>NZ_SCFN01000009.1 GCF_004138285.1 Gottfriedia acidiceleris | reverse complement strand
CCAGTCGTTCCAGTAATTCCGGTTGAGCCAGTCGTTCCAGTAATTCCGGTTGCTCCAGTTGTTCCAGTTGTTCCAGTTGTTCCTGTTGTTCCAGTAATTCCGGTTGAGCCAGTTGTTCCTGTTGTTCCGGTTGCTCCAAATGTTCCAGTTGGGCCGGTTGTTCCCGTTATTCCGGTTGCTCCTGTTGGACCTGTTGCTCCCATTATTCCGGTTGCTCCTGTTATTCCTGTTATTCCCGTTGGGCCCGTTTCTCCAGTTGAGCCAGTCGTTCCCGTTATTCCAGTTGGGCCGGTCGTACCTGCTACTCCAGTTAAGCCAGTTGGACCAGTAATTCCCGTTACACCGGTTGAGCCAATTTCTCCTGTCGTGCCTGTTAATCCAGTTACTCCTGTCGAGCCTGTTGGACCAGTGGCTCCCATCGCTCCAGTGGGCCCTGTTTCTCCTGTCACTCCCGTTATCCCTGTAGGGCCAATTTTTTTAATCCCATTACAAGAAAAACTATTACAACAACTACATTTATTCGAATTGGAGCCTATTCCTTTTACGTAAGGAATTGTATTGCCGTTCTCATCTTTATTATTCATAAAGGAATACATTATCGTTCCTCATTTCATTACATAGGGCTGTTCAAAAAATATTCCGAACAATACTATTTAGATAAAATGAACTATTACATTGAATATCTGACCGTAATACAAAACTCACCTTCTACTGCCCCGGTTAAACCTGTAGTATCAATTTGAATTTCATCGAATAGCTTTTCTGAGAAAGCGACACTACTTTGCGGTGGGACAGTTAGAGTATCAATTACATTTCCACCTCTTAAAAAATTAACAACGATATTATCTGTACCTGTATCATTTTTAACATAGCCTGTTGCGGAAATAATTGGAGCGATATTATTTGTAAAGATTGTGATAATACCGGGTGTATTCACTTGCCATGTTGTACAAACTTTATCTTGAAATATATTTTTAGCTGAGCAACAACTTAAACCATTACACATTTGCTTTTCCCCTCATTTTCTTCAATTAAACAGAATAACGTGTCGTAATACAAAACTCACCTTGAAATAATATACCTGCTCCAATTGGAATTACGGCTTGTATTAAATCAAACCTTCTAATTGTAAATGCTAAACTAGAACCTAATGTTACGACCTCAGAATTAATCGTGCCTCCAGCTGAGTTTAAAAATACAATCTGTATTGGTGATGCAACAGAACCTACTTCATACTTAACAAAACCAGTTCCTATAATATTTTGGTTAAAATTATTTTGAAAAAGTGGAATTGTAACAGTTGTTGTATCTCCTACTGCTTGCCATGGTATACATACCTGGTCCTGAACAAAAATCTTTTCAGGACAGCAAGTTAATGTTGATGTTGAACAATTACATGATGATGCCATTTATGGTTACTTCCTTTCTTTCAATAAAATGAATCATTATCATATAGTAATCAAAGTGTCATGCATATGCTTGTACATTTGTCAAAAAAAAAGAATCTATCACACATAACTCGTTGATAGATTAGCTTTTATAATATTGATTTGTAATACTTTATAAATATTACATGTTGAAAAATTAGTGAACAATTTATGTAAAATTATAAAATAAACAATAAAAAAGAAAATTCTTATTTCAAACTTGGAAATACTTTGTATATAACTTAGTTACTAAATGTTTCATCAAACGCTGAATTCTAGTATAATAGATAAGATGTAAAAATTTGTTTATGATCTTTGATTTAGAAAGGACTTTATAATAGATGGCAAATAAAGAATTAATTAATCAGGTTGCTAAACGCCGTATTTTTGGGATCATCTCTCACCCGGATGCTGGTAAAACAACTTTAACTGAAAAATTACTACTTCATGGTGGAGCTATTCGTGAAGCTGGTACTGTAAAAGCTCAAAAAAATTCAAAATATGCAAAATCTGACTGGATGGAAATCGAGAAGCAACGTGGAATTTCTGTTACTTCTTCTGTTATGCAGTTTGAATATGATGAAAAAATGGTATCAATTATGGATACTCCTGGTCATAATGATTTTGGTGAAGATACATATCGTGTACTAACTTCTGTTGACTCTGCAGTCATGGTAATTGATGCTGCAAAAGGTATTGAAGCACAAACAAAGAAACTTTTCCAAGTTTGTCGTTTACGTGGTATCCCTATTTTTACCTTTATGAATAAATTAGACCGCCAAGCTAAAGATCCATTAGAGTTAATGGAAGAATTAGAAGAAGTTCTAGGTATGCCTTCTGTTGCAGTTACTTGGCCAATCGGTAGTGGAATGCAATTTGAAGGTGTTTATGATCGATTAGAAAATGAAGTTCATCTTTTCCGTAAAGATGAAGTCATTAAACTTGGTCAAGATGGCGTACACGGTCCTGAATTAGAAGCGCATTTAGAGCCTTCAAATTTAGAAAATTTACGTGATGAAGTTGATCTTTTACAAGGTGCAGGAAATGAATTCAATTTAGACTTAGTTCGAGCTGGTGAACTTACTCCTGTTTTCTTCGGAACAGCATTAGTCGATTTTGGGGTAACACCATTTTTAAATCATTTCTTAGATATGTCACCTGCACCAGGATCTCGTAAAACAATTAATGGTGAAGTTAATCCAACTGATGAAGTATTTAGTGGTTTTATTTTTAAGATTCAAGCTAATATGAATCCTGCTCACCGTGATCGTATTGCATTTCTACGAATTTGTTCTGGCGTATTTGAACGTGGAATGAATGTAATGCTTTCTCGTACAGGTAAACAAATTAAATTAAGTCAATCGACTCAATTGATGGCTAATGACCGTGAAACGATTGACCGAGCATATGCTGGTGACGTAATTGGTATTTACGATTCAGGTACTTATCAAATCGGAGATACAATTACATCTAGTAAACAAAAATTATTCTTTGAACCATTACCAACTTTCCCACCTGAGTTATTCTTACGAGTTAGCCCAGTTAACTCATTAAAATCTAAGCACTTCCATAAAGGTGTTGAGCAATTAGCTCAAGAAGGTGCAATTCAAGTTTATAAAAATGAGTTTAATGAGGTCATTTTAGGTGCTGTAGGTCAACTTCAATTTGAAGTATTTGAATACCGCTTAAAAAATGAATATGGATCTGATATCCGTAAAGACCATGTTGATTTCAATATAGCTCGATGGGTTAAAACAGACGACGTAAAAGGACTTAAGAAATATCAAGATATGCGTAACATGCTAGTATATGACCGTTTCGAACGTCCGTTATTCTTATTTGCGAACGAATTTACTTTCAATCGTTTTAAAGAACGTCATGAGGAATTAGAATTAGTTGAAGCGCTTGATGTTAATAATGAAATACAAGTTGATTAATTGACGAAGGAGACCGATTTTTTCGGTCTTTTTTTGTTGTTTTCTGACGAGGTTCTTCTCGCCTATTTTATCCGAATTTGCTTGTATTTTAAAACGTTATTTAACTGAAATATACCAACATATACCGGTATATGCTATTAAAATTACGGTTAATTTTACGGAGAAACCACACAGTTGAACAAAAAAATCGGCGTCCCTCGTTAGAAGGACGCTTTTACTAATCGTACAATTACGCCCAAGCACTCTCTTTTTCGATTAATTTAGCAAATTTATAAGCGACCTTCTTAATATCCGAGTCATTTCGTACATTCATCGTACCAACATTGACGTTGATTTCCTTACCGCCTTTACCTTTGTTATAAGCCTCGTTTTCTTCCGAAGTTAAAACGCGCTCTCCTTTATGGAGGGTAGTTTGAAATCCGTTGTAGGGATTTTTTGAAATTCCCCCTGCATCGACACTACGTAAAGGACAAAAGTTCGGGTGGATACGCGTTTAAGCTCCGTATTCTGTCAGAAGCATTGCTCGAAGACCCACGACTTTTTAGCTACGTCATCCGGATTAAATCCGCGAGGTTGTCTAATTAATACTAATAAGACGAAATATCGGAGGATCAATTATGGAAGTAAAGACGAGGTTAAAAGTAATCATGGTCGAGCGTGGTATTAGTCAGACTGCTTTATCCAAAAAGCTTGGAATATCGATGGCGGCATTAAAAAGCCTGGTTAACGGACGATCATTTCCGCAACTTCCACTAGCGTTAAAAATTGCCGATGAACTTGGCTTAAAAGTCGAAGATATTTGGATACTTGTCAAAGAAGATGTCTAAAATAGAGGATATTGATAATTAGACAAGTGGTGATATTTTGGCTAAAAGAAGACGTAAAAGTTATAGCAGAAAAAGTTATGGTTGGGGCGGTAAGTACTCATACTTTGGCCTAATGTTAATTTTCGGACTAGTCATCGTATATAATATATTGAAAAGTTTATTTCATAATTTAAAAGTCGCATTAAATAAAGTACCCTCCTGGGGTTTAAAAGAGTGGGCCATTTTTATATTTATAGTAGGCGGCTTAGCGTCACTTTACGTTCTAACTGATCGTCAATCAAAAAGGCGTTATTTTACAGACAGACCGTTTAGGTCGTTTAAAGCGAAAAAAGGCCGAACTATTTTCGAAATTACTGCGGGATTTTCACCGAGAGACTTCGAAATATTTGTCGCGGATATGTATAGGCACACCGGATATCACACAGAAGTTACTCCGCAGTCAAACGATAACGGAAAGGATATTATTTTAACGAAGAATAAAGCGATCATTTACGTTGAATGTAAAATGTACGCCGAAGGTAATAATATTGGAAGGCCACCATTACAAAAATTACACGGAGCGATGTCGAAGGATAAAGTCGAGCGAGGTATGTTCGTTACTACTTCGGCATTTACGAAGACCGCCCAGGATTACGTAAATGGTACCGGGATAGAACTCGTAGATGGCTACGATTTACTAAAGATTATCGGAAAAGTTAGGCCGGAGCTGCTTTATGAAGATATTGTACCGGAAATTGAGCCGATATGAGTTCCATAAAATTTAATATCATTTTCGGATTAATTGTCCCTTGGCTTTTCGGGTTATTTCATCTAAATAGAAAAGACCGAACTTTAATTCCTTCAATTGGTCCTATTGTTGTGGCATTTAGTCTTCTAGTAAATGAATTAGGGTTTTTCTTAGGTTTTTGGAAAATTAAACCTTTTAATATAGATCAAACAATGTCTGCTATGCCTTACGATTTTGGATTTTACCTAATTGTAAAGTGTTACATGATTTATTTAATTAAAAACAGTAAATATTCATATTCAATTCTTTTTATATTCGCATTTCTTACTACAATGGTTGAATGGACATTGGCGTTTTTTGGAATTGTTTCATACGGAAATGGATGGAATATCATGTGGACTTTCTTTTCTTATTTTATTCCTAATATTATTGTTTATTGGTTTTATAGATATTTAGTAAAATTAAATATACAAACATAAAAGTACCGAGGTTATTTTATTACTTCGTCAGGTTTTACAAAAGAAGCTCGCGAATACTTATCAAAAACGAATATTATATTAATCGATCGCATGATTTTATTAGGTAAATGCACACATAATAGCGTCCTATTGGGCGCTTTTGTTCTTTATAAAGGATATTTATAGGACTAGGCGAATAGTATGAGATATATGGTAAATATTAGGAGGCGTAAAATGAAAAGAACGATAAGAAGTATCGCATTAGGGACCGCAATCGCTACAGGATTTATTTTCGCTAGTGGCTGCTCAAATTCTGAAACGACCTCGAACGAAGCTACGGGTAAATCCATTATTGTAACGAAAGCAGAGTTCGATAAGATTCAAAACGGCATGACTTCGAAGCAAGTATTCGATATTATTGGTGGTAAAGGCGAGATAATGAGCGAAGCTGGCGAGAAAGGTAAACCTGGATATACGATTCTCTATACGTATAAGGGTAAAGGATCTACGGGAGCTAACGCTAACTTCACGTTTCAAGACGGTAAGTTAATGGCGAAGGCTCAATTCGGATTAAAATAACGTAGGTATGGCGTGATTAATAAAAAAGTGGATGTTTTTAGCATCCACTTTTTTTGCGCAATGAATGGTAATTTGTTTTATGGAGCAAGTTTCACTTTTTCATGCAGAGTTCACAATCTGATCAGTTTTATCGTTTTAATAAAGTTAAACTCTGCATTCCCTTTATTATCAAAATCTTTAAATCCTAAATAAAAAAGCCGAACCTACTATTATTTCGATAGCAAGTCGGCATTTTTCAATTAAATCTATTATTCTATTAAATTACATGTTTTTCTGTATCAACATTAGCTTCTTTGTTTCTTGAAAATAGATTAGCCAATGCTTCTGGTAACGCAATCATTGCTGGTAAAAAGATTGGTAATAATATAAAGCAAAGTACTACTAGGCCAGTTATTACCGCTATTGCTAATTCAAACAATAAAAGGATTCCAGATGGCATAAGTGTAGCAAATGTACCTCCAAGTATGATTACCGCTGAAATAATTACTCCACCAGTATGCTTAGATGCTAATACGATTGCCTCTTTCGGTGACAAATTAGAATATTCCTTATATCTCATCATTAGGAAAATACTATAATCTACTCCTAAAGCTACTATAATTATGAAAGAGAAGAACGGAACAAAAGAAGATATCCCTTCATATCCAAGCAAGTCTATGAAAATATAGTTAATCACAAACATTGCACAGTAGTATGCTCCTAAAAGTGATGCAGTGATAAATACTGGTGTCCAGAATGATCTTATCACTAGGAATAATACAAGTAATACCCCTATTATAACGATTGTTGTTGTTTTATTTAGGTCACTACTCAAAATATTGTTCATATCATTTGTTGTTGCACTCGGACCCGAAACACCTGACTTTGCATTTGAAAGTTCTGTGCCCTTAAGTCCATTTTTAACAGCCGAATTTATTTTATTGATTGTATTTAATGATTCTTTTGAATATGGATCATTCTCCAAAACAATTGTTAGTTTTGTAATCTTTTTATCTTTTGACATAAACATGTCTATTGATTTTTTAAAGTTCTCATCAGCCAATGCTTCTTTTGGAATAAAGAAAGTTTTATTTGAATTAAACTGAGTTAAGAAATCATTTGTCTTTCCTAAACCGTCAGAAATTTTCTTTAAACCACCGTTTACATCAGAAAGCTTTTCACCAAATGTACTAAATCCATTGATGCCAGATACTAGCTGTTGCTGTCCTATTTTCATTTGTCCAAGTCCATCTGATACTTTATTCATATTTGTGACAATTTTTCCGATTCCAGATGATGCATCGCTTAAGCCACTTTCGAGTTTTTTCAAACCATCAGCCATTTGAGTTAAGCCATTACTCATACTAGAAAGATTACTGTTTGCAGTAGCAAAACCTGCAGTTACAGCATTATAATTATCATTTAAAACCTTGATTCCTTCAGGAGTAATTTGATTTAAAGAAGCAACTGTTTGATCAATTGTTTGCTTTAATGATTGGTAATTTACATCATCTTTTGAATTCGAATAACTACTACCTAGTGCTGTCACTATTGATTGCATTTGAGAAATTGCGCCTTTTAGACCAAGTAGTGCTTGTGCTGATTCTTGGTAATGAGTTCCTAATTCTTTATAACCCGATTGCATTTTCTCATAATTTTTTGCTAGTAATGTTACACCACTACTCATTTTTCTTAAATTTATTTCGATGGTTGCTATACCATTAGAGATTGTTTGAGAATTACTAGAACCATCGCCGATCCCTGCTTGAATTTGTTTTAATCCACCACTTAAGGCTGTAACACCATTTTGTAGTTCTGTTGTTCCATCTACCATTTGGTTAACCTTTGAAAAATCCGCTGATCCTAGTTTATCTTGGGCTAAACTTAATCCGTCATGTATTTCGTTAACACCATCTTGTGTTTTTGAAATACCATCAGTCACTGTACCCATTTGACTATCAACATAAAAACTATCAATTTGTTTACTTTCAGGTTGTGTTACTGAAGATACTTGCTTAACACCCTTTATCTTCTTAAGTCTTTCAGTAACATTATCAATTACTGCAAGTGATTGATTATTATCAAGCGCTTTGTTATTTTGAATAACGACTGTTGCGGGCATTGCCTGACCTTTACCAAAATGATCTGAAACGATATTAAATCCTTTTGATGAAGGATATTTATTTCCCAGTTCTCCAATCGTATCAAAGTTTAGCTTTTCTTGATGAAAATACACCATTGGAGATAAAACCAATAGTATTACGACAATTGTTATAATCGGTTTCTTTATGGCAAAAGCAGACGAATTTCCAAAAAATTTGTTTTCTTTGTGTCCACCAACATTTTTAGATGGCCAGAAAAGTTTTTTTCCTAATACCTTCAATATAAATGGTGTTAACGTTAAAATTTCTAATAATAATATGCATACACCTATTACAACTACAACACCTGATTTATAAATTGGAGATTCTGCAAATACGAGTGCAAGGAACGCAATAAACACAGTTAAAATACTATAGGCAATTGTTTTACCAGCCGTTTTATATGTGTTTACAATTGATTCATCAACTGAATGTCCAAGTGAAAGTTCCTCTTTGAAACGATTAAAAAGGAGTATGTTGTAATCTGTTCCAATACCAAAAAGAATCAGTATTAAGAGCATTTGAGTAAGACTTGTAATTGGAAATCCAGCTTTATCGATTAATTGAGCAGCTATCCCCATTGAACATAGATAAGAGAATGCAACAGCAATTAACGATACAAATGGTGTGACAATCGATCTAAACGCAAGAACAAGTACTACTAAAATAAAAATCACTGTCAATGCAGCACTTTTTTCGACTCCAGCTTGCGAAGCTTTTAAATAATCATTGTTGATAAAATCTTCACCACTTAGATAATATTTAACTGGTACTTCACTTAGTTTATTATCTAATTGTTTTTTAATATCATCTATTTCTCTTCCGTTTTTATCTAACTTATAACTCACCATTAGTGTTGTACCATCTTTTGATACTAATGAACTTTTTGCATCTGGAATACTAAAAGGATCAATGAATTCCGATATTCTAAGTTCTTTGCTGCTATCACGGATTCCTTTAACAGCATCACCAATTTTTTCCATTTGGTCATTCGAAATTTTATTTTTATCATAAAAAACAATCAGATTGTTCGTTCCTTTTGCAGTATCCATTTTTTTGAGGATATGATCTGCCATAACTGAAGGTGAATCGCTATTCGCTCCTTCCTGCCCCTTATTCCGCAGAATTGCATTTATGTCAGGCTGAAGAACTGTTAACAATACTGTTGCAATTAACCAAATTGAAAAAATGATCCAACGACCCTTTATGATTTTGTTCACATGATCCTCTCCTTCATTAATTTATTTCTCTTTTTTTTCTTTTTCCTCATCAAGAAAGTACAATACATCAAAGAATTCATAATTATCCATTCCATCTGTCTCCATCTTTTTCTTAACAGCTGTAACTAATAATTTCATTCCTTTCTCTACAATCTCTTGTTCATCAGAATTTAGAAGACCTAATGCACTATTTAATGACTTATTTGCAATTTCAGTAATGCTACCATTTATTTCATCCGCAATATTTTTAGGTAAAGAAATCTCCACGAAACGTTTATCTTTTGGATTTGGTGTTTTCAATAAAAGGCCTTTTGTAGTCAGACGCTCAACGATATCTGATACAGTACTTTGAGTCATTTTAAGATTTTTAGAAAGTTGTTTAATGCTCATTGTTTTATGAGCATACACTTCGCCAATAACTCTTGCTTGTGGAATTGTAACTCCATGTTCCTCCGAATGCTTTTGAAGGCTTTTCATTAAAAACCGTTGTAAAAAATCGATTGATTCACGAATAAATTCTGCTCGTTCTACCATTTAATCCCTCCAACATAATACTTCCGAGCATAATACATCTTATACGATGTATCGCACAAGATTTATATTATTTGTCTTAACTACATTTGTCAATTTATATACATATAAAAGTCTGTGTTCATAACATCTAATCTTAAGATTTTATATTTAGGTAAAGTAGCCAATAAAAAAAAGCAGTTAAGTATTTCAACCACTTTTAAATGTTTCATGCTTTTTTAGAGTTATATTGAAGCGTTGTTTTCTGCTTAGGTTCTTTTATCGATAAATACACAGCTACAACAATTAGAATACTTCCTATGAAAAAAGAAGGGCTAATTTCTTCATTTAATAAAAAATATCCAAATATCGTACCAATTAATGGTTGTAAAAAGAAAAATAATGATCCTGTGGAAGTATCAATATATTCAAATCCTTTGTTCCAAAGATAAAAGGCACCTGCTGTTGAGATTGTTCCTAAAAATATGACACCCATCCAAATCCAACCATTTGATGGTAAGGGAGTTATGTGTTTACTTTGTTCAATAATCGTAAATGGTAATGTAAAAATTACGCCAAATACCGTCGCCCAAGTTGTTACGGTTAATGATGAATATTTACTAGTCTGAACTTTACTTAGAACTGTATATAATGCCCAAGTAATTGCTGCACCTACTAGTATGAGATTTCCAAAATATGCGCCTAAATTTGATCCACCTTTTGGTAATCCTATTACAACGATTACTCCAATAGTTGCTAAAATTAACGATACAATTTTACGACTATTAATTTTTTCTTTTAAAATAAAAAATGCAAATAATGATATTAATGCAGGTGAAGCTGAAGTTATTAAAGAGCCCATTGCTGCACCTGAAAGCTTTGTACCAACAAATTGGAAACCAATTGAGCCAGTATAGCCGACTAAAGCAATTATTGCGAGAGGAAACAAATCTTTCTTACTAATTTTCCAGCTTTTTTGGAAAAGACTGATTACCCCTAATGTTAATAAAGCTAAAATAAATCTCATTTCTAGTAATAACCATGGAGAAATGCTATCTAAAACTACTTTACTAACAACATAAGTCATCCCCCAAATACTTGCGGCCAATGATAAATACAATGCTCCTTTAAAAAAATTCATTTAATTCCCATCTCCTACTTTTTATTCCAATCATTTTTCGAAAGTCCAAACATAAATTCGGTTACATATTGGCCTTTAAAATAAGAATTTTCTATTATTTTCATTTCATGAAATCCTAATTTTTTTAATAATTTAATTGAAGATGAATTTTGTTCTACAGCAATTGCGTTTATTTTTTCTTTATTTAATTCATTAAATAAATAATCAAGAATCCCTTGTAATGCTTCAAAGGCAAATCCATTATTCTGATACAATGGCTCTAATGTAAAGCCGACCTCAACTTGATTTTTAGGATTTGATAAAGTGTGTACTCCAATATCCCCTATTAGTTGACCATCTATTTTATTTTCAATCGCTACTTGAACCCATGAATCAGGAATATTCATTTCAGCTGATTTTTGTTTTTCAATAAAATTTGTCGCTTGTTCGTATGTATAATTTTCCCAGCCTTGATAAATCGCCACATCTGGATTTGAACGATATTTATAAAAGTTGCTAACATCTTCATCTTTAAACCTTCTGAGTATTAATCGACTAGTCTCTAATTCAAAAAATTCTAGTTTGCTCATATTCCACCTCTAAAAATTCACATTTTATCGTAATTGTACCTTCTATTATACTTAGAAATTTCGAAATAAACTAACTTTTTACACTTTACTTTTTGGAAAAAATGATTTATTAAGTGAAACAAAAAAACTGATCAAATTATTGACCAGTTCAGTGTGTACTTAAAAAACTTGAGTTTCAGACTAATTGCAAGCGCTTGTCTTTCGAGGCGAGAAGTCTGGTGAGGAGCGGAGTTACCCCAAACGGTAATGAGCACCGCAGACAGACGAAACAACGAAGAAAGCGAGCGTTTGTCAATAGTCTGAACTGATCAAATTATTGACCAGTTTTAAAACATATTAATATTGAGTTAATTTATTCAATGGTGTTTGAATAATTAGTGGTTTTTTTGCAGGATCTAACCATTTTAAAATGGATACTACATTTGTTTTAGATGTAGCTGTGCAGCCTGCCGTATATCCTGAAGTTCCAGCTACGTGAAAAAATATTGCACTACCTTTTCCTGGGGTTCTCGCAGTATTATAGTTAATAACAAATCCATAATCATATTGAGAAATATTCATTTTTTCAGCAGTTTTCCATCTACCGTTATTTTCTGATGCCAATTGCCAAGTATTATATAATTTACTATTTGAATCATCTACAAAAACATCATTTGAAGTAATTTTACGGTATGTCATTTTCGTACCTGGATTCGAATATCTACCGAATGCTGTTGTAATTGTATATTTCCCTTCAGGTGTTTCATAATCCCCCTCATGCTTACTACTAATCATGCCGTTTTTACCGATCACACCTGAATATGTATGTAATTTTTTCCAGCTAGTACCGCTTTTTTCAAATGTTTCAATTAAAACATTTCTTGTACTTTCATTTTCTGCTGATACAACGATTAATTGCTTTGAAGCACCTAAAGTTTTCATTTTATTTACGGTCGTGGCAGAAACTGTAGTTGGGGTTTTTTTAATATATTTACTTGAAACCCATCCAATTTTTGTTCCACTTTTTATTTTATACCAAGATCCACTTGTGCTTGTAATCGTAACTTTGGCACCCTTCTTAAGTGTGCCAATTACTTTATTACTTGTACTGGGTCCACTTCTAACATTTAAAACTGATGCAGTTACTGTGCCACTTATCGTCGCAGCTTCCACGGTCTTAATTGAGCTCGGAGTAGAATTTCCATAGAATAAACCTCCAGTTAAAATTGATAGTGCCAAAGTTGCTTTGCAAATACTTTTAATCATTAAATCAGCTCCATTGTAAAGTAAATCTATATTCGAGCCTTTATTATACATAACTAACCTTACATAATAAGGACATTTTTATTACAATTCTATTAGTTTTATAACATTTCTCTTAAAATTGTAGAAATTATTAAAATTTTTTCGATACTATTCAAATTATAATCAATTATGACAAAAAAAGAAGCCAATTTTAAATTTGGCTTCTTTTTATTTATTAATGTCCTACCATCATTGAAGATTTTGACTCGTCAAGATCTGCTTTTGACGCATCTGCATCTTGCACTTTTGGTTTACGTAAAATAATTGCTAACAACGCACCTACTAATGCGATACCTGCTGCTAGTAAGAAAGTATCACCAAATGCTGAAATCATCGCATTTAATGGATTCGTTGTTTTTGCCATATAATCCTTTGTACTAGAAGTTAAAAATCCAGCCATACCTGCTACTGCAAATGATACCATTACTTGCTGTGCAGCTGCAGTTAAAGGAGTTACACGACTTACTAAATGTCTTGGTGCAGATTGTAATACATGTGTATTAATCGGCATCATCGATAATCCCATTCCAGCACCCATCATAGCAAGTGTTAACATAATAAATGTATTTGAAGAGTCAACTGAAATTTTAGAGAAAATGAATAGTGCAGATGTGATAATTGTTAAACCAACTAACGCCATCGGTCTAGCACCAACTTTATCATACATTTTACCACCAATTGGCATCATTAAAGCCGATGCTAGTGCTTGAGGTAACATAATTAAGCCAGTTTCAAATGCCCCATATTGTTTAACTGTTTGTAAAAATAATGGAACAATTAGGAAAGAACCGAATAATGCAATTTGCATAATCCAAGTAATTAAAATACTTCTAACAAAATCAGACGATTTAAATACACGTAACTCAAGTAAAGGTTGTTTTAGGCGAAGCTCAACAAAGATGAAAAGTAATAATGCAACTCCACCAACAATTAAACCTGTTAATGTTCCTTTTGAAGTCCAACTTGTTGAACTTTGACTAACTCCGTAAGCTAACATTGAAAAAGCGATTGGAGCAATAATAATTCCTAATCCATCTAAAGCAGGTACTGATTTTGATTCAAAATTAGGTAAGAATTTAGATCCGATTATTATTGCAATAATACCGATTGGTAAATTAATTAGGAAAATCCAATGCCAAGTAGAATACTCTACAAACCATCCTGAGATAACCGGACCTAATGCAGGTGCAAGTAACATCGGAATACCAAGCATCCCCATAATTGATCCGATTTTTTCTGGAGGAGCTAATCTAAAGATAATTGCCATACCGATTGGAGCAACCATTCCTCCACCAATTCCTTGGATTACTCGAAATAAAATTAACTGTTCAGGTGTTTGCGCTACAGAACAAAGAACTGAACCGATTGTAAAAAACAAAATCGTTAATAAGAAAATTTTCTTAGCTCCAAATCGATCAGACATCCAGCCTGCAAGTGGTATTACAGCTGATAATGCCAATGTATATCCTGTAATTGTCCACTGCATTTTTGTTAAATCGGATTTAAAATATTCGGTTATTCCAGGTAATGCTACGTTTACTACCGTACTATCTAAAATAACCATGATCATACCAACGATTACTGCCATCATTGGACCAATAATCGTTTTTACGCTAAACGGCGTGTCAGCCGAGTTTTGCTGATTATTCATATATTATCCCCATTTCTTCTATATATTTTGAAAAGCTGTATTGAAATGCGTTCAAATTTTCCATTCTATTTATTAGTGCAAAAATCCATTTTATGATAAAAGCGAAATTTGAACAGAAAGTCTATCATACAAAAAATCAATTAAAATGTAAATAGTAATTGTCCTTAACCCAAAAACAGTACTTACAATAAGTACAGTATATGTGAATTAAATGTCCATTTCAAGTTTAATTTTTAATTATTTTTATTGATTTTTTGTATACTAGCATTGTTGCTTCAATCATAAAATTTACGAATAACTTAAATTCAACAAATAAAAAATAGCCCTTATGATTCTATTCACTGGGGCTATTTTTTAATCACATTATTTTAATTATTTATTTTTAACGTACTTCATCATTAGATGAGCAATTGTATGTTGCTCTTGTTCATCTGCAACATTCCAAAGGTCTTTTAAAATTTGTTCTTCTGCATTTTTTGGTTCTACTTCATTTGCTAAATAATTTCCTAAGCGATATGCCATTTCAGAAATAGCACCTTCACCAACACCCTTCTCATCTGTTGCATCTAATCGATCACCTAAAAAATCTTTCCATTGATCCCAGTTATCTAAAATTGACATCGTTTTCACCTCATATAATTAGTTGTTGAAGATTACATAAATACTATTTACCTTTTATGAAGTAATTATGTATGAATTATTATCCGGGTAATATTGTCAGAAAATTAAAATAAAAAAGAACTAATTTCATTTTGTAAAATTAGCTCTTTTAATTTTTATTTTTTATTTTCGTTCATAAAAAATATTGCTAAAGTACCAGGCCCTGCATGTGCACCTATAGCCGACCCGATCGAATTAATGACAAATTCCTTACATCCAAATGTCTCTGTCATAGCATTTTTAATTTCAATTGCTTTATTTAAATCATCACCGTGAGAAATACCAATTAATTGAGTTGATAAATTTGTCCCGCGAGATTCCATAATTTCAAGAATTCTTTTTATCAATTTTTTAGAACCTCTAATTTTTTCAAGTGGAATTAACTTTCCATCTTCAACGTGTAATATAGGTTTAATATTTAATAAATTGCCTACAAAACCAGCCACTTTACTCAAGCGACCTCCACGTACCAAATATTGAAGGTCATCTACTGTAAAGATATGTTCAATATGTTGTATGCTATGTTTTATATTATTAACAACCTCTTCTTTTGTAGCTCCATTCATCGCAAGCTTTGCAGCATTAACAGCTATTAGCCCTTGTCCGATTGATGCACTTTTTGTATCAAATATCTCTAAATCAAAGTCAGGAAATTCCTCGTCAAACTCATTTTTTACCATGACTGCTGATTGATATGTACCTGAAAGTTCAGAAGAAAACGCAATATAGATACATGGTGTATTTTCTTTTGCATATTTAACGAAAGTATTATAAATATATTCATACGAAGGAAGAGACGTTTTAAATACTTTTCCATTACGCATTTCATTAAATAAAGTTTTAGAATCCAATGTTAAACCATCAAAATATTCTTTTTCATCTTCTGAATAAACTCGTAGTGGAATAACATCAATATTATATTGTTCAATGATCTCCTTTGGTAAATCTGCCGCACTATCTGTTATTATTTTTAAATTCATCTAATCATACCTCTGTTTCAAAAATTGGTTAATTCTATTTAGATTGGTTATTTCTATTTTCTCACAAAATGTTATTACAGAAAAATAAAATGTTTTAATATAATTTTAATAATAATATTTGCTATTAACTAATTTATACCTTCTTTTTTTCGTATTCTTCACAAAAAATTATTAATTTACCATTCGAACCGTTTATTTGAATAATAGCCATATCGATATTCTAACTGTTCTTTTTCATATTCGCTTCTTTTATTTCGCAGTGCATAAATAATTAAAATTGCTCCGAACACTTGAACCCAACTACCGACAAGTAATAAATCATCTCCTAAAATAATTTTATCACGTAGTAATGCAGCATTACCAATGCCGTCGATTAAAGCACCTAATCCGATTAATTGATTTCCATAAGCTTCAATTTTACCTAGTTGCGT
This sequence comes from Gottfriedia acidiceleris, assembly GCF_004138285.1. GTDB lineage: Bacteria > Bacillota > Bacilli > Bacillales > Bacillaceae_G > Gottfriedia > Gottfriedia acidiceleris_A. The sequence continues at coordinate 34,134 of NZ_SCFN01000009.1, read as the reverse complement.
CCCCTCGGGCAATGCTCCAGTTGTTTCAATTTGAGCACCTATTGATTGAATGACACTTCCAAGTGCATTTAATTTATGCCCCTCTCTTTCCATACCTTGAATTTCTAAATTTGTTGCAAATGTATTTGTACCGTTTCCGATTGCTTGAATCCAAGCACCAATCATTATTGTTAATTCAAATTCTTTTTCTTTTCTCTTATATAGTTTTTCTCTCCCAATTGCTTGTATAGAGTTGCCAAATGCTTCGATTGCATTTCCTTTAGCGAATAAACTTCTACCAAAGTTTTCACTTACGATTCTTTTACTTGAAACACCAACAGCAGCTGTTGATGTACCAAATAATAAAAAATATGCACCGATAAGGGGTAAATCATCAACTAAATCCCTCAATTTGACACCTCCTGTTCAAACAGTATTTAAATCAGTTTATTCAACATTAAATTTAATTGACAATTAATATTGTTTTGATTAATATAATAACAATTAATATTTCGAAATTTAAAAGCTATGAAGAGAAAAGTAATAAAGTTAAAAATTATTTACAGAGAGCTCCTGTGTGCTGAAAAAGGAGTAATAATAAACTTTATGAAAAAAGACTTGGAGCTTCGTATGGAACTAAAGTTCACATTAGGAATGGTACGCCGGGTTCTCCCGTTATAGAGATAGGGTATAAGCATTCGTGCCGTACCTAAATAAGGTTGGTATGGTAACATATCAATAAACTGGGGTGGTACCACGAAGTTAACAACTCTCGTCCTCAAGATGATAAATCTTGGGGGTGGGAGTTTTTTTATTGCAATTAGAAGGTTAAATAAAAAAAATTTCGAGGTGATAACAAGCATTGGGCATATAAAATCGCAAATGAATTAATTGAAAAATATCCGAATAAAAAACCTTATGTATGTGCATCTGGCATAAGCCCATCCGGTTCGGTTCATATTGGAAATTTTCGTGAGATCATTACAACTTATTTTGTTGTGAAAGCTTTAAATAATTTAGGTAAGAAAACAAGATTTATCTTTTCTTGGGATGATTTTGATCGTTTTAGGAAGGTCCCGAATAATATTGATCCAACTTATCATCATTTTATAGGTAAAGCCTATTCAAATATCCCTGACCCATTTGGCAGTCACTCATCATTCGCCGAACACTTTGAAAAGGAATTTGAAAATTCCTTATCTGAACTAGGAATTGAGGTTGAGTTTATCTATCAAAGTAATGAATATAAATCTGGTAGATACAATGTAGACATAATACACGCTATTGAAAAAAGAAAAGAAATTTATGATATTTTAATGAAGTTCAAAACAAGTGTTCCAAATGAACAAGAACGTAATGATTTTTACCCTATTACTCTGTACTGTGAAAATTGCGAGAAAGATGACCCTTCAATTACTCGATATAATAATGAAAGCAAAATTTTAAATTATAAATGTCGTTGTGGATATTCAAATCAATTATCTGTAGAAACTGCAAACAATATTAAATTAAACTGGAAAATTGATTGGGCTATGAGATGGATGAAAGAAGACGTTGTATTTGAACCTGGTGGAAGAGACCATTCATCTGAAACAGGCAGTTACAACGTTTCTAAAGAAATTGCTAAAGCCATTTTCAACTATGATGCACCTCATTATACACCATATGAGTTTATTGGAATAAAAGGTCAGAAACAAAAAATGTCTAGCTCCTCTGGAAATTTAATAACACCATCTGAGTTATTGAAAATCTATTTACCAGAAGTCATCCTTTTTATGTTTGCTAAATATAAACCAACAGCAGCATTTAATATTGGTCTAGATGAAGATGTGATTAAAAACTATTCAGAATTTGAAAGGTATCAATCAAATTATATTGATCAATCTTTACACGATTTAGATATTTGTCAATCGCTCGAATTTGCACATATTGGTAAAATTGATAAAAAATATCCAAAGTTTAATCATGTTGCTAGCATTCTGCCTCTCGTTAATTACAATGTAGATCTATTAAAAGACATATTTGTTAATAATGCGGAAACATACTCAGCCAAGGAAATAGAGAAAATTAGTCATATGGCTGAATATTGGATTAAAAAATACTATCCACAAAAAAATATAATTGTAAATGAAGAACAAACAATTGAATTTTATCATTCTTTAAATGATGAACAGAAGGATTGGTTGAAAAATTTATGTGACTATCTATTAAATAACAAGCACCCAGATCAAACTGAATTAATGAAAGAATTATATTCGATTTGTTATCATGACGATAAAAAAATGATGAAAGCAAATCAAAAAACTTTTTTCACAATGATCTATCAACTCGTTTTAAGTAGAACAAGTGGGCCACCTATTCCATTGTTGTTTCAAGCAGTAAATAAAAATCAGCTAATCAACTTATTAAACTTCAACGAAGGTTAATATAGAAGGAAGCTAAAATAAAAATGGACTCAGGTATATACAATCTGAGTCCATTTTTATCATTTTTTATTGAATGCGATTTTTAAATGCTTCTTCTGTCACAATATAATCTTCTTCTCGATCTTCATGTTTACGGTCTTCAGGTGCGACTAGTGATCCTTTTGGATGAGTTGGTTCATGACCTTTTTTCTTATGATTAAAGCTTTTACCTCTTGCCATTATAAATTCCTCCTTAGTTATATCATCATTAATAATATGAGTATTTGAACTTTAACTTATAGATGGTAGATTATTACAAGGAAGAATTTTATTATGCTGATATTGATGATATGATAAGAAAAAGGACTTAATTAATGGTTGAGGTAAATGATGAAAAAAGAATTTGCAATAAGTATTTCAAATCATATTAAACAATGGATGGTTTCAAATAATTCTTTATTTAATATTGAAGAAATTCCAACAACTTTAAATACATTACAAAATTTTCAACAATGGACAAACGGTAAAACGATTGTTTCAGCCTTTCATCTAAGTAAGGTCGAGGAAGAAAGCTATTATTTACTATTAATCGACTGGCATCGAAATGAAAATTTTTATTTAGTCATATATGTTGAAAATAAATCAACAACCGCTGCAGAAATAAGAGAAATTCATGAACAAGATGGACAATTTTCTTTGGTCTGGAAATATAACCCATTGAAACGAGATGGAAAAAATGCTGAGCGAAAAGCTTATTTCAAGCAAGTTTTCGGATCGCTTCAAGTAGAAATACCAATACCAAATTCTTCTACTGAAGTTGAACGTTTTTTTAATGATATTTACAAATTATGTAGAAACCGTCAAACAGCTGACCGAATTATTGATTTATATGATTTTTAAATTAAAAATGAGCACTCTAAAAAAGAGAACCTTCTATTTTTTAGAAGGTTCTTCACCGTTTAAATCTTCGTAACAAATAACACAATTTTTCCCGTTTTGTTTTCCTGCATACATCGCCTTATCAGCGCGATTAATACTCTCAACTACACCTTTTTGTGGATTAAATCTCGATAGACCAAACGTCATCGTAACGTGTATGTTTAGACTTTCATAATGAAATTCGTGTTCCTCAATCGCACATCTAAGTCTTTCAGCTATTTCTTTTGATTGATGAAAAGGTGTATTTGGTAATACGATTAGAAACTCTTCTCCACCCCATCGCCCTAAATAATCATGATTACGAATCAATTCTTTAATTAATTTAGCACTCTGACTTAGTACAAAATCACCGATTGTATGCCCATAGTGATCATTAATTTTTTTAAAATTATCGATATCAAAAATCAAAAATGAGCAGTCTAACTCTGTTTCAGTAGTTTTTTCTAAATCAGAGAGTATCAAGTCGTTGAGCCCTCTTCGATTTAAAACTCCAGTTAAAGGGTCCTTTAATGAAAGATTTTCTAACTCGGTTTTCTTGCATTCTAAATCATTTACTAATCCCTTTAACTTTTTTTCAGCATCCATTCTTTTTTCTGCTATCCATGTAATCCATACCAAGAGAATGGTGATAAATACAATTGGTAGAATCTTAATACCAATGATTTTTAGCATAGCTGAGGTTGTTAAAATGTAATAAAACGTCCAGTCCGTACCTGGAAAATCACATTTTAGTACTTTCATTCCGTTAAGAGTTGTTAGTGTTTCATTCTGCATTGTATTTATTTTTTCTAAAGATCCGCTAGAATACTTTTTATCTAATTTTGTCATATTTATTATTTTATCAGATGATAAAAATTCTTGATTTGAAGAAGCTATAATATTACCCTTTTTATCCGATAAAATCGCAGTATAATCTTTATTTAATTCTCTACTTAAATTTTCAAAGGTAATATCAATTGAAATTGATCCAACATATCGTTGTTTATAATCAACAGGTGAAGATACTGTTACCATCATTCCTTTTCCTGCTTTGTCCAAATAAGGACGGCTCCAATAAGGTTTGCGATATGGATTTGATTCGATTGTACCTAATGTCGTACTTTCTTCTTTTAATAAATCATTCGAAAATTTAAATTCATTCGACGGAACAAAAGGATATAAATTATTAAAACCAGAGATGCTTGTATAGTAAATCCAAGTTATATCAGGATATGAACTGTATATTTCTGAAAAATAATTATTTAATCGATCCGCCAACAAAATTTCCTTAAATTTCAATTGATTATCCTTTGGCTTTCCGATTCCCGTAATATTCCCTTTTTTATTTTCATACAGTGTATCTTTGATCGAATCACTATTGAACTCTTTTTTTATCGGATCGTAATGGATGTAACTCGTGTCGTTCATCGCATTATTACTTTCATCTTTGTTTAAAAATTCATTTGAGTAGATTTTTAAAACTTCAGTGAAATCAGAACCTGTTTTTGAATAATCTTGTATATTACGGTAATCAATATCAAAGCTTTTTTCGAACTTAGTTGTTTCAGTTATATTAAAATAATAAAGTGAACTTCCTACAAAAATGATTGATACTAAAATGACCAACAACAATCGAATTCGTTTCAAATGCCTGCACTCCTACTAATTTTGGCGTTAATAAGCTGGTCATGAAACTTATTTTCTAATTCCTCGACAGGTAATGGCTTACTATAAAAATAACCTTGTGCGTATTTACAATTTTGAATTTGTAAAAAGTCAACTTGCGTTTTATTTTCAACACCTTCTGCTACCATGTCATATCCAAGTTTATTGCCTAGATCAATAATCGCGCTAATAATTGCTTCAGAGTTTGAAGAGACATTAATATCATCAATAAATGATTTATCTATTTTTAATTTATCAAATGGAAATTGTTGTAAATAACCAAAAGAAGAATAGCCTGTTCCAAAATCATCAATTGAAAGTCGAACACCAATTGATTTTAGTTCATTCATTATTTTTGTAGCTTCTACAATTTCTTGCGTCACACTTTCAGTTATTTCTAGATCTAGGTATTTTGGTTCTAATTTAGAATCAATTAATATATTACTGACTGTGTCGACAAATTCTTTATCTCTAAACTGAACCCCTGACACATTCACTGCAAGACTTTTTAGTGGAACACCTGCATCAATCCATCTTTTAAATTGATGGCACGCGGTTTCTAATACCCTTTTACCTAATAAGATAATAAGACCTGTTTCTTCTGCAACTGGTATGAATTCAATTGGAGGAATGAATCCATATTTTGGATGTTTCCAACGAACTAATGCTTCTAATCCAATGATTTCATTTGTAACTAAGTTTATTTGTGGTTGGTAATGTAAACTAAAATCATCGTTCTCTAAAGCTTTTCGTATCCCAATTTCTAGTTCCATTTTTCGGTCATTTGCTTGTTTAACTTGTTCTGTATAAAAATTATAGCCATTCTTGCCTGATTCTTTTACTGCGTTCATTGCGGTATCAGCATTCTGAAATAGCAACTCCACAGTTGTTCCATCTTCTGGATACATACTGATGCCGATACTAAACGAAACATGTATATTCCGTTCTTCAATTATTAATGGTTTTGAGAATGATTGTAAAATCTTTTTAGCCAATTCTTCAGCTTGTATTGAATCAGAATTTTTTAATAAAATAACAAAACAATCCCCATCGAAACGAAACACTTCACAATTTTTGCCCATGCTTAGTTTTAATCTTTCGGTAACTTTTTGAAGTATCTTATCTCCAAAGCTGTGACCAAATGTATCATTAATATTTTTAAAACGGTCAAGGTCCATAAACATAATTGACATAGTTGATTTAATTTTTTACTTTTCAACAAAGCGATTTCAATTTGTTTGTATAACGCATTTTGATTTCCTAATCCAGATAAAGTATCGTAATAAGCAAGGTATTCCATTTTTTCGGCAGTTTTTTTTCGTTCCGTAATATAACGTGCAACTACTTGTAAAGCATCCATTCCTTGGAAAATTGTTAAGTAGGTTAAAGCTTCTGTAAAAACACTTGCTCCATCTGGTCGTGTGAGAGTATATTCATTCGTAATAATTTCACCATCGATCACTTTCATTAAATCGTTTTGTGCAATATTGATTGATTCTTCGGTTAAAAACTCAAACACATTTTTTCCAACGATTTGATTAATATGATCAACACCCATTAATTTTAGGCCTGCATTATTTATATATAAAATTTTCCCATCCAACCCATAAATCAGCGTAGTTTCAGGTGAATATTTCACTAATTTTTGATATCGCTCTTCACTTTCCAATAATTTTCGTTCAGATTGCGTTTGTAAGGTGATATCCTGTGCAAAATACATTAATTTTTGAACTTTACCATTTTCATTTATGATTGGTACACATTTACATTCTAATACAACCTTATATCCAAGTTTATGTTCAATATTTACTTTAAACTGAGAGCTAGTTTTAAATTCTTTACGATTAATAAACTCTTGCTTCATTTTCGATGCATCTGCATCTTCATCTAAAAAGTCAAAAATTGATTTTCTTACGTATTCAGATTGTTCATAACTTAGTAATGATTGAACAGAAGGTGAAGTATATTCGATCCTACCAGACAAATCTACTACGACAATAATATCAGACGAATTTTCGACAAACATTTGATAACGGTCTTCTACTGAATTAACTACTTTATTTTTTTTTATTAATAAAGAATAAAAATACAAACCACTAATTATGATTAAAATGAAACCTTTTAAGATTGAGATATTCAAATCGATTTCCCCAAAATAATATTTAATTAAAGAATTTGACATTATAATCCAAATAGCACCAAACAAAAAGTAATATGAAATCGCATAGAACGAGAATTTTTTGTGCCTTCTCAAGTTTTTATGCATTTTCAACACCTTTCTGGTTTATATTAAACCAATTAATTATTTTAGAATATTAATATTAAACTTATTTTAACTTCATGGTACGTTTTACTCAACCATAAAAACATGGAAACTCAATGTAGTTAAACGTTAACTCTCAACCAATTAACAATCAAAACAAACCTAATTCAATCTGAACTAGGTTTGTTTTGATAATATTTTATTGATATAACTTAATTACTTATACTCATATATGTATATAAAGCTTAAATATTAACGGAGTTTTGAAACCTTGCACCCTTTTTTAATAATAGAGGAGTGATCATAAAACCGATAATCATACCTGCCAAGTGACCAGTTAAACTTGTTGACGGGATAATTAATGAAGATAGTAATCCAATTCCTAAAAATGTTATGACAAACTTACGATCATCTGAAAAGAGCATCTTTTTTCTAAATAAGGTAATAAATAAATACATTCCTAAAAAAGCATAGCCAACACCGGATGCCCCTGTCTCAACTGTATTAGGTGAATAGTTAAAATTAATAATAAGTCCTGTAAGAATAACCGATAATAAATAAAATAGTAAAAATTTAACTGAACCTAACGCTCTTTCTAATGGTCTACCTAAAATAATCATAAAGGTCATATTCATAAAAAAATGAGCGTAGCTTCCGTGCATAAATGCATAAGTAAAAAGTCTCCATATTTCACCTTGTTTTACTAATTCGTGCTCATATCCACCTAAATTGATGATATTTTTGATCGTATATCCACCTAAAAATGTCGTAATGATCGCTAATATGGTACATAAACCAACCATAATTGTTGTGATTGGATATTTCCTAATAAACGTTTTGAAGTCTTCTGTCACCAAAAACATCAATCTTCATCCCTTCTTGGAGCTATTATCAAGTTGTTATATATTTCTTCTATCTTACTTAATTCGACATTTTTCTAAAAATTCCTATTTTCAATAAAAAAAATCATACAAAATTTAAAGGCAGAAATAGAAACTACAAGATAAAGGGTATCTTAAAAAGAGTAAATGAAAGAGTAGCCATTATATAATGGAATTTTAATCCTTAGTCTATGTATTCACATTAAATCTTTTTAAGCCCTATTCATTTGTTAATATTAAAGGAAAGTATTTTTCAATGATTTTTAATGGGGTAAAAGTATTAATATATTTTGCACTTGTAAAAACAGCTACTAATTGGTTTTTTGGTGAAATAATGATAAATTGGCCTCCATAACCCATGGCAAAATAAATCATTGAATCAAGTTCCATTAACTCATTATTTTCAAGCACCCACCAATGATATGCATATGAACCAACATGCGGATATGTATGGTACTTCGCTTTTGTTGATATTTCAATCCACTCACTTGAAATAATCTGTCTATTATTCCATTTTCCTTTTTGCATCATTAAAATCCCAAGCTTTAGCAGATCATCTGACGTTAAACTTAAGCCAAATCCACCAATATTAATTCCTTTTGAATCTTCATGCCAAATAAACTCTTTTATTCCTAACGGATCAAATAACATTTTTTTTGCGAAAGTAGACAATTTTTCATTCGTTACCATTTGCATAATTGCACTTAGTACTTGTGATGCTCCAGAATCATAAATCATTTTTTCACCTGGATTATTAACCATTTCTTTCTCTAGTACGTATTGTATCCAGTCTTTACTATTAATCATCGGGAATGGACGCCCACCCCATTCTCCCCACTCTTGCCAATCATATCCAGGAGTCATTGTGAGCAAATGTTCGATCGTAATTTCTCGTTTTTTCGTTTCGATATTTGGAAAATATTTAGAAATTGGTACATCAACACTTTCTATAAATCCTTTATCAATTGCAATTCCTAATAACATCGATAAAACACTCTTCGTAACGGAATTAATTTTAAATAGTTTTGTTTCGCTTTTTGAATTTTTATAAAAATTATATTTAATTTCTCCATTTTGATAAATAAGGCAAGTTGAAATGCGTTCTTTTTTTAATTCATTTTCAAATTTTACATAGTTCATAGAATTTGTTTTCAAATCATTTCTCCTTTCAAGTTGATTTAGTAAGTTCCTTCTATTTTAAACATTAATTCTAAATATGTATATTTTTCATTATTTCAAATCATTTTAAAAAACTTTGTATCCTTTAAAACAAAATCGAGCTGCAATAGCAACTCTAATAGGATCTAATTAACATTTTTTATATTTTCTTTTTAATCAAAACAAGTTTCTTTTATAGGATTTTGATAATACTCAAACATTAATTCAATTTGAGAAGCAGTATTTCGATTGAGTGAAAGGTCTGGTAAGTGGTCTTTATCAAAGAAATCAATATCACTTGTTTCTGTTCCAGTTGATGGATTACCACCAACAATTTCACATTGTATAAATAATTTGTAGTAGTGATATGAATGAGGTGGATGGTCATGCTTTGTCATGTCTAAAACTGCAAGTAGTTTCTTCACTTCAACTTTATAGCCTGATTCTTCAAAAATTTCTTTTACTACATTTTCTGAAGCTGATAATCCAACATCACAAAAACCACCTGGTAAAGACCATTTTTTTTCTAGCTTTTCTTTTACTAATAAAATTTTTCCATTTTTAAAAACGACACCTCTAACATCAAGCTTTGGTGTGGGATACCCCCGTTCATTGCGAAACAATCCCTCGATTTCTTCAATTTGTAATTCTGAATAATGATTTAAAATATCAGCACTTATGTGTCTTAGTTCTTCATACCTTTCTTTATCAAAAACATCTTTCGTAAAGGTCAATCCTGCTTGAGAAATTGCTTGGATTCTCTGCGCCCATTCTAGCCATTTTATACTCATAGGAATCCACATCCCTTTTCTACTATTAGGTATTCTTACAAACATTTTTATATACTTTGTCCTAACGTTAGTTTACGCATAATTCTTTTCGTTGACTTACTAAATGCCTATATAAAAAAAAGAAAGCTCTAACACCTTAGGGCTTTCTTCTATAATTAAATAATCGAATCTTCCATTGTTAAGACAACGGGACAATGATCACTTCCCATAATGTGGGAGTGAATTTCTGAATTTAATAGCTCATTTTGAAGTCTATTTGAAATAATAAAATAATCAATACGCCATCCAATATTTCGTTCACGAACTTTTGCCATATAAGACCACCAACTATATGAACCTTCTTTAGTCGGATTTAAAAATCGAAAGCTGTCAGTAAAGCCACTTTCTAATAATGCTGTCATTTTACCTCGTTCGTCTTCCGTAAAGCCAGAATTCGTACGATTTGATTTTGGATTTGCCAAATCGATTTCATTATGTGCGACATTTAAGTCCCCACATAAAATGACAGGTTTTTGTTCATCGAGCTTATTTAAGTAGTTTTTAAAATCATCTTCCCATTTTAATCTTACTGGTAATCTGGCTAAATCTCGCTGAGAATTAGGCGTATAAACATTTACCATATAAAATTTCTCGAATTCTAAGGTTAATACCCTTCCTTCTTGATCTTCTTCTTTACCGTTAAATCCAAAACTTACATTTAATGGTTTATGTTTCGTAAAAATTGCAGTACCTGAATAACCCTTTCTTACTGCAGAATGCCAAAACTGATAATAACCGTCTAATTCCAGAGTTATTTGATCTTCTTGGCACTTCGTTTCTTGTATACAAAATAGATCCGCTTTTTGTTCATTAAAATAATCTAAAAATCCCTTTTGTACACATGCTCTTATTCCATTTACATTCCAAGATATTAATTTCATACTTTCTTCTCCAATTTACGTTTAGGTTTCGGTTTTACTAATGATGAACGATAATCAAACTGATGAATTTGCCCATGGTAAATTGAAGTTTTCTCATATAGTTCTTCAAATGATGAGATTTCATATTCTTTCGTTAAATGAAGAAATATTTTCGCACAGCTTTCCGCATCCGCTAATGCATGGTGATGATGTTCTAATAAAATACCGAATTGACTTGCTAAAGTATCTAATGAATAACGAGATTGTTTCGGCAATACCTTCTTAGCAAGCTGCAGTGAACATAGTAAATTATTTAATGCTGAAGGTACCCCATATCTTGATAAATTATCTTTTAATGCATAACCATCAAATGATAGATTATGTGCTACTAATGTTTTCCCCTCAATTTTATCTTTAATAGTTTCATAAAATTCTGGGAAAAGAGGTGCGTCTTGAACATCTCTTGGCCTAATTCCATGCACAGAAATATTCATCGAATAAAATTCTTCTTCAGGATTAATTAGTGAGTAGACTTGGTCAACAATTACTCCTTCTTCAACAAATACAAAACCGGCAGCACAAATGCTATGTCGATTATAATTTGCCGTTTCAAAATCGAACGCTACAAATGATTTCATATTATATAACTTCCTCTATTTAAATGATAAGTATATTATAAGCTTTTTTATAAAAAGATGCATTTTTATAATAACGAAAAAATTTCACATTTTCGCCATAATTTATTGTACAATAATAAGATTAATAGTCTATTAGTTAGTAAGAATCAAAGGATGTTGAAAATGAATTTTGTAAAATTGATTGTTCAAATAAGCTTTCTTTACTTATTATTTTTTATTGGAAATATAATTCAGCAGCAATTTCATCTGATTATTCCGGGAAGTATTATTGGTATGTTGTTATTATTTTGTTTACTATTTATTCCATTTTTTAAGGGAAATTGGATTCGAAATGGTAGTAATTTTTTAAGTAAGCACTTAACGCTTTTGTTTATTCCAGCTACTGTAGGAATAATGAATTATTCTTCAATTTTAAATTTTCACGGCTTAATTTCTATTATAATAGTATTAGTTAGTACAGCAGTTGTATTTAGTATTACTGCAAGCATTAGTTCGTATCTTACTTCGAGAGCCCATAAGAAACAAACAAATGATTTATTAATTGGGAGGGATACGAATGAAGGACATTAAAAGTTTGCTATTTATCCTCTTAACGATTTTGTGTTATATTCTTGCAAAAAAATTGCACGCTAAATTCACTTATTCGTTAATGATTCCGATTGTTACCTCTACTACAGTTATTATCATCATTCTTGTAAATCTTCATATTACCTATGAATCCTATATGCTTGGAGGAAAATGGATTAATTTACTTTTAGGTCCTGCTGTTGTTTCCTTTGCCTACCCATTATACGAGCATCGGGCAACATTAAAGAAACATTGTATTTCAATATTAGTTAGTGTAATTGCTGGAACAATTGTCGGTCTACTTTCAGGTGTATACTTATCTTTATGGCTCGGATTAAAAAAAATCATCCTGCTTTCTTTGGCAGCAAAATCAGTTACAACCCCTTTAGCTATGGGGATCACTTCAATGATAGGTGGTATTCCGTCTTTAACTGTTGTATATGTAATGATTGCCGGTATCTCAGGATCAATGTTTGGTCCTGCAATTCTATCAAAACTTAAAATAGACCACCCTGTAGCAATTGGCGCTTCTTATGGAATTTCATCACATGGAGTAGGTACAGCAAAAGCAGCAGAATATGGCAAAATTGAACAAGCAATAAGTTCAATAGCAATGACGCTTAGTGCGATATTTGCCTCTATTCTTATCCCATTTTTCATAAAATTAATATTAAAATAAAACTTCCCACAAGGTATTTATTTTCCTTGTGGGATATTTTTTGATTTTCACAGATCAGTATTTTTCATTACATAAAAAGGTGTCTCAAAAGTACAATGACCTAGGAGACTCCCAATTTAATATTTTTTTATTTTACCAAGGTCTTCCCCAACCCCATGGACGATAAAATCCCCAAGGTCTTCCCCATCCCCATGGACGATAAAATCCCCAAGGTCTTCCCCATCCCCATGGACGGCCCCAACCCCAAGGTCTCCCCCATCCCCATGGGCCAAATGCCGCTGCACCAAATAAAAACGGAAAGAAAAATGGGAAAAATCTTTCATCCTCTTGTTGCGGTACTCCGGAATATTGATAATATGGCTGCTCAATTTGCTGACGATAATCATACATTATAAATCACCTCCATACTATTTAATGTACGGAGATTAGCTCATTTAGGAGCAAGGTCATGTATATAGGCAAAAGTACAAAATTCTTAAGTGACGAGTACTGTCACTCTTTCCTACTTATCACTAGATCATTTTGTACATTTCATATTGTGCTATTTTTTCTTTCTTAAATTCTAGTTTATGCAAGAAACCTTCAAGGCTATTGTTATTTGGTATTGATGTAGAAAAAGATTTTAAATTTAGTTCAATAGCCACAGATTGTAATAAGGTAGTTGCTATTTTTCTATTACGATAAACTTTATCAATTATTAGGACGCTTATTCTACCATTTTCATTAACTGCTAAAGCACCAACATTTTCATCATTAACTTTAGCTAGAAAGTAACTAAAATTAGGTAGTCTTTCTAAGTAATCAATGTCATTTTGCCAGTTTATATGATAGTCCCATTTCGAAATTGTTTCTTTGAAAGTACTAAATTCAACTTTATTTATTTCTGTACTAGATTCTAATGGTATTTTTTGTAAACTAGTTAAATCTGATTTAGAAAAATAAGAAAGATCATAAATCTTTTCATATCCAAGTTTCTTATAAAAATTAATTGCTCGATCATTTCCAACAATTACTTCTAGGAATAGTTGTTTACATCCGTTTTTCTCACCTTCTTCTTTGTGCAGTTCAAATAATTTTTGACTAACACCTAAGCCCCTATAATCTGGACTAATAGCCAAAGTTCCACATCGCATTGTTTTAATCGATTCATACATTTTAATACCGCCTAAAATCACACCTACCGCTTCATTTTCATAAATTGCTACGAAAGAGTGCTCAGGTTTGTTACCTTCTGGACCAAAAAACAAATTTACAAACTGCTCCTTAGAATAATTGAATTTAATTATATAATCTGAAAAACCTATTGAGAATGCTTGATAAGCTAATTCAACGTCTACTTCGCTACATCTGAAATAATTTATTTTTTCTAGCTCCATAAAATCACGTCCTTTTTTATTTTGAAATGATGAACTCATTTTCATTTTGTTTAATTTGATCATAGTTAAAAATAATTTTTTTCTTAAATAGTAAGTAACTGGTTACACATAAAATCATAATGATTAGACTCCCATGAAACAACCAAACAAGATGTGGCATTGATAAGAATGATAATAATGGTGATGCAGCTACAAAACCAATCGTAAAACCAACCCTATTTAACAAATTTGCGACTCCGAAGATTCTACCTCTTATAGAATTATCGTTTTTTTGAATCATTGTTGAAAAATAAGTACCTGCAGCATTATCAAAAAAGCCTGTAAAAAATGCGAAAAAGAATACTACCCATAAAATTTGATTCGATAAAAATAAAATGAAGCCGATTGATGTTAAAACTGAAGTTCCGTAATATAAAAATAGATAATGCTGTTTTAACAAAGAGACCTTAGGAATTAACCAAGTCGAAAGGATTCCTCCAATCCCCCAAGTTCCCCAAATTAGCCCTTGATAAAATGTTGCATGTTCTGTGCTAATTTTTTCTGCTAATATTGGCACCCCAACATTATGAGAGCTTGCTGAGAATGTTTGAAATAGAAATACAATGAATACAAATACTAAAAGAGGTTTGATTAGCACATAAGTTTTTACTTCTTTCAAATCATTAATTAATTGTTTCCATTGATTGTTTACACCTTTTTTAACCGTATTTTCCCATTTATAAAAGATTAGGACAAATGCGGATAAGAAATAGGAAAGAGCATCTATTCCAATGATTACACGATAATCTACAACGGTTGATAAGAATGCTGAACCTAAAAATCCAATAACCATACTAATTGCAGCAAGGCGCGAAATAAAAGCATTTATTTTTAATATATTTTCTTCACCAAATATTTGAGGTAAATCCGCACTAAAGCTGACTGAAAAAAAGCTTCCTAATGCGCCAATGATAAATGCTACAATCGCAAACATTAAAGGTGAAGGAAAAATACATAAAAGTAGTATACTCAATCCTCTAGTAATATCGCTGAATATCATTAGCTTTCTTCGATTATATCGATCCGCAATTACACCGGAAAATAAACTTGTTAAAATCCCTCCACAAACACGAAGTGCTAAAACCGCAGCGAGCCATGAGGTACTTTTCGTCATCGAGTAGATCACTGCATTCATTACAACCAATTCCATCATACTACCTATATCCGAGAACGCCTTTGTATATAAAAAATAGACTTTCTTTCCCATTATAATCCCTTCATTCTACCAAAATTAAAAAACTTCACGCTTATTAATACATAGATAAACAAATAATTCTAATTTGGACTGAATTCATTGTTATTCCTCCTCTCCAATCAAAACTGACTATTAAGTTTATTTTATTCTATGAATAGTGTATGTTGTTTGCTTTATTTTTAACATAAAAAATTTTCTGAATTTAATATTTAGGTAGGAAAGTATTCACCTTCTCTACCCAAAATTTTAATTTTGAATGACTATATAAGACATAATCATTTCTTCTGCAGCTTTAAATTGTGCTTTGTAAATTTCATCTTCTTCTACAACTGAATAATGTAAACATATGCCATCGATATTAGCCCAAAACAAACTAGATATAATATCAGGATCGATTGTTTTCTTAAATTCACCAGATGCTATTCCTTGTTTAATAATTTCACTTAAAAATAAACGGTATTGATCTTTGTATCTTTCAATCATAATGGCTTGTAGATTTTCATGCCTAGCTGAATTAATCCAAAACTCCATATGCACTCTAATCATATTACGCCATTTTTCTGTTAAGGAAATTTCACTATACATTTGAAATAACTCTTTTAGCTTATCTTTTGATGAACTAATATTTTGAAATCGTTGATTAATTTTTTCAAATGTTTGGACTGTTCTTTCTTGCATTAAAGTTAAATAAAGCTCTTCCTTACTTTTAAAATAATTATAAATTAGCCCTTTACTCGTTTTAGAATATGCAACAATATCATCCATTGTTGTTGTATGATATCCTTTTTCTCCAAAACATTTTAAAGCACTTTCAAGAAGGCTCTCTCTTTTGCGTTCTTTGTAATCATCTGAGACTTTTGGCATTGAACACATTCCTTTACATATTAAATATATTTAAACTGACTGTTTAGTTTAGTTTATCAACTAAATAATGGAATTTCAATAAAATATTCAAAATAATCACACGATTATTTTCTAAATTCATAAAAAAAGTGACTAAAAGTCGTTAAACTTATCTAGTCACTTTGTAAAGTCAAAATTAGTTTTGTTCAAGTTTTGCTTGAACAGAAGCTAACTTACCTTCCATTGTACTTTTCTTGTCTCGACGATCATCAATTCGAATAGTCGTTGCAACTCTTGAAATTCCATTTTCAAATGGTACCTCATGCATTTCTTGTACAACTTTTAATAATAACGGTAATTCGCCTTCAATAATTGTATTCATTGGTGTAAGTTGGAATTTTACTTCGCCATTATACTTTTCTAAAACTTTATGTATATTTGCTACATACGCACTCACGCTAGGTGTTTCAGTGCCAATTGGTACGATTGAAACGTCAATAATTGCCATCTTTTGTATTCTCCTTTTTTATCAATTTGTTACTTGTATATCCTAACATGTTTGTAATAATAAAGAAAACTCGACGATTGGCGAGCTTCAAGGCGAAGACAGAGGCGTAGTTGCACTTATACTTAATTCCTAAAATTTGAAACTACGTCGAGTCACCTTCATAGCTGCAAATTTATAATTTCTTAATGTGAAATGAAAAAATTTTAATAGCATTTATCGATGTTGGAACCTTCGACTAATATAAAGACAGAAATGTTTTTCTACACATTTTTTAAAATTAATAACCCTTTTCAATCTTCACTACATTTCTTAACTTCTCGTTATTTTCTAATGATGAAAGTGTATTGACAAAACATTTTACACCATCATTTGGTAAAGTAACAGCCGAAATATGTGGTGTTATTTTTACGTTAGGCATTTGCCATAATTCTGAATCGGCTGGGAGTGGTTCAACAGCAAAAACATCTAAAATAGCTTTTCTAATATACCCATTATTCAAAGCTTCCTTTAAAGAGTCCTCACACACAGTTGCTCCTCTACCAACATTTATAAAACCTACATTATTTAAATGTTTAAATGTACTCATATCCATTATATTTTTAGTTTCATCCGTAGACGGAAGAACACTAATAATCCAATCTGCATGATCTAAAATTGTAGATGCTTCTTGAAACGGAACTATTTTTTCAAAATATGGTTTTTGATTACCACTCATAGAAACTCCATATACTTTCATTCCTAAGCTTGATAGAACCTTTCCAATGTAACCTCCAATTTCACCTGTACCATAAATGACAACTTTTTGGTCTTCTAAAGATTTTGGGATATGAAACTCCCACTTATTTTCATTCTGTAAATTTGAAAATTGTTCATGTAATTGTGAATCTTGGAGTATGTAACTTAAACAATACTGACTCATTTTAGGACCAAAAACATCAATCGTTCGCGTTAAAAGTACGTCATTTTTCCATTTAATTTTCATAAAACTATCTACGCCCGCTGCTAATGAATGGACCCACTTTATGTTTCCAAATTCAAAATTTGGTGTTGGACGAAAACCAACATATGTATCAGCCCACTCATAATCCTCTTTTGTTACTTCATCTTCAGGTAAAAAACGAAACTCTTTTGATAGATTATGTGATTCAATTATATCTTTAAGCTTATGATGAATTCGGCTAGTTACTAAAATTCTTTGAATTTCCATTGATCTACACTCCCTTTCATTTCCTAAATAAATTTTAGCATAATATTTCGAAAAGAATGAAAAGAAAACACTTTTAAATCTGCAATAAAAAGATAGTAGGACTTTATGTACCTACTATCTTTCTATTATCTTTCTTATAATATTTTACTTAAGAAACTTTTCGTGCGCTCGTGATTTGGGAAATCAAATATTTGCACTGGACTGTTTTCTTCAACTATATAGCCTTGATCCATAAAGATTACGCGATCCCCAACTTCACGAGCAAAGCCCATTTCGTGTGTAACAATGACCATTGTCATTCCTTCTTTAGCTAGTTGCTTCATTACCTCTAAAACTTCTCCTACCATCTCGGGATCTAGAGCGGATGTAGGTTCGTCGAATAACATAATTTTTGGTTCCATTGCAAGTGCTCTTGCAATCGCAACACGTTGTTTTTGTCCACCAGATAGTGAGTCAGGATATACATTGGCTTTATCTGAAAGCCCGACTTTTTTTAATAGTTCAAGTGCTTTTGTTTTTGCAAAATCATTTGGTCGATTTCTTACTTTTTTAGGTGCTAGAGTAATATTTTCTAAAACTGTTAAATGTGGAAATAGATTAAAATGTTGGAATACCATGCCTACTTCAGTACGAATTTTATTTATATTTGTTTTTTTATCTGTAAGATCGACGTCTTCTATAAAAACTTTACCAGCTGTTATTGTTTCTAACATATTTAAACATCGAAGAAAGGTTGACTTCCCAGAACCAGAAGGACCGATTACAACACATACTTCACGTGGTTGAATTGTAATGTTGATATCTTTTAATACTTCCAGCGAACCAAATGATTTTTTTAATTTTTCTACTTTAATCATCCCGTAGTCAACCTTCTTTCAATGCGATTTAATACAAAGCTTAATGTTAATGTTAGGACTAAATAGATTACTGCAGCAGAAATATACGGCTCCCACACTTTATAATATTGCCCCTGCATTGCTCTACTCCAATACATAAGTTCAGGTGCAGCAATAATAGCTGCAATTGAAGATTCCTTAATTAAGACAATAAATTCATTTCCAAGTGGAGGAATCATACGTTTTACAGCTTGAGGTAAAATAACATGTTTCATAGCTTGTACATGCGTCATTCCTAAGGAACGAGAAGCCTCCATTTGCCCCTTATCAATTGATTGAATTCCAGCACGAAAGATTTCAGCAATATATGCTGCTGCATTTAATGATAGTGCAATGATTGCGGCCGCTATTGCGTTTGTCTCTCCAATAAAATACGGAACTACCCCAAAGTGAATTAATAAGATTTGTACAAATAACGGTGTTCCTCTAAAGAAATTGATATACCAAACAAAAGGTAGTGCTAACCATTTATTTGATTGCATTTTACCTAATCCAACAAATAATCCGATTATTGTACCTAAGAATATTCCTGCTAAAGATAAGCCAATTGTTAATCCAGTTCCTTTAAGGAAAAACGGTATGTATTCTTTTACAATTCCAAAATCAAATCCCATTTCTTTTCCCCCATTTAGATAAAATTGCGTAACACAAATGCCTGTTACGCAATTTTTAATTTCCTATTTATTTTCTTCTGCTTTTAATGTCTCAAGATCTGGCTCTGATCCAAAATGTTCTTTATAAATTTTTTCGTAAGTACCATTGTTTACTACTTCTTTAATTGCTTTATCAAGTTTACCTTTTAATTTACTTCCATCTTGAAGTAATAGGCCATAGTATTCAGGTTCAAAGCTATTTTTATCATCAATAACAACTAGCTTTTTATCTGGATTATTTTTTGCATACGCTTCAAGAACACCATTATCCGCAACTACTGCATCAGCTCCACCACTAAGAAGTTCTAAGATTGCTAAATTGTTATTCTCGAATTTTTTAAGATTTTTATTGTTTTTACCAAACATTTTTTCAACAGCTTCTTGTCCTGTTGTACCATTTTGCACTGCTACAACTTTCCCCTTCAAATCTGCGGCTGATTTAATACTACTACCTTCTGGAACTAGAATTTTATTTATAGAAAGAAAATAAGGTGTTGTAAAATCATATGTTTTCTCACGATCTGCATTGATCGAAATTGAAGACATACCAATATCAGCAGTTTTGCCACCAATTTCAGCAAATAATGGGTCCCATCCAGTATTTACAATTTTGATTTTCACACCAGCTTCTTTCGCAACTGCATTTGTAAAATCAACATCGAATCCGACTATTTTACCGTTATCAAGATATTCAAATGGTGCATAGGCAGCATCAGTTACAACTCTTAATGGTTTGTCTGCTGTTCCGCTTGTTTTCGCATCCTTTCCACAACCAGATAAAATTAGAGCTGTCGTCACAGCAAAAGCAAACGATAGTTTTTTAACCTTTTTCATTTCAATACCCCCAATTATTTTAATTATGTAAAAAAAATTTCTGATTAGATTAAATATATAGAAAATTTAATATATTTAGATTTTTAATTATTATATCTATTCTTGTTTAAATATGCAATACTATGTCAATTATTGCTAAATCCTTCCATTAAACAGTTTGATTGAAATAGAATTTTAAATTACTAATGTATTTATAGTTAAATATATTCAAAGAGTTGAAATATAAAACGGTCATTAGACAAACCGTATAGTAAGTGATCATTGGTAGTTGAAATCAACCTCCCCCTTCCCCTTTTATGAAAATTTGGTTATTAATTAACTGAAGTGTTTTTCAGGGAGCTTGATTGCATTTATAGATAAATATATTTCATTCAAAAAAATTCTAGTCGAAATCTTTTTAATAAAAATAAAAAACCGGAAACATTCGCTTAGTTTCCGGCACTCTTACATCTTTATTTAATTAAAATTGATATCTCCGAATATCCCTTGTTCGTTTTATGAACTTCAATTACTGCAGGCATTGCATCCTTTACATCTTGCACATGAGAAATTACTCCAATTAAGCGGCCAGATTTTTGAAGCTGAATAAGTGTATCAATTGCTTTTGATAATAATTCATCATCTAGCGATCCAAATCCCTCATCTATAAACAACGTATCAATTGATACGCCACCTTTATGTGCTTGAATAATATCTGCCATTCCTAGTGCTAAACAAAGTGATGCATTAAACTGTTCTCCACCAGATAATGTTTTTACATCCCTAGCAAGACCCGTATAGGAATCATAAACTTCCAATCCTAAACCACTTTGTTTCCTTCCCTTTTCAACTGCATCTTTTCGTTGCAATTGAAATTGGCCATTTGATAAATGGTCAAGTCGGATATTTGCCGATTCAATAATTTGTTCAAAATAATCCAATAAGACATATCGCTCAAACGAAATCATTTTATCATTATCGCCTTTTGTAACTTTGTATAAATCCGTTAAACCTGCTAATTTTTGTTCAGTTTTTACAAAATCCTCTTGATAGATTTGTAGATCAATTTTCAATTGACTTAATCGCTTATTTAATTCTTGAATACGAATCATCTCGTTAACGATAGCATCTAAATGCTGAGTAATTTCTTGTACTTTCATTTTAAGTTCACTTACATCAATTTTTTCCATCGATTGAACTTGTTTTTCAAGCAACTCTTTTTCAGTACTTAGTCTTTGAAGATTCTCATCGAACATTGATAAATCATTTCGATATTGATCAATCATTCGAATATAATCAATTGCACTTATAAACTCAGATTCTCCGCTAAATTCGTACTCAGATAATTTTTCATGATAAAGAATCGTTGTTGTTCGAATCTCTTCATTTAAATTTAAAACTTCATTCTCAAGATGAGTACGAGTAGTCTCTTTAACCGTCTTCTGTTCAGTTAGGAGTCTATAATCTTCTTCAATTTTTGAAATTTTAGCTTTTAATATGGCTATATTTTTTTCAATTTCATTTTTTTCTAATTGCCATTTCTCAAGAGTTCTTAATGATTCAGGTAATTTTGATTCAATTTGTACGATTTGAATTTTTAATTCATTTAGTTCATTCGTAAACTTATTCATTGCCTCAGTCTTCTCGGTAACTTTTAAAGTTAAGTCCCTAATTAATTGTTCTTTTGTTTTTATTAAATTATTAATCTTTTCGAAAACAACTTTTTTCTCAGTCAGATTATTTAAGTTTGATTCATTCTCATTAAATTCATTAGCAAGAGCTTTAAGACCTTCATTTGTAAAATCAAATTGACCATGCTCTTCAAAAAATGATTGTTCATCGATTTTTAATGAGTTTTCTTTACTTTTAATTTCTCCCTGAATTGTTGCAAGTTCAGTCTGAAATTGAGTTACTTGCATTTTCAATTTTTCTGCTTCTTCTTCATTGACTGTCCCATTAAATTTAGCAAGTGATGGGTGATGGGTACTTCCACAAACTGGACATTCCTCTTGATCCTTTAAATCTTTCGCTAAAAAAGCGGCTTTTTGCTGATGCATTTCACTTTCAATTCTGTCCAATTCATTTTTAAATTTAATATGGTCTAAATTTTTTATTCGATATTCATTTAGTTTTTGCTCTAATTCTTTTTTTGCAAAAAAGATTCGTTTAGCAAATCCACCTTTTAATGAGATTTCCTTGTTTAATAAGGAGAGCTTTGCCCATTCATCATGAATACCTTCTAAGTCATTTAGTTGCTGTTTTAATTGATTTAATTCTTCATTCTCTTTCTTTAAACCATCTTGTAAAGTCTTTTCTTCATCTTCGTATAATAGAATCTGTTTCGACTTATTATGAAACGCTACTTTATGATTTTGAAACTGATCTACATCTTCTTTTAAAGCTAATAAATTACTCAATTGACTTTCTAAGCTACCTAATTTTTTTTGCTCTTCAGGTAATGTAGCTACATCCGCAGAGATTTTTTCAATTTTAATGAGCGTTTCTTTTAAACTCTCTTTTTCGAATATTAATTTATCGTTCGTTACTTGAAGTGAATTTTTTAGTTTCTCAAGTTCAGTTTTTATAGGTAATACTTTTTCAGCATTCGTGGCTAATTTTATTTTTGCTTTTTTATTTTCTATTTCTAACTCTTGGCTCTTTAACATTGTTAATAATTCAATTACTTCATTTAATCGATCAATATTTTTATTATGGGCTTCTGCTGAAAATAGCTTTTGTTGACTAACTTCTAATTGTGATTTTTGTATTTTCTCATTTTCTTCAAGTCTTTTTAAATCATCAATTATACTTAAAATATGTTCAGTCAAAATCTCATTAACAATATGAAGATTAATTTGAGAATCGTCGGAAATTTGAATTCCTTTTTCGCTTAACAATTTTTCAATCACTTCTAATTTAATAACGATTTTCTGCTTTAAATTAGTAAATTTACTTTCCATGTTTTTTCTAGCTAAATTCAGAGTTTCAGTTACTTTTTCAAATAGTTCAGTTCTGAAAATTTTTCGCAAAATTTCTTCCTTTTCTTTAGTATCCGAAACTAATAATTTTCTAAATTCACCTTGGGGAAGTAATACGATTTGTTTAAATTGATCTGCATTAATCCCTAATAATTCTTCTACTTTTTTATTGACGATTGAAGTTTTGTTAAATTCCTGACAATAAGGTACTTTTTGCTCATTCTCAATTTTATAAAACTCGATTTTATCGCCTGTAATACCTTTATTTTGTTTCTTTTGATGACCTTTTTGTCTAAAAATATTATAATGGTTTCCTTTTAATTCAAATGTCAATTCAACACTAGTATATAGATCATCATCAGCAAAATGACTTCGAAGCAATGTTTGGTCATTCCTATTTTCACCGCTCGCTTCTCCAAAAAGAGCAAAACAAATTCCATCAAATATTGTTGTTTTACCTGCACCAGTTGGACCAGTTATTGCAAATAATCCTTTTTCGTTTAGTCGACTAAAGTCAACATGTACCTTATCCTTGTATGGTCCAAATGCATGAAGTACTACTTTTAATGGCTTCAAATCTATTCCTCCCTTACAAAGATTTCATGAATAATCTCTTTCATATATTGTTCATCTTCAATTTTCAAATCTTCATTTTTCATTTCTTTATAAAATGATTGGAACAACTCAAGTTGATTTTTTGATTGTTTTTCCACTAAACTCAGTTGATTTGTTTTATCTGTTTGTAATGTGGTTCGCTTTCGACTAACATGCATTGCATTTGGATAAACTGTTCTGATTTGCTCCATCGGATGTACTACCATATGCTCATCTGTTAATTTAACAAATACATAATCATGATTTACAGAATGCTGTCTGATTTCCTCAATCGTTCCTTCTATCGATCTTAAATCTCGATTTGGATGAAAATCTTTCTTAACTACTGATAGCTCACCGTTAGCTTTTAATTCAACAATTAAGCAACCTTTTTTATGGTTTTCTTCAGAAAGTGAGTATTTTAACGGTGATCCAGAATATCGAATTGATTGATTTCCTACAAAATGTGCCCGATGTAAATGTCCTAAGGCTGTATAGTTAAAATGTTTAAAATTATGGTGTGATACGTATTCAGCGCCACCAATAGAAAGTGTTCGTTCACCCTCAGTCTCTTCATCTGAAGGCTCACCATTATTCGTTACGAATGCATGTCCAACAAATACATTTCGTACTGATGGGTCTAATTCTTCATCTCGAATTTTATTTATAATTGCTTTCATAGCGTCATCATGTGAATGAATATCATCGTTTTGTAAGATATAGCGTACAATACTTGGTTCGGCATATGGAATTAAATAAAAATGAACTTCACCATCATCATCATTCAAAATAACTTTCTTAAATGGAGTTTGAAATTTCCCTACTAAATATAAGCCTTCTTTTTCCATAAAACGGCTACCAAATTCAATGCGTTCAGCACTATCATGATTTCCAGCAATCGCAAGAATCGGCGTATTACATTCAATTACAATTTTATGGAATACTTCATTTAATAGTTCAATCGCCTCAGTTGGAGATATACTTTTATCATATAAATCGCCTGCTATGACAACTGCATCTGGCTTTTCTTCTTTAATTATTGAAATGAATTCATCTAATATAAATCGTTGGTCTTCTGTCATATGTACACCATGTACAATTTTACCAAGGTGCCAATCTGCTGTATGAATAAACTTCATTAAATACACCTCATCATTTTATTTACTTTCATTGTTACTGATTTTTAGAAC
The DNA here is from genome assembly GCF_004138285.1 of Gottfriedia acidiceleris. Taxonomy (GTDB): domain Bacteria; phylum Bacillota; class Bacilli; order Bacillales; family Bacillaceae_G; genus Gottfriedia; species Gottfriedia acidiceleris_A. The sequence goes on along the minus strand of NZ_SCFN01000009.1, from coordinate 8,999 downwards.
AGCTTTTCTATCTTATATTTTACATCAACATACGAACGTTTGTATGCTTTTTAATCACATTAATTCTAAAAATGCATTATTAAGTTAAAATAATTGAAATACTAATTAATATGATTCAAAATAAAACTATCAAAGCTTTAGGAGGCAATTATGGAAAGAATAGAAGATGTAAAAAAATATGAGGAAATCATTAAAAGTGAAAAGCCAATCGTGGTGAAGTTTTATGCAACTTGGTGTCCTGATTGTACACGTTTAGATGCTTTTATTGGCGACGTAATTGAAGAGCACCCATCATTTACTTGGTACACAATGGATCGCGATGAATTTCCAGAAATCGCTAGTGAACAACAAGTAATGGGAATTCCAAGTTTGCTTGTATTTAAAGATGGCGAAAAAATTGGACACTTACATAGCGCAAATGCAAAAACGCCAGAATCAGTTGAAGAATTTTTATCAACATTTGAATAATATAAACTTAGTTAAATCTTGATAAGACTGGGATTATCCCTAAAATCTAAATAAAATAAATTAACCACAAGGTAATCCTTGTGGTTTTTCGCATGCTTTACCAAGCTCTTTATCAATTTTTTGTACATATCTTTTTTTCCTGGTTTAATTCTCTTTAACATTTATAGGCAATTTGGACTTGATTTATATCATATACATCTCATGAGGTGATTTATTGTGCTTAATTTCGTTGAAGACGTTGTTCGCTTTCCAGAAGCACTAACCGGTGGAAGAACGGTTTCTCCATTATTTAGAACTTATCCTTTTAAAGTGTTACATGCAAGTAGTGTTTTAAACGGAATCGATTATGGTTTTTCTGATCAAGAAGGTATGTTTTTTAGAACAACGATTGATACAAGTACTAAAATCATTTCCCCCTATGAAGTAGTTGTTAATATAACTTACGGCTTTCGCTCTCGAGAATTCGATAAACGTACTGATGCTACAATCAAATATCCATTATTTTTATATCAAGTGTATTGGCCATAAAATTCCTTAGAAACAAATATTACTCAAAAAGAAACACCTATATCATTTCGATTATAGGTGTACTTTTTTAATTAAAGCTGTTTTCTTTCATGTAAATTAATAAATACATTTTTACAAATACTGTACCATGCATATCCTACTAACCATCCAGCAATAATATCTGAGAAATGATGTACATGTAGGTAAATTCTGCTCATTGATATTAAAAATATCATTAAAAGCGCGATAAATTGAATCATTTTTTTGTGTTTCATCATTGCAGGTTGAATGACAATTAAAATAAAGCCTAATGTTAGAAAGAAGGATGTTGCCATAACTGCATGACCACTTGGGAAACTAAATCCACTTTCCACATAGTACATTGAACTTGGTCGTGGTCTTTCATATAGATCTTTTAAAAAAGAAACAACCACTCTAGCTGTCAATAATGTAATAAGTAACGATATACCAGTCCAAATACGCTTACGTATAATTGAATAAATTAAAACTATGACTGCAAATGTTAAATACATTTTTGAAGAACCAAAATCTCTTAAAAAATAACAAAATGAATCTAGTGCATCTGTTCGAATGAATTCAAAGAATTTAAACGCTGAATTGTCCAAACTCCGAATCATTTTCGAATCATAAATAAGTCCTAAAATAACAAATAGAAAAATAGAAGTAAAAATTAGTATCCAATTATTTTTTTTCATATAAACCTCCAATATAAGTTCCAGTTAATGCATCTTAATTGCTTGTACTTTGGATACACAAAAGAAAAACGACGAGATCTCCCGTCGCCACTTTCATGACTATTCTTCTTCCTCATCAATTTCATCAATCATACATTTTTCCAGTAAGTACTCGAAAGTAATATCCGCTAGTTCTTCAATTTCCTCTTCCTCAGGAACATATCCTCGCTGAATGAGCTGTTGATAGAAAAATTCTGCTATTTCTTCCGTATCAATAACTACCTCAATTTCTTTCACTAGCATCACCCCTTACTAGTTAATATGTGAAAAATGAGAAAATATGAAAAAAACCTTACCAAGCACAAAAAAATATTAATATGTAACCTTTTGCATAATACAACATTGACAAGCATATATTCAATTAAAACATGTTAAAGGAGCGAGATTCCAATGATAAAAATGGACAAGCTAGCTAATTTAAAAGAAATTATGGTTAATGATGAACTGTTTGAAGAAACTGTTGAAAAACTGACGACAATTGCATTTTTTATTTTAATAGGGATAGGCATACCTTTTATGATTCATATAATTCTACAATTATTGTAGAATATCCTCTCTCTCAATTTGTTTTCTTCTCTGAGAATTTATTTAAATTTTTAAGCACTAGATCCATCACAATTTTATATTCTTCGTCTTGGAAGATTGAATATAAAACAGCGTAATCATTATATATATCTAATAATCCGTCAATTATTTCTTGTTTTGTTGTTTTATTTCTGTTTTTATTAAAATCATTCATTGAGCGAAGTTTTTCTAAGTCTAATTTTGTAATGCCATTTTTATCATTTCTTAGTTTTTTTAGAATTGCATTTGCAGTTTGAGCTGATGCAATTAGTGTTAAATCTGTTTCATCGGCTTCTAACCATTCTCCATCAGTAATACGTGCTAGTTCGTAAATTGTATCTTCCCACGCGTCATTTTTATATCGCCAAACCTCAGTCCGGTACCCCACAATTCGAAAAATTTCTTTTTCATAACCATTTACTTGAACAAGATCCCCGAAAGAAAATGAATAATTTACTTCTATCCATTCTTTTTCAAGTTTTTTCCCATCATATTCGTTGAGAAGCTGAAGAGTATTCTCAACATAAAGTCCGTCATGATTATTGACTTCATAAACAAAAACGCCGTCCATCAGTTTAATATTTATTAACTTTCTATTTTTATTGGCTAATGAGACAAAAATACCACTCAAGTTAAGTGAGTGGCTTATCAGATGTCTTTATTTTTATATCCTCATTTTTTATTTTTATAGTTAATTTTAGTAATGCTTCTGCAGCAAGTTTTGCATTTAACGTTCCAATTTCTTCATATTTAAACTTATCCATGAAGAAACACCCCTCTATAGACTATTCATAGGTCTAGTCTATAGTTCATAGAGGTATGTATTGTAATCGATAAAATTGCCTATAAGAAAAATTAAATAAGGCATAAAAAAACAACTCTTCTGATTTGAAAGAGTTGTTCTTTAGTGCGAAGAAAAAGGGCAAAATTTACCTATTTACAACAGGTTTAAACATTTTAAAGCTATCCTCAATACGATGGTTAAAGTTCGTATGTGCTGCTCTTAAAATTTCTAAGTAATGTTCATTTAATGATGACCAAACTCGATCGCTTTCCTTCAAACTCTCTATGTAGAATTTTCCAGTTTGTTCATATTGCTCTTCTACTCTTTCAATTAACTCAACTGAGGCTTTGAACGGAGTAGTTAATAACTCACCAAATTTATTTACCGTTTCTTCAAATAGTTTAACACTTGATTGAACTTCTGAAGTTTCATCTGACTTTGCAATTTTAATTCTTGATTTATTTGCTTTTATCTGATTATTAAAGTACTTTATTTCTCCAAATAAACCATTTACTGCATTACGATATTCCTCATTAAATTTCCTTGTTTCGTTTAACACTTTAATAAACGAATTTAACCTTTGTTCTCTACTGTCTCTTAAGTGTGTCAAACTACTTTCATATTGATCCCAGAGTGTATTAAAAAAAGGATCCATAAAATAATTTTCTACTTTCTCATCTTCAATTTTTTGAACTTCCACCTTTGGTTTTGAAGCTTTCTGTGTCGTCAAACTTCTTCCTCCTCTTTGTGTTTCGAATTTTTCTCTATTTTATCCTCTCTTTGTAATGGAGGAATGTAGAGCTCAAGAAAACTAGTGTACATTTTGAAAAATTGATCAAGCATTGATTGATAAAGTTCGAGTTGTCTTGCGTTCCCTGTTAAGTATGCCTTCCCAGCTTCTGTAATTGAATAACAGCGCTTAGCAGGTCCGCTTCCTTTCGTATCCCATTCCGATTGTACAAGATTTTCTTTTTCTAGTTGTCTTAATAATCGATATAAATTTCCTTGGTCAATCGTTTGAAAACCGAATGCGTGGAGCTTTTGAATTAGATCATATCCATGTAGTGTCATCCGACTAAGAAGTAGAAGAATAAAAGGCATAATAAAATTTTTTGAAGGAGTAATATTTTTATCTTTATCATTGTTCATTGGTAACACCTCTATATAAAATATATAGGTGTATTTTACACATATATGAATATAGCGTCAATACAGTAAATATAATTTATTATAAATTTTCAAAAAACTTCAAACATAGCGTTTATTCGTTAAATATTTTAGTGAAAAAAGTTACAAAGGAGTGATAAAATTGTACGTTATTAAGACTGAAAGTATCAAACTGTATTATGATCGGTTAGGTACTGGAGAACCACTCGTATTAATTCATGGTCTTGGTGAAGTTAAAGAAAGCTGGTTTAAACAATATGAACTAGCGAATGAATTCGATTTAATTATTCCTGATTTGCGTGGCCATGGAGAAAATGATTTAACTGAAGGAATATCAATTAAGAATTTCGCAAAAGATGTACTTGATTTAATGGATGAGTTAGGAATTGAAAGCGCTCATATTTTAGGCTTATCTATGGGTGGGGCTGTTGCACAAGAGATGTACCGGCAAGCACCTGAAAGATGTCGCTCTTTAATCCTAGTTAGTACATTTCATTTTGCTCCAAGATTACTAGGATTATGGTTTCTTCAATATAAAGAGCTTCGTTCAAAAATTTTCACACCACAACAGTTAAAAGAGATGACAGCAAGAGCGTGCCTTTTTTCATGGGAAGAAGAGTCATTACAACAATTTAAACAATATTATCGCCCAAATCCAGAAGGATATGACAGGTCAATGAGAGCCTGTTTTAACGTTGATAATAGAGAATTGTTACCAAATATAAATGTACCAACTCTTATTATTGGTGGTCAGTATGATCCGATTACGCCAGTATGGCTCCAATTAGTAATGCATAAAAGTATTCCAAATTCAAAATTAGTTATTTTCAAAAATACTGGCCATGTAACCAAAATGGAAGCTGCAGAAAAATTTAATCAAACCATTCGCTCATTTTTAAATAAACAAGAACCCGTTAAGATTTAAAATTAATTTCTAACAAACTAGATCAACCTGATTCAGCTTTCTTTTAGCTGATAAGTTTTTTATAACTACCTAAAAAATGACCTTTATAAACGTATTGCATCTAATTGTACTATTCTAAAAAAAGCCTCCATATAGTTTAACAAAAACGGGAGGGTACTAATATGTACGAAAATTGGCTGGATACATTATCATCTAATGATTTATTTCTGACCTTTCTATCAATATTAATTGGTGCGATCGGTGGTTATGCCAATATATTATTAGCGAATGAGGGCTACATTAGAAGCTATCGGTTTAAAGATTCTGATGGTAGAGAAAGATATTCACTAGGTTCTAAGCGAGAAATAATTCTTGGAGCTATGGCAGGTTGTATATCATACCTTATTGCTGTTCTGACGACAAATGATCAAACTCCTGTATCAATTATCATTTATGCTTTTATTTGTGGAGTTAGCGGCGGTGCTTATTTAGAAAAATTGGTTGATAAAAACGTTAATGACAAAATCATTGATTTTAGTTCAACACTTGAAGAAATGGAGAAAGAGAAAAATGAGAACAAAAAGACAAGTGCCCCCTCGAATAACAAAGGAAATATGCATCAAACAGATACGGGTGTTGTCGATGGAATAGAACAAAATAATGAAGATGACAGCACTGATGATGGAACCAAAGAAGAAGTTGATTTTCATTACAATATTTTAATGAAAAGGTTGAAAAATGCAAGAAGTAGTAAGGAAGCTGAAAAATATTTTAATGAATTAGTTAAATTGATCAATAACAAGTAAATCTTTAAAATTTCATTACAAAAAAGTTCAGTTCTATCTTTTCGAAGATGGTAAACTGAACTTTTTATTTTAATTTTAAGATTCTCAAAAAGTAATGACTTTAATGTGGCTGTTTAATGTGAGATTTCTAGTGGGAATAGCTTCATAGAATGATAATTGATGCATTAGATCCATTCTATTTTAATAGAGACAATTTCCTTACTTCGAGTAGTATCATGACTTGAATCCATATTACTACTAAACCATATTTTATTAATAAATGATTTTAAAAATTGATTACATATTTCAGGATCGATTCCTTCTAATTCGTCTAGCGTTTCAATTATCTTCTCTATTTTTTGACTATCATCGTTTTTGTTTCTTAAATTTTCTATTTGAGTCTGATAGAGTTCAATTTGCTCATTCATTTGATTCATTTGGGCGATTAGTTCATTTTTTAATTCTTCATATTCCATTTTAGTAATCTCTTCATCCATTCTCATTTCTCTAACGTTATTTTGTCGTTTTTTAATTTTATCCTTTTGTTTGATTAATGAGACAAGTTCAGTCGTTAATCTTTGTTCGAGTTCGATTGTTTTCTGAGAATCTAGCATTTTTAACCCGTTCTCTAGCTCTAATTTTTTTTCTTTAACGCTCTTTAAAACAAATTCTTCGACTAATTGATATTTATAGCCCCGATCTTTACATTGATTGTTTGATATTTTATATGAACATGATTTTATAAAATCAATATTTGAACTATCCTTTTGAATATATCGCTTCCGCCCACAGCAATTACAGTATATTAAATTTTGTAACCTACGAATTGTTTTTCGGTTTTGGAAATAAACATTTTTATTATTTTCTAATATGTTTTGGACGGCGAAAAATTGCTCCTTTGTTATGATTGCCTCATGCGCATTTTCAATAAAAACTTCATCAATAATTTTATTATGAATACGTCTTCTAGCCTGTATGACTCCATAATATACAGGATTCGTACGTATTTGGCTAATATGTGATGTAGTAAGTATTTTACCTTGCCTACTCCTCCAATTTAACCTATTTAATTGCCGTGCTATTTCATTTACGGAAACTCGTTCTAACGATTTATCAAATATTAGTCGAATGATCTTCGCTTCGTCTTCAATGATTTCTAATTTTTTTTCCGAGTTTTTACGATATCCAAGTGGGGTCTTATTACTCATTACCCATTTTCCTTGCTCCGCTGCTGCTAATCTACCTCTTGATAATCGCTTCTTTATCTGCTTATATTCAAAATTAGCCAATACTGCTTGGAATGAAAATAACATTTCATTCGTTTCCTGGGATAAATCTATTTTACCTTGTGGGGTTAATATTTTAATATCATTTAAGATTAATACTTGCTTGATTTGTTCTGCATGTGCATTATCACGTGAAAGACGATCTATATCCATAATAATTAAATAATCAAATTCATGTATTTTCTTAAGCAATAAATTTAATTGTTCACGCTCTGTATTTACACCACTCGAAATTTCCTGATAAATGATATATTTTAAATTATGTTGATTGGCAAGCTTGATCAAAGCATTTTTATGATTAAGTAAAACTTCTTCCACCTCTTTTTGTTCTTCGTTTCTTGATAGCCTGAGATAAATAGCAGCTAACATAAAATCACCTTAGCATTATGCATTTTACACAAGCGATGAATTCCCAATAAAAATAGAAAGTTTATATTTGTTATCTTACCGACAGTACCATATAACGTTATCACGACAATATCATCTACGTTATATTTGGGTTGTTTTTTCTTCGTCATACTACTTACCTCCTTCTCCATTCGTCGTGACTAATTCGTTTTTACTGTATACTATGCAACCAATAGATAATTGTCTGTCATTTTCATAGTAAATAAAAAAAGGGATTAGCCTATTTTGTAGGTAAGAAATTAATAGCTAGTTTCAGAAATGGTAGGATCAATAAATAAAGGGGATATTATTGAATGAAGGTTTCAATAAAAAAAGATGTAACTTAGTTAACCTAAGTCACATCTTATTGATCTTCTAAATATAAGTTCCATGCTTCATCAAAAACGCTCATCGATTGATGGAAAGTTCCATCAAACTCTAAATACGAGCTAATTTCGTCATAGCTTGAAGAATGTTTTGGAAATGAGTGATCATTAAAAAGATGATCTGCCAATATTCCAATTTCATTAGGAATTTTATAGTTTCTATGCTTCATCATATAATGGTAAAATGACTTTCTCATGATTCTCCCTCAGTTTTATTATTTATTTTGTCTCTTTTTCTAAAAATATTGTTACTTTTTGAATATGCTTTATACAATAACAGAGTTATTTTATATTTTAAAAATACTCGTTCTATGACGAGAAGTCAAAATAATTTCTTTTTAATAATCTCGGCTGCTTCATTAATTCATCAAATGTGACTGAAACCGGAAGTAATTTTGTTGAAATGAGAAATAACTGATCTTCTATCGATTTGACCGTATCTTCTTTTTGATAGGTAAATTTACACTGTTCACAATGAAATGATGGTACTCCTGTAATTGTGATTGCTCGAGAACCATCCGGTAATTCCCAATGTACAACTGCTTTTGTTTCCTGTACATTCTCCTCACCGCACCAATCACATTTTAATGTATTATTCATCTTTCTTTACACTTCCATCCATTTTTTGAATTTGTGATTGAAACTTTTTCTCCTTTAGTTCATCCCTTTTTTCTCGTTTATTTTTTAATGAATTATGTGTTGGATCTGTTTGATATTGTTCTCTCTTTTTCATTCTTTCTAAATCTGAAGGAATAAGACTTTGAACCTGATCATTCATGATACTAGCAATACCAACCTTAGCTGCTTTATTTAAATAATCAGGGTAAACTAGTGAAAAATACTCTTCTGCTGTATCCTCTTTATAGTTTTCAGGCTCTGGATAAGATGTGATGACACCTTCAAAATTCCTCAGTACTGTTTTTTTACTACTTTGTGAGACGATATAGTTTGGTTGAAGTGAGATTTTACCTCCTCCGCCTGGTGCATCTACTACAAATGTAGGTAC
>NZ_SCFN01000089.1 GCF_004138285.1 Gottfriedia acidiceleris | reverse complement strand
GGGTGTGGACGTGCTGTCCACCTGCTCGGCTATGCCGAGAGCTTCACCCGATTTCGGGTGAAGCTTAAAATCGAGGTGTACAAAAATTTGTACACTCTCTTCTTCTTTTCCCCCTTGCTTTTGGGGAAGAGTGCTGGCCGGGGGTATGGGGGCAGAGCCACCATATCAGCGTGTAAATATATGGAGTAAGAGTAATACAATGGAC
>NZ_SCFN01000088.1 GCF_004138285.1 Gottfriedia acidiceleris | reverse complement strand
ACCGAAGTTCCTGATTCTACGCTGCCAAGAAAAGCTTCTAGCGAGGAAATAGGTGCCTGTACCGCAAACCGACACAGGTAGGCGAGGAGAGAATCCTAAGGTGAGCGAGAGAACTATGGTTAAGGAACTCGGCAAAATGACCCCGTAACTTCGGGAGAAGGGGTGCTCTTCGTAAGGAGAGCCGCAGTGAATAGGCCCAAGCGACTGTTTAGCAAAAACACAGGTCTCTGC
>NZ_SCFN01000087.1 GCF_004138285.1 Gottfriedia acidiceleris | reverse complement strand
GCTTTAAAATGAATCTCTTTTGTACTCCCTACTTCCAATGCGATATGAGCCAACATAAAGGTGTAGACAATATCTATACACTATACCTATACATTATTGGCGCTTCAATTTATGTATGGATATAGTGCACACTTGAAATTGCGCTATACCGCCGCCCGAACGCCCCATTTCTATTCGAGTTCTCGTCTCCACACCTCATACCAACTTCGTCGGCATGAGGTGTGGAGAACATACAAATG
>NZ_SCFN01000086.1 GCF_004138285.1 Gottfriedia acidiceleris | reverse complement strand
AGGTAGATCGTTACGTGCTCGTGTTGTTCTAAAAGTTGATACATAAAATCGAGTATTCAAATTATCTTGAGAAGCTAACGGGATCTAATAAGAATCTCGTTTTTATTTTGAGTTTCATTTTTCGAGAAAGATTGAAGAGCATAAGGGATTTCTGTCCCCAACTAGGTTGTGGAGTCCGGCAATGCCTGACGAAATCGTGGGTACATGAAAATCTCAAAAGTGTCTCCATTGTGTGTCCATATTT
>NZ_SCFN01000085.1 GCF_004138285.1 Gottfriedia acidiceleris | reverse complement strand
GATCCAGTCGTACACCACGTCTGGAATCACCAAAAAACCGTGCTTACCATAAGCGCGGTTTTTTCTTTTTATCGGCTCCAAAAGTTCCACCACTTTTTTTGTTGTGTAGCTGCTATCATTTTTTTTGTTTCTTGTGTATCTCTTATTAGATGCATTAAATCTTGGTCACGTTTATCCAGCTTTTTATCCAGGTATGTTTGTTGCTCCTGGAGTTTAGCAAATAAGGCTTTATTAAATTCTTCTT
>NZ_SCFN01000084.1 GCF_004138285.1 Gottfriedia acidiceleris | reverse complement strand
AAATGAACATGGGCATCGTGGATTTTTTGACAAAGATGTTTTAGTTCTAAGACAGATAATAGATTTGATAAAACACCCTGATATGACACTTAAAAACGCTATAAACGTAGTAATATCAACGGTTGATATGAGTGATATGTCAGACCGTGACACAACGAAAATAGCGGAAGCACCTTATATTACCAAGGCGGAATTTGACGAGATTCAACATAAACAGATGCAATTTCATCGTTCTATGTACGAGAGACAAGAAGC
>NZ_SCFN01000083.1 GCF_004138285.1 Gottfriedia acidiceleris | reverse complement strand
CCGGAGCTAATACCGGATGACATAAAGGAACTCCTGTTCCTTTATTGAAAGATGGCTTCGGCTATCACTTACAGATGGGCCCGCGGCGCATTAGCTAGTTGGTGAGGTAACGGCTCACCAAGGCGACGATGCGTAGCCGACCTGAGAGGGTGATCGGCCACACTGGGACTGAGACACGGCCCAGACTCCTACGGGAGGCAGCAGTAGGGAATCTTCGGCAATGGGCGAAAGCCTGACCGAGCAACGCCGCGTGAGCGATGAAGGCCTTCGGGTCGTA
>NZ_SCFN01000082.1 GCF_004138285.1 Gottfriedia acidiceleris | reverse complement strand
TACACTTGGAATTCCACTTTCCTCTTCTGCACTCAAGTTTCCCAGTTTCCAATGACCCTCCCCGGTTGAGCCGGGGGCTTTCACATCAGACTTAAGAAACCGCCTGCGCGCGCTTTACGCCCAATAATTCCGGACAACGCTTGCCACCTACGTATTACCGCGGCTGCTGGCACGTAGTTAGCCGTGGCTTTCTCGTTAAGTACCGTCAAGGTACGAGCAGTTACTCTCGTACTTGTTCTTCCTTAACAACAGAGCTTTACGACCCGAAGGCCTTCATCGCTC
>NZ_SCFN01000081.1 GCF_004138285.1 Gottfriedia acidiceleris | reverse complement strand
AGTGAACCCCTCTAAGCTATGCACATGGGCGATACATAGGAGGAGCCTTTAGTGCAATTAAGCAGCTAAAGAGAAATTGTTGTTTTTGCCAGTTATTGGCTTTTGCGTTTTAACGAGGCCGACCCCTCGACTCGCGACTTAAGCTCGAACTACCCCTGTCGAATCCGTAACGTCCCCATATAAAATGCTCACATAACTTATTCAGATATGTTCGCTATGAGTGACTTACGAAGCATAAAGCAAAGGCTTCATAATCTATAAAATCTGCACATCGTGCAATTTATGTTGCTGATTAACTTACAAACTTATTATAGCATATCCA
>NZ_SCFN01000080.1 GCF_004138285.1 Gottfriedia acidiceleris | reverse complement strand
GCATAAGAAAAACGATCCTTCGTTATTGAAGAATCGCATACGTTAGTTACAAAAGACTAATTTTTTTTTGGTGAAACGAAAGGATGTTTTTCCCATCCCATGTCATCCAAATTGGTCCAATAATCACCATTTTTTTTATCAAATATCATATTGTAATTATCACTTACTTTAGAAAATTCATACCGATTCTGTTTACCCAATTCATTTGAAATTAGCCAAGAACTTAAAACAATACAAATCCCTAAGAATATTATAGAAAAAGCTAGTAAATTTTTATTCATATTTACCCCTTTCTATAAAGAGACTTCTTATAACTAAAAAAAA
>NZ_SCFN01000008.1 GCF_004138285.1 Gottfriedia acidiceleris | reverse complement strand
TAGATACTTGGTTTACACCAGTACCACTACCGCCACCTTGAACTGTAATTGATACTTGTGGGTACTTCGCCATAAATTCAGTAGCTGCTTCGTCAGCTAGTGGTTGTAATGCTGTTGATCCTGCAGCACCAATTGTTCCTGTTAATTCTACTTTTTTATCATCTGTACTAGTCTTGCCAGTTGTTTTTTCATCTTTATTAGAACATCCCGCTAACATACCTGTAATAGCCATTGCTGCAAATGTTAATTTTAATCCACGTTTCATTATTGTTTGTCCTCCTAAGGAAAATTATTATTTTCTACATCTCTAACTATAGAAAAGAATAATTAACCTAGTTTTAAACGATTGTAAATAATTCGTAAAGTTGGGATAGGAAGATCATTTAATGATAAAAATAAGACTCTCTATTTACTTTTAGAGAGTACTTGGATTTTAGAAAATATCATTTTAATATAAAGAGCTAATACAAAAAAATGAAAATAGACGAAATCATTCGGCCATTTTCATTTAAAATTCTTTCCTACTATATATAAGAAAACCCTATTTATTCACTTTCTCAACGCATAGTTTTAACACACTATTAAGTAACACATTCGCTCCTTTAGCACAATCCTCATATGAAGTTAATTCATCTTCACGATGACTATATCCATTTATACTTGGGACAAAAATCATAGCTGTTGGGATATAGGAAGCAATGAATTGAGCATCGTGGCCGGCACCGCTATACATACGATTTTCTTTATACCCTAGCTCTTTGCAAGCATATTCCACAGCATTTACGACTTCTTCATCAAAGTCAACTGTGTCTCGATCCCATAGGCGTGTGGATTTGATTGGACAGCCACTTATATTTCCTGGCAGCTCTTCCACCATTCGTGTAACTTCTGCGATAACACTCGGATCCTTATGTCTCGCCTCTAAAGTAAAGGTTACTTCTGAAGGAATGACCGTATGAATATTTGGATATGCATTTATACGACCGATTGTGTAAACGAGCTCTGAATCTAGTCTTTGTAACTGCTTTTGTAAATCTACCACCACATTAGCAGCAGTGAACATCGGATCTTTGCGCATGCTGATTGGCGTCGTACCTGCATGGTTGGATTCTCCAAATACAGAGATTTCATAGCATACCATTCCTAATACACCTTCTACAACTCCGATATCTAAGTTTTTACGCTCTAGTACAGGTCCTTGTTCAATATGTAGTTCGATATACGCGCTAGCTTCTGTTAAGCGATTTGCTTCAGAACCTTCGAAACCGCTTTCATTTAGTGATTTTGCGAATGTAATTCCATTTTTATCTGTAGAAGCGATCATCTTCTTTTTATCAAATTTACCTGATAGCACTCCAGAAGACATAAGAGATGGCTCAAATCTTGCCCCTTCTTCATTTGTAAAATTGACAACTGTAATTGGGTAATCTAACTCAATCTTTTCATCTATTATTGTATAAACAGTCTCTAAAGCTGTGAGTACACCTAGTACGCCGTCGAAACGTCCTCCCTTAATAACTGAGTCCAAATGGGAACCAATTACAATTGGAGGCAAGTTTTGTTTCCCTGGTAAAGTAGCATACATATTCCCCATATCATCATACTTTACTGTCATTCCCACTTCTTCACATAACTCTTGAAACTTCTTCCTTGCAGCAATATCTTCAGCAGATAATGCTAGTCTAGTTACTCCATTGTTTTCCGTTTTACCGTATTCACTAAACAACTCAATTAATTTTTGAAGCCGATTAGCATTCGTCTTTATCATATGAAGGCCTCCTTTAATTATTGGGCAATTTCTTCTGCTCCTTGCTCAGCTTTTTCTCTTTCAACCAATGCGTTAGTTACTAAACTTACGCCCACACTGATGATAATATTAATGCCAATTGCTACAAATCCAATGTTAATATCATTAATTGAACTTGGAATATTAGGGAAAATATTAACTAATTTAAATGAAGTTATTGCATTAAATAATACGATGGAAACCCCTGTAATAATACCAGCAATCGCACCGTACTTATTCATTAGTTTTGTGTTAAAGAAACCGAAGATCAGTGCTGGCACTAATTGAGTAATTAAACCATACGACATTATGTTTAAAACAGCCAACGCTTCTCCGCCCGTAATAGTAAATACATACGCTACTAAAATAATAAATAAAACAAATAATTTAGATACATTCAGTTGCTGACGATCACTTGAGTTTGGCTTAATTAATTTGTAAAATCCTGTCATTAACCCTACTGCTCCAGACATAACCATTACAGATACAGGAACTAATGCAGTTAAAAGTCCTGCCCCACCAACAATTCCTACAAACCAAGGATCAAATGTTTTCATAGTAAGACGTAAAAGAGAAAGATCACCTTCAGGTCCTTGTAATCCTGGCACTTGAATGATTGCGGCAAATCCAATAAAGAAGGCAAATAAAATTAAGATTGTGTACAAAGGCAATGTGATTGCATTTTTCTTTAATGCACGTTCACTTTTAGCTGCTAATACGACACTAAAAGATTGTGGTAAAAGGTAAAAACCAAACGCATTTAGAACAATTGTCGAAATAAACCAAGGCATACTATAACCTTCAGATGCGAATGTTAAAGCTTCTGGCTTAACTGTTTGGACAGCTTCAAATAATTGTCGAATTCCTCCAAAATAGTGATAAGGAATATAGATACCTAAGAATACAATGACAAATAAGATTAAAATATCTTTTAATACCGCATTCCAAGCAGATCCATGGATACCTGAGTTAATAACATAAATTGTAACAATAACTGCACCGATTGTAGAAGCAATTAATGGCGTAATAACACCATAAGAAGCTTCGGATACGATAATCCCTAATCCTTTTAATTGGATTACTATGTACGGCACAAGTGCGATTAAACCGATGAAAGCTACAACCATACCTAAAGCCTTACTATTATAAGTTTTCATAAAGTATTGAGGCTGTGAAATAACATCATTCTTCTTTGCAAAACGCCAAATTTTTGGGATAATCCAATAGGAAAGTACATAAGCCAAGCAAATATATGCTGGTACATAATAAGCTGCCGCACCATTTGAATAGGCCCAGCCGCTGCCGCCTAAAAAAGTAAAAGTCGTATAAACTTCACCAGCAATTAATAAGAATACGAATATTGTACCGAATCCTTTATTCCCTACCGCAAACTCATTTACATTCATTTCTTTCCCACGACTCGCGCGAATCCCTAAGTATAATGCAACGGCCCCAATAAAAAAGATAATCAGTAAGGCAACATTCATTCAAATTCACTTCCTTTATTGGTAGGATCTAATTTATAAACGATGAACAGAATTATAGACGATAGAATCATCCATAATACAATCCAAAATAATAAGAATGGCACTCCTAAAATAATAGGCTCTATACGATTAGCTAAGGGCAGAAGGACACACATTCCTATGAAGGGAATAATCAGTAATAATTTAGAATAATTTCTCACTTGCTACCCACACTCCATTCCTCAAATTGATTTGCATACACTATTTCACCATTTAAAATTGTCGAATCTACTTTTACTTCGAGTAAATCTTCCACGTGACAATCTAATATGGAAGTATTTAAAATAACTAAATCAGCCAATTTTCCTGATTCTATGCTTCCTTTAGAATCTTCATCAAAGCTTGCATAGGCCCCGTTATACGTATACATTCGAATCGCATCCATTAGCGATACTTTTTGTTGTTGCCCAAAAGCTGTATTTTGTCGCGTTAAACGAGTAACAGCTGTGTATATGCCAACTAATGGATTAACTGTCGTGATCGGAGCGTCTGAACCAGCCGCTACGATGATGCCTTGGTTCAATAAATCACTTGCCGCGTACATATAATTGGTTCTTTCACCATAGTTACGAATATAACTTTCTCCGAATTCATAAGGGAATGAAGGGTTGAGTATAGGAATGACATTTAGGGCCTTGGCTTTTTCTTGCAAATCTGGTGGACAGACGCCTAAATGTTCAACACGATGACGATGATCATCACGTGGAAATTCATTTAAGATATTTTCTATGACACTCAAATATTGCTCAATCGCTCGGTCACCTTGAGCATGAACTGTAATTTGATAGCCATTTCGATGTGCTGGGGAAAAGATAGAATAAAGTTCTTCTTCTGTATACTGTAAATAACCGTAATTATTGCCATCGCTTGTGTACGGTTCACGAGTAGCAATTGTCGGGCCAGTACTACTACCATCAGTGAAAAGTTTAGCTGGTCCAATTTTGAAAAAGTCATTTCCTGTATTGGTCATTACCCCAGCCGCTAACATATTTTTAGTAAAATTCTCGCAATCGTTCAAACTGCCGATTAATGCATAAACTCGAGCTTTTAATTGCTTATTATTTGAAGCAATTTGCATAATTCTAAAGCTATTTTCATCGAATCCACCAGCATCATGGACACTTGTAATACCATAAGCAAATAATTGTTCCTGTGCTTTCATTAGCGCATTAAATAATTCTTCATTACTATAAGTCACATTTTGATTAAATTCTAAAAAGGCATTTTCAATGAGGCGACCAGTAAACTTGCCGTTATTATCTTTTTCGATTGTTCCGCCTTTTGGATTAGGAGTGCTTGGATCAATTTTGGCGATCTTTAAGGCAGTTGAATTAACAATCCCAATATGCCCACATGTGCGGGTAATGACAATTGGGTGTTCCTGTGTAAGTTCATCAAGTTCTTCAATCGTAGGATATCGTTGTTCCTTTACCATTAACTCATTAAATCCAAATACACGTATTATTTGTCCATTTTTAGTATTTTGAACGGTGTCAGCTAATTTATCTTTTAGCTCTTCAATCGAATTAATTGTGGGATTTTTACAGTCGAGGTGCATTAATGTATTACCGTATAAAAAAAGATGCATATGAGCATCAATAAAGCCTGGTAAAACAGATCTTCCATGCAAATCAATGACTTCCGTTGAGGCAGTTATATATTTTTTTATTTCTTCTGTTGTTCCTACAGCTGCAATCTTATTCCCCTCGATCAGACATGCTTCAAAGACTTCATTTTTACTATTTACTGTAATCACTTCACCATTTAATAAAGCCGTCTTTTTCATTCGCACACCCTCTTTATCTAAATTTTATGAATATACAAAAAATATAACATAGCTTTTTATTCGCTTGATATGAACATAATGTAAAAAAGTTCCCTTTGTCGTTTTACATTATGTTATATTTTCTGTATAAAGCATTGATAAACCTTTTTCTAAAGAGGAGGCTATATATTGTCTTATTCACTAAGGGTTCAAGATTTATTTGAT
The DNA here is from genome assembly GCF_004138285.1 of Gottfriedia acidiceleris. Classification (GTDB taxonomy): domain Bacteria; phylum Bacillota; class Bacilli; order Bacillales; family Bacillaceae_G; genus Gottfriedia; species Gottfriedia acidiceleris_A. The sequence continues at coordinate 304,975 of NZ_SCFN01000008.1, read as the reverse complement.
AAAAAACATTTCAAAAAAGCTAAAATTCTAGCTGGTCGCAGTGGGGTTTTGAATGCTATTAAGTGGGTTCATATACTGGAGTCGAAAGAGATTGGTACCTTCATTAAAGGCAATGAATTAGTATTAACTACTGGAATACAACTAACTCAAGAAAAGACGCTTTTCGAATTTGTAGAGCAACTAATTAGTAAAGAAGCAGCCGGATTATGTATTGAATTTGGTGAACATATACAAACTGTACCGAATAATGTAATCGAGTTGGCCAATTTGTATAATCTCCCAATTATCGTGTTTAAAGAAATCGTCCCATTTATAGAGATCACACAAGAAATACATAGTATGTTAATTAATCAACAATATGAAATGATTAAACGATTGGAAAACTATTCGCAAGAAATTAACAAATTAACTTTGAAAATAACTCACTACGAACATATTTTAATGAGGCTTTATAAATATTTAAATATTAACGTTGCATTTATCATTAACGGTCAGCAACCTTCCTTTATTCCAAATGAAAAACAGCATATGTATATGAACTTAAGAGACAAATACGAAAAGAAAAACGAAAGAAAACATTTTGCAAAATGTGAAGTAAACATACTAGAGGAAAGCTATGGTGAGGTATGTATTTTCACCGAGAACCGTACAATAAATGAATTCGAGTTATTAGTATTAGACAGAACTGTAACCGCTTTATCTCAATATTTGTTACGCAGTCTATACATAGAAGAGAAACAAAATATTTACTCCCGCGTTTTATTAGAATCTTGGTTAAATGGATCATTCGAAGATTCCGCCATTACCTCCTTCTTACAAGAACAAAGCTTTCATAATTTAGTAGATTGCTCTTATTTCGTCTTAATCGATCACATAAAGAATTCAAAAAAAGAATACGATTTAAATTATTATAAATTATACTCCCGTAATATTTTTGAAAATAAAGGCTTCGTTATATTTTTATTGGAGGAAAAGCAAAGACTGATTTATATCATTGCAGATATTTACGGATACGATACAAAAAAGCGTATTTTAGACTGCATTGAAAAAATCAAGAACTTCAGAAAGAATAATAATTATATAGACTTAAATGTCACTTCTGCTGTTGGGCAGATTGTAAATGATTATAAATTAGTACACCAAAGTTTCGAAACTGCACAGGATACATTATTAATCCGCCAAAACGCTCTTCAACTTTCTTATTTTTATGAAGATCTCTATTTACATCAATTAATTCTTCAAATGCAAAAAAATAAAGCAATTATGGATTTAGCAAAGAACTATTTATATCCCCTTTATGAATATGATGCAAAAAATAATGGAAATTTGATAGAAACATTACAAGTTTATTTGCAATGTAATTGTTTAAAAAATGAGACTGCTAAAAAGCTATTTATTGTCCGTCAAACGTTATATCATCGCTTGTCCAAGATTGAAAGTTTAATAGGAACTGATTATATGCTTCCACCAAAGCGACTCGCTGTTGAATTAATGTTGCTGGCTACTCAGGACAATTTCCAATTTACAGACTTAGAAAAACTTTCTTTATAAACGGCTTTTCATATATTCAGCTGTTTTATAGGATTATTCTCTTTATAAATCCCCTTTCTTTCACTCAAGTCAATTTTGAATGAAAGGAAGGGGATTTTTTTACTTAACAAAGTGTCAATATGTGAAACAGTTTTTAGTAAACATTTTACATTCTGTCTGATGATAATCGCGTTAAAAAACTTCACAATAAAGACAGATAAACAAATTACTAAAGGAGTGACTCAAATGGAAAATGTTCGTATAGCTGAAAATTTGGTTACAAGAGATGAGAAATATCTATGGCATGCAATGAAGCCTTATAACCCGCAAGCTACAACTATTATTCAAAAAGCTGAAGGAGCTTGGCTAACAGATATTGATGGTAATCGTTATTTAGATGCAATGTCTGGATTATGGTGTGTAAATGTTGGTTATGGAAGAGAAGAAATTGCAAAAGCAGCATATGACCAGCTTCTAGAGAACAACTATACTCCATTATCTCTTAGTCATCCTTCTGCAATTTTACTTGCCGAAAAAATCAACGAATTATTAGGTGGAGATTATGTAGTCTTCTTCTCTAATAGTGGCTCGGAGGCAAATGAAACAGCATTTAAAATTGCCCGTCAGTATTTTCAGCAAAAAGGACAAGGAAATCGATATAAGTTTGTTTCACGCTACCGCGCATATCATGGGAACACTATGGGAGCACTCGCTGCAACAGGGCAAGCCGAGCGCAAATATAAATACGAACCTTTAGCACCAGGGTTTATTCATGTGAAAGCACCGGATCAGTATCGCTACAATGAGGATGGCTTTAAGAATGCTAGCGAATTACCTTCCGTTAAAGCGGTAGACGAAATCATGACATGGGAACACTCAGAAACAATTGCGGCGATGATTTTAGAGCCAATTATTACTGGTGGTGGAGTCATTATGCCTCCTGAAGATTACTTAAAAGGTATCAGAGAAGTTTGCGATAAACATGGCGCACTATTAATTGTTGATGAAGTAATTTGCGGCTTTGGACGTACAGGAAAAGCCTTCGGTCATCAACATTACGGAGTGCAACCTGACATCATTACAATGGCAAAAGGACTTACGAGTGCATACATGCCACTTTCAGCAACAGCAGTAAAGAGAGAAATTTATGAAGAGTTTACTAAAAACGGAAACTATGACTATTTCCGCCATGTAAATACATTCGGGGGTTCACCAGCTGCATGCGCAGTTGCCCTAAAAAACCTAGAAATTATGGAACGTGAAAATTTATTTGAACAGTCTTCTAAAATGGGTGCGATTCTAATTGATGAATTAAAAGAGAACATTTCACACCACCCTCACGTTGGCGATATTCGCGGAAAAGGATTACTAATCGGAATCGAGTTAGTAGAAGATCAATATACAAAAAATCCTTTAAATATAGAGAAAGTTAATCAAGTGATTGCTAAATGCAAAGAACGAGGACTAATTATTGGTAAAAACGGTGTAACAGTAGCAGGCTATAACAATGTATTAACACTATCACCTCCGTTAAATATTACAACTGAGGAAAAAGATTTCATTCTTTCTGGCTTAGCGCAAGCAATAAATGAAACTTTATAAAATCAAAAGAAATGGAAGAGAAAACGAACGCTAACGTGAATTATAGAAATAATAGCTGATCATTGAAGGGAGAACTAAAAGATGACAAATATTACTGAGGTAAAAGAACTTACACATTATATAGATGGAAAAATGATTGCTGGCAAAAGCGGTCGTTTCCAAGATGTATTCAATCCTGCGACAGGCGAAGTTATTGCCAAAGTTCCATTAGCTTCCGTAGAAGAAGTGAAATATGCAATTAAAAAAGCAGAAGTTGCCCTTCCTGCTTGGCGTGACCTCTCAGTTGCTAAACGTGCAGAAATTGTAATGGTATTCCGAAACTTGCTAATGGAAAATAAAGATAAAGTAATCGAATTAATTTGTACGGAAAGCGGAAAAACAGAAGAAGACGCATTAGGCGAAATTACTCGAGGTTTAGAATCAGTAGATTTAGCAATTAATGCTCCCCACTTAATGAAAGGAGAATATTCAGTAAATGTTGGCGGACAAATTAATGCTTATTCTGCTAAATACCCTCTTGGAGTAGTTGCAGCAATCTCTCCATTTAACTTTCCAATTATGGTGCCGCTAGCGCAAACTTGCATGGCAGTAGCAGTTGGAAATGCTGTAATTTTAAAAGCTTCTGAGCGTGTACCTATGACAGCTTTATATATTAGTGAGTTATGGACTAAAGCTGGTCTCCCAGATGGAATTTGGACAGTAATCAATGGAGATAAAGAAGCAGTAAATGAATTGCTTGAAAACTCAGCAGTACAGGCAATTTCATTCGTTGGTTCCACACCTGTCGCACGTTATATTTATGAAACAAGCGCTAAGTATGGCAAACGAGTTGTTGCTTTAGGTGGTGGTAAAAATAATATGGTAGTCATGCCAGATGCCGACTTAGAGCAAGTAGCGAACGCCTTCATTAGTGCTGGCTATGGAGCTGCCTCCCAACGATGTATGGCAATTTCAACATTAATGCCTGTAGGACAAGAAACAGCTGATCGTTTAGTAGAAATTTTAGAAGAAAAGATTAATAGATTAAAAGTCGGCGCTTACACTCAAGGAGCCGATTATGGGCCAGTTATCTCGCAACAAGCGAAAGAGACTATCCTAAAAGCGATTGATCGTAGTGAAAAGGAAGGCGTGAAAATCGTATGTGATGGCCGTAATAAAGACATTACTAAAAATAGCAAAGGCTTCTTCCTAGCCCCGACTTTACTGGACCATGTTAAACCAGGCATGGAAATTTATGATGAAGAAGTTTTCGGCCCTGTACGTAATATTGTACGTGTGGATTCTTTAGAAGAAGCAATTAAATTAATCAACCAGCATGAATTAGGAAATGGCGTAACGATTTTTACAAACAATGGTTTAGCCGCTAGGAAATTTACGACTGAAATTGACGTTGGTATGGTCGGCGTAAATGTACCAATTCCAATTCCCGTGGGTTACCATAACTTCGCCGGTTTTAAAGGCTCAAAATTTGGCGACGGGCAAATGTTTGGTCCTGACCAAGCACGCTTCTATACGAAGACGAAGATGATTTCTGAGCGTTGGTTGACTCCTAGTGAAAATAGTAGCTTATCGTTTGCGTTTCCTAGTAATAAATAATTATTTGTATAGACACAAAAAGACGCGGTCCCGGTTAGGTAATTAGGACCGCGTTTTTTTGCGTCTGAGTTATGAAGCTATTTAATTGCTAACTGCCTTATTAGCTTAAACAGCTAATATAGTCTATTTAAGTTCTTTTCCTTATTTAAACTCAAATACCGAAATTAGCATCTGTGACTTTATCAATCAAAATAAAGAATAATTAAAACTTGTAGAATAGTTATAGCCACCGTGTGCAAACAATTTCTCTACTCTACTCCACTCCAACTATCTTCCTTATACGTTTTCCTTCTCGATCTCAATTCCTACATCTTTTGCTTTTTCCAATATAAAATAGGTAAAATACTCCCCAACTTCTACTACTTTTCTACTATCATCTATTTCTATTAGTTGGTTTACAAATTCACTATTCCACAAATCTTCTATCGTTTTATTTACAGCTATTATCCCTTTATCCATCAGTTTATCTAAATCCATATGAACCCTATCTTGAATTGACATTAGGTGTATTTATTTCAGAAAATTTGTATTATTTTGCTATTTTCCATTGATTTGTGTTAATAAAAAGTTATAATTATTTTGAAAACAAATTGTGCAAACGTTTGCAATATTGGGCATTAACTACATACATATTTTTATTGCATCTTTTGTATAAACGTTTTCCAAATTTAGAAAGAGAAAGGGGTTTTTTCATGAGGAGAAAACACAGAACATTTTTATCGCTCGTCACTGTATTCGGATTAGTTTTCCAGATGTTTCCGGGACTTTTTACAAATGGAACTGCAAAAGCAACAGAAACGACAGCTAGGCAAGTTGTACTTGTAGGAAGCCTTCAAAAATTGTTAGGAAATTCAGGTGATTGGGACCCAGCTTCAGACCAAACGGAAATGGTTTATAAAGGTAATGGTCTCTATACATTTACTGGCACTTTACCAGCTGGTGAATATGAATATAAAATTGCCATTGGTGGAAACTGGTCGGAAAATTACGGTGAAGGCGGAAATCCTGGAGGCAATAATATTAAACTAGTACTTTCCGAACAAAAGGAAGTTACTTTCTACTATAATGATAACACTCATTCAATTACTGACAGCACTCATTACACTCCTATAGCAGAAGAAAGACAACCACGTCTTGTTGGAACGATCCAGCCTGCTATTAATGCAGGGCCAGCTTGGAGCCCAGCAGACTCAACAGCCTTTTTAAAAGATGAGAATTTCAAAAATATATATTCCTTTACGACAAAAGTGCCAAGTGGTACTTACGAATACAAGATAGTACTAGGAAAAGATTGGAACGAGTCCTACCCTGCTTCCAATTTGAAGTTAACTGTACTCTCTGAATCTACTATTACATTTTTCTTTAATTACCAAACAAAAGAAGTTTATACAGATTATAAACCAACAGGCTCTGACGGCTTGATTGATCAGAATGCCCTTTATCATAATTCATGGGACCAAGTATACAAAAAGCCATTTGGGGCCGTTCCAGAAAAGACACCTGTCACCTTCCGGATATCGGCTAAGAAAGGAGATTTGACAAGCGCGAGCCTTTATGTAAAAAACTATAATTCTGGCACAACAAAGGTCTTGGCTATGAAGAATGTAGGCTGGTCAAATACAAATGGCAAAGGTGACCTTGAGTACTGGGAAGCTATGTTTACTCCAACGGACAAAGGGATTCATGGGTATAAGTTCATTGTCAGAGATCAAGATACAACGGCAGAATATGGAGAAGACACACAAGAAGGTCATACTGGAAAAGCAGTAGATAAAAATGCAAGCCTTTTCCAATTGACAGTATATGACCCTAATTATCAAACTCCCGATTGGATGAAAGAAGCTGTAGTCTATCAAATCTTCCCCGATCGCTTTTTTAACGGCAACAAGACCAATGACAATGTAAAGGATAAAATTGGAGCTCGTGGTAATCAGCCAATCGAACATCCCTCTTCTTGGTCAAGCTTACCTGATAATCCTTATGAACAAGGAACTGGATCATATACCGGAGACGGAGAGTTTAGTAATGATTTTTATGGAGGAGACATCGCTGGAATCAAATCCAAGCTTGATTACCTTCAATCACTGGGAGTCAACACACTCTATTTAAATCCGATTGCTCTTGCACCATCCAACCATAAATATGATGCAACAGATTACAAATTAGTTGACCCGATGTTTGGCTCAGAAAAAGAATTTAAGGATTTCACAAAAGAATTAGCAAAACGTAATATGCATTTAATTTTGGACGGTGTTTTTAACCACGTCTCTGACGATTCAATCTATTTTGACCGCTATAACAAATATAATACAGTTGGTGCATATGAATATTGGTCTCGTATTTATGATTTGATGAAAGATGAAAAATTGTCCGAGGATACTGCCAAAGAGAAAGCGAAAAAACAACTTCTCTCCGAAGGCCAATCCTTTAGCCCATACGGTTTTGAAAACTGGTTCCATATTGAAAATGTTAAAGTGCCAAATGAAAAAGTCAACGGTGTTTCAACTGGGGAACATTATAAGTATGAAGGATGGTGGGGCTATGACAGTCTCCCAGTATTTGAATCAAAAGAAGGTTCAAAGGTTGATCACCCTAGTGAACTTAACAACACTGCATTAGCTAACTATATAATGTATGATAAGGACTCTGTAGGAAAATCTTGGATTGATCGAGGTTCTTCCGGTTGGCGTTTAGATGTAGCGAATGAAGTAGACAGCGCATTTTGGCAGGAATTTCGAAAAGAAATTAAATCCAAGACGATGACTGGTTCAGGACAAACTCTTCAAAAAGATGAAAAACCACTTATTTTAGGAGAAATTTGGGATGATGCTTCCAAATACTTCTTAGGAGATCAATATGACTCCGTAATGAATTATCGTTTCCGAGGTGCCGTACTAGATTATTTAAAAAATGGTAATGCAGAAAATGCACAAAACTCACTCCTTGCCGTACAAGAGGATTATCCAAAGGAAGCTTTTTATGCTCTCATGAATCTAATGGGATCTCATGATACTGCACGAGCTATATTCCTGTTAGGCAACGGAACGGATACTTATAACAGAGCTGAACAGGATCCGAACTATAATTACAATGAAGGTGTGAAACGATTAAAGCTAGCCTCTATCCTTCAAATGGGTTATCCTGGTGCACCGACCATTTATTATGGAGATGAAGCAGGTCAAACAGGGTCAAAAGATCCAGATGATCGCCGTACGTATCCATGGGGAAATGAAAACCAAGATTTGATTAAACATTATCAAAATATTGGTCAAATACGTAGTAAAAATTCCGATCTATTTAGTCATGGAGATCTTCACCATATTTATGCTAAAGACGATGTATTAGCTTATGTTCGGACTAAAGGAACAAAATCAGCCCTAATCATCATCAACAGAGGGAAAACTGCACAAACTGTTGAAGTTGACACTAAAAAGCTGATTGCGAACGGAATTAGTCTAGTAGACCAATTAGATAAAAAATACGTTGCTACAGTGAAGGATGGCAAGTTGACATTGACCGTTCCTGCTGAATCAGGAAGAATGTTACTATCCAGCAATGACGTGAAAAGTCCACAGTCAGTTAACAATGTAATCGGTACTGCTAGTTCTAAACAAATTACTTTAAGTTGGACAGGTACTGGCACAAAATTCAATGTCTATCAATCAACTGTTGCTGGTGGATTATGGACAAAAGTAAAAGAAACTACAGACAATACTGTAACCATTTCAGATTTAAATAATGGTCGTAACTACTATTTTTCTGTAACTGCTGTAGATTCAAATGGGAACGAATCCGATCCTGCTGTCTCAGTTGGTCTCGTGCCACATTACGATGTTAGCAAAGCTAGCGTGTCCAACTTGACAGCCCTAGCTAACCAGGAGCTGAATTTAGCGCTAAATTCTACTGTTAAAGCAACTTTTTACTTGCAGGGTGCAACAGAAACAGGCCCAGCTGAAGGAATTATGGCCGATCTTCAAGTAAGAATGAAAGGCCAGACAGCTTGGGATTCATACCAAGCTCTATATAATGGTCAGTCTCAGGAAAATCAAGCTAATGAGTTTCAAGGTAGCTTCACACCATTAGAGGCTGGCATATATGAATACCGAATGGCTTTTACATCTGATTTAGGAAATACATGGGTATACTCTGAAACAAAAGAAGTGAATTATACACGTAGCACTTTAGATACTACTCCTCCTGCTAAGGAAGTCACTTTGGATACTCCAATTCAAGAGTCTGGTCAGGTTAACTTGAACTGGAAACTTACGCAGCCAGATCAGCCATATAAATCTGTCATTTATCGTGACGGCCATATACTTACTTCAGTAAATGGGGACACTACTACCTTCCGTGATTATCAGGTCACAAACGGTACAACATATAACTACCAAATCCGTGTCTTTGATCAAGCAGGGAACTATGTGGATTCAAATAATGTAAATGTCACACCTGATATTGTCATGGTACAAGTCACCTTTAAGGTGCATGCACCAGCTGACACTCCATTGTCAGCACAAATGAATATACCTAACAGCTTAAATGGTTGGAATACAGGTGCATGGTCAATGAGCCGAAATGGTGCAGTTACACCAGATTGGGAATATACAGTTGAGCTTGAGGAAGGAACTGAAATTACTTATAAATATACGAGAGACAACACATGGGATCATGAAGGATTAGCAGACCATACACCATCTGATCCATCAGATGATGATATCAGTTACTATGGTTACGGTGCGACTGGAACTGATATGAAAATAGTTGTTTCAAATCAAGGTGGCAACAAAATGACTGTCCAAGATACAATTTTACGCTGGATTGATAAGCCACTTGTAGTTAGCCAAATTGATTTGAATGGTTCAACTTTAACTGTCAAAGGGAATTCTATTAAAGGTGCTAACCTCACCATCAACGGAGAAAAAGTAACTACCGATAATGAGATGAATTTCAACCAATCTTTTAATCTAAAAGATGGTCAGACACTAGTACCAGTACACATTGAACCAACTGATACAACCAAATCCACAATTTTTAAAGGTGATGGTGGTTCGATTAACAAAAACACAAAAAACTATGTGATAGATGTTATTAATAAAACAATTAGTGAGTCCAACTAATTAGAAACAAGAAAGGTCTACCGAGTTTGGTAGACCTTTTTTGGATTATTGTTGTCTTCATTTAATAAAGATAATATTTCCTTATTGAATTAATCCTAAAAAGTTTTTTCCGAGTATGTATTCCTTTTGGTTATCAGGAATTAGCAAGGATTCAATCCAGCTTTTCTTGTCTGAATAGTCATATTCATTGAATTTTTTCATTCCATATGGACCGTCACAGCCAAAAAGAACTTTTTGGTAACCTAAAGCCTCTACTGCTTGTTTTACAATTGACGGATTGAGATAGTCACTTGAAGTATCAACATATACATTTGGTTGTTCCTTAACGTATTTCCATAGTTTTTTCCAAAATGGTAGGCCAGCGTGAGCATAAATTAATTTAAGTTTAGGGAAATTTTCTGGTAGATATTTATAGGAGTCAATCTCAGAAGATAGATGAATAATCATAGGTACACCTTTTGATTCACACAAAGCAGCAACTGGTTCAAGAGCTTTAATACTATAACCGTGCATGAATGGATGAGCCTTTACCCCAATAAAGTTACTTTTTTTTAGATAAAATTCTAACCCTTCCATAAAATTAGGAATCATAGGATTCACTGCTACCCAACCAAGAAATCGGTCTGGAAATCTTGCAATTGCAGTAGCCACGATATCATTGTTAGGCTTGGTAAAAATCTTATATGAATTACCATAAAGTTTCAAATAGCCATCTTCCACAAGACCATCATAAATTTTTTGCCCAATTTGAGGTGTATTAAGTATTAGAAAACGGAATAATCGTTGTATATGATACTGAATAGTGCTATCCAATTCAAACATTGTTTCACTCATAGGGGCAATCAGTGCAGTTTTTGTTACATTATTTTTATCCATCCCCTCTATCATTTTTTCTAAAGTCAGCATGGATTCATCCACATGAAAATGGCAATCAACAATAATATAAATCTCCCCCTCTTCTATTATTATCAATGTATTGGCTCATCAACAGTGAAATCAATTTTTAATATTGTTCACTTTTACACCATTAGTACTAGTATCAAATATATGCTTTAATAAAAACTTTATTAAATTAATGACTACTGTCCAAATTCAATTCAGCTTTACAAATCTGCTACAAGAAATAAGAAAAGACAACCACCCGAGGGTTAGTTGTCTTTCTTTATTACAAGTTCAGCTACGCACTCCACGTGTGTTGACTGTAATTGACAAAACAATAGTTGTTGGGTTTAACAACATTCTTGTAGACGTTATACTTTAAAATTATACAATATTATATCGCTTCAATTGCCATAAAAAAGGATGGTGCAAGCACCATCCAATCTTTCGCTTATGAATTAATCTTTTACTGGGCTAAATTCATGCACCCATACTTTCATTTTTGGTAGCCATGGCATGCCAGGGTGATAAGACAAAATGGCTTGTTTATACTCTTCAACCGTTTCGAACCCTTCTTGCTTTGCATGGTCATCAGTAAGCTCTCCAAGTGACTGCGAATAAACTTTCTCAATGACAAAGTTATTTCCTTGAAGTGACATGATTTCGCCTACATCTGCATATCTTCCGTTACGACGAGTAGCCGTTTTTTTACCTGACAGGACTAGCTCGATGTCCGAAAGTGATGTAATTAAGCGATCAATCGAACAAGTTTTTGGTGGCAATGTATTGGTGTTCATTTAAAAAATTCCTCCTTTATAATTCCTTACTATTAGGAAATATGTATTCATTGAAAATAATATATTATTTAAATGCCCCCAAATAAGAGACACTATTTAATAGCGGCTATTATTTGGGGTAAAGGTCATAAAAGAAATTACTTCAATTATTTATCTAATACCAAATCATACTTGATTTTCAACTATTTTTATTTTTCACGTACTGCGTATGCTCTAATTAGGGTCTGTTCAACCTGGTTGCCGTTCATATCTGTCGCCTTGATGCGAATCGATACATAGCCAGAATCTGGATTTTTCACGGTTACAGTGTAGTGACCATTTTCTCTCTTCTCCACCTTTGTGTTACTCCATGTGTTGCCGTCGTCAGTGGATACTGCAGCCTCGACCCCGTTCATGTTTGGAGTATCAAGGGACTGAAGTATGAATGAAAGATCGAAGTGGTCCGTAATGCCACGCATTGCCTTGTTCTCCATATCTAGGTCAAAACCATACTTCGGCCACAACAGCCCAAGGTGTTCGATATCTCCATTCGCTGTTCGCTCGGACTTGAACGTCCACGCTGTGCTGGTCTTTGTAGATAGAGGGAACCAGTCCAGACGAGACGTATCAACAGTGATTTTGTAGTTCGCTGGGTTAGCGCTTACTGGTACTTTTGTATTAACAAATTTTTTATTCTCCGCTTTTAGCATCCCATCCTGGTAGACGCGCATTTTCACTACGTCGTCATCGTAGTCGAACGTGCCATAGTGGGTCGGTTCACTGTCACCCTGTTCCAAGATATTCAGATTAAAGGTGTCTCCCTGACGATACGCAATAGATTTGCCAACAATACCTTTCTCAGGACCAACTAGACCAAGCCCTGCACCCATCCAAGTCTCCTCGCGCTTTGTGCCAGGTGCATAGAATTCTGCGGATTTCATATTGCGTACAGTATTACCAAGATAGTTTTTACCTGCATCTGGGTAGACCGTGTGTAACCATCTCATTTCTTTCACCGGCGACTTGCTGCCAGTGGAGTACCACTCTTCCCTGTCTAGTGGTGCATTTTCGAAAAACTCTACCCATTGTGTAATATTTTCACCTGAGCGAAACGCTGAGTTCGTCTCACCGACATGCAACCACTTCTTGTTGCTGCGGTAATGTGTATTCACTACTTCAGAGTTTTCTTCGGTTATTTCCTCTGAAAAGCCAGCCGGAATCCCACCAGGAATAACCGTTGCGTAGTTGTACGCGTACGGGCTGTTAGGAGTACCCTTAAAGTTTATATTGGTTGGACCATTGGCAATTCGATCGATCAGTACCGCTCCGTCGCTATCACCAAGCGTCCATGCTGGAATAGCCACATTGTCTGCTCTAAACACTTCAGTGGAGTATGGACCTGGTCTGTCGTTGACGAGGATTACTGCCTCAGCACCCGAACTCGCTATGGCATTAATCTGCTGTCCAGGCTTCTTCGTCACATCACGGATCGCGACTGCTAGCTTACCACGAACATCCTTGCCGCTAAGTTCCTCTGGACTTCCCTTGCCGATGTAGACTGCTTTGAGTGTCTTGTTACCATTCAACTTAGGCACAAACATCACTGGGTAAACCGGGAGTGAACCACCGTACCCGTCATAAGATGCCTTGATCTGTGGAGCGAATTTGCGCTGCTGGTAGATGAACTCGAAGTCCTTCACCGGCTTTGTTGGCACAGCATAAAAGTGTTGACGGAATCTGCCCGGTGCATTAAACATGACGCCTACTTTTAATCCTGTGAAAGCCTTTTGGGTAAAACCAACATTGATCAGCCCTGATTCGGACTCCTTAGGTGTTACGACCTTGACTTCTTCGCCCATACGTGCATCCATTATTATCGTCTTGTCCTGCTTGTATACCAATTCCACATTAGTCTCGCCTACTAAGGTGAAGTTTTGCGCAGTAACTCCATCAAGTGTCGTTGGAATGTAGGTCATCAGTGACCAATGCCCAGGCTTTAAGCGAATGGTATCCGTCCCAGCACCAATGTTTAAAGAGCCCTGTTCTCCAGTGTCCAGATTTAACGCGCTGATAGGGAAAGCTCCCGCTGGGTTTCCGTTGCGGTCAATCTTATTAATCGTTACATTAACTAATGGTACTGTCTTCGTTGCACCAATCGTCGTTTTTATTTTGTTACCTACACCTGCACTTGGAGTAGCTGTAACCACTAATCTGTCATTCCCGACATTACCATATAACGGATTAAATGTCGCCTTTACCTGACTGCTGCCATGTGCTGGTACAGTGACCACTGACTTGTCTAGAGTGAAAATTTTAGCTTTATCTGCCTCTGGTACAAAACCTGGTGCAGTGAGACTCGTTGTTAGATTCAATGTCACCTCACTATCAGTTGGGTTGACATAAGTAAATATCTTTTCTATAGGCTTGTCGTCAACCATACCAGCTCCCATACTGACGACTGCAGGACTGCTGTAGACAGTAGCGTCCAATGCGTCCGGAATACTTACACGTCCAGCTCCCTGTTCATATACTCCGATTTGTGGTTTAGGGACCACCGCTGTACTCGTTAATACCTGCTTGATATGGTCTCCCGTCCAATCCGGGTGTCTTTGTTTCAAAATAGCAGCCGCACCTGCAACATGTGGCGTAGCCATTGAGGTACCATTTAGAGAACTGTAGTTCGCGTCAACAGGGGTACCGAGAGACGTTCCTGCCGCACGAGCAGCAACAATTCCTACTCCTGGTGCTGTAATTTCAGGTTTAACTCTATTATTTTTCAAAACCGGACCGCGACTTGAGAAGCTAGCCAAAAAGTCGGATTTGTCAACTGCCCCAACGGTCAATGCTTTTTCTGCCGCCCCTGGCGCACCGACGGTATTCGGTGCTGATCCTGCATTACCGGCAGCAATGACAAACAATGTGTTGCTGGTTGCACTCAGATTGTTGACCGCTTGACTCATTGGATCTGTGCCGTCAGTCGCACTTCCACCAAGGCTCATGCTAACGATATCAGCCTTTTCTTGAACAGCCCATTCCATTCCTGCGATGATTGCCGATTCAGAACCTGAACCTGCATTGCTAAGTACTTTCCCAATAATAAGTTCTGCACCAGGAGCTACGCCCTTCATTTTACCGCCAGAGGCTGCTCCAGATCCAGCAATCGTCGAAGCAACATGCGTACCGTGCCCGTGGTGATCGACAAAATCTTCACCATCTATGAAGCTCTTCTCTTCTTTGATAACGTTTTTAAGATCCGGATGATTCGGATCAATCCCAGTATCCAAGACAGCAACTTTCACGCCTTTACCATCATACCCTGATGCCCATGCTGTAGGCGCTCCGATTTGCGGAACACTCTTGTCGAGTAGAACATGTACTGGCTTGTCCAACCAAATCTTTTTAATGCCATCAGTAAGCTCAGGTTTAGCTTTATTTGTTACGGTTACGGCCTGTCCGTCAACAGCCTCCCAGAATTTCTTGGCATGCTTTTTGTCCGTTTTCACTGCAACCGCATTGACACTTTGGAGCTCCACTTTTTCGGTTGCTCCAGTTGTCACAGCTTCATCAGCTGCTTCGCTGACAGATGGAGCAACTTTTCCGAACTCCTCTGTTACAATCATTGGAATACTCTCCTGATGAGAGTCATCATATCCATATTCAATTAATTTTTTGATGTTAAAAAGCTCCTCATCCAGCTGACCAGCAGCTAGGAATGGTGTAGCTTTATTCGGAATCACATAAAAGCCCTCATCAATACTTTTCGTAATAAATGGTTCTTCGGATCCGTCCTCCCTTGGTTGTAAAGTGCACACCAAAGTTCCGTCATTATGTTTTTCTACATAAACGACATCACCTGTAACAAGGGTAACCGTGTATGTATGTGCAACCGGGCTGTTCTCCTGTTGCTGAGCTGTCAGGTCTGTGGCAGACGTTTCAGTAGCGCTGTCTTCATAAGCAAGTGAATTAGTAGTACTTGTTCCCAATAGAATTGCCGAAGCCAAGCTCGCGGTTAATACATTAATCATTTTTTTGTTTCTTCTTTTCCCCATAGATGCATAAACTCCTTTTCCTAGTAAATAGTAGACTAATATATTTGTAAAAATGTAAGGTTCTCTTGCTGAGGACTACCATCACATTTAATACACGGATCTGTGTCTTTCTACATGATTCTTTTAAGATTTCTAATCTACTACTGAAAATTGGAAGCTAAATATCAATAGTTTCAATATTCAGAAATATTAATTCAAATTATAATTCAGGACTTCTATTCGTGTACATTGGGGTAATATTTCATAAACTCCTTAAAGGTTTTTAGTCAAATATCTACAAAAAATAGATTTTAATGTTTTATTTTGTAAAATAAAATTTTAAAAATGAAGTACTATGGTATTAATTGTTGTAATAAATCGAAGAATATTAGGAATTGGTTGGGGGAATTTTAAAGTTTCATTAGAAAAAACCATGCTTTTCATGAAAAAAATTCATTAAAACCTGGAATAAGGCTATTTTGAGGTTAATATTGAAGAGGCGGCAGGATTTTTCAACCTGTAAATTTGCTCGTACTTCTATAAGGAAGTTACTTTGTCACAGGGCTTCAACCCTTAGGATTTCTCCACCAGTTGCCTGTTAGCTACTAGGCGACTTGGCTCTTACTTAGAATGAACTTTCACCAGTTAGGAACTAACGGCTTGTTGGGTACGCCAACAAAAAAATCGACTAAACAGCCGATTATGTTGTTCAACTAAAGCATGCGTTAGCCAACAAAGAAGCTCAAAAATCGGAGCTTCACAACAGTAACATTAAAAAATAACTACAAAGTGGAAGATATATAAAAAATTGGATTAATCAAGCGAAAATATATAAAAATACCACAATATAGTCAAAACAAAAAAACTAACCAAATAAAATTGATTAGTTTTTTGTTTTAATTAATGGCTTGTATCATAATCATTAGAAGCGGTTGAAGTGTCAACTGGTGCAAATGTATAGTTGTATGCAGAAACAAGTGTTGTATCTTTTATTTTTTTATTTTTTTGGTAAACTTCGGTGTGACCTACGACTTGTTTTGGCAGGATGCCTTTTTCAATCAGTGTTTGTTCATCAAAATTATTTGGTACTACTTTTATAGTAAAATCTGATTCTGGTAAAGCAGTTATCAACGTAAGGTTAGACATTGCTCTTGTCTCGATTTGTTTATCTAAAATCGTGATAGTAGGTTTATAATTTGAACGATCGACAAAAGTAAGTTTTCGAACCTTACTATAAGCATAGGCATCTAATTTTTCGATATCTTTTGGATAGTTTTTTTTGGAAGAACGAAGTACAACATGGATTAACGTGATGTTGTTTTTACGAGTTGCTTCAATTAAGGTATTTTTTGCTGCATTCGTAAAACCTGTTTTGGCTGCTAAGAAATTTGGATTACTAAAAATAGCGTTTGTTTTCGTCAATGTTGCTTTTTGACGAGATGTTTTAACAGTTGTTTTCGTTGTACTCATAGCTTTTACTAATAATGGTTGTTTAAGGGCTACACGGGTGATCATTGCTAAATCGTAGGCAGTTGTTTTATGTTTATTGTTCGGAAGACCACTTGCATTTACGAAGTTTGAGTTTTTTGCACCTAGTTCTTTTGCCCGTTTGTTCATAAGTTTTGCAAATTCTGGAACACTTCCACTGATTTTTTCTGCAATCGCATAAGCGAGATTGTTGTTACTATTAATTATTAAGATTTTTAGTGCTACATCACGCTTCATACTTTCACCTTTTTTTAAGATGATTTCGTCATTGTTGCGTTCTTCTTTCACACTTTTACTAGTCATCGTAATTCTGTCGGTTGGTTTTAATTTTTCAAGCATGAGAAGGGCAGTTAAAATTTTTGTTGTGCTTGCTGGAAAGTCAGGTACTGTGCTTTTTTTTGAATACACCAATTCACCTGTATCTGCAATGATCGTCACTGCTTTGTCGCTATAAAGTGAAGGGGATGTTGTAGTAGCAGCATCAACCGATGAAAACGATAATAAGATGACACTTAAGATTGATAAGATGATGGCTCTCACTGTTTTTTTCATTTTTTCTCTCTCCCTTTGTTTGAAAAAACGTTTCCCAAATTAAGAATCTCCTATTCTCAATTGAGAATATATACTCAAATAAGTATACTTCATCAATTCGTTTTTAAATTTGGGGTAATTTACCATGCAAAACAGAATTTTTAACCGATTTTTAACCTTCTTTTAATCTACATTTTTTAAATAAACATAATAAATGCCTTAACAGAGAGGTTTGGTTGCTATTATCCAATTTGGGCAAAAAATAGAAATTAATAGTTTTAATTCTATATAACAAAGGGAAAATTGTAATAAAAAATGAAAAAAATGAAAATTACAAAAAAATAGAATATATGAACTATAATACCTTTGCATCAAAAAAAAATTAAAATTAAAAAAAATGTCTTTATAAATTTATTTAGAATTCATTTGTTTCTTTAACCATTTTAACACTTTTATTCACTGTATTTTTTAAGGAAGGTCAAAGCGAAGCCGCAACGTAAACATTTAAGAAAGTTGTAACACATCTTATTCGCCGTGACGCAAATAAGCATCCAATGTATATACTCCATTGGTATCGAGTAAAAAATGGAAGTTTTCCTTAACTTAAAAGAATTATCACCGCAGTTCCTTCTTTATTTGATCGGTTAGATAAGATTATTTGTAAAAATAATGACTTTGTCTACATCCATTACAGCTTTGTTAATCCTTTACAGGAAACATAAAAAGGCAACGCCCAAAGGGTTAGTTGCCTCCTTTTAAAACAAGCTCAGCCACACACTCAACATGTGTAGAGTGCATGTGACAACACATGGGGTGTTGGTGGTGAATACAAGTATAGAATCAAATCTAAAAAGGACAACTAGATATTTCTAGTTGTCCTTTTTATAACACAATAGCGCTGTAACTGATTTGGTAAAGATGGTTGCTCTAATCGTCTTCTGATTCGCAATCATCATCATCATCTTGATCGCATCCATAAGCCAATGTAGCAGGATTCGTATTGCCAAACGTCAGATACCACGGTATCCCTAACGGTCCTCCCAATGAAGCTGGAGGCACGAATACATCGAACGTCTTATGATGATGATGGACGTTGTATTTGCGAACAGAACCAGTGTCGGGACCGTCACCATTAATTGGCACAAACAGTTTTCCATCAGGACCAAACAAGATTGCCTGCGCAAAGGCGCGGGGCTGTCCGACGGCATCGAGATCAATTTTGTCAAGAAACCTGCCCTTACGTCCGTCGAAGATAAGAATTTTGTCCGTGTCATTCGCGTCCCTTCTGAAACTGGTGATATAGAGGTTGCCATCAGGACCGAAGACCAAACCTTCCGGACGGTTAAGATCGTTGATGGGATCGCTCTCAATGAACACTCCAAGGAATTTCCCGGTTCTTGGATTATAGCGCACTACTCGTCCACCAAGCTGACCTTCTGCAGTATTAGGATCGTTGCGAACGGACACATATAACAAGCCGTCGGGACCAATTACTACACTTCGGGGAAAAAACTGTCCGCTAGGTGGGTGTTCAAGATTCGCCATAAACGCCCCAGTGGTACCATCATAGGTCCGCACCTCCCCATTCAGTCCGTTCGATTCAATAAGGTCTGCCACAAACAGAATATTTTGTTTCGAAAGAACGATACCGCGCGGTGCGAACGGTGCATTAGGCTCATTGGGATCGACGAGTTGACCTAGAAACTGTCCAGTCTGTCCATTGAACTTCAACACGCCACCATTCTGAGGTTGTCCGACGTTTTGGTTCGTAACTAGGAGATTATCACTATGATCGAAAATCAGTCCTCGAGGACCGAACAAACAGTTACAGTCTGAAGCAACAAAACTGCCAAGGAACCTTCCCGTTTTTCCATCGAAAGTCTTCACGGTGTTGTCGGAGCCGTCACCAATGTAGAGAAAGTCATTTCGTAATTTCATTCTAGATAAAAAACTCCCTTCTATTAATATTTTTTAGATTAAAATAATTATTTTTTAATCTAATTTTAATATATTCGTTAGGGAGATTTTTGTAAGGGATAAACTTGCTAATAAGAAAACACAACTTTCAGAAGTTATCAAATAAATTAAATGCCCTCTAATATGCAATAAAAGTAGTTCTTAACTTTAAGTAGTACATGCCTAATGGTCAACTAACTCTTACTTTGCTCCTTTCATCGTGAATTGGATGTATCAGACACTACAAGAATCAGAGACGACTATGTTCTTCGGTATTGCCGACTTTATAATAGTTTGAAAGAAGCATCTCACACCTTCTTACCTTTTAAAATTATTTTTCATTCGTCTTTATAGGAATCACTAGTAAGCTACCAAACTTACAAATAGAGAATTGGCCAATATGATTGGAACTTCAAGGGAAACGGTAAGCAGAACCTTGAACCAGTTACGAAAAAAAGATGCCTTTTCAGTTGATAGCAAAGGTTTTTATGTTATCAATCCATCTAAATTAGCAGACGAAATCATTCATTAAGGTTCTTTATTATATAAGGATGTTAGTAAAATTGATGCTATTTGAAGATGATGATCTGTTGCCTTACACTCCAATCTACTTCTTTATACACGGTTTCTTTACCAACTCCTGATAAAGAAACAATCTTTTTTTCTTCATGAAGTATGAAAGGAAATTATCATGTTTATTGATAAATTCCATTCGAATTTGTGATATGAATCACAATGATTCAATCTAACTCTTGATATGATTTAGTTAGTTATAAATCATATCAAGGAGGAATTACAATGACACAAACTTTTACGGAATCATCCATAATTGCAAATATCGTCACAACTTTTCCGAAAGCGAGTGATTTTTTTAAAGCAAACCGAATTGACTTTTGCTGTGGAGGAAATCGTCCATTAATAGAAGCAATCCAAGAAAGAAACTTGTCTCCAGATGAAGTTTTAACACAATTAAACTCACTTTATAATGAAGCTAAAGAGAGAAGTGATTCATTCATTGATTGGAAAAAGGCTTCATCTAAAGAATTAATACAATATATAGTTGATAAACATCATCGTTATTTAAATGAGGAGCTACCTCAATTAAGCCCATATGTAACTAAAGTGCTTCGTGTACACGGTGCCGATCAACCTCACTTAGCTCAAATTCATAGGCTTTTTAACAATTTAAAAACAGAGCTTGAGCAACACATAATTAAAGAAGAAACAGAAGATTTCCCAACCCTTATCTCTTTTGAAAATCAACCTACAAATGAAAATAAAGATAAATTAGCAAAAATCGTATCTGAATTAGAGCAAGAGCATCAACATGCAGGTGACATTATTAAAGAAATCCGTAAAATTACAAATGATTTTACTCCACCAGCAGGTGCATGCGGAACTTACCGTTTAGTTTATCAACGCCTTGAAGCACTTGAATCAGACTTATTCGAGCATATTCATCTAGAGAACAACATTCTTTTTTCTCGTGTATTTCAAATGATGTAAAAAATTAAGAATTTAAATGATATCCCTGTGTGGTATTTATTAAGTACTATACAGAGATTTTTTAAAGGACCGTTAAAAAATAGTGAAATCGGCATCATAGAACGGATTTATTTTGAGAATGAAAGTACCCTATAGAGTAGACTTTTTTAATTTTCTGCTCTATAGGGGATTTTTACAAGAGACAAAGGGCGTCTTTGGACGATATAAAAACCCAAGTTACACCCATATTTACAATCTTCTTTGGTTCATGACGACTTGATCCTCTATGTAAATACATTTCAATAGCTTTCATTTTGAAATCAATCGAAAAAGTTCTTATTTTTCTCCATAAATAAATCCCCTCGATAATAAACAGCACCTTAACTTTCTTTTGACTGTCTACTATAAGGGGATCATAACAGAATACAGAAATCATCTTCTTTGTGTAGTATAGTGATATCACAAAAAACATAAAGCGTATTAAATCCACTTAATTGTAGAGTCTAATGAAACGTTTGAAGCCTATGGCAGAATTTATTGTGGTCCATGCTATCAGTCCAAATAAGAGCTAAAATGATATAAAAAAAAGAGTCCTGATCTGATCAGGACTCCTTAAGCAAATTGAATTAAGGTGTTACTCCAAGTTCTCTTAAAATATCATCTAATCTTTTACTCTTCACATTATCTGCAGGTTTTGGCGTATTTTCTACATCTGGATTTACTTTTAAGTAGTTGGTTTTGACAAATCCGATGTCTGTTGCATTAACAATACCATCAAAGTTAATATCTGCTTCGCGATTATTTGTGCCCCAAGCTTTTTGAATCGCCAGTGCATCGTAAATGTCGATTACTTGGTCTTGGTTTACATCACCTGCTACTGCTTCTTTGTTGTCAATGTACATATATTGCCCATACCATACACCGTTGCGGAAGAAGCCAACTTTTTGATTTTTTTGTATCGTAATAAAGTGCCCGGGTAGGTGTACTTCTTTGGTAAATAGTTGATCGGTTAACGGAAGCTTAGTCGCAAGGAACTCTGGGTTAAATGTGCTTTTTATAGTTGCATCGTATACTTTACCCATAGCATCGGTTAAGATTACTTTTGCCCCAGCTTGAACCCAATCTTTTTTATTCCACATTATAACTTGACCAGATGCATACTTTCTAAAACCTTCTGCTGTAAGATAGCCAAATGCTTCAGAGAACGTAGGGGTGACGTTCCAAGAAAATGGTGAAAAGAAGAGATTGGTTGATGTGCCCGCTTCATTCACATAAGAAACATTTGCATTAAATCCTGCTACTGTAGTGTAAGCAGTATCTTTCACCTTAATAGTTACGTCTACAGCAGGAATTTTGCCAGAAACTTCTTTCGTAGACGCTACATCTAGTTTGATTGATGGTTTTCCATTCGTATAGGTAACGGTTACTGTTCCTTTACCAAACTCACTTAATGCTGTATTAGCTTTTGCTTCAACCACTTCTAGTTGAGTGCCAAATTTAGGAACATAACCACTATAGTCTAACAAATTCCAAGTGGCTGACTTTAATTTTTGTACATTGTCCAGTGTGAGGGTAGTGGTAATCGTTTCCCCTAATGCGATCGATTTTTGTTTACTTGTTCCATAAGCAAATGGAGTACCTTCTTTAACAAAGTAGTAGGCTTTGCTTCCACCTATGTTCCCACCTGCATCCAATCCATCCATCTTAACGCTTAGGACCGGAGTTTTTTCATCCATCAGGATTTCTTGTTTCCATTTTCCCGCTGTGTCCATACGGACAGTGCTGGATATTGGACTGTTCCGGGACCACATGAGCAAGTTTTTGGATTGGTCGACTGCCATCCCTGCTTGTTTTGCCGCTTCAATTTCTTTGTCATAGATTTGCACTTCTATTGGATAAGTAGTTTGACCTGGTTTGTATTCAAGAATCGGAGACTCTTGATCCAATGAGCTTGTAAAAGTAGGTTGATCAATATCTACTATTAGATCGAAGGATTTGGTAAGAACTTTGTCAGCCTCAGTAGTCGTAATCGTTTTCAGTTGGTATTGCCCCGGTTTTGCTTGTGCTGTTTCTGTGGAGATTCCATCGGCTGTAAACGGATAGTAGTTTCCATTAAACATAACTAGTGAATAGTTTGTATCGATCTCTTTTCCAACCAGATTGAGTCGTCCAACGAAACCAAGCCCTTGCCCCGATTTCCGATCTACTAAGATCATGTCCATGGTTTTCATCGGTGTTTTCAAGTTCATTAGCGCATTTACCGAGGAATGTTTATTATTAAATTTGCCATAGTGATCATAGCGATAGTAGGCTGGGGAAATGATATTACTATCTCCGATATCCAGTGTTTTGAAGTTGTCTTCCGCTGTACGAACACTAAATGGAATCCGATATTGCTCGGTTTGATCCTCTTGGTTGGTCACTAAGAGGTAACCTTCGTAAATTCCTTCAGCAGCAGCTTTAGGTACTTCGATGGTAACATGTAAACTTTCGGTAGAAGCTGGATCCACTGTTATGGTTGGGTGGAATTTCACTTGTACCTGGTTGGCTACGGCATCTAGGCTACCTTTCACCGCTTGGAACTGAACGTTCAAATTGAAATTCTTTACTTTATCAGTTAGGTTCTGAAATTTCAACTTTTTGGTAACGCTAAGATCTTCACCTGCAAAATGAGTGCCAAACGCAATGCCACCTGTTTTTTCTTTGATAGTAGTGATTACATCACCGTTAGGAACTAGGGTTGTATCCTGTACTTGAATCTTCATCCCAGTATGAACGGCTTGATAAGGATCCACGCGTCCTGCTCCCACTTCAAATACACTGTAGGAACCATTCAGTGGATCAGCCGTGTTCATCATGATTGTTTTTACATCTTCCGGCTGTAACGTTGGATTGACTTGTAATAATAGTGCTGCTACACCAGCCGCATTTGGCGTCGCCATGGAAGTACCTGAGAGACGAGCATACGCATATTTGTAATCGGTTGGTGCGTCATGGTTCCCTATGTAAGCGGGTACAGAAGACAACACACTAACTCCAGGAGCGGTGACTTCTGGCTTGATGTCATAGGTAATTTTGGCTGGTCCACGAGAACTGAAGTCAGCTAGGGTGTCCCCTTGTGTTTTGGTTACAGATAAATTACTAAATGTGAAGGATTTATTTCCTGCAGTTAGCTGCTGCTTCACCTTGAGTCCATCCTCTTGAGTAAGAGAGAAAGTAGGAATAAAGTTTTGATCTTCTCCCAAGTAAGTAGGAATATGGCCAGGTGCGTTGTTATACATTAAGACAGCCGCCGCGCCATGTTGTTTCGCAAACTTCACTTTATCTGTAAATGCATATGTTCCCCGAGCAACGAAAGCGATTTTGCCATTCACATCTTTGCCCGTGTAATTCGCGTCACCACCAAGACCTACGTCTACAAGATCTAAACTTTTTCCTTCTAGAGTAGATAGGTTATCAGTGAAGGATATCGCCATGTTCCGCAGTTCCAGCCCACTGAGTGTTCCGATCGCCCCTTTCATGGACGAATTAGAAATGGATACATCGCTGGCTCCAACGGTGAGAGCGAGTGCAGCAGTTCCAGGAGAGCCGAGAGTGTAAGAGTTAAGTCCTGAGTTACCCGCAGCCACCACGGCAGTGACATCACTTAATACCGCATAGTTCACGGCTGTACTCGTTGGAGAGTATGGATCGTTAATTCCTGCTCCCAAGGACATGTTAATTACATCCATGTCATCGGCAACGGCTCGATCGATCCCCGCCATTACGGCTTCCGAAGTACCGCTACCATATGGTCCAAGGACACGGTACACATAAAGGTCAGCATCTGGAGCGACTCCTTTGACAGAGACTTCACTATCGTTTTTAGCTTGACCGACGATGATTCCAGATACGTGAGTCCCATGCTCCGTGTAGTAGGGTATTCCGTTATTGAATTCCGGATCATCTGACTTTTTCCAATCTGCGTAGGTGGTTTCCATCGGATCGTTGTCATTATCGACAAAGTCATAGCCACCTTTGAAGGCATCTTTTAGATCAGGATGATTGTAGTCGACCCCTGAATCGATAACCCCTACTTTTACGCCTTTCCCTGTGATTCCTTCCGCATGAAGCTTGTCAACTCCTACAAAGGGAACACTAGCCGCTTGCGTCGAAGCGTTATTCGATTCTTCCTGTGCGATGGAAGGGGGCTCTACCGTAAAGGTGATATTTTTGTGTACGGATTGGACCACTTCCGATTTCATCAACTTCTCTACTTGGTTCGCAGCAAGGGTAAGAGCCACACCGTTATAAGAAGTTTTGTAGGAACGGGTGATTTTATAAGAAGGTTCTGCACTTTTGTCTTCTGAAGAAGAAGTGGCAGCAGGTAAGATTTTTTTCAGATCACTTTGGAATGTGGAATGTTCTTGATCTACCTGTTCATTGGCTTCTTGTTTGGTTACTTTTTTGCCTTTCAGAGCGGCCTCTAATACAGCTACTTTTCCTGGCTTGGACTTAAATTGTACGATTACAGAAATGTCTTTGTCTGATTTCAGATCTTCATCTGAAAATCCCTGCAAGCCATAGTTTTCTGTCATCTCAAGTTGGTTTAAGGCCGCTTGTTGTTCTGGGGTGAGCGATGCTAAGATTTGTTCTGCTGATTTACCAGCTGCAACCGAAACATGTCCGATCCCAAACTGGGCGGATGGGAAAAGTAAACCCAATGATAAAGCAATTGCAGTTGAAGTTTTCGATGTTTTGCTGTACAAACGATATTTTCTCTCTTTCATAGGCTCCCTCTTTCTTGCTAAGAATTTGTAAAAATCGTAACGAAATTATTGAAGCATAAGCGTAAAAAGCGATAGAACTGAGAAAGTGCGCTTTAACAATTTTGACTTCAACAAAATTCCTCCTACATTTTTCAATTTGGCATTAGAGCCATCTTGCCCGAAAATATTATTTCTTCTAAATCACATCCCCTCCACTTTTATCTGAAAATTATTATAATTCAAAATTATTACAATTCACATTGTACCTACTCCTTAGAACAGGGTCAATTGGGGGATTTCCATGTTATTCCATTGACCCATTCATCTAAAAATATTTTAAACACGTGTCAATAAAGCACGAAAACCTGTGAAAAATAGCATATTTTCAAGGTGGATGGGTGAAATTTTGTAATAAATTATCAAATTATGAACATTTTTACCTTGGGGGAAAGACTGAAAATTCAAATCATTCTATCAATTCTTACGATTTTATAGAATCAAATCGATAGATAATCTTATTAGCAAGGACCTCAAAGCCATAACAAAACCATTGAAACTTTACGAAATAAAAAGCTAGAGTATGTATATCCCTATACTGAAAGTGTCCTAACAAAAGATGACCACATGGAATATCGAGAATTAACAGACAATAAAATTAATGAACTTCAAATCGAAAAAGCTCAACTAGATGAAAAATAGAAGGAATGCGAAAACGAGAATTACGCAATTAATATCGGCAAAAAGCTAAAAGATGTACTAGACTTAAATGAATTAACACCTGCTATCCTCCATTCACTGGTTGAGAAGATTACTTGTTAAAATGATGGAACCGTCCATATTGAATATAGCCTTGTTAATCCGTTACAAGAAACAAAAAAAGGCAACGCCCAGAAAATGGGTTAGTTGCCTTCCTTTTGTTCAGCAATAATAAACTTTTGCTTTTTCTCCCCCGCAAACCCGCATTCCTATGCTCCCATTTTTTCCCATTGTTAATAAACCTTTGATACAAAACCCCATTTTTCGATTTTTTCATTCTAACTTTTTTCGCAATTCTTTATTATTTTTCGAATAAAGTCTTGATACAAAAAGAGGGAAAAGGCTTGAGGTGACTATGATCGTCCCTTATTCCTTTTCCCTGTTCATGCCTTTTCTCAGATGTTTATTCTGATTTTGGCAAAGGTTTATTTTGTTTAGCAGATGTTTATTTTGGTGTTACACCTTTAAAATGAGTTGCGCCACACACTCAACATGTGCAGTATGCGGAAACATATCAACAGGCTGTAAATACTTCACATCATAACTCTTACTCAAAACCTTTAAATCCCTAGCTAAAGTAGAGGGATTACAAGAAACATATACTAATTTCTTCGGTTTAATCTTTAATACAGTATTTAAAAACTCTTCATCACAGCCGGTTCTCGGTGGATCAGTTATAATAACATCTGGTTTCCAGCCTTCTTGTAACCATTTCGGTAATACTTGTTCAGCTTTACCTGCTTCGTAATGAGTATTTGTAAAGTCATGGCTTAGGGCATTTGTTTTAGCATCTATGATTGCTTCTTTCGTTACGTCCATGCCTCGAACTTCTTTTGCGTCTTTTGCTAGCCATAGTCCGATTGTCCCTACTCCACAATAAGCATCTACGACTTTTTCTGTTCCAGTAAGTGCCGCTGCTTTTTTGACTTCATCATATAGCTTAACTGTTTGTTCAGGATTTAATTGGAAAAATGCTCTTGCCGAAAGTTCGAATGATAAGTCTCCAAGCTTTTCTTCAATTACTTCTTCTCCTGCTAAATAGACAGTTTCACGACCAAAGATCACTGAAGTCATTTGATTATTAATGTTTT
The DNA here is from genome assembly GCF_004138285.1 of Gottfriedia acidiceleris. Taxonomy (GTDB): domain Bacteria; phylum Bacillota; class Bacilli; order Bacillales; family Bacillaceae_G; genus Gottfriedia; species Gottfriedia acidiceleris_A. The sequence continues at coordinate 277,392 of NZ_SCFN01000008.1, read as the reverse complement.
GCATTAAGCTTGTCACTTCAGGAATTCGCTTTTTAATTTCACTGATTAGTTCATTTTTCTGTGGAAAATCTTTCGTTCCTGTTACAAGTACTAATTGGATTTGACCTGTACGTAAACCAACTCGCGCTACGATTGTTCGGATTACCCCTTTATTTTTTCGTTCATTATAAACAGGGATATTTAAACGAGTTAAAATTTTCTTCACTTTACCTGTAATTTTATTTAAATCCTCATGTTGGATTGGGCAATGGCCAATATCGACTACATTATGAGAGTTTTGTGTATATAGTCCAGCGATAATTTTATTTTTTTCTAGCCCAGCTTGAAGCTGACTTTTGTTGCGATAATTCCAAGGATTTTCCATACCGATCGTTTCTTTAATTGGTGTTTTTTCTAGTAAATCTTTCGCATATTTTTCCATTGCTTGGATGACAATGTCGCGTTTATATCGAAGTTGTCCTTCATAAGATGCATGCTGAATTTGACAGCCACCACATTTTTCGTAGATTTTACAAGTCGGCTCTACACGATCTGGTGATGCTTTTCGAATACGTTGAATTTTACCTTCTGCAAAACCGTTGCGAACATTCGTTACCTCTGCAACTACTTCCTCACCAGGTAATGCTCCTTTAATAAAGACTACTTGTCGTTTGAAGTAACCGACACCCTCACCATTAATCCCAATACGTTTAATTGTAATAGGAAAGGATTGGCCTACTTCTAATTTATTTTCTAACTGATTGCTCATATATACAACTCCATTATTCTATGCTCTTCCAAAGATAAAGGGCAGCGTAGCTTCCAAATGGAGAAACCTGCTCTTTTACATAATCCATTATTTCTTTTGAAGGCTTTTCATCTAAATTTAAAAGCTTTTGAAGTGCGATTTGAATTCCAACATCACCAACTGGGAAAATATCTTTTCGACCTAGACCAAATAACAAGAAGTTTTCAACTGTCCAAGGACCGACTCCCTTAAGCTTGATTAACTCCTTTGAAATTTCATCCGAAGATAATATCCGATAATCTTGATGACTTAAAACTCCTTCACTCCAAGCTTTAGCAATTCCTATCATATATTCAGCTTTTCTAGTACTAAGCTGCAAATCTCTTAATTCATCTATTGTTAAATTAGCAATTATTTCAGGAGATGGAAAAAACCACGAATTACCAATTCTTTCACCATACATTCGAACAAATCGTTTTGTTACTTGGATAGCAAATGTACGCTGTATTTGTTGATGAATAATACATGTAATTAAACAGGCAAAAGGATCATTTGAAACGGTAATTGGTGTATGTCCAAAAAGGTCAATTAGAGGAGAAATTGTAGTTTGTCTTAAATGATGATGTAACTCTTCAAATTCTGTTTGCCATTGCAAAATAGTAGCAACTTCTTCGAGAATTTTCTCTTTATTTTCATGTTCACTAATGACTTCAAACTGAACCGGAGCATCATTTATTTTCTTAACCTTTACAACTGCTTGATCCCCATCAATATAAAGTGGAATGCTTAACCGCTTTTCTGCAGAATGCACTGTAAATGTTGGCTCATGCTCTAATCTCTTTAACACTTCTTCCCATTGATATTGTGTTTCTAAAGCAACCTCTTCCTTCCACATTCTCCCGTTCCTCCTTAATTACTCTGAAGTGTATTATAGCATAACAAGTACCGCTTAAGAAAATTTGTGTAAAACGCAAAAAAAAACTAGAGAATGATCTCTAGTTAGTTGCTTTTTCAGACTGAAAATACAAAAAAAGCTTGGGGACTAGTCAAGCTTTCTTTGACACATTAAATTTTAAGGGAATGGGGAAACTTTCAAGTCCAATCAGGTTTCAAAACTGATCAAATATCACAACAGCGGTGTTGATATTTGCTATACTTAAATGATAACGATTATCATTTTCAAAGTCAAGTGTTGCATAAAAATAATTTGAATCTTTTTTCCATACTTTTGCAGCTACTCTCTCAAAACTATTATTCACATCTACTCTCTTCTTCCTAAAATATCTCTATTAATAATGGGAGATAATACAAGTACGATACCTACTTACCATTCGTAAATTATGTTCTTTCGAAGACGCATTAGGTTATAATTTATGATAAACTATTTAATTGAAAGTAGAGACTAGTGAGGTAAGACTATTATGGAAAAAGCCAAAGTTAGTGTAGTCGTTGTTGCACATAATCATGAAGATGTTTTAAAAGATTGCCTAAACAGTTTACAAGGTCAATCATTAACTGATATTGAAATGATTATTATTGACAACGGTTCATCTGATAATAGTAAAGAAATAATTGAGAAATATTCGAATTCACATAAAAATTTTCGCTCCATATCATTAGAGCTAATGGCAAAAAACAAAGCACGTAACATAGGTTTACATGAAGCTACTGGAGAGTTTGTGGCATTTATCGATGCGGATGATATTGTAAATCCTTCAGCCTATGAAAATTTATATAACAGTGCAATAAAGGATCACACTGATATTGCTTTAGGAAATATACAATTATTCAATGGTACAAGAAAATGGGAGCACCATGAATTAAAATCAATCATAAAAAAAGATTTACCAACATTACGTGAGTTTCATAAACATCCAGAACTTCTGTTAAATCCTTCTATTAAAAATATGATTATTAAAAGAAGTTTATTAAACGACAATCATTTGCAATTCAATGAGCTTTTAACAGAACAACAAGATTTATTATTTACTCAACAATCTTTTATTTGTTCAAATAAAGTTTACGTAACTTCAGATATCGTAATAAAAGTGAGAGATTTAACAAACAGTGATGTCATTAAACAAACTAGTACGTTAGAATTTTTTGATAATCTTCTCGTTACTCAAACAGAATTAATAAACTATTATAATCTGAAAGATATCACTTCTCATTACTCGCATGTTGAGAAAAAATTATGGGATTATTATTTAACATCTTTACTGACAAAGGCATATTATTTCCCTTCTGAACAGTACAATGAACTTTTAAGGATTTCATCGGATTTTGCTAAAAACTTGTCTGAAAATCTTATGAAAAATAATACTTCTAAAATTAGCAAAGTATTTTATACTATTTTCCTTAATCAAAATCCAGAAGAATTTCATTTATTGATGACTCTATTATCAGATCGTACCTTACAAAAAGGAGCAGTGAGGATAGAGGGAAAATATTATCATTATTTTGCAAAGCATTTTCCGAAATATAAAGAATACCTAGAAATTAAGGAATTTAATTTGCATCAAAAAATTGAAATCCTTTCGTTACGAGGAGACCATCTACAAGTTGGTGGCTTCGCATTTATCGAGGAAATTAATAATTTAGATTCTATCAAGGAATTACAGTTTAAAAATAAATCAAATGGTCAACTAATTACAGTTACACTCGAAACTCTTGAGCGATCTGATTTGTCCTATCTTTTCTCAAAAAATAGTATCAATTATAGCGATGGTGGCTATAAGACAACTACAATTGAGCTAAGTAAAATATTACCTGATGGCGATTATGAAGTGTTTATTTCAGTAAAAGTAGGAGATATTTCGTTAAAAAAACCACTTCATATTTTCTATTTTTCAACAAAGGCAAATTCAAAACCAGCAACAACTAAAACACATAGTATCGTACCTTATTTTCCAAAGAAAAATTTACACATTCGAATCAAAAAAACAGGCTTACTTGGAAAATTAAAAACAAAGATCCAAAAATCATTCCGTGATATCGTTTATGAATTTGGCTTACTTGTACTAAGAAGAGAATGGAAGTCATTCCTTATTTTTTACCTATATCGTTTAACCCAAAGATACTATCGAAATAAGCATATTTGGTTAATTGGAGAACGAAAAGATACGGCACAAGATAATTCATACCATTTATTCAAGTACATTCAAAAAAATAAAATTAGAGATAACTGTTATTATTTGATTGATAAAAAGGCAAAGGATTACGAATATATTAAGGAATTCGGAAACATTGTACAATATGGAAGTTTAAAGCACACACTTTACTTATTAACTTGTGATAAAACAATTAATGCCTATTCAGAGCGTGCCAACATGTACACCCACGAGTACTTACAAGTTTTAAAATGTCATCCTGAATGGCAGCAAAATCAAAAAATCCTTATTCAACATGGCGTTATTGGAGTTAGTCGTGTAAATCATGTACTGAATAAAAATCGAATGGGCTATTCATTGTTTATCGTATCATCTGATTTTGAAAAAGATCATATTGTTAACGAATTCGGTTATGCTGAAAATGAAGTAGCCGTTACTGGATTGGCTAGATGGGATGCGCTTGAAAATACAGGGAATGGCAAAACCATTTTAATCATGCCAACATGGAGAAACTGGAATAAAAGTACTCAACAATTAATGAACTCTGAATACTTTAACCGTTATTTTTCTTTACTTAGTAATCCTGAGTTACATCAAATCTTAGAAAAAAATGATTTAAATATCATTTTCTATCCGCACTACCAGACTCAAATTTATATGAAGGATGTTCCAGATTTTCATAAAAGAATAAAAGTGATCCGTCAAGGTGAAGAGACCGTCCAATCTCTATTAAAAAGATCAGATTTATTAATCACTGATTACTCGACAGTTTCATTTGATTTTTCATATATGGAAAAACCAGTTATTTTCTATCAGTTTGACTATAAGCGATTTTATTATGAGCATTACAATCAAGGACCAATTACACAAGATTTACTTTTTGGAGAAGTTGTAACTGAAGAAGAGCAAGTTCTTAACGGAATAAAAAAATTCGCTAATAAAGATAAACAGTTCTTAGAAAATACAGTCGAAAACCCATTTGTAATTAAAACACCTAAGCAACATGCAAAACTAAACTACGAAGCAATCGCAAACCGTTAAATAAAACTAGTCCTTAAAGGTAAAAAAAGCTAATGATTAAAGCAGTTAATAAAACTACTTAATCATTAGCTTTTTATTTTTTAGGTAGATAAAAGTTCGGATCAAATCCGCTTCTCTCCATCATTAATTCATCTAAACTTCCAAATCGATATCCTCTTTTATGTAATCCGGTAATAATTGCATCCATCGCCTCTGCATTATCCTTTGATACCGTATGCATTAAAATAACCGCCCCAGGATGAATCATATTCATCACATTATCATAAGCATATTTCCAACCTCTTTGTTGATCAACCTTCCAATCAACATATGCCAATGACCAGAAAATATTTTCATATCCTTGTTTATTAACTAGTTGCAAAGTACGTTCGCTAAAAACACCTCTTGCAGGTCTGAAATATTTCATATCTGATCGGCCAGTCAATTCTTGGTATGCCATTTTAACTTGTTCTAATTCCTCAATAATCTTTTGATCACCAATCGTTGTCATATCAGGATGACTCCATGAATGGTTTCCGACTATATGCCCCTCATTAACCATTCGTTTAACTAATTCAGGATTTTCCTTAATGTAATGCCCGGTTATAAAAAAAGTCCCATGAACACCATGTTTCTTTAAAACATCCAAAAACTTTGGTGTAAAACCATTTTCATACCCATTGTCAAAAGTTAAATAAACATCTTTTTTAGTAGTATCCCCTAAATAAACTGACCCCGTATTTGATAACAATTTATCAAGTTGCTCACCAGCATCAGGTGGAATCTCATTCTTCGCACGAACAATCCCCCAGCCGTGTGGCGTATTACTATAAGCAAATGTTGTACTAGGAAATACTAAGAAGAAAGTAAGAATATATACAATAATTTTTTTCAATTCATTCACCTCACTTAAAAATAGTATCTGTAAATAAATTAGAAATATGAAAAAAATTGGTGTATTTTTGATATAAAACTAAATTTTTCTAACAAGGATTTTTGATGAAAAGGAGATGCTAGTCGAACTAGATGTGTTTTTCGATTTGATCTGAACTTTTTTGAACTTAGGACCATTAATTTACCCTAAAGTTAGACTTTTTCTTCATGATTTAACTACTTATTTACATGCTTGGAGGGGGTTATTTGCTGTTTTCATTTATTTAATTGCAGATATGCTTTTTTTAATTGCAGTTTTCGTATTTTTAATTGCAGATATGCTATTTTTATATTTACAGTTTTCGTGATTTTATTTGCAGCTCTGTTCTTATTTGCACTAACCACATTTTTATTGCAGTTCTCATTCCTTTATTTACAAGTCTCATTCCTATACATGTACTCTAAACAAAACAAAAAAAAGCAATGCCACAAAAATGACATTGCCCTTAAACTCAATGATTAAAATACCTTCTCAGCCATAGTAGCTAATTTCTCAAGTGAACTCTTATCTACATCTTTATGCAATGAATTACCATGAGAATCCATTGTTACGACTGCTTTGAAGTCTTCAACTTGTAAGTGCCACATAGCTTCAGGAATACCAAACTCTAGGTAGTTTACGTCTTTTACTTCTTTAATACATTGTGAGTAGTATTGTGCTGCTCCACCGATTGCATTTAAATAAACGCCGCCGTGCTCTTCTAGAGCTTTTAATGTTTTTGCACCCATTCCGCCTTTACCGATTACAGCGCGAATGCCGAATTTTTTCATGATATCACCTTGGTATGGCTCCTCACGAATACTTGTAGTTGGACCAGCTGCTTTAATATGATATTTGCCTTCTTCATCTTTTAATACTACAGGTCCACAGTGGTAAATAATTTGTCCATTTAAATCTACTGGACAATCGTGGTCTTTTAAGTGATGGTGGATTGCGTCGCGTCCTGTGTACATCATGCCACTAATTGAAACTACATCTCCAACTTTTAAATCACGAATTTGTTCTTCTGTAATTGGAGCTACTAATTTCACTTCGCGAGGTGCTTCAGTTGTTTCATCAGTTTCATTTGTAAAGTTAATTTCTTCGCCTTCGCGATATAGCCATTCTGAAATATCACCAGTTTCAGGATTGATTTTCATTCCTAAACGGCGGAATGCCCAACAGTTATACGCTACTGATACGAAGAAGCTCGCAGGTAAACGGTTCATCACACCGATTTTACAGCCAAGTAGAGTTGTTTCTCCACCAAAGCCCATTGTTCCTACGCCAAGCTTATTAGCGTTTTCCATAATGTAATCTTCCATTGCTTTAAGCTCTGGAATTGAATTTTCATCATCAGATAAACGGAATAATTGATCCTTCGCAAGCTCATAACCGCTAGTACGGTCGCCACCAATACCAACTCCGATGAAACCTGCGCTACAGCCTTGTCCTTGTGCTTGGTATACGCTGTGTAAAATACATTTACGGATACCATCTAAATCACGACCTGCTTTTCCAAGTCCTTCAAGTTCGCATGGTAAGCTGTATTGGATGTTTTTATTTTCACATCCGCCACCTTTTAAGATTAGGCGAATATCGATATAGTCACTCTCGTGTTGCTCAAATTTAACAACAGGAGTACCTGGTCCTAAGTTATTTCCGCTGTTTTTACCAAATAAAGAATCTACAGAGTTAGAACGAAGCTTACCATCTTTTGTAGCTCGTTCAATTGCAGCATAAATTGCTTCTTTTATCACAAGTTGGTTTACCCCAACTGGCGTTTTCACTTTAAAAGTTGGCATACCAGTATCTTGGCAAATTGGTGAAACATCGCCTTCAGCCATCATTATATTGTTTGTAATCGTTTCCAATGCGATGGCACTTCTTGTACCTGCAGTTTCACTTGCTTTAGCTTGTCTGATTGCTTTACGTACGTCTTTTGGTAGATTTGTTGATGTTTCTACAATTAATTGATAAATACTTTCCTGTATGTGTTGCATTCATGCTCCCCCTTAAAACCCTTTATAAAAATACTGAATGTTCCCCTCTTCATTATAATACAATTTTTAATAAACGGAATAAAAAAAGCCCTTCAGATTTAGTTTCTGATTTGGGCAAATATTTAGCTACTTCAATTGTTAACCATTAAACAATGTACACATTCTGCTCGTTTTCCAATAAAAAAAGCCCATTATAATGGACTCAATCTGGGCGATTAACTTCACGACATTTACTTTCTAAGTCATCTAAAACTGATAATAATTGATCTAGTTCCTCTAAGCTTACTTCTTCAGCTTCTAATGATTCGATTGTTTCCATTACTGAATTAAAACGTTCTTTAATATAGGATAATTGTTCAACTGTGTTTGACATGAAATGCTCGTCCTTTCTAATACAAATATAAAGTTATTATACCCTTCTTCTCCTATATATCGTAAACTTTCGACATTTTTTTAAATTTTAGGAAGTTATTCCTATACAAGGTTTAACTTTCTTTCTTATAATAGTTGAGGAAAATTAAATTAATCTAATACTTATGGGTGCAGTTTTGTACCTAAAGGAGTTATCACATGAAAAAATTATTACAACAAATAACACCTACATATGATCCTTGGGAAGCATATTTAGATGTTGAAGAGTATGGTAAAAACATACTTACAAATGTAGAGTTTACGACTACCACGATTTGTAATATGCGCTGTGAGCATTGTGCTGTCGGATATACTTTACAACCAAAGGATCCAAATCCACTACCTATTGAGCTAGTTTTAAATCGCTTAGAAGAGATTGAAAAGCTTCGTTGTATTAGTATCACTGGTGGAGAACCGATGCTTTCAAATAAAATGTTGAACGGTTATGTTGTGCCTTTATTGAAATATGCACATGAACGTGGCGTTCGTACTCAAATTAATTCAAATCTAACATTAGATTTTGAAAGATACGAAAAAATAATTCCTTATTTAGACGTGCTACATATCTCTCATAACTGGGGAACTGTTGATGAATTTGTAGAAGCAGGATTTGCGATGATGGATCGTAAGCCGACATATGCGCAGCGTGCGAAATTATTCGAAAACATGATTGAAAACAGTCGACGCCTTGCTGATGCTGGCGTTATGGTATCCGCTGAAACAATGTTAAACAAACGTACACTTCCATACTTAGAGAAAATCCACCGTCAAATCGTAGAAGAAATGAAATGTCAGAGGCACGAAGTACACCCAATGTATGCCAGTGATTTCGCTAGTACACTAGAAGTCCTAACAAAATCAGAGCTTCGCGAAGCAATTTCAACTTTACTTGATGTGCGTGATGAAAATATTTGGATGCTATTTGGTACTCTACCATTTTATCCATGTAGCGATGATCAAAACGATTTAGACATCATTCAGAGATTATATAATAGTAAAAATGTAACATTACGAAATGACCCTGATGGTCGTTCTCGCTTAAATGTAAATGTATTTGATGGTAGCATCATCGTTACTGACTTTGGTGATGTACCTCATCTTGGAAATATTCAAACCCATACATTACAAGAAGCATATGATACATGGACATTATCAAAAACTGCAAATGAACTAAGCTGTCATTGTCCAACAGTTAAATGCTTAGGACCTAATATTCTTGTAAAAAACAGCTATTATCCTGAAACTGATTTTTCGAATAGAAGTACTAAGATTTTAAAGGGAAATTAAATCCATGAAAAAACATGTCATATTTATGGCATGTTTTTTTGTGTACATAAAACGAACGCTAAGTGTTTTTTAAAACGGTTCAAACACAAAAAACCACAAGGAAAATAATCTACCTTGTGGATTTCTCTATTATCTAGGGTGTGGCGAAGTAAAATAACCAAACGAAACATAATCCTGAACAGGAATCCATGCACCTACACCTTGTGATACTACATTTTTAACTTGTAGAGTTCTTTTATTACCTTTTAAGATTAGGTACACTTCTCCAAATGTGACTTTTCCTTTTTCATTTACTGCAGGAGCATAAGCATATAAATAGCCGAGTTGCTTTGGTGGTACATTATACACTCTTTCATTTTTAGTTCCAGCTCCAACAACTGTTTGGAATGCTAGTGGTAGAGTTGTTTTTTCTGATGCATCATGCATCATTAAATTAATCACGTCATCCGAATTTCTTACTTTAGCAGTTAAACCACCTTTAACAATCTGTTGCGAATTTTGGTAGTATTTTATTCGTTTGTACGCTTTTTCTCCTCTATTATCTAGAAAGTTTGTATTAATTTTTTTATATTGCCAATTGATTGTTGTCTCATTTGATTCGTAATTTAAAGGCCAAACTCCTAAGAAAATTTTCGCATTATAGCCTACTGCAAATGGTGCTTTGCTGACAGAGGATTCATTAAACATACGAATTAGATTTGGATTCTCAATTTTTACGTTTGATGAATTTAATAACTGCTTAGCTAATCCCCCTGGTTGAAGTTCTGGCAGGTCTTGAGTTGGATTAGGGTAAGTATTCTCTTTTGTCACATTTGCAGCCGAACGTGGGACTTTAATATCTGAATTAGCTGCAAAAGTTGTTTGTCCATTATTTAAAGAAATAATTAAAATAGCTATATTTAAAAGAACGAATGGCTTAAACCATTTAGACATATTCATGCCCCTTTCACAAATAAGGAAATTATTACTCTTAGCATGAACATTTTATGTAAATATATGTATTCCTTAAAATGAAAAATTTTGCTATGAACTCAGCTTAATATATAGTTTCTCAATTGGACCTCTTAGCCTCTGCAAAATAGGTCCAATACTGAATGTAATTAAGACGGTTCCGATTCCAATTGGACCTTTTAGTAGAAATGCCAACACTAAAGCAAATACTTCACCAATCGTTTTTGCCACTCCTAAACTTACCCCGAACCGTTTATTTAGCGAGATCATTAAATCATCTATTGGACTTAATGGAAACTTTGCTTGCAAATAAATCGCAATCCCAATAGTCATACTTAAAATGGCTAGTACTAATTGGATATACCTAGTGACCATATTTGAATCAAATAAATGCTCCGACTCTATAGTTAGCCAAAAATCAAGAAATCGTCCAATTAAAATAAACGTAATCGAAGCAAGCCAATCCGGTCTTTTCTTTTGTAAAAAACCATTTACAAACAACAGTACTGATGAGTTAATGATAATCCAATTTCCAACAGATAATCCAAAGGTTTTCGACTCTCCAACAGCTAATGCATCCCATGCACTAGCTCCTAGGCCAGCTTTAATCGCTAAACTGATTCCTAAAGTTAAAAATAGTAATCCAATTAAATAAAATAGAATTCTTACTATTATTTTCAAGTATTACCACCTTCAATTTTTGTTTTCATAATAAGTAGAACCCGATCCCCATAATCAAATAAGCAGCTAATAAAGTTAATCCTTCAAACCAGTTTGTATCCCCGTCATTCATAATGGCAATTGTTAAAAATACGGAAGTGATCATTGAAATTAATTCCGGCATGGAAAATATTAATGGCATTCTTTCCCCTATAAACAATGAACAAATCACTAAAACTGGCGCTACGAACATAGCAATTTGTAATGATGAACCAACAGCAATTTCTACCGTAACCCCTACTTTATTTTTATACGCCATCACAATTGCAGAGGCATGTTCAGCAGCGTTACCAACGATTGCAACAACGATTATACCGATAAATAATTCAGTCCATCCGAACTTATCTCCCACTGTCGTAAACGTGTGAACTAGCTTTTCTGAAACATAACCAACCGCTACAGTAGCTATTGCTAAAATAATCATGGCTTTCCATGTTCCCCACTCGGCTTCTTCATGTTCTTCTATGATCTCTTGATTTTTCGCTACGTAAACCCCACGATGTGTAACTAACTTGAAGTAAAGTGCTGCTAAGTATAAAACCATTAAAACAATCGAAACGCCTACACTAAGTGTCATCTTATCATTTGCAGTCATTTTAACTGAAAAAATTTCAGGAATGACAAAGGCTAGTACCACCGCAAAGATCAACAATCCTGAATTATGTCTCGCATCGTAAACATTGAAGCTTTGACGTTTATATTTTAATCCACCAATAAAAAAGGATAGTCCACCAACAAGAAGTAAGTTTCCTATTACTGAACCTGTTAAAGATGCTAAAACTACTTCCGATAATCCATTTTGTAATGCAAAAATCGCGATAATTAACTCTACCGCATTTCCGAATGTCGCATTTAAAAGCCCCCCAATTCTAGGGCCTGCTGCAATCGCTAAACTTTCAGTAGCTCTTCCCATAATGCCAGCTAATGCAATAATCGTTATACAGTAAATGATAAATAATAAAATTTCGCTCCAATGCATCAAGCTCCCAATTACCGATAATGGTACACCGATAAATGTAATAATAAAAAATAAACGATGAGCCATAATAACCTCCTAAATAAATTTGCTTATAAATATCATATGCAAAAGACTTAAAAAAATAGGTTTAAATGTAAAACAATTAACAAACACTTAAAGTGTTGATGGCTAAATCATCTATCACTTGAATAAAAGTTTCGTTTTTTACCTATATTGCTCAAAGGATTATGACCTCGAGAACTAGAATTACTTAAGTTGGGGATTCGGTTGGTAGAATAGATTCTACCTTCCCTTCTTCTGAACTAGGAGGGAGTTAATAAAAATGATTCAACAAAATATTATGAAAGTACTTAAAGCGAAACAATTAGGTCTATTTACAACCATTCGTGAAGACTTTCCGCATAGTTGTTATATGGTATTTTTCTTTAAAGGCCTAACACCTTATATCGCTACAAATAAGAATTCACAAAAAGTAGAAGATATAAAAAATAATCCAAATGTACATATACTACTTGGACACGATGGTGACCGATTAGATGATAACTTTGTAGAGATGTTTGCAAGAGCTGAAGTAATTGAAAATGCAAGTCCTGAAGAGAAAGTATGGACTGAAGAATTGTCTAGATGGCTTGAAGGTCCCGAAGATCCTAACTATGTACTGATTCAAATGAATCCAGTTAAAATAGGCTATGTAGAGAAAGCAGGTACAGAACCTACTTTTATAAAGCTGTGAAAAACGAAATCTTATCTAATTGAATTTAGATAAGATTTTTATATTTTGTTGAAAAACAATCATGTCAATTAGAATTAGATTTTCGTAAAAGGAGTAGAGTGGTGTTGATTTCCACTACAGGATGCTCGCTATCCATGGGGCGAGATTCTTGAGCCTCCTCGTTCCTGCGGGGTCTTTACCTTCATTCATTTCCCATAGGAGTAGGGCGTCCCTTTGTAGCTTGACCAGTCAAATGGACTTTCTCACCTAGCTCTTTCATTGTGATTCGACTATTTTTAGATAGTTCCTCTAAGATGAGTTTATCCGTGTGATCTAACATGTTTTCAAATCCTTTCAATAATCAAGTAAAACGTTCGAAAGACTCGTTTTTTTCTATGTACCAATTATTGGTTACAGTATAAACTATGTTTGAATCCAAGAAAAGGAGTTGTAAAGATGAAGATTACTCAAATTCGAAATGCAACAATCATTGTTAAATATGCAAATAAAAAGTTTCTAATAGATCCAATGTTAGCTGAGAGAGGTACGTATCCTCCTTTTGCTGGTCCAATAAAGCATCCAGTAAAACAAAATCTCCATAACCCTACAGTTAATTTACCAACAACACTTGAAAATATTATTAAGGATATAGATGCTGTCATTCTTACTCATCTACATTTAGACCACTTTGACGAAGTAGCTAAAAATGTGTTACCAAAAGATATTAAGATGTTTGTACAAAATGAAGAAGATTCTACAAATGTGAAAAATATTGGTTTTCAAAATGTGGAAATTTTAAAAGAAGATACAATTTTTGAAGACATTAAGTTAGGGAAAACAAAAGGCGAACATGGAAGAGACGAAAAAGCCTTAGAACGTACTGGTAAAGTGTGTGGGGTTGTATTTAAACACTCAAGTGAAAAAACGTTATATGTAGCTGGAGATACGGTATGGTATGACGGAGTCCAAGACGAGATTAATACACATAAACCGGACATTATTGTAGTCAATGGTGGGGATAACGAATTAATCGGATATGGTTCAATTATAATGGGGAAAGAAGACATCTATAAAGTGTATAAAGCTGCTCCTGCCGCTAAAATCATTTCGGTCCATATGGAAGCTGTCAACCATTCGACATTATCAAGAGAAGAATTAATAAATTTTATTGATGAAAAAGGGATTTCTTCTCATGTTCTAGTTCCAGATGATGGAGAATCCTATACATTTTAAGCTAAAAACGGTTAGAAGAGTTGAATAAGAAAATCAACAATCTTTTATAACAGAGCCTTTTAATAAAAATGAATTTTCTTTTTAAGACCTTGTTGATAAACACTGATTTTTGTTCAGGAATTAGAACGATGCTTCGTCTCATACAAAAAAATCCATTCGATTAAACTCGAATGGATTTTTGAACTTTCGCATTAAGCTTCTTACTTATTAATAAAAATAAACATGCCCCTATTAGAGCTCCTATCGAATCAATTACTACGTCTTGTACTAACGGAGTTCGATTTGCAGTAAAGGATTGGTGAAATTCATCCGAAGCTGCATAAAGGATCGAAAAAATTACGCCTACTAAAAAGGCTCTCTTCACATAAAGCTTTGCTAATCTTGTAGCAAAAAAGGCAAGTAAAAGATAGATTGAAAAATGGGATAGTTTACGAATAAAGAATTCTGTAAATCCTGCTACTCCAAGCTCTTTTATACTTACTTCATGTCCAGCGTAGTTAAAGTGGACAAAGGTAAAATGCTTCATTAGATCATATAAAAATGTAAAATGACTTATCTCCGGTCTTATATCTTGTTTTTCATATGGTGTTGCCGATGAATAAAAGATAATGCCAGCTATTAAGATAACTGGTATCCAATATTTAATAAATGTTTTAATAGGACTAGAATTTTTCATTCTAATTTTTCTATTAGTCTAATTCATTAATTTTTTGTTTTAAATAGTCTAATAAGTCATCTTTTAAATCATCACGTTGAAGTGCAAAATCGATAGTTGTTGTAATAAATCCTAGTTTTTCACCAACATCATAGCGTTTACCTTCAAAGTCGTAAGCATATACTCTTTGAATTTTATTTAGCTTTTGAATCGCGTCAGTTAACTGTATTTCTCCACCTGCTCCAATTTCTTGCTCCTCAAGAAACTCAAAAATTTCAGGTGTTAACAAATAACGACCCATTATTGCTAAATTTGACGGTTGTGTACCTTTTGCTGGTTTTTCAACAAAGTTACGTACTTGGTATCGACGTCCATCTTGCTCAACCGGATCAACAATTCCATAACGATAAGCTTCATTTTCTGGAACTTCTTGTACACCTATAACTGAAGAATGTGTTAACTCGTACTGTTTTATTAATTGTTCAACACCAGGAACGTCTGATTGAATAATATCATCACCAAGTAGTACAGCAAACGGTTCATCACCAATAAATTTACGGGCACACCAAACTGCATGGCCTAAACCTCTTGGCTCTTTTTGTCTAATATAATGAATCTCTACTTTAGACGACGCTTGTACTTTCTCAAGTATCTCATATTTTTCTTTTTCTAGTAGATTTTGTTCTAATTCAAATGAAATATCAAAATGGTCCTCGATTGCTCGTTTACCTTTACCAGTTACGATAATGATGTCTTCAATTCCTGCTTCAATTGCTTCTTCAACAATATATTGAATTGTCGGTTTGTCTACGATTGGCAACATTTCTTTTGGCATTGCTTTTGTAGCCGGTAAGAAACGAGTACCTAATCCCGCTGCTGGGATAATGGCTTTACGTACTTTTTTTATTTTGTTATTTTCCACAATTAATCACCTAATATTTTTTATAGTATATTAATCAAGTTTAAGCTTATAATCATCACTCAACTGAATAATAAAGCATTTTATGTATATAATGCAAGGAAACCTAAGCTTTTTCAAACTTAGGTATCCCATCTAGTTATTTAATTAATTATATTGCATATTTTTTTCACGATCTTTTGCACGTTCTTCAGTAGATAATTTATTGTACTCAGTAAGGAACTCTTGATAGTTATCGCATACAGGATCAATGTCTCCATACTCTACCAATTTTCCGTAATGAATCCATAATCCTTTTGTACAAAAATTTCTTACTTGACCTAATGAGTGACTAATAAAGAATATTGTTTTTCCTTGTTCTTTAAAATCATTCATTTTATCTAAGCAACGTTTTGTAAATGTTGGGTCACCAACAGATAATGCTTCGTCAATTACCATAATGTCTGGATCAATATTAACGGAAATTGCGAATCCTAATCTTGATCTCATACCGCTTGAATATGATTTAACTGGTTGGTTAATAAACTTACCAATTTCAGCAAACTCAATAATATCCGGTGTAATTTTTTCAATTTGTTTTACCGTTAGACCCATCATTAAACCTTTAAGTCTAATATTTTCTAAACCAGTTAGTCGATTGTCTAAACCAGCTTGAATGGCAATTAGTGAAGCTACACCATTTACTTCGACTTCACCTTCGTTTGGCATTGTCACACCCGCGATTAAGTTAGACATGGTACTTTTACCTGATCCGTTTAAACCAATTATCCCTACAATTTCCCCTTGTTCAATCTCGAAGGAAATATTTTTTAAAGCATGAAAATACTCCCCACCTCTGCCACCAAAGAATAAATCCTTCAGTTTGTCAGTCGGTTTATTATAAATTTTAAATTTTTTTGTAACATTTTTAAATACAACTTTTTTTGTCATACATTTCACCTTCTATAGGAAATCAACAAACTGCTTCCTGAATTTAACATGAAAAACTGAGCCGATTATGAAAAAGAATAGCAATACTCCCCAAAAGTAAAAAGTATATTTAGAAAAAATAATATCAGAATGGCCATAAAGTAACGCACCACGGTATCCCTCTACAATATAATAAAATGGATTAAGTTTCATTAAAGTATTTAACAGATTTGAAGAACCCGATGGTTCCCACAAGATTGGTGTCAAATACAAAAGCATTCTAGTGAAAGATTGAATTAATAAATGAACATCCCTAACCATTGTCGATAAAGTAGATGTAAGTAAAGAAAGTGCAATATTAAATAGTAAACCGGTTAACATAAAGTAGATTAAAGCAAAAATATTCATCTGCTCTACACCTCGGTTTACAATTACTCCGACTATTAAGATTAACATCATAAATATATGAGTATTGAACCTAGATAATACAACATAGGATGGAATAATACTTAATGGAAAATTCATTTTCGAAACAGTCCCTATTCTATTAAAAATAGAACTTGAACCTTGCATAATCGCTGCACTAATAAAAAACCACGGAATTATCCCACAAAGCATCCAGATTAGAAACGGAATTCCATGAACTGGAGCTCCACCTCTAATCCCTGTACCAAAAGTTACCCAGTAAACGGCTATTTGAAAAATCGGATTTAAAAATACCCAAATTACGCCAAGTTGACTATCTGCATATTCCTTACGTGTTTCATAAGAAGCAAGACGAAATATTAATGATAGATTCTTAGCATGTTCTTGTAAAACTGTCTTTATACTGTTCATAAATTTACCACATTCTCTTTAATTACTTGGTTTAAATTACCATAATTTACATATATTATTTTTGAATCTTTAGTTTGATTAACACAATTTCTAGTATCAAAGACGATTGGATTTTTCATTGATGGTACAAATTCTTCAAAATCCATCACTTTAAATTCATTATGATCAGTTAATATTAAAATTAAATGAGCATCTTTTACAGCATTCATTGCAGAATGAAGCTTAAATTTTTCTGAACTAGCAACATGTGGATCATGAGCTGCAACATTAATTCCTTCATTGCGTAATAATTTAATAATATCCATGGCTGGACTTTCTCGCATATCATCCACGTTACCTTTATAAGTCACACCAAAAGCAGCAACTTTAGGATTCTCAACATTCCCTATTAATTTTTTTACATTCTCAACGACATAACTAGGCATAGAAGAATTTGTTTCGCGAGATAGATTTATTATATTTGCAAGCTCAGGTGTTTTTGCAACGATAAAATAAGGATCTACTGCTAGACAATGTCCTCCCACTCCTGGCCCTGGTGAATGAATATTAACTCGCGGGTGCTTATTAGCCATTTCAATTACATCTAACACATTGATATCAAGTGTATTACAGATTTTTGTCAATTCATTTGCTAAGGCAATGTTTACATCACGAAACGTATTTTCCATCAACTTAGACATTTCAGCTGTTTTTGCATCAGTACGAATGATTTCACCTTTTACAAAAGTCCTATAAACTTTTGCACCTGCCTCTGAACACATTGGAGTTATCCCACCAACAATACGGTTATTATTTATTAATTCGTACATAATTTGTCCTGGTAATACTCGTTCAGGACAATGAACTAAAAATAAATCTTCTCCAACAGTAAAGCCGCATTCTTCTACTAAAGGTTTTACATAATCATCCATGCTGCGAGGCGCAATAGTTGATTCTACAATTAAGACGTTTCCTTTTTTTAAAAAAGGAATAGTCGATTTAACAGCACTTAATACGTATGATAAATCACAAGATTTGTATTCATCGTCATTATTCGGTGTAGGTACAGCAATAATAAATGCATCTGCTTCTTCTGGTGTTAATGATGCTTTAAATAACCCCTTCGAAACTACATCCTTTACAACTTCAGCTAAACCAGGCTCTTCTATATGAATTTCCCCAGCATTCAATTTATCAACAACACTTTGATGGATATCTACACCTACTACTTCTACACCATGTTTTGCAAACATCGCTGATGTAGGTAAACCAATATATCCTAGTCCAATTGTACAAATTTTCATTTAGAAACTACCTCTTTCAGTATTTTAGTTGATTTTAAAATCAAGAATCAACTGTCAGATAAGCACTCACTATTGTAAATGATTATGCAAATAGTTACAACTTTCTTGATGAGTGTTAATTAATTTTCCGTATTTTTGCTCAAGGTCTGATGCAATTTTAAAGTTAGATTTTATTGAACTAACGATTGATTTAACTACTTCTTTTTCATTTTGATAGAATACTTCTGGTAACATTTCATTAATATCTTTTTCATTAACAGCATAATCACCAATAAAGTAATCAAAACCATACATTACAATTGGTTTCTTAAGGAAAATGAAATCAAATAATATACTCGAATAATCTGTTATTAACATACTACTGCTTTCAATGTAGTCTTTTACATTTATTTCAGTGAATTTTTTTAGAATAATATTCGGGTGTTCAGCTTCAAGTAAATCTACATATTCTACCATTCTTGGGTGTAATAAAATAGTTAAAGTTACATTATTTTTACTTAAAGCAGTTAATAATTCATGATTATTAAATAGACTTTTCAAACGATGATAATACTCGCTTGCTAAAAATTCATTTCGGCTTCCAATTGAAGGTCTCCATGTAAATGTAAGCAATATGTTTTTTTCTTTAACGTTATTGTTTAAAATTTGAGTTCTAGGTAATCCCGTAACAAATAACTGATCTTCGTTAAACCCAAAATGGTTTATAAATATTTCTTTTTCTAATTCAGAAGCACAAGCTATTGAATCCGCAACATCTATTCTAGCATGATAAACATGCTCAACCTTTTTAAAAAGTGTAACCCCATGACCGACAAAAATCCGTTTTGCATTTCTTAAGGGACGAATATTCGAAGGTAATAACATATTAACATTATCAGTACTTACAATGTATTTTGCGTTCATACTATAAAATAAATGTTTAAGACTATAAAATGGAATGACATTTCCAAGTTTCTTTACTTCCTCATAATCTTTTGAACTTTTCTTAATTAGATAAAATACATCATCATTTGGATGATTTTGACGGCAATATCTGAAGTATGCTGCACCATTATCATTAAAAGTATCGCCTAACTTTTCTCCGACCAAAATAATTTTTCTTCCTTTAAAGAAAGGTCTAGACAATTCTTGGCAAACAGTAGCAATAGACAAATTGAATTTTTTACCTTTATCTATTCCACGATTATTCCTTATCTCTTTTAATGTAGACAATTTCTTGCGAATATTATGTTTGACTTTTGAAATTCGTAATTTCAACTTACTACCTGAATTTAACCTAAATGCAAATAAATTCTTAGGAGCTAAAATTAGTTCATAGTTTTTATGATTCATTTCAAAATAATAATTTCTGCATTTTAACTTAAACGTTCTCGTTGGACCAGTAATTTTTCTAGTTTTTACTTTTCCAAAACAAGTTGTTTCGAGAAACAAATCATATCTTCCTAAATCGTTTATTTCTAATAAATTAATACTGAAAGAAAAACCACCATTATGGTAATCAGAAATCGCAGTATTATATCTATTTGTATATTTTCTTTCGGCTTCAATAATGAAACGATTTTTAGTATTACGATTTACTAGTACCAATTGATGAGAGATATCATTGTCTGAGGTTAATTTAATATTTTGAAAAAATCCTATACCATCAAGTTTAAGAGTAAAATTTTCAAATGTGAAATTAGTTAAATGTGTGATTAATGGTATATGTTCAAAACATTCCGTTATATCGACTGAGACATTTTTTTCATTGTATTTGAATGAAAAAATAATCTGATCGTTATCATTAGATATATTAATATCTTTTTTACTAACAGTAGACTTATATCTCTTAATTTCCTCATTTAAGTTTGAGAAGGCTATTGCTTCATCAAATTTTTTCTGAACTGCTAAGTCAATAAGAATAAAATTAAATAAATTTAATTTTGAATAGTTTTCAATACTTAAATTTCTAAAATAAGATTCATTTAATAATTCAATTACTCTTTTTTTCTCAGCATCTGGAAATAAGCGTAATTGTTCAATAAATGTTTTACCAATTTTCATTCGATAAATTGCGATTTTTTGATAAAAATCATCTAAATCATTTATATTACCTTCATATTTTTTTATTACTTTATCTATAGCGTATACACTCTCATACGCATCTTGGACTATTTTTAAGCTTCTTTCACGTGTAGTCGAGTTCGTTCGACCTCGGTAAAAATAAACAAATTTATCTAAAACAACAGTTTTTTTAGATTTTAAAAATGTTTCAATAGAAAATAAGTGGTCTTCACCATATTTTATCGATTCATCAAATCTAATATCTTTAATTAAGTCAGTAAGATATAATTTTGCACAACAATTTGGCATTTGATATAAGACTGGATTCTCTGTAATATGCGTTACATCATAATGATTTATTGATTTAAAATATGCTGCTCTCTCCGAATAATTAGGATTTCTAGTAAATGTTTCAAAAAACCTACTACCAATAAAACTCATCATATTTGCTGCGACAATATCACTATTTTCCTTTTCAGCGATATTGAACATCATCTCACATGCGTTTTCGTCAAGATAATCATCACCATCTAAGAAGGTAATGTATTTTGCATTTGCCATTTGTATTCCAATATTTCGCGGCCTAGATGGACTACCACTATTCTCTGAAAATTGATAATAAATATTTTCATTATTTGAAGCCATTTGCTCGACAACATTTTTTGTTCCGTCAGTTGACCCATCATCCACTACTATAACTTGAATATTTTTCATTGACTGATTAATAATCGAATTTATAGCCTCTTCAATATAATCAACCACATTATATGTAACAATCACTACTGCTATATCGTAAAATTTGATTCCAACTTTTTCCATGATTAACCCTAGTATCTCCTTTTTGTTATCTATAAGTTTTAACTATCTTTATATAGTGCATTATAGATATCTTCTGTATGTTGATGATTCGTTCGAATCATGAACTTATTACTTTTTTCTAAATACGCTGGTGCAATTTGCATTTTCTGATCAATAATTTGATCAAATTCTGATAATAATTCTTCAGTTGTTTCACAAACTTTGCCAAATAAATCCTCTTTATGGTTAATCGGCCCTTCATTGTAGTGCCTTGAATAAAATTCTTCATAATCAAATTGATAAAATATTACAGGCTTTTTCATATAGACAAAATCAAAAGAAACTGTCGAGTAATCAGTGATTAGAAGTGCATGTCTTTTTAAAAGATTTTGTACCGTTTCGGTCCCTTGTCGAATAACCCTAATTCTATTATGAAAATTAGGCATATCTTCTAATAGTAGTTGTGTCTGATAATGTGGATAAAAATTCAAATATAAATCATTTTTTTCTAATATTTGATGTAGTCTACTATCATTAAGTAAATTAATGTACGTTTGTAAATACCTTGATTTAGATAATTCCTCTGCTGTCTTTATCCAATTTCTCCATGTTGGCATTAAAAGTATTTCATTTCCTTTACTCGTATCTACTAACGAATCCCATCTTGCTAATCCAGTCACAATTACTTCATCTTCTGAATAACCAAATTCTTTAACAATATGATTTTTTTCGAATTGAGATGAAACAACAAAAACAGCAAAATCATACTGATTTTTATTCAGTGCCTGATTTACTCTACTAACTCCAATTACCCCGTGTTGAATAAAAATTTTATCATTTTTTTGCCACTCAGGATAATATTTTACTACTTCTCTATAAGCCTTGGTATACATATTTGCCTGTTCAGCATAACTATTAATAGATTTTTTACAAAGTAACAAATAAAACGTATGCTTGAAACTCCCATATTCAATAACATTTCCTAAGTCTTTTATACGAAGATAATCAGACGACTTTTTGTCGATCACATAGTATATATTGTTTTTGGGGTGATTTTCTCTGACATATTTAAATAAATGA
The DNA here is from genome assembly GCF_004138285.1 of Gottfriedia acidiceleris. Taxonomy (GTDB): domain Bacteria; phylum Bacillota; class Bacilli; order Bacillales; family Bacillaceae_G; genus Gottfriedia; species Gottfriedia acidiceleris_A. Next base: position 254,802 of record NZ_SCFN01000008.1, on the reverse strand, counting down.
TACGAGTTATCTTGTGCAGTATCTCTTCGTTCACCAATCAAGGTAATATTTTTTTTACGATAAAAGTTTTCAAAAAACATTTTACATATAATTGTTAACAATGCGTCTTTTTCTTTTTTTAATATGAACCTACCTAAAGTACGAGTATAAAATTTTATTTTATTTAAAAATAACTTCGAACTATTCGATACTGATGCTTTTCTAATTGTTATTGACAACGCATTATTTTTATAAGTTGTTATAAACTGAGTTCCCTTAATTTGAGTGGATTTTGTATTATTTTGCAAATGTACTAAACCTACTTTTAATTTGCCTATAACACTTAAACCTTCTTGTTCAACTTTCAAGAATACGGACCAATTTCCATAGGATAAGAAAGACTTTAAATCAATCGTCAGTTTTTCAAACCCAGAATGATCATAATTTACTTGATTCTTATCAAAAGTATAAGTTATATCTGTCCGAAGCATCGGATTAAGAATGATTGTCTTTTCTTCTTTTGTTTGGTTATTTTTAAATACTAATGTCCTATTAATATTTGCTGTAGATAGGTAGCGAATAAATGCATACCCCTTTATCGTTAAGATCGATTCTCTAAGCGAAATTTGCTCAACCTTGTGACAAAGCTCAAATTTTTCTACCTTTAATAAGTTCATATCCTCTTTAAATAGCTTTGCTAAATAATGATAGTAGACTCCATTTTCATATAAATACTCTTTTGAGAAATCGACTGAATGTTGACTCTCTATTACTTTTTGAAGCTTATCTCCACTATTATTTTCTAGTAAATAAACAATAAATCTTTTATAAAGATTAAGTGAAAGAACCTCTTCTTTTATTGATATATACGAGAGAAATTGTTGACCAATAGAAGCTAATTGAATTTGCTCTTTATTTGTTAGCCTAGAAGCTTTTAATTCGATCGAATCTAAGAAAAAATTCAGTTGTCTTGCTTGAATAAACTTTAATTCTGCAGTACGGTTTTTCTTACAATAAAGATCCAATAATTCTTTTTGCAAGGTTACTAGTTGCTCAAAAAAATTAATATTCCCTTGTCTTATTAAGCTCTCACTAGAGTTAATAATTCTATATTTAATAATATCAATTTCTTTTACGACTACTTTATTTGAACACAGTAGGCTTGTTTGAGTGAAAAGTAAATCTTCCCCAACTCTTAAACTTTCATCAAATTTAATATTTTCTCTAATTAATAATTCTCTTTTAAAGATTTTATTGCTTGCAGAAGGAGTATAATGCAACTCTGGATTATTTTTTAAACTTCGAACTTTTGGCATATTCTTTTTAAATATTTTCTTCATATAAGAAAGTCGCCATGTTCTCATATCATTAAAGCAAAGAATATCGCCTATCCCTATATCGGCATTGTTTTTTTTCGCCAAATTGTAAAGTGTTTCATATCCTTTAGTGGTAGCTAAATCATCTCCATCTAAAAACGCTACGTATTCACCTTTAGCATATTCCAATCCTTTATTACGGGCAGCACTAGGACCACTGTTTGATTGCGATATGAATAAACCATCCTTGTATTTTCCAACCATATTTTGTGCTATTTCTTTACTTTGATCAGTTGAACCGTCATCTACTACGATCAATTGGATATCGTTAAGCGTAGTTTTTTTGATTGATTCTATACAAGCTTCTATATATTTCTCTTTATTATAATTAATTACAATTACACTTAATTTATAAGCATTCAATTACGCTCACCCCAAGCATACAAACAGATAAAACTGAATATCGAATTAACTTATCCGATCTTATCTTATTGGCTTTTTAATTGTGGAAATTAGGCAAGACCTAACTTCATGTATAGATTAACTAGCATAAAGTTTTTCTGCCGAATATAATTTATCATAGATGCCTAGGAAAATTTGTTTTTCATTTTCCCAATTATATTTATGTCTAGCAACTAGACAATTTTTGCTGAATTCATTTCTTAATTTTGGATCATCTAATAGTGTATTGACTCCATCAGCAATTGATTGAATATCATGTGAGTCAACACAAATACCAGTTTGTTCTCCTTCTACCACTTTTTGAATTTCTGGAAAACTACATGCTACTACAGGAACCCCACTCATTAAGTATTCAAATAACTTATTCGAAGATGCTGAATAATGATTAAAATTTATATTGTTTAGAATTTGAAATCCTAAATATGCATTTCGAGTGTAATTTAGTAATTCAGCTACCGGAACTTTATCGATAAACTTAATACGATCATGTAAGTTCAATTCATTTACCATTTCTAATAATCTTGGTTTAATTTTCCCGTCACCAATAAATACGACAGTTCCACGCTTAAACAAAGGAGTAGCTTTGACAATCAGTTCTAGTCCTCTACCTTTTTGAATTCCACCTTGGTAAAGTAAGATAGGCTCATCATGTGGCAAGTTTAATTTTTCATGTAAATTTATTGATTTACTTTTTTCTGGATAAGATACAAAAGGATAATTATGTATAACCTCAGGATACGGAATATCATATAAATCTTGAGTATACTGTGCTCGTGTATCATTTTCATGAATCATAATATCAATATATTTAATTAAAAACTTTTCAATTTTGCCAAAAATCGGATTTTCATATCCTGAACGACTTGATTGAACTTCGTGTGAATCATAGATTAGCTTACTTTTATTAAATACTTTTGCACAAATAATTCCTTGTGGTAAAGTATTTAAATCATTAGAATGATAAATATCATAGTTCTTTTTTAGTCCATGATAGATCATTTGAAGAATATTATACCCTCTAGTACAAGCCACTCGAACAAATCGATTTCCAAATATCGCTATAAATGCTATTAAGAGTAAAGAAAAAATAGGTAGTAAATAAATAGCAAAAATCGCAATACAAGCAGCGACTAGTTTAGTTAAGAAATTCTTCATACATATTTGCATTATACTATTAGAGTATTTGAATAAAAGATTGATACCAAATGGTAATGAATTATTAACACGAATAACTTGGAACCCTTCCATCGTTTCTCTCTTAGGAAGAGTAGTTGAATCATCATGTAAACAAATTAAATCTACCTCATAACCAACCTCGGCAAGTGCCGAACATTCTCTTAAAACACGTGCATCATTTGTAAAATGATTAAATACAAAGGCACAAACTTTTTTATTCATGGATTTCCTCCATTACATTAATTAAATTATATATATTTGTTTTCCATCTTAAATTTTTATATGCATATAAGTATCCATTTTCCCCCAACATATTTCGTTCGAGTTGGTCGGTAGCCAAATGCTTTATATGACGAACAAGTTCCTCTTCAGTTCCTTCTTCTAATACTGTACCACAATTTGCATCTTTAATAATTTGTGCAGCATACCCAGCTACGTTCCCAATAATTGGCTTTTTGAGACACATATAATCAATAATTTTACCTGGCAATACTGTCTTAAAGACCTCTTGATCAACTAAACTTACATAAGTAATATCAGATTTTGAAACAAGTGATAGTGTCTCAGTTCTTGATTTAGCAGAATATAATGTTACATTTGTCAGTTGATGCTCTTTAATATAATTTTTTACTTCATTAACGTTCTTACCGTAACCAACAATAATAAAATGAAAATCTTTACATTCTTTCATTTGTATACTAGCTTTTAAAAACTTATCCAAATCTTGCGCTAGTCCTAAATTTCCAGTATAAATAATATTGATTTTCTCATTATCTGGCTCGTCATTTACTGGTGTAAAATTCAACTCATCTTCAGTTAATGAGTTTGGTAAAAATGAAATTTTACTTTCCTTTACACCTTTATTAACCATATATTCTTTAAAACTTCTGCTATTAATGATGATCTTATTTGCTTTTTTGTACAATAAAGACTCTACTTTGTAAGCAATCGATAAGATTAACTTATTAGAAAATATATTTACACCTCTTAATGATTCAGGCCATAAATCACGTATATCTAAAATAAGTGGTGCTCGTAAACGCCACTTTGAAATCAATCCTGCGATACCAACAAAAATCGGTGGAGACGTTACAAATACTATATTGAATTCTCGTTTATATTTAAAAATTTCAATAATAAAACGAACCATAACTTCTAAATATAAATAAAGTCTTTTAATAATACTTCCTGAATGATTTTTAATTGAAGGATCAATCCTATTTACATCTTTTTCATCAATAAATGGTTCATTCCAAAATGCTTGATTATTATAAATCTCTCGAGAAGGATATCTTGGATGTAATGTTAACACTTTTACTTCATAACCTTTTTCCTTCAACTCAAGATAAATATTTTTAAGACGATTTGCCGCGCTACCTATTTCAGGATAAAAATGTTGCGTTATCAATAAAACTTTTGTTTTCTTATTCATAAAATACACCTCTTCTTTTAATAGAAGATTAATTCCTAATTTATTTTTATTAAGTTTATGTAAAATTATATAATTTCCACTCGAATTCTGTAGAAAGGGTTCAAATTTTGGTTGAAATTCCAAGTCATTCGTTACTAACTCGTTTTTCTAAACTATAAAAATAAACTTTAATAGTATTAATATCCCATATCTCATTCATGTATAAACGTATTACTAATTGTCACTTTTTAAATCAAAAAACAATAGTAATTTTAACACAATACGACACTATATTCCATAAAGTGACCTATTTGTAACATAAACAAAGACTGCCCTGAAATAATACTTAAGGACAGTCTTTTTATTTTTACACGTTTAGAAAGTATAAATTGGACTTTACGTAATTACCAATTCAAAGTGTAGTTTTAATCTAACTACGCCTCCTCCATTGATCGTAAGCCGAGGAGATTTATTTATTTTTCGAATCCATTTGGATGAGATTGATGCCACTTCCAAGCAGTTTGAATTATTTCTTCTAATTTGTATTTTGTTTTCCATCCAAGTTCATCATAAATTTTATGTGACGATGCAACTAGATTCGCCGGGTCACCAGCTCGACGCTCTCCAATTAAAACATTGGCTTTTAATCCGGTTACCTTTTCGCACATTTCAATTACTTCTTTAACCGAGTAGCCTAATCCATTGCCTAAATTATATGTACGAGTAAAATTATCTTGTTCTAACATTTTCTTTAGGGATACAATATGAGCACCAGCTAGATCCGTAATATGAATATAATCTCTTATACATGATCCATCGGCAGTAGGATAATCATCACCAAAAACTGTAATACTTTCTCTTTGACCTAGTAAATGCTGTAATATAAGTGGTATTAAATGACTTTCAGGCGTATGATCTTCACCAATTTCACCTGTAACATGTGCTCCTGCAGCATTAAAATAACGTAAAACAACATAGTCCATTCCATAAGCAGATCGAAAATCACTTAATACGTTTTCAATCATCAATTTTGATTGACCGTAAGGATTAATTGGATTTGTTGGTGTTTCTTCTGTTATTAAATCAACATCTGGAATACCATAAGTTGCTGCTGTTGAGGAGAAAATAAATTTCTTAACTCCAAACTCTAACATACTTCCCAATAATGTAATCGTTGCTGAAACATTATTTTGATAATATTTTAAAGGATTTACAACAGATTCACCGACAAGACTATTTGCAGCAAAGTGCATAACAGCATCAATGGTTTTTTCTGTGAATATTTCTGATAATAAATCAGCGTCACCAAGATTTCCTTCAATAAATTCTGCCCGAGGATCAACTGCAAAGCGGTGTCCCGTCGTTAAATTATCTAATACAAGTACTTCAAAACCTTTATCCAATAATTCTTTTACTGTATGGCTACCAATATAACCGGCCCCACCAACTACTAATATCATAAAAAATTCGCTCCTATTGAAAAATATCAACTTTTCCTTTTAATACTACTTTTAAATAATACTTTTTATACTAATTTAGATTAACTCACAATATTATTTCGACTCTTTTCCATCTTCTTCAAGCGAAAATTCCAATCAGATCTAATAATATCTTCTAAGTTACTTTCCACTTTCCATCCCAATTGTTCAATTGCCTTATTATTTGAAGCAATAATTGCAGCAGGATCTCCAGGTCGTCGATTACTATATTCAACAGGTACCTCAAGACAGCTAACTTTCTCAACCATATTAATTATTTCTTGAACCGTAAATCCAGAATTTGAACCAAGGTTAAATACGCCACTTTGGCAATTAATTGTGAAATCCGCTCCTAATATATGGGCTTTTGCTACATCCGATACATGGATATAATCACGGATACACGTACCATCTCTTGTTTCGTAGTTTGTTCCAAATACAACTAATTTATCATTTATACCTAAAGCAGTTTGGATCGTAACTGGAATCAAATGTGTTAAGTTTTCCTTATATAAACCAATTTCACCTGTATAATCTGCTCCGCCGACATTAAAGTACCTTAAGATACAGTAATTAATACCATTTGCTTGTGCAGTCCAATGGATTAATTTTTCAGCTGCTAATTTTGTTTCGCCATATGGATTAATTGGTAAACAATAATCATCTTCCGTACAAACAGAGTTAATTGGCTCACCATATACGGCTGCTGTAGAAGAAAATACAATATTATTAACTTTATTTTCAATCATGGCATCTAAAAGAATTTTCAGTCCAATAACGTTGTTATCATAATACTCTAGTGGTTTCTCAACACTTTCGGGAACAATAAGCTTTGCCGCAAAGTGCATGACACAATCAATATTTTTCTCTTTTTTAAATATTTCATTAAGAGATTTAAAATCCCTTATGTCAGCTTTATAAAACGTCGCTAGTTCATGTATGTCTTCTTCTCTACCTGTTGATAAATTGTCTACTACTACTACTTCGTGATTTTCGCGAATTAATTCATATACAGTGTGAGAGCCAATATATCCCGCCCCACCAATTACCAATATTTTCACATGAACCCTCCTAATATGTAGAATAGAGAAATTTAAATATATTTTTTTAAAATCTAATTATATCATATATTTAAAAAAGAAAGTTGAAATCATACTTAGCAGCTATTTCAAACTGTTAAATAACCTCTCTTAAATTCATTATTCTAAATCCGTTATTCATATTGTTTTTATTATTTGTAAAATTTATTATGTATCCGTCACATTTTTATTAGGGTCATGTTGATCTTTTCTAAATAACAGGTTAGCTCAAAGGAACTTTATCAATAAAGAAACCACAAGATAAATTAGTTATCTTGTGGTTTCTTGCGTTATTTCTTGAATTTGAAGTCATAATCCACCTGGTTATGGATGCTCAGTAATCTATAAGGAATAAGAAAACTACTAAATCCTTATTAAATTTTATAAATTTCCTTTTTCCTGTTTTATTTTTCTCCCAATTTACTTAAAAAGGGATGCCATAAAAGTCAGATATTTGACTTATTTGACATCCCTTTTCAGTGTCCACTAAGAAACACATTCGTTTTTATTGATTTTCACCTTGACCAGGATGCTCATAATTCGTTAATGTCGGTGTTACATAAATAGAATTAACATTATGCATAATGATTACATCATTTACTTTATACTTTTTAATATAATCAATGATAGGCATTTTATTGTAATATCTTAAGTCAAGTACTCTTGTTTCTTTATAATGGTTAACAAAGAATTGTACACTTGCATTTGCATAAGAGTCTTTGATAATTAATAGTTTTCGACCCTTAACTTTATCGTTATAAATGACTGTTTCAGGGTGATCTCCACCAATGTATGAAACATATCGATTTGTGTAAAGACTTACATTTTTCAATGGTTCTTCTGCATATAACCCTCTATGACATGTACCATAGTAACATACATTTAGATCCTGTTTTTCCTTACTTTCTACTACAGTTATTTTATCTGTTTTCGTTACATTTGCTCTTGTCGTTTTACGAGCATCCGAACCGTAAAAAGGTAATCCTTCTTCTTTCCAATTGAAATCATCCGCGTCCCATGCTTTACCAACTTCATTTGAATTTTGATAAATCGTATTTATAATTGTTTGATACGAATAAAATGCAGCCTTTGCCTTCCAATGATGATCAGTATAATAATATAAATTCGGCTCATTTTTATGTTTATTCATTGTAACTCTTAGATCTAAAGGATGTGCAATTGGATCAATATCGCTCAAAATATAATCTGATGTCTCATTTCCATAACTAGGAAAGTATGAAGGGAATTGGTCTTCGAAAGTAACTGATTTATTTGGTACTAGACTAAAATAAGTGTTCACTCCAAGCTTCGAAGCTTGTAACGCCAATTTATTAATTCTGTTTGCAATGACTTTTGCACTTGCTTTCGTTTGTTTAGGAACAGTTGATAATAATAAACCATTATCATCAATATATACATCTTTTACAACATTTTGACCTAATAAATCTTTATTGATTGATGCATTCGCTTCAATTAACTTCAATCTACCAGGAAATTGGTCATTAAAATAAAGCTCAAATTCTTTTGAAAATTCTCCAGAGGCTAACTTATCTAAACTCATTTTAGGCATTTGAGCAAGTGTTCGATTTTCAATTGTGGAATACTTCAAATCACCTTTTACCCAAACATAAATAGCCCCTGCAAAAATGATAAATAAGAAACTTATAACTATGAAATTATTAAATTTAAATCGGTTGTTTTGCATAATAAACCTCCAACTTACTAGAAACGGAAATAGATAAATGGATTAAACGTGTTAGAAACAACACAAATAATTGAAATACCAAAAACTAATAAATAGTAACCTGTTAACCCAATATTTCGACCGAAAATTCTTACAGCAAAGCTGGATTCTGATTGAACCATAATTTTATCTGCAAAGATTTTCATTAAAGGAGTTGCACCAATAATAGCTAGACCTATTAGAACACCGTATTCAGCAAAATAATATCCTGCACTTGAATCCCAAAGAACTGTATTATTTAATCCGAACATTGTCTTAATATAATCAAATGCATAACTAAATGTTTCTGCACGGAAAAATACCCATCCTATTACGACAAGGAATGTAGCGTAAATGTGCTGAATTACACTAGGTAACTTTCGTAATATGTCACCTAAGAAAGCTTTTTCAAGCATGATTAATATTCCGTAATAAATACCCCATGCGATAAATGTCCAACTTGCTCCGTGCCAAAAACCTGTAGCAAACCACACAATAAATAGATTGATATACGTACGTAAAGGAGAAACACGATTTCCACCTAATGGGATATATAGATAGTCCCTGAACCATGTTCCCAATGAAATGTGCCATCTTCTCCAAAACTCTGTTACTGATTTTGAAATATACGGATAGTTGAAGTTTTCTAAAAAATCGAATCCAAACATTTTTCCTAAGCCAATTGCCATATCAGAATATCCGGAAAAATCAAAGTAAATTTGTAAAGAATACGCAATGATACCAATCCAAGCTAAACCAATGGACATGTCATGTGGATTTTGTGCAAAAATTTGATCTGCAACCCAACCACAATTATTCGCTAAAAACATTTTCTTTCCTAAACCAATAATAAATCGCTTCGTTCCATAAGCAAATTTCTCTAAAGTCTCTTTTCGATCTGTAATTTGATGTGAAACAGTTTGATAACGAACAATAGGACCTGCAATTAACTGTGGAAATAAAGTTTTATAAGTAGCCATGTTCAATGGGTTTCTTTGTAATGCACCATCTTTTCGATAAACATCAACTACATAGCTGATTCCTTGGAAAGTAAAAAATGAAATTCCTAATGGTAATGGAATTTGAGGAATCGTAATATTTGTGTTCAATAATAAATTAATATTATCCACAAAAAAGTTTGAGTATTTGAAGAAACACAATAACCCCAAATTGGCTACAAGCATCGCTGCCATAATCCACTTTATTGTAGTTTTCTTATTCCGATTTGCATCTACAATTAAAGCAAATACGTAATTAATTATTATTGAAAGGAACATAACCAATACAAATCTTGGCTCACCCCATGCATAAAAAACTAAACTAGTTACTAATAACCATGCGTTTCGAAATATACGTGGTAATACAAAATAAACTAGTAATACTATAGGTAGAAATACAAACAAAAATACAGTTGAACTGAAAAGCATAATCTAGTCCTTTCTTTTCATGAATTTATCATTAATAACCTACATTTTTCCCAACAGACAAAATTATCACATATAAATTGATAAATTTCTACAATATACTTACTTTTACTTTAGAGATTTAATTTAAATTTATTCAAAATGAAATAAAATAAACAAAGATTATAATTAGTAATCAATATACAAACTAAAAACGCTAATTTATAAACATAAAAAATCCCTTTTAAAATAGTATCTATCTTAAATTAAAATAGGTACTTTATTAAAAGCGTTTTAATTTTTGAATTTCTAAAAATAGTCAATAAATAGATGAAAAGACGAAAAAAAGACTATCCTTGAAAAATTTTCAAAAATAGTCTTTCTTGTTTATAGCTTGATCAAAATCATTTATTATTATTGTTAAAGTGTCTAATAATCACTTCAACAATTCTTCTAGAAGCTTCGCCGTCTCCATATGGGTTAGATGCCTTAGACATTTTTGCATGTGCTTCTTCATCCGATAACAGTTCATCGGCTAATGTGTAAATGACTTCTTCGTCAGTTCCAGCAAGCTTTAAAGTACCAGCGTCAATTCCTTCAGGGCGTTCTGTCGTATCACGTAAAACAAGAACTGGTACGCCTAAAGAAGGTGCCTCTTCTTGTACACCACCAGAATCAGTTAAAATTAAATGCGATCTTGCAGCAAAATTATGGAAATCAATAACATCCAGTGGTTCAATTAAATGAATTCGATTGTCATTTCCTAGCACTTCATTTGCAATTTCACGAACAACAGGATTCATGTGTACAGGATACACAACTTGAATATCATTATGTTTTTCGACTAAGCGCTTAATCGCTTTAAACATATTTCTCATAGGTTCCCCTAAATTTTCACGACGATGTGCAGTCATCAAGACTAATCTGTCATTACCAATCTGATCAAGAACAGGATGAGCATACTCTTCTTTTACTGTTGTTTTTAAGGCATCGATTGCCGTATTACCAGTAATATAAATCGATTCTTCCTTCTTATTTTCAGCTAATAAATTTTGTGCAGCTTTTGTAGTAGGTGCAAAATGTAAATCACTCATTACACCAGTTAATTGACGGTTCATTTCTTCTGGGTATGGTGAATACTTGTCCCAAGTACGTAAACCAGCTTCAACATGCCCAATTGCAATTTGATTATAAAAAGCTGCAAGACTAGCAATAAAAGTCGTTGTCGTATCACCATGGACTAATACAATATCCGGCTTTACTTCCTGCATAATCTTATTTAAACCTTCCAAACCTCGCGTTGTTACATCAATTAAAGTTTGGCGGTCCTTCATTATATTTAAATCATATTCAGGCGTGATTTCAAAAATTTCGAGAACTTGATCCAGCATTTGACGATGCTGAGCTGTAACCGTCACAATTGATTCGATCTGATCTGGATATTTAGCTAACTCAAGCACTAGTGGCGCCATCTTAATCGCTTCTGGTCTTGTTCCAAAAATTGTCATTACTTTAACAGTCAAAATTCTTTCCCCTTTCAAAAACAAATCGGCTTATTGAAATATGTATCTATCTATTGTATCTTAACTGAGGAAATAAAGACATTTTTTACCATAAAAAATACCGTTTATTCCTCTATTTACATGACTAATTGTAAAAATTGATTGTCTTAATTCCTAATAAGTTCTTTAACTAGTAATTTTCCTATTCTATATCACTAAACGATAAAATCCTATATACTTAGTTTCCCACATTTGAAATCATTCATACTCGATGTAAATAATAATAGAAGAAAAAAACACAGATCCTTCTACTCAAGAATTCACTGCGCAAAGGATATAATTAATGAACTAATTTTACTTGTAACTCATCAATTAGACTCAAAATCTCTGAACACATTTTATCCATACAGTAATTTTCCTTTACAAATTCAACTAGTTCTTGCCCGAATCCTTCTCTATTATCCGCAATGTACTGCGCTGCTTGATCGATTGATTCAAAAATGTACTCATCAGGGAAAATCATTCGAGCTCCTTCACGATTTAATACAATTGGCACAGCGCAAGATGCCATCCCTTCAACGGGTGCTAAGTGAAAACTTTCATAATCACTAACTGACAAGACAAAACCGATCGACTGGAGCCATTCCGCTGAATCTCCCCACTCTTCAAACTGAACTTGATTACGATAGTGAGATTTCTCAATTTTTCGAAATAAACTTGTAAAATAATCCTGCTCTTGTTGATTATTCCATACCCACGGAAATTCTTTCGGATGCTTTCCTTTTATCGAAAGAGTATATCGGCTGTCTTTTTCATATAACTTTTCAAATATCTCAAGCGCTCGATCTAACCGTTTTAACTTTGGTACATAGCCAAGTAATCCAATTCGAAAATCTGCATCATGTTGCTTAGGCAAATGAAACTTATCTACGTCAACACCATTTTGAATGACAATCATCTTTTCTCTAGGAATGCTTGAAACCCGATGGAATTCCTCAAATATATAAGAAGAAATCGCAATAATCTTATCAATTTTCGTAAAATCAAATCGTTCTGGAAAAGGGGTATTCATTTCAAAACGATGCATTCTAACAATTAATACTTGATGATCTTTTTTATGCTCCTGATACCAAATTACATTTCCAAGTCCCCACTCGCAAAAAAGAACATCAGCCCAATTAACAATTTCTAAGCTTTTACCAACTTGATGAATTGTATGACCTTCCCATAAATCAATTTTTATTTCAATGTCACTTCTAGCTTCAAATCTCTTAATGGCATCGTTTATAAATTTTAAATCATGCCCTATAATCGCCAGTTTCATAAAAACAGCTCCTTATACTAAAATTCTCTCAATTTTGTCTCGGCTAATGGCTTGTTCATGGGCATCTCGATAAAAATTAAACTCATCAATTTCAAAAAATTGAACGCCAGCTTTTGAGAAATGTCCAATTGATGATTTATGATCTAAAAGCTTTATAAATTCATTTGGATGAAGAAATCTTGTCGCCTTTTTACAAATCAATGCTTCGTCAATAAGGCAATCATTTACGTAGTTATAGCTATTTCCATTGCCCTTTGCAATAATCGTATCACTCGTGTACTTAGTAGCTAACATCAAGTCCCTCAAATAATTGACTCCATAATAATGATCTAGATTAACTGGAGCAATATAATTCGAATCAACGAGATCATTTAAACTAAAGTAATGATGGCAGTAATCAATCAGGTATGTTTTCACTTCCCCATGATTGTTTTGATTAAAAATGTCTAAATAGCCGTCAAACAAATCGAGTAAGATCACTAGCTTTTTTTGTTTAATTCCTTGTCTATTGTAAATCGCGAATAACTTTTCATAGTCGGCTTTACTTCGAACAATACCTACTAATGTAGCAGTCTCTTCATATTTCTCGTATGGCAGATTAATAATGTTGAATAAATCTTCCACTCGATTCGTATAAGTATGTTCTTCTAATACTTTTCGCAATGTGAGTAAACGATTTTTTTTATAGAAGGTCTCATCTGTATAATAGTTAGAAAGTCGTTGCTTCATCAGTTTTTCATCGTCTGTAGCCGTTACTATTTCTCCAAACATTCTATGAATCCCCTCTGAATTGGAACTAATAATCGGGGTATTACTTGCTAATAACTCAAATACTCTCCGGGCAAACATTGTCGGAGATTTCGTAATACTATTTACATTTAGTGCTACTTTATATCCTTTATACGCAAGATCGATTTCATTTTGTTTTAAGTTTCCAACAATAAATGGTTTATACTCATCTGGAAATTGATTAGGACTAGTTGGATTATGATAGTTTCGGTCATATATATCTAGTCCGTATTCTTTCGAAGAATTTACTAGTTTCTCCATCGCACTCGTACGTTCAGGAAACTTCTTACCATAATAAGCACCAGCGAAAACTACTTTCTCTTTACGTGGAATATATTCAATTGGATTGTGAATTTTCGGTTGAGCTGCAAAAGGTAAGCAATAAACATTTTCACAGCCTTCGTCCACATAGTTCTGAACTGATTCAAAATCAGTCGTGAATACATAATCAAAATGTTTAGCTGTATCAATAAACGCTTGGTAATGAAACGGATCTTCTTTATTCCAAAAGACGGTCGGGATATTGTGTTCTTTACACCAATAAACTAGTTTTAATAGTTTCGTATGATTTCTGTGACTTTTCGTACCGATTTTATCCTTCCAAGCACCATCGTTTCCAAGCCACGCAGACTCACAAAAGAATAAATCAATTCGATGCTTTTTAAATTCAGTCAGCCAATTCTCAGGCGTAATTTTTACAAGTTGAAACTCATAATCGAAGCATCGTGTCGTAAATTCGTCTGCGATAAAACCAACTCGAAAGTCCTTAATTTCTTTCTTTTGTTTCTTCAAGTGACTATTGTCTATTGTACTATTTTTATACGAACCCATTAATTTAGCATGGAATAAATGGAGTGTAGCAGCACCTGTCATGTAAATCGAAAAAGAAGCCGATTGTATCTCATTTTGATTAAATTGAGATAGATCAACTAACTCGTCCATATGAAAATTGACTGTACTTACGTTATTCTCATGATCAATAAATCGCAATTCACAAACCACCTCACATTTACCGCTGACAAAGCCTGTGATTCCAAATTTAGTAAATAACTGACTTCTTCCTTCATTAAAAAGTAGTTCCATTAATTTTTTTTCGTCTTTATAATCAATGACCGCAGTCTGCTTTATAAGTTTGTTATGAAATAGTGTTTTCTTTTCCTTTTGAAACTTTTGAATGCCTTTACTAACTGTAAAATCATCAGCTGAAAATGGAAGTAACTCATGGTTTTGAAAATAAAAGGGTTCATCCACATTCATTAATTCTTGCAGCATCATCTTTGTGTCATATTTTTCATTACGTAATCTAGTAATTTGTTTTTCGATTAATTCTTTTAACATAAATGACCCCTCATTTTCTTTTTAAATACTTCAAGAGCTTCCAATACTTCCTTGCTAATTTTCCAAATTTAGAGTTCCTAAACGTTTCATAATTTAATTGCAGCTTTTGATACTCTTCTTGCAATTTTTCATATTCATACGAACCAAATGACTGCTTTACTTCGTTTACAAGAACATAATCATCAAGTCCCATCATAAATTCCTCGTGCTCTACGATTAAATCCAACTGGCGAAATAATTGCTCTTCCATTCTTTTTTCTAATTCCATCACCTTATTAGAGAGGAACTCATTTTCTTTCATTAATAATTCATTTTTTCGTAGAATATTAGCATCGAAATCCTCAGTCGAAACCTCTATTAAACTTGGTTTAAAATTTACAGTTGTTGAATCAACATGACTACTATTCAATAATTCACTATTCTTCATTTCAAACCTCCAGAACAATAAGATAAACACCGTATCCAAGTAAGACGTGTTTATTAAAAAGGAAAATATTATTATTAATTAGAGATTAACGATTTTTTGTGAATCTTAATGAGTATCCATGTTAAAAAAATGTAAAAAAATAACTGCCTTTGCAAATTTTGCGAAGGCAGTCTTTTATATTAATGGTTTATTAAAGTAAATTGTAAAATTAATTAACAATCGATTTAAACACAAGTTCTGTGTGCGATTTGTTTGGTTTTATAATATATGGATTCTTCTTAGCTTTCTTTTTCCATTTGCTACGATTATTTACCATATTTTCTAATATAGAAATGACCTCATTCTCTTTATCTGTTACAGGACCGAATAAACGATTTTGAGTAATTGGTCCTTCATTATAGTGTTTTGTGTAAAATTCATTGTAATCAAACTGATAGAATAATACGGGTTTCTCTAAATACGAAAAATCAAATGATACAGTTGAATAATCAGTAATTAACACACTATGACGCTTTAAAAGAGATTGTACAGTTTCTTCTCCTTGAACCATCACTTTAATACGTTCATGAGGCGACTTGAATTCCGGCATATATAATTGCGTTTGATAATGAGGATAAAAAGTTAATGTTAAATCTTTCTTTTCAAGGAGTTCATGTAAGTGTTTATTATGAAGTAATTTCATATAACGTTCCCAGTATTCTGATTCTTCAAGGGCTTCCTTTGATCGATTCCATGATCGCCACGTTGGCATTAATAAAATCTCATTTCCTTTACTTTCATCAACAAGTGCATCCCATCTTGGAAGTCCAGTGACGATTACTTCGTCCTTTTCATAACCAAATTCAGAAATAATATGTTCTTTTTCAAATTCACTAGAAACGACAAACTTTTTGTAATCAACTTTATTCTTATGCAGCACGTGACTTACACGACTAACCCCTATGACCCCGTGTTGTAAAAAGATCCGTTCATTTCGTTGAATTTCAGGTCGCTCCTCAACAATATTTCGATAAGCGTCAGTATACATATTTGGATCTTCCGCATAGCTATTAATTGTTTTCGTCGAAAGTAGCAAGAACAAACTGTGGATTATACTACCAAATTGAACAATATGTCCAAGATGTGCTATATGGTTATAATCAGGACTATTCTTATCGATTACATAGTACGCATTAATTTGTGGGTACTTTCTTCGAATATATTTGAATAAATGATAGGAGTTATCTTGTGCTGTATCTTGTCGTTCACCAATTAACCATAGATCTTTTTTCTTCACAAATTGATAAACTAGTAAATACAGACAATAAACCATGAATGTGTGCCATTGTTTTTTGTAAGCATACTTAACGACAGGACGAACAACTCGTTTTACTCTTCCAATATTAAACTTCATTTGTTTGGCCACAGGCATTTCAACAATGCGGAAAGATAAATTTTTCTTTTTGTAATAAGGTGCAATTTTTCGGTTATCCATTAAATAAGGTCGAGTTTTTTTAGTTTGTTTGTATAAACCAACTTTTAAAGGTTCAGTAACTGTTTTATTGCGATCTGAAACCGTCATCCAAACACTCCAGCTACCGTTATCAAGCAGAGTTGATAAGTTTTCAATTATACAATCATACCCCGACTCATCAAAATTGATTTTGTTATTACCTTGTACATAACTAACATCTTTACGAGAAACATTCTCAAGTGGAAATTCAACTTCTTGTTTTGTTTTCTCTTCTTTAAATACAATCTTTTTAACGCTACCATTCGTACTGATCCCGTTAATAAAAGCAAAGCCTTTTATCGTTAATGTATCGTTTGAAAGTGAGATGTCTTCAACCTTTTGACAAAGACTAAACCCTTTAATTTCCAAAAATTGTTTCCACTGAGGAAAATGATTTACTAAAAAACTATAAGTTAAGCCCTTTATTTCAACGGTTTCTCGACTAATATCCAATGTATCCATTAGTAAAAGTAATTTGTTTAAATCATCGGGTGTACCTTCATTAAATATTGAATAAAACAGTCCTTGGTACATACGACTACCCGTTAAAATATTTCTAAAATGAATAGATTGAATATATTTTTCTCCTATTTTATACAAATTGAAAATATCTTTTTTCGTAAATTTTTTACGTTTATTTATTATACTTTGGCAAAAGAAAACCCATTGCCTTTTTTCAATCGGAAATAGACGTATAATCGTATTGTTTTCTTCGTGAAATGACACTAATCTTTTTTGAGTCTCTAGTAACCCCTCAAAAAATGTTAAATCTGCTTGTTGTACTAAACTTGCTCCATTTTGTTCCACTCGATAATTTAGTACACTTTTGTCTGTAACAACCGTTCTATTCGATTTAAATAAAGCTTTTTGTGTGAATAATAGATCTTCTCCAACACGTAAATCCTGATCAAACATAATATTGTAAACTGATAATAAGTGCTTTTTAAACAATTTGTTACATACACTTGGCGTGACATGTAATTCTTTTGAATTCCTAATATGTCTAACAGGGCTAAGATGTTTTTTAAACAAATCATCCATATACATAAGTCGCCAAGTTCTTTTTTCATTAAAACATGTGATATCCCCGATTACTGTATCAGCATTATGTTTTATTGCTTCATCAAACATACGTTTGTAAACGTCTGCATCTACTGTATCGTCACTATCTAAAAATGCAATATATTCACCTTTTGCCTCAAGAATCCCTCTGTTTCTTGCAGCACCTGGTCCCCCATTTTTTTGCTCAATTAAACGGAAATTCTTATAGCGTCTAATTTCCTTTTTTATAACTGACACACTATTATCTGTGGAGCCATCATCAACAATCACAACCTCAAGTTGTTTCATTGTTTGTTTTTTAAGTGAATTAATACATTCTTTTATATAGTTTTCTTTATTAAAATTGATTACTATAACCGTAACACCTATTTGTTTTTTCCCCATGTATTTATCCCCTTTTTAAAACTTTGCACTTCCTCTTATTACAAAATTTAGTAATTCATGATTTAAATTCAAAATTAAATCATCAGGTCAAAACATTTGATTCCTACCTCATATAAAATCTAATTATTTTTTATAAAAAAAAAACCATTTAAATTCTTGATTTAAATCGCTTTTGTTTCGAACAATACAAAACACTTAAGTTTTTATATGATTTTTGTAATGAAATTTTAATATTTTTAATAATAATTTAGATTATACCATAAAAAAACAACTAAAGATGTATTCTAAATATTTTAAATTTGTGACATTTTACAACTCTCTTTTGGCTTCGTACTAATCTAGGATTTTACTAAAAAAATGCCACTGCAAATTAATGCAGTGGTACACTTTATATGAATTTTATTTTATTTTATTTTATTATTAAGTCAAAGTTCTTAATTACCTTCTTCAACGTACTTCTTATACTCACCAGAAACGATTCTTTTCCACCATTCTTTATTTTCCACATACCACTGAACAGTTTGAGCTATTCCAGTATCGAAATTATAAGTAGGCTTCCATCCTAATTTTTCTAATTTACTAGGGTCAATCGCATATCGTTTATCATGCCCTAAACGGTCTTTAACGTATTCAATTAAGTCTTCAGATTTACCAAGTGTTGAAATGATTTGCTTAACGACCTCTAAATTTGTACGCTCGTTATGTCCACCTACATTGTATACTTCCCCATTTTCTCCTCTATGCATTACTAGATCAATAGCTGAGCAATGGTCAAGAACATGTAGCCAGTCACGAATATTTTCACCAGTACCATAAACAGGAACTTTTTGGTCATTTAATACACGAGAAATCGTTAATGGAATTAACTTCTCTGGAAAGTGATACGGTCCATAATTATTTGAACAGCGTGTGATATTCATAGGAAATCCAAACGTTTCATGATATGCACGAACTAATAAGTCAGATGAGGCTTTACTTGCAGAGTACGGGCTATTCGGTTGTAGAGGTGTATCTTCTGTAAAAAAAGTTGTAGGGTCAAAATCAAGTTCACCATACACCTCATCTGTAGATACATGTACAAATTTCTTAACGTTTATCGCTTTTGAAGCATCTAGTAAAACTTGAGTTCCTAAAACATTTGTTATTACGAATATACTTGGGTCTGTTATTGAGCGATCAACATGGCTTTCAGCTGCGAAGTGGATGACATAGTCGAACTTTTCTTTTTTAAATAATGTCATGATTTCTTCACGGTTTGAAATATCAATTTTGATAAAATGATAGTTTTCATTTTGTTCGATATTTTTATGCTTTGTTAAGTCACCTGCATACGTTAAAGCATCTAGATTATATATTGAATAGGATGGGTATTTATTTATCATGTATTGAACAAAGTTTCCACCGATAAATCCGGCACCGCCTGTAACAGCTACTTTCATGTTTTTACTGTACCTCGTCTCTTTTATTTAATTGAACTAAATACCTTGCTAATGCGTCTTGCCATGAAGGTAAAGATTGAAAGCCATTTTCTACTAGCTTTTGTTTTGATAATCTCGAATTTTTCGGTCTAGCTACTCGAGTAGGGTAGTCTTCGGATGCAATCGATTTTACTAAAGTTTTACTATCGGTTTGCTTGAATATTTCTTTTGCAAAATCAGCCCAACTAGTAAAGCCTTCATTTGTTGCGTGATAGATTCCATATTTATCAGATTTAATTAAATCTACTATTAATATAGCCAAATCAATTGTATAGGTTGGTGAACCGATTTGATCTTCGACTATATTTAATTCATTTCTAGTTTCTGATAGTCTTAACATTGTTTTAATAAAATTATTCCCATTTACTCCAAATACCCACGAAATACGAACAATAAAATAGTTTTCGATTAATGATTGAACAACTCTTTCACCTTCATACTTTGTTAATCCATAATAACCGATTGGGTCTGGTTGGTCATCTTCATTAAAAGGACTTTCACCATTTCCATTAAATACATAGTCCGTACTAATATAAAGGAACTTTGAATGGTGCTTTTTCGCAGCTTCAACTAAATATCTCGTTCCTTCTACATTCACATTCCAGCAATTCTCTTTATCATCTTCAGCTTTATCCACCGCCGTATAGGCAGCACAGTGAACAATTACATCTGGTTTATATGAATCTATAATAGAAGAAACAGATTCCCTTTCAGTAATATCCAGTTCTTTTCGTCCGATTCCTTTTACAACTAAACCATGTTGTTCACATGCCCGAACGACATCATAGCCTAACTGCCCACCGTAACCAGTTACTAAAACCTTCATTTATCTTACTCCTTATAGATAAAATTATTTTCAGCATCCTTTAATAATGGTGCGATTTTGTCCTTTGCAGATAATAATGGAGATATATTGATTGGCCATTCCACCTGAATAACTGGGTCGTTCCAAATAATGCCTCGATCACATTCAGGTGAATATAGCTCATCAACCTTATATTGAACTTCCACATCATCTGTTAAAGTCATAAAACCGTGAGCAAATCCTTTTGGTATGAATAATTGTTTTTTATTTTCTGCACTTAACTCGATTCCGAACCATTTTCCGTATGTCGGACTCCCTTTTCGAATATCGATAGCCACATCAAAAATGGAACCCCTTGTACAACGAACTAATTTCGTTTGTGCTTTTGGAGATAACTGATAATGCAACCCACGTAACGTTCCCTTCAATGCAGAAAATGATTGATTATCTTGAACAAAATTTAAATCCATTCCAAAATCCTTCATTTTAGAATCATTATATGTCTCCATAAACCAACCACGGTGATCACCAAAAACGGTCGGTTCAATCACTACAATTCCTTTTATAAAAGTTTCTGTAATTTTCATTGATAATGACCCCTCGAGCTAATATTTGATCTCACCATTTGCTACTTTTCGTAAATAGTTACCATAACTTGTTTTACTAAGCGATTCACTTAAACGTAATAATTGTTCTTTGTTAATCCATCCATTAATATAGGCGACCTCTTCTGGAGCAGATATTTTAATCCCTTGATGCTCTTCAATTGTTTTGACAAAATTTGTTGCCGAAACCAAACTATCATGCGTTCCAGTATCTAACCACGTATAACCGCGACCTAGTAACTCAACTTCTAACTCACCCAAGTTTAAATAAGCTTCATTTACAGAAGTAATCTCCAATTCACCACGATTGGATGGTTTTACGTTTTTAGCAATTTCAATGACACGATTATCGTAAAAATACAATCCCGTTACTGCATAATTTGATTTCGGAGCTACTGGCTTTTCTTCAATGCTCAAAACTTTCCCAGACTCATCAAATTCTACAACACCAAATCGCTCAGGATCATGTACATGATAACCGAACACTGTTGCCCCTTTTTCCTTCATCGCAGCTTTCTTCAAAATACTACGCAACCCGCTTCCATAATAAATATTGTCACCTAATATCATGGCAACAGAGTCTTTTCCTATAAACTCTTCACCAATAATAAAAGCCTGTGCCAACCCATCTGGACTAGGCTGTACTTTATATTTCAACGAAACTCCAAACTGAGAACCATCGCCTAATAACGCCTCAAAACGAGGCAGATCCTCCGGAGTCGATATAATTAAAATCTCCCTAATACCCGCCAGCATTAAAGTAGATAACGGATAATAAATCATTGGTTTATCATACACAGGCAATAGCTGCTTACTAGTCACCATCGTTAATGGATAAAGTCGAGTACCACTACCACCTGCAAGTATAATCCCTTTTATCGCAAAGACCTCCTAAACATTTAGGAATATATATATTATTATGATGATGGTTAAGGGGTTGTGTAGGTTAAATTCTTAGGGGATTGGAATTCTAAATGGAGGGAAAGTAGGGTCCTAGAGGTAAAAAAGTCATAAAAAAAGAACCACCGTTAAAAAGATAACTTTTAACGGTGGTTCTTGAGAAATATTTCATCTAAGATTTAGATGTTATTTTGTTTCCGAAGGTAGTTCTAAGTGCTGACGAAGATCATTAGATATATTATCTTTTTCTTCTTTCGATACAATAAAATAATAAATTTTATTAATCATCTTGCCTTCACCTTTAACTTGGGTTTTACTAATATTTTGCGCAGCCGCACGGTAATCCTTTTGAATCGAAACCATATCACCTAAAGTAATATTCGTCACAACATTCTTTTGAACCGCTTGTAAAATCGATTGATAGTTTGTTAAGGAAGAAATTGAAGCTCCCTTTTTAATAACCGCTTCAAGAATTTCTCTTTGTCGAAGCTCTCGACCAAAGTCACCACGAGGATCTAACTTACGCATACGAGAGAATTTTAAGGCATCTACACCATTTAAATGGATTGGTCCCTTCGTAAAGTGAACACCATCATAAGTAAAGTCTAAGTCATTATTCACATCTACTCCACCTACTGCTTCAACGATATCCTTAAACCCTTCCATATTAACTTCAAGATAATAATCAATAGGAATGTTCAAGAAGTTTTCAACTGTATCAACAGACATTTGAATTCCACCAAATGCATAGGCATGGTTGATTTTATCTTCCTTACCTTTTCCAACAATTTCAGTTCTTGTATCACGTGGAATACTAACCATTTTTGTTGTATTTGTATTCGGATTAACCGTCAACACAATCATTGAATCCGAACGACCCTTATCACCTGGACGATGATCAACCCCTAATAGTAAAATAGAGAAAGGTTCTTTCTTTTCAACATTTACTTCTTCTTTTCGTTTATCTGTTTTCTTTATGTCTTTATAGATTGCGTCTGATGTTTTATTTACATTGTGGTAAATCGAATACGCATAACCGCCTATTCCTAGACCGATTACAACTAGTACACTTAGTACGATTAATAGTACTTTTTTTGTTGTGGACATTTTTTTAGATGAGCGTTTTTCTGATCTGGACAAGA
This sequence comes from Gottfriedia acidiceleris, assembly GCF_004138285.1. Taxonomy (GTDB): domain Bacteria; phylum Bacillota; class Bacilli; order Bacillales; family Bacillaceae_G; genus Gottfriedia; species Gottfriedia acidiceleris_A. Next base: position 231,527 of record NZ_SCFN01000008.1, on the reverse strand, counting down.
TTTTTCTCCTTTAATTATGAACTTAATTAGTTAACCAAATTTACTTACTTTCATCTTACTTGATTAGATAGGTATTTGCCTAATTTTTATTTGTTAATTTTTTGAAAAGTAAAAAACATATAACCTCCAAAAAGAAGGTCATGTTAACTTCAGTTCATAATAAATTGTTTCTTATATCCATTTGGATTCTTTTGATGCCAATTCCAGGCTGTTTCGATTATTTTCTCTAAAGAATATTTCGTCTCCCAGCCTAATTCTTCATATATTTTTTGTGATGAAGCAATTAGTTGAGCTGGATCGCCTTCACGACGTTCAGTAAAGATGACATTTGCATTTCTTTCTGTAATTCGTTCACATGTTTCAATAATCTCATTTACAGAAAATCCTTTTCCATTCCCTAAATTGTATGTCTTATTAAGTTCACCATTTTCTAGTAAACTTGCTAGAGCTAAAATATGTGCCGATGCCAAGTCAGTAATATGGATATAATCGCGGATACATGTGCCATCTAGAGTTGGGTAATCACTTCCAAATATACTGATTGACTCACGTTGACCAAGTAAATGCTGTAGTACAAGTGGAATTAAATGTGTTTCAGGATTGTGATCCTCTCCAATTAATCCCGTAGCATGTGCTCCCGCTGCATTGAAGTAACGTAGCACAACATAGCCTAAACCATATGCTTTGTGGAAGTCAGCTAAGATTTTTTCTATCATTAACTTTGATTGGCCATATGGATTGATTGGATTCGTTACTGTTTCTTCTGTAATGATATCGACTTCGGGAATACCATATGTTGCTGCAGTAGAAGAGAAGATAAATTTCTTTACGTCAAACTTTATCATATTATCTAGTAATGTTAATGTCGCACCAACATTATTTTGATAATATTTTAATGGATTCATAACAGACTCTCCTACTAAACTATAAGCAGCAAAATGCATTACGGCATCAATTTTGTATGTTGAGAAAACAGTTTCTAAAACAGTTGCATCCCCTAGATCACCTTCAACAAAGATCGCTCGCTCATCTACTGCGTCTCGGTGACCGGTTGTTAGATTATCTAAAACTACTACTTCATAATTTTGTTCGACTAATTCTTTAACTGTGTGACTTCCTATGTATCCTGCTCCGCCAACGACTAGAATCATGAAAATCTCTCCTTTTTAGTTTCTTCTTTATAATATAATGATAGTTAATCTTTCTTTCCCGAAAACTATTTTCTCTTTTATGAACCTTCAAGCACTAGGCTTTTATTTTACTTATAAAAATGCAAAAAAGGCCCAGACTACTCTTTAAAGGTTTACCTGTGCTTTCCATAAAAATTATATTTTCAATCATTTATTAAAATGGTTAATAATTGCTTCTACTATTCTCCTAGAAGCCTCTCCGTCACCATAAGGGTTAGAAGCTTTCGCCATTTTCGAGTGTGCTTCATCATCTGATAGAAGTTCGTCTGCTAATGTAAAAATAACTTCCTCATCTGTACCCGCAAGCTTTAATGTACCCGCTTCAATACCTTCAGGGCGTTCAGTTGTATCACGTAATACAAGTACTGGTACACCAAGAGAAGGTGCTTCCTCTTGCACACCACCGGAATCAGTTAAAATTAAATGCGATCGTGCGGCAAAATTATGGAAATCGATAACATCTAATGGTTCAATTAGTTGAATTCTATCGTCATTTCCTAAGATTTCATTTGCGATTTCACGCACAACTGGATTCATATGTACTGGATAAACTACTTGAATATCTTGATGTTTTTCAACAAGACGTTTTATAGCTTTAAACATATTACGCATTGGCTCGCCAAGGTTTTCACGTCGATGAGCCGTCATTAAAATTAAACGATCATTTCCAATAGATTCTAATACCGGATGAGAATAATTTTCCTTTACTGTCGTTTTCAGTGCATCAATCGCTGTATTTCCGGTAATAAAAATCGTATCTTCATTTTTGTTTTCTTTTAGTAAGTTTTGTGCAGATTTTGTAGTTGGTGAAAAATGAAGATCAGCCAATACTCCAGTTAATTGACGGTTCATTTCCTCTGGGTAAGGAGAGTACTTTTCCCATGTACGTAACCCAGCCTCGACATGACCAATTGCAATTTGGTTGTAAAATGCCGCTAAGCTTGCAATAAATGTTGTAGTTGTATCACCATGAACTAAAACTATATCTGGTTTTACATCTTGCATAATTTTATTTAGTCCTTCTAAACCACGTGTTGTTACGTCAATTAGTGTTTGTCTATCCTTCATTATATTTAAATCATAGTCTGGTTTAATATCAAAAATTTCAAGAACTTGGTCAAGCATTTGTCTATGTTGAGCTGTTACAGTAACAATTGATTCAATATGTTCTACATATTTAGCTAGTTCTAGAACAAGAGGTGCCATTTTGATTGCCTCAGGTCTAGTACCAAATATTGTCATTATTTTAGTTTTCATTTACCTAACTCCTCTTATGGATTAACTTCATACTCATTAATCTTGATTTCTATTTTTTACCACTGTATTAATTAATGCTTACGATTTTTTATAAAATTAAATAAAATATTACAAAACAATTACTCCTGAATTCAACTAATATTAATCACCCGAAATATTACAGTTTGCTTGTTAAATCTAATTTTTTATTTTAATATTTTTTAGGAGAGGTGCATTATGGTAATAAAAAAATTAAATAATAAGTATAAAAAAACTGGAATATTATTGATAACTGTTTTAGGCATTATTTTTATATTATTTTCTATTATAAAAATTGTTTTAAATAATTCAAGACATATAATTAATGTTGAAGATTATGGAACAAAGGGTGATGGTGTTACTGACGATACCATGGCTATTCAAAAAGCTTTGAATGACTTAAATAGTAAAAAAAACACTCTAATATTTCCAAAAGGTACTTATACTGTAACAAGCCGGCTTTATATTCATGACTTACATAGAATTAATATAATTGGAGAAAATGCTACAATTGAGAATAAAGCAAATAAAATTAATTCTATTATTTATATTAAAAGATGTAAGAATGTTGCGATAAAAGGCTTTAAATTCATTGGTTTGACTAAAACCATAAAATCTATAGTACCAGGTGATAGAGGTATTCAATTTCATGGTGGAGAGAACATTATTATTTCTAAAAACATTTTTAAAAACTTTGGAGATGGGGCTCTTCAATTAGGTAGTGATAGTAGTGATGATCCTTCCAATACAGTGCATCCTAAAGAGATTTATGTAACAGAAAACTTTTTTAATAATATTGTTCAGACATCAACCACTCCATCAGGTGCAGAAAATTATCATTTTACTAACAATAAGATAAATAAATTATTTGGTGCCATAAAATTTGCCCAAAGAAAAAATAACGGTACTAATCTCTTCATATCTAATAATAAGCTAACATCTAATGGTAATAATTCAATTGGGTTTGAAATAGCTGGATATTCTAATATTACAATCACTAATAACGATTTAAATGGCTTCGAGAAAGGTGTATATTTTCATCAAAATGAAAATGAAAACGCCAATTCTTATGAAAGTAAAGATCTATTAGTACAGAATAATTCATTTAAAAATTGTGCTGTTGGTATTCATATATATAACAATACGTTCTCTAACGGTGATCAATTAATTATGAAAGGCATAAGTATAATAAATAATAAGATCGTAGATTCGGACTTTGCAATAGCATTTCAAGGTTATAAACTTCAGAATATTAAAATTGATAAAAACAAGATATATCATTCGATAAAATCAGATATATATTATGATGTAAATCAAGATAACAATACAGGGCCAACTTCATTCACAATTACTAACAATACTTTTTATACTAGTAAAGCAAATTTTCACATAAAAATTAATGGCGAAAACATACTTCCAAATAAAGTCTTAAATAATCAAACAATACCGAAAGAGTAACATAAATAAGTAGAGCTGTATTATTTGAATACCGCTCTACTTATTTTATCCAAAATTCTAAACGCTACGAAATAAATAATAGAACCTACAATAATTACTATAATAGTATTTATGAAAGGATTATATAATCTTGGAATATATTCAACAATTAAAATCATAAAATAAAGAGAAATAAAAATAAAAATATACTCCTTTATTGGCCACTTAATACTAAACAATATTTTATTTAGTAAAAAAACTCTACTAATTAATGCACCAAATTCCGCAAGTGTCAGACTAGCTATTAATCCAAGTACTTGATAGATTGGTATAAATATATAGATACTTATTACTAGTATTGTGATTGAGATAATATATGGAAAAATAGTTGCTGATTTTTTTTCAAATGGAATTGCTATCTGATCATTTATAAAACTGTTTATTCCGAAAAATAAAATAAATATAGTTGAATATTTAATAAGTAAAGAAGCATCCCGAAAACCAGGTCCAAAAAACCATTGCACTAATAAACCAGCTATACAAAATAGCCCACCAGCTATACCAGCAGTTATAAACAAAGTAAGTACCGAACTATTTTTTATTGTTTGGTTTATATCTTCCTTTTTATTTGATAGTAGATATGCTACCCTTGGAAGCATTGCTAAGCCTATTGCAGGAATAAATGCAATTGAAAGTCTAACTACTTTAAAGGCTTGATCATAAAGTCCAATTTCATCCATACTTAGTAAGTTTGCTCCAAGTATTTTATCTAGTGAATTATATATTTGTAATAAAAGTTGCGGAACAAAAAGTATCAACCCGGGAATACAATATTTCATATACTGACTTAATACTGTCTTTTTATCAATATTACTTTTTAGAATATAAGTTTTTCTAAAATTAAATACGTATAAGTTAGAGATCAATGTAATTATCGGAAATATAGCAAAATAAATCCATAAATCATTTGAGTTTTTTACCAATATAAAAGTTAGAAATACTCCTAAAGATTTTAATATTATGTTTCTAATTACTATTTTATTCATATCCTCTTTTGCTATATATAACCAACCAATATCAAAAAAAAGCGCCAAAATAAATGGTAATTGAAGTAAAAAATAAAAAGAATATTTTGTATTAAATAATAAACTAAAACAAACATAAATGACTAGTGTAATGAAAATGTTTATTATATGATTAATTCTCAGAATGTGATAAAGTTCACTAAATTTTGCTTTATCATTTCTTACTTTCGCTAGCTCCCGGATAGCAAGAGTATTTATTCCAAGTAAACCTGCAAATGTAAAAATTTGAACTATAGACATTGTATAAGAATACACTCCTAAATCTTTAGGGGTCAATACTCTTGAAATATATGGCGTCGTTATTACAGGGAACAGTATCATTGAAAATTGGTTTAAAAACATTAACATTGTATTAAAAAATATTTTTTTATCCATTTGAATTCTTTGACCTTTCAGGTTTTAATTACCTTCTCTCTAAATTTCCTAAAATTGATAATTAAGTAAATAAATATTATATATGACTCTAAATATTGGCCTACTATTCCAATACTATTAAAAGAGTATACAAAAACTGAAAATAATAACAAACTAATAAATAGAGGTAATTCTTTTCTTAAACGATACAAAGGAATTAGTAAAAATAAGATTACTAATAATAGTAAGGTTATGTATCCATAATCTACTAGGAAAATCATAAATGGAGTTTCAAAGTCATGATTAATATCTGCATAATTATTTAATATAATTCCGTTAAATCCTGTACCTTTTCCAAAAATAGATAAATGATAGTATTTATATTTAAAAAAATCAGTTATTGAAGATAATCTGCCGTTAGTAATATCGTCTGAATTCAAAACTACTAAAAACCTTTGAAGAATGTTATTTCTGAAAAAATCCGTGTTAATAATTAATATTAATAAAATCACTGAAAGCACCAGTGTAATTACTTTTTTCTGAGAAATAAATTTAATATGCCATATAACTAATAAAATAAATACTAGTAGTCCCATTTTACTATTAGCAGCTACAACTCCAATTATTGAAATTATCCACATTAACCATTTATATTTTACAAATATACTATGAAATAAATTGTATTTAATATTTAAAGAATTAATTATAAAGAAAAATATAAAATATGTTGCTGTATACAAAGAATGTCCTATAAGACTATGGGCTCTATATAAATTACCACTTAATGTTTCAACTTGAATTGTTGTTTTTAGACTCATACTATCCGGTAATAACTTTACAATAATCGCTTGTATCCCGCCGAAAGTAACTAAATCAAGAAATACTAAAATAAAAATAAACATCATGTACCTATTAAATATTTTAATTATGCTTATTGCTTCTAATTCTGAAAAATCTATGCAAACTAATAATAATGGTAGTATAAATAATATCATTGTTTGCATTGGTTCAAAGTAGTAAGGATCACGAGCAATAGATATTAATTGAATAGAAAGAACTAAAAAATATACCCACAAATTAAAAACTTTAAGCTTCATTTTATAAATTCTATTAAGTATTATTAATAATACCAATACTGTTGACAAAGTCTTTGCAAATTCCAATGACAAAAATGCGCCACCAATCCCTATTATTGTAGGAGTATAACATAATAAACATGTAACTAAAAATACAAACAATTTATCACTTTTTTTCATCGATACTCCTTTTCAAATTAAATTATTATTTCTAAAAATAGCATTTCATATTCTTTCTATATACTATAAAGAATAATAAAAACTAGCTTTTCATTAAATGATCATATTCAAGATTATACTGTTTAAAAAAAGAGTCTAAAGAGTAATTTTCTTCTAGATATGTGCTTATAATTTCTTTATTAGTATAATTTGAATATCTATCAAACCTAGTAAAATAGTATATTTTTTCCGACAAATCCATAAAATTTTCAGTTTCAAAAGTGGAGACTTGCTTTTTTATTGGATAATTTAAAATTATTTCACTCGGAGCTTCAATATTACTTGCAATTACGTTACAACCCGCAGCTAAAGCCTCTAATAATACTAGACCAAACCCTTCATTCCTTGACGGCAAAACTAATAAATCGCACTCCTTATACAGAGAATATACATCTGATACATTTCCCAAAAAAGTAACACAATCCTTTAGTCCTAATTCAGAAACAGTATCGTCTAGTTTTTTCTCATATACCTTATCCATAGTTTCTCCTGCAAAGTAACAATGAAAGTTATTAAAATTATATTTATCTATTAATTGTCTTAAGGATTTAATCAGTATATCCTGACCTTTCACTGGATTTATTCTAGCTAAGCATACAATTTTGTACTTCTTATCGCTTTTAGGTATTTTTGATGAATTTATTTCCAAAAACGGTTTTAAATTTACTGCATTATTTATAAGAACTAATTTCTTATTTTTTAAAACAGCAATTGCGTTGTTATATACGGTTTTAGATATTGCTACGTAAGTATCAACTTGCAACATGGAATATTTTTCATTAATAATTCCATTTGCATGAATTGTATAAATTACTTTAATTTTTATCATTTTCTTTATTAATAAAGCAACTTTTAAAGAAAATGTATTATGGCAGTGTAAAATACTAATTTTATTAAGTCTAATAAATCTTAATATCTTAAAAAATATTCTAAAATTATTAAAAATATTTTTAGAACCTTCTTGTCTTTTACAAAATAAGATTCTCTCATCTGCTAATCCGTTAATCATATCACTATCCACTATATCATTTACTATACAAAGGTAATTATTATATTGATCGTTATTCTCAGTAATAAATAATTTAATAAGTTTCTCGGCACCACCAGTTGAAAAAGAGGAATTAATATGTAATACATTCATTTATCTATATCACCCATTAAATTATTATTTTTTAATAACTTGGCTGGTACACCTGCTATTATACTATTAGCTGGAAAATCAGTAATTACAACTGCGTTGGCACCAATAACAGAATTATCACCTATTTTAAGATCCCCAAGTATTTTGGCTCCTGTACCTATATAGACGTTATTTCCAATAACTGGCAGTTTTTTTATACCAGACCTTCCGCCAATAGTAACACAAGAACCAATCATACAATTATCACCAATTTCTGCATCTTTATGAATTACTACGGATATTCCACCGTATCCAAGCTTAGTTCCTTTTCCTATTTTAGTTGTATAATGAATGTGACAATTATTAATAAGATAAATCATTCGGTAAAATATTTTAGGTAATACCGGTATTTTATGTTTATATAATTTATTCGCAATTCGATATAATTTTATAGCTTCCATAGGTACCCTCTTTAAAATATAATCTTAGTAATATGTGGATTTTTTATATTAATTTTTGAAGAGCTTTCTAATTTTGTAAAAGAACTAGACACTACAGATTCCTCCAAAACCATAGCTTTTTCTGAAACTATTTTACATATCCTCTCTGTTCCAGAAAACAGCTCAATAGTGTTGTTATCAATTTTATTTATATTAATGGACGGATTAATTAAATAATTAGCTTCAAAATCAGATGAGGCGCTATCATTAATTATTATGCTATCTGAACATAATTTTAATTTTCTACAATACGTATTATTTTTTATAGTTTTTAATTTAGCTATAGAACTATCTTTCTCGTTATGAATATCAAAAATTTGATAATCTTTTTCCCATAAAAATGCTCCCCTTGAAATTGAGAAGTTGTCTCCACTTTTAGAAATTGTGTTATGCGAATTAGACATTCGAAGCCTATCTCTTAAAGAGTATTCAATATTATAGATGTATGTTCCCGGATCAACAAAAATAGGAATACCATTTACATTAAGATTTATACTTAGAGCATCAGCATGGCCATGAGCAAAAATCGAACTCATACCTAGATTTCCATACTCAAAGGTAAGCAAAATCCTTTTATTGATTATTTCTTTTCTAAAAATAGTTTTTCCACCTTCTTTATATATCTTATTACTTTTTCTATTATAAATTGGTAGTGTTTTTACAAACTCATCTCCAAGTATTGATAGGATTGTTTTTGATGTGATTTTATTATAAGGAGAATAAATTTTATTAAAAATATGTGTTGCAAAATCTAGCACCATAACATAATGGTTTTCTTCACCAAATGAAATAATTTTCCCTTCATCGGAATCCCCAAGTTGAGGTACATTTCCCTTTTCATCCATCATGTCAGCAATATACTCTACCATTTTTCCGATTAATTCAATTACATTTTTTGAAATTCTGATTTCTCCATCATTACATACTTTAATCCATAATAATAAAGCCTCAACAACAAATGAGTGATAATGTATGGCTTGCTCTTTATTCACACCGTCATTAAATGTTTGTCTAATTATTTCTTTTTCTAAAATATTGTGAGTAGACTTTTGAATATCATTCATCCCAAAACAACTTGCGACAATATTCATTGAAACCATTTCCACAATTAAATGATTGTTTCCAGAAGAATGTTGTGAATAATGTTCATTTACAAACTGATTTTGATTTAAAATCATTAATTTTATATCTGTTAAGAATTCTTTTAAATCTTCATCGTCTTTTTTATCTTCTAAATAAGCTAACACGAATATTAGTGATATATTTCTTAAAGCGGCTTCCATTGGACTAGTCCAATTAACCCCCCATAAAAAAGGATTACTATTTACCCAACTATAAAAATGTTTTTTTAATAAATTTAAGAACTCAATATCATCTGTTAACATATAATTAAAAGCTAGTTTAGGTAAATACTGTAATCTATTAATTTCCCAAGCAACTCTTGGATCTCCTATATCATCACGTTGTTTTATATTCATATTGAAAGAAAAATCTAATGACCAGTAATTATCCAAAATATATGCATAATGCCAATCAGGACATTTATGTTCATCAAAACGAATATCTAAATTTCCAAATAATTTTTGGGGAATGATCTCGGAAAATTTGTTAAGACTGTTTTTTCCTTTATTTATAAAAAAAGAACTTTGAAATCGTTCCAAAATGTCATTTGATATTTTATATATCTCACTGTCAGTTATTAAATACTTTTTTTTTTCCATATTTATTTTTGTAGCTATACGTTTTATATTTTTGTTTTATTCTCCAGCTAATCTCAGGTATAGACATTTTTGATAAGCGGTCATAATACCACTTCAACTGATTACTCATTAGTAATTAAAACTCCTTTATATACTCCAATTAATTGATTTATATGATTATTAAGTGAAAATCGCTCATAAAATATATTTCTACTTTTTTCTCCCATTATTTCTTTTAAATATGGCTTTTCAATAAATTCAAATATTGACTTGTATAATTGATTTATTTCGCCAGGTTCGATTAAAAAGCCATTCTCGCCTTCAAGTACGGCCTCTGATATACTACCAACAGATGAACTAATGATCGGTTTTCCATAACTCATTGCTTCTAAAATGCTCATAGGAAGTCCTTCGTTATAAGAAGGTAAAACGAGAATATCAATACTATTCAAGAATTTCTTCTTTTCTTCACTATTTATCCATCCGATAATATTAAATCTATGAGAATTTACTTTCTCATTAATATGATCTTTTAATTTATCAATTTCACCATTACCTGCAATTTGAAGAATTAATTCTCTTTCAATACTAATCTGATCAATACAGTTAACTAAATCATATATTCCTTTTCTTACACCAATTTCCCCTAAAAATCCTAATACCAATTTACTATTTGATTCAGTTTTATATTTTTTATTTTTCGGTAAAGGGACCGCGTTATTTAAAATAGTTATATTGGCAACATTATCGGTGAACTCAGAAACAACTTTTTTCCATTGCTCTCCAAGAACAACAATCTTAGCTGCATTGTTAAAATAATTTTTAATATTTATTTTTTTCTTCTTGGAGGATTTTGCATAAAACAAATCAAATTCCGCTCCATGTAAATGAATGATATACGGTACGTTTATTTTCTTACAAATCATTGCCAAAATACTCTTCCTTGTAAAACTTCCATAAGACGCAGTGTGAATATGAACAATATCGGTACCCAACACTTTTATACTAAATTTCAATAAGAAAATCATAAAATCTAATAATTGTTTATACTTGTTTTTAGAATTAATAGTTCCAAGTATCTCTACATCACAATTTTTATTTGTAAAAAGATTAATATTTTCATTGTAATTATTTAATACACTACTAATTCCTCCTTTTAACTTTAAAGAAGGTCCAACTATTAATACTTTCATTTTTGTATACTCCATTTTAATTAATATGTTGAATAATTTTTTTAAACTTGCCTCTTTGTGTAAGTGGTATATAATCTACGATCTCTATTGAGTAATTTATAACGTTATTAAATTTATTATCTAAAACTTTTTTTATTTGGTTTAAATCTTTATTTTCAAACTGCATTCCTTTAATTGGCTCTAACCTAAATTTAACATTACCAATTTCATGTTGCTCAAATTGATATTTTAATACTTTAGAAAATGCATTACTATGAAAATTTATTGCTGCTAATGAAATCTCTTCTTTATTCACACCATACAATAATTCTTTTCCTCTATGCCCATGTATTAAACATTCTTTATTTTCAGTGATTTCAACTATATCATCTGTAATATAATTTATTAAAGGCATAGAATTACTTAAGAATCCCGTCACTAAAATTTTATACAAATTGTCCTTGTAATGCATTAACTCCACATGTCCATAAAGTTTATGAAACTTATATCCAAGGTTTTCGTAATATTCACCTAACACTAATCTTTCACTATGTCCATAAAAGATGGCAGTTTTACATTTTAAAGTATTCTCTATGAGTTCTTTCTCTATTTCAGTAACATTTTCTGAAACAAGAAATACCCCTTTAATTTCGATGTCTAATTTTATTTTTTTCAAATTTATTAATCTACAAAAATTTGAGATTGCTGAAGGATATCCATGAATAAACTCAGGTTTATAGGAACGAATAACCTTAACGTAGTCGTCTATAGTGTCTAAACTTAATTTAAAAGGAGACATAATAATTTGATTATCTATAGGATTAAATTTATATAACCTCTTACCAAATTCTAGTCCTCTAAAAGTTATTGTTTTTCCTTTTTTATAAGAATAACCTACTGCTTTCTCCCAGTACTTATAAATAAACGCTCTTTCTTTATAAGGGGCCGTACCATCTAATAAAATTTTCAGCGGTTTTCCAGTACTTCCCCCAGTATAAGCAGTATAAGTATTGATTGCTTCATTTGAAGTTAATTCTTCAAAATTATTAATTACTTCATCTTTACTAATAGAAGGAATTTTTAAAATTTCTTCTAAATTTGTCATATTATAAGGATTAAAATCTATCTTATCTAGTAGATTTTTATAATAGATAGTATTTTCATAAGCATATATTATTTTTTCTTTTAAAAGATTGAAATGAATTTCATCTTTTTGTTTTTCTGTCTTTTTATCAAAATCAGTAATTGCTTTATATTGTTCAAGAAAATATTTATTATTAATTACTTTTTTTCTAACAATGGGTGTAATTATTTTTTTTATAAAATCTGGTGTTTTTTCTTCTATGCTTTTAATAATACTTGCATTCATCTAGGACCTCTCCCTTTTTCCACCACAACGCTTTTAACAAAGATAAAATTACCAATAATGTATCTTTTAAACATTCTCTTCGGCTCTTGAATAAAACGGTGGAACCATTCTAACCCAGTCTTTTGCATCCATTTTGGAGCACGAGAAGTTTCCCCTGCAATTACATCAAAGCTTCCCCCTACTCCCATAGCAAATGGTACCTTCATAATTGGCATATACTCCTTAATCCAAAACTCTTTCATTGGACTAGAAAAAGCAACAAAAAGCAAATCAGCACCTGACTTGTATATTTCTTCTGCAATTTTTTCTGACTCATCTTCATTAAAATATCCATTTCTATATCCAGCAATTTTTAAATTGGGAAATTTTAATTTGTAATATTCAACTACATTGTTTACAACATGTTGTTTAGCACCAAAGAAATAAGGTTTATACCCTTTTTCTGCACAAACCTTTATTAAATTATCAAACAAATCTATCCCTGCAACTCGTTCTGGTACATTGTGACCAAGAAAACGACCAGCCCACACAATAGACTGGCCATCTGCATTTATTATTGGACAAGAGTTAACAATACTTTCAAGTTCTTTATTAGATCTCATTAAATTAATTTTTGATGCGTTAATTACCACATGTTGAATCTTTTCTTTTTTATCAATTGCTTTAATAATTTTTTCAATTGTTTCATCCATTGTTAAACAATCTAAATAACTGCCTAGTAATTTAATTCTCATTTCCAAAATACCTCGTCAATTTTAGTTATTTAAACCAATAAAATCTAATAGTTGTATTTTATTAGATATATCATTAGATATATTCATAAATAACTGATGACCAACCAATATGATTATTACATCTGATACTTCCAATGCGGTACTATAAGAAATATTTTTAATATTTTTATTAATAGTCTTAGGTAATTCTTCAACAAAAGGCTCAACTACATACAGCTTATTTTCTACTCGATTACGTAGCATATTAACTGCTTCAATAGCTGGACTTTCTCTTAAATCATCAACATCAGGTTTATATGCTAAACCTAAACACGTTATGGTTAAATCCTTATTTCCATTTAAGATTTCTATAATTTTGTTTACTACATATTCAGGTTTATAGTCATTTACTTGTCGAGCAGTTTTAATTAGTTTTGATTTTTCAGGGGCAGTATCAACAATAAACCAAGGATCGACAGCGATACAATGCCCACCTACTCCAGTACCCGGTTGTAGAATATTTACACGAGGATGATGGTTTGCCAGTTTAATTAATTCCCAAACATTTATGTTTAGATCATCACAAATCATTGATAACTCATTTGCAAAAGCAATATTTACATCACGGAAAGAATTTTCAGTTAACTTGGCCATTTCAGCTGTTCTAGCATTTGTTTCTAATAATTTTCCACTAACAAACTTTGAATAAAAGCGTACCGTTTTCTTAGCAGATTGTGGGTTAATCCCACCTAGGATTCTATCATTTTCACGTAACTCTATAATAATTCGTCCAGGAATAACTCGTTCTGGACAGTAAGAAACATATACTTGATGTTCATTTTCAACTTCATCTTTTGGAATAAGTAGTTCAGGTCTTAACTCTCTTAGAATTTCAGCTACTTTTTCAGTCGCTCCAACCGGACTAGTAGATTCCAAAATTACTAAGTTACCTGGTTTTATATGCGGAGCGATGGTTCTTGTTGCAGACTCCACATAAGATAAGTCTGGCTTATGATTTTCTTTAAAAGGCGTTGGAACTGCGATGATAAATACATCTGCCTGTTCTGGTACCTTACTTGCTTTTAATTTATTATTTTTAACCACATCTTGTACTAAAATATCAAGATCAGGTTCGTATATATGAATTTTACCTTGATTTATTTTATTAATCGCTTCTTCATTGACCTCTATTCCGTGTACTTCAATTCCACTAGACGCAATAATACTTGCTGTTGGTAATCCGATATATCCAAGCCCAACCACACAAACTTTATTAAACTCGACCTTCGTATTTATATTAGTCATACTTTTACCCCTTTTTGCTTATAAGTAAGAATTATCCTTTAGAAACAACGTTATTTTTTTATTGATTTACTAAAAAGCATTTTTTGATCCTAGCAATAAACCAATCGTTTTTAAAATAAGTTTAATATCATAAATAATAGATCGATTATTTATGTATTTTAAATCTAATTCAACCATTTCGTTAAACCCTACACTATTTCGAGCACTAACCTGCCATAGTCCTGTACATCCTGGAGTAACTAGTAATCTCTGTTTATCATAATCTGTATATTCATCAACTTCTCGAGGAAGTGGTGGTCTTGGACCAACAAGTGACATGTCACCTAACAAAACATTAATAAATTGAGGTAACTCGTCAATTGATGTCTTTCGAATAAACTTACCAATTTTAGTAATCCTAGGATCATCTTTCATTTTAAACATTGCACCCGAAACTTCATTGTATTTTAGAAGTTCCTTTAACCGTTCTTCTGCATCCGTTACCATTGAACGGAACTTATACATTTTAAATTCTTTTCCATTTTTACCGACTCTAGTTTGATAAAAGAAAACCGGGCCTTTTGGATCTTCTAATTTAATAAAAATTGCTACTACTATAAAGACTGGTAATAATAATAGAAGACCAAATATTGCTCCGATTAAATCCATTAATCGCTTTGTTATCGAATAGATTCTTCTTTTTTCAACTATTTCTTTCGATAAGAGTGGTTGAGAAGCATATTCTGATTGTTCAAACCTCATTGCTTTCAATCTGATCATCCATCCTTATTTAATATTTACTGTTAACATGTCATGTAAATACTTCAATAAATCTTCTCTTAAATCTTCGTGCTTTAATGCAAACTCAATCGTAGTTTTAATAAACCCTAACTTCTCCCCAACATCATGACGTTTTCCTTCAAAGTCATAAGCAAACACACGTTGAATTGAATTTAATTTTTGAATTGCGTCTGTTAATTGAATTTCTCCACCTGCACCAATTGTTTGCTCTTCTAAAAACCTAAAGATTTCAGGCGTAAATACATAACGACCCATGATTGCTAGATTTGAAGGTGCTGTACCTGGTGCTGGCTTTTCAACAAAGTTTTTTACTTCGTATCTTCTACCCTCTTGCATAATCGGTTCAACAATGCCATATCGATGCGTTTCTTCTTCTGGTACTGTTTGAACACCAATAACTGAAGAATATGTATTGTCATATTGGTCCATTAGCTGCTTTAAGCCTGGTGTTTCAGCTTCTACAATATCATCACCAAGTAATACCGCAAATGGTTCGTTACCAATAAAATTACGCGCACACCATACCGCATGACCTAATCCTTTTGGTTCTTTTTGTCGAATATAATGAATATCAATATTAGACGGAGCTTTTACTTGTTCTAATAATGCATACTTTTCTTTCTCTAATAAATTTTGTTCTAGCTCATATGAAAAATCAAAATGATCCTCAATTGCACGTTTTCCTTTACCTGTTACGATAATGATATCTTCAATTCCTGATTCGATTGCTTCTTCAACAATGTATTGAATTGTTGGCTTGTCTACGATTGGTAGCATTTCTTTCGGCATTGCTTTTGTCGCAGGTAAGAAGCGTGTTCCTAAACCCGCAGCTGGTATAATTGCTTTTCTAACTTTCTTCATTTTCTAAGTCCCTCCATTGTTTTCTTTCCCCAAAGAATAAAGTTTCCACTTCTACATTCATGTGAATAAATACACAAGAAGAAACTCTATTTTCTTTTAAATCAAATATAATTTAGGGCATCTAACCCCTCCTCACACTATACCTCTGACGACAAGCGTCTAAGCAGATCATTTCAAGTTTTTTACTCCATATCTCGAATACGCATAGCCCTTTAGTTTGAGTGATTTCATGAGGTCTATTTGCATTAAGATAAATGGAAAACTAATCAATTTAATCATCTACCACAATATAGCCGAGTACCCCCATTGATAACGGTAAGGAGATATCACCTATCATTTATTAGATTCCTAGTAAACGACTAAAGATATTTTGTTTTAATTTTAGAGGTTCTTCTGGATAAAGAACGTCACCATTCAAAATTGATTGAGCATTTTCTCTCATTTGGAACTCAGTTTCGATCCCAAATTTTTCACGAATGATGTCATACGCTTCAATTAACTCAAAATTCCGATTTTTCGTGTTGTGTGCATCAGATGCAATAATATGTACCCAATTTGCTTCAATACATTTAAAAGCAAACTTTTGAATTTTTTTACCGAAGTTACCTGTTATTGATGAAGCAGTTAGTTGAGTTAAGATACCTTTTTGGACAAATCCATAAAGAATGTCTGGTTCGTTTATAAGAACTTTGTTTCGTTCAGGATGTACAAGAATCGGTATAATCCGGTTTGCTTGCATCTCATATAACAACTTATTTGTAAAATGCGGTATATGGGATGATGGAAGCTCGCATAGTAAATAGCGTCTTCCATCATTAATTGAAACTATTCTATTAAGCTCAAAATCTTGAACCAATTCCCCATAAAGCCTTACCTCTTGCCCTGGTAAAATCGTTAAAGGTATAGCTTTTTGTTTTAATACTTTATTTAGCTCTTCTACTTTTTCTACGATTTCTTTTCTGTCTGTATTGTAACGTCCATTCTGATGATGAGGTGATGCAACAATTGTATGAATCCCATTGTCCACGGCTGCTCGAGCCATATTAATACTATCTTCCATTGTAATTGGACCGTCATCTAGGCCAGGTAAAATATGACAGTGAAGATCAATCATTTTTCGCTACCATAATAATCGTAATAGCCGTCTTTATCCTGTTCCGCTCGATTTAATACAACACCTAGGATATTTGCGTTTACTAGAGTTAATAATTCTTTTGCTTTTTTAATTTTTTCTTTTGCCGTGTACCCTCTACGGACAACTAAAATCGTTCCATCACAAGCTTGTGAAATGATTTGAGCATCTGTAACTGCTAACAATGGAGGAGCATCAAAAAGAATCACATCATATTGTTCATACATTTGAGCAATCAAATTCTTCATTTTCTCTGAAGATAATAGTTCAGATGGATTTGGTGGAATAGGACCCGAAGTTAGAATTGATAGATTGCTAATCTCAGTTTTTTGTATAACGTCCTTTAAAGACTTTTCTTGTGCAATAGCAGTTGTTAAACCTTTAAAATTCTCTAACTTAAAATCAGAATGCAATTGTGGTTTACGTAGATCTGCATCTACTAAAAGGACTTTCTTTTCTTGCTGAGCATATGTAACAGCAAGATTTGCAATTGTCGTTGTTTTACCTTCTGAAGGTTCAGAAGATGTCACTAAAATTGATTTAATTTTTCGATCAATCGAAGAAAATTGAATGTTCGTACGAACTGTTCGATATTGCTCTGCAAATGGTGATTTAGGGTTTGTTAATGTAATAAGAAATCTTTTTAATTTTTCTTTAGTTGTTTTTTTAACCATTTTACGCACCCTTTCCTAATTTTAAATTTATTTTAGGAGTGATTTTTCCCTTTTTTACTTCAGAGATGACACCTAGAATCGGTAACTCCAATAATTCTTCAAGCTGTTTTTCAGTTTTAACTGTGTTATCTAAATACTCAAGTAAGAATGCAATACCAACTGAAATCATTAAGCCAACAACAAATCCAATTGCAATATTTAATTTCTTATTAGGTTTAATCGGGCTTGGATTTTCACCTAAATCTGCTTTTGCTAAAACAGTTACATTATTTACACTCATAATTGTTTTAATTTTCGCCTGAAATACACTTGCAATCGTATTCACTATCGCTTGTGCTTGCTCAGGGTCAGGATCTTGTACAGAAACCGTAAATACTTGTGAATCTTTTTCACTTACGACTGTGATATTTTTAGTCAATTCTGCAACTGTATAATCTAAATTTAATTGATTAATAACTTCATCTAAAATAGCTGGACTCTTAATAACGACATTGTATGTATTGATCAACTGAACATTTGTTTGCACTTGATTATTCTGGTAAATCGAAGAATCTTTCGTCTCTTTTTGGTTAACTAATAATTGAGTTGAAGATTGATAAATCGGGGTTAAAAATAAATAGCTAATGACTCCTGTAACCACTGCGGCTACAACTGTAATACTAATTATCATGATCAGACGTTTCTTCATAACGCCGAATAATTCTTGTAAACTAATCGTCTCTTCCATCGCTTCCTCCTTAAACTCTATCCGTTTATTATTCTATTAAAATATACCCTCAAATTCAACAGTGCCTAGTATAACAATTACTTAACGAAAAGTTAAGTAAAAATTAATCTACAAATAGGGTATTTTGGTTAAATTTCCCATAAAATAGGGTTTTTTGTCAATTAATTAACCTAATTTATGGAAACCCTTACAAACTGGTCTAGTTATGTTACATTCATTAATCAAAATTGTAACATTAGATATTATTCCAGAATAATTCATACGTTGTAAATTGTATAATAATTAATGAAATGATAAAAATAATTATTTCCTTTTTTAGTAAAAATCACTAGCACATTTTGTATTTTCTGTTATATAATAATTATTAATTAAATACACTGTATTAAAACAGATTAGAAATAATTTTATCAATCATTTAAATTAAAAGGAGTGTTGTTAATGATGAGTAGAGAAGAGCGTAAAAACATGGTTCAATTTTTGGAATTAACAAAAGGATTTTCAACTGAGGACTTAGTTTTCATGACGGATGCTGATTTAGAGCACCTTTACGACACAGCTTATACGTACATGTTACATCACGCTGAGTAAGATCTTACAACTTTGGTTTACTGCACTCATAAAATAAAAAGCTAGGTGAACCCTATTTTCGGATTCATCTAGCTTTTCCATTTACAAACGTTTCGTTGGTAAATACTGTTTCTAATTACTTACATATCCTCTTTTTTTCGATTTTACAAAAGACATCAAAAGTCCTACTTTTCCGACTATATTCCTCTATTTGAGTCAAAAAAATTTTAAAAGAGTATTTCCTATGCATCTTTTTGTTATATCGAAATTCTAATTTTACCAATATATGGAAAAAGAACAGATTATCCATTTTTGTTGTTTAGTTATGAAATTGTATACAATTTCTCCGTTTTTTCCCTAGTCATTTTGTCTAATAGGGTTTGTACAAAAAAAATTTTTTTTATTTAATTTTTATTAAAAAAATTTGTCTATTTTTTTATTAAAAACAATAAAAGTGCATTTCTCTATCTAAACCTCTGCCTTATAAAAATAAAAAAGCTAACTGGCATCCTTTAAAAGAATCCACCTAGCTTTTTAATTACACTCATGATCAATAAGCAAGCGTTTCGAACCGGTACCCTTTCCCCTTAATCGTTTTAATATATTTAGGATAATTAGGAAGTTCTTCAATCTTATTTCGTAAACTATGAATATAAATATCGATTAATCTTCTATTTTTATAAACAGAAATGACTTCCATTAATTCTTCTCTTGTTACAATAAAGCCAGCTTTTTTTATTAAAAAAAGTAAAATTGCGTATTCCCTACCATTTAATTCGATCCTCATTTTGTTTTTATAAACCTCTTCTCGATTTAAATAGAAGGAAATGTCTCCAAAATATAAAACTTTTTCTCGGTCTTCTTCTATTTTTTCATTGCCTGCCCTCCTCATAACTGCTTTTATTCTTGCGGACAAGTCTCTAGGATGAATCGGATATTTAACATATTGATCCGCTCCTGCTTCAATGCAAATCGCTGCTTCGTATGAATCATAAGTTTCAACTAATAATATGATCGGTATTTCTGTTATTCGTCTTATTCTCATGATTAATGGAATAAACTCGTCCAATACTTGGCTTTTCATTAATACTATGCAACCTTTTAAGAAACCTAAATGGGTTTCTTCATTAAACTCTCCATATCGATATGTGCTGATTTTAATTAATCCGAATTGTTTACTTTGTTGAAGCACATGTTCAATCTCGTTTTGATCTTGGATGATGACAATTTGCTCCACCGTATATCTCTCCCATTTTTTACTGTTTATACGGTCATTTTAATTGGTTATTAACAAAAAAGGGGGACTTTCACTATACCTTTACAAATTCTTTACGTAGCGTTAAAAGCAAGTTAACCTTTGTCCGATATTGTTAGAAATATAGTAGAAATAACTAGGAGGATACTGAAGATGCATCTGAGAAAAGTACTTTTATTCGTCGTTGTAATCACAGCTATGTTATCTTTAGCAGCTTGTGGAAATGCTGATCCCACTAATTCAAATACATCTGAAAAACAATTAACTGGTAGCATACTAATCGACGGTTCATCTACCGTTTTCCCGATTATGCAAACAATAACGAAAGAATATAGATCTGCACAACCCGAGGTAACTATTTCAATAGGTAATAGTGGAACAACTGATGGTTTTAAAAAATTCGCAAATGGCGTAACTGATATAAACGACGCATCTCGTCCAATAACAAATGAAGAAGCTACAATCACTAAACAAAATAACATCGATTATATTCAATTAGAATTAGCTTACGACGGTCTATCAGTCGTAGTAAATAAGGACAATGATTTTGTTAATCAATTAACAGTTGAACAATTAGTAAAGTTATGGTCTGTAAAAAGCAAAATAAAAACTTGGAACGAACTAAACCCTGCTTGGCCAAAGGAAGAAATTAAATTCTTCAGCCCTGGTACTGAGTCAGGAACTTACGAATACTTTAATAAAACAATTTTAAATCATGCTGGCGAACGGAAAGATGTTCAAACGTCTGAAGATGATAAAAATCTTGTAGCTGATGTTGCTAGTGAAAAAGGCGCAATCGGTTACTTTGGTCATGCTTACTATGAAGAAAACAAAGATCAATTAAAAATCATACCAATCGTTAATCCGAAAACAGGTAAAGCTGTTTTACCAACTGAGGAGACAATTAAAAACGGGACTTACGTACTTTCTCGTGAACTCTACACATATGTAAATAAAAATTCACTTAAACGTCCTGTCGTATTGGACTACTTGAAATTTGCCAATGAAAATGCTCCAATTTTAGCTGAACAAGTTGGCTATATTCCATTACAAGATGAAATATATGAAAGCAATATTAATAAGATAGAAGAAGCATCACACAAATAACCTTACTCACCCCCAATTTAAATAGAAAAAAGCTACAATTCGTGTTTGAATCGTAGCTTTTTGTTTAATGTAATTTTAAAGATTTATTATCGTCTTCTTATTTATGATTCGCTCTTTTAGTTCTTCACAAAGTTCAATGACTCTTTGCGTCTTCTCTTCATATTTCATATTCAATACATGATAAAGCGTAATATCACGACATTTTAAAAATGAAGGAATTCGGCTATACCATTCT
Organism: Gottfriedia acidiceleris; assembly: GCF_004138285.1. GTDB lineage: Bacteria > Bacillota > Bacilli > Bacillales > Bacillaceae_G > Gottfriedia > Gottfriedia acidiceleris_A. The sequence goes on along the minus strand of NZ_SCFN01000008.1, from coordinate 209,674 downwards.
TCATCTAATGCATATTCGGTTTCATAACCTTTTCGAAAGATTTCTAGCTGTCTTTTTGCGAAATTAGATTTTTCTTCGAATGATGCTTTACTACCCCAAGCAGTGTAATATAAGACAATGGCGATATCTGATATGAAATAATTATATTGTAGGTCATCGAAATCAAAAGCCGTTATTTCACCTTTATCATTTACAAAGAAATTGTGGAGATGCAAGTCACTATGGATTAATCCATATGAAGCTTTCTTTCTATCATAACTTTGGATTTCTTCTATTAATTCCTTCGTAAAAATGCCAAGTTCTTCATCAGCTAACATTTCATTTAAATAAGCTTCTTCGTCCCAATGCTCACGATGATTTGTTACAGGGTAATCAACTGTTAACGCGTGAAGCTTTCCGATTGTTTTTCCCCATGTGTACATTAGATCATCATTCCACACAGCTGGGTTTGTACGATCAACTAATTGACCATCTGCCCATTCAAACATTGATGCGTAAAAACTTGTGCCATCACTTGCGTTTTGGACTTCTACTAAATTACCGTTTAAAGAAGGTAAAGAACCTGCTGCATTCGCTCCGTTTTCTCTAGCATATTTTAAAAACTTAAGCTCTGCCTCAATTTCATCCTTTGAGCGATGAGATGAATGCGTTAATCGTAAAATGCGATCCGTTCCATCTGCTAGCTTACCTTTAAAAAGATAGTTCTCGAACTCTCCTACTGGTTTTTCTTCTACTGTTATCCCAAATTGTGATGCTGCATTCGTTAAAATCTCTTTTGTAAAAACTCTTTCAACTGCTTGTTCCATATTTTAATCCCCCGAAACATAGAATAAATATACATAGAATAAATATCTAATTACTTATTCCTCAGTTCCCAAAGATTTCCTGCAACTTTTTTACTAAACAATTACTAATCATTCATATTTCGGTATTCATTTGGCGTCATCCCAACGATTTTCTTAAACACTTTTCGAAAGTATTTATCATCTTGATAACCGATTTTCCCAGCTATTTCATAGATTTTCAAATTTGGAAACTTCAATAATTCCTTCGCTTTTTCGATTCGAATTGAAACAATATAATCCGATATATTCACACTATAAATTTGTTTAAACTTACGAGATATATACTCACGGCTTAAATAAAATTTCTCTGAAAACTCCTGAAGTGAAATTTCTTCCGCATAGTTAAGTTGAATATAATTTGCGATTGCTTCAATACTATTCAGTTCTTGGTTCGTTTGATTTTTTTCTTGAATTATCGACTGGACTCTTTCCCTTTGAGTCGCTACATAATCACCAATTTCAAAATGCCCTTTCGCATTCCAGAACAATTCTAGATTTACTTCTTGAATGGTTTGAAGCGATAGCTTATTAATCCAGTGATTTAGGAAGATTAGAAACTCCTGATGCAATGAAAGTAACTGCGCAAAAGGAAGATAATTCTTCTGTGCGATTCGTTTACTAAAAAGTTGAATGACTTCATCGTAAATATAAATATCCTGCTTCTCAACCATTTGTTCAAACAAGTTGATGATTTCTACTAGATTAATCGGATTATACTCTTTTATATCTTCATAAGAATAAACTGGTACATCTCGATTTTCTAAAATATTTACATGGTTTAGAACATTTACAACTTCCTCATACCCAGACTGGATCGATTCAATTGTTAACTTTCTACTGATTGCAAAATGAAACGGGAAAGGTACAACTGTTGATAAAATTTTAGCTATATGTTGAATACTGTCAGTTACTTGCTCGCCCCAATAGAGTAAACAAATCTCCCTAGTACCTTGTAAATTACGAAACGCAATTCCTCCATTTTGGTTTTGAAGAACTTCATTTACAATATTCAATATGGCAAAAAAGCATAAATCCTCGGGCCAAATATCTTTGAATGTCTCAAGATTTCGTAATTTTAGTAAAGAAACATGCAAAGTTTGCCCTTCTTCATATCCTAATTGGTTTAACATATTCTGATTAAATTCTTTACCGTAAATTGCATTCGTTAATTGTTTATCTCTGTAAACAGGTAAAACTTCCTGCAGCAAACGAAAATCATTTAATGCATCAATTCTCTCTTTTTCTTTTTCATTCCAATCTGATACTACTTTTACTAAAGTTTCATTTAAAATATCCGGATCAATTGGTTTCAATAAATAATCTGATGCACCGAACTGAATGGCTTCTCTCATGTAATGATAGTCATCATACCCCGTTACAACGATTACTTTACAATTAATATTTTCTGAATGAAGCCATTTTAATAATCCTCTACCGTCTAGCTCTGGCATCATTAAATCAGTAAATATAATTGTCGGTCTTTCCTTTATAATGATGTCTTGAGCGATCGCTCCATTTTCTGCTTCTAATATTTCAGTAACACCAATTGCATCCCAATCTGCAAGAAGCTTTACACCTTCTCGTACATGCTTTTCGTCATCTATTAGTAGAACCTTCATGATTAACTTCTCCTCTTGTCATTTCAATCGGTATGATTATCGTTACAACAAAGTTTTCATGCTTCACACTTTCTATTTTTACTTCCGCTTTTTTACCATAATAGAAATGAATGCGATCAGAAATATTTTTTAAACCGATACTCTCGTGAGTATTTAATCCTCCTTCTGATAGCGATGAATTGATGATTTCTAATTCCTCTTCTGATGCACCTTCACCATTATCAGCAATGACTATTTTTAAACGATCATCTTGTTGTCTATGAATCGAAATATTTAATTCACCAAGCTTTTGTTGTTTTTCAAAGCCATGTTTAAAGAAGTTTTCCACGATTGGCTGTAAAATCATTTTTGGCATTTTTACTTTGTTTAACCCTTCATCCACTTCTAGGTTATAAACAAATTTGCCATCATAACGTTCATTTTGAAGCGATAAATAATCTTTAATATGGTTTAATTCATCCTTAAGCGTTACAAAATCTTCATTATTTTTCATGCTATATCTCATGATTTTAGATAGTGACATAATTAATCGATACACTTTAATTCCGTCATTTTTTAACGAAAGAGTTCCAATTGACTGCAAGGCATTGTATAAAAAATGCGGATTAATTTGAGACTGTAGTACTTTTAATTGATTCGTTTTATTCTCTATTTGAAGCTTGTACTCTTTTATATATAAATCATTTAACGTATCGACCATTGAAGTAAAATGTTTACCTAACTGACCGAACTCATCATTTCCTAACGTATCAAAAGAAACAGCAAGTTCTCCCTTCTCAATTCGTTGCATATCTCGAATTAAGATTCGTATTGGTCGTGTAAATCTGAAGGAGACGATAATGGTTAAAATAATGACTAATAAGACTGAAATCGCTCCTAATGTAACAGTAATTTTCAATAATTGATTCGAATTATGATAGAGATTCTTATAAGGAATGCTTTTAATGATTGTCCATTGTTGATGATTGCTTTTTATTTTGTCATACACATAGACCCCACTAAAATCTTTGCCCTTCCATTCAAAATTAGTTTCGCCTGATCGATCTGAGCTAATTTTTTTATACCATTTTGTTTCTAGCTTTTTACCAATCAAATTTTTTTCAGATGAATAAAGAACAACATTCCCATCACCAACAACGAAGAGATGTTCCTCTCCTTTTTTATAAATACGATCAAAAATTTCATTAATTCTACTTAATTCAATATCAATCGATAAAAAGCCTAGCCATTGGTCAGATGTAACATTATTTAAAAAATAATGAAGTGATACGACCTGCTTAACTGGCTCAATTCGAAAATCAGATAAATTATTATAATTTTGAATCGGATGAGTCGGTTGAATATAATATGAGTCCCTCGAAAAACTTAAATTTCTATATGTCGGTATTTGATTGAAGTTATACAATTTCCCTCGGCTACTCACTTTTGCATTGTATACGGTGTAATCATCCTTACCCTTCGTTAAATATAAATGCAACTGCTCGATTTCTCTTCTTGAAAAATAAAGTCCTAATAAACTACGTTGAATTTCAGCAGAATTTTGTTCGATGTAAGCTGTAGCACCATTTTCTAACACAGACAAAAACGGTCTATTACTATAAATGGACAATGGAATACCGTATATTTCATTAAAATAATTCAATAAATCATTCCCACTACGCTTCAATAAATCATAATTCGTATTTACAAATTCCTTCGTAACAGTGTTTTTCGTATAAAAATAACTTGCTATAATTGATAACCCAAATGGAATAATAGTTGCGATTAACAATAAGACAATCAGCTTACTTCTAATACTATTTTTCATGATAACATCCTTTGCGGAAACGTTTGCACTTTCTATTATTAGTTTATCAGAAAGTTTAAATTTTAAATATAGAAATCTGGGAGTTTACTTTTGAGAGTGCACTAAGACAAAAAAAACAATCGATGCAAACAAACTGTGAATAATAAAAACCCACAAGGAATTTAGTTCCTTGTGGGTTGCCTTAATCTATAGAGGAAATTTAGGGAAGCCTCAAATTAAGAATTTATTTCTTTAATTTCATCCAAGTATCTTCAAGAGATTTTAACATTTCGTCAGCAGATTTTTGCTTTCCAACGTAAGCTTGCATTGATGCGCCAAACTCATTTGTAGCTCCATCTGGGTATTTGAACCAGTTCCAAGATAATGTTTTACCTTCAGCAGAATATTTTAATAAATCGTCTGCGATTGGTCCTAAGTTTTTACCTTCAATTGTTTTTAGTGCTGGGATAAACTTGAATTTTTCTACAATGTAGTTCTTACCTGTGTCAGAAGTAACCATCCACTCTAAGAATTTTTTAGCTTCTTCTTTGTTTTTAGAGTTTTTGTTAACTACCCAGTTATTTGGTACACCCATTGGTAATTTGTCCATTGCTGCTTTGTCATCGTTGATTGGAATTGGTAACACGCCTAAGTTCATGTTTGGAGTAATTCCATCAACCATACCTTGAATCCAGTTACCTTGTTGGATCATAGCAGTTTTGCCTTGAGCAAAGTTAGTTACTTGAGTGTTGTAATCAGTTGTTAAAGGATTTTTGTTACCGTATTTAACAGTTAAATCAAACAGTTTCATAAATTGTTTGAATTTCTCGTTGTCTTGAATTTTCACTTTTCCAGAAGAAACGTCCTTCATGAACTGATCTGGATCTTGTTGTTGAGCGAAAGGAATATTTAATAAGTGAATTCCTAAAATCCACCACTCACCGTATCCGATAGAGAAAGGAGTGATGCCTGCTTTTTTAAGCTTTTCAGCTGCTGCAGTTAATTCGCTTAATGTTTTTGGTGTTTCAGTAATACCAGCTTTTGCGAATAAATCTTTATTGTAAATAAAGCCATAACCTTCAGTATTCATTGGCATACCATAAAGTTTGCCGTCAATTGTCATTGGTTTTTCAGTTCCTGGATATAAATCTTTTACCCATGATTGATCAGAAAGATCTTCTAACTTATCTTTCCAAGTTACTGCTTCTTGGAATCCACCGTTGTTAAAGATATCAGGCTCGTTACCTGAAGCAAATTGAGCTTTTAATGCAGCACCGTAGTCAGCACCGCCACCAACAGTTTGAATTTTAACTGTTACGTTTGGATTTTCCTTATGGTAATCCTTAGCCATTTGTTCTAAATCTTTCGCAATCTCAGCTTTAAACTGGAATACGTTTAATGTTACTTTTTTATCCTTTGAATCATTTGACCCTTTGTCTGAAGATCCTCCAGAACATGCAGAGAATAACATCACTGAAGTCGTTAATGCTGCTGCTACCTTTAGCATCTTTTTCATCCCAAAAACCCCCGTCTCAATATTCTTTATTTTGAATACGCTTTCATTATACATTTAAAAACAATTAACTTTGGATAGTCTATATTGACATGATGGGTGGAATATATTGATAGATTCCACCCAGGTCACACTATTTAATTGAACCGCTTGTAATACCTTTAATAATATGTCTCTGTGCTGCAAAGTAGAAAAGTAATAGTGGCGTTATACCTAAAACAAGGCCAGATAACGCTAAGTTCCACTGTTTTGTATATGCTCCAAAGAAGTAGAAAGTAGCAAGTGGAATCGTTCTTAACTCCATATCCCTTAATACAAGTGATGGTAATAAGAAGTCATTCCAAATCCATAACGTATTTAGGATAACAATTGTAACTGTAATTGGTTTTAATAGTGGAAAAACAACTTTCCAGAAAACCATAGTCGGTGAACATCCATCAATAATGGCTGCTTCCTCTAACTCAATCGGAATTGTTTTAATAAACCCATGATAAAGGAAGATTGATAAAGCTGAACCGAAGCCTAAATACATTACGACTAATCCCCAATGGCTATTCATTAAATGAAGCGTACTTCCAACTTTCACTAATGGGATCATAATTGATTGGAACGGGATAACCATTGTCGCTACAAAGATAAAGAAAATAATATTTGAAATTTTACTTTTTGAACGAACTAGTTTATAAGCTGCCATCGAACAGAAAAAGACGATTACAACATTACTAGCAATTGTCACGATTAACGAGTTCATTAACGCTTTCCAGAAATTCATGACTTCAATTGCTTGTTGATAGTTTGTAAAATCTAAGCTTTTTGGAAGCGAAGATGTATTTTGTAAAATATCAGCAAAAGATTTAAATGAGTTACCTAACACATAATAAAAAGGAACTAAGAAGATGAGAGCAAGTATAATTGCTGCTATTTCTAATATAAAAGTAAGGCCAGTATATCGTTCTTTTAGCATTATGCCTCAACCTCCCTCTTCTTCGTAATGTACACTTGAATAACCGAAATTAATGCAACGACTACGAAGAATACAATTGCTTTTGCTTCACCTAATCCATAACGGTTATTAACAAAAGCTTCAGTGTAAATGTTTAAAGCCAACATCTCAGTAGACTTAAATGGTCCACCATTTGTTAATGAAAGGTTTGTATCAAACACTTTAAATGACCATGAAATTGTTAAGAATAAACAAACCGTTACAGCTGGTGCTACCATTGGAATAATAATTTTACGTAACACTTGGAATTTATTTGCACCATCAATTTGAGCTGCTTCAATTAATTCCTGTGGTACGCCTTGTAGAGCCGCTACATAAATAACCATTATATAACCTGCACCTTGCCAAACTGCCACAATGACAATTGCCCAGAACGCACCTTTTTCTTCTCCTAAAAGTGCTCTTTGTAAAAAGTCTGAATGTAATAATTGTCCAATTGAAATTAAACCTTTATTAAAAATGAACTGCCAAATGAAACCTAATAATAATCCACCGATTAAATTTGGAAGGAAAAAGACTGTTCTTAAAATATTTCTAGTCTTTAATGCTTGCGTTACGATTAACGCTAAACCAAAACCAATTACATTGGTTAAGATCACAGCGAATAATGTATATTTACCAGTTAATATAAACGAGTGAATAAAATCCGTATCTTTCGTAAAAATATATTTATAATTTTCAAGTCCGACCCACTTAGCAGAATCAGCTACACCATCCCACTCAGTAAATGAATAGAAAAATCCGATTAAAAATGGCGTTAACACGATCGCTGCAAAAACAATAGTTGCTGGTCCTACAAACGTAAGATAATTTAAAAAATCTCTTAATTTTTTAGATGACTTCTTTGTCTTGGCATCTGTTAAATTTGTATCAATCACTTTTTTCGTTTCAATCACCTGTAACACCTCCACTATCATCATAAAATACCACACAAGTTGTGAAAACGGATTCATTTGAACAGTAGGGTGGAATATATTGACTAGATTAATTTGATAATTGTTTTTTTGGGCTTTAAATTTTAGATATAATTCGAAAGGTCTGCTATGATTTTTACGGCAAAAGCTATTTTTTATAAAAAAAAAGAATCTCCTATTGAAGATTCGCAGTCACAAATTAGTTAATATTAATTAAATCCTAACTATAAAATCAAGCAGATGCCCATACTCAACCGGAAATTCTACTTTCAAATCAAAAGTTTTATTATCTAATATTAATATTTTATAACTCTCTTCATTATTAGATAGTACATATATTTCTTCATTTTCAATATCTTGATAAATAAACTTGTAATTGTTCTTATTATTTACATAGCTCTTTTTTAATGGCTTGAAAGTTGGTACAGGTTCAAATGTAAGTAGACCAAGTGTGTTCCCATATTCATAACTATATAAATTATATAATGCAGTTTTTTCATCAATCATTAATGGCCGAAATTCCTGATAATAATAGAAATCTTGCTTTTGCAGGTTTTTAAATGGTTCAGAAACTTCATATTTAAGCTCATTAATATACGCATACAACTTTCCTGTATCACTTACTATATAGACATGATCTTTGGTAGAATACACAGGAAATAAGTCAACATCGTTTGATTCTGGTGATTCGTAATGAATTAATTGATTTTCTAAGTCAATAATACCAATCCCAGGATATACTTTTGTCTCCTTTTCATTAACTTCTCCACTCGTTCCATAAAATATCTTATTTTTAAAACCTAATAAGGGTGTCCATTTAGGCTCATATCCATATTCAGTTTCGAAGCTTTTTTCTGATGAATAATTGGAAATAGACATATTGAAATCATTTGTCTTTTGATCAATATTTTGATCACCTGTTTTATGCGAGACGATTGTTTGAAATAAAGTGTCTTCACCATAATGTTGAATATGGTCTACTCCAACAGGATATTTAAAATACTCAAGATTTACTTTATCGAACTTTCTTTTTGCCATATCATAAGTAAAAAAATAGTTATCTATTGAAGCGTCCCCAAAAAATGATATAAATAATTTATTTAAATTATTTGGCTTTTGATGAATTAACATTCTGCCAAAATCACTATCCTTAATTGCGTATTCTCGAACAATTTCACCCTTTTTAGTCACTTCTTTTACAATGGTAGATTCTTGTGAAACCCTTGGATCAGCCGGATAAAATAATAAAAAATTCTCTTTTTTATCGGAATTATTTGGTTTGAAATTTTCAATTCCATTGATTATAGTACGGTTTTGATACTTAGTATTTCTAAAAAAAGAAAGTGCTGAGATAATTATTCCTGCGATTAATAGTGCCATCAATAAAAATGTATATTTTCTTTTCATAATATAACGTTTAAATTATTAAAAGTTTTGGGGTAAGAAACGCATAATAAAATCCTTAAAACTTTTTTGAAATACATATAATTTCCTCCTCTGAATTCTTATTAGAATGTTAAAATTTCTAATAAGTTCAGATTAGCAAATTTATCCAACATATTTTTGTTTTACATTTGACGAAATTAAGTACAATATTTAACAATCTGTTGAACGCAAAAAACCGCCCTCATATAAGGCGGTTTACATCTTATCCTATAAAACTAATCTTTACACTTTAATACTTAGGGTTCGCCCCAAATCGATTATCTCCCTCTTCACTATCCAAACAGAAGAAAATCAAAAGAATGATCGTACCAATAAACGGGATCAATCCAATTAATAACCACCAACCACTTTTACCCGAATCATGTAATCTGCGTGCACCTACTGCTAATGATGGTAGCAATGTTAAAATACCATAAATTCCAGTTAATACATTTGTTATATCTCCTATGTTCTCCAAAAATGAAAGTATAATAGTGATAATGGCATTAAACAGGAAAAACATCCAATACTCTGTTCTTCTAGCTCTTCCGTTGAATACTGCGTAATTCTTTAATACTTTTAAATACCATTCCACGATGGAATCCCTCCTAAGTAGTAAATATGGTACATTTAAGTCTATTCCTAATACCCATCTAACATTATTAATTTTTAATCTTAGGACAATTTATTTTAAATTAACACAAAAAACCGCCTAAAATTAGGCGGTTTTTAATTTTAGATTATCTCTGTATTGGTCAAAGCGATCATCATTTAATACAAAGTTTGTTGAGGAATTACTAAAATTATTATTGTATAATAACCTTATTATTAATTAATGGTGATGGTTTTCGGATTACTGCACACTGCACAATATCATTACGGACATTAAGTAATAAATGACGATGCAGTAGTTATTGTAACTAAACATTTTTTTGGGAGATTTATTTTGAAACCTATTTTCATAAAATTTATATTGTTAATTTTTTCACTTGTGTTTATTATTAGGTTTACTTTTTTTCCAGTCGCTTCTTTAGGGATTGGTGTTTCTGAGGGTGGATTAAATTTAATCCCATTAATCAAAATGTTTAATGAGTATAGCAACATTAAACAATTTATAGTTAATACTTTTGGAAATATCATTCTATTTGTGCCATTTGGGTTTATTTTGACATCCATTAAGAGATCAAAAATAGTTATACTAATTGGCTTATTTTTATCGGTAAGCATAGAAGTTGTCCAATTAATGATGTCTTTTAGATGCTCAGATATTGATGATGTTATATTAAATACTATAGGGACATACATTGGGTATAGGATTTCAATGATCAAATGGTTTAAGTAGTAATATGGTACATTTAAGTCTTTTCCTAATACCCAATGAACATTATTATTTTTAAATCTTAGGACATCTATTTTGAATTAACACAAAAAAACGTCTAATTATTAGGCGGGAAGTAATTTTAAATTATCTTGGAACTGGTCCAAAACGATTCTCGTGATCTTCACTTTTAAAACAAGCAAGTATTAATAAAATAATTGATCCAATAAACGGAATTAAACTAATTAAATACCACCAACCACTTTTACCAATATCATGTAATCGGCGAACACCGACTGCAATTAGTGGCAGCAAGGTAAGCAAACCATAAATTCCTGAAATCATGTTATCTGTATTTGCAAAGTTATCTAATAAACTAAGTAAAAAAGTAATAATTGCATTAATCAACAAGAACATCCAATATTCAGTTCGACTCGCTCTACCATGAAATCCTACATAATTCTTTAATACTTTAAAATACCATTGCACAACTGATCTCTCCTAAGAAATTATTTTATCCAAAAGCTAGTTTATACTTCCTTTTTACTATTCCCATAAGAAAATCAAATCACATATTTTATAAAAAAAAAAAATGAAATGAAATATATTAGTGCAAATAAAAAAGGAAGTCCAAAATCCTGGACTCCCTCATCAAATAACTTATTTATTAACATGTGTTAACGTAGCACCATACGGAGTTACATCAAAGAAGTCTCCATAACCAACAACTGTTCCGCTGCCATTCGCAATTACTGATTTTCTAGATTTCCATGATTCTCTCCATTGTTCATTTACATCTGCAGCACGACGATTTACGATAATATTCATTTTTTTCGTTTCAATTTGTTCTTTTGTCATGTTTTTTGTATCAATTTTTTTAAAGTCATCTAATATTAAATTTTTCGTTTTATCCGATATTGCACCACTTTGAACAAATATATCAAACATTAGTGCATATCCTCTTTTTGTCCATAATCCGAATGTTTTGTAATACTTTTCTGCTTGATCGAAGTAACCTTTTGAAGCATTAATTTGTTCATCAATACATTCTTTACTTGTACCTAGATTTTTAAAATAAGTCTTCCAAGGCTCTACAACTTGGTATTTATTATTAGGGTCACTGATTGAATCTCCCCAAGCTACCTGTTCTTTTGTCGTTTTGTTCATAATTACATCTTTAAATGTATTATAAGAATCCGTATCTCCATTGAAAGCTTTTAGGACAACATCATTATGATTTGCGAACATATTTTTCATTATTGGTTGTAAAGTTTCTGTTCCAAAGTTTTCTTGAAGCGCACCAAAAGATAGACCGGCACCGTCGAAATTACCACTTGTTGCACCAAATGCATCTGCTTCAGATGATGATGTTTCATACCATGATGTGATTTCTAGTGCCATTTTTTTAACTGATTCACTTGCTGGAAGCTTCACAGGACTAATCGTTTGTGTTGCTGGCTTCTTTGTCGCAACTTTATTTTTGACTGGAATATTTAATTTTTGTCCAATTAAAATTGTATTAGATTTTAATTTATTTTGCTTTTTAAGTTCTGTAACAGATGTTTTATATGTTTTAGAGATTTTATAAAGCGTGTCCCCTTTTTTAACTTTATAAACAACAGTAGCAGCATTTGCTGGTCCAACTACTGTTCCTAAAGAAAAGACAATCGCAGTTGATAAAATAACATTTTTAATCGATTTTTTCATATTTGATTACTCTCCCTTACTATTAATCTATTTATCTATGTTAAACTCAGGAATTTCATTTATTTTCATAACGATAATTACTATATCACGATAATTAATTCAGTTCATTACATAAAATCTTCCAATCGGTTAATCTTCAATAAAATCTACTTTTAAAAAATTGCAAAAAAAAGACGAACCTCATTCGAAATTATTTCGAAATAAGGTTTGTCTTAAGTTTTTCCTACTCTATTGTTTCTTTAACTTATCCCAAGTATCCTGTAGCGATTGCAGTAATTGCTGTGGATTTTTTTGGCCTCCAACATAAGCTTGCATTGAAGCACCAAATTCGTTTGTTGCACCGTTTGGATATTTAAACCAGTTCCATGAAAGTACTTTGCCGTCAGCTGAGTACTTTTGAATATCATCAGCAATTGGGCCTAAGCCTTTTCCTTCAATTGTTTTAACTGCTGGAATGAATTTAAACTTTTCAACTATATATTTTTTACCTGTATCAGAAGAAACCATCCAATTTAAAAACTTCTTCGCTTCTTCTTTGTTTTTTGAATTTTTATTAACTACCCAGTTATTTGGTACACCGACAGGGATTTTGTCCATTGCGTTTTTGTCGTCATTAATCGGAATTGGTAAAAGACCAAGTTTCATATTTGGCGTAATGCCATCAATCATACCTTGTGTCCAGTTTCCTTGTTGCATCATTGCTGTTTTTCCAGATGCAAAATTTGTAACTTGTGTATTGTAATCTGTTGTTAATGGATTTTTATTTCCATATTTAATCGTTAAATCAAATAATTTTATAAACTCCTTAAATTTATCATTATCAGGGATTTTTACTTTCCCTGCATTTAAATCGGCGATAAATTTATCTGGGTCTGGTTGTTGCGCGAATGGAATATTTAATAAGTGAATTCCTAAAATCCACCACTCACCATATCCAACTGAAAACGGCGTAATGCCAGCGTCTTTTAATTTTTTTGCTGTTGCCTCTAATTCAGTTAACGTTTTTGGCAATTGTGTAATACCAGCTTTATCAAATAAATCTTTATTATAAATGAATCCATAGCCTTCCGTGTTCATAGGCATTCCTAGTAATTTGCCATCAACAGTCATTGGTTTTTCGGTTTCCGGATATAAATCCTTCACCCAATCTTGATCTGACAGATCCTCAAGTTTGTCCTTCCAAGTAACAGCCTCTTGGTATCCACCGTTATTGAATATATCTGGTTCATTTCCTGATGCAAATTGAGCTTTCAATGCTGCTCCATAATCTGCTCCTCCACCTACTGTTTGAACCTTTACCGTTACATTTTTATTTTCTTTTTGATATTCCTTTGTTAAAGCCTCTAGATCTTTTGCAATTTCAGCTTTAAACTGAAAAATATTTAATGTAATTTTTTCACCAGCACCAGGCTTTTTTGTTTCTTCTTTTTTATTATTACATCCAGTAAACAACAACATACTAGTTGATAAAACGGCAATCGATTTAAATAATTTTTTATTCATATGCTCCTCCTTAACTTACTTTATTGAGCCACTTGTAATACCACGAATAATTTGCTTTTGGGCAGCGAAGAAAAAGATTAATAACGGCATAATGCCTAAAACTAATCCGGCAAGTGCTAAATTCCATTGTTTCGTATACGCACCAAAAAAATAAAAAGTAGCCAGTGGTATTGTGCGTAGCTCTTCATCACGTAAAACTAGAGATGGTAACAAGAAATCATTCCAAATCCATAAAGTATTTAAAATAACAATTGTTACGGTAATCGGTTTTAATAAAGGAAACACTACTTTCCAAAAAACCATAAACGGTGAACATCCATCAATAATCGCTGCTTCTTCAAGCTCAATTGGAATACCTTTTATAAAACCGTGATAAAGAAAAATTGAAAGTGCTGAGCCAAACGCTAAATACATAACTACAAGTCCATAATGACTATTCATTAAATGAAGTGTACTTCCAACTTTAACAAGTGGAATCATAATTGATTGAAAAGGAATTACCATTGTTGCAACAAAAATAAAGAAAATAATCGTTGAAATTTTATGCTTTGTGCGTACTAGTTTATAAGCTGCCATTGAGCAAAATAAAACGATAACAGCATTACTCGCAATTGATATAATTAAAGAATTCAAAAGTGCTCTCCAGAAATCCATAATGACAATTGCTTGTGAGTAGTTTGTAAAATCGAAAGTTTTAGGTAGAGCTGATGTATTTTGTAAAATATCTGCAAAGGATTTAAACGAGTTACCTAATACATAGTAAAAAGGAACCAGGAAAAATATTGCTAAAATGATCCCAAATAGCTCAAGCAAAAACGACAGTCCAGTATAGCGTTCATTTTCCACTATGCTTCAACCTCCCTTTTCTTCGTTAAATAAACTTGGAGAATTGAAATAGCTGCGACAACGACGAAGAAGACAATTGCTTTTGCTTCCCCTAATCCATATCGATTGTTTACAAATGCTTCTGTATAAATGTTTAACGCAAGCATTTCTGTCGATTTAAATGGTCCACCACCAGTAAGTGATAAATTTTGATCAAATACTTTAAAGGACCATGAGATTGTTAAAAATAAACAAACAGTTACAGCCGGTGCTACCATTGGAATGATGATTTTCCTTAAAGTTGTAAAACGATCTGCGCCGTCAACTTGAGCTGCTTCAATCAATTCCTGAGGTACTCCTTGGAGTGCTGCTACATAAATAATCATGATATATCCTGCACCTTGCCAGATTGCTACAATAATAATTGCCCAAAACGCTCCATTTGCAGTACCTAACAATGATTGCATTAAAGAATCGATCCCTAGCGCAGCTCCTAATGAAGTAAGACCTTTATTAAAAATAAATTGCCAAATAAAACCGAGTAATAAACCACCTATTAAGTTAGGTAAAAAGAAAATTGTCCTAAGAATATTTCTTGATTTAAGCCCCTTTGTAACTAATAAAGCTAAGCCAAAACCAATTAAATTCGTTAAAATCACAGCAAAAAACGTATACTTTGTGGTAATTATAAAAGACTGTTTAAAGTCTGCATCTTGTGTAAATATGTATTTATAATTATCAAAACCGACATAATGGATATTTCCGACTACCCCATTCCAATTTGTAAAGGAATAATAAAGACCCATTAAAAATGGAATAAGCACTAAAGCTGCAAATACTAGAAAGGCTGGACCAACAAATACGATAAAACTTCCACTATTTCTACGTTTCTTTCGACCCGAGACCTTAAGGTCAGTAGCATCATCTACAATTGTTTCAACTTCTTTATTCATTGCTTTATCAAACTTTGACAACTATGTACCTCCCTTCATATCGGTCTACAAAAAAAAGCAACTCCACCTTAGTATTAAAAAGTAGAGTTGCTTTTATTCGGTTTACATTCTATTCGAGTTAAGACGCACTCTTCATATGAGTGCTACGTTGATCCTTTTGATAATTCACAATAATAATACCTGATGTAACCATCATTAAACCAATAAATACAAGATAAGATAACACTTCATTCAGCATTATTGATGATAAAATTACACCAAAAACAGGAACTAAGAATAAGTACATTGATACTTTTCCAACTTGGTTATATTTCATGACATTGTTCCACAGTATGAAACCTACAGATGAAAGTACCGATAAATAAACTAGCATGCCAAAAGTTTTTAAATCAAAGTGGAACGGTAAAAATCCTGCCGTTAAACCACCAATTAATAATAATCCAATCGAACCAATCATCATTTGATATGCCGTTAAATAGGCAACATCCACTTTCTTTGCAGCTTCCTTAGCAAGTACATTACCATAGCCACCAAACGCCATTGCAAACAATAATAAAATCTCGCCAATTCCTAAATGTAAAGAAAGAGTGCCCTTTGTAATATTCACGATAATTACACCCGCAAACCCAACCGTTACACCAAGAATCTTACGCATGTTTAAACGATCATTTTTATACATAAAATGCGCTGCTAAAAGTTGAAAAAACGAAGTAGTCCCAGCAATAATCGAACCTTGAACTCCCGTCGAAAAACTCAATCCAATATAAAACAACACATATTGTAAAAACGTTTGAAACAAACCTACTTTTCCTACTACAAAAAAAGTATCTCGCTTAAAAGTTAACTTTTTACCAATTATCGTAAAAAAGATTAAAATTAACAATGAGGCCAAAAAGAAACGATAACCCGCAAAAATCATTTGTTTCCAAATCTCATTCTTCTCAATATGCAAGTGCTCATAACTTAGCTTAATAAACGGAAATGCGCTTCCCCATAAAAAAGTTGTAATAACCGCTGATGCAACCACTCCCAAAGGATGTGTAAAAAATCTCTTTGCAGACATTGTTTCCCTCCATAAGCCTTTTTCTCTCTATAGAATACAGTTTATTCTATCATCTATAGGGCATTCCTTCTATTCGTTTGATTTTGCAAAAAGCCCTGAAAGTAAAGACAATTGTTGGGAAACTTTAAAAAAGTAATTTATGAGGATGTTAAGTTAAAATTTTTTATGATTTTATTCGCTTATACCCTAAAAAGTGCTTTTTCCAATATGAATCATTTATATTTGAAATTGTAACGCCAGTACTACTACCTGCTTGAATAAACTCATTTTTATTTAACATAATCCCCATGTGTGATGGTCCATACGTGTATGTATTTTGAAAAAATATCAAATCACCCGGCTGTGAAGTTGTCACTTTTTGGAATGAAGTATTATTGTGCCAATATCCTGATACATTTGTTCTTCCAAACGGCTTACCATTTTCCTTAAGGACATAATAAATAAAACCACTGCAATCAAAACCTGTAGGAGATACTCCTGCCCACTTGTAAGGAACTCCTAAAAATTGTTTTGCAAAAGAAATCATATTTTGCTCCTCACTAGTCGAACCATTTGAATGATCAATTTCTTTTTCAGTATATCCTGCGCTTATATAACCGGTTTTTCCTTGATAGTTTATCTTGCGCCAACCATTTGAAGTTGAAATAACGTCTAACTTCTGATTTTTTGTTGCACTACCTATTATATTGTAATTCGTTCCCGCACCTGAGCGAATATTTACTCTTTCCCCAGTTACAGTATATTTAATCGTATTGTATACTGGTTTTTCATCTTCAATTTTCTTTTGTTTCTGAACATAATTGCCGCTTATATAGCCAATTCTTCCTTGATAAATAATCTTGTACCAACCATTTAAGGAAGATTTGACATCTAATTTAGCATTCTTATTTACACTTCCTAAAATACTGTAATTCGTTCCTGCTCCAGATCGAATACGTATTCCGTTACCTGTTGAGATGTAATTGAAGGTATTGCTTTCTATTTTTTCATTTTCAACATTACTATTTTGTTTCTTTACATAAGTACCAATGATGTATCCAATTTTCCCCTGATAATTAATCTTATACCAGCCATTTGAGTAAGATATGACATTTAATTTAGCATTCTTATTTACACTTCCTAAAATACTATAATTCGTTCCTGCCCCTGAACGAATACGTACTCCGTTCCCTGTTGAGATATAGTGATCCACGTATGAGATCAATACTTCAGGTTGATTTGTGTTTGTACTTTCTGCATCCCCTTCTAATAGATCTATAGAATTAATACATGAAACAGATCCTATGATTGCAATTGATTGTATAAATTTTTTCTTCAAAATCTCCACCACTTTTTATTTTATTTATATTTGCTATACCCTTTTGAATTTGAAATAGATGAACTAGCTTTTTAATGTAGTAACAAATATGTATTTAATGTGCTTACTGTATAAATATCGGTTGGATGCTTAAAATTCTTTAATGAACTTCAAAAATTTTATTATTAGAAAGATCTGTTCAAATTAAATAGGCAGACTGAAGTGCTGTCTACCCCAAACCTACCTTTAATTTCACAACTCCATCACATTCATTAAAAAATTTTTAATTTAAAAGTAAATTTTTTTCTTCACATATAAAGTAATGTGGTAATATATATTTAATAAGAATTATTTTAATTAAGAAATCTGTGAACTACACAACTAAGAGATTAAATAAATAGTAAGGTCTTATAAAATGTACGCTGCTGTCCTTGGACGGCAGCTTTCGTCGTTTTATAAGGATAGTGAATTTGATTATTTTTCTCAATTGAAAATAAGAAAGGGGTATTTATTATGGAAGCAAGTCCAAAAGTTACTACGATTCATGCTACATATGAAGCCGACCATGTGGAATCTACATCATTTCTTTCAAAACATGGAGAATTAATTGCCGCTTTAGTTTCTGGTGTATTAATTCTAATTGCTTCATTCGTTAAAAACGATAATTCAATCATGTCGATTATTTTATATGTTTTAGCATTTTGTATTGGAGGATACGCAAAGGCAAAGGAAGGTATTGAAGATACGATTGCTGAAAAGGAACTAAATGTTGAAATGCTAATGATTATTGCGGCGGTTGGTTCAGCTGCAATTGGATATTGGACTGAAGGTGCAGTACTGATTTTCATATTTGCTTTAAGTGGCGCACTTGAAACATATACGTTAAATAAAACAAATAAAGAAATTTCTTCACTATTATCTCTTCAGCCACAAACGGCCATTCGATTAGTCGATGAAGTTGAAGAAGTTGTCAGCATTAAAAGTTTAAACATTGGTGATTATATTTTAATTAAAGCTGGAGAACGTATTCCTGCTGATGGTCAAATCGTTAAAGGAGAAACATTAGTAGATGAAGCTGCACTTACAGGTGAATCAGTTCCTGTTGTTAAAAACTTAAATGATGAAGTATTTGCAGGAACAATCAACATTAAAGGAACGCTTGTAGTTGAAATTACAAAACATAGTGATGAGACTCTTTTCCAAAAAATCATTAATCTTGTACAAACAGCGCAAAGTGAACAAACTCCTTCTCAACAATTCATTGAAAAATTTGAAGGTATTTATGTTAAAGGAGTATTAATTGCCGTATTATTCATGATGTTTTTACCGCATTTTGCATTAGATTGGTCATGGACAACAACATTTTATCGAGCAATGATTTTACTAGTTGTAGCATCACCTTGTGCATTAGTAGCATCGATTACACCAGCCGTTTTAGCTGCAATCTCGAATGGAGCAAAGTCGGGAATTCTAGTTAAAGGTGGTATTCATTTAGAGCGATTAGGTGTATTAAAAGCAATCGCATTCGATAAAACTGGTACTTTAACGATTGGTAAGCCAGAGGTAACTGGTTTTGAGAAAATAGAAGATTTTGATCGTACTGAGTTACTATCAATCGTTGCTTCAATTGAAAGATACTCAACTCACCCGTTGGCTGCAGCAATTGTTGAATACACAACGAAACAAGGAATCATAGTCTCTTCGTCATTTGAACAAATTGATGACCACCCTGGTTTCGGTGTCTCAGCGATTTTAAATGGTTCTGAGTACAGAGTAGGTAAAAAAGAATTCGTAACGATGAAACATAATCCTCTCATTCATTTTGAACAACAATGGGAACAAGAAGGTAATACAATCGTTTATGTAGGTACTCAAGATAAAGTTGTTGCGATTTTCTCATTAAAAGATTTAGTTCGTAACGAATCTAAGCAAGCTTTATCTACTTTAAATAAATTAGGTGTTCGAACAGTCATGATTACAGGTGACTCAGAACAAACGGCGAAAGCAATTGCTGCCGAAAGTGAAATCAATGAATACTTTGCATCATGCTTACCGGATGAAAAAGTTTCGATTGTTAAAAAGCTTAAAGACAACTATGGTCAAGTTGCAATGGTTGGTGATGGTATAAACGATGCCCCTGCCCTAGCGACTGCAAACGTAGGAATTGCAATGGGTGGCGGAACTGGAGTTGCTTTAGAAACTGCAGATGTCGTTTTGATGAAAAATGACTTAACAAAAATATCAAAAGCAATCACTCTATCTAAACGCATGAATAAGATTGTAAAACAAAATATTATCTTTTCACTAAGCGTAATCGCATTCCTAATCTGCTCGAATTTCCTGCAAATCATTGATTTACCTTATGGAGTAATCGGTCATGAAGGAAGTACAATTTTAGTTATTCTTAACTCATTAAGATTATTAAGAGATTAAAAAAAGCATCGTACAAATTTGTACGATGCTTTTTTCTTCTAAACTGAACTAGTAATGAGCCTTTTAGCAGGAAAAGCGAGTATTCTAATCAGTCTAAAAATTAATGATAATCATTATGTCCGTTTGCAGAACCGCTAGTTTTGCCCTTTGGGTGAGAGCTACTTTTTTGTTTCTTATTTGATTTATCATTATGGTTTTTCTTATTATTACTCATTTTGAAGTTCCTCCCTTTTTGAAGTCTTTTTTAGTTTACCTCTCTAAAATAAGACTACTCATGGAAGAAAACTCCATTATATGATATAAGAAATTATTTTGGATTTGGATTATTAGGGTCAATTAATTTTGGTTTAGCTTTGTGCTTACCATATTGTCTTTGCTTTATTAATGCATTAAGCTCTCCACCAATAATCACAACCATTGCCGAAATAAAAAACCAAATCATCAAGACAATAATTCCACCTAAACTACCATAATGACTTGTATAATTACCAAAATTATCAACGTAAAAAGCAAATCCAAATGATGAAATAATCCATCCAAATGTTGCAAATAGCGAACCAAAGAATACCTTTTTAATGTGAACAACTTTACTCGGTCCAATTGAATATAGAACAGTAAATACAATCATTAGGATCACAAAGCTTAGAGACCAGCGAATTAAGCTCCAAGTATACAAAAAATCCTGAGATATATCGAAAAATTGAAATACAGATTTAGCAATTACTTTCCCGAACACTGGTATTAATAATGCAAACACAATCACAAAAATCATAATAATTGTTAAAAGAATTGAAACTCCTCTTGTGACAAAGTAATTTCGTTTATCCTCTACATCATACGCATCATTTAGTGCTCGGATGATTGCATTAATCCCATTGGACGCAGCCCAAATAGTCGCAATTAACCCTACTGATAAAACTCCACCATGTGATTGCCCGATTATTAACTGCAAGTTACTTCGTATAATAGCCATTGCATCTGGCGGAGCATATTGACTCAAGAATGACAATATTTGATCAGTAGAAAGTGGTAAATAGGTTACGACTTGAGTTAGAACAAGTAGAAATGGAAAAAGAGATAGCATTAAGTAATATGCTAGCTCTGCTGAACGAGATACTATTTCGTCTTCCATACACTTTTTCACTAAATCCCAAACAAATGCTACAATAGAATTCTTTTTCTTAATCAAATTGACACCTTCAATTGTTATTCTTTAGATGTATTACCTGCCAATAAAATTGATTCTACTTTCTCTTGTACTTCATCTGCATTTTCATCAGTTAAATCTTCAATACCTTCAAGAGTAGCTTCTAACTGCTCGTCAGTTTCAGAAGTTTCATGATTCACTTCTAGTGAAGTCGCTGAAATTTGCGATTTACCTTCTTCTAGATCGATTGAATCTTCAATTTTCTCTTCTACAGCTTCAACTGCTTTTTCTGTTACTTTAGAAGAGCCTTTATCAAACTTATTTAATGTTGAATCTTTAATTTCGATCCATTTATCTTTTACAAGCTGCACATTACCTTCTAATTTCTCCACTGAGCTTTGTACTACTCTCAACTGATTTCTAACAGCACCTTTTACGATTTCTGGATCTTCCTTAATTTGATTTAATTTGTTTGTTACGCTTCTTCCTTTACGTGAGATTTTCTCACGATTTTCCTTGTTAAGTAGAGTAACCCCTGCACCAATTGCGACTCCGACTAGAATATTGCGTAAAGCTTTGTTACGTTTTGACATTCTACATCCTCCTCTAAACTGTTAATTGGTGTTGCTTTAAAATATGCTGAAGTAAATGTGAGCATCCTTCTGTAATGATGTCATATACTTCATTAAAATTACCCGTATAATATGGATCAGGCACTTCCTTCCACATTGATGCTGGAACATAATCTGAAAGTAGTGAAATCTCTCCTATACAATTATTTCTTGCTAAATTCATTAAATCCTCTTTATTCTGTGCATCCATAGCAACAATATAACTAAAATATTTAAAGTCATTATCTGTCACTTTTCGAGCTTTCATACCTTCGTAATTAATACCTTTTTCACTCAATAAACCTTGTGTTCCCTTATGTGGAGGGTGACCTAAATGCCAATCTCCAGTACCAGCTGAGTCTATCATAAATTGTTTATCTAACCCTTTTTCTGTCACTAAATGACGAAAAACAGCCTCAGCCATTGGCGATCGACAAATGTTACCTAAACAGACAAATAATACTTGAATCATCTCAATGTCTCCTTCAAATTATTTACACTTTCTGCCAAAATTTAGCTGTTTCTTTCGTATTCATTCTACACGGTAAATTTTAAAATGAAAAGCAAGCCATTGTGAATAATTTATGGCCAGTATAAATAAGATAAAAGTTATAATGCTTATTTTTTACATAATAGCTATGATTACACTCATTTTTTAAAAATAATTTTAATGACTATCTAAAAAGTTAACTCTGTTAATGTTTTTCGCGATTCTTACACAGATTCCATTAACAGTGGCCAAATTTTTTTAATTTTTACGGATAAATTAATTGTATTTTTAAATGACCTTGACTATATTTAGTAAAGACAACTAAATGTAAGCTAAAACCACAAGGGGAGCCATTTGGCTGAGAGTGAATAGATTAGCTATTCTTACCCTCTGAACCTGTTAGTTAGTACTAACGTAGGGATGTGGCACGATGAAAAAGCAACGCCGGGATCATCATGCTACCCAGTATTGCTTTTTTTATTTATTCCTACTGAAATCTCCCTATTAGGAAATGTGGAAGTGGCTCGCTTTTGCCCCGACACCACAATGGGCAAGGCGCTGGAACTAGACATTACAAAATGTGTGCTACTATTCGCTCAAGCATCATTACTTACAAAGTGTTTCACTACATAAGTTGTCCACTAGATAAAGGGGGAAATATATATATGAAGACATCAAAGATTCAATTAATGGCAGAAATAGCAATGTGTGCAGCACTAGCAATCGTTTTTGATTTCTTACCATTGTTTACTGCACCTCAAGGTGGCTCTGTATCATTATCAATGATTCCAGTTTTTCTAATTGCTTTTCGTTGGGGATTAAAACAAGGATTAATTACTGGTCTATTATTAGCAGCACTACAAATCGTTACAAAGCTATATTTTGTTCATCCAATCCAAGTATTCTTAGACTATATTGCAGCATTTACAAGTCTCGGTTTGGCTGGTCTTGTATATAAACAAGTAAAAAATAGTTTAGCAAATGGCAATAAAAAAAGTGCAGCAACCTATATAATTTTAGGAACTTTTATCGGCTCACTAGCTCGATTCATCTGTCACTTTATTGCTGGGATCGTTTTCTACGGTTCCTACGCTCCAAAAGGTACACCAGTTTCTCTTTATTCATTAGTATATAATGCTTGGTATATGGTTCCTTCTTTTATTATTAGTGCAGTTCTATTAATCATTTTACTTTCTTCTGCGCCAGCTCTTGTTCATGTTAAAAAGAACCGAAATCAAGCAGCTTAATCAAAAAACAAATCCCTTAGAGTAGAATTTATTCAATACTCTAAGGGGTTCTCTTTTTTCTCTGAAGTGTTGTCTTATATTAAAGTGGTGTATCTGATAATGTCCATGTTAGTGACGTTTTATATTGTGCACCCGCTACTTTATTAGCTGCTCCTGGTACGAAAAGTGTAACACTAGTTGAACCTTCTGTACGATTTTGTCCATATGCAATTGTCCATGTACCGAGCCCTTTCCCCTGGTCTGCAAAAGCTACATCTTGAGGAGCTCCATTTGGATCTAATGTAACAGTATTTGCTTCTGGTTTAAACTGCTCGGCAGTAGATGAGTTTAAAAACGGATTATTTAATTTTAGTTCGGCACCTGTTATCTCATTATTACCACTCTTGAACTGCCCATTTTGTTGAACTGTTAATTTCCATCCTGTGTTCGTTCTACGCTGGTCAGTTACTTGAATAAAATTTGGTACTTGAATGATCGAATTATTTGAAGCTTGCTTTACTGTATCTAATTGTGCAGTATACACTTTGTTATGACCCGAAATTTCCTGCTCACCAAAACGGAAGTTTGATACATAATCGATACTTAATGCAGTCTTAGTTCCTTGCTCATGTGGATCTTCAGGATCGGTTGGATTGACTGGCCCTACCGGATTTGTTGGGTCCGTTGGATCGACTGGCTTTTTTGACTCTGCTGTAACCGTTACATTTGTTTCTGTACTCGTATTCCCTGCCACATCGGTTGCTGTTACACTCACAACATCGCCCGCATACAATGTCTTCGGTATTACGTCTACCGAGTATGAACCATCTGCTCCAGCTGTTGTAGTTAAAATTGTATTGTCCTGTAATTTTATGTTTACAGTACTATTCGCCTCTGCAGTTCCAGTTATCCTTGTGCTAACATCTGAAATTGGGCTCACTTCTGGAGGTAAAATAGTTTTGTCGACTGTAAACTTAATATCCTTTTTATTACCAGCATGGTCAGTAATTACTAAGTTATGTGTGCCATCTGCTGGATTGACTACCCCAGAAGTAATACTTATTCCATCTAATAATGCTGTATCGATTCCACTTAAAGCATCACTAAACGTAATATTTTCTGCAGTATTTCTGTTATATAATTGCCCCTCGACATAGTTGCTCATTGGAACCTCTTTATCAATTCTTACTGTAAATTTAGAACCCGAATCTGTTCCTGGATTACTTTGGTTGCCTGAATCATCTTTTACACGCACTTGAATATTAGTTGTGCCTTCGTTTGAAACCGTGTAGTCTACTCCGGTTGTAGTACCATTGCTTAAACCATTTGTGCTCCATGTGTTACCATTATCTGTTGAAACTTCGTATGTCGTTGGATCGATTCCATTATCGTCAGTTGCTGTAAAATGAATCGACGTATTTTTATTAGTCCATGTTGTGACACCAGTATACCCTTCTGGAGTGGTCACATTCGCAACTGTTATTTTTGGTGACTCCGTATCTAATAACGTTATAGATACATCATGAACTTTAAAAATTGAATAACCATCTATAGGACCTTGTACAGCATCTTCAAAGGCAACTACAAAATATGATTCAGTCCCCATTGCAGTGAAAGTAGTAGTTGCTGTTTGAGGCCCTGTGTAGTCTCTAAACTCTCTGCTCAAAGCTAATGTAGTTTTTGTTGCCATGTCAGCTACAAACCAAGAATACCTTTGCATATCATTGGTATTTTCTATCATATTAAAAGAGAACTTTACAGTATAGGTTTTTCCTGGAATTGTTTTAACTATGTGTCTCATGGCTATATATTCTTGAGAAACTTCAGTGTTTATTAGTTTTAATAAAATTCCCCCAGAATCAGGTCGAACATAAGCTTTTGAATTAGGGCTTCCATCTACTTTAAACCAACCGTTTTCTTCTATTAAATTAGGGCTATACGGTTCAGCAGGCTGATTCTTATTTAAATACCCTGTAAACGACCAATTTGGTATAGTAGTTGTTTGATTATCTAAATGAAATGTAGGGTTTTCGACCAAATTTGGAAGCGTTGCTGCTTCCGCAATATTATTTTTAAACGGTCCTTGCAATTCAATTGATCTCGGTAGAATTCCACTCACCATCACTCCAAAAATGGAAGCAAAAACAGTTGCTTTAAAAAGTCGTTTTCTTTTGTTAACCAATCGATTTCTTCCTCTCCAATTTTAAACTATTTTTTAACTTGATTATCTATCTTTGAACGTCTATATAAATAGAAGACGATTAGAATTAGTAATAAAATGAATAGAATACTGCCAATGATATACCACGTCGTATAATCTTTTTGTACCTCCACTGCAGAGGTGTTAAATTTCTTGGCTGTATGGTCCTTGATGATAAAGGTTCTTGTCCATTCCCAAGCTTGGTCTCCGTCTGTAGCTTTCATTTCTAAACGGTACTTACCTGGTTCAAACGCTTGGTGATCCCAACTAATTGCATAATCAAAGTTCGAATTAGGAGCCATTCTTAAATTCTCTTTTTTAGATTCACGAAGGGCTTTTTTTCCTGTTTCCGAAAAAACTTTTGCATCTATACTTAAATTCTTTAACATAGCCGGCTTTATATTTTGCAAGTTAGCCGTAACAACATTTCGTGCATTGATTTGTGATGGTTTAACTTCATTTAATTTTAAATCTGGCTTGATTACTTTATCGGTTTCTCTTAATAAAACACCAATAACATACGCATATTTATTTTTTATTTGAACGCTCTCGTCTTCTTCTTTCGCTTGTCCTTCGTCTTCTTTCTCACTAAAATGGAGTCCACCCAATATAACACCATCGAATTGTTGCTTTGGCATCTCAATCGTAATCTCTACTGTTGCTTCACTTTTTGCTGGAATTTTCGTCTCTTTTTTTACCTTAGCTATATTATTGAAAGGAATTTCTAACGTATCGTCTACTTTTGGATTTGAAATACTGTAATCCGCAATTCCACTACTATTTGTAATCGCTAAATTAGCTTTTGTTTCAACAACTATATTTTTATCAGTATCATTTTTTATTTGAACTTTTAAGATTTGTTTTTGACCTGGTTTCATTCTCAAATCAAAATAAGTTTTGTTCTGATCAATTTGATTAGTCGGGATAACAGCCGATACCTCAAAATTCATCTCAGCTGCACTTGCATGAAAATTATTAATATTAATTAGAAATAAAATAATAATAAATTTTTTTAGTACATTCATAGATAGCTCCTTTTTTTGTATTGACTAAAAAATTTCATGCAGAATAGGTTACTGTTATTTAGTTTCTTTATTCGATTTATTTGCAATACACAAATCTAGTTGCCTTTTTTTGAAAATCACATCAAAACCTCCAACTTTGAATCTTTGTTGAACTCACAGTTAAATATGTGAAAAATGTAACATGATTATATTCGATAGTTCAACGACATTTTTTACCTATGTCAACGGTAATATCTTTGAGTTTTAACTTGTTTTTTGTTTTGGTAGTTCTTCTTAATATTTTAGGTGTAACTACTACAAATGGTGATGTCACTTGCTTTTAGTTAAATCCATCCAACCAAATAGTAAAAATATTTTATCCACATTTTAAATATGCATTTAAATTTTGAACACTTTGTGAATTTTAGTTATCTGTCCCTTTCTTCAATCATATATATGAATACAGAAAATTTTCGAAGGGGGTAAAAATATTGGCATATGATGTACTCATCTTTTTCTTTTACTTGATCATTCTTTTAGGTATGATTGGTTCATTTTTCCTAGTATTAAAAAATGCATTTAATGAAGATGATGCCATTAGAATTGATCCTAAACTTCAGCATTCTAAAGTAAACGAACATTTACAACTTTAAGGTATTTATCCTAATAAATGATTTAAGTCTGTTGAAATGTGCATTCAATCAATCTAAACATAAATCAGGTGCCTCGTCTGTCAGGATATTTGACAAGTAGGCGCTTTTTTCTGTGAAAATAAATAGAATGGTCTACATTTTTTAAATTTTGGCTCTGTTAAAGTAGATTGTTGATTTTCTTATGCTACTAAATGGCAGTTTAGTGGAATAAGAAAAGGTTATGAGATGTAAAAAATAGAATGTTTAAGTAGAGAAGAAATAAATAGGAGAAAATCTCTGTGAGATACAAAAAGATAATCCTTCCGTTATTTGTTTTGATTTTTGGATGGCTTGTATTTAGCGATGTTCCAATTGAAGAAAAATATTTTCTTTGGTTGGCATACATTTGTGTTACCAGTGGCTTTGCTTTTATTCTGTGGGAACTATTCGCTTTTATTTGGATACTCATCCTTCAAAAAAAATCTTATGATCGCTTTTTTTTCTGGATTAAGCCAAAGCGAAAGTCAAAAAGAAAACTCAAGAAAAAAAGAAAAAAGGTCAAAAGGAAATAAAAACATTGTTCACTTTTTTATAGTCAATATCTAATGTAACTAATGCATGCTTTGGTTGATTAAGAGTTCCTAAAGGTTGTCTAATTAGACAACCTTTTTTTAGTTCAAAAATCAACATATAAATTTAACAGAACCTAGATTTTAATAGATCGTCAAATGTTGTTGAGGTTATTGTACTAGGTCTGTAGTAATTGCAAACGTCCCCTGATCTAAGTATTGTGAAAATATTCACAGATGATTTCATTTTTTATCAATATCTCCGGTAAAACAATAGACTCTTTGTCCAACAATTTTATTGTATATTTTAATCAGTAAATCAATGAAACGATGCCAAAATATAGTACCACTTTTGAACATGGAATATTATTCCTATAGTTATTACATAATATTGCCCCAATACATTATTAAAAAATAAAAGAATACCATAGCACTTACTCTCAATAATGATTTCCTATTTTGATAGATTCCAAATATCCAAAGCATTGTAAAAAATACGAAACCTATTTGTCTAATAAGAGTTGGATCATTAAGCACTTTAAATGTATTGATTATTAAAAATAATAAAATCAATAAAAACAAGGCTATAATCATTACCTTATATTTTTTCAAGATTCTTACCACCTTTATTTAAAAATTGTTTTATAAATTATACATTATATTTTTTATTAAAAGGAAGGAGATAAAAAAATGAAGAAACAATTAACTGCAATGACTACAACACTTTTACTTACGGGAACATTACCTTTTACGGTAGAGGCAGAAGAAATAACCAAAACAGAAGAAAATACAACAATAGAAAACTCGGAAAGCGTTATTGGAGAAGCTCAAGAACAAGTTATTATTTCTAGTGTGACAGAGATTGTTGAATATGACGAAAATCAACAGTTTGTAGCCAAAACAATTATTGAAGAGGGTAAGCCAATGCTCCCGTCATTTCAATCACGGGTAGTGGTTAATGAAGGAGTTAGTATAATTATAAATTAATTGATACGTTTACTAGCTCTTCAAAAGTTATAAGTAGTTTAAGTGATTGGACATACAGGTTTGCATCGGCTTACATCCCAGAAAAATTTCTAAAAACACCATGGTCTATAGCTGCAGCAACAGCTACACTTAATGCTTTATATAAAGGTACAGCTATAAAATATTACACAACAAAGATATACCAAGCAAAAGATTCTATGTATTACTATGGTAAAGCTGTATCCTATGAATATTCTGACTCTGCAAAAACTAAATTAACAAAAACAATTACACATCTTTCAAGAGTAGCTAAATAATTATTATGAGTTTAATTCCTGAAAGGTCATGAAATAATAGACCAGGTATAAATTAAATGATAGATCTTTTCTATTTCAATATAATGGATTTTACAATTTAACGTTAAATTTACTAATTGTTGTCTTAGCTATCAAATATTACCATGACTATTCTTACTCAATATCAGTTAAGATGGTTTATATGGTTTTTAATCTTTTACATCATTTAGAGGAGGGATTTTAATGGATACATCATCCATCTCAAAAACGACTGTTGATGTGCTAAATAAGCAAATAGCAGACTGGAATATTCTATTTGTAAAGTTACATAACTATCATTGGTATGTAAAAGGTTCAAATTTTTTCACTCTACACACTAAATTTGAGGAATTTTACAATGAGGCAAGTTTACATATTGATGAGCTAGCAGAGCGAGTGTTAATTATTGGTGGAAAACCACTAGCTACAATGAGAGAGTATCTTGATACTTCAAGCCTTAAAGAAGCAAATAAGAATATTACTGCTGATGAAATGGTCCAGGACATTACGAAAGACTATACTTATTTAATTGAAGAATTAAAAGATGGTATGGAAATTGCAGAATCTGAAAATGATTCAGTTACTCATGATTTACTATTAGCCATTCGAGAACAGCTTGCAAAGCATGTATGGATGTTAACAGCCTACTTAAATTAAGTTAAAACTTAAGATTAAATTAAGAAAAGCAGTGTAAAATAAAATGGATTAATCATCCTTTTATCGTTACACTGCTTTTTTCTTTCCTAATTTATCTAAAATGAGGTTTAGTAGACTTATATTTTTAATGTATTTCTTATTTTTCTGTGTAAAAACAGGTAATATGAACTAGGAATTTCAAACTACAAATTGCTCATCCAACTTATATTTTCCACTAAATTATTTCAATTTCCGACAAAAACCTCTTTTATTCCCCTTTATTTTCAAACACATCTTTTTATCTATTCTAATAACCATTTTGGAAACGTTTTCATTCTGTGTTTTCCTTACTCTCCCTTATTTTATTTAATCTATCAACCTTTCCTTCGAATCATAATGACATTTTTTCCCTATTAATTTACTAGTTAAGCCGAATTTTGAATGAATTATAGTTAAAAAGGACTATATATTACAGAAAATGTTTTCATATTGAAACATTCGCGTAATAATATTATACTTATGAAAATTCTAAATATATAAACAATTCTGCTCATAAAATCTCGAAAGGAGACACGAAATGTCAAAACCTCTTTTGGAAATCGAACATTTAACGACATCGTTTCGTATAAATAACCAATACTATCCTGCTGTGGATGATGTATCACTGACTGTCCATGAAAATGAAGTTCTTGCAATTGTGGGTGAATCAGGCTGCGGTAAAAGTGCACTAGCCCTATCAATCCTAGGACTACATTCAAATAATCGTACAAAAATGAATGGATCAATCTCTTACAAGGGTACAAATTTACTAACGCTAAATGATAGTAAATTGAATAAAATTCGAGGGAAGGAAATCGGAATGATTTTCCAAGAACCTCTTACTGCTCTAAATCCGTTGATGACGATTGGTAAACAAATTGAAGAAAATTTAGATTTCCATACTGATCTTTCACGCTCACAAAAAAAGGAGCGTGCATTAGAATTACTAAATCAAGTTGGAATTCCAAAACCAGAGGTTACTTATAAACAGTACCCACATGAATTATCTGGTGGTATGAGACAACGTGCTATGATTTCGATTGCCATTGCATGTAACCCTTCTTTCATTATTGCAGACGAGCCAACTACTGCTTTAGATGTAACGATACAAGCTCAAATATTAGACTTACTAAAAGAAATACAAAAGAAAACGAAGCTAGGTATCATTTTAATTACGCATGACTTAAGTGTTGTTGCGGAAGTAGCAGACCGTGTTGCTGTTATGTATGCTGGACAAATTATTGAGACTGGTTCAGTAGAAGAAATACTAAATAATCCATTACACCCATATACGCGCTCACTATTAAACTCTATTCCTACTACTCATTCAAAAAATCAAAGACTTCATATTATTGAAGGTACAGTACCACCACTAGACAAACTACCTAGAACAGGCTGCCGATTCAGCCACCGTATTCCTTGGATTCAAAATTACGCTCATGAAAATCAACCTATCTTGCACGAAGTTACACCAAAACATTATGTACGTTGTTCTTGTTATAAGCATTTCCATTTCAAGAACGAGAAAGGAGCACCGATCGTAAATGTCTCTACTAAAGGTTGATAACTTAAAAGTACATTACCCTATTCGTGGTGGTATTTTTCGAACAGTTGTAGATCATGTTCGAGCTGTTGATGGAATTTCATTTGAACTAAACGAAGGCGAAACATATGGCCTAATCGGAGAATCAGGTAGTGGAAAATCTACTGCAGGTAAGGCAATTCTTCAATTAACAAAGGCTACTAATGGAAGTATTAAGTTTTTAGACAATGACTTAATAACGTTAAATAAAAAGCAATTGCGAGCATTTCGACAAGAGATTCAAATGATATTTCAAGACCCATACTCTTCTTTAAATCCTAAAAAGAGAATTATAGATTTAGTTGCAGAACCTCTAAGAAACTTTGAAACTTTAACTGCTGAAGAAGAACGTGAAAGGGTACTTTACTACCTTAATAAAGTTGGATTATCTCCAGAATCACTATATAAATATCCACATGAATTTTCTGGTGGGCAACGTCAACGAATTGGGATTGCAAGAGCTTTAACATTACAACCTAAGTTAATTGTTGCAGATGAGCCTGTTTCTGCATTGGATGTTTCAGTACAAGCACAAGTACTTAATTTCTTACAAGATTTACAAGAAGAATTCAAACTAACTTATTTATTTATCGGCCATGACTTAGGCGTTATTCGCCATTTATGTGATCGAATTGGTGTTATGTATAGAGGGAGACTTGTTGAAGAAGGTACTACTGAAGATATCTTAAACAACCCACAACATATATACACTAAACGCTTAATTGCGGCAATACCTGATATTCGTCCAGAAGTTCGAGAAGAAAAAATTAAAGAAAGACAAGAAGTTAGAAAAGAATATCAACAAAATGCTTCTTCTTACTTTGATGCAAATGGTCGACCTTTTGATTTAAAACCAATCTCAGATACTCATCGAGTAGCATTACCTTAGAAAGGAGTAACGAATATGTTAAAATTTGTCATTCGCCGTATACTCATCATGATTCCTCAGCTTCTTATCTTGAGTATACTAATCTTTGCACTAGCTAAAGCAATGCCTGGTGATGCACTAACTGGACGATCGATTAACCCAAAAGCTAATCCACAAGAAATTGAAAAAATTCGTGAAGAAATGGGTTTAAATGATCCAGCTTATGTTCAGTATTATCATTGGATTAAAAATGTTGCAAAAGGAGATTTTGGTGTTTCCTATACACACAAAATCAATGTAGTTGATGTAATTGGTGACCGTATTGGAAATACTGTATTACTTGCCCTTTTCGTGTTTATTGTGACTTATTTACTAGCAATTCCACTTGGTATTATAAGTGGGCGTTATAACGACACGTGGGCGGATAAGCTAATAACCGGTTATAACTATTTAGGTTTTGCTACCCCTTTATTTATTTTTGGAATTGTTATGTTGTTTGTTTTTGGATTTTATTTTGATCTTTTTCCTACGGGTGGTAGCGTAGACCCTCAGATTGCTGACGGAACTTTTGCTTATTACGTAAGCAAATTAGATCATCTGGTTTTACCAACTTTATCAGGTGCACTTATTTCAACTGTTGGAATTTCTCAATATTTACGCAGTGAAATTATAGATACAAAATTAAAAGATTTTGTAAGAACAGCTAGATCAAAAGGTGTTCCTGAATCAAAGGTTTATTCTAGACATATTTTACGAAATTCATTTTTACCAATCGCTGCATTTTTAGGTTATGAGATTACTGGTTTAATAGCTGGTTCAGTATTTTTAGAATCAATTTTTGGATATCCAGGAATTGGGCAACTGTTCGTCAAATCCGTTATGTTACGTGATTTTACCGTTGTAAATGCGCTTGTTTTAATGACATGTCTTGCAACTCTTTTCGGAACATTAATCTCAGATATTATTCTAAGCATCGTAGATCCACGTATACGGATTGAATAGGGTAGGTGAAATTTATGGAATTAAAAATCGAAAATCAAACTCATATTACAGAGCAACGAAAAACTCCATCTGGATTTAGTGTCATTTGGGCAGAATTTAGACGAGATAAGTTAGCTTTAGGTTCTCTTATCGTGCTTGGCCTAATAATAATAAGTGTGTATGGTACTTCGCTTGTTCTAGATCAAGATCAAATTGTTAAAGTCGACTTTCTATCGATCTATCAGCCACCTTCCTCTACTCATTGGTTAGGTACTGACTACGGGGGACGCGATATATTTGGGCAATTAATAATTGGGACTAGAAATTCTTTTACTATTGGATTTTTTATCACAATTATTACAAATCTACTGGGACTAGCACTAGGTTTAATAGCTGGCTATTTCGGTGGTTGGGTAGACAGTGTCGTTATGCGTATTATTGACTTTTTCCTATCTTTACCAACATTAATGCTAATTATTGTATTCGTAACAGTTGTACCTAAATTTTCAATTATAAATTTTGTCCTTATTATGAGTCTTTTCTTATGGACAGGTAAAGCAAGGTTAATTCGTTCAAAAGTGTTATCTGAGAGCGAATTAGATTATGTGGCTGCAGCTAAAGCAATTGGCACGCCGAATTGGAAAATCATTATCTCACACGTTTTACCAAATGTAAGCTCATTAATTATCGTTGCATTCACTTTAAACCTAGCAGGAAATATTGGAATTGAATCTGGTCTAACCTTCCTTGGATTTGGTTTACCAGAAAGTACACCAAGTTTAGGAACACTAGTTAGTTATGCAACAAATCCTGATGTTTTACAAAATAAGCTGTGGATATGGTTACCTGCATCGTGCATGATTTTAGTGCTCATGCTGAGTATAAATTTCATCGGTGAAGCGCTAAAGCGTGCAGCTGATGCTAGACAAAGAAGAGGATAATTAACCTTTAAGGAGAGTGGAAATATGAAAAATGCAAAAAGCTTTACTAAAGTATTAAGCGCAATGGCAGTATCTATGATGATTCTTTCAGCATGTAAAGGCGGCGACACAAAGACTACGACTACTACTAAGCAAATCGATCAAGCTGCTTTTCCGATCAAAGTAACAAATAACAAAAAATCAATCTCAGGTGGCGTTTTAAAATATGGTCTAGTTTCTGATACGCCATTTGAAGGTATCTTAAATACAGTATTTTATGAAGGCGACCCGGATTCACAAGTTTTACAATTCTTTGATGAAGCACTTCTTTCAACAGATGAAAACTATATTTATGACCAAGATGGTGCTGCTACATACAAATTAAGCGATGATAAAAAGACAATCACTTTAACAATTCGCGATAATGTAAAATGGCATAATGGTGATCCTGTTACAGCGTCAGACTTAGAATACTCATACCTTGTAATTGGAAGTCCAAAATACACTGGTGTACGCTATGATTCACAAATGTCTATGATTGAAGGTATGGAAGATTACCATAACGGTAAGGCAAAGAATATTTCAGGTGTTAAAGTAATTGATGATCACAACATTTCAATTACGTTTAAAGAAGCAAATCCATCAGTACTTACTGGATTATGGACTAACCCACTACCTAAAAAATATTTAGGCAATGTTCCAGTCGATAAATTAGCATCATCTGACCAAATTCGTAAAGCTCCTATCGGCTTTGGACCATTTAAAATTAAAAAGATCACTCCAGGTGAAGCTGTAGAGTTTGAAGCGAATAAAGATTACTGGAACGGTGCTCCAAAACTTGACGGTGTACTTTTAAAAGTTGTTAATCCAACTATTGCTACATCTTCTCTAGCAAATGGAGATATCGATATCGCTTCTGTTTCAGCTGACCAGTATGATCAAGCTAAAAAGTTAAAAAATATTCAATTAATCGGTAAAACAGAGTTAGCTTACTCTTATATCGGATTTAAATTAGGTCATTACGATGCGAAAAATGGTGTAAACGTAATGGATAATCCAAAATTCCAAGATAAGCGTGTACGTCAAGCAATGGCTTTTGCCCTTGATAATAAAGCAGTTGGGGAAAAATTATACAAAGGATTACGAGTGCCTGCAACTTCTGTAATTCCACCATCATTCCCTAAATACTTTGATAAAGCATTAAAAGGATATACTCATGATCCTGAAAAAGCTAAAAAATTACTAGACGATGCTGGTTACAAAGATGTAACTGGAGATGGATTACGTGAAGATCCAAACGGAAAACCATTTAAAATCAACTTCGCTTCTATGA
The DNA here is from genome assembly GCF_004138285.1 of Gottfriedia acidiceleris. Lineage (GTDB taxonomy): Bacteria > Bacillota > Bacilli > Bacillales > Bacillaceae_G > Gottfriedia > Gottfriedia acidiceleris_A. The sequence continues at coordinate 173,931 of NZ_SCFN01000008.1, read as the reverse complement.
GTGGTGGCGATATCGCTGAACCATTAGCACAATTCTACTTACAATCTTGGAAAGAAGTTGGCTTAGATGTTCAATTATTAGATGGACGTTTACATGAGTTCAACTCATTCTACGATATGGTAGAAAAAGATAATCCAAAAATCGATATTTTCGCAGCTGCTTGGGGAACAGGTTCTGACCCAGATCCATCTGGAATTTGGGCGAAAAATGCACCATTCAACTACGTTCGCTGGGTAAATGACGACAATGATAAACTGTTAAAAGAAGGTATTTCAGCAAAAGCATTTGATGAAAAATACCGTCAAGAAGTATACGATAAGTGGCAAGAGCTTGTAAATGATGAAGTGCCAGTTATCCCTACTCTATTCCGCTTCGGTTTAGATGGAGTTAATAAGCGCGTTAAAGGCTACGACTTAACAGCTGGTCAAGGCTTCCAAGGTCACTTACAAGACATCACTGTAACAAGTGCAGAGTCTGAAAAAAATAAATAAGCAATAAAAATGTAGCTGTCTCATAAGTCTATGTACTTTTGGGACAGTTCTTTTTTATGTGTATAACTCATCCCTTTTAGTTTTAAAGAATGCATAGCAATAACAGTAAAATTGTGGATAAGTAACTCCCCCCTTCCTTTCTGTATTGAATGACTGATAGGTTATTAACAAGTACCTGCGAACAATTGTTGATATTTAATGCAGGATCAGTTGAAAACAGTAATAGGGTCATCAGAAAACAGTGGATAAGTAGCCATTCTCCTCTTCAAAATCAAAAAAATATTAACTAAATAAGCACTTTGTTGATAAAATTGTGAACTTTGTTAATAAAGCAGTAATTTTTATTCAATAATCTAAAACCGACTCTATTAATCCTAAACCTAATTTAACAACACAACCACAATCCAAGAAAACACAAAAAACTCGCTAGTAGTAACTTACTAGCGAGTTTTAACCAATTTTTGAGACAATCTCAAAACTATTATTAACTTACTTTTTTACTCTCTTCTTGCTCGTGTTTTTCAATTTTATGCTTAGCAGAGAAGTGATAATAAATTAAACATGCAATCATAAATGGAACACCACAATACAATGCAATGCGTTGGTCTGGGATAAATGCAAGGCTAATAATTACAGCTACATTTAAAACAAAAGCAACGATTGGAACGATTGGATAAAGAGGCGTTTTATATTTTAAATCCTCTAATTTTCCACCTTCTTGAATGTATTTCTTTCTACCTAAAAGATTTGATAATGCGATGCTTGCCCAAACAAATAAGCAGCCAAATCCTGCAATTGATAGTAACCATAGATAAACCGTGTCTTCTGCGTAAATTCCACTTAATAGAGATAAACATCCAAAAAACATACTAAAAGTTAAAGCGTTTAAAGGTACACCTTTTTTAGTTAGTTTTCCTAATTTCGAACTAACCATTCCTTTTTGAGCCATTGAATACATCATACGAGATGTTGCGTATAAACCTGAGTTAGCAACTGATAGAACTGCTGTAATAATAACAAAGTTCATAATATCTGCTGCATATGGAATACCGATGTTATCAAATACTACTACGAATGGACTATCTACTAAGCCAGCTTTCTCCCAAGGGAATAAGCCTGCTAAAACAAATATTGATAAAATAAAGAATACTAGAATTCGCCATACAGTGTTATTAATTGCTTTAGGTACAGCTTTTGCTGGATCTTCACTTTCACCAGCTGCAATCCCTACTAATTCACTTCCCTGGAATGAGAAGTTAACTGCAACCATTGTGACCATAATCGCTAAAAAGCCATTCGGGAAAAGCCCGCCGTGGTCTGTAAAGTTAGAAAGCATTGGAGCCTTTGTCCCTTCCATTGGTACAATGCCAAACATTACTGCTCCACCTAAAATAATAAAAAGAACAATTGTTACTACTTTAATACTTGCAAACCAAAACTCAACTTCAGCAAAGGATCTCGTTGAAAGTGCATTTACTGAGAATAATATTACACCAAATACTACACACCAGATCCAAGTCGATACATCTGGAAACCATCTCTTCATTAACATACTAACTGTAATTAACTCTAAACCGATTGTTACCGACCAGTTTAACCATGCCATCCATCCAACTACATAGCCTGACGCTGGTGAGATATATTTAGTTGCATAAGTTTGATAAGAACCAGCATCTGGTAAATTAACTGCTAATTCTCCTAAACATAGCATTGTTAAATACATTACTATTCCACCTACTAAGTAGGCTAATATTGCTCCACCTGGGCCAGCTTCACTAATTGTATAGCCTGATCCCATAAACAAACCTGTCCCAATTACTCCCCCAAGAGCAATCATAAACAAGTGTCTACTTTTAAGCTCTTTCTTTAACCCCTGTTCTTGTTGTTTCATGAAAGTCCCTCCTCTAGATGTAAATTGTGCGTATAAGTTAAAATATTCTGATATAACAGAATATAAGTTCACTTATTTTCTTAATGAACACTAAAGCGCTCTAAATCAACGTATCTTAAGACTAAATTTTCAGATAATATCTGTAAGCGTATACAAACTTATTGTACCGAAATAATATCTTAATTATAAAAATAGAGTTTATTATCTGTCAATACAATATAAGTGCTCCAGATGAAATTTTCATCTGGAGCAAACCTATTAGTCTATTAAACCCATCCACGGAAACGAGACGCTTCCGCCATTTTGCGAATACCAACCATATATGCCGCTAATCTCATATTTACTTTGCGATTAACTGAAGTTTGGTAAACACTATCAAATGAACGCACCATTTTGTTACGAAGTTTTTGAGCAACTTCTTCATCAGACCAGTAGTAACCTTGGTTATTTTGAACCCACTCAAAATAAGAAACAGAAACTCCACCAGCACTTGCTAGTACGTCTGGAACTAGTAAAATTCCGCGCTCTGTTAATATTTTAGTAGCTTCTAGAGTAGTAGGACCATTTGCAGCTTCAACTACGATTGATGCTTTAATATTGTGAGCATTTTCAATTGTAATTTGGTTTGAAATTGCAGCTGGAACTAAAATATCACAAGGTTTTTCAAGTAATTCTTTATTCGAAATTACATCAGTAAATAAGTTTGTTATCGTTCCGAAGCTATCTCTTTTTTCTAGTAAGCTATGAATATCTAAACCGTCTGGATCGTATAATGCGCCAAGTGCATCAGAAATACCGACTACCTTTGCACCTGCTTCAATCATGAACTTCGCTAAGAAGCTACCCGCATTTCCAAATCCTTGAACAATGACACTAGCACCCTTTAAATCGATTCCCTTACGTTTAGCAGCCTCTTCGATACAAATTGTAACACCTTGAGCTGTAGCTGTTTCACGTCCCTCTGATCCACCTAATACAAGTGGTTTACCAGTAATAAAACCAGGAGAATCAAATTCTTGAATTCTACTATATTCATCCATCATCCAAGCCATGATTTGTGGGTTAGTATATACGTCTGGAGCAGGAATATCCTTTGTTGGTCCAACGATTTGGCTAATTGCACGAACATATCCTCTACTTAAACGCTCTAACTCAAAAATTGACATTTTTCTTGGATCACAAATGATACCGCCTTTTCCCCCACCGTATGGTAAATCAACGATACCGCATTTTAAGCTCATCCACATTGATAAAGCTTTTACTTCGTCCTCATTAACCTCAGGATGGAAACGAATTCCACCCTTTGTTGGACCTACAGAATCATTATGTTGTGAACGATAGCCAGTGAAAATTTTCACTGAGCCATCATCCATTCTTACCGGAATTTGAACTGTTAAAAATCGTAATGGTTCTTTTAATAACTCATAAAGTTCTTTTGAATAACCAAGTTTATGAAGTGCTTCTGAGATTACTTCTTGAGTAGACTCAATTAACTCTCTGCCTTCTTCTTTGATTTTGTTTTGTACTTCATTTTGTGGGATTGTAGTTGTCATTTTTATCGCTCCATTTATACAGTTGCTTTATATTGGCTAAATACTTCGTTAATTTGTTGAATTGACCAGTCTAAATCTTCTTTTGAAATAATTAATGGTGGTGCAAAACGAATTACTGTATCATGTGTTTCTTTACATAATAAACCTTGTTTCTTTAATGCTTCACAATAAACACGTGCTGGTACATGAAGTTCTACACCAATAAATAATCCACGTCCTCTAACTTCTTTAATATGAGGATGATCGATTTCTTTTAATTTTTCCATAAAGTAGTTTCCAAGCTCATTTGAACGCTCAGCTAACTTCTCTTCTTCTAAAACTTCTAAAGCAGCTACAGAAACTGCACAAGCTAATGGATTTCCACCAAATGTAGATCCGTGAGAACCTGGCTCAAATACGCCTAAGATTGAACGATTTGCAGCAACACATGAAATTGGGAATACTCCGCCACCAAGTGCTTTACCTAAAATGTACATATCAGGAGTTACGCCATCCCAATCACATGCAAAAGTTTTACCAGTTCTGCATAAACCTGTTTGAATTTCATCTGCAATAAATAATACGTTTTCGTTTTTACAAACTTCAGCTACTTCAGGTAAGAATCCCTCTTTAGGGATATTAATACCAGCTTCACCTTGAATTGGTTCGATTAAGAATGCAGCAGTATTAGGCGTAATTGCAGCTTTTAATGCTTCAATATCACCATAAGGAATTAACTTAATTCCTGGTAAGAATGGTCCAAATCCACGTTGATAGTCTTTTTCTGATGATAAAGAAACTGCAGCCATCGTACGACCATGGAAGTTTCCAACACAAGCAATAATTTCTGCTTGGTTTTCTTCTACACCTTTAACATCATAAGCCCATCTTCTAGCAGCTTTAATAGCTGTCTCAACAGCTTCAGCACCAGTGTTCATAGGTAAAATCATATCTTTGTTAGTAACTTTTGCTACCTTTTCATACCACTCACCCATATTTTCACTATAGAAAGCACGAGAAGTTAATGTAACTTTGTCAGCTTGATCTTTTAAAGCTTGGATAATTTTAGGATGACGATGTCCTTGGTTTACAGAAGAATATGCGCTTAACATATCTAAATATCTGTTACCCTCAGGGTCTGTTACCCAAATACCTTCAGCTTTAGCGATTACTACTGGAAGTGGATGATAGTTATTTGCGCCATATTGATTTGTTTGGTCAATAATCTTTTGAGAATTAGTTGTCATTTGAGTTCCCCCAATATTGATTAATTTTTAGTTTCTTACTAAAAGAATAAGCAATTTCCGTGCCAAACATGTTAAATAAATTAAAATTCACAAAATGTACTTATTCTTAACGTTATTCACCCTTAAGCATGATACCGTTTTCAATTTACCGCAAAATATTTTTGCATTCAGGCGCAAAATTAATTAAAATATGCATAGAATATTTGCAGCAAAAAAACGATTAACAAAGAAAATTAGCACATTCAGAAAAAAACTGCCTTTTTATCTTACCAAAAATAGTTAGAAGTGCAAATTTTTTCTATTGTTATAATGAAAAGAGAGAATTATATGAAAAATGATAAGCAAAACTTTTTAGCTGTTGATGAATTATTACAATTAATATTAGAAGAAATAGATATCGGTATACATGTAGTTGATCAAGAAGCAAATACAATGGTGTATAACCGCAAAATGATGGAAATCGAAATGATGAATGAAGAGGATGTCTTACATAAAAATCTTTTAGATGTCTTCACGTTTCAAAAGAACCAATCGAGCACTTTACTTGAAGCCCTCCAAAAAGGTAAAGTACGAAAAAATATTAAACAATCTTATTTTAATAATAAAGGAAAAGAAGTTACGACAATCAATGATACTTACCCAATAATGAAAGAAAATAAAATTATCGGGGCTATTGAAATGGTTCACGACGTGACGGAATTAAAGCAATCAGTTCAGGAAGGTATTCTTCAAAATCGAAATACACGTTATACATTTGAACAATTAATCGGAACATCCGGTTCATTTAAAAGCATAATTGAAGATGCAAAAAGATCTGCCAAAACTTCATCATCCGTTTTAATTGTAGGAGAAACTGGAACAGGTAAAGAACTATTCGCTCAAAGTATTCATAATGCTAGTAAAAGAGCAACAAAGCCATTCATTTCTCAAAATTGCGCCGCACTTCCAGAATCCTTAATTGAAAGTATACTTTTTGGGACAAAAAAAGGCGCATTTACTGGAGCAATCGATAAGCCTGGATTGTTTGAAGAGGCAAATGGTGGAACATTATTATTAGATGAAATTAATTCACTTAGCCCTAACTTACAGGCTAAACTTTTAAGGGTAATTCAAGAACGCAAAGTTAGAAGAATTGGTGATATTAACGAAAAAGAATTAGATGTCCGAATTATCGCTACGATAAACGAAGACCCTATTGAAGCAATCGCGAATAATCATTTACGTAAAGACTTATATTACCGTCTAAGTGTCGTTTCATTATTTCTACCGCCACTACGTGAACGCTTCGAAGATATATTGTTGTTAGCAAACTTCTTTATTCAAAAATATAATCGTCTTTTCGGCCATCGGGTAACTAATTTAGATGAAAATGTAGCAAATTTCTTCCTGAATCATAACTGGCCAGGTAATATACGCGAACTTGAACATATGATCGAAGGTGCAATGAACTTAGTAGAAAATGAAACAACTATATCCGCAACGCATTTATCATCTAGGTTTTTTAATGAAAAAAGAAATACAAGTACTACTCCAATCGTTCAACAAAATAGAGATGTTACATTACATCAACCAGAATCAATAGATGACAAATCAAATTTAAAAAATACTTTAATGAACAAAGAAAAACAACATATTATAAATGTTTTAAATGATCATAACGGCAATATTACACAGGCTGCAAAAAAATTAGGCATCAGTAGACAAAATTTACAATATCGTATTCGTAAGTTTAATTTATTGAATGATTAAGTTTTAATAAATTGAAAGTATTGTATTAAATAATTCTAATTTTCTAATTCAGTTTAAAATATAATATGCCCAAACCTTCCACTTTTGTCCTGCATATTTTGATTATGTAAGACTCATAAGTAAAGGAGGTTTTTTATATGTCGAATGAACATGAGTATCGTCCGCATGGATTTGGTGGTGGCTTTGGACACGGTGGATTCGGAGGCTTTCATGGTGGATTCGGTGGATTTGGTAGACCAGGATTTGGATTCGGTAGACCTGGGTTTGGATTTGGATTCGGTCGTCCGTTCTTCCGTCCGTTTTTCCGTCCATTTTTCCCATTTTTCTTAGCTTCTTCATTATTTTGGCGCCCTTATTACTATCCTTATTATTGCCCGCCAGGATACTATTGTCCTCCCCCTTATTACTACTATTAATGGAAAAATAAAAAAATATAAAAAGAGAAGGCTCATAAACCTTCTCTTTTTTTATAGTGATATTGTTGAATAACTTCCTACAACTTCTACTGTAAATCCTAAAGCTTCTAATTCTTGCTTAACTCCAGGTAATAAAACATCATCATAACCCATTTCTACATCAATTATGAAAAAGTAATTTCCTAATCCAGTTTTCGTCGGGCGTGACTCAATTTTTGAGAGGTCAATTTGTCTCCATGCAAATGCAGAAAGCACTTGGTGAAGTGCACCTGCACGATTCTCCGGCATGTTAATAACTAAAGTCGCCTTAGTATGTTTAGGTTCAAAATAATTTGTTGCTAGTTTAGCTTCTTGTCTTTGCAAAACAATAAATCTCGTGTGATTATACGAATTAGAGTGAATATCTGAAGCAACAATTTCTAATCCATATTTCTTTGCAGCAAATTCGTTAGCGATAGCAGCTATACACTCATTAGATTGCTCACTAACAATTTTAGCTGCGGCACTTGTAGAAGTAACCGGTTCTAGCTTTGTATATTTATATTGATTATGCAAAAATGTATGGCACTGAGCTAACGCATGAGAATGAGAATAAATCACCTCAATATCCTTTACTCGATGTGCTTGTCCTTTTGCCATCAATAAATGCTGTCTTATCGGTATAATAATTTCACCAACCATTTTTAATGGCTGTTCATGTACAAGATAATCAATCGTTGTAGTCACAGATCCTTCAACCGAATTCTCTATTGGAACGACAACTAAATCAACTTCACCTTCTGCTACACTATCCATACAAACTGGAATGCTAGAATAAGCAATATGTTCATCATTCTTAAAAACAGACCGAACAGCAACATGTGTAAAAGTCGCCTCAGGACCTAAATACCCAACCTTCACGTTCCCACTCCTTTTAATTTTTAATTATACTAAAAAGAGTTAAGATTAAAAGTAAAATGTTTAATTTTTAGCAATTATCTTACAAATTTCGCAATTAACTGTTTTAAAGGCTACTTTGACGAATCTTTAACGTCGTAGGAACAATCACTTTTTTAGCTACTTTCCTACCTAAAAGTCTTTCCATTAATAAATCCACTGCAGATTCACCCATCAATTCAGTGTATACCTTCAAAGTACTTAAGCTAGGAAAAAGATATTTTGAAAACACAAAATCATTCATTCCGATTAAATTTACACGCTCTGGCACTGATATTTTTGCTTCATGAAGTGCTCTTAGGCATCCGACAGCCATCGTATCACAACCAATTAAAAATGCTGTTGGTAATTCCCCACCTTGTTCTCTAATTGCCTTGTTCATTAAATTAAACCCTGCCTCAGCTGTAAATTCACTTAAGTACAGATTCTCTTTTCGAAAGAGTCCCTTTTCCTCTAAATAATTTTTATATGTTTTCACTCGAGAATTATTTTTTTGACCTTGCTTCTTTTCATACTCGCGTCCACCAATATATCCGATTTTTTGATGTCCATGCGATATAAAATGATCTAAAACTTTTATAATAGCATTCTCATAATCTGTAACAACAGAATCATATATCTCTTCATCTGGTGAAAAATCAACAAAAACGATATTTTTTGATACTTTTTTCAATGAGCTAATTTGTTGATCATCAAACTTACCTAATGCAATCACACCAAGTATTTGCTCATCTAACATCCCCTTTTCATTTCCACGAAAAAAAGTAGAAATGTGAAGGGAATGTTGTTCACACTTACTTTCAATTCCAAAACGAATTAGCATATAAAAGAGATCACTTAATTCTTCTTTACCATTATCACCTTTAACAAGTGCGATTTTAGCGATATTCTTTTTTACTTTTGATTTTTTCCTATATGAAAGCTTTTCTGCTGTTTCAAAGATTCTTTGTTTTGTATCGTCACTTACTGATAGTGCAGGGTCATAATTAAGCACTCTTGATACAGTAGCAATCGATACCCCTGCTTTTTCGGCAATTTCTTTAATTGTAGTCATTACAACTCTCCTCGTAACCTTCCAAATCTGAATTGTTTTCGAAACTATTACTTTAATTTTAACAGTTGAAGGTTGTACGATTATTCATTAAATATGGAGAATTTTTTACATATTTTACTTTCTTTAAATTAAGATCGTATTATTAAGTTTTATTTACGCAAATTTGAAATATTATAATTTACAGGAGGAGAATTTAATTTTTCTGGAGTAATCTTAGCTGTTTTTATAATTGTTGAAAATTTTGATGTGGTTTCTCATTTCTATTCGTATAAAGTTTTTAACATTGTATCTGTTAACGCTTCAACTGATTTGGTTGAGGATAGCCCTACTTCATTTGGAAGATTACTGTAAATCAGTATATCCATCCCCCTATTAATACGATACCCTGCTTGTTTTAAATAACTTATCACTTTCTTTAAGTAGCTAGTCCAGTCATGCTTTATTTCATCACCTAAATCATTTAAAGAAATTTCAATGATTCCTAAATCTTCGAAGTTTAAGGATACTAATTTAATTAATCGCGTCTCTGTTCTAGACAAAATCACATAAATGCCAACTGATTGTGAAATATGTTGACCGTTTCCATCAAAATCTGTAATTTCTTCAATTTCGTCAGTATGACCTGATACAAAAAAAACGCGTAAATTAGAATGACTGTAATACTGATTGTATACTGATACTAAGTCTTTAACATTCATTTTCTAATCACTCCTATAACTAATTTTCCATGATGATCACCACCGGCTTCGATTAGATAGAAATAGATTAAAACCAAACATTTAATCATCTAACCCTGTATCTCCTCGCAAGCCTTATTTCAATTCTTACTGTTAGTAGATAACAATCTTACTAGCACTGATCACCATACTAGTTTTAAAAACTATTACTTTGGCAAAGGAACATAATAAAGAAAAAAAGAATTCTATTAAGAGTATCCTACTCCCATGGATATTATTGGTCAATAATTAATTCAATTAAAATTTACTAAAATGGAAGGATTTTTTACTTAGTTTTTTATTCTGTCACAATTAATGTTCAAATAAGGAAAATAACAAGATTCCCATTTAATTTAAAGCTTTTTTGATAGTAGTTCTATTAGATTATTAATAGTAATTTTTTTACAATTTTTTACTAATTTGATCGATTTTAGAATTATATCCGAATAACAAAAGTAATAAAATTCACTAAAATATTTTAACGTTTACAATTCATCTCCAATTTTATTTGCTTGTTGAAAGAAATAAGTTTATTACTTTCAGAAAATTTAATAAACTATATATATAGTCCAATTAGACTTAAAAGGATTAAGAAATGGGAGCCTTACAATTTATTAAAAGGGGGTCTTAATAATGTCAGGGTTTGGTGCAGGTTTTGATGCTTTTAAAATTATTGCTTTCGTATTTCCGATCATTTTCGTCTTCGTTTTTGCAGGTATATTTTTTGCACTAATAAAAGGATTAAAGCAATGGAATTATAATAATAAACAACCCAAATTAATTGTCCCAGCAAAAATAGTTACGAAAAGAATAGATTATATTCAGCGTGCTAATACGAACCAGTTTGCTCATTCCTCTACACATTATTATGTTACACTTGAGGTCGAATCTGGAGACAGAATTGAATTTCAAATTGATGGGTTCATTTATGGTCAATTAGTAGAAAATGATACGGGAAAACTAACTTTCCAAGGAACAAGATTCATAAACTTTGAGCGACAATAATTTCTTTTCGGGGTGGATTAATGAATGTTTTCATAAGTGGTGCCACGGGTTTTTTAGGAAAACATACTACTAAAAAATTAAGTGAAATAGGCTATTCCGTTATAGCCTTTGGAAGAAATGAGGAAGCAGCTAAATTTTTCAACAAGATGGAAAATGTCACCTTTGTCAAAGGAGATTTAAATGACTCTGTCTTATTAGAGAAGAATATAAAGAATGTAGACTATGTAATCCATTGTGCTGCACTTGCAGCACCTTTTGGACATTTTTCTGAATTTGAGAAAACAAATGTTGAAGGGACAAAGAATATTGTTAAAGCTTCACTTTCAACAGATTTAAAAAAGTTTATTAATATTTCGACGCCGAGTGTATACTTTACTAGTGAAAGTCGTAAAAATGTTAAAGAAAGTGATCCGCTGCCATCAAAACACTCTAATTACTACGCTAAAACAAAGCACATGGCAGATTTAATTATTGAAGATGCAATTGAAAAAGGACTACCGGCAATCTCACTAAGACCTAGACAAATTTTTGGTCCTTTCGATCATACGATTTTCGGAAGATTTATTCAGATCAATGAAAATGGAGGAATTCCATTAGTTCATAAAGGACAAGTTCTAATGGATTTTACTTATATCGATAATGTTGTCGATATGATCATAGCTTGTATGAATGCGGATGATGCCTTTAATGGTGAATACTACAATATTACAAATGATCAACCTATTTATTTAATTGACGTGCTTAAACAGCTCTTCTTAGCCTTAAATAAAGAGTTGAATACAAAAAATATCTCACCAAAACTACTGTCATTTATCGCGTTGAATTTGGAAATAATTGCGAGGATTACTAACAAACCACCTAAAGTTTCCAAGCATATTGCCAATTTCTTAAGCTATGACTATACACTAAATATTGAAAAAATCAAAAATGATTTAAACTATGAACCTAAAGTATCAATTAGTGAAGGAATTAAGCGTTATGCTGACTGGTACTTAAATACAAATGATCGAAAGTAAGCTAGTATAAAAACAAGCTAAAGTCACCTAAATTAATTGTATTTAGGCGATTTTAGCTTGTTTTTGATTGGTCTTATTTGTATCTAGTAAATTGATGTTGATTCTGGCTATTGTTTGGCTATAATAGTCTGTTTATTTGCAGTTTTGTCTTTTTTAATTGCAGTTTTAGTTTTATATTTGCACTTTTACGATTTTTCATTACAGTTCCGGGATTTTCACTTGCACTTCTACCACTTTTATTTGCAGCTTTACGCCCCCAGCTTTTCCTGTTCTACCCTACTTTTAAAATGCCAAAGCGCACCTATTAGATTCGAGTCATTTTCAAATGCACATCTTTCAACTGATATATCTAAAATTGCGTACTTCCCTCTCATAGCAGCTAAGGTTTCATTTATTCGTTTAATTAATTCATCACTTTCACTTATTGCTCCACCAATTAATATTTTCTCGGGATCAATAACATAAGCCAAATTAAAGATTCCTACTGCCAAGTATTTTACAAACCTATCGAATTCTTCTCTTACAACTTTGTCGCCTTTTTCAAGCAAATCGAATACCTCTTTACCGTTTAAACTCTCCAAACCTAGACCTTTTCGCTTTGAGACAGCTTGAACTAGGCTGGTTGTTGAAGCGAAATGACTCCATGAGTATCCTAATGTTTCTCCAGTTGGTTTTCCTAAAAGTTTTCTTATTGTTTTACTTATCAATTTTCTAACATCTTTTACAAGCGACTCCTCTGTGCACTCCTTCATAAGCATACTTCCAAATTCACCTGCATGTTCATTTTTACCTCTTCGCACTTTTTTATCTAGTACGACCACACCACCGATACCTGTGCCAATCACTATGCATATGAAATCGTTTATATCTTTCGCCGCGCCAATCCATCCTTCAGCAAGCCCAGCACAATTTGCGTCGTTTTCTAATTCTACTCTGTATCCGGTACTCTCAAATAATAATTGCTTTATATTCGGCCCATGTATATAAGGTACGGCGCTACTCCCTTGAATAATACCTGTCTCAATATTTACTGCTCCTGGTATACTTAATGCAATACCTTCCAACTTAACTTTATTTTCATAGTTTTTAACAATAGTAATCACTTCGCTAATAAAGTCGTGTAAACCATCCTTAGGTGTCGACACTGAGCCCTTTTCGACAATGCCCCCATCCTCTTTCATTAATGCAAACTTTATTGCAGATCCGCCTAAATCAATTGCAACATAATGCTTCATCATGCAAACTCCTCTTATATGCCAAATTACTCTAAAGCAATGTTAATAGCATTCTCAAACTATATTATCTTTATAAAAAAACCAGTAGAATCTATTTAATAGTTGTTTGTATTTCTTTAATATTTAAAGACCATAATCCACTATTTAGAATTGTATCTGCACCTATTATATTTAAGCGTTCTTTGAATAATGGTCCGTCAATTACAAACGTATGATATTCTCCGCTCTCGCCCATTAAACAGATTTCTTTGCTAATGAATAGTTCTTTTAAATCATTATTTAAGCTCTTTCCTACGATCGTAGAATCAAAAATATTTTCTCTTGCCCTACAAATAATTGCATCGTATCCAGTCGCTAGCCACTGGTCTAGTAAAATAGTGGTTTCACTTTTCTTAATCCACACGGGGAAAATCGGTTCAAGTCCCGCCTTGGTTGCAACTAGTTCATTCCATTGCCGATCTTCCTCAACATATAAAGTACCAAATGCAATCGCAGAAAGATCAAATTGCTCTTTTATTGTTTTTAGTCCATTAATCATTGACTCCTCGTATTTACCTGCTGAGTCAATCATGACAAGAGGAATTCCAATTGCATCTGCTTGCATTTGTAAGAATTTAAGCTGAGTCCCATGCGCATGATTCCTCTCATCCTTTTTCGAAACCATTGATACTAGACATGCCACTTCATATTTATTTTTAATTAGTAAATCTAATGCTAAACAACAATCCTTCCCACCACTCCAAGAAACTGCTACTTTACGATTGTTCACTTATATCATTCTCCTTAAAATTAAAGCGATAGAAATGAATAAATTTCTATCCATAGTTTATATCAAACAATTTTTTAGTTATTAATTTTTTAGTAAACTTTTAACGTATATCATACCTTTTATAGCATAATCAAACCACTGTTGATTCCCGTATGGAATTTCAACCCATTCTCTCATAGGTTTCCCACCCATTGGGTCAAAATTTTTTGCTCCGTTTATTAATAAAGCTGTTGCAACATCTTCTGGCTTTAGCTTTAAAACAATATTTGGGTCATTATAGAACACAAAAACTTTACCTTGTATTTTTAATCCTTTATGTCCAAAGATACTTCCTTTTGATGCTTCATAGTGATTGATTAGTTCAGTTCTTAAGCTTTCAAATCTTTCTATTGTACCTTCCATTTTCACCATTCCTTTTTTATCTGACGCTTTTTTTAATAAAAATAACTTATTAATTCCAATAACTTATTGATATTATTCAGTGTAATATCATCGTCTATACTAATAATGTAGACGCATCTAAAATCAAATTTTGGGGAGGTAATTACATGGCCATCAACTTCCACGATGCACAAAATAAAAAGACTTATACAACTAGAGAGGCTGATCAATCATGGATTCAGTTAATTAGGGATAACGTCGATTTATTTGAAAAAGACGCAGTTGATATCGGTTGTGGTGGAGGGATCTATTCGAAAGCTCTCGCTAAGTTAAAAGTAAACCACGTTACGGCGGTAGATTTTTCAGAGGAAATGCTTAAAGGTGCTGCTGAAAATTGTAAAGACTACAGTAACATTTCTTTTAGTAATGGAGATGCATATAATACTAAACTTCCATCTTCAAATTACGATGTAGTTTTGGAAAGAGCTTTAGTACATCATTTAGATAATTTAAATGCCTGTTTCGATGAGGCAAACCGTTTACTAAAAAAGAATGGAATATTAATTGTACAAGACCGGACGCCAGAAGATTGTTTACTTCCTGGAGACGATAGCCATATACGGGGTTATTTTTTTGAGCTATACCAAAAATTGAAAACGAAAGAAATATCTAGAAGATATGATACACAAGAAATGCGCTCAGCATTAGAGTCAGCCGGGTTTCATATAGAAAATAAAGTAAAACTTTGGGAAACAAGACGTATCTATACTAACCTAGAATCACTTCGGAGTGATTTATTACTCAGAACAGGCCGATCAATTCTTCATGAACTCACTGATGAAGAGCTAAATCAACTAGTAAAATTCATCGATAATAAGCTTCAGCATCAAAATTCTATTGTTGAAAAAGACTGTTGGACAGTTTGGTTTGCTAGAAAGAAATAATATTATGGACACTACTCACATTAATAGAAACGCTTAGTCTAAATTCTAAGCGTTTTTTCATTTCCCATTAAGGTCCAACTAGTAGTTGTAACCATCTTAAAAAAATACTTATTAATCAACTATCCATTCACTTTACTTTCTTTAGGCTCAACTTTTGGTAGTTTAATCGTTACTTTTGTTCCTTCATCAACGCTACTTTCGAAAGAGATTGTTCCGTTCATTGCTTCAATGATTCGAACAGAGACTGTTGTCCCTACGCCAGTTCCCTTTTCTTTAGTTGAATAGAAAAGTGTACCTATACGTGAAAGCTGTTCTTTAGTCATTCCTTTTCCATTATCTCTAATCGTAATGACTGTTTTATCTTTTTCTTCGTGTAGCTTCGTATGTACAAATCCCCCCGAGCTAGTTGCCTCAATTGCGTTTTTAATTAGGTTTATTAGTGCTTGTTTAAATTGATTTTTATCTGTATTTATAAATGTTTCGACCTCTGTATCGCCTTTTAATTTAACATTTTGCTTTAAAGCTAAAGGAACTAATAAGGTGACTACATCTGATACGCATTGTTTTAAATTGAACGTTTCTACTTTTTCAAATTGCGGCTTGGCAAAATTTAAATAATCATTAATGATTCCTTCTGCTCTACCTAATTCGCTTAATACTAGTGGCAAATATTCCATAGATTGTTTGTCTTTGCTTTCTTGCATTAATTGCAGGAAACCTTTAACTACTGTAAGCGGATTCCTAACTTCGTGTGCAATAGAAGCTGCCATTTCACTTAACGTATTAAGTTTCTCAGCTCGTTGGATTTCTTTATGTAGTATTTTGTTTTCAATTAGTGTTTCAATCAATTTTGCTCCTAAAGTAATTGCGATTAACTCTATTACAATAAAAATTAAAACTAACCCAAATAGTCTGTAATCGCTTTTAAAACTAATCTTATTTACGTATAAAAAAGTAAATAAGATTCCTAGTTGAACTAAAGCAGGCCATAAACTAATAAGAGCTGTTGCAAATATTCTCTGTTTAGGCTTAAATGTCCAAAACCATTTAAATAAAATTAAAGACCCTAGTGAGGATAAGGTAATACTGATCATACCAAATATGATAGCGTCTCCACCTAAAATGATCCTAGCTAATAAGATCGCTAAAAAAGTCACGATCCCCCAGCGATAGCCGCAATAAAGAAACGCAATAGTTAGTGGGATATATCTTAAATCCCAAAATAACCCATATGCTGGGTATGGAAAGGCCATGCAAAAAAAGCCTGCCACAGCCTGAAACATGCCAAAAAGATAAATTTTATCTTTATAGCCATGCCTTTCATAAATAATACTGTATATTAATATTGGACTTAATATGATTAAAACATGTAGCAAAAGTTTTTCGATTAACACGTTTTTATCCTCACTAGATTCGAAATTTTCGAAATATAATTAACATAAATATAATACGACAAATCTTCCAAAAATCCTTTATTTTACCCTATTAACTCCCACTATTTTTCATTTTCTGTCGATTAATATTTTTATCCTATTTTTCACTTTATAAGAAAGTGAATTAGGTGCGTTTATAAGTTTAAACATTTATACTAGAAGTACCTTACCACTATCGTATGAAAGGGATCACTATGAATAAAAGAATAGTATTAAATATTATTTTGGTTATGATTTTCTTTTTCTTAATTAATTTTTACATAGGTTTTAATGGATGGATCTATATTAATGCTTTGCTAAGTAAGTGGACGAATCCAACAATAAAAATAATCTATTGGATCGTATTTCTGTTTATAACTTTTGCGTACATTCTTTCAAGAGTTTTAAAGAGTAAGCTTCCTACATCATTCTTTAAACCGATCCATAAAATTGGAGCATACTGGTTAGCCATCTTTTATTATTTAATTTTCTTTGTCATCGTTGCTGATTTAGTTGGGCTGATTTTAAGAGAATTTACATCATTCAAAACACGTAGCATAACTGTGATACTTGGAACAATTGTCATATTATGTGTCACAAACCTTATCGCAAAAGGTAGAAAAAGTGCACTAGACACACAGATTGTTCATTATGACATCAATGTTGAAAAAACAAATGAAAAGTATAAAGAACTATCAATCGTATTAGTTTCGGATTTACATTTAAGCACATTAGTCACGAATAAAAGACTAGAGTTTCTTATTGAGAATATTAATAAGCTTGCCCCTGATTTAGTCTTAATTGCTGGAGATATTATAGATGAAGATATTACTCCTTTTGTTGAGGAAAATATGATCCAAACGTTAAAAAAGTTAAAGCCAAAGATTGGCACTTACGCGGTCCCTGGTAATCATGATTATTACGGTGGACATTTAGATTTACTTGCCCGGCATTTAAAGGATGCTGGTATTCATATTTTATTAGATGAGAAAGAACTAGTTGATGACAATTTCTATATCGTTGGTCGTAAAGACCTTGCAAGTAAAAAGCGCTTAGATTTACATGAACTACTTGAAGGAATCGATCATACAAAACCTATTATCTTACTTGATCATCAGCCCTATCATTTAGAAATTCCGACTCAATTAGGCGTAGATTTACAAGTGTCTGGCCATACACATCGCGGCCAGTTTATGCCAAATCACTTAATTACCCGTCGACTTTATGAAGTTGATTGGGGCTATTTACAAAAAGAACGCTCACACTTTGTCGTTTCATCAGGATTTGGAACTTGGGGACCTCCAATTAGAACAGGTAACCCTTCTGAGATTGTAACGATCACTGTTTCATTTTCTAATTAATTCAATCTGTTAAGAGACCAAAAAACATATTTTTGGTCTCTTTTATATTAATGTCATAATTTATATATAAATAATTTTCTGAAAAGTGTAAAATATTATTGAAAAGTTTCTTTTCAGAACGGAGATTGAAGCATGAAAAATACAGAGTACTATAACAAAAGGAGCCGTCGAATTTATATTTTTTTTATGGCTTCACTTACTTCTTTATTACTAGTAGGAATTACACTCTCTCCTTTAACTTTTAAGGATCATCCAATTGAACTTATTACTCAAGTTATCTTAATGTTCATTGTTATTTTTGCTTTATACAATTTTGTTAAAAGAGATAACACATTTTCAAAAGTATTATTTACAACAATATCTTCACTATATGTGTATATTAAATTTTGGACATACCCAGACACATCAACAATGTATAGTTTTGTAGCAATCATCCCAATCTTTACGATCTTTTTATATAATCGCATAGCATTTTATATCGGTTGGGCATTAAATATACTAATTGGACCTACTTTTGTATTACTAATCTCATTCACCAATCTAAAAGAAAAATATTCTTATATAGCGTTAGACCCTTTCGGCAATATATTAGAATTCCTATCGATTCAATTAATACTCTTATTTGTATTTTTACAAACAGAGACGAAGGTCATAGCTTTAGAAGCCAATCACAAGGAAATACAACAGGCGAAACAATTAAATTCGATTGGTCAACTAGCTGCAACGATTGCACATGAAATTCGTAATCCGATTACTGTCGTAAAAGGTTTTGCACAACTTTTTCAAAAAACAAAAACAATGAACTCAGACGAAAAATACTATGTCGATGCGATGCTAAAAGAATTAGAATACGCTCAGATTATTATTAATGATTATTTATCACTAGCAAAACCTCAAACAGAAACGATACAAGTCGTAGAAGTAAATAAAGAAATATTGAATGTAACTGATTTGCTTGCCTCGATGGCAAATAGCCAAAGCATCGGTTTCCATTTAAACTTAAATCAAATACTTTACACGAAAATAAATCCGATTGAATTTAAACAAGTTCTCGTTAACTTGATGAAAAATGCAATCGAATCAATGCATGATGCCGGTTTTATAACGATCAATCTCTTACAAGAAAATGAATATGCACTTATTGAAATCATAGACACAGGAATTGGAATGTCTCAAGAAACAATTGAAAAGCTGGGCACTCCCTTCTACTCACTAAAAGAAAGAGGCACAGGAATTGGGTTAACCGTATGCTTTAATATAATCGAAAAATTTAAAGGTAAAATTAAAGTAAGCAGTAAAGAAAACGAAGGATCAATATTCCGAATTTATTTACCGAATTGGCAATGTGAAAATGAATGAAGAAAAACCACAAATGAAGTGCACCCCAAATGTTAGACACAGTCTAACATTTGGAGGTGCATTTTTGACTAAACAGGTTCATGAGTAAGTAAAAATGCAAAAAGACGATAATTACTGATCATAACTGAAAAAAACAAAAAACTCACAAAAAAAGTGAGTTTTTTTGTTGTAATCATATTAAAAATCCTTTGCAGTTTCCTTAGCTTTTTGAATTGCTTGTTCTTTAATTTCTTGTGCTCGGTCAGGGAATTGATTTTGACCTTCAACAAAAATTCCATTAAAATCTTGAACACCTAAGAAGCTCATTATCACTCCAATATAGCGATGTCCCATTTCAAGACCTGCCGCTGGACCTTCTGAATAAACTCCACCACGTGCTTGGATATGCAAAGCTTTTTTATCACCTAATAATCCTTGAGGCCCATTAGAAGTATATTTGAAAGTTTTACCAGCAACGCAAATCGCATCAATATAGTTTTTCATAATTGGTGGGAATAAAAAGTTCCATAAAGGTGTTACAAAGACATATTTATCTGCTTCAGCAAATTGAGTTACAATCTCATTTAGTCTTCCTACTTTTGATTGCTCACCTGAAGAAAGTGTATCAAAAGATCCTCCAGATTGAAGTTTCCCCCAACCTGCAAACACTTCAGCATCAATATGAGGAATCGTTTCATTATAAAGGTCAATATGTACTACTTGGTCATTAGGATGTGCAGCCTTATAACTCTCGATAAATGCATCACCAACCGCCATACTGTATGAAGTAGACTTATCGTGAGGATGTGCAGTGATATACAATAGTGTTGTCAACGAATTTCCACCTTTCAATTTAAATGTCCAAACTATCTTTACTTTATTAAAAGCACGATATTATCATCTGTCATTTCTAACCAAACAATACAAATATTTATAAAAAAAAACCTTTACTCCAGTGGTAAAGGTTTCTGTGTATAGTCAAAGTCCGAAAACTTGATTTTAAGACTAAATTTTTATTTCGCTTTAAAAATTCCAAAAGGTTTCCCTACAGGTAAAAATTCTCTTCCAAAGTGACTATTTAAGACAGCTGCAGCTGATCCATAAAATGACATAATGGCTATTCCTAATTCACTATATGCTGCAAAAGTATGTGTAGCTTCTTCCATAAAGCCTAATGTACTTAATGATAATCCAATAAATAAACAATCAATTAATACAAAAATAATAAATAATACCTTATGAGTTTCCATTGCACCGATTGTCATAAAAATCGAAAAGATTAAATATCCTACAAAAGCAAAGCCAAGTTGTTTAACATCAGCTGCGTTCATTAATGCTTCTCCAAAAACACCTAATTGGATTAACCAAGTAGTACCAACAGCTAACCAAAAGAAAGCATATGCTCCAAATGCTGTTGCTCCAAATACATTATTATGTTTAAAATCCTGGATACTCGCAAATAATTGTGCAATAGCACCTAAAAAAATCGCCCAAGGTAATACTAATGAAACACCATCAGTAATTCCTAATTTTTGTGTTGAGGCAACAAGAGTTACCATTGCTAAACCGAATAAACCAATTGCAGATGGATCTGCAGTAGTTATTTTAATTTGTTGTACGTCTTTCATTGATGTAAATCCTCCTAAAATTTTAAACAGACCAAACTATACTACTATAAAATTTTGAGGATTAATATAACTTTTTTTCGGATTTAAATAAGAAAGCACTTTCTTTTAAAAAGAAAGCGCTTTTTACCAAAAATTACTTTTTATGTCGTTTTGCATAACCGCATCTTTTGCATAATTCTTCCACTGCACATCGTCTTGAGAAGCCATCATAAATTGCTCTTGCACGTTCAGAATTTAAAATATCCTCTAATGATGTCTCATAGATATTTCCTAATGGAATCTTCCCTTCGCTATCTAAACAACATGGTACAACCGTTCCATCTACTAATACTCCGATTTGATCTCTTAAACCATAGCAGAATACATTTTCATCGATGATATCATTACCCATGTCTGGCCATTGGAATTTTTCAGCCATATTTAAATAAATTTTATCGCGCAGTTTAATATTATGTGTTTCCTGAAGTCTCTCACTTAAAGAAAAATCTAATTTTAGTTTTTCCTCAAGTAAATTTAATATATCAATATTCAATGAGTTACTTGCTCTTAGCTCTTCACTATCCATATTCCAAAGCCTAATTGCACAAATCATATCACTTTTTTCATTCGCTTCATTAATGAAGTTCGTAATATTTTCAACGTAATCGTGCAAATCCTTCGTTAAATCATTCGCCTCAAAACTATGAAGTGAAAAATTGATTTGTCTTAAACCTTTGGATTCAATTAATAAATCCTTTACTTTATTAATTAACGTACCATTCGTTGTAATATTAACCTTCAAACCATTTTCATGACTAATATCCAAAAATCTACCGAGCTTTGTATTTAAAAATGGCTCACCCATCAAATGAAAATAAATATGATCCGTATAAGGTTTAACCGAATTTACAACATGAGTAAATGCTTTCTCGTCCAAAAACTTCAACGGTCTCTCAAGCGTTGGGCTTGGACAAAAATTACACTTCAAATTACATATATTCGTAATTTCTATATAAACTTTCTTAAATTTTCTCATTCTACTCTCCTACTTTACATTATCTATATCCATATTTTTCGCTCTAAAAAAACTATAATCCTATCATACAATAATTTTTAAGATATTAATATTTCAACACTCTGTTCAATTTTTACCAACCGAACAGAATTGTAATCATTCTAAAACTTCATGAAATTGTTTAAATTTTATAATTACAACCACAGTTTGATTATAATTATTTTATTATAATCAAACTAGGCAATTGAATAGCATAGGGGAATTGGTTTTATCTTCTTTTCTACGCATTTTTGTAGAAAGGTGGTGATGCCAATGCAAACTCTTGAAATACTTACTCTAATCTTCATCGCAATGACCTTTGTCGTTGCATTGATTCAATTAGTAGTTAGTATTATCAACGCAACAAAAAAGAAATAGCCCCTATGCTTTGACCTGGCATGGGCTACTTCTTATGATATAACTAGATAAAACCATCTCAGCTTATTCAATTACCTAGAACGAGTGTTACAGCACTCGTTCTTTTTTATATAATTATTATATCATATGATTCTTTAGTTATACTTTGAACGCATGAATTTTTTGTTAAATATAAAGAAATTATCGTCGCAATGACCTTTGTCGTTGCATTGATTCAATTAGTAGTTAGTATTATTAACGCAACAAAAAAGAAATAGCCCCTATGCTTTTGCTCGGTATGGGCTACTTCTTAGAAAAAATACATTGATAAAACCATCTCGGCTTATTTTGTTGTCAAGAACGAGTGTTATCCCGCTCATTCTTAATTATTATTTATCATATTTTTTAATCGAAATTTATGAAGTATATATTATTTTTGTGGATTGATAATATTTGACAATCCCAATCAGTTTTATCAGCATTCAATCGACAATTTTCCATATTTCCCGAGAAATTTCCAACCCAAGTTTTGACAAAATCAAAGTTTTTTTAAATAAAATTTGTTGACAGTTGTTTGTAATCTGTAATATTATTTGTTCATCGCAAAACAAACTAGTTTGATTTTATAAAAACTGCAGTATTGAACATATTTGAAAATTTAATTTTAAAAGCATTGATGAGAAATAGTAGAAGTATTAAGTTCTTAAACAGAGAGTTCCCGGTTGGTGCGAGGGGCGTAAGACAATATTTTGAACACATCTCTGAGCTGAGCACCGAACCCTTTTTGGTAGTAGACTGTTTCCGGATTCCCTGCACCCGTTATCGTGCTAGAGTATAGCTTAATTGCTGCACTTGAAGAGGTTGGTATCGTGAGGTATCAATAAAATAGAGGTGGAACCACGTGAGTAATACTCCCGTCCTCTAGCTATTTCATATAGCTAGAGGTCGGGAGTTTTTTGTTTTTCAAGAATATTTTAAGGGAGAGAGTAAAATGAATAAAAAATTAATGTCAGCAATTATCATTTGTGTGATTTCAATATTAGTTGTAACTGGTTGTGGAAAAGAAAAACGAAATGCAAACGAAGTAGTCGTTGGATTAGATGATACTTTTGTACCAATGGGTTTTAAAGATGATAAAGGTAAAGTTGTAGGTTTTGATATCGATTTAGCAAAAGAAGTATTTAAACGTGAAAATATGAAAGTAACTTTCCAACCAATTGATTGGTCAATGAAAGAGACTGAATTAAAATCTGGAAATATCGATGCAATTTGGAACGGCTATTCAATTACAGATGAGCGTAAGAAAAAAGTAAATTTCTCAGATGCCTATTTAAAAAATAGACAAGTTATTATCACGCTAGCAAATTCAAATATAAAAACAAAAGCAGATTTAAAAGGTAAAAATGTTGGGATTCAAGAAGGATCAAGTTCTTTAGATGCAGTTAATAAAGATAAAAACTTAGTAAAATCGTTTAACGGTAGTAAACCTGTACTATATGAAAATAACAACCAAGCTTTAATGGACTTAGAATCAAAACGTGTTGATGTGGTTGTAGCGGATGAAACATTAGCTAGATATTACATGAATAAAAGAGGCCAAAACAAATACAAAATTTTAGAAGATAACTTTGGTGAAGAAGAGTATGGAATTGGCGTTAGAAAAGATGATGCTGAATTGCTTAAAAAAATTAACAAACAAATTGGTGCTATGAAAAAAGATGGCACTTACGACAAAATTTATAAAAAATGGTTCGGAACATTGAAATAAAAAGGAGCTTACGATCATGGAACAAATTACATCTTTATTACCTTCCATGCTTGATGGATTAAAAGTAACGCTAGAGGTTTTCTTAATAACTCTAGCGTTAGCAATTCCACTTGGAATCATCATTGCACTTGGAAGACTTTCGAATATTACAGCAATCAAATCAATTATTAGTTCTTATATTTTATTAATGCGTGGTACACCTCTACTTTTACAATTAATCTTTATCTTTTTTGGTTTACCATTAGTCGGAATTGTCTTTGACCGTTTTACAACAGTTATTATCGCATTTGTACTTAATTACGCAGCTTATTTTGGAGAAATATTCAGAGCTGGTATTCAATCTGTTGATAAAGGTCAATATGAAGCAGCAGAGGTTTTAGGCTTGAGTCGCAGTCAAACTTTTAAAAGAATTATTCTGCCTCAAATGACTAAAAAAGTATTACCTCCTGTTTCAAACGAAGTAATTACTCTAGTAAAAGATTCAGCTCTTGTATATGTTGTTGGACTTGATGATATGCTTCGAGTGGCTAAAATCGCATCTAATACTAGCGCATCATTACTGCCTCTTGTTTTCGTTGGTATTATTTATCTACTACTAACAGCAATATTAACGAATTTATTTAAACGATTAGAAAATCGTTATTCATATTATAAATAAGGAGAGACTAAAAATGTTAAAAGTGAATAACTTAACAAAACAGTTTAATAAACAAACCGTATTAAATGAAGTCTCTTTTGAAGTTAATAAAGGAGAAATCGTTACTCTATTAGGACAATCAGGAGCAGGTAAAACGACTATACTTCGTTGTATTAATGGTTTAGAAAGCTTTGATGGCGGATCAATTGAAATAGATGGCCAAATAATAAAATCTAAAAAAGATCTTTTAAAAGTAAGAAAAAACGTTGGACTCGTTTTTCAAAACTATAATTTATTCCCACACAAAACAGTAATTGAAAATATTATTGAAGCCCCTATCCTTGTACTAGGTATGAATAAAGAAGAAGCTACAAAAAGAGCAATGGATTTATTAGAACAAGTTGGTCTAAGTGATAAAGCAAATTCATTACCAAACGAGTTATCAGGCGGACAACAGCAACGTGTAGCTATCGCTAGAGCGTGTGCACTACAACCAAAAATTCTTTGCTTTGATGAACCTACTTCAGCCCTAGATCCTGAACTAACGAATGGAATTGCTGAGATTATGAAAAAATTAGCAAAAGACGGGATGAGCATTCTTGTCATTACTCACGACATGGAATTCGCAAGTAATGTTTCGACCCGTACGCTACTTGTAAAAGAAGGAAAGGTTTTAGAAAGTGCATAAATATAGCGGAAACTAGGATATATTTTTAAATATCTGCTTAGATTTACTCTTTTTTCTATAAAACTAAATAATATGAACGTAATTTCAGGTGGATTTAGCATGTTAATTGCAGATTCACCTTTTTTATTTGCAGTTCTATCAAAGTTTAGTTCTCCCCTTATTATTTCCTACCTCACCCTTAATTCAGTTCTAGCCTATTTAACTATCAACGTTCCAAAAAAGACGCCTCAATGTAATAGGCGCCTCTCTACTCATTATTCAATGAAAAAATTTACTAATAAATGATAATCCCATTATAAAAGCTACAATAAAACATAGAAGCACAAGCCTCTTTTCATGTTTATTAGAAGAGTGCATTTCATCTCCCCCACTTTACTTTTTGCCTTGAACATACTCAGCATCAAATAAAAATAGTTTAAATAAGAACAATAGCGATGGAACTAACAGTAATAACCCTAAGACAAATACAGTTACTAGCATGGTACCGGATGTTTGATTGGTGTATCCATTGTATATCGTAATATATGGATCTAATATATATGGCAAGTGAGCTGCTCCATAGCCGAAAAAAGCGAAGAAGAATTGGAGCATTACAAATATAAAAGCTGTTCCGTAATTTCGTTTTAGTAAAATTAATGATGATGCGATTAAAAAACAAATTAATGATAATAAAAACATCCACCAATAATGATTAACTATATTTTCATAAAATCTAACATTATTATCTCTTAATCCTACGAATATAAGAAAGCTTGATAGGATCGTTGGAACGGTCCAAAATAAAGCATATTGTCTTAATATTGCTAGCGCACTTTCATCTTTCGCTTTACTTGCGTAATAGGTTAAAAATGTTGCGCTAATATATAAGACTGAAATGATTGCAATGATGACAACACTCCAGGAGTATATACTTGTTAATAAGTTTTTAGCTAAAAATTGAACGACTCCATTTTTTTCAACTATATAACCTCCCCCAGAAATGGTCAGAACCGTACAAAGTGAAGCGGGAATCAATAGGCCAGTCGCTCCATATAAGAATAAATAAACTTTATTTTCCTTGGATCCATAATTAGAAAAGGCATAAAAAGAGCCTCTAATTGCCAGTAGAACTAACGAAATACTTCCTGGGATTAAAAGGGCCGTTCCATAGTAAAATGCAACGCTTGGAAAGAAACCAATAATGCCAACAAAGAAGAATACAAAAAATACATTCGTTATCTCCCAAACAGGTGATAAATATCTACTAATCAAATTACTTATTAAGTGATCCTTTTTCGTTACTTTTCCATAATAAGCAAAGAAACCAGCACCGAAGTCAATTGATGCAATAATGATATATCCATATAGAAATATCCATAAAACGATTATTCCTAATAACTCAATATTCAATGTTCACCCTCCTATTCATTGGCTTTGTCTTAAATTCCAGTAATACTCTTTCAAGCTACAAGATTTACTTATTCGTAACTTACAGAGTTTTTTGATTGAATTTTAAACAGAGCCTATTTTTTTAAACGATATTGAAGTTCATCTTCGGGTGGATTATGAATGAACATTTTTCGAATAACGATTGTACAAAAGACTCCTAAAAATACATACAATACAAAAAATAACCAAAACATACCGCCTAGTCCTTTGGCAGTTGTGGCTCCCTCTGAAACCTTCATATATCCTCTTAATATCCATGGTTGGCGGCCAATTTCGGCAATCATCCATCCAAGTTCGATATTGATCATCGCTAATGGTCCAGTCAGCGCTAGTCCACGTAAAAGCCACTTATTATGCATCCAATTTTTCTTCTTAATAGAAAAAACTACAAATATAAAGGTCATCGATATAATTAAACCGACAAAGGTCATCTTAATATCAAATAAATAATGTATGAACAAAGGTGGCGTCTCATCTTTTGGAAATTCATTTAATCCAGTTACTGGTGCATTAAAATCTGAGAAAGATAAAAAGCTTAGCAGTTTAGGAATTCGAATTTCATATTTCACTTCATGTGTTTTATCATCTAGCGTACCGAATAAGACAAAATCTGCCCCTCTTTCTGTCTCAAAATGCCATTCTATTGCTGCTAGTTTTTCTGGTTGATATTTAGCAAGGAATTTCGCTGAAACATCACCTGTGATACCTGTTAAAACAGCAAAAATTAATCCTAGTGTTGCTGCTAATCGAAGCCCTTTTCGTGTGTATTCCGTATTCTTTCCTCTTAATAATTGAATAGCGGCGATCGACGTTAATATAAGTGCGGATGCAACATATGCAGTAACAATTACATGTAAAGTTTTAGAAGGAGCAGCTGGATTAAACATTGCGGCAATTGGATCGACCGTTTTAATTATTCCATCTTTCAAAGTAAAACCTTGTGGCGTATTCATAAACGCATTTACCGTAGTGATAAAAAATGCCGACATAGTTGAACCTAATATAACAGGTAAAATGATTAACCAATGATAAATAGGTTTTTTAAATCGGTCCCAAGTATATAAATAGATCCCTAGGAATATTGCTTCAAAAAAGAAAGCGAATGTTTCCATAAACAAAGGAAAACTAATTGCTTGACCTGCGATTCTCATAAAGCTCGGCCATAATAAGGATAGTTGTAGACCAATACAAGTACCAGTTACGACTCCAACTGCAACAGTAATTGTGTAACCTCTTGCCCATCTTCTTGCCATTAGCGTGTAATGTGGATCCTTTTTTAAGATTCCCAACCCTTCTGCAATTGCGATCATTAAGGGTATTCCTACACCAATTGTTGCAAAAATAATGTGAAATATTAGTGTCATACTTGTTAGTAATCTACTGAGTGTGACATTATCTAACTCCATCCGAATCCCCCCCTATAATGTAATATCTTATTGTCCAATGAATTTAATTATTCTAATCAAATGACCGATAATGTTACGATTTTATGAACACAATCAGTAAAATTGCATTTTAATTTGTATCTATAAAAGTATGTTCCTATAACAAAAAAGGTATACGGGGAATCTTAAGTCCAAAGAAAGTGTAGGTAAAACAAAAAACCACAAGGAAAACCTTGTGGTTGAACTACAATTATGGAATTTCAAATTAATTGACTAAACGGACTATACGTTTCTTTCTCCATGAAAATTTATAATATAAAAAGTTTAATCCAAGTCCAACTATAAAAGCTGCCGGATATCCGACCCAAATTCCTTTCATACCGAGACTTGTGTATTGAGATAAAAGATAGGCTACAGGTACTTCAATACACCATATTACGAATATACTAATTAGCGTTGGCCACAGTACTGCTCCACTAGCACGCATTGTAGACGATAAAATAAATGAATGTCCGAGTATTAAATACCCCCATAACGTAATCATCAATAAACTATTGGCTATTTGTACAGTACTATCATTCGTTAGAAATAAATTTAAAATAGGCTTTGAGAAAAAATAAGTGAGTAATACTACTATGCCACCAAGCACATAATTAAGAAATAATCCTATTTTAATAACTTGGTTTAATCGATCAACCTGATTTGCTCCTATTGACTGAGCAGCAAAAATTGATACAGCGATTCCAATACATATTGATGGCATTTGAACATAACTTACTAACTGGTTTACAACCCCATAGGATGCAGTAGCATCTGATCCATATTGATTAACAAAAGTAATAACGGCAATTTCAGAAATCGAAAGGAATACCATATTTATACTCGTTGGAATACCTAGTTTTAAAATTAGTTTTAAAAGTTCAGGGTCCATTTTCAAATAATTTCTCATTCGAGTATCAAAGCGTAGAGGATGATTCGTTTTGTGTAAGTATTTGAATAGAATTATACATGTCAAAACTGTTGAGCCTACTGAGGCATAAGCTGCCCCATAAATTCCTAGCCTCGGTATGCCTACCCAACCGAATACTAATGGAGGTAAAAATGCAACATTTAAAGCTGTACTTAAAATAAGAAAATAAAACGGTGTTTTCGAGTCCCCAATACCTCTCATTAGGGTTGTATATACCATATAGATAAATAGCACGGGAATTGACCAAAATAAAATGGAAGCATAATGTGTGCTTACATGAAGTATATTTTCAGGTGTTCCTATTAATCTCAAAAGTTTTTCAATAAAAATATTACCGATTATCGCTAGCACTACAGCAAGGAAAAGAGTAAAAGTAAGAGTCGTTCCAACAATAGCTTTTACTCTTTCTTCAAGCTTTGCACCATGTGCCTGACCGATTAAAATTGAACTACCAGATCCAATTCCAATAATAAATGATACTAAAAAGAAAAAGATTGGAAAGAAAGCTGAAATTGCAGCTAAAGCATTTTCCCCTAACCAATTCCCCACTATAATCATGCTAAAAACCTGACCAATTGACTGCAAAATATTACTTAAAAGTAATGGAATTAGAAACATAACCATCGGGCGTAATAAAGTAAATTTTACTTTTTTTTGCTCCTGAGGATTAATCTCTGATGTAATCAAGCCTGATCACCCTTGCTACTGTATGTGTTATATCCTCTTTCACCATAAGGTTGAAGTTTTTCTAACCATTTTTCCTCGAGTCTCTTTAAATCACCCTTTATACCTAATGGACTAATGTCTTCTTCCTTTAAAATTTCTAATTCCTCAAATACAAATGACTCTTTACCATATTCATTCCATTCCTGTTGAAGAATTTTATTTGTACAAGACCCTGCCTCTAATTCAAATTTCTTTCCATTAATTGTTTTTAAATTTTTAGTACTTACTATGAATATTTTTTGATTTTTTATATTTTTAATTTGATAAATACCTGCTTGAACTTTCGTTTCTTTATATTGCATTTTTAATTCTTTTTTTCTACTCATTTTTAACAACCTTTCTTTTACTAAGCTTTTAACCAATAACTACTTCCATCCGACTTTCGATCAATAAAGCCATATTCAATTAAGTATCTTCTTAATACGACATAATCAGGATAAATAGTTGTCAGTATTTCATTTATCTCTTTTTCTGTATATGTCTTATTTGGTGAAAATCTTTTAACGATTTCTCTCAAAACAACAAGCTTTTGTTTTTCCTTTAATGGAAATTTTTTCAATGGTCCATCTATGCCTTCCGGAAAGTATTTTTTTAAGTTTTTTTCCATTTCATCCTCTGTAATGTTATAGCGCTCATCGACCATTTTTGCTGTTTTATGAAGCGGCAAAAAACTTGGCGCATGCTGATCCTTTTCTTTTAAAAGCTCCATCATGACAAGAAATAATTTTGCTTGTCTTTCCTTTTCCTTTAAAACAAACCGATGATTCCTAATCGTAGAAGCACTACCGATACCAGTTTCTTTTTGAATATCTGTATCGCTCTTACCTTGATAAAAAAGACGTAAAAGATGGTTTTGATGCTCTGTTAATCCTGTTAACTTTTTATCTAGTTGGATTAAATAATCGAAAACAGAGTCATGACTTTGTTCTATATGAACTTTCATATATTTTTTGGCTTCATATAAAACTCCTGAATCTTGATAGATAATTCCTTTTTCAATACTTTTACTACAAAGTAAACATAAATAATGATTTTCCTCTTCGATATAACCTTGTTTTAATTCTTCAATATCGGCATTCCAAAAAACGTCTAAATTTTCCATTTAACAAACACAACCCTTTATTGTTTATAATTAACCAAACAAATTTTCAATATGTTTATTCATCTACAAACATAATATGTTATTGTTTGCAAAATGTCAATTTTACTAAACAATAACTCAAGTTGTTTATACTTACATATTGATAAAAAAAGCATGCCTCAAAAGACCTCATAAGATGTTTGAACTCATAATTTACAAAAAAAAAGCACCCTTAAAGTACTTTTTCCCTAATGAGACGCCATTTCAACCGTTTTAAAATGATAAAATGGTTCTTTCTATCCTTTCTAACCTTACTCTCTTATTCCATAAGGACTAATTTCAAATCTTCAATTGACAATTTATTACAGTACTTTACAATTAAAATGTAAGGTAAATTTAATATTCGACACATTTTAATGTATTTAAAAAAACTGTTCTCAATAGGGAAAATCTTTACTTATTATTTTCCTTATAGACTAATATATTTTAAGAAATAAAGTAGAAATAATTATGACAAAAGATATATTTTTAGGTCAGTCTTTGATGTCTAAGAATAAACGAAAATTAGTGATTTCTTTACAAGATAGGAGGAAGTTATGTCAATTTACAATGAAAAACTTATTGAGCTTTTATCAATCGAACAAAAATTCGATAAATCCTTTTTACATGTAAAATTATTATTTAATCAAGAAATAGAACTTCATTGGGAAATTGACAACGAAACGGCCAATCTTATGAAATCAAAAATTATTTTTGATGAAAACTATAAGTTTAGCCTTTCTTTATGTAGTACTTGGGAAGAGGATAAAAATCAGTTTACTAGTTTTGTAACTAAATCAAACAATAATGAGAGTGAAAAAATATACTTTTCTTGTTCAGAAGAGTTTCATCTTCAACTTCACTCCATAAAAAATATGAAGGATCTTAGGATTTTAATTGATCTACCTTATTTATCAATTAGTCGATCCAGTTCCAAAAAAGAAAAAGGTAATTCGAAACGATATAAACTTTATGGTTGGCTTACTGTTGCTGCTATTAGTATTCTCTCGATTATTTTAATAGGTTATAAGAGTCAAACTTGTAAATCAGAAACATTATTTTGCGGAAAAAAACCAGCAAAAGCTGAAAGTGTTTCAAAGGCACAAAATATAAAATCTCCAGAGAAACAAATAAAAACTAATCAGGATAAACAAGATCCAAATAAAACTGCTATTAAAAACGTATCTCAACCGAATGTGTACACAAATGAGCCAGATGTTCGATATGCAATTAAGCAAGAACCAATCAATAAACCTGTCCAATCAATTTATCCGACTGTAAAATTAAACAATGTAGTTAGCTATAGTATCCCACAAGGTAGCGTAGCCCTTACCTTTGATGACGGTCCATCGAAGTATTCGAAGGAAATAGTAAATGTTTTAAAAAAATATAAGGTTGGCGGTACTTTTTTCTACATCGGAGATAACGTTCAAAGATATCCTGATTGTGTACAATACGCATATTCTAACGGGTACTCAGTTGGAAGCCACTCCATGCACCACAATAACTTCTTAAAACTATCATATAAAAATCAAGAAGATGATATGGTTAGAACAAGTAACTTAATAAAAAACATTACAAAGCAAGACACAATCCTCTTTAGACCACCCTACGGTGCAAAAAACCAAGCAACTATTGAATTAATGCAAAAACATCAATTTAAAATGGTTTTATGGGATAAAGATACTGAAGATTGGAAGAACCGTAATACAAATACAATTATAAATTACGTTAAAAGCCACACTGAATCTGGAAGTATCATTCTACTTCACGAATCTAAACCTTCTTTAGATGCTTTACCACAAATTATTGAATATCTTCAATCAAAAAATTTAAAAATTGTTAGTTTAAATTAAAAAAGTAGTCGCTATTAGCGACTACTTTTTTATTCAAACGTTTGTTTAAACTTTATAATGCTTTAAGTTATTATTTCGAGTGATACCTTTCATTCGTTAACTCAAAAACTTATGAATGTATGTCTTCTTCATTAGTTGATTCCCTATTCACCAAGCCTTTATTAATAAATTTATTTCTCTCTAAAATTTGGAGTGATTTTTGATTTTCTGACTGAACAATTCCTTCAATGACTTGTAATTCAAGTGTATTAAACCCATATGCTAACACTGCTTTTAATGCCTCTTGCATGATCCCTTTTCCTTGAAGCCCTGGTGAGAGTTCATATCCAACTTCTCCTTTCGATTGCTCAACCGAAAAATTCCACAAGCATATTGTACCTATTAATTGATCACTTTCTTTAATAATAATTGCCCAAAGAACCCAATCATTACGTTCAATTCCTTTATTAATCATTATTATATATTGAAGTGCTTCATCAACTTCTTTTGCAATCGGTCTGTTAATATATTGAGACACCTTTTTATTTGATCGTAATGCAAATATTTCATATCGATCTTCATTATTCATTTGTCTTAAAACTAATCGGTCCGTGACTATTTTGGGAAATGGGCTAAAATTATAGTGTTCTTTAATCATATATCCTCCAACTAAATTAGTAAGATTAGTACAGTTTGCAGACTCTTATTCCTATTATCTATATTCTCAATATGTAAATAAATAGTTTTCAAAGAAAAAGCTGATTTAACCGTTTGATTCGTTGTACTATCAGTAATTTCAAATAAAACGACTATAAAAGAGCAGGATTTTAAGATTTTTGCTTTTTTTGTTATGGGTTCTTTTTATACTTTAAAACGCCTGTTGATTGGAACAGAAGTAATCCTTGGCTCTTTTTTTGGATTAATTGTCTATAGTTTGTTTACGAATAGGTATGCCATCTGTATACTACTAATTTAGGCCAAATTTCCATAAACTGCTTGGCTGATTTTTAGTAAAAAATTCCTTAAATATTTTTTACTTTTTATAAAACTTTTTCGAATAGGTATACGTCTTTTATAATGTGTACCTTCTTAGATACGTATCTCAAAAAAGGAGCTCTTTAAATGAAGGGGAAATCTAACTTAGAAAAGGAACTTGTAGATTTTATTATTAATAATAAAGACGATTTTTATCGGTTAGCTTATAGCTACGTTAAAAATTCAGAAGATGCGGTGGATATATTACAAGATTCTATTCATAAAGCCATTTCCTCAAAAGATAAATTAAAAAATGAACAATCTTTAAAAAGTTGGTTTTATAGAATTGTAGTAAATACATCATTAGATTTTTTAAGAAAACAAAAAAAAGTAACTGTAATGGATGAAGAAACGATTGAGTTCTATTCTTCAGGACAGGATGATAATTATACAGATATTGATTTAGAAAGATCATTAGAATCTTTACCAACTAAATATCGGGCTGTAATTGTCCTCAGGTATTTCGAAGACTTAAAAATTGAAGAAGTTGCTGAAATTTTACAGGAGAGTCCAAATACAATAAAAACTCGTTTATATAAAGCTTTAGAAATACTCCGGATTAAAATGAAATGAATTTATTTTTGGGAGGCCAATTAGTTGGATAAAAAATTAGAAAAATTAAGATCGGACTATAAAAATGTCCCTATCCCTGATAATTTGGACATTATTGTTAAAAAAGCAATTAAACGTTCCATACAAAAAAGATTCCCTCTAAAGTCAATTACAGGTTTTTTTACTGCTGCACTATTTGTTTTATCAATAAATACTAGTTCGACTTTTGCAAAAACATTATCGAATGTTCCAATACTTGGAAATGTTGTTAATGTACTAACCTTTACTGAATATACTGTTGATGAACCAACCTATAAGGCAAATTTAAAAGTCCCTGCGGTTAAAAATTTAAAAAATAAAGGTTTAGAGCAAAGCTTGAACAAAAAATACTTAGAAGAAAATAAGAAGCTATATGATCAGTTTATAAAAGAAACAGAATCTGTAAAGAAAGATTCTGGTGCACACTTAGGAATTGATAGTGGTTATGAAGTTAAAACAGATAATGAGGACATATTGTCCATTGAAAGATATGTTGTTAATACTGCTGCTTCCTCCTCAACAACTATGAAATTTGACACAATTGACAAGAAAAAGGAAATTTTATTGTCATTACCTATTCTTTTTAAAGATAAATCGTATGTGAAAATAATTAGCGAAAACATTAAAGAACAAATGAAAGATCAGATGAAAAAAGATGAAAGTAAGGTATACTGGATACCGGAGGCAAATCTTGACTATTCAATTGATCCTTTCGTAAGCATTAAAGACAATCAAAATTTTTATATAAATAATGATCATAAGCTTGTTATTTCATTTGATAAATATGAAGTTGCCCCTGGTTATATGGGTGTTGTTGAATTTACGATTCCAACTGACGTTCTTTCAAAAGTTTTAGTTGGAAATCATTATATTAGATAACTTTTAAACAAACGAATAAAAGAGCCTTTCTAAATTTTTTAAGACTTGGCTCTCTTTTAAGTAAAACAATTACATTAAACAAAAAGCCAAATATATAAAGAAGGCTACATAAATAGTTAAATTAGGGGAAGGGGAAATTAGTAATGAACTTCGCGGTTCAGACGGTTAAGAAATTTAATTTAATAAGCGTTCAACATTTATTCGAAAAAGAAATCGTTTATAAGGTGTTTAAACGAAGAGGCTATGCTTATGTCTAATACAAATAAACAGTTTCGTTATATGGCTGGATTAGACGGGCTTAGAGCTTTAGCAGTTTTATCGGTCATCGCATATCACTTGAATTTTTCTTGGGCTTCTGGTGGATTCCTAGGAGTAACAGTATTTTTTGTACTTTCAGGCTATTTGATTACTGATTTATTAATTGCCGAGTGGAGTACAAATCAAAGGATCGACTTAAAAAGTTTTTGGTACCGCCGCGCAAAAAGACTTTTACCTGGAATGTTCACCTTACTACTAATCGTTATTGCATTTGTTTCATTATTCAAATCATCAATGATCGGAAATTTAAAACAAGATTC
This sequence comes from Gottfriedia acidiceleris, assembly GCF_004138285.1. Lineage (GTDB taxonomy): Bacteria > Bacillota > Bacilli > Bacillales > Bacillaceae_G > Gottfriedia > Gottfriedia acidiceleris_A. The sequence goes on along the minus strand of NZ_SCFN01000008.1, from coordinate 137,780 downwards.
AGTAGCTGCAATATTTTATTACAGTAATTGGTGGTATATTTTCCATCATCTTTCGTATTTTGAGTCTTTTGCAAATCCATCAATATTAAATCATTTTTGGTCGTTAGCAGTTGAAGAGCAGTTTTATATTATTTGGCCAATCCTTACTTTATTAGGCTTAAAATATATTAAAAATAAAGATCGCCTGTTTTTGTATACACTAGTTGGTGCAATTGTTTCTGCATTACTGATGGCTATATTATTCCATCCGGGTAGTGATCCTAGTAGGGTCTATTACGGTACTGATACGAGAGCTTTTTCTTTATTAATAGGAGCTTCATTAGCATTAGTATGGCCTAGCCGAAAACTAACAAATAATGTTACAACCTCTGGAAAGATTTTAATTGATCTAGTTGGGATTACTGGTTTACTTATTTTTCTACTTATGGTCGGTAAAACAAATCAATATGATAGTTTCCTTTATCGCGGAGGAATGTTCCTATTGTCTATTTCCGCTGCAATGCTAATTGCAGCACTCGCTCACCCTACAAGTAAGATTGGTAGATTCCTAGCAATGAGACCATTGAAATGGATCGGATTACGTTCATACGGAATCTATTTATGGCAGTACCCTGTAATTATTTTATTTTCCCCTAAGGTTAATACTGGCGATATTTCACTTTTTAGAGCAATTTGTCAAATTACATTAATATTTGTTCTTGCAGCACTATCCTATCACTATATTGAAGATCCAATAAGAAAAGGTAAACTAGGTATACTTTGGAAAAACTTCATCGCAGGAAATATTAATGTAAAAGAATTCTTTTATAAACATATTGTTATCATAAGCACGTTTATTTTACTATCTGGTATTGCAAGCTTCGGACTATCAGTTCTCCCTGATGCTAAAGGTGTAAAAGCAAGCTCAGAAATTGAATCGGTTCAATCCGTATCAAAGCAATCATCTGAAACTGTTGTTGAAAACGATACTAAAAAACCTCCTTCAACAACTATAGTTGATCACGATAAACAGGCAACTAAGCCAATTGAGCAAAATGATGACGAAAAAACAGTAAATAATGAAGAAAAACCAGTAAATAAAGATGAAAAGCCAGTTACTGACAATACTAGTAAGCAAAATAATATAGGTCAAACAAATGAAGATCCTAAGCCAGGTGTAAATAACAATCAAACTCCAAATAATAATAATAAACCTGCTGAAGCGAATCAGCCGGTTGTTTCAAAAAATAATGTATTTATCATTGGAGATTCTATCGTTATTAATTCAATTCCTGAACTCAAAAAAACATATTCATCTCTTTCGGTAAATGCTAAAATTGGAAGACAATTTACTGAAGCATCTGCAATTATTCAACAAGCAAAAAACACAAATTCGCTTGGTAATATTGTTGTCATAGAGCTAGGTACAAACGGTCCGTTTACCGTAAAACAAATGTCTTCTCTCATAGATTTAATTGGAAAAGATCGAAAAATTTTATTTGTTAACACGCGTGTCCCTAGACCTTGGGAATCCATTGTTAATAAAACTTTAAGAGAAGTTTCAAGTAAATATCCAAATACTAGGGTTGTAGACTGGCATAGTGCTAGCGCAAATCATAATTCATATTTTTCTCCAGATGGCGTTCATTTAAAACCAGATGGTGCAAAAGTATTTGCGTCATTACTAATAAATGCAATTGAATCTTGGAAATAAAAAAGAGGATGCCATATAAGGCACCCTCTTTTTTTAGTTAAAGCTCTTTTTCAATTCTTCTAACGTTAATTTACCTACTTTTTCAACTGGTTTAATTGAAGTAGGGAAATATGGATTGATTGACATAAAATTCTTTTCGACATAGTTGAAGTCTACAATATCTACAACACCATCTTTATTAAGATCTGCTTTTAGGTTAACTCCTGTTTCACCTGCATTATTTGCAACAAACTTCGCGTCATAAATATCAATTACGTTATCATCATTTACATCACCAGCTGCAGCAGTGTCCATATACATGTCATAGTACATACCTTGTACTTTTCCATCAATTGTTTTACTTATTTTGATTTTTTTAGTGTATAGGAAATGACCAGGAATATCGACTACTAATGTATAGTCATCTGCAACTGCAGGAATATCAGTAATCGTCAACCAACCGCTATCAATAATTGAAGCATTATATTTCTTACCTTTTTTATCAACAACATAAACTTTTGTACCAATCTTTGAATAGTCCATATCATAATTATCTAAATTTACTGCTTCTCCATGGTAGTAACCCTCTAACATTGAATGCTGAGAGATGAATTTAAATTTATCAGCATAAGTAGGTAATGTAAACTTAGTTCCGTTATTTGTTTGATACGATGATTCTTGATAATAGAATCCACTCTCTACAAAATAATTATGGTCATCAATTACTTTTAAATTAATATCTAATAAATTAATGTCACCATTAATTGAAACCGGTAATTTAGTCTTTTTATCTGAAATATCTACACCGAATGTTGATACATTTGACCATGTGCTTGCAATTATTTCAGGTTTTGCAACATCAATTGTCCAATTATTCCTTTCAGCTAAATCTTCTAATTGTTTTGACGCTTTAACATCTACAACTTTATAATAATTTGGAATATCAGCTGTAATACTAGCACTTGTTAATTCTTTTGCGTTATTAACCTTAAACGTATTTACAAACTCAGAACCAAGACTAACTCCTTTTGAACTTGTATTAAATGTTGCATACTTATCACCTTTGTTAATAATCGTAAATTCTGGGAAAGTCGGATTGCCTGCAGTTGCGTGATCAAAAGTATACACTCTTATACTCGTCGGATAATTTGCATATTCTTCTGGTAATACACCAAATTTAAAGTCTCCATTAGCTGTCGGGAAAAATTCTGCAGTTGGCCAAAATGAATCTTGGTAAGCATATACTTTATTTGCTTCTTGCGTAATGTCATGTCCTCTACTCTTCAGAAAATCAATTGTATCGTCATATACATTACCATGAACCCAATATGCATTATAATCCTTGCCATCCATTGGATTATTTTCCGTTGTTAAATCCTCATTAGCAATTTCATTAATTCCTGTTTTCTTATCAAATGTCACCTTAGGGGCTGTATTATCGATTACCATGTCGTTATCTACTTTATACGTTTTTCCGTCTACTCCTGTACCAATATACGATACAATATATTTACCTTCTTCTAGATTTTCATATTCACGTGATAAAGGATTGTTTGGATCAGCTGTAAAATATTTTACTGCACCAGAGAATCCAAAAAAGATAAAGTATTCAGTATCAACACTGAGATCTTCCATATTAGTAAACGTTCCATAATATCCAATAGGTTTACCGTTTAAATCGCTAACGATTACATCCATCGTTTTCATTTGACTATTCAATTTGAAAGATGCAGGTGTAAATGGTTCAATATATGGATGATAGTTACTTAAATCATTTGTTATAGCATGTTTATAAAATTCTACCTTTTCAAAACCACTAGTCGAATAGCGTACATGGAAAGGAATTTGATATTCCGCAGTTTTTGATTCATTTTCAATATGAATATATCCTTGATATATACCAAATTCAGCATTATTTGGAATCGTTAAATTTGCATCAATATTAATACTTTCATTTCCATTTACTTCAATCATAGATGGTAATTCTAATTTAACTCCACTTTTACTAGCATCTTTTGATACACCATCAATAGTTAAAAATTCTACTCTTGAATGATATGTTTCTTTTTTACTACTTAAGTTTTTTATCTGAATTGATGTCGTTCTTTTTTGATCTTCGCTTGATTGTGCAATACTTCCAAATGGTAGAGAACCAGAAATATCAGCAATTTCTTTTTTGAAACCATCTTGATCTAGTGTGATCGTTTTGTTTTGTACTTCAACTAACGTAGTGTTATGAACTGCTTCATAAGCATCTACACGTCCTGCCCCAACTTCATTTACATTGTAAGTTCTTCCTTTTAATGGGTCAGCCGTATTCATAAGAGCTGCTTTTACATCAGCTACCGTATAATCTGGATGTGATTGTAATAATAATGCCGCTACTCCTGCTACATGAGGTGTAGCCATCGATGTTCCACTTAAACTTGCATAGCCTGTTGAGTAATCAGTTCCCTCTTCAGGGCTATTAATAAACTCAGGCACTGTTGAAAATGTAGAAACACCTGGTGCTACTACATCTGGCTTAATATCAAAGTTATTACTCACTGGTCCCCTAGAACTAAAGTCAGCTAATACATCGCCAGTAGTCATATTTGACTTAAAATCTGATAGTTTAATAGTTGCTGTTGGATCCTCTTTTAATTTATCAACAAGTTTAACTCCATCCTCTTGCAACATTTTAAATGTTGGAGCATAACCATAGTTTTCACCAAAGAAAAACGGCATATCTCCATCAACATTATTGTAAATTAAAACAGCTACTGCACCTTTGGAATTTGCACGTCTAATTTTTTCATCAAATGAAATATCTCCACGGGCAATTAAGGCCACTTTACCATTTACGTCTTTCCCTGCATAATTGTCTTCTGTACCGATGCCAACTTCTACAACTTCATAATCCTTATCAATTACATTTAAATAATCTTTACCAAGACCATGTCCCATTAACGTATTTGTTACAGAAACATCTCCTAAACTAGTAATTACCGTAGGAATATCAGTTGGAACATCACTTGCACCAACCGTAATTGCTAGTGGAGACGTACCTGGTGATCCTAGCGTTCCAGGGTTTGGGCCAGCGTTTCCTCCAGCAACTACTGGTACTACACCTTGTATTGCCGCATTATTTATCGCAACGGAAGTAGCGTTTAATGAATTATTACTATTATTACCTAAAGATAGATTAATAACATCCATACCATCTTTAACGGCTCTCTCAATACCTGCAATTACCCCTGAATCAGAGCCTGACCCATAAGGACCTAATACTCGATATGCATACAAGTCTACATTTGGAGCAACACCTGTCATTGCATATTCCACGTCATTTTTAGGGTTGGATGCGATTGTACCTGCAACATGTGTTCCATGTTCAGTTACAAACGGAATTCCATCTATAGATTCGGGCATTTCTGATGCTTTTTGATCTGCAGGCGTTGATTCCATTGGATCAGCGTCATTGTCTACAAAATCATATCCACCTTTATATGAATCTTTTAAATCAGGATGATTATAGTCAATACCAGTATCAAGAACACCTACTTTTATGCCCTGTCCTTTTAGGCCTTCACTTTGTAATCGATCAACGCCAATATGCGGAAGAGCTGGTGGTATTGCTTTTCCTGCTGATTGATCTAATGTAGATAACTCATTTTTTGGCAAGCGGACCTCATTATCTTTCCAAATTCGCTTAACAACACCTGTTTGTAGAAGTGTATTAATTTGATTCGTAGGAATTGTCATTGCCATCCCATTAAATACATTCTCATATGTTTGTTTAATATCAAATTGGAGGGCTTGTTGGTTGAATGTTTGGCTTGATTTTTGTTTGGATGCCTTCTCATTGAAAAGTTCAGTTAATCGCTGTTTAAAAAACGCTTGTTCGCCTCTTACTTTTTGTTTTTTTTCTTTTGGTGATGCTTTTGATTTTGATTGTTGAGTCTCTTCTAGTGGCGATGTTTTTAGTTCAACGATGACATGCGCAGTCTTATCCTTTAATGATAGTAAACTAGGATCAATAATAAAGCCTTCTTGAGGTGTTAAGCGCTTAATTGATTGTCTTTGCTCATCTGTTAGACCCTTTAACATTGATTCTACAGAGTTCGAAGTTGCATAAGACCTTTTTTGGGGCATTAAATAAGATGCAAAAAAGCTTGTAGTTAATACACTTGTCACCAATATGTTTAGCATTTTCTTCTTTCTAATCTTCATTTCGATGCGCTCCTTCTACTAACTTAATTTAAATTAAGTAAAAAATAATCTACTATATGAAAAAATGGTTAAATTAACTAACTCTATTTCATTCCTCCAAATAAAAAAATGATGTAAAATTAGAATTAGAATAATTAGACAAATCTAATAATTTAATTGTAATTTAGCTATTTTTCGTGGTAAATGGGGGTTATTTCAGTCCATATTTTCATTTATAATCCTTATTTCGACATTAATCATCAATAATTAATTTTTCTTTTTAGAATTAAAGTCTCATATTTTACTAAATTTATTAATTTATAGATTATGTTTGGAAGAAAGTCATTTAAATTCAATAGAAATTTTTATTATAAACTTGGGGGAATCGCTGGTTTTCTACTACTCAAACTTTTAATAAAAAGGTTTTCTAAAGGGAGAAATTTGTTATGTATGAGGGGAAAATCATAAAATATTATCGTGAAAAATCTCAGATGACACAAGAACAGTTAGGGAAAGGAATTTGTTCTAGTACGCATATTAGTAAAATAGAAAGATCTCAAACTGAATATGCACATGAAATAATAGCCCTACTATCTGATCGACTTGGAATAAAAATTGAAAATGAGATTTCAAAATTAAAAAATATAAAAATACGTATAAATAGTTGGCAGCAGTCTATTGTAATGCAGCTATTTGACGAAATAGAAGAAATCAACTTAGAACTTGAGCAAGAAGAGTTAATTCAAATTTCAAATTATACTAATCAATATAAATTACTTCGTATCAGATATTTATTAATGCGTAATTTAATGAATGAAGCAAAAGAGCTCATTGATGAAATGAAAAAAATAAAGCATAAATTGTCACCTTATGAAATAAATCTTTTTAGACATGTGCAAGGTATTTATCACTTAACGAACCATGAACCTTTACTTGCCATGAAAGTTCTGAAGGAAATCAATAATGAAGAGTATACAAATGAAGAATATTATTATCATTTAGCATCAGCTTACCATTCTAATGAAATGCCCGTAATGGCTTATTTTTACGCTGATAAAGCTCGTCAGTATTTCAAAAGTATTAATTCCTATCTTCGAGTAATCGACTCCGAAATGCTTATGCTAATACAAGTTAAAGATAATGAAGAATTTACTGAGACGATTAAAAGATTTGAAAACTTAATTCAAAGCTGTGAAATTTGTAGATCATCAGACCGAAAAGCAAGGGTATATCATAATTTGGCCTTTGAATATTACCGAAGAAAAAATTATGAGTTAGCAAAAAAATACTATTTTGAGTCTATGAAATTGAAGGATTCTAACTCTATACCGTATTTACTTTCCCTAGAAGGATATATACGAAGCTCATACTATGGAGAACTATTACCTAAGGGTGAATTATTACAGTTTGTAAGTGAAGGGTTTGATATTGCTTCCAAGAAAAGCGACAAACTTTTTATCAACTTATTCACCTTATTAGACCTTTTAATCTTAGAAAAAGAAGAAGAATATCATCAATATATGGCAGATCATTCATTACCATTTTTTAAAAAACTAGGATTCGCTTATCTAATCAATCATTCGGAAAAAGAATTGTTTAACTATTATTTTAAACGCAAACAAACCCGTAAAGCTCTAAGTATGGCAAATACATTAATAAATCAGTAGATAGTAAAAGGCATGTCTCATACTAATGGGACATGCCTTATTGTTATTATTATTTTTTAGCGGGCATCGCTTCTTCAAGTGCAAGATGCTTCGTATATAAATAAGTAGCGTATTCTTTTCCAACGTATCGAATATGCCATGGTTCATAGTGATAGTTTGTTATATCTACTTTATCTTCTGGGTAACGAATAATAAAGCCGTATTCATGTGCGTGCTCTGCTAACCATGTTCCTTCAGGCGTTTTGGCAAAACCTACTTCTAACGCATTACCAAATGCCGGTGAAGAAACATCTATCGCTAGTCCAGTCTGATGTTCACTCGTTCCTGGAAATGCACTGTATGCTTTAGTCCATTCCTCGCCATGTGTTGAAAGATAATTATTGTATAAAGAAACTTGTCGATCATATGAACGGTATCCAGAAATTGCTGTTAATGTAAAACCATCCGCAGATGCACCAGCAAATAACTTCTCTAATGCATGTCCAGCTTCACTTCTCATTCTAGTTTTTTCTTTTACTGCCCCATTTAATGGTATTGATGGATAAATAAGATCGTTTGGTTCATAACCATCGGGTAGCTTTCGATCTTTATTAACTAAGACTAAATTTGAATCAACGTTTAACACTTCTAATAACCCAGATTCATCTTCTTTTGTAGTTTTATAATAATCTGGAAAATTAAGTACGTTATCATTTTTTACAATGTCATTTTTAACTTTGGCATTCTTCTTAATAACAATCGTTTTAGGTTCTTTGTTTTGTTCATAAAGTGTACCTGCAACACCGGCTACTAAAACTAAAGAAATTGCGATTCCTATAATTGGTTTTTTTCTACGATTTTTCATACTTCTGGACAATGGTTTTCTCCTCCTATAATTTCTATACTTTTTATCGTTTTTTTTAATTGGTTGTTGTCGTAGAATTTGGTAGATGATAAATAAAGCTTTTTTTACTCTAGTATCGTCACGAATTCTTTTAATCAAACTACTAATAATCAACGTTTAAGATTAAACAAAAACTAACCATAAAAATTATTTAAATTTGTTTTACTAAAATTAGACGATTTAATTATACAAAAAGTTTTATAATCTGACATTTTTTTTAATTATATGTTATGTTATTAAATAGTATTTATAACAATTTTAAAATTGTGTTAATATAATTTTATTAGCAGACATAAAAACAATTTTTTAAAGATTTTTTAGTAAGAATTTTCACGAAAAAGACTAATTCATCTAAGAATCTATATACAGGAGAATAAAAATATGAAATGGTTAATTTGTTTTGGCCCCTTATTAGAACTAGCTATAACGGCCGGTATTGCTAAATTTTGGGCTGAAGATTTTAAAGAAATTGCACCGATTATTATACTTCAGTTTTTGCTTTATACTTTTTTAATTACACCAATTCTTCTTTGGGGATTTTTACGTTAAATATTTCCAAAAATAAAAAAACCTTCTTTTTGGAAGGTTTTTTTTATATCTAAATAATAACTAAATTAATTATACTATATAATTTTAATCCAAAAGAACTATTCAATCTAATTTCCGAGACTTTTGTATGTCGAATAAATGTCGATTATGCGGTTAACCAGCGCCACCATTGGGTTTATTGTCAATAAGATTCACTTAATATAGGTTTGACCGTTTTATATTTCAAAAAAAGAATTTGTCAATTAAATTGTTAGATTGAACATTGATAAGTAAGTTGCGTCATATTGATTTCCACTACAGGGTGCTCGCTTTCCATGGGGCGAGACCTGAGCCTCCTCGGCGCGCCTGCGGGGTCTTTAGTCTTCCCGCTTCTCCCATAGGAGTCGAGCACCCTTCCGTTCCAATCAAACTCTTTATAAAAAATAATAATCTTAAAAATAATAGAATGGTCAATTGAACGAATGAATTACTCTTCAATTTATAACTTATGATGACGACTTACACATCTTTAAAAATATTGATCGTCAAAAAAGAAGATAATTTAATTTTTGCAATTTAGTTAAAACATTTATATATCAACCAAAATCACTTGTTTATCAATAAGATGACAGATAAAATAAATTTTTTTCATAGAAATTCATTTAATGTTTGTATTTTTCAATATTGACTACATATTTCAACACTCTAAAAAAAAAACAAGAATACCCAGAAAGTATTCTTGTTTTTAACTTTTTAAGTTCTATTAGCTATGCAAATTTCCTTTTAACCAAGGTCGATTCCGATAATGACCTATAGGAATTTGAATTAAACTTGTTTTTCCTATTTCTTCTAATTGGTATAACTCATCGCATAATTTTACATTATAGCCAAGTAGTGGATGCCCCCCCATTCCTAATGCTGATGCGGCTATTAGTAAACGCTGAACCATTATGCCAGCTTCCATCTGTTGAATTCGATAGCCTCTATAACTATGTGTCGATTTTATATGTTCCGTATTCCCCACTACATGTATACAAATTGGCACTTGGAATAAATTAACGGTAGGGGCATTCATTCCATATTGGAGCTGCATACGATGATCGCCTAATTTAGTTTGTACTAGCGTATGGGTATGATCATCATAATAATAAGCCCCATTGTTAATCCCTTCAACGTTATACAAACATAAATATAATTTTGGTCGGTTTTTATTCTTTTTAAAGGATCCATCTAAATCATTTATATATGAGAAGGATGCTGTCGCCTCTTTAAGTAGTGTTGCTAGGTTTTTTTGACTAATAGAGCGTAAAACAAAGTCAAGTTCAGGTGAAAACCGTTCTTTACATATAGCTGCAAAATCATAGGACAGACGCTCCACTTTAGGTAAAATTATTCGATGCCGTTCATCTAAAGCATCAACAGTTTCATCAACTTTTCTAAATGTTTGAGTCGATTCGATCATCGATACTTTATTCATTTTAATTAGCATCGGGAACTCTCTTATCTTTTTCGATTTTACTAAATATTTATGTGAAACTGCTTGTAACTCTTTATTTAGATCGATAGAATTGTAAATTTTATTTTTCACATTATCTTTTGAAATCAAGGTAGATTCTTCAATTGAGAGTGGAATTACTCCATATACACTTTCCTCACGTTCGTTTATGCCGATTAAATGGTTGATCGCTTGATCTAGGAACTGGTAATATACTCCCGCTTTAAACCCAAAGCGTTTAGCCATCTCTAAAATCTGTCCAATAAGCACACCGCAATCTAACCCTTGAAGACGGTAAGAAAAATTATTATATTTAAAGAAATTTTTCCAAAACATTGTTGAAATAAAAATAGTACCAAAACACTTAGGAAGATCACATCTATTTCCTAAAGCTCTTGATACATAAGAATCAAAATTTCCTTCTCTTAATAAAACTAAGCAATGTCTAGCAACATCATAATGATAAATACCTGAAGAGACTTGATCAGACTTAAGATATAAATACAATTCATTCGGATACAATCCACCACCAGAGGGGATGAATCTTCGGTTTGAAGACATCATATTAACCATTTCGTTGGAACCGGAAGTAATTGCTGTTTGAGCAACTTGTGCTATTCCATATACATACCATAGAAAATAGCCTATTTCGTCTAAATTCGGCTCAAATTCGTCCCTTTTTTCTTTTAAGGATAATGGAACGTTAAGAGAAAGTGGAATAGTAGGTAAATCTTTATAAAGCTTATAAGTTAGTGGCGCATCCTCCCAATCTACTTCCCAATCCGATTGATTTGCCTTTTCAATATCAAAATGCAGATTGTGTAGAAATGTTTGTAAACTCATCCAAAAACCTCCTAGAACACCACCTATGGGAACGGGTGCGGATATGGATTGAGCTGCTCCGGCTTTAGCGGCTTCTTCGTATAGCCCATTTTAACAGGAACTTTTAACACTCGATCAAGTCCATTCAATCGTTTTAAATGATTGCCGAATGTCATAGGCAACATTCCTGGAATTAAGACTTTTACACAAGATAATCCATTTCTTTTAATTTCAGGTGTAGTTTGATCGACTACAATCACATCAAGATTTAATTGTTTAAATACTTGTAGAATATCCTTTAGATCATTCGTCAAATCCAGATGGTTTGTATCCCATTTAAATTCTTCCTCAAAAGTCTTTAATGGACGGTTATCATCTAATAAAAACTTCAGACGCTCCTCTGCTTGACGTAGCCCGTATAACATTCCATGATCATCCATTTGTTTAACGAGATTATTATCTAAAAGCATTTTCATATTTTGAGCGTAATTTTCTTCAAACTTTTTATCCAATGTTAACATCATTCCAGCTAACTCATGCACTGCGCTTTTAACCGCCCTAACTGGATCAAGATGTGCGCCTGCTGCACAAATGAGATTTAAACCATGTTCTTTTCGGTTTTTTGCAATGGCAACAATACTTGGAATTCCATTTTCCATCGTCGAATTAAATAGATGAAGATCATATCCTCCAACCAAGCGCATTCGCTCAATCATTAAATCGAGTTCTTGATCCTTAGCCGATTTTGGATCAAGTCGAGGAAGAGGCAACTGAGCATACCAAGTCATTAAGAAAGAATCCCGTTCAACAATTTCCAAAATACCGTAGAATATAGCTTCTTCTAAACTCCCTCCTAATGCACATCCATTGGAAGTTTCATAAACATAACCGTGTCCGCATCCTAGACTATAGTATGAAAGCAACTCTGGTACAAGAATCGGCTCTTCCTTCATAAATGAATAGCCCCATACCCAATCAATCTTCCGTTTAGGATTAAACGCCTTAAATGGAAAACGCGGCAGAGCATATTGCTCTTTCGAATGAGTACCGACAATTTCAGGATTAATTGCATAATCTTTTACGTTGTTATAGCTATCATGTACTACCGTTCTTTTTCCTCGTGGAGTGAGACCACAATACCTTTCTAACCCTTCCAAAATAGCAGTTAATTCACTAGATTCATATGATAGTGTACGCCCTGCTGTTCCTTCATCCCCTTGAAGTAATGGTAGGTTTACGACAACATCTGCAAATGGTGTGGTTAGATCATATGCCTTTCCATTTAAAAAACCTGTCTTTTGACCTAAATAGTCATTAACTAACACTTTTTTTAATTCATCCATCGAGCGACTACGATAACTATTTGGAGATACTTTCATACTTGGCTCAAGTGAAATAATAGCAGAATCAGAAGTATCATCTTCTAGTTCGCCACAAATTGGACATAAAGGATTCGGTAAAAAAAAGTGATTAGAACTCTTGAATGTTTTCATATTTAATAAAAAAATTCGTTCCTCTAGACGAGTTTCTTTACCGTTCATAAATTTATCTACTTCAGCAGCAATTAAGTAAGCCATTTGTAAAAGTCCCGTTCTTGTACCCCATACATCATCCGATACTCCATCACCTTCTAATAACTGATGATCAATTTCTAGCATTTCTCTGCGCTCTCTGCCAGCCATTAAACGTCTAAAATCAGCACACTTTATGCATCCTTTTTGCCCTGGATGTACTAAGGGTCCGATTACACCTTCCCCAAACGAAACACAAGCACGTAGCCATGGAACAGTTCCTATTCTTAAGTTTTCATCTACTTTTTCATAAATCTTAGGGTTCCACGCGTCATCTAAAATAAGTATTAAACTAGTATCCTCTGAAACCTTCGACTCTAAATCTTTCTGTTGAACGATCTTATATTTATTTAAAAGAATTTCGGATGTGTACTTACTTAATAATCCCTCTCCAAAAATAGTAACCATTGAATTCAAATCGAGCTCACCTCTCTTAACAAGACACCATAAACTCCCGCTAGCTCATCTACATTAATTGATTCAAGCATAAACTCCAATGTTAGTAGTTCCATATTATTCTGTTTTAAAATATCCATAGCCGAGAATAATAAATCAGCATGTTTAGCACGGTCAGATTCAGGGATAATAATTTCAGGTACTTGCTTTTCTTCCACTAAAACTGATGAACTCTGGGTAGCTTTTGATGCAAGTAGTGGGGTTTTATTTTGTGATTCCTTAAGTACTTGTTTTAGTGCATCTTGTAAGGCCATTGTTATATTTAAACCAACACTTCTATACCAGCCTTTTTGTGTACCAATCCAGACTACTGGAAATCCACAAATCTCTTTTCCTAATGCTATTTTTGGAGATTCATGTATTGTATTTAATGTTTGTAAATAAAATTGAGCACAATCATCTTCAATTTTTATCGCTTTTATTTCCTGAATATGATTTTCATGATCACTCGTTTGTTTATTAAGCTCTTCAGACAAATATTTTTGTAGAGCTCTACAAATACTTTCTGAAAAAGTTTGACCAGTAGCTATTGCGATGTATTCCTCAGGTTCAATACACTCTACAACATCGGACTCTGAATTCATAATAAGTTGACTGGCTATTTGCGATACATACATTTCAACTCCAGTAAGTCCCGCCTCTCTTCGTGCTTCTTCATGAGTTAATTCAGTACAAATCGTACTCGTTAGTAGTTTTACTGGTCCTTCTGTAAGAGGATCTACTACTTGTATCCGACACTGAGCTAATGGAAGTTGATTTAGTTCACCCTCATCCCAAACGTGAAATAATCCAGTTTCTTGTGAATTGAACTGACCTAAGTAAGTTAATAACTTCCTTTGATCTCCACTAGGTTTGTTTTGCTCTAGCTTTTCCTCAAAATTATGAACTATTTTAGCTTTTGCTTTCCCAGTCACTAGTGGATGAGGAGAGAATGAGTGCCAACTGCCCTCTAGCGTCTCTTGATTAATAATATAAACCTGATTATTCTTTTCTGTTTCGCGTGACTTTGTAATATCCTTAAATAGCTCGAACACCATTATATTTGCCAACATTGCTGATGTAATCGAAGACAATGGTTGGTTCGTTTCTTCTTCACAGAGTATGTTTTGATGAACGCTTCTCCACGCTGACTCAAAGCAAGCTTCAGAATTTGAAGTCACTAGTGGTCCGGCCATACAGATCTTTTGCGAAGAAATTGCTGGGATAAATCGCTTTTTCTCTCTTTTACAAATCTCATTGAGCAATTTAAGTTCATAAACACGATCATCTTCTGATACGTATAAAATCGAATCAAAAGCTGATACAATCTCTTGTAATGAAAGCTTCTTTCTCTTAATTAATTCAACTTCGACTTCACTATCCGTTCTCCGTGCGTTGTCTACAATTTCTTTTATTCGTTTTTTATCAGTATTTTCCGTATTCGTTATTAAAAGATGGAATTTGGCTAACCCCGACTCTAATAATGCTGAAACTAGCGAAGTGACAATTGTTCCAGAACCAATTGCCAATATCTTGGATTGGCGATACGTTTGAAAACGATATGAACCAGACTCCCCAAAACAATTTAAAAACTCAATTTGACTTGCATACTTATTTAAAATATCTTTAGATAATTGATGTGGATGATCCTTACTTACATCCCGTGCAAAGCCATTTTTATATAAAATCTCACCAATTTCATATACTCTTTCTCGGTATTGGTCAGGCAAACCATTTGTTAAACTATCTAGGGAGTGTTCACCGTTAAACATAGGAAGTAACTTTTCAATCCACTGGTATACAGATGCACCTTCCATTCGAAATGAACTTAAGTTATTCCTAAAATAGACACCTCCATTCGAATCAGGTACAAAAAAAGTATCTCGATTAACCTTTAGTCGTGCAGATGGATTCAATTTTGACATCCTTTTCAACTCCTTCAATCTCCTGTGAGTTGTACATTGAATTTAATAAATACTTTCTTCATAATCCTATGTATATTATGTATTCCTTATGTCATAACCTAATTTAATAGATAACCCCTACAAAGATAAGTAGGGGCTGATTGTCTAGTTGGACAAATAGTTTTTATGAAACATTACAATTAACGGTGACAGCGACCACAGTGACCGCATCCTCCGCAACGGAAACAGCCTCCGCATCCTCCACAACCGAAGCAACCTCCACAACCAAAACAACTAAAAAAAGGGAAAAAGCATGCAAAGCAAACTCGAGCATCTTGATTTTGATTCTGATTATAATCCCATGGAACTACTTGACTAGTTTGAAACTGATCAACGTTTAATTGTTGAAGCTCTCTTTGAAAATCATACATTTTTATAACCTCCGACATAAAATTTGAAAGCGAATAAAACATAACGTACTTAAATAAAATAAATACGATTCCCTAATTTGAATCCACTAAAACGCAGACTCTCAACAACAAAATATGTTGAGGACTTGGGCATTGTTACCGATTCACTTGCCCAATTTTCTTACTCCTTAGTAAAATTATGAACGGATTGAAAGTGCAAAAAAACCTCACTTCGAAAGTGAGGTTTTTCGTATGTCATTCATTTTTTTATATTCATTCATAATTAAATCAGTTGCTCTTTAATCTTCATTAAGCGTAATGTTTTTAAGAGGAGAATATGAATAGACATTCTTTATACTTGCTCTCTTATTTCTCCTTATTTCTTTTCCAAAAATTAAATGTGCTGTCTTTATTTTAAGTACTTTGAATAGTAAGAGGTACAGTAATAATAGAAAATCAAAAACAAAAAGTAAGTCCCCTATCATAAAAAACGAGAATATTGTATTGGAGATTTCTTCTGTTTGATCAATAGTAGAAAATACAAAAACAGCATATCTTTCATAAACAGTACAGATTAAAAATATAGATCCAACTACTAATGAAGTAAAACTATAACCAATAGATCGTTCTCTTTTATTGAATTCTAAAAAGATTGGAAGTAAATATAGCAAAACAACAATAAAAATACTAAATAACAATCCTAACAAAGTAATACGGCTATGTAACATAGACTGAACTAGCAAAAGTTTTCCTAGGATAAAAAACAGTAACACTATACCCATCATTTCCCTCCTCATTTCTCAATTTAGAGCACCAATCATGATCACATCCGAATACAATCACAAATTAAAACGAGTTCCTTTTCAAAGTAAATTATAGTCTTGCTTATTAAAGTTTCAAATGCTTTTTTTTACCGTTTTGATAGGTAAAAACAGTTAATATATAAAGTTTCATTAAACGATGTATGCCCTTCGTTATATAAAAGGAGATTTTCGATTAATATATATTTATTACCGTTTTTAACGGTAAAAATAGTCATATCCTTATCCATCATCTAAGTTTAAAATAATTTTGAAAACATTATCTCAACAACATTTTATGTGAGTTTCATCACAAAAATAGTTAGTTTATTTATGTTAGTAAAAATATTATTCTAGATCTAAAGTAGGAGATGAGATGGATAAGGCGAGTTTACGAAGATTACACTTAATCGATATTTTAAGTAGTCAAGAAAAATGGTTCAAAACGGAGGAGCTTGCTAAAAATTTAAATTGTACTGAGAAAACAATAAGAACTGATATACAAATTATCAATGCAACACTTCCAGAAGGATGGCAAATTGAAACGATAAAAGGAAAAGGTATTTATATAAATAATCCAATTAATTCCTCACTTGATCAAGTTCGTTCACTTTTTGTTAAGAACTCTTTATCACTTCAAGTAATCATGTTTATTCTAATAAAAGAGATTGAACACATTAGTGATTTAGGAAAAGTCTTATATACACATCATAATACTGTTTATAAAATTCTCGAACGAGTAGACACTTTATTGAAATCATATAACTTAAGTTTAAAGCGTGCACCTCTTGAAATTGTAGGAAATGAGTTCCAAAAAAGAATCTTATGCTGTGACGTATTGTATGGTCTATACTCCCATACGAATAAATGGCCTTATGATTCTCTATCGTTTTCTATAATAAAAAAAGTAGTTACAAAGTCAGCTGAAGAAAATAATTTACTTTTATTCCCACCTACTATATATAAATATATTTATTATGTTGGTACGATGATTCAAAGAATCGATCGAGATATACAATTGGATTTAAATCCTTCTAACAATATTAAGGATTCGAAGTTTTTTTCAGTTGCAACTGATATATGCGGACAGCTAGAAAAAATTTATAAAGTATCAATTCCATTAAATGAAATAAACGCTCTTTCTATAATGATATCTGCATCCCCTTATTTTTCTAGCGATAATGAACCTCAAGATGAAATAATAATTAGCTACCATCATAAATCAAAAAAACAATATATAGAATTACACGAGCTCGTTACGATGCTCGAAAAAAAGCTTGGTATAAAATTACATGATCATAATGATTTTATTCTCACTCTTCAAAAACAATTTAAAGCCTTTTCCCTAGTTCTTTTTTTAAACGGTAGAATTGATCGATCTTGCCTCATTACTGAATACGTTAAAAAGCGTTATCCGGAGTTATTTCATAAAGTAAAAACTGTATTTCGTAATTGGTGCAATTACCTTTCATACCCAGAAGTAAATAATGAAGTAATTGCTAAAATCACATTAAATATTCAAGCAATCATTATTAAATTATCATTCGTAAAAAAAAGGGTACTGCTGTTAAGTAGTGAAGGTTATGGTGTACGACAGTATATAACAGCTAAACTAATAAAAGAATTTGGAGATAAAATCCAATTTGTTGAACTCCAAAACGGCGAACTAAGCCCTGAAACGATTAGTGAATTACGTTTGGACTTTATCATTGCTGATTTTCAAATTGATTTAGATATTGTTCCAATTGCGGTAATTAGTTCTACTCTTTCACAGCGCGATATTAATCATATCGCCCATTTATTAAAATAAGTTTTATGTTGAATAAGCATTCAAAGGTGATTTTATGGTAAAAGAAAGGCCAACATTAGTCACAAATGAGTTAGTTGATCTATTAAGGCAACTCGATCATGATACTTTTTTACACGGGATGCGTGTAGGAGAAATGTCGTATAAATTCAGTAGATATTTAGATCTCTCTTTACATCAATCCAATCAATTACATTTTATTGGTTATGTACATGATATTGGTAAGTTTAAAATACCAAATTCAATCGTTGCAAAAAGAGGTCCTCTTACTGATTTCGAGTGGAATCTAATGAAGAATCACACAATTTATGGATATGATTTATTAAAAGATTTTTCATATCATAATGATATTTTAAATGCTGTCCGTTATCATCATGAAAATATTGATGGGACTGGCTATGAAGGTTTATGTAGTAACGAAATTGATTTTAATTCGAAAGTAATTAGAATAATTGATAGTTTTGATGCATTAGCCCATGATCGCCCTTATAGAAAAAAATGTTCAATTGAAAGATCGTTAAAAAAAATTCAAAAACAAAGTGGTACTGTTTATGACCAGGATTTAGTAAAGGAGTTCACTAAATTTATTTGTAAACTGTATTAAGCTGTATTCAATAATGCTAATAATTTACACCTATTAATTGCTAGACCAGAATCTATTAACATGTTATAGTTTCATTAAAATTATAAATTTCACTCGTATAATAGTGAGGATATGGCTCACAAGTTTCTACCGGTTAACCGTAAATTTACCGACTATGAGTGGTAACACATCTAACATTTTAGCTCTAGCGAATCAAAGACTCAAAATGTGTTACTTCACTCATTTTATACAGTGAAGTACATGTTTTGAGTTTTTTTGTTTAGATTAAGGGGGATCATTATGGAATTATTACTAAAAAAAATTGAACAAGAAGGAATCGTTTTAGCAAATGATGTATTAAAAGTGGATGCTTTCTTAAATCATCAAATGGATCCTGTTTTAATGAAAGAAATTGGGGAAGAATTTGCACGTTTATTTTCTGAAGAAAAAATAACAAAGGTAGTTACTATAGAATCTTCAGGTATCGGACCTGGGCTAATGACAGCACTTGCTTTAAATGTCCCTCTAGTTTTTGCTCGTAAGAAAAAGTCAATCACAATGCAGCAAGATGTTTATACTGCCAAAGTATATTCATTTACAAAAAAAGAAGAAAATGAAATTTCAATTTCTCATAAATGGTTAGACGAAGGTGATAAAGTATTAGTAATAGACGATTTCTTAGCAAACGGACAGGCAGCTCTTGGCTTACTTTCAATCATGGAACAAGCGAAGGCAGAAACAGTTGGCTTTGGAATCGTAATTGAAAAATCATTCCAAGATGGCGGAAAGATTCTGCGTGATCGTGGTTATCGAGTTAAATCTCTTGCTCGTATTCAATCTTTAAAAGACGGACAAATTAAATACTTAAATGAAGAATTAACTGTTTAAGAATAAAGAAAAGACATTGTTTGAACGATTTGTGTAGTTCACAATGTCTTTTTCTATTGATTAAGCCTTTTTTAGGATTAAATATACAAAGTAAGGCCCACCGATTAGGGCTACTATAATCCCCGCTGGTATTCCTTCAGGATCGACTAAGTTTCTTCCGATTGTGTCGGCAACTAATAGCAAGAATCCACCAATTAAAATTGCAATGGGTATAAATAATTGATTTCTTGGGCCAACTAAGCTTTTGGCTATATGTGGTGCCATTAATCCGATAAACGCAATTCCTCCTGTTACTGAAACAGCCGATGCTGCTAATGCAACTGCTGCTAACATTAAAACAATTCTTTCCTTTTCTAATGAGACCCCTACCCCGATTGCAACAGGCTCATTTAAATTAAGAAGGTTTAATGTATTTGCTTTATATAAAGTAAACGGAATTAATACAATTAGCCAAGGTAAGAATGCCCAAATAAACGGCCAATCTGTCCCCCATATATTACCTGCCAACCATTTTGCAATAAAATCTACTTTAGCACGTTCCGCAGATGAAATTAATACAATCATGATTCCTGAAAGAGCCATCGAGAAACCAATACCTACTAAAACTAGTCTTATAGGTTGTAAACCCGAATTTTTCTTATAAGAAAATAAGTAAATAATAATTGCTGTTACAATAGCACCACAAAATCCAACGATTGGGATTAAATAAACAAACGATCCTGCTTCAATTGGAAAGTATAAAAAGAATACTGTAATAGCTACACCTGCACCAGCATTAAAACCTAGTATCCCAGGCTCAGCCATATCATTTCTTGTTACCCCTTGCAAAATTGCACCAGATAGTGCAAGTGCCATTCCCGCCATTAAAGTTATAATCATTCTAGGTAAACGAATTGAAAAGATTACAAACTCTTCTTTAAATGTACCATCACCTAAAAATGTTGGAAGTAATCTACTATATGGTATTGCTGAAAATCCCATTCCCATTCCAATAAACATTGTTAAGAGAATAAGTATAAAGAGTATCAACAGAATTAACCTTTGTTTTCTAATAATAGCAGGCTGTATCAAGAGAATTCTTTGCCTCCTTTATGTACGATAAATAGAAAGAAAGGAAGGCCAATCATTGCAACAATCGCTGCAACTGGTGTTTCATAAGGTATATTAATTGTTCGCCCAAGTGTATCTGCCAAAAGTAAAAATGTAGCACCAAAAATAGCAGACATCGGTATAATAAATCGGTAATCAGTTCCGACGAATCCACGCACCATGTGAGGTACCATTAAACCTAAAAATGCCATATTTCCTACTAGAGCAACTGCCGCTCCAGCTAGTAATACGATTACGACAAATAAGATTGCTTTGATTCTTGGGATATTTTGACCTAAACCTACAGCAACCTCTTCATTTAAACTAAGTATTGTTAATTGACGTGCCAAGAAAATTGTTACTAGAATACCGACTATAATAAAAGGCGTAATCGTTTTTACTTGGCCCCATGAAGTACCAACTAATCCACCAGAAGTCCACATTGAAATATTTTGAGATATTTTAAAGTAAATCCCTACACCTTCAGAAATAGCAGTTAAAAAGCCTGTAACAGCCGCCCCTGCTAAAACAATACGAAATGGAGAAAAACCGCCTTTTTTCACTGTAGCAATTCCAAAAACGATTAGTGAACCAACTGCTGCACCTATAAAACAAGCTAACATAATTCCAAAATAATTTACTTTTGGTAGGAAAGCCATTGTTATTGCTAAAGCTGCATTTGCTCCTGCCGTTAAGCCAAGCAAACCCGGATCTGCAAGTGGATTTCTTGTCATCCCCTGCATAATAGCGCCTGCCACCGCAAGAGCTGCTCCTACAAATATTGCCGCCACCTCTCGAGGTAACCGTAACTCTCTAATAATAGAAATCTGTTGACTATTCATGTTTGTAAAAATTGCATTCCATACATCACCAACAGTTGTATCCGCTGCGCCGAAAACGATTGCAATTACAAACATAACTATAAAAATGATAATCCCCAATATAAGTTTAAAAAAGAATGGAACAGAACCTTTGTTTTTTTGTGTCATTAGCCTCTCATCTTCTCTTTATAGAATGTCTTCAGACTGCCCGCCAAACGCTCGCTTTCTTTAATGCTTCCCGCCCCGAAAGATAAACGTTTTCAATCAGTCTGCAATAAAATTTTTGGACAATGTCTAAATAATAAGAGTAGGAATAATAGAATTCCTACTCTTATATTTGTTAGTTACCTAAAAATTGCTTTTTAAAGAATTCTAATTGCATGTCTAAAGTATCTGGATCATTGAAGTAGAATTCACTTCCATTAACTTCAAAAACGTGCTTATTCTTTACTGCTGGTGTATTTTTATAAGTATCTGTTTTTTCTACAGAAGTATCAGTTTGATCAAATTTACTAAAGATTACATATTCACCCATAAACTCAGGAAGTACTTCTAAAGAGATTGCATAATATCCTGGTTTCAATGCATTTTCTTCAACTTTTTTAGGCATTTTTAATTTCATTTCTTGGAAAAGAATTTCTGTTCCACGACCCCAGTTGTTGCCATAAACATAAAGCTGCTTGTCGAATTTTTCAATTACAGAAACTGTTGCATCTGGACCAATTTTAGCTTTTATCTCTTCTCCGGCCTTTTGTGCACGAGCTTTAAAATCATCTACCCATGCTTGCGCTTCTTTTTCTTTGTTTAATAATTTACCAATTTCAATATGTTGAGTTAAGTAATCTACTTTGCCGTAAGTATATACTACAGTAGGTGCGATTTTCTTTAATTTATCAAGGTTTTTAACATTATCTAAACCAATAATTAAATCTGGGTTTAACTCAATAATTTTTTCGATATTATCATCTGAAACTACTTCAGCATTTTTTAAGTTTTCAGCCCAGCGAGGATTCGATTTAGACCAAGAATCAACACCGACAATGTTAACTCCTAAAGACATTACATTTCCTGCAAACGAAGATAATACTACTACACGTTTAGGATTTGCTGGGACTTTAACTGGACCATTTTGAGATTGATATGTAATAGTTCCAGACTTTTTTGGTTCATTCTTTGAGCCTTCTGTACTTGATGCTCCTTTACTACATGCACTAATAATTAGCACGAATATTAAAAGAAATGGTATTAAGATTTTCTTCATTTTTCTCTTCTCCCTTAAGTAAATTGTATGTTATGCACATTGGTTTATTTGTTCTTGGGTCTCTTCCTATTACTGTATCAATTGAAAAAACTTTTTTTAGAACTTCATGCGTAATGACTTCTTCGCAAGAACCTGCTTTTACGATTTCTCCATCTTTAAGTGCGATGATATAATCTGCAAATCGAGCTGCTTGATTTAGGTCATGTAAAACCATTACAATCGTACGTTCTTGCTCCTGATTTAGCTTTTGTAACAACTCCAAAATTTCGAGCTGATGAGCTAAATCTAAATATGTAGTTGGCTCATCAAGGAAAATGATTTCAGTTTCTTGTGCTAACGCCATTGCAATCCAAACTCGTTGACGTTGACCTCCTGAAAGCGAATCAACTGTTTGATATTTATATTCCTTTGTACCTGTAACCTCAAGTGCCCAGTCAATAACTTCAATATCTTTTTGAGTTAATCTGCCAAAACCACTTTGATATGGGAATCGACCATAAGATATTAGTTCACCTACTGTTAAGCCACTTGCACTCTCTGGTGTTTGAGGAAGAATCGCCATTTTTTTAGCTAGTAATTTAGTATTCTCTGAAGCAATGTTTTCTCCATCTAAAATAATCGTTCCGGATTGATGAGAGATTATTCTTGTAATCGCCTTCAAAAGAGTCGATTTACCGCATCCATTTGAACCAATGATTGTTGTAATTTGTTTATCCGGAATTTTTATATTAAGGTCTTTTACAATCAAACGATCACCATAACCAATGGTCAATTCATTAGTATATAACCGTACCATAAAGGGACCTCCATTCATTTAATATTTTAACCGTTAGTGATAATGATAATTATTATCAATCATTGTTGCTAGGTAAATATAAGTCTATTTACTATTATTGTCAATATTATTTTTTAGTGAAATCATTGAAAAATTCTCAAAAATGGTTTATATTTTACTGAGAATGATAATCAATGACAGAATATTCTGGAGTGAGAACATAATGAATATGAACGATCTTTATGATGTAACAGTAATCGGAGGAGGTCCTGCTGGACTTTACTCTGCCTTTTATAGTGGTTTACGAGAAATGAAAACAAAAATTATAGAATTTCAATCTGAATTAGGCGGTAAAGTTCATTGTTATCCTGAAAAGGTAATTTGGGATGTTGGAGGACAACCACCAATCCCTGGCGAGAGATTCATCGGACAAATTGTTCAACAAGGATTAACGTTTGATCCGACTGTTGTGTTAAATGAAAAAGTCGACACAATCACTCGTGATGATAATGGTATTTTTGTTTTACATACAGCTTCAGGTCAAAAACATTATTCTAAAACAGTTATTGTTGCAGTAGGAAGTGGTATTTTAAATCCAACAAAGCTTCAAATAGATGGTGCAGAAAGATTCGAAGTTTCAAATTTAAACTATACAGTAAAATCACTTAAACATTTCCAAAATAAAACTGTAATCGTTTCCGGTGGTGGTAACTCTGCAATTGATTGGGCTAATGAGTTAGAGCCGATTGCTAAGAAAGTTTATTTAACTTACCGAAAAGATGCTCTAAAGGGTCATGAAGCACAAGTTTCTCAATTGATGAATAGTACAGTCGAATGTCTTTTCAATACATCTATTACGAAATTAATTGCTGGTGAAAACCATGAGGAAATTGAAAAGGTTGAACTGACAAATAATGAAACTGGTGAAGTATCTCATTTGGCAATTGATGAAGTAATCATAAACCACGGTTATGAACAGGATACTTCTTTATTAAATAACAGTGAAATAAAAGTAGAAATGATTCAAGATTTCTATATTAAAGGGAATACAACGAGTGAAACTTCGATTGAAGGGATTTACGCAGCTGGAGATATTTTAATGCATGAAGGAAAGTTACAATTAATTGCTGGCGCATTTCAAGATGCCGCTAATGCCGTTAATAAAGCGAAGCAATATATCCAACCAGATGCTAGTGGATCTGCAATGGTTTCATCTCATAATGAAGTATTTAAAAAACGAAATCGTGAATTAATTAAACAGATGATGAACTAATCTTAGTTAATTTTTACTTGCTAATAAAAAAAAAACGAATTCCATGTGAATTCGTTTTTTATTTCTTAAGCGTTGTGCCTTTAATTACTTCCCCTTACTTCTTTTAGTATAAAAAAAATAGAAACCCCTAATGGGCTTCTATTTTTTCTTGCTTCATTTCCACACTGTCATATACTTTTTTCGATATTTTGGATCTTCTTCTGTTTCAATCAACTCTAAAGCCTTTTGTTTAATCTCCTCATTCTTAACCGCATCATAAAGATTCCTCATACATTGAATGATATCGTAACGAATTAATTTATTGTTCTTCTCTTCTTTACAATTTAAATAACGGTTTTCTAGATATTCAAGGACGATTGCTCTTTGTTCTGGACCAGCTAATCCTACTCTCCATATAGATTGTAAGGTATGTCTTGCGGTAACAAATTTTGGATCATATGTAACTTGCCAAATTTCAGGAAAATCATTTAACATTCTTTTCTCTGGGTCACTAATCGCTAAATTTGAGAGAAATTGTGCCGCTCTTGACCTTGTGTGATTTCCTTTGTGCGTTAGCTCTGATTTTAATCGATCCCATACTTCATATGACCAATCCACTTTCTCTTTTGTAACGGAAATAATATAGTTAAAGGCTTCGTATTGCAAATTCTTGTCTTTTGATTCAAGGTTTTCAAAATAAGTTTGTACTTGTTGATCCATATCACGTACCTCTTTGAGAATAGTAAATAATTCGTATACCTAGATGATATCATTCCCTAGCATTTACTAGCTATGAAAAAAAATTATCTTATCGTTCAATTTTTTTCGATTTTTACTAATACTAAGCCTACTTATTCCAAAGTCAGTATACTTTAAAATCACGAAAATCGTTGCATTATATATTTAATTAAACGTTTGTTTAGTTTTGAAAATAAGCGGTTTCGATGAAAAATATACTTATCTATTTATAATTAAATCAAAATAAATGAACGATACTCAGTCCCGGGTCGTATAAGAAGTAAGGAGGGATTTTTTATGAAAACAATTTTATTTGAAGAAGATAAATTAATCATTACACTTTCTGGTTTTGAAACAATATTAGGGTTAAATCATACAATCGAAGTACCATATGGTGATATTAAGGACGTTTCGATAGAGGATCTCCATCAATTTCTTTGGAAAATTTACGGTACTCAAATAGGTGCAAATAAATATGGCTATTTTAAAAAGGACGGCGTGAACTATTTCGTTGCTACAAGTACTAACAAGGGGAATTTAGTTTTAACTTTAAACAATCATAAATATGATAAAATCATTTTAGAACTGGATCATATTGATGATATTTTCAAGCAGATACAAGATAGGTTACGTACTTATATTAAATAACTTAAATAAGACTGTCTTTAACGGACAGTCTTTTCGAATTTATAAA
Source organism: Gottfriedia acidiceleris (assembly GCF_004138285.1). Classification (GTDB taxonomy): domain Bacteria; phylum Bacillota; class Bacilli; order Bacillales; family Bacillaceae_G; genus Gottfriedia; species Gottfriedia acidiceleris_A. The sequence continues at coordinate 111,494 of NZ_SCFN01000008.1, read as the reverse complement.
TGAATAATTTCAAAACGATTATCAAATTCTCTTAAATATTCTACGACTAGTTTGCGGTGACAATGGTGTGGTTTTTCTTCGCTACACAAAAAGCATGGAACGCCGTTGCTTATAAAGTCGTTTATTTTTGTTTCGATTTTACGATTTTGTATTAAGCTAAAAAAGTCTTTTTCAAAATCATTCCATGAGACTTCCTTTTTCTTAATTGCTTTCAATAATTCTTCTGTTGGAGCTAAATCAGTGTCATGTGTGTATTGAATATTTAATAAATCCATTACAAAATGAAGGTCATCTTTTTTTGCATATCCTGCTAGTTGTGATGTGTTATGTAGTCTTGTATCAATTAGATGTGTAACGTTATTTTGTTGAAGCAATGATGAGAATGTTCTTAATGATTTTTTGGAGAATCCAATTGTTGTTATGTTCATATTAAATAATTACTCCTTCAACATTTGCTTTTTACTATTTAATTGTGTAAAAAATTACTATATCCACTAGAGTTTTTTGATGAATTAAAGATTATTATTAAAAAAGTTATAGGAAGCACTATAAATATGCTTATTATTATTTTCTTGTAAATATCAAGATTTCCTCCCTATATTGGTAAAATTTTGAGCAATTATATCACTTAAAAAATTGATGATTAGTTGGTAGCTTTAGGCGAAACATGATTAATCCTTCAAATGCTTTCTTTTACGAAAAAAAGCCCAGCATATGCTGAGCTATCAAAGTTATTCAAAAATCTGCACGTAATTTCTTTGTTAAGACTTCACTGCCTCAACCGTAATCTCTTCAAATGGCCAAGATGGGAGCATTTTTCTTAGGATTTTATCTTCTCTGTAACCAAGGTCATATTCAGCTTGCATAATTGTGTGAATTTCTCTTGTTCCTTCGTAGATAACAGGTGCTTTTGAGTTTCTTAAGTAGCGCTCTACTGGGAATTCGTTTGAGAATCCGTATGCTCCATGAATTTGAACTGCATCATTTGCAGCTTCGTTTGCTGCATTACAAGAAATCCATTTTGCTAGTGACGTTTCTCTAGTGTTACGTTTTCCACTATTTTTTAACCAACCAGCTTTATAAACTAATAGGCGTGAGATTTCAAGGTTTGAAGACATTTTTGCGATCATTTGTTGTACTAATTGATGTTTTCCGATTTCTTTACCAAATGTTTTTCGTTCATGACAGTATTTTACGCTTGCTTCAAGTGATGCCTGGATTAAGCCACAAGCACCTGCTGCAACTGTAAATCGTCCATTATCTAACGCAGACATTGCAATTTTAAAGCCTTCACCTTCAAAGCCTAATAAGTTTTCAGCAGGTACTCTGACATCATCTAAAAATACTTCTCCAGTGTTCCCTGCTCTAATACCCATTTTTCCTTTGATCGCTTTTGTGGAAACGCCTTCAAATGTACGTTCTACAATAAAACAGGAGATACCATGATGCTTTAGGTCATGATTTGTTTTCGCAAAAATTAAGAAATGATCAGCTACATCACATAAAGAAATCCATGTTTTTGATCCGTTTAAGATATAACTATCCCCATCTTTTACAGCAGTTGTTGCCATCGCCACTACATCAGATCCTGCATTAGGTTCAGTTAATCCAAATGCACCAATTTTCTTCCCTTGTGCTTGAGGAACAAGATATTTTTTCTTTTGTTCTTCAGTTCCCCATTGTAGTAATGTCATACTATTTAAACCAGTATGTACTGAAACAGCAGTACGGAAAGCAGTATCTCCACGTTCTAATTCCTCACAGACAATTGCTAAAGTATTATAATCCATTCCTACTCCACCGTATTGTTCTGGAATACATACACCCATTAGTTGTAAATCTGCAAGTCGTTTTAGAATATTAGCTTCAAAATGTCCTTTTTCATCCCATTCCTTTATAAAAGGAATAATTTCTCTGTCTACAAATGACCTGACTACTTTCCTTACACTAATTTGTTCCTCTGATAATGAAAAATCCATTCCTATTTCCTCCTCAAATTGTTTTATTTAATTTCATTTCTTCTATTTCAATTCGGGAATAACCTAGTTTGCTCATTATTTCTTCAGTATGTTCGCCATGTAGGGGTGGGTGTCTTAATACTTCAACTGGTGTTTTTGATAATTTTAGCGGTGATCCCACTAATTTTAGATCCTTTATAAAAGGATGGTTTACATCCAACACCATTTCTCTCGATTTAGCTTGTTCTGACTTTAGAGCTTCACTCACATTATTAATTGGGCCATTCGGAATTCCAATTTGATCTAATAATTGTTTCCACTCATTTTTACTTTTCATCTTCAACTTATTTTGAATTAATTGCTCTATTTGTTTTCGATGCTGTAAACGGCCAGTATTTGTCTTAAATTTATCATCCCATAAGTTTGGTTCATCAATTAGTAAAGCAAACCTTTTAAATTGTTCATCATTACCTACCGCTACGACTAATTCACCGTCACTTGCAGTAAAGACTTGGTATGGAACGATATTTGGGTGTTGATTCCCCATTCGTTCAGGTACAATCCCACTGCATAAATAATTACTAGCTACATTTACTAAAGCAGCTAGCTGGGAGTCAAACAATGAAATATCGATTTCCTGACCTTCTCCTGTACGATCTCGATGCTGAAGTGAAGCAAGAATCCCAATACATGTAAATAGACCAGTTAAAACATCCGAAATGGCTACACCTACTTTTGTTGGCTCTGCCTCTTTCTCACCAGTAATGCTCATTAATCCAGACATCGCTTGGATGATATAATCATATCCTGGTAAACTTGAATTCGGCCCTTCACTGCCAAACCCACTAATGGACGCTAGTATTATGTCTTCTTTTATTTTTTTCAAATCCTCATAGCCAAAACCTAGTTTTGTCATTGTTCCAGGTTTGAAATTTTGAACAACTACATCAGCCTCTGAAACTAGCTTTTTTAAAATTTCTTTACCTTGCTCACTTTTTAAGTTTAGAGTAATGCCTTTTTTATTGCGGTTTGCGCACAAATAATAAGCGCTTTCACCTTCAACGAAAGGTGGCCCCCATCCCCTTGTTTCATCGCCATTATTTATACTTTCTACTTTTATGATCTCTGCTCCTAAATCCCCAAGGATCATCGTACAAAAGGGCCCGGCTAGTACTCTTGTTAAATCAATGATTTTTACTCCATGTAATGCACCCGGCAACTTTTCCACCTCAATTAATCTAGTTAATAAGCCAGTAAACGATCAATTACACTAGTTGAATTGAATGTTTAACTGGCTTACAACTGCGCTTTATAAAAATAGTAGATTTATTAGATGTCTAACCCAATTGAAATATATTTAACTTCTAAAAATTCCTCAATTCCAAAGTGACCGCCTTCTCTTCCAAGACCGCTCTCTTTATAACCGCCAAATGGAACTTGTACAGCAGATGGTGTACCATCATTTAGTCCAATAATTCCGTACTCAAGTGCTTCTGTAACGCGGAAAGAACGACTTAAGTTTTCCGTATACACATATGCAGCCAGACCGTAATTTGAATTATTTGCTCTCTCAATTACTTCTTCTTCGGTTTTAAATGTAGTAATTGGTGCAAGTGGACCAAATATTTCCTCCTTCATACATGCCATTTCATCCGTGATTCCAGTTAAAATAGTTGGTGCATAATAATATCCATTTTCCTCTGCAGGTTTATTACCACTAAATACGATTTTTCCACCGTTATTAGTAGCGTCTTCAACTAGCGTTTTTACTTTTTCTAAAGCTGCATGATCAATTAGTGGACCAACATCAATTCCTTCTTCTAAACCGTTACCTACTTTTAATTTTTCTAGCTCTTTTGTAAATAACGCTGTAAATTCTTCAGCTACACTTTCTTGTACATAAATACGATTTGTACAAATGCAAGTTTGACCTGCATTGCGGAATTTTGATTGAACTAGGCCAACCGCTGCTTTTGATAAATCAGCATCATCCATGACAATAAATGGTGCATTTCCACCAAGCTCTAGCGAAACCTTTTTGACATTCTCCGCTGCTCCTACCATTAGCGTTTTTCCAACTTCAGTAGAGCCAGTGAATGTAATCTTTGTTACTCTTGGATCTTTGAGCCATACATCGCCTATTTCAGAAGACTTACCAGTAACGACATTAATTACACCTTTTGGAATTCCCGCTTCATGGGCAAGCTCCGCAAGCTTTAATGCTGTTAAAGGTGTTTGAGTAGCTGGTTTAATAACCGTTGTGCAACCAGCTGCAAGTGCAGGAGCAACTTTTCTAGTAATCATAGCTGCCGGGAAATTCCACGGAGTAATTGCTGCTACAACTCCTACAGGTTCTTTCCTAATTAGTATTCGTTTATTAGGTTGTGATGCAGGAATTGTTTCTCCATATACACGTTTGCCTTCTTCTGCATACCACGAAATAAAACCATTTGCATAAACAGTCTCACCTAACGCTTCTTTTAATGGTTTACCTTGCTCAATTGTCATTAATCTAGCAATTTCTTCTTTCTTTTCGTCAATAAGACGATACCAATTCATTAATAAATGGTATCTTTCTTCTGCCGTCTTTTTTGACCAAGTTTTAAATGCAGTATGAGCAGCATCAACAGCTAATTTAGCTTCATATGTACCACCCGTTGGAATTGCCCCTACAACTGCACCGGTTGCAGGATTTGTAACCTTCGTATAATATTCATGATCGTTCCCAACCCATGTACCATCTATATACATTGGGTAGACTTCATATTTCTCTTTAATTTGGCTCATGAGTTTACCTCCAATTGAAATTCTGGTACTAATACAGCTTCAATTGACTCCCTTAAAATATCTAGTCCCTCTTCAAGCTGTTCATCTGTAATCGTTAGTGGCATTAACAAACGAATAACATTGCCAAAGATACCTGCGCTTAACAACATTAACCCTCTATTGTTAGCTTCTTTTACAATCTTTCCAACTGTCACTTTATCTGGTGTTTTATCTTTCTTATTTGTTACAATCTCCATCGCACACATTGCGCCAATTCCGCGAATATCACCTATTTGTTCAAACTGTTTAGCCCACCTGCGCATTTTCTCGTTAACTTTTTCGCCAATTACAACAGCTCGATCATTTAATCCTTCTTCCTCAATGATATCGAGTACTGCTAATGCTGCACGACATCCAAGTGGACTACCAGAGTATGTTCCGCCTATTTCTCCGGCATCAGAAGCTTCCATAATTTCTTTTCTACCGATAACGCCACTAATAGGTACTCCTGCACCCATTGATTTTGAAATTGTTATTAAATCAGGCTCAATTCCAAAGTGCTCAATTGCAAAATATTTACCTGTTCTAGCAAAACCAGTTTGAATCTCATCTGCTACAAATAATATTCCATATTGCGTACAGATTTCTCTAACCCTTTTTACAAAATCAAGATCAGGAACAATAAAGCCACCTTCACCTTGGATTGGTTCCATTACGACTGCAGCAATCGTTTCTGGTGCAACCTCTGCAATCAAAAACTGTTCAAATTGTTCAATGATAAATTTACTATATTCCTTTTCATCCATTTGATCTGGACGACGGTAAACATATGGATATGGTGCTTTATACACTTCAGGAGCAAATGGCCCAAATCCATATTTGTAAGGCTTAACCTTACTTGTCATCGTCATTGTCATTAATGTTCGACCATGGAATCCTCTAGTAAAAGAAATGATTCCTTGACGCTTTGTATACTTTCTTGCTATCTTTACTGCATTTTCAACAGCCTCTGCGCCACTATTAAAAAATGCCACTTGTTTATCAAAACTTCCAGGTGAAAGATCTGCTAATCTTTCTGCAAGCTGAATATAAGATTCATACATCATGACATTAAATCCTGTGTGAATATAATCGCCTGCCTGAGCTTGAAGCGCCCTTACTACTCTAGGATGGGAATGGCCCACGTTTATCGTTCCAATTGCACCTGCAAAGTCAATAAACGTATTACCATCAATATCCTCAACTAGTGCACCCTTTGCTTTTTTTACAAATGCTGCACTATTATTACTAATCCCTTTTGGAACCACTTTATTTCTTCGAGCAACCAACTCTTGTGATTTTGGTCCTGGAATTGACGTTTGGATTTTAACGAATTTTCGATCTGCCATAATTACACCATCCTATCTATAACGGTTTTTGAGTGTAATGAAAGCATGTCATGATTATCGGTCATGACATGCTGAAAGATTAACTTAAATATTAGATAATATTTCTTTAAATGCACTCACTACAGTATCAACTTCTTCATAGCTAATTTTTAAAGAAGGCTCGATACGAATTGTTTTTGAGTTAATTAATGTACCAGCAACTAGGATACCTTTATCAAACATTCCTTTAGAAACTTCATAGCCAATTTCATCTTGATGGAACTCAATTCCAATCATTAAACCTTGACCACGAATTTCTAAAACTTTGTCTTCATGTCCTTTTGCTGCTTCTTTTAATTGATCTAAGAAGTAAGCCCCAACTACTTCTGCTCTTTCAGGTAATTTTTCTTCAAGAAGCACACTGATTGTAGCAATAGCAGCTGCACATGCTAATGGATTTCCACCAAATGTTGTTGTATGCATAAATGGATTTGGGAACCAGCTTTTGAATACTTCTTCTTTTGCAACTACTGCTCCAGCCGGCATAACTCCGCCGCCGAATGCTTTAGCAAGACAAATAATGTCTGGAACTACTTCATATAAATCAGCAGCAAACATTTTACCAGTACGTCCCATACCTGTTTGAACTTCGTCAAAAATTAGTAGAGCTCCGTACTCATCACATAGTTCACGAACTTCTTTTAAGTAGTTTGGAGGAGGAAGAATAATTCCACCTTCACCTTGAATTGGCTCAAGTATAACTGCTGCAACATCTTCGCCTACTAAAGAGCAAGTTTCAAATGTTTTTCTCATCATATCAATGTCACCAAATGGAACATGACGGAATCCAGGAATTAACGGTAAAAACGGTTTACGGAACATGCCTTTTGCAGTACCAGATAAAGAACCTAAGCTTTTTCCGTGGAATGCACGTGTAGTTGAAATAAATGTACTGCGCTCACTATACATTTTCGCAAGCTTTAATGCTGCTTCTACGCTTTCAGTACCACTATTGGTAAAGAATGAGTATTTTAAATCACCAGGTGTAATATCTGCTAAAATTTTAGCAAGCATTGCACGTAATGGATCTAATAAATCTTGGCTATGAAGTGCCTGTCTTTTTAACTGATCTGTAACAGCTTTGATAACTTTTGGATGACGGTGTCCAACATTATAAATTCCAAATCCGCCTAAACAGTCAATATACTCTTTACCATTTACGTCTTTAAAGCATGAGCCGCTATCAGACCATTCAACAGATGCAAATTGACCGCCTTCTGTAACAGTTTTGCGGTAAGCAAGGAAACCTGGGTTTACGTGCTCTCTAAAACCATCAACTGTTTCCTTTGTGATCCATGCAGCATCTTCTTCTGTAACAGTCTCTTTTTCTATTAAACTTAAAACCTTATTAATATACTCGGTTACATTTTTTTCTTCACTTTTTAATTCGTTTTTTAAGTTGATACTCATTTTGTTCACTCCTATAGTCGTTTTATCTATTTTTTTCTTTCCCATATGTCTCTTCTTATAACTGCCTAAAATTATTCTGCAAACCATCCAATTGGTTCAACTTGTAAGTTAATGTTAATTTGCTTAATTTCTTGGAATTCTTCTAGTCCAAATGTACCTAAGCTACGTCCTACACCGCTTTGTTTGTAGCCGCCCCAAGGTGCTTCATTGTATGTTGGATGATATGAGTTAATCCAAGTAATGCCTGAACGTAGCTTTTTAATTACCCTTAAAGCTTTCGCTCCATCCTTACTAAAGACAGCACCCGCTAAACCATATACAGTGCCATTTGCAAGTTTTAACGCTTCTTCTTCAGATTTAAACTTTTGAATACATACAACTGGACCAAAAATTTCTTCTTGGACAATGCGCATATTTTGTTCAACATCTACAAAAACAGTTGGTTCAACAAAGTATCCCTTTTCTAAACCATCTTTTTCGATACGATTTCCCCCACAAGCAAGTCTTGCTCCTTCTTCTTTACCTATTTGTATATAGCTTAAAACTTTTTCTAAATGCTCTTTACTAACTAGTGGTCCCATCTCCGTTTCTGCTACATCCCCAGGACCTACTTTAATTTTTTTAGCACGCTCTACAAATCGCTCCACGAAGCGATCATAAATTGATTCTTCAACTAAAATTCTTGATCCTGCTGAACAAACTTGACCTGAACCTGCATAAATTCCAAATAGAGCATAATCGACAGCCGTTTCAAAATCTGCATCTGCAAAAATAATATTTGGAGATTTCCCACCAAGCTCAAGTGACACTTTTTTCATCGTATCAGCCGCTGTTTTCATGATGTGTTTACCTGTTTTTGTTCCACCTGTGAATGAAACCATATCTACATCAGGGTTGGCAGCGATTTCATTTCCAACCACTGGACCAGCACCCATCACCATATTTGCTACACCTTGTGGAAGACCAACTTCTTCAAAAATTTCAAATAATTTCTTAGGAGTCACTGGTGTTACTTCTGATGGTTTGAAAACAATTGTATTACCTGCCGCTAACGCTGGAGCAATTTTCCATATACTCATTAATAACGGATAATTCCAAGGAACAATTAATCCGCATACTCCTATTGGCTCGCGAACAACCATTGCCTGCATAGGATCTGCTACATGATAAGTAAACCCATCTGGCTTTGTAATTAATCCTGCATAATAACGAAAGCAAGCTGCCGCATCGGCAACATCAAAGCCCGCTTCACGATTAGGTTTTCCATTATCTAATGTTTCAAGTTTAGTTAATTCATCTTGGTACTCTTCTATTTTGTCTGCAATTTTAAATAAGTAAGTTGCTCTTTCTTGAGCAGATAAATCAGACCATCTTCCATCATTGAATGCTTTACGAGCAACATCAATTGCTTCTTTCGCATCTTCAACCGTTCCTTCAGGAGCATATGCAATGATTTCTCCATTTGCTGGGTTAATAACTGGGCGTTTCTCATGATTGCTAGAATCTTTCCATTCGCCATTAATAAACATCTTTAAATCAATTGTTTTAAATTGAACATCGACCATTGTATATAAACCCTCCTTAATTTCTTTACAACTTACTAGATTGCAAGAACTGTGCCAACTTTAATACCCCCAATTTATAAGGGTTTTATTCCATACCTTGTACAACTAGTATTCAATTTTGCATAACACTATTACAAATTGCATAATCTTTGAAACTCGTAAAAATTCTGCGCTAATAAAACGTTTTTAAAACTATTACTCTAAAACGACATATTAAGAAAAATCATTGCATAGGCTAGAACACCATGAAAGGAGGAAAATTTTATGTTGCTTGCAGGAACATGTATTGCAGTGGGACTCATCATCATATTCATGGCATTTAGTATCTCGAGGGATCAAGTTAGTATGACTGAAGTAATTGATAGTAATGTTGAAAATATAGGGGATTTAGAGAAATAAAAAAACGCACTCTGTGCGTTTTTTTAGAGTGTTGAAATATATTGTAGTCAATATTGAAAAATACAAAATTAAATGAATTTCTATGAAAATTAGTCTATTTATTATTGTTTTATCTGTCATCTTATTGATAAACAAGTAATTTTGGTTGATATATAAATGTTTTAACTAACTTGCAAAAATTAAAATATCTTCTTTTTTGAATCAATAATTGTAAAGATGTGTAATTTGTCATCTTAAGTTACAGTTTGATAAATATAGCGCCGAGGAGGCTCAAGAATCACGCCCCATGGAAAACGAGCACCCTGTAGTGGAAATCAATATGACACAACTTACTTAACAATGATTAATCCAACAATTTAATTGACAAATTCCTTTTTCAACAGCATGAAAAAAACGCACCCACTTGGTGCGTTTTTTTACTTACTCAATTAAATGACATAAAGTCACTATTCATATTCTTTTCATTCATTATTTTTTGATACTTACGACTAACCGAGGACTGACTAATGCCTAAAACCTGTGCAGCCTTCGTTGTTGTTTTATATTGCTTCATCGCAAGCATAATGAGCTGCTCCTCAACATAATCAATCGCTTCTTGTAGAGGAATTACTTTATTAATGACTGGTTTAGATTTATTAAAATCATAGCTATTTGGTAAGAATTGATTAACATCCTCTGCATTAATAATTTGATCTTCAGCAGAGACGACTAATCTTTCTATGATGTTTTGAAGTTCTCTGACATTACCTGGCCAAGAATAAAATTCTAATACGTTAATTGCATCAGGTGTAAGATGAAAACTCTTATTATATTTTTCATTTAATTTCTGTAAGAAATGGAAAGCTAATAATGAGATATCTTCAATTCTTTCTCTTAACGGTGGAATATTTAAAGGTATAACATTTAGTCGATAATACAAATCCTCCCTAAATGTACGTTCTTCAACCATTTTTTCTAATCTTTTATTTGTAGCTGCAATAATTTGCACATTTACTTTAATTGGCTTTGTACTTCCAACTGGAATTACTTCTTGTTCTTGAAGGACTCTAAGCAGTTTTACTTGTAAATGTAATGGCATTTCACCAATTTCATCTAAAAATAAAACACCTTCATCTGCTTGCTTAAAATAGCCGTCCTTATTTTGATCTGCTCCTGTAAACGCGCCTTTAATATAGCCAAAAAGCTCACTTTCCAGAAGATTTTCAGGAATTGCACCGCAATTTAATTTTAAAAACGGTTTTGAAGAACGGTTTCCTAATTGATGAATAGCCTGTGCAATTACTTCCTTCCCTACACCAGACTCTCCATGCAGTAACACAGTGGAAGAAAAATCAGCAATTTTTTTCGCTTGATTGATGATTTGCTCCATTTTTGGGCTACAGTAAATCAGTTTTTTGACAAAACGATCCTTGCTCTTTATATCTTCAAGCTCCTTTTTATATTGCTCAGAAATCTTCTTCATTTCTTTTAATTCCGTTTTAAGGCGTGAAGTTTCTGTAATATCTCTAGAAGCAATAATAATACGTTCAATTTCCATATTCTCATCAAAAACTGGATTTCCTACTGCAAGTACTTTACGTCCATTAATTGTTTCTTGAACAATTGATACTTTCTTCTTTTTTTCTAAAACTAATTTTGTAACAGATGGCGTAAAAAGTCCTTGGTTTTCGAATTCTAAAATACTCTTTCCAAGTAGTTCTTTTAAATCTACATTCCAAAATCCTGGAATTATATTTTCACTGTAACGAATTAGCTCACCCTTACGATTTACTACAAGTATTTCATCATAAATACTCGATAAAATAGCATTTAAATCTTTATTTAAATCTTTTACATATTCAATTTCGGAGGCCATTTCTTCAACCATTGGGAGATCTTGTACAACAATAACGATTCCTTCAACCTCATTATCAACGAAAATTGGGCTATAATCGACAAGAACACCCATATCGTCATTTATTTGAATCTGATTAAGAATTGTTTTACCTGTAGCAAATACATTTTCAACTTGTTCACCGCTAAAAATAGTTTCTGCTTTTGTATTAATTACTTTTTCAGATGTTGATTTAATCATTTTTAACCCAGCATCATTGCAATTAATAATAACTTTATTTTTATCTACTACAAACGTTCCCATCGGTATTGAAGTCAAAATACTTTTTAATAAATCTACACTTTTATTTTCTTGTTTGAAAAGCTCCGCTAATATATCTTCTCGAAGTATGTAACCTATTGGCATATCTTCCTCTTCTTTAACGATTGAGATTGGTTCACCAATAATTTGAAATAGATCTGTTAATGAAATTTGTCCACTTAAGCAATAAACACTCTTAATTGATTGAGAGGAACTAGTAATCTTTGAAATTTCTATATTTTTCTTTTTATTATTACCTTGAATAATATTATTGAATTGAACATAACCAAAAATCTGATTTTGCTTACGTAAGAATAAAAAGGGTTCATTTATACTGGATAAATCGATTTCATCATTTTCCTTGTACTGGTCGATATCTATTGCGATGACTGGTCTTATTTGTTTCTCATTTATTGATAACATTGCTTTCCCCCCTTATGTCTAAACCATTATACATACCTATTTTAGCAGAATTTTTAAATTTATCATAAAAATCTAAAATTATAATTTGCTAATCTATTTAACATAAACAAAAAAGAAAGGGCAGTCTCTTAAGTCTATTCGACAAGAGACACCCCTTTATTTGTTAGATAAGAGTACGCGTTAATTGAATCAAAGTTGTCATTTGTACAACCTCGAAATCTTAATCACACTCTACTCAATCGCTAGCGGTAACAAACAAATCCTCTTTAACGTACGCAAGAACCATTCCAGGAACGATCTCGTCTCCAATTGAGACCTCCAATGAAACAACTTCACCACTTATTCCTTGATGAATAACTTTTGTAATTCCATCTGTAGTTTTAATAAAGAATAACGGCTCCCATTCATAAATTCTTGAATCTTTCTGAATAGCGGTCTCTTCAACTGTTCCATGGTAGTCACTGACAATGACTCCATAATACATAAAGCTCACTCCTTTTTTGCACATTAAGAATGTTTTAAATTTGTAGCGAAGAAGGTGTCTCGACGTAGTTGCAAATTTTAGGAATTTAGTATAATTGCAACTCCGCCTCTGACTTCTCCTTAAAGCTCAATCGGCGAATTTTCTTTTAAAAATAATCCCTGATATTATAACTCGCAAATGTGTTTTGATTGTAAAACCATGCTAAAGAAATTTTGGATTTCTGAAATATCCTCCTCAGCAATACCTAATTTAGGAGCCCAATAATGTTCAGAATGAATATCTTCTAAACATAATAACGCCATTTTACTAGATTGAATTGATGTAACCATTGATTTTCCATAAAAGTGACTTGAAAAGGCAATTGATAAATCATATCGATTGTTCTGCGTTAATAAACAATAATGGTGTACAAGCTGACTTTCCGTTGATTCAGAAATAATATCAATCATTCTAGATCTCTCCTTTTGTTTTAGTATTTTACCCAACCTCTCAAGCGACAAGCTTCAGCGATTTTACGAATGCCTTCAATATAAGCCGCTATTTTCATGTTTACATTATATTTTTGTGATGTTTTATAAACTTTTAAAAAGCTATCTGTCATTTTTTCTTTTAATCTCTCATCTACAGTACTTTCAGTCCAATAATAACCTTGCATATTTTGACACCATTCAAAATATGAAACAACTACTCCACCTGAGTTAGCCAAAATATCAGGAACGACTAAAATCTCTTTTTGATCAAGGATTTCTAGAGCTTCTTTAGTAGTCGGTCCATTCGCTGCTTCAACAACAATCTTGCATTTCAATTTATCCGCATTACGGTTGTTAATAACTCCACTTATTGCTGCTGGAATTAAGACATCACATTCTTTTTCTAATAACTCTTGATTAGATATCGCATTTTTAAATAAGTTAGAAACAACTCCAAATGAATCTCTATTGTCTAATAGATATGGAATGTCTAAACCTTTTGGATCATAAATTCCTCCAAGTACATCTGAAACTCCAACAACCTTTGCTCCAGCTTCATATAAGTATTGTGCTAAGTAACTACCAACATTTCCAAATCCTTGAATAATGACCTTCATATTTTTAATCTCGATTTTCTGTATTTCACTAATTAACTCGAGAGCATAAAATACTCCTTTTGAAGTTGCTGTCTCTCGACCTACTGATCCTCCTAAAGTTAGAGGTTTACCAGTAATAAAGCTTGGTGAATCAAACTCTCTAATATGGTCATATTCATCTAGCATCCAAGCCATTACTTGTGCGTTTGTATACATATCAGGTGCTGGAATATCTTTAGTAGGTCCTACAATTTGGCTTACAGCTCTTACATAACCTCTACTTAGTTTTTCTAGCTCATTCATACTTAATAGTCTTGGGTCACAAACAACCCCACCTTTTGCACCTCCATAAGGTAAATCAGTAATACTACACTTTAAACTCATCCAGCCAGCTAATGCTTTTACTTCCTCTGGCGTTACATCAGGATGAAATCTGATTCCCCCTTTTGTAGGTCCTAGTGCATCGTTATGTTGGGCTCGATATCCTTGAAATACTTTTGTCTCACCATTATCCATTTGAACGGGAATACTAAATTCTAAAAATCGCATTGGTGTTTTAAGGAAATCAAATACTTGGCTTGGATAGTTCATTATGCCAATTGCTTCATTTAGCGTTTCTCTAAACTCCTGAAGGGAATCATCTATCTCTACCTGCTCACTACTCTTTTCATTTTGTTCAACTTCAGTTAAATTTGAGCTCATTTTACACACCTCATTAGTTATTTTAAAAATTTAATAGCAATTCCTGTGCCAACTTGAATTCATTTCATCATTTTGTGAAGTGATAGAACAAACAAAAGCTTATTAGAAAGGCAGTTACAAGACTTTCATTACTTTTTATATTTTTTCGAACGATCCTTATAAGTCTTTTTTTCTTCAATAACCAAATTCGATCCTTTAGTGGAAATATGATTGAATGCATGAATTATTCAATTTTGCATTAATCATTATTCAAAATTGAATTACTTACTATGCATGACTAAGGAAAGGGAAATGCGAACAAAATATTCTGGAGTTGACTCAAACAAAAAAAGCCACAAGGTTTAATTACCTTGTGACTTTTCTTCATTGTGTGTTTACTACACTGCAGCTTCTTCTTCATATTTAGGAGGTGCAATTTGGAATGCCTTAGTAAGGTAAATTAGATATAATAATCCAACGACGAACCAAACTGTTCCCATTATTAGTGAGCTTTTTTCAATGTTAAACCATAGGATCGCTACAGATGCGGCTCCAATTAAAGGTAATAGCAGGTAAGAAAAGAAGTCTTTGACTGATCTATGCTTTCCTCGAATGTAAAAATGATTAATGACTGATAAGTTAACAAAAGTAAATGCCATTAATGCTCCGAAGTTAATTAACGAAGTGGCTGTTACCAAGTTGAAAAAGATTGCTGATAATGAAATCACGCCAACAAAAATTACGTTAAATGCTGGCGTTTTCCATTTTGGATGAACAAATCCGAACCATTTATCCGGGAAAACTTTGTCGCGTCCCATTACATATAACAAACGTGATACACTCGCATGTGAAGCCAATGCAGAAGCAAGTGTATTAATAAAGGTAATGCATAAGAAAATTGATTGGAATAATTTACCACCTACATATAATGCAATCTCTGGTGAAGCAGCATCAGGATGCTTAAATCTAGATATATCTGGATAGTATAATTGAATGAAAAATGATGTAACTGTGAAGATTACGCCTCCCCAAAGAGCTGTGTAAAGAATTGCTTTAGGAATTGTTTTTGCAGGGTTTATTGCTTCTTCTGATAAAGTAGAAACAGCATCAAACCCTAAAAATGAAAAGCAAAGAATCGTTGCACCAGTTACTAATGTGCCAAAATGCATTCCTGCATTAAAAAGTGGCTTTATACTGAATTCTCCGTATCCTTCTCCATGATGTAACCCTTGGATTACTAGAATGATAAAGACAACCATAATCGCAAGCTGAACTAACACAAAAAAAGTATTGAAATTCGCTAGCATATTGATACTTCTTAAGTTTAAGAAAGTTACTAGTCCTACAAATCCAATTACCCAAATCCAAGTTGGCACACTTGGAAACAGAGCGTTTAAGTAAATTTTAGTTAATAAAGCATTTACCATAGGAAGGAACAAGTAATCTAGTAAAGATGACCATCCAACAAGGAAACCTAAGTGACCACTAATCGCTTTTTGAGTGTAAGTATATGCAGACCCAGCTTCAGGAAATACTCTTACTAACTTGCCGTAGCTAACAGCTGTAAATAACATTCCTATTAAGGCTACAATATATGCAGTTGGTACGTGACCATTAGTTACATCAGATACAATTCCAAATGTGTCGAAAACAACCATAGGGGTCATATAGGCTAACCCCATCATAACTACTTGCCATAACTTTAAGGATCTTTTTAACTGTGTTTTATTCTCCACCTATCATATCCCCTTCGTTTTAGATTAAGCGCTTACATCGTTATTACTACTTCCTTATAATTCTTACTTTTCCGACAGAAACCTCCTTTTTTTGAATATTTAAATAAGTCTTTTTCTAGAATTGCAAGTTTTATGCCAAAATATTAATTTTTTGTAAACGTTATAAAGAACACGTACTATTGCTTTGAAATTATTAAGTTTTCATAGAAAAAGCGAAATTCCTTTCACTAAAATCTACTTTTATAATTAGCCTGGTTGTTATTCAGTCCTGCATACATTATTCAAGACCTCATAGAATTTACTTCTCTTTTTATACGAATCTCTAAAATTACTTACATCTATTAGACTGGCACGAAAGTTGCATTGTTAACTGTAAACTATCACTCTGCCCAATTTTAGATCTTTGCAAAATATGTAAGCTTAATACCTGATCGATAATAAAACTTTTAGTTAATCTAATCGGACTAACTACGAGTTTAATTATAAGAAAATTCTGTAAAATAAATTTGAATTCGGAGGAGATGATTTATGAGTAAACAAGGTTTTGATTCAGATGCTTTACAATCGTTTAACTACAAACAGGAATTACAGCGATCATTAAAATTTTTCAGTTCATTTGCAGTTGCGTTCTCGTTTATCTCAATTACAACTGGTATTTTTAGCTCTTATAGTCTTGCTTTAGGAGCAGCTGGGCCGGCGGGGATTTGGACTTGGCCATTTGTTATGGTAGGACATTTGCTTGTTGCTTTAATTTTTGCAGATTTATCAAGTAAAATTCCTTTAAGTGGCTATGTATACCAATGGGTCAGTCGTTTAACTAATCGGGGATTTGGTTGGTTTACAGGTTGGGCTGCATTATGTTACTTAATTATTGTTGTACCTACCGTTGATTATGGCGTAGCGCCAATTTTTCTTGATTTATTTGGTATTAAAAGTACAACTACAGTACTTACAACCGTCGTAATAATTACAATCGTTATACAAGCACTATTAAATATTTATGGAGTAAGGATTGCTACAATCATTAATAATTCAGCTGTCTATACAGAAGTAATCGGATTTATTGGCATTATTATTATTTTAAGCTTTGTCTTATATTTCAAAGGGGCAGATTTTTCATTATTAACTTATACTGCCCACAAAGTTGGTTCAAATGGAAGCTATTTTACAGCATTTGTACTAGCAGTCGTAATGGGCTCTTATACATTAGTAGGCTTTGAAGCAGCGGCGAATTTAGCAGAAGAAACAGTTGATGCCAATAAAACTGTACCTAAAGCCATCGTTTACTCAATGTTACTTGCAGGTATAATTGGATTTATTTTCCTAATTATTGTTACTTCGGGAATTAAAGATATTAATAGAATCATGGCTTCTGCTTCTCCTATTTCTGATATTTTACAATCACGTTTAGGAACTGCAGTTGCGGACTTCTTCCTCGCATTAGTAATTGTGTCAATTTTTGCTTGTGGATTAATTATTATGGCTTCTGCTTCTCGACTTATTTACGCCCTTTCAAGAGACAATGTGTTTTTCGCTTCAAATGTGTTTAAAAAAGTAGATAAAAAACATAATGTACCGTACAATGCGATAATTTTAGTTTCTGTATTAGGCATTATTGCTGTATTCTATTTTGGGAAACTATCTTTATTAATAGGTACTTCTGCGGCACTTCCGGCCATAATTTACTTAATAACTGTAATCGCATACGCTACTAAAATTAAGACCTTACCGGATACAGATGGTTTTAAGCTAGGAAAATGGCGACTACCTGTTACGATTCTTGCGATTATTTGGTTAGTATTTGAAGTTGGCATTTTAACACTCCCAAAGGATTTCCTACCAACTACTAAAGTTATCCTTTACTTATTTCTTGCTGGGATTATTATTTATTGGACTGTATTCCGATCTAGAATACAGGAAGGTAAAATTGGTATAAATTTGGAGAAGGATTTGGATGTTTAAAGTATGTTATTGATAAAATAATAGATTAATAGAAAAATAACGTACATATTCATTTCCAAATATGTACGTTATTTCATTTATCAATATTTAATCAAGTTGGGTTCCATTAGTTTGAATGACATTTTGCTACCAATAAAATGATTTTTTCTTTTTGCGATCTAATGTTCCACTTCCGTCATCATGCTTGTCAACGTAAATAAAACCGTAGCGGTTAGACATTTCTCCTGTAGACGCACTTACTAAGTCAATACAGCCCTATGGAGTGTAGCCCATCAGTTCGACACCATCCTCGATTGCTTCACCGATTGCCTCAATATGACTAAGAAGGTAATCATCGTTAATAGAACCATCTTCTTTAATCTGATCGTATGCCCCAAGACCATTTTCAACGTAGCCTGCTTCCTTGATTTTTACTAAGTCAAATTCAACAAGTAAGTCTCCAGCTTTCACTACATCACCTTGGTCAATGTGTGCTGTAAAAAATTCCCCATCTAATTTAACTGTATCCATCCCAAAGTGAATTAGAATTTCAATTCCATTTTCTGACGTATTGCCTATTGCGTAAATAAAGTTGTAACAACTCCATTAACAGGAGAAACAACTTTTCCATTGTTGTAACATTAAAAAGGAGATGCAAATTCAATCATGAATTACATCTCCATCATAATTTGATATTATCATTTTTATCTTTGGAATTTGTCCAAATAGTTAATAAACTTATCCCCATAAAGACTTAAAGACCTTTTATCTAATGAAATAAGTCTTTCATCAATTTTCTAAATCACACTCATTAAGTCGAACAATTTTTGTTCTTTTTATGAGTTTATATCCGATCCACAAAGCAAGAAATAATGGCAGACCTATATATGAAACAAGTACACCGTTCCAGTCAATCGTATTTCCCGTGAATGCTGAATAGTTTTGTCCAAGAATAACGACCCCACATAGTACGAAAGCAAATATTGGTCCGAACGGGAACCATTTCGCTTTATACGGTAGGTCATTTAAATCCTTCCCTTGTGCTACGTAGGCTTTGCGGAATCGATAATGACAAATCGCTATGCCAAGCCAAGCAATAAAACCAGACATACCTGAAGCATTAAGTAACCAAATGTAAACGACTCCGTCACCATATAGAGAAGCTAAAAAAGCTAAAGTACCGACTGCCGCTGTAATCATTAATGCATTAACAGGTACACCCCTTTTATTTAACCTACCTAATGCTTTTGGAGCTTTCCCTTGGCGAGCCATGTCCCACAGCATTCGAGCTGAAGCATACATTCCTGAATTTCCAGCAGATAAAACCGCCGTTAAGATAACTGCATTCATTACAGACGCTGCAAATGCAATGCCAGCTTTATCAAAAACTAGCGTAAATGGGCTAACAGCTACGTCGCCACTTGCTAGATTATGATTTGTATATGGTATTAGTAGACCTATTACAACTATAGATAATACGTAAAATAATAAAATACGCCAAAATATTTGGCGAGCCGCACGAGGAATATTTCGCTCAGGCTCCTCGCTCTCCCCAGCTGCTACCCCTAATAACTCAGTACCTTGGAAAGAAAATCCAGCTGCCATAAAGATTCCGAGCGTCGCCATGAATCCTCCATGAAAAGGAGCGTCACCAACTGTAAAATTTTTAAATCCTACTGCTTCTCCACCAATAATTCCAAAAATCATTAAAAATCCCGAAATTAAAAAAATGATTACTGTAACAACTTTTATAATAGAAAACCAGTATTCTGATTCCCCAAACCCTTTAACAGACAGATAGTTTAACAGAAAGATAATCGCTAAAAATAAAGAACTCCATAAGAGTGAGGATGTATGTGGTAACCAGAATTTCATAACCATCGTAACTGCAGCTAATTCAGCTGCTATAGTAATTGCCCAGTTATACCAGTAATTCCAGCCAAGTGCAAAACCAAGTGCGGGATCAACGAATTTTGTTGCATATGTACTAAAAGATCCTGCAACTGGCATATATGTAGCCATCTCAGCAAGGCTTGTCATTAAAAAGTACACCATTATTCCAATCGCTGTATAAGCCGCCAGAACACCACCTGGTCCTGCATTATGGATTGCACCTCCACTTGCCAAAAATAGACCTGTTCCAATTGTTCCTCCTAGAGAAATCATTGTAATATGACGAGGTTTTAGTCCACGCTTTAACTCTTGAGGCATAATAGAAATATCGTTCTTAGAATCAATGACTGTTATTGTATTTACCGTATTTTTCATTAAAATACTCCTTTTCAGTCGTTTTTTGGATTCGATAATTTTCTGCTTTTTTCAAACGTCCAACGGCAGGATTAGGAAAAGTTTGAGCATTAGAGAAAATGAGAAGCGAATGGTCGCTTCTCATTTCTTATTTGGAAAAATCAAAATAATTCCTCTTTAATAATCTTTGTTGCTCGATCAACTCATTATATGAAGTTGCCTTTCCAAGCAACTTTGTGTCAATTAAGTATAATTGCTCCTCAATTGCACCAACAGTATCATCTGTTTGATATGTTATTTTGCAATCTAAGCAAATGATACATGGTGTTTCTTTAATCTCAATTGCCTTCGTACCATCAGGAAGTTCCCAGTAGACTGTATTTGTTGATTCAACTATGTTAGCTGATTCACACCACTGACATTTCATCATTCAGCGTCTCCTTGCGCACTTCCTACTAGTTTTTCACTAACTTGGATTTTTGTAATCTGTGCTTGGAATTTCTTTTCTTTTAATTCGTCGCGTTTATCACGCTTATCTTTCAAAGAAGCATGCTCTGGGTTTGTTGCATATGTTTTACGAACTTCCATACGTTGTAAACCTTCTGGTACAAGATTGAATTTTGTTTCATTCATTAATCCCGCGATTCCTGCATTTGAACGTTTTTCTTCCATATTAGGATAAATTTCTTTAAAGTATGCTTCAGCTCTACCTGGCACGTAATTTTGTGGTTCCGGATAAGTAGTAATTACACCTTCAAAATTACGAAGAACAACTTTATCAGCACTTTGAGAAATTAAGTAATTTGGTTGAAGAGAAATTTTTCCTCCCCCACCTGGTGCGTCTACTACAAATGTTGGTACCGCATATCCAGAAGTATGGCCGCGTAATCCTTCCATAATTTCTAAACCTTTTGAAACAGGCGCACGGAAGTGTCCAATTCCTTCTGATAAATCACATTGATAAATATAATATGGACGAACACGAATTTTAACTAAATCATGCATTAGCTTTTTCATAATTGGAACACTGTCATTAATTCCAGCTAAGATTACGGCTTGGTTCCCTAACGGTACACCAACATTTGCAAGCATTTCACAAGCTCGTTTCGATTCCTCTGTAATTTCAATTGAAGTATTAAAGTGAGTATTTAACCAAACTGGATGATATTTTTTTAAGATATTACAAAGATTTTCAGTAATACGTTGTGGGAATACTACAGGTGCCCTCGTACCAATACGGATAATTTCCACATGTGGAATATCACGTAAATTTTTTAAAATATACTCTAAAATATTATCGTTAATTAAAAGACCGTCTCCACCTGAAATAAGTACATCTCGTACTTGAGGATTTTTGCTAATGTAATTAATAGCAGCATCAAGTTGTTTCTTTGGCACTCCCATTCCAATTTGTCCTGAGAAGCGACGTCTTGTACAGTAACGACAGTACATTGAGCATTGATTTGTTACTAAAAATAGGACTCGATCTGGATAACGATGTGTTAAACCTGGTACAGGAGAATCTTCATCCTCATGAAGAGGGTCCTCTAAATCATACTTAGTTTTATGAATCTCCGCAGAGATTGGAACAGATTGCATACGAACTGGACAACGTGGGTCATCCGGATTCATTAACGATGCATAATATGGGGTAATGTTTAGTGGAATTGTTTTTGTCGCAATTCGTACCCCATCTTCTTCGTCTGGCGTGAGGTTAATTACTTGCTTTAACTCATCCAATGATTTGATGGTGTTTGTAAGTTGCCAAACCCAATCATTCCATTGTTCATCTGTTACATCTTTCCACAATTCAATTTCTTTCCAATGTCTTTTTGGAGCATAGACTGCATTTACCATACTTACATCCCCTTTCAAATTGTTTGTTTTAATATAAAGCAAGAGCCGTGCCAAAAATTTACAATTCTTTAATAAAAGCGCTGTGAATATAGAAAATTCAAACTATTCAGCCTGTTATTTTATTTTTTTAAGGTAAAATCTTAAGTGGATATCTTCCCAAGATGAATCAAAAATAATAAAACCGCCTAAAATTAGGCGGCTTGGCTATTGAATGAAGTGCTAAAACTAGATTTTTCAGAAGATTAAAATGTAGTTTATACTACGATATTTAACTTTTGAATCTTATATTGAAGAGTTTGCCTAGGTATTTCAAGTAGTGCTGCAGCTTGTTGAATATTAGAATTCGTTTGTAGCAATGCTTGTTTAATAAGTGAAATTTCCATTTCCTGCATTGCAGAACGTAAAGGCTGAACTCCTTTTGTTTCAGTACTTTTCTTAATTTGTTGTAGTTGAATCGGAAGATGTTTAACCGTAAGAGTATGTCCTTCTGCCATAATCATAGCATGCTCAATCGTATGCTTTAGTTCTCGGACATTACCAGGCCAATTATATTGGTGGAATAACTCAAATACAGTATGTTCTACATTTCGAATATTCTTTGAGAAGCGTTCATTGAATTTCTCAACAAAATGAGATGTGAGTAGCTCGATATCATAATTCCTTTCTCTTAACGGAGGTATGAACAAAGAAAACACATTTAAACGATAATACAAATCCGGTCGCATAATACCGTTTTGAACGCAATCTAAAGGTGATTCATTAATTGCAGCGATTACTCTTACATTAACTTTACGAGTCTTTTGATCACCTATTCGGCGAACAACGCCATCCTCTAGTACTCTTAGTAGCTTAGCTTGGAGCTCTAATGGCATCGAATTTAGTTCATCTAAAAACAAACTTCCACCATCAGCAAGTTCAAATAACCCTGCTCGATCTATGGCTCCCGTATAACTACCCTTTGTCGTACCAAATAATATACTTTCCAATAATGATTCTGGTAAAGCAGCGCAGTTTTGAGCAATAAAAGGGCCTTCACTTCTATTTGAAATATAGTGAATGGACTGTACAAAAAGTTCCTTCCCAGTTCCAGTTTCACCAACTACCAGTACTGCAGAGTCTGCATTTGCTACCTTTTCAACTTGATTTTTAACGGCTATTAAAGCAGGGTCATCCGTTAATATATCTGAGATCGTATATGAGTGAACTTGTTTTGCTTTTCCTTTTTTTACTTGCGGTTTAATTCTCGCTTGTAAGTCTAAAACCTTCTCACCAAGCGATTTAATTGTAGAATAATCCTTTGCAATTTCAACAGCACCGATCAATTGATCATCCAAAATGATTGGAATTGTCGTGTTAACTGTATCAATGAATTGGCCTTTAATATTTTCATAGCGTTGAGGCTGTTGAATAATCGCTTGCTTTGTTTCTAGTACTTTCAGTAAGGTACTTGTTTCTTTTGTTAAAGAAGGGAAAGCTTCTAGTACATGCTTTCCCAGAACCTCTTCAACTGAAACACCGTCATGGTCAGCCGCAACTTGATTATAAAATATAGTCATTCCATTTTTGTCGACTGCGTGAATTGATTCATCGATACTATTTAATATGGCACTAATCATTTGATTAGTTGGAATTGTTGCGTTCATTTCATAACCATCCTTTCACTGCCGAAAAGTTGGCAATTTAACGCTCACTTTTCGGCAGTTTGACATTAAAAGATTACTTTTGAAAGATCCTTCACCCATACATTCATATCTTCTAATTTATCAAAGATATAGCAGTTGTTTGTCATTCTTCCAGTATACTTATATCCTAATTGATGAAAGGCTGCGTTCATTCCATATGATAATGCTCGCGCTATCGTATAAGAGCAATAAACTGATTGGCTTACTAAATCCTGTTCCAACTTCTTCATTAGCTCCTTCATCAATCCATGCTTACGATGCTCTTCAAGTGTTGCGCAATTTGTTAGCTCGGCATTTCTTTGACCGAAGTCCACTTCAGCAGATGCTGCACTTACAATATTTCCATCTTTCTCATAAATCCAATAAATAGTTCCTTCATCCATCGTCTTTTCAACATAAGTGGATTCATTTAAAGGTGTAGGATATACCTTAAAAACTTGACCATATAATTTAGCAAGTTTTTTTGAGTCATTTTTTTCAGCTCTTCGTAAAACATAATCGTCAGGAATTACTTTTTCTTTTGATCGATCACTCTTTAAAACAGCATCTAAAATATCATCTCCAGCAGCCCAATAAAGACTATTTCTTCTATCCTGGCTAGCATATTTCGTAACAAAAAAGCCATCACTACCTTGAAAATAGCCTTTCAGTGCAGATTCAATCATATATCCTGATTGTAAGAAGGAATAAATATGTTCACTTCTTGCTTTAATAATTAGCTTAGTAAATTTGTGTTCTTTTGCTAGCTCTTCTATTCTCTCGATTAGAAGTGATACGTTCCCTAAGTAAAAATCAACTCGAATTCGCTCATTAAAATAATCTAAAGCACCTTCGAAATAATAGTTTTCTTGTTGAACTTTAATTGTTTCATAATACTTTTTCGTTTTCATATGCTCCCTCACCTTCATGTTGTTGGCCCTCAACTCCACACCAGTCAATTAATGTACAAGCAATTATTTCTGCTGCTAAAAACATTTGATCTAAATCAATAAATTCATCCGGGTAGTGAGCTACTTTTGTCTCCCCTGGTCCAAAAACAATCATCGGAATATTTAAAATTTGTGTAAATAATCCTCCATCAGTTCCCCATGGTGCAGCTTCAACAACTGGGTTTTGTTTCATTGTTTCAAGATAGTTTTGTTGCAAAGTTTGCACTAATTCACTATCAGCTTCAATCGTACCAGGAACCCACCTTGCTCCAAACCACTCTACTTCTACAGGATTTTCTACGAACCAATCATCAAGATTTTTAATATTACCTATCCAATTCTCAAATTCTTTTTTCGCATCTTCTAATCTTTCATTTGGCGCTACTCCGAATCTTCCTTCTAAAGTCACTAGATCAGATACAGAAGATGGCCATGTTCCACCATGAATTGTTCCTATATTAATTGGTATCGGAATCGGTACTCCATCATATAACGGATCAGTTATTCGTTCATTTCGTAATTGCTCAAGTTTTTGGATTTGCTGAATGATGAGAACGCTTTTTTCGATAGCGCTTACACCTTCGTAACGAGTACCTCCATGTGCTACCTTACCTTTTACCTTAAGACGGAACCACATTGACCCTTGTTGCTTAATGAAAAACTTCATATTTGTTGGTTCGGGAATAATAACACCATCAGCTGAATATCCTCGTAATATTGTAGCAAGTGTACCAGCGCCACCACTCTCTTCCTCAATTACACTTTGAAAATAAACATTACCTTTTAGTGTAATTCCACTTCTTTTTATTGCTTCAATTGCTAAAATTAGCGCAACATTTCCGCCTTTCATGTCGGTTGCCCCGCGCCCATAAAGCTTGTTATCTACTACGGTTGCACTGTAAGGAGGGTAAGTCCATTGCTGAATATTTCCTTCTGGAACAACATCTATATGTCCATTTAAGATCATGGACTTTCCTCCGCTCGTTCCTTTAAGCGTAGCGACAATATTAGGACTACCTGTAAAACTGTCTCTTGTAGAAATAAAATAAGGATGCTCTTTCATTTCTTTCAGATCTGGTTCCCATACGTCTAAATCCAATTCAAGCTCTCTCAATTTTTCAAGGACAATTGCTTGTGCCTTACTCTCATTACCAGACACACTATTTTCCATTACTAGTTGTTTAAGAAGATCAATTGTTTTAGCTTTATGATTGCTTATATAATCTTGAATAACTTTTTTGTAATGACTCATCCTCTTCACCCTTTTCTATATAAACATTTTTAAATCCGTACTAATTTCTAGTTTCGCACCAGTTTTTTCGATTACATCCTCTACAGTATATGGACTCATTAGTTCTTTAAGCACTAAAGTGTTATTGACTACTTCAATAACAGCCATTTCCGTTATGATTAAATCTACACAAGATTTAGAAGTTAATGGCAAACTACATTCTTCCACAATTTTTGGATTCCCAGCTTTATCGGTATGATTCATAACGACTATTACTCTTTTAGCTTTTTGAGCTAAATCCATTGCCCCACCTATTCCTGGTACACGCTTTCCAGGTACAATCCAGTTTGCTAAATCTCCTTTTTCACTAACTTGTAATGCCCCTAAAACCGTTAAATCTAGTAAACCTCTTCGTATAATGCCAAAAGCAGTAGCACTATCAAAATAGCTAGCACCTTTTAATACAGTTATCGGGAAACCACCTGCATTACATAAATTTTCATCTTCTTTTCCTTTTTCGGGACTCGGTCCAATTCCCATAACGCCATTTTCCGCATGGAACATAACATGTACATCTTCCGGTAAGTAATCAGGAACAATGGATGGAATTCCGATTCCTAAATTTACGATCATCCCGTTTTTTATTTCCTTAGCAGCTCGCATTGCAATTTTTTGACGAAAGTCTATTCCCATGCCCATTTCCAGTTCACTCCTTCTGATGAAATTATGTAATCAACAAACACACCTGGAGTTACGATTTCCTCAGGATTCAACGAGCCAAGTGGAACGATTTCTTCCGCTTCTACAATCGTAATATCTCCTGCCATAGCCATATGAGGATTCATATTCCTCGCACTCTTGTCAAAAACCAAATTTCCAAATGGATCAGCTTTCTTTGCAAAAATAATACTGACTTCTGCCTTAAGAGCTTCTTCAACTAGAAATTGTTTACCTTTTACAGATACCTTTTCCTTACCGTTTTCTGCCATACTATCAAGACCTACATCTACTAATACTCCTCCAAGCCCCATTCCACCAGCTCGAATACGCTCTGCTAAAGTACCTTGCGGAGAAAATTCTACTTTGAGCTTACCTTCTGTCATTAATTTTCCTGCAAACGGATTCGACCCTATATGAGATGTCACAATTGACTTGATCCTTTCATTCCTTACCATTCTTCCGATGCCAATATCCGGAAATCCAGTATCGTTGCAAATCAAGTGAAGATCCTTAACTCCACTTTCAAATAAAGTTTGTAGTAAAGTTGGCGGTGAACCGACTCCTCCAAATCCCCCAACCATTAGCGTCATGTCGTCATGAAAAAATTGAAGAATTTGTTCCATTGTTGCTATTTTTTTATAAGTATTTTCAACTAAATTCATACGATTTCCCCCTTAGCTGTATAAGTTAGATGGGATTGTTCCATTTCCAATTCTTTTAAACTCTCATCGAGAATTTGAAGCAATTCATCCAGTTCTTCATAAGTAATAGTTAAAGGTGGTGCAATCATGAAAGCTGCATCTTCCTTTCCGTTTTTTCCGGCTACGGAAGGGTATAAAAGTAACCCCTTACTCATTACTCTTTGAATAAATGAACTTGATTTTATATCATGAATAAATTCAATACCGATTAATAAACCTTTTCCTCTAACATCTCCTACGAATGGAAATTTCTCCTTTAATCCTTGGAGCCTATTCATCAGATAATTACCTTTTTCTTCTGCAGCTTGTACTAAATTATGTTTCTCAACATACTCAATAACGGCTAATGAAACTGCAGCTGATAGTGGATTGGCACTAAAAGTATGTCCACTCATTACAAGTTTTGAACCTTGCATAATCGGTTCAATAACGCGATCGCTAGCAATCGTTGCAGCCATT
Organism: Gottfriedia acidiceleris; assembly: GCF_004138285.1. Classification (GTDB taxonomy): domain Bacteria; phylum Bacillota; class Bacilli; order Bacillales; family Bacillaceae_G; genus Gottfriedia; species Gottfriedia acidiceleris_A. The sequence continues at coordinate 83,678 of NZ_SCFN01000008.1, read as the reverse complement.
GGTGTATATCCAGATGTTAATCCTTTTCCAAGCGTAACGATATCAGGCTGAACACCCCAATGCTCCATTGCGAACATTTTCCCAGTACGTCCAAGGCCAGTCATAACCTCGTCTGCAATCAACAAAATATCGTACTTTTCACAAATAGCTTTAATTCTTTGGTAATACCCTTTAGATGGTACAATCGCACCACCTGCAGCACCGATAATTGGTTCAGCAATAAATGCTGCAATATGTTCAGGGCCAATTCGATCAATGGCTGTTTCTAATTCAGATGCACACGCTAAATCACAAGATGGATGTTCTAAGTTGAAAGGACAACGATAGCAATATGGTGGTGAAACTGAAGGGTAATCCTCCAAGATTGGTACAAATCGTTGTCGTCGTAAAGGGTGGCCTGACATAGATAATGCTCCAATTGTTATTCCATGGTAGCTCATCCAGCGTGAGAGGATTTTATTCTTCCCCTTGATTCCCTTTTCTTGGTAATGCTGTATTGCTAGTTTCATAGCAGTTTCTGTTGCTTCAGTACCACTATTAACAAAGAACGTCCAGTTTAAATCACCTTGAGTAATATCACTCAGCTTCTTTGCTAGCTTCTCCGCAGGTTCACTAGTAAACTGTGAACGATAAACAAAAGATACTTGTTTTGCTTGTTCAGTCATAACATCAATGATTTCCTCAACACCATGACCGATTCCTACAGTAATTGCACCAGATGACCCATCAATGTACCGATTTCCATCTTTATCAAATAGGTACACACCCTTTCCATGAGAAATCATAGGGTAATGCTGGCCAAGTAATGGTTTAATTAAATAATCACGTTCCATTTTTTATCCCCGCCCTTCTTTATATAAAACGAAAAAAGCCACACTACTAAATATTGGAAATTTAAATAGAGGGTATTTTTTAGTATTCTTGCTTTCTGAGATACTTCCTTTTTATTTTTTTACACTTAACCTTCAAAAATATTTAATTAGCTACTTTAACTTCTTAACAAATGATTTGTACAGATAGTTGCCCGCCCCAATTGATGGCCATATACATATCTATATAAAGAAAACTCGTCGACTGACGATCCTATTTAGGCGAAGTCAGAGACGTAATTGCACTTACACTTAATTCCTAAAATTGGCAACCACGTCGAGTACGATTCCCTGCCAATTTATTATTTATTAATGTAAAAAAAATATGTATCACAATCAGTTGGCGGTGAAGATTAAAAATGGATTTATCAGAGAAAGTTAGAGTTGAAATAGATAGTCTAATAGATAAAATTAAATTTAATCAAAGTGATGATGGATCATGGAGATATTGCTTCGAAAGCGGTCCTATGACAGATGCCTATATGATTATTATTTTAAGAACGATTGAAGGTCATGATGAAGAACTAATTCAGAAACTGGTAAATCGTTTATTAATAAAGCAAGACTCCAGTGGGGCCTGGAAGCTTTTTGATGATGACTCAGGAAATTTATCGGTAACTGTAGAGGCTTACACTGCATTACTGTTCTCGGGTTATATAGAAATTACTGATGAAAAAATGAAGAAAGCAGAAGCGTTCATTCGTCAAAATGGGGGATTAGAGAGTGTACACGTCTCCACAAAATTTATGCTTGCTTTACATGAATTGTATCCATGGCCCAGGTTTTTTCCAGTCCCTCTCCTTTTAATGAATTTACCAAAGTTTTTTCCTTTGTCCTTCTTTAAATTTAGTTCTTATGTTCGATTCCATTTTGCTCCACTTTTAATATTAGGGCATAAAAGATTTACGATTAAAAATAAATGGACGCCTACTATACAACATTTGTTTACAAACAATAAATTTAAAGAGATTAGCAAAAGACGGAAATTCACAAATTTTAAAATGCCTTTTATTAAATCATTACCCAAAGTGGCTATTAAGAAGGCCGAGAAATATATTCTTCAAAATATTGAAGGAGATGGAACCTTATCTAGTTATGCCAGCGCTACTTTTATTGGAATTTATGCACTCCTCTCATTAGGCTATCAATCTACCTCACCCGTAATACAAAGTGCTGTGTTAGGTATAAAAGCATACTTATTTGATTTGGAAGATTCCCTTCATATCCAAAACTCCCCTTCGACAATATGGGACACAGCCCTTACTAGTTACGCATTACAGGAGGCCGGTGTGCCAGTTAATGATGAAGCAATCGCGTCCGCTTCTAACTACTTAGTCTCCCTCCAACATACAGTGGTCGAGAAAGATCATAAGATTAGTTTAGGTGGGTGGGGGTTTTCAGACAGCAATACTCAAAATCCTGATGTAGATGATACACAAGCAGTCTTAAGAGCGACAACTGATATCTCCTTAATAGATGACGATTATCGAAAATCTTGGAACGCTGGAGTGAAATGGTTATTTGATATGCAAAATAAGGACGGCGGATGGGCATCATTTGAAAAAAACAGTAGCAAGTACTTAAAACTCATTTTCCCTATCCAAAATTTTGTTGATACTGCAGTTGATCCATCTACAGCAGATTTGACCGGTCGAACAATCGAATTTCTAGGATCCAAATTAAAGTTAAATATAGTTCATCCAAGAATTGAAGACGGAGTTAATTGGTTAATCCATCATCAACACGAAGATGGTTCCTGGTACGGTCGTTGGGGAATTTCATATATTTATGGAACATGGGCCGCTATTACTGGTATGAAAGCGGTCGGTATCCCTTCAAATCACCCTAGCATTCAAAAAGCTAACAACTGGCTACTTAATATAAAAAACGATGATGGTGGCTGGGGTGAGTCCTGTAAAAGCGACATAGAAAGAAAATATATCCCACTATCCTTTTCCACAATTGTTCATACATCATGGGTAGTTGATACGCTCATTTCGATCAACGATTACCCTACTAGTGAAATTGACGATGGAATATCAAACATTTTAAACTGGTTAAAAATCCCTGATAAACGATTGACCTATCCAACAGGTGGAGGATTACCAGGCCATTTCTATATAAATTACCATAGTTATCGTTATATATGGCCCTTATTGACATTAAGCCATTATCTAAAAAAGTATAAGACAAGTGACTAATTTACAATTACTTAGTTAAACGCCTTGTCCTTATTTTCTATGATTGCATATAATACATTGTTATTTGTGTATATGTCATTTTAGTTTATGGTTTAAATAATAAAGGAGTGGCTTTATGGGAAATCTTGACCCAACTTTAATGAGGTTATTTTGTAGTAAGGCGTGTGATCCTCGCTGTTTTCCACGTATTTTTAATGTTTGTCGATCATTTCGTTGTAATGATTTAAAAAGCCGTGAAGGTGCATGTAGTATGATCGACAGACTGTCAGAATGTTGTAAAGTATCAATAACTGAGGAACAACGTGAAAACGCATGTGAGTGGCTAATGAATTGTAATGTAGATCCACAAAATCCTTCTCATCAAAGAGAAATGTGGGATTTGATCAAGAGCTGTAGAAGACGTTCTTGGTTTTAATTAATTGCAGATAGTAATTTTTAATATTTTTTAAAATAAAAGGCCTATAAACTTCCTCTTTTGAATCAATTCTAAGGGAAATTTTAAAGGCCTATTTGTATGGATGATTTTATACAAATTATGCATTGCTAGATAAAACACATAAAAGTTAGTCCCTTGCCGCAGAAGGGTTTGTTATTCTTCTTATTATATTGATCAGCAAGTAATCGTTTGACTTGATTATATGTTCCCCCTGAGCTTTTATCTTTCACGAAGATCAACTCCAAACAATAGTTTTTTCAGATTCCTATGTAGTATAGTTTACTGAATTATTATGATACTAAAGTTGATTAATATATCGGGGGTAGTAAATTGTCTTTTTTATTTAGTGATCATTCTTTAACTTTTTTTGACTGGTTGTTGAGAGCAATAGTTGGATTTATTTTTATGTTAATTAGTGTGAAAATATTAGGTCAAAGAACAATTTCGCAAATGAGATTACTGGATTTTGTTATCGTTCTCATCGTAGGAAATATTATCGCCCATCCATTATCTGATGAAAAATTAGCGTTAACGGATTCCTTTCTTTCTATCGGTGTTTTAGTTCTATTATATTTATTTTGTAACTATTTAACTTTTAGATCAAATAAATTCAAACATTATGTGAATCCTCATCCATTGCATCTTATTTCTAATGGAAACATACAATATAAAAATTTAAAAAAAGCCCGAATTACCATTGATGAATTACTTTCAGAGCTCAGAAAAGAAAAAATTGATGATCCGAAAAAGGTTGCGCTAGCTTGCTGGGAAGCTGGTGGTTTTATATCTACGTTTTTATATCCGAAATACGAGCAACCAACAAGAGAAGAACTTCAAATAAAAGATAAACCATTTCATTTTAACCAACCAATTATTAAAGATGGGGCGGTTGAACAAGAAGCTCTTACTAAAATCAACAAAGATTTAAATTGGCTTATAGCAGAATTAAAAAATAAATATAATGTTTCAATCAATGAAATATTACTAGCAACTCTAAATGAAAATGATAAGATTGATATATATTTATATAAATAAAATGAGGTTATTCTCATGTTTGTAGTGTTATTAAGGGTTTATTTAATGCATTAGGATATGCAGAAAAGATAGAATCTAATTAAACCCCTTTACAACTAACACATGTGTTAGTTGTAAAGCATCTCTATTCTTCATATAGAGTTCTATTTTAATAATGAACATCGCTTTACATCACCTAAATTTCTCTATTAATTTCATTCATTTATGTCAAAACTAAGGGACTAAAATAACTTTGTAATTTTCAATCCAAGAGATATAAAAATGTTATTAATCGAAGGGGGAATAAAAATGAAACAAGCAACTCTACACCAATGGCATAAAAAGCATAATAAACGAACAGTTGAATTTCATAAAAACCATGAAATTGAAATACAACGTGGTGAAAATGGAAACAGTTTGTTGGCTAAATGGGAAAGATTTTTTTATAACAATGTCATCTCCCCTCTAAAGAATATGAAATAAAACCTATTGAATTAACTGTTCTCTTGGCACATTTTTTATTTTTTAATTTAAGTCTACTACTTCACAAGACATTATCAAAAATGATTATTCAACTAAAGCATGCTTTAGTCGAAGATCATGAGTCACTTTTGTTGCTCATTTTATATTGAAGCAAATGGAAGGTTAGTGGAATAACTTCAAATTATATACTGGTCTCTATATAACTCATCATATATACGGTTTGAACTACTATCACTTACAATTTAATTAGCACTAATAAAAAAGAGAGTGTCCCTTTAAGACACCCTATGCTTTATCAAAAATTTCTTAACCAAGTCCTCGAACCGATAATCCACCATCACTAGAAATGACTTCACCAGTGATCGCACGTGACTGATCAGATGCCAAAAGTACATATGCTGCAACATGATCTTCAGGCATTTGTGCTAGTTGAAGTAGATTTCTTCTTTTTATATTGCTTGCTTTCGTATCATTATCCACGGATTTAGTAAAAGTACGTAAAGGTGGGATGACAGTTAGTGCTGTTAAAGTCCCTCCTGGTGCTACTGCATTTACTCGTATATTTGGTGCTAGTTCAAAAGCAAGCTGACGCATTAATCCGATTTGAGCATGCTTACTAGCCGTGTACCAAACTCCACCGCCGTCTGGGTAGAAGCTTGCTCCAGATACAGTAAAGATAATATTACCATTTGTTTTTTGTAATTCCTCTAAAGCTGCTTTTGCACCAAAAAATGATCCTTTTACATTTATATTTAAAAGGTAATCATATGCATCTGATAGGGCATCGGGTGTCACATCAGCGAATTTTGCAAATCCATCGAAAACGCCTGCATTCGCAATAAATACATCTAGTTTACCAAACTGTTCAACAGTTGCTTTTACAGCTCGCTCATTGTCTTCGTATTTGCTTACGTCACCTTGAATGATAAGGAGATTGTCATTAAATTCTTCTTTCATTTGCTCTAGTGTTTCAAGTGAGCGACCTATAATACTTACCTTTGCTCCCTCTTGAATGAATCGTCTTGTAACGGCTGCTCCTATTCCAGATGCGCCTCCTGTAATTAACACTACTTTATCTTTTAATAACATGACTTAGCCTCCTTTTTCTTCTATTAAACAAAGATTGCAAGATTTCTAGTATTAATTGTCGTTTGATCTACAATAAATACCCTCTTGGAAAGCTTCCATTTCCCATCTTCATATGTAAACTCGTCATTACGTTCTCCAGAAATTAGATCATAGTGAATATCTGTGCTACGGCTTCGATAGATCAGTAAATAACTATTAACTACTGCCTTCTCTTCTTTAACTAACTCTTTTACGCTAACATTGCTTACAAAACGGCGGGTTCTTGAAGGAGGAATTTCAGCCCATGCATAGTCAGTTTTCAATCGATCTACTCGAAGCTTTAATAATTCAATATCATCATTAAAAGTAAACATCTCAGTTGAATAGTCTGGGCGTTCAGTTCCTTCTTTATTTACGCGTACAGGCATTTGATAGATTAGATTCGAGTGCATTAAACTAAACCAATCATCAAATTCAATATCATCAAGTAATTCTGCTTCATCAATTAACCACTGCTCAAATTCTAATTTTGCTAATAATTTTTCAATATTCATTTTCCTTCCTCCCTCCTTTATTACTTTGTCATTAATTCAAGCCAGTACTGATAGAAATTACGTTGACTTGCTTCTGTAAATTTATCATCATAGGCTACTCCAGGTCCGATAAAATCGACGGGTTCACGATGTAGTCCCATTGTATAGTTATAAGTTAAATTCTTTTGAAATGGCATTGGACCTTGTGCTGCTTCCGTTATGTCTGTGAAAACTTCAGTATCATCTTGCTCAAAAATACCAGATGGACTAAACGTTAAGATAAAGGAATCTCTTGATCGATTCTTCCATTCCTGAGAAGCATTTTTTTCTACTAACATCCATGCAATTACTTCCATTTTATTGTGACTAATTGGTCTCCACATTCTAATTGAAGTATTCGAAATTAATTCGCCTTTAACTTTTGTGTGAGATATTAAAAATGACATATTCGGAAAAGCATTTCCAATCATATTTTTTAAGTTTGATAGAACTTCATATTGTTCTTCTGACAAATTACTTTTATACTCATCCTTTAATTCTTCAGGAAAAGCAAAGTCTGGGTTTGGTGTTCCAAGGTTTAATCCGTGTCCGTTTTCAGTATGAATTTGAAAACCACGCTTCGAATATGTTGCATTTGGTACCATACCTAATTTGGCAATTGAACCGTGAGTAACCATCGTATGGTATGAATCACCTACAAAGTTATCAGAACCGACCTTCCAGTTTGATTGAACAATAAAACGTTGAGGAGCTCCAATTACTTCCATCTCAGCACGTCCTACTACGATATCTAAATACCACTTAAAATCACCGAGAAACTCTTCAAGAGGCTCTGCATTTTCGTCCCAGTTTCCAAATAAAAGACCTTTATATGATTCTAGCTTTACTTGGTGAAGACCCATTTTTGATCGGTCGAGTCTCTCGCCATAAATATCTTTTTGAAGCGGAACCCCAACAAGTTCACCAGTATTTTTAAAATTAAATCCATGATACGGACATGTAAATAAAGTCTTGTTTCCTTTATCAGCACGGCACAGCTTCATACCACGGTGTGTACACATATTGTAAAATGCATTGATTTCACCATTGCTATCTCGTGAGATAATGATCGAATAACCTGCAAGTTCACGTGTCATAAAGTCCCCCGGATTTGGAACTTCAGATTCATGACCTAGAAAAATCCATGTTTTTAAAAATACTTTTTCATGCTCTAATTCGTAAACAGCTTTATCACCTAGAAGATATGCAGGAATGACTCCTTCATCTGGTTTGACGGTTTCGTTTAAGTAATTTACTAGTTGCTCTTTTGACAGTTCATCTAAAGTTTTTTCTGTTTTAATCATGCTCAGCACTCTCCTTTCATATTTTGACTCTTTACCCAACTTGTACATATTTGTCTTTATTTTGTAACTTTGCCAAAACACTTAACGCTGCTAAATAACTTGTTTTAGGATTATTTGGCATTGGATCATTTTCGATTTCAAGTTTAAGTTTTCCGAACGCACCAGATGCTTCAATTAAATGACTATTTTTTATCGCAATTGGATCAGCAATAATTTTCACTTTCGTATTGTTAGCACCAAGTCCAGCTAAGGATAATACAATTGCCACATTAATATTTCTTGGGTATAGCTTAATTGCTTCAGCTGCAGAGCCTTCAAACAATATCGTTTCTTTATCTAATACTTCTTTCGATAATGCTCCAGGTGGTTTTCTAGTTGTAATTGAAACAGTCTCTAGACCATCCGCAGCTTTTGCTGACTTTAAAATATCCAATCCACCGATAGCCCCTGATGGTAGGAAAACATTTACAGCATATCTTGAACAAACATCTCGAACTCTTTCTTCAAAATCAGAATCAGCCATTACCCCAATGCTACTTAACAATAAGTCTTTTCCACCTTCAAGAACTTTTATAGCGTACTCTTCTGCTGCTTCTACTGTTGCAGCTTCAATGACTAAATCTATATCAGAAAGAAGCAGCGCCTCTACACTTTGATAAGCTTCTGTTTCAAATTCTTTAGCAAGTTGAACGCCTGATTCTTCACAACGCGTATAAATTGAAACAATCTTTCCACCAGGTAACATTCCATTTTTATTAATTGCTTGAAGAAGAAATTGACCAATATTTCCACAGCCGATTAGACCTAGTTTCATGCTTATTCACCATCCTTAATTTGCAAATCCGTATGAATCTGCAAAGAATTCCAATCCACAGTGTCTCGTTTCCCTTGAAACACCACTCTCTTTTAACCCTGGGAAATCCAATGCTAAATCGCTAAAAATGGTATGGTTATTATGAAAAACTGCGCCTGCTTCTAATCGATCTGCCATTTCAACTGCTAATTCTTCATTTTCAGTCCAAACAGAAGCCCTTAAGCCAAATTCACTATCATTTGCTAGTTTGATAACTTCGTCAATAGTTGAAAAAGGTAGAATAGGAATTACTGGTCCAAATTGTTCTGCACGAACGATCTCACTTTGCTGGTCAACACCTGTTACGATTGTTGGTAAGATGTAATAACCTTGATCCCACATTTCAGGATTCAGTTGAATTCCAGCTGTTATTACATTTGCACCTGCTTTTTCAGTACGCTCGATTAATCCGTTAACATAGTCATACTGAGCTTTATTATTTAATGGGCCCATTGTTACATCAGGTTGAATACCATCACCTACAACAATACGCTCAAATTCTTTCTTTAATTTTTTTACTAATTCAACATATCTAGATTCTTGTACATATACGCGCTTAATAGCCGAACATACTTGGCCAGCCGCTTTTAAAATACTCATTCTTAATCGTTTAATAGCTTCTTCATCTAAGTTTGCATCCTCTAAAATGATTGCTGGGTCATTCCCACCAAGCTCCATATATACTTTTTGAAGATTTCCTGAAGACTTTTTCATAATATCTTTACCTGTTTGTGTACTTCCGACAAAAGCAATCGTACGAACACGTGAATCAGAACAAAGCTTGTCACCAATCATTTTTCCTGAACCTGTTACAATATTGATTACACCAGGCGGAAAATGTTCAGCCACTACTTTTAAACAAGCCATAATGGTAAACGGACAATTTGTCGCAGGTTTCACGACAACTGTATTACCTGCTAAAACAGCAGGAATCACTCGCTTAAATGTTAAAATCATAGGCGAATTCCAAGGAGTAATTACTGCAGTAACCCCTCTAGCTCTTCTTCTTACTTGAACTTTTTGATTTCCTGGAAGTAATTCTGGATTCCACCATTTAAGAAGTTCATCCGCTCCACCATTCATTACTTCAACGCAGCGTAATAAATCTTTTTTAGCTTCTACTAGTGTTTTTCCATTTTCACGAACAAATAATGAAACATGTTCTTCAATGATTTTAGAAAGTTCCTGCGCGGCTGCTTTCATTCTTTCTACACGATCCTGAATCTCACTCTGTGACCAAAGTTTAAATGTACTCGATGCTGCATTAATTGCTTCGTTTACGATTTCCTCAGTACATAATGCTACTTTACCGATTACTTCCGACTTATTTGCAGGATTAATAATATTTGATGTTTCATTATTTTCTTTCCATTCACCATTTATGAGATATCTTCCTGATACAACTGGATATGTCGAAATCATATTGAATCTCCTTTATAATTTTTTTGGTTTAAAGCTTTCAGCTGCTCCTGGAGGTCCGCCAAAAGGTTTTGCCATAGGTCCAACTGCTTCCATATCTACAACGATCATTGTTGGCTTTCTTCTTTCAGTTGCCTTCTTTAGTTCATTAACAAATTCGTCTCCTGAACCAATACGTGCTGCTTCAAAATGCATTGACTCAGCTAGTTTTACAAAATCTGGACTTAATAAATTCACTGCTACTTGGCGACCGTATGCCGCTTCTTGAATATTACGTAGAACCCCATAGCCAGAATCATCAAATAACACAACAATAATAGGAAGATTTTCTTCAGCTGCAGTTACCATTTCACCTACATTAACCATAAACCCACCATCTCCAGCCATTAATACGACCTTTTGATGAGGGCAACCCAATTGAGCTCCAATAGCAGTAGGAAGACCCTGACCGATCCCGCCACCAGATGCGTGAATAGATGTTCTCGGTTCATAAATATCGAATATTCTGCTACCCCAGACATTTGCTTGTACTGTCACATCTCGAACCAAAATCGTATCTCTCGGTAGAATCTCTCTCATGCCATCTACAAATTGTTCAAATGGGCCAAGTGTTTTACGAAGTTGTCCTCGTACTTCATTTCTTAATGAACGTACTTCTTCTTTATAAGATGGTATAACCGAAATAGACTTTTCATCGATTTTATTAATTAGAGCCGATAAAATATCTTTTGCATCTCCGACTAACCCAACTGTTGCTTTATAATTACGATTAATTGCATTAAAATCTGCATCAATCGAAATATGTTCTTCTGGGACAGGAACTTTCCAGTTAGAAGTTTCATTTCCTCTGAAACGTACACCTACACTAATCAGTAAATCTGCATTTCTCAAAAACTCTTTTGTCGACTCATTGGCCGCAAAATGACCTATACATTGCTCATGATCTTCTGGTATCGAACCTTTTCCAGATTGACTTGTAATGACAGCAGCTCCAAGAATTTCTGCTAAATTTGTTAACTCTTTTGAGGCATTTGCAGAAATAACACCGCCACCAGCCCAAATAACTGGACGACGTGCTTCTAGAATTTTTGAAATTGCGATTTCTGGTATTACGGTAGTTAGTTGCGGTTTAAAAACATCTACCTGTACCTTATCAATTGAAACGTCCTCGATAATTGCTGATTGAAAATCAATTGGAATTTCTAAGCTAACTGGTCCAGTTGGAGCAGTTAATGCTTCTTCAATTGCTTTTCTTACTACACCAGCTGTTTGTTCTGGTCTTCTAAGTCTTACAGCATTTTTACAAGCACCACTCATCATTGAAAGCTGGTCTTTACATTCATGTATGTACCCTTTACCTGTACCAAGATAAGGTGAAGCTACTTCTCCAGTCAGATGTAGTAGTGGAACTCCAGCTGCCCATGCTTCTACTAATGAACCAGCAGCGTTTCCTGCTCCTGTTCCTGTACTAGTAATAACAACACCTAATTTCCCTGTCGCACGTGCATAGCCATCTGCCATATTTACTGCTCCACTTTCGCCACGTGAACAGATTAGCTTGATACTTCCATCCCTTAAAATCGCGTCATAGATGGGCATATTGTGAATACTTACGATTCCAAAGGCGACTTCTACGCCTGCTTGAACTAACTCTTTTACGACGGCATCCGCAGTAGTAAATATGATCTCTTCTTGATTTTTCATCTTGGTATCCTACCTTTGTCTAATAATTTATTTAAAGTGCTTTACCGATTGCACCTGCAGTTTCAATTGTAGAACCAGCCACATAACTCGCTTTGTCTGAAGCAAGAAAAACAATTACACTAGCAACCTCTTCTGCTTCACCTACACGACCTAGAGGAATATTTCTTTTTATCGCAAGATCTCTATAATATTCTTCAGGATCCATATCAGGAGCATTTTTTAATCTTCTACGTTCCCATTGATCTGTCCGAATTAATCCAAGACATACTGAATTTACTAAAATATTGTCTGATGCTAATTCTTGAGACAACGTTTTGCTTAAATTTAAAAGTCCTGCACGAGTTGCTGCTGTTGCTACCATATGACGCTCGGGCTCTTTCGCTAGAGTTGCATTTATATTAATTATTCGGCCCCCTCCTCTTTTCACTAAATAAGGATGAGCTGCACGAACTGCATAAATAATAGCGAAATATTTTAATTGAATTTGTTCCTGCCACTGTTCATCTGTAATATCGAAAAAATGCCCCATAACACTTTGACCAGCTGCATTCACTAACGTATCAATTCCACCAAACTTTTCTGCTGTTTGTTGAATAAACGAGTTAACTTCCTCTTTTGATGTAACATCACAGGTCGTAGCAAATAGATCTTCGCTTTTGCCATATGAGAGTAAATGCTTTAATGCTTTATCTGCACGCTCTTTGCTTCTTCCGCAAATTGCTACTTTAGCACCTTCACCTAAAAATAACTCAGCTGTCTTCAGTCCAACACCAGAAGTGCCACCCATAATCACTGCAACTTTTCCTTTTAACCCAAGATCCATCCCGTCACCCCTTATTAAAGCTTTCATGGTTCGTATTATTTAAAGCATTTTTATTTAAACTTTTTAACGTACTTTAACCGTTGTATCTACCCAGCCATTATCCGGCTCTCCGCCCATAGCTTTACGAGCTTCTGGTTTTGGTGGACCAGCAATTCCCCATTGATCCATTAGATGTGGCACGCGTTTCCAAACTCGCGCTCTCCACTCCGCCTCATCTTCAATTGTTTCAAGATAACATGTATATTCCATGACAAATCCACCGAGATCTTGAAAATAACAAAAGATATTATTACCAGGACCATGTCGACCTGGCCCCCATAACTCACTTAATCCGGCTTTCCTAACATTACTAATGCCTCGCATCAGTTCATCCACCGAATCAACCTCGTAAGCAATATGATTAACTGAAGCGTGTGCATCTTGGTTAAATGCAATCGAGTGATGTTTTCGATTACATCTTAAGAAGGACATTTGGTGCTCACTCCAATCAGTCACTTTGAATCCAAGCACATCAGTATAAAACTCCACGATCATATCTAAATCTTTTGTGTTCATAACTACATGGTTTAATTTCACGGGATCAACGTTTTTATTAGTCCAAATCGATGTTTGAACCTCTACCCAAGCGGAAAGTTCAATTACACGGTTTTCTGGATCAACAAATCGAAGTCCATATCCTCCACCAGCTTCATCCAAATAACCTGGCTCTTCAACAATATGTACACCTTTTGAATGTAAGATTTCCGCTGCACGATCAACTGCATTTTTATCGACCATTCCAAATGCGATATGATGCAAACCGCATTTATCGCCCTTTCGAAGGCTTAGTATATGATGCTCAGGTCCTGCCCCTCGAAAATATGCAATATTGTCATCTGAAACATTTACACGATCTAAACTCCAAACCTTTTCGTAAAAGTTCACTTGTTCTTCAAAGTTTGGTGTGATCAAACTTATATGTCTTAAATGAGTAATTCCTAGCACCAACAATCCCTCCCATTCATCTATATAAAGCGCTTTCTTTAATTAACTCTATTGAAAAAGGCAGCTGCAATTTATTCAAAATGCAGCTGACCCTTTTTCAATTTTTTTAATTAACCTTTGATGATTGCTTCTCTTTCTTTAGCACGTTGTTTACGAAGTTCTTCAAGCGCACTACCCTCTGGATAGGTTGGAAGGTTTGGTTTCACTGCGCCAAGCATAACTAACATACGTGCTTCAGTGTCTCCATCATTTCTAATTCCTCGATGAACGCCAGGAGGAGAACTGATACAATCTCTAGCTTTTAATTTAATTTCATGTACTTCATCTTTACCAACTTCTTGAATTAAAGCAGTAACTTCTCCCTCAAGAATGAAAAATACTTCTTCTACATCATCGTGGAGATGTAAAGGTCCAATGCAGCCAGGAGGTAGAACCATTGTACTTAATGTAAAATGTTCTGCTGTAATTACATTTGAATCATTATTCGCTGTCGCACCGCGTCCAATATAACGCATTTGTGCACGCTTGTATCTAGGATCAATTTCCTCTTGAAACTTTAAGACATTCCAATCTAACGTACGGTCTTCTAAGCGAGCCACGTATTTTTTTTCAAATTCTTTAACTGAAAAAGTTTCATTTGTCATTTTTAAAATCCTCCCTGTATTGTTGTTCTTTTTTTAAACAAAATGTTTTGTATTTAATATTAAATGTGTTTTATATACAAAACAGTGTTTTATCTATAAAATAATTCTAGGATGGTTTATCCTTTGTGTCAACATAGTTTTTAGAAAATTTTGATATGTCATAAAAGTTAAATATAAAAAAGCACTGTATTTTCAAGGTTTATAACTAGTTTTCTTTGCAAAAAAAATATGGATTCCCTTAGTATGGGAATCCATATTTTTAACTTGAACTATTTTACCTACTTGAAACTCTGCCATTGTAACCCATATAGTTTGATAGTAAAACAGAGACATCTAGAAGTTTAGGTAATGCAACTTTATTCATGAAATCTTCCTGATAAGATAATTCAGTCGCTACGATATTCAGTGCTGCTAATACCTTTCCTGTTCTACCGTAAATAGGTGCAGCGATTGAATGAATACCTTGATGAAATTCTCCACTAGTCATAGAGTAGCCATTTTGACGTATTTTTTCTAATTGATCCATAAACTCCCCAGGCGTCGTTAATGTTTTATCTGTATATGGCGTTAAATTTGTAACTTGGAACAGTTGCATAAGACTATCCTTTGATTCGTATGCAAGAAGTAGCTTTCCATTTGCAGTTGCATGAGCTGGTAATCTTAAACCAATATTGACGTTGACTGCTGATACTCCTCTAACCGGAGCACTACCCACATAGACTACTTCATGTCCATCTAAAATTGACAAATGACAAGAAGCACCTATTTCATCACGTAATGATTCCATATAAGGTTGTGCAATTTCAGGTATTTTCAAGCTATTTATATAACTAAAACCTAATTCAAGAACTTTAGGAGTTAACGAATATTGTTTCGTATTTTCATCCTGTGTTAAATATCCAATCGACTGTAGTGTATAAAGTAATCGATAAGGTACTGTTCTGCTTACTCCTAACTTTTTTGCAATCTCTGAAAGTGACAAACTAGGATGTTCCTCATTAAAAAGCTTAATAATTTCTAAACCTCTAACTAAAGAATTGGCGCTATATTTTTCTTTTTCTACATTATCCATCGAGCAAACCTCTCCTAATACATAGATTCAATTCTACTTTTGACTTATCGGTTGTTTCTTTAAAAAGTTTAACACGGATTGATTAAATATTTTAGGATCTTCTTGATAGCATAAATGCCCTGTATTTGGAACGATAACAAATTCCGAATTTGGAATCAACTCGTGAAATATTTGTGATTCACTTACTGGTGTTACTTGATCTAACTCCCCGCACATAACAAGTGTTGGAACAGGTATTGAAGACAGAATCTCCATTTGGTTTAAGTTTGATAAAGAGTAGGAAACAGAACGGTAACCAGATAGACGTACTTGTGACATTATACGTTCAGCCTCTTTAATAACCTCAGCTGATGCATTTGGAGCAAGTAATGCTTTTACTCTTTTTCTGGCTAGTTCACTTGGATGTAGATTTTCAATGGAGTTTAATCTATTTTGAAGTTTTTTCTCATTTTCTTCTCTACTTAATCCAGCTGCTCCACGTGTTGCATCTGAAATAATTAACGCATCGACCATATGTGGAAAACGATTCGTAAAATCAATTGCAATTGCCGATCCCATTGAATGACCTAGTAAATAGATAGAATCTAGCCCTAGACTATCCAAAAACTCTTTAAGAACATTAGCAAACTCGGAAAATTCACGGAACTCCACTTGTAGATCGGAACTCCCACCATAACCTGGAGCATCCCAAACAATTACTCTATAATTTTCCTTCAATTCACTTAATTGATGCTTCCATGACTGAGAATTGTTTCCCAAACCATGTAAAATTACAAGGGCTTGTCCTTCACCTGATTCTTGATAATGAATCGATAACTCTTTTAAATGACTAATTGGCATCCGCATTACCTCCACTCTATTCTCTATAATCAAAATCTATTAACCTGAATATCAAAAAAACATAATGTTTCATATAAAAAACATGTTTTTTTAACTTGAATTATAGATTTGTCAGAATTTAATGTCAATAACTCTATTTTTTCAATGGATAGATAAATGATTGATTATGCTATTGAAACATAAAAATTGGAAAATATTTCAGTAAAATCATAATTGACAAACTTTTCTAATTATTTTATCTTTAAAAGAGTTTCATCGTTAAATTTTGAAACAGTGTTTTATATTTAAAACTTTTGTACTTATAACGAAAGGAGTGGATCGTTCGGTTTGAGCCAAAATTAATACTTGAAGTATCAAAACAGATTATTTGAACTTCAATATCTATTAGGTAAACGTAGTTTCTGCTTTTTCCTTCCAAATTTTAAACGCAATTACTTGATTTTAAAAGGAGAGAGAATTTTAATGCTACATAGACAAAAAAGATGGATTTTAATCGCTTTACCAATCTTTTTCTTTTGGTTCTTCGGACAAATTGATAAAGTTGGCATTTCTGTCATACAAACAGATCCAGAGTTTTTGAAGGCGCTCGGTATGACTGGTGTTGACAAAAATGCAAAAATTGGTCTTCTTTCATTTGTTTTTACGATTGCATATGGAATTTCGAATCTATTTTGGGGATTCATTATTGATAAATTTGGTGCGAGAAAAACGGCTATAGCTGGATTATTTGTTTGGTCTCTTACTATGTTTTCATCTGGGCTCTCAACTACATATGAAGCATTTATTATAAGTCGAATTATTCTTGGATTTGGGGAAGGGATGATGATTCCTGTTTCAGGGAAATTTATCTCTGCTTGGTTCAACAAACGAGAGCTAGGGCGAGCTCAAGCTTCTTGGCTTACAGGTAACTATTTAGGACCAGCAATTGGGGCAGTTATATTAGTACTTGTTATTTCATCACTTCATTGGCAATCAGCTTTCTTTCTGCTCGCTGGATTTAACTTTTTAATTAATATTCCTATGTTTATTTTTCTTACAAGAAATACACCTGATGAACACCCGTGGGTTAGTAAAGAAGAATTGGATCTAATTCACCGTCCAATAGAACCAATAGAACATCAAGTAAGTAGTTCCAATGGGAATAAAAATTTTATTCAAGATTATCGTTTTTGGATTGTATGGTTTGGTATGTTAGTGTGTTCTTTCCTTTTCTTTGGAATAAGCATTTGGCTGCCAACATACTTGATCGAGGCAAAAGGTTTTGATCGTGAAGGTATGACAAGCATTACTTCTTTATCATGGTTATTTGCACTTGGATTTGTTCTCGCATGTGGTTTTCTTGCCGATAAAACCAGACGCCCAAGCTTAATGGCATCAATATTATTTTCACTGACTGCTATATTTTTAACAATGGCAGTTCTTGTTCCAAATCCAGTATTAGCAGGGATTTGCATGGGACTTGCTATGGGATGTCAAGGTGGAGTCTTCCATCTTAGTAATATGTTCTTAGTAAAATATTCAACTCAAGAGACGGCTGGCCGTGCAGCAGGCTTAATCGGATTTACAAACCTAATGGGTGGCTTTTCTAGCTATATTATGGGCTGGTTACGTGATTCATCAGGAGGCAATTTCACTACCTCAATTATTATGTTAATCATTACGGCTCTCTTAGGATTGATCGCTTATTTATTTTCTATTAAAGAAGAAGCAACCGAACTACGCGCTGTTCCCCTACCTCCACAAAAAATTAATGCTTAATCAATTTAATTTTTGAAAACGCTTTTATAAGGAGGGGGCGTCCCAAAAGTATAACTTTAAACGGGTAGCCCCTTTTTTATAACTGCGAATCGCAAATAAGAAGTCCAATAGATAACTTGAAATGGAAAACTAGCAAATATATTCTAACTCTTACTAAATCGAATAAAACTCTTCTAAATATCTATTAAAAAAGAGCCATTTTCTCAACTAAAATGAAAAGTTCTGTTGAGATACCTATACTACTTCGACTAAATACTAGTTTCACATTAAAAAAGGCGTCTCGTGTCAGTTAACCTGACTTTTTGAGACGCCCTTTTTTACCTTTGTTTCTAAAAAACAAATAGACGATCACTATAGTAAAATGAATTTTCTACAGTGATCGTCTATTCTATTACTTATTTAAATCAATTTTAGTTCCAGGGCGGACAGTCCAGGAAGGATTTTTCCCTACTTTATCCCCTTCCTTTACTCCTTTAAGAATGGCAACATATTTCCCTTGTTTTTGACCAGTTTTTACATTTTGTTTATAAATAGTTCCTTTTTTAAGTACATACACATATTTTGATTTTCCTGATCCTTTAACGCTCGTCTCAGGTATTGCTAACAAATCCTTTGATTGTACTACTACTTCAAGATTTGTTTCATAGCCAGGATATAGGTTCTCTTGTGAATCTAGTGTTGCTCTAAAAGTGTAATATGGTATAGTTTCTTTTTTGGAATTCTTATCTTGATTTGTGGATGGATCATTCAAAGGATAGTTACTTACCTCTGAAATACTTCCTTTCCAGCTCTTATCGGCAACAACCTTTGAACTCACTTTAATTGTTTGGCCAGGCTCAACTTTTGCTTTCTCTTCTTCTGTTAGCTTTCCTTCAATTTGAAATGGTTCATTTGAAGCAATTTGCATAATTGAGATTTGCTGTTTATCTGTTGCTTTATAACCTTGACCGATACTTTTGTTCAAGTTAAGTACTACCCCATCATTATTACTGTTAACAGTTAATGATTCTTGTTGTGCTTTCAGCTTTTCAGCTTCAAGTGTATATTGTTCTACTTTTAGCTGTGTAGCATTAAGCTCTTCTTTTGCAGTATTAAGTTCAGCTTGTAGCGATTGAATCTCTGGTGTGTTTGTTGTATTTGTTGTATTTGTTGCATTTTTATCTGTATTATTTGCATCAGTTGTATTAGATGTTGACGCTGAAATAGCATTTTGAATGTCTTTCTCTAATGATGCAATTTGATCGTTTTTCTGCGTAACAGTTGTTTCTGCTAGCTTCTTATTTACTTCTGCTTGTCCTAGTTCAGCTGCTATAGTTGTATCTTCATAAGAAAAAAGTTTTTGCCCTTTAGTGACAGTATCTCCTTCTTTAACAAAAATCTCATTTATAGAACCTTTTGTTGGATTTACGTAAATTGTTTCAGTATGACTTTGTACTACACGACCAGACACAGTTTCAGTTTTCGTAAAACTTTTTACTGTTGGGCTGATAAACTGTAATGTTTTAGATTTACTTTTTTTAATTTCTACCACCGCTACGCTAAGAACCACAGAAACGATTAAAAGAACAATGATCCCTATTAAAATAAATTTCTTCTGACGTGGCGTAGTTACTTTTGCTTGTTCTTTTTCTTCGTCAATTCTTTTCGCCGTTTCCATAAAACTATACCCCTTCCTTATCTTGCCAAAAACATAATACGACTTTCCCTATATCTATTGTCTATTGTTTTAAAAAGCGTTTCAAGGAGATTTTTTAGAAAATCATAAATATTTGGTATGTTTTTTTTAATAAGCCTATTATTTGTCTCTCCTGAGTGAACTATTGGAGGTGATCTGAGTAGATTTATATTATTTCAGAATATTCAAACTTTAATTTCAAAAAAATAATTTTATCATTTATGTTTTAATTTTTATCTGAAAGAATGAATAATTAAAGTCTACTAAAAAAGTCACAGAACCCCTTGATACATCTATGTATTTTTGCACACACTTTCATTAAATTAGTTAAAATTAATATTCTATTAGATTAAAATATAATATTTAAAACATTCATACTATTATTGCGTAGTATTATTGAACTATGTTACAATACAAAAAATATGTTTGTAGAAAAGGATATTTCTTCCAATATTTAGTCTATTAAAATGTATTTCGTATACGCATTAGAAAACGCTTACGAAAATTTCGAGGAATTATTAGTCATTCCTCCTTCAATTTAGGGAATTAATACAACTCTCCCGTTGCAAATTGATTAGTTACTGCACACTCTTTTAAGCAGTGTGTATTTATTTACTAAAAATACAGATTATTCACAAAAAGGGGGAATCTTGGATGAATGCTTTTTTCAGGAAAAAGTCGATTGAACAGCTTCAACAGGATGGGGCTAAAAATACCGGACTTAACCGCGTTCTAGGTTTATGGCAATTAACTGCCATTGGTTTAGGCGGTATTATAGGTGTAGGTATCTTCGTATTAACCGGTGTAGCAGCGGCTGAACACGCTGGTCCGGCAGTTCTTTTATCATTTATTATTGCTGGTTTAGCTAGCGCAGCAGCAGCATTGTGTTATGCAGAATTTGCTGGATTAATACCTGTAGCCGGAAGTGCTTATACTTACAGCTATGCTGTTTTAGGAGAAGGTACAGCTTGGTTAATCGGGTGGGATTTGTTACTTGAGTATGCCTTAGTTGTTGCAGTAGTAGCCATTGGATGGTCTGGCTATATGCAAGAGTTTTTATTACAAATGGGTGTTCATATTCCTGTTTGGGCACAAGGCGCGCCTGGTACTGGAGCAGGTCACAAAGTTGATTTAATTGCCGTTTTAGTTAGTCTTGGAATTGCGGGCTTACTTACATTAGGAACTGAAATAGGTTCTAAATTTAATTCATTAATGGTTATGATCAAATTAGGTATTATTCTTTTAGTTATTGGCGTTGGAAGTTTTCATATTGATTCAGCTAACTGGCATCCTTTCATGCCATTTGGTTTTCATGGCGTTATGAGTGGAGCAGCTCTAGTATTCTTTGCTGTATTCGGCTATGACACATTAACGACAGCAGCAGAAGAAGCAAAAAGACCGCAACGTGATTTACCACTTGCAGTTATCATATCATTAGCTGTCGCTTTATGTTTGTATGTTGCAATGTCACTTATTATTACAGGTATGGCTCCGTATGAAACACTTAATAACGCAGCACCTGTAGCAAAAGCCTTTAGTAATATCGGAATGAAGTGGATTACGTTAATCATATCTGCCGCTGCAATTACAGGGATTCTATCCGTTTTATTCTCATTTATGCTTGCTGGATCACGTATTTGGTTCTCAATGAGTAGAGATGGTCTATTACCAAAATGGTTTACAAAATTACATCCTAAATATAAAACACCTTATCGTCCTACTTTAATAATTGGTTTAATTACTGCATTTGTAGCAGGTGTTACGCCAATTAACGAAGTGGCTGAATTAGTTAATATTGGAACGTTAACAGCATTTATTTTAATTTGTTCTTCTATCATTGTATTACGTGTAAAACGTCCTGATTTAAAAAGAGGATTCAAAACACCATTGGTTCCACTTATTCCAATAATCGGGATCGGTTTCTCGGCTTATCTAATTGCTAGTCTTCCAGGCATTACATTTATTCGCTTTATTGTCTGGATGGCTATAGGACTTGTTGTTTATGTATTATATGGCAAGAAAAGAAGTAAGCTGGAGACAGCGAATAACAATAATAAAACGAAAATAAGCTAGAGCAGCATTAAAAAGCCACAAGGAAATTTGTTTTCCTTGTGGCTTTTCTGCATCCTTAATCGAAACAAAAAAAGCATGTATCCGATTTTGTATCGAATACATGCCCACGATATCCTATATCTAATACGCTTTTAGAAGGTCAAAACTTACTTTCTTGCTCCGTCTTTTCCAACTTTATATTTCCCTACTTTAGTATTAACAGCCATTACACCTGATTTGTTGAAGTAATAGTATTTACCGCTGATTTTTTTCCAGCCATTGTTAAATCTTGAGCCATCGCTGTTTAAGTAATACTTCTTACCACTTACTGTTAACCAACCAGTTTTCATTACACCATTTTTATCGAAGTGGTAGTATTTACCGCCGATTGATTTCCAGCCATTACTAAATCTTGATCCATCACTGTTTAAGTAATATTTCTTACCACTTACTGTTAACCAACCAGTTTTCATTACGCCGTTTTTATCAAAGTAGTAGTGTTTACCACTGATTGACTTCCAACCATTACTAACTCTTGATCCATCGCTGTTTAAGTAATACTTCTTACCACTTACTGTTAACCAACCAGTTTTCATTACGCCATTTTTATCGAAATAGTAGTATTTACCACTAATTGATTTCCAGCCATTGCTAAATCTTGATCCATCACTGTTTAGGTAATACTTCTTACCACTTACTGTTAACCAACCAGTTTTCATTATGCCGTTTTTGTCGAAGTAATAACTTTTTCCACTTATTACTTTCCAACCAGAATTAAACATAGAACCGTCGCTGTTTAGATAATACTTCTTACCATTATACGTTAACCAGCCAGTTACTTTCTTTCCAGCAGAATTGTAGTAGTATTTTTTGCCATTTTCTACTACCCAACCAGTTTTAATCGGAGCATCTGCACGATTAATTACTACTTCCTTCACTGTTTCATTACCAGCAAGGTCAGTCGCTCTTAACGTAATTTTATTTTGTCCTTCTTTTAACGGTACAGTTACTTCATGAACTTTGTTTAGTGGTTTTACAACATCCACTGGGCTAATTAATGGTACTTCAAATTCGTGGTTTTCACCAACGAAGAAGTTTAAGTAGCTGTAGTTATCTTTTAAGTTTACTTTAAATGTAACTTCATCTACATTTTTATTCACTCGAGTAGGAGCGTTTAGTACATTAATTTCTGCTGCGTGAGTATCAACATAAATATGACGCGCAACTGAGAAATTTTTGTTAGCAAAATCTGTTGCTTCTACTTGAACAGTGAACGGTCCATCTTGGTCAAACGTTACAGTTGTTGAATAGTTGTAGTGTCCAGTCTTAGCATCAAAATCAACTGGAACTTCTTTTCCATTAACCTTAACTGTTTTAATACCAATATCATCTGTTACGAAACCTTTAACTGGAACTGTGTTATCTTTATAAGCTCCCCATGGCTCTGGTGAGTTAGGAACGTATCCTCCAGCACCATCTGACGTACCGTCAGTGATATATACTAATGGAAGATCTACGTCACCAATCGTTGCAGTATCTTCTGCCCCGTTACCTGCATAGTCCATTGCAACTACTTCTACTAAAGCTTTAGCAGGAGCTTTAGAAAGATCATAAGAAGATTTTGTATTATCAGTTGTGCCTTCTAATTTCCCATTTACGAAAATACCATATACTTTGACTCCTGTTGCATCATCTGAACCTTCCCAAGATACAATTTTCTTATCTGGATCATAAGTTGCTTTAATACTTGGAGCATGAGTATCAATATAAACTGGAATCTTCTTAGACTGCCACCCTGCATTATCGTAGCCAATTACAGATTTAATCTCGTAATAGTATTTACCGTCTGGCATAACTTGACCATTTACTTTACCATCCCAAATAGTAGACTCGCTATCCTTCATGATATCGCCTTTACCATTGTTATAGTTATTTTTAGTAACTTCAGATTGAGCACTTAAACGGCGAAGGAATTTACCACCTTTGTCAAGGATGTTATATTGTACTTCTGATGCATTTCTTAAGAATGATGGAAGAGCATTGATATCATCACAACTGTTATCTCCGTTTGGTGAAAACGCGTAATATTTCTCTCCATCCTTTCCAGGAGCAGCTTCCCAGAATGTACTATCGTTATCAGTTGCCATGTCATGTGCACCTTTATAAGCTCTTGCTAAATCAAAATAACGAGTTTCACCAAGATCTTTGAATCCATCTAGAATTGGCAGACTGTCCCACTTGCCGTAGAAGCCTACGTATGGAGCAGTTAAGTTTGGATTGCCATTTGTACCGATAAGATTTACAGAACCTTCAACGAAAATGTTGTCATGAAGATCTGCTAGAATTTCTTTACCAGCTTTATCGAATCCAGGAATTTTTGCATCAGTTAAATCAATTTTCACAGTGAAATCAACAGATTTACCTGCTGGCACTATAATCGTTTCAGGCGCATTTATTTTTGCACCATCTAAAGCACCTGTTTGAAGCGCATTACGGTCAACATCAGCAGTTTGATAGAATTCATCTGTTAACGCATTTGTGTCAACTTTATATTCAGCATCTTTATCAGAAATATTTTTAGCTGTGAAAGTCATTGAAACTTGCTTAGATTGGAAATCCTTCAATTCGTATTTCGCTTCACCTGTTGCCTTACTATAGAAGTAAACTGGTGTTGTAACAGCGTTTTCAATTTGCATCATACCTGCACCTTGACGGCGTGGAGAGAATGGATGACCATCTAAGTCATTAATAACTTTCGCTGTATTCATTAATAATACTTTTGCTAAGTGAGTACGTTGACTTAAGCTTAAAGAACTGAAACGATTATCATTTTTCAAGTACTCTTGTACTAATGCAGAACCACCAGCTACGTGTGGAGCTGCCATTGAAGTACCACTCATTACTTCATATTGATTGTTATTTACAGTTGAATAGATATTTCCACCAGGAGCTGTAATTTCTGGCTTTAACTCAAGGCTAGGTGTAACTCCCCATGAAGTAAAGCTTGTCATACGACCCATTTCAGGACTTTCATTTCTAGCAATTTGAGAGACATGTAGTGTTCCTGAACCATTAATCGAATTAAATAATGCTTCACCATCTGCTTTTGAGTTAACAAGCATAATAGGAACATCCCATCCGCCTTGGTCACCGTATTGAGTACCGTTTGTTGCATTCCATACGATAATACCAGCTGCGCCAGCTTGAGCTGCATATTTCGTTTTATCAGCAAAAGTTAATGAACCACGTGCTACTAACACGATTTTTCCTTTTACATCTACGCCTTTATAATCATCAGGTGAACCTAATTTGTAGCTTCCATCAGCATTTTTACCAAGGTTTACAACTGGAATATTTCCACTGAATTGATCTGATAAATTTTTCCAAGCATCAATTCCCTTACCAACAACGCTAAGATCATTATTACCATCAACAGTGATCGCATGTTCATAAAGATAAGCTTCATTTCCAGAAGCAGCTACTGAGATTGTGTCTTTATTAAGACCTGGCGCTCCAGTCACACCGATATCAGGGTTTTGTGATAGAGGATCTCCCCATCCATAACCAATATGATTCGAGTTACCTGAAGAAACAGCACACACAATACCATTGTCAACTGCACGAGTAATTGCAAGATCTTCTGCACTATTTGGCTCATAAGAAGATGCTACAGAACCAAGACTCATGTTTAATACATCAGCACCTAGTTTAATAGAATCGTCGATAGCTGCAAGATAAATATCAGACCATGTAGATGGATAACTTGGGTCATTACTGAAGACTTTCATCGCAAGAACTTGCGCTTCTGGTGCAACCCCTTTAATACCACCGTTTGCTTCGTCACCGTTTGCAGCCGTAATACCTGCTACGTGCATACCATGCATGGAAGCACCAGGTCCAAGGTCCGTTACGATACTGTTTTGGTCATAATAGTTATAACCATAAGGAACCTTATCAGTGTAGAATTTACCTGGTAAAGCTTTATCTTTTACAATTTGAGCTACTGAATCTTTTGTTAAGTCCTCTTTTGAAGGATCAGTTAATTTAAAGTCACGGTGTGTAGGGTCAATTCCTGTATCAATAATTGAGATAACCATACCTTTACCATCAAATCCAGTGTCTTTCCAAGTTTCTTTAGACTGGATGAATTGATGACTCTTCGTCATATCTGGTGTAGATGGTTCTGCTGTAGGACGATTGTATTCATTTGCTAAATAAACATTTTTTACACCTGAAGTAGCTTCAATTTTTGCTACATCACCAAACTCAACTACACCACTGAAACCGTTAAATGCAGTTGAAAATTGTTTCTTATAATTAATATTAATTCCTTTTGATTGTAACTTAGATTTAACTGAGTTTTGTTGGCTTTCTACAGTAGCATAAAGACTAGATTTTTGGCTTTCAGATAAGTCCTTAAATAATTTTCCTTGTTTTGTTGCGTATTCAATTGGTGACTGTCCGTCCACTTCAACGATAACGCGAACTTTATCTGACGCTTTTAAATTTGCTTTCGCATCAGATACTTTGTTTTTATTTTGTAGTTCTTTTGTTTCCTGTGATTGTTTAATTTGTTCCAACTTGGATGCTAAATCACCTGGTCGGTAAGATTCAGCTGAAGTTGGTGAAACAAAAGCTAAATTAGAAAGAGCAAGAGCAGATGCCAAAGCATATGTAGTAATTTTACGGTTCTTCTTGTTATTCATTTCTTTAGTTCCTCTCATGAAAATTTTAAGTAAAAAATAAAATAGATTAGTATAAACTTTCTTAAAAAACTTCCCCTGTTTTTTAATACGGTAATTCGAGGAATATCGACACTTCAATGAAAATACTTCTCAATCAAGAACATGCCAAATTACCTCTAACATTTAATTCCAGATAACCCCCTAATATCTCCTTTCATCGTTATTGAACCTATTAATGCCTATACTTTCTTAATAATTTTTTAAAAAGTTTTTAAGGAATAATAGATAAATTAAATAATTCTTTTTTTGAGTCAAAACTCCTTTAAAAAATTTCCAATATTTTCAAAATTTTTAAAGTTATATTGTATTTTTGATAAAAATATGTAAAATTTTGTATTATATTAGCGTTTTAAGTATGTATTTTATAGACTTAAAGTTCTAGAATTGTTTATTTATCTAGATAAATATTCATAAATTTTTTAAAAATAGAAAAAAATACTGTAAGACTTATATAGTAAATTTATGTGTTTGAAATCCCAAATTAAATAAGCATTAAGAAGGCCCGTGGCTAACGAATAGCTTTTAATAAGTCAAAAAACAAAAAAGACAGCACCCACATCGAGTTCGCTGCCTTAAACATTCGTTTTATTTAAAAAACCTCGGTAAATATTCTCTATGAGCTTCTAACATTTCGTCAACGATGGCTACAGCTACTTTATCGTTTGCTACAAGCGGATTAATCGTCAATGCAAGAATTGCTTTTTCACGATTTCCTTCTACAGCAGCCTCAATTGCTGTCTGTTCGAAAGATTTAATCGTTTGAATTAATCCTCGAACTGGAACTGGTAATTCCCCGATTGTCAGTGGAATTGGACCATCTTTTGTGATGACACAGCTAACCTCTACTGCTCCGTCATATGGTAAGCCTGAAATAGCGCCCTTGTTCATCGTATTTAAAGGTTGGATATCTCTCGTATCATTATAAATAGATGAAATTAAACGACAAGCCGCATCAGAATAGTAAGCTCCACCACGTTTTTCTAACTCAGGTGGTTTTACATCTAGCGCTTCATCTTTATACTTTTCAAAAAGAGATGCTTCAATTTTTTGCACGACTTCTGCACGCGTTTCATTCGATTCAAAATCTTTTAATGCTCTTTCAAGCATTTCAGATGTTTTATAGTAGTAATGGTGATATGAACAAGGAATGACATTGATCGCTTTTAGGAATTCAGGTGCCCATTCTTCAGCATCTATATTTTTTACAAAACTAGCATTAGCAGGATCCATAATCATTTCAAGTACTTGCTCTTTTACACTAACTCCGTCTAAATAAACCTCTGTTCCAAATACCATGTGATTTAGACCTGCAAAATCAATACGTACACGCGAATGATCTACGTTTAATAGTTTTGCAACACCCATTTCCATTCCGATTGGTATATTACATAGACCTATAAATCTCTTAATATTTGAATATCTTAATGCTGCTTCTGTTACCATTCCGGCAGGGTTTGTAAAGTTAAGGATCCAAGCATTTGGACATAACTCTTCAACTTCTTTACAAATATCCAAAATAACAGGAATTGTACGTAAGGCTTTAAACAATCCACCTGCACCATTTGTTTCTTGACCGATTACGCCATGTTTAAGTGGAATTCTTTCATCAAGTGCGCGTGCAGCTAGTTGTCCAACACGGAGCTGTGTTGTAACAAAATCAGCATCTTTTAAAGCCTCACGACGATCATACGAAAGATGAATCTCCATTGGTACTCCAGCTTTTTTGACCATACGCTTTGCTAGTGCACCAACTGTTTCTAATTTTTCGCGACCAGCTTCGACATCGACAAGCCACAGCTCAGTTACTGGGATTTGTTCATAGCGCTTAATAATTCCCTCAACTAATTCTGGTGTATAACTAGAGCCTCCACCTATTGTCACGATTTTAAACTTCTTTGACATTACTTTAGGCCCCTTTCATACATGTCAACGAACTCTTTAGCCAAGTCTTTTACAGTCATTGCATTCATTAAGTGATCTTGAGCATGAATCATTAAAAGTGAAATCTCCGTTGGAGTGCCACCAATCTCTGATTGAATAAGCGTTGTTTGGATATGGTGTGCCTCATTTAAAGCATCACCTGATTCTTTCAATTTCTTGCGAGCTAAATCGAAGTCTTGTTTTTTTGCTGCTTGAATCGCTTCCATTGCAGCACTTCGACCATTTCCACCATGAAGAATCAGCGTGAAAATTTCTGTTTCATTTTTTACCATAAAACTGACCTCCTCTCTTTATTAATAAAATTTTTTATCGTCATAACCCAACGGCTATTAATTTTCAAAGTTATAAACCTTTAAGGTATTCATCGAATTTTGCTTGATCAAAGATCAGAAAAGTCACTTCTTTAACAGTTACTACTTATTTTCAACTAAATTGATAGCTTGCTCTAAAATCGCTTCACCATCGCACATACCATAATTCATCATATTAATTACTTCAACTGGAATGTTTTTCTCTTCACAGATTTCTTCCATTTCTTCTAAAAGGAAACGTACTTGTGGACCTAATAATAACACATCAGCTTCTTCGATTTCTGAACGAACAACTGATTCTGAAACTGCCCATATACGTGCTGAAATCCCTTTTGAATCAGCAACTTTTTCCATTTTAGAAACGATTAGACTTGTTGACATGCCCGCAGCGCAGCAAAGTAAGATATTCATGATGATTTCCTCTTTCTTTAGTAAGTTTTTATGCTTCGTTCTTATTAATAACGACAAATCGACCGATTCGATCATGTACAGCTAATGATTTTTGATTAGCAAACATGCTAATAACGGATAAGAAGAACGGGATACCTTGAAAAATAAACATCGTCAAAAATTTAAAGAAACTTCTAACAATCACTAGTAATATATAAGGAAGCTTTCCCTTTTTGTTATTAATACGTGTTAACTTTAATCGAAAGATCATCTTTCCAATTGTTGATCCTCTCAATAATAGGGTTGTTACAACGTCATAACAAAAATAGATTATAAGCGATTGTAAAAATGCTTCATTAAAAAGAGCCATTACCCTTACGGTTGCATCCTGTCCAACAGCTCCACTCACTGATTTTTGAAGCTCAATCATATTTGCTAGAACCCCTGGAAAGTTTGGGAGTCCCGTAATTCGATACACAATTGACAAGATGATTGAAACAATTATTGCATCAATGGCAAAGGCACCGATTCTTTTTAATCGAAACGAAGTAATAATTTTTTGTCGATTTCCCATAAGTTGTAGTCCCTTCTTCTAATCAATTATCCATCTATTTACCTGGGAGTATTATTTACTAGCTTTCTCCAATTCTAAATTTTTCTTATCCCAAATACGAATGAATGGGAACCAAATAATCGAAGCCACTGCAAAAGCTACCAATTGCATGACTACACCCATAATCTTACCACCCGTCATTAGATAACCACTTATGAAATATGGAGTTGTCCACGGAATGATCGTTCCAGTCGTATGTGGGAAAATTCCCATTGCCGTACCAAAGTACGTTACTGTTAATACTGCTACCGGAGCTAGAATATAAGGAATCATTAAAAATGGATTTAAAACAATCGGAACACCAAACATAATTGGCTCATTTACGTTAAAGATAGATGGCCCAATTGCTAGACGTCCTACCTTCTTAAGAAGTTTTGACTTTGCTAAAAACGTCATATAGATCGCAACTGGTAAAGTAGCACCAGATCCACCCATCCAGATTCCATTCTCATAGAATGTATACGTAATGATATGTGGTAACTCTTTACCTGCTTTAACTGCTGCTAAGTTTGCATCAGCATTTGTAATCCAAATTGGTTCCATAACAGACGTGATAATCGAAGAACCGTGGATACCAAAGCTCCATAAAAGATGTTCCATTAAACATGCGACAAGTGTACCAATATAAGTTGAACCTAAAATTGTAAATGGTTGTGTTACAACTTTATGAACAAACGTTGCAAAATCTCCCCATCCAGTATGACTAAATCCGTATCGAACTAATAAGAAGAACAGGATAATCACAAAACCAGGAATAAGAGCCGTAAATGAACGTGAAACTGTTGGCGGTACAGTATCTGGTAACGTGATGATGATCTTCTTTTGTAAGAAGAAACGATAAATTTCAGCAGTAATAATTGCTACAATTAATCCTACGAACAAGTATTGTGCACCAAATAGATCAGGCGACCAAGCAGAAACGCTTTCCTTACCATCTTTAAACGTGCTCATAATGTTAACAATTAAATAGCTTGCTAATGCTAATACTCCAGCTGGAACTCCATCAATATTCTTTTTATCGACCTTATAACTACTTGCTAAGGAATACGCTACCCCAAATACTGCAACTAAAGCGATAATCCCCATTGAACCGTTATAAACGATATCTCCGAAAGCATTCCAATTTTCGCCAAATATTTTTGACATGAAGTTTTGATACCATTCTGCTTCTAACCAAGCTACGATAATGAAAAATGAACCAATGATCATTAGTGGCATGGCAAACATAATACCGTCACGCAAAGCAAGTAAGTGTCTTTGATTACCTATTTTCGAAGCGATCGGTAAGAATTTTTTTTCAAAAAAATTACTGTTCATTTCTTTTTCCCCTCTCTAAGGAATTAGGATCTTGGTAAATCAATAATTCCCCATATACCAAGATCCTTTTAGAGTTTTTTCTTTTCAATAATTAAGTTTTAAAGTTTGAATTTAATAACAGTTGTGTAACTTCCGTAAACTTTAACATTTCCATCAAGAGTGAAAGCACGAACTTTAAAGTAGTACGTTTTACCTTTAACTAATCCTGTTGCAGTATATGTTCCAGTTGTAGTTGTTTTTGTTGTTTTATCAGAGAAATCGCTTTTTGTAGCACGAACGATTTCATAACCAGAAACACCACTTACTCCAGTCCAATTCACTTTAATTGAAGTAGTACTTGCTTTTGTTACTTTTAACCCTGTTGGTTTAGCAACATCCCATTTTGCGTAAAGTGTTGTATTAGCTGTTACTTTATCAGTAGTAAAGTTCCACGCTGTTTTAAGCGCTGCATCTTTGTACCATCCAACAAAGACAAATCCTTTTTTCGTTGGGTTAGCTGGTTTCGCAATGACAGAATCATAGTTTCCTGTTATAGTAGCTACTTTAGATCCACCTTTACTGTTAAATGTAACTGTGTGTTTGTTAGTACCCCATTTAGCGTAAAGTGTTGTAGATTCTGTTACTTTATCAGTTGCAAAGTTCCACACTTGAGTACCTGCTTCATCTTTATACCAACCAAGGAATGTATAACCCGTTTTTGTTGGTGTTGGAGATGTAATTTCCTCATTGTAACTTGCAGTCTTTGAATCTATTACCGATCCACCTTTTGAATCAAATGATACTTTTTGTTTTGCATCTTTAGATACTGTGCGTACAAACGTCATCACGTGACTATCATTTGCAAATTGTGGATCTCCGTTCAATGTCATTGCAGAGTATACAACCGTCGCAGTGATGTTAGCTGGTTTATCAGTGTTGTACGTTACTTTTCCATCTTCATCAACAACAACATCGTCTGGTGAAGATGATTCGTAACTAACTTCTACATATTTGTTTCCATCTGTATTTAATCCTTTTTCAGCCATTGCATCTTTTAACCAAGTTGGATATGCAAATGAGTTCTTGTCAAGCTCAGTAGGAGCAATTGTTTCAGCTGATTTCTTCGGATCAACAACTTTGATAGTGTAAGTTATTTTTTTCGGTGTTCTAAAGAATCCATCGATCACATATGCCGAAACTGTACAAGTTCCTGGTTTTAAAGCAGTTGCGTATGAACCATAGTACTCGCCATTTACACTTAAGTCGGTTGGCTTTACGTTACCTTCATCACCATAAGTTGCTAGATTTCTTAGGTCGATCACTTGAGAAACATTTGATTCAGCATTGATTTGTGAAGGTAATCCATTGCTGTATCCTGCTTGATCCCAAGCATTCGTTGCCCAAGACACATTTCTAACATAGCCCGTTGTTTTTGCATCAAGCTTAACCGAGTCACCCACATTAATCGTAAATGTATGTGTATCTTCATTATATTTCGCATGAGGATTCATCTTTGCAATGTTAGTTGGATAACCTAAGCTTTCTGTACCATTGTTTACTGGTGCAGTAACTTTTGATCCTAACTCTTCTACATTAGCAGCATCTTCAGGGTTTTGAGTGATCCAGTAAGGCATTGAGATTACAGTTGATGATTCCATTGTTCTGCTGTTACCAGAGTCAATTGTTCTTCGATCCATCGTTCCGAAAATGTTTGTATTGTATTTAGACATCATAACTTCATCACGTGGAATTAATTGGTCAACCATAAGATTTGGTGCTACATGTGTTACGTCATTTCTGTTTGCAGAAAGAACATCCCAGTTCATGAAATTGTTAGGGATACGTGACATTTGCCATTCTGAACCTGCAAGATCAACTTGTGCATTTCCGATATCAATTCCTTTTGCTTTCAATGCACCAAGTGAAGCTGCATAGAAAGTTGTCATGAATGGATTTTTCTCTCTCTTTTCGTTTGTCCACCATTGATTCATACCTTCTAAGATTTCGTCACCGTTAAACTTATCAGCATGATGAGATAATGTGTAGTATGCTAAAGCTTCTTCTTCTTCATCCGAGTAGTTCATATATGATTCATGAGTTACACCGTTTACACCGATATCATCACCATTATGAGCAGCAATACCAAAGTATCTTGCAAGATATTGTAATGTCATATCAAGCATCGATTTTGAATTGTGTGTTTTTGGATATCTTACTTCAAAATCATTGTGTTCATTAGCCTTTGTTGACGCTTTTTCACCGTTCATTACTTTGTACTCGTTTGCATAGTCAAGTGGTTCAGCAATATTAATTTTTTGAGCTTTTAGTATTTCTTTTTCAGTGTCACTATATCCACCTAAATCTCTTGCAACTACAAGTGCTTGTAACAGTAATTGTGCATTTAAAGGACCATCTTCATAGTCTGCGTCTCTTCCCCATGCATCCTTATTACCATCAAGGTATTCAGGGTTTAAATTTGCCCATCTAGTTGGAGCATTTGGAACGTTTAATCCATTTCCACGAATCGTTCCCTCATTAAAACGAGATTCAGTTGGGTTCTCGCCGTTAACAGTCAGTTGGAAATAGTTGTTTAGCATTAATGCATTTGTGTGGTTAATCATATTATTTTTAATTAACGCTGCTAGTTCTGGATCCTCATCTTTGAACGCTTTATATGCTAGATCAAGTGTAAAATAATGACCTACTAATTCATCTGTAGATGTTGTTGCTTTGTAAACAACTTTATTTGAGTCTAAAGCTTTTGTATCAGCATCCATACCTTCGTTTTGGTTTGCAAATATTTCTGTTAAACGTGGAGGTACTGCAACTGTGTCATAAGCTTTAAGAGCATTATTCGTTCCATTTTTGAAAGATCCTGGCACGTTATAGTAAACTGTATCTCCATTTATATCTTCAGCTTGTCCTGCCTTCTTTTTAATCCATGCATTATCCCAAGTTTCAGCTTCTGGAACTGTAGCACCGTTATTACTTGTATTAACCTTGTACGATCTAGCAAAGAATCCAGATGAAGCAGGTTTTTTTGTGTGATCTAATGTATACTTACCATTTTCATCAACGTAAACTGGCTTTCCTTCGTTCTCTGCAAGCCACGCTTTTGCTTCATCGATCGTTGATACGTTTCCACCGTAAGAGTTAACAACATACACATAGTCGTTTACATTGTTTTTAGATGTAACTTTTAATTGCGTACCAGATATATAACCAAGAGTTACAATTGATTCAACTGCACGAATAGCAGATGCTTTTGCATCTTTTGTTCTTTCATCAGATGCTCCGAAGTTTTCCTTCATGTAGTTGTATCTCCAGATTTCACCAGAAGCATACATTGTCGTCCAAAGACCATCATTGTCTGTATCACCTGTTGCTCTAGCAGCGTCTTTATCAGCTGTCATAAGAGCTTTAACCATGTCCGCTGTAGAAGAGAAAGACATACTACCTGATTGGAACCCAAATCTATCTGTATAGTTTCTAGAAACCTCTGTTTGTAGTAAAGATTTACCCATTAGTGACATTTGTTTTCTAACGATATGCGTTGCATTACCTTTTTCACCTAGAACCCAAAGTCCATTATTACCATCAGGCATAATGTTTGTAATCACTTCTTTTGCGTTAAAAGTTGCAGCCGCACCAGAATTATTAGTACCAGAACCTGAAGATTCACCAGTTTGAGGAATATATCTTCCACCTTGTAGATACTGAATTTGATCTGCTGGTGCTAAGTTTGGATCGTAAAGTGTAATTGCATCAGATACGATACCAGTAATTACTCCATGAGCTCTTTCATCACCAAGAATAATTTTATCGTTTGACTTGATTAAAGTATCTTTTGAAACTAACCATTTTACGCCACTTTCTCCATTTACATAGCCAACATAGCTCTTAGATGGGAATTTAACTCCTGATGGTGCAGTAGGAATATTTGTTGTTTCCCATTTTGAGTCTTTTAGTTCAACCGGAATATTTGAATCTCCAGCATTGTAATAATAAACAAGCTTTTCAAGATTTGTAGATGACTGTGTCTCACTTACGGTAACCGTAATATTCACAGTTTTTGCATTACCACTCATATCTACTCCAGTACCAGTGATTCTTGCAGTACCACCAGATACCCCTAAAATCTTTCCGCTATAATCACCTTTTGCGTTACCAATCGTATCAACATATGCAACATATGGATCAGAAGTTGTCCATTTTACTGGCTTTGTTGTATCTAAATCAGCAGGTTTTGCATGAGTGATTTGTGTAGTTGTCATATAAATCTTAGTACCAGTTGAAATAGGAGATACAGTAGATTGAGTTGAAATGGTAGGAGCAGCATTAACTACTACACTGTTAAAAGTACCTGCAAACATTGAAGCTGCTAATACTGAAGCCGGTAAAGCTCTACCCAAAAACCATTTATTTCTTTTCATTTAACTTCCTCCAAAATATATATTTTTAATGTTTTTAACTTAAAATTGCTTTTTTCTTCTGCCATCTCCATTTTAGCGGGATACCTATTTAAGCAAATATTTTAATCAGCAGTATCTTGAATGTATTTATTCAACTGTTTATTCCGCTAAAAAAGTAATCGCTTACATACGTATGAAAATGGAGTGAACTAATAATACAGAGTATATTAATTCGTAATCGTATCGTTCACCCAGCTAAACTCTTTCAGTTTGAAACTAATTTTTAACTAGATGAACGTTTACGATTACGAACCATACTGAAACAAGATTTTTGAAATTTCATATTGAAAATCGTTGAAATTATTTGATTTTAATACTTTCTGCTTCGTCTCGGGGTGATCCATTAAGTGTAAAAATAATCGACTTAATTCTTTGTGTAAAAACAAGTCTCCGGCACGAAGATTAATTAAAAATAGGATTTGTACAACTTTTCCATCGATTGTTGGCGGATTTTTAAAGATCACCACACTGATTGAATCTTGGATAGCAACCATTTTTAATGCATGTGGCGCAGCTATTCCATTTTGCAGTATCGTCGATATTTTTTCTTCACGGTCGACAACTAAAGTAGGATAGTTAGGTGCTGCAAATCCTAGTTCAACAACACTTTTCGCCTTTTCTTTAATAAAGGCTTTGTAGTCAAACGACTCTTTGCTTTCTTCTATATAAAACAAATCTGTATGAAATAAAGATAAAAGTGTAGGTACATCTTCTTTAACTTTGTTAGCTGGGTATCTAGTAAGCGTACGACGAATTCTTTGGACATCCGTTTCAGTTAGTATTGGTGCTACTTGAATATACGGAATCGAAATATTGTCAAAGGGAATCGAAGTCGATGAAACTAATAAATCGTAATATTCTAAATTTACTAATTGAAGCTCACTATACACAACGACGTCAATTACTGCCCCTTGAAAAAGTGTTTCAAGTTTCATTTTCATTAAATCGGCTGATCCTGCTCCTAATCCGTAAGATAGTAGAATTTTTTTGTAGGAACTTAATTGTTTTTGCTTCTCCCTTTCAACATGAGCAGCTAAATGCATTGTAATGTAACCCATTTCGTCACTAGAAAGTTCGAATCCCCATATTTCCTTTATCATTTCAGAAAAATTTAAAGCAATCATAAATACATCCGAATACCTACTGTATA
Source organism: Gottfriedia acidiceleris (assembly GCF_004138285.1). Lineage (GTDB taxonomy): Bacteria > Bacillota > Bacilli > Bacillales > Bacillaceae_G > Gottfriedia > Gottfriedia acidiceleris_A. The sequence continues at coordinate 46,989 of NZ_SCFN01000008.1, read as the reverse complement.
CATCATCTATCAATGGATTCGTAAGCTTTAAATTGAAATATAATCTTCTTAACAATGGATACATATGCATGATCATCGTATTTAAAAGTTGCTGATCACCTGAAAACTGAGTTAAGAATGTTTGATCTAATCTTTCTAAACAATTCTTTAGTTTTTGTTTTAAGTCATTTTTTTCATGTTCCTCAATATCGTCTACACTCGATTTACCACTTATATGAGCAGCTAAATAGATTATTTCACTCTCTGGTAATACGACATGATATAGTTCAGAAAGAATTTCACAAATTCTCTTTGCTATATTCATAAACGACGGTTTGATTAGAGAAACATCTAACTTTTTTTCTTGATTAGGCAAGATAAAGTTGTGTTGAGTTACTCGAAACGAGAGTACTTGGATATGCACTAAAATATTCTCAAGTGCAAAATAACTTAATTTCAGTTGATTATTCTGTACTTCTTCACTCAAAACAGCTCGAATTTCCGCAAACGGAAACGCTTTCTCGAAAGTTTGATAAATTGACTTTTTTAACAATCCTGTTTCTTTTTGACTTAAAAAGTAGGAAAACGCCCTTCTAAAATTTGTTTCGTCACCTAGTAACCGAACTCCGTAACGTGATTTTGTTTCTACTTTTAGATCAAAAATCCTAACTTGCTTTTCAACTTCTATCATGTCTGTAAAAACTGTCGATCTGCTAATCATTAGACTATCAGCAAACATATCGATCGTTTGAAATTCTGTCGTTTGAAGCAAAAGCATAATAATATTATTCACTCGAACTCGAGGTAAATCTGGAGATAATGCTCCGTCTATTTCTTTCAAATACGTTTGAACCAACTCTTGGTTTTCAACATGAAGTAAATAGCCTTCACCACGTTTTTTCTGAATCACAAATCCGGACTTTTCTCCAATCGTGTTTAATTCTTTTAATTCATTTCGTAAAGTACGATTCGAAATGGCGAATTCTGATTCAAGTTCTTGTGAAGTTAGTGATTTTCCTTTTTGATACAAATATTGCAAAATTAAATCTCTTCGCATACATTACCTCACCACCCTAGATGCCTAATCTAGTATTTTAAGTTTACTTTCCAACAAATCTATTTAACAGTTTGAATTTTTCCAAAATAGTTCGCAATTTAAAACAAATAAGTCTAGTTCATATGTCACACTACCTTCTACTGCTATAATACGACCTATGTCCTACCATAAAATACAGGTACATTTTACTAACACAAACAGATTCTATTTCTTTTGTATACAAAAAAAATCCTTTTCTTAGCATAAAAGCACTAAGATCAAGGATTTTAGCTTTTTGTTGTTTTAAGCATTTCTTAACAACGTATTAGAAATTCTGTAAGACGAGGTTAACACCTTAATCCTCAAACAGGAAAAGCGCTCCCATAAACTAGGAACGCAAAAGCGAGTCAATAAGTAAGATAAGTCTTTCTAGTTATTTTTAATAGCTAATCGATTAATGATTAAACACCATAGTACTTAGCAAACAACTCTTTATTCCATTCATCTCCACCATCTACATTAGAGCTTTTAAACACAGGTGGTTTTAAACCAGCTTGATGATATTTTTTTGCTAATAATATGGATATTGTTTGAGCAACAAAGGCTCCAGCCATTGTAGAAGTTGCCCCCATACCTGTATTTGCTTCTTCTACATAAAAGTAAGCATCTCCAGGTCCAGTGCAATTATCTATTACTACATCACTAAAATCACAAAGATATTTCCCACTACTATGTCTTGATTTTGAGCCTTCAGGATGATTTGGATTTGTAAAAGCAATAACCTTTGCGCCGCATTCCTGTGTCATTTTTGCAAGTTCAACAGTCATTCCATTTCTTCCCGAATTGGAAGCAATCACAAGAATATCCTTTGAGCTTATTTTGTATAAATCAAATATCACCTTTGCATAAGCTTCTATCCTTTCAATCACAGTACTTTTTAATGGATGATCATGTAAAAAAAACTCATTCGGCAAAATTGGAGAGACCCCAGCAAACCCACCTGCTCTTACATAAAATTCTTCTGCAAACATATGTGAATGACCTGAACCAGTAACAAGGAAACGACCACCATTTTGAATGGCTTCAAAAATACAAGTTGCCGCTTCGTCCATTTTTTGATTCTGTGTCGTATATAGTTTTTCGAGATTTGCCATCACATACTTAAAATAATTCTCCATAAATGAATACCTTCTTTTATTGATTTAATAAATTACCAACCGTACTTCTTTTCACTCCATTTTTTAATAACTATATCTTGTTTTACGAAAACAAGACTATTTTGTTCAATATCTTTATCGATAATCGCACCTGCTCCTAACACACTATAAGCACCTATTTTACATCCAGGCATAATAATCGTATTCACACCAGTTCTACAATAATCACCAAGATAAGCTGCATTTGAAAAATGTAAAGGTATTTCTTTCCGTCCATTTACAACGTGCTCAGTTTCACCGTCATCAAAGCGTAATGTTCCACAAACTGTTGCAGCACCGATATCCGTATGACTGCCTATTGCGCCATAAAACTCGCCATAGTGGTAAAGATATACCTTATCCATTACCATTCCGCCAAGGAACTCTGCACAATGGTCGAATATACAATTCGATCCAATTGAAACTCCATCATAAATCATACAATAATTACGAATGGCTGTATGATCCCCAATAACTGCATTGCCATTGAAAATCGCACCATTATCTATAATTGTATTATCACCTACAATTAGGTTACCGTGAATGACAACTCGATCACCAATTGAGGAATTCTTACCAAGCTTTACATGACCATGAATGGTTGCATTTTCAGAAATCGTCGAACCTTCTGCTAGTTCGTTCTCTTTTATTGCATTACAATAATGATTCACCATATATTCATTCGCTTCTAACATATGCCAAGGCTTGTCTATATCAAAGAAATGACCATTACACTCAATCGCTTGTAATTTTGTTTTCTCAAGTGATTTTAGAAGTGCAGCTTCGATATATCGTTCTTTCGGAACACCCACTCCTACTTTTACATTCGGAAAATAATCGGGCGTTCTCCTCACTTCATCCAGTAATGACTCTTCAAAAAGAAATCCTGCGAATTGATGGGTAATACTGTCACCACGGTAGTGAGCACCGATTGACTGAACAAATCCATCCCTTAAACTCGCACCGATCCAATTTCTTGATGACTCTTCTAATTTTTTCAACAAAACAGTAGGTTTGTTGGAATTAGCTAATTGCTCGAGATCCTTTTGTTCGACGATCGTATCACCGTAAAGTACAAGAAACTCCTTAGTAGCTGAAAGTTTCTCAACTCCCTTTACTAAACTTTCTGCACTTCCTAAATTTGATTGATCAACTACAAATTTAACATTATCTATGTCGTATAGAAGATTCTCAATTTCTCTTTGATGTTCCTCATTAACGACAACAACAATCTCTTCTATTCCCATTGCTACAATGGATTCAATATTATAACGGATTAATGGTTTACCAGCGATTTTTATTGCTGTTTTGGAGCGAACTGCGTTGAAAGGATTCATTTTACTCCCTTTGCCTGCCGCAAGAATAACTGCATTTTTTACCATTCCAATACCTCGACTATAAAAATTTTTTACTTATATTCAACTAATCGAAATTTATTTTTGCCTGCTAATAGATAAGGCATTAAATCGTATGCAAAAGGATGAACAAATCCAATGACATTATGTTCAACGGATTGTCCTAAATCTTTTAATGAGATTTGTACCTCTCCCTCATATTGTGCACTTCGATTATTTAAAATAGAAACTGTATATTTTCCTCTTGGTGCACAATAGCAATGAGGTACTTCCATTCCTCTTGTATCAGTTGCACGAATTAGATTCGCTGGTTGATCTACTCTTGAAATAAGAGCTTGTTCTTGAATTTTCATCTTTGTCTGCTCGGGAACAAACTGATTAAAAACAACTGGAATTTCTATATAATCTTGTTTGTAACATCTTGCCATTTCTTTGAGCTCTGAAAAATCTGCAAATGAGTCACCAATTAACACATCATTAAAACCATTAGCAAATAACTCTAACATGGCAATATGGCTAGGCAAGAAGCGGTGTTTTTCAATTGTACAAACCCCATGACCTAAGTGGTGTAAATCTTTAGGCGAAAGTTGCGATGCAACAAACCCTCCAACTGGCACACCAAATAAAGCAAACATATTGTTAATTGAGCGTATGTCTTCTAAAGACAATGCTGTATCTGGTAGGGGAAAAAAATTATGACAAGCTGTTAGTTGTCCAATATTTCCTTCTCTTTCTATTGTTTCTAAAAACTCACGACATTCGCGTAAAGCGTTTCCATCTTGATTATTAGAAGAAGACATCGAAGCGTTTACTTCTATTTGAATTCCCTGCTTATTTTTTGAAAGAACTGCTACTTCTTCACTCGTAAACCCTCCATCGATGCGGAGTCTTGTGATGCCCATATTTTGTAATGCTGTAAGGTCGGTCAATGTACAATCCAACTCGTTGAAAACTTCATCATTCATATCAGCTGACACATTCATATTAAGTTCTTTACAATAACTGAATAATTCATTCCAAGTGTCCGCATTTACATTTAGTGCACCTTCAAAACCATGATTATTTAAAATCAGTGAAACAAATACCTTTTTAAAACCTAATGAATTAGCCTTTTCTAAATAATCTTTAATTTGATTCAAAGGATAAAAGTTGGGATACACACTAATTCCTATTTCACGCATATTAGATCGCCATTCCTTACTATATTTATTTTAGATTACTTGTATTTTTCGCCAATAATGATGGCACCAAAAACTGGATCATAAAGAGGTGCAGAAAGTTCAACTTGTGGTAAAACCACTCTTAACTTCTCTTTTAGCGTATCAAAATACTCAGCCGATTTCGTCAGCAAACTTCCTGCCACAGAAAGGCGGAAATTAATTGAGCCCATTTGTCGGCTGATTCCAATGACTAAACGAACCAACTTATCTAGTTCCCCTTCAACAATTGTACGAGCAACTTCGTCTCCTTTTACCCATGCTTCTAGAACGATTGGCGTGCATGAAGCTACCTTATCTACCGGAATTGTATCGTCCATGTATAATAAGTCCATAAAATCTTCCGGAGAATTCAACTTAAAGTGAGCGAGTAATTTTTCGGTAAATGATGTAGGAGCAATAACTTTGTCATACTCATTCATAACAGCCGCGATTGCATGTAAACCGATTTTGAAGCCGCCACCCTCATCACTTATTAATCCACCCCATCCGCCTGAGCGTATTGTATTTCCTTTTGAGTCTACCCCCATAACAATGGAACCTGTTCCAGCAATCATTAAAGCATCTTTTCGATCTCCGTTCCCACCAACAAGAGCAATTTCTGCATCATTCACTACTTCTAACTGGCAAGTAAAACCACTTTCTTTTAATGCATTCAAATAAATATCAATATCTTTCGGTCGATCTACTCCAGCAGAGCCTAGTACAAGAATCGCATTTTGTAAGCGCTCTCCAAATTTAGAAATAAGCGATTCATATATTTCACTAAATACTGGTCTAAGCCCTTCTACACCGATGTTGTTATAATTTGACATTCCAAAATTTTGATCAAATAACGTTTCTCCATCTAGTCGTTCTTTGACCACAACTCTCGTTTTCGTTCCTCCGCCGTCCATTCCAATTATCAATCTATTAGTCATTAGCTGTTTATTCATCCTTTCATTCATTTAATATGTTGCGTCCAACACTCTTGATATTTTAGGCAATCTACGAATACATTCGACGTTTCAGTTCATTTCTCAACCGTTCTTTATTAATTTCATCATGTTGTTAACGTATAGTTGCATTCATTGTAAAGTATACTTCCCTATTTTTCTAGGATGATATTTTCTTTATATAACGGAAAAAAACCACTTATTAAAATTGCGTTCTTCAATTCGTTACTTCAAGATTGTCTTCTCTGTTGAACTCCTTAAAAATTAATCCGCATATATTCATGATACCTTCTTTCTACTAAAGGCTTTAAACATACTTCAAGACTAGTGAAATCTTCTAGATTTATAAAAGACCCCAATCGAAAAGTTGATTTCTAAATCAGAATAACAGCACCTCGCATTAAAAAAATATAAGAAAAATTAAAATTGACATAATTTTCAAAACATTAAAAACACATAAACTGCACCTATTATTAAAATTGTATTTTACTTTTTAATGCAAGAAAGGAGGAAAGAATAACGCCATTTTGGCTTTTTAGCAACTCCATTTTTTAATTGGAGAGTGCTTGAAGTCCAGACAAATCTAAACATAATAAGGAGATTGAGTAGGATGAGGAGAAAGAAAAGTTTTAGCTCTAGGTTGGCTATTGCATCACTTAGTATGACGCTATTTGTACCATCCAATTTTTCAGCTGTTTCTTACGCACAATCAAATTTGAGTGTGTACAGTTCCAATGATGTAGGAACAGACAAGGTTAGTGAGAGGCTTCTTAATCAATTTGACGATCAAAAATATGTAACGTTTCTAGTTAAGTTTAGAGATCAGGTTAATACGCCTACTATTGCAGCTATTGCTGCTGAAAAAGCTGAAGATCAAAAGCTTTCTGAAGCAAGGAGTGAGCTAGCAGTCCGCTCAACAGTCGTATCTTCATTAAAATCAAAAGCTTCAGAAACTCAACATAATATACAAGAATTTTTAGGAAAAAAGAAGAAAGATGGAAGTGTTAAAGATTATGAATCTTTCTATATCGTAAACGCTATGGCTGTTACGGGAACGGAAGAGGTAATGAATGAGCTTGCTGAATTTGGAGAAGTAGAGAAGATTCTTCCGAATGAGATCAGACATCAAATTGAACCCGTACAGGAAACTACAAAGACATCTGCAAAAATTAATAACACAGAAGATGCTACTAATATTGAGTGGAATATTGAAAAAATCGGAGCACCCCAAACTTGGGATAGGGGAATTGACGGTACTGGTGTTGTTGTAGCCAATATCGATACAGGTGTTCAATGGGATCACCCTGCGTTAAAGGAAAAGTATCGTGGGTATGACCCTGCACATCCGGATCAGCCGAATAATGAGTTTAACTGGTTTGATGCTACAGGCGGAGCAGAAGACCCTTACGACGCAGGAGCCCATGGTACACATACAATGGGTACTATGGTTGGTTCTACCAATGACAAAAAGGTTGGAGTTGCTCCAGGTGCAAAGTGGATTGCAGTTAAAGCATTTTCGACTTTAGGAGCAACAGATGCCGATTTACTTCAAGCTGGAGAATGGATTCTTGCTCCAAAAGATAAAGAAGGAAATCCACATCCTGAAAAAGCTCCAGATATCGTTAATAATTCATGGGGCGGCGGGCCTGGATTAAATGAGTGGTACAGATTAATGGTTCAAAATTGGCGTGAAGCCGGTATTCTACCGGTGTTCTCTGCAGGAAATTCCGGACCGGGTACTGGAACTGCAGCTGCACCTGGAAACTACCCTGAATCATTTACAGTTGGAGCGTTAGATATTGATGAAAAATTAGCTGACTTTTCGTCAAGAGGCCCAGCTCCATATGATGAGATTAAGCCAAATATTTCTGCACCAGGTGTTAATGTTCTTTCTACCGTACCAGGGAGTACATACGGAGCAATGAGCGGAACCTCAATGGCTGCACCGGCCGTAGCTGGCGCTGCCGCATTACTTCTACAGGCAAACGCTTCTTTAACTGTAGATGACATTGAACAAATTTTGATGAAAACTGCAAAGCCGCTTACAGATAGCAAGTATACTGAAGTGCCAAATAGCGGGTATGGTTATGGTCTATTGAACGTATTTAAAGCTGTTTCCTCTATTACAAATAATTTTGGAGCAGTATCAGGTCAAGTCCTTGGAGATGGAGAAGATAATAAGCCTCCAACATTCCAGCATACTGTCCCTTCAGAAGCATATGAAGGTTTAGCTTTACCACTTGAAATCAATGCTAAAGATAATGTCAGCGTCAAAAAAGTAGAGCTACAATATCGTATTGGTGAAGATCAAGAATGGCAATCTATACCTACAACACGCACTTCTGGTAATTACCTTGATGGGACTTATCGTGCAAATATTCCTGGTGAAAAGATTGCACAACCTGAAATCTCTTATAGATGGAAAATAGTAGATTTCGGAGGAAATGAAACGACTAGTGACAGCTATTCAACAAAAATCGTTTCAGGAGCTTCAGTAGGATATAAACAAGATTTCGAATCGATTCCAATAGGCTGGTACAGCTACGGAAAAAATAACAGTTGGGAACAGGGAGTTTTTGCAAAAAGCGGACCAATTAAGCCAGGTGCAGATGTGCTAAAAAATAAAATGTATGGAACAAGCTTGTCAGGTGCGTATGCTCCAAACGCAGACATGTCATTGGCAATGCCGCCAATTAATGTTCCAGAAGGTCAAACATTTTTAAACTTCAAGCATTGGTATGGGTTTGAATATAAAACCGATTTTGGCTACATTTACGTGTCGACAGATAAAACAAATTGGGAACAAGTTGCACAGTATGAAAATACTGCTAATGGATGGCAGGACGGAAAAATTGATCTATCTAAATATGCTGGTAAAAAAATCTATGTAATCTTTAATGTAAAGTCTAACGATTCTTATCAAGCCTTTGGATGGCATTTAGATGATATTTCGATCACAAATACAGCTTTAAATGTTTCAAATACTATTCAGAAAAAGTTGGTTGATTCGAACGATACACAAACTGGAAATCAGACATTATCAACTGAACAAGCCAATGTATCTGGATCATCCGCATTACCTCTTCAAGCACGAGTAAGCGTTCTTGAAACAGGACGCTCTGTCAATACGAATCCTGCTGATGGTAGTTACTTGTTAAGCCAAGAAACTGGAACATTCACCTTAAAAGCTGAGGCGTATGGATTCCAGTCAGCTAGCCATACAGTTAATATTGCAGATAAAAATGTAACGAAAGAAGATTTTACTTTAAAGCCAATTCCAAAGGGTACGGTTACCGGTAAGGTAGTTAACAAAGTTACTGGTAAACCAATTCAAAATGCAAGGTTAATGTTGATGGAAGATGCAGTAATCAAACCAGTATTAACTGATGAAAATGGACAATTTACGATTACTGCTTATGAAGGCACTTACACAATGCATGTTTCAGCACCTAACAACTTTTACAATCAAGACATGACGATCACTATTTCAGGTGGAAAAACGACAGAACAAAATTCTCAATTAAAACCATTCGTTGGACAACAAGGCGAAATTGGTTATGATGATGGATCATTGGAAGCTGGTACAGCATTAACGAATAGTGGGAATAAATTTGCAGTTAAAATGTCACTCCCTAAAGGGAAAAAACGTGCTTTAGTAACTGAAGGTTTATTCGCCTTCCATGCTAGCTGGCCGACTCCAGGTGGAACGGAATTCAAGGTTGAAGTTTATGATGCAAACGGTAATTTTGGTGCACCTGGCAAAAAGCTAGCTGGACCAATCAATGCAACAGCAGTCCGAAACGGGCAATATATGTCAGTAGATTTATCATCTGAAGGTATTGTTGTTGACAGTGATTTCTATATTGTCTACGTACAGGAAAATAGATACCCTTCTGTCCCAGGTATAGGAAGAGACGATAATGGAGACAAAGCTTACCGAAGCTGGGAGTGTAAAGAAGGAATATGGTCTCAAACGCCAACTACAGAAGGAAATTACATGATTAGAGCTCATGTCAGCTATGAGGTTGCACAGCCATTAATCACACAGCCAGTTGACGGAAAATATACAAATGAAAAAACTGTATCTGTTGCAGGGGAAACGACTCCGCTAACAAAAGTACACATTTTTAGAGATGGCAGCGATATAGGAACAACTACATCTAATGAAGATGGTAAGTTTAAAGCAGATGTTTTAATGTCTAAAGGAAATAATGTGATTACAGCAACGGCTTCAACTGAAACGGGAATGACGGAACCTTCGAATCCTGTTAAGGTAATCCTGGATGAGACCAAACCTCAACTCACGATTACAGCGCCAACAAATGGATATAAAACAAATAAAGACGTTGTTATTGTGAAAGGAACTGCCACTGATGAAAACTTTGATTCAGTTATGATTAACGGTACGAAAGCAAAAGTTGATAATGCTGGATCTTTCACATTACCAATCTTATTAGTAAAAGGTGAAAATTCGATTGAAGCAATCGCTACTGATAAAGCAGGTAATGTATCAACTTTGACTAAGAACGTTGGATTAGATCAAACATCTCCAAGTGCACCAAAAATCAAGGCTGTTGATGATAATGATACTGTGATTGTAGGAACAGCGGAAGCGAATTCTAACATTACTGTGAAAATTAAAGACAAGGTCATCGCAACTGGAAAAGCAGACTCAAAAGGCGCATTTAGTATCAAGATTAGCCGACAAACTGCGGGTATAGTCCTATCTGTGTTCGCTACCGATGCAGCAGGTAATCAAGGTAAAACTTCGACTACTACTGTATTAGACCGAACAGCTCCGAATGCACCTAAAATCAAAGCAGTAGATGATAATGATACTGTGATTGTAGGAACAGCGGAAGCGAATTCGAAAGTTATTGTAAAATACAAAAACAAAATAATCGTATCTGGAAAAGCGAACTCTAAAGGCGCATTTAGTCTTAAAATTAGCAGACAAAAAGCAGGCACAGCCTTAACTGCATTCGCCATTGATGCAGCAGGAAATCAAAGTAAAGCAGCGACTACAACTGTATTAGACCGAACAGCTCCGAATGCACCTAAAATTACAAGCTTTTTTGCTAAAGGAAAATTTGAAATTAAAGGTACAGCAGAAGCAGGAGCTACGATTATTGTAAAAAAAGGCACAAAAGAAGTGGCGAAGGTTAAAGTTTCAAGTAATGGAACATTTGTCGCAATACTTCCGAAGCCATCAAAAGGGAAAAATGAATATGTACTATATGCAATCGATCATGCAGGTAACAAGAGTAATTCTGTAAAGCGATCAATTACGCTTAAGTAACGATATAAATATTTCAATGAAATAAAGGGAGATACCATTAAAAGTATCTCCCTTTTTTTTCAAATTCCTGTTCTAAAGTGTGTGGATAAATTGCAGAGGCCACTTACCAATATAGGAACGTTGCCTTCTTTCCATTATTTCGTTTTTAAAACTAGTTGCGATTCGGTCTCAACATGTGTAAAGTATTTGAGGCAACACAAAAGCGCTCTTGGGCTTATTACATTCTATTCTTTTCCAAAATTATCAAGTAATGCACGCACTTCATCTGTTGATTTCGTGTTCATTAATTGATTTCTTAATTCACCAGCCCCACGGAATCCTTTTACATAAATTTTGAAAAAGCGATGTAGCCCTGTGATTGATCGTGGCAATACATCCGCATATTGATCTTGAAGATCAAGCTGCAGTCTTAAAAGATCAAGGTGTTCTTCACTGCTATGCTCTTTTGGCTCTTTTTCAAAAGCAAAAGGATTTTTAAAAATGCCTCGTCCAATCATTACCCCATCAATACCATATTTTTCGGCAAGCTGCAGCCCAACTTGACGGTCAGGAATGTCTCCATTGATTGTTAACAGCGTATTTGGTGCGATTCGGTCACGTAATTTCTTGATTTCAGGAATTAGCTCCCAATGCGCATCTACTTGGCTCATTTCTTCTCTTGTTCGTAAATGAATAGAAAGGTTTGCAATATCCTGTTTTAAAATATGCGTTAACCACTCCTCCCACTCATTTACCTCCTTAAAGCCTAGTCGCGTTTTTACGCTGACAGGCAGTCCGCCTGCTTTTGCTGCTTGAATAAGTTCTGCAGCAACGTCTGGACGCAGAATAAGGCCACTACCCTTCCCTCTTGATGCTACATTCGGTACAGGGCAACCCATATTTATATCGATTCCTTTAAATCCTAGTTCTGCCATACCAATACTCATTTGACGGAAATATTCGGGATTATCCCCCCAGATATGTGCTACCATTGGCTGTTCATCTTCTGTAAAAATCAAACGGCCACGCACACTTTTCATGCCCTCTGGATGACAATAGCTATCCGAATTTGTAAACTCTGTGAAAAATACATCCGGTCGACCAGCTTTACTTACTACATGACGAAAAACAACATCTGTCACATCCTCCATTGGTGCAAGTACAAAAAATGGTCGTGGTAAATCACGCCAAAAATTATCTAACATATTAAATTCAAATCCTCTCATTATGGGATAATAGTCCAGCCCTTATCCCAAAAATAAAAAACGAGTCCCTGCTTTTTTTACACCCTATGCTTCATCATTTTATGTTAATTTACTAAAAAGACAAATAACTGGTGGTAAGAAAAAGCAATGCCCTAGAGTCAGTTCCCTTCTTTAAGTACTAATTTCGCGACAGCTTCCACGTGACTAGTATGTGGGAACATATCCACTGGCTGTATTTCTACTGTTTTATAACCGCCGTCTTCAAGTACTCGTAAATCTCTTGCTAATGTGGCAGGATTACATGATACGTAAACTACTTTGCTGGGCTTCATATCAATGATTGTATTTAATAAAGCCTCGTCACAACCCTTTCTTGGAGGGTCTACAACTAATATTTCTGCTGTAATTCCTTGCTTGTACCAATTAGGTATAACTTCTTCAGCTTTCCCTACTTCAAATTCAACATTTGTCATCTCGTTAATCATTGCATTTCGTTTCGCATCTTCAATCGCTTCTGGTACAATTTCTACACCAAAAACCTTTTTAGCCTTTTGAGCTAAAAATAAGGATATTGATCCGATTCCACAGTATGCATCAATAACTGTTTCACTACCGTTTAAGTTTGTATACTCGAGTGTTTTATCATATAAAACCTTAGTTTGTGTAGGGTTTACCTGATAAAATGATCGCGCTGAAATTTCGAAAGTAATGTTACCAATTTTATCTTTGATTGTTTCACTTCCGTATAATACAATTGTTTGATTTCCAAGAATCACATTTGTTTTTTCATTATTTACGTTTTGAATAATGCTTGTAATTGTTGGATATTTCTCAACAATTCTAGCTATTAATTCGTCTTTTTGAGCAAAGTTCACTTTATTTGTAACAAGAACTAGCATTGATTCATTTGTATAGTATCCATAGCGTGCCATAATATGACGCAATAGCCCTTTGTGGCCAACTTCATCGTATGGCTCGATTTTTAATTCCTCACAAAGATCTTTCACAGCTTGTATCATTTCATCATTTTCTTTTCCTTGAATGTAGCATTCATTCATTGGAATAATTTCATGGCTTCTCTTTTGATAGAAACCAACAACTAGTCCACCTTCTAGTTCCCCTACTGGAACTTGTGCTTTATTACGATAACTCCATGGATTTTCCATTCCTAACACTGGATGGATTACTACATCGTCAAGTTTCCCAATTCGTTTCACAACTTCTACTACTTGTTTATGTTTCGCCTCAAGTTGGCCTTCATAGCTCATATGTTGAGTTTGACAACCACCACATTGATTGTAAATCGAACAAATTGGTTCAACTCGAACATCACTTTCTTTTTGGAATTCAATAATTTTACCGAACCCAAAGCCTTTGCTTGTTTTTAGCACCTTAATTTGTGCTTTTTCACCAGGAAGTGCATTTGGTACAAATATCGGATATCCATCCACCTTTGCAACTCCATGTCCCTCATGAGTTAAATCGATAAATTCAACATCTATGAATTGATTCTTTTCTACAGGTAACACTCTTTTCGACAAGTCCCTTACCTACCTTTCGACCTTTTATTAAACCATTTCATTATACAAAATAAATAACCACGTTAACTACCGTGGTTACTTTTACTAGTATTTGCTACTATTTCACTTATTATGGTACATAGATTTCTAGGTGGTTGTAAAGCATATCGACAGTACATGGTGTTTCTCCACCATACTCACCATCAATATTTAATAGTAGTTTATCATCAGACATAATTTTCAAATGGCTTGCTCTAGTATAAAGAACATGTTCATTTTGCACATGCTGGCCACTTAATAGCTGAGCACATACTCTGATGATTTCGGCAATATTTGATTTCTTTAAGACTAATAAGTCAAATTGTCCATCATTGATGCTTGCCTCAGGTGCAATTTTTTCAAATCCACCAACAGAATTTGTATTCGATAATAAGAACAAAAATGCTTCTTCATCAAATACTTTTCCGTCATACTCAATTTTTAATCGTGTAGGCTTAACTCTTGGTAACATTTCAATACCTTTTAAATAATATGCTAGCTGTCCTAACATTGTTTTTAGTTTACTAGGTACTTCATATGTTAATTCTGTAATTTTACCGGCAGCTAAAATATTTACAAAATATTTATCATCAACTCTTCCAATATCAAGAGGGACAGTTTGCCCATTTGTTATGACTTCAGCCGCTTCCATAATTGAAACATTCACACCAATTGCTCTAGCAAAATCATTTGTTGTCCCAACCGGGATTAATCCTAACTTTGGTCGATATTCTTGTTCTGCCATACCACTAATGACTTCATTAAGTGTTCCATCTCCACCGCAAGCTACAACTAAATCAAATTTTCGTTCACATGCTTCTCTTGCTGCGATTGTCGCATCACCTGCACCGGTTGTTGCATGACAAGAGGTTTCATAACCTGCTTGCTCGAACAATTGCAACACATCAGGAAGCTTTTTCTTAAAAATTTCACGACCAGAAGTAGGGTTGTAGATAATTCTAGCACGTTTCATCATTAACCATCCTACTTATTTATTTAAGTTCTCTAACTTATATCCTAACCTAAAAAGTTTTTGTAGTAAACTTTTTCCATTTACTTATCTATTTTTACCTTTCTAAAGCATGTTCAAACCCAGATTAAAAAGCAATATTGTATTATATTATATTAAATTTATATTACATTCGTTTCTTTGCTATATTTTTCAAACGTTTTGAACAACTTAATCATTATAGTACATATTGATGATAAATACATTAAAGTAGAATTAAGGATTGATAATGAGATGGGAAACAAACCGTTCGTGAATGTAGAGTATTTTGCTCTAAAAAAGTTAAAAATTTACCGTGATAGTGTTTTGCGTTTTTTATTAAGAGCAATTATGGCTAGTATGTTTATAGGCTTCGGAGTTATAGTAGCATTTAAATCAGGTAATTTCTTTCATGCTGCATATACACCTTTTGCCTACCCAATGGCTGCTATAACAATTTCTGTCGCCATTCTTCTAATTGCATACGGTGGTGCTGACTTATTTATAGGTAACATATTTTATTTTGCCTATACTGCAATTAAAGGAAAAATGAATTGGCTAGAGGTGTTAAATTTGTGGCTTATAACCTACATTGGAAATATACTAGGTGCTGGTTGTTTTTCTTTATTAATACATATAACAGGATTATATAACGACCCAACAGTAAAATGGATATCCTTTTGTATGCACCAACAAGCCAACCATATTATTGAGTCATTTTAACCCTAAACAGTACAAAAAAACTACGGAGCTTATAGCCCGTAGTTTTTTTATTGAAAACCTTATCTTTTTTGAATTTCTTCCATTAAGATCTTATTTAATAGTGGTGGATTTGCTTGGCCTTTAGTCGCTTTCATCATTTGACCAACAAGGAAACCAATAGCTCGGTCCTTACCATTTTTAAAGTCTTCAATTGATTGTGGGTTAGCATCAAGAGTTTCAATAACGATTTTACGAAGAGCGCCCTCGTCAGATAATTGTACTAAACCTTTCGCTTTTACAATTTCATTTGCGTCTCCGCCGTTTTCGATTAACTCAGTGAATACTTTTTTCGCAATCTTAGAAGAAATTGTACCGTCTGTAATTAACTTAAGCATACTAGATAAGTTTTCAGGCGTTAAAGCAACTTCATGCAGTTCTTTCTGTGATTTATTTAAGTATGCTGAAACTTCACCCATTAACCAGTTAGATGCTAATTTTGCATCTGCACCATTGTTCACAGTGGCATCGAAGAAATCAGACATTTCTTTTGTTAAAGTTAATACCATTGCATCGTATGCTGGTAAACCTAATTGCTCTACATAGCGTTTTTGACGAGCATCTGGAAGCTCCGGAATACTTTTGCGGACACGTTCTTTCCACTCATCATCAATGTATAGCTCAACTAAGTCTGGTTCTGGGAAGTAACGATAATCATCTGATCCTTCTTTAACACGCATTAGGATTGTAGTCTTTGTAGCTTCATCGTAACGACGTGTTTCTTGTTGGATTACTCCGCCAGATAATAATACTTTTTCTTGGCGAACTTGCTCGTGCTCTAATCCTTTTTGAACGAAAGCAAAAGAGTTTAAGTTCTTTAATTCTGCTTTTGTACCGAATTCTTCTTGTCCAAATGGACGTAATGAAATATTAGCATCACAACGAAGTGAGCCTTCTTCCATTTTTACATCTGATACCCCACTGAATTGAATAATTGACTTAAGTTTTTCTAAATATGCATAAGCCTCTTCAGGAGTTCTCATATCCGGCTCAGAAACGATTTCAATTAATGGAGTTCCTTGACGGTTAAAGTCTACTAATGAATAACCTTCATCTGTATGATTTAACTTTCCAGCATCCTCTTCTAAATGAACGCGAGTAATACCGATACGTTTCTTTTTGCCACCAACTTCAATTTCAATCCATCCATTTTCACCAATCGGCTTATCAAATTGAGAGATTTGGTAAGCTTTTGGATTGTCAGGATAGAAGTAATTTTTACGGTCAAACTTTGTTTCAGTTGCAATTTCACAATTTAATGCCATTGCTGCCTTCATACCAAAGTTTACAGCTTCTTCATTTAATACTGGTAACACACCTGGATAACCTAAATCAATTACACCAGTGTTTGTATTTGGATCTGCACCAAACGCATTAGGGCTTGGTGAGAAGATTTTTGATTTTGTTTTTAATTCTACGTGTACTTCTAAACCGATTATCGTTTCAAAATTCATCTTTCCCGCGCCTCCTTATAGTTGTGGTCTTTGTTTTGTAAAGTCAGTTGCTTGCTCGTATGCATGGGCAACTCTGTAAATTGTAGACTCATCAAAATGTTTACCGATAATTTGTAATCCTAATGGAAGACCATTATGGAAACCACAAGGAACAGAAATCGCAGGTACACCCGCTAAGTTAATAGGAATCGTTAAAATATCATTTGCGTACATTGTCATTGGATCACTTACTTTTTCTCCTACTTTAAATGCAGGAGTTGGTGTAGTTGGTCCAATAATAACATCATAGTTTTCAAATACTTTCTCGAAATCTTCTTTTATTAATGTACGTACTTGTTGAGCTTTTTTATAGTAAGCATCATAGTAACCAGAACTTAATGCATAAGTACCTAACATGATACGGCGTTTTACTTCATCTCCAAAGCCTTCAGCTCTAGTTTTCTTATAAAGATCAATTAAGTTTTCTACATCAGCTGCGCGATGACCGTAACGAATACCATCGAAACGAGCTAAGTTAGCAGATGCTTCAGAAGAAGAAATTAAATAATATGTAGCTAATGCATATTTAGAATGTGGTAATGAAACCTCTTCCCAAGTAGCACCTAAGCTTTCTAATAAATTTAAAGCAGCCATTACAGATGCACGAGCTTCTTCTCCAACGCCTTCACCTAAATATTCTTTAGGTACAGCGATTCGAAGACCTTTTACATCACCTGTTAACGCCTTGGCAAATGAAGGAACTTCTACATTTGCTGAAGTTGAGTCACTTGCATCTAATCCTGAAATTGCTTGTAATAACAGTGCATTATCTTCTACATTTCTAGTAATTGGACCAATTTGATCTAGAGAAGAAGCAAATGCTACTAAACCAGAACGAGATACACGGCCATATGTAGGTTTTAAACCAACAACCCCACAGAATGAAGCTGGTTGACGAATTGACCCACCTGTATCAGAACCTAAAGAGAATAATACTTCTCCAGCAGCAACTGAAGCTGCAGATCCACCGCTACTTCCGCCTGGTACGTATTCAGTATTCCAAGGGTTACGAGTACCACCAAACGCAGAATTTTCATTAGATGAACCCATTGCAAACTCATCCATATTTAATTTTCCGATCGTAATGCTTTCAGCTTGTGCTAGTTTCGTTACAACTGTCGCATCATAAATTGGATTGAAGTTCTCAAGAATTTTACTCGCACAAGTAGTACGTAGACCCTTTGTAACGATATTATCTTTTACACCAATAGGCATACCAGAAAGAATTCCACGAGACTCATCCCAAGGCTTTTCATCAAGTGCTTTCGCTTGTAGACGCGCTTGCTCTTCATTTAAAGTTAAAAATGATTTTACTTCACCATCAACTGCAGAAATTCGCTCATAAGATTCATTTACTAATTCTTCTACTTTAATCTCTTTTGATTTTAATTTGCTATGTAATTCTGAAACTGTATATTCAAATAATGACATTCTATTTTCCCCCCTTAATCCAATATTGACGGTACTTTAACTTGTCCATCTTTATGGTCTGGTGCATTTTTCAGTACCTCTTCAATTGGTAAACCTTTACCTGGCTCATCTTTTCGTAATACATTACGCATTTTTAGGACATGTGTAGTTGGTTTCACATTTGTTGTATCAAGTTCACCTAACTGCTCAGCAAAATCTAAAATTGCTCCAAGTTGTTTTGAAAACTTCTCTGCTTCTTCCTCAGTCACAGCTAAACGCGCTAAATGAGCAACGTGCTTAACTTGCTCCATTGTAATTTTTGACATTTATATGCACCTCCATATTATTCGCACAACATACAATATACTGATAATACCAAATTTCCCATGTGTCGGGCAACATTCCACTTAAATCCAAGTAAAATAATTACAGACTGCCCGCCAAACGCTCGCTTTCTTCGTTACTTCACCTAACTGAAGTTCTCATTACCGTATAAGGTAACTCCGCTCCTCATCAGGCTCACGTGCCTCGAAAGACATTCGCTTCCAAACAGTCTGTACATCAAATTTTGGATTAACCTACTTATAAAAATAAATCAAACGTTTGTTTAAATATGGATTAACGATTATTCAGTAGGTATTCTTGTTAGTTCAATTCCATATTTTTTAAAATACTCAATTGAATAATCATCCGGATAGCCTACATTATATACAACTCTAGTAATCCCCGCTCCATTTATCATTTTTGCACAAGCTCGACATGGTGCAGTTGTACAATAGATTGTCCAATTATCACCTTTCGTTTTTTGAATTCCTGATTGTACTAGTTGATAAATTGCATTTTCTTCAGCGTGGAAAGCGTCACAAGGATATTGATCTGAGTATTTACCACTATCTAATAACCCTTCTTGACGAGCAGCAAAGCGTGGGCATCCACCATCAATACAATGCTTAGCTCCTTTTGGATAACCATTATACCCAGAAGCAATTATTCTATTATCACTTACAATAACTGCTCCAACCCTTCTACTTCCACAAGTTGAACGAAGAGAAGTTATAAATGCCTGTCCTAAAAAATAAGAGTCCCAATCATCACGAGTTCCTAAAGGAATTGAATCTACTAATTGAATAATTCTCTGTAAAATTTGCATGGTATCCCTTCTCTCTGTTCACTATCGTTTATTTAAAATTATAGCATAATAATATGGTGAAAGGCTTAGTTAGTAAAGTGTTAGTATAAGAAGAGTGTAAAATTCATAAGCTCTCTTTTTAATTTATGATAATAGGGAATGAATACAAAGAAACCCCACAAAGAAATTAACTTCTCTGTGGGGTTTATTCTTATAAAGGATGTCAATAAAACAAACCTTTACTCTATTAATTAAAGCATTTCTGAAGTTGTTTTACCTTGCATGTGAAGAACTAGGTAGTCTGGTCCGCCTGCTTTTGAGTCAGTACCTGACATGTTAAATCCACCAAATGGTTGGTAACCAACGATTGCACCAGTACATCCACGGTTGAAGTATAAGTTACCAGCGTGGAAATCTTCACGTGCTTTTTCGATGTTTGCACGGTTGTTAGAGATAACAGCACCTGTTAAACCGTATTCAGTGTTGTTAGCAATTTCTAAAGCGTGATCAAAGTCATTAGCTTTGCAGAATGCTACAACTGGTCCAAAGATTTCTTCTTTCATTAAACGAGCATCTTCTTTAACGTCAGCAACGATTGTTGGTTTGATGAACCAACCAGTAGAATCGTCTCCTTCTCCACCTGTTACTACACGGCCTTCTTCACGTCCGATTTGTACGTAGCTCATTACTTTATTGAAAGCAGCTTGGTCATTAACTGGACCCATGTAAGTTGAACGGTCTTCTGGGTTTCCAACAGTTAATTCGTTAGTTAATTCAATTGCACGAGCAAGAACTTGATCATACACATCTTGGTGAATTACTGCACGAGAACATGCTGAACATTTTTGACCAGAGAATCCGAATGCAGATGCAACGATTGATTTAGCAGCTAATTCTAAATCAGCTTCTTTATCAACTACCATTGTGTCTTTACCGCCCATTTCAGCGATAACACGTTTTAACCAGATTTGACCTGGGTTTACTTTTGCAGCGCGCTCATAAATACGGATACCTACTTCTTTAGAACCAGTAAAGCTGATGAAACGAGTGCGTGGGTGATCAACTAAGTAATCTCCTACTTCAGCACCACTACCTGGAACGAAGTTTACTACTCCTGCAGGTAATCCAGCTTCTTCTAATACTTCTAAGAATTTGTAAGCAACTACTGGAGTTGTACTTGCTGGTTTTAATAGAACAGTGTTACCTGTTACTACAGCAGCTACAGTTGTTCCAGCCATGATTGCAAATGGGAAGTTCCAAGGAGAGATTACAACACCAACTCCTAATGGAATGTAGTTGAAACGGTTATATTCACCAGGACGGCTTTCAACAGGAATTCCGTCTTTTAATTGTAACATTTGACGAGCATAGAACTCTAAGAAATCAATTGCTTCAGCTGTATCGGCATCTGCTTCATTCCAAGGTTTACCAGCTTCTTTAGTTAATAGAGCTGAGAATTCGTGTTTACGACGACGAATAATTGCAGCCGCACGGAATAAGATGTCAGCACGAACTTCAGGTTTAACTTTTTTCCATGTATTAAAAGTTGTATCAGCAATTTGCATAGCTTTTTCAGCTAAGTCACGGCTTGCTTTAGATACAGAACCAATAACTTCTTTATGATTTGAAGGATTTACAGATACGATCTGTTCTTCTGTAAAGATACGCTCTCCACCAATGATTAGTGGATATTTTTCACCTAAATAAGATGAAACTTTTGCTAATCCTTGTTTGTATTGTTCTTGATTTTCCTCTAAGCCAAAGTTTGTAAATGGCTCATGTTTGTAAGGTATAACCATTGAATAAATCCCCCTTTAGTTTGAAAATAGCAACAACTGTAACCGTTTTTCTATCAGTTTTTTCAGTCAATTGCTAGTAGAATAACTACTGTATAAAAAACTCACAATTACATAATACAATATTCCTATATATTCTTCAAATATGAAACGCTTACAGATTCTTCCCTTATATAAAAAAAAGGAAGAGTAGTCCTCTTCCTTTTAGTTATAAATATGCACACTTGGTTCCTTAGCATCTACATCTTTTACGATGAGTGCTTCCTGTCCATTTGATGAGAATATATTCGTCTCAACCTTTAAGTATGAAGGGAAATGGTCCATCATAAGTCCCGCCACATATTGAGTAAAAGCTATGACTTCTGCCTTACCATAAAATTGCATAGGTATATCAATTTTTAGTTGTATTAATTCATTATCCTTATAAAAACCTGTGCCTACAACGCCTGTATAATTCGGAAAATAATTTTCTATATCCGATTTAAAATTAACCATTTTCATTGCATCATCTCGATAATCTGCAGTTGCAGCAGCTGAAGGGAATAAATAGTACTTCTCATTTATTTTATCCCAATTACTAATCGAGAAGTCATTTCCAGAAACTGAAGTCATAGCAACATAGTTTCCAGGTACTACAGATGACTGGCTTTGCTGACGGAAAATAGCAAATGTGATTGGTATATCTTTAAATTCGTCCATTTTTCGCACTCGCGTCAAAATTTCTTGTGCTATCGCTTTACCTTGTTTAATCATTTCATCTTGAGGAATTTTAAGCTCTCTTGGGTAGCCGTGCTCCTCTTGATAATAATAAACAGAGTTCATTGCTAAACCAATTGCTACTCCCTCAACTTTAACTTCTTTTCCGTTCTTTTTTAGATAATCCTGCTCTAAAATAGAATTTAAAAAAATCGGAGCCTGTTTAGCCTTTTGATCTTCATTAAGATTTTTTGTATCCGTTTGAATTGGATTCAATCCATCATTTGTAATCGAATTCGGTTTTAAATTTGCGCTCTTAAGTGCATCTTGTTTTTGTTTAAACTGTGAAGGAGTATACTTCCTTTTTAGCCAAGATTCTACTGTTTTTTTACTTAATAATTGTCCTTCTTGATACAAGTAATCTTTTGTTGAATATTGCTCTTGTACAATTCGCATTAAACCTAATTCAAATTCACTAATATCAAGTCTATTATCGATATTTGCAACGACAGCACCTCTTGTTTTACTCGGCTTAAATGGAAGTATTGTCTTGTAGTAATCATTTGAAATTGAATAACGGGGTATTATTGCATCTTCCCCTTTTTTGTTATTGCTCTCTTGTACAACCTTATCTTCATTCTTTATTGATAATGAACAGCCAGATAAGATGAGCGAAAAACAACATAGGAGCATTCCTATACGTTTTTTCATTTAACTCACACCTTCTACTTATTAAGTGAACGAACTAATACTTCATTAATCCGCCCTCTAGTTGATTGAAATATTATTGTGGTTGAAGCTCTTTAATCATTCTCTCTTCATCCCAAACCTCGATATTTAATTTACGTGCAGCATCTAATTTCGATCCAGCAGCCTCACCTGCAATGACTAAATCAGTACTCTTACTAACACTTCCTGCTACTTTTGCGCCAAGTGCTTCTAATTGTTTCTTAGCTTCACTTCTAGTCATCTGTTCTAGCTTACCAGTTAACACTACTGTTTTACCAGCAAAAAGAGAATCCATATTTACATTTTCTACTTGAATCCCTTTATATTCAGTATTTACTCCAACAGTTTTAAACGTTGAAATAAGTTCTTTTACTTCGTCTTGTGAAAAATAATCATTAATTGACTGGGCCATTTTAGAACCAATTTCATTAATTCCGGTTATTTCCTCAACCGATGCTTCCACCAATCGATCAATTGTTTGGAAATGCTGTGCTAATGTTTTTGCTGCTTTAGCTCCAACATGACGAATACCTAAACCAAACAATAATTTTTCAAGTGAATTTTCTTTAGAAGCTTGAATTGCAGAAATTAATTTATCTGCTGACTTCTCTCCAAATCGTTCTAATGATAATAATTGTTCTTTCGTTAGAAGATAAAGATCTGTGAATGTCTTAATCAAATTAGCATCGAATAATTGCGATACTACTCTTTCACCTAAACCATCGATATTCATTGCATCACGAGACGCAAAATGAATTAATCCTTCTCGAATTTGAGATGGACAGAAAGGATTTACACAACGTAGTGCTACTTCACCTGCCACTCTTATTAACTCATGATCACATGAAGGGCAGTGAGTTGGCATTGCAAAAGGTTGTTCATCACCAGTACGACGATCTAATAATACATTTACGACTTCAGGAATAATATCTCCAGCCTTGCGAATAACGACTGAGTCCCCAATTCGAATGTCTTTTTCTTTAATTAAATCTTCATTATGAAGCGATGCACGTTTCACTACTGTACCTGCAACACGAACAGGTTCTAAAATTGCAGTTGGTGTTACCACACCTGTACGTCCAACACTTAATTCGATATCTACTAATTTTGTAACAACCTCTTCAGCTGGGAACTTATATGCAATAGCCCATCTTGGTACTTTAGCTGTTGATCCTAACTTTTTCTGAGTACTGTATTCATCCACTTTTATTACAATTCCATCAATCTCGTAAGGCAATGATGGGCGCTTTTCTTTCCATTCCTCAACGTATTCAATTACTTCTTCAATTGTATGGCATGTTTTGCGGAAAGTATTTGTTTTAAATCCAAGTTTGTGAAGATAGTCTAATGCTTCACTATGCTTTTGAATTGAAAATTCCTCAGCTGTTGGGAATCCATAAACAAAGAACGATAAATCTCTCTTTGCAACAATTTTTGGGTCAAGTTGGCGTAATGAGCCAGCCGCTGCATTTCTTGGATTTGCAAATAATTCTTCTCCATTCTTTTCACGCGATTCATTAACCTTTTCGAAGCTAGCTTTTGGCATGAATGCTTCACCACGAGCTTCTATTGTAATTGGCTCAGAAAGTCTTAATGGAATTGCTTTAATCGTCTTTAAATTATGCGTAATATCTTCCCCAACTGTACCATCACCACGAGTTGCACCTTTGATAAACAATCCATTTTCATATTGAAGTGAAACGGCTAAGCCATCTATTTTAAGTTCACAAACATAAGATACTTCCGCTGAATCCTGTCTAATTCTTTGGTCGAAATCTCTTAAATCTCCTTCATTAAACGCATTTCCTAGGCTTAACATTGGATGACTGTGAACGACTTTTT
Organism: Gottfriedia acidiceleris; assembly: GCF_004138285.1. Taxonomy (GTDB): domain Bacteria; phylum Bacillota; class Bacilli; order Bacillales; family Bacillaceae_G; genus Gottfriedia; species Gottfriedia acidiceleris_A. The sequence continues at coordinate 22,387 of NZ_SCFN01000008.1, read as the reverse complement.
CGAACAAATCAATTGCCTGTCCACCTATACGTTGAGATGGAGAATCTGGTGTTAAAATAGTAGGATATTGTTCTTCTAAACCAATTAATTCATGTAACAGTGAGTCATACTCGGCATCTGGCACTGATGGCTGATCTAATACGTAATACTCATAGTTGTATTGATTTAATTTTGTTCTTAGTTCTTCAACTTTATCAATGATTTTTTGATCCAAGTGCTCTCCATCCCTTCTATGCTTTCGTAATTGGAGCAAATTTTGCTAATAAACGCTTAATACCGACAGGACTTGGGAATGCAATATCTAACTCCATTGCTTCTCCTTCTCCTTTTACACTTACAACTGTACCAATTCCCCATTTACCATGAGAAGCTTTATCTCCAACTCGCCAACCGAGTGACTCGCCGCCTGTTGTTTTCATTGCAACTGCTGGTCTCGAAACAGCACGACGCTCAGTTACTACTTTCTTATTTGCACGATCTAATAGTTCATCAGGAATTTCATTAATAAAGCGAGATTCTTGGTTTACACTAGTGCGACCATAAAGTGTACGCGTTTGAGCATTTGTAATATATAAATCCTTTTCCGCACGTGTTATACCTACATATGCTAATCTTCTTTCTTCTTCCATTTCTTCTTCGTCCATTAAAGATCGGCTATGAGGGAAAATACCTTCTTCCAAACCTATTAGAAAGACTACTGGGAACTCTAATCCTTTTGCAGAGTGAAGCGTCATAAGTATAACTTCATCTGCTTGTGACTCTTCTTTATCCGCTTGATCGATATCAGAAACCAATGCTAAATCAGTTAAAAATGATACTAAGCTTTTATCCTCACTGCTTTCTTCAAAAGCATTTGTAACTGTTAAAAACTCTTCAATATTTTCGATTCTAGAAGCAGATTCAATTGTATTTTCATCTTTTAACATTTGGATATAGCCTGTTTTATCAAGTACTTCTTCAACTAGTTCAGTTACTGATAAATAATCTAGCATCTGTTGCCAGTTTTTCGTCATAGCATGGAAATCTCCAACTGCTTTCGTGATTTTTCCACTTAATCCAACGAAATCAATTTGCTCTAAAGTATCAGATAAAGATAAGTCATTCATTATGCTATAGTTAATAATTTTATCTACAGACGCCGCGCCAACACCACGTTTTGGCACATTAATAATTCTTGAAAAACTGATCTCGTCATCTGGATTGGCTATAAATCTTAAGTAAGCAAGTACATCTTTAATCTCTTTACGATCATAGAACTTTACTCCGCCGACCATTTTATAAGGAATATTAGACTTAACTAAAACTTCCTCCATTGCACGTGATTGTGCATTCGTACGATATAGAATTGCAACGTCGCCATATTGACGAACGCCTTCTTTTTTCCACTCGGCTAGCTTCCCAGCTACGAAATATCCTTCGTCTTGTTCAGAGGCAGCTCTAAAATAATGAATCGGAGTACCTTGTCCATTTTCTGTCCATAGCTTTTTCGCTTTACGATTTGAATTATTCGTGATAACTGCGTTAGCTGCATCAAGAATCGTTTGAGTCGAACGATAGTTTTGTTCTAACAGAATAACTTGTGCTTTTTCGTAATCTTTTTCGAATGAAAGAATATTAGAAATATCTGCTCCACGCCAGCGATAAATTGATTGGTCTGAATCACCTACAACGCAAATATTTTTGAATTGCTCGGCAAGTAATTTTACAATTTTATATTGAGCATGGTTTGTATCTTGATACTCATCCACGTGAATATATTGAAATTTTCGTTGATAATATTGTAGTACTTCTGGTACACGTTCAAACAAGTTAATTGTCATCATAATTAAATCATCGAAATCTAAAGAATGATTTTTACGTAGTCGATCTTGATAAGATGCATAAATTTCTCCAACAACTTTTTCAAATGGAGTAAAAGCATCTCTTGAATAATCTGCAGCAGTTTGTAGTTCATTTTTTGCACTACTAATAGTTCCTAGAATACTACGTGGATCAAATTTCTTTGAGTCTAAGTTTTTCTCTTTAAGGATATTTTTTATTACTGTTAATTGGTCAGTTGTATCTAATATAGAAAAGCTTCTATTGAAGCCAATACGATCAATATCTCTACGAAGGATACGTACACACATTGAGTGAAATGTTGAAATCCAAATATCTTCTGCATCTTTTCCAACTAGATTAAAAATACGCTCTTGCATCTCTCTAGCTGCTTTATTTGTAAATGTGATCGCTAGTATATTCCAAGGAGCGACACCTTTTTCACCTAATAAATACGCAATTCGATGTGTTAGTACTCGAGTCTTACCTGAACCTGCTCCAGCCATAATTAATAAAGGACCATCAACCGTTTTAACGGCTTCTTTTTGCATTGGATTTAAACCTTGCAATAATTCTTCTGCTGTTTTCATTACTTCGTCGCTCCTTCTTTCACAGCTTTCACAGTAAGTAAAGCCTCTTGTAAGTTATCATATATAATATTTCCAACAACAATCGTATCAGCAAATTGCTTCATCTCAATTGCTTGTTGAGCTGATGAAATTCCCCCACCATAGAATAATTTCGTATTGTTTAATACTTTTGATACTTCTTCTACCACCTGGGGTGAACCATATGTGCCACTATATTCTAAATAAAAAATCGGTAATTTTAATAATTGCTCAGAAACTTCCGCATAAGCTACAATATCTTCTACTGAAAGATCTGTCACTGCACTTGTCAGCTTTGCAGCCTTACAATTTTCATTTAATATACAATAACCTTCCATTACCAATTCTTCAGCATGAACTAAATGAGCGAATTCTTTCATTGCTTGTTGATGCATTCCAATAATCCACTTTGGATCATTACTATTTAAAACTGTCGGGATAAAATAGAAATCATAACCTGGAGTTACGGCTTCAAGATTTGATACCTCTAAAATACATGGTACTGCATAGCGTCTTATTCTAACTAGTAGAGATATCGTAGCATCTAACGTTACATCGTCCGTTCCTCCAACTAAAATTGCATCCGTTCCTGACTCGCAAATTTTTTCTAATTCATCATCAGAGATTTCTTTGTTTGGATCTAATTTAAATATGTGATTCCATTGTGAATAATCGTACATTTTGTCCTCCGGAATTGTTTTTTAACATTAATTTATCTATTTTTATTAAGTACTTTTTATCAAAAATATAAATGTATTGTATCTTATTAAAAAGGAAAAGTAACCCTACGTCCCCATTTTAAGTAATTAATACTAATTGTTTCCTATGATATTGAAACAATTAAAGGGAAAAATGGTAAAGAGTGATGTAGTCACTGATACTTATTATAAGGGGAGTTACTGTTGAGACCAAATATTAGCATTATAAATGCACTTATACGTATAACTGCTGGTTTAACAATTTTAGCTTACGGCACAGCAAAGCTCACACGCAGAAGATGTAGTAATTCTGTAATCATTTTGATCATAATCGGTGCCATGAAAGTTGCAGAGGGAGTATTACGTTTTTGCCCAATGACTGCTCTAGGTAAGAAATGTAAGATTATGGCAGATAAACACGATGAGGGAGATACATTCGAAGATTACATTCAACCTTCATAAAAGTAGTTTATCAAAAATGGAGTAGATTGTATAGATAAAAATAGAACACTAGTTCCTATTCTATCAAGAAATAGGGTCGTCATTGATAATAAATGACGACCCTTTCTTACTAATTATTTACTTTAATTGCTTTATGCGCTATATCGTGGCGATAGAATAAGCCAGTTGATTGAATCGTGTCAATTTGCTTATATACATTTTCGCAAGCTTCATTAATTGAGCTTCCTTTATGCGCAATAATTAATACTCTTCCACCATTTGTAACATATTCATTATTTTCAAGTTTTGTTCCTGCGTGGAAAACCATCGTTTCATTACTTACATTATTTAATCCAGTTATTACAGCGCCTTTTTCAGGAACTTCAGGATATCCATTTGCAGCAAGCACAACTCCAACAACAGCTTCCTCTGACCATTCTAAATGGATTTCTTCTTCATTTAATATTCCTAGCAACACTTCAGCTAACTCACTCTCTAAACGAGGTAATACAACTTCAGTCTCTGGATCCCCAAATCTTGCATTAAACTCGATTACTTTAGGTCCCTGGCTTGTTAACATTAAACCTGCATAAAGTATTCCAGTAAAATGTCTTCCTTCAGAAATCATTGCTTCTGCGACTGGTACTACTATTTCTTTTAAAGATTGTTCAACAACTGACTCTGAGATTTGTGGTACTGGTGAATAAGCACCCATACCACCAGTATTAGGTCCTTTGTCTCCATCATAAGCACGTTTATGGTCTTGAGCGATTACCATAGGATAAACCTTATTCCCGTTAACAAACGACATTAGCGAGAATTCTTCGCCCTCTAAATATTCTTCTATTACTACAGATGCACTTGCATCGCCGTACTTTTCATCAAGTAGCATGTCATGAAGGCTTATGATTGCTTCTTCAATTGTCATCGCTACAACTACACCTTTACCAGCTGCTAATCCATCAGCTTTAATAACAATCGGTGCACCAACTTTTTCAACATATGCTTTTGCTTCCTCAAAATTAGTAAATGTTTCATAAGCTGCAGTCGGAATAGCATATTTTTTCATTAAATCCTTTGTAAAGCTTTTACTTCCTTCAATAATTGCCGCTTCCTTAGTTGGACCAAAAATCTTTAAATTAGCAGCACGAAAATCATTTACAATTCCGTTCATTAAAGGAACTTCAGGACCAACGATTGTTAAATCAATTTCTTCCTTTTTTGCAAATGCAATAAGTGCTTCATGGTCACTTTCATCAATATTGACAAGTGTTGCAACATCAATCATTCCATCGTTTCCTGGAGCAACAAATACGTCTGTTACATTCTCCGATTGATTTACCTTCCAAGCAATTGTATGCTCACGGCCTCCTCGACCAATGACTAATACTTTCATCTTGTCATCTCCTTATTTCTTAATGTTTAAAGTGACGAACCCCTGTAAAGACCATTGCAATTCCATATTCATCAGCTTTTTTTATTGAATCTTCATCTTTGATTGATCCGCCTGGTTGAATAATTGCTGTAATACCAGCTTTAGCCGCTGCTTCTACTGTATCATTCATAGGGAAAAATGCATCTGAAGCTAACGCTGCGCCATTTGATTTTTCGCCAGCTTGTTCAATCGCAATTTTTGCAGCTCCAACGCGATTCATTTGACCTGCACCAACACCGATTGTCATATGATCTTTTGCTAAAACAATCGCATTTGATTTAACATGTTTTACAACTTTCCAACCTAATTTTAAATTCTCCCACTCTTCTTCAGTCGGTTGACGTTTTGTAGGGACTGTAATTGTTGAATCATCTAATCCAAATGTATCCATATCTTGACGTAATAAGCCACCATGAACTGTCGTTAATTTAGGAGCAAACGTAGGCTTAGTTTCTAAGTCCACTGTCAATAAACGTAAGTTCTTTTTACTAGTTAAGATTTCTAAAGCTTCTTCACTGAATGAAGGAGCGATAATAATTTCTAAGAATAATTCATGCATTTTCTTAGCTGTTGCAGCATCAACTTCACGGTTTGTCGCAATAATTCCTCCAAAAATCGAAACTGGATCAGCAGTATAAGCACGATCATAAGCTTCTTCAATTGTAGTGCCTTCGCCTACTCCACAAGGATTCATGTGTTTTACAGCGACAACAGCTGGATTGGAGAATTCGCGTACAATATTTAATGCTTCATTTGCATCATTAATATTGTTATAAGAAAGCTCTTTACCATGTAATTGCTCTGCATAAGCAATAGATGAAACTGTTGGCATTGGAGCACGATAGAACGTTGCTTTTTGGTGAGGATTTTCACCATATCGTAAAGATTGTTTTAATTCGTAAGTAACAGTATAGCTTTCAGGATTTTCTTCTCCTACTTGCTCTGTTAAATAATTAGAAATTAATGAATCATAAGCTGCAGTATGGCGGAAAACTTTAGCAGCTAATCGACGGTTCGTTTCAATAGAAACCGTATTTTTTTCAGCTAACTCAGCTAAAATTACTTCATAATCTGTCGGGTCAACTACTACAGATACAAACTCATGATTTTTAGCTGCTGAACGAAGCATTGTAGGGCCACCGATATCGATATTTTCAATTGCATCTTCAAATGTAACATCAGGCTTCATAATCGTTTCTTTAAACGGATATAAATTTACACAAACTAAATCAATTGGCTGAATACCTAACTCGTTCATTTGACGCATATGTTCTTCATTTGAACGAACACCTAGTAAACCTCCGTGAATTGAAGGATGTAATGTTTTTACACGACCATCCATAATTTCTGGAAAGTTAGTTACTTCTGAAATACCAATTACATTTAATCCAGCATCTTTTAATAAATTAAAAGTTCCACCTGTTGAAATAACTTCAAAATCATGTTTAATTAATCCACTTACAAATTCAATAATCCCTTGTTTATCTGAAACGCTAACTAAAGCTCGTTTTTTCATGATACATTCCCCTATCTAATCGATTTCATGCTCTATATCTAATCTAGTTAACTAAACAATTTTTTTAGTGTTTGCACATATAAAACATGCTCGACACTATGAACCTTCTGCTCAAGAGACTCCTTAGAATCTCCCTTTTCAATCAGAATTTCTTCTTGCGCAATAATTGGACCAGTATCCATTCCTTCATCGACATAATGAACTGTTACTCCAGTCGATTCGACACCAGCTAGGAGAGCTTGACCAATTGCGTCTTTTCCAGGAAATAATGGTAGAAATGAAGGATGAATATTTACAATTTTCCCAGGAAATGAGTCTAAAATTGTCGGACCAATCAATCTCATATAACCAGCTAATACGATAAATTCGACATTTAACTCTTTAAGTTGGGCAATAATTTCACCTTCATACTGCTCTTTTGATTCATAGTTTTTCGCTGAAAATATAAATGATGGAATATTTGCTTGCTTTGCTCGTTCGATACAAAATGCATTTGGACGATCACAAACAAGTAATTTCACTTCAGCATTCACTTCTCCGCTTAGAGTTGCATCAAGAATGGCTTGAAAGTTACTGCCATTTCCTGAAGCAAATACGGCAATCTTCTTCATTACAGAGAACCTCCGCCAAAGGTTACACCTTCACCTGCTTTTGTTCTTCCAATAATAAATACTTTTTCTCCGTCTTCTTCTAATAGTTTAATAGTGTCATGTAAGTTCTCTTCACTAACCGCAAGAACCATACCAATACCCATATTAAAAATATTAAACATTTCTTCGCGCTTCAATTCACCAATCTCTTCTAATAAATCAAAGATTGGTTGGATCGGCCATGAACCGTAATCAATTTCTGCACCGATTCCTTCTGGAAGCATTCTAGGGATATTTTCAATAAACCCACCACCAGTAATATGTGCCATACCTTTTACTTCAAACTTTTTTAGGACATTTAAGATTGGTTTTACATAAATTTTAGTTGGGCGTAGTAGTTCTTCACCTAAAGTATGACCTAATTTATCAATGTGTTGATCAAGTGTTAAGCCACCTTTTTCTAATAAAACTTTACGAACTAGAGAATATCCATTACTATGGATCCCGTTTGATGAGATTCCTAATAAGATATCTCCTTCTTTAATGCTTTGTCCTGTTACAAGCTTCGGCTTGTCAACAATCCCTACTGCAAAACCAGCAATATCATATTCATCTTCTGGATACATTCCAGGCATTTCTGCAGTTTCTCCACCGACTAATGAGCAGCCTGCTTGAACGCAGCCATCAGATACACCTTTTACAATTTGCTCAATTCGTTCAGGTACAGCCTTGCCAACTGCTAAGTAATCTAGGAAAAATAAAGGCTCCGCACCTTGAACCACAATATCATTCACACACATCGCGACTGCATCAATGCCAATCGTATCGTGACGGTCCATTTGGAAAGCTAATTTTAATTTTGTTCCTACTCCATCTGTCCCTGATACAAGAACTGGTTCTTTATAGTTGAATTTGGAAAGATCAAACATTCCTCCAAATCCTCCTAATCCACCAAGAACTTCTTGACGCATTGTTTTTTGAACGTGTTTCTTCATTCTGTTCACTGCTTCATAGCCAGCTTCGATATCTACTCCAGCTTGTTTATATGCATTCGCCATGTGATGATTTCCCCTTTCAGTCCTTATGAATAGATTCAATTGAAAAGAGGCGGCGACTGCTCACCGCCTCGATTTTTTAATTATGAGAATGTACTAATTCATTTTCATCATAGATTACTGTTGGATACTTCCCTGTAAAGCAAGCAGTACATTGACCTCTATTTGGTCCTTCATGATTTCTACCAATAGCATTTAGTAATCCTTCTAGACTAATAAATTCTAATGAATCTGCACCAATTTCTTCGCAAATTTCTTCTATTGTATTAGTTGCAGCAATTAACTCTTCTCTTGTAGAAGTGTCAATACCGTAGTAGCAAGGATTTTTCAATGGTGGTGCGCCAATACGAACATGAACTTCACTTGCACCTGCATCACGTAACATTTGTACGATTCGGCGGCTTGTAGTTCCACGAACGATTGAATCATCTACCATTACTACACGTTTCCCCTCAACGATCGAACGAACTGGAGAAAGTTTCATCTTAACCCCTTGCTCTCTAAGTTCTTGAGAAGGTTGAATAAATGTGCGACCTACATAGCGATTTTTAATCAATCCAAGTTCATATGGAATACCAGATTCTTCTGCATAACCAACTGCTGCTGAAATACTTGAATCAGGAACACCGATTACTACGTCTGCTTCAACAGGAGCTTCTTTAGCTAATACACGCCCCATATTTTTACGTGCAGCATGAACATTGATATTATCAATATTGCTATCAGGACGAGAGAAATAAATATATTCCATACTACAAATTGTGTGATTAACTGATGAAGTAAACTGATCAGTTTCGACTCCATTGTCCGAAATAATAAGTAATTCTCCCGGATTAATATCTCGAATATATTTCGCTCCGACTACATCGAATGCACACGTCTCTGAAGCTACAACATAAGCGTCACCTAGTTTAGCTAACGCCAATGGTCTAAAGCCATTTGGATCAAGTGCGACATACATTGCATCTTTTGTTAGAACTAAGTAAGCGAAAGCTCCTTTGATCATATTTAAAGATGCTTTAATGCTATCTTTTAATGGAGCAGAACCATTACGTTTAATTAAATGAGCAAGTACTTCAGTATCAGAAGTAGTTTGAAAAATACTACCTTGCATCTCTAAGTCTTTACGTAATCTTGAAGCATTTACTAAATTACCATTATGGGCAAGAGCAATGCTTCCAGTATGCGATTGGAATAATAGAGGCTGAACATTTTCATAGCCGCCTCCGCCTGCAGTAGCATAACGAACATGACCAATAGCAGCTTTTCCATGTAAATCATTTAATTGACCTTTACTGAAAACTTCTGTTATTAAGCCAAGTCCTTTAGCACCTTCAAGCTCATTCCCATTAGTTACAACAATTCCAGCTCCTTCTTGGCCTCTGTGTTGTAAGCTATGAAGACCATAGTAGGAGATTTGGGCAGCATCAGTATGCCCCCAAATTCCAAATATTCCACACTCTTCGTTTAGTCCTTTTATTTCAGCAAGCATGGGATCGCCTCTTTCCAAGCTTGTTTCAGTTCCTCAACTGAAGCAAGAAGAACTGTTTCATTGTTTTCATTACGAACTGTTACTGAAGTTTCTTCTGTAACTGTACCGATTAACGTTGCATCTACTAATGCTTCGAATTGTTCTTTATGTTCAGGTTTAACTGAAAGTAAGAAACGTGATTGAGTTTCGCTAAATAATGAAACAACCTCATTTCCTTCGATCGTAATAGTTGCACCAACTTCTGACGGACCAAATGTGCTTTCTGCAATCGCTACAGCTAAACCACCCTCAGAAATATCGTGTGCTGAAGCAACTACACCTGCTTGAATAGCAGCAAGAATTTGCTCTTGGCGACTAGATTCAACAGCTAAATCAATACTTGGTGCTTTACCAAAGATTTTGCCATTTAATAATTTTTGAAGCTCACTTCCACCGAATTCAGCTTCTGCTCCGCCGATTACATAAATTAAATCACCAGCAGTTTTAAAGTTTTGAGTCGTGATGTGCTCTACATCTTCAATTAGACCTACCATACCAACTACAGGAGTTGGGTAAACTGCTTCACCATTTGTTTCGTTATATAATGATACGTTACCACCGATTACTGGAGTGCTTAATACATTACAAGCTTCACTCATACCATCAGTTGCTTTTTCTAACTGCCAGAAAATCTCAGGTTTTTCAGGATTTCCGAAGTTTAAGCAATCTGTAATTGCAAGAGGACGAGCTCCTGAACAAATTACATTACGTGCTGCTTCTGCTACTGCAATTTTCCCACCAACTTCAGGATCTAAATATAAGTAGCGTGCATTACAGTCTGTTGTCATTGCTAGAGCTTTTTTTGTATCACGAATTCTGATCACTGCAGCATCAGAACCTGGAGCAACTACTGTATTTGTACGAACCATATAGTCATACTGACCGTAAACCCACTCTTTACTTGCAATTGTAGGTTGAGAAAGTAATTGTTTTAACGTTTCTTTTGAATCACTAATTTCAGGAATATAGTTTTCCATCGCTTGGAACTCACCATAATATGCAGGTTCAGTTGATGGCTTATGATATACTGGAGCTTCTTCAGCAAGAGCGTCTACAGGTAATTCAGCTACAACCTCACCTTTATGAAGTAAGCGAAGCATCTTATCATCTGTAACACGTCCTACAGATACAGCATGTAGATCATACTTTTCAAATAAGTCTACGATTTCTTGCTCTCTACCTTTTTCTACAACTAGTAACATACGTTCTTGAGATTCTGATAGCATCATTTCGTAAGCTGTCATACCAGCTTCACGTTGTGGAACTAAATCAAGATTCATCTCAATTCCCATTCCTGCTTTTGAAGCCATCTCAGCAGATGAAGATGTTAATCCAGCTGCGCCCATATCTTGAATACCAACAAGAGCGTCATTTTGAACAACTTCTAAACATGCTTCAAGTAATAACTTCTCCATAAATGGATCGCCTACTTGTACCGCTGGGCGTTTCTCATCAGATGCATCAGATAACTCTTCAGAAGCAAAAGTTGCACCATGAATTCCATCACGACCAGTTGAAGCACCAACGTACATTACTGTATTTCCAGCACCATGCGCTTGACCTTTTTTAATATCTTTATGATTGATTAAACCAACACACATTGCATTTACTAAAGGATTGCCTTCGTAACATGGATCGAAGTTTACTTCTCCACCAACTGTTGGAATACCAATACAGTTTCCATATCCAGCAATACCTGCAACAACTTCTTCAAATAAATATTTAACTCTTGGAGTTTCTAATTCACCAAATCGTAAAGAATTTAGAAGTGCAACAGGACGTGCTCCCATTGAAAATACATCACGAATAATTCCACCTACACCAGTTGCAGCACCTTGGTATGGTTCAATTGCAGAAGGATGATTATGGCTTTCGATTTTAAATACTACAGCTTGCTCATCGCCAATATCAACAATACCTGCTCCTTCACCTGGTCCTTGTAAAACATGTTCACCACTAATTGGGAATTTACGTAATAAAGGCTTTGAGTTTTTATAACTACAATGTTCTGACCACATTACTGAGAATAATCCAAGCTCTGTATAGTTCGGATTGCGACCAATAATTGATTTGACTAATTGAAACTCTTCATCAGTTAAGCCCATAGTGGCATAAATTCTATCATTTTCAATTTGAATTGGATTTGGCTCAAGAAGTAACGACATGGTTTTCCCTCCAGTTTCTTACAATCGAACGAAATAGTTGAAGTCCGTCTGCTGAGCCTAATAATGCATCAACTGCACGCTCAGGGTGTGGCATCATTCCTAATACATTTCCTTTTTCGTTAACAATTCCTGCGATATCATCTAAACTACCGTTTGGATTGTTTTGATAACGGAAAATTATCTGATTATTAGTTTTAAGTGATTCATATGTTTCTTGATCGCAATAGTAATTTCCTTCACCATGTGCGATTGGTACTGTAATTACTTGACCTTTTTCATAACCAGTTGTAAACATTGATTCATTGTTTTCAACAACTAGCTCAACAGGCTTACACATAAATTTTAATTTCTCATTACGTCTAAGAGTACCTGGTAGTAGACCTGCTTCAGTTAGGATTTGGAATCCATTACATACGCCAAATACTGGTTTACCTTCAGCTGCAGCTTTCTTCACGGCATCCATCACGTTTGCAAAGCCTGCAATTGCGCCAGAGCGTAAGTAATCTCCATATGAGAAGCCACCTGGTAATAAGATACCATCAAATTCATCTAAATTCGTTGAATCATGCCATACGTATTCTACTTCTTCGCCTAACTCATCTTTGATTGCATGATACATATCAACATCACAATTTGAGCCCGGGAACACAATTACTGCAAACTTCACTGTGCGACTACCTCCTCTACCTCATAACGGTAATCTTCAATTACGATGTTTGCTAATAACTTTTCACACATTTCTTTTACAGTAGTATCTAAATCTGCAACATTTTTATCAATCAATAATTCCATATATTTACCGATACGAACATCTTGAACTTCGCTAAAATTCATGCTATGAAGTGCATTTTTAACTGCATTTCCTTGTGGATCTAAAACACTTTCTCTTAATGTAACGAATACTCTTACTTTGAACATGATAATCCCCCTAAGCGTTTTAAAATTTCTTCGTATCCATCTGTTAAGTTACCTAAATCTCTACGGAATACATCTTTATCAAATTTCGCGTTTGTATCTTTATCCCATAATCGGCAAGTATCTGGTGAAATCTCATCTGCTAATAAAATAGTTCCATCATTTAATTTGCCAAACTCTAATTTAAAATCGACTAATCGAACATTACATTCATTAAACTGTTCTAATAGTACATCATTAACACGGAGAGCAATTTCTTTAATTGTTACAAGATCTTCAGTTGTTGCTAGTTCAAGTGCAGCGATATGATCTTCATTAATAATCGGATCACCTAAATCATCACGTTTGTAATAAAACTCGATGATTGGCTTTTCTAACTTAACACCTTCATCTAATCCCATGCGTTTCGATAAGCTACCAGCAACGATATTTCTAACAACTACTTCAATTGGTACAATAGTTACTCGTTTTACAAGTTGTTCAAGTTCTGAAGTTTTTTCTACGAAATGAGTAGCAATACCTGTTTCCATTAACTTTGAAAATAGTAAACTAGTAATTGCATTATTCAAGCGACCTTTACCGGCAATCTCTGCTTTCTTTTCACCGTTAAATGCAGTTGCTGAATCTTTGTACACAACTCTTACAATTTCAGGATTCTCAGTTGAGAAAATTCTTTTTGCTTTTCCCTCATACAACATTACTTGCTCTGCCATGCTAACAATGCCTCCCATATCCTCATTTAAACACCCAATAGAATTTATGCTTTATCTGTTATTTGAATTGTTTGGCTAAGAATTTTTTTCTCTAATCTTAGCCAAACAATTATTTATTAATTTAATCCTAAGCGTTCAAAAATTGTATCGACTTGACTTAAGTGGTAGCTGTAGTCAAAGCAATCATTAATTTCTTCTTGAGATAATAAAGAAGTAATTTTTTCCTCTGCTTCTACAAGCTCTTTAAACTGTACTTGAGTTTCCCAAGCTTCCATTGCTTTTGGTTGAACAGTATCATAAGCCTCTTCACGTGACATTCCTTTTTCAATTAAAGCAAGAAGTACACGTTGAGAATAAATTAATCCGTAAGTACGGTCCATGTTACGTTTCATATTCTCAGGGAATACAGTAAGGTTTTTAACAATATTTCCAAATCGATTTAACATGTAATTTAAAAGTATTGTTGCATCCGGTAAGATGATTCTTTCTGCAGATGAATGTGAGATATCTCTTTCATGCCAAAGTGATACATTTTCATAAGCCGTTACCATATGACCTCTAATTACACGAGCTAAACCTGTCATGTTTTCAGATCCAATTGGATTACGTTTATGTGGCATTGCAGAAGAGCCTTTTTGACCTTTTGCAAAGAATTCTTCAACTTCACGTGTTTCACTTTTTTGTAATCCACGTACTTCAGTTGCAAACTTCTCAATTGAAGTTGCAATTAAAGATAGTGTTGCCATGTAGTGAGCATGACGATCACGTTGTAATGTTTGAGTTGAAATTGGAGCTGCTTGAATTCCTAACTTTTCACAAACATATTCTTCAACAAATGGAGGAATATTTGCGTATGTTCCAACAGCGCCTGAGATTTTACCTACTCGAACTGTTTCAATCGCATTCTTAAATCGCTCTAAGTTACGTTTCATTTCTTCAGTCCATAATGCAAGTTTCAAGCCAAAAGTAGTTGGTTCTGCATGTACACCGTGAGTACGTCCCATCATTACTGTGTACTTATGTTCTTTAGCTTTCGTTTCAAGAATTCCAATGAAGTTCTCTAGATCTTTTAATAAGATATCATTTGCCTGGCGTAGTAAGTATGAAAGTGCCGTGTCTACTACATCAGTTGATGTTAAGCCATAATGTACCCATTTACGTTCATCGCCTAATGTTTCAGAAACTGCACGTGTAAATGCGACTACATCATGACGTGTTTCTTTTTCAATTTCATAAATTCGGTTTATATCGAAAGAAGCTTTTTCACGTAACACTTTTACATCTTCTTTAGGAATATCCCCTAATTCAGCCCATGCTTCACATGCTAAGATTTCAACTTCTAACCAAGCTTTAAATTTGTTTTCTTCTGTCCAAATTGCTGCCATTTCTGGGCGTGAATAACGTTCAATCATATTTTTACCTCCATCGGGTTTTGTTCCCAAATCCCTAACTCTTGTACTTTTTGCATCGCTAGTTCCGTTGATGCTGCCATTATATTAATATGTCCCATTTTACGGCCTTTTTTGCTTTCTTCTTTACCATAAAGATGGACATTTAATGTACTATCATTTTGCATTACATTCAATACTTCTTCAACATGTTCACCTAATATATTCACCATTACAACTGGTTTAAGTAATTCCGTATTCCCTAATGGTAGATTACAAACCGCTCGAATATGCTGCTTAAATTGTGAAGTTTCAACTGCCTCCATCGTATAGTGTCCTGTATTATGTGGACGCGGAGCTAATTCATTAATATAAACCTGCTCATCTTCTGTTACAAATAACTCAATTGCTAAAACGCCTACAAGATGAAATGAGCTAGCTACTTTTTTTGCATAGTTCTCTGCTGTTTCTATTACTGATTTTGAGGTATTTGCCGGTACAGATGAAGTATGCAGAATTTGATTTATATGAACATTCTCTGCTATTGGAAACGTACTTACTTCTCCATTACTATTTCTTGCGACAATTATTGACAATTCTTTTTCAAAAGGAACCCAGCCCTCAAGAATACATTGCTGTTTTTTAACAAGTTCTAACGCTTCAACAAAGTCTTCTTCAGATCTTAAAACAACTTGCCCTTTTCCGTCATAACCACCTGTTGTCGTTTTCAAAACAGCTGGTAAACCTATTTTCCTAACTGCTTCAGAAAATTGCTCTTCATTTTCTACTAATCGAAATGGAGCAACCTTAATTCCTAAATTTTGAATAGCTGTTTTTTCAGTTAATCTATTTCTTGTTAGCTTTAATAACTCACTACCTTGAGGTAAATAGGAATGTTCATCTAAATACTCAAGTGCGTTTACATCAATATTTTCAAATTCATATGTTATAACATCACTTACTTTCGCAAGCTGTTTAATTGCTTCTATATTAGAATACTCAGCCGTAATCTCTATATCAGATACTTGCCCACAAGGCGAGTTTGGAGTAGGATCTAAAACCGCTATTTTATAGCCCATTTCTTTCGCTGAAAGCGCCATCATTCTTCCAAGTTGGCCTCCTCCGATGATCCCTATTGTTTGTCCTGGTAGAATTACTTTGCTATTCATAGTGATTCACTGCTTTCTAGAACTTGTTTAGTAGTGTTTTCACGACGAGTTTCTAATGCTAAATAAACTTCTTGATCTTGGATACTTAATACTTGAGCTGCAAGTAAGCCTGCATTCGTCGCACCTGCTTTACCAATTGCAACAGTTGCAACAGGTACACCACCTGGCATTTGTACAATTGATAATAATGAATCTAAACCATTTAAAGCTTTTGATTGTACTGGTACACCAATTACTGGAAGTGTCGTTTTTGCTGCTACCATTCCTGGTAAGTGAGCAGCCCCGCCTGCACCTGCAATAATTACTTTAATACCACGTTCTCTAGCTGATTCTGCATACTCAAACATTAAATCTGGTGTACGATGTGCCGAAACAACTCGTTTCTCATAGCTTATATTTAGCTCTTCTAACACATCACAAGCATGTTTCATTGTTTCCCAATCACTTGTACTCCCCATAATGACACCAACTACCGGTTTCATCTGCTTTTCCCCCAAGTTTATTCGCTATTTTTTTATTTTTACAATAAATTTCCAACAAAAAACGCCTAAATAGAAATATCCCTCTATGGCGAGAAAGATAATCTACTTAGGCGTATACTGATAACGTACACGTGTGATTAACTTCCCCTCATAGTCCAGTAATTTAAGGTTACTAGGTAGAAACTTTTGGGCCATATTCCCAAACTTATATGAGGTTTGCTAAATTTCCTATCTCTATAGTATCAATTTATTACTCTTTTTTCAACAAAATATGAATGTTTTTCTTAAAAAATATTTTAATGTTCGTGTTTTACTCAGTTTTATACATTCTATGATGCCTATTTTTATTAAATTACTGATAGCAACTGTAATTTTTTTATTTCTTATTCGGATTTCTATTATCGAATAATCAATGAAGAACAAAAAAGCTATCTATCCCTATAATAAATGGGAAAGATAGCTTTTTCAATTATTGACTTTTATTGAACAACCGTTACTTTAGTCGGAGTTGATGTTACTTTGAACCCATCTTTTGTCGTAACATCAGCAGAGATATAGTATGTGCCGTTTGGCAGAACAGCTTCTGGAATCCATTTAGTCTTAAATTCTTTTTCATTTTTAAATTCAGATGAATCGACAATTTTTCCATTTGCATCTTTCACATTTAAGGTAAAGTCTACTCTGTTTTGAGCAAACATAGCAATTTCTGCTGCTTTGTTTTGGTTTATATTTGTAGTCGGATAAATACTAGCATTTGAAAGAACGATCCATGGACTCTTGTATTGTGAACTTTGGTCCCCCCAAGAAGTGTGTGAGTGGTTAAATGCGTTGTCGGCTCCAACTACAACTATATTTTTCGGTTCAACATTTACTAGTAATGTTTGTGCTGCTCCTGGTGAATATTGATTTCCATTAACCCAAACAACTGAACCTGCGTATCCATTCTCATCAGTACCCTTCCATGAAATTTCGAACTTTCCATTTTTTGGCGTAACTGTAATGTCTGTAACTTTAGGAAGTACTGAATCAACTTTTACTGGCATTTTCACTTCTTGTGGTTTGGCACCTGGATAATCTAATGTTGTTCTAATTACATATTTATAGTCTCCATCTGGAACAAATTCTCCGGACTCATCTGTCATATCCCAAGCATAAAGTTCGTTATAGCTGGTATCACCATATGACATTATATTTTTTCTGAATTTATATGGCTTTCCATCGAACTCACTAAAATTACCTAAATATTTAACCGTATTACCTGATTGGTCTTCGATATTCATTTCAGTTTCTTTTAAATTACGTAAAGCCGTAAATGAAGAATAAATTCCATTTAAATGGTAGTTTGGCGAAATTGCGATTTTGTTAAGATCGAATGTACCAGTTGTTGGATTAAATCCTTTTGGATAACGTTCTGAAGTCCCATCCCAAAGCGCTGTATAACCTAAAAACGCATCTTTTTCCCATGCTGGAGGATCAATGTTTTTTGGCTCGTCCCATTTTCCATAGAATCCCATATAAGGAACAGAAATTGGTACAGCTCTATCTTGGTCTTTAGTTACAGGAACTAAACGAACAAATCCTTCAACAAAACTATTTTTCTTTAATGAATCTGGTAAATTTACATTAATAGTCAGCATTTTTGTTTGACCTGGTTTAATTTTCAGTAATGAACCATCTTTGTAAGTTACTTTATTATCATTTACAGTAATTGCTGCGCCATCAATTCGTTCACTTATTAATGTTAAATAATCTTTTGAATCAAGGGTACCATTATTATCTAAATCAAATTGCTTTGTTTCCGTTTTATCTTTTAATAAATCTACATAAACATTGTATTCGATGTCATCGCTATTATTTTTCTCTTTTGGTGCATCAAATGCTTCAACATTTAATTTAAAGCTAGTACTTTTTCCAATTTCTTTTAAAGCTACTGCTCCAGCTTGCTCTAGAGAACCGATTCTATTTGTAACAATGACTGGTGTACTAATCGCATTTTGAATTTGCATTAAACCAGAGCCTTGAACGCGTGGTGAATATGGAACTTCTCCATTTGTACTTGGATCCATTACAATATTTGATGTGTTCATTAAAGCTATTTTTGCTTTTAAAGCAGTATTTTCTGAATGCTGTAATCCTTTTTCATAAAGTGACTGTAACACCAATGCTGAACCACCAGCAACATGAGGAGCTGCCATAGATGTACCACTCATGACTTCATAATCATTTCCAGGAACCGTTGAGTAAATATTTCCACCAGGACCAGAGATTTCTGGTTTAAAATCTAGTGTACTTGGTGCACCGTATGATGAAAAATCAGACATCGTGTTTTTATCAGGATTATCAATCCATGTATCTCCGTCTAACTTCATCTTAACAATTTGATTATTAGCTAATTTATTTATTAATTCTTGACCTACAGCCTTACCAGTTGTTGCAGCTGGAATTGAAAATTCACTAAATCTTAGAGTCGGATAATCTACTATATTACTAGGCGGGATGACAATAACAGCTTTTGCTTTATATTTTGCAGCGTTAAATTGAACAAATGAATATGAAGTATATTGATTGTTCATTTTTGCTACAACGATTTTTCCTTCTACGTTTTTATTAATAAAATCAGCAGTTTTCGAACCTTCGCCTACGTAGACTAACTCATACTCTTGACCAGGGTTTAAATTTTTAGAAAGTTTAAAGTTGTACTTTGGTGCAAAGTAAGTTTGATCTTGGAAAGGAAGTTTAAAACCATTAGCATCCCCTAAAGTATTTAAGTGCACTTTTGTATTTTCATAAGAAGCAACTGATAAAGCAAAAGGGCTTACTCCAGGTGCACCTACTGTTCCAATATCTGGATTTTCTGCATATGGCTGATAAGCAGAAGGGAATAATAAGTTGTGTTTTGTACTGTAGGCTGAGTTACCACCAGAAACTATTACAAGTGTACCCTGTTCCGTTGCATAACGAATCGCCTTCTGAATTGGGTCAAAGTCTTCTCCTACAAAACCTGCATCAACACCTAAACTCATATTAATAACATCTGCACCCATTGTAACAGCATGCTCGATCCCTGCGATGATGTTATCCTCGGATGCACCTCCACCTATATCGGAGAACACTTTTTCAGCTAATAATTGAGTTCCAGGCGCGATTCCTTGAACACCACTATTCGCCTCGTCACCATTTGCACCAATTGTACCTGAAACATGCGTACCGTGTGGACTTCCATCTCCATGAGGGATCACATCCGTGTCATTATCAGCCCAATCATAGCCTGTTGGTACTTTATCTGTGTACCAAATATCGTTTACAGAAGTTGAGCCTAATTTACTACTAATTCCACTTTGCGTTAACTTCTGTTTTTGTTTACCTTTTTCAGTCAACTTCATGTCCTTATGCGTATAGTCAATACCTGTATCAACTACGGCTACAAGTAATCCTTCACCTTGATAACCATATTGATTCCAAACCTTTTGAGCTTGTACTAATTCTTTACTCGCTGCCATTGTTTCATGGTAAGTTTTTGCAACACTTACGTTAAGTACTCCAGGAATAGACTTAATTTCATTGAGATTCTGATATTCCGTCTCAACACTAAAACCATTGAACCCTTCAAAGAAACGTTGTTTTAATTTAGGGGAATTTGATTTAGCCTTATTATTCTTTGTGATTTCTTCGATTACTTTGTCTTGTTTTTCTTTAAATAAGGATTTTTTGTTTGATGTAGAAGTGTCAGTAGTTGATGGTTGTTCAATTTGCACTATAAAACGAACATTATCGGTAGGTTTATACGTTTTCTCAGACTCTTCCTTTTTTATATCTTTATATAAGTCCTCTTTGCCTTTTGGACTTTGATCTAGTAATTGTGGTAATTGATCCTCAATCGCTTGAGTAGTTGTATCATTATTTTCCGCAAGAGCCGTATAAGATGAGAAAATCAAAGAGGATAAAGCCACAGTAGTCATTACTTTAAACGGTATAATTTTACTGAATTTCATTAGAGTTCTCCTTTTATGAGTGTAATATTTCGATTATGTATTTACTTTAATACTATGATTAAGAGGTTAGTAGTTTAATAAATAGAGAATAGTCAATTTGTTTAAACTTAAGCCCTTACCATTAAGTGAGTAAATAAATACAATACTATCTAAATGTACATTCAACATATTTCGAAGTAAATTGGGGGAATTTCATATGATTTAAGGCGTTATTTCTACAAAAAACGGCAAAAAAAATTGTATTAGACAAAATTAATTGTAAAAATTCTAAATTATATAACGATAATTCAATAATTGTGTCGGAAATTTTTAATAATATATACTCTTTTTCATTTTAATTTGTGGAAATATAAAGAAAATTTGTTTAATTTCATATATTTATTCTAATTCCGTAGAAAAAATGATTAATAAGTACTAATAATTTAAATTAAAAAAGGCGATACCATTTTGGTTTCGCCTTTTTAGAGATTAGATAATTTTAATTTTTTATGATACTTTCAATTTCCTCTATTAATTCAGACTGAATTTTATCAACTTTTGAAAAGTCCATTGTTTCAATATAAATAGCTTCTAATTCGTCTCTAAGAACTTTAGCTTCTGCCAAATAAGAAATTGCTTCTTTCATTTTATCTTTATATGAATTTGTTGTTCTTTCTATTTCAGTAGCATATTTCTCATCTGTTCCCGGCGTAATACATCGTTCATACATATCAATAATTTCATCATTTTCACGATCAGGAAAATATTCATGTGGTGCTGTACTGTCAAAGATTGCAATACCTTTTTCCGGAATAATTACCATATCAAGACTGTTTGGATCAAATCCACAATGGTATATCTCTACATCATATCCTCTTTCTTCTCCAGCAGCTGCTATTTTCTTTAACATTGTTGATTTACCGGAACCAGCTCTACCTTTAATAAAATATCGCTTTTCGATTTCTTCTGTTAAATTTTGAATATAATCAACCGCACCACTTGGAGTTGCTGCACCTAAAAATCTATGTTTTACTTTGGAGTCTTTTTCAGTATTACTGTCATTACCATAAAATTGCGCTATCAATTCGTCAGTCAGTTTATTAGCTTCTAAAAAGTCCATATTAGAGATATAAATTTCTTCAATCTCATCATGGGCACTTAATGAAGCCGCAAATGTTTTATATGCTGTTTGAAACTTCTTAGAAATTTCAGCATTTAGTGATAATATTGCTTCCTTGTGTACGGATAATTTATTAGAATCCCAAGCAACACCTAAATTCACATATTCCTCAATAACCCCTGGAGCTTTTGGTTCAATTACATGTGGTGCTGTTCCGTCTACTATACCTATTTGAAATTTCGGGATAATTAAGCCATCAACTGAATTGGTATCTGAAGAGCAATGTAAATATTCAATATCGATTCCTTTATTTACAATCAATTCTCCAATTGTTTTCATTAAAGTTGATTTCCCAGTACCTGGACCACCTTTTAGAATAAATAGTTTATCTAAATCCTCTAAAGCTGAGTCATAGAGATTATAAAACCCTTTTGCAGTATTACCTCCTGCATAATAATTGAGTATTTTTCCTCTCATCTTTTTCCCTCCATTCAATCTAGGTTATGTAGATTTATAATTAAGGGTGTTTGCCTAGCATTAATATTATTGTTTACTTTATTAATTTTTAGCAAAAGTAAAGTAACTGTTAATTTTTTATCCGAACTTGTTGCGATTCTTAAACTTGTCTTTTAGACTTCTGATATTTTCTCTCTATATGTAAAGTCATGATAAGAACTGACATTTGCAAATTTAAACATAAAAAAAACATCAGCCTAATAGCTGATGTTTTTGATTACCAGGCGACGTTCTACTCTCACAGGGGGAAACCCCC
>NZ_SCFN01000079.1 GCF_004138285.1 Gottfriedia acidiceleris | reverse complement strand
TACCCGTGAGGTCGTGGGTTCGACTCCCTCCGCCGCTACTTATTTAAGGACCTTTAGCTCAGCTGGTTAGAGCAGACGGCTCATAACCGTCCGGTCGTAGGTTCGAGTCCTACAAGGTCCACCACTTATAATGGAGTAATACCCAAGTCTGGCTGAAGGGATCGGTCTTGAAAACCGACAGGGGTGTAACAGCCCGCGGGGGTTCGAATCCCTCTTACTCCTCCATTTTTATTAAATTTCATATTAATGGAACTAACTTAGTTAGTATCCACATTATCGCGGGGTGGAGCACGAATGAATATGCTTCGAAGAAATTACTTCAGCATACCAATCGA
>NZ_SCFN01000078.1 GCF_004138285.1 Gottfriedia acidiceleris | reverse complement strand
GTTGCTCTACCAATTGAGCTAAGTCGGCATATGGTGGAGGATGACGGGCTCGAACCGCCGACCCCCTGCTTGTAAGGCAGGTGCTCTCCCAGCTGAGCTAATCCTCCATCAAACCAAGCGACGTTCTACTCTCACAGGGGGAAACCCCCAACTACCATCGACGCTGAAGAGCTTAACTGCCGTGTTCGGTATGGGAACGGGTGTGACCTCTTCGCTATCATCACTTGATTCATTTTCTTTAGGACATTAATTATTATATCAAAACATCTACTAAAGTCAATAACTTTTTTCGATATTTTTTTTATAAAATTCGTACCCTCAAAACTAGATAATGTCATTATCAAACTT
>NZ_SCFN01000077.1 GCF_004138285.1 Gottfriedia acidiceleris | reverse complement strand
CGGTTCATGATGTCTCCATAGAAAGGAGGTGATCCAGCCGCACCTTCCGATACGGCTACCTTGTTACGACTTCACCCCAATCATCTGTCCCACCTTAGGCGGCTGGCCCCTAAAAGGTTACCCCACCGACTTCGGGTGTTACAAACTCTCGTGGTGTGACGGGCGGTGTGTACAAGGCCCGGGAACGTATTCACCGCGGCATGCTGATCCGCGATTACTAGTGATTCCGGCTTCATGTAGGCGAGTTGCAGCCTACAATCCGAACTGAGAACGGTTTTATGAGATTAGCTCCACCTCGCGGTCTTGCGACTCTTTGTACCGTCCATTGTAGCACGTGTGTAGCCCAGGTCATAAGGGGCA
>NZ_SCFN01000076.1 GCF_004138285.1 Gottfriedia acidiceleris | reverse complement strand
GAAATACAAATGGTAGCCGGGCCTGCTTTCGTTGGATCCGTCATCACTTCAAAGGCCCGAATTAAGCTCGACATCAATTGCTCAGGGCGTGTAATACGGTCCCAATATCTTGATACTGGGCGAAATGCATCATTTGTCGTAATTGCAATGCTGTGTTCTTGCTCCATTTGTTGCAACACTGGATCTGGCTGACGTGTAGCATACGTATCAGCTGGTAGCAACAAGATTGGAATATTATTCGCAAGCGCTGTTCCTGCTGCCGTTACCAAGTTTGCAGAACCCGGTCCACTTGAAGTTGTAACAGCATATATTTTTTTGCGCAGCATTTGTTTGCTGTAGGCAATGGCTGCATGCGCCATTCCTTGT
>NZ_SCFN01000075.1 GCF_004138285.1 Gottfriedia acidiceleris | reverse complement strand
TAACTCAAATTTACAGTTAAAATTAACTCAAATGTGAGTTAAACAATTATTTAACATGATTAAATAATTAACCTATATGTGAGTTAAAAATAACTCACATTTGAGTTAAAAATAACTCACATTTGAGTTAAAAATAACTCACATTTGAGTTAAAAATAACTCACATTTGAGTTAAAAATAACTCACATTTGAGTTAAAAATATAACCCTATAAATCTACTTAAACCCTTGATATTACTGGTTTTTACCTAAAAAAACAGCACTGCTTGTCTTCTTTTATATATTATATAGGGGTAGATTTTAAGGTTTTTTTCCTTTTAGAAAGGGCTCTCCACTACACAAGGGTCGGGTAGTATTTTTTTGTCCTTCGGA
>NZ_SCFN01000074.1 GCF_004138285.1 Gottfriedia acidiceleris | reverse complement strand
GAATTCACCTATTTCCTGGCAATCAATGATCACGAACTCTACTTCTATGACCTTTTCAGATAAATATATGCTGTACCAAATTCAATTGTCTACACAATTAACCCTTTCATATTACGGTTCTGCTCTGAGTGTCAATTCAAGAAAAGATTTAGGTCTTAAGTACTTACGACTAATTTTAGAACTTTTACAATTTGCAGAAGACGGAGCAAACCTAATGATAAAAAATGGATGGTTAGAGCAGCCTCCAATAGCAAGCGACCGAGAATCACTTGCCAACGGAAAGGAGCAATAAATAATATTCTAGAAAATGTCTTAGCATATAATATCCGCGAAATGCCGTCAGGACCCCATAAACATTTGTTTTAACTTCTTAT
>NZ_SCFN01000073.1 GCF_004138285.1 Gottfriedia acidiceleris | reverse complement strand
AGAGGACTTGAACCCCCAACCTACTGATTACAAGTCAGTTGCTCTACCAATTGAGCTAAGTCGGCATATGGTGGAGGATGACGGGCTCGAACCGCCGACCCCCTGCTTGTAAGGCAGGTGCTCTCCCAGCTGAGCTAATCCTCCATCAAACCAAGCGACGTTCTACTCTCACAGGGGGAAACCCCCAACTACCATCGACGCTGAAGAGCTTAACTGCCGTGTTCGGTATGGGAACGGGTGTGACCTCTTCGCTATCATCACTTGATTTATTTTCTTTAGGACATTAATTATTATAACAAATTTCATTTAAAAGTCAATAACTTTTTTGAAGTTTTTTTATAATAATTTTTGTACCTTCAAAACTAGATAATGTCATTATCAAACTTGTTAGTTAA
>NZ_SCFN01000072.1 GCF_004138285.1 Gottfriedia acidiceleris | reverse complement strand
TCCGATAATAGTTTTAGTTTCTAGGTTGAGTAAATCCCCAATTCGTAAACCAGTATTAATGCCAATGAGAAACAGGATATAATCACGTTTCCCACAGTGTCTTCGTAATGCCCATTTCATATCCTCTAGTTGTTGCATATCCCGAATCGGCTGCACATCAATAAGATATTCGTTCTTACTCATTTTTTCTTCTCTCCTTTCTGAACTCAATAAAATCAATATTTTGAATGTATCCTTTTTTTGCTGAAAGTAAGGATAACAAGAAAAGCAAGGATAATAAAGGAATAAAGGGAGGATGAATGTAAACTTTTTTATAAAAGATTACATTCGATGTGAAAGGCAATTTTGAGGAATAGGTGGAATGAGGTCTACTATATTTCAGGGAAATATTCTATTGCTTTAAAGGTTAGCCTAAATAG
>NZ_SCFN01000071.1 GCF_004138285.1 Gottfriedia acidiceleris | reverse complement strand
TGTTTCTAGTATGACAGCTTCTCCCTTCTTTAAATCAGCTAACTGCTCCTTGTAGGTAGAATGATTAGGTTCTCTTTCTAGTATTGCTATTTGTTGCTTCATGTCTGGATACACAACGCTTTCAATGATATCTGCTGATTCTTTTAATTCTTGAAAGTACTCTTTCTTCTTTTCTTCTGTTTGCTCAGATAAAAAGAAATAACCAATTATTACTAGTATTGAAAGTAAAAAATTCACCTGCTTGAATAAGCCTCTACGTCTTATTTTACGAATTTCAAACAAAATCACTATCAATAGCGGATTAGCATTAATTTTAGTTTTTCCCCTATGAAACGGAGTTAGATAAGACGAATTGTTTAATAACTCACTTTCGCTTTCAGGTAGAAATATAGATGGAAGTAAGATACTAAGACTCCAAACAATCGCAAAAAAA
>NZ_SCFN01000070.1 GCF_004138285.1 Gottfriedia acidiceleris | reverse complement strand
ATTTGGCGGCAACTAGAATACAGCTTGCAAGACCTATATGAATTCTGTACGCCAATAGAACAGGCTCAGAAGCGCGGAAAACGGCGTAAGGGTAGTATAGCGGTATTCACTGGTAAAGAGGGCGTAAAGACGCTCTATAGTCTTAATGCGGCCCGTGTGAGCGATTTGCAGAAGTTAGTAGAGATTAGGGGTGGGGATCTAACCTG
>NZ_SCFN01000007.1 GCF_004138285.1 Gottfriedia acidiceleris | reverse complement strand
CAGCCTTCCCGCATTTCCCATAGGAGTCGAGCATCCTTTTTGTTCCAATCAACTTATTCATCAAAAAAAGTATATAATAAATACCTAATCAAATAGCCTTTACTTAGAGTAAAATAACAGTTCTTTATTAATCAGTTTGTAGGTCAATTAATATCGAACACTAATTTATAAACTAATCTATTGAACTTGTTTTTCTAAAATTAGCTCATGATATTTTTAACTTCTGAAAAAAACATTACTAGTGTTTGTTAGAATTATAAAATTGCTCAAACATATTAACATTTAAAACCATTAAAAGATCATCCAAAAATGATAAATTAATCATCAATAATGTTCACTTAATGTTCGTTTTCAAAAAACAATAGAATAGTCATATGAACGAATGAATTACCCTTTATTAATCAAATTGTTTCTTACGATGACAACTTACACATCTTTACAAATATTGATCGTCAAAAAAGAGGATATTTTAATTTTTGCAAGTTAGTTACAACATATATATATCAACAA
Organism: Gottfriedia acidiceleris; assembly: GCF_004138285.1. Taxonomy (GTDB): domain Bacteria; phylum Bacillota; class Bacilli; order Bacillales; family Bacillaceae_G; genus Gottfriedia; species Gottfriedia acidiceleris_A. The sequence goes on along the minus strand of NZ_SCFN01000007.1, from coordinate 343,305 downwards.
AAATCACTTGTTTAGTATCAATAAGATGACAGATAAAACAATAATAAATAGACTTTTTTTCATAGAAATTCATTTAATGTTTGTATTTTCAGAGTGTTGAAAAAAGAAATTGTCAATTAAATTGTTGGATCGAACTTTGATATGTAAGTAGTGGATATTGATTTCCACTACAGGGTGCTCGCTTTTCATGGGGCAAATCTGTGGAAGTGCAAATAAAAAATCTGAAACTGCAATTAAATCTGACGAATCTGCAAATAAAAAAGTCATTACTGCAATAAAAACTATGAAAACTGCAAATAGGGCTACGAAACATGGGCTAATAGTATAATATAGTCAAAAAATAGAAGAAGTAACGTTAAATTAGACTGAGAAACAACCAAACCTAAACATAATCCAGTAAGATCATAAAAAATAAAAATAAATCTTCTCATCTATTGTTCAAACAACGATCTGAACTTTATATCAATCAATCTCACCGTTAGATTAACTAAGAACACCGCTATATTTTCGAAGTCCTAACTTTATTAATAAGGTTCATTTAATGCTCGTATATTTCAATACTCTGCAAAGTGGCTGTCGAATGATAGTCTTTTTTTATTACATCTTTCCGGCAAAAATCTACACAGTTTTATAGTATTACAAACACTTCGACAATTTGTAACACTCTTGTAATGGCTTTCAAAATCGTATTTTGTTAGACTTAGTTTATCAATGAAGGGGGAGAAAGAGATGAAAAAGCAAGTCCTTATAGCTTTCGTATGCTTACTGAGCATGGTGTTTTTTACGACTAAATCACAAGCAGCATCTACATATAACCCATACTCAAAGAAAAATCAGGTAACAAAAATCGCTAAACAATATACTGGAGTGCCATATCGTTTTGGTGGTACAAGTACTAAAGGTTTTGACTGCTCAGGTTACGTAGGGTATGTATACAAAAAAGTAGGTACTACATTACCTCGAACTGCATCTTCAATGTATACTGTTAGCTCAATTGTTAAAAAGCCTGTTCCTGGAGATTTAGTTTTCTTCAAAAATACATACAAAAAAGGTATTAGCCATGTAGGAATTTTCATGGGAAATAATAATTTTATTTCAGCGACTTCAAGTAAGGGAGTAGCTGTTGTAAGTCTTTCTAATTCATATTGGAAACCGAAATTCGCTGGCTCAGGTAGTGTAATTAAATAAATTAAATAAACATAATAATAAATGCGATTTACTTTTCTTAAGAATGGTAGATTGCTTTTTTTTTGCACATTAAGAAAGTATAAATTTGAAGCGACGAAGGGTATTCGACGTAGTTGCAAATATTAGGAATTAAGTATAAGTGCAACTACGCCTCTGTCTTCGCCTTAAGCTCGCCAATCGGCGAGTTTTCTTTATCTTTTCATAAAGTTTTCTTTTTTAATAAATAAGTAGATTATGTTCCAATGATATAATGACCCTTAACTAAACTAGTTGCATGACTTTAAAGGAGCTGGTAATCATAGCAATAATCTACTTTACTTTTTTTGTATTAGGTCTAGTATTTGGTTCTTTTTTTAATGTTGTTGGATTAAGAGTTCCAATTGGGAAATCGATTATTTCACCGGGTTCCTCGTGTTCAAATTGTGGACATAAATTGAGTTCTATAGAATTAATACCAATATTTTCTTTTTTACTCCAAAGAGGGAAATGTCGAAGTTGCGGGATTCTAATTTCCAAACTATATCTATTAATTGAAATAATAACAGGTATGTTATTTGTTTTATCCATCTATGAAACTGGTTTTCATAAAGATTTGATAATTGCTCTTTCAATCATATCTTTATTAATCATTATTGTTGTTTCGGATGTGAACTATATGATTATCCCTAATCGTATTCTACTAATCTTTTTATTTATTTTTAGTTTTGAACGAATCTTAATTCCATTGGATCCTTGGTGGAGTAGTATAGTAGGAGCGTTAGGAGCATTCGTGGTTTTGCTTCTAATTAATGTGATTACCAAAGGTGGAATGGGAGGAGGAGACATAAAGTTATTTAGTGTGCTAGGAATAATTTTAGGTTGGAAACTAACTCTTATTACATTTATGCTTGCATGTTTTTTAGGCAGTATTTACGGGTTAGTCGTAATATTGTCCGGAAAATTAAAGCGGCGAAATCCTATTCCTTTTGGTCCATTCATCGCAATGAGTGGATTAGTTAGTTATTTTTATTGTGAAAATCTAATAGAATTCTACGAAATAATTTTTTGTTAAGCTCATAAATAAAAAGGCTATTTAATTGAAAAATTCTTTCAACTAAATAACCCATACTTTTTCTTATGAGAATAATTTCTCTTCTACACTATTAATAACTGAATTCCAGTATTTTTTGTCTTCAACGAAGTTTGTTCGAATCGCTTTAAAAACAGCAGTTTGTTTTTCTTGGAAATTTGGATTATCTTTATCTGGAAGCTCTTTTTTCATTTCAACTACAATTTCTTCAATCTCCGCAGAACGTGGACCCCATACATTTACTTCATTCCCTTTTTCATCCATGAAAACAAAAATCGGAATAGAACGAGATTTACCATTTGTTAAATATTGATCCATTAATTCTAGGTTTTCATCTCGAATTAGGAATCTAGTATCTATATTAGCTATTTCCATCATTTTCTGAATAACTGGGACATTAAGTAATGCATCTCCACACCAATCTGCAGTTAAAGTAACAACCTTCCAATGACGATTCTTCAATTGTTCAAGCTTTGTGTGTGTACTTTCAGGAATCGTAACTTCATTATAGATTTTTAGAAGTTCTTCTTTATTTACATTCATTGCTTCTACATATTCTTGAAAAGTCATGCCCTTTTCGAACCAAGAATTTAATGACATATCTATACACTCCTTTAATGTTAATAAATAGTATTATACCCCATTCGTCATAAGAAGGAATGCAATAAGACTTGCAGAATTAATATACAGTATATGTTTTATATGCAGTTTAAGCAGGAGGGAGAAAAATGAGTGCGCCTATTGAGATGTCAAAAATTCGGAAGCGCTTTCCAAAGTGGATTAAAGTTACATCAACTATCTTAATCGTTATCGTCTTAATCGTTGCGGGAACCGGCCTGTACTTAACAAAAAAATCATTACCAAGCATTAAAGGAAATTTAACGATCAGTACGTTAAATCATAAAGTAGAGGTAGTTAGGGACGATAAAGGAGTACCTCATATTAGTGCAAAGAGTTTGCATGACTTGTATGTTGCGCAAGGCTTTGTAACTGCACAAGATCGATTATTTCAAATGGATTTAAGCAGGAGACAAGCGTCCGGACAATTAAGTGAAATGATTGGTGATGCTACAGTGGAGCGCGACTCATATTTTCGAACGCTTGGTTTAAGAAGAGCTGCTGAAGCTTCTTACAGCAAATACGATAAAAATGGACAAAATGTTTTAAATTGGTATGCAGAAGGAGTAAATGCGTACATAAAATACGCAATGAAAGAAAATAAACTACCAGTTGAATTTAAAATTTTACAATATAAACCAACTAAATGGACGGCAATTGACTCACTAGTAATTGGTAAATATATGGCATTTGATTTAGGCGGCCACTGGAACGAACAAGCATTTCGTTATTACGCTATGAATAAATTTCCAAAGGATAAGGCTTTGGAGCTATTCCCTGCTAATAATGATATAGATCCATATATAATTCCAAGTAATACTTCAAAAATAGACGTAGAAAAGAGCTTTGCAAGCGCAATTATTCCACCTGTTTGGAATGGAAGTAATGATTGGGTTGTTAGTGGTTCTAAAACCAAGTCCGGTAAACCGTTATTAGCAGATGATCCTCATTTAGGATTAGCGACACCGGCAATTTGGTATGAAACTCAATTAAAATCTGGTGATATGAATGTAAGTGGTGTAATTTTTGCAGGGGTGCCGGGAATCATCGTTGGTCATAATGAACATATTGCCTGGGGAGTAACAAACGTAGGCCCGGATGTACAAGATTTATATATTGAAAAACGAAATCCAAATAAGCCAGACGAATTTTTATATGATGGTCAATGGGAAAAGGCACAGGTTACAAATGAAACTATCAAAATTAAAGGTAAAAAGAATAAGGTTTTACCTGTTATGATTACGAGACATGGTCCAGTGATTTCGGAATTTGCGAGCGATGCTGGAAAAGATACTGTATTCTCTTTACAATGGACAGCACTACAACCAACAACGGAGCTAGAAGCCGTTTTAAAGTTTGACGTTGCAAAGGATTGGAATTCGTTTAAAGAAGGATTAGCTTTATTTGAAGCTCCTGCCCAAAATTTCGTATTTGCATCGGATGACGGAACAATTGCCTACCGAGCGAATGGGAAAATTCCAATCCGTAAAAAAGGTGATGGGCTAATGCCAGTGCCAGGTTGGACTAGTGATTACGGTTGGAAAGGATACATTCCATATGATGAACTACCAACAATCGTTAACCCAAAGGAAGGATTTATTTCATCTGCAAATAATAAAGTAGTGGATGATTCATATCCATACCATATTTCAAATTCATGGGCACAGCCTTACCGTCAATTACGCATTCAGGAAGTATTAAAAAAGAATGACGAATTGACTGTTAAAGATATGCAAAAGCTACAAATGGACGAAATGAACTTACAGGCGAAGGAACATGCACCGAAGTTTATTAAGTCCATAAAACAAAACATAGATCAATTATCATCTGTTGAAAAATCAGCTTTAAAGGAACTTGAAAAATGGAATTTTATAGATGATAAAGATGAAGCTTCTCCTCTCATATTCCAAATGTGGATGACTGAAATAAATAAAGCATTGTTCGATCAACAAATCTCAAACGATATGATGGATTTATTTGGAGACCGCAAAGTCGTTGTCGATCAATTGCTACGTGACAGCTTAAATGGGAAAAAAGTAATCTGGGTTGATGAACAAGGCGGAATTGATAAACTTTTATTAAAAACCTTCAAAACAACAATTAAAAATATTAGCAAAACTGACGGTGAAAATGCAGCTAAGTGGAATTGGGGTGATCACCATAAAGTTGCTTTCGAACACCCGTTATCCAGTATTAAAATCTTAAGCTATTTCTTTAATGCAAGAGATCCAATCCCAGTAGGAGGCAGCGCAACTACAGTTAAGGCAGCAGGATATGATGACCAAGGAATTGTAGACCATGGTGCATCATGGAGAACTGTTGTAGACTTTGCAAATTTAAGTAAATCAGTAAACATAGTCGGACCAGGACAATCCGGAAACCTCGGAAGCAATTGGTATAGTGACCAAATGGAAGATTGGGCAAATGGAACATATCATACTACTTCTTTGAAAAGTGTTGAAGGTGTTAAAGAAATGCTCGAACCGGGAAAAGCAAAGAATAGGTAGGAAGACAGGAAGTACAGAGGACAGACCTATAGGAGGTCTGTTTTCTTTGTTTGAGAAGTGAAATATGGCATTCTTTAAGGAAACCGACCAATTATTTGTAAAATTGAAAAGGAATGGGTGGAAACGAATTAGTTTAAGCAAAAATTGTTGGATGAGCGGAGAATTTACTTATTATAATTGCGATTCCTGATTTTTAATTGCAGCTTCGAGGAATTTAATATCACCTTAAAGGTTAAATCAAGCTAACTAAGATTTGAACTCCTTGTCCCTCACTCAACTCTAATTTCTTCCATTTCCTCATGTCATATAATAAAATATTTAAATAGATTGTCTTAAAGTAAATGAAAAAGGGGGGCTGTGAAAATGAATGGAATGGGCTTAGTTCTCGAGGGTGGAGGAATGAGAGGGATTTATACTGCCGGTGTTCTTGATTATTTTCTAGAACAAAATATAGAAATTCCTTATGTGATAGGTGTTTCTGCGGGTGCTTGTATGGGAACTTCTTATCTATCAAAACAACATGGTCGTAATAAACGAGTAAATACGGAATTTTTACAGCATCCAGATTATATTTCTTTTAAAAATTTAATTCGTAATAAGCAGCTTTTTGGCATGGACTTATTATTTGATATTATTCCTAATGAGTTAGATCCATTTGATTTTGATTCTTTTTATAATGCTGAGCAAAAATTTGTAGTTGGTACGACTGATTGTATTACAGGAGAACCTGTCTATTTTGATAAAGATCAAATTGTAGAATCAACAGATATGTTAAATATAATTCGGGCATCAAGTTCTTTACCGTTAATGGCTCCAATCATTAGGTTTAATGATCATTTCTTGATGGATGGTGGCATTGCAGATCCGATTCCGATCGGTAAATCTGAAGCGGATGGCAATCGTAAAAATATAGTTGTTTTAACTAGAAATGCAGGTTATCGTAAGAAACCTTCAAAAGGAACTTGGTATTTGCAAAAAAAGTATAAAGATTATCCAGGACTTGTTCAGGCCGTACTAAATAGATATGAAGTTTATAATAAGCAATTAGAATATATTGAGGAGCAAGAAAAAGCTGGCAATATATTAGTCATTCGTCCTGTACAAAAGTTAAAAGTTGGACGTATCGAACGAAATAAAGGGCGTTTATTAGAGCTATATAAAGAAGGTTATGAGGATGCTAAGCGACTTCGTGAACAAATTTTAGAATTCATATCATACGAAAAAACGACCTGTTAATCAGGTCGTTTTAATATGTTGAAAATTAAACTATTTAGACTTAATGAAAACGCTTGTCTTTCAAAGTACGAAGCATGTTATAAAAGCGAAACAACTAAGAAAGCGAGCGTTTGTCATCAGTTTGATCAACCTGTTAAATTCAGGTTGTTTTTTGGGGGGAGGGAGAAAATAGATTAATCCTTATTGTTATTTTTGTTATTATTGTTCATCATGTTTTTCATCATCATTTCAAACATTACCATATCGACACCTAAACACGGATTCATACAGCCACAATTACTTTTTCTTCTATGGCAACAGCATCTGCATCTGCAGTGACAATCATGATTATGACAATCACAACGATCTCGATGGCAATCATCACAATCGCAACGTCTTCTTCTGCAATCGTCACAATCACAGTTATTTCGTCTACAACTACTTGAGTTCATGTTGACTTGATCTTGGTTGTTCCACATCGTAGAACACCTCCTTGAATAATCTACATAACAAAGTATGCAAAGATGTCCCATCAAGGAAAGGCTAGTACCTAAATAAAAAATAAAAAAGCACATTAATCTTTTTAAAGATTATGTGCTTTAAAATATTAATTATTAATGTGGGAAGAAAACCAATTGGATTAAGAATAATATTCCAAATATATAAATAACTGGTTTAACATTTTTTGCTTTCCCTTTAACGACTTTTAATAATGGGTAGGTAATAAACCCAAGAGCAATACCAGTAGCAATACTTGATGTAAGTGGCATTGTGATAATAACTAGAAATGCAGGGAATGCTTCTTCAAAGTTATCCCATTCAATATGACGAACACTACCCATCATTAAGCAACCTACTACGATTAATGATGGTGATGTAATTGCTGCTACATCAGAAATTGAATTAACAAGTGGGCTAAAGAATGCTGCAAAAACGAAAAGTAATGCAACAACAAGTGCCGTTAAACCTGTTCTACCCCCAGCTGCAACACCTGCTGTAGATTCGATATAAGCTGTTGTAGGTGAAGTACCAAACATAGCTCCAATTGTTGTACCGAATGAATCTGAAAGCATCGCACGACCAGTACGTTTTTCATCCTTCTTATTTAATAAACCAGCTTGTGAAGCTACACCTAGGAATGTACCTGTCGTATCAAAAATTGTAACTAATAAGAATGAAAAGACAACCGAATATAGTCCATAATGAATGACATCTGAAGCTGCTGTTATTGGATTAGCAACAATGATATGCTCAGGTAATTTAGGTAAAGAGAAAATATTTCCTTTAATGTGTAATTTTCCAGCAAAGCCCGCGATAATTGCTGTTGAAACCATTCCGAAGAATAAAGCTCCATTTATATTTAAGGCAAATAAGATAACCGTAATTGCAATTCCGACTAAAGTAAGAACTACACCAGGAGAATGGAGATCGCCTAATCCTACAAGATTATCTTTGTTAGCAACGATTATACCTGAAAGACGTAAACCTATAAAAGCGATAAACAATCCAATTCCAACACTAATTGCATGTTTTAATGTATTTGGAATTGCTTCTATTAAATGCGTTCTAAATTTAGTTAAAGAAAGAATAACGAATAAAATACCTGTAATAAATACAGCTGAGAAAGCTAATTGATATGAAATACCATGTGCTTTTGAAACAACTGAATAAGCAAAGTATGCATTCATTCCCATTCCGGGAGCAATCGCAATTGGGTAGTTTCCGAACAATGCCATAAATAATGTCCCAACTAGTGTTGCAATGATTGTTGCAGTAAATGCTTGGTCAAAAGGAACTCCAGCCGCAGATAATATAATAGGATTAACAATTATTATATAAGCCATTGTTAAAAAAGTGGTAAAACCAGCTATAATTTCTGTTTTAAACGAAGTGTTAGCCTCTTTTAATTTAAACATAATAGTTCTCCTTGTAAAATACGAATGATAAACCCAACAGTTATTAATAATATTCGCTTTATTGTAAAAGTGCAAGCTTTTTTATTAGATTAACCTCTTTTAACGAATTAAATTATGTTTAGTATTCCTAAAAGTATGATTTGGGTATGCTAAATCTGAATTATTTAAAAGGAGGATGTAGTAAATGAATCAGAAACAGTTTCCGACTAAATTTAATCCGCAACATCAAAATAAGCAACCAGGTATCGAAAAGGAAATGACGCCAATACCTATATCAGATGATCCAAACTACACACCAAGTGGTAAATTAAAGGAAAAAGTAGCCATTATTACTGGTGGAGATAGTGGAATTGGAAGAGCAGTTGCTATACTTTTTGCAAAAGAAGGGGCATCAGTTTTTATTCCGTATTTAGATGAGGATGTTGATGCGCAAGATACAAAGAAATTTATAAATGGTTTTGGTGGAAATTGTGAAATAATGAGATGTGACATTAGAACAGAGGAAGTTTGTAAACAAATCGTTCAGAATGCAATTCAAACCTTCGGGAAAATTAACATTTTAGTGAACAATGCTGCTGTTCAGTATCCTCAAAAGAATTTGGAAGACATTACGGAGGAGCAATTAAAAAGAACATTTGAAACGAATATTTTTTCAATGTTCTTTTTATCAAAAGCTTGCCTTCCACATATGAAGCAAGGAGATTCTATTATAAATACTGCGTCAATAACTGCTTATAAAGGACATGATCAATTATTAGATTACTCTGCGACGAAAGGAGCGATTGTTACATTCACTCGTTCACTTTCTACAAATCTTGCTCAAAAGGGTATTCGTGTTAATGGTGTAGCTCCCGGGCCAATTTGGACACCATTGATTCCAGCAAGTTTTGACGAACAAGAAGTAGCAAAGTTTGGTAGTACAACTCCAATGAAACGAGCTGGACAACCAGTAGAGCTCGCACCGGCATATCTTTATTTAGCCAGCAATGAAGCTTCCTTTATTACAGGACAAATCATTCATGTTAATGGTGGAGTTATTGTGAACGGATAAACTAATAAAATGGTGCCATATACGATTAAATGTAAATGGCACCATTTCATTAATATTTAGGTCGAAACGTGTGACAGCAAGTTTCACCACTATGTACTGCAGAAGTAGTTATTTCACCGTCTAAGACTGCATTTTGAATCGTTAAATCAAAGTCATTTGAGTATTCATATGCTTCTGTTTGAACAAGAATTGAGTCTGCTTGGCAAAAGTTACCCTGCCCCCAAAAATTACAATTTGCAACACTACATCTAATTTCTGGCATGAACTCGCCCTCCTTTCGTTTTATTTTCTACATACTTTGCAATCTCATTCAGATATAAAGTAGTACCATTGTAGAATTTTTCGTGAGAATATTGTAAACTTTTGTAAGATAGAAGGAGTTAGGAAGACTTTTATCGAATCAAAACTCTGATTAAGTATAGGAGGAGAATTATATGAATTGGGAAACAACTTATAAAAAATGGATTCAATCACCGACATTAGATCAAGAACTAAGAGAACAACTAATTAATCTTGAGAATAATCAGCTTATACTTAAGGAAAGTTTCTATCAAAATTTAGAATTTGGTACTGGTGGAATGCGCGGAGAAATTGGACCAGGAACGAATCGTATGAATATTTACACAATCCGTAAAGCATCTGCTGGATTTGCAAAATATATTGAAAGCTTTGGAGAAGAAGCAAAAAACCGTGGAGTTGCAATTGCTTTCGATTCTCGTCATAAAAGTCCCGAGTTTGCAATGGAAGCAGCAAAAACACTTGCAACACATGGTATTAAAGCGTATGTGTTTAATGAATTACGTCCTACACCAGAATTATCATTTGCAGTACGTGAGTTAAACTGCTTCGGGGGAATTGTCATTACAGCTAGTCATAATCCACCTGAATATAATGGATTTAAAGTTTATGGTGATGACGGTGGTCAATTACCTCCAGCTGCTGCTGATCAAGTAATTGAATACGTTAATTCATTTGAAAATGAGTTAGAAATTGAAGTATCTTCTGAACAAGAATTAGTTGAAAAAGGCTTAATACATAGATTAGATGAAGAAATGGACAAATTATATGTAGAGCAACTTAAAACGGTTGTTGTTAACAACGATTTAGTTCAAGAACATGGTAAGGATTTAAAAATTGTCTTTACTCCATTACATGGCACAGCATTACTACCTGCAACGATGTCATTAAAAGCAGTTGGCTTTGAAAATGTAACAATTGTTGAAGAACAAGCAAAAGCAGATCCGAATTTTACAACTGTAAAATCACCGAACCCTGAAGAACACGCAGCGTTTGAATATGCAATTCGTTACGGTAAAGAGATTGATGCAGATGTTTTAATTGCAACTGACCCTGATGCTGACCGATTAGGAATCGCTACAAAGAATGAAAACGGCGAATATGTAGTCTTAACTGGAAATCAAACAGGAGCATTAATGCTTCATTATTTATTAAGCCAACAAGATGTACCTTCAAATGCCCTATTACTTAAAACAATCGTTACATCTGAATTTGGTCAAGTAATTGCATCGAAATTCGGTGTTAAAACAATCGATACACTTACTGGATTTAAGTTTATTGGTGAAAAAATTAAAGAATATGAGCAAACAAACGAATACTCATTCTTATTCGGCTATGAAGAAAGCTATGGCTATTTAATTAAACCATTTGTTCGTGATAAAGACGCAATTCAAGCAACAATACTTGCTGCAGAAATTGCTACTTATTATAAAACAAAAGGTATGACTCTATATGAAGGTCTTAATAGCCTATATAAGCAATATGGCTATTACTTAGAAGGATTAAAATCATTAACTTTAAAAGGAATTGAGGGTACAGAAAAAATCCAATCGATTTTAACAAATTACCGTCAAAATCCACCAATGGATATTAATGGCCTAAAAGTTGTTACTGTTGAAGACTATAAACTTCAAGAGAAAACGACTTTAGAATCAGGAGAAAAAGAACAAATTCTACTACCTAAATCAAATGTATTAAAGTATCATCTTGAGGACGGCTCATGGGTATGCTTACGTCCATCTGGAACTGAACCAAAAATCAAGTTCTACTTTGGAATTGTTGGACAATCTCGTGAAAATAGCATCCAAAAATTGGATAGTTTACAACAAGCATTTATGGAAAAAATTGAAGTATTAGTCTAAAAAAGAGCGACTATTTAGTCGCTCTTTTCATTTATTTTAGTTAAAGCTCTAATGATGAAATAAAAGATTGTTCCTCGGCAGCTTCTTCCCTAGTAGCATGCTCAATATGTTGGAACATACCTTTTAGTTTTTCATCAATGACCGCTAAGTCCCTCTCGTATTTAAAGGCATGTAGAAAATGTTCGATACGCTTTGAAAAAAGGTCGTCTTTCGTATTTACCATTAACACGAGGAGCTTATCCCATTGACAACAATAAGTGTAATACAATGCTAAATCATAATCGGATTGTACTTGCATTGTGAACCTCCTTTTTAGAGGGTACACATAGTTTATGGCGAAAAAAATTAATTAGCCATGAGAGAATTTAACAAAAGGTTACGGTAGAGGTTAGGTAAAAAAAGGATGGTTAAGTGCAGGAACGATAGGGGAAACAAGAAAAATAGTGTGATTTTTCGTATTTTAGAAATACTTTATTGCTTTGATTAAATTATTAAATAAATGGCTTCAATTTAGTTAAATGGAACACAAAGTAGGATGAAATGGGTCAAAAATATATTGATTACTGTTATTTTTGCATCTGTCTTGGAGTTTGATTGCGATTCCCGGAATTTAATTGTGATCCCGGAGTAAAATTGAGATTTCTGGAATTTAATTGTGACTACTGAAATTAAACCGAATTCTTCGCTTAGGATTACAGATAAAATCTTTTCCAACACTTAAGGTATACTTTTATAAGAAACAGGGATAATAAAATTAAAATAATTAGCAATAAGTAATACTGGAGAAACTATGTACTCTAAACTTCAATTTGACTTTTCTTAATCAAAAATAAAAGTATTCAAAAAAGAAGTTATATCAAACGCATTGTACAAATAAAATTAACTACCGTATGAATTTTTTTCATACGTTTTTTTTTGTGTTTATGATTTCAAAAAACTTCGAATTAGGCATATGAATATAATAGAGATATGACTATTTTTACATTAATTCAATTTTCAGTTCATAGAATAATATAAGAAGAGACAGGAGGAGAGTGTGATGAAGGCGAGTGATTATAGAGCGTTGGAATATGCTATTGACGAAATTACAGAGATTGCGAGAGGATTTGGGCTAGACTTTTACCCAATGCGCTATGAAATCTGTCCTGCAGATATCATTTATACATTTGGCGCTTACGGTATGCCTACAAGATTCTCCCACTGGAGCTTTGGTAAACAGTTTTATAAAATGAAGCTTCATTACGATTTAGGGTTAAGCAAAATTTATGAATTGGTAATCAACTCTGATCCATGTTATGCATTTTTATTAGATACAAACTCTCTCGTTCAAAATAAATTAATCGTTGCACACGTTTTAGCTCATTGTGACTTTTTTAAAAATAATATTCGTTTCTCTAACACGAAGAGAGATATGGTTGAAAGTATGGCAGCTACTGCTGAACGAATTAAACACTATGAACATATATACGGAAAACAAGAAGTAGAAAATTTCCTAGATGCAGTACTCTCAATTCAAGAGCATATTGATCCATCATTAATGCGACCAAAACTAGCTTATGATTTAGAAAGTGATTTCCCAATGAAAGAGAAAAAAAGAGTTACACCATACGATGATTTATGGAATATGGACCAAAGTAAAGAAAAGAAAAATGATTCAAATCTTATCCCAATTAAACGTAAACAATTTCCACCACAACCCGAAAAAGATATCCTTTTATTTATCGAAGAATACTCCAGAGAACTAGAAGAATGGCAACGTGATATCCTGACAATGTTACGAGAAGAAATGCTTTATTTCTGGCCACAGCTTGAAACGAAGATTATGAATGAAGGCTGGGCAAGTTATTGGCACATCCGAATCATGCGTGAACTAAACCTTGATTCAAATGAAGCAATAGAATACGCAAAACTAAACGCAGGAGTAGTTCAACCTTCTAAAACAAGTATTAATCCATACTACTTAGGACTAAGAATGTTTGAAGATATAGAAGAGCGATATAATAACCCAAGTAAAGAAATGAGAGAGTTAGGTGTTCAACCTGGCAGCGGTCGAGAAAAAATGTTTGAAGTACGAGAATTAGAGTCTGATAGTTCATTTATCCGAAATTACTTAACGAAAGATCTTGTCATGCGTGAAGATATGTATCTATTCCAGCGACAAGGTAAGGAGTATAAAGTTACTGATAAAGCATGGGAAAATGTACGTGATCAACTAGTAGTTAGTCGAGTAAATGGAGGATTCCCATATATCGTTGTTCAAGAAGGAGATTACTTAAAAAATGGTGAGCTTTATTTGAAGCATTCCTATGAACATATGGAACTTGATGTGAAGTATGTTGAGAAGGTAATGCCTTATATTCATCAGTTGTGGGGTAGAGGCGTTCATTTAGAGACGAATATTGAGAATAAGTCTGTGTTGTTTAGTTATGATGGGAAGAATATTCATCGAAAGTATATTTGAGGCCACCTTTAAAAGGTGGTTTTTTTGTATGAATTGCTTTCTATTAATAGCCATTATTCAACTCAAATTCTGAAATAGAATGGTCAATTTAATGATCATATAGCATTCTGATTTCACATCCTCTTTGTTCATAAAATTTCAAAGTACTAATTAAATATAGGATTCTATAATTATGACTAGAATTTTGATGATGCTTATTCAACATAATGGCAGGATAGTTCAACAAGAAATATCTAAATTATTGGGATTATTTGCTTAAGAAAAGGTTGTTAGTTTCTGATAATGTTTAATTAATAATTAATTTGTAAAGCAAATGTACAAATGGAAAATAAATTGTCTAGGGGGAATTAAATTGAAAAAATATATGAGATTAATTATGAGTATAGTAGCCTTTATAATGCTTTTAATAGCACAAAATGTTAAAAATACATTTATTGCAAAAACTTTATTTGGCGTAATCGGTATAGTGTGTATTTCGTCAGTATTACATCTTTTAAAAAACCGAAAAGAATATTTTAATAAAAGTAAATCAATAAATTTAATACGTATTATTGCTCCTTTAATTCTGTCCCTTTGTTGTTTATGGGAAATATTTTCTTAATCAACTAACTGATGCGTTAGTTGAACATCACGAGCTGCCAAATATGCAGCTTTTTTTATTAAGGTTTTGGACAGTAAAGTTGAATAAAAGTTATATTTAAGAATCATATAATTAAAAATTAATGATAAAATGGAAAAAAATAACAAGCTAGGAAGGTGTTATATGAGGATTAAACTTTTAGCTATATTTTTAATAATGATTGCACTAGTAGTTTGTCCGGAACTTAGGGACTATAAAAAAATCCCTAGTTTTACTAAGGATTTAATATAATTTTAATTATGATAAACGCTTGATTTAGAATATACAAGTTCATAGTATTCAGACATTTCTTCTTCTGTTATATTGTATGTTCTTTGAATTTCATTGTGTTCTTCCAATAAATTTTTTGACCATTCCATTGATTGTCTATCTGTTATCTTACCACTCTTTAGTAACATTTTATTTTTTGCAAATTCTGACCTGAATTTAAGTTCGAATTCTGCAATTTCTACGATTTCTTCAGGAGAATGTTTTTCTTCGTTATGGCTAGAAGTGCTATTCATTTTAAGTATAATACCAATTATTACAATTACAATTACAATAAACCATACCATAATATCACCACCTTTCATTTTCATAATATCATGTATAAATAACTAATAGTTAAACTATTCCAAAATTTATACGCCTTAAATTTTTGTGTTTTCCCCAATCTGTAGGTTGTAGTAAAACTCATTAAAGATTTCTACCAGTGATATTAAGAAAGTAAAAGTTGAACTAATAAAAGAAGAAACTCAAAAAGAAGGAAAACTATATACTCTTAAATTAA
Source organism: Gottfriedia acidiceleris (assembly GCF_004138285.1). Lineage (GTDB taxonomy): Bacteria > Bacillota > Bacilli > Bacillales > Bacillaceae_G > Gottfriedia > Gottfriedia acidiceleris_A. The sequence continues at coordinate 327,712 of NZ_SCFN01000007.1, read as the reverse complement.
TTAATGGTAGTGATTTTGTAATTAAACAAAAAAATGTACATGTTTAGTTTCCAATAGAAATAAATCAAAACGCACACAAAGGCAACGATTATAAGGTAGAGGCAAAGGGGAACAAGTTAGACATTCAACCTGGAGAAGATAGGATATTAAATGTATATATGCCATTTGAAGGACTCGATAAAACTTCTTTAGCGATTGATGATCCAAGTTATCAATTAGTAGGTTATTTGAAACAAGTAGATGGAAAACATCTTGTTACTATTGGTGGGGACCTAATAAATAAATAATTCCATATTGAACTAACGCAGTGCATTAGTTGAACAACATGATTGGCTGTTTAGTCGATTTTTTTTATTCAACAAAATGGCAGGATAGTTTAATAAGAAATGATATGATATATAGAAAATATATATGGAGGAAGAAAATGCGAAAGAAACTCGAAGAAATAATATATGCTCAAGGATATCCAAATGCTGAAGCAGCACCTATTGTTAATTTAGAAGATTTCTTTGAAGGAAATACTGATGAAGGTTCAATTGGATGTAACCTTTTAGACCATCCAGGAATTAAAAAATTTTATGATGTACTGATAAATATAAGAGAAAAAGCCAATGTCCAAGACGTCTTTGTAGAAATTATGGAGATTGAGGATGACGTCGATTATTGGGCTTTTTCTGAAAGAGTTTATATATTAACTAATGCAGATAATTCTTTAGTTGAAGAATGGGTTAAAGATTTGGAACCATCGGAAGTGGATGAAGGATATGCTTTTGGTGTACCAGAAATAGCACCGAAATTATTTGAAGGTTACAAAGTTTATTCAGTTTGGTGGGATTAAAATAAATTTCTTATTGAACTAACTGGTGCATTAGTTGAACACAAGATCGGCTGTTTAGTCGATTTTTTTTATTCAACAAAATGGCTGTTTAGTGGAATAAGGAAATTAGTGATAAAATGAAATTAAACAATTAATTTACTTGGAGTACGAAGTTATGAATAATAAAGAATTCGAAGCGATTATTAAATTACCAGCTAATATTAGATATGAATATTTTATAAAGAAAGTTGCTGATTATGAAGAAGTTTGGGCGTTGTATGATGATGGTTTTGTTACTGCTACTGATGACAAGGGTAATAAAATTATTCCTTTCTTTCCTAAAAAAGAATTTGCCCAAAACTATGCAAAACTTGAGTGGGCTAATTGTAAACCGACTGCAATTGAGTTAGATGATTTTATTGATAAGTGGCTACCTGGAATGGAAAAAGATGAAATCAAACCTGCAATTTTTCCAGTAGATGATAAAATGGCTATAGTAGAATATGAACTACTGCTCAGAGATCTGGAAACTGAACTTGAAAATTATTGAACTAACGCATGCGTTAGTTGAAGATCAAGAGTCACAATTGTGGCTCTTTTTTTATTGGAGTAAATGGTAGTTAGGCAAAGAACGTAAAATGAGGTGAAATTTGTGATGAGATTAGATGCTGTATAATCTTTTATATATGACGAATCCTCTAATTAATGCCTTATCATCCAGTAGGAGTTGAGAGCTTATTAAAATCAGCATCACCTTACAATGCTCAAGGGGAATGTTAATAATATCTTATGTAAAGAAAGGATTAAAATGTTGAACTTTTTAATCCTTTCATATAACTCTATTTTTATATAGTAAACCTATATTATACATTTATTGTTATTTACTATAAGGACAACCCAATTAAATAAAATTAACGCAATTTTAATATGTTTTTAAAAAAGTATATTAATAGTTTATATTTCGTGTTACCATATTTTGGTAATAGTGATCATACTAATAGAGGGAGAATTTGCTATGAAAAAAATTTTAACTAGTGCTATTTTAGCAAGTACATTATTTACAGTAAGTGGAGTTAGTGCTTATGCTGATACGACAGTAAGTGATACCACTACTACTACTCTTGAGAATCAAGTTCTTGACAAAACTATTTCTGAAATTAAGGATATCATTGCTCCTGAAGTTAATGTTAGTCAAGATGGTATTAAAATTGAGGATAAACAAGCTATTCTAGATAACTTAAAGTCAGTAAACCTTGATGTGTTGGAACAAGCTTCTAGGGAACAAGGAGTTATCGGAGAAGAAGACCAACTTACTGAAGAGAAACTATTAGATGCATTTTCTACTGGAATTGACTCATTAAATCAGTCTATTGAAAGTGGCGATTTAACAGTGCTTGATGAAGGTACAATGGTTCCAACAAATGATGATAACTTCTATCTTCAAGGCGGATCTACATATGATGTAACATATTGGTGGGGAAAAAAGAGATATAAGAGTACTTATTATGCAAATAAATGGGCTTCTGATTTAAATACTGCTGCAAATGCAAATGCTGGAGCTGCTGTACTTGCTGGAGCTATCTTTGGAGGAGTTGGAGCGATTCCTAATGGTTTAACAGCAGCTTATTCTTATCAATTAGCAAATAAAGTTTCTTATTATAATAGTTTGAGTAGTCGTGGTATCGTGGCAAATCTTACTTGGTTACTTGTGTTTACTGTGAATAAACAGTAAAAAAAAATAACTAAAAGGAAGTATAACAATGAATTATCTAATGCCGATATTTATTATTGCATTTATATTAAGTCTGTTTCTACATAAGTACTTGCATCTAGATAAGTATCCATTAATAAAAAAGTTTACTATCGGGTTAATTATTATTCTGATAATTGGTTCAATTTTTTTTATCTATACAAATGTTACCTTAGGTAAAAAAGATTATGGTTGGCAAGCGGATTATATGAATTACAATCAATTACACAAATATTCGACTGGCAAATCTCAAAAAATAGCTCTTATCGATAGTGGAATTTCGAAATTCCAAAAAGAGGATAATAATTCAATTACATTAACTGGAAAAAATGAAGATGAAAATGGTCATGGAACAATGATGTATTCAATTATAAAAGGGGAAAAAAATGAGGTTCTTGGAATTTCTCCTGATGCTGAAGTGATTTCTATTAAAATCATGAATTCAGAAGAGGGTATTTCTCCTTCTCTTATGGTTCAAGCTGTTGAAAAGGCAATTGAGTTGAATTGTACCATTATTAATATGAGTATAGGAAGTTATAAATTTAATGAAGAATTATCTAATTTAATTGATATTGCTCTTAAAAAAGGAATTACTATAGTTTCCTCTTCTGGAGATTATTCTTCTGGTGATATGATGTTTCCTGCAAATAAAGAAGGTGTAATTTCAGTTGGTTCTATTTCGGCAAATAAAAGAGTATCTGACTTTACAAATGCACCAGAGAATACAACTATTAATGCACCGGGTGATGAAATTAGAAGTTATGCAGTAGATAATAAAATTGTAAGTAATTCAGGGACATCCCAAGCAACAGCGATTATCTCAGGATATGTTGCTCTTTTAAGAGATTATGCCTCTAGAAAAGATATTAATCTATCTAACGATCAGTTAAAGATGCTACTTTCCTCTATCAAGGATGGAAAGAGTAATTATGTAAATGTTTTTACAAAAATAAAAAAGTAAATAATCTGAAATGCTTATTATTAATATATTATTCAATTTTAGTTTACGTAGAAAATCTTAACGGTTGAAAATGCGCCAAATCCGGTCCTAATAATGGGTTGGCGTTTTCTCTTTTTTAGCGATTTATAGAATTATTATATAATGATTTATTCATGGATTTTCTTTATCTAACCCTACTAATAGGATGTACTTAATGTCCTTCAAAAACGTTCTTACGTTGTATAAGGTTTGATCATTTGTGATAATATCTTACTGAAAAAGTAGAAAGTAATTGTTTGAAATGTGAAAGAATTTTAATAACATTATAGATTATAGGAATAAATATGATTTGTTGTTACTGTTTTTTTTATTGAAAAAATAAAAAGTAAATTTGGAATTCAAATAATTGTTGATTTAGAATTCTTATACAATTTGGATTAGTAATAAACAGAGAGGTCCTTGGAAGGGTTTTTATGTATTATTGTTATAAATCACATTTAAATAAATAGGATAGAGAGTATCCATATTTACATAATAATAGGAGTGTTTTTAATGAAAAGGATTTGTAATCAATGCCAAACTGACATGATAGAAGATTGTAATGTAAGCGTTCAAGGTGGGATGTATGGAATAAAAATTAGTCAAAAGGGGAAAGGATTATTTAACAACGCTACTGCAAACCCTAAAGCAGCTGTGTGTCCAAATTGTGGTTATGTTGCACTTTATATTGATGAGTATAGTAAATTTAAAAAGTAAAACTAATTAACTAACTGATGTTAGAAACAAGAATTGTATGGCAACTTTTTATTGAATTTACTAGAAAGTTCTTTTTAAAATGAATTTGATTTAAAATGGATAGATCCTTAACAATAGGCGATTGGGAAATATTTATAGAGTGGTTATGTTTAACAAAATGTCCTTGTTACCAATATTATTTATAAGGTTCTTATTGAACTAACGCATGCGTTAGTTGAGTAAAAAAAAGGGTATAGTTTAATTTTCGTCATTTTGTGGATTTAAGGGAACAAAAGGTACTGTTCCCCAATTTGCACAATTCTTACTTCAAATATTAAAAGAAAATTATTTTATTTTCGCGATTCACCTTTATCAACACGATCATAGGGATAGGAATGCTCACTATTTATTAATTTTCTTGTATTCCCTCTAAAAAGAACATCTTTTATTTCTTTTGGATTAAATGGGAGTAATGGGGCTAAATATGGAACACCTATAGAACGTAATGAAGCAAGATATAACACCATAATTGTAGTTCCAACTATAATTCCAATAAAACCAAATAATTGACCTAACAATAAAAATATTATTCTTGAAGCAAATATTGCACTAAGTAACCCTCTTGAGATAAGAAGGAAACTCGTGATATAAGTAAGTCCCATAATTATAATACTAAGTCCGTAGATTAGATTTGAACTGATAGTTGTTTCAGCCACAAAAATGGTTCCAATTAATGAAACAACGAAAACAGCACTTTTGGGTAATCGGAAGGAACCATCCATAATGAATTCTAAAATAAATAAAAGAAATATTACCTGCCAAAAAATAGGTATTACCGCTTGTTCTTTTCCAAGAACTTTTTGCAAGGTTTCTTCTGTTATAACTCCATTATGAATTTTAAATATGGATAAATACAATCCAGGCGTGTATATAGTTACAAGAAAGCAAAGTATCCGAGTAAACCGACCTATAAACCTTGCAAATTTGTGATAATATTCATCAGGAGTTTGAAGGAATTGAATAAATAAAGCTGGAACCAGAATTGCATGAGGTGTTCCATCAACAAGTATTGCTACTCTCCCTTCAAGCAATGCCGACACTGTACTGTCCGGGCGTTCGGTTGTAAGGACTAATGGAAATATGGTTTTTACATTTCCCTCTAAGGACTCTTCAATCATTCGTGATTCGATTAAATACTTAATATTAATCTGGTTAATTTTTGTTCTAACATCATCTATTATTCTTTCCTCAGCTATTCCCTTAACATAGAGGATTGATATATCTGTTTTCGTAAGAGTTCCAATTTGTTTAGATTCTATACACAGATCAGTCGTTTTAATGTTGCTTCTTATTAGATTTACGTTTGTCTTAAGTTTTTCTGTAAAACCAATAATAGGACCTAAGAATACTCTTTCTGAAATAGTTTCATTAAGTCCTCTTTTTTCCCACTCAGCTGTATCTGCTAAAATCCCTTTTGCACAATTATCAAATAAGATAACTGTTTTTCCTTTTAGTAATTCTTCAGTTAAATGTGCAATACTATCACTTATCGTCACATCTCCTGACTTTATATGATGATAAGCTATTTCTTCAATCAACTGATGAAGAAATTTATTTGTTTTCATAGTTAATAATGGAATTACTATATAGTCTTGAATATGTTGCATATTAACGATCCCATCAATATAAAGCAACACTGCATTAATTGAGGAAGATTCACCTACTATCATTTTTCTCACGATTAAATCAGAAGTATTATTCAGTTTACCTTGAATAATATTAATATTCTTTTTTAAAGTAGAAGTTAGATTGGTTAGTTCTTTTATACTCATACATTCCCTACCTAGTTAATTTATTTGATACTTGTATTAGTATGAGTTAAGGAAAATATTTCATGTATAAGAGTTTACAAATTAATTTCTGACAATATATATTTCTAATTGAACTATTATGGAGGAAAGATTGAAACTTCCATTCTCCATGTGGAATCAAAGCTTCATGGTTGGCTGACATATGCGTTAGAATCCTTACCTTGTTCAACTATACTGCCATTATGTTGAATAAGGAATAGAAGATTCTTAATCAAAAAGAAGATCTTTGAGAGAAACAAGGCTGGGCAAGTTATTGGCATATACGCATCATGCGTGAACTAAACCTTGATTCAAATGAAGCAATCGAATACGCAAAACTAAACGCAGGAGTAGTTCAACCTTCTAAAACAAGTATTAATCCATACTACTTAGGACTAAGAATGTTTGAAGATATAGAAGAGCGATATAATAACCCAAGCAAAGAAATGAGAGAGTTAGGTGTTAAACCTGGCAGCGGTCGAGAAAAAATGTTTGAAGTACGAGAATTAGAGTCCGATAGTTCATTTATACGAAACTACTTAACTAAAGATCTTGTCATGCGTGAAGATATGTATTTATTCCAGCGACAAGGTAAGGAGTATAAAGTCACTGATAAAGCATGGGAAAATGTACGTGATCAACTAGTAGTTAGTCGAGTAAATGGAGGATTCCCATATATCGTTGTTCAAGAGGGCGATTACTTAAAAAATGGTGAGCTTTATTTGAAGCATTCCTATGAACATATGGAACTTGATGTGAAGTATGTTGAGAAGGTAATGCCTTATATTCATCAGTTGTGGGGTAGAGGGGTACATTTAGAGACGAATATTGAGAATAAGTCTGTGTTGTTTAGTTATGATGGGAAGAATATTCATCGGAAGTATATTTAGAGCCACCTTTTTAGGTGGTTTTCTTAATGGATTAGAAAGTCTCAAATTCTTTTTCGGTAATTGTACATTATGCAAGTAAATGAGGATAGGTATATGTAAAAAAAATTTTTATTGTTTTATTGAATCTGAAAGGATAGTGCCATAGAATCCACCCGTTATTTCTAAATAAAAATTTCTTAAATAAGGACAATCACTATTATATTTGCTAATTATTTATTAAACAAATATAGTTTTCCGAAAATTACTGAATTTTTCTTTTGAATTTCTTAATTTTAAATTAAGATTTCCTTACTATTACAATTATTACAATCTTGATATACTAATTTCATTATAATTTATGTAATTGAAATAGTTTAGAAGGTTGTGAGAATTATGACAGAACAATGGATCAAAGAAAATACATCATCTACATTACATAAAGTGGCAATTGGTATTTTTGGAATATCTACATTTCTATCTTTTTATTCTATGATTTTCCCAATAATCGGTGTAACCATTTTCTTTTGTTTTACTGCATTACCTAGACTATGGAGAATGTTATTGTTTTTAGCAATTTCGGCTATAATCGTAACTGTTCTTCCTTTTTTGGCTCCTATTGCAGTAATCTTGATGATTATTTTTTTTGTAATGAGGTTAAATTATATATTTAAGAATTGGAAGGCTGTTCTAGGAGGACTATTGGTATATGGTTCATTTTCCTTGATGATTTCAAGCGCTTACGGTAGGCAATATACCTATGGACATTCTAATATTTTTATTGCTTTCATATTTGGAATCATGGCAACTGTTTTGCTTCACTTCTTTATGAAATTTCTTTATGATCATGGATATAGTTCAAGCCAAGCTTTGGAAATAATGGGTGCTGTGCTAATTGTTCTAATAGCATTGGTTTTACCGTTCCTAAAAATGTTTGATTTTGCAGATTTTTCTTTATTTCACGGTGCATCTGATACCGTACACGTTTCTGAAGGAACAGTGGACGGGCCAGTTGTTCATACGGAAGGTTCTTCAACTGGCGTTCATAATGTAAACTCACATATGAGAACAGCACCAGATGGAATTATTGAAAATAACTTATCATATCATGGGCCAGATAAAATTCCAAATACACCTACAGTTCATGTAGATTCTTATGTTCGTTCTAATGCTGATGGAATTGTTGAAAACAACTTATCTTATAATGACGCTAGTCAGTATTATGAAGCAAATAATAATATAAATGTACCTTCTACTGAACACACGATTATGCATAATGGAAATACTGAACAAATCAACACTGTTATAGTTGGTAATGAGAGAGAACAGAAAGAACAGACTAAAGTTAAAAGCCCCTCATATTAATTAAGTTAAAATGAGGTATGTTCAACTCCTTCATACTTACCTCTACACAAATTGTACGAAGGAGTTGATTATATTTAATCGCTCCTATTATTGTAGATTTATATGAAAGAATTAGATGTTAAATATATCGATAAAATACAAGTAAACCCCCCTTCAAAAACATAGAAGGGGGTTATTTATTTGTGCGTAAATTAAGAGTTTTAAATGCTTTGAGCATGACTTATATTCTCTTCCCATTAAAAAGCATTGATTTTTATTAAGGAAAATTTAAGGTGCATAATTCAAAATGACCTTATCAAATTAAATTAGGAGGAGTAAAAAAATAAATAAAACAAGCTCTAATACAAATTTTACTTATTATCTGTTTGGTAGTAATAACAATCATTATTAGAGTGAGTTTGAAGTATAAACGAAGGACAGGCCTTGGTTTCTCGGAAATGGGACTAGGATACTCTCAGTAGATTTAAGGATATTATTCATTTCAGCAAAAGCCAAGTGAATCAAGTCAAGATTAATCAGTGATAAATTTATCGAATCAATCTCAATAATGGAGAGGAGAAAATAAAATTGAAAAAGTGGGTTATTATTTCAGTTATTGTTGTTGCTGTTGGAGGAGGAAGTGGTTGGTTCATATATAGTAAGAGTCAAGCAAATCAAGCTCAAAATGTGATGGCTACAGCACAAACAATTACGGCACAAAAAGGAAAGTTAGAAGTAGCTGTTACTGGGTCGGGTTCGGTAACTGCAAATACTGACGAAGATGTTACTGCGGCAAATACAATTCTTGTTGTGGATAGTGTAAGTGTTTCATCTGGAGAATCAGTAGATAAAGGTGACACACTTGTGACATTTAAAAATGGTGATGTTGTTACGGCTCCAAAAGATGGTGAAATTACAAAGGTTTACGTAAGTAGCGGAAGTGGAGCATCGCAAGGAAAAGTAATAATGCGTATGGAAGATGAAGATGGAATTACATTACCGATTACAAGAGAAGATAGTGGCAGTTCATCAAATAATACTGGTACGGGAAATACTGGAGGTAGTAGTTTAGTAGCGGATACTGTATATGTAAAGGAAGGCTCAGTTGTAAAAGAAGGTGCAACACTTGTGAAATTTACAGATGGTAGTATATTACAGGCACCAGCATCTGGGACAATTACAACTCTTTCTGTTAAAAGTGGAGATTCTGTGCAAAGTTCCGCGACAGTTGCACATATAACAAATTACAGTTCTTTGGAAACAACGATTAGTGTTGATGAATTAGATATTCCAAAAGTAAAGGTTGGACAGTCAGTAAAAATAACAGCAAGTGCCTTTGAAGGTCAATCATTTGATGGGAAAGTAACGAAAGTATCAAATGAAGGTACATCGACAAATGGAGTTTCAACATTTGATGTAACCGTAAAAATTAATGATCCAAAAAGTCTGAAAATTGGTATGTCAACAGAAGCAAGTATTTTAATACAAAGTAAAGCAGACGCACTATATGTTCCAGTAGAAGCAGTGTATAAAAATGGAAATGAAAAATATGTACTAGTTCCTACATCTACAGATGATTCTGGAGAATCTACTAAGAAAGTTACTGTACAAACAGGTATTTCAAATGATACGAATGTAGAAATTACAAGTGGATTAAGTGAAGGAGAGTCTATCGAAATACCAAGCGTTCAATCAAGAGGTAATTCTGGTGGATTTATGATGCAAGGTGGAGGATTCCCAAGTGGGGGATTCCAAGGTGGCGGATTCTCAGGTAGCGGATTCAACCGTAGTGGAGGAAACTTCGAAGGTAGAACTCAAACAGGTGGCGGACAAGGAGGTAAATAATGACTAACTTTGAGCCGATTATTCAAATTAAAAACATGACGAAAATGTATGAACTTGGCGGTGAAACGGTAATGGCTCTACAGAGTGTATCTCTTGATATCCAAAAGGGTGATTTTATATCAGTTATTGGTCCATCAGGTTCAGGGAAGTCAACATTTATGAACATGATTGGATGCTTAGACCGACCAGATTCTGGGAGATATTTGATTGATAACGAAGATGTAGGGCAAATGAAGAGCTCGCAACTAGCGACTATACGGAATGAAAAAATTGGATTTATTTTTCAAAATTTCAATCTTATACCAAAGTTAACTGCGGTAGAAAATGTAGAACTTCCTCTCATTTATAGAGGTATGAAAACGGCTGAACGAAGAGAAATTGCTCTTTCGGCGTTAAAAAAAGTAGGATTAGTAGATCGAGCGAATCATTTACCTACTCAATTATCAGGGGGGCAGCAGCAACGTGTCGCAATTGCACGTGCCCTCGCTGGAAGCCCTCCTATTTTACTTGCAGATGAACCGACTGGTGCTCTTGATAGTAAAACAAGTAAGGAAATTTTGGGGATTATGAATTTGTTAAACGAACAAGGGCATACGATTATTCTAATTACACATGATCTAGAAGTAGCTAAAAATGCAAATCGTATAGTACGAATTCACGATGGTCAGTTATACGAGAATGGAGGTGAATGGTTTGCAGACACTGAGAATGGCGCTTAAGAGCATTAAAGGAAATAAAGTAAGAGCGTTCCTGACAATGCTAGGTATTATTATCGGTGTATCCTCCGTTATTGTTATGGTAGCGATCGGTCAAGGATCAACGAAAGAAGTGCAAGATCAAATAGGAAGCTTAGGTACAAATGTATTAACAGTAAGTGTTACTGGCTCAGATGTAACATTTAAAGAAGATGATGCCAATCAACTTAAGGACGTTAGTGGTGTAGAAGCAATTGCTCCGATTGTTTCTGGAAGAGTAACTGTAAAAAACGGACAAACGAACGCACAAGTGTCAGTGACAGGAACAACTTCACCTTATTTAAAAGTTCGTGATTTGGAGTTACAATCAGGGCGATTTATCGCAGACTTGGATAATGATAATCACTCAAAAATAGCAGTACTTGGCTCAACCACAGCACGAACATTATTCGGTTTTGGAAATCCAGTTGGCCAATACGTTAAAGTGAATGGAACATCATTTAGAGTTGTTGGGGTACTTCAATCAGTTGGTAGTTCATTAGGTTCAAGTGGGGATAGTACGATTTTTGTTCCACTTAGCACAGCTCAACGCTTGGCATCTACTACTTCAATTGGATCTGTCTATGTAAAAGTAGAAAATGAAAATATGATTAATTTTACATTACGTAGAATTGAACAAAAGATGTTTACGATTATTGGAGATGAAGATAGCTATAGCGTTTCTAGTCCAGAGGATTTAATGGAAACTGCGTCATCTGTTAATAAAACGATGACATTAATGCTAGGCGGAAGTGCTGCGATCTCACTTATTGTTGGCGGTATCGGTATTATGAATATTATGCTTGTATCGGTTTCAGAACGCACAAAAGAAATTGGTATACGAAAAGCAATTGGAGCAAAGCGTGGAAGTATTCTTCTTCAATTCCTCATTGAATCAATGGTATTAAGTTCACTTGGAGGAATAATAGGCGTTGTAATAGGCGTTATAAGTGCGAAAATATTCACTATAACAACAGGAACAGCAATTGCATATTCTGTTCCGGTTATGCTGTTATCATTTGTATTCTCTTTATTAGTTGGAATCGTATTTGGTGTTTTTCCTGCAAATAAAGCGTCTAAGCTTGATCCAATTCAAGCTCTTCGATATGAATAGTACGAATAAAGAGGTTGTCCCAAAAGTAAAACTTTTAAGGGGCACCTTTTTTTCGTGTAAAAAAAGGAAATCGTTTCTATGATAGATTAATCTTACTTAAGTAGGAAACCTTATTAAGTTGATTATCTAATAAAATAGTATTTTAGGTTTCTATTCAAAAATGTCAGAATAGTCTATAATTATGGTCGTAACCTGAATTCAGCCGTAAATAATGAAAAAAGTGAATGGTGAGTATTGTTTTGGTTTGTTTGTTTAATTTAATAATTCCATTAGGAGGTGTTCGGGTTAGGAATCATTTTAAGTTAATATGCTTCAGCTACTTCAGTAAAACTGTTCCCTTTATACCTGGAGGTGGGGTCGTCAACCTACTTTAATGGGTATTGTCTGGGGCCTTCCCTTATTAAGTAACGGATTATTAGTTTGTATCTTTGTGGCAACGATTCCCTGTGAATATAGTAGATTGGACTCGATTTGAAAAAAATTTTAATTCAACTCATTTAATAAGGAGGTAAATGGCGTGGAAGAATTAATCTCAGAATTGGTTGATAATATAAAAGGAAGTTTAATCAATATTAGGCGTGACATCCACTCTTTTCCGGAGATAGGATGGACGGAATTCCGAACCTCATCTCTCATAGCAGATTTCTTATCAGAATTGGGATTTGAAGTAAAAGTAGGAAGGGAAATAATTGTACCTGATTCGAGAATGGGTGTCCCGGATGAAAAAACGATACAAGAAGCTAAAGAGCGGGCAGTGTCGTTTGGGGCAAATTCGTATTGGATTGAGAAAATGGAAGACGGGTTAACTGGTGTAGTAGGCATTTGGGATACAGGGCGGATTGGTCCAACACTTGCCTTCCGATTTGATATCGATGGATTGGAAATTTCTGAGGATAGAGGATCAAATCATGTCCCATGGAATCAAAATTTCCGTTCGAAAGTAGAAGGCTATATGCATGCTTGTGGACACGATGGCCATATTGCAATTGGGTTAGGAATGGCACAATTGATTTCAAAAATGAAAGAGAAGCTTTCAGGAAAAATTAAACTCATATTTCAACCTGCTGAAGAAGGTGCGCGTGGTGCAAGAGCGATGGTTGATTCGGGAATCTTAGAAGATGTAAATTATTTCTTTAGTGGTCATATTGGTGTAACGGCAACAAAACAGAACCAACTTGCCTGTAGCGTAACAGATTTTTTCGCGTCAACCAAGTTTGATTTAGAACTGGAAGGTGTGCAGGCCCATGCAGCATTAGCACCACATGAAGGTAGAAATGCATTACTTGCGGCATCTACTATTACATTGCAGTTGTATGCAATCTCACGGCATGGATTAGGGGATTCAAGAATAAATGTTGGAGTTATTCAGGGTGGAGAAGGTCGAAACATTATTCCAGCACATGCTAAGCTAAAATTTGAAACAAGAGGAACGACCAATGAGGTTGATCAATTTATGAAGAATGAATCACAGCGTATCATACAATCAGTTGCTCAGTTGTATGGGATTAAGCAACATACCGAAGTAGTAGGACGTTCGATTATAGCAGACTGTGACTCTGATCTTGCGAATCTTGTATATGGTATAGGATCAAAAGTTAAACAAACCAGTGAAATTGTTATTTCTCAGCCTTTTCTTGCTTCAGAAGATGTAACATATATGATGAAAGAGGTTCAAAAGAATGGTGGAATGGCTACTTATCTATTGTTTGGAACTGAATTAGCAGCAGGCCATCATAATTGTGCATTCGACTTTAACGAAAAAACAATTGCGTATGCAGTTGAAGTTTATGGAAACATACTTGTACATTTAGCTAGATAATGAACTAGAGAGAGAGGGGAAAAGAGTATGTTTTTTCTTGCATTAATTAGTTCTTTTTTGAATGCAGTAAATGCGTTGTATGCAAAAAAAATAACAATGCAAATGAAGGATAATAATAGCTTTATTGTAACATCTTTTCTAGTGGTCACCATTTTGTTAGGCTGCGTAATGCCGTGGTATTATTCCTTTTCTGTTACACCTTCTACAATAGGTTTATTAATCATTGTGATTATTTTAGATGCATTGTCTAATGTATCATTTTTCTTAGCACTAGGACGAATAGAAGTATCTCAACTAGCGGTGTATACTGCGTTGACTCCATTATTCACTTTTATTCCAAATAGCATATTGCACGGATTTGATATACATATATTAATTCCGGTCTTGCTTATTGTGCTTGGTGTATATTTTCTAAACGTAAAAGGCAGAAACATGTTATCTCCATTAGTAGAAATAAAAAAACCAGGGAGTTTATTAGGGGTTGCAGCTGCAGTTTCAGCTGGACTCAGCATGGTTCCTACACAACAATTGCTCGTTCATCAATGGATAAATGCTCCTACACTTTACTTTTTCAGAGCGAGTGGGATTGCCCTAATAATCTATTTAATACATCGTCCGAAAATTTGGTATCCAGGACTGAATATACACCTTTCGATTCGTGGTGTGCTAGCGATTACTCAATGGATCGCATTGTTTGCAGCCTTAAAGATTGCCAACGGGACTCTTGTTGTAGCTTTAGCCTATACCTCACCAATATTTGCTTTGTTTTTAGCAAGAATTTATTATAAAGAAAAAATTACAGCAGCTAAGTTGATTGCCTGCTGCATTACCATTTTAGGAATTTTATTTATTTTAGAGTAGTGGAGGAAATGATGAAAAAAATCCGTTTAGGTTTACTTGGATCTGATGATTCGATTGACGTTATTCAATCTGTAATAAAGGAATACCCTGAATTTGAATGTACCCCTATCATCTATTGGAGAGAAGAGGAAATACCTGGTCTTTTAAGTCCTATTGCAAATGATTTTGATATTTGGCTCTTTTCAGGCAAGGTCCCTTATGCAATAGCAAAAAGCTGGGGTGGAATTACAAAACCCATGTTTTTTACTCCCCACACTGGACCGAGTCTCTATAAAACTTTGTTACAAATATTCTATCATAACCAGATTGCAATGGAGCAAATTAGCTTTGATAACTTCCATTATGATGAGCTCAAAAGTATTTTAGATGAAGCAAAAATTAAAGCTGATCATTTATTTTTGAAATATTATGAAGGGGAAGTTGATGCAAATGTACTTGCAGGATACCACTATGAGTTATGGAAAAGTGGGAAAACGAAAGCAGCAGTTACATGTCTTCGATCGGCACATATAGAACTTGAGAAAATGGGTGTACCTGTTTATCGTGTACTGCCTGCAAAGTCAGCTATTGAGTCTGTGCTAAATTTAGCACTTCGAACTTATGAGATGTTACATTTTAAAGAAAGTCAAATTGCAGTTCAAATGATTGAGATCGACTCTTATTTTGGATTGGCGAAAGATACTTTTTCGACTGATGAAATCTACAAAATAGAAATTAGGATGGCAGAGAAGCTTCTTGTATACGCAAATAAAGTTCAAGGATCACTTAAATCTGCTGGTCCCGGTAGATATGTCATTTTTACGACCCGAGGGCTTTTACAGGATATAACGAATGAATTTTCTATTATACCGAATTTGGAAGATCTTGAAGAATTAAAGAAAGAAGTCATAACTTGTGGAATTGGAATCGGTAAAACGGCTTACGAAGCAGAAATTCATGCTGGAAGAGCTTTATTTCATGCTAGAGAGTATGGAAAAGGAAGTTGGATGGTTGCTCTCGATAATCAAACGATAGCGGGTCCATTGGGAAGAGATGAACAAATTACATATTCTTATGTCTCAAAAGAGCTACAAAAAATAAGCGAACAAACATCTTTAAGTATTTCGACACTTAGTAAGCTAGAATCTATTCTTAAAAAAATAGGAAAGAGTGAAATTGGAGCTCACGAGCTAGCACAGTATATGCAAATCATGCCGAGAAGCGCACGTAGAATTTTAAAAGAATTAGAAGAACAAGGAATTGCTCAGGTTATTGGAGAGGAAACACCTTATTCGCGTGGAAGGCCTAGAAATATATATAAAATTAGCCTTTGACAAGTGATTAAGAATTTTTTTCAGTTTATATATAATATTCTGAATATTATTACTTAACAAACTAAATGATTAGTGATATAGTTATGGTCATAGCCATAAATAGACCTAAAATAAAAATTTTATTATGGGAGGAAAAATGATTAATCAGGATAGATTGTGGAATCGCCTTTTGGAATTAGGGTCCATAGGAAAACAAGAGTCTGGTGGAATTACTCGTTTGTCCTTTACAGAAAATGAGAGAAAAGCTAAAGAATTAGTTACTTCCTATATGGTTGAAGCAGGATTAAAAGTTTACGAAGATACTGTGGGAAATCTTATTGGACGTAAAGAAGGGACTAATCAAAACGCACCTGTTGTACTGGTAGGCTCACATATTGATTCTGTATATAACGGCGGAAATTTTGACGGACCACTTGGCGTTCTCTCAGGGATTGAAATACTCCAGACGATGAATGAGCAAGGAATCACAACAGTACATCCAATTGAAGTTATTGTATTTACAGATGAAGAAGGAGCTAGATTTAGCTTTGGAATGATTGGGAGCCGAGGAATTGCTGGAACACTCAACTTAGAACATCTTCAAAATAAGGATCAACAAGGGATTACTATAGCGCAAGCGATGAGCGAGGCAGGATATGATCCACTTTCTATTGATCAGTCAGCTAGAAGCATAGGATCAGTAAAAGCCTATGTAGAGTTACATATTGAACAAGGAAAGGTGATTGAAAACGGTAATTTATCAGTAGGAATTGTTACAGGAATCGCTGGTCCGTTGTGGCTTAAATTCACAATAGAAGGAAAAGCAGGACATGCTGGGACAACTCCAATGAATGACCGTAGCGATGCATTAGTTGTTGCTTCCCAGATTGTTCAACTAATTGAAACTGAATCAGCTAAGACAGGTTCAACGGTCGGAACAGTTGGTCAATTGCAGCTGTTTCCTGGAGGAATCAATATTATTCCCGGGAAGGTTGAATTCACCTTGGATCTTCGCGATGTTAATGAAGCAATTCGTGACGAGGTTGAAAATCGAATTTTAGAAGGGTCAAAAATTTTATGTGAACAACGTGGTGTAGGATTAGAAATTGAAGTTCTGCAACGTATTAAACCATCGTTATGCTCTAGTGAAATTCAAGATATTGCAAAATTGGCTAGTGAAAAGATTGGTGTGAAACCATTTTTTCTCCCAAGTGGAGCTGGGCACGATTGCATGCAGCTTACAAATCTATGTCCTATAGGGATGCTTTTTATCCGTTCAAAAGATGGAATAAGCCACAATCCTGCTGAATGGAGTTCAAAGGAAGATTGTACAGACGGTGCTAATGTACTTTATCATACTGTACTTCAGTTATCTAATAATGAATAGAGGGAGATACAATAATGCAAACAATATCATTAAGTAGTTTAGTAGAGCAAACAAAAGAAGAAGTAATTAAGTGGAGAAGGCATTTCCATCAGTATCCGGAGTTATCTTTTCATGAAGAAAAAACAGCTCAATATGTGTATGATACACTTCAATCTTTCGGGAATTTAGAGATATCTCGTCCAACAAAGACGAGTGTTATGGCTCGTCTGATTGGTTCTCAGCCCGGCAAGGTGCTAGCAATTCGTGCGGATATGGACGCTTTACCCATCGAGGAAGAAAACACTTTTGAATTTGCCTCTACAAATCCAGGTGTGATGCATGCTTGTGGGCACGATGGTCATACAGCAATGCTTCTAGGCACAGCAAAAATTCTAACAAGTTTAAAAGATAAGATCAAAGGTGAAGTTCGCTTTTTGTTTCAACACGCCGAAGAGTTGTATCCTGGTGGTGCAGAGGAAATGGTACAAGCAGGAGTAATGGAGGGAGTTGATATGATAATTGGTGCTCATCTTTGGGCTCCTATGAAACTAGGTACAGTAGGTGTAGCTTATGGACCGATCATGGCTGCTCCAGATACTTTCTATATTACTGTTGAAGGTAAGGGTGGACATGCAGCACTTCCTCATGACACGATCGATTCGATTGCTATCGCTTCCCAAGTTGTAACGAATCTTCAACATATCGTTTCTAGAAATACTGATCCGCTTGATAATCTAGTAGTTTCTGTTACCAAGTTTATTGGAGGTACAACTCATAACGTAATCCCAGGTTCAGTCGAAATCTGTGGAACCGTTCGTAGTTTCAACGCCAACCTTAGGAAATCGGTTCCTGAACTTATGGAACGAATTATAAAAGGAATAACTGATGCTCATGGTGCACAATACAAATTTAATTATGAGTTTGGATATCGACCTGTTATCAATGATGAGCATATTACGAAGGCTATTGAAGAAACTATTCTAGAAGTGTTTGATGAAAAGACTCTCGACCTTATGAAACCAAACATGGGTGGTGAAGATTTCTCTGCCTTCCAACAAAAGGCACCAGGCACTTTCTTCTATGTGGGAGCAGGAAACAAAGAAAAGGATATTACTTACCCGCATCATCATGCTCGATTTACAATAGACGAGGACGCTTTGGAAATTGGTGTAAACTTATTTGTTCATGCCACTTTTAAGCTTTTAGATTAATAGACATATGGTTAAGTAGACCCTTATTTTACAAGGATCTACTTAATCTAAACTTTTGTTTTCTGAATATTTAAACTAATATAAATTTAAAATTGAAAGTGGGGAACAATTTTTGAAAATCTATCATTTATTAGCACTTATTCCATTTATTGCTATTCTGGGCTTTTCATCTTGGGCAAACCACGTTGAGCCATTTGTATTAGGAATGCCTTTTCTCCTTTTTTGGGTTGTGCTATGGACCGTTTTTTCAACACCAGTTATGTGGATTATCTTTAAATTAGATTCGGCTAATAAGGGGGACAGATAAGATGAATAGTGCATTAATTATAATTTTTCTCTTTCTTGCAGTATCGATTTTTCTAGGGGTACAAGCTAGGAAAGGAAAGGACATGAATCTTGAGCAATGGAGTGTTGGAGGAAGAGGATTTGGTACTATTTTCGTCTTTCTCTTAATGGCTGGAGAAATCTATACAACCTTTACTTTCCTAGGTGGAAGTGGTTGGGCTTATGGAAAAGGAGGTCCTACCTACTATATCACTGCTTACGGTGCACTTGCTTATATTATGTCTTATTGGTTGCTTCCAAAAATATGGAAATATGCTAAAGAAAATAATTTAATGTCTCAACCGGACTTTTTCGCAAGTAAATACAAAAGTAAAGCCCTTGGCGTATTAGTTTCACTAGTTGGTGTATCTGCTGTAATTCCCTACTTAGTTCTACAATTAAAAGGATTAGGAAGCATCGTTTCGGAGGCTTCTTATGGAATGATTTCACCAACTTTTGCGATTTGGATAGGTGCTATTTCAGTGACTATATATGTAATGATATCTGGTATCCATGGATCTGCATGGACTGCCGCGTTAAAGGACATTATGATTCTTGGAGTTGTTCTATTTCTAGGAATTTATCTTCCTTTACATTATTATGGTGGATTTCAAGCGATGTTTGAAGCAGTTGATAAAGCTAAACCAGGTTTTCTAAGTCTCCCAAAAGAGGGGTTAAGTGTATCTTGGTTTAATTCTACGGTTCTTCTAACAGCCTTAGGATTTTATATGTGGCCGCATACTTTTGGCTCCATTTATTCAGCTAAAAGTGAAAATGTATTTCGTAAAAATGCGATTATTATGCCTTTATACCAACTTGTGTTGCTATTTGTGTTTTTCGTTGGATTTGCAGCAATTCTTCAAGTTCCTGGACTACAAGGTCCGGATGCCGATCTGTCTTTATTAAAATTAAGTAAACAATCTTTTAACCCGTGGTTTGTTGGAATCATTGGTGGAGCAGGGGTATTGACAGCAATCGTGCCAGGCTCGATGATTCTAATGGCATCTGCAACTTTAATATCAAAAAATATTTATAAAGTGTTTGTACCATCTGCTACAGAAAAGCAGGTTGCTGTTTTAGCTAAATACCTTGTTCCTGTGGTGGCTTTATTCGCAGTTTATTTCACATTTAATGGTGGAACTACATTAGTAACTCTGCTTTTAATGGGATACAGTCTAGTTACCCAATTGTTCCCAACACTTGTCTTTAGTTTAATGAAAAAGAACTTTGTAACGAAGCAAGGTGCATTCGCTGGTATTTTTACTGGAGTTGCAACAGTTACTTATGTCACTATAAGTAATACAACAATCGGATCATTATTCCCAGCACTGCCTCAATATATTAAAGATTTAAATATCGGTGTTATTGGCTTAGTTGTAAATCTTGTATTTTTAGTCGTTGTTAGCTTACTTACTAAAAATATAGCGGTTCAAAGCAAAAAAGAAATTGTAGCTTAAATAAGAATTACTTTGTAACAAATTACCCTTTTTGGGGGGATGAAGGGGTTGATTGCTCTAATCAACCCCTATTTTTTGTGTAAGCATTCTTATAAATCTAGGAGGTTTACGAAGTTAGGTTTCTATCAATGAACTCTTCAAAACTTTTAAAGTACCTGGAACTTACTTTATAAATAACTAGTCCTATAATTGTTCCAATTGTATTTAGTATTAAGTCATCAATATCACATGATCTATAGTTATAGCCAAGGAACAGTCCAGAAGTAGCTTGAATTAATTCAATTGCTAGACTTAAAGTAAAACCTATTAAGATTGTTTTAATGTTTGTTATTCTAAAAAATAGAATTGGTAATGCAAATCCTAGTGGTATGAATAATAAAACATTTCCAGCAACTTGTCTTAGAAAAATTGAGATTGAGCCATAATTGATGGTATCTACGATTGATTTAAGGGGAATAAAATTATGATTATATCCCAACCGATCTTCTATCATTACTTGAATTAAATATTTTTGGTAGGGGAAAGGAAATAAAGTGAAGTTAATGAGGCATGTAAAGTATATGCCAAAGATTAGCCAATAAAGAAGTTTTAGGAGGGTTATTGAACCTTTTAGAAATTGATAACCAAAAAATAGGATAAAAAAAGTAGAAATGATTATGCTAGGATATAAGAAATTTAACATTCAATTGTACCAGCCTTTCATATTACCAGACTTAATAACTAAAACTCGCAATATTTACCTCCGTTTCAAATCGTTTTTATTACATCTAGAGAATATCATACTTCTATAGTTTTCCTTCATCATTTTTATGTCAAATTATAGAAAATAAAAACCCTTCCTAAAAATTTAGAAAGAGTTTTTATTTGCGGAGAGGATTGTTTCTTTATTATTTTTCTATTTTTAAAAAGTTTTGGGAGAAATAAAATTATCAATTAATGTCTAAAATGGCTTGACGCTAAGGTTGAAAATCTACTTTAAAATAACATTCTATTAACAAATCAAATTCATGAACATTATGATTACTTTGATGATTGCTTCTAGATTGTTCTTTGTTTATTTTGCTTGAACTAGAGGTGTCCCACCTTGAACAGTAACCCAACCCCATTTTTGTCGTGCATCCATTTCCATTTTCTTTAATAATTCTGGAGTAAGTGAGTCTGATAAAATTTTATTTGCTTTAGCATCTGCTTCTGCATTTAGGATTTTTGTTTGATTTTCAATCTTTGCTTTTTCTTGGTCAGCTAATGCCTTTTTTACGTTCAATTCAGAAGTTGCTAATTGTGCTTGTGACTGTGCCATACCTGCGGGAGAGCCTACGTGTGTAAATCCAAAAGTTCCGACTTCAATACCTTGTTTTGCAAGTTCCTGATCTAGTGCAGTATTGATTTCTTCAGTAATATCAGCTTGTTTTGAACCTTTAATGTCGTTCCAACTATATTTGTGAGTAATTTTGTTAACAACATTTTTCATTGTAGGTTTGACGATGTTATTTTTGATGTAACTAATATCTTTTCCACCTACTGATTGATATAGATTAGCTACGTTTTTAGTTGAAATTTTCCATGTTAAGTTTGTATTAACAGGTAGTTCTTGCTGATCTCCGGTACCTACTGACCATTCTTGATCAGAATTACCACCTTCGTGTTTGTCACTTGATAAAACTAATGATTGTGTGTATGTGGGATATTCTTGTACTGAAACTCCCCAACCAGTCCAATGAAAACCTTGGGGGACTTCAGTAATTTCTCCACTCATATGTTTCTCAATACCAATACTACCAACACTTATATGCGACATACCACCAATTGCGTAAATAATACCTCCAATTATAATAACTCCGCCTGCAATCAGACTTCTCAATCCGTTCACTCTTCATCTCTCCCGATTTCTTTTTTAATGTTTTTAATATGATTATTAAATAATCTACCTATTTTGATAAAGACCTTATAAAACAGTAAGAAGAGAACGATTCCTATAATAACAACTAAAATTCCGAATTGATAAAAGAAAACCATTGTTATTCCCCCGAATGTGCAAATTAGATTGACTATCTTTCTACCATTTCTTATATGCAATTATAGATTGATTTAATCTGTATTAATAATTAAATTTTGCTTAGAAATTTAGTGTGTAATCAGGTTTCATTGGAAAAAATAATAGAATTTAACAAAATTACCCCAAATGAATATTAATAGTTAAAAAGATTTCAAGAATAGAGAATCCCTAAGAAAACCGCCAATTATAGGTGGTTTTTCTATTTGAGCAATATAATATTGGCCTATTTAACATAGATTTCTTTTGTAATTAGCAGTGTCAAACTGGAAAATTCAATAAAATCAAGGCAAAAATAACCCAAGTTTAAATCAAAGGGAAATCAATTTTAATTGTAGAATTTTTCCTTTATTAGAGTTGGAATCATTTGAATTTGGTCAGTTGGTTTTAAGGAAGGAGATAACATACGTATTGATAAACGATTTAATGAGTGAAAAATCATAATTCAATCAGAAAAACCAAACTTGATGCTTTTTTTCAAAAATATAAATCACGTCAATACTGAATATAATAAAACTATAACAGAAAAGGGAACATCGTAGAGTATGGGGGGAAGCTATGTGAATATCGAACAATTAAGTCATCTTTGTGAAGTTTTAGAGAGTGGTTCCTTCACGATTGCAGCACAGAAATTTTCTATTAATGAAGCTGAAATGAAAGAATCAATCATAAGTTTAGAAATTGAATTTGACGTAAAGTTAATTGAGTGTGACGGCGAATCTAAAGTGGTGCCTTCATTTGAATGTTTACAAATTTTTTCACTTATAAAGGAAATCGTAAGGAATTGTCGAGAAATTGAAGAAGAAATTAAATCCTTACATAAAAAATCTTCTGTTAATACAATGTATGATGTGAGCATGTTTTAACTCTTTATAGTAGAGTAGGGACCAAATCATAATTGATTTGGTCTTTTTAGAATGCCTCTTACTTTGCCAATAAACACCAAAAAAGAAGGCTACAAATTCAGTAGTCTTCTTTTAATTTGTCTCATATATAATTTTCCCTGTCCTGGAAGTATCATAATCTCCTAAAGAATCAACCTCTGATTGAAACTGATTTGAAGATAAAATTTCTGTGACAATACTGATCAGTCGTACATTTTCAGAGGTTTTTAAAATAACAAGGTCATATTGTTCTGTTATCAGTGGAATAAAATCAATTCCTACAATTTTAGCAGCTTTTTCAATTCCGACTCCAACATCTGCTACCCCAGTTGAGACAGCGGAGGCCACGCTTAAATGATTGCTCTCTTCATGCTCATATCCGTTAATATTTTTAGAAGAAATCTCATTGATACGGAGTTGTTCATCGAGAAGAATTCGAGCACCTGACCCTTTCTCTCTATTTACAATCTTTATATCTTCACGTTCTAAATCTTTCCAAGACGTAATCTTTAAAGGGTTACCTTTTTTAACGTATAAGCCTGCTTTCCTTGATAGCAGATTGAGTAAAATAAATGGATGTCCCACTAAAATTTTTTTAAGATATGGTAGATTATACTCTCCTGTATCCCCGTCAAAAAGGTGAAGGCTAACGATGTCGCATTCTCCATTATACATAGAAATAAGACTGTTTAAGCTTCCAGTAAACGATCTTAATGATTTATAAGTTGAGTTTTTCTCAATCTGTTTACCGAGTATATCTAAAACTATATCTTGGCCACTAATAACAACATGATTTGATTCTTTTGGATCGCTTCTGCGAGGTTCAAAAACAGAGGCAGGCAATATGGTGTTCTGATTTGTTTTATGGTTTTTTATGTAATTGTCCAAGTCATTTGCTGCTATTCTCATCTGTCTTCCTACACGGAATACAGGTAATTCACCTTTTTTGACAAGGTCATAAATGGTTAATTTCGATACTTTTAAAAACTGTGACACTTCTTCGATTGTATAGGAAAGTTCCATCGTCATTTACATCCCTCCATTCTCTATTTTAACTCAATGCCTTTTAAAAAGCATTGAGTTAAAATTTTATTTCTTATTTAGTTATAACTAAATATAATTAGATATAATTAGTTATATTTTAAAAAGGAAGGCAGATGAAAAATGAAAAAACTTTATTGTTTATTTTTATCGATAACGATGTTATTAGGACTAGCAGTATCTGGTTGTTCAACAAATGAACAAGATACAAAGCCAGTAGGCCAGAAACAAGAAACTGCTCAAAAGAATGTGGAATTGACGATCTCAGCAGCAGCTAGTTTACAGGATGCACTAAATGATATTAAATCAAACTTTGAAAAGGCTAATCCTAATGTGAAAATAAACTATAACTTTGGAGCATCTGGAGCATTACAACAACAAATTTCTAAAGGAGCACCGGTAGATCTTTTCTTCTCGGCTGCAGAGGATAAATTTAATAATTTAATACAAGATGGTCTAATTGATAAGAGCCAAGGTAAAGATGTAGTTGGGAATGAACTGGTATTAGTTGTACCAAAAGATACAAAAAAAGAAATTAAATCTTTTGAAGATCTTACAAAAGCAGATAAAATTTCAATCGGTACACCAGAAGCGGTACCTGCAGGACAATATGGTAAAGAAACATTAGAAAATTTAAATGTTTGGAAAGCGATTGAAGGAAAAGTAGTATATGGTAAGGATGTTAGACAAGTACTTTCTTATGTAGAAACAAATAATGTGGATGCAGGGATTGTTTATAAAACAGATGCACTGACATCTACAAAAGTTAAAATTGTAGCAACAGCAGCTGAAAATACACATGATCCAATTATTTATCCGTTAGGCGTGATAAAGAATAGCAAGCAACCTAAAGAAGCTAAACAATTCTATGAATATCTTCAAAATGATGAGTCTATGAAGGTATTAGAGAAGTATGGGTTTAAGGGACTAAATTAACTTACATTAGCAGGAAAGTTTTAGAAATGAGCCGATTAGTTTATTGGCTCTTTTTTTTTAGTGTAAAATCTTTGAAGAAACTTATGAAGTATTAGATACAGAAGATTAGAACATCTTTAAAAAATAAAAGGATTCGTCTGTTCTGTATAAAGAACGATTAGGTAGATTTGTTAAAGCATGTTTTGAAATGGAAATTTCAGAGAGGAGGATATTACTTTAAATAGTAAGAATGGGAAAGGAATTGGCTAGAAAAAATATTTTAAATAAGATCCTTTATTAGATAAAAGAAAAATATATTGCCGAATAAGGCTAGTGCATGTATTCCTTTATTGAAATATTGAAGAGTTTTCGGTCTCTTTTCCCTTTTTGACCAATTAGCCAGTACCAACTCTGTCCAATATAAAAAGAGTTTGATACAAGTTGTTCAATATACTTTGAAATAATTCCATTGATTTTTTCTTTTTCAATTTTATTTTTTATAGACAAGGCAATGACAAAATATGATTTATCACTTTCAAATTCAAGTAATTGAAGATGATATTTACCACCCTTTTTTTCATTAAAATCATTTAATACGTGATCTATACAGTTTCGGACGTCAATTTTATATTTAGCAGCATCGTTCCAATTTGATATAAGAGAGTCATATAATGAGACTGTTAAGATGTAATACGATGCATAGTCTTTAGGATTAAATTTTCGTTTCTCACCTTTAAATTGATATAAAGGTGGAACAACAAATTTTTCATAATCAGCAAAAAAATCTTCAGTCATGTTTTTACCTACTTTCTAGTTTGAACAAAAGTTTACTATATCGAATCTAAATTTAGTTTTTCCTATTCTTTCCAAAAATAGACACAAGGGAACGATGATTTGGATTAAGGAAAAGAAAGTATAAGATTTTTAGTAAAAAGCAGAGTTGAAAAAATTCAACTCTGCTTTTTTTGTTTATTTTAATCGGATAGACAATGGGATTTTTCAATCTATTTAGCTTTATAGAATTTGAAGCGAGAATACTAGAGAGGTAAAATCACCATTCGCAAAAGCATCATTACAACTGTAGAACATGACATCATTCTCCTTTTTGATTCTCATACCAGACTGAAAATCATGAAATCCCACCATTCGTTCTTCTTCCCACATATTAAAAACATTTAAAAAGCCACTAGAGCATTTTAAGATAAGTTCTGATTGAGTTTCACTTCTCCATATAATGAGTGTTTTTTGTTTTGGGGCATCGTTGATTGATATTCCATTTTCTGATATAAAACCGATACCTTGATTTCTAGGAGAATTTGAACTCAAAAATTTCAACTTAATCACTTTTTCTTCATTCATTTGAAATACTTCTGTACGAATAGTTTCATCAGATTTCCCAGACTTGATCGTACTATACACTTTTTCTTTTACTAGTAACATTTTCATTTACCTCTCCTGTTAAGTTATTTTGATCCCCTAATGTTAATTTCAAAAAGTAACATAATCCTAAACAGGGGATACAGACCAATGCCATACCTAAAAAAGCAAAAGATGGAGATATAGAGTAGAGGTAACCACTTACTAATGTTAAAATACCGCTACCTAAACTTAAACCTAGAGCTGCATAAATTCCATGAGCAAATGGGAAGTACTTATTTTCAATGTTTTCATCTAAGTATTTCACAAAGGCATATTGAGTAAGCCCAAAAGTAATAGAATGTAAAAATTGAGACAATACAAAAACTGAAATGCTGTTAAAAGAAAAGATCAATACCCATCTTAAGATGGAAGCACTTACACTAAACATTAATAAAACTGGAACAGATCGTCTTTTAAATAGAGAGTCTGATATATAGAAGAAAGCAATTTCTGATATTACTGCAATGATTAAGATGAATCCTGTAAAACTAGTTTTTACCCCAATATTTTTCAAAAAAAGAACAGCATAACTATAATATGCTGCATGTGCAGCTTGAAGGGTGATGCAGATTGTTAATACTAATAAAAATGCTTTTGATTTAAACAACTTAAACAAAGGAACTTTCTTTGATGTTATTTTTGTTTTTAAAGGTAAAGGAGCATTAATGGATGTTATGAAAGTAAGTAGAACACATCCAATAATCAAAAGGTAAATAACTACATTTTCGCTTTTTAAAGATATGAGAATTCCAGTTAATGATAGAGAAATAATATAGCCAATCGAGCCATAAGACCTACTCTTTCCATACTCTATTTTGCTTTCCCTGATAAGAATAGATGCCATAGCTTCATACATAGCTAAAGGCATTGGATAAACCAGGCTTAATAAAACTGTAATGAAAGCTACTGCAATTAAACTATTAAACGGTATTAATATGATTAATAGTGCAACAGAAGTTAAGGAAACTACTTGATTTAATCTTGCTAAATTTAAGTATCTACTTATAAATGGAAAAATATAAAAGGTTGTAATTGACCTTGTTATTAATCCTAAAGCAATGATTAGTCCAGCTTCATCAGCTGTAAAACCTTTACTTGTTGTTAGCCAAGCAGACCAATAAGGCACGAAGATTCCGAAAGTGAAGAAAAACCCAAAAAACTGTAAAGACATCCATCTTTGACCGGTCATTTGATTCCTCCCGTTTCGGAAACTTTATTTTTTTGATGATTTTGTTTCATAATAAAATCACGCATTTTTTGAAAACAGTATTCAGTAGAATACTGATCGTAATTAGAAGTTGATTGATCTGTAAAACCATGACTTCCTTCTACTTTAATGATTTGAATCATATCTTTTGTTTTCAATTTAGTTACGACAATTTCGGGATCAAATGATTTTTCTTTCGTTGGGAAAATTAGTAAGGTCTCACATTTTGGACTAACCTCTAAGTATTCCCTAATCCTCGAACCATAAAATCCAATTACTCCATCAAATAATCCCTCATATTTACTGCATAACCATGCAATCGTTGCACCTACACTAAACCCCAAAATATACAAATTAGCACACTTAGTTCGAAGTTCTTTTGCAAGAGTTATGATTTTATTAGTAGCTAACTCAAACCCAATCTCATTAACAAAATGCTTATAAGCTTTGTTTTCATCTTTATAGCAATAGTTCTCTATATTACCTAATAAATTTGGACATACAACTGTATATCCCAACTTATTTAAACTGTCGCAAATATCTTTTATATGTTTGTTAATTCCATAAATTTCATGAACAACTAAAATGGTGGTATTATGAAACTCGCAATTATTCAATCTTTAATCACCTCTAACTTAGAAAAAATAGGAATAGAATTTTGTTCTATTCCAATCATTCAACATTCAAATACCCAGTAATACTAAATTTTTATTTGCATCTGGATCATTCCAGTGAAAGTAGGGTTTGCAGTCCACTCTGGATTTTCTAAATCATATAATGAATCGATCGTTGGAAAACGAGTTATTACTTCTTTAAGAATCTCCATGATCTCTACACGAGCAAAAGCTGCAGCTATACAAGTATGATAACCTCCACCGAAAGCTACATGACGGAAACCTGTTCTACTTATATCCATTTTGTCAGGATTTGCAAATACTCGCTCGTCTCGGCCAGCAGACGCTAAGAAGAAATAAACAGAATCATTTTTCTTGATTTGCTGCCCATGTAATTCGATATCATTTGATGCATGTCTAACAATATATTGGATTGGCCCTTCAAGTCTCATTGTTTCATCTAATACTTTTGGAAGAAGAGACATATCTTTTTTAAGCATTTCGAGAACATCTTGATTCTTAAATAGAAGATGTAATGTATTACTTAATACAAATTGAGGAATTTTATGCCCACCGAAAATTAAGTGCATTGTTTGAGCAATTAATTGATCATCAGTAAGTTCACCATCTTCACCAGGAGTCTCAGAGATTAATCTACTTAATAAATCATTTTTCTTTTCTTTTCGTCTTTCCGCA
The DNA here is from genome assembly GCF_004138285.1 of Gottfriedia acidiceleris. Classification (GTDB taxonomy): domain Bacteria; phylum Bacillota; class Bacilli; order Bacillales; family Bacillaceae_G; genus Gottfriedia; species Gottfriedia acidiceleris_A. Next base: position 298,558 of record NZ_SCFN01000007.1, on the reverse strand, counting down.
ATCGCATCTGAAAGATATGTCCAAATTTCTCTTACACTTCCTCTAACTTGTTCACTAATTTCTTTACTAGGAACATGAGACACAACGAAATCCTGCATAAATAATGCAATATCATCAGACCACTTAATGAATCTGTCAACTTCTTCACCAGGAATCCCTAACATTTTACAAAGTACCATCGCAGGAATAGGGTGTGCGATCTCTTTTACAAAGTCGAATGAACTAGTGTTTTTTTCAAGTACTTTATCAACGATTGTAGAAACAATTTTCTGAATTTCAGGTGCAATAAGTTCGATTTCATTAACTAAAAAGGCTCTGTTCATATAACCTTTTAATTGTGAATGAACTGGTCGATCATTATAGACCATCCAAGTCTTAATGATATCGATTATATCTTTAAAATGTTGATCTTCTCCTTCAGCGAGATTACTCATTTTATTCGGAATTACATTACTTGAAATAAATTTATCTCCAAGTAAATTCTTGGACACATCCTCATATCTAGTTATAAACCAGGATTGCATTTCTTCATGCCAAAAAACAGGTGCATCATTTCGTAATCTTTCATATAATTCATATCTGTTTTCATAATACTCTTTACTATTTAAACTGAACTGCTCGACAGATTGTTTTACATTTATACTCATGTTATTTCCTCCTGTTATACTACAATTATTTTTTTATTGGATTTACTTACAAAATCTTCAATTTCCATATCACTTAAATGACACATTACGTCACAAACAAAACGTGAACGCTCAATCTGGTTAGAGATATTGATTAATTTTTGTAAGACTTCTTTATCTAATTTCAACAAAGAATCCTCACTATTTAAGTTAAAAAGATAATCGTAGGTGAGTTGTATATTATGAGTAATCTTTTTATCTATTTCTCTATTAACTTGCCTTTCTAAGAAACATTTCTTTGTAATTTGATTTAATAGAAAAAGTTTTAACTCATTTTCCAATGAAAGGTTCAATTTGCTATACATTGGTTGTGCATAGTTTATCTTGATCACTAATGTATCTATAAAATCATGAATAATAGATTGTAGTGGTTCCCAAATTAACTTAAGGTAATTTTGTGAAATTTCCCAAAGTATATTATTTTTAATGTCTTCCATAATTTTAGGAATGAAATAAAGTAATTCCGATCTACTTATTTCAGGGAAAAAAAGCAATGTCTCCTCTAGCATTGCGCCTTCAGTAAAATATCTGTTAAGTAATTGAGCAAATCTATTTTCTCCATAAAATATGATTAAATCTTTAAGATCTGATAGGGCATAAGATAATGTATCTGCTATGTCTACGATAGATTGTTCAATGACATTTTCTTGATATGTCAAAAATAAAGGTTCTAAATGGTCTGACATATACCCGTAATAGCCTTTAATTAATCCGTTATATTCTTCTCTAATTAAAGGAATTTTGGTTTTGTATTTCATTAAGGCTGTAAGGGTTCGGTATTTAAAATCATCTGAACTATTTACTAAAATTTTAACGCTCTGTGCATTTGATTCAAATCCACCCATTTTTTTCATCATTTCATCTAGTGCTCGTTCACCGGTATGTCCAAATGGTGGATGACCAATATCATGAGCTAGACTAATAGTCTTTACTAAATCTTTATTTATGGGTGTAATGTTATTCTCTCGAAAATAATTGTTAAGATGTTCTACGATTAAGCCTGAAACATTGCATACGTCAATAGTATGGGACAAACGATTATGGCATAGATCTGAGTTGGGAATTAACTGTGTTTTTTTTGCTAATTTTTTTAAATGGGGGGATTCTAAAACTGCATTAAAGTCATGTAAGAACGCAATATTAGCTTCTTGCGTTTGCTTGTCAGATAGTCTTAGGTGGTCAAAAGTATGATACATGGCCTTATACATATCAATAAACCCCTTCTATAAACTTTAATTTAAGAAAACATTTAAATGACGTAAAAAAACCAAGATAAAGTAGGACGTATTCTCCACTAAAGAGATAAGTCCTACTTTATCTTGGTTCGCAAAAAAGTTGGAATTTTAAAGGTAGACATATATAAAGTCCGTCAAATAGGTGAAGAATACGTACTTTTATATATTCTAAGGTTAATAGAGTATTTAAAAGTAAGTTTAACTATTCAAAGGGACATCGTTATCCTTTATTAAATTCAGCTTTTTTTACTAATAAAGTAAAAATTACCTCGTAGTCTAATTCTTATCGGGAATTAGGTAGAGACTCCCAGACCATATTTCTGGGTATATACGAGCTATAATATAATTATGGTAAATAGTGGTAAAAATGGAAATAATAACCTGCAGGATTATCATTTAATATATTACATTTAATCAATTTAAATATCAACCGTGTCTCTATGAGGATATAGTATGAAGTTTTTTGGGTTAATTTAACTAGAACAATAGATGAAAGCTCAAGTTCAAAATGTACTTTTAGTTGAACGATGATTCATTTTCGATATTGACAGTAAATTTAGTGTGTAATAGTATAATAGTTAATTTTTAAATATTAAGTATTTTTAGAAAAAAGATTTAACTAATACATAATAGAAAGATTATAAGGAGTTTTCATCAAAAGGTTTGAGCTATGCGCAGTTACTATGTCCTTAAAATAAATAGATTACTAATTTAGGAGGAGTAATAATGAAAGCGATTACTGAAGGTGCTCTATTATGGGAACCAACTAGGCAGCAAATTGAAAAAGCTGGAGTTAGCCAATTTATGAACTGGCTCAAAAATGAAAAAAATCTATTTTTCAATACACAAAGTGAGTTATGGAAATGGTCTGTCGATGAATTAGAGTCCTTTTGGGAAAGCGTTTGGAAATATTGTAATGTAATTTCCCATGCACCATACGATCAAGTTCTTGAAGAGCGCAAAATGCCAGGCGCAAAATGGTTTAACGGCTCAAAAATTAATTATGCAGAACATGTATTTCGAAATGATAAAGGAGACCAATCTGCATTAATTTTTCAATCAGAAATTACTCCAAAAACAGAAATAAGTTGGAAAGAGCTTAAGGAAAAGACAGGATTGGTCGCAAATTCTTTAAGAGAATTAGGTGTAAAACCTGGGGATCGAGTTGTAGCATATATGCCTAATATCCCCGAAACAATCATTGCCTTCTTAGCTTGTGCAAGCATTGGAGCAATTTGGTCAAGCTGTTCACCAGATTTTGGAACGAGTAGTGTAATTGACCGATTTAAACAAATCGAACCGACTATTTTATTTGCGGTGGATGGTTATTCTTATAATGGAAAAGTTCAAAATAGGTTATCAAGCGTTGAAGAGCTACAGTCTGAATTACCTACATTAAAGAAGACAATTTTAGTACCTTATGTGAATTTTGATGAATACAAAATGGAAAACGAAACAATTCTTTGGAATGAATTATTAGTGGGAAGCAGTGAACTTACTTTTGAAAGTGTTCCTTTTGATCATCCACTATGGATCTTATTTTCATCGGGGACAACAGGTTTGCCTAAACCAATTGTACAAAGTCAAGGTGGAATATTAGTTGAGCAACTTAAAACATTAGTAGTTGAACAAGGAATAAATCAAGATGATGTCATTTTTTGGTTTACTACTACTGGCTGGATGATGTGGAATCAATTAGTTGGAGGCTTGTTATCTGGTAGTACGATTTTATTGTTTGATGGAAGTCCTTCTTATCCTAGCCTTCATGTATTATGGGACCTTGCAGAAGAAGTGGGTGTAACATTCTTTGGTACAAGTGCAGGATTCTTAAGCGTATGTGAGAAGCACGGAATAAAACCAAAAGAAAGAAATGGTTTTTCTAGATTAAAATCTATTTGTTCGACTGGTTCACCTCTATCGGTGGAAGGATTTTCATGGGTATATGAAAATATAAAAGATGACATCTGGCTTGTTTCAACTAGTGGAGGTACTGATGTTTGTACAGCATTTGTTGGAGGTTCCCCGATTCTTCCTGTTTATGCTGGAGAGATTCAAGCTCGTTCATTAGGAGCTCATGTACAATCATTTGATGATGAGGGAAATTCAGTAATTAATGAAGTGGGGGAATTAGTGATTACTTCTCCTATGCCGTCCATGCCGCTTTATTTCTGGGGTGATTCGAATAATGAACGTTATCTTGAAAGTTATTTTGAAGTTTATCCAGGTATTTGGAGACATGGAGATTGGATTAAAATTGATGAAAAAGGTAGTTGTATAATTTATGGAAGATCAGATTCAACAATAAATAGACATGGTGTGCGTTTAGGTACAAGCGAAATCTATCGAGTTGTTGAATCACTTGATGAAGTAATGGAAGGTCTAGTGATCGATTTAGAACTACTTGGCCGTCAGTCATTTATGCCATTATTTGTTGTACTAAAAAATGGGGTTGCTTTGACGAATGAATTAAAGGAAAAAATAAAAGTAGAAATTAAGCAAAAGGTTTCACCACGATTTGTCCCTAATGAAATTTATGAAGTTGAGCAAATTCCAAAAACATTGAGTGGAAAAAAATTAGAAGTTCCAATACGTAAAATATTATTAGGTTTTTCTCCTGAAAAAGTAGTCAACCAAGGTTCGATGGCTAATCCAGAGTCATTAAAATTTTTTACCGGGTTGGCACAAGTTTTAAATGAAATAAGTTAAAATCAGTCAAAAACGTTATCTTAATAATGAGATAGCGTTTTTAATTATTTTATAGAAATTTCAATAATAACAAGCAATTATAAATTCTATTATGCCATTTGCATAAACAAATGATTCACCAAAGAATGAAACAAAAAATATAGTTGTCTCATCAAAAAACCACCCCTTTAAAAGTATGCTTATTTATGTCAGCTTTTAATTAAAGGGGTGGTTATATTAATTCATATATTCTAATTAATTGAAGTCAACACTCGTTATTAATAATTTTACCTTGATCAGTCAGTTTAACAAGTGCTGCATAACCAATACCTTTTTTTACGACAGTCACCATACCTTCACGAACAAGTAAATTTAATGTTTTCAGTTCGTCTTTGTTTAATTTTGTATATCGGTAATAACCATCACCTATTTTGTGAATTAATCTGCCTTCTCTTGTCATTCCTAAAACAGTAGTCATATTTTTTCCTTCTTTCGAAAGTTGTTTGGATTAATGATTACATAACTATCGTATAATTTTTGTGCAAATTTGTCTGTGTATATTTTGTGAAAAAATTAACAAACTTAATCTAGTTACTAGGTGAAATCTTCATTTAAGATTTAGTCTTGTAAGAATTTGGAAGGATAAACATATTTTCATCCCGCCATACTATTTTTGTGTCAAATAAATGGAGGTGTGTTGGTATGTCGTTTCAAAATCGTGGTATCGGACATCCTGAACATCAAGATGATCCAAATAAATTACATATCGTCGCAGTACGAAAAAATGGCGATGGTGATATTACAGATGTAAAATTTCAAAATGGTGAAATAGTTGGGATTGAGCAAGCCATTGCGATGGCAGAACTTGAACAAATTGAAGATGTGAACACAGGTCTAACTCGGGGAGATAATCCACATAAAACACTTCGTTCTTATCCCGACGGTGATCCTACAAATAATTTAAGTAATTTACCAACTTTTTAATGTCTATAAGCTAAAAAGGTGCACAAGTTCTGTGCACCTTTTTATTTCCGAGTAATTAATGAGAAAATGGAAAATTTAATATTACGAGGCAAAAAATACCAGTAAAGTAGGGAGCTAATTTGAAAAAAACTTTTTTATTTCTTTCACTTGTGATTTGTTTGTTAATAGGAAATTATTTAGTTGCTTCAAAAAATACTGTAAAAAGTGAAAGTAATTCTTCCCTTATCTATCAAAATGAGAAACCCGACAAAGTAACAGAAGCTCTTAGAGCATTAAATATAAAAAAATCAAAAGAAGGAAGAACGGCATCATTAGAACAAAAAAGAATCGAAATTGAAAAACAGATTATTCCAACACCAGCAAATATAAAAATTAAGGCTGAAACTATTGAAGGGATAAAAGTTGAATGGTTAATACCAGACGGATCACCGGGAGATAAGATTATTTTTTATGTGCATGGTGGGGGATGGTCAAGAGGTGGGTTAGGATTTTCAAGGAATTTAGGAACAATCTTAGCTAGAGAGACCAATTACAGGGTATTAACGATACAGTATAGACTTTCACCTGAAAATCCATTTCCAGCAGCTTTAACCGATGTTGAAAAAGTTTATAATTATTTAGGAAAAAATTATGGTCCCAATTCTAAAGTTGTTATCGTTGGGGATAGTGCTGGTGGTAATTTAACCTTTGCTTTGTTAAATAAAATTAAAGCTTCAAATGGAAACTATCCAACAGCTGTTGTAGGGATCTCTCCAGCGAATGACTTAACGAAAGAAAGTCAATTATACACTTCAGATTTTGATAGTATTCATGCAAGTTATCACGGAAATGATATCAATATTGTTGATACATACGTAGGTAATAATAATCGGAAAAATCCTTTAATCTCACCACTTTATGGTGATTTAAGAGGTTTACCTCCAATGCTAATACATGCTGGCGCAAGGGAAGAGTTAATCGATGATATTTTAGCTTATGCGGCAAAAGCAAATGCTAATGGCGTAGAAGTGACATGTAAAGTTTGGAGAGGGATGTTTCATGATTTTCAGTTAATGGACAAGGCTTCGAGTATAAGTAAGCAAGCGAACGCTGAGATTGCACAGTTTATTAAACAACACTTGGAGAATAGATAGTGAAAATACAAAAAAAGTAAGGCTTATTGTGCCTTACTTTTTTATGTAGATTTTGAATTTAAGAAATTTGAAATTTGATCAATATCTCTTTGCGTAAGAACAGGGTCAATTGTAATGACTGGATGAAGGATTTCCCCTTCAAGTAAGAAGTCAGAAATAATAAATTCAATCTTTAATTTATTTATATTATTTGATTCAAACTCGCCTAATTTAGGACGAATAAAATCAATTTTATGACCAAAAGCTGTGATTAATTTCGTTTCTATATAACGATGAACACCTGGACCATTACTCGTTAATAACAAGACTCTTTTCCTTGAAGATGAGAAATTAATTTTAGAAGCTTGTACATTTAATGCAACTTTTGCAATCTTATCTCTTGTAATTTCTGGATAGGAATATTTTTTAGTCCAGATTTGTAAGGCATCTGATACATTTCTATATAACTCAGGATACTGATTTTGAACATATCGGTCTATTGCATAAGATGGTTCCTTTATATCGATTGAGTAAAAAACTAGAGAGTTCCTTTTAAATTGGTCTTGAAATGTGTAAAGAAATTCTTCGTCTTCATTTAGAGATATACCAGTCTTTTTCTCTAATATTTCGATTAAATTATGGAGTTCCTTATAATATCGTGTTTTTTGTTTTCGATATAAGTAAAAAAATTCATTTTTTTCCATATTATCAAAACTGTAATAAGGAAGAGTTGAGATTAATAATGAGAAAGCAATTCGTTCATTCATAGATATATGATGTTTATATTGATGCTCTAATTGATCACAAATTTCATTAGAAATCTTAAAAAATACAGAATCCAAAATTTTATTTATCGATTGATCAGTTAGTTCAATTTTCATTTTTTTATCTATTCTATATAACATTGTTCCAAGTAAATAGACATACTTTTTAGTTGTAGAAGGATATAAGAATAATTTAAATTGTTCTGTAGTGGCTATAACAATTTCTTTAATATCTTGGAATGTAAATGATTCTAATGGCCATTCTTGATTTGAATGAGCATATAAAGCATTAAGAATATCAGCACATAATAGGCGAATTTCAAATTCTCTTCCTACAATTTCAAGTGGGCCACGTTTTAATTTTAGGTGATAGGCTTCCAATAATTCTTCAACTCGGTCAAGTATAGAATAGACAGCAGGTTGTTGTGTAAAAAGAGCGTTTGCTAATTCTACTATAGTTTTAATTTGTTTAAATTGTATGAGTATAATGGCTTGAAAACTCAATGAGGTTTTTACGTAAATTGAACGAATTTGATTAATTGATGAAGAAATTGGTTTATTAATATAAATTCCTTTACCTTTTATTGTTTCAATTTGCCATCCTTTAGGTAAGTTCGAATTAATTGCCTGTAAATCATTTCGAATTGTTTTTTCAGTACATAATAACTCACTTGCTAATTCTCCTGTTTTAAACCACTTATCCTGTTTACTTAAAATATTAATTATTTGTAATTTCCGTTTAGTTGATTTATCCATTCAATATCTCCATAAATTTTGTCCAATTTATTACTATTATTGCTTCAAATGTTCCGTCTTAATTCAGTGAAAGTTTATTTCATCTATTGAGAAACACCTTTTAATGCGATTTTTAGAGTTAAATGTGAAATTTTATTGAAGATAAGATATTATTTTTACCTAAATCAAAGGTAAAAAACATCATGGGAATCACTTTACTACAACGATATAATGACATCGTTGAAACAAAAAAATAATTTTTAAGGAGTAAAGTGAAATGAAATTTACAAAAGTCGCGCTTGTTAGTGTAATCGGGATGTCATCATTAGTTGGAGCAGCTCACTCAACTTTTGCGGAAGTATCATCTGTAGGGAATTCAAAATCATCCATAACATTTGTTGCTGGAACAGGTCCAGTTACACCTGTTGATCCTACAAATCCAATTGAACCATTAGAACCATCAGGTCCTACTGATCCAACAGATCCGCCAACAGGGAATGCTGGTTCATTAACATTAGATTATGTTTCATCAGTTGACTTCGGAGTAAATGAGATTTCAAATAAAACAGAAGTCTATTCGGCTAAATCTAAAAAGCCATTTATTCAAGTGTCAGATCGCCGTGGTACAGGGGCAGGTTGGTCAGTAACTGCTAAAGCAAGTAAATTTACAAATGGAACAACGGATTCTCTACCTGGTGCAATCATTACATTTAAAAATGGTTCAGTTATTTCTTTAAGTACAAGTGGGTCTCCGGTACCAACTGAAACAATTGCTTTAAATACAGACGGAAGTACAGCATCACCTGTTGTTTCCGCATCACCAGGTAATGGTTTTGGTACATGGGTAACTCGTTGGCTTGGGCCAAATCCAGAAGTGAATGATGGGGCATTAAATGATAATGTCACTTTGACGATACCGGCAGGCTCAGCTACGATTGGTAATCATGAGGCAACTATTACGTGGACATTAACAGATGCTCCGGGATTATAGTAGTTAATTTGAAAAATAACTATTAATCGATTGGACTTTATATTATTTTGAATTCTATTAGATAAAACTTTATTAAATGTCTTATAGTGAAAATGATATAAAGTCTCTATTCTGAAGGGGGAATAAAAAAGTGGATTTTAAACGTCAAAAATTATTGTTAATTTTTTCTGCTATTCTGTTAACTTTATCGTTCATCCCTCTATCTGTAAAAGCAGAGAATAATATCGACTTTTCTGTAAAAGCAATCATTCCAACAAATCAAATTGATCATCTGAAATCTTATTTTGATTTAAAAATGAGTCCAGGACAAAAACAGGATCTTAAAATCGAGGTCTTTAATAATAGTAAAAAAGAAGAAACAATCCAGGCAAATGTTACTTTTGCAACGACTAATGATAATGGACTGATTGATTACTCTGAATCGAATAGTAAAGATGCAGATCAATCTTTAAAGTATCCATTAACTAGCTTAATAAAAGAACCTCAAAAAGAAGTTGTTATTCCACCAGGTAAATCAAAGGTAGTGTCTTTTTCGATTACAATGCCTAAAGATGAATATAATGGAGTTATTTTAGGAGCAGCCCATTTTAAGAAAAAGATCGATGACACTGAAAAAAGTTCTAAAAGTGAGAGCATTAAAATAAAAAATGAATACGCATATGTGGTTGGAATAAAATTATCGGAAAACTCGAAGGAAGTCGAGCCGGATCTACATTTACTTGATATTAAACCTAAACTAGTAAATTATCGTACAACAATTGCTGCGACAATTCAAAATAGCGAATCCTCCATTGTGAAGGATATGAGTATAGATGCGCAAATCTTTAAAAAAGGTTCCAATAAAGTTTTATATAGTTCCAAAAAAACTGAGATGAGCATGGCACCTAACTCAAATTTTGATTATGCAATCGATTTAAATAATAATCCAATTGAACCTGGAACTTATCGATTAAAGATGAAAGCGATTATCGGAACTCAAGTATGGGAATGGGATGAGTTATTTACGATTGGAAAAGAAGCAAAAGAATTGAATAATAAGGCAGTGGAAATAAAAAATAATCATTATTGGATTTATATCGGAGGCGGATTATTACTTTTAATAGGAATAATTGGCTTAATTTTCTTCAAAAAAAGAAAGAAGGAAAAGACACAATCGAATAATAATGAATGATTGAATAGTATTGATTGGTTGTCTTACGTAATTATTCTTAAGGTGAATGATATATTGGTAAAATAAAAAAGGCTCATTTCTTTATTTGAAATGTTGCCTTTTTTATTAATTTGAAATGATTTCATTTCTCAAGAAATTGATAAATTGTTTCTCAACTTTCGATAATATTTTCTTTTTTGAAGTGATTACTCCAAGTTTTGAGTTGACAGGTTCGTAATTTTCGATATCAATTTCAACAAGTTCACCATTCAATAAATATGGATGATTTTTTAAAGAAAAATTTGGTCCCCAAGTTATCGCACTGCCATTTAAAATTGCACGTAAAAGCTCTTCAATATGGTTGGATGAGAATAAAATATTTATATTTCCAATAGTACGTTGGAAGTTATTTGTAAACCATCTTATATAATCACCGTTATATAGGACGAATTTTTGCTGAAGAATTTCTTCAGGTGTTATTTTTTTCGAGATGGCAAAAGGGGAATCCTTTTTTGCATATACTTTCATCTTTCCATCTACTAATCCTTCATAATGAAATTCTTCTAGTTCTTTCATAATTCCTTCATAAAGACAGATGATTCCTATGTCTACTTGATTTTTTTTTACTATTTCAATAGTACGCTCAGTAGTACTTTCTAAAATGTCTATATGCAAATTTGAATGTAGGTTTTTAAATTCAACTAATGGTGTTAATAAATAATTAACAAATGCAGGTACCATTGAAACTCTAAGTTCACTGATTTTGGTATCTTTACTTTTCTGTGCTATTTCTTTTAATTCTGCGTATTTTAAGAGTACTTCTTTTGATTTTCCCACGATTTGTACCCCATCCACTGTTAATCTAGCGCCTAATCTAGATCGATTGAAGATTTTTATTCCTAGCTCTTCTTCTATTTTAGTAATCGCTTGACTTATTCCAGATTGACTAACATGAAGATTTTCTGCAGCGATGGAAATTGACCCCGTTTTAGCGACTTCTACTAAAATCTCTAGTTTTTCTAAATGCATTACATTGACCACCTTTATGCTTTCATACACGAAATAAAACTTTTCCAATATAGAATTTTTATTTCAGTTTTTATATTACAAATCGTGAAGTTATATTTAAAAATTGTAAATTTACTTAATCATTTTGCGAATATAGAATTGGGTTTAACTATTAGTATTATTCTATTTTTTTTATTGAGTCTAATGTAATTGAAAAATAATACGTTCTAATGTTGAATCAAAACATTAGAATTATCAAGTGCTTTCTTATATTTAGAAAAATTTACAATAAATGATACTTTTTTGTTCAATTTGAACGTTGCCTAATATAGAGGGGGCTAAATATGTTAGTTGGTGAAATCATCAAATATTATCGAGAGAAAAAAGGGATGAGTCAATCTAAATTGGGTGAAGGAATTTGTGGTAAAGCGTATACGATGTAAAGGATGCATTAGCAATCCAAACATATTGGGGAACAAATAAACGTAGTGCAGATATCAACTTCGATGGAACGGTTGACGCGAAAGACCTTACATTCGTTGAAAAGAATTACTTAATGCAAAATCCTTGGGTTACAGCACCACCAAAACCAGTTAAAAATTATAAAGGAAGTACATTAGAATCAATTAAGAGTCAATTAGGATTACAATAATATGTAAAAGCCTGTTCTTATTTTTGGGACAGGCTTTTTACTTTTACTGTTTGGCCTTTTAAGTTGATCTCCAATAGTTCCTTTCTCAAGTTTTTTTATAGATTCCTTTTTCTCTATAGATTTTTATAAATAGTTCACCAAATGTGTATTTTCTATTAAAAAAATAGTTACATAGATTCCTAATTTACACAAAAGATGGAGTCAGAAGTGGAACTGTCAAATCGTCTTTTTTTATAGAAAAGTGCAAAAATATTTTTCTAAAAATCAATTGTGCTTTAGATTAAATAAATAAAAGGTAATAAAATGCCAAATTTTAGGCATATTTTTAGTAGGAAATTGTCGAAAAAGTGCCCTGAATTGTAAAAGTATTGATTTTATTGGCATGTAATAACCCGATTGTGAATTATAAGAATATTCTAGATAATTAGTTTTACAAAGGAATGATTTAATGAAGAGCGATATTCGAATATAAAATAATATCATTTTAGATTCATATAACTCTGACATTAGAAAATTCATTTGATAATTAGAATATTTGGGGGAAGAGTATGTTAAAAAGAACGGGTAATAGTAAACTAGTAAAAAGCCTATCAGTTGCAGTTTTATCATCTAGTTTTGTTTTAGGTTCATTAGGGCATGTATCGAATGTAACGAAAGCCGAAAATGCTTCAACTGCAGAATCAATTTTAGCTAAATTAACACCACAGCAAAGAGAAGCTCTACAAAAGCTTTCAACTTCAGAAGAACAATCGGGGTTACTTGTCGATTCAAATGTGAACTTGGATAGTAATGAAACAGTTTCTGTCATCGTTTCATTTAAACAAAAGCCTCAAAAAATCGCTGTATTAGAAGCAGCTTTAAAGGGCAAAGAATTATCAAATGAAGAAGCGAAAAGTAATGTTAATGCTGATCATTCAACTTTTAAATCGGATTTAAGTTCTTTATTTAAAAAGAAGTCTGAAGGGGCATATAAAATCAAACGTGAATATAAACATGCTTTTAATGGAGTAGCTATAGAAGTCCCTGCAAATAAACTCCAAGAATTAATGAAATCATCGGCTGTACAAGCTATTTATAGCGACGTTACTGTAAAATCTGAACTTCCGGTAGTAGATAAAAAATCTTCTACAACTTCAACAGGTAAAGGAATGGCGGATGAGCGTACTTATCTTCAAATTGATAAATTACATGAAGAAGGATTTACAGGAAAAGGTGTAAAGGTTGCCGTTCTTGATACAGGAGTTGCCTATAACCATCCAGACATTAAAGCAGCATTTAAAGGTGGTTACGATTTCGTAGATAATGACAATGATCCAATGGAAACAACAATGGCTGACTGGGAAAAAGCTGGTAAACCAGGGGGAACTTCTGGAGCAGCAAGTTATGTAACAGAACATGGAACTCACGTATCAGGCACAATAGTAGGTCAAGGGGAAAATGAAAGTGAATATGCAACAACTGGTATTGCACCAGATGCTGATCTTTATGTGTATCGTGTATTAGGACCAGGTGGAAGTGGTTCAACTGAAGACATTATCGCAGGAATTGACAAAGCAGTAGCTGATGGAATTGACGTAATGAACCTTTCATTAGGTGCGAATTATAATGATCCACTTATTGCTGAAAGTATTGCGATTAACAATGCCGTACTAAATGGAGTAACGGCAGTTGTTGCAGCTGGAAATTCAGGGAATAAAATGTATACATTAGGATCACCAGGAACTGCGGCTTTAGCGTTAACAGTTGGAGCAAGTGATGTGCCAATTACAACAATGTCTGCTAAAGGCTCAATGGACAATGTGTCAGCGGATTTACGATTAATGGCAAGCGGTTACGGTGATGATATTACAAAACTAAAAGGACAAACATTACCAGTAGTAGATGTGAATTTAGGAGAAGCATATACGGGAAAAGATGTTAAAGGTAAAATTGTCTTAATGAGCCGTGGAACTTATACGTTGGATTCTAAAATAGCTGTAGCTAAGCAACAAGGTGCAGTTGCAGTTCTAATGTACAATGATAATCCAACTGAAGGATTTATTCCAAGTTATTTAGGAGAAGGAGTAAACTTTATTCCATCTTTTTCTTTATCAAATGCAGAAGGACTTGCATTAAAACAAAAACTACAATCAGGCACTGCTAGCTTTACATTTACTGATATGGGAGAAGTGAAAACACAAGGAGATACATTAGCAGACTTCAGCTCAAGAGGACCTGCAAGATTGACATACGATATTAAACCAGAAATTACAGCCCCTGGTGTAAGTGTACTTTCAACAGTACCAGGATTTATTAACAATCCAGACAATCCTACAGATTATAAAAATGCGTATCAGCGTATGTCGGGTACATCAATGGCTACTCCATTTACAACGGGGGTTGCAGCATTATTAAAACAAGCTAACCATAGCTTACAACCAGAAGATATAAAAGCGATTTTAATGAATTCAGCAGATTCATTAAGCAAACCATATAGTGTGTTTGAACAAGGTGCAGGACGAATTGATCCGTATAATGCAATTCATTCCACAATTGAAATTAAAGTACAAGAAAAAACACCAATGATAATTAATGGTAAAGAAAAACAAATAAACGAGGATACTGGAGCGCTAAGCTTTGGTAATGTAGCTTATGACGGAAGAGACTTCTCAGATTCACGTTCTGTTACTTTAATGAACAGAGGAGAAAAGACGAAAACGTTTGATGTGAAAGTTAATTTCCAATCAAATCTACGCGGTTCAAAAGATGCAGTAGCAAACGGTGTTACTGTTCAAGCTCCTTCGTCAGTTACGTTAAAGGGAATTAGCCAAAAGCAAACATCTGTAACGTTAAATATTCCAAAAACAGCTGAAAAAGGAATTTATGAAGGTTATGTAGTTTATACAAACAAAGACAACCCATCTGAAACTTATCGAGTACCATTTGGTGTACATTATGTAGAAAAAGGATTCCAAGATTTTAGTCTTACACGCCAGGCTTTTTCAACAGATCGTAATAATTTAAGTAATCCATTGTTTGACCCATATTTATTCGCTAAATTCTCGTTAAAGTCACACATGAGATATATCGATGTAATTCTAACTGACGCAGTGACAGGACAAGATTTAGGTATCCTGAACACATTCGATGGAGTTAGATTTGATGAAGGTGTACAATATCAAATCTCAGCAGGAATAGGAGTCTACTATCCTTTTACAAATGATGAAAAAAATCCAATTAGTTCAAAAGCGGTTCTACCAAATGAAGGATTTTATAAAGTAAAACTAATTGGTTATGATGATGCTGGTAAGCCATATACAATATCACAAGATTTATTAGTTGATAATACGATGCCAAATAAATTTGATATTCAAGTAGAAGGCGAAAAAGAAGGAAATCCATTTATCGAATATAAAGAAGATCAAAAATCACTTCCATACACTGCGACGATTAATGACAAGTCAGTTGAGAAACTGAACGCCGCAGGGATCAATGCAGATCAGTCTCAAAATACGATTGGATATTATTTTAACAGTCCATTCCTAGGTGGCAAACTTGAATTAGACAAAAATGGAAATGCAGCGAAAGATGAAATTGAAATGGTACCGAGTATTGCAGCATCTTCTCTTCGTTTCGTTGCAGGCGACCAAGCTTCAAACTTGTTTGGTGACAAGCAATACTACTTCGTTAAAGAAGGTACTCAATATGTATACGGTCAACCAAACTCTAAAACAAGATTAAACAAACTAATAACACAAATTGGTGAAACACATACAATTACACTTACTGCTAACAATGTGAACAAACTAAAGCAAGCGGGATACAGTTTTACAACTAAAATTGCTGATACAAATATTGTAAATATAGCACTAAACCCTGCAGCTAAAAAACTTGGTGGACAATTAAATGTGACAACGACAAATCCATCTAGTACGACCGTTAAATCTGATGTGAATGTAACGTTTGATGGTTCTGCGGAAGTATCGGGTGATATTCCAATGGTTGACGTTACAATTAAAATTCCAGAAATGAATGATGTTCTTTCTACTTCAAGTTTTAGAACAGTGACATCTACTTTTACTAGTGTTGACAATACAGTAACGAAACCAATTACTTATATCATACCAATTAATATTTTGCCAAATTTCTCTAGTGTAATTAGTTATATTCACCCTGAAAGCTTCGAAAATGCAGATGGAACGCTGAAAAAGACGGATTATACGAAAATTGGAGCAACTGTAACGATTGTGGATAGCAAAGGAAAATCTTATACAGGTACAATGGATAATATTGGACAGTTTTATATTACGGGATTACCGATTACAAAAGATAAATTTACAGTCATCACAGATATTCCTGGACACTTTAATACGTATGGTAAATTTGACAGATTATACAATACGATAGATGGATTTATGTATGGTATTGGTAAGCGAATCGGTGTAGAAACAATTGATGACGCTACTGCTGGAGATATCAATAAAGATAATGTAATCGACATAAATGACGCATTAGCAATTGAAACATTCTGGGGAACAAACAAACGCTCAGTTGATATCAATTTTGACGGGACAGTTGATGCGAAGGACTTTGCTTATGTAGAAAAAAACTACTTAATGCAAAACCCGGCTGTAGACAATGCACCAAAACCAGTGAAAAAATCAAAAGGTAAGACAATTGATACGATTAAGAGTGAGTTAGGCATTCAATAAACGAGCAAGTTTCGAATAGAGTATGAAATTTAATTAACTGTTAATAAGGGTTGTCTCATTAGTCAGAGTACTTTTGAGGCAGCCTTTTTATTGTAATAAAAAAGGATGTCTCATAGCTAGAATTTTATGAGACATCCCTTTTATTTGCAATTGAATTCTAAATAATTAAAAGGCGAAGCAAAAAATAAATACTTTTATTAATCGATTGTTGTCCAATCTTGCGACCATTTCATTAATTCCTTAATAACTGGTTCTAAAGCCAGTCCTTTTTCCGTCAATGAGTATTCGATTCGAACTGGAGTTTCTGGGTATACATCTCGTTTTACAATACCAGCTTGTTCTAAATCCTTTAATCTTTCTGAAAGGACGCGCCCGCTAATTGGTAAAGTTGATTCGATTGTACAAAATCGTTGTGATCCAGAAAGAAGTTGAAAAATTATAAGAATTGCCCAACGTTTACTAATTAGTTCTACGCTTTTTTCAAACCGAGGGCATAATAAAGAAAAATCCATTTAAAACCACCTCACCTATATCCATATTATAACTAAATTTGAATTAATAACAAGATTACCATACATAAATTTATTACTTGACGTAAGTTTATTACTAAATTAAACTTACTTACATAAAGTAACTAAGTAATTTTTTTAGAAAAATAATAAATGTCTATTAATAGGTGGCAAATAACATGAATATGAATACAGATGTATGTATTGTAGGTGCAGGACCGGGTGGTGCACTATTAGCATATTTGCTTGCAAAAAATAATATTTCGACAGTTCTTGTGGAACGTCATAATGGAATTGATAAAGAATTTAGGGGGGAGCATCTAAATTCTGAAGGTGAACAAATATTAAAAAAGCATCATCTTTATGAAAAAGTTAAAGAATACGGACTCCTGCTAATGGATCGTGTTGAATATTGGAGTGATAATAAAATAATAAAAAGTATTTTCCCATCACAAGGTTCAAAACACGTTGGTATTCATGTTCCACAAAATCATTTATTAAATGTTATTTTAAAAGAAGCAAATAAATTTGATAACTTCAAGCTTTTAATGGGCACACGTGTGTCGGAATTAATTGAAGATGAAAATGGTCATTGTATTGGTGTAAAAGCATTAAGAGATGGTACTGAAATAACAATTAATAGTTCGGTTATAATTGGTGCCGACGGTCGATTTTCAACAATCCGTAAATTAGCAAATATACCAACAGATATTATAAAACATGGATACGATTTACTTTGGGCTAAAGTACCAAGACCAGCAAGTTGGGATCCAACAGTTAGATTAACATTGATTGATAAACAGCAATTGGCTTTTTTTACTCAAGCAGGCGGGTTTATTCAAATTGGATGGAACATAGATGAAGGTTCTTTTCCGAACTTAAGAAGTAAATCTTTCAATCCTTTTGTAAATCAGCTAATCGAAGCATTTCCAGAACTGACTGAAACTGTTCAAAAAAATATAAAATCTTGGAACGATTTTGTATTATTAAATGTTCAAAGTAGCCGTAGCAAAACATGGGTAAAGGACGGCTTAATAATAATGGGTGATGCGGCACACACGATGAGTCCAACTGCTGCGCTTGGTGTAAATATTGCAATGAAAGATGCAGATATTTTAGCAGAAATTCTTCAAGATGCTATTCATAACAAAGATACTAGTACAATAATGTTAAAGAAATTTGAATATGCTAGACGAAGAGAAGTTGAGGGCTTACAAGAGCAACAACTAACACAGGAAAGTACTTTCAAACACCACTTTGATGTGACTATATAAGAATGCTAAGAACCTTTTAAAAATGGACAAGTAAAAATTAAGATATATTATAACAATAGGAAATAGTGTAAGAAAACAGGAGGAAGCCTCATGATCAACGAAAAAGTAGTATCTTTATTAAAAGAGAAAATTAATGTAATAAAAAATAACGATAAATCAATTTATTTAGTTGGACCAATTAAACTACCAGTAAATCTAGATGGTGAAACAGTCATTTTTCAATGGTATTGTTGGCTACGCTGTGAGGATATTGAAGGAGATTTTTGTAGCGATGGTTCATACAACACTGAAAAAATTATTAGTAAATTAGCTTCCTCAAATCTAGCAGAAATGCAACAATCAAGCGTATTAGTTTATGGTGACTTTGAAAATTCAGAGGATGCTCTTATTCGAATGCATAGTATTTGTCATACGGGTGATATTTTTGGAAGTAAACGTTGTGATTGTGGATTCCAATTAAAAGAAGCAATGAAAATGATTTCTTCTAATGAATCAGGTGCATTATTTTATTTAGCAAATCATGAAGGAAGAGGAATCGGTTTATTTAGTAAAGCAATGGCATATGTTCTCCAAGAGCAAGGATTTGATACTGTTGAAGCTAATGAAGAGCTTGGTTTTGTAGATGATGCACGAAACTATGATGATGCTATTCGAGTATTAAAAACACTTCGCTCAAAACCGGTTACTTTAATTACAAACAACCCAAGAAAATTGGATGCTCTTCAAAAATCGGGAGCTAATGTATCTGGAAGAATTCAATTATGGGGAGACAAATCAAAGTATAACGAAAAGTATTTAGAGACTAAAATTGTTCGTTCTGGTCATTTTAAAGGAGGACGTACAAGTGAGTAATCATGAATTTTATATGAATTTAAGCTTACAAAATGCCATGGCTACGAAAGGACAAACCGATCCAAACCCATTAGTAGGGTCTGTTATTGTAAATGATAATCGGATTGTTGGAATTGGTGCTCACTTAAAAGCTGGTGAGCCGCATGCTGAAATTAATGCACTTAGAATGGCAGGAGATAAAGCTAAGGGTGGAACAATTTATGTAACTCTTGAGCCATGCTCTCATCATGGACGAACTGGTCCATGTGCAGAAGCTATTGTACGAGCAGGCTTGAAAAAAGTTGTCGTCGCAACACTTGACCCGAATCCTTTAGTGGCAGGAAGAGGAGTGAAAATTCTTCAAGATGCTGGAATTGAAGTAATCATCGGAGTTTGTGAAGAGCAGTCGATAAAAATGAATGAAGTATTTAACAAATATATTGTTAAAAATATTCCTTTTGTCGTAATGAAATCAGCATCTACATTAGATGGGAAAATTGCTACTCATTCTTCTGATAGTAAATGGATAACTTCAGCGGAAGCTCGAAATGATGTTCATCAATTAAGAAATGAAATTGGTGCGATATTAGTTGGCGTTAACACAGTATTAAAAGATAATCCAGAATTAACAACTAGAATTCCAAACGGACGTAATCCAGTTAGAGTGATACTAGATTCAACTTTAAAAATTCCTTTAGATTCAAAAGTTGTAACCGACCAACAAGCCAAAACTTGGGTATTCACAAGTCTAAACCACTCTGAACAGAAAAAAATAGAATTGGAAAACTTAGGTGTAAAAGTATTTGTTACGAACGATGTAAATCGAGTTGATTTAAACGAAATGCTAAAAATTCTAGGCGAACATTCAATATCTTCATTATTAGTTGAAGGTGGCGGAGAGGTCAATGCTTCCTTTATCAATCAAAATTTAGTTGATAAAGTGATTGTCTATTTAGCTCCAAAATTAATAGGTGGAAAAAATGCACCTACATTTTTAGAAGGTACTGGGCTTGATAAAATGGGACAAGCGATTGAACTTGAAGAGATTGAATTAACGAAGATTGGTCCTGATTATAAATTCATAGGCTATCCAAAATATATTACTTCATGAGGAAGGACTTTTAGAATGAAATTCGGATTCGATATTGACGATACTTTAATTGATTTAAGACAGCATGCTTTTCACATTTATAATAAAAAATTAAATAAAAATATCCCTATAGAAGCTTACAATGAATTGAAAACTGTTGAAATACATGAACCTTTTGGCTTAACAGCAGAAGAAGGAAGCAAAATGTGGAAGAGTAATCTAGAAGAGACATACTTTACTACTTGTCCTCCATTTCCATATGCAGTTGAAACATTACAAGAATTAGAAAAGCAAGGACACGAAATTTATTATGTGACAGCTAGAAATAAAGAATATGGTGAACGAACAAAAGAATGGTTAATAAAGAATGGATTTCCAGTTCATCAAGATCGCTTTTATTGTGGAATGAAGGATTCTGAAAAAATTCATATTATAAAAGAATTAGCTTTAGATTACTATTTTGATGATAAACCAGAAATATTGAATACACTCTCAGAATTAACTTTAAAAGCATATGTGAAAGATACTTCATATAATCGAGGCTTGGACATCCCACGTATTACGTGTTGGTCTGAGTTAAAAGATATTATAGTGGGTAATTAATAAAAAAACACCTGTGATAGGTGTTTTTTTGTGTGGTGAAAAATGAGTAGGTCAATTAGTAGTTGGTTGTGGTGGATTTCCACTACAACCTGTCAATTATACTTACTCATAAACTAGTCATGAGTATGTATTTATCAACATTTTGCTTTTTTACTTACCGATGAGCCAAAAAAATACGAACATTAAATGATTTCCGATAAAAAAATAGTATATTTAGCATTGATCTATCTGTCAACTTATTGATAGACAAGTGATTTTTGTTGATATAGCTTTGTTTTAAGTAACTTACAAAAATTCAATATAATTAATGTCAATATAATTACAAATATATTTTTAGGAGCATTATTTGTAGAGATGTGTAAGTCGTCGATCATAAATCACTTACAATTTGCTTAATAAACGGCAATTCATTCGTTTAATTGATTGTTTTTAAGCTTATTCTTTTTTTATATAGAATTTGATTGGAACGAAAGGGTGCTCGACTCCTATGGGAAATGCGGGAAGGCTGAGACCCCGCAGGCTCGCCGAGGAGGCTCAGGTCTCGCCCCATGGAAAGCGAGCGCCCTGTAGTGGAAATCAATATCACACAACTTACTTATCATTGATAAATCCAACAATCAATTGACAAATTCTTTTTTCAGTATGATGTTTGCAAAATCTACTTAAATCTCTTATAACCTAAAAAATGTTGGTTCCAATATGAATTGTTTATTTTAGAAATAGTTACCCCTGAACTGCTACTTGCATGGATAAACTCATTACTATTAATCACTATACCCATGTGGGACGGTCCATAAGTATAAGTGTTTTGGAAAAAGATTAAATCTCCAGGTTGAAATTCATCTACGGTTTTTAAATTTGAATTATTATACCAATAACCCGCAACGTTTGTTCTAGGAAGTGACATTCCAGATTCTTTAAATACATAAGAAATAAATCCACTACAGTCAAAGCCAGATGGAGTTTCTCCACCCCAAATATAAGGTACACCTGAATACTTTTTTGATAAAGTGATTAAAGATTGTACATCAAATGATTGAGGTTTATTTGAATCTACTTTATTTGAATCTGTCTTACTTGAATCTGTCTTATTTGAACCCGTCTCTTTTCCAACATAAGATGCACTAATATACCCTGTTTTCCCATTATATTTTACCTTATACCATCCACTAGATAATGAGATTACATCTAGTCTTTGATTTTTATTAACACTACCTAAAATCTGATAAGAAGTTCCAGCTCCAGACCTGATACGGACACCATTACCAGTAGAAATGTAGTTTCCTGTACTAACCACTTGGTTATTATTACTATTATTTGATTCGGTAACTTTTCCAACATAAGATGCACTAATATATCCAGTTACCCCATTATATTTTATTTTATACCAACCATTTGAAACTGAGATTACATCTAGTCTTTGATTTTTATTAACACTACCTAAAATCTGATAAGAAGTTCCAGCCCCAGATCTTATGAGGACACCATTACCAGTAGAAATGTAATTTCCTGAACTGACCACTTGATTATTATTACTATTATTCGATTCGGTAACTTTTCCAACATAAGATGCACTAATATATCCTGTTGACCCATTAAATTTTATCTTATACCAACCATTAGACAATGAAATTACATCTAGTTTTTGATTTTTATTAACACTACCTAAAATCTGATAAGAGGTACCAGCTCCAGATCTTACACGGACACCATTACCGATTGATTTATATGTACTAATATTATTATTTGAATAAAGTTTACTAGATCGCAGAGTTTTCTTGGAATCAATAGAGGCTGCAGCTGCAGTAGTATTATATGGAATTTGAATTGTTAATGTTGATGCAAGTCCAACTAATGCCATTGAGTTTAATGCTCGCTTTTTATTTCTTTCTCCTTTCAAATTTAACTTAATTAAGGTACTTGCTGATTTTGATTTCATTACTAACCTTCCCTCTAACCAATAACTGAAATAACAAAGAAAAATCCCTTACCTCATTTGATAGTAAGGGCAAATCTTAGATTACATGAATTTGGTAATTAAATTATTTAGAATGTGAGATCACATTAAGTATAAATTCTAACATAAAAACATGGGTCTCTTCACTTATTTAGTGTCAAATTTTTCCGGTAAAGTAAATTTAGTTCAAAATTTACTAAAAAAAAAACAAAGAAGAAACTTAAAACTCTCATTATCCAATAAA
The DNA here is from genome assembly GCF_004138285.1 of Gottfriedia acidiceleris. GTDB lineage: Bacteria > Bacillota > Bacilli > Bacillales > Bacillaceae_G > Gottfriedia > Gottfriedia acidiceleris_A. The sequence continues at coordinate 275,357 of NZ_SCFN01000007.1, read as the reverse complement.
GTGAAAAATAGTTTTTTTATTTCAGTAAATACAGATAAGATTATTGCTTTATGAAAGTTTTGTTAAGTAAACTAATAATATAGATTATATAAGTTATCAGAAAATACAAGCGTAAAAAAGTCTATTAAAATCTTAATCCTACCCTTTTTATCGGAGGTGCTAGTCAAAGTGACAAAGCTTGAACTTGATATTCAAAACATACAAATTGCACAACATACGGATTATAAAGGTTATAAAATTAGATTTTCGATTAATCAACAGCAGTATGTACTTTTAGTCGGTAAAACAAATATATTATTTCCTTTGTCTCTAATTCACACCTTTAATGAAAAAGGAACATGCCAGCTTTGCAATAAACTAGTTTTTCCATCAAATATTAGTCAACAAGTTTGTCCAACATTATTTAATAGAAGAAAAGAATTATTGGCTTATTTCCAAGAACATTATTCTGAACAATTTTAATCAGATATAAAATGGCTTTTGACAATCGTCGACCAAAGTAAAATAATAAATTAATAAAGAAATCGTGATAAAAAACTACTTTTTGGGTAGTTTTTATTTTTTTATGAAAATATTTAACGATAATGAGACATAAAAATAGCATTTCGTCATATATTTTGTTGAAAACGGAGGTGCTATTTCATATGGTGATTCAAGACTTAGATATTCAAAACGTGGTAATTAGTAAGCTTGGAGGATACGACGGTTATAAAATAAGCTTTTCTGTTAATCATCAAGGTTACATATTATTAGCTGGAAAACAAAAGACGATTTTTCCTTTGTCTATTAAACATGCATTTATTGAAAAGGAAAAGTGTCAGTTTTGCAATAAACTTGTATTTAAATCTGCGATAAGCCAGCAAATTTGTTTGAATCTTCTTCTTAAGAAAAGCGATTTATTATCGTATTTTCAGCAAAAGTATCCAGAACCATTTGAGCAAATATAGGTTTATTATTTAAAGAAAACTGTCGAGGAAAAACCACTAAAGAGGTGGTTTTTTGTTTATAAAACGAGTACATATTGGTATTTATCCCTCCATGAATTTAAGAATTGTAATGATCTAGTAAAAAAAACACTGTGGAAATACGATGGTAATTGTTGTACTATTCTTATAATTCTATTTTTATTGGAGGATATTTTTATGTTAAATTCTTTATTGCCGACAAATACTATTTCCTTACAATTTTATAATGATCAATATGATGATCAATTAAAAAACTATTTTCTGGCTGATGAGCATCTGAAATTTACTGGTCTACCTATTGATAATATAGAAAAATGTGTAATAGAGGCTGATCGTCATGCGATTTTAATTTTGAGTAATAATGATGTTGCAGGTTTTTTTGTTTTGCATGGTTGGGATGGAGTTAGTCAATATAGTGATAATAAAAATGCAATTCTATTAAGGGCTTATTCTGTTGATACAAATTTTCAAGGAAAAGGGATTGCTAAACAATCTTTAAATTTATTGCCTTCTTTTGTAAAAGCGAATTTCCCTGAACGAGATGAAATTATTTTGGGTGTGAATCATAAAAATATTGCTGCACAGCATGTTTATTTAAAAAGCGGATTTATTGATAAAGGAATTAGAGTAATGGGGAGAAAAGGTGAGCTCTTTATTATGCATATGGATCTAGTATAAGTTTAGAAAGAAGGAAGATATGATGTACGGAGTTGTAGCGTTATTTGATGCAAAAACCGAACAAATCATTAAGGATATTTGGACAGAGTTAAGAGAAAAATCGATTTCTTTCTATGCTGATGAAATAGTAGATCGAAAACCCCATATTACTTTAGCAAGTTATCATAATTTAGATTTAACAAAATTCATTGAACAATTAGATGATTTTTATGAGAATAAGCTGGAAATAGATATTAGATTTAATTCAATTGGATCGTTTTTAAATACTGGCATATTGTATTTTTCACCAAATGTTACAAAAAATTTGATTGAGTTTCATGAGAATTTTCATATTCAGTTTAAACATTTTAATGATAATCCAGAGTCTGTATATCTTCCTGAAAAGTGGGTACCACATTGTACTTTAGCTAATAGATTATCACTGGATAAACTAGTAGAAGCGTATAATTATTGTTTATATCGAAATGATACGATTGTAGGAAAAATACAGGAGATTGGTATTATTGAGATGGTTAGTAATAATAATGCGCCAATCATTTTTTCGAAGTCTTTAAACCCAATAAGATAAGCTGAAAAACTCGTAAAAAATAACGAGTTTTTTATTTTTGGCTCTTTAACACCTTTATAAGAGTGGTTATATTTTGCCCGAAAATCAACTATTAACGACAACAGATACTTATTTTTAAATAGTCTTACTCATCAATTTGAAATGTTAGACCATGAGATCGTTCGACGAGTGAGTGATAAAAACTCAAATAAGCGAACTGGAAACAACTCATTCGAGTTGTTTTCAGTTCGCTTATTTTATTAGCTCGAGTCGCTTTGAATCAGTAAATGTTGATTTATAGGTGTTTTTTAATTTTGGCATGGATATTGCAAAATAAAGGATACAGGGGTAGAAAATAGGGCAATGAGAGGGGTTAAAACAAATGACTTTTAACAAAGTACAAAATGCAACAACTGAAATTTTCGAAAGAACGCTAACTTATGATTTATACACTGATCCAAAGGTTTTAGAGCAAGAACAGGAAAAGATTTTTTCAAAGACTTGGCAGTTAGTTGGACATGTTAGTCAGTTAGAAAATATAGGAGATTTTTTTACAGCAGAAGTAGCTGGTGAACCTATTATTGTAACACGTGATAAGAATGAAGTTATTCAAGCTTTTTATAATGTTTGCCCACATCGAGCTACAAAGTTAGAGAAAAATGAAAGTGGAAACAAAAAAATTCTTCAATGTGCTTACCATGGATGGACTTTTCAATTAGATGGTAAATTAAATAAAGCACCTAATTTTAGAGGTGAAGATTTAGCCTGTGTATCAAATGCTTGTTTACGATCTGTAAGGATGGAAATTGCCGAGTCGTTTATTTTTGTTAATTTAGATGATCATGCTACGCCATTAATTCAGACGTATGGAGATTTTTTTGAAAAGCTAAGTAAATTTCCTTTTTTAAGTGAACTAAAAAGAACAAGCAGTAAATCTAGAATAATTAAAGCAAATTGGAAAGCCTTTATTGATAATTATTTAGAATGTGATCATTGTCATGTAGCGCATCCGAGTTTTGTCGCTACACTGGATATGAAAGATTATCAAATTATAACTTGTCAAAATTATTCAGTTCAAGGGTCGGTTGTGAAAGCGAATAAGAAAATGGGTTCATTAGACTTTAACGAAGTAGAAATGCAAGGGGGTACTTTCTATTGGCTATGGCCAAATTTAATGATGACTATTTATCCTGGCCCAGGAAATATCGCTACGATCCAAATGATCCCAATCGATCACGAGACAACACTTGGAATCTACACTTACTACTTTAGAGATGAAAATTTAACTCAGGAAGAAAAAGACTTGGTTGAATTTGCAGAAGTAGTACGAAATGAAGATGTTGAACTGGTTGAATTAGAACAAGTTGGATTCCGTTCACGAGCATTTAATACAGGCTTTTATTCATCTTCAGAGCAAGCAATTGTTCAGTTCCATGAGACTGTCCTAAAAGCACTGGAGGAGAAATGATGATAAATAAAGTAAGTCCGACAAAAAAATATTTATTTATTAACGGAGAAGAAGTACAAACAACAGAATATACAAACTTGTATTCTCCTTACACTAGAGAAGTAATTTCAGAGGTTGCCGTTGCAACAAAAGAACAAACAAAACAGGCGATTGAAGCAGCATATCATTCAAAAGACAATTTCGCTAGAATGCCAGCATTTGAAAGGGCACAAATTCTTGAAAATGTTGTTCAGTTATTAAAAGATAATTTTAATGAAGCAGCTGAAACTATTACAAGGGAAACAGCTAAACCAATCACGTTTTCAATGGGGGAAGTTACACGAACCATTGAAACATATAAATTTGCTGCAGAAGAAGCAAAACGGATTCATGGAGAAACAATTCCGTTTGATTCTGCTTCTGGTGGAATAGGTAGAGTGGGATATACAGTGAGAAATCCGATTGGTGTAATTGGAGCGATTACTCCGTTTAATTTTCCTATGAATCTAGTGGCTCATAAAGTTGGTCCAGCTATTGCGTCGGGGAATACAGTTGTTTTAAAGCCGGCATCACAAACACCACTCTCGGCTCTATTTATTGCTAAGCTATTCAAGGAGGCTGGCTTACCAGACGGTGTATTAAATGTTGTAACGGGACCAGGGCGTAACGTTGGAGACACGATTGTAGAAGATGAACGAGTAAACATGATTACATTTACTGGCAGTACTAGTGTAGGGATTAACATAAGAAATAAAGCGAAGTTGAAGAAAACAACGCTTGAACTTGGATCAAACGCTGCTGTTATTATTGATAAAAATATAAATGTTGATAAAATTATTGATAGTTGTATAATGGGTGCCTTTTCAAATCAAGGTCAAGTATGTATTTCATTGCAGAGAATTTTTGTACTTGAAGAGATTTACGAAGAGTTTACTAATAAGTTCGTAGAGGCAACTAAAAAGTTAAAACTTGGTAATCCATTTGACCATGATACCTATCTTTCTTCATTAATTTCACATGATGAATTAAAACGAACGTTAAGTTGGATTGAAGAAGCGAAACAAAGCAATGCTACTATTCTTACAGGTGGTAAAGCCCAAGGGAATATTTTAGAACCTACAATTATTGCTAATTGTACATCTGATCTAAAAGTTTCCTGTCAGGAAGTATTTGCTCCAATTGTAACGGTTAATAAGGTGAAATCAATCTATGAAGCCATCTCACACGTAAACAATTCACACTATGGACTACAGGCTGGAATTTATACAGATAGTGTATCGAATGCATTACTTGCTTCAAATGAACTTCATGTAGGTGCGGTAATCATTAATGATGTTCCAACGTTTCGCGTTGATAATATGCCATACGGCGGTGTCAAGGAAAGTGGGACTGGAAGAGAAGGAATAAAGTTTGCTGTAGAAGAAATGACCGAGTTAAAGTTAATTGTCTGGAATCAAGACTAAAGTAATTTAAGGTAGGTGATCTGATATGAAAACGCATCAAATAGCAGTGATTCCAGGGGATGGAATAGGACCGGAAGTAATTAATGAAGGTGTGAAAGTTTTAAATAAAATAGCTAGTTTTGATGATTCCTTTAAATTCGAATTTACGTCTTTCCCTTGGGGATGTGAATACTATGCACACTACGGAAAAATGATGGATGATGATGGAATTGAAAGATTAAAAGAGTTTGAAGCAATTTATTTGGGAGCGGTCGGATTTCCTGGTGTTCCTGATCATATCTCATTGTGGGACTTGCTATTAAAAATTCGTAAAAGCTTTGATCAGTACGTAAATATACGTCCTGTAACTCTATTAAAAGGAGCACCTTGCCCTCTAGGTAATATCGAAGCAGAAGATGTAAATATGTTATTTATTCGAGAGAATACAGAAGGTGAATATGCAGGAGCAGGTGATTGGCTATATAAAGGAAAAGAACATGAAGTAGTTTTACAAAATAGTGTTTTCTCCCGCAAAGGTACTGAGCGCATCATACGTTATGCATTTGAAGTTGCCCTTAAACAAGGAAAAACATTAACAAGTATTAGTAAAGGTAATGCTTTAAACTATTCTATGGTATTTTGGGATCAAATATTTGAAGAAGTGAGTAAAGAATATCCTTCAGTAAAAACATACTCTTATCTCGTTGATGCAGCTGCTATGCTTATGATTAAGGATCCGAAACGGTTTGAGGTAGTAGTGACTTCTAATTTATTTGGTGATATTTTAACCGATTTAGGTGCGGCCATCGCAGGAGGGTTGGGTCTTGCAGCAGGAGCAAACATAAATCCTGAAAGAACGTATCCATCAATGTTTGAACCGATTCATGGGTCTGCACCAGATATATCAGGAAAACAGATTTCGAATCCACTTGCAGCAATTTGGTCTGCTAGCCAATTGCTTGATTATTTAGGCTATGAACAATATGGTAAGGTAATTCTTACTGCAATTGAAGAAATATTAATTGAAAAAAAATTCTTAACACCTGATTTAGGTGGGGAATCATCAACATCAGAAGTAGGGAATCGTATCGTCGAATTGATAGCTTCTAAACTAAATGTATTACAGACACACAAGAATTAACGAATGGTAATAGGGTTTAGTAATCAAAAGGGAAATACTACAGAAGTATCTCCCTTTTAATTTAATTATTCTATATTTACTCGCTTTTACAATACTTTCGGATTAAGTTGTTCGCTTTTGTTTGACTTAAACCAAGATCCTTTGCAACTTTTCGAGAGCTCTTATGAATCTCGTAAGATTCGATAATCATTTTTTTCTCAGTTTCTTCTAAAATATTTTCCAATGAGCTTTCCTCTTGGAGTGTGATTGGATCATCATCATCAGGAATTAATTGTGACGGCAAGTCAGATAATCGGATGACTGATTCGCTGGTTATTACAAGTCTCTCAATAATATTTTCAAGCTGCCTAATATTACCTGGCCATTGAAAAGCTTCAAAAGCATTTTTTACATTTGATGAAAATGAACGGTTAACTTTGTATTTATGATTGAACCTAATTAAGAAATGATTCGCTAATAAAGGAATATCTTTTTTTCTTTTTCGAAGCGGAGGAATTTGAATATCAATTACATTTAAACGGTAAAATAGATCTTCTCTAAACTGTTTTGATTTTACCATTTCCAAAAGATTACGGTTTGTTGCTGTTATTATACGAACGTCTGCTTTTTTTAATTCTCTGCCTCCCACTGAAAAAAAGCTACGATCCTGTAATACTTGGAGTAATTTAGCTTGAAATTTTAAGGAAATCTCCCCGATTTCGTCTAAGAAAATTGTACCTTTATTTGCAGTTTCGAGTAAGCCGATTTTTCCATTCTTTAAGGCTCCTGTGAATGCACCAGTAGCATAACCGAATAGCTCAGATTCCAATAAATCTTCTGGGATTGCAGCACAATTAATGGCAAGAAAAGGACCGTTTTTCCGGTTACTTAAATCATGAATATATTTAGCAAGTACACCTTTTCCGGTGCCAGATTCGCCTTGAATTAAAATATTTGTATCAACAGGGGCAATCTTTTTACAAAATTCAATGATATTGGTCATTTCTTCATCAATTGTTAAAAATCCATGCGAATTAAATTGTTCTTTCGAATCAGGCATTTCATGAGTGTTATTATGAATAATAGAAATATAATTTTTTTCGCGAGATGTAATGAAAATGAAATCCAATTTTTTATTAATTGGATTGAAAATCGGAATGGCTGTTGTGACTAATTCTTTACCTGTATGTGTGGTTTGATTAATTGTGACTGTATTATTTTTCTCTAAAACAATTGGAATGATTGAAGGGGTCCAATATCCTTTTTCCAAAAAAATATCATTATGTTTTCCTATAATCTCGTTTTGTCGTAAACCATAATGTTGTTCACACATTTTATTAACATAAATAATTTCAAGATTTCGATTCAAAATATAAATTTCATCAGAAGAATAGTTTAAAATATTTAACAACACTTCTTTGTCGAACTCTAGTATTTCGGAAAGATTAGAATAATTTTTCATAGTGTATGCTCCTTTTTTAAGCGCTTACAATAAGAGACTAGTATTTTACTATTTTATAAAACGAGTTTAACATAAGTCTATAAATTATTAACGGAATTTTAAAAATAATCAACTTATTAGAAGGTAAGGGGGAAATAAATTGAAATACTTCGCGATTTTTTTGACTATTTTTGCTTTTATAGGATCCTTAACTGTTGTAAATCGAGTGGAGCCTTACATATTAGGATTACCGTTTATAGTATTTTGGTCAGCGAGTTGGTTAGTCATCACATCTGTCTGCCTGTTTATTAGTAATTCAATTTTAGAGAAGCAGGAGGAAAATCAATGAGCATTTTATTAATTGGAATTACGTTTCTATTAGCACTTTTTTTAGGTATACGTGCCCGAAGAGGAAGAGAAATGAAATTGGAATCATGGGTAGTAGGAGATCGGAATTTTGGAAGTATTGTCATGTTCGTTCTAATGGCTGGTGAAATGTTTACAACGTTTATCTTCCTAGGTGCTAGTAGTGCATCTTATTCAATGGGTGGTCCAGTAATATATATTTTCTGTGCTGTTACTTATATTATTCCATTTTGGATTTTACCTCATATTTGGCGCTATGCGAAAAAGCATAATTTATTAACTCAGCCGGATTTCTTTGTCAAAAAATATAATAGTAAATCTTTAGGACTAATTGTTGCAATAGTAGGAGTAATTTCCATTATTCCGTATATGGTCCTTCAATTAAATGGTATAAAAATTATCGTATCTGAGGCTTCTTACGGCGCTATTTCTCCAAATTTAGCAGTATGGATTGGTGTAATTGTTGTGACAATCTTTGTTTATATTTCTGGAATTCATGGTTCAGCATTCACGGCTATATTAAAAGATATTTTGATGCTTATAACGATTTTGTTTTTAGGGATTTATTTACCTTTTCATTACTATGGTGGAGTTGAACCGATGTTTAGAACCTTAGATGCTGCTAAGCCAGGTTTCCTATTACTACCTAAATCTGGTTATAGTATTTCTTGGTATGTATCAGTTTGTTTAATTATTGCGCTAGGTCAATATATGTGGCCTCATGTTTTCGGTGCGAGTTTATCATCAAAAGATTCAAAAACATTACGTAAAAATGCAGCACTTATACCTCTATATCAAATTCTAATGGTCTTCATTCTTTTTATTGGTTTTACTGCACTTTTACAAATGCCACATATCCCAGGTGGACGGACTGATTTAATTTTATTCGAAATTGCTAAAGCGACACTGCCACCGTGGTTTATTGGTGTAATTGGCTCAGCTGGTCTACTAGCAGCGTTAGTTCCTAGTTCGTTGTTATTATTAACGGCTTCAACATTACTTTCAAAAAATATTTATAAAGTAATAAAACCAGATACAAGTGAAGCGAAGTTAGCAGGGCTTACAAGAATCTTAGTTCCGATCATAGCTTTAATCGCGTTACTTTTTACATTTTATGGTGGAAAGACGATGCTCTCTCTATTATTAATGGCTTATAGCTTTGTCTTACAATTGTTCCCTGCATTAATTGTTACGTTCTTAAAACGTAATCCTGTCACTAAAACTGGAGCAGTAGCTGGAATACTATCCGGACTTATTACAGTAGCATACGTAACAATAAAAAATACAACCTTTGGGACATTATTCCCTCATGCCCCTCAATTTTTAAAAGATTTAGATTCAGGATTTATTGCATTCACGATTAATATTGTCTTTATGTTTGCTGTTAGTGGAATTACTTATTTAGTAAAAATAAGACCAAGAGTAAGTCAAAAAGCTATAAAGGAACAATGGTGAGAAGGATGAAAATTGTATGTATTGGTGATAGTCTTACAGAAGGTTTAGGAGTTTCAAAAGTAGATGCATGGCCAACCATTCTACAAAACGAATTATCAGTTGAGATTATTAATAAAGGGATTTCAGGTGATACAAGTACTGGAATGCTGTCACGATTCTATCATGATGTCGTATTAAACAATCCATCACATGTTATTATTTGTGCAGGTGGAAATGATTTATGGTGGGATGTTGAAATAAATTATACACTTTCAAACATTTATTCAATGGTAAAACAAGCAATTCACAATGGTATTCAACCTATTGTAGCAATCCATCCACCAATTCACATAGATCATATCAATCATGAAGAAGTATGGGAACCGATTTCTGGTTTTGAAACATTCGTGTTGAAGGCAAAGGAGTTAGCTAATCGAATCGAGCAAATGGTAAAAGTGAATCAATTTAAACATATTAATTTTCGAATTCCATTTCAACATTATCAGAATGTAAAATCAGAGTTTTTTGAAGGCACTGATGGAGTACATCCAAACGAACTTGGTCACAGTGCTTTAGCAAAGCAGGCATATCAAACGATTATAGGGTTAAGTAATGATTGTTAATAAGTTTCAAATGAACGGATAGCAATGTTAAGCTATCCGTTTTTATTAAACCTAACAAGCAAACTACAAAGTTGCGCAAACGAATGCGAGCAACAAGTTTTTTCTACACTGTTTATGCAAATTTTTTTTATTTTAAATTAAAAAAGGACTGTCTTTTTTTGACAATCCTTTTAGGTTCTAATATACGTCCCTGTATTTTTTAATTAACTGTATCAATTGCTTTTAGTTCATAAAGCATATAAGTATTCTTATTTCTCCATTCGATTTTCTGTATAATCGCTACTCCAAAAGGTTTTTCATCATTCTTTCGGGAGACATTAATTGGTGTATCAATAGGAAATAAATGGTACCCGGTAAGTTCTAAAGTGAATAGATTGTTCTCTTGTCTGATGGCGTTCTCATTCGTTACAATTAACCAATTAAATTCAAAAGGCATACTCATATTTTGGAAACTCCTTAAATTGAATATAGATTATATTTAATAAAAAAGATTCTAACACATAAAAATATCTTAATATATTTTTGTTCTGAACACAAAAAAGGTTTTAGGAAAGTGATAATGAATTTTGGATGAGAAGTGAAACTCACCTTTTTTATTAAAAAGGTAAGCCTAATTTTTCTGTCGAATGAAATAATGATTAAGGATGTATGAAATTCTTTATGATAAGTAGGGACTCTAAATGAATAAGAAGAATAGTAATCAAGTCCGTTTAAGCGGCGGTTTTCAAAACGATGTATTTTATGATGAAGATTATAATAGGGTGGTTAGGCAGTCTAAATTAGGAAAAACAAAAGAAATGGTGTTACAGGAAATTGAATTTATTAATTTTTTATATATGCAAGGGGTAAATGTCCCAAGAGTGGATCGTAATTTAGGAGAAGAAGATGGAAGGGTCATAACTTATTTTGAGTATATTGATGGCGAGCAAATTGATGTTACAAATCCTAATCAATGGAATATATACCTGTTTGAACAATGGGGTAAAAAATTGGGGAAGATGCATTCTTTAGCTAAGAGTTATAAATTAAGTGAAGTTCATCGCCCGGTCTGGTCACCTGAAAACTTTGACGTTTTTGGGATTAGAGATCAGTTAGTACCTTATATGAAAGTGTTTTATGATAAACAAATGGAAAAGCTCTTAGAATTTCAAGTGACATCCGATGCATTTGGGATAATTCATAATGATTTTCATCAAGGGAATATAATTTTAGTCGGTAATACTATCTTTACAATCGATTTTGATGATTGTGCATTTAATTGGTTCGCACACGATTTTGCTACAGCTTTTTATCATGCGTATTGGCAACAGAATTCTTTTAACCAAATGAATGAACAGTTTATTGAGACTTTTATGCCGTACTTTTTTAAAGGATATAAACTAGAAAACTTATTAGATAAAGACATTGTAAAACAAATCCCGATCTTTCTTAAATTGAGAGAAATATTTTTGTACCATTTATTTGCTCAAAAATGGGATTTGAACAAATTAGAGGAATGGCAAAAATATACACTAACTGATTTACAAAATAAAATTATTAAAGAAATACCATATGCTGGTATAACAGATTTTTCGATTTATCAATAATGGAAGCCTTGCAACAATAGAATACATTTTCCCATTAGCAAGCTGACAATCCTTAATCTCTTACATAGATACAAAAACGTATGGTCATTGATTCAGTGATTCGACTATATAATAAAATAAACGGTATTTTTTGTAATTGCTTTTTGGAAGGGGCTGATGTTTATGCGAAGAAACAAAAATGCGGCTCTTATTGTTATACTATGGTTATCTATGATGATTTTTATTGTTGTAAATGCATTACGTCATATTCGAGTATATATGGTTTATAGTTCAGGCTTAATGCCTTTTATTGTTTGTGGAATGATTATCTTTGCGATTATTATCCTTTATGTAAGTGGTTCGAATCAGCGAAGATAAAAAGTTTTTTGAACCCATAATGTTTTAGGGTTCTTTTTTTTGGATAGATATTGGAGAACAATTTTGAAAAATTAAAAATTAATTTGTGCAGTATTAATCCAAGTGTTCGTACATTCTATATAAAATTAAAAAGGGGGCACCCAAGAGTCAGTAAACCTAACTTATGAGACAGCCCCATAGACTATCGTATTATAAAATTATTTTACTAATCCGCCTCTTAACTTAGTTACACCAAATTCTAAGTAACATTTTAAACAGCTAAGCATAAATACCCAGCCTTCTTTATTATCGATTAAATGATGAACATATTCTGGGTTGCTTTCACTAAAGCCTTCTTCCACCACTTCAATAATTGTGTTATTTTGATCTTGTTCGTTTAATGTAATCGTTACGATATTTCCTTCTTCTGTAGGTCCCCAAGCAAACACAATCTTCTTATTTTCCTCAACTTCGATAATTTTTATTTTACCTTCTGCGTTGTAAAGATCGTATTTTAAAGTAATGACTTTTCCTTCTTCCCATCGTTCAGAGCTAGAAGAAAACCAAAAGTTACCTATTTTAGTTGGATCAACAAATGCCTCGAATATGTCTTTTGCTGGTTTGAAAATATTAAACTTAGTCACATTATTCATTTAAGTATCAGCCCACTCTCAATTAGTTTCATATGTATCATCAATATCCTTACAATCATATTTTAAACTGATATCTTTTAATTGTGAATATTGAGTCGTAATATTCAGTTAATAAACTATTGCGAAAAAAAGATAGGTCTCTGCCTATCCCAATTTAAACTTTTAATATCGATCCGATTCATGCCCCATATTTTTGGCTTTGTCAGACGCGACATCAGCTGCTTCAGTACTAGTGTGTTCAGTTCGATTACTATTCGCTTTTTCTAAACCTTCGCGCACTCTGCGTCCATATTCTTCATCAGCTTTTGTAAAATAACCAATCATCGTTTCTTGAATATGAGGCTTACATACTTTTAGTGCATCTACTAAATTTGAAATTAGTTCACTTTTTTCAGTTTCGTCGAAAGCACGGTAAGTATTACCAGCTTGGATAAAGTCGTTAGGTCGGTCAATTTTTTGTCGTACTAACTTATTATTGTACGCAGGTTCATGATCTGTTCCATTCTTTGGTGCTTCTTTTAATCCACCTAATGATGAAGGTTCGTAGTTCACATGTGGGTTCTGACCTGGCGCCACGTCCACTTTATATTCCATTTGTCCATCACGTTGATTTGTTGCTACATGATTTTTTGGTGAATTAACTGGTAGTTGTAAGTAATTTGTTCCAACTCGATATCGTTGTGTATCTGAGTACGAAAAAGTACGACCTTGAAGTAATTTATCATCAGAAAAATCAAGTCCATCAACTAATACACCTGTCCCAAATGCAATTTGTTCCACTTCTGCAAAATAGTTTTCTGGATTTTTGTTTAGCACCATTTTTCCAACTGGTAAAAAAGGAAACTTTTCTGGATCCCATAATTTTGTAGGATCAAGTGGATCAAAATCAAGCTCTGGATGCTCATCATCACTCATTATTTGTACACATAATTCCCATTCTGGATAATCACCTATCTCAATAGCTTCGTAAAGGTCTTGAGTTGCATGATTATAATTAGTAGATTGGATTTCATTTGCGTCCTGTTGTGATAAATTTTTTATTCCTTGTTTTAGCGGTTCCCAGTGGTATTTAATAAGAACTGCCTCGCCATCTTTGTTTACCCACTTATATGTATTAACACCTGACCCTTGCATTTGTCGATAGTTAGCTGGAATTCCCCATGGTGAAAAGAGAAAAGTTACCATATGAGTGGATTCTGGTGTTAGATGAAGAAAGTCAAACATTCTTTCGGGATCAGGAAGGTTTGTTACTGGATCTGGTTTAAAAGAGTGAACCATATCTGGAAATTTCAAAGGATCACGAATAAAAAAGATTTTTAAATTATTACCGACTAAATCCCAATTTCCATCTTCAGTATAAAACTTTGTAGCGAAACCACGTGGATCACGTAAAGTTTCAGGAGAATGTCCACCACCTACAACTGTGGAAAATCGAACATACACAGGTGTTTTTTTCCCCTTCTCTTGGAATAATTTCGCTCTAGTATATTTAGAAATTGCGTGATCACCTACTTTTCCATAGGCTTCGAAATATCCTTGTGCTCCGGCTCCACGAGCATGCACAACACGTTCTGGAATTCGTTCACGATCAAAATGAGAGATTTTTTCAAGAAAGTCATAGTTTTCTAAAGTAGTTGGCCCTCGATTACCAACAGTTCTTACATTTTGATTATCAGTTACTGGATGGCCTTGTCGATTCGTCAATATTTCTTCATTGTTCGCTTGATTATCCATAATTTGCCTCCATTCATACAAATACAAAATATAGAATGTCCACAAATTTGGAACGATATGCAAATTTTTCCTGTAAGATGTATCGGATCAGTACAATTGAAAAGTTTACAATTTGGATACATTTCATGACTAATTTTGAAACATTGATTCAATATTATTGAGATGTAAAGTGAGAGGAGGAATTTAAAATGAAGAAAAAATTATTAAAAGCATTTGTATCAACTATGGCCTTATCTGGTGCATTATTATTTTCTAATGGGATAGTAGCCGGGCCGACACATGTTAGTGCAGCGGTTTTAAATGCTCCGATTAGTGTATATGAGGTAACTGCAAGTGTATTAAACGTACGAAGTGCTCCAAATACAAGTTCAAAAGTAGTAGACACTTTAAGAAAGAAAGATCAAATTGAGATTGTAAAATTCTATAATGCTAGCTGGGCACAAATTAAAACAACAACTACTAAAAATGGTATAGCTTATGTAAGTACTAAATACTTACAAAAAGTACCAACTATTGTTACAACAAAAGCTAATTTAAATTTACGTAGTGGCCCTAGTACAAAAAATAAAATTCTTACGGTAATTCCTAAAGGAGCAAAAGTCAGCTTCCTTGGCTATCAGACTGAAGGTAAAACTCAAATCGACTATAATTGGGCAATTGTTTCTTACAATGGTAAAAAAGGATTTGTGAGTACTAGTTATTTAAATATGAAGTAATCACAAATGGCTAGAACTAAAATTAAAAAATTCAAAATGACGAAATCGTAACGGAAAATCCAGTGATTTACGATCAATAAAGATTACTTTAACTCTGAGTTAGTTGTTTCATTTCTCTATTCCCCCAAAAAAGAAAGTGAGCTAAAAGCTCACTTTCTTTCAGAGTGTTGAAATAATTATAGTCAATATTGAAAAATACAAACATTAAATGAATTTCTATGAAAAAATAGTATATTTATTATTGTTTTATCTGTCTCTTATTGATAAACAAGTGATTTTGGTTGATACATAAGTGTTTTAACTAACTTGCAAAAATTAAAATATCTTCATTTTTGACGATCAATATTTGTAAAGATGTGTAAATCGTCAACATAAGTTACAATTTGATTAATAAAGGATAATTCATTCGTTCAATTGGCTATTCTATTGTTTTTAAGATTATTATTTTTTTATAAAGAACTTGATTGGAACGAAAGGGTGCTCGACTCCTATGGGAGAAGCGGGAAGGCTAAAGACCCCACAGGCGGCGCCGAGGAGGCTCAGGTCTCGCCCCATGGAAAGCGAGCACCCTGTAGTGGAAATCAATATCACACAACTTACTTATCAATGATCAATCCAACAATTTAATTGACAAATTCTTTTTTTAAACAGCAATAAAGAAAGTGAGCTAAAAGCTCACTTTCTTTATTTAGACCTAATAAGGAAGTACCTTATAAGCTAACTTATTAATAATCTCTTTATGTTCAGGGTATTTATTATGTAATTGCTCTTGAGTAAATAATTCAAAGTCTTTAAAATCGAATCCAGGTGAAACCATACAGCCTACTAATGAAAAAGTATTTTCTTCCATAACTGATGAACCGAAAATTGAATTTTTCGGTACTAAATATTGAGGAACTTCTCCGTTTTCTAGATCTAGACCTAATTTAATTTCTTCGTAATGACCATCCTCATGGATAACATGAATCGTTAATGAACTGCCTGCATGGAAATACCATAATTCATCAGACATTAATCTATGAAAATGCGAAATATCATGTGATTGTAGTAAAAAATAAATACTAGTATAAAGCAATCTATGATCATTAAAATTCACCGATAATTCCCGATCAGTTATTTGTTCCTTTGATTGATACGTAGATTTGTAATACCCACCTTCAGGATGTGCTTCTAATTTAAGTTTAGAAATCCAATATTCAGGATTATTATTAAACATTTCTTCAATCCTTTCTAAATATAAATACTTATGACTACTCATATCATATTACCTTAATTTTTTTATTAGTTTGTTAACTTATTTAGAAAAATATGTTAAAAGATATATTTTTGGAATAAAATGAATACTCAGAATTGATTGATAGGATTTGTGGAAATCAACAGAATTTTCCCAATATACAATTTAATGAAAATAGATTACATTAAACTTATTAAATGAAAAAATATGGAGCGGAAGTTCGATGTTTAAAAAAGGGATCTTATATTTAGTGGCAATCTTTACGATTTCGATCATTATTAACCAAACTATTTTGTCTAAAGATGAAAAACCGGAAGTTAAATTTGAGTTAGCCGATAAAACAATTCCTTATAAAATCGCAAATTATTCTTGGGGAAAATTATTAGATAGAGATAAATCAATAAATGTTACATATAAAAATATTAAAGAAGAAGTAGCTATTCCAGTACTCGAAGGAGAGTTCTTAAAGATTTATTTTTCAGAACAACCCGAAAATGTTGAAATATTAGAGCACACTGGGACTAAAAAATCATATATTTATGACCAAAATTTAGATAATTACGGAAGTTACTCTTTCCAAATTGGACCAAAAAAAGGGGAAAGAATATATGAAGTTAAAGGTATTTGGAAGGGGAATAATTATTTTACTTATTTGATAAAAGTAAAGGTTATATAAAAATAAAGCATTACTTCAAAACTAGAAGTAATGTTTTTTATTTCCACTAATTTTTAGTAACGATTCATTTCGAAAAAAAGTGTAAATGAGGTATAATATTAAATGATAAATGTTTGGCGAAAGTCAAATACATAGTAAATTAATCGTAGATTTAAAGTTGAAAGAGAGTGGAACAAGATGGGTCGTAAATGGAATAATATTAAAGAGAAGAAAGCTTCAAAAGATGCAAATACTAGTCGTATTTATGCAAAGTTTGGACGTGAAATATATGTAGCAGCGAAGCAAGGTGAGCCGGATCCAGAATCAAACCAAGCTTTAAAAGTAGTACTAGAGCGTGCGAAAACTTATAGTGTACCAAAGCATATTGTTGATCGTGCGATTGAAAAAGCAAAAGGTGGTTCTGAAGAAAGCTTTGATGAACTTCGTTACGAAGGTTTCGGACCAAATGGATCAATGGTAATTGTTGACGCGCTTACTAATAATGTAAACCGTACAGCTGCAGAGGTTCGTGCTGCATTTAGCAAAAACGGTGGTAACCTTGGGGTAACAGGTTCAGTTTCATATATGTTCGATGCAACGGCTGTAATTGGACTTGAAGGTAAAACTTCTGATGAAGTTCTTGAAATCTTAATGGAAGCGGATGTTGATGTTCGCGATATTTTAGAAGAAGATGATGCTGTAATTGTTTACGCTGAACAAGACCAGTTCTATGCAATGCAAGAAGCATTTAAAAACGCTGGTATTACAGAATTTACAGTAGCTGAATTAACAATGCTAGCGCAAAGTGATATAACTCTACCAGAAGACGGACTAGCTAAATTCGAAAAAATGCTAGATGTTCTTGAAGACTTAGAAGATGTTCAACGAGTTTACCACAATGTGGACTTAGGTGAATAGAAACTTAGCAATAAAAAAACACAATGAATTAAGATAAACGCGTTCATATAGGTGAATTAATTTTCATCTGTATGAACGCGTTTTTTGTTTTTTGAATTAAGCTTTTGGTAAGGATCGCTCATAGAATTTTTATGATCCATAAGTGGCAGACAGGAGAATATGAATATTACAGAGAATAAGTATTGTTAGTCAAGATTTGCTAAAGAATTTTCGAATATTATATTCAATTTGAGGAGATCTATATATATGGATAAATTATTAAAAAACGGGTACAAAGCATTTAAGTACGCGGCCCTTAGAATTGGTGTATTTTTGTTAGTTTTAGCAACTCCAGTAGGTATTTTAATGAGCTTTAATGCTAATGCTGATGAGCGACAAGAACAAGAAATAAACTATTATGAACAATCCGTTGGTGAAAAAGGATTGAAGTTAGAAGAGCAACGAAGAAATGCAGTTATTCAAATTAAAAATAGTTCAACAGGCTTTGAATCCGTATCTACCTGTGATGCTGACTCAAACTCGGTATGTGAATAAAATTATTATGCAAACCTAGATTTGAGGTAATACATATTCTTGATTTTATTTATGGAGGAGTAAATTATGGAAGAGACGATTAAACAAAATAGCTTCACTCATAGGGAGCTTGCTGCTTCATGTTTTAATAAAGTGTGGGATCTACTTGAATTAGAAAATAGATCTCAAAGTGAAACAGAAGAAATGGTTCATTTATGTCATAGCTCTTTTTGGCATTGGACAAAAGTTGAGAGCCATACACCAAGAAACATATCGATTGGCTATTGGCAATTATCACGAGTGTATGCTGTTATAGGGCAAGGAGAAACGGCTTTAGATTACGCAAAAAAATGTGTCAAGATTAGTTTAGAAAAAGAGGTAGAGCCGTTCTACATAGCATATGCATATGAGGCTTTATCAAGAGCGTATGCAAAACTAAATCAGTCTCCTGAAAGCTTAGCTGCTAAAACTAAAGCGTATGAATATGTAAAAGATGTAAAGTTTGAAGAAAGTAAAGAGTTGTTGCTGAAAGATTTAGATACAATTTAATCAGTTTTGTTATAGTAATTAGGCTAATTGATTTGGGAAGAAACTACAGATGACTTAAAAAGGAGGTCTCAAAGTCAGAGTACTTTTGAGGCCCCCTTTTTTTGTATTAATTTTTGCTAAAATGGTTTAAGAAAGATGTGAACTTTTTTATATAGTAGTACTTTTGATACATTATGGGTAGAATCGCTCATGAATGGAAAGGCATAGATCAAGGCGGGGAAAAGGATTAAATACATAAAAAACCCACAAGGAAAATTAATCACCTAGTGGACTTTTTTCATTTATCACGGTCTTTATTGAGAACATTTTTTTATTTAGATAACTTTTAAATCATAAATACTTGAAATGACCCATTTGTTTTTTAATTTAACAAGATCCATTGTTACATTACATATATTTCTACCGTTTTTATAATTTCCTTCAGTTTTTATCCCGTCAACAAATGTTATTTCGTATTTTATATGTACAGTTGTTTTATGATCTTTCTTATTTAAATGAATGACAGATAAATTATCACCGATGAATTTTGCATCAAGTACGTTAGACATTATCTTAGTAAAGTAGTAAGAGTGATTGCTGATTTTTAATGAATCAACTACAACAGAGTTATAAATCTCAACATCTTTCCACTTTAAAGCCGTAATGTAGTTTCTTACAGAATTTTGAACATTTTGTTCAATAATTAATTCTGTAGACGCTTCATCGTCCAATCTCTTCTGTTTTTCTTTTTCAATAGATAGGTTTAATGTTAATATAATAATGACGGTTATTCCAAAAATTACCAAATATAAAGTAAGTGGTTTTTTAGTCATATGGGACCTCTACAATTATAAATTAATTTGGAAGATTACTAGGTTGAATTTATTAAATTACTTAGTGATTTGAAAACTTAAAACTATATTTAAATTATTTAAAGAAATAAAAAGGACTTTAATCAAAAAAATCGCAAGATGTAATGATTACATCTTGCTTTAAAACTGGTTATTAAATGGGGGTGCATTTAAAAAATACTAATGAAGTTATTTGTCGTTAGTATCGTTTAATTGCTTGTACTAAAATCATACCATTCTGTTTGACTTTTTTGTATTGGGAAAATTTTTTGAATATAATTTGTCTGAAAAAAATCGAAAAAGTATATTAATGTGTCGGAAAATCTAATAAAATTTAATTATTAAGAGAAAATTAAAAATATTAATATAGGAAATTAATAGTTACTAGTCATATAAATATATCTATTTTAAATAAAGGTGAACAGGAGATTTTATTATGGATTATGGCATGATGATCTTTCATCATCGAAAGAAATTAGGATGGACCCAGGAGAAATTATGTGAAGGAATATGCTCTGTTTCGCATTTAAGTAAAATTGAAAACGGTACAAAAGAGGCTGGTATAGAAACGATTGAATTGCTTTTAAAAAAGATGCGAGTTGTAATAGATGAAAATGATATTATAGATGAAGTAACTGGTCAACTTAAACGATTATGGAATTCAATAGAACGAGCTGACTATGATTCTAGTAAAATGCTGTTTGAAGAATTGATTGGTAAAGAGGAAAGTATAAATTATACTAATATATCAAATGATTTTTGTATTACAATTTGGAGATATTATATTTTTATTGAAGATCTTAAAATGGCAAAGAAAAAATGGAAACAACTTGAGGCAAAAAAGAAGAAATTTTCCCAATATGAAACGATAAAATATTTGTTTACACTATCAATATATTACATAAAAGAAAAAAGATATAATGACTCTCTTCTAGTAATGGATGAAGTACAAGAAATTACGCCAAACCTTGAGATAGATTTCCAGGAATATTGCTTCTATAGAGCTTTAGTATATAGCTTTATAAATCAGACTTCCTTATCTATGTATTTTTGTAATAAGGCAATTCCTATTTTTCTACAAAATAATAATATAAAACGAATTCTTGATGCAAAAATGTTACTTTCACTTCAATTAATAAAGAGCAAGTTTTTAGATCGAGCCGAGCAATTTCTAATTGAAATACTAGATTCTTCTGTCATGTTAAGTGATAAAACAATACATATGAGTGCTTTACATAATTTAGGCTATTTATACTATCATTCTAATCAACATAAAAAAGCTATAAAGTATTATCAAGACTATTTATCTAATATACAGGAGGGTACTGAAGAGTATTTTTTAGTCATTTCAAATATAGCGAATAATATGATGATCATAAATGATTACGAGACCGCTACTAAGCTGTTATGTAAGAATCTCTCCAAAATAAAAGATAAAAATAGTGCATCCTATATTCGAATGAAGGTTTTATTACTAGAAGCAAAAAAGGACGAAGCAAATTTAGTTCCATATTTACGTGAAGTTGGATTGCCATTATGGGTTCAAACCAATGATCATGAAAAACTAATTAAATACTATGATGTTGTTACAGATTACTATGAAAAACAAGAATCGTTAGAAAAACAAAACATGTTATATAAAGAATACAATAGCACTCTATTAAAAATTATCGAAAGTAGGAAATAACATGATGAAAAGACTATCCAACATTATAACAATATTGTGTTTGTTCACTGTTCTATCTATTAACTATGGTCCTAATTTAGTTTCTGATGGCTTTGAGACTTCAACTGTTTCAGATGACTCAGGAACACAACTTTTTTCGGATGATATTGATCCAAGTGGATCTACAGATGAAGGGTTTCAGCCATATGATCGATCAAATCGTTCTTATGTAGATGAGCCAATTCATCCAAAAGTAGAAAAATTATTATTTATTAGAACTAAATAAATCAATTAATAAGTATCATACATTTAGTGTGGTACTTTTTTTAATTAGGAGGTAGGAAAGCAATGTCTTTTGAACAATGCTATAAAATAAATAAACAAATGAAGGATTTTAATAAAGGATGGTATATAGCTGGTGGATGGGCGATTGACCTTTTCTTAGAAAAACAAACGAGAAATCATCATGATATTGAAATCGCCATTGCGCGCAAGGATCAACTATATTTTAAAGAGTATTTACATAACTGGACGTTTAATAAAGTCATTAAAGGAAAATTATCAATTTGGGAGAATGAATATTTAAAACTACCTATTCATGAAATTCATGGCAAAAATGATAAGTCAAAAGATGAATTAGAAGTTTTATTAAATGAAATCGAGTTAAATGATTGGAAGTTTAGAAGAGATGAATCGATTACTTGTAAGCTTGACTCATTTTATAGTGTTACAAATGAAGGGATTCCTTACTTGAATCCAGAAATAGTGCTCATATATAAGGTTAGAAATACAAGAGAAAAGGATCATCAAGACTTTAAAAACGTGAAAGATTATTTGAACCTTTCACAAAAAGCATGGTTAAGTAAAGCAATCTTGATACATCATCCTAATCATGAATGGCTTGAAGATTTAATATAAAAAAGTTGTAGGAGTGAGCATAGATGGAAGTATTGATTAGACCGGTAGAAATAAATGATGCTAAGGCACTTCATCGTATATGCACCCAAGATACTGTTTTTCCATATATGATATTTTTGCCTAGTATGCGAATAGATATGATGGAAAATAGAATTAGAAACTTACAAGCAAACGAATTTGAATTTGTCGCAGAATATAATGGAGAAGTGGTAGGGTTAGTTGGTTTAGTGCAAAGAACAGGTCGCAGGTCTCATGTAGGAGATTTATTTATAGCAACTGATGGTAATCATCATAATAAGGGGATTGGAAAAGCTTTGCTTACGAAAGTATTAGATTTGGCAGATCATTGGTTAATGCTAGAAAGAGTTGAGCTAGGAGTATTGGAGACAAATCCTAAGGCACAAGCGTTATATGAAAAGTTTGGATTTAGGGTCGAGGGAGTTAAGAAAGGGAATATTAAAGCAAATGGCCGATTTGTAGATGAAATTATGATGTGTCGATTTAGGCCAAGTGGTCAGATTCAATAATAATAGTTTGTAATTGCCGAAATCAGGTTTCGTTTGGGGCAAGTTGAACAGACCTTAAGTGAACTAATTCATTAGATGAATAATTTAAATGAAGTATAATCTGAAAAATATTTGTTTGATTAAAATTGGACCGGGCGGTGATTACCCGGTCTTTCTAGCTTTTAAGTAGTTTAGTATATGCTATTAACCTCATTTGCAGCCCGTATCCCAGATTCAATAGCACCCTGTATCCAAGCATGGGAACGAGAAGTATGCTCCCCTGCAAAGTGCAGTCTACCTTCAGGACTAGAAATATATGAATTCAGTTCTTCCTCTTGCCCCGGTTCAAAAAATGTAAAGGCACCAATAGAAAACGGATTTTGACTCCAGTTAAAGGACTTTCCAGTTACATATTCAGAATAAACTTGGTTCCCCCAAATCTTAGACAAGTCCCGTAAAGCATATTGTATACGCTCTTCTTCAGTTAAACTACTCAGAGTTAGCGCCTCATCTGCCCACGTATAGCTTGCATTCACAACAGCGTGACCTTGGGTGCCAATGCCAATACTAGGATAGATTGCAAGTCTGCTAGGCAAATCGGTTGTAGACATACCACCGAATTGACCATATTTCTCCCAAAATCTACTTTTAAACTCAATTCCAATTTTTGTTGCAGACATGTAGTTTATTTCGCGAATTGCTTTTCGCTTGTAATAAGAAATCGAATGGAATGGCTCAATTTCCACAAATCTTAAGAGTGAAAATGGTATAGCTATGATGGCAAGTTCTGCGTTCATAATATATTGGTTTGAAGTTTTATTTTCAGTTGTTTGGATTGTTAGGGAATTACCATTTTGAATAATTTTAGTCAGTTTTTGATTTAATAGTATATTATCCTTTAATTGAGGAAGAAATGCTTTTGGTAATAGGTCCATTCCTCCTGTTATTTCATAAAATTTCGTTGCTGATTTAAAAGCGACTTGTTCCCTTAATACTTCTAAAAAGGACATTCCCATAAATGCTTCAAAATCTAGGAGCACACCAATCATATCGACTGCACCAACTGAAAAGTACGAATTTAAAAAAGAACCAAATGAAATATTACCATACCTTTTTTCGACTATTTCCCAATTAGTTAATGGATTTTGATTAATAAAATTGATAAATGGCTGCAATGCTTGGTCCAATAACACATCTGAAGTTTTTCCTTTTTCGTTTGGTGCTACTGGATAATTTAATAAGTCGGGATTGTTTTTATAGTTAGCTTGATTAGTTTTTATTCCATTTGCATAAATGATATCGTTTGGGGTTTCATTAATAAATTCATTTACAGGCAAATTGAATTTTCTAATATATTCTAAAGTTAAATGATGGACATTTGGGATTCGTAATGGACCAGCATTTAAATATAGCCCATCACTAAACGGTGCACGCAAAGTATAAGCACGACCTCCAACTCGATCATTTGCCTCGATAATTGTGACATGGTGTCCTGCATCCTTTAATAATGAAGCTGCGCTCAAACCGGCCATTCCAGCTCCTACAATAACTACTTTTTTTGAGAATTCAGTTTTTCTAAGGCCGTTTTGAATGATTGAAATCATTTGATCAGTTGTTAGTGGAGAACTCGTCATAGATTCTCCTCCTTTACAATTCCTTCATTACAGTTTATTCGTATTCAATAAAACGTATGTAATTGATTTGAATTTGAAGGAATAGCTAGTTTCAGTTGGAATTACTAATCTTTTTTTTAACAATTAAAGGAGAATTCTGTCAAAAAATCTAATAATTATTAATGGATATCTCGTACTTTATTTACTTTCATACTTTAGTCGTAGACGGATTGATACTGCAGGATGTTATCTAGATTTTTTAATTTCCATAAAATGTGATTATTAGAAGTTTTTAATTGGAGGTTAAAAAAATGAAAAAATTTATTATTTCTGCTTTATTAATGATTACCTCGGTATTCGTTCTTGCTAGTTGTTCAATTTTTAACAATGAAAAGGTAAAAGAAGAAACTGTTTCTATTCATAAAGATCAAGCTAAAAAATTGGATGTTAGTTTTGATTTAGGTGCCGGAGTAATGAACGTTTCAAAAGGTACAAAAAATTGGGTAGACGGAACGATCGAATATAACAATAAATATTTTAATCCTGATGTATCATATAAGCTTAAAGATTCCACGGGAGAAGTAAGAATTGACCAATCTAAAAAGCATTTTCCAAAAGTGAAAATTGGTAAATTAAAGAATGAATGGAATTTGAAGCTTTCGAATAAAATTCCGATTGCTTTAGATGTTAATACTGGCGCAGCAAAAACAAATCTTGATTTACGTGGCCTGAATTTAAATGAATTAGAGATCGAGGCCGGAGTCGGAGAGCTTAATGTTAATTTAGGTGGAGGATGGGATAAAAGCTTCGAAGCAAATATTGAAACAGGTGTTGGAAAAACGACAATCGTGTTACCTTCTGATGTTGGTGTAAAGATAAATTTAAGTAAGGGGATTGGCAAGGCAAATATAAGCGATTTAATTTCGAAAGGAAATGGTGTTTATGTTAATGAAGCGTACGAAAACGCTGATGTTAAATTAACAATAAATGTGGATTTAGGTGTAGGAGAAGTAAACTTTAAATTAGATTAATAAAAAATCAATTTGAAAGTAATAGAAAAATAGTTTCATAAAAACTTTTATCTCTAAGGAGGAATTCAATGCTAAAAAATGCAGTTGAATCAGTTATTGATTGTATGGCTTCAGGTGAAGGGATGTCTGATATACAAAGAATTCAAACAGAACATCGTTTTAAATTAGTTGAGTTTTGGAATATAGAAAAGGGAAGTAAAGTATTAGAAATAGGCTGCGGCCAAGGAGATACGACTGCCGTTTTAGCATATATTGTTGGCGAAAATGGATTTGTTCATGGAATCGATATTGGCCCACCAACATACGGTAGTCCAATTTCATTAGGAGATTCTGCAGACTTCCTATTACAATCGAATTTAGGGAAACAATTAAAGATGGAGTTTGAAATTGATATTTTATCACCAACTGTTGATTTTCATGAAAATGAGTTCGATTATATTGTTATGTCTCACTGTTCCTGGTACTTAAAATCACATGAAGAATTTATTGCGGTTTTAAAAAAGATTAAAAAATGGGGTAAAAAATTATGCTTTGCCGAATGGGATACAAGAATTAGCTCAATTGAGCAATACCCGCATTTATTATCTATTTTAATTCAGGCTCAATATGAGTCATTAAAACAAAATAGTGAATCAAACATTCGCACCCTTTTTACTCCAAATGATATTAAAAATATTTGTGAAGTTTCAGGATGGACCGTAATAAATGAAACAACTATATTCTCTCCAAAATTACAAGATGGTAGATGGGAAGTTAATAAGACTTTAGTAGATATCGATATTGAACTCAATAATATTGAGAATATGCCAAGTAAATTAAATGGACTGATTCGATCAGAAGTAAAAATGTTAAAAGAATCTATTACTTCTAATGAAATCAAACCATTATCGATACTTGCATTTGTAGCGGAATAAAACTTCAAAAACTAAAATGAAAAAGCATCTATTTTTACTAGATGCTTTTTTTATTATTGAGGATGATAATTTCTTTGATAAATATATGGGTAACTTGGGTAGTAATACGGATACAAGTATATTGCTACAACTGAAGAAAATGGTACAGTGACCTTTTTATATACTCGGTACCTAGAGCGAAAAGTTTCGCCGCCATTTTGTCTTACTTCAAAATAACGCGATTCAGGTGTGGCGAGGTCTTCTGGGACGAGTAAGTCTGCGCTACTCGAATTGTTATCTAATAAAACCCCTTCTAATAAAGCTCTTTCAGAAGTTTGAAATACTACATGGCAGAGTTTATATTTTTTACATTTATCTTGCATATTTCGAATATGGTAACTTTCCATGGAATCCCTCCCATTTTTACTCATTACTAAATGTATGATTTCAGATAAAGCACTAGAATATTGTCCAAACTAATTAATGATAAGAACAAAGAATTAAAAAAAGAACAAGATGTTTCTAAGATGTAAATTTTTTGCATTTATATAAAAAACGTTTAGTAATTCAGTACTGAGCCATCTATAATTTTTCCTAAGGAAATAATCCGAAAATAAAGTTTAAGTAAATAAAAGTAAAAACATAAATTATGAATTTAGGTGAGGTAATTGCAAGGAAAAGTATTAATTGTAGATGATGAAAAAAGTATTGTAGATCCATTAACTTACGCATTTCGTAGAGAAGGATTTATCGTAGAAAACGCATTTAATGGAAAAGAAGCATTAGATAAGATCCCAGATTTTAATCCAGATATTTTAATATCGGATATTATGATGCCTGTAATGAACGGTTTAGACTTATGTAAACAAATAGGAAATAAAGAAGGACTTGGCATTATTTTACTTACAGCTAAGGATGATATTATTGATCGGGTTTTAGGATTAGAGTTTGGTGCCGACGATTATATAACAAAACCGTTTGATATTAGGGAATTACTTGCTAGAACTAGATCTTTACTCCGAAGATTAAAAAAACAATCAACCCCTGATGAAAAAAAGAGCATTTCAATTAATAAGCTACAAGTAATCCCTGCTCAAAGAAAAGTTACAGTTGATGGAACAAATATAGAATTAACCCCTAAAGAATTCGACCTTCTTGTATTATTAATTTCAAATATGGATCGAATTTTTAGCAGAGATGAATTATTAGACTTAGTGTGGGGAATGGAGTATATCGGTGGAACGAGAACAGTCGATATTCATATTCAACGTTTACGTAAAAAGTTAGGTAATTCTTATCAACATTTAATTCAAACTGTTTTTGGAGTCGGATATAAGATATCTAGTGAAAATAAATGAAACTGAGTATTAAAGTTAAGTCGAGCTTATTTTTAGCCATGCTATTAATCGGAACTGTCATTGTATTAAGTATATTAGTCTTACAAGGTATCAAACAAAACCAGCAAAAACAAACAGAAGAAACACTTGCTAGGCAAAGTAAATTAGCAAATGTATATGTAAAGCAAGTTTATTTAAGTCAAACAACAGAAAATCCTCAAGATTTTTTTAAACGATATGGTCGGGAAATTGCCAGACAGATTGGGATTATTAGTAGTCTTCATGTCACAATTTTTAATATGTCTGGAAAAGTTGCAGGAGATTCTCTTCCTTTAGAATCTACAAGAGATGTAGGGGATACTTTAAGTTATGCGTTAAAAGGTAAAATTGCATATCAGGAGAGCGGTGAAACATTATCTTATTTTGCACCAATTTATAATGCTAATAATCAAATTGGGGTTGTTCAGTTCGATTATTCATTAATTAATAATCAGAAGTTTTATGATAATACAATTAAACTGTTTATTAAAATTGGTTTAATAACTACAATTCTTAGTTTTATTATTGGATATTTCTTTTTTAATTCTCTGGTTATGAGTATTTTAAAACTTAGAAAGGTAACGGAGGAAATTAAATTAGGAAACTATCCAGACCGTTCTACTTTAAGTCGAAAAGATGAGTTGGGTTATTTAAGCCAAGCAATCTTCTACATGAGTAATGAAATTCAACATAATATAAAAGGCATTCAACTAGAAAAAGAAAATCTGCAATTAGCTGTTGAAAAGCTTAAAGTATTAGAAAAACAACAAAAGCAATTTATTGGATCGATTACTCATGAGTTTAAAACCCCACTGACTGTAATTAGGGCTTATATTGATTTATTAGACATGTATTCGGATGATCCAAAATTATTAGAAGAAGCAATTAGTAATATAGGAAAAGAATCACTTCGACTTTACGATATGGTTGAAAAAATATTAAAGCTAGCAGAACTTGAGAAATATGACTTTGAAATTGTAAAAGAAAAAGTCGATGTATATTCCCTTTTAGAAGATATCTGTTTAAGAATGAAAGGGAAATTGACTAAGTTTGGTTTATCTATCCGTACAAGTTTTGAGCATGCAACGATTCTTATTGATAAAGAAAGCTTTACATTAATCATTATGAATTTATTAGATAATGCCATTAAATATAATAAAACAAATGGAGAGATTAACGTTTCAAATAGGATTGAAAATAATCGTTTAGTTATTAATATATCAGATACGGGTATTGGTATTTCTTCGGAATTAGTGGATAAAATATTTGAACCATTTTTTACCGTAAATAAGGATCGTTCTCGTCAATCTGGAGGATCGGGTTTAGGGCTTGCATTAACAAAGGATTTAATTGAAAAGCAAAATGGTACGATTCGTGTTGAATCGATAGAAGGTAGTGGATCAAATTTTATCATTACATTTCCGTTAGAGAAGTAAAAGTTTACAAATTGGAAACATGATATGTTAAAAACTGAAACATCCTAAACGTATCATAAAATTTGTACGAATGTAGGAGAGTGATGTGATGTTTAATAAGTGTATGATTAAAGTTTTTTTTCTAGTTAGTACATTTCTATTAATAACTGGATGTCAAAGTCAAAATGAAGATATCGTAATTGAAAAAAAACATAAAAAAATTACCGTATTAACAGGAAATGAAGAGGTTGTAACAAACGAGTTAGCCCTTGAGAAAATAGATCGTTATGAGGGTATTCGTGGGACGGATTGGCTGGATGATCATACGATTTTAACTGAACAAAAAAATACGAAATTACCAAAATCAGTTATGACAGATAATGGTGATTATACTTATCACATTAATTTATTTTCATATGATCTAAACACGAACAAATCAGAAGTATTAGCAAGTGAGGAGCATGACCAAGTAGGGGCCGTAATTTCACCTGATAAAAAGCATATTTTCTATAAGCAAACAGAGGATGGAAATTCTGGTACAGGTTATATTATAAATTCTGATGGAACTGGGAAGGTTAAAGTGTCAGAGCCGGATACCATTTATGCATTTCCGACAGAAGGACGATGGATCGACAATCATACAATCATTTATTCAACATTATTTCAACAAATGTATTCGGCTGATCTAAATGGGCAAGTAAAAAAGATTGATGCTAACACTGATAAAGTTAATTTAATAAGAAAAAAATACAACGAGCAAAAAGTTGAATGGGTTATTCCATCTCCAAATCAAAAGCAATTCGCTATTGTTAGAAAAATTTCAGCAACCAAAAGAGAGTTGTTTATTACCGATGAAAATGGAAGAAAGACCGTATCTTTAGCTACTGGAACTCAAATTTTCGGTGCAGGTTGGTCGCCAAACTCTAAAACATTAGCTTTTTCCGTAATTTCGGAAGATAAGGGAGAAAGAGGATTATTCGTGATCGATGTCAAATCTAGAAAGATAACACAATTATCGACTGATTTAGACGAGATTGCTGGGCCAATTACTTGGAGTCCATCCGGTAAAAAAATATTGGTTTCTAAAGTGATGTTAAAAGATAATCTAAATGAATTTGTGGCATATGTATTAACGTTGAAAAATTAAGAAACGAAATAGTTTCTTCTATAGAAAGTGAGAGAAAAGCTCACTTTCTCTTTTTTCACTTTAAGAAAGTATAAATTGGCTGCGAGGATTCGTACTAAGGTGCCGTAGCCAATTTTAGGAATAAAGTAAAAGTGCAACTACGCCTAAAAGGCTCGTCAGTTGACGAGTTTTCTTTATCAATATTTTTAGCGATTTTATGTAAAATCTTTGTCTAAATGTAGTAGGGGAGGCTCAGGTATCCATACTAAAGAGAAATAGAATTTTTTTATTTAACTAATAATCGAAAATATATTTCTAGCAAAGATATTAAAAGGAGAAATAAAAACATATGAGGAGTCGGAAGGATAAAAATACTGAAAAAAGAAATAGTAAAAAAATATTAATATGGATTATGATATTAGTTCTATTTGGCTGTATATCAGGATTTAGTTATTTTGTTTATAAGAAAGTTTATGAAGAAAGCAATTTAGTAAAAAACGAGACTAAAAATAAAGTAGTAGATAAACCAAAACCGATTAAAAAGCCTGCTATAAAGCCACCAGTTCAAAAGCCAGATAATAACAATACAGCAAAACCAGAAAATATAGAAACGACTATTAAAATTAGTGCAGCTGGCGATTTTACACTTGGATCAGATGAGGATTTTCAATATATTAATTCTTTTCCAGCAGAAGCAAATAAAAATGGATTAGCTTATTTTACAAAAGGGCTAAATAATATCTTTAAACAAGATGATTTATCAACTGTTAATTTAGAAACGACATTAACGAATGCAAAAATAAGGGCAACTAAAACATTTCGTTTTAAAGGTAATCCTTCTTATGCCAAAATATTAACTTTAAGTGGTATTGAAGCGGTCAATCTAGCAAATAACCATAGTCATGATTACTTGCAAAAAGGTTTTGAAGATACGATTAACAATTTGAAAAAAGAAAAAATAGGTTATTTTGGCTATAACGACCAATATGTAACAATGATTAAAGGCATTAAAGTTGCTGCACTAGGTTATGAAGGCTGGAATGATTCACCTGACTTAAGGATTAAAATTAATAATGATATACAAAATTTACGAAAAAGTGGTGTGAAAATTATTCTAATCCATTTCCATTGGGGAATCGAGCGAGACTATGTACCGAATAGTACTCAAAAAAATTTAGCGCATTATGCAATCGACCATGGAGCGGATTTGATAGTTGGTCATCACCCGCATGTTGTTCAGGGAATTGAAGAGTATAAAGGAAAATTTATTGTATATAGTTTAGGGAATTTTATGTTCGGCGGAAATAAAAATCCAAAAGATAAAGATACATTTGTTTTCCAACAAACTTTTCATCTAAATAATGGGGTACTCACAAATCAAAAAGAAATAAGAGTTGTTCCATTTTCAATTTCTTCAGTATCTAGCCGAAACAATTATCAACCTTTATTTTTAAAAGGTTCTGAAGAACAAAGAGTTAAGAAAAAAATAATTAATGTTTCAAATAAAATTCATGGATCTAGTTGGACTCAATATGAAAAATAAAAAGATAAGAGAGAGCAATCCGATAAAGGGTTGCTTTTTTTAGTAAACGATGGATTTTTAGACCAAAAGTTATAGGTACAAGTCCTTATTTGAAATGATAATGCTATTTTTTGGAAGGAATTTCTTCTTTTATAACGAATCAAAAGAATAACCTAATAGTAAGTTGATTGCCAAATAAAATTTAGGAGGAATAAGAATGAATCTACAGTTTATTGAATTCCTTAGTATTATTTTCGTATCCTTGATTTTATCTGTTTGGTTAGAAGTTAAAGTGCAAAATAAAACACACAATGTATTAGCTACAATGTCGATTGCATTTAATATTAACCTATTCATCTTAGGCATTGCGAGTATTTGGTGGATCCTTAATGCTAGTGATAACGCGAGTGTGATTTCAGGGGTTCAGTTATTATTAGCAGCATTTTTAGGAATTTTATTAATTAATATCGGAGTATTCTTTTTTGTTAGAAATAGGGTAGTTTCGTAAATTTATTATGCTCGATCAGGTTGTTAAATTTAGATAGACCTTAATTTAAATCTAGCATTACTCTATTTTAAATGAGTAATGCTTTTTATTTTTGCAGTTTTAACAAGTAGAAAAATGAGGAGAAATCATGGAATTATACATTAGTAAAATGACAGAGTCTTACGCTACTGAAATTCTTACTTGGAGTTATGATCCCCCTTACGATTTTTATAATAATGAATTAAGTCAAGAAGGACTAGATGAATTATTAAATAATCAGTATTTAGCGGTTATTGACCAAGATGAGAACTTAATTGGCTTTTATTGTATTGGTCAGTCAGCTCAAGTACCAAAAGGGAATGAGTTTGGTGTTTATGAAAAAAGGATGGTCGATATTGGATTAGGAGTTAGGCCAGATTTAACGGGGAAAGGATTTGGTCGTGAATTTTTCAAATATATTCTTGGAGAAATTCAAGGGATGACTAATCTTTCCACATATAGATTAACAGTTGCTAAGTTTAATAAAAGGGCGATTCAGCTTTATAAAAATTTTGGATTTAAAGAGGAGAATGAGTTTTGTGCTGAGCGTGCTGAATTTTTAACGATGGTAAGAGAAGAAAAAATTAGATTACAAATTTAGATGTACATTGACGTTACGCTTGACTTACATAGGAAAGGAATAAATTGCTATTCGTAATTCTAAATCTGAGGTTTTTTCCCACTATTAAGACTGATGGGCTGGGAAGGATAAACTAAAGATATTTTATCAAAAATGTGGTTTGAAACAATTAGGTGAATTCCTCAAAATGATTATTTCATTAGTATTTTTATGTATGGATAGTAAAAATACGTTTTAATCATAATTTAAAAACTTAAGGAAAAAATAAGTACGCAAAATTAGATTGACATGAAACCAAATGGTTGTATATAATTTCAAATATAACTAAAAGGTTTTATATTAACTAGAAAGAAGGATTAAAATGGGCGTACAAAACCAAGTTGAAGACATTAAACAAACTCTTATATACGATGCACCAATTCAAAAAGTCTGGGAGGTCGTATCAACATCGGAAGGTATATCTGCATGGTTCATGCCAAATGACTTTAAACCAGTCGTAGGTCACGAGTTTCATTTGCAAGGTCCATTCGGTCCATCACCTTGTAAAGTTTTAGAAATTGATGAACCAAATCGAGTATCGTTTACTTGGGATGTTGATGGATGGGTAGTATCATTTAATTTAAAGGATTTAGGGGATCAAACTGAATTTACGGTAATCCATAGTGGGTGGAAAACAGCTGACGAAATTCTTCCAAAACCAAACCAAAAAAGTGGTATTGTCCGTGATAATATGAATGGTGGTTGGGCTGGTATTGTTCAGAAGCTTAAAAAGGTTGTTGAAAACTAGTGTCCAGTTCTGCACAAAAATATGACGTTTTCCAAGCGATAGCTGATCCTACTAGAAGAGAAGTGCTTAAATTATTAGCTAATAATGAATTGCCGATTTCAGAGATATCAAGTAATTTTCCAATGAGTCGAACAGCAATTGCAAAACATCTCCATATTCTTTCTGAAGCTGAATTAATTAGTGGAAGAAAGGTTGGTAGAGAAAGAAGATACAGACTACAACCAGAAGCATTTTTAGAGATTAAACAATGGTTATCATATTATGAGCAATTTTGGGCAAATAAATTATCCATCTTACAGCATCTAGTTGAAAATAAAGAAGACCAAAGTATAAAACTAGTTAAATCAAATAAAGACAATAATGAAGAGTAATTTCGAAACGAATCTTAAGTAGGTTCGTTTTTTTTTTGGCATAGACATTTTTCGTTATATCTATATAATAAACTAATGTGGCAAAAAAATTATTATAAATGAGTATCATACTTGAGGAGTTAAGTAATGCATAAGGGTATATATATTTTAGCTATTGCAACATTTGTCGCAGGAACCGTTGAGTTTATAATTACCGGTTTACTATCAATGATTGCAGGGGATTTACATGTTTCAGTTGGCGCGGTTGGTCAACTTGTTTCAATTTTTTCAGTAGTATTTGCATTTGGGGCTCCTATTTTTATAGCGATTACCTCAAAAATGGAACGTAAAAAATTGCTATTAATCGCATTAACAGTATTTATCTTTGGAAATATGCTTTCCATCATTAGTCCGAATTTCGCTGTATTATTAATCGCTCGTATTATACTTGCAGCAAGTTGTTCAGTTGTAATTGTTGTTTCAATTACGACTGCGGCAAACATCGTTTCATCTGAAATTAGAGGTAGAGCAATTGGAGTTATTTTTATGGGGATCAGTTCTTCTCTAGTTTTTGGTGTTCCATTAGGTACAGTTATCGGAGAAAATTTCGGCTGGAGAATGACATTCGTTTTAGTCGGTTTATTAAGCTTATTGGCTATGTTAGGGATTTATAAATTCTTACCGAAAGTAAAAGGTCAGCCAACAATTCCATTGATTAAGCAAGTAGCAACACTTAAAAATAAAAGTATTTTATCGATTCAACTAATTTCCTTTTTACAATTAACAGGACATTTTACAATTTATACTTACTTTACACCATACTTAATGAAAACGATGGGATTATCTACTAACCTAATCAGTATTGTTTTACTTGTATTTGGTATGGCAGGAATTTTAGGTGGATGGTTAGGTGGTTGGTCTACTGATAAATTTGGTGGAAGTAAAACAATAGTGTTTAATTTAGGATTATTAGCCATTTCGATATTAACGTTAACATTCGCTCCTAGTTCAATCATTACTTTATTTATTATAGTTGTTCTTTGGGGTACTGTGTCTTGGTCAATTAGTCCTGCTGTTCAAGATAGTCTGGCGAAAGTGGCAAAAGATTCGGCTGATATACAAGTTGGATTAAACAACTCTTTTTCTCATACAGGAATTGCTTTAGGTTCAAGTTTAGGTGGGATCTTAATTTCTCAGTTTCCTGTTACAATGAATGCATTAGTAGGAGGAATTATTGTTATTTTTGCTTTACTATCTGCGATTTATTCTTTTGTTCTAACAAATAAAGTGAAAGCAAGTACAAACTAATAAAAAAAGTGGGAAACGATGCGATTTCTATCGCATCGTTTTTTATAATTTATTTTACAGAATTGGACATTCTAATAATGAAGTTTTACGGCATAAAACTAATATTAATTAGAGGGTGATTTTTATGGAAAATAATCTAACACATTATGATGGCAGCGGAATTAATGAAGAAATTTTTGAACAAAATTTTCAACAAGAGGATTTTCAAGTAACACAAGAAATGAGAAATAACATCAGTGGAAATCCATATATTTTTGAGTAATATTTGAAAGCGATACCTTGAGTATCGCTTTCATGCTGTTGAAAAAAGAATTTGTCAATTAAATTGTTGGATTGATTATTGATAAGTAAGTTGTGTGATATTGATTTCCACTACAGGGTGCTCGCTTTCCATGGGGCGAGACCTGAGCCTCCTCGGCGCCGCCTGCGGGGTCTCAGCCTTCCCGCTTCTCCCATAGGAGTCGAGCACCCTTTCGTTCCAATCAAGTTCTTTATAAAAAAATAATAATCTTAAAAACAATAGAATAGTCAAGTGAACAAATGAATTACCCTTTATTAATCAAATTGTAACTTATTAACTTATGATGAGGACTTACACATCTTTACAAATATTGATCGTCAAAAAAGAAGATATTTTAATTTTTGCAAGTTAGTTAAAGCATTTATAAATCAACCAAAATCACTTGTTTATCAATAAGATGACAGATAATAAAATAATAAATAGACTATTTTTTCATAGATATTCATTTAATGTTTTTATTTTTCAATATTGACTACAATATATTTCAACACTCTGAAAGCGATACCTGTGTATCGCTTTTTTATTTACATTTTTTTGAATTTGTCTATGTTATTTAACACTTAAATCAAATATGATTAATAGAAAAAGGAGGGATAAAAATGAGTTCATTTGCAAAAACCCCTAATCCTCCATATTATGCTGTAATATTTTGTTCTACTAGAACAGATGGGGATAATGGTTATAATAAGATGTCTGAAAAAATGGTTGAACTAGCATCGTGTCAAGAAGGTTTTCTAGGAGTTGAAAGTGCTCGTGATCAAGGAATGGGTATAACGGTTTCATATTGGGAGTCATTGGATGCTATTAAGACCTGGAAAGAGCACGCAGCTCACAAAGTTGCTCAAGATCGTGGGAAAAAAGACTGGTATGAGTCCTTCGCATTAAGAGTGTGTAAAGTTGAGAGGGATAATTTTTTTGAAATGTAGTCATTAATTAATGATTATAATCAAAACAGTCCAAGATTGAGATGTAAATAATATAAAATAATTGGAATAAATTTGAATGAAAATGATAGTTATTATCAATACTATAAATAAGAAAGGGCAACCTTCTAAGTAGGCTACCCTTTTAGAAAATTACATTCCAGCTTCAAATGTATTACAATCTGTTTCAGCATTGTTTTTAGCTTGTTTCCCTTTATGGCTCACAACATAAATGGAATCTGCACTACATTTGTTTCCAGAAGCCCAATATTTACAGTTATCAACTTCGCAAAGTACATCTTTTGCCATTATAAGACACCTCCCTTAACTTTTATCATTTACATTTATAAGGGGATTGATACATCCATAATCTCTTTTTTTAATGTAAATTAATTCAAGTGAGAAACTTTAAAAGGCAAGTTAAAAACCTTATCGAAATGCGGTAAGGTTTTTTATAATTTTGCACTTCTTGAACTTGGTTAAACACATTGGAATTTGAATATAATAACATTTAAAACCATATAAAGATTGTCCTCTTTTTAAGCAATTATTTAATTTCATAAAGTTTAAAGTAACTAAAAAAATAACTTTTTAATGTCAAAGCTCAACATGTATTCACCTATAACTTATACCTATCTTTTCAGTGAAAACGGAAAAAGAGAAAATTGTATACCAAAACTAGGTATTTATGGTATAATTTCTTGTAAAATATACTAATTAATCTCTTTTGGTATACCACGTTTACGAGGAAGATGGTGATACGATGTTGAAGTATGTGTTTGGATTAGTAATCTTTTTATATTTATTTTCCTCTTTGTTTCATTTGGATTTACAATTTTTTATTTCTTCTTTATGTTTCTTAATTGTTCTTTATACGATGTTTGCTGTTAAATTGCTCGTTAGAACAATAGGAAGTATTTTCTTACTAATAGGATACATTCTTCTTTGGAGAAACAACGCCAGTGTAAAAGAATATATCCTTTCATTCGGTCCAATGCTGGATTTGCTTACTTTGTTTGCAGTAATTCCTATATTAGGTTTTCCGGTTAAACTGGGCGGATATGCAAAGGGCATTCAAACGATCATACAGAAAAAAGTAAAAACATCCGGTCAATTGTACATAATGACATCAGGAATATCTTACTTTTTAAGTATGTTTATGAATTTGGCAACTCTACCAATGACTTACTATTCTATTCAACCATCCTTAAGTCTTTTTTCTATAAAAAAAGAAGATCGATTTATGAGTCGAGCCATTACCCATGGATTTGCGATGCCTCTACTTTGGGCTCCTATTACACCAATCGTAGGTATTGTAATTGGCGTAACTGGGGTAAGGTGGGTATCAATTTTGCCATATGTATTACCGTTAAGTATATTGGGGATTGTGTTAGATTGGTTTTTGGCGTCAAGGAATTCACGGAAAAATGTTACGAAAGGACATAGAAATGATTTAGTAAAAGATGAAACTGCTGCCTCACTAGAAGGAGTGGTTACGCAAGGAAGAGTTTTTCATATTTTCATAGCTATTATTCTATTCAATCTCATCATTTCATTTGCGGAACATCTTTTTTCATATTCATTTGTTATTATCGTATCAATTCTAGTAATTCCGTTTGCTCTTGGTTGGTCTCTTCTCATTAAGCAACAAAAAGCATTTTTACATAGTTTAAAGGAATATTTTCATTCCTACTCCTTTAAAATGAAAGACCAATTTTTTATCTTTTTGTCAGCTGGTTTTTTTATTTCCGTTTTAAAAGGTACGAATATAAATGAAACAGTAAATATAGCAGTCACTCATTTTAAAGATATTGTAGGACCAGAAGTATTTTTAATTCTATTACCACTAATTCCGTTAGCATTTGCATTTACAGGGCTTCATCCTGCAGTAACCTTGACGTTAATGGCAGAAGCGCTTGATCCACAAAGCTTAGGAATTTCACCGTATATTTTAACAGTGTCATTACTTGCTGGAGCTATTTCTGCGTTTTTAGTAGGGCCATATAATGCGACGATCGGATTAATGTCGAGCATCGTTAAAGAAAGCTCCTTTAAAGTATCGAATTGGAATATTCCATATACAATTAGTTATTTACTCATTGTTATGTTTTATTTGTTTGGTTTAGAGTGGCTTATTTAGAGGAATCCAAAGGAAGGCAACAGTAAATTGTTGTCTTTTTTATTTTCAATAACAGCCTTTCGATTTTAAAAGATTACTATAAAATTAAGAAATAGCACTGGATCAGTGCTATTTCTATGTAATCTATACAGTTTGTACGTCCGACTTCACTAATTTGGAATGCTGAGAGTCTTCGCTGTTTCCTTGAGCTTTTACAATTTCGTATAACTCTTCATGTGCTGCTTCAATCGTTTCAAATGTCTCAAAGAACTTTACGCGAATTTCATTCACGTATTCTTTTCCTTCATACTTTTCGTAAAGTTTAATTTTAATATTGTCGTCTAACACTTCGGCAATTGTATATTTAGCTTTTAGTTCGTTAAAAAAGTAGAAGTGGTATGTTTCGATTGCCTTTAAACCCTCGTTATCTACAATAGTTTGAAACGTGTCTTTATTCGTCAAAACAATATACTTACCCATCATTGCACACTCCTCATCTAATTATGTAGCTTTGAGTATAAGGTATTTTGTATACCAAATTTCTATTCATAGTGTAATACAGAAAAAAATATTAATCAATATAATTTTCTGAATTTTTAATAAAAACAATGAGCATTTGTAAGCAATAGTTTTTTGGAATAGATAAGAGATTTAATGTTAAAGATTTCCAAATAAATAATAGTATTTACTTTCTAAAAAATTCGAATTATAATCAGATTAAATTTTTGAAATTTTAAGAAAATTATATTGGAGGGATACATATGCCAAAAGTACGCTTGCATGTAGAAGGAGAAATTATTGAGCAAGAAGTGCGTGATCACGCGAATTTAGTAGTGTTGGCAGGCATCCGTCAATTCCCAAAACTGAAATACGGGTGCGGGATGGGAAAATGTACAAAATGTGCATGTAGAGTGCTAGAAGGAGCAGAAAAACTTGATCCGCCAAACTGGAAAGAGCAGAAAATGCTTGGTGAAAAGGTTGAAGAAGGCATTCGATTATGCTGTCAGTTAACAATCAAAGATGATATTGTCATTTCACAAGAAAATATAAACGCCCCAATACCGAAAGTTGCAAAGCCAGTAAATGCACAGTAAATTTTTTGCATCATCTAGGTATACAAAATACCTCATTAATTTAAATGTTTAATTCATAGGACGAAAGCAGAAAGTTTTGTAAGCGGATACAACTATGAAAGGGGGTGAAAATATGAAATCATATTTGTTAACTGAGATGACTTGGGAAGAAGTAAAGGATGCATTACATACTGTAAAACTAGCAATAATTCCAATCGGTGCACACGAACAGCATGGCCCTCACATGGTTGAAAGCTGTGATGCTGTACTAGCTGAGAAAATGGCTGAAAAATTAGCTGAAAAAATGTATCCTCATGTAATTGTAACGCCTACTGTCAATATGGGTGTCTCGCACCATCATTTAAACTTTCCAGGAACCATTTCATTGCAACCGACTACGCTTATAGCAATTTTAAAGGATATGATCGTATCTCTTAAACATCATGGTATTCAAAAATTTTTATTACTAAACTCTCACGGTGGCAATCAGTCAACTTTAAATGTTGCTTGCACCATGTTGTCAGAAGAGCTAGGTTCAGAAATCTATTATGCTAAAACGACAGCATCTGCAAAACTTTCAATCTCAGAATCTATTCACTCGCCATTGTTCGGTCACAGTTGTGAACGAGAAGTGTCAGAAGCACTTTACTTGGCTCCTCATCTAATTAGACCAAATAAAATTACTAAAGGAAGTATCCAAAACGAAGGTAGATGGAAGCAGCTACGACCTGGTAAAGCTATTCAAGGGTTTTATCGATACGAAGAGATGACTACTAATGGTTGCATTGGGGATGCAACGAAGGCAAGTTTTGAAATAGGGGAGAAAATTGTAGGTGAAGCACTCGAAAACCTTTCAAACGAACTCCTAAAGCTATTACATCTAGAAGAAGAATGTAAGTTGTAAGTACCTATAAATGAGAGGGTGGGGTTTATGGATTTAACTGTTGCTCACTGGCTTTATGGTATCATGACACTTGTTGTAATTGTGACTATGCTGTTTCGAAAAGGGGTTGTATTGCCAACCATCATTGGAACCTTTCTTGTTTCTGTTGCTTA
This sequence comes from Gottfriedia acidiceleris, assembly GCF_004138285.1. GTDB lineage: Bacteria > Bacillota > Bacilli > Bacillales > Bacillaceae_G > Gottfriedia > Gottfriedia acidiceleris_A. The sequence goes on along the minus strand of NZ_SCFN01000007.1, from coordinate 234,481 downwards.
TAAAGGATCAGTTGTTGGAGGATTTCAAGCGTTGTTCAACGCAAATCTTGTAGCAGCAAAGGAGCTATTTACTATCTTTTTAATCATTACTTTTATGGTGGCTTTATTACATTCTTTAAAAGATACTGGTGCAGATGAACGAATGATTGCTCCGATGCAAAAGGTGATGAAAAACGGACATATTGCTTTTGCTGTTCTATTAGTCGTCACTTACGTCATTTCTTTATTCTTCTGGCCAACGCCTGCGGTTCCGCTTATTTGTACGTTATTAGTACCTGCGGCTATTCGTGCTGGATTGTCGCCAATTGCATGTGCTATGGTTGTTTCTATTGCAGGACAAGGTATGGCATTATCTTCTGACTATATTATGCAGATTGCTCCAATGCTTACTGCAAAATCAGCAGGTATTCAAACATCAGCTGTGTCAGGTAAGGTAATGATTCTCTCTTTAATTACAGGGGGAGTTGCAATCGCGATTACGTATTTTACTGAACGTAAATCGATCGGTAAATCAGAAAGTGAAGCTTCATTGCAAAATTTACAGTCACTTGTAAATAATAACTCTTCCGCAAATGAAATAGCTGCTGCAACAGAAGCTACTGTGGATAATAGAGAGCGTGAAAAATGGGGGAAAATCTTTGCTGTATTAGTCCCACTATCACTACTAGCAGTTATTATATTTATGTTTTCAACGAAAATCGGTAATGGTAAAATGAGTGGTTTTGAAGGAGGAGACGGTGCAGCATTTATCGGTGGTGTTGCGACTATGTTGTTAGTAGTAACATGTGTAGCGTTCCGTCGTTTACAAGCTCTTGATAAAATTAGTGAGCATATTACAGAAGGATTCGTATTTGCATTTCGTGCAATGGGACCAGTTATTCCGATTGCAGCATTCTTCTTCTTAGGTAGTTCGGACTTTAGCGGTACCATTTTTTCCTTAGGAGAAAATGTAGCAAAGCCAGCGTTCTTAGTTGATTTAGTTCAGGCTGGTCAATCGATCATTCCACATAATTCGGTTTTAACGGCATTTGGTCTATTAATTACTGGAGCGATTACTGGGTTAGAAGGCTCAGGGTTTTCTGGATTACCGCTAGTGGGAGCTTTATCAGGAGCATTGGCACCTGGAGTTGGTATGGATCCTGGTACGCTAGGAGCAATCGGTCAAATGGGATCTGTGTGGACAGGTGGTGGAACGTTAATTGCGTGGTCATCATTGGTAGCGGTTGCTAGTTTCTGTGGTGTGAATGTTTTAGAGTTAGCTAGAAAAAACTTACTTCCTGTTGCTACAGGCTTAATAGTCTCTACCATTGTCGCTCTCATTATATGGTAGAGCACCTTTTTAAAATTTAGAAAAATTAGAAAATTTAATAAAAATGTATTTACAAACAAAAAACAATGGGTTACTATAAGGTTAGTTGGTATACCAAATACAAAATACAAATAAACAGCTGGTATTTAGTAGTTTTTATAGGTGTTTTAAGTTATTTGGTATACTTCGATTGTTTAACTAAACTATTAAACTACATAAACATATTGGAGGAGGAGTTTGGATGACTAGATTATTATCTAAAGATGAGTTTCGTAAGGAGTTAGAAGAAGCGATTAAAGGGAACCACAGCCAAAAAGCACCTTTTACTGTTGCATGGGCTGAAGGAAAATTAGAGCGTAGTCACTTCGCTCGCTGGGCTGAAAATCATTACCATTATGTTGGACCTTTTGCAGATTACTTAGCTTATATCTACCATAACACTCCAAACTTACCAAAATATGAAGATGCGAAAGATTTCACATTACAAAATATGTACGAAGAAGAAATCGCTGGCGACCGCCATACAGACTTATTAATCCGATTTGCTGAAGCTTGTGGAACAACTCGAGAGCGCGTATTAGATCCTAACAACATGGCTCCTACAACGCTAGGATTACAAAGCTGGTGTTTTGCGGTAGCAGCACGTGAAAACTTCGTAGTAGCAACTGCAGCATTAGTTGTAGGACTTGAATCTCAAGTTCCAGACATTTATCGTAAACAAACTCCAGCATTACGTGAGAAGTACAATTTTACAGATGAGGAGATTGAATTCTTCGACTTACACATCGTATCAGATGAAATTCACGGAGAACGTGGATACAAAATTGTACTTGATCATGCTGATACTCCTGAGTTACAACAACGTTGCTTGGAAGTAGTTCGTACTGGTGCAAAAATGCGTCGCATGTATATGGATGGCTTATGGAGAGAATATCTTGAAAAGGATTTAGGTGCTCTAGTACAAGCATAATAGAAAATAAAATGGCAGTTTCCGTCTAGGGAACTGCCATCTTGTTCAGAAAGGATGATAAATTTGCTAACTACTAAACTAGAAACTTATAAAAATTACATATCTGGAAGTTGGGTTGAGTCTGTAAATAATAAAACGTTCAAAAGCGTTAACCCTTCTAATAAGGAAGATATTGTCGGCACATTCCAAGCATCGACAGAACAAGACGTGAAACAAGCAATTGATGCAGCAAGCCAGGCTTTTCCTGCGTGGGCACAAACTGCACCTTCTAAACGTGCTGCCATTTTAAATAAGGCGGCAGCAATACTTGAACAGAAAGTGGAACAACTAGCAGAAGAATTAACACGAGAAGAAGGAAAAGTTATAAGCGCGGCCAAACAGGAGGTGCTTCGCTCAGCGGAAACGCTTCGTTATTATGCAATTGAAGGACAAAGCTTTACGGGGGAAACATTCCCGAATGATGATCCAAATATGAGAGTCACAACAGAAAGGGAGCCTCTTGGTGTTATTTCAGTCATTACACCATGGAATTTCCCGTTATCCATACCATCAAGAAAGATTGCCCCAGCATTAATTACTGGAAATACAGTTGTTTTCAAGCCTTCATCTGATACACCTTTAATTGCATTTCGACTCGTTGAGGCGCTACATGAAGCTGGGATACCAAAAGGAGTAATCAATTTTGTAACAGGAAGTTCATCCGATATCGGGGATATATTAGTTAAACATCCTGCTATACGAGGAGTTACTTTCACTGGGTCTACTAGTGCCGGGGAACATATTCATAAAAACACAGCCTTTACTACAAGAACACAAATGGAGCTTGGTGGAAAAAATCCTCTCATTGTAATGGATGACGCAGATGTTGATTTGGCAGTTAATCTAACCGTGAATGGAGGCTTTCACCTTACTGGTCAAGCATGTACAGGCACTAGTCGTGTAATTGTTATGAAGGAAGTAATGGAACAATTTGTTCAGAAATTAGTAGAAAAAACAAGTGCTTTAAAAATTGGCGACGGCTTTGACGAAAGTGTCATTATTGGACCTCTAGCAAACGAAAAACAGTTAAAAAACGTGCTGAAGTATATAGGAATTGGTAAAGAAGAAGGGGCTACTCTTGAATATGGTGGCCGACAGCTTGCGTATGGAAAATACGAAAACGGCTACTATATTGAACCGGCGATCTTTACGAATGTAAAGCCCGATATGCGCATTGCTAAAGAAGAGATTTTTGGCCCAGTAGTTGCTGTAATTGAAGTAGAAAGCTATGAAGAAGCCGTGTTAATTGCTAACGATGTTGAATATGGATTATCTGCATCGATTGTTACTAATAATTTGAAACTCGCTCATCAATTTACTAAAGATGTTCAAGCAGGGACAGTTAAAGTAAATCGTACAACGACAGGTAATTTGATGAATGCACCATTTGGTGGAGTAAAGCGCTCTAGTACTTCTACATTCCGTGAGTCAGGCAGAGTTGGACTTGAATTCTTTACACAAATAAAAACAGTCTATATCGGTTACTAAAGGAGGATTTTAAATGAAAAAAATATTAAAATTAGAACTAGATGAAGCAAAGGTAATGATTGAAGCTGCTAAGAAAAAATCAGAGGATATCAACGTTCCAGAGACGATTGCCATTGTAGATGACGGAGGATATGTCATTGCACTTGAACGAATGAATGGTGCTCGTATTACGGGTCCTGAAATTGCTATTGCTAAAGCATATACGGCAGCAGGGCATAAACGCTCGACTCATTTATTTAATACTGAACCAAACGGACCAGCCCTACCGGGAAATGAAGCATTTGGAATACAACATATGTTAAATGGAAAATTTGCAATCTTTGTCGGCGGTTTTCCAATTGTAGTAAATGGAGAAGTTATTGGTGGCGTGGGGATCAGCGGTGGAAATGGAGAGCAGGATACAGCGGTAGGAACAGCTGCCCTGCAAGCATTGCAAGAGTTCCTTTCAAATGACGGTTATGAAGTTGTTACTGATGCAGACATTAAAAAATAATACTTTGGAGGCGGTTAGGTATTGTTCCTACATCGCCTTTTTTGGTGTACAAACATTTCCATAGAAAATAACTGGGATTAAAGTTCGTATTTGTAGGCAATAAAAGTAGTTAACTATAAGAAGATTTACTTATCAAAAAGTAGGTTTGAGAGATAAAAGGACCACAAAGAAAAAGGTTCGTGTATGAGGATGAATGGAATGAATTTCCACCTATGTACTCGATTACTCATTTAAAAGATACTATAATAGAAATATCGATTTACTTTTAACAAAATGATGATACACTATTTTAAAATAGGCAAGAAATGGGAGGCAGGTGAATGGAATGGAGATGGAAACTAATTTTCTTTCAATCCGGGAACATGCGTATAGATATTTAAAAGAATTGATTTTAGAGGGGCATTATAAGCCAGGTGATCGCTTAATTGAACGGGAGCTTGCTGTTAAGCTAAACATTAGTCGTACACCTATTAGAGAAGCTTTATTCCGCTTAGAATCACAAGGGTTTGTAAAAACGGTTCCGCGTAAAGGTGTCATCGTTTCAAATATTTCTGATGAAGACATTATGGAAGTGTTTACGATTTTATCTTCACTAGAAGTGTTAGCAGCAAAATTGGCTGCTAAAAAAATGACAGACGAAATTCAAAAAGAGTTTGATCAAAAAATAGAGGAGCTTCTTTATATTGAGGAACACTCAGACGAAACCTTTGAGAACGAGCATATTGAAATGAATCTCCTACTATATAAGGCAGCGAGAAGTCCGAAGCTATTTGAAATTTTATCAGGCTTAACAGATTATATCCATATGTCTGCTAATATGGGGTACGAAACGCCTGGAAGACGTAAGGAATCATTGAGGGAACATATTGAAATCATGAAAGCAGTACGAAATAAAGAAATAGAAATGTCGGAGTATTTAACGAAAATTCATATTGAAAATTCTAGACGTGCGTACATGAACTACATAGAAAAAAGAAAAGAAAAAACGACATAAAAATAGTTTGAGATGTTTTCGTCGCTTTTCTCGTATAGAAAAATCATTTTTCTAAAAATAATAAAAGCCCCTATTAGTTAGACTGTTAGATGTCTAGACTAAGGGGGCTTTTTATTTTAGTTTCGTATTTCACAAATAGTAAAAGAGAATATACTAGATCCCAATAACGATAGAGGACGTTCTATTTTTTAAAGTATTACAAATACTCATTGCTACAATATACCCCGTCTTTGGATTGGTAGAAGAAGGAACATTTTGCACCTTTACTTCCATTTCACCAAAAAATCCTTTTACGAAAATTTGGTGTGTATTACTGGTTATGCTTGGATCTACATAAACTTGCACTTTTGTTTTATCAAATCCGATTCCAGCAAGGCTCAAGGTTGCTGAAACATTTGTGCTTTCCGGAAAAAGCTTAGAAGATTCTCTAGCAACGCCACTATAAATGCAAAAAGGCTCTTTAACTGTGTCTAAATCTACCTTTTCTTCTGCAATTGTACCTCGCCAAGCACTCGGTGGTTTTCTCGTTACAAGTTTTACTTCATCAACCCCCTGTAGCATAGATGCAGCTACACGATCTAATCCAGCAATTGCAGCAGAAGGGATGATGATCTTGCTGTTAGTAAGGTTTGCAGCAGTTTCAAGTTCTGCTAATAATGCATCATCTGCTAATGCACCTACAGAAGCGATGATAAAATCACTACTAGTAGACAACGTCCTTTTCCCATACTTATAGACAGCTTCATGACCTGCAGCTTCAATAATAATATCCAATCCCAATCCGAAAAAAGCCTCTTCATTGTCGTAAAATAAATCGCTTATATGCGATTCGTATTGATTCTTTCTCCGTACGAGAACCGCCTTTAATAATACATCTCCAGCCTTGCCTTCGTTTATATATTTGACGATATCTTGTCCAATCGCTCCATATCCAATTAATCCAATATTAAGCACATTCATCACCTCGTTTTTTGAAAATTAAGACGTATTTGGTATACAAAATATTATATCAGACCGGTATATAAAAACAAATAGAGTAATATAAATTAAGAAAAATAGCTTAATATATGTAATTTTTATATTGTCAGAAAATTATAAATATGGTATATTGTATACCAAAGAGATGAAGAGGAGGATTTGAATTATGCCGAAACTGAATTTTGCTACTAGTGGAAAAGTATTAGAAGTACCGGAAAACTCCAATATTTTACGTATGTCTCTTCGATTTGATGGAGAATTGCCAAATCGATGTGGTGGAGGCGTTTGTGGATCGTGCGTTTGTAAAATTGAAAAGGGTACTGTTGATCATATAAAAGTGCAGGAGCGTCGAAAACTTGGTGAAGAATGGTTAAGCAAAGGATTTCGTTTAGGTTGCCAAGCTTTCATCACTGACGAAGATGTAACGATTTCATGGAACGAAGAAGTAACAGATGAAGTAAAAAAACGAAAATTAGATCATCCGAAAAAGAAAGTGACATCTACACCATAAAATCCAATTTTAAGAGCAGGAGTGAATGATATGTTGTTAGTATGCGACAAACATATGAAAGAAGCCTTAAAGTTAGTAGAAATGCCTCAAATTCAAAAAGCTCTAACTGGTGAGACATGCTCGTTTTGTAATGTGGAGACCTCGCTTTTAATGAACATGGTCAATCAACCTAATCCAGTTAAGAAAAAACCATGCGGTAAATGTGTGAAGTGCACGTGTCTTATTGCAAACTAAAAGAAAGATAAACTAAAGGGATGGATTTTATGAAACAGTTAAACATCTTTATCGCCTTTTTTAGGAGCAGCATACTTGGATACGGAGGTGGACCATCGACCATTCCTTTAGTACATAAAGAAGTGGTTGAACGCTTTAAATGGATGACTGATGAAGAATTCGGAGATGTGCTCGCTATTGGAAACACACTGCCAGGACCGATTAATACAAAAATGGCTGGATACATTGGGTTCAAAGTAGGCGGTAAAATAGGGATGATCAATGCAATAGTTGCAACGATCCTGCCGACGATTATTTTAATGGTTGTTTTATTGACCACTCTAGTGACATTTAAAGATTTAAAATGGGTGCAAGGAATGACTAGAGCAATTGTTCCAGTAGTTGGAGTCATGCTTGGTGTGCTAACTTGGCAATTTGTAGAAGCTTCCGTTAAGGGGCTAAAATGGCCCTTTACAATCGGACATATTTTGGTAGGGATTGTTTTAATGCAATATTTTCATATACATCCAGGATTTATTATTGGAGGGCTACTGTTATTTGCTGTCGTTAAGCCAACCAAATCAGTTGAAGGTAAAAAATCAAAAGGACTGTCTGCATAATGGTATATTGGAACATTTTCTGGGCGTTTTTTGTTGCTAATATTTTAGGGTATGGAGGAGGCCCTGCGACCATTCCTCTTATTCAAAAAGAAGTCGTCACAAGAGGTTGGCTTACACATCAAGAATTTAATGAGGCTCTTGCTATGGGGAACTCCCTTCCAGGACCGATTGCTACGAAAATGGCAGGGTATATCGGATTCCATGAAGGTGGTATACTAGGTTCATTTTTGGCTGTATTCGCTACAGTTGCACCGTCACTAATCCTCATGCTGACTTTAATGGGAATTTTGTATAAATATCGTCATTCGATTCAAGTTAAGCGAATGACTCTTTACGTCAAGCCAACAATCGCAGTTTTACTTGGCGTTATGGCTTATAATTCATTTCATGATTCATATTTTCAAATTGGATTTGGACAGTTTTTATTTTTAGGAGTAATCAGTTACATATTAATGGAGAAAGTAAAGCTACATCCGGCTTTTATTGTAATGGGAGCTTTATTGTACGGTGGATTAAATTTATAATTTGAAAAAAGGGTAAGCAAATTTTATTAAATTTTGCTTACCCTTTTTTGCACATTAGAAAGTATAAATTTGCAACGACAAAGTGGACTCGACGTAGTAGTCGGATAATTTTGGAATTAGGTAAAAGTGTTACTACGCCTCAGTCTTCGCTTTAAAGTTCGCCAATCGGCGAGTATTCTTTAGAATGTTTAATATAACTTTTGTTTGTTATTTGTTATTGTAATTTACTTTCAACTTGTTGACAAACTTGATCAGCTGTTAAGCCACTTGCCTCGATTACTGATCCTTGTGAAGCTACATTTTGCATTCCCATTACATTTGAATCAAGTCCTGTTACTACGCAGCAATCGCAACCATTTGCATCCGATTCCTGTTTTAATTCAACAACATCGTGTCCCGCTGAACGTAATGCTTCTTGGACATTTGTTAAAGATTGTTCTACTCCGATTCTAGCCATAAAAAACACCTCCTCAGAAATATAAGATTTGCAATTTACAGGAAAAATATTCTTTGAATAAAGAAGTTTAAGTTTAGAAAAAGTAAAGATGGAGGTGTTTAATATGGGAAAAACTAAAAAAGATCCATCTAGAGTTGGCTTAGGATCACCAAATGTACAAGGTCAAGGGACTACAACATCTGAAACTGGTGTTGAGATGTCTTCTAGTAGAAAAAAACAAAAAAGAGATTAACTAGAAGCCTATTTTATTAAGAACATGTCTCGCCACCTATTTATATAGGTGGTTTTTATTTTGATAAAAAATAATAATATATGTAAGAGGTATCTACGATCGTTAAGCAGAATTAAGAACTTAATTAAATAATGTAGTTATAATACATTACATCAATTATGAAGTAATGTATTTTCTTTTTAAATAAACTAATGGAGAAAGTAGATGAAATAGATGAATCATATTGTAAATGGTGATGTGGTTGGAGGAAAAATAAAGTCCTTAAATGGTAATTTGATCGTATGGAGAGAAATGTATGATTTTGGGCCACTTAGTCTAGATTGGACTTTAGAAGAAACATATAAAAGAAGAGCAGAATTTTTTGAACAAAAGCTACAAATTCCTTCGAGTTTTTTTATTGAAAATTGCCAAAGCCAATATCAATTATTAAATGAACTATCTCGTTCTGAGGAAGTTGTTCTTTGGTTCGAACATGATCGATACGATCAGGTGACGATACTCTATTTATTATCGGAATTATCGGCACTTGGATTTCAAAAAATTTCGATGGTTAGTATAAATGAATATGAAGGAATTGAACCATTTCACGGATTAGGTCAATTATCTTCAGAACAATTAATTGAATTACTTCCAACTAAACAGAAAATTACAAACGAACAAATAGAAGAAGCATGTGCTGGATGGAAAGCTTATTGTTCAGATAATCTAGATGAACTTAATGAATTTATTCAAAAATGTCATACGCTTCCGTTTTTAAAACATGCTTTATTAAGTCATATGACATATTTTCCTTCTCTACAGAATGGGTTAAATGAAGTAGAATTCTTAGCATTATCAATGATCAATGAGGGAATTAACTCTTTTGCAGAATTATTTAATAAACTCGTAAGACAAAGAACAAATGATGGATTAAGCGATTTATATTTCGCAGCAATGTTAAATGAATTAATGAAAGGTGATTACCCTTTAATAAGTAGTGACAGTGAATTGCCAAGTTATCAACAATATAACCCAAGAGCAAAAATTGAATTAACTAAATGGGGATTAGACGTACTAACGGGAAAAGCAAATCGAATGAATTTAATTGGAACCGACTGGTGGGTTGGAGGGGTTCATTTAGTTGAAAAAGCTTCTAATAGTAATATGTAAGGTCAGGTATTAATAATGGATGTTGTATTTAAATCAAATAACAAAGTATTTAATTTAAGGGTTGCAGGTATTTGGATTGAAAATGGACATGTCTTAATTCATAGACTAGCAAGTGACACAATTTGGTCCTTACCTGGTGGTAGAATAAAAATCAATGAAGAGTCACATTTAAGCTTAAAAAGGGAGTTCAATGAAGAATTAGGAATAGAAGTTGAAATTAATCAGATGATGTGGACAGTAGAAAATTTCTTTTCTTATAAAGGAAATGATATTCACGAAGTAGGTCTTTACTATAAAATAAAATCAGAGAACAAGCTTTCTAATTCAATGAATGAATTATTTTACGGTAAGGAAGATAATCGATTAATTTTTAAATGGGTAAGTTTAGAGAATCTTGAAGAAATTGAATTATACCCTGAATTTTTACGAAAAAAATTAAAAGAAGTTTCAACCGAAAATCATTTTATCGTAAAAGATAATTGAAATCGTTATAGAGGTGGTAATATGCGCCCGATAATATTAGGAGTATTAGCGGCATTTTTCTTTTCAATCACATTTATATTAAACCGCTCGATGGAGTTATCCGGTGGAAGTTGGATTTGGAGCGCATCTTTAAGATACTTTTTTATGGTACCTTTTTTATTGATCATCGTAATCTCTAGAAGAAATTTGTATGATCTATTGAAAGAAATGAAAAGGAAATTAAAAAGTTGGATTATATGGTCAACAATTGGATTCGGTTTATTTTATGCACCAATATGTCTCGCAGCAGTTTATTCTCCAGGATGGCTAATAGCTAGTTCGTGGCAGATAACAATTTTATCTGGATCGCTATTAGCTCCATTGTTCTTCGTATCAGTTCAAACAGCAAATGGAACCAGGAAGGTGCGTGGGAAAATACCATTTAAAGGATTAGGAATGTCGTTATTAATCATATTTGGGATTTTATTAATGCAAATTGAATTAGCCACAAAAATAGCTATTTCAACAGTTCTAACAGGTATTTTACCAGTTATTATTGCTTCATTTGCATACCCACTTGGTAATCGAAAAATGATGGAAATATGTGATGGAAAATTGGATGTATATCAACGTGTTTTAGGAATGACATTAGCAAGCTTACCATTTTGGATCATCCTATCAATCTATGGTTTATATACTGAAGGACTACCAAGTCAAAACCAAATTACACAATCATTAATTGTAGCGATCTCATCAGGAGTAATTGCAACTGTATTATTTTTTCAAGCTACTGATTTGGTAAGAGGAAATATGCAAAAATTAGGTGCTGTAGAAGCGACCCAATCCATGGAAGTATTATTCACAGTAATAGGTGAAATGATTATCTTATCATCAGCAACTCCGTCAATTATTTCTTGGATTGGTATGATTATAATAATGATTGGTATGATCTTACATAGCTATCTATCTCAGATAGGAAAGCCCGTACAGCAAGAAAAGGAAACTGTTAATTTATAAAAGGTTAAATGGTGAGGTGATTAATTTGAATAAAGAATTAAATGAATCGCTAGTAAAAGATAAATATAAGAATTCGATATCCATCTTAACGCCGAAAGATTTTAGTTTTAAAGAATGCTTAGTATTTTTAGCACGATCTAAGAATGAGGTACTCCATCAAGTTGATGGGGAATATTTTTTAAAACTTATTAAAATAGAAAATATATCAAGTTTACTAAAAGTAAGTAGTGATCATAACCAATTATTAATTGAATTTCCAGACCAAAATCCAAGTGAGGAAACAAAAGTAGCTTCAGCAGCATTTATATGGGATTTATTTGATTTAGGCAGAGACCTAACCGAGTTCTATCAATTAAGTAAAAATAATCAAATGCTACAGTTGCTAATAGAACAGCATTTTGGACTTCGCGTCATTGGAATACCAGATTTATTTGAAGCATTTACATGGGCAATTATGGGTCAACAAATCAATCTGTCCTTTGCGTTTTCTTTAAAAAGAAGCTTTGTTGAAAAATATGGAGAAAGCTTTAAATGGAAAGATGAAATTTTTTGGCTATTTCCAACTCCAGATGTAATATCTAAACTTGAAGTTTCCGATTTAACTAGTCTAAAATTTACCACTCGAAAAGCTGAATACGTAATTGGGATCGCAAAATTAATGACAGATGGACTCATTTCAAAGGAATCTCTAAATCGTTTAGATTCATACGAGAAAAAGTTAAATAAGCTATTAGAAATTCGGGGAGTTGGGAACTGGACTGCTGATTATGTTTTGATGAAATGTTTACAAGAGAAATCTGCATTTCCAATTGCCGATGTAGGAATACATAATGCATTAAAAAATCAACTATCATTAGAGAAAAAACCTTCAATTGAAGAAATAAAGAAAATGGCTACAAAATGGAAGGGCTGGGAAGCTTACGTAACGTTTTATTTATGGAGATCATTATATTCCTAAATAAGTAATACAAAGCAAAGTCCATTAAAATTGAAAAATCCCTCTATATTTCGATACATAATTGGTTTTTATTGTTAAAATATTGTGTAGTTACAAGAATAATTGGGGGAACAACATGAAAAGACTTATTTTATTAACTGTTATGGCTATTCTTGGACTTAGTGGGTGTTCACAGTCAACAGCATCAGTTAATACGAAAACTGATTCAAAATTTACAGTTGAGCTTATAAAATGTATTGATGGAGATACTGCCAAATTTACAGAAGTTGGTACAACAAGATTCTTATATATCGATACGCCAGAAAGTACAATGACGATTGAGCCATATGGAAAAGAAGCTTCAGCATATACATGTAATCTATTAAAAAACGCAAAAACAATTCAGCTTGAATATGATGGTCCAAAAAAGGATAAATATAATCGAACACTTGCGTGGGTTTGGATTGATGGCAGACTAATTCAAAAAGAAATCATAAAAAAAGGCTATGTAGAAAAATTTTATGATTATGGTAATTATTCCTATGAATCAGAGCTAAGAAGCTTACAAGCAACTGCCCAGCAGCAGGGTGTTGGTTTATGGAGCAAAAATAAAACCAATCAAACAACAACGAATAATTCGTCTAACAATAATAAACAGTATTTTAAAAATTGCACGGATTTAAGAAAAGTCTATCCAAATGGAGTACCAAAAGGGAATAAAGCCTACCAAGCACAAATGGATCGTGATCATGATAATTACGCTTGTGAAACGGAGTAAAAACACCTATCACTAGGTGTGTTTTTTATCTGATTAGGTCTTTTATTTTCGAATTCAATCACTGACTCTTGGAATTATTAAGTTTTGTTCTAAAAATTTTAAAAGAGAAGCAATTCTACAAAGGAATTTCGGTTTAATAATAGAATAGTATTAGTGCCTAAAAAATTATTTTTACAATCTTGTTTAATCATGACAAAATATAAATAAGAAAAATTGAAGAGGACGGGACTATGATTAAATTTTTTAAACGACTATTTAGTAAAGAAAAAACAAATCAAGTTACATTGCCATTAAAAGAAACTCGTTCCCTATCAAAAGTGGAAATCGAATATATTATTAGTGAGTTTACTGATAGACAGAATAAAATGGTAGATGATATGAAAAAAAATTCAGTTAATAATGCCGATATTGAGTTTAATGAACTAATCACAAATAGAATCACGAATAATTTAAAGTACAGAATACCTTTTTTAGAAATTGAGTTAATTTATTTAAATAATGTATTAAGAGGAAAAAAAGTAAAATCAATAAAATATAAATTGTTTAATCAAGTCAAAAACACTGAAACGACAGAAATAACAGATATGGTTATAAATCAGGGATACTCTTTCGTTCCTTCAGTAGGTTATTTGAAAATTGGATAAAAACACAAAACCCACAAGGTTATGTACTTGTGGGTTTTGTGTTTTTCTTGAATTGCGATTGGTAAAACATTTAGTGCACAATGCTCACTACTCTAAGAACAAAGTTCACAACTTAATCAATAATTTTGACTTGAAATTCATATTGCCCATTATATAAGGTTAGAATTTCGAAATTCTCATGCTAACCCTTGATCATGCGTCTCAATATTCTCATTTGCCGTTGATTTAGGTAAATCATTAACCTCATAAGCTACCCTTATTCCTGATTCGATAGCACCTTGAATCCAACCTGGGGCTGTAGAAGTGTGATCTCCAGCAAAATGAATTAGTCCTTCTGGCGTTGAAATATATGGGGCAATCTCAGTTTGCTGGTCAGGTTTGAAAATAGCAAAAGCTCCACCTGAAAAAGGATTTTCTGACCAACTAAATGTATTACCAGTAATAAACTCATTGTATATTTCATTACCATAAATTTTAGATAAATCTTCTAGAGCATTCTCTATTTGTTCTTTTTCAGTTAAGCTATCCCAAATTGATGCGTTATCTTCCCAGGTGTAGCTTGCTAATATGACACCTGGACCTTCTGAGCCAACGGATTGGCTAGGAAAATAGGAATAACGAACAGGTAGATCAGAAATCATTTTTCCTCCAATAAAACCCGCTTTCTCCCAAAATCTAGTTTTAAATTGTAAAGCAATTTTAGTCGAAGGAACATAATGTAATTGTCGAATTGCTTTATATTTGTTATATGAAAATAAATCGCGTGGAATGATTTCAACGAAGTTTAGTAATGAAAAAGGTATGGTAATAATGGCTAGGTCTCCAGTTACCGTATATGCCTGCGAGGTTTGTGTATCCTCTGTATGAATCGTTACAGAAGAGTCGTGTTGTTCAATTTTTTTCATTTTTCTCCAACCGATAATGTTCTACCATATGGATTGTATTTCAAATAATATTCCATCGAATAACGATCAAGTAACTTAATAACGATTTCCCAATTCTTTTTTGGATTCTTTTTAATGAAGTCAGTTACGGGTTGCATGGCGTATTGAGCCAAATATTCAGCTGTTTTACCTTTTTCAGATGGTGAAGTAGGGAAGTTAAGAATGTCAGGATTTTCTTCATAAAGCTTTTGAATAGTCCTTACATTGTTTACGTATATAATATCGTTTGGGGTGCTATTAATGAATTCTTCTAAAGGAAGGTTAAATTTCTTAATATATTCTAAAACAAGCAAGTGAATAGAAGGTAATCTCATAGCACCATTTTCCATATACTGTCCTGCATAAAAATTACGATTAGTAAAAATACGACCACCAATTCGATCATTTCCTTCGAGAATTGTTACTTCATGTCCTGCTCCTTTTAAAAGTGAAGCAGCTACTAAGCCTGAAATCCCAGCACCAACAATAATTATATTTTTAGGTTCAAGTGTTTTTGGTAATCCTGTACGAATTGTTTGAAGCATTTGTTCCATTGATATAGGAGGCTCCATACTAACTGTCATAATTTCGCTCCTCTATTATTTATGACATACATAGAAGTATATTCAAAAATAGAGGAATATAGAAGAGTTTAAAAGCAGGATTAGGTAAAAATGGCATAAGAAAAAGAACTTGAAAAATCAAGCTCTTGAGTTTGTAGAAAGAGTCTCTAAAGATTTGCTACTTTTTACGTCTAAATAGATTAACGATAAATACAATAATTGCGATAATTAATAGAATATGAATTAGTCCACCTGCGATATGGAAAGTAAAATAACCTAATACCCATAAGATTAAAAGAATAAAAAATAAAATCCACATAATATGAACATTCCTTTCTTAATGACTGTATTATTACCTTGTCCAATTTTAACTTTCATATCCATTTATTAAGCACAAAAGTGAAAAAGCTACCAAAATAGGTAGCTTTTTAGTGTGTTAACAAAGTTTAAAAACCTGAATTCAGACTGATTGAAAGTGAGCTTTTGGCGGGCAGTCTGAATTGTATTAAAATTTATCAAAAACAGTGTAAGGCATTTGTCTCTTATGTCTAGATTTATTAAACCATGATTCGATTTTTGCTTGAGAGTCACCATTAATTTCTTTACCTTCTAAATAATCATCGATGTCATCGTATGTAACACCAAGAGCGACTTCATCTGCTAATTGTGGGCGATCTTCTTCAAGGTCAGCAGTCGGAACTTTTTCATATAGCTTCGGTGGGCAATTTAATTCTTTTAGTAGCATCTTTCCTTGACGTTTATTTAGACGGAAAATCGGACAAAGGTCTGAACCACCATCGCCATATTTAGTGTAAAAACCAGTAACAGCCTCAGCGGAATGGTCAGTACCTAAGACAACACACCCATTCATAGCAGCAATGCTATATTGAGCTTTCATTCTTTCACGAGCCTTTTCATTACCTTTTGCAAAATCAGTAAGCTCAATGCCAATATCTTTTAATGTTTTAACACTAGCATCTACAGCAGCTTTAATATTCACTGTGTAGGTCTTTGTTGGTTGGATAAACTTTAATGCTTCCTGGCAGTCATCTTCGTCCATTTGAACGCCATATGGTAATCGAATTGCGATAAATAGATAATTTTTTTCTGATTGCTCACTATTTAATTCATCTATTGCCATTTGTGCAAGTTTACCAGTTAAAGTTGAATCTTGACCACCTGAAATACCTAATACAAAACCATTTAAAAAAGGATGTTTTTTAAGATAGCTTTTTAGGAAATCAACACTGATTATTACTTCCTCTTTAGGATCGATAACTGGCTTTACTTTCATTTCTTTGACGATTTCTTTTTGTAAACTATTCAATCTTCATTCTCCTTTTGATACAGATTGTATTTTTTAATATAAGCGTAGCAATCCTCAGGTAATAAATATCTTGGCTCGCCGCCTTTAGCAAACTCTTCTCGGATATATGTTGAACTAATTTCCATCGCTAATCCTTTATCAATTAGATGAAATCTTGAACCGTTATCATTGTTTCTTAATAAGGGAGAACGAGAGATGGTCTTTAACATATCAATTCCATCACGGGCCATTACAATGAATTTATTTTCGGAAACTAATTGATCCCCGTATTTCCATTTTCCTTCTGCAATATCTTCTAGGAGATCAGCTCCCATTATGAAATAAACTTCATCTTCACTATATTTAGCTTTAAAATGGTTCATTGTATAGTAAGTGAATACTTCCCAAGCCTCTTTACTCATTTCATAATCGTCTGCAATAAACTTTGAGTTGTTTTGAATTGCCAATTTTAACATATTCCAACGATGTTCATCAGTATTATGTAATTGTTTATCTCTTCTTTTTGAAGAGCATGGTAAAAAGATAACTTTGTCTAATTGACAACGATGAGCAATCGTACTTGCAGTCCATAAATGAACGTTTGTAATCGGATCAAACGAACTGCCATAAATCCCAATTTTAGCCATTTTTCATTTCCTCTGTTTTCTTTCTAGCTTCTGCTATTTTTTCCATTTTGTTATCCCAACATTTTTGACTTAAGTCCACAGGATATTCTTCAGGGTTTAATGCACGCTTGTATTCTTCCCAAAGTACACTTAAGTTGTTTTCAGCAAAATCCTGAATGTCTTTAATTGCAGGCACTTTGTAGACTAATTCACCTTTTGTAAAGATTTGGTGATGAAGTTCTCTAGCCTCAAAATTAGTAACAAACTTACTGATATATGGATGAATCGGATGGAATAATTTTATTTTTTCCTCAGACGCTGGATCTTCATCTTCAAGGGCAATATAATCAGCCTCAGCGTGATGGTTAACTGTATTAATAATTCGATACAATTTCTTGAGACCAGGAGTTGTTACTTTTTCAGGGTTTTGAGAAATTTTTATAGTATCAATCATTTTCCCATTTTCATCTTCAATACTTACTAATTTATAAACAGCTCCAAGGGCCGGTTGATCATATGCTGTAATAAGCTTTGTTCCGATTCCCCAAGAATCAATTTTTGCCCCTTGGGATTTTAAATTTAAAATTGTATATTCATCTAAATCATTTGAAGCAACAATTTTTGTATTTACGAAACCAGCTTCATCGAGCATTTTTCTTGCTTCTTTCGATAAATAAGCTAAGTCACCACTATCTAGTCGGATTGCTGCAAAGTTAATTTTATCACCTAGTTCTTTTGCGACTTTAATAGCATTAGGCACTCCACTTTTTAGTGTATCGTATGTATCAACTAGGAATGTACAGTTGTAATGACGATCAGCATATTTTTTGAAAGCTATGTATTCATCTCGATATGCTTGTACAAGCGCATGAGCATGTGTACCTGAAACAGGAATATTAAATAATTTACCAGCACGAACATTACTAGTCGCATGAAATCCACCAATATAAGCGGCTCTTGCTCCCCAAATGGCAGCATCAAATTCTTGAGCACGTCTTGTTCCAAATTCCATTAACGTATCATTACCAACGATATGTTTAATCCGGGAAGCTTTAGTAGCAATTAATGTTTGATAATTGACAATGTTTAATAAGGCAGTTTCAATTAATTGTGCTTCTAATAGCGGGGCCTCAATCCTTAAAATTGGCTCATTGCCAAATACTAATTCACCTTCCTGAATTGATCTAATTGATCCTGTGAATTTTACATTAGACAGAAATTGAATAAATTCATCTTTATATCCTAGTTCCTCTTTTAAATAGTCAAGATCTGAACTACTAAATTTAAAGTTCTGCAAATAACTGATTATTTTTTCTAAACCTGCAAAGATTGCATATCCATTTCCAAATGGGAGTTTACGAAAATAAAGTTCAAAAATAGCATTTTTATTGTGAATATTGTCTCCCCAATAAGTTTCGGCCATATTAATTTGATAAAGGTCTGTATGTAGTGCAAGGCTATCATCTTGAAAGTTGTAATTCATCTTATTTCCGCCCCTAAAGTATTTTTGAAATGACTTAATGCCCATTCATGCCCAGTTGCATTAAAGCTTGCAACAGCCTGCTCGTGAACGACTATTTTATAACCCTTATTATAAGCATCGACCGCGGTATGTAATACACAAATATCAGTGCAAACTCCTATTAAATGAAGTTCGTTAATGCCTCTTTCATTTAGTTTTATCTCAAGGTCTGTTCCTGCAAAAGCGGAGTAACGAGTTTTATCGAGCCATTGAATAGTTGATTTGCCTTTCGATGAATTGTATAAGTCCATTAATCCGCCATATAAATCTCTTCCTTTAGTATGTCTAATATTATGAGGTGGAAATAATTTTGTTTCGGGATGAAACGGATCATTTTCATCATGGACGTCTACTGCAAATACAACATAATCTTGATTCTTAATGAAACTTTTAGTTAGTTGAAGAATACTTTGCTCAATTTCTTGTGCAGGTTTACCACAAGTTAATGAACCAGCATCTGCTACAAAGTCATTCGTATAATCAATAATAATGAGCGCTTTTTTATCCATTTATTAGTCACCTCAGTAATAAGAATGTTAATTTTTTCACATAATAGAAAAAAATAAATTAGTTTTTCATCTTCAATATTATTATAAGTTAATTCATATGGAAACCTAAATTTTGGAAAATTAATAGATCATTTTTATATTATTAACTTTACGATTAAAAATTACTATTTTTCGTAAGTTTTGTAGCCTTTGTAGCTATTAGAGGAGATTAATGAAATGTACCGAACTAACTAATAGATTAATTAATAGTTAGAAGAGGTGACATGATGGAAGTAGTTCGTGCAAAATCAGAGCATATTTCAGAAGTAGCAAATTTATTTGATCAGTACAGAATGTTTTATAAACAAGAAAGTAATTTAAATGGAGCGATTGATTTTATAACGGAACGAATCAATAACAAAGATTCTGTTATTTTTCTTGTAAAAGAAGAAGATCAATCTATAGGATTTACTCAGTTATATCCTTCATTTTCTTCGGTATCAATGAAAAAGTTATGGATTTTAAATGACTTATATGTGACCGAAACGGCAAGGAAAAAGGGAGTAGCTCAATTGCTGTTAAATGCAGCAAAGAAATTTGCAATCGAATCGAAAGCAAAAGCATTAGATTTACAAACTGCGATTGATAATAAATCGGCACAAGCTTTATATGAAAAAAATGGCTATCAAGTTGAAAAAGAATTCCTTTCGTATTCTTTAAATTTAGAAAATCTAAGCTAATAAAATTGGTGAAAATCTAGAACTATTATTAAATGCTTTGAAATAGTTTAATAAAGTTAGGCCATAAAATAAAACTACCTGAAGGAGAACATGATGCTTACAGTTAAAGGCTCTTTTAATGAAGCTAAAATATTTACAGATAATGTGGAGCAAGGAGCAATTGGGCAAATTATTGAACTATGTAATCAAGAATTCGTGAAAAGTTCTAAAATTAGAATTATGCCTGATACTCATGCAGGTAAGGGATGTACAATTGGAACGACAATGACGATACAGGATAAAATCGTTCCAAATCTCGTTGGGGTTAACTAAAACGGCTCCAACTTTAAAAAACTCGCTCAATTGCTGGAAACCCTAACGTAAAATATAGTCGAGGGCAATCAGCAGCCAGAGGTTATGGTGACATAGTCAAATGGTTCAGAGACTTACACGTTGTTAGCAGACGATTGTGCAGAATATTTCACATCCTTTGCCTAATGTTGGATTAAAAAAGAATCCATCACTGAGAAGGACACTTTATATTTATGGAATATTAACACGGCGAGCCTACATAAGGAGCTGCATACTCCAATGATTGTAGAGAAGGTATAGTCCACTCTCTAAGAAATTAGAGGTTAAAGTACGATATAGGTTGTGGAATGGAAACAATAAGAGTTTCACAAAAAGAAATCGATTTTCAAAAACTGGATGTTGTCATTCGTAAACATGTTCCATCAGGGTTTTCAATTCGAAATAATAAGCATGAATTTGTGAAGAAAATTGATTTTTCAAAGCTGTACTGCTTTAAAGAATTAAATGAAACAAGAACAAAACTAAGCTTAGGATCGCTTGGTGGTGGAAATCATTTTATAGAATGTAATGCTGACGAAGACGGGAATATTTATTTTGTCATTCACTCTGGAAGCCGAAATTTAGGTAAAGTTGTAGCGGAATTTTATCAGAAAAAAGCGTATGAATTATTAAAGAGCCAGTCAGAAAATCGTTCAAAAGTCATTCAACAATTAAGGGATGAAGGTCGTGAAAAAGAAATTGAAGCTACCTTGAAAAATCTTCCGTCGCAATATATTCCAAAGGATTTAGCGTATTTAGAAGGAGTTTGGTTTGATCGATATATGCATGATATGGCAATTGCCCAAGAATATGCTTTATGGAACCGGAAGGCAATGATGGATGAGATCGTTAAGAATATGGATTTAACAGTTGTTGAACAATTTACGACTGTTCATAATTATATTGATATCGAAAATATGATTCTTCGTAAAGGGGCAATTTCTGCTCAAAAAGGTGAGAAAGTATTAATTCCGATCAACATGCGAGATGGTAGTTTGATTGCAATCGGAAAAGGTAACCCGGATTGGAATTATTCTGCCCCTCATGGTGCAGGTCGAATTCTCAGTCGCTCCAAAGCTAAGGCTACACTTTCACTTGATGAATTTAAAGAAACAATGAAGGATGTTTGGAGTACTTCAGTTTTAGAGAGTACACTAGATGAAAGTCCAATGGCTTATAAGGAAATGAAAGAAATCATTGAAAATACCAAGGATGCTATAGAAGTCATTAAAGTCATTAAACCACTTTATAATTTCAAAGCAAATTAAATATTTCTATATTACAAAATAAAGCCACCTATATGGTGGCTTTCATGCTTTTGAAAAAAGAATTTGTCAATTTAATAGTTGAATTGATCATTGATAAGTAAGTTGGGTCCTATTGATTTCCACTACAGGGTGCTCGCTTTCCATGGGGCGAGACCTGAGCCTCCTCGGCGGCGCCTGTGGGGTCTTTAGCCTTCCCGCTTCTCCCATAGAAGCCTGGCACCCTTTCGTTCCAATCAAGTTCTTTATAAAAAAATAATAATCTTAAAAACAATAGACTAGTCAATTGAACGAATGAATTACCCTTTATTAATCAAATTGTAACTTATGATGAAGACATACACATCTTTACAAATATTGATCGTCAAAAAAGAAGATATTTTAATTTTTGCAAGTTAGTTAAAACATTTATAAATCAACCAAAATCACTTGTTTATCAATAAGATGACAGATAAAACAATTATAAATAGACTATTTTTTTATAGATATTCATTTAATGTTTGTATTTTCAATATTGACGACAATATATTTCAACGGTCTGAAAGCCATCTATATGGTGACTTTAAGACTGTTTACTAATGAACCATTTATGAGCAAGGTATTATCACCTTTAAGCTTATCTACTAACTCATGAACCTGTTATGAGTTAGTGGTTTACAACTTTTAGCTTATTTACTAACTCATAAGCCTTTTATAAGCATTATAATTTCATTTTCTTGCTTTCTTAATTACTTAAAGCGAGCACAAGACAATATTTATTAAATTAATTTTCCATAATTTCGAACGTATCAAACTCTTGAATTGTCTTTTTATTCTTATCAACTCTTTCAGTAAAGTGGCCCTTTGTATAATAATGAATTACATTTCTCCAAAAAGCCTGGGCAGGTTCATTTTTTTCAATTTGTGAGATACTCCATTTTCCTGGAAACAGATTGAAAAGTTCTATTGCTACTTTTTTGCCAATACCTTTTCCTTTATATTTTTCAATAATAAAGAATTCTTCTATCCAATTTTTCTTAAGTTCTGTTGAAGCCTCAATTAAAGCGAATCCAATCAATTCTTCTTCATACAACACAAAAAAAGCGTGATAATCTAGTTCCTGCCAGTATTTTTCCAAATTAAACTTATGAAAAGATCCGTTTTCCCCGAGTTTAATTCCAGGAAGAAATTTAGTAAATTCATAAATATAAAATTGCATTAAATTGTGTAATTTTGATTCCTCTTCTTTTTTTACTTTAACGATTTTAATCAAAATTTTCTCCTCCAATTTCTCGTTTCAATATTTATAAATAATTGACTAATTATAGTAAAATCCCTTTATTTTTAGCATGAAATATAAAAGGAAATAGTTTACAAATGTTGAATAACTAGTAAGTAGTAAAAAAGGAGGACTTAGCTATGTCAGAGCATTTTAAAAGAATTGATACAGTTTTTCTGCAAGTAACTGATTTTGAGAAAGCGGTAGATTGGTATTGCTCGGTATTAGGTTTTTCGGTTAGATGGAACGATACGATGAATGGGTATGCAGCATTAAATATTGGGGAAACACCATTAACGTTAGTGAGAAAAACAAATCGAGTAGAAAATCCAAATACGCATATGAGTTTTAATTTTTATACTCCAAATATCGAACAAGCTTTTAATCATTTAAAAGAACACGATGTAGAAGTAGAGCAATTGAATGAAGATGGAACGTTTAAATGGTTTGAATTTAAAGATTTAGAAGGAAATCGTTTAGGTGTATGCTCTTTTCCTGAATAAAATAAATTTCTAAATAAGGAAGATATAAAATGAGTAAAAGCGTTATTACACATGTGTTGATTTTTGTAGCATTAGTGAGCATATTTACTTACATATCATTAAATTTTAATTCAAAAGAAAAAGCAGTTAGTTTCGCTATTCATAAGGATTTACCAGAATTAAAAAAAGTGGACTACAAATTGGTTAAGATTCCAAATAGTCCATACATTCTTTGTATTACTGATATACCGCATAGTATTTATATATTTAAAACATCATCTTTTTTAAATATTAATTTTGCTTCAATTTCAGGTGCAGAGCACTTGTATGCAGGAGATGGAAAGGGAATGCATTTTCTAAATGATCAACTAATTTTTGGATTTGATAAGGATCGACCTAAAGGAAAAGCAATATATGTAGATGGTGAAAAAATGAGAACGGTGTATCTGAACAAGTACTTTACAACAAGTAATTATAAGATGAATTATAATAATTTAGCGTTCTATTATCCTAATAAGCAGATGAAGACAACTAAAAATAGTTTAGGGTTTACTGAAGTTACATATCGTTAAACGTTTTTAGACTGCCCGCCAAACACTTGCAATCAGTCTGAAAACCTTATACTTTGTCTACACACTGATGCAATACTTTTAAAGAGTATTGCTTTTTCTATGTATGACGATTCTAAAAGATTAATAAAGGGGATGGAAAAATGTTCGATCAATCTAATTATGAATGCCGTGTAGAGTGGGGAAAAAGGGGAGCTAGGGAAGCAGCGGAACGAGGGGATATTACAATTATTGTTGATGTTCTTAGTTTTTCATCGACTGTTGTTTCAGCAGTATTTCAAAACGCAATCGTTTATCCATATCCACCAAATTTAGATGGAAAAGCTTATGCTAAAAAGATTGGAGCGGAGTATATTTTAGGAAGAAATGAAGCGGCAGTTTTAGGGAAGGCAACACTTTCGCCAGTCTCATTTAATGAAGGTCATGCCAATAATAAATTTGTTTTATGTTCACTAAATGGGGCATTTTGTTCATGGATCGCTTCAAAGGTGCCCGCGTTATTGATTGGTTCTTTACTTAATGCGTCTTCGGTTGCAAATTTGGCTAATCGCCTAAAAAACGAAAAAAATGTTAATATAACAGTCATTCCGTGCGGTGAGGTTTGGAATGATTTACATGAAAATGAGGATGCACTACGACCTTCTATTGAAGATTATTTAGGAGCAGGAGCAATTTTAGCAGAGTTAGAAGGAACAAAATCACCTGAAGCGGAAGTTTGTATTGGTGCGTTTCTTCACTCGAAACATAAAATTAAAGAATTGATTTGGGAATGTGGAAGTGGAAGAGAGCTAAGAATGAAGGGCTTTGAAGATGATGTTACGCACTGTAGTCAATTAAACCATTATAAAGTAGTACCAGTTTTACAAAATGATTATTTCATAGATGGTCTAGAAAAGGAAAAAGGATGAAATAAAATTCATCCTTTTTTAACGCTCAAAAATAGAATATGAACTAACATTTTTTAATAATATTTTAGGTTTACTACCATCCAAATTGGCGATCCATACATTACCGACAACATCTAATTCGCCTTTTCTGGTCCATGTTATTTTATTGGAAGACTTAGAGTAGACTGGGTTATAGTCTCCCTTTCCAGTTGGTGGATTAGTTATTTTTAATTGTTTATGAGTAGAAAGATTAATTACATTTAATGATGGTTTTGGTCGTTTCTTTTCATCATTTGACCACTCACTTTCTTTTACTCTTGAAACAACAATTGATGTATCATCACACCATGTAAATCCTAATTCAGCATAATGTGGTGGGGTTAAATTTGTAGATGTAAATGCTGGCATTTCAGTAATATTCATCTTTTTATTCTTGTATCCGAAAACTAATCTGCCTCCACCTGCAATGTACCCTAATATATTTTTAGTTTGAGCCCATTTTGGATTATCTAAATGTAAAATAATTTCATCTTGAACTTCAAAAACCTTTCCATCTGAAGAAATGATACAAAGCATGTCGCTATCCATAGACCAAGAAGCTGTTGGATTAACAATAAAAGAGATCCATTTTTGATCAGGCGAAAATTGAAATGTTGACGCATTTATGGACGGAATGGAAGTATTGCCTTTTGTTAAGGTTTTAGGAACAACAAAAAATTGTTTTACAGTGTTTGTTACGCTAGTAATATTTTTTAAATCATTTGGTAAGGTGATTTTATATAAAACCGGATTTGTCCAACCGTCCGGATTTAGCGCTGCGGCTGATGAAGCTATAAAGCCCTTACCGTTTGGAATCCAATTATAATCATCCACACCTAGTGCAATATTGTAAAAATTCTTAAAATCAGAAACATTCAACACACCACTATCTAGAAAAGCAAAAATATTTTTAGTAGGGGACCATTTTGGATTCTCACCGTCAGAAATCATCCTTTGTTCTTTTTTTGTTTTCATATTATAAATCCATATTTCTGAGCGAGTAGGATAAGATGCTGTAGGACCAGTAGGTATTTCTTTTTGGTACATTAAATAATTTCCATCAAATGACCACTCGGGCTGATTCGAATAAACCCCTTTTGCTTTTGTTATTTTTTCCTCTTTATTATTTAATTTTATCCATACGAATCCATCGCGAATAAAGGCAATTTTTAATGGGTTAGCAGTAGTTTCGGCGTAACTAAAGTTCGGAAAAATTAAACAAACAACTATAAAGAAAATGAGTAGTAATTTGCGATTCATAAATTCACCCCGTTTACTAATTTTGATTTATTTTTCCCAAGAAATTATATAAATATCAAAAGAACAATATTGTTAAGTCAATCATTTTCTACAGGATAAAACATTAAATGAACGAATAGATAAGTTATATAAAGTAACTAAAAGAGGTGCTTTTCATGGAGAAATGGATTGGGGCAGCTGGTATTTGTATCAATCGTAAAGGGCAGATTTTGATGGTTCTTCAAGGGAAGGCTGATGAACAAAAGCTTTGGGCTGTTCCATCAGGCGGTTTAGAAAAAAATGAATCGATTGATGAGTGTTGTAAAAGAGAGGTACTCGAAGAAACAGGATATGATGTTGAAGTAATTAAGCAATTGTATATAAAAGAAGGTATCTCATATGGTTTTCAAGTAGAAATATATTTTTTTGAGGTTAGAATTATTGGTGGTTATGCTAAAATCCAAGACCCTGATCAATTAATATATGAAATTGCTTGGAAATCAGTAGATGAAATTCTTGAATTAGAGCTTAGTTTTCCGGAGGATCGAAACTTATTAATCGATTTGATCAATAAAAAAGTTAACAAGGAATAAATTAAAAAGCCGTTTGATAAAAAATCAAACGGCATGTTTTTGTTTAAATTAATATTCTTCTACAGTTGCGATATACGGTAGATTTCGATACTGCTGTGCATAATCAATTCCATAACCAACGATAAACTCATCTGGAATGACAAAACCTACATAATCAACTGGTAGATCAATTTTTCTTCTTTCAGGTTTATCTAATAAAGTACAAATCTTAATCGATTTTGGCTTATGCATTTGAAGATGGTCACGTAAAAAGTGCAATGTTAGACCACTATCAATGATATCTTCTATTACCACGACGTTTTTATCTGTGATATTCTCATCTAAATCTTTTAGCAGTCTGACTTTTCCAGTTGATTCAGTTTGGTTACTATAACTGGAAACAGAAATAAAGTCTACATTAATATTACTTTTCATTTCACGAACTAAATCAGCTGCAAATACAAATGATCCTTTTAAAACAACTACAAGGATTAGGGGTTCGTTATTAAAGTCATGTTCAATTTGTTCAGCAAGTGCTTTTACTCTATTTTTTAAATCAGTTTCAGAAATTAAAGTATCTTTAATTCTATAAGCCATGTAAATTACCCTCTTTACTAATTATTAACTACTATTTTACTTTGTTAGATGAGCATTCATCATTATCTCCATTTTAACAATATTTACTAATTTGTAGTATTTAAAGTTAGTTTAATGAACATCCACCAATTTGGTAATAATAACCACATAACAAAAATGGAGGTATTCAAAGATGAATGAAAAGATTGATTATAATGGCTTGCCGAAGCATTCAAAGCCAATATGGAGAAGTGGGTTAAATATTCCTACTTTTGAACCGTATAACGATGATGAAGAGTTTGATACCGTAATCGTTGGTGCCGGAATAACGGGAATTTCAACTGCATATTTTTTAACACAAGCGGGAATGAAGGTTGCTCTACTTGAAGCGAATAAAATTATTAATGGAACAACCGGCCATACGACAGCAAAAGTAACGGCTCAGCATGATTTAATATATGATGAGTTAATTCAACACTTTGGATTAGAAAAGACAAAAATCTTTTATCATTCTACTAAAAATGCAATGGATTTTATTAGAAAGTATTCGAATGATAACCAAATAGATTGTAATTATGAAATCCAAGATGCAACGATTTATACGACTTCAGATGATTATGTAAGAAATCTAGAAAATGAATTGAAAGCATATGAAAAGTTAGGAATTGACTCATTTGGAGCAGTAAAAACATTATTACCTTTTGATACAAAATATTCGATTACAATGAGGGATCAAGCTCAGTTTCATCCACTAAAATACTTGATTCATTTATTAAAAGCTTCAATTGAAAACGGATTAAAGGTTTATGAAGAAACTGTAGTCATTGACGTTGAAACAGGTAACTGTCCAGTCGTAGTTACTCAAAGTGGAAGAAAAATTAAATGTAAGCATGTTGTTAGTGCATCACATTTTCCTTTTTACGATGGTAATCAAATGTTTTTTACGAAATTACATGCTGATCGTTCATATGCCCTAGCTGCAAAAGTAAAAACAGCATATCCAGGTGGCATGTACATAAGTGCGGAAAATCCAAAAAGGTCTCTAAGATCATTTAAATATAATAATGAAGAATTAGTACTAATAGGTGGAGAAAGTCATAAAACTGGTGTAGAAACTCGTACAATGAGTTTTTATGAAAATTTAAAGCTCTTTGGTGAAGAAACCTTTGGAATTGAAGATGTAAAATTCAGATGGTCTACCCAAGATTTAATCACTTTAGATAAAATGCCTTATATTGGGAGACTATCATCAAAACATCAAAACATTTACGTTGCCACAGGTTTCCGTAAATGGGGTATGACAAGTGGAACAGTCTCTGCCCAGTTAATTAGTAATTTAATTTTAGAAAAAGAAGCAGTTGATGCTGATGTGTTCTCTCCTTCGAGATTTCAAGCAGACCCTAGTATCAAGCATTTCTTAATGCAAAACCTAGATGTAGCTAAACATTTAATTGAAGGAAAATTAGAACCTGTTTCTAGAAAAATAGAAGAGTTATACAATGATGAGGGCTCAGTAGTAACACTAGATGGGAAAAGAGTTGGAGCATATAAAGATGTAAATGGTAAAGTTCATTGTGTAGACACAACTTGTACTCATTTAGGTTGTGAGGTCGAATGGAATAATGGTGAAAAATCATGGGATTGTCCTTGCCATGGCTCAAGATTTTCAATTTATGGTGACGTATTAGAAGGCCCAGCCGATCAACCTTTAAAACAAGTTTTTGTTCAATAACATAAAAATAGAAAAATTAATGAGGAGAAACTATGCGGGAAAATAAAATAGCAATTATTACAGGTGCAAGTCGGTTAAATGGAATCGGAGCGTCAATCTGTCATTTATTAGCTGATAATGGGTTTGATATCTTTTTTACGTATTGGACTAAATACGATACTGAAATGCCTTGGGGAATTGAGTTAAATGAGCCACTTAAATTGAAAAATGACTTACTTGCAAAAGGTGTACGAGTATTTAGTCTAGAGCTTGATTTAACAAAAGAAGATTCACCTAACCTATTATTTGAGTATGTGATAAAAGAACTCGGTTTTCCAAGAGTACTAATTAACAATGCAGCTTATTCAACAAATAATGATTATTCGAATTTAACTTTTCAAGAACTAGATAAGCATTATAAAGTGAATATTCGAGCGGCAACCATTCTAAGTACACTATTCACACAAAAAATTAAGTTTAAAAGTGGTGGAAGAATTATAAATCTGACATCTGGACAATTTAAAGGAGCAATGCCAGGGGAACTTGCTTATGCTACAACAAAAGGAGCAATAGATGCATTAACAATAACATTATCAGCTGAAGTTGCTAAATTAGGTATAACAGTTAATGCTGTTAACCCAGGTCCAACAAATACTGGATGGATGACAGATGAAATCAAAAAAGAATTAACGCCTCTTTTTCCTTTCGGAAGAATAGGAGAGCCAAGTGATGTCGCTAAGCTAATTAAATTCCTTGTAAGTGAAGATGCTGATTGGATAACAGGTCAAATAATCCATTCTGAAGGTGGCTTTATAAGATAATATAGAGGATGTCTCAATAGGAATGTTGCGACATCCTTTTTTTTGTAAAAATACCGAGTAGTCCTTGGTAAACGTTATATTTGAGCGTGAAGCAACATATTATTTTTTAAATCTATTAACGGTAGTGTAGTAATGGCAGACGAAGGGGATGCATCTTTTAAATAAATAAAATTAAGGCTGTCTAATGATAATTAGGCAGTCTTTTATTTAATTTGTTCATATTCCATCACATAACAATCTCTATATTGGCCTTCATGTAACTTATGTTTCGGAAGTAATCGAATTTTTTTAAATCCACTTTTTTCGTAGCATTTAATCGCGCGTACATTCCATGTTTGTGGATCTACTACTACTTTTTTTGCGTTTTGATTATTAACTAAGAAATTCAACATTGATGAGACAAGTAAACTTCCAATCCCACGATTCCAAAAATCAATTTCGCCAATAAATTGATCCATTCCGTAAATAACTTCACTTGTATTTTCATATCCATATTCAATTTTTGATTCATCGTCTAATTTATAAAATTGTATATAGCCAATCTCAATATTTTCATAAACTACAATACACATTTGAATAGAGGGATCTTTAGTAAAAAAAATACTTTTAACTTTTTCAGCGTTGAACGGATTATCACGACCTTCATAATATTGAAGAACTTTAGGATTCGAAAGCCATTTTGCAAGAAGGGGAACATCACTTTCTTTTAATTGACGAATAGTAAGCTTATTTTTTTGGAAAATCAAGTACAAACCTCCTTACATTTGGAATATAAAGTTAATGAAATCATATCATCTTGGGATATTCTCGAGGAGTATTAAATTTGGAATTTTTTAAAAATAAAGAGCTTAATGCTAAAATATAAATATTTATAAAATCAAATTTATTTAATGAGAGGGGAAAAAGCGATGATTAAAAGTATATATGAAACTCATTTAGAAGTGAGGAATTTAGAGGAATCCATTATGTTTTACGAAAAACTAGGTATTAAGCTTGCTCATAAAATTGAAGAAAGAAGAGTAGCTTTCTTTTTTATTGGTGAGAACAAACAAATGCTCGGTATATGGGAAGTAGAGAAAGGCAAGGACTTTCACACAGGTCACTTCGCTTTTGGGGTAAGTCTACATGAACTAGAGAATAGTATTGAATGGCTAAAAGAGAGAGGGATTCAACCGACTGAAAACTTTTTTGGATTAAATCCAATTGAACCAGTTGTACATACTTGGATGCCAGCAGCAAGTGTTTATTTCCGAGATCCTGATGGAAATAGTTTAGAATTTATTTCACTTCTTGATGGAGAATCTGTAAAAACAAATGAAGTTCTTTATTTAAGTGAATGGAAAGAAAAATATTCAAAATAATTCTTTTGATTTTAGTTTTAAAAAATGGTGTGAAATCATATTATCTCAAAACTGTCATTGAATATAAAATAGTGTAAATAAGGTAATAAAAAATTTAAAAAATCACCTAATTAGGTGGTTTTTTATTTTTGCAATAGGTATTTAAACATAATTTGTCGAATATAGTATTTCGAAAGCAAAATAATATATTATCAAATTTAACCGACAAAACTTCTATTTCATTCAGAAATTAATTTTAAAATGAAAAGAGGTGGAAATTTGAGAAAGATTCGAGTTAAACCAAGTAAAGGGCAGTCATTTTTAGGCTTAATGATTGGCATTATTTTTATTGTCCTCGGTTTTACAATTATAATACCAAAAGCTGGTTTGGTCGGATTGCTTTGGACCGGAATTGCACTAATGATTACGATTATCAATGGATATAACGTTTTTAGTGATCGTGGTATATCAAATTATG
This sequence comes from Gottfriedia acidiceleris, assembly GCF_004138285.1. Lineage (GTDB taxonomy): Bacteria > Bacillota > Bacilli > Bacillales > Bacillaceae_G > Gottfriedia > Gottfriedia acidiceleris_A. The sequence continues at coordinate 202,931 of NZ_SCFN01000007.1, read as the reverse complement.
AAGTAAATGTTGAAGAGTATATTACAAGAGAGAAAGAGGACTTTGAAGTGAAACTTCGTAAATTAAATAAATTAAAAAATGACGGGGTAATCACAGAAAGTGAATTTCAGAAACAAAAGGAAAAAATTTTTAATCGAGAAATGTAGAAAAAATAAAAAGCGTTTTATCATCTGAAAGAAGGAAAAGAAATGGTAATAAAATTACTACTAGAAGTTATGCTACCTCTATTTTTTTATGTTATATTAGGCTATTTATTTAATCGTCTTTTTAAACTTCACTTACGTACTTTAACAACCCTCTTAGTTTATTTATTTCTTCCAGTAGCAGTATTTATGAAAATATTTGATAGTCCGTTATCTGGTAAAGTTGCAGGTGGTGTTTTATTTTACTTGGTTATTCAATTTGTCTTCATGTCTCTAATTTCAACATTAATATGTAGATGGAGAGGAATTGAAAAATCTATGCAAGGTACATTTGCTAATAGCATCGCATTAAATAATTCAGGAAATCTTGGATTACCAGTAAATGCGTTAGTTTTTAAAAATGATCCTTTTGCATTGAGTATTGGAGTTTTAATCGTTTTGTTTCAAAATATAATGACGTTTACTGTTGGGGTATATAATGCAGAGGCTTCAGTCCAAATGAAAGAAGCAATTTTGAAAATGCTTAAGCTACCAATCATATATAGTGTAGCACTTGGCTTTATCCTTCAAATATCTCATGTGAAATTAAATCATGAATTGGTCACCATTTTAAATCCTATTACTGAATCATTCGCCCCATTTGCGTTAATTACACTTGGAGCTCAATTAGCTGAATCGGGGAAAGAAATTAGCTGGAACAATTTAGCGATTAGTAACTTCTTAAGATTAATTGGTGGTCCGATTATTGCATTTGCTCTTATAAAAATTTTCGGTTTTGAAGGCGTGGTTGCAAAAGCCCTCTTTATAGGTAGTGCCTTTCCAAGTTCAAGAAACAGTGCATTACTATCATTCAAAGGTCCGCATGCAAGTTTTGCAGCACAAACTGTTATTACCTCAACTATATTAAGTAGTCTAACTTTACCGATTGTAATACAACTTGCTAGTACGTTTTTTTAATGTTTTAAAAATTCATTCCTATTCCTAGAAGTCCACCTCGGTCAAAAAGCATTTCATCTTTTATTAAAAATAAATATTTTGATTCAGAACAATATTTGATCTGCAGCAATAAATTAATTTAGGGGTGATTAATAGAATGAAAAGATTTTTATTTATTGGACTTATAATTTTAAGCATATTCTGTTTAACAAGCTGTCAGTCAAGTGACTACGGTAATGGCAAAAAAGATGATCAGTCATCACAAGTTGATAAGGGCAATACACCGGATACGGACAAAAATACTGATAAGGGTAATACACCAGATAAAGACAAAAATACAGATAAAGGAAATACACCAGATAAGGGAAATAATAATCCGCCAAAAAAAGATAAAACTAAGCCACCAGTTAAAGTATTTACACCAGTTGAAAACGATGCATTTAAAGTCACTTCAGTCGTAAATGACTCAACAGGTAAAAATGTGTTAATTGTTGAAGGGAAAGCTAGTGTTTTTGAAGCAACATTTCTTTATCGAATAGAAGATGGTCATAATGTATTAGCGGAAGGTCACACAATGACTGATATGGGTGCTCCAGAATGGGGGAACTTTAAATTAGTAATTAATTATAATCAGCCAACTAGTCCAAATGGGGTACTTACACTATATGTAGCAAGTGCAAAAGATGGCCAACCAGAACATATACTAAATATTCCAATTCAGTTTCCTAATTATAAATAAGTTAGGAAAAGCAGGAAATCAATAGTCTCCTATGTTAACTAATTCATTAAAAAATTACACACTTAGTAAAAAATGACTTTAGGAAATATAACGTATAATTGAACAATAAGTGAAATTTATTGATAAATTTATGAACTATGTTGATTTAGAATTGATTTTAGATAATAATATTACCGTAAAATATTTTATTAAAATTGTTTGGACATTCTGTGAGCACAAATTGAGAAGATATATTTTTGTTTTTTGATTTTTAGGGTAATCTCTTCTTTTTTGACTCTTTTAATATCTTTCTTTATAACTTGAATACTTATTCTATATGTTTTAAATATAAACTTTTTTTGATGAATATGTTGATTGGAACGAAAGGATGCTCGACTCCTATGGGAAATGCGGGAAGGCTGAGACCCCGCAGGCGCGCCGAGGAGGCTCAGGTCTCGCCCCATGGAAAGCGAGCATCCTGTAGTGGAAATCAACCTCACACAACTTCTTTTACAATGATAAATTGGTCGATTCATTTTTCAAATTCTTTTTTCAGCATGAAAATGACTTTAGCAAATGCTAAAGCCATTTTTTTTTGAAAATCTTAAGAAATTAACTTTAAAAATTACATAAATTAAGCGGAAATAAAATAGCTTTTACCTTATCTTTTGAAAAGCTTTAAATATATTCTTAAATAAATTTTAATCGTTTTTAAGTGTAATTATTAGAAAATGTACACAATAGGTAGTAATATCAAGATTATTAAGTTTAAATATTAAAAATTTCTAATAAAACTCTAATTGAATTTTAAAATATTCGTAAAGCCATTTTCATCTTAAACAGATATCCTTATACAATACAAATAATAATTTTATAGATGTTATTATAAAAAAAATGAGGGATAAAATAAATGAAAAAAATATTAATTATAGAAGATGAGAAAGAATTAGCAAATTTTATACGATTAGAATTAGAGTATGAAGGAAATGAAGTTCATATTTCAAATGATGGTAGAGACGGTTTAAACCTAGCGATCGACCAAGAATTTGACTTAATCTTGCTTGATTTAATGCTACCTAATTTAAGTGGAATTGAAGTTTGTAGAAGAATTAGAGCGCATAAAGACACTCCAATTATTATGATTACAGCAAGAGACAGTGTTTTTGATCGAATTTCTGGTTTAGATAGTGGTGCAGATGATTATATTTCAAAACCATTTGTTATTGAAGAACTTTTAGCTCATATGCGAGCAATCTTTAGACGAATCGATCGTTCAACAAATTTACACTGCTTAAAGTTTAAAGATTTGTCATTAGATTCTGCAGCTCGTGTTGTTAAAAAAGATGAAGCGATTATAGATTTAACTAAAAAAGAATTCGATTTATTGTATTTATTAATGAGCAATGTAAATCGTGTATTAACTAGAGAAATTTTATTAGAAACTGTATGGGGCTATGGCTCTACAATTGAAACAAACGTAGTGGATGTTTATATTAGCTACTTAAGAACAAAACTAGATGATAAAAACAATACCTATATTCACACTGTAAGGGGTACTGGGTATGTAATGAGGATGTAGAGGTGAATCTTACCTTGTTAAATAAGCTTTCGATTAGATGGAAAATAACAATTACAATCGCTGTGCTTATGTTTTTCATATTTACATTATGTAATCTTATTCAATCTGCTTTAATTCAAATGTCTGTAATGAATCAGCAGCAACATCGAATTGAAAAAAGATTAAATGAAACGTCAGCTTATTTAGATGAAGAATATAAAACGAAGAAACCGAATGCTAGCTCTTTAGTAGAAAATAAAGTGTATTTTGAAAAAATTATACAAAATAATGAAATGATTCGATTATTAGATAAAGATGGAAAAGTAATTTTTACAGTTTCTAGAAAAATGCCTAAAATTCATATTAATAAAAATGCCTTCGGGGAAATTCAAAAATATAGATTACACAATCAAGAAATTATAATTAAGAGTAAGGCATTACATTATAAGAATTTTGACGGCGTATTAGAAGTTGCAATGAATGTAGAAATCTTTTCGAAATTAATTAAAGAATCTTTCATGATTCTCATTCTAGGAACAACCATTTCATTAATTTTAAGTATTTTAAGCGGTTATTTCTTATCTAAAAAAATATTAAATCCTATTAAAAATTTAAATCAAACAATGATTAAAATAAAAAATAATCAATTAAAAGAGCGGGTTTTTGTAGGGGAAACAAAAGATGAGTTATCTGAACTCGGTCTACTTTTTAACAAAATGATGGATGAGTTAGAGGCATCAATTACAAGACAAAAGCGATTTGTTGAAGATGCTTCTCATGAATTAAGAACACCTTTAGCAATCATTCATGGTCACTTATCACTAGTTAATCGCTGGGGGAAAAAAGACGAAACTGTTTTAGAAAACTCAATAAATACCTGTATTAATGAAACAAACAGAATGATTATTTTAACGAATGAGCTTCTTCAGTTGACGAAGCTAGAGAAAAATAGTGAAAAAATTGAACAGTATGCTCCAACAAATATTAATGAAGTTTTAAATGAAATCATGAACAATTATCAGTTGTTACATGAAGATTTGGAAATTCACTTCCATACTCCTAATCAAATTATTGATAAAGCAAATATTGCAAGAGAACATTTAATGCAAATATTAATTATTTTGTTTGATAATGCTGTTAAATACAGTAAAGAACATACCATAATTGACATTACTACAGCTCAAGTTGCAAACAAGATCGAAATCAAAGTGAAAGACAACGGTATCGGTATTAAAGAAGAAGATATCAATCATATATTTGACCGATTTTATCGAGCTGATAAAGCAAGAAGTCGAGCTAACGGTGGTAATGGTTTAGGCTTATCAATAGCAAAAGACCTAATTGAAAATTACGGTGGAAATCTACAAATTACTAGTGAAAATGGCGAAGGAACAACTGCCCTCATCACTTTAAACACAATTTAGATAAGATGGAGTATCTAAAATCTCCAAAAAGAAGTAAAACCACAAGATATGTAACAGATCTTGTGGTTTTTTAGTATTTAATAATATTTTTGAAGCTATTTAATCATCAATAATTTAGACTAAATTTATTCGTATACTAACCTGTTTTAGGTGTAAATCTCGCCAATTTAATAGTTTACTGCCTTATTTTATGATAAAGTTGAATAAAAAGAAAATTCTTGTAATTCGGAGGGAGAACAAAGATGAGCTTTGTTAGTATTGCTATAAATAATGCAATTATGATTGAAAGTCTACGTAGTGCTGGTGTAGAAAACATTCAGTTAATAAACGCTGTGAAGGAAGAGAATATCGAGTTTTTAAACCAATATGGTAATGGTTTTCCTGACTGGGAAACATTAATAAATCTGTACAAAAACAATGAAGAGAATTTTAATAAAATTGTTAATGAGGGCTATCAAATCAAATTTCTAACAAAAGGCTCATTAATGACTTTATTAAGATATAAATTTGGCATTGAAGTTGAAAAAGATTATGAAGATATGGGAACTGCAATTAAAGGAATTTATTTATCTGAAGAAGCAATCAATCTAATTAAACATACTCTTGCAGCAAATTGGAAGTTAAGTACATATGTAGATGAAAAAGATGGGCTTAAAAAAATACGTATTGAATTAGTCAAAAGTAGTGAAATTGTAACAAAGTAAGTTATAGGGATTAATTAGAAGAGGGACAATTTATAGAAATTGTTCCTTTTTCTTTACTCAATTATTACATCATATACTTACACTAATACTGCTCCTAGTCTAATTCCATATTTAATTAATTCATCATATGGTTCACCTTCTAAACCTAAAATTTTACAAAACGCTGGTTCTGTTTTATAGCCTTCTTTTTTTAGTTTAATAATCTTATCTTTGATAGTTGGATTTTGTTTCAAAATAAACTGCTCAATTATTAAATGAAGATAAGCATTTTGTTTATTAGATGGGACTGGTTGTCCAAAAATTTCAATTTCAAATCCCTCATAATTAAAATTTGCAGTAATAGTTGGGACGCCTCTTACAAGTGATTGTGAAATTCGGAATTGTTTTTGCTTTTCATAACTATTTTTTAATAGTTTTTCAAATGAGTTGAAGTCATGTACCTCTGTAATAATATCTAAATCAGAACCTTCTATGTCAATCCCAATTGGAATCGTTCCACACAGTATAGGATTAAAATCCTTAAGTTCATTCAGAATATTTAATCGGGATAAAGTTACATATGCATGCTGTTGTTTAAGACTACCATTTTTTAAATAATCAATTGAAAGAAACATTTAGACTCCTTTCATATTAAATAAATTAAGTTAGAGCTTATTTAGTATAATACGTAGTTTACAAAAATAAAAATGGAAATCATCTTAATAAAGGTAAACAATAGTGAATAGAATTCAAAATCAAAAATTAATAAGGAGTAAAACGATGGGAGTAAAAAAACTTTTTTGGGAAGATCCTTATCTTACAAAAGCCTCTGCAATTGTTACGGAAGTAGATGGTAGGGAGGTTACTTTAAACCAAACTATTATTTATGCTTTTTCGGGTGGGCAACAATCAGATTCTGGGAGAATTGGAGATTATGAGGTGATTGAAGCTAAGAAGGAAGGATCAGAAATTAGATACACCTTACCAGAAAATCATGATCTTCAAAAAGGACAGGAGGTAGTGATAGAGATCGACTGGGAGAAACGATATCGAATTATGAAGTTACATTTTGCCGCGGAAATCATCTTGGAGCTAATGTATCAAAACTATAATGAGCCTGAAAAAATTGGTGCAAATATTACTTGTGATAAAGCTAGAATTGATTTTTATTGGGATGGAAAAATCTCGGAAACATTCCCACTTTTAGAGAAGAAAGCTAAGGAGCTCATTAAAGCAAATTTGGAAATAAATAGTGAGTTTGATGACCTAAAAAATCAAAGAAGATATTGGGAAATCAAAGGCTTTGGTAAAGTTTCGTGCGGTGGGACACATATTAAGAGAACAGGAGAAATTAAAGAAATAAAGCTAAAACGAAACAATATAGGGGGAGGGAAAGAACGGATCGAAATTTATTTAATTTGATTATATAAATTAATTAATTCAGTAAAAATGAATTTTAAGTTCGTGCCATAAGAATCTCAGGGATAAGAAAAAATGGCTACCTTTCAAAAGACTGGTAGCCGTTTCTAATTCTTTATTATAAATTTCCTCTACGCCCAAACCTGCCTCTTAGAAATCAAAATTATCAGGGTCTGGACCTACACGTTTATTTGCATCAAGTGTAGCAATTAGTTCCATATCATTTGATGAAAGCTCGAAGTTGAATACTTCAAAGTTTTCTTGAATTCGTGAAGGTGTTATTGATTTAGGAATAACAATTACATTGCGTTGTAAGTGCCAACGGATGATGACTTGGGCAGTTGTTTTACCATATTGATCCGCAATCTCTTTTATAACAGGATTTGTTAAAGCTTCGCCACCTTGCATTAATGGGCTCCATGCTTCTAATGCAATACCGTTTTTAAGACAATATTCATGTAATTCGTTTTGTTGGAACATTGGGTGCAATTCGACTTGATCGACCATTGGTTTAATATTGCGATGAGCTGCAATATCATCCAAGTGATGGACATGAAAATTTGAAACACCAATTGCTGGCACAAGCTTTTCATCGTAAAGTCTTTCTAATGCTTTATATGTATCTAAATATTTTTCTTTTACTGGCCAGTGAATTAAATAAAGATCAACGTAGTCCAAGCCTAATTTTTTAAGACTTTCTTCATGAGCTTTTAAAGTTGTATCATAACCTTGATCAGCATTCCAAACTTTTGTTGTAATAAAAAGTTCATCACGGGAAACGCCAGATTGGCGAATTGCTTCACCTACTTGCTCTTCGTTTTGATAGACAGCTGCAGTATCAATATGACGATAACCTACTTCGATAGCTGTTCGGACTGCATCTACACCATCTTCTGGTGACACACGCCACACACCTAAACCTAATTGAGGCATTTTAACTCCATTATGTAATGCAATAGAATGTTCAAACTTCATTTTAATTCCCTCCTTATTAAAGACTAAATCTAGTGTACATTATAAACTTTAAAAATAAAAAAATTTTGATAGAAATTAATGGTAATTTAAAAATACCTCTACTCTATTGATTAAATATCAATAATGATCATGAATCACTGAAAAAAATAAATTTATCGGGATAAATGAAAACATAATTTTAGAATAATACTATAAATGAATGCAAATTGGTTGTATATTTTGAGCTTTTCCTTCAATATAGGTATAGAAAAAAGCTCTTAATATTTGTTTGGAGGGAATTTTTTTATGTTAGATCAGATTTTAGATTTTAATAAGAAGTTTGTTGAGAATAAGGAATATGAGCAATACATAGCTTCAAAGTTTCCGAATAAAGAGGTTGTAGTTGTTACATGTATGGATACACGTTTAGTTGAGCTTTTACCAAAGGCTCTTGATATTAGAAACGGTGACGTGAAAATGATTAAAACAGCTGGTGCAGTTATTGCGCATCCGTTTGGTTCAGTTATGAGAAGTATTCTAGTTTCAATCTATGAGCTAGGTGCGAAAGAAGTATTAGTAATCGGTCATCATGAGTGTGGAATGGGTAATACGAATCCAGCACGAATGAAAGAAAAAATGGTTGAACGAGGAATTAAAGAAGAAAACTTGGAGATTTTAGGTTTTTCAGGTCTAGATTTAGATAAATGGTTAACTGGTTTTACGAATGTATACGACAGTGTTAACCACAGTGTTTCAATTATTAAAAACCATCCACTTGTTCCAAAAGAGGTTGAAATTCATGGTTTAGTAATTGACCCACATACAGGAAAATTAGAAGTAGTTCATCGAGATGAAAAAACTGCTGAATAACGATTTAAACAAAAAAGTTATCCTTTAAGTAGGATAACTTTTTTCATGCTGTTGAAAAACAATCTTGTCAATTAATTACCAAATTTTCGTAAAGGAGAAGGATGTGGTTGATTTCCACTACAGTATGCTCGCTTTCCATGGGGCGAGACCTGAGCCTCCTCGGCGCCGCCTGCGGGGTCTCAGCCTTCCCGCTACTCCCATAGGAGTCGAGCATCCTTCCGTTCCAATCAACTTATTCATCAAAAAAAGTATATAATAATTACCTAATCAAATAGCCTTTACTTAGAGTAAAGTATCTTGATCTTTATTAAACAGTCTGTAGGTTATTTAATATCGAACATTAAAAAAATCATCCAAAAATAATAAATTAATCAAGACTAGTCAATCGAAGAATTAATTACCCTTTTTTATTCAAACTATAACTTATGATGACGGCTTACACATCTTTACAAAATATTGATTGTCAAAAAAAGAAGATATTTTAATTTTTGCAAGTTAGTTAAAACATTTATCTATCAACCAAGATCACAGATTAAACAATAATAAATAGACTATTTTTTCATATAAATTCATTTAATATTGTATTTTTCAATATTGACTACAATATATTTCAACACTCTGAAAAAAGTTATCCTTTAAGTAGGATAACTTTTTTTTGTTGTTGAAAAAGAAGATGGTAACTAAATAAGAATTGTCATGTTGAATTCCACTACAGGATGTTATAAATAATTATTTTCAACATCCAGCAATTATAGATATTATGAACCGGTTATGTTTACCAAGATTCAAATAAATCTCTACCATTTAATGGCTGAACGGGACGGCTATTTGGATCGAAATAATTTTGATAAGAATGGATTTGTTCTTCGGAAAATTGTATAGGTTTGTTAAAGACTATCCATTTAATTCCTTCAGTACAAGGAGGAGTTGAAAAAGAGCCATTGTACGAAACTTTTTTACTTGTATACGGAATAAACGATTGTAAATTTATTTTTACAACTTTTCCCTCCTGGTCTTCTTCCAATGAATTTGTATTAATTATTTTTTGGAATTCTTTATTCAATCTACCACGATCAACAAGTACCCCGATGGTAATAATAGATTTATTTTTATTTTCATTTATAAAATGAATTTCTAAATCACTTTGTTTCCCATTTATTGTATGCTCACTTGGAGTATGGAAATGAAATTGTTGTAATGTATAGTTTGTTCCATTTAAATTAATTGAGTTGGAGTGATGAACCGGAACGAATTCTACGGTGTACTGCGACCTTTCTATTTTAAAAAGATCATTATGATAGTTTATTCCTAAAGGTAGTGATTTTTTAATAGTTTGATCTATATTAACTGGAGATTGTTGTTTACCATTGGAACATAGTGCATATTCTTTATTGATTGAACTCCAATAATTAGGTCCGGTTTTTCCTGTGTAAGACCAGTCTTCATTTCTTGCAGTTGCAACTGCTGATTTATTTAGATGAATCTCATGCACGATCTTACTATTTGAACAGGCTGAGAGTGTAAAACTGAATAGTATGATGAATAGAAAAAAATAGTTCATTGTATACTTTCCTTCCTTGATATGTATGATAGGATACATTTTAGACAACGATGTTACGGAACAAACATTTATTAAGGGGGAGAAGATGATGACATTAGAAGAAGTTATGAAATCATTAGAGGAAATGGGCACTGAGCAAACGAAAAAAACTTTTTTGCGACATGGTGCCAAGGAACCATTCTTTGGAGTTAAAATTGGCGATATGAAAAAGCTTGTTAAATACGTTAAAAAGGATCAGGAATTAGCATTATCACTTTTCCATACAGGAAATTCAGATGCGATGTATTTAGCGGGTTTATCAATTAATCCAAAATTAATGACAAAAGAACAGCTTCAAAATTGGGCGAAAGAAGCTCATTGGTATATGATTGCTGAAAGTATTGTAGGTGCTGTTGCAGCAGAAAGCCAGTATGCAATCGAATTAGCTAGAGAATGGTTGAAGTCAGATAATGAATTAATTGAAAATTGTGGATGGAGTACTTATAGTCATTATTTATCAATTGCACCAGATGAAGAGATTGATAAAGAAGAAGTTCGTAAATTACTTAATTATATTGAAAATAATATACATACTTCAAAAAATAGAGTTCGTTATACGATGAATGGGTTTGTAATTGCAGTTGGAAGTTTTGTACCAAGTCTTACAGTTGAAGCAATGATGGTTGGTCAAAAGATTGGAAAAGTCCATGTGGACGTAGGAGATACGGCTTGTAAGGTACCTCTAGCGACTGATTATATTGAAAAGGTTGAAGCGAAAGGAAAGCTTGGAATTAAGAAAAAAACATGTATTTGTTAATTTGATAGGTCACCTATTTTTTGGTGACTTTTTTATTTGAAAGTAACAGGAGATAACCATGATTATAAAATCAAATAGACTATATTTAAGAAAGCTTAAAATGGATGACCTAGATCATTTACACAAACTACAATCTAATTCGAATGTAATGAGATACATAACGAATCGTCCCAAAACAATAGAAGAAACTAAAAATGAATTAATTAAGATTCTTCAAATGTATATGGAGAAAAATACTGATTTTGAAGTGATGGCATTTTGTAAAAATGAGACTAGTCAATTGGTTGGAACATGCGCGGTCATAAAAAATGAAGCAGATGAGTTTGAAATAGGCTATCGATTAGCTGAAGAAGAATGGGGAAATGGTTACGGCTCTGAAATTGCTAGTTTAATAGAAGATTATTGTTTTGGAATTAGAAAGTTAAATTTTATAGTAGCTACTGTTGAAGCAAAAAATATTTATTCAGTAAAAATCCTTGAGAAAAAAGGATTTAATTTAATTTTAGAAGCAAATGATGATGAAAATGGTGAATTAACTAAATATTATCGTAAAGACCGTCATAATTATTAGAAATCATCAAATTAACTAAAAGGAGAATCTAATGGACGTTAATATCCATTTTGATGAATATCACTTAGTTTCTACCATCATTATTACGCTAGTAAATTATATTACTCTTGGCTTTTTACTATTTTGGATCTATCGAACAAATGATTTCAAGCCAGAAGTATGGAAGGCTATTATTGCAATGCTTATCGGTTTATTTGTCTTTAGTATTAATTTGAATTTTGATCAATACCGAATTGAAATACCAATTTTACCACTTGGATTTTGGATTTTAATGTGGATCTGTAAACGTAATGATAATCAGGAACGATGGGAAAAATATAGACGTTTTGCATGGACTGGTTTTTTGATAAGATTTTTCTTTTTATTTACAAGTTTATTGCAAATATTGATCAATTCAGTTATTTATTCATAGTTGATGCTAAAGCATTTGTTTTCCACTCCAATAATTATTAAAATATGATTAACGTACTTTTATTGGAGGAAAAGGATGAAACGAAAAATAATTCATAATGTACTTTCAGCTTTAACGATTTCCATTTTGTTAACAGGATGCAGTAATCAACAAGCTGAAACGAAGACAACAAAGAACCACGAAAATCATGCTGAACATATTCAAACAAGTGATATAAGAGAGCAAACAATCAATAAAGAAACTTTGCCTAAGTTTTTAGGCGATAAAGAACAACAGATTCAACAAATTTATATGGTGGCCGCACAACATGCTAACTTACTTAAAAATATTCCATGTTATTGTGGTTGCGGTGAAAGTGTAGGTCATAAAAGTAATTTAGATTGCTTTATTCATGAAGTAAAAGAAGATGGTTCAATCGTGTGGGATAGCCATGCAACTTCATGCGTGAACTGTATGGAGATTGCAGTTGAATCAGCGAAATTACAGCAAGAGGGAAAAACGCCTCTAGAAATTCGAAAATACATTGATAATAAATACAAAGATGGTTATGCCAAGCCTACAAATACACCAATTCCCTCTGAACAGGGTTAAATATGTGGTATAGGAAATAAAAGTCAGACAGTTACTAAGGAATTCTTGTAACTGTCTGACTTTTTTATTTCTAATGTTTATTCCTGCACTAAAGCTCGATCAATCTTTGTAATTTCTTCAAATAATGCTTGATGCTCTGTTTTATAAGGAGGAGTTGTTCCTAATTTTTTTTCGATTAAGAAGGTAAATATTACGGCTACTAAGCAAATTCCCCAAAAAAGATATCCGATTAGAGTCATTAAATTTTCTCCTTTTGTATGCATTACTAATCATTTCTTTATCATATGTAATATTCCTTTAAATTTTACAAATAATATTTTGACACATATGAACAATCACTCATATAATATAAGTATAGAAAACATATGAATGATTGTTCATGTATTCATAGGAGGACAGTTTATGATTGAAGAAAAGAAGAAAGTTGACGAAGTTTGTGAAGAAGCTTGTCAACAAACGGTTATGCATGAGGATATAATTCTTTCAGTAAAAGAAAGTATGTTAAATATTGAAACACTGACAGGAGTAGCAGAACTTTTTAAAGTTCTTGGAGATAAGACGAGAACGAGAATATTACATGCATTGAGTCAATCTGAGATGTGTGTATGTGACCTAGCTTATTTATTAGAAATGACTCAATCATCTATATCTCATCAGTTACGTGTATTAAAACAAGCGCATTTAGTAAAAAATCGTAAAGAAGGTAAAGTAGTTTATTATTCGTTAGAAGATGATCATGTTACGCAAATTTTCAATCAAGCACTAGAGCATATTTTAGAGGATTAATATAGGTGTTTTTTGAGAGAGGAGTTGAGTTTGTTGAGTAGGGGGCAAAGACAAGTAAATAGTGAATTAAAATTAGAAGGGCTTGATTGCGCTAATTGTGCAATGAAGATTGAAAAAGGAGTTTCCACACTTGAAGGCGTTGATGCATGTTCAGTTAATTTTGCAACATTAACGATGACAATTACGACGAGTGAGGAACAAAAAGAATCAGTTATTGAGAGCGCTAAAGATAAGATTCGTGTATTAGAACCGCATATTAATCCTGTTCCAAAAATGGATTCAAAACTTGGGCAAGAGAAGCAACAGAAAATGAATGTTGAAACAAAAAAACTTATTGTTAAATTAGGGGTCGGTACTGCTTTATTAATTTTAGCTCAATTACTTAATGTACCAATGCTCTATCAATTGATTATTTTTATAGCTGCCTATTTAATAGCAGGTGCTGACGTTGTTTTAAAAGCTATTCGAAATATTTTTAGAGGGCAAGTATTTGATGAGAATTTTTTAATGGGAGTAGCTACAATTGGTGCATTTATTATTGGAGAGTACCCCGAAGCTGTTGCGGTAATGCTATTTTATCAGCTAGGTGAATTGTTCCAAAGTATTGCAGTAAATCGATCACGGAATTCGATTTCGAAATTAATGGATATACGTCCTGATTATGCTAATTTAAAAAATGGTGACAAAACTGAACAAGTATCTCCTGAAAAGATTCAAATTGGTGATATGATCATCGTTAAACCTGGGGAAAGGGTTCCGTTAGATGGTATTGTAAAAAGTGGATTTTCAAGTGTTGATACATCTGCATTAACTGGTGAGTCATTACCAAGAGAAATATTTGAAGGTGATGAAGTATTAAGTGGATTTATAAATGTTCAAGGTTTACTTGAAATTGAAGTCACGAAGGAATTTAATGAATCGACAGTATCAAAAATATTAGAACTTGTTCAAAATGCAACAAATAAAAAGGCACCTACTGAAAATTTTATCACTAAATTTGCGAAGATTTATACACCGATCATTGTTATTACAGCAGCTATTATTGCAATCATCCCACCAATTATTATTCCTGGTGAAACATTATATGATTGGGTATATCGAGCATTAATTTTCCTAGTTATTTCATGTCCATGTGCTCTAGTTGTTTCAATTCCTTTAGGATTTTTTGGAGGAATCGGAGCAGCTTCAAAATCGGGAGTATTAGTAAAAGGAAGTAATTATTTAGAAGCATTAAATGATTTGAAATATATTGTGTTTGATAAAACTGGAACGTTAACGAAAGGGCAATTCCAAGTAAGCTCAATTATACCTACACGTGGTCATTCGAAAGAGGAGTTACTGGAATTAGCTGCTTATGGTGAGTTTTATTCTACTCATCCAATCGCATTATCAATTCGTCAAAAGTATGGTAAAGATATTGTTGAAGCAAAGCTATCTAACTATTTTGAAATTGCGGGACATGGAATTAGCGTTACGATTAATGGAGACGCACTATTAGTAGGGAATTCAAGACTAATGGAAAGTCATTCAATATTATATGAACCAACGAGAGAAGTAGGCACAACAGTTTATTTAGCAAAAAATAAGCATTTTATAGGATCAATTGTCATTGCTGATCAACTTAAAGATGACGCGAAAAAAGCAATAATTGAGCTTAAAAAAGTTGGAATTAAAAAGACCGTCATGTTAACTGGTGATTCTAACTCAGTTGCGAAAAGTATAGGTAAAGAATTGGCAATAGATTATATTTATTCAGAGCTTCTTCCAGATCAGAAAGTAGAAAAGCTTGAATTGATAGAAAAAATAAAATCATCGAAAGAAAAAATTGCATTTGTTGGGGACGGTATTAATGATGCACCAGTTTTAGCTCGAGCAGATATAGGAATTGCAATGGGCGGCATTGGTTCCGATGCAGCGATCGAGGCTGCTGATGTTGTATTAATGTCGGATGAACCTTCAAAAATCGTAGATGCAATTAAAATAGCTAAACGTACAAGACAAATTGTATGGCAAAACATCTTTTTTGCTTTAGCAGTAAAAGGATTTTTCCTATTACTAGGTGTGATCGGAATAGCTACAATGTGGGAAGCAGTCATTTCAGATGTTGGAGTTACTGTATTAGCTGTATTGAATTCGATGAGAGTACTAAGACATAAATAAAGCTAAAAACTCAGACTAAACGAAATTAGTCTGAGTTTTTTCTTCTTATTTAAGCAGAGCGTTTTCTTTTTTTGATAAAAAGGCAGATAATAACGACCAATCCAATCGCTAAAATTCCATAAATAATACTTGAATACACATCCATATACTCAACAATCTTTTCCCAGGATGCACCGACTGATGCACCAACTAAAACTAAAATTGTATTCCATATTAATGAGCCTAAAGTTGTAAATAACAAAAAGATCCAAAAATTCATTCGAGCCATTCCAGCTGGTATAGAAATTAAACTACGTATTAATGGAATTAGTCTACAGAAAAAGACTGTCCAAACACCGTATTTTGAAAACCATTCGTCTGCTTTATGGACATCCTTTTTAGTTAAACGTAAAAAATGCCCCCAACGGTCTACGATTTTTTCTAACGTTTTTATATCTAGTAAAGTACCAATCCAAAAAAGTATGATTGCTCCCATTACTGATCCTAAAGTTGAAAAGAAAATAACACCTATTTTAGATAGTGAAGATTCTGTAGTCATGAACCCACCAAACGTTAAAATTACTTCGGAAGGAATTGGGGGAAATATGTTTTCTAATGCGATTAATAAAAAAATACCTAAATAGCCAAATGTATCCATCGTTTCAATAATCCAGTTTTGCATGAACTTACCTCAGGTTTGATTTTTATTTTTTTAAGAAATAATTAGAGATTTTTAATATTCCTTGTGAAAAAATATACTATGTAACTAGTGATTTATGCAAGTGATTGTGAAAGTTGTTACATAAATATAATAAACAAAACACCTAATAAAATGTAGATTTTACGTCTGGTGAACAATGGAATAGTATTGTAGGGATCAAAACTTTATTGAAGCTAAATTTCTTTTTGAAAGTCAGAGGATTTAGATCCGTTTATAGAGAAATATAGTAGATTAATATAAAAGCAGAAATTAGATTTTGTTACAATACTTCTCCTAAATCTGAAGAAATGTAATTAGCTATTTAGGAATAATGTCTTTGTAAAAAAGGAGGATGGACATGTTTAAGGTTCAAATAAGTGAGGATTTATCAATCAATTTATTAACACAAAAATATGCAGCAACATTAGTAGAGGCGCTAAAGGAAAATCAAAACTCCTTAAAAGAATGGTTAGTATGGGCTGAAAATATTCCATTGATCGAGGACTATCAAAAATCGATTATACCTATGTGGCTACAAAAATTTGCAGATAATAATGGCTTTGAAGCGGGAATTTTTTATAAAAATGAACTAGTAGGTATGTTGGGATTACATTATATAGACTGGTCGAATCAAACAACTGAATTAGGTTATTGGTTAAGTGAACATATGCAAGGTAAAGGAATAATGACCCGTGCTGTAAAAGGTTTAGTTTCGTATTGTTATGATGAGCTTAATCTTAATCGAGTTGTGATTAGAGCAGCTGTTGAAAATGGGAAGAGTAGGGCAATTCCTGAACGTTTAAATTTTAAACAAGAAGGTGTCCAAAGAGAAGCACAGCAAATTAGAGAAAAGTATTATGATATAGCTGTTTACAGTATGTTGAAAAAGGAATGGAAAATTTAAATGAATCAATTTGCGTTAGCTATAAATGCTAACGCTTTTTTGTGGAGTATTAATGATGGAGGAAGAAAATAATGACTTATAATACAATCTTGTTTGATTTAGATGGTACACTGACCGATCCAAAGGTAGGGATTTTGAACTCGGTAAAGTATGCATTGCAGAAAATGAATCAACCTATTCCATTAGAATCAGAGCTCTTAAAATTTATAGGACCTCCTATTCAGCGATCTTTTTCTGAAATTTGTCAATTTAATGAAAAAGAATTATTAAATGCAGTTCGTTTTTTTCGCGAATACTTTTCAATGAATGGTATTATTGAAAATAATGTATATGATGGGATACGTGAACTTCTAAGCGATTTGCAAAAAGAGAAAAAAAGATTATATGTAGCAACTTCGAAACCAACTAGTTTCGCAAGGAAAATATTGAGCCATTTCCAACTCGATGAGTTCTTTATTCAAATTGTTGGAAGTGAACTAGACGGCACAAGAATCGATAAAGGCGAGATAATTGAGTATATTTTTGAAAAGAATAATGATCTTTCTAAGGAAGACTCGGTAATGGTTGGGGATCGATTTCACGATATAATTGGTGCAAAAATCGCTAATATTGACTCGATTGGAGTAACTTACGGTTATGGAAGTGAATTAGAATTAACTGATGCAGGGGCGAATGCAATTATTAATAGTGTAGATCAACTGAAAAAAATTTTATTAAATGAGAGAAAGATAATGGTCTAATAATGAAGGAGGAGTTTGATTGAAGAGTGGAAAAATACATTATGCTTGGATTATTTTAATCGTTACTTTCTTAGCCGTCATTATTGCTGCTGTAACAAATACGATGTCTGGAGTGATGATGATTCCTTTCGAAAAGGAATTCGGTTGGAGTAGAGCATCAATTTCTGGTGCGTTTGCGATTTGTATAACTCTTGTTGGATTCTCTGGTCCATTTATTGCTGGCTTATATCAAAAGTTTAGTGTTAGAAAAGTATTGCTAGTAGGTATGGGAACCTTATTAATGGCTATTTTACTAACAACAATTATGTCGCAAATTTGGCATTTATTTATCATTTGGGGAATCATTATTGGATTAAGTGCAGGGGCATTTTTGACGGTGTTAAATGCGTATGTTGCAACTACCTGGTTTGAAAAAAAGCGTGGTTTAGCGTTAGGTCTTTTAACCTCTAGTTCAGCAGCCGGTCAACTTGTTTTCCTGCCGCTTATGGCATATATTGTTGAAAATTATTCATGGAGAAATGCTGTTTTAACCATATTTTCTTTTGGTGTTTTGATTTATGTTTTACTTTGGATTTTTATGAAGAATGATCCAGCAGATGTTGGGGTTTTACCTTTAGGGGCTGAAAAAAGTAATAAGAAGCAAGCGAACAATGTTAATCCAGTGAAGGCAGCTTTTGATGGGTTAAAATTAGGTGCTAAATCGAAAGTTTTTTGGTTATTAGCGGGAAGTTTCTTCGTTTGTGGCTTTTCAACTAGTGGTTTGATCGGTACTCATTTTATCTCACTTTGTATCGATTATGGATATAAAGAGGTCACGGCTGCTAGTATTTTAGCGTTCATGGGAATATTTAATATTATTGGAACGACTTTATCCGGATATATTTCCGATCGCTTTGATAATCGCTGGTTATTATTTTGGTATTATGGTTTAAGAGGATTATCATTACTTATTCTTCCTTTTGCTTTATCTACTAATTCAATCATTTATTTAAGTGCTTTTGCCATTTTCTATGGGATGGATTGGATTGCTACAGTTCCTCCAACTATTAAACTAGCGACGGATCATTTTGGTAAAGAGAAGGTAGGGGTAATCTATGGATGGATTTATACTGCCCATCAATTAGGTGCTGGAGCTGCAGCATATGGTGGAGGTTTAGTTTATTCTTGGTTAAATGCCTACCAATCAATCTTTATTGCAGCAGGAATTTTTTGTTTAGTTGCAACTTTATTTGTACTTAATATTAAAAGAAGAGCGGTATTAAATCAAAATCTTTCTGCGTAGAAGGAAATTTTTTAAAAATAATTTAATAATTGAGGTAGAATGAATGACCTATCTTTATAAAATAACAAAAGATAAATATAAAATAATGCGGGAGAAAAATTGTTTTTGGGAAGGAAAGATTCGTAAAATTTGTGAGTTTGAAAAGGTCGATTATGAAAAGCTTACTCGATTTTCGTATGGTGGAAATATTGTTTTTAGTATAGATGGTGAAATTGTAATTAAATTATATCCTTCTTATGTGAATGACGAGTTCATAAAGGAGAAGCAGGTTCTTGAGTTTTTAAACGGTCGAACTCTATCTGTAGATGTTCCTAAATTAATTTCAACTGGTCAATTTGAAGGTTGGAGCTATTTAATAATGAGTGAACTAAAAGGGACTCTTTTAATTGATGTTTTTGATGAACTGTCGTTTGAGGAGAAAAAGCAAATTGCGTTTGATTTGGGAAAAATAATAAGAGAAATCCATGACGCAACGATCTCAACAAAACAAGATGATATTGATCATTGGAAGCAATTTATTACGAATCAATTAGAGCAAGTAGAAAACCATCATAAAAACAACGGAATGAATGAGAAATTATTTAACCAATTAACAAGCTATGTAGAAGATAAAACATTGCAAGGAAAAGAACAGATCGTGTTATTAACCGGAGAATACACACCATTTAATTTAATCATGAATAAAGTTGATGACATGTGGAGGTTTACTGGTTTAATTGATTTTGCTGATTGCTTTGTAGGAAACTCAAAATATGATTTACTTGGGCCAATAGCGTTTATTTTTTATCCATTTGAAGGACTAAATAAAATTTTTCTAGAGAGCTATGGCTATACGAATAACGAATTAAACGAGGGCTTACAAAAAGAATTAATGACCTATTTATTACTACATCGTTTTAGTAATATAAGTTTCTATCAAGAAAAGTCTGAAGTAGCTAAGAAAGCTATTACGTTAAAAGAATTAGAAAATATATTTTTTAATTTTAAGTAATTAATGATAAAAAGTGCATCGAGAGTGGCTTGGATTAGTCAATTTCGATGCACTTTTAGTATTTAATTTAATGCAATTAAAAAAGGATATAATTCAGCAGACATTACATTCTTTTTAACAGCCGGGTCATTTTGCATGATTTCTTTTGCATCATGTAGGCTTTCTGTTTTTAAGATGACAATACCAAATTCAGCTTGTTCGGTTCTTCCTGCTAAAGATACCGTCTTTTCTTTATTTAAGTTCTGTAGATAATGAAAATGCTCTGATACTATATTTCGTTCATCTTCCGTTGAATCATGTAAAAAAGTTGATCGAACTGGTTTTAAAACATAAATAAAGTTTTCCACTTAAGCCACATCCAATCGATTATAATAATTATACTATAGCACGTAATCACTAATTGTAAGGGAGATAAATATGCAGGAAATCATTATAGAAAAACTAAAACAAATAGAATCCGAACATGACGTAAAAATACTATTTGCAGTTGAGTCCGGTAGTAGAGCGTGGGGATTTCCATCTAAAGACAGTGATTATGATGTACGTTTTGTCTATGTTCATCGCAAAGATTGGTATTTAAGCATTGACCAAAAACGTGACGTAATTGAATATCCAATCAATGATTTACTCGACTTTAGTGGGTGGGACTTAAAAAAGGCACTTAATCTTTTTGCAAAATCAAACCCGGCCTTATTAGAATGGTTAAGATCTCCAATTGTTTATCATGATGATTTAACGATTTCAGTAGAATTAAGAAAAATTGGTAATGAAATTCTTTCTAAAAAGGCGTGTATATACCATTATCTCCATATGGCAAAAGGTAATTACCGTGATTATTTGCAAGGGGAAGTAGTTAAAATTAAAAAGTATTTTTATGTATTAAGACCAATTTTAGCTTGTATATGGATCCAAAAATATAATGAAATTCCTCCAATTTTGTTTGATGAACTTTTAGAGATGGAAGGGTTAGAACAGGAATTTTTAGAAAAAGTAGACAAGTTATTAATCCGAAAAAAACAAGGTGAAGAATTAGATCTAGAGCCTAGAAAAAAAGTATTAAATGATTTTATTGAAAATAAAATTCAGTTTTTTGAAGAGTATGTTAAGGGGATTACTGAGTCAAACAAGGTGAATACCCGGAACTTAAACGAACTATTTCGAACTACAATTGAACATTCATGGGAAAAATAGAATAGACTGCACACTTTTTGGGAAAAATTTCTTTGTATGTTAACAAAGAAATTGGAGTGTGAATGAAGTTGGCAAATTTAGAAAGTCTATTAAATCAACAACTTGCGAATTGGAATGTATTATATGTAAAATTACATAACTATCATTGGTATGTAAAAGGACCGAATTTCTTTACTCTACATGAAAAATTTGAATTGTATTATGATGATGCAAAATTAATGGTAGACGATTTAGGAGAACGAATTTTAACAATTGGTGCAAAACCAATTGCAACACTTCGTGAATACTTAGAAACGGCTACGATTAAAGAAGGTAATCATACGTTTTCTGCAGAAGAAATGGTATCTGATCTGATTAAAGATTATGAAAAAGTTGTACAAGAATCGCGTGATGTAATCTCAATTGCAGAAGAAAGTAATGATCAAGAAACAGCTGACTTATTTCTAGGTAAGATTGCTGAAATTGAAAAGATGCTTTGGATGTTAAAGTCATTTCTTGGTAAATGAATAAATATTAAAAAAGGTGGATTAATCAATCATTAAATATGATTGGTTAATTCATCTTTTTTTATTTTATCCGTATTTATTTTCTTGTTTTCTTTTGTGAAGTAAGTGTTTGTAAGGGTTTTAATGACACGTTAAAATTATTTATAAAAAATTACCAAAAAAAACTAAAAAACCGATTGTATAATTATTTATATTTGTGTATAATCATTCATTATATAAGAATCTGAGCTTCTAAAAAAAGGGGATGGATTTATGAGTAAAGTATTGAAAGAAAACCATGTAAAGAAAAATGGTTATATTCAAAAGACAAAAGGGAATGTTACAAAAGGAAATTTTAGCTCTGTAAAATGGTCGGATTTTAAAGGGAAAAATTTTCTTTCTATAAGTGAGTTTTCATCAAGTGAATTATTATTCTTACTTGAAAAATCATTAGAGATGAAAAATATGCAAAAGGCAGGAGAGGCACATCCTTATTTAAAGGGCAAAGTACTAGGGATGATTTTTGAAAAGAATTCTACTAGAACGAGACTTTCATTTGAAATTGCCATGATGCAATTAGGTGGCCATGCAATCTTTATGAGCAGTAAAGATTTACAACTTGGTCGAGGAGAAACTGTTCATGATACATCGAAAGTATTTTCTCGTTATGTAGATGGAGTCATGATTCGAGCAAATACTCATGAGATGTTGACCGAGTTTGCTGAGCACTCGTCAATTCCAGTTATTAATGGTTTAACAAATCTGCACCATCCTGCTCAAATTATGGCTGATTTCTTAACAATTCTTGAGCATAAAGGTAGATTAAAAGGTTTGAAGATTGCTTATGTTGGAGATGGAAATAATAACATCTGTCATTCTTTAATTGAAGGTGCAGCTAAGCTGGGTGTTTATTTAACGATTGCATGTCCCGTTGGGTATGAACCTAATAAAGTTGTACTTCAATCGATGAAGCATGTTGCAAAAACAACTGGAAGTGTTATTGAAGTAGTTAATAATCCTGTAGATGGTGTAAGTAGAGCTGATGTTGTGATAACGGATGTTTGGACCAGTATGGGGCAAGAGGAAGAGACTGATATTCGCTTAAAAGATTTTAGCCCGTATCAAGTAAATGATCACTTATTAGAAAACGCAAAAGAAGATTATTTATTTATGCACTGCTTACCTGCACATAGAGGGGAAGAAGTAACAGCTTCAGTAATTGATGGTAAGCATTCGGTGGTATTTGATGAAGCTGAAAATCGACTTCACGCTCAAAAAGCAATCTTAGTTGCATTAATGGGTAATCTATAATTCTAAAAATCTATTATATTTTTTAATAATCTAATCGGGGGTAATAACATGGGAAATGAAAAAATTGTTTTAGCATATTCAGGTGGTTTAGATACATCAGTTTGTATTAAATGGTTACAGGAGAAATATAACTACGATGTGATTGCACTTTGTCTTGATCTAGGTGAAGGGAAAGATGTTGAAGCTGTTCGTCAAAAGGCGTTAAATTTAGGAGCAATTAAGTCATATATGATCAATGTAAAGGACTTATTTGCAAATGAATATATTGTCCCGGCTCTAAAAGCGAATGCATTATATGAAGGAAAGTATCCACTATCATCTGCTCTATCAAGACCTTTAATCGCAAAACTATTAGTCGATGTAGCAAAGCAAGAAGGTGCAGTTGCAGTAGCACATGGTTGTACTGGAAAAGGAAATGATCAAGTTCGTTTCGAAGTTTCAGTAATGGCCTTGAATCCGAATCTTAAAGTAGTGGCGCCTGTTCGTGAATGGGGTATGACTCGTGATGAGGAAATACAGTACGCTCATGAAAATGGTGTTCCAATTCCGGTCGATCTAGATAATCCATTTTCAATTGATGCAAATATTTGGGGAAGAGCTTGTGAAGCAGGTGTATTAGAGAATCCATGGAATGAAGCACCGGAAGAAGCTTTTGATTGGACGAATGCCATTGAAAATACTCCGGATGTTCCTGAATATATTGAAATTGAATTTTCAAAAGGTGTACCTGTTAGCTTAAACGGTCAACCTATTGACCTAGTTCAACTAATTGAACAATTAAATGTTCTTGGTGGAAAGCACGGTGTTGGAAGAATCGACCATATTGAAAATAGATTAGTAGGCATAAAGTCGCGTGAAGTATATGAAAATCCAGCAGCGCTAATCTTAATCAATGCTCATAAAGAATTAGAGTTCCTTACATTACCTCGTGAGGTGACAAATTTTAAAGTAAGTATTGAACAACAATTTTCAAAAATGCTTTACGATGGATTGTGGTATTCACCTTTAATGGGTGCTTTAGATGCGTTTGTCAATACAACACAAGAAACAGTGAGTGGTATTGTTCGTGTGAAATTATTTAAAGGCACTCATACAGTAGTAGGTAGAAAATCGGAAACTAGTCTATATAATGAAGAGCTTGCAACCTATTCAAAGGGTGATTTATTTGATCATAATGCAGCGGTAGGCTTTATTAAACTATGGGGATTACCAACAAAGGTATATAGCGAAGTTACACAGAAAAATACAGTTTTAAGTAAATAAAATATAGGGTGGATTAAGGAGGCAGTTATGTCAAAACTTTGGGGCGGACGTTTTACGAAGGAGACAAACCAATTAGTAGAAGAATTTACGGCATCAATTGAATTTGATCAAATAATGGCTAAAGAAGATATAGCTGGTAGTATCGCACATGCAACCATGCTTGGAGAATGTGGCATAATTGAAATCAATGAAGCTGAACTAATAATAGAAGGTTTAAATAATATATTAAAAAAAGTTGAGAAAAATGAAGTTCAATTTAGTATTGAAAATGAAGATATTCATATGAATATCGAAAGCTTGTTAATTGAAGAAATCGGTCCTGTAGGTGGAAAACTACATACAGGGCGCAGTCGAAATGATCAAGTAGCAACGGATATGCACCTTTTTTTAAAAAATAATACGTCCTCCATTATTCATTTAATTGAAGAAGTTCAAAATAAAATCGTTACGCAAGCAAAAAAGCATGTAAATACAATTATGCCTGGGTATACGCACTTACAAAGAGCACAGCCTGTTTCATTTGCACATCATTTACTTGCGTATTTTTGGATGCTTGAGCGTGACAAGAGCCGTTTCAAAGATAGTATAAAACGAGTAGATATTTCACCATTAGGTGCAGGTGCATTAGCTGGAACTACATTTCCAATTAACCGTCATCGAACTGCTGAATTACTTGGTTTTAGTGACATTTATCATAATAGTTTAGATGCAGTAAGCGATCGTGATTTTATCGTAGAGTTCCTTTCTGATTCGTCATTACTTATGACACATATTTCTAGACTATCAGAGGAATTTGTCATTTGGTCTAGCCAAGAATTTCAGTTTATTGAATTAGACGATGCTTTTTGTACCGGCTCTAGTATTATGCCACAGAAAAAAAATCCAGATGTTCCAGAATTACTTCGTGGTAAAACAGGGAGAGTTTATGGTAGCTTAATCGGGTTATTAACAGTTTTAAAAGGACTACCTTTAGCATATAACAAGGACATGCAAGAAGATAAAGAAGGTATGTTTGATACTGTTTATACTGTTGTAGGAGCACTGCAATTACTTTCGGGAATTATCGATACAATGAAAGTAAACGAAACTCGCATGTATGAAGCTGTTAAAAATGATTATTCAAACGCTACTGACCTTGCTGATTACTTAGTTCGAAAAAATATTCCATTCCGCCAAGCTCATGAAATCGTTGGAAAAACGGTTCTATATGCTATAGAGAAACATAAATTTCTTGGGGAATTAAATCTTGAGGAATTTAAGATGATTAATGAAGTGTTTGAAGAAGATATTTATCATACATTAAATCCAAAAACGGTTATGGAAGCAAGAATTAGTGAAGGTGGAACTTCTACTAATGAAGTTTGGAAACAAATAATGAAAGCGGAAGAGTGTTTAAGCATCACAACTAATATGGTATAATTTTCTAATTGAAAGCGTCCAATTTCTTTGGACGCTTTTTTGTGCTTCTATTTATAATAATTTTCTATTCATTATGCAAATACTAGAAGTAGTTACTAAAAAAAGGTAGGTATTATATGAGTAAGCAAGAAAAAAGTAGGGTATTTAGAGCATCAGAAGGTATAGCACATGCTGTTTTTGTAATGATCGGTATCGGTTCTTTACTTGAGAGTATTGGAAAAATTTTTCATTTTGAATCTTTAATGACGATTGGATTTTCAACTAAGTTATTAATGGCACCAGCTATTGGCGCAGGTATAGCCGTTTTATTAGAATCAAGTACGTTAATCATTTTTTCTGCAATGGCAGCTGCATTAATCGGTTCCGGGGCATTATTGATGGTAGATACGGCAATGACCATTAAAATGGGTGAACCAGTAGGAGCATTATTATCAGCATTAGTTGCAATTCTGATTGGAAAAGCAGTTCAAGGTAAAACGAAACTAGATTTAATGGTTGTGCCTTTATTTGCAATCTTAATTTCAGGTTTAGTTGGATTATATTTATCAAAATGGATTTCTCCGATCTTAATAGCGGTTGGGAATTTTATTAAAGGTTCAACAGAAGGTTCGCCAATTATTGCTTCGATTGTATTAGCAGTGGTGTGGGGAATATTAATTGTTTCACCTGCTTCCTCAGCTGCATTAGCGATCGCATTGAATTTAGATGGAATAGCTGGCGGAGCTGCATTAGCGGGATGTGCAGCGCAATTTGTAGGTTTAGCTGTGATCTCTGCACGAGAGAATGATCCAGGAAGTATTCTTGGTTTATTAATTATCACGCCAAAATTACAGCTACCAAATGTAACTAGGAATATTAGGATACTTATACCAACCATAGTTGCAAGTGCTGTGGCAGGACCAGTATCAGCTTTCTTATTTCATATTGAAGCACCAAAAGAAATCGCAGGCTTAGGGTTATGCGCATTAGTTGCCCCAATGAATTTATTAGCTACTTACGGAAGTACAGTTATGATTCCAATGATTGTTACATACGTATTAGTACCTGGAATCGTTTCGTATATCGTGTACTTATTCTTAAAACAAGCAAATATGATTAAAGCTGGAGAGTTGAAAATATTATAAAAATATTGAGTGCTATATGTTGATGAGCTGCAAATAAAGATACGAAAACTGCAAATAAGGGCTCACTTATCATGAATAATTAGAGTGAAACCTACTAATTTCGAAAGATAACGATACAATAGATAGTGAATCGACTAAAACAAAACGAAATACAATAAAAACCTTGAAATAGTTACTTCCCCAAAAAAGAAAATGAGTACTAGTCACAGTACTCATTTTTCTGTTCACGACTACTTATAAAATCACAATTTTATCGATCCATAAAGAATAGTTTTAATCCAATTCCTGTAAAAATAATGCCTTGTGCTAGATTGATAATTTTAGATGATTTCTCATTTTGTAACAGTTTTTCACCCAAGCTACCTGCAAAAATCGCTATAATTGAAAATACAATGAGAGTTAATACCATAAAAGTTAAACCTAAAACGATCATCTGTAGGGGAACTGCTATACCGCTTTTGTCTATAAATTGAGGCAAAAACGCTAGGAAGAATAAAGATACCTTTGGATTTAGTACATTCATTAAAAATCCTCGACGATATAAATCTGGTAAAGTTTGTTTTTTTGGTTTCGTGAATGAGCCTACTTCATTACTCGAACGAAAGGCCTGGTAAGCTAAGTACAGTAAATAAAAAGCACCTAAGTATTTTAAAATGGAAAAAGCAACATCTGATTTATATAAGATGGCAGATAATCCAATCGAAGCAGCAAGTGTATGGATTGTAACTCCTGAGCAAAGTCCACATGCCGTTGCAATTCCCTCTTTTTTTCCGTATGAAATGCTTTGTGCCATAACAAAAATATTATCTGGTCCAGGTGCTATAATTAATAATAAAGACACACCAATAAATGACAAGTAAATCGTTAAATCCAATGAAGTACCTCCTATCAATTTTTTGTTTATTTTTATAATAATTTAACATGAAAAAGACAGGGAAAGCCGGAAAACATAGGTGGAAAATGATTTTAAAGGTGAGGTTAATGTGTGCGAGGTAATCCAGCGAGAATTATTAAGGACATTAAATAATAGAAGCAAAAGTCCTTTTTAAGAAAAGCTAGGCGAGTAGGTATTTCTTTTAATGCTGGAAATGGAGGGCTATATGATTTATTTTTTCATTTGTATATTACTAGGTTTTCTGTTGTTAGTTTATATGTTTATAGAGGCTCATTTAAATATAGTAAGAAAACATGAATTTTCTTTTTCAAATGCTCCTCTTGAAAAGCCAATTAGAATATTGTTTATTTCAGATATTCATAGACGAAAAATAAATTCTTCTATTATAAATAGAATGTCTAATCAAGTTGATCTTGTCATAATTGGCGGGGATTTACTAGAAAAAGGAGTGCCTCTTATAAGGGTCGAACAAAATATTCAAAAACTATGTAGTCTTGGGAAAGTCTACTTTGTTTGGGGAAATAATGATATCGAAATTGAAAAGAAGGATTTACTGAATATTTTTAATAGATGGAATGTAACTGTTTTGAAAAATTCTTCTGTTACGATCAATCATTTGCAAAGAGAATGGACATTAATTGGGGTAGATGATTTGAAAACTGGAGAGGTTGATCTTGAACTTGCCTTTCAAGATGTTAAACCAAACGCATTTAAGCTTTTAGTTAGTCATAATCCAAGAATTTTGAAGTTACTAGAGAGGGAACATGGAGTATCACTTGTTTTAAGTGGTCATACTCATGGAGGCCAAATAAGGATTTTCGGATACGGACCTTATGAAAAAGGAAAAACACATAAGTATAATGGTATTACACAATTAATAAGTAATGGATATGGTACTACGACTATACCACTTAGATTAAGTGCACGGCCGGAAACTCATTATATTGTTATTAAGAATATATAAGATTATAGAAAAGTGAGATAGAACATGAGATACATAAGTATTTCATGTTTTTTATTTTGATATGAAAATAGTTCATCGTCTGCCACACAGAAAACGAGAATCTAATCAAATAAAAGGTATTAAAGGTAAAACTTTAAACTATTGGTTTATTAAATAATGATTAAAAATGATGTTAATATTTGGTTTAATAAAAAACTATAAAATAATTTGTAATAAATTAGTCATATTCCCCCAAATCTGATTAAATGCTTTGATTGAAGGACTAAATAGAATTTATTCTTTGTTTTTTCTTTCAAATCACTGAAATTATTCCCAAAATTTCAACAATTTTAAGGATTTTTTTTATGAAATTTAGTTCATAAGTAAGAAATTCCCCCAATACAAGAAAAATGTCGAGTTTAGTAGAATTGACTTATAAATCTTAAGAAAATTTATAAGATTTGAACATTTAAAGTGAACCAAGTTTTATCATAAAGGAGGAAAAAGAATTGGGGAAATATAGAGTTAGAAAAGTACTTGCAAGTGCAACAATGAGTGGAGTATTACTTTCTACACTGGTGCCTTATAATGTTTTGGCTGCAAGCAATATTCAAAATACAATCCAAGGGACCGCTACCAGCACGCCATCAAGCGGATTGCATGTAACACCTGAGCAAACAAAGGCACTTACTCATTTCAGTACAAGTGATGAGGTCAAAATCGATCCAGACATTAACGTGAACAACGCAGCGCCAGTTCGTGTAATTGTTGAATTTAAACAAGCTCCGGCACAAATTGCTGTCCTTCAACAACAAGTAGAGGGAAATGAGCTTTCGTTAAAAGAAGCTAAACAAGATGTGTCTGATAGTCATAAATTATTTAAAGAGTTTCTTCAACAAATCGGTTCCCAACAGACAAGGTCGAACGAGACTAGCACATTTGCTTATACAGCTAATACCGACGTTTCGTCTCAACCTGAGAACCATCCTGACATTGTGATTACACAAGAATATAAGCGCGCGTTTAATGGGGTGGCGATGACACTTCCAGGAACGTTAGTCGGGAAATTACTTGATTCTGGACTAGTTAGTCAAATTTATGAAGATAAAGTGGTCAAGCTTGACCCTAGCGAACAAAACGCAACTTCACAAAATTCAGTAAACCAGAATAATTATCCAGACACCATTGAAGAGAATTCAATTCCTCTTCCAGGGATTGAAGATTTGCACAAAGAAGGCATTAATGGAAAAGGCATTAAAGTTGGTGTCATTGATACAGGAGTTGATTACAATCACCCTGATTTAACAGATGCCTATAAAGGGTATCGAAAAGTTGATAATGTCGATCCGGCAAGTATTGATCCTACAACTGTAAAAGGGTGGGACTTTGTTGACAATGATGCGGATCCAATGGAAACGACGGTTGACGATTGGAAAAAAGCTGGCGAACCAACTGTAGAAGGTCATGAGTATGTAACGTATCACGGTACACACGTATCAGGAACGATTGCTGCACAAGGGAAAAACAATGTTACTTTTCCGGCGAATGGTGTTGCTCCTAATGTAGAATTATATGACTATCGTGTGTTAGGTCCTTATGGTAGCGGAACAGAGAGTGCGATTGTTGCAGGGATTGAAAAATCGGTAACGGATGGAATGGACGTGATCAACTTGTCACTAGGTGGACAAGTGAACGATCCGTTAACACCAGAATCAATCGCGATTAATAACGCGACAATAGCTGGTGTAACGTGTGTGATTTCGGCAGGAAACGCAGGTCCAGGAGAAGGTACGGTTCGATTCCCAGGAACAGCGGCACTTGCTATTACAGTTGGAGCAAGCGACTTTCCGATGAACATTCCGACAGGATCAGCGACGGTTGGGTCTGAAACGTTCAATAATTTGAAGCTGTTAGGAAAAGGCTTTCATGATGATTTAAACGCACTTGTAAACAAAACATACCCTGTTGTTTCTGTTGGTTTAGGTGGGGCTAATGATTTTAAAGATGAAAATGGTCAACCGATCAATTTAACAGGAAAAGTGGCGTTAATTCAGCGTGGAACGTATGCTTTAGCAGACAAAGTGAAGAATGCAAAAAATGCTGGCGCAGTAGCTGTCCTTCTTTACAACAATGTGGATGGGGAAATTGATTCGTACTTAGCGGAAGATTCAGGGTTAATCCCGTCATTCCGCCTGACAAAAGCGGATGGAGAGCGCTTAAAGACTGCTGCAGCTTCTGCTTCAATTACCTTTACTAGTGTCGGTTCGATGTTGACAGAGGGAACGCATCTGGCAGGATTTAGCTCAAGAGGACCAGTTGAAGGAAGTTATGATATCAAACCTGATGTTGTTGCACCTGGTGTGTCTGTTTATTCAACGTATCCAGAAGACATTCATAGCCCAGAACCTGGCATTGATTATTCAACAGCGTATGCTCGTATTTCTGGTACATCAATGGCATCGCCACATGTCGCTGGTATTGCAGCGCTTATTTTACAAGCGCACCCGGATTACACGCCTGCTGATGTGAAAGAGGCGTTACAAAATACAGCAGATCCATTATCAGGCGACTATTCTGTCTACGAAGTAGGGGCTGGATTAGTCGATGTAAAAGACGCTGTTCATTCAGGCGTAGCGATTGAAGTGCAAAATAAGACGCTAAATTACGATGCAGGAAGTGCACAGAATGTTCTGATTGACGATAAAACAGGATCACTACCTTATGGGACGATCTATAAAAAAACAAACGATATAAATGAAGGCAATAAAACGATTACGATTAAGAATAAAGGTTCTGAATCGAAATCATTCGATATCACGTATGAATACTCGAAACCAAAAACGGGTGTCCTTGATGCTCAAACAAATCAGGTAGCGATCACAACCTCTTCGCAAGCTGTTACGGTTGCTGGTGGCGCATCTGCTGATTTGACAGCGACGATTCGTATTCCATCAACTGCTAAAACGGGTAGATATGAAGGGTATGTGAATATTGTAAACCATGATAATCCTAGCGAGACTTATCGTTTACCATTCGCTGTTCGTGTCGTTGATAAAGGGATTGGAAATAGCATAATGGCTAACCCAGCGATTAGCCAAGTGCTTTGGAAACCAGCACACCCGTTTATGCCTGTACCAGGTCTGGCCTATTTGCAATACAGATTAAATAGCCCAATGAAATCGGTTCGTATATTTATCTATGACAAAGATGGTCAAATGCTTGGCACGACTACTCCAAGAGAAGAAGCAACAAACGCTGCAACCAAACTACTTGATCGAGATATCTTTGCAGGGTTTGATACTGGAGATTATTATCAGTATGTGGGCGATCCGAATGAAGTGAAATCATTACCTAGTACAACGCCACATGGAAAATTAACAGACGGTCAATATTATGCGCAAATTCGAGCGGTTGATTTAGATGGTACAACGAAATACCTTTCACCGTTACAACTATTTGTCATTGATAACACGTTACCAAAACTGAAATTCAAAGATCATGCACCAGGTAAGGTATACGAGTTAAAAGACTCAGATTTTACAACTGAAATGATGAATGGGAATCCGTATAACGCATTTTGGGTTCATACCAATGTATACGATGAAGGAACAAGTAAATTAGCACCACTTGGCATGACCCAATCATCAAACATACTTTGGTATTACTATAACCAAAAGTTTTTCCCAGACGGAGATTTCCCTATTGATGACAAAGGAAATGCAAAATTCGGGATTGAAAAACAGGATATTGAAAAAGGCCCAGCAACAATGATCTTATTCCCAATGGATAAAGCAGGTAACGCTCATCTATTGAATGAATTTTATCATTATGCTTTCATTAAGGAAGGTTCACCGTATGTCGTGCCGACATACGATAAACAAAGAGTATCGTTGAATGATACATTGACGATGACATTGGATTTGAATAATGTTGAAAAATTAATGTCTGGTTCTTATGACGCTAGCTTCTATAAAGACTATCTACAATTTGCAGATGTAAAGGTCAATAAGAAATTCCAAGAATACGCAGATGCACACGGCATTACAGTAAAAGTTGACGATCCAGTCATAAATCCAAACCCAGTTATGAACAGCCAAGACATCGTTAAAGTAGGAGCTCATTTAACTGGAGATGAAGGATTTAGTGGAGATATTCCATTTCTTGATGTAACATTTAAAGTAAAAAATGATGAGTGGAACGTTCTTTGGAATACAATAAATGCAGACGTAAATACGACAACATTTAGTTACACGAAGCAAGGTGAAACAAAGGCGTCGGAAATACCAGCATTTAATCAAGTTAATAGCTTCCGTATTATACCTAAGCATTCGTATGTGACGTCGTTTGCACGTCTTCAAGGTGTAACTGCACCACTTGCAGACAATGGCATTTCAAAATTTGTCACAAGTGCATACGCTCAAAGCGCGGATGGGAAAAAATACCCAGGAACCGTTGCAGATGATAACTTTATCGATATTCATGGCATTCCACTTTCAACTGAACCATATGATATTGTGTTTGAAGCACCAGGGTTTTTAAAGAGCATTCAAAAAGTGCAGCTAGGAACAAAAACGTCTTGGGGCGAAGACATCGGAGAGCTTAAATTCGTTGCAGGTACGCAACTACCGGCGCTCGCTGGAGATGTAAATGGTGATGGCATCATTGATGTGTTAGATGCAAAACAAGTATTTGATAAAATGGGACAAGGAAATACTGAGAATTACCTGATCGAAGATTTCAACAAAGACGGCATTGTCGATAAAAAAGATATGCAGTCTGTTGCATCAAATATCTACAAAAAAAATCCAGATGTCACAGCAAAACCAAAAGAAGTGATCAAAGTTGACGGCAAGGACATGTACGCGACAAATTACTTTAATTTGACAAAGACTTACAGCAATGTGAACACGTTTAAAGTCGCATCAAAAACGAGTCAGTCAGTTACACTAAACTGGCTAGCTGTTGATCCTGTTCCTGTATGGGGCGGATTGCGAATTCAACAGCAATCAAGCGTAGATGGCATCACATGGCCAGATGATTTTACTTGGACGAATGCGGAGCTCGCGTCACCAATCACAGGCGAATCAACAAGTGCGGTCGTGAAAGGGTTAAAAGATAATACATTCTATCGATTCAGATTGATCGTAACGGGTGGATTGAACGGAACGCTTAATGGAGGTAAATCAAACGTTGTTCAACTAACAACAGCGTTTATGACGCCTACAGTGGATACGGTTGATGACAATGACACGACGATTACTGGGAAAGCTGATCCAGGTGTCACTATTGAGGTTTATAACCAAAATCTGATGGTTGCAGCAGGTCAAACTGATACGGATGGAAACTATAGCATTGATATCAAGTCACAAAAAGCAGGAACTGTTTTAGATGTAATTGCGAGTGATGATCTTGGTCGTCAAAAAGAAGTATCGGTTACCGTATTAGATCGTACTGCACCGATTGTACCAACAATCAATGCAATTGATGACAATGATAAATCAATCTCTGGCATCACAGAGGCAAATGCAACAGTTGTTGTGAAAAACAATAACAATTCAATCGCAACAGGAAAAGCAAATGAAGAAGGAAAATTTAATATTGTAATCAACTCACAAAAAGCTGGATCTGTATTAACAGTAATCGCTACTGATGCAGCTGGTAACACTAGCGAAACAGCTTCAATTACAGTATTAGATCGTACAGCACCAAATGCTCCAAAAGTTAATCCAATTGATGACAATGATTCAAAAATTTCAGGATTAACAGAAGCAAATGCAAAGATTGTAGTGAAAAGTAATAACAAAGTAATTGTAACAGGTACAGCTGATTCAACAGGAAAATTTAGTATCACTATTACTAAACAAAAAGCTGGTACAAGCTTATCAGTTACTGCAACAGATAAAGCTGGAAACCAAAGTACAGCTACAACAATTAAAGTTTTAGACAAAACAGCTCCAAATGCTCCAAAGATTTCAAGTTTAACAATTAAAAATAGAAATCAAGTTTCTATTAAAGGTACTGCTGAAGCTTATTCAACTCTTTACGTTAAAGTTGGAAGCAAAGTAGTAACAAAAATTACAGTTTCAACTGGTGGAACATTTACAGTAAATTTAACAAAATTGGCTAAAGGTAACAATACGATTACACTTTATGCAATTGATCGTGCTTCTAACAAAAGCGTTGAAGTAAAACGTACTGTAACAATTAAGTAATCAATTTTAGTAGATTTATAGCTTTCGAAATGGGCATAAGTACTGCTTGGAGGGTTATTGAAATCTACTAAACGAGAAAAAGGGGTGTCTTAAAAGTCAATGTACTTTTTGAGACACCCTTTTCTATTTTAAAAGGTCTTTTGGATTAGGGTAAGTTTCTTGTGAGAAATAAGAACAATCGGCGAATAATATAAAAGTCGAAAGTGATCCTTAAGTTAGCTTATTTTTACTTGCCAGAATACTAAATTCAATATGATTAGAATAATTTTAATAATTTTGTTTCCTATATAAAAAGGTATTTTGTTGCTTTATGGCGAATAATTAATACGTGTATTTTTCTTTGGAGGGTAAAAGATGAAAAAGGTTTTAGTGTTAGGTGGTACGAGATTTTTCGGAAAACGACTTGTTCATAGATTAATCGAAAAAGGTTATGATGTTACAATCGCGACAAGGGGACTTACAGAAGATAACTTCGGAGATCGAGTTAGTCGCGTAATAATTGACCGACGAAATCCGGAGACCTTGACCAAATTAAGTAATCATAATTGGGACCTTGTCTATGATAATATTTGCTATACTCCAAATGAAGCGAAAGAAATTATTAAACTATTAACTAATCACGTTAAAAAATATATTTTTACTTCATCTTTAGCGGTTTATGATACGGGATTAAACCATAAGGAAAGTGACTTTGATCCTTTCAATTATCCTATTGAGTATAATAAAGATAACGAATATTCATACGCGGAAGGGAAGCGCCTTTGTGAAGCTGTTTTATTTCAAGAAGCAAATTTTCCAGTGTATGCGGCTAGATTCCCAATTGTATTAGGACCAGATGATTATACGAAGAGATTACTCTTCCATGTTGATAAAATTTCAAGAAATGAAGAAATCATTATATCTGATTTAAACAAAGAGATGACCTTTATCGATTCTGATGAAACCGCTGAGTTTTTACTTTGGTTAGGTGAAAATGAATCGATTAAAAGTGGTCCTTTTAATGCGTGTTCTAATGGTGAAATAACATTTAAAGAAATAATTAACATTTGTGAAAAGGAAACTGGAAAAAAGGCTAGTATTAACTCGCATGGTGCAGTCGAACATCAATCACCATTTGATGCTTATAGTGATCAATCATTGAGTAATGAGAAAGCTACAAAAGAAGGGTTTCAATTTTTTGAAGTAAATGATTGGATGAAAAATTTAATTCATCATTATTGTTCACTATAAAAAGTTCATAAAATGTTCAAAAAATAAAATTCCGAATTTCTGGAATTTCCAGGTTTTCGGAATTTTATTGAAGTGAAATTCCGAAATTTCGGAAAAACTTACTTTAAAAATATTGAAAATTATAAATTGACTTAATATTATTAGAATTATAAAATAAAATATTCATAGTACAGATGAAAGTCCAAAGAGTTTTCCAATTGTATGAACAAAATCCATTAATAACTTGGCACACTATTTGCTTGTATTAAAGGCAGAAGAACATTCTGTTGAAAGGAGCAAAATACAATAAATAGTGGAATTTAAACTAATACATAGTTTGAATGAAAGCGTTGTCAAAAAGTGCCAATACGTAAAGATAACAAGGAGGTTATTATGGAGATCTTAATTATTTTATTAGCATTAGGACTTTTAATGTTTGTTGCTTATCGTGGGTTTTCTGTTATTTTATTTGCACCAATTTGTGCTTTATTTGCAGTACTTTTAACTGAGCCAAGTTATATTCTTCCATTCTTTAGTAATATTTTTATGGAAAAAATGGTTGGTTTCATTAAGCTATATTTTCCTGTATTTTTACTTGGAGCAATTTTTGGTAAAGTCGTTGAAATGTCTGGAATTGCTGAATCGATTGCAAAAACAATTATTAAATTAGTTGGAGCAAAAAGAGCTATTTTAGCGATTGTATTAATGGGAGCAATTTTAACATATAGTGGAGTAAGCTTGTTTGTTGCTGTATTTGCAATTTATCCATTTGCTGCAAACTTATTCCGTGAAGGTAATATTCCTAAACGATTAATTCCTGGAACAATCGCACTTGGTGCGTTTACATTTACGATGGATGCATTGCCAGGTACACCGCAAATTCAAAATGTTATTCCAACTTCATTTTTCAAAACGGATATTTATGCGGCACCATTTCTAGGCATTTTAGCTGCTGTTTTTGTACTTGCAGTTGGTCTTTGGTACTTAGAATCAAGACGTAAAAAAGCAGAAAAAGCGGGTGAAGGTTATTTAGGATTTAATGGAGAACTAGCTGCTGCACAGGAAACTCAAACAGAAGTTCCTTCATTAACGACAAATACTTCTACACCAGTTTTGAAACAGATTTTAGCATTTGTTCCACTATTATTAGTTGGATTTTCAAATAAATTTTTTGTTGTTTCATTCCCAAAATGGTATCCAAATGGCTTTGATTTTAAATCGATTGGACTGGAAGCTTTTGGGGTTGTTGATATAACTGCAGTAGTTGGTATATGGTCAGTTGAATGTGCTCTAGTTATTGGGATTCTTTCAGCGATGATTTATGGCTATAAGAATATACGTACAAATCTAAAGACAGGAATTAATGCAAGCATTGGTGGAGCACTACTTGCTTCTATGAATACTGGTGCGGAGTATGGTTTTGGTGGAGTAATCTCTGCATTACCTGGATTTGGAATGGTAAGTAAAGGTATTTCTCATACATTTACGGATCCATTAGTAAATGGTGCTGTGACGACTACAACTTTAGCAGGTATTACAGGTTCTGCATCAGGTGGTATGGGTATTGCACTCAGTGCAATGTCTGATAAATATATCGAGGCTATTAATAAATATAATATCCCGCCGGAAGTAATGCATCGTGTTATTTCGATGGCATCAGGTGGTATGGATACTTTGCCTCATAATGGTGCAGTCATTACATTATTAGCTGTAACTGGTTTAACACATCGCCAGTCATATAAAGATATTTTTGCAATCACAATCATTAAAACAGTTGCAGTATTCTTAATCATTGCAGTATTTAAACTTACAGGACTTGTTTAAGAATGTTAAACTACTAATCTTACTTTTGAAGGGAGCAAAATAATGGGCAAGAATAAGGTAATTACTTCAGTTGAAGAGGTTGTTTCACAAATTCATGATGGAGCTACGATTATTGTCGGCGGCTTTGGTCTTTGCGGTATTCCTGAAAAAATGATTTTAGCATTACGAGATAAAGGGACAAAGGATTTAACAATCGTAAGTAATAACTGTGGAGTAGACGATTGGGGTCTTGGTCTTTTATTAGCAAATAAACAAATTAAAAAAATGGTTTCTTCATATGTTGGAGAAAATAAAATTTTTGAAAAGCAGTTCTTAAGTGGAGAACTTGAAGTAGAGTTAGTTCCTCAAGGGACTTTAGCTGAGCGTATTCGTGCAGGCGGCGCTGGAATCCCAGGATTCTACACAGCAACAGGTGTAGGTACACCAATCGCAGAAGGAAAAGAACATAAAGTATTTAATGGAAGAACTTATTTATTAGAAGAAGGTATCGTAGGAGACTTCGCATTTGTTAAAGCGTGGAAAGCTGATAAGCAAGGAAATCTTATTTTTAGAAAAACTGCTCGTAATTTTAACCCGCTTGCGGCAATGGCTGGAAAAATTACAATTGCAGAGGTTGAAGAGCTTGTCGAAGTTGGAGAGCTTGATGCAGATGCGATTCATACGCCAAGCATTTATGTACAACACGTATTCCACGGTGAAACATACGAAAAACGAATTGAACGTAGAATGACTACAGGAGTATAGGAGGCTAATAACATGAAAGATATTCGTCAATTAATTATTCAAACTGCGGTTAAAGAAATTCAAGATGGTATGTATGTAAACCTTGGAATTGGACTACCTACTTTATTAGCAAACTATCTTCCAGAAGGTATTGAAGTAATGCTACAATCTGAAAATGGTTTACTAGGTATTGGACCATACCCATCAGAAGCTGCAATAGATGCTGACTTAATCAACGCAGGTAAAGAAACAGTAACTGCGGCTAAAGGAGCTTCGTATTTTGATAGTGCTGAATCTTTTGCAATGATTAGAGGAGGCCATATCGATTTAGCTATTTTAGGAGGTATGGAAGTCTCTGAAAATGGTGATCTTGCTAACTGGATGATCCCAGGAAAAATGGTAAAAGGTATGGGCGGTGCGATGGACTTAGTAAATGGTGCTAAGAAAATCGTCGTTGTGATGGAACATGTAAATAAATATGGTGAAAGTAAAGTTAAAAAAGCATGTACTTTACCTTTAACTGGAAAAAGCGTAGTCCATAGACTGATTACTGAATTAGCGGTATTTGATTTTACAGAAAAAGGTATGGTTTTAGTAGAATGCGTTGGAGAAGCAACGATTCAAGAAATTACTGAAAAGACAGAGGCTACATTTACAATTAGTCCGAAGTTATTA
Organism: Gottfriedia acidiceleris; assembly: GCF_004138285.1. Taxonomy (GTDB): domain Bacteria; phylum Bacillota; class Bacilli; order Bacillales; family Bacillaceae_G; genus Gottfriedia; species Gottfriedia acidiceleris_A. Next base: position 163,479 of record NZ_SCFN01000007.1, on the reverse strand, counting down.
AATAACGTGAACTAATCTTTTAAAGGAGGCAAACAAATGCAGCAAATGCTTTCTGAGAAGGTTGCACTGATAACTGGTGCTGGTAGTGGAATTGGTTTTGAAATTGCTAAAACCTTTGCAGAGCAAGGAGCAACAGTTGTCTTAACCGACTTAAATGAGGAAAATGTTCAAAATTCAGCTAATTCATTACAAGAGTTAGGGTTTAATGCGATTGGTTATGCATGTGATGTAACAAATGAAGAACAAGTAGTTGACGCGTTTCATAAAGTAATCGATCAATTTGGTGAATTACATATTTTAATAAACAATGCTGGTTTACAATACGTTTCATCAATTGAAGATTTCCCTACTGAAAAATTTGAATTACTTATTAAGGTCATGTTAACTGCACCTTTTATTAGTATCAAACATGTATTTCCTATTATGAAAAAGCAAAAGTATGGCCGCATTATTAATATGGCTTCTATCAATGGATTAATAGGATTCGCTGGTAAAGCGGCTTATAATTCTGCGAAGCATGGCGTTATTGGTTTAACAAAGGTTGCTGCATTAGAAGGAGCAACAGATGGTATTACAGTCAATGCGATCTGTCCGGGCTATGTTGATACACCTTTAGTTCAAAACCAGTTGGCTGACTTAGCAAAATCAAGAAATGTACCAATTGAAAGTGTAATTGAAGAAGTAATTTATCCGTTAGTACCTCAAAAAAGATTACTTACAGTAAAAGAAATTGCAAATTATACAGTATTTCTTGCTAGTGAATATACTGGCGGGGTTACAGGTCAAGCGAATGTAATAGATGCAGGATATACAGTTCAGTAGGATAAGAGTGAAAGGTTGTTTGAGCAGGGGGAGATTCCTGCTCTTATCCTTTCTAGTTCCCTACTACTTTAAGTGAGGTATGGTATGAATAGTATGTTAGAGAGTCTTCCTTTTGATTGGATTCAGGAGATTATTAATCTTGCAACTGAGTGGATTGTTGTCGTTAACCGAGAAGGAAAAGTTTTGTATATGAATGAATCGTATTGTGAGTTTGTTGGGCGTTCTGCTGATGAAGTGATTGGTATGCCTGTAGAAGATGTTATTGAAAACTCTAGAATGCATATAGTCGCTAAAACTGGTCAGGCAGAGGTGGCGGAGATCCATCCAATAAAAAATACAGAAATGGTAGCAAATCGTTATCCACTTTATGTAGGTGATGAATTAGTAGGTGCTGTCGGAACGGTAATGTTCCGAAATGCGCAAGATTGGATTGAGTATTCTAAAAAAGTAGAACCTTTAGTAGAAGAATTAAACTATTATAAAAGAAAATTTGAGAAAGAATTAAGTAGCAAATATAGCTTCAATCAAATAATTGGTGATACTCCAATCTTTAACGCTGCAAAAAATTTAGCAGAGCAAGTATCTGCAAGTTCATCTGCAATCTTACTTTTTGGGGAATCAGGTACAGGTAAGGAATTGTTTGCACATGCAATTCACGATGCTAGTCCAAGAAGAAACTTTCCATTTGTACGAGTAAATTGTGCTTCGATTCCAGAACATTTACTAGAATCAGAGCTTTTTGGTTATGAAGAAGGTGCTTTTACTGGTGCAAAAAGAGGCGGGAAAAAAGGAAAATTTGAGATTGCGAACCGAGGAACGATTTTCCTAGACGAGATTGGTGATATGTCTTTGCATATGCAAAGTAAATTACTGCGAGTACTTCAAGAAAGAGAGATTGAAAGAGTTGGTGGAAGTTCTCCTATTTCCATTGATGTAAGAGTCATTGCCGCTACGCATCGAAATCTTGAAAAGATGGTAGTATTAAAAGAATTCCGCCAGGATTTGTATTACCGCTTAAATGTAATTAAAATAGACATTCCTCCACTTAGATCACGGATAAATGATTTACCTCTCATAGCAAATTCATTAATAAAAAAACTCGAAAGGAAATTTCATCGAAACGGAATACAAATTTCAAATGAAGTTTTTCAAATTCTTAAGTCACATCATTGGCCAGGAAATATTCGAGAACTTGAAAACGTACTTGAGAGATGCATAAATGTCCTAAATGGTAAAGTGATTACACCAAAGCAATTACCTCTTTATTTATATGAAAATCCAACCAATCAAAAAAATACAGTCGAATTCGAAAAAAGTGTATCTCAATTAAACAATCAAAATTCCTTAAAATCGTTAAAAGAAATGATTGAAGAGACCGAAAAGGAAGCAATTAAGAGAGCTCTAATTGAATCTCAAGGTAATAAGATTGAAGCTGCAAAATTATTAGAAATAAGCAAGTCAACTTTTTATGAAAAATGTAAAGCTTATAACATAAAAAGTTAATAGATTCCATGTAGTTTGATTAATTAGGATGTAATAAAAAGGGGGAAATAAAATGGGTGAGAATGTTGTAATTGTTAGTGCTGTTAGAACTGCGATCGGAAGTTTTAGTGGTACATTGAAAGATGTAAGTGCAGTAGAATTAGGCGCTAAAGTTATTAAAGAAGCGATTAATAGAGCGGGTATTCAAGAAAGTCAGGTTGATGAAGTCATAATGGGGAATGTACTTCAGGCAGGTTTAGGTCAAAATCCAGCTAGACAATCAGCATTAAAGGCAGGACTCCCAAATACTGTCTCGGCAATGACAATAAATAAGGTTTGTGGTTCTGGGTTAAAATCAGTCCATTTGGCGACTCAAGCAATTATAGCAGGAGATGCTGAAATTATAGTTGCTGGTGGTATGGAAAATATGAGTCAAGCACCTTATTTAGTTAAAGGTGCAAGAGATGGATTTAGAATGGGCGATCAAAAGATTGTTGATAGTATGATTGCAGACGGACTATGGTGTGCGTTTAATGATTATCATATGGGAAACACCGCCGAAAACTTAGCAGTTCGATATGAAGTTTCTAGAGAAAAACAAGATGAGTTTGCGGTAAATAGCCAACAAAAAGCTGAGAGTGCAATTAAGGCCGGTAAATTTGAAGACGAAATTGTTGCGATTGAAATTCCACAACGAAAGAAGGATCCAATCATCTTTAAAGATGATGAGTATCCAAAATTTGGAGCTACAGTAGAGAAAATTTCATCACTAAGACCAGCCTTCGAAAAAAATGGAACAGTTACAGCAGCAAATGCCTCAGGTATAAATGATGGAGCAGCAGCAGTTGTATTAATGAGTGAAAGTAAAGCAAGAGAACTAGGTATTAAACCATTAGTGAAAATTAATGCAAATAGTAGTGCAGGCGTTGATCCGAGCATAATGGGAATTGGAGCAGCATTTGCAGCTAAAAAAGCACTTGAAAAATCATCGATTGAATTAAGTGAAATAGGCTTGATTGAAGCTAACGAAGCATTTGCTGTGCAATCGCTTTCTGTCATGAAGGAATGCGGTTTTGATGAAAATATTGTCAATGTAAATGGAGGTTCGATTGCACTCGGACATCCAATTGGTGCGAGTGGAACTAGAATACTAGTTACATTGATTCATGAGATGAAGAGAAGAGAGACACAGTACGGTCTTGCAACACTATGTATTGGTGGCGGAGAAGGCGTTGCGACAATTATTGAAAATTGTTTTGAATAAATAATAAGTAAAAGGCGGTAGGACTCTTATAATGAGACCTACCGCTTTAATTTGGTTAGATAATTCTTACTGAAATAACACCCTCAATATCTTTTAACAACTGTTCAACCGGTCCATTAATCGTTTCATCAAGATCTATCATTGTATAAGCAAAAGCACCTTTACTTCGGTTAAGCATATCAGCAATATTTACTTGATAGTTTGCTAGTAATCCTGTTATTTGACCGACCATATTTGGAATGTTTTTATGTGCAATCGTTATTCGTTTTTTCCCTGTATAAGGTAATTCTACATTTGGAAAATTAACGGAGTTCTTTATATTACCTGTTTCCAAATAATTTTTTAATTGTCTTGCAGCCATTCGGGCACAGTTTTCTTCTGATTCAGTTGTTGATGCTCCTAAATGGGGAATTGGAATGACATTCTTCATTCCAATCACTTTTTCATTTGGAAAATCTGTCACATAAACTCCTACAGTCCCGTTATTCAGCGCATATTCTAACGCAACATCATCTACTAATTCAGAGCGTGAAAAATTAAGTAATCTTGATCCCTTTTTCATTCCTGATAAAAGTTTTTCATTCACAAATGCTTTTGTTTCAGGTGTTAAAGGCACATGGATTGTTATATAATCGCATGTTGAAAAAATCTGTTCCAAATTATCGATTCGTTGCACATTCCTAGATAATCGCCATGCAGTTTCGACTGAAATATAAGGATCATAACCATATACTTCCATATCTAACGCAAGAGCGTCATTTGCTACAAGTGCACCAATCGCTCCTAAACCAATTATACCTAATTTCTTTCCTGCGATCTCTGCTCCTGCAAATTCTTTTTTACCAGCTTCTACAATTTTGGAAACATTTTCTTCACCAAATAAAGAACGAGTCCACTCAATTCCTTCAATAATTCGTCGTGAAGAAAGGAATAAACTTGTCAGAACTAGTTCTTTAACTGCATTTGCATTCGCACCAGGCGTATTAAATACAACAATTCCTCTTGAAGTACATTCATCAATTGGAATATTATTTACACCAGCGCCAGCTCTTGCGATTGCTTTAACACTGCTTGGTATGCTCATTTCATGCATACTATGGCTTCTTAAGAGAATTCCATCCGGTTCATTAAATTGATTGTTAACGCAAAAGTTTTCCAAAGGAAATTCTTTCATTCCGTGCTCAGAAATATTATTCAAAGTTTGAATTTTTATCATCTTACAATCTCCTCTAATATTTTCTTTTCAAATTGACTCATAAAATGAACTAATTTCTCAACGCCTTCTAAAGGCATCGCATTATAAATACTAGCTCGCATTCCGCCAACTGATCGATGACCCTCGAGATTCACCAAGCCAGCTGAATTTGCCTGAGAAAGAAATTGCTTATTTAATTCATCAGAAGTTGATGTAAATGGAATATTCATAAGTGATCTGTTCTCTTTCTTAACTGGTGAAGAGAACAAGTCAGATTGATCGATAAATTCATATAATAATTGAGCTTTTAAAAGATTAGTTTGATAAATACTATTTAAACCACCTAATTCTTTAATCCATTCTAAAACTAGCATCGCGACATAAATGCTGAATGTAGGAGGTGTATTATAAAGTGAAGAAGCTTCTACATGTGTTTTGTAGTCGAGCATTGTTGGGCAATTTTTATCAACCCTTCCAATAAGATCATCTCTAATAATGACAATTGTTAACCCTGCCGGACCGATGTTTTTTTGAGCTCCAGCATAAATTAAACCGAATTTTGAGACATCAATTGGTTCAGAAAGAATATTTGAAGAAAAGTCTGCAACTAATGGAGAATTTGTTTTAGGGTAAGTAGAGTATTTTGTACCCTCAATTGTGTTATTCGTTGTAATATGTAAATAATCGTATGGTTCAAAAAGGGCTAAGTCTTCTAAATTAGGAATATATGAAAAATTTTCATCCTCAGACGAAGCGATAATATCAACATCTCCATATTTTTTCGCCTCCGAGATTGCTTTCTTTGACCAAGTTCCTGTATTAATATAAGCAGCTTTTTTATACTTATTTAATAAGTTTAATGGAATCATTGAAAACTGAGTTGATGCTCCACCTTGTAAAAATAACACTTTATAATTTGATGGAATTTCTAAAAGTTCACGTAATAAGCTTTCACACTTCTTAATAATTCCTTCAAACTCAGCCGAACGATGACTCATTTCCATAACTGACATACCAGAAGTACCGTAAGAAACAAGTTCTTTTTGTACTTTTTCCAATACTGGAACAGGCAAGACAGATGGACCAGCGGAGAAATTAAAGACGCGTTCCATAATAATCATCCTCACTTGTTATTTTTTTAATATTCTTACTTTAAACCACCGATATACGTTGGTCAATAAAAGATGAAATAAAATAATAAAAATTTCACAAAAAAATTTAATATTCTAATTAATGAAAAGGGAAAATGTTATTGATTGAAGTATTAAAAATAGTAAATTTATATGAATACAAACAAAAAATTAAGTCGGTTAATACTTTGGTTGATAAATAAAAATGCATAGTTTTAGAAGATAATGGAAAATTTAATGGATATATTGTATTTAAGGGAGTTTAAATGTTTTCTAAATGGTTTAACAGTCCGGTTTACTTTCGTTATGCTTTTTACATTTCTTTTGCGGTAAGTGTATTACTTAATCTAATTTGTTCTGAAAAAAGTGATAGTTTTTATTTTTTGTACATGCTTGATACTGTATTGTTTGGTCTTGGTTTTTACAACCGTCCTAATTGGTTTATCATTTTAGTTTCTACAATAATAGTGCTTTCTAGATACTATTTAGTTCCTCAGACAGGGCATATTATTAGCTACATAATTACATATTACTTAACCACGTACATATCAGTAGGCTTAATGAAACAATATCAGAAAGTTAAAACTGGATCGATCGAGCTAATATTAGCTCTTTCAAAGGCATTAGATTCCAGAGACAACTACACTACACATCACTCAGAATGCGTTGCCAATATTGCTTATAAAATTGCAAAGAAAATGAAATTATCTAAAAGTCTTTGTGCAGTCATCCATCAAGGAGGGCTATTACATGATATTGGTAAAATTGGCATTCCGGAGCATATTTTACTGAAGGATAAGAAATTGACTGAGGATGAATACAATACAATTAAAAAACATCCTGTGATTGGATATGACATAATTAAGCATATTGCTATTTTTAATGAAAATGGCATCTTTGATATAGTTTTATACCACCATGAACGATACGATGGAAAAGGATATCCAGAAGGTCTAAAGGGTGATCAAATTCCTTTAACCGCTAGAATTGTAGCAATAGCCGATAGCTATGATGCGATGATATCAAATCGATTATATCGTAAGGGGATGTCTTTAGAAGACTGCTTAAAGGAAATAGAAAATAATAAAGGAATCCAATTTGATCCTGAGATTACTGATGTTTTTCTTAGCTTATTTGATTTTAAAGAATGAAATTATTTTAAAAAATAGAGGGTGTCCCAAAAATGTAACATTTTTAGGGAACCTCTTTTTTGAATTTTAATTAAGGTTCCCCACAATTTTATTTTAAAACGCCAAGAGTAGCCTTATTTAAATAGGTTACTCTTTTTTTTATACCAGTTTGGTACTGTTTGATTAAAATTTTTATGGTCATCTAATATCGTTCGAACCCTTTTCCACATGAAATCAACTAAATGAGGTGTAGTTTTATAAGACCAAATTATATCTGATGGAATAATCATCGCAGCGTATAATGCATATAAAGTCCAAAAATCATCAGGGGGATTGTTGGAAAAATAGCCATCAATTTGCCCTATTGCAAACGGAATACTTATGTCTTTCGTAAAAAGAGCAACTTTATGAAAATCATGGTACGGATCTCCCCATTCAAATCGATCAAAATCAATAACAGCTTTTAGTTGCACATCTTTAAAAAGTAAATTTGATGGATGAAAATCATCGTGTAAAAATGTAATTGGTCGATTTGATAATATTTGTTTGTTTTCCTCAACAAAGTTAAGAATAAATTCAAGTTCTGGAAATGAAATAGAAGATTCCATTAGTAAATCAAGGTATCGATTGTATTTAGTAAGTCTCATATCTTTCCAAGGTTGATGTTGGTCTGGATTTGTTAAAGAATGAATTTTAAACAATTCATTTCCAGCTTGAATTCCTAATTGATATTGTTGTACTTTAGAAATCGTTTGCAAGTATTCCTCACCATCAATTCCAACAATGGACTCGACAGCATGTATAGTGAGAGCTTCCTCGGGCAATTCAATTAAATGAATTGGTTTAGGGACAAGTGATCCGATTTCATAAAAATGTTCTAGATAAGTATTAATTAGTTTTGCATGATTAGTACGATCAAAATCATAAATTTTAATAAACAAATCCTCGTCCAAATTACTTTTAACTATCCATTTCTCTTCAAATGAAAATCCTTTTGTTACTTGTGAAATTGAATTAGCTGAATGCAAAAATGGGACTTTTTGAATTACGTTATCGTTTAATTTCAAAATTACTCCTCCAGATTATTTTCTTAATTTATAGGATAGTTATGTAAATCTAGGACTTTTATAGGTATTAACAAAAATTTAAATGCAAAAGAATTTTTAAGTCATTTTTTATTAAAATGTCGTTTTTCGTTGGTTTAGTACAAACAACAAAAAATAGTGAAAAAGATTGGAGCGTAAGGTGCTCGACTCCCACCAACTTCTAAAAAAACAACAAAAATTACACAAAAATTTATATTCATATTTATTTTTATACCTTACATATAATGAAATTTATGTAGAACTGTAACGTTTGACTGTATAGTTTCTAAATTATATAATAGTAATATTATTTAAAATGGGGAGGGTTGTCACTTGGGATCGAGTATCGCATTGGTGAGTTAGCTGAAATAGCTCAAGTTTCAAAAAGAACAATTGATTATTATACAAAATTAGGGTTACTAGAAGCAAAACGATCAGAATCAAACTATCGATATTATTCCACAGAGGCAATTGAGACTCTCAGATTTATTGAACATTGTAAAAAAATGAGAATATCCTTAGAAGAGATAAAAGATTTACTGCAAACTAATTATAATCAAAAAAATTGTGTTTTTGAACAAATACAACAAATATCGAATCAAATTATTGAGCTTGAAGCTAAATTAGCTCAATTAGTACCAGTAATATCGACTATGAATGACTGTGAAAAAAATGCTTTAGTAGATTCATTGTCACATCATACATTTCCGTTATTTGAAACATTGAAACATTTTGTAAAATAATGACTAAATTAATTTTAAAACTTAACAATTTATTAAAGCTATAAAATATGTATGTTTTACTAAATTATGGTAATCTATTAAGTAAGTAAAATAATAATTTTATATTTTTGTAGATTGAAATTCTCAGGAGGTGAATACTCGAGTAATATACTCGAGTTCGTCATTGGACATAGTTAACTTGTTTATGATTGCAGTTTTAATCGCACTTACAGCTTTTTTCGTAGCAGCAGAATTTGCGATAGTGAAAGTTAGATCAAGTAGAATTGATCAACTAGTAGCCGAAAAAAAGCGAGGTGCAGTAGCTGCTAAAAAGGTTACGACGAGTTTGGATGAATATTTATCAGCTTGTCAATTAGGTATTACGGTTACAGCTTTAGGATTAGGTTATTTAGGTGAGCCAACATTTGAGCATCTTATACACCCAGTCGTAGAATTTCTTGGATTAAACGGAACAATCGCTACAACTATTTCGTTTATTTTAGCTTTCTCAGTTATGACATTTATTCACGTTGTAATTGGTGAGCTAGCACCTAAAACGGTTGCTATTCAAAAAGCTGAATCGATCACACTAATACTTTCTACTCCACTTATTGTTTTCTATAAAATAGCTTATCCATTTATTTGGGCATTAAATAGTTCTGCAAGATTTTTTACAGGATTATTTGGAGTTAAGCCAGCATCTGAATCAGATGAAGTTCATACTGAGGAAGAATTGAGAATTATTTTATCAGAAAGCTTTGAAAGCGGAGAGATTAATCAGGCTGAGTATAAATATTTAAATAATATTTTTGAATTCGATAACCGACTTGCAAAAGAAATTATGGTCCCTCGTACTGAAATTATCGGTTTATATGCAGAAGACCCAATTGAAGAACAAATTGAAATAATTAAAAATGAAAAATATACACGTTACCCAGTTTTTGGGGAAGATAAAGATGATATTTTAGGTATGGTAAATGTGAAAGACTTTTTTATTCGCTATCTTGATGGAAAAGTTGAAAAAACATACGATTTCGCAAACTTTACTCGCCCAGTTATTCAGGTAATTGAGACAATCGCAATCCATGATTTATTATTGTTAATGCAAAAGAAACGTATACCACTTGCAATACTATATGATGAATATGGTGGAACAGCGGGATTATTAACAATGGAAGATATTCTTGAGGAGATTGTTGGGGAAATACGTGACGAATATGATGATGATGAAAAACCAGCTGTTCAACATATTTCAGAATCACATAAGATTGTAGACGGAAAAGTATTAATTACTGAAATTAATGACTTATTTGGTCTATATGTTGAGGAAGACGATGTTGACACAATTGGTGGGTGGATTTTAACCCAAAATCACGACATAAAACAAGGTGAATCTGTCATATTTGAGGACTTTGAATTCAAAGTTGTTGAATTAGATTCACACCAAGTTAAATTAGTTGAAATAAAAAAAAATGAGATTATTCAGGCAGTAAAATCATAAAGATAAAATGAAAAAGAAGGATTTATACCTTCTTTTTTTGTTTCTTAAACAAATTATTGCTAATACGTTAGAGTGTATACTTTGTACAATAATTCACAAAAAGTTAACAACTGACAACTCCAATTAAATTCCTTTTATTATAAAATAAGGTTGTAAGGTTGATTTGAGCAGAAGTTCTATATTCTTCTAATAGTTATATTTATAACTATTTAAATCAGCTTATTTTTTAATCGTTTCGTACAATACCTCATTTTTCCCCCCTCTACTTTTCTAAAGTAAGAGGCTTTTTTTTGCATAATTTTTCCTTTATTGAATACATATAAATTAAATATTTGTAAAGGATTGTCGATAGTTAATAATTTAAAAATTTGTTATAGGGGTGTGAAGTGCTTGTCAGATGCTCCCTCGGGTAATGGTATTAAAAATTTTTTAAACTTTATTAACCGACTTTTTTTTAGGGAATCAAAGGATCGAAAAAATGTAGATTCAAATGAAAAACATCGCTTAATTCATAATTATCTATTTCATGTTGACGATGAAGAACAATTTAAATTGTACGAGGATGAATTATTTTTAAGAACAATCACTTTTAAAGAAAAAAAAGTAAATGACATTTTGACACCCCGAACAAATGTTGTGGCGATTGATATAAATGAATCTGTGGACTTTATATGTAATTTATTTTTACAGGAACGGTTTTCTAGAATCCCAGTTTATGAGCAGGATATAGATCATATAGTAGGTGTAATTTCCGAAAGGGAATTTTTAACGCAACTAATACAAAAACAAACAGTTAATATTCATGATCTGATTAGAGAGCCGATTTTTGTTATAGAAACGATGAAAATTTCTACAGTACTAAAAATCCTTCAAAAACAAAATGCACATCTAGCTATTGTAATGGATGAATTTGGAGGAACTTCCGGAATCGTTACGCTTGAAGACATAATAGAAGAACTCGTTGGCGAAATTAGAGATGAATTTGACGAGCTAGAGGATGATTTTTTCCAAATAAATGAGAATGAATACCAATTCCAAGCTTCAATTGACTTATCGAGTTTTTTTAATCGGTTTAACATAAAAAAGCCTAGTAGTAGATATTTAACATTAGGTGGATGGTTATTTGAAAGTTTTAAACATATACCACAAAATGGAGAATTACTTCAATATAAAAATTTAACCTTCATCATTAAAGAAGTTCAAAATAGAAGAATACAAAGTGTAATCGTAAAAATAAATCACCAAAATTTGCAAAGTAAACTCGGTTCTTAGGAGCCGAGTTTTTATGTTTGTGTACTTAATTGCTTGCAGTTTGGACCTAAAAAATCAATATGACAATAATTACTTTGTTGCTTATTTTGGTAATTTTAGGTTAATGATAAATTGTTGTTTTCATTAGACGTCCAGTTTTTCTAACTTTCTTTTTCAATCATAAAAATAGAATTAAAAAGACAAAAAGAAAAATAATAAAAATATAAGATTTTTTTGTTGTAATTTTTTAATACATGCAATATATTTAAGACACACAATTCAAAACAAACAATTCCGATAAGGTTAAGGGAGATTAAAGAATGAATATTAAGAAAATTGGTTTAACATTAGGTTCGTTATTTTTAGCAGCAGGTGTTATGGCAGGCTGTAATACAAATAAAAAAGAAGAAACTGCAAAAGGAAAAGATTTATTAACTCAAGTGAAGGATAGCGGAGAGTTAAAAATTGGTACTGAAGGTACATATGCACCTTTCACGTTCCATGATAAATCTGGTAAATTAACAGGTTTTGATGTTGATTTAGCAAATGAAGTTGCAAAACGTTTAGGAGTAAAACCAAAATATTTTGAAACTCAATGGGATGCAATGTTTGCAGGTTTAGATGCAAAACGTTTTGACATCATTGCAAATGAAGTTGGTATTAGACCAGATCGTGAGAAAAAATATTATTTCTCTGACCCATATATTACTTCATCAGGTGCATTAGTTGTAAAATCAGATTCAAAAGTTAACTCGTTTGATGGAATTAAAGGTTTAAATGCTGCACAATCTTTAACAAGTAATTATGGTGATTTAGCTAAAAAATATGGAGCTAAATTAGTTGGAGTAGAAGGCTTTAGCCAAGCAATTCAATTAATTGAAACTGGCCGTGCTGATGTTACAATTAACGATAAATTATCAATTCAAAACTATTTAAATGAAACTGGCGACAATAAAGTTAAAATTGCAGCATTAGAAAATGATGCATCTAACAGTGGATTTATGTTCCGTAAAGATGATGATTCATTAGTAAAAGCAGTGAACAAAGCACTTGCAGATATGAAAAAAGACGGGAAATACGATGAAATAGTACAAAAATGGTTCGGTAAAGATGGACTTAAATAACATACTCAGTCCAGAGTGGGCTGACAATTTAACCATTGCGAAGGATTCTTTCCTTCCAATGGTTAAAACTGCTTTAATAGGTACTATTCCATTAACAATTATTACATTTGTAGTGGGTCTTGTATTAGCATTTATTACCGCACTTTTCCGTCTGTCAGGTAATAAATTCTTAAATGGTGTAGCCAGATTTTATGTTTCAATCATTAGAGGAACACCACTTTTAGTACAATTATTTATTATTTTTTATGGTTTACCTTCAATACATGTTACAATATCACCTTATATTTCTGCTATTATTGGTTTTTCATTAAGTGTTGGTGCTTACGCATCTGAAATCATTAGAGGATCAATCCAGTCGATTGATAAGGGGCAATGGGAAGCTGCTTATTCGATTGGCATGACATACAATCAAACATTAAAACGAATTATTATTCCTCAAGCTGCGAGAGTCTCATTACCGCCGTTATCAAATACTTTTATTAGTTTAGTAAAAGACACTTCTTTGGCTTCATTAATTTTAGTAACTGAAATGTTTAGAACAGCCCAGGAAATAGCTGCAACGAATTATAAATTTTTAGTTGTTTATATAGAAGCTGCATTCATCTATTGGATAATTTGCTTCTTCCTTTCAGTCATTCAAGGTCGATTAGAAGCTCGAGTTGAACGCTATGTTGCTAAGTAATGGAGGAAGAACATATGATAAAACTAGAAAATATTAAAAAAAGTTTTGGTGAATTAGAAGTATTAAAAGATGTTAGCTTAAATGTGGAAAAAGGTACTGTTACTGCTATTATCGGTCCTTCTGGTTCCGGGAAAACTACATTTTTAAGATGTATTAATGTTTTAGAGCATCCGACAGATGGAAAAATAACAATTGATGAACAGACATTAGATTTTTCCAATAAAGTAGCTAAGAAAGAAATTATCTCTTTAAGAAGTAAAACAGGTATGGTTTTTCAACAACATCATTTATTTCCTCACTTAACAGCGTTAGAAAATGTGATGGAAGGTTTAGTAACTGTACAAAAAATAAAAAAAGATGTTGCAAAGAAGAAAGCAACTGACTTACTTACTAAAGTAGGATTAGAAGAGAAAATAAATTTATTACCACATCAACTTTCAGGTGGTCAGCAACAACGTGTAGGCATTGCGAGAGCGTTAGCCTTAGAACCGACTGTCATTTTATTTGATGAACCAACTTCAGCGTTAGATCCAGAGCTTGTACAAGAAGTTCTAAAGGTAATGAAGGAGTTAGCAGAAGAGGGAATGACAATGATTGTTGTTACACATGAAATGAAATTTGCTCGAGATGTCGCGGATGAAGTCATTTTTATGGATGGTGGCTATATTGTTGAACAAGGTCATCCAAGAGATGTTTTAGAGCATCCTAAACATGCAAGAACAAAACAATTTTTACAATTAATACAGTAATTTTAAGATAAAATATTTTACAAAGTAGTGTAGAAAACTAGTACTAGATGTTGATCTAGTGCTTTTTTTTATGTAAAAATGCGAAAAACATATTAAATTGTTATTTCCAAAATTTACATTAGCTAAACATACATATGTTAATCGATTAGAGTCATACTATCATTACACTACTTAAGGAGGTGAGACAACATGGCAAACAACAACAGCTTAGTAGTAAATGGTGCACAACAAGCATTAGATTCTATGAAGTATGAAATCGCTTCTGAGTTTGGAGTAACTTTAGGTCCTGATTCTACAGCTCGTGCTAACGGTTCTGTAGGTGGTGAAATCACTAAACGTTTAGTTCAAATGGCTGAACAAAGCTTAGGTGGTTATTCAAAATAATATCTATGGCTAATAAGGGATGGAGATTAATCTCCATCCTTTCTTAATGAAGAAAATAAAATTGGAGTGAGCTTTTTATGGATGGTATTTGTCCACTGTGCAATGGAATTGAGCATTATAAACTAAGATGTCCTATTTGTGAAAATCATTGTGAAGATAAAGGCAGAGCTATTGATTACGAAGATAAATATAGTCCATATTTAGATTATGACATTTCAGCAAAAGCTGATGGTTTAACAGAGCATAATTCAAATCAGTATTGTACACATATGTTTAATTGTCCAGATTGTAATGAAGGTTTTCTTAAGATTATTGAGAAAATAAAATAACGCAGTACCAATTAAAATGGTACCGCGTTATTTTATGTTTAATACATTATTGAATTATCGAATACGAGATTCAGTTTCTTTATCAAAGAAATGAACCTTGTTCATGTCTACTGCTAATTTAATTACTTGACCATGTGTAAATGTTGAACGTGCATCTAATCTTGCTACTAATGTATTACCTTCAAAGTTAGTGTAAAGCATTGATTCTGCTCCTAAAAGCTCAGCTACTTCAATTTTTAAATCAAGAACTGTACCTTGAGATGCTTCGATAAATACTGGTTCGTCATGTAAATCTTCAGGACGTACACCTAAAATAACTTCTTTTCCAACATATCCATTATCGCGTAATGTTTTCATTTTTCCTTCAGGTATAGCAACTTTTTTGCTGCCTAAGTTAAAGTGACCATCTTCAACTTTACCAGAAACAAAGTTCATTGCAGGTGAACCAATAAATCCACCAACGAAAACGTTTTCAGGGCGATCATAAACTTCTTTTGGTGTACCTACTTGTTGAATAATACCATCTTTCATTACTACTAAACGTGTAGCCATTGTCATTGCTTCTGTTTGATCATGTGTTACATAAATAGTTGTCGTTTGAAGACGTTGATGTAATTTTGAAATCTCAGAACGCATTGCAACACGTAATTTAGCATCTAAGTTTGATAATGGCTCATCCATTAAGAATACTTTTGCATCACGTACAATTGCACGTCCAAGCGCTACACGTTGACGTTGTCCACCAGACAAAGCCTTTGGTTTACGATTTAAATATTCCTCAAGACCTAAAATACGTGCAGCATCTTTTACACGACGATCAATTTCTGCTTTGTCAAACTTACGTAATTTTAATCCGAAAGCCATGTTATCATATACAGTCATATGTGGGTAAAGTGCGTAGTTTTGGAATACCATTGCGATGTCACGATCTTTTGGTTGAACATCATTTACACGCTTGCCGTCAATAAGGAAGTCACCTTTTGAAATATCTTCTAAACCAGCGATCATTCGAAGAGTTGTTGATTTACCGCATCCAGAAGGACCAACGAATACGATAAATTCTTTGTCTTCAATATGAAGATTAAAATCTTTTACAGCCGTTACGTTATTGTCATAAATTTTATAAATGTGTTCTAATTTTAATTCTGCCATTATTATTACCTCCAACTATTTGTAATCGGTTTCATTGATTAAATTGTAAACATTTAAACGTTTTTAAACAATGGCAAAGGTTCACAAAAAAAATAGCCTACTTTGTACAAGGTGCACAAAAAGGCTTTTAATAATTTTCATTCACGATCTCAAGTAGATGAATTGCTAAAAATATAACTAGTCCATCCTCAAAATGCTTTAAATCGATACCAGTTTGTTCCGAAAATTTATCAAGACGATATTGAACAGTATTTCGATGTAAAAAAGCTTTTTTTGAAGTAGCCGTTACATTTAAATTTTGTTGAAGAAAGATTTTTACCGTTGAAAGAATTGGATCATCAATTTTCATATCATTCAAAAATAAATTAGGTAATTCCTTTTGTAAATCATCTGGTAAAAAGGAAAGGATGTAATAAAGCATTTCTTTTGAAAACCAAAGTATATTTTTTTGCTTTTTTACGGATAATGCTTTTTTAAAACATTGATGTTCAATATCGAAATAAAGGCTTAGATTTGCTAATGGTGAATAGCGTTTTCCTACAAAAAAGGTAACATCATGGTACAAGTCAGCTGCAATGATTTCTTGCATATGCTCTAAAAATTCTTTGTTAAATGGTTGATCGATTATTTTTTCAATAATGACGCCTTCCTTAGCAGAATTCCAAACCACAATTACTTCTTTATGAAAGAATGCTTTGATTGCTTCTTCAAACTCATTTTTACTAGAGAATAACTGATTGCTAAAAAAATGAATAAAACGAATTGAAGTAGGGTGAGAAGCTTCGGTTTCGAAAGAGAAAGGATTATGTCCTTTACTGAAAAATAAATATTGAAACCATTCGCTTTGTGCAGATGGCATCAAAATTGCATCTGATTCTAACTTAGTAAAAAGACATTCCAGTAGGTTATTTTGTTCCTCTGATATTGAAATTTTTTTAATCCCGAAAATTTCTTGATTCTCAGTAGAAAACCAAGAATAATCCATATATGTACTCTCATCAGGCGTGACTGAAACAGACTCACTCCCAAATAATGTCTTAATTTTATCAATCATATTCATTACCTTCCGACGCATTATTTCATATTAGTTTATCATTGTTATTTAAAATAAAAAAGAACAGTAGCTTTTAAACTACTGTTTAAAATTCGAAAGTTCATAAAATAGAAGAATTAAGTTTTCAAGTCCTTGTTCTTTTATCGCAATCTCATCAAAGACCATTGGTTTAGAGTTAATTTCAAAAATATAGTAATGATTGTTTTGAATTCCGATATCCATTGAGAATTCAAAAAAATGTGCATCGTCCATATTTAATGCATTTCCTGTTTGTCGGACTATTTCTTGTAATAAAGAATAATTTAATTCAATCGGTAGTTCTTCAATAGCAATAATGCTACCACCTCTAGGTACATGAGTTGTAATAGCATTAAATGTTCCTACTCTTACCCCGACACCGGAAAGAATATAATTATTTTCATTTTTATGTGCAAGAATTCGTAGATCAAACTTTCTTCCATCTGGTAATTCGCTCACTATACCTTGTTGACAAATAAAATCCTCGCTTAATGAACTTAGAAATTTCCAACAATCACTAATTGATTTCACCAATTCTACATGAAATGCATTACGGATTATGACTTCTTTGTCACTTTTCAAGGAGAGTTTAAACACGCCAAATCCTCTTGAAGAATTATGCTTCTTTATATATAGAAATTTCCACTTTTTTAAATAGAAATATAAATCTTTTTCGCTAGTTAATTCGATTGTCTTTGGAATATATCTTTTTAAAAAGTCGTTTGAAGATAATATTGACGTTGTTTGTATTTTTGAGAGATATGATTCGTTAAAAAAAGGAATGTTTAGTTCTGAGATTTTTTCTCGAAAATTTTTATAATCATCATTAGATTCGTACTGTACAGATGGAATGCGATTATAAATTACGTCTGGTAAAGGGGAAAATAGTTTAAGCCATTTTTTTGTTTTAAAACAAAACGTAAAACATTTAACCGAATTACCAGAGAGGGCGGTGGGGGTTAATATTATAGGTATACCGCCATCTGTTAATATCTTCTTACAAATTCTTTTAAAGGTCTTAATATTCCCACTAAAAGGTAGCCGATCTTCATTTGTTAATATACCGATAATAGGGCCTAAATGTGTTCCGATTTTTTTTACCTGAAATTGAATGGAATTTGAACGATCGTCTTGGGATGGTAATATAGGAAGCCGATTATGACCTATGGAATATCTTGATTCACTATGGTCATGCGACCAAGTATTTTTATCAAGATGATAAAAAACAGAGATCATTTCATTGAAACCTCGAGTTCATTACCTTTTTTGGAAAGATGAGTAGCATATTCCAAAAATAGTTTTTTGATCTGTTTGTCATTTTCTTGGAAACTAGGATTTGAAAAGATTGATCTTCCAGGTTTAGAATTCGCTTCAAAAAGCCAAATTTTTTCATCTTTATCAACACCTATATCAAATCCAATTTCTCCGATATGACCATCTACTTGACGATCTAAAGATTCGCTAATTTTTAATGCTGCTGTAGCTAATTTTTCATGTATTCTTTTCGCTTTTTCCTGATCAAACAATTCTTCAAGAGTTTTCACTCGACCACCGTTATTTAGGTGAGTAGTTGTGCTACCTTTTCCTGCTACTTTTGCGGCAATAACCGTTACATGCCACTTTCCTAAAGCATCCTTGTTTGTATGAACTCGAAAATCGACAGGCTGATGCTCGTAACGAATTAGTGGAATACCTTGTTGTACAATGAAGTCGTGTAACTTCGTGCTACGAAAAACATGATTAATTAAAGATTGGAGTGATGAGAATTTTTGAAGTTTATTTGTTTCAAAATCACGATATCTACAATAATAAATTCCTTCTTCTCGGTGGTAACGTATTAAAATAACTTTTGAACCGAGGCTACCATTTTCAGGTTTAACATATACAAATTGGTATTGCGATAATAATTCTTCAATCGTGTCAAAATTATGGAACTTTACTGTTTTCGGGAGATAATGAGCAACTGATTCCTCATTTTTTAATTTTAAATATAAGTCCCATTTATTGAAGAATCCAGGATTAAACCATGGGATTTTGTATTCTTTTTCTAATTTATGACGTACGCGTTTAATGGATTTATGAACCTCAACTTTTCGATTTGGTAACCTATTATAAATAACCGTTGGAAAAGGAACGACCTCTTTGGTCCATCTTTTATTCGTAAAGAAATAACCTTGAATTGTTTCAGATTCCCAATCAATACCGTGAGTACCAAATACAAATATAAAGCTATTTTTTTGATTATTTTCAGCTATTAAGTTTGCAAACATAAAGCTACGATCACCGATAGGGCGAAGCAGTGACTCAGTAAAGCCGGCGGTGAAAATTCCGACTAGTGGTCCAAGCTGTAAAGTATTTCCGATAATAATGGGCTCAATAGAACCTTCAAAAGGTATACAGAGCATTTCAACTAAATGCTCTGATATCGAAATAATATTGTGAAGTGTATTCATCGTAACTAGTTGACAAGGGTATTTTTTTTGACCAAAAGCAATATATTCAATATTTCTAGATGTAGTAAGCTCTTCGGGTATACACACTAGGTTCTTACTCTGTCGATGAGTAACGATTTTATAAACTTCATTCATTATTTAATTTCACTTCTTTCACTTTTAGATTTCGATTGCAAATGTAAACAATACTGAATTGGCGCTGAGTAAAGCTTTTGTTGGATAGAAGGGTCTGTTTGAAGTAGAACTTTTCTACCAGGCTTTGAATTAACATCTAAAATCCAGATGGCTTGATTTGAATCGATGCCTAAATCTAAACCAATTTCAAATAAAGGAAGAAAATTCTTTTCAAGGGTGACTGGTAATTGTTTACAAATTGTCTCAATATCTTGCTGTAATATTAAAGCAGTTCTTTGATTAAATTGAGTAATCCATTCCTCAAATGGAACTGCACTACTTCCTGCACTTAAATTTGCAACAATTGAATTAGGCTGACCGATGCGAACACCTTTTCCAACTGCTTGCCACTCACCATTTTCATTTTTTTGTAAAAGGATTCTTAAATCAAATGCTTCATGTGATTTTGTTTGGAGGTCTAAATAATTTTGAAAAACATATCCTTTTGACTCAACAATCGGTTGTAGCCACTCAAAAAATTCATCCCTTGTTTCGTAAACAGTTTCAATTACTTCTTTTTGTTTTTGTGTTGAAACACTAATTGAATATGCACTTAACGTAATAAAATAAATATTGATTCCTCTTGAACCATGGATGGGTTTAATGACGAGCTTGCGCGTTTTTCTAAGTTCTTCAAAAAATACAGCTAAGTGTAATAGTTTCTTTGTTTTAGGGATATATGGATTTAAACTTTCATCAGTTGCTAGAGCTTGATAAGTTTCCCATTTTCCTGGCAGTCCATATCCTAAAAAAGTGATGTCTTTACGTTTTTTTAGCCAGTCAACAATAGGCTTTGCCTGCTTACTTTTAATACTTGGGGAATAGAAGCATCGATCATAAATATAATTCGGTATTTCAAATGTTGTTTTCTCCCATTGTTCTGTTTCTGCTATATACTTCCAGCCCATAATTTCTTCAGTGGCTGGTTGAATATTAAAAGGTGTAAATTGAACGAATTCGTAACCAAGTTTACTTGCTTCTTTCGCCATATGCTGAACGTATTCACCTTCTTGTCTTTCTTTAAGAGATAAATAACCTATTCTCATTCTTTTCACTCCTTGTACTTATAAATATGATTGAACAAGAGAAAAAATAGCTTTTGTTGAAGGTCTAATTTTTTGAATTGGGTCTGAAACTTGTAAATCCTTAGATGGCTTTGAATTTATTTCGATAACCCAAGGGTTAAATTGATTGTCTATAGCGAGATCCACACCAAACTCAGCGAATAATCCATCAAAGGAGGAGTCTATACATTTACAGCATTCGATGGCTAACTCAATCAATAACTTTTTAAAGTGAATTCGCTCTTTCTTTGGTAAATATTGACCTAAAAATTCATCAATTTTTTGAAGGTCTCCCCCACGTGCCAAATTGCTTACAAACTGTGTAGGGTGACCAATTCTTGCTACTGTTGAAGTTACTTCCCATTTATTAAATTTATTTTTATGACATAAAAATCTAAAATCAACAAGTCGATCATCCTTACTGATTAAAGATAAGCCTTCTTGGATGATAAAAGTCCGCTTATTTAATTGCTGTTTAATTGGGTGAAATAGTTGAGAAATTGATTTATATTCAACTTCTACTTCAGAATTTTGGCTATTTTTTAAGCGATACAAATCTTTATCTTTTGTAACCTTAAAAATGTTTCTCCCTTGGCTACCGTGAATTGGTTTAATAAAAATCGTTTCATATTTTTGGATAAAGTTCTCTAATTGTTCGACTGAGCAGCATTCCTCAGTGTATGGAACGTATGGCTTTATATAAGCTGAATCAATTAGAGCTTTAAAAACTTCAAGCTTATTTAAGAAGCGAGCATTAAAAAAAGGTATTTGTTGACTTGTTAGCGAAGAATTAAGTAATTTAAACTCTTTCGTTCGTTCAAGTCTTCTCGAATGAATTCGATTATGAATGATTGAAGGGGCAGGTACATTCGTTAAAGACCAGCCATTTTCTGAACGTTTATATCCTTTTAATTCATTCGTTAGTAGTTTTTTAAATGAAGTTACATAGAAATCAATATCAGAGTCTCCGCATAACTCTGATAGTTCCTCACAAAGTGTCGTTATTGAACCGAGCGGATTTAATGACTCCTCATTGATCGAATCAGTTACTACAACAAAAGATTGGGGTTCTTGATTTTTAGGAAAAGATTGCAATGATTCTCCTCCTTTCCAAAATAATTGTCGTTGTATACTATGTGATATTCGCCTAGTTGGTGAATGTCTTTAGGAAATTTTTAGGGAAGAAAGTTTGACTTGTTTTAGAAAGACTGACATATAATAGAATGTTTGCTATAGTGGAGATACAAAAGTTTATAGGAGGTAGTAACATGGCTGTAAATATTTATGATATTGCATACTCGCTACAAAACGCTTTTAAGGAGCAAACGGAATTTAAAAATTTACAATCACTATACTCACAAGTATTAGCTGATCCAAATGCAAAACCATTATTTATGGAATTTCAAAATTTCCAAAAGGCGATGCAACAAAAAATGTATCAAGGTGAAGCGGTTACACCTGAAGAAAATGCAAAAGGACAAGAAATTGTTGCAAGAGTGTCTCAAAATCCTTTAATCGCAAACTTAATGCAAGTGGAACAGAGACTAAATTTAGTCATCCAAGATGTAAATAAAATTGTCATGAGTCCATTAGAAGAATTTTATAAATCTTTACTTGAACTTTAATATTTAAAAGGCAGGATAAGAAGAGGATCTTTTAATTCTTTTACTTTTTCCTGCCTTTCTTAAAACCCTTCTTTATACATAAGAGAGACTTCATTGAATTGGAGTCTTTTTTAGTATAAGAATGGATATAATAACAGCCTACATTGTTCTAATTAAATGAAGCATGTCATATATTTCTAGTAAGGTATTTCTTCGCGAAATGGGGGAGATTAAGTGATTTATAAGTTACTTGCAATTAATATAGATGGTACTTTATTGCAATCCAATGGGAAACTCTCAAAAGAATCGAAAGAAGCTGTTGAATACGTTCAAGACAAAGGGATTTATGTAACCTTATATACGAGCAGAAATTTCCAAGCTACAAAAAAAATCGCAAAAGCTCTTAAGGTTAATAACCTTTTGGTCTCTCACTCAGGTGCCTTTATCTCTTCAAAGCTTGATGAACCATTATTTGAAAAGAGAGTTGAAGAGGAAGAAGCTTATGACATCGTTAAAAAACTAGAAAAATATGATTGTAATATTCGTTTGTCACATGAACATTTTTCAATTGGAAATCGAAAAAAATTACAATCTAACTTAGTCGCAAAAGCAGTATTATCAAATGCTGATCCTGTCTTTTATCCAATCCAATTTGTTGAATCACTTTCAGATAGCATTCTGGAAAATTCAATATCACCGTTAAAAATCGAATGTTATTTCTCTGATGAAGTAGAGAAAAATAAAGTGAAAAAAGAATTGAATGCAAAGTATCCACATCTTGATTGCTTATCTGATGAAGATCGCAAAATTGAAATCGTTCGAAAAGGAATTTCAAAATATTCAGGATTAAAACGATTAGGTGAACATCTAGGAATTTCTTATCACGAAATGGTTGTAATCGGAGATAATTATAGTGATTTACCATTAATCGAGCATGCAGGTTTAGGAGTTGCTATGTCAAATGCTCCTGTAGAGATTAAAAAAGTTGCAGACTGGATTACAAGATCAAATGATCAAAATGGTGTTCCATATATGATCAAGGAGCATTTCAGGAAACAATTCCCACTGCCATTCTTAAAAACACATAAAATCGAAAAATAAATAAAAAAGCCTGGCTTTCAAGAGAATCCTCTTCGAAAACCAGGCTTTTTCATTGTATTTTAATTAATTGACCTCGTTACTCTTTAATTTTATACTTAAGTGATAACTTAAAAAGGTGATAAAAAATGAAAATATATATTAAAGGCTTAGAGGATATTCGTTTTCAAAGACCGTTAGAGCTATTAGCCCAACTGTTTTTTGAAGACTGCGATGTATCGTTAGAAGAAATAGATTCAGATATAGAAGTAAGTTTTGTGCTAGATGAAGTTAATAAACAAGTATCAGGTAAGTTAGGTACGAATTTCCAAGCAAATACAAGCTATGTAGATGGTAAAGATGATCGAGAATCATTTAAATTTAAAAAGAAAGCAGTTAACTTTGTCTTTTTATCATTACTACAAGAGCATACTGGAATTCAGCAAAAGTGGGGGATCTTAACTGGTATTCGACCAACGAAACTCCTTCATTCAAAACTTAAAGCTGGTGTATCAAAAGAAATGGCGCATGAAGAGCTACGAAATGACTATTTAATCCATGAAGAAAAAATTGAATTAATGCAATCAATCGTCGACCGTCAATTAAAAGTAATACCAGATTTATATAACTTGCAGAATGAAGTTAGTCTTTATATTGGTATTCCTTATTGTCCTACTAAGTGTGCTTATTGTACATTCCCAGCTTATGCTATTCAAGGGAAACAAGGTGCAGTCGATTCATTCTTATATGGATTACATTATGAAATGGAAAAAATCGGTGAATTTCTAAAGGAACGTGGAATTAACATTACTACGATTTATTATGGCGGAGGGACACCTACTAGTATTACAGCAGAAGAAATGGACTTACTGTATGCTAAGATGTACGAATCATTTCCAAATATGAAGCAGGTTCGTGAAATTACGGTGGAGGCTGGTAGACCTGATACAATTACACCCGAAAAATTAGATGTTTTAAATAAATGGAATATTGATCGAATTAGTATTAATCCACAATCCTATATTCAAGAAACTTTAAAAGCGATTGGAAGACATCATACTGTAGATGAAACAATAACAAAGTACCATTTAGCCCGTGAAATGGGGATGAATAATATTAATATGGATTTGATTATTGGTTTACCTGGAGAAGGTTTAAAAGAATTCCAATATACATTAGATGAAACTGAAAAGTTAATGCCTGAATCATTGACGGTTCATACACTTTCATTTAAAAGAGCTTCAGAAATGACGCAAAACAAACAAAAATATAAAGTTGCAGATCGAGATGAAGTGCAGCAAATGATGAATGAAGCAACGGTATGGACAAAAAATCATAACTATCATCCATACTATTTATATCGTCAAAAAAATATATTAGGTAATCTTGAGAACATTGGATACTCTGTTGACGGTCAAGAAAGTCTGTACAATATATTAATTATGGAAGAAGAGCAAACAATTATTGGTTTAGGTTGTGGCGCATCTAGTAAGTTTGTAAATCCAGAAACTCGTCAAATAACTCGATTTGCCAATGCGAAAGATCCTAAATCATATAATGAAGGTTATGAGCATTATACAAATGCAAAAATTAAGATTTTAGATGAATTATTTTCGAAAAGTAATCAATCAAATTAATGAAAAATAAAGGAAATTCCCCTTGTGATGTTTAATGTTTAAATTAATCATGAAATTAAGGGGGATTTTTTTATGTCTATTTCGAACACGGCAGAACATGTTTTATTAAGAAAAGAGGGACGAGTTGCAACTGTTGTATTTAATCGACCTGAAGTATTGAATGCAATGAATGAAGATACATTCAGACAATTTCGAGATGTACTGGATGAAATCGCTAGTTCAGACGTTGATGTAGTCGTTCTATGTGGAAATGGCAAAGGTTTCTCTTCAGGTGGAGATTTAAAATCAATGCTAAGTAATACAGATGAGTCTGCTTTTGGTCCAGTAATGGATTTAATTACAGATTTAGTAGTTAAATTATATACTTTACCTAAAATCGTTATTAGTGCGATCCATGGACCAGCTGCTGGTATAGGACTAAGTTTTGCTCTTGCTAGTGATTTTGTTCTTGCTCACGAATCAGGTGTATTGGCAATGAACTTTATCGGAATTGGCTTAATTCCTGATGGTGGTGCACATTATTTCTTAGAAAAAAGACTAGGTGAAACAAAAGCTAAACAACTGATTTGGGAAGGTAAAAAACTAAAAGCAATGCAAGCGCTAGAAATCGGTTTAATTGATGAAGTAATAAGTGGGGATTTTGAACAAAAAATTAACGAACACGTGAAGTCTATACTTCAAAAACCTGTAAGTGCGATGATCCAATCAAAACAAATCTACTGTAACGGTAACCTAGAGTCTTTAAAAAATGTACTTTTATTTGAAAAAGAAGGACAAAGTGCAATGAGAAGAACAGCAGATCATCAGGAAGGTGTACAGGCGTTTTTACAAAAGAGATTGCCGGTTTTTACTGGTAAATAAGGATAATGAAATCGACTGGATTCAGTCGATTTTTTTGATGTAGAAGAAAAGAAAAGATGTACAAATAAAATTAACAAAAGTACAATTAAATAACCTGAAATAGTAATTAACAATACATTTGATATAATATTTTA
The DNA here is from genome assembly GCF_004138285.1 of Gottfriedia acidiceleris. Classification (GTDB taxonomy): domain Bacteria; phylum Bacillota; class Bacilli; order Bacillales; family Bacillaceae_G; genus Gottfriedia; species Gottfriedia acidiceleris_A. Next base: position 137,401 of record NZ_SCFN01000007.1, on the reverse strand, counting down.
ATGACTATTTACTATCACATTACTATTTTCTTTCTGTAATCCTATGTTTTTAATATTAAAAAGAATAAATCATTAAAATTTAGATTGTCTATTTTCTATTATGCACTAGTCTATGTTTGTTAAAATGTGTCTGACAATTAAAAATAAACTTAACAGTTATTTTACGAAATGGTTAATTTTAAAATACAAGACTATAAGTTTTTCTCCACTCATGGTAGAATGTTGACATTCTCAGTTTTGGGAGAGTGGTTAGATTGAAAAAGATTCAAAGCAATTCACGTACAACGTCAAGAGCGAAAAGAAAAAAAACAAAACTCATTTTATTTGGATCAATTGGAATCGTACTGATACTAATAGCATTTGTTTCGTATTCCATTTTTTCGCCGAATGATAATAAGGCAGGATCTAAAAAAAGTGCTTATGCTTCAGCCAAAAACAGCGAAAAGAATGATGATAATGGTGTAAAAGAGACATCAACAACAGTTCAAACAATTGATGATGAGGATTCAGATGGCTCGGCACCGGAACAAACGGGTGCACAAACTGGTGCGAAACATGTTACAAGCTATGATAGAAATTCTCAAGACTGGCAGGCAATGCTACAGACAATCTCTTCTGCTGCTGGAATAGATTCAGGCAATATGACTGTTTGGTTTTTAGGCAGTGACAAAAGCAACCCAGGTGGCTCAGTCGGGACTGTATCAGCAAAGACAAAAGGCTCGCAAAAATACCGAGTATATCTCATATGGGATGGCTCCAGCTATAAAGCTACAAAAGTTGAACCTGCTTCATAAAATGTAAATAGGATGCACTTAAGGGTAATCCTAAGGCTGTCGAGAAATTCTCGACAGCCTATTTTTAAATCATTAGTTTTACTTAAGAAAAAGTAAGTCAACTTTCGGTTATAACTAATTGATTCACGTTTGTTGTATTGCGACAAGCGGAGTCGTACTGTCTACATTAAGGGAAGATGCAGATCAGGACTTTTCCACTCACTGTGCTATTTGACGCATGTCATAATACATATTCTTTAGGTTCACCGTATTCTCATTGAAAAGAAATTTCCACGCCAAGCAGAAATTGGAAAGTGTTGGCGCGTGGATCTGTACTTTAAACTAAAAATAAAAAAACAAAAAAGCTGCGATATGTGTTCGCAGCTTCTTTATTATTATGGATGGAATAAAAGCAGTTTACCAGTTTGACTAATGCAACGGTGGGTTTTATCAATTGCACCGATTGTTGTGAGTTTTTCTGTAGCAATATTTTTTGCTTCTAAGTCAGAATTAGCTTCGAATTGTTCATCGACAATTGATTCGCCACTTTTTTCAAAAGCAGTAATTCGATATGTTGCCATGTCATAGACCTCCCTAAAGTAGTTGCGATATTACTATTTTGGCATAGATTGAAAAGCTGTGTAAAGTAATAATTTGAATTGTAAAAAAATTCAGTGCTGATTTAAAATTTTGACATTTGTAGATTTTAACAGATTTTAAGAATTGTTAGATTATGTCTTAATTTTTTGTATGAACATTGTTGGGCTAAGTATCTATTTTAACGTATAATAGGATAAGTAAAACGACTAATACATAATTTGATTTTCCTTTTTTTATTTTGTGAAATTGATTTTCCAAAATATTTTAAGCTACTTACTTAAGTAGAGCTTAAGGAAGCATATACAAAATGGAGGTACTTATGGATAAAAAAGTATATGATCATGAAGTTGGCGAACGTTTTGTAACATTTTTATTTATTAAAGCTGTTACTAAAGGTGTAGCAAGTAATCAAAAATCATTTTTATCTTTAACTTTACAAGACCAAAGTGGAGATATTGAGGCGAAGCTCTGGGATATTTCTTCGGAGCAAGAAGAATCGTATGTAGAAGGAACTGTTGTAAAAGTTGAAGGGGAACTACACGATTATAGAGGAAAACTTCAGCTTAAATTACGCCAAATTCGTCCAACTAAAGATACAGACGAAGTAAATCCAGAAGATTTTTTCGCAAGGGCACCAGTTTCTAAAGAAGAATTATATGAGAAAATAACTTCATACATCAATAATATGACCAATGAAAAACTAAAAAAGCTTACTGAGTATCTAGTATTAAAAAATCAAGAAGATTTTCTTGATTTTCCAGCGGCAACTAAGAATCACCATGAATTTGTTTCTGGTTTAGCATACCATGTTTTTTGTATGTTGAAATTAGGTGAAGCAATTGCAAATTTATATCCTTCGATCAATAAGGATTTACTATACGCAGGAATCATACTACATGATTTAGGAAAAGTAAGAGAATTATCTGGTCCAGTTTCAACAAAGTATACTGTCGAAGGTAATTTGTTAGGTCATATCTCACTTATGGCAATTGAAATTGGAAATGCTTCTATCGAGCTAGGTATTGAGGGAGAAGAGGTTACTGTTCTACAGCATCTTATTTTAAGTCATCATGGTAAGTATGAGTACGGTAGTCCAAAACTACCTTTAATTAAAGAAGCTGAAATATTACATTATATTGATAATATTGATGCAAAAATGAATATGTTAGACCGCGCACTTGAAAGAGTTGAACCAGGAGAATATACAGAGCGCATTTTCCCATTAGAAAATCGTAGTTTTTACAAACCAAAATTTTAAATTAATCATACTTCCTCTTTATTAGCCATATAATGAAGCAAATGCTTGTCTACTAAGGAGGAAAATCAATGCCAATTCTACCATTTTGGATGTATATCGTGATCTTAGGAATTTTTGTAAGTGGATTTATGGTGCTTTACACCTCTAAACAAGAAAGAGATGCAGATGAAGCTTTCATTGAAAAAGAGGGAGAAATTTACTTACAAAGAATTAAGGAAGAAAGAGAACGAAGAGAGCAATTACTTATTAATTCTGAGATTTCATCGAATTAAAAAACCTGCCAATTTAGGCAGGTTTTTTTTTTATGATTTTTTCGCTTGGCTTTCTAAGTCTTTATCTTTTACTTTAAATTTAGCTTTTTTAAGAAGTTCATCAGAGAATGCTGAGAAGTTTTCTTGGCTTAGCTTAGACTCAGCAATTTTTTTACGAGCATCTTTTTCGTTAGCAGTCTTTTTACCAGTTAATTTAATAACATGGTATCCAAATTGTGATTTAACTGGTTGGCTAATTTCTCCAACTTTTAATTTATAAGCAGCTGCTTCGAACTCAGGCACCATAGCACCTTCTCCAAAATAGCCTAAATCTCCACCTTTATCTTTTGAACCAGTGTCAGTAGAATATTTTTTTGCTTCTGCTGCAAAATCTGCACCTTTAGCTAATTCTTCTTCGACTTTTTTAGCTGTAGCTTCATCTTTTACTAAAATATGACTAGCTCTAATTTCTGGTTTATATTTTGCAAGGTCAGCTTTTGTTACTGAAGCTTCAGCAGCTTTTTCAGTTAATAAATCGATTTTAACACGATCTTTAAATGCTGCTTCATCTTTAAATCCGTATTGAGCTAAGAAAGCTTTAAATTGGTCACCATTTTGTGTTTTATACTCATTAAACTTAGCGTCAACATCTTTATCACTAACTTTGTAGTTTTTCTTTAAATAATCTTCAATAGCCATTTGCTTAAGCATAGCTAAGCCTGCTGTATCTTTCATCTTGTCATATAAATCTTTTGATGTGATATCTCCCGCATTAGATGTAGCAACTACATCGTTACTAATACCAGCAGATCCACATGCTGCTAGTCCGAATACTGAGGTAGCTAAAACTGCAGATACGATTAACTTTTTCATTTAAACATCTCCTAAAAAAAATTTTTGCTTATTAAAGTATAGAGCTTAAATCTTAATTTTTCCTTTATTTAGACATACCTTTTGCTGGAAATTACTTCACTAAATATAACATATTTTCCCTCAATGTGACAAAGTTTATCCAAAAAAAGAATAATTTGGTATACTTTTTAATTAAAAATTAATCAATTTGAAGGAATCTTGAACTAGTTTTATATGAAATATAGGCATTTATGAGAGTAATAAATGGAGGGGGATTTCTATTTTTTTATAGCTCTAATTTTATATTTTATCTCCAGACCTTGCCTAAAAAACACGCTTATCCTACAAATTAAAAACTTGTCAATCGTGACATTCGCCCAATCAATTAAGGCATTCGTCTATATATTATTATGTATTACTTTTAGGAGGGTGGAAAAATGGAGGGGAAAACATCGCGTGAATTTGTATTAATCGTGATCCTGTTTATTTTGTTAATCATTATTGGGTGTTCATTTTTATAAGTAGTATGAATCTTCAAAAATGAAGGTTATTTATACATTTGCCCAGACCATTTTTTACTACACGCATAAGATAAGATATGTAGCAAAAGGAGGTGTGAATGATGGGCGTAGGATTCCATGGTGGAGGATTTGCGTTAATCGTTGTATTGTTCATCTTATTAATTATCGTAGGAGCAGCTTGCATCTAATTTGTAAATAAGACAAATATTCGACCGGAGGTATTGTACCTCCGGTTGAGTTTTTATTCCAGAAATAAAATTAGTTAATGATGTACATATTCTTGTTTATAGAAATTTAGAAATTGAAATAAAAAGGAAATGAGTTGAGGGTTTCAAAGAAGGTATTTATGTGAAATTTTGAACAAAAGTGGCCGAAATAAAAAGCGGAAGGATTTAATTAATCTTGCCCCGCTTCTATTTGATTGTACAATTTCAAGGACATATCAATTGAAATTGTAACTTTAAAGAAGATATTAAGGTTTCTTAATTAAACGATTATCTTCTTCAATAAATTCTTTATCTATGTTACCTAACGTTGTTTCAAATATATCCATAAAATCTTTTCCATAAATATTACGTAAAATAGCCATAATTTCCATATTTTCTGGAAATTTACCATAAAATTCTTTTAATGGTAAAGTACCTTGAAAAACTGAATTTGTCTCTGGATCAAATTCTCCTAGAATCTCTAATAGCATATCTTTACCTTTTTCTGTTAATTCAATATACGTATTACGTTTATCTTCTACTTTTTTAGAAAACACTAATAAACCACGCTCTTCTAGCTTTTTAGAGAAGTTAAAAGCAGTCGATACGTGCATTACACCAAATTTAGCAATTTCAGAAATAGACGCACCCTTTAAGTGGAAGGCGATCATTAAAATATGATGTTCATTGATATTTAAATCATAGGGCTTAATCCATTGTTGCCAGTCCTTTTCAACTGACTTCCATAATGCTTTAGAAATTTGGGCAATTCTTTGACTAAAAATCAAAGCTTCTTTCATTGTGTATAATTTTTGTTCAGTTTTCATCAATTCACCTTCTTTTCTATTTAACTATCTATTTATTATTATGCCAATAATATGTGAAGAAATAAAGAACTTTTAGTTAGAATTTTTAAAAATTTTCACAAAGTAGTTGATAAAATTCTACATTTTTATATTATAATTAAGTGTTATGGGTCATAAAAATTATGTTTATATAATAATTTTAACGAAACTATAGAGTGATTGTCGATAAAATATTATTGGTAATATAGTAAATATATAATATAAATCTATAAAAATATAGTATAAAATGAAGAATTTAGATGGAATTTACATAAAAAAAACAAAAACAGGAGATATTCACTCTCCTGTTTTTGTATTAAAATGGGATTATTTTATTATTTTTTAATAATGTTATTTTCGATAGATTTTGCAATCTCTTGAAGCGTTTCATTTGTGTATTGATTTTGATTTGAAAGCCATTTTACATCAAAGCCATCATTATTTCCGTATCGTGGTAAAATATGCATATGATAATGAAATACAGTTTGACCTGAAACTTCACCACTATTATTTAAAATATTTACACCTTGGACATTAAAAGCTTCTTTCATTGCATTAGCGATTTGAGGTACTTTTCGGAAGTATGTACTAGCTGTCTCTTCACTCATTTCGAATATGTTTTCAACATGGTCCTTTGGAATGACTAATGTGTGTCCTTTTGTAACTTGACTTAGATCTAAAAAAGCTAAAACATCATCATCCTCGTATACTTTTGAAGCTGGAATGCTTCCTTCAACAATTTTGCAGAAAATACAATTAGCGTCATGTGCCATTTTTTATACTTCCTTTCACTTTTTTCCTTATTTTAACATAGGCATAGCTGAAAGGGGAAATAGGGTCAAGGGAAAATAAACAAGAAGCAACCTAAGTTGCTTCTTGAAGAAGGGGAAAGATTATTGGAGTAATTATAAATTGTCTTTAATAGACACCTCATTTGCTTAAATGTTCAATAAATTGGTACACCTTATAATAAGTATATATGCTCTGGTCGAGACACCTCATTTACAAATTGGTATACTAAAACCTTTGTTTATAAGTGATAATGTTCAAGCTAACCATCTCCTTTGATGTTTTCACTGCTGTTATTTACAACGATGTTTTATCTTTGGAGACATTTCACTTCAACAGCTACCCTTGCATAGGTTTGAACGCAAATTAAATTACCTTTAACACACACCTCATTTCAAATTTTGAACTGGAAAGTGTGTTGCTTTCCCTTCAAGAATTATGATGCCCAGTAGTAAAGAAAGTATGCAAAAACAATAAAAAATTTTAAAAAGCAGTTGAAGACAGAAAGACAATAAAGACAATATTAAAGTCAGAAAAAGTAAGAAAGCAGAAGATGCTTAGTAATGAGAACAAGTTGAATTGGAAATTCAGGACCATAACAAGTATAAATAATAGAAGGAAATAGTTAAAAAAGAATTTAAACTATGAGAGACACGGGAAGGTTATTACCACGTGTCACCGGCCTAACATATCGAGGACCAAGCAAGGATATATACTGGAATTCATCATATATTGAAAATACAAACGTTAAATGATTTTCAATGAAAAAAGTCTATTTATTATTGTTTTATCTGTCAACTTATTGATAAACAAGTGATTTTGGTTGATAGATAAATGTTTTAACTAACTTGCAAAAATTAAAATATCTTCTTTTTTGACGATCAATATTGTAAAGATGTGTAAGTCGTCATCATAAGTTTACAATTTGATTAATAAAAGGTAATTCATTTGTTAAAATGACTATTCTATTGTTTTTAAGATTATTCTTTTTTTATAAAGAAACTTGATTGGAACGAAAGGGTGCTCGACTCCTATGGGAGAAGCGGGAAGGCTGAAACCCCGCAGGCGGCGCCGAGGAGGCTCAGGTCTCGCCCCATGGAAAGCGAGCACCCTGTAGTGGAAATCAATATTACACAACTTACTTATCAATGTTCAATCCAACAATTTAATTGACAAATTCTTTTTTCAACAACATGAACAAGGAGCAACTAATAGTTGCTCCTTGATGAAGGGGAAAGATTTTAGAAAAGATTTTAGGTTAATAAGTTAAATTGTCTTTAACAGACACCTCATTTGCTTTAATGTTCAATAAATTGGTACACCTATAAATAAATTATATGTTCTGCTCGAGACACCTCATTTACAAATTGGTATACTAATGACCTTTGTTTTTATAGATCATGTTCAAGCGCACCATCTCCTTAGATTTTTGCATTGCTGTATTTGACAACGATGTTTTATCCTTGGAGATACCTCATTTCACTTAAACAATTATCTGACTTAGGTTTGAACGCAAATTAAAATTCCTTTAACACACACCTCATTTCAATTTTTGAACTGGAAAGTGTGTTGCTTTCCCTTCAAGAATTATAATACCCTTAACCTAAAATAGTATTCAAAAAAAGAAGGATTTTTTTTTAGTATTCCATAAATATGATAATAAGGAAGTTAAGATTATTATTTGATACAATAAAATGAATAGGAAAAGTACATTTGAAAGGATTTGTAAAGAATGACTTTATTGCATGTAAAAGATGTCACAGGTGGATACACTAGACAGCCTGTCATTAAAGATGTCTCATTTACGATTAATAGGAATGAGCTTGTTGGGTTAATCGGGTTAAATGGTGCCGGTAAGAGTACGACAATAAAACATATATTAGGACTTTTGAAACCATCTAAAGGTGACATATTAATTAATGGTGAATCTTTTGATAAAGATCCAACTGCATATCGTGCTAGCATATCATATGTTCCTGAAACACCGATGATTTATGATGAATTAACTTTACAGGAACATCTTGAAATTACAGCCTTGGCATATAATATTCCTGAAAAGGATTTTAAAAAACGTAGTGAAGAGCTATTAAAAACATTTAGATTATATGATAAAAGAAAATATTTTCCTTCGACATTCTCTAAAGGGATGAAACAAAAAGTAATGATCATTTGTGCCCTTATTGTCCAACCACAGTTATACATAATAGATGAACCTTTTTTAGGACTTGATCCAATCGCGATAAATGATTTACTTGAGATTTTGAACAATGAAAAGGAAAAAGGAGCAGGCATATTAATGTCTACTCATATTTTATCGACTGCTCAAATTTATTGTGATTCATTTATTATTTTGCATGAAGGAGTAATTATTGCAAAAGGTACTTTAAACGAATTACAAACTCAATATAATATGCCAAATGCTTCATTGGATGAAATTTATATTTTTGCAACGAAGGAAAAAGAAATATGAGTACGATAAAAGAATTATGGTTAGCACGATTTAGGAGCTTCATTAAAGAAATGAGTAAATATGGTCGTTACATTTTTAATGATCACATAAAATTTGTAATTGTTTTTGGGCTTGGAGGAGGAGCATATTATTATCAACAAATGCTAAAAACAATTTCTCCAGATTTTCCGGTTATTTTACTAATCTCTATTCTTTTTAGTTTTCTTGTTGTAACAGGTCAAGTATCTACTTTTTTTAAAGGACCTGATTTACATTATTTACTACCTTTAGAAAAAAAGATGAAAAGTTACTTTGTCCGCTCCTTTTTAATTACGTACATCGTTCAAGTTTATTTAATGTTAATGATGTTAGGTGTGATTTATCCAATTTATAAGAAATTTTCACTAGGACAAACAACAAGTTTTATCGTCTTTATGGTAATAATTTTCTTATTAAAAGGATACAATCTCTTTGTTTCATTCTTACATCTTACAAATAGTGGTGTATTAAACCGAGCTTTTGATTATTGTTTAAGGTTGCTAGGTACCTTTTTATTTATTTATGGTTTATTAAGTAAATGGAGCAGTCTTTTCCTTGTAATAATGATCGTAATTTTAGCTGTTTATGCATTATCTATTCAAATAGGTAGTAAAAATAAAAGAATACAATGGGAAAGAAATGTTAAACTTGATACTTCAAGATTAGCGACTTTTTATCGATTTGCGAATATGTTTACTGATGTGCCGTCTATTCAACAACAAGTTAAGCGAAGAAAATGGGCCGATCCAATCATTAATAAAATGAAAATGAAAAATGCTGCGAATTATTTACTAGTTCGTACATTTATCCGAAATGGTAACTATTTAAGTATGTTTTTAAGACAACTTTTCGTAGGTGGGTTTGTAGTTTACTTAGTGCCTACTACGATTGGAAAAATATTGATAGGCATTTTATTTCTTTACGTAATTTCCTTACAAAATATGTCAATTTTAAAACAGTATAACTATCATTTGTTGTGGAAAATTTATCCTTATACAAATGATGAAAATAAAAAATCTATTTCGACACTTTTGTATATACTACTGATAATATGTAGTCTAGTTTTTAGTATCATTGGTTTAATAAAGGGCTTGTCAATTTTAAACTTTATTATTGCAATCGTTGTGTATACTCTATTTTCAATGTGGTTAATTAAATTCTATGTGCATAAAAGGTTAAGTAAGCCACAAAAATTGTAAAGGGTGGACAAAATGGATTCTTATGAACTTCGTATTCAGTACGAACTATCTAGATGGAAACAAAAAGTAATGTCCGATTCAAATATTTTTCAAGCATCTGCAAAAAAAGTCCAGTTAAAGCTTCAATCATTATTGCCAGAACAAATCCAAGATCTGCTTACAAAAACCGTTAAAAATATGATGGTTTTATTTATGGGAGGGTCTACTGTATTTAATGGCAGTGGTGAAGAGTATGAAACATTAACACTTAGAGAAAGAGATTTAATCTTAGATAAAAAGTTAAACGAGTACAAAAAGATTTCAGCTGTAGAAGGTGCTGGTACAGGAGCGGGTGGAATATTACTCGGTCTTGCCGATTTTCCGTTATTATTAGGAATAAAAATTAGGTTTTTAGTTGAGGCGGCCAAAATATATGGTTACTCTCCTAAAGATGAACTTGAACGACAATTCATGCTGTATATTTTTCAACTTGCTTTTTCAAGTGATAGCCATCGGAAAAAAGTATTTCAGGTTATTGAAAAGTGGGAAGATAAAGTAGATGAAAATCCTCAAGTCAATTGGGAGCAATTACAACTAGAATATCGGGATCATATCGATTTAGCAAAACTTCTACAATTAGTACCTATTATTGGAGCACCGGTTGGAGCGTATGTAAATTATCAACTCCTTGAACAATTAGGTGAAACTGCTAAAAATGCCTATAGATTAAGGTATATGAAGAAGAAGGAAGATCTTATCTAAAGAGTTACATACTAAAAGGAGAACTAAAAAGTTCTCCTTTTTCTTATTTTTGCTCAACTAATTTTTGTGATTGTTTTAATGAAGCTAATGTCACAGACCCAAGTGTTTTTGCTGCAATTAGCATAGCTTTTTCATCAAAATCAAATTTTGGATGGTGATGAGGGTATGCTTCTGTAACGTGAGGAGGTTTAGCTCCTGTGAAGAAAAAAGTTCCTGGTACTTTTTGTAAGTAGTATGCGAAATCTTCTCCGCCCATTTTAGGGTCCATTTCTTTTAATTGACTAACTTCATCAATTGATTCGGCTACTTTAACTAGTAAGTCAGTTTCTTTTTCATGATTTACTACTGGTGGATATCCATCATCGTACTTATATTCGTATGTAACATCATTTGCTAGACAAATTCCTTTAATGATTCTAGCTATTTGTTTTTTTACTTTTTCCTGTGTTTCCTTTTTGAATGTACGAACCGTTCCTATTAAGGTTGCTCGATCGGCGATTACATTAAAAGCATTTTTTGCTTCAAAACTTCCAATCGATAAGACTACAGTGTCAATTGGATTTGTTTCCCGACTAACAACCTGTTGAAGTGCCATAACAAGTTGACTAGCAATTACAATACTGTCTTTTGTTCGATGAGGTTCCGCACCATGACCGCCTTGACCCTGGATTGTGATTGAAAAACGATCAGCTGCTGCCATGATTGGTCCTTTTCGATAACCAATTGTTCCTAATTCTTCAATTGCCCACAAGTGGGTTCCATAAACCTCATCAACACCATCTAAACAGCCATCAGCAATCATAGAAATTGCTCCACCTGGTGCATATTCTTCTGCATGTTGATGAAGAAACACAACCTTACCGTCCCATGAATCTTTTTGATCATGAAGTGCTTTTGCTAAATATAATAGTGTGGCAGTGTGACCATCATGACCACATGCATGCATAACGCCAGGCACTTTTGAGGAATAAGGAACATTTTTCTCATCTTGAATAGGTAGTGCGTCAAAATCAGCTCGTAAAGCGATTGTTTTTCCAGGGTTTCGACCACTAATTGTAGCAACAACACCATTACCACCGACATTTGATTTGAATGGAATATTTAATTGTTGATAAAAGTTTTGAATGAATTTTGCTGTCTCGTATTCTTTAAATGAAAGTTCAGGATTTTCATGTAAGTATCTACGTGTAGATACCATTTCCGGATAATATGAATCTAATATAGAAAATAAATCTGACATTATTTCTCCCTCCTACTCACTATCTATATAACCTATTCAAGAAATGTAATTGATATCCTTCAAAATTATCTTCAATTAAGAAATGACGAAAAATGTATTTCCAAGGAAATATACATCGAAAAAAAGGAAATAATGACTTATTCGTGGGAATAAATGGATATACTATTTGTTATATGGTAAGAGAAATGAAGGTGAAATAATTGAAAAAATGGGGATTTTTAGCAATAGGACTGTTAAGTGTCCTGTTAATTAGCTTTGTTGGATTTTTACTAATCGTTTTCTTAGGTAATTATGTTATAGATGAAGATAAGTTAGTCGTCCATTCATCATCGGAAATGGTAGATTTAGAGGGGAATTTTATATCAAAGCTATATAATGAAAATCATCAAATCGTTTCAATTAGTGATATACCTGATTATACTAAACAAGCAGTAGTTTCAATTGAAGATGAACGTTTCTATAAGCACCATGGAATTGATACACAGTCAATCTTTCGGGCTATAGTAAATGATATAAAAGCATTTAGTAAAGTACAAGGTGCGAGTACACTTACTCAACAACTTGCAAAGAATGTTTTTTTGACGAACGACAAAACATTTATGAGAAAAACAAAGGAAGTAATTATAGCAATTAATCTAGAAAGAAAGTATACAAAAGATCAAATACTAGAAATGTATTTAAATCAGGTTTATTTCGGTCACGGGGTATATGGCATTGGCGGAGCTGCAAAATATTATTTCGGGAAAGATGTTAAAAATTTAACCATTGAGGAAAGTGCTTCTTTAGCAGCCTTATTAAAGGCTCCATCACATTATGATCCAGTCACACAACCAGGGCGATCTTTAGAACGTAGGAATCTTGTTCTTTATAAAATGCTAGATACGCATTATATAACTGAATCTGAGTATCAGAAAGCCAAAAGCAAACCAACAGTATTATATATTACGGAACAAAAGTTTGAAAACGGATATGCTACATATATTGATATGGTTATAAAAGAAGCAAAAGAGAAATATGGAATTTCTTATGACCAACTTTTAAATGGTGGATACAAGGTTGTCGTACCAATCCATAAAAAAACACAATTAACCGCCTATAAGTATTTTAAAAATGGAAACTATTTTCCGGGAACTGATCAAAATGCTGAAGGAGCCTTCGTATTAATAAACTCAGAAACAGGCGGTGTAGAGGCTGCAATTGGAGGTAGAAATTACTATTTTCAAGGTTTAAATCGTATTAACGTGAAAAGACAGCCTGGTTCAACGATGAAGCCTTTACTTGTCTATTCCCCAGCTCTTGAAACGGGAAACTATAATCCATATTCTTTATTACCAAATGAACAGAGTGCGTTAGGAGACTATAAACCGAAGAATTATAATGGAGTTTATACGAAAACGATTTCGATGTTTAACGCATTAATACAGTCAGCAAATATACCAGCAGTTTGGTTATTAAATGATATTGGAATTGATAATGCAAAAGAGTATCTAGAAAAAATGGATTTGAATATTCCCGATACAGGTTTAAGTATGGCGCTTGGAGGACTTAAAATTGGTTTAACACCATTAGAGCTAGTAAAAGCATATAGTTCCTTTGATCATGATGGGGATGCATTAGAGCCTTTTGTTATTAATGCAATTTATGATCGGAACAATGAATTAGTTGCCGAAGCGAAAATTAAGGAATATAAAGTGTTTTCATCACAAACCTCTTGGTATATGACAAAAATGCTAAAAGGTGTTGTAAATGAAGGGACAGCTAGTAGAGGAAGTTTTACTGGCGATTTAGCTGGTAAAACGGGATCTACAAATATACCTGGCCAAACAAATGGAAACAAAGATGCTTGGTTTGTAGGCTATACACCAGACGTGGTTGGCGCAATTTGGATGGGATATGATAAAACAGATTCAAAACATTTTTTAAGAAATGGTAGTACATATCCAACCATATTATTTAAAAAGATTTTAAGTGAAGCAGGTAGAGAACCATCTACAACATTTAAAAAGCCAAAAAATATAGACGATTTAGAATCACCGATAAATTTAGAGCCTATTTCTGATGTTCAATCAAAAGTATCATTCTCTCCATTTGGATTATTCACTGTCGTCATTAATTGGAATGCACCAACTGACCACAGACAACAATATCGAATCTATCGAGTGAAGAATGGCAAAGAGAAATTAGTAGATACTGTTACTGGTTTAGATGAGTACAAAGATTCCTTTGTAAATGTATTTAATGTACCTTCTTATTATGTAGTACCGTACAATCCTCAAACAAAAGAAGAAGGTGAGAGGTCTAAACTTGTCAAACCCAACATAAGAAATAAGGAATAGACATTTTAAGGCTCTCCTTCTTATCAAATGATTTGAAGGGGAGTTTTTTATTTGCTATTACTACTAAAACTATGTTTGTAAAAACTGTAACTCTAACAAAAGAATAGTAAAGAGATTAAGAAGATTGAACTATGAGATAACGCTTAATCGAACATTAAAAAATGAATTATTAAACTAATTTATTTTATGAAAAGTATTAATAAATAAAGATTATTAATTCGATATTTTAGACATATTTTGATATAATTTTTAATGGGAAAAGTCTGGTAGTAAAATAGGCCTATTAATTGAGAAGAATTGTAAAATCTTTGAACATTATGTGTCAAAATTCGAGTTTTCTATACAATTAATGGTTCAATCAGTATATTTAATAGTAGAGTTTGGAAAAGTGAAAGGGAGACTTTGAAGGATGAAAAAAGATTTTAACGATACATTTCTTAAAGCGATTAGAGGAGAAGAAGTAACGCATACACCAGTTTGGTATATGAGACAAGCAGGGCGTTCTCAGCCAGAATACCGAAAAATAAAAGAAAAATATTCTTTATTTGAAATTACTCATCAACCTGAATTATGCGCTTACGTAACAGCGCTTCCAGTGGACCAATATAATGTTGATGCAGCTATTTTATATAAAGATATTATGTCTCCACTTCCTGCAATTGGAGTAGACGTAGAAATTCAATCAGGAGTAGGACCGGTAATAAGCAATCCTATTCGTTCATTAGCAGATGTAAAAAAGTTAACTGATATTCATCCAGAGGAGCAACTACCTTATATCTATGAGACGATTAAATTATTAACAACAGAGGTTCTTTCTGTTCCATTAATTGGATTTGCAGGTGCACCTTTTACAGTTGCTAGCTATATGATCGAAGGTAGACCGTCTAGAAACTATAATAAAACAAAATCATTTATGTACGCAGAGCCAGAAGCATGGTTTGCTTTAATGGATCATTTAGCAGAAATGACAATCAAATACGTAAAAGCACAAGTTAAAGCAGGGGCAAGTGCAATTCAATTATTTGATTCATGGGTTGGTGCTTTGAATGCTAATGATTATCGCATTTATATTAAACCATGCATGGAAAAGATTTTTACAGCACTTAAAGCAGATCATATTCCTACTACTATGTTTGGAATTGGAGCAAGTCATTTAATTCATGAATGGAATGAACTGCCTGTAGATGTAATTGGTTTAGATTGGAGAACTTCTATTACTGAAGCTCGCTCTTTAGGGATTACGAAAACACTTCAAGGTAATTTAGATCCTGCATTTTTATTAGCACCATGGGAACAAATTGAAAAACGTGCGAAGGAAATATTAGATGAGGGTATGGCAAATCCAGGTCATATTTTCAACTTAGGTCATGGGGTATTCCCTGAAGTAAATCCTGATACTCTTAAACGATTAACAAGTTTTGTACATGAGTATTCATCAAGGGTTAAAGCTTAATATAAAAGGACTATGGTGATGACATGAAAGAAAAAATCGGTTTATTAGTTATGGCTTACGGCACGCCATATAAAGAAACAGATATTGAGCGTTATTATACAGATATTCGTAGAGGTAGAAAGCCTTCGCAAGAGGCACTAGAAGAACTGACAGAACGATATCGTGCAATTGGAGGAATCTCTCCTTTAGCAAAAATAACAATTGAACAAGCTAAAGCATTAGAAGAAGATTTAAATAAGATCCAAGACAAAGTAGAATTCAAAATGTACATTGGACTGAAGCATATTGAACCATTCATTGAAGATGCAGTAGACGAAATGAAAAAAGATGGTATAACGAAAGCGGTTAGTATCGTACTTGCACCACATTATTCTACGTTTAGTGTTAAATCGTATAACGAACGTGCTACAAATCATTCTGAAAAAATTGACGGACCAAAAATCATCCATGTAGATGATTGGTATAAAGAAGAACGATTTATTCAATATTGGGTTCGTGAAGTAGAAGCTATTCTTGAACCAATGAATGAAGAGCAACGTGTGAAAACGGCATTCATTTTTTCAGCGCATAGTCTACCTGAAAAAATTCTTAACTTTGGAGATCCATACCCAGAGCAGCTTAAGCAAACTGCCGAGTTAGTTGTACAGCAATCAGATATTCGTCATTATTTTCTAGGTTGGCAAAGTGCAGGTAATACACCAGAGCCTTGGCTAGGACCTGATGTACAAGATTTAACACGTGAGTTGGATGAAAATTATGATTTTGAAACATACGTCTATTTACCATTAGGATTTGTAAGTGAGCATTTAGAAGTACTGTATGATAATGATATAGAATGTAAACAAGTAACGGATGAAATTCAAAAAGCATATGTTCGTCCACCGATGCCTAATACGGATCCATTATTTATTAGTGGGCTTAGTACAGTTGTATTAAGAAAATTAAACGAACAATAATATGGTTTTGAAATAGGAGGTAAAGAAGTGAATAAGAAGGTTGTCATTATTGGTGGCGGTATTACTGGATTGACATCTGCCTACTATTTAAAACAAGAAAAATTAAAAAATAATCTTCCAATTGATATTCAATTAATTGAAGGTTCATCAAGGCTTGGAGGAAAAATCCAAACAATTAGAAAAGATGGATTTGTTATTGAGCGTGGTCCTGACTCATTTTTGGCAAGGAAAAAGAGTGCATATCGATTAGCTGAAAACTTAGGTATCCAAGATCAAATCGTTTTTAACTCAGCTGGAAAATCCTATGTATTAGTCCATAATAAATTACATGGTATGCCAGAAGGTTCAAATATGGGAATTCCTACACAAATTAAACCCTTTATTTTTTCAGGTCTATTTTCACCAGCAGGAAAAATCCGTGCAGGTTTAGATTTTGTTTTACCAAAAACACATGTCCAAGGGGATATGTCATTAGGTAAATTTTTTAGAAGAAGACTTGGTAATGAAGTAGTTGAGAATCTAATTGAGCCCCTTTTATCGGGTATTTATTCAGGCGACATTGACCAAATGAGTTTAATGGCGACATTTCCTCAATTCTTCCAAATTGAACAAAAACATCAAAGTATTGTTTTAGGTATGAAAAAAGAGATGCCTGTGAAGAAATCAAAAGGTCCGAGAAAAGGAATTTTCCAGACTGTAAGTACAGGTCTTCAAACAATCGTTGAACGAATTGAAGAAGAGTTAGATCAAGAGGAAGTTTTAAAAGGTGTACAAGTAGTTAATATAAATAAAATTGGAAAAAAATATGAGATTGTACTTAGCAATAATGAAAAGATTGAATCAGATTCAATTATCGTTACTGTACCTCATCGTTTTATTCCACAACTATTTAACAATAAACCTGTATTTGAGCCATTCAAAAAAGTTCCTTCTACATCAGTTGCGAATGTTGCACTTGCATTTCCAGAGCATGCAATTAAGAAGGATATAAATGGTACAGGCTTTGTTGTTTCTCGAAACAATGATTATAATATAACAGCGTGTACATGGACTCATAAAAAATGGTCACATGCATGTCCAAAAGGTAAAGTTCTATTACGTTGTTACGTTGGACGACCTTACAATAAGGAAATAATCGATAAAACGGATGAAGAACTTGTTGAAATTGTTTTAGAAGATTTAAGAAAAACGATGGATATAACTGAAAAACCAGAGTTTTATATTGTTTCAAGATGGAAAGATGCTATGCCTCAATATACGATTAATCATAAAGAGCGTACGAAAGATATGGAACAATATTTACAAAAAGAAATGCCTGGTGTATCGGTAATCGGTTGCTCATTTTATGGGTCCGGATTACCAGACTGCATAGATCAAGGTGAAAAAGCAGTTTCAGATACAATTGCATACTTGTTCGCGCATGAAAAACAAGCAGTTCGAAATTATTAAGGATTTATTATACTATCTAGTAAAAATAGAGCAACCAAAAAGTATTTCGATACTTTTAGGTTGCTCTTTTTATTATGCCTCTGTACTAATAATTAATAATATGTTTAATAATTTCGTTAAGAAAATTGAAGATCCTAAAAGACTTCACTTAAAAACTATCTTTTAAGCAATTTGAGCAAGTGTTACTGTAGCAATCATGTTGTTCTTCAATCGTCGAATTACAGTGTTTACATAATTTCTTTGGTAATAGTTTTAAAAATTCGGACATTTTTACAAGCATGTTACCCACTCCTTTAGTTAACTTATTAGTATTGTATTACTACAACCTATTTTGTGTCAATCTGTATTAGTACAATTTTTTAAAAATAATCTAAACGCCTATTTATTTAAAACAGTAAGTACAAGCTTATAAATTTAAATTTTCATAGAAATAATAAGTACAAAGGAGTGTGTTTGTTTTATGAAAGTAACCGTTATTGGTTATTGGGGCGGCTATCCTGGCAAAGGTGAGGCAACTTCATGTTATTTATTTAAATCAAAAAATTTTAATCTATTGGTTGATTGTGGTTCAGGTGCATTAGCTACGTTACAAAATTACATAGATCCTAATAGCTTAAATGCTGTAATCCTGTCACATTATCATCATGATCATATTGCAGATATAGGAGTACTACAATACTTCAAACTTGTAAACGCTGGAAAGGATAAGTTTGCTTTACCTATATACGGACATAATTTTGATAATGTAAAATTTAATTCGTTAACATATAAAGAAGCAACAAAGGGATATGAATATCATCCAAATGAAGCTCTCGACCTAGGACCATTTACTATTCGTTTTATTAAGACAGTTCATCCGGTAGATTGCTTTGCCATGCGAATTGAAACAGCAACTCACTCAGTAGTCTATACAGCAGATTCAAGCTATTCTGAAGACTTCATACCGTTTTCTTCCAACGCGGATTTGCTTATAAGTGACTGTAATATGTATGAAAATCAAGATGGAGCTAAAGTGGGTCATATGAGCAGCAAAGATGCTGCAACAATTGCAAGTGAAGCAAATGTAAAAGAATTATTATTATCACATCTCCCTCATAGTGGAGATACAAAAGATTTAATAAGTGAAGCCCAAAAGTATTATAATGGACTTGTTCATTTAGCTTATACAGGATTTGAATGGAAATCAAAATTATAGGAGGATACACATGCTATTTTTAGATAATAGGGGAATAACGGATCCAACATTAAATTTAGCGATGGAAGAATATGCGCTAAAAAATCTAGATCCTGAAAATACATATTTTTTATTTTATATTAATGAACCATCAATCATTATTGGTAAAAATCAAAATACTGCCGAGGAGATTAATGCTTCATATGTAAATGATCATAATATCCATGTAGTCCGAAGATTATCTGGCGGTGGAGCTGTATATCATGATTTAGGGAATCTTAATTTTAGTTTTATTACAAAAGATGATGGTGACAGCTTTCATAATTTTAGAAAGTTTACTGAGCCAGTGATCGAAGCATTAAAAGAACTCGGTGTGAATGCTGAACTTAGTGGAAGAAATGATATATTAGCAGAAGGTAGAAAAATCTCAGGAAATGCACAATTTTCTACTAAAGGTAGAATGTTTAGCCACGGTACATTGTTGTTTGATAGTGATATAGATGAAGTTGTAAATGCATTAAATGTAAAGCTAGAAAAAATTCAATCTAAAGGAATTAAATCAGTCCGAAGTAGAGTTGCAAACATTAAGGAATTTTTAAAAGACGATTTAACAATCCTAGAATTTAAAGATTTAATTTTACAATCTATTTTTAAAGAACATGGGAAAATAGAACGATACGAATGGACAGATGAGGACATAAAAAATATTAAAGAGCTTGCTGAGAGTAGGTACCGTAATTGGGATTGGAATTTCGGAAAATCTCCTAAATGCAATATTCAACAAAGTAAAAGATTTACAGCAGGTTCGATTGATCTTCGTTTAGATGTAAACAAAGGAATCATTGAGAATGTTAAAATTTATGGTGACTTCTTTGGAGTAGGGGATGTATCTGATATAGAACAGCTTCTGATTGGCAGTAAATTTGATCAACAAGAGATTGAAAATAAGCTAAATGAAGTTAATTTTACCCATTATTTTGGTAATGTAACGAAAGAAGAATTTATGAGTTTATTATTTTAAAAAAAGAGTAGGAAACTACTCTTTTTTTGTTTGTTAAATAATTAGAAGTCTAAAAAGTGCTAGTTTTCTCACTTGTCAGAATTGTTTTCTAGCAATATAATATATTTAGAATATTTTAAATTTTTATATTTAAAGGGGGTAGTTTTTCTTGAATTTAGTTGAAACACTGTCACAATCAGCTTTGAGGCATCCTGAACATTCTGCTATTATTTTTGAAGGGCAGACATTTTCATACTCAACACTAGAGACCTATATTACGAAATTTGCGAGTGGCCTCTCAAAATTAGGGATTGAAAAAGGAGATAAAGTAGCTCTAGTTGTTGGTAATTCTCCTCATTTTATTATAGCGCTATATGGTGCGTTAAAGGTTGGAGCGGCTGTAATACCGGTAAATCCTCTTTATGCACCAGATGAATTAGTATACATATTAACAAACGGCGACGCAAAAGCAGTTATCACCTTAGACTTATTTCTTCCACTAGTAGAAAAAGCTTCACCGATTCTTCCTAATATCGATCACTTCATTATTTGTGAAACAAAGCAAGAAAATCCTTATGAATTTAAGAACAATAAATTGAAATCGTTTACAAATGTAGTTGGACTTGGAGATATAGATTTCAAAGGACCTGAATTACATGATGATGATTTAGCAGTCATTTTATATACTTCTGGTACAACAGGAAAACCAAAAGGAGCTATGTTAACGCATAAAAACCTTTATTCGAATGCTATGGATGCTGGACATTTCTTAAGCTTTTCAAATACAGAAAAGGTAATTGCAACTTTACCTGCTTTCCATGTATTTTGTTTAACTGTAGCTTTAAACGCGCCTTTAATGTATGGAGCTACTGTTATTTTAGTGCCTAAATTTAGTCCAAAAGAAATATTTGATATTATTCGTACATACAAAGCAACTGTATTTGCAGGTGTTCCAACAATGTATAATTTCTTATATCAATTCCCTGAAGGAAAGACTGAAGACTTTGAGTCAATTCGACTATGCATTTCAGGTGGATCATCTTTGCCTGTTTCACTTTTAGAGAATTTTGAGAAGAAATTTAATGTAATTATTTCAGAAGGTTATGGATTGTCAGAAGCTTCACCTGTTACAACATTTAATCCATTAGACCGTCCGAGAAAAGCAGGATCAATTGGGACAAATATTAGCAATGTTGAAAATAAAGTTGTTAATGAACTTGGTGAAGAAGTTCCAGTAGGTGAAGTTGGTGAATTAATCGCCCGCGGACCTAATATTATGAAAGGCTATTATAATATGCCAGAAGAAACAGCAATGACGATTCGAGATGGTTGGTTATATACAGGTGACCTAGCAAGAAAAGATGAAGATGGTTATTTCTATATTGTCGATCGTAAAAAAGAATTGATTCTTGTTGGCGGCTATAATGTATACCCTCGTGAGGTCGAAGAGGTAATATATAATCATCCAGATGTTGTTGAATGTGCGGTGATCGGATTACCAGACGATAATTTTGGAGAAAGTGTAAAAGCTTATGTAGTTTCAAAAAACCCTTCATTAAGCGTGGAGACCTTGGCAGAATATTGCAAGGCACACTTAGCAAAATATAAAGTACCAAGATCAATAGAGTTCATACCTGAGCTACCAAAAAATGCAACTGGTAAAATACTTAGAAGAGCATTGAAAGATTCAGTTAGACAATAATCTTGGTATCGAGGAGAGAGCCCTTTTGGGTAATCTCTCTTTTTTAATAGGGGAAATAATGTTGTAATACTAATCTTTTAAAAACTGATCGTGCAGATAAAGTCTAATCTGCAAATAAAAATAACAAATCTTTAAATAAGATAAAAGATTACTCATACCAGTTAAGTTATTACACACTAAAAAATGGACTGTAGTTGATCCTTTCAAATGGAAAACATCCAATACTGTTTTAATTCTTTCAAATTTAAATAAAAAATTGATTCAAGTCTGCTAATTATTTATAAATTAAAGTTAAACCTATACTAGAAATGAAAAGTACTTCCGATATACCTACCTCACATCTTATATCTCACTCCATTAAAATAGATTACTAACTCCTAGTTATTTATAAAAACTGTTTATGGTCTGCCCAATTTATTCTACTTAGTGTTGGATGGAACTTTTTACGTTTGATAAAGGTTGCATCTTTATTTTCCAAAAAATCGCTTCAAAATAGAAAAAGGTATTTAAAAAATATAATAGGTTGAAGTTCTAAAAAATTGGACAAAGTTGATAATATAGAATGGGGGGAGATTTTATGAAAAAAGCAACTAAATCTAAATTAACCAAATTCATCTGTCTAGGCTATCTCATTTATATCATTTTAGTCCTGTTATATTTTTATGTTTTTACGACTTCTGACCTACCTTCAAAATATAAAGGAACATTTGTTGATCCACATACATTCATGAATCATAAGGAAGCTAATTTAAGCTCTAGTTATAGCACTTTAAAAAATGTTCTTTACTTTATTACCTTACCGATTGATTGGATTGTATTATCACTTTTATTATTAAGTGGCTCAATTGAAAGATTAGGTGACTCATTATCTAAGTTGACTAGATTTAAGTTTATACAAGTTTTTTTATATTTCTTCTTTGTCTCGGTCGCTACATATATCGTTACATTTCCAATTGATTTCTATCGATTTAAATTATCGACGAAATACGGATTGTCTGTTCAATCATTTAATGCGTGGATGAAGGATGAAATGATTAGTTTTTGGATAAATTTTGGAATGATGTTTTTTGTAATGTATGTAGTATATTTGTTAATCAAAAAACAACCGAAGAAATGGTGGCTAACTGCATGGTTATTAAGTATTCCCTTTACGATTTTCTTAACATTTATTCAGCCTGTAGTAATTGATCCCTTATATAATGATTTTTACCCATTAAAAGATAAAAATTTAGAAAAGAAAATTATTACCCTTGCTAAAGAAGCAAATATTCCTGCACATCGAGTATATGAAGTAAATATGTCAACGAAGACAACTACTTATAATGCATATGTTACTGGTATAGGTAAAAACGCTAGGATTGTATTATGGGATACAACTCTTAAAGGTTTAACTGAAGATGAAATTATGTTCATCATGGCTCATGAAATGTCACATTACGTCCACAAAGACATCTATAAATCAATGTTTGGTATGCTAGCAGGTAGTTTAGTCGGTCTGTATATCATTCATTTATTAATGAAGTATGCACTAACAAAGAGTAGGAGCAGTCATTCAACCGAAAAAATGGCCGTCATCCTAACCTTATTTTTGATCATTAGTGGAATTGTAGGCTTTATTTCTGATCCGATATCAAATGCATTTTCAAGAAGTGCCGAGAAAAGAGCAGATCTATATGCAGTTAAGCTAACACATGATCCGGAGGCAGGGATTATAGCGTTTCAAAAGTTATCTAAAAACAGTTTGTCTCAAGTAAATCCACCATTTTTAGTGAAATTGTTTAGATATGATCATCCGACTATGTTGGAAAGAATGAAGTATTTAGAGGCAGCTGAAAAAAGAAACAACAATAAATAGATTAAATTCTTGTTGATTGTTTAGCTTGTAGATTGATTGGTTTTGTACCAATATCTACAAGCTTTTTCTGTATTATGGAAAATTTTATTTGAGAAAAATTTAAAAGCCCTTCAAATGTCTTAATTGTACAATAGTTGATTTTAGTAAAATATAGTAAAGTTTAACTTGTTATTCCAATGATGTTATAAGTAACAAAAATTCTTTAAAAAGTTAAGCTGTCGAAATTTCTTTTGGAAATATTTTCAGAATTTAATATCCATTTTGAATACTCTGTTATATAATAACATAAGTAATCAATATCTGTTATATAACTGAATGGAGGAATCATATGACAACTGATCTTTCAAAAATCAAAGTTCTAGGTAATCATGTAGAGGGTTCAACTGACATTCTTACGACCGAAGCATTAAGTTTTTTAGAGCAATTACATCTGAAATTTGATCAACGTAGACAACAGCTGTTATTAAACAGAAAAGAAAGAATGTGTTTTTTACAAAATGGGGGTAAGCTCCAATTTTTAGAGGAAACAAAACACATTCGTGAAAGTGAATGGACAATTGCACCTATTCCAGAGGATTTACAAGATCGAAGAGTAGAGATAACAGGACCAGTTGATCGAAAAATGATTATCAATGCATTGAATTCTAATGCGTTTGTTTTCATGGCTGATTTTGAAGATGCTACTTCTCCAACTTGGGAAAATAT
Organism: Gottfriedia acidiceleris; assembly: GCF_004138285.1. GTDB lineage: Bacteria > Bacillota > Bacilli > Bacillales > Bacillaceae_G > Gottfriedia > Gottfriedia acidiceleris_A. Next base: position 113,008 of record NZ_SCFN01000007.1, on the reverse strand, counting down.
AATTTCGGGTCAGGTTAATTTAAGAGATGCTGTGAATCGAACAATTTCACTTCATTCAAATGGAAAAACATATAAGTTAAAAGAGAAGCCAGCTGTACTATTAGTTCGACCAAGAGGCTGGCATTTAGAAGAAAAACATATCACTGTAAATGGTGAAAATATGTCTGGTAGCTTAGTAGATTTTGGACTTTATTTCTTTCATAATGCGAAACAAGCAATAAAAAACGGCTCAGGACCTTATTTTTATTTACCAAAAATGGAAAGTTATTTGGAAGCAAGATTATGGAATGATGTTTTTTTATTTGCTCAAAATGAATTGAATATACCTGTTGGAACTATTAAAGCAACTGTATTAATCGAAACTATTGCTGCTTCATTTGAAATGGATGAAATACTTTATGAATTAAAGGACCATTCAGCAGGATTTAATTGCGGCAGATGGGATTATATTTTTAGTTTTATAAAAATGATGCGATACGACAAATCAATTATTTTACCTGATCGATCTGTTGTGACGATGGAAGTACCTTTTATGCGTTCATATTCTCAAAAAGTTATCCAAACTTGTCATCGTAGAAATGCTCCGGCAATTGGAGGAATGGCAGCTCAAATTCCAATTAAAGATGACAAAGAGCGAAATGAAGTTGCGTTTGAAAAGGTAAGAAAAGATAAAGAGCGTGAAGCAAAGGATGGACACGATGGTACTTGGGTAGCTCATCCTGGTTTAGTAACTGTAGCACTTGAACAGTTTAATCGATATATGCCTAAACCAAACCAGATTCATAGAAAACGTGAGGATGTTAATGTAACTGAAGCGGATCTTTTAGAGATTCCTAGTGGTGTTATTACTGAACAAGGTCTCAGAACAAATATAACAGTTGCGATTCAATATATTGAAGCATGGATAAGTGGTCGTGGCGCGGTGCCGCTATACAACTTAATGGAGGATGCTGCGACTGCTGAAATATCGCGTGCGCAAATTTGGCAATGGGTGCGTCATGAAAAAGGTGTTTTAGAGGATGGTACAAACATTACTTTACAATTAGTGGATTCATTAAAAAATGAAGAAATGATGAAGCTTCAACTAGAAATAGGAAAAGAACAATTTGAATCAAAACGATTTAGTGAAGCAATTGAATTATTTGATGAGTTAATTAGCAATGATGAATTTGCTGACTTTCTGACTTTAAAAGGATATAACTTTTTATAAAATTAGGAGGAAATGAATATGAAGAAAAATCGTGAAATGCGTATTGCTGAATTACAAGAAAGCTGGGAACTTGATTCTAGATGGAATGGTATTACAAGAACATACACTGCTGAAGATGTCATAAAATTAAGAGGATCAATCGATATTGAACAAACATTGGCAAAAAAAGGCGCGGAAAAATTATGGAAGCTTTTAAATGAAGAAAGCTATGTTAATGCGCTAGGAGCATTAACTGGAAATCAGGCAATTCAACAAGTAAAAGCTGGTTTGAAGGCTATTTATTTAAGTGGTTGGCAAGTAGCTGCTGATGCGAATCTTTCAGGTCAAATGTATCCAGATCAAAGCTTATATCCGGCAAATTCTGTACCAGCAGTTGTAAAACGAATTAATCAGGCCTTCCAACGTGCAGATCAAATTCAATTTGTTGAAGGTGGAGAAGAAATCGACTACTTCGCACCGATTATGGCAGATGCAGAGGCTGGCTTCGGTGGACAATTAAATGTATTTGAACTAATGAAAAGTATGATCGAAGCAGGAGCGGCAGGTGTACATTTTGAAGATCAATTGTCTTCGGAGAAAAAATGTGGCCATTTAGGTGGGAAAGTATTATTACCAACACAAACAGCGGTTCGCAACTTAATCTCTGCTCGTTTAGCAGCGGATGTAATGGGAGTTCCTACCCTTATTGTTGCACGAACTGATGCTGATGCAGCAGATTTAATTACAAGTGATATTGATCCAGTCGACCAACAATTTATTACAGGTGAAAGAACACCTGAAGGTTTTTATCGTACAAAAGCGGGGTTAGATCAAGCAATTGCTCGTGGTCTTGCTTATGCACCGTATGCAGACTTAGTTTGGTGTGAGACGTCAGAGCCAAACTTAGAAGATGCAAAACGTTTTGCAGATGCTATTCATGCAAAATTCCCAGGTAAATTACTAGCTTATAACTGCTCACCTTCATTTAACTGGAAGAAGAAACTAGATGACGAAACAATCGAGACATTCCAACAACAAATTGCAGCAATGGGTTATAAATTCCAATTCGTTACCCTTGCTGGTTTCCATGCATTAAACTTTGGCATGTTTGAATTAGCTAGAAACTACAAAGATCGTGGAATGGGAGCATATTCAGAACTTCAACAAGCTGAATTTGCAAGTGAACAATATGGCTATACTGCAACAAGACACCAACGTGAAGTTGGAACAGGATATTTCGACCAAGTAGCTCAAGTTATTACTGGAGGAACTTCATCAACAACAGCTCTTAAAGGTTCTACTGAAGAACAACAATTTTCATCTAATTAATTAGTAAAAAACCACTTTTTTCAATTGTGAGAAAGGTGGTTTTTCTATTGGCTTTTATCCTAAAATTTAGTAAACAATGACACTTTTGTTAAAGTATTTAAAAAATGATTTTACAAATAAAGATTTGTGATATTATTTCTCTAACATCAATGTTGCTACTATACTTCATGTTAAAAATTTTTTTATCTGATCTTGTTAACTTATTTGTTGGCCTTTAATTTTAATTATTTAAGAGACCGTATTGAAGCCAACAAAATTTAACATTTCAATACTAATAACAGAAGGAGTTGTAAGGATGAATCATGTGAAAGGACAAGTTAAAGTATTAAATGAGTACGAGATTAATAAGTCAACAATGGCAATCATTCCAGAATTTACAGTCGATTTAGTTGTGATTTCAAAGGTATATGAAACAGATGATAATTTTTATGTTTTAATGAAACCAATTGAAATTATTGAAAGAAGCTGTGCTTATTTCGGGAGTAGTTACCGGGGTAGGCGTGAAGGAACTAAACAAATGATTTCCATCACTCACAAACCACCAATAGCGATCAGCTCAATGAATCAAATTTTCTTTTTCCCCACTTCATCTTCTTTAAAAGTAGAATGTTCTTGGATCTCCTACAATCATGTTGCTAATTTCAGAGGCGGTAAATATAATCGATCAGTTGTTGAATTTTTTAATGGTGTTGAACTTCCATTAGAAATATCTCGTGGTTCATTTGAAAACCAATTATATCGAACTGCACATTTAAGGGCAATTTATGAAGATCGGCTCAATCCTGAAAATATCCAACAGAAATCTTATAAATTAATCCCTGATAACGAAATTACTTCATATATAAAAGGAATATCAGTACACGAAAAATAAAATTGAAAGATTAAACTTTTGACTACTTAACATTGAGTAAAGTAGTTTTTTTCTTTATTAGATAGTTTATTAGAATTACATTAAGCATCATTAGGAACAAATTAGTAAAAAAAAATTTATAAGATAATCAGTCAAATTATTACAAAAAATACTAGTTAGAATCATTTATTATTATTGAATAAATAGTTATATGTGATAATGTTAACAGTAAGGATATCTATTTAGAAATACGGCTTAAGGAGAGATTCATATTTAAATGAACGTTTTTGACTTAAAGGCTTTTTTTACAGAAGAACATTTTTTACATCTCATTCAACAGTACAAAGATTATGGTCCATTAGTTGGAATATCAATCCCTTTTATTGAAGCAATTTGTCCAGTTTTACCTTTGGTCATTTTTGTATTTGCTAATGCAGCAGCATTTGGTCCTTTATTAGGTTTTTTATATTCATGGATTGGTTCTTGCTTAGGTTCCATTTTACTATTTTATGTTGTTAGAAAATTTGGTCAGAAACGATTTTTTTCATTTGTAAGTAAGCATAAGAAAGTAGAATCATCAATAGGGTGGATTGAAAAAAGGGGATTTGGTCCAATTTTTATTATGTTTGCATTTCCGTTTTCACCATCTTTTTTAATAAATATTGTAGCTGGTTTATCACGTATTAAAATATCACAATTTCTAATCGCATTAGTACTTGGGAAGTTTACTATGATTGCGATGATTAGTTATTTAGGGAAAGATTTAACTTCAGTGTTTCAAAACCCGATTAAAGCATTGTACATAGGAATTTTTATATTCGTATTATGGATTGTTGGAAAAGTGATTGAGAAACGTATGGACATCAAAGAAAAAACAACAGAGAAAAAGAGTGCGTCTCAATCATCTGATGAGCAATAAAGCATTATTACTCAAAAGGGAGAGAGCAACTTTATGCTAAGAAAAGAAGTATTTGACTGGGGAAAAGCGATCATTATTGGGATCGCAATTGCTTTTATTATAAGAACGTTCTTATTTTCTACATATGTAGTTGATGGAGAATCTATGATGCCAACTTTAAAGGATGGAAACCTACTAGTTATAAATAAATTTGGATATGAAATTGGTGATATTAACAGATTTGACGTAATTGTATTTCATGCAAATAAGCAAGAAGATTATGTTAAACGTGTCATTGGTTTACCTGGAGATTCAATAGAATATAAAGATGATCAGCTTTATGTTAATAATAAAAAATGGAATGAACCATATTTAAATGATTACAAGAGTTCTTTAAAAGGAACACCTTTTACAGCTGATTTTAATTTAAACGAAGTTACAGGTAAAACGAAAGTTCCACCAGGCTATGTTTTTGTTGAAGGGGACAATCGACCAAAAAGTTATGACAGTCGTTTGTTTGGATTTGTAAAAATTGATAAAATTGTAGGGAAGGTTGACCTACTTTATTGGCCACTTTCAAGTTTGAATACGAATTTTAACAAATAAGCTCCTTATGGGGGCTTTTCTTATTAATTACACAATTAGATTGTGTTATAAAACGAGCCCGTGGAGTGAAAATCAACAAAACACTTTTTACGAAAAAAACGACCATTATTCTAATACATTAAGGAGGGGATTTTATGTCGTTTCAATTTATATTAGGACGTGCAGGTAGTGGAAAAACGCATCATATTTTAAATGAAATTACAAATAGATTAAAGAATGAAACAAAAAATATCATCTTTATTGTACCTGATCAAATGACATTTCAGATGGAATATGAATTAGTTAAAAGGCAGGAAAAAAAAGCAATTATTAATTCTCAAGTTTTTAGTTTTACTCGATTAGCTTGGAAGGTTTTACAAGAAACAGGTGGAATCAGTCGGATTCATATTGGTGAAATTGGAATTTCTATGATTCTTCGAAAGATTATTGAAGAAAAGAAAGAAGAATTGAAAATATTTCAACACGTTGCTGATCGACAAGGTTTTTATAAGGAACTAACAGGTCTTATTGCTGAGTTTAAAGGTTTTCAAGTTTCTTCAGATGAATTATCCTCCGTTATTTTACAAATGGAGCAAAATTCATCAAAGGATCATATCTTTATCCAACAAAAGATAAATGATATTCAAATAGTGTTTGATGCTTTTAATACATATATGAAAGATAAGTATCTTGATTCAGAAGACTATTTAAATTTATTGATTCAAGAATTACCTAAAAGTGAGTATATAAAAGACAGTATTATTTATATTGATGGATATTATGACTTGGCACCCCAAGAGAGAAATGTAGTTGAGGAGTTAATGAGATATTGTAGTGAGGTAAAGTTCTCTCTAACAATCGACCGGCAATATGATGATTTTTTACCACATGAATTAAATTTATTTTATAAACCAGCGCTTCTATATCAACAAATTAAAGAGATTGCTTTAAAGACAAAGCAAACAATAGAGCAACCTGTTATTTGTCATCATAACTTTAGAAATCAATCGAATGATTTGAAGTATTTCGAAACGAATTTTGATAACAGACCAGTTAAACCTTCGTTTGAATCAGATGGAATTAAGATTATGTCGGCATCTAATCGTCGAGCTGAAGTAAATGGGATTGCGAAAGATATTATTAATAAGGTACGTGATCAAGGATACCGATATCGTGATATAGCAATTTTCTTAAGAAATGGAGATTCGTATTCACATTTGATTTCAACTATTTTTCATGCGTACCAAATACCCATTTTCATAGAAGAAAAGCGTTCAATGCTAAGGCATCCATTATTTACGTTTTTACAAGCTACTTTCGATATCATTCAAAAAAATTGGAGATATGAATCAATCTTCAATGCATATAAAACGGAATTAGTATATCCATTTGAAAGTAATCGTGATAAGAATCGTGAACAGCTCGAGTTATTTGAGAATTATTGCATGGCGTATGGAAAGCAAGGGAAAAAGTGGACGATTGAAGAGCCGTGGAAGTATCGAAAGTATCGCTCAACTGAAGGAATTGATAAAGGGATAACAAATGAAGAGCTAGAATTCGAGGCATTAATTAATTCAGTAAGAGATTTATTAGTAAAGCCAATTCTTACATTTCAAAGCAATCTAAAGCAAGCAAAAAATGCGAGAGAAATGTGTGTAGCTTTGTATGAGTTTGTTGAATCACTAGATATTTCAAGGAAGCTTCAACATTTAAAGGATGATGCTGAAAATCGATCCAATTTAATTGAAAGCAAAGATCACGAGCAAGTTTGGAAAGGGTTTATTCAACTTTTAGATGAATGCGTTGAATTAATTGGAGAAGAAAAGCTGTCTCGTAAAACATTTTTTGAAATTCTTCAAACTGGTTTTCAATCACTTCAATTTGCGAATGTTCCTGCATCATTAGATCAAGTAAACATAGCTGCTTTTGATCATTCAAGATTACAAAATGTAAAGTGTGCTTATATCATTGGTGTAAATGAAGGTGTTATTCCAAGGAAGGCTAATGAAGACGGATTATTAGGCGATACTGCCCGAGAGTTTTTACAATCATTTGGTGTGGAAGTAGCACCAACAAGTAAGCACCAATTATTTGTAGAAAATTTTAATATCTATACTGGAATTAATCGAGCAAGTCATGAGTTAATAATTAGTTATCCGTTAGCAAGTGATGATGGGAAAAGTCTTGCCCCATCAAATCTCATCCAAAGAATAAAATCGATTTTTCCAAATATACAACAACGATTTGAAAGTGGAGACTTAACATTTAGTTCCGTAGAAGAACAGCTAAGATCTATAGCCAATTATGGTACAGCGTTAACGAATTTAGTATCTCAGCTTCAAGTTTGGTCGACTAAGGAAACTGAAACGAATATGGATTTATGGTGGACGCTTTATAATGTCTTACGAGAAAATTCTGATTCAAAAGATAAACTGTATAAAGTGATAAGTAGTGTTATGTATAACAATGTTGCAAAGGATCTTGGAGAAGATTTAAGTACAGAATTATATGGCGAAGAATTGAGTGGATCGGTATCACGAATTGAGCTTTTCCATCAATGTGCATATGCCCATTTTGCACGATATGGTCTAAAGCTTCAAGAACGTGAGATTTATAAGTTTGAATCATTTGATATGGGTCAATTATTCCACAGTGCTTTAACAATTATTGGAGAGAATCTTTTACAGGCTGGGAAAAGTTGGAGTAGTTTAACGAATTCAGAATGTGATGAATTAGCAGCAAAAGTAGTAGATGAAATTTCTCCAAAGTTTCAACGTGAGATTTTGCTAAGTACGAATCGATATATGTTTTTAAAGAAAAAAATGAAGGATGTTATTGCTAAAGTATCCTCAATTTTAAGTCAACAAGAGCATGCAGGTAAATTCGTTCCTGTTGCTTTAGAAGTTCCATTCGGTATGGGTAAACAGTTAAATTCTTATGAACTTCCGATTGATGGGAAGAGAAGAATGGTATTAAATGGCCGAATTGACCGAATTGATAAAGCAACAAGTGAAAAAGGCGATTACTTACGAATTTTGGATTATAAATCAACGAAAAAGGAATTAAAATTATCAGATGTTTACTACGGACTTGCTTTACAGTTACTAACTTATTTAGATATAGCTGTAGCAAATTCAACAACTTTACTTGGAAAACACGCGGACCCTGCTGGTATTCTTTATTTCCATGTTCAAAATCCGATAGTTAAAGTTAAAAATAATATCGAACTCGATGAAATTCAGGATGAGATCTTTAAAAAGTTTAAAATGAATGGATTACTATTAGAAGATCGTGAAAGTAATACGTTAATGGATGAAGCATTAATTCAAGACGGAAGCTCTTCAAAAATTGTGCCGATTAGGCTTAAAAAAACCGGAGAGTATATGGCTAAATATTCAAAAACGGTAAAGCCTGAACAATATCCAATGATGACGAATTATATAAAGCAAAAATTTACTGAAGCTGGTCAGCAAATTTACAACGGTTTTGTAGAAGCAAATCCATATCAGCAAAAAGATAAAATACCATGTACATATTGCTCGTACCAATCGGTATGTCAATTTGATGCGAATGTAAAAGGAAATGAATATCGTGTTCTACCTCCTTTAGAAGATAGCGAAGCATTACAAAAAATGATCGAGGTGGTGAATAAAGATGAGTAAAGAAGAAAATAACGCAAGTAAAACAACATGGACAGTCGACCAGCAAAAAGCAATCGATTTCGAAGGGTCAGATATTCTTGTAGCCGCTGCCGCTGGTTCTGGAAAGACGGCTGTTCTTGTTGAACGAATTATTCAAAAAATCATTCGCGATGAAAATCCAATAAATGTTGATGAATTACTTGTTGTTACTTTTACAAAAGCAAGTGCCCAGGAAATGAAAGAAAGGATCGGGATTGCATTAGAGAAACAACTTGTAAATAATCCTGAATCTGATCATTTAAGGAAACAAGCTTCTTTGTTAAATAAAGCTTCAATCTCAACTATTCACTCTTTTTGTACTGAAGTCATTCGATCAAATTATTATATGGTAGAATTGGATCCAAACTTCCGTACTGCAGAAGAAATTGAGATTCAATTACTGATGGATGAAGTGTTAGAAGAGTTGATGGAGTCAGAATACAGTGACGAATCTAATTTAGTCTTCTTTGATTTAGTTGATCGATATACTAGTGATCGAGATGATAATGATTTACCAAAGTTAATATTAAAGCTATATCGTCATGCAATTTCTAACCCAAACCCGAGTGAGTTTTTAAATGCTTTTATTAATCAATATAATATAGTGAGCAAACCAGTTGATGAGATCCCTTTTATTAAAGAGCTTAAGAAATTTATTCAAGAAGATATGATTGCTTGTATAAACACTTATAAACAAGCATTAGATATCATTGAAAGTCCTGATGGCCCAATTAAGTATGCTGAAGTGTTTAAAGAGGAGTATGGTAATTTAGAATGTTTATTTCATGCTTCAGATAAATCATGGGAAGAAATTAATGTTGGTATACAAAAAATAGTATTTAATCGATTGCCAACTATTAAAAAGACAGAAGGAGATCAACAGAAAAAGGAATTAGTAGCGAATTTCCGAAAAGATGTTAAAAAGAAGATTGATGATATAAGAGATAAGTATTTTAGTCGAAGTATTGATATTCAATTAAAACAAATAAGTGAATTAAAGCCTTTAGTTGAAAAGTTAATTGAACTTGTTAATCGTTTTATCGTGTTATTTAAACAAGCAAAATTGGAAAATGGAATTTTAGATTTCAATGATTTAGAACACTATGCACTTGAAATTTTAAAGGAAAAAGACGAAAAAGATTTATTAGTACCTTCATCGGTTGCAAGAGTTTACCAAGAAAAGTTTAATGAAGTGTTAGTTGATGAATATCAAGATACGAACTATGTACAAGAATCGATTTTAAGATTAATCACAAAAGGCACGGGAGCTTCTGGTAATCTTTTTATGGTTGGAGATGTTAAGCAATCAATCTATCGCTTCCGATTAGCAGAACCACAGCTATTTATAAATAAATACAATTTATATGAAAAAGAGAAAAATGACAGAACTGGCTTGAGAATCGATTTATCTAAAAACTTTAGAAGTAGAGCGGAAGTATTAGATGCAACCAATTTTATTTTTCAACAAATCATGGGAAGAGAAATTGGTGGAATTGAGTATGATGAAGATGCGATGTTAAAGCTTGGTGCGAGCTATCCTGAATACTCGGATTGCGCTTCTGAATTAATCTTATTAACGAATTCGGATGAAGAAGAAAATGAGCCTGAGTACAGTGAACAAGAAGGTGATGATCTTGTTGAGGAAAAGCTTGAACAAATAGAGGCAAGGTACGTAGCGAGAAGAATAAAGGATTTAGTTGAAAGTGAATATTTAGTAACGGAAAAGACTGGAGAAATGAGACCAGTAAAATATAATGATATTGCTATTTTAGGCCGGTCATTATCGAATGCTGATTTGTATATAGAAGAATGCAAAGCGCTAGGTATACCGCTATATGCTGAGAAATCAAAGGACTTATTTCAAACAATTGAAGTGGCCGTCTTTTTAAATTTATTAAAGCTAATTGATAATACGATACAAGATATTCCGCTCGCATCTGTCCTACGTTCTCCAATTGTTGGTCTTTCGGAACCGGAATTAACGATGATTAGACTTAATCATAAAAATGGATCCTTTTACGATGCATGTCAAGATTATCTAAATAATTATGAAAACCGTCATAAACAACTTTCAATTAAATTAGTAAATTTCTTTACACAAATAAAGGAATGGAAACGACTCGTTAAAAGGGAGACACTTTCAATCTTTATTTGGAAGGTATTAAAGGAATCTACATACTATGACTTTGTCGGAGGCTTACCAGGAGGTAAACAAAGGCAAGCAAATTTAATTACAATATTTGATCGAGCTAAAGCATTAGAAGAATCAAATTATAGAAGTCTATTTCAGTTTTTAAGATTTTTAGATCGTATGCAAGAAAGAGATGAAAAGCTAGATGAGGTTCGTATTTTAAGTGATCAAGAAAATGTCGTTCAAATGATGACAATCCATAAAAGTAAGGGATTAGAGTTTCCTGTCGTGTTTGTCGTGAATACATCTAAGCAATTTAATATGCAGGATTTAAGGGCAAAATTCATTTTACAAAAGGAATTAGGTCTAGGTATGAATTTTGTACATCCTGCGTATCGTACGACTAATTCAACTCTTTTGAAGGAAACAATCAAGCGCAAGGAACAAGAAGAGTTAATTTCGGAGGAGTTACGAATTCTTTATGTTGCATTAACTCGTGCAAGAGAAAAGCTTATTTTAGTAGGTAAAGTAAATGATGCACAAAAAATGATTGAAAGATGGAAGGAAGTTGAAAACCATAAAGAGTGGCTTCTACCATTAAACGTTATTAGTGGTGCTAAAAGTTATCTAGATTGGATTGGTCCTTCTATCATTCGTCACGATTCTAGTAATGCAATTAGACTCGAAGATGATTTGTGGCATACAAAAAATGAAATTCAGTTTTACCCATGTCGCTGGAATTATTCAATTGTAGATGCTTCTACAATTCAATCATTAGAAGCTGAGGAAGTAGAAAATAATAAAGTCGAAGTATTTCAAGCATTTCAGTTAAAGGAACCGATTCAAATTAATAATGATGAGCTTCATGAAAAACTAGAGAATCAATTAAACTGGCAATATAATCATAGGCAATCAACTCTTTATCGACCAAAACAATCTGTTACAGAATTAAAAAGAAAAATGCAAGAGGAGGATCCATATAGTCAAAGTTTTACAGCGACTAAATCAAAAGATTTTCCACTTGAAAGACCGAAATTTATGACAGAACAAAAAATGAACTCAGCTGAAAAAGGAACTGCTACCCATGCTGTTATGCAAAATTTAGATTATCAATTTGTTTCATCTCATGAAGAAATCAAAGATCAGATAAATAGTATGGTTTTAAAAGAATTAATTACACAAGAGCAAGGGGAAGCTGTAAATAGCCTGGAGATTTTTGAATTCTGTCAGTCAGAGCTTGGTCAATTAGTGACAAACTCAAATCAAAATATGCGTGAAGTACCATTTAGTTATGGTGTTTCAACAAATGAAATTTATAAAGATTGGAAGGAAGAAGAGGAAGTTGTATTAATCCAAGGGATCATTGACTTACTTTTAATTGATGGGGACGAGGTTATATTAATTGATTATAAAACCGATCGAACTGGAGCGTTTGCAACAAGCGATGCCTTGAAGCAAGAAGCAATTAGAAGATACGGTGTTCAACTCGATCTTTATTCAAAGGCAATTGAAGCGGGTATGGATAAAAAGGTTAAAGCTAAATATCTATACTTTTTTGATGGTAGTCATATTGTAGAGTTATAGAAAAAAGCGATGCATTTTGCATCGCTTTTCTTTTTTGGGAATTATAGAGTTGCGACTTCATTTTGATCTACTAAATCAGCATCTAAAGTATTAGTTGCACTTGCACCGCTTATAGTTGCTGGGATAAACCCAGTATTTCCTGAACCTGAGCCAAAATATGATTTTGTTTGCGTTTTTGGTGAGATATTATTAAGATCTCCAGTATTTATATTTCCTTCATTGCTTGTGATAACGATTGCACCTAGAAATGTTGGCATGAAGTATTCTCCTTTCTTAATCTGTTAATTTTGGTTCTTTTTTCCGTGCTGGTACTACAGGTACTGAAGGCACGGTTGGTACTACTGTATGCACCGGAACTACAGGTGCTACTGGTACTACAGTGTGTGCTGTTACTACTGGCGAAACTGGTACTGTTGGTTGAACAAGTACATCTGATTGAGTTGGTTGCATCGATCCTGTCACGAGTGGCTGCATTAGTTGAGAAAATGTAGGTTGAGCATGACTAATGCCAGGAGTTTGGTAGTGTATTGTAGGTGGTGAGAGAAAATGTCGTATTTGATGGACTCGTGCTAACATTGTGGCACTATGAACTGACCCTATAACAGAAGCACTCGCTGAACTTATACCATTATAATTAATAGAACCAACTTGGATTGTCGGGTTAAGATTTACACGATTTAATTTTACATTTGGTACATATGGAAGATGTTTTGGAATTACTTTATAAAGTGGATAAATTTCAAAAACATCTCTGCTTGGAACAGCAAGTATATTTCCTTCTTCTTGAAGCGCGAGAGCATTTGACTCTGCATTTATTGAAAATGCATCCCCAAACTGTAAAATGCTTGAAAATAGTACTGTATTTACATCATATCTTTCTACAGCGGCTAAACGAAATCTTGGATCAATTTTAAACATTAACTTACAGATAAAGGTACAAATGGTCCAACTATTAACGATTCAGGTGGTGTGTCAAATATAGAGGATAGTGAAATATTATGAGCATCTCCAATCAAAAATAATGAAGATGATGAAATCGCTGTAAATTTTATTTCCTCTACTTGTAAATTGCAATTTGTTACATTTAAATTCATCCTTTATTCTCCTTTCCGATATTATGCGGTAAGTTTTGTAAAAAGGCACTATAGGCAGTTCGAATATCTCTTAACATGTGTAAAACGACTTCTTCTGAATATTGGAGCGGATTATCAGCGAAGTTTGGTTTATTTTTATATAAATCAATATAGTAAGGAATTCTAATATCCATTTGATTTCGAATATCATCGATCATCATTTGACGGTAATAATCATCAACTGCAACTCTAAGCTCTGTTTCTAATTGGAGAATGGTTTCTAGTGCTTCTTCCTTTAAATGGAAATGAATTCTTTCTTCTATATATGATTTCAAAGCTTTCATATTATTGTCAGGTTTAATATCAATTTGTTGGTTTTCCACTGTTAAATCATCGAATGTTGGGGCTTGAAGTGGATTTAGCCCGATTGTTAACGTACCATTTAAATTTTCTACTTTTAATTGGTCAAATTTGTATTCAATTTTATCAATTTTTGTCTCAGGTCTTTGAGAAAGTTCAATAACAGTAACCTCAAGCTGAGCAATTTTAGCTTTTAATTGTTCAATTATTTGGGACTGTTCATATAGTAATTGCTCAATTTGAGTCTGTCTTAACTCTAGTTGATTCATAGAATTCCCTCGCTTTCAATTTGCTACAGGAATAAATTTATGTCTCTTGCGAAGTTTGAACGATTTGACCTGGTTCAGTAAGTGGTGGTGCTGGTTCTAAATAATCTCCAGTATTATTCGTTATCGTTTTTGCATTTATATTTCCTGTTGTACCAATTTGAAAAACAGATGAGTTTACTATCCCACCAGTTTTTAGTTGATTAATAATAATTGTTTGATGTATATATATATTCAAACGACACCCTCCTTTACATGTTGCCAATCATTGGTTGATCAACTTGATCTTGATCATATACGTTCGAAATACTTTTGTTGTTATAAACAGTTACATTATCACCTGTATTAAACGAACCAGCACCGGCGTACGTTTGAGCATTACTTTTAGGTATGATATTATATGCGTCACCCACGTTAACTACACCACTACTACCGATACTGACAATATTAATTACTCCAACATAAGCAGGCATGACTGTACACCCTTTGTTTTTTATGATTATGTATTATATGGCCATTTAACCTAAAACGTGATTGTAGACTATGTATTGTTAAGAAGTATTAATTTTTATAATAGGAAGAAAAGGGGGAAGGGGAAATAAAAAGAGATGAGATATCTTATTCTATAACCAAAAAAAAAATACTAGCTGCAATTAGAATAAACTAATCGCAAGCTAGCTATTAGGCTCTCCTTTTAGAAGAGGTGAAGGTCGAGATCATATTCATGAGCCTGTCCAATTCCTGGCTACATAAAACTGTTTTCTTGTTTGTAAAACCATATCGTCCCGCATAATATACCATTCGGGCCCGTTTTTTCTCTATAACATGAAGCAGCAATTTAGTCACCAACTTTGTTCAAGAATAGGGAATTATGTCTAGGTCTCACGATGTATGTAATGCTATTATACAAAATCATTTTCATATGAGAAGACATTCGCTAAAAGAAGTGTAAAATTTACAAAATACTACAATATTCATCTGCATTCCATCTTGGGATAGTGGAAATTGAAAGGTTTTTGTAGGATAAACTATACGGAGTGTCGAATTGTAAGGAGCTATAGATGATATTGAATTTATTTTCGACAGTAGATTACAATCCTAGATTAATATAATTTTCGTTTTTTAAAAATGAATATTATGTCATGTTTTTTATAACGGTTAATAGGTATAAAATCATAGTTTATATTTTGAACAATTTGTGAATTTTTTAAAATCTTTTCTATTTCCATTTCATCTACATTTTTCCTTATTCAAGTACTTATGTTATGATTATTTAGAATATATATTTGGGAGGAAATGAAATGATTCACTTACATATTACATCGTGGGTAATCGCTATTATTTTAGCTTTAATTGTTGGGCATGGATACAAAAATGGTTGGAATGTGAAAGTTGCCCATATGATTTTACGACTTTTATACTTCGTTATTTTAGGAACTGGGCTGTATTTATTTATACATATTTCTAATAAAGAAAATATGCCGTCTAATATGATGATGCTTTATAACGTAAAAATGACACTTGGTATTCTTATGTTAGGTGTGTTTGAATATTTCACAGTGTCTTCTAAGAAACACCGTAAAATGGTTGTTCCTGCAACTATTTTTACAGTATTTATTTTAGCTTTATTATATTTAGGATTTAGATTACCACAAGGTTTTCACTTCTTTGCTTAATAAAAAAACTGTCACAATTTTCTTGTGGCAGTTTTTTGTATTTATGAAAGTTGTGTTAATAGGTAGCGATTACCTGTTGCTTTCGTAAGTTCAAATCGATGGTTTTGTTCTTCAGATGAAATTCTAAATTGGTGATATACTGAACAAACAAGTTCTCCATTATCAAATACGATGAAATTTACTCCTTCTGAAGGTGAACCTTCAGGTTGAAATGAAAGGAAGTTATGACAGTACAAGCAATCGTATAGGGAAAAACTATGTGTATTTAGTAGGTATGCTAAAGTATAAAATGATTCATCGCTCAAATTTTTCAAGAGTGAATCGAAGCTATATAAAAGCTTTCTTTGAATACGAAGGATATCGCCGTTTTGTAATTTTTTCTTTTTGGAATACTGAATAAGAAAATTACCATTTTTTAATGAAGCAGGAACCCACTCTTCATTTATAGAAACTTCAAAATCTTCATCGATAAGATCCTCAAGTAAAAATGCCTCATCAGTTTCATCATCGAAAAAGACCCATTCATCATTTATTTCTTCAATTGCTCCAATAGTAAAAGCGCGAGGTTGCTTTTGAAATAATTGTGATCGGTGCTTAAATTGCATTAAGTAACCTCCAGTTACAAGCGTTCTGCTGTTCATTGTTTATTTACATAGGTTCAGATGAAAAGTAGTGATTCGGACATTTTATTGAATCATAAAATTAAGTATCTAATAGAATCTTTTTTCGTTCGAACCTTTTTTTGAATCTCGAATATTGTTTTAAATGGATTAAAAATTTTACTCTATTTTCCGACCGGTATTAGGATTTATAAATCATAATAGCTGCGTTTATTTAATAAAGCTGCTACTTTTTTCATTTATTGACATAACTTAACTATTTTATAACTATGCAAAAATTAAAAAAACGTATGGACAAATAATGATAAGTTACCAACTTTTTTTGAGGATTAACGCACCTATTTTTAAAAACAATAATACGATATAGAATTAACTTTAGTTTTATAGGGAAATAGCCCAGAAAGGAGAAAAAAACATGTGCGGTATAACTGGGTGGGCAGATTTTCAAAAGGATTTATCTAATGTAAATTCAGTGACAAAAAAAATGGCTGAAACATTGTCTAAACGAGGTCCAGATGATACGAATATTTGGACGTCGAATCATTGTAGTTTTGGCCACAAAAGATTAGTTGTAGTTGATCCGGTAGGTGGAAAACAACCGATGCGTAAGACGAAAGGTAACTTCACGTATACGCTTTGCTACAATGGTGAGTTGTATAATACAGAGGATATTAGAAAAGAACTTTTAAAAAGAGGCTACACATTTCAAGGGCATTCAGATACTGAGGTTCTACTTACAAGTTATATTGAGTGGAAGGAAGCTTGTGTAGACAAATTTAATGGAATATTTGCTTTTGCAATCTGGGATGAAGAAAAGGAAAGTGTATTCATTGCAAGAGATCGTTTAGGTGTTAAACCTCTATTTTATAAAGAAGACTATAAAAGATTATTATTTGCTTCAGAAGTAAAGGCAATTTTAGCAAACCCTGGAGTAAAGGCTGAATTAACTGAAGAAGGGCTCTCAGAAGTATTTGGACTTGGTCCATCTCGTACGCCTGGTAATGGTGTTTTTGATGGAATTAAAGAACTCCGTGGTGGTCATGCTATGACTTTCTCAAGAAATGGACTTAAAATATGGAAATATTGGGATGTTAAAAGCGATATACACACGGATTCAGTTGATGAAACGATTGAAAAGGTACGTTTTTATGTTGAAGATGCAATCGTAAGACAATTGGTTTCCGATGTGCCATTATGTACATTTTTATCAGGTGGAGTGGATTCTAGTACGATTACAGCAATCGCTGCAAATCATTACGCTAAAGAAGGAAAAGGACAATTAACCACATATTCAATCGATTATGAAGAAAATGATAAATACTTTACATCAAGTGTATTCCAACCAAATTCAGATGCACCTTGGATTGAGCTAATGTCTTCAACCTTTAATACAAATCATCAAAGATGTGTCATTACAAATGAAGAACTGGTTCAATATTTAGATGAAGCTACAGAGTGTCGTGATCTTCCAGGAATGGCGGATGTCGATTCTTCATTATTATGGTTTTGTCAAAAAATTAAACAGAACTTTGTAGTAGGTTTATCAGGAGAATGTGCTGATGAAATTTTTGGTGGGTATCCATGGTTTCACCGAGAAGATGATTTGAATAGACCAGCGTTTCCTTGGATGAGATCAACAGAACTTCGTCAAAAGCTTTTAAAAGACGAATGGAGTAAGAAACTAAATTTAGCACAGTACGTTCAAGATCGATACAATGAGACTGTAAAAGAAACGCCAATCCTTGAAGGAGAAAGTCCATTAGAAGCTAAAAGAAGACAACTGTTTTATTTAAATCGTCAATGGTTTATGGCGCAATTATTAGATCGAAAAGATCGGATGAGTATGGGAGCGAGCCTTGAAGTGCGTGTTCCTTTTGCAGATCACCGACTTGTCGAATATGTATGGAATATCCCTTGGGAGCTTAAAATGTATGGAGATCGCGAAAAAGGTATCTTAAGAAAATCACTTGAAGGTCTGTTGCCAGATGATATCTTATACCGCAAAAAAAGCCCGTATCCAAAGACGCATAACCCGGTATATACAAAATTAGTTGTTCAAAAATTAAAAGAAGCATTAAAAGATAAAAGCTCAGCTCTTTACGAGTTTCTTGATAAAGAGCAATTAAATAGTTTAGTTGAAAGTGAAGGAAAAGCATTTCAAGTTCCATGGTACGGACAATTAATGTCTGGACCTCAATTACTAGCTCATTTATATCAAATTCATGTTTGGTTTAAAAAATTCAATATTAATGTGAAAGCTTAAAGTATAGGGGTGATCTTTTTCACCTCTTTTTTGTATGTTTAAATAAAGAAGCTAGAGTAGGGTGCGGAACTGCAAATTAAAAATGAGAATCGCAATTAAAAACGATAAGAAGGAATCTGTGTGTAAAATTCTAAACGCTGAGGGACAGTTGCACTAAGCGTAAATTGATAAGTTTCATAAGTGCATTAGCCTTAAATTTCATCTGTGTAAATGTACTATATTATTAATCAATAAAAAACCTAGTCATATATAACGACTAGGTTTTCATGCTGTTGAAAAAAGAATTTGTCAATTAAATTGTTGGATTGATCATTGATAAGTAAGTTGTGTCATATGATTTCCACTACAGGGTGCTCGCTTTCCATGGGGCGAGATTCTTGAGCCTCCTCGGCGTCGCCTGTGGGGTCTCAGTCTTCCCGCTTCTCCCATAGGAGTCGAGCGCCCTTTCGTTCCAATCAAGTTCTTTATAAAAAAATAATAATCTTAAAAACAATTGAATAGTTAATTGAACGAATGAATTACCCTTTATTAATCAAATTGTAACTTATGATAACGACTTACACATCTTAATATTGATCGTCAAAAAAGAAGATATTTTAATTTTCACGAGTTAGTTAAAACATTTATATATCAACCAAAATCACTTATTTATCAATGAGATGACAGATTAAACAATATTAAATATACATTTTTTTCATAGAAATTCATTTAAGGTTGGTATTTTCAATATTGACTACAATATATTTCAACACTCTGAAAACCTAGTCATATATAACGACTAGGTTTTAAAAATCTAATAATCGTTTTGTAATGCGTCTCTTCCTTCCTCCCCAGTGCGGATTTTAATCGCGTTTTCAATAGGATATACAAATATTTTACCATCCCCAGGTTTTCCTGTTTTTAAAACTCTTTTTGCTTCATCAATAACAGCTTGAACTGGTACGTCACATACGACTATTTCAACCTTAATTTTTTCATGTAAATTGATCGTTCGTTTTTTTCCTCGATACACTTCCGTATAGCCTGATTGCATTCCGCATCCTAAAACGTTCGTTACGGTCATTCCTGTGATCCCTACTTTTGAAAGGGCATCTTTTAAAACATCAAATTTATCTGGCCGAGTAATGATTTCAATTTTCGTTAATTTTGCAGACATTTTTATCCCTCCTTAAATACTTGCGTCGTGGTATGCTTTTTCTCCATGAATGCTTAAGTCAAGGCCGAGGTTTTCTTCCTCTTGATCGACACGAATGCTGATGAAAAGGCCTATAACTTTCACAATTAAAAAGGTAATAACTCCTGCAAAAAGATAGGTTGCTCCGATTGCGAGTAGTTGTTTCCAAAGAAGTGTTATGTCACCGTAAAAAAGTCCGTTTGCACCAGCACTATTTACTGATTTTGTGGCGAATAATCCTGTTGCAATAGCTCCCCATGTCCCTCCGATTCCGTGACAACCGAATGCGTCTAAAGCATCGTCATATCCGAATTTATATTTTAAGTAAGTTACTGCTAAAAAGCATATGACGCCACCTAAAAATCCAATCACGATTGATGAGAGAGGAGTGACGAAACCGCAAGCAGGTGTAATTGCAACTAAACCAGCTACGGCACCACTAACGCCACCTAAAATAGTAGGCTTTTTATTTACGTACCATTCCACCAGCACCCAAGCAACTGAAGCTGCAGCAGCTGCAGTATTTGTATTAATGAATGCAGTTAATGCCACATCATTTAATGTTAAAGCACTACCAACATTAAATCCGAACCACCCAAACCATAATAGACCAGCGCCTAATACAGTTAGTGGTAAATGATGAGGTGATGTAGAGCCGAAATCACGTCTTTTACCAAGAAGAAGAGCCAGAACTAAACCTGAAACACCAGAGGAAATATGGACAACTGTTCCGCCAGCGAAGTCTAAAGCACCTAGATTACGAAGCCACCCATCCACGCCCCAAACCCAGTGAGCTAATGGATCATAAACAAATGTTGTCCATAAAAGAGTAAATAATAGAAATGCTGAAAATTTCATGCGCTCAGCGAAGGCACCTGATATAAGAGCAGGAGTTAAAATTGCAAACATTAGCTGGAACATCATGAAAAGATTATGAGGGACTGTTGCGCTGTAGTTATCATTTGGAGTAAAACCAACATCCTTTAATGCTGCCCATGAAAAATTACCAATCAAATGATTAAAATCTGGACCGAATGCTAAAGAGTAGCCAATTAACACCCACTGGATTGATACAATTGCCATGGCAGCATAGCTATGCATTGTAGTACTTAATACGTTTTTACTTTTAACCATACCGCCGTAAAAAAGTGCTAAACCAGGTGTCATAATCATGACTAAAACAGTTGAAATAAAAAGAAATACACTATCCGCAGCTTGAATACCGTTCATCTTAATTCCCCATTTCTTTAATGTTAGTTTTTATAACATTAAATGTTATATAAGTTATCATATTCAGAATATATGCAAAATTCAATAATAATTTCATGAAAATGCCAAAAAAATATATAAAAAAATAATGAAAACGCTAACATTTATCTAATTTGTTAGAAAATCTAACATATCGTAAAATAGTGAATAAAAATACAGACTCAACTAAATGAGTCTGTATCTTCTAATTGTAAGATTAAAAAGTCGGTCTCTGGTAGATCAACACCAATTGAATCAGATTCAGTTGCAAACTGTTCGCCATTCCATACATTTGTAATTCTTTTCTTACCTAAATTTATTGGTACTTTAACTGATTGTTTTTCGCTGGAGTTATTAATTATGATAAAAAAATGAAATTGATTATTCTTCCTTTCATACATAACAATGTCAGGTTGGTCAGTTTGTACCCAATTAAACTCACCGTCATTTTCTAAAACTGGGTATTTTTTTCTTATCGAAATCAGTTTTTTTATTGAATCAAAGATACTTAAATTATATTGAGATTTGTCCCAAAGCATACAGCTTCGGCATTCAGGGTCATTTCCACCTTTTAGACCAATTTCATCTCCGTAATAGATACATGGGGTTCCAAAGAAAGTAAATAAAAAGACGTATAATAGTATCACTCTTTTTTCATTTTGATTACATTGTGTCAGTATTCTTGGTGTATCATGTGAACCTAATACATTGAAGAGTGCTTTGATCACAGATAATGGATATTGAGCTATTAAATCGTTAATCGAATATTGAAATTGTATCTTTGAAATCGATTGATAACCGAAATAAGCAAAAAGTGATTTCATTAGAGGATAATTCATAACAGAATCGAATTCGTCGCCCCTTAGCCATGGCATTGCATGGTGCCAAATCTCACCTACAATAAACAAATCATTTTTTAGTTCCTTCATTTTTTTATTAAATAGTTTCCAAAAATAATGATCGATTTCGTTTGCTACATCTAAACGCCAACCATCTATATTAAATTCTTTTATCCAATAAGAACCTATTTCTAATAAAAAATTCTGTACTTCTTTATTTTCTGTATTTAGTTTTGGCATTTCCTTTACAAAAGAAAAAGTTTCATATGCAGCATTGTTTTGTTCATCTTTAAAAAAGTGAAACCACTCAAAAAAGGCGGATTCCTTTCCGTTTTGCAAGGCATCCTGAAATGGGGGAAAGGATGCACTTGTATGGTTAAATACTGCATCAAGCATTACTCGAATATTATTTTCATGACATTTTTCGATTAATGTTTTTAAGACTTTTTCATTTCCAAAAGTAGGATCTATTCTAAAATAATTGATTGTATTATATTTATGATTTGAATTTGCTTCAAAAATAGGAGTTAAATAAATTCCGGATATTCCTAAATTTTTAAGATAATCTATTTTTTGAATAACACCTTCTAAATCACCACCAAAATAGCTTAAACTTGTTGGTAGGGTAGAGCCCCACGGAGTCGAATTGATAGGATTATTCTTGCTATTTCCACTAGCAAATCGATCGGGGAAAATTTGATACCAAATTGTATCATTAATCCAACTCGGAGGTGATATTAAATTATTTTTATGAAGAAATGGCAATGTAAAACAGTTCGACTGATCATTAGGGTTAAAATTATTTGAAAATCCGCCCTCGCCATAAAATAGAGAATCCTGCTCATTTTTTAAAAGAAACTGATATTTCATTCGTTTATTTGGAGGGATAACATTTACTTCCCAGTAGTCAAATAGTTCCGTGGAAAATGCAAGATACATGGAGAGTGTTGATTCGATTTGCCAACCTGAATCATTAAATTTGAATGGATCTCCGAAATAAAAAATAATTTCTGTGCAATCAGCTTTTTTTGTTCGAATTCTTAAACGATAGGTTTTATCATCTATTGAAAAAGCATATTGATCATATGGTTGATGATATATTGATTCAATTTGCATGATACCACCCTTTATTTTTAGTATAATTTTTTATGAATGTCTATAAGGAATTAACTTGCTATCTAATTTAGTAACAGTATAATTAAATAGTGTGTGCAATCGCTTCCATCTTTATGAAATTTAATTTAACATTTGAATTTCATTGTAATATTTTGCAAAATAATGTAGAGAGTGAAATTTATGTACATGCGAGTGTCTTGCAGGGGGAGAAAAAATGAGGCGATTTGGTTTTTTAATACTAGTGTCTGTACTGTTTTTTAGTACGTTACCAAGTATTAGTTTTGCAGAAAAAAATACAACAGATCTAAGTAAAGAAATGATTTATCGAATTTTAGTCGATCGTTTTTTTGATGGTAATCCTAGGAATGATAAAAATACAGATCCGAAAGATTTAAATAAATCTCAGGGTGGGGATTTAGATGGTATTACCCAAAAATTAGATTATCTTAAGGATTTTGGATATAATGCTATTTCGATTTCACCTATTTTTGAGAATGACGTAAATTCATATGATGGATTCTCAGTCGTTAATTTTAGAAAAATTGATCCTAGGTTCGGAACAAATAAAGAACTTAAGAAGTTAGTAAAAGAAGCGCATAAACGTAATATAAAAGTTTATATTGATTTTGTTACAAATAATGCTTCGCCAAATAGTGAACTTGCTAAGAAAACGGATTGGTTTAATCCCGAAAATAGTACTAGTTCAGAGAAGAAATGGATAAATGGGTTACCTGATTTTAACCAAGAAAACAATGAGGTAGCAAATTACTTAATCGAAACAGCTAAGTATTGGATGGATCAAGCTAATTTTGACGGATATAATTTACAAGAAGTAAATAATGTACCTGTTTCTTTTTGGGAATCATTTAACAAAGAAATAAAAAAGAAAAATCCAAATTTCATTTTATTTGCTGATTTAAATGCTTCAAGTGAAATAGATCTAAATAAATATAAAAATTTAGGTTTTAATGGAATTTATAATGTAGATTCTGTAGCTGATTTGGCAAATACATTTTCTTCACAAAATCAATCTTTAACTGACATAATGAAGCTGCAAACTGATTTAAGTAAGCAGTTAGGCTCGACATTAATGATTAACTATTTAGATGATGAAATGACTAAGCGCTTTGTTTCATTAGCTGTATCAAAAGGTGAGTATCCACCTTCAAGATTAAAGTTGGCACTTGCATATTTATTTACAACACCAGGGATTCCATTGACGTATTATGGGACAGAAATTGCACTAAATGGTGGAAACATCCCTGATAATCGAAAAGGAATGGATTTCCGTACTGATGAAGATTTTTCAAAATATATTAAAAAACTGACTGAATTAAGAAGAACTTTACCGTCTCTTTCTGATGGGGATTTTAAAGTACTTTATGATGATTCAAAAGGTATGACATTAATTCAGAGACATTATAATGATGAAACTACTATCGTTGCAATAAATAATACTTCTCTTGATCAAAAGGTTCATTTAGATTTTGATGTCGTTAAAAAATCTAATGAATTAAGAGGGATGTTAAATGATGATTTGGTCCGTCCAAATAAAAAAGGATTTGATATAGTCCTTAAAAGAGAATCTTCAAATGTTTATGCAGTTGCACCTAAAACTAGCTTAAACATTGGAGTGATTATTGCAATACCATCTATTTTTGTTGCTTTTATCATCTTTTTATGGTTTGCAAGAAGACGTAATAATGAGCAGAAATAAATACTAGTTAGTTGAGCTTAGAATACTTGAAATGATTGCTGTCTTTTTTAGTATTCTAAGCAAATTAGTAAAAGATTAAATCCACTAGATTCCAGTATTATAAACGGGACATCGACTTGTGAAGGAAGATGTGGATTTTATCAAGAATCAATAATCTTTTAAATAGAGTCTACATCTAAAGAAGAAATGATAACGTTTACATTCATTCGTAAATAAGGGGAATAAAAATGACTATTACAATTAAGGATGTTGCGAAGAAAGCGAATGTAGCGCCTTCAACGGTGTCTCGAGTTATCTCAAACAACCCAAGAATTAGTGAAAAAACAAAAAGAAAAGTTAGAAAAGTAATGGATGAACTAAATTATCATCCAAATTTAAATGCAAGGTCATTGGCTAATCGATCTACGAAATCAATTGGATTAGTTTTGCCACCAGCATTAGATACATCATTTCATAATCCTTTTTTTGCAGAAGTAATTCGAGGTGTGACAGCGTATTCAAATCAAAAGGATTACTCTCTTTATTTTATTACAGGAAACAATGAAGATGAAGTTGAGCAAACTGTGATTAAAACAATTAGAGGTAGAAGAGTCGATGGAATTATTCTGCTTTACTCTAAGGAAAATGATAAGATTATTGATTATTTGAACGAGAATAATTTTCCTTTTGTATTAGTAGGGAAGCCTTATCATTCAATTGATGATATAACATATATTGATAACGATAATTATGCAGCTGCTAGAGATGTAACCAATTATTTAATTGATCATGGACATCGACAAATTGCGTTTGTTGGAGGAGAAAGTAATCTTCTTGTAACTCAAAACCGTTTACGAGGCTTCCAAGATTCAATGCAATTAAACGGACTTTCAGTAAATGAAGAAGAAATTATATTCACATCATTTACGAGAGACGGTGGAAGGAAAGCAGTAAATCAATTGCTTGAACTAAAGGAGCTTCCGACTGCGATTGTTGTAACTGATGATGTATTAGCATTAGGAATTATAAGTGTATTAAGTGAACATAATATTTCAGTCCCGAATAATATTTCAATTATTAGCTTTAATAATGCAATTTTTGCAGAATTAGCAAACCCACCATTAACATCTGTAGATATTAATATTTATCAATTAGGCAATGAAGCAGCGAAAAATATTATTTCAAAAATTGAAGAACCAGATGGTACTGAAAAAAGTATTATCGTTCCATATAAAATAGTAGTCCGTGGTACATGTGTAAAGAATGAGAGATTAACGCTAGTTAGTAGTTAATTAAATGTTAAAAAAGAGGATGACTAGTTTCATCCTCTTTTAATTATGTATATATTATCGGTAATTCAAAAATTGAACATCAATAGATAAATCTGCACCTTTTACAGCAGCGATAATAGATTGTAAATCATCTCTACTTTTTGCAGTTACACGGATTTGATCATCTTGAATTTGTGATTTTACTTTTAATCCACTATTTTTAATGATTGTATTGATTTTTTTTGCATTATCTTTATCAATACCTTGAACTAATTTAGCTCTTTGTCTTACTGTACCACCTGAAGCACCTTCAACTTTACTGTAGTCTAGGTTTTTAATAGGAACATTGCGTTTAATTAATTTACTAATTAATACGTCTTTTAATTGCTCTAACTTAAAATCGTCATCAGAAACTAAAACAAGTTCTTCTTTTTCTAAAGTAATTGAGCTTTTGCTTCCTTTAAAGTCATAGCGAGTTGCGATTTCTTTTGTAGCAAGTTGAATCGCATTCGAGACTTCTGGTAAGTCTACTTTTGAAACAATATCAAATGAACTTTCTTTTGACATAGATAGAATCCCTCCAATTCGTTAATACTTGTATTATAGTGTATGATAGACGAAGTAACAAACTTTCAGGTTAGCATGATATAATAATTTTTAGTTTAAAAGTTAAGAGAGGATGTAACAAAAAATGAGTTTACAAGCAGGAGAGATTGTAACTTTAGTTTGCAGTCGAGAAACGGATATTGGGTATATGCTTGTCCAAGATCAAGAAGAAGTTTTTTTACATAAAAATGAGGCATCTGGTGAAGTTGAAATAGATCAAGAAGTAACTGTATTTTTATATCATGATTCTAAAGGTAGACTTTCTGCAACGATGGAAATGCCATTCATTACAACAGAAGGTTATGGATTTGCAAAAGTAGTAGATAAACTTGATGGAGTGGGTGTTTTTGTAAACATCGGCATTTCAAAAGATATTCTTTTAGAAAAAGGTGACCTTCCACCTCTTCAAGAAGTTTGGCCTGAAGAAGGCGATGAAATTTTTTGTACGTTAAAGCAAACAAACAAAGGTAGACTGTTAATTAAAATTGCTACTGAACCAGTTATGAAAGAGTT
This sequence comes from Gottfriedia acidiceleris, assembly GCF_004138285.1. GTDB lineage: Bacteria > Bacillota > Bacilli > Bacillales > Bacillaceae_G > Gottfriedia > Gottfriedia acidiceleris_A. The sequence goes on along the minus strand of NZ_SCFN01000007.1, from coordinate 86,041 downwards.
TTCTGTACCAGCTGAACCTAATATGCTTAATAAAAATGTTACAGGGATCATTTATCGTACTTTAAGAGTAGGGTCTTATATTTTAACTGATGAACGATTTATAGGTTTTATCCATGAATCACAGAGGAAAACTGAACCTCGCATTGGTGAAAGGGTAAGTGGACGCATTATTGATGTGAAAGATGATGGAAGTATTAACGTATCACTTTTACCAAGAGTGCATGAAGGATTAGATCAAGAAGCAAATGAAATTTATGAATATATGATGAGTCGTGGTGGGGCAATGCCTTACTGGGATAAGAGCGACGCAGAGGATATTAAAGTAAGATTTAATATTAGTAAGGCTTCGTTTAAGCGAGCGATGGGTAGATTATTAAAGGAAAATAAAATCTATCAAGAAGACGGATGGACATACGCAAAAGAACTGTTTGAGAAGAAAGAGCAATAATTAGGTTTTGAAACCATTTCACTAGGTGAAGTGGTTTTTTTGCTATTTTTTTACAATATACAGGCATACTAGACATATGAATGTTTAGGAGGCTTGTAGGTGAATGACAAAAAAGAATTGTTAATAAAAATTCTTGTAGTTATATTTGGTGCATTTATGAATGCATTTGCGATGAATTGTTTTTTAATTCCTGTCAGTGTTTATTCAAGTGGTTTTTCTGGTTTAGCTCAGTTACTTACTAATTTATTAAATGATTTTACACCTTTTTCGGCTTCTACTGGTATTTTACTTGCAATATTAAATATCCCTGTAATTATTTTAGCATGGAAAAAAATAGGTCCATCCTTTACGTATTTTACGATTTTAAGCGTTGGAATCACGACGTTATTTTTAGAAGTAATCCCGGTAACGCCTCTATTCTCAAAAGATATTTTACTAAACGCAGTATTTGGTGGATTAATTGTAGCAGTTGGGATTGGATATACATTAAAGTTTGGTGCTTCAACAGGTGGGTTAGATATAGTTGCTCTAGTATTATCACGTTCGAAAGGAAAACCAGTTGGTACATACTTTTTCCTATTTAATGCGTTAATTATATTAACGGCTGGCTATATATATGGAATGGAGAAAGCACTTTATACATTAATTAACCTATATGTTACTTCTAGATTCATTGATGCAATTCATACTAGTCATATTAAAGTAACTGCCTTTATTGTAACGACAAAAGGTGATGAGTTGCGTAAAGAAATCCATTCGCAGTTAGTGCGAGGAATTACTGCAATCAATGCAAAAGGTGCCTTTACGAATCAAGATAAACAAATTTTAATGATGGTACTATCACGGTATGAGCTATATCATCTATCGAAAGTCATTAAATCAGTTGATGAAAAGGCGTTTACAAATATCGTTCAAACAATTGATGTATTTGGAGAATTTAGGAAGTTTTAAGAGTGGAAATAATAAAGGGAAAATGAATTTAAGCTCAATCTATTTATTAAAAAATTCATAAAAAACTGTTCAACCTTTACCAAAATTAATGGAAAAGTTGAACAGTTTTATTTTTTGAATCTTATTAATAATAAGGCTTTTTCAAGTTTAGAAAGTTCTTATTGTCTTTCAGAAAGATTTAAATATACTTAAACTATTGGATGAAATTCTACATGTTTTTGAATCGATTAAAACGTTTTTAAAATATTAAAGATGATCGACACTTTTAGAAAAAGATTTCTTACCAGCTTGTGCATTTTTACTTTCTTGTGCATTTTTCTTTTCTCTTATAGCGTTATTATCTTTTGCTTTTTTGTCATTATCACTAGTAGGCATATTTAAGCTCCTTTATAAGAAATGATAATGTTAGGTTTGCCTTTATCACCTTAATTATGTATGAGTGTTCGTTTTTACATTTGGCTTTTGTTAAACAAGTATGATGTTTTTACAGAGGCAATTTTTTAATATAGAGAGAAGTTTTATTTTTTTGAGGAGGAAGCAGAGTTGGTGGAAAGAAATAAAGAGCTGTTATTTAAGCTGGTTGTAGTAATGATTGGTGGATTTTTAAATGCGTTTGCAATGAATTGTTTTTTAATCCCTGCTAATGTTTATTCAAGTGGTTTTGCAGGTCTAGCCCAGTTACTTTCAAATATTATTACTGACTACACTCCGTTTACAGCAACGACGGGGATTCTTTTAGCGTTATTAAATATTCCTGTTATCGTCTTAGCATGGAAAAAAGTTGGACGTTCCTTTACGTATTTTAGTTTCTTTAGTGTAGGGATCATGACATTATTTTTGGAAATCTTACCTGTTAAACCAATTTTTTCTGATGATATTCTACTTAATGCAGTTTTTGGTGGTTTAATTGCTGCGATCGGAATTGGAATGACATTAAAATTTGGTGGATCTACAGGTGGGTTAGATATCATCGCCTTAGTTCTTTCAAAATCAAAAGGGAAACCGGTTGGAACCTATTTCTTTTTGTTTAATGCAATTATTATCGTTACAGCTGGCCAGCTATATGGAATGGAAAAAGCTCTTTATACTTTAATCAATTTATATGTTACTACTCGTGTGATTGATAGTGTTCATACAAGTCATGTTAAGCTAACGGCAATGATTGTTACGACAAAAGGTGAAGAGCTTAGGAAAGAAATTCATGCGAAACTTGTGCGAGGGATTACGCAAATGAATGCTACTGGAGCATTTACTAAACAAGATAAAGATATCTTAATGATTGTATTATCTCGTTATGAATTATATGATTTGGAAAGAATTATAAAAAAGGTAGATCCAAAAGCTTTTACTAATGTGGTACAAACCGTTGATGTTTTAGGGGAATTTAGAAAGATTTAAATAGATAAAGACTAGCAAAAAGTTGAAATTTGCTAGTCTTTTTTATGAATAGAATTATTTCAATTCAGGATTTTCGAGTTTTTGTTTTCCTTTTAATTCATTAAAAATTGAAGCAGAACTTTGAGTATTCTCGCTTAAATGATTATACAATTTTTGATTTTCCTGTAAAAAATTTTTCAAGAGTATTAAATATCATCTGCAAATATTCTAATACAATTAGCGTTATCTAAAAGAGAAAACAGAAGCAATCTGTTGTTCTCAAATTCAATGTTAAATTAGCTTTTTAATCCTTATTTATAAACCTTCATTGGTAGATAAGTTAATGACTGCCCAGTTGCAGAAGCAGTTAAATGGTTTTCTAGTTCAAACTCTTTAACTGGTTCGATACTAGAAAACTTTTTTAAGAAGGCTTCTAATGCAATTTTCATTTCTAAACGCGCAAGAGGTGCACCTAAACAGAAGTGTGGACCATTTCCGAATGTTAAATGCTTTTTATTGTTTGAACGATGAATGTCTAAAGAAAATGGGTCTTTGAACATACTTTCGTCCATATTGCATGCACTCATCCATGCAATGACAACATCTCCTTTTTTTAACTCAATGCCTAGTAAATTATTGTCTTGTTTAACAGTCCGATCCCTTCTTGACATATGAAAACGATATCGTAACATTTCTTCGACTGCGTTTGGCACTAATTCTATATTATTTCTTAGTTCTCCATATAATAACTCGTCATCGTAAAGCAATGAATAAAAAGTGTTCGCTATCGCATGGCTTGTTGTTTCAACACCTGCTCCTAAAAGCAACATTGTAACCTGGACAATTTCTTCATCTGTAAATTTTTCACCATCTACCTCTGCTTGAAGTAAGTCAGATATAATATCATCGGAAAGATTCGAACGTTTTTGAACCACAATAGGATATAGAAATTGGAAATATTCTTTTGCAGCCTGTTGTTTTTGTAGCTCAATATCTTCCAGTCTTTCTTTGTCATAAGGTTGGAAAAGGACATCTACCCATTTTTTAAACTGATTGCGATCTTCAATTGGCACCCCAAATAAATCTGCAATAACTAGACTTGGTAAAGGGGATGATAAGGCTTCAACAATATTTACAGTAGAGTTTTCATGAATGTCATTTACAAGCTCGGTTGCAATCTGTTGAATTCACGGTTCCCAGTTTTTTAAACTGCGAGGAGTGAAAGCTGCGGCTAATAAAGAGCGACTCTTTCTATGTTGAGGAGGATCCACATTAGTAATGTTTGTTATAGACGATGAATTTTCTTGCTTGTTTTTAGCTCCGACAAAAATAGTCGTTCTAGATCCTTCACTTGAGAAAAATTCATAGTTGCTTAACACCTGTTTAACATGCTCATATTTAAATAAATTCCAAGTATTCGTTTTTTATGATAATAAATGGGTTGATGTAGTAACATATCTTTATACCAATTAATTGGAAAAAATTCGTCTGAACGTGATTTGAAATTTGTGATTTCATTAACTGGAATAACTTCTTTATTCATACTGTGTTCCTCCTTAAATGATCATCTTAACTTCATTACTCCCTAATCTACATTAATCTAGTCAGAGTATTTTTTATAGAGTACAACGTAGTAGAATATGGAATATCATTGGAAATGTATTAGGTGGCAATAGTAGGAGCTTTTATTTTTGTGTGAGAAAGTGGTTTAATCACTATATTTTGTTAAAGTAATTTCTCAGCTTTTTGGTATAATCTAGGATAAGGATACAAAAAAGGTGGAGATTATTTTGAAAAAGGAGTCGATTCTCTTATTAGCTTGTTCACTACTTCTTTCTGGTTGTGGTGCAAAGAGTGACAAGGAAATAAAACCAACACCAAGTATAAAACAAACTGTAGGTCAAATTAATGAGATTGACATTGAAAAGCTTTCACCAACACTTGAAGTTACAGAAACTAACGGGTTAGTAAAGATGAAATATTCAATTCGTAATGATAATAAAATCCCTGCAAATTTTACATTCCCTTCATCACAAACAATTGATTTTACAATTAAAGATGAGAGTGGACAAGTAGTTTATCAATCATCTCGAGAAATGGCATATGCACAAGTCATTACAAATGTTGCGATTCCTGATGGAAAATCACAAGTTTGGGAAGAGCAAGTTAATTTTGTAGATAAAAACCTTCCATATGGAAATTATGAAATAACTGCAAATATCGTTGCATCAAAGGTTAATGAGAAGGATCTTAATGGAGAAATTAAACCAGTTACACAAACAGTTTCTTACCAGTAACTTTCTTCAGTGAACTAACGTATAAACTGAGTACTCATAAATAAAAAACAACCAAAGGTTTATTCCAATGGTTGTTTTTTGTTTTTAATGCTTTAAATTAAGCATTAAAGCTTTGTCTATTATTAGCTTTTCGCTCTTCTGCTTCAGCTAATGTAAAGTGATAAGGGAATTTTTCAGAGTACTTTGTAACAGAATCAGAACTTTGTTGAATAAAGCGCTTAGACTTATTACCTTTGCCCATTATGATTCCCTCCTAAATAGGAAAGCTTTTTGTTTTTGACTTCTCAAGAATTTCCAATAGTAATTGATCAATATCAAAAATTGGATAATCCCTTCGGTGAAGTCCTTAATAGAATGCACCATTAGCAAATTGTTATAAGTGGTTATTATTAGTTTTCTTTGAAATTAATGACAAAGAATTGTACCATTAATTATAATTTTAAGTTAAAGAAATCTTCCAAGAAAATCGCGATTCCTTCATCTTGATTAGACAACGTTGTGTGGTTTGCAATATTCTTTAATTGATGAATTGCATTATCCATTGCAACACCATGACCAGCATATTCAATCATTTCCAAATCATTGTCCTCATCCCCAAAAGCTATAATGTTTTTTCGAGGAATATTATAGAAAGATGCTACTTTTTGTAGCCCTATTGCCTTATTCATACCTGCTTTAACAATTTCGATTATATGATGTGGTGCTGCCCAACGACGGTGATCAATTACTTCAGCGTGGACATTTGATAGGTGCTCACGAATACTTGCAACATGAGACTCTTCACTATCGATTAGAAGACAAGTTGGAGCTTGACTAAGATTTTTAACTAAATCTCCATGAATTATATCTTCTTTTAAGTAGTGGAAAAGTGGGATTATCTCCTCTTCGTGTTTATCAGCGTAAACGTCGTCCATTACTTCAGCATACATATTTTTTAATTCATACTCTCTACAGGAACTAATTACCTCTTTTGCAACTTCTAAAGGTAGTGATTCGTGATAAACACCCCATGAATCATCTAGAGGGTGATGAACATAAGCACCATTAAAGTTTACAATTGGAGTTGTAAGTTTTAATTGATCATAATACATTTTACTAGCTCTAAAAGGTCTACCGGTTGAAATGCATACTTCGTGACCCTGATTCTTTAACTGTTGAATCACTTTTAAAGTACGTTCGGATATTATTTTTTCATCCGTTAATAAGGTGCCGTCTAAATCTAGTGCAATTAAGTGTTTTGTTTTCATATTCATCACCTTTTATTTTTTAATGTTAATCTTTTTAAGAAAAAATATTATTGGATAAAAAGCCAATAATTACTAATAATACCATCTTTTTAAAAGAAAAAACTTTATTTTTAGAGGAACAATAAGAACCTAAAAAGAAGGAGGAATGGATTATGGGTCAAGCACATCAATTTCGACCAGGCGACAAAGCACCAAATAATGGGGTATACGTAGAAATCGGTGAAACAGGAAGCAACGTAACTCGCCCAAAACAAATTAAACTTCAGGCTGGAGAAGTTTTTCCGGATACACAAAACCATAACAGAAAATGGACATATAAATCTAAATTTAAATAATTGATTGTAAACTTAAGAAGTATAATGGGCTAATAGAACCAACAATAAAAACTTAAAAGAGAATTAAAAAAAGCGCTTTCGATTAGTTGATCGAGGGCGCTCTTTTATGCGTTTACAATATACAAAATATTGAATGTATTTATCAAAATTTTAGTATTTTATAAATTATCAAAATCCATAATTGATGACATATGTATATACGAAGTTGAACGTTTTTGGGTGCTACAACATATGTTATATATAGATTTTAGTGGTGTTTTGCAACAGGTTCATTAGGTATTATTGCTTCGCTAAGAACTGAAATAGCTAAAGATAATACTACAGCCATAACTGAAGCACTTGTGAAATTATATTCTCCGCCAGTCATTGAACTTAAAACGTAAGCTCCCATTTGGCATAAAACAAAGCTCCAGAACAATGTCATAATAAAACGCACTCTAATCACTCCTATCTAGTTAGTTCTTATCATATTATATACCTAGAAATTTGATAATTGAAGTTATAATTAAAAAGTTTTAATTAAAAAAAGTAACTTAAGAATTTTTTTATACCTATTTTATAATTCCCTAAAAATACTACATTAATAATAAGGTGATAAGAATGCCTGTAACTGAGAGATTTTTTAAACAAGAGGATCAATATGCAGTTATTCATCTACCTATTAGACCGAATGGTTTCGGAGTACTCTATGTCGGTGGGAATACGCATTATGTAGATAATGCACATAGTTGCTTATTGCAGCATTTTGATAAAAGAAAGCTATTATCAACTTTAACAGATGAAGGGTACACAGTATTCACTTCAAATTTATATGGAAAAAATTGGGGTTCTGATGATGCTGTCGATTTGGCAGAAAGCTTATATCATTCAGTTATGAGAAAAGAAATTTTGAATCCATCAATTCATATAATTGGGGAAGGTACTGGAGCATTAGTCGTTTGTAAATTACTTGGCCTCTTAAAGGGAAAAGTCAGAAGTATTTCATTATTAAATCCTTCTTTAAATCTAAAAAATGAATTAGATTTAGAAAGAGAAAATAAACTGTTCTATAAAAGAACAGTTCATGAAATTTTGAAAGCATATAAAGCATCGGATATATATATGGTTATAGATAGAGAATGTTTTTTTTTATGAAACAATCTCACCAATTAAAATTTACACCACAACAAGAAATCATTATAAATGGAAAAGCGATATTAGACTTTTAGAAGAAGAACGACATAAAAATAATTTACCGATTTCGATTTTGATTTCATTAGAAGAGAAAAAATTTGATTGTGGAAAAAACTTAATAAGGTTTTTAAAAAAATATCAGGCTGTTTTATAGTCTCTATATTTTTTTTGAATAAATTTCCTAAAAGAAGGAGGTTAATAATGAAAAGGTGTGCTGTTATTGGATCCAGTGGATTTATAGGATATGAGTTAGTTTGCCAACTTATGGAATATAATGATGTTTCAGCCGTTGTGATGGAAAAAGGAAATGAAAGTGATTTAATAAGTGAAGAAAAAATCTTCTCAATTGGAAGAAATGCAAGGGTCATCTTTTTGGATGAAGAGCAATTTTTATTAGAGAATGAACAATATGATACTATTTTTATTTGTCATTTTTATGACGAACTAAAGTTAAAAGGTTCAATTAATAGTATAGAGTTTACAGAAGAACAATTTAACAAGATTATTGGCAAAAGTAAGGATATTATCTTTTTATTATCTACAAAAAAAGAATTAGCAGATTTAGAAAGAACGGTTAATGAATTGAGTAAAAATATAGATTGCAATATTACTTTTATTGAAATTCCATCTTTATATGGACCTTGGGAGCCATCCGCAGGCTTAGTACACGAATTGATTGTTCAAGACCTAGGAAAGAGAAATGTTTCCATAAAAAATGTATACGGTTCTAATGAAATTCTATTTGTAGAAGATGTAGGTAAAGCAATTCGGATTATTTCCGAGAAGGAATTAAAAGAACATAAATATATCATTACAGCTAAACAATGTATGTACTTACCAGAAGACGGGAATTTCACCGGATTACAAAATATGATCGAAGGAATAAAGTTCGCACAACTGAGAAACTATATAGATGCAACTCCTTTTGTTATTATTAATACAACTTCACTTGAGGACGGTATACAAAAGCAAAAACAGCAAATTCAACAGCATTTTCATCTATACTAATGATAAAAACTTAACCCTAAAGGTTCAAGAGTAAGAAGAAAATACTTTACTCATCCATGTTTCAAGAATGATAAAAGGAAATATAAAATGGTCAAACGTATATTAAGTCAACCTTATTGTAATATGTTTGAGCAGTTTTATAATATTAACAAACTCTATTAATTGTTTATTCTTGAAGTTAAAAATATTTAAGAGCTAATTTTTAGAAAAACAAGTTCAAATGATTATTATAATAAGTTATGTTCGATCTTAATTGATCTACAAACTGATTAACAAGCTTTTATGCTAAGTAAAGGATTTTTAATTAGGTTTTTAGTGTAACCATTTTTTTGATGTATAAGTTGGTTGGAACGGAGGGGTGCTCGACTCCTATGGGATATGCGGGAAGGCTGAGACCCCGCAGGCGCGCCGAGGAGGCTCAGGTCTCGCCCCATGGAAAGCGAGCATCCTGTAGTGGAAATCAACCTCACTAAACTCCTTGTACGAAAATTTGGTAATTAATTGACAAGGTTGTTTTTCAACAGCGTGAAGGAAATAGTTCGTTTTTGAACTATTTCCTTTTTTGTAGTAGAATACTATTCGTTTAAAAATTCGCTTTGGCTTTGAGATTCGTCCGATTGAGTGGTATTCTTTTTTTAAGAAATGATTCATCTTTTTTACATAGCCTAGATTTTAAAAGATAAAAATGTAGACAAAGTACATATTATTTCATAAAATTAGTACCAGGTAATAATAAGAAGACATAAAAATAAAAAAGTAAGGCGGGGATATTAATGAATGCTGGAATTTTAGGTATTGGCTCATACGTACCCGAAAAAAAGTTAACTAATTATGATTTAGAACAAATGATGGATACTTCAGATGAGTGGATTGTTAGTCGTACTGGAATTAAAGAAAGAAGAATTGCTAGTGACGAACAAGACACATCTGATTTAGCATACGAAGCTGCAGTAGAAGCATTAAAAGATGCAGATGTAAAAGCAGAAGAACTTGACTTAATTTTAGTTGGAACTGTTACTCCAGATAAGTCGTTTCCATCAGTTGCATGTGTAATTCAAGAAAGACTTGGAGCTAAAAATGCTGCTGCAATGGATATTAGTGCTGCTTGTGCTGGATTTATTTATGGAGTTGTTACTGCAGCTCAGTTTGTAAATACTGGTACATACAGTAGAATTCTAGTAATCGGAGCTGAAAAGTTAACTAAAATTGTTAACTGGGAAGATCGAAATACGGCGGTTTTATTTGGTGACGGTGCAGGTGCTGCGGTTATCGGTCCAGTAAGTGAAGGTAGAGGAATTCTTTCTTATGAATTAGGAGCGGACGGTACAGGTGGTAAACATCTTTATAAAGGTGGAGATCACTTAGTAATGAATGGACGAGAAGTGTTTAAATTTGCAGTTCGTCAAATGGGAGATTCATGTGAAACTGTATTAAAATTAGCAGGATTAACAAAAGAAGAAGTGGATTTCTTAATTCCACACCAAGCGAATACTCGTATAATGGACGCAGCAAGAGAAAGATTACAGCTTCCTAAAGAAAAAATGAGTGTAATTATTGATCGTCATGGTAATACATCTTCATCTTCAATTCCAATTGCATTAGTTGAAGAATATAAAAAAGGAAATGTTAAAGAAGACGATGTATTAGTATTAGTTGGATTTGGCGGCGGATTAACTTGGGGTGCAATTGCACTTCGATTCGGAAGATAATCTAATTGAAGGAGGATTTTTTGATATGAAAAAACGAGTTGTTATTACAGGTTTAGGTGCAGTATCACCTATTGGTAATGATATAAATACAGTATGGGAAAGTTTAATGAATGGAAAGAGTGGAATTGGTGTTCTGACTCGAAAAAATCCTGATAATTTCCCTGTTAAAGTTGCGGGTGAAGTAAAAGACTTTGATCCTGAAAAATATATTGATAAAAAAGAAGTAAAACGCATGGACCGTTTTACTCACTATGCAATTGCAGCTTCAAAAATGGCTTTAGAAGATGCAAACTTTACGATTGATGAAGAAATTGCTCCAAAAGTTGGTGTTTGGATTGGTTCTGGTATCGGTGGTATGGAAACATATGAAGAACAGTTTAATACTTTCCAAACAAAAGGTGCACGTCGAGTAAGCCCATTCTTTATACCAATGCTAATCCCTGATATGGCATCTGGACAAGTATCTATTTTAACAGGTGCTAAAGGTCCAAATGGTTGTACAGTTACAGCTTGTGCTTCTGGTGCAAGTTCGATTGGTGATGCATTTAAAATTATTCAACGTGGCGATGCAGTTGCAATGATCACTGGTGGTGCAGAAGCACCGATTACTGATATGGGTCTTGCTGGTTTCTGTGCTGCTAGAGCTTTATCATTAAATCCAGATCCAGAGAAAGCATGTCGTCCATTTGACAATGCTCGTGATGGCTTTATCATTGGTGAAGGTGCTGGTATCGTATTCCTTGAGGAATTAGAACACGCATTAGCTCGTGGAGCGAAGATTTATGCTGAAATCGTTGGGTATGGAACAACTGGTGATGCACACCATATTACAGCACCAGCTCCAGGAGGCGAAGGTGGCGCACGTGCAATGAGAATGGCACTTGATGATGCTGGTTTATCAGTTGAAGATATTCATTACATTAATGCTCATGGAACAAGTACTGAATTAAACGATAAATTTGAAACGATGGCAATTAAAGAAGTATTTGGTGAACATGCATATAATGTACCAATAAGTTCAACAAAATCTATGACTGGTCATATGCTAGGAGCAGCAGGTGGAATTGAAGCGATCATTACAGCATTAACAATCCATAATAAAGTAATTGCTCCTACGATTAATCACCAAGAAACTGATAGCGAATGTGATTTAGATTATGTACCAAATGTTGCTAGACCATTTAATGTAAAAGCAGCAATTTCTAATTCATTAGGATTTGGTGGACATAATGTAACTTTAGCATTTAAAGAATTCTCTAAATAAGTTTAAAATTCATTTATATTGGACACGGAGCTTAGGTCTTTACCTAAGCTTTTTTTATTAGAAATCACAATTTAAAAAAAAGTAACTTTCACTAGTTAATTATCATACTTTATAGTAAATTGAGGTGATTAACTTGGGATAATAGCAACTTATAAATGGGTTGATTTTATTGAAGATAAACGTGTGGTAATGAAAAAACTTTTACCATACTTTCCAAAATATAATGAGGAGAGTTTATATAAATATCTTCTTTCCCATGGTTTATCGAGGCTGTCAACTTTGAGTAAAGATGATCTGAAACAACTAGATGATAAAAGTATATGGAAAAGCCTTTCTGAAGAGTTTGAGAAGTTAAAAAGAGAATTTAATGGACCTGACCTACCTATATTTATTTTACCTTGTCATAGAACGGGAAGTATGTTTAAAAACACGACTTATCAAAGGGGTGGAATCGCACATAAAAATTGTATTTGTTTATTTTTGTCCCCTTTAGAAGGAATTTTACAACATAAAGCAGTATTATTACATGAGTATCATCATATTGTAAGATTGACAAAGTTATATAAAAACAAAAAAGTCACATTACTAGATGCAATGATTTTAGAAGGTTTAGCCGAAACTGCAGTTTTAGATAAGTACGGAGAAGCAGTTCAGGCATCATGGACAAATCAGTATTCTTCAAGGCAATGTGAATTATTTTATAAAAAATATTTAATTGATAAACTTGAAATAACAAGTAATGATAATAATTTTTCAAAATACTTGTATGGTGGGAACGGAATTCCAAAATTATTGGGTTACAGTGTTGGGTATGACATTGTTAAAAGTTGTATAGAGCAGACAGAATGGTCAACTGATATCCTTTTACGAACGCCAAGTAAAAAGATTAAGGAAAATGCAATACATTATATTTCAATTTGAAAGCAAACGATTCCAGAGCACATCAGATCGTATATAATGTATTGCTTAGTATTAATGTATCAAAGAAGCTTTAATCTGTGATATTTTAGTGATTTATTGACGATTTTTCATACAGTTTGTTAAACACTTTTTGTAATTCAGTGGAAAATGGAATAAATTAGTGAATCACTGACCATACTGAAAGTTACATACAGTTGTGAAGTGAGGGGTAGTAAATGTTGTATTTACATGATGTATGGGTCAATTGGTTTGAAGGTGAAGAAAATGGTTACAATGTCTGTCATTTTTTTGAATGGAGAAAAGATGATAGTGTTGAATTATTAGACCAAGTTCCAGTCATTAAAGTTACTCCAGAGTTATATCAGTACATTGAAAATGAACTATTAGAGCTTCCTTCCGGTCTATTAACTGAAGTGTTTCAAAAGTCTTATGTAAGAAAGAATCATGAACGTATTCAGCTAGATTATTGCTTTGTAGTAACTGACGGGAATGGTATTATTGCGGTTGACACAATTGGATATAATATTCCAATTCGAAAAAGTCGTTTAATACCAAGGCAAGAACAAATGGTGTATGATATGACAGCTGAGATTGAAGAAAGTCACTATAATCTTCAAAATTCAGTAAATGATGAAACAAAAGAACATCATATACTGTCACCGTCGCCGATTATTATGAGCGGACTAACAAGAAAAGAAAGACAACTAAAGCAGTTATTATTTATGGCGTTAGATCAACTCCATTCATCAAAAAATCCTTCAGAGATTCGATATTGGTACACTGAGTGGAATCCAAGATCGTATCAACAAATTCAGGATTTGTCATTTGAGGATATTTGGTCTCAATTATATGATGAAATAAAGAGTGGTTGGTCAGAGCGACATGAGCAATTATGTGGAAGAATCGTTAAAGGTCAACCTTTCTTTGAAAAACTATGGGAAATGGAACACGAACAAAAAGTAAACTAAAAGAGGTTATTTTAAATGGCCTCAAAACGAAAAAGACCCACAAGGTGATCAAGTTCCTTGTGGGTTTTTTAATGATTTCTGACTTAATAAACACATAGAATCAGTACATAAGTATTCATATTTCCTCCTTTTCCTCGGAGTAAAGAAAAAGGTGTCTCTAAAGTTCTTTGACTTTTTAAGACACCCATTACTATTTTTTATTTTTACCTATAACAGGGATTATTTTTTTCTCTTGCGACCTAATCCCATAGCATTTTCCATTTTTTTAATCATTTTATTTGCAACGGCATTTGCTTTTGCAGCTCCAGCATCTAAAATATCATCTAATTCAGTCGATGTAATAATTTCTTTATAGCGTTCTTGTAATGGACGTAAGCCGTTTACTACTACATCTGCAACATCTTGTTTGAATTCTCCATAATTTTTACCAGCGTATTTATTTTCCAATTCTTGAATTGTTTCACCAGTAAATGCTGAGTAAATGCTTAATAAATTTGAAATACCAGGCTTATTTTCTTTATCATACTTTACAATGCCTTCAGAGTCAGTTACAGCACTTTTAATTTTCTTTTCAATTACTTTAGGATCATCTAAAACAAAAATTGTAGCTTTTTGATTTTCATCGGATTTGCTCATTTTTTTAGTTGGATCAGCTAAACTCATTATTCTAGCTGCGTCTTTACTAATTCTGACTTCAGGGATCGTAAAGATATCATTATACTTCTTATTAAAACGCTCTGCTAAGTCACGAGTAAGCTCTAAATGTTGCTTTTGGTCATCTCCAACTGGAACTAAGTGAGTACCGTATAAAAGTATATCCGCGGCCATTAAAGGTGGATAAGTTAATAAAGCAGCAGATACACCATCTTTACCAGAAGATTTATCTTTAAACTGTGTCATACGCTCTAATTCACCGATATAAGATATACATTGCATCATCCATCCTGCTTGTGCATGTGCAGGTACTTCAGATTGGATAAAAATAGTTGATTTTTCTGGGTCTAATCCAGCAGCAACATAGATTGCAGATAGACTTTGAATGTTTTTACGTAAAGCGAGTCTATCTTGCGGTACTGTTATTGCATGTTGATCAACAATACAGAAATAACAGTTATAATCATTTTGTAATTCAATGAATTGTTTTACGGCACCTAAATAGTTACCTAAAGTAATGCCTCCAGATGATGTTGGTTGAATTCCACTAAAAATAGTTTGCATCTTAAAATCCTCCTAAATAAAGCTAAATAAAATAAAAAAAGCGGCATAATCTCTCTATTACATAGAGACGATTAAACCGCGGTACCACTCTAGTTATTCCAAATAAGGAATCACTCATGCATGAAATCATGCTCTCATCTATCGTTTGAGTTACGTCGAAGCCTACTAATACTGGATGTTCGGTTCGAAGCTCAGAAGTCCATTCGACAGGGAGCATGACTTGTTTTCACCATCCACAAGCTCTCTTTACATGCCAAATCTGTGTACTACTCTTCATCATAGCTTATATATACTTTCTATAGATAATATCTTAATTATATTCAACTTTCAAGATGTTGATACATCATTTAGTAAATAATGATAAAACTGAATAAAAAAGATAAGATAACTAATGTGATTGAAGCCATAAGTAACGGTTTTGTCACTGAAAAATTATATCTTCTATAGATTACATCCTTTTTAACAGTTAGTGATTCATCACCAGTCATTTCTGCCATCTGTTGATCTTTCGTACCTAATACTTTACGCATTCCAAAGCGAGTGATATTAAAAAATCCACTTTGTACGATTAATAAAAAACCACCAATAACAAATAATGTTAGTCCAATATAGAATGTTGCGTTTGTGAAATGAAGAAAAAAGTTTACTGTTCCTTGGATGATAGAAAAGATTGCTCCGAGTACTATCGCTGATAATACGACAATAATATAGTGTTTCGACATTTAATTTGTGATCCTCCTATTGGAAAGAATTATATATTGTAGACTTAATAATGCTATACTATAATAACAATGTAAACAGTTTCAACTAATCGTTACAAAATATTTTTAAATTGTTAGCATTTTTAAGACAATTCTCTTTATTTTAACAAATTATTTAATTTTATTTGTCAAAATTGTTGTAAAACTCTTATAAAAATGTATAATAAAATTTGTAGAAAAAAATCGATACTTATCGAAAATTCTACAATAAAAATTCAGAATTGTATATTAACTTTCTGTATTTTAGCCTACATTGCATTAGCATCTTAGGGGGTATACATCATGGATTGTGAGATATGTTACGATAAATAAATTTGTTATACTAAAATTGCAATTTGATTTTAAATAAGTACTCATTTTTTTACCAAATTAATGAATAAATATCTAAATAAGCTATTTTTTTATAAGGATCCCAGCTCAACTTTAAAGGGAGAAATTGTTAGAAATAATCAGTTTAGAATAATAATTTAGAATTTTCCAGTAAAAAAATATTGACCAAAAGCGTCATTACGAATACGCTTACATTGTTGGGTAAAAAAGCTTAAGCAAAAATTTACACCATTTTACATCTAATGAAAAAAAAGGATTAAATGAATAATCCCATGTTTGAGAATAATATGGACAAGAAGTTAAATCAATCGAAGAATACAGAAGTATAATTGGTACGAAAGAGTATGGGGAAAAATCCAAATGCTCTCATTTTTAGAAAGAATTATCAAAAAATAAAAAAAAATAAAATATTTTTTAAATTAATAAGGGGGTGCTGTTGTGGGACGTTACGTGCTACAGAGATTTATTTACATGTTTGTCACACTATTTTTGATTTGTACTGTTACATTTTTCTTAATGAAGTTGTTACCAGGTTCGCCATTAAAAAACCCAGAGAAATTAACACCTGAACAAAAACAAATTATTTTTGTTAAATATGGGTTAGATAAGCCAGTTCCTGTACAATATGCAAATTACATGAAGAACCTTGCTAAAGGTGATTTAGGAGATTCATATAAATACGATAATCGTACAGTAACTAGTATGATTAAAACTCGTATAGGTCCATCAGCTCAATTAGGTGCACAAGCACTATTACTAGGAACATTTATCGGATTAATCTTCGGTATCGTTGCAGCATTAAAAAATAATACTATATATGACTACGGTTCTACTGTTCTAGCAGTTTTAGGTATCTCGATTCCGTCATTCGTATTCGGGGCAATCTTACAGTATTATTTAGCAGTAAAATTACATTGGTTCCCGGTAGCATATTGGGAAAGCTTTAAATACACGATTCTCCCGACAATTGCATTGTCAGTATTCGTTACAGCAACTGTAGCTCGATTCTCAAGAACAGAATTAATTGAAGTAATGAACTCAGAATATATCGTAACAGCAAAAGCAAAAGGTATTTCTCAAGTAGGCGTAATTCTAAAACATGCCCTGCGAAACGCATTAATCCCAGTAATTACAATTTTAGGCCCAATGGCTGTAAACTTAATGACTGGAACATTAGTTATTGAAAATATGTTTGCTGTACCTGGACTAGGTTCTCAATTCGTTAACTCAATCCAAACAAATGACTATTCATTAATTATGGGTACAACAATTTTCTATAGTGCATTATTATTAATCGTAATTTTCGTAGTAGATATTTTATACGGTGTAGTTGATCCACGTATCCGTTTAGCAGGAGGTAATAAATAATGAACAACAACACGGCTCAAAAAATTTCATCTGATTTATTCCAACCTGCAAACGTAGATTTGAATAATGCAGATAAAATATCTAGACCTTCAGATTCTTTCTGGAAAGATGCAAGACGACGTTTTAGGAAAAATAAAGGTGCAATGTTAGGATTTATTATCCTAGGCATCTTATTACTCTTCACATTATTTGGTCCAATGATGAGTGGACACTCTTACAAAGACCAAGATTTAAAAAGATCAAAATTACCACCAAAAATTGGTGTATTAGAAAATGTAAAATTCTTACCATTTGATGGATATGATCAATATGGAAATGACGTTTATAAAAATAAAGGAATTAAAGAAAACTACTGGTTTGGTACAGATGACTTAGGCCGTGATATATTTACAAGAACTTGGTCTGGTGCTCGAGTATCAATCTTAATCGGTTTATTAGCAGCTGTAATTGATATGGTAATTGGTGTTGCTTTTGGAGGTATTTCAGGATTCTTTGGTGGACGAACAGATACAATCATGCAGCGTATTGCCGAAGTATTAATGGGTATTCCATATCTAATCGTAGTAATTCTGTTTATTCTAATCTTTAAGAACCCAGGTATCCTTTCAATCGCATTAGCGATGGTAATTACAGGTTGGGTAAGTATGTCACGTATCGTACGTGGTCAAATGCTAAAACTAAAAAATCAAGAATTCGTATTAGCATCAAGAACTTTAGGTGCAACAAATACTCAATTAATTGCAAAACACTTAATTCCAAATATTATGGGTCCAATCATCGTAATGATGATGTTCACGATTCCAAGTGCAATCTTCTCTGAAGCATTCTTAAGCTTCATCGGTTTAGGTATTGCACCACCAAAAGCATCATTAGGTTCTTTAGTAAGTGATGGCTTCAAGTCATTACAAACTTTCCCTCATATGATGATTATTCCAGCGGTTGTAATCAGCTTATTAATTTTAAGTTTCAACTTAATTGCTGACGGATTACGCGACGCTTTAGATCCAAAAATGAGTAAGTAATTTTGAAGGGAGAATGAACTATGAGTAAATTATTAGAAGTAAAAGATCTGTGTGTCTCCTTTTATACTCATGCTGGTGAAGTTCAAGCGGTACGCGGAGTTTCATTTGATCTTAAAAAAGGTGAGACATTAGCAATTGTAGGTGAATCTGGTTCAGGTAAATCAGTTACATCTAAAGCATTAATGGGGCTAATTCCAAACCCTCCAGGTAAAATTAAGAGTGGCGAAATCTTATTTGATGGTAAAGATTTAGCAAAATTAAGCGATAAAGAAATGCAAAATATTCGTGGAAAAGAAATCTCAATGATTTTCCAAGATCCTATGACTTCTTTAAATCCAGTATTAACGATTGGATATCAAATAACAGAAGGTCTAATAAAGCACCAAAAAATGAGTAAAACTGAGGCAAAGAAAATTGCTTTAGAATTAATCAATCTTGTAGGTATTCCAAATGCTGAAGATCGTTTTAAACAATATCCACACCAATTCTCTGGCGGTATGAGACAACGTGTTGTTATTGCAATGGCGTTAGCATGTAATCCTAAATTATTAATCGCCGATGAGCCAACAACAGCTCTTGACGTTACAATTCAAGCTCAAATCCTTGAGTTAATGAAAGAAATTCAAAGAAAAACAGATTCAGCAATTATCTTTATTACACATGATTTAGGTGTAGTTGCGAATGTTGCAGATAAAGTTGCAGTAATGTATGCAGGTAGAGTAGTTGAAATGGGAACTGTAGACGATATTTTCTACAATCCAAAACATCCTTACACTTGGGGACTTTTAGCTTCAATGCCAGATTTAGATAATGAACAAGGAGCAGAATTAGTAGCAATTCCTGGTACACCACCAGATCTATTAAATCCTCCAAAAGGTGATGCGTTTGCACCACGTAATCCAAATGCTTTAAAAATTGACTATGAAATGGAACCTCCTATGTTTAAAGTGTCTGAAACACACTACGCTGCAACATGGCTATTACATGAGGAAGCTCCAAAAGTTGAACCACCTGAAGCCGTTAAGAAGCGTATTCAACGAATGAAGGAAGGTGAAGTAAATGTCAAATAAAGCAGAAAAATTAGTTGAAGTTAAAAATTTAAAACAATACTTTAATACAGGTAAAACAACTGTTAAAGCAATCGATGATGTTACATTTGACATTTTCCGTGGAGAAACTTTCGGTTTAGTAGGTGAATCAGGTTCTGGTAAATCTACAACTGGACGTGCAATCATTCGTTTATATGAAGCGACTGATGGACAAGTAATTTTCGATGGTGAAGATGTACATGGTAAGAAAAATCGTAAAGAGTTAAAGAAGTTTAACCGTCGTATGCAAATGATTTTCCAAGATCCATACGCTTCATTAAACCCGCGTATGAAAGTTGCAGATATCATTGCAGAAGGTATTGATATTCATGGTTTAGCTCGTAACAGAGAAGAGCGCATGAAAATGGTTTATGACTTACTTGAAACAGTAGGTTTAAATAAAGAGCACGCTAACCGTTTCCCACATGAATTCTCAGGTGGACAACGTCAACGTATTGGTATTGCAAGAGCACTTGCTGTACAACCAGACTTTATTATCGCCGATGAGCCAATCTCAGCTCTTGACGTGTCAATTCAAGCTCAGGTTGTAAACTTAATGAGGAAGCTTCAAAAGGAAAAAGGTTTAACATATCTTTTTATCGCCCATGATTTATCAATGGTTAAATACATTAGTGACCGTATCGGTGTAATGTACCACGGTAAAATTGTTGAGCTTGCAGATAGTAATGAATTATATGAATACCCAATGCATCCTTACACAAAATCTTTATTATCAGCAATTCCGCTTCCAGATCCTGATTATGAGCGCAATCGTAAACGTATTGTTTATGATCCAAAACAACACGATTATTCAAATGAACAACCACAATTACGTGAAGTTCGTCCTGGACATTTCGTACTTTGCTCTGAAGCAGAATTTAAAAATTATCAACAAATGTATAAATAATAAATCAATCCTAGTGAGTTTATCACTAGGATTTTTTTATTGGATTGAGGAGTGGAAGGGGAGAATAGGTGGAAGGTATTAAGAGTTGATAGGTCATGAACGTATTTATAAACACATAAAGGTCTCAAGGGTAAGGAAAAATGTAAGAAGATTAAATTAGGCTAAACATAAGGGATTCATGAGTATGTAGAAGAGCAAAAAGAAGAAAAAAGGTTACTCGTGAGGGGGTAATGTGTAACTAGAAAAGCAAAAAGATGGAATTAGGTTACTCTTGAGTAATTAAAAACGTAAGAAAAAGAAAAAAGGTTACTCATATAGGTTTCACGGTAAATAAAAAAACAAGAATCCGAAATTGTCTTACCCATTAAGGATTCATACAAGTTAAGGGAAAATTAAGGTGGAGGTTTTATAATTATAAGTGTAGATAAGGCTAGGTATAATAATGTAGGATAAGCTTTAGAAGAAAATTAATCCAGAGCGTACAATGATAACCGAATTTTTAATTCAAAGCCCCTGATTCTAATATTTCAAAGTACTGTACCAAAGGACGAACTAGTGACCTTAATCAATTCTACATTGGTTATACACTAAACCTTATCAAGGCAAAAAAAAGAAAGGGCCTTTGCCCTTTTTTTAATTGTAAATTTCTTATAATACTGTTCTTAATAAGTTTTTTTACGGAACTTGCCTTGGCCACCAACTTGTTTGAAGTTTGCAGACATTCTGTCAGACATATCAACAAATTGACTTTTTTTACTTCTTCCAAATATTTTTTCGCCGATCGCGTTTGTAAACACACCATTAAGTGCAGTAATTCCAATTACTAACACTGCAACAATCAATAGATCAGTTATGTAAGCTGCCATAAGATTAGCCTCCTAGGAATGTAAGCGTTACTATTATTGTATTAAAAATTTGGTGAAATAGAAAGAATAATTAAGCTTTTTCCTAAAAATTATTTTTGAACTTTTTATAAATCAATCTGTCTTTTAGTATTGTAACTTGAAGGACTAAGTTGTGTAAAAAAATGGGGTACTTGACTACTTTGGGGGATACCGTGGGAAGGTTAGATCATACAAGAGTGGATGACACAAGCAAGCATGTTTCACTAAACGGATAGTGAGGTTTGTGGTGTGAAAATCAGCTTTCTTTAAGTAAAATAGATCAAAGAAACTAGTCTATATTTTACTTTTAAATTTACTGAAAATTGTACACCTTTTGTATAGGTTTTTTTAAATTTTTTTACAAATTTGTATATATTTATTTTCCACAATACTGTATAATGTGAACATATAGTGGTAGATTAAACTAATTATAATTAACCAATTCTTATAAATTAATACACATAACTATATTACTTTTTTTTAAAAAGAGTAGTTAGGGGGAGAGCAAAATGGTAATTTTGTATAATTCACCAAGTTGTACGTCTTGTCGAAAAGCAAAAATGTGGCTAGAAGATAATAATATTCCTTATAAAGAAAGAAATATTTTTTCAGAACCATTATCAATTAATGAGATTAAACAAATTTTACGTATGACTGAAAGTGGTACTGATGAAATTATATCAACAAGATCAAAAATTTTCCAAGAATTAAATGTAGACTTAGAAAGTCTTCCTTTACAAGACTTATATGAAATCATTCAGAAATATCCTGGTTTACTAAGAAGACCGATTATTATTGATGAAAAACGTTTACAAGTTGGTTATAACGAAGATGAAATTAGAAGATTTTTACCGCGTTCAGTTCGCACATATCAATTACGTGAAGCGCAACGTTTAGTTAATGAGTAAATCTACGTTTTGAATTGTGAAAAAAATTACAATTCTTGATTAAGATTCTCAATCATATTGAACAAATACTTATTCATATTATATAAAAAGCTGTAAAAAGTTAAATGCATACTTTTTACAGCTTTTTTTTAACAATTAGGATGTTCGCTTACGGTACCGAATATTATTAAAATAATAACCTATAACAATGGTGAAGATTATACAAGATGAACCGACAATTAATTCCATATCGTTCCGCCCGTTTATATATTGACTGATAAATGGCTCGTCTATTAACATTTTGCTAGCTGTTATTGAAAGAACAGAAGCCCCTACAAAACTCAATATTGGATATCTTTCTAAAAACCATAAAACGATTTTACTTCCCCAAATAATAATTGGAATTGAGATGGAAAGACCTAAAATGACTAAGGATGGCTTTCCGTTCGATGCCCCAGCTATTGCTAATACGTTATCAATTCCCATAACTAAATCAGCAAACACAATTGTACGAATTGCATGGAAAACTGTGTAGTTCTCCTTTATAGAGGGGTTGTCATCCTCTTGAATAATTAATTTGCAAGCTATGTACAAAAGTAATATTCCGCCAATTAAATGTAGAAATGGGACTTTAAGGACGAAAATTGCACATATTGTTAGGATAATTCGTAAAACAATTGCGGTAATACTACCGAAAATTATCGCTATGTTACGTTGCTTATATGGTAATTTTCTACATGCTAATGCAATGACAATAGCATTATCTCCACCTAAAACAATGTCTATAATAACAATCATTAAAAAGGACCATATATAATGAAGATCTATCATGAATTCACCTCTCTTATTAAAAGCTTTAAATGATTGTCCTAATATTAATAGGTATATGATGATTTTTAAAAAATAGGTGAATTTTATTTCCAAAATTTTAAATTGTATCATAAAATATAATTGTAGTTACTATTCGCATTTAATAAATTTTCATGGTAAGATAGATAAAAATTTACTTATTAAAGCTAAATTTTTAAGAGTATTTTTCTAATTTACTATTTCAGAATTTTATATTTAACATAAATTTCTTTTACTTTATTTATTCTATTTCGTCTAACGCAATTACTTGTTGTTCATTAAAGGAGGGGGAAAACAAATGGAAATAGAAAGAATTAATGAAAATACGTTTAAGTTCTCCATATCCTACTTAGACATCGAGGAGAGAGGTTTCTCTAAAGATGAAGTATGGTTAGATCGAGAAAGAAGTGAAGAGCTTTTCTGGGAATTAATTGATGAAGCGCATTTGACTGAGGAATTCATTGCTGGTGGCCCCCTATGGATTCAGGTACAGGCACTAGACAAGGGTTTAGAAGTTGTTGTAACAAAAGCTGTGATTTCTAAAGACGGCAAAAAAGTAGAAGTGAACTTAGGTGAAGGAGAAAAGAATTTAGAAATTCCATTTATCTCTGTAGATGATGACGAAGATTCAGAAGAAGATGATGATGACGATATTTTTGAATCGATGGATGAAGAGGAAACTGAACTTATTCTTTCCTTTAAAAATCTTGAAGACATTATTTCTTTATCGCATTCTGTTAATCAAGAATCATTTGAAAGTACACTTTATTCCTTCCAAGATTATTACTATCTTTATGTTAAATTTGAAGAAGAGTTGCTTGATGAAGTTCAAGTCGATTACTTATCATCAATGTTACTTGAATATGGTCATCGTTCAAAAGTAACTATACATGTTTTAGAAGAATATGGAAAATTGATTTATGAAAAAACAGCTTTACCTCATTTTAAATCAATTTTTCCATTATTGTAATAGCCGATGCCTTAGGGATCGGTTTCTTTTCTTTATAAAGGAGAATATTGATGCAATTTCGATTAAAGATTTTAATATTTTTATCAATTGTAGTATGCATTTTATATTTTGCTTCTCCAACTATTAAATTCATTTGGTTAATGAATTTTGCATTTTTTGAGAAATCTACTATTTTTAGATTAATAAGTATAATGTTCTCGATAACAGCTATAGGTGTATCGATTATTATTTTCCTTGAAAATAGAAATCCTGCTAGAACTTTAACATGGATCATTCTATTAGCTATTTTCCCGTTATTTGGTTTTGTTTTTTATTTAATTTTTGGACAAAATTACAAAAAGAAAATGGTCTATCGAAAAAAGGCAATTAATGATCAAAATGCAAATGGTTTAATTAGTGGATCAGAAGATGTAGAAGTGAAAGAATTTATAGCACAAAATCAAAGATTAGAGTATCTAATAAATATTGCAGCTAAACAGAGTAATACACCAGTCACGATGAATACTTTTACAAAAGTTCTTACAAATGGAAGTGAAACCTTTCCAAAAATAATTGAGGAACTAAAAAAAGCAAAGCACCATATTCATATCGAATTCTATATAGTAAGAAATGACGAGATTGGTAATCAACTAAAAGATATTCTAATTGAAAAAGCACAGAATGGTGTAAAGGTTCGATTTCTCTATGACGCTGTAGGTAGTTGGAAATTATCAAGAAATTTTGTAAAAGACTTACGAAAAGCTGGTGTAGAAATACTACCATTTTCTCCTGTTAAAATTCCAGTTTTAAACGATACGATAAATTACCGAAACCATCGGAAAATTATCGTCATAGATTCGAATGTAGGATTCGTTGGCGGATTAAATATTGGAGACGAGTATCTTGGTAAAGACCATTATTTTGGAAAGTGGCGAGATACTCATCTATACCTTAATGGAGAAGGTGTACGAACACTACAATTCATATTCTTGCAAGACTGGTATTATATGACGAATGAGTTAATTGATGAAAAAGAGTACTTTGACATTAATGCTAGTAATTACTCTTCCAAAGGAGCAATTCAACTTGTTTCTGGTGGACCAGACCGAAAGCATGAAGTGATAAAAGAGTTATTTTTTGCGATGATTACAAGTGCAAGGAAAAGTATATACATTGCTTCACCATATTTTGTTCCTGATGAAGATATTTTAACTGCCCTTAAAGTTGCAGCAAATGGTGGGGTAAAAGTAAAAATTCTAATGCCCGATCGGCCCGATAAGAAAATTGTATTTTATGCCTCACGTTCATATTTTCCAGAGTTATTAGAAGCTGGAGTCGAAATCTATGAATATAGACAAGGATTCTTACACAGTAAAATATTGATTGTAGATGATGAAATTGCATCTGTTGGAACGGCGAATATGGATATGAGAAGTTTCCGTTTAAACTTCGAAGTCACTGCATTTTTATATTTAGAAGAAAGTATTAATCACTTAGTTAATGATTTTAATAATGATATCCGTGATTCTGAAGCAATTATTTTTAATGATTTTAAAAAGAGACCTATATACAAAAGGATATTTGAATCATTATCAAGATTAATGGCACCACTTTTGTAATGAATTACCTTTTTGATAGAAAATTTTATAATATTTCATATAGTCACCTACCAAATCGAAAATTTAATTTGGTAGGTTTTTTGTTTGAAAAATCGTTTTTAATTTTTTGGAAGGAAAATACGAAATGGATAGTGAAGTAATTTGGAAAGGAGGTAGTGTGAAGATGATCGTCGCATTAAATACAAAAAGGCATACTATTAATTTATTTGAAGTTAAAACAACAGAGGAATTATTAAGATTAAAGCAAAACGGACCATACTTTTGCCCGATTTGTAAAAAGCAAGTGAGGCTCAAAATTGGAGTAAAGAGGGTAACTCATTTTGCGCATATAGATTTGACTGAATGTGAAATTGAGAAAAAAGAGAGTATTGACCATTATAAAGGGAAGTTTGCTTTGTATCAGTTTTTTAAAAAGTTTAATATAAATGTTGAAGTTGAAAAATATATACCTGAATTAAATCAAAGACCTGATTTATTTATTAGATTAAATAAATTTCAAATGTGTGTTGAATATCAATGTTCGGTTATTCCTTTAGAAATAATGATAAAGAGGACTAACTCTTTTAAACATAGTGGTATGAAAGTATTGTGGATCCTAAATGACAAACTATTAAATCAAAAAAGATGGTCATCCTTCAACATTAATTCACTTTCTATTTATTCACTTGTTAGAATTAACGTTTTTTCACTTCTCTTCTATAATCCTACATTACAATCATTTACAGTACTTTCCTCATTAATAGCATTTTCTCCTGTCCAATATATTGGTCAAAAGAACGTATTTCCAATAAATAATTTCAGTTTTAAGGAATTTTTATCTCCAAATAAAATTGATAAAAAGGTATTTGTATTAAAATGGAACCGTTTAAAAAAGGATTTTAGACTATATCAACATTTGCATACTAAAGGTAATTTAAAAGTTTTTAAACAGTATTTATACAATGCAAATATTAATTATTTTCCGGCATTAATTGGAGTTCCTTTAGAAAGTAACTGCATAATTAAGGAACATTGTATCTTTTGGCAGGGGCAAATATATTTTAAATTTTTTCATGAAGCAGAAATTGGACAACTTATCTTTATAGATAAAATAAATCAGTCTGTAAAAATGGAAGTACAGAATGGTAAGTGGAGAGTTAATCAATTTCAAGATAATGGAATAGATAATTTGGAGAAATGTGTAGAAAAGTATATTGACTTTTTAGTAAAAATTAGAATCGTAAAACGTATTAAAAATGGTAAAATAATGAAGATAGCTAAAGCTATTATTCCATCATCATTCCAACAAGCATTGGATGAAGACTGTCTGAGCGCTAATACAGCATTTGATTTGTTGTTTAATGCAAGAACTGATTCAAATGATTATTAATATCAGGCACTGGAATGTTATTAATACTAATAAT
This sequence comes from Gottfriedia acidiceleris, assembly GCF_004138285.1. Taxonomy (GTDB): domain Bacteria; phylum Bacillota; class Bacilli; order Bacillales; family Bacillaceae_G; genus Gottfriedia; species Gottfriedia acidiceleris_A. Next base: position 59,058 of record NZ_SCFN01000007.1, on the reverse strand, counting down.
AATTTTAGGGGGATCAGACATGCTAGAACAAAAAGCTGTTAAAAAATTACCAACTAGAAGTGAAGTCCAAGAAGAATTAACTTGGAAGTTGGAAGATATTTATGTAACAGATGCAAAATGGGAAGCAGAGTATAAAAAAGTACTTGAATTAATCCCATCGTTTTCAGAGTTTAAAGGTAAATTAGGTGAGTCATCTCAAACACTTTTAAATGCATTAAAAAAACAGGATGAAATTTCGTTTTTATTAGGTAAATTGTATACATATTCTCATATGCGTTACGATCAAGATACAACAAATTCTACATATCAAGCTTTAGATGATCGTGCGAAAAATCTATACACTAAGGCCGGAAGTGCAATGTCATACTTCGTGCCTGAATTATTAACAATTTCAGAAGATACATTGAAAAAATTTATGGAAGAAAATGATGAACTGAAATTGTTCGAGCACTCTTTAGAAGAGATTTTAAAGCAAAAACCACATGTTCTTTCAGCAGCTGAAGAGGAAATTATGGCACAAGCTTCTGAAGTGTTATCTTCTTCTAGTAATACGTTTGGAATGTTAAATAATGCAGATTTAAAATTTCCGACGATTGAAGACGAGAATGGTGAAGAAGTAGAAATCACACATGGCCGTTATATTCACTATTTAGAAAGTGCAGATCGTCGCGTTCGCAAAGAAGCTTTTGAAGCGGTTTATAATACGTATGATGCGTATAAAAACACTTTTGCAAGTACTTTAAGTGGTGCTGTAAAGAAAGATAATTTCAAAGCAAAAGTTAGAAAATATGATAATGCTCGTCATGCAGCATTAAGTAATAACGAAATTCCTGAAATTGTTTATGATCAATTAGTTTCTACTGTAAATGATAATTTAAATTTATTACATCGTTATATTGCTATTCGTAAAAAAGCGTTAAAACTTGATGAAATTCATATGTATGACTTATTTACTCCATTAGTAGAAGAAGTAAAAATGGAAGTTAAGTATGAAGAAGCAAAAGAAATTTTATTAAAAGCTTTAAAACCATTAGGTGATGAATATGTTGAAATTCTAGAAGAGGCATATGAAAGCCGTTGGGTAGATGTTGTAGAAAACAAAGGAAAGCGTAGCGGGGCATACTCTTCTGGTGCGTATGGTACTAACCCATATATCCTAATGAACTGGCAGGACAATGTAAATAATTTATTTACATTAGCACATGAATTTGGTCATTCAGTGCATAGTTACCATACTCGTAAAAATCAACCTTATGTATACGGTGATTACTCAATCTTCGTAGCTGAAGTTGCTTCTACTTGTAATGAAGCAATTTTAAATGATTATTTACTAAAAAATACGGAAGATCCTAAACAAAGACTTTATTTACTAAATCACTATTTAGAGACTTTTAGAGGAACTGTATTCCGTCAAACGATGTTTGCGGAGTTTGAACATCAGATTCACGTATTAGCTCAAAATGGTGAGGCATTAACGCCAGATTTATTAACGAAAACATATTACGAGCTTAACCAAAAATATTTTGGTGACGAGATTGTAATCGACGAGTTAATTGGTTTAGAATGGAGTAGAATTCCGCATTTCTATTACAATTACTATGTTTACCAATATGCAACAGGATTCAGTGCAGCAACAGCACTATCAAAACAAATTCTAGAAGAAGGCGAACCAGCAGTTGAAAGATACTTAGGCTTCTTAAAAGCAGGAAGCTCTGATTATCCAATTGAAGTATTGAAAAAAGCTGGCGTTGATATGACCTCTTCACAACCAATCGTAGAAGCATTGAAAGTATTTGAAGAAATGTTAAACGAAATGGAAGAACTTTTATTTAACGAATAACTTATTTAAACAAACACATGTAGCATCATACTATATGTGTTTGTTTTTTTATCTGACTTTTTCTATATCTTTATACCTACTATTTTGTGTCTAAAATGTGAAATATTTCTCAAATGGTTGCCAAACTCTAAAATAAATTGTATTATAAGGGTGTGAATTACTTCACAAACACAAATACCCCTTTGTTGAACGTGAAAATTTCTCCCATCCCCTTGATGTAAAATATTACATCAAAAAAAAGACCTAGCGAAAGCTAGGTCTTTTTTTGTTTCTTAAACTACATACTGATAATAAATTTGATCTTTTTGGACAATTTTCTTAACTTTTCTACGCAGGATTAATTTTTTTAATTCTAACTCCATACTTTGAGTAGATTGTTCGTAAATCATACATAATTCTTTAATAGTAACAAATGGTTGAAATTTAATAAATTCAGCTAAATCAGGTAGTTCTCGTTTTTCTAACTTCGAATTAGTCATTAGTTCTAATATTTTTACATAAGTCTGATAGCTTTCAAAACCAGAAACTTTCAAACCTTCTTCTTCAATATTTTCATTAAAAAATACAACGCTTGGAATTTCAGTTACATGCATTTCTTTAGTAACTTTAATATCACATTGCAAAGCTTTAATAGAGTGGGTACTGTGTAAATCTTCCATAAACTCTTTTACATCAATATTTATATCTTTAGCACATTCGATAAGAACATCTTGATCTGTAATGTCTAATTCCATCAAGAAATAATATTCTTGTAACTTCTTTAAATAGTTAACGCCAGCTACTCTACCTTGAAGCTCAGCTGCTTTTAATGCAATTGCAGAGTAGTATGGGTAAAGTTCTTTATTATCAATCCATAAATGGTCGTCGCAAAGGATATCCGATCTGCTAGCTGTCTTCTCCCATACGAATGCAAGCTGAGAAGGTCGTTTTTCTAATAGTTTTTTAGTTGTGTAATATCGATTAACTGGAATATAAGTAGATGAAAAATATTGGCCATATTCTAAGTGAAACTTTTTTAAAATTGTACTAAAATCCCAACAATTTCTACAAAGTGGATCTATGAATACATACAATTCAATCGATTTTTTTGTACAATTCTGCTCGGGAAGCGTGATTGATTCATTTTTATATTGTTTGTCATTCATATATTTCACCCTTAATGCAATTCATAAGTCCGTACTATAACAGACTTGAAAATTAATTTGTAAGATATAACACGTTTGTTCTCTAATGGTATTGTAGCAACGGATAGTTAATATTTCAAATATGATGCACTATTTTTCATTAATCTATTAATATTTCCTTAATTCATTTGAGTAAGGTGATAAAAAGAGGGTGTCTCAAAAGTCCGATCGAATCGCAAAATAGATTTGTGAAATGAATATAAAAAACCGAGAATAGAGTCTGGTTTACAAAAATGGATGAGAGAACCGCAAATAAGGAGTTTATATTTGCAAGTAAGTATGAACTGCAAATAAAATTCCATAATCGCAAATAAAATTGTTAGAACTGCAAATAAAATTAGAGAATCGCAAATAAGACGTAAAATTGTACATAAGTAGATAGTTTCAAATGGCAAACTAGCTTTATTTTTAGTTAATCGGTTAAAAGGTTGAGCAAAATCTGGTAGTACTCTATAAAAAGGATGATAAAATCGGCTACATACTAAAAAACGCCGAAATATCCCCTCTAGGTTTTTCCGGCGTTCAAAAGTAACTATTTGCGCTGTGCTATTTCAACAAACTTGGCGTATAATCAGCAAGTTCACAACTTAATGTTTGCAAAGTATTCGTAAATTAAATCATCCCTTTTAAACTAAAAATGGAGCTTAGATGTCAGTTAGCCTGATTTCCTTGTTTAACATTAAAAAAGCGTCTAATTTTATTTAATGTTTTACGCATAGGAATTTGTTGCTTCTCTAACAGATTGATAAACTGTTGTTTACCAATTTTTTCATCCGAAACTTCGAATTCTAACTCATAATCCTCGTGATTTAAATATGTACTGTGGTCTAAAACTAAGAGTCCATTTTCATAAGGAAATTCTACTCTGTTTGTTGTTAAGTCACCTATTAATACTAGGTCATTTAAGTTTAATTTTACTTCGTTGATATATTCTTTTACTTCTCCATCTGGAAGAATGTATGTCTTTAGCATAGTAGATGCTTCAGTATCACTAATTTTTTGATTAATTTCTAAATGTCCGACTGCTTGTTTTATTTTTAAAGTTAAAGTAAATGAAGTTAGTGACTTTTTTCGGATTCTTAACGCTCCACCATGTTCTTTAATTGTAAAATCAGGTGTCTCAAAATAATAATTAGTTTGTGATTGGAAACTTGACTCGTTAACTTGGAAATATGATTTAAGCTTTTCAAATTCCTCTTTTGTTAATAAGTTTTTAAATTCAATTTCAATTTCTTTAGCCATAATTAACTCCTTATTTTTAGTATTATTTTTTGTTGTTGAATGTGCTAGTCGTCGTCTATTTTCTATTTGATATGTTACAATAGAAATGGTCAAATTTAAATAAAATACATACATTAAAAAGGTTGAGGTTTTAGTGATGAGAAAAATGCTTGAAATAAATGGAATAAATATAAATGAAGATGGTTTATTTCTATTAATCGACGATACAAAAATGGATTTAGAACAGTGTCATGAAGTAGGAACAATGATTGCAGACTCAGACCAGAGTTCACTATTGTATATATTAGAAGAAAATGAAGAATTTGTATATGTCACAGTTCCTTATGAGTATTGGTCGGACTTGAAAAAAGCAAATGATCAAAAGTTAAACGTATTTTTAAAGGTCGGTGAAAAGAGTCTTTCACTAAATAATTGGAATGAAGAGTTAACTTATTTAATCCAAAATGTTGAAGGTAATTTTAACTATGGAGAAGAATTTGTTAAGCAAGTTCAAAGCGCATTTTTAGAAGAGAAGTAAGTTGGTGGTGATTTTTTATGAATGGTCAATGGGAAAGTTTTTTAGCACCTTATGAACAAGCAGTTAGCGAATTGAAAGTAAAGTTAAAAGGGATTAGAAAACAGTTTGAAGAAACTAATCAGCATTCCCCTATTGAGTTTGTAACTGGGAGAGTTAAGCCTATTCACAGCATTGTTAATAAGACAATAAGAAAAGGAATTCCACTAGCGAATTTAGAAACTGAATTACAGGATATTGCCGGTCTTAGAATGATGTGCCAATTTGTAGAAGATATTAAAAATGTAGTGGAGCTTCTCCGCAAACGTAAAGATTTTACAATTGTAGAAGAGCGAGATTATATTACAAATAAAAAGAATAGCGGATATCGTTCTTATCATGTAGTTGTTGAATATCCAGTTCAAACAATTGAAGGTGAACGAAAAGTTTTAGTTGAAATTCAAATAAGAACTCTTGCGATGAATTTTTGGGCAACAATAGAGCATTCTTTAAATTATAAGTATAAAGGGAAATATCCTGAAAATATTCATGAACGATTACAAAGAGCGGCTGAAGCAGCGTTTCTATTAGATGAAGAAATGTCTCTTATTAGAGGAGAGATTCAAGAGGCGCAAGCAGAGTTTTCGAAAAAAAACGACCAATAAGGAAAGGGCGAGAAAATGAAATTCGTAATTATGTCTAAGGGCGATCAAGAGTCCAATGAACTGACGAAACGAATGAGAGATTATTTAGAGAGTTTTAATTTTAAATTTGATGAAGAAGAGCCTGAAATCGCTATATCTGTAGGTGGTGATGGGACCTTACTTCATGCTTTTCATAATTACACTCATCTTCTCGATAAAGTATCTTTCGTAGGGGTTCATACTGGGCATTTAGGGTTTTACGCTGATTGGGTACCAAGTGAGGTAGAAAAGCTTGTTATTGCAATTGCGAAGACTCCATTTCAAGTAGTTGAATATCCTTTATTGGAAGTAATCATCCGTTATAAGGATGGAAGAAAAGAAATGCAAACATTAGCTTTAAATGAATGTACGATAAAAGGTCTTGAAGGTACATTAGTGATTGATGTTGAAATAAAAGGTCAGCATTTTGAGACATTTAGAGGTGACGGTCTTTGTATTTCTACACCTTCAGGTAGTACAGCGTATAATAAAGCACTTGGTGGAGCAATTATTCATCCATCAATTGAAGCGATTCAAATTGCTGAGATGGCTTCAATTAATAATCGAGTTTTTCGTACAATTGGTTCACCACTTGTTTTACCTAAACATCATACTTGCTTACTTAAACCTGTAAGAAACGCAAATTTTCAAATTACATTAGATCATAAAACAATAGTGCATCAAGATGTTAAATCGATTCAATGTCGAGTAGCTCATGAAAAAGTACGTTTTGCACGTTTTAGACCTTTTCCTTTTTGGAAGCGTGTCGTTGATTCTTTTGTTAAATAAAAATGGTGAAGAATATGAAGCAATTTAGTTTATCATGGGAAGTAAAAAAAGAGCATAATGGAATTTTACTTAGAGAGTTTCTTAAATTAAAGGAGCTCTCTAAACGTGCTCTCACAGATATAAAATTTCAAGGTGGAAAAATTACAGTAAACAATGAAGAAAAAAACTGTTCGTACAATTTTAAAAGAATTAGATCTAGTACAAATCTATTTTCCAATCGAGAAACCAAGTGAGGATCTTATAGCTGAAGATGTTCCTTTTGAAATTGTTTATGAAGATGATGCTGTATTAGTCATAAATAAACCTTTTGGAATACCAAGTATACCTTCTAGAGAACATCCTAATGGTACTCTTGCAAATGGTATATTATTTTATTATCAATCAATTGGTCTCCAATCGACCATTCATATTGTAACTCGATTAGACAAAGATACTTCGGGATTAATGTTAGTTGCCAAAAATCGTTATATTCATTATTTGTTTTCGAAAAATGAATTAAAAAATGTACAAAGAAAATATTTAGCGATTGTCCATGGACAAATGAATGACACTGAAGGGGTAATACGTGCAAAGATTGCTAGGAAAAGTGATAGTATTATCGAGAGAATGGTTTCTGAAGTGGGACAAGAAGCAATCACACATTATAAAGTCCTTTTAGTAAGTAGAGACCACTCAGTTGTTGAATTAGTATTAGAAACAGGACGAACACATCAAATCCGGGTTCATATGTCTTCGATTGGTCATCCATTAATCGGGGATGACTTATATGGAGGTAATACTGATCTTTTAAAAAGACAGGCGTTGCATAGTTATCAATTGTCATTTATTCATCCAATTGATCATACGGAAAAAAACTTTGAAATCGCTTTACCTGCGGATTTAAAAATGTTATTGGAATCGTAAATGTCAAGTAATAAATTTGTCTAAATTTTGTATAATTTATTGACAATATATGAATAATAGATTATTTTTAGTATGTAGTGTTTCTCCATGGGGATGGAAGAGACTAATATATTAAGCTGATAAGTGAGCGCTTACATTATCAGCAAAAAAGTAGGTTCCGATCAGAAACCTACTTTTTTTTGTATCTATTTAAGCTAAAATTACAAGTTCATCATGACTTTCCTAAACTCTGCTCTCTTTTTCTTCGTAAAAACTAAATTTTTCTTCAATGTATGGCATGGAAGATTGTACTTGAGTATATTTACGTTCTGGATATGAAAATGCTGTTAGTTTACCACCAAAGACAGCGCCAGTATCAATATTAATTGTATTATTTAATTCTCTTGGTTCCTTAATTGGAGTATGACCATAAACAATTAATGCTTTACCTTTATACTCTTTAGTCCAATCTTTTCTTACAGGCATGCCATTTGGAAGCACTTCTCCATTAATATCTCCATATAAAACGAATGTTTTAACATTATTTGAATGCTTACCAATCATGTCCTCACGTATACCAGCATGACTAACAACTAATTTTCCATTGTCTAAAACATTATAAAGTGGGGAACCTTCATAAAGTTTTTTAAACGATGCTTGATAGTGGCTTCTTTCTTTACCACTAACTGATTCTAATTCAGCAACTGTTGTTTCAAGTCCATGTTGAATTTTTACATTACGACCAAGAAAATAACGATAAAGTTTATTACAATGATTCCCTGGTGAATAATGTGCTTTCTTATGTTTCATCACAAGTTCATATACTACTTTTATAACTGCAAGAGAATTAGGTCCCCGATCCGTTAAGTCACCAACAAAAACTAACTTTCGATTTTCAGGGTGAACAGGAATATTATTCTCCCACGAATAACCAAGTTTTTTAGTTAATTCAACAAATTCATTATAACAACCATGAATATCACCTATAATATCGTATTTCATCCTATCAATCCTTTTAGTCTGTTATTTCAACAAGTAATAATCGTAGTATGCCCCAAAAAAGCAGCGTCAAAGAACTTTCCTAGAAGCGGTATTGCTAATAAAAAAAAGGGGTAAAGATCTTTATTAGATCTTTACCCCTGTCTTTTTTGTATCTCTACTCTATCAGTCAAACATATACTTATTTGTTCTAGATCTTACATTAAGGATGAATCCAATTGCGAGAAGGTTAGTTGCTAGAGAACTTCCTCCGTAACTTACGAATGGTAGAGTAATCCCTGTAATTGGTAGTAGACCGATTGTCATACCAATATTTTGGAAAATCTGGAAAGTAAACATTCCGACTACACCAGCACAAAGATAGCTACCAAATTTGTCGTTACTTTCTAAAGCAATATGAATCATTCGATAAATTAATAAGAAGAATAATGATATTACTACACTTGCTCCTATGAAACCGTATTGTTCGCATATTACAGTGAAAATAAAATCTGTATGAGGTTCAGGGAAGTATGCTTCACCGTTATGGAACCCTTTACCTGTAAGCAAACCAGAACCAGCTGCCATTAATGCCTGAGTAAGCTGATAACCTTGAGAAGGGTATTCATACGGTGCTAACCAACCGTAAAATCGATTTAACTGGTATTCCTCAAGTACATGCGATGTGAAAAATTCAAAATGATAAAAGTATAGATAAACCATGAATGCACCAAGGCCAATTGTTAATACAACTAGTCCAAGAATATAGCGCCAACGAATTCCAGAAATTAAAATCATTGTTGCGATAATTGCACACATAACCATTGTATTTCCTAAGTCAGGCTCTTTCGCAATCAGTAGTAGAGGAGGCAATGAAATACCGAATATTTTACCTAAAAGTAAAATATCTTCTCTCTTTCCACGAACAGCGTACATTTCATTATGTCTTGAAATAATCGTTCCTAAAATAATGATCATAAATATTTTCATTAATTCAGATGGTTGGAAGTTACCTATACCAGGTAAGGTGTACCATGCCGTTGCACCTTTGATGGTTTTAGCACCTGGAATATGCAGTTCTAATCCAAGTAGTAGGAGTAGTCCAAAACCATACATATACCAAATAACATTTTTATATCGATCAAAATCAATGATCATAATAAAGGCAATACCAACAAGTCCAATGATATACCATTTAATTTGTTGTCCAGCGAAATTGATGCTTCTTAGATTTGCAGGAAGGCTTGGCATTGCACTAGTAATTGCAAGATAACTTACAGCGGCAATACAAAAAAGGATAAAAAGTAATTTGAAATCAATTTGAAAGGGAGATGTACGGTCTTCCTTCATGTCCTCACCTCTCTATAATAAGTTTTATTAGTATGCTTTTAAATAGGCACATTTAATGTACGACAATCATCATTATAGTTTATTTTTGCCTTTAAAGGAATTCAAAACTATAAACTCTTTTTAAATAAACTATTATATTTATATTTTTTGTGGATAAAGCTATATATAACTTTACTATTTTCAATTCATCGTATTTGTGCTACTATTTTAGTATCTAGTACTAATAACTAATAATAAAGGAGATGAATGATATGATTTCATTGCAAGGAAAAACTTTTGTTGTTATGGGTGTTGCAAACTTCCGTAGTATCGCTTGGGGTATTGCACAATCATTACATAGCGCGGGAGCAAATTTAATTTTTACATACGCAAATGAAAGATTAGAAAAAGGTGTTCGTGAATTAGCTGACTCACTAGAAAATCCTAACAATCTTTTAGTTCAATGTGATGTAACTAGTGATGAAGATTTAGCAAAATGCTTTGCATCAATTAAAGAGCAAGTAGGCACAATTCATGGTGTAGCACACTGTATCGCTTTTGCTAATAAAGAGGATTTAAAAGGTGAGTTTGTAGACACAAGCCGTGATGGATACTTATTATCACAAAACATTAGTGCTTACTCTTTAGTAGGTGTAGCTCGTGAAGCAAAACCATTAATGGTTGAAGGTGGAAGCATTGTTACGCTAACTTACTTAGGTGGAGAGCGTGTAATGCAAAACTATAACCTAATGGGTGTATCTAAAGCAGCTCTAGAAGCTTCTGTACGCTATTTAGCGAACGATTTAGGGAAATACAATATTCGCGTAAACTCAATCTCTGCAGGACCAATCCGTACGCTTTCTGCAAAAGGAGTAGGCGACTTTAATACAATCTTAAAAGAGATCGAAGAAAAAGCACCGTTACGTAGAAATGTAACACAAGAAGAAGTAGGAGATTCTGCTTTATTCTTATTTAGTGACTTAGCAAGAGGTATTACTGGAGAAAACATTCATGTTGATTCAGGATACCATATAATGGGATAAGAAAAGTAAGAACAATAGAAGTCTAAATGACTTCTATTTTTTTTCGGGTTGACATAACATACCTAGTCATGAGTATGTAAAAGAGCAAGAAGATGAATATACTTTACTCATAAATGGTTCATGAGTAAGTAGTACAGCATGAAGATAAAAAATACATACACATAAAGGGTTCATGAGTAAGTAAAACTGCCAGAGCAAGAAAATACCTTACTCATATCAATTTAAACGGATGTTACTCAACTCATATTGGGATGCGGGATTAAAAAGCGACGAGGAAGCTCAGCTCATGCCCCCATCCCCATGAAAAGCTTACAACCTGCAGTGTAAATAAGCTTTCTTCCTTATATGGGTAAACATTCAGTTAGAGAAATCAACCTGACATTAGTCAAATAAAAAAAGTGCCTTCTTATTATGATCATAGATAAGCACTTTTTTATTGTAAATGTGGCATTTTAATTTTATTAATTCTTACGGAATAAAAATTGATTTTAAGTGACGAAGACCTACTAATTTGCTTTCTCCTCTAGATGTAGTCAACTCAATGAAATTTGAGTCAATGGAACTCAACTTACCTATATATTCGTAATTTTCTCCACTGTTCATTACGACTAATTCACCAATCAACTTATTTAATTGAACTTCTAACGTGCGTGCTAGAGGGATATTAGAAGGATTAACAGGTAATAAATTATTACTTAACATATAAGGGGTTTTTTCAGTGAGATACGGGGTTAACCACTTTAAATGCTGTAGGGATATATACATGATTTTATAGATCGGTGAATAGAATACAAAGTAATTATTCATGATTGTTGTAATAAAGCCATGAAAAGAACGATTATTTGATAGACTAATTTCTACAAAAATCCCTTTAGCAGCAGTTAATACTTTACGTAAAGATAACTCATCTTTTTCGTGTTCTAATTCTTGTAGGGAAGGAACAACACCAAAGGATTCTTCGAGTGTACTTTCACTTAGATTATGAATATGAAGTAGTGGAATATAAAGGAAATTTTCACCATTGAAAACAACTAATAAATCATTTCCGACTTCAATTAAGATTCCATCAACATTACTGTTACCAGATATTTCAATTGTAACTTGTTTGTTGAGAAAATTTTTGAAACTTGCCATGATTTTCTCCTTTCTTAAAAAGATAAATCATTATTATTCAGACATGTTCATTTCTGAAAAAGGATTTTCAATTTTATTAATATGGGCATATCGATTAGAATGATAGTTTGTCTAAATAAAATCAATCATTTCAATAAAAGATTGGCAAGGTTGTTAGTGCCTGTCTTATATGAATGAAAAAAGATTATTAAGTTTGAACATTTTATAGTTGGATCAGTTAGTTAGTTCATAACAGCATACTTCCAATGATCTATTGATTACCACTCAAAATTAAGTATAGTTTCAAATTACTTTATAATGGTTTTACATAATTAGAATGGCATCGAGGGTCAAAGTTTTATAAAAAAAGGGTCGTTTTATTTCATAAAACGACCTTTCTAAACATTATTTTCTTCTTCTTAATGTTTGGCTTGTCGTATTACTTCTTTCGTAAACTTCAAATTTTTCTCCGAAACTTACACTTTTTACATGATAAGTAGCAAGATACACTAGTTCATCGTTAAAAGAAATTTCTACATAATCATGGTTTGCATCAAGAAGAATACCTTCAACTTTGTCGTGGCCACCGCGATTAATTTTTACCCATTGTCTAACTTGAGAATTTAATAAGTCTACAAAATTCTCGTTTGGTAATAATTCAATCGTATTGTACATTTCATCATAAGATAATCTACCTTTTGCAAATGAAGTTACGCTTTTAATATGAGTATAAGGGAAGTAAATTACACCTTCAGCCTCTGTAAAAAGAGCAATATGTGTTCCATATGCACCAAGTAATAAACCTTCTTTAGATTCATGACCTCCTCGACCAATTCTAACTCCTTTACCTACGAATACTGAGAATAACTCTTTATTCACTTTTTCATCGCTCCTTGTTTTTTCTGTGCGGTTACAATGTATTTATATGTGCCCTGTCAATTGTTTGTACTAGGATATTTGTCCAATTTATATGAATATGTACAAAATTAGTCAAGTGTTGATAGGCATTTATTTCTTATTTTCGTATAAATCTATAGGTTACTTGATTGAGAAAAAAGTAACATGATAAATATTGTCCGTTCATATAATTTATGAGAGCACACTTACGAGGGAGGAACAACAATGGCAAGAAAAGAGTCTAAAGAGGGTGTAAAGCCATTATTATATATTGCGCAGCCAGATTTTAAAGAAGCCAAGTTGAACGTACAACACTCTTATGTGGTCAAAGTAAATAATCAGGATCAAAAACAAAAGGATAAAGAATATGTAGCTTCTAAATACGAAGAGGTGGAAGAACTAGAAGAACTAGAAGAACTAGAAGAACTAGAAGAACTAGAGGAATTAGAGGAATTAGAAGATGTTATGAATTTAGATGAACAAGAAGAGCAACAAGAAGAACAAGTTGAAGCAGACAATACTTGGATGAAAAAACCATTTAAAGCTATGACGAATGAAGAAAAAGTTTTATTTATAATAAATAAGCCCCACTATATTCCAAAGGTTGAGTGCCGAATTCGAACAGATAAGGATTTATATATCGGCTATATTATGGGTTACAACGAAGGAAAGGTTTCAATTAAAGTTTCTTCAAAAATTAATGATATTGAATTGGATATTCAAAGTATTGTAAGTATTCAAATGGTAGGTATTTAAGGCGTTAAAAAGGTGGTAGATACATGATCTACCACCCATAGTTTTTTAGTTTACATTAAACTTACAGATTTGAAACGTGTACGTCACGTAAGCATTGGATTGCACAGAAGCAATCTAAGTCAACAGTTACACAAGTGTTTGAAGCAACAAACATGTCGCCGTCTACTAGTTCACAGAAAGTGTTTTGGTTGTCATTTTTGTTGTTGTCTTTGCCGTCTCCAGTTTTAACAGGAACTAATGCTCTTAACACTGCACAGCAATCATCATCTACACTTTCAACACGGAAAACAACTGTATCTTGGCAATTGTTGATTTGAGCGTTTTTGTTTTGGTTTTGGTTTTGATCGCCACCATCACGTTGTTGTGCCATGATTGACATCATATTATTATTAAATGCTGGTACTCTAAATAATTCACCGTTTGCTAAATACAATAGGAAAGGGCGAGTATTTGCAAGTGGTACATTTGGGTTAGCACCTAAAAATGGAACGTCACAACCTGTTGGGCAAGTGTTTGTTGCGCAATCTTGTAGATCATTTATGAATTTTACAACGTCACATACGCAATGGTTTCTTTTTTTGTCGTGGTTGTCTTTGCAACTCATCATTTTCACTCCTTATCACTTTAGATGGATATTACATTACTATGATATTAAGCAGGCGAAAAACGGTTACTGAAGATTTTTGCTTTTTTAGATAAATGGGCTTAGGTGCAAGTAGTACAGCAAAAGCAGGAAGGACAAAGAAGAGCCTAGATTTGTAATAGGGGAATAAGGAGAGTAAAAAGAAAAGGGGAGGAGAAGGGTTGGAAGGGATAAGAGGAGCATAAATGTAGGGTAAGGAAGTGAGGTTATTTTATTCTTTATTACCCCTTGTATCTATATCCCTTGTCCTTCGTACTTAACATGGATATAAGTTGGTTAATGCTATTCATCTTAATTTTGGCAAGCTTTCGATTGACTCGTTTAGTTGTTCACGATAAAATAACAGCTTTTCTAAGAAGACCTTTTATTGATGAAATAACGCTTGAAGAGAATGGGATGCCAGTTACTTATACAAGGATTAAAGGAAGTGGAGTCCAATACTTTATTGGTGAGTTATTAAGTTGTACTTGGTGTAGTGGGATTTGGTGTACAGCGATCTTACTATTAATATATGTGTTCTTTCCACATGTGGGAGAGTTCATTATCATTTTATTAGCTATTGCAGGGGCAGCTGGCGTAATAGAAACGATTGTTAATAGACTGAATTCGTAATTTTAGGTAGAACGATTGAAAATTCCTTTCATATACTATTATGAATAAACTTTTTTAGGAGGGAAGATATGTATAATCAAGGTCAAGGTCAATATACACCTTATCAATGGCAGCAAATCCAACAACAACAACAGTACCAAATGCAACAACAACAACAACAAATGCAGCAACAAATGAATCAAGCGAACTATAACCCATATTACCAAGGAGCTCCTGCGGGCTATGTGCAAAAATCAGGTTGTGGCTGCGGCGGTAGAACAACTAGACGACGTTAATCCATAAAAATAAAAAAAGGTGAGCATATTTTTGCTCACCTTAGTTTTTTGTACAAAATTTGATTTTTAATAGTTGATCAATCTCATTTCTTATTAATAAAACGTCTAATTAATCTTGATGAATTTGCTTTTTTCCCTCTTCTTTTTTGAAGAATCGATAAGTATAATAGCTTTCTAGCTCTTGTACAAGCAACATATAGAAGGCGGCGTTCTTCTTCTAGTTGATCTAAGTTACCATTTTTTAAAGATTCTAAAGCATAATCATGAGGGAATCCCCCGTCTACAACACCTAAAATATAGACATAATCATACTCTAATCCCTTTGATCGATGAGCTGTTAAAAGCGAAATATTACCTTGCGATGACTGATTTTTTTTCTGCTTATATTCTTTAAATTTAGCAGAGATATGAAATGCGTGTTCAACAAACTCTCTAATTGATTTGAAATTTTTGCTTACGACCTTTAAATCTCTTAAATCATCAGAAGGTCGTTCGATTTTATTAGACTCATTTCCACGCTTTTTAATATAGTCCATAAATGCTGGACTTTCTTCAATTCGCTCAATTGCTTCTAATGGAGATGCGTGTTTTAAATAACGTAAAATCTTTATCAGGTTTTCAATTTTTTTAATTTGAAATGGTGCTGCACTTTTTATAGTAGTGAATGCTTCTAAGAAAGATAGATTTTGCATTACACTATTCATTTTTGCATCTTGAAATGCTTGTTGTTTTAGGAAAAAGACAGGTAATATTTCTTTTAATGCTGCTTGGTGGTCCTCATCTCCTATTAATAGTAAGAAAGAGATCATTTTTCGAATAATAGGTCGATCATAAAATGAGTCACCATCTTGATCGATTGTAAATGGTAAGCTTGTTCCAATTAATCGCTCAAAAACAGCCCTTGATGCAGTATTAGTGCGATACAAAATTGCAAATTGTCCTGGATTTGCACCGTTATTAATTTTTTCTTTCATATCATTAATAATCATCGTTGCTTCTTCTTCTTCATCGTATGGAAAGAAGAAAGAGGGTACTTGATCGTAGTCATATTGAGCATGCATTGATTTTACAAAACGGTTTTTATTAGGTTTAATGACTTCGTTTGCCAATGATACAATCCCGTGGGTGGAACGATAATTTTCACTTAAATGATAAATTTTAGATCCATGGAAATGCTCTTTAAAGTCTAAGATAAATCGAGGGTCACTTCCTCTAAACGCATAAATTGACTGGTCATCATCACCAACAGCCGTTATATTTTCTGTATGTTGAAAAAGGATTTTTAGAATATTGAATTGGATTTTATTAATATCTTGAAACTCATCCACTAATAAACATTTAAATCGATTTTGATAATGTAAAAGTAATTCATTATTTTCATTTAACATTTCAAAGCAACCGAGTAACATATCGTCAAAATCAAATTGTCCATTTTGCTTTTTTAATGATTCATAGCCTTCATAAAGAGAAGTGACCTGTTCTTCCCAAGTATCTTTTGATCTAATCTCATGTGGATAAACACAAGAGTTCTTCCATAAGCCTATTTGTTGAATAGCTTGGTCGTATGCAAATGACTTTTCATCAATTTCAAGTCGTCGACCAATTTGCTTTAACATGATCTCCTTTTGAAAATCTGATTTAATTAATCGGCTTGAATCCCATTTTGTACGATCAAATCGTAAAAGCATTTTATAGAAAATACTATGAAAGGTACCAATTTCCATCTGTTGAATAGGGTAACCAAGTCCTTTCATTCGTTCCTTCATTTCTGCAGATGCTTTTGACGTAAATGTCACGAGCATCATCTCATGCGGGTGTATACCACTATTCATTAAGTGCATTGCTCGAGTTGTAATAACTCTTGTTTTACCACTCCCAGCTCCAGCAAGTACAAGTAATGGTGAACCGATATGTGTAACAGCGTTCCATTGTTGAGAATCTAATGAAATTTGATTGATCACAAATTCATCCGTCTTTTGTTCATTTTTTTTATATGGTGGAATATTGTAAAAAGGTAGTCTGTTAATAAATTGATTTTCATCTGTTTTTTCGATTGTAGCTGTATTTGAGATTGAACGCTTAGTAGGTAGTTTAATAATACGATCGTTAGTATTTTCGGTAGTAGAATTATTATTTTCAAATCTAGCAACAATTTCTTGCTCCAACTCTACGTTATGATTCATACATGCTAGATTTTGCTCATTGTTTATATGATAAAAATGAGGAATATCATAAATAGTTAAAGTGAAATTTAATTTCTGATGGCAATTAACACATTTAACTTCCCCGCGAATACTGGCTTGATATATTTCCTCATATCTTGATCGAGGGAATTCTGGTAAATAGATTGATTGATTTTGATAGTTTGCAATTTTCATTATTTTCCCCCTTAAAATTAAAGCAGACTCATCTATGTTACCAAAAAGATTTGTGTACGAAAAGTGAATTTTAATGGGAAAAAAGTATCTTTTCATATGTATAGAACTAAATACATTAGTATGACCGTTGTTTGTCACATAGCCTCGTGTATAGTTTTTTAAATCCCCATGAAAAAACTATGATTCAATTGAATCATAGTTTTAAGTGTGTTTATAATTTTAGTTTCATTTCTGCATGTGGAATTCCAGCTTCAAAAAATATTTCGGAAGAGATTTCATAACCTAATTTTTCATAAAAAGGAATTGCGGATTCTTGTGCGTGTAGGACTAATTGATTTAAACCTTTTTCCTTTGCAGTTTTATGAATTAAGTACATAATTTCATTCCCAATTTTTTTTCCTCGATAGTTACTTAAAACACAGATTCGCTGAACTTTTCCAGTCGATTCGTTTAATCTAAGTCGACCTGCAGCAATCGGTTGTTCTCCATCGTATGAAACAAAATGTATACATTCTTCGTCAAGGCCATCAAACTCTAATTCTCTTGAAATTTGTTGTTCCTCTACAAAAACTTCTACTCTTACTTTAAGAGCGTCTTGTATACTTTCGTCTGTTGCTGCTACTATTGTGCGAATGCTCATTTTTTTGCTCCTAATTTAAATGTTTCATAAACTTCCCAAGCACCGTTTTCTAATTGGTAAACTAATTTAAAGTTATCTACAACCTCATTGTAACTAAATTGAATCATACGTAACTGGCCTAGAATATCAGCAAATTCAGCATCTTGTAATTGCTGACCAATTGTAATATGCGGTACGAATGCATAATCTTTTGTTGCAGGAAATTCTCCAGTGTGCATTTTTTCATGAAGCTCTTTTAATGCTTCAACAGGTGTAACTTTTAAATAGATGACATTATTAACTGGTGCAAAAGAACTTACTTTATTAATTTCCAATTCAAATGGTTCAATTTGACTCGCAATTTCATGTAATTGTGAAATAATATTTGGAAGTTGATCTTCACTTAATTCGAATCCACTTCTTAATGTAACATGAGGAGAGATTAACGTATAAGCTGGATCAAAACGTTTTCTATACTCATTAGCCTTCTCTTGAACGAAATTAGATGGGAAAATAACAACGCCACATTTCATAAAAATTACCTCCTGTTTACGATACTTTATATTTTAATTTGAAAAAATTAACGAAAGAAAAATAACTAATTTTAATTATACCAAATTTTTTGAAAATCGCTAAGTTTCGCGAATTATTTTGCTAAACTAATTTTTAATACATCTTCAAGTTGCTTTTCCCAGTTTGTCCAGGTATGGTCCCCTTCATATTCTGCATAATGTAATTCTACAGGGAAGTTAGTTAAATAATCTTTTAACTGTAAACCACCTTTGACAAAATTAACCCATTGCTTACTTTGTGTAAAAACATTTTCTTCTTGTTTTCCAACAGTTTGAACAATAGAAAGAATCGAATTTAATTTGGATTTCTCTAAAAATTCTATAACATCATCGTTCACAAATGGAGATTGCATAATGACTTGTCCAAAAGTATTAGGATATGTAAATGCAGCCTGTAATGAAACAGTACCACCTAATGAATCGCCGATTAATGTTCTGCTATGGGCTAATCCTAGTAAAGGTAAATGATCATCTAAATATGGAAGTAATTCTTCAGCTAAAAAACGAATATAATTTTTTTGACCCACTTGAGAAGGGTGGTATAGTTTAAAGCGCTCCTCTGGTGAAGAATATGGTATTCCCACAATGATTGTAGGTTGAATTGAACCTTCTTTTGTTAATTTTTCAATTACTCGATGAACTTTTCCTAAATTAAAATAATCTTGTCCATCTTGGGCAATTAATAAGTGATGTTTTATTAACGGAGTGTACATGCTTGAATAGTATATTGTAAATGTAATTTCTTTTTTTAAGTGTTCACTATATAATGTATGTTCTTCTCTAGTACCAATTGTTTGAATCATAAAATGTCTCCTCTTCTTTTCCCTAGGATGATATAATTAGATGTTACTTCATACAAAAAATTTAGAAAAGTAAAATGTATTAAACGCTTACAAAATAGTCTAAAAGAGGTGAAACATGAATAAAAAACAACCTAATGCAATGATGTCATTATTAATTTTGTCCATTGTTGCGATTTCAACTTCAGCTATATTAGCTAAATGGACGAATGCTTCTCCATCTGTTTTAAGCATGTATCGCCTCTGGTTTACATGTATATGGATGCTACCATTTGTATTGAAGCGAAAAAATGAATTAAAAGCTTTAAAAAAATCGCATTATAAATCATTCGCTTTAGGTGGATTAATGTTAGCTGTCCATTTTATTTTATGGTATGGTTCATTAGTTTTCACTTCAGTGGCGAGCTCAACTATAATATTAGCTCTTCAGCCATTAGTAGCAATGATTCTTGGTTTCTTTGTATTTAAAGAGCGAACGTCTATGCAATCTAAAATATGTATGATTATCGCAATTATTGGTGTATGCCTAATAGGATTCGGTGATATCGGCTTAAGTATGTCAGCGTTTAAAGGTGATATTCTTTCATTTTTAAGTGTAATTGCTGCAGTACTCTATTTAATGGTTGGACAAACAACCGTAAAAAATACATCTCATTGGGTGTATAGTTTTTGGGTATTCGCATTTTCAGCTGCGTTTTTAACAATCTATAATATCGTAACGATGGATAATTTCTTTGATTACCAATCAAAAGATTGGATCATATTTATTGCATCTGCCATTATTCCTTCATTAGCACATATTATAAATAATTATTTATTAAATTACGTAAATGCTACGACAATATCAATGAGTATACTCGGGGAACCAGTTGGTGCATCTATTTTAGCAGTTTTCCTTCTTCACGAAATGTTATCATCATTTCAGTTAATCGGCGGTACTATCGTAATTGTGAGTGTATTCTTGTACCTATATCAACAGCAAAAAGAAGTTTCATCAATACAAGTCAAAACAGATAATTCTTCATCAGCTTAGATCAACCAATTAAATAAAAAAATTATTTCATAAGGCTTTCAAATCTTTCATATGGTTTGAAAGTTTTTTTGTTTTTTAACTAAAAATAGGTAGAATAGATAATAGCTATTAGAAAAATATTCCATAAAATGTTATCCAGCTAATTAAAGGAGAAAAGAGCTACTTATGAAAAAAAAGAAGAAAAAAGCCAAAAATCCTCTCCATTATATATTTATTTCTTATATAATCATTACATTTTTATTTTCATTCTTATACCATCTTCCATTTACGCGAATTTCGAATATAAGTTATATAGACAGTTTATTTGTTTCAACTAGTGCGATTAGTGTGACGGGGTTAACAACAGTAAACTTAGTTGAGACATTTAATGTGTGGGGTAAAATACTATTAATGATCCAAATGGAAATTGGTGCAATTGGAATTGTTGTTTTTATTAGTTACGGTTTTATGATGCTCGGTATACGGATGACGATTTCAAATTTACTAGTAGTTTCCAAGGACCAAAATCAAAGTAGTATTAAGTCAATTAGAAGATTAAGTTTGTCAGTTTTATATACATCATTATTTTTTCAATTCATAGGTGGGTTATTTTTTTACAGTCAATTTAGAGAAAAATATAACTCAGTAAAAGAAACTTTACTAGTTACAGCATTCCATTCTATTGCAAGTTTTACAAATACAGGTTTTGATTTATTTGGAAATAGTTTAATTTCGTTTCAAAAAAATAATTTAGTTCTAATTGTAACTGCGGCGTTAATTTTTATAGGTGGATTAGGATATCCGACTATTATGGAGTACATCTATAAATACAACAAGAAGAAATCCTTATTTACAAGGATTAATATGCGACTGCATTTTTCATTTATGATTCTTGGAACAATTGTTTTTTGGCTTTTAGAAAGAGGCCATGCATTTAAACATTTAAATTTTTTTGATCAACTAACAAACTCATTTTTTTTATCGGTCACGAGTCGAAATGGTGGATATGCACCTCTTGATATTGCAGAACTAACATTGCCTGCGATATTAATACTTTTAGTGCTGATGTATATCGGTGGAGCTTCATCGAGTGCAGCAGGAGGTATACGATTAACAACAGTTTCAGTGTTAGCTGCAAAAATGTTTTCAGTTATTAAGTCACAAGACGATACTATTATTTTTAGAACGAGTGTAAAGAAAGAGGTAGTTGACCGTGCATTTGTGATCGCGATGAGTTTTATTATTTTAATTACATTTGCAACAATCTTTATTTCAGTTTTTGAACCGTTTCAATTAGACTTAATTTTACTAGAGGTTATTTCGGCAATTACAAATACAGGATTATCATTAGGAATTACTACAAATATTCATAGCGTGTCAAAAATTACATTAATTTTACTAATGTTTATTGGAAGAATTGGGATCTTCACGCTGATTTATTTCGTACTTCGAGTAGATAATCAAAAATTAAAATATGTTGAAAAAGACTTAGCAGTTGGGTAAGGAGGAGATTTTATATGCCAAAGCAATATTTGGTAATAGGTGCTGGACGTTTTGGTCGAGGAATTGTAAAAGAGTTTGATCGATTAGGCCATGAGGTTGTAGTTTGCGATAAAGAAAAGACGACATTAGAGCAATTAGAAGAGTACACAGAATACGCTGTAATTGGCGATTTGCGTGAAGAGTCTATTCTTGAAGACTTAAATGTGAGTCAATTTGATGCAGTATTTGTAGCGATTGGAACGGATTCTTTAGCCTCTATCTTAATTACGAGAAGGTTGAAAGAGAGAAAAGTAAAAAGAATTATTTGTAAAGCGAATAATCGTGAAGTTGGTGGGATTTTAGAAAGTATTGGAGCGGATTTAGTAATCTATCCAGAAGAGGAAGCTGGACATAAAGCAGCACGCATGGAAGCGATGAGTGGAATAATTGAATACATCGAAATTACAAAAAATATTGCAGGAGTTGAAACGGTCATCCCTGAGAAATTAGTTGGTAAAACATTAAGAGAAATGAGTTTTTCGATGAAATATGGCATAACTGTTGTCCTAATCATCCGTGACGGTGAGCCACTGGTATCACAAATTGGAGATGTAGTTTTTCAAAGTGGTGATTTAATTTTTATTGTAGGAGAAAAATCAAAAATTGAATTGTTTAAGAAGAAAGTTGGATAAATTTATTTAGGGCTCAATTACATTTACCTATTTGGAACGTTTAAACGTCATAATTGAATATACTAATCCTAAATGACTAATCAAGGATTGGTGTTTTACAATGAGCCAAGTTATGGAGGTTATTGGGGCATGGGTGAATGCGATTGGAACAATTAGTTCAGCAATTAGTAGTACACCCATGAGAGGATTAAAAGGAGAAAACCGAAAAAGATGGGAGGATATAAGTTTTCATCTAGATTTTGGTGGAAATTCCTTTCAAGCAATCGGTAATATAATAGAAGCTTTTTTAGGAGAACCTAGTGTATTAGAAGATTCAGGTGAAATTATCCAAGCTTCAGGTAATGTCACTGTATTATTTAGTTTATTAGCTGCAGGAGCAGAGGAAGAAAAAGTAGAAGAAGAAAAAGACGCAGACCGAGCAATCAAATTAAATATAACAGGGAATGCACAACAAGCTTTTGGTGGACTAATTGCAGCCTTAGAGGAATTTAGCGATGAGGAATTTGATGTATCTGGTTTTATGGGAAATTTTTTACAAGCGATTGGAAATACATTACAAGTATTGGCTGGTTTCGTAGAGCTAGAAATAGAGGATTTAAAAGATTATTTAAAAGAAACTGGGCAAGTAGAACAACCAAGTGATTTATCCGATGGGATCATATTTGACGTACTTCAACAATACCATGGTGTCCCAGAATATCATGCTAGTGAACTTTCTGACGGAATCATATTTGATGAAGTACAAGAATATCCAGGTAGATTACTCGAAGAGGATGCTAGTGACCTATCAAATGTAGAAGTATCTAATGAAGTCGAAGCGCATAATGCCAAATCACCTGTAGTTGTAAATGAAGAAATTTTAAATGAAATAGAGAATCTTTTTGGTAGATTACCAGATTATGAACCAATTGATGAACTAGATGAAACGATTCTAAGTCAACAAGATGAATCAATTTCTAGCGAACAAGGAGGGCAAAGTGATCTATCGGACGGAGTCATTTTTGATGTACTTCAACAAGTTGCAGAAGAAACTGAAACAAACCCATTAGTTAAGGAATACGAAGAACTAGCATTATTATTAAAATATAGTGGAAGTTGGATTCAAGCTGGTGGTTCAATCATATCTGTTTACTCTGAACAAAAAGAGTTATTTAGTGCGAATGCTGAACAAAAGGAGCTAGAGAAAAAAGCAGTAGAAGAGAACAAAAACTCAAAAAGAAGAAATAGACGGAAAAAATCGGCGGGAAATAAGTTCGAATCAAATCAAGAGAAAAGGAAAACCTCGGAATATACAGAGATAAAGAAAAAGAGCTAACAAAAATAAGTTATAGTGTGGATGTTAGTTCTAGATACATAGAGTGGAGAAAAAAGCATGTCCTTTAAGGAGTTTAAAATAATCTTGTGGAAATAGTAAGGGTACATGATATTTATTAGCAGTGATTGCACATTTACAAAGGAATCATAATATTCAATAGTAAACGATTTCAGAATTTTTGTTTACATAATAGGCAAACAGGAAAATATTAATAGTAAAGGGAGTGTACCTTCACCATTTTTGGTTAAGGAATATTAATATTTAACTATTGGAGAGATGGCCTATGAAAAGTAGAATGATTAAAATCGTTAAAAACTATAAAGTTCAGACGTTTGTATTTGGTGTGGGTGTTTTATTATTGTTCTTAACAATTGTGATTGGTAGTATTCTATTAAGCAATATACCAAGAGACAAAGATATGAGATGGAAAGATTTAATGCATACAATAAGCGATATAGAAGCAAAGTCGAATAGATGAGCATTTTTCAAAAATGGAAAATATATTCAAGTGGACTTATATTCGAAATTTTTTGTTAAATATTTGTTGAAGAGTATTAGACAAAATAGTATAATAGACTTAATTAGAGAGAATGATTTCTCCACATATATTACGATTCCATAGCTCAGCTGGGAGAGCACTACCTTGACAGGGTAGGGGTCGCTGGTTCAAGTCCAGTTGGGATCATACCTTGCCATAACAGCGTTGGCACAATAGTTTGTCAGAACAAATTGCATGAAGAGTTGCAATCAAGTTTTGA
Source organism: Gottfriedia acidiceleris (assembly GCF_004138285.1). Lineage (GTDB taxonomy): Bacteria > Bacillota > Bacilli > Bacillales > Bacillaceae_G > Gottfriedia > Gottfriedia acidiceleris_A. Next base: position 34,671 of record NZ_SCFN01000007.1, on the reverse strand, counting down.
CCGAAACACCCCGTACTTTCTAAATTTTAGAAAGAGCGAGGTGTTTTTTGTTGTCTTTAAAATTTTTTGATGAAAAAGTAAAAGTAGGCAAACGTCAGCCACATATCCGAAAAGATACAAAAGTTAAGAAAAGTGATACTGCTAAAGTGGTATTTGAAAAATTTCTCGAGGCAAAGAAGAAGCAGAACTTAAGACCACAATCATTGAATCAATTTATTTTTTTATTCAATAGTATTGAATCATTTCATGCAACTAGAAGTGACAGACCATTTAATCTATCAAACATAACAACAAATTTTATATCTGATTACGTGTATTGGCTAAAACATGAGTGTGTTAAATTCGATGGAAATAAATATGTACCAAACTATGCGAAAACTAAAGGATTAGCAGATGCTTCAATACAAAGTAGAATTAAACGCTTAAAAACATTTATTAATTGGTGCTTGAAAGAAGAAAGAATAAAAGTGAATCCATTTAATAAATTTGAAGGATTTAAGCAAAATGCAAATGAAATTGACATTCTTACACGAGATGAAATTGATAATTTATTGAAGGTGGCTAAAAATTACTCAAAAAAATCGTACAAGCATTTTCGTGATTATGTGTTATTACATTTATTAGTTGATTGCATGTTTCGTATAACTGAAGCTTTATTGATTGCACCAACAGATATTGATCATGTGAATAGAACTATTATAATACGTTCAGTTAATGCTAAATCTCGTAAAGCTCGCATTATACCATTGAGTAATAAGACATATCGTTTAATCGTGCAATTAATTGAAGAAAACAAAGCATTTGAAGATCAAACAGACGATTTAATATTCTTAACCTTAAGTGGTAGGATGTTGAGCAAAAATAATTATTTACGAGATTTAAAGAAATTGGCGAAAGAAGCTGGTATCAAAAAAAGATTCTACCTACATTTAATTCGTCATTCTGTAGCAACTCATTATTTATCTGCTTCAGGAGACATTGAAAGTCTAAGGAAAATACTAGGTCATGCAGATTATCGAATCGTTCAAAATTATATTCATATGTCTGATGATACTTTAATAAAAAGACATTCGAATCATGGATTTTTCAGCAATGAAAACAGTTCAACAAGAAAAAGAAGTAATAAATTATTTTAAAAAAACCTCTTAAGAGAACGTTTGTTCTATGTTAGAATAAAAATAAAAACGAATGGGTCAAAGAGTTGGCGCTCTACCATTCGTTTCGGACAATAACTCAAAGAGTTATCATGTTTATTTTAGCATGTTCTCCTCTTTGTGACAAAGGAGAAAAATAAATGTTAATTAACGGAAAAGTAGAAGAATTGAAACGATATTCGAAAGTGAATTATGTAGCAGGAAAATTCATCGAAAAAGCTAAGGAAGTATGGGAATATAGCGAATTACAAATCAGAAGCATCTATTTAATATCTGACCTTGCTAAAAATGACAATGGCGTATTTTCTGTAGCTTACAGCACATTCAAGAAAATGTTCGAGCAGCGTTTTAAAATGGAAATCTCATTATCATCGGTAAGACGATTTTTCGCACTTATGGAGAAATTAGGGTTGTTATCAAAAAATGAAGCGAAACGTAAAAACAATTCTCAATCGGCAAATGTGTATATTGTTGAGCAACAAATGGAGTTACAACAAGATGAACAACCTCTTGAGCACCCATCTGAAGACCTAAATATTTCTTTTCAAGAAATAAACGATGAACATAAAACTTTAAATAATAATGTTGTTAACAGTGTTGAACAATCGGAAATAATAAATGATGTATATTTGGAATATCGTTCAAAAGGCGTTAATAAATCCGTATTTCAAAAAGTATTGAGTCAGATCCTTGAGAAAAAAAATATTCGTAATTTAAAAGCATATATTAAAAGTGCATTAAACAAAGTTGTTGAATATGTACATAAACGTATTGTAGATAATGTTTTAATTCATTAGTCAAAACTAAAAGTCGAGATACGGCAGCGCTTAATATACGATACCTGTCTCTTTGATAGGAAATCTTGTTACTCGTGGTTCTAAAAAAAGAGCAGACTATGTTTTGTTTTATAAATCAAATTTACCTATTGCTATCATTGAGGCTAAAGATAATAAACATTCAGTTGGACATGGTATTCAACAAGCTATTGGATATGGAGAAATGTTGAAAGTACCTTTTGTGTATTCTTCAAATGGGGATGGTTTTGTTTGGCTCATTTAAAGTAAAATGTTGATATTTAATATTTGAAAAAGGACTGTCTAAAATTGGACAGTCCTCTTACGATCTAATACAACCAATGCATGCTTTAGTTAAATAAGAAAATTCCATATGTTAGTTAATTTGTTTAAATGGTCTGAAATATAATATATATTATAATCACAACAATTACTATTTTAATAAAGAATTGTTTCCAACTAGTTGTATCTCCCATGCTATTATTAGATATGTTTCATCAATGACTTAGACTAAATCTTTCTTTTCTATGTTTCGAATTGAATAGTATCCGATATACAAACCGAACAATCCTAGTGATAAAGGAACTGCTATAATTGAAAATAAGGTAAAGTCCTCACTTGTTGAATTCAAAATTGTAGCGATAAGAATTGAAGATACAATGGTTGCAGGCGACGATTTACGATGCATGCCAAAGAACAGAGGAATAAGACTGATACCTGCTGTCGCAATAGCATTCATAAAAGCAGTCAATAAATGTCTTGAGATATCTTCTAATTCGATCGCTCCCGGTAGAATATTAAAATTCACGTCCGCTAAATTAACGAGGCCTTCTAGAAATAATGTTGAAAACAAAACGTTGACAAAAGTAAAAACAAAAACGATTGTTAACTTTGCGGAAATAATTTTTTTGCGTTTAATGGGATAAGTGAATAATACATCTATTGATTTATTTCTAAATTCATCTATTATTAATTTCACAATAATTACTGATGCAAAAATTGTAAATGTTGTCCGTACCATTGCACCTATTATGCTGACCGCCATATCGAAACTTTCAAAAGGTATTCCACCATCTATCTCTATAAAAAACATCATACTGAGAAGTGCAATAAATGCGATATTGCATATAGAAACACCTTTCCAGTAGTGCCATAATTTAAATTTTTTTATTTCAAGATTAATAAGTTTAAGCATGGATCACGCCCCCATTGATCATCTTTAAGAAATAATCTTCTAATGTATTATCTTTTTTATTGATTGACTCCACTAATACACCATTTAACACAAGGGTTTTAGATATCTTCCCTTGAGTTGTGTTCATGTCATAGATACGAATGGTAACATCATCGAGTATTTTAAAATTCGTTATGTACAATGATTCTTTTATGACGTATGACGCTTTTTTCACATCATCCGTTTTTAACTCTATATACTCTGTATTTTGAAGACGAATTGTCTCCATTAATACTTCCTCTACTAACGTTCCGTCCTTGATTACTCCGATGGTATCGGCAATTTGTTCGATTTCTCCAAGAATATGACTGGAGATTAATAGTGTCATTCCATAATCCTTACTTAACATTTGAAATAGATTTCGAAATTCCTTAATTCCTACAGGGTCTAAGCCATTTGTTGGCTCATCTAAAATAAGGATTTCAGGCTTTGTAATAATTGCTCTAGCTAAGCCAAGCCTCTGCTTCATCCCTAAAGAGAAATCTTTGACAGCCTTTCCTTCAAAATTTTTTAGTTGTACCATATCAAGAGCCGTGTCGATCGCACTTTTGTTGTAGTAACCCATATAATCGGAGTGTAGCTCTAAGTTTTCCCGTGCTGTTAACTTGTCATAAAAAACGGGATATTCAATTATGCTCCCCATGCGCTTCAATATTTCATAAGATTTTGGGGTTACTGTTTCGCCAGAAATAATAATTTCCCCACTCGTTGGTTTGATTAAGTTCATAATCATTTTCATAACGGTTGTTTTTCCTGCACCGTTCGGACCTAAGAAGCCATATATTTCGCCTTTTTTGACATGCATATTCACATTGGAAACGACCGTGGTACCTTTATAATTTTTGGTAAGATTATTTGTTTGAATAATATAGGTCATGTTTTTCCCTCCTTCATCTTTTAATCTCATTCTATCGATGAATGTTTTCTTTTCTCTTAACCATTTCTTACAAAATTCTTAAGTATTACAATTTCGACTAATACGTCATACGCTTCAATTCAATGGTGAAAGTGGTCTTGTGATTGGGGATGCTTACTAATGAAATCTTTCCGCCCAGTTGTTCGACTAATCTTTTCGTTATAGTTAAACCTAATCCACTACCTTGATAGAGTTTATTTCTTGAATCTTCCATTGTGTATAATCGTTCAAAGACTCGATCTTTACCATCTTCCAGAATGCCCTTTCCCCGATCGAAGACGTCTATGTAAACCTTATCCTCTGTACTTCTTAGGTGTAACCCAATTACCTTTCCATCTGAACCATATTGAAGAGCATTAGAAATTAAATTATTTAAAATCCGCTCAACCGCTCCTTTATTTCCCCAAATAAAATTCTGTTCATTCGGAATATTAATAGATACGTCAAATTCTTTTTTTGTTAGTATCTCATAATAATCCAGAATTGTTTTTTTGCAAATCTCTCCTAATTCAATTTTGGACATTTCAAGATGAACATCATTGGATTCAAGTTTAACAAGATCAAAAAAGCGATTGATTAACTCTAAAACTTCTTCTGCTTTTAAATGAACAGTTTGTAATAAGGATTTTTCTTTTTCTTGATTAATTGTTTCATCGTGTAAAATGATTTCAATATAACCTAGAATGACAGTAAGTGGCGTTTTTAAATCGTGCGAGATATTCGAGAGCATTTTTCTCATTGAGCGTTCAACAGAATGAAAATTGGCCACGGTTTTCTGGTTGTGTTCTAAGAGGCGATTGATTTGAATTAATAAAGATTTCATTTGAGAGTTGCTTGTGTAAAGTAGAACATTTTCATCAGTTTGTTGTTCAATGATGGATTGAAGCTTCTTTTCGACATAGGAAATTTCTTGATTCGCCACTCTTTGATGTTGAACTAAATAAATATTAAAAATTAAGGAAGCTGTTAGAAATAATACAAGAAGATAAATCATGTTAAAATTCCCCCAATTTATAACCAATACCCCATAAAGTCTTTAAATATTTAGGATTAGAAGGATTATCTTCTATTTTTTCTCTGAGACGTCGAATATGTACATTAATAACATTTTCATCACCATAGTATTCTTCTTGCCAAACAAGGCTGTAAACCTGTGCTTTTGTAAATACTTGATTTGGTCTTGTAATAAATAGTTTTAAGATATTAAACTCTTTTAACGTAAGCTTTACGTCATGACCACATTTTTTTACAGAATAGTTTTTCATATCAATGATCAAATCACCTAGTTGAATAGTTTCTTCTTGGTAAGTCGGATTTACCACTTGATTGGTTAAGTCCAAATAATGTTTTTCTCTTCTAAGAATGGCTTTCACCCTAGCGACAAGTTCAATCATTGAAAATGGCTTTGCAATGTAATCATCTGCACCGAACCCTAGACCTAACGCTTTATCGACGTCTTCTCCTTTTGCAGACATAATTAAAATTGGGATCATACTTTTGGTTCTAATAATCTTTAAGCATTCCATCCCATCAATTTTCGGAATCATAATATCAAGTAAAATTAAGTCAAAATTTTGTACTTCAACTATCTGTAATGCCTCTTCACCATCAAAGACGGTGGAAACTGCATATCCATGTTTCACCAAAGTATCCTTTATCATTTCACTAATGTAGTGATCATCTTCTACAATTAAGATTCGATTGTTCATAATCCCATCCTCAACTTTTATTCTGGTTTTTCATAAAAACTATATTAATACACTAAAATACTCCCAAGATAAAAATATCTTAAGGAGTAGTAGTAGAATACAATATTTCACATGTAAATTTCTCCACTTTTGAAATCCAGAGTAATTTTTATTTTTTGATATTCTACATTACACATTTTATATGTGACTAGCTTTAGTTGCTTAAGAAGTAAACGTAAAATCTTTTAACTATTGACTGAAAATGTGGTTATATCCCAATGTTTCGAACTTGTTTTTTTATTTGCTTTCCAACCAGTCTTTTTAAGTTCTTTAGCAATCAAAATATTAAAAAATCCATGTCCGACCAATACAATATCAGTATGTTCTTGGGCATATTTTATTAATAATCTTGATGCTTTTTCAGCTCTAATTTTTGCGTCATTCAATGACTCGCAGTTACTTGAATAACCACAAAACCATAGACATCTTAAAATTACTGCCCAAAAACTGGGTTTTAGCCTCAATCCAAACAAATTTGTAAAAGGAGTAGGTAATTCCGTTTCACGAAACAATGGATCTGCTTTAGATGAAATATCATAAGGATTCAAAAACTCAGCTGATTTAATTGTTCTTATCAAATCACTCGTAATGATTACTTTCGTATTAGCTACTATTTTTAGAGTTTCTGATGGATAAGTCTTTTCTTCAGAGACCCCATTCTCATCATACTTTTGTATCCAATTTTTAAACTCTTTACTTGTTATTGGCTTATCTTCAGTCCACAGAGATTTACCATGTCTTATTAATGAAATTTTCATAGCAGACTCCTAAAATTATTTTCTAATACCTATTAAACTAACTCATTACTTTAATTGAAGAATAAATTTACCGTGCACTTATTTTCTTCTGACTTTTTCCTACAAAATAAAAAGAACAAGCTAAAAATATAAGACCTAGTCCCACACCAAATATCATCGAGAGCTTAAGAACATTTTTAAGTGCTAAGCCACCCATAATTGAGGCAATAAACAAAAGTAAAAATAGTACGGTTTATTTATTTTTCATAGTTAATAAACTCCTAAAAATTAATTACTGACTGATTAATTTTACCATATTTTGGAATGAATTTAGTTATTCTTTAAAACTTCTTGTTCAACTAAACTGCCAGTTAATTGAATAAGAAAGTAAAAATTTCTGGTCAGTGGTTAACGTAGATTGGCGAATACCTTAATTTGTTAAATGATGTTTGCAAAGGCCTGTAAGGGCATATACCTCTTAATATTAGATGTAGTGACATCGTACCCCATCATTTCAAGAAAATGGAACCATGTGATATCCATTTACATTTTGGATATGATAAAGGCCTTTAATGACATGTCCAGTCGTTTTTGAATGGATTTTATAAAGATCAAACTTTTTTTTTTGATAGGTCATGTAAGCTCGCCATGTATCTGCAAAAAGGATACTATCTTGCTGAAATAAATGTCTAATTGATTCTACGACTTTCGGTTTCACGATTCCACAAAAAAGCCACCTTTGAAACGGTTTATTTTTTCTCATTTTATAGCTACTGATTTCGAATTTGTAGATTTCTTTTTTATAATAAAATTTAGTTTTTATATAAAGATTTTTTCTATTATTCTTTTTTTCTATTATTCTGGTATTTATTTCTTAGATTTGGGAATACTAAAATTATCATATTTGAGAGGTGGATGAATGATGAAAGAAGAGATTAAAAAATTATTTAGTGTAATGAATGATACGGAAATTGTACAGGTTTATAATTACTGGTTGGATGAATTAAAAGAAAGAAAAATTATTAGAAATAATAATGTCGTTGGGGAAATAGGTGAATATTACGCACTTAAATATTATAATGAAAATCCTGAACTTCCCAATTTAAAATCTGTTCCAATAGGTACAAAGCATTTTGATGCAATTAGTATAAATGGAGATCGATATAGCATAAAGGCAACGAGAAATAAATCAACAGGTGTATTTAATGGATTAAATGATATTAATACAGATATACCTGAAGAACAGCAATTTGAGTATGTCATAATTGTACAACTTAATTCGGATTATTCAGTTAAAGCAATTTATGAAATTAATTGGAAAAACTTTTTACATCATAAAAAGTGGAATAGTTCGAAGAGAACATGGAATTTAAGCCTATCTAAACATTTCGAGAAAGATGCAAAACTAGTGTTTTAATCTTCAGTTATGCTTTCATTATTAAATAAAATTAAAATTTTACCAAGAATTTCCTTACAATCTTAATCAATTCAATATAATAGTATTAACTCCGAAAGTTAAATATTGTTGCTATGACAGTCAGCCAGCGTTCCGTTAATTCGATTCGTTGGCTGGCATTTTTTGTATATACACCATATCTATTTTGTACATATTTAACTTGTGCAATTCCATAAGATGCATAAATCCTATATCAATCATATCTATTTTATATGCATTCATTGGTGGGCAGAATATATACAAAATATTTATTTGATGATCCGAATATAAACATTAAATATGTATAACTTGGTTACTTGCATAATGAGTAGCGAAGAGTTGTTGGTTAACCACTACTAATGGTGGGCTATTTGAATATTAATATTCAAAAATAGGATAATATGAAATCTTCCTTACAAAATAAAAATCGTCAATAAAATAGTAGTAAATACTATTTTGGAGGACGAAATGAAAAATAAGAAAAAGCATCCATTGTACTTTAGATGGAAAGCCATGTTAGATAGGTGCTATAAATCAAACAATAACAAGTTTAAATATTATGGAGCCAAAGGTACAACAGTTTCAGAGCGTTGGCATGATTTTGATAATTTTGTTTATGATGTAGATACTCGATTAAAAAATGGACAATTTCTTTACGAAAAAGAACATCAGCTCGACAAAGATATTAAGGTGGAAACATATATTCATTGGAAAATTGTGTGGTAGTTACTGCTGAGGAAAATAGGAAATTTGCATACCAAAAACAACAGAAGAAAATAGTTGCGTTGGCGCAAAATGAAACAATTCAATTTGTTTCAGTATCTGAAGCAAGCAGAATATTAAACATTCCAAGGAATACAATTCAACTTTATTTGAAAAATGAGAAACAACATTCAACTGGATTTTATTTTAAATATTATAGTTAAAATCTCTTGTAGTGTTTCGATCAAATGCGGTATAATTGGCACAATAGAATGTACGGAACGTGATTGTGCCAACGTTTAATCAATCACAAAATCTCAATTGAGTTAACGAATCCTTGACAGGGTAGAGGTCAACGGTTCGAACCCGTTTGGGATCATATAAATAAGCAGGCTCAAACCTAAGTGTATCAAGGGTTTGGGCTTTTTCTTTATTTTCAGTTACTTCCATTTTTTGTAATGAATAATATGCATTGCACAAAGACTGCACAGAAACTTCACGAACATATTAATTTGAACCAAATTTTTCATCAAAACGATCAGCTGTATTCTTCTGCATTTCTTCATTTGAATGTGAATAAATACCAAGTGTTGTTTCAACTCTTGAATGGCCCAATCTCTCGCTAACGATCTTCGGGTTCTCGCCCATTCTCATTAATATTGTCGCATGAGTGTGGCGCAAATTATGAAATGGAATGACAGGCAAATTCGCTTTTTTGATAAGCTGTTTAAATTTACGAATTAAATTTCTAGGCTCTAAGTAATTTCCGTTCATTGCACAAACTACTAAATCGAGATCTTTAAAGTTCTTTATTTTTAACTTCATCTGATCCTGAGTGGTCTTATGCTTTTGTAATGAATTAATGACGCTTTCTGAAATAAAGATTTCTCGAAGCGAATGATCGGTTTTTAACTCTTTTGCAAGAAGTCCTTTATTTTTCGATCGTACTAAGTTTTCTTCAACATAAATGACGCCTTTTACTAGATCAACGTTACGCCATCTAAGAGCTAAAATTTCACCTCGACGCATTCCAGTAAAAATAGCTAATTGAAATGGGATTAAATAATTTTCTCGTTCGCACACCTCTAAAAAAAATTTTGCTTCATCAACTGTCCAAGTTTGTTTTCTAGTCTTTGAAATTCTTGGAGGTGTAGCTTCCTTTACCGGATTAGTTTTTATCAATTCCCATTGCAAAGCCTTCTGAAACGCTTTTGATAAAATGTTATGCATTATTTTTACATATGCGTTGGATAAACCTTCATTTAATTTTGAAGCATAAAACTGATCAATGTCGTATGTTGTGATTTTAGCTAAAGGTGTTGATTGAAAATAAGGAATTATATGGACAAGAATTATTGTTTGAGCCTTTTCAAAACTAGTTATTTGAACTTCACTTTTGTATGTTGAATTGACCCAACTTGTAATGAAGTCTTTAAATAGATCTTTCGAAGGTTCAATGAAAATTCCTTCTTCAATTTCATTTTTAAGCTTAGTCATTTCTTCTTGGGCCTCGCGTTTGGATTTAAATCCGCTACGGTAAATTTGTTTACGATTACCTGTTTTTGGATCTATACCTGCTTCGATTCGAAAACAAGAGTCCACATCGACGGGGAGGTTTGGCACCTCGATGTCGGCTCATCGCATTCCTGGGGCTGTAGTCGGTCCCAATATAAAAAAAATTATAAATAAATATGATAATTATTACATGAGAGACATGAAGAAACCGAACTTTAATTTAGAAGATTATTATGAAATACATATTGAAGAACGGTTTACTGGTTCTGAAATTAGGGATTACTGTCCAGTTGCAACAAGCGTAAAGAAGGAGTATTTTCAGAAATTAGTTGAAACATTCAAATTCCTAAAAGGGAATTTCTTTTTAATTTTATACAAGTTTTTATACAAAAAAAGACGGGAAATAAAATAAGTAATGCTCTTGGAAGGCTTGCTATTATGTAAACTTCACATGAATACAATATGCATAATTTTTATTCTTTTTTGGAAATGTAAAATTGTACCATTTATAAGAAGAAATGTGGAAAAATGAGAAGTGAGGTGACCTGCGATGATTACTAGCCCCAAAGACCGTATTACAACAATTCAAGTAGTTGTTATCATTATCAATTATATACTTGGAACGGGAATTCTGACCTTGCCACGAACAGCTACAGAGAAAGTGAAAACACCAGATACCTGGTTAACTGTAATTTTAGGCGGGCTGATTGCGATGGTGGCAGGAGTTATTATGGTCAAATTAGGACAACGGTTTCCAGGAAAAACCTTTTATCAATACAGCCAAGAAATTGTAGGGAAATGGATGGGTAAGTTACTAAGTCTAATCCTTGTATGTTATTTTGTAATGATGGGTGGATTTCATATCCGTGCATTAGTAGAAGTAACAAGTTTATTTTTGTTGAAAGGTACCCCATCTTGGGCCATCGCGATGCCATTTATGTGGACAGGTCTCTATTTAATTATGGGTGGCATAAATCCGATTGCCCGTCTGTTTGAAATTATTTTCCCCATTACGGTCGGCGTTTTTTTGGTGATTACTTTTATGAGTTTTAAAATATTTGAAGTGGATAATCTGCGCCCGGTACTGGGGTTGGGGATCATACCCGTACTAAAAGGAATCAAAACAACGGCTCTCTCATATATAGGTTTTGAAAGCCTGTTGATTATAATGGCGTTTATGAAACAGCCAAACCAAGCAGTAAAAGCTGTTTTAGTTGGAATTTTCATCCCACTGATCTTTTACGTGATAACTATCGTAATGGTCATCGGTGCACTATCCGTCGATGGTGTGGTAACCAAAACTTGGCCAACGATTGATCTCATGCGAGGTTTTGAAATGCCTGGTTTGCTATTTGAACGGTTTGAGTCTTTGTTGCTTGTAATATGGATTATGCAAATGTTTACTTGCTTTAACGTTAGTCATTATGCTGCTTCTTTGGGGCTTGCCCAACTCTTTAAAAAAAACATTCATCCATTTATGTTTGGCTTACTTTCGGTTATTTATATCATTTCCATGACCCCGAAAAATACGAATGACCTATTTAAACTTGGGGATACGATGGGCAATGTTGCGTTTTTTTTATTTGGTATACAACCGCCACTACTTCTGCTTGTCTTAAAATTGAAAAAGAGGATGTATAAAGCATAATCATAACAAAGTATGGTTTCTTTTAGTCTTACTGTTAGTTCTTTTGCTTCTGTCTCTTATTAGGTGTTAGAACAACAACGAAATTGTTGTATTAAACTTAAGGCGAAAAGTTTTAAAGTGGAATGGAATAAATTCACTGAAGATGCCTGGTCCGTTTGACCGCTATTCAACTACTATGGAAGTAAGATATAACCTTCCATTTACTGTGGTGAATCTGAGGATTCATGGTTGGCTAACGCATGCGTTAGTTCAATAAGATCTTATTTTTTTACAACCATCTCAAATCTTGAATAAATATAAAAAAAGAACACAGGCACAATACTAAAAACTATTTCACTACCTAAAGTTGTTTTGTTTGTAAAAAAACGAATGTTTAAAATCAATAGAAAAAATAAATACAAAAATAATGTACCTATTGAATCTAAAAAAAATCGACTAAATAGCCGATCATTTTGTTCAACTAATGATGGGAACTTTTACTGATTATCTCTCTGTTAACCAAGAAGATATTGCATTAAAACCTAAAAATTTAAGTTTTGAAGAAGCCGCCTCCATCCCTCTAGTCGGATTGACATCCTACCAAGCTTTACATGATATTCTGCGAATTGAAAAAGGACATAAAATATTAATACATGCAGGATCAGGGGGAGTAGGAACATTTGCTATCCAACTTGCAAAACATATGGGTGCTTTTGTCGCAACTACAGCTAGTGATGGTAGTGATTTAGTAAAATCTCTTGGCGCTGACGAAGTTATTAATTACAAGACAGAAAAATTCGAACATTCGATTCGTGACTACAACGCAGTTCTTGATACCATTGGGGGGGCGACGTTAGAGAGATCATTTGTAACATTAAAAAAAGGAGGAAAGATTGTTTCTATATCTGGAATCCCTAATGGTCGCTTTGCTAAAGAAAATGGATTTAGCTCATTGAAAAAAACCTTATTTTCAATTGCAAGTTATAAACTTACGAAGCTAGAAAAAAAACATAATGTCCAATACACGTTTCTTTTTATGAAGCATAGTGGAGAGCAGTTGAAAATTTTAACAAAAATGTTAGAGTCAGAAGTGATTAAGCCTACACTTGATAAAGTTTTTATTTTCGAAGATGCCCAAAAAGCATTGGAGTATGCAGAGGCGGGAAGAGCAAAAGGAAAAATAGTACTTAAATTAAAATAATTAGTCTTATCTAACAAACCTTTCCTTAGGTAGAAAGTGTTTGTTTTTTTAACTTATCGAGGTTGCTTATAGAACTAACGCATGCGATAGTTGAAGATCAAGAGCAGCCATTGGCTGGTTTTTTATTTAGGTATTTGGCAGTTTAGTTGCATAAGAAATGATAAAATAGTAAGTCAATAATTGATAATTTTTTAAAAAAACCGAATTATCTTGACAATTATCGAATGGATTGATATGGTTATAAAAAAATATTTCTTATCCAGAGAGGTGGAGGGACTGGCCCTTTGAAGCCTCAGCAACAGGTCTGCTTAAGTAGACACTGTGCTAATTCCAGCGGGTGATAACCTGATAGATGAGAGCTTCCGTTTTTATTTGTCAGTAGCGCACTCTTTTTTAGAGTGCGTTTTTGTTTTTTCTGGATAGTAACTAAAGGAGAGTAGAAATGGGGAACAAAAATGGGCAAGAATTTCAAAGGAACATGCAAGCACGTCATTTAGTCATGCTATCACTTGGTGGGGTGATTGGAACTGGCTTATTCTTAAGCTCGGGCTACACTATTCAACAAGCTGGCCCGTTTGGAACAATACTATCCTATCTGATTGGTGCGCTAGTGGTTTATCTAGTTATGCTATGTTTAGGAGAGCTTTCCGTACATATGCCTGAAACGGGCTCATTTCACAGTTATGCAGTTAAATACATTGGACCGGGTACAGGGTATACAGTAGCCTGGTTGTATTGGTTAACTTGGACTGTTGCTTTAGGTTCTGAATTTACAGCCGCAGGATTACTTATGAAGCGATGGTTTCCATCGATTAATGTTTGGATATGGAGTGCTATTTTTGCCATTTTGATCTTTGTATTAAATGTCATGACTGTTAAATTTTTCGCCGAATCCGAATTTTGGTTTTCATCGATAAAGGTTATAGCTATTGTGATTTTTATTGTTTTAGGAGCAGCGGCAATGCTAGGGTTTCTTCCGATGAGTAATTCAAAAGTAGCACCATTATTTTCTAATTTTACAAGTGGAGGTTTATTTCCTCATGGTGCTACGGGCATTATAATGACCATGCTTGCGGTTAATTTTGCTTTTTCGGGAACAGAATTAATAGGCATTGCAGCTGGAGAAACCGCGAACCCGGAAAAAATGATACCGAAGGCCATTCGAACTACTCTGTGGAGATTGATCATCTTTTTTGTAGGAACGATTTTTGTTTTATCTGCGTTATTGCCTATTTCCGATGCTGGTGTATTAGAGAGCCCTTTTGTTGCAGTTCTAGAACGAATTGGGGTGCCATATTCAGCTGACATAATGAATTTCGTTATCTTAACAGCTATTTTATCTGCGGCAAATTCAGGCCTTTATGCCTCTTCTAGAATGCTTTGGTCGCTTGCTAATAAGAATACGATATCTCCGATTTTTGGAAAAATGACGAAGCAAGGTGTTCCAATCAACGCCGTCATTTTCAGCATGGTGGGTGGAGCTTTGGCTTTGCTCTCAAGTATTGTGGCACCAGATACTGTCTATATCGTACTTGTTTCCATTTCCGGTCTAGCAGTAGTTGTAGTTTGGATGAGTATTAGTGCTTCCCAGTTCCTATTTCGCAGACAATTTTTGAAAGAAGGAAATTCTGAAAAGGACTTGATTTATCGCACACCACTGTATCCATTAGTACCAATTGCTTCTTTTATCCTTTGTCTGGCATCGTGTATTGGAATTGCATTCGATCCAACACAGAGAATTGCCTTATATTGCGGCATACCGTTTATTTTGTTTTGCTATGGAAGTTATTATCTAACAAAAAATTTAAAAAAGAGGGGCGTAGATTATGTCGAACAAAGTCAATCCAATTGATGCTATTTTATCCCAACATTCCATTATGCTTCTTGACGGAGCATTAGCTACAGAATTGGAGGCGCATGGATGTAATTTGGACGATCCCCTTTGGTCGGCACGTGTGTTACTAGAAAATCCGGAACTTATTTATCAGGTTCATTCGGACTATTTTCGTGCTGGTGCGGACTGTGCCATAACAGCAAGCTATCAAGCTACTATTAGTGGTTTTTCCGCGCGTGGAATACAAGAACAGGAAGCTTTGGAATTAATTAAGAAAACGGTGTTACTTGCAAGAAGGGCAAGAGATGATTTTTGGAAGGAAAATAAGCAAACGAATAGGCCTAAACCATTGGTTGTTGCATCGGTTGGGCCGTACGGGGCTTACCTTGCAGATGGTTCAGAGTATGTAGGCAACTATGGTGTGACAGATAAAACATTAGCAGACTTTCACCGTTCGAGAATGTCAGCGTTAATTGAAGCAGGTGCAGATCTATTGGCATTTGAAACGATCCCTTCCTTGCAAGAAGCAAGAGTATTAGATACATTATTACGTGAGTATCCAGAAACATATGCGTGGCTTTCCTTTTCGTTAAAAAATGAGAAAGAGATTAGTGAAGGTATGAAACTCGTAGAGTGTGCACGAGTTTTTGAGAAAAGTGAACAAATTGTAGCGATAGGCATCAATTGTGCGCCAGTAACCGTTGTGACTGGTGCAATACAAGAGTTGAGGGCAAACACCAAAAAACCGATTATTGTTTATCCAAACTCTGGTGAAACTTATAATCCAGAAACAAAAACATGGCATGGTCATGAACAATGTAAAGTGTTGGATATTCAATCTGAAGAATGGTACCAAGCAGGTGCACGTTTAATAGGTGGATGCTGCAGAACGACACCTTATCACATTGAGGAGATATCGAACAAGTGGCGTTCTTCCGAGTATTGAACCAATTGAAGGTGAAGGGGACTATTTATTCGTAATTAAAGTTAACGAAGAGGTTAATTTAGTTATTCAAAAAATAGTTCATATTGCTGAAAGTTATTCAACTAACGCATGCGTTAGTTTTACAACATTTAGAGGGTAATCATTTGATTATCCTCTATTTTATTAAAAAGGACTAATTGACTGTTAAAAAGAATAATAAAAAGAAGGTACTTGAAAAGTTTTAAATTTGATGTGAGGTGGAGATTCGTGAAAGTACACGATTGTCCTAATTGTAATACAAATAGTAGAGAATGTATTTTTGTCATCCAAAATGCTCCGAACTTTTCGGAAGAGATATTAAAGTGCAGTATTTGTTCCTGGATCGGCAAGTGGTCTGACATGACAGTGCGGGAGGTCAAATTACCGGAGATTCCAGGTGGGATAGTGATCCCTGGCGTTGAACCTATTACTGATTATTATGTACTTCATTCAGATCAAATTAGAATTACTTATACAGGAGGGTGTTGCCCTCATTGTGGTGGAACTGATCCTTTATGTTGGTGCATGACGTAATAAACGATTAGAGCCCCAAACTTGGTAAGTATTATTAACTTTATAACACATAGATAATAAATATCTTTTTGAACTAACGTATGCGTTTGTTGTATAACGAATATGCTGATTTGCAGACTTTTTTATTTTACTAACGGATTTTTATCTACAAAAAACCAACGTAATTTTTGAATTGATCTTATAGTTCTTAACGAGGTGATTTTTATTAAATCATGATCATTAGGAGGAAGACAGAGTGTCAAATGAAATTAAGAGTTACATTGACTATCAAATGGTAAAAATTCCAGGGGGAAATATAGAATTAAGAGACGATAGAATAAAAAGTAAATGGAAAACTGAAATAAGACCATTTCTTCTTGCCCAGTATCCTGTAACTATGGGTTTATACAATACTATAACAAATACATCACTTAATACTTTTGTCAGAGATCTAAAACCAGTTGTGAATATTTCTTGGAATGATGCAATTTCTTTTTGTAATCTACTTTCACAGAAAGCAGGACTGAAAGAGTGTTATTCAATAAGTAATGATGGTGAAAACATATTTTGTGATTGGGAATCAGATGGCTATAGACTTCCTACAGAAGCAGAGTGGCAATATGCGTGTAAAGCAGGGACGACGGGTTATAGATACGGTGAACTTGATAAAATTGCCTGGTATAATGAAAATTCTGGAGATAAAATACATGAAGTAGGAAGAAAGGAAGCGAATGCATGGGGTCTGTATGATATGTTAGGAAATGTTTGGGAGTGGTGTTGGGATTTATATGATGAACAGGTCTATGGGTCATATCGAATTTTTCGAGGTGGTAGCTGGGCAGAGGTAGCAAGAGGTTGTGGCGCTTCATGTCGTCGTCGTAGCCATCCGTCATTTTGCATAGACGACCTTGGATTCCGTCTTGCACGGTCTTTTTAATTTCCTGAAAGGATGGGTACAGTTATTAGTCAATGCTTAAACGTTCTTATGCAACTGATATGAACGAAACTGTCAAACCACCAAACCAAAAAGGTTTTAATTTAGGGATTTTTCATTTTTTAGACAGACTTAAATTAAGACTACCAACCTAGAATTTAAAAATTAGATTTTCTAATTCTGTGAATGTCAACTCTATAATAGTAGATTTTTTTTGTATTATGTCTTAAAAGCTTGGCACGAAGGCAAATAAATTAACGGAAATGTGAGTTCTTGTTCAACTAATGCAATGCGATACTTCAATAGAAGGTCGCTTTTTAATTGGACTAAAAAGCAAATTATTGAAAGAAATGAATCGAGAATCTTTTGAACTACTTTAGTTTGATTTGTTACAATTACTGGAGGAACAGTAGGAAGAGGTAATATTAATGATAAAATTTATGTATATGTTTTGCTTGATTGTATGGGGACTTAATTTTATTGCTGTAAAAATTCAAGGAACTCCAATAAGCTTGGAATTATCCTTAACTTTTCGACTAGTTATGACAGCCTTTTTATTTTTAGTTCTTGTTTTGTTCATTCGCCCAAAGGGGAGACCAACAAGAAAGGATCTCCCCTTTGTAATGGCATTTGGTATATGTAACTTTGCATTAAGCTATCTGTGTCTTTATTACGCTACAATTTTGAGTTCTGCAGCAATCGTAACACTGGTATTTTCTTTAAAAGTGATTTTAACTCCGATTGCTCTCCGGATTTTTTTAAAAGAAAAATTACATTCGCGAGTTCTAATTGGAGGTATTCTTGGTGTAGTGGGAGTGTGTATTCTAATTTATCCTTCACTGGAAAATTTTCAAGGGTTCCATGACATAAAAGGAATTATTTTCGCTTTCCTAGGTACTCTCCTAACAGCGATTGGTGACGCCTGCTCGGCAAGAAATGCAAATCGCAAGGTTGATCCCATTTATGCAAATGCAATTGGATTTACAGTGGGCAGTTTATTGATGGGAGCAATAATATTGTTTCAAGGGAAAGAAATTATTATTTCAACTTCTTTTACGTACTTATCTGCGTTGCTATATTTAACGCTGGTTGCTTCTTTTGCTGCATGGTTATTCTATTTGAAGCTAGTAGAAAAAATTGGAGGAGCTCAAAGTGGCTATATGGTTGCCCTTTTCCCCGCAATTGGTGGAGTGGCCTCTGTTTTAATCGGTGAGTCTGATCCATCAGTGTATTTGATTGCTGGTTGCTTTTTTTGCTGTATTGGCGCCGCGATTGCATTAGGTTTTGGAACGAGAAATCAGAATATGAAATTGCCTATACAGGGTTAACTAAGGCTTTTCTTGTGTAACTAATGTATTGCTTTAGTTATATAACGGTGGAAAAGACTTCCAACAAGAAAGGCGAATAACTAATACAATACATAATAATTTTTATATAATAAAGTACAGTTGCATTTTTCTTTTTTACCAATATCATCTATTTTTTAGGGAAACTCTTTATCCTGCGAGTTTCTCTTTTTTGTCAGTCTAAACATAACAATGTTAATAGATAAAAAGAGCCTGTATCGAAAATTACTTGGTATTTGAAGATACAGGCTTTTAATTTCAACGATTAATTGTTATATATATTAGTTGATTACAAGAAGTAGAGCTTGATCTCATTTTAAAAAAGAGAATTCATAAGAAATGTAGTCAATGCCTGCAATTTAGTAGTCAGTGAATCTAGGTCTACTCAATTATCATGTTAAGAAAGATTATGCTACATTTGTTTGCTTACCGGAATCAAGTGATTTAATATAAGCTTGCGCTTTTTGTTTATCGAATTGACCTTCTGATTTAGAAATAACAACTGCCGCAAGCGAGTTACCTACGACGTTAACTGCTGTTCTCGCCATATCTAAAAGACGGTCAATACCTGCGATAAACGCTAATCCTTCTACCGGAATTCCAACTGTACCGAGCGTTGCCAACAATACAACAAACGACACTCCCGGAACCCCTGCAATTCCTTTAGATGTTACTATCAATACAAGTACTAATGAGATTTGGTCGCTAATCGATAAATCAATACCATACATTTGTGCAATAAAAATGGCCGCTAATGCTTGATATAACGTAGAACCATCTAAGTTGAAAGAATATCCTGTTGGGATAACGAACGATGTGATTCCTTTAGGGCATCCAAATTTCTCCATTTTATTCATAATACGAGGTAAAACAGTCTCAGAACTTGCCGTTGAATAAGCAAGGATCAGTTCATCTTTTAATAACTTAATAAAATGAATAATGTTAATGCCTGCCCATCTTGCAACAAGTCCTAAAACAACTAGCACAAAGAAAATCATCGTTGAATAAACAAGAATCGTTAACTTACTTAATGGGATCAGTGATTGGACACCGAATTTTGATACCGTTACACCAATTAATGCAAATACACCAAATGGAGCAAACTTCATGATTAGATTTGTCACATAGAACATTGCTTCAGCTGTACCCTCGAAAAACTTTAAGACTGGTTTTCCTTTTTCACCTATCGCTGCCACACCTAGTCCGAATAAAACAGAAAAGAAAATAATGGCTAACATGTTTCCTTCTGTCATTGCTGAAATGATATTTGGCGGAACGATATTGACGAAAGTTTCAGCAAAACCGTGGCTTTTCGTCGTTTCGGTTGTTTGTATATAGCTTCCGATATCTGTTTTCTGTAATGATGACATATCAACGCCGCTACCGGGTTGAAAGATATTTGCCGCTAGCAATCCAACAAGAATGGCAATAGTTGTGATGATTTCAAAATATAAAATTGTTTTACCACCGAGTTTACCAAGCTTTTTCATATTCCCAACACCGGCAACACCGACAATTAAGCTTGAGACAACAATAGGAATAACAATCATTTTGATTAAACGAATAAAAATATCTCCAATCGGCTTTAGGAATCCTTCAATATTTGGATTTCCATAAAAGGCAGCTCCAACTGCGATACCTAAAATGAGACCAATTACAATCTGCCAAGCTAACCCAAGTTTTAGTTTTTTCATCCCATACACCCCTTCAAGGTTATTAAGAATATGAATGTAAGCGATTCCACTCGAAATCATACCGAATCATACAAAAACCTACAAATAAAAAATAAAAAATAAATAATTTTCTCACAACTATTTCAATTTTCCAAAGGTTTGAGTAAAATGTTTAATGTTTGGAGGTGTCGAACTGAAGGAACGAATTTTAGCAGTTGTATTTTTGATGATAACCGTTCCGCTCGCTGGAGAGTTTAAATTCTATCCGTTCAATGATGCTTTCCGTGTCAGCCTGGGGACACCGGCATTTTTCTTATTTTTGTTATTGGGAAGGGGCATTCACCCGAATATTGCAGGAATTTTGACTGGGACAAGTGTGTTTGTATTTCGGTTTTTTTTGGCGGTTCTAATCAGTGACATACCGGTTGATGAGGCATTTTACAGTCATTTTCCGGTACTCTTTTATTACGTGGTGTTCGCTTTCATCTTTCATTTTACTAAGATGAATGAGCAGCATAACAAGCCATTTATGATAGGATTACTAGGAATGGTCATAGAAATTGGTGCAAGTTTAGTTGAAATGGTGATTCGATACTCTATAGCGGATAAAATGATTGCATTTCACTCAATCGAACAGATTATCTTTATCGCGTTTATTCGAAGTTTTTTCGTACTTGGCTTTTTTAACATTTTTAAACTGAGAGAATCAAAATTGGCAGTGGAAGAGCAGCGTAGACAAAACGAGCAAATGCTGTTGTTCATTTCGAATTTGTATGAGGAATCGGTACAGCTTAAGAAAACAATGCAAAATGCGGAAGAAATCACCCGCATAAGTTATGATTTTTATCGTAGGTTGAAATCGGAAGTTTCTCATGTCCATTTTTCCCAAACCGCACTGCAAATTGCAAGTCTCGTGCATGAAGTAAAAAAAGATAATCAGCGAATTTATGCTGGACTATCACAGTTGATTTCTACTGAAAAGCTAGAGGACTACATGGGCATTGAGTTACTGAGTAACATTATCCTTGTTTCCAATAGACGGTATGCAGAGTTATTGAATAAACACATTTCGTTTTCTATGCACGTCGAAGGGGAACATCCGCCATATCATGTATATAGGGTATTATCTTTGATAAATAACTTAATCGCAAATGCGGTGGAAGCCATTGAGCAAGAGGGACATGTATCGTTGTATGTCATTCGAAGAGACTGGATTGTAGAATTTCATGTCTGTGATAATGGACCAGGCATTGCACCGAAGTTGAAAGAAGTCATTTTTAAAGAGGGGTTTACATCTAAGTATGATGCTTCCGGCAATCCTTCTACAGGAATTGGACTTTCATATGTGAAACTAACCGTGGACAAGCTTGGCGGACATATTAAGCTAAAAGAAAGTCATAAAGAAACAGTATTTGTTATCGAGCTTCCAATTAATGCGATGATACAGAAAGGATAAATCAAATGAATTATTTTATAATAGACGATGATCCAGCTATTAGAGCGATGCTGATAGACTTGATTGAGGATGAGGATTTAGGCAAAGTGATGGGTGAAGCAGAAGACGGATCATTGGTAGACAATGACTTGCTTGCGCTCAAAAAAGTAGACGTAGTACTTATTGATTTACTGATGCCAAAGAGGGATGGAATTGAAACAATTCGTGTTCTTTCTTCTGAATTCAAGGGGAAATTCGTGATGATTTCGCAAGTAGAGGCAAAGGAGCTCATAGGGGAAGTATATAGTTTAGGAGCAGAATACTACATCACTAAGCCGTTAAACCGCATTGAAATCTCAGGAGTGTTAAAAAAGGTTAACGAACGGGTGATTCTGGAAAAATCAATTCGAGGCATACAAGAATCGTTAACTTTATTAAAAGGTCATCAGTCGCCACCATTCGGCTCTTCTCATACAAAAAACATAATCGAAGCCGGCCGTTCATTGATTTCGGATTTAGGGATTATCGGAGAAAGCGGTAGTGAAGACTTGATGAATATTTTAGAATTCCTGCAGGACCAAAAACAAAAGTTTGGATCCTTCTACATCTTTCCGTCTCTAAAAGACATATTTTATGGATATGCAAAAAAAACGCTTGGAGAACAGGCTACCGAGGCGGAAATACAAAAAGAATCGAAAGCCTCCGAACAACGGGTTCGCAGAGCTATTTACCATGTGCTCATCCATATTGCCTCATTAGGATTAACAGATTACACGAATCCAAAATTCGAAGCGTATTCATCCACATTTTTCGATTTCTCGGAAGTCCGAAAGAAAATGTTAGAGCTTGAAGGTAAAAGTGAAAAAAGCACTAATCAAAGCCGAATCAACATGAAAAAATTCATTCAATCGCTCTATTTAGAATCAAAGCAGTTGGTGGATTAGCCAATAAATTTGTTTCTTCAAATTGCAGGGAGTGTAAAAGTGTTGTAGTCAGGTTGTAACAAGGGTACGGATAATAAGCCAATGCTGTCTTTGTTTATTTAATTTTAGAAAAGGATCTGAATATAGTCTTTCTACACATTTTCTGAATATTTTATTTTGTTGAAAAATGCATTGTATAGTTACAAATCGTATGATAAGATAAAAATCGCGTTTAATTCAAACAATTAAATTTTTATGGTTTTAGTTGTCCGAATTTTCTATTTTTTACAAACAACTATGAAAGTACTAAATAATTAAAATTGGAAAAGTAGCACAAGAATTTAGAGGAGGTTTTTATGAATTTATTTCGAAAAAAATCAGTATCGAGTGGATTATCTAACAGTTCACTTAATAAAGTTTTAGGTGCATTTGACTTAACAATGCTAGGAATAGGTGCAATTATTGGTACTGGGATTTTCGTTCTAACTGGTGTAGCAGCAGCAGATTATGCTGGTCCAGCACTTATACTTTCATTTATAATTGCAGGTTTAGCCTGTACATTTGCTGCATTATGTTACTCTGAATTTGCATCAATGATTCCTGAGGCAGGTAGCGCATATACGTATAGTTATGTCGCATTCGGTGAAATTGTGGCATGGATTTTAGGTTGGGATATGGTACTTGAATATGGACTGGCTTCATCAGCTGTAGCTAGTGGATGGTCTGGTTACTTCCAAAGTTTATTATCAGGTTTTGGAATTCATTTCCCAACAGCATTAACAAGTGCATTTGATCCTTCTAAAGGAACTTTTATAGATTTACCAGCAGTTCTTATCGTATTATTAGTTACATTCGTTCTTACTAGAGGTGTAAAAGAATCTGCAAAACTAAACACTGTAATGGTAATTGTTAAATTAGCAGTAGTAATTCTTTTCATCGCTATAGGTGTTTGGTATGTTGAGCCAGGAAACTGGACACCGTTTATGCCAATGGGATTCTCTGGTGTAACAGCTGGAGCTGCAGTTGTTGTTTTTGCTTACTTTGGTTTTGATGCAGTATCTACTGCTGCTGAGGAAGTAAAAAATCCTCAACGTAACTTACCAATCGGTATTATTTCTGCATTAACAATTTGTACAATCTTATATATCGTTGTTTCCTTAATTCTTACGGGTATCGTGCCGTTCGATCAACTTGGTGTTAAAGATCCTGTTGCTTTTGCTTTATCATTTATCCACCAAGATTGGGCAGCTGGTTTCATTTCACTAGGTGCAATAATTGGTATTACTACAGTTTTAATCGTAATGATGTTTGGACAAACACGTTTATTCTACTCAATCAGTAGAGATGGTTTACTTCCGAAAAAATTATCAAAAGTTAATGGTAAAACTCAAGTACCGGTTGTAAGTACATGGGTAACTGGTGGATTAGTTGCTGCATTTGCTGGTTTAATTCCATTAAATAAACTAGCTGAATTAACAAATATTGGAACATTATTTGCCTTCTCAGCTGTATCACTTGGTATTTTAGTCTTAAGAAAAACTCATCCAAACTTAAAACGTGGATTTAAAACTCCTTGGGTTCCTGTTGTTCCAGTATTAGCAATTTTATTCTGTGGATATTTAATGTTCCAACTTTCAGCATTTACTTGGAAGGGATTCGTAGTTTGGTTAGTAATAGGTTTAGTAATTTACGCTACTTACGGTTATAAAAACAGTAAATTAAATCAGAGTGACAGTATAGAAGCACCACAAATAAAGCTGCATAAATAAAAATTGGGCTATCCCTTAAGTTAGGAGAACTGACTTTTGGGAAGCCCTTTTAAATACAAAAAATCACCTATTACTAAGTGGATTGCACATACTTCCTATGCAAGTTCTTTCCGTCATAACAAAATAAAACTGTTTTCCCTTCAAATTAGTTCCAAAATGTATTGGTCGTCTCCATAGCTGATTAATATAAGCTAATCATAGACATTTTTGTTTTTGGAACATGTATATATCTTCTTGTATGAGCAGTACTTTCGCCACCGAACTATGAATATAAACAAATTACAGATGTAACCGATGAAGTTGTTAACAATTTTTTTCAATTTGACTCCGTTCAATAATTTTTAGAAGAATTGGTATCTGCATGTGTGTCTTCGAATCGTCTTTTTTAGCTGAGTTATCAATAACTAATTACTATATGCACCATACCTCATATTAACCAATTACTTTTCAATTGCACATAAATTGCACAGACTTATTAGAAACTATTGAAATAAAGGAATAAACAATGAATAAAATTTCACACCCGCTTGATTTACTAGACTCAATGGAACTAAAATATACATAAATACTGAATTATAATGCTACGCTGTAATTGACAGGGTAGGGGTCGCTGGTTCAAGTCCAGTTGGGATCATACCTAAACCTCTTGTATATCAAGAGGTTTTTTGTATTATAACAGAATTTAATTATTGGTGAAACAGTTTTATGGGGCAGGATTGGGGCAGAAAAACTTTATTGATTTAAAAATTAGTATATTTTCTTATTTAACTAAATAAAAAATGGATTCTTTTATTTGTATTTCATTCATAAAATATATGAGGACTTTATTTTATAAATTTACAACTTTATCTGTAATCTAGCTCTTATACTACTTTATAAAAAACAATTTAAGTAAAGGTTTTTATTTTTTGAGGGAGTGAAGAAATATGAATGAAGATCTTCAAAAATTATTCAACAATTTAATTCAAATTGAAAATGTTTCATCATCACTTTATTTAGCAATGTCTGCATATTTTGGAAAATTGAATTTAACAGGAATGGCAAGTTGGATGAGATTACAATCAGAAGAAGAACGTACACATATGCTTAAATTAGTTGATTTCGTTGTTGATAAAGATGGCACTGTGGATTTAATGACGATTCCCACTCAATCAAATAATTTTGGAACTCCATTGGAAGCTTTTCAAAAAGCACTTGAACATGAACAATATGTTACGAATTCTTATCGACAAGCGTATAATTATGTAAATCAAGTCGATCCACAAGCAACTGTTATTATACAAGATTTTTTAAGGGAACAAATTGATGAAGAAGCGCAAACACTTACAATAGTTAATCGCTTAAAATTGGCTGATAGTAATCCTTCAGCATTATTACTTATTGATCAAGAACTAGGACAAAGGAAACCTGCTGTTGCACCTCCTGCTGCACCAGCTGTTGGTGGATGAATATAATATGACTAAATATTTTGGAGCCTTTATAGGCTCTTTTTATTTTTCTGGCTTCATATAAGTTTGAATATACAATTGAGAGTATCAGGTAGTACTTTATTTAAATATATTTGGGAAAACTTATTAGACCTTTTATTTTTGATGAAATTTTCATCGTATTTTCATAAAACTGCTATATATTTTAGAAAGCGATTAAGGAGAATTAAAATTAGAGTTCACATTAACCTCAAAATTAATTTAAAATTTGAATTTATATTCTAAGTAATAATGTAAAAGGAGATTTTAGATTGGAAAAAAATAATTTGGGAATGAAGGAAAAACAAACTTTTTTAAAGACCTATATTCCAAATCCAAATGAAAGAAAAAGAATAATGTTAACACTTTTGATTGGTGGTGCATTATTTTTATTAGGTATTCTATATATTACAATGCATTATCTTCAATGGCAAACTACAAATATGCATGCCTATAAGGATTTATTTAAGGAAGTTGGATCAATTGCACGAATCGGGTTCTTTATTGTATTATCTATTTTTCCTGTGTTTTATTTAATAAAACTAAAATATATTAAGGACATTGCATTCGGACAAATTAAATTAAAAACTATATTACAATTTATTGGAAAAATCGTAAGATCATGGCATGTACCAATCGCATTAATATCAACAGGTATTGTTATACTACATGGATATTTGGCAATATTAAAAGGATTTGAATTAAATTTTACATATTTTTCTGGTTTAATCTCTATAATTATTTTATTTATAGTAATGTTTATGGGATTAAAACGATATAAAAAGAAAGATAATAAATGGCATTTAAAAATGGCTATGTGTTTTCTAATTTTATTTATGCTACACGCTACGTTTGCATAGTCATATGATGTGTGAGTAATCAATCACAGGTAGTATATTAATTTCTATACAAAGTAGTGCAATTCTTAAATGAGTTGCACTATTTTTTTTGATTATACATGTCATATTCAATTAAAGATTGTTATGAATGGAGATTAGAAGTTGTTACGAGTACATTTCCTTAACATAGAGCATAGGATAATTTAATAAGCTGAGGAAGGATGGAGAAAAAATGTACTATGTTCCAAATATGTATCCGTATCAATATCATTATCCTTATTATCATAATGTACCAATAAATAATTATGATAGACAGTCTTTTTACTGGACTTATCCAGTTGGAGTTGAATATGCTAACAAACTTGGTTTTGCTCGCACTTCTAATAGTGATGTCAGGATTTTGTTAAAAGATTATGGATCAGAACCGTTTGTTGTTAATATCAATGAAGCTTCTAAGCAAAACAATACGTACCGTACCGCTTTATGGACAGGAACTCATTTGCAAGTTACATTAATGAGTCTCAATGTTGGTGAAGATATCGGTTTGGAAATACATCCTAACGTTGACCAATTCTTGCGTGTTGAACAAGGTCAGGGGATTGTTCAAATGGGCAATAGTAAAGATAAATTAAATTTTAAAAGAAATATCTATGATGATTCTGCAATAATGATACCCGCTGGAACATGGCACAATGTAGTCAATACAGGTAATATTCCACTAAAACTTTACTCAATATATGCTCCTCCAAACCATCCATTTGGTACAGTTCATGTAACAAAAGCAGATGCAGCAACTGAAAGAGATAGTTACGGTCATGGCAATGGAAAGACAGTTATTTCTGGCAGGACTCCAGACGAATGGATAAAGTACACGGAATTTTTAGTAAATAAAGGGTTAGAGGATGTTAAAAGAGGAATAAATGCTACACACATTCTGCAGGAATTTATTCTAATGGGAGTACTTGTAGGGAAAGGATATTCTCCCGAAAAAGCATTTGAAACAGTAGAAGAATGGGAACGTACAGGAGAATCCAAACTTCTCCAGCAAAGTAAAAAAATGTAGAATTAGAGTAAATGCATATAGTTAAAAGAAAGAATTATTTCATAATTTTAAGGGTTTTGTCAGAGTGGCTGAACCCCTTTTATATTTACATTATATAAAATGTAAAATCTACAGGTAGAATATAGTCACTTTACAAGAGTTCATTCAATTACATAAATGATTTTTAGACTATTGTTTATAATACATTCCTTTCAAGGATAAATATTATCCCTGTATAGAATACTACAATTTAATTAATTGATTTAAAGGGGATAACTGCTAATGCCGCAACATTATGAGATTATTATGAGGACAATGCTAGCATTTTTGATCTTGTTTATTGGTGCCAAACTTTTAGGAAAACAAATTATTGCTGAAATGAATACCTTTGATTTTATAGGTGCTATTTCTATTGGAGGTATTATTGCCAATTTAGCATTTAATTTAAATATAAAAATCCATCATTCAGTCATCGCTTTTATAATTTTAGTATCAATCATTATAATTGTTAGCTATATTTCCATGAAAAGTCGAATTGGAAGAAATTTATTTGCTGGAAATCCAACAGTAATTGTTGAAAATGGAAAGATTTTGGAAGCCAATATGAGAAAAATGCGTTATTCTCTGGACTATTTAAATCAACAATTAAGAGAAAAAAGTATTTTTAACATAGAAGAAGTTCTTTATGTTGTTGTTGAAACAAATGGTAGAGTATCTGTTTTACAAAAACCCCAATATCGTAATGTAACAAAACAAGATTTAAATATACCGACTACATCAGAAAGTAATCTCCCTATCGAGCTGATTATGGATGGAGAAATTATGACAGAAAACCTAAGACAAAACAATCAGACGGAGTTTGAGTTACAACGCGAACTAAAAAAACGTAACCTCCATACAAAGGATGTTGCTTATGCTGTGCTAGCAGCAAATGGAAATATCTACATTGATACGTATAAAGATCACATTACTTCTCCAATGGACCAAGAATGAGCTTTAAAATTTTTTGAAAAAAACTAGAACAATCTCTAATAAAAAGATGATTTAGATTTTAAGGTTTTTAGCATAAACAGGATATAAAAATTCAGGAAATTCTCACGGCCACTTGCAATAGCTGGGAAATTGTCAACAAATTTAATCATACCGAAAACAGCAGAGAAGGGAACATATGAGGGATATGTTACATTTACGAATACGGCAGACCCAACTGAAACTTACCAAATTCCGTTCGGTGGGCGAGTTGTTGAAGAAGGAATTGCTGCATTTAATTTATTTAATCCTTTAATGTCTGATAAAGTTGTTTGGCCCGACACAGCTTTACCAACTATTAATGCGAATTTTACATTAAAATCACATATGAGATCTATTGATTTAGTGCTACAAGATCCAACTACAGGTGAGGACATTGGTTTATTAGGTACATTGGACCCGACATTAATGAATGAAAATCAACAATATTTGATTTTAAAGGCATTTAGTGGTGTTTACTTTCCATTTACTGGGGACCAAAATAATCCAGTTAGTAAAGAAGCAGCACTAGTACCAAAAGGTCATTATAAATTGCGATTAATTGGTACGAATGATAAAGGTAAAACATTTTCAGCGGCACAAGATATATTATTCGAATCTGGTGCACCAAATGTTACAACTAGTTTTGATTCAGTAGACCAAAAAGTAATTGAATATACAGATAGTCAACTAGATTCAAAGGGTGAAATGATTTATGATTTTAATATTAATGTAAATGATCCTGAAATTGAAGAAGCCAAGCGGTATGGTATAAATGTGGATCAATCACAAAATGGTATTGTAACCTTCTATAACTCGTCATTTCCATCACCTGCCATGCAAACTGATGAAAATGGTGATTATACTGATCAAATTTTAGTGAAAAATAGTATTCCATTCTTAACGGTAAGTTACTATGCATTTGATGCAGCTAGAAACGCTAGTCAAATTGACTCTGTAGCATTTACAAAAAACACAACACCATACTATTACTTGAAGGTAAATAAAAAACAAGTAACAAACGGAGAGGCGGTTAATTACACTGTCCGTTCTAATAATATTAAGAAACTAAAAACATCTAAATTTGTAATAAACATGGGGAATAGTTCAGCTGCGATTGAAAATGTCACAGTAAATGATGCTGTAAAACAATATGGTGATGCAAAGGTAAAATTAGAAACTTCACCCCGAACTACAACCTCAACCAATTACACGATGACATTTACTTATTTAGGTGATAAAGAATTACCTGAAGACTTACAATTATTCAATTTTGATATTAAAACACTTGATGGTTATCAAATAAGATACCCTTTGGGTGGAAATATCAATGCAACAACAATTGACCAGTCTAATGTCGAAACAAAAAATGTTTACAATTATTTTGAAGTACCAACTCTTAAGATGAAGACATCTTCACTTAATGGCTCTATCCGATTAGAAGGTACGCTCAATCCTGCTACAAACCAAACGAATTATAAAATTGATCAAACAACTATTGGTGCCAAAATTACATTAACTTCGTATGAAGGAAAATCAATTAATGTTCCTTTAACATCGCCAAATGGTGGAATTGGAGTGGATGGTTTTAAAGCTGACAGTAAACCTTATACATTAACATTTGATGCACCTGGCCATTTTACGAAAAATGTTCAACTAGTTATCTCTGATCAAGTTCAGGTGAAACTGTAGGTAGAACGGTCCGTTATTTAACACCAATATTGACTGCTGGAGACGCGAATAAAGATAATGTAATCGATGTGTTAGACGCGCTTAAAGTTCAGACGTTCTGGGGTACAAATAAAGCATCAGCAGATTTTAACTTCGATAAGGTAGTTGATGCAAAAGATATGAATTATGTTGTGAAAAACTTTGGATTGCGAAACAGTTCAGTTCCAAATGCACCAAAAGCAAAGACATCATATAAAGGGGCGACACTGGAAAGTATTTTGACGAAGTTAGGATTAAAATAGTATGCGTATATAAAGCAGGAAAAGTAATTTGGAGAATATTATTATCCCCTTATAGTAGACATATGAAAAAGCCTATCTGATAAAATGGATAGGCAGTCTACTATTGGGGGATTTTATTTCATATCTCGTCATGCAATCGGCTGTAATCCTGTTCGTTACACTCACCTCAAAATAAACTTCTACTTTCAATTGCACACAAATTGCACAGACTAACTAGAAACAATAGAAATAGTGGAATAACAATGAATAAAATTTCATCGACCGCTTGATTTACTGGACTCTATTGACCTAAAATATTTAGAAATACTGAATTATAATGATACTCTGTAATTGACAGGGTGGGGGTCGCTGGTTCAAGTCCAGTTGGGATCATACTAATTAGCAGGCTCAAACCTAAATGTATCAAGGGTTTGGGCTTTTTTTTATTTTAAGATAGTGCCATTTTTTTTATGAATTTTATTCATTTCATATAGACTGCACAGAAACTACACGACTAATTTAATCCAAATCTCTCATCAAATTGATCAGCTGTATACTTCTGCATTTCCTCATTTAAATGTGAGTAAATACCAAGTGTTGTTTCAAATCTTGAATGGCTCAATCTCTTGCTAACAATTTTCGGATTCTCGCCCATTCTCATTAAAATTATTGCATGAGTGTGGCACAAATTATGAAAAGGAATATCAGGCAAATTCGCTTTTTGAATGCGCTGTTTAAACGAACGCCAACAATTTCAGCTTTTAATCCTTTTTGGAGTTTGGCTCGTTCATCCTAGTTTCTCTAAAGCCTTGAGAGTTCAATGTTTAAGGAAAAATCTTCTTAGTGAAAGTCAAATCGGTCGCCTCGAAGATTCAATCTGCTTATCAAGCGTTCAAACGATTTCGTCATATTGTCTATAAACTCTTTAAGTGCTTGGATAAGCATGTTCACTACTTATTCAGTCTTCGCTGTCTCCTATATATAAATGGGGTTGATTTTTGTCATTAATCTATCAAGATACTCCATTTTAAACTCATAAAAATGTTAATTCTTCGTTCCATCCTTCTTTTTTAGTACATTCTCTAATTAACTCAATTTCTAGTTCAATTTCATATTTGTGGCGAAGTAACCGATTGAATAGATAAGGATTTTCTTGCATGTATTCTCTGCTCTCAATTAACTACGAAAAACTCTCTTACTTACTTTTATTAATATATCGTACGAGTCCTTCTTCCTGTTGGTTGTATGTAATATTTTTTGATATTAGGTGGTCTTGTAGGAACAGAAGTACCAAGATATGCCTAACAATCATTATGTTAATTAAATTATTTAAATTAAGTATAGTTCTATTGCTGATTTTTCTAATCTAAAAGAACCACTTTGTCCTATTTTAATAAAATAATGTGAGCAAACATTTTTTTTGGAGAGGTGTAAAATTTGTCACAACCACGAAAGATTCGTAGTCTAAAATCATCGCAGCCGAAATGTCAAAAATGTAATAGTGATCCTTGTAAATGTAAATGTCATCGCTGTAATTGCGATCCTTGTAAATGTAAATGTCATCACTGTAATTGTGATCCGTGTAAGTGTAAATGTCATCGCTGTAATTGTGATCCGTGTAAGTGTAAATGTCATCGCTGTAATTGTGATCCATGTAAGTGTAAATGTCATCGATGCAATTGTGATCCATGTAATTGTAAATGTCATCGATGCAATTGTGACCCATGTAAGTGTAAATGTCATCGATGCAATTGTGACCCATGTAATTGTAAATGTCATCGATGTGATTGTAATCCATGTGAATGTCATTGCTGTTGTCCATGTCCAATAGGGGCGACAGGAGCAACGGGCCCACAAGGTGAAAGAGGTAAAAGAGGAAAAGAAGGTGAACAAGGAGAACGAGGAAGAAGAGGTCCAGCAGGAGCACAAGGTGCTATGGGACCACAAGGATTAGCAGGCCCAATCGGCCCAACTGGTCCAACAGGTGTAGGAACAACAGGTCCAACAGGTCCATCAGGAGGACCACCAGGGCCAGCCGGAGCAACAGGAGCGACAGGAACAGCCGGAGCAACAGGAGCAACAGGCTCAGCGGGAGCAACAGGTCCAGCAGGAGCAACAGGTCCAGCGGGAGCAACAGGCCTAGCGGGAGCAACAGGCCCAGCGGGAGCAACAGGCTCAGCGGGAGCAACAGGTCCAGCAGGAGCAACAGGGGCAACAGGAACAGCCGGAGCAACAGGATCAGCTGGAGCAACAGGAGCAACAGGAGCAGGAGTAACCGGAGCAACCGGTCCAGCAGGAGCTGGAGGATTAATTCCATTTTCAACGGGTATCATTCTCAGTGGTGCTACAGTAGTATCAGCTGCTCCAATCTTAATGGGTTTTGGTAATCACACAGTTGAAGTTATTGATGGATCTGGACAATCAACTTCGCCGCCTGAAGCAGGAGGTTTTGCTTTCCCAATTCCATTTGCGGGAACTGTTCAAAATTTACAAATAAGTGCAGATTTATTGGTTGCTTCTGTGGTTTCAATTAATACTCTAGGTCTTCAATATGATTTTGAAGTATTCCGCGCACCGTCAGTTCCTAATAATGGGATTGATCATATTTCTTCATCTTATGTGACAACTCCGCTGACTAGCTCGGTTAGATTTGGATTTCCTAATAATATTATAACTGCCGGTACTTTCCGTACAGCAACCAATATAAATATCGGAGGATCATTACTTGTCGCAGCGGGTGATCGTATTGGTATTCGTGTAAGGACGCTTGCATCGACTGATCCCTCAGCAGCTGATATTACCCAACTCTCATTTAGCGCCAGCCTATCTTATACTCCTTTATAATAAGCTTCAAGCATTTAAATCCGCTATTTGTTACACGTGTAGATGATTGATTCAGGAAAATGAGCCGACACACCTGAAAATATTTCTAATTTTGGAATAAACCTGTCATTTATATGACAGGTTTATTTTTATGATCAAGAAGACTATGGAATCTATAGATGTTTCATAGCAATCCTAGTGGAGTAATCTATAAAATTCAAAATGAAGTAATCGCAAAAATATGGTGAAGTTACTGGGGCGGGATTAGAAGTTTTATAGAATGTAAAATGATTTGTAACAAAGTGGATGATAAGATTCATAAAAGAATGATAATTCACATACTTAGTAAAAATTAAAAACTAAGTTGGTAGTAATAGAATAAGTCTGCCTAAAAACAGAAAAAAATAAAATCAAAACCATTTGGGCATGGTGAGTTGACAGTTTCGTTCATATCAGTTGAATAAGAACAAAAGATTTGCAATTGGAACTTAGTATCTGCTTATTGCCTCAAAAAGATCACTTATACTATTAGATTTTTAAAGTTTTAACTTAAGTATAAATAGTAGATTAATTCAACTTTATAGTTATATTGCTTATTTTTCTAAGTTATAAGAAACACTTTGTCCTATATTAATATAATGTGAACATACATTATATAGTAGAGGTGTAGAATTTGTCACAACAACGAAAGATACCTAGTATTATACCGTCTCAACCGATATGTCAACGATGTTATTGTAATCCGTGTAAATGTAAATGTAAATGTCACGAATGCAATAATGATCTATTTAAATGTAAATGTCACGAATGCAATAATGATTTATGTAAATGTAAATGTAAATGTAAATGTAAATATAAATGTCATCGATGTGATTGTACTCCGTGTGAATGTACTTGCTGTTTTCCATGTCCAATAGGAGCAACAGGTCCACAAGGAGAAAGAGGAAAAAGAGGAAAAGAAGGTGAACAAGGAGAAAGGGGAAGAAGAGGCCCAGCAGGCCCGACAGGAACCGGAATTACTGGACCTACTGGACCGGCGGGAGGCCCGGGAGCAACAGGTCCAGCGGGAACAACAGGAGCAGACGGA
>NZ_SCFN01000069.1 GCF_004138285.1 Gottfriedia acidiceleris | reverse complement strand
AAGAGGGCGTAAAGACGCTCTATAGTCTTAATGCGGCCCGTGTGAGCGATTTGCAGAAGTTAGTAGAGATTAGGGGTGGGGATCTAACCTGCTGCCGTAACACATTCATTTACATCTATAGCTTTACTGTATGTTTGTTTTTAAAAAGCCGCGTTGATACAGGGGACTTTATCCAGCCGATACTAGAGCAGATTTACTCTAGAACTGATAAGCCAATGAAGAAAAGTGAGATCAACGCCACAATAAAA
>NZ_SCFN01000068.1 GCF_004138285.1 Gottfriedia acidiceleris | reverse complement strand
ACACCACCAGAAGCATCAGTTACAACATACACATCATAACCTTTATCAAGTGCTTCAAGTACTGGCATTACTACACAAACTTCAGTCCAAAGACCAGCTACTACTAATTTTTTGTTTCCAGCTTTTTCAACTGCAGCAACAACGTTTTGGTCATCCCAAGCGTTCATTGATGTACGGTCAATAATTTTTTGATCTGGAAAAACTTTTTTGATTTCTGGGAAAATTTGACCACTAAATGTTTTCGAAGCAACAGTTGTTAACACAGTTGGTACATTGAATAATTTAGCTGCTTCTGCTAACCCAGCGGCATTATTTCGAACTAAAGTCACATCAGCTGACTTCGTCGCAAATGCCATTTGTGGTTGATGGTCGACCATTAATAAAGTATGATTTGTTGGTGTTAATAAAGCATCCGTTGAATGAGTAGTAGTCGCTACCTTCATTGGTGTTTTTGTAGTA
>NZ_SCFN01000067.1 GCF_004138285.1 Gottfriedia acidiceleris | reverse complement strand
TAAGTGGTAAAACAGGTAAAAACAGCATGGGATCTGTTGTATTTTAAAGTTCTGTTTTCGGATTTTATGTTAACTAAACAAAGAGCTCTATCAAGGCCTCTTTGTTTTCTTTTATTTATAGGGGTGTTCTCTTTTAATGATTGGAGGACAAGATTTTGGTAGTGTCAATGGTACCGGACCGGGCCCGAAAGGGAACGGGAGGATAGGGAATTGACACGTTCACTTCACCAAAAGCCTCTTGAAAAAAACCGAACCTCGTTCGGTTTGCGCC
>NZ_SCFN01000066.1 GCF_004138285.1 Gottfriedia acidiceleris | reverse complement strand
CCGAACCTCGTTCGGTTTGCGCCTGCCGAAGGGGCAGCCCTTCCAAGATTGGAAGGGTGGGGTTGGTTGATTTTTTTTATTGCGATCCAACGGGCTGCCGTTGGTCGTGGGGTGGTGGGGGAGCGAAATCCCCCGCGGTCTTGCCATGCGTGCATGGCTCGGCGGAAGCCGAAAAAAGGCGTCGCAGACCCCACACTTTACGCAGT
>NZ_SCFN01000065.1 GCF_004138285.1 Gottfriedia acidiceleris | reverse complement strand
TGAGTAGTAGTCGCTACCTTCATTGGTGTTTTTGTAGTATCGGCGTGAACCGACATAGCTCCTAATGTACCTAATCCTAAAGATAATGCAACACCTAAACCTGTTAATTTTTTAGTCATGCTTTTCATTATAATCCATCCCCTTGATTAATAAGTTTTTTTGTAGTTAATTAAATCGCTAAATACTATTACTTTAAGAATCTTTAAATCGAGATATTATTGAAATGAATAATCTATTTATTTACCTTCATGAGCTCCAAACATATCTTGAGCATATTGAACACCTAATCCATAAGCTCCACCATGTTCTTTCGCAATATCTAAAACTTGGTTATAAGTTGCACCGTTAGCCCAGTCACGTTGTAACTCAAGCATATATTGCATCCAAGTTATTGGATGTGCACCAGCTTGAACCATACGTTCAATAGCCATATTATGAGCTTCAGTAGACACACCACCAGAAGCATCAGTTACAACATACACATCATAA
>NZ_SCFN01000064.1 GCF_004138285.1 Gottfriedia acidiceleris | reverse complement strand
CAGATGATAAAAAAGTAGAATTAACAGGAACAATTGGTGCTGCAGGATCAACAGCATTACAACCACTAGCTGACGAAGCAGCTACTGAATTTATGGCGAAGTACCCACAAGTATCAATTACAGTTCAAGGTGGCGGTAGTGGTACTGGTGTAAACCAAGTATCTACTGGAGCAATTCAAATTGGTAACTCAGATGTACCTGCTGCTGAAAAATTAGAAGATAAATCTTTAGCAAGTTCATTAGTAGAAGCTAAAGTTGCTGGTGTTGGTTATTCAATGGTAACAAATAAAGACGTTGGTGTAGATTCACTTACACTTCAACAAATTGAAGATATTTTCGCTGGTAAAGTGACGAACTGGAAAGAAGTTGGCGGTAAAGATGAGAAAATTAATGTAATTAATCGTCCAGCATCATCTGGTACACGTGCAGCGTTTGAAAAGAAAATTATGAAAGACGTTAAGATTAATGATGGCGTAGGAACAGTTCAAGA
>NZ_SCFN01000063.1 GCF_004138285.1 Gottfriedia acidiceleris | reverse complement strand
TTTGGGTATGGTGAGTTGACAGTTTCGTTCATATCAGTTAAATAAGAAATGATAAAAATAAAGGTAAAAAACGAACAGAGAAGAGGATTAGATAGTATCATGATGAATGTAATAGAACGATTTTTAGAAGATGAAATTTCATCTCAAGAGTTGTATGAAGAAATTTAAGCTTTCATAACTTCTTTTCATATTAGAAATGGCGAATTTGAAGGTAGTCGATATATCATAAAAAAATGGACCAATTAAATTTTTTTATTTTTCCAGAAGATATTTACCCAGATGAAAACCATAGAGAAATCTCATATTGTACTTCAATTTACAGAGTTAAATTACTAAATGAAATTAATAAGTATGCAAAAAAACAAGGGTTTAAATTAAAAAGTCCCTCTTAAACTAATACATGCCCTAATTCAACAATATTTAGTGGATATCACCAGATCATTCTCTTTTTTAAATGTAGTCTAGGACAGTAAGTGATGTACTATTTGAGAATAAAATAGAGTAAATTTGTAAGAGATTATTTTTTTT
>NZ_SCFN01000062.1 GCF_004138285.1 Gottfriedia acidiceleris | reverse complement strand
GAGGTCACACCCGTTCCCATACCGAACACGGCAGTTAAGCTCTTCAGCGTCGATGGTAGTTGGGGGTTTCCCCCTGTGAGAGTAG
The DNA here is from genome assembly GCF_004138285.1 of Gottfriedia acidiceleris. Lineage (GTDB taxonomy): Bacteria > Bacillota > Bacilli > Bacillales > Bacillaceae_G > Gottfriedia > Gottfriedia acidiceleris_A. The sequence continues at coordinate 467 of NZ_SCFN01000062.1, read as the reverse complement.
AACGTCGCTTGGTTTGTAATTATTCCGCAGTAGCTCAGTGGTAGAGCACTCGGCTGTTAACCGAGTGGTCGTAGGTTCGAACCCTACCTGCGGAGCCATTTTGGAGAGCTGTCCGAGTGGCCGAAGGAGCACGATTGGAAATCGTGTAGGCGGGTAACCCTGTCTCAAGGGTTCAAATCCCTTGCTCTCCGCCACATGTTTTCAGCACTATTATACTGGCCCGTTGGTCAAGCGGTTAAGACACCGCCCTTTCACGGCGGTAACACGGGTTCGAGTCCCGTACGGGTCACCCTTTTATTACGGAGGATTAGCTCAGCTGGGAGAGCACCTGCCTTACAAGCAGGGGGTCGGCGGTTCGAGCCCGTCATCCTCCACCATCTAATTAAAATCGATAAATAGTTCTTATTATCGCGGGGTGGAGCACGAACGAATATGCTTCGAAGAAATTACTTCAGCATACCAATCGA
>NZ_SCFN01000061.1 GCF_004138285.1 Gottfriedia acidiceleris | reverse complement strand
CCTGTCACTCTGTCCCCGAAGGGAAAGCCCTATCTCTAGGGTTGTCAGAGGATGTCAAGACCTGGTAAGGTTCTTCGCGTTGCTTCGAATTAAACCACATGCTCCACCACTTGTGCGGGCCCCCGTCAATTCCTTTGAGTTTCAGTCTTGCGACCGTACTCCCCAGGCGGAGTGCTTAATGCGTTAACTTCAGCACTAAAGGGCGGAAACCCTCTAACACTTAGCACTCATCGTTTACAGCGTGGACTACCAGGGTATCTAATCCTGTTTGCTCCCCACGCTTTCGCGCCTCAGCGTCAGTTACAGACCAGAAAGTCGCCTTCGCCACTGGTGTTCCTCCAAATCTCTACGCATTTCACCGCTACACTTGGAATTCCACTTTCCTCTTCTGCACTCAAGTTTCCCAGTTTCCAATGACCCTCCCCGGTTGAGCCGGGGGCTTTCACATCAGACTTAAGAAACCGCCTGCGCGCGCTTTACGCCCAATAATTCCGGACAACGCTTGCCACCTACGTATTACCGCGGCTGCTGGCACGTAGTTAGCCGTGGCTTTCTGGTTAGGTACCGTCAAGGTGCCAGCTTATTCAACTAGCACTTATTCTTCCCTAACAACAGAGCTTTACGACCCGAAGGCCTTCATCGCTC
>NZ_SCFN01000060.1 GCF_004138285.1 Gottfriedia acidiceleris | reverse complement strand
GCATGCTTTAGTTGCACAAGCAGCAAAAAAGGATCTTTTACTTTAATTAGATCCTTTTTTCAATTGGTATTTTATTTTGGAGGTTTGGAATGCTTAAGTGATAAGAACTTAACCTTTGAAGCAGCTAAGTTTCTTTTATTCATTTCCTTATAAAAGAGAAGAGGAGACACTCCGAAAGTTACTGTATCTTGCCCAAGTCGCTTTCCTTTCTCCTTATTTTCGTAAGTTAAAACTGTAAATCGAACTATATACGAATGACTTAAGTTTCTATTTGGTCTAAAACCTTCTATCTCTACAACGTCATAGTTTTTATCCCACCAATTGTATACATAGCTTATTGAATCGTTTTTATAAAATTCTTTTAGTGCTTGTACAATTTCATCTTGAAATTGTTCCAACATAAAATTGTCAAAAACCTGTTCCATACCCTGTGAATCGTGTGTATGACGTTTTTCTGCACTGACGGATAATGTACTACAATTTAAATAAACCATCAAAATAGATAAAACCAAAAATTTTTTCATCAAATTCACCCCTTAAAGGTATTCTTGATAAAAAAATAAAAGTTATACAACTAACGCAATGCTTTAGTTGAAGAACAAGATCGGCTGTATAGTCGGTTTTTTTTATTCAACAAAATGGCAG
>NZ_SCFN01000006.1 GCF_004138285.1 Gottfriedia acidiceleris | reverse complement strand
CTTCATGTTTTGTTTAGTTTTCAAAGTTCACTTTGTCGCGTCATTTGCGACTTTTTCATATTAACATCTCTTTATCAGCGAGTCAACATTTTTTTATTTTTTATTACTTCATTTCGTTTTTTGTCGAACCATCTTGGCGACGTATATAAATATAACATCCCATTTAGATTATGACAAGCCCTTTTTTCACTTTTTTTTATAAATGATAAAAAAATTTATATTTAGTACGAAGGAAGTGTAATGTGCAATGTCGAATTAGCCATAAACTATATAGAAAAGGGGTTTAGAAAATGGATCTACAACCAGATATCCTCATAAAATTACTAGTATCAGCAATGTTAGGTTCCGTTATCGGGTTAGAAAGAGAGTTAAAAAGAAAACCTCTTGGTTTAAAGACATGCCTCGTTATTTCAATAATGAGTTGCCTATTAACAATTGTTTCTATTAGTTCAGCTTTTTCATTTCATGGAAGTGATTATTTAAATATAACTATGGATCCGTTACGTTTACCGGCTCAAATAGTATCAGGAATCGGTTTCGTAGGGGCTGGTGTAATTCTCCGAAGAGGTAATGATACAATAGCTGGGTTAACAACAGCTGCTATGATTTGGGGCGCATCGGGTATCGGAATAATTGTTGGGGCTGGCTTTTATGTCGAGGCTTTTGCAGGCGTAGGGTTATTAATAATAAGTGTTGAATTAATTCCTTATTTAATTAACAAGCTTGGTCCTAAAAGATTAAAAGAAAGAGATATAAGTTTGAAGCTAACAGTATTAGGAAGCGAAAATATAAATATTGTCATTGATCAAATAACCGCTCAGGATATTACAGTTAAAAACATTAAAATAAAAGGATTAAATAATGATGAACACTATGTCCAAATGAAGTTATTAGTGTTTAATAAACGAAGAACGACAGAAATTTATTATGATATTGAACAAATAGAAAACATCCGTGGAATTGAAATAGAAAGTATATAGTAGTGATAAGTTATTGTTTATTGGTAAAAATAAGTGTTACGAAATTGCGATGGAGGTATAAGCTTGAAAGTATTTCGTAACCAACCTATCTATTTTAAATCCTATACACTATTTAAAATTACTCTAATATTATTATCGTTGATTGCTATTTTCGGAACAATCATCCATTTCGCAGAACCATTTACTTTTCCAACTGTTTGGGACGGTATGTGGTGGTCAATAGTAACTACATTTACAGTAGGTTATGGTGATTACGTACCTCTATCTCCAGTTGGACGTTTTTTTGCAGTTATATTAATTTTACTTGGTACTGGATTTGGTTCTTATTATATGATTTCATTCACAGCACAAACATTTAGGAACCAAGACGCGGATTTTAGAGGCACACTTTCATTTACGAAAAAGAACCATATTATAATAGTAGGTTGGAATGAACGAGTTAAAAATGTTATTAAACAACTACGTGCATCTTCAAACCAGGTCTATATCGTATTAATTGATGAAAGTTTAGAGTTATTACCTTCTGATTTAGATAAGGTGCACTTTGTAAAGGGCTCTGCCTCCAATGACTCAGTTTTAGAAAAAGCAAACATAAAATTTGCAAATACAATCTTAATCACAGCTGATCAAAATAAAAATGAGCAAGATGCCGATATGCAAACAATTTTAACAATCATCGCTACGAAAGGTCTTAACCAATCAATTAACTGTATCGCAGAAATCTTAACCAAAAATCAAGTAATTAACGCAAATCGAGCTGGCGCCAATGAAATAATTGAAGCGCATTTGTTGACTTCCTTTGTAATGTCAGGTTCGATTATGCATAGAGGATATTCCGATGTTGTGCTTAAGTTAACAAATCAATTAGAAAACTTTACAGTAAAAATATTGGAAGTTGAACAAAAAATGATCGGAAAATTTTATTTCGATATTGTAGTTGAAGAATTAAACAACGATAAAATGATTATAGGAATAATTCGTGATAAACAAACCATCATCAGACCTGATAAAAGTATAAAGATTGCAAAAGATGATTTTCTTATCTTACTTACTTAACAATTGTTTCTATAAAAAAGAGCCACTCCAAAAGGATGGCTCTTTTTTGATAGACAAAGTTCTAAAACTTGGTTCTTTTTTATAAAAGTTCATCTTCAATTTTCTTAAGAATTTCAAACCCTTTTATTTGATATTTTCTAGGAACTTTTCCATCTTTTTCAATTGGTTCTTGGAACTGGTTTAATGATCCAGTTAAATTTCCCTCGTAACCAATATTATCATCCAGCCCCTCATTATATATATGAGTTAATAAAAAGGGAGTCTCAAATTGTATAACTGCTCCATTCATATCTAACGAACCTGAAGTAACATTAAAGGGTAATCTTAAATATTGATACCCGTCATCATCTCGCATTAATAAATCAAAACTCCCATGATCATATTCCCAGTTTGCTCCAATTACAAATCCATGATTTTTTAATTTCCCCTCAATGTCATTAAGCGGAAATATTGCATTTTCTAATTTTGATTTTAAAGGATACATGCTTTCCTCCTCCTTTTTCAATAGTATTTTCTTATTAAGTAAAAACATGAATATTAATTTTAATTTCAATAAAAAAACCGTTGTTAAAGTTAAATTTAACAACGGTCCTTTTGTCTTAATATTATTTTAAGCGTTCTTCTAATTGCATTTTTAGTTCTTCAAATCCTGGTTTACCTAATAATGCAAACATGTTTTTCTTGTATGCTTCAACACCCGGTTGATCAAAAGGATTTACTCCTAGTAAGTATCCACTCATCGCACAAGCTAGTTCAAAGAAGTAAACTGTATAACCGAAAGTATACTCATCTAATTTCGGTAATGAAACAATTAGATTTGGTACTCCACCATCAGCATGAGCTAATATTGTACCTTCAAAAGCTTTTTTATTAACAAAATCTACAGTTTTACCAGCAAGATAGTTTAATCCGTCAGAGTCGTTATCCTCAAGTTCAATTGTCAATTCATGGCGAGGATTTTCAACAGATAAAACTGTTTCAAATAAATCACGTCGACCTTCTTGTACATATTGTCCAAGAGAATGTAAATCGGTTGAGAAGTTTGCTGAAGATGGATAGATACCTTTTTGGTCTTTCCCTTCACTCTCTCCAAATAATTGCTTCCACCATTCTCCGAAATATTGTAATGATGGTTCGTAGTTAACAAGCATCTCTATTGTTTTACCTTTGTTGTATAAAACATTTCGAACAACTGCATATTGATATGCTTGATTATCTTCTAATTCTGAAGAGTTGTATTCTTTATATGCATCTTGTGCACCCTTCATCATTTGTTCAATATCAATACCCGCTGCAGCAATCGGTAATAAACCTACTGCAGTTAATACTGAATAACGACCACCTACATCGTCAGGAATAACAAATGTTTCATATCCCTTTTCATCAGCAACAGTTTTTAATGCTCCACGTGCTTTATCAGTTGTAGCATAAATACGATGTTTAGCTTCTTCAGCACCATATTTTTCTTCTAACAACTTTCTAAAAATACGGAATGCAATAGCTGGTTCAGTAGTTGTCCCAGATTTCGAGATAACATTAATTGAAAAATCCTTATCCTTTAAAACTTGAGTTAAATCGTGCATATATGTAGAACTAATATTATTTCCTACGAAGAAAACTTGAGGTGCTTTTCTTTCTTCTTTAGAAGCAATATTAAAAAATGAGTGTTGTAACATTTCAATTGCAGCACGTGCACCTAAATATGATCCACCGATACCAATTACTAAAAGAACGTCTGAATCTGATTTAATTTTCTCTGCCGCTTTTTGAATTCGAGAAAATTCTTCTTTGTCATAGTCATTAGGTAACTCTACCCATCCTAGAAAGTCGCTACCTGCACCTGTTTTTTCATGAATTGTATGGTGAAATAATTTCACTGCATCCCTTAAATATGATATTTCATGATCTTGAAAAAACATATTTGCTTTTGAATAGTCAAATTTAATATGAGAAGTCATACATCAAACCTCCTTAAATAGTTGTAATACCTTTACAATGTACCTAATTAAATAATTGAAAGCAAGTAAATGCAATTATATTTATGTGAAAATTTTAACAAAAATTAAAAAGACATTTCGTCTTATAATTGTTTTTAAGTACATAAACAAAAATAAATGAGGAAAGATATGATAGAAGGTCATAAAAAGGAGGTTAACCTATATGAGTACATTACAACGTATTGCACTTATTTTTACAATTATTGGGGCTATAAACTGGGGTTTAATCGGATTTTTTCAATTTGATTTAGTTGCAGCAATTTTTGGTGGTGCAGATTCTGCTTTTGCTCGAATTATTTATGGTATCGTTGGTATTTCAGGATTAATTAACCTTGGCTTATTATTTAAACCTTCAGAAGAGCTAGGAACACATCCTGAAACAAATGAAGTAAGATAGATTGTAGACGAAATTAGTCTCTCTAGTATCTGTACTTTTCTAAGAATTAAAAAGGAAGGGTGAATCCCCTTCCTTTTTAATTCGTCATATTTTCTTTCTTCATCTCAACGCGAAGCCATTCATTTAATTTTTTATGCAGGGTGCTAAATCCATCTGGTTTAAGTTCTCTTAATAGTCTAGCTGCATGTTTTAAGTTCTCGTCACCATTAAATCCTTGATCGATACTTGCTCCTTTTAAAGACAAACTTATTTTTCCTGTCATCTCATCAATAGACAGTACACGTACATTTACTAATTGCCCAACAGAAATATAGTCTCGAATATCTCGAACATATCCATTAATAATTTCGGAAATATGTACTAGTCCTTGTGTTTGGTGATCAAGTGAAATAAAGGCACCATACGTTTGAATCCCTGTTACTTTACCAGTGTAAACTTTTCCAATATTGTAGTTTTGTGCCATTCAAAACACTCCTAATTTTCGTTCAATTCCAACTAAATTTTAGCACACACCGACCAACTTTTAAAGTTTGCTTACTACTCATAAATGGCACTTCTTTTCTAAAATCCCTTTACTTATTATAGTCACTTTAAAGGTTGGGCTATTTCAATTATTTTAAATAAATACCTGTCTCTATTAGAATTGACGAAAAACTTATAATTTAAAAGTATTTTAGCCATTTGCATATCATATGGTGACATACAGAGCATTACTTAGAAAAAGAATGTATTCCTTCCGTTTGGACATAATAATCCAAAAACTTAAAGGAGAGTTTGGATGATGAATCATTCTGGAACAATGCAGTCGACATATAAGGTTTCTGGACTTGATGTTTATTATGAACTTTACGGATACCATAATAGCAATAAGCAAGATTCAAAAGTATTTGTATTAATTCACGGTTTTTTATCATCTTGCTTTAGTTACCGAAGACTAATCCCTTTTATCTCAAAAGATCATGTAGTTGTCGTAATTGACCTGCCCCCATTTGGTAAAAGTGGAAAACATTTAAATTTTAAATATTCGTATGATAACTTTGCGAATGTCGTTATCTCTCTTGTAAATCATTTAAATTTGCAAAATATTTATTTAGTCGGACATTCGATGGGTGGGCAAATTGCTTTATATGTAACAAAAAAAGAACCGGAGCTTGTTAAAAAAGTGATTTTATTATGTAGTTCGGGTTATTTAGGAAGGGCAAATCCACATTTAATTATTTCATCTTATTTTCCTTTTTTCTATCTATATATTAAAAGGCATTTAGCTAAACAAGGTATCATGAATTCACTAATTTCAGTTGTTCATGATCAGAAGTTAATCGATGACGAGATGATAAACGGATACAAGGAACCTTTTTTGCAAGATGAAATTTTTAGGGCATTAACAAAGATGATTCGTGATCGAGAAGGTGATTTAAGTCCTGAAGATCTACAAAATATATCAGTACCTACTCTTTTAATTTGGGGTGAAAAAGATAAAGTAGTTCCATTAGAAGTAGGCGAAAGATTACATCGTGATTTAAGGTACTCAACTTTATATACTTATCCAGAAGCAGGACACTTAATTCCTGAAGAAATTCCTGAACATATTTATGAACGTATATCAAATTTTGTATAAGAAAAAGAGTCTCGAATTGAGACTCTTTTTCTCATTTTTTATAGTTCAAATATTGGTAAAGTAATAATAACCTTCAAGCCTTTGTCATCTATATTCACAAATTTTATTTTACCATTGTGTTGGTCTATAATGTGCTTTACGATGGCAAGTCCTAATCCTGTTCCACCTTCGTTTCTAGATCTTGCTTTATCGACTCGATAAAATCTTTCTCCTAAATGTGGAATCTCTTCAGACGGGATCCCTTTTCCTTCGTCTAAAATTTCAAATGTAACTTGTTTATCTTGAAACAGTGTAATATAAATCGTTTTACCTGAAGGTGTGTAACGGATTGAGTTATCAAGTAAATTGTGGATTACCTGTTGAAAACGATCTGGGTCAACATTTGCGATAATCGTCTCATCTAAATTCTTTTGAATTTTAATATTACGTTTAATGAGTATCTGAGAATATGTTTCGATTGTATCTTCAATTAGCTGGGCAATTACGTTAGGTTCTTGAATAAGTGGAAATTGCTGACCATCTAATGTGGCCAAGTCAAGTAAATCCCTAACTAATCTTTGCATCCGACTAGCCTCTTTTTGAATGATACCGACATATTTTAATTGCTGTTCTTGTTTTATTACACCATCTAAAATTGCTTCACTATATCCTTTAACATAACTTAACGGCGTTCTTAATTCATGAGAAACATTGGCTAAAAACTCTTTTCTATTTTCATCTTCTTTTTGTAAAGAATCAGACATTGAGTTAAACGCAGTAGCTAGTTTTCCTATTTCATCACCACTAATGTAGTGTATACGTTCGGTGTAATCACCATTTGCCATTTTATAAGATATTTGCTCCATTCTTGATAAAGGCTTAATCATTTGTTTTATTATACTTCTGCCGATTAAAAGAATAATGAAAGCAAATAACAATGTACTAATCATAAAGATCCATTTTGATTGTTGGATTAATTCAGTCACACTCCGTAAAGGTAAGTGTAAATAAATAATCCCTTCAAGTTTTTCTTTTTTTACAACCGGAACAACAACACCGATTATTTGATGCTTAAATCTTTTTTCAAATCCTGTCTTCGTAATCACTTTTCCTTTTAATAATGTTTCACGATCATCTTCAGTGATGAAAGATTCGTGGCTTACATTATAGGGGATACATGCACTTAAATCTCTTGGATTACTTATAAATAAAACATTAGCATTTGAAACAGCATCAAATTTTGAAACAAATTCTGAAAAGTCATTTACATTATTCGTTTTATGATAATGTTTTACTAAACTTGTGCCTTCTTGGATCAAAGTGGAACGAACATATGAAACATATAATTGCTTATATGCAAACTGAAACATTAAAAAGAAAAAGATTGTTGTACAGATTACGATTAAACAAATCGTTAACCAAAGCTTTTGTAAAAACGATAACGAATAGATCAATTTCTTCATCCGTTTATCCCAAATTTATACCCTACACCCCAAACCGTAGAAATATAATCTGCATCCTGTCCTAATTTAATTCTTAATGTTTTTATATGTGTATCAACTGTTCTAGCTGTACCAAAATAATCGAAACCCCAAACCTTTTCTAAAATTTGTTCGCGGCTAAAAACGTGGTCTTGGTGCTTACAAAAGAAGAGAAGCAAATCATATTCTTTTAAAGTAAGTGATAAAGGTTTATCTGATACAAAAGCATTCCTAGATTTTTCATTTATTTTGATTTGGCCAATCTGTAAAACGGAAGCATCCGAATTTTTCGTTCTTCTTAAAACTGCATCTACTCTTGCAATTAATTCTCCAGGACTAAATGGTTTTACGATATAATCATCCGCTCCCATTTTTAATCCATTTACCTTATCCCACTCTTCACCTTTTGCTGTTAAGAAAATCACAGGCACATTTGATGTTTCTCTAATCTTTTTACAAAGGGTCCATCCATCCATTATGGGCATCATAATATCTAAAATTAATAAATCATAGTTTGATTGACTTATTTTTGATAATGCGGTCTCACCATTGTTTGCTTCGTCCCAACTATATCCGCTATTTTCCAAATACATTCCAACCAATTGGCAAATATCTTGTTCATCATCAACAATCAATATCTTTCTTTCAATCATGACCAATGCCCTCTCTTAACAATAATTGAAAAGGTCCTCTCCCTACTGCAACTTCTTTTTCAATTTTCATCGTTGTCGTATTTATTTGGTACAACTTGTTTAAATCATAGCTAGCTGCATACGCAGTATGTTTAAAGCCAATGGCCGCATATGGATTTGATCCAACTTCTATAAACTTAGTCTGATTAACTACATTCGGATTTAGCTTATAAATTTGATTTGTACCATGGGCAATCGTAAACAATCCATCTTCATTTTGAAAAAACGAAATAGGCATTAAAGGAGTATGAAGTGACTTTTGTTGTTTACCAGTAATAGTTGAATATACTTTTACGTCCTCATTTTCCTCTTCACCATTTCCGTGTCCCCCTACAAATAGTTCAGATGAATTTTTGTTTAAAATTAAACCTACCGATGTGTACGGCACTTCGATTGATTGTTCAATTTTAAAACTATCTAAGTTAATACCAATTACTTTTCGCTCGTTAAACAAGCTAACATATAATTTATGATGAATCGTATCTTCAACCATCGAAATGGGATTTCTACCTATTTTAATTTTTTTAAGAATCTTTCCCTTACGATTAAAGAATGAAATGTTATTCTTTTTTCCATTCGTTACAGCAATCACCCGATTACTTTTTAAAGAAATTATATTAGTAATACCAGTACCAGCATTCCAACTATCGACATGGTCCCCTGTTGAAAGATGATAAATATCTATTTTTGGATTTGTTGGATGATATACCGCAATATCTTCTCCGTTCTGTAATAATACTGCACCACTTACATCTCTATTTAAATTCCAATCTGCTACTTTATGTAAGTCGTCTAAATTTAGGAACGTTAAACTTCCAACTTTTTTATTTACTGAAATAAGGACATTTTCCGAATCCTTAATATGTGACATATTATTTGGCACACAGCCAGTACAAAATAAGAAAAGTAAAATCGTGCCGAAGATCGAAATCTTTCTCAAAATATTCACCCCCATAAAAGCGATATCAGTCAGAAGCTAACTCTTTACTTCAAGCTTTTATATAAAAGAGGCTATCCTTCTATTCATCAAAGATAGGATAGCCTTCGTTATTATTAATTTACTGTAACCTCTTTTTCAGTATGGTCATGTAATTCCTCTTTTTCAACATGAACCTTTACTGTATTTGTTCCTTTTTCTTTAAAAGTATACTTAACTTCATATTCACCTGGTGCAACTTCTTTTGCATCAGTAAAGTCATGCTTTCCTTGCTCATCTTTCCATGTTTCAATTCGCACGTTCGCTTTTTCTAGTGGTTTTCCATCATTCGTCATAAGATGAATCGTAAAGAGATTTTCTTTATTTGCATCAATATTTTCAGTGCCCATTAAATGAATCATTACATCGCCATGATGATCATCTCCACTGTGAGTTTCATGCTCACTCTTTTCACCATTACTATTACTAGTTGAGGTAGTAGTTTGAACTTTAAAATCCTTTTTAGGCATTGAATGTTGATCCCTAGCAGTAACATGGGCAATTACATAATAATCCCCTGGATCAGTAAATTTGTATGTAGCCGAATAAATACCATCTGCACCATTTTTTGCATCAAGCATGGCGATACTATCTTCACCATTTTTTCCAATTTCAAATTGAACTTCATCTGCGTCAGAAACAGCTTTATTATTTTGACTAACTTCAGCACGTATTGTAATTTCTTTATTTAAATTAATATCGGATGTCGGCAGAAGTATATTTACATCAACTGGTTTTTCAACTACGGGTTCCTTCTTCTTCTCATTAGAACATCCTGCAGTAATCATAATACTTACAATTAATAGACTTAAAATTTTTTTCATATGTATTACCTCCTAAGATTCTGCTAAAGTTAAACAGATCTTAAATTTAAAATCGATAAGATTAATGTTTTAAACACGCTTTGTTGAGCAGATCTGAATTAGTTTAATGTAGCTTATAAATTCACAAAAACAATCTATCACAAAAATGTGATGAAAATGTGATGTAACTCCAAAAAAAAGAGACCTTCCTTAGTAAGTCCCCATTTTGAATTACTTTATTCACGTAATGATTTTTTTTCTTTTGATTCCATTAATTCTGTTATACGCTTTTCTTCTTTCGTCGATGCCTTTTTAATTAAATAAAAAGTAATAAAAGCACCAATCATAAAAATAATTAATGAAATAACGGCAGGTATATACTCTGTTTTATCTTCAGGAAAATATAAAAACTCCATCATAGTCCCATCACTCCCACTGCCAATTATACAAAGTATTCTTTAATAGTCAAAGTAAAATGAAGTAATGGCCAAAAGATTTTTCTTTGATAATAAAGTTGTTTCTTATTGATGTATAAGTAATTCTTGAGTTTCACTAATAATTTGAATGATAAAATAGAGAATCCCTAGAACAATGATTCTAAAATTTTTAGGATTAACTTTTTTATAGAAAACATTTAAATCAACTCCATTACTTGCCCCTATTTAAAACATAAATGAATTTCTATGAAAAAATAGTCTATTTATTATTGTTTTATCTGTCATAAACAAGTGATTTTTAGTTGATAGATAAATCTTTTAACTAACTTACAAAATTAAACTATCTTCTTTTTTGACGATCAATCTTTGTAAAGATCTGTATGTCG
>NZ_SCFN01000059.1 GCF_004138285.1 Gottfriedia acidiceleris | reverse complement strand
GCCATTGCTGCAAATGTTAATTTTAATCCACGTTTCATTTTAATCCCCCTAAAATGTTTGTTTTTATTTTTAATTTTGTTTTTAATTTTTGTTTGTTATCTCTTACAATCTCTACTTTAAAGTTTTTAGGTTAAGCAAGTTTTAATCAATCGTAAAGAAATTGTAAATCTTTTTAAGAGGTAGTATGTTTAATTGATTTATGGGCATTGTAAGTAACGTTAAAATACAAATTACTTATTAAAACTTGATAAATATAAATAAGAAAACTACTTAAAAGTAGCTTAACTTTTTAAGTAGTTTCAGGTGCCCGATCTATGGCGAGTAAGGAATATTGAAAAAGAAAAATACGAACACATAGTGAACTTTATAAAGTTGTGAACTTCTTTAATAAAACCGTATATTTGGTTGACATTCTATAAGAAATAAAAAAAGCTGACTCAAAAGTCATAGACCTTTCGAGTCAGCTTAAATTGCATTATATTATTGTAAACCTGACATTTCTGAAGCTGGGATATAACCCATTTCAACTAACTTGTCAGCAAATTCATCGCCACTAATGAATTCAATATATTCTTTTACTGGAGATTTTGCATCACCTTTTGTAATCATATACTCATATGAATAGAATGGGTACGCACCAGAAGTAATGTTATCAGTTGAAGATTCTTTTCCATCAATTTTCACAGTTTTTAAAGCATCTTTTTTATCGCCGATTAAATATGAGTTAGCAAGATAAGAAATTGCACCAGGAGTAGAGTTTACAGCTTGTTCAACTGCACCGTTTGAATCTTGAACTGTTCCTACGCCATCATTAATCTTAACGTCT
>NZ_SCFN01000058.1 GCF_004138285.1 Gottfriedia acidiceleris | reverse complement strand
CAACTTTTTCAAACGCGTTTTGCCAATAAGGAAATTGATTCAGGTAATCTACAAAATGCTTTTAAGGAAACATTGGGTCAATTCACAATAGATGTTAGTATAGCTGAGAAAAAGTGGCTTATGGAACACGATATTCAACCTGTATTTTCAGGTGATTTCGTTCCAACGATTTTTACAAACAATAGTGCACTTGAAAAAGATGGTTCAAATAAATGGTTAGAAATGAATCAGAAGTTAGATAATAGTGGTCTTTATACGCTTTACGTATTCTTTAAAGATTATTTTTATCTAGTTCCAATCTGTCTATTTATATTACTATTTGGATCTGGATTTGCTATTGAACGAGGGAAAAAGAATACACTTTATTTTTTAAAAACTCAACCTATCGATACTAAGCAAATTTTTATTGGTAAAATATTAAATTCTACAAACTTTTCATTATTAAATAGTATAGGACTTGTTTTGTTCGTATTAATTATTGGAATGTTGTTTAATCGTTTCGGCGATTGGGAGTATCCTATTTTATTCTATGATCATCCCAAAATTGCAATTTCTTCAAATTATACGGGCAATATTTCATATGGGGGAAATGGGTTTCATTTTATTCCACTAGGAGTCAATATTGTACAAAGTCTTGTCTTATTAATATGCCTACTCTTATTTACAATCGCATTGTCGCACTTAATATCCCTTCTTTTTAAAAATTCATTAGCAGTATTTGCCACCACGACACTAACTTTATTGATAGGATACATTGTCAGTACAAAGGTAATTATTAATTTTGCTTACCTATCTCCATTTACGTATTTTAATATTGCAAAAATCACTAACGGAGAATTATCAATCTTGCTTGACCAGCCAAGCATCAGTATTCAAATTGGTTGCACAAACCTTTTTTTGTCAACAATCATTTTGGTGATAATTGGATACTTATTAATCAGTAGAAAAAATAAGGTTTCTTATTGAACTAAC
>NZ_SCFN01000057.1 GCF_004138285.1 Gottfriedia acidiceleris | reverse complement strand
AACTAACGCATGCGTTAGTTCAACAACATGACCGACTATTAAGTCGGTTTTTTTGCTCTCAAGTAAATATATTATTAATATTCTTTAAAAAAGTAATGAAGGTAAAATCATTTTAGGGAAGAAATTAACATAATATGGAAAATTCGATTGTGAGATGATGAAAGTATTTTTAATAACTTAAAGATTCTCAATTTGTTTATAGAAGGAATGATGGTGATGATTTTATCAGTCAATCAAATTCATAAATCATTTGGAAATGAAAAAGTATTATCAGGGATTACATTTGAAATTCACAAGCCACAAATTGTAGCTCTAGTAGGTCCAAATGGATCTGGGAAATCGACCCTTCTAAACACAATTACTAACCTTTTAGCTGCTGATCAAGGTGAAGTTACTATTCTAGGAAAAAGTAATAAAAATCCAACTATATTTCGAGAAATTTCTTTCATGCAAGATAATTCGGTTCTTTATGATTATTTAACAGGATATGATCATCTCCAATTCATTGGAGATATACAAGGAATAACAAGGAAACAACTAATACAAACAGCTGAAATAGTAGGAGTTGATGGCTATTTGAACAAAAAGGTTGCTTATTATTCGCTTGGAATGAAGCAACTTTTACTTTTGACTTTGGCTATTGTTAATCAACCAAAATTGCTGATTTTAGATGAGCCGTTGAATGGTCTAGATCCGTCGAGTGCGATTAAAGTGCGTGAGCTATTATTACAGTTAGTAGAACAAGGAACAGCAATACTTCTTTCGTCACATAACTTATCAGAAATTGATCGTGTCACTTCTCATGTCTTATTTTTGAAGAAAGGAGTCCTTATAAATGAGGAACTTTCAATGAGTACAGAAGAACGTTATAAAAAAATTTTCTTTGATGAGGGGTGATTATATTTAACTTCATACTATTCGAATTGAAAAAATTCTGGCGTAAACGACATTTCCTTTGGATGTTACTTATAATTTTATTGTGTGTGGGTGGGACCTTTATCCAAAATTATATGGAAAAATCCACACTCAAAGACAGAGCCGAACAAAAGATGAAGCCTTATTTTGAAGAAACAGATAAAAT
>NZ_SCFN01000056.1 GCF_004138285.1 Gottfriedia acidiceleris | reverse complement strand
TTAATCAGTAGAAAAAATAAGGTTTCTTATTGAACTAACTAATGCGTTAGTTGAACAAGCTAAAAGCTACTTCGGTAGCTTTTTCTTATTAAAGTAAATGGCAGATTAGTTTAATAAAGAAAAGAACCTATTGGAATTAAATGGAATAAAATGATAAAGACAACTCATTATAAACAACAATGAGAAATTATTATTCAAAGGATGTGATTAATAATGATATGGGTAATTGTAGGAATTATAGCCATATTTGTCATTATTGGATTAATGAGACCAAGAAACAACTCAACGCAGGAACTTACTGATCATCAATTACAGGAATTAGAACGTACAAAATCCAATACATTTCCACCAGGCGATGGCGGTTCTTCGTAATAATTTTAAAATTCTTAGAGGTTCTTCAATTGAAGAACTTTCTTTTTTCTTATGTAACTAACTAATGCGTTAGAATAAAAATCAAAAGGAACTTCGCGTTGAACGAAGTTCCTTTTGATTTTTATTCTAACGGACGCTCAGCAGGGTAATCGATTGAATTCGCAATATTAACTAATACTTCGGGGGTAACGATATCAACTACCCTTAAATCAATACTTATTTCATATTGCCAACCTTCTCTTTCGAAAAACAAAGCATTAAAGCCAAAATTTTCATTTTTCCTTCTAGGATCTTTGATCCTACCGAATTCAATAAGTGTCGCCGTTTTTCCATTCTTTAATTTGTAAGTTCCAAGAATGTTCCTACCTTTTATATCCCATTTTTGATCGATTGGTCGAATAATAATTTTGTAATGATTTTTAGGTACTTTATCATTTAATGCATCTAAGATGAAACAATCATTCATTCCATCATTTGTATGTTGAAATCTTCCGAAATAATGAGTAAAGCTAATCGGTGGAACTCTTAGTGGTAACTTTAATAGTCGTTTAAAATTGTTTTCAAATTCAATAGCTGCGGATTCAATCGATTTGTATCCACTTTCAGGATAGAACTCTTCAAATGGTTTGGGTTTATCAGATGCTTTAGCACAATCTACTTTATTACTGAATGAAAGAATTAACGCAAAAATTATCGTAAAGCTAAGGGATTTAATTAAACTCATTGGTCATCACCTTTCCGTAAACTAGGATTAGTATTTCCAACATGTTTTATCATAATTAAACAGAAATAAAAAATGCTGTTATTCAACGACTTTTGAAGTGCGAGGCGCATGCTTTAGTTGAAAAACGTGATCGACGATTTTGTCGGTCATTTTTTTATTGAACAAAATGGCAGTTTAGTATCATAAGGATAGTAGGAAT
>NZ_SCFN01000055.1 GCF_004138285.1 Gottfriedia acidiceleris | reverse complement strand
GGGGGTTTCCCCCTGTGAGAGTAGAACGTCGCCTGGTAACGAAAAGCATCAGCTATTAAGTTGATGCTTTTTTTGTGTTGGAATATGAAATCAATAGATTTATAAATCTTACTTATTAAATAGAAATCAATTCGAGGAATGATCAAAAGTCAGATGACACGATTAAGTTTTTGTAGTAGGATACGCTAAAGAAAATGGGAAATAGCATCGTCGCATTCTATCTAACGAAGTGAAACGTGTAATAAAAAGTTTGTATCATATTTAAAATGTAAATGGTCTATATTCTCGAATGAAACAATGGTTAGACAGCTTAAGGGAGTAACTACAAAGTATCTTGTTAATTATCTAGCTTGGTATCGTTGATAGTCGCAGTACGAAAATACAAAACACAATATTAAAGAGCGATTACTAACATCATTTGTTTTTGAAATGACAGTTACTTATGATTGTTTGCGTTTGTCCAGGCTCAATATTTGGTCTTTGTTTTTTTGATTTACAGAATTGAGGTGTTGGAATGATAATTAACGACTTCTTGAAAGAAGTATTTCCTAACTTAGAACTTAGAGCACCTTTGTTTTACAATTGGGATATTGGTATTCGATTTGAACTTGGGGTAGAGTGGAAAAGGGGTTAAGTTTATCCTAACATCCCATATATATTGGGTTGTTATAAAAGAGCAATCACTTTATTTGAAGCGATACACTCTCCAACGGATGATAATTTGTCGTAATAGATATAAATGATTTTGTAGAGGTAAACAAAATAAACGTAAATTAAAGAACTTTTCACCATATGTAGAGAAGTCACTATTGTATAGATTAAAGCATCAAACGAATCCATATATTTTTCCTGAAGAGGACGAAGAAGGGACATATAAAACGCATAGGTTTAGTTTAAAATGTAAAACGAATGAATTCAAATACAATTCTTTGCTAAAAGCAATATGCAATCAAGATTTGGGAATTAGTCCAAGGGTTTTTCATAGAGCATATTTTATAAATATTAACAAGAAAACGATCTTTCACGTTTACGATGACAGAGGGTGTGATTTATTGGCAACTTCACCCGACACAATAAGAGATACATATGATATTTACAATGAATGGATTTTGGATTATGACAAACTTAATATTGAGAAGGTTTTTAATTGAAACATGAAGAAGGGGAAGCAGCATTTTGTAGTGTTTCCTTTTAATATATCTAAAATCAACAATAAAATTAACAGAGCAATATATATAGAAAGATTCAAATAAAGATCATACAAAACTTTTATTAATTTTTTGTAAAGTAATGCTTGCAATCATTTGGACGAGATGGTATATTTGTTT
>NZ_SCFN01000054.1 GCF_004138285.1 Gottfriedia acidiceleris | reverse complement strand
GTAAAGAAATGGTTTAAAGTATTATAGCCTATAAAAAATAAATACACAACATTCATTAAAAATGGAGTATTACTGCTCCATTTTTGTTGACTACAATTGTATCTCAAAATACTTTGGCATTTTACGTAATTTCGTTTATTGTTATACTCAAATTCAAAAGAATGATTAATTTATTTAGCCTACTATTTGTAATCATTTATTGGCAATGTATGAATATTTTTGCAGTTATACTCTTAAGCTAAATTAATAATCCTACAAATAATTTGTAATTTAATTGAATATACAGGATAAAACCTCTTTTATGTCGAATTAGTTTATACTAGAAGGGAGATGGGAAAATGAGTAAGGAAAATCTATTAAAGAACCTTCGACTTGCAACAAGAGGAAATTTCTTTATAATCGACATTAAAAATTCCTTGGAAAATGATACAAATATGATTGAAAAACTGGCTAAGGAACTAGAACTAGATGGATTAATCAAACTAAAAGAGTGCACACAGTTAGAAGATTCACTCTTTTTAAGCGGAATACTTAAATATGCATCCAAATAAATTGGATGCTTTTTTGTCGTTGAACAAATTGAATATGGAATAGATAATCGATTTCAGTTATTAAATAAATATAATGGTCATAAATAGAATTTAAAAGAGGAACAATAGCATAGAATGAACGGGGTTAATGTCTTATATAAGGCGTTTTGTACATGATTTGAAAAATTGAAATTCTGTAATCTTCATTAATGTAAGTTGAAATGAAGATTTTTACCCAAATAATAGTTCTTTGGCTTGAATTTCTGATATCCCTTTAACTAATCCAAGTTCGCTAAAAAGAATTTTACTTGCGTTACCTAACATTTGTTTTTCGCTTGAATTAAGAGATTTTTCTTTATCTATACGCATTAAATCACGTACTACTTCTGCGCCTTCCTCAATATTACCTGTTTTCATTTTCTCAGAATTTAACTTAAATCTTTGTTTGTATGAAAGAGAACGATCGGATTCTCCATTATGGAAATTTATTATTATATTGTCGAGTGTATTAGAATCAACGACCATTCGAATTCTTGAATTACTCATTTTTGAAATTGGAATCATTACTTCCATCTTTTTAATTAGTAATCTTATAATAAAATACTGTTGTATTTCACCTTGTACTTCTTTTTCTTGAATAGATTCGATTACACCTGCTCCTTGCATTGGATAAAAAATGTTATCACCAACTTCAAACATATTCTACACCCCCATTTAATTACTAACGTATATAAGCATAACATTTATTATTTTTTTGTCAAAATAAATATTTTATCAGTAATAAATAAGTTATGTCAATAAGTAAATGAAATTTTTAGTTAGTGTTTTTATTTTTAAAATTAATGACTAAGTATTAAGTAAAAATTGATCATAAAATTATGTAATGTCATTAATATTTAAGTTAATTTGATTATCTTTACTTT
The DNA here is from genome assembly GCF_004138285.1 of Gottfriedia acidiceleris. GTDB lineage: Bacteria > Bacillota > Bacilli > Bacillales > Bacillaceae_G > Gottfriedia > Gottfriedia acidiceleris_A. The sequence continues at coordinate 102 of NZ_SCFN01000054.1, read as the reverse complement.
TAATGTTACTATTGAATTATTACAACGTGTGTAAAACGCACTAGGAGGAAACAAATATGGAAAATGGTAAAGTAAAATGGTTTAATGCAGAAAAAGGATTTG
>NZ_SCFN01000053.1 GCF_004138285.1 Gottfriedia acidiceleris | reverse complement strand
AAGGATCGTTTTTCTTATGCAGCTACCATGAAAAAACCTTACGGTATTCAGGTAAAAAATGCATAATTAAAGAAGACGTCTTTATTTTATTTTTAAAAAGCGTCCAACAGCAAAAAAATATTAGTGGTTGATGGATTATGAGACTTCTTCGATCGATACAGAATACCCTAATTTTTCAAGTCTTCGAACTGAATAACGGACCATTGATACTTCTTTTTGTTTGTCATAATAATCTTCTCCTAAGTCTCTGTACATTTCTTTCCTAGTCAGAAGATAATAAGCGATTCTTAACATGGCATGTGCTACTACTATTCCTGCTCTTTTCCTACCTTTTCGTGCTGCTGTTCTTCGATACATTGCTCCAAGGTAGTTTTTGGAAGCACCTACTGAATGTGCGGCTTCAGTTAATGCTGATTTTAAATACTTATTGCCTTTTTTTGATTTAGTTGATTTCCTTTTACCAGCACTTTCATTATGTCCTGGAACTAATGCTGCCCAAGAACATAATCGGGGGGCACTTCCAAACTGGTTCTCAAGGTCTGTTCCAATTTCGGCTAGTATCTGTTCAGCCATACGTGTAGCGATACCAGGGATTGAGTCCAGTCGTTCTATGTCTTCTTGATAAGAACTTACTCTCTGTGCTACTTCAGAATCGAGTTTTTCAATTTGTTCAGTTAGAAAATCTATGTGAGTTAGTATTGTTTTCAGCATCATACGTTGATGAGGATTAACATACCCTCGTAGAGCTAGCTCAAGTTCATCTTTTTTGCGTTTCAATGAGCGACGAGCCATACCTGCTAGTTTCGTAGGATCTTCTTCGCCATCTGCAATGGCGTTAAGCATTTCTTTAGCTGAAACACCCATAATATCTGAAACAACAGAGCCTAATTTAATATTTGCACCTTCCAGTACTTTTTGTATTCTATTAAGTTGTCTAGAGCGTTCTTCAATAATACTTCGACGATATCGTACCAGTTCTCTTAACTCTCTTTGAGTTCGATCGGGAACATAGCTAGCAGTCAATAATCCGTGGCGGAGAAGTTGAGCGATCCATTCAGCATCTTTTACGTCAGTTTTTCGTCCAGGAACAGATTTCATATGTTGTGCATTGACGACAAAAAACTCTAATTCTTCAGCTTCAATCAGATTAACAATGGGTTTCCAATACACCCCTGTACTTTCCATAGCGACATGAGTACATCCATGTGACCTTATCCAATCCATCAGTTTAATTAAAAAAATCGTCTTCGTAGAAAACGTTTGAATCTCCTTTCCTTCAGGTGTCATAATACATGCGGTAATGTTGTCCTTATGAACATCCATTCCGCAAACTCGTTCAATGATAACTTCCATCGAATTCATCCTTCCTATGGCTTTAAGAATAGAGGCTGGTGCAAAAATCAGAATAGGATTAATCTACCATGAGTGCTTCCCGCAAGGGAGCGACAGTCTGTGATGCACCGTGATCGTTGGAGTCAGACTAAATGATGGGCTCTAATGGCACCATACTGCAGCGACCTTCCTCACCCAGCCATAGAAGCAGTATTGACGGTTTTAAATCTTTTTCATTCGCTGTGGTGCAGCGCGAGCGCTGCATGGGTGGCTAAATGGCAG
>NZ_SCFN01000052.1 GCF_004138285.1 Gottfriedia acidiceleris | reverse complement strand
CAGCCGATCTTGTTGTTCAACTAATGCATGCGTTAGTTCAATTACACATTCATAATTTTAGCAATTTCATCATAAACGTATTTCGCCAAGAAGATAGGTCCTTTCTGATACACGATTAAATCCTTATACACGACATTTTCGCCAGTGTCTACCATTGCTGACGGTGGGTGACTAATTAGGTACACCTTCGCGTGATGTTCTTTTGAATACTCTGAATAAGGTTGATATCGTTTGCCGTTTTTCTCAAAGGGATAAACCTTCGATGTCAATGCCGACACTGGATGACCAGTGAAAATCAGCTTCGTACGAATCGCAAGCGAAGGGGTTGCGTGCGGAATGTATAGAATGCAGCAACAAAGTAAAATAAGTAACCAGTTTTTACGGGTCAAAGAAACCCCTCCTCCTGTTTGGTTTTAATTAAATTATATCTTCATAGCGGGTATTCGTAACTTGGGGGAATTTCTCCTTTTTTCATAGAATATCAAATAATTCTTATTCAACTAATCTGCCATTTAGTCGAATAAGAAAAAGCCACCTGAATTGGCAGCTTCTATTCAACTCATGCATGCGTTAGTTGAATAAGGAATAATAATTATCAGGTATCAGTAGAAACATCATCCCATTCTTCCTCCATGTAATTCACAAGCCAATTAAATGTATAATGTCTTTCATAGACGACACCTTCATTCAAATTTGAAGGGATTTGTGCACCTTTTAATTGAGCATCTCTTACTGCCCAATGACTTCTATATGTGAAATCCAAGTTATCAAGAATCTCATTAGCCTCCCTAAGATCAGATTTATTTATTAAATCTTCCTTAGTAGAATTCAATACTGTCTCATAGACTAAATCAACATCACAAGTGTTATTAGGGATATCCAATTCATGTATTATGTTGATTGACCACAACAGTACCCATATACATTCAATTTTCCATGAATATTGAATAAATTCTCTTTGTTTTGGACTTTTCTTTTCGATAAAACTTTTTTCATCATCAGTGAATAAATCGATTGCTTTATATCCTGCAATAAAATCTTCAATTTCTTCTTTTGATGCACCCATTCCTTTTGCAGATACAATCGTAAGTGCGATTATTCTATTTATGATTTCTTCTTTGGTTCTTACTTTTACTTCATTATCTTGTTCGGTTAAAGGTAAATTCTCGTTAATGGGGACTCCTAATTTCTTTAGTTGGAGTTCAGATTGTAATTTTCTCTCAGTTGTATGATCCACTTAATCACCTCTAATTTAATTAATAAATATATAGATTCCTACGCTATAATACCATTTACAGCCTTTTATTAAAACAAACCTTATTGAACTAATCTGCCATTTTGTTGAATAAGTAGGGAAATCTCTCACGAGACTTCCCCCTAATCAAACCGTACGTACCCTATTAAGGCATACGGCTTACCCATATGTTGTAATGTTATCAAGAGGATGCATTCCAGGCGTTTGCACCATTTGATCCATTGAGAGGACTTCTTGTACCAAAAGAATACCACTTCTTCTTGTAAAAAATAAACTATCTATAAAAGTTATTCAATTGCAAGTTGAAGTAACTAATGCATGCATTAGTTTTATACATACCATAATTCCCATGATTCTAAATTGATTTTTTTGGTAACTGGCAACCCAAAATACGTATATTTAACCGTTATACTTTTGATT
>NZ_SCFN01000051.1 GCF_004138285.1 Gottfriedia acidiceleris | reverse complement strand
TTTGTACCTTGAAAACTAGATAATGTCATTCATTAAACTGCGTAAGTTTAATTCAATTAGTTTTAAAATTAGTTAAGTTAGAAAGGGCGCACGGTGGATGCCTTGGCACTAGGAGTCGATGAAGGACGGGACTAACACCGATATGCTTCGGGGAGCTGTAAGTAAGCTTTGATCCGGAGATTTCCGAATGGGGGAACCCACTACTCGTAATGGAGTAGTATCTTTACCTGAATACATAGGGTACTGAGGACAGACCCAGGGAACTGAAACATCTAAGTACCTGGAGGAATAGAAAGCAATAGCGATTTCCTGAGTAGCGGCGAGCGAAACGGAAGATAGCCCAAACCAAGAGGCTTGCCTCTTGGGGTTGTAGGACACTCTATACGGAGTTACAAAGGAACGGGGTAAATGAAGCGACCTGGAAAGGTCCGTCAAAGAAGGTAAAAACCCTGTAGTTGAAACCTCGTTCCCTCTTGAGTGGATCCTGAGTACGGCGGAACACGTGAAATTCCGTCGGAATCTGGGAGGACCATCTCCCAAGGCTAAATACTACCTAGTGACCGATAGTGAACCAGTACCGTGAGGGAAAGGTGAAAAGCACCCCGGAAGGGGAGTGAAAGAGAACCTGAAACCGTGTGCTTACAAATAGTCAGAGCTCGTTAATGAGTGATGGCGTGCCTTTTGTAGAATGAACCGGCGAGTTACGATCCCGTGCAAGGTTAAGTTGAAGAGACGGAGCCGCAGCGAAAGCGAGTCTGAATAGGGCGATATAGTACGTGGTCGTAGACCCGAAACCGAGTGATCTACCCATGTCCAGGATGAAGTTCAGGTAACACTGAATGGAGGTCCGAACCCACGCACGTTGAAAAGTGCGGGGATGAGGTGTGGGTAGCGGAGAAATTCCAATCGAACTCGGAGATAGCTGGTTCTCCCCGAAATAGCTTTAGGGCTAGCCTTATGTGTTAGAGTCTTGGAGGTAGAGCACTGATTGGACTAGGGGCCCCCAACGGGTTACCGAATTCAGTCAAACTCCGAATGCCAATGACTTATCCATAGGAGTCAGACTACGAGTGATAAGATCCGTGGTCAAGAGGGAAACAGCCCAGACCGCCAGCTAAGGTCCCAAAGTATACGTTAAGTGGAAAAGGATGTGGAGTTGCTTAGACAACCAGGATGTTGGCTTAGAAGCAGCCACCATTTAAAGAGTGCGTAATAGCTCACTGGTCGAGTGACTCTGCGCCGAAAATGTAACGGGGCTAAACGTATCACCGAAGCTGCGGATTGATACCGTATGGTATCAGTGGTAGGGGAGCGTTCTAAGGGCGTTGAAGCTAGATCGTAAGGACTGGTGGAGCGCTTAGAAGTGAGAATGCCGGTATGAGTAGCGAAAGACGGGTGAGAATCCCGTCCACCGTATGCCTAAGGTTTCCTGGGGAAGGCTCGTCCTCCCAGGGTTAGTCAGGACCTAAGCCGAGGCCGAAAGGCGTAGGCGATGGACAACAGGTTGATATTCCTGTACCACCTCATTTCCGTTTGAGCGATGGAGGGACGCAGAAAGATAGGGTAAGCGCGCTGCTGGATATGCGCGTCCAAGCAATTAGGCTGATGTGTAGGCAAATCCGCACATCGTAAGGCTGAGTTGTGATGGCGAGGGAAATATAGTACCGAAGTTCCTGATTCTACGCTGCCAAGAAAAGCTTCTAGCGAGGAAATAGGTGCCTGTACCGCAAACCGACACAGGTAGGCGAGGAGAGAATCCTAAGGTGAGCGAGAGAACTATGGTTAAGGAACTCGGCAAAATGACCCCGTAACTTCGGGAGAAGGGGTGCTCTTTTGGGTGTATGCCCGGGAGAGCCGCAGTGAAAAGGCCCAAGCGACTGTTTAGCAAAAACACAGGTCTCTGCGAAGCCGCAAGGCGAAGTATAGGGGCTGACGCCTGCCCGGTGCTGGAAGGTTAAGAGGAGGGGTTATCCCTTACGGGAGAAGCTCTGAATTGAAGCCCCAGTAAACGGCGGCCGTAACTATAACGGTCCTAAGGTAGCGAAATTCCTTGTCGGGTAAGTTCCGACCCGCACGAAAGGCGTAACGATTTGGGCACTGTCTCAACCATAGACTCGGTGAAATTATAGTACCTGTGAAGATGCAGGTTACCCGCGACAGGACGGAAAGACCCCGTGGAGCTTTACTGCAGCTTGATATTGAATTTTGGTACAGCTTGTACAGGATAGGTAGGAGCCTGAGAAGCCGGAGCGCTAGCTTCGG
>NZ_SCFN01000050.1 GCF_004138285.1 Gottfriedia acidiceleris | reverse complement strand
ATTCCATACGCCCTTAGTGAATTCTTCTATATTCTTATATAACTAAACTGCCATTTAGTAAAATAATATTTGATCCTATTTCTAGTTTTAACCCTCCTATTTTAATCATGAATTTCGTCAATAATGCCTGGTAAAACACCAACTAATGGAGGGGATTTATTAATGTTATTATCTAATGCATGGAAAAGTTACTATAATGATAAGTTAATTGAAGGATACTCATCAACTACACTAAAAGCATATAGAATACAGGCAACACTCTTAATTAAACATTTCGATGATATTGAGATTGCTCAAATCACTACTGATGCTTTGAAAGAGTATCTTGTATTTGTTGGGGAAAAATTAAAACCTGCAAGTTTAGCACATCGAGTTCGTTTTATAAAATCCCTTTTCCGTTGGGCTCATGAAGAGGGTGAAATTCAAAGTAACCCTTCCTCAAAGCTTAAAGAACCAAAAGCTGGAACCAGAATTCCTTGAACTCCTTCGTGAAGCCTGCAATACTCCAAGAGAACATGCAATAATTGAGTTTATGTATTCATCAGGATGCCGTATCGGCGAAATTGTCTTAATAAATAAAAATGATATAAATTGGACGAATCACTCGGTAATAGTACGAGGAAAAGGTGATAAAGAAAGAGAAGTATACTTCAATATTCGAGCTGTAATTTGGTTATTTAGATACTTAAACGAACGACATGATGAAGATCCTGCATTATTTGTAACCGAAAGAGCTCCCCGTCGGTTAAGTATTGCTCAAACGCGCCATATAATTAAGGAGGTTTCTTTACATGCAGAGTATAACAAAAAGATTTCACCTCACCAATTAAGGCATAGTTACGCAACTCATTTAATGGATAACGGAGCTCCAATTGAAGTAATCCAAAGTTTATTAGGTCACGAAAAAAGTGAAACAACACGAATATATGCGAAACTAAGTGGAAAGCAACGTCAAGATCAATATTGTAAATACTTTTAAAAAAGGACCCGTAACGGTCCTTTTAATAATCGTTCATATAAAGCTAATGCATGCGTAAGTTGAATAAAAAATACTATTTTTAAGCTAAATTAATAAATCTAAAATAAT
>NZ_SCFN01000005.1 GCF_004138285.1 Gottfriedia acidiceleris | reverse complement strand
GTGATTTTTAGTTGATAGATAAATCTTTTAACTAACTTACAAAATTAAACTATCTTCTTTTTTGACGATCAATCTTTGTAAAGATCTGTATGTCGTCATCATAAGTTACAATTTGATTAATAAAGGGTAATTCATTCGTTCAATTGACTATTCGATTTTTTTAAGATTAATACTTTTTTATAAAGAACTTGATTGGAACGAAAGGGTGCTCGACTCCTATGGGATTAGCGGGAAGGCTGAGACCCCGCAGGCGCAGACGAGGAGGCTCAGGTCTCGCCCCATGGAAAGCGAGCACCCTGTAGTGGAAATCAATAAGACACAACTTACTTATCAATGATACATCCAACAATTTAATTAACAAATTACTCTTTCAACAAAATAAAAAACCAACTGATTTAAAATCAATTGGTTTTTAGTATGAAGATATTCTTTTCTTTAATAATGAAAAATCAATTAAGTCTCCTAGAGTCGCTGGTGCAGGTTTTTTCATATATTGCTTATCTTTTTCTACTAATTTATAAATATGATATGTTGTTAATGCATCATCTAGTGCTTTGTGGTGATTTCCAGTTCCATCTTTTCCATACTCTTTCATTGCGTTCCAAAGGCCAGTTTGATTTTGGTTACCGAAGAAAGTTTTATACTCAAGACATAAATCTCTTACTTCCCCATGTATTGGGAATGAAATATTCGCAGCCTCGCAATTATGTTTTAATACTCTCATATCCATATTGCCCCAAGTAATTACCGTGGTTCTATAGTTTTTAGTCGCTTCATTTAATATTTCTCCAAGTTCTTTTAACTGTATTCCATGATCAACATTCTCTTGAGAAATATTTAGAAACCTTTTACATCTTGAGGATAACGTTGGAAATTGCAGCGGTTTAACAAAAGAAGAATATGTTTGATTAATCTCATTATTAATGACACTTACAAAACCAACTTCAATGATTTCCGGAAAAAATTTAATTCCTTTTGATTTTCCATCGGGCATTGTAAATTCAAAATCAATAAACAGGAACTGCTCTTTCATTTCCTCACCTCCAGAAAAATAAATTTTCTGATTTTTACTTATTGTCTTATATGATTAACGAATATTCAAGTAAGACAAATTTCCTATTTTCAACTTTATTCCTTATTTTATTAATACAACCAATTTGTGTAAAAAATAACATAAGATACCCATCAAGATGAAAAATCGTGTTAAAATAATATCGTTCGTTTAATTAATTCATTAAACGAATTAATAAATAGAAAGTATATAGAGGGCTATTATGAAAAAAATTATTGGATTTATTATTATTATAATAAGCTTTCTTGTCTTTTATTTCACATCTCAGCAAGCTATGATGGCATATGAGACCTCAAAACATATTCCCAAAAAGAAGGTAGAAGAACTACCTGTTGTTTCTTTATCACAGAACAGTGTTTTTTATGATCGAAATAATAATCCTTTTTATATTCCTGCTTCTGGTGATAATAGAATTAATTTAAAAAGCGGTGATATTCCGCAACTAGTAAAAGATATCTTTATTTCTACCGAAGATCGATATTTTTATTCACATAAGGGTATTGATTTATTTGGAGTTGCTAGGGCATTTATGGTGAATGTTTCGAATAGTGGAATAGAACAGGGAGCTAGTACAATTACACAGCAACTTGCAAGAAATTTATATTTAACTCAAGCGCGTACAGTCGAACGAAAAATAAAAGAGATTCAAATCTCTTTACAACTTGAAAAGCAATACTCTAAAGATGAAATTTTAGAAATGTACATTAATACAATTTATTTTGCAAATCGAAACTATGGAATTGAAGCTGCAAGTAAAGCATACTTTAGTAAATCGGCAAAAGATTTGAGTATTGCTCAAACAGCTTTCGTATGTACAATTCCAAATAACCCAACTTTATATGATCCTTTGAGAAACTTTAATAATGCTAAAAAGCGTCAAGAAAGAATTTTAGGCATACTTAGAGATCAGGGGAAAATCACTGAACAACAGTATACTGCTGCCATGAAAGAAAAAATCACGCTAAAGAAAGATAGTAAAACACAGGAATATCCTGATTACTATTCTTACGTCGATTCTGAACTGAAGAGTATTTTAGCTGGTAAAAAAGGAAAATTTAATACTAGCAAACTATCAGCAGCACAACAAACTGAATTGAAAAAATTAAAAACTGTTCAAGAAAGAGCATTATATTTACAAAATCAAGGCTTAAAAGTCTATACAAGCTTAAATCCATCTGTACAACAAGTGACAGTCAGTGCAGTTAACCGAGGTACACTTTCAACAAATACGCAGGGCGCTGCAGTTGTAGTAAAAAATGATACCCATGAAATAATTGCAATTTCTGGGGGAAGAAACTATGAACCTCACAATCTAAATCGAGCATTCCAATCATATAGACAGCCAGGTTCAACAATTAAACCATTACTAGTTTATGCGCCATATATTGAAACGTTTGGTGCTACTCCAGATACGAAAGTAAACGCAGATAACTACTGTAAAGGCACGTATTGTCCTAAAAATGATAGTAAAAAAGAGTACGGGGATGTAACTATACGTACTGCTATGCAGAACTCATATAATACAGCTGCAGTTCGATTATATGAGCAACTTACACCACGTATAGGTTATTCATACTTAGATAAGTTTGGTTTTAGAACGATTACCAATGAAGATCGTGTAGAGCTAGGTCGTGCTCTTGGTGGCTTCAATGTCGGTATGTCACCATTAGAAATGACAGATGCATACTCTACATTTGGAAACAATGGGGTATTCTATGAAAATACCGCTATAAAAAAAATCACGTTAAGAGACGGTACAGTATTATACGATAATGAACCTAAAGCAATTCGAGTATACAATCCATCAACGAACGAAACAATGAGAAGCATGTTAAACTCTGTCGTAAAAGATGGTACTGCTAAACATATCTATATGCCGTTAAACTATATTGGCGGTAAAACAGGTACGACTAACGATAATACGAATCTATGGTTCATGGGATTAACTTCAAATTATACAATTGGTACGTGGATTGGTAATGATAAACAAAGAATTCCAATTCCAAAAAACTATTCTTATCCACCTACTCAACGGATTTGGCAAAATATCGTTGTGAATGGCCAATTATATTAATCTATAAACAAAAAAGTAGCACTTTTGAGATAATCAAAAGTGCTACTTTTTTTAAAATGGCATTGAAGTTTTAAATTTAGCTAAAACTGTAAAAGCGCCATATACTACTCCGCTTCCTACTAATCCCCAAATGATTAATTGGATCATTATAAAACCAATGACCCCTACAATTGTATAGTTAGATTTTTGCTTAATTAAAAATAAAATAAAAAATGCAATTACTGATACTAGTAAAATAATAGCAATATACACTATAGATTTATTTAAAAAGATAGCAATTAATCCACCTATTAAAAAGACGAAAGAATATTTCTTGGTTGCTAATAAGTCTACGCCTTCATTATCCTTTGAAAATAGTAGTAACGCAAATTGCCAGATCATATCAGAAATTAATTTGAATCCACTCAAAACTAAATAGAAAAGAAATGCAATACCTAGAAATGTAAGAATTCTAATTTCCTTCTCTGGAAGTAGATCTGTAAGTGGTTGTAGAATACCAGATACTGATAAAAAGTTTATAGTCATTTGAAAGAAGTTTAATGTAATGGCGACCGTAAACATAATAATTGATAAAAGTGCATTAAAGCCTGTGTAATATATATTTTTCATCGAATGTCTCCTTTCTTCTCTATCTCAAGAAATTTCTAATTCATTCAAAAATTCTTATATAGAGGATGTCTCACTTATCTTCGAAATTTTATATACACAACTTAATTATTTTACCATAAGTTTAAGATAAAATTGATGAGTTTCTATTTTTTCTTTATAGAAAAAATCATTTCATATTACATTTTAATATTTAAGAAACCAGACTCATCAAATAACCAAGTGTCTTTCAATTGATATCCAAGGTCATAAAAAAACTGCTAAATTACAAATGTAATTTAACAGATTTTTAAGTTAATTTCGTTTATCTTTAATCGCTACTGTACATCTCGATATACAAACTAACTGCTCATCCTCGGAATAAATTTTTATATCCCAAACCATTGTCGTTTTACCTGTATGTACTGCAGTTCCGATTGCTGTTACGACACCGTCACGAACAGAACGTAAATGATTTGCGTTTATTTCAAGGCCAAAAGCAAGTTGATTCTCTTGATCAATCATCGAAAACGTCCCTACACTCGCAACTGTTTCAGCTAAAGCAACTGAAGCGCCACCGTGTAGATAACCAAACGGTTGATGTACTTTTTCCGTTACCTCCATTTTCATCACTACTTTGCCTTCTTCAACAGACTCTATCGTCATGCCTAAAGCATGCATTAAGGTCATTTTCTCTTCCATTACTCCTCCACCTCTCGATTAAAGCTTACCCACTTTAAAAAAATCTGTTTTGGTAAAACTTGTTTAAACAAAAGAATATGTTTAACAAAGTTTATTTTATTATAAAATTTTACTTATTTTAAATTCGAGATAATGAAAAGATTTTCCTTTTATTCAAATAAATATCTAATTAACGTTGTAAACCCCTTGCTATTAAATGCAAGGGGCATGTTTTTATAGTACACCATCAAATCGTTTTTCGGCATATTTTTTTAAACTACTCATTTGTTTTACTAAAATTCGTTTTGTGAACCAACTGTATATGAAGCCCGTCATTTTAGCTACTACTGAAGACATTTCCAAGCTACATTCATAATCTAAGCGGGTTTGATTTGATTCAACAGAAAAAAAGCGATAGACCGCATCGGCCGTAAAATTAGTATGCTTTAATCGAATACCTAATTCTTTTGGTGGGCTATAGGAAATGATTTCGCCATCATATTCTTGAATTTCCCCATCTTCTTCTAACTTTTGCTTAAACTTATGACCAATTGGTTTTTCTCTGTTAAAATTTTCGTCATACTTATTCTCTATAAAACCTTCCATCCACTTTTTTAAATGCTCATCTGAATCAACAACTTCAAAAACAGCCTCAATTGGTGCACTAATGATTAAGCTATAATTTATTTTTTCCATAATCTATTCTCCAATTTGATTCTTTGATTGCTGCCTAAATACTTGTAACGAGTTTTGTTCATTCAATTCTTTTAGATCTGATTCAGTAAATCTTCCTGACCCCTGCTTTATTATATAAACTGTTAATTTCTTCTTTCCCCAATGCTCAAATACATCTCCAACAGTTTGAAAATATAAATCCAAATGATTTCCTTTTACTGCTGCACCTTTATCTGCTACTACCCCATATCCATACCCAGGAATAAATAATACCGTTCCTATCGGAAATACGTTTAAGTCAGCTGCAATGGTTGAAAATAAGTCCCTCTTTACTTCTACACCTGAATAAGTAATTCCATATGAATGGTCTTTAGGACTTTTCCCTGTCGATTCCCTTCCAGCTGTATATCCAGTTGCTGTAACTGTTACCTTTTTATAATTATTCCAATTCGTATTATGTTCGATGTTTTTTGCCATCGTAATCATTATGCTCTCATTTGTGATCGTTTTATTTTCTTCAGCAAATACTTTATTAATTGCAATTGAATCACTAAACCAGCCTTTTATTGTAGCGACTTGAATATTTGCAAGGATTTTTAAAGAAGAAAACAAAGCTATAATGATTAAAATAAATAAAATAACTCGTCTAAATAATTTTTTATTTATAACCAATGAATCACTTCACTCCTTTTCATCTTTTCATCTTTCCCTAAAATAAAAAAATTATAAAAAAAAACTCTCTCATACATGAGAAAGTTAGAACATTTGATATCCATTTTTTCTTAATGAAAGGATTACTACTCCTGACATAATTGCCCCTACTAAACCAGCTGTTAAAATAACAATATCACCAGTTCCTACTGACATTAGGTTTGTTTTTAATGTCTCAAAAGCTGCAGTAGTATTAGTAAAATATTTTATCGTACTAATCTTGTCCACAATCATAACGATCAATAGTGGATAGATTACTACCATAAACCAAGTTGTTCGAAAAAGCATATTTGCTAGGAAACCGATTCCAAAAGCTAATACGAAAAATAACAATATTGAAATTAGTAAAACTGGAATACTCATCACCATATAAAAAACACCCCACATTTTTTCTATATACAGTGTAAAACCTTCTTGTCCTATCGTCAATTTTAAAAAAATTCAAATTATTGAAAAATCACTTAATAAAGTGATATGTAGTATATTGGAATTGATCTCCTGGGTTTAAACCTTTAACCACATCCATTGGTTTATTCGGAGGATATTCAATTAAGTATTTAATTAGTAATGAAGATGTAGGATCCTTTATTAGCTCTTCTTCAGAAATAAAACGTGCATCTGATAACTCTTCTTCTTGAATCGAAATCGTTGTATCATCTGCCTGTAATAAGAAAATTAACATATTATCACTAATTTCTTCGCGAATAACGCCCGTTCTAACACCTATTAAGCCGATTAAGGTTGCATTTACGCCCGTTTCTTCTTTAATCTCTCTTAATACTGCTTGGTCAACAGTTTCATCTTGTTTTACAAAACCTGCTGGTAAAGACCATAAACCTTTTAAGCCACTATATTTTTTCTTTACTACTAACCATCTTCCGTTAGAATCTTTCACTAAACCAGCTACTCCTAGCCACACATTGCTTCTTTTACTCATCTATTATGACCCCTTTACGATAAAGAAAACTCGTCGATTGGCGAGCCTTTAAGCGAAGACAGAGGCGTAGTTGCATTTATACTTAATTCCTAAAATAGGCAACTACGTCAAGTTTTCTTCTCCGCTGCCATTTTATAATTTCTAAATATACAAAGAAAAAGCCCGACTTAAGTCGAGCTAATTTGCTTATAGAAAGTTTAATTTACCTTTTTTAAGAACTAACATTGGTCCGCCAAGTAAGAATAAGTAACGGTTATCGATTACTTTCTTCATAAATGAAGCTTTCCAACCAGTTAATTTTTTACCGTAAACTACACCAATTGCATCATCATGTCCTAATGAACATACTGTACCTTTAATGTCCGGTGTAAACTCTTCAAGTTCACCTTTTCCACGAACTAATACAGCTAAGTTGTATGCAACGTTAAATCCTTGTTGGATTGCAATTTGTGCTGTTGGTGGGTACGGACGGTTACTTGATTCGTCAATTAATAAAGCAGAATCACCAACGATAAATACGTCATCATATCCTGGAACACGCATATCTTTTGTAACTTTTACACGTCCACGCATAGCTTCGAAGCCAGCTTGCTCTACTAAAGCATTACCACGTACACCTGCAGCCCAAACAACAGTTGCAGAGTTGATTTTCTCTTCTACATCACCTTTAGCAACGATGATTCCATCTTCAGTACATTCTTTAATAGCTGTACCAATTTTGAATTCTACGCCTTTTTTCTCTAATTGAGAAACCGCATAGTCAACTAATTCAGGATCAAAACCTGGTAATACCATTGGAGCAGCCTCTACGCAAATAATACGAACTAAATCACGATCGATATCATATTCTTTGCATAATTCTGGCACACGGTTTGCAAGTTCACCAACAAATTCGATACCTGTAAATCCTGCACCACCAACGATAATTGTTAATAACTCATCGCGCTTTTCAGCTGGTGTATTGTAATATTTAGAGAAGCTATAATCAATATGCTCACGAATTTGACGAGCAGCATTGATGCTTGCAATTGAGAATGCATGTTCTTTTAAACCTTTAATTCCAAATGTTTCTGACTCAAAACCAAGTCCAACTACTAAATAATCATAGTTTAATTCACCGTTAGAAAGAATAACTTTCTTTTCTTCTGGTTTAATTTGAGTAACAGTATCTTGGATAAAGTTAACTTTACTTGGATTAATCACGTCTTTTATATCAAGGCGTGTACGGTCATGATGTAATGTACCTGCCGCATTTTCATGTAACCAAGTCGTTTGGTAGTGGTAACTATTTTTATTTACTAGTGTAATGTCCGCTTCATTTGCAGATAATGTTTTTTGAAGTCGAGTTGCAGTAATAATTCCACCGTACCCAGCTCCAAGGATTACAATCTTAGGCTTATTCATGATATACATACCATCCTTTTAAATTATATTAAGTACTTCCAATTTGCTATACTATTTCTAAATTTATAACTAAGCTCAATAGTGAGCAATCTAATTCATTATAACTTAGTACATTAGTGAGCAAACTATTAGAGTATTTGTCTAAATATTTCGTAATAATTGTCACAAAATGTTAACAATTAGCCTATAACAATATTAAAGTTTTTTGTGTAAGATTTCAAGCATAAATCTAATCGGTAGAATTCTCAAAATATTAAGCTAAATTGATTATTTTTGATCCACACCCCAGTTTTATTTTAGAAAATCTCTACAATAATTTAATTACCTTTTTTTATTTTAACGGAATAAAATTATGATATTATTCTATTATAGATGACATTCATTTATACATAAGGGGGATATTCCGTTATGAAAGACGAAAAAGTATATGATATTACGATTATTGGTGGAGGACCAGTTGGTTTATTCACTGCTTTTTATGGTGGAATGAGACAAGCTAGTGTAAAAATAATTGAAAGCTTACCACAGCTTGGTGGTCAATTATCTGCACTTTACCCTGAGAAATATATTTATGATGTAGCTGGCTTCCCAAAAGTCCGCGCTCAAGAGTTAATTAATAACTTAAAAGAGCAAATGAAAAAATTTAATCCTACCGAATGTTTAGAGCAATCAGTTCAAACAATTACTAAAGGTGAAGATGGAGTATTCCATTTAGTTTGTAATGATGGTTTTGAGCATTATACAAAAGCTATTATCATCACTGCAGGAAATGGTGCATTCCAACCACGTAAACTTGAAATCGAAGGATCTGAAAAATTTGAAAAAGCAAACTTACATTACTTTGTAGATGATATGAATAAATTTGCTGGTAAACGAGTTGTTGTTTTCGGTGGCGGAGATTCTGCTGTAGACTGGTCATTAATGCTTGAACCAATCGCTGAAACAGTAACACTAGTTCACCGTCGTGATAAATTTAGAGCTCATGAGCATAGCGTTGAAAATTTAATGAACTCTAAAGTAGAAGTAACAACTCCTTGGGTTCCTGTTGGAATCGTTGGTCAAGAGCGTATTGAAAAAGTTGTACTTCAAAATGCAAAAACTGAAGAGCGTATTGAAATCGAAGTAGATGATGTAATCGTTAACTATGGTTTCGTTTCTTCTTTAGGACCAATTAAAAACTGGGGCATAAACATTGAAAAGAATAACATTGTTGTTAATTCACGCATGGAAACAAATATTCCAGGTATTTATGCTGCTGGAGATATTTGTACGTATGATGGAAAAGTTAAGCTAATTGCTTCTGGATTTGGTGAAGCACCAACAGCAATCAACCATGCTAAAACATATATTGATCCAACTGCGAAAGTACAACCAGGTCATAGTTCTTCAATGTTCTAAAATATAAGATTTTAATTATAGGGACTCTCTTTTAATGGGCAGTCTTTTTTTAACACAATTTGTGATACATTGAACAATGTACAACATAATTCGTGAACCATTTCACAACCAACTTCATAAAAAATCAATTCAAATTTTTATCTACACTATATAATAGTACACAACTTCAAAAAAGATTCAATAATTTAGCCTGAATTTGTAAAAATATTAACAAATAAGAATTTGGCCTAGTTTGTTTGATAGAAAAAATAGGATACAAAAGTATCCTATTTTTGTGTAATAAAAAATTTCTTTCAAAATTTGTTTGCTGAATTAGCACTCTTCAGGTGTACCAGCATTCGTAGCTGTTCTAAAGCTTGAACCGCATCCACATGATGCGATTGCATTAGGATTTTCGATTGTAAATCCTCCGCCTAGTAATGACTCTTTAAAATCAATTACAACTCCTTTTAAAATCGGTGCACTTTCATTATCAATTAAAAACTTAATGCCATGATATTCTAATTCCGTGTCATCATCATTTTTTTGTGGATCGAAACCAAGTCCATATGAAAGTCCAGAGCAACCTCCACCTTTTACACCTAAGCGCACAAAAGTATTTTGATCTTCTTCGTTCTCAATCATTTCTTTAATTTTTAAACCTGCTTGTTCAGTAACTGTAATCATCTATTTCACTCCTCTTTGAGTATAGTATATGCCTTCTGTTATTGTAACTGCTGGGCCTTTCATCCATACATTCCCATCAGTAGACCAAGTAATTTGTAAATCTCCACCTTGCAGGTGAACAGTTATCGGTTCATCTCGTTTATATTTACCTTCTTGTATCATTGCGACTGCTGCAGCACAAGCACCTGTTCCACAGGCTTGAGTTACACCTGAACCTCGCTCCCATACAACGAAATTTATCTCATTATGCGGCAAACATTCGATAAATTCAACATTTACGCTTTCCGGAAATAATTCATGTTTTTCAACAATTGGACCTAAAGTTGTTAATGGTGCCTTTTTTATATCACTTATTTCAAAAACAGCATGTGGATTTCCCATCGAAACTGCTGAAAATTCATAGCTTTTTTCTTCAAATAAAATTCTGTCCTTAGCATATTCCTGGTCATCACCAATCATTGGGATTTGTGATCTTTGGAATATTGGTTTACCCATATTTACTGTTACTTGATTAACAATATTATTTTCAACATGTACTGTTGCTTTAACAATTGTACTTATCGTTTCAATCTTAAATGAAGTATTATTTGCAATACCATGTTCAAATGCATATTTAGCCACACATCTTAGACCATTACCACAATTTTTAGCTTCTGATCCATCATTATTAAATACTCTCATTTTTACATCTGCAACTTCTGATGGACAGATTAATATCATTCCATCACTACCAATTCCAGTATTAATATTTGAAACTTCAACTGCAAGTTTAGAAAGTTCTTCTTCTCTTAAATTTTCTTCAAACATATTTACATAAATATAGTTATTTCCTAATCCATGCATTTTTGTATAACGAAAAGAATTCATTTTCATGACTCCTTACTTTTTTTATTAATATAAGTATAAAATTTAAATGAATTGAGCACAATAAGAACATCCCCCGTTTCTCGATATAGAAACATTTTAAGAGCTTCACTTAGGTGAATGCTCATTTTTTTTTGCATTAATATTCCTAAATAATTAAAAATAGTGTACGTAATATAAACAGTATTGGTTAATGTAATTAATCTAAAGAATAGTAATTTTACCCTATTGAAATGTTTAAATTAGTGAATGATCGAGGGGGTAAAGCGGATTATGAGGAAGACTAAAATATTGTTGAAATAGCTCAAAAAATAGAAAAAGCACTGTTAATTATTAACAGTGCTTCTTATATTAACATATTTTCTTCTAAGAAAATATAAATATTATCTACTAGCTCGGTTGCCGTTTCTCCAGTTACTACTTCCCCTTCAACTAGTGCAAAAAGTGATAGACTACATTTTCCACAATATCCAAGGCAGCCATATTCTAGTATGTCTAGATTTGGATCACGTTCAAGCTGTTCTAAAGCTTTTTGTGCACCGTCTGCTAGGTTTTTTATACAAAATTCGACTAATGGTCTCACTATTTTTCACTCCTTGCTCCTCATAAAGTTACTCTTTTTTTTTTTAAAACGTCAATCCTTTTGAGAATAAATGGAATGAGCTTTATTTTACCGAGTTAGGCGTTGTTATTTTAACATAAAATATATATAATATAATTGTCGAAAAATAGAAAAATTTTTTCATTCAACGCTAATAAAACAAAAGGGGAACATCAACTATGAAAAACCTCGTATTACTAGGTGCCGGATATGGAAATATTCGTGCTTTGTCACGTCTATTAACATCTGATTTACCTGAGGATGTTCATATCACATTGATTGATCGAAATTCTTTTCATTGCTTTAAAACTGAGTATTATGCATTAGTTGCAGGTACGGTTCCAGAGCAACACATTAGAATACCATTACCAACTCATGAGAAATTAAAGGTTGTATATGGAGATATTACTACAATTGATACGGCAAACAAGAAAGTAGAATTAAGCAATGGAAAATCAGTTTCTTACGATGATTTAATTATCGGTTTAGGTTGTGAGGATAAATACCATAATGTACCTGGTGCACCGGAACATACTTACAGTATTCAAACAATTGAAAAAACAAGAAACGCTTATGAAAATGTAAACAGTCTACCTCCTAATTCAGTAATCGGTGTTGTAGGTGCTGGTTTAAGTGGTGTAGAAGTAGCTAGTGAACTAAGAGAAAGTAGAAGCGATTTACAAATTTTACTATTTGATCGTGGAAGCCGAATTTTATCAATGTTTCCAGAAAAACTTAGTTATTATGTACAAAACTGGTTTATTGAGCACGATGTAAAAATTATTAGCAATTCAAACATTACAAAAGTTGAGAAAAATACTTTATTTAATCATGATGATGAAATTCATTGTGACGCTGTTATTTGGACAGCGGGAATTCAACCAGTTGAAGTTGTCCGCAATTTAGACGTAGAAAAAGACAATACAGGAAGAATCGTCGTAACGAAATATCATCATATGCCAAACGATGAGCATGTTTATGTAGTGGGAGATTGTGCGTCATTACCATATGCACCTTCTGCACAGCTTGCGGAAGCTCAAGCAGAACAAATCGTTATGGTTTTACAAAAAAAATGGAAAGGTGAAGACCTTCCAGAAGTAATGCCTCAAATAAAATTAAAAGGTATTATGGGCTCATTAGGTAAAAAACATGGTTTTGGACTATTCAATGAACGCCCACTAATCGGACGTGTTCCAAGATTAATTAAGTCTGGGATCTTATGGCTATATAAATATCACAATGGTTGATTAAAAAATCATCTTTTCAGCTATACTTATATGCTAAAAAGCCCCTTAGCATAATTGCTTAGGGGCTTTTTTTTATTCTGTTTTGTCAGATTTAATAACTTCTTTTACACTTTCAACCATCCCTAAAAGCTTTGTAGCGTCTGTCGGAATAACAAGTTTTGATGCATGGCCGTAAGCTACTTTTTCTAAAGCTTCCATTGAACGCAATTGAACCATTTCTTTAGTTGGCTCCGCATTTCTCCAAACATCTAACACAAGTTGTTCCCCTCTAGCTTTCGCTTCAGCAAGCTTAATGATTGCTTCTGCTTCCCCTTCAGCACGTAAAACTTGAGAATCTTTATCTCCTCGAGCTTTTTCAACTTGGCTTAAACGTTCCCCTTCTGCTTCAAGAATTTTTGATTGCTTTTCTCCTTCTGCTTTCAGGATTTTTGATTCTTTTTCACCTTGTGCATTCAATACTTTTTCACGACGTGTACGTTCAGCTTGCATTTGTCTCTCCATCGCATTTTGTATATCAATAGGTGGAATAATATTTCGGATCTCTACACGATTAACCTTCATTCCCCATTTATCGGTTGCTTGGTCAAGAATTGCACGGAGTTTATTATTAACTGTATCACGACTTGTTAAAGTTTCATCCAAATCTAATTCCCCAATTAAGTTACGTAAAGTAGTAGCAGTCAAATTAGAAATAGCAGACAGTGGATTAGCAATTTCGTATTCATGACGCACAACATCAGTTACTTGATAAAAGACAACTGAGTCTACTTGGATACTAACATTATCTTTTGTAATCATCGATTGTGGTGGAAAATCTACCACAGTCTCACGCAATGTTTTTTTACTAGCTACGCGTTCAACAAATGGCATTACAACATGGATTCCACTCTCTAATTTACGATGAAATTTCCCTAATCGTTCTACTAGATATACTTCAGATTGTCTAACAATGCGAATACTTGATAACAAAAGTAACACAACAAATAAAACAATAATACCAATTATAATTGGACCAACCATAGAACTTACATCAGACATAGCACTTCTCCTCAATTAGTTATTTTCACGTATAAAGTTGCACCTTCTATTTTTGTTACAATTACCTTTTCATTTAAAACTAACGGTTCTGTAGAACGGATTGTCCATTCGTCACCATAAACTTTAGTCGTACCAACTGTATCATCATTTATTTCAACAGAAGCTACAACGACCTCTTTACCAATTAATGCATATACTCCATTTTCAATCGTTTTATGCTGGTGGATTCTTTTTGCAAATTTCTTTGTACTAAGCCACAAAATTAATGCACTAATAATAAAAACGATAAAAGTAAAGGTGTTTGATCCTGTTAAATAATTTACGACTGATGCTAAAATGCTCGCAATACCAATCCATAAGAATACAAAGGTTAACGAAAACATTTCGATAATAATTAATAAAACTCCAATTACAAATAAACATATCGCAACCATTCCACCCCTCCTCCCAATTCTATATATATATGCCAAAAATTGTAATTTATTTTACACTTCTATTCTATCATGTAAATCTACAGCGATTTACATAAAATAATGAATTTTATTAAAACATTTTAATAATACTCAATTCTTAGTTACAACATACTTTAAAAAGAACGTAACAAAAACAACTTAGTGATTAGAAAAAGGATTCTTAACCAATAAAAAACCCCCTACATTTTTGTAAAGGGTTGTAATTCATTATAGTTCAATAGCGTTATAAACATCTTTTAATTTTGGATTACCTTCACCAACAACATTTCCATTTACTAATACTACCGGATAGAAAAATTCATCATTTCTAACTCGTTCAGCGAAATCTTCTTTTTCATTATTCTCTACATTAAATATATCAATGTATTGAAAATCAAAGGCTAAGTCAGGATATTTTCTTTGAAGTGCAGCTTGAAGCCATTCAAAAGTTTCAATTGATGATGGCATTCCTACACAACTTGCACATATTACTTCAGCTCCAAAAACTTCCACTAAAATTTTATTACTCATTTTCTCCTCCTAGCATACAATAAATGTGTGTCCAAAAATAATTTCAAACACACAAAGTACTCTGTAATAGATTTTTTCCTCTTAACTGATTATAATAAAATTAGTGAAAGGAGTCGATATGAATGGACATGAAAGAACAAGTACAAGAAGTTTTAGATAAATTAAGACCGTTTTTACTGCGTGATGGTGGAGACGTTGATTTAGTTGATATTGAGGATGGAATTGTTAAACTTCGCCTATTAGGTGCATGTGGCAGCTGCCCAAGTTCAACTATTACATTAAAAGCTGGTATTGAGCGAGCTTTATTAGAAGAAGTACCTGGTGTAATTGAGGTAGAGCAAGTATTCTAATATATAGTCAATACTAAAAGAGAGGGTATAAAACCCTCTCTTTTTTGTATGTATTTGTTGTAAACCCATAAATCTGATATTCAGACTGATTGAAAACGCTTGTCTTTCGAGGCGCGAAGCCTGGTGAGGAGCGGAGTTACCTTAGACGGTAATGAGCACCACAGACAGGCGAAGCAACGAAGAAAGCGAGCGTTTGTCAACAGTCTGAATCTTTTATTTTAGCCATTTAATTTCGCGAATCCCTAACTTAGCAGTTGGTAGTCCGATTAAATCATAAAAACCACCTAAAAAAGCTTCGAACTCACTAGTATTTTCAAGATAATTAACTAACTTACGCTCATATCTTTTCCGATCCGCATCACTCCTTGCCAAATAATATCCTTCAATTGTTTCAAAATAGTGAACAGGAAAAAGAAGTCTTGCAAATAACAAACGCCACGCAAAAGTAGATAATGGACTTTTCTTTTCATAACCATAAAAAAATGAGAGAATTTTCTTTTGATAATTATCAGGATTCTCTAAATATTCATCCCTAACCCATTCAGCAAGGTCTCTGCTTGGATGATCATAAATCCATTCAATCGGTACTTTCGCAAAATGAATTTCTTTCTGTCTTCGTTCAGTCATTTTTTGATGACAGATTGTTGCTGCATCAACAACTTGAGGAGTATCATCTAGTTCAGTGTCTACAACATATTGAATCGCATTTTCGGTCATTCCGAGATAATAGGGAAAAGATTCAATAAATATTTGTTCGAAAAAATTTTCAGGGTGACTATTTACTTTACTTTGCCAAAATCTTTCTAATTGCTCTAAACGTTTTTCCCATAAATTCTTCCATTTCCCTATCCTATTTAATCTTTTCAATTCATCTGAATATTTTTTCCCTCTTAAATGAAAAATTGCTAGTTCTTCACCGTTATTATTACTGCGTTCATTTTGTCTGTTACTCTTAAATAAAGAATAATTATTTCCATCAATCTTACTCACATAGTACCCTTGAACATTTTGAACAAAGGTTGCGACCGTTTGATCACCGGTTGAGCTCATAAAATCACTTAAACTCTTCATTTCTTGCAAATCATCTTCTTTTAAATTTCCAATGGGTGCAAGAAAATACACCCTATTCCGCTGCCAAAACATGTAATATGACTGTACTTGAAGTAATTCAGCTGGTTGAATTTGATAATGAGTAAACATGTCTTGAATGATGTTTTGGTTGCGAATAAACATCATCACTCACATCCTTCTTATACCTACTTAATTAATATATATGTCACAAATCTAAAAACCTGTACCCTACTTTTTCACTTTCTATATATAAACCCGAATGGCCATACACAAAAAGGGAGAGAATGACGTAGTATATATGAAATGTGGAAGCGAGTTGGTCAGCCCCGACAAGCATAAGACAAAGGCCAAGAAAGGTTGCTTTTTACCTTTATTGGCATTTGGCTTATGACCTCGAGGGGCTACTCGCTGGAACTAGACATCATGAAATGTAGAAGCGAGTTGGTCAGCCCCGACAAGCATAAGACAAAGGCCAAGAAAGGTTGCTTTTTACCTTTATTGGCATTTGGCTTATGACCTCGAGGGGCTACTCGCTGGAACTAGACATCATGAAATGTAGAAGCGAGTTGGTCAGCCCCGACAAGCATAAGACAAAGGCCAAGAAAGGTTGCTTTTTACCTTTATTGGCATTTGGCTTATGACCTCGAGGGGCTACTCGCTGGAACTAGACATCATGAAATGTAGAAGCGAGTTGGTCAGCCCCGACAAGCATAAGACAAAGGCCAAGAAAGGTTGCTTTTTACCTTTATTGGCATTTGGCTTATGACCTCGAGGGGCTACTCGCTGGAACTAGACATCATGAAATGTAGAAGCGAGTTGGTCAGCCCCGACAAGCATAAGACAAAGGCCAAGAAAGGTTGCTTTTTACCTTTATTGGCATTTGGCTTATGACCTCGAGGGGCTACTCGCTGGAACTAGACATCATGAAATGTGGAGGCGAGTTGGTAAGCCCCGACAAGCATAAGACGTTTACTTTATTAGACTTTGGCATATGAACTCGAGCGGGCTATTCTCCCGAACTGTACATTACAAAAATATGAAGGCAATTGACTCAACAGATAAGACATAAATAAACTTATTAATTTTTACTATGTTTTAACTTTTTTTATAAAGGGGAATTTTGTTCGATATCGAATCATATATAATTAATCCTCTTATTTCTTAAAAATAATTTATAGTAAAAGTTTTACTTATTTTATGAAATCTCCATTTTAGTTATTTTTATAGTAATTAAATCAATCGATAAGGAAAAGGTGATGAAATGGAATATTTAAATCACGATTTAGAAAAGACTGCATTATCGTTATTAGAAAAAAGAGGTGTTACGCTCGATGACATTGCTGATTTAGTTTACTTTTTACAAAGTAAATATCATGATAATTTATCTAAAGATGAGTGTAAACACAATGTTGAGAGAGTCTTGACAAAACGTGAGATACAAAATGCCATCATTACTGGTATTGAATTAGATATTTTGGCAGAGCAAGATAAACTACAGGAGCCTTTGTTGGCTATTATCAAAAAAGATGAAGGCCTTTATGGAATTGATGAAATAATTGCCTTATCGATCGTAAATGTATATGGTTCAATTGGATTCACGAATTACGGTTACATCGATAAATTAAAACCTGGAATTTTAGAAAGATTAAACGATAAATCAACAGGCTTAGTAAATACATTTTTAGATGATATTGTTG
Organism: Gottfriedia acidiceleris; assembly: GCF_004138285.1. Classification (GTDB taxonomy): domain Bacteria; phylum Bacillota; class Bacilli; order Bacillales; family Bacillaceae_G; genus Gottfriedia; species Gottfriedia acidiceleris_A. Next base: position 692,411 of record NZ_SCFN01000005.1, on the reverse strand, counting down.
GAGCGATTGCAGCTGCTGCATCTAGCCGTCTTGCTCATCGTGCCGCACATAAAAAGGCTGATCAAATTAAAGCTGAAGATGAATAATAAAGAGTGGTCTCATAAGTTATTCTACATTTGAGACCACTTTTTCATTTGAGTAACACAAAAAAACCCACAAGTAAATTAATTACTAGTGGGTTTTTTCAAGTCTATTTGGTTTCCTTAAATATATTTAATCCACTCTTCTAATGAGTCAACTGAATATGTTGGCTGCGTTTCATAATTTGACAACATATCCCTTGTCGTTACACCAGTATGAACAATTAATGTGTCAACCCCAGTATTAATCCCAGCCATAATGTCTGTATCATAATAATCACCAATCATTAATGTATCCTCTTTTGCAACACCAAGAACTTTTAATGCTTGTTCCATTATAATTGATTCAGGTTTTCCAATAAAAATTGGTTTTACTGTTGTAGATACTGCTATTACAGATGTTAGTGAACCATTTCCAGGTAATAAACCTCTTTCAGTCGGAATCGCTATGTCGCCGTTAGTAGAAATAAATGTCGCGCCATTTCTTACAGCTATACAAGCCTTTGCTAATTTCTCATAATTAATACTACGGTCTAAACCACTAATTACAAAGTCAGGATTTTCATCTGTAATTGTTAAACCAACTTCCTCTAAGGCATATTGTAAGCCCTCTTCACCTATCATATAAACAGTAGCATCTGCCTTTTGTTCTTTTATGTAATTTGCTGTGGCATTACTTGTTGTAAAGACCTGTTCTTTTGTAGTTGGAATATTAAAGGAATTAAGTTTATCAGCAACTTGTTCTGGTCTACGTGTAGAATTATTCGTTACAAAAAGATATGGAATATTTTTTTCCTTCAGAGCCTTTATAAAAAGACTAGCTTCCTCTATTTGCTCCTCGCCACGATACATAGTTCCATCTAGATCGATTAAGTATCCTTTATATTGTTTCATATTGCTACTCCTTACTAGTCAGACTGTTTACTTCGAACAACAAACGAACAGTCTAATATTCAATATTTTTTTATAGAGAAATAATTCAGACGAAGCAAGCGCGCTTGTCTAGTCTGAAATAGATTATTTTTCCTCATCACTACTAAAAGCATTTATTACTCCTAGTTCTTTATCAAGAAAAGCTTGAACCGAAACCGGGAATTCCTTATATGCTTCTATATTTTCGCTTAATGTCATCACTATTTTTTCTGTAATTGAAGATGTGTAATCTTGTAATAAATGTTTTCGAATTGGAATTAATTTTTTTATTGATTCTCCAATTGATGCAGTAATAACTTTTTCATCCATTAGAATATCAACAATGTCATCATAACTTCCTGGGTCCCTCATTATAAAGCCATCAATCATTGTATTTCCAATATCTAACATACTGTCAATCAAAAGATGTGTCATTCTTTCCAAAGCTAATTCTTCTATTTTATTTTTGGGATGGCTGTTTGACGCATAAAACTCAAGCATTGAATTTAAAATTTCAATTCGATCTAATATGTTTTGACGATTTACAAAGTACATATGTACACTTCCTTCTCAATTCTATCTTCTACATTTTATGGACTTATATTTATTTTATAGCTAAATTCGAAAAAAATCGACAAATGAAAGCGTTTCTTACCGATTTTTGTTATATTATATAGGTGAATATTTTTCTGGACGTTGGACTTTTGGAGCGTGAATAGCACTTGAGATTGTAATAGCTACTGAAGCAACTACCCTTCCTCTCGCTCATTGGATGGGACGCGGTAAGAAAAATGAAGCTGATGACGTTGCTACTTCAAGCACTTAGTACCAATGAATAAAGAAGAAGAACAACGTTGTATGGGATATGGGACTTAAAAAAACCCATAACAACAATAAATGATTTAGTAAAAGGTGACGATGCAATTTTTGCTGCTACAGGGGTTACTTTCTTAGGTGGAGACTTAGTCGAAACTCATAATTGTTATAAGAAGTAAAACAAAAACTGTGCGACATATTAAAGCTCATCACCATTTAGGATACAAGCCCAATCTTATTTTAGTATAATGGAGGAATAAAAAATGTCAGAACGTTTTTTCTTATATGATGACACTATTCAAGCAAAGACTCGTTTTGTAAGCTTTATGGGAGAAGAGCAAAGACATGATCTTGCTTTAGTATATTCTGATCGTCATTATGGCAAAGTTATGATAATGGATATGCAAAGTAATCGATTTGCAATTATTGGTTCAGATGATTTAAAAGAAGAAGGTTACTTAGAATTTGCTTTCGGAATTTCTGAAGAAAAGGCTGCTGAATTATTAGATTTTCTTAGTGAAATTATTTTCTAATTTTTCGTTCCTGTGGATAAATAATTTATTTTTACTAAATAATCTGAAAAATAGTGGATAACTAAAAAGTTGTCCACTATTTTTGTGATTAAGTCTTCAGTTATTCACATTTTTGTTGAAAGATTCAAACTTATCCACAAGGTTTTTACTGTTTCAAATAATCAAAAAATATTTTATCCACAAACTTTGTTCATGTTAAAAAAAACAACTTTCCTCAAAATAAAAAAAGATGGGTTTCCCCATCATTTAATTTTTTACTTTTTTAACTACAAAATATTTACATCCAAAATTACAATACTCATAAATATATTCACGTAATGTACTTATTTTTGAATCATATGGAACATTTTTTTGAGAATCATCAAAAAATCCTCTAAGTCTTAGTTGCTCATAGCCCCAATCCCCAACAATGTAATCATACTTTGAAAGGATCTCTGCATATCTCGCTTTAAAGGCTTCTTCATTGAATCCTTCACGGTAATCTTCAACTACTTCATAGCAAATATTCTGTATGCAAACCAATTTGTATTCTCCTTCCTTTTACTCCCATAAATATGTAACCAATATTTTGGCATACTAATTTTACATTGATTATTAAAAGGTGGTATTTAATATGCGTAAATATTTAGTTTGTTTATTAACCTTATTTTTATTAACAGGATGTTCATTCGGTCCAAGTCATTCAAGACAGTTCGATTATGAGGACGTAACATATAAAAATGAACATCGAACAAATCCAACACCTAAACAATTAAATACAAAGCCGATGGATTTAGGTGATGTAAATGCTAAAATGTCAAATAACTCTTACAAAGATTATGGCTTTTCTAGACTACAAAAGCAAGATGTTTTAGGTAAAGATGGTGATTATACATTAACAATTGATAAACAAGAAGTGTCAAAATTCATTTCTTATTTAGTTGTAAAGCTTCCTGATATAGACGATGCAGCTACATTAGTTACAGACCAAGAGGTATTGATTGCTTATCGATCTGATGGTGATAAAAAACTAGCTAGAAAGCAAGTTGAAAAAACTGCTCAATCTGCCCTTCCTAGTTACTATCATATCTTTACTTCAAATTCCATACAAAATATTAATAATATTGAGGACCTAAATAAATATGGTCAGCTTAACGATGGACAATTAGAGCAAAAAATAAAAGAATTAGCTGAAGGTTTTGATGTGGATAAACAAAGCATGCATTTTGATCAGATCTCAAAATAATAATCAAAATAAAAGCACTAGTATAGGCTAGTGCTTTTTCATGCTGTTAAAAAAAGAATTCGTCAATTAAAATTGTTGGATTGATCATTGATAAGTAAGTTGTGTCATATTGATTTCCACTACAGGGTGCTCGCTTTCCATGGGGCGAGATTCTTGAGCCTCCTCGGCGCCGCCTGCTAAGGTCTCAGCCTTCCCGCTTCTCCCATAGGAGTCGATCCCCCTTTCGTTCCAATCATGTTCTTTATAAAAAAAGAAGAATCTTAAAAACTATAGACTAGTCAATTGAACGATTGAACTAACCTTATTAATCAAATTGTAACTTATGATGACGACTTACACATCTTTACAAAGATTGATCGTCAAAAAAGAAGATATTTTAATTTTTGCAAGTTAGTTAGACCATTTATATATCAACCAAAATCACTTGTTTATCAATAAGATGACAGATAAAACAATAATAAATAGATTATTTTTTCATAGAAATTCATTTAATGTTAATATTGTACAATATTGACTACAATATATTTCAACACTCTGAAAAAAGCACTAGCATAGGCTAGTGCTTTTTTATTATGCTTGTTTAGCAGCTTCTACTTGTTCGTCAGCATGGTATGATGAACGAACTAGAGGACCAGCCTCACAGTGTGAGAAACCTTTTCCTAATGCAATTTCTTTTAGGGCTGCAAACTCGTCAGGAGTATAGTATTTTTTTACAGATAAATGAGTTTTCGTTGGTTGTAAATATTGACCTAATGTAATGATATTTACACCTGCGGCACGTAAATCATCCATTGCTTCGTAAATTTGTTCATTTGTTTCACCTAATCCAAGCATGATGCTTGATTTTGTAGGGATACTAGGATTAATTTCTTTTGCTCTACGTAAAAATTCAAGTGATCTTTCATACGTAGCTCTTGCACGAACACGTGGAGTTAACTCTCTAACTGTTTCAATATTATGATTCATAATATCTGGTTTTGCATCCATTAGCATTTTAAGGTTCTCAAATTTCCCACCCATATCAGATGGTAAAACTTCAATTGTAGTAAATGGATTTGCTTTTCTAACTTCTCTAACAGTTTCGGCAAATACAGCTGCTCCACCATCTCTTAAGTCATCACGAGCAACCGCTGTAATTACTACGTGCTTTAAGTTCATTTGTGTTACTGATTCAGCAACTCGAACTGGTTCTTGTAGATCAAGCTCAGTTGGTAAACCAGTTTTAACTGCACAAAAACGACATGCACGAGTACAAACCGCACCTAAAATCATAAATGTAGCTGTTTTTCTAACTGCCCAACATTCATGGATATTTGGACAGCGAGCTTCTTCACAAACAGTGTGAAGATTTTTTGATCGCATCATTTTCTTTAATTCTGTGTAAGATTCATTTGTGTTTAATTTTATTTTTAGCCACTCGGGCTTTCTCAAATATTCTTCTTTTTTTGATGCCATTTGAAATTCCTCCAACGTTTATTCGTTTACGACATATTTCATTTTTTCTTCCAATAGTTTATATATTACTACATTTTTCGCGGATATGAAAAACTTTCGTTTGATTAAATCCATTATCCCTATAATTTCCATTTATGAAAGTCGCTCCTTTAACCAAACTATAGATGTAAATCAATTTAAAGGATGATGGTTTTGAAAAAAATAATTGTACTTTTTTGTATGGTGGTTATCTTCATAATGCCATCATTTGCAAATGCAGAAGAAAATGGTCAAGCTCAGCTTAATAAAGAACGTATGGCCTTATATAAAAAAGGTGAAACGCTAACCTTTATACCTTGGTATTACTTTGCAGCTATAGATACTTATGAACGAAATGTACGGAGTGTAAGGAACGATATACCAAAACGTGAAAATGGGGTCCTTTCGATCTATATTAAACCAGAGGATTGGAGCGGACTATCAAATCCGGTTAAGAAAGACACATACGCTCCTACTATCCATTTATTTAGCGGAATTGGTTTAGATGGAAATAGTGATGGAAAAGCTTCATTAGAAGATGATGAGGATATTCTGTACACATTCATTCATCGATTACATTTCTATGGCCCATCCAGGCAATATATTCGAATGATGCTATGGGATTACTACCAAAGAGCAATAACTGTTGATATTATCGATGAATATGCTAGATTGTATCAATATTACGGAAAGTTAAATATAGAAGGTAATGCCTTCCCATTACCAATTCGCAGTACACATAGTTATCGAAGTACATGGGGTGCACCACGAAGCTTTGGTGGACGAAGAGTTCATGAAGGTACTGATATTTTTGCAAATTATGGTACTCCTGTAATGGCTACATGCTATGGAATTATTGAGACAAAGGGCTGGAATCGAATTGGAGGATGGAGAATCGGAATTCGCGACTTATATAATAATTATCATTACTACGCTCACCTAGGTGGTTTTAATAAAGAAATTCAAAGAGGACAAGTAGTAGAGCCAGGAACACTCATCGGTTATGTTGGAAGTACTGGTTACGGACCTCCAGGGACATCAGGAAAATTCCCTCCACATTTGCACTATGGTATTTACAAAGACAATGGTTACGCAGAGTGGTCTTTTGATCCTTATCCAAAATTACGTCTTTGGGAGCGTCAGGATAGAAGCAAATAAAAAAAACTCACCGATTGGCGAGCTTTTAGTCAAATTAAAACCATTAATGAGAAAAAAAGCAGACTAATTTAGCCTAGTGTACTAAGTTAGTCTGCTCTATTTTTAAATTTATTTTTTTCCTTTTGTTGTTGATGGAGTTTGCGGTGTGGTTTGTTGAGTATTTGGAGTAAATGGAATATAACTAGGAACTTCTCCATCGATAATTTCAGTAGCAATTGGGACTTCTACTTTCACCTTTGTTGATTTTGTACTAAACGGGATAATTACATTCATATTTACTTCTACATTCATAATAATTTCGACTACAGAATTATCAAATCCAAATGGCTTAACTTCCTGTTTAACATTAGCCACTGCATCACCTACTACAGAAAAGCGAACTGGTATAGTAGGTCCAAGTTTTCCTAAAAGTACTGTATTTGTAACGACTCCAATAGGTACTTTTAAATAAAACCCATCATTATCTGCCTTCATTTTCTTCATTTCTGCTTTTGATAAAGATAAAAATGATATATCCCCATTTTCAACTCTACGTATATTTTCTTCAACGTGCTGAGTAGTAGAACCAATTATTTTATTGATTAAATATGTATTCGTACTTATTACCGCCTTACCGTTTTCATCTACATCCCGAATGATAATATCCTGCCCTTGTAATTCCTTAGAAGCAGATTCATATGCTTCGTTGATAACTAAAGATGCAATTCGTCTTGTTTGTTTCTCAGAATATTTTAAGATCGTTGGAGAGAAAATTTTATCAATTTCCCAAAATGCATATAAGGAAAAAAATAATAAGACAATACTAATAACTACGAATTTATTTGGAAATATATTACGAATTGATTGGGTTATTTGAGTTGATCCAGTTTTAAATCCTCCAAAAGATTTTCTTTTTGAAACAAAAAATTTATTTTTTGGAACACGTCTGTACTTAAATCTTTTCATCGTATCCATGCCCCCTTACTAATGGGTATGCATGTAATTGCCTGTTCATTCTTAATGGATTTGTAATAAACCACTAAAAAGATACCTTTCAGACTGCCCGAAAACGCTCGCTTTCTTCGTTGCTTCGCCTGTCTGGTTGCTCATTACCGTCTAGAGTAACTCCGCGCCTCGAAAGTCAAGCCCTCGCAATCAGTTTGAAATCAAGTTTTTGGGATTTTGTCTACACACTAAAGAGGCTTCAATTATTTAACTCGAACATCTTACTATTGATGCTTTGTTTTAATGATTGACCACACTCGATAATCTCTAATTTCAACTCATTATATAAATTCACTTCATAAGGAATACTTAATTTTCTTCCGTTTTCTTCAATTATCCGCACAACTGGACGATCTGTCGAAGCATCATTTTGTCTAAAAATAATTCCCAGTCTACTATCACTCAATTTTACGTGTAATCCCGTTGGATAAATAGTTAGTAGATCGCTAAATATGCTGATCAATTTGGCATCAAATAATTTATCACTTTCACTAATTAATAATGTTAATCCTTCATGCGGGAGCATTGCTTGTCGATATACTCGGCTGGAAGTAACAGCATCAAAAAAGTCGGCAATCCCAATAATCTTTGAGAAAAGATGCATTTCCTCACCGAATAATCCTTTTGGATAGCCACTCCCATTGATCCTTTCATGATGCTGTAATGCACAGTCCGTAACAACCGGATGTATAGAACGTACTTGTTGTCGTAGTATATCGTATCCAGCAATTGTATGTTGTTTAATGAACGCATATTCATCTTCAGTTAAACGGTCCCGTTTATTTAAAATCTTTTTTGGAATGGCCATCTTCCCAACATCATGTAAAAGTGCACCTAATCCAAGTAAATTAAGCTGGATTTTATTTAAATCTAATGTCGTTCCAATTCCTAAAGAATACATAGCTACATTCAGTGAATGTGTAAAGATATACTCATCAAATAGTATTAAGTCAATCAATAAAGATAAAACATCTTTCTGTTGCCATAATTCATTTTGTAGTGATTTTATTATTTCTTTAAGCCTAGATGCGTTTTTTTCTAAAGATAGCCATCTTAAATAAAAATCTTCGCTAATTAATTTAACAAAAGTATCTTCTATTTTTTTTGTGATTTCAATGCGAAGTTCGTCTGATATTATTGTCTCTTCCGTTAAGCGTTCTGATAATTGAGCATGTACTAAAACAAATGGAACAGCTAATTTATGTATTCGCTTAATCATCTCTTCTGTTAAAGGAATATTTGCATTAACGATCATTTTTCCATGTTCAGTATAAACCGGTATTCCTAAGATCGTACCTGGAACAAGTGTTGAAGCTTCAACAACTCTCATTGTTTTCTCCTTGAACAATTTTTTTATTAAATATATGGCTTTTCATAACAGTTAATTCATTGTAATCATCAATTTTTGGGGGCATTCGTTTGTCAACAGTCTGAAAATCAGGGTTTATGTACTTTGTCTATAAACTAAAGCCACTAAAAAAAATTTAGTGGCTTTTTTTATATCATCTTTAATAATGCGTCTCTTCCAATCATTCCTTTTTGAATACCTAACTTTTCTGCTTCAACTGTAATTGATTCTAAAGGCGCATTTAATAATTCTTCTATTGTTTTTACTCCAACTGCTCGGCCTGCAATAATTTGACGATCGCGCAATCTTTCATTCAATAAAGCTACATCTAATGCTCCGCACATAATATATCCTTTGTCATTCATAACGACCAATAATGTAGTTTTTGGAAGTAAAACCGTAACAGCATTAAATGTATGATTATCTATTTTAATTGGGCTTAAATTGATCAAGTTCAACGCTCCTTTCTCATTCTAAAATATGAGAAAAAAACAAAAGTGAAACCTGTCTAATCTTGATAAATTTTATACACTTTTTAAAGCCCAAAATAACACATCACGAATAAATTCAGGCATAAAAAATCTTTTATGGCCAGCATCACGAATTGTAGGAATAAAATGGCCAAACGTAAATAAATCCAAAGTTCCGATCTCATACGTTCGATTTAAATCTAACATTTCTCCATTAATAAATAATTCTTCTTGATAAAAACGCCTTTTCTTATCCCTATTAACAATAGTGATTCCATCGTAAACCATTTTTCCGATTACCTTTCCTCTAAATCCAAAACCTTTCATCTTCAAATGAGTCAATTCTTTATCTTCACAACGATTTAAAACATCTAGTAATTCCTTGCCAGACAAATTAATGACACAAGGATTAATAGGATGTGGGCATATTCGATGAATGTCACCCTTTGTAACAAGTCCATGCGTTAAGCCGTCAAGTAAAATACCCGAATTTAGTATACTGATATCTGATTTTGTCCATTGGCGAAGTGCATTTGCTAATAATTTCGGCAATGGACTTTCTTTAAACCAATTCACACTCATGTTACTCGGTAGTTGAGTCACCGGTTCACTTAAAATTTCTTCACTTAGTCTCATTAAATTAGCCAGCATGAGTTTCGTTACTTCATCTTGGTAATATTTAGGAATTGTATGTACTTCAGTAACTGAAGCTTCAGTATTTATTATAATTTTCGTTTCTTTATTTACAGTAATTAATACCTCGCCTAAATAGTTACCATGTTTACCTGTTCCACAAAGTAAAGTTTCACCAGCATACTCTCCATTTGGAAATAAATGATGAGTATGTGCGCCTAAGATAATATCGACTCCTGAGAATTGTTCAGCAATTCTCTGATCGTCTCTCATACCTAAGTGAGAAAGTATAATGACAATGTCTGATTGCGCTTTGACAATTGGGAGAATGTTATTTAACATTTCAAACGGATCTTTTATACTCCATCCTAAAGTTTCATAAAACACTGGATAAGCGACTGTTAATCCAATTACACCTAGTTTTACTCCATTTTTTTCATATATTTCAAAAGGCTTGCTGAAACTCTGACTACCTTCATCTGAATTGGCTAAATTACCAACTAATACATCAAACTTTGCATCTTCGTAAAGGTTTAACAACTCACCTTTTGATAGGGTAATTCCTTCATTATTTCCTATTGTAACTGCATCAAATTGGGCATCGTTTAAGAGTTCTACATTACCCTTTCCTAAAGTAGCCTCCGAAATTGGATGAAATCGATCAACGAAATCGCCAATATCAAAAGTAAGTGTGGCCTCACCTTTCCCCTTAGCTAACTCTCTTTTAGACTTCAACAAACCAACAATTGTTGGCCACGTTTCAAAGTGGCTGTGAATGTCATTTGTATGGAACAACCGAATATTAATAGTTTGATTTGTTTCCATTGTTCCACCATCCTTTTTAAATATTTTCTATAATTAATTTTATGCCGTAAAATAGCACGACTAATCTTAAAATTAATGCGATTGTTTCAGTTTTTAATTTTTGATTAATATACGCACCAATTTTCCCACCAAACCATGCACCGGGAATAAGTAAAAGAATGTAATAGAAATTTACTTCTCCTAATGCTATGTATGAAATTGAGCTCCCAAGAGTCGTAAACATAACGACAAACATTGAAGTCGCAACAGCTAACTGAGGTGGAAAACCAAATAAAAACGCCATCATTGGTACTAATAATATTCCTCCACCAATTCCAAATAATCCTGAGATGATCCCGATACAAATAGATAATGAAATCGCCAATGGAAGACTATAGCTATATGTATATGCTTCGCCTTCATCATTTGTATATATTCGTATAATACCTTTATGTACTTCCTTTATTTTTTTATTTAATTTTGAAGAAACTAATAGAAAGACTGATATACAGATTAAAAATATACCAAAAAATAAAGTAAACCGCTCTGTATTTAAAAGCGAATTGATGTATGTACCTAGTAAGCTACCAGGAACACTACCTATTAAAAATAAAATACCACTCTTATAATCAATTCGTTTTTGCTTATGATACGAAAGGGTGGATGAAAGCGAAGAAAACACAATTGTAATCAATGAAGTTCCAACTGCAACATGAATTGGTACAGTCGTAAAAGCGGATAAAAAGTGATCAATATTAAGTAACATTGGAACAATAATAATTCCTCCGCCTAATCCAATCAATGATCCGACTGTTCCTGCAGCAAGTCCTATACTGATGAGTATAAGAATTTGTAGAATGATATCCAACCTAAATTTCTCTCCTTTTTAAATACACTAAAAATCTATTTTCTCTATAGTTTAAATAATAGTTTAACATAAAAAAACTCGGAATTCCCCGAGTATGAATAATACCTTTTATAAACAGTGACTATTGTTTTAATATACTTAAATTTGCAATCCAAGGTCCTACGTCAGTTTTATATCTTTTTGCCATCACTCTTGTAATTTGAGTTACATGGGTTAGATCATGTACGACCCAAGTGGATAATAATTCTTTTAATTTAACGGAGCCAAAGTCAGGATGAATCCCTTCTAATTCCAAATGGTTATTAGGGTCCACTAATAATTGTAGTTTTTTAATATTTTCCGTTCTTAAATTCTTAAAATCAAGCAGTCTTTCTTCTATTGATTTCTCGTGTTTTTCATTTAAATGCGAAAAACGATCGAATGGGGGGAAATAATTGTTTCCTTCTTTGTTAAGCATGCAGTTCAACCTTGGAATCCAATTTGTTTTTTCACACTCAATTAGATGGTCGATTACTTCAGAAGCATTCCAAGTTCCTTCACCTTCATTACAGTTTAACCAAGATTCTGATAAACCCGATAGAAGGGACTCTAATGATTTGGGTGTTCTTTCTAAAACTTCAATTGCTTCTTTAAGGTTAAAATTCATAAAAAACCCTCCCACTTAGATATAAATTCCTCTTACATCTCGTTTACTTTCAAGTTAAATTTTACCACAAATTGATATATCTTATTTTATAAAAACCTTTATTTATCTGAACAATTAACGAGGTGTAAAGTTGAAGGATTTTACCATATCTCCTGATTCACATAAAAACCATTCCTCACTATTTTTTAGGAATGGTTTTTTGTAGTGCGCATTTACTTATTGTATTACTGCGATCTTACTGTAACGACGAACGCGCAAGTTAGCTTGTTCTGCATGGCCAGCAAAATTTTCAAGGTTGCATAGACGTGAGCAATATTCACCAATCATAGCAGTTGCTTCTGTTGCAACTTTTTGGTATGTACAAGTTTTAATAAATTTACCAACCCATAATCCACCAGTATAACGAGCAGCGCCTTTTGTAGGTAGAGTATGGTTCGTGCCAATTACTTTATCGCCATAGGCCACATTTGTTTCTTTTCCAAGGAACAATGCGCCGAAGTTTGATAGATTTTGACGGAAGTATTCAGGATCTTCAGTAAGGATTTGAACATGCTCGTAAGCGAGTTTGTCGCCTTCTACGACTGCTTCTTCTAAACTATCAACTAGAATGATGATTCCATTGTCCTCCCATCCAACACGTGCTATTTCACCAGTTGGTAGTAGTTTTAATTGACGCTCTATTTCTACTAAAGTTTCTTGTGCTAGTTTTTCAGAAGTAGTAATTAAAGCACAAGGTGAAGTAGGTCCGTGCTCGGCTTGTCCTAAAAGGTCTGTTGCGATCATTTCTGCATCAGCCGTTTCATCGGCAATACTGCCATATTGTCAAGATAACATTTTATAAAAAATAAAATTATTTAAACTAGGTTATACTCTTTTAACACTGAACACTTATCTTAAAGTGAATTATAAAGAAAAAGAGACGAACTTTAAAAGTTCGTCTCCACTAAAAACTCTATAAACCAATTGAACCTTCCATCTCGAATTTAATTAATTATAAATAAAGTAGAATTAAATATAATACAAATAATGGCTTTAAATCAATGTTTCAAAAATACACTCGTCAATATTCGATATTATAAACTAAACCGAAATCGGCATGTAATCGGCACGAAAGTCACTCACCTATAAAAATAAACAAATTCGCAGACAAAATAAAATAGAAAAAGATTTATTAATAAAACCATTGATTTTGAATATCTACACCTTCTTAACTCAAAGAACAAACAGCTGCTAAAATTTCAAAAGTACATTAAGATTAATTTCTGGTCAAATGTATTCAAAAAATTTACAAGCTATTTTTAGACACATAAAAAAAGATTCCCAACCACTGGTGATGGTAGTTTTTGTAATTTCTAGGCTATTAGATGAAAATTATTTATTGTATGATTTCCATATTGAATGTATCTGTATCAAGTTTATTATATTCCTTGGATGAAACGGCAAGCATGACTAACGGCAGATCCCCTTCGTTTTTAAAAGCATGCACTACATAAGGTGTAACTTTTAAAATCAAATTATCACTTGATGAAATATTGATTTCTTCCAATGTTCCTGTATCAAGATTCTTCAGTGCAACCTTCGCCTTCCCACTAACAATCACAAAATACTCTAAAGTTTTTTTATGATAGTGGTTCCCTCTAACACTTCCCTTTTCAGAATACAGTAAGTACACCTCTTCAATTTGGATATCTTCCTCTAACTGACTTTTCATTACAATTTTTTTTAGACTTCCTCGCTTATCTTCAAAAGGTTGAATGGAAATTAATTCAAATCCTTTCTCCATTATAACAACTCCTTCCCACCCCATTACCGTCTTCTTTTATCTACCTGTTCCTATAAATTTTTCTTTATTTCTTGTATACCAATCAATAGTTCGTTTTATGCCATCATGGAGGCTTATTTTAGGTTCCCATTTTAAAACGTTTTTTATTTTAGTGGTATCAGGCTGTTGTCTCCAAACTTCATTTTCCCTATAAGTAAGTGCACCATAATTTGGTTCTTTATTTGGGCTCATTTCCTTGTAAATCATGTCAACATAGTGCTTTAACTTATAAATAGTACCACTGCCGATATTAAATATTTCGTTTTTAATAGTTTCATTTTGGGCAGCCAAAATAAAACCTTCAATAATATTTTCTATATAACAATAATCCCGGTATTGTTCACACGGAGTTAAATTAACTTCTTTGCCATCTAAATTAGATAAAATAATATAAGGAAAAAATTTATGGCTTCCCTCTTTCTCTCCAAATACACCAAAAGGCCTTAGAGTTACAATATCTATGTTATTTTCTGAAGCGATTTGATGGGAAATAATGGAGGATGAGGCTTTAGTACTTCCGTAAATACTATCGGGCTCTAAATGAGAACTCTCTTTAATTATTTCCTTTTTGTCACCGTATTCCATACAAGTACCTACATTAATAAATTTCTTGCATCCTACATCTTTTAAAGAATTTAACATATTCATTGTCCCTATGATGTTGGTGTTAACTGCAGTTAAATAATCCTTTTGTCTAGAATCTACACCATATGCACCAACATGAAAAATATATTCTGGCTTAATCTGTTTTACGCAATTGTCTATTGAAACGGAATCTCTTAAATCAATCAGATGGATGTCAATATGCTTTTTTAATTCTTCAATTCTCCATAAATCGGATGATTCCCTAACTATAATGGATACATCGGCTTTTTCATTTACCATTTTTTGCACGACATGAGATCCAATGAATCCATTTGCTCCAGTAATTAAAACCTTTTGATTATAAAAATAATTAGTCTCTGCCATAAATTCCTCCATTGTTATTTTTCTGAATCAAGAGTTCTAGTGGGACTCTCCATGACTTTTAAACCTGTATACTGATTCGGCCATTGGTCTAAATACTTTTGGTCTAACCATAGCTCTACTTCCACTTTGTTAAAACACCAATTAATACAATCCTTCTTCCATTTGTACAGGCATTCTAGTGCGATTTCATCTCTGTTAAATCCTATTAGTCCAGCATCATACACACCATAATTCTTTTCTTCTTCAGTAGTAACTGGCCTCGTGAAAATTAAAAGAGAGTTCCCACGCTTCAATTCATCAAATAAGTTATTAAAATCTGTATAAAGGCTGTTATCAACGTCGGTATAAACAAGAGAATTTACTTGATAATTATTTTTAAATATATATGAAATAAAGGAAGGTTTTAATGTCCGGATATATTCCTCAGGGCTTCGAGTATCTTTGATGCTTAATAACTCGTTGCCTTCAAGATTTTTTAAATTTATAAGAAGGACATGATCTAAACTCAATTTGTAAAAGAAGGAATAGGTGCTCTCATCTAGACAGCAAATCCATAGTTGAAAATTGGGTGTATTCATCTTAAGGGAGTTAAAAAGTGCTAAACCTTGTTCAAGAGATTCTTTCCCAATAATTGTACATAGGTTATTTTTTCCTTTATCAGCTGACAAATTTATTTCAAGGTTAAAATAATTTCTTATATGATTATCTTTTATACTCTTTTCTTGAACGAAGTTACTGTCCACTTCTTTTATTTTATTCATCATTGCTATTGAGGCATTTATATAGGGAATATAAATATGCTTAGTGACGTCATCTCTGCAGTTCATTACATAATTACAAATATCAAAGACATTACCATCATAGTATTTAAACCCATAAAAATGGAAAAATATTATTTTTTCATTATTTATAAATATATCTTTGTCTTTTTTAATAACTGGACTTTCTATTAACCTGTAATTTATGATATAAGGAGTAAGATTGACACCTACATTCTCAATAATACCAATATTCTGAAATCTCATAGGCCAATCATTTGCATATACCTGGTCGCTCCAACGTCCTTTTTCCCATCTGTCAAAACACCATTCTATAAGCTTCTTTCTAAACCAATGAAGGCATACCATCGAATATTCATCTCTTTTAAAACCCATATAACCGGTATTATAGATGCCGTTCGTATCGCCTAATATACTATGTTCCTTTAGCCATTTTTCAGCTGTTAACGTAACAGAGTATTCTCCCCATTCGGTAAAAATAGGTTCTGGATTCGAAAAAAAGAAGGTATCACCGTCCAGCCATACAATATGATCGATTTCTTCGAATTGTTTTAATAGATATATACATACCGTCGCTTTAGAGGTCCAAATATATTCCTTGTCATTTCGAGAGCCTTTTACCGAAAGTAATTCTTTGTCTTCCTTTTCAATCTCTTCCAAACTTATTATAGTTGCATGAGTTAGATTCATTTTCTCAAATAATTTTTTTGCTTCTTCATGAAGACATATCATAAAAAAATGAAAATCTTTATCATGTTGTTCAATTGAGTTGTATAATAATAAACCTTTATAGGCGTAATCCTTACTAAACGTTGAGCAGTAATAATGTTTCAACTGTTCAAACTCCTTTCAAGTTTAAATTTTAGTCTGCAGCTTAGGTATCCCTTTAATTGTTAACTAGTGGTAAATATAACGGTAATCGAAAACGTTCTTTTTCTTTATCGACTCTTCATTTTTAGTAAATTCATCCCAAGCTGTTAAAATTACAACATGATCAACCATTGAAAGCAGTGATGATAAGTTAGGAGAATATTGAATAGGAAAGCCATTTGCCTCTTTAAACTCTTCGTTTGCCATAGGATCATAGGCGATGATATTTGTGTATCCTTTTTGAAGTAAACCTTGAATTATAGCTTTTGCCGGTGTATCCCTAATGTCATTTGAATTTGGCTTAAATGCTAACCCGAGGATTCCTATATTTTCATTCTTTTCAACTTTTCTTTCTATATCAATGACAACAAATTCTTTAATGGCTTCATTTACTTTTAGGGTACTTGTTAATAGTTCTGGTGTGTAAGAATTCTTTAAGGACTGACTAACTAAAGCCATCGTATCTTTAGGAAGGCAGTAGCCGCCAAATCCACAACCCGGGAATACATAAGATGACATATTAGCTGGTGCGCCACTCCACCTTCTATCAAGATGTAAGACCTGAAAGGCTCTTTTTATATCAATATTTCCGATAGACCTAGCGATTAGTGACTGTTCATTTGCGAAACTGATAAGAGTAGCCAGCATCGTGTTAGATAAATACTTAATATATTCAGCAGTATTTAAAGAAACCTGGTAAATCGGGGCATTAAAAATTTGGTATATCGTTTCGAGTATCCGTCCACTTTTATCATCCTCCTGGCCAACAACAATACGATCAGGATTCATAAAATCGTCCCAAGCATATCCTTCTCTTAAAAATTCAGGATTATTGGTTAGGCCAATTTCAACTCCAACCTTAAAACCTAAATTTTCCAGATATGGTTTAATCTTTTCACTTGTTGTGGATGGAGGAATAGTCGATTTGATCACTAATACTTTAAACTCAGGCTTTTTTATATAGCCTGCTACATTTTTAATAGCTTCGAAGATATATCCCAAATCCGCACTACCATCTTTTTTGCTCGGGGTTCCCACACAAAGGAAGATAACTTCACTGTTGATTACAGCTTCCTGTAAATCATCTGTAATCGTAAAACCTTTATTAAAGTGCTTATTTAATTTTTCATTAAGATTAGGTTCATAAAAGGGAATCTTACCATTTCTTAATTGCTCCTTCTTCTTTTGATCAATATCAAAACCGTAAACATGATACCCTTTCTCGCTAAATCCTAAAGCCGTGGTCAATCCAACAAATCCAAGGCCAATTACAGTAATCAATGAATTTCACCCTCTTCCTTCAAAAAGGTTAGAAAGCGATCGATACCTTCAACAATTGATATTGTTGGTGAATAGTTTAAAAATTTTCTTGCCTTTGAAATATCAGGACATCTTCTTAATGGATTATGTGTTAGATAGCTCTTTTCTTCCGATTCTTTAAATTCTATAGACTGATTAAAACCAAAAATTGCTGAGCCTGCATCCTTATAAATCTGAGCTAATTCTTTAATTGAAATTTCAGGTGTATCTATTCCTATATTAAAGTAGTCAAATGGTTCATATAGTAGCGCCTTTAAATAACCAGTGATTGCATCTGTAACATAACAAAATGTTCGAGTTGGTTTTCCGTCGGAGTGCATAATCAGTTTTTTATTCTCAATAATAGCTTTTGCAAAGTCAGCAGGCACCCTTTTATCATCAAGTCTCATTCCGGGACCATAATTATTAAATGGTCTGACAATTGAAATGGGCATACCAAATTTTTCGGCGTATAAGTAACATAGCGTCTCTCCGAATCGTTTTGCCTCATCATAGCATGCGCGTGGTCCTATCATTGCCACATTTCCTCTATACTCCTCGGAAGTTGGAATGTAACTCGGAAATGGATCACCATAAACTTCACTGCTGGAGAAAAACAAAAACCCTTTAATGCTTTTATCCTTATAAAAGTCTAACAAAGCTCTTAGTCCAAATACATTAGCATCTAAGGTTTCAAGAGGATATTTTCTATAAAAGGTTGGCGAGGCAATCGAAGCCATGTGGATAATAAAATCAACATCGTTAATTTTATTAGTATCAAATAATGAAAACTCAGTAATATCAAAAATGTATAATTCAATCTTTGGATTTAATTTCCTTAAATCTGTAATCCATTTGGGTTTTCCTAGTTTAAAATTGTCAATTCCAATAATCTTTTTAATACCAAGTTGCGCTGAATAATTAGATAAAAATGACATGAAATAATAGCCTAAGAATCCGGCGCAACCCGTTATGAGGATTGATGAATCCTTAAGTTTTTCTATTTCTGTCTGATCAAGATTATTAAATATATATTGAAGATCTGACTGATAGATATTGTGTTTTTCATATAAATCCAAGTTATCTACCTCCACATTCACTCTTTTTAATAAAACGATTGCACTAATTACAGAGGCATACATTAAAAACTGTTGTTCTTAATTATTTTTATCCCATATATTCCATGGAGCTTTATTGGACTCCCACATTTCTTGTAAATATGTCTTATGTATCCATTGGATGCCAAAAACTATTATGTTTATATGCCATTAATTGACCATCTTTAGCCAGGTTTTCTAAGGGCTCCTTTTCAAATATGGTTTGTTCACCGTTGTTCAGGTAATTAAATACTTCTGGCTGCAATACAAAAAAGCCAGCATTTATCCAACTGCCATTTTCTGGTATTTTCTCTTGAAACTTCTCTACGTTCTGATCATTGGACAAGGATAAAACTCCAAACCTGCCTTGAGGCTGTGTAGTTGTTAATGTAGCCAGCTTCCCATGTAAGTGATGGAATTCTACTAATTCCTTAATATTTACATCACCTACTCCGTCACCGTAGGTCAACATAAAAGATTCATTACCAACATAATCCTGCACTTTCTTAATTCGGCCACCAGTCATTGTATTTAAGCCAGTGTCAACCAAGGTAACCCTCCAAGGTTCAACCGAATTCTGGTGAATAATAAATTCATTTCCCTTCTGAAAATCAAATGTTAAATCAGAATTATATAGGTAATAATTTAAAAAATACTCCTTGATTACATGGCTCTTATACCCTAAACAGATAATAAAGTCGTTATAACCATAACTAGAGTAAAGCTTCATGATATGCCATAAAATGGGTTTGTCACCAATCTCTATCATAGGTTTCGGCTTTAAATGGGTTTCTTCACTTATTCTTGTGCCAAACCCTCCAGCTAAAATTAAGACCTTCACATTTTTCTCTCCTATCCTGACATTCTGCTTCTTGAATAAACATCTATTAGTTGCTATGTCAATTTCTTAATAACATATTCTTAATTTTCAGAATTGTTTAGGCGTATCCAACATTCAAAAACGCATTTTAGAAAGGAAAGTTAAAATGAGACTTACTTGAAACGGGAAAAAGTATTTAAGAAGTACAGGAGAGGGCTAGGGTAAACTGACAAACAATGTTAGTGTAGTCAAAGTTATAGACAAAATTGATCAAAGCGCTTTTTTAAATCATGAATAATTTCAACGGGCTGTTTATTTGTTGTATCATAGAGATATTTTTTGTTTGGCAAAAAGTTTTCAAGTTTGTTTTTTAAATATAAAGATCCTTCTATTAAATAATCATCCCCCCTTTGATTTAATCGACTAATAATCATATCATCATCTGCCCGTAATACCACATAATGAATTTTTACATTTAAATCCGATAAGTGCTTATCTAACCACTCTAACTCACTTTCAACAACATAATCGATAATTACATTAATGTTATTTTCAAGAAAGTTCTTTGTTAATGAGAGAATATTTTTCCATATAATAGCTAACATTTCTTCCCACGGAGGTAGTTTTTTTCCTCCGAACATTAATTTGATTAAGTCACCTTCTATTACTGCAGCATTTTCTAACTCCTGGGCAAGTGCCTTTGTAACTGTCGATTTACCTACACCATATGGACCTGAAATAATGTAAATGGAGCTATTGTTTCTATTATTCATATTAAGTTTCCTTTCCAGAACCTAGTTAATAGGGAATTAAGGATTTCTATAAAGATTATGCGTATACATATCTTCTTGTGCTATGCTATGTAGACAAATTCAAGTTTTGTATAAAAAAAGACCCCCAACCAAATTGGTTGAGAGCCCTTAAAACGCCTCAAATGTTTGTTCAACAACATTTGTAGAGTTTTAACCAATTGAACCTTCCATCTCG
Organism: Gottfriedia acidiceleris; assembly: GCF_004138285.1. GTDB lineage: Bacteria > Bacillota > Bacilli > Bacillales > Bacillaceae_G > Gottfriedia > Gottfriedia acidiceleris_A. Next base: position 671,818 of record NZ_SCFN01000005.1, on the reverse strand, counting down.
AATTTAATCAGACGGTTCATTTCAACTGCGTATTCCATTGGTAATTCTTTTGTAAATGGCTCAATGAAGCCCATTACGATCATTTCTGTAGCTTCTTGCTCAGAAATACCACGGCTCATTAAGTAGAATAATTGCTCTTCAGATACTTTTGAAACTTTCGCTTCATGCTCAAGAGAAATATTGTCATTTAAAATTTCGTTGTATGGAATTGTATCAGAAGTTGATGCATTATCCATAATTAACGTATCACACTCGATATTTGAGCGTGATCCAGTTGCTTTACGACCGAAGTGTACGATACCACGGTACGTTACTTTACCACCATGTTTAGAAATAGATTTCGAAACAATTGTAGAAGAAGTATTTGGAGCTAAGTGAATCATTTTAGCACCAGCATCTTGGTGTTGTCCTTTACCAGCAATTGCAATAGAAAGTGTAAGGCCACGAGCACCTTCACCTTTAAGGATAACTGCTGGGTATTTCATTGTTAATTTTGAACCAATGTTTCCATCGATCCATTCCATTGTTGCGTTCGCTTCACAAACGGCACGTTTCGTAACTAGGTTGAATACGTTATTCGCCCAGTTCTGAATTGTTGTATATCGGCAGTATGCATCCTTCTTAATGATGATTTCTACTACTGCAGAGTGAAGTGAGTTTGTTGTATATACAGGAGCTGTACATCCTTCAACGTAATGTACATGTGCACCTTCGTCAGCGATGATTAATGTACGTTCAAATTGACCCATATTTTCAGAGTTAATACGGAAATACGCTTGAAGTGGCGTGTCAACTTTAACACCTTTTGGCACGTAAATGAATGATCCACCAGACCAAACTGCAGAGTTTAATGCAGAGAATTTGTTATCTGTTGGTGGAATTACTTTACCAAAGTGTTCTTTGAAGATGTCTTCGTGTTCACGTAATGCAGTATCTGTATCAGTAAACAGAATTCCAAGGTCCGTTAAGTCTTGCTTCATACTATGATAAACTACTTCAGATTCGTACTGAGCAGAAACACCCGCTAAATACTTTTGTTCAGCTTCAGGAATACCTAATTTATCAAAAGTATTTTTGATTTCTTCAGGTACTTCATCCCAAGACTTTTCTGTTTTCTCTGATGGCTTTACATAATAAGTAATTTCATCAAAGCGTAAATCAGACATGTCTCCACCCCATTGAGGCATTGGCATATCATAAAAATGTTGTAAAGATTTTAAACGGAAATCTAACATCCATTGTGGTTCATTTTTCATGCGTGAAATTTCTTCAACGATTTCTTTTGTTAATCCACGTTCAGAACGGAAAATCGATACGTCACGATCATGAAAACCATATTTATAATCACTAATATCTGGCAAATTAGTAGACATTATTCTTGCTCCCTTCTAATAGAAGAGGAGGATTAAAGCTCAGAAGTTATTCTGATTTTAACCCCTTCTCCATCGCTTTCCATGCAAGTGTTGCACATTTAATTCGTGCTGGAAACTTTGAAACACCTTGAAGTGCTTCAATATCATCTAAATCGATTGATTCATCATATTCTTTTCCAAGCATCATATCTGAAAATATTTGAGCAAGCTGTAGGGCTTCCTCTATTTTTTTACCTTTAATTGCGTGAGTCATCATTGAAGCTGACGCCATTGAAATTGAACATCCTTCACCGTCAAAACGAGCATCTGATACAATTCCATCATCAACCTTTAAACGGAGTTCAATGCGATCACCACAAGTAGGGTTATTCATGTTTATTGTTACATCGTTTTCTGATATTGCCCCTACCCCTTTGTTACGAGGGTTTTTATAATGGTCCATAATCACGCGACGATATAATGCATCTAGATCAATGTTTCGATTAATAGACATCGCTGAAATACTCCTTCGTTTTAACTAATCCTCTTACAAAAGCATCTACATCTTCTTTTGTATTATACAGATAAAAACTTGCACGAGCAGTAGCAGATACCTTTAACCATCTCATTAATGGCTGAGCACAATGATGGCCAGCTCGAACAGCAATTCCTTCTACATCTAGTACAGTTGCAACATCATGTGGATGAACATCTTCCACATTAAACGTTACTAGCCCTGCACGATGCTTAGGACCATAGATTGTTACTCCTTTTACAGTAGATAACTGTTCAAGTGCATAATTCGCAATCTCATGTTCATGCTTTTCGATATTATCCATACCGATTTCAGTTAAGAAATCAATAGCAGCGCCTAAACCAACTGCACCAGCAATGATTGGAGTACCACCTTCAAATTTCCATGGCAGTTCTTTCCAAGTAGAATCTTGTAAGTCAACGAAATCAATCATTTCCCCACCAAATTCAATAGGTTCCATGTTTTCAAGAAGATGTTTTTTACCATAAAGTACACCAATACCAGTAGGAGCACACATTTTATGACCAGAAAATGCGTAAAAATCGCAATCCAAGTCTTGAACGTCGACCTTCATATGTGGAGTACTTTGTGCACCATCAACAAGCATGATTGCTCCATTTTGATGAGCAATTGCTGCAATCTCTTTAACAGGGTTAATTGAACCAAGTACATTTGAAACGTACATAATCGCAACTATTTTTGTATTTGAGTTAATTGTAGCTTTTGCTTGCTCAACGCTGATTGAACCATCTTCTTCTAATGGTATATATTTTAATGTTGCGCCAGTAGCTTTAGCAACCTGTTGCCAAGGAATGATGTTACTGTGATGTTCCATATAAGAAATCACAATTTCATCTCCAGCTTTTAAGTTCGTTCTTCCGTAACTAGCAGCAACTGTATTAATTGCAGTAGTTGTACCTCTAGTAAAAATAATCTCTTCAATTGATGATGCATTAATAAATTTACGTACTTTATCACGAGCTCCCTCGTATGCATCAGTAGCTTTTGTTCCTAGAGTGTGTACACCTCTATGAACATTAGAATTATATTCTTTATAGTAGTTAGCAACAGCTTCTATTACTTGAACAGGTTTTTGTGAAGTTGCAGCACTATCCAGATATACTAAAGGATGTCCATTTACTTCTTGATTTAATATCGGAAAGGCTTCACGGATTGCTTTAACATCCATTACTTAACCTTCCTCTCAATTACATCTACAAGCATTTTTTTAACTTCTTCAATTGGTAGTTCCGAAACTACAGGTGCTAAGAATCCGTGAATAACTAAGCGCTCTGCTTCTTTCTTCGGAATACCGCGACTCATTAAGTAGTACAGTTGAGTTGGATCTACTTTACCAACAGAAGCAGCGTGACCTGCCATTACATCATTTTCATCAATTAATAGAATTGGGTTCGCATCTCCACGAGCTTTTTCACTAAGCATTAATACACGTGAAGTTTGTTGTGCATTAGACTTAGAAGCGCCGTGTTCAATTTTACCAATACCATTAAAGATTGAAGTAGCAGAATCAATTGATACACCATGTTTTAAGATCCAACCTTCAGATCCTTTTCCAAAGTGAGTAATATTTGTTGTAAAGTTTTGCGTTTGCTCACCACGGCCTACAGTAACCATTTTCATGTCACCGAACGAACCGTCACCAACTAGGTTTGTAACATTTTCGAAAACTGAGTTTCCATCGTTCATAAGTCCAAGTGCCCACTCGATTTTGCTATCGCGACCAGCGTGACCACGACGAACAACATAAGCAGTAACACCTTTTGCTAAAGTATCAACAGCACCATAACGAACTTTTGCATTATCTAATGTAATTACTTCAGTAATAACGTTAACAACAGCCGCATCTAAATCAGCAGATGTAGAAATATAGTTTTCAACATAAGTAACTTCACTGAATGCATCTGCAACAACAAGAACGTGGTTATATGCAGGTACGTTTTCACCATCTACAACAAAAATAGATTGGATTGGTTTCTCTAACACAACATTTTTAGGAATGTATAAGAAAGCTCCACCATTTACTAATGCTGCATGTAATGCGATTAATTTATTTTCATCGACTTTTACAGCCTCTGTCATAAAATATTTTTTCACAAGATCTTCGTGATCTTTAATCGCCGTGTGTAAATCTACGAATACTACACCTTTTTCTTTTGCTTCAGAAGAAAGAGAGTGGTATACAGCAGAACCATTATATTGTACATAAACTGATTGATCAGTGTCTTCATTCATTAAAGATGTTACTGACTCTGGTAATTGATCTTTTGTAGGAACATTTCCAGCTGTAACATTAAATTCTTTTCCAAAGAAATCCCATTTAGAGATATTTGTTTTATCTGGCTTTGGAAGAGAAAGTGATTCAGCTTTTGCTAGTGCATTTAAACGGAACTCTGTGAAATATGCAGGTTCATTTAGCAGTGCAGAAAGCTGCTTAACTGTTTCTTGACTAAATGGAATTGTAGTACCAGTTGTCATGAGAATCCCTCCTATCCGATTAAGCTTCTTGCCCAACAGTCTCGTCTTCGATACCTAACTCTTGTTTAATCCAGTCATATCCTTCAGCTTCTAAACGTGCAGCTAATTCAGGACCACCTGATTTTACAATACGACCTTGCATCATTACGTGAACGAAGTCAGGAGTAATGTAGTTTAATAAACGTTGGTAGTGAGTGATGATTAAGCAACCAAACTCTTCTCCACGCATTTCGTTAACACCTTTAGAAACTACTTTTAATGCATCGATATCTAAACCTGAGTCAATTTCGTCAAGAATAGCAATTTTAGGTTGGATCATCATCATTTGAAGAATCTCATTACGTTTTTTCTCTCCACCTGAGAAGCCTTCATTTAAGTAACGTTGAGCCATTTCTGGATCCATTTCTAAGAATTCCATGTTTTTATCTAATGTACGGATAAATTTCATTAATGAAATTTCATCGCCTTCTTCGCGACGTGCATTCATCGCAGAACGTAAGAAATCTGCGTTTGTTACACCGCTAATTTCACTTGGGTATTGCATAGCAAGGAAAAGACCAGCTTGAGCGCGCTCATCAACTTCCATTTCTAAAACATCGTTGCCATCTAGCTCGATGCTACCACCGATTACTTCATATTTTGGATGACCCATAATAGCAGAAGATAAAGTTGATTTACCTGTACCATTTGGTCCCATGATTGCGTGAATTTCTCCACCTTTTACTTCAAGGTTTACACCTTTTAAAATTTGCTTTCCTTCAATTGCTACTTGAAGGTCTTTTATTTTTAATGTAGAAGCTCCCATTTTACACCCTCCATAATATTACATAAAAATTCTATAAAATAGAAAATGGCTATTTTAAGTTCATTCTCATTTTATTCTCATTCTAATCTTAAAGCAATTAAAAAGTATTTTCAAGCCGTGCACTATTTTACCAAAAAAGTTTTATTACGTGTAACTTTTTTTCGCAAAAAAAGAATAAATAGAGATACTATATATATAGGAAATTAAAAATCTAATATCACAACTAAAAAAGAGGCGAATTTAATGTCTAAAACAACTAAGCTTTCACCAGATCAACAAAAATTTGCGATTAATCAACTACAAACGTATTTCTTACAGGAAAAAGACGAAGAATTAAGTGAATTAAGTGCAATGTTGCTATTAGACTTTATATCACAAAAACTTGGACCTATGTTTTACAATAAGGGAGTTGAGGACTCACAAAGATTTATGTCCGAACGAGTTGAAGATCTTTATGCTTTATTATTAAAAGAACAGATTGAAGATTAAATTGTTTTAGTAAACTTCTTTGCTTTTAGTTCTTAGCGGCCTTTAGCTCACACTTTATTAATCGTACATACTCACTTTTAGATTATTCAATATTTATATAGTTGTTCAACTTATTCTTATATTGTTAAAACAAATGAATGTTTTCATGCAGACTCTACCATTATTTACGAAAATGCTTTATTTCATTTATCAAATTATCAAATAAATAAAGAAAAAGAACCTTTTATAAAATGAAGGTTCTAATGCTGTCGAAAAAGTCGACAGCTTTTTATTTTGTCTATTTCCGTAAACATTGTTCTACTAAAATAAGTACTACGTCGATTTCCACTTCAGGATGCTCCCTTTCCGTGGGGAGAGAGGTGAGCCTCCTCGGCGCGCCTGCGGGGTCTCACCCTTCCCTCTTTTCCCACAGGAGTCTCGCACCTTACGTTCCAATCATTACCGAAAGATTACTGTTAAATTTTATTAAACCAACAATCTATTAAAAAATTGACTACTTTAATATCACATTTCAAACGATTAGATCTCTTGATATTTTTAAATCATTAAATAGCTGAGGTAATCTGATGTTAACGAATTCGATAGAACACCAAAATGAAGTTAAAATTGTATGCCTTTAGGAATTAATTCCTAAAAAAAATCTTCTTCAAACAGCTGTAGTTCAATAAATACAAAAAGATCACAATGCATCTAGCACGTACAGTATAGTTGTATTATTTTTTTAGAAAAACATTAGATTTTATCAATATGAATAGATCAATTGGACATAAAAAAGAGTGTAGAGAAATTTTTAGGGGTTTCTCTACACTCCTAGCACCTTTTATTTATTGTAGGTTCTATCTGCTTTTGTAAAAGGAATTTATTCATCTTTCAAATATTTGCTCAAGTATGAATTTAAACATAAGAAAAACGAATGAATTATTGATAGACCTGAACAGGTATAAAGACCTCAGGCATGCCAGCAGCATATGCAGCTACTTCATATTCTTTAAAAATTAATTTAATTCCCGCATGGTCAAATGCCCATAATCGATTTTTGTCACTTAGGTCAATCTCGTTAGGAGATTTTATTAATACATATCCTTTATATTTCTTTTGTAATTGCTGATAAGCATATTCTTGTACGGATTTTGTATTTTCGTTTATTAACTTAGATAGTGGAACTACTTCACCTGTTTTCACGTCAAAATTAAATGTAGTTCCCATTGTCATCCCATGTGCTCCACCTGTATATGAATATTCATTATAAATAACACTTAATTTATCAAGATTATTGTAGAGTACTTTATAAGTAAAAACATATTCATAAGGTCTCCACGGCCCTTGGCTAGCATCCCATTTTGACTTAGCTTCCTTCTCGTCTTCTAATAGCTTCAAACGATTACTATTCGCTAAATCAGCACCTTGTTTTAAGATACTATTGATCTTTTGTTGTGCAGTTGAATTAGATGCTCCACTTATTTGTGGATACTTAATCGGTGCATCATTTAGTTTTTGTTCAGTAATTTTAATATGTCTCGTTAATGAGTTTTCATTGATTTGAGCTTTAGTTTCCGCATTAACAAATTTAATAGACCCCAAATTAATACTGCTAGTCATTATGATTAATAAGAAATAAAATAGAAACTTTTTCACTAGACTCCTCCTATTTTCTTTATAAAAAATAGTATGAGTATCTTTTAAATTATTTATGAAATATTTTATAAGAGTCTAGTTTCTAACAATCAAACAATAAACTGTTCTCAACTCAATTTGTTAACTATTTTAAATAAGTTCATTGCTATGTCAAAAGTGTTTGGTTTCACCTTTTGACTATTAGAAAACACAATTACATATGTTTTTGAAACTGGATCGAAGACATTCATACAATTAATTCCTGGTACTACCCCACGATTGTATAAATACTTTCCTTTATTATAAATTCCATATGCATAATGATTTTGATATGGCTTAATAAATTGAGTAAAGCTTTTCCCCAAAATAAGTTTATTTGAAATAAGTGCCTCGTCCATTTTTTGTATTCCTGAAACAGTTGAATAAATATCTCCGCAGCCTAATAAATAGTTAAAATTTGGTATTCTTAATTGTTTCGGTTCATTTTTGGATTGAATTAATAAATAACCTAATGCATGATTCTTTTTTTTATAAAAATCATTACCTTGTCCAATTTCAGTCATATTCGCTTTATCGAAAATATGTGTTTTTATATATTCTCCATAGGAAATTCCAGTTACTTTTTCAATAACGTAAGCAAGTAAAATATAATTCGTGTCATTGTACTCCCATTTGTCTAACGGCTTATAGTGAGCATTTGATTTAACTATTTTCTTTATTAGATCAGTTGATGAAATTGGATTAAATAACTCTTTTTGTCTCTTAATCCCTGAAGTATGTGAAATTAAATGAAATAATGTTAATTTTGATCCATTTGGAAATTCCGGTATATATTTTGAAATCAGATCGTTAAACGATATTTTGCCTTCTTCGTTTAATTGCATTAACGATGTGGAAACAAAAAATTTAGAAATTGAGCCAATTGGATAATACGTATTTGGTGTGTTTGGTAACTGATTTGAGATATCTCGATAACCGTATCCTTTATTAAGAATATTTTCTTCATTCTTCCTTACAAGAACAACTCCGTTAAAATGAATTTGCTGTAAATAGCGATCAATCTCTCTAGCATTCTTATTTTGATATTTAATATTCATATTAAAGTGATTCGAAACTGTCACTTTCGAAGAGCTTTTATTCCTAATAAAACTACAAAAAGGAGACATTATTAAAACAGTTAAGAAACTAGGTATCAATAACAAATAAATTTTTTTCATCATTCACCATTCTCCCATAGGCCAAAAGGATTTTCCTAATTCCCTACTCTCCAATATCTTTACCTTACCCCTTATTTTACTGTTCATTATTTAAGTTCCAATCACCTACTATCTTAAAGTTCTACTAGCTAAACCTTTTATATAGGAACTAAGAACAAAAGTACACTTCATTTACTTATCCTAATTGTATTAGCAATCTTGTCCATTAATCTTTAGATTTGAATTAGAAAAAATTTACTAAACCTTTAATAATTTATTATCTGTCTGTAATTTTAAAAGGTGTTTGGTTAATTTTTCATCTTTTTTTCGGTGTTATAATACGTCTAGCTAAAAATTAAGAAAGGTGAAAACAAATGGGTAAAATCCATATTTTCCGTTCAAAGACTTTAAGATTTTTATTTTATACTGCGTTTTACTTATCAATTTTACTTGCACTACTCTACTTATATGGATTTAAAGATTCATTTACAGGGACCTTTATATATAACGATTTTTAGGACGTGAACTGATGAAATCAATTATTGAACAAATAGATTATTGGGCAATTAACACCCCAGACACTATCGCATTTCAAAATAGTGATTATTCGTTAACATATAAAACTTTAAAACAACAATCAGATGCGATTGCTAGCTGGATGATTAAAAATAATTTTACGAATAAGCCTATTATTGTGTATGGTCATATGCAGACAGAAATGATTTCCATTTTCTTAGGAAGTGTAAAGGCAGGTTGTGCCTATATTCCCGTTGATGAGTCTATCCCTTTAGAAAGACTCAAAAAGATGATTACTAATTCTGGAGCAACTTTACTAATTACACCAAAAGAAATTACTTTAGAGTTTGAATCCATTAAAATCATAAATTTTCAAGAACTACAGGAGATTATTGATTCTACAAATCTAGTCAAATCTTTAACTGATTTCAATGTTAAAGACGATGAAACATTTTATATTATCTATACTTCGGGCAGTACCGGAGATCCAAAAGGTGTACAAATTACAGAAAAAAACTTACGTAGTTTTACCGATTGGATATTGAAGGATTTTAATATACACAATGGTCAACGCTTTTTGAACCAAGCTCCATTCTCTTTTGATTTATCAGTAATGGATTTATATCCATCGTTATTATCGGGTGGCACACTTATTGCTGTTGAAAAATCTTTGATTGAGCGACCAAAAGCATTATTCGATTATTTAATGAAAAGTGATATTGAGATTTGGACTTCTACACCATCATTTCTAGAGATGTGTATGATGAATCCGAATTTCAGCGAATACTTACTACGAAACTTAAAGACTTTTCTTTTCTGTGGTGAAGTACTATCGAATAATAGTGCTAAACAGCTTTTATCTAGATTTCCTAATGCAGAGATTTATAATACTTACGGTCCAACTGAAGGAACAGTTGCTGTAACATTCGTCCGGATTACCGAGGAAGTCATAAACCAATATTCCCCATTACCGATTGGAACTCCAAAAGCCGATACAATCATTTACATTATGGATGAATTGGGGAACCCACTTCCAGATGGTGAAACAGGGGAAATTATTATAGCTGGTCCAAGCGTTGGTAAAGGGTATCTTAATAATCAATTAAAAACTGATGCAGCCTACTATCAAATAAATGGCACGCGCGCTTATAAAACAGGTGATTCTGGTTACTTTGATCATGGGCTATTGTTCTATAAAGGTAGGATCGATTTTCAAGTAAAGCTACACGGGTATCGGATTGAAATTGAGGACATTGAAAATAACATTAGAAGATTACCATTAGTCCATTCTGCAGTTATATTACCAGAGATGAAGGATGGTAAGTGTATAGATTTACATTGCTTAGTAGTCGTTAAAGAACACGATTTCGAAAAGGAATATCATTTAACACGTTTTTTAAAACAAGAATTAAATAAATATATGCCGACTTATATGATTCCAAGAAAATTTAGTTTCATGCAAAGTTTACCAATGACAACGAATGGTAAAGTTGATCGAAAAAAATTATTGGAGCAAGCTTACCAATGATTCCATACAGTAGTTTTACGTTTTTCGGTATTTTATTTGTTCTATTAATCCCAGCAGTCATATTAGGGTTTTTAGGTAAAAGATCAACTAACTACACAACATTTCTTTCTTTTGTGTTTTTATTATTAGTCTTTTCCTCTTCTAAAATACAAACCTTCTATCTAGTTGTTTATATAATTTGGGTAGTAATTTTAATAAAAGGTTATAGTGTTTATCGGAAGAATGCGAACCATTCAGCTGTTTATTACTTAAGTGTTTTTCTATCAATTTTACCTTTAATGATTGTTAAAGTTTCACCGATTTTTGAAAGTACTACACTTGTAGGCTTTTTAGGAATTTCCTATTTAACTTTTAAAGCAACACAAATCATTATTGAAATTCGCGACCACAGTATAAAGGAAATAAAGATTGTTGATTTCTTGAAGTTTTTATTATTTTTTCCAACGATCTCTTCTGGACCAATTGATCGTTTTAGGAGATTTCAACAGGATTGTCAAAAAAAGCTAACAGCTAGTGAATACAAGGAGTATTTTCAAATTGGTGTTCATAAAATTTTTATTGGTTTTCTCTATAAATATATAATTGGTTATTTAATTAACGTTCATATACTTGAAACACAGTTTGTATTAGGGCATACATTTGTTTCAAATCTAACGTATATGTATGCATATAGTCTGTACTTATTTTTTGATTTTGCTGGTTATAGTGCATTTGCAATCGGCGTTAGTTATTTAGTAGGCATTAAAACACCTGAAAACTTTAATATGCCATTCATTAGTCGGAATATAAAAGACTTTTGGAATCGCTGGCATATGAGCTTATCATTTTGGTTTCGCGACTATGTATATATGAGAATCGTATTCTTATTGACTAAGAAAAAAATGATTAAAAATAGAAGGAATATTTCATATATAGGTTACACTACTTTATTTTTACTAATGGGTGCATGGCACGGGATCCAAATAAATTACCTACTTTATGGTTTATACCAAGCTATATTGATGTGTAGTTTTGACTGGTTTGAACAATTCAATAAGAAAAAAAAGATTTGGAAAAATAATAAACTAACACATGTATTAGCGGTTATTATTACATTCCATTTTATTTGTTTCGGATTTTTAATATTTTCAGGACATCTAGTTAACTAAAGGAGCATTAGTATAATGGTAAATTTAAGAGAAGAAGTTTTAAAAATTTTAGTAGATTTATGTAATACAGACGAAGTGATTGAAAACCCAGATATTCTAATTTTTGAAGAAGGATTATTAGATTCATTTGGTACAGTTAGCTTATTAGTTGAAATCGAAGAACAAATCGGTATCAACGTGACGATTTCTGACTTCGATCGCGAGGAGTGGGCTACGCCAAATAAAATCATTTCGATTTTAGAGGCTAGAAAATGAAACAAGTTCAATTTTTTGGGATGATAACAGCTATTTTCATTTTTTTATTAGCTTTGTATCTTCCAAATTCTTTTTATGAACTATTTGTTACAAAAGAACGATTAAATAATACAGCAGCATCTTTAAATCCTGATACATTTCAAGGGACTTTACTTCAAAATAAAATGTTAAAAGACCCAAAATTTCTACCAATTTTTGGGTCTTCAGAACTCGCTAGAAGAGACCCCTTCCATCCTTCTAGGTTTTTTATGGGAGAAAAAAATGAATTTACTCCCTATCTAATTGGTCGAGGGGGATCACAAAGTCTCGTTCATTTTCTTGATTTAGCATCTTTAGGTGATGGTATAAAAAATAGAAAAATTGTGTTTGTGTTATCTCCACAGTGGTTTATTCCACATGGAATTGACGATACTCATTTTTCACCAAATTATTCTGCGCTTCAAACTTATTCATTTGTTTTTAATAATACAATTGATATTTCAGTAAAAAGACAAATTGCAAAGAGACTTTTAACGCTATCAATTATCAAAAAAGACTCTTTATTAGTAACCCAATTAAATGCTTTTATTTCAAATAGCAAAAAAGTTAAGTTCGAAGCTATGGCTGAAAAACCGTTAGCTTACACATATTTAAAGATACTTGAGAAGAAAGATCTTTTTGAGACCGTTATAATGGATCCAGATAAAAACTTCCGATTAAAAAAATCAAAATATGAAGATTTATCCTGGGATCGAGTAGCTCAAGTTGCCGATAAAATAGGCCAACGTGAATCAACTTCAAACCATTTTGGTATTATTAATAAATACTATAAAAAGCACATTCAAAACCGTCTTCTCGCATTAAAAAATTATAAACGAAATAGTAACTATGGTGTATCGCCAGAATATGATGACCTTCAAATGGTATTAGCATTATTAAAAAAAGAGCACACAAAAGCGTTGTTTATTTCCGTTCCAGTAAATGGACCATGGTATGATTACGCTGGATTCCCTAAAGAAGGTAGAGAAGTATATTACAAAAAAGTAAAAAAACAAATTGAAGATTCTGGATTCCAAGTAGCTGATTTTTCTTCACATGAATACGATGAGTTTTTCCTAAAAGATACAATTCACTTAGGCTGGAAGGGCTGGGTATATGTAGATCAATCTTTAAATAAGTTTTATTCAGTAAACCCTACTCCCCCTACCGCAAGTTTAAATCATAGATATTAATGAAAAAAGAATTTGTCAAAAAATTGTTGGATTAATCATTGATAAGTAAGTTGTATCATATTGATTTCCACTACAGGGTGCTCGCTTTCCATGGGGCGAGATTCTTGAGCCTCCTCGGCGCCGCCTGCTAAGGTCTCAGCCTTCCCGCTAATCCCATAGGAGTCGAGCACCCTTTCGTTCCAATCGAGCTCTAGATAAAAAATAATAATCTAAAAAACAATAGACTAGTCAATTGGACGAATGAATTACCCTTTATTAATCAAATTTTAACTTAAGATAACGACTTACACATCTTTACAAATATTGATCGTCAAAAAAGAAGATATTTTAATTTTTGTAAGTTAGTTAAAACATTTATATATCAGGCAAAATCACTTGTTTATCAATAAAATGATAGATAAAACAAGAATAAAAAGACTATTTTTTCATAGAAATTAATTTAATGTTAGTATTTTTCAATATTGACTACAATATATTTCAACACTCTGAAGCAGACTAGTGTCTGCTTTTTATGTTGCTGACAGACTTTAAAATAAATATATTCTTTAAACTGCCAAATACTAAAATAAACAAAAACTTATAACTTCATTTATAATAAATAGGTTAACATTCATTATTAAACTGTTGAAAGAAGGTTTCTAATTTGGCACATATCTTAGTAGCGGGAAAAGTCCCAGAAAAAGCTGAGCAATTATTAAAAGATCATCATGTCATTGTTTATGAAAATGAGCAATTAATTACAGAAGATGAATTGTGTGAACTTGTTGGTGGGGTAGATGCAATTTTAAGTTTACTATCCACTCCAATCACAAAAAGAGTAATTGATGCTGCTAAAAATGTAAAAATTATTGCTAATTACGGAGCAGGATTTAATAATATCGATGTAGATTATGCAACTAGTAAGGGAATTCATGTTACAAATACTCCACTTGTTTCTACAGACGCAACTGCTGAGTTAACTTTTGGAATTCTCTTAGCTGTTTCCAGAAGAATAGTCGAAGGAGACGAACTTTGCCGTACAAAAGGATTTGGAGGGTGGGCTCCATTATTCTTTAGAGGAACAGAAGTATCTGGAAAAACTTTAGGTATTTTTGGTTTTGGAAATATCGGACAAGCAGTGGCTAAACGAGCTAGGGCGTTTAATATGAATATTATTTATCATCAACCAAGAAGAGTAAGTAATGAACTTGAAAAAGAATTAAATGCCACTTACGTATCAATGGATGAATTTTTACAGACTTCAGACTATATTACCCTTCATTGCCCTTACAAACCCGAGCTACACCATTTATTTGGAAAAGAAGAGTTTTACAAGATGAAAGATACTGCGTTTTTTATCAATGCAGCTAGAGGTCCTTTAGCGAACGAACAGGAATTAGTAGATGCATTAAAGAATGGTGTTATTGCGGGTGCGGCTCTAGATGTATTTGAATTCGAACCAAGAATAACAGAAGAACTAAAATCACTTACAAACGTTGTATTAACACCTCATATTGGGAATGCAACATATGAAACTCGTGAAGCCATGTCAGAAATAGCAGCTAAAAATATTATTGAGGTTATGGCTGAACGACTACCAATCTCACCTGTTAATCAAATTCTTGTGAAGAATTAAAAGTGAAAAGGGCTGTTTCATAAGTTAGATTAACTGACTTATGTGCATCCCTTTTTTAAGCATCTTTTTTACATATAAAAGAAGAGGATTCCCATAAAACACTTGGGACATCCTCTCTTTTTTATTATTGACTTACAGGTACTACAGCACCTTTATATTTTTTAATGATGAAATCTTGAATTTCTTTAGAGTGTAATACTTTTACAAGCTCTTTAATTTCTTTTTTATCTTTATCACCTTTACGAACAGCGATAATGTTTACGTATGGAGATTCTTTACCTTCTAAGGCAATAGCATCTTTCATTGGGTTTAATCCAGCATCAATCGCGTAGTTTGTGTTAATTAAAACTGCATCGCCTTCATTGTTTTGATAAACTTTTGGAAGCATTCCAGCGTCTACATCAGCTTGGAATTTTAAGTTTTTTGGATTCTCAGCAATGTCTTTAATTTGAGCAGTAGTTGGATCTACTCCAGCTTTAAGTTTAATTAATCCTTCATGTTGTAATAAGCTTAACATACGACCATGGTCAGCTACTGAGCTACTCATGATAATTTTAGCACCATTTGGTAGATCATCTAAGCTCTTATATTTTTTAGAGTAAACTCCGATTGGCTCGATGTGGATTCCACCAGCGTTTTCAAATTTATAGCCATTTTCTTTCATTTGAGACTCTAAATATGGAATGTGTTGGAAATAGTTTGCATCTAATTCTTTTGAAGCTAATGCTTTATTTGGTAATACATAATCTTGGAATTTAACAATTTTTAAGTTAATTCCTTCTTTTTTAAGGATTGGTTTAGCTTGTTCTAAAATTACTGCGTGAGGTACATTTGATGCACCAACAACTAATTCTTTATTTTTATCTTCTCCACTTTTATTACATGCTGCTAAAGATAATGCTAAAACACCTGCTCCTAAAATTCCTACGATTTTTTTAAATTTCATTGTCAGTTCCTCCCTTATATGATTAAGCTCTTTTATCTATTTTTGTTGTTACTAGATCACCAATAAATTGAAGAATGAATACGATTAATAAAATAATTACTGTCGCAACAAGAGTTACTTGGTTATTAGAACGTTGGTATCCTTCCATAAATGCTAAGTTACCAAGTCCACCACCACCTACTACACCAGCCATTGCTGTATAACCAACAATTGCAATTGTAGTAACAGTTAAACCTGAAATAATTGCTGGTAATGCTTCTGGTATTAATACTTTTACGATGATTGTAAATGTGCTAGCTCCCATTGCTCTTGCAGCTTCGATAACACCTTTATCAATTTCACGTAATCCGATTTCGACCATCCTTGCATAGAATGGTGCAGCACCAATAATTAATGCAGGTAATGCTGCTTTTGCTCCAAGCATAGAGCCAAGTATAAAGATCGTAAATGGAATTAATAAAATAATTAAAATGATAAACGGTATAGAACGAAAAATATTTACAAACGCTGCTAGGATTGTATTAAAAAATTTATTTTCAAGAAGCTGATCTTTACTAGTTAAAAATAAGAATAAACCTATTATTAGTCCAAAAATGAACGTTGCAAGCGCAGCTATTACTGTCATGAATAATGTTTCTTGAGAAGCTAAAAGCATTGCATCCCAATCAACATTCGGAAAAAGTTGTGTCATCTTATGCTACCTCCACTTCAACTTGTTTTGATTCTAAATAAGCGATTGCCTCTTTGATGTTATTTATGTCTCCAACAAGTTGAATCTTCATTGTCCCATAAGAGCCTTCAGCAGTTTGAACAATTTTTCCTTGCAAAATGTTAATCTCAATATCAAAGTGCTTAACTACTTCAGAAATGTGCGGCTGATCTGCTTGACCATTTTTAAAGGTTAGCTTGTAAGTATTATCCTTCCCATCTCCGCTAGAAATTACTTCATTGTCTAATTCTTCATCATTGCCTTTGATTTGCGTCACAAATTTCTTTGTAATTGCTTGTTTAGGACGAGTAAATACATCAACAACATGGCCTTCTTCTACTACATTTCCGTTTTCCATAACAGCTACTCGTTGGCAAATTTTTTGAATAACATGCATTTCATGAGTAATTAGGATGATCGTAATACCAAGCTGTCTATTAATATTTGTCAGTAAAGCTAAAATTGAATCCGTTGTTTCTGGATCTAATGCAGAAGTTGCTTCATCACATAAAAGAACATCTGGGTTATTAGCAAGTGCTCTTGCAATTCCGACACGTTGCTTTTGACCTCCACTAAGTTCAGAAGGATAAGCATTTTCTCTTCCTTCAAGACCTACAAGTTTGATTAATTCTTTCGCACGATTAATGCTTTCCTTTTTGGGAACTTTAGCAATTTCAAGTGGGAAAAGTATATTTTCTAATACAGTTCTCGACCACAATAAATTAAAATGCTGAAAAATCATTCCTATTTTCTGTCTTGCTTTTCTTAACTGACTAGATGAGCATTTCGAAATCGATTGACCATTAATAATCACTTCACCCGATGTAGGTGACTCAAGTCCATTTAGCATACGTAATAGCGTACTTTTCCCTGCGCCGCTATATCCGATCATGCCAAAAATTTCACCTGCTTCGATATTTAACGAAACATTTTGTACTGCGGTAACTGTGCCCTTTTTACCTTTGTATGTTTTACTTACATTATTTATTTGAATCATACACCTGTTCTCCTTTCAAAACATTCTAACAACTTATCTTTCAATTTTTTGTAAGTAAGTACTTTTTTAGTCGCATAAAACAAAAAAACCTTTCAACTCACATGAGCAGAAAGGTTTTACATACAAAAAGTATTCCTTTCTCTCATCTCTCAAAGCATATGCTTTGCAGGAATTAGCACCATTTCAATGACGAACATTGACGGTTGCTGGGTTTCACAGGGCACAGTCCCTCCACCTCTCTCGATAAGAGTTAACTTACGATATATAAAGTTGTTTTCAACACGTTTTCTTTAACGTAATTCTCATTCTACAAACTTAGACATAAGTTGTCAACAATTTTCTAAAAGTTTTTTTTCATTTTCAACACTCGTATATTGAAAAATCGTTTCCATTAGCAGTAATAACCGATAGTTTCCTTCAAAAGAAGCATCATTTAGTTTTAATAAAAGTCCTAACCTTTGCGAACCTGAATTTAAATATTCCCAACCATCTTTTGAAAAATTAACTCTAAGTTGCGGAATTGAACGATCAATTACATCGATAAAAGGAGCCTTTTTACTTAACTTTATAAAAACTTTTTCATTTAGACAGTTAAACTCTACAATTCTTTCTTCAATCGGCAAAATGATTTGTAAATATTCCTTTTTTATAAATAAGTTTCTTGCTTGTCCAATCCACTCCTTGATTTCCATAATAAACACCTCTTCCGAATTCTTTAATCTTATTTTCTCATAGATAAGAGGTGTATTCTTTATATTTCGCTCGACATTTACTTTGATAAAAATCTATATTTTAATTTTATTTCTACAGCATTCAACTCATTTCCCGAGAAATATGTCTAAAATCAGGAAATATTTTTAGCCATATAAAAAGAGTGCAACATACAGTATGCACTCATCGTTTAATATATAAATTATATTTTTTTAACAACTCATGTAAATATGGTACAGATTGGAAAGCGTAGATCTTTTGTTTCATTTCCCCATTTTCAAAAATAAGTAAACAAGGTACACTTTCAACCTTCCAGCTTTGAGCTTCTTCCACTATTTCATTAATATTTACCTTACTTATAGGTAAATTTGGCAGAATCTCATTTACAACTTCTAGCATTTTAGATGCTACTTGGCATGTACCACACATTGCGGTATATATATAAATTACTGTAGTCTCTTTCGATTGAATTCTTTGCATTATTTCATTCTTTGTCCATTGCTGCATGATCTTAATTCCTCTTTAATTTGTACGTAAATAATCTGTAAATACCAAAATATCCGCCCCTAATAATACACTGGCTAAATGTTGACTCGGAGCTGTTGCCACTTCTCGATAACTTCTGTCAATGTACAGATGCTCTGCCTGTGGAAATTCTCTTTTTAACAATCTTCTAAGCTTTTCACCGGCTTCATCTGCATCAACTAACACATAAATTTCTCTTAAATCTAACATTTCAGCAAGCTCATCTAGCTTTGAAGTACCAACTGTACCATTCGTACAGATAATATCTACAGGCTCCTTTATAATCGTCTGTATTTTTCTCTTATCAGTAGTACCTTCGACAATGATAACTTTTCTTTGATCATCAATATTCACTGGGCATCACCTAATGTATAGGACTCAAAAACTTTTGACTAAAAATCTTTTGTATATAGTATATTCGATTTTCCCTTTGTTGTTTCCTTTTTTTCCCTAAATGAAAATGTCCCTTTAAATTATGTTTTATGTAAATAAGTTAAGCTTTATTACTTTTATTATACACATAAAATAAAAAAGCGCCCAAAAAGGACACTTTTTTAGATAATTAATCTTGATTGATCATTTCTTCGTATTGACCAGCAGTCATTAACTCATCAAGTTCAGAAGCATTTGTAGCTTCAACAACTACCATCCATGCTTTTTCGTAAGGAGATTCGTTTACGAATTCAGGATTTTCATCTAGATCAGAATTTACTTCAATTACTTTACCACTGATTGGAGCATATAGTTCAGATACTGTTTTTACAGACTCAACGCTACCGAATGGCTCATTTATAGTAAGTTCATCGCCTACTTCTGGTAGCTCAACAAATACGATATCTCCAAGCTCTGATTGAGCGAAATGAGTAATACCGATATAGTATTTATTACCTTCAACTTTTACCCACTCATGTTCTTCTGAATAACGTAGTTCATTTGGAATTGACATTGTGAAAATCCTCCTCTGATTAATTACCTTAAATTATATAGTTATTTTATAACCAAACTTTTTCAAAAACTTCTTCATTAAAACCAACTGTCGCTTGATCTCCATTAAAAAGTAGAGGTCTTTTAATTAATTTACCATCCGAACTTAGTAGTTCTAGTAGCTCGTCCTCTGTTTTCGTTGGAATAACATCCTTCAATCCAAGCTCGCGATATTTAACGCCACTTGTATTAAACAATTTATTTATAGAAATTCCGCTTGCTTTATAAATATCAGCAAGTAACTCCTTTGAAGGTGGATTTAATGTAATATCAATTGCTTCAACTGGAATATTATGGTTTTTCAGCCACGAAGCAGCTTTTCGACAAGTTCCACATTTTGGATATGTATAAAAAATGATACTCATTTTAGCAACTCCTCCCAAATTCTATTTTATCACAGGGAATATACGAGTTAAAATAGTTCCGTTCGAAAATTCTGTAATAAATTGTCGCACAACAACATTATAGCAATATTAATCACACTAAACTAGTAGAACGTTCGTGTTTTTCTGTATTTCCCACTAAAATATATGGATAATTTAAATTTTCTAAAGTAATTCCCTAAAACTTTCCGAGTAATCACTCAAATATAACTCAACTTATACTAGTATGGCACAAATCATGGGAAAATTATCCTTTTAAAACTTATGAAATTTAAAAACTGCCAATCATAAAATTGGCAGTTTTTTGTAAGATTAAACAGTATAACGCTCTTCAGCTAAAACATTAGCTGCAATTTCACGCTTCTTCGCAATTACATTAATTGGCGTATGACGTGTAAATTTACGAAGAGCTGAAGTCATCATTCTTAAAGTGTCACCTGACTCAACAGCAACAAGTGTTTCTTTCGCATGAGCTTCAATCTCATTGAATGCTTCTTGGCAGAATACTTGAGTATAAAGTAATTTTTGGTTTGATTTTTCTAAACCTACTTTATTGATCGCTTTTTCGGTACGTAGAACTGTAGATTCCATTGCGTAAATATTGCTTACGATATCAGCAATATTTACTAGAATTTCTTGTTCAGTACTTAATCCTTTACCGAATTTTTGAACTGCTAATCCAGCAATCATGATTGCGATTTTTTTCGCATTACGAACTAAATATTTTTCTTGCTCTAAAGGAGCGTCTCCCACTTCTTCAGGCATTAACATCATTAATTCTTCTTGAATTTGTTGTGCTTGTTGAAGTAATGGAAGCTCTCCGCTCATTGCTTTTCGAAGGTAAGTGCTTGGTACAATTAAACGATTGATTTCGTTTGTTCCTTCGAAGATACGGTTTATACGTGAATCGCGGTAAATACGCTCAATTTCATATTCAGCCATGAAGCCATACCCACCGTGGATTTGTACTCCTTCATCAGCTACATAGTCTAATACTTCTGAACAGAAGAATTTATTTAATGAACATTCAATCGCATACTCTGCTACAGCAGCTGCTACTGCTTTTGGATCTTTTGACTGCTCTTCAGTTAATTGACTAAAGCGATCTTCAAAAAGTCCTACAGTACGATACGCTGAACTTTCACTTGCATAAATTTTTGTAGCCATACTTGCTAATTTTTCTTGAATTAAACTAAATTTAGCAATTGGCGTTTTGAATTGTTGGCGTTGGTTAGCATACGTCGCTGATAATTCTAAAGCACGTTTTGATCCACCTACTGTACCTACTGCTAATTTATAACGACCAATATTTAAAATATTAAACGCAATAACGTGACCCTTACCAATTTCACCTAAAAGATTTTCTACTGGAACTTTTACATCTTCTAATATCAATGTACGAGTTGAAGATGATTTAATACCCATTTTCTTTTCTTCTGGACCAGTCGAAACACCTTCATAATCTCTCTCAACGATAAATGCTGAGAAGTGCTCCCCATCAATTTTTGCATATACAACAAATACATCTGCGAACGCGGAGTTTGTAATCCATTGTTTTTCACCATTTAAAATATAGTGAGTTCCTTCAGCATTTAATTTAGCAACAGTTTTTGCTCCTAATGCATCTGATCCTGAACCTGGCTCAGTTAATGCATAAGCCGCAAATTTTTCACCAGATGCTAAACCTGGTAAATAACGTTGCTTTTGATCATGATTTCCAAATAATACGATTGGAAGTGTACCGATCCCTACGTGCGCTCCTTGGGAAAGTGAGAATCCGCCACCACGTGAAATTTTTTCTGTGATTAATGCTGAGCTAATTTTATCTAGTGCGATTCCACCATATTCTTCTGGCACATCTGCAGCTAATAATCCTAGCTCTCCAGCTTGTTTTAATAATCTAACAGTGCGGTCAAATTCGTGTTGCTCTAAATATTCTAATTCAGGTAAAACTTCATTAACTACAAAATCTTCAGTTGTTTTTGCAATTAATTTATGCTCATCTGTAAAATCCTCTGGTGTAAAAACTTTATCAAAAGTTACTTCAGTTGTTAAAAAGCTTCCGCCTTTAAGTAAGTTACCGATTGTTTTTTCCATCGAAAATTCCTCCTATTTTCTATTTACTAGTTTGAATATTCTCTACAACAAATACATGATTCTAACAATCTATCCCAGTACATCTATTAAACTAATTCAAATACTCCGGCAGCACCCATTCCGCCACCAACGCACATCGTTACGATACCGAACTGCTCTCCGCGACGCTTCATCTCATGTAATAAAGATAAAGTTAGTTTAGTACCAGTACAACCAAGTGGATGCCCTAATGCAATCGCCCCACCGTTTACATTTACACGGTCTTCATCAAGACCTAAGTGACGAATAATTTGAATTGATTGAGAAGCAAATGCTTCATTTAATTCAAATATTCCAATGTCAGATAAGCTTAATCCTGCTAATTTAAGAGCTTTTGGAATTGCTTCAACAGGTCCAATTCCCATAACTTCAGGAGCTACTCCAGCTACTGCAAAAGAACGGAATTTTAATAATGGACTTAGTCCTTCAGCTTCAGCTTTTTCGCGATCCATTACTAATACTGCTGCAGCCCCGTCACTTGTTTGTGAAGAGTTTCCAGCTGTTACTGAACCTCTGACATTAAATGCTGGTCTTAATTTAGCTAATATTTCAGAAGATGTACCTTCACGAACACCCTCATCTTGAGAGAAAGTAAAATTCTTTTCTTCTAATTTATTGTTTGAGTTAACTGAACGTAGCGTTACATCAACTGGAACGATTTCGTCAACAAAACGCCCTTCCTTAATTGCCGCTGCCGCGCGTTGATGACTGCGTACCGCAAAAGCATCTTGATCTTCTCTTGAAATACCATAGCGATTAGCAACTTGCTCAGCAGTATGCCCCATGCCCATATAATATTCAGGTGCAGTTTCTACTAATCTACTATTTAAACGAGCAACATGCCCTCCCATCGGAAGTAAACTCATTGATTCTGCCCCGCCTGCAATAATAGCTTCAGAGTGACCTAACATAATTCGTTCACTTGCATAAGCAATACTTTGTAGACCTGAAGAACAATAACGGTTCACTGTAATTCCTGGAACTGAATGTGGTAATCCAGCTAGTGCACCAATATTACGCGCCATATTAAATCCTTGCTCTGCTTCCGGTGAAGAGCAACCAAAAATGATATCATCAATTGGACCATCGTAATTACCCGCACGCTTTAATGTTTCCTTTACAACTAATGCTCCTAAATCATCTGGACGAACTGTTGCTAGTGATCCTTTTTTCGATTTACCTACAGGTGTTCTCGCACCCGCTACAATAACAGCTTCTCTCATGTTCTTCCCTCCATCTCCCATTAATTACGTAACGGTTTTCCTTTAACAAGCATATGTTGCATACGTGCTTGAGATTTCATTTCAGAAATTAAGCCTAAAAATGCTTCACGTTCAATATTTAATAAATACTCTTCGTCTACTAACGTTCCGAATGGTACTTTTCCACCTGCAATTACATACGCTAATTTCTTAGCAATTGTTAAATCATGCTCACTAATATAGCCAGAATAGTACATTGAGTTTGCACCAGCTAATAAAGTTGCATAACCAGACTCACCAACTACTGGTACTTTTTCACGAATTGGAGCGCTATAACCTGCTTCATATAACTCAAGTACTCGTTGTTTTGCTTCATAAATTAAGTGATCTGCATTAAATACTTTGCGATCATCATGATTTAAGAAACCATTTTCAAATGCTTCTTGAGCAGAAGTCGATACTTTTGCCATTGCAACTGTCTCAAATACTCGATTTGCAAGACCTTGCAGGTCAAATTCAACACCTTCTGGGAACTGTTTTAATTGTTTAATATAAAGCTCTTTACTACCGCCCCCGCCTGGTATTAGGCCTACCCCAACTTCTACTAAGCCCATATAAGTTTCAGAAGAAGCAACTACGCTAGCCGCTGGTAAACAAATTTCAGTACCGCCACCTAGTGTCATTCCATAAGGAGCTACAACTACTGGTTTATCAGAGTACTTAATTTTCATCATTGCTTGCTGGAATCCTTTAACAACCATTTCAATTTCAAAATAGTTGTCATCTTGCGCTTCCATTAAAATCATTGCTAAATTAGCACCAACGCAGAAGTTTTTAGCTTGGTTACCAATAACTAAACCTTTATAATTTTTTGAAACTTCATCAACTGCGAAGTTAATCATTTGCGTAATATCCATACCAATTGCATTGCTCTTTGTATGGAATTCTAAACATGCAACGCCATCTCCAAGGTCAATTAAACTCGCACCTGAATTTTGTTTAATAATTCGGCCTTGTTCTTTTAAAACACTTAATTTAACTTCTTTATCATTTCTTACTAATTCTTCATATTGACCATTATGATAGAAACTAGTAACCCCATTGTCTTGCTTATAGAATGTTTCGTTACCACTATCGATCATATTCTTAACCCAATTTGGTACCGATTGGCCTTCGCTTTCCATTCGTACGACCGATTTAGATACACCTATTGCATCCCAAATTTCAAATGGTCCTAAATCCCAGCCAAATCCCCATTTCATTGCTTGGTCAATTCCGACAATGTTATCAGAAATTTCACCAGACAATTCAGCTGAATAGACTAATACTGGGCTAATAATGCTCCATAAGAAATTACCTGCACGATCATCAGCGTATACAAGCGCTTTCAACTTATTCGCTAAGCCTTTAACTTGTTTGATGCTTTCAGTTGAAGCCGTTTTCAAGCTTTTTCTTTCTCCATATTCAAATGTGCTTGGATCTAATTCCAAGATTTCTTTACCTTGCTTTAAGAAGAATCCTTGCCCAGACTTACTTCCAAGCCAATTACGATTAGCCATTTCCTTCATAAATTCTGGAACTTTAAATACTTCTTTCTCTTCGCCTTCTACTAGCTCATAAACATTGTTTGCAACATGGATAAATGTATCTAATCCAACTACGTCCAATGTACGGAATGTAGCACTAGAAGGGCGCCCAATCATTGGACCAGTAATTGAATCAACTTCTCCAACACTGTATCCGCCTTTTAGCATTTCTTGTACAGTTACAAGTAATCCATAAGTTCCGATACGGTTTCCAATAAAGTTTGGAGTATCTTTTGCTAATACAACGCCTTTACCTAAAACGTCTTCTCCAAAATTTTTCATAAATGTAAGTACTTCTTCAGATGTATGTTTTGTAGGAATAACTTCTAATAATTTTAAATAACGTGGTGGGTTAAAAAAGTGAGTACCTAAGAAATGTTTCTTGAAGTCATCTGAACAGTCTTCAGACATTGCTTCAATTGAAATACCAGATGTATTTGAGCTCACGATTGAGCCTGGTTTGCGGTATGCATCTACCTTTGCTAATACTTGTTTTTTAATTGCTAAATTTTCAACAACTACTTCAATAATCCAGTCAACTTCGCTTAAACGACTCATGTCATCTTCAAAGTTACCTGGCCTGATTAACGTTAAGTTTTTCTTAGATGCAAGAGGAGCTGGTTTTTGTTTCAATAATTTCTGAATAGCCGTTTGACTAAATCGATTACGAAATTCTTTGGAGTCAGTAGAAAGACCTTTTGCAGCATCTTCCTTAGAAAGTTCTCTTGGGACAATATCAAGTAGTAATGTTGGAATACCTATATTTGCCAAGTGTGCAGCGATACCAGATCCCATCACACCAGAGCCGAGTACAGCGGCTTTTTTAATTTTTTGGATCATATGCATTTCTCCTCCTCGTATCTTGAATGAATACTCATTCACTTTCTGGATAAAACAATCCATTATCAATGAGCCCTCTTCTTCCACTATATGATAAATTCTTATTTTTCGCAATAAACAAAAAGTTCAAATTAATAAAATTTTATTTATGATCTAAATTCCTCCCTCTGCTTTTTTTATCACACTCCATTTTTTACTAATAAGTTTATTTAAATAGGTTAGTCTAAGAAATGGAGGTGATAAGATATGAAACGTGAAAGAAATCCATCAAAGGGTGGCGTTAGTGCAGCAAGTGTTCAAGGTAATGCAAGTCATGGAGATCAAAGAGAAGAAAAAGGTAGACAAAGTAACAATCAGCAGTACGGTAAAAAAAATATGGGTCAGTAAGCTTTTTTCACTCAAAATCAATAGCATAACTAGGACCTTACTGATTTAAGCAATTAAATGAATAATGTTGTTTTACTAATAACTACTTATCACAAAAAATCCTGTATAAAGAGAAAAAGGCTGACTAAAAAGGATCCTCACTCAATCCTTTTTAGTTAGCCTCTTTAATTTTAAAATTATTTACTGAACATACCTTTTAATACGAATGCAACGTTAGCAGGACGTTCTGCTAGACGACGCATGAAGTATCCGTACCAGTCAGTACCATAAGGAACATAAACTCGCATATTGTATCCTTCTTTAACAAGCTCTAATTGACGCTCTGTACGAATTCCGTATAACATTTGGAATTCAAATTGATCATTTGGAATATTATGCTCTTTTACTAATTGCTTTGTATACTCAATCATTGCTTCATCATGAGAAGCGATTGCAGTAAAGTTACCGTTTAATAAGTGCATTTTAATAATTTTTTTGAAGTTTTCATCCACATCTTTTTTTTCTGGGAATGCTACTTCTGCTGGCTCTTTATAAGCACCTTTTACTAAACGTAAGTTAGGTTTTAAGCTATTTAAATCTGTGATATCGGCTTCAGTTCTGTATAAATATGCTTGAATAACTGTCCCGATATTATCGTACTCAGATTTTAATTGCTTAAAGATACGAATCGTTTTTTCACAACGAGTGAAATCTTCCATATCGATTGTAACGAATACGCCACTCTTTTTAGCTGCCTCTAAAATACGACGCATATTTGCTAAAACTAACTCGTCAGAAATATCAAGACCCATTGAAGTCATTTTAAGAGAACATTGTGAATTTAATTTTTCTTTTCCAATCGCCTCAATTGCTTCGATACAGTGATCAGCCATTTCATTTGCTTCTTCAACAGTGTCTACGAACTCTCCAAGATAATCAATTGTTACTTTTAAATTCTTTTTATTTAAATCCTTAATAACTTTTGTAGCTAAATCGATTGTTTCGCCTGCAACAAAACGAGCTGCACCAAATCTTAGGCCATATTTTTTAGCCATTTTAGTTAAAAACTTATTTTTAGACATAAATAAAAAAGCATTCTTCATAACTTGTTCCATTACCTAACCCCCAAAATTTAAACTTTACTTTTCTCTCTATCTATAATAAATGTATCATTTAATGAATTTTGTTAAAACAATTTTTTAATAATTTGTCGAATTTTGTTTATTGAGAAATGTATGCCCTTACTAAATATTATATTATCATAATTTGTGACTATAGTCATCTTTGAAATTTATGGATAATTATTATTGCTTATTTTTGTTCGCTATATTCTCTCTATGTTGGTCATTTAATACTTTAATTTCTTTTATGAGATTTACCATTTCTTCTTTAGCTTGAGGATAAGTATCATTCCAATGTTTTACTAATGCGGGCATTGATTTTGATATGTATGTATACATAACCCACTTTTCCACTTTTTCTTGTTTTTCCTCTGACCAATCTCCTAATAACAATTCTGTGTATTTTTTTAGTAACGCATCAAATTTTGCTTCAAATTCATTTTCCAAACGAAATCACCTCTCCATTTTATTATTAAGTTTTCAAAATCCAATTTGAATCTTTCCTTTTTTTACCTAAACCTGTTTACTATGAAATTATATTATATCTTCAACCAGTATTAAGATGATTATTAAAAAATGTAAAGTAAAAATAATAAATAGTATATAACTAATTCAATTTCATAATTTGTTCATATTTTCACAAACTTTTATTCATTTTTTGTTTGTATACTATGTATGTGTTTATAAAGTTCGACTAAGGAGTGAACTCATTTGGAACGAGATAGTATCCAATATTGTATTGATTTAGCTCTTAAAAAAAAGAAAATACTAGATCAAAGCTTAATTAAATATTTAACTCGTGCTGCCTTAGCTTCTATTTATATAAGCTTTATTCTGATCGTCTGCTTAAAATTAGCAGAATTATTTAGATTGCAAAATTCACCATTTTCATCTGTAGCATATCCACTCATTTTCTCTACAGCATTAATTATGATTATCTATGGTGGTGGAGAGTTATTTACTAGTAATACGATGTATTTTACCTTCTCAACATTAGCTAAAAGAACTTCAAAACTAGATTTAGTAAAAAACTGGATTGCATGTTACTCAGGCAATATTATTGGAGCATTTATTTTTGCGATTATTTATTTTTTAACAGGTTTAGCAAAAGATTTTCCTGCCGATCATTTTTTAACTGGTGTAGTTGACCATAAAATTCACGCATCATTTTTCCACTTATTTTTTAAAGGTGTTTTATGTAATTGGCTTGTCTGTCTTGCTTGTTTTTTACCAACTAGATTTAAAGATGATCTAGCAAAGATGCTACTCATCTTTTTATTAGTATTCGCTTTCTTCTTCTCTGGTTATGAACATAGTATCGCAAATATTGCCGTCTTTACATTATCTTATATTATGCCACATAATGTAGGCTTTACGTTTAGTGATGTATTGCATAATTTAATTCCAGTTACATTCGGAAATATTGTAGGTGGTTCTCTTGGTGTCGGAATGACATATTACTTCTTGAATAATGAACGTAAATTAGAAGTAAAAGAATTAAAACGCGTTTCGTAAACTTAATCTACCTGTCTTCTTTTTTTGAGGACAGGTTTTTTCGTGCAAATCTAATTTTATTATGGTAATAATGATTTTATAATGAAAATTTTTCCTTTTTTGGTGGTGTGAAATTTGAAATACAATAATTTTGTTCGGTTTATCATGTTCATTTCATTACTATGTTTCCTTTTATTATCATATGGCTTCGTGAAAGGTGCTTATACCGTTTTAAATCCACAAAAAAGCAAACTAATCGTGAATAATAATGCACAGAAAAATAATCAAAATGACAGTATTCACAAAAACAATAAACTGAAGATTGTTGCATTAGGAGACTCACTTACACGTGGTGTCGGTGATGATGAAGGAACAGGTTATGTAGGAAGATTAAAAACCACTCTTCAAAAAGAATATAAACAATCAACAACGATCACTAATTTAGCTGTTAGTGGGGCAAAAACATCAAATTTACTTAACGATTTAAAGAAAAAAAATATACAAGAAACGATTGGCTCTGCGGACATAATCGTCCTTTCCATTGGAAGTAATGATTTATTTCCTGGCGCTAATCAATTAAACGAACAATATTTAAAGACATATCGACCAGATGAAAAAACGTTTAAAAATAATCTACAATCAATTTTTAAACTAATACGTCAAAAAAATGCTACAGCATCTATTTATGCGTTTGGTTATTATAATCCATTTCATAATGTTCAAGGTTTAGATGAATCATCAAGCTTTATATCTAGATGGAACAATCTACTCGAATTATCGGTTCTTCAAACTAATAATGCATACGTCATTCCAACATTCGATTTATTTTTTAACGAAGAAAAGAAATATTTGTACACTGACCATTTTCATCCGAACAAAGACGGTTATATTGAAATGGCAAATCGCTTAAATAGTAAAATAGGAAGTCAGCTTCGAGGTGAGTCGAATGAATAAAGTTCTTAAATTAGATGGCGTTACAAAAAGCATCAAAGGAAAAGTACTAGTCGATAAAATTTCATTTGAAGTTCATGAAGGTGAAGTGTTTGGCTTTCTAGGTCCAAATGGAGCTGGAAAAACAACAACAATTCGAATGCTAGTCGGATTAATTAAACCAACAAAAGGAACAATCGAAATCGCCGGTTATCCTGTTAAAACTCATTTCAAAGAAGCGATGCGACAAATTGGATGTATTGTAGAGAATCCAGAATTATACGGTTATTTAACCGGATGGGAAAATCTAAATCAATTTGCGAGAATGTTAGGAATAAAAGATGATAAAAAAATAAGTGAAGTTGTAAATTTAGTAAAATTAACTGATCGAATTCATGAAAAAGTAAAAACGTATTCACTCGGAATGAAACAAAGATTGGGGATTGCTCAAGCATTACTTGGAAGCCCAAAACTTCTTATTTTAGATGAACCAACTAATGGATTAGACCCAGCAGGTATTCGTGAATTACGTGAATTTATTCATTTGCTTGTAAAAGAACAAAATATAAGTGTATTTATTTCAAGTCATTTATTAAGTGAAATCGAAATGATTTGTGACCGAGTAGGAATTATAAATAAAGGGAAAATGGTTAGAGTTTCAACAGTAAAAGAATTAGTAAAGGAAGCTGCTGAGAGAGTTGAGTGGCGAGTTTCTCCAATACAAAAAGCGCTAGATTTATTAAAAAAGGATTCTACGATTCAAGATATCTTAGTAAAGGATGAGCTTATACTGTGCCGAATGTCGCCTCTCAAAATTAATGAGGTCATTCAACAATTCGTAGCAGAAGATGTGCAAGTGAATGGCGTTAAAACAATGTCTGAAACATTGGAAGATTTATTCATGGAAATGACTGGAGGCGAAGTTCGTGGCTGAACTAATTAGACTCGTCTTTAACGAAATTGAAAAAATGGTAAGGAAAAGAAGAATATTTGTTATCTTTTTCATTTTAGCAGTGCTAATCCCTATTTTTGTTTATGCTCAACTGCAGCAAACTGAAGAAACAATTAAAAGACTTGGGACCGACAATTGGAAAGTAGCACTTCAACAAAAAATAGTCGACCAACAAAATAGATTAAATTCATCAGGAATACCTGAAGAATGGAAAAGTTGGTTAAAGGTTCAAATTGATCAAGAGCAATATTATTTGGATAACGACATAAATCCTACTACGCCTGGTGCTCCTACGTTTATACGAAAATTAATTGAACAAAGTATTGGGTGGCTACTTCTACCTTTATTGGTCATGGTCATCACAATCGATATTATATCTGGTGAGCGAAGCGATGGTACGATAAAAATACTACTAACCCGCCCCATTAAAAGATGGAAGGTCTTACTTAGTAAATACATATCGATTTGTTTATTAATCTCTTTTCTTCTCGTTCTATACGGCGTATTGGCTTATGTCGTTTCAGGATTTGTTTTCAGCTTTAAAGGCTGGACAGTACCTGTGTTAACAGGATTTGTCATCAAAAATAACCAGCTAATAACTGATTCAGTTCAACTGATTCCCCAATGGCAATACATCATAATGGCATTTGGACTTGCTTGGTTTGTATGTATTATAATTGGTACTCTTTCATTTATGGTATCCGTATTAGTTCGAACTACACCCGCTGCAATGGGAATTATGCTAGCCGCTTTAATAACAGGAAGCGTTCTAAGCGGACTAGCTACATCATGGTCAGGAGCAAAATACTTCTTTAGTGTAAACCTTGGCCTAACTGACTACTTAGCCGGTCAACTCCCTTCCATTGAGGGATTAAACATGCACTTCTCTCTTATGAATTTATCAATATGGGGAATATCAGCTTTACTAATCTCTTTCATCGTATTTATTAAGCAAGATATGAATTAAATAGAAAGAGGATCGAAAAAGTTTAAATTCTTTTCCGATCCCCTTTCCCGTTTTATCAGTCTTAATCCTTTCCTGCTCTCCCTGACCTTAATGGCTCAACATGAATATGTGTATATTGAATTCCATGTTGTTCGCTTAAAATCATTTCAATTTGGTCTGTGATGCCGTGACTTTTACTCACATCTATTCCACCGTCTACTTCAATGACTACATCTGCGATTGTTGTATTTCCATACATTCTTGCTCTTAAATCTACAACTTTATGTACACCTGGTACTTTATCAACTGTTTCAGTAAAGAGATTCATTTCTTCTGGATCGAATCCATCCGTTAATAGGAGGGTTGCATCATAAAAAATCTCCCATGCTGTTTTGCAAATAATAACACCTACTAAAATAGCCACGATTGGATCGATAATAGGAAAACCAATCGAAGCACCCAGAACACCAATCGTCGTTCCGAAGCTAACTAATGCATCGGAAAAATTATCTTTTGCTGATGCCTCAAGCCCTTTACTCTTCGTTCTCTTGGCAACTTTATTATTGTAAAAGTAAATGCCAAACATAAAAATTCCAGAAGCAAATGCCACTACAGCTGCTAGTCTATTTGGAGTCTCAAATTCTCCAACGAAAAGTGATCGAATATTTTCAATAATAACCTGTAAACCAACTGACATCATTATAAAAGACGCAATTAGAGTAGCTATTTGCTCTGCTCTTGAATGTCCATAAGGATGGTCTAAATCTCTCGGTTTTCTTGCGATTCTTATTCCGATAAATACAGCCAAAGTCGCACCAATATCAGTCACATTGTTAAGTCCATCTGCTAAAAGAGCACTAGAATTTGTATAAAAACTAACAAGTACTTTTACTGTCGCAAGAACTAAGTAGGAAATAACACTTAAAAAAGCAGCAAAGTCTAATTGCTTTTGAAGATTTTTCTCCATGAACTCACCCCGCTCTAATAAAAAATCTATGGGCTTATCATACCCATAATGCAATTTTTCCATTTTAAGTAAAAAAAAACAGATCCGAATAATCGAATCTGTTTTTTTCCTATTATACCACTTTAATTAAAGTGGCTTTGGATTATAGCTTGATCCCGTTAAATCTGTTAAATCACAAACCGTTTGCCATAATTCAGGATAAAATTCAAATCGTACAGCACGTTCTAATGCTTCTGCTGGTACTCCTTTTAAGCTCTTTGTATTCATACCAATCATGCGACGAACAAGTTGAATATGTTGTCTGCGGAATGATTGGAATCTTTCATCGAAGCAAGTCAATTCTTGCATTAATTGGAATAACTCAAAGTTTTTAGCTGCATCTTGATGTAATTGAACAGGTGTAAGTAAATTTTCATCTAATAATTCTTTAAAAGGCTGCCAAAGTGTTGGACCTAATTTTAAGATTTCATTAAATCCTGGAGAATCTTGGCCGCTACCTCTTCCTAAAGCTAAACGAATTATATGATAGTCACTTGGACTTACTAGTTTCACCATATCAAAAACTGCTGGTAAATGTACTAGGTGATTATTAATGCGTTGTAAGTGATGTGATGCTTTCGTAATCTCTTTTGCACGCATATGTTTATCTGCAAAATGAATAGATTGGATGATTAATTTAAAATGTAACTCAGCAATTTGATGAACCGTTTGAAACGTTAATTCATCTGGACAAAATAATTCTTCGTCAGCTTTTTGTAAACTTAATAATTCTTCTGTTCGAATATACTTCTCGTAATCTGTCAGTTTTTTTTGCTCTTGTGTCATTTCCATTTTCCCCCTAAACTAATTTACGTAAAACTGCTCGTACTGGACTACCATCTGCATCTGTTAATGGTAGCGGTAATGCAATAAGTTCATATTCACCTGGAGTTACATTTCTTAAATCAATCGATTCGAGAATATGAATACCGGCATGATGAAGAGCATGATGTGCTTCTAGTTCCTTACTATCAAGTGGGTCTACTGAAGGTACATCTACTCCAACTAATTTAACGCCTTTTTCATGTAAGAACTCTGCTGCATCCTTTTCAATATGTGGAATTCTCTCTGGGAAAACGCTATCATTTTTCCATGAATTTGTTTTAATTAACAAACGTTCTACACCATCGAATTGAAAAGTTTCTAAATCCGACTTTTTAATGCTATCTACTTCAATCAGCTCGATTACTTTTGCATTCCCTACATATAAATTAGGATCTAAATCTATGACTCTCTTACCATTTTCATCAAAATGAAATGGCGCATCAATATGCGTTCCTGTGTGAGTACTTAAAGTTAACTTACCAACATTAACAGAGCCACTTTCTTCTTTTGTCCAACTCAATTGGAATGAAAAACTCGTATCACCTGGCCATACAGGCATACCATCTTCAAGTCTTCTTGATATATCGATTAACGTCATTGGCTTACAACTCCTAAGCGATGATTTCTCGTTCATTCTTAAACTGTTCATATTGTTTCTCAACCATGATTTTCTTTAAGATTTGTACACTATTCCAAACATCAACATAAGAAGTATAAAATGCGATTGGTGCTAATCTGATTACGTTTGGTGCTCTAAAGTCAGGAACAATTCCATTTAACTTTAATGCTTTACAAATCCTTGCTGCATCATCGTGTTCAAGACAAACATGTCCACCTCGATATGAATCCTCGAGTGGATTACCAATTGTAAAATCAAAGTCACTTAATTCTTCATTGATTAAGCTCATTAAATAAGCTGTACTGTGTAAAGACTTTTCGCGAATTCTCTCAATTGTAGCTTCTTTATACATTTCAAGTGAGCCAACAAGCGGTGCCATGCTTAAAATATGCGGGGTACCGATTTGATAAGCACCAACTGTATCAGACGGGACAAAATCATGCTTCATATCAAACTGCTTTTCTTTATTTGAGCCGAACCAACCAGCTAATCCAGGCATAGTTCCAAAATGCTTTTCGTGAACGAATAGGCTTCCCACTCCACCTGGTCCACTATTTAAATACTTATAATTACACCAATAAGCAAAATCCACGTCCCATTCATGGAACTGATGAGGGATTGCGCCAACAGAATGGCATCCATCAAAACCAATTGTTATTCCACGCTCATGTGCAGCTTTTGTTAATCTCTCTATATCTAATAATTGACCGCTTCGGTATAAAACAGTTGGAAGAATAATTAAGGCAATTTCATCAGTCATTGCTTCAATAATATCTTCTTCTCTAATTGTTCGACCATCACGGCTTTTAACTTGAATTAAGTGAGTTGCTGGATCAAAGCCCTTTAATTTTAATTGACTTTGAATAGCATAAATATCTGACGGAAAGTTTAATTCATCCGCTAATATTTTCGTTTTTTGACCATTTGGGTGATAAAAAGATGCAATTAATTGATGAAGATTTGTAGTTGTTGAACCAGTTACAATGACTTCATTCTCTTTTGCCCCTACTAACGGTGCACTTAATGCTCCCAATTTTTCTGCAAAATAATACCATGGATGATCGCCCTGCATCCATCCATCGATTGCAAGTGTCTTCCATGAATCTAATAAATCTAGTAAACTTTGTTCTGCTCTTTTTGAAAGCAGTCCTAAAGAATTTCCATCTAAATAGATTGTACCTGGTTGTAAGTAGAACTCACTACGATAATTTGATAATGAATCTTTTTGATCTAGAAATTCTGCAAATTCTTTTGTTGGTTGAAACATCCCCTTTTTTTCCCCCTTGCAAGAAATAACCTACTATATTAAAGGTATTGCGATTAATAATATATGTCAATATTTTCTGAATATAATATTTAATAAAAAAAGTGTCAACAAATCCAAAATATCCCTATCTTAGATTTTGACACAATTTATTCTTCTATTTAATTGCTTTTCCTTACAAATGTAAGTCCCGTTTCTTAAACGAAACATACGTGACAATAGTTAATATCATGATTAATCCGATCGAAATAGTTGTATAAATACCATTAAATCCTCCACCATACATAATATCCTTCGCCTCAAAGTACTTAAACGGTGTAAGATATTTCAACCCTTCAATCTGATCATTCAAATCAATTGCAATTGATATTATAAATGTGATTAATAGAATACCAGTTGCATAAGAGGCAGCCTTTTTCGAATTTTTACAAACTGCAGCTATAGCCGAACCTATTACTAAAAATAATAGCTGTAAAATAAACATCCCGACCATTACCACACCTATATCACCATTTACATTTTCACCTTTACTATACTTTCCTACTATTAGTACACTGGATATCCAAGTAATACCGTTAAAAATAAGGATGTTTACTAGAGCACTCATTAATTTAAAAGTTATGATCTTAATTCTAGAAATAGGTTTTACAAATAAAAACTCTGCTGTTTTATCTCGCTCTTCTTTAGCAATTATATTAGCGCCTAGCATTGCCGCATGAATCGTTGCCATTAAATATAAATATAAAACTAAGATGCCAAAATATCCGCTTGCCTTTGATAAATCTAGTGCTCCTGAGCCCATTATAGCTTGAAGAGATTTCGGCATTTGATTAAAAAGTTCAGTTATTTGACCATTCGAAGCTGTAGCTTTATATTTTGCCATTCCACTACCTACTAAAAAAACAATTCCGATACACCAAAAAATAATCGATTTACGATATGTCTTCATTTCTCTTAAAAATATATTCATTTCCAACCTACCTTTCCTATAAGTTATACCGCGTGAACATCCCTTTTCTTATAAATCACGTAGCTCGCAATGATTGAAGCGAAGATAATTCCAACCGACACAATCAAAAATTGAGCTTCAAATTTTGAATGAGCAATTATATATTTCGGTTCAAAATATTTAAAAGGTGAAAGAAAACGTTTTGCATTGCTTTCATCTGTAGCCACTACCATTCCAATTACAAAAAATCCAAATACAATAGCAAGTGAAATTGATAGTACTGCTTTGATCTTTGGAAATACAACTGATAATAAAATGCCTATTCCAAAAAATAGTAGCTGTGTAATAAACAACGAAATAGAGAGTAATATAATTGTCTTACTACTATAATCCCCCGTTCTTACATGCTGAGCCATTATAATAGTTGCTACAAAATAAAATACATTTGTAATCGCTAAAGAAACAACACCTGCAAAAATCTTTGAAGTCATAACTTTTGTTCTAGTTACTGGTTTTGTTAAAAGAAAATCCGCTGTTTTCTCACGTACTTCTTTTGAAATAATTGAAGTACCTAAAATCATGGCTTGAATCGCTCCACAAAGAGAAATATAAATAAATACATAGGAATAAAATCCTAAAACATTCCCAAAGCTCTCAATTTCAAGTCCAAGTGCTTTTCTTACTCCTTCAGGATAACCTTCCAACACTTTTGAGAATTCTACATAGTCCTTTGCAATAGCCGGGAATAAAGATAAGAAAAAAACGACGATTGCCATTAAAGAAGCCGTCCAAATAAAGGTGGATTTCCGATAAGCCTTTAATTCGTGTAAAAAAATATTCATTGCTTATTAGGCCTCCTTTTCATAATAATGTAAGAAAATTTCCTCCAGGTCAGGCTCTTCAATCCATAAATTTTCAATTTCTATTTCCGCTATTTTCTTTAAAACTATATTTATATTGCCTTTAAAAATAAAGCTAATCGTTTTACCTTTGATTTCAATATTATTTACACCTGGCATATTGAAGAAATTTGGATCTACTCCGTTTTGAATATCAATTTTAAATCGTTTGTAATTGTTTTCTTGTAATGTGCTTATTTTTTCTACTGTAACAATCTTACCTTCTTTAATTATTGCAACTCGATCACATAAACGCTGAACTTCACTTAAAATGTGAGATGAAAATAAAATCGTTGCTCCTTTTTTATTTTCCTCCTCTAATAAATCAAAAAATCTTTGTTGCATTAAAGGATCAAGACCACTTGTCGGTTCATCCAATATGATTAACTTCGGTTCATGAAGTAATCCCTGGACAATCCCTACCTTCTTTTTATTACCTAAAGATAAATCATCAATTTTCTTCGTTAAATCAAGGTCCATTACTTCAGCTAATTCTTTTATTCTTTTCGTGCAATCTTTTTTATAAAAACTAGCTGAGTATTTTAACAAATCCATCACTTTCATATTGTCATAGTAAAAAACTTCAGATGGCAAATAACCGATTTCTTTTTTTATTTCTG
Source organism: Gottfriedia acidiceleris (assembly GCF_004138285.1). Classification (GTDB taxonomy): domain Bacteria; phylum Bacillota; class Bacilli; order Bacillales; family Bacillaceae_G; genus Gottfriedia; species Gottfriedia acidiceleris_A. The sequence goes on along the minus strand of NZ_SCFN01000005.1, from coordinate 634,048 downwards.
GAGCAAACTGTACACAGTCCTTTCCAAATATTTTAGCACTACCACTCGTAGGATAAATTAACGAAAGTAAAGTACGAATTGTAGTTGATTTACCTGCACCATTTGGACCAATGAATCCGAATATTTCTCCCTCTTCTATATTGAAACTTATATCCGTGATTCCCCTTGAATTACCATAGGTCTTCGTTAAATTATTAATTTCAATCGCGTACATAAATGAACCTCCCGCTTTGTTTTGAAATATTTCGTTGTGATTATTACAAAACTAGTATATACCTCAATTCTAAAAAAGAGAATATGTTTTGAAATAATTTTAATAAAATATTTCAAAACATGATATACTATTGTATAGATAATGACGGAGGTATCTATTTTGGACGGATATAAAAAACGAACTCTGCAGAAGATGGAGAGCATTGAAAAAAGTACAACTAAATTATTGTCATTACCATTAAATGATATAAAAATAGCAGATATTGCAAAATTAGCGAATGTATCACAAGTATCAATTTACAATTATTACGGTAGTAAAGAAGCCCTACTAAAAGCTACAATTATTCGATTAATGGATCATCAATACGAAGAAACAAAACAAATGCTTTCAAGTGATATTCCTTTTAATGAAAAAATCAAGGAATTATTTATTCGTAAGAAAAACGGTCTTGATATAATTAATCTTGAAATGTTTACAGCATTAATGAAAAAAGACCCTGAACTTCAAGAATTAGTTTTAGAATTTACAATGAACAAATCATTCAAATTGCTAATTTCACTAATCGATGAAGGACGTTCACTAGGTTTAGTTCGAAATGAGGTTCAAAACCAAACATTATTAATCTATATCCAAGTCTTGAGCCAAGCTTTTTTAAATATGGACCAAACAACCTCACAATATATCCAACAAAAAGAAGTAGTAGATGAAATTATGAATTTATTCTTATATGGATTACTGAAACAAGAGGACTAAAAAAGAGGCATCTTTGCTTGAGCAAAGATGTCTTTTTTTTTTGGAATATTCTTCTAAGTAAACTTATCCATAGATTTGTATTATCTTACACTTTTTGTTCATACAATGAATTACTTATCTATATTTTAAACTCTTGGAGGAGTATATGCGCAAAACTATTCTATGGTTTAAAGAAAATTGCGACGAAATTAAGCGAGGCCTAATAGGTGGATTTACCATTTTCAGTCTAGCAACTATTTTTTTCACAACTGATTCATCTGTAGAATACAACCAAAAAGCATGTCTAAAATGGGAATATAACAAATCTGCACAAGTCAATGTCTGCTCGATTTATAAAACATCTACTACTAACACTATTCCATACGGATCATTGCTGAAGGAGAGATAAGAATAGAAAAAAAGGATAAGGCATGTACCTTATCCTTTTTTTCTATTGCCCAGCAACGTCTCTCTTCTTAAAGAGCTCACCAGCAGTAACAAGAAATATCAAAATATAAATTACCAATACTGCTATAGAAAATTCAATTCTCATGCCGTTTTCTATATTGATCCCCTTTGTGTAAACCGTTAAATCAGTGTGCATAAATGGTAAAAACTTAGACCAGCTTTTTGTTCTTAATAATGTTGCTATCACATCTGAAGTTGCTAGTAGGATTATGCTTATTAGCAAAGAAATACTGCTTGTCCTTAAAACTGTTGATAAGAAGTAAGCAACGGCAACAAAGAACAAGTATGGTAGTAGATTAATTAAATAATCGTTTAGTAAACTTGGTAAAATACCTTGCTCTACTACATGGTTATTTACATATTGTAATACCGGTTGTGTACTAAAATTTAAACCGTTTAATGCACTACCTATAATAAATGAGTAGATAATGATTGCAAAAGAAAAGATGAAATATAATATTACCAAACTTAAAAATTTTGCATAATAGATCATTCGTCTTGTTGATGGTTTAACGAGCAAGAAATTAATCGTTTTCCATTGATGCTCTTTTGACATCATATTACTTGCAAAATAAATAAGAAGGATTCCAATAAAGTTCGTTACGACCGCACCTTTTTTCATAAAGTCCAACACAGTGTGTTGTTGAATTGGTGAAATATTATGTGCAAGACGATACTTATTGATCTCATATGTCTCTTTTTGTTCTTTTGCAAATGCTGGTAAGTCGGAAGAGTTTTGCTCTGCTAATACTTCTTCTATCTTTTTATTTTCTATCTTTAATTCTGTTCTCCAGTTTTCAGCTTTAGCTGCTCCGCTTTCCTTTTCCACATAATCCCATCTTCCTAGAACAATAATTGGGATAAATAGTAAAATTAACGTTATGATAAATGATTTTTGAACGAATATTTTACGTAATTCGTTCTCAATTAATCGAAAAAAATTACTCAATGACATTTCCTCCTGTCAATTGAATGAACAAATCTTCTAACCTTTCTTTTTTACGAGTTACATAATAAATCTCAATTCCTGCCAGTACCAACTCTTTCATTAATGAAGGAATCTCTTCCTCATCAATTTCAAAAATAATTGATTGATCATTAATAATGTCAAATTTGTACTTGTTATCTCTATTTGTAAAACTACTTTCAAAAGCTTTCGTGCTTTTTACAACTATTTCTATAAATAAGCTCTCTCCACTTTTATCATTCAGCTCAATTGATTCAACAAATTGACCATTTTGAATAATGATTGAGCGATCACAAATCAATTCTATTTCAGATAATAGATGACTAGATAGTAGGATTGCTGTTTGTTCGACCTCAGCAATACGTTTTAAATAATCACGGATTTCTCTCACTCCAGCCGGGTCCAATCCATTAGTTGGCTCATCTAAAATTAAAATTGAGGGATTATGTAATAACGCTTGAGCAATTCCTAATCTTTGCTTCATCCCTAAGGAATAGGTTGAAAACTTTTTATGTATAGCACTCGAAAGTCCAAGTAAATCAATAACCTCAAGAACTCTCTCCTTTGAAACACCTTCTAACATTCGAGCAAAATACATTAGATTTTTATACCCACTATAAAAAGGATAAAATGCAGGAGTTTCAATCATTGCTCCGATATGTTTAATCGATTCTTTAAAGTTTTCCTTAATCGAATTACCTTGGATATAAATCTCACCACTCGTGATACTCATAAGTCCAACAATCATTCGCATAGTCGTAGTTTTCCCTGAACCATTTGGCCCAAGTAAACCTAAAACTTCACCTTTATATAACTCAAAACTAATATCTTTAATAATCTTTTGATTGCTAATCGTCTTATTTACACTTTTTAGCTCAAGAACAATATCTCGATTCATCTTGAGGCCTCCTATTTCTGCAATTATCTCTTATTAACTATTAAGTTTTCCCCTTCCTTTTCTCAATAATTAATGCTATTCTCATGGAAGGAATTGAAAGGAGAACTTTATGAAAAGAATACCATATTACTTAGTATTTGGCTCATTTATCCCATATTTATTAATCTTTGCCTTACCTTTTTTACCTGTTTCTGGGAGCTTAAAAGCTGGTCTGATCGCTCTATTAGTTATTCTTGGAGAAGGAATGTTTTGGATTGGTGGAGTATTTGTAGGTAAAGATGTTATGACGAACTATCGTAAAAAATTGAGCCCAGCAAAATGGTTTAAAAATAGAAGAAAGCAAGAAAATTGATGATAAAAGGGATGCTCTCATAAAGAGCCCTTTTTTTTATGCAAAATGTTAGTTGTGGATAGAATGCGGACATAACGTGAGCTTTGTTGATAAAGTTGTGAACAATGTTTATAAAGTAGTGATTTTTACTCATAAAGTCATTAGAGTAAAATTCAGATGGATTTTGGTGTGTTGATAACTAGTGAAATCAGACTGAAAAGTTTGAACATATATAGAACACTGTTGATAAAGTTGTGAACTTCGTTAATAGATAGTGTGGAGCAATTGATCTAGTTATGACCTCTAATATGAATCTCTCTAAATCGGTAAGAATTTGATTAAAACTCATAATAAAACGCAAAAAACCCACAAAAATGTGGGTAGACAAATTGCAAAAAACTTATTTGCCTTCTAATTGCTTCCATTTATTTTGCATAACAGGTGGCTCATAGTTTTGCATTAGTTTTAGTAGGTCGTCTGCATTTTCTGCAACAACAAATAATGAAAGTGTATTTTCGTTCATAAATCCTTCTTTTACAGCATGTTTAAGCAAATCTAACACAGGGCTAAAGAAGTTATCAACATTCAATAAACCGATTGGCTTATTGTGGATTCCAATTTGTGCCCAACAAATAATTTCAAATAATTCATCGAAAGTACCAATTCCACCCGGCAGTGCAATAAACCCATCGGACATCTCGTTCATTAAAGCTTTACGCTCATGCATTGATTCTGTCTCAATGAATTGCGTTAGCCCTTTATGGGCAACCTCTCCACGAAATAATCCACCAGGCATAATGCCAATGACATTTCCACCTTGTTTTAATACTTCATTTGCGATTTCTGCCATAATCCCTAGTCTTGATCCACCGTATATTAAATCTATATTATTACTAGCAAATAAGGCACCTAGTTTTTTTGCTTGAAGACTAAATGACTCTCTATTCCCAAGATTTGAACCAGCATAAACACAAATTTTCTTCATAAAATGTCACTTCCTTCGATGTATTTTACTTTATTTTAACATATCTTTCGATTAGGATTGTAAAGATAAAGTTAACCAATTATTTTTTAGGAGTTGAAAAAATGAATTTAGGTACCATTGGAACAAGCTGGATTACAGAAAGTTTTATCGAAGCTTCAAAGGATAGTAAATTGCTTAATTTAACTGCGATCTATTCTAGAAATGAAGAAACCGCAAGAGCATTTGCTACAAAGCACAACGCTCCTAAGTTTTTTACGAATATTGATGAGTTAGCAACAAGCCCTGATATCGACGTAGTATACATAGCATCACCGAACTCATTGCACTATGAACAAACCATTTTATTATTAAAAAATAAAAAACATGTCATTTGTGAAAAACCAATTTTCTCAACCATTAATGAATTAGATCATGCCTTTAAAGTTGCAGAAGAAAATGGAGTTTATTTATTTGAAGCAATTCGTAACTTCCATTCACCAAACTTTACAGCTTTAAAAGCAGGTCTAGAAAAAATCGGCCAAATTAGAAGTGCCAATCTGCATTATTTACAATATTCTTCTAAATATGATGCCTTCCTTAGAGGTGAGAATCCAAATGTATTCTCTCCAGAATTTTCTGGTGGAGCATTAGTTGATTTAGGTGTTTATCCAATTTATGTAGCGATTGGTTTATTTGGAAAACCAGCCTCAGTAAATTATACACCTGTTAAATTGCGTACTGGAATTGATGGTAGTGGAACATTAGTTTTAAATTATGAAAATTTTACTTGCAGTATCCAATGCTCTAAAGTCTCTCAATCATATATTGAAAGTGAAATTTCAGGTGAAATTGGATCTTTAGTTCTTGATAAACCATCTCCAATTTCAAAAATTACTTTGATTAACCATAAATCAAAGCAACGTGAGTCATTGGAAGTTAGCCAAGTACCAAATGATATGCTATATGAAATCCAAAATATTACTAGAATTATAAAAGAATCAAATCAAACAGAATATGAAAACTTAAAAGAACTTAGCAAGCTAGTTTTAACAGTAACTGAATCTGCGAGAAAGCAAGGCGGAATTGTTTTTGAAGTTGAAAATAAAGAAAACTAGCCGATTGGCGAGCCTTTAGGTGAAGACAGGTGCGTAGTTGCACTTATACTTAATTCCTAAAATTGGCAACTAACGTCGAGTTTTCTTCTGCGCTGTCAATTTATACTTTCTAGTGAAATTAATAAAAATACCAGTTATCCAATCGGATGGATACTGGTATTTTTTCTTTATTGCTTACTTAAGCGTTAGTGTTCTCTTCTGAAAGTCCAAAAAGTAAACCTTGGTTATCAATAAAATAGGCGAAATAACCCATTTGAGGTATAGCTGTTTTAGGAACTACTATTTGTCCACCATTATTTATAACTTGTTCCATCGCTTTATCGATTGAAGCAACATCGATTGAATTCGTTGTACAGGTTTGACCATCAGGTGAGAGCATTAATCCACCATCAATCCCTTTGTCAGTTGATTCTCTAGTTTGAATAAAATAATAATTATGTTGACCAGGCATTTTTGTAAATTTCCACTCAAAACTCTTAGAATAAAAATCGATTGCTTGTTCAATATTTGGCACTTGAACCTCAAATTTAATAACTTTTCCCATTTTGATCTTCTAATTAAGTAATTTTTTTCGATTAATTATGTAAGAGCTGATTAAAAAGATAATCAGCTAAATTATTTTTTATAATACAACAACCCATCCGACTCCAGGAATAAAATACCATCTTCTACCATGTAGGATATAATATCCGCCTGACCAAAAACCTCCTGGTCCTGGAAACCCATGTCCCGGTCCGTGCCATGGTCCATGTCCTGGTCCGTGTCCTGGTCCATGTCCTGGTCCATGTCCTGGTCCGTGTCCTGGTCCATGTCCTGGTCCGTGTCCTGGTCCATGTCCTGGTCCATGTCCTGGTCCGTGTCCTGGTCCATGTCCTGGTCCGTGTCCTGGTCCATGTCCTGGTCCATGTCCTGGTCCGTGTCCTGGTCCATGTCCTGGTCCGTGTCCTGGTCCATGTCCTGGTCCATGTCCTGGTCCGTGTCCTGGTCCATGTCCTGGTCCGTGTCCTGGTCCATGTCCTGGTCCATGTCCTGGTCCGTGTCCTGGTCCATGTCCTGGTCCGTGTCCTGGTCCATGTCCTGGTCCATGTCCTGGTCCGTGTCCTGGTCCATGTCCTGGTCCGTGTCCTGGTCCATGTCCTGGTCCATGTCCTGGTCCGTGTCCTGGTCCATGTCCTGGTCCGTGTCCTGGTCCATGTCCTGGTCCATGTCCTGGTCCGTGTCCTGGTCCATGTCCTGGTCCGTGTCCTGGTCCATGTCCTGGTCCATGTCCTGGTCCGTGTCCTGGTCCATGTCCTGGTCCGTGTCCTGGTCCATGTCCTGGTCCATGTCCTGGTCCGTGTCCTGGTCCATGTCCTGGTCCGTGTCCTGGCCCATGTCCTGGTCCATGTCCTGGTCCGTGTCCTGGTCCATGTCCTTGACCTGGTCCATATCCTGGACCGTGTCCCTGTCCTTGACCCGGTCCATGTCCTTGACCTGGTCCATGTCCTGGTTGTGCATATCCCGGTCCAGGATATCTGCTATATAGTTCATCATAAATCATATACTCACCACCTCAATAGAATCATATCCCTATAACTTATTAATTCTATTCAAGGCACGAGCAAGTACTTTGCCTCATTTATTTAATTGATGTTTTTGCCTATAAGTTTAGATGAATCCTATATTAAACACTTACCATAATTTCTTATTCAATCCATTCTTCAAGTTCTTTATATAAAGCAATACTTTTTAAGTCTAATTCTTCAAGTTCTCGCTGATAATTCTGTAAAATGTTTAGATCAATTTCAAGCAACATTTGTTTATTGATTTCACTGATTGTTTCTTCTAAAGAATAGATTTCATTTTCAATGTCTTCTATCCTTCGCATTTTTGTTTTCGATTTTATCGGTTTAGAATACGAATTTGTTTTGATTACTTTTTCTTTTTCTCGATTATTTCGATAAATAGTCATTTTTTCTTTAGCAATATGGTATTCATCAATAAATTCGAAAAGACCACCATTGTCTAGCCAATAAATTTTTGAAAATAGCTTGTTAATGAAATAACGGTCATGCGAGACAGAAAGAATCGTTCCTTTGAATTTTTCAAGTGCGTCTTCTAATACTTCTCGAGATTCAATATCTAAATGGTTAGTAGGCTCATCTACGATTAATAAATTAATATCTTGATACATAAGTTGAGCCAATCTTAATCTCATTCTCTCTCCACCACTAAGTTGACTTACTTTACGATAGACCATATAGCCATAAAATAAAAAGCCAGCTAATATATTACGTGCTTCACCTTCTGTAACATGTACTTCTTCTTTGAATTCCTGAAGTACTGTGTGATCCAAATGAACTGGTTCGTAATGTTGTGATAAATAACCGATTTTTACGTTACTACCCAGTTTTATTTTTCCTTCGTCGATTGATGACTGACCTAAAATCATCTTCAACAAAGTTGATTTACCCGTCCCATTATCTCCTACAATAACTGCTCTTTCGCCATAGTATAATGAGAAGTTAAGCTGATTAAATAAAACTTTGTCCGCAAATGATTTCGAAAGATTTTCTGCAACAATTACATCTTTTCCACTACGACCAGATTCCTCTAACTGAAATGCCATTTTCTTTTTTTGTAATATCGGGCGTTTTAATCTCTCAATTCGTTCAAGCGCTTTTTCCATACTTCTAGCTCTTCTATGCAAACCGGCATTCGGTGGATTTGCTTGATTAGCCCATTCTCTTAAGCGTTTGATTGTTTCTTTCATTTTTTGTATCTTCTTTTGCTGCTCTTCATAGGCCTGGAACTCTTTGAGTAATCTTTCTTCTTTTTGAATAACATATTGTGAATAATTCGTATGGTAGACGTTAATTTCACCATCTTCTAATTCTAAAATATGATTGACTACTTCATCTAAAAAATAGCGATCATGCGAAATGACAATAATCGTTCCTTCATACTCCTTTAAGTATGAACCTAACCACTCAATAGCGGATAAATCCAGGTGATTCGTTGGTTCATCGAGTAATAGTAAATCAGGTTGTTGTAAAAGGACGATCCCTAATCCAATTTTTGTTTTTTCTCCACCACTTAAAGAAGTAAATTGTTTTGTAAGTAAGTCGGTGATACCTAATCCATTTGTAATTTTTGCAAGTGAAGCTTCCATTTCGTAACCACCGTTGTTACTAAATTTCTCTTGTAATGATCCATAACTTACTAGCAATTGTTCTAAGGTACGTTCATCTACCGTATTAGACATCTTTATTTCTAATTGCTTCATTTCATTTTCTATTTTTCGTAATTCTTCAAAAACCGTTAATAATACATCCCTACTAGTCATCTCATCTGGAAACACAGGAATTTGAGCTAAGTACCCCGTTTTTAATCCTTTTTTAAAATGAATTGAACCAGTGTCAGGTGCTTCTATACCAGTTAAAAGTTTAAAAATACTAGTTTTACCGCTTCCATTTGCTCCCACTAAACCTACACGGCTACCTTGATGTATTTGAAATGATAATTCCGTAAAAAGTGAATTTCCACCAAACATTTTTGAAATTTTTTCTATACTACATGCAATCATGATTAAATCTCCTTCTATCTTCCGTACCAATCCATAGAAAAAAGCCATAGACTAATGAACCCATCCATGGCTTAAAAAATGATTTAAATAGAAGTGTGTAATCACACGATTATTTTATCAATTGAAGTCGTAGGAAAGAGTACGTTTTCGTTTTATTTGAGTTGTTAATTTGTTAAAAATGGACAGACGTATCCTGTTAACAGCTAAAAACGCAAATTTTGCACGACAATAATATAAAAATTCTATCATTTGTGCGCAAACCATTTGAAAACGTAACATCTTTTCTACACCTCCCTTTCGAACTTAAATTTATTTAAATTATAAAATATTTTAACTTTTAGCACAATACCTATTCTATTTGGCTATACTTAAAACTGTGAGTTATTGTTCGCAATTCATACATAAATATTCAAATGAAAGAGGAGAAAAAAATGAAAAAGATTTTACCTCATATTTACGTTGAAAACTGTAAAGAAGAACTGGAGTACTACAAACAAATCTTTGGTGGAGAAATTAAAAACACACAAACCGGCGATGGTATGGAAATGTTTAAAGGGCACGAAGGAAAATACATACACGCAGAATTACATATCAATGAAAACTGTGTAATTTATTTTGCAGATGCTTTTAGACCATTAATTAAAGGTGATAATGTTTGGACAACGCTTGACATGAGCTCTGAAGATGAAATTAATTCAATTTATGAAAAGTTATCAAAAGACGGAGAAATACATATGGAGCTTCAAGACACATTTTGGAATTCTAGATTTGCTGTAGTAAAGGATAAAAATGGATTTACTTGGGAGTTAAATTATTCTAAGCAAGTGTAACCAGAAAAAGAAAAGCGAAGAACTTAAATTCTTCGCTTTTCCTATTTCTTAAATCTGAGTTAAGATTATTGGCTCACCTTTTGTTACAACAATTGTATGTTCGCATTGGGCAACTAAACTCTTATCTGGCGTCACAAATGTCCAGCCATCTCCTGACTCGATAATGTGGTCTGCATTTGCAGAGATAAATGGCTCTACTGCTAATACAAGACCGTCCTTTAATAAGGCTTTATCCATTGGATCGAAATAACTTAATATATGTTGTGGGCTTTCGTGAAGGCTTTTTCCAATTCCGTGGCCTGTTAGATTTTCAATTACATTTAAACCATTTTTACTTGCTTCATTATATACTGCTCTTCCAATTTGGTTTTGCTTTGAACCTGCTTTTGTTTTTTTCATTGCAGCCCAAAATGCATCTTCTGCAACTTTACAAAGCTTCTCTTTTAGTAAATCACCTTTCCCAACTACGAAAGAGATTCCAGTGTCTGCATAGTATCCATCTAATGCTGCTGACACATCGACATTAACTAAATCACCATCTTGAAGTACTCTGTCTCCTGGAATGCCATGAGCTACTTCTTCATTAACACTAATACATGTTGTGCCAGGAAAATCATACTCTTTTTGTGGCGCTGAAGTTGCACCATGCTCTTCTAAAACTTTTCTACCGATTTCATCTAATTCTTTTGTTGTCATTCCAACGACAGCTCTTGCCTTCATTTCTTCTCTCGCTAACGCTACGATACGGCCTATCTTTTTTAAAGCTTCTAATTCTTGTTCATTATTGATAATCATTTTACTGCTCCTGATTCTATTTATTAATTTGACTTTCTTTTATTATGCCATAATATTACTATGTTATAGTCTTTTAAGCACTTATACAAGACAAAAAAGGCAGGATTAAAGGCAGGGGGTTAGGAGACAAGAACGATTTTAAGAGACTAAGTCACTTAGTAGTCCCACCTAGTCTCTAATAAAATTATCTAATTTATTTACCCTTGAAATATATAAGGAACAGATGACTCTAATAATTTTTCGATTCCTGACTTATGATAGGGCATTAATTGATTTGCAGTTTGAAGATCAATCCACTTAATTTGTAGGATTTCCTCTTCATGTGAAATTACTAAATCACCACCGATTATTCTCGCGCTAAATGTAATCAAAATCGCATGATGTCCTCTTTCAGGAAAAAAAGCTTCATTAATCGCGACAATATTACCTACTTCCACTTCTAAACCTGTTTCCTCAAACGCCTCTCGTACTACTGCTTGTTTTAACGTTTCATTTTCTTCTACTGCACCACCAGGTAAGGTCCAAACACCATTTTCATTTTGTACCATTAAGACACTATTATTTACTTCATCAAATATAAGCGCATAAACAACATTGACCTTTTTCATTTTGCCACCTCTACTAGATCATTAATATGATTCGTATCATTTAGAAAACGGATAAATCTACCTCTATCATTAATTTCTAATAAATGAGTGCCTGTATCACCAGTAAAAAATCCAAAGTTTTCTTTTTTAAATTTTAATATAAAATAAGCGTTCATCTATAAAAAAACGCTTTTTTGTATTTTTAAATAAAAGACTGAACAATTACACCTTTTCCACCATTTACGTCTACTTCTGCAAATGCACCATTAATTAATGTAATTTGAGGCGGCACATGCCCGCAATCGATATCGTAAATTATTGGGATTGCTAATTCTTCATTTAACTCATTATATACATCTTCAATTGAATAGTTATCTACTGTTTGATTTGCCGCACTACGTCCAAATAATATCCCAGAGCAATTTTCAAACCATCCTGCAAGTTTCATTTGTACTAAGGATCTTCTTAAATCTGTTGTATTTAATTCGCAATTCTCGAAATACCAAATGATTGGATCCTCTTCAATGTATTTACTTCTAAATGAACGTACATCTCCATAAGGAGTTCCGACAAGATGTCTAATCACATCAATACATCCACCTAGCAATCTTCCTTTGATTTTCTCATCTTTATTCGATGTAGTTTTCCACTTTGTTTTTTTGGACAAATGAAATACATATGGTGTTGGATTTTCATGCTGCCATTTTACTTGGAACAATTCGGATGAAGTTTGAGTGATGGAGCCACCGGATTTAGTTGATAACACCTTCTGCCACATAGCAGTTGTTTTATCAGAATATTCTCCTCTTAAATCGATTAAATTCGTTCCGTGAGCAGTAGCAACCCCTGTTATTAAAGTAAATGCTAATAAAATAATACTCGTATCAGAATATCCTAAAATCCATTTTTCTTTATAGCTTTCGAATGCCAATTTATCAAGAATTTCGATTGCAAGCTCGCCACCCCACGGCGGAAAAATTAAATCTATTTTCTCATTATTCATCATTAAATTTAATTCATTTGCACGTTTGTTAGCATTAGCTGATTTTGCTTTGTCCTGCGTCCAAACAACATCTCCACATTCCACTTTATATCCGTCTCTTTCCATGCGTTTAATGGACTGCTTCATCAATTCGTGGAACTGCTCTTTTAAGCCTGATGATGGTGCGGTCACCCCTATCGTTGCACCACTTTTTAACACTGGATACTTAATCATTTTATCACCCATTTTCTTTTAGTTGATTCTAATAGAATACGATTGGATAAACAACTATAATTTCTAAATTATGGATTTTACTAAATTACATACCATTTTCATTTTACTTTCATAAAACTTGTTTACATTATATTTAAATCCAGTAAGGAGGATTATGAAATGGAAATGATGAAACAAAAGCATATAAATAATACAATAAATCCACCAATAGAAAATATGTTAAAAAAAGTTCCAGAGGTAACAATATTTTTTTGGATAACTAAATTATTAACGACTGGTATGGGTGAAGTGTTTTCCGATTATATCGTAAAAACGTTAACGCCAGTGATAGGAGTGGCAGTAGCAGGAATCGTCCTAATTCTGTCCTTAATTCTACAATTTAAAGTACGTAAATATGTACCTAGTATTTATTGGTTAGCTGTTGTAATGATTAGTGTTTTTGGTACAGTTGCCGCGGACGTTGTACACGTTGGTCTCGGGGTTCCTTACGTGTCATCAACGGTGTTTTTTGCAGTCTTGTTAGCAATTATTTTTATGATTTGGTATAAGATGGAAAAGACTCTTTCCATACACAGTATATATACACGACGACGCGAGATTTTATATTGGTCGGTTGTTATGGGGACTTTCGCTTTAGGAACTGCTGCTGGTGACATGACTGCATCAACAATGCATTTAGGTTATTTTTCATCAGGTCTACTGTTCGCAGCTTTATTAGCAATACCCGTTATTGGAAGAAAATTCTTCAAGCTAAATGAAATTTTCTCATTTTGGTTTGCTTACATTATGACTAGACCGGTTGGAGCATCATTTTCTGATTGGAGCTCTGTATCTCAAAAGCACGGTGGTCTTGGATTCGGCGGTGGGCCGGTCACTCTAGTATTGTCGATTATCATCATTATTCTAGTTGGATATCTTTCTTTTTCAAAGAAGGATGTAAAAAATGAACAAGAAGATGTCTCCCAATCTACAATCGCATAGTATCTAAAAAAGAAAAGAGCTGATGTCGAAGTTATTGTCATCAGCTCTTTTCTTTTATCTATTATTAAACGAGATTGTGTATCGCAATCAGCACCAATATAATTCCACTAATAATGGAACTAAATTGTCCAAGTGACCAACCACCAATTTTCACATTGGCGACTTTTTTTCCTAAAAGGACTCCTAACCAAATAGCCAAAAAACTAAAAATACTGGCAGCTATAGATATCGCAAATGGTGAAAGTCCAATTAATCCAACACCTAAGCCATTCGTAAGTGCATTCATTGAAACAGCTGTTCCAAGTATTACTGCTTCAAAACTACTTATATCTCCTGACCTATCGACATCGGCTTTTTCTGGCGAACTTAAATAATTTGTAACGATATTAGAAACTGATTTTTCATCATGATTATTTATTAAAGTAACTTTCTCTTTTTTAGGAATCGTAAGTAGTACAATTCTAAGTCCAATTACTAATAAAAAAAATGCACCGATTACATTGGACAGTGTTCCTGGGAATACTTTTGAAATGTATTGCCCTGAAACAATGCCTATTTCACTGAAAACAAAGGCGATGATTGAAATAATCAAATTTGCTAATATACCAACCTTTATACCTCGAATTCCATACGTTATTCCTACTCCAAAATTATCTATACTAGATGAAAAGGCAAGAAATAAAACAGTGATCCAAATTGAATAATGCATAGTTTATGCTCCTTACTGCAACATTTTCCATCAAAAGGTGTGTTTGCCTAGTTTTTTATAACCTATGAAGAATTTATGATTATTCAACTTGTTCAAAGTTTAAATTTTTATTAATAAAAAGATTATGAGAGTATAGACTTTTTAATAAACCTTATACAAATGCTTTAAAACAAAAAAGGTAAATGAGCTTTTACTCATTTACCTCTTTTTTTCTATATACCGATTTAGATGTTAATATACTTAGCTCATATAATAAAATTAATGGAATCGAGACTGAAATGTGTGAAATAAAGTCTGGTGGTGAAATACAACACGCTATGATTACTAAGATAAAATATGCATATTTTCTCACTTTCTGTAAGTAACTAGGCTTCACAATGCCGATCTTTGTTAAGAACATAATTACGACTGGCATATCAAAAAAAGCAGCAAACGGAACGACTAGATTAAAAAGAAAAGAGAAATACTTTTCAACTGTGTAGTTTTGTTCAAGCATACCTTGTCCCATTATAGTTAGGAATCTAAGGATATTAGGAAAAACAAAATAATAACCAATAACTAATCCAAAAACAAACAGAAAAAATAATGCTGGTATATAAAATCCTATCCCTTTTTGTTCAGAAGGATGTAAACCCGGTTTAACAAATAACCAAGTTTGCCAAGTTGCAACTGGGATCGTAAAAACGGCCGCAAAAACTGCAGATATCGAAAAATATACCCATAATATATCCCCAGGACTAAGAACGACTAGTTTATATGTTAAATCCCTTGTTAAGAATTTATAAATTGGTTCTACATAAACGAGCCCAATTATAAATAGAACAATAAAAGTAACTGCTGTAATGATAATTCTTTTACGCAGTTCCTCAAGATGATCGACTACTTCCATTTCTTTATTCATATGAATTCTCCGCTTTGTCATTTACTAGAATAATTGTATTAAATACTTTTTGATCCCACTATGATTATTTCAAACAAATACAATTTGTTCAAATTAAAATTTCTTAATAAAAAACATGATGTAAAAATAGATGAGCTAATGACTGTAAATTGATTTTTAAGTATGAGTAAGCTAGTTAGAAAAATTAACTAAACAAAAAATCACTAACAAAAAAATAAGTGTAAAGTTTTTATTTTCACTTATTTTTTTATTAGTGATATTAAACTAAAATCACAAGTTAACTATCCTTACCTAATGGAATGACTAGTGGTGTATTGGCAATTGGATCATCTATTATTATGCACTTTAAACCGAAGACTTCTTCGACTAGTTTTGCAGTGATAATCTCCCGAGGATCTCCTTGTGCAATAACTTGGCCATCCTTCATAGCGATAATATTATCTGCGTATCTCGCAGCATGATTCAAATCATGTAAAACAGCAACTAATGTATTCCCTTGTTGATTAAGATCTTTAAATAACTCTAACAACTCAATTTGATGAGCAATATCAAGGTAAGTCGTTGGTTCATCAAGAAGGAGCATTGGTGTTTGTTGGGCAAGTACCATCGCGACCCAAACTCTTTGTCTTTGTCCGCCGGATAACTCGTCTACGTATCGATGTGACAAATCACTCGTATTTGTAAGCTCCATCGCAGACATTACTGCTGCTTCGTCTTCATCAGTCCATTGTCTTATAAGACTCTGATAAGGATATCGACCATGTGCGATCAAATTCGCAACCGTAATACCGTCTGGAGCAGTTGAAGATTGTGGTAACAGACCTAGTTTACGAGCTACTTCCTTTGACTTATAAGATGTAATAGCTTCTCCATCTAGTAAAATTTGACCTTCCGATGGCTTTAACAAATTTGAAAGTGTACGGAGTAAGGTTGATTTCCCACATCCATTAGGACCAACAATTACTGTAAATGATCCGTCTGGAATCTGTACTGAAAGGTTTCTGGATATTACCCGATTATCGTATTTGATTGTAATGTTTTCTGTCCAAAGCCTAGACTCTGTTTGTATATTCTTTTGGCTTTGAATTTCTGCCGCTGTTAACTTCATAATTCATTTTCAACTTCTTTCAATCAGAATATCGTAATACATGAAACCCCCTCGCGAGAAAGGTCCTACTAAACCTTGTACATTATTATTTCGTTTAAACTGCTGATCGTGCTTGACGAAATAATAGCCAAACTAAGTATATTCCACCTAATGATAAAGTTACCACACCTACTGGGAAAATTGTTCCTGGAATTACTCTTTGCGCGAGAACATCCGCCCCTAGTAAAAGAAACGCTCCCATCATCGCTGCTGGTAAAATACTCTCCTCTGATTTGGTGATACGTTTAGCAATTTGCGGTGCAACAAGCGCTACAAAACTAACTGGCCCCATTACCGCTGTTGGAGCAGCTGTCAATGCAACTGCAATAAGAATCAGTAATAGCTGGGATTGTTCGATTCGAACACCATGGGATTTTGCAGCATCCATGCCAAACTCCATTTCACGCAATGGTCTGTTCATGATTCCAGCACAAATAATTAAAAGAAGAACAGCAATTGCTGGAGGGACTACTTGTTTCCAATCAATCCCATTTAATGATCCAACTCCCCAAGCCGCTGCAGTTAACGCTACCTCTGCATCACTTTTAATCAGGAGCATCGAATTGATACTTCCTAAGATCGCCGAAACTGCTATTCCGACGATAATTAGGCGAAAGTTTTGCGTTCCTTTTCGAAAAGCAAGCAAATAAATAAGGAGAGCCGTTGTGAATCCGCCAATTAAAGCCCCACCAGCTACACTAATGTAGGAAGTCGACTTAGAGACAAGAAGTACAATAAGCGCTCCAGTATAAGAGCCTGAGGTAAAACCAATGATATCAGGAGACCCTAATGGATTCCGAGTTATTGATTGAAAAATCATGCCACTTATTGCTAAACCTGCTCCAAAAACAATCGCAGCCAACACACGAGGTAAACGCCATTCGACTACAACAGTTCTCGTCATCCCTGTCGCTTGGCCAATTAAAGCAGAAAAAACTTCGTGAACACTCAATTTCAGTGTGCCTACCATTAATGCAAACATTGCAATTGCAATCGTGGCTATAAGAAGGATTGCCGTAACAATCATGCTCCTCACATCAATTCGTGCCTTTACAGGCCATTTCAGTTGTAGATAGTGCCTGCCATAATTAATGGGGCGCATAATATTCACTCCTTCTTACATTTAAACCTATGCCACAAATCATTTTCTTTTTATAATCCACTCGCTTTACGTCTACGAACAAGAATCAGTAGAATCGGTGCACCAACTAATCCGGTGATGATTCCGACTGGAACTTCTGAAGGTAACAATACAACTCTACCAATAATATCTGAAAGGATGAGTATGATAGGTGCTGCTACTATTGAATATAGAAAAATCCAGAATTGATCTGGGCCGACAAACCATCGTACACAATGTGGCACCATTAAACCTATAAAACCAATCGGTCCGGCTATCGCAGTTGCCCCGCCAGCTAATAGTGTGATAGCAATTAAACCTATTGCACGAGTCACACCAACATTTACTCCTAAAGAGGATGCGCGATCATCTCCGAAAGCAATCGCGTTTAATGCAGGAGTAATGACAAAAGCTAATAATGCACCAACGATTAAAATAGGTAGAACAAGCCAAAGGTCATCAAGACTTCTCCTAGCTAATGTCCCAACACTCCAATTCAACATTCGTGCAAATGCCTTGCTATTTATTAATGTCAATGATGTAGTAATCCCACTCAAAGTGGCACCAAGTGCTACCCCAGCAAGTGTAATTTGTACAGGTGTAGGAGCCTTTTTACCAGCTCCTCCACTTATAACATACACAGCAATTGTCGCAATTAATGCACCGACAAGTGCAAACCACATATAAGCAGACATCGATGTAACAGAAAATACACCAACCCCTATCGCAACTGCGAAAGCCGCTCCAGCATTTACTCCAAGAATACCAGGGTCCGCTAGTGGATTCCTAGTCAGTACTTGGATTAATGCTCCAGCTAGTCCAAATGCAGGACCAACGATCAGTGCAATAAGTGTTCGTGGTATCCTAGTGTTATGAATGATCGTGTGGTCATAGCTATTGTTTGGTGAAAACAACGCATCCCATACTACACCAAAAGGTATGGATTTAGCACCGATCATTAAACTCAAGAACACTACGGCTACCAAAAGTAATAGTGCTACGATGAAGCCCAAAAATCGTTGCAACCGCATTGAAGTAATTGTCTTTGTATTATTCCCAACTACTTGAGTCGTTTTGTTTTTTGGTTGCTTCATCGTTGTCACTGTTTTACTCCCCGCCTTCTAATGCTTTTTTAAACTGTTGTGGTAAATTATCAATTGCCCATAATAATGCAGGAACCGTTCCTGTTGAGAATGCGTTTGATGAATTTGTATCAAGAATAATTGATCTTCCATCAGCTACAGAAGGAATCTTCTGATAAAGTTTATTATTTGTTATCTCTTTTGGATCAACAAAAATAGGTAAAACAATCGTAAGATCAGCATTTAATAGATCTAACTTTTCGTCAGCTACTTTAATAAAGAAATTACCTTTAGCTAATTTTTCAATCTCTTCCTTGTTTTTGAATCCAAGTCGCGTTACAAAATCAACACGAGAATCGCCTTTTACGTATGCACCAAAACCTGAAGAATCGTAAGCACCAACAGCAACCGTTTTACCTGCAAATTCAGGATTTGCCTTAGCCGCTTTATCAAATGCCACATCTACATCCTTAAGTAGTTCTTCACCTTTATCAACTTTACCAAGGGCTTGTGCAATCATTCGCACTTGGTCTGTAGTAGTCGTTAAATAATTATCTCCACCCTTAGGAACTCCAACCGTTGGAGCGATCTCTGAAAGGCGTTTGTATCGTTCTTCATCTCCTGAAGATTTTACATCAAGAATTAAATCTGGTTTAAGAGAAGCAATTTTCTCATAATCAAGTTCCATTGTTCCAAGAATAGTTGGTGATTTTTTATATGCACCTTTTAACCAAGGTCCTACACCGTCACCACCAAAAGCAAGCCAGTCACTTGCACCAATTGGTTCAACTCCAAGACTTAGTGCCGTCTCTGCATCTCCCCAACCTAGCGCAACAACACGTTTCGGATGCCCTTTGATCTCCACTTTTCCGAATTTAGTATCAACTGTGACAGCGGATTCATTTGAAGACTTTTTATCAGACTTTTTACTTGAATCCGACGAACAGCCAACTAGACCAATCAATAAAAATAAAGACATGACAATCCCAAGTAATTTGGGCATTTTGATATTGCTAATCATTTCGTTCTCTCCTTAATTAACATTGAAGTTGATAATCATTTTCAATCATTAATTATACTAAAGCGACTTTTATTGTCAATAAATTTCCGTCATTGTTACAGAACTTTCAGAATTATTTACTTATCGACTTTAATCATTTAATTAAGTGCCACTATTCTAATCTTCCATTTCTTTACAACGCTATGTACTTTAGCATTAACTTTTCATTTCATCTCATTATATTATAATAACATTTTTTAAAAATAAAAGAATTAAAATTTGCTAAAAAGCCTCCCCGATTATTAATAAAAGAAACATTATTTAATTCAGTATTACGTAAATAGTTAAGAACCGTTCAGTAAAAACGCAATACAAACAAAAGTCAGTAGCTTATTGGCCACTGACTTTAATAAACTATCGAATAACTCTTTATATCATTACTTTCCTTGCTTAAGTTTAATGAAGTTTTCTTGCAACTGCTCTAAACGTAATTTACCTTGTTCACGTTGAATTTTATTTTCTTCTTCAATCGCTTTCGTTTCTTGCATACCCTTCATAATGATATTCCAAGTTTCTTCCATCGTCTCGATCTTAATGCTAGGAGATCCTGATAATCTAGCAATATCCACACTTTGCTGTGAAATTGTATTAGCATTACGTAATAATAATTCGTTTGTTCTCTTATCTAATTCATTCATTGATTGAGCTACTAAATTTTGTCTCTTAGCTGCTATTGCATTAATTAATGCAGTTTTAAAAATTGGAATTGTTGTTACAAATGCTGAGTTAATTTTACCAATCAGTTTAGTGTTACCACGTTGCAATAAACGAATTTGCGGAGCTGATTGATAAGCAACTTGTTTTGCCATTTCTAAATCGTAAGTACGTTGTTCAAGTAACTCGATCGCATTTTTTAAGGAATCTAACTCCATCATAGCAAGTTGATTACCTGATCCAGCTCTTTCAGTTAAAGCAGGAAGCTGTGTTTTTAACTCTTCTGCTTTCATTTCTGCAGCTACAATATATTTTTCTAAATCCATATAATATGCTACGTTTTGCTCGTAAAGTTGTTCTAATGTATTTGTAGATGTTTTCATTTCGTGTTCATACTTTGTAATTTCTACATAGACTTTATCAATTTCAGTACCCATTGATTGATATTTATCAAATAATTTATCAATTAACTTTTGACCACGATTAAAAATTTTTGAAAGAAACCCTTTTTCTTCAGCAAAATCTTTCGCATCAAAGCGGTCCATAATTTTCCCTAATTGTTTTAATAGAACGCTAGATTCTTCCATACTTGAAGCCTTAATTGTATTTAATATTTTACTTGAGAAGGTTGAAATTTCAGTTGCTGGTTCTTTCCCATACTCCAATAAAGCTATTTGATTTTTATGGTCTATTGAACTTGCTAAACGGTGTACTTCAGGTTCATTTCTTAATTCCAATTTCATATCATTTGCATTCGCTTGTAAAATTCCATCTTGTTTTTCTAAATTAGTAAGTGTATTTATAGACATTTTAAGTTCCCCTTTTATTTAACTATTTTTCTAAATAGATTTTTAATTAGTGACTGTCCTGATGCACGCAACACTTGAAATTCAGTATCAAAAGTAACCTCATCTAGCCAATGAGAATCGAATAATTTCTCATCTACGAATAATTCGATATCATTTTGACCCGTCGGATTAAGTAAAACTAGATCCACTCCAAACTCATTTAATAATAGAAGTAGTGCTGCGTCGTTTCTATTTAGTTCACCATCTCTTTCTGTATTATAAATAATTAATTTTGGAACTTGTTGTGTATAATCAAACTGTTGTAGTAATCTTAATATTTCATTTGGTATATTCATAGATTGGCTAAATAAAAATAGTTGTGTCTGAGCCTTTGTTTCATTTGGAAGCGACTTAATATTTGCTCGGTCAACATATCTAGATATAGCAGAAGCTAGACCAAACTGTAATCCGATTGGAAGTTCTTTATATCTCCACCAGTTACTAGCCACCATCTTATGAGGGTCAAGTAGCCCGTCACGCCCTAAAGCATTTTGATAATGATATTGTTGGTTTCCTTTAACTAATTGGGTAAATGGAAATTTATCTATTTTAAGTGCTAAATTGCTTTCAGTTAGTTGACCAATCTTTTCCCAATATTCACGGTGGTTTTTCGTCACACCTAAAATCTTCATAAAGAATACCGGTATTTCAACACTATTGTCTTTTACTTGAAAATTAGGACGTAACATTGCTCTTTCTTTATATAAAATGAATAGCTCATCTAAGGTTGTTTTTAACGTAATTGATCTTGGAGCATAATTTCTAAATTGCCATGGTTTATATAATAATGAATCATCAGTATGCAATAATTTCTCAATTTCCTTTGTTGCTCTATGGGCAACTGTACTCTTCCTTACTGGTTTTTCTAGTGGAAAAGGTACTAAAGATGTCGTTGAAGGTAGTATTTTAATTCCGTCGCTGTTTGTACCTAATAAATGAGATAATGAATCTTTTCCTTCAGGATGAAATATAGCAACATCAAAACCTAAAAGAATTAATAAGTAAAGGAAATAACATTCACTTAACGTTGTGTCGCCATACCATAAGATAAGTGGAGAACTATTAGGAAAACGCTCAATCCATTTATTTACATGGTTATGTAACCATTTCACGAGATCAACTATAATCCTTCTAAAATTACTATCGAGGAATCCATTTATATGTGAATCTTTAAAAGTAGATAATACAGATTTAATTTGCTCTCGAATATGTCTGTGGATGTTCTGATTTTCGTGCTTCGGAATTAATCGCTCACCTTCAAGGAATGCAATTAGTCTGTTCACTGACAATCCATTTTCAGTAGTGTTTATTGTTACTATTCTTTGAACTGCTTGTAACATATCATTCGAAATTGTCTTGTTTAAATCTTCGCTTAATAGAATGGCATTTAAAGACTCGTCATGTACTAGTTCATATAAGTTTTCAAAATACTCATCTTCATCAATGTTTGTTCCTAAAATCCGCCATGCAATTTGATTAAACTGTATGGTTTCACCTTCTACTTGATAAGATTGTCTTAAATTAGAAGGTTGTTTCAAGATACTCAACCACTCATGTTGATTAATATCCATGGCTTTTGGGTTGATTACAGGCATATAGATACTCCTTTCCGATGTCATTATTTCATTTTTGGTTGTCCGAAAACTGCTAACATACCTTCACGAGTTACTACCCAAGAGGAACCAAATTTACGTATCGTACCGTCTGGAAAATCATTTATTCGTTTCCGTAATGTTGAGTCATTGATCCCCCACTCTTGACACGCTTGACGCGAGCTAAGTAAACTTGGATCATTTAAATTTATCGTATTACTTTGTTTATTCAAAATCCCACCCCGAACTTCCAAATAATGCAACATTACATTAGGAAAACATTTTAAACTTAAATTACAATCTAGGACATCTTTAGAAACTTGTTCCTTCTTATCATATTGTCACGGCATTTCTAAAGATGTACTAAACGATAATAAAGGGGAAATATACACACTTTCCCCTTTTGACTATCAACATACTTTTTTTGCTAGATAAACTTAAGCGTCTAAACCGTAATCTTTAACTAATGAAATTAAACCGCCTTGGTATCCACTACCAATTGCATTGAATTTCCATTCGCCATTATGACGATATAGCTCACCAACTACTACTGAAGTTTCAATTGAGAAATCTTCACCTAGATCATAACGCACTAATTCTTCGCCATTCGTTTCATTTAAAATACGAACATAAGAGTTGCTTACTTGTCCGAAATTTTGGTTACGTGCATCAGCTTCATGAATCGTAATAGCAAATGCAATCTTTTCTACTGAAGCAGGAACGTTTGCTAGATTAACTGTAACTTGCTCATCGTCACCATCACCAGCGCCAGTTCTGTTATCGCCGTGGTGTTCAACTGATCCATTTCCACCTACTGTATTGTTATAAAATACGAAATCTTTTTCAGAAGCACATTTACTAGCCCCATTTAATAAAAATACTGATGAGTCTAAGTCAAAGTCGTTTCCGCCACTGTATTTGTTAGTGTCCCAACCTAATCCAACAACAATGTTCGTTAAACCAGGATTTGTTTTCGTTAAATCTACCTTTTGTCCTTTTAATAAGTTTACTGTCATTTTAAATACACTCCTTTTCCATTATGTTAATTATTTATTGAAAACGTTGAACAATTTTATCTAATGCTATATCTTTTGTTCCCTCTCCGACTGCAGAGAACTTCCACTCCCCATTATGGCGATAAATCTCACCAGGGTATAACGCAGTTAATCCTGAATAATTATCAGTAATATTGTAGTTTACTAACTCAGAGTTTGCTGACTTGTCTACTACACGAATAAATGCGTTTTTAATCATACCGAAATCTTGCTTACGTTGTACACAAGCATAGATATTCACAACAAATACAAGTTTATGTACATAAGATGGAACCTTATTTAAATTAACAAATACTTGCTCATCGTCACCGTTGCCATCACCAGTTAAATTATCTCCAGAATGTACTACGCTACCGCATAAGCTTTTTTTGTTTCCAAAATAGATTACATCACTTGCACTTCTTAACTTGTCATTTTCATCTAACATTAAAACAGAAGCGTCACAGTCAATGTTTTCTTGTTTACCAAATCCGAAGAAACCACCGCTTTTTTTCACTGGATCCCAACCTAAACCTACAATTAAAGAGGAAAGTCCCGCTCTTCCTTTTGTAAGGTCGACTTTTTGACCTTTTTGTAAAGAAATTGCCATATGCCATTAACACTCCTTATCATGTATTAATCACGCTTGCGTGATTTATAGTTTCATATTATCATATAAGTTTTGGAAATACTATCAACAACTTGGTGTTTTGTGGAATATGTTACAATTTCTTGTCATAACAAAATTCGGCGAGCTTGTCTTGTGTACCCTGGTAGATCATCTTCTAACTTTATATAATGCAAGTTCAATTGAGAGCGTCTTAAAAGTCTGACTTTTTAGGGAAACCGAAACCCTCGTTTTTATCATCATATCAACCACAATTGAAAATCGCAGCTGAGAAGCCTCCCACTAACCCAAGGCGATCTTACTTATTTAATATCAGTTACTTTTGCAATTAAAAAGGGGCCGCCCCTTTGTCAGTTTTCCTGACTTATGAGACAGCCCCAATCCATTATCCAGTACTTTTTACCGATGAATATTATCTTTTTTACTAAAATTTAACTTTCCCTATTAAAAGTGTAGATTAAAATACTCTTTTTAAGCTGGTTTATTGAATTTGACAACATTTATAGTAGTCATAGGACTCACATTTTCACTCATATCCGTAGCTGTAATTGTTAATGTCATTCCAGTCTTTAAGTGATAATTAATTGTAACAGTAAATTTACCACTACTACTAGTAGTTACTTCCCCTAAATTAGTAGAACCACTCTTAACAACCACATTAGACCCTGGTTCAGCTGTTCCTGTGATAACTTCTGTTTTATTCGTTACCGTATTAACAGTTGGTGCTGCTGGAGGTGTTTTGTCTATTACAGTTACTTCAACTTTTGCACTACTATTTCCTCCTGAATCAGTCGATAAAATCGTTAATACTGTTCCAGCTACTTGTTTTGCAATTAAGATATCAAAACTTCCATTACTATTTGTCTTTCCTGAACCAAGAGTTTTATTTCCTACAGAAACGTTAATTATCGATCCTGCTTCGGCCGTCCCAGTCACATGTGTGTCAGAATCACCCACTTCATTAACAACTGGTTTGATAGGAGCAGTTTTATCTACTACAATAACTTCAGTTAATGAACTATTATTACCTGCGTTGTCTGTTGAAAAAACTGATAATTTTGTTCCAGCACTTTGTACTGAAGATAATAAAACACTAAAGTTACCATCTTGATTTGTTACTGCTTTACCTAGAATTACTATGCCCTTTGAAACTGTAATTGTTGATCCAGCCTCTGCTTTTCCTGTTACATAAGTACTATTATCTTGTACTTCATTTACAACAGGGGCAATCGGTGTAGTTTTATCTACTACAATAACTTCAGTTAGTGAACTATTATTACCTGCGTTGTCTGTTGAAACAACTGATAATTTTGTTCCTGCACTTTGTTTTGTAGATAATAAAACACTAAAGTTACCGTCTTCATTTGTTACGGCTTGACCTAGAATAACTATGCCCTTTGAAACTGTGATTGTTGATCCAGCCTCTGCTTTTCCTGTTACATAAGTACTATTATCTTGTACTTCATTTACAACAGGCGCGTTTGGCGCAGTCTTATCACTTACAATTACTTCTACTCCGTCACTTTCATTATTTGCTGAGTTAAGTGCTGTTACTACAATTTTCGTACCAGCTGCTTGTTTTGTAATTTTCATTTCAAAGATTCCAGTATTATCCGCTATTGCATTAGCAATTTCATTGTCATTTACTTTTGCAATTACTTTTACACCTGCTTCAGTTGTACCTGTAATTTTCTCATCTTGATCAGAAATAGCATTCACTACAGGAGCTTTTGGAGCTGCAGTGTGAGTTCCAACTAATTCTTTCGTATCCCTTACTCGTATACGATTTCCTTCTGAGAATTTACCTGCTAGACCTGTTGCTTCTAATGTATCCCCAATATTCAGGCTTGGTACAGGTCCGCTTTGGTTCACAACATATCCATCTGTGAATACTAATGTTGGTCCTGAACCGTCATCAATTATATAAGAGTTATCGTCATACTTAGAAACAACTTTACCAGTTACTTTAATTAATTGACCTTGATTCTCTTCATTATTTGAATCCTTTGTACTAACAACCTTCGCTTCGATTGGCGTTCCTTTACCTAGTTTTACAACACTTTCTGTAAAACTACCAAACTCTAATTCGAAGTTATTTTCAAATATTTTTATATGACCATATATGCGTACTTTATCGCCAACTTGTAAACTTCCTGCTGGCACATCATTAAAGGCCATAATTCCACCAGTATCATCCTGGATGTAAGCAGCATCAAAGAATGAAGTAGCTGTTACAGTTCCTTCAACAACAGCGTTCGTTCCTTCTGTAAGCTTACGAGCATCACCAATCGACTTTACTTCTGAATCAAGATGAGACAACCAGTTTACAACGTTTACTGCAAACGGGTCATTTCCTTTTGGATTATATGTTTGATCCATTTGTTTATCATTAAAGATATTCATACCTGAAACGAATACTCTACCATTTCCAACTTGTTCAGAAGCAATGACCGGAATGCTAGATCCACCAGTAACTTGATCTAATGCAGGACCATTTTTTCCATTTGAAGTCTGAACATTATATTTTACCGTATCCGATTTGACAGTAGTTGTATCTTGGAATGTCGATTCATTTCCTTGGACTAGAACTGTGACAGTATCGCTGTCAGTTAATGGAACTTTATTCCCTGAACCATCATTTTTAGCAAGACTTGATCCACTATAATACTCGATCGTTGGAACGAAATCTGTTAATGTTGTTTTTTGATTCGGTGTTGGGTGTAATCTAACCGCATAATTAGCCGTCAGTGGTGTTCCCCAGAAGTTACCGTCATGTGTTTCATCAAAGATGCCATCATTGTTCACTAAAATGCTTGAACCTACACCAGATAAAATACTATTTATGTTTTGATTTGAAGCACCAAAGTTACTCTTTTCTGTCAGTAATAAAGAACCGCCATTTTTCACGAAATTATTAATCTCTGAAATTTCACTAACTGAATATGCTGTAGCCGGGTGTGTAACGACTAATACACTAACGTTCTTTAATACTTGTTCTGTAAGTGGTGAAGAATTTTCTGCAACAGTATAACCTTGTTGCTTCATTAAGGTTGTAAATAATTTAAAGTTATCTTTATATGTGCCGGTGTCTTGTTTTGAATTCTCATTGTTGTGAGAACCATCAATCATAACCACTTTGTTTAATGGAGCTTTAATTGTAAATGATTGCTCGTATTTATTATTTCCGAGATCATGTCCATCAGCTGCTGATAAAACAACAATGATATTATGTGTACCTGGAACTGGATCCGTCCATGTAACACTAGCACTTGCTGATGAGTTAGATGGAAGCGAATCGATTGAAGCATCTGCAATAAAATGATTTGCATCAATACTATCATAATAGAAATGAGCAGTTACTTGTTTAACATCCAAAGTTCCTTGGTTACTTATTCCCGCTGTTAAATTAGCTGAAAGTCCACCAATAATCGCTCCATCTTTTGTCGTAACATCACTGACCTTTACCGCTAAGTCTTTCTGTTGTGACCAAATTGGTGCTGAGTAAATTTGATCCCCATCTTTTTGTGTAACTTTTACAACAAACCATTGTTGCCCGCCTACAACTGTAAAGCTAGGCTTCCAATTAAATGAAGTTGAATCATCTGTTGGAACATACTTGTCAATTACTGTTCCGTGATTTGTAATTAATTCTACTTTTGCGATTGCATCGTTAGAAGCAGTTTTTATATAGCTATAATCTGGATCGCTAGCTTGCTCTAAAACAGGGTCTTTACCTGATATATTAAAATCTAACGTATCGGTATCTACTGTTGACCCCATATAAAAGCCACTTGCAGATACATCTAATGAAAAATTAGGATCCTCTGTCATATAAACGCGTTTGTTTTTCATTGCATCAAGTAGAGCATCTTGACTTAAATCTTTTGCTACGATTACAGTACGCTTCTTCGTTTGACCCCAAGTTCCATCATGGTTATCTTCACCATAAGTTGGTGCAACATGCCAGCCGATATCAAGAGCACTATAGTATTTATCTTCTGCGTTCGCATAAGAATATTTTCCTGATCCATTCCCTACCTCAAGCATTGTGAATAGCCTGTCTAAATTTTTGTTATAAGGGATGAAGTTATCAAATGCATTTGCAGACATTTTTGGATGATTGAATTGTGCAACGATATTGTCATATGTTAATACCCAACCATAATACTTTTGTAAATTTTGATAAGCGCCACCATCTACTACGCGATCAATGAAATTTTCAGTTCCGAATACATTTGAGTGACCCCATGTAGTTGATGTCATTTCAAATGCAGGGAAAACAACGAATTGACCATCTTTCGTATACTGTTTTGCTAAATCCTTCGTTAACTGCCAATCAGAACCACCTGTTCTCTCTTTAAAACCTTTATGATCAACAGTATCTTTATTTACAAGATCTGCATCGATATCGTGAGAGTGATCCGAGAAGGCAAAGAAATCATAATGATACTTTTCAGCAGCTTTTAATGCTTCTTCAGGGCTACCTGCCGCATCATGTGAAATATTCGTATGGTTATGTGTGGTTCCACGGTAATGATTTCCACCAGTAAATCTTTCTGTAACTGTGAATTTCCATGTAAAGCTAGAAGGATTATTTAATTTATCCTTTGCAGAAACCGTTATGGTATGCTCACCTTCAGTTAATTCATTAGCAGTTGTAAGATTTACCTTAATTTCAGTTTCATTAATTGTTGCGATCGAAGTTTCTTCTTGACCATCGATTGAAATAGCTGCTGATGATAGATTGATTCCACTTGGATCATCCATTTTCACGACTATTTCAGGATGTCTTGAATCAGTTTTATCACCATTTGCAGGTAACTCGTTAAAGAATCTAGGACCATCTTGATCATCTACTACTTCCACAGCTAATGGGTTTGAAGAACTACCTACAGCTTGTTTGCCTTCTGCATTTTCTGCTTCGATATAATAGTAGAATTTTACTTTTGGAACATCTGCTTCTAAAATTTTCCCATTGTAATTAATATGGTCTGCAGTGTCCATAATCACTGAATGATAAGTAGTGTCACTTTCTCCTTTATAATAAAGCGTAACTGAATCTGCATTCTTTGCAATGGCATTAAAAGCAGCATCCATTCCTGTATAAGCTTTAGTAATTGGAGTATGATTTAAAACTAATTGACCTTTTACATCACTTGCGTTTCTTGGTAAAAGTAGATATCCACTCGTAAAAGGTGCAGCTTTTTTATATTGGTTAACAATACCTGTAAAGGTGTATGTCTGACCTTGTTCAATATTACCTAAAGATCCTTGAATACGGACGATTGCTAACTTTTCACCTGATTCGTCACTTACTGTAATATCATAATTTGGACCTTCTGTAGGAACATTTGTTACTTTTCCAGTAAATGATACTAGTTTACCTTCAGTTGCCTCATTTAGCTCACCGATCGTAATATTTGTAGTTGCCGGTAAATGATCATTTCCAATGAAGCGAATTGCCGTTGGAATAAACTGAGTCATCCCCGCAGTAAATACTACGCGTCCATCAATACTATATTTATTTCCTGCTTGAATCGTAGTAGAAGGATTCATATGATTAATAACATTGATTGCACCTGTTGAATCTTGAATAAAGAAATTTGTACTTACATCACCATTAGGCTGATTATCCGTTGTTGCTACTCCTTCAATTGTAGTGGAGTAACCATTATTGATTGGAAATCCTATTTCATCATTTTTTCTTAATTCATTAATTGAAGTAACTGATTTATCCTTACCAGCTACATCTACTCTCGCATAGTAACTTTCCTTTGGAGTAGGTTGCGTGGAATCAGTTTCTGTTAAGTAGATAGATGTCTGATCACTAGAATCCGTAAAGCTTAATGTAAAAGAACCATCAGCTTCTGCAATTACTTGTTGCCCTTTTGTTAATTTACCTTCATTCTCAAAATAGGCTTTTACAGTAGATGAAGCAGGTACTGATGCAACTTGCCCTGTAACAGTAGATGTACCATTAGATTTTGTATAAGTTATTTTAGATCCATCTGGAGAAAGCATAAATTTTGAGTTATGTACAACCATTTCATCAGAATAGTTCGCACTTGATGGTTTATTCAGGACGAAATCTTTTGAAGGATCTTTTGTAAACCAGCCATTTCCAATTCCATATGCGGAACGTGGGTCTGTGCCGATATTTGTTTTACGTTGAATTGTACCTCCACCAATTGTAGAGTCTGAAATTGGACTTCCCCAATATAAAGGGTTTTTATAAACTGCTGTACCATTCGTATACGCTAGTAGATCAATTGCGTCTGAGTCATCTACTCCTGTAACAGCTGTCGTTTTCTTTGCAAGTACTAATGCGCCACCAGTTGAACCACTTGGGTTTAAAGTAGTCGTACTATCTGGAATCACAGGAAGTGCTTGTCCTGTCGTTCCTGTACTACCTGCTACTAGGAAGTAGCTATGCGCTTTAATAATGCCTGATAAAGCTTGCCCTGCTCCAAAGTTCATTGTGGATGCTGAAGTATAAGCAATAGACCAGCCTGTTAAATTAATATCTTTATCTGTATTATTGTAAAGTTCAAAAAACTTTGTTTTATAGAATGCTCCCCCATTACCACCATTTACATAGATTTGGCTAAATACTACGTCACCTGGTGAAATTACTTTTGGGTTTTCAGTTGGACCAGTATAGTTAATAGCAGTTCGATCACTAGGATTCTTTTCTGCTTCTTGAGCAACTAGATTAACTACTAGTTTCGACCCGGGATTTGCAAACGATACGTTAAATGAACCATCTGCTGCAGCTGTTGTAGTTGCTACTATTGTATTGTCATCAAAATAGACATTTACGATTGCATTATCAGCAACTGCTCCTGCAGTACCTGAAATATTTGTATACGAATTAAAAGTAATTTTTGTAGCTATTGGAGCGGCTGTTTTCTGAACGACAGAACCTGAGAAATTTACTGAAACTTTATCACTCTCAGCTTTTCCATTTTCTTGTGCAGTAACATATACAACCGATTGTGAATTGGTAACTGTAGCGGTAAATGCACCATCCGCTGAAGCCGTAGTCGTACCAGCTAGTGTATTATTATCATTATAAACCTTTACAATGGAATTACTTGCGACTGCTCCAGCATTTCCAGTTACTGTTGAATTTGTAGAATAATTGATTTTTGTTGCGTCAGGTGTAGCGGTTTTTTCTAAAGCTGGAGATCCGTTTGTCTCACCATTAATAACAATATCTGCAATACGACTTGTACCAGTTGTAGTACTAAAATTAGTACCGTCATTTTTTGCAGCTAATGGTGAATTGACAATCCATCTTAAATAAACTAAGTTCTTGTCATTTACCTGACTTGGCAAAGCCACATTATTTAACTGTCCTCCACTTGACCATGTTGCACTTCCCGTAGAAACAGAACCATCCGGTACATCAACCCATGAATTTTCATCCAAACTATATTGAAGTTTGAAATCTTTTGGCCCCGTTGAAGAACTATATTGTTTAGATGAAAGAGTTATATTTTCATAGTTCTTTGTTGATAACGAAACTTCCCAATATGAACTATTATTTGACCATGTATTTGCGTTAATAACTGTATTCCCAGAAGGACCGGCATTATAACCAGTAACTTTAGAACCAGTTGTCGTTATATTCCTATTCATATTGTCAGGTATTCCAGCTGATGGTGTTGTTACTTGCCCATTACTAAAATCCCATTTTGCTAAAGTAGTTGAAGTGGCTGCTTTAGCCATTTGTGGACTAATTGTTGATAAGAGCAATAGTATCGTTGCAAAAAGACCAAAATACCTTTTGTACTTATGCATTATTTTGTGCATGAAAATTTCCCCACTTTAATTTATTATTTCTAAATATTCAAAAAACTCTTTTCAAAAACACAAGACTATTTTACTATTGGGGTTATTCCTAAATAACCAAAACCTTTTCTTAAAAATATAGGACTATTTTACCATTGGGAAATAATTACAGGATTCTCTCCTCTCCTCACTTGTATTTAGTTAACGTCAGTTAACTATATAATGTATATCATAGAAAATTCTACAATACTAGTCTAAATTTGCGAACTCTTTACAATTTAAAAACAATTCTGTAACATCTACTTTGTACGATAACTATGTCTTTCTTACTTTTATTTCCCGGAGGAAACAAATGAATAATAGTATTTTTTACTTACCAGAAAATAAATTCGGTCGTGCTTTTCCCCTAGTTTTCTGCTTTCTCATTTTTTTTAGTACATCTTTTCGAACTGCAGAAGCTCATTCATTAAGTGCTAGTTACACTACACTAAATCTCTTAAAATCAAAAACTACAATGAACTTTGCTTTAGATGAAGTTTCTGTCATGGAATTAACAGGCGGGGATGTTAATAAGAACGGAATGTTAGATCCAGATGAATTTGAGGCAATAAAGAAGAAAATAGAATCCACGATCCAGAGTAATCTTATTCTGAAAATGAATGGAGAAAAACAAAATTGGACAAAGGTAAATAAATTGGAGCTTAACCGCAAAGGTGATGCTACTCAGCTCATCCTTGAGGTTGATTACCCTGCAATTCAACCTTCCCAATCTATTAGTCTTGCTGATCATTTGTATGAAAAAGATACAAATACAAGTACAACCTATGTTGATTTGTTAAAAGTGAACTACGGAAATGAAAGTAGTACTGCCGCTCTTTCCGAGCAAGGCCGTATGTGGTCTATGATTCTTAGTGACAGTGCTTATGAGGGATTAAACAATAATCCGGACACAACCCAACCCGCAAAACAACAGCAACAGGCCGTATTAAAAAAAGAATCCCATTCGGACTCTACTACAAATACATCATCTAAAGGATGGATTACGTTTTTAAAGCTTGGTATGAACCATATACTTACCGGTTATGATCATTTGCTATTTTTACTTTCACTACTGATTGCAAGACAAAGCTTTAAGCAGTTTGCTAAAGTAATTACTGCATTTACAGTCGCACATAGTTTGACTTTGACACTAACTGTTTTAGGGATCATTTCAATTCCTTCTTATATCGTCGAACCTGCAATTGCACTTAGTATATGTTATGTAGCAATTGAAAATATCTTCCGTAAAAACATTGGTCATCGTTGGGTATTAACTTTTATTTTTGGATTAATTCATGGAATGGGTTTTGCAGATTTATTAACAGAAATGCATCTTTCAAAAAGTGAACTAGCAGCTGACTTAATTAGCTTTAACCTTGGCATTGAAGTGGTTCAGCTTTCGATTGCACTTTTATTATTACCACTATTAACGCAATTACATCGCTCGAAGTATTCGAGGAATGCAATTGTATCTACCTCTACTTTTGCCTTTATATTAGGTGGAATTTGGTTATTTGAACGCATCATATTTTAAACAGAAAGAGTGAATCCTTTGCAAAGTATTGCTAATGAAAAACGATCGCAAGTCAATTCCAATCGACATTTGCTAATCATTATTTGCTTACTATTTGTATTCCTATTATATATTTCATCTACAACAGGACTAAGTTCGGTTTTTTCAACTACAAAACTACAAGTCTTTAAGATGATCTTTATTAGTATTATTATCGAAGCTTTGCCTTTTGTTTTAATCGGTGTATTCGTTTCAGCGATCCTTCAGGTTTTCGTGACAGATCAAATGGTCCAACGGTTTATACCGAAAAATCCTTTATTAGGTATCATCGCAGCAAGTGTTTTAGGCATCATCTTTCCGATTTGTGAGTGTGGAATGGTACCTGCTATTCGTAAACTAATAAAAAAAGGAATGCCATTATATGTTGCTGTCACTTTTATATTAGTAGGACCGATTTTAAATCCAATTGTATTTTTATCGACATTAACAGCTTTTCGTAATCAACCAACTGTTGCATATTACCGAATGGGACTTGCTTTTGTAGTTGCACTAATCGTGGGACTAATTGTTTATCAATTTGTTAAGTCAAATCAATTACGAGAACATGTCGACCAAACAAATGAAGATCATCATCATCACGATCATAAACACAATACTGCATCTCATAATAAGTTCATTGAGATTGTAGGCCATGCAGTAAATGAATTTTTTGATATGGGCAAATACTTGGTTTTCGGTTCGATCATTGTTGCTCTACTTCAAATTATCATTTCTCAAAGTAGTTTAATAGAATTAGGAAAAAGCGGAGGGGCGGCAAACTTCCTTATGATGGGATTAGGCTTTATTTTATCTCTTTGCTCAACATCAGACGCCTTTGTCGCTCAATCACTTCAAACGTTTTTTACTAAAAGCTCTTTAATCGGATTCATGGTTTTCGGACCAATGATCAATATTAAAGGGATTTTGATGATGCTTGCTGTTTTCCGATCTCGATTTGTTTTATTACTTAGTACGCTAGTTTTCATTTTTGTATTCATTGGAACGCTTGTTTTACAGTCTATTAATTTATAAAGGCAGTGATCTACTTTGAAAAATAAAATCAATTCCACTTCGATTCATCATTTTATAAAAGCTGCTATTCTATTAGGACTTGCTATCTATATTTTTC
Source organism: Gottfriedia acidiceleris (assembly GCF_004138285.1). GTDB lineage: Bacteria > Bacillota > Bacilli > Bacillales > Bacillaceae_G > Gottfriedia > Gottfriedia acidiceleris_A. The sequence continues at coordinate 599,096 of NZ_SCFN01000005.1, read as the reverse complement.
AATTGACACTTACAGACGAGATCCTGCAATTTATCGTGCCAGAGCTTGTCATTTATGTAAAGATTGCAACTGCTATTCTTTTAAGTGTCGCAATCGTTCAAATCTATATAGCCGTTCTTTCATTAAAAAGACATATCATCATTTGTGATTGCGGTCATGATCATAGTCACGACCAAGTTTTTAGTCATGAGCATCATCATCTTTTAAAAAAATCAGTCGTAAAAGATGCTTTTATTTACAGCCTATTTTTATTCCCTTTATTGCTCGGGTATATTTTGCCAAATCATGCGAGTTCTAGTTCTCTTGCTAATAACAAAGAAATGAATTTTAAAGGACTAGCCGTTCAAGCTTCTTCAAATGGACAGGCTGTTGAAGTGGAAGGTCATGAGGACCCTGCTTTAAAAAAAATGTTCAAAACAAATGTGTATGATCAAGATTACGCTAAACTTGGAATGCTACTGTACAAACAGAGTACAATCGAGATGAAGGACAAGTGGTTTATTGAAAAACTACAATCAATGAATACGTTTGTCGACAATTTCCAAAATAAACAAATCAAGATTAAGGGGTTTATCTATAGAGATTCTAAGTTATCGGGTAATCAATTTATTATTGCACGAATGGGTATGACTCATTGTATCGCCGATATTTCACCGTTTGGTATTATTGCAGAATCAACCAATTCACAGCAATTTACAAATGATTCTTGGGTAACAATTACAGGAACAATCGGAAAAACAAGCTTTAATGGTCAAACAGTCATTAAAATAAACGTTCAACAATCAGAGCCAGCTAAATCTCCAAGTGTTCAATACGTGTATCCAGATTGGAACTTTGGATCAAAGCTGTAGCTTTAAAACTAATTTAGAGGTGTTTATATGGTATTGAAGTATGGAAGTCTTTTCTTAGTACTCCTTCTTACATGTTATAGCTTTAATCATTTTTATCGAAATAAAGAGAGATTTCCTAGTACTTTAAAATCAATTATCTCTTTATTGGTTGGTGTATCCTCAGCTACCATCAGTTTCTTAATCATGTTAACTACAAATTATAATGTACTATTGGCTTTCATTTTGAACCTATTGTTAGTCATTTTAATTTTTGTTCTATCGAAGAAACTAATTGATAAAGGCGTTACAGAAATGTTAGCATCTCTACTCGGAGCGTTTATCGGGTTTGTCATCGGATATATGACATTCCTTTCAAGTAAAACGATTGTTATTGTGGATATTCTGTTTATAATTTTTATTTATCTATTATTATTTTTCGTTGATCGAAAGCTAGTTTCAAATTCAAATCAAAAAAATAAGAATAAGAGAGATCATGCTAGATTATCAAACAGTACTGTTGTATTAACTTCAATCCTAATTATAGTTGTCATCATATTTACCGTTAATATGAATAAAGTAAAAGTTGGTGTAATTGGGCAACCACAAAAGCAAGCTGCAAATCAAGATGATCAAAATGACCTTCAATACGCAACAATACACGTAACACCATCAGGTTTTAGTCCGAAAAATACAATTTTTAAACCTGCGACAATGACTAAAATTATTGTTGATGTTGATCCAGATGCCGGGGACAATGCAAGATTGGCCTCTGCAGACTTAGGTATTAACATTCCATTGAAAACCGGAAAAAATATTCTCTTATTAAATAATCCATTAAAAGGTGAATATAACATCTCTTTGGAGCCATCTAAATTTGTTGGTAAGTTGCTTGTTAAATAAATAATTAGTATAGAAAAATCCACAAGTAATTGGTTTTACTTGTGGATTATTTTTTTGTATAAAGAGTCATGCACCGTTGAATAATCTTACTATCTAATCCCTAATCCTAATAAAATTTTAAAGTTTATCACATTTCTATCACAATTTTACTTTAGACTTTAGAAGTTGTTTTATTTTCTAATTTACTCCAATAGATATGAGGTGACGTAAAAAAATGAAAATCCGAATTATGGGGTTTTCTTTCTTAATATTATTGATTGCTGCCGCTTTTTTTCCGTCCTTAGCTTCAGCACATGCCTATATCATCAAATCTACACCTAATGAGAATGAAGTTTTTATAAAATCTCCTCAACATATTCAAATTCAATTTGATGAATCAGTACAGTCTGCATTTCATTCTTTACAAGTTTTAGATGAGTTAGGTAATCGAGTTGATTTGCAAAATGGCAGTATAAATAAGCAAAATCATTCAATTCTAGAAGGAAGCTTAAAACCTAATTTACCAGATGGAAATTATCATATTGTTTGGAAGGTAATTTCCAGTGATGGCCATTCAGTAAATGGTGTAATTCCATTCAGAGTAGGAAAAGTTGATAGTACATCAAATATCTCGAATAAACCAAGCCAATCCTTACCCAATACAGACTTAGTGGGAACCTACTGGATTGAATACATCAGTTTACTTTTGTTTGTTGGACTTTTGTTTTTTTGTTTATTTATTTACAAAAGCGACGAGAAAAATAGAACAATTGCCTTTAAAAATACTAAAGTTTTACTGTTAATCTTCTATTTTGCAATTTTATTTAGTGTGCTTTTCAGCCTATTAATTGAAACAAAAAACTATACAAATGGATCATGGCAAGTTATTTTTCACAAAGATTTACTATTGGAAACAATGAACGGTACAAAATTCGGAAGTGTATGGGTAATCCAAATTCTACTACTTATCGTTCTAGCTAATTCACTGTATAAGGCTTGGAGAAGTGAACAAAAAAGTTCTTTCTATTGGTGGTTAAGTGCTTTATTAATTGGCATTTTCTTACTAATCTCAAAAGCTTTTATTGGGCATGCATCAATGCAAAATGAATTTTTACCGATTTTCTTTGATTTTATTCATTTACTCGCTGTTTCGATTTGGCTAGGAGGATTAATAGGCATAAGCTATATACTTCCTAAAGCGCATAAAAATCATGACGTAAATGAGAGTTATTGGAAAACGATCCAGCGATATTCTAGTTGGGCAACATTATCAGTCGCTTTACTTATGGCAACTGGTATTTACGCAAGTTTAAAGTATATACCTAACTTTTACTCTTTATTACATACAAACTATGGTAAGGTTTTATGCGGAAAAGTTATATTATTTCTAGTCATGCTACTTTTAGGATTGATTCATTTTATCAAAGGTAAACGCAGAAAAAATAAATTAGGAAAGTCTGTTTGGTTTGAAATAAGTATAGGAGTAATCGTTTTAATTCTATCATCCTTTTTAACAAACCTACCAACTGCAATGGAATCACCTGGTCCTTTTAGTAACACAAAACAAAATAAAGGTTATTCAGTTACATTAAACGCTACTCCGAACGTAGTTGGTAAAAACAAATTTAAAATTAATATACGAGACAAAAATAATAAGCCTGTGTCATCTATTCAACAAGTTACGCTTACCTTTAAAAACACTGACATGAATATGGGAAATAACACTACTCAAGTTAAGAAAACTTCGGCAGGCGTTTATGAAACACAAGGATTTTATACAGATATGGCAGGACATTGGAATGTAAAAGTCCACATTTTAACGAATTCTCTCGATTCTGTAGATGTAGATTTTAAATATATTGTAGGTAGTAAATGATTTATTATATTTAAAGGAGACGAACAAAAATGAAAAAATTCTTTTCAAAAACGACTAAAATTATCGCTTCAGCTTTCGCTATGACAATGTTCTTTACTGGGATTGCGAGTGCGCATGTTGTAGTTAATCCTAAAATTTCAACCCCCGGTGCTTGGGAAACATACACAATGAAAGTACCATCTGAAAAAGAAATACCAACAACAAAAGTTACACTTAAAATTCCTTCAAAATTTGAATTTGTTTCATATCAACCAGTCCCGGGATGGAAGTTTAGCGAAACAAAAGATGCAAACGGTGTAGTTACATCCGTTACTTGGAGTGCACAAAATGATGGTATTTTAGCGGGACAATTTCAACAATTCGTATTTATGGCCAAAAACCCAGACGCTGAAGTAAATGGAGCTTGGGATGCATATCAATATTATAAAGATGGCAGTATCGTTGAGTGGACTGGTGACGAAAAATCAGAAGCACCACACTCGATTACGAATATCGTGAAAGAAACAACAGTAAAAGGTGAAACTGTTAAAACGACAAAAGATGAAACGGTTAAGGGAAATATTGAGAAATCAAATTCAAGTAATACTCCTTTAGTTATGTCAATTGGGGCAGCTGTCCTTTCGGTGATTGCTTTACTGATCGCAATTCTTAAGAAGAAATAAGAATAAGTTAAATAGATAAAATCATAAAATGAGGGTGCCCTAAAAGTCTTACTGGCACCCTCGTTTTTTATTATGTAAGTGAGATTTGATAGACTAGCAAAAGAATAGACGAAAAGACTTATCTGCAATTAAGTCTTATAGAATGGCAAATAAGGAGTCTCTCTATGCAAATAAATGATGAATGTTGCAAATGTACAGTGTACTGCAAATAAAATCTGAAAATATATAAAAGATCATTTCAAATTGTAAACTAGCAAATATGCTCTATAGATTACAAACTTGATAAAAATCTGCTTATTATCTATAAAAAAGAGCAATTTTATCAACTAAAAATAAAAAGCGCTATTGAAATACCCCGCTCTAAATCTACATTCTATATTACTTTTACAATAAAGAGTCCTTGAAATGCATTTATTAAAATATGGGAAAGTTTGTATTTGAAAAAAGTTAATCTAATCGTATTACATACAAAAAGGGTGTTAATCATATGTCTCAATATGACCAACACCCTTTTTGACTTTGTTACTTAAGAGTAATTTGTACTGCTTGTTATTTTATTTTTATAGTTTGATAGATATTACGCTTGTCCACTCACCATAAATTTTTTGTGTTCCAACCATTTTGTAAGAACGGATTTTGTAATAATAAGTTTTACCTTTACTTAATCCTTTGTTCGTGTAATATGTTGTTGTCACGCTAGTTAAGTGAGAATATGTTCCTGTTTTTGATGTTGATTTAACTATTTCATATCCTGTTGCACCTGATACTTTTGACCAAGTTAGTTTCACAGAATCTTTTCCAGCTTTCGTTAATTTCACATTTGATGGTTTAGCAGGAATTGCTACCCATTTCGCGTAAATTGTTGTGTTTGCTGTAACACGATCTTTTGAGAAGTTCCAAGCTACTTTACCTGCAGCATCTTTGTACCATCCAACGAAAGCATAGCCTTTTCTTGTTGGTGACTTCGGCTGGCTAATCGTTGAATTGTAAATTGCTGTTTTTGAAGCAACTGAACTTCCTCCGTTACTGTTAAATTTAACAGTATACGTGTTAATGTTCCATTTTGCATAAAGTGTGATGTTGCCTGTTAGTGTTACAGAATTTCCTACTGGCGTTTTTAATGAAGCATCTTTATACCATCCAGCAAATGTATAACCTGTTTTTGTTGGTTTTGGTAAATTAATTACGCTATTGTAATTCGCAGTTTGAGCAGGAACTGTAGAACCACCATTGCTTACATAACTTACTTTATACGAGTTGATTTTCCACTTCGCATATAACGTAGTGTCGTTTGTAACTTTATCTTTTGCAAAGTTCCAAGCTACATTACCTGCAGCATCCTCGTACCATCCAACGAATGTGTAACCCGTTCTAGTTGTTGTCGGTGCAGTGATACCAGTGTTATAATTTGCAGTTTTGTCAGCTACTTGGCTTCCACCATTACTATTAAAGTGAACTGTATAAGAGTTAACATTCCACTTAGCATATAGAACCATGTCACCAGATACTTTGTCTGTTGCAAAGTTCCATGGCGTTTTTCCTTCTGCATCTTTATACCAACCACCGAATGTGTAGCCTGTTCTTGTTGGCTTTGTTTCATCAATTAATGAATTGTATTCAGCTTTTACTGAAACTACAAGTCCAGCATCTTGCGTATCATAGATAACAGTGTATTTTGCTGGTTTCCATGTTCCGTAAATTGTTTTTGCAGAATAAATTGAATTTGTGAAATCCCAAGGGATTGTACGATCTGCATCAGCGTACCAAGTCAACTCATAACCATGAACAGTTGGTGCTGTAATTCTGCGTGCTACAATTTGATCTTTTGTTCCTTCTTTTACTTCAGATGGAGCATCACCTGGAAGGACGAAATGCACATTATATCCATTTACTACTTTTTGAACTACTGTCACATCAGCATAGTCAGTAGCATTAATCGTAATCGTATAATCTCTCGTTCTTGTGAACAGACTCTTATCTAGCGTAATCGTACGATTAACTTTATCCACACTATATTTCGATCCATCTACCGCACTACCGTTGAGTTTAATGCCTGTAATCGCATTTGCCCATTCATTATCACTGAACTCTAATTGCATATCGTTACCTAATGCATTATCCGTTATATCTGATGTCACAACAGAACCAGCTAGTGCATATTTCGCATAAAGTGTGATTGGTTTTATTACGATCGTATCAAAATCATATGGTATTGTTAGATTTTGATCTGTATACCAACCATAGAACTTGTAGCCAACTTTTGTTGGATCAACTGGTTTTGTCGCATTTCTGTCTACGATTTGAGCTGGAACTGGATCTCCACCATTTGATGCAAAAGTTACCGTATAACCAACGACTTGATCAGTCACAACGACATCTTTATACCCTTCTGAAACAATCGTTACATTGAACTTTTGTCCAACTGTGAACAGATCGCCTTTAAGTGTAATACTATTATTTGAAATCGTGTAATCCTTATTTAAAACTAATGTTTTAGAACCGATTTGCACAGCCTTAATATTGTTTTTCCATGTGCCATCATCAGTAAATGGTAATGTAATATCGCTACCTACAATGTTTCCAGCAACGTCTTTATTTACCGTTGGTGGTACTTTCATCCAACATAGATAGAAAGTTGAATTATCTGTTAGCACTTTAGGATTTGTTGTAATATCAGATTTCTTATCACTTGAACCAGCTGCATCCAAATATAGGTCATTACTGATCGTTAAATTACCATTTATTACACGTGCTGAACCTGCACTCATTGTTGGCGCAGTTGTTTTTCCATTGACAATCTGATCGGCAAAAAATGTGTCATTAGCATTCTTTAATGTACCGCCGTTTAAATCAATATGACGTCTATATCCAAGTTTTACACCTGGTATTGTGAAAATTTCGCCTGTTGTCGATGTTATAGTTAAATCATACCCTTTGATCGCACCCACATTTCCAAGCGTTGGCATTTCACTGAATGCAAACTTTTCTCCTAAATTGTTTTGACCTGCTTTAACAGCTTGATCATGTGTAGCTGTTGTAAAGGATAAAACTCCATTACTTCCGTTAGACGACAAGCTATAAGTACTTGGGTCTAATGTATACTGTGTTGGTGTCGTTTCAGTTGAACCATCGCTCTTCATCTGATAGAATTTCGCTTCAATTTTTGCAATTTTATCTTTACTAGTTAACCAAGAAACATTCGTTAAATAGTCTGGGATGTTGATTTTTAAATCTCCTTCTCCTAGCACCCAACCTATTCCAGTAATAGTTGCGTTACTTCCGTCAAATTTTAATCCATTCGGGTTCGCTTTATCAACTGGTGAATAACTTTGAGTCGTATTCATTTGCCATTTTGCATAAACGGTTTTGTCCTGCGTTAAAACCTGTCCTGGATCCCACTGTGTTATACCTTCTGGCTCATTAAACCAAGCAATGAATTTATAACCAGGTTTAGTTGGTGCAAGTGACTTGGCTGAGATTAAATCACTATTCGGACCATTTGATCTACTTGAGTCCGCTTTGTATCCCACTGTTTTCGGGTTTATCGCTGATCCACCTTGGCTGTTAAACGTAATACTGTATCCTACTGGTTGTTGACCTGTGTAAACAGGATCATAACCTCCGATGACATCTGGATAATTCGTACCATCTGCACCTACTGAGCCAATTGTCAATCTGTATAGTTGTGGCAAATAATTTTTTCCACCAGGGTTGACAGTCGCATTACCATAGGTAGAACTATTTTTTGGATCAAGAGTCGAATCTGTCATAAATGTTTTCGCATTGAACGTAATTTGACCTGGTTTACTGATGTCATAATATTTTTGATTTGTATCTGGATTAATTAAATTACTAATATCCATGCTCTTACCATTGATAGTTGTCACTATCACCTTATTGATTCCATTTCGCCATTTCGCATCTTCTTGGAATGTTAATGTTAAGTCCTGTCCAATATGCGCTACTGTTGGATCCGTAATAATTGGAATTGCAGGCGTCGGAATCGGTACCGCTGATACTGTTAGAGATTTCGTTACATCTTGGTATCCTGTCGCCTTTACTGTAACAGTGTAATTCGTTGCCGTCGGGAATAAAGAACCTGGGAACGTAATTTTTGATGGCATAGTTTGCTGTACACCATTTGCATCATAATACTGATATGCCGGGTTGATTGTTACTAAATTCGTTACATCCGTTGAACCTAGCATAATTTTTGTAATTGATTTTCTCCATACTACATCATCAACGAACACCGGACTTGTAGGTGACATCGAGATTGTTGCCCCATTTTGCAAGTCTTGTAACTTTGGTGTTGATGCGATTGTTTGTGCTGGAGCTGTAAAATTAAGCTTTTGCATGACTTGCTGTACCGTATCACCTGCATTTAACGTGATTGAGCCTGCAAAGTCTGTTGTAATCGTTTTATCTTGATCTACAGTTAATTGAGCAGTTGGAACAGTTAACCCTGCATCAATTGCACTTTGATTTTGTTGACCAAAGTTTTTAAAGATGAAATAGAAGTCATTATAATCAATTCCATAACCTGAACCTGTAGGCTTAATCCAATAAATATCTTCATCACGGTTCGTGTTTAAGAATGCCGTTTTGTTTGCTACATTATTTGCTGGATTATTAAAATTATTTAGGTTTTTATATTGATAATAAACATCGATTTCCTTCATCAAATCTTTCATGTCGATGACGTTGTCACCGTTAACATCTCCACCTAAAAGGATCGGGAATAGACCTCGAAGATCTTTTACAGTACCTGATTGGTAACCGTATTTGTTTTGACCAATTACAGGTGTTTTTTCATATCCCTTAAAGTGTCCTGGCACACTTGCTTCGACAGAATACGGCTTGTCACTAACATCCATTGTCAGAGCATAATAAGGGTTGATAAACGTATAAGCCATTGTATTATTAAATGATGTTGGTTGGTCCGTTGTAAATTTTTTACCTTTATCATCCGTAGCAGTTACCTTCGCACCAGAATCTACCGTGAATTGAGGATATTGGTTATTTATAGTATTTCTTGCGAAAGATTCCGCTGCGATTTGCCCTCTAAGTACAGAGATATTCTGTCTTACATAAGGTACATTTGTTGGGAACCACGTTACTTTTGTATCTTCACCTGACAAAGTTAAATTCGCTTTTAGTAATTGATAAGGGAATTGCCCTGTTACTGGATCAGGGCTGTTGTATGTCACATCTGCTTCTATAATCGGCATATCATGATCAAGTGCACCCGCTGGACCGATATTTGAAATCGTTACATCTGTTGTTTCGCCAATTCCATAAACTGGATGTTTATACGGTTGACTTACCGTAAGTACTGTAGTCGGATCAATACCTTTACTGATTAAGTAATTTTTATACTCATCCGTAAGGCGAATATTACTGAGATCATAGACACCATTATCATTCAGCAAAAATTTACCGCCGGTCATTCCTACTCCATACTTAGTTGCCATTGTCATTTTGAATGGTTTATTATTATCAACAACTACTTTATCTTCGTTACCTGGTCCTGCATCTACTCCATTAGATGAAGTTAATGTGACATACGGAACTCCCTTTTTAATGAAATAATAGGTCTGTCCGTATAGATCCCCATCACTCTCACCTGAAAAATCCTGAGGCTCAATATAAAATTCACTACCCATTTTATTTGCTACATCCTCAGCCGTCACGCCAAAATGGAATCGACCTTTCGCATTTGTATCAAAGTAAACTGTTGGGAACATACTATCTTGATAACCTATAACACTGTTCAAAGCTTGATCTACAGGAACTGGTGTTACACCATCCTTAGGGCTTGGCACTGACGTTTCTCCATTATTTTTCATTACATCTATATTTGAGTCATAAACCGTACCAGAGAATCCCTTTATTTCTTGTCCAGGCACGTATCCTGTCGGATCAATTTCATAAATTCCACCATTGGAGTCTTGATCCATCATCATAGTTGGTGGTGTTCCATCAACATAGACCGTATCTTCCGCTGTGTAACGTTTTCCATCTTTACCAGTTGCGATCAACTCCAGTGAGTAAGCACCTTCTTTTAGAACTTGCACATCCTTTGAGATACCAGACTGATCATACGTTCCATCGTATGCCTTTGTAAATGGAAGATACCATCCATTAAAAAGAGTTATAAGTGGGCCATATTGAACACCCGGGATCAAATTACTACCGTTTGATAACGCGTTTGCGATACCTATATATTTTCCATCCTTGTCTTTTATGGCAATATATAAGTTTTCCATTTCGTTATTTAACGATAAATAATAAGCTGAAAGATTTCCTTCTGACGCCGCTTTTATCGCTACTTGGAATTTATTAATTCCTTTTTCCGCAACTGTAATCGTATACGGAACACGATAAGTCTCAGATGGGTCAGCAGCGTTTACTAGATTAATATAACCTTCGTAAGTGCCATCTAATGAATTTGACGGAACTGTAATTTTTGCCGTTGCTTTAACAGTGCTTCCTCCACTAACATTAATAGCGTTCACATTTTTCCCATCGACAGAAAAATCGATTTTCACATCATTTCCTGTGCCAGGACCTACTTTATTCGATCCAGCAAATTTTGATGAAATAAATGCAGTACTTACATTAAATGTTTTACTGCCAGTTCCTAGATTTGAAACGTTAAAGTCTTTTGAAGAAACAACATCATCAGAACCGTTCGTTGCACCTTCTCCTCTACCTTTAAAACCAAAGAACATGCTTCCAGTCAGGTTATCAACTTCATGAGCTGTTGATCCATCTGAAGGATTATCAAAAGTAACTGCTTTTTCTAAAACTTGAATTTTAACATCTGCAGCGATTGCTCGAGCAGGATCAACACGTCCTGCGCCTACTTGATATACGCTATAAGTCTTTGAATCTGTGTCAATACTTTTAGCTGTATTCATTAATGCAGTCTTAACATCAGCCGGTGTATAATCTGGATGTGCAGCTAAGACTAAAGCTGAGATACCAGCCATATGTGGTGTTGCCATTGAAGTACCAGACATGATCTGATACGCAAGTTTATAATCATGAGTTGTATTGTTTTGTGGCTCCCAAATATCGTACGGAGCTGTTGAAGAAATATCAACACCAGGAGCAACAATATCTGGCTTTATTGTCCAATCTTTAACTGGGCCTGTAGAGCTAAAACTTGCCAATTCATCCCCACTCTTACTAATCGGTGCATCGAGTGTAGCAGGGAACGTAATGTTAGCTGATTTCGGATCTTTTTTAATCGCATCTGACAATGCTTGTCCTTGTGATTGTGTCAATGAAACTGAATAAACATTATCCATACTGACACCTAAGAAGTTAGGTATATATCCTTGGCTAGCTGAATCATCCGTATTATCCCAGATAATCATACCTGCAGCTCCGGCATTTTTAGCATTTGCCATTTTTGTTTGTAAGTACTCAACTCCACGCTTAACTAGAACAAGTTTACCTTTCACATCAATTCCACTATAATCTGCTTCACTTCCTAAACCAACATCGACGATTGGTAGTGTTTGCCCTTTATAAACATCGTCTGATTGTGAAAAGTTTTTACCGAATAAACGTGATTTATAAGAAACTGAACCATTCTTAATTGTCATTGTTGCAATTTGTTCAGGTATCGTACTTGCGCCAACAGTAATTGCTAATGCTGACGTTCCTGGTGAACCGACTGTAGCTTGCCCAGGACCAGCATTACCTGCTGCAACATCACACACAACACCTGCTAAAGTAGCATTGTTAATGGCGATACTAGTTGGATAATATGGGTCATTAATATTTGCACCAAGAGAAAGATTAATCACATCCATGTGATCTTTTACTGCTTGGTCAATACCATTTAATACAGAATCTGACGTACCATGTCCACCCGGTCCTAGTACACGATAGCTATAAAGGTCTACATCTGGAGCTACCCCATTTGCCGAATAAACATCATTATTATTCGTCGTATTAGCTGCAATCGTTCCTGCAACGTGAGTTCCATGAGATGTAATATATGGCTTATAATCTGCAGGAGGTGTCCCAGAGATTACATCAGGATTCTCCTTCGCAGCTAACCAATCCTCATAAGTTGTTTCCATTGGATCATGGTCATCTACGTATTTAACGTTTCCATTTGCATCTAATCCTTCATTATTAACTAAGTCATGTCCACCTTTATAAACACCCTTCAAATCTGGGTGATTGTAATCAATACCGGTGTCTAATACACCAACCTTAACCTTTTGTCCTGCACGTGGACCTGATTTAATGATCCCTGTATTACCTTCAGCTTGGAGTTTATCAATCCCTAAGTAAGAAAGCCCTGTTGTTGGCTTCCCAGCAGATCTACTCGTCGCTACAGCTTGGGAAGCATTATCTTCCGGGACAGAATATTCTAATTGAGACCAAATAGAAGCAACATCTGGATTTTCCGCAAGTATTTCTACTTGATTTGCAGGTAATGATACTGCTACTCCATTAAATGCATCTGTGTATTCACGCGTAATACCCATCGAAGTATTTACAGATTTACCGCCAATGATTTGCGTCTTAGGCTGTCCATTCACAAAGCTTTTAAACTTAGCATGAGAATCTGACACCTTTTTTTGTGCATCAGAATATTCGCTTTCAAACGCTTGACTATTTGCAGTTGCTCTCCCTTTTGCTAATGATTGCTTTATGATTTGAATCTTTGCTGGATCTTCTTTAAATTGAACAATTACATTAATCTTTTTTGAACCAGTTAAATTCTTTTTGTCCACATGAATTTTCTGAGCATTATCTGCCCCAGTTAGCTTATCAATATTTGCTTTTTGCTCTGGTGTCAATCCAGCCAATATGTGGTTCACTTCATCTGCTGTAAATTTCCCATCAGACGACCCACTTTTCTGATCGGCATTTGACTCAGCATGTGCAAGAATTGCACTTTGTGGTAATGTGACATTTAGTAACATGGCACTACTTAAAGCAACAGCAGATAACGTTCGTTTCTTTTGTCTCTTTTTCATGTTTTTCCCCCCACCATTAGATATTCATCGATTAACTATTAAAAATATTTAGAAAATAGATTAATCTACAGTGCAATAATACATTACTAAAAACTTCTTCGTATTGGGGAATTTGCAACTTTGTGTCAGTGGTTGTCGAAGAAAACTACCTATTTTTAATGCCTAAAACAAGCTGGTTTTAATATCAAGAATAGCTACTTAATAATTTCTTGCTAAAATATGTCGTTTCTTCAATTACTTTCTGTTCTAAATACCTTAAACATTAAATAATTTTGTAGATTCTTAATCCTAAGACTAAACTTGTTAAAATTGGGGAATTTTATTATATTTTTTGAAAATTTCATAAACTTATATAAATTTCCCTGATATTTCTTTTACAGAATCTTTACATATGAGATGGTGAAGATTAGATATTGCCTTTTGGCTTGATTAGAAAAAGAGTATTTTGATAAACAGTGACAAGAATCTCCTATTCACCATTCAGTTTCAAGGCTTGAAACCTTAGGATGTACGTAATTTTATAGAAGTCTTCTAATCAATGAAAATCTAAGACAATAAAAGTCTAATAGAGAAGTTGTCCAATTATTACACCTTAACGAAAAAACAAAATGAAAAACAGAACGTGTTAAAAATTACTTGAGAAATCAAAAAATTTGTAACGATATATCCCAAATTTATTAACAATCATATCGTCAACAATCGATAAAATACGGCATTTTTAGATGAATTATTTTATTTATAATTGTTATTTCTTCAAATAAAGTAAAAAATCGACAATAATCCAAGAATTATTAACGATATAATACCTCTTTTTAATCATAACTCGACTGAAGATTCCCCAATTTACAAAATTCTAATTATTCACAATAATTGGAATTTCATAAATAATTGTAGTGAATGCTCATCTTAGATTGAAATAGATAGTATTTTATTAACCAATTTCGTAATGTATTTCATTAACACTTAATTATGTATTAAAGAATCATAGGAGGAAGAAAATGAGGAAAAAGGCAAAAAATAATCGTAAAATTATTAAAAGCTTGGCAGTATTTACTCTTTCAACCAGTTTTATTTTAGGTTCTATTGGACATGAAACGAATGTTTCAAAAGCTGCTAGTTCTACTAGTACGGAAACTTTGCTTGCTAATTTAACACAGGAACAGCGAGCTGCTTTGAATCAAATGAATTTAAATGAAACATCAGGTTTACAAATCTCTTCTGATACAAATCTTAATTCTCCAGAACAGACTTCTGTTATTATTGAGTTTGTAAATAAGCCTTCGAAAGTTGCAAAAATAGTAGCGAGTATGAACGGAGAAAACTTATCTGAAACAGATGCAATAAACTTAATTGATCAAGATCATCAAACATTTAATCAAGATGTAGATCAACTATTAATTGATGACAATAATAAGAAGGTAGATTACAAAATTACTCGTTCATATAAAAATGCATTTAACGGTGTTTCTATGAGCCTACCTGCTAATCAAATAAAAAATCTATTAAAATCAAAAGTAGTTAAAACAGTTTGGAGCAATGAAACTATTTCAGTTGAACCACCAACTGCAGATGATAACGAAAAATTAAAAGCTGATGAAGCAAAAGTTGGAAACTACACGCCTTATGATGGTTTAGATCGCTTACATGCAGAAGGATTCACAGGTAAAGGCATTAAAGTAGGTATTTTGGATACGGGTATGGATTATAATCATCCAGATTTAAAGGATGCTTATAAAGGCGGGTATGATTTCGTCGACAATGATAATGATCCAATGGAAACAACCTATGCTGATTGGAAGAAATCAGGACAACCAGAAACTAATACTAGTAGTGGAACTACTTATTATACAGAACATGGTACACATGTGGCTGGTATTATCGGTGGTCGTGGTGCCGCGAATAGCGAGTATAAAATGCTTGGTGCAGCACCAGAAGCGGATCTTTACTCTTACCGTGTTTTAGGTCCATATGGAGGCGGAACAACTGATTCGATCATCGCTGGGATAGATCGAGCAGTGATGGATGGTATGGATGTTCTTAATCTATCATTAGGTGCCTCGTTAAATGATCCACTATTTGCGACATCAATTGCTATAAACAATGCCGTTTTAAGTGGTGTGACAACAGTTGTTGCTGCGGGTAATTCCGGAGATCAAATGTATACACTAGGTTCACCAGGTGCTGCTGCATTAGCTCTAACAGTTGGTGCATCATCAATTTCACTTGATGCTTATCAATATGCAGGGGTGCAAAATGGTGTTAATTACACGTTAAGACAGTTAGCAAGAAATTACTCGGATGATTTAACTCAATTTAGAGGAAAAACATTCAAATTAGTAGATGTAGGTCTAGCTAGAACAACAGCTGATTTTAACGGCAAGGACCTAAATGGAAATATTGCATTAATTAAACGTGGAACGAATGCATTAATTGATAAAATTAAAAATGTAAAAACGAGAGGCGCAGTTGGAGTCATTATGTATAACGATGAGCTAAACCAAGCTGAAGGGCCCATTAATGCATTTTTAGGTGAATCAGTCGATGCAATTCCATCATTTACAATATCAAACAGTGATGGAAAACAAATTTTAGCAGCGCTTCAAGCAGGTAATGCAAACTTCTCGTTTGGGGACTATTCAATAATCCATTCAACTAGTGATGAATTAGCTGCGTTCAGTTCAAGAGGTCCTTCACGTGTAAACTATGATATTAAACCAGAAGTTACTGCCCCAGGCGTTGCAATTATGTCGACTGTACCTTTTTACATTAACAATAAAAATGTAGATGGAACTCATTTGGATGACTATCAATACGCATACCAACGCTTATCAGGAACATCGATGGCAACACCTTTTGTAGCAGGTGTTTCAGCATTATTATTACAATCAAACAAGAATTTACAACCAGCTGATATTAAATCAATCTTAATGAATACGGCTGATCCATTATCAAAAGCTTACAGCGTCTTTGAAATCGGAAGCGGACGAGTAGATGCGTACGAAGCAATTAACTCAAATGTTGAATTGCAGGTGGTTGATAAAACTCCGACACAAAATGAAAAAGGTAAAGTAAAAACGATTAAAGAATTAACAGGTGGAATGAGCTTTGGTTCATACGGGTTTGATGATCAAGATATTTCTGATGATCGAATGGTTACGTTAAAAAATAGAAGTGAAGAAGAGAAAATATTTAATGTAAATGTAGAATTCCAAACAGGATTAAGAGGCTCAAAGGACGCAGCATTAAATAACGTTTCATTAACAGGTCCAACTTCAGTTAAATTAAATGGAAAAAGCCAGAAAGAAATTAAATTCAACTTGAACATTCCAAAATCAGCTGAAAAAGGAACATATGAAGGATATATCACCTTTACAAATGAAGCGAATCCAAATGAAATTTACCAAATTCCATTTGGTGGTCGAGTAGTAAATGAAGGTATTGATACACTTACAATCATTAACCCTATGTATTCAGGTGATAATTCTGTACCAGATGTTGCACGTTCAGTAATGCAATTTACAACATCATTAAAATCTCATATGAGAACGATCGATTTCGTAGTCCAAAATGCAGACACAGGTGAAGATGTTGGTTTGCTTGCATCATTTGATACGCGTGGTTTACCTGAAAATGTAGTTACTGGAGTACCAACTGGTTTTCAAGGGTATTATTACCCATTCACTGGTGATTCAAAAAATCCTATTAGTGATTTTCCTGTATTAGCGAAAACAGGACACTATAAATTAAGAATAATTGGTACAAATGATCAAGGTAAGACATTCTCTAAATCAGCTGATTTCATTTATGAAAAAGGCCAACCAACGATGACTTCAAGCTTTGATTCATTAGATCAAAAAGTTATTGAGTATAAAGACAGTCAATTTGATTCAAAAGGACAATTTTTGTATGACTTTAATATCAATGTTTATGATCCAGAAGTAGCAGATGCAAATAAAGCAGGAATTCCAATTGATCAGTCTAGTAATCAAGTTCGTGTATATAACTATAAGGGCAATCCATATCCTCCAAAAAACACAGATAAAAATGGAAACTACACAGATCAAATACAAGTACTAAAAGGTATAGTACCTTATAATACATCGTTTTATGCAAATGATGCTGCAAGTAACTTTACATCAAATGCTCAAGCATATTTAAAACCAGTATTTGTTCCTGAAACTTATCCATACTATTACTTAAAAGCAAATAAACAAACAGCTTCGACTGGAGATACAATTAATTATTCTCTTCGCTCAAATAATATGAAAAATTTAAAAACCGCGAAGATTATAGTTCCGATCTTAAGGGAAGATAATAGAGACTTAGGAACGATAAAAAATGTCGTTGTAAGTGATGCCGCAAAGCAATATGGTGATGCACAAGTATCTGTTACATCAGAAACTACACAATACCTGACAAATTATACAATTACGTTTAATTATTCAGGTAATACACCTTTACCAGAAGATATGAAATTAGTCAATTTCGACTTAGTAACTGCTAAAGAATATTTGACCGATTTCCCAGCATACTGGTATGGAATGGAATTTACTGCATCGATGACTGATCAATCAAATGTAGTAACAAATAAAGTGTACAGTTATATGGAACGAATGTATTTAAAGAAAACTTATTCTCGATTTGAGAGTCAAATGAAATTAGAAGGAGCGATTGATCCTGCAACTGGTGGGACGAATTTCAAATTAGATCAGCAAAAAATTGGTGCTAAAGTAACTGTTACTTCATATGATGGAAAAGATGTTGTGGATGGTGTCTTTGCAAATAAAAATGGAAATTATATTGCACAACCACTGAATGTTGATACAAAACCTTATACAATAAAAATTGATGCTCCAGGTCATTTTACAGTGTATAAGCAATTAGTAATATCAGATGAAGTTCGAGGAGAACAACTGGGCAGAAGATTACAATTTGGCATACCTTACACAAAAGCTGGGGATACAAATAAAGATAACGTTATTGATATTTTAGATGCATTAACTATACAAACTAATTGGGGAACGAACCAATTAGGTTCTGATTTAAACTTCGATGGTGTAGTAGACAAAAAGGATATGGATTACGTTGTAAAAAACTTTGGTTCACAAAATAGTTCGGTACCAAATCCACCTAAAGCTAAGACTTCTTATAAAGGTGTAACTTTAGATGATGTTTTAACGCAATTAGGCTTACAATAACGGAGTAAGAAAAGAAAATCATTAGATTGGTTTCCTGTGTATCAAAATATTTCTTATATAAGATATTGAAACATTTTCCCCTTTGTTTTTATACAAAGGGTTTTTTTGTACGATAATCAATAATCCAAATGTGGTGTAGACTTTGACAAATAGAAACGATCATTTATTAAATATATTTTTTAAAATGTTCTATAAAATCTTCAAGAAACTCATTAGACAAATTCGATAAACCTTTTGATTCTAAATATATTATCCAAAAATCCAGTTCAAATAATTTCTCATCATCCATCAATGGGATAATTTTCAAATCTCCACTCAATACCATTGGAAAATTCTTAAGTGTAAAATCGTGAACATATAAAATTGCATCACTCTGTTTTACTAATTTAAGAAGAATATTAGACCTAGATGAACTCATGATCACTTGCTCAGGATTAATCTTAGTAAACTTCAATAACTGGTTTTTATCAGCAGTTTCTAAAAGTACAAATTTACCATTTTTTATATCTTTTAGGGTTACAAAGTCACGTGAATAAAAAGGCGAGTTCTTCCCTACAGCAATGCATATATGACCTTTATAAATATGTTTAAATGAAATATTTTGTACTTTTTTTAAATCCTCAAGAGTTGCAGGAATGAGAGCAAAATCATAATTTTCCTTATTGAAATTCTCAAGAATCTTAAAAGGATTTTTTTCTACTAATTCAAAAGTTAGATTTTTTTTTTTCTAAGTGAAACTTTACCATAAATTCTTGAAGTGGATAAAAAAAGGTGGGCGCTATGTATATTTTTAAATGTAATTCGTTATCATTTTTATAATAGCTCAGTTTATTATTCATTTCGTTTATATTTTTAAGAATAGTACTTGCGGTTGATATAACTATTTCTCCTTCAAACGTTGGAGTAATATTCTTTTTTGAACGATTAAAAATTTTAATTCCAAGTTCCATTTCTAACTGTGTAATAGATTGACTTAGTCCTGATGTAGAAATATATAATTTATCTGCTGCTTTTGTAATCGACTTTTCATTTGCGACAGTGACTATATGCTCCATTTGATCAAAATTCATACATTTTCCTCCGCAAATAATTTTAAGAAATGATAAGAATATCAAAAATAAGTTTTTAAAACAAATAAAAAGAAGTTAACACTCAATTAATATTATCTTTTCTCTTAACAACGTTATCTAAATACTCTAAAAAATTTTCAATTAAATCTTCGGCTAAATTAGACAAACCTTTATTTTCAAAATAAATAAGCCAAAAATCTATATTGAAAAATTGATTATTTTCTTTAATTGGAATCAATTTTATATCTCCATTTATTACTACATCAAAATTTATAAACACAATCTCCGGCGCAAAAAAAATTGCATCACTCTCTTTTGCCATCTCTAAAAGTAAACTTCCATTATTTGCATTTATAAACATTTGATCTGGCGTTAGGTTAAACAATTTTGAAATTAAATTAAAATTTGAGCGTTTATACCATAATATTTTAGAATTTTTCAGGTCAGATGGATTTATATACTCAAGTGAATAAAAAGGCGATTTTTTCCCAACACCAACACATAAAGGAGATCTATGAATATGTTTATAGCCTATATTTTTCAGATTAATTAAACTTTCTAAAGAAGTATATAAAAATGCAAAGTCATAATTATTTTCTAAAAAATTTTTAATTATTTCCTTAACGTCCTTCTTAGTGATGTCAAAATTAATGTCTTTATTTTTTAATTTATAGGTTATGATTGTTTCCTCAAGTAGATAATCTAAACCAGTAGAAGTAAGAATTTTCAAATCATTTACATTCTTACTTTTATATTTATCAATCTCATTATTCATATCTTTTATAGTATTTATTATAAAAGTAGCTGTTGAAATAACTTTTTCACCATTAAAGGTTGGAGTAATTATCTTTTTTGAACGATTAAAAATTTCAATACCTAGTTCATTTTCTAATTTAGTAATAGATTGACTAAGGCCAGAAGTAGAAATATGTAGCCTATCTGCTGCTTTTGTAATCGATCTTTCATCTGCGACAATTACAATATGTTCCATTTGTTCAAAATTCATATTCCCTCATCCCCGGAATTTATTTTAGTCGTAACAAGAAAACTAAAAATTTTAGTTAACGTCCTTTTATTCTTTGTATTTTTTTCCTTGTTTACTTCCTATATATTGATCTTTGTAGTCTAAAAAATCATTAATAAATTCTGTAGCTACTTTCGTTAACCCTTTTGTTTTGAAATAGATAAGCCAAAAATTTAGTTCAAAAAATTTATCATTTTCCTTAATTGGTATGATTTTAATCTCTTCATTTATTACCAAATCAAAATGCAAAGCTGCAATATTTGGAATTATTAATATTGCATCACTTTCTTTTACCAGCTCTAATAGTATTCCCCTTCTATTAGTACGTATTATCTTTTTATTCGGAATATTAATGTTTAGCATTTTTGTAGTTACTTTATAATCCTTAAGGTTATACCATAAAATAGTCTCATCTTTTAAATCGTTTGGCGTTACATAATCATAAGAATATAATGGTGATTTTACTCCAGCACCAATACAAAAATGAGCTGTATAAATATGTTGATAGGCAATATTTTTTAGCTTTTTTAGCGTATCGATCGAAGCTGATAAAATTGCAAAGTCGTAATCTTCCTTCATGAAACTATTTAATATATCTGATACATCATCTTGTTCAACTAAGTTAAAAGAAATATCTTTATTTACTAAATTATATTTCAGAATTATCTCTTGAAGTATGTAAAATAAACCAATAGTTGTAGTAATTTTTAAATGCTTTTCATTCTTATTTTTGTTAATCTCTTTATTCATTTCATTTATGGCATTTATTATAGAATTTGCAGCCGAAATAACTATTTTACCTTCAAAAGTTGGCGTAATGCTTTTTTTTGATCGGTTAAAAATTTTAATATCAAGCTTATTTTCTAGTTGAGTAATAGATTGACTCAATCCTGAAGTTGATATAAATAGTTTGTCTGCAGCCTTAGTAATAGACATTTCATTTGCGACAGTGACAATATGCTCCATTTGTTCTAAATTCATATTTAACCTCCGCAAATAATTTTATTTTTAAATTAAAAAAAGTTGAATAAATACTTTTTCTTAATAGTGTCTCTATTATTAAATTCTCTATTTAAAATTAATTTCTCCCCAATGGTTCACTATTCATTTTTTTCCGCATTTAATTAAATTCATTCTAAGCATTACTTCCTAAAACTCTAAGTTATTCTAAATGTTAATATTTTGTTAAATACTATAAAATTAATATAGTGATATTACAGAAAATAATGAGTACTAATCATATTAATTGAATACTGGTACTTATAAATAAAGGAGAATAGATTATGTATGAAGGGAAGATTATTAAGTTTTATCGTGAAAAATACAATATAACCCAAGATCAGTTAGGCCATGAAATATGCTCTAGAGCACAAATTTGTAGAATAGAAAACAATCAAGCAAATCATTCTATTGAAATAATAAAAAAATTAACCGAACGATTAGGTGTAGATTTAGAATTAGAAGTTACTAAATTAAATAAATTAAAAACATCCTTAGACCAATTACATGATGCAATCATCATGCAAGTATTTGACGATATCAATACAGCAAAAGAAGAGCTTGAAAAGTTTGAATTAATAACAATTTCACCTTATAAATATTTTTATCAATTACTACAAATTAGAATCCTATTATTAAATAATAATTTAGAAGAGGCAACTAATATCATCAAAAAAATTCAAAAAATAGAGAACAAATTATCTCCTTATGAAGTTAATATGTTAAAGCATATATTAGGAATTCAATCTTTAACAAATAAAGATTATCCGAAGGCAATTCAATTATTAACATCAATTCAAAATGATGTTTATAAAAATCCGGAATATTTTTATCACTTAGCAGTTGCTTATAATGAAATTGACTCTAATATTTTAGCCTATTATTATGCTGAAAAAGCACAACAATACTTTCAACAAATGAACAACTACCCAAGAGCAATTGATGCTGAATTATTAATGATCATTCAAATCAAAGATGCTGTTGGTGATGAGATTATTAACCGCTATAAAAATTTAATTAATAGTTGTAATTTATGTAATTCACCAGACAGAAAATCAAAAATATATTATTATCTTGCTTATGAATACTTCCGAAGAAAAAACTACGACCTAGCAAAAAAATATTATTCAGAATCAATGATACTCAATGAAGCGAATCCACAGTCTCTCCAATATATATTGTCATTAGAAGGCTACGTACGAAGTTCATTCGATAGTGATTTGGTTTTAAATTTATAATCTAATAAATCAAAAAAATAAAACCACTCGTATTATTGTAATGCACCTCCAATTGTAAGACACAACTAACAATTGGAGGTGCATTACTCATTTACGAACGGTTTTTTTATTTATTTTAAGGGAAAGTTTGTATTTTGAAAAAGGTTAATCTAATTTTTTTACAAAAAGGGTGTTTAATCAATTGCCTCTGATTAGCACCCTTTTTGATTTTACTTAAAATAATTTGTACTAATTTTATTTAAACATTTATAGTTTGATCGCTATAATACTTGACCAGTCGCCATAGATTTTTTTCGATCCAACATATTTGAAAGAACGAATTTTGTAATAGTAAGTTTTACCTTTACTTAATCCATTATTTGTGTAAGATGTCGTTTTTACGTCGCTTAGGTGAGAATATGAACCTGTTTTAGATGTTGACTTAACAATTTCATAACCTGCAACACCTGACACACTTGACCATGTTAATTTAGCTAAAGATTTTCCGCTCTTTGTTGCTTTAAAATTTGATGGTTTAGCTGGAATTGCTACCCATTTAGCGTAAATCGTCGTGTTTACTTCAGCTGTACCTTAATTTGAACTTCTTTATTTTTTAGATAAAACTTGTAATCTATGATGCTTTCTTATCTAAAATTTTGACTGTTGTAATAGCACTTTGATTACCAGCTGCATCTATAGCATATGCTGATAACTCTGTATTTGCTTTCAATTGTTTAATCTTCAGACTAAATAATCCTTTAGAATCAGCTTGTCCTGTTGCAATTACATCACTACCGATTTTTATAGTGATCGTCGCATTTGCTAACGTCGTTCCTGAAACCTTTGTATCATTTTCATCTATTGGATTAATAACTGGTCCATTTAGTAACCATTTTGCGTAAAGCGTTACATTACTTGTCACTTTATCAGTTTCAAAATTCCATACCACTTGGCCTGCAGCATCTTTATACCAACCAATAAATGTATAACCAGTTTTTGTTGGGAAAGATGGTTTTGCAATTGTAGTGTTATAGTTTGCTGTAATCTCAGCTACTGTACTACCACCTTGGCTATCAAATTTAACAGAGTACTTATTTATGCTCCATTTCGCATATAAAACAGTATCTTCTGTTACTTTATCAGTTGCAAAATTCCAAGCAGTTTGTCCTTCTGAATCTTTATACCAGCCAACAAATGTATAACCAGTTCTTGTTGGAGTTGTTGGTGCTGTAATTGTTGTTTTATATTCTGCCGCCTTGCTTTCAACTAAGCTACCATCTTGTTTATCAAAAATAACGTAAAACTTATGAAGTGACCATTTTCCGTAAATTGTTTTTGCAGAGTAAATAGAACTTGTGAAATCCCAAGGGATTGTGCAATCTTCATCTGCGAACCATTTTAAATCGTATCCGTGTACGGTTGGTTCTGTAATACGACGTACAACAATTTGGTCTTTTACTTCAAATGGTGCTGTTTCACCTTTTAGCACAAAGTGAATGGTATTTCCGTTTACGATTTTTTGAGTCACTGTCACATCTGCATATTCTTTTGCGCTAATGTTGATGATAAAGTCACCTGTTTTTTTGAATACACTTTGATCAATTGTCAGTGTGCCATGTATTGCATCGATTTTGTATTTTGTTGCATCAATAACTGAGCCAGCTACTTTGATACTCGTAATCGCATTTGCCCAATCTCTGTCGCTAAATTCGAGTGTGATCTCATTGCCTAACGCATTATCAGTTGTATCAGCTGATACAATCGATGTTGCTAAGGCATATTTTGCATACAGTTTAATAGGTTTTGTGACAACGCTTGTGAAATCAAAAGGTGTCGTTAACGCTTCGTCACTGTACCATCCCATAAATTTGTAACCAACTTTTGTTGGTTCCGTTGGCATTGCAACACGTGATTCGACGATTTGCGGTTCGATTGCATCGCCTCCGTTTGTTTCAAATGTGACTGTGTAACCAATGACTTGGTCTGTAACAATCGCATCCAAGTACCCTTCTGACGAAATGTTTACATTGATTTTTTGTCCTGCTGTAAATAATGATTTATCAAGTGTAATTGAACCTTTATGTGTGACTGTATCATACGTTATTTTATAATCAGTACCCGCATTTAGTACTTTTGAACCAATACTTACTTTCTTGATATTATTTCGCCAAGTTCCGTCATCTGTAAAGGCGATCGTAATATCACTTCCAACAATATTTCCTACGACATCCTTTGTGACTTGAGGCGGTGTTTTCATCCAAGCGATGTAGTACGTTTCATTGTTTTTCAATACCTTACCAGTTGCTGTTGAAATTGGTACATCTTGTCCGCTTGTTCCGGCTGCATCATAATAAAGGTTTGGCATCATTGAAAGGGTGCCATTTTTCACTCTTTGTGCTGCTGAAAGCATATCAATACCAAATGCTTTCCCGTTAACTAGCTTGTCATTAAAGAATTCATCACCTGGTGAATTTAATGTGCCTCCATTTAAATCAATGTGTCGGCGATAACCTAGTTTCACATTTGGAATTTGAACGGTTTCTCCAGTTGTTGACGTTAATGTCAGTTGATAGCCATTTGAACTTGGCGCTTGACTAAATGCAAATTTTTCACTTGGATGAGCTGTTGCATAGGCTTCTGTCGCCGTTGTGAAGGTTAACGTACCACTACCGTCACCATTATCAACTAAATCATACGTAGTAGGATCCAACGTATACGTACTATCTGTTGTTTCAAATGTGCCATCTGCTTTCATTTTTCTGTACTTTGCGTCAATTTTTGCAATATCGCTCTTTTTCTTTAACCATGGTGTATTCGTTGTATAGTCTGGAATTTTAATCGTAACTGGACCTTCACCAAGTACTGTACCAACAAATTTATCACCATCTGGCTTCGACAAATCAACAGGTGAATTGTTTTGTGTGTAACTCACTTGCCATTTTGCAGCAATTTTTAAATCAGACGTTAAGATGCCAGGTGCATACCAAAAGGTTGTTAATTCATTCGTCACTGGATCAACATTATACCAACCAGCAAATGTATAACCAGGTTTGACAGGAAGCGGATTTCCACTTGAATTACTATTAAATATAGTGAATCCTGAGCTACCATATTTAGAATTAGCTGGACTGAACCCGACTGCAAATGGCTTAATTTCATTTCCACCTTTTGTATCAAACGTAATGCCATATCCAATTGGTTGAGCCGCATTTGTACCATCTCCACCAATCGTTACCGTCGGATAGATGGTTCCATCTTCACCTTTTGAATCGATATCAAATCTATATAACTGAGGTAAAAAGTTAGCTCCACCTGGATTGATGGCTGCTTTATACGAATTTGCGTTATTCGGATCAAGTTTTGCATCAGTTTTAAATAAATCTGCCTTAAATGTAATTTTTCCAGGTTGCGAAAGATCATAATAGTAGTTACCATTACCATCTTTTAGATCCGTAATATCTAAGCCTGTTGTTAAACCTGCTGTTTTTACAACGATTTTATTGATTCCATTTCGCCAATTTGCGTCATCAGCAAATGTATAGTTAAACGTAATATCGTTTCCAATATGAGCTTTTGCTGGATCCGTGACCATTGGAATGGTCGGAGTTGGAATCGGCACTGAAGCAATTGTAAAGCTTGTCGTGACTGGTTGATAGCCATCAGCCGAGATGCGAACCGTGTACGTGCCAGTCGTATTAATTAAGGAACCGTGTAACGTTAATTTAGCCGGCAAATATACAGTCCCTTTATTCGGATCAAATGTAGCAGTTCCTTTTGTAATCCATACAGCTGGATTGGTTGTATTTGGTACAACTGCATCCGTTACGTCAGTGAAATTTCCGCCTATGCCTAATTCAACCTTTGTAATCGCATCTCGCCATACCACATCATCTAACATGACATTGCTTGTTGGAATGAACGAAACGGTCGAACCATTTTTCAAATCTTGTAAAGTTGGTAATTGTGTTACTGATGTTTTTTGCGCTGGACCAGCAAAGTTTAGCTTTGCCATTACTTCACCTAGACCATTACCACCAGATAAGTCATAAGTTTTAACTTTTGAATCATAAGAAGAAGCAGTATAATTTCCTCTATTTGATGTGATAGACAGATTTTCTGTCAAAGTAAGTTGTGGTTCTGGGACTACCTTACCTGCATCAATTGCACTTTGATTTTTTTTACCAAAGTTTTTAAAGATAAAGTAAAAATCACTGTAATCAATATTACTGAAAGAGTAACTTCCAAATGAATTTAGTCCAGAGAAAGCCCAGCTAATGTCATTATTTCGATGAGCTGTAGAATTTGTAAAGAATTCTGCTTTTTCCTTTGAAGGTGCTGATACACCTTTTAGAAAATCGAAATCAGCATATGCTTGAATTTCTGAAACTAAATCCTTCATATCAATTACATTATCGCCATTTACATCTCCACCAAGTAAAAGTGGTGAGTTTATCGATGCGAAATTAAAGTATGAGCCTGATTGGTAACCGAATTTGTTGTAACCAATAACTGGCGTTGTTTGATATCCTTTGAAATGACCTGGCATATTCGTTTCAATTGAATATGGTTTGTCACTTGCTTTCATTGTTATGGAATACGTACCTGTCGTTTGATTTTGGTATTGAACAGTGTTTGTGTCGCTTGCATTATCTGTTACATACGTATTACCATCCGCATCTTTTGCCGTAACGAACGCGCCTGAATCCTTCGTAATATTTGTAAAATTTCCGCTTAGACTGTTTGCTCTGAAGCTTTCCGCAAACAGAGGGCCCGTCACTTGTGAGATCGGTTGTTTGACAAGTGGCATATTCGTTAAGAAAGCCGGAACGTTTGTGTCTTCTCCATCGATTATGAAACTTGATTTTTCGACAGCGAAACTTTCGTCTATTGGGCCAACATAAGCATTTTCATCTTTATAAGTCAAATCTGCTTCTAAAATCTTCATGTCTTGCGTCAGCGCACCCGCTTGAGAAATGCCAGAAATGGTCACATCGATTGCATTTTTTCCTGTGTTTTGATTTAAATATGGCTGTCCAACTGTTAGTTTAGGTGTAATTCCTTTACTACTTAAATAGTTTACATACTCGTCAGAAAGCTTAATATTCGAATATTCAAGCGTATAGGAAGCTTCAATTGAAAACGTACCGCCGGCCATTCCATTTCCATTTTTCGTCGTTAGTGACACTTTAAATGGTTTTTTCGGTTCAACGACCACGTTGCCTTTGCTTTCTAGCTCTGGGTCTACTCCTCCAGAAGCTGTTAGTTTTACGTAAGGAGATCCTTTTTTGATGAAGTAATATTTTTTCTTCGTTGTATACCAGTCACCTGCCCCAGCAAAGTCACTAGGATAGATAACAAATTTCATTCCTTTTGCTTTAATATCATCAGGTGTTAAACCGAAATTAAAACGACCATTTCCATCCGTTCTAAAAATAGATGTTATAAATGGACCATCTTTATAACCAAAAACCGTGTTCTGTCCTTGATCTACAGGTGCAGGTTTAAGAGTATCGATATCTTTTAAAGTAGTTTCGCCATTATTTTTCATGACATCAATATTCGAATCATAAACTGTACCATAAAATCTCTTCACTTCTTGTCCTGGATTGTACCCTGTTGGGTCGATTTCATAAATACCTGGCTGCGAATCACTATCCATCGTTAATGTAGGAGCTTTGTAGTCTACATAAAGAGTGTCTTCTTTTGTGAATTTTTTCCCATCTTTGTCAGTTGCAATCATCTCAACTGAATAGGTACCTTCTTCAAGAATCGAAGGCGTTTTTCCGATTCCATTTTGATCAAGTGAGCCATCAAATGGTTTTGTAAATGGTAAATATCTTCCACCAACAAGCATTTGTATAGGACCATAAATGACCCCAGGACCAGCCGCACTTATATCGTTAATATTTTGTACGACTCCGATATAGTTTCCATCTTTATCCTTCAATAGAACATAGCTACTTTCCATTCCACTATTAACAGAAAAAGTATATCCAGAACCTGGTGCTCCTATATTTGGGTTATAGTTTCCAGTATATCGCTCTGTAAGTGTCATCGCTTTGACGTCCACTTTAAAATCAATTCCTTTTTCAGCAATGGTGATTGTGAACGGAATGCGGTATGATTCGTTCGCGTCATTTGCATTCACAACATTTACATAACCTTCATACGTACCATCTAATGCGTTCGCTGGCACAGTAATCGTTGCGTTTGCTTTCACTGTGCTACTACCGTTCACACTTAAAGACGTTACATTTGTATCATCAGTCGAAAAGTCGATTTTCACATTATTTCCAGTACCTTCTCCTACTGGATTTGAACCCGCAAATTTTGTTGTAATAAACTTAGAGCTTAGATTAAAGGTTTTACTTGTTGAACCTAGGTTTGTAATCGCGAACTCTTTTGATTGAACAACATCATCAGAGCCAGGTTTCGCTCCTTCTCCGCGTCCATTAAATCCAAACGATAAGCTACCTGTCGTGTTATCGATTTGCGTAATTTGAGTTTGCCCATCGATTGTTGTAATACTTTTCGCTTTGTCTAATATTTGGACTTTGATGTCTGAGTGAACTGCTCGGACTGGATCGACACGTCCTGCACCAACTTGGTACACACTATATGTTTTTGAATCCATATTGATATCTTTTGCGGTATTCATTAAAGCCGTTTTGACATCGGCTGGTGTATAATCCGGATGTGCAGCTAGTACAAGCGCTGCAATTCCTGCTACGTGAGGTGCAGCCATTGATGTACCTGACATGGATTGATACGCATACTTATAATCTTTATTACTATTTGGTTCCCACACATCGTATGGTTGAGTTGAGAAAATGTCGACACCTGGTGCCACGACATCTGGTTTGATGCTCCAATCTTTTACTGGTCCTGTTGAACTAAACGATGCTAATTCATCAGCGGGTTTGTTGATTGGGGCATCCAGTGTCATTGGGAAAGTAATCTTTGCGTTCCCGGGATCGGCTTTGATTGCGTTAACCAGTTCTTCACCTTGTGCTTGTGTAATCGAAACACCATAAACATTGTCACCGCTAACTCCTAAGAAGTTTGGAATATAACCTTGAGTTGCTTCATCAGCTTGGTTATCCCAAATAATCATACCTTTTGCCCCAGAAGCTTTCGCATTAGCCATTTTTTGAGATAAAGTATCGCCTCCGCGTTTAACAATGGCTATTTTTCCACTCATATCTCTTCCCTTATAATCATCTTGGCTTCCTAGACCAACATCGACGATTGGGATCGACAATCCTTTGAACGCATCATCAGCGTCTGCAAAATGTTTCCCGAATAAACGTGCTTTAAAAGGCGTGTTTCCGAATTTCAATGTTTGGACAGGAATTTTTACTGGAACGGTACTTGCACCAACCGTAATGGCAAGTGGTGAAGTTCCTGGTGATCCAAGTGTCGCGACGCCTGGTCCTGCGTTTCCTGCAGAGACTGAACAAATGAGACCTTGTAATGTTGCGTTGTTGATCGCGATACTAGTCGGATAAAATGGGTCATTAATGATCGCACCAAGTGATAGATTCACCACATCCATTTTATCTATCACTGCTTGTTCAATTCCACTTAGTACGGAGTAAGAAGTACCATGTCCACCCGGGCCGAGTACTCGGTAGCCGTGAAGTTCAACATCTGGTGCAACACCATTCGCTGAATAAACGTCATTATTATTTGTCGTACTTGCTGCAATCGTACCTGATACGTGTGTACCGTGCTCCGTAACATAATCTTTGTAATTAGAAGATACACTTCCAGGTGAATTTTCTCTTGCTTCTTCCCAATCCGGATAGATTGTTTCCATCGGATCATGATCATCTACTTGGATCACGTTTCCTTCTGCATCAACCTTAGAATTAATAAAGTCGTGTCCTCCGTATAATTGACCGTTCTCATCGTGTGTTACTTTATATAAGTCAGGATGGTTATAGTCAATTCCTGTGTCAAGAACTCCAACTTTAACACGTTGACCTTTACGAGGGCCTGATTGGAATTTTCCTGTATGGCCTTCTGCTTGTAGTTTATCGACTCCCATTAACGAAAGTCCTGCAGTTGGTTTTCCAATCGCTGTCGGTGTTTCGCCTGCTGAAGGGGTTCCTTCTTCTGCTTCGTATTGGACCACTGACCATACAGAAGCGACATCAGCCTGGCTTGCAATCGTTTCAACCATACTCGGTGGAACAGATAGCACAACCCCGTTAAATGAATCAGTGTACTCTCTTGTGATTAGGATATTCGTCGAAATTTCTTTTCCACCAGTGATTTGCTTACCCGGTTGCGCCTTAACAAAAGCTTTAAATTTCGCATGTGCATCAGCAACTTTTTGTTTTGCCTCTGAGTAATCAGCAGCAAATGTTTGCTTACTTGCGCTTCCTTTTTCAAGTGATTGCTTTATCATTTGAATCTTTGCTGGATCTACTTTAAATTGTACGATTATGTCAATATTTTTCCCGCTTTTTAAATCCTTCTGATCGACGTGTATTTTTTGTGTGTTATCTGCGCCAGTCAGCTTATTGATGCTTGCTTTTTGCTCAGGTGTTAATCCCGCTAGAATCTTGTTTACTTCTTCAGCAGTGAACGTTCCATCTGAGTGCTTTATATCATTTTGGTTGATTTGCGTATTTGCAAGTACCGAACCATGAGGTATTCCAACATTTAATAACATCGTACTTAGCGCAACAACCGATAATGTTCTTCTTCTTTGTTTCTTCTTCATACTTCTCCCCCCATTTTAGTCGTCTCTGGTTAAGTATTTAAAATATTCAAACACTAATCTACAATTCTATAATACTTCACTAAAAATGACTGCGTATTGGGGAATTTGCAACTTTGTGTCGGAGTTTGACGAAGAAAATCTATTGGTTTTGATAAAAAAATACAGACTATTTATTAATTTCTCTTCCATAAAATGTCGTTTTTTTTTTTATTATTTTCTGTTCTATTTACCTAAACCTTCAGTTAAATAGAGATTTCTTTACCTGAGGACTAAACTTGTGAAAATTGGGGAATTCTATCAAAGTTTTTATAAATTTCACACGCCCTTCTTAAAACAATCTTTTTTTAGTAAAAATATAAAATAAAAAACATAGCATTAAGCTATGTTTTTACACAACAATAATATTAAAAACTCCTTCTCCAATTCGTCCCGATTCATTCGTTTGCCAAACAGAATCGATTTTTCTAGGATTAAAATGAGCCAGTAAAAATAGGCGAGCGACCACTAGGTATGTGAGGGTCGCTTTTTTCGTTCGTTCAGAAACAAAAAATTAGTAAGGAATTTTTAACCAAAAATAACATTGATTGCTAGGTAAGGAAATCGAACTCAACGGGAAATGTAAGGTTAACTTGAAGAAAGGAGAGTCTCTTCATGAAAATTGAACCACTTATAGATGCAAATGAAAAAAACCTTCGAGAGATGTTGCTTAATACCTCCGATTTTAAAACAAGTGATGTGCGTGTTGGGGAAGAATGGTACCGTCTTTACTACTTAGATACGATGATTGACTCAGCTGTTGTGCATGAACACATCATCCGCCCGTTACTTCATACACAGTACACGAGTGTTCGTGAAGCGGTAAACATTCTTAATTATCAAGAAACTGAAATGTTAGCTGACGTATCAAAAGCACTAGTCGCAGGAAAAACAGTGGTTCAAAAAAATGGAGAACCAATCTGTTATCTATTAGACACTGAACTAACAAATGAACGTACCGTTACCATTCCAATGAATGAACGTGTTTTACGTGGTTCTCATAAAGCACTAAATGAAAATATCGATACAAATGTAAACATGTTACGCAAATTAGCGGAAACACCAGATCTGATCGTAAAAAGTTACACAGTTGGGCGTCGTTCGAATACAAAAGTGGCCGTTTTATACTTGCATTCATTAGCGAACGAAGTCGTCTTAATGGAATTAGAGAAAAAAATCGCCAGTATCGATATCGATTATGTCGAGTCGCCTGGTTTTGTAGAGGAATTAATAAGTGATGATAAATTTTCACTATTTCCGAAATTTCTCATCTCTGAACGTACAGACCGAATCCGATCTTATCTAATGGATGGGAAAATTGCCATTTTAACAGATGGGTCACCGGAATGTGTTATTCTTCCGGTTTCATTTTGGTCCTTTTTCCAAACACCTGATGACTATCAAGTTGGTTGGATTATTGGTAGTATGTTTCGTTTTCTTCGTATTGTTTGTTTCATCTTTGCTATTTCATTACCAGGATTGTATGTAGCACTCGTAACATTCGACCCACGAATTATTCCATTTGAAATTGCCTTATCACTTAAAAGTTCAATGCAATTGGTTGCTTTACCTCCAATTTTAGAAGCGTTAATCATGCTTGTTACGCTCGAAATCTTACGTGAATCAGCCGTTCGACTACCAGGTCCGATCGGTCAAACAATTGGGGTGGTTGGTGGAATTGTCATTGGTACAGTCGTTGTTCAAACGAATCTGATTTCAAATATGATGGTAGTCGTTACTGCGATCACGGGTGTATCTTCTTTTATTATTCCTTCATACGAAATGAGTAATGTCGCAAGATTCATAACGTACCCCTTCTTAGTGATGGCTTCTATTTTTGGATTGATTGGGTTAGAGATTAGCTTCTTTTTGTTATTGACGCATTTAGCTCGGATTCACACGATAGGGATTCCTTATTTTTATGCGTGGTTTACCAAAGATGCGATAAAAGATACCCTATTTCGAGCACCGATCAAACGTCTAAAAAAACGACCAATCGAAAGTGTCGCAAAAGATATGACAAGACTAAAGAATCCAAAGGGGTAGTTGAAGATGATTCATCTGAAAAAGATTTCAATTAACCAACTGATATGCCTTGTGATTACAACACAAATTGGCGCACATGTCTTGTCGATACCGTACCACGAATCTCGCCATACAGGATATGATGCATGGATGTCTGTTTTGGTTGGAGGTGTGTTCTCACAAGTAGTGATACTAGTGATTTATCGACTTGGTAAGCGTTATCCTACATTAACATTTCAGCAGTATCTCTATCAGATTGTTGGAAGACCAATTGGTGTCATTTTAAACTTATTGCTTGCCCTTTTTTGCGCGCAGAATTGTATCATTGTTGTGATCTCTTATGCAGATATCCTTCATCGGTGGGTGTTATATGAAACACCTTGGATTGTACTTATCGGTTTTTCGTTTCTGATGGCAGCCTATACCGCATCTTCTTCGCTAAGGAGTATTTCGACCGTCTCACAATCCGTACTCACATTGTTTGTTATTTGTGCGGTGATTATCATTATAAGTGGCATAGGTAAAGGGAGTTGGCTTCATTTCTTACCGATTGGCACACATGGAATCGGGGCGGTCTTAAAGGACTCGATTCCAACATTTTGGGCGTATACTGGATTCGAATTACTTCTATACGTTTTTCCATTTGTACAGTGTAAAAAAAAGATTGAGATATTATTTGCAATGTCTATTGCAAACGGAATTACGACATTCTTTTATACGTTGATAGCCATCATCGTCACCTATAATTTTAGCGAAACCCAATTAAATACCATTACAGAACCAATGGTGTTCATTTTACGTAAATTCAGGTGGCCTGTCGTGCAAAGTTTAGATATCGTCTTCATGACGATTTGGTTATCTGTCACAACGGCGACCGTCTATATGTACTTATTTTTGTCTGCACGGTATGTCGCAAGTATACGAAAAAATGAAATCAATCGTCATTCTTTATTGGTTTGGTTGATTGCCTTTTTTGGCTTTGTCATTGCTTGCTTTTGTGCTGATAGACAACGAATTTTTCGTTATTCCGATGTTAACAATGTTATTTCTTTCATCATGATCGTTGTGCTACCAACAGCTCTTTTGCTTGGTTCGATTCTACGTGAAAAGGTGGCAAATGGATGAGAAAAGTTGCCATTTTACTGTTGTTGTTGCCACTTTTAACAGGTTGTTGGGACCGCTTACCTTTAAGAAAATTACAATTTGTCGATATTGCAGGACTCGATTGGAATGAAATGAATCGTGAAGTCGAATTAAATTATGTCGTCACAAACATAAAAAGTACTGGTCTAGGTTCAGGTGAACCAGTTTCTGATACGGTTGTATTAAAAGGAGCGAATGTTGTTGAAGCAATTAGTCAAGGGGAGTATATTGATCAAGCGCCTTTTTAGGAATCAGTACAGGGATTTATTTAATGAGTGAATCATTTGTGAAAAACGATCCAATTTCGCAACTTAATTTTTTACTGCATGCACCGTATTCGTCTATTAACACACCGGTTGTTGTATTCAAGGGGGACTTAGCAACATTTTTAAAAACAACTCCGAAACAAAATGGAAATTTCACTAGTAATTTTTATTCCTTTAACTTGGCGTTAAATAAGAATAGTATCATTCCTAGTGTGACGATGATGCAATTATTAGAATCAAAAGAAGACGAATTAGTAAATCTTGCAATTCCTGTTGTGAAGCAAAAAGAGCAGGGTACAGAATTAGATGGTGCTCTATTATTTAGCCATGGAAAAAATACTGATGTAGAACTCAATAAAGAACAATTGCGTATGTTGATGTTACTAAATGGGAAAGAAAAAGGAAGACAACGATATAGTGGTAAATTAGAGAAAGTTAGTGAGGAAAAGAACGCTTATCGTAGTTACAGCTTTTCATTAAGAAAAGGAACTTCAACTGTACGTGTGATACCACAATCAAAAAGACCACCAAAAGTGAATATCAATGTTAACATCGACATCAATGTATTCGATTTTGGAAAAGCATATCACCAACTTGATGCAAAATATGTGAATAAAATCGAAAAAGAACTAGGTAATCAATTAGACAAAAAAGCATTAGAGACCATTCAAACCATGCAAAAAGCGAATTGTGATTTAATCAGGATTGGCGAACGAATCAAGGCGTATCATCCGAAAATATGGCAATCAATGGACTGGAAAGCAGACTTTCCGCATATGAATATCGAACCACATTTTCAGGTACATATCTTAAATGTCGATCGAATGTAGGCGATGCGTATTTCTCAACTGTTCGATGTAATGGTTGATTTGAATGCGCCTTATTTGGTGATGAAGACATTAAAAAAGGGTTTGCCAATATAGACAAAGCCTTTTCTTATTCACATACATTTCGATTCATGGGGAATCAACTGGATTACTTGTTGCGACACAAGATTGGAAGGAACGCTCAATTGAAGAACTGTATAGTGAGTGTTCAATTAAGGGGCCGATTCAAGGATTTACAGAAAGTGCACAACGAATATCTATTTACTCAGAAATATACTTCGAACACCTTCACATACGATTGAAAGTGACTCATATGGTAAAGAATCAAAAACGTCGATCACGATTATTTACTTAAACGACACAGTTGACCAAGCCGTATTGAAAATAGTAAAAGAACGAATTGGAGCAATCAACGTTGACTATATATTGGAATCAAGAATCGTTGAAGATGCACTCGAAGGAAAACCATTAACGTTTTTTAATTTGCTAATGAGTACTGACCGAATTGACCGAACAACCTCAGCACTCTAATCATGAAAAAATTGCCGTTTTTGTTGAACAAATCCTAAACGTCGCCCTGGAGAATTTCAAGATATAATTCATAGAGGAAATTTAACTAATTTAAATAACAAAACACATGGTTTTCCCAATAAACAAAAGAATCGCAAATAATTTGTAGGGAGAATATAAATAAAGAAAAAACATACCTACTTTTGTTGAACTATTGCATGCTTTAGTTGAAGAAAATCCTAAAAGGACTGTCTAAAATTGACAGTCCTCTTTCATTTACTAAATATCAACATTTTACTCTAATAGAACCTTTTCAAAAAAATAAGACAAGAAATACAAAATTTGTATTCTTGTCTTTTATTATTTTTAAGGGGAAATTTGTATTTGAAAAAAGATGTTCTAATCGTATTACTTTCAAAAAGGGTGATTAATCTCATGTCTTAATAATATAATAATCCCCTTTTTTGTCATTTAGTAGATTTCAATACCCCTCCAAACAAAACCAAGGACATTTCGAAAGCTATAAATCTACTAACATATATTACTTAATTGTTACAGTACGTTTTACTTCAACGCTTTTGTTTGAGACACTATCAATTGCATAAAGTGTAATCGTATTTTTACCTTTAGCTAATTTAGTTAAATTTACTGTAAATGTTCCACTAGTTGAACTTTAATTTTTGTTACTACTTTACTACCAAAGGTGCTGTTTTGTCTAAAACCTTAATAGTAGAAGCAGAACTTTGGCTTCCAGCTTTATCTTTTGCAGTAACCGAAAGGATTGTTCCCGCTTTTTGTTTAGTACAGTTGATACTAAATTTACCTTTAGAATCAACTGTACCCGTTACAATTGTCTTGTTTAAATGATCAGCGTCTCTCCATTTTTATTACTATTTGTTTAAAACGACTGTTTCAGTTGCAGCACTCACATTCCCTGCAGCATCTTTTGCCGTAACAGTGATGACAATTCCAGTGAACTCGCCATAATCTCTATGAGGTATTGCTAAGCTGAAGTCCCCATTTTTATCTGCTTGTACTTCACTCACTTCATTTTTGATTTTTATCGTAACCGTCGCATTTGCTTCGGTTTTACCTGTTATGGTTTGATCTTTTTTCGTTACTTTATTAACGATTGGTGCATCTGGTGCTGTACGGTCTATTACCACAATCGATGCTGGTTCACTTTGATTTCCAGACTCATTAGTAGCACTTACTGTTAATACACTGTCTGCAATTTGTGGTTTAATTTGAATAGTATAGTTACCATTTGCATCAGTTTTTCCTGAACCTACTACATTACCATTATTTTTTACAACAATATTAACGTTTGCATTTGCTTTACCAGTAATCGTTGGATCATTATCATCAATTACATCAATTGTTGGTGTTAAAAGTAATGTTGTCATCTGAATAACATTCGAATAACCACCGTTAAGTGTTCCATTCAAACCACCCGTTACTACCAATCTAAAACGGTAGTACGTACTATCGCTTAATCCTGTCACTTTCGCACTAGTTGAGCTAACTGTAATCGGTGCTTCCAGTTTTGCATCCATCCAAGTGAAGCTATCTGGCCACGTGATACCGTCCTTGCTTGATTGTTGCTGAATTTTCACGCCGTTTGTACCAGCAGAATCTACCGCTAACCAATTAAGTGTAGCTGAGTTAGCATTTTTTGAATCAACTTTAAACGTGATTACATTGCTGTATACTTTTGCTAAATTGAAGAAATCTGTTGCGTACATATCTTTACCGTCAACTTTGATGACTTCTTTTGGTTTTGTCGTTACATCTGGATTTGATTTATAAATATTATTTGCAACAGACTGCATGTCTTTTTTATCAACAATACCGTCTTTGTTAAAATCTTCAATTAGATAATTCACATTATCCTGTTGTCCCATTTTATCAAATACTTGCTTCGCATCTAAGACATCGATTATACCATCGCCATTTACTTCTCCAGCTAAAGCTTGCGGTTGAGCACCTGCGACGAATTTTATTTCACCCATGTCTTCGCCCCAAGATGTTTTTGTACCAAGCTTCACTTTTTGGATACTTTTTAAATAGCCTGGCGCTTCAAATACGATATCATATGGGTCATTTGAAAGTGGAATATTATGAATATCAATATAGTTTTTTTCAGCAACTGTTCCTGGGTATTTCTTCCCATCAGAACTTTGAGCATAGGCACTTGTTACAAACTTCGAAAGGCCCGAATCTTTTAAAGGTGATCCTACTCCTTGTAAACGTGCAAATGACGTTACATAAGAGTGTGTTGGAATAATTTTAAAACTATCAATTTGGTTAAACGCAGGGATTTCTGTCGCTTCCGTTTCACCTTTTTTCGTATAAGAAAACGTTGTTGTATTGTCATTTGGATTAATATTCGAATAAAGAATATTATACTCATCATTGTATAATTTAAATGTGACATCAAGGAATGGCATGTCGCCACTAAACCCTTCATTTCCGCTAACATGTGCACCTACTTTTACGATATCTTGTCTTTCCAAAGTTGGGTTTGGACTAACGACTGGCTCGTCTACTTTCACAGTTAGACCATTTGCATCTGCATATTCTTTGAACTTTGGATTTACTTTTACATCAACAAATTTAAGATAATCCTTGTAGAAGCTAGCGTTATATGAACCAGAAATCAATTTTTCAACATTGTTCAAACTTAAGGTCATCGTCAATGTATCATCTTTATATAATTTATGTTTATCGTACGATGGAACAACATAAGGTGAACCTTCTTTAATAAACGCATAATTATAAAATTCATTTAACAGATGGGCATTTCCTGCTTTATCCATTGGGAATAGAGTTACGGTAGCTGGACCCTTCTCGATATCCTGTCTTTCGATAGCGAATTTCGCATCTCCATTTGAATCAACTGGAAAATCTCCATCTGGGAATACTTTCTGGTTGAAGTAATACCAAAGCGTGTTATCTGATTGAGTGATTCCAGACGGTGCTAATTTACTTGTCCCTTCATCATAAAGTTTTGTATGAACCCAAAATGCATTATACGCTACACCTTCATATGATTCTGTTGTAAAGTCCGATTCTTTTAACTCGTATACCTTACCTGGTTCATGGTCCTTAAATGTCAGCTCAGGTAACTTATTATCGATCACAAACTGTAGCAATGGTGTTTCATATTTAGTTGTGCCGTCGATATCTGTAAATCTTAATTTTACGAAATATTGACCTTCTGTTAATTTTCCGTGTGGTGCGTTTACATCCACAATCTCATTCTTTGGATCGCCAACATATGGTAGGTAATCATTTGTAGCAATTCCCGCCCATATATCTTGATTAAGCGTTTTTGTTGCCGCATTTGAAATTTCTTCATTTTTAGATGTCGTTCCTATTGGTCGACTATCTTTGTCATAAAGAATTACTCGAACAGACTTCATCGGACTATTTAATCTGTATTTTGCATATGCTACACCTGGCGTAGTCATAAATGGGTGCGCAGGCAACCAACTCACCTGACTGACAGCAGGATTCGCCATTGAGCTACTTCCAATCCCTTGTTCAACTGCACGTACTGCAAACGGTAATCGATATTTCTCCGCAGGATTATCATGGTTAACAACATTCACATAACCTTCATATCTACCTGATTGAGCAGTTGATGGAACACTAATCGTCGCTGTTAAACTTGAAGAAGCTCCAGCATCAACCGTAACTGATTGAGTAGATGTCGTTATGACTACATTATTTGAAACTGCGTCTAGTACACCAGTTTTCGCTTTCGAATATTCATAACTAATATCAAATTGTTTTGATTGTGTACCTTTATTTTTAATAGTGAAATTTTTAACACCAGTATTTGAACCTGTTGCTTTTTTATAGATCGTACCATAAACGAACGATCCAGTTTTATCGTCAATCGGCTTATTAGTTCCGCTTCCAGCATCAAAGTTTAACGTCTGGTTCAGAACTTCAATCGAAACGTCTGAATGAACTGCTTCTTTCACATCAACTAATCCAGCTCCTACTTCATACACAGAATAATCTCCATTTAATTTATCTGCTGTATTCTGTAACGCTTCTTTAACTTGAGCAGGTGTGTAGTCTGGATGAGCTTGTAAAATAAGAGCTGCAATTCCCGCAACATGTGGTGTTGCCATAGACGTACCTGAAATACGAGCGTATGCTGACGAATAATCGATTCCATCTTCTGGACTATGAACATATTCAGGATAAGAAGAATAAACTGATACACCCGGTGCTACAATATCAGGTTTCACATCATAGGAGTAGTTTACTGGTCCTCTAGAACTGAAGCTTGCCAGATGATTTCCGTCCGTGATAAACGAACCAGCACCTGTAAACTTAATTGAAGATGTTGCTGCCGCAGCTTTTAAACGTTCTCCATCCGCTTTCGGAAGACGGTAAGTCGGTATAAGACCAACATCTTGTGCTAGATAATTGTCTATATCACCGTCAATATTGTTATACATAACTACAGCTACAGCTCCAGCATTTTTTGCATTTCTAATTTTTTCCGCAAGTGCATACGTACCACGCTGAATTAATGCTACTTTACCTGTTAAATCGATCTTTTGACCATTTGCTTCTTTAAAATCATCAGCACCACCTAAACCAACATATACAACAGGATATGAGTTATCAACAAGCTTGTTTAAATCATCATTATACCCCATACCTAATAGCTTCATATTGCTGAAAGTTTCGGCACCTACAGTAGCTGATGCTGTAGGAATATTCATTGAAAAATCGCTAGCTCCAACTGAAATCGCTAATGCTGCTGTACCTGGCGAACCAAGTGTACCTTCATTTGGCCCAGAGTTACCAGCTGCAACAACACAAGTTACACCAGCTAGTGTAGCAGTATTTATTGCTGCCGAAGTTGGATAAAATGGGTCGTTCACTGTAGCGCCTAGCGATAAATTAATGACGTTCATTCCATCTTTTACGGCTTTATCAATACCTGCAAGAACAGCATCAGTAGAGCCACTGCCATAAGGTCCTAATACACGATAAGTATATAAATCAACATCAGGCGCTACACCTAACACTGGATATTTAATATTGTTTTTTGCTTGTCCTG
The DNA here is from genome assembly GCF_004138285.1 of Gottfriedia acidiceleris. Lineage (GTDB taxonomy): Bacteria > Bacillota > Bacilli > Bacillales > Bacillaceae_G > Gottfriedia > Gottfriedia acidiceleris_A. Next base: position 557,706 of record NZ_SCFN01000005.1, on the reverse strand, counting down.
CAATCGTTCCTGAAACGTGAGTGCCGTGATAAGTATAATATACCCCACCTTCATTAACTGGAGAACCAGCTTTTTTCCAATCATCTAAAGTCGTCTCCATTGGATCTGCATCATTATCAACAAAGTCCCAACCTTTTACAGTAGTAGGGTCAATGCTTGCTGGATCTTCCCCATTTACTTTACGATAACCTTTATATACACCCGTTAAATCTGGATGATTGTAATCAGTCCCAGTGTCGATAACACCGACTTTGATTCCCTTACCTTTAATACCTTCTTTATGCAAGTCTTCTATTCCTGGAAGCGGAATTGAATTCTCTTCAACTGTGTCCGGATAGTTATTTTGTACTACAGTATCTTGTTTAACAGATGTTGATGAAGATACTGCTTTCCCACTTATGTTTGTAGAAGTACCATTATCTTTAGTACCTAGCTCACTCGGGTCAAGCTTTACAACTTCATTTTTATAAATTCGGTTTACTATACCTGATTCTAATAATTGGTTCACATAATTTCCAGGTAGTGTCATTGCCACTCCGTTGAATGCGTTCTTATATTCACGTGTAATTTGAATGTCTGATTGATTAGTAGTGTTAGATGGAGTATTTTCATTAGGTGTAATCGCATAAGTACTAATTGTATTCGATCCACCTCTTGCTGGTACCATTTTTTCAACAAAATCTTTAAACAGTTTATGACTATCATTTACATCTTGAGTCGCTTCTTTTAGCGAAAGTTCATTGCCTGCTACTTGTTGTTGTAATACTGCTACTTTTGCTGGAGCTTGTTTAAATTGTACAATTACTCTAACTGGTGCAGAGTTGTTTACGTTTATTTTTGGATCGATTTGAACTTCACTTTCTGTACTAAAACTTTTCAGAACATTTACTTGCTCAGGTGTTAAATTTGATGAATTCGATTGACTACCTGTACTTGTTCCTGCGATCGTGTTTTGTTGGATATTGCTTGCTGCTAACACGTTATACGGAACTGCTGTAGAAAGTAATACGCCACCGATTGTTGCACTTGCAAGTACTTTTCTAATTTTGTACTTTCCCATTTGTTATCCCCCTTAAAATAGTCAGTTGATAAAACACGCTCTTTTAACTATTAGAATCTTACAAATTTTCATAAGATTTAAATGTTAAAATCATTTTACTAAATTCGACATATATCGTGTATTGGGGAATTTCATGTCGTGTATTGAGGAATTCCGTACTTTTTTATTCAACTAAACTACTAAATTTGTTAATACTTGGTAATATTTTCGGTGGTTTAAAAGTGAGATACTGAAAAAATTCTCGTTATACTTAGATCTTCCTAACTTTTTTAATTATTGGGGGAAATTAATAGATTCTACGAAAATGGGAGAATGAAATTATTAGTTTTTTTTAATTTACCCAAATATTCACAACACTTCATATATAAGTAAATTAAACAAAAAATAAAAAACTGTCGAATTTTGAGTACAGTTGAGATGAGCTACTTCGATTACAGAAGTGTATGGAACAAATTAAATTTTTTAGATTTGACATAAAATTTCTTTGTTTAATGATGTACAATTGCAATTCGATCTAAATATTTATAATAAAAGAGGGTCTCCAAAAAGTATGACTTTTGGAGACACCCTCTTTCTTCCACGTATTAATGTGCTACGTTGATCTTTTGTGATGCAACTGCTGTAAGTTTAAATCCTTCCACATTTTCGCCTTCCGCATAAAGCGTATAAGTTCCATTTGGTACTTCCGGACCTGGCGTCCATGAGAATCGGACTTGATCTTCACGCGGATATTCTTTAGTGAACACAACATTACCGTTTGCGTCCTTAATATAGAAGGTCCAGTGGAGTTTATTATCTGAGAATGCGATAATTTTTGCTGGACTGTTTTCGTTTACTTTCGTATAGTTTTGTACTCCCAAATACTGTATCAACATACCCGATCTAATGTAAGAAGTGTCTCCCCATACCGTATAGCCTTCATTGTATGCAGAGTCTTCTGCCATGACGACAATGCTATTTGGTGCTTTCTTTACGATCATGCTCGTTGCACCTGGCTTCAAGACGTTATATACTCCATCTAGATAAACAACGGATTGCAAGTAGCCTACTCCACCTTCATTGTCCGCTATATCAAACGAGATTTGGAACTTTCCATCCGCTGTCGGAGTCACTTGAATATTTGATGCGTGTGGCGCTTTTGAGTCTACTTTTACCGGAATCTCTGTTGTCTGCGGTCTTGCACCAGGATAATCAAGAGTTGAACGTAACACGTATTTATAATCACCGTCCGGGACAGTATTTCCATTTTCATCTGTCGCCTTCCAATAATATTGATCCATGTCAATAATTGGGTAGTACGTATTGCCCGTACTCATGATATTTTTCTGGAATTTCCACGGCTCGCCTGTGAATTCACTATAGTCCCCTAAGTATTGTACTTGATTACCGTCTTTGTCGACGATATATGCTTCAAGCTTTGATAAGTTACGTAGCACCGTGAATGTTGGAATGATTCCATTATTAATAGAATATGGCGATACACCAACACGGCCTGGGGTATATTTATGTGTAACTGGATCCAGTGCTAGCGGTGAATCAGAGATATCATCCCAAAGAGTCGTGTAACCTAAGAACGCATCATTATTCTCAGGAGACGGGTCAATGTTTTTCGGCTCATCCCATTTCCCGTAAAAGCCCATGTATGGCATTGATAACGGAACAACTTTGTCGCTCTTATTATTAGATGTTGGCACTAAGCGTACGAATCCTTCCACGAATGTATTTTTCTTCATATTGTCTGGAAGCTGTACATCAATGCTTAATTCTTTTTGCTTGCCACGCTTGATCGTAATTGATTCTCCGCCGTTCACATGAACGTCTGCTCCTTCGATACGCGTCATTTTGGTTGTATTATAATCATTTTCGCGTGTGCTGAATCCGAACGGCGCCAAATCATAGGACGCATGTGTTCTTTCGTCGGTTAACACGTCGACAACGACTTTGTATTCCATCGAATCTGGAACATCTATGCCATTTAGTGCTTGCATTTCAAGCTTCATATTGAAATGATTGTCACCGATTTCGTGAAGAGCTACACTTCCGGATTGCTCAAGCGGAGCGCGCTTGTTACTTATCAATACTGGCGTATCAATCGCATTTTGAATCTCCATTAAGCCAGAACCTTGCATACGTGGAGAATACGGAAGCTCGTTCTTTGTTCTTGGATCAGCAATGATGTTTGCTGTATTCATCAGTGCAAGTTTTGCTAATAAAGCTGAATCTTCATTTTTCGCTATACCCTTTTTACGCATAGATTCCATCAATAACGCCGCTCCTCCTGCTACTTGAGGAGTTGCCATAGATGTTCCACTCATAACTTGGTATTTATTGTTTGGAATCGTTGAATAAATTTGTCCCCCTACACCAGTGATTTCCGGTTTGAAATCAAGATTTTCAGGCGTTCCCCAGGAAGAAAAGTATGAAATAGTGTTTTTTAGTGGATTGTCAACCCAAGTCCCTTTGGATAATTTAAAGTTTACTTTTTGTCCTGATTGTAGTTTAGCAATAAGATTTTGTCCGTCCGTCTTGCTTGTCGAAATAACTGGTATCGACGTCGATACTAACTGGATTTGCGGGTAATCTGTCATGGTAGTCGGTGGAACAAAAATCGTTGCCACAGCACCTTTCTTTTTCGCTTCACTTTGTACATATAAATAATTGGCGTAAGTAGTCTTCGGCTGGCAAATCATGATTTTACCTGTTAAATCCAAGTTTGCGATGTCGGTGCTTTTTCCTTCCACACCGTTCACCACTTCGTACTCTTTACTCGGATCAAGCTTGTCCCCTAGCACAAACCCAGAATATGTTTGGTCCTGGTAGGCAAGTTCACTTCCATCTGAAAGGTGAAGCGAATTCATTTGAATGTTGTTGTTTTCATAACTTGCAACTGACAACGCAAATGGGCTAACTCCAGGTGATCCAACCACACCGATATCCGGATTATCCGCATATGGCATTAATGAACTCATCATCATATTGTTCTTTGAAGAGTATGATGCATTACCGCCTGCTACTACCACTAATACACCTTGCTCAGTTGCTTCACGAATTGCTTGTTGAACCGGGTCTTCACTTTCGCTTACAGGACCTGCATCAGTACCTAAGCTCATGTTAATAACATCTGCGCCCATTTGTACTGCGTGCTGGATTCCCGCAATGAGATCATCTTCTTGAGCGCCGCCGCCTTTATTAGAGAAAATTTTCTCAGCCAAAATCTGCACACCTGGAGCGATTCCTTTTACGCCGTTAGTTGCTTCATTTCCGTTTGCTGAAATAATACCAGATACGTGCATACCGTGCGGACTGCCTGCTGGGAATACATCGTTATCGTTATCAGCCCAGTCATAACCTGTTGGGACTTTGTCAGAGTACCAAACATCGTTTGCTTCAGTTGAAGCAAGTTTTGCTTCAATATTTGAAGACGTAAGTTTTTCTGCAGCCAATCCTTTGTCAGTTAAGGTCATGTCGTGGTGCTTGTAGTCGACACCTGAATCAAGAACTGCAACTAGCATTCCTTCACCTTCATAACCCATAGATTGCCAAACTTTTTGCGCTTGCACTAAGCCTTTGCTTTCATCTGCTGCTTCTGTGTAAGTACGTGCGATATGAACGCGCTTGACTCCTTCAATTTTTTTGATGTCTTTTAAGTCTTTGAATTTTGTTTCCATAGAGAATCCGTTAAACCCTTTATTGAAACGATGTCTAACGGCTTTAGACTGCCCTTTTGGTAATTTATCGATTACTTGATCTTGGACCTTTTCGTAAGACGTGCTAGTTTCATCGGATGGAGTATCTAACTCAACAATCACGCGTACGTCTTGGTCTGGAGAAAATTGATTACTTTTGTTTTTAAGAACGTTTTGGTAATCCATAGGATCATTGCTTACTTCTTCGGATCCATTTTGCTGTTCAGCTTGTAAAATCTCGTGACCTGTTTTTAAGATATCTTGCAAGCTAATGCTGTCATTTGAACTATCATCCAGTGTTTCCGCAGATACAGCTATATTGGATAACAGCATCGCACTAAGTACTGCAGTTGTCATTACTTTAAAAGGTACTTTCTTCCAATTATTCAATTCTACTCTCTCCCTTTATTAGACGCTTTCTACACATTCTCAATAATAGGAATTTTCATAAAAATTGTAAATCGGGGGAATATAGTACGTTTTCTTTGTCATTTTTTTACAAAAATCTACAAAAAAATACAAATTATATTAGATCTTCACATAAAATAAACTCGGTTTTAGTAGAAATTTATTAAATTAATTGTAGCATCTTGAATGATACACGATAATGATTTGGGGAATGTTTAAAAAATGTTTTGAATTTCCAATTAAAATTAACTCGATTTTAGTAGAAATTTATTAAATTAATTGTAGTATTTTGAATGATACACGATAATGATTTGGGGAATATTTAAAAATTTTTTTGAAAAAAGATGTTATTTTTATAAAACAAAAGTCATTTTAATTAGAACAAGAATTGTAATAGATTTTATTCATATGTTTTGTTAATAAAAAAAGCAGCCACTGGAATAGGCTACTCTTACACTTTAACTAATAGAAAAAATATTGTTCTACACAAGTTGTATAAACAATAATTTTAAATTTGTTTGCTAAAAACAAATTTCTTGAAAATTAGCAGGAACAAACCTACTACCTATGACTGGGTTGTTTTCAAATTCGATAAAGTCTCCAACATACGCTTCTGGCAACTCAATTCCGATCAGTTTCACATCGGGTAAATGACTTAGAAATTTGGAACGAAATTCTCTTGCCACTTCAATTGTGTTAAAAACATTGAAATAGGCTACCGCTCCTGCTTGAATCGGATCACTAAAGTGATCTTCCACCCATTTTTCCATTTCTTCATAGCTGCTTTCTGAGATCTTTAATTGTTGAGCGTATTATTGCTTTCTTTCCTTTGAACGTCCCCATAAAAACACTGATATCTGGGTAAAAATCAGTCAGACAATTACTAGCTGATAAGATTTGTTCAGACACCAAGTCTTTATCCATGTATTCAACTAATATATACTTCTTTCTTACTCTTTTTTTCCTATTTATAACGCTGATTATTCAGCCAAACTGCCATTATGTTGAATAACGATCCTATAATCACGAGTCCAGAACTTTTACAAGTTTTGGATCCTGTCGTTTGTTCATAAAAAAAACGCCGAAGCAGTCGATCGTTGTTCAACTAATGCAATGCGTTAGTCATATAACGCTTGGAGCTAAACATGTCCTAATTTCAGATTAATTTATAAATATTCGAAATTGCGTAGCTGGTAATTGGGCTATTTAGATTAGCTACAGAATTTCTTGAATCATTTATAAAGAATATAAAATTGTATATTAAGTAGTTCTTAAACAAAAAATAAAAAGATACAAAAAAAGGAAAAAACAGAAGTTTAAATCCTTTTTCAAGATAGCCAGTGTATTCTTAGAATAATATTGCACTGTTTATGTTGGCCCAAACTTTTTGTGGAGGTAAAAATATGAATTTTGATCAAATGTTGCATATAGTCACTGTCTCAAATGAAATGTCTATTACAAAAGCTGCAGAAAAACTATTTATATCTACTTCAGGGTTGAGTCAATCAATTACTCAATTAGAAAATGAGCTAGGAATTAAAATTTTTAATCGAACAAAAAAAAGTATTACGCCTACTTTTGAAGGTAAAATAGTTATTTCAGAAGCTAATAATATATTGAAATCCATAAATAGTATGAATAATAAGATTAATATTTATAAAAATAAAAATGAAAAGCATTTAGATATTGTCTTTACTACTGGTATAAGTAATCTACTTTTAGATACACTTCATAATTATAAGTCGAAAAATAAAGACATTTCATTTGATATGATTGAGAAGGATTTTACGGAAGTAATTGAATTTTTTATAAAAGAAAATTATGACTTTGCAATTACATACTCTCCTTTAGAAAGTTTTAATAAGCTAAAAAATATAGGCTACAAACTTTTACTTAGATCTTCTTTTTGTGTTGGTGCAGGAAAAAAATCACCTTTTTATTCTCTTGAATATATAACTCCATCTGAACTAAACAATACCAAAATATTATGGGATAAACGTTCACATTTTAATTTATTATCAAAATTGTTTAACCTAACTTCAGATCAAATGTTTTTACACGCATATTCGGAAAGATTTCTTATCCAGATGGCAAAAGAGAGTGATGCAATTTTTATTATGCCGGAAATTGCATTAATTAATTATGAGATGGTATTAGAAGGAGATATAAAATTTATTCCAATTAAAGAAAATAATCAAATGATCGGGTTAGATTTTTGGCTTATTTATTTTGAGACAAGGGGTTTGTCTAATTTAGCTACAGAAATTATTAAAAATTTTTACGAGTATATAGATAACGTTGTTAAGAAAAATGAGAATTTAAAAGGAGTTGAATTGTTCCCTATAAAGTGGGACACAGATTAAATGGTCCGGTATTTAACTGGAATCATTTTATTTAGTCCATTGTGGACGGTCGTGATCCAGGTTAAAAATCTAGTATCAATTGATATTCCTTTATTAATGATTAATGAAATAATAATTACAAAAATGAAAATCAATAAAAAATTTTTAATTCTACTAAATAAATATCCCCTTTTTATAGTTCACAACTTAATGAATAAAGTACATTTCTTGTTCGTATTTTTCCAAAGCAAAAAACCTGCTCCCGATAAAATATCAGGAACAGGTTTTAAAAATTAAGTATTAAAAAATCTTCCGCTGTTGTCGATCCTCTTTCAGAATTTCTACAGCTTCTCTAAATCTCTGCGAATGTATAATCTCTCGTTCTCTTAAAAATCTTAAGCTATCATTTAAATCAGGGTCATCAGAAAGATCAATGATCCATTGATACGTTGCTCTAGCTTTTTCTTCAGCTGCAATATCTTCATATAAGTCCGCGATTGGATCGCCTTTCGCTTGAATATATGCTGCGGTAAATGGAACACCGTCTGCGTTATGATAGAACAGTGCACTATCATGAGATGCATAATGGGTATCTAATCCGGCAGCTTTCATTTGGTCTGGGGTTGCGTCTTTTGTTAGCTTATAAATCATCGTCGCAATCATTTCTAAATGTGCAAATTCCTCTGTCCCGATATCTGTTAATAGTCCTATAACTTTATCCGGAATTGTATATCGCTGATTTAAGTATCTTAAAGCAGCTGCTAACTCACCGTCTGCTCCTCCATATTGTTCAACTAAAAATTTGGCAAGCATAGGGTTACAAGTACTTACTTTAACTGGATATTGTAATTTTTTTTCATAAATCCACATTAATACTCCCTCCTTTTATACCTGCCATGGCCAAGGGCCTTTATGCCAGTTCCAGTTTTGATCTGAATAACTGTTACCATATTGAAATAATGGACCATATTTTGATTCGAAATTAGCTTCGATTTGTTTTTTATATTGAACATATTGGTTAAATTGGTTAATTGCATTTTGATCATCTGGATGAGTATCTAAATATAAAGTTAATTCTACAAGTACGAAACCAACAGCTTGCAGTTCCTCTAAATCTTGATAGTACTCTGGAGGAAGTTGCTGAGTCATTTTTTAATCCCTCCTAACTTTATATGGATTTTCGTAATAGTCATAAAAAACTTTCCATAACGTACCTTTTTTTAATGCCTCTTTGTAAGAAAATTGCTCTAGTCCTGGTGGTTGAAACCCTAAATATAAATGTGGAGGTGTTGAGTAATATTTCGTACCAATTGGTGGACACGGATCATTCGGGCCATGAAAAACATTCCATGATTTTACAGGGGTAAATTGTAGTCCTTGATTATTTTCGTTCAAACTGATCACTCCCTCAAATAAAAAGACATCCACTATTTTCACTATATTCAACGGAAATATAAAAAATGAATTTTTATCGTTCAATGAAGGTTCTGCTATTTACTTCAAAAGCTGACCTAATGCCAGATTCGATTGCACCTTCAATCCATGCAGGCGCAGATGATGTATGTTCACCAGCAAAATGAACTCGCCCCTCAGGAGTGGAAATATACGGTGTCAGCTCTCTATTTTGTTCTGGCTTGAACATAGAAAACGCTCCCCCAGAGTATGGATAAAGAGCCCAGCTATGAGTGTAACCTGTAATAAATTCTGTATATACTTGATTACCATGTATAGTTGCTAAATCTCTTAAAGCATTCATTATTCGGTCGTTTTCAGACATACTATCCCAAATCAATGCATCATCTTCCCAAGTATAACTAGCTAAAACGATTCCCGATCCATTTTTACCATTATGGTTGCTTGGATAATATGCAAATCGGATTGGTAAATCTGTTGTTAATTTCCCACCTAATGTCCCATCTTTCTCCCAAAATCTAGTTTTAAACTGAAGTCCAATTTTAGTAGAGGGAACATAGTGTAACTCTCTAATTGCTTTCCATTTATCATAAGAAAATGAATTTCTTGGAATCACTTCTATGAAATTTAATAACGAAAAGGGGATAGTAATAATGGCATAGTCAGCAGTAGTTTGATAAGGCAGATGGCTTGTATAATGATCTGAGTGAATTGTTACTTGATTATTTTCTTGCACGATTTTATTCATTTTTTGTCCAAAGAATAGATTATCCTTTAATTGTGTTAAAAACTTTCTAGGTAGTTGATCATTTCCACCAGTAATCTCATAAAATTTAATTTCCTTTGAAAATAATACAATAAACTCTCTTAAAATAGCAGTAAAGGCAAGTTCAGGAAATCCTTCCATCCCTTGAAGTACTTTTACTTTTTCCACTGCACCAAGTGATAAAGGAGTTCCAATTGGGTTATACCTTAAAAATGAATCCATTGAATGATGATCATAATTTTCAATAATGGTTTTCCAATTTTCATCAGGGTTTTGTTTAATAAAATCCATTGCGGACTTTAGCGACCTTTCAATTAACTGGTCTACATTTATCCCTTTTTCATTGGCCGCTACACGATAACCTAAAATATCTGGATTTTGTTCATATTGCTTCTGAGTTGTTTTTATCCCGTTAACGTAGATAATATCCTCTGACTTCCCATTTATAAATTCATTTACTTTTAAGTTAAATTTATTTATATATTCAAGTACAAGTTTGTGATCAGAAGCAATACGCATTGCACCCAATTCCAAGTATTGATCATTAATAAAAGGTGCTCTTTTCGTAAAAATTCGTCCACCTACTCGACCATTCGCCTCTATAATCGTCACTTCATGTCCTGCTTCCTTTAATAAAGAACCTGCTACTAATCCTGATATTCCCGCTCCTACTATAACAATCTTTTTCGGATTATTTGTCTTCTCTAGTCCATTTTGAATTAAAGTAACCATTTCATCCTTCGATAAACGCCTACCTGATGTACTATTCATGTTCCCTCTCCTAAAAAATTATTTTAGTTCATAAGATTTTTATTCAGTGAAATATTTCATTAGAATAACAAATCGAATTATGCATTAATTTTTTAGGTAATTTTTAACAGTTCAATTAATTGTTGTTTAATAAAAAAACACTCACTAATAAAATTAGTAAGTGTTTTTTATCCTCCAAAGAGACTTTTTGTAATAATTTGGATTACTACAGGGCCGAGTATAACAATAAATAGAGATGGGAAAATGAAAAAAATCATTGGAAACAACATTTTAATAGGGGCTTTCATGGCCTGTTCGCGTGCAGCTTCACGACGTTGTTCTCTAATGCGTGTTGTCATATTTCGAAGCACCTTCGCCATACCAATCCCTAATTGATCTGCTTGAATGAGGGATGTAATGATACTTTGAAATGTATCAGATGGAACACGCTTTCTTAGATCATAAAAAGCTTCTCTTCTTGATTTGCCAAGCTTCATATCTTCCAATGTTTGTTTGAACTCTTCTGTAATTGGACCCTTCATTTTTTGGCATACAACTGAAATAGCAGCGTCTAATCCCATTCCAGCTTCAATAAGTAGATTTACCATATCAAAAAAGTCAGCCATATTTTTATTAATTTCTTTTACACGTTGAGTCTTTTTCTTACCTAAATAAAATATCGGGTAACGATATCCGATCATAGCAACCGCTATAGCCATGATCCATAGCATCGATTTATTATTAGCAATAGGGAGAAATAAAATAAAAATCAATACTCCGCCACCAGCACTTAACAAAATCTGAATTAATCGAAATTCAATTGCTGATAGTTTAAAAGATAATCCTGCATCACGTAGCATGACATCTAGTTTTTTTAGATTAGTTTTAGAAGCTCGATTACTAACTTGCTGGACACCTTTTTCCCAGAATACTTTTAACAGTGTATTTGTCTTAATTGTTCTTCCACTTCTCCCCATATCTAACTTATTTTTGGTGCTATTTCTCTCCCCTAAATAGGTATGAACACGCTGGTTAAAAGTAGTTTTTCTTTGATAAAGCGAAAACAAAAACATCACACCTGCTGTTAACAACGTAAAACAAACAGCAGTTAACAGAAAGATAATAAACTGTAGCATCTTCACACCTCAATTTTGATAATCTTCTGAATAACGAACCATCCAATTAAACAAGAAATGCTTGCAGCAAAAATCATAAACAAACCTAAAGGGTGATGAAGCATTGGTCTGAAATAATCCGGACTAAAAAAATACAAATAAAACGCTAACCCTACAGGTAATAACGTTATTATCCAAGAAGACATTTTCCCTTGAGCAGTTAATGTTTTTAATTCCTCTAGTATTCGAATTCTTCCACGTATTGTATCTTCCATCGTTTCCATTAGTTCAGCTATGTTTCCCCCGCTCGTTCGTTGAGCTAGAATAGCTTGTACAACTACTTCGAGCTCTTTATTTGGTAGTCTATCTAATAAATCTTGAAAAGCTTTTTCAAAAGATACGCCAAGCCCTACTTCTTGAACTACTCGTTCGAATTCAGGTCCTAATGGATCTGGCATTTCCTTTCCAGCTAATTGGACTGCCTGCATAAAGCTAAAGCCTGATCTCATAGAGTTCGCCATCATACCTAATGTTTCAATAAGCTGTGTGGATATTAGATTTAATCGTTTGTTTCTCTTTCTTTCTATATTATAAGAAGGAAGTACAAACCCAGCTATTAACGCTACAATCACTAAAAAAATACTCAAATTAATTAATAAAGCAAATAAACCAGAGCCAATTGCGGCAACAATTCTTAAAGCAAAAAATTCTTCTGGTTTTAACTTACTACCTGCTTCCTGAAGCTTTTTTTCAGATTTCTGTACAAATCTAACTCCATAAAACGATTTTGAGATTGCAGTAATAACTCCACTAAAAAGACTTTCCTTTTTTTCATTTGTATTTGCTACCTCTCCAATAGAGGATGAAGGAATAAAATCATTAATCCGTCGGTTTGCACGTCTTCGTTTTATCCCATTGTTAACCACAACATAAAAAAGAAGAGCTGAAACAGTGGATACAATTAATAATTCTAAAAATACTTTCATATTACCACTCTCCAATAAACATTGAAGCAGGTAGCTCAAATCCGTTTAATTCTAATTGCTCTCCTACTTTTGGACGAATTCCGGTCGAGACAAACTTTCCTTCAAATAAACCGTCATTACTTCTGCCAGACTCACGGAATACGTATAAATCTTGAAGGACGATTGTATCTCCTTCCATTCCTATTACTTCTGTTATATGAGTGATTTTTCTCGTACCATCTTTCATACGTGATTGTTGTACGATAAGATCAATTGCACTTGCAATTTGCTCACGAATTGCTCGTACTGGCAAGTCAAATCCAGCCATCAATACCATTGTTTCTAATCGGGATAGAATATCTCTTGGAGAGTTCGCATGGCCAGTACTCAAGCTGCCATCGTGACCAGTATTCATTGCTTGTAGCATGTCTAGCGCTTCTGCACCACGAACCTCACCGACAACAATTCGATCTGGACGCATACGTAGAGAGTTTCGGACTAAATCTCGTATTGTTATTTGACCTTTCCCTTCTATATTAGGCGGTCGAGATTCTAAAGAAACAATATGATCTTGTGATAGTTTTAATTCTGCCGCATCCTCTATTGTTACAATGCGCTCATCATTTGGAATAAATGATGATAACACATTTAAGGATGTTGTTTTTCCCGATCCAGTACCGCCACTAATAAAAATATTTAAACGGGATTTTACACATGCATCCAAGAACTTCGCCATCTTCTCGTCCAATGTACCGAATCGAATTAAATCTTCCACTTGAAAAGGCGTATCTGAAAATTTACGAATTGTTAAGCTTGGGCCTTTCAATGAAAGCGGAGGTATTATCGCATTTACACGAGAACCATCTGGCAAACGTGCATCAACCATTGGTGAACTTTCATCTACACGTCTGCCAATAGGAGATACAATCCTTTCAATTACTCGAATAACATGTTGATTATCCCGAAATTCTGCGTTTGACTTATAAAGTTTACCTTTTTGCTCAAAGTAGATCTCATTAGGGCTATTTACCATGATTTCTGAAATACGAGAATCCTCAAGCAAAGGAGTGATTGGGCCAAATGCCAAAAGTTCATGTTCAACAAAGGTTAAAAGCTCTTTTTTCTCCTCAAATGTGAAACGTGCTCCTTCTAGTTCCAAAAAGGTTTCACCTAATTGCTGAATTTTCTTCTTCTCTTCTTCGATATCCGTGCTATTAAATTTCTTAAGCTCTTCGACTAAGTAATTATGTAAAATTGATTCCATATCCCAAAATTCTTTAGTTTTTAAGATTACAGGAGAATTAATTTGAGCCTTACTAGAATCATTATTTCCTTCATCACTAAATCGTTTAAACAATGACATGATACTTCCCAACCTTCTATCTTCTTAATGAGAACTTACGATTATTTTTTTTCTTCTCTTCTACACTTTTACCGTCATCAAAGATTAGTTTATCTGTTAAAGAGAGAATCGCCTTTGCAACTGGAGTTTTAGCATGAGTTAAGACAAATGGAGTACCTTGATTTACCGAAGAATATACAATCTGATCCTGACTTGGAATTGTAGTGAAAATAGGATTCCCTAAGATTTCTTCTATCTTTTTCGGTTCTAATGTCTTTATCTTTGTCCCTCGATATAAAATGAGCTTCATGTTTCCCTTTAAATTTAAAGATTCCAGTGTGTCAATATATAACTTGCTATTTCGCAGTGTTGGTAAATCATTCGATGTCAGCAATAAAATATCGTCAGACTTTTTCAAACAGCTCAAATGAATCTCAGATAAATAAGCTGAAGTATCAATTAAAACAACATCAAACAATTTTTTACATTCATCAATTACTGCTTTAATATGCTCCTCTTTGATGATTTCAAAAAACTCAGGACGAGGTGGTGCCGCTAATACATATACACCGCAATCATGTTTTACCATATATTGATCAATCGAATTATGATTATATCCGTATCCTTCTTTAACCCACTCATAAATTGTTCGCTTTGGCTTCAAATCATAATACATTGCAATATCGCCAAACTGGAGGTCTGAGTCGATCACAGCGACTTTTTTTCCTTGCTTCGCAAAAGCAGCCGCCAAATTTACAGTCATTGTTGTACGACCGGCGCCGCCTTTTGTACTACAAATCGAAATAACTTTACTGTCGCTTTTTAGTAGATTCAAAGAATATGTATTTTCTTTTTTCGCGCGATGAGTCATATATTTCTCGGCTTGAACAACTACCTTAAGCAAATCTTCAAATTCATATGAAGTTCGTAAAATATCTGAGGCTCCGACATGCATAGCCTTCTTTATATTTTCCATATTATCTGGAGAAATAAGAACAATATAAACATGGGGATACATTACAGAAATTTCTCTACAAAGATCATATACGTTATAAACCGTGATCGCTTTAATAAAAAGAACTGCATTATCATTTTGGATTAGGTGCTGATGTAAATCTTCTAATCTCAAAGCACTTTTTAGGGAATAATTCTTTCGCTTAAGAATCTCATCAATTTCTCCTGGTGGAGTGTTGGTATCGGAAAAATAGTACCAATTAATCTCCATTACTCATCCTCACCTTTCACTACTTCCCTCGTTACACGGACATCCTTTGTCTCTTCTTTGTTATCTTTTACATTACGAAGCATAAAGTAAAAACCGTTCTTGTCCTTTGAGGCCAAACTTAGTTCTAATCCTTGTTCTGGAGTAACTTCTACCGTAATTGTTTCATAATTAAGTGCTTCGTCATTACTATCCGATGCTTTACCAGATGCTAATACTTTTATGTTTTGAAAACCCAGAATAGCTGAACGAAATTCCTTCTTAGTTTTTTGATCAATATTCGTTTCATAAGCAATGATATCGACCATCGAATTAGGCTCAACATATCCTGAAATCCCTTGTTCTAGATCTACTTTTAATGAAATGGCTCTCTTTCCTTCACTTACAGGAATCATTTCATTTTTTATTTCTCTTTTTTGTATTTTCTTTTCTGTCGCTTTTGCGGTTTGTATATTAGCTTTTACTACTGGCTTTTTAGTCTCTTTAACAGTTGTTGGAGTTGCCGTGTTTGAGAAAACTGCAATATATAGTACTAATGCAGTTAAAAGTCCAAATATTAAAGAGTAAATCCAAATTCTTTTCGTGTTCATAGTTCCCCCTAAAAAGATGACAAATTAATTGTTATTCAACAAGCTTTACGCCGTACAAATTGTATTCACCAATACCGATACTTCCTATTTCTCCTGGACCTACCATTTTAATAAACTGACCTTTTAGTTCCTTATTACCAGTTACACTTTCTAACCAATACGCTGCCAAACCGACTATTTTGACAGTACTTTTCCCAGATGCATCTTTCCATGAATCAATAACTGCAACAAAGAGAACTCGTTTACAAGTTTGATCGGCGGTAGCAGCACTCTGACATTGAGGTTTATTAGCATCACTATCAATTAAAAACTGAAAAGCATCTTTTACAGGTCCCCATTTTTGACCAGTTTCAGTAACAGCATAATCACTGTTAATTGATACATCGCTACCATTTTTAATTGCATCAGCCAACCCGTTTGCTCCACTACCATTAAAATCGAGGTAGCCACAATTTCCAGTATTATTACCTGTATTATCACACTTTAGCTGTGTTCCATTTGGAATGGCACTTTTTTCAACTGCAATAGGAGAAATATCTTTCCCTGCTTTTAACGGTCCTACGATCACCTTTGCGGATGCACTTACATCCACAGTTTTAACTCCTAAAACTTTTGCAAAGGTCATTGGTACTGATACTTTTTTTGACACTTTTATATAACTACTTGTAACTTCTAAATCACTGTCTGTAAGCGAATATGTATTTTTTTGTGATAAATCCTTTGCTACCGATTTTGCCTGTGATTGACTGTTTACTAGTACTTGGCCGCCGCCTAAAACAGCAGCATCAACGGCTTTCTGAAGTTTGCTCTTTTCGGAATATAATCTTCCTCCGTCTATTACAAGAGCAGTTATGCCTAGTAAAAACACCATTAATAAACCTACTAATACAACCGTGGCACCATTTTGATTTTCTATTAAATTAAGTAACTTTTTCATTTATTCCACCCTCATAACAGTGGTACTTTTTAAATCTAACTTACCAACAATCTGGCCTATAACAGGTGTCAAAAAATCTACTGGATAAGAAATAGTAATCGTTACATTGCTACCAGAAGAACGGGTACTTGGACTAATCGAGATCTTATCTGTTGTTAATTTGATACTGCTCGCATCATTAACAGCAACACTTTTAATTGTTGCATCGTCCTTACCTATACTTGCTGCTCTTGCAGCTTCGCGACCTGCGTGATCTAAGGCTAAGTACGCATGAAAAATCCGTCCGAAATCTAGCATGCCAAGTAAAAGCATTGCTAGAAGAGGAAGAATTAATGCAAATTCTACTAGCGATTGACCCTTTTCTGACCTCATTTCATCACTCCCAAAATAATCTCACATACTGTTCCTAGTGCAATCGCTACACCGTAAGGGAAAGAAATACTTGATTGCTTATTTGCGTTAAGAATTACTGATCCAAGATTGCTTCTTAAGTAAAACATTTCAAAAAAGAATGACTTAATTGAGTTCCAAATTCCTCTATTCTTCATAATTAAAACTAAAGAAATGATTCCACCAATTAAAGCTATATAGATAAAAGAGTAAAATGTAAACATTGCGCCTGTTAATGCTCCAATCGCTGCCATTAATTTTACATCTCCTGCTCCCATACCACCTAAAAGGTAGGGGATAAAAAGGAAAGCTGCCCCGGTTAGAAACCCTTTTCCACTGAAAAGAAATCCTTCCCATCCGAGAGTTGCAGTATAATAGATAAAACCAATTAGGATTGCAGGAAGAGTGACGATATTCAAAATTTTTCTTTTTTGAATATCAGTAATTAGTGAAATTAATAATGTTATTACAAGAATAGTATCTACAAACATAAATCTACCTCTGCTTTTAATAGAATGAGAGCCCTACTATTTACAAGTAGGGCTTAAGAAATCTCATATTTTTTATTAATAAATAATTGGTAAGTCAAACGTAATTTTAAGAAGTTTTACCTGAAGTTGTACCTGATTTAAGATCCTCTATAACGTTTCCTAAAAATTCACTAATCCCATCTCCTAATACCGCTACAGCAGCAATAACTACCACAACAATACCAGCTAAAAGTAATCCATACTCAGATAAACCTTGTCCTTCTTCTGCAACTACAAAATTCTTGATTTTGTTTAACATTCTTAATTCCTCCAGTTGTTTATAAATTTATGTATTTTAAGTAGACTCAAAGACTTGCTAGCATTTCTAGTACATCTCTCTGACTACCTGATACCAAAAAATATGCTTCCTCATCATCAAACAATTTAATTAATAGTTTCATATAACTGATCACTTAATCATTTCGAATAAAGGAAGAACTAAATCACTTATTTCCTTTCCTAATAGACCAACTATTACTATAAATACACTTACAGCTCCGAGAAAAACAAGACTATACTCTACCAACGCTTGTCCCTCTTCTTTTACAGCTAGGCTCTTAAATACCGATAGCATCTTAATCCCCCGTATTATCAAATGATTCTGAATTTTAACAAACAGTTATTTTCTATTACATTTTAATTGTATAATTCGTAATATTCGTAATATTATGTTTACATTCTTAGTTTAATCGAATTTTAACAAATACTGTATTGGGGGAATTTGTACGTTTTTCATGAAAAAATATGGGGATTTAGACACATTTTCCATTTAGTTGTTTCAAATTCCCCATATTTCCCAGTGATTCATCAATGTTACAATTTGGGGGATTTTGTAAAACAAGCGAAAAAATATTGGTAGAACATGTAAAACTTAACATTTTTTACCATTTTCTCGTATTGAGAACAAAATAAGACTCTACTATACTTACTTTAAATATATTAATTATTAAGAAATGAGTGTGAAGTATGTTAAAGGCTTCTAATAGAGACTTAAATAGAACAATTCCATATACTATAAAAAAAGCAGATAAATTCACTTCTAGACTTAAAGGTCTAATGTTTCGAAAAAAACCACTAAATCAAGAAGGTCTTTGGATTATCCCATGCAATTCAATCCATATGTGTTTTATGAATTTTCCAATTGACGTCGTTTTTTTAAATAAAAATAAACAAATCGTAAAACTAATTAACAATCTTCAGCCATGGAAATTTGTTGCACCAGTTTCTGATGCATATTCTGTATTGGAGCTTCCAGTTGGGGTAATAGAAGAGTTTAAATTAGAGATCGGACAAATTCTTGAGCTATAAAGTTTTATATATTTATCAACGAAAACTTACGGTTTATTAATAAAATAGTCTTTTTCTCAACTAAGTTCACAATATATGAATAAAGCACATATTTTGTTTGTATTTCGTCAATTCAACAAACAAAAAAACACTCACTTTCAAAAGTGAGTGCTTTCTGACATTATTCCTTCACAAATTCCTTCGTACTTCTAACAGTATCAATCTGACGAACCATTCCTTCAATTTCGTCACGTTTTGGTTCTAAGAAAGGAGGTAATGATAGTTTTTCACCAAGTGTTTCGTAAGGTTCGTCTCCCATAAATCCAGGTCCGTCTGTAGCAAATTCAAATAAAATCTGTGGCGCAACTCTTGCGTATAATGATTCAAAGAAATGACGATCTACATAGCCAGAGTTTGGTAATCTAAATGAATCTAGACGTTTAATCCATTCTTTTAAAACAGACGTATCTTCTACACGGAATGCTACATGGTGAACAGTACCAAAGCCTTGGTAAGCTTGTGGTAATATTTCGTTATGTTCTGCGATAATTTGTGCTCCGTTTCCTCCTTCACCGACTTCGAATAAGTGGAATGAACCTTCTTTGTCAATTTCTTTAAATAAAAGTACTTTTTCGATTACTTCTTTAAAGAATTCGAAATTAGCTACTCGGATAAAAATTGGTCCTAGTCCTGTAATTGCGTATTCTAATGGGATTGGTCCTTTTTGCCATGGTGTGCCTGAAGCAATTCCTTTATTATGCTCATCTGAAATTAACTGATATTGCTGGTCATCGAAATCAACAAATGATAAAGTTTTCTTTCCAAACTGTGTTTTAATTCCTGAGTGTTTCACTTCTAATCGGTCAAAACGCTTCACCCAATAATCTAATGCTGCATCAGTTGGTACTCGGAACGATGTTTTTGAAATTTCATTTGTTCCATGCACTCCTTTCTGAATTCCAGGGAAATCAAAAAATGTCATGTCCGTTCCAGCGCTCCCTTTATCATCCGCAAAGAATAAATGGTACGTTTGAATATCATCTTGATTAACCGTTTTCTTTACTAAACGCATCCCTAAAACATAAGTAAAAAATTCATAGTTTTTTTCTGCACTGCTAGTTATTGCTGTTACATGATGGATCCCTTTTAAGCCGTTCATACTAATTCCTCCATTTAAATTATTTATCTATATACGCTTTTTTATTTTGTGAATCTATAGCTGAAGAATACTGAATAAATTAATAAAATTTATTTTGAATTCAAGATATCTCGAATTCGAGATAAATATATCATGTAAATCATTTTCAGTCAAACTGTATTTATTAATCTAAAAAAGACTCTGGTAATTTAGCCAGAGACTCTTGATTAGCATCTATTCACTTACTCTAAATGGTCGATCTAGTTCAAAAAGGTTGCGATATCGGTCCTCATTTTTGAAAAGTTCATCATGTGAGCCTTTCATAGCAATTCTACCTTTGTCTAAGAAGAGAATTTGATCCGCCATTTCTGCACCTATTAAATGGTGTGTGATCCATAATACTGTCTTTCCTTCTAATACTTTAAAGATCGTATGAAGTAATTTTCGTTCTGTTATTGAATCTAATCCGACAGTTGGTTCATCTAAAATAACAATTGGTGTATTTTGAAGAAGTATTCTGGCCAAGGCGATTCTTTGACGTTCTCCACCTGAGAATCTTACACCGGTTTCTTGCATAGGTGTATTATAGCCTTCTGGAAGTGATGCTATATAATCATGCAGTTCAACCATTTTCGTAACCTCGATTACCTCTTCGTCACTTGCTGCTGGATTTCCTAAACGAATATTATTTAAAACTGAAGTATCAAATAAATATGGCTTTTGATTAAGTACAGATACAACTTTCGAAATTTTGTCTCCTAAAGCTATACTTTCGATCTTATTTATTTTAACGCTTCCATCAATAGGAGTTTCTACTCCTTCAATTAGCTTAAGAATAGTCGATTTTCCTGAACCACTCGGACCTAATAAAGCAGTTTTTTTGTTTTCCTCAATTGTAAACGAAACATTATTTAAAATAGTTTCGTTTTCCGAGTAATGAAAAGATACATTTTTAAACTCGATTTTTCGATAATCATCAATATTACCTTCTACAATAGGTAATTTCTGATCACGATTCACTTCTTTAATCTCTTCTAAACGATTGATTGAATCAGTATATAAAGGGACACTTCCAAGAGAATTTGATAGTGGAATAAAAGCTTCTGTTAAAGGAAATAAAACTAAAACAAATGCGGCGATAAAAGTTCTTGGAATTTCTCCAGCTAAACTTTCATTCCCAGCCCAATATAGCATCATTAAAACTAAAACTGCTACAATACATTGAGCAATTAAATCGCGCCGTCTTCTAAATCTTTTTTCCTTACTTTGGATGTTTCTTAACGATTCATCCATTTCTCTATATTGTTTTATAAAGCTATTTTGTTTACCACTAAAAAGCCAATCACTAATTCCCATAACTGCATCAGTTAAATTTTCATATAAATGACTCTTTTCCTTTTTTATTTTGTAAGTACGCGCCTTTTCAACTAATAATGAAAAATACGGTAGAACACCTATTAAAACAAAGGAAATTACTGCTGTTAATATTGCAAATGGAACGGAGAAGAATCCAAGTGCTACTACCGATATAAAATAGATAAACAATGAAGCAATTCCAGGGAAAATAGTTTTTAAATAAATATCCTGTAAATATTCAATGTCATTTGCTAAAAGACCTAAAATATCCCCTGTTTTAAACTTCGAATTGATCGTAAGTGCATACGGTTCCAGATTACTAAATAATCTTGTTCTCATTCTAGATAAGATTTTTAAAATTGTATTGTGTCCGACTAATCTTTCAACATACTTAGAAGCCGACCTGAAAATACCAAAAGTACGTACAGCAACGATTGGTACATAAATCATTAAAATATTTTCAGGTCTAGTTGCTGCTTTAGAGATTAAATAGCCGGAAGTGTACATAAGAGAAGCCGCTGCAAATATAGTCAGTGAACTTAAGAAAATCACAACTATAAATAAACGACGATTTTCTTTTATATATGGTAAAATCCATCCATTTTTATTTAACATATATTTACCTTCTAACTATGAATTAATCGATAATAATGACCTTTTTTCATTAATAGTTCCTCATGGGTACCAACTTCAATAATGCTACCTTCATTCATCACAATAATTTGATCCATTTCTTTCATCCAATGTAAGCGATGTGTAGCTAAAAACACTAATTTTTTAGAAAACAACTGAAGCATTGTTTGTTTTAATTCAAACTCAGTTTCAATATCAAGATGACTAGTAGGTTCGTCTAACAAAAGAATCGGGCGATTTTCTAGATATGCTCTTGCAAGCGCGACACGTTGACTTTGCCCGCCACTTAAAGCTCTTCCACCTTCACCAATTTTTTCTTCTAATCCTTTTGGTAATTCTTCTATTAAAGAAGTTAACCCAGCTTGAACAGCTGCATTTTCAACTTCTTCTGTAGTAGCATTAGGTTTATAGAAGCTTATATTATCGTTTAATGATTTTGAGAAAATATAAGGACTTTGTGGAATGTAGATTAACTGTTTATGCCAATCTTGTATTTGCAGATGTGATACCTCTTCACCAGAAATTTGAATAGTCCCATTTGCTGGCTCTAAAAATCCACCTATTAAATCAATAAGCGTTGACTTACCAGAACCACTTTCTCCAACAATCCCAATTTTTTGAAACCCTTTAATACTCATATTTATATTCTTTAAAATCGTTTGACCATCTTTTTCGGGTATAACTGATACATCTTTTAATTTAATTGTGCTTTCATGATTCCAATCTGATAGCGGAGTGATATCTTGAGACTTAAACTCTTGCTCGTCTAAAATATCTTGCATTGCTTTCCCAGCTTCCTGACCATTTAAAGTAGCATGATAATCAGCTCCAACTTCACGAACTGGTAAAAAATATTCAGGAGCTAAAATTAAAATTGTTAGTGCTGGGCCTAGTAAAATTACTCCGTCGATCAAACGAAGTCCTAAAAAAACTGCAACTGTAGCGATCGACAGCATTGTGAATAAATCTAGTGCAAATGATGATAAAAAAGCTACTTTTAATGTGCCCATCGTTGCTTCTCTGTATCTTTCACTTACACTTTCTATTTTTTTTATATGTTTTCTACTTAAACCAAGAAACTTTAATGTTTCCAGACCACGTAATGAATCAGTAAAATGATTCGATAATAAACGGTAAACCTTCCATTGTTTATTTGATTTCTTTTTAGCTGCCAAACCGAGTAAAACCATAAAAATAATAATGATTGGAAATGTTACGATTAGTATAAGTGCAGAAACCTTATCAACAAAGAAAATATAGATTACTATTACTGGTGAGACAATTGCTAAGTTAATCATTTTCAATGGAACGATTTCTAGGTAATTTCTTAGTTGTGTAGTTCCTTCCATAATAAGCGTTACAATATTACCTGTTCCTGATTTCCTTGCAAATCTAGGTCCAAGTTTAAAAAGCTTTTCTAAAACTTTCATTTTCATTTCGGATGAAGCAATGTCTGCAAAATGCTCTGAACATTTCTGCTTTATAGTCGAAATAATATAACGACAGATAAATGCAAGGATGAAGAAAATAGTAGCGTATAAAATATCGCTACTATTTTCTCCATTAAACAATCTGACAATAGCTTGTGAAAGCATGTATGCCTGAATAATAATTGCCGTTACTTGTATAATTGTTAAAAAAGATAGGATCATTAATAAACGATTTATCCCTTTATATTTAATAAGATCTTTTCCCATTAATAAGTCAAATCCTTCTCATCCACTCTTTTTCTAAACACATAATAACTCCAAATTTGGTAACCCAATACGAATGGTAATAATGTACATGCAACAATTGTCATTACTTTTAATGAATAAGGACCAGATGAAGCATTATAAACAGTTAAGTCATACGTACTTTTGATCGAACTAATCATGACTCTTGGGAATAGTGAAGTAAACATTGTCCCGACTGTTAGTACAATACCAAGGCCTGTCATAGTAAATGACCAGCCATCTCTTTTCTTAAAAATGAATAGTGTAGCAAGTATATAACTTACTACGATTAATAAAATTAATGGAACTGTTATTTGTGCTTTTACTTTAAACATATCCGTTTCAAAAAATGCCATGCCAGTAAATGCAACTAAGAAAAGGAATACTGGTATGATTACTAAACGTGCTAGAGAACGTGCACGATTTCTTAAATCTCCTACGGTTTTTAATGTTAAAAACATTAATCCGTGTAATAGGCATAATAATGTAACAGTTACACCCCCAACTACGGTGAATAAATTAACGTAATCTGAAAAACCTGCAGATATATTCATATTTTGATCAATTGGCATCCCCCTAAGGATGCTTGAGAATAATACTCCGAATAAAAATGGTGGTAATAAACTACCGAAGAAAATTACCCAATCCCAAGCTTTTGCCCATTTTGCCTTTTCAACTTTGCCTCTAAATTCAAAAGCAACACCACGTCCGATTAATGCCATTAATACAAATACAAACGGAATATAGTATCCACTAAACATCGTTGCATACCAATTTGGGAATGCTGCAAAAATTGCTCCACCTGCAGTTAATAACCACACTTCATTTGCGTCCCAAAACGGTCCAATTGTGTTTATTAAAATTCTTCTTTCAGTATCATTTTTGGCTAGTAGCTTTGTAGATATACCTACACCAAAATCGAAGCCTTCTAAGAAGAAGAACCCTATAAATAAAACTGCTACGAGTAAAAACCATAATTCATTTAACTCAATCATACGATGGTAACCTCCCTTTCAAACGGATCGACCGTAGGAACCTGTTCCTTTTCAACATGGTGTGTTCCTTTTTTAATTTCTTTCACAAACAAGTAAACTAAAACAACTGCTAAAATTGCATACATTGTTGTAAAAGTTGTGATTGAAAAAATGAGTGATCCTTTTGAAACATTTGGTGATACAGATGCAGCAGTAGTCATTAAACCGAATACAGTCCATGGTTGGCGACCTATTTCCGTCATAACCCATCCAGCTGTATTTGCAATGAACGGTAAAGAAATTAGTAAAATTGATGCCTTTAAGAATAGATTTTTTGATTCTAATTTTTTACGATAACTAAAATATAAACCTAGCATCGCCATTAAAATCATGACCATTCCTGCTCCTGCCATAATTCTAAAGCTCCAGAAAGTCGTA
Organism: Gottfriedia acidiceleris; assembly: GCF_004138285.1. Lineage (GTDB taxonomy): Bacteria > Bacillota > Bacilli > Bacillales > Bacillaceae_G > Gottfriedia > Gottfriedia acidiceleris_A. The sequence continues at coordinate 532,649 of NZ_SCFN01000005.1, read as the reverse complement.
TTAACTGGTGGAATATAATTTCCAGGACCATATAATTTTTCATATTGTTTTTGTAATGTATTCATACCAGGTACTTTACCTTCAAACTTCTCATAAGCTAGATAACTTAATAAATATGGTACTTCTACCTCATATTTATTTTCTTTCTTTTTCGAATCAATCAGACCAAAGATCATCCAGCTTGCAGGGTCTCCGCTATCATCCCATAACCCTTCACTTGCAGCCATTTTCATCGGCTGTGTTTTCATTAAATGCTTCGCTTGAGAATGTCCGCTAAATGCAACACCAATTCCTGCAATTAGAGCGAACACCATTGCAAGATTAAACGCTTTTTTAAATAATTCCGTTTCCTGTTTTTTTAAGATTTTATACGCACTTACACCAGCAACAAATAACGCTCCAGTTGCTAATGCTCCAGCAATTGTGTGAGGAAACTCAACTTTAAGTTGTGGATTTGTAATGATTGCTAAAAAGTCGGTCATTTCTGCGCGACCATTTTTAATCGCAAAGCCAACTGGCTCCTGCATAAAAGAATTGGCTGCTAAAATCCAAAATGCAGACATTAAAGTTCCGAAAGCAACTAACCAAATACACATTAAATGAATTTTTTTATTAAGTCTTTCCCAACCAAATATCCATATTCCTAAAAATGTAGATTCCATAAAAAATGCTAAAAGTGCCTCAATTGCAAGTGGTGCTCCAAATACATCTCCTACAAACCGGGAATATTCAGACCAGTTCATACCAAATTGAAACTCTTGAATAATACCTGTCACAACACCAACTGCAAAATTAATTAAAAATAAGTGCCCAAAGAATTTTGTTAACTTTTTATATGCCTCGTTATTTCGAAAAACATACAATGTTTCCATAATTGCTACCATAAATACTAAACCTATTGAAAGTGGTACAAATAAAAAATGGAAAATCGTAGTGGAACCAAATTGTATTCTTGCAAGCTCTAACACACTCACAGTACATCCCCCTTAGGATAAAGATCATTTCAAAAAAATTTTCATTAAGCCCGAGCAAAACTTTGAACATTTTTTCACAAATAATTCATTAAGTAAATTCCAGAGAACCATTCAATGGTACCTCTTGTTACTTCTAGTTTACTTTTCCAAAGGGGTTTTTGACTTAATCTTATTTGTCTAATTCGTGTCTATAAATTGTCTATTTTGTGACATCATTCACATTTACTGTTAAAGTTATATTTTTTGCTAAAGAAAACTCGCTGATTGGCGAGCCTTTAGGCGAAGACAGAGGCGTAGTTGCACTTATACTTAATTCTTAAAATTGGCAACTTCGTCGAGTTTTCTTCTCCGCTGCCAAACTTTATTACTTCTTTAGTTCCGGGCTATTTAACGAAAAAAACATTACTGAAGGCAACCCCATAATGGCATTGCTTCAATAATGTTTCGATTGAATTAAAAAAGTTGTTCATTATTTAAGATAAAAATACTGCACCATAAACAAGAGCCCCTCCGATTACATATGCGGGGTGAATTTTCCAACGTTCTAAAAATAATAAGGAAAGTACACTAATAATAATTGTTTGCGTAACGCCTACCCCATTATATGAATCGTTAAAAAAGTCAAAGGCCATAATGCCAAGTAAAACGGCGATTAAAGGCCTAACTAGTGAAGTCATCTTTTTGACTTTTGGTGAATTTTTATGCTTCATTAATATACTTAATAAAGCAATCATCAAGATTAGAGAGGGTGCGATTGTTGCAAATAATCCTACAAAGGAACCAAATATGCCTCCCTCAACGTATCCGATATATCCGGCCATCTTTGTAGCAATTGGGCCTGGGAGGGCATTGCCAAGTGCAAGTACGTTACTAAATTCAACTGAAGTTAACCATCCGTACTTATCAACAACTTCATTCTCAATAAGAGGGATCGAAGCTGGTCCTCCTCCGTATCCGAAAATGCCTGGTAAGAAAAATGCTAAAAATATTTTCCAATAAATCATGATGCCTTCACCTTCTTCTTCTTTTCATTTTTACTTTTTGAGAAAAAGGCATATCCAACTAAGCATCCAATTAAGATAGCAGGATGTACATTTAAAAAATATAAAAGGATAAAACTAGCAACCACGATCAAACTAGTGATTTTCCAGCCAAGAGATTCTTTCGATTTCTCAATAAATTCCCATGTTAAAGTTGCTAACATAACTCCCACTACTGGAACAACTGCATTCGACATACCTTGTACCCAGGCAACACCTTTAAAGTGATTTAGTGTTGATAATAGTAGCATAAGTAGGAAAACAGTCGGTAGAGTTGTTGCGATAATGGCATTTAACATACCTACTACGCCACCTGTTCTCCAACCTACATATCCTGCAAGCTTTGTTGCTATTGGTCCTGGAAGAGCATTTGCGATTGCTAGTACATCTGAAAAGTCATCCTTATTTAACCATTTATACTTGTCAACAACCTCTGTATGGATTAGTGGTATAGAAGAAGGACCTCCCCCGTAACCTAGCATTCCTACTCTAAAAAAAGCTAAAAAAAGTTTCCATTGATTTATCATTGAATCATTCCTTTACCAAACTGCAATTGCGCCATCTGTTCTAGATTCTGTTCCTCCCATTAGCACTCCGGTCTTAGGATTGCGCCAAATAATTTGCCCCCTACCGAAACTGCTACAATCTGTAGCCACTTGAATTTGATGGCCTTTTCTTGCTAGTGCCTGGGCAAGGTGATTTGGAAAATGAGGTTCTACGACCACTTTTTTTCCTTCCATCCACTGCCATCTTGGTGCATCTAATGCACTTTGAGGGTTCAGCTTAAAATCCACAGTATTCATGACAACTTGTGCATGACCTTGTGGCTGCATATATCCTCCCATTACGCCAAATGGCCCTACTGCTTCACCATCTTTTGTTAAAAACCCTGGGATTATTGTGTGATATGTTCTTTTACCAGGCTTAAGTGCATTAGAATGCGCCGGATTTAAAGTAAAATCATGACCTCTATTTTGAAGAGCAATTCCTGTATCAGGAATTACGATCCCTGAACCAAATCCCATATAGTTACTTTGAATAAATGAAACCATATTCCCCTCGCCATCAGCAGTCGCTAAATAAACTGTGCCACCTTTTGGAGGCGTATAGTTTTCTGGCTCTATCGCTTTTTCACAAATTAATTCTCGACGCGACCCGGCATATTCTTCTGATAGTAGCTCATCTACATTAATATCCATATGCTCAGAATCTGTAATAAACGCTTTTCCATCAGTAAAAGCTAGTTTCATAGCCTCTATTTGCTTATGATATGTATCGACATCATCTTTTGTAGAAAAATTAAAACCTTTGGCAATGTTTAATGCCATTAACGCTACCAAACCTTGCCCATTCGGTGGAATTTCCCAAACATCGTATCCACGATAATTTGTCGAGATTGGGTTAACCCATTCTACTTTATATTCACTTAAGTCCTCTGAACTAAGGTATCCATTATGTTCTTTCATAAAGGAAACGATTTTTTCTGCCAAGTTACCGCGATAAAAACTCTCAGCATTCGTTGCACCGATTTCACGTAATGTTTCTGCATGTGCTTTAGATGACCACAGTTCGCCAATCTCTGGTGCACGATCATTTGGAGCGAATGTTTTGAACCACTCAGCAAATTCTGGTGAAGTAAATTGTTTTTTAAACTTTTCGTATGCTATATTCCAAAACTTCCCTAAAATCGGCGAAAGTGGGAAGCCTTCTTCTGCAAGCGTAATAGCTGGTTGTAAAACCTCATCTAATGGTAATTTACCAAAACGTTTTGACAATGCAGCCCATGCAGCAGGTACTCCAGGAACTGTAACTGGAATAACACCATGGGTTGGCATCTTCTCGAGTCCTTGTTCTTTTAGCTTTTCAATCGAAATTGATTTTGGGGCAGGACCACTACCGTTTAAACCATGAAGTTCTCCATTTACCCAAACTAGTGCAAAGGCGTCTCCACCAATACCGTTTGAAGTTGGTTCAACTACTGTTAAAGCAGCAGCTGTGGCAATTGCAGCATCAATTGCGTTACCACCTTTTTTTAATATATCTAACCCCGCTTGCGCCGCTAAAGGTTGTGAAGTAGCTACCATTCCATTTTTTCCAAATGTCGTATGGCGTTGTGCTGAATATGGATTATTTAAATGATCAAACTGCATTTGTATCTTCTCCTTTAAGCATCTACATGGTGACATGCAACAAAATGATTTTCTTCAATTTCCTTCCACTCTGGTTTTACTTGCCCACAAAGATCTGTTGCTAGTGGACAACGAGTACGGAATGTACAACCTGAAGGTGGGTTTGCTGGATTTGGAATTTCACCTATCAAACGAATTTTCTCAGGTCTTTTTCCTACCTTTGGACGTGGAATTGCAGATAGTAACGCCCTTGTATAAGGATGTAGTGGGTTATTATATAGCTTGTCAGCAGGAGCAAGCTCAACTGTATTACCTAAATACATTACTAAAACTCGATCACAGAAATATCGTACGACTCCTAAATCATGAGAGATAAATAAATAAGTTAAGTTATATTTTGCTTGTAATGATTTTAAAAGTTTTAATACTTGTGCTTGTACAGACACATCAAGTGCAGACACTGCCTCGTCACAAATAATTAACGATGGGTTAAGAGCAATCGCTCTTGCAATTCCAATACGCTGACGCTGCCCACCACTAAATTCATGAGGATATCGATCATAATGATCTTCATTTAAGCCTACCTCACGAAGCAAACTGATTACTTTCTCTTTTCTCTCTTGTTTTGATAGATTTGTATGGATAACAAATACTTCTTCCAAAGCATCTCCAATTCGTTGTCTTGGATTTAATGAAGCATATGGATCTTGGAAAATCATTTGCATTTGTTTCTTAAAATCATTTCGACTCTTATTCGATAAATGTTGGATTTCCGTATCTTTAAAAAATACTTTTCCGTCAGTAATATCTTCAAGACCTAAAATCGTTTTTCCCAATGTAGATTTACCGCAACCTGATTCACCTACAACTCCTAAGCTTTCACCTTCTAATAATGTTAGACTCACTTCTTCAACTGCCTTGACATGACCTTGAACTTTTTTTAGTAAGCCTCCACGAATCGGATAATATTTTTTAACATTTTGTAGCTCTAATAAAGATTTACTTTTTGTTAGAGTCATATCGCATCCTCCTCACTCAGCCAACATTTAACTGTGTGTCCATCCTTTATTGTAAATTCCTTTGGGACTTCAACTTTGCAACGTGCTAATGCATGTTCACAACGCGGATGAAAACGACAGCCAGTTATTTGTTCGTTTAAGCTCGGTGTCGAGCCTGGGATTGCTTCTAATTCGAAATCAGGATCATCTACATTAGGTACGGAGCTTAATAACCCCCTAGTATATGGATGACTTGGATGATTAAAAATCTCTTCAACTGGACCTTCTTCTATCTTTTCTCCTGCATACATGACCATCACTTTATCAGCAATTTCAGCTACGACCCCCATATCATGTGTAACCATGATGACACCCATTCCGAGTTGTTCTTGTAACTCATGGATTAAATCTAATATTTGAGATTGAATCGTAACATCAAGTGCAGTCGTTGGCTCATCTGCAATTAAGAGTCCAGGGGTACAGGCTAATGAAATAGCAATCATAACCCGTTGCCTCATTCCGCCGCTTAACTCATGGGGATATTGAGTCATTCTTTTTTCAGGATATGGTATGCCTACTTGCTTTAAGAGTTCAATTCCTTTTTGATTTGCTTCTTGTTTAGAAAGCTTTTGGTGAATCATAAGTGGCTCGCGTAGCTGAAAACCAATTGTGATTACAGGGTTTAACGCAGTCATCGGTTCTTGAAAAATCATCGATATTTTATTGCCTCTAATTTTTCTAAATTCATCAGTTGTTAACTTAGTTAAATCAGTTCCTTCCAATTGAATTGAACCGCTTTTTATTGATCCATTACTTGGCAATAACCCCATAATAGACAATGAAGTAATACTTTTTCCGCAACCTGATTCGCCAACTATACATAAAGTTTCACTTTTATTAACTGAAAAGGATACGTTTCGAACAGCTGGGATTTCTCCATCAGCTGTTCGAAACGTTGTTACTAAATTATTTACAGATAGAAGCTCTGTTGACATACTATTACCTACTCTCTGTGTACGTTGTATAATGACCATTGGCCAGTAGGATCAATTTCAATGCCTTTCACCGATTGATCAACTGCAGATGTTACTACACCTTGATTCATCACGATTACAGGAGCATCTTTTACTAATAATTCATTTGCTTCTTTTAATTTTTCTTTTCGAGCATTTTGGTCAATCGTTTGACGAGATTCATTAACTAACTGATCAAATTGCTTATTACTATATGAAATTCGGTTTGATGATCCAACATTGTCTGAGTGGAAGTTTGGATACAATAATTCACTACCATCAGCTGTACTATTTGCCCATCCTAAGAACGTTACATCGTATTGACCTTTCGTTGCTGCATCTAAGAACGTTCCCCATTCCATCGTTTCCAGCTTAACCTTCAGACCAATTTCCGTAATTTGAGACTGAGCAATTTCAGCCATTTTCATATACATATCTCGATTTGGTACTAACATCTTTACTTCTTTTCCTTCAAATCCATTATCCTTAATCAGCTTTTTAGCTTTTTCTAAATCATAAGAATAGCCAACTTTTTCTTCAGATTGATCATATCCGAAAACTTTTGGTCCAATTACACTATTACCTTCAACACCTAGTCCGTTTAACTGATTAATATATGCTTTACGATCTAGTCCATAAGCAACTGCTTGACGGAATGCTAAGTTATTCATTGGAGCTTTTTTCATGTTAAACCCTAAATAATAAACTGGTGTTCCTTCTGCTTTTGTCACTTTTACATTTTTAATTGATTCTAGACGCTTAATTTGTTCAGCTGGAAGAGCATCAATAAATTGTACTTTTCCTGTTTGTAACATTGAAATAGCTGTGGAAACTTCAGGTACTACTTTAAAAGTAACTTTTTTCAATTTAGGTGCACCATTCCAATAATCTTTGTTTGCCTCAAGAACGATTTGGTCACCAGGTGTCCAGCTAACAAACTTAAATGGCCCAGTTCCTACAGGTGTTTTCATTAAATCACTATTTTTATCTGCTTCAGGGCTTACGATTGAAGCAGCAGTATGAGCAAGTGCGGCTAAAAGTGGTCCATATGGATATTTCGTTTTAATTTCTACTTTGTAATCATCAATTACATTAACTGATTGAATTGGTTCTAATAATGAAGCACGTGGAGCAGCAGTTTTTGGATCACGGAATTTATCAAATGTGTATTTTACTGCTTCTGCGTTAAAATCTGTTCCGTCTTGAAATTTAATTCCTTTTTTTAATGTAATATCCCAAGTTTTATCATCTGGATTAGTATAAGATTCTGCTAATAAAGGTTCGATTTTCATTGTTTTAGGATTTCTTTTAAATAATGTTTCATAAACTTGCATGATGACATTAGCTGATACAGAATCATTTGTTAAGATTGGTGATAAACCTACTACATCTGATGTTGAAGCATATGTAAGTTCTTGCGAAACATTAGTGCTATTTGATCCAGTTGTTTTACTAGAGCATCCAGCAAGAAGAAGAATTGCACTAATTACGATAAACATCCATTTTTTCATTTACCCATCTCCTCAATCATTAATATTCATATTTGGATCTAAAGCATCTCTTAATCCATCACCTACGACATTAAAAGAGAAAACGATCAGCATAATTGCGATCCCTGGTACGATTGTCATATGTGGGGAAGAAAACATATAATCTTGCCCTTGAGAAATCATTGATCCCCATTCGGCTGTTGGAGGTTGTGCACCAAGACCTAAATAACTTAGTGATGCCGTTGATAAAATAGCAGTAGCCATTCTCATTGTGGCAAAAACTATGATTGGTGCCATACAGTTTGGTAAAATATGCTTCACCATAATTCGTAAATTACTTGCACCTAAAGTCCTCATTGCTTGTATGTATTCTTGCTTCTTAATAGATAAAACCGAACCCCTAACAATTCTTGCACATGATGGAATGGACCATATGCTAATTGCAACTGCTACATTCACTAGACTTGTCCCAAGGATTGCGATAATTAGCATTGCAAGGAGAATTCCAGGAAAAGCAAATAATAAATCTACTATTCTCATAAGCAAGCCATCAAGTTTTGAAAAATAGCCAGCTAGCATGCCTATTGTAATACCACCAACTAAGCCAAGAATCACTGCACTGAATCCAACAACGAGTGATACTCTAGATCCGAATACAATTCGGCTCCACATATCCCGACCATAATTATCTGTACCTAACCAATGTCCGCTAGAGAATATTGGCAGTTCTGTTGATGCTAAATTTTGTTTAATCGGATCATGAATCGTAATAAGTGGTGCAAATACTGCCATTAAAATTTGTAAAACAATAATGATTAATCCAAAAACAGCTAATCGATTTTTGATTAAACGTTTAAACGTTTGGACAATAAATTTTTCCTTCTTTTTTGTAATAGATTGCTTTGCATTTATGTTATTAATGACAACTTCTGTAGACAAAATTGTTCCTCCCTTCTAGCCGATTAATCATAGCTAATTCTTGGATCGATAAATACGTATAAAATATCAACAAGTAAATTCACGATTACAAACATGGATGCTACAAGTAATACTGCCCCTTGAACCATCGGAAAATCTCTAGCTGCAATTGCATCGATCATTAGTCTGCCAACACCGTTAATCGCAAATACTTGTTCTGTAATGATTGTTCCTCCAAGAAGAAATCCGAAGTTTAAACCAATAACAGTTATGACTGGAATCATCGAGTTTTTTAAAGCATGAATCCAAACAATCGATTTCTCTTTTACACCTTTCGCTCTTGCAGTTCGTATGTAATCAGCTCGAATTACCTCTAACATAGATGAACGGCTCATTCTTGCAATCATTGCAGCCGAGGCTGTTCCCAGTGCAATGGCAGGTAATATGATTTGCTTAAATCCTTCTACCGTCCAAATTGGTGAATCGAGTCCCCCAACTGGAAGAATTTGTAGATTAACTCCAAAAATAAGAATAAGGATGGCACCTAGCCAAAAATTAGGTACTGAAATACCTGCAAGGGCTATTATTGTACTTGATACATCCAACCACGAGTTTTGCTTAAGTGCAGAGACAATTCCTGTTATTACCCCGATTATTACTGCAACGATCATACTCGCAATTGCTAAACTTAAAGTATTAGGAAAACGGATTGAAATTGCCTCTGCAACCGACTGTTTCGTTTGAAAGGAATATCCTAAATCCCCATGTAATACGCCTGATAAATAATGCCAATATTGGACAAAAAACGAGTCGTTCAGTCCCAAACTTTCTCGAATGGCATTTAAATCAGCTTTTGTTGCTGTAGGTCCACCAATGATTGCAGCTGGGTCACCAGGTGCTAAATGCATAGAAGCAAAGACTAAAAAGGAGATACCTAGCAATAATAAAAACAATTGAAACAACCTTCTTAATATGAGTGACGCCATCTTTCCACCTACTCCATTTGTAAGTATATTAACTAAAATCACATACGTTTGTTAACCTTAATCAACCTATAACCTAACAATGTAAATTTTAATTATTTTCGATTATACTCCCAGCAGACAGAATATTCTATAATTTTATGAATTTTTACAAAAAATAGTAAAAAAAGACGAGAGATTAACAATCTCTCGCCATGACAACTATAATTTTAAGCCATTTCTACTCTTAAATCTCCGTAATAAAATATGACTTTCTACCCTTGTTATTCCTTCTAAAGCATATAATTCATTATTTATAAATTGTTCTAAGCTGACAAAATCATCGACTAATACATGCATATGTAAAGTGCTTGGACCTGTCATTTGATAACAACTCGCTACAACAGGATTATCTGCAAGTGCTTCGGCTACATCTACTAAATAAGCTGGTTCACAATCTACTTCAAAGAATGCAGATACGCCTTTGCCTACTTTTTCTGAATTAATGACTACTGAGAACCTCTCAATAACTCCGTTTTTTATTAATTGATTCACACGTTCACGGATTGAAACCCTTGATAAATTAAGTTCTTTTCCAATATCGGCGTATGACATCCGACCATTTTTAGTGAGCATCTCTAGAATTTTTTTATCGATGTCAGTTAGTTTCATTTATTCACCACTTTTCTATTAAATGAAAACGCTTCCTTATTTTTTTATATTTTATAGTACAATAGCAAGTATTAAGTGCTCATGATGTACAAAGATCAGATTAACCACGTTAAAATTTTAACGATAAGTCCCTTACAATGTAAAGGGATTCTATACTAATTCCTTCATTATTCCCATATTCCATTACTAATTTTACAATAAAAGATTGACCTAAAGATACTGGATTTTTATTTCACTAATAGTAAAAAAGGATTGAAATCTTTTTTTATTAGACTTCAATCCTTTTTATTATTTTATCGTTTTAAGCCTCGATTTCACTTAATTGTTTTTTCTTTGATAATTTAACACGAACTGCAAAGGTTACATTTGTTAAGATAATGAATAATGCTGCGAATCCACATAAATAATAGACTTGATCCCATACAAACCCTTTGCTAACAGAACTAGAGATTAATTCTCTGAATCCTTTTATAGCATACGTCATAGGTAAATATGGATGAATCTTTTGGAAAAATGTTGGTGTTAATGAAATTGGGAAAGTACCTGAAGTTCCACCAATTTGTAATAACATCATGACAAATACTAAATATTGTCCTATATTTCCTAATGTAACAGTTAAGAATTGTATTAATGAATAGAAGGTCAAGCTAGTGATAATTGTAAACACTACGAATAACCACACGTTTTTCACATCAAGACCCATACCGTAAATTAAAACAATATCTGCTACGATTGATTGCATGATCCCCACGAAAATAAGAACGCTATATTTACTAAAGAACCAAGCTAAACCAGTAGTCGGAGCAATAGAGTTCTTTCTCATTGGATAAACTGAAGTGAACATTAACCCACCTGCAAAAAGTCCAATAGATAATATATAAGGTGTTAATCCTACACCATATTCTTTTACATTATTTAATTTATGAGAAACTAGCTCTGTTGGTTCTGCAAAGAATTTATCAGTTTCATCACTTGTTTTAACTTTGTTTACTTCATCTCCACCATCTTTCAGGGATTTATGAAGTTCAGTTGTTCCTTTTGTTAAATCAGTTGCTCCTTTTAATAAGTCTCCAGACCCACTATATAACTTATTCGTTCCATCAGATAGTTGTTTAGAACCATCATTTAATTGATTGATCCCTTGGACTAATTGGTCCCCACCTGTATTTAATTTACCTAGGCCTAATGAAAGTAATGAACTTCCTTCACTTAATTCCTTTGTACCATTGTATAAAGCATTACTTCCTTGAGCTAATTGATTTGCTCCATTAGACGCTTCTTGCAATTTACTATTAAATAAACTTAAATTTGCATTTAATTCTTTTTGTCCAGCAAGTAGATTATTTGAACCTTCATATAATTGACCTTGTGCTGCAGCAATTTGATCAACACCATTTTTAATTTGATTACTTCCTTTTGATAGTTGATCTAAGGTGTTTGAGATTGCTTTTAATTTCTGTAAATCTTCTTTACTTAATGAACCATCTTGCAATCCATTAACAATTGATTTTAATGCATCATTTGTAGCCCCAAGATTCTCATTAAATCCCGCTTCATTTTTTTGCAGTTGGGTTGAGCCAGCATAAGATTGTTTTAGTCCATCATTCAATTGGTTACTTCCAGCTTCTAGCTTAGAAGAACCAGCTTCGATTTTATTGCCACCATCTACTAGTTGCGATAGTCCATTATTTAAATCACTAGAACCTGCTTTTAATGTACCAGTTCCTTCTAGAAGAGCGTTTAAACCAGTATTTAATTTATTAGCACCATCATTTGATTGTTTAATACCATCAGATAATTGTGTCGCTCCACTTTTTAGTTTTGTACTTCCATTTTCAAAAGTGATCATGCTGTCATTTAATTTTTTTAAATTTTTATTTAAAACATCTGTTCCATCTGTGATTTTTGCTGCACCATCATTGATTTTACCTGCACCATCAGATGCTTTTGTCATGCCATCTCCAATATCCTTGAAATTATCAAATACTGTTTTAGCATATTGTTCTGTAATTTCTTTTGAGATATTGGCATTTACTTCTTTCATTGCATTTGTACCAATTTGTGCACCTACATAGTTTTTACCCGCATTCGTGTAATAATTTAATTTCATTTTTTGCGGTTTTTCATCTAATAAAGTAGCTGCATTTTTAGAGAAATTAGAAGGTAATTCGATGACTAAATAATATTTTTCATCATTTAATCCTTCCATTGCTTGTTTTTTACTTGTAACTTTCCATTTGAATGACTTATTATCTTTCAATCCTTCTACAAAATCTTTCCCTACATTAAGCTTTTTATCATTAAACTCAGTACCCTTGTCATTGTTAACAATTGCGACAGATAATTTTTCTGTTTTATTATAAGGATTCCAATAAGCCGATAAGAAAATTAATGAGTATAGCATTGGTACAAGACCAATCGCAATAATTGTTGCAATTGTCATTGGCTTCTTTAAAATATTTTTCCATTCTTGTTTAAACACATTCTCACTCCCCTTTTAGACCAATTGACCAAATATGTATTTCGGTCAATTTATTGCATTTAAATAGTTTAATACTCCCTTTTATTAAAAATATAAAAGGTAATACTAAACTATTCTCCCGTTAAACTCATTTCCATGTTTATTCAGGACTTTTATTTCCTATTAATCCAAATAAAATTAATTGCACCATTTTATTTATGGCGTCATCTGTAATATGCATTGGATCCTTATCCAGAACACTCTTTTGTAGATTAAGTATCGATATAATCGTCGTAATCATACTTAAACTTAGTATAGGAATTTCTAAATGAAAATTTGTTTCTTTTGCAAGCATTCTTGATTCTATTTCTTCTTCAATTGGTGTTTTACGATAGATCTGTTGGAAGAAAATTTCTGATAACTCAGGGTGTCGTAAAGTCTCACTAATCAAGATCTCAATTTGATTTCGATTCTTTTCTACCCATTTAATCCTTTTCTCAACATATAACCTAAGCAATTCCTCAATTGAAAGTTTACTAAAATCCTCTTCCATCCAAACGTCTTGAATATCTGGTTTTACACAAGTAATTAATACATCCAGCTTGCTTTTAAAATACTTATAAATCGTCGCTTCGGAAATTTTACTTTCCTTTGCAATTTGATTAATTGTCGTACCATCATAACCATTCTTCGCAAAAAGTTGGATAGACTTTTCTAGGATGTGATGTTTTGTTCTTTCTCCCTTATTCACTTTTTACCTCCTTAAAAAACGTTGTTAAAAAGGCATTAATTCTTAGTATTTTACATGCTACAAAAAAAGTAAGTGTTTATTCACTTTTCTAGTATATTCATCGATTTCGTATTCGTCAACAAAAAGTAAGTGAACACTTACTTTTTTAATCATTTTTTAATATTTCCTTTTTTTATTCAACAAATATTAAAAATATGTTGCCTTAATCGGCAGAATAATTTATTATTACACTTTGTAGTCAAAATTATCGGATAATTTTGCGAATATTCTTACAAAGGAGAGGTATTCATGACAGAATTGGTTACAGTACTCAACGACTATCTATGGGCTAAATTAATTGTGATTTTATTAGTTGCAATCGGCCTATTTTTAACAGTTTATTTAGGATTTATTCAGTTTAAATTCTTCCCTGAAATGATTCGATTATTAGTTGATGGTCGAAACAGAGACAAAAGCAAAAAGACTGTTTCTTCTTTACAAGCATTTATGATCGGAATGGCTGCTCGAATTGGTACGGGGAATATTGCCGGTGTTGCAACAGCAGTGGCATTAGGTGGACCAGGTGCAGTATTTTGGATGTGGTTAATGGCATTAATTGGTTCAGCTTCAGCATTTGTAGAAAGTACATTAGCTCAGCTTTATAAAGTGAAAGATGGTTCTTCATGGCGTGGTGGACCTGCTTATTATATGGAAAAAGCTTTAGGTAATCGAAAGCTTGGTGTTATTTTTAGTATTTTAATTACTTTATCTTTTGGTCTTATTTTTAACGCAGTACAAGCAAACACGATTGCAGCTTCGATTAATAATGAATTTGGCATAAATACAAAAACAACTGCGATTGTACTGGCTATTATTACAGCACTAATCATTTTTGGTGGCGTACATTCAGTTGCAAAATTCTCAACTGTTTTAGTACCAATTAAAGCTGGTGTTTACATTATTTTAGCTTTATGGGTAATGATTTCAAATTTCGATATTTTACCAGATGTATTTGGTGCAATTTTCTCTGAGGGAATTTTTACGTTTAAACAAATGTTTGGCGGTGTAATGGGCGCTGCAGTACTTCACGGTATTCGTCGTGGATTGTTCTCAAACGAAGCTGGTATGGGTTCTGCTCCAAACGCAGCTGCAACGGCTGACGTTACTCACCCTATAAAACAAGGTTTTATTCAAGCTTTAGGTGTAATAGTAGATACATTTATCATCTGTTCATCTACAGCAATGATCGTATTAGTTTCAGGCGTTTATAAAACATCAGAACTATCAGGTATTCCTTTAACACAGGAATCTTTACGTGTAAGCCTTGGTGATTTTGCTGCAACATTCGTTGCAATTTCAGTATTCTTATTTGCATTAAGTACAATTATGGGTAACTATTACTACGGTGAATCAAATATAAGCTTCATGAAGCACTCGAAAAAATCAATTTACGTATATCGTTTTGCTGTTATTGGAATGGTATTATTCGGAGCATTATATAGCGCTGAATTAATTTGGTCTTTAGCAGATATCTTTATGGGATTAATGGTATTAGTTAATCTTTACGCAATTACGCGTTTAGCTAAAGTTGTAAAAGCTTTGTTAAAAGATTATGTTTCTCAAAAGAAACAAGGTTTGGACCCTGTTTTCTCTGCTGATAAAATCGAAAACATACCAGGTCGAGATCAGTTAGAGGCTTGGGTTGATGATAAAGACGTTAAGAAACAGATTGGATAATAAACTCTGAGCAACTACCCTTCGTCTTTTAAGATGAGGGGTTATTTTTTTATAACTCTTCTCCCAAAAAAAGCCACCAACGAATTATTGGTGGAGTTGGTCCATCTACACTTAATTTTATATACTGTCCTAATCTGATTTTTCAAGAAGGTTTTTAGATATTTTGTTACCTTCTCCTACTAATATTTTTATACCTAAATAAATCCCAAGTGAGTTTAATAGTATATCATCAATATCGAAACTTCCTACAACATATTTTTTTTGTAAAAATTCTATAAGTATTACTAATAATATTGAAACTAAAATACAAATAGAAACTTTCATCTTTCTATAAAAGTAATAATAAACTATACATCCTAGAGGAATAAAAATTACAATATTCCCCACGATATTCGAAAAGATATAAATAAAGTCAGCTTTACCGCCTAAATACCCTAATATAGTTTTAAAAGGTATATAATTGTTTCTATAATGATTTCCCAGTGAGTTTCTTGAAAAAAGAACAGAAACCAAAAATACTATATAAGTAAGTGTAAATGCTCCGAAACCAAATTTACTAATATAGAATTTCTTATTTTTTGTATAGTACAAAATCATATTTATGATCGTATTAACAATTAATACTATACTTAAAAATAGACTATATCCAAAAAAGGCATTTGCATAGGGAATAAGCCTTGAAAGAAATTCTCCAAGAAATGCTCTCATTACAAAAAATACAAATAATGTAGATAGTAGTAATATAAATAGATTATTTAGTTTTATTTTCATATAGGCCAATTTCCCTTACCAAAATTGGCCTTTAACACCTACATACGATTTATCCTCGCCTTTAATAACTTCAAATGAAAGTTTATACTGACCATTGCCTACCCCTTCTTGATATGTTACTGAAGTATTTCCACGAAGTGTTTGTGAAGCACTATATACTGGGATGTATAACCCTACTATACTTTTCTTTAATGGTGTTATTTTAATCGTTTTACCCGCTGCACTATATTGTTCATGTTTTACATGTAACCATCCTTTAGAAGTATTAAATGAATTTTTAGTTTCTAAATAACCAGTGAGTTTCCCTTCATACTTTTGTGTCGCTGAAGCTGATTCTACAGATGTTGCGAAAATTGGAAGAGCCAAACAAATAACACAAATAATTTTCTTTTTCATACTTAACACTCCTTCTTTGAAATTTAATCGGTAAATTAATTTAGTATTAGTTTCAATAACATTGCTGAAGCCAATAAAATATTAATATATTTTTAATTTAACATCTAAATCTAACCAACAAGTGCTTTTAATCTGAATATTTTGTGTACTTCCTTTATTTTTCATATTTCTGTCACAATAAAGAGATATTTTCAAGCCCCCCTAATAACTCCGTTATTAATTCAAAATATATTTCACTAAAATAAAAAACCGTCTAAAATATCAGACGGCCTTTTACTTTCATTATATTTTTCTCAAAGTTAGAAAGCAGTCCAACCTGCATCCCCAGTAATAACAGTTCCATTCACAAAGCTCGATTCATCAGAAGCAAGAAATAGAGCAATGGCTGCAATTTCTTCTGGTTTACCTACACGTGGATTTACTCCTAAGCCTACTTGAATACGTTTCATACCAAATTGATTAATATTTGTCATTGAAGAACCAATATTTGTTTCAACTCCACCTGGGGCAATCGCGTTGCAACGGATTCCATTCGTTGCGTACATGAATCCAGTATTTTTAGTGAAACCAACAACTGCATGCTTAGAAGCTGTATAAGCCGCTCCTGCTCTAGCTCCTTGAAGTCCTCCTGCCGAAGCTACATTAACAATAACTCCACTTTGTTTCTCTAAGAAAATCGGTAAGATTTTTCGAGTTGCACGCATTACACTCGTAGTATTTACAGCAAAAATTCTTTCCCATTTGTCATCTTCAATATCGCCTGCAGGTTCAAAATTATCCATAATTCCTGCATTATTAACTAGAATGTCCACTGTACCATAAGTATTTACAGCAGTATCAATTAAGTTTTGAATATCATTTTCGTGAGCAACATTTGCCATAACAGCGATGGCATTTCCGCCATTTGATCTTATTTCTTCTACTGTAACATTTGCTGCTTCTATATTAATATCTGACGCGACTACTTGTGCACCTTCGTTTGCATATAGGACAGCAACGGCTTTCCCCATTCCTGAACCAGCTCCAGTTACTACCGCTACTTTAGTTTGAAGTCTCATATCAATTCCTCCAATTAGTCTGTATTGTACTTAGGCTTTTACTGTTACCTTTTTTAAATGAGTTGTCGTCTCTTCAGAAGCTATTTGCCTCCCTTTCTTTATAAAGAAGGAAAGTAGTAAGCCGATGATACCAATTCCGACGATTACAAAATAAGCATCGTTAATTCCTTGAATTGAAGCCTCTTTAATTAACTGAGCTTGCGTTAAGCCTTTTGTAGCTGCTGTAGGAATTAAATCCAACATATGAGTTTTAGTACGGTCTGTCATTACTGTAACAAGAAGTGAAGTACCAACAGCCCCGGCAACTTGACGAATTGTATTTGTTATTGCTGTTCCATGTGCATTTAATTCTTTTGGCAATTGATTTAAACCAGCTGTCTGGATCGGCATCATCATTAAAGCCATACCGATTCGGCGTCCCGTAGACATAAGAACTAGATAAGTGTAGCTAGTTGAGTCAGTTAAGTTTGTAAAGCCAAGGGTTGTAG
Organism: Gottfriedia acidiceleris; assembly: GCF_004138285.1. Classification (GTDB taxonomy): domain Bacteria; phylum Bacillota; class Bacilli; order Bacillales; family Bacillaceae_G; genus Gottfriedia; species Gottfriedia acidiceleris_A. Next base: position 514,812 of record NZ_SCFN01000005.1, on the reverse strand, counting down.
CAATCGTAATGATCATTCCAATAATAGCTAACCACTTTGCACCAACCCGATCGAATAGCTTTCCGGTAACTGGCATCAAAAAGCCCATTACCAGGGCACCTGGTAGTAGAAGAAGTCCAGACTCTACTGGTGTGTAGCCACGAGCATTCTGTAGATAAAGTGGAAGTAGCATCATATCAGCATACATAACCATTGTTACTGCGATATTAATAACTGTCGTTAATGAGAACACATTAAATTTGAATGCACGTAAATCAAGTAAAGGATTTTGTGAGATTATTTGTCTCCATGCAAATAGCACTAATGCAACAACCCCAGCAACAACCGTGCTGATTACTTCTGAATCTGACCAACCTAATGTTCCAGCACGGCTGAAACCATAAAGTAATGCCCCAAATCCAATAGTAGATAAAGTAACACTAAGAGTATCAAATTTAGTGATGATTCGATCTGATACGTTACGTAAATAAATAAATCCTAGTACGATTACAATAACCGCAAATGGAATCATTCCGTAAAACATCGTTTCCCATTTGTAATTTTCCATAACGTACCCTGCAAGTGTAGGACCTATTGCTGGAGCGAAAATAATCGCAAGCCCAACCATCCCCATTGCTCCTCCACGTTTTTCTGGAGGGAAAAGTGTCAAAATAACATTTGTAAGTAGTGGCATAATAATTCCAGCACCCGCTGCCTGAATTAAGCGTCCAGTTAACAAAATTGGAAAATCTGTCGCAATTGCAGAAACAATCGTTCCCGCTAAAAATATAACCATTGAAGCTTGAAAAAGTTCGCGTGTTGTAAATCGCTGCATTAAATACGCAGTAATCGGAATTAATACACCATTTACAAGCATGTATCCTGTTGTTAACCATTGTGCTGTTGCTGCCTTGATATGAAAATCAACCATTAGCTCAGGAATGGCAACACTCATAAGCGTTTGATTTAATGTTGCAAGGAAGGCACCTAAAATCAAAATAAACATAATAGGTCCTTTTTTTATCGAATTTGTATCTGTTACAGAATTTTTACTCAATCCCCCATCAATCCTTTCTCTCTTTATCATGGACATAATTTACAAAGTGTTTAATAATTAACATGATATAAATTACATTATAATTAGATAGCTAATTCTTACAACCGACAATATTTCTAGAAATGTATTGTAGTTATCACTCTTTTTGGTTCTGTAGTTAATTTCGAACATAATAAACACATCTGAAATAATTGTAAATTTTATTGAGAAAGGTGATTTAATTTGAAAGAAGGTACAAAAAAACGAGTGGATCCTCGAATTACTCGTACACGCCAATTAATTAAGGACGCTTTTATCGATTTGCTTGAGGAAATGGAAATGAGCAAAATAACAGTTAACCGCATAGCTGAACGAGCAACAGTTAATCGAGTAACATTTTATCTGCATTATCGTGATATTCAAGATATGTTGGAAAAAATGGCTCAGGAAATGGGTGAGGAGATCGAGCAAATTTTGGGGAGATCAGAAATCAATCATAAATCGATAGAAGAAATCGATTCGTTAAGCCTCTTAAATTTACTTGAACATATAGCTGAGAATGCTAAGTTCTATAAAGTTGTTCTTGCTTCAACTCAAACACCAATCTTTACTCAGCAATTATTAAATATCATTACTGAAACAATAACAAAACGAAGAGAAATTGATTCATTACACGTTAAGATGGATATTCAAAGAGATATTATTATCTGGTACGGCTCTTCCGCTCTAATCGGTACGATTGTATCTTGGTTAAGAAATGACATGCCTTATACACCTCATTTTCTTGCTAAGCAATTATCATTACTCTTCAGAATTGGTAACAGATTGCAGTAGTTCGTATAGATAATTTTCGATTTGGTGTATTTATAAAAAAAAATCATTAAAATCTGTATGTAAAAATTGCCTACAGTTTTTAATGATTCATTCAAATTGTCCGATTAGACATACAATATTATCCAAAAACATTCATTACTGTTACTGAAAAACGAATAAACAAACATCCATAATTTCTCAATAAACTTATCCAAATTTTATTTTTCCTTAACATATCTTTAAGTATTACTTCACAGCCTATACCGGTATTCTAAATATACTATTTTTGTTGATAAATGTAGAATTTTAGTATCAACTACTATATTTGAAAACCTGAAATGGGAGGTGGAATTAGTTATGTATGAAGGAAAAATCATCAAGTTTTATAGAGAAAAGTACAAACTAACGCAAGAACAGCTTGGAAAAGATATTTGCTCCGTTACCCATATAAGTAAAATAGAGTGTGCACAGACAAAATACGCGCCTGAAATTGTTAATTTATTATCTAAAAGACTAGGCATTAATATGGAATTTGAAGTAGCTAATTTTATGAATATCAAACAACGTCTACTTCATTGGCACGATGTAATCATCATGCAATTATTTGAAGAGATGGATCAAATAAATTATGAATTTGAAATGGAAGAATTAATTCAAATTTCAGAGTACCACGACATGTATCAGTTACTAAGAGCTAAATATTATCTAACTCATAATAAGATCAATGAAGCTTATAAAATCATCAAAAAGATTCAAAAAAAAGAAGCCAAGTTAGCACAATATGAAAGCAATTTATTAAAGCATATTTTAGGAATTTATTATTTAGCAAAACAAGAATATGTTAAAGTAATCCAAATTCTAAAGTCGATCGATAATACAAATTATAAAAATCCTGAATATTACTACCATTTAGCAGTTGCTTATCATACATTAAAAGCACCTGTATTAACCTATTATTATGCTGAAAAATCTCATCAATTTTTTAAACAAATCAATAACTATCTTCGAGTGATTGACGCTGAAATGTTAATGATTATTCAAGTACAAGGTGAGACTTTGGATGAAGAGATTATTATTCGGTTTAAAAATTTGATTAGAAGCTGTGAGTTATGTAATTCACCTGATCGAAAAGCAAAGGTTTTGCATAATTTAGCATATGAATATTACAGAGGTAAAAATTATAAAGAAGCTAGTAAATACTATAAGCAATCTATGCATCTGAAAGATTCAGAATGTTCATCATATTTACTTTCTTTAGAAGGCTATATTCGAAGTTCCTTTGAAGATGCTGCATCTAACGTGGAAGAACTAATTCAACAAGCAGAGACCGGCCTTTCTACAGCAAAAAAGCATAGTTACACTTTATATATCCATTTATTTAAGCTTTTACTTTATTTCTTAAAGTCGAAAGAAAAGGAATACTATCATTATTTAAACAACAGAGCGTTACCTATGTTTATGAAAAGTGGATTTTCATTTTTAATGGAGCGCTCTAAGAAGGAATTATTTAACTATTATTCTAAAATGGATTTAAATGAGCAAGCAATGGAAATAGCGCAATTAATCGTAAATTCTTAAATTTAAGAATTAATTATCTCTTTTTAATAGATTCATCACTCATTTTTTAGAAGAAATAATAACGTTTTTAGGACTTTTTTTATTACTCTTATATATAAATACAACTAAAATAAAAAAATAAGACAAGAATACTAAAATTGTATTCTTGTCTTTTTATTTTTAAGGGAAAGTTTAGTTTTTGAAAAAAGTTGATCTAATTCATTTTACAAAAAGGGTGTTTATACTTTTTTCTAAACACCCTTTTTGTAATTTTACTTACTTAACAGTTACTTGACGTACTACCTTACCACTCTTATTGCCTGCTTTATCAACCGCATGTAAGGTAGTTGAGATTTTACCTGCTTTTTGTTTAGGTAATTTTGCAGCAAATGTCCCATAACTTGAAACTTTTACATTCGATACAACTTTTGATCCGATTGAAATAACAATCGTCGCATTTGCTTCTGCTTTACCATTTATTTGAATACCTGTTTTTGAGCTTACAGATACGCTAGTAATAGATGGTGCCTTTGGAGCTGTGCGATCTAATACTGTTGTTTTAGAAGCAACACTCTCGTTTCCTGCTTGATCTTTTGCTGTTACAGATAGAACTGTACCTGCTTTTTGTTTACTTATCGTAATTTTAAACGCTCCGATTGAATCTGCTTTTCCTGAACCGATTACGTTACTTCCATTTTTAACAGTAATTGTTGTATTTGCTTCTGTTTTACCAGTTAAAGTTTCGTCTTTATCATTAATCGGGTTAATAACTGGCGAAGTAGGTGCTGTTTTGTCTAGTACAATTGTATTAGAAGCTCCGCTCTCGTTACCTGCTTGATCTTTAGCAGTTACAGTTAGAATTGTGCCTGCTTTTAGTTTACCTACTTGAATTTGATAATTTCCGTTCGAATCAGCCTTTCCTGAGCCGATTACATTACTTCCAATTTGGACTGTAATTGTTGCATTTGCTTCTGTTTTACCAGTTAATGCTACGTCATTATCCCCAATTGGGTTAATAACCGGAACGCTAGGTGCTGTTTTGTCTAATACAATCGTATCGAAAGCATTACTCTCATTTCCTGCTGAATCTTTAGCAGAAACCGAAAGAACTGTACCAGCTTTTTGTTTACCTACTTGAATTTGATATGATCCGTTTGAATCTGCCTTTCCTGATCCAACTACATTATTACCAATTTTTACAATGATTGTTGCATTTGCTTCTGTTTTACCAGTTAATGCTACGTCATTATCTCCAATCGGATTAACAACCACGCTAGGTGCTGTTTTGTCTAATACAGTTGTATTGAAAGCATCACTTTCATTTCCTGCTAAATCTTTAGCAGTAACCGAAAGAACTGTACCAGCTTTTTGTTTACCTACTTGAATTTGATATGATCCGTTTGAATCTGCCTTTCCTGTTCCAATTTCCTCATTACCAATTTTTACAATGACAGTCGCATTTGCTTCTGTTTTACCAGTTAATACTTCGTCATTATCTCCAATTGGATTAATTACTACTGATGTAGGAGCTGTATGATCTTCTTGTTTTAATACGTTAATCGTAAATTCTTTTGTTGTTTTGTCGCTACCTTTTGAAATCGTCGCCGTTAAAGTTACTGTCTTGTCTCCAGCTTCGTAAGTAGGACGAGTTACTGTTCCATCCTCTTTAATTACTGATGGTTCACTTGAAGACCATGTAATCGTTGTATCTTGGCTACCGTTTGTAGGTAAGTTTAGATTTGTTGTAACAGCATTTGAATCTGTATTTTCTTTCTTGATTAGATTCCATACAAGTGAAGCTTTTGCTGCTTGTACAATTGCTGAATTGTCCGAATCCTCACTTCTTACCACGAAACCAAATTGGTTTGCTATAGAAGCATTACCTAAACGGTAAATCGCAGTTAAAGTAACATCTGTATTCTTTGCTGGTCTAGTCACTTTTCCATCAGGAGCTATTACGCTTGGGTCACTAGATTGCCATGTGATTGTTACTCCATCATTACCATAAGTTGTTGGTAAATTTAAGTCTTTCGTAATATCAGTTACTACCTTATTTTCACCAAGTAAATCTCCAACTTGAACTTCATGAAATGCTCTTAATACAAGCGTTCTTTCTTTATTAGCTGTATCTTTTAAGACTGTTACATTAAACGTTTTATACACTGTAGATGTGTTTCTTGTAATTTTTGCTACTAGTTCAACATGTGCATCATCTTCGTCAAATAATGGTTTATACACGTTTCCTTTATTTGTCACATGCTTTTGATCATCTGAAGTCCAAACGATTCTTGAGCCATTTGAACCGAATGTTGGAAGTGATAGTGCATCTGTTAGGTTGTTTAAATCTGTGTTATCACCACGAATAACATCCCAAGTGATATTTGATGCATCTTCATTCGCTGCAATTTCATCATTAACTTCTTTAGCGGCAACTGTTACGTCAAATGTTTTTACTATACTTGCGCCACCAACCAATACTGTTGCAGTCAGTGTTACATTAGTATCTTCAGTTGTTCTAATAACAGTTCCATCATTTCTGATTACTGCTGGATTACTACTACTCCAGCTAATTACCGAATGATTCGCATCATCATAATTAGGTAATGCTAAATTCGTTAAGATTAATGATTGATCCTTGTTTTCTCCATTGATTTTATCCCATGTTAAGGCATTAGCTGCAATTGTTGCTAATGGTAAATCTGCTCCTTCTGCCGTACCAAGACGATACACTACCACGTTTTTAACAAGTGGATGAGTACCTCCTAAAGTTTTAGCTGGATTGCTTCCAACGATACTGCCACCATCAATTTCAAAATAGTTAGGTCCAGGTTTTAGTTCACCTGTATTAAAGCTAAAAGATTTTACTCCTGGATCATTTTCGTACCCTGGATAGATTTCACCAGCAGAAGTAGTTGGTGATTTACCCCAGTCTGAAGTAGGATCAAATAAATTTTTGTTAGCATTAAACCCATCTCCTACACGCTGCCAATCAGTCCAAGTAGCAAAGAAACGATCTTGAACACCAGTAATTGTTCCTTTTACCGTAAAGTTTGAATCATACGTGAAGAATGTTGCCGTTTGATTGTTATTGTTGTCAATAATCGCATCATTAAGCTTAACCTTTGGAATATATGCATTTTTGTGTAGCTTTACTTTAATAGGTGTTTCATTACCTAAGCAATCGACCATCGTAACTGGGATATCACTATCTCCTTGAGGATATGCTCCAATATCATTGTATCCTGTTGCTAGTCCTGAGAAAGTATAACTATCAGCTGGTATATTCCAACTCGGGATTCCCGTCTTTGTATAAAACACTTGTGCTCTATTTTGCGAATTACCACCTATTAAAATAGGAGCAAGTGCAGTATCGGTACTATTCAGATTACCGTTTGGTGTTTGAATATAGCCCATTAACGATGGGTCATTACCTTCAGTATTGAACACATAATTAGAATCATAAATTTTTGATTTAGAGCTGAAACTATCTACTAATGTAATAGTTGGAGCTATATTTGAACTAGCAATCTTTTGAATCGCGATGTCTTGTGTCTTACTTTGTCCATTTAGCGTGTAATTTACAGTAACTTTAGTCGCTGCAACATTTACTGTTAATGGATATTCGCTTTTATTTCCTAACGTGTCTGTCGCAATAATTTTAATATCATGTTGACCACTTGCATTTGGTAATACAACTGGATATCTAAACGTTTGAGTCGATGTTGTACTATAAGTTGAATACGCTCCCATTGATTTTGGAGCACCGCCATCAACAGAATACTCTACTTTATACCCTCTCGAATTCGAAACTGCATCTTTCACAGAAGCATTTAGCATTAGCGCTACAGGATCACCATCGTTTTTCACAACCGCTCTCATTGAAGTAGTATTCAATGAAGTAATTGTAGGAGCATCAGTATCAACATATGTCTCAATTCCGATCGCTGGTACACCTGGATCATTCCATTTTTCGCCTTCTGCCATTAGTAAAAACTTAACTGCATAAGCTCCTTTAGGTAATGTCGATGGAATTGTAACATTTCCTTTAATTGAATATTCACTATAATTGCTGAAGTATGGCGTTTGTGTAACACTTTGCGCCATGTCAATATCAATTGGGTCCCCAACAATCGTACTATTATCATAATAATTCTTTAAGATGACTGCTTGGATCTTTTTAACACTGTCTGTAGCTCCTACAGCTTTGAAACCTAAACTATAGCTGTCACCCGGTTTAACGTTTGCTTCCCATTTCATACTCGGAATATTGTCATTTAAAGTTGCTGATGTTGTATCAATCCATACATGCTTACTTGTTTTTCTCACAATAATTGTATGAGCGTCACCCATATTACCGATTTTATCCACCGGTGCAACATGAATTACGTTTAATCCTTCTACTAAACCGTTTACTGTTAATTCATATGTTCCATCTGCACTTTGTTTTACATTTTGTTGATAGCCATCTTGCTCTGAACCGTTTAAGGCCATGAATACATTACCATCAACATTTCCTGCATCGCCATCATCCATTTTCCAACGTACAGTATAGCTATTTGAATCTGTTGTTTCCGGATGCGTTTTTTCGTCATAATCTGCTGAACGAGTTATATTCATTTTTGGTGCAGTTGTATCCTTATACATTGGGATATAAACTGTTTTTTGTGGTTTTGCATTCGGCGCATCTGCTGTCGCAGTTAGCGCAAAATAATATTGTCCATCTGGAACTTCTACAGCTTCATTCCAAAATGGCCATACTTCCGAAGCCACTTGTCCAGGAGTTCCTCCAGAATATGGATCTGTCTTTTTAACCCAGTCATTATTTGCTAGATGTGTGATAAGATTATGATCTTTATCTACAACATCCACTTTTAAATTACGTGCATTTCGAAGTAAAGCAACGATTGGTATCGGTAGCAGATTACCATTAACTACATAATATTTATCGCCTAGAGCCAGTTCTCCAGGAGTTCTTGGTGGACCAAATAATGTTTCATATCCAAAAATACCTGCAGGTGTTTGGAGTGCCAGTTGAGTTCCATTTGTAGATGCTGTCCAAACATTTGTATCTTTTGTATCGATTACATTTGGCTCATCCCATTTACCATAAAATCCATTATAAGGAACGTTTAATGTTGGAAGTGCTTGATCAGTTGGCGTTAAATAGACATATCCTTCAATAAACGTATTTTTAGTAGTTGTATCCGCAAGTGATACTGTTACATTAACTCGTTTAACTGTATTTGCTGGAATTGTAATTTCATTTTCATCAAACGTTAATTTTGCATCATCTAAATAACGACTACGAATATTATCCGAATTCGCTTTTTTACTATCTTTTAAGACATCTGTCATAACAGTACCGTTCAATTTGTACGTTACTGCTTTGTCAGTAAGATTTTGTGCAGTAATCGTAAAAGTAGTCGTGTCGCCAATCTCTCTTAAGCTAACACTTCCTGTACCATCTTTATTTGTTACAACAACCGGCGATTTCAGAGCTAAATCAGGTCGAATCATACCAGCACCTTGTCTTCTTGGTTGGTATTCTGTCATATAATCCTGACGATCTGCTGGATTGTTATCGTTTATATAGTCTCTTTTTGCTGGAATTGCTGTGTTCATAATTAGATTTTTTGTTAATTGTGCAAATGCTCTTGTTCCTGGTTGGAATCCTTTTGCAATTAACCCTTGCATCACATCTGCAACCGCTCCCGTTACATATGGAGCTGCCATTGACGTACCATCTTCGTTTTCATACGTATCGTGTTTATCTGCTGTTACACGAACAGATGAATAAATTGCATGACCAGGTGCCATGATTTCTGGTTTTAATAATAAATCACTTGTAGTTCCCCAAGATGTAAAGTCTGTTGGCTCACCTGGATTTGACTCACTAAATGCTGAGCCTATTTTTTCGTTTGTAATTTTAAGCGTAAGAGGCTTCGGCGCAACGACCGCAAGTCCTCCAATACCAGGTCCAGGTCCAGGTCCAATAACGGTGTTTAACTTAGAATATGCATCTTCTAGTTTGACTCCAGCATCATTACTGATAAATGTAAATGGAATTAATCCAAAACCAATTGGATTATCTAATGGCGCTTTACCTGGTGCATTGTAAATAATTACACCTGCAGCTCCAGCTTTTTGAGCATTGACTACTTTATCAGTCATGTTAATCGTACCGCGTTGAATTAAAACAATTTTTCCTGTTACGTCTAATCCACTGTAATCAGATGGCTGACCAACTTTTGGCGTTCCATCGGTATTTTTGCCTAATGAAACTAACTTATATTCCTTGCTTGCGTCATTATTCCAGTGCCAATCATCAAGACCATCGCCAGTAAATGAGCCTACTGTTCCACCAGATGTTAGAGCATCATTTGATGTAAATGTATACTTATGATTTGATACGATATTGTTAGCTGCCGCAACTGTAAATGAATCTGGATATACTCCAGGATTTCCGATTTTATTTAAATCAGGTGTTTGACCAATCTTTATTGATTGACCCATTCCACCTACACGATCTGCATATGCATTTGATGCATTACCAGCTGCAACTACTACAACATGGCCTTCATCAGTAGCATTTCGAATGGCAATTCCCATTGGATCATTAGGGTCCCTTGTGTCAAATGAGGAAGATGAACCAAGGCTCATGTTAATTACATCTGCACCTAATGACGCTGCATGGTCAATCCCCTTAATAATATCTTCAGTAAATGCACCTGGTGAGTAATCCGAAAATACTTTTTCTGCGATAATTTGTGCTTCCGGTGCAACTCCTTGAATGACTGGTCCAGAACCTGCTGCAATACCTGCAACGTGCACACCGTGTGAACTTGTATTACTATCCGGTAGCTCTACGTGTGGGATTACATCGCTATCTTGATCCGCCCAGTCGTATCCATCAACAACTTTATGCGAAGTCGTTCCATCATCACGTTTGAATTTGCCCGTTTTAATTCGAGCTTTACTCATATCTTTTGGATCAGGGAATGCTTCATGCGTATAGTCAACACCTGTGTCAACGATTGCAACAACCATTCCTTCCCCTTTATATCCAGAAGGTTGTCCAACTGCTGAACCGTTCCAAACATTTTTAATACCTGTTAATTCATGTTGTTGGTTAACTGCTGGGTAGTATTTATTTTGTAAAGTAACTGCTTTAACATTTGACAATGATTTAATTGTATCGATATCTCCGTACTTAATATTATCAATACTAAAACCTTTAAAAACATTTGTATATTCTTGTTTAAAATTAAGGCCATTATCACTCTTCACTTTACTAATTGATAATGAGCTCATAATTTCATTCTTAGTTGATTGAATATCTTTTTGTACTAGACTTGTTGCAGTACTTATAGACATTTGGCTGACACCAATACCACTTGTCATCTCAGAAGCTGTTTGACCTTTTAACTGAACGATTACTGATACTAAATCATCTGGTTTATGTGTATCAACATCAATTGTTTCTTTATTCTTAAATAAGTCTTTCTGAGCCTTTGTATGTTCAGCGTCTAATGCTTTTTTACCTTTTTCTTTAAGAGCCGTGATCATATCTTCCGTCAAGTTCAGTGTATTTAGATTGTTTTCACTATTCGTTACTAAAATACCTTGATTGGGATCTTTGTCATCTGTAATGATCGGTAATTGTTGCGCTAAATCCTCGGCTTTTACATATGACATGTTTGACATAATAAGTCCGAAAAGTGATAAAGATGATACGCCTTTAATCCATCTTTTCTTGATGTTCATTAGTTTCCCCCCTGATAAGCAAATTGCTTTTCTATTTTTAGTAATTTAAGTATTGAAAATTTTCTAAACACTTAAATATAAATAAATATTACTCGACGATTATCAAATCGTACATTGGGGGAATTGGGCACTTTTCACTATATTTTTTTCGTATATTAATTACAAAAAGCGACATAATCCAACTAAAAACTATAATATTTTTATTAAATTCAATAAAATTTTATAAGATTTTGTAAAAAAAGCTCTTATTAAGCAAAATATTGTTAATTAACAAAACCGAATCCATTTTGTTCAAATTTGGGGGAATTTAAATATTTTTTAAAAAAAATTAATTTACTAATTCGTGGTGCCAATAATTGTTATCAAAAATTTTATTGTATTTTAATATAATTACGGTTTTATTAAAATAAAAAATAAGACAAGAATACTAAAATTGTATTCTTGTCTTTTATTATTTTTAAGGGAAAGTTTATATGAAAAAAGTTATACTAATCGTTTTACCTGCTTACTTTTCAAAAAGGGTGTTAAATCAATTACCTTATCAACACCCTTTTTAATTTTACTTGAGAGAATTTGTACTGCTTGTTATTACATTTTTTATAGTTTGATCGCTACAACACTTGACCAGTCGCTATAGATTTTTTTCGATCCAACAATTTTAAATGAACGGACTTTGTAATAGTAAGTTTTACCCTTAGTTAATCCAGTATTTGTGTATGACGTCGTTTTTACGTCACTTAAGTGCTTATAAGAACCAGTTTTTGAAGTTGATTTAACAATTTCATAACCTGTAGCACCTGACACACTTGACCACGTTAATTTAGCTGAAGTTTTTCCGTACTTTGTCACTTTAGCATTTGATGGTTTAGCTGGAATTGCTACCCATTTCGCATAAATTGTCGTGTTTGTTGTAACTCGATCCTTCGCAAAGTTCCAAGCTACTTTACCTGAAGCATCTTTGTACCATCCAAGGAATACATAACCTTTTCTAGTAGGTGATGCTGGTTGACCTACTGTTGAATTGTAATTCACTGTTTTAGTAGCTACAGAACTTCCACCATTACTGTTAAACTTAACAGCGTATTTGTTAATGTTCCATTTTGCATAAAGTGTAATATTACTTGTTAATGTTACATTTGGTCCAACTGCTGTTTTTAATGTAGCATCTTTGTACCAACCAACGAATGTATAGCCCGTTCTTGTTGGTTTTGGTAAATTAATAACGCTATTATAATTTGCAGTTTTGTCAGCCACTTGACTGCCGCCATTGCTAATATAGTGAATCTTGTAAGAGTTAATACTCCATTTCGCATACAAGATCATGTCCCCTGATACTTTATCAGTTTCAAAGTTCCATGGTGTTTTACCTTCTGCATCTTTGTACCAACCAAGGAAAGTATAGCCTGTTCTTGTTGGTTTTGATTCATCAAGTAATGAGTTGTACTCTGCTTTTACTGATACTACAAGTCCAGCGTCTTGCGTGTCATAGATTACAGTGTATTTAGCTAGTTTCCATTGTCCATAAAGTGTTTTTGTAGAATAGATCGAGCTTGTGAAATCCCAAGGAATTGTACATTCTGCATCTGCGAACCAAGCTAATTCATAGCCATTAACAGTCGGAGCTGTTATTCTGCGTGATACAATTTGATCTTTTGTTGCATCCTTAACTTCTTTAGGAGCATCACTTGAAAGAACGAAATGTACATTATATCCATTCACCACTTTTTGGGTTACGTTTACATCTGCATAATCAGTAGCACTGATATTGATCTTGAAATCTCCAGTTTTAGTGAAGACACTCTTATCAATTGTAATCGTACGTGTAGCCTTATCTACTTTATATTTTGTTCCATCTAAAGTAACTGCACCAACTTTAATTCCAGTAATAGCATTTGCCCACTCAGAATCAACGAATTCAAGTGTAATATCGTTACCTAGCGCGTTATCTGTCGTATCTGTTAAAACTAGAGATCCGACTAAAGCATATTTTGCATAAAGTGTAATTGGTTTTGTTACAATGTTTGAAAAATCATATGGTGTTGTTAAATTTTGATCTGTATACCAGCCATAGAACTTATAGCCAACTTTTGTAGGATCTAGTGGCTTTGTTGCATTTCGATCTACGATTTGAGCCGGAACAGGATCACCACCATTTGATACAAACGTTACTTGATATCCGATTACTTGATCGGTAACAACTGCATCCGCATAACCTTCAGAAACAATCGTCACATTGACCTTTTGTCCTGCTGTGAATAGATCATGGTTTAACGTAATTGCGTTATTGCTAATTGTGAAATCCTTGTTTAAAACTAAATCTTTTGAACCGATTTTTACTGCTTTGATATTATTTTTCCATGTTCCATCATCTGTAAATGGTAACGTAATATCGCTACCTACAGTGTTTCCAACTGTATCCTTCAATACTTTTGGCGGTGTTTTAATCCAACATACATAGTAAGTTGCATTATCTGTTAAATAAATACCGATAGTTTGTGAAATCGGTGCTACTTTGTCAATTGAGTTTGCACTGTCTAGATATAATTTTTCACTTAGTGAAAGCGTTCCATTTGTGATATGTGATAATGCTGATTGCATACTAGGTGCATTAGCAATCCCATTCACTAGGCCATCGGCGAAGTATAAGTCACTTGAGTTCTTTACCGTTCCGCCGTTTAAGTCAATATGACGTCTGTAACTAAGTTTAATATTTGGAATCACGATCTTTTCACCAGTCGTTGCAGTAAGTGTTAAATTATATCCACTAATTTGCCCTGCATTTGATAAACTTGGTGCTGCACTAAACGCAAATTTTTGATCTGGATGTTCACTTGCAAATTTTTCCGTCGCAGTCGTAAATGAAAGCGTTCCAATTCGATCATTCGTTGACATGTCATATGTGCTTGGATCTAACGTATAAGTTGTCGGTGTAGCCTCTGCCGTTCCATCACTCTTTAATTTATAGTAAGTGGCTTCGATTTTGGCAATTTGATTTTTACCCGTTAACCAAGGGATATTCGCTGCATAATCTGGAATATTGACTTTCAAATCTCCTTCACCAAGTACCCAACCAATACCGCTTGCTTCACTGATTCCGTCAAACTTCAGTCCATTTGGTTTCGTAACATCAACTGGTGAATAGTTTTGCGTAAAATTAACTTGCCATTTCGCATAAACTTTTTGATCTGCACTTATATTATCAGTTGGGTTCCAAATACTTGTACCAGATGGATCGTTAAACCAACCCATAAATTTATAGCCAGGTCTTGTTGTACTAGGATTGCTTTGATATCCAGCTTGATTGTAAATGACATCATTATTTACATGGGTTTTACCCGGTCTAAATCCAACTGCGATTGGATCAACTGGTGCCCCACCTTGACTATCAAACGTAATACCATATCCAACTGCTTGAGTATAAAAACCGTTTGAATCAAGTCCGATTGTTTTAACTGGGTAAATTGTATTATCTGCACCCTTTGAGCTGATATCAAACTTATACAACTGAGGCAACCAGTTCGTTCCACCTGGATTGATTGGCGAAGCTTGACTAACAGCTGCATCATTCGTCTTGAATAAATCTGCCTTAAACGTAATTTGACCTGGTACACTAATGTCGTAATATTTGTTCCCACTAGCGTCTTTCAAATCTGTGATATCTAGAAGGGTTGCGTTGTTTTGTGTTCTCACCTTTATATTATTAATTCCATTACGCCAATTCGCATCATCTGTAAAGGTAAACGTTAAATCCTTACCTACATGTGCTTTTGATGGGTCAGTCACTTCTGGAATGGTAGGCGTCGGAATTGGTACCGTTGAAACCGTAAAGCTATTCGTTACATCTTGATAACCAGTAGCCTTGATCGTAACCGTGTAATTCTTAGCCGTCGTAAATAAAGAACCAGGTAACGTAATTTTAGAAGGCATAACCGCTAACGCGCCAAATTGATCATAATACGTATATGCTTCTGAGATTTTCACTAAATTTGTTACGTCTGTTGAATCTAGCATCACTTTTGTGATCGCTTTTCTCCATACCACATCATCTTTAAACACATCACTAACTGGGATGAGAGAGATTGACGAACCATTTTGTAAGTCTTGTAACTTTGGAATGGTCGTATCAGTTGTTTTTTGTCTTGGACCTGCAAAATTTAGCGCTGCTCTTATTTGTTCGATTCCATCACCAGCATGTAAGGTGAATGTTTTTGCAAGGCTATCGAATCTTGGATCTGTATAACTTCCTCTGTTTGTTCCAATCGTCACATCTTCCGTTAACTTTAGTTGCGGTTCTGGAACCGTTAACCCTGCGTCGATCGCACTTTGATTTTTCAACCCAAAGTTTTTGAAAATAAAATAGAAATCATTGTAATCAATTTTACTTGTCGCAATCATCGAACCCGTATAGTTAATATCATTGTTACGAACGTTTCTTAATAACGATTTAACTGCTGGATCGTTTCCACCAAGAAGCGCACTTAGGAACGAATAATCGTTATAAGCTTGGATCTCCGAAGTTATGTCATTGATATCAATGACGTTATCCCCATTAACATCTCCACCTGAAAGAATCGGGAAAAGACCTCTGATATCTTTTATTGTTCCTGATTGGTAGCCAAATTTGTTTTCACCAATGACTGGTGTTTTCTCATATCCTTTGAAATGTCCTGGTACACTCGCTTCGACAGAATATGGAGAGTCACTTACATCCATTGTTACAGCATAATACGGGTTAATAAACGTATAAGCCATTGTGTTATTAAACGATGTAGGATTATCCGTTTCAAACGTTTTACCCTTCACATCTTTAACCGTTACCTTCGCTCCTGAATCCACTGTGAATTGAGGATATTCATTGCTTACGTTGTTTCTTGCAAAAGCTTCAGCCGCCAATTGACCTCTAAGCACGGAAATTGACTGTCTGATATAAGGTACATTTGTTGGGAACCACGTAACTTTCGTATCCTCACCTGATAACGTTAAAGTGGATCGCAAAAACGAAAATTCAAATGGTCCTGTAATCGGATCTGGGTTATCATAGGTTACATCTGCTTCGATAATATTCATATCATGGTCAAGTGCACCGTTTGCACCAATGCCAGATATCGTAATATCTGTGTTTTTACCACTTTGCCAGACTGGATCAGTATAAGGTTCACCTACAGTTAATACCTTAGTCGGGTCAATCCCTTTGCTGTTTAAATAGTTTTTATACTCATCTGTTAATCTTATATTACTAAATTTGTAAACGTTATTACTATTGAGTGTGATTTTAGCGCCTGTCATACCCACGCTGTGCTTTGTTGCGATTGTCGTTTTGAACGGTTTATTCGCATCGACAACAACTTTATCTTCATTGCCTGGCCCCGCATCAACACCTCCAGAATTGGTAACTGTTAAATATGGGGTACCTTTTTTAATGAAATAATATTCCTGTTTCGTCATCGATGGATCACCAGACCCAGCATAATCAAGTGGGTAGACCCAGAAATAGCTACCGAATTTTGACGCTACGTCCTCAGGCGTAATGCCGAAATGGAATCGACCTTTCTCATCCGTATCGAACCTTACAGTTGGCGAATCACTATCTTGGAAACCGAGAACTGTGTTCAACCCTTGGTCGACAGGTACAGGTGACCCATCTTTTGGACTTGGCACCGTGGTTTCGCCATTATTTTTCATCACTTCGACGTTTGAATCGTAGACTGAACCATAAAATCCTTTAATCTCTTGACCAGGTTGGTAACCTGTCGTATCGATTTCATAAATTCCTGGTTTTGAATCACTGTCCATCTTGATCGTTGGTGGTGTGTTGTCTACATAAAGTGTATCTTCTTTTGTATAGCGTTTTCCTGCTTCATCCGTCATGATCATTTCAAGAGAATAAGTTCCCTCTTTTATCACTGCAGGTTTTGTTGCTACTCCGGATGGATCATATGAACCATCATATGGCTTCGTAAATGGAAGATATTGCCCCAGGTAGAGTGTGATTCGACTGTTGTATTGGACTCCTGGAGTAATCTCGCTTGCATCCACTAGAGAGTTCGTCAACCCTAAATAATTTCCGTCCTTATCTTTTAAGACCATATAGAAGTCTTTCATTGCATTATTCACCGATAAGTTGTAAGTCGTTAGGCTATTCGGTGTCATTGCCTTCGTCGTCACTTTAAACGAATCAATGCCTTTCTCAGCTACGGCAATCGTGAACGGAACTCGATAAGACTCCGATGAGTCCGCCGCATTTACAAGGTTAATATATCCCTCATAAGTGCCATCCAATGCATTTGATGGTACTGTAATTTTTGCTGTTGCTTTTACGGTACTACCACCATCAACTTTAATAGATGTCACGTTTGACCCACCAGTAGAAAATGCGATTTTGACATCATTTCCTGTGCCAGGACCTACTTTATTCGATTCAGCAAATTTTGTTGAAATGAACTCTGTACTTACGTTAAATGTTTTACCGTTTGTTCCTTTGTTCGTTACGTTAAAATCTTTTGATGAAATCACATCATCAGATCCGTTCGTTGATCCTTCTCCTCTACCTTTAAAGCCAAAGAACATGCTTCCTGTAAGGTTATCAACTTGAGTTAGCATCGAATCTGAATTAACAGCATATGCCTTATCTAAAACTTGGATTTTTACATCCTCATTAATTGCGCGTGCAGGATCAACACGTCCAGCACCGACTTGGTATACGCTATAAGTTTTTGAATCTGTATTTATATCTTTAGCTGTATTCATTAATGCCGACTTGACATCTGCCGGAGTATATTCTGGATTTGCAGCTAAAATCAATGCTGAAATACCTGCAACATGAGGCGTTGCCATTGAAGTACCTGACATTAATTCATAAGAATACTTATAATCTCTTTGGTCTACACTTACATCTGATTGTGGTTCCCAAAGGTCATATGGAACAGTCGACGAAATGTCAACACCAGGCGCTACAACATCTGGCTTGATTGTCCAATCTTTTACTGGTCCTGTTGAGCTAAAGCCTGCCAACTCGTCACCTTTCTTTGCGATTGGCGCATCCAGTGTATCTGGGAACGTAATTGTTGCTGATTTAGGATCCTTGTAAATCGCATCAGAAAGAGCTTGTCCCTCTGCTTGAGTCAATGAAATGGAATACACATTATCCATGCTAACGCCTAAGAAGCTATTAATAAATCCTTGGTTCTCTTCATCGGCATTATTGTTCCAAATGATCATACCTGCTACGCCGGCTTTATGTGCATTGGCCATTTTTGTTTGTAAAAACTCACCGCCACGCTTCACAAGCGCAATTTTACCAGACATATTTAACCCATTGTAATCTGCCGCACTCCCTAAGCCAACATCAACAATTGGAAATGTTTTACCTTTAAACGCGTCGTCTGCTTGTGCGAAGTTTTTACCAAATAATCGAGCTTTGTATGAAGCTGATCCGTTCTTTAGTGTCATCGAAGGAATCTCACCTGGAATCGTACTTGCACCAACCGTTATCGCTAGTGCAGAAGTTCCTGGTGAACCGACAGTTGCTGTACCTGGACCAGCGTTACCCGCTGCAACATCACAAACAACACCCGCTAAAGTAGCATTGTTAATCGCAATACTAGTTGGATACATTGGGTCGTTAACATTTGCACCAAGAGAAAGATTGATAACATCCATATGGTCCTTAACAGCTAGATCAATACCGTTTAATACCGAGTCTGATGTACCATGGCCACCTGGTCCTAATACACGGTATCCATAAAGGTCTACATCTGGCGCTACTCCATTCGCTGAATAGACATCGTTATTATTTGTCGTATTTGCAGCAATTGTCCCTGAAACGTGCGTTCCATGAGATGTAATATACTGCTTGTAATCTGCAGGAGGTGGACCAGAAATTACATCCGGTTGCTCCCTATCAGCTACCCAATCATCATAAGTTGTTTCCATTGGATCATGGTCATCAACATATTTTACATTTCCATTTTCATCAACGCCTACATTATTTACAAGGTCATGTCCTCCTTTATAGACAGCCTTCAAATCAGGGTGATTGTAATCAATACCAGTATCGAGTACACCAACCTTAATTTTTTGGCCTTTTCGAGGACCCGATTTAATAATACCTGTATTACCTTCAGCTTGAAGTTTATCTAATCCTAAGTAGGAAAGCGCTGATGTTGGCTTGCCTACAGATCCACTTGCCTCTTGAGCTTGTGGAGCACTTCCTTCAGCAACCGTATATTCTACTTGAGACCAAATAGAAGCAACTTCTGGATTTTCTGCAATTTTTTCAACTAATTTTGCAGGTAGTGATAAAGCAACTCCATTAAATGCTTCTGTATATTCTCTCGTTATACTAATACCCGTTTTAACAGTTTTCCCGCCAACTATTTGCGTTTTAGGCTGTGCATTTACAAAGCTCTTAAATTTGGCATGAGAATCTTTGACCTTATTTTGTGCGTCAGAATATTCGTTTGCAAAAGCTTGACTATTTACAGTTGCTCCGCCTTTAGCCAACGATTGCTTTATGATTTGGATCTTAGCTGGATCTTCTTTAAATTGAACTAGTACTTTAATATTTTTTTCAGGACTATTCAAATCTTTCTGATCGACACGAATTTTTTTGGCATTGTCTGCTCCAGTGAGCTTATTTATGTTAGCCTTTTGTTCTGGTGTCAATCCAGCCAAAATGCGATTCACTTCATCTGCTGAAAATTTTCCATCAGATGAGCTTTTTGAGCTTTTTTGATCGACATTCGACTCCGCATGTGCAAGAATTACGCTTTGCGGTAATAAGACATTTAGTAACATTGCACTACTTAATGCAACAGCCGAAAATGTTCGTTTCTTTTGTCTCTTTTTCATGGTTTTCCCCCCATTTTAAGTCAACTTTGATTAAGTATTTAAGTATTTACAATATTCAAATACTAATCTTCCACTTAATAATACTCCACTAAAAGGTAGCTATGTATTGGGGGAATTTGCGATATTTTGTCGTCGTTTGACGAAAAAAAACAATAGGTTTTGCTACAAAAAAAAGGTATTTTACTGTTTTAATGCTTTGAATTGTCGTTTTATGCCATTTTTTTAGTTCCATCAACTTAACATAACAGTTAAATACTTTGGTTTTAAAAAAATGAATACAAAACATTCAAATTTGGGGGAATTTTAGCATTTTTATAATTAAATTCATTTCATTATTTTAGAATACAATATTTTCCTAAATGAATTTAATGTCTTTCATACATAAACGACATAACTAAATACCTTTTTAAAACTGTAAGAAATTTCTCATGAGTTTAACCGAAACGCTAGTTTTAACTTTCTTTTCTATAATATTAGTCATTCTACATCCTCGCTTCTAAGAGATAAACAGGACTAGTAAAAACAGATTTATTGGAGGAAAAAAAGAAAACCTCTTAAAACTTTTATAAATCAAAGTTTCAAGAGGTTTACGAATTATTATTTTAGTATAAAAAAAAACCACCAAACAGTATGTATTGGTGGAGACGGTGGGAGTCGAACCCACGTCCAAGAATATCGGCACTTAAGCTTCTACGAGCGTAGTCACTATATTAGAATTTCGCATACCATTTGGCCCAATGACAGGCTTCCTGATAGCTAGTCTGATTAATCTCTTCCCTTCCCCTCAGACTGCGAGATCCGGCGTAGCCCACTAATAAGTGAACCCCTCTAAGCTATGCACATGGGCGATACATAGGAGGAGCCTTTAGTGCAATTAAGCAGCTAAAGAGAAATTGTTGTTTTTGCCAGTTATTGGCTTTTGCGTTTTAACGAGGCCGACCCCTCGACTCGCAACTTAAGCTCGAACTACCCCTGTCGAATCCGTAACGTCCCCATATAAAATGCTCACATAACTTATTCAGATATGTTCGCTATGAGTGACATACGAAGCATAAAGCAACGGCTTCATAATCTATAAAATCTGCACATCGTGCAATTTATGTTGCTGATTAACTTACAAACTTATTATAGCATATCCATCTGAAGTTACTATTAACAATTGTTTCTAAAACATTAGATTGGTTTCCAAAGCTTCAACAATTATCCATTTTGATTTTCTGACTATAATAACCAGCATTAATTCCTAAAATAAAAAAACCTCTTAAAACATTAATAAATTAACGTTTTAAGAGGTATAATTTCTCATAATTTTAAGCATAAAAAAACCACCAAACAATATGTATTGGTGGAGACGGTGGGAGTCGAACCCACGTCCAAGAATATCGGCACTTAAGCTTCTACGAGCGTAGTCACTGTATTAGAATTTCGCATACCATTTGGCCCAATGACAGGCTTCCTGATAGCTAGTCTGGTTAATCTCTTCCTTTCCCCTCAGACGGTGAGGTCCGGCGTAGCCCACTAATGAGTGAACCCCTCTAAGCTATGCACATGGGCGATACATAGGAGGAGCCTTTAGTGCAATTAAGCAGCTAAAGAGAAATTGTTGTTTTTGCCAGTTATTGGCTTTTGCGTTTTAACGAGGCCGACCCCTCGACTCGCGACTTAAGCTCGAACTACCCCTGTCGAATCCGTAACGTCCCCATATAAAATGCTCACATAACTTATTCAGATATGTTCGCTATGAGTGACTTACGAAGCATAAAGCAAAGGCTTCATAATCTATAAAATCTGCACATCGTGCAATTTATGTTGCTGATTAACTTACAAACTTATTATAGCATATCCAACACAAGTTGCAATTAACAATTGTTTCTAAAAGAAAAACAGAATTCCAATGCTTCTACAATTATCCAATTAGATTCGTTGACGATCTCTAAATGCACGCTCTACTTCACGTTTTGCTTCTTTTTTCTTTAAATCATCACGTTTATCGTATTGTTTCTTACCTTTACCTAATCCAAGTAATAGCTTAGCATAGCCATTTTTCAAATAGATTTTTAAAGGTACTAAAGTATAGCCTGTTTCCTTTGTATAACCGATTAACTTTACGATTTCTCTATTATGTAGCAATAATTTTCGAGTACGTAATGGTTCGTGATTGTAGCGATTACCTTGCTCATATGGACTAATATGCATATTATGAAGCCATACTTCTCCACCTTGAACACGAGCAAATGAATCCTTTAGATTAGCTTTTCCAGCACGTAATGATTTTATTTCAGTACCTTGTAATACGATACCTGTTTCATACGTTTCTTCGATAAAGTAATCATGATACGCTTTTTTATTTTGAGCAATTACTTTCCCTTCACCTTTTGGCATAAATAACACCTCTCTATCTTTACTTATTTTACCATAAAATATGTTTGTATACATAAAGCAGTGGACAATTTTGTCCACTGCTTTTTTATTTACTATCGTTTTTTATTACCTTTAGCTACTTTTTCGTAAAAAGGCTTGTTCTTTTTGCTTTTACTTTTACTTTTCGTTGGATTAAAACGATCATCGCGTTTATTTCTCGATGATTTACCACCACGTCCGCTATCTTTCTCTTCATTTCGAGGTGAACTATCGCCACGTCTTCCACGAGAACGGCCACTGCGAGAGCTGTCTCCATTTCGATCTGAAGAACCTCTTCCGCGTCCACCTCTTCCTCTGCCGCCACCAGAGCCACCGCCAAGATTAACCGGCCCTCTATCGCCGCTTCTACGAGGTTTGTTCGATTTCATACCAACAATTTCAAAATCGATTGCTCGTTCTTCTTTATTAACATTAACTACTCGAACTGATACCTCATCACCGATTCTGAAGATTTTCCCTGTTCTTTCACCAATCATTGCGTACGTACGCTCGTCATAGTTATAGTAGTCATCTGATAAATCAGCAACTCGAACTAATCCTTCAATCGTATTTGGCAGTTCAATAAACATACCGAAATTTGTTACAGAGCTAATAATACCTTCATACTCTTCACCAATTTTATCAAGCATGTACTCTGCTTTTTTCAAATCATCAGTTTCTCTTTCTGCTTCAACTGAGCGACGCTCCATATTGGATGCATGCTCTGCGATTGCAGGTAATTTATCATCCCACTCACGTTTTGTCTCATTATCCATTTTTCCTTCGATTAAATATTTACGAATTAATCGATGGACAATTAAATCCGGATAACGACGTATTGGAGATGTGAAATGAGTATAATACTCCGCTGCCAATCCAAAGTGGCCAAGATTATCAGCCTCATATTTCGCTTGTTTCATCGAACGAAGCATAACTGTTGAAATTACTGTCTCCTCTGGTTGCCCATGAACCATATCTAGAACTTGTTGCAACGCTCTCGGGTGAATTTCATTTCCAGCGCCTTTTACTGTATAGCCAAATGATGCAATAAATTCAAAGAATCGTTGTAATTTTTCTTCTTTTGGATCCTCATGTACGCGATACATGAACGGTACATTTAGCCAGTGAAAATGCTCAGCAACAGTTTCATTCGCTACAAGCATAAATTCTTCAATTAGTTTTTCTGCAGTTGAACGCTCGCGAATGACGACATCAGTTGGATGACCATCTTCATCAACTAATACTTTTGATTCTTTAAAATCAAAATCGATTGCTCCACGAGTCATTCGTCGATTACGTAAAATTTTCGCTAATTGAGCCATTTCCTCAAACATTGGGACTAACGGTTCGTAACGTTCACGTAATTCAACATCTTGCTCATCTAATATTTTATTTACATCGCTATATGTCATTCGTTCAGTTGTTTTAATAATACTTTCAAAGATTTCATGCTTAACAACTTCACCTTTTTGGTCAATTTCCATTTCACATGAAAGTGTAAATCGGTTTACTTTTGGATTTAATGAACAAATTCCATTAGATAAACGATGCGGAATCATCGGAATAACTCGGTCAACTAAATAAATACTTGTTCCACGATCATGTGCTTCTTGATCAATTGGTGAGCTATCTGTGACATAGTATGAAACGTCTGCAATATGTACCCCTAACTTGTAATGACCATTTTCAAGCGCTGTTACTGTAACGGCATCATCTAAGTCCTTCGCATCAGCTCCATCTATCGTTACAATTTGTTCGTCACGTAAGTCGCGACGAGTGCCAATTGCTGATTCATCAATCTCATCTGGTACAGCATTCGCTTGATCCATTACTTCCTTAGGGAATTCTTGAGGTAAATCAAACTTATGAATAACCGATAGAATATCAACACCAGGATCATTTTTATGTCCTAGTACTTGAACGACAATACCCTCTGCATTTTTACCATTCTCAGGAAACTGAGTAAGTTCTACAACAACTTTATGACCTTCCACTGCACCTTGAGAATTACTCTTTGTTATAAAAATATCACTTCCGAATCGCTTATCATCAGGAATAACGAATCCGAAACTTTTCTGAGCTTGGTATGTACCTACCATTTTCGTTTGACCACGTTCAACAATTTTTACAATTGTACCTTCTCTACGTGCATCACTTTTTTCTTTTGTAATACGAGCTAAAACGATGTCTCCATGTAAAGCGCCATTTAAATCTGACGGTGAAATAAATACATCTTCTGCCCCTGCTTCTTCTGGAATGACAAACGCAAAGCCTTTAGCATGGCCGGTTAATTTACCTCTAACTAAATTAGATTGATCAGGTAAACTGTATTTATTATTTCGAGAACGTACAATATACCCCTCATCTTCTAAAATAACGAGCGTTTTTACTACTTCTCGAAAGTCACTTGCATCAGTCAACTCCATAGCCTCTTCAATCCCTTGTATATTTAAAGGCTTATAATCTTCTCTTTTCATCAATTCCAATAATTTTTCTTTCCATTGTTGATTCATACTTTTCCCTCCTTTTTCTAATTGCTAAAGGGTATATAATTTAAGTTTGTCCAGAAAGATTTCATTCTACCATTCCAATTCATTAAGAAATGTTAGCACATCTTCATGTAACATGTCTTTTTCTTGTCCAAGCGTAATAACATGCGTTGAATTTTCGTACCACTTTAATTTTTTCTGATCAGATTGTACTTCATTATAAATAATATTTGCGCTGTTTGTATTAATCATCTCGTCTACAGTAGATTGTACGACAAATGTTGGTGCATACACTGTATCAACATTTTCACGCACTTCTTTAATTAAACCTTGAAGAGCTTTTAATGTATTCATCGGAGTTTTTTTAAACTCTTCCATTTCTACTTCAATTTGTTCAGGAGATTTCCCTTCACGTTTCTTAAACTCTCTTGTATAAGCTAGGACACCTTCATACATAATTTCTTCACTTTTTATGTACATTGGCGAACACATTGTGACAATACCATTCAATGGAACAGTATAACCTAGCTTTAATGCAAATACTCCTCCTAAAGATAGACCTACCGCTGCAATTTTTTGATGTCCTTTATCCTTTAGATATTGATAAGCTTCCATTACATCCTTCCACCAGTCCTCTGGTCCAGTATGAACAAGCTCATCTGGTGGTACACCATGTCCTTTATAATGTGGTGCATGACAAGTATAACCTTGTTTTTCTAAAAAACGGCCAAGCATACGAACATCCGCAGAATGTCCTGTAAATCCATGTAATAATAAAACTGCTCGATCTCCACCTTCAAATGTAAATGGCTTCGGCATTGTTACTCTCATATATACTCACTCCAAAACTTTTCTATCCATTTTTCTTTCGTTACTTTTATAATACCTTTAAATGATTTCATTCATTTAAATAATTAATTGTCATCTTCTCATTTCTCAATTTTAATTTATCAATAATAAGATTTAACTAATTTTACGTAAAGATTCTTTTATTTTACCTTTCATTGCAAAGATTTACCAATAAACAGTTTTTTTAATTAACTTGTTATGATTTAATAAAAGGTGTGGTAATAATAATGTTGGTAATTTAACCAACAAGAGGAGGATACGTTATGTTTAATAATGTTGAAGAATTTATTACTGAATGGAAAATGGAAGAAGAAAACACGATCAAATTACTAAATGCTATGACTGATGAATCACTTGATCAATCAATTGGTGAAGATTTTAGTTCTTTAGGAGAATTAGCTTGGCATATAACTACAGCAATTAAAGCGATCATTTCACAATCTGGTTTACAATTCGAAGCATCTATGAGCAAGGAAGAAATGCCTGCAACTGCGAAGGAAATTACTGAAAAATACGCAGAAGCTAGTAAAGCAATGATTGAAGCAGCACAAAAAGAATGGAAAGAAAAAGATTTAAATCAAATTATTAACGCTTTTGGATTCCTTGAAATGCCTATTTATGCATTACTACGTATGGCAATTTCACACCAAACGCATCACCGTGGCCAAATGACTGTATTAATGAGACAAGCAGGATTAGCTATTCCTGGAATGTACGGTCCAAGTAAAGAAGAATGGGCTGCAATGAAGGGTTAAGTTTTTAAACTTTTATCTACATACTAAAATACAGCCAAAACTTGGCTGTATTTTTTTTAATCCTAATCAACATCTCTATATTAATTATTGAACATATTTCCAACTATTACTTAAATTACCTTATTTTCTACTCTTAACTACAGTATAAATAGATATCAAAAATGATGTCCTATTTATTACAATTTTAACAAAATAAAAAAGCCACCCCTGTAGGCAGCTTGTTTATTACAGTTTAAAATATGTTACAGCAATCGATAGAATGAAGAATAAAACTGCTACAACAACTGTTATTCGTTGTAAAACTAGTTCAAAACCACGAGCTTTTTGCTTGCCAAACAGTTGCTCAGCACCACCAGATATCGCACCTGATAGACCGTTACTTTTACTAGATTGAAGTAGAACTAAAACAATCATAAGTACTGAAACAATAATTAAAAGTACAGATAAAAACGTATGCATTTCTTCACCTCCACAGTAAAATACTGTTACTTCCTATTCTACTATGAAGAATACTATACTTCAATATGAGAGTACAACACTTATTTAATGTTTTAAGATCGTTTCTTCTATCCAAGTTTTTACATCTTGATAAACTTCATCTTTATTGGTTTCATGAAGCATCTCATGGCGACCTTCTTCATATAATTTCAACTTTACATTTGTACATCCAATATCTTTATATAACCCATAAACCTTCTTTACACCGTTACCATTTTGACCAACTGGATCTTTATCTCCAGAAAAAATATAAATTGGCATTGAAGTTGGTGTCTTCTTTATTTCCTCTTTACGATGTATAATACCGATCCCTTTCAACAGTTCACGATAATAACTTGAAGAACAAATAAAACCACAAAATGGATCTTTTATATAGCGATCAATCTCAGCTTCATCTCTTGTTAACCAATCATATTTTGTTTTAGGAAACTTAAAATGATTATTGAAGTTCCCAAAAGTTAAGAAGTCTAAAATTTTACTTCTCTTATTAGCACCAATCAAAAATGCCTCAGCACTTGAAATAAAGACGCCTAATTTTCTTAGTATTCCTGGATCGCATCCGGTTCCTGAAATAATTAGACCATCGTATAGTCCTCCATTTAATTGAACTACTCGTCTGCTTAAATAAGACCCCATACTATGTCCAAATAGAATTAAAGGGATATCTTTTAATTCTTTTCTAATCATCTTACTTATAAAAATGATATCTTTAGCAACTTCATCCCAGCCGATTTCTTCACCAAAAAAACCTAAATCATCTTCAAGCGCAGCTGTTTTCCCGTGACCTCTTTGATCATGTATAAAGACTGCAAACTGATTATGAACTAAATATTCAATAAATTTTTCATAAGCCCCACCATGTTCTGCCATTCCATGTACAATTTGAATTACAGCAATTGGTTCAGCAGGAATATATTTTCGCAAATAGATTTTTGTTCGATCCTTCGCCGAAATTAATCCTTCCCAATTATTCATTTTTATGCCCCTTCATCTCATATGTTGTAAAAGATACTAATAAGAAAAAACAAATGAAATAGATTATTTCTAATCGTATGTATTTAAATGTAAATTCATCACCTAATAATCTCCAAAAAACAATTACTATTGAAGCAATAACAATAATAAATGGAAGTAAATATGTTTTAATAGTATACCAAAAAAAATCTTTTAAGTATGCGAAAAAGTTCATAATTATCCTCCCAACTAATTGCCACTCATATCCATAATTCAATACTAAACCAAATTTCCTTATTCTATAGGTTCATTTGTTGAACCTTTTATGTCAAAGTTAAGCTCATTTTTAGGATTTTAAACTAATCATGTTTTGTATTGAGGTTTGAATAGAGATAAAAACAGAATGAATGGGGGATTCGAAATGAAAAGAGGCATACAAACAATCTTAAGCATTGTCTTTGCAATTGTAATGCTTGTCCTATTCGTCATTTTTTTCATGAGGGACGATTCTTATCGATATCCAATCGCACTAGGTGGCTTCGCTTGTGCACTCGTGCCACTCATATTAGATAAGTTTTTTAAAATTCGATTTGCATTTTCATTTATTATCTCTTATTTTGCTTTTTTAATAGGGTCCCTATGTCTTGGTTCAATGCTTAGATTTTATAGTTTAGGCTGGTGGGATACGTTTTTACATTTTCTAAGTGGCACGCTAGTCGCGTTTTTAGCAAATGATTTAATGGGAAAATTGACAACCAAACAGTATCGGAGTGAAATGTCCGCCGGATTCATTTTTCTATTTGTTTTTTCATTTGGAGTATTTTGTGGAGCCATATGGGAAATTTGGGAATTCAGTAGCGACCAATTTTTCGGAACTAATACTCAAGGCGGTGGTAATTTTGATACAATGACAGATATAATCGCAGACTCAATTGGAGCACTCATTGTCGCATTTGGATTTGCTAGAAGGACGAGAAGGAATAAATAGACTAGGTTAACTGGCTATTATTAATACAAAAACTTCAGAAATAATTGATTAAATATATAAAACAAAGAGCCTATCACAAAAATCCATATAAACTAAAAGTACCCACAAGTATTTCCTTGTGGGTCTTTTTTAAATTTCCTTTTCCCTTAACCCTGACTCTTAATTGCTATCTGAGTCTGTATCATCATGGTAAGTTGAACCTTCTGTCTGTGCATTAAATTTCCAATTTACCAGTAGCTTATCACCTTGGAATTCATTTTGGTTTTCTCCATTATCAATAAACTCAAATAATACGAAGATTTTTTCTTTATCTCCAGGAACAATGCCGTCCTGTTTAGTATATCCAAGCCCAGTATCTATTGCAGTAATATCTGGTTGTTGGTTTTGAAGGTCATACAGTGTTGTTTCAACAACTGTGTTCGTCGCACTACTTGTGTTGTACATAATTGTCACTTTAATATTTTTCGCTAAGTCTTCTTTATTATCTGATTTGACATCCTCAACAGTATATTTTGTATCTAGTAAGACCTTACCAATCTGTAATGTACCATTGTTTTCCAGTGTAAATTCACGATAGATTTGGTCACCTGGTTTGATATCGCTGATGTTAACTACCGCATTAGGATTCATCCCTAAATCTAATGTACCCGCTGCAAATGTATTTTGTGTATCAACTGCGTCATTAAAATATGCAAATGTTCCTCCACCGATTAATGACATCCCTAGCGCCGCAGTCATAACTCCTTTTGTAATCTTTTGTGTAAATCCCATTTTAAAATCCTCCTCTATTATGTAAAAAAATATATTAAACTCGTGCGTATTTGGTAAGGATACACACGAGATTTAACCAGTATAATTACGCTTTTTCTACTTCAAGCTCTTTTTTTGCACCAATGATTGAACGCATTGCAGAAATGAGCAGTAGTATACCAGGGACAATTAATAAAAGAGCACCCGCCTCTTTGGATTTAGTAAAATCCATTGCATAGCCTATATATGGGATCGTAAAGCCCGTATACTGACCAACTATATCCTCTTTTGAAACCTCCCATAAATCAGGGGCATTATTATGATCACCTTTTGTTTTATACAGGACTTTTCCACTCACTTTGTGTATGTCAATAATTCTATGAGTAATTAACTCTTTTTCTTTGTGAAATGTAATAACGTCTCCTTTTTGATAAGTAGAATGGTTGTTTCGTAACTTAATAGAAATGATAGATCCTGTTTGGAATGTTGGTTCCATCGATCCAGATAAAACTACTTTGATTTGGTATCCTAAAATCGTCGGTTCTCCTCCAGCTATTCTGGAAGAAAGGACAACAAATGCTAATATACATACAAAAACTAGGAAAATACTTCCCGCTAGACTACTTACTATTCGCAATATTTTCTTTATCAATTTCTGTCACCTGCTTTTCCATATTTGAGTTCTTTTCTGCTACTTGATTGTTTGCTGGAATCTCGGTTTTATCAGTGTCTTGTAGATGATCTCTAGAGCCTTTTTCCTTTTCTTCTAAGTCCTTTATTTGCAACGTAATAGAAGAACGAATGTCGGCTATTTTTTGAAAGTCAATCTCATCTTGCACCTCTTTTATAATGCGATCTACTTTCTGAAATCCTTCACGCACGTAACCGAATGTTTGATTTCCTGTCATTTTTTGGTCCTGCAACCTATTGTCATAAGAAGACATTTCATCATACACAAGCTGTAAACTATTCGATTGTTGGTATAATTTATGTTCAATCGTAGTGATTTCGGTTAGTCTGATACGCAATTTTCGTAATGATTGGTCTGGTGTATTTGCCATAATCGATTCATAATTTCCTTGCATCTGATTTTCAAGATCCTCTGCTCGCTTATCCAACTCTTCGATGGTTGCTGGAAAAACAAATGCTGCGGCTACTGTAATAGGTTTTGGAGAAAGTTGACTTGAAAATAACGCTTCCGTTTCTCCTACTATTTGAGACCCTACATAAAAGGACATGCAGCATAAACAAGGAAACAGGATGACTTTATGAAATGCTCTCCTCATTTTTATTCCCCTCTTCAAAACAAATCTATTTGCATTCATTATTACCGAATTATCAGTAAATTGATATCGAGATATTTTCCTTAAAAAACGGTGTAGAATTTTGATGATTTTGCTCGAAACTTTAAAAAAAGCTTAAATAACTGGCCAAAATTATCTCAAATTGAAGTTTCTTAAAAACGATTGATTTTATTGTGAATTTTCCCAATAATTTAAATTGTTTCAACATTACTTTCACATAAGGAGTGAGATTTTTGAAAAAGAAACAACAGAAAAGAATGAGTAAAAAAGCGGCAATTCCAGCTTTAATGGCTTTAACGGTGGCTTTTGGAGGAGGGTTAACAACTTTGCCTTCATTTGTAAATGTAAAAGCAAGTGCAGCAACAGTTAATCAAGCATTAAGTAAGGAAGAGGTTGTAAAGACATACCTTAATTCAAAAGTAGTAGATCTAATGAAATCGGGATCTGCATGGGAACAATTCAAGATTGTAAGCGAACAAGCTGACAACGAGACTAATACTTACCATGTAAGAACAGTTGAACAGTACAAAGGAATTCCAATCTATGGATCGGGACAAGCTGTCGCTCTTGACGCAAATAACAATGTTTATGCATCATTTGGTAATGTCACACAAAAGTTAGCTCGTTCAGTTATTCCAACAGAAGCGACTATTTCCGAGGAAGATGCTGTTGCAACTGCTAAAGAGGGTATTGAAGAGGAAATCGGTACAGTAAATAATTATGACAAAATCGATGCGCAATTAACGATCTATCCATATAATGGGAAGTATTACTTAGCGTATTTAGTTAAGGCTTCAACTTCTGTTCCAGCACCAGGATACTTTCATTACTTTGTAGATGCTACAAGTGGAGAAATTATTAATAACTTTGATGCTATTGATAACTTAGCAGATCCAGCGTCGCTATCACCAGTAATGGCAAAAGGGTTGGATGCACATGGAAAAATGCAAACTTTCCCTGTTGGTAAGGATCTTAAAACAGGTACAAGCTATTTATATGGTGGTTCTGTAACTGGTTCTAGTGCTGCACCTACTGTTGTTCCAATTGCTACTTTTGACGCACATCGTACGGATGAATTGCTTTTCAACATCGCCTCAGGTCTTTTGGGATTTACAGGATGGGAAGTGACAACAAACAGGGCTGATAACATGTTCCTTAATCCTGCTGCTGTTTCAGCACACATAAACTCTGATAAAGTGAGCAAATACTATCAAAACATACACAAACGTAATAGCTTAGATGACAAAGGTATGGCGTTAATCAGTTCGGTTCACGTTGGTGCAAAATGGAATAATGCCGCTTGGAATGGTGTAGAAATGCTTTACGGAGATGGTGATGGGATTCAATATGGTTCAATGTCTGGTGGATTAGACGTAACTGGTCATGAGATGACACATGGTGTTGTCGAACATACGGCAAACTTAACTTATCAAGGTGAATCTGGAGCCTTAAATGAGTCATTAGCTGATATCTTCGGTGAATTCACTCAACAATACACTACAGGAGTGACAGAATGGGAACTAGGAGAAGATATAACTACTCCTAACATTCCTAATGACGGAGGACTTCGCTCTATGAGTGACCCTGCTTCTAAGAAAACAAGTACGAAATATATGCCATCAGGTCATTATCCTGATACATACCAAGACCGTTACCTTGGTGATTTAGATAATGGTGGCGTTCATATAAATAGCGGTATTAACAACAAAGCAGCTTACTTAATAGCTAATGGTGGTACAAATAACGGATATACAATCACTAAATTAGGTAGAGCTACTGTAGAAAAAATCTATTACCGTGCTTTAACAAAATACTTAACAGCATCTTCTGGATTTAAAGAAATGCGCGAAGCTGCTATTCAAGCTTCACGTGACTTGTATCCAGATAAAAATGGCGTACCATCAACTCAAACAAAGGCTGTAATGGACGCATACACATCCGTAGGAGTAAATTAAATAGTTTAATATTTATTATAGCCATGAACGAATTCTTTTTCGTCATGGCTTTCCATTTTTGTAAATGTTCTCTCCTATCTTCTACAGGATCACTCTTTTTAGTTTCCTTTGCTTTTTTTTAATCAGCTTTATCCTACTTTCGATTCATCTAATGACAAAATTCCCTCTACAGTTTAACCTCAACTTAGCAATTTAGTTACAGGAATGATCATTTTCATAAAATACAATTGGGTCATTTCATTAAAAAAATAACAAAAAAAAAGACCTTTGAAATGAAAATCCTTTAATAGACGTTCTAGATTAACCCAATTGTTTTTTGTATTGTAATTCGAAATAATTAGATTATGATTTATAAAAAAACAAATAGATAAACGTCAATTACGAGCAGCCCTGTAATTGATGATTGATCCGAACAATCTTTAATAATTGGTTCGTATACATTCAGACAAATTAAGCACAAACAAGTTTTTCACTTACCTTTTAACGTAATTGTTATATCTTTTTAGTAAAAAACGCTCTAAAAGATGTAACACAGATTACTTAGGACACAAGGAGCGGGTTAAATGTTAGAGGGAGAAATCATCAAATTTTATCGGCAAAAAGCCGGACTTACGCAGGATCAATTAGGAAAAGGCATTTGCACTCTCTCTTACGTTAGTAAAATTGAGCGAGGTCAAACTGCCTGTTCTTCGGAGATTATCGAATTACTATCAGAACGCTTGCAAATAGATATACAAGAGGAAATCGGCCGCCTTGAGAATATGGAAAATCACCTTCATCGTTGGCATAAGGCGATTATTATGAGAAAGATGAAAGAAATAGAGGAAACCAATAACGAACTGGAAAAAATCCCGACGATTGTTTTTTCCAAATATGCTGCCTTATATAAGCTACTTCAGGCAAGGTACTTTATTCTAAAGGAAGATTTTGAAAAAACATTTACCATTTTACAGCATGTCCAAAAAGAATATCCGACTCTTAGCCCTTTCGAAAAAAACTTACTGTATCATGTATGGGGCATTTATTATATATGCAATTGCATTACCTCAAAGAACGAAAATCACCAAAGAGCTATTAAAATCTTGCGTAAAATCAGTAAGGATGAGTATGGCAATCTAGAATATCATTATGACTTAGCACTAGCATATCACTGTATCGATTCTAAAATAATGGCTTATGCTTGCGCAGAAAAAGCGCTTCGATACTTCAGAGAAACGAATAACTCTATCATGGCAATCGCAACGGAGTCTATGATGCTTTTACAGATTGGCAACGATATGCATTTTGATTTAGAAGAGTTGACGGAATCTTATCAGAATCTAATTTATCATAGCGAATTACTAAATGCACATGATCGAAAAGGAGTGCTCTTAAACAATTTGGGCTTTGAATATTTTAAAAGAAAAGATTATGTAAATGCACATAAGTACTATAAAGAAGCACTTTGTCTGTCGAATAAGTCTTCTATCACATATATGAATCGCCTCTATAATTGTGTGGAAAGCAGTTTGGAAGGAAAGCTACAACGAAAAAACGTGATTCTTAAAAAGGCTCAAGAAGGGATTCTACTATCAAAAAAGTTGAAAAATCACTTTTATCAATTAATATACAAGCTTCTGATCTTCCGTATAGAGAATAATCTTGAACAGTATTATAACTTCATAGAAAAAGATGCCTTACCCTTTTTCCAGCTAAATGAGCATACCTTTTTTATAAACAAATATGCTAAAGAATTATATGATTATTATGTAGAAAAGGAACATCATGAGAAAGTCGCCAAAATTTCTAAAATCCTCATAAGATAGTAATTTACTAAAAGACGATAAACAGTTTTAAAGAGAAGGTCAACAACCTTCTCTTTTTAGAAATTTTTAAATCCTTAAAAATAAATCTATATCAGTTAAATGACAACAAATAAAAAACCTGATTATTAAAAATAACCAGGTAACATTTTACTATTAAATTTTTATGACTTTGCTTCGACTACTACATTTTTCATAATCTTAAACATTGGTACCATAATAAGTATTCCAATGATAAACAATAAAGCGGAAAATTGATAAATAGAGAACAATGAAAATTGCTCCTTTAAAACTCCTGCCAAGCTCATCGTAATGACCATAGCCCCCATAAATAATGGGGTTAATATACCGTTTACCCTACCTACAAACTTTTCATCAGTATTTTTTAGAATAATAGTATTAATACCTATATGCAATGCAGGCATAAATAGTCCGATAAAGAATTCAGCAACAAGCGTTAGCCAGAACATCTCAGACCAACCAATTACAAATATTCCAATCGCATTGACCGCCATACCGATTAATAATAAAACATGCGGAGCTAACTTATTAGAAATTACCATGATTAGGCCACCACCAATAATCATAGCGGCTCCATTTGCAGCGAATATCCATTGTAAATATTCCTTATCTAATCCTAGTCGTTCAGTTACTAAAAAAATAGCTAGAGGATGAATAAGGCCTATACCTAATCCTGCTGCTGCAAATACTCCACCTAAATAAACAAGAATTTTTCGAGACCAAACGTATCGGAATCCTAACTTCATCTCTTCCCATAATGATGTTGTATGTTCTGCCTTTTCTTCTTCTTGATCTTTAGGTAACCTTGTTAATACTAAAGCTGACATAAGAAAAGCAATACCTACAATTCCCATCGAAACATGCATTCCAGCTTGTTGGAATACGAATGTACCTAATACTGGACCTAAAATCATAAACACTGCCATCATCGTTTGAAATATAGACATACCTGCTTGCATTTGCTCTCCTGGTACATGAACTTTAAATAATTTCATATTGGAAGGCTGAGAAAACTGGGACAAGATTGCTGAAACAAGTGTAGCAAAAAATATAAACTTCCAAGTTCCATATAATAGAGCAAGCAGTATTACAAATATAGATACTGCACTTAAAAGATCGCACCAAATCATTGTACGCTTTGGCTTCCAACGATCGGCAAAAGTTCCACCGATAAAAGAAAAAATAAAAATCGGCGCAAATTCAGCAACTGAAATAAGTGATACGGCCGTAGCATCACCATTTGTCTTTTCCACAACAAATAATAATATTGCAAAATTCCGAACCCAAATTCCAATTTGAATAAACAAACCTGCTGTAAGAATTGTTTGGATAAAAGGATTTTTTAACAAAGAAGCCATTGAAGGATTTGAAGCTGTTGAAGTAGTTGTAGACATTTGTTCCCCTCTCTTATTTTTAATTTACTCTGATTTCAGTATAACTATCATTACACAAGAACTAACGTTCCCAAGAACATATATTCTTATTTTAGCATTAAAATTCTTTAATAATCAATCCCTTATTTAGTTTATACTTTTTTCTGAATTATTAGTCCAATTTAAAGGACAGGAACTGCAAAACCTCAAAGGAATTTGCTAAATTCAAATAAAAAAAGAGAAGGTGACGATCCTTCTCTTTTAACGTGTCTATAATGGATTATGTTTTTTTGTTAATGCACTTAGTTTTGATTAAATTATTTTCTTAAGTTGTAGAAAGATTTTAATCCTTGGTATACTGCGCTTTCGCCTAACTCGTCTTGAATACGTAATAATTGGTTGTATTTAGCGATACGGTCTGTACGAGAAGCAGAACCTGTTTTAATTTGACCAGCATTTGTAGCAACTGCGATATCAGCGATTGTGCTATCTTCAGTTTCACCAGAACGGTGAGAAACTACTGCTGTGTAACCTGCACGTTTAGCCATTTCGATTGCATCGAAAGTTTCAGTTAATGTACCGATTTGGTTAACTTTGATAAGAATTGAGTTTGCGATACCTTTTTCAATACCTTCAGCTAATTTTTTAGTGTTTGTAACGAATAAATCGTCACCTACTAATTGTACTCGGCTACCTAAACGTTCTGTTAATAATTTGTGACCATCCCAGTCATTTTCATCTAAACCATCTTCAATTGAAAGGATTGGGAAATCATTGCAAAGTTGCTCGTAGAAATCAACCATTTCAGCTGAAGATACACCAGTGCGTCCTTCACCTGCAAGATCGTATTTACCAGTTTCTTTGTTAAAGAATTCAGAAGAAGCAACGTCCATTCCTAAGAATACTTGCTCTCCAGCTTTATAACCAGCTTTATCAATTGCTTCCATGATTACTTCTAAAGCTTCACGGTTTGAACCAAGGTTTGGAGCGAATCCACCTTCGTCACCTACAGCTGTGTTTAAACCTTTGTCATGTAATACAGCTTTAAGGTTGTGGAAAATTTCAGTACCCATACGAATTGCTTCTTTAAAGCTATCAGCACCTACAGGTAAGATCATGAATTCTTGGAAGTCTACGTTATTATCAGCATGAGAACCACCGTTGATGATGTTCATCATTGGAACTGGTAATTGTTTCGCATTAAATCCACCAAGGTATTGGTATAATGGTAAACCTAATTCATCAGCTGCTGCACGAGCTACTGCCATAGATACACCTAGGATTGCGTTAGCACCTAATTTACCTTTGTTTTCAGTACCATCTAGCTCAATCATACGACGGTCGATTGAAACTTGATCAGTTACTTCGAATCCAACGATTTCTTCAGCTAAAATATCATTAACGTTAGCTACAGCTTTCTCAACACCTTTACCAAGGTAACGAGATTTGTCTCCATCACGTAATTCAACAGCTTCATATTCACCAGTTGAAGCACCACTTGGTACAAGTGCACGGCCAAAGCCACCATCTTCTGTATAGACTTCTACTTCAACAGTAGGGTTACCACGAGAATCTAATACTTCGCGAGCATAAACATCAATAATCATTGACATAATAAAATCTCTCCTTTTGTTGCGTTATACGCATAATTAATAACTTTTATATTAACTGTTCACTTATTTAATAAGCGATTTACCAGTCATTTCTTTTGGTTGTTCTACTTTTAATAAAGCAAGAACAGTTGGAGCTAAATCACCTAAAATACCATCTTCACGTAACGTAATACCTTCTTCAGTAAGAATAACTGGTACAGGGTTAGTCGTGTGAGCAGTCATAGGTTCACCTTCAGGTGTAATTTCCTCATCAGCATTTCCATGGTCAGCAGTAATGATTGCTTTTCCGCCCTTAGCAAGAATTGCATCAACTACTTCTCCTAAACATTCATCAACTGCTTCAATTGCTTTAATTGTCGGCTCAAGTTTTCCTGAATGTCCTACCATATCTGGATTTGCAAAGTTTAAGATGATTACATCATGCTTGTCTGCAGCAATCTCTTTAAGTAATGCATCTTTTACTTCATAAGCACTCATTTCCGGTTTCAAATCGTAAGTCGCAACTTTTGGCGAGTTAATTAAAATACGTTCTTCACCTGGGAACTCTGCTTCACGGCCTCCACTAAAGAAAAATGTAACGTGTGGATACTTTTCCGTTTCAGCAATTCGTAATTGTTTTAAGTTATTTTGAGACAGAACTTCACCTAAAGTGTTATCTAAGTTTGTTGGTTTAAATGCAACATAACCTTGAACTGTTTCACTAAAATGAGTTAAGCAAACGAAATGAACATTTTTCGGGAACTTACTTCCACGATCAAAGTCACGGAAATCATCGTTTGTAAATACATTTGAAATTTGAATTGCACGGTCAGGTCGGAAGTTGTAGAAGATGATTGAATCTTCATCACTTATTGTTGCAACTGGAGTTCCATCTTCTTTTACCATTACAGAAGGTAAAACGAATTCATCATGGATACCGTTCGCATACGAATCTTCAATTAATTCGTACGGACTTGTATAAGTTGGCCCTTCTCCATATACCATTGCACAATAGCATTTTTCTACACGATCCCAACGTTTGTCACGGTCCATGGAATAATAACGGCCAGAAATTGTTGCAAATTCTCCGACACCATATTCTTTAAACTTTGCTTCTGTTTGATCGATATATTTTTTAGCTGTAGTTGGACCAACATCTCGTCCATCAAGGAAAGCATGTACATATACCTTTTTCATACCTTCTTCGGCAGCTAATTTTAATAAAGCAAACATGTGATTAATATGGCTGTGAATACCGCCATCAGACAGTAGACCGAAAATATGTAATGCTTTATCTTTTTCTTTTGCACTTTTAATTGCATCGATGAATGTATCATTTTTTTCGAATTCGCCTTCACGAATTGCCTTATTTACACGCGTTAAGCTTTGATAAACAATTCGCCCAGCTCCGATATTCAAATGACCAACTTCAGAATTACCCATTTGTCCTTCAGGTAGACCTACTGCTTCACCGCTAGCAGTTAATTGTGCGTGAGGATATTTATTCCAATATCTATCATAATTTGGTTTCTTCGCTTGTGCAACA
This sequence comes from Gottfriedia acidiceleris, assembly GCF_004138285.1. Lineage (GTDB taxonomy): Bacteria > Bacillota > Bacilli > Bacillales > Bacillaceae_G > Gottfriedia > Gottfriedia acidiceleris_A. The sequence goes on along the minus strand of NZ_SCFN01000005.1, from coordinate 475,537 downwards.
GCATTTCCAAATGTTTCATCGCGCAAACCAAATCCATCTAGGATAATTAACGCTACTGGTTGTTTACTCATTACTTAACAGCCTCCAATAATGCAAGGAAAGAAGCTGGTTCTAAACTTGCTCCACCTACTAACGCACCGTCAATATCAGGTTGAGCCATATATTCTTTAATGTTTTCAGGTTTTACACTGCCGCCATATTGTACACGTACAGATTCTGCAACAGTTTCATCGTAAAGACTTGTTACAACATCACGAACAAATTTACATGAATCTTGTGCATCCTTTTCTGTAGCAGATTTCCCTGTTCCAATTGCCCAAATCGGTTCATATGCAATTACTAAATTCTTTACTTGCTCATCAGTAAGACCTGCAAGATCAGCTGTTAATTGAGTACGAATAACTTCCTCAAATTTACCGCCTTCACGTTCTTCAAGCGTTTCGCCACAGCAAAGAATTGGTGTAAGACCATGTTCGAAAGCTTTTTTTGTTTTACTATTAATAAACTCATCTGTTTCGCCATAATATTCACGACGTTCTGAATGTCCGATAATAGCATAAGTTACACCTAAATCTTTAAGTGCTACTGGACTAATTTCTCCAGTATAAGCTCCACTATCTTGATTACTTACATTTTGAGAACCAATTTTTAATTCAGTTCCTTTTACGCCGTATAACATAGGTGCAATAAATAATGCAGGAGCACAAACTGCTGAATCTACTTTATCAGATGATGGAATGCTATTTTTTACTTCCTCAACGAATGTCATCGCTTCGTTAAGCGTCTTATTCATTTTCCAGTTACCTGCGATAATTGGTTTACGCATGAGAAACACCTTCCTAACAATTGGTAAGACATAAAATCTTACTCTATTTCAATTACTAAATATTGTAAAGCTATAAGACTTATTTATCGTTTAATAATGCAACTCCAGGTAGTTCTTTACCTTCCATAAATTCTAATGAAGCACCGCCACCAGTAGAAATATGGCTCATTTTATCTGCTAGGCCGAATTTTTCAGCAGCAGCAGCTGAATCTCCACCACCGATAATTGAGTATGCATCAGAATCTGCTAATGCTTGTGCTACACCTTTAGTTCCCTGTGCAAATTTATCGATTTCAAATACACCCATAGGTCCATTCCAAATGACTAATTTAGAGCTTTTAATGACATCTGCATAAAGAGCAGTTGTTTTTGGTCCAATATCAAGAGCTTCCCAATCTGCAGGAATGCTATCAATATCAACTTCCCTAGTATTAGCATCTTCACCGAATTTGTCAGCAACAATTGCATCAATTGGCATATAGAATTTAACACCTTTAGCTTCTGCTTTTTGCATAAATTCATTTGCTAAATCAATTTTATCTTCTTCTAAAAGAGATTTACCAATTTCATAGCCTTTAGCTTTTAAGAAAGTATAAGCTAGTCCGCCACCAATAATTAAGTTATCTACTTTTTCTAATAAGTTTTCAATTACGCCAATTTTATCTCGAACTTTCGCTCCACCGATAATAGCTGTAAATGGGCGCTCTGGATTAGAAAGTGCTTTACCTAAAACATTAATTTCTTTTTCCATTAAGAAACCTGCAACAGCTGGGATATGTTTAGCAATACCAGCTGTTGTAGCATGTGCACGGTGAGCAGCGCCAAAAGCATCATTTACATATACATCAGCTAAAGAAGCAAATTCTTTTGCTAGAGCTTCATCATTTTTCTCTTCGCCTGGGTAGAAACGAACGTTTTCTAATAATAAAACATCGCCTTCGTTCATTTTGCTAATTTCTTCTTGAACTTTAGGTCCGTATGCTTCATCAGCTTTAATAACGTTTTTACCTAATTTTTCACTTAAACGTGTAGCAACAGGATTTAAACGCATGTCTTCATTTACTTGTCCTTTTGGACGTCCTAAGTGAGATGCTAAAATAACTTTTGCTCCGTTTTCTATTAAATACTGAATCGTAGGAAGAGCAGCACGAATACGAGTATCATCTGTTACTTCACCATTTGCCATTGGTACGTTAAAATCTACACGGCAAAATACGCGTTTCCCTTTTACATCAATGTCATGTAATGACTTTTTGTTCATAGTAGGTGCCTCCAGTACTGTTTTTATTCATCCATGTTCAATTCCACTGGTCGATCCGTCTCATGCAAAGTCGTATCTATTCTGTGATATTGTCACCGCAATTTTAACAGATTATGTACATCAATTGGAATTTATTTCTAGAGTATTTTTTAATATTGTGTTGGATTAGTGACAAAAGAGGATTTTTATCAAACAAAAGAGGGGAGGAAATTCCCCTCGCCCTCATATTAATTTTTATTAAAATTATAGACCTTTAGAAGCGATGTGAGCTACTAAGTCAACTACACGAGTTGAGTAACCAGTTTCATTATCGTACCAAGAAAGGATTTTAACCATGTTGCCTTCCATAGTCATTGTAGATAATGCATCGATTGTAGAAGAGTTTGTGCAACCGTTATAGTCGATTGATACTAATGGCTCTTCAGAATATCCTAAGATACCTTTTAATTCACCTTCAGAAGCAGCTTTGAATGCAGCATTTACTTCTTCAGCAGTAACTTCAGTATTTAATTCTACTACTAAGTCAACTAAAGATACGTTAGCAGTTGGTACACGTACAGCACCACCGTTTAATTTACCTTTTAATTGAGGTAATACTAATGAAACTGCTTTAGCAGCACCTGTTGTTGTTGGGATCATGCTCATTGCAGCAGCACGTGCACGACGTAAATCTTTGTGTGGTAAATCTAGAATTTGTTGGTCATTTGTGTAAGAGTGAACAGTTGTCATCATACCACGTTTGATACCGAATTTTTCGTCTAATACTTTAGCAAATGGAGCTAAACAGTTAGTTGTACAAGAAGCATTAGAAATTACATTGTGGCTAGCTGCATCGTATTTGTCATCATTTACACCCATTACGATCGTGATATCTTCATTAGAAGCTGGTGCAGAGATGATTACTTTTTTAACTGATCCACCTAAGTGTTTTTCAGCATCTTTTTTATCTGTGAAACGACCAGTAGATTCTACTACAACTTCTACTCCGTAATCGCTCCAAGGTAAAACTGCTGGGTCACGCTCAGCAATTACTTTAATTTCGCTTCCGTTTACAACGATTGAATCGCCATTAACTGTTACATCAGCGTTTACTGAACCGTGAACTGAATCATATTTTAATAAGTGAGCTAAAGTTTTAGCATCTGTTAAGTCATTAATTGCTACAACCTCTACGTTTGGGTTGTTTAAAGCTGCGCGGAAAACCATACGTCCGATACGTCCAAATCCATTAATACCAATTTTAGTTGCCATTTTTAATTTCCTCCTTTTAATAGGTAGAAGCTTTTTTTATTTTAAAGGGTACATCCTTTAATTAACTCTTTTGCTGCTCCTTCGTCTGTGACGAGGATGTTTACATGACCTTTCTTTAAGAAAGAAGCCATTGCTTTTGCTTTAGAAGATCCTCCAGCTACTCCCAGTACATAAGGTATATTCTCCAATTCATTCAGTTGTAAACCGATTGTTCTTACTCTGTAAACAACTTCACCATTTTCATTAAAGTAATATCCAAATGCCTCTCCTACAGCTTCAGATTCAGTTAAGATTTCTAACTGTTCTGATGAAGATTGTCTTCGTTTTGCCATCGTAAATGCATCTCCAATGCCGTGTACGACAATTGAAGAAGATCGAATTAAATTTAGAACCTCTTTTACTCTTGGTTCTTCCATCATAGTTAGATAGGCTTCTTCACTAAGTTCATCTGGCAAGTGAAGTAATCGATAATTACCTTTTGCCATTTCAGCCATTTTTGCACAAATCGTATTTGCTTGATTTCTTACTTCTTCACCTAAACCGCCTCGTGCTGGTACAAATAAGGTATTTAGATCTTTAGAGTCATCATTCATCATTTCAGCCACGGCAGCTAAAGTGGAACCACCAGTAACAGCAACAATATTATTTGTTTCTAGCCTTTGGTTTATACAGCCAACAGCCGCTCGACCCATCTCCTTTTTTACCCAGTCCAGATCGTCACTATCGCCTGAAACAACGATTACTTCCTTCAGATTAAACATATCCTTAAGCAAGTCTTCGATATTTTTCAAACCGAATAGTTCACGCATTGGTTCTTCTAGATCTAGAAGTAAGCTTAGTCCTTCATCCGTTAATGTCATGCCAGAAGATGCGACATTAATCAGCCTTTGCTCTTTTAATAAAGCAACTTCTGATCTAAGTACTCTTTCTGTTAATCCTACGCTAGCAGACAAATTCCTTCGACCGATCGGCTGCATAATTCGTATATATTGTAGGATTTGAAATCTCTTTTGGATAACAGGTATTAGATCAGGTAATAATTTTTGTTGTAGCTTTAAAATATGGTTCATTTTCATCTCCTCTTTCACAGAGTATTCACTCGGGTCTAAATGTGTCCCACTATGACATATTATGTCCCACTTGTTTTAAAAAAATTACAGCGTTTTTCAACGTTGTTTTTTCGAACAAGATTTACTCCTCCAGAAGTGAAATAACCCTGCTACATTTACATTGTAACAGGGTCATTCATTTCTTTCAACTGATAACTACCCATTTATGGCATTTAATATGTCAATCTTATGAATTTTTCCGTACGCAACGGTTTCCCCATCAATTTGAATAACAGGGATCATTAGTTGATATTCCTCTAATAATGCGTCATCAGAATAAATATCAATTTCATTTACTTCGATTTCATATTCCGATTGAACCAAACGAATTGCATCTTTTGCTTCTTCGCATAATCCACAATTTTCTTTTGTAAATAAAGTTAACTTAACCGACATCCAATTCTCCTTTTTAACTAAAGCGCTTTCGTTTTGATGAACCAGGAATTCTAAGTATATCCCTATATTTAGCTACTGTTCTTCTAGAGATTTCCACTCCATGTTTTTCAGCTAATAATTCAACTAGCTTCTGATCCGAAAATGGTTTTTCTTTGTTTTCTCCATCTACTAGCTGCTTGATGAATACCTGAACACTCGTTGACGCAAGCTCCTCACCATCTACACTTACACCTTGATGGAAAAATTTCTTCATTTCAAATAAACCAAACGGTGTCTGTACATATTTATTTTTACAAGTACGACTTATTGTCGATTCATGTAATGAAAGTTCTTCCGCTATCTCTTTTAAAGTAAGGGTTTTTAAATTTGCAGGACCTTTTTCAAAAAAACCAATTTGCTTACGAAGAATACAATTCATTACTGCTAACATCGTTGATTTTCGTTCTTCCAAACTCTTCATTAACCAGTTAACTTGAGTATTTTTATCCTTTAAATAAACTGAAACTTCCTTCTCATGTTGACCATTTAAAATTGAAGAGTATTCATTAAGTACCTTTAAACGCGGCATAATTTTATCATTAATCAGTACAACAAATTCCCCGCCTATTTTTTCGACTGTTAAATCAGGAGCTACATAATTTACTTGGTCTTGGAAATAATTTAAACCTGGTCTTGGCTGAAGGGTTAAAATTAAGTCAATTTCCCTTTGTAAATCAGGTAAGCTAATCTTAAGTTTCTTAGCAATTTCTTTCCAGTTTTTATTAACAAATAGATCAAAATAATCTTTAATGACCTGTTTTGCAATTGTTGTATCAACTTCAAGGCCATTTAGTTGAATCAATAAGCACTCTTTAACGGATCTTGCTCCAACTCCTGAGGGTTCAAAACGTTGAAGTATTTCAATGCAGATTTGTAACTGAACGAAAGAAATATTTAATTCGTGTATAAGTTCTTCATCTGATTCCATCAAAAAACCATTTTTATCTAAGTTATAAATTAAATATTTAATAATTTTATATTCCTCATTATCAATTTTCAACTCATTTAACTGACTAACAAGTTCTTCTTGTAATGTTTCTGTTCTTCGAGTATATAACTCCATTCCTTGTCCGCTGGAAGTAGTTTGTTGTTTGACTTTTGAAGAAGTGTAATCGTTATAAGGAGTTTCGACCTCAATTAAGGGATTTTCTAATGATTGCTCAAATAAAAAATCAGTTAGCTCTTGGGCATTAAATTGAAGCATTGTAATGGCTTGTCGTAGTTCCTGAGTCATTGCAAGTTTCAATGATTGTTTTTGCATTAAATTCATTTCCATACTACTTCACTCCCTTATTACTATTTTACTCGATATTTAACTTTTTCATAGTACTTGACGAATTGTTACACTAATTTAAATATAGTGAAAACGTTTACTTTTTCCTGTATAGTAAAAGTATACAACTCTTTATTATGGGTGGGCCATTATGAACAGAAAAAATCAGATATATGAAGTTTTTCTTCAAAGTAAGGAGCAAGGTTTTACTGCTAATGAGATTGCTCAAAAGCTCGGTTTAGATAGAGCAAACGTTAGCAGTGATTTAAATAAATTAGTTAAAGAAGAATTATTAATTAAAACAAATTCTAGACCGGTCGTATTTAAGCTTCTATCTCATACTTTACAACAAACGAATAAATCTCAAATTAAGATAGCAAGTTCAGAATATAAATATGAATATTTTTATGAGGAAAATATTAGTTTAAGACCTGCCATCGAAAAAGCAAGATCAGCTATTCTCTATCCTCCAAATGGTATGCACACATTAATACTCGGTGAGACTGGTGTTGGTAAATCTGCTTTTGCTAAAAGAATGCACGATTACGCAATTCGTACGAATGTTTTAGAAAAGGATTCTCCATTCATTATTTTTAATTGCGCAGACTATGCAAATAATCCACAACTATTATTAGGTCAGCTTTTTGGTGTAAGAAAAGGTGCTTATACAGGTGCAACAGAACAAAAAGGTCTACTTGAGAAAGCAAATAATGGAATACTATTTTTAGATGAGGTTCATCGTCTTACTCCTGAAGGTCAAGAAATGTTATTTACGTTCATTGATTATAAGTTGTATAGAAGACTAGGAGAGACAGAAAATGAGCGAACATCGAATGTTTTAATCATTTCAGCAACAACAGAGGATCCCGGGTCCACTTTATTATCTACATTTACGCGCCGGATTCCTATGGTCATAACATTGCCAGCTCTTCGTGATCGAACATACGAAGAGAGATTGACATTGATTAAACGATTTTTCACGGAAGAAAGTGTTCGTCTTGGAAAAGAGATCGTTGTAAGTGCAAATACTATTCGCTCTTTTCTATTTTATCCTTGTCAAAACAATATCGGACAACTTAAAGCCGACATCCAATTAGCTTGCGCGAAGGCTTATGCAGATTTTATTACTCATAAACATGACAAAATACGTATTTATAGCACTGATTTGAACTGGTATGTGAAGGAAGGCTTATTCATTGAAAAAAAAGTAAAGCATGCAGTCACACTGTTAAACGAGCATTTTGAATTTTCACCAACAAAGGGTATTACTAGTAACCAACAATTGGATCATTCTGCAGATACAATTTATGACCGAATTGATACGAAATATGAAGAACTGAAACAACGTGGCGTTGCTCAGGACGAGTTATCCTTACTAATGGAAAACGATATTGAAAGTTATTTTACGCATTATTTAACTTCTATTAATCGCAAACTATCTAGTAAAGAAAACGTCCAAAAAATAATTAAGCCTGAAATCGTTACACTAAGTGAAAAGGTACTAAAACTAGCAGAAGAAAAATTAAGTAAGAGATTTAATGAAAAAATACTTGTTGCACTTAGCCTACACATACAAACGCTATTACAACGTATACAGTCAAACAAGAAAATTTATCATCCAAATATAACGCAAATCCGAGATCAATATAAGAAAGAGTTTTCCGTTTCAATTGAATGTGTAAAAATGATTGAAGATTTTTCAAATGTTTCAATCCCATTTGATGAAGTAGCATTTATAACGATGTTTTTTGTATATGGAAACGAAGATTATAAAGTGACTAGTTCCAATGTAAAAGTAATTGTATTAGCTCACGGTAATGGAATTGCTAGAGAAATGGCAAATGTAACAAATGAACTGTTAGAAAACGAGGAAGTTATTGGAATCGATATGCCATTAAGTGAACCACCACAAGATTTTTTAATTCGAGTAAAAGATTATATTAAATCTTTAGGTAAATTAAATGGAATTCTACTTTGTATCGATATGGGGTCACTATCTTATATCGGCGACATAATTGAAGCCGAATTTTCAATTCCTGTACGCTTAATTCAAATGGTAAGTACTGCACATGTAATCGAAGCTTCTAGAAAAGCGACACTAGGTTATAATTTAGACGAGCTTTATCAGGACGTGCGAAACTTAACTACTTTCTTCATCAACTCTCATGCGAATAAAACGAAACAACCTGAATTTAATCGTTCTGTGATTTTAACTGCATGTCTGACTGGTCAGGGAAGTGCAATAGCCATTAAAAATATACTAGCGAATAACTTGGTCTATGATAAAGAGATGCTAGAAATCGTACCAATTAGCCTTTTAAATAAAGACGAATTACAAAAAATGTTAAATGATATATCTAAAGAACGAAGTATCGTTTGTATTGTTTCGAATTTTGATATAAATGTTCCATTTAATACGTTTCATTTACAAGATGTATTAAATATGAAGGCTACAAAGACAATACAAGAATTGATAACTTATGAAGAAACGTATTTAAAAATGGCTGAAACATTACAAGAGACTATTTCTTTAAAGGATGCTAAAAAAGTAATTAGTGTAATTAGACGTGCCTTAAATGATATACAAGTTCAGACAGATAAATTTTTCAAAAACGAGGATCTAATGGGAATTGTAATTCATATGAGTTGCATGATTGATCGAATTCAAAACTCACAGCCTCTAATCCCATTTAAAGATAAAGAAGATAAAATAAATAGTGACTATATGCTATATTTAAAAATAAAAAAAATATTGCAACAAATTGAGGATGCTTGTGACATTATCATACCTGATGATGAAATATGTTACTTAATGGAATTTTATTCTAGAAATGATATAAGCAGGTTAGATGAAGACTTTTATATAAAATAAGTAAAAAGCCAGTTACTTCGTTGAAGAAACTGGCTTTTTACTCTATATTAATACTTTACTAACTCTACTCCCTCAGGAAGTTTTGAGTTCGTTAAGATATCTAGTTCTGTTAATCTCTCAAAGCAATAAGATGTACCATTTTTTAAATGATTATCTACAAACGCAGGATGTACCATAACCTCTACTGACTCGATACTATTATTTAATCTGTCTTCTATTGTCTCAAAATAGTTTATTGGAATATCACTACCATAAAAATCGATTAACAATTGATCCGTAAAAGGCGTGATTCCGTCTATTTGACTTTTTGGAGAAATACGGACTGGAAGATCATATTTTTGAGATAGTTTTGCAATTACTGGGTGTAGAATTGGGATCATGTGTACATGGTGATGACTATCTAGATGTGAAGGATTCAATCCATAAGAAAGAAACTTTTGAATTTGAGCATCCCATTCCTTTTCAACTTCTTCAACATTAATAACTGGATTGTCATACCAATAACTATTTTTAAGGAAATCCCCATTTTGATCAACGATTGTTTGTAGATCCGCTAATAAAGGTTTGCCCGCAGTTAATACAAGATGTACACCTAATCCTAAAGTAGGATGTAATTTTGCTAATTCAATTCCATGCTCCACAGCATACATATTCATCATCATAGTCGCGGAATTCACTATTCCATTCAAGTGAGCTTCAATAATGCCATAATTTACACCTTTTGAATATCCGAAATCATCTGCATTTACAATTAGCTTCGTCATCATTCATTCCCCTTTTTCTTTTAGTATGATAAAAAGGGATGTACTCTTTCATTCGAGCTACATCCCTCTTTTTAATCGTTAATTTGCTGCTACTTTTTCGTTTTTGAAGAATTGAGGTAAATGCTCTTTGTGAGCCTCTAACATTTCATCTAGAATTTGTTTTGCTAAATTATCAGATCCAACTAGTGGGTTAATACACATAGCAAGTAATGCTGTTTTATAATCACCGGTTACTCCAGCTTCAGCAGCGACACGTTCGAATGATTTAATTTGTTGAACTAAACCGCGTACTGCAACCGGCAAGTCACCCATCGTAAGTGGTTTTGGGCCATCTTTTGTAATAACGGCACTTACTTCAACAGCACATTCATCTGGAATTGATGCAATAGCACCATTATTCATTGTGTTAACAGGTTGGATATCACCTTTATTGTTATATAGAGATGAAATTAATCGGCATGCAGCATCACTATAATAAGCTCCGCCGCGTTTTTCTAATTGTGGTGGCTTAATATTTAAATTAGGATCTTTATATAATTCGAATAATGATTCTTCTAATTTTTTTACAACCTCAGCACGTGTACCATCTTTTTTCGCTGCATCAAGCTCTTCCTCTAGCATTACTTTCGTTTGATAGTAGTACCGATGATACGGACATGGAATCGCTCCAAGTGCTTCAATAAAATCAGGATTCCAATCCATTGCCTTAATATTTTGCATCGTCATACTTTCAGCAGGGCGTGCAAACTCACTTACAACACGACTTGTTACATCTTCACCATCTAACAATACTTTCGTTCCGTAAACCATATGATTTAATCCCATAAAATCAATATGCACACGCTCAGCTTCTACCCCTAGACCTTTTGCAATGTTCATGTGGATATGAATTGGTACATTACATAAACCGACTACTCTACGGAAATTTGTGTATCTTAAAATCGCTTCTGTTAAAATACCTGTAGGATTCGTAAAGTTTACTAGCCAAGCATTTGGACAAAGCTCTTCAATATCCTTGACGATATCTAAAATAACCGGAATTGTACGAAGTGCTTTAAACAGACCACCTGGACCATTTGTTTCTTGACCAATTACCCCATATTTTAATGGAATACGCTCATCCTTCATACGAGCCTCAAGTAAGCCTACACGAAATTGTGTTGTGACAAAATCAGCATCTTTAAGAGCAGCACGTCGGTCAAGAGTTAAATGAATTTCCATTGGTACTCCTGCTTTTTCTACCATTCTTTTCGCAAGGTTTCCAACGATTTCAAGTTTCTCTCTACCTTCTTCAATGTCCACTAGCCATAACTCTCTTACAGGTAGTTCATCATAACGTTTAATAAATCCTTCAACTAATTCTGGAGTATAACTTGAACCGCCACCAATTGTTGCTATTTTAATACCGTTTCTCATTTTCTTCACTCCTTTTATATGATAGGAGAAAAGTAGCTCGATCATTCTAGGAAACTACTTTTCTATTTTCTGTTATTTATTTAATTTTTCATGTAGGAAAATTATTTCTGTTACTAAATCTCTCATCGTTAATGCATTCATTAAATGATCTTGAGCATGAATTAATAAGATACTTAATTCAACATTCTCTCCACGTGCTTCACCTTGAATTAATGAAGTTTGTGCATGATGCGCAAGATTTAATTCTACCTTTGCTTCTTCAATCTTACTATTTGCTTCTTCTAAATTACCCGCTCGAGCAGCCTGCATCGCTTCCATTAATGAGCTTTTTGCGTTTCCTGCGTGTAAGATTAATTGGAATGCTGTTTGCTCGATTGTCGTTAAAGTACTCATTTCGTATCCTCCTCAAACTGCATTACATAGCAGCACTTTGATTATTTGCTGCTTCTCTCATTTTTTTAGATTCCATTCGTCTTTGTAGTGCAACGAAAGGTAAATAGATTACTACAGAGATAATTAAGTTAAATGCTGCTAAGGCTGCACCTGTCCAATGTCCCCCTGTAATCAACCACCCACCTAAAATTGGTGGTGTTACCCATGGAATATTCGTAGTTACTGGGTGAACCATACCTAAAGAAATCGCTAAATATGAAATAACGGTTAAAATAATTGGTGTACCAATGAATGGAATTAACCACATTGGATTTAACACGATCGGTAATCCGAAAAGAACTGGTTCATTAATTTGGAATAAACCTGGTGCCCCACCTAATCCAATCATTTGTTTATTTCGTTTTCGATTTATTAATATCATTGAAATGATTAACCCTAACGTAGCTCCTGATCCACCTAAGAATACAAATGCATCAAAGAACTGGCCGGCCATTACATTATATTCACTCCACTTTGTAACACCTTTTGCTGCTAAATCAATATTTTCATTTCCTAAAGCTGTAAATAATGGTGTCGTTATTCCACCTAGAATATTTGGTCCATGTAAGCCAAGCATCCAGAAGAAATGAATAAAGAATGCTATACCGATTGCAAACGGTAAAGAGTCTGCAGCATTCGTTAATGGCTTAACAAGTACTGAGCTTAACCAATCATTAAAATATACTCCATCTGATAAATATAATCTGAATAGCAATCCAACAATCGCGATCACAAAGATTGTTAGCATACCTGGTAATAGCTTTGCAAATGCTTTTGAAACTGCTGGTGGTACACCATCTGGTAATTTAATAACTAATTGCTTTACTCTTGATAAACGAACAAAAATTTCAGTTGCGATAATTGCAACGATAATTCCGGTAAAAAGTGCAGTTGAATTAGTATAAGTAGAGTTCACTAATCCCCAAACACTACCAGTAGCTGTTTTTCCATTTTCTAATGTAACGGTTACAGTATTTAATGATTGTGGCACTAGTACAAAATATGACGCTAATGCGACAAGCATTGCTTCAAATCCTTCATCACCATAAGAACGAGCTAATTTATAAGCAATCCCTACAACTGCAAAAACAGTCATAAATGCGAATGTTCCCCACCAAATGTCTCCACCTAATGTCTTCCAGTTCACTCCAAAAAGAGCTTCCATCATTTTGTCGTAACCTTTGATCGCTCCACCTAAATTATTAAATAAAACTGCAAATGAACCGACCATAGTAATGGCAATCATACCGATTAACGCATCGCGTATTGCTAATAAATGACGTTGGTTACCGAACTTTGCTGCAGCTGGCATTATATATCTATCTACAAAATTCATCATTTTTTAAGACTCCCTTTTGTTTAAAATTTATGCAACAATCATGACTATTTTTTTAAACTAAGTGCTAATTCTAAAACAGCTTCACCATTCATAAGCCCATAATGTACTGGATTGATTACATCAACTGGTATCCCTTTTGGCTCGGCAACTTTTTTCATTTCAGAAGCTAAATAACGTACTTGTGGTCCTAATAAAAGAACATCTGCTTTATCTAAATTTTCTTTTGCAGCATCACCTGAAACTGCCCAAATCTTTACGTCAATCCCTTTTACTTTTGCTGCATCCTCCATTTTAGTTACTAGTAAACTAGTAGACATTCCCGCTGAACAAGCTAATAAAATATTCATTGTTATTCCTCCAATTTTTAGAATTAGTATAGCGCTTACAGATTTGTTTGAAAGTAAGAAACAAATCGTTCTAGCAACTACAAATTAATTTATTTTGTACACTCTTTATATAGCAAATGGCGTGCCAACTTTTTCTGATTAAATGAAAAATATATAATTTAATCTTTAAAACCTTGTCCTATAAGGAATCATAGTCATAAATCTTTTTTCTTTGCTTTAAAAGGAAAAGAACTTAAAACGTCTAGTGTGTTAAATATAGTTCATCAATCTTCTTAAATTGTTTTAGTGTGTTGTTACCCTGTTAGTGTGTCGAGATTTATGTACATTAAATTGTAGTGTTTTAAAACACTTTTACGATTCTTACTTAAATTATACATTTTGTTCTATGTGATCTATGAAAAAAAGTGATGTAGAATTAATCTACACCACTTTTTTTATCAATTATTAAAGTGAAATTTTTTCATGCAAGTAAATAATTTCCTCTACTAAATCTCTTGTTGTAAGAGTGTTCATTAAATGATCCTGTGCATGTACTAAAAGAATATTAATTTTGTATTGTTGCCCACCTGCTTCACTTTGTATAAGTGAAGTTTGTGAATGATGAGCCAGCCTAAGTTCCGCATTCGCCTCGTTTACTTTCCCACGAGCTTCCTCGAACTCTCCATCACGAGCTTTATACATTGCTTCCATTAATAAACTCTTAGCATTACCGGAATGTAATATAAGTTGAAATGCAATTTGTTCATTATTTGTGTCGGTAGGCATTTTCACTCATCTCCTTCACATTCTATTATACATTTAATGAATTACTACTTGTCGTTTCGGTCGACTTTCTAGCTTCCATTCTTTCTGCTACTACAACGAAAGGTAAGTAAATAACGATTGAAATCACAACATTAACAAGCGCTAAAACTGCACCGCTCCAGTGACCACCAGTTGCTAAATAGCCACCTATAACTGGTGGAGTTACCCAAGGGATTGTAGAAACAACTGGGAAAACAATATGTGATTGAACAGCTAAATAAGAAATAATGGTTAAAACAATTGGAGTACAGATAAATGGTATTAACCATACTGGGTTTAACACGATTGGTAAACCGAAAATAATTGGTTCATTAATATTAAATAATCCTGGAGGTGTTCCTAAAGCAATCATCTGTTTATGACGTTTACGGTTAACTAAGAACATTGCAATAAGTAAACCGATTGTAGTACCCGATCCACCCATATATACGAATGCGTCTAAGAATGGACCTGCTAAGACAGAATACTTATCTAGATCTGTCACACCTTTAGCATATAAATCGACGTTATGGTTACCTAGGGTTGTTAATAAAGGAGTTGTAATACCCCCTAAAATATTTGGACCATGTAATCCAATCGCCCAGAAGAAATGTACAAAGAATGCAATCGCAACTGCAAATCCTAATGAATCTGCTGCATCTGTTAATGGTTTTACAAGAACTGAATTTAACCAATCATTAAAAAATACGCCATCCGAAATGTATAATCTGAACAATAAGCCAACTAATGCAACGATAAAAATTGTTAACATACCTGGTAATAACTTTGCAAATGCTTTTGATACTGCAGGCGGAACGCCATCTGGTAATTTTATAACTAATTGTTTCACTCTAGCTAAACGTACAAAAATTTCAGTTGCAATAATCGCAACGATAATTCCTGTAAATAAAGCCGTTGAGTTTAAGGAATTCCAACTAATAAATCCCCAAGTTCCACCTGTAGCTGTCTTACCACCATTTAACGTAACAGATACTGCTGCTAATGATTGTGGAACAAGTACAAAGTAACACGCTAATGCAACAAGCATTGCTTCAAAACCTTCATCACCATAAGAACGAGCTAATCTATGCGCGATCCCTACTACGGCAAATACTGTCATAAATGCAAATGTTCCCCACCAAATATCACTGCCTAATGTTTTCCAGTTTGCACCAAAGACTGTTTCCATCATTTTATCGTAGCCGTGGATTGCGCCACCTAAGTTATTAATAAGTACAGCAAAAGCTCCAATCATCGTAATGGCAATCATTCCAATTAACGCATCACGGATCGCTAGCAAATGACGTTGATTACCAAACTTCGCTGCGGCAGGCATTATATACTTCTCAGCAAAACGCATCATTCAAATACACCTTCTTTTCTTTCTAGATTTTTAATTCCCCGTTTTATTTTTTCAAATTTAAAGCCATTTCTAGTACAGCTTCACCATTCATCAATCCATAATGCACTGGATTAATCGTATCTACTGGTATCCCTTTAGGTTCAGCTAGTTTCTTCATTTCTGAGACTAAATAACGAACCTGCGGACCAAGTAGTAATACATCCGCTTTGACTAAATTTTCTTTTGCCTCATCACCAGCAACAGCCCATATCGTTGCCTGAATTCCTTTTGCCTTAGCTGCTTGTTCCATTTTTGTAACTAATAGACTAGTCGACATTCCTGCAGAACATACCAATAAGATATTCATCCTACACCTCCTCAATTTCCCTTATCGATGAAACGCTTACATTTTTACAAATAATGACAAAAGAATTACGCGTTACAAGGACAAGTTGTGTAATCAATTTAAATATTGCAAATTCTGTGCCAATATTCTAAAAACTCTATCTTTTTAAAAACACAACAAAAAAACCTTGATAAATCAAGGTTTTCAAAACGTAGCATTTATTCAAAACATTAGTGTTTTATAAGTGTGTACGCACAATTTGTACTGTGTTTACAATTACACAGTAGTGTGTTGAGAAATACCTAAAATAGGATATCTCCTAAGCTGAAGTGTGTCATTCAATAACACATTAATATTAATCTTCAACTGTTAAATGAGTTTTACAAAATTCGAATACTTCTTTTTCTTCATCTTCTTCCAAATCAAAATCTAAATACTGATTTGACTCAGCTTCATACAAGTCATATTTAATTAATTTCGACTCGTCACCATTTACTCCAAACAGCGCTTTTATGTATATACCTTTTTCATTAAATAATTCATCATCCTCTGGTACATTGATATAAAGAATAAACTCATATCGATCACCTTCAATGATACCAAATGGATCTTTTATTTCTTCTACAGTGTATTCTGCAATCGTTAACACAAAAACATTCCCTTCAATTTTAATATGTACTATTATACACAAAGGAATGGACAAAAAGAAAGACGCCTGCCGCAGCAGACGTCTTGATGCGTTTGAGGCGAGAGACCGGGCGGCCACATCCGCGCGTTTAGCTTGCGCATATCTCTCGTCTTACTCAAATTAGCTCATCGCAAAGAGTAATATATCATATATTTAGAAAAAAGGATAGAGGAAAAAAATAGAAGGAGCAAAAAGAACCGAAAAATTTTATAAATATAAAATCACTCAGTCTTTTTTTTAGGAAATTTAAAATATTATTAAACATCCTCTAGTTTAGATACAGAATTTGATGATTTTTAGGTCGATGCAGTATTTTTTCTTTTTAGATGTTGAGTACAGATTATAAGTTTCATTAAACTTTAGTTCTCTTTCCATTTCATCTTTATTGAATTTAGCCATTTCTTCAAAAACCCAAGAATTCATATCCATTTAAATGACCTCCTTTTATTTACTTTAAATATATGACTTTAAGTAAAGGGAACCCATTCTTCATTGGATGGAGTTAAAGTACATCTTTAGTTGTAGGATAAAGGTAGGATTTAGGGCTGAGATTCCGGGTTTAACAGAGGAAAAATAAAAACCGAGTGATATTTCTGTTAGATAACAGATCTTATCACTCGGAATATTTTTTTTAGCGCGCTCGACAGGATTCGAACCTGCGACACACGGTACCGGAAACCGATGCTCTATCCACTGAGCTACGAACGCATGTTTTTTAAAGGGTAAATAAGTATAGTGTTTTAGTCGCCCCAATCTCAGTAAGCTTAAGCAAGTAGCAGCTCGATTGGTTTTTCACCAGAAATATGTTTACTCTGTCCCACCCTTGCCTCAGTATGTAATTGCAAGGAGTGGCTCGGCAAGTGCGCTCGAGGTAGTTTCATGGGTGCATATTCATTCGTGCTCTATCCACTGAGCTACGAACGCATATTGTATAAAGGGTAAATAAGAATATCGTATTGTCGCCCCAATCTCAGAAAGTTAATGCAAAGAGTGGCTCGATTGGTTTTTCACCAGAAATATGTTTACTCTGTCCCACCCTTGCCTTAGTATGTAATTGCAAGGAGTGGCTTGGCAAGTGCGCTCGAGGTAGTTTCATGGGTGCATATTCATTCGTGCTCTATCCACTGAGTTACAAACGCATATTATATAAAGGTAAATATGTATATTGTTTTTGTCGCCACAATCTCAGTAAGTTAGTATAGGAGCAGCTCGATTGGTGCGCTGATGTTTCGCTATGTAGCTTATTCGCAAGTTTATAAGAAAATCTTATGTTTTATTATATCGTTAGAATGTTCTGACCGCAATGATTTAGGTTTTTTTGAGTACGAAAATAAATATAATTTTATGATGTCCTCTGTAAATAGGGGACTTTTTTTATTGTTTGCTTCTTCCTTTCTTTCGTTCTCATCTTGGAATGTCTACTTTCTTTTCATAAGCCTAGAATATGCTTTAATCAATTAGTTATTAGTTTTTTAACTTATCAAAAGAAAAACTACATAAAGTTACGTTTAATAATAGGAAAAGTCGTTAATGATGTTGAAGTATTAGATAAATAGATATGTTATAAAAGGTCAATATTTTTTAGTTTAAATAATACATTAAATTAGCATCTCTTTTATTTGACCTTTTTTGACCTTAAAGGTATTATTGTATTAATCATTCATTTGTTTTAAACAAGGAGGAGAAAAAATGAATTTAATTCCTACAGTTATTGAACAAACAAGTCGTGGTGAACGTGCGTATGATATATACTCTCGTCTATTAAAAGACCGCATCATCATGTTAGGTAGCGCAATCGATGATAACGTAGCTAACTCGATCGTTTCACAACTTTTATTTTTAGCAGCAGAAGATCCAGATAAGGATATTTCATTATACATAAATAGTCCAGGAGGAAGTATTACTGCTGGTATGGCTATTTATGATACGATGAACTTTATTAAGCCTCAAGTATCTACAATTTGTATTGGTATGGCGGCTTCAATGGGTGCTTTCTTATTAGCTGCTGGGGAAAAAGGAAAGAGATATGCTCTTCCAAATGCAGAAGTTATGATTCACCAACCATTAGGTGGTGCTCAAGGTCAAGCTACTGAAATCGAAATTGCAGCTAAGCGAATCTTGTTCTTACGTGATAAATTAAACAAAATTCTTGCAGATCGTACTGGTCAACCATTAGATACGATCGAGCGTGATACAGAGCGTGATAACTTTATGACTGCAGACCGTGCATTAGAATACGGATTAATTGATAAAGTAATTTCTAATACTGCAGCTATTAAATAATAATAAAAAACTAGCCGTAATTTTTCGGCTAGTTTTTTTTTTTTAGAAAAAAATTGGACATCCAACTTGTGAATGCCCAATTACATCAAATTTCTTCTCCAATAAAGTCCATTACTGCTTCCATCGCTTCAACTTCATCGTCGCCAGTAACAGTAATTACTATTTCTTCTCCATGTGGCACTGCAAGACTCATAACACCCATAATACTCTTAACGTTTACTTGTTTACCTTTGTAAGCTAATAATACTTCTGAACGAAATCTCGTAGCAACTTGAACAAATTGTGCTGCTGGACGAGCCTGTATTCCAGTTTCTAATAGTACTCTCCCTTTTTTCTCAATCATTTTTTCTTCCCTCTTAACTTTTATTTTATTTTTATTGGTTCTCCCGCTCTTAGTTTATCAGCTATTTCATCAATTTTACGTAGTCGATGATTGATTCCTGATTTACTAATCGCGCCGCTAGATACCATTTCACCTAACTCTTTTAAAGTTACATCCTCATACGCTACTCGAAGTTCTGCAATTTCACGTAGCTTTGGCGGTAATATATCTAAACCAACTGAGCTTTGGATATAACGTATATTTTCAATTTGTCTGAAGGCTGCACTGATCGTTTTATTTAAGTTCGCAGTTTCACAATTTACTAGACGATTAACACTGTTTCTCATATCTCTTACAATGCGGATATCTTCAAACCTTAATAAGGCTGAATGTGCACCAACAACGTTTAAAAACTCAGTAATTTTTTCTGCTTCCTTTAAGTACGTAATATAACCTTTACGTCTCTCTAGTGTTTTAGCATTTAATCCGAATTCATTCATTAGACGACAAATTTCTTCCGTATGCTCTTTATATAGTGAAAAAATTTCTAAATGATATGAAGATGTCTCTGGATTATTTACCGAACCACCAGCTAGAAAAGCACCTCTTAAATAGGAGCGTTTACAACATTTCTTCGCAATTAGCTCTTTCGCTATTTCATTCGTAAAGGTAAATCCTTCACCAGTTATATAAAGATCATTTAAAATATGTTTCGCTTCTTCTTTTATTCGAACAATATATACATTGTTCTTTTTAAGACGCATTTTTTTACGAACGAGCAATTCAACGCCCACATCATAAACACGTTTAATTAATACATATATTCTTCTAGCAATTGCTGCATTTTCAGTAACTACATCTACAATAAATTGGCGATTCGCAATTGATAATGAACCATTCATTCGAATTAAAGAGGATAGCTCGGATTTTGAACAACAATCTTTGATCTCAATCGTTGTTAATTCTTTTTTCGTTTCTGATGCAAAGGACATTTGAATCACCCCCTCCTTCTAGCTCTATATACTTTTTCATTATTCTTTTATTTTTGTCGGGATTAGATCACATAAAATTTCAGCTAACTTTACTGTATCATGCCTAATCACATTATCATCATATTTAACGATCGACTTATGAACAATTTCTAGATTTAAAGAAGTAAGCTCATTTATATCTAGTTTTACTTGTTGAGCATGTTCTTCCTTATAAAGTTCTAAAATATTTTTAGGCATTGTGCCTTCATTTACAATAATTGTATCGATAAAACTTGAGTCTAAATGTTGGTATAGAGCCTTTACATGATCACTAGCTGTATAATGCAAAGTTTCACCCGCTTGTGTCATCACATTACATACATATACTTTTTTAGCTTTTGAATTTATAACAGCCTTCCCAATTTTAGTAACTAATAGATTAGGAAGGATACTCGTATATAAACTACCTGGTCCAATTACAATTAAGTCAGCACGATTAATTTCATCAAGCGCCTCTTTTAAAGGTTCAACATTTCCTGGTGCTAAAAATACTCTTTTAATCTTCTTACCAGAGTACGGAATTTTTGATTCCCCTGAAACAATTGTGCCGTCTTCTAATTCAGCTTTTAATACGACACTTTGATTAGCTGCTGGTATAACTTTCCCTCTTACATTTAATACCCTTCTCATTTCAATGATTGCGCGATAAAAATCACCTGTTATCGCAGTCATTGCACTTAGCATTAAATTACCTAGAGAATGTCCAGAAAGGTCTCCAGATGTTGCAAATCGATGCTGGAATAATTCTTCCAACATCGGTTCCACATCTGATAACGCGGCAAGTACATTTCGTACATCACCAGGCGGTGGAATTTTTAACTCGTCACGTAATCGTCCAGAGCTACCACCATCATCTGCGACTGTAACGATCGCGGTAATATCAACGGGATGTTTTTTCAACCCACGAACTAAAACAGATAGTCCCGTTCCGCCTCCAATTATTACTATTTTCGAACGCTGACTAACCATTACTTATGACTCCTTTTTTCAACATCCCGATGGCTAATATTCGTTTCATATTGATCCTTATAGTAGTTAGCTAAATACTCTGCTAAAGTAACAGAGCGATGCTGTCCACCCGTACATCCGATCGCAATGATTAGTTGTCGTTTACCTTCTCTTTTATATTGAGGTAACATAAAACTAATTAAATCAATTAATTTCAGCATAAATTCGGTTGTCTCATTAAATTTAAGAACATAAGAGGAAACTTCTTCATCTAAGCCAGTTAAAGGACGCATTGATTCAACATAAAATGGGTTTGGTAAAAATCGTACGTCAAATACTAAATCCGCATCAATCGGTATTCCGTACTTAAAACCGAATGACTGAATATTTACTGAAAAACCTTCTTGTTCATTTTCTCTAAATTGCTCAATTATTTTTTCTCGTAAAATTTTAGGTTTTAAATCTGAAGTATCATAAATTAATTGTGCACGCCCTTTTACTTCAGCTAAAAGAGTACGTTCCATCTCAATTCCTTTTAATGGAGATCCCGTTGGAGAAAGTGGATGTGAACGACGAGTTTCTTTGTAGCGAGTAACAAGTGCAGCATTCGTTGCATCTAAAAATAAAATTTGAGGGATGATTGAAGGAGTAGACATTAATTGATCTAACGAATTCCCTAACTGATCAAAAAATTCTCTTCCTCTTAAATCCATAACAAGAGCAACTTTATCTGTTGTATTGTGATCCGGGTCCTTTAATAGCTCTACAAATTTTGGAAGTAGAGCAGGAGGAAGATTATCAACACAGAAATAACCGATATCTTCTAAAGCTTGAACAACGACAGTCTTTCCAGCACCTGACATTCCAGTTATAATAACCATTTTTACATGTGATCTTGTAGGCATTTAACTCAACCCTTTCTATAATTTAGGTTAACTAGGATTTAAACGATATCTTAATAATTCAAAATCCGGTGTATAGACAAAGGTACCATGTAAAATTTCTGTACCCTTTAGTAAATAATCAATAATATGATAGTCACCTGCTGCCATAGGAAGATTTTTCACTTCATCTATTGCATGCCAGCGAAGAATTCCTTCTTCACACTCATCTTGATTTTCACCGTCAAACTCGGTAGCCAAAAATGAAAACATCATCCATTCATTCACTACCTTAGCATCTTCTTCTATAATAATTGTAAAAACACCTTTTAATTTTGGGTTTTTTAAGTAAACACCTGTTTCTTCACGATATTCACGAACAACTGCTTCTCTAATGTTTTCACCTGGCTCCATCTTACCGCCGGGTGCAACCCACCAGTTTCTTCTAGGTTTTTGTAGCAAGAGGATATTATTTTCATTTACCAAAACACAATGTGTAACTCTTTGCATTTCTTATACCTCACTTACAATTTGGACTTGCAGTTGGTTGAAACTGCCCAATCTATATTATACCGTTAAACTAGTCAGACAACAACTTGTTAAGAGTAGGAATTAGGGTAGAAAGGTTCAGGCTAAAGGAAAAGATTTTGTGGGTTCGAACTAGGGTTGAGGAAACAAAATCGATTTACTTTCGGAGACAAATAAAGAAAACTCACCGATTGACGAGCTTTAAAGCGAAGACTAAAGGCGTAGTTGCACTTATACTTAATTGCTAAAATTTGCAACTACGTCAGCTACTCCTTCGTCGCTGTGAATTTATACTTTAATGCACAAAAAAAGGGAACATGGACAAGCGCATATCCATGTTCCTATATATATTAGGGGGCTCTCTGGTTATTGTCTATATTACAGTAACTATATTTCAAGAGAGTTACACCCTAATTACATATAAGTTTCAGAATATTACAATTTCATTCACAATTCTAAAACTTAATTTTATATATCTGTTTATCGTTTTTAATCAAGATTAGTTAGTTTTAGATAATTCTTCTTTTAATTCTTCAATATAATGTTGTACAGCTTGAGCAGCAATACTTCCGTCTCCAGTAGCTGTTACAACTTGACGTAAAGTTTTTTCACGAACATCACCAGCAGCAAAAATACCTGGTACTCTTGTTTCCATTACATCATTTGTTTCGATATATCCATTTTCATTCGTAATGCCTAAACTTAAGAATGGTTTTGTTAATGGAAGCATTCCAATATAGATAAATACGCCATCTGTTTTAAATTCAGATTCTTCACCATTTTTAGTATCTACAAGCGTTACGCTGCTTACTTTACCATCAGTTCCGTTAACTTCTTTAATTGTTGAATTCCAAATAAATGAAATCTTTTCATTTGCAAATGCACGGTCTTGAAGAATTTTTTGAGCTCGTAATTGATCTCTACGGTGAACGATTGTAACTTTAGAAGCATATCGAGTTAAATATACGCCTTCTTCTACTGCTGAATCTCCGCCACCTATTACAACTAATTCTTTATCCTTAAAGAATGCTCCATCACAAACAGCACAGTATGATACACCACGTCCTCCAAGCTCTTGCTCGCCTGGTACACCAATTTTTTTGTATTCTGCACCTGTTGAAATAATAATTGCGCGTGCTTTGTATTCTTTTTTACCAGCAATGATTGTTTTATATTCTTTACCGTCAATAATTTCTTTAATGTCACCATAAGCGTACTCAGCACCAAATTTTTTCGCATGATCAAACATTTTATTTGATAAATCTGGTCCTAAAATACTATCAAAACCTGGGTAGTTTTCAATTTCTTCAGTATTTGCCATCTGTCCACCTGGAATACCACGTTCCATCATTAATGTAGAAAGATTTGCACGAGATGTATATACAGCTGCAGTCATCCCTGCAGGACCAGCTCCAATGATAATAACATCATAAATTTTTTCTTCCATTACTTAATCACTCCTTGTACTTAAATGGCTAATTGCCCTACTTTATTAACTATCACTATCCTAATACGCGACGACATAAAACAACAAATCATATGCTCATGATAAAGAAAACTCGTCGACTGACGAGCCTTTTAGGCGAAGTCAGAGGCGTAATTGCCCTTATACTTAATTCCTAGAAACCACGTCGACTACGAATCCTTGCTGCCAATTTATACTCACCTTAATGTGAAATAAAGAAAGCTTGCATTAACACCATCTGGTATTAATACAAGCTTCGAATGGCGCTAATGCCTTTATTTAATAAATAGGTAGAGATATTATAGTTTGCTGCAATTTTCTTTTGTGATACACGTTTTACTTCATTTTCAACAAGATAATGTGTAGCAGCTAATAAAACATCTTCATCTACAGGTAATTCTTTATATTTTAATGTAAGTTCACAAATAGCGAAAAACCATAATTGAAGATGATTACGTAGTATTATATAATCTTCTTCCCAAATTGTCTGTACTTTCTTTGCTCCGTTAATCGCAATATTCAATGATGGATGAGGCTCTAGATAACACATATTATTTAGAAGAACTTGTTCTAATTGTTCATCGAGACCAATATTTTCTAATGGGTTTAAATCTTGAAGGATTGAACTAAATTTTTGTTCATAATAATATTCCTTCATAAAATAGATTAATCCCCATCTCTCACTATTCGAATTGGAGTTTTTTGCTTGGTACTCTGTTTCAGCCATTAATTGTTCGATTTCATTCGATGAATGTTTTTTTTCAACCCATGGAGCCAATTCCTCATGATCATCAAATTCACTTGTCATTTCAAAATTCCATATACGCTCCGCCGTTTCAATTCTTCCAGATTGATAAGCTGCATCACAGAACATATAATAAAACTGTATTTCACGATCTGGTCGTTCCATATAAAGTAAATGAAATAACTTATAAGCTTCTTCATACTTCTTGAATTGATAGAAAAGTACACCAAGCTTGTGGCGGTGCTCTTCAGAAATTGGAACAATATTTGATAAGCCTTCCAGATATTGAAGAGCAATTTCTTGTTCATTTAATATTCTTTTTAGCATTGTTAAATGAATTAAAGCTGATAAATTACCTGGATTTTGTTCTAAAACATATTGTAATACTCTTTCAGCTTCCTCAGGATTACCTAAATGAAGCTCTACTAAAGCTAAGTTATTATAAGCTGGCCAAAATTCTTGATACTTATCAACTATATTAAGTAAAGTTGTTTTAGCAGATTTCCAATCATGATTTGCCAAATAGCTTGTAACCCGCTCTTGAAGCACTAATAAATCATCATTAATACTTAAATCATCATCTTCTTCACTATGAATAATATCTAAATAGTCTTCTAGTTCCTCTAATTGCTCTTCATCCGTACCAATTTCTAAATACTTTTGAGCATACAAATTGGCTTTTTGGAACAGCCCTAATTCAAAAAATGCAAATGCTAATAAATAATATACATCCTCATTTGTTGGATATTTATCTAAAATATATTCTAAAACTGTAATTGTAGTTTGATATTGATGTAATGATAAAAGCTTTCTAGAAATATCTATAAGAACTGTTTGATTTTCTTCATTTTCAGCAGCTTTTTTCAAATAATAAATCGCTTGCTCAGAATCGTTACTATTATAAGCTTTCATCCCTTTTTCGTAGAAATAATCTTTCGGTAACGAGAACGAAACGACATTATGAAATTGTTTTGTTTGATTCCCCAAATTTTCAGACATTCGATCCTCCAGTTTTTCAAGCTTATCACAGTATATCACATAAAAAGAGGAAATAGTCGCCGTCCAAATTATAAGAATTTTAAACGAACGCACAATTTCCACATTATCTAAATAAGTTGTCAAAGTATTATTTTAACCGAAACAAAAAATATTGAAAACCACTTTTTTTAAGAGTTTAAATAGTAGTTTCAGATTGAGGTAATGAAATAATAACCATTGGATTACCTCCAACGAATGCACCAGCTGGAACATCTTTGTTGACAAGTGTTGCAGCTGAAACTTTCGCACCATCACCAATTGTGACACCCGGCAGGATTGTCGTATTTGCACCAACTAACACATTATTACCAATAATGACTTCTCCTAATCGATATTCATTAATTAAATATTCATGCGCCAAGATTGTTGTATTATAGCCAATAATCGAATTCCTACCAACTGAAATTAATTCTGGAAACATTAAATCAGGCGTTACTTTAAACGCAAAGGATGTATACTCACCTACTTTCATTCCAATGAGATTCCTATACATCCAGTTTTTCAGTCTAAAGAAAGGGATATAACGAGCTATTTCAATGACAATGACATTTCGAAATGTTTTCCAAAATGAAACAGTCTTGTACACTTGCCAAAGTGAATTCTCACCTTCAATTAGGTAGCGTTTGGTTTTCCTCAATTCTCATCAATTCCTAAAATTGGTAAGATATCGCTCATCTTTTCAAGCATAAAATCAGGTTTAAAAGTAGCTAAAAATTCTTTTCCTTTTAGTGACCAAGCAACACCTGCTGTTTTCGTTCCAGCATTTTGACCACCTTCAATATCATGGTAATTATCGCCCACCATTATACTCTCTTCAGGAATAGAATTTAATTTTTTTAAAGCTAATTGAATCGGTTCTGGATGTGGCTTTGCATTTTGCACGTCATCAATTGTAATAACAGTATCAAAGAATTGCTTTAATCGACTAAAACTTAAGCCCATTTCAACAACATTTCGGGCCTTTGTTGTTACAATCCCAATTTTATAGCCTAATTTGTGTAAAGTTTCAATCGTCTCATAAACCGTTTCATA
Source organism: Gottfriedia acidiceleris (assembly GCF_004138285.1). Taxonomy (GTDB): domain Bacteria; phylum Bacillota; class Bacilli; order Bacillales; family Bacillaceae_G; genus Gottfriedia; species Gottfriedia acidiceleris_A. The sequence goes on along the minus strand of NZ_SCFN01000005.1, from coordinate 448,780 downwards.
TTCCTCAACAAACTCATCATGCATCTCCATATTAAAACGGCGATATTCCGAGATCAACTCATCAACTCTTTCTTCATCTACTGTAGAGAATGATTCAGTTAAAGTTGGACCCATAAAAGGTATTACATGTTCACGTTTATATTGTTCAGGATAATATTTATTCAAAGTATGCAAGAATGAAGCAATAATTAATTCATTTGTATTGATTAAAGTACCATCTAAATCAAATAGTATCGTATTTATTTTCATAAGAATTTCCTTTCTATTTCACTTCAGCTTTTAAACTTGATTCAGTTTTTCTACCTACTCTTCCTACGATTCTTGCAACTATACAAGTAACAACTAACGCGACAAAGAAACGAATTAAAAATAAGTATAAAACTGGAATCCCTAAAGGAATAAAGAGAACTGTATCTTCTACTACAGCATGACAAGCTACTAAAAATAAGAAAACAAGGTATAAATCACGTTTCGAAACACCATCTTCTTTAACGGCTTGAATCATAACACCTGCTCCAAAAGCTAATCCAAAAAACAATCCCGCAGCTAATGTAACTCCAGCTTTTGCTTCAACACCAATTAATTTAGTAAATGGAGATAATGCTTTTGTTATATAATTCATCCACCCAAAATCTTTTGCAATTTGAATAACAAGCATTAATGGAAAAACAATTTTAATAAGGTTTAAAATACCCATTAATGACGAAATGATGGCATTATAAACGATATCCCATCCTGACTGGTTAGCGCTTTCTGCAACTGCAATGCCTTTATGAACAATTTCTGTTCCACCAGACCAAAAGAAATGGATACAAATTGCAGATAAAATTGCAAATCCTATCCTTACTAAAACAACAAAAGATGCTCGAACCCCTACAGCAGTAGCTACTGTCGTTTCAACAAATAGATTATGAGAAAAACTTAACATAACTGCAAGGATCAAAGCCTCCTTAACAGTTAAATCCATCGGTAGCATTGCTCCAAGAGCTGCATATAGATTTAAAACATTTCCTAAAACTAATACTAATGCTGCATCTCCCTTTAAACCGATAAAACTCATTAATGGTTCAAGAATATTAACAAACCAGTCCATTAGTGAAGTTTCTTTAATAATCGTTAAAATGAAAGAAATAGGGAAAATTATTTTCCCTATTTTCCAAGAAGTTTGTAAACCAACTAGTAACCCTCTCTTTAAAGTTTCCAACGTGCTCCCCACTCCTGTTTTACAAACTTATGCGTCTAAATAACGCTCATTCGATAACCCTTTAACTCTACGATAAACAAGAATGATAATTGATAGTACGATAATTACGACTGAGATAAATTGTGCCATTCTAATTGTACTTGTTAACATTAAACTATCTGTTCTTAAACCTTCAATAAAGAAACGACCAACTGAATACCAAATTAAATAAGTTAAAAACATTTCACCACGTCTAAGATTCACTCTTCTTAAAATTAGTAAGAAGATAATCCCTAATAAACTCCATAATGATTCATATAAAAACGTTGGATGATAATACGTTCCATCGATATACATTTGATTAATGATCCAAGTAGGTAAATGAAGACTTTCTAAAAATGATCTAGTTACTGGTCCACCATGAGCCTCTTGGTTCATGAAGTTTCCCCAACGTCCAAGCATTTGGCCTACTAAAATACTTGGTGCTGCGATATCTGCAAGCTTCCAAAATGAAATGCCTCTTTTCTTTGCAAAGAAGTAACTAGCAATAAATGCTCCAATTAAACCACCGTGAATAGCTAATCCACCATGCCAAATGGCAGGAATTTCACTAACATGCTTAGAATAGTAGCTCCACTCAAAGAGTACATAATAAATTCTAGCCCCTATAATTGCTGAAGGTAGAGCTACTAAAATAAGATCCAAAAATGTATCATCAGGTATTCCACGTCGTTTACTTTCACGAATTGCCAACCATAAACCTAATACAACACCTAAACCGATTAATACCCCATACCACTTTATTGAAAGAGGACCTAAGTGTAAAAATACTTTATCTAATGGCTGAATATTTGACTCCATTTCAATTTCCCCACTTTTTCATTAAATTAAATCACTAACATTATTACCGCCTTGAATTACTTTCTCTAAACGATCTGCAAATTGCTGTGCTGCATTTACACCCATATTTTTCAAACGGAAATTCATCGCTGCTACTTCAATAATAACAGCTAAATTTCGACCCGGTCGAACCGGCAATGTGATCTTCGAAATATCTGTATCTAATATTTTAAGTTTTTCATCGTCTAAGCCAACTCTGTCGTAAACCTTTTGGGAGTCCCAAGTCTCTAAATCAATGTTCAGCGTAATACGCTTGTAATTACGCACAGATCCTGCTCCAAAAAGAGTCATTACATTAATAATTCCTAATCCACGAATTTCCAATAAATGCTCAATTAATTCTGGCGATGAACCAATCAGCGTATCTTCATCAGTTTGACGAATCTCTACTGAATCATCTGCTACTAATCGATGACCACGTTTTACTAACTCTAGAGCCGTTTCACTTTTACCCACTCCACTTTTTCCAGTAATTAATACGCCGACACCATAAATATCAACTAGTACACCGTGTAACGCTGTAGTTGGAGCAAGCTTAGCCTCTAAATAACTCGTAAGCCTACTATACATTTTAGTTGTCTTACTATTTGATAGTAAGATAGGTACTCCAGTTTCTTCACCCGCTTCGATTAATTCGGATGGAATTTCTAAACCTCGTGTCACAATAATACAAGGCGTATCATCTGCACAAAGTTTTCTTAATCGATTGTGTTTTTCTTCGTCAGTTAAGCTATGATAAAAAGTTAATTCTGTTTTCCCTAATATTTGTACTCGATCAGATGGGTAGTATGTAAAAAAACCTGCAACCTCTATACCTGGGCGAGATAAGTCAGTCGTGTTAATTGAACGATTCAAACCCGCACTACCACTAATGACCTCTAATTTAAAATACTCAACTAAATTCTTTGTACGTAATTTAGCCATAAAAGCCTCCTAAGGATTAATAATTATGTATTATCTCTCATATTGTACCATTTTTAAACTTTGTGGGAAAATGTCGACAAGTCACTAACTGCGCTAAAACGATTAAAAATTATTAATGTGAAAGTGAATTTATCACGGCATTTAGTAACTTTTCAATCAGCTTTAGCATTATCGTAATGATAATCTGTCAAAAAATAACGGAGTTCTCATAATGTTCGAATATCCCATTAATCAAAAAAAAACAAAAAAAGAGACTCTCAAAAGTACTTTAACTTAAGAGACTCCTCTTTTTTTACCGATGACTATGCTTTTTTTTGTCCTTTGAACCAAACACAAAATATTGAATTAACATACTGAATGTACTAATTAGAATCGATGCGATAATAGCAGTTCCAAAACCATTTACTCGTAAGGCATCCCCTAATAAATAATCAGTAATTTCTAGTGTAAATGCATTAATAATAAACAGGAATAATCCCATTGTAAAAATGGTTACAGGTAAAGTTATTAATATTAAGATTGGGCGAATAATTGTATTTAAAATCGATAACACCAACGCTGCAATGATAGCCGTTGGAATATTTTTTACATAAAAATCTGGCTGCAGAAATCCTGCTACTACGATAAAAACTAAGCTATTAATAGCTAATGAAAATAACCATCTCATTTATTTCACGTCACCTTCTTCTGGAACAACAAATATCCAAATTAAATAAACAAATAAAAGTGCTCCAAATCCTACGAAGAATAATATAACAAACAGTAAACGGATTAATGTACTGTCCAAATTAAAATATTTACCCAATCCACCACATACACCCGCAAGCATAGAATCTTTAGAAGATCGATATAGTTTTTTCAAAAAAAATCTCCTCTCTATCGATACGCCCTCATTTTTTTTATCATTACTAATTTTCTATTTCATTATTTATTCTATGTTAAAACATTAAAGAAATGTGGACTACTTTTCAAGTAAAAGGAACTATGTATAACATTAACAAATCCTAAATAAAAACAAATACAAAGAAAAGGAGTTTAGGTCCTATTCTTTGTATTTTTACTTTATTTTGAGACGATCTTTTTTAAGATTAAGATTCCATCAATGCCAATCTTTTTTCCATTCTAGCTTTGTCACGCTCTAATACAGCTTTTAAATACTTACCTGTATGAGACGCTTCGACTTTACATAGTTTCTCTGGTGTACCGGTTGCTACGATGGTACCACCTTTGTCTCCACCTTCTGGTCCTAAATCGATTAGATGGTCGGCTGCTTTAATGACATCTAAATTATGTTCAATTACAAGTACAGTATCACCATTATCCACTAGTCTTTGTAAAACAACTAATAATCGTGCAATATCATCAACATGAAGCCCTGTAGTAGGTTCATCTAATATATATAAAGTTCTTCCGTTCGTACGTTTATGAAGCTCGGAAGCTAGTTTTACACGCTGTGCTTCTCCACCAGATAAAGTCGTAGCAGGTTGACCTAATGTAATATAACCTAAACCTACATCATTTAATGTTTGAAGTTTACGTTTAATCTTAGGAATATTTTCAAAGAATGAAACTGCATACTCAACTGTCATATCTAAAACTTCAGATATCGATTTATCTTTATACTTTACTTCTAAAGTTTCTCGATTATATCGTTTACCATGACAAACCTCACATGGTACGTAAACGTCAGGTAAGAAATGCATTTCTATTTTAATAATTCCATCGCCTCGACAAGCTTCACATCTACCGCCTTTAACGTTGAAGCTAAAACGACCTTTCTTATAACCGCGAACTTTTGACTCATTCGTAGCGGCATATACATCTCGAATATCATCAAATACACCAGTATAAGTAGCCGGATTTGAACGAGGAGTACGACCAATTGGTGATTGATCAATATCAATAACCTTCTCCAATTGTTCAATCCCTTTAATTTCTTTATGCTCCCCTGGACGTACTTTCGAACCATTTAATTTTTGAGCTAATGATTTATATAAAATCTCATTAATTAATGTACTTTTCCCTGATCCTGATACACCTGTTACTGCAACGAACGTACCTAATGGGAATGAAGTTGATACATTTTTTAAATTGTTTTCTTTTGCGCCAACAATTTTAATTTCACGTCCATCGCCTTTTCTACGCTCAAGCGGTACAGGAATAAACTTCTCACCCGATAAGTACTTCCCTGTTAATGAATTTTGATCATTCATTACTTCATTTGGAGTTCCTTGTGAAATGACCTGTCCACCATGAATACCAGCTCCCGGTCCGATATCAATTAAATAATCAGCTGCTAGCATCGTATCTTCATCATGTTCTACAACAATTAATGTATTTCCGATGTCTCTCATATTTAACAATGTGGAGATTAAACGATCATTATCACGTTGGTGCAATCCAATTGATGGCTCATCCAAAATATATAATACACCAGTTAATCTCGAACCAATTTGAGTCGCCAAACGAATCCTTTGAGCTTCTCCACCAGATAATGTACCTGCAGCTCGGTTCAATGTTAAATAATCTAAACCTACATTTACTAAAAAGCCTAAACGCTCTCTAATTTCTCGAAGGATTAGATTTGCAATTTTTTCTTGTTTTGGCGTTAAATCAAGCGTTCCAAAGAAATCAAACGCTTCTTTAACTGACATTTTTGTTACTTCACCAACATGCAAGCCACCAATAAATACTGCAAGAGCCTCTTTTCTTAGACGATGCCCCTTACAAGTTGGACAATGTTGTTGAGCCATGTATTTTTCCATTTGCTCACGAATAAAATCTGAAGATGTTTCTTTAAAACGTCTTTCTACATTAGAAATAACACCTTCAAATTCAATCATTGCTTCACGTACGTGACCTTGCTCGTTATCATATTTAAAATAGATTTGTTCCCCATTACTACCATAAAGAATTTTATCTTGTTGATCTGTTGGTATGTCTTTAAATGGAATATTCATATCAATCCCGTAATGATTACATACACTTTCTAGTAATTGAGGATAATACATCGAGCTAATTGATTCCCACGGTGCTATAGCATTTTCTTTAAGTGATAATTCATCATTTGGGATAACTAAGTTTAAATCCACTTCTAATTTCGTTCCTAACCCATCACATGAATGACAAGCTCCAAACGGGCTGTTAAACGAAAACATACGCGGTTCTAATTCCCCAATTGAGAATCCACATAGAGGACATGCATGATGTTCACTAAAAAGTAATTCTTCTTCACCTATTACATCAATGATAACTCGACCTTCTCCTAGTTTTAATGCTGTTTCAAGAGAATCAGCTAGTCGAGATGCTACTCCATCTTTTACAACAATACGGTCAATTACAACTTCAATTGAATGCTTCTTATTTTTCTCTAATTCTATTTCGTCAGATACGTCAAATAGCTCACCATCAACACGAACGCGAACGAATCCTTGCTTTTTAATTTCTTCAAACACTTTTACATGTGTCCCTTTACGACCAGATACCACTGGAGCAAGCACTTGAATTTTCGTTCGTTCAGGATACTCCATTACACGATCTACCATTTGTTCAACTGTTTGAGAAGAAATTTCGATCCCATGATTTGGACAAATAGGTGTTCCAATACGAGCATAAAGAAGTCGCAAATAGTCGTAAATCTCTGTTACAGTACCAACTGTCGAACGAGGATTTCTACTAGTCGTTTTTTGATCAATTGAAATCGCAGGTGAAAGTCCTTCGATTGAATCAACATCTGGTTTATCCATTTGACCTAAAAATTGACGAGCATAAGCAGATAAAGATTCTACATATCTGCGTTGACCTTCTGCATAAATCGTATCAAATGCTAGAGATGACTTACCTGATCCCGATAAACCAGTCACAACTACTAATTGATTACGAGGGATCGTTACATCGATATTTTTTAAGTTATGCGCTCTGGCCCCTTTAATAATTATTTCATTCATACTTTTCAAGTTCTTCACCTCTCAGACTTCAATTCTAATATTAAGTCACGAAGTTCTGTTGCTCTTTCAAAATCAAGCGCCTTCGCTGCGTCCTTCATTTCCATTTCAATTGATTGAATAAATAAATGACGTTCTTTTTTGTTCATTTTCTTATATTTAGCACTAATGCCGTTTTCATAAACTTCTTCTTCTTCAGCAACAGAAGTAGCTCGAATCACATCGCGTACTTGTTTAATAATCGTTTTAGGAGTGATTCCATGTTTTTTGTTATATTCTTCCTGAATCTCACGACGACGTTTTGTTTCATTAATAGCAATATCCATCGAATTCGTCATTTTATCTGCATACATAATAACATGACCATTTGAATTCCTTGCAGCTCGACCAATTGTTTGGATTAATGATCGTTCAGATCGTAAAAATCCTTCTTTATCTGCATCTAAAATTACGACTAATGAAACTTCAGGAATATCTATACCTTCACGTAAAAGGTTAATACCAATTAATACGTCATATTTACCTAAACGAAGATCACGAATAATTTCAATTCGTTCAAGCGTTTTAATTTCAGAATGTAAATAGTTAACCTTAATTCCGATTTCTTTCAAATAATCCGTTAAATCTTCAGACATTTTCTTCGTTAGAGTAGTAATTAGAACTCTCTCATTTTTAGCAATGCGATTACGAACTTCATCGATAAGATCGTCAATTTGACCTTCAATCGGACGAACATCTATCGTCGGATCTAGTAGACCTGTTGGACGAATAATTTGCTCTACTTTCTCAGGACACAGTTCTAGCTCATATGGTCCAGGTGTAGCAGTTACGTAAATAGTTTGTTGAACTTTTTCCACAAACTCTGCAAACTTTAAAGGTCGATTATCCAATGCTGAAGGCAGACGGAACCCGTGATCTACTAATACTTGCTTTCGAGCTTGGTCACCGTTAAACATTCCCCTAATTTGCGGAACTGTAACATGTGACTCGTCAATCACCATTAAGAAATCTTCTGGAAAATAATCTAATAATGTATAAGGAGTAGAACCTGGTGGTCTCAGCGTCAGATGACGGGAATAGTTTTCAATTCCTGAACAAAATCCCATCTCGTTCATCATTTCTAAATCATATCTAGTTCGCTGCTCAAGCCTTTGAGCTTCTAGTAACTTACCGTTATCTCTCATTTCCTTTAATCGTTCTTCTAACTCAACTTCAATATTTTTAATGGCAATTTTCATTTTTTCTTCACGTGTAACGAAGTGGGAAGCCGGGAAAATTGCAACGTGTTCACGGTCACCTAAAATTTCACCTGTTAATGCATCAACTTCTCTAATTCTCTCAATTTCATCACCAAAAAATTCCACACGAATACAGTGCTCGTCACGTGATGCCGGGAATATTTCAACAACATCTCCACGAACTCGGAATGTACCACGTGAGAAGTCAATATCATTACGCGCATACTGAATATCTACTAGTTTATGTAATAGATCGTCTCTACTAATTTCCATTCCAATACGAAGAGAACAAACTAATTCTCGATATTCTTCAGGAGAACCTAAACCATAAATACAAGAAACACTCGCTACAATAATGACATCCTTACGTTCAAAAAGGGAGGAAGTCGCAGAGTGACGTAATTTATCAATTTCATCATTAATACTTGAATCTTTTTCAATATAAGTATCCGTTTGAGGTACATAAGCTTCTGGCTGAAAATAATCATAGTAACTTACGAAATACTCAACTGCGTTATTAGGAAAGAACTCTTTTAATTCACTATATAATTGCCCTGCTAATGTTTTATTGTGAGCAAATACTAATGTTGGTTTTCCTATTTCTTTAATTACATTAGAAATGGTAAACGTTTTTCCCGTACCTGTTGCACCTAATAAAACTTGATGCTCTTTACCATTTCTAACCCCATCAACTAACTGCTTAATCGCATTTGGCTGGTCGCCTTGAGGTGAATAATTAGAAACTACCTCGAATTCCTGCTCCATCTTCCCCGCCTCCATTTCCAAAACATACCTATCCTTCTATTTTACCACAAAATTTCAAAAATCAATCAAAAACAGAACAAACGTACTTTAAAATTTAAACATCTTTACATATTATCGATGTTCAAGTACAAAATCAAGTAATCAAACTAGAACGTACATTCTTTAAGTCTAGGATGAAGTAAAGAAAAAAGAACAGGAATAAGAAAGAAGAAGGAGTAGGAAAAGATTTTATAAGTTTTATAAAATCCTTTCCTATAACCAATCTCTTATCTTTTTCCTGCCCTACTTATTCAACCTGAAAATCATATACTTGTAATTTTTTTAATGCTTTATTAGATTTTCCCTTAACATTCTTTACTTCTATCTTACCTTCGAAAACACTTTGTCCATTTGCTAAGTCAGCAATAATGAAATCTTTACTGAACTTCCCAGGATTTTCAGTACTATTCGTAATTGCATATAGTTTTCCGTCGATGACTTTATAATTTGAAAGATTATTACCATTTACTTTAGTAATAAGTACCGGTGCACCTTCGACTTTTTTATTATTAAGATTATACTTTAAAACTGAAATACCTTTATCACCGTGCGTTATAAAATACAAGTTCTCTTTATCAAGTATTACATTACTCTGCATCACTTGTTCTTTTTGTTCATTCGATAAATTTAATGTTTCATCTTTATCAGTTTCTAAATTAAATACGACTACTTCATTACTAACTTCTTCAGTTTCCGTTTCTCCATTTGCTTGAACTGTATCCTTTAGTTTTACTTTTTTGTATACATTGTATTTAGAAGGAATAGTTTCATCTGATTCTTGTATCAGATTTTGTATGTCAGTATGTGTATGAGTATTTTGATCATTGGATGATTTATTAATTACTGTACGATCAACAATTTTCTTTTGGTTTACATTAATTCGATACATGACTAGTTCATTTTGATCGACATTTATATTTGAATTTGTAGTTTTATCCTTCACTACATTAGTTTTATTTTGAGAAGTAGTAACAACTAGATCTTTACCGATTAATTGTACATCCTCTACATAAATATATGAGTAGTTTTCTTCCTCTGGAATATCAAGTTTAAATTTAAAACGGTCTTTATTTTGAAGATCAAGACCATCTATATACATTTTAAAATGATTATTTTTATGCTCATACGTACCACCAAGTTTTCCACCTTTTACATCAGCGAACCATGCATAATCATTATCGATATAAAATTCAGAAGAAGAAATTTTTCCGCGCATAAAGTTTCTTTCATTCTTTTTTAAATCATCTAATTTCTTTAAATCATAGTAGTCACTATCAAGCTCACTAAGAATTGAATTACTGTCTTTATATTCGCTTCCATCAGTAGTAATACTTAAACTTCTAGCGTCTACTTGTCCATATCCAGCGCTAATAGTTAAATCTTTAACGTATTTTTTATCTCCATTTTCTGTCTTTAAGTAAAATTTAGGCAACTTGCTTTCTGACATAGCTACTTTTGTAAAAAACGTACCTAAACTAATTGTCGTGACAACTGCTATTACTGCCAAATTACGATATCGCTTCATTCTAACTCCTCCTTACACCGACACTTTGTTTTTTAATAAATATTTACTAAATAAGATTGAACCTGTAATGATGATTGTAAAAAGGCCTAATTCCATATAGAACACTTCACTAGGATAAAATGAAAAATCATCTCCAAACAAATAGGATTCAATAAAAGCTGGTATAAGAAGTAAACCTGCTATTGCAATCACGTATAAAATCCCAAAAACTATACCTTTCCAACGATAACTACGCTCCAATAATATGAATGTGAAGAGGGTAAACACTAGTCCCATTCCAATAAGATACCTAAAAATGAAATCCATAAAATTACTTGGTAATATCATTGTAAAAATAGTAGGACTCATAAAAAGGTCAATCGTACTCATTTTTCCTAAAAGTTCGCTTGGAACTATTTGTTGAAATACTTTTATTTCAATCGGTAAAAGTATTAGTTGAAAAGCGAGCAAACTCAACACCATAATTAAAATCGTAGTCGCTTTAGCAAAGTAAATTGTCATTCTTGAAGTTGGTAGCATAAATAAACGGTAAATAAATGTGTTTTTTCCGAAGTAATCTCTGTACCAAATGATAAAAACATAGAACATCATTAAAGCTATGCATATGACAATTGGACCAATAAATAATGGATGATTAGCAACATGATTAAAGCTTAGCAATCCATTTGAGGAAATGAATTCCTTCGTTGCTTTCATAGAGCTAGCATAATTTGCGTCATTCGCCATGTTCATATAAGAGGACTTTACTAAAAATAAACTCACAAACTGTGAAATAGCTACAATAATAAGTAACCCTATATATAATTTAAAAAATCGATTAACTTCAAAATTAACTAGTTTTAAATATCGATTCATTTTTGATACACCTCTCTCATTACGTCCATCACTGATTTACCTTCTTCTAATCGTATCTCTTCTGTATAAAACTCTTTTAGAATTTCGCCGTTATCTAATAAAACGACCTTATCAATTAAATGCTCAATATCACTAATTTCATGAGTTGTTATAATCACGCCTCGATCCTCAATTAGGTGACTCGTAAACACTTTTGCAATTTGCTCTCGACTAAACATATCAATACCAGAAAAAGGTTCATCCATCAGAACATAATCTACATCCAGTCCTAATCCAAAAAGTAAATTGGCTTTTGCGGCATTCCCTTTTGAAAGCTCACCTAGTTTCTCGTCTTCCTTTAAACGGAAAAATCCAAGTAATTCTTTTGCACGCTCTGGATTCCAATTTACATAAAAATCCTTCATAAACTGCATTGCTTCTCCAACTGTAAAACTAGGAAGCATTGTAAGTGTATCTGGGATAAACGTGATATTTTCGTACATTGTATGATTCATTTTCTTATCATCTATTAATATTTCACCGCAATCGATTGGCGTAATCCCCATAATTGCTTTCATCGTTGTAGACTTACCAACACCGTTAATACCAATTAAACAAGTGATTTCTCCTTTATTTGCAGTGAAAGAAATGTCACGTAAAACATTTTTCCGACCATATTTTTTTGAAACATTCTTTACTTGAATCATTTAAGCCTCCCCTTTCTCTTCTTTTATCTTTTGTTCATAGTTTTGTTTGACCATTGTAAGTAATTCTTCAACAGGAACATTTATTACTTTAATTGAATCTACAAATTCATTTACAGCTTCCATAATCAATTCATTTCGTACACCATTTAATACCTTTATGTCAGTCGTAATCTTACTAGGGAAATTTCGTTCAGTCGTAATCAACCCTTGTTCCTCCATTTCCTTGTATGCTTTTTGTACAGTATTTGGATTTATATTAAATTGAACAGCTAATTCTCTTCTTGATGGTATTTCTTGACCAGCTTCTAATAGTCTTTTGGCAATTTGTTGTTTAAAATGCCTAACGACTTGTAGATAAACCGGTTCACGGTTATTCACTATAAATTCCATCAATCCACCTCCTCGTTCTTATACTCTCTTCGTAGCATGTGTGTGTGTACTACTTAGTTCATACACTTTATACATAACGATGTGTATTACTCAATTAATACACCTTATGTGTGTACTATACATGTAATACACTAAAATTGTCAAACACAAATTTAAAAATACTAGACTAAAATTGAACCGTTCCAATTAGTCTAGTATTTCTACACTATCCTTAATTTAGTTTTTTTCGATCTTTTCGAACAACTAAAAAGTAAAAAAAGACACTAGGCCAAGGGAATTGAATCATTCCTAACAGCCCCCATAACCAGGCTGAACGATTTCTCTTTTTAGCGTTTGTAAAAAGTGTGATACTTTGAGTTATTAAAATTATAAAGACTAAAACTAATATGATAATATTTTCTGTTGTCCATTCCACTTTACATCAACTCACTTTCAATTTTCTTTTTATCTCGTTTAAAAATAATTGGTAGTGCAATAAAGCCTAACCCTTGAATAATAACAATACTTACTGGTGCCTCTAAAGCCATAAGAAGTGCACCGATGAACAAACTGCATGCTACACAGATGAATACTATTAGTTCTTTAAGAAAAATGGTTTTCTTTCTTTTCTGATGACATTTAAGTTTTTCTGTAATCGCACTAATTGAAGGTTCATGTACATTCGTTAAATCATCAAACTGCTTAAATGCTGAAATAATTTCTTCTTTATCCATCTTGCATTAACTCCTTTCTCAATTCCTTCATCCCATTATGAATTCTTGATTTAACCGTTCCTTCTCGAATTCCCATCATATTTCCAATTTCTTCGTTCGTATAGCCATAGTAATGCTTTAATAATATGGCCGCTCGCACTTCTAATTTAAGCTTTTCAAAGCCCTCCATAATATCACTCCACTCAAAACCTTTATAAGCTAACTGCCAATTTAAGGAGCGCGATAACTTTTCAGATTCATTTTTTTGCCAAAACCATTCGCGCTTTTTCTTTCTTTGTTGATCTAAATAAAGTCTAGTAGCGATTGTAATTAGCCAAGTTGAAAATTTGGATTGACCGTTGTATTTCTTTATATTGTCATAACCTTTCAACATCGTATCCTGCACTAAATCTTCCGCAGTTTGTTGATTTAGTGTCATCTTTAAAACGTATTTATATAAAAAGGAATAATGGATTTGAAAGAGTTTAGCAAATGCATCTTGGTCGCCTTGTTGGGCATGTTTTATAATTTCTAGTTCGTCTAAATCAGCCATTTCTTCCTCCTTCCTAGCTAACTTATTCAATATTATTAGTTTTCTTTTGTTATACGAATAGGTTCTTCAAATCGTTCATTATTCTTTTAATTTTTTTCAAAAAAAAATGAAGGGTAAATTCTACTTTACCCTTCACTCTTATTATACTTATTAAGGACGATCAATCGTAAACATTTCCCCAACTTTAGCATAGTCATTTCCTGCTAAACGACTGACTGCTTTTAAGCCATTAGCATCTATACGTCCATTTTCATAAATTTCATCTTCTATATGAAAATAAACAACCTTGCCTATTAATAAGTCGCAAGCCTCACTATCTTTTCCTAATGGAATTGCCTGTTCTAAAATACATTCCATTCGAATTTTTGACTCCTTTACTCCTGGAACTGAAACCATTACACTTTCCACTGGTGTTAATCCTGCTACTTCAACTTCGCTCTCAGTAGGTGGCAATGCAGCTGCTGTTTTATTAATCGCTTCAACATTTGATTCATCAACAATATGGACAACGAACTCTTTTTTCTCAATCGCATTTCTAGCTGTATCTTTTTGTTTACCATTTTGTCGCTGAACAGATACAGATATCATAGGTGGATTAGCTGTTACGATGTTGAAATAGCTAAATGGTGCCCCATTTAATACATTCTCATTTGATTCAGTTGTAACAAAAGCAATTGGTCTTGGAATAATCCCACCAATTAAGAACTTATAATTATCACGCTCACTTAAATCCGCTGGAGAAAAAGATTTCATCATTATTGCATGCTCCTTAAAAGTTATTTTCGTACCAATCAGTTGCTGCTTCAATTTCCGATCTAGTTAAGCTATGCCCCATGTTTTCCCAATGAGTAACGACTTTTGCACCAGCACCGTCTAACAATGATGCTAATTCTTCTGTTTCTTGTGGTAAACAGATTGGGTCATTTTTGCCTGCACCAATGAAGACAGACACATCTTTCATATTTGGCAATTCTAAATCACGAATCGGTACCATTGGATGCAATAGCATTGCGCCTTTAAATACATTTTCATAATGAAACAGTAGGCTTCCTGCAATGTTAGCACCGTTTGAATAACCAATTGCGATCATATTGTTCGAATCAAATCCATATTCCATGGACGCCGATTCAATAAACTCTTTTAATTCTTTTGTACGGAAAACTAAATCTTCCATATCAAATACCCCTTCAGCTAATCGCTTAAAAAAACGTGGCATTCCATTTTCGCTCACATTTCCTCTTACAGATAAAACAGAAGCTTCATCATCGATCATACCTGCAATGGGTAATAGATCAAGTTCATTCCCACCTGTACCATGTAATAATAAAAATGTTGGCTTTGATGGATTACTTCCTCTATTAAATACGTGCTTCATCGTCATTCTCCTTTCACTTTTCTAACAACAATGGGTTGCAAGTGATTTTCTATTATTTCACGATTTGGCTCTTGCCACTTTGGTAGCATTAACTGTTCTCCTAAATGGTCTATATTCTCATCAATCGTAAATCCTGGTGGATCAGTTGCAATTTCAAATAATAACCCACCATTTTCACGAAAATAAATTGCATTAAAATAATTTCGATCTTTTACTTCAGTAACTCCATAATGATGGTCATATAACTTATTTTGCCATTTTACATGTTCTTCATCATTACTTGCCCTCCATGCAATATGATGGACAGTTCCTACTCCCATAACGCCTCTTCCTACTGCAGCTAATTCTATATCGATAATATTTCCGATATCACCAGCAGCCTTAAAACGTAAATAGTTACCCTCTTGACCTAAGCATTCTAATTCCATTACATTTTCCAACAGTTCAGCTGTTTTATTTGGTGCTCCAGAATATAAAACTGCACCACCAAACCCTTTAATCGCTACATCCTTAGTAACGCCATTAAATTCCCAAGTATTTTCCTGACCAGCTTCCCTTTCAACTAATTCAAGCTGTAATCCATGAAAGTCTTCAAATTGAAGAAATGTTTCTCCAAATCGACTTACTTTTTTTGTATGAATATTAAATGATGCTAAACGAGTTTCCCAAAATGCCATTGAGTTAGCCGGGATTAAGAATGTAGTAATCCCTACTTGACCACTTCCTACTTTTCCTTTATATGCATTTGCCCAAGGGAAAAAAGTCATGATTGTCCCTGGTTTTGCAGTTTCATTTCCAAAATAAAAGTGATACGTACCTGGATCATCAAAATTAATTGTTTTTTTCACAAAGCGTAAGCCTAAAATCCCAGCGTAGAAATCCATATTTTCTTGTGGATCACCAACTATCGCAGTGATATGATGTATGCCTTTCATTTTCTCCATAAACTCTCCTCCGTTCTAATTCATTTTTTATTTAATTTCCTTAATAAAGTAAGTAATTGTAATTGCTCTTCTTCGGTTAATTTACTGAATTGAGCTTGCTGGAACTCATCTTGTGTAGGAACAATTTCTTCATACATTTTTTGACCTATCTCTGTTAAAGAGAGATATTTGTTTTTCCATTCCACTTCTCTTTTAATCCACTGAAGCTCTTCCATTTTCTTTAATAAATGGGTCACATTTCCTTTTGTAACGACTAATTTATCCGCTAATTCTTGCTGAGTAAGACGCTTATTTCTCCCCACATGGACAATTACATCAAATTGAGCAGTCGTCAGTCCCCATTTTTTCAATTGATTATTTGATTCTCTAACATTTTTTAGATAAAAACGTGCTAATCGAAACCAAAGTAATACTGCTAAATTTTTTGATATATTTGCAGAAGCTTCATTATGACTATTTAACATTTTTGCACCTCTTTGATCGATCTCGTTATCAGTTTAATACTAAACTGATAACTTTGCAAGTAGATTGCTTTATCTAAATAAAAACCCGTTTTCAAAAAATTACTCTCGAAAAAGAAGATCGTTAATTGCTCTCTATTCGTTGAACGAGACCTCAGCCTCGTCGACGTATGCAATTCTTTGGGCTCTCAGCCTTCCCTCTTTCTTATCAATTTCATAACTTAATATTCTGTATTACACTACTTCTTCCAACGAACTTAAATTTCCTTTAATTTCCTTCTTTTATTCATTTTTTAATTACTGATGATATAATTAAGTTTAATTTCAATAACTAGAAAGAAAGGTAAAATAGATGAAAAAAAGACTACTGAAAATAAGTGCAAGTATTCTAATTTTGTTTCTTATCTTATTCGGATTGTATAAGCTAATGAACGCTAGATCTTTTCAGCTTTTTGGGGGATTAACAAATGAAGTACACACTAAACAAAAAGTAGTTGCTTTAACATTTGATGACGGACCAACTAAAAATGTTGATGACATTCTACCACTTTTAGATCAATACAATGCAAAGGCTACTTTTTTTCTAATCGGTAATGAAATTGAAAAGAATCCTGAAGAAGCTAAAAAAATTGTGGATGCGGGACAACAGGTTGGAAACCATACATATTCTCATGACAGAATGGTGCTAAAATCACCTTCATTTATCAAAAATGAAATAGAAAAGACAGACAAACTAATTCGAAAAGCTGGCTATAAAGGGGAAATTGACTTCCGTCCACCGAATGGAAAAAAATTATTTGGATTACCATATTACTTGCATAAGCATAATCGAGATACGATTACTTGGAATATAGAACCTGATACATTTTACACAAATCCTAAAGACAAATTAAATTATGTAAAGAAAAATATTAAACCAGGATCAATTATTTTAATTCACCCGATGTATGATAAAACTGGTGAAGAATTGAAAACAATTAAAGGGATATTAGATTTATTGTCTAAAGATGGATATAAATTTGTGACTGTGAATGAGCTTCAGAAGTTAAAAGACAAGTAGCATTATGCAACTTGTCTTTTTGTTTCTCGTTTAACATTTATCTTCAACTAGGTCTGATTTAATATAAGAATTAGTACTTAAACTATAGACTAAGACTCCTATTATCGTTCCAAGTGTATTTAATAATAAATCGTCAATATCACAAGATCTATAATTGTAACCTAAGAATAATCCAGTTATCCCTTGAGTTGATTCAATTACTAGACTCACAGAAAAACCAATTAAGATTGTTTTAAGTTTCCTGATTTTCGGGAAAAGAATCGGCCATGCTAATCCAAATGGAATAAATAATAAAATATTTCCACCAAGTTGTTTTAGAGCAATTGTAAATGAGCCATACTTTATTAAATCTACAACTCCCTTAAAAGGAACAAAATTATTTAAATAACCCAAGTTGTTCAATCATGACTTGTATTAAATTTTTTTGATAAGGAAATGGGAACAAAGTTATATCTACGAGGAATGTAAAGTAGATTCCAAAGATTATCCAGTAGGAATATTTTTGTAAGGTAATATAACTCTTTAGGAATCTATAACCAAAGAATAAAACGAAAAAAGCCATAATTAAAATACTAGGATATAAATAATTTAACAAAAATGCTCCCCTACCTTCCAAATCAACTTTTAAAACCCTCATCCACTTCCATTTTTAGCCATCTAATATTATTTAATATTATATTAAAATCATTATTTTATATATATGAAAATAAAATCATTTTTTATGTTCTTCGATTTTTTCACTAGAATAATTACTTCACAAAAATGAAGTGATTATAAAAACTGATGAATATTCCTTGAAAATAAATCCAACATAATACTGGTACATTTTGAAAAAATCTAAAAGGAGACATCTAATTGAAAAAACAATTACTTAAAATTACTACTCTTTTTTTATGTTTTGCACTAATTTTATCTCCAATAAAATCAAGTGCTGAGGAAATTGGTACACGGGTCCAAGGAAACTGTATAAGTAACTCCGCATGTAAATTCCAAGGTGATATGAGAAAGCTTTTGATGGATCACACAATTTGGACTAGTAAATATATCGTTAGCGCGGTTGCTGGATTACCAGATAAGGACAAAGTACTTGCTCGACTTTTAAGAAATCAACAGGATATTGGAAATGCAGTTAAACCTTATTATGGTGCTGCGGCAGGAGATCAACTAGCTAAATTATTAACTGACCATATAGTACTCGCTGGTAAAATCATTGATGCTGCCAAAGCAAATGATATGGCAACCTTAAAAACATTAAACGACCAATGGTTTAAAAATGCGGACGATATTGCTGCATTTTTAAGTAAAGCAAATCCAAATTGGACAAATCAAGCTTTAAAAGACTTACTATATACGCATTTAAAAATAGTTACAAATGAAGTTGTAACTAGAATAAAAATGGATTGGGATGGAAATGTAAAGGCATTTGATGATGGTCTTCACCACATCATCGTTCTAGCAGATGCACTGTCCTCAGGTATTATTAAGCAATTCCCAAATAAATTTAAAAATTAAACAAACGTTTGATTTATGAATTCAACAAAAAAGATGAATTTAGCTCTAATCTAAATTCATCTTTTTTCTGCTTATTTTAAATCATGCAATCTTTCCATGATCCGTCTTTTTTTATAAAGCATTCTTCCAACCTCGCCAACATCTTCAATTGCTTGTTTATTTACATATGCACCAAATATTAAACCTGCAATTGGAACCATTTGAAATAGCTTCTTCCATCCCATGTTGTCACGATATGTATAGAATACTTCTCTCCAACCTTCAATTTGAGAAAAAGCTTTTTTTCCTTCAATATTTGTTAACTCTTCTAATATCGCCTTTTTACCAACTATATCAGCAGATGTAAATTGTAAGCATTTAATAATGAATACTCTCTCCATTTGATCATTTGGATCATAACCATAAGAAATTGCTATTTCTTGAAGTGTCTTTAATGTAAGTCCTAATAATATTGGTATATCGATAGCAATCGTAAACATTCCACCAAAACCTGTGGTCGCTCCTTGGACCTTTGCAAATTGTTTACGACTAGCAATAAAATCATTCGAAACACGATCCATTTGCTCAAGACTAAGTTGATTGACCATTTCAATTTCGGTTAATTCTTGAATAGAAAGCTCCTTACTCATCCTAGATAGAGTTGCCGGAACACTAACTAAATATTGACCACCAGCATTCACATACTTAGATAGTTCATCTAAAATAACTCCAATCTTATCGTGAATGAACTTAGGTGTAATTTTATCCAAAATCATAAACGGAATTCTACCGATTTTCTCCCAAAAAAATACGCTTTTTTGATCTTTTTCCCATTTTTCAATTTCATTAAGCTGCGTTATTAGATACTCTTTCGTTTCCATAAACACTCCTATAATTTTTAATCTAAACATAGTGACTACTAAAACTATAAAGCTTTTTGTGAAAAAAACCAAAAATAAAAAGGGGCTATCTCATAACAGGTTAACTGACAAATTAGCCCTTTATGAGTTTTCATTTTTCATCTTCCTGCTGTTTTACTTACTCATCAACACTTTATGAGTTACTTAATTTCATTTTCTTGCTTAATAAAAAAACAAGGAATCCCATATAAAGTGGGACACCCTGTTCTAAAGTTTAAAATGTTCCTGGTACTCAATTTGAAAATTTTATTTTTTCAGGATTTCGAACCATATAAATACTTCGATAACGGTCTCCTTCTATTTCAAAACAAATTACGGTTGGCTCCTCGCCTTCACTTTTAACAATTAAACCAATTTGATTATTGATCAAAGCAATTTCGATTTCGGATGGAGAGTTAATTTTCTTCCTTACTCCAACAAGGAATGCAATAACATTTTTCTGTAGATTAATTGGGCGAAGAGCAGCTTTCGTTTTGCCACCGGCGTCAGTAATTAGTGTGATATCCTCAGTTAAAAGTGATATTAGCATATCTAAATTACCTGTTTCAGCAGCTTCAATAAATCGTTTTGCAATGGCTAGCTCTTGATTTAGATTGCGTTTTTCAACTACATCCTTACTTTGGACTTTACGTTGAAGTCTACTGAATATTTTACGGCAATTCAATTCGGTCTTATTTAAAATATTTGCGATTGTACGAAAGTCAAACTGAAAAGCTTCACGTAATACAAATACTGCTCTTTCGGTTGGATTTAACTGTTCAAGTAAAACTAAAAATGCATAGGTTATTGTTTCTTCTAAAATCACCTTTTCTGCCGGATCATCTTGTAAATCATCAGGTAAGTTTTGAATAATCGGTTCTGGAAGCCACGGTCCTATATAAACTTCGCGTTTATTTTTTGAGGACTTTAATAAATCCAAGCAACGATTTGTCATAATTTTACATAAGAATGCTTTTGTATTATTCGGCTCTTCTTTTGTGATGGATTGATTCATCTTTTGAACTGTAAGAAAAGTATCCTGTACCAAATCCTCCGAATCCTCAACCGATCCTAGCATACTATATCCTATTGAAAATAAAAGTGGTTTGTATTGAGAATATAGATGATCTACTTCCATGAAGTATCTTCTCCTCTATTTTAAATTAGTTGGAGTGCGAGCTTCTCATTTATAAGTTTAGTAGCATTTTTAGCACTCGTTAGTGATGCATTCAATAAAAGTTCTGTCTCCCCTACCCAGTCTCCTGCAACATAAATGCCTTCTAAGCCAACTTCACCATTTGTAAAATTATTGTCTAATTTATTAAATGGCTTTTTTATGTCGTTAGAAACAACAAGCTTAGGAAGATAGCGACGTGAAATGACATACTCTCTCCAACCTGGTTGAACTAAATCAAGTAAACTTTCTAGCTCTTCCTCATCTTTGGAGGAATCTGTTTCGTTGACCGAGTTTAAATATTTCATTACATGGACTACACTTTCGCCTTCTTTCGATAATTTAGCCACTGATGAATGATTAGAAAAATACCATGGTTGATCAACACCTAAAGCAAAATTGAGTTTTGGATTTGGTAAACCATTCATTACAAGGTCAAGGCATGCAGCTTTTACTGGAATCATTTGATTACATTTTTGTAAAAATGAATCTGAGATTGGCTCATCTATTAACTTAACTAAATCAATTGGATTAATTGTCGACAACAAGCAGCTGGTGTTGATCCTAGTATCATTTTTCAAGATAAGATTTATGTTTGGATAAGAGCCAGTAATTTTAGATACTACTGTACTATTTTGAATCGTAACACCAAGTTGATTCGCCTTTTTAATTAGATCAGTAACAATTGATTGCCATCCTTCGTTTATATACAATACTTTCGCACTACGAAGCTGACCAATTGCCACTCCGGCACTTATTATTTCAGAATTACTTGTAAACGTAGCTACGCGTATAAAGGATAAAATTAAATTCTTTACATTCAAACTTGTTATTTTTCTATTTAAATATTCTTCTAAACTAATATGATTGATTTCATCCAAATCCATTTTACGAATATGTCGGTAAAATCGAATAAATTCCATTTTTTCTTTCCATTTTAAATGATTACCCAAAAATAAATTAAACATCTCGATTATTTTCATTTGATTAGATTGATTTCCAAGAATAAATGCACCACCCAATTTTGGAAGCTTACCAGAAACATTTACACCTACTTCATTTAAAATTTCGATACAGTTTATATATAATGCGTGTGCTCCAAGATTTAAATGTGCATCTCCAATTGTATTAGAAATACCTCTCCCACCTAATTTAGATGCTTTATCCAATAGAAGTACTTTTTTACCTGCTTGAGCTAAGTAGATCGATGCAGTTAACCCAGCAATCCCACCACCTAATACAGTAACATCCCATTTTTGATGACCATCTATTTGATATAAATTCATAATATTATCTCTCCCTTTTATTTTTCTTCACTAATTAAGACGAATGAAATACAAAAAATGTGACATATAGTAGAGCAGGACTAGGAAAAATAATATTTTTAGGCTTCGGACGGGCTTTTTTCACTTCTCTCGAATAGTCATAAACAGATCCACATAAAATTACTTTGACAGATAGAGTAATTATTGTTAACATTACTCTATCAGATAGAATAATATTATAGAAGGTGAATTATGGTTAGAAGTGACATCATACGCGGGCATCTTGACTCAATCATATTAAAACTAATTTCTGAGAAAGACCGCTATGGATATGAGATTTCTCAAGAAATTGGATTACGGACAGACAATCGGTTTCAAATAAAAGAAGCAACATTATACGCTGTATTTCAGCGCTTAGAAAAAAAGGAATTAGTGGAATCTTATTTTGGCGATATTACACACGGTGGAAAAAGAAAATATTACAAAATTACTTCATTAGGTAAAGCATATTTAAGTGAATTAGTAAAAGAATGGCAAGAAGTAAAAGAAATTATTGATCTATTCATGGAGGAGATATAATGAAAAAAATTAGAAATCATATTGAAGAACTATTTAAAGATGTTCCTAAAACTGAACAATCAGAAATAGTTAAACAAGAGATCATTCAGAACTTAGAAGAAAAAGTCATGTTTTTAATGGAAAATGGTAAGGAAGAAGAAGATGCTATAAACAAAGCAATTGTAGAATTTGGGGATATTGAGGAATTAAAGAGCGAACTTGGTGTTAAAAAACCAGATAGCAAGAAGGCAAATTTTGCAAAACTAAATTTATCCTATTCAATTTGGGGCAGTGGCTTACTAATTGCTTTCTTCTTATTTATAAATTTTTACTATACTCCAAAGAATATATGGTTTGTGTACCCAACGTTTGGTCTATTATGGTGGCCTCTTTCAATGTATTTCTACTGGCAACGTAAAAAGTGAGGTGAAGAACAGTGAAAAATTATATCGGTTTTGCAACTGCAGGCTGTATTATGACGATGGTCTTTTTTATGCTCGTTAATTTTATTACATCTCCTAGCACGATTTGGTTCATTTACCCATGTTTTTTCATTTTATTTTGGCCAATTAGTTTATATTTCATTGGAAAAAGATCGATGAAGCAATTCTCATTCTTTAGTAGTATCGTACTCCTAGCTTTCTTGTTAACGGAGAACTTAATTCACTCACCTGATTATCTTTGGTTTTTCTATGCAGCTTTTCCTATTATTAGTTGGCCAATTCTCATGCATTTAGGTAAGAATGCTAGAACATTACCGATTGCTCTCCTTGGTAGTATCATTACGATCGCATATTATGGGTTTTTGAATTTTATCGCTTCTCCAGATTACCCTTGGGTCATTTATCCAGCATTTGCAATTATTTGGTGGCCATTATCCATTTATCATGCGAAAAGAAGATCGTTTGTAGCATTTTCGTTTACAGCTAGCATTCTAATTAGTATTTTCTTTATCATTGTCAATAACATTTCATCCCCAGATACAATTTGGGCTGTATATCCAATTTTTGCAGTTATTTGGTGGCCTCTAAGTATGTATTTTTATGGATATAAAAAGAAACACATATAGGTAATAATTTTATGTTTATGAGCTTGGTGGACTTCAAATTATGGGGTCCTTTTTATTTTTAAAAAAAAGAAAAGCGATTCTCACAAAGAATCGCTTTTTAAACTTATTCTGCTTCAGAAACCAAAGTAAATCGTTCATTCATATGTTGTGGATCTTCAATCTCGTCTAATAATGCAATTGCATAGTCAGCATAACTTACATAGCTATCCCCTTTTTTATTTACAATAAAATTGTCTTTTCCTTTTTGATAAGCACCAGTTCGTTTACCGTTCGGATCAAAAAATGCAGCCGGACTAATAAACGTCCATTTAATATCAGTTGCTTTTTGTAAGTCCTGAAGACCTTTTGCCATATTCGATGCAGTAGCAAAATATTCTTTTGGAAATTGTGGAGTGTCAACTAATTGGATCGTTTTTTCTTCATCAACATACAAGCTTCCTGCTCCACCAACTACGATTAATCTAGTATCGTTAACTCCTTTTAAAGCATTTATTAAAACATTCCCAGCTTCAATATAAAGATGCTCTTGACCCTCAGCTGCTTTAAATGCATTTACAACAACATCAAATTGCTTTAAGTCAGTTGAATTTAAATCTAATAAATCCTTTTCCAATACTGATACTTCTTTATTTGTTAATTTAGAAGCATTTCTTACGATTGCTGTTACCTCATGTCCTCTTTCTACTGCTTCTTTTAAAATAAGGTTTCCTGCTTTTCCTGTTGCTCCAATAATACCAATTTTCATCTTTTTTCTTCCTCCTAAAATTTTTTTAAGTTGTTTTGACCTCTCAGTCGTAACTACAATAGTTACAACTAGTTTAAAAAAATATAAATAATATACGGATGTAACAATAACAGTTACATCATTTGTAAAAAAAATTGAATGATATTATCCAATTTTTTTGCTTAATACTGAAACTAATTCTTCCATAGTAACTTCATCCAGTATTTTTTCCATTGCTTCTTGTGCACGATTTAAGATCAGTTCTAGCACTGCTTGAATATTTGCACCGACTGGACAATTCGGATTCGGTTTCTCATGAAATTGAAAAAGTTCTCCTTCTTCTACAACTTCAACCGCTTTATAAACATCTAAAAGAGTAATTTCATTTAAAGGCTTATGAAGTGTAGATCCACCGGTTCCTCGACGGACTTGAATTAAGCCAGCATTCTTAAGTTTTCCCATTACTCTTCTAATTACGACTGGATTTGTATTTACACTTTCTGCAATCCATTCAGAAGTACAAAGCGCACTATTCTCAATCGTGACTAAAGATAAAATATGAACAGCAACGGTAAAACGACTACTGATTTTCATAGGATTCAACCTCCGATGTAACTATTATAGTTACAACATTTATTAAATGTCAATAATATTTATTTTACACAATCTTATGATCGAATATATTTTTTTATTTAATAGCGCAAGTTAAACAGTAGAAAACCGATAACGGCTGCTATAAGAAGTAAACTCAAATCGGTTCCTTAGTGGTTAAAATTAACTTGAAAATGGAAAAAAATGGTTGAGCAACATTGATAGATAATTTATCTTTAAATTATAAGAAAGATTAATAAAAAGGGTGAAGAAAATGAATGGAAATGATATTGCTTATCTAATTTGCTTTACGATAATAGGTTTGTTTTTACTTGTCTTTGGAATCATGTATAAAAAAGAAGCTCATGCAGGTTTAAAAAATAGTGGCGTTGGAGGAAATGGTGTTAGTGGAATAGGTGCTATATTGTTCTTCTTGCCTCATTGGGTATATAAAGCAATATTTATTGCATTAGGCGCATTCCTAACGATCGGAATTTGGTATGTTATGTTTTTTTACAGTAAATAAAAGGCTATCCATTCAATTCAACAATCTATCCAAAAGGAAAGAAGCTATTAGTATATAGCTTCCTTCTTTACTTAATAAATGACATAAGTCCTAAAACAATAATCATTAAACCAGCCATTTTATTTACTAATCCTAAGTGAGTTGTAATTTTATTTCGAAACAAACTAACTACACTACTTAAAATAAACCACCAAGAAACCGCTCCTAAAAATACGCCTATAATTAATGAAGCTGCCGATCCTATAGATGTAGAACTTTGATTAAAACCTAGTCCTGCAAATATTGCTACAAAGTTTAAAATTGTTACAGGATTTGTGATCATTAGTAAAAATGTAGAGAGAAACATGCTAACCATGCTTTCACCCTCCAAATTTGAGGCAGTTTCAGCAGGTTTTTTTAGAAAGGTTTTTATTCCTAAATTAAATAAAAATATTGCACCTATGATTCGAAGAACAAATTTCTGATCAATTAAAAATGATGAAACGATGGAAAAACCAAATGCGGCAATACTAGCGTAAAATAAGTTAGCCGAAGATGCGCCTAATCCTGTCATAAATCCAGCTGTTTTTCCTCTAGATAAAATTCTTTGTATGCACAATAAACCAACTGGGCCTACAGGTGCTGAAACTGATAAACCTAAAATAAAACTTTTTATTAATAACATCTTAATGCCCTCTTACGCTTACTTTACATTAATCCATATAAAGCTATGCCACCAAAAATAATAATAATAATACCTGATAAACGGTTAATTAATGTTAAAGACCGATCATTGATTCGAGTTCTAAATAGTCCCACACCACTGCTTAATATTACCCACCATAAACTTGATCCACAAAAAACACCTAATACTAAAATGACAGAAGAAACAATATTGCTATCTGAATTCGAGATTCCTAATCCCGCAAAAATGGCGATAAATGATAGAATCGTCATTGGGTTTGTTAGCGTTAAAAATAATACTGATAAAAACGCATTAATCATATTTTTCTTCTGCGTATCAGATTGAGTGAAGCTGGCTTTTGAAATAAGTGTTTTTACACCTAAATAACAGAGGAAGAAACCACCGATTAACTGAATCCAAAAATGCTGACCAATTAAAAAATTCATAATGACAGTTAATCCAAAGCCTGCAACTAAACCATAAATACCATCAGCAGTAGCAGCCCCAAGACCAGAAACTAGACCAACCATTCTTCCATACGCTAGAGTTCTACGGATACACAGTACTCCAATTGGGCCAACAGGTGCAGCAATTGATAGGCCAATTATTAATCCTTTAATATATAATTCAAGATTCATATTGCCCTCCCTACTCTATAGAAAATTTATGTTTTTGTAATGGCAGTCGAAAGGTTTCTTTCGTTGTATCCATTACAATTGTTGTTTTTGTTCTTATTACGCCCTTTAACCCTTTTATTTCATGACTAATTACTCGATCCAAGTCTTTTGTATTTCTACTTCTTATTTTTAGTAAATAATCATCTTCACCCGCAATATGGTGACATTCCTGCACTTCCTCTAATTGATTAACAAGTTCTAAAAAAGGAGCTCTATTTTCAGGTCGCTCAAGTGAGACAGCTACAAACGCAGTTAATTCACTTCCAACTTTTTCTGAATCAACTAGCACACCAAATCCTTTAATCACACCTTGTTCAACTAATCGGTTAACACGTTCAGCAGTGGCCGGAGCTGATAAACCAACCTCACTAGCTAAATCCGCCCACTTTATTCTAGAATTATCCATTAATCGATTAATAATTTTCAAATCGAAAGAATCCATCTATATCCACCTTCTTTTTGTAATCATTTATACCATTTTACTTATTTTATGAAAGTAAATCAATATACAAATAAAAATCATTCCAATTATTAGATTTTAATAAACATATTTATTTACTGGTCCTAATAAGATGAAAAAGGAAGACAATCTTTATTGAAAGGGGCGTCATTTTATGAAAAGAGACCCGTTTGAATATCGAAAAAGATTAAGAGAAAGAGAAAAAGAAAGAGAAAGAGAAAGAGAGTCTAATGAAGAAGTAGAAAAAGTATCAAACGAAGAGGCAGAAGAAAAACAGAAAGAAGAAAGACCTCAAACACATGTACATGAATTTGTAGCTAGTACTAAATTAGCAGAAGAAGATGACGATCGACATAATCATCGTTTTGCTGGAGTGACAAGTGAAGTCATTCCTAAAGGAAGACACAGTCATATACACCGAATTGTAGTAAATACAGATTTTCTAGATCATCATCACGAAGTTATTATTGAAACTGGCCCCCCAATACCTGTAGGAAATGGTAAGCATGTTCACTTTGTCAAAGGAATGACAACGATCAATGATGATCATGAACACGATCTTGAATTCGCAACATTAATAGATAGACCATTAGTATAAAGCGATTTTAAATTGCCTTTTATGTATATTTTGTTAAATATAATATACATAAATTTTATTTCTCCATAAATTAAGGACCTTCAAAAGAGGGTCCTTTTATCAAATATCAGCAAAAATACCACTTTATCAACGAAGATCAGAACTTTATTAATAAAATTCATTTATTGTTCGCATTTTTAATATAGAACACGTTATATAATCAATACGTTGAGAGGACCTTGCATAGAAGGTCCTCTCAACGTGTCCTTTTTATTTACATTTAAACTGAAATCCTAAGTATTCCTCAATCCTTCAGTATTCATTAACACAATTCTCCATCCATCCGGGTCTTCAAATGTAAAACTTTTTCCGAGCCAATAAGGATTCTCAGGTTCCACGTCAATATAACCCAAATTATTTAATCGGTTTTTGACAAGATCTATTTCAGCTTTATTGGGTATATAAAATACTAATAGATTATCCTTTGTTGGGGCAGGACATGGGCTTCCATCAATATGTTGAGTAAATTCTAAATGGTATTCAACCTCAGGTAATCCAAACATGATTCCATCGTACCCATCATGATTTTGAAAACCGCCCACACGTTTTAAGCCTAGCCCCTCTCCATAGAACTTACTTAATTCTGCTAATTTGTTTGTAGGTCTTGCAATTCTAAACTGAACCCAGTTTTTCATTGTTATCACCTTATCCTTTAGTAATTTGATGCCGCCCATTCTTCATTTAGCTTTTTTGATATTTGTGTATAGAGCTTCAATTCTTGAAATAAGCTATCTACTGAATAAGATGTATTTTCTTCTAACGCAGTACCTTCTGATATAAAGTCTGATGGATCAATCACAACTTGTTTCGATAAAACATTTGCATATAATGCTCTTAAAACAATTCTCATATTGTTAAGTGCATTAATTCCACCCTTTCCTCCACCGGATACTGCCAATATCGCAACTGGCTTATCTTTAAAATGCTTACTACCTAAAAAGTCAAAAGCGTTTTTTAATGCTCCGCTCATTCCACCATGATATTCCGGTGTTGCAATGATCATTGCATCAGCATTTTCTAGCTGTGATCTTAGTTTTTGGATATTAGCTATTTCATTTTGCTCCTCTTGACCATTATAAATTGGTAATACCAATTCACTTAAATCAATTGTTTTTACATTGTATTTTTTCGAGATGATTGTAGTTAATTTACCTGTACGACCTTCTTTTCTTGGACTACCATTAATCATTATAATATTCATATTTTCCACTCCTTTAATTCGTACCTTTAGTATAGTCAATTCATAAAGTCCAAACTTCAGTCGTTTGATAGAACTTTTCTACACGTTTAGGAGTATATAAAAATGGAAAAAATCTACAACTAAAGTTGTAGATTTCATGTTGTTGCAAAAAGAATTTGTCAATTTGATTGATCATTGATAAGTAAGTTGTGTCATATGATTTCCACTACAGGGTGCTCGCTTTCCATGGGGCGAGATTCTTGAGCCTCCTCGGCGCCGCCTGTGGGGTCTTTAGCCTTCCCGCTTCTCCCATAGGAGTCGAGCACCCTTTCGTTCCAATCAAGTTCTTTATAAAAAAATAATAATCTTAAAAACAGTAGAATAGTCAATTGAACGAATGAATTATCACTTTATTAATCAAATTGTAACGAATGATAACGACTTACACATCTTTACAAATATTGATCGTCAAAAAAGAGAATATTTTAATTTTTGCACGTTAGTTAAAACATTATATTTCCCAAAATCAATTGTTTATCAATAAGATGAAAGATAAAACAATAATAAATAGACTATTTTTACATAGAAATTCATTTAATGTTTGTATTTTTCAATATTGACTACCATATATCTCAAACTGATAGACGTTCTGTTTCTCGATTACTATGATCTTGATTCATTTTTTGATAAACTTTAATATTTTGATAAACTAATTCAAGTAATTTAGCAGTTATTCCCTTTCTCTTTGCAAGTTCTAGTAAATACCCTTGCAAATGGTCCCCCTCTACTAAAGACCTTTTTTCCATATCCCTTTGCAATGAGGACTTCATATCATATCCAAGTGCATCGATTGATTTCATATGCTCATCCACAATATTTTCAGAAATCGGTGCACCATGAGATCTCATAATATTAGCGCATTCTTGAAATAATTCGCGGATAGTAGCTCTTCCACCATCACTTTCTCTAATTGGACCAATTGGGGCACGCATTAGAGATGTAACGCCAGACATTACAGTAATAAATAAATATTTATGCCACATATCACGTTCAATCTGTTTACTATGGACAAAGTCAGCTTTTGAACCACTAAATGCATCAGCAATTCTTTTAATACGTTCAGTTTCTTTGCTTATGAATTCACCAAATACAAGTCTAGCTGCTTTACTTGTTTGAGCAACTTCCCCAGCTTCATTCAAAGTTGTTTCAATAAAACATAAACCGCCTATAACATTTTCTTCACCAAAAGCCCGCTTTAACGGATTTAGATGAGCAATACCATTCAAAAGAGGTAAAATAACAGTTTGATCACCTACGAACGGTTTTACATCCAAAATAGCGTTACTTAAATGATATGACTTAGTCGAGAAAAGTACGATGTCAAAAACCTCAGCAGGACTCGTTGCAGTAATTAGATTCGGTTGAAATGAAAAATCACCATTAACACTTCGAATGACTAAACCATTTTCCTCTAGCTGTTTTTTTCGATTAGCTCGTACTAGAAAGGTAACATCTTCTCCCTTTTCTACTAAGCGTCCTCCAAAGTATCCGCCAACTCCTCCAGCACCTAATACAAGAATTCGCATAACACTCTTCCTTTCTATTAAAAATTAAAAATCTGTAACTTGCTAACGTCTATTTCAGAATCCCATTTCGTACTGCGTAAAGTGCCAGTTGAGTTCGATCTTGAAGCTGAGTCTTGGCTAAAATATTCGAAACATGGGTTTTTACAGTTTTTTCTGTAATAAATAAAGACGCTGCTATTTCTTTATTACTCTTTCCCCTCGTAATTTCCTTCAGTACATCCATTTCTCGCTTAGTTAATTTGTCTTGAAATGACTCATCATTCTTCGTTTCTACCTTCCTAGTTAAGGCAGAAACGAGTTGAGTCGTTACCTTTGAATGAAACTGTTTTTCCCCATCGTGTATCTTTCGGATTGCGGAAACGAGCTCATCTGGGTCACTATCTTTTAAATAATATCCGGCTGCACCCGCTTCAATAGCAGGTAAAATATGGTCTTGATCATAAAAACTAGTTAAAATCATTACTTTAACTGCTAAGCCCTCTATTTTTATTCTTTTGGTTGCTTCAATTCCATCTAGAACTGGCATCGCTAAATCCATGATGACAATATCAGGTCTTAACTCTTTTACTAAGCTTAATGCCTCTTCTCCGTTCGATGCTTCTCCAATAACCTCGATATCATCTTGCGTATTTAAGAAGAAAATAAGTCCTCTCCTAACTACATGATGATCATCAGCAATTAATATTTTAATAGACATAAAACTCTCCTTCTTAAAAAGGGATATTCGTCGTAATTTTTGTTCCTTTATTCAAATCACTTTCAACTAAAATCGACCCTTTTATCGATTCGACTCTTTCCTTCATGCTTTTCAAACCTAATGTTGGAATTTGTACATCCTTTGGGCATATAAAACCAACACCCTGATCTCGAATCGTCATTTTTGCTTTCTTTGTACTGATTGATAACTGTAAATATACGGTATTTTGTCCTGAATGTTTTCTACAATTATTAAACGCTTCCTGACCTACACGCCATAAAGTTTCTTCTATTTTAGAAGGTAATATCGTTGTTCCTTTTACATTACTAATTACTTTTAATCCTAGCATTTCACCATAGTTAATTAATGCACTAACTATTCCTTTTTCAATACCTTGTGGTCTAAGCTGCCATATTAAGGCTTTCATTTCTGCTTGTGCTTCTTGGGCAATTTGTTGAATATGATTAAATGTATCCTTTAACTTCGGACTGTCGGATACATTTGCACCTGCTTTAGCAGTTACATTAATCGAAAACAATAATTGACAAACTAAATCGTGTAGATCCTTTGCAAGGCGATTTCTTTCTTGAATCAGCTCAAACTCTTTTACCTTTTCAGTTAATTGAATTCGTTTAATTGCTGTTCCAATTTGCAGCGCAACTGCACCTAGTAAATTTAATTCTTCCTGATCAAATATTAATTTATTAGAAGCAGCAACATTTAATAAACCAAAAGATTCATCACCTGCTTGTAGTGGTACAGTCGCATGATGGGTGACACCATTTGTTTCTCCCCAATTATGAATAATTGAGTCTTCTAATCTTTTACATTCCATAATGTTTGATGCCTTATTAAGTCTGCCTGTATTATATTTATTTACACACCAACAATCTCCATTGCACATTGGCTTAGCTTCTTCGTTCATAAGAGCTGGAGGTAATTCATGTGAAGCGACTAATTCGAAATCTCCATTTTTATCAATTAAAAAAATCCATCCTGTATCTAGACCCGTAACTTGAACTAATTTGGCTAAGGCACAATTGAGGGTACTGTATAGATCAGTACCCTCGTTTAATATTTCCGCAATTTCTTTTAATACTTGTAGCTCTAAAAGAAATGATTCTTTTTTCATGCTTATGCTAATTCCTTCATTCGATGATCAAGTTGTTCCAGCACCATCGGCCACGCTTGCTCGTGTTGGTCTCTTGATAATTCATCTGGGAATCCTGCATGTCTCAATTTAATAACTGCTGCTCCACTTTCATTTGTTGAAAATTCTACAGTGACTACAGTCTCTGTTTTTGATCCTGAGGTGAACCAAGTAATCTCAACAAGTTGATTGTGCTCAAGCTTTAAAAAGCGACCATAATGAGGGTGACGTTTATCTTCAAAATGCGTTTCAAAGAAAAATACAGAATTAACCTCTGCCTTCATAATCACCGAACCTGGTGCAGCAAACCAATCACCAAATCTTTTTGTCCAAGCTTCATACAACACATCTATAGAATTTTCCATTACTCGTTCCACAGTGAGACTATGTGGTCTACTCGATAAATCCGGATAACTAATAATATTCATATTAATCCCTCCAAAAGTTATATAATTATTCATTTTCATTAATAATAGCTAGCATTTGGTGATCTTCCCATTTCCCATTTATACGTACATTTTTCTTGGCAATTCCCTCTTTATGGAAACCCGCCTTTTCTAATACTCTTATTGAACCAATGTTATGCGGCATTACACCTGCTTCAATTCGATGTAATTTTAATTCATTAAAGGCATATTCTACAACTAACTTTGCAGCTTCAGTTGTATATCCTTTACCATTTTGTTGTTCATCTAAAGAATAACCAACAAAACAACTTTGTAAATCTCCTCTTAAAACCTCTGCTAGCATCGTAAAACCTATAAAAGCATTTGTTTCCTTTAAAAAGATACCAAAGCCATAATACAGATCATTGTCGCTTTTCTCTTTATATGACTTAATGCGATCCTGCTGAGCTTCCAAAGTATAGAAACTCTCGTCTTTTATATATGTAAAAGGTTTAAAAAACTCTCTATTTCGAACTTCGTATGATAAAAAATCCTCTGCATCTGCAACTTCTAAATGTCTTAAATATATATTATTACCAACTAATTTCATCTGTTTCCTACACTCCCTAATTTTCCTGCTTTTCCTAACCCATTAAACGCCTGTTGCCCATATTATTCTTGGATCAATCTTACGGACTAGTCTGTAAGCTATCGGTTTAAAACCATTTTTTGGCCAGAATCTCGAGGATTCTAAATTCGTTATTCTCCAATCTGTTTCGCAAAGTTTATAGCCTTCTTTGTCAGCAAAAGTAAGTCCATGCTGTAATAAGGCCGTACTAACACCCATTCCGCGAGAAGATTCGACCGTTGCCCCTACTACTAAACTAATGCAAGATTCAGGTGTTAATAAATTCTCATCAGATGCTTCCGCTGATTCAAATACTTGAAAGCCTACAATCTCGTTTTGATAGAGCGCTAACCATAACGTTGCAGCTTCATCATCGATGATTTCTGCGTAGCCTTCTTGATAGTCTTCTCTTTCTTCAATGAAGCCTGGTGCAAATACTGGTGACTTCGCTTGGTGTTCCATGATCACAGTTGCTAATTCACGTATTCTTTTTCCATCTTCACTAGTAGCCTCACGAATCTGTATATCTTCAAATACTTTATCCGACGAAACTGACAAATCACGTATTCCATGAACCTGCTCATAGGCAAATCCTAAATGAAGCCAAGCATCTAAAGTAGACTTATTTCCACTTGGTACCATTACGTAATGATTAAACGAACCAAGCTCTACCATTTTCTTGGCAAACTCTGCATATAATTCACGATATAATTCAACTTCTTCACTTTCTGCTATAGCCATTCCTGCATATTTAATCCAAGTATGCCGTTCTCGATTTTTATCTGTTTGAATTGCTCCAATCATATAGCCAACTAACTCGGAATCATTCACCGCTGCAATACCAAAACTATCCTTTTCATTAAAAAGCGCCTCAATAGCTTTCTTAGCATACGTAGCCTCTTCAAATTTAGATGGTAATTCAGGGTTTATACTTCGGTCATACATATGACGGTTTGCCAAAAGACTAGCCGCTTCATCTAAGTGTATATTTTCGAACGCGATAAATTTCATAACAAACCTCCCTACCATTAAACAAAAATTACTTATTAATTCACTCATTATTAGTTTCAATAAAAAGAGCATTACTTCCTGCTTACAGAGGATATTGCAATGGTTCTAGTAATACTTGCAACACTCCAAATATATAGGACTAAATAAATCATAACAATTTTCTTAAAATTAACAATTTAATATAATTAAAAATAAAAACCACTGTCAATTTACAGTGGTTAACAATTATTTCTTAATGAAATTCTAAAAATTCGACTCTATTCCCAAACGGATCATTTACAAAAAAACGAGTACGACCTTCTATTGGTGGTTCCTCTTTGATTTCAAAATTGAGTTGAAGAAGTTGCTCTCTTAATGCCTCAATATTTGTAACAACTAAGCCAGGATGAGCTTTTTTAGGTGCTATAAAATCTTCTTGAATACTAATATGAATTTCTTGATTACCACAAATAAACCAACATCCACCGTTGCCTTTTAAATTTTCCGGCTTTGGCAATTCCTTCATACCTAAAATTTCATTATAAAATTTTCTTGCTTCGTCCTCTCCACCCTTTGGACAAACTAATTGAATATGATCAATTCCTTTTACTTCAAACGTCATTGATAACACCACTCTCATTATGAAAAGTTTATATCTTTAGATTACCAGAACTAATAAATAAGAAAAGCATTACTTCTATAGAAGTAACGCTTTTCCCGATATTCTTACATATTATACTAGCTTTAAGCCATTTGTAATAAGATTCTTTAAAGAATCCTCTTTTCTTAATGCTTCCAATTCAGCTTTTAGTGGCTCAATAATTTGCCCTAATTTCGCATTAACTGTTGCAATTTCAAGTAATTCTAATCGTAATAACCAATCACTTTGGTGTTCACGATTAAGCTCGTTATGCACAGCAATTAGTTTAGAAATACAATCATCACAGAATGTATTCTTTTCTCTAATTACTCTAACTTCTTTATATAATTTTTCTAATTCTGTTAATGGGGCAGGTGTTTCCATTACGAACTCTACTTCTTTAATTGAATCACTAAAGTAAGAGGTTGGGTCAGCTGCACCAGGGTATGCTGATTCAACTCGAGAACCAACTGCCATATCAAAAGTTCCCCACTCTTTTTTGAATAATTCTTTTCCTTCGTAAGTAACAGTGCAGTCTTCAAATGAGATTAATGCAACTTTGTCTTCATTTTTAATAATATTCACAATTCTACCGGAAGCGCTTACATTGCTTAAGAATTCTAAATCAACAAAGTTCCCTACAACAATACCTAAATTTTCAAGTGCTGCATCGTCACATTCTTCTAATTCAATATTTCCTTTTAGAAGTCCAATTGGTGTACCAAATCCTTTAGCATGGTAGTCTTTTCCGTGACCTTCTAATTGCTTATTGTTTATTGAAAGTGCTGTTTCGCCAGTTGTATTAACGTAAATTGCTTCACCGTTTTCGTCTTTTATGATTGCATGAACAATACCAGTTACACTTAATCCAGAATTTAATTCAAATGTAGCAACGCTTTTCGATTTAAGAGCTTTATCTAAGCTTTCTGTGCCACCTACACGGAATGCCATAGTGCTTGCTAATTCTTCAGCCCCTTGCATTAACTCATCGAAATCTTTGCATATGAATAATTGTGCTTGCATTTCAGTTATATTTTTCGGTTGTAATGTTGAAGCTTCAATAGAAAATGGTAGTCTTTCAACTGCATCTGTAAAGCAATGTGTGCTTTCACCTACTGATGATAATAAACCAGCGCCGTAAATTTTTGGATTATCTACTTCACCAATTAGACCATATTCAACTGTTCTCCAGAATACGCGTGAAATTTTTTCAGCTTCTGAAATTCCAACTATTGCTTTTTGTCTTTCTTCAACTAATTTTTGTGCAGCAGCTTTTTCTTCTGGAGTCGATTTTGGATCTTCCATTACAATCGTTAAATTCCTAACTGCTTCAAATAATTCTTGTTTTTCTTTTGTAGCAAATGCCTTTGCACCAATTGAGCCAATTTTTTGTACGTATTCTCTAAATACAGGATCAAAAAGAATAGGCGCGTGTCCTGCAGCTTCATGAATAATATCTGGAGCAGGTGTATATTCGATATTCGTTATTTGTCTAATTTCAGTTGCGATTGGTAAAATACCATTTGCTAATAGTTCAAAAAATGCAGCGCCTGGAATTAATCCATTAACGATTCCTGCGCCCCAACCAATTTTTGAAAGGCACTCGTTCATTTCAGCTACATTTGGAATTTTTTCCGTTTCAATTCCTGACATCTTTAGTCCATCGACAAATGCAGAATGTGCTCTATCTTTTAAAGCATGATGATTTTGTCTCATTACATAGCGCCATACAGCATGATCAATTGGCGTGTAAAGATCATAATTTTGCTCCGATAAGTATTGCTTCAAATGTGGTGGTATTATTTTTGTTTCAAAAGCTGCTTCTTTCATGTCATCAATTCCCCTTTATAAAAATTATTTCACTTAAAAATCTATTACTCTACTTTCTTAAAAATACCCGTTCTATCTATATCTTGCTAAAAGCTTTTTTGAGCATTTTTAAGCAAGTTTCCATCATTTAACCATTTCTACTTTTTCCAAATTACTCCTTCTTTCTACAAAATCTTTTTTTATTCGGTATTTATAGTCGTAATCAACCAAACACATCACTCCTTTCAAACCAGAAATGTGGAAGGCGTTTGCTCAGCCCCGACAAGCATAGGACAAAGGCCGATAAAGGTTGGTTTTTACCTTTATTGGACTTTGGCTTATGACCTCGAGGGGCTAACGCCTGGAACTAGACACCACGAAATATGGAAGGCGTTCGATGGTATCATTCTTTTCTCACACTTGTAGCTTATTCCGTTACATCTATACATGCATCCAAGATTTTGAACATAAAAAAATCCCTACTGTTTGCACAGTAGGGACGAAATAGTCTATTCGCGGTACCACCCTAGTTATTAGCTGTTTTACTAAAACTTACTAATATCTTCATTTCATAACGGCTCTTCGCCGTCTTCCCCTCACAATTCGTTTCGAAGAAGATGCTCGTGGATTGTAATTCATGTCGTTTTATGTACTGATTTGCACCAACCATCAGCTCTCTGCTACAGGGAAAACTTCACTACTTTAGTTCCATTCATTGCTTATTATTATTTAATTAAATTATTTTCTTAAAATAAAAAAGTCCCTACTGTTTGCACAGTAGGGACGAAATAGTCTATTCGCGGTACCACCCTAAATTATTAGTATTAAAAACGATACTAATATCTTCATTTCATAACGGCTTTTCACCGTCTTCCCCTCACAATTCGTTTCGAGGAAGATGCTCTAGGATCGTAATTCATGTGTTCTATGTACTGGTTTGCAGCAACCACCAGCTCTCTGTTACAGGGAAAACTCCACTACTAAAATTCCTATCATTGCTTTTCGCGATTCAATTAATACATACTTTATTCCTATTTTTCGTAAATGTCAACACTTTTTAACTTATATTTTTTTAGAGGTTTTTATTATTTGGATATAATTATAATTATTACCTTTAGAAATATATGATCAAAAAACACCATTTAACCCCATAAACTAATTTAGGAATTCGTATCTCAATTTATAAAAAAACAATACATTTCCCACTCACTCTTTACCGTCTAAACAATGATTTTGCAATTAATATTTGGTGTTAATGATTCCTCCACTGGAGCTTCAATCTATTTAAAAAGTTATATTTAATTTTTATTATTTATCTTATGCTCACATAGGACGTAAAAAATAATATTATATTAATAAAATTTATTCCCAGCACACTTAATAACTTCTCTAATAAATGGTTCTTTTTTCTTTGTATAAGTTTGACGATCATATTGATATTCGTTAGCGAGACTCTTTTTTAGATTCAAATAATCTTCTGCAATTTTAGGATTCTCTCTCAAGTAATCTCTAAACAATAATTTTTCAATCCATTCTTTACTTTTATGTTTACAAATATGTAAATGACACGTACCTTGTCCCCATAATCCTTTTCTAAAAAATCTTCTATCTGTCAGTTCCGGCTTTGAGACATATTCAAAATCAAATGTGCTTAACGGTTGAATTAGCTCTTCAAAATCTTCTAATTTAGTTACCCCTATCATAATATCAATTATTGGTTTTGCTCCTAAACCTTTAATTGAAGTACTTCCAATATGTTCGATATGAATTATTTTTTTTGGTAATGCGGATAGAATTTTCTCCTTTTCTTCTTCAAATTGTAGTTCCCAATTAGGATCATAATTTTTTATCAAGACATTTGCTTTTGTCACGTTTTCACCTCTTCCTCATTAAATTATTTTCTATTTACAAAAAATTTCACCTTTAAATAAGTACATATTGACAATCTTCTTATATAAAATATAATTAATTTATAATATGTTAACCGATAAATAAAATAAGTTAACATAAAGAGAGGGAGATTTTGTAATGCAACAAGAAAGATTAAAAATGCTTATTAATTCAGCTTTATTTGCAGCAATTATTGGTATTCTATCTCAAGTATCTATTCCTTTGCCCTTTTCTCCTGTTCCAATCACAGGACAAACATTAGCAATCGGCTTAGCGGCTACGATTTTAGGTAAGAAATACGGAACAATCTCGTTACTTCTTTATTTAGCACTTGGCGCAATCGGAATTCCGGTATTCGCAGGTGGTGCTGCGGGGTTTGGCGTACTAGTCGGTTCAACGGGTGGTTATTTAATTGGATTTATTCCAACTATTTTTATCATCGCTTTCTATATTGAAAAAACTAAGTTCACAGTCTTAAATGCAATGATTGCAAACATAATCGGAATGTTTGTTACATTAATTTTTGGTACTGTATGGTTAAAAATTGCAGCTTCTCTAAGCTGGCACGATGCAATGGCTTTCGGTTTTTATCCTTTCATT
Source organism: Gottfriedia acidiceleris (assembly GCF_004138285.1). Taxonomy (GTDB): domain Bacteria; phylum Bacillota; class Bacilli; order Bacillales; family Bacillaceae_G; genus Gottfriedia; species Gottfriedia acidiceleris_A. The sequence continues at coordinate 408,955 of NZ_SCFN01000005.1, read as the reverse complement.
ATTCTTGGATTAGTTAAAGCATATGTAGCATCTGCATTAGGTGTTATTATTGGAAAACGTTTAGCAAAAGCTAATTTATTAAAACGCGATGAAATTTCAGCGTAATACAAAAAGAGCTCATTCTTTATGATGTGAGCTCTTTCAGTGTGTGGACAAAGTACAAAAAACTTGATTTTCAGACTGATTGCAAGCGCTTGTCTTTCGAGGCGCGAAGCCTGGTGAGGCGCGGAGTTACCCTAGACGGTATTGAGCACCGCAGACAGGCGAAGCAACGAAGAAAGCGAGCGTTTGTCAACAGTCTGAAAGTTTATTTCATTGAACATCAACAGCTTTAACGACTGATCGATCTCCTTTTTGTTGGACTGTAACAATATACTTAGATCCGCCTTGATTGTATCTGTCCATTTGGCTTTCAGGAATGTAAAAACGACTTAGATTATGGTTAATTACAATTTCTTTTTCTTCTTCAATATATGTGTATTGAATAGTTGCTTTAATGTATTTTGAATGCTTTGGACGATGATCCGTTACATAATCTAATTGATAAATATCGTTTTGTCCCTTTTGAAAGACAATATAAACTTTATTGCCTTTTTTTGGCGTACCTTTACCTTTCCAATTCTTCATAGTTATTGAGTCAAAATCATACGATAGGGCTGCATAATGCCCTAATAAAGGTTCTATTGGATCCAGACTTTGGGATTTTATTTTAAACGTATCGGCCGATTGCTTAAAGTACATAATGTTTCCAAGTAAAGCTAGTAATAAAATAAATTGAATGATTGAAAGCAAAAGTAATTTCTTCTTATTTTGCATGTTCATCACCTCTTGCTTTTTTCGATTGGGTATAGACAAAATATAAAACTACTGCAAGGATAATAAACACAATTGATTTACTTATAAATGAAAAGGCAAATCCTGTATAAATTCCAATAACGAGTGAGGCAAATGTTATAAAACCAATAATAATGCTTCCTTTTTCCTGGCCTGATACGCCTTTAAATAAACGTATACATGAGTAAGCAAATAATATTAATACGCCTACGATCATATTGGCTAATTGATCTTTTACCCCTAATATTGGTAGTAAGAATATAAATAAGAAGATCCAAAGATAATTATTAAATGATACATTGTCCTTCCACTTCTTATACACAGTATAGATTGCTAGTAAAAGGATTAATAGAATAATCGTATCAAACAGTGGCACTGCAATCGTCTTTAAAAATCCATTTGAAAATTCCTTTTGTAACTCGTGAATTACATCATAAGATCCTCCAAATAATGAAGTGAAAAATGTGAATAACCATATAAATATAGTAAATACAGGTAAAAGAACATAATTAATAATCCCACGTTCATTCAAATACCAAAGAATAAACACTACTAGAATAATAGGCATCATATATTGGCGATCTGAGAATGTCTGGAAAAACATAATTACGATATAGCCTAAAAATGTGTAATTAAAGCTAGCATCCCATCGATTCTTCATTATTTTCAAGAAATAAATTGAGCAAAGTAACAATGGAATTTGAAGTAGATAAACATGTGCCGTTTCTATTCCAGCACTATAGCTCAAACTAAAAAATCCGATTCCTAAGAAAAGATAATAAAACATGTTATGCTTTAACACATAATAGTAAAGGAACGCGAGCATTGTCCAAGTGATCAAAAATACTGGACTATCACTAGTAAATTGATACATTTGTACAATTAAAACAAATGCACATGCGTACCCAATTACATTAATAAAGTTTAAACAATGCCCAAACAATCCTTTACCCTTTTGATAGCTTATAAATGCAACTGCATGGAAAACTAATAGTGTTCCAAAAATAATGACTAATCTCATGGTTTGGCTAAATTCGTTCCAGTTACTGCCCACAAGCGCTAAAATTGAAAATGCTACAAGTAATGCGATTAAAAATGGCACAATATCTCCTAAAAATGATTGCTTTTCAGCTTTAGCCCGATGCCTTTCATACTCGACTATTCGATTTAATGATTCTTTATCTAGTAAGTTATGCTTGTGCCATTCTTTTAGCTTCTGATCTAATTTACTCATGTAACTCCCCCTTAGTAGCAGTTTATAAAACTACTTCCATTACTATTATAATTTCTTAATAAAACATAAATTACCTCTAAATCTAAAATTTTAGGAGAATATGTTTAATCAAACGTTTGTTTAATTCATGAGATTTCCTACTAAGATATAGCTTTGCATTGTTCATATTGTCCACTCGCTCCTAATATGATAGTCTTTTCATAAATTCGAACAATTTAATTGCACTTAGGCTTACAGATAGTTCCCTATTGTACATACATCTTTCATATAAGGAGGTTTTTTATTGTTTAAAATCATGATTGTAGAAGATGATGAAAAAATTCGTAAAATCGTCTCGGAAACATTACGGAAATGGCAGTATGAGGTAATTGAAATAACAAAGTTTGATCAAGTACTATTAGAATTTGAAAATACTCAACCTCATCTTGTTTTATTAGATATTAACCTACCAACTTTAGATGGGTTTTATTGGTGCCAGCAGATTAGAGCTATTTCAAAGGTTCCAATTATTTTTCTATCATCTAGAAATCAAAATATGGACGTTATAATGGCAATCAATATGGGTGGAGATGATTTTGTACAAAAGCCATTCGATTTAGGCATTCTTGTTGCTAAAGTGAGCGCTCTTATACGAAGAAACTATACATACCAAGATGAAAGTAGCACGAATTTAACTCATCGTGAGCTACATTTTAATTTAAATAACTCGACAGTTGTATATAGGAATCAATCAGTAGAGCTATCAAGAAATGAATTTATTATTCTTCAAATTTTGATGCGAAACATTGGAAAGATCGTGTCACGTGATGATTTAATGCAAGCGCTTTGGAATGATGATCAGTTTGTAGACGATAATACATTGACAGTAAATGTAAATCGGTTAAGACGTAAAATTGCATTGCTTGGTTTAGATGATTTCATTCATACACGTAAAGGCTTAGGATATTTAATATGAGCAAATTAATCCTGTTCCTTAAATATGAAAAATCGTATTTTTTCATATTTATACTTAGCAATATCATCCTAGTATCTTTAATGACGACCGACCCTTCTATCTCATTTGTATGGGAGACATTCTTCTATGCCTTCGCATTGAATTTATTAATCTTTATGTGCTTTCTTCTTTATCGTTTTCAGAAAAACAGCCAGGCAATACGGCATTTAGATGAAGAAGAACATGAAAACTTATCGTTTGAAGGTGTTTACTATGAAAAATATATTGAGGAATTAAAGCGTAGCCATATTCGAACCATAAATGATATTCAAGATAAGCAAAAAGAATATTACGACTACATCGTCTCATGGTTTCATGAAATAAAAACGCCTATTTCTGTATTACGATTGATGCAGCAAACAGAATTCGATCAAAAAAGCTTAATAGAAGAAATAACAAAAATCGAGCAATACGTAGACCAAGCTCTTTACTATGCTAAACTAGATAATTTTAATCAAGACTATGAGATTAAAAATTGCAACTTAGAGCGATTAGTTAAAGATACAGTGAAAACACATTCTAAAGTCTTTTTCGCTAAAAAAATCCGTTTAGACTTGTCCTTAGAATCTACAATTATTCAAAGTGATTCAAAATGGCTGCAGTTCATTTTAAACCAGTTAATTACGAATAGTTTAAAGTATACGAATGAAAACGGAGAAATTTCAATCTTTATTCAAGAAACACCAAAGGAAAAGCTTTTAATCATTAAAGATAATGGAATCGGAATTAAACAAGAGGACTTACCGCGGATTTTCAATCGTGGTTTTACTGGCACTAATGGGCGTATTTATACTAAATCTACTGGTATGGGGCTATATTTAGCCCAAGAACTTTCAAATAAACTAGGACATTTTATAACTTGCACTTCAGAGGAAAATGCATATACCCAATTTGTCATTCACTTTCCAAAAAATATTGATCCTTTTTGGGCTACTAAGAAAAATTCCTTGGCACAAACAAAAACGCAATGAATTAGGTCATTGCGTTTTCTTATCTCTTTTGATTAACAATTTTATAATAAATACTCGTTGAAGATAAATAAAATAAAAAATAGATCAATGTATATGAAATTAGTACCCCTATTATAACGTTAGATAGCTCTGGAAAATTCTTCACTGAATCCAGCATATAATATTTTAAAATTAACCAACTATGCATTATTCCTAACAGCAAAGGTGGCATAAAAACAAATAATAATTGTTTGCGTATTACACTCTTCATGATCTTATTTGTCGTACCTATTTTACGCAATACTGCATAAAGCCTTTGCTCCTCTGTTGCTTCGCGTAATTGCTTAAAATAAATAACACTCGCTAAAGCAAATAATGCGATAATGGCTAAGAAGCAAGCTGAAAACAGCATTAAAGATGAACCTTCAATTTGCTTTGAATAGACATCTGCAAAGGAAGAGTAATATGTGTTTGGTGTTTTTGTTACAATTGAATGTACTTTTTTAGATAACTCCACAGCGTTTTTCACATCTTTAATTTGATAAATTTCAAAACTTTGATTAACCGCATGTTTCTTTAAATCTTCATAAGCCTCGTTCGATACAACTAAAACTGCAGGTTTAATGACCATTGATTTAACTGGATCTGTTCCCCAACCAAGTAAAGCATAATCTTTTTTCTCAACTAGGTCGAATGTATAGTCACGATCAATTGTTATCGTAAATTGTGGTTGTTTAGACGCTGAATAAACTTTTGGAAAATCTGTTCCTTGAGAAAGTGAAACAGCCTCCATTCCATTCAAGTCAACTTTTTCATTCTTCCCTCGATTCGAAACAATCTTGTTATAATCTTTTTCTGAAAATAACAGAATTTCCTTTGTAAAATATTCAGGATTCTCAAATGCTATAGCTCTATTTGTCTTTGACTTTGAAACTAATCCTTCTATCTTGTTATATTTTTTAATAGAATGACCCGATTTTTTTATCATTTGGTTAATTTGTTTGCTAGTGTTTTTATCGTTCGTTTGAAAAGCTATATCATTTGGTAAGTTCATTCCAACGGCTTCAAATTGTACTTTATAATTAATTGTCACGAATCCGATTAATAGAATCAGTACTGCACTAAATAAAGTAATAAAAGTTAAATTTAATGTATTGCTTCTAATTTGAAATCTTAATGAGGAAACCCAAAGGACCGTGTTACCTTCATAAAATGTTTTTCTATTCGAAAATACTTGTAATAACCAGCCAGTAAATTGACGGAAAAACAAATACGTACCACCAATTAAACCGATTGTTACAATGATTAAACAAGCATTTACATGCTCTTGCCAATAGGCTGAGTCTTTTCCTCTAGTAACGAGATAGACTGCTATTCCTAATAAAAAAATTGATAGAATCGCTAAAAACGAGGAAGACTTAAATGTTTTTTCCTTTTTTGATTGGGCATGGAATAGTTCAACTATTTGAACTCTACGAATCATAAAAAAGCTTTGAACACTAATAATTACAGCCAATAATATAAACAAGCCAACCGTTGAGCCAATTGCTTCAATTGGAAAGTTTAATGAAATCACTTCATTGTATTCCATTAAATTCATTAATAACATACCGAAAAACTTAGATAATAATCCACCAATTAACATCCCACTTAATAGAGATATTCCGCCTATAAATAGATTTTCATAAAAAATCATAAAGGTAATTTGAGCTTCACTCATACCATATAAAAGATACATGCCGAATTCTTTCTTTCGCTGTTTCATAAAAAAAGAATTCGAATATAAAATAAAAAATATAATAAATAAGAAAATAACTACTGTTGCAATCCCAACTCCAGTTTGGAAATTCTCTTTATTTTTAAGCGCATGAATAATATCGTCATTATACATTAGAGCTGAAAATGTAAATTGTATAATAACACCAATAATCATTGAGACTAAGTAAATTGTGTACAGACGGAAATTCCGTTTTATATTCCGAATTGTTAATTCAAGGAGGTTCATTTTAGTTTCCTCCCATAATACTTTGAGTATCTAAAATGCGATCATAGAATGTTTTTTGCTCTAGACCACCTCGGTAAAGCTCATTTACAATATTACCGTCACGAAGAAAAATGACTCTCTTACAATAGCTAGCAGCATATGGATCATGCGTAACCATTAGAATAGTCGTCTGAAATACATCATTTAAATTAACAAGTTGTTCTAATAATTGAGTTGCAGATCGTGAATCGAGAGCCCCTGTAGGTTCATCAGCAAACACAATCGCAGGTTTCGTAATAATAGCTCTTGCAGAAGCTGCTCGCTGTTTTTGACCACCGGAGATTTCGTATGGATACTTTTGAAGTATGTCTTCTATATTCAGTGCACTCACAATTGGACCAAGACGATTTTCCATCTCTTCTATATGGAATTTTTGTAATGAAAGAGGTAAAAGAATGTTTTCTTTTACGTTCAAAGTATCTAATAAGTTATAATCCTGAAAGATAAAGCCCATATGTTCTTGTCTAAATTTACGTAATGCCTTTTTATTTAAATCCAATAAAGATTGTTCATTTAACCACACATCTCCACCTGAAAATTGGTCGATTGTTGATAAAACATTCATCAAAGTCGATTTTCCAGAACCTGAAGGACCCATTATTGCTGTAAATTCACCTAACTGTATTGTTAAATCAATATTTTTTAATACAGTTGTTTTTCCATAGTTTTTTGATAAGTTTTTAGCTTGAATTACCGTTTTCATCCTTAATACCTCCTGTTCATGTTAACTATAAACCGACTACATATTGGAAACCATCGATTTAACATGAACTAAAGTGACGTTTTTGTCACTTTCGCAAACTACATAGTATGCAATTAATTTTTCCATAAAATAATGAATATTAACTCCACATACGAAACCAAACAAAAAAACAGCCCCATCAATAGGGCTGTTTTATCATTTTTTAAACAGGATAAACACCATGCTTTTTCGTAGCAGGAGTTTCATATGATTCTGAGTAATATGCAAAACGTTTAATTAGCTCTGTACGTAGCTCTTCTGGTTGAATGACTACATCTACTACTAGCTCAGATGCTAAGCGATAAATATCGATATCTTCAGCATACTCTTTACGTTTTTCTTGAATAAAGGCAGCTTGTTCTTCTTTTGGTAAGCTTGCAATTTTATTTGCATACACTGCGTTTACTGCTGCTTCAGGACCCATTACAGCGATTTGAGCAGACGGGAATGCAATTACACAGTCTGTTTCAAATGCAGGGCCTGCCATTGCGTAAAGTCCAGCACCGTAAGCCTTACGAACGATAACTGAGATTTTTGGAACAGATGCATTACTCATGCTATATAGCATTTTTGCACCATGGCGGATAATTCCTGCACGCTCTACTTTTGTACCAATCATGAAACCAGGTACATCCATTAAGAATAATAAAGGAATATGGTAAGCATCACATAAATTAATAAATTTTGCTGCCTTATCTGCTGAATCATGGAATAATACGCCACCTTTAACTCTCGGTTGGTTAGCGATAATACCTACGCTACGTCCATCTAATCTAGCAAAACCAGTCACTAGTTCAGGTGCAAATAGTTTTTTAATTTCAAAGAATGAATCTTCATCAACTACTCGGTCGATAAATTCATAAATAGAAAATGGTACGTTTTGATTGCTTGGTATAATTTCTGCTAAAGACTTTTCCTTTTGAACAGGATTTTTAGCCTCAACAACAGGAGCCCCTTGTTTGAAGTTTGTTGGTAAGTAAGATAAATAATCTTTTAACTTAGCAATCGCTTCTTCTTCTGACTCACACAATACATCTCCGCAACCTGAAACTGAACAGTGCATTCTAGCTCCACCCATTTCTTCGAGTGTAACTTTTTCACCAATTACCATTTCAGCCATACGTGGTGATCCTAAGTACATTGAAGAATTACCTTCAACCATAAATACAGAATCACAGAATGCAGGAATATAAGCTCCACCTGCAGCAGAAGGTCCAAATAATAAGCAGATTTGAGGTACTTGACCTGATAGCTTAATTTGGTTGTGGAATATACGTCCAGCACCACGTCTACCAGGGAACATAAATACTTGATCCGTAATACGTGCTCCTGCAGAATCCACTAAATAAATTAAAGGTACAAGCATTTTTAAACATGTTTCTTGAATGCGGATGATCTTTTCTACTGTTTTTTCGCCCCATGAACCTGCTTTTACAGTTGAATCATTTGCCATTACACATACAGTACGGCCATTAATTTTACCGATTCCCGTTACAATGCCATCTGCTGGAAATTCGTCATTCATACAGTTTGCAAAGAAACCATCTTCCACAAAACTGTCTTTATCTAAAAGTTGATTAATTCTTTCTCTTGCAAAGAGCTTACCAATTTTGGCATTGCTCTCATGATATTTTTCTTTCCCACCAGAAAGTATTTGTTCTTTTCGAGCTTGATATGTTGCTTCGTTTGACATGCAATTACTCTCCTTTATATTGCGGCTTACGCTTTTCTTGAAATGCTACTAAACCTTCCATACGGTCGTTTGTATGCAGTAAAGTTTCATATTCATAAGTTTCTAATCTTAGCCCTAAATCTAAAGGAAGATCGAAACCGCGTTGAATCGCCTTTTTTGCTGCACGGATTGCAAGAGGACCTTTACTTGCGATTGTTTCGCACATTTCAAGCGCCTTATTTTGTAACTCATCTATTTCAACAACATGTTCTAGAATGCCGTAGCCTTCAGCCTCAAGTGCATTTAAACGTTTGCCAGTAAAGATTAGTTCCTTCGCTCTTCCAAGTCCAATTAAACGTGGAAGTCTTTGTGTACCACCAGCACCTGGAATAATCGCTAAAGATGTCTCTGGTAAACCGACGATTGCTTCTTTATGAGCAATTCTTAAATCACATGCTAAAGCAAGTTCCAGTCCTCCACCTAGAGCAACTCCATTGATTGCTGCTATTGTTGGCATAGGTAATCTTTCTACTTTTTCAAAAAGTGTCCCGATTTTTTCAACAGTTTCTCGAGCCTCACTCTCAGTCATGCCTCTTCTTTCTTTTAAATCAGCACCACTACAGAAATACGATGATCCACTACCAGTAAATATGACAGCACGTACAGATGATTTCTTTAACTCATCCATTTGGCCATGAAGTGCATTTAATAACTCAAGTGATAATGAATTAGCTGCATTTGTACGATTTAAAGTAAGAATTCTAATATGACCGATATCACTTACTAATAAACTTGATTCCATTTAAATACTCTCCTTTGAACCATTCCATACGGAAAATAGCTTACTAACTGGTGTTAAGTTCATTTGTTCAGAGATATATGAAGTAGCTTGATGAAGTCTCTTTTCATCCACATTAGTTGAAATACCTAAACTGTGTAGTAATGAAACAACATCTTCAGTAGCTACATTTCCACTAGCTCCTGGTGCATATGGACAACCACCTAGTCCACCATTTGATGAATCAAATTTTTCAATTCCAAATAGTAAAGAAGTATATAGGTTTGCAATAGCACGACCATATGTATCATGGAAATGCATAGCAATTCGATTAACTGGTACTTCTTTAACTAGGTTTTCTAAAAATTGATTTACTTGAAGAGGATTAGCAATTCCAATTGTGTCGCCTAAGGAAATTTCATCTACTCCACATTCAAGTAATTGGTTCGCGAGTTTGATCACCTTCATTTGGTCTACAGCACCCTCATATGGGCAACCAAATACAGTTGAAATATATGCTCTAGTAGTCTTTTTATTATTTTTACATTCAGTAATCATTGAGCGAATATCGTTCATTGAATGCTCGATACTCGCGTTCTTGTTCTTTAAATTATGTGTTTCGCTAGCAGATACAAAGAAATTAATTTCATCTGCATCTACTTCAAATGCACTCATTAACCCTCTTTTATTAGGAACAAGAGCTGCATAAGTAACCCCATCTTTTTTCTTAAGCTTCGTAAATAGATCTACTGAGTCACTTAATTGAGGAATCCAGTCTGGTCTCACAAACGAAGAAACTTCAATATAAGACAAACCACTCTCTACTAATAAATTAATCCACTCAAGCTTCTTTTCAGTGGAAACAAACTGTTTTTCATTTTGCAAACCATCACGTGGACCTACTTCTCTTATAAAAGCCGATTGAGGTAGCTTCATCACTAATAACTCCTAACCTAGTTTTTCAACTTGAATTAAAGAGTCGCCCTCGTTTACAAAATCGCCTTCGTTAACAAACACATTTACGACTTTACATTTATAAGGAGCAGCATGCGGAATTTCCATTTTCATAGATTCTAAGATTACATAATCTTGATCACTACTAATTTCGTCCCCTACAGATACAAGACATTTCCATACGCTTCCAGCCATCATTGCAGTTAAGTTTTCCATATCTAATTACCTCATTTCACTTTTTGATATTCACTAATAAAGCTCGTTGTGTAATCGCCTTCTTGGAATGCATTCGTTGATAGAATATCAATCAAAAACGGCACATTTGTTTTAATACCTTCAATTTCTACCTTTTTAAGATAATTGTGCAGTTGAATTACTGCCTCTTTTCTTGTATTAGCCGTAACAATCACTTTCGCTAATAGTGGATCATAAAACGGTGATACAACCCATCCATCATAAAGATGCGTATCAATACGTACACCCATCTCCTCTGGGAAGTTACAGTGTTGAACTGTTCCTGGCGATGGGAAGAAAGTTTTAGGATCCTCCGCATATACCCTTACTTCGATAGAGTGACCATTCATTTCTACATGAGTTGGACGAATTGGAAGTGTTTCACCAAATGTGATACGGAACTGCCATTCAACTAGATCTATTCCTGTAATTCCTTCCGTTACACCGTGCTCAACTTGTAATCTAGTATTCATTTCTAAGAAATAAATATTTTCTTTTTCATCAACTAAAAATTCAATTGTTCCCACGTTTACATATTTCATTTGATTAGCAATCGTAAGGGCATATTCTTCAAGTTTCTTTCTACCTTGTGGAGAAAGGAATGGTGATGGTGCTTCCTCAACAACTTTTTGGTTTCTTCTTTGTATTGAACAATCTCTTTCAAATAAGAAAACAGCGTTGCCATGAGAATCAGCAGCAATTTGTGCTTCAATATGTCTCGGTTTAATAATTGCTTTTTCGATGAATACATCATCATTCGCAAAAAATTGAAGAGCTCTCGTTTGTGTTGTTAAAAATTCTTTTTCTAGCTGTGCTTCGTTTTCGATTAACTTCATACCAATTCCGCCGCCACCACTAGAAGCTTTTAACATAACAGGATAGCCAATTTGTTCTGCTATTTCTCTCGCTTCTTCAACTGATTGAATTGGGTGAGAATTTCCTTTAATTAATGGAATGTTTAATTGCTCCATTATTTGTCTAGCTCTAATTTTTTCGCCCATCATCTCTAAATGCTCTGGCTTAGGACCAACAAATAAAATGCCCGCTTCTTTACATTTTCTAGCAAAATCACTATTTTCTGATAAGAAGCCATACCCTGGATGAATTGCTGTTACATTATTTTCTTTTGCAATTTTTATAATTAAATCTGCGTTTAAATACGTATCTTTTGTATGATTCCCTTTTAAAGAAAAAGCTTCATCACTTAACTTAACATGCAAACTTTCTTTATCAGCATCTGAATAAACTGCCACAGTTTGATAACGAAGCTTTTTACATGTTTCGATAATTCTACATGCGATTTCCCCGCGGTTTGCAATAAGTATTTTGATCATATTCTCTCTCCTTATCGGCATCCTAATTGACGTGCAATTACCATACGTTGAATTTCTGATGTGCCTTCACCAATTTCAAGTAACTTAGCATCACGTACTAAACGTTCAATGCCATACTCTTTCATGTAGCCATATCCGCCATGAATTTGTAATGATTCATTTGCAATTTTGGAAGCGATTTCAGATGCGTATAACTTAGCGAATGCCGCTTCTTTCGTAAACGGTTTTCCATTGTCTTTTAACCACGCAGCTTTATGCACCATATTTCTTGCTAACTCAATTCCCATAGCCATATCAGCTAATTTAAATTGAATAGCTTGGAAACTAGATAAAGGTTGTTTAAATTGTTTACGTTCTTTTGCATATACTAATGCTTTATCAAAAGCCTTTTGTGCAATCCCTACAGCAAGTGCTGCAATTGAAATTCTACCACCATCTAATGTATATAAGAATTGGCCAAAACCTTTATCAGGATTGCCAAGAATATTTTCTTTTGGAACACGTACTCCATCTAATACAATTTGTGTCGTATTAGAAGCACGGACACCCATCTTGTCATACGGATCTGTAATTGTTAATCCTTCTGAATCAGTTGGTACGATAAACGCACAAATATTTTTCTTTCCTTTTTCATCAATAGAAGTATAAGCAGTTACGATAATTGTGTTAGAATACTGAGCATTTGTAATCCAGCATTTTTCACCAGTAATCACATACTCATCACCGTCTAAAACTGCTTTTGTTTGTGTTCCACCAGCATCAGAACCTGCATTTGGCTCAGTTAAACCGAAAGCTCCAAGCGTTTTTCCTTGCGCCATTGGAACTAAGTATTTTTGCTTTTGTTCCTCAGTACCAAAATAGTAAATTGGAGAAGCACCTAATGAACATGTTGCAGCAAAACTTAAACCTGTTCCTCCACATGCACGCCCTATTTCCTCTACAGCTAACGCATAACTAATTGTATCGCCACCGCTACCGCCGTATTCTTCAGGGAACGGAATTCCTAATAAACCTAATTCACCCATTTTTTTGAACGTTTCAATTGGGAATTTGCTATCACGATCAAGTTCCTCTGCAAAAGGCTCTATTTCCTTCGCTGCGAAATCTCGTACCATTTCTTGAATCATTTGCTGTTCTTTAGATAATAAAAAATCCATGTGTTAGTCACTCTCCTTTTAATATTTAGGTACGTTTTAATAAACGTAAGAATGTCTCCAACTGCAGCATATAGCAGTGGAGTCTCATATTTCGTGTATAAGAAATAAATATTTTAGTCTTACAATTGATAATATTCGATATTTTCTACCATTTTCCTTTAATCTACTTTCGACAAATTGAGACAAAAGAGGAAAGGTTAGGAAAAGTCGAAGGATGGTGGAGATTTAGTCTGAACTAGATCTAAACGATTGTTTACATTAGCTAAGGAAAATTAAGAATACAGTGATTATTACTTCGTTTGAATGCGTACTTTAAAACGTACTGAACTTTTAGATATACAAAAAAGGGCATCAATCCATCAAATAACGATGTAATAGACGCCCCATATACTTATTTATTATTTATTATTTATTATTTATTAACTAACATACTCAAATGTTCAGCAGCCGATTTAATATCTTCTTTCCCTAATATCGCAGAAACAATCGCAACACCATCAATATTTGTTTCCATTAATTCTGAAACATTTTCTTCATTAATACCACCGATTCCTACGATTGGTATTTTTATTGCTTCACGTATGTTTCGTAATTCGTCTAGCGTTAAATACTTCGCATCCAGTTTTGTACTTGTTGGGTATACCGAGCCAATTCCAACATAATCCGCGCCTTGTTCTTGCGCAAGCATTGCTTGTTCTAATGTTGTTGCAGAAACGCCAATGATCATATCTTCTCCAACAATCTTTCTAGCTACAATTAAAGGTAAATCTTCTTGTCCGATGTGTAAGCCATCCGCTTTAATTGCCAAAGCGATATCTAAACGATCATTAATAATCAATGGAACATTATATTTTGAAGTTACTTCTTTTACTTGCATAGCAATTTTGTAAAAGTCTAGACTACTACAATTCTTTTCTCTTATTTGTACGATTGTTGTTCCACCTTTAATTGCTTCCTCAACAGATTGAACTAAGTCTCTTGATCCTAATACATCTCGATCCGTTACTAAATAAAGCTTATAATCTATTTTACTTTTTGTTATAGCCATTCGATTTTTCCTCCTGTTAGAAGTGTATCAACAGAAGCTTTAGATACCTCATCAAATAAGTTTACTTTAAACGTGCCAATTCCTTGTCCTTCAGTTAGGCGAGCCTTAGCAAGCTCTCCACATAGCCCCATTGTAGTAATACCTGAAACAGTTGCAAGAAAATAATCATTCGTTGCACCAGCATAAGTTCCAATTAATGATGTACTCATACATCCAGTTCCAGTTACATCAGCTAGCATTTTATCTCCATTTGAAATGGTACATACTCGATCTTGTTCAGCAATAATATCTACCGCACCTGTAATTGCAACTACTGAGCCTAATTTTGCTGAAAGAGATTTCGCAATTTCAACACCGTCTTCTTCATCAGCTACAGAATCAACACCTTTAATTTGAACATTTAAGCCTGCAATCATTTTAATTTCTGACATATTTCCACGAACTACTGCAAAACGTACTTCTTTCAATAATTTAGCAGCCGTGTCTGTACGTAGAGTTGTTGCTCCTACACCAACAGGATCTAATATAACTGGTACGCCTAATTGATTAGCCTTTTTACCAGCTTTAATCATTGATTGAATTGTTCTTTCATTTAATGTTCCAATATTAATAACAAGAGCTGAAGCAAAAGATACCATTTCTTCTACTTCGGCTAAATCATCTGCCATAACTGGTGATCCACCTAGAGCTAACACCATATTTGCACAGTCATTTACAGTTACATAATTTGTAATATGATGAACTAAAGGCTTTTTCTCTTTCACGCTTTCAAGAATTTGACTCATTTCATTCATAGTTAACATTTTTTTCTCCCCCTATTTGCTTTGGAACAAGCTTATTAATAACAAACTGAACAACTATATAAACGACACAAATTAAAATCATACTTGGAACAGTAGCCCCAAGGAAGAAGTCTAATTGAACAAACTTGCGATAAATAAAAACTCCTAAAATCCATGTAATAATCGCGATCCAATCAATCTTTAACGATTTACTTATACTTGTTCTTTTTAGAATAAAATAGTCCGTTAATAAAATTGCATATAACGGTGCAAAAAAAGAACCAATTGTATATAAAAATCCTTCATACTTCTCTATAGGGAAAATAACGGCCAATAATGTTCCAACAACTGTAACGATAAGGGCTATATGTTTTCCATTTAGCTTTGGAAAGATAGTTGTAACTGATATTCCGGCAGAGTAAGCATCCATGAAAGTCGTTGTAACAGTCGCTAAAACGACGATACCAACTGCAAATAACCCTAGATTTGCACTCATTAAAACAGCAACCGGGTCTACTTCATTAAATGCTAATGCTGCGCCTAGTCCTATAATATACATCCAAGAGCTACCAAACATATAACCTATAAAACTACCAATTGCACCATCCCTTGTTGTCTTCGCGAATCGAGTATAATCACTAATTAATGGAATCCACGATAGTGGCATAATTACCGATAATTCAACTGCTTCACCAAAAGATAATCCAGCAGTGCTTGGTTGAGTTAAGATTTTATCACTTTTAAAAATAACAAAACACAGTACAATTGTTAGAACAAATAATAAACAAACAGCTAAACTATTAAGTTTTTTTGAAGCATTTTGTCCAAAGTACAACCAGATTGCTATTAATACTCCAATTACTAAACACCAAACCCATAGGTGATCAAATTGATAATCTTTTATTGTAACTAAATTGATTGAGCGAGCTCCTGTTAAAATCATAATTGCTGTCCAGCCTAGTAACTGTAGAACATTTAAAATCGAAAACAAATAGCTTCCATAGCTACCAAATGAAATTTTTGTAGATTCCATGGCTGACAATTTTTGCTGAGAACCAATGACTCCACCTAAAATAAGCAATAGTGTTCCAAGTAAATGCCCTACTAAAATGGCCGTCAAACCTTTCGTAAAACCTAGCGGTGCTACTAGGGCACCAGTCATAATTTCTGCTACTGAAACTGCCGCACCAAACCAAAGTGTTGTAAAGTTCCACTTCGTCATTTTTGCATTTTGATTAGACATGTTGAACTCCTGCCTTTTCATACAATGAGTAGAAATGATGTACAGGACCTACCCCTTTTCCGATTGAAAAGGAATGTTTGATTGCTAATGTTATATAGTTTTTCGCCTCTCTAATTGCCTCATTTAATTCAAGTTCATTTGCTAAATTAGATGTAATGGCTGAAGATAAAGTACAACCTGTACCGTGGGTATTAATTGTATTAATTCTAACGCTATTAAAGCTTGTAAACTCCTCACCATTAAAACAAATATCGGTAGCTTCACCTTCTAGATGACCACCCTTTACAAGGACGTTCTTAGCACCTAATGAGTGAATTTGAATAGCAGCTTCTTTCATTTCTTCAATAGTTGTAATTTTTCTTCCAGTAATAACTCCTGCTTCAGGAAGATTTGGCGTAATAACAGTTGCCAGAGGAATCAATTCTTGAATTAAAGCTTCCTTTGCATCTGGACTTAATAAGTCAAATCCGCTTTTTGAAACCATGACTGGATCAACTACGATTTGCTTTGGTTTATATTGCTTTAGTTTCTCTGCAATTACTTTAATCGTCTCTATTTGAGATACCATTCCAATTTTTACGGCATCTACTTCAATATCAGTAAAAATTGCATCTAATTGACTAGCAATAATATCTGGTGTTATATCTTGAACAGCAAAAACTCCTTGCGTATTTTGAGCAGTTACTGCTGTAATTACACTCATTCCAAAAACTCCATGAGCTGAAAACGTCTTTAAATCCGCTTGAATACCCGCACCACCGCTTGAATCAGAGCCTGCTATCGTTAATACTTTCTTCAATTTTCTTCCCCCTATTTCATGAATAGAACTCTTTGATCTTACAGATAGAAGATGAAACTTGATTTTAAATAAAAAAAGCACAAATCCCATAAGGACTTGTGCTCGAACAAATCAATGTTATGAATACAAAACATGTATTCTACCGTTCACTTTCCTACGCTGGCATTATCCAGATCAGGTTAAAGGGTCAAAGACCTTTGTGTCTTAATCTCAGCCGACCATTTACGGCACCCCTAGTACTATTCAATTATTTAAGTTGATTACTTTATCATCTTAATTAATCCCACTAATATATTCAAGTATTTAGATTGGATTTATTAAGAATAACCTCTCAACATATAGTTGAGAGGCTTTTAATTTATTATTTTAAGTCTTTAACTTCTTTTAATACGCCTTCTAATTCGTCACCAGCTTGGTTAAGTGTATCTGCATTCAATGGAGATACCTTTACTCCTGCTTCAATAATATGAAGTGGCGTTTCAACTTTTTCATAAAGTGCTTTGTCTTTATCTTTTACTGAGTCTTCGAATTTTTCCCATGATTTTTCAAGGGCTTCTCCGCTATCTTTTGCCTTTGCTTCATCATTATTCGAAATTTGTGTTTTTAATTCTGAAATCGTTTTGATCATATCATCTGATCCAGTTTTAATTGCATCGTCTGTTTTCGTTCCACATGCAGATAAAGTTAAAGATAGTCCTAGAGCCATTGTTGCGACTAGTTTTTTATTAGATAACATTTTTCGTTCCCCCCGAATTTTCACTACTTTTTTTATTGTTTTTATTTGAGAATCTATTATAAATAACAGTAATACAAGCTATTAGCAACAAAATCATCTGTGGTACAAAGCTCTCCCAAGTTGAATAAATCGCAAAGAAATCAATTGTAGGAATAGGAGCCTGGGTCGCTGGAAGTAATCCAGAAAGTTGTAAACCATGAATACCCATACCGGCAAATTTAAAGCATAAATAGAACATTAATATACTTGAGACAAGGAAAAACGGTCTCATTGGAATTTTTAGGCCAACCTTTAAAATTAAGAAGCTTAGTATTGCTAAAATTGCGAATCCTAACCCAATTCCTACTAATAATGACGACAGTTTAATTGATGACGCCATTCCAATAAAGAATAATACAGTTTCAGTCCCCTCACGGAATACTGCTAAAAACGCAAGAATTGATAAAGATAATAAGCTACCAGTATTTAATGCTTTATCACTCTTAGTTTTAATATATTCTTGCCATTGCTTTGTATTAGATTTGCTATGTAACCAATAACTCATATATAAAAGCATGACAGCAGCAAATACTCCAGTCCAACCTGCGATTAAGAAGTTGTTACTTCCAAAAGCACCTGCGGAGAATAAAAGGTTAACGATGACCCCAAGTATGATACTGACACCTAACCCAGCACCAACACCAAACCAGATCCACTTACTTTTCTTTTCTTGACCAGACTTTTTAATAAAACCTAGTAATGCAACCACTACTAGTAATGCTTCTAAACCTTCTCTAAGTAAAATAGTTATCGCATCAATCATTGTATAGCTAGTTTTAGAGGCTAAAGGTAATAGATAATCTCGCATATCTGTAATTGTTTTTGTAGCCGCTTTCACATCTGGCGTTTTAGCAGTAAGCATCGCATAGGATGTAACCATATCTCTTTCAGCGTCAGTATAAACTGTTTGAGATTGTGTTAATACAACACCTTCAATATTAATCCAAGATTTTCTAAATTGATTAATTTCTGAAGTTGCTCCTGATACATTATTATCTTTTAAATCTGCTAATGCCTTGTTTAATATTTCGATTAAATCTTCAACACTACCAGTACTTTTTGAATCTAATTTTGAACTAGCGAACTGATGGGAAATAAACTTTTCATTTACCTCTTCTAATTCTTTAAGTGCAGTAACGAGTGCATTTTGATTCACTGTTTTTTGTGCTAAGTTATACTGAACCATTCCCATAGCTTCCTCGATTTTGCCATACGCATCAATCGATTTATTTTTTATTCCATCCTCTTTATCAAGCCACTCGTCGTTGAATTTTTTATATTCCTGCTCAGCAGATTTAAAATCTCCTTTTTGTGCAGATTGGATTGCACTTTGCACAAACGAATTTGCATGTGTTAAATCCTCTTCAGGGCTTGCAGCAAAGGTTTTAAACGGTAAAACTAATAATAGTAAAGCTGTTAAAGTTACTTTAATAAGAGCCTGCTTCATCGTTGATTTTCCCCTTAAATATAAATGATAATCATTATCACCTCTTGATAATAAGGCTATTTCAAGATTTAGTCAATTATATTTTTATTAACCTTTTTTAATATTTAGGTTAACATTCGACAAACAAAGTAAGCTGAGAAAAATTTCCTCAGCTTTTTAATGTCATTATTAACTTAGTGATTCAAAAGACATTCCTTCATTTACAAAATCATACTGTCTAATTAAAGAATCACGGTCTATATAAATTCGTTCTGGATGTGGGTGACTTAGAAAATTATGATGTGAAATTGCCCAGCCATACGCTCCCGCATAACTAAATAGCAAAATGTCACCTACCCGTAATTTAGAAATGAAGACTTCTCTAGCTAATACATCATTTGGTGTACATAGTTCTCCGGCTACTGTAATCTTTTCATTGATTACTTCAGGTCTTTCAAAAGAATATGACCACTTTTCTACTGGGATGACAGTAAATGGGTGACTTTGCTTCCAAGCTGCAGGAAGTCTTAAATGATGGCTTCCACCTCGTAGAATACAAAAATACTCACCGTGATTTTGTTTAATATCTAGGATCTCCGCTGCATAATATCCGCACGAAGAAGTAAAATATCGACCGCACTCAAATAAAGTATTCCAACTTGTGTCATTATGTTTTTCGAGTACTTTTTCCAATTGTTCAATAAAATCTTCCCAATCAAATTGCTTATCTAACTGTAAGTAATTAATACCAATTCCTCCACCGACATTTACATATGTAATGTCTAAGTCCCACTTGTTACTCCACTCTTTTGTCAGCCCATAGCAATGATCTACAAAAGAAGCATGCGATTTTGAATCTGTATTATTCGACATGGCATGGAAATGAAAACCTTGTAATTTCAAGTGTTGTAATCCTTCTATTAAGGAAATCGCCTTATCTATTTCTGTCTCATCAATACCAAATTGTGTTGGCACTCCAGCCATCTTTAATTTAGCTGACGGTACAGAATGACGTAAATTAACACGTAATAATATTGAAACTGAGACATTTTTTTGCATTGCTATATAATTAACGAGTTTTATTTCATGTAAGCTTTCAACATGAAGCAAGGTTACTCCATACTCTATAGCCATTTCAATTTCATGACGTGTTTTTCCAGGGCCACCAAATAGTATTGGTATATTACGATCAATATTCCTTACCTTTTCAATTTCTCCTAACGAGGCCACCTCAAAACCATTCACAATTGGTGCCAATGCTTTAAGAATCATTTCATCTGAATTTGCTTTTATTGCATAAAATAATCGACAGCTTGAAGGAAGAGTTGTCATTAATGAATTTACATGATTTCGTAATTTTGATAGGTCATATAGATATGCACAAAAAGGACTATCTTGTTCCCTACTTTGTGTTTGCACAATATTTGCGATCATTTTCATACACTCCTAAGGATAATAAAGTTATACTTTTAAGATTTCTCTTCTTTTCAACACAATCATTAAAGTGGTTAAGATGCAGCCAAGCCCCATTACACTTCCCGCCCAGAGAATTCCCAAACTTGATGCTATTGCTCCAATTAATAGTGCACCTATTGGAATAAATCCCCGATCCATTAAAGCTATACTCATAATTCTTCCTCTAAGATGATCTGGAACCTGCTTTTGTAGTGTAATTCGACTCAACGTTCTGTATGTTTGACTCGTTAAACCAACAAGGAACATTGCCAAACCTGCAACTAGATAATTATTTGTTCCAATAAATAATAGCAGTGATATACCAAATCCAATAATTGAATAAATTAGCCATTTACCTGTTTCGATAATCTCTTTTCCAATGGATAACCAGCTTGTCCCAATTATTGCACCAATGGAAGAAATCGATAATAAAACACCAAATCCTTCAGGACCGAGATGCAATAACTCTTTAGCAAACAGCGGCGTCATTGTCGTATATGGAAAACCAAATACCATAGGAACAATTGCTAATATAAGCAATGATTGGACAGACGGCTTCTTCCTTACGAAATCGACAGCTTCTTTTATTGTTATTTTTTCATCTTTATTTTTATTTTTAATCGAATGGTAGTCTGCCCGAATAATAGCTAAAGAGATTAAAACAGCAAATGTACCCCAAGCATTGATATAAAATAAATTTGCTATATTTGTAATACCTAACAAGATACCAGCAATTGCGGGTCCAATAATTCGCGATAGATTAATAATCATTGTATTAACCGCAAGTGCGCTCGCCATTGAACTTTCAGGTACAAGATTTGGAATTAGCGCATTTCGAATTGGTGGGTCCATAGCTGCAAGCATTGAGCGTATCGTCACAATTAGTGCAAACAGCCAAAATGACGGACCCTTTGCAACAAGAAAACCTATCACAAATGTTAACAGCATCATTCCTACTTGAAGCCATATTAACAATTTTCGACGATCAAACTTGTCAGCCATTATCCCCGCTGGAACACTTAATAAAAATGTTGGAACTAATCTACAAGCGTTCATAATGCCTAAATGAATTGGAGAATTTGTAAATTGCAAGACAGCCCAATTTAATGCAACTAAATCCATCCAATCTCCAACTCTTGAAATTAAGCTTCCCACCATAAAAATATTGAAGGATTTTGATTGAAAAGCAAAACGTGAATTTTTTTTATTCTGTACTTCGATTTGTGCCATTGTAATTTCGTTCCCTTTTACTTAAATTCATGAAGAGGATTTGGAACAATTGCGTAAGAATATCCTTTCTTAGTAGGATTTAGTCGCATTTTTGTAAGTGCCTTATGCTCAACCTTCATTTGATAAAGAGCTTCACGGTCGCATGCCACATTTTCTGTGAACGTCGGGTCTGACTTTAATTTATCAAAAACTTGATTACAGATTCGATGGATTTCTTGCCATAGTTCTCTCTCATTAAGACCGAATTCCTTACAAACTTGTAAAATTAACTCTCCTAAATGGTTTTGAAATACCGTATAAAATAATTTATTGTGCACTTCTTTCAGGTCATCTGTCGCCGTTATCGAACTTGGGTAAAACTCTACATGTAGATTGTTTTTCTTAAGTCTTTCTTTATAAATTCGTAGACCACCCCAATCACGGAAAAGCATCCGGACAGGTTGACCGTTCTTAAATACCATCACACTATTTTGCAAATGACCCTCTAAACCGATGCCATATTTAACTAACAGTGTCAAAAATCCAGGTAACGCAATATTTGCATATTCTGAAACAAATTGATAAGCAGCCTGTCTAATTGAGGATTCATTTGTAGTTTTAGCATACTGTTCAATTAATTCCGAGACGATGACCTTTTCTGAAATTGGTGATTCTGAAAATAGTGAACTACCGACAATTGCAACTTCATCTTTGCGAATATATGACTCAATATTTTCGCGTAATACTGCAGATAAATTCCTATTTTTTTGCTTATCATTTTCATCTTTGAAATTGTAACCAGCAACCTCATAAACTGGTACAAACTGTTTTCTTAAAACTTGTTCTTTTTCCATAATGGACTTTATTAATCTAGTAAAAATCGTAGAATTATTTGTAGTATTTGCAGAAATTGTACGAACAGTTGAGGTCATTTGACTGTTAACTGCAACTTTAATTGCATAGTTCATGCAATCATTACTCCCAAGTGGTACAACAGTACGGAAAGAAGATGTTGATCCACAAGGAACGTGAAATGATCGGATTGGAACAATAATGTGATCATTCAATTCTTGCTTATAAACTACAGGAATAGCGTTTTCTACTTGCCATGGATGCACTGGTACGATTACATATTCTTCAATACGATGCCCTTGTAGCTGAAATTGTTGCTCAACTACTTTTCTTAATTCAGGGTAAGCCCTAAATAGTAATTTATTTGCATCCTCTTCATATTCATCTTTCACACACCACTGGACATGCTCTTTTAAAATGCCGACAAATTGAATTGTGGCCACTCCATCAAACTCCGGTGCATATTGAAAAACGTCTTCAGCTTTCATATCTATTTTCGTCTTTGTTCCGGGATGAAGATTGTGCCCTTCAACCGAAAGTTGTTCAAAAAATAAGCTACTGTCGTATGCTGAATCTAATTTTTTCTGTAATAGAACCCAGTCCAAAACATTCGTAATCTTAAATTCTGAAGCTCTCTTTTGAAGCTCTTTTTTCTTTTGATCCCAATACGCATAGGATAATGCAAGATTGGCACTTCCATTAATTAGTTCCTTAGCAAGCTGCTCCCAAGCAAATTTTTCACTTTCGTATTGCAACTCTTTTTTGTGACGAACAATTTCCAACAGTTCAACCGAATGATTTATTGGTTTTACTTCTTTCTCAGTAACAAATAATATTTCGCCGTCGACCTCAATTCGATTAAATGCATACGTACGACTTACTGGAATAACCAAACATTCATGCTCATTAAGAGAATATAGTTTATAAGTTTTACCTGATTGTAGGTTATAAGATTGAACCTGTTGAATAACCATTCTCCAAAAACCTGTGATAGCTGGTACATTTAGTGCATAGATCGAATCAAAAACATATAAATCATGTGAGTTCGTAGAAAAATTAAGTATGTTTTCTCTTAACATTGAACCGACGAGACGGCTTAAAATACCACGTCTTCCTTTTTCCAGGTTCACCATATAATTTGGAATTAAATTTTGCGTATTGCCTACTAAAAAAGTAAGATTCTCTGCTTCATCAGCCAATAGTTCTCCGTTACGTAGTTTTTCAAATGATTCATATAAAAAATCTTTTTCTAATAATACTTGAGTTAAACTTGTGCTCATTCTCCGATTTCTCCTTTCCAGTGCTTCATTGGATTTGGAACTTTCATAAATGAATAAGCAGTACTATCTCCTTTTAATCGCATCGTTGCTAAAGCTTTTAAGTTAATCAATGGTTGAAAAAATGCTTTTTCATCCGAAACTGCTTGTACTTTAATCGAGGGATCCTTTTTTAATTCATTGAATATCTCTCTACTAACGATAACAATTTCTTCCCATAGCTCTTCTTCATCAAACTCTAATGTACGAACTATACAAGTTATTAACTCAGCAAAATGATTTTGCATAACTGAATAGGAAATAATATTATGCAACTGGCTTTCGTCATCTGTGACAATAGATGAACCAGGATAAAATTCTGCTTCAAAACCTTGCTTCCACATTCTTGACGGAAGTATTCGGATTCCACCAAAATCTCTCACTAAAATGCGTACTAGCTCACCTTCTCTAAAGACCGTGACACTATTTTGCATATGGCCTTCCAGGCTAATCCCGTAGCGTACCATCATAGTTAAAAACCCAGGTAAGGACGTTCTTGCATATTTACGAATAAATAATTTAGCAGCCTCGTTCATATCATTTAAATGATTTACACTAGCTAATTTTTCAATTAACTCGATAACAATTGGCTTTTTACTTATTGGAGATTCTGAAATTAATGATGCTGCAGCCATTGGAATTTCATCCTCAAGTAGGACATAGTTTTCAGGATTTTCTCTTAAAATAGAAGCTAAATTCGCTTGAAGTTTCCATTGCTCATCCTCAGAAAGATTTAAACTATCGGGCCTAAAATGAATTCCCGCTCGTTCTTCTAGCACAATAAATCTCCCATCAAATCCATATTCATTTTCTTGAATTGTTTTAAATATTTTTGAAAGCATTGGACCATTTACGACAGAATTAGGTGATACCGTCCGAATGGCACTTGTTGTTTGCACGTTAACTGCCGTTTTTATATGATGTTTTTTCTCTCCTAAATTTTGAATTGGTGCTAAAGATCGAAATGACACCAATGATTGTGTTGGAATAACAAAATCACTGATTGGAATTATTTTTCCTTGCTTAATCTCTTTTTCATAAAATGCATTTAGTGTATTTTCAAATTGCCATGGATGAACTGGTATCAATTCAAAATCACTAAGCTGTAAGCCTTTATTATGTAAAACCGCTTCAACAGCAGGCTGTAAATTTTCATACTCTTTAAATAACCAATTTGTAATAGTAGTTTGATCAATGGATGTCGTTCGACAAAGGTCTTTTGTTACTGCAATAACGACAACTTCCGGTTTGCCACCCCATTCTGGTGAGTATTGAATCACTTCTTCGACACTAAGACCAAACTTTGTTTTTGCTCCAGGATGTAAAGGATGCCCTTCAACTACACATTGTTCAAAAAATGCAAGTGGACTAAATTTTTTGTCCTGTTTCTTTTGATGTAGAGCCCATTCTATTGAAGAATGAACCGAAAAATGTTTAGCCTTTTCTGCTAATTCTATATGATTGATTGTAGCACCCGTTAGAGCCAACGTTAGATTAGCAACACCGTTTTGAATTTCATGCTTAAATCGTTCATACTGCTCTGTAGTTGCTTCCTCCAACATACCTTCATTCTTCAATAACTCAATCAGTTCAACAGGATGCATTAGTTCGTTAGATAATGTATTGTCAATTACAATTACATCACCAGTTAGATCGAATCTTCCAAGCGAGTGTAATTTGCAAACAGAAACTTGCAGATGTCTTCCACTAGGTAGATTTACTTTAATTTTTGACACTTCGCCATTTATCCATGTAATTCTTTCATCTGGTATTAACTTTTCTCTTATAAACGCTTGGAAAAGGCGTTGAAAAATTCCTCTTCTTCCTGATTTCACATTAGAAAGATAGCCTTCCAATAATTCAGGTTTTTCACTTTTAAGATAGTCCAAAGTTTTTAACTCTTCCTGATCTAAATAATCATAATTTGTTAGTTCATCTTTGTTCTGAATATTAATCATTTCTACACATCCTCTAATGATTTTCATTTAAGCCTAATCAATTGATAATGATAATTATTATCATAAAGAATCACATTATCATATTAAATGATAATGATTATCAATGTCAATAATTATTATTCCAATATTTTCTAATTCATGAAAAACAAAAAAGCAAAAAGTATAAAACTTTTTGCTTCAGTGTGTAGACAAAGTTCAAAAATCAACTATTTAGATTGAGTGAAAACTTTGCTTATTAAGAGGTCATTAGTTAGATGAAGTAACCAAAACCTTCTGTTCAATATTTAAAATGTTGTATAGCTCATCAAGTTTTTGTATTTCATAAGTAGGAATTACATCTGAGTCGTTTGAAAGCATTTTCGCATTGACCCAGCAAGTATCGATTCCTGACCCTGCACCACCAATTATATCCGCGCTAAATGAATCTCCAATAATCAATGTCTTATCTAATTCAAAATTTGGAATTCGATCAAATACAAATTGAAAGTATTCTTTCATTGGTTTTTGATAACCAGTATCCTCAGAAACGAATATGTCTTTAAAGAAACGATAAATACGCGCCGCATTCAAACGTTTATATTGTGTTTTTGAAACTCCGTTTGTGACAATATATAATTCGAACTCATGTTGAAGACTTGTAAGTAATTCATACGCACCTTCAACTAACTGATTTCCCTCTCCTAAATAACTTTGGTAAGCCTGTTCCAGCAGAAAACCGTCAACTTCAATACCAAACTCTTTAAATAAAGTTGAAAAACGTGTATTCACTATATCATCTCGACTTATTTTACCTTCTTCAAAAGACTTCCAAAGTCCATGATTAATTTCTTTGTATCTTGACTTAACTTCATCCGTTAATGCTATTTTTTGATCTTTAAATAGAGATTGTAATGCTACTTTTTCTGCTGCACCAAAATCTAATAATGTATCATCTACATCTAATAATAATGTTTTGTATGTTTTCATAACATTTCCCCATCTCTATTTATTTAATTCATATTTTACTAGATTGATTTTTAACTAGCTTAATCCGTTTAAAACTTACTCCGCTTAATTTAAAAATTAATATACCACTTATAATAAGCAAAACACCAATTAATTGCTTAGAAGAAAACGGAACTTTCTCAAGTCCTAGCCATCCTCTTGAATCAAATAATAATGCAAACATTAATTGTGAAGTGAGAACAATCGATATTGCATAAGTTGGTCCAAGAATTCTAGTACTTTTCGTTAAACAGAAAACAACACCTACACCGACAATTCCGCTGATCCAATACCAATTTTTCATATTATGCAAAATAAATAATTGCTTACCATCAAATATTAGACCCATTACGAAAGAAGCTAAAAAGCCCATTCCTAATACAAAAGTTGTTGTTACCCATATTCCTGTCCGCTCATTTACCTTACTATTGAATATATTTTGTAAACCAATTAGTGATCCCGAAATTAAAGATAATATTAAACCATATAGCAAAACTTACACCTCCAAAAAAATTATTGTATAAAATTCCTAATCTTTGATTTCATACTGATTACAAACGATTGTCTTTCGATACACGAAGCCTGATAAGGAGCGGAGTTACCCTTTATAGTAATGAGCCACCTCCCAACAGAGAGATTACGAGCGGTTGGCGCAGTCTGTAAACTTATTCATAAATATTATTACTTGCTAAAATACTCAAACCTGCCCGATCTTTAATAAGAATACTTCCATTCTTTCGCTCTACTAAGTCATCCTTACAGAACTGTTGAATAACTCGATTAACATGTCGATAACTTGTTCCGATTAGATTCGCTGCATCTTTGAGATTGATCGTATTTAAATTTTCCTTTAGTAAAGAATTCGTTTCATCGTATGAAACTGATAATAGATAACTCGCTAGCCGAACTTCTACTGGATACATTAAATTAAAACTCATCGAATTCGACTTAATATGGAACTTTTCCGTTATGATTTCTAATAAGAACTGAAGAAATGGTGCATAGTCTTTACCAAATTTTTTTAGCCAGCGATACTCTACAGCAATCATTTCAACCGCGGAAACAGCCTCAACCGTATTTATATAATTTGAGCCTCTTACATATTCAATGTCGCCAATTAATTCAAGAGGCTTTTTAAATGATAGAATTAATGTTTTACCCTCTGCTGAAGTTGTATAAACTTTGACTTTCCCTTTTACTAAAACATACAAAGTTTGTGGTAAGTCTCCTTGGGAACAAATAAGCTCTCCTTGCATGAATCGGTGAAGAGTCATATGAGCTTTTAAATCCTCATTAAAGACTTTTTCAATATGAAGTTCAGCTAAAAATTGATTAATATGTTCAATATCACAAGTGACTTTCAAGTTCACTTCACCTCCAGCAATTACGTTTAAGATCCTAGCACAATTACTCCAATCATCATCATACCAATTCCAAAAAATTGTGACGGACTAATATTTAGCTTTTTTACTCCGAACCAGCCTCTACTATCATTGATAAATGTGAAACTTAACTGCGCAATTAAAAGGGTTGATATTGAAAATGTAACTCCATTGAGATGTATCGCTGTTACGTTACAAAAGATAATAAATGCTCCAAATGCCCCACTTGTTAAATATATTGGATTCACGTTCTTAACATCAGCTAATTTTTTATCTTTTATTAATAGTAGTACGAATAAAGCTACAATAAAACCTGTAAACTGCGTAATAGTAGCCGCTTGCCAAGTACCAATATCACTGCTAATTTGTGAATTTGCAACTCCTTGTAGTGTAATGAGTGCTCCACCAACAATTGCTAATAAAATTCCTTTCATATTTTTCTCTCCTGACATATTGATTTCTTCATTATTAAACGATAATGGGAGGTCGTTTGGGAAGGACATATGTCCTAGAGAGAAAAATGAACGTATTCTGCAATTGTGGAAAACTCTTTAAATCATATAAATTTCTGTGGATAGTTTGTAGTTATTTTTTTTTTGGAATGAAATTTTTGTGGATACTCCGCTATTATGTGGAAAACTTCCTATAAAAATGTGGAGAATTGCAAAAATTAGGGGATAGTTTTTAGTTGAGTTCTTTAGGAACAATCGAACTTTGTGGATACTTTTGGATTATATTGTTGGGGTGAGAGGTGCAAATTGAAATGTGAAGAATGGCAATTAATCTTTTTCTTGGCTGCAATTAAATATGTACATTCCGCAATTATTTGAAGTAACTGCAAATAAAATCGAAAAACCGCAATTAAAAATGTCGAAACAATCCTTTTCAACTAAACAACTCTAAACAGAACAATTATTACCCATATTCAGCTATATTTTAGAGCTAAGCAAGATTAAGTTCGAGAGAATACCCCATAAAACATAAGTAACATAAAAAATCAGGCCACTGAAATAGCCTGATTCACTTTTTATTAAATTACTTCTTCGCTTACTAAACTTGATTCCATTAAAAGTTTAATTTCATTGATCTTATTTTGATTAAATAAATCAACAATTTTACTTCCAACAATGACTCCATCACAATCTTGGCTTAATTCCTTTACTTGTTCTGGGGTGGATACACCAAATCCAGCTATTACAGGTTTATTACTAATTTCTTTAACACTTTTTAAAAAGGATGATAAACTCTTATCTAGTTCATTTCGAACACCAGTAATCCCTTTTACTGTTACTGTGTATAAGAAACCTCTTCCTTTTTCAGCAATTTTAATGATTCGATCTTTTGGTGTAGCCATTGTGACTAATCGAATTAGTTCTACTCCAAACTCTTCAAGTTGATGAATGATAATTTCTTCTTCTTCGATTGGTAGGTCAGGAATAATACAGCCGTCTACTCCTGCTTGCTGAAGGTCAGATACGAACCTGTCAATCCCATAAGCTAAAATAGGATTCATATAAGTCATGACGATTAAAGGTACAGAGATTAATTTACGTACTTCTTTTATTTTTTCAATTACAGCTTTTAATGTTGTACCAGCTTGTAATGCTCGAATTCCCGCTTGTTGAATTACTGGTCCATCTGCTACTGGGTCTGAGAATGGAATACCTATTTCGATTGCTGATGCACCAAATTTTTCTAGTAAAGCAAGTCTTCCTCCTAAAACTTCTAGACCTCCGTCACCTGCCATTATATAAGGAATAAATAGCTTTTCACCTTTTTTAAGTCGTTCTGAAAATTGGAATTCAATTCGATTCATCATTATTTGCCCTCCTTTAATCGTTCACGAACAGTATGAACATCTTTATCGCCTCTACCTGATAAACAAATGACTAAATTTTCATCTTTCTTCATCGTTTCCGCTAGCTTTATTGCATAGGCAACTGCATGTGCACTTTCTAATGCTGGAATTATTCCTTCTAATCTTGCTAGTAATTGGAATGCTTCAAGTGCTTCTTCATCGGTAATCGATTCATATTTCACTCGCTCAATGTCCTTCAAATAACAATGCTCTGGACCTACACCTGGGTAGTCAAGCCCTGCAGAAATTGAATGGGCTTCTTGTATTTGACCATCTTCATCTTGAAGTAAATACATTAATGCACCGTGTAATACGCCTGGTACACCTTTTGTTAAAGATGCTGCTTGCTTATCTGTATGGATTCCAAGTCCAGCCGCTTCTACTCCAAATAACTTTACACTTTCATCCGTTATAAATGGATGGAACATACCAATTGCATTACTTCCTCCGCCAATACAAGCTACTACTGCATCAGGAAGTTTACCTTCCTTCGCTAAAAATTGTTGTCTTGTTTCTTTTCCAATTACACTTTGGAAATCTCGTACCATCATAGGAAAAGGGTGTGGGCCCATTACTGATCCTAATAAATAATGAGTATCATCTACATTTGCAACCCAATAACGCAGGGCTTCATTTACGGCATCCTTTAATGTCGCACTCCCTGATTCAACACTAATCACTTTTGCGCCTAGTAATTCCATTCGGAAAACATTCAGTTCTTGTCTTCGAACATCCTCAGCACCCATGAAAATAACACATTCTAAATTTAATAGAGCACAAACTGTTGCAGTTGCCACACCGTGTTGTCCCGCTCCTGTTTCAGCAACGATTTTTCGTTTACCCATTCGAATCGCAAGTAATGCCTGACCTATTGCGTTGTTAATTTTGTGAGCACCAGTATGATTTAAATCCTCACGTTTTAAATAAATATTAGCTCCGTTAGCATGCTTAGTTAAATTTTCTGCAAAGTAAAGAGGTGTTTGGCGACCTACATAATCCTTTGACAATCTTTCAATTTCCTCATTAAATGTTGGATCATCTTTAATATTTGAATAAGCTTCTTCTAATTCAGTTATGGCTTGAACAAGCGTCTCAGGTATATATTTCCCTCCATACATACCGAAATGACCTTTTACATCTGGAAGTGTGTACGTAGACATTTAAATTCCTCCTAATTTTACCTTTTTTATAAAACTTTTTATTTTTTCTACATCTTTTTTGCCGTTCGTTTCAACCCCACTACTTACATCAACCATTATTGGTTTTACGACGCTACTTGCAGGTATTACATTCTCAATCGTCAATCCCCCGGCTAAAATCAAGTTATCTATTTTCTTTGATTTAACAAGATCCCAGTTAAATGTTGTTCCATTTCCGCCACGATATTTTCCACTCGGGCTATCTACTAAAATATAATCACAATCATATTCTGCGATTTTTTCAACGTCCTTTTCCGATTGAACTCGTAATGCTTTGATTACTGGAAAGGATAATGAACGACAAAATTCTGGCGTTTCATCTCCATGTAGCTGAAGATGTGTTAAACCAACTTTCTGGTAGATAGATTCTAAATTCTCCTTTGATTCATTTACAAAAACGCCAATCTTCAATATTGAGTCTGGCAGTGATTCAATGATTTTTTTTGCCTCAGTAATTTCAATTTGACGTTTACTTTCTGCAAATACAAATCCAATAGCATCAGCTCCTGCATTTATTGCACTTTGAGCTGTTTTTAAATCGGTAATGCCACAAATTTTTACTTTCACTGCTTAGCCTCCTTTAGAATAGGAACCATCAGTTCTCTCATGTTTGATGATAATTCATTACTCCTCATTAATGCTTCTCCGACTAAAATTCCATTTGCCCCAGCATCTCTTACACGTTTTGCATCATACTGATTGAAAATTCCACTTTCACTAATAATGAAACCTCCATCTGCTTGAATAAGTGGTGCTAGTCTCTCTGTTACACCCAGGTTCACTTCAAATGTCTTTAAGTTTCGGTTATTAATGCCGTATAGCCCGGGCCCAATTTTTAGTGCTTTTTCTAAATCTTCCTCGTCATGTACTTCCATCAATACTTCAAGATTTTGCTGCTTAGCATATTGATATAAATGATTTAGTTCTGTAAAAGGTAATGCAGCAGCAATTAGTAAAATAATGTTTGCTCCATGTTCTTTTGCGATATCTATTTGAACTGGATCTATAATAAAATCCTTGCATAATATCGGAATATTAACGGAATCACGCACGATTTTCAGATCTTTAAAGGAACCTTTGAAGAATGTTGTATCAGTTAAAACTGATATTGCAGCTGCTCCATTTTCTTCATATTTCTTTGCTTGTTCTGCGGGATTAAGATTTGTATTAATATCTCCTTTTGATGGTGATGCTCGTTTAAACTCCGC
Source organism: Gottfriedia acidiceleris (assembly GCF_004138285.1). Classification (GTDB taxonomy): domain Bacteria; phylum Bacillota; class Bacilli; order Bacillales; family Bacillaceae_G; genus Gottfriedia; species Gottfriedia acidiceleris_A. The sequence continues at coordinate 376,534 of NZ_SCFN01000005.1, read as the reverse complement.
AATTATCGATAAATGGTCTGCAGCTTTTAACTGTTCAATTAATGATAAATTCTTTGTTTGATTCGTTATTTTTCGACTAATCGCTCTTAAGCTTTTAATTTCGATTTGTTTTTGAGAAATAATTCGATCTAAAATGGTTTCCATTTAAATAACCTCTCTTTTTAGTTTGCTAGTTTTTTCGACTAGTTTTTGTAATTTCTCATAAGCTGCGCCAGAATCGATGCTCTCTTCAGCCTTCCTAATACCATCTGAAATTTGATTGACAATCCCTGAAGTATAGATTGCTAAACCAGCATTTAATAAAACCGTATCTCTAAAAGCTCCTTTTTCTCCTTTTAATACTCGAAGAAGAATATCTGCATTCCTCTTTGCATCTCCACCTTTGATTTCTGTATTTGGGTAATAAGTTAATCCAACTTCTTCCGGATGAAGTGTCATCTTTTTCAGCTCATTATTTTCTAGTAGGACGATGTGATTTTCACCAGCTAGCGATGCTTCATCTAAATGCCCTGCACCGTTTAATACAATCGCTCGTTTACGTCCTAATTTATTTAGCACTTCTGCAAAAACTTCTAAATAATCTCTTCTGTAAATTCCTAATAGTTGGGTCTCTAATTCAACTGGATTTGTTAAAGGTCCAATTAAGTTAAAAATGGTCGGAATTTGCAACTCACGTCTAACCTTCATAACTTTTTTCAATCTTGGATGAACATATGGTGCAAATAAAAAGGTAATTCCTATTTCATCTAAAAGCTCCTCGGAAGCTTGAGTTGGAATAGATAGCTCCACACCTAATTGTTCTAATACATCGGCGCTACCTGTTTTGCTGGACATGCTACGATTTCCATGCTTTGCAATTGGAATTCCACTTCCCGCAATAACAAACGCTGATGTCGTACTCACATTAAAGCTCGATGAGTTATCTCCACCTGTCCCACAATTATCAATGACATTATGAAACTTCCTAGTAAATCCTACCGTATGATTTCGAATCGCGTTTACTAGGCCAGCGATTTCGTTTACTGTTTCACCTTTTGTTTTTAAAGCAACTAGAAATGCTGCGATTTCACTATCTGATATTTGATCATCCTGTAGAATCCGTCCGACAGCTACTTGCATTTCTTCTACTGTAAACGACTCGCGATTAGCTAAGCGTTGAAGGTACTCTTTCATCTTTTAATTCCCCCTTTATTTCATTTAAAAAGTTTAATAAAAGTTGTTTTCCGTATTCTGTTCCAATAGATTCTGGATGAAATTGCATACCGTAGATTGGATATTTTCGGTGTTTAATGGCCATGATTTCTTGATCGTCCATAGCGAATGCTAAAGTTTCAAAAAAAGGCGGTATCGTTTCCTTTTCAATTACCAGTGAATGGTATCGCATAACTTCTACCGGTTGGGACATATAGGCAAATAAATTACTGCCATCATGCCTAATTTTCGATGTTTTTCCATGTTTGATTTGTCTAGCTTTAATAATTTTTGCGCCGAATGCATAACCGATTGCTTGGTGCCCTAAGCAAATGCCTAGTATTGGGATAGTCTTATGAAAAGTTTGAATGAGTTCATTCGTTTCCTGCTTCTCTTCAGGCTTACCTGGTCCCGGAGAAAGAATAATTGCTTTTGGATTCATTTCTTTTATTTCATCAATCGAAATTTTGTCATATCTAGCGATTTTCATTTCTTCGCCAAGCTCTCCCAAAAATTGATAAAGATTGTAAGTAAAAGAATCATAGTGATCAATTATTAAAATCATGATTTTCCTCCAAAAAAGCTTTTAGTTTATTAATGGTTTCTTCATATTCTTGTTCGGGTTTGCTGTCATAAACAATACCTGCTCCTGCTTGAATATAGGCCATTTGATTCTTTAAAATCATCGTTCGAATAGCTAATGCAAAATCAAGGTTTCCATTAACGGATACATAACCGACTGCACCAGAATATACCCCTCGCTTTGAACTCTCTAATTCATTAATGATTTCCATTGCTCTAATCTTAGGTGCACCAGATACGGTTCCAGCTGGTAAGCAAGCAATAAGAGCATCTAATGAAGTATGTGGTTTTTTTATTTGCCCACTAACCTCTGAAACGATATGCATTACATATTTGTATCTTTCAACGTTCATATATTTTTCTAATTTGATTGTTCCAAACTCGCAAACTTTGCCTAGATCATTTCTTCCTAAATCAACAAGCATTTTATGTTCGGCAAGTTCCTTCTCATCCTGTAATAAATCCCTTTCGATCATTAAGTCTTGTTCATCCGTTTTCCCTCTTCGTTTCGTACCGGCAATTGGATTCGTTATGACCTGATTACCTTTAACTTTTATTAAGCTTTCAGGGGAAGTACCAGCAACAACGCTATCACCAAAATCGATATAATACATATATGGTGACGGATTTTGGATTCGTAATTTTCGATAATAGTCAAATGGATTTCCTTCAAATTTTGCTCCCATTCGATGTGATAGAACGACTTGAAAAATATCACCTTTTTGAATAAATGACTTTGCCTTTTCTACTTTGGACATATAGTCAGCTTTACTAACTTCAGACTCGAAAGTAGAAAATACAACCGGTTTTACTTCCTCCTCTTGATTTGAATTAGCTACAATTACTTGTTTATACTTCTGAATTTCGCTCTTCAAATCTTCTAAAGTTGTTTCATCGGAAAGCTTTGTTCCAACCAAATGAATTTTCTGTTCCAAATGATCAAATACAATAATGACTTCAAAAAACATTAAATGGAGATCTGGCATTCCGATAACGTCTTCCAACTCATCACCGATCTCTTCAAACTGGCGAATCATATCATATCCTACATACCCAATTCCCCCACCAATGAAAGGGATATCCAATACCTCTAAGCAATCCTGCTTTGGTATTAACTCTTTGAGTTTGAAAAGAGGATTTCCAACAAACTCTTCTTTTTTGCCATTTTTATAGATGATTTGGCCACTTTCATTTGTCCCAATCAATTCAAAAGCTGGTTTTGAACCAACAAATGAATAACGGCCAGAATCTTTATGCTTAAATGAGCTTTCATATAAAAACTTTTTGCTAGCGGTCAATTTCTTAAATAATGAAATCGGTGTAAACAAATCCCCCATTATCGTTTCAATGATTATTTCTGCTTTGTTTTGTACTGACAATTTGTTCGACCTCCAAAAATTTAATGAATATAAAAAAAGTCCCCTATACGCACAAAGATTGTGCATATAGAGGACGATTAGTTGCTACCGCGGTACCACCTCAGATTGGATCAGTTTTATCTGAATCCCACTTTTCAGATACGGGAATTAGTTGCCAATATAATTCCGATACCCTATCCTTTTAACGGTGGAAATCCGTGCATCCCTACTTTATTGTTCAAGATGCCTCTCGTAAGCCCATTCGATAAAGGTTCCTGTATTAGACTCCCACCATTGTCTAACTCTCTGTGACATTCACCAATATTTACTCTTCTTACTCAGCGATTTATTATTATTAAATTAAAAAAGAATACAAAAAGGGCCCCCCGTCTTAAAAAGGACGAGAGACCCGTGGTGCCACCTTCATTAGCTGATTAACAGCTCGCTTTGTCGGTATCCATTCAACTTTCCATTGAATACCCGTCTTTTGTAACGAGAAGACTACTCGCCAAAGCCTACTACTTATTTAAGGTTCGGTTTGAATGCTCGGAAGTCCATTCGCGATTACTTTCACACTGATTCGCACCAACCATCAGCTCTCTTTAGTTTCCGTAATCGTTACTACTCTTCGTCAACGCAAAGTAATTATGGATGTTTATTTAAATTAATTGTCCTTATATTATTATGCAAAAAATAAAAAGTCAACAAGTTTATTTCTACAAGATTCGATTTTTATATTTTTTTTTGAAAACTGATATCATACGTTTTTGTTAATCTAAAAAACGGAATCACAAATGATTTTTCAAATAATTCTTCATTGCATACACTACCTATTTTTGGAAAGAATAAACCCAATTAGAGCTTCCATCAAAGAGGTATCAATATGAGAACCAATACAACAACAATTAAGTCAAATAAAGAAGAAGTTTTATCAAATAATCTTAAAAATAATATTGAAATGATTCAAGATTATTTAAGTCATACAGAGGATTTGGTTATTAAGATTATCCATAAAAATGTCCAGATTTTCGCTATTTTGTTTCTTGAATCGATGATAAAAATTGAGGCACTTCAATCATTTATTATTGAGCCTATTTTAAGAGAAACAAAGGATGAAACAGGCAATATCGTCAAATCATATGAGATTAAAAACTCAACAAATATCTCAGAATTAGGAAATAGTTTATTAGACGGGTTTTGTCTAATTTTAGAAGAAAATTGTTCAAATGGAATTCTAGCAGCAGCTTCAGATGATAAGGAACGTGCAATCATTGAACCTGCTAATGAACAAAATATTAATGGTGCTCACGATGGTTTTGTCGAAAGTATAAATACAAATATACAATTATTGAGAAAAAGGATACGTACACCTGAATTAAAAGTCAAGTATTTTAAAATTGGAAGAATTACTAATACAAAGGTGGCGATGGTTTATATCGATTCAATTGTAAATCGAAAACTTGTTGAGGTCATAGAAGAAAGAATTTCAGGTCTTGAATTAGACAGTCTTCGTTCTACAGGACAACTAGAAGAATTGATCGAGGATAGTACGTTTTCACCATTTCCACAAGTATTAAATACAGAAAGACCAGATCGGGCTGCATCTTATCTTTTAGACGGTAAAATAAATTTACTTGTAGATGGGAATCCAACAGTTTCTATTGTCCCAATTACCTTTTTCGCTTTTTATCAAGCTCCCGATGATTATAATCATCGATGGTTGATTGGTTCATTTTTTCGAATTATTAGGGTATTTAGCTTTATTGTTGCAATTAGCTTACCTGCCATATACATTGCGATTGTATCCTTCCACTCTGAAGTACTACCAATAGGTCTTCTTTATTCAATTAGAGTTTCTTTAGAGTTTGTACCATTTCTCCCTCTCGTCGAAGCTTTTGCAATGCAAATCATATTAGAACTACTAAAGGAAGCCTCTATTAGACTACCTTCTCCTATCGCTCAAACAATTGGTATAGTTGGTGGGCTAGTTATTGGTACAGCTGTTGTTGAAGCGCATTTAGTATCAAATACGATGATCGTTGTAATTGGCTTTACAGCGATTGCTTCGTTTGTAGCACCAGTTAGTGAGATGGGTACCAGTATGAGACTATTGGGCTTTCCGACGATGATTATGGCTTCGATACTAGGTTTCTTCGGGATCACACTAACTTTAATGTTAATTATTATGCATATGTGTAAATTAAAATCTTTTGGCATGCCGTACTTTTCTCCGATGGCACCTTTTCGAAAGGAAGATATAAAAGATACATTCTTTAGACTCCCTTCATGGAAACAAAATACAAGACCAACTGATGCACTTCCCCAAAAGATTGCACAGCAAAGAATATCTAGGGTGTGGAAGAAAAAATGATAACGATTAGTAATTCGATTTCTAAATTACAGCTATACTTTTTTATTCTCCAGAGTCAAATCGGTATTGGACTACTCGCATTACCGAATGCTGTTCAAAGTACGGCCAAAGGTGATGGGTGGATCTCTACCATAATTGCAGGAGTAGCAGTCCAAATTACATTATTCATTTACTGGCTTTTACTAAGAAGATATCCAAATGCTACATATACAGATATTACAAAAAAAATTTTAGGTAAATATGTAGGAAAGTTCTGTAATTTATTTATATATATCTATTTTATTATGATTGGAAGTCTGGCTTGTGTTCTTTTTATCAGAACCATAACTCTTTGGTTATTACCGTTAACTCCAATATGGGTACTATCATTAATTATTATTTTATCAAGCATTTATTTAACAATTAGTGACCTAAGAATTATATCGAGATTTTTTGTATTAGCATCGGTTCTAATCATCCTTCTATTTTTACTATCGTTCTTTACCTTTTATTTACCAAATGAATTCCGCTTTATTCTACCGATCGGGCATTCAGGAGTGAAAAATATAATTTTAGGAAGTCATAAATCCTTACTCTCAATATTAGGGTTTGAAAGTCTTTTACTAATTTTTCCTTTTGTGCTTGATACTGAAAAAGGAATATTAAAAACTGTGAGTCTTGCCAATTTCTCTGTGACATTATTCTATACATATTTTACCTTTATTTGCCTATTAAGCTTTAGTCCAACACAACTTCTACAAATTAGGGAGCCTGTTTTATATTTATTTAAAGCCCTTTCGTTTGAAATGATCGACCGCTTAGATTTGATCTTTTTATCTGTCTGGATTGTACCAATGACAACCTCGGTAATCATTTACATATTTTTATCAGCTAAAAGTATTAGTAATGAAAAATCATTTAAAAAAAATGTATTTATTAGTGGAATCTTAATTTTTCTCATAACACTCATACCATTTGATGAGGATCAACTAGCTATCTTTGATAAATATGTAGCTTATTTAAGCTATGTGGTTGTATTTGGACTTCCCTTCATTCTGCTTTGTCTATCCTTTATCATTTCAAAAACTGAAAGGAGTGAACAATTATAAGAAAATCATTTTTGATAACCTTATGTTTGTTTACCTTTTTTTTAGCAAGCTGTTGGGACCAAAATCTATTAATAGATAAAAAAATGGTTAATGGCATTAGCTTCGATTTAGATCAAGACGATAATTTATTAGCTACAGTTAGAGCATTAAATATTGAAAATAAAGGTGGAGGACAGTTTGAAGTTAAGGACGAACTTGTTAAAGTAAAGCGGCCTAGTGCATCCGGAATGGAAATTGACATTAATAATAAACTACCTGGTCTAATTGATGTAAGTAAAGCGCATATAATCTTAATTGGAAGGGACTTGGCAAAGAAAGGGATTTATCCTTTTTTAGAGCTTTTTTATCGCCCTAGACAAGCTTATGTTTCTAGTAGAGTTGTAATAGCAGAAGATAAAGCTTCAGACATTATTACACTCGATCCTGGAACAAGCCCTATTGCATTTATCATTTTAAAAGGACTAGAAGCCGCTGAGAATACAACAAAGATTCCGAAAGAAACTGCATTTACAGCATGGACGAAAGTTACAGATAAAGGTAGAGATATCGTTTTACCTTATGTAAAAAAAGATGAAAATGATAAAATTACAATCGGTGGAATAGACCTATTTAATGGGGATAAGTTTACAGGAATTAGCTTATCTAATGAAAAAGGAAGCCTTTTATTGTTACTAATGGATCGCCTAACTAAATATAGTGAAATGGCTGTAGAGTTAGGAGAACGAAAATCAATTTCTTTTAGAGTAAAAAAAATGAAAAGAAATTTAAATATAAAAGTAGATAAAAAGACAAAAAAAATAACTTGCAAGCTAAATCTAACCCTTGATTTAGCAATTATTAGTTATACAGGTAAGGTAGGCGAAAAGCTAAACAAAGACAAATTAAATAAGGATGTTTCAAAAATTCTTACTAAACAGTCTGATGAAATTACTAAATCAATATTGGAAGCTAATTGTGACGCATTAGGAATTGGAGGAATCTTATCTAGCTCTTACCCAAATTTATGGAAAAAAATAAATTGGGACAAAGAATATAAGGATGTTAAGTTCAAAACTTCCGTAAAAGTAAAAATTGATCGAACTGGACCTGTTTTTTAAGAATCATATTTATAATATTTCATTCTCTTGAGCAACATAATGTAAGGATTTGAATCAATCTGTTTTTAGGAGGAATCATACTTGAGACTAGGTAAAAAAAATGATACATTCTTTGAAATGCTCTTAAACATTGCAAATAATGTAAATGAAAGTTCGATTTATTTTGATGATTTTAAAATAAAAAATGCTACTGATTTAAAAACATTCTCTGCAGAAATGAAGGCATATGAAACAAAAGGTGATACATATGTCCATCAAATTATCGTTGAATTAAACAAAACATTCATTACACCTATTGAACGTGAAGATATACTAGAACTTGCTAATAAAATGGATGATGTACTTGACGGAATGGAGCAATGTTCAGCAACGTTTGAAATGTACTCCATCATTCAAATAGATGAATTCATGGTGAAATTTGTTAAAAATATTCGTAGTGCTTCGAATGAAATATTAAAAGCAATTCAATTACTTTCACGGAAGAAATTATTAGAAATGCGCGTACATGCAATCCAAGTAAAAGATTATGAATCACAGTGTGACGCGTTATTACGCACTTCCATTAAAGAGTTATTTAAAAATGAAAAGGATCCAATCAAAATAATTCAGTTCAAAGAAATTTATGAAATGTTAGAATCAGTTTCTGATAGTGCACAAGATGTAGCAAATACACTTGAACAGATTATTATGGGTAACGCCTAATTAAATAGTAACAAAAAAATACAGCCTAATTAGACTGTATTTTTTTATCTCTCTTCTAATAGTTTTTTTGCAAGTTTTCTAACGATTGATCGTGGAATGAATCGAACAGATTGCGCTAAAATTTTATTCTTAAAACCTGTAATAATAATAGTTTCCTTCTTACTAACTGCCTTATAAGTCAACTTCGCAACTTTTTTGGGGGTCATAATTTTACCTTTAAATAGCTTTGAATTATTTCCACCGGATGAATTGATAATTCCCGTTCTAGTTGGCCCTGGACAGACAGCTGTTACGCTAACTCCTGTATGTCTTAATTCCTCTGAAAGAGCTTCACTAAATGATAGTACATAAGCCTTTGAAGCTGCGTAGACAGACATTTTTGGCCCTGGTTGAAAAGCTGAAGTAGATGCAATATTAATAATTTGGCCCGATTTTTTTTGAAGCATATTTGGTAAAAAATATTTTACTAACTCTGTTAAAGTAACAATATTTAGTTGAATCATCGTTAACTCTTTTTTTAAGTCAGTCTGACCAAAGTCTCCGTATAAGGCAACTCCAGCATTATTTACTAGAATATCAATCTCCATTTGTGATTTTAAAACTTGATCAAAAATGGACTTAGCAGAATTTGCTTTAGAAAGGTCTTCTGAAATAACCAGTACTTTTATATTGAATTGCTTCATCAATGAATTAGCCATTTCTTCTAATTTAGTTTTATTTCTAGCAACTAAAACTAGGTTGAAATGATCTTTTGCAAATAACTTAGTTAACTCATAGCCAATTCCTTCCGTTGGTCCGGTAATTAATACTGTTTTACCCTTTGTTTTTTTGAAATTCATTATGATTATCCTTTATTTTTTTATCGTTTGAACACTTTTCTTTTACTATATGTTCAACTAAATAAAAAAGGATTTTAATTCTCGTAATAATTCTTAACTAACTCAATAAATATCTCCATCGATTTCGTATGAAGTTCGATTTTATCTGTGATAATTGAAAAATTCCGTTGAATAGGTGTCCCCTCTACTTTAAGGTAATCAATTGTATTTAACAGCTTTTCTTTTTTTATTGCTAGCTCAGATAAATAGGTAATTCCCATACCAGCTTCTACAGCTTCTTTAATTAATTGTGTGCTACCAAATTCAATTATATTTTTAGGACGTATCTTTAATAAATCAAATAACCGTTCAGTCGCTTCCCTTGTTCCAGATCCTTCTTCCCTAACAATCCAAGTTTCATTTTCAATTTGATTCAATGTCACAGCTTCAATTGCGAATATTTCGCTCTTAGTTCCAGCTATAATATACATTTCATCATTTGCAAAAGGCTGTATATTTAAATTTGTATGATTCGCTTCTCCTTCAACTATACCAATATCGATTTGATAACTTAGTGCAGCTTGAACAATTTCTCGAGTATTCCCTATTTGCACTGATGGAATGACATTTGGGAAAAGTCTCTTCATTTCCGCTAAAATTTGCGGTAAAACATATTCACCAAATGTATAACTTGCACCTATTTTAAGATGACCACTAGCCTCATTCATCAGATCATTTACAAGTGTCGACATACGCTTGTATAAACTAGTTATTTCCTTAGCATGCAAATAAACAATTTCTCCAGCCTTCGTTAGCTGAACATATTTATTCGTTCTAATTAAAAGCTTTGCACCGATATGCTTCTCAAGTAATTGAATTTGCTGACTAACGGATGGTTGAGTCATATGTAACTCTTCAGCCGCTCTTGAAAAGTTTCTTTTTTCAGCGACCGCCATAAAAACTAAAAGAATTTGATCCATACTCTATCTCCTAGTATCAGATTTACTTATTATCAATATTATCATTATTTATTTTTCTTATAATAGGAAATTTGATAAAAACGGTAAATAGAAAAGACTGATTCAAAATGAATCAGTCTTCTTTGATGACTTAACTTTTCGTATTACATTAATTGCCAAGTATGCTAAAACCATAAAGACAAGATAGATCGATGCATAAAACCAGTACTCTTTATTAGTAAGTTTATTACTTAGGAGACTTAAAATGAAGAATGTTGTCAATGAACCTAATAATAGCCCAATTAGTGTTTTTAACCTCATTACAATGCACTCCCATTAAAGTAATTTTAAGTATTTTAAAGAAACCCTTTTACAGTCTATATAGTTCATTATTGGTAAGAATATTCCATTCTAACCTTTCTAAAGTACAAAATTAAGCTCTTTCTATACACTACTTCCTATACAAAAGACCGATTCATATAACAACCTTGGTATGTAGACATAAATAGCATTCCATGGTTAATTAAAAAATCGGTCTGAAATACCTACATTATAGTGTTCTATATTTATGACTAATAACCTTTTATCAATATGTTATCTAGTCATAACGAATAAATAGTATGGAAGATATATCAGAATTATTGGGTCTTATCAACTATATTAAAAATACATACGACATAATTTTAACTTTTCAGAAAAAAATAGATTAGATAATTAATATGCTATAATCTTTCTAATTTTATAAATATAGTCCTGGAAGGAGCGTATAACGTGGAAAAAGAAGTAAATTTAAAGAAAAATATTGGCTTTTTCGTATCAACGTCTTTAGTAATCGGTACAGTAATCGGTTCTGGAATCTTTATGAAACCTGGGATCGTGCTGTCTTCAACTGCTAACTCCACTATGGCTCTTTTAGCGTGGATTATCGGTGGCGTTATTACACTAGCAAGTGGATTAACGATTGCTGAAGTAAGTGTAAAAATCCCGAGAACTGGTGGATTATATGCTTACATAGAAGAGGTTTATGGTGAGAAGTGGGGATTTTTATGCGGTTGGGTACAAACCCTCGTCTATGGACCAGCTGTTATGGGTGCTCTTAGTCTTTATTTTGGCTCTTTATTGGCAGATTTTTTCGGTTTTCAGGGAAGTGGCAAGGTTATTGGTATTATCACGATTATATTACTTGGTGGTCTAAATATACTAGGCACTCAACTTGGTGGATTTATTCAAACAATCTCTACTGCAGGTAAACTAGTTCCTATTATATTAATTGCTGTTTTTGGTATCCTTCAAGGGGACGTATCAGTTTTTAATGCAGAGAGTGGTAGTTCTACTCAAGCACTCAATATGGGCGCAGCAGTATTAGCGACTTTATGGGCATATGATGGTTGGATGAATGTAGGTTTTATGGCAGGAGAAATGAAGAATCCTTCAAAGACTCTTCCTAGAGCAATTATTTCTGGTATTGTTATTGTTATTTTAGCTTATCTTTCTGTTAATATCGCAATGCTACATGTTTTATCTGCAAGTAAAATTGTTGAATTAGGTCCTAATGCAGCTACTGCGGCAGCTTCTTCACTATTTGGTAGTATTGGCGGAAAAATTCTTGCTATCGGAATTTTAGTTTCTATTTTTGGCTGTTTAAATGGCAAAATTCTTACATTCCCAAGGGTTACATTTGCGATGGCAGAACGAAACTTCCTACCTGGTTCAAAAGTATTATCTAGTATTCACCCTAAATTTAATACGCCAGTAGGCTCAACAGTTTTTCAAATTGTTTTAGCATTAGCAATGATGATATTTTGGAACCCAGATCGACTTTCTGATATGGCTATATTTGCAGTCTTCTTATTTTATGGACTAGCTTTTAATGCAATCTTCATATTACGTAAAAAAGATAAAGGTGTAAATAAATTATATAAAGTGCCTCTATACCCTATCACTCCGATTGTGGCAATTTTAGGTACACTTTACATCATCGGTAGCACGATTATAAATGCACCAATAGATGCACTTGTATCAATTGGTATTGCAATTGTTGGTTTACCTGTTTATTGGAAACTAAAATCGACTATTATAAGCGACGAAAAATATAAAGCAAGTTGATATATAAGTATATTTAAGATTAATAAAAGCAGGTCAAAGACAATATCTTTTACCTGCTTTTTATGTTCTCTATTATTTATGTGCAAAAAATACTAATTGAACTAGGAATAATACTGCAAATAAATAAACAAACGGGTGTACTTCTTTAAATTTACGTTTTACGATTTTCATTATCGGATAAGAAATAAAGCCTAACGCAATACCGTTTGCAATGCTTGATGTTAATGGCATACTAACGATGACTAAAAATGCTGGGAATGCTTCTTCAAAATCGTCCCATTTAATCTCCGAAATACTTTTAATCATAAAACAGCCAACAATAATTAAGCTAGGAGCTGTAATTGCGGCAACTTCTGATACTGAACCAATCATTGGGCTAAAAAATGCTGCGATTACAAATAGGACTACAACGGTTAAAGATGTTAAACCAGTTTTTCCACCCGCACCAACACCTGCAGAAGATTCTACAGTTGCTGCAGTCGGACTTGTTCCTAACATTGCACCAACAATTGTTCCAATTGAATCAGCAGAGAACGCACTTCCTCCCTTTTCTAACTTACCATTTTTAATAAGACCTGCTTGTTTAACGATTGCTAGTAAAGCTCCTGTTGTATCGAATAACATGACAAGTAAGAATGAGAAAATTACACTATAAAGTCCATATTCAATAATGTCTTTCACTGAATCAATTGGGTTGTATACTAAAATTCCTTTTGGTAAATGAGGCATAGCAACAAAACCATTTACAAAATTTAACTGACCTGTAAAATATGCAATTAGACCTGTCGTAATCATTCCCAGAAATAATGCACCATTTAAGTTAAGTGCCATAAATACAATTGTTATGAGTAAACCGATCAATGTAAGTGCAACTTTAGGGGAACTAAAATCACCAATTTGTACTAGATTAGTAGGGTGATCTGCGACAATACCTGATAATCGCAAGCCAATAAAGGTAATAAACAAACCAATTCCAGCAGCAATTGCATGCTTTAAGTTAGCAGGAATCGCCTGAATCAATTTTGTTCTGAAAGACGTTAAAGAGAGTAGTAAAAATAAAAGTCCAGTAATAAAAACAGCAGAAAAGCCTACTGAATATGGGAGATTGTGTCCTCCAATTACAGAATAAGTAAAATAGGCATTTAACCCCATTGCGGGTGCAATAACGATTGGATAATTAGCTATTAATGACATTGTTAAAGTACCAATAATTGTTGCTAAAATAGTAGCTAAAAATGCCTGGTTAAACGGTACACCTGCATCCTTTAGAATCATAGGATTGACAATAATGATGTACGCCAAAGTTAAAAATGTAGTTAAACCAGCTAATACTTCAATTTTAAATGAAGTATTTCGTTCTTTAAGTTGAAACATGTGATGACTCCTTTATTATATTAAAATAAAAAAACTGCCCGCTCTTCATGAGAAAAAGCAGGCAGTTTTACATTTTATAGAAAACAAAAATCCAGAGCTCTTCCTCATAGTCTAGCAATTTACGGGCGCTAGGTAGAAACTCTTGAACCTTATTTTCAAGTTTATATGAGAAAATATTAATATATTTTTTCTATCATACGACCCGGCTTACTATCTGTCAATAAAAAACATTTTTGTTATATAATTTAGAAAATAATACAAAGAATGTGGATAAAATAGTAGTAAACAACAATTATTTAAAAGTACTTTTTAGTAATAGTCGAATGGTATTCTCATTAAAATGCTATATATGTTATTCTGAAAATATAATTTAGAATTTAAGGGGTTGTTTAACATTCGTTTAAATAAATTTATTAGTGAGTCTGGAAAGGCTTCGAGACGTGGAGCGGATAAGTTAATTAGTGAAGGAAGAGTAAAATTAAATGGTAGAGTAGCAAAAGTAGGCGATCAAGTTGAACCTGGTGATGAAGTAATTGTAAATGGTGAACATATTAGACTAGCTCGAAATCATGTTTATATAGCCTTGAACAAGCCAGTTGGCATAACAAGTACTACTGAAAAAGGTGTTAAAGGGAATATTGTTGATCTCGTAAACCATCCATTACGTATCTTTAATATTGGAAGATTGGATAAGGATTCTGAAGGTTTGATTCTCCTTACAAATGATGGAGACATTGTAAATGAAATTTTACGAGCTGAAAATAGGCATGAAAAAGAATATATTGTTTCAGTAGATAAACCAATAACTCCTGACTTTTTAACCAAAATGTCTGAAGGGGTCAAAATATTAGGTACTAAAACATTACCATGTGAAGTTAAACAGCTTTCAAAATATGATTTCCAAATCATTTTAACACAAGGTTTAAACCGTCAAATTCGTCGTATGTGTGAAGCGCTTGGATATGAAGTCTATCGATTACAAAGAACTCGAATTATGAATATTCATCTAGGCAATCTACCAATTGGTCAATGGAGAGACTTATCTAAGAAAGAAAAAACTCAGTTATTTAGAGAATTAAATTATGAACCAAATGAATGGTGAACTTAAAAAAAGACTGATTCAATTGAATTGAATTAGTCTTTTTTTTGCTCAATAAAAAGCAGTTCGAAATGTTTGTATGACTTAAATTTCCATAAAAAAGAAACTACTATTAAGTAATATTTAATAGTCATGCTGTTGAAAAAAGAATTTGACAATTAAATTGTTGGATTGATCATTGATAAGTAAGTTGTGTCATATTGATTTCCACTACAGGGTGCTCGCTTTCCATGGGGCGAGACCTGAGCCTCCTCGGCTCCGCCTGTGGGGTCTCAGCCTTCCCGCTTCTCCCATAGGAGTCGAGCACCCTTTCGTTCCAATCAACTTCTTGATAAAAAAATAATAATCTTAAAAACAATAGAATAGTCAATTGAACGAATGAATTACCTTTATTAATCAAATTGTAACTTATGATGACGACTTATACATCTTTACAAATATTAATCGTCAAGAAAGCAGTTATTTTAATTTTTGCAAGTTAGTTAAAACATTATAAATCAATCAAAATCACTTTTATCAATAAGATAACAGATAAAACAAACAATTATAAATAGACTATTTTTTCATAGATTTTCATTTAATGTTTGTATTTTTCAATATTGACTACAATATATTTCAACACTCTGACTATTAAGTAATATTTAATAGTAGCTTCTTTGGGATTTAAGATTATAAGCCTAATTCACTTTTAATTGTTTCTAGCGTTTGGTTTTTATATTTCTTTTTCGGAGTTGGTGCATTTTGTACTGTTGGATTTTGTTTTAAATAATTTTTCTCTACGAATGCGAAATCTTTTGCGTCTACAGTACCATCAAAATTGATATCAGCGCTTCGTTTGTTTGTGCCCCAATATGTTTGAATGTAAAGTGTATCTTGAACATCAATTACATTATCTTGGTTTACATCTCCGCCAATCAAATCAATGTTAATTAAACTTGATTTCCCATATAATTCGTCTTTGTATTCAAAACCGAATTTTTGATTTTTCTTAGTAATAAAGTGACCTGGTACATTTACTTCAAATGTATATGCATCTTTGCTTAAAGCAAGTGGTTCAAGATTAAATTTACCTCTACTAATTAAATTAGTAGCGTCTAGACTAAAAGCACCATTTGTTACTTTTATTGTTGCTCCTACTTTTTTCCAGTCACGAGATCCTAAATAAGGTGTTTGACCTTCTTCTTGAACTAAATACCCTTCAGGAATTATATTTCCTTGAACTCGGTTAAATTTTGGTTTTACTTGGAATCGTTTACCTGCGTTTAATAACTTCACGGTTTGATCATTAGCATCTACGATTGAAGTTGATGGGTTAATATATCCGATTGGGTAAAAAAGTTGATCTTGTACTTTTACTTTTACGTTTACTACTTCAGAGCGATCGAATACCATTGCTTCTTTAAACTTCACTTTAATTTTATTCCCAGTTACTTGAATTTCTGCTTTATCCTTAAATTTATTTGTTAAAGACGCCTCTACAAGATTTACATAAGGAATGCCCACAGCCCCAGCATCATCAAAATTCCAGGTTGCTTCTTTTACACCTTGTACGTTGTCTAGTACTAAAGACGCCGATAGTATATCTCCTGATCTAGCTAGCTGTACGTTATGCTTAGCGTATGCAACTGGTGTACCTTCTTTAACAAAATAGTACTCTTTCCAATTTGCTTGATTTCCTGCAGCATCATACCCGATTAAGTTGAATGAAAGTGCTGGAGTACTTTCATTCATTTGTACTTCATCAACCCACTTTCCGTTCTTGTCCATTGGGACTGGACCGTTAGGAATTGGGAATCCATACGTATATACTGCAAAGTTTGATGTTTCGTCAAGATCAATACCAGCCTGCTGCATATTCGTTAAAGCAGCGTCTTTTACTTCCATTTCAAAAGGGTAAGTCTTTTGTCCTTGCTTGTACTCGATAAAAGGTGAATCTCCATCTAGGGAACTTTTTACTGTTGGTGTGTCAATATCAATAAAGATATCATCATAATTAACTTTCTGTTTCCCATTTGGTAATGTTGTTATGAATTTCAGTTTATAATGTCCAGGCTTTGCATTACTTTCTTCTGTTGATACAGGGTGGTTTTTATCACCTGTAAACTTGTAATACGCACCATAAAATGCTTGTTGCATAAAGTAATCTACATCTGTTGTTGCACTTTTCAAATTAAGCGTGCCAACAAGTCCTAGATCTTCATTTGTATTACCGTCTTGTAATACAACATCTAATGTGTTAACTTGAGAACCTAAATTGAATTTTAACGATGTTGCCGAAGTTTTAAACGCGTCATATGTTCCATAAAACAATGGAGAGATAGCATGCGATGAAATGCTAAGCGTGTCAAAACCTTCATCCGATTTCTTAAAACTAAATGGAATACGATATTGCTCTGTTTTATCTTCACTATTTGTTATTAAAACATAGCCTTCATAAAAACCTTTTTTTGCTGTGGATGGGACAGTTAATATTGCTTTTACTGTTTTAACGGTGTTCTTGTCCACTTTAATTGAATTACTAATATCTAGAACAACCCCGTTCTCTTGTAATCCATTCTTATCATTTGCATTATCTACTACTTTTACATCAAATGTTTTCTTTTTATTGCTATTGTTTATAAATTCAATGTCTTTCTTTACTTTTAGTTGTGGGTCATCTTTAACTACTTGTTTTCCAAAACTCAACCCACCTGTTTCATTCTCTGCCTTTAGTAATTTGTCACCAACAGGTATTAATGTCTCGTCTTGTACTTTGATTTCTGTTTGAGAATGAAGAGCTTGGTACGGATCAATACGACCTGCTCCAACTTCAAATACACTATAGTCATCGTTTAGTTTATCAGCAGTGTTCATCAAGATTGATTTTACATCTGCTGGTTCAAGGTTTGGGTTCTGTCCAATTAATAATGCCGCCACACCAGCTGCAAATGGTGATGCCATAGATGTTCCATCCAATCTTTGGTATGCATATCTATAGTCTTCTGGTGTATCATGATTTGCAATATAAGAAGGAACCGTAGATAGAACACTTACACCAGGTGCTGTAATTTCAGGCTTCATTTGGTAGTTTCCATTTACTGGTCCTCTTGAGCTGAAGTCTGCTAATTTATCTCCTTCAGTTAAGATTTCCTTTAGATTCGTAAACGTGAACGTTGTATTTCCGCTCGTAATTTTTTCTTTTAATTCTTCTCCTGCTTTCTTCGTCATGGAGAATGCAGGAATATATTCCATTGATTCACCTAAGTTATATCCAACATGGCCATCGACATTGTTGTACATAATGACAGCTTTTGCTCCATTTTGTTTAGCAAATCTTACTTTATCTACTAGAGCAAAGTTTCCACGCTGAACGAAAGCAATTTTTCCTGCAACATTTTTATTCTTGTAATCATCTAATGTTCCTAAACCAACATCTACTAGTTCAAGAGACTTTCCTTCTAAACTATTAAATGGATCAGCAAAGCTTCTAGCCATACTAACAAGATCCGTTGACCATCCACCTGCTACTTTTCCATCAAATGTTGTAATTGAAGTTGGAACATCACTAGCTCCAACCGTTAGAGCAAATGCTGCTGTACTTGGTGAGCCTAAAGTATAAGCATTAGGTCCACTGTTTCCTGCGGAAACTACCGCCGTTACTCCATTTAGTACTGCATAATTTATTGCCGTACTAGTTGGATAATATGGGTTGTTAATTGCTACACCTAATGAAAGGTTAATGACATCCATTCCATCTTGAACTGCTTTATCAATACCTGCAATTACATTTTCAGAAGAGCCGCTTCCATATGGACCAAGTACGCGGTACATAAATAAATCTGAATCAGGTGCAACACCTTCTACTGATACTCCACTTTTACCTTTGTTTTGTCCTACAATTGTCCCCGATACATGTGTACCATGTTCTGTATAGTAAGAACTACTACCACTATTTTCAGGTTGGTTTGATGCCTGCCAGTCCTTGTATGTAGCTTCCATTGGGTCGTTATCATTATCTACAAAATCGTATCCGCCTTTAAAAGCGTCTTTTAAATCTGGATGGTTATAGTCAATACCTGTATCTAATACCCCGACTTTAACTCCTTTACCTGTTATTCCTTCTTTATGTAGCTTGTCCACATTTAAATACGGAATACTGTCTACTGATGTAGTAGCTTTACCTTTAACATCCGTTGGAACATCTTCTTTAATTGGATCAACATTAAAAGTTACATCTTTATAAATTGTTTTAACAGCATCTGATTTTAAAAGTTCTTTCACTTGATTTGCAGGAAGTGTAACCGCCGCACCATTAAATGCTACTTTATACGTCTTTGTGATGACAGGAGCATTTTTCTTTTCTTTAAACTTTTCAAACTTTCCTACATCTTCTTTAAAAACCTTATGCTCTTTGTCAACTTGTGATTGTGCCGATGACTTTGTTAATGACTTTCCATCAATTGCTGCTTCTAATACTGCGACATTACTTGGATCCGATTTGAACTGAACGATAACAGAAATATCTTTATCGGAATTCAGTTCACTTTCCCCGAAGCCTTGAAGTCCTTCTTGATTGTTTAATTCTAGTTGTTTTAGTGCTGCTCTTTGCTCTGGTGTAATTGAAGCTAAAATTTCTTCTGCTTTAGAAGTTTCTGCTTTTGCCGTTAAATATGACTTCTCACTGAAAGGTGAAATAAGCAGACTTGTTGAAAGGGCAAGTACTGCCGAGTGCTTTGCCAACGTTGTTGCCTTCATAAACTCTATCCCCCATTTTTCTATATATAGTTAAAAAATTCTTACTATTTCAATAGTAATAGCATTTAGGGAAAAAGCATATTGTGTTATTTTTAATCGAAATTTCGGTCATTTTGTAGGATTTTTTTACTAAAAAGTATTGAAAATTGAAAGGAAATTTCATTAAATATTAAAAAAGCATGAAATTTTACTATAAAATTTGTGTTATTTTTAATTTGAAATGAAAGTATTTGACTTTTAAAAATTCTAGTTATAATAAATTAATAGGTATTTCAAAGTCTTTGTACTTTCCAGTTTCTTAGATTTGCGTTGCAAAATGAACATTCGCAAATTGTAGGAGTGTAATCTTGCATTGACGTAAAAAACTTCAATAGTTAATCATCTGGAATTAGAAAAGGAGAGAACATATGCTTGAAGGCGAGATCATTAAATTTTATCGTAAAAAAGCGGGATTGACCCAAGAGGAGTTAGGAAAAGACATTTGTACTGCTACCCATGTAAGTAGAATTGAAAGAGGTGAAACTCGATATTCTGAAGAAATTATTCAACTGTTCTCTCAACGTCTTCAGATTGACATTAAAAATGAGATAGAAGCTGTTCACAATATTGAAAAGAAACTCCAAAAATGGCACAATGCAATCATATTAGAGCGAATGAAGGATGTCATAATAATTAAAGAAGAACTAGAAAGCATTCACTATATTTGTGCGTCCAACTATGCTGTCTATTTCCAGCTTTTATTAGCCCGATATTTTATTTTATGTAAAAACATTGAAAAAGCAGATCGTATTATTAAACGGGTTGAAAAAGATTCTCCATCCATGTCAACTTATGAAAAGAACTTATTCCATCATGTCAGAGGAATATATTATTTAACTCAATATACCGGTCTAGAAAATGCAAATAGACAAACTGCATTACAAGAATTAAAGAAGGTCAATATAGAGGAATACGGAAATAAAGAATATTACTATCATCTAGGATCGGCCTATCATTGGACACACTCTAAAGTTATGGCATATTTCTATGGTGAAAAGGCTTTTAGATATTTTAATAAAACAAATAATTACGCAAGAGCGATATTGGCTGAATCCTTGATGCTAGTACAATTAAAAGAAAGTACACAACTAGATTTTGAAGAAATTGTAAAAAGGTATGAGAGTTTAATTGAACATAGCGAAGCTTTAGGTCTTTTAGATAAAAGAGGAATGATCTTACATAATTTAGGTCTAATGTATTTTTGGAAGCAGGACTTTAAAAATGCACATATTTTTTATAAAAAATCAGTTGAAGAAGCTGATAAACAATCCTTACCTTATTTAAACCGTTTGTATAACTACCTAGATAATGCTGAAGAAGGGAAGATTTTATCAAAGAATGAATTGCTAAATGAGGCAAATGAAGGGCTTGCTCTTTCAGAAAAGGCGGCGAATGATTTATATCAGATTCTCTTTATCCTTCTAATTTTACGTTTTAACGAAAAATTTGATGAATATTATGATTTTATGGAACAAACTGCATTTCCTTTCTTTAAGGATCACCATCATGTCACACATGCAAGTAAGTATGCAAAGTTGCTCTACTCGCACTATGTTAAGACTAAGCAATATGAGAAAGCAGTTCATGCTGGAGAAATGTTTATTAGTGGTAATTAGTTAAAATAGATAAGGCAGAATAGATAAAAGGGACTGTTCCATATTGAATCTGTCCCTTTCTGTACTTTTAGAGTCTATAAATCTAGTAAAATTAATGAACAAGTAAGTCCTTCTCTAACTTATTGTATTCATTAATGATTAAACTAATCAACTTTTTACAGTCTGATAATTCTGAATATTTAACAAGCAACTCTTCCACAGAGTGACCTTGAAGGAAGCTTTGTAGTTCAACTGCTTCATGATCATCATTATTTTTATAGAATAGAGCAACTGCAATTGCTTTAACTAAATGGTTAGGTGTTATCCCGAAGTTTATTAACTCTCTTGCTGGCTTAATAAAACGGTCATTTGCTCCTAATTTACGTATTGGAGAACGAGCAACACGAGATAATTCATCTGAAATATACTCATTATCAAATCTACCTATTATTTTTTTAATATAGGCACTATGTTGATCTAAGTCAAAGTTATATTTTTTAACTAATAACTTACCTGTTTCATCTAAAATAGAGCTAACAGTATTTCTAATATTCTCATCAGAAATTGCTTCTTTTATCGTTTTATATCCGTAGAAATTCCCTAAATATGCAGTCGCTGCGTGACCAGTGTTTACAGTAAATAATTTTCTTTCAATATAAGGAAGTAAATCCTCTACATAAGTCACACCATTAATTGATGGAACTTCACCTATCATTTTTGATTGATCAATCACCCACTCATAAAATGGTTCCACTGCTACTAATAATTTATCTTCATGACTTTGAATTGGTACGATTCGATCTACTGCAGCATCCGGAAAACTGACCGACTGTTCAGTTTTTTTCTTCTGAGATAATGTCATGTTTAAATAAACTTCATCTCTTAAAAAAGTACTTCCACTTATCATATTTTCACACGCAATTATATTTAACGCTTTATCTGAATTCTCAACCCTTTCAATTAATCCATCTGCAATTAGCTTTGCTATTTTAGGAAGAATTGAGGGACCTACTGCTGTTGTTACAATATCAGCCTGTGCAATTACTTTTGCTACTTCCTGTGGATCTTTCAGACTGTTAATACCTCTTACATTTGTTATCTTTATTTTTTCTTGAGTACGATCTGCTAGCATGACAGTATATGATTTCTTCTCATTTAGTTCATTAATAACCTCTTCATTTACATCAACGAAGCAAATCTCATATCCTGCCTTGTGTAATAATTGTCCTATAAATCCTCTTCCAATATTTCCTGCGCCAAAGTGTACAGCTAACATCTTACTCCTCCTCGCTAAACATTAAAATTAGTTCCTCTTTTGATGTGGCAGCGACCAATTTATGTACATTTTCTTCCTCTGAACAAAGAATCGCTATTTGAGATAACAGATCAAGATGCTCATTATCTTTGCCTGCAATACCGAACACTACCTTTACAATATTTCCGTTCCCAAAGTCTACTCCGTTAGGAATTTGAAGAATCGAAATTCCAGATGAGATTACCTCTTGTTTTGACTCCTCAGTTCCGTGTGGAATCGCAATAAAGTTCCCCATATAAGTTGTTAACGACTCTTCTCTTTCAATCATCTTTTCAATATAATTTTCTTTTACATAACCGTTTTTTACTAAAAGATTTCCTGCTAAACGAATAGCTTCATCTTTTGTTTTCACATCTACATTTAATAAAACATTATCTGTTGGTAATACTGTTTGAATCATTTATTAATCCCTCAATTCTTAAATCTTTTTTGTAAATTTTCATATAATGCATAGCTTAATTTGTTATATATATCTGTATAATTATTAGATGTAAAAATCCGCGTTGATTCTTCATCCTCAATAATTGTTGAACTAATTGTACTCAACACTTCTAATTGTCCTGTTTGCATATCAACTGGAGCTAGTAATAAAAGTAAAGTATTGATTTTTATTGATGAGTGGTCCATTGCTTTGACAACCATTGGCTCATTAAGCAAAAAGGATAAAAACACTGGTTGCATAACATATTCTGACCGACAATGATACAGTGCTATGCTAGTACCTGGTATCCCTAGGCCACCCTTCTTTTCTCTTTCTGTAAGTTGGTTAGTCACCTCAAAATAATCACCTATCAATCCTCTAACATTTGCTTGTTTGCATACTTCTAATAATAAAATAGAAGAAGTTGGAATAAACGGTAATGAGATTGTCTCAAATGTATTCAAGATATGGAGTACAGTTTCTGTGTACTGATGAACTACTTCAAGATTTTGTTTAATTAATTCTGGCGTTTCTAGCTTTATCTGCTTTTGAAGCTTTTTGCTATGGAACTTTCTTAGTAGAGTTGCTTCAGTTGTAAGAGAGTTGCGTTTTATTTCATCACGAATCTGCTCAGCTTCTTTCTTTGGCAATAAAGGATTTACGGTAATATATTTTTTAGAAAATCCCGGCATCTCAACTGTAGATAAAATAATGTCATATTGTTCAATTTGAATATTTCTTAAGTTTGCTAAAGACGATACTTCGATATCCGTTATTTCTTTTATCTCTTTTTTGATTCGACTCGCTAACATTTTAGAAGAACCAATCCCACTTGAACATAATACAAGCGCGCTAACCTCTTTACTGTTATCATAGATTACTTGAGATGAACCAAAATGTAGAACAAGATAAGCGATTTCCTCAGTTGGAAAAACAATCGTTGGAAAAGCTTCATTTAATCCTTCTTGAATGGTCTTAAACAGTGCAGGATAATCCTCTTGAATTTGACCTGCTAAAGGATTATTTGCATCTAGCTTTTTTTGAATTCGATAGATTGCTGGTTCAATATGAGTAATTAGTCCTTCAAATAAGGCTTGGTCTTCTTCAAAATTTATTTCAAGTTCTTTAGATACATAATTGATTAACTTTTTTGAGCCTACAACGATTTCTGTACTACTCTCTTCTAGCCAATCATTTTTCTCTTGACGCTGCCTTGCACCTAATAAATGCATCGTAATATACCCTTTTTCAGCATTTGGGATATTAACTTTAAACACTTCTTCTAATTCATTAACAATCTGACTGGCGATATTAAATTCTTTAGAGGTACTTAATTCTTCAAGAACCTCTTGATCCATCTGTACTACTTCACCTTGAATAATTCTTTCTATGGCTAAAGATAAGTGAATCGTAAATGTCATAAACGCACTATCAGCTAGAGAATAAGGTAATTGTTGTTCAATATCTCGAATCATTTTTCCAATCATGGTGAGCTTTTCTAGTTTTATTATTTCTAATAATCCATTTGAGAATCTATTCTTTGACTCATACTCATCTTCCACTACAGATAAAAACTCATATTCATTTAATTGCTGTGCGATTAGATGTCCTAGGGCTTTTCTTTTTTTTCGTTCCGATCCTAGTAAAGCAATGCCGTACCCTTTCTTTCTAATTAGTTCCAAATCGAAGTCTTTTAACCATTCTTCTACTTTATTAAGATCATTACTAACTGTAGCAACGGTAACATGCAAATCATTTGCTAGTGAGCTTAGTTTAATAGATTCTGGTACTTTTAATAAGGAACATAGAATTAACTCCTGTCTTTCTTGTTGAGTAAACTCTTGCCCACTTTTTAATATTGCAATTTGAAGCTCATTCTTTTGCTCAGGTGTCCCTTCAATATACATTCCGACACCTAACACCTTTTTTAAATAAAGGTTATGTGCTGACGCAATACTTTCGACTCCTTTTAGTTCCCGTTGCACGGTTCGGCTACTAACATTTAGGTTCTCTGCAATTTCTTGAACATTGATTCCGTTTGGATGATCCAACAACAAATTAATGATTTCTCTTTCTCTTGCTGATATATACATATATACCTCTTTAAATTTTTATTATTTTATTAAAGAATTCACTAATTCATCATACTTTGGACTGTTTAAGAAGTTCTCTACTGAGATATGAACTGCATTCGGTACTTTTGCTTTTGCTCGATCAGTTAAATCTTTATGGGTTATGACAACATCTACATCATTTGGTAAATTATTAATTGCTACATTCGTAACCTCTAATTCTATTCCCACTGTTTTTACCTTTTTGCGTAATATTGATGCTCCCATCGCACTAGATCCCATGCCGGCATCACAAGCAAAAATGATCTTCTTCACTTCTTTATCAATACCAAGAGAACTAGCTACTTCTTTTTCAGTCTGTAATAGACTAGCTACTTTACTTTCTTTGCCTTTTAAATCTTGTGTTTTTTGAGCTGCTCTTTCTAAATCTTCATCTGAGGCAACTGACTTAGATGATTTTAGAACTACAGCTGAAACAATAAATGAAACGGCTGTTGCAACAAATACTCCCGCAAGAATTGGTAAGTATCCTCCTTTTGGAGCCATTGCTAATATTGCAATAATACTACCTGGAGAAGCTGCTGCTACTAGACCTGCGCCTAATATATTAAAAGTAAATGTACCAGCCACACCACCAGCGATAACTGAAAAGATTAATAAAGGTCTCATTAAGATATATGGGAAATAAATCTCATGAATCCCACCTAAGAAATGGATAATCACTGCTCCTGGCGCTGTTTGTTTAGCTGTACCTTTTCCGAATATCGTATATGCTAATAGTACGCCTAAGCCCGGTCCTGGATTTGCTTCTAGTAAAAATAAAAGTGACTTTCCAGCTGATTTCGCTTGTTCAAGACCAATTGGACTTAAAATTCCATGGTTAATAGCATTGTTTAAAAATAAGATTTTTGCTGGTTCAATAAATATGTTTGCCAATGGAATGACATTTGCTTTTACCATCATATCTACGCCATTAGCTAATGCTTCTGTTAGTGTTGAAACAACTGGATTAACACCTATCAAGCCAATTATTGCTAAAATTGCTCCTAAAATACCCGCTGAGAAATTATTAACTAACATCTCAAATCCTGACTTAACTTTTCCTTGTATAGCTTGGTCAAATTTCTTTATAGCCAAACCGCCAAGTGGTCCCATAATCATAGCGCCTAAAAACATCGGCATCTCTGCACCAACAATTACCCCCATTGTTGCAATAGCACCAACAACTCCGCCTCGAATATCATGGACCATTCTTCCCCCAGTAAAACCTATTAGCAATGGTAATAAGTATGTAATCATTGGACCTACTAATACCGCCAACTTTGCATTAGGTATCCATCCAGTAGGTATAAACAGTGCTGTTATTAATCCCCATGCAATAAAGGCACCAATATTTGGCATTACCATACCGCTTAGAAAACTACCAAAGCGTTGTATTTTTACCTTTATATTATTATTTTTTTCCGTATTCAAAATCTTACCTCCCCTGAGAAGCTTATATACAAATGATAAAACGCTTACAGTATCATTACAATGAAATGAATATTCGTATTTGTCGCTTACTAATGTGACAAAATTTAAAAGGTCAAAATGAGATCTAGGGAAAGAAAAAAACTCTTTCTAGAATCCCTGCTTTTAATAGGATGCTAGATTCCACCAAGCTGAGCAATAGGTCTCTTATCACACTTAAAAACATGACATACTACCTATAAAAACATTGCTACATAATACTCGTAAATTAGCATGTAAATCTCCATTACTTAAAAATAATACAAATAAAAAAGGAACATATTCAGAGTTACGAATATGTTCCTTTTGATTTTTATGTTTTGTATTGATAACAGTTTCGGGCTTATTACTCTTTTCTATGATTTTTCATAATTTTTAGTATCAACAAGTAATTTTTTTCATAATTAATCGGAATTAATATTTTTAAAATATGATAACTACTCTAATATTCAAAATTATCCGAAAAAAAATCTAAAAAGTATACATTACTATAATACATTTCTTTATACAACCGAAAAAACAAAAAATAAGGACACTACATTTAGTTCACTAATATGTAATGTCCTTTCTTATACAATAAATCATTCTGTTATATTGTATGTTTAGTTGATACTTTAAGTTAGCTAAATAGATACTTCATCTAATTTCTACTTTGTTAAACTATTAATAATACTTTCTAATGTTTTACCGTTTTCGGTAGCTTTTGGATGATTTTGGTGAGGTACTGTTGGATTTTCCTTTAAAAAGTTAAGTTTAATATAATTCAGATCTGTCAGATCAATCTTTCCGTCAAAGTTAATATCTCCTTTTCGGTCGTTTGTATCCCAATGCTCTTCTAGATAAATTGCATCTAATATATCTATAACATTATCTTTGTTCACATCTCCTGCACTAGCAAGTTTTGTACGAATAAATTTCTTTTCTCCTATACTATTATCTAAACCAATATAGAAGGATTTTTGTACGGTAAAATGTCCTGGTATATCGAGTTCAAGCATTAATTTATCTCTTGTAGATGGTAGTGAACTTACTTCAAAATTTGGATCTTGTAGTACGTTTCCGAGAATCTGTTTTCCAACTTCATCAATTACTTTAACCGAAGCACCCATTTTCGAATAATCAAATAGTTTCATAGGTAGTCCAGTGGATCCTACTTTATAGATTGCTTCTCCATACATATTTCCTAATAATAATGAATTAGAAGCGTTTACTTTAATTGATGGATCTACTCTTCCACTAGACGTTTTTATATCAGAAGTGTTCGTAAAATCAGCTTTTGTTAGACTTACTTTTGTATAGTCATTAAAATATGCATTATTTTTTACACTTGCTTTCAGTTCAAGTAGTGAAAATACATCCTCAGTATTCCATGATGTATCCTTAGCTTGTAAGTTGACCTTAATTGTGCCGTTTTCATTCGTCATTGTTGCATCAAATCGTTCTTTTACTCTATCGTTTAGTCCAATATCCGTAATCGAAAAAATAGTTGGATCATAATTAAATTCTAACTCTGCCTTCTTAAACACACCTTGATTCATAGCATTTACATTAAATGTTACTGTTTCACCTTGAGATACTTCTTTTTGATTTGGGATACTTGACACATAAGGTGTTCCTTTTTTAACAAAGTAATATTGGATCGTATTTGATTTATTTCCTACCATATCTGTAGAATTTAATTCAATCGGTAATACCTTCAAATAGCTTGGAAAGAAACCTTTATAAGTGAAATTACCTTCTGTGTTAATTGACTGTGACGATGGAAAATTATTATTGTATCGTACATATACCTTGTTATTCCCTTGTGTCAGATTTGTACCTACCGCTCTTAAATCTAAGATACCTTGGTCCATTACATTACCATTGATTTCGATATTGGAATTATTCGGGTCCAATTCAACTACTCCATCAGCTAAATTTGAAGACATTTTAGGACTAGTATTATCTACTAAAATTGGTTTTTCAACCATCATTTTTTTCCCTCTGACATCCGTAAAGACAAACTTTAACTTATAGGTACCAGGTTTAACTTGTGTAGGTTCAATATTTGCTAATTGATCAGTCG
This sequence comes from Gottfriedia acidiceleris, assembly GCF_004138285.1. Lineage (GTDB taxonomy): Bacteria > Bacillota > Bacilli > Bacillales > Bacillaceae_G > Gottfriedia > Gottfriedia acidiceleris_A. Next base: position 348,039 of record NZ_SCFN01000005.1, on the reverse strand, counting down.
TAATTCCAATTGGATAATACTCTCCACTAAAAGCAGTTACCCTTACATCGGCATTTTCAGGCATACCTATACCATCGTAATTGCCAATATATCCAATATCTTGAGAATTTTCATCTGCTAAGAAAATATCTAGATAACGTATATGAGAATTTAATTTAAAATTAACCAGTGAATAGTTTGAATTGTTTACTACTCCGTTATTTAGGGTTGTAACACTTGAACTCACGTTTAAATATTCAACACCCTCTTTCACTTTCCGAACACCAAATGGGATTTGGTAAATTTCATCAGGATTATTTCGGTTTGTAAAATTGATGTACCCTTCATACATACCGTACTTAGCAGTCGTAGGAATATGAATTTCCGCTACCATTTTTTCTTTACTTTTTTGTTCTACTTGAATTGACTGTTTTGTCTTTAATTCAATTCCATTTGAAACAGCGTCTAAAGAATTCCGAACAGTTTTATAGCTTACAGAAATATCAAAAGTCTTATCATGAGAGCTTTTATTTTCGATAAGAATCTTTCGTTGATCCTGTGCCTCTTCTCCATTTGTATATAAAGAACCAAAACTTAATGCACCAGTTAAATCGTCCACTTCTTCTGATGTATTATTTGATAAATTCAATGTCTTATCTTGTACTTGGAACGATACTTGTGAATGAAATGCCTCATATGCATCTACACGACCTGATCCAATTTCATAGACACTATAATTACCTATCATTTCATCAGCTGTATTCATTAAAGTCGTTTTAATTTCAGCTGGTGTTGCTTTATGGTTTTTACCAAGTAATAGTGCTGCTACCCCTGCAACTTGTGGTGACGCCATAGATGTACCTGAAAACTGTGCATACCCATATTGATACTGCCCATCATATTTTTCACCATATAAATAGGAAGGAACCGTTGACATAATATTGTATCCTGGTGCTGTCACTTCTGGCTTAATATCATAAGTTATTGAAGCTGGTCCACGTGAGCTAAAAAAGGAAAGATCATCCTCTTTATACTGTACATTCTTTTGAAGTTTTGAAAACGTGTAGGTCGCTGTTTCATTTTTTAACATTTCTTTAAACGCTAATGCTTGCTGACCACTTAAGATATAGGTATATGTATTTTCAATTGTCACCGGAAATTTATCTGCTATAAAACCGGGTGAATTACTATAAAGAAATATAGCCGATGCTCCATGTTGTTTAGCTAACATTACTTTTTGATTCGTTTGAGTCGTTCCAGTCGAAACAAGAACAATTTTTCCTTCGACGTTTTTGTTACTATAATCAGATTCTAGTCCTTGACCAAGATCAACAATTTCAAATGTTTTCCCTAATAATCTACTTGGATCTTGTCCAAAACCATTTGTGGAATACCGAATCTCTGAATCTACTACTGAACTATTACTTTTGAATGTTCCAATATAATTGTATTCAGCAACTTCTGTATTACTTGAACCAACAGTAATTGCGAGTGCAGACGCGGCAGGTGAACCGACAGTATACATAGCTGAACCTGCATTTCCAGCAGCGAGTACACATGTAACGCCTGATAATACTGCGTTATTTATTGCGATTGCCAAAGGGGAATAAGGATCATTGTAATCTGCTCCTAGAGACATGTTAATAACGTCCATTTTATCATTAACCGCTCTTTCTATACCCTCTAAAATATCTTCAGTCGTACCACTTCCATATGGACCTAGTACCCTATACATATATAGATTAGCACCTGGGGCTATTCCTTCCATTGCATACTGTGAACTGGCTTTACCACTTCCAGCTATAATCCCAGATACATGTGTCCCATGCGCCGTATAATAAGCACGTCCTGCTACATACTCAGGTTGTCCAGAAGCTTTCCAATCTTTAATGGTCGTTTCCATCGGATCAGGATCTTCATCAACAAAATCGTAGCCACCTTTGTAAGCCTCTTTTAAATCAGGATGATTATAATCAATCCCTGTATCCAGAACACCTACTTTAATACCTTGCCCCTTTACTCCTTCATGATGAAGCTTATCCACTCCCATTATTTCTTGAGGTGTTTTTCCACTATATGCTGATGTGCTTGTTTTTGAAAGGGGTGTAGTTGGTTCGATTAATTGAACTTTATTGTTTTCATAAACAGCATTTACAACATCAGATTGTAGTAGACTTTGTACTTGATTCGCAGGTAATGTCATAGCAACACCATTGAATGTCTCTTTAAATGTTGTCTTAACTTTATGTTTTATATTTAATTGATCTAAATCTTTTTTAAATTTATCATGTGAATCGTCTACTTTTCTTTTCGCATCTTCTAATTCTAATGAATTACCTTTTAATTGTTCTAGCAACATAGCAGTGTTTGCTGTATTCTGTTTAAACTCAACAATAACTGAAACCTCTTTTGTACTATTTAAGTCAGTATCATCGGATACTCTAATTTCTGGTTTACCTGATTTCGTTAAATCTTGAAGTGCTTTTCTTTGCTCAGGCGTCAACTTACTTAAAAACTGTTCAATCTTTGATTCTGTCTCTGCATATACCATCCTTTTATAATCCTGAGATGGAGTACTTCCAACTGCCACAACGGAACTAGCTAATAAAACTGATAACATCCCTTTAAAAAGCTTTCTTTTCAATCTTCTAACCTCCTAAAATTAGTAACTTAAAAAATAGAAACAATATACTGCTACTTTTTAGTATAGATACTATTTATGAGTTTTTATCATTTAGAAAATTGTGTCAATTTAAATATTATTCTAATAATTTTTAAAAAAATTTAATCTAAATCACCAGTTTTGAAAATAAAAATAAAAAAAGCTTCAGTCTTTACTAAACCTTTTAGTATATTTTAGCGTTCGAGTTAGATGATTAAGAATATGAAAAAATCTTTATATCTTAAGCTTAGATGGTAACGAATCAACTAGAGTTCTTTTAGGGATATAAGTGGAACAGAAATTGTTTATTTATTCGAATACATCTTTCGTTATGCATGACGACCGTTTAATAAACCACTGAAGATAATGTTATTTTTTCTATTTCCTATGTGAAATAAAGTTTAACCTCAGTGTTTAATTATTAATAGTATGTAAACATTCACATAACAACGCTTATTCTAGATGTTTTTTGTACAACTGGTAGTATTAGACTCTTTCTGACTTTAAGAAATTTCTTTTTCTCACAATTAATATTAAATTAGTCTTACTACATTTTTCTGCTTCATCTTGGCACATAAAAAAAAAAATCGACTATTCAGTCGATTTCACTGTTCTGCTACCGTGTAAATAATTTCTTCAACTATTTAAAAATGAAATTACATTAGTAAGATTGGAAAATAATCTAGACAAATATACAATATGTTGTTGTTCTGGATTTTCACCTTATTCAAATTCATGATTATAAAACTATTTCTACATCACATTATCCAACCTGTCCACTATATTTAGATTCTTCTTCTGGGAATAAAAATCCTAACTCATGGTGTTCACCTTCATAGACTGAAGATTGAGTTATACGGATTTCAGAATTCAAATCAACTACTTCTAATTTACAGTACGCACGATTAATTTGGAGTGCTTCATAAAACTCATTAACAGTAGTTACATTTTGTCCATTTACTTTTGTGATGCTTTCGCCTACTTTAATGTTCATTTTATCTGCTACAGAGTTTGGTAATATCCCTAAAACAATTAGTCCAGTTGATTTAACTGTAAAGTATGATGGTGTATTAATATCTTTATTTTTATGAATATAGTTTATAGCTTCTCGTCCCACTACTGCAATTGCTACAGCTATAAATGCTACAAAACCAATAAAAGAACTTAATATTCCACCTACAAAAACTATAATTGCTAAAGCTACTATTTGTTTACCGACAAGCTTAATTGATTCCTTTGGTAGCATTCCTTGAATTAACTGGTAAAACCCAATTCCAAATGGTACACAAAGAATAGAATACCCACTATCACCTAAAGCAAGTGTAGGCCACCATGAATAGTCACTAGTTATCGAACCACTTGGTATTAATAAGAATAATGGCACCATCCATAATCTATTTGCCTCATGTGCCCCTACTCTTTTTCCACGTTTACTCTCAATAAATAAAGGAGTTGTATGATTTGCAGCATTACGTTGAACTAAAATTCCTTCAGCCAATAAAAGTAAAGCCAATAGAATCGTTATAGCAGGAAGCATAGCATTCAGATCATTAGGAATAAAGTTTTTCAAAAAAGGAACTGAATCTTGCCCTCTATTTAGTAATGGCAGAGCTACTAATGCTAGTCCAAAAAGATAAGCAGGAGACATCCATCTGAATTGTAAAATTAGTGCACAAATAATCGTTAATACACTTAGTAAATAAACCATTTCAATCGGAATGCTAATTCCAGCTACCAATGTTATAACTGAAAGAATTAATCCAATCATTAATCCATACCATAGTGAAGTTTTCCACTCGAACGTTACATTAAAATTTCGAACCGAAAAATGCTTACGTTCTCGTTTTACACGTAAATTGCCACAGAAAATTGATGCGATGAAAAATATATAAGTAAATGGATTTAAAAATAGCTTACCTAATCCAACTAAAAGTTCAGATAATAAATTTGACCACATAACATTCACCACCTTTTTTATATAATAGATTGATATACTTATGTTATCGGTTTATTGATGTTTTTTCAAAGAGAATATGCTACAAAGCAATAAAAAAAGCACACTTCTCCATAAAGTGTACTTTCGACATACTAAACTAAAACTCCTGCATGGATTGTAATTTCAAATCTATTTCCCGGGAATTATGTCAAATGAGGACGAAATAAATTTCATCCTCTAAGACTGGACTTTACTATACAAAGAGGACAATACAAAATTGTCCTCTTTGTGTAGTATTATTGAGCTACCATATCTAAAGCTTTTTCTAACTGAAGATCATTCTTTTCATCTTTAATTTTATCAATTAATGATGATTCAAGTTTTTCTGATGTTAGAGGATCAATCTCACCGTTAACAGTAATTCCAACAGCTTTTTGATAGTTCTTAACTGCTGTCTCTGTTTGCTTGCTGAAATATCCATCTTTACGGCCTGGGTCGTATCCTAAACCTTTTAACATGATTTGCGCTTGTTTAATATTTTCATCATTGTCATCGAATTTAAATGTTTTCTTTTTATCTATTGGTGTAGCGTAGAAATAATCAGGTTGTTTCACAGCAACATCTGGTTTAATACCTTTTTTGTGAATCCAGGTACCATCTGGAGTTAACCATTTAAATTGTGTTAACTTAATATTGCTTCCATCTTTGAAGTCTAATGTAGACTGTACAGTACCTTTACCATAAGATTTTTCCCCAATTAATTCATAATGTCCTGCTTCACTTAATGCCGCTGCTAAAATTTCAGCCGCAGATGCACTTCCTTTATCAATTAATACATCAATTGGATATGGTTTCGCTTTATTTAATTTAGTATAATACTTTTCACGTTGGCCATTTCTATTTTCAACTTGTAAGTATGGCTCACTTTTTACAACTAATTCTTCTAAAACGCCTTCTACAGCTTGTAAGTACCCGCCAGGATTTCCTCGAACATCAATTGTTAAACCTTGGATATTTTGATCCTCTAGCTTTTTCAATTCTTTCTTAAACTCGTCAGCTGTTTTTTCATTAAATGAGGTAATATGAATATAACCAATTTTTTCGTTGTTTACGTCTTTCACTGAACTAAATACTGTATACATTGGAATATCATCGCGTTTAATTGTAAATTTAATTGGATCCGGAACTCCTGGACGTTGTACTTCAATCGTAACATTTGTTCCTTTTTTACCACGGATTTTTAACACCGCATCATATTGAGATAAACCTTTTACACTCTTACCATCAACTGATAAAATTTCATCCTTTGGTTTCAGACCAGCCTTTTCCGCAGGAGAGTTCTTAATTGGAGATACAATAATTAGTTTTTCACCATCTTTAGAAACTTCCGCTCCAATTCCTTGGAATGATGAACCTAAGGATTCATGGAATTGTTTAGCTGTCTTTCCATCCATATAAGTAGAAAACGGATCATCTAAAGTTGTTACCATCCCTTGGATTGCACCTTCAGTTAATTTATCAGGATCAATCTTTTTCACATATTGATTTGCAATAATTTCGTAAGCTTTTTGTATTTTAGCAATATTTTCATCTTCAGAAGCCTTTACTTCTTTACTCTCAGAGAATTTCGAAACGATTGTACTTGTACCATCATTAAATGCAAATGTACCTACCCCCATACCAACAACAAATGTTGCTGTTGCAAGTAGCGCCGTTGTTTTACGATTCATACAGAACCTCCTATTTTTCGTTCATTAAGAACGTACCAATCTATTAAATAGTGTATGTACCTGAAAAAGCATCACACAGACGTGCGATGCTATTTCTGTTCTATTATATGATAAGCCTGTATCACTTATGTTTGCAAGTAGAACACGATTTAATAAATTTTTATTAGAAGAGTTTAATTTATTTTGGTAGATGCTGTAAGTATGGCGTTAAATTAATACCTAATTTACTCGCAAGTCTCTCACCTAATTTAGCATCTGCACGATAGAAGTTACAAACTGCACGAAGCTTAATTTTTTCATCTACATCTGCTAGATCTGCACTAATATTTTTAATAACAGCATCCTGCTCCGCTTTACTATATCTATTCCACACTTCTCCCGCTTGGCCGAAGTCATTGGTTTTTTCTATTTTTTTGCGCTCGGAAACACCACTTAATGGCTGAACTACTTCAACATAATCTGTATCCTCTTTTGGCGTATCCGAGTAGCTATTTGGCTCAAAGTTAATTTGATGTGTTTGCTGACTAAAAGGCATATGACCATCACGCTGACCATTCGCTACTTTCGCAAAAGGACAGTTAATTGGAAGTTGTAAATAATTTGCCCCAATACGATATCTTTGAGTATCTGAATAAGAGAATAATCTTCCTTGTAGTAACTTATCTTCAGATGGTAACATACCAGGAACTAACACACCTGGATTAAATCCAACTGATTCAGTTTCTGCAAATACATTTTCAGGGTTTCGATTAAGTACCATCGTTCCAACAAATTGTCGAGGAATCACATCTTCAAACCAATCTTTTGTAGGGTCTAATGGATCAAAGTTGAAACCATCCATATCTGCTGGATCTAATACTTGAACATATAAGTCCCATTCTGGGAAATCTCCGTTTTCAATTGAATCATATAAATCTCGGCTTGCATGGTTAAAATCGTTACCTTGAACTTCACTTGCTTCTTCCATTGAAAGGTTTTCAATTCCTTGCTTTGGTACCCAACGAAGTTTTATATAAACAGTATTACCGTATTCATTTATCCATTTATATGCGTGAACACTTGAACCTCTCATTTGACGATAGTTCGCTGGAATACCTTCATCAGAAAATACATGTAATAACATATTTGTTGACTCAGGTGTTAGAGACATAAAATCCCAATATCTGTTAGGTGTTTGTAGATTAGTCCTAGGATCCGGCTTTAATGAATGAACCATATCGGGAAATTTCATTGCATCACGAATAAAGAATGTAGGAAGATTATTACCTACAAAATCATAGTTGCCATCTTCAGTATAGAATTTTACAGCAAATCCTCGAGGATCACGTAATGTTTCAGGAGAATGTAATCCATGAATAACTGTTGAGAAACGAGCAAATACTGGTGTTTCTGTTCCGGCATCTTGTAAAAACTTAGCTTTCGTATATTTTTTCATACTATTTTTAGTTATGAAAACACCATGTGCTCCAGCTCCACGTGCATGCACAACACGCTCAGGTACTCTTTCACGATCAAAATGAGCTAGTTTTTCAATTAATTGATAATCCTCTAATAAAGTTGGACCTCTACGTCCCGCTGTAAGTGAATTTTGATTATCTCCAATTGGCACGCCTTGATTTGTTGTTAATCGGTTATTTGTCATATCATTTCTCCTTAATTAGAATTATTATAATCTATTAATAATTATATAATAGTCTAACTCGTAATGAAAATCAATATCAAATTATAATTATTATAAACTAGCAATCATATTTACGATGGTTCAATATTCTAAAAATAGCAAAATAAAGAAAAAACCTATCCCAATATTGTAGGATAGGTTGTTAGTAAATTAAAAATTTATATATTTCATAGGATCTACTGCATTTGATTTAGCATAATTCCATTCACCTTTATGTAATTCAAAGTGTAAATGTTGTCCAGTAGAATGACCTGTACTTCCCATATAACCAATTTTCATACCTTTTGAAACAGTTTGTCCAGTTGATACATTAAAACTAGCTAAGTGAGCATATACGGTCGTCCATACTTGTCCATCAATGTTATGTGTAATAAATACACAATTACCATAAGTAGATGAAACATAAGCACGAATTACAACCCCATCACCTGCTGCTACAACTGGTACACTTCCCGCTGAGGCAATATCAACACCTTCATGGAACTCTCCACCCTCAAATGAACGTTGTCCAAATCCAGAAGAGACATAACCGTTTGCTGGTCTTGTAAAGTTGCCACTAGATACGGTTGGTGTATTATCAGAACTACCGGTACTATCTGAGTTACTAGAATTACCTGAACCACTAGAGCTTCCAGATCCACTTGAATGGTTTGTACTAGTAGAAGGCTTTTTACTTTTTGCAGCAGCTTCTGCATTACGTTTAGCCTCTGCTTTACGTCTAGCCTCTTCCGCAGCTCTTTCAGCAGCTTGTTTCTTAGCGATTTCAAGCGCTTTTTGCATTGCAGCCTGCTGACTTGCTAATAATTGATCTTGTTCCTTTAAATTTAAAACATCTTCATGAGCTTCGCTTTCTTTAGCTTTTAATGAAGCCATTAATTTGTTTTTTTCGCTAACCTGACTTGCAAGTTGATTATTTAGACTCTTCAAGTTCGCTAAATCTCTTTCGATTTTTGCTTGCTTTATAGTCAAATCATCTTTTTTAGCACTAACTTCTTTTAAGTCCAAGTTTTGCTGTTTAATAATGTCCTCGTCAGCCTTCATTATAATTTGTACGGCACTCATTCGTTGAATTAAATCTCCGAAACTATTAGCACCTAAAATGACATCAATATAAGATACCATACCACCAGCTTTTTGAAGAGAACGCATACGGTTTTTCAATAATTCTTCACGAGATTTAATGCGTTCTTCAATAAACTTAATTTCTTCCTTTAGTTTTGCAATTTGCTTTTTCCCATCACTAACTGCATCTTCAGTTTGGTTAACTTTTTGCTTAGTCAGTTTCATCCGAGCATCAAGTTTTTCAAGCTCCGCAACAACTTCTTGCTGGTCATGCTTTATATCAGCAATTTTGTTGTTTGTTGCATCCGTCTTATCCTTAACCTCACTACGCTTCTTTTTAATGCGGTCAATTTCAGATTGGTATTTACTTTCAGCAAAAGAAACGGATGGGATAGCACCGATGATGAAAGAACTGCATAACATAATCGTTATTACTTTCGATGATTTTCTCTTATTCATCTAAGATCCCTCCTTTTATGTATATAGAAAAGCCCTAGTACCTGTATCAACTCAGACAGACGTTAAATTGGGAACTAGAGCTTATCAATCGTATTACACTATTAAAACAATAAAACTATCAATGAAAAATTTAATCTTATTTACGTAAAAACTTACGAATTGACATAACAGAACCCCACATCCCGATTACTGCACCAATACCTATTAATATTGCAGATAGCTGGTACACAAACGGTGAAAATGGTAATAATGTAAACATTGTTCCTGCTAATTTTGGCATTAGCATATTATAAATGACTTTATAGCCAGTTAATAGTAAAACGATTGGAATAACTGAACCTAACACACCTAGCAGTAAACCTTCTAATAAGAACGGCCAACGAATAAAGTTATTAGTTGCCCCTACTAATCTCATAATCTCAATTTCACGTCGTCTTGCCATGATCGTAATTTTGATAGTATTAGAAATTAAGAACATCGCAGTAAATAATAGTCCGAAAATCAGTACTAAACCGATGTTACGACCTACTGAAACTGCATTAAATAATTTTTGAACTTGTTTTTTACCATAAATTACTTCATCAATATATTTTAAGCCTTCAATTTTTTTGGCTACAGGTGCGATTTGTTCTGGAGAATCTGTTTTAACGATATACGTATCATTTAATGGATTTTGCTGTTCAAACAGTTGGAATGCTTTCCCATCTTCTCCCATACTTTTGATTAGATTGTTTAGCTCTTGGTCTTTCGACGAGAACTTTACAGTAGTTACATGATCTAATTTTTTGATTTCTTCTTTTAAAGTAGCTTGTTGCTCTTTGTTTGCTGTTAAATCAACTAAAACACGTACTTCAACGTCTTTTTCTAAAGTTGTTCCAATATGATTAACATTCAAAATTACGGTTAAAAATACACCAACAAGCATTAATGTAACTGCAACAGCACTTATCGATGCAAACGTCATCCAACCATTTCGTTTTAAGCTACGAAGTCCTTCACGAACATGTCTTTTTGCAGTTCTAGCTTTCATAACCGTACACTCCTCTCGCTTGGTCGCGTACAATTTTTCCAGATTCAATTGCAATTACACGTCGCTTAATCGTATTTACGATATCCTTATTATGAGTTGCCATTACAATAGTTGTTCCACGATCATTGATTTCTTTAAAGATATCCATAATCTCCCAAGTAGTTTCAGGGTCTAGGTTACCCGTTGGTTCATCGGCGATCACTACTTGTGGTTTATTTACAATAGAGCGAGCAATCGAAACACGTTGCTGTTCACCACCAGAAAGCTCTGTTGGTAAGAATCTCGCTTTATGTTTTAACTTAACAAGGTCAAGTACTTCCATAACTCTCTTCTTTATTGTTTTCGGATTTTCTTCAATAACTTCAAGTGCAAATGCAATATTTTCATATACTGATAAAGTCGGTAATAATTTATAGTCTTGGAAAACTACACCAATATTTCTACGTAATAAAGGAACTTTTTTATCCTTCATATGGCTTAAATCAATTCCATTAATTAAGATCGTACCCTTTGACGGTCTTTCTTCACGATACATCATTTTAATGAATGTCGACTTCCCGGCACCACTTGGTCCCACGACATACACAAATTCACCTTGGCGAATTTTTACATTAATACCATCTACCGCAAGAACACCATTAGGATAAGTCTTATAAACATCTTTTAACTCAATCATGACATTCTCCTTAATTTTTTGTTCCGTTTTCTTCAATCAAACTATATAAGATCCATTCTGGATGAAATTATACATAAATTTACTTGATCTTATTATTTCGCCTGCTATTTACATATTTCGATAATTTCAGCTAAGCTCCTCTATTATACCACTTAAAAAATGTCAAAATTGATAAATTTATGTTACATTTTAATAATAGTCAAGATTAACTTCGGACGATTTAAGGGCTTGCTTAACAAATTATGGAAAAATGTAACTAAAATGAAAAGAAACAGACCTTTTCTAATTAACAGAAAATTGTCTGTTTCTTTAATTTTTTATCTACAGAATTTAAAACATTTTATTTTTTAGTCGCAAGCCATTTCGCTACACTTTTCGCGTCATTTCCTTGAACAACTCCACTAGGCATTGAACCTCTACCATCATGGATGATATTTTCTATTTCTTTTTCTGAATATTTCGCTCCGACCTTTTTTAAGCTTGGTCCAACTATACCTTCTAGTTCTCCACCATGGCAGCTAGCACAGCTTTGTTTAAATAACTTTTCCCCATTAGCAACTGAAACCGGCTCACCTGAATCATTATTTTTACTTGAATTATTATTTGAACCACATGCTGTAATCGTTAACAGCATACCACCAGTTATAAAAGCAAGAAGTAGCTTCTTCACAAAAATCATCGCCCCTTTAAAAATCCCATAACTATAGTCTACTACTAATAAAAGTATTAATTTTTCCTTTTTATGTCAAATTTGTGAAACCTTCTCCAAGAACTTCTGTTGCATCTACAACTGTAATGAAAGCATTTCGATCAACTGACCGAACGATATCACGTAAAGAAGAAAATTCAGATTGATCAAGGACACACATTAATACTAAACGGTCTTCATTTGTATATCCACCAACACCGGTTAGCTTTGTTACTCCACGATCTAATTCGTGAACTATTGCGGTTGTTACAGGCTCCACTTCTGAAGTAATAATTAGTGTCATTTTCGATCTAGCAAGACCAATTTGAACTAAATCGATTGTTTTACTCGTAACAAAAAGTGCAATTAGTGCATACATACCACTTTCAAGATTAAACACGATTGCAGATGTAAGAACAATTAATCCGTCTATAAATGCTACACAGATCCCAAGTGATAAACCAGTATATTTATGAACAATTTGTGCTGCTAAATCTGTTCCACCAGTAGATGCTTTCCCACGAAACACGATTCCTAGACCTAAACCAATAAATAGTCCACCAAAAATTGATGCTAAAAGTGGATTATCAGTTGCAGGTTTTATATTGTATAAATCAACTAAATAAACAACAAGTGGAATAAAAATTGTTCCAACTAATGTTTTAGCGCCAAATTGTCTACCTAAGAAAATTACACCTGCAATAAATAAAGGAATATTAAATGCCCATTGTACGAAAGCAGGATTAAATCCCATCGTACTCTTTAGAATCGTCGAAATACCGCTTACCCCACCAGAAGCAATATGATTTGGTAATAAAAACACACAAAACGCGACCGCAATAATTGCAGAACCAATTAATACAAAAAAGTACTCAAAAAACGTTTTTCCCCACCCTACAGTTAGAGCAGTAGAATATCTGACCTTTTTCAAACTTATCCCCCTCAATATTTCTCACTTACAGACAACTTTTCTATTTTATATCCTTTTTATCGGATATTCTCTCTATTTTTTATTATGAAAAAAACAATAAGATTTAATTACATATAAACAAAATTTACTTTCTTCAATTTGTAAATCAACTTAAAAATAAATATGATTCATGTAACTCCCACACATTAGTAAGGTAGAATCCTTCCTAACCCCATAAAGAAAAAAGTTCAGAAGAATAACATCTCCTAACTTAGAAGATGTCCGTTTAGACAAAGTCCAAAAAACTTGTTGTTCAGACTAATTGCAAGCGTTTAGCGGGCTGCCTGATAGAAGATGTTTTAGGTTAAAAGATGGATTTACAGACAACTAAATGATAAAATATACCTCTTTTATCCCCAAAGTTTAGGGCTGGTAAGAAAGAAGTTTCCCCCAATCCTATCAGCCCATTTTTCAACATTAAATCTTAGAACGTAAGTAAGCATCAATAAATGGATCAAGATCTCCATCCATTACTGCATGTACATTACCAACCTCTGTGTTTGTTCGATGATCTTTAACCATTGAGTATGGGTGGAAAACATATGAACGAATTTGACTTCCCCAGCCAATTTCTTTTTGTTCTCCACGGATTTCATCTAATTGAGCCTGTTGCTCTTCTATTTTACGTTGATATAGCTTTGCTTTTAACATTTTCATTGCATGTTCACGGTTTTTAATTTGTGAACGCTCTGTTTGACATGTTACTACTGTGTTAGTTGGTACATGTGTAATACGTACTGCTGAGTCAGTTGTATTAATGTGCTGACCACCCGCTCCACTTGCACGATACGTATCAATTTTTAAATCTTCTGTACGTATATCGATTTCAATTTCTTCATTGAACTCAGGCATTACTTCACAAGAAACGAAGGAAGTATGACGACGACCTGATGAATCGAAAGGAGATATACGTACTAAACGATGAACGCCTTTTTCCGCTTTTAGATAGCCATAAGCATTATGGCCTTTAATTGCTAAAGTTACACTCTTAATACCAGCCTCATCACCAGGTAGATAATCTAAAGTTTCAACTTTAAATCCACGTTTTTCAGCCCATCTTGTATACATACGTAATAACATTGAACCCCAATCTTGAGACTCGGTTCCACCTGCTCCTGGGTGAAGCTCAAGAATTGCATTATTTTTATCGTATGGTTCGCTTAATAATAATTGAAGTTCAAAATCATTCAGTTTTCCAGTTAATGATTTTACTTCAGTTATTAGTTCTTCAAATAGTTCATCGTCATTTTCTTCTTTAACTAACTCATATGTTACTTCAAGATTTTCATATCCATCATTTAAATCATTGAATTCATTAATAACCTCTTTTAAACCATTTACTTCACTAATTACTACTTGTGCAGCTTTTTGATCATCCCAAAAATCTGGCTCTGACATAAACGCCTCAAGCTCATCTAGTCTTGCTTGTTTTGTTTCGACGTCAAAGAGACCCCCTAAATGCTTGAAGGCGTTTCGCCATCTTTTCTAGTTCTTGCTTTACTTCTACTAATTCCATTACATAACACCTCGATTAAATTTTACGAACAATAAAAAGCAGGTAAAGACAAGTAGTAAAGTAGAGAATAACCTTTGAAAGTTACTCCTCTCTTTTAATAACTACTTGCCCTTGCCCCTTTTCATATAGTTTCTATTATATTAGATTCCTTTACCGTGGCAGTTTTTATACTTCTTACCTGATCCACAAGGACAATCTTCATTACGGCCAGTTTCTTCGCCTTTTACGATTGGTTTTTTCTTTACTTCACCTTCACCATCATTACTTACATGAATTGCATCGCCTTGTATAGCTTCACGCTCAACGTCAGCTTCAATTTCAGCTTTCATAATAATGCGAGACACTTCTTCTTCAATTGAAGCAATCATCTCTTCAAACATTGCGAAGCCTTCCATTTGATATTCACGTAGTGGATCAATTTGTGCATATGCACGTAAATGGATTCCTTCACGAAGTTGATCCATAGAATCGATATGAGCCATCCACTTGTTATCAACAGTACGTAATAATACTACTTTTTCAAACTCACGCATTTGTTCAACTGGTAAAGCTACCTGTTTTTCTTCGTAACGCTCGAATACTGTTTTTTGAATTAATTCAACCATTTCATCTGGTTCAATTACACGTAATTGTTCAACTGTAATTTCATCTTCATTTAATAAGTTTGCTTCTAAGAAATCAATGATTCCTTCTAAATTCCACTCTTCTTGAAGCTGCTCGTTTGGAGTATGAGCTTGAACTACTCTGTTAATAGTACCTTCAATCATATTCTTAACGATTGGTTGTAAATCAGTTGAATCAATAACTTCAGAACGTTGAGCATAAATAACTTCACGTTGTTGACGTAATACATCATCATATTGAAGTAATTGTTTACGAGCATCAAAGTTATTACCCTCAACTCGTTTTTGTGCGGATTCAACTGCACGAGAAACCATTTTACTTTCAATCGGTTGAGAATCATCTAATCCTAAACGGTCCATCATAACTGATAAATTGTCTGAACCGAAGCGACGCATTAATTCATCTTCCATTGATAAATAGAAAGTTGTCACACCAGGGTCCCCTTGACGACCAGAACGACCACGTAACTGATTATCAATACGACGGCTTTCATGACGCTCTGTACCAATAACAGCTAATCCACCAAGCTCACGAATGCCTTCACCTAATTTAATATCTGTACCACGACCAGCCATGTTTGTCGCAATAGTTACTGCGCCACGGTGACCAGCTAATGCGATAATATCAGCCTCACGTTCATGGTTTTTCGCATTTAATACTTCGTGTTTAACACCTTTACGTTTTAACAATTGAGATATTAATTCTGAAGTCTCGATCGCTACTGTACCAACTAGAACTGGTTGCCCAGCTTTGTGACGCTCAACGATTTCATCAACAACAGCATTAAATTTTCCAGTCATTGTTTTGTATACTAGATCCGGTTTATCCATACGAGCGATTGGTCGGTTCGTAGGAATAACTAGAACATTCATATTGTAAATATTACGGAATTCTTCTTCCTCAGTTTTAGCTGTACCTGTCATACCCGAAAGTTTTTTGTACATACGGAAGTAGTTTTGGAAAGTAATTGTCGCAAGCGTCATACTTTCGTTTTGAATTTTTAATCCTTCTTTAGCTTCAATCGCTTGGTGAAGACCTTCACTGTATCGGCGACCTTTCATCAAACGACCAGTAAATTGGTCAACGATAACAATTTCGCCATCTTGAACTACATAATCTACATCATGGGTCATCGTCACATGTGCACGTAATGCCTGAGTAATATGATGGTTTAAGTTAACATTTTTCAAATCAAATAGGTTTTCAACGCCAAAAGCTTTCTCTGCACGTGAAATACCATCTTCAGTTAATAAAACAGATTTTGTTTTTACATCATACGTATAATCTTTGTCTAGCTTAAGCATTCCAACAAATGCATTCGCTGCAATATAAGATTGTGCAGACTGTTTTGCTTGTCCAGAAATAATTAGTGGTGTACGTGCTTCGTCAATTAAAATTGAGTCAACCTCATCGATAATAGCATAGTTTAGTGGACGTTGTACTCGTTGTTCAGCGTATACAACCATGTTATCACGTAAATAGTCAAATCCTAATTCATTATTAGTACTATACGTAATATCACAAGCATATGCTTCACGCTTTTCATCTGGTTCCATACTATTTAAATTTAGACCAACAGTAAGTCCTAAGAACTCATATAATTGACCCATTTCACGAGCATCACGACTAGCTAAGTATTCATTGACTGTAACAACGTGAACACCTTCGCTACTTAATGCATTTAAGTAAACAGGTAAAGTGGAAGTTAACGTTTTACCTTCCCCAGTTTTCATTTCTGAAATATTACCTTCATGTAAAGAAATTCCACCTAATAACTGTACAGGATATGGAGTCATACCAAGCACACGAGTAGCACCTTCACGAACAACGGCAAACGCTTCAACTAAAATATCATCAAGAGTTTCACCTTTTTGAATACGCTCTTTAAATTCAAATGTCTTACCTCTAAGTTCATCATCAGTTAATTTTGTATACTGATCCTGTAAAGATAAAACTTGATCAACTTGTTTTTGCATTTTATTTAATTGTCGCTGATTAAGATCAAAAACCTTTTTTATCATTCCAAGCATTCGTAACGCTCCTCTATTATAAAGTCATAAACTAAAATGTCATTAAGTTAGTAGATACTATTTCTAATTTTATCATTAAATGAAGATAAGTGACAACCTTATGTCGAGATTGTTCTATTAGAATTAATTAATATTTTTGAAAATAAGCAAAAAAACCAAAAAAGGACTAAGCTAATTGTTCAGCTCAGTCCTTTTATTATTGTTTTTTATTAATTTTATTTGGCTTCAATTAAACCATAACGCCCATCTTTTCTAGCGTAAACGATGTTCGTTTTATTCGTTTCACCATTTAAGAATACAAAGAAGTTATGACCTAACATATTCATTTGTAGAACTGCTTCTTCTGCATCCATAGGTTTTAAATCAAATTGCTTTGTTCGAACTAACTCAATATCATTTTCTTGCTCTTCTACCGCAACAGCTGATTCAGTAATTGATGGTGCAAACATGAATTTTAATGAACCTTTTTCTCTTAACTTACGATTTACTTTCGTTTTGTGTTTTCTAATTTGACGATCTAGTTTATCAATAACTAAATCGACAGCTGCATACAAATCTGCATGCTCTTCTTCTGCACGTAATAACATATACGTTCCAGGAATAGTTACTTCAATTCTTTGCTTGTCGTGGAATACCTTAGCATTAACTCTCGCCGTTAACTCTTCGTCAAAATAACGATCAAATCGCGATAATTTTTTATCTACGTAATCACGAATTGCTGGAGTAATTTCAATATTTTCGCCTCGGATGTTTAGCATCATATGGGTTTCCTCCTTCATCAAGCTCCAAAAATGAAAGCTGTCATACTTATATTCTACACCTCTTTCTCAATTTCCTCCTTGAAATTTTTGTCAAATTTGAGAAATCTCTGTGTCCATTTAATGAACTATTTTTGGTTTATATCAGATTATATTTTTATAATAGTTTAAAGATACTTAAAAATTTAAAACAAAACAAACAAAGGCTTACTCAAATGAGTAAGCCCTCGTGGTCCGAATCTATATAAGCAAATATTTACTTATTAACGGAAAAAATTAAATTTTAGTAACATTAGCAGCTTGAGGTCCACGGTTACCTTCAACGATTTCGAAGCTAACTGCTTGGCCTTCTTCTAAAGATTTGTAACCTTCTGCGTTGATAGCTGAGAAATGTACGAATACATCGTCTCCATCTTCGCGCTCGATAAATCCAAAACCTTTTTCTGCATTAAACCATTTTACTTTACCTTGCATTCAAATCCATTCCCTTCAGTCGAAAACTTGTGAATCTTCTCCACATTTCAACTATACATCATAAAACTAGGACAAGTCAAAAGTAGCTTATCGCCTTTTTTTTCACGAATTCGACAAATAACGAAAAATTCTAATTATTTCCTTACCTATCATATTCGCTTACCTTCTGACTTGTCCTATTATTATTTTCCTATTTTTAAGAAAAGAAAATTTATATCTTTTTTCCTACTGAAGGTTCTTTAGCAACAAATCTTTTCCTTCATCAATACCCTGTCTTCTATACCTTAAATCTATAAGGTACAGTAGTTACAATAACGCTTCGTTTATGAAGTAAATACGCTCGTAGTAACAAGCTTGATTGATTATGTAAAACATTATGCCAATTTTTTCTCGTAATAAACTGTGGTATTAAAACTGTAATTTCAAAGCCTTGTTCATGAGCTTTAGCTTCCATTTCATCTATTACTTTTAAAAGAGGTCTAGTGATTTCTCGATACTCAGAATGTTCAACAATTAATTTTACGTTTGGATTCCATGCTTCCCATTTTTCTCTCATTTGCTCTTCACTTTCTTTATCAAAAGAAATGTAAACAGCATAGACTTCATCAGCAATCCCTTGAGCATATTGCATTGTACGTTCAACTACTTTTGTAATCCCAGCAACCGGAACAACCATGATATTTCCACTAATTTTTTCAGGAATATCATTGTTTAATCTTAATTGGTCTCCTACTGCTTCATAGTGCTTACGAATTCTTAAGAATAGAATAACAATCAAAGGTAAGAAAATAAATATCGACCAAACTTGATTTAACTTAGTAGTTAAGAAAATAATCGAAACTGTTGCTGAAATAAATGCTCCAACGAAGTTTGCAATTAATTTTGGGAACCAGCCAGCCGGTTTTTCTCTAATCCACTTAATTACCATACCTGTTTGAGAAAGTGTAAATGGTACGAATACACCGACCGCATATAATGGAATTAATTCTTCTGTTTTACCTTGGAAAGCAATAATTAATAAAATTGAAGCTACACCAAGTGTAATAATACCATTTGAATATCCTAAACGATCTCCTCGAAGTAAATACATTCTAGGCATAAATTTATCACTTGCTAAGTTATAAGCAAGCAATGGGAATGCTGAAAATCCTGTATTAGCTGCTAATACAAGGATTAGCGCTGTTGTCCCTTGTATAAAGAAATAAATTACATTTCGTCCGAAAATATCAGAACCTAATTGGGACATAACGGTTTCTTCTGCATTTGGTA
The DNA here is from genome assembly GCF_004138285.1 of Gottfriedia acidiceleris. GTDB lineage: Bacteria > Bacillota > Bacilli > Bacillales > Bacillaceae_G > Gottfriedia > Gottfriedia acidiceleris_A. The sequence continues at coordinate 328,495 of NZ_SCFN01000005.1, read as the reverse complement.
CAATTCCATACCAGTAAGCTAAAAACATTATTCCCGAGAATAGTACGGCTAAAATCGACCCCATCATTAATAGTGTTTTTGCCGCATTTTTATCTGATGGCTCTTTAAAATTCGGAATAGCATTTGAAATTGCTTCTACACCAGTTAAGGCTGAACAACCAGATGAAAATGCTTTTAAAAGAATAAAGAGTGAAATCCCTGGAACAACAGTACCAACCGCTGAATGAGCTGTTTGTGGTGCATGGCCTGTAAAGACATTATATAAACCTACGATAATGATAATTACAAGTGCTACAACGAATAAATAAACTGGATATGCCAAAATCGAAGCAGATTCAGTTAGTCCTCGTAAGTTTAAAATTGTAATACATATAACCAAAATAACAGCAATAAAGACTGTATGAGCGTGTAAAGCTGGAAAGGCGGACGTAATCGCGTCCGTTCCTGCTGAAACACTAACCGCTACTGTCAAGATATAGTCAACTAGCAAGGATCCACCAGCAACTAAACCTGGAATAACACCAAGGTTTTGTTTAGATACAACATAAGCTCCTCCACCATGAGGATAACTAAAAATAATTTGGCGATAAGATAAAATTAATGCTAATAATAAAATCAATACGCCTATACCAATCGGAACCGAATACCAATACGCTACCGCCCCAACCGTTGTTAAAACGATTAGAATTTGCTCCGGACCGTATGCTACTGAAGAAAGCGCATCAGAGGATAGGATTGCCAAGGCCTTCGTATTCGATAACTTTTGTTCACTTAACTCTGTTGACTTAAGTGGTTTACCAATTAAGTATCGTTTTAAAATCGATAACATATGTACACCTCTACATAAAAAGTTAAAAACTAAACCATTTGAGTTTATCACATTATTAGAAAAAATTGTGTGATATATTAAGAAAATCTTTCCATAATTTTATTAAGTTTTTGTCAAAATAATTAATATTAACTTTCCTCTAAATCAAATTAAAATACTATAAAGTAAAAGACCACTTTAAAAACTTCACGATCTAAATAACTGAGGCTTTCGTTTCGTGTGAAAATCCTTTATTATTTCCTTACCTATACACAGAAAGAACTTAACATTTTTGCTAAGTTCTTTCCTACTTTCTTCTTATATAGTTAACAATTTTAGTAACAATCCGGTTCGGTTGTTAGACTTTATTTCATTTAGTTTAATACTTAACTTCTTTAATCAATTCGTTTGTGTATCTTGTTTAATTATGACTTTATTTCTTATTAAAATAACTAAGCATTTTTTCAGCCACTTTCATTGGTTGAACTTTGTATGTTCCCTCGTCAATTTGTTTTTTTAATTGCTGTATACGTTCATCACGTTTTGCGATTTGTTGATTGACGATTTGATTATCCTTCGCTTGAGGGGAGATTTCTATTATACCTTCTTGTTCTCGTTTATTTTGTTCTATTTTTTCTCCGCTGTATTGATATAAATGAACTTTATCCTCATCCGATGTATTATCCTTCATTTTTCTCACCTCATCGCTAATCGTTTTATACCTCGTCATTTTATTATTAAATTACGATCCTTCTATCTATATTTTTGTTTTATTCTGTCCTATGACCACTATTTATATCGGTAAAATTCGTAGTAAAATTAAGTTCTTTTAAACATGACAAGCCACCAAGCTTTATGCTCGAATTAATGTTAGTGAGTGTACTTCAGTAGCACCATTTTGTAACAAAATGGTTGCGGCATCTTGTATCGTTTTTCCAGTTGTATACACATCATCAAGTATTACGATTGATTCGTTCTCTATTTTTTCCTCACCACAAAAAGAAAAAACTTGTTCTCGGCTTAGTCTTTCATAACGGTTTAACTTACTTTGTTTTTCAGTATGAATTCTTTCTAAACAATTTGTTAAGTTTAAACCTGCATATTGTGCGAGCACTTCTACTTGATTAAAACCTCGTTCCTTTAGTCTCGCATCACTTAAAGGTATTGGAACTATTTTATAATTTTTGAAAGAATTTTCATAGTATTCCCTCAAATCACTTGCAAATATAGATGCTAATTGAACATCACCACTAAATTTAAAATTATTGAGCCACTCTTTTACTTCGTTTGTGTAATGAAATATCGACTTATTAATAATTAATGGCATATCTAGCTTTAAACTCATATACACTATACAATTTTGACAATGCTTTTGATTCTCCATAATGGAACCGCAACAAATCTCACAAACAGGACCAATAATTTTTTTAAATTTCGCTAGACATTGTGAACAAGCTGATTCATTCTTTTGAAAAAACAATTTATGCAAGGTAAACTTCTCAACAAAATGAGCCCCACAATATACACAAATCATTTATTATCCAACCAACCTTTCTCGATACCTAAATGATTCATTAAAAGTATTTGCTTTTTAGCTTTGACCATTTCTTCGCTAATTCCATTATGAAAAAAGATAACCTCTCCATTTGCATAATTAATATGCCTACCAGCACGACCAGCAATTTGAACTAGTGCACTTTCAGTAAAAATCTCATCATCAGCACCTAGTACTGCAATTTGGCTATTCGAAATCGTCACGCCTCTCTCTAAAATTGTTGTTGTGATTAAAACTTGAATATCACCATTTCGAAAAGCACTTACTTTTTCATGTCTTTGTGGATCTTGACTATGAACTGATGCTGATTTAACTGTTATTTTTTTAACAGCTTCTTCTATAAAAATACATTCATTAATTGTAGGGACAAACAAAAAGATGGGGCAGCCTTTTTGAATATATAATTTTATCCATTTATCTAAAGAATTTGGAAGTTTTTGTGATTTGCGGATCGTTTTACGCCAGTTACCAATCCATTTAAAGCTCGGTACAGGTAGGGGTTGCCTATGGTATCTTGCGGGGACCATTACATTTTTAATTTTATCTTTTAGCGCAAGTTGTTGTTGTTCACTAGAGGGGGTAGCAGTCATTTGTACTGTAGAACCTTTAATCGTTCTTGATTCATTTGCAACCCAGTGCAAATTCGTTTCAATATTATAAGGAAAAGCATCAACTTCATCGATAATCAATAAGTGGAAGGTACGCCTAAATTTCATTAACTGATGTACTGTACAAATCGTTATCCTATTCCGATCCCATATCTCTTCACTCCCCCCATAAAGTACTGCAATTGAAATAGTAGGGAAGGCTTGTCTGAATCTAATCGCTAGCTCTAAAACAACATCTACTCGAGGAGTTGTAATACAAACGAATTTACCTTGCTGTAGTGCAGCTTCAATCCCTTCAAACAACATTTCTGTTTTTCCTGCACCACAAACTGCCCAAAGTAGCAAATTCTGATTTTCACACACAGCTTCAACTACTTTAATAGATGCTTCTTTTTGCTGTGGTGAAAGTTTACCATCCCATTCGAGTCCAGTAATTGAAGTATCTAATTTCATATCAACTTCATTAATGACTAACTCTGTACACGTCGACATCTTTCCCATAATGATACATTTTCGACAATACGTACACTGTGATGAACATTTTGCACAAAAATGAGTAGCGAAAAGTTGTTGATTTTGATTACCACAACAAAAGCATTGAAAACGAGTTTTAACTTTTTGAACCGCTTGTATGATTAGACTTGTTGGAGGGATGTCCTGAAGGTTTATTGTGGGGAGAAGTTGGAGTTTTCTACCGTAAAATTTGTCCATTTTTAACCTACTTTCCTTATAATGATTATTCTAGTTAAAAGAATTAGAATATGTGGGCATCTTTCAATATTACATTCAATCAGTCACTAATAACATGTACACTAGTGAAAATTTGTTGTCAGCAATATAAATAATTTGTGTCATTAACGTTTGCTAAGCACACCAAAATATTAGCGATTCTTTCTATTTTTAATGGGATAACTAGATTCTATTTAAAATAACAAATTTTCACTACACAAAAACACAAAAAAGCCCCTAATTAAAGGAGCTACTATTCAAATAATATACCAACCCAATCCTAAAGCACCTTCACCAAGATGCGTTCCAATTACTGGGCCAAAATATGAAGTTTCTAATTCAACATTCGGATATGTTTCACTAAGTTGTTGGGCTAGCTTTTTTGCATCTTCTTCACGATTTGAGTGAATAACGACTGCTTTCATTTTTTCGCCTTTTGATGCAACTTCGCCAAATAAATCTGTAATTCGCTTCATTGCCTTTTTTTCGGTTCGGATTTTTTCAAAGGCTACAATTTGTTTGTCTACAAATGTTAGAATTGGTTTTACTTGTAGCAAACTTCCTACAAATGCTTGTGCACTTGAAAGTCTTCCACCGCGTTGTAGGTGATCTAAATCAAAAACCATGAAATAAGCATTTGCAGATTGTTTTATTTCATCTAAACGCTCAATAATTTCAGTTGGTCCAGCACCTTTCTTTGCCATTTCTGCAGCTTCAATGATATAAAACCCTTGGACCATGCAACTAATTTCTGAATCATAAGCGACTACTTCTAAGTTATCAATCATTGAACCAGCTGATACAATACTTTGATATGTTCCACTAATTCCACTTGATAAAGTGATTACAACAACAGCCTCATATTCTTTTGATAGCTGTTCAAATTTTTCAATAATCGTGCCGTATGCAGGCTGTGAAGTTTTTGGAAGCTCCTTTTGTTCACGGACCTTGAGGAAAAATTGTTCAGCTGTAATTTCAACTTCTTCTTGGTAGGACGCATCTCCGAAGATTACATTAAGAGGCAACATATGTATATCTAAAGAATCTCTTACTTCCTTAGGGATATAAGATGTACTATCTGTAACAATTGCAGTTCTCATTGTCATATCCTTTCTTATATATATATAGTAACGTTTAACTATGTATTTATTGGTTTAATTTTACACAACTAATTAAGTAAAATCATTGTATTTCATTCTCTTTACTCTGAGCCAATTCGACAATTCAGTTAGACTTAGAAAGACTTATTATACTTAAAAGCCTATTTATTGAAAAGAAAAATTGGGCATTTTATTGATTCTATGTAGACTAAAGTGAAAAATTAAATTTATTATCATTGTCTACAAACTAAAACAGAGTACCGATCATCCGATACTCTGTTTTTGGCATCCAACTATTTCACTTCTACCCATGCGTTACGAATTGCCGTTACTACAGCATGAGTACGGTCATTTACTTCGAGCTTTTGCAAAATATTACTTACATGGTTTTTGACAGTTTTTTCACTAATGAAGAGAGCTTCACCAATAGCACGGTTACTTTTACCATCTGCTAACATTTGAAGTACTTCACATTCTCTTCTAGTAAGTAAATGTAATGGACGGCGCACTTCTACTTCACGAGATTTAAATAATTGTTCTTTAAGTGATAATCTTCTAAATTCTTCTACTAAGTTGTGGGTAATCTTCGGGTGTAAATAACATCCACCTTTTGTAACGACTTTAATCGCTTCAATTAGTGTATCTGAGTCCATTTCTTTTAATAAATAGCCTCTTGCACCCACTTTTAGGACATGAGTTACATATGATTCATCATCATGAATTGACAAAATAATTACTTTTGCATCAGGATATTTTTCTAGTAATGCTTTTGTAGCAGTTACCCCGTTCATTGTTGGCATGTTTATATCAACAATAAATATATCTACTTGATGTTGATCCATGATGTTTACGACCTCTGTACCGTCTGAACCTTCAGCAACAACATCAAAACTCTCTTCAAAATCTAGGATTCTCTTAATTCCTTCACGAAACAGTTTATGATCATCTACAATTGCAATTCTAGTTTTCATTTCATTACTCCTCTGTTTATTTGATCTAGTTTGCTAATCTATCGAAATTTGTAGAAATTGGTATTTTTTTCTAAATTATAGTATATTTTAACATATTTTTTTAATGGTTTCGACGCAAATCTCCCAAAATATGAAATAAAATTTTACTTTTAGAAATTTTCAGACGTTTCATTTTGAAATGCCATTTCTAGTTCATTCTCTATTTCTACATCTAAAGTGATTCTAATTGTCGTACCAACGTCTAGTATAGATTCGATTATAAAATCTCCATTCAATAATTCAACGCGTTCTTTCATTCCTATTAATCCAAATGAGTTTTCACTTTGGCCTTCTCCAACAGGAAAACCAACTCCATCATCCTGAACGTAAACATTAATTTTATTTCTTAAAAACTCTAATCTTACAAAGATTGTTGATGGGTCGGCATGCTTACACGCGTTTTGAACTGCTTCTTGGATGATCCGAAAAATCGCAACTTCTATTTTTGAATTAAGTCTTTTTTTGCTTTGACCGCAATATTCAAATTTAATTTCAATATGCTTATACGACTCAAGCGATTTTAAATATTTATTAAGAGCTGGAACTAAACCTAAATCATCTAATGCCATTGGGCGTAGATCGTATATAATCCTTCTAACTTCCCCTAATGCACAACGGACTTGTTCCTTTATATCACCTAATTCTTTTCTTGCATCTTCTTCTGGTCTTTGGCGATATGTTTTAATTAAAAAGTCTGACTGCATTAATATACTGGCCAACGTTTGGGCAGGTCCGTCATGTATTTCGCGTGATAACTTTATACGCTCCTCTTCCTGAGCTTGTATCAGTTGAAATCCGAATTCTTGTTTTTGTTTTGCATCTTCAAGTAAATGACTAACTTGGTTAAAGTCTGTATTAAGGTAGTTTAAAACAATTGAAATACGGGCAACTAATAATTCGGCTTTTTGTAGTTTCTCTAACAAAGTCTGAAGTCTATTTTCTAATTCTTTTCTACGATGATTTAAAACTTTTTCTTCCTTTAATGAAAGAAAATGCTGTTCCTGAATATTTTGGGCAGTTTCATATACTGCCTTTACTTGCGATTCAGTATACCTATTATAATCCCCATCTACTTCAGTTAATTTTTGACGTGCCGCTCGGGCTAATAAATCTAATCTAACCGTATTTTCAATCTTCTCCACTACTTGTAATTTCACTTCTTCAAGCTCTACTCTTAATTTCTCGTATTCTGAGCGAGTATCTTCAACAATTCCAAACACATGGGACTTACTATCTATAACAGATGAGAGCATAGTATCCATGATTTCGTCTAGTGTCTGATTGTCCATTTTCCTAGCTGTCATTCACCTTTTCCCCCATTAGCCTATTACTAAATGACTAATAAATTTATATATATCTAATATTATAATGTAATTAGGATTATAATTGTACAAAAATTTGAAATAAGCAAAAATTTTAATATTTTCCGATTCAAACCTTATATTACCAATATATATTGGTATTTTATTATAAGTTTTAAAAAATACATACCCTTCTATAACATCCTTAACACAATGTTAACAAGTATTACAAATATATTACGATTGACCCAATAAAAAAGCTGATTCCTGTAAAAGAATCAGCTTTTTGCCTATTTATTGATTGGTACTATTTTCATTTTCAGAACTACTATCTGAATTAATTTTATTAGTTGTATTAGTTGCATGTGGTTTTTCCAAACCTAAGTGTACTCGGAATTTGTTAGTAATTTCACTTACACTTTCCTCTTCAGGAACATAATAGTAAATACCGTTAATCGTATCATCATGACCTTTTAATTTTATTGTTTCTAAGTCATTTTCAGTGATATTAGGTAAATGCTTCGCAAGTGAAATACCACCGCTCATTTTCATATTCGTACTAATATTTTTACTGAACACTTTCGCGTATTGATCCATTTTCATGATTGTTTCAGGTGATTTAATTTCATTTAAGATCGCTTTAATTACTTGTTGTTGTCTTTCTTCACGTCCAAAATCACCACGAGGATCACGTTTACGCATACGAGAATATGCTAATGCTTGTTGTCCATTTAAATGCATCATACCTTTTGTAAAGTAAACCTTTTTCCTTGGTGTAGTATCTGTATTTTCCCAGAAGTCAAAAGGTACATCAACATCTATTCCACCAACTGCGTCAACTATGTTTTTAAAGCCATTAAAGTCGACTGTAACATAATAATCAATTGGTACATTTAAGAATTGCTCAACTGTATCAACTGTTAATTGTAAACCACCATATGAATATGCATGGTTTATTTTAGTTTTTTCTGCATGTCCTGGGATACTTACATATGTATCACGAGGAATACTCATTGTTTTAATTGTCTCCTCTTTTGGATTAAAAGTAGCAAGGATCATCGAGTCAGTTCGTCCACCCTTTCCACCAGTTGAATAGTTCTCAATTCCTAAGAAGAGAATTGATATTGGATCTTTTGATATTGCAACTTTTTCATTTCTTAAGTTTGAAGAAATGTCTTCTCCTTTTGTTGCTTTATTTAATTCAAGATATGTTTTAACGCCTTTATATCCTACAAAAACTAAGGCTACTAAAATGATAAGTAATAATACCCTAGCAATTAAGCCTCTCTTTTTCTTTCTTCTTTTCTTGGCCATTTTTCGAGAATGATTCTGATTCATATGTTCGAAGAGACCTCCTTTAAAGTTAGTATGATTGTTCTATTTGAAATTAGTCAAAAATTTACTATTTAAAAAGCTAAACTACTACATGTATTTAACAATACTTTCATTTATATGGCAACTACCATTTGTTAACTCAATCATCCAGTTTTTGAAGATATCCACTTCATCAATCTTAATCCAAAGTTCAAAGCTTACTTCTTCCATGTGGTTAACATTTTCTAAATGATAATGTGAGTTCCGCAGAGCGAACTCTACTTTACCTAACAATTTATAATTAATCTTTATGTTCATTACTTTAACTAGTGAGCGTTCAACAATTCCAACAGCGTTTAACCCTTCACTGACTGCCTGTCCATAAGCACGAATTAATCCTCCTGCTCCAAGCTTTTTACCGCCAAAATACCTTGTTACAACAACAACAGTATCTTTTAACCCTCTCTTTTTCAAAACTTCTAACATTGGAACCCCAGCCGTACCACTCGGTTCACCATCATCATTGGCTTTTTGAATTTCATCATTTTCACCGATTAAATAAGCTGAGCAATTATGAGATGCATCAAAATGCTTTTTTTTAATTTCTGAGATGAATCGTTGCGCATCAGCTTCAGTTTTCGCTTCATTTATGTAACAAATAAATTTCGATTTTTCAATCTCAATCTCATGACTACCAAAGCCACAAACAGTGAAATAATTCGCTAGCATTTAACACCTAACCTTTCGACTAAATTAAACAAAATTTCGACTCACTTCAATATATTACTACAATTATTCATTCCATTCCTTAAAAAACACTAACATTCTTCAAAAGTAAGTATTTACTGACAAGATTTTATACAGTAACATTAGTAATAATGCTTAATAATCTAGTTGGAGACTTTAAGCAACTACAGGATGATCAGCCAATATGTTCTAATCATTCATACGAATATCAAACTTTCTATCCACTCTGCATAAAAAATTTATTTCAATTACTAATTCCACATCAAGAGATTTCTACTAAATACAAATTAAATTTAACAATTTGAAAACTAAATGATAAATCCATTTTATCTTTAGTCATATCCAGTCATGTCCCCACTAAAATTTATTTGTTTTTTAATTTAATAATTAAAGTTTTATACAAAAGATTATTCTGCTTACGCCTTATTTGAGGAAGAAGATTATACTAAATGATCAAAAATATTAGAATCATATTTCTTCTGCGGTAATAAGTTTAATAATGCGGTAATTAAAAATGCAATTAATAAGGGTATTTTATTTACAATCAAAGTGATGAAAAAGCGACACTCCACTCTGAATATTATATATATTCCTTTATAAGACTATATAAAGTATAAATTGCGCCCACTTAATTCAAAGTCAAATAAAACAGCAATTATTTGCTAAAGTGTTAAAAAAATCTTGAGTAATTACGAAAAAGGGAGTTGATATTTGAAGAAATACTTACGATTTAAAAGAAGGATAAAAATCCTAAATTTATTCATAATAAATTATAAGGAGAATCATCAAAATATTGTTATTACATACCCATTTACAACAAAGGTTATAAAAAGGATTAATGCTCGACGCAAATTAAACAAATTTAAATGTTATTAGATTGTAGTAAGAGCCTCTTTGTTCTTATAACAGATTTTATTTAGTTATTTTCTTACAGTAACTTTTAAGTATGGAGAATAGCTGCTAAATCAATCTATATGGGGGTTTTAATTTCTTTGGAAAAGTGCTATTACACGGGACGTATTTTTCCACTTACTTTATGCTAAAATAATAATACTTAAAAAGTCGAGCTGGACAAAACTTTAATCAATTACTAATTATTGTAATGCCGATTATTAAATCATTCTTGCACACACTATAAGTGTAAGGTACCCTTGTGAACTTTTTATGTGGAGTAATAAGCTTGTAACATAAAAATAATTTGATTTTTTTCTGCGAACATTTATAATTGTTATGATGTTATAAAACGTAAACGTTATACATTAGGACATGTTGCAATGCACTTGCAAGGATGGGCCTAAATTATAAACTGGGGTGTTTAAATGGCCTTACAGAATACTCAACAAAAGGTTGAAAGCCGATATTCTATTCAACAACTTGAGTCATTAAAAAAGAAAAGTATTTTTTATTCATTTATAAAAAGAACATTGGATATAGTCTTTGCGTCGCTCGCGTTTGTCATTTCCTTACCGTTCGTATTGTTCTTTATCGCATTAATTAAAATCGATTCCCCTGGTCCTGCTCTTTTCATCCAAGAACGAGTTGGATTAAATGGGAAAATTTTTAATATTTACAAGTTAAGAACAATGCGTATGGATGCAGAGATAAATGGACCACAATGGGCTAGTACGGATGATCCTCGCATTACAAAACTTGGTCACTTCCTTCGAAAAACTCGTATTGATGAATTACCGCAGTTTGTCAATGTATTACGTGGGGATATGAGTCTTGTTGGTCCTAGACCAGAAAGAGCGTTTTTTTTAGTTAAGTTTAATCATGAAGTACCTGGCTTCACTAATCGCTTAACAGTCAAACCAGGGTTAACTGGTTGGGCACAAGTGAATGGCGGGTATGAATTAACACCGAAAGAGAAGTTAGTCTTGGATTTACACTATATTGAACATCGATCAATCATATTGGACATTCGAATTATGTTTAAAACAATTAAAGTTGTCTTAACTGGTGAAGGTGCTCGATAAGTAATATAAGACAAGTTCAGAATTCTCTTTATTAAAAATAAGAATAGTTTAACAAAGGCCTTTTCTCAATTGGGAAAAGGCCTTTAATTTTTTTGTTATAGTAAAAAACATTTTAAATTCCGAAAATTACCCACAATTTCAGTAGTTTATTAACAATTTGTGGATAACATAGAATACTTATCCACAATCCATTTGTTTATAAATTAATGCTAGTAGTGACGAAATATAAGGATACGACAAAATTCTTCCGAAATGAAAAATATTAAACCTTTCTTTCTGTCGATAAATATTCATTTTATTCACAAGTTATCCACATATTAGAAACAAATTGCATTCATCTTATATTAATTTTATGTAAAACATATCCTGAACTACTAATTTATCGAGTATTAAAAATGAAGCAATTATATACAGAGTTTGAAACAACTTTATTTACTCTTTCCAATAAAAACTCTAAAAATAAAAAAACAATGCAATAAGAAAAAACCTTATCGCATTGCTTTTTAACTATTTTACAACTTTAATTGTACGAACACTTTTGTTTCCCGATTTATCTATGACATAAACCTTTAAATATGTGTTTGCTTTCTGCACTTTTATTGACACAGAAAATTTACCACTAGAATTAACCGAGCTTTGACCTATTAATGTACTTTCTCGATAAACCTTCACTGAAGCATATTTCTCAGCACTACCTGTTACAGTTTTTGATTTTGAAGTAACTTTATTAACAACCGGAAGAGCTGGTGGTGTTTTATCTAATACTTTTAAAGACTTTGCTACACTTACATTTCCAGCTTTATCCGTAGCAGTTACACTAACTGTCGTTCCACTTTTTTGCTTTGAAATTGTAAATCTATAGCTTTTATTTGATGCAGCTGTTGTGCTTTTTTGAAGCTTGTTATTAATATATAGTCTTACTGTAGAACCTGCTTCTGCTGTTCCGGTAATAGTAGTTGATTGATCTGAAACAGTATTCATTGTGGGTGTTGAAGGATTTGTTTTATCGATCGTAAAGGTGATTGTAGTTGTGTTACTTTCTTCATCTTTCACAACTAAAGTGTATTTGCCTTGTTTACTTACTATTTGACCATTTTTAAATCCTGCCCCATTTAATAAAGCAGTACCTTCATCAAATGTAATCTTTACGTCTTTATTATAAGAAATATTATTTTTTACCCCAGTTACGATTGGAGCTACAAAATCTTTCTTTTTGGCAATATATGCAGATGATATATATCCTGATGTTTTTCCATCAGTTGTTTTTACTGGGAACCATACAAAATGATTTGAGCTACTATTTGGTACAGTGTATTTAAATTCTCCATCAATAACAAAAACCTTATTTAAAGGTTGGGATGTATATGAAGATGAAGTATTCGGTTGTGATCTTAGTTTTGTGCCAGCCGTTGTAACTTTGACGATATCGCCTTTTTTCAATAAATAAGCAGATTCATGTAATCCACTTGTCATTGTATAGTACAATTTATTAAATTTTATACTTTCACTTAGGTTGGGATCATAAGTAAAATCATCATATGCAAATGGATATTGAGCAAGTTTTGTACTTCCTAATAAACTTTGGTCTTCAATGATTTTAAACACTTTATCTTGGTAAGTATCCCAATTCCTTATGATTAAATGATCATCATTTCTTTTTAACGGGCTATTCACAGGCATTGTACCGTTATACGCCATAACAGGAAAATACCAGTTTTCAATAATTTCTCTTCCCGCACCTTTTATTTTTGGTAATGATGATAATCCGTACTTCTGATTTAAAATATTAACACCAGTCTCAATATTATATACGATGTCATTTTTTAATTTCTCTGTATCGATGTTTGAATCCGTCACTTGCATAATTCCAAATCCATTATCTAAAGAAACAACCGGTTGTCCTTTTTCATCAAATTGTCTCCAAGATGATTCTTTCATTGCAATTGATTTTACAACCTCAGGTGGTATATTCTTACTTAATGCTGCATTCGTTAATAAACAGTTAATTTGTTGATTAGATGGATTTTCCTTTGGCTTAATTTCGCCCATTGGCAAACATTTTGCAGACCAATCTGTTGCTGCTGATGCTTTTCCTGCAAGCAAACCAATAGAAAGTGTCGTTAATAAACCTACTTTTAATATTTTTGATTTCAAACTTTCACTCCTCCCTAATCTACTTAAATAATTTTCTATCTTTCATTGTATCATATAAACATATTTATCTTTAAAATTGTTACTCAATTAAACTAGTAAAAAAGTGACTCACGAAGAGTCACTTTTTTTATTTTAATTCTTGTTTAACATAACTTGAAGATACCCATCCAAAGCTTCCATTCGCTAGTTGGATTTTATACCATTTTTTTGTACTATCCATTGTTAAAGTACCATCTGTATTTGTAACAATACTTACGTAATTATTAAGGTTTAACGTACCAATTACATTGTTTTCAGCTGTAGTTGCAGCTGAGCGCACGTTTAAACCATCTGTTGTTATTCTACCTAAGTTTTTAACAGATAAAGTTTGGCTATAGGCATTTAACTTGATACTATTTGTCCAAAAAACGTTCCCACCAATTGATAATTTAATCCAATAATCATTTGTTTTTTCAAGAAGAAGGAAGGCGGTACCAGCTGTTATCGATTTCACTTTAGCCGTATCTCCCTTTGCAGTGTATAGATCGATGCTTCCTTTTGCAACCGCTTGGATATTAGCTGGGAATACATCACTACCAACAGGAGTAGATGGACTGCCTGGAATCGTAGTATTCGGTTGAGCTTTATCATAGTAGGCTTTATCAAATGGAAGAATTTTTTGCATATGTTGAGCAATCAATTTACCCCAGTTTGGATCAGTTGCGTAATAAAAATTCATCCCTTCACTCGCTGCATCTATTCTTACATTACTCATATCTTTTGTACTAAAACCAAGATATGCACCATGATATTTCCAGTTACTTGGATTTAAATAAGTAGATTTCATTGAGCGTGCAATATACTCTACATTTTCTTTTACACTCATAAATTTGTATGATGCTATATATGGCGTTGCATCATATGAACCAAAGCCAAATAAGTTATTTTTTCCTAATGAAATTAGAGAAGTACCAAATCCACTTTCATGAATGGCATGTGCTGCTAAATAAAGTGCATTTACACCATATTTATTTCCAGCATCAACAAATAATTGTCCTTGACCAGTCAGAATACTCTTAACTCCACTATTCACATTACTAGCTATATAATTATTAATTTGCGTAGCAGTTACAGTCGAAGGTGTACGCAGATCGATAAACTGGTAGCTATCTCTTGATGTCATTGGATCACCAGTTTTTACTTGTTTGATATAGGATCCTGATACATATCCCGTTTTCCCATTGTAACTAACCTTATACCAATTGTTAGAAGTTTTATCAGTCGCAATTAAAACCATATTAACCGGAATTACAGTAAGCAATGTTGAAGATGCATCATACGTTTGACGTAAATTTAATTCTGAAGTCGTAATATATGTCGTATCTGTTATATTAGTGATCGTTACGACATCACTTTTTCCGAAATCTACTGCTCTTACATATCCATTTACACCGTTATAAGACACACTATACCAATTACCAATTTTTTTGCTAATCGGGATAACTGTGTCTTTTGGAATTTGAGTAAGCTGTTTTGATGCACTGCCGAACGATTGATATAAATAAGTTGCATTAAGCGCTTTATAATTAGTAGTAGTAAATGTTGTGAAGCTATTTGCAGTTACATCTTCACTCTTAACATAAAGATTTTGTCCATTATAATTAATTCGATACCATATCTTCCCTACCAAATCAGTCGCTTTTTGAGTTGAAGCAAAGCCATTATCTCCACTAACTGTAGTGACTACGGGTTTTGTCGCATCTGGAGTTGCGTATAAGTTAGTGACTGCTTTCGTAAAATAATATGCAGTACTTGTTGTTTCATATTTTATTTCATTTACTTTGGTAAAGTTATTAATATAAACATATCCTGTTTTACCATTAAGCGTGACGTTATACCAGTTACCAACACGTTTTGATGATGAAATGACCGTACCACTTGGAATACTTGATAGAACTTTAGACGATACACCATATGTTTGATATAAACTTGTATTTTTAATTGCTTTATATTTTGTTTGGGCAAATGTAGCTACAGCACTTTTCGTAACATCTGCGCTATTTACATACAATGTTTTGCCATTATAACTAACGCGGAACCAAGTTTGGCCAATGCTATTTACAACGTTTTGAGTACTAGAAAATCCATTATTAACAACTACAGAATATACTGCAGCTTTTTTTGTATCAGGTGTTGGATATAGCTTAGTAGTTTTATTTGTAAAATAATAAGCAGTCGCTTGAGTAGTATATTTATAGTATTCCTTTAAATAAGTACCACTTACCCAGCCAGTTTTTGAACTATAAGTGACTTTGTACCAATTACCATTTCTTTGAGTGGCAGTAATTACTTTTCCTTTTGGAATAGTCAAAATTGACTTATAGGTTGTACCTGCACCCTGCCTTAAATTTAGATTTGCTGTCGTTTGATACTTCGTTTTAATATTTACGATCGCTGCACTCGCTTTTGATGTTTCCAAACCAATATTAGGACAGGAAATGCTGGATGTGCCTACTAATATGCCTGTTGATACCAAAAGTACTCTTCCCATTTTTTTCATGTATCTAACTTTCCTTTCCTACCACTTTTACTTTTAAACCGTAGAATAAAACAATCAAATTCTATTAAGCTAGTAAAATTAATAAACTGTAAATTTATTAAAAATGAAATTAACAAAAATTTAACACTAATGTTAAGTATAAGTCATAAAATGTCAGAATTTGAATTGTTTTTCCCAATAATTATATCGGTAAAAAAAGGAAATTGTTTTATTTTATCGAAACGACAACCATTTTGTAATTAAATTGACACAATTCTAAAAAAAAAGTTAAATAGTCCATAAAGAAGACATTTATCTCTTCTTCATGGACTATGGTTTTCCTACTATATTATGTTTAAGTGGGACTAAAATCTCGAAGTACTTTGTTTTCTTCATTACTTTTTGACTATATGTGAAGTCACCATAACAATATGGATATCTGAAATTTTTCTTATTATTATTACACGTATAAAGCTCAGGATTCGTTTCTACCATCGATAAAGAATAAGTTTTAGCAAGTTGATCTGAATGTTTACCACCATGAGTTTTTACAAAATCAATATAAGCAATTCCCATATTGTAACTTTGTATTATGGTTTGTAAATCAACGCCCTGTTTTTTACCATAGGAATACACGTCTTTAAAGTGTGAGACCCCTTGTTGTATGCTTTTTGAAGTATCTTGAATACTATCCTTTGCAAGTCCTAGCGATTCTGAAGCCTGCATTGGATCTTTTCCTTTACCCTTCGTTTCTTGCATCATTAGTCCTAGTAATAAAGGAGTGTATTCTTCTAAATCAGACGTCTTTAATTCAGTATAAACTTGTGTTTCATACTTCAACACATCTTGGAAATAGTAACGATAGATCGCAAATAACCCAATAATTGACATCAGAAGTGTAAATAAAAGAAGTCTTTTAATAAATTTCCACATTCTATTCTTTTTCATTACCTCCAAACATTTCTCTTTAATACATTATAACGAATATTCCTATTTAAAAAAGTAATGTGCTAAAACTACATATATTTGACATTAAAATGTGAAAAAAGAAATATTTCTTATAATAATCATTAATTAAGAATTGTGCCCTTTTAACCCCAGCTTAATAATTACGAACTCCTTCAACTTTGAATCCAATCCACAAAAAAAAAAAAGAATCCAACCTAATTGGACTCATTTACTATCATTTACTTTATCTCATTTACTTCTACTATACGATCCATTTTTAATTCATCATTTTCTCTTGAGAAGTGATAAGTAATTTCAAATGATTTCATTTTAGTTTTACCATGTTTATCAGTTATCTCATACGTCTCATTTGTTGTAATGATCATGCCCGAATCATCCTGCTTTGAATTTTTCATAGAAAAGCTTGTAAGTTTTTGTGTTGTATTCTTTTTCTTAATTTTGTCTTGATATTCCTTAGACTGTAAGAATGCTTGGCCATTTTGATTAAACAATCCGTTGATTAGTTGCTTTTCTTCTAAATCAGAAGAAGGCTTAGGACTAGGTAAATACTTATCAAAAAATCGTTTAAGTCCTGCAAAGAAACCATCTTTTTGGTCTGTCTCGTCCTGATTTTCAACTGGCGTATCAAACATTAAATCCACATATTTTCCTGTAACTGGAATATCATCCGTTTTAAATAATTCACCATTCTTTTCAATTTCAGCGTGAACTACTGTTTTACCATTTAATAAAAACGGACCAAATCGATCTAGTTCACTTACTTTTTCCCCAGTGTCTTTTCCATTTACAAAAAGTTCAGCCTCAGGTTCGTTCGAGTAAATTTGGACATAACTTACATTAAAAGTTAATTCCTGTGATAACTTATTTTTTGAAGCAGAAGAAAAATCTATATCAACTGCATCCTTAACATCACTATAAACACCTTTATATGAAACCGCCATAGTGTACTTCCCAGGTAAAATTTTGTGGTATGTTGTTTCGTATTCGTCTTTTTTCAAATGTGTAATATGATTATTTAATTTTAATTCAATGTCGTCTATTGGCGAAGAAATCTTTAATTCGAATGGTTGGGCACTTATTAAATACGTTTGATATATCCCTAAAAATTTACTACCTTTTTTAATTGAAAGCACATAATTTCCACGACCATCTATTAACTTACTATTAATCACTGTATTATTTTGAATCATATCGTCTAATTTATCTAATACATCATAGCTATTCATGTAATCCATAAATGCAATTACTGAATCTTCATCTAGTGATGCCCCGGTACCGCCTTTTTGTAGCATATGTGTGACTTCTTTATAATTATTATCTGACACAGCTTTATCAAAAATCTTCACTAATCTTTTAGGTGAATTTAAGTAATTTAATGTTAAATGTGTAATTAATATTACGATAATTGGTATTAAAATAAACATCCATTTTCTTTTAATACTAGGTATTCGTTTTTTTCGCATTGTTCGTATACCCGCTCTTGACAAGGAATTTTGTTCTCTTAACTGAGTTTCCATTTATTTTTAACTTCCCCTTAAATTTTCATTCTATATAATGCTTGTTATTAATATATAAATTGAATCTAAATAAATACTAAAAAAAAGTAAACTATAGTCTATCATACTATTTTTTATTTAAAGGGTAAAAAGAAATTTTTTTATTATTTAGGTGGAAGTAATTGGTTTCATCTCTCTTAAATATATGTATAACATCCTATCCATTTACTTGTTAAACTATAAGAATTGAGATATAGGAGGAGAGAAATTGAAGAAGTTAGTTAATCGGAAAGAATCGATTTATTTTATATTACTATTAATGATTAGTATTCCAACTTATCTATTACTTATTTTAAGTGTTGTTGGTCTTATTATTTTAGGAATTTTAATCGTTTTACCACTCTTTGCCCATTTAATTTTCACTGCCCACATACGTATAAATGGGGTTAAGATTACTGAAAAACAATTTCCAGAAGTATATTTGAGAACAAGAGAAATTTCAAAGGAAATGGGCTTTTATTTTCTACCAGATGTTTATGTAATCCAATCTGGAGGACTATTAAATGCCTTTGCTACGCGTTTCTTTGGACGAAATATGATTGTTTTATATTCAGATCTATTCGAGGAGATTGAATCAAATCCAAAAGTAGTTGATTTCGTGATTGCACACGAGCTTGCACATATTAAACGAAATCATATTCTAAAACAAGCTTTAGTATTGCCTGCAAATTGGGTTCCTTTTTTAGGTTCGGCTTATTCACGTGCATGTGAGTATACAAGTGATCGAATGGCTAGTCATTATATAAATGATTTTGAAGCATCGACTCAAGCACTTACAATGTTAGCAGTTGGTCGCAAATATTATCAACAAATTGATCAGCGTGAATATTTATTAAATAGTAGCAATGAAAAAGGTTTTTTAATTTGGTTAAGTGAACGATTAATGTCCCATCCAACTTTACCAAAACGTATTAACGCTTTGCATCATTTTAATAATATAGAAAGTGATATTATATTTAAAACACCAAAACGCGTATACGGGATTGCTGTAACTGTATTCGCATTGTCGTTCGGAGTTTTAGTCGGTGCAGGTTTATTAGTAGAAAAAGGGATTCCATTGGCACAATCATTCGTTGATGGTTATTTAGCTGCGGAAACACCATTAACGCAAGCAGTACTCGATAACGATGTTGAACAAGTTAAAGAGTTAATTGACGAAGGAGCAGACGTAAATGAATTGAATGATGATTACGAGTCTCCACTTCTCACGACTTCATATACTGATGAAGATCATCTTAACTTAGAGATGGTAAAGTTATTACTTGATAACGGAGCTGATCCTTCTATAGGAGATGCAGATGATTGGACAATCTTACACGCCGCTGCTTCTATGGGAGACAAGCAAGCAATTGATTTACTTCTAAAATACGGAGCAGATATTAACCAGCAAGATAGTTCTGGCGAAACACCTATTTTTGATACAACTTATGAAGTAGATGATGTAAAAGCATTCCAGTACCTAATTAAAAAAGGTGCAGACTTATCAATAAAGAATGTGGATGGAATGACAGTAAAAGAAGTAGCAAAGGAAAATGGAGCAAAGAAAATCTTAAAATGGTTAGCTAGTCAGGGAACCGAGATTAACCTTTAAGACATACACAAGTATTTTCTTATCAAAGGCATTATAGCAATTAAAAAAGCAAAGTTCATTAATCACTGAACTTTGCTTTTTTTATAGCTAATTACTAATTTATAATTTGATACAATTGAAGAAGGAACTGTCGTATTTCCAACTATTCTCTTGATTTAATTAAATTTAAATTATATTTTTCTACATCATTAAGCTCTCCGCCATAAGCTGGATTAGGTTTATACCAAGACTTCGAAGTGAAATAAATCGTCAAGTCACTAGATTTAAATACTAACCCATGTCTAGCATAGATTTCATTTCTTGCTAAACGCAATTCATTTGGAGCTAATTTATTTAGATCTGCATTCGATAGTTTTCTACTATTACTATCTGGTAAAACATAATCTTTTGATTGCTTTTCTTCATCGGTAACTTTTGTTTTCTTAGATGTTTCTTTAGCAACTTCCTTAGTTTTTGTTTCAATCGTCTTTTCACTTTTTGTTTCTTTTTTTACATCCTTATCCGCTGCTGCCTCTGTAGAAGCATTTTTTGGATGAATATTACCTTCATTCATTATTTTTGGGTAGACATAAAAAATTGCTGTAGCACCAATTATAAGTACTCCAGCTATCAAGAGTATTAACGAAAAGTATCGATTATTACTAAGACCATCTTCATTATTCTTAAGTTTTCTATGTTCTGAACGACTTTCAACTTTGTTTTCTGCCTTATTAGCCAAATCCTTTCACTCCTCTAATACAGTTATAAATAGATACACTTATCATATTATCTAATCTATTTGATTAAAATCCAATTATTTTAATAGAAGTTTAATATGTTATTAACATAATTGAAAAGACTGATTAAAAAAATAATATGCCAAATAAATAAAAAATCCCTAGCTCCACAAACGGAAATAGGGATCATTCATTAGTACATTTATTGGATATTGACGCTAATATATTTACCTCCTCTAGTTCCAACAATTACTTGTTGTCCAACAACAATTGGGGACGCCTCAATATTAGCACCTAGATTAATCTTATTGATAATTTTTCCGTTGCCACTAATTAAGTACAGGTTACCAACAGAATCACCTTGAATTAAGTAAGCTTTATTATCTTTTGTATATACTGCTACTGTAGATGACCACGCATAGTTTGGTAAATCTAAATGCCATTTTTCTTTTCCAGTAACAGTATCGTAACTAATTAATAAACCACCATTAATCGTTTTATACCTTGAAATATTAAAAATAACCTGTCCTTTTAATGGCCCAGTTCCAACAATTGGAGTCGCCAACAATCCACCATTAACAGGATGATTACCTTTTATCGAATAACCCGGTATTTTCTTCTCCCAAATTACTTTACCGGTAAGTCCATTTAACTTTTGAATGCGTGCATAGCCTTTAGTGCCTTGTTTATCAATTTCGGAACCTGTATATAAATATGGTGTACCATTAGAATTCTCAATGACAATTGACGCATCCGTATCGTCATATGCGTTATTTGCCCAAATTGGCCTTTTCTTAATAATATCCAGCGCTTGAATACCACCACCATTATCGGCGAAATATGCAATATTTTTAAATACCGCTACTGAATTTTCAATACCTTGGTAAGAATTATTTTTAAGTTTATATCGATATTTTGAAATTATTGGAGAAATTTTTATCTTTTTAGCCTTTGGATCATATTTAGTATTTAGTTTTATAAAGTAAACTAGTCCATTTTCCCCGCCAACTAACATAGCATCATCTTCTCGGTTAAATAACGCAGAGCCATCAAAAGCTCCCCAACCACGAAAAGAATAAGAATCAATTCCAGGAATAAATGCTAATTGAGAGCCATCAATTAGACTAAAAATTCTCATACCTATTTTTCCCGTTTGTGGTATACCTTGTCCAACGTATAAAAGAGGATAACCACGTGGATCAAGAGCCACGCTACCCTTAATAGGATTTTGAATATTAATTGGATTTCTTGTTTTCTTACCTGTTGTCAAGTCTAAAAAGTAAACTCTTCCATCTAAAGAGCCATAAACTACTTCTTTTAAGTTTGACTTAGTTTTAAATTGAGAATATAAATTCATGATTTTTTGTTCTTGTGGTTTCCATTCAATTACGCTAGGTTGGCCAGTCCATCCTGAGCCCCCGCCCCATCCAGATGAAGAAGAAGTTTGAAATGACCAGCTCTTAACTAACTTTTGCTTTGAAATAACTGTCGTTCCCATGGAACCATTATTTCGGAAAGGTCCGCCTCGAAAGCTCAATATTCCATTAATAGTTTGATACTGTTCTGGGAATGGCTTTATAAAAACTTTTGTACTATTACTGAAACTATACGATAGGTTTTTACTACTTGGGAGTGGATTCAGTTGAAGTGCTTCCCATTTCTCTTGTTGATTCGTCGTAACTTTTTGAAGTGTTGGTTGTCCACTAGACTTTTGATTTGTTGCAGCTTTTACTTCATTATTACTCATTAAATTGGTCTCATGTTTAGTGCCTCTATGTTTCAACGATGGTGAACTAAATATACTTGTTAAAAGTATTGCAGCAGAAAAGATTATACCGATCTTTGTCTTCAATTAAGCTCTCTCCCTCATATCTTAGTAGACTATTAATATGAAACTACTAAGATTATATATAATAGGAAGTAAGCAATTTGTCACATTTTGAAATTATCCAGTTATTTTTACTTAAACATCGATCGCTACATTTTGATTGCTAATAATTCTTACTCTAGTATTAATAAATTAATTTTCAATCTTTTCAATAAATTCCAACTATTTACACCTTGAGTCCACTAAAACTTATGATACATTTAAAGAAGAGATTTGATAGATTACCCGCTCAGGAGGGAAACACCCTTGATCCAGACTTTGCAAAAAATTATTGGAAATCGAAAATTAAAGGAGTATGAAAAAATTGTTCAAGAGATAAATTCAAAGGAGCCATTCTTTGAAAGTCTAACAGATGAGGCTTTGCGTAAATTTACTTATCTATTAAAGCAAAAAATTTCTAATAACAAAGCTGTTATTCATGAAATTTCGATAGATGCTTTTGCTCTAGTGCGTGAAGCATCAAAACGTGTTTTAGGGATGCGCCCTTATGATGTTCAATTAATCGGCGGACTTGCATTACTAGATGGAAATATTGCTGAAATGTCAACTGGGGAAGGAAAAACATTGGTTTCTTCATTACCTGCCTATACTCGTGCGCTTGAGGGAAAAGGCGTACATATTATTACCATAAACGAATATTTAGCCCGACGCGATGCGGAGCAAATTGGGCGAATTCACGAATTTTTAGGTCTTACTGTAGGTTTGAACATTCCAAATTTAACTTTGGAAGCTAAAAAAGCTGCATATAATGCAGATATTACTTATGGAATCGGAACAGAGTTTGGTTTTGATTATTTACGTGATAATATGGTCACTTCTTTAGTCGAACAGGTTCAACGCCCATATCATTATGCAATTATTGATGAAGTTGACTCAATATTAATAGATGAAGCTAAAACACCACTAATTGTTGCAGGAAAAAAAACCGCACATTCACACTTATACTCGCTATGTGCGCGCTTTATTCGTACGTTTATAAAAGATAGGGATTATTTTTTAGATGAAGAAACTAAAGCAATTACTTTAACTGAAGAAGGTATCTCAAAGATTGAAAAAGCCTTTATGATTGAAAATTTATATGACCTAGAACATACAACGCTTTTCCACTATGTTCATAACGCATTGCGGGCAGATTTAATATTTCAACGCGATGTTGATTATATTGTTCATGAAGGTAAGATTCGACTAATTGACTTATTTACTGGCCGAATTATGGAAGGACGCTCATTAAGTAATGGCCTTCATCAAGCAATCGAGGCAAAAGAAGGATTAAAAACAACTGAAGAAAATCACACCGTTGCGTCTGTAACAATACAAAATTATTTCCGTATGTACCCAATTCTTTCCGGCATGACTGGAACTGCAAAGACGGAAGAAAAAGAATTCCTAAATGTTTATAACATGGAAGTTATTCGAATTCCTACTAATAAACCGGTAATTCGTATTGACTACGAGGATATTGTGTTTGAAAAAACAGAAGAAAAGCTCAGAGCAGTTCTGGCTGATGTAAAGTTACGACATGAAAAGGGACAACCAATTCTAATTGGAACAACCTCCATTCGTCAATCTGAGATTTTAGCAGAATTATTAGAAAAAGAATCAGTAAAATATCAACTCCTTAATGCAAAAAATGTTGAAGAAGAAGCAAAGATGATTGCCCTAGCTGGTCAAATAGGCATGATTACCATTTCAACCAATATGGCGGGTCGAGGGACTGATATCATATTAGCTGAAGGTGTATCAGATTTAGGTGGTCTTCATGTAATTGGAACTGAACGTCATGAAAGTGAGCGCATTGATTTACAATTAAAAGGACGTGCAGGGCGACAAGGAGACATAGGTTCATCTCAATTCTATCTTTCATTAGAGGATGAATTATTTGTAAAATATAATCCAGAAAAGCTAGAGAAATTATATAAGAATCTACAAGCTGATCAATTTGGTAAGGTACTAAATTCTACAATTCAAGACTTTGTTTCATTTACACAAAAGCTCTGTGAAGGAAAACAATCCTCAATTCGTGAATGGCAGCTTAAACTAGATGCTGTTGCCAATGAACATCGCCGTATCATTTATAAATTAAGAAATAACTTCTTACAAAAAGAAATTGATATAGACTTGTTTATTGATTTTACAGAAGAGACAATTGAAAACTTATTAATACAATTCTATCCTAAAGATAGTACACCTGAAGATTGGGACCTACTTGAAGGAAAAACGACTCTTGAACAGCTTGTACCACCACTTCGAATAGATGTTGAACATTACAATAATGAACAAGAGATTTGGCATAACGTAAAAGAGGCTTTTTCAGTATATAAAGATGTATTACGTGGTATAGAGGAAGAGAAAAAAGCAAAGCTTATTAGTAGTTTAAAAAGCACGGCATTAAGTACTATAGATTTATATTGGACTGAACATTTAGAGCATTTACAACAATTGATTGAAGGGATACACTTAAGACAGTATCAACAAGAAGATCCAATCCGACTATATGAATTTGATGGATTTACTCTGTTTGAACATACTTATAACTCGATACAACAAGAAATATCAGCAAGTCTTGCTTCAACATTTCAAGAATTATCTTGTCCACAGGGGGTAGAAAAACAAAATGTTATCATCGATTAAGCGTTTATTACAAAAGGGTAAAGATTCAACAGTTTCATCGAGTGATTTATTGCAACAAACATCTACTGATCAAGCAGTTCAAGTTGAAGAAAATGAAGTGGTTGAAATTCATCCTAAAATTTCATTTCATCCACTAATGCATATTGAAGATGAAAAGCGTTATGTTTATCAATTTTTAAATAACGAGCTTTCTCCTTTAAAACCAAATCAATTGTCATTATCTGCCATCGAACTTGAAACTAATGATGACGGAAGTGTAACTGTTACAGCATTCGTTCGTAACAGTTTAGAAAAATTAGTTCGTTTAGAAGATGCTATTCTACTATTGATTAGTGAAGAAGGAGAACTATTAGCTAAAAAAGGATTTAGATTGGAAGAGCTTGGCGAAATGCCTCCTTGCAGTAGCCGCCCATGGCGCTTTGTATTTGAACGAGAGCATTTACTAAAAGAGGACTTGCCTGAAAAAGGATTTGAGTTAGCATTTGATTTATCAAAAACTATCCATAGATTAGATATAGATCCATCATGGGAAGGTCGACTTACTGAAGAACAAATTACAGAATTAAGCAATCTTGTAAATTCTTTACCTAAATTACGTATAAATGAAGTGAGTTTACATGCTTTACGTGCTAGCTATAATGAAGATGGAAACTTAGGGGTTAATATTTTAGTTCGAAATGGTTCAACACAAGCTGTTAGTCTTGAATTACTTCCACTAGAAATGTTAAATGAAAATGGCGAAATTATTGCGAAAGGTTTATTCACACTACCACCATTAACAATCCAAGCAAATACGAGTAAGCCATGGACATTTATTTTCCCTAAAGAACTAGTAGAAATAAATGCATTCTCACAATGGACAATCAGAATACCAGATCAAGAAGTTATTTAAGACATAATTAATTTATTATTTCTAAAATTTTAAAAGCAGGATTTATGATCAAACAAGATCTTAAGGCCTGCTTTTTGTATTTCCTGCCCCTGCTTTCCCAAAAATAACTTGCCGCAAGCTTACCCATCAGAAGAATATCCTTCTATTAATTCCTTAATCATCATTAATTTTTCTTCATCTGATTTTAGCTTATATTCTACTTTCTGACTTAAATACATACTAATAATCTTTGTAGCTTTACTTATTTGCTTATCAAAAATGTAATAAGAAATTGATAATGTCCTCTCCTCGCCGTTCCTAAACTGTATTTTTGTCTTTCTTTTTTCCTTTAAATATTTATTTATTTGGATAAAATTTAGCCATTTGCAAGATATGTTATTTTGCGAAGATGTAGGAATCATAATAATTGATAATGTGGGATTTATCATAAGAGGAATCTTTTTCATAGTTGGATACTTACTTTTTACGACTTCGAGATGACCTTTAATAGATTGATTATGATAGAGGGCCGATTCATTCAAGATTGCTCTCATTGGCCGTTTCGAATAGATTACTCCTTTGTTTTTATCTGTTATTTTGGTTAAATACTCTGGATGATCTGCAGCTTCAATTAGCATTGTTTCATACGATACAACATAATCTAATTTTGACATATATGCCTCCTTTGAGGATTTTTTACATATCGATTATATCAAAATTATCTTTCAGTATTTTTGAAACTTCTATGACCGTTTAGCAAGTGTTTTAGTAAACTTTACTTCTTTTAAAAATATAAAAACATAAAATTTCATTTGATTATTTCTAAAAATTTTAAGTTTTAGAATCAATACTCAACTTTCACTTTGCTTTTTTTATTCTTAATTGATGTTTCCAAATATGATATATTTCTACTATTTTTATATAGTTACTTCACCGCGGAATAAACGTAAGGGCATGCCTTTAAGAAAGGCAGTAAGCATGAAATGTAGTGAAGAACATGTAGATTATCAAAATTTTTCAGGAAAATTGAAGCCAAGTACATTCGAGGAATGTTTAAATCAGTATTCCCGAATGATAAAAGCAACTATGAAGAAGCTACATATATATAAAGACTTTGACGAATATTATCAAATTGGTCAAATAGCATTATGGACGGCTTATCAACAGTATCAAAGTGAGAAAGGGAGCTTTTCAAGTTATGCTTTTGTTACAGTAAGAGGCTATTTATTAAACGAGCTATCCAAAGCAGTTAAATATGATGAACGAAACGTATTCGTCGAGCAAAGTATTGAAGATGTAATATATTTTGATGAGGCATATTCACTTGTCAATTTTATGAGTTTTCTAGATGGAATCTCCCCCTTACAGAAGCAAATTCTCGTTAAACGTTTCTATTACAATCATGACTTTCCTCAAATCGCAAAAAATTTAAATATGAAAGAATCTAGTATACGATCTAGTTATCGTTATGCATTAAAAAGATTAAGAGAATCAAAATAAAATGAAAAAAATAAAGTAGTCTAATTATTGATTACTTTATTGAAAAAAGAATTTGTCATTTAAATTGTTGGATTGATCTTTGATAAGTAAGTTGTGTCATATTGATTTCCACTACAGGGTGCTCGCTTTCCATGGGGCGAGATTCTTGAGCCTCCTCGGCTCCGCCTGTGGGGTCTCAGCCTTCCCGCTTCTCCCATAGGAGCCTGGCACCCTTTCGTTCCAATCAAGTTCTTTATAAAAATATAATACTCTTAAAAACAATAGAATAGTCAATTGAACGAATGAATTATCCTTTATTAATCAAATCGTAACTTATAATAATGACTTACACATCTTTAAAAATATTGATCGTCAGAAAAGAAGATATTTTAATTTTTGCAAGGTAGTTAAAACATTTATATATCAACCAAAATCACTTGTTTCCCAATAAGATGACGGATAAAACAATAATAAATAGACTATTTTTCATAGAAATTCATTTAATGTTTGTATTTTTCATATTGACTACAATATATTTCAACACTCTGAGAATAAAGTAGTTCAATTATTGATTACTTTATTTTTTTAGTTAATCAACCGTTATTCCAACTATACCCAAGTAAACCATTACTTTCCTCCTATTTTTATGAATTTCAGAACTGTGCCGTTTTGAGTGGAACTTCACACATTTTTTATCAATCTCTTCTGTTTTGGCCTAGTCTAAAATATTATTCTAAAATTACTAAATTTTTCCAATTAATTTTAGTTTTTCGACATTTTTCTCAATAAATGTCGAAATGTTTTTTCTTAAAATTTTTTCGTTTATTTCAAATGTAAAAAAATACCTTGATTTATCTAATGTTTTTAATATAATTGAAATATTGTTAATATTATTGTTTTTTTTGATACTACAAATTCCTACAAACTATGTATTGGATTCATTATATAATTGTTATATAAATTTTTTAAAAATTGTAATAAATCCACCAGAACTCTCTCTAGAAAAAGGCAAACCAATTGAGAGATTGGGACGCAAAGCCACTGATCTTAGTTGTAAACATAGAGAAAAAGCACTAGTTCACTGTATTTTTTAACTATTAAACGAACTAAGACAGCAGGGTTACCTAGGTATTTTATACCTTAATTTTAGGAGGCTATTATCCATGTACAGTGAATTGGAAAAACATTCTGCCGAATTAAACTGGATTGACTTACTACTTGAATGCATTGAAGTAGGCATAAGTCCTGATGAAGTGCGATCATTTCTTTACAATTGCGTTAAAGATTCATGTCAAAACTAGGAGAACCACTCCCTACTATGATATACTTTTTGTAATAGTCAAAAAGATATGGAGTAGCTTATATGATTGGAGAACGAATTAAAAAACTACGTTTACAACATGGAATGTCACTTACAGAGCTTGCAGAACGTGCTGGTATCGCAAAATCTTACATAAGTTCGATTGAACGAAATCTACAAAGCAATCCTTCAATTCAAGTACTTGAAAAAATTGCTGGCGTCTTCAATACAACGGCAGAAAGCCTCCTGAAAGATGATATTGATCCAACAAAAATTATTGATTCTGAATGGATGGATATCCTTCAAGAAGCAATTAATTCAGGTATACCAAAAGATGAATTATTAAAATTTATTGAGTTTAATAAGTATAAGCAAGGTAAATAAACCTTCAAATTAAAATGTTTCAGTTTTAGTTTGAAGATTTTTTTCTTACGAAAATAAGAAGGGCACTCTTCAAACGGAGAGTGCCCTTCTTATTATTTATTTACGTAAATCATATTTCAAAGAAATGTTATCGATATATCCAGCATCTTTGCTTGCGCTTCCAGATTTATCTTTAGCATATGTAAGTTTTAACACATGTTTACCTGGTTTGATTCCAAGATTTACATTAGACCAGTGATTATCTGTTCCTGAGTTACTAATAAGTACTTCACCATCTAATGAAATAGTTAGGATATCTTTATTTAGTTGCGAAAGAACTAAGTAATCAAAAGATAGGAATGCATTATATGCGTTATCCGGTACATTAATTGTCACTTCAGCAGTAGAAGAACTGTTATTAGAAATATTATTGCTAATTAAATAATAGTCAGTTTTCCCATCTACTTTTGAATTAATTCTTTCCCAATCACCAGTAATTGAAAATGGTGAACTTGC
Source organism: Gottfriedia acidiceleris (assembly GCF_004138285.1). Lineage (GTDB taxonomy): Bacteria > Bacillota > Bacilli > Bacillales > Bacillaceae_G > Gottfriedia > Gottfriedia acidiceleris_A. The sequence continues at coordinate 298,795 of NZ_SCFN01000005.1, read as the reverse complement.
ACTTTCAAAGTCTGCTAGATAACTATTTTGTGGAGCATATAATCCACTAGCTAAAACATCTAAATCATTAAGTGTGTCATTTTTGATACTTGTAGCTTTAGTAGCTAATGCTTTCGATTTTTTGAATTCTAAGTCATTTGTTGCACTATTAATAACATCTGTTATTCTAGCAATTTCACCTGCTAAATAGTCTTTTAGTTTTGCATCACTAGTGCTTTTTTGTACTTCAATTAACTCTGCTAAACTTGCCTTTGCTTTATTTAATTCATCTTCTAAAGCATTAAGCGCTTTTGCTTGCTCAGCAGTAATTGATAGTTTACCGTTTGCAACTTGTGAACTAAAGTCTGGTTTTAATCCATTTACTTCAGATTCAACCGCGCTAGTAGTTTGTCCATTTAGTTGGTTTACTAATTGAGTAAATTCGTTTGGCGTATTTTGTTTAATGCCAGCTAAAGCATTGTTGATTGCTTCAACGTGTTCATTTGACTGACCATTGATTGAATTAACTCCCACTTGAGATAATTCGCCTTGTTTATTATTTACCCCATCTTCTGAGTTAGATAAAAAAGAACCTAATCGATCCTTCATTGCACCAATTGCATCTGTAGCTTTCGAACCTAATGTACTACTTACTGTTGATTGTGCGTCATTTAATAGTTGAGAGGCAAAGTTTGTAAATAATGCGCCAGCATTTGTAGATGCGAATGCAGTACCTGTTGTTAAAATTCCTGCAGCCAATATACCGACTGCAACTTTCTTTTTAATTGATTTCTTCTCCATTTTCCTTCGTGCCTCCATTAGACAGATTACACTTTAAGTGGTTTTGCAATTTTATGAATTGGTAAAATTGAAATAAGTACATACCCCTTAATATCTTTAATAGGTATAAATCCAAAATCTTTACTTCGACTATCGTAACTAATTCCTGGCTCTCGATTATCGCCCACAACAAATAAGTCGTTTTTAGGAACCGTTATTTTTTCCATATCTTCCGAAGTCCCATTTGTAGAGATTTCAGGGACTGGTTCGTTATTTACATAAATAATTCCCTTTTTTATAAAAACTGTGTCTCCAGGAACGCCAATTATTCGTTTTACAACATCAAATCCTTCAGATTCTAATCTCATAATCGCTACATCACCCAGCTTCGGATCATGAGTAAAACGAGCTAATTTATTCACTAAGACTACATCCCCATCATTTAAAGTAGGGTACATTGAAAATCCGCTGACTTTTGTAAGCCCAACTGTATTTAGTAAAATTACTAAAAGAACGCTTAAAATCAGAAAGAATTTCAACCATTCAGTTAATGATTGACTAAAAGTTTTTGTACTCTTTTCTTCTAATGTATTTTGTTCTTCAATTTTAGTAGCACCCATTACTGTTGACCTACATCACTAGACTGTTCTTGGCTGTTTCTATTTTGTGAATCATCTTTTTTCGAGTTAGATGTTTCATTTTCATTATTTGAGTTCAATTTAGGAACCTGTTGATTCATTTCTTCTTTAGCTTGTTCCTGAGCATTCTGTATAATTTTATCAATTCTCGCTTTTGCATCTTGTACATCTTTTTCATTCTTACTATCTATTTGTTTGATCAATTGATCTCCATACTTTTGAAGCTCTTCTTGTGATTCTAAGCTTTTTTGCGTTGCATATTGTTGAATTTCTTCAGCAGATTCATTAGACTTTTCTTGCACTTCTTTAACTAAGCGTGCTTTTTGCTTAATTGTTTCTGCCTCTGTCATGCCAATAATATAATCACTTGCTTCCTGAGTTTGTTTTTTTGTCCATGCAGTCATTGCTGCTGGTAAATTCGTATCAGCAAATGAAAACGTTGTTGCTATTAGTAACCCACCACTTAACGTAACAGATCCAATTAAAAGCTTATTAAATTTTTTGGAGATCCATGTTTGTTTTTTAGTTTTTTCAGTATTATTCTGCATAATTTACCTCCCAATAACTACAATGAAAAAACAAACTTTTAAGGAAATTACTTTTTACTTATTAATAGCATCTACTAAATCTTGTAGCTCTTTAGTTGCATCGCTAACAGTTTGTTTTTGAGTATCCTCTAAAGTTTTGATAGAAGCTGCTTCTTGTGCATCAATTTCAGCTTTTAGTGAAGATTCGATACGAGTTATCTCAGTTGATAAGTGCTCTAAAACAGCTTTTTCAGAATCAGATGCTTGTCCATTAATTAAAGTAGCGATTTCAGTTTTAGCATCATTAATTTTTTGCGTTAATGTGTTAATAGCTGCTGTGCGAGAAGAATTTAAATTAGATTGAAGTTTTGTATCTGCGCTTTTAGCAACTGCTGAAAGCTGAGTGTTAAAGCTACTGTTTAGCGTATCTGATAATGCATTTAAATCAGAAGTTGTTTTGCCGTCTGTTGTTGAAACATAGTTAGCAAAGTCAGTAGGAATACTCATATTTAAAGCTGCCATAGCTTCAGTAATAGCAGCAATATGCTCATCTAATGCTGCACTAATTTGTTGATTTGCCAATTTTGTTTGAGCGTCTCCTACTGATTCGATAGTGTTTGCAGCATCAACTTTGTAATTATTTACATTAGTTTTCATATCTGCAACTGAAGAATTATATTTTGAATTATATGATGTAGAAAGCTCTGATTTTGCATCAGAAGTTTTCGTATTAGCCCAGTTCGTTAATAACTCACCAGCATTAGTACTTGCGAATGCAATTCCTCCAGAAATAACTAAACCAGCAGATACGATACCAATTACAACTTTACTCTTAACCTTTTTCATTTCTTTCTCTCTCCCTAAATTGTATTTAGATTGTATTTTGTTCTCCAGTGAGAACGTATACAATTTAACTATACAAAAGACTAAATAATCTAACAATTGAGTTGAATCCTTATGAAAAGTGTTATTTTGACAAAAAACGACGTAATTATTGTTTTTCTTAGTCATTTTTTAATGAATGTTGTATTTATTTGTTATTTTTTGTTGTCAAAACAGAACTTTACTATCTACCACTCTATTTATTAGTACTTTTTACATATAAAATACAAAAAAGTTTAAACGTAAATACTGTTCATTCTCTATTTTTTTTCATATTTTAATGGAAAAGTCAGTATTAAATACTAGGTCTTTTGTAATCTGCAGGTTTACCTGTGAATTTCAAAATGTAGAAATTTGTAGAAATCACCAAGGACTAGCGAGAGGACTTAGCTATACATTCTATACAAATATTTAATAGTGGATGGGTCAGTCCGAACAAAAAAAGCACCCGATCTGTATAGTTTTAAACTAAAAAAACAGATCGGGTGCTTAATTTTTCAACTGATAACTGATGTTTATTTGTGTTAATCCTAACTGTTCCCGCATTTCATTTGAAAGTGCTAAACGATTTTCTTTTGGCACTAAATAATAGTAGATCGCTTTATACCTCTTATCTATTATTGTAATTTACAACGTTTATATTAATCTTTAAAAATAGTTATCTAGTTCCAAAAAAAATCATTGAAATTGAATAAACTACTATTAATCTGCTAATCCTATTAATATGGTTTCTTTAAAAGAATAGCAACAGCTAATTAAGATATAACTATGTATTAATTTCCACTAATCTACTATCACCATAATAGATTAAGACCATAATATATTACATAAATCAAAAGTAATTGGAGATGTTAAATTCTTGAAAAAAACTTTATTTCTGTTTATTAGCGCAATATTATTGCTTGCTATAGTAATAGGAAATGTTGTTGCAATTAAAAATCCACAGAAATTGACTTCAGGAACCGCAAAAACACAACAAGCAAACGTAGTTAGTCTTAAGTCTCTATCATTTAATTCATCAAACTACGCATTTACAAAAATTAATCAAACCCAACAAGTTAAAGTAACAGCTACCTATTCAAATCAAACAAAAAAAGACGTTACAAACTCAGTTAAATATACAGTCTCAAACAAATTAGTAGCATCAATTAGTAGTTCGGGTTTAATAAAGTCTAAAAGTAATGGCACAACGACTTTAACGGCAAGTCTGAATGGAGTAGTTGCGACTACTACCATTACAGTTAATACTACTGTTCCTCCTATCAAGACGTTAGTATCCTTAACTATCGTTCCAAGTAGTCTTGATCTAACGACAAACCAATCTAAAACACTCGTCGTTCAAGCAAACTATTCAGATCAATCAGTAGTTAATGTGACCTCTCAAAGTGTATTTTCTTCTTCTAACCAAAACGTGGCAACCGTCAACACTTCAGGTGTTATAACGACTACTAATGCAGGGTCAGCTACAATCAGCGCTAGTTTTGGCGGCTTAACTCAGTCAATTCTAGTAAACGTCTCAGCTCTGACTGGACAAGTTAATGTTAAAAATTTCGGTGCAGTTGGTAACGGTACTACAGATGACACTGCCGCTTTTCAATCAGCAATTGATTATCTTGGCTCAAGAGGTGGGGGTACTGTTTTTGTTCCCTCAGGTACTTATAGCTTGAATCCAATCTTCTTAAAACCATTTGTAAACATTGTTGGTGAGAACCGTGATACAGTTACTTTAAAATTGTCCGATTCAAGTGGTTCTGGTTATTATCGCGTCATTACAATGGCTAATGATACAAAAATACAAAATATTACGTGTGATGGAAATGCAATAAAACACCTGGATGGTATTGAGCATATGCATTGTATTTTTGCATATGATGCGGATCGAATCGTAATAGATAACAACCGATTAATAAATGCTGTCGGTGACGGAGTCTCTATATCTGGCTCAACACTTGCTAGTGACGATGTGACAATTTCTAATAATATTCTAGAAAATAATGGTCGTTCAAATATAGTAGTTGAACAAGCAAATCATTTAAAAATCTTCAATAATATTAGTACAAGCACAATAGGACGTCCCGCATTACACTTTGAACCGTGGGAAGAAATGAATTTTGATGATGCAAAAATATACAATAATACTTTTACCTCTAATGCAGCCGATGGATCATACTGTATTCAGCTTGAAGGTGGAAAGAATGATAATAACTATTTTAATCATGTAGAATTCAACAATAATACAGTTAATTGTACTACTGGTGGATTTTTAGTAATGGAAACAAATGGCGCAAAAATTCATGATAATAATATAAATGTTGAACAATTTTTTATTTGGATAAAAAACAAGGATCTAGAAATTTACAATAATACAATTCATACAGAGGAAGGCTTTAGGGTAGAAGGTACTTGGGGAATCAATTCTGTAAATACTCAAGTTTATGATAATGTCGTTTCTACAAACCAAAATGCAGTTACAATCGTGGCGGGCTCAGAGGATACAAAATTTATGAGAAATGAATTTACTGGAAATGGTACTGGTGCAGCTGTTTATACTTTTGCATCCGTGACGGATATAAAAAATACTTCCTTCATTGATAATACGTTTACGAATTTTGATACCGGAATTGTCACAGATTATAATGTATACGATGTTTTAAAAGTAGATGGACTCACCATTCAAGGTAATACGTTTAAAAAGATTAACTCTTTTGGAATAAATATTAAAGGAACTACAAAAAATGTAACAGTAGATCAAAATACTTTTACCGGGGTTTCAGGTGTTTCAATAATTGTTCAAGATGGGCCTATGACAAACATAAATATTACAAATAACTCGATTTCCTCTGGTAAAAATGGTATTTACCAAACAGCGAGTGGAAAAAAAGGCTCATTATCAGGATTAATTATTTCTGGGAACCTCATTTCTTACACTACAGATAAAGGTGATGCATGGCACACCGGCGCGGCAATTGAGTTAGACCAAAACACTACTCCGCCAACAAATGTCTCCATAATAAATAACACTTTAACTGGTAATGCTGTCAATAAAATCACTGTTCCAAAAGTCTTACTTCCTTTCGTTCAAAATAATATTTTCAACTAATATATGAATTGGACAAGCCAAAAAAAGCGAGATCAAATGATCCCGCTTTTTTTCTAATCTAACCTTTACTCTAATTCAAGTTGTGCACGTAATTCACTTGAGAGTGCTAGGCGGTTCTTTTCAGGGACTTGGTAATAGTAAATCCCTTTAATCATTTCTCCGCTTCCCTGCAACTGTTCTTGTTCAACATTCCCACCTGCTTGACGGTAGTCTTTTTGAATTTTATACATTTCTTGTAATGTAAAATTTGTTACCAAATTATTTTGAATCGATTTTAAAATATCATTATAAGCAATTAAATTTTCAATTCTTGCACCTTGGTGGATAACAGCTTCAATAATTTGTCTTTGTCTTTCTTCCCTACCAAAGTCACCTCTAGGGTCATCGTGGCGCATACGTGTAAAGCTAAGCGCATCTTGCCCATCAAGTGAAATAGATCCCTTTTTGAAATGAACTCCATCATTCCAAAAATCCAATCCGTTATCAACCTTTACACCGCCAATTGCATCTACAACATCCTTAAAACCTTCCATATTTACTTCCATATAATAGTCTATGGGAATATTTAAGAATTTTTCCACTGTATTAATTGACATTTGTACTCCACCAAAGGCATAGGCATGATTAATTTTATCTACTTTATTTTTTCCAACTATTAATGTACGGGTATCTCGAGGAATACTAATAATTTTCGTTGTATTAGTATTTGGATTAACGGTTAATACCATCAATGAGTCAGACCGCCCTCTATCACCTTCCCGTTTATCAACACCTAGTAATAAAATAGAAAGTGGATCTTTTTTAACGACATTTACTGGCTCGGGCCTTCTAGTTGTTTTTTTAATCGGTTGATAAATTACTTTACCCGTACTTTCAACTTGATGATAAATGAACAAAACAGTCAAACCAGCCACTACTACTAAACCCATTAATGTTAAACCTAATCTTAAAAGGATCTTTTTCCACGTCACAATTACTTCTCCTTTTTCATTATAAGTTCATAAATAAGAACTCCTCATTATTACTAATAAGTTATTCTTGATTAAGAACAAAACTTGGTTGGATTTTTAATTATTACAGCATATTAGAAAATTGAACCTTCATCTCAAGAATTGTAATAGATTACAAAATAAACCTATAAATCTAGAAATTTCATAATATCTTTGACATTTTCCGCTATAAAAACATTTTTACTTTTTACAACTTCTTCCTTATTTTTAAAACCGTACCCATACGTTACAGCTATAAAATCAACCCCGGCGTGTTCAGCTCCAACTGCATCATGTATGCTGTCACCTATTAAAACAACTTCTGATAAATCATTCTGTTGCAAATCTGTTAGACACATTTGAATGATGTCCGCTTTACTAAGCGTATCCATCTCATCAATCCCATTAATCGAATCAAAGTATGACTTTAACTCAAAATTTAATAAGATTTCCTTTGCTAAATCGTCCCTTTTAAGAGTAGCTACTGCCGTTTTATACTCTTTCTCCTTTAATGTAGCTAGTAGTTCATGAATAAATTCATAGTGTTTTGCTTCAAATTGACCTTTTTCCTTATATCTTTCCCTATAAATTTCTACAGCTTCTCTTGCTTCGCTTTCATTATAACCACATTCTCGAATAAAGGAGTAAAAAGGTGATGGGCCAATAAAGCTTTTTTGTTGATCTAAAGTTAAGTTTGGTCCACCCATCTTATTTGCTGTATAACTAGCGCCTACCATAATTCCTTCTGAGGTGTCTAGTAATGTTCCATCTAAGTCAAATATAACAGTAGAATATTTCATTTTACCTCCAGTTATTTAAAGATTAAGCCTTACTAAGTAGGTTATTATCACAATACATAGTGGTCGTTACAAAGTTTATTTTCATTGTTTTCTCAAGTAACGACAATTGCTTTTTCATATCTTCGTTTTTCTTTACAAGCTCTTCCATCTCTATATTGTTAATCAAATCAGTAGAGAAATAATTTGTCATTTTATCTAGAGTAAAACCATCAAAGCCAGCAAGATAGACTGTATCTATCGACAAACGATTTAATAGATTTAATAACATTAAACCAGCATTATCAGATATTGTTACTTTGTCTACGAGTAAGTCAGAGTAATTGACTATAAGTGAATCGGATTCTAGTGTATTAGGAATATTTGAAGTAGTTATAATTGAGGTAGAATTTTTTATCTCTTTGATCGAATCCAACATACTATTGAATCTTTTGATATTACTCATAAATATCGCATCAATTTGATATTGCTTTGGCATAAAATTCACACTAAAAACGTAAGGGCTTTGATTTTTAATAAAGTTGGAAATCTCATCTCCTTCTGTTTCAATGGATTTACCTGGAGCGATTATTAGTATCTTTTTATTGGATATTCTTTCAGCTAAGGCTTCTAGATCTTCTGAATCGTCAACCAAATGAATTTGATGATTAATATATAAGTCTTCTATATATAACTCATCGTAAATATCCCTTTTCTTAATTGGGAGCTGTTTTAAAATTGTATTAATAGATTTTACTGAAATAGTTTGTTTGTTTATTAAGAATGAAGCATAATTCGGATGGCAATTGTTTATAGCTGCGATATAGTATGGGACCGAGTACCCCCAATTAGATTCAGTTGAAAACTTACTTAAATACTCGTCAACAATTTCCAGTAAAGGCACAACATTGTACTTTTTCTCTATATTTTCATTAATATATTGAGTAACAAGTTCAGTACATAGGTTGCCCGCTCCTCTTCCCATTCCAAATACTGAGGAATCAATAATAATATTTCGCTTTGTATGGAGTGATAGAAGTTCCTGAGCATTTGAAAATGATAATTGGAGATTATTATGTGAATGAAATCCAATACTAATTGATTCATTTAAATTATGATCAATTAGGTGGTACATTCTTAACAAATTATTTTTATACATAATGCCAAGTGTATCGACTAAATAAAATGCAAATGGCTTTAACTTATTTACTTTTTTAATTAACTCTAGGAGCTTTTCATCTGAATAGCTAGTAGTACCAACTGGTTGTATAAAAACTTTGTATCCTTTATCCATTAACATTTGTCCATAAGCTAAGGCTTCTTCAATTTCTTTTTCATTTTCATGAAATGTTATTCGAAAACCGTCTATGGATGTACCATCATTATCCTTAATTTTATCGATTGAAATATAAGGTTGATCAATCATTCCTACATAGGTAATGTTTTTATTCTTTGGGCTTATAAATTCTTTAATCCTTTCAACATCGTTAAAAATTGACTTATTATTATCGAAATCAACATCTCTGACAAAACCGCATTCTATAATATCAATATTTGATTTCGATAATTTTTCAATTATTTTCTTGATGCTCCTTTGCCCAAAATTCCAATTATTAATATAACCACCGTCGCGTAATGTACAGTCGAGTAAACTAATATTATTCATATTTACACCACGCATTCCAATCGATTTTTAATAATCAATCTCACTTTATCTAGATCCTTAGGAGTATCAACGGATAATGTAGTAACTTCAGCCTCGATAAATTTGATTTTTTGTCCGTTTTCTAAAAATCTAAATTCATCGATATCTTCCGCTTCTTCAATAGGTCCCCTTTTAGCGTTATAACAAAACTCTAAAGCACTTTTAGTAAAACATTGAACGCCGACAAATTTTTTAAAATTAAATTCATAAGTACCTTTTGGATATGGAATTGGGCTTCTAGCCATATAAAGTCCATATCCGAATATATCTGTTGTAACCTTTATTTTCGAAAAGTCGACAGCTTCCAACGGATTCTTTAATACCGTCATAAGATTAGCTACATAAATTGAACTTGGATCAACATCTTTCGGCAATATTTTAGATATGGCTTGGGAATCAATTAATGGTTCGTCTCCATTTACATTTACATAAAAGTCAGCATCTACTTTAGTAGAGACTTCATAAAGTCGATCTAAATGTGTTTTATGACTCTCAGATGTCATAACTGTTTTAATGCCATATCCCTCGCAAACAGATTGAATCCTTATATCATCTGTCGCTACATAAACCTCACTAAGTTCCTCTACCTTTTTTACTTGTTGATGAACCCACCAAATCATTGGTTTCCCACATATATCAGCTAAAGGTTTACCTTTAAATCTTGATGAATTAAATCTAGCCGGAATAACTCCAATTATTTTCATAGAATTCTCCTCCTAATTTCCTGAATGAACGTTTCTTATAACGAACAAAATGATATAAAAAGTTTGCTAATTATTCACAAAAGTTAATAATAAAACTAGTTTGTTCATAATAAAGAACAATAGGTAAAGTTAAATTATCACTTATTTATAGTAGTGTCAATTACTAAAGATAGAATATTCTGAATTCAACTCTATACTTAAAATCTAAATTTTAATGCTCCAACTTTTAACTAAATGGTCCTTTTACTTAATAATTGTTGGTTATCATTCTTATTTAGAATATCATCTAGGTTTACCCTTTCAAACACCTCAAGCATTCCCCCTCTTGTAGCATTGTAGATTTTGATTTGATTACGTTCTGCAAATTTCTTTGCTTCTTTATATGCACTAATCATTCTAATAACTGCTTCAGACGAGGTTTCTTTATATCCATAGTCCTTAAAATGTTGTGGACTATTAAGAGAATAGTTACAATCTACACCTAACAAATAGATTTCACTAAATCCCATATAGACTGCTAATTGGATCATTGAATATGTAATAGAATATCCATCGTATATTACCTTATAAGCGTCATCACTAAATTTTGTTTTATATTTTTTATGAAAGATCATGTGATTTAATAAATTTAGTGGAAAAACAAAATATCCTTTCGATATCTGCTTTTGTTTCGAAATTGAATTACTTATAAATTTATGTTGTAAATCATACTTTTCAATAGAAGGTTGCAATAGATTAAATACACCTACATCCTGTATACCATAGTATGTTGGTCTCCAGTCTGTCTCATCGAACACTAAGCAGATTGAATTCATACTTAGCGTTACTTCCTCTTTTAATAGCTCAAGGTCCGCAGTAGTTAAGCTAGGGCCAGTTGCTACAATAAAACATCTCTGTCCGTTATGTTTATTTTTTATTGATTTCAATTGCTCATATTGGCTATTTTTATTTAGTCTGATCACTCGAGAGAATTTATTTAGGTTAAAAATGCTTCTAGGTAACACATGATTAAGTAGTTTCGTTTTAGTTCGGCTTATATGGTAAATAAAAAAATATGTAAATCTATTTTTACATAGTGCTTCATTGAGCTTCACAATCATTCACCTCTCGCATTTAACTACTATTTTTTATTACCGTTTCGCAATTCTTTTTGAATAATAATGCTCTTGGTTTACTGGATTATTACTAATATCTAGTTTGTTTAATTTTGGGAGTTTATCTAAAAGTCTAAAATCAGAAATATTATTATTACTTAGATTAACCATTTCCAAATTCATAAAATATTGAATTCCATCTAAGTTACTAATATTTCTTCCACTTAAATCTAGTTCTGTAATATTACTTAGCTTTGAAATCCGTATCCACTGTTCAAATGGGTTTTCCATTTTTTCCCGTACCGCTTTTTCCATATTTCGATCAATAAAAGTAGCTACGCCCCCAATTTCTGCTGTTGTATAAAACTCTAAGTTGAGCTTTTTAGCCTCTTCAATAATCGATTTCATTGTATCGGTCGATATTCTCCATTTCCCACTTTCCTCCGATTTTTTACCCCAACCAAAGTCATTCCAGTCTACATCATTTGGTAAGATTGAATGACACATAAAGATGACATTCTTTCCAGCATCTTTTGCTATTTTAAGAATCTTTTTAATTGAACTTACGTCATCTAATTTTACTTGGTCTATACAAATCGATGGAACAAATCCCGTATGATTAAATGAAACTAGATTAGTACTGTTTAATTCTCCTCTAACACATTTAAAGTATTTGGGAGAAATTTCTAAAATAATATTTTCAGTGTAACTGGAAAATGGAAAAGCAAAGGATACAGGTTTTTTTAATTTTTCTTTCGTTTTTGAATGGGTTTGATTTTCAACCCAATTAAATAAAGCTTTTATTTCATTATCAATCCATGTACTTAATCCATTTTCATTCACGTAATTAGCAGCATTTTGATGTCTGAAACCATGATGGGCTATTTCGTGTCCCATTGCTTGTAACTCAATTATTCGATCTATTTCCTCTTGTGTATGCTCCCTTTCACCTTCATGATGATGAAACGCATTAATATTAAAAGTTACCTTCACATCATAATGTCCAAACATATCTTTTCCGTATTCATACCAATCGTTTACTCTAAAACTATCGTCAAATGAAAATGCAATACCTGGTTTATTAACATATGGAATATTTTTCTTATTACGATTTAATTCACCAGATCTGGCATTGTCATTTTTAATATTTGAAATCAACCTTCTCCAAAATTTCTTTTTATAATAAATCGAAATTATGTCTCTTAGAGTTTCATTAATTTGTCTCTTCATTTTTTACCCCACAATCTCTTTATTTAATGTACAAACCTATATCACTGACATTCCAAGCTTATTCTCTATTGATACTAATCTACCTTTACTTATTTTAAAAACTGTATCGCAATTTTTAATTGTACTTAATCGGTGTGCAATTATAATTAAAGTCTTTTCCCCTTTTAAACCATCAATTGCAGTCATGATATCTTTTTCGGTGTCAGTATCTAATGCTGAAGTTGCTTCATCCATAAATATAATTTCTGGATTATGATATAGAGCTCTAGCAATTCCAATCCGTTGACGTTGCCCTCCTGAAAGCCTGATTCCGCGTTCTCCTACTGGAGTATCCAATCCACTTGGTAAACTATTAACGAAACCTTTTAACTGAGCTTGCTCTAATGCTTTCCAAACTGCATGATCATCAATCTGATCTTTTGGAATTCCAAATGCTACATTTTCTCTAATCGAATCATCTGTTAAGAATATTGTTTGTGGGATATAACCAATCTTCTTTTGCCATACAGATTTCAATTCAACTATATTTTTACCATCAACTAAAATACTGCCTTTTTCTGGTTCGAATAACCCCAAAATCATATCTACTAGCGTCGTTTTACCTGCACCCGACTCACCAATGAATGCTACAGATTGTCCTATTGGGATCGATAATGATATATCTTTTAAAGAATACTCCTGTTGATTTGGATAACGAAATGATACATTCATTAACTCAATAGAATCTGTAAATGCTTTATTTGAATTTATATGTGATTCAGATTCACCATTTATTTGAGTTGGGTAAGTTTCATTATTAGTAAATAAATCCTCGTAAACTACAGATAAAGAAGGCTTACTAAAGCGAATGCTTGTTATTGCTGCCATAACACGATTAATTGAAGGCATTAATCGAAACGCCGCCATGGCAAACAGTGCCATTGTAGATACTATGTTGGATGTATTTTTACCTTGTAAAATAATGATTAGAACCATTACTAGTACAATCATTACTAAAATAGTTTCAATAAAAAGACGAGGAGATTGTTCTAACATTATTCTATACCGTTTGATATTTGCATTAATTTGGCTTTTACTTGTATAGGCATTAACAAAAAAGCTTTCTTTGCCTGAAACCTTTACTTCCTTGCTCGCTCCTAAACCTTGATTAACCCATTTGATCATTGTTCCGTTAACAGCCTGTTGCTCTTTTCCAAGTTCGTTCACTTTTTTTCGAAAAACTTTAAAAAATAAATACACGCTTCCCCCTAATAAAATAGAAGCCACAAGGGTTGAAAGTGTGTTTGTATAAAGTAGCAATCCTATTATACTAGCAATAACAAGCAGTTCCGTTAATAATAAAAATGCTGACATTATAATTCCTTGAAATAGATTCTGCACTTCTATATTTACATTTCGAAGTAAATCTGAGGTATTTCTTTGAAGATGGAATATGTATGGCTTAGATAAATACTCCTTAAATAATCTCCTCGATAGTTTTACTTGTTGATTTAAAATAACTCGATTTTGTGCATATTGGAAAAGAAGGATATATAAATTTTTCACAATAAAAATAATAAGTAATATACATACCGAAAATATTAAGAAAGATGTTGTAGATTGGAAATTAAACAATTTATATAAAAAATTGATGCTAGAATGTTCTTTAATAATGGAAGGGTTTGTTACAATTCCTACGAAAGGTACGATAACTCCTATTCCAAAAGTTTCAAAAAGTGCAGCAATTATCATCATAAAAAATAATAGAAGTAATTTTTTCTTTTCCCCTTTGTCAAATAAGAGAAGTAATTTTTTCGTAGTATCTACCAATTCATTCACACCTTTTCTTTCGTGGATTAATAGTTAGAAAAAATTGTCTCTTTCTAAAAATTAATCTTTGTATTTTTCCACTTCACAAATTCAAAAACCGTTTTATATTCACGAAGTTCATCAAGTTCAATTCCAGATTCTTTTAACTCCTTGGCTAATTCAAGCCATTCACTTTCTGGAGAGAGTGAGGTTTCAGATTTTTCATTTAACAAATTTTTCAACTCTACCCCTAATACCGTCGAGATTTTTTCCATTACATGAATTGAAGGGTTGTCATTAATTTCACGTTCAATATTACTTAAGTAAGATTTAGATATATTGGCCTGTTCAGCTAATTGAGTTAAAGTAAGCCCTCTCTTTTTACGGATTTTATGAATATTTCTCCCAATCACTATCTTTCACCTCTTTAATTCCGTTATTTCTTACTTAGTTTATTTATGTTCTTATCAATATTTTGCTTGAGACAACTGATGATCCTGTTTTGTTCCTCATCTGATAGACTTGATCCAGATGGAAGACACATACCTTTTTCAAATAATTGTTCAGCTATATGTTCATGCTTTGTGTGGGAGTAATATTTGGCATTCTTAAAGATCGGTTGTAAATGAAGTGGTTTCCAAACATGGCGCGATTCGATATTGTTAGTATTTAGTATTTCAATTAATGTTTTAGAGGAAATTCCTGTTTCCTTTTCATTAATTGTCAATGTAGTTAGCCAACGGTTACTTTGCGTATTTGCTAACTCAGGCATAAAACTAATCCCGGGTATATGAGCCAGTTCCTCATAATATCGTTTGAATATTTGTCTTCTAGTATTAACTCTGTCATCTAACACTTGGAGTTGCGCCCTTCCGACTCCTGCAAGTAGATTACTCATTCGATAATTAAATCCACTCTCAGAATGTTGATAGTATGGGGCTGGATCACGGGCTTGTGTAGCTAAAAAACGTGCCTTCTGTATCAGCTCTTTATTATCTGATACTAAGGCTCCACCACCAGAGGTTGTAATAATTTTGTTTCCATTAAAAGAATAAATTCCAAAATTTCCAAATGTACCACTTGCTCTCCCTTTATACGTAGAACCTAGTGATTCAGCTGCATCTTCAACAATTGGAACTTCATACTGATTACATAAAGAGACAATTTCATCCATCTTTGCGCTTTGGCCGTATAAATTTACAACAATTACTGCTTTCGGAAGTTTGTTCTCTATGTATGCATCACGTAATGCTTTTTCAAGGGCTTTCGGTGACATATTCCATGTTTCTGGTTCGGAATCGATAAAGACCGGCTCCGCCCCTTGGTAAAGAATTGGATTTGCACTTGCAATAAAAGTTAGACTTGAACAAAATACATTATCTCCTCTTGTTACGTTTAATAAAGAAAGAGCCAAATGAATCGCTGCCGTACCCGAACTTACGACCATCGCTTCACTAGCTCCTACATAAGACGCTATCTCTCTTTCAAATGCATCCACATTAGGTCCAAGAGGTGCAATCCAATTCGAATCAAATGCTTCCTGTATATATTTTTGTTCATTCCCACTCATATGAGGTGGTGATAAATAAATTCTAGTTGCTGTCACAAAATTACCCCCTTTTTAAAAATTTTCTCTCTTAACCTTTATTAATAATTCTTGTTGGTGTTCCAACAGCTTTACTGTATGAAGGGATATTTTTAATAACTGTCGATCCGGCCCCAACTACGGACCATTCTCCAATGGTAACTCCAGGAATTAATGTTGCTGATGCACCAATATGAACACCTTCACCTAATGAAACGTTACCTGTTAATGTTGAATTTGGCGAAATATGAGAATAGTCACCAATAATGTTGTCATGCTCTACAATTGAGCCGGTATTAATAATACAGTGATTACCAATTATAGCTTCTGCATTAATAACTGATTTTGGCATTACAACAGTACCATTTCCAATAATGGCTGTCTTACTTATAACTGCGGTTGGATGAGAAATTGAAATATATTGATCATCTCGTAGTTTTAATGTACTAACAATTTTTTTTCTGGAAGAATTGTCACCTACCGCAATGATAGCTCTAGTGTCGTTACTCATTAGCCTATTAATCGAAGAAAACGGTGCATAAATCATTCCGTTTTCTTGTTTTTCAAATTCATACTTATCATCTAAAATGGCAATAATTTTATGGATTTTTAGTGAATTAACCATTTCTTGAACGACTTTACTATGGCCACCATTTCCCAATATAATTATCTTCATACTACATTACTTCGTTTGAGCCTTTAAATTTTTCCATCGTTACATGGCCATGCTGACTAATACCTTCCCTTTTAATGACCTTAAAAAAAGTTAAGAAGAGAATTTTCAAATCTAGAATCGTATTTTGATTTTTTACATACCAAATATCCAATTTAAATTTCTCCTCCCATGTAATTTCATTTCTGCCATTCACTTGAGCCCAACCTGTTATTCCAGGTTTAACATTATGTCTCAACATCTGATCTTTTGTATAAAGAGATAAATACTCCATTAAGAATGGTCTTGGTCCAACTAGACTCATATCCCCTTTTATAATATTTAATAACTGGGGAAACTCATCTAAACTATATTTCCTTAAAAACTTTCCAAGGCCTGATAATCTTTTGTCGTCTGAAAGTAAATTACCTTGCTCATCATATAAATTACTCATTGTGCGAAATTTATAAAGAGAAAATGGCTTTCCATATAGGCCAGGTCTTTGTTGGGTAAATAATATAGGTGAGCCCATTTTTAACCTTATTGCAATGGCTACTAAAACTAAAATTGGAAATAATAAGATTAATAGAGTTAGTGAACTAATTAAATCGATTACTCTTTTCATATTCCTTATCTCCTATAATGAATAATTTATTTTTTGTTTCCAGAACTTGTAGCACAGACAGTGAGTATGCTTTGCTTTATTTCATTTACTGCATCCTTTGTTTCCAAATTATTTGATTCATTACCCTTTTTAAAAATATTCTCCATAATCTTAAATAGTTGCTCTTGTGTTAGATTAATTGAAATCAAAAATACCCCTCACTTACTAAAAATACTCAGTAAAAAATGTTCAAGTATACTAAAACAAAACAATTTTTAGATCTACTAGTCTAAATTCTAGCTTGGAGTCCTTTTCTAAGGTTGATTTTTAAATAGAACAAAATAAAAAATCCGCTCCATTATTTGGTACGGAAATCTAAGGTTTCTATAATAATAAGGTTTACTCAAAAAATAGGTTTTTTAGTTTAAACACTAAATAAAATATAAAACTCTGTTTATATCTTAAACAAAAAATAACGAAATTGTTGAAAGTAGAAAAATCTAGAGAACCTGTAAAAAGTGCCCTAGTTTCTTTACTAGTCATGCACTTTTTAATTTCTTTTAGCTTTTTAAAAAAGTTCCTTTTATACCCTCGTCTAGTTGCTTCATACATAGCACGAATTAAACCTGTAGCAAATTCTGTATGAATTTTGTTTATATACTCTACCTCTTTAATACTATACTTGCTCAATAATCTTAAAGACTCTCTATACACGGCTAATGCAATATCAAATTTATTATAAAATACTTTAGTTGAGATACTATTATTATGTCTAACATAATAATACAAAGGCGTTTTTATACTAAGGCCCCTACTAGCAGCATCGATATATTCCATGTTGAATAAATAATCCTCTGCTATACAATACTCCTCATTGAATAAAATATTATTATTTTTAATAACCTCTGCTTTATATATTTTATTAACTGGTGAAGCTAATAAACCAGATTTTAGCCAAACTTCTTTTAAGAAACCTTTTTTACTTTCTTTGTCATCAAAATGGCTCTCAGCAATATTATATATTTGAATGACTTCTCCCTTTTTTTCAAATATAGGAAACACTACTATATCTGCACCAAATCTTTCTGCTTCAAAATTTACTATTTTAAAAGTATCTTGCTCTATATAATCGTCGGCGTCAATAAACATTATATATTCCCCAGAAGCTTTTTGAATTCCAAAATTTCTAGCACTACTAGGTCCAGAATTCTTTTTATGATAGACTTTTACTCTTTTATCTTTATTTGAATACTCGTCACAAATATCTGCTGATCCATCTGTTGAGCCATCATTAATGAGCAATACTTCAAAATCAATCATCGATTGTGTTAGGACTGAATCTAAACAAGTACTTATATATTTTTCAACATTATACACTGGGATTATTACCGAAATAAGTGGCATCTAAATTTTTACCTCCAATTTTATTTTTTTGCTCGTTTTATAAAGGTAATGGCTTTTTGTAGAATCTGTTATGGCAGTATAACAATAACATGAGTAAAGTTTCACACTTCATATTTAAAAACAATAGAATTAATCGCTGCAAAGAACTATAGTAATAACTATTTTTAGCTACTGCTTTAAATTCTGGGCGATTAATAAACTTTTTAGTATCTTTAACTTTAGCAAAAAAATCACCTATACTTTTTATCCCAATGCTATTTTGATAAATGATAAAACTAAATTCCATAAGATAGTAAGCATTTAGTTCCCTTAACGTATCGGTTGTCAATCCATTCTCTAAAAATTCGGTCAGCTTTTGATATAACAAAATTTGCGCCATTTCTTTTTCATGAAAAATCCTTTTCGTTAAGCTCCCTATCCTTCGATGATAAATGTATAGCGGCTTATCATTTATATAAACTTTACTGCATTTCGAAAAATATTTGATATTAAATAATGCATCTTCTCCAATTGATAAATCATGATTAAATTTGATGTTATACTCATCAATAATAGACTTTCTATACATCTTATTTACTGGTGAATAAGCAAGACCTAATTTAAGTAAATGAACAAAATCATTTTTTATTTCTTTATCTAGTGAGAGCTTTGTAGGATGGGAGCTAATAGTCGCTTGATTAGACGAGTCAAGATTCTTCATTCCACAGACTACTACTTCAACCTTCTCCCTTGTCATACATTTTACTAATTCCTCAACCATATTAAATTCAATTGAATCGTCACTATCGACAAATTGTATATAGTTTCCTTTCGCTAATGATATCCCAAGATTTCTTGCATTCCCAGGTCCATTATTGGAGATGTGAAGCACTTGGATTCTATGATCAATCTTAGCGAAGGCATCACATATTTGAGCACTTGTATCAGTTGAGCCATCATTGACTAATATTAATTCAAAATTTTCGTATGTCTGATTTAAAACGCTCTCTACTGTATTATTAAGAAACTTTTCAGAATTATAAATAGGAATTATGATACTAACTAATGGTCTATTAGGCATTTTCAAATAGCACCTCAATTTTAGAAATCATGGAATTCAAACTAAAATCTTTGCTTCTTTCTGAACTTTTTTTAGTATAAATTTCTTTAAGTAATAGTTTTTTTTGAATAAACTGCCTAAGTCCTTGATAAATACCCTCCTGGCTATTCTCTACTAATATACCAAACTCGGAATCTCCAATTATTTCAGTAACTCCTCCACAATTTGTCGATATAACAGGAAGCTCTAATGCCATCGATTCAATCACTGAAATACATAGTGCTTCACTTCTTGAAGATAATATAAATGCATCACTTCCGTTTACATACTTAAATGGATTACTTTTTGCGCCAAGAAGCGTAATATAGTCATTTAAGCTTCTCTCATTAATCATATCTTGAAGGTCATTTTTTAAGATTCCACCACCTACTATATAAATATGGAAGTCCGTCAGTTTTTCTTTAACAAGTTTTTCAACAGCAAGAATTAATCGATCAATACCTTTTTCATAATTAAGTCTAGAAATAGTAGAAAAAATAACTTTATCGGAAGAATAATCTAATTCTTTTCGTTCATTAGCTAACAGTCGTACATTATCTATATCTACACCATTATGTATAACACTAAATTTTTTAAAGTCTCCGATAACATCCATAAAGCCTTCAACACACTTTTCCGAAACACACACTATGCGGTCAAACTTTGAATAACAGTCTAACTGTCTCTTCTTTGATCTATGATTTTCAAGTCCATAGTTTTGATATGTCATATCGCCGTGTATCCAAGCTATTTTTAGTGATTTGTTATTAGGCGAAGCAGCTACTATCTTCTCTGGCATACCCGTTTTAAAGGAAATTTCGATATCAAATTCCTCTTTAATATTGTCTGTATATATTTTTTTAGGATCCATATACTTAATGATCCGGTATATTCCTTTATATTGTTTATTAAACCAACTTATACTTTTTACACCATTATGTATATGGTTACTCAGTTCACCTCCATCAAATAGTGCAAAAATGGTTATTTCATACTTATTTTTTGGAAGATTATTTATTATATCTACTAATACTTTCTCAGCTCCTCCTAAGACCATCTTATCCACTACAAATAATACTTTTTTCATAAAAAGTTTCGCTCCTATAACAGCTTTAATGATCTTTGATGAACATAATTTTTAACAATAGTCGTTTTAAACAACATTCTCATAAACGGATAACCCCCGTAACTAAGCGGAGCTAGAATTCTAAATATGGTTGGTATATTAGTACCTCCTATAAAAAAAAAGCTATTTTTCCTTAACTCTTTTGTAAGTCTTGAACCAATCTCATTAAACTCACAATTTCCATAAAGAGATTCGGATTTTAGCATATCCATCAATGAATTCATTTTAGACAAATTTAAACGCCATAATAATTTCCTACTAAGTTCTGGGAGTTCTTGATCTACATAGGATTTAAACTCACTAAAGGCTTGAATACAATCTAATTTTCTTTCGTTGTATTTTGACCTTAAAATACTACCTTCTCTTTGGATATAGTAATAGCCTATTTTATTGGAGTATACTAATTGATTCGCACGAGCAAATAGCTTATAAGTTGTAAAAATATCTTCGTATAACTTACCTTCTGGATATCTTATATCTTTAAATAGAGAAGCTTTATAAAGTTTATTAACTGCGTAATGTTTAATATATTTTTCGTCAATTAAAGCACTCAAAGCTTCTATCTTGTTTAAAACTACTAAGTGATCCATGATACTATCGGGTACAGTATAATCGTTATAAACCCTTAAAACAGCACACATAGCAATCTCGCACTTATGTTTAATCATTTCTTCTAAAAGGCCTTCGTACATATCAGTTGCAATATAATCATCGCCATCCACAAAGCCTACATAATCTCCCGTGACTAAATCTAGCCCGGCATTCCTAGCAGAGCTAAGGCCCCCATTGGACTTGTTTACAATTACAATTCTTTCATCAGTCTTTGATATCTCTTGAGTGACCTCAAGTGTACGATCTGTAGAACCATCATTCACTACTATAATTTCAAGGTGTTTATATGTTTGTTCGATAATCGATTTAAGACATTTTTCAATATAATTCTCAACGTTATATGCCGCTACTATAATACTAATTTTCATCTCATCGCTCGCCTTGTATTAAAAATTTTTGCTGATAACAATATAAACATACTATTATTAGTTCTAAGTATTAGTTTTATTAGACTGGTAGCAAAATCCTTAATCTCATTTTTAACCATTACTTCTTTAATTTCATTTCGATTAATAACCTCACTAATTCGTTCAAGCTTTTCACTATATGAGAGCTTGCAGCTGGCCTTATAAAAGTCCATAAAATAACCCATGATATCCCTAATTAACATTTGGTCTACCATGGGTTTATTTTCAGAATATAACTCCCAATAAGTTAATAATTCCTTTATATCATTGATAATGTTATATCTAACATCAAACCGATTTATTCTAAATCGTGATACAAGTCCTTCACCTTTTTGTACACAATAGTTTATTAAAGCCTTGTTTATTATATTTGCATATTTTATATCGCGTATAACGGATAAATTAAACTTTAAATCTTCACCAATATTTAAAGTCGGATCAAACATAATTTTATTTTCATTTAAATAACTAGTTAAATAAACCTTATTCCACGGTGCATTAATTAGTTCATTCTGTATTAACGTAACTACATAGCTTCTGAATTGCTTCTCATTCGAGAATTGGACCGATTCTTTATTTGGGGTTCTAATTAAGGAATTTTTTTGATTTGACTCAACATTATATCCAAATATGATTAGTTGGTTCTTTTCATCAAGAGCCCTTAAAATTTCATCAAATGCATTTTCAATATAGTAATCATCAGCATCCAAAAATGTAGTATATCTTCCATTTGCCTGCTCAAGACCATAGTTTCTTGCATTACTTACACCCGAATTAGGTATATCATAAATCTTAATACGCGAATCATTTATTGCTATCTCGTTCATTCTTTGTAGGCTATTATCTTTTGAACCGTCATTTATAAGAATTAACTCAAAATCCTGGAACGATTGTTTTATAATGCTGTTGATCGCACGAACAATTGTTTTTTCAGCGTTGTATACTGGTACGATTATGGTTAATAACGGTGGCTCCATTACTTTTACCTCCCCTACTTTTTAAACTAAGAAAATAAAACAAGATAAAATAAAACCATAAAACCGTTCTTCGTAAATCATTTATACCTAATCCATAAGCAATTAACGATACTACTGCACACAAAATATAAACATTTACGGATGTCATTTTAGTTAACTTTTTTACTAAGAGGATATAAGCAATCCCTCCCATAATACCTCCTTGTGTTAATATTTGTAGAAACGTATTATGCGCTTCATAGCCAAAAAACACCTCTTGCCCACTAAATGATCCTGGCCCTAACCCAAAGATAGGAGAGTGCTTCCAAGCTTTTATAGCATTACTCCATATAACCAGCCTATTCTCGCCATTTGAATCTCCCTTAAAGAAATCATTAATAAATAATATTATGCTGTCATAATTAATGATTAACATTAAAATAACGAAACAAATGAATGCGATAATAATGCTCTTAGATTTATTTAACCCTTTTAAAACCTCTAAAACCTTCAGCACGCAAAACAATAATGTTGTAATAACCCAAGACGATTCTAATGTAGAAGACGTTGTAGCCATCCCGATCTTTATACATAAAACTATTCCTAGTAATGCTACAATCTTATAAAAAAGATTGCTCTCTTTTCCAACCATATAGAGTCCAATAAACGGTAAAGGAGCTACAAAATACGCAAACTGGTGATAGTCATTTGCAAATGGGGAAAAAATGCTTGAGCCTGCATACGTTAATGGAAATCCAAATAAGCTATAAATTCCTTTTAAATAAATAAAATACAAGGATCCAATTACACTAATACCTCCGAAATAAATAAAACGGAGTAACTTATATAAATTTGAAAAACTACTTTTCTTAAAAGCCAATTCAAAAGTAAAACATAAAAATAAGATGACGGTATAAGACATTAGGTCAAATTTTATAAATTGTGGATTGATTGCTAAAAATGTATTTACTGCGTAGCCTATAATAATGACTACAATATAATAAACCCAAAATATCGTAAATAAATGTTTTTCTGTCGATATATAAATATCCTGTTGACTAATTATTTGATTGATGCAAAAAAGTAATAAAATTGCTTCGCCAATTCCAAACATACCGATTCTTAAAGTTGTAAAACCGAAAAATAGGATCATTATTAAAATAAAAATATGTTGTACATTAAAGGTAATATCTTTTTGTAGCTTTATAGTATTTTTCATAAGAACACCTATAACATCGTATTTTTTATTACCCGTAAACTTCGAGAAGATCTTCTATAACATGCTCCACATGATAATCTAAGATAAACTTGTACGCATTAACGCCCATGTCGTTTAGCAAGTCCCTTTTATTAAACAAAACTTCAATTTTTTTTGCAGTTTCCTCAGAATCATTAACGTTAACCAAAAATCCATTTACTGAATCGATCACTAAGTCCCTCACACCACGAATATTTGTTCCAATGACCGGCTTTTTACAGGCCATTAATTCCATAATATTTCTTGGAAGCCCTTCCCTAATTGAAGTAAGAATACCTATATCGCATGCTGCAATAAGTTCATTAATATCATTTCTAAAACCCAACAATTGAATATTTTCCTTTAATCCTCTTACTGTAATTTCTTTCTCTAAGTTAGAAAGTAATGGTCCATCACCCGCACAAATTAATTTAATATTAATCCCTTTAATTTTAAGAATCTCAATCGCACTAATCACCTGTTTATGATTTTTATTTTGATTAATTTCGGCAATCATTAGAACTACAAAATCATCTTTATCTAAATTTAATCTACTTCTAATTTCAATCTTTTCTACTAAATCGGGTTTATACAAATCTAAATCGAGACCTACTCCATTTAACTTATATGTTTCCTTCACCTTAAATTTTTGAGCTCTTTCATAATCTTCAGAGTTCATCGTGATGATCTTATCAGTGAAATTCCCCATAAGCCTTTCGATGGGATAGTAAAGACCCCAATTAAAAATTGGGGCCCCTTTGTAAAAGTGAAAACCATGTACAGTATAAATCGTTTTTATATTAGTAAATTTTACTTTTAGGAGTCTACCGTATAATGCAGCAATTGGAGTATGAACATGAACAATGTCATATTCAAACTCCTCCTGAATTTTAATAAGCTCCATTAAAGCTTTTATATTTATTGGATGAAACGGATTTCTTTTAAAAGGTATGTCAAAAAACTTAACTCCCATGTTCTTAAGCTTTAGATTAACTGCCATATCAATCGAGCAAGCACAATCGACAGTGTTTCCATCATTTATAAGCTTTTCAATATGTGGTACTAAAAATGCATTAATCGTTCTACTTAAAGTTGTAATATATAGGATTTTAATAATGATCCCCCGCTTCACTTAGCTAAGAAATTGGAACCAATTCCTTTGGCTCCATTCGATTATTTGCAATTTCTAACAATTTAACTCTTAAAATCTCTTTTTCATATGTAGAATAAGTTAACATTATTTCATTAATCTCATCGATTAATAAATTCGATGTTTTACCGATATAAATTTTAGGATGTACCTGCTTTTCGTAAATTTCTTCTTCATTTAAGAGTTCCTCAAAAAGTTTTTCTCCAGGTCTAATTCCTGTAAATTCTATTCCGATTTCTTCTACAGTGTTTCCTGATAGCTTAATTAAATTTTTAGCAAGATCCACAATTTTTACTGGCTCACCCATGTCGAGAACAAATATTTCTCCACCTTCCGCTAATGCTCCAGCTTGAATCACTAGCCTTGAAGCTTCAGGAATCGTCATAAAATATCTAACCATTTCTGGATGAGTTACAGTAACAGGACCACCCTTTTCAATTTGCTTTTTGAAAAGTGGAATAACACTTCCGCGACTGCCTAATACATTACCAAAACGTACCGCAACAAATTTTGTCATACTATTTTTATTCATATTTTGAATCATCATTTCCGCAAGTCTTTTCGATGCACCCATCACACTTGTCGGGTTTACAGCCTTGTCAGTCGAAATCATCACAAAGGTTTCAACTCCAAATAGATTAGCCGCATTTGCAACATTTACCGTTCCGATAATATTGTTTTTAACTGCTTCTTCGGGATTTCGCTCCATTAAAGGTACATGTTTATGTGCAGCAGTATGATATACAACATTCGGACTGTATTTCTCCATGACTGATTTCATTTTTGCTTCATCTTGTAAATCAGCAATTTCTGTAACAAAATCAATCTGGTCTGTTCCAAATTGGTCTTTCAATTCCATTTCAATATTATAAATACTGTTTTCACCGTGCCCAAGTAGTACTAGCGTTTTTGGTTTGAACCTTGAAACTTGGCGACAAATTTCAGAGCCAATTGAACCACCAGCTCCAGTTACTAGTACAACATTATTTGTTATTGAACTTGAAATTCTCTCAATATCTAAAATAATTGCTTCTCGTCCTAAAAGGTCATCAACTTTTACTTCACGGAATTGGTTGACGGATACTTTACCAGTTACCAGATCTTCTAACATAGGTAAAATTTGTGTTTTAGCTTTTGTTTTTGTACACTCCAGAAATATCTTATTTAGCTCTTTTCTATGAAGAGAAGGAATAGCAATTATTATATTGTCTATGTTTAATTCTTTAACAAAAGATTCAATTCTGTTAACCCCACCTACAACAGGAATACCTAAAATATGTAGATTTTGCTTTTTTAAACTATCATCTATAAATGCAACAGGTAGTAATTCTGAATCCGAATGTTTTATTAACTGTTTTGCGACCATTGTTCCGGCTGCACCGGCTCCAACTATAAGCGTGCGTCTTTTATTCTCAGCCTTCTTATATGATAAATCTCGATAAACTCTCCAATACAAACGCGCTCCACCAATTAACAAAATATGTAAAAACCAAGTTACAAATAAAAGACGAAAATACGTATCTTTAACCAGGAGCGCTTGCACTATTGCCGTACAAACAATTGAATAGGTTATCGATTTTGTAATAATAATTAATTCTCCTATACTTGCGTACTCCCACGCCTTCTTATACAACTTGAATAAAAAGGAAAAGAAATGATGGCTTACTAATAATGTAATTGAACTAATGACGATTGGAATTGTAATTACATCGATTGTCGCGTTTACTAAAAATCGACTAAAGAAAACAGTTGTTAATACAATAAAAGAATCTACAAAAATAATAAAAGAAACTCTCTGTCTATAAGTCATAACGCCATTTCCTTCCCCTCTATCCTTTTGTCAGCTTCGAATAAATTATGTATTTGATATATTTACTGAAAAAAATTGTTGATTTGCCTATTCTTTTTCTACATAACTTACTTCTATAAAATACCCTTTCTTGCAGAATACTAACTTAAAGCTCATTTTTAGTAAAAAAACACTATATATTAACAGAGTAAAAATTTAAATTCCTTAACTATACTGTTTATGAAAAACAACATAGCTAAAGATATTAAAAAAGTAGGCATCTAACCTGTCCTCACACTACACTTTCGACGACTGGCGTCTAAGGTTTATTCAACCCACAGCATAACCGAGTGCCTTCGTTGATAAAGGTTAGAAGACATCACCTATAAGCTTTTAATCGTCAGTTTTTGTTCATTATAACGAACAATATACTATATTAAACTATCAATTAATAATTTTAATTCCTTATTATTTTTTTTCATTTATTACTACGCCTAATATTTTTATACTATTTGATAATTTTTTTTGAGCAAATGTTATTTCTTTATTTTTCGTTTTGCCCCACTGAGCAATTAGTATTAGTCCATCGCAATTACTTGCTATAATTTTTGTATCTGCATATTCAAGTGCAGGTGGAGTATCAATTAAGACCACATCATATTCTTCGGTCGCTTTATTAATTAAGTTTTTCAATGTTGCTAATCCTAATATATCGGCTGGACTATATGGGACTGGTCCGCATGGCAATAAATTTAATCCACTAACCTCCGTTTCTACAACTACTTCCTCAAAAATTGTTTTGCCTAATAGGACACTACTCAGCCCTACAAAATTACTCGTATTAAAAGATATATGTAATGTTGGTCTTCTAAGATTCGCGTCTATTAAAAGAACCTTTTTACCTAATTGAGCTAATGATATTGCAAAGTTCGCAACTGTAGTAGACTTGCCCTCCCCCTGACTCGGAGAAGTTACAATTAAAGCCTGGTTTTCTTGCATCTCCATGGAAGTAAGAAAATTAGTACGAAGCGTTCGGTATTCCTCTGATATTTTGCTATTTTTATACGTCGCTGTTACTAAATTTAAATTAGTTAAGTGAGATAACTTTCTGTTCATTATTCCCATATGTTTCTCCCCTATCTTCAAGTCTGATCATTTCGCTCTTCTCAAGAGTTGTATTTCTTTTATTAAACTTTGAAATAGTTCCAAAGACTGGTATACCTAATAATAGTTCAGTGTTCTCCTCAGATTTTACTGTATCGTCGAAAAAGTCTAGTAAAAATATAACACCAACACCTGCAATGATCCCCACTACAAGTCCAAGTAGGGCTTTCTTTATATAATCATTATTTGTAGGCTGTTCATTTATTTGAGCAGATGAATAAATTTTCGAGTCTTTAAATCCTAAAATTTTTGGAATTTGGCTTACGAATACATCAGCCGTTGAATTCGCAATTTGCGCCGCTAAACTAGGATCCGTATTAACAACTTTTATTTCAACAAGCTGTGATCCAGATACATTTTCAGGAGTTATATTATTACTTAATTCTT
Organism: Gottfriedia acidiceleris; assembly: GCF_004138285.1. Classification (GTDB taxonomy): domain Bacteria; phylum Bacillota; class Bacilli; order Bacillales; family Bacillaceae_G; genus Gottfriedia; species Gottfriedia acidiceleris_A. The sequence goes on along the minus strand of NZ_SCFN01000005.1, from coordinate 270,452 downwards.
CTGGAGATATATTTAAATCAAGTTCTCTAACAACACCCTCTAATAATGTTGGCTCTTTTATCATAACTAAAAGAGTATTCATCATCTCAGGAGTAGTTGCATTTACGATTAGTTTTGAAGATGTTTCATATTGCGTCTTTGTAAAATAATAGCTATAAACTCCCCCTAATGCAGAAAAGAAGATAGAAAAGATTACTAATATCCAAATGCGTTGTTTAATAAGCTCAAATATCCTTTTTACGCTTAACTCGTTTTCCATGTTTTCCCTACTTTCAACAGTTTCGTTCTTATTAAAGAACGCTACAGTAAAATTTTCCCATTACCTAGTTAAATTAGTGCATTTTTCATATGTAAATATTATATGTAAACATGATAATTCTTTATAACGAACAAGTCAATCACCCCTTCTCTATTATTATTTAAATTTTAAAATATTTACAAAAATTATAAATTTATTTACTTTTCACCCATTAATCTACTAACAATTTAATATATTAGAAATTACTTAATCTAATTCCATTTTTCTTATCTGAAACCTTCAAAATAAATTAAAAATCTCTAACAAAATTTAATTTAAGAGGAAGCGAATTCTCAGTAAAGAATATATTTGAGGAAACCATTTGATTTTAGGGGAGATTACAATGAAAAACCGAATTGAACAATTAGACTCGATTCGTGGAATTGCGGCTTTTTGTGTTTTAGTAAGTCACGCAATTTCATTAATACCGCTATCGGTAATGATCGACAAAGTGCTGAAGGCAACTGGTATAACCAATGCCCATGGCGCAGTAATGTTATTTTTTGTATTAAGTGGCTTTGTTTTATCAATACCTTTCTTTACAAAAAATAAAGTAGAATATCCTTCATTTCTCGTAAAAAGATTATTTAGAATCTATGTTCCGTACCTTTTCTCAATTACACTTGCAATTATTTTATCTCAACTATTTATAACGAAAAATATTGGAAATATAAGTGGGTATATTGATAGCCAATGGAAATCTCATCTAACAGGCAAATTAATTATTGAACATATTTACTTAATTGGAAATATACATGCTGATGCATTTAATGGCGTAATTTGGACACTAATTCATGAGCTAAGAATAGCTTTAGTTTTTCCATTTATTGTACTACTGATTAAACGTGTTAACTGGAAAATAAGTATACTAATTTGTTTTGCTTTGACTAGTATGAAAGCACTGGATATTGTATTTAATATAGAAAAGTCAAATGGATTTCATATCTCATACATTGATACTTTATCTTATCTTTCAATCTTTATTATGGGTATTCTTTTGGCTAAACATAGATTGGAACTTGTTAGTTTCTTCCAAAAATTAAATCTAAAGTATAAAATTATGTTCTTTCTATTTTCTATATTACTATTTAATTTTTCCGGCCTAGCTATGTATGTTCTATATGAGGTAACCAAACTACATGTATTTACAGAGTTTTCGTTAATTACTCAAGAATATGGAATGGGCTTAGGTGCAATTGGTCTCTTTATAATAGCAATTGGGTCGACAAGGGTTGAAAAAATACTAATATATAAACCTATTCATTTTGTTGGAAAAATTTCGTTTAGCTTATACTTATACCACCCATTAGTTCTACTAAGTTTTGTTCATCTCTTCTATAACGTATTTCCTTTATGGGTCGTATTCATATTAACAATTGTCTTTTCTATAGCAATCGCTTATATTGCTTGGAGATTCGTAGAGGTTCCTAGTATGCGATTAGGTAGAAGGTTGGCAAATCGAGAAAATTCGTTTCAATCAAATCAATTATTGACAAAGAATCAATAAACAAATGTTCAATAAAGTTAATACTAATTAGAACTAAAAGAGTAAAAAGCCGCTTCAAAAGTGAGAAGGTTTTTACTCTTTTTTATTAATCAGCTTTAACCCATATGATATAAGAATTAACCCTAAAATAGTTAATAATAAAAATATACTAAAGCTCTTATGAATCTCTTTATAAAGATATCCTACTATTGGAAGCTTAACACCGCTATATACCGAAACAATACTATCTCTCTCAATGATCCAAGGGTCTTGAATCGGGTTTGCATCACCTTTTGTTCGATATACTAACTGCCCGTTTTCATTAATAACCTCATTTATTCGATGTGTTACGAGAATATCTTCATTATATGGCATTTTGAAAGTAATAATATCTCCTAAACTAAGTTTCGTTTCAATAGTAATATCTTTTACAATTATTATTGATCCCGTTGGAAGCGTTGGCTCCATTGAGCCAGATAACACATAGTAAACTTGATGGCCAAAAAATGTTGGAGGTTTTCCTTCTAACTTATTCTGCATTATTTTGAAACCCAAAAATAGCAGTATGATAACTAATAGAATATTTATAAACCTACCAAATACTCTCATTATCCTTCTTCTTTCTACTAAAGCAAGCATTCTAAATGCAGCTATTTAACATAATCACTTCCTGTCCTACTATCCTATGCTATGACTAGCAACTTGCTCCCCCAAAAAAAAATAAAAAAGTGTTCAGCATAAACTAGCTAAACACTTTTTCTATTCTATCTTATATGAAATATCTAAAATAATTCTAGTGGATTTACTATCACTATTATATGGTGCTAAACCTTTACTATATTCTCCATTGAGAACAAAATCTTTACCTCTTCCTTTATCTAAACCTCCTAGTGGAAAGGGTTTCCTTGAAAATTCAACCAATGAAATTTTCCCATCTTTATTTAAATCCAAACTATGAAACTTTGCGGAGTTTAACGTATAAATTTTGTTTCCAAACTTAATTGTTTGGAGACAAATAAATTGAACCGCATTTCGATCACCTTTTTGTAGAAGGTGAGTTTCTAAAGTAATACTAGATATGTCTTTAATCCCTGAATTTTTTAAAGTATGTTTAATTTCAACCGGTATTCCGTTCTTTTCGTGATGCTTTAAATAAATTAAATCAGTTGTTTTTTTCATTCCCTTGTTAGACAAATCTAACTGTACGGTAGTAAAAGGGTCTGTACTAACAGTGGAGGAAAATTTAATATAGGCTAACGAACTAACTAATAAGACCAATAAACCAGAAATAACAAAGAATAACCCTAGTTGTCTTTGGTTTTTATATCCCAATTTCTCACACCCTGCGAATTTATTATCGATTATACCTTCACTATAAATTTATTAGCCAATATTCAATATATGTCTAGTAGGTTGGAAATAAATTAGAAAAAGATAGTGCTTATTTACTTCCATGAACCAAAAAAATTTACTCATACATTTACTACAAATAAGCCTTTTTCAAAAAGTTCATTCATAAATCAAGTTATATTTTGCCATTTTAAGGGGATTCTACTTATATCTTACATTGAAAGGAAGCTACTATATGGAACAAACTCTTTATGATAAATATGGTGGAGAAGAAACAGTTGGAAAAGTAGTTGATTACTTTTATGATGAATTAGTACTAAAAGATGAAACCGTAAATCACTTCTTTGAAAAAACGGATATGGAGAAGCAACGCCGTCATCAAACGAAATTTATTAGTTTCGCTTTAGGTGGACCTAACAAGTATACTGGTAAATCCATGTCAAAAGCTCATGAAGGAATGAATATTCAACCCGAACATTTTAATGCAATTGCTACCCATCTCCACGATGCACTAGCTCACTTTGGGGTTAGCGAGGCAGACATTGATCAAGCCTTAACGAAGGTAGAATCACTAAGAGATGACATACAATATAAATAAATAATTCAATAAAAGCTACTATCTGTTGATAGTAGCTTTTAAACTTCTCCTGATTATTTCCAAAACGCACCCTCAAACTCAACCAAATCGTGATATGGGTACAAAGGTTTCAATAATCTTGCTTTTGTCCATAAATCTGTTGTTTTTTCTAAAGCAGTTAAAGACGTTTTATAATTCTCATCAACTGTAATATATTTTACATTCCCGAGATGCTTGAGTGAGTACCCATTTATTTGTTTAAAGAAGGTTTTATTGGCGTAGTCCAATGGATCACCATTTACAATATAATTTGTGAATAGCGGTTTAAAAATTGTTTGGACTTTTTGTGACTTCGCATGAAGTTTTTTCGAACCATCATCTAATAGTACACCTAATGAGTTAAATGTAACGCCCTGTACAAATAGATGATTTTTCAATTTTTTATCATTTTTAAGCTGATAACCTACAAATTGAGCCAAATAACCTCCAAAGGAATGACCAGTAACATATACACTTGAATGATTGTTCTCTTTTTTATTTAATATTGAAGTAACCCAGTCATATGCTTGCTGAGCTTGTTGATCTACGACAACTGGCGAACCATTCTCTGGAGTTTCAAATTCAACTAGTCTTTGATAAATATCTTGTATATTGATTTTCTTTAATCCACTAAATGCAAATAGTAAACTATTATTTTTATTGTTTTTTAATGCTATTGCTGAAAATCCAATATTACCAGATGTAATGGAAACAAGCCGATAATCCCTAAGATTCTTATGAACTTGAGTAAGTAATGGATTTACAATCCCTTTATGTTCTCTTAAGCTTTTGCCTATTTCTTTACTTAGAAATGCTTCATAAGAAAGCTCAGATGCTGCTAGTAATACGCCATTGGGAAGCTTTTCTAGCTCTCTTTGCTCTTGTTGACTACATCCGGTGGTCGTTGTAAAAAAAGTAAGTACTGTAACGATAAAAATAACTACACGAAAATTCATTAGTAAACTAACCTCCTTCCGACAGTCTCTTTCTTCATATTATGTCCACGACCATATGACATGTTCATCTTTTCCCCAAAAAAGTAAAAAAATATACATAAAATTATTGACAATTTTATTTTACAAATGTTATCATATAAATTTTGTTATTTCATTTATTAATGTTATACTTAAGTTATAAGAATTTTCGGAGGTGGGTACATTGTTCAAAATTGGCGATCAAATTATTTACCCAATGCAGGGAGCTGCAGTAATTGATTCCATCGAAGAGAAAGTTATACAAGGTGTAACACAACAGTACTACATTATTAACATACCATCCAGCAATTTAAAATTGATGGTTCCTCAAGGGAATGTGTCAAACACGAAAATTCGTTTAGTCGAAGACCATGAACATTTAAGTAATGTATTAGATGACTTTTCAAATGGTCTTCCCGACGATTCCTTATCTTGGAAACAAAAATATGATTTAAACATGAAAAAATTAAAGTCTGGCGAATTACTCGCTGGTGCTCAAGTTGTACGTGATCTAACACTTCAAAGTAGGGAGAAACCTTTAAATCCTAGTGAAAGAGAAATGCTAGACATGGCAAAACGCATGTTTGTTGGTGAACTTAGCTTAATTAAAGGCATATCGCAACTTGAAGCAACCGAATTAATTGATTCTGCATTAAAATAAAGATTTGTTTAAGAAAAGGAGCTTAGTTAAGCTCTTTTTTTTGTTGATTTTGAACTTATTAGTTACTTTCATGAATACTTAGGAAGACCAATTGATTAAAATAAGGTATGAATGAAAGTTATGAGTCCACCTTTTGTTTTTTTTGATAAAATTTATTATTGTATTTACTCAGTTTTCAAACTATTTTTAGTTGATTTAATAGTTATAATAGAAAAAACTGGAAGACGTTTGCAATTTTAGAATTTTTCCTGGATTGCATTTTTTAAATTTTTTATTTACGGTTGGGACATTTTATTTGTAGTCGACGCCATTACAACTTCACTTCTCCAAACAAAATAAAAAAAAGACTGCTAACAAAATTGCTAGCAGCCTTTTATTCACTCAGAAGTGAAAATTATAATTTAACTACGTTTTCAGCTTGAGCGCCACGGTTACCTTGAGTGATCTCAAAGCTTACTTTTTGGCCTTCTTCAAGAGATTTGAAACCATCGCCTTGGATAGCTGAGAAATGTACGAATACATCGTCTCCACCTTCAACTGCGATAAATCCGAAACCTTTTTCTGCGTTAAACCATTTAACTGTACCTGTGTTCATTGTACGAACCTCCATTTATTCCTGTTTTTTTACACTTAATGAGTATTGTTAAGAAAAAATACACACATTAGAACAGGATGAAAATTCGTCCCTTTTAACACATGAATTGAATTAACCAATATATTAAGTATGTACTTATAATAACACAAAATGAAATGAAAAACAAATTGCGCACGAAGAATAATTAAATTTAGTTAATTTGAATGTAAAATAAAACCTTTTTTACTTTTCGTTAGCAAGTATTAAACCAACTGGTAAGTTCTTCTTCATAATACTACTAAAGTAACTATTTGGAACTGGTTTGTTCCCTACATAAGGAGAAATTTCAATAGTAAATCCAGGTCGTTTTTTTGCAGCAACATACCAGTCTTTATATCCACCGCCTCCACCTTTTGCGGGAGCGACTAAACTATAGCCTGTTTGTTTTGATAATTTTGTAGCAATCGCCTTATCTCTAGCCAATTGAGTTCCTGATTGGTTATAATGCCAGAAAATTATATTTCCTGATGAGTGGTATGCAACTGTATTCTTGAATGAATGTTTATTAGTGAAATCATATAAAGCTTTAGCTTCTGGTTCACTTAGAGCCTTCGTACCTTTATAGTTATCAGGGCCAGGCTTGGACTTATTACCAGAAATTGTATTCCACCCAGCTGGATATTGGCGATTTAAATCTACGCCACGTACATTTGCCTTCCAAGCTTTAAAATTCTTGCTACCATTATTTAATTTAATGACCTGATTTGGATTTTTTGTACTACTCGCACCTTTTTGCACAAGCATTACGCCATCAGGATTAACCATTGGTACAAAATAAATAGACGTTTGGGATAATGATTTTCTTACATCAAAACCAGAAATTTTTGTATTTTTTTCATACGCACTAGCGTATTGATCAAGCATTTCCATTATGACATTTGTTGTCATATGCTCACGTGCATGATGCGAACCGTTTATACTAATTTCCGATTTACCAGTCCCTAGCTTAATCGCATATAAATTTCTACCATCAACCGATTTACCGATTGTTTCAACTTTAGTAAATCCAGGATACCAAGCATTCAGTTCTTGTAAATCTGCTGTCAATTCGTCATATGAATAGTCACCATTTGGGTCAACATAGTTATAAGTTTTTAACGATATATCCGCTTTAGGAATTAGCCCCTTAAGTCCTCCAATTTTAACGACATAATAAGAGGAATAGGCTGAATCAATTACTATTTTTTGTTTAGCAGGTATGTTAACCATTGTTGGTTTTGGATCACGTGGTAAGACAATTTTAGTATTTCGTACTGCAACACCCGCTGTAATTTTAACAGGCTGCGTCACAATACTGATTACAGGCAAGGTCTCATTTGGTAAAGGAATTGTTTTATTTTTATCAATATAAGCAGTTTGATTAGAATATTGGATCATTAAATACTGATCCTTCTCACCTATTTTACTAAAAACCGTATTTGTTTTAACTGTTCCCCTATTCACTAATTTACCATTTTCATTTAATAATAGCGGTGTGTCGTTTGTTACTTTAAAGACTTTCGCCGTTGGGTAGATTTCCCATGGAGTTGCATTTCGGACGGAACTTTTCAAAATGGTCCCAGCATTTCCATTATATGTAACATAGTAAAGTTCATTCTCCTCTTTATCTACTTTTAACTTAACGTTAGCTGGTATTGTTATAGTGGTTGTAGCATCGATTACATCACTGGTTGCTGAGTCAGTTGCGTCTCCAATTGTTGTGCCGCCGGTTGTTCCCCCAGTTGCGTCTCCAGTTGTTGTGCCGCCGGTTGTTCCCCCAGTTGCTTCTCCAGTTGTTGCGTCGCCGGTTGTTCCCTCAGTTGCTTCTCCAGTTGTTGTGCCGCCGGTTGTTCCTCCAGTTGCTTCTCCAGTTGTTGCGCCGTCGGTTGTTCCTCCAGTTGTTGCGCCATCGGTTGTTCCTCCAGTTGCTTCTCCAGTTGTTGTGCCGTCAGTTGTTCCGCCGGTTGTTCCTCCAGTTGTTGTATTCTGAATCGTCAAATCTGTAGGTTTTAGAGTTACAACCCATTTGTCTGCATTTGCTTTTGTTATTGATTCTGCAAATACATCTTTAAACATACTAAACATAAGTACTAAAACAATTAAACTAATAAACCCTTTTTTCAAACCCTTCACCTCTCTAATTAATCAAAACAATTGTGTATATGTAAGTAATTGTTTTTTTACTATTGAAAAATCTCATTACAGACGAAAAGCTCCCTATTCAGGGAGCTTATTTTGATTGTCTATTATATTAATAGTTTATAATAATAGCATTTTCTTTGCATATTAAAATTGTATTACACACTTGCCCATTCCTGTTACGTTTTTTACTTTAAATTATGTATGTTTTTATAGTTTTTAGTTGAAACTATGAGGATTTTACATATAAGTGCGATTTATTTGTTGAATTTGTTTGATTTGATGGTTTTTAATTGCGATTTACACTTTTATTTGTGATTTCCGAATTTTAATTACGATTCACATTTTTTTATGATTCCAAAATCTTAATTACGGCTTTATGTTAACAATCTATATCAACTTTCATTTTTTCCCTTTTCGGCTATGTGTATCGTATTTGTTTAGGGTATAATTACCAATAAGAATGTTTCGAGTAAGGAGGCATCGAATGCTTCAGCGTGATTTAAGTAAAGATATTATTTATGAACTTTCATATTCACTTTTTTCAAAGCTTTCTCCTCAAAATACGAGGGACGCAGAGCTTGTTGAAACTGGCCTGCAGTTGTATCGACTAGGTCAAGTATACAATGTATCGGTTCGCGAAGGTCGTCTAGTTGGTGTTGTCGAAGAAGGGGATCAAATTCATTTACCAATTCTACATATTGAAAACCATGATCAAAATGGATGTGATTGCTACGAAGCTCCTCCATGTCAACATCAAATTGCACTACTTTGCTATGCTGCCGCTTCATTTTCTTTAGTCGGAGATATTATGAGAAAGTTTAAGCAGTCTTCTTTAAAAAGTATCCCGAATATCATGACTGGTCGCCAATTGCTGGATCAAATGAGTATGTTTGAGCAGGATCGACCGAAAGAGACAGTGGCGTTATTTGAGCAAAAGTATAAGGAGTATATTGAACAGCAAAGAACGTCATTTTACCAAGATGTTTATTTTGTTTATCCATTATATGAACGGTTTTATCATGGATTATTGAATCAACAACCACGTCAAGAGAAGGAAAAGCTACAATATCAGTTACTTGCGTCAATTTTTACAATGAATAAAATGGTCGGACAAATAGAAATTCAAAGTACAGTTTACGACAATGCGCATTTACCGCGCGAAATGACAATGTTAGAAAATCAAATTGACGCAGTTAGTAGGCAATTACATAATCTAACTGGAGGTTCGGTTTCTACTCAGTACGAAGAAGTTCTTCGTGAGCAGTTGCAAGATCTTTTAATAGAGAAAAACCTTTGCTTAGTTCCTCGATATAACTCTTTTCGTTATGTATATAAAGAGCTATTAAATAGTCCAAAGATTTTATATAAGGATTTAGAAACTTTATCAAAGGTTGAGGACAATTATTATGCAGATTTAGGGAAAGCTCATCTATATTATTTATTAAAAGAAGATGAAGCAATGCTGTCTATTATAAAGCAATACAGTAATAATGAACGTACTCTCTATTGCTTTACTTACTGGATAGAAAATCTTCGAAAAAACAATGAAACAGATCGGCTAACATTATTTTTACCATTATATTACGAGATGCTTTTACACTTTTTAAAAAATGGCGATGATGAATATGCAAAAACTACTTTTGCGAAACATTTTCTTACTAATTATGAGTACAATAGTTTTTACACTAATGAAACGGCTGGATTAGAAGTAGTTTATCAAGCATTACTTCCATATAGTGTGATGCAGTACACTGATTATTTAATGCATAATCGAGAATACAAACGATGGGCTGAGCTGCAAATGCACTTATATTCTTATAATCCTGATTACATTGATAAACATGACCTTCAGGAAGTACATAAGTACTCACCTCAATCTGTATTACCTATATACCATCACTTAGTACTTTATTACATTGAGTTAAAAGGCCGAGCAAACTATAAAATAGCAGTTCGATATTTAAAAAAACTAAGAACAAATTATAAAAAATTAAAGCGTATGAATGAGTGGGAAGACTATATTCAGTATGTTGAATCTCAATTCATTCGTTTACGTGCACTTCAAGAGGAATTAAAGAAAGGAAAATTAGTCAATGAAGCGACTAGCAAATCTTAGTATTGCCGTAAAATGGGTTGAGCGAAAAGGCTTACTCATTTATGGAATGCAAAGTCACGGTGTCATTTTACCGGTAACCGCATGGAAGCATCTAGTGTTTCAATGGCATGAACCTTCATATTATGGGACATTATTGCAACCGACCCGAGTCGGTCAGATTGAAGGAATTCTTTTAACTCCAATCGAAGCACTTACTTTTTTTAGAGAACATCAAGAAAACTCATTAGTAGAGATTACTTATTTAGATGAAGCAAATGAGTTTCATTCGGTAATCTCACGGTTATACGATGATTTTAATGAGGGCCACGTTTCGCCAAGTTTTGCTCATTATCAGACTGGCGTAGAACTATGGAAAATTGATGGATTTGAACAATTAGAACCAACTTTACAGGAATTGGTTTCTTCTGCAATTAAACAGCAGTTTGAAATTGAAACATTACAGTCTAAACGCTGGGATATTGCTAGGGGCTTGTATCACAATCCAAGTTATATAAAACAGCAACTCACACATAGTATTGATGAAGACGATTGGCATGTAAAAATCGGGCTAAGAGACGATGATGTTCCATTTTCAATTCGATTAGTACTTGAAGAGCCAATGAGTGAACATGATGACTGGAATTTACGTACATATTTAATTGATGAACGAAAAACTATAAAACCTTATGAATATAACGGACATGAATCATTACATAAAAAGCATTCATCTTATGCTGAGTATTTAGATCGAACGTTCCAAGGAGTAGGATTATTAGCACCAAACTTAATCGATGATTATAAGCCAAAAGAAGTTTTAAGTGAACAGGAAGCTTGGACATTTTTAACGGAGGATAGTGAAAAAGTACTTTCCGCGAATATTCAGGTGCTTTTACCAAGCTGGTGGCAAGCTTTAAAACAAAATAAGATGACGTTAAAAGCAAGTGTAAAAGGTAAACCTGCTGGAAATTCATTTTTCAATATGGAAACATTAGTTGACTTCAACTGGAGAATATCTACAAATGGGATGGAGCTTTCAGAACAACAATTCCAGCAATTTGTTGAAAATCAAAGACGTTTAATTCAATTTAACGGTCAGTGGATTGCACTTGACCCTGCTTTTATTGCACGTATGAAGAAAATGATGGCAAAGGCTGAAAAGCAAGGACTTAGATTTCACGAAGTTCTTCAACATGAGCTACTACAAGGAACTGAAAAGCCTGAGGACGATAACTCACCTTTTGCCGAAGTTGAAATTGAAGTAGATGATGTATTCCGAGAACTAACTAAACGATTAACATCCATTTCAGAAGTTCCTGAGCTTAATGTTCCTCATGGTCTGCAAGCAACATTGCGAGCATATCAGCAAAAAGGATTCGAATGGTTAGTTCATTTAAAAAATATGGGATTTGGTGCACTACTAGCTGACGATATGGGGCTTGGTAAAACAATTCAATCGATCTCTTATTTGGCTTATCGTAAAGAAACCGAAGAAAAGCGAGGGGCATCATTGATTGTCTGCCCTACTTCTGTTATCAACAACTGGAAACGAGAAATTGAACTATTTTATCCTGATTTAACTGTTCATGTTCACTATGGAGGTAACCGTTTAAAAGGGGAAGACTTATTTTCAATAATGAGAGATGTCGATATTATCATAACCTCCTATGCTTTAAGCGTATTAGATTATGAGGATCTTAAGCAATATGTTTGGAAAAGTATCATTCTTGATGAAGCTCAAAATATAAAAAATCCTACAACAAAGCAGTCTCGTGCAGTTCGTGGATTAAAAGCGGAGCACCGCATTGCTCTCACTGGTACTCCAATGGAAAACCGCTTGACGGAGCTTTGGACAATATTTGACTTTATAAATAGAGGATATCTTGGTTCACTAAACCGTTTTGCTAGCAATTATGTAAATCCTATTGAGAAGGACCGAGATGAAGAAAAGATAAATGCTGTTCATCGTTTAATTTCACCTTTCTTACTAAGACGGACTAAGCAAGACGAAGACGTGGCATTAAATCTCCCACCAAAACAAGAACAAAAGATGCTCTGTCCTTTATCAGTGGAACAAGCGGCATTATACGAACAAGTTGTTCAAGACAGCTTAAAACAAATCGACACATTAACTGGCATCGAACGTCGAGGCCGTATTCTATGGATGCTAAATAAGTTAAAACAAATCTGTGATCACCCTTCCCTATTCTTAAAGGAATCACAGCTTGTTGAATTCGAAGAGCGATCAAGTAAAGTAGAACGACTATTCGAATTGATAGACCCAATCCTTGAACAAAGCGAAAGCTGTCTAATCTTTACTCAATATGTAAGAATGGGTGATATGCTCAAAGAGGCAATCCAAGCAAAATTTGGTGAAGAGGTATTATTCTTAAACGGTAGTGTTCCTAAAACTGCCCGTGATAATATGATTTCTCGCTTTCAAAACGGCGATGTAAAAGTGTTTATTCTTTCACTCAAAGCTGGTGGAACAGGACTAAACTTAACAGCAGCAAATCACGTTATGCACTTTGACCGTTGGTGGAATCCGGCTGTTGAAAACCAAGCAACTGACCGCGCATACAGAATCGGACAAACAAAATTCGTTCAAGTCCATAAATTTGTAACGATAGGAACGCTAGAAGAAAAAATTGACGAAATGCTACAACGGAAACAATCACTTAACGATACAATTATAACGAGCGAACAGTGGATTACAGAATTGTCTATGGATGAGCTTGTTGATTTGTTGGGTGTTTAATATGAAGGAAAAATGGGATTATTGTATAGAGATAATCCCATTTTCTATTAAATGGAGGTTATAATATGGGCACAAATACTGGAATGAACGTAATTATCAAAAACCATGATGAAAATTGGAAAAACTTATTCCAAATAGAAGCTAACCGTATACGTGAAATCTTAAAAGATGAGCTTATTGAAATTCATCACATTGGAAGTACATCAGTTCAAAATTTAAAAGCCAAACCGATTATTGATATGTTACCTGTCGTTAAAAACATAGAAAACATAGACAAGTATAATGATCAATTGGCTGAAATTGGTTATGAAGGTCTTGGTGAGTTCGGTCTTCCAGGTAGAAGATATTTCCGAAAAGGTGGCGAGAATCGTACCCATCAAATGCATATGTATCAATTTGATAATGAAAAAGAAATTGAGCGTCATCTAGCAGTCCCTGCTTATTTAAGAGCACATGAGGATGAGATGAAAGCATATGGAGAATTAAAAGCGCAGCTTGCTGAAAAATTTCCAAAAGATATTTATGGATATATGGATGGAAAAGATGCTTTTGTAAAGGATTTAGAGCAAAAAGCAATTGAATGGAGAAAGACGAATAAATAAACTATTAAGTTAATAAGAAGAATACAACAATAAAAACATGCAATTGGATTAGAATGCATGTTTTTTATTTTGGTTTCACTACTATATCTGCAGCCTTCTGAAAACTAGCGAAGTTCCTCATCGAAGGAGAGAATTTATAATTTTCAAATATCATAAAAAAAGGTCCCACAAATCGAATAGAATATAAAGAATACAATCGGGAGAGACATGAAAAACCCTATTGCCAAGAACTTTCTTTTTGAGACTACCAAAAGATAAATACCTATTAGTAGTGGTATAGCAACAACAATTCCTGCCGCAATAGGAAATTTTAGTGAACCGATTCCCATTAGTGTAACAAAGATTCCACTGAATGAAGTGAGAGTTCCAAGAAAAATCCCTTTAAAAAAATTAGCAACTGGATGATGATCGCGATTATATGACAACCTCATCCCTCCTCCCCAATTTGCACTACCTATAAATATATAATAGTAGAATATTCAGAAAAATAGTATCATAGGGTTAGCATCATGACAATAAAATTTTTGAATTAAAAAAGGAAGTGATACTATAAATACCCCTGTAATGATCCCTCTTTTTGGCATGGAACTTCATCCACATAGAGTTTTTGAAAGTTTAGCCTTTTTTATTGGATTTAGAGTATATATTAAGTTCCGCCGTAAAGGAACAATTAGTGAAGAAAAAACTGTATATGTTCTAATTGGAGCAATTTTAGGTTCCCTTTTTGGCAGTCTGATTGTCGCTTCACTTCAGGACATATCGAAATTATTACATAGCATCCATAGTCATGGTCTATTTGGAATATTTCAAGGTAAAACCATTGTCGGCGGATTATTAGGAGGTATCATTGGGGTCGAGTTAAGTAAAAAACTTTGTAAACAAACAAGCTCAACTGGTGATGATATGGTCCTCCCGCTTTGTCTAGCAATGTGTATTGGAAGAATTGGCTGCTTCTTAACTGGTTTAACCGATGATACATATGGAATTCCCACGTCGAGTATATTTGGAATTGATTTAGGTGATGGAGTAAAGCGTCATCCAACCTCTCTTTATGATATCGCTTTTTTATGCTGTTTACTGTTCGTTATAAAATACCTGTTTAGTCAAAAACCTTATGAGGGTTTTCACTTTGCTCTATTCTCCATCTCATATTTTCTATATAGATTTTGCATAGAGTGGCTAAAGCCAACAATCAAGCCATATGGAGAAATGAGTAGTATTCAAATAACCTGTTTATTAGGCGTATTGTATTACACTATATATTTTATCTATCAAAAAAGGAGAAATTATCGTGCCAAATCGTCCGTATACGTACAGTGATTTTACACTATCTGTTTGTAGTAAATGCTTACGAAAAGTAGAAGCAAAAATTATATATGAAAATGATTGCGTTTATATGTTAAAACGCTGCATGCACCATGGTATGGAGAAAGTCTTAATTTCTACAGATATCCCTTATTATCAATTATGTAGAGAATTTATCAAACCTAGTGAAATGCCTCATCGATGGAACACTCCAATTAAATACGGCTGCCCATATGATTGTGGTCTTTGCCCAGATCATGAACAGCATAGTTGTTTGAGTATTGTTGAAATAACCGATGTTTGTAATTTGCAATGTCCAATTTGTTATGCAGATAGTTCTCCAAAACGAACTACTTGGAAAGATTTAGAAACAATCAAACGTATGTTTGACACAATTATTAAAAACGAAAAAGAAGCAGATGTAGTTCAAATCTCCGGTGGTGAACCAACAATCCACCCCCAGTTTTTTGAAATACTAGATGAGGCAAAAAAACGAAGCATGAAACACCTCATGGTCAATACAAACGGAATTAGAATTGCCACTGATGAGGCCTTCGTAAAAAGACTGGCAAGTTACAAACCTGGCTTTGAAATCTATCTCCAATTTGATAGTTTTGAAGTGGAAACACTTCTTGAGCTGCGAGGGCGTGATTTACGAGAGGTGCGACAAAAAGCTATTAATAATTTGAATAAATACAATATAAGCACAACACTAGTAGCTGTCCTAAAAAAAGGCCTAAATGACCATGAAATAGGTAAAATTATTAAATGGGGTACGGAACAAAAATGTGTACGTGGTGTAACATTCCAGCCTATTCAGCACGCTGGAAGAACGGAAAACTATGACCCATCAACTGAACGCTTAACACTAAGTGAAGTTCGCCAAGAGATTATTAAACAAAGTGAATTCTATTCTGAAGACGATATTATTCCAGTCCCATGTCACCCAGATAGTTTAGCAATGGGCTATGCTTTAAAAATGGGCGGTAAGATCAATCCTTTAACTAGTATTATCGATAAGAATGTCTTGCTTGAAGGAGAAAGAAATACAATTGTTTTTGAGAGTGATGAAGAATTACGTAACAAAGTTTTCAAGCTATTTAGTTTAAATCATTCCCCTCAAAGTGGATTTCAAGGCCTAAAAGATCTTCTATGTTGTTTACCAAAAGTTGTTTTACCAAGTGGAATGGGATATGAAAATGTATTTCGAGTTTTAATTATGAAATTCCAAGATAATTATGATTTAGATGTCCGTAGTGTAAAAAAATCATGTGTTCATTTTGTAACGACTGATGATAAAATGATTCCATTTGACACATATAATTTATTCTATAGGGACGATAAAGAATCATACTTAGAGACACTTCGAGAAGAAATCGTAAGGTAAAAAAACTATTCTTATATTTGCAGTTTAGACCATCTTAATTGCAGTTTCACTGAATTTATTTACAAAAGGGCCACCTTACACTTCTACCGAATTTATTCGGATTATTCCTAAATAAAAGAAGCCTATTTTTTTAAAAAATAGGCTTCTTTTTTATTCACTCTATTTATTTAAGTGCAAATGTAAGTTCAGCTTCACAAGCAATTTGTCCGTCAACTGTTGCTACTGCTTTACCTTTACCAATCGGTCCACGCATTTTCACTAGTTCAACCTCTAGTCTTAGCTGGTCACCTGGTACTACTTGTCTTTTAAAGCGGCAATTATCGATACCAGCAAATAATGCTAGTTTTCCTTTATTTTGCTCAAGGCTAAGCGCCGCAACGCCTCCAACTTGTGCTAGAGCTTCTACAATTAGTACTCCAGGCATTACAGGATAATCAGGGAAATGACCATTAAAAAACTCTTCGTTAGCTGTTACATTTTTAATACCAATCGCACGTTTACCTTCTTCGTGCTCAATGATGCGATCTACTAATAAAAATGGGTAACGATGAGGAAGAATTTCTTTAATTGCTTTAATATCTAACATTTTATGTAGTCCTCCTAATTTGTAAAGATTCATTATGTTAATAAAAAAGAAGCAAGTCTTAAGACCAGCTTCTATACGCTATAAATATAATACTATCTTATTTTGTATGTTAACGCAAACCAATAATGAATTGTACATTTTATCTCCCATCGCTCGATGACATATTCATTTGGGAGTTTTCATTTTTTCAATTTATACTTCCTCCATTGAGGTCATCCCAATTAAGAACCTTATTTATTCTAGTAGCCTATGATTTTGTAATCTAAGATTAGTGTATGCGTTATTTACAGAAAATTTTTAAAAATTAGATATTTTGTAAAGTATTTGACAGATTCAAGCGGAAGAATTTCTTAAGATTAAGTTACTACACGAAAGCGTTAACGTTCTTATGCTAGTAATGTGTATCGTCCATTTTGTTTCTCGATAATCCCTTTTTCACATAATTCGTTCATTACATAAGATACGCTTACACGCGATGAGCCAACTACATAAGCAAGTTCCTGATGAGTGAATGGAATCGTGATTGTTATACCTTTAGTTGTTTTTTTGCCATATGAGGTTGCTAATTGGCGCAGCATTGTTAGAACTCGCTCTCCTATATCTGAAAAACTCATCAACTTCGTTTGAAGAAGCAAAGCTGATTGTTTGTTGCTCAATGATCTTAGTACTTTTTGAATAAGCACTGGGTCCCTCATAACAATTTCATGAAATGCTGGTTTTGGTATTCGAAGTACACGTGCACTTGAAGAAGTAGATGCGTTGTAACCATATACTTCTTCTGCCCATACGTTTGATTCTCCAATAATATTTCCAGGTCCAACGATATATATATGGCGCTCAGCTCCATTAGGCGATAACAAATAAATTCGAATTCGCCCTTCAAGGACGAGATACACAAAAGGATGTCTCTCATCTTGTTGAAATACTACGTTTTCACGTGAAAATGAAAGTTCTTTACCTATTTCAAGAAAAGGAATTGCCGTCCATTCACCTTGTTCAAACCATAAGGACTGATGATTCATATGTCACCTCATATTAATTAAGTATCAAAAATGAAAACGCTATCAAATTAGTGAAAGGATGATTTAAAATGATAAACCCATTTATAGAAAAACGCTCTCTTTTTCCGACCTTATCGGAAACAATTCATTTATCAAGTTGTTCCCAAAGTGCAATCTCATCACCGGTGAAGGAAAGTATTCAATCTTACCTAACAAGCTGGACCGAAAAAGGTATGGACTGGGAAGGATGGATGGACAAAGTCTATGAAGCAAAAGTCGCCTTTGCTACTTTAATAAATGCTTCTCCTGACGAGATTGCCGTATTATCTAGCGTATCTGATGCCGCTTCTTCATTTGCAGCGTCGTTAGATTTTACTGGAAGTCGAAATAAAGTTGTTACTACAGATATTGATTTCCCATGCATTGGTCACGTTTGGCTATCACAAGTACCACGTGGCGCAAACGTCGCGTTTTTAGATGAAAACCTTCATCAAGTTCAAATTGAACAATATGAAAAAGTAGTGGATTCAAACACACTTATTACATCTGTCCCACATGTGTCTTATTATAATGGGTTTATTCAAGATATCAAAGCTATATCAAACATTACTAAAGCGAATGGATCACTACTATTTGTCGATGCCTATCAATCTGCTGGAAGTGTTCCGATCGATGTGAAGGAAATGGGAGTCGATGCACTCGCAACAGGTGCACAAAAGTTTTTACTTGGTATTCCTGGAATTAGCTTTTTATATGTAAGAAAAGAGTTAGCAGAGTCTCTACAACCCCCAACGACTGGTTGGTTTAGTCGAGTAAATCCATTTGCTTTTGATCAGCATCTTCTTGATTATGCAGAAGGGACAAGGAGATTTGATACTGGAACTCCAATGATGATAAATGCTTATGCAGCTGAAGCAGGTATTTCTTTATTAAATCAAATTGGTGTGCCATCCATTCAAGATTATCTATCTTACTTATCTACTGTTGCAATTGAAACCGCGCATTCACTCGGATTGACCGTTGTTAGCCCGACAGATTTATCAATAAAAGGTAGTAACACTGCCATTCGAGTGGAACAAGCTAATGCCGTTGAGAAATACTTAAAAACAAAAAAAATAATTGTCTCTGCTCGAAATGATGTTTTACGAGTAGCTCCTCATTTCTACAATACAGAAGATGAAGTTGTACGCGCGATTGAGGAAATTGCTTATGCAATTAGGAAAAGCTAACAAAAAACTATATTTCAAGAAATCAATTATGGTAATTGTCGGAACAATTTTGATCGCACTTACCTATTACTTTTTCCAGGTGCCAAACGGAATTGTGGCTCCTGGACTCGGTGGGATCTGTATGATGCTTGTTAAATTTATACCTATTCCACTAGGGGTTCTTTACTTTTTATTAAACATACCACTTTTTTTAATTGGATACCGAGCAGTTGGTGTGCCATTTGTATTGCTTAGTTTACTCGGAATGTGTAGTTTATCACTCTTCTTAACTCTCTTTGCCTCACTTCCAGGTCCGCATCTTCCGCTAATAGGGTGTATACTCAGTGGGATTTTGTCAGGATTCGGGATTGGAATCGTGATTTTAGCAGGTGGTACAACTGGAGGACTCGATATAGCAAGTGTAGTAATCAATAGAAAATTCCCGAATTTTTCTATTGGAAAAACGATGATGGTTATAAATGGAATTGTACTTTTGTGTTCTTTAATCGGAGAAGGATTACAGCGAACTTTCCTCACGTTTTTTAGTATGGTGATTGCCGGAAAAAGTGTTGATTGGACGTTATCTTATAGAAAACAATTCAAGAAAGGTGGCGAAACAATATGAATGAAAATAAGACTGTAATTGAACGAGAAGGAGGACTAAGTCGTTCGCTTACTAGTAAACAGCTGACCATGATTGGTATTGGTGGAGCAATTGGAACTGGTTTATTTATGGGAAGTGGAATTGCAATCGGATATGCAGGACCTGGGGTTATTCTAAGTTATATTATTGCTGCATTCATAGCAGTCATCATGATGTTTAGTTTATCTGAAATGGCAGTTGTGCACCCGACAGCCGGTTCATTCGGTACTTATGCAGAGATGTATTTAAATCCTTGGGCAGGTTTCCTAATTCGATATACTTATTGGGCTGCACAAGTAATCGCAATTGGTGGAGAAGCTGTCGCAGTTGGACTATATATGCAATATTGGTTTCCGAGTATTCCTGTATGGTTATGGACTCTTGGATTTGGTATAGCTTTAGTCCTTGTGAACAGTAGGTCTGTTGCCAACTTTGGCCAAATTGAGTATTGGTTTGCAATGATTAAAGTCGTGGCTATTGTACTGTTCATAGTTTTTGGTGTTTCGCTCCTATTCGGAATTGGACATTCGCAATCTGTAGGATTTCATCATTATACTGATCAGCACGGTTTCCTACCTAATGGATTTAAAGGGGTTTGGATGGCAGTACTTATGGCAATCTTTAGTTTTTATGGTGTAGAGATTGTCGCTGTAACAGCAGGGGAATCTAAAGATCCAAAAAGAGCAATACCTAGAGCAATGAAGAGCATGGTTCTACGTTTGTTTTTATTCTATATTCTATCGTTAGGAATCATAGTTGCCGTTATTCCTTGGATGCAAGCAGGTGCCCATGAGGTATCTGGATCACCATTCGTCAAAGTCTTCGAGAGTTCTGGTGTGAGATATGCAGCTGGTATTATGAATTTCGTTATCTTAACCGCTGCGTTATCAAGTATGAATACTAATTTATACTTAACATCACGTATGTTATTTTCCTTATCTCGTGGAGAATATGCCCCGAAATCTTTAGGAAAATTATCTAAAAATGGGACACCAGTAGCCGCAATTTTCATTTCAAGTGCTGGTGTATTAATCGCAAGTATATTGTCTATATATTACCCAGATACATTTAACAAATTATTTGGTATCTCTATATTTGGTGGAATTTTAGTATGGCTTATGATTTTAATTAGTCATCTTCGTTTTAGAAAAACTGTTCATCTTCATTATAAAGAGCCATTACCGGTTAAAGCACCGCTCTATCCAATTCTTCAATGGATCGGAATACTACTACTAAGTGGTATTTTAATTACAATGGCATTTTCACCGGATTGGAACTCAGCTTGGAAAATTGGTGTTCCGTGGGTAATATTAGTATCAATTGGTTACTGGATCCAAAAAAGTCGCAAATCGATTTTATACAAACATAATTCAAATAATAAATCAGCACTTTAATTATTTAGCTTAAACTTTTTTAAAGATTGTTAGTTTATAAATACAAATCCAAATAAAAAGACAGATATAAAACAGGTAATCGCCTTGTATATCTGTCTCTTTTTTATTCCATTTATTAATTTACCGATTTCTCAACCTCTACGGTTTTAATAGCCTCAGCTCTAAGAAACTTAGGCAGTACAAATAAATAGTAAATACCAACAATCGACAAACTAGCTCCTACGATGGCA
This sequence comes from Gottfriedia acidiceleris, assembly GCF_004138285.1. Taxonomy (GTDB): domain Bacteria; phylum Bacillota; class Bacilli; order Bacillales; family Bacillaceae_G; genus Gottfriedia; species Gottfriedia acidiceleris_A. Next base: position 249,106 of record NZ_SCFN01000005.1, on the reverse strand, counting down.
TGAAGCCATTCAATTTTTAAAATTGATGGATAGAAAACTGCAATTAATCCAAGTGTGATACTTTGGGAGAATAAAGAAATGGGGGATATCCAACCTTGAACCCTTCCCATCATCTTCTTTTCAACAATTTTAGGGAACCACCCACCAAGACCAATATTAATAACAGGTAAAGCCAAACCGATTATGAATTGCCAAATGATATAAGCATAAGTAGTATTAGAAAAAACTCTAGCAATAACACATAAGCCAGAAATAATTAACCCAATTATGATCATATATGGTAGTGGCATTTTCTTCGTAAGCATTGATCCAACTATACTTCCAATTAAAACGCCCGAACCAAAGGCTACTCCGATATAAATTAACATTTCTTCATAGTTAGCTGGTGCCAGTTTATATTTTAAAATAAATGATGGCATAACTGAGAATCCACCATTAATTACACCAAATAAAAAGAAACTAGATAAAAGTGATCTAAGTAATGAATGATTGATTATGTAGTAAATTCCCTCTTTAAAATCCTTTAAGACTAAGGTAAATTTCAAATCTTTAAGTTTGTGCTCTCCATTTGGATTCGTAATGTCCTTTGAAATTTTTGCTAATAAAATAAATAGTCCCGATGCAATGAAAGAAATCATATCAATAATGATGGCTGCTTCTACTCCCAGTGTCCAAAATATGAATGTTCCAATTGCCCCGCCAAAAAGCATAAATAAGCTACTAACTAGCTGGTTTAAACCGGCTGATATTGCATATTGATCTTCTGTTATTATCCCCTGTAATAAAGAAGATTCAGCTGGTTGGAAAAATTTCGAAACGCCACTTCTTAAAAAGAGAATTCCGAATGATAGGTAAATCCAATCCTGCATAATCGTTATTAGTAGAATAATTGATAAACCTGCACTTATAAAATCACAATTAACAGCTATTTTCTTTCGATTTAAACGGTCTGCTACTACACCCACTAAAAAGAATACAAAGATCATTGGTAGGGTATACATTAGCTCGGTTATCGTAGCATAGTATGGCTGACTTGAAAATTTTCTTAATAAGTACAACATAAATGCTGTCATCCCTACTACAGAACCAAGCTGAGAAGTAAAATTCGCTAAAAATAACCAGGAAAAGTTCTTGTTTTTAAATATTTGTATCAATTAGCTCACCCACCTTTTACACTCCTTATATTATATACTAAATTTTCAGATTAAAATTCATAGACTTTTGTTGAAGTTTCCCTAACTTTTCGTATAATCACTGCCACCATATACCAAAATAATAGTAATTAGTCATTATAAATGGGGTGAGGGCATTGAAGGTGTTTTGGGTTTTTTTATGTTTATTTATACTAGAGATGTGCTTATTGGAAGGAATCGATTTATATAATGGGGATGCATTTCCTCACTTACTAACGAATATAAAACTTAGTAAAACGGAACTTGTTGGTGAAGATTATGTATTAATTTTCTTTTTTACGGTACCATTCGGCGTTGCCAAAATCGTCCTAGAGTATATGAAAAAACTAAAAAAGAAACGAAATCAGGAACAAAGTGCAGGTCAAAATAATTCCAATTAAAAATAAAGAGAATGCAGTTAGAGTTTCTATGCTGCATTCTCTTTTGTTTTTGCTTTTTTTTGGATGATTGCAATAACCAACAAAACAGTAGGAATAATGATTTGTAAAGGTATGTGTAAATAGTAAGGCACAATGTCGAACCCTTCTTTATAGTGCTCTAAATAATCAGGTGCCATCCATACGGAACAAATTAATATAATTACTGCAATTGGATAAGTAAGTGTATCAGTTTTTTTCACTTTAAATAAATCTGCCGCTCCAACGATAGCACAAAAGAAAAAAATCGTTATCTTAATAAATCCTCCTATAGCGATAAGAATGACAACGACTGAATCGAGTCTTTGAATAAAATCAGCAATATTAATATAACTAATTGCAGTTAATATAGGATAAGTAGCTCTCACCACTGTGTTTGCCCCTAAAACGCAAATATTAATCATTGTTACTAACGTTAAAACCAGACCTGCAAAGATTAATCCAGGAATGCCGACTTTCCATGCATAATCTGGTTTCTTTAAATAAGGCAAAAGCATTGTAAATACAACCATTTCACCAAATGGAAATGTAACAGTCAAAGGATAAGCCTCTTTTATAACTCTTTTCCACCCGGTCTCTAGTACGGGTCTTAAATTATCAGTTTTTATTAAACCAGCAATTACTTCAAAACCAATAATTGTTACCGTTATGGCGAGGATTACGAAAAACAGAAACTCACATACTCTACCGAATACTTCAAAGCCTTTAAAGATTGCATACATACATAAAAACATAAATAATATACCGATTGAAATAAGTGAGGAGGCATTGTAAAGTGTAATCACTAGTAATTCTTCAAAGTCTCTAAGAACTCGTGCTCCAATATAAATAAAATAGATAATATAAACCATTGCTAGTATTTTGCCTGCAAACTTCCCTAAAATAGATTGAACATATCTAGTAAATGGTAATTCAGGATACAGTTCAAATAATTTAATGTAAACACAAAATAGTAAGCATCCAGTAGTCAAAGCTATTAAAACACTAATCCAAGCATCCTGCATTGCTCCAGATGCAAGTCCTACTAATGTGGCGCTCCCCATTTCAAATAAATATATAATACTAAAGAATTGGTAGGCACCAATTGATAATTTTCGATTCATTAGCATTCCCTTCTTTTCTAAAATGGATAAGCTTTTTTTCTCATACCTACATTATTTATTTGAATATCAACATCGACTTTTACTTTAGCCTTTTGAAATTTGTCATTCCAGTTTTTCTCATATTTTTTAAATACCTTTGGTTCTGATAAATGTAGTTTTTCTCCAAATCCAAAAATATCTGCGCCATATCCTTGTGCCTCTTTAATTCCCTTTTCAAGCGAATCCTTTATTGCTTTCTCGCTTAATAATTCATATTTTTTTAGCGTTTTTGCTTTATCAAAATTGTCATTACAAAGTACTTCATCTATGATTGCTATAGCTTTTACATTTAAGTGAATGAGTGGTACCTTATCTTTCATTTTAATCTTCGTGTCCGTTTTCACCCGTGTGAGCTCCAACGAGTCATAATCGTTTTTGCGGCATTTTACTTGTACATTTGTTTCCTTTATTACATTATCAACCATTTGTACTGATTTAGCTGGTGGACCATCTAACCAACCTACCAACTTTCCTTTTTTTATAACGCCTAGCCCATTAATCATGTTATAGGATGATTTTACATCTGAAAAATTTTCAAGTGTTTCAGACTCCTTCGTTTCATGCTCTAAAGTTACACCATTAATGACAGGTTCTCTACCACTACTTGAAAGCGATGATATTACTTGGCGCATTTGCATATATTGATTTTCTCCTAAAAGAGAAGACGTATTTTTAATTTTTCCTAAGATCGATTTAGCCGGTAATTTATCAAGAGCTGGTAAATTATTCATTACTTTATACACGCTATCATTCCTTGCAATAATAACTGGAATATTTACACGAATTTTAGAATCTCTCTCAAATACATCAAAAATAAAGTTCAATGATTTTTCTTTCGCTAATTTTTCACCAATGACAACGAGAGCCACATGAGAGTATATATTTGATCGCGATACACTTTTTGTAACATTTCTGGCCGCCTCTGATATCGTTCTACCTTTTTCTTGTACCGAAATAATTGGTGTACCTATTGAACCAGTCATACTGGCAATTGCACTCGGATTAATGATTTGAAGAATCATATTGTATTGATTATCTTTAGGTAAATAATCAACACCCATAGCTACCACAATCGATACACTGTTTAATTCTTTATAATTAGAACAACTCACCAAAAGTAAACTTGTAATAAGAATTAAGATTATACTTTTTCTTTTCATACTTATTCTCCAGTACTTTGTTCTTTAACGGTTTTTGTGTTTCCTTGACTAGGTACAACTAAAATAGTATCTTTTTGACTTTTTATACGGAATGGTGCGAATGGTGCAAAATATGGTTCACCAAAAGATCGCAAGCTACACATATGTAGTAATATAATTAAACCACCAATCAACATTCCAAATAAACCAATATAAGCTGCTGCCAATAATAATATAAATCTAAGAATCCTAGCGGCAATTGACATATTATAATAAGGGATTGTAAAGCTAGCAATCGCAGTAATTGATACGATGATTACCATTGACGCAGATACAAATCCTGCTTGTACAGCTGCTTGCCCCAAGATTAAGGCTCCAACAATTGAAAGCGCCTGCCCAACCGCTCTTGGCATTCGAATTCCAGCTTCACGTAATACTTCAAAAACTAGTTCCATACCAAGAGCTTCAACAATCGCTGGCAAAGGCACACCTTCACGTTGGGCAGCTAAGCTTACTAATAAAACCGTTGGAACTACAGCCTGATGAAATGCAGTAATTGCAATGAAAATTCCAGGTGCAAATAAAGCGGTCCAAAAGGACATATAACGAAGCAGTCTTAAAAAAGTGCCAATATATGAGCTTTGATAATAATCCTCTGGAGATTGAAAAAACTGCGTAAATGTAGCTGGTAAAATTAAGACAAATGGTGTACCTGCTGTGAAAATAGCTACACGGCCTTCCAGTAAGTTACCTACTACAGCATCAGGTCTCTCTGAGTTAATCATTGTAGGAAAAATAGTCTTTTGATCGTTTTGAATATAGTTTTCAATATAGCTGGATTCTAAGATTTCATCTGCATTTATAGCCTCTAAACGATGTTTTACTTCCCTTAATAACTCTTCATCTACAACTCCTTTTATATACATAATTTCTACATCAGTTCTCGTTACTTCACCTATTTTCATTGACTCAATTCGTAGTGCAGGGTGTTGAATTCTATTGCGAATTAGAGAAGTATTTGTACGTAAGCTTTCTGTGAAGCTATCCTTTGGTCCTCTGATCACAGTTTGTGTTGACGGCTCTGATATACTTCTAGATTGCACCATTTTTGTACATGCAACTAAGAAGTTACTATCATGATCTAAAAGAACAACTGTATCACCAATTAGTAATGCTGATAAGAGATTTGTGTAGCTTGATTGTGATTTTAAACTTGAAACGGCGATTACGCTTTTTAGCCCATTCTCTAAATCTGTTAGTGACAGTGTTGTTTCTTTTTCTGCATTAATTCGAACGATTTTATTAATGATTCCATCATTCACTAATTTCTCATTTGAAATTCCGTCAATATGAATCGTCGCAAAAGAATACTGCATACCTTCCCCTAGTGTTTCATGACGAATCACAAGGTCGGAGCTATCTCCAAAATCATCTTTTATTCTTTTTATATTTTCTAGAATGTCCTTACTTAAAGAACGTGATATATTATTTTGAAATGGAATTTTTTTATTTGTTGCTGCACTATTGGTTTCTTTGTAGTTAAACACTTTTTCCACCGCCCCATATTCATGGCTTATTATCCTTATACTTTTTCCAAAATATTTCATTTAATGTATTGTTTTCTAAGTGATTTATTTTGCACACAAAAAAAGGCTGTCTCATAGAGACACCCCGTTTCACTTTTGTTATTAGAATTTTTTATTTTTCCCATCTAGGGTGCTCGATCTCCGAAGTGCCATGTCTTATCCTTATAGCTTAGGGTCCAACTCCTACTAAAGAGTCACAGAATATGTCGTTCCAAAGGGTCTTAAATTTATTATAATTATTTACTAATAAGCTGTGGGATTGGGTTCACTGGCTTTCGACCGATTGAGTAATAGTGGATCTTCTTTTTTTGCATTTTAGTTAATTCAAAACAATTACGTCCATCAATTACTAACGGAATCTTCATTAGCTCCTCATACAATTGGAGGTCAGTTTCTACGATTTCTCTCCATTCAGTCAAAATAAATGTAGCCTCTTTCTCATGAATAGCATCCTTCACATTGACTGAATAATTTATGGAATCTCCGAATACTTTTCTTAATTCAGGTAAGGCATATGGATCATATACTGTAATTTTAGTACCTTCTCTTATGAACTGATTAATTAAATCGATAGATGGAGCATGTCGAATATCATTTGTATTTGGTTTAAAGCTAACTCCTAGAATTGCAATTTCTTTATTTTTTAAATTTCCAAAAAGAGATTTTGTTAATTCTAAAAGTTTTATTTTCTGTTGATTGTTAATTGTAATAACAGATTTTAATAGTTTTAAGTCTACACCTACTAGCTCAGCTTCTTTTACTAAAGCAGTCGTATCCTTTGGGAAACAAGACCCCCCATATCCAATTCCAGCTTTTAAAAACTTTGAACCGATTCTATGGTCTAGCCCAATACCGTGAGCAACATGATCAACATCAGCATCCAACTTTTCACAAATCATGGCAATTTCATTAATAAAACTTATTTTGGTAGCTAAAAAAGCATTAGATGCATACTTAATCAATTCCGCACTTCTTGCATCAGTGGTATAAATAGCCGTATTAAATGGTTTATATAATTCCTTTATTAAATCCGTTGCATTTTGACTTTCAGAACCAATGACAATTCGATCACCATTAAATATATCGTATAGCGCAGAACCTTCCCTTAAAAATTCAGGATTTGTTACTACATCAATCGTTAAATGACGAGGGGCATTTTCCAACATGATCTTCTTAACTGCCTCATTCGTTCCAACTGGAACAGTGCTTTTAATGACAACTGTTAAATTTTTTTTAGCATTAATTGCTATCTCTTTCGCAACAGCCTTTAAATATTGCAAATTTGCTGTTCCATCTGGAAGTTCTGGTGTGCCGACCGCAATGAATATGATATCTGCTTGGCTATAAGCTGCTTTGTAATTTGTAGTAAACCCAATTTTATTAAGGAAAATATTTTCTAATAGTGCTTCTTTCAAGCCCGGTTCAAAAATAGGGCAAATTCCTTTTTGCAGTAACTCAATTTTTTCCACATCAATATCAACACACGTTACATTGTAACCAACTGTAGCAAATGAAACTCCTGTAGTAAGACCGACATATCCCGTACCAGCAACAACTATACGCGTCATGGTTCATCCCCATCCTATACAATTAATCAGTAAAGATAAAAAACTCTTTCTCAATGAACCTAAAATGAAGATTTATTTAAGTTTTAAAATTTACTTTTAATTGCAAATTCAGTTTTGATTTCGAAAGGTCTACTGCTTTTTTAAAAGAGATTGAAGTTCGTTCATCATTTACACCAGTTAATAAAAATATTATCTACCAATCACTCCTTTTCCAATTTTCTTAAGGCTACAGTCTAAAGCTAAACTAGAGGAGCGTTTTCACATAATTTTTATGGCAGAGTTTTAAGTATTAAATCATATGTACTGGTTACCTAGATAATCCTCGTTTTACAATTAATTAATTTAAACTTTAAATGGAGCTTTTTAAACTTTGATACTTTCCTTTTCTCTATTCCAACTTTGACTACCTCCTTGTTCATCTTAACTTTACAAAACCTAAACACTTTTCTTACAAAGAGAACTGCTCCTAATAAATTCCAAACAAAAAAATCCCAAGCTCTATATGCTTGAGATTTCAGTGTGTAGTCAAGCCAAAAAGCTTGAGATTTTTATTTTAAGTAACGACTTGGAATCTTATCAATATTTTCTAACATAATTCCAGTACCTACTGCAACACATTGCATTGGATCTTCAGCGATGAAAACAGGTACTTTTAACTCTTCTGCAAGTAAAATATCTATTCCATGAAGTAATGCTCCGCCACCAGTTAGAATAACTCCACGATCAATAATATCAGCTGATAATTCAGGTGGTGTACGCTCTAATACTGTTTTTGCAGCTTGTACGATTAAGTAAACTGGTTCACTTAATGCTCTTTGAATTTCATCAGATTGAACAGTAATTGTACGAGGTAATCCAGTTACCATATCACGTCCACGGATATCGATTGATTCATTTCTTGCACCAGGGAAAACAGTACCTACTTCAATTTTAATTTGCTCTGCAGTACGTTCTCCAATTAGCAGTTTGTATTCACGCTTGATATAGTTTAGAATCTCCATATCAAACTTGTCCCCTGCCATTTTAATTGAAGAGGCGGTGACGATATCTCCCATCGATAAGACTGCGACATCGGTTGTCCCACCGCCAATATCAATTACCATGTTACCGCTTGGTTGGAATATATCCATTCCAGCACCGATTGCAGCAACCTTTGGCTCTTCTTCAAGATAAACTTGTTTACCGCCACTCTTTTCAGCAGCTTCACGAATTGCTTTTTGTTCAACAGATGTGATGTTTGTTGGACAACAAATCAAAATACGCGGCTTTGACATGAATCCCTTTACATCTAATTTATTTATAAAATGACGTAGCATTGCCTCAGTAATATCAAAGTCAGCAATTACACCGTCTTTAAGTGGACGAATTGCCACGATATTACCAGGTGTACGACCTACCATGCGACTTGCTTCTTCCCCTACTGCTAATACCTTACCGCTACTACGCTCTATTGCAACTACAGAAGGTTCGTTTAATACGATTCCCTTACCTTTAACATGTATTAAGACATTGGCTGTACCAAGATCTATTCCGATATCCTTAGAAAACATTCCTTTTGGCTCCTCCTTATTCACTATACTCATGAGCAGTTCCCCGAATACGTTCCATACCAAAATATAATTTTACCATAAAGAACTACTTTTAGTAATTAATATTTGTGAACAGGAGGTTAAATATTTCTAATTTTGTTTTCAAGGCTCAGAAACCCTATTTAGTAACTTTCTCAACGTCTTCTTTTTGATACTTTTGCTTTGTAGCCTCTCCACCGCGTAAGTGACGAATTGATTTGTGATAATCCAAAATTTCTTTTACTTCATTTGCCAAATCTGGATTGATTTCCGGTAGGCGTTCTGTTAAATCTTTGTGTACTGTACTTTTTGACACTCCAAACTCTTTAGCAATTACGCGTACTGTTTTCTTCGTCTCCACGATATATTTCCCAATCTTGATCGTTCTCTCTTTGATGTAATCGTGCACACTACTCTCCTCCTCTAAATGGATGTGAGAAGCGTGAAATGAGACTCGTTTTGACTGACTAAGCTGCTCTTTTTCCTGCTCTGACTGACCTGCTGAGGTACATTTATTTTGACTAGGTAGAAAATCCACGATTCCTCACCTCAAACACCTCTTTGATGGGTTTATAACATTGTATTAGCAAAGGTGTCTAACTATGCACAATTATCAGAAAAAAACAAGTGCCCAACACATATGGGGTATGATTCCCACGTGTTAGGCACTTTGTGAATTGCTTAATTATTATTGTTGAATTTTATTTCCAGCTGAATCAGTATTAGAAGAACCTTCTTCATTGTCATCTGATACATTACCAGAAGTATTCATTGTATTAGATTCTTTTGTTTCACTTTTTGTATTTTCAGAACTAATAATTGATGAAACATCTTGTCCTTGGTATTTCTCCGGATTAATTGCTACACCATCTTTACGTAATTCATAATGAACATGAATGCCATTTTCTTTACCAATTAAAGCTGTTCCAGCTACCCCAAGAACTTGTCCTTGTGAAACTTTTGTTCCCGGTTCAACACTTACAGATTTCAAGCTTTGGTAATATGAAACTAATCCGTTACCACTTTCTACTACAACTACATACCCTAGCTCAGCATCTTTTTGAGCTTTTGTAACAGTACCACTAAGTGCTGCAGTCACATCAAATTCTTTACCACTTTTATCAACTAAATCCATTCCCGTGTTGATCGTAAAAGTACTATTATCCATTTGAATTAATGATGCCTGTTGCTCATCTTTTGAAGCAGAGTCATCATAATAATGACTTTTAACTTGAACTGTTGCATCCTTTGAAACTGGGTAAGTTAATTTTTCTTCTGGCTGTGAAGCTGGAATTGCTTCAGGCTCTCTCGTATCAACTGTAGTTCCAGTTTTTGTTGGAGTTGGAGCATTACTGTATTGATACCATAACGCACCTGTCAAAATTACTGCTGCACTCACTAAATAAATTGCTGGGACTACCCAACGCTTTCTTAACATTTTAATAACCTTTTGAGAAGTTTTTTTGTTTTGTTCCTCTCTCATCCTTATCACCTCTGCAATCATTGTCAACAGATTTTTGGAATTATATACGCAATTTAGAAAATTTTAGTTCGACAAAATTCTTATTTTTCCACACAATTTAAAACTAATCCACAAAATACTTGAAAAATATTAACAAATGAAAGCGATTTATCCACAATTCCACAAGGTTTATACACAATATTTGTGGATAAGTTAATAAGTCTTATTATGAACTTAATAAAATATTTTTCTTGCATTTTTCTTTTTTACAAAATATAATCACACTACAAGCTTGTACGATGTATTAAAAACTTAAACTTAAAAAATTATTTCAGTCATTATATATTTTTTGCGATGATGAAGAAGAGTAGATTATATGAAAGTTTCAGAGAGCTGACGGTTGGTGCAAGTCAGTACGGACATATTTTTGAATGGGCTTCTGAGCACCCAAACCGAACCATTTATTTATGCAGTAGGCTTTGGCGGACGTCTCACCGATAAAAGAGACAGGTATTCAAACTTATGTTTCGATACTGCTTTTTGTCACAAGGTAGTTCAATTCATTTGTTTTGATACTGCAAAGTGAGTCTAAACGTTTTTAGGCTAATTAAGGTGGCACCACGGGAGTCCTCGTCCTTTCTATAAGGCGGGGACTCTTTTTTGTACCCAAAAATAAGGAGAGAAAAAATAATATGATATTTACTAAGAAAAAATTCGTATCAATTAGTTTATTACTCACATTGGCACTAGCAGGCTGTGGACAACAATCAAATCAGGTAGCCTCGAAGTCAAATGATCATACGCTACATTTAATGGATACTTCAGATATTGTAAGTCTTGATAGTTCACTAGCTTTAGATGGACCATCATTAAACGCACTTAATAGCGTAATGGAAGGTCTCTATATGCCAAATGAAAAAGGAGAATACGTTCCCGCTGCTGCATTATCACATAAAGTTAGTACGGATGGTAAGGTTTATACATTTACTTTAAGAGATGCTAAATATTCAAACGGAGACCCAGTAACTGCAAAAGACTTTGTTTTTGCAATGAAACGAGCAGTTGATCCAAATACTAAAGCTCAATTTGCATACGATTTATATGATATTGAAAATGCAAAAGAAATTAACCAAGGAAAATTGTCTGTGGATAAACTTGGGGTAACTGCACTAGACGATAAAACATTACAAATTAAACTTGAACGCCCTATTCCATATTTCATTCAACTGACTAGCTTACCGATGTTCTTCCCTTTAAATGAAAAATTCGTTAAGGAGCAAGGTCGCAAATATGGTTTAGAAGCAAATACAACTTTATATAATGGTCCTTACGTTGTAAGTAAATGGAATCATGAAGCTGGATTTACAATGACAAAAAATCCACAATACTATGATAAAAAGAATGTCCATGTAAATAAAATTGACGTTAAAATCATGAAAGAAACAACAACTGCAGTTAATCTCTATGAAACTGGTGAACTTGACCAAGCGATTATTGATTCTAATGTTATCGATCGTTATAAAGGGAATAAAGAATTAAACAAATTAGCTATGCCAATCGTCTCTTACATTAGCTTTAATCAAAAAAATCCACTTTTAGCAAATCTAAAAGTGCGTAAGGCAATCGCAAGTGGATTTAATAAAGAGGATATTAGTACAACGCTTTTAAACGATGGTTCTATTCCTACTGATCGAATTATACCTAAAGGTTTAGTAAAAAACTCTAAAGGTGTGGACTTTGTTAGCTCAACATCTCATCCTTCTACAGTAAGTTTAGAGGAGGCTAAATCACTTTTTAAAGAAGCTTTATCTGAGAGTGGTAAGTCGAAAGCTACAATTTCATTACTAGTAAGTGATAACAATACATCGCGTAAAATCGGTGAATATTTAAAATCACAATTAGAAACAAATTTAAAAGGTCTAACAGTTAATATAGTCGTACAACCTGCACAACAAAAATTCGAATTGCGTCAGCAAGGAAACTATGATCTCTCTCTAGATACATGGGGTGCAGATTATCCAGATCCAACGACTTATTTAGAGCTATTTACATCTAAATCAGCTTTAAATGTATTAAATTATAAAAACGCTCAATATGACGAATTTGTACAAAAAGCAAACACAATCAGCTTACAAAACGAATCAGAACGTACTCAGCTCCTTCATAATGCTGAAGACCTTTTATTAGATGATGCTGCGATTGCTCCAGTTTACCAAGCTGGTTATGTATACTTGCAAAAATCAAATGTAAAAAACATAAAGGTACGTCCATTTGTTGGTTATTTTTATTATAAATATGCGGTGAAGCATTAAGTGCAGGATTTAAGTTAATTTATTTGTAGAGTAATCTTATGTATTGTAGAGACTGCAATTAAATCTAGTGGTTCTGCAATTAAAAACCGCATAACTGCAATTAACTTGGTGATTCTACAAAATAGATGCTCTTTTTAATCAAGGAACACTCTAAATGGACTAATTCTAGTTCGTTTTGGAGTGTTTTTTAAGTTATTTTCTTCTTTTCATTTAAAGAACAAACAATCTTAGAGACTATACACAAAAAAACAGACCCACGTGAGGTCTGTTTTTCTTAGCGTACTTTCTCAAAGCTTCTCCAGTACATCATAGTCCTTCTTACTAAGCTTCTTTATGTTGATTCCCTTATAATAATACTTAACGATCTCATCGTATGTTTTTCCTTGCTTAGCAAGCTCGTTTGCTCCGTATTGACTCATACCTACTCCATGGCCAAAACCTTTTGTTGTAATGATGATTTCATTCCCTTTACGCTCCCATGAAAAATCTGTTGAACGTAGGTTTAGTTTTTCTCTAATTTCTTTGCCTGACAGAGTTTTTTTACCAAACGCCACTTGTTCTACACGTTTACCTTGTGTTCTCGACGTGACTTTCCCTATGTCTGACTTATTAATTTTTACATTGAGTTTCTTTTCGAAATCACTTATTGTAAATGATTTTGTAGATATATAGTTTGGAGCAACGGAATCCCAAGGACTCGGTACACTTTTCAAATATGGTACACTATTTTTCCAATATTCTTCGGAGTTTTCTGTGTAACCATTGCTTGTAGAGAAGAATGAAGCAGTTATAGGTTGTCCATTGTAAGTTAATATTTGTCCTTCAGTGGCTTTTACAGCTTTTTCAATTTTGGCTATATTTTTATTGTATTCGGCGCCATATCTTTTCTTGAGGTCGTCGCGATCCTGAAAGACTTGAAAATTAACTGAATCATCGACAATTCCACCTTCTTCAAGTGGTTTTCCTTCCTTCAATCGTTTGATGATAAATGTTCTTGCACTTAAACTTTGTGCCTTTAGTGCTTCTGATTCAAATTTTGCTGGCATTTCTGATGCTACTACTCCTAATACGTATTCTTCGATTGGTAGTTTTTCAACTTTTTGTGTTTTTGTTCTAAAAACTTCAATACTTAGATTGTCATTTTTGTTCGCTGCTGCGACTTGGTTTGCTTTTTTCTGTAGCTGATCAACCAATCTACCATCTGTATGGCTATGAAATGGTAGAACAAGCAATGTAGGGATAATAATAACGACTGAGCAAGTAGTTAATCCTGCAGTGATTAATGTTTTAAATGACTTCATATTTTCCTCCTATCCATTTCAAAACAACTTTAAATGACAATTTTCAACTAATTGCCCTTTCTAAAGATAATTTATGTATATGGACAAGCATTTAGAACAAATATAGATTGATTCAAATTAGATTCTTTTAACAAATTGTATTATTTTTTTATTATTTTTAGAATATTTTATAAGGTTTCTGTCTATAACTGATAGTAGAAAGTTGCATGAAAATGCAAAAATGCCCGACTCTATGTGGGGTAACACAAAGTGTCAGGCATTTGAATTAGTTTTTAGTTTACGCTTGTAAATCTTTTAGTGTTTCTTCCTCTACAGCTGTGCTTGGTTCGTTTACACGTTCAATGTCCGCTCCAAGTGCAGCAAGCTTTTCATGGAAATTTACATAACCACGATCTAAATGTTTTAATTCAGTAACACGAGTATATCCATCAACAACGAGACCAGCAAGGATAAGTGATGCAGCAGCACGTAAATCCGTAGCAGCTACTTCTGCTCCTTGAAGATCATTTGGTCCATGAATAATAGTTGATCGACCTTCAATTTTAATATTTGCATTCATGCGACGGAATTCTTCCACGTGCATAAAACGATTTTCGAATACTGTTTCAGTAATCATGCCTGTTCCATTAGCTTTTAATAGAAGTGCCATCATTTGTGATTGCATATCTGTTGGGAAGCCTGGGTGAGGCATTGTTTTAATGTCTACAGGTTTTAAATTGTCTGTACCAATTACACGAAGACCTTCTTCCTCTTCGATAATTGTTACTCCCATTTCACGCATTTTTGCTACAACTGAGCTTAAGTGCTCTGGAACTGCATTTTCAATTAATACATTTCCATTCGTAATTGCTGCTGCTACCATAAATGTTCCAGCTTCAATACGGTCTGGAATAATGTGATGAGTTGTACCAAATAATGTTGGTACACCTTCAATTCGAATAGTGCCTGTTCCAGCACCACGAACTTTACCACCCATTGCATTAATGAAGTTTGCTAAGTCAACAATTTCAGGTTCTTTTGCAGCATTTTCAAGAATTGTTGTTCCTTCTGCAAGTGCTGCTGCAGACATAATATTTTCTGTTGCACCTACGCTTGGGAAATCTAAATAGATTTTTGCCCCTTTTAAACGACCGTTTGATTTTGCTTCTACAAAACCATTACCAACCGTAATTTGAGCCCCCATTGCTTCAAATCCTTTTAAGTGTTGTTCAATTGGTCTAGATCCAATCGCACATCCACCTGGTAACGCTACACGTGCATGACCATTTCTTGCTAAAAGTGGACCCATTACAAGAATAGATGCTCGCATTTTACGAACATATTCAAATGGTGCTTCAACATGTAAATCCTTTGAAGCATCAACTGTTACTGTATTATTTTTGAACCCAACCTCTGTATTTAAATTACGAAGAACTTCGTTAATCGTGTAAACGTCAGATAGAGTTGGTACGTCATGAATTATATTTTTTCCTTCACTAGCTAGTAGCGCTGCAGCAAGAACTGGTAAGACAGCATTTTTTGCACCCTCTACACGAACCGTGCCTTGAAGCTGTTTCCCGCCACGGACAATGATTTTATCCAAACTTTTCCCCTCCGTGTCCTAAAATAGATCTATCAATATTCTACTGTTATAATCGGTGTTCCAATAATAATTGTCGTTGATTTATCAACATTGTTTTCACGTATTGCAATTTGTAAATTAATTTTTTTGCCATTTGCAACCAGAGCGTCATTCCACTGTTCAGTATATGCTGAAACAGAGACGAATGCCCCTTCTTTTATTTCTTCAATTTTTGTTGCTTTAAAAGTCCCCAAAAAATCATTTTTTATACCCTGCAAAACACCTTCAAGTTTACCACCCATTGTCCCCTTTATACAAGTAAAAAAAGTAGGTTCTTTACTAAAAATATTTTCCAATGAGTTCTTTATAAGTTTATTAGTTTCTTTTTCAGCCTGCTGGTCCCATTTAGTCCCACTAAGTTCATAAATTACATAGCTGCTGTTATTGCCAGTAGATGTAACAACGATTCTTTCTGTGACCAAATTATGGCTAAGCGTACCAATTATTTTATTACCATTGTCAGTTTTCGTCCACTTAAAATTTTTAAAATCCTCTTTATATTTACTGATTATTTTGGACACCGAAGTATTCATTTTAGCTTCTCTTGCGTATAAATTCCAACTTGTAACCGAAATGTCTTTTTTATTTAATACGTCTGCAAAACGGTTCAATTGGCCTACACCTGTGTCAGCCATACTGATTTTACCCCAATTAAAAAATAGTGCAGAAGCAAAAGTAATAGTAATTAAAAATAAGTAAATAGTTTTTTTCATAAATAATCCCCTCTCTTACTTCCATTTTTCACAGGTAGAGAGGGGTTTATACGATACATCGTAACATACTTTTTGACAAATTATTTCAATAAATATGTAATGTTTTTTGTATATTGAAGATAGTCTAAGAAAAAACTACTTACAGCAGAAGAAATTGTAATCGTCAATAGCACCATAAAAAGTCGAATTTGGGCGACATGACCTTTTTTCATAATACTCTCCCACTTAATTGCTGTTAAAGCCCACCAAGTTAAAATAATGAAAAATAAATGGACAATTATTGCTAATAACGCTTCTGTCCCAACTAATGCTTCCATTTTTCACGTCCTCTTTTCGCTCGATTTTTATAGAAAAGCTTTCAGATTGCGCAGTTACATTTTCCATCTATGTGTTCTTAGTGCATGCCAGTCTGAAAACCAAATTTTATACTTTCTCTACAAATTAAAAAGTGTAGGAATCATCCTACACTTATAATTTAGATATATTTTACGCCATAAAGAAGTCTTTCACAATGTCTAGCTTATGAAATACATCTAATGCTAAAGATGGTTTGATACCTAATACGATTGTTAAAACAGCACAAACCAATACAACGAATAGATGTGTCCTAGGAAGTACAATTTTACGCTCTTCGCCACTTCTAAAGAAAATATTTTGTAGGATGCCGAAATAGTAAAAATAAGATACTACTGTAGTTAAAAGTAGAATTCCACCTAATACATAATATCCTTTAACTTGGACGAAAGCTCCCAAGAAAATATTTAACTTTCCTATAAATCCTGCAGTTAATGGAATACCTGCTAACGATAAAACAAATATTGTCATTGTAATTGCTAAAAATGGATTCGTTTTAATTAGCCCTGCAAATGAAGATAATGAGTCAGATCCCCTTTGTTGTTGTACATTGTAGACAATTGTTAATATACCGATTGTCATGAATGTATAAGTTAATAAATAGAACCAGATCCCCTCAAACATGAATGGTGAAATACTTACAAATGCAACTAGAACATAACCTCCGTGTGCAATACCTGAGTATGCAAGTATGCGCTTTAGACTGTTTTGTTTTAAAGCAATTGTGTTACCTATAATCATCGATAATGCAGCCAATGTGGCAACAACTGGTTGCATTACTTCAAATACAGATTTTTGTTCCTTCATCAATAATGCACCAGTGAAAATTGCTAAAAAGATACGAAGTACGATAATAAACCCACCTGTTTTTGAAACTGTTGCTAAGAATGCTGTTACAGGTGTTGGAGCACCTTCATAAACATCTGGAGCCCACATATGGAACGGAACAGATGCAAGTTTAAATGATAATCCAACAAATACTAGCACAAATGCTAGGATCATTAGAAATTCATTACTGCTTGGTATTCCTTGTTGAAGTGCCAAATTCATTTCAGTAATGTTTGTAGTACCTGTTAAGCCATAAGTATAGCTTAATCCAAATAATGTTATTGCAGTTGAAATACCACCGTTAATTACATATTTAAGTGCGGCTTCAGAAGAGCCTTCTCTTCTCTTTTGAATGCCGACTAGAATATAAGATGAAATCGAAAGTAGCTCTAATCCAACAAATAATGTAATTAAATCACTACTTGAAGCCATATACATTGCTCCAATTAAAGCTGTAATAAACAATGTGTAGTATTCTGAGCGCTCTGCAATTGTTTTATCTCCAAGTGCAAGTAATAAAACTAAGATTGCTCCGATTAATAAAACAGTTTTAAAGAGAAGCCCAAACGAATCAAGTTTAAACGATCCCGCTAATAGACTTATTGGTTTATGTGAATAAAGTGTGATTAACCAGACAAATGATCCAACAACGCTTAGTAAACCAACCCAACCGACTATTTTACGACTCGCATTTTTAGGTAGTAAGAGTTCAAGAGTTAATAGAAGAAGCGCAGCAGCTACTAGAATGATCTCAGGACCCATTGTTCCCCATTGAAATTCAGATAATGCTTTCCATGTCATCTTCTATACACCTCTAATCCCTTGAATGATAAAATCCACTGATGACACAATCATATCATTTACGAAAGCTGGGTATACACCAAGCAGGACAATCGCAAATACTAAAATAACTGAAGCGATTGCTTCGCGTTTTGATAAATCAGTGAATGATGATATAAATTCACTACTTTTACCGAAGCTTAATTGTAATATTGCTCTTAAAATATAAGCTGCAGTTAAGATGATTCCTAATGTACCTACAGTTGCAATTGCTTTGTGAGATTGGAAAAGACCAACAAATGATAGCCATTCTCCTACGAACCCTGATAGACCTGGTAAACCTAACGATGCCATACCGCCAAAAAGTAATAAGCCGGCTAGTCTTGGAGCTGATTTTGAAAGACCAGAAATGCGGTCAAAACTAGTAGTATCACCTCGGTTTTCTAACATGCCAACTATTAAAAATAGAAGTGCTGCAATTAAACCGTGAGAAACTGATTGTAAAATTGCTCCTTGGATTCCAGCGCTATTCATTGCTGCTAATCCAATAATAACAATACCCATGTGTGAGAAACTTGAATATGCCAATACAGAACGTAATTCCTTTTGAATTAAAGCAATATAAGCTCCGTACAGTAAATTAATTACACCAATAATCGCAAGAGCTACCGACATCTTTTCAAATTGCTCTGGGAAAACACCTAAAGCAAAACGAATTAAACCGTAAGTTCCAATTTTTAATAGGATACCAGCGTGAATGATTACTACAGCAGGATTTGCTTGTGTATGAACATTCACCATCCATCGATGGAACGGGAATAATGGTAGTTTGATTGCAAATGCAATTAATAAACAAATTAATAGAACCATTTTTAAATGCTCTGAAATTGGACTAACTGTTTGTTGTCCCGTTGGAATGATATTTGCTAACACTTCATAATTTGTTGTGCCTGTGCGAGCAAATAAGACTGCAATAACAAATAGTAAGAATGCAGATCCTAATCCGTTATAAATTAAGAATTGGTATCCAGCACGTTCACTATCAAATCGGCCCCATTTACCAATTAAGAAGAACATTGGAACTAGCGTTAATTCAAAGAATAAGAAGAATAACACTAAGTTCTGAGCTGCAAATACACCAAACATACCTACTTGTAAAATGAATAGTAGTTGATAGAAGCCTTTTGAACCTTTATTAATTGAGTAACCTGCTATTACAGCGATTAATGAGATAATACCAGTAAGTAAAATCATCACTAATGATAGACCGTCTACTCCAAGCTCAAACTTAACTTGAAACAATCTAGTTGATCCAGCGAAAAATTTTCCAAATGAAAACCAATCATATGAAATATTCCAATCTTTTAAACTAGAATGGTTTTGACCTGCTATATAAGCTAGTATAGTAACTGCAAATGATAAAACCGAAGTCAATAATGCCCAAAGCTTATAAGAATTCTTTGGAGCAAAAGAAACTAGTAATAATCCCAATAAAGGTGAGAAAACAACCCATAATAAGAAATGAGACATCATAAGTTGTACCCCCCTGTCACAACGATTGCTAATAAGATTAGAGCAAGACCAAGTAATGTAATAAATCCATAAGTTTGGACTTGACCACTTTGAAGCCTTGAACCAATTCCACCGATACTACTTACAATTCCTTTTACTAGAACTGCAAGCCCTTCAATTACAAAACGCTCAATTGCAAACATTACATGTCCGATTGCAAACATACCTTTTACGATTGAACCGTTATATAATTCGTCAATATAATATTTATTAAGAAGAATTTCATAGAATAATCCATTTTCTTCTTGTTTTGTTTGCTTCACTTTTCTTCCATACATATTGTAAGCAAGCGTAATACCAGCTAAAGAAACAAGCGTTGCTACGATCATAATCCAAACCGGCTCATGACTATGCTCAGCAATTTTAAATGGAGCTCCGTCTAATAAAAACTCATTTAAGTGACGACCAAAGAATGGCGTATTAATATAACCTGCAAATATAGCAAGGATCCCTAATAGTGACATTGGAAGAACCATTGACATCGGTGACTCGTGCGCACCTTTTGTCTTTTCTTCTCCAGTGAAAACTAAGAAAAATAATCGGAACATATAGAAAGAAGTAAAGAATGCCGCAGTTAAAGCAACAACGAATAAAACGTAATTTCCATTTTCCCAAGTTGCAGCTAAAATCTCATCCTTACTAAAGAAACCAGATAGTAATGGTACACCTGTAATAGCTAATGTACCAATTAAGAATAGTGTAGATGTCCATTTCATTTTCTGACGTAATCCACCCATTTTAAAGATGTCTTGAGTGTGTACGGCATGAATTACACTACCTGCAGCTAAGAATAACAATGCTTTAAAAAACGCATGAGTTGTTAAGTGGAAAATACTTGCTGTATAACCGCCTACACCTAGTGCAAGCATCATATAGCCCAATTGACTGACTGTAGAGTATGCTAGTACTCGCTTAATATCTCTTTGTACAAGACCAATACTCGCTGCAAAGATCGCAGTAAATCCTCCGACAATCGCAACTACAGTTAAAGCAGTTCCACTAGCAATAAAGATTGGATAAGTCGTTGCTACTAAGTAAACACCGGCAGCTACCATTGTTGCTGCGTGAATTAATGCAGAAACAGGTGTTGGACCTTCCATCGCATCAGGAAGCCATGTATGAAGTGGGAACTGACCTGATTTACCCATTGCTCCTACGAAAATCAAGATAGCAATAAGTGTTAACATACCAGTACTCACCTGTCCACCTTGGATTACATTGAAAATTTGATCAAAATCAAAGCTCTTTGTTTTCCAAAATAAAAGTACCATCCCGATAAATAAACCAACGTCCCCTATTCTGGTCATAATGAACGCTTTTTTAGCCGCTGCTTTTGCTTCTTCTTTATAAAAGTAGAAACCAACAAGTAAAAATGAACCTAAACCTACTAACTCCCAGAATACATAAAGTTGTAGAATGCTAGGTGAAATGACAAGTGCTAACATCGCAAATGTAAATAAGCCTAAGTATGCGAAGAACACTGTAATTCGGTCATCCTCTTCCATATATGCTGTTGAATAAATATGTACTAATGTACTAACAAACGTAACGATTACTAGCATTAACGAATTTAGTGCATTTACTACATATCCAACGTGAATATCGATATTTCCAATTGTTAACCAAGTGTATAGTTTCTGCACTGTATCCCCTTGTAGACGGTCAAATAAGACGAACAAGGAGATGATGAATGAGATTCCTGTTAAAGTTGCTCCTAAAATCCCACTACCTTTCTTTCCTTTTGTACCAGCTAATATTAGGATTAGAAAGGAAATTAGCGGAAGTACCGGAACAAGCCAAGCATACTGCATCATCAAATTCCACCTCCTATTTATCTTTTCAATGAATCAGCTTCATCGATATTGACTGTCTGACGATGACGATACCATGCAATTAAAATTGCCACGCCCACTGCAGCTTCAGCAGCTGCAACTGAAATCGTAAATAATGAAAAAATTTGTCCTGTTAACGACGGTGCTACACCAAGCTTACTAAATGCCACTAAATTAATATTTGCGGCATTTAACATTAACTCAATACAAATTAACACGATTACTGTGTTTCGTTTTGTTAATGCACCATATAATCCGATACAAAATAAAATTAGCGCTAAAAGAAGATAAGCATTAATTGGAACTGAACTCATTCCTTCGTACCCTCCTCTTTTGAATCATCTGATTTTGCTAAAATGATCGCACCTACTAAAGCAATTAGTAATAATACAGACATTACTTCAAATGGCACGATATGATTTGAAAATAGTTGTAACCCAATATTTTTCGTATTATTTGTTGCTAAATCAACATCTGATGCGTCAATTGAAAGTCCATTTACACCTAAAAACATAACGACCCCAAATGCAACAATACCGACTAATGTAGCAATATTTCTCCAATTTCTTTTTGGCTTTTCACTTTCAATATCATGTTTCGTTAACATGATTCCAAAAATCATTAAGATTGTAACTGCACCGGAATAAATAAGAATTTGAACAACAGCTACGAATTCAGCTGATAGAAGGACATAAATCCCTGCAATACTAATGAATGTTAAAACAAGTGAAAGCATCATATGCATAACCTTCGTTGAGTTTAACATCATAACGCCACCTAAAATGGCTGATAAAGAAAGAAGAAAGAAAGCAACTACAAAACCACTCATGCTTTATTCTCCTTTCGAATATTTTGATCGTTTTCATCAAGCCATTGAAGGTCTTTAAACAATTCATCACGTGAATATTCAGCAAGTTCAAAATTATTTGTCATAATAATCGCTTCTGTTGGACAAACTTCAGTACATAAATCACAAAGAATACAAATTTCGAAATTAATATCGTATGTGTCGATAATTTTTCCTTTTTTCGTAGGATCAGGATGTTTTTTCCCAGTTAATGTAATACAGTCTGTAGGACAGATTGCTGAACATTGATTACAAACAATACATTTTTCTGGATAAAACTTTTGAATACCACGAAAACGATCTGGTAACGGAATCGGCTGATTTGGATAATCATACGTTACTTTCTCGCGCGTTAAATTTTGAAGAGTATATTTTAAACCTTTTACTAACCCAATCATGACTCACACCCCTTTAGATTGGTCTATTTGTTTAGAAGAACAAACTTTTTACTAATGCAGTAATTAAAATATTAGCTAATGAAACTGGTAACAATACTTTCCAACCGAACTCCATTAATTGGTCAGCACGTAAACGTGGGAACGTTACACGGAACCAAATTAATAAATATAAAATTACACTAAATTTTAAAGAGAACCAAACAGCTCCAGGAATAAAGTCTAGACCCGCAATTGGTTTCCATCCACCTAAAAATAGAATCGTAATTAACGAACACATTGCAAAAAAGTAAACATACTCTGAAAGCATAAAGAATGCCCAACGGAATCCTGAAAACTCTGTATGATAACCTGCAACTAGTTCTGACTCAGCCTCTGGTAAGTCAAAAGGTGTACGGTTTAATTCAGCTACAGCTGCAATTAAGAAAACGATAAAAGCAATCGGCTGAGTTACAATGAACCATACATTCTCTTGTGCATTAACAATATCATTTAGATTTAAGCTTCCAGTTAATAAAATAACACCTAATACGCTCATTACTAACGGAATTTCATATGAAATCATCTGTGCTGCAGCACGCATACCACCAATAAGTGAGTATTTATTATTTGAAGCCCAACCCGCTGTAACAACACCAACTGTTGTTAACCCTGAAACAGCAATATAGTAAAGTAATCCAACACCTATATCAGCAAACTGTAAGTTCTCTGTAAAAGGTAGAGTTGCTAATACCATAAACGCTGGTGCAAATGCAATAATCGGTGCAATTATAAATAATGGTTTATCTGCCGCTTTTGGAATTGTATCTTCTTTTAAAAGTAGTTTTAATACGTCAGCAACAGTTTGAAGTAAACCATAACGTCCACCAACTTGGTTGGGTCCAATACGCCCTTGCATGAAACCCATTACTTTACGTTCAGATAGGATTCCAAACGTAACGAAACCTAAAACTACAAATAGAAAAATAACCCCTAAGCCTAAATAGATGAGAAAATTTATCCAAGACGGTGTACTTTGTAGAAGATTTTCTATCATTATCCGTCTACCTCCCCAAGTACAATATCAATACCACCTAAAATAGTAATTAAGTTTGCAATGTTTTCACCTTTTAATAACTTTGGAAGAATTTGCAGGTTATAAAAAGATGGTCGTCTAAACTTCAAACGGTAAGGCTCTTTTTTTCCATCACTTGCAATATAGCAACCGATTTCTCCACGCGGCGACTCGATTCTAACGTATCCTTCACCTTTAGGAGCTTTGATGATTTTAGGAACTTTTGCTAAAATATCACCTTCAGCAGGAAATTGTTCAACAGCTTGTTCTAAAATCTTTAATGACTCTTCAATTTCTAGCATTCTGCACATATATCGATCCCATGCATCGCCAACTGTTCCCACTGGTACATCGAAATCAAAGCGATCGTAAATAGAATATGGAGCATCTTTTCGTAGATCATATTTAACACCAGTACAACGTAGATTTGCACCACTTAATGAAAAATTAATTGCATCTTCTTGTGAATATGCACCAATACCTTTTACACGATTAATAAAGATTTCATTACCAGAAACTAAATCGTGATATCCTTTTAATTGCTCTCTCATATAAGGAATAAATTCTTTTACTTTTTCAATCCATCCTTCAGGTGCATCCCACTTAACCCCACCTACACGCATGTAGTTAAAAGTCAGTCTCGCTCCACAAAGTTCGTTCAATAGATTGATAATCATTTCACGCTCACGGAAAGCATAAAGAAATGGACTCACTGCCCCAATATCTAGAAGGTTTGTACCCCACCAAACTAAATGACTAGCAACGCGTCCTAATTCCATTGAAATAACGCGTAAATACTCTGCGCGATCTGGAACTTTAATATCCATCATTGTTTCAACAGCATGGCAGATAACATAGTTATTTGTCATTGCTGATAGATAATCCATACGGTCCGTATATGGAATAATCTGTGTATATTGAAGATTTTCAGCGATTTTCTCTGTCCCACGGTGTAGATAACCGATGACAGGTGTCGCCTCTTTAATGATCTCTCCATCAATCTTTAACACAAGACGAAATACACCGTGTGTACTTGGATGCTGAGGTCCGACATTTAATAGCATTTCTTCCGTACGAATCATGGCTTATCCTACACCCCCTCGTCAAATTGAACGTAATCTTTTCTTAGTGGATAGCCAACCCAATTATCTGGCAGTAATATACGCTCCAATTTTGGATGTCCTTCAAACTGAATACCAAGTAAGTCGTAAGTCTCACGCTCTGGCCAGTTTGCACCTTCCCAAATTGGAGTAATACTATCAACAATAGGTTGTTCACGGTCTGCTCTTACTTTTAAAGCGATTCCATGTTTACGTTTATATGAATATATGTAAGAGTATACTTCCATGTACTCAACAAAATCTGTTCCATGTAAACCAGATAAATAAGTAAATTGTAGCTGTTCATTATTCTTTAAGAACTGTGCTACTTTATAATAAGCATCCCTTTTAATTGTAAAAGTTGGATCATGTTTAGATAGCGTATTAATAATTGCTTCCTCAATAACTTCCGCTCCAAACTCTTTTTCAATTAATGCCTTTACTTCATCTAAAAATGGTTGATTGTGAGAAGCTTTCACTTCTTCAACTGGAGCATCTTTACCACCATCTGTTTTGCCTTTCGCTTTTGCCGCTGCTGCTGCTTTTGCCTTCGCAATTGCAATTGCCTTCGCTTTCGCCGCTTCATCGTCTGAACCAGCAGTTGCAGTGTCTTCTCCACCGGCTGCTTTTTGTTTTGCTAATGCCGCTGCCTTTGCTTTCGCTGCCGCTACTGCTTTTGCCTTTGCTGCTGCAATTGCTTCCGCTTTTTCATCATCTGCACCATCTGCCTGCGCTTCTTCACCGGCTGCTTTTTGCTTTGCTAATGCTGCTGCCTTTGCTTTCGCTGCCGCTACTGCTTTTGCCTTCGCTGCTGCTACTGCTTTTGCCTTCGCTGCTGCTACTGCTTTTGCCTTCGCTGCTGCTACTGCTTTTGCCTTCGCCGCTGCTAAGGCCTTTGCCTTATCATCATCAGAAGTCACCTCTGGCTCTTCTGCTTTAGCCTGTTCGTTTGCTTCTGCAGCTTTTTGTTTTGCGATTGCTGCCGCCTTTGCCTTCGCTGCTGCTACTGCTTTTGCTTTCGCTAGTGCAAGTGCTTTCGCTTTTTCATCTTCTGAAGCTGGTTCCTCTTGTTTAACTTCATTTTCAACAGTTGGTTCCTCAACTACAGAAACTTCTTCTTTTTGAACTTCAGTACTTTTTGCAGCTTCCTTTTCTGCCTTCAACTGTTCCATTTTACGTCGAGCCGCTTCTTTAGCCCTCTCAGCTGCTTCTTTCTTTAACTGTTCTTTTGACTTATCTTCACTCACTTATTCGTCACCTGCTTTCCAGTTTTAGCTTCGTAACGAATCTTCTCTTTCAATTTGTTGATACCATAAATTAATGCTGCTGGATTCGGTGGACATCCCGGGATATACACGTCCACAGGAACAATCTGGTCCACTCCTTTAACAACTGCATACGAGTTAACATATGGTCCACCAGCAGTGGCACATGAGCCCATCGCAATTACCCATTTCGGTTCAGGCATCTGATCATATAAGCGTTTAACAATTGGCGCCATCTTTTTCGTAACAGTTCCAGAAACAATCATACAGTCAGATTGACGAGGAGAAGTACGGAAAAATGATCCAAAACGGTCTAAGTCATAATGAGATGAACCTACACCCATCATTTCGATTGCACAACAAGCTAACCCGAATGTTAATGGCCATAACGAGTTACTTCTTGCCCATGCCTTCACTTCTTCCAAAGTCGTGAAAAAAATATTCTTTTGGAGTTCTTCCATTTCAGCAACAGAAATTCCATCTAACTTCATAACCATTTCAACACCTTCTTCTTCCAAGCATAAATAAGTCCAAGTAGTAGCATAAGAATAAAAATAATCATCTCTACAAAAGCAAAAAGCCCTAATTGATCATATGCAACCGCCCACGGATATAAGAAAACAGTTTCAACATCAAAAATGACGAATAATAGTGCAAAAATGTAATATCCAGCGTGGAAACGAACCTTCGCATCATGAAATGGTTCAATACCACTTTCATAGGTCGTTGCTTTTGCTTCAGTTGGTACATTCGGTCTTAAAATTTTTCCTATTACCGAGAGTGCCACAACTGGAAGCGCAATTCCTATCACTAGAAACACAACTACGATCACATAATTATTTAAATAAGCATTCACGAAACTTGTCCCTCCTCTAACTACAGAGCTCTACATTATATACTTATTATAAATATAATGTATTTTTCATTAATTTTTACTATTCAGTTTTGTAATCGTATCCATTATAACAAATGTGACAAAAACGTGTCGATATTTATTGCCATTAATCCTAAAATTGAATAATATAGCTGGAAAATAAATTCCATTATTCTTAATTTATCTTATATGTATGTCGTTCTAATAAATTTCTAATATTTTAATTGTCATTACCAGTTACTAAAATTGTATATCAGTATAAGAGTTATCCACAAATCCACAGAAAGTTATTCACAATTCCCACAAATTAAAAAATAGTGATAATTGTCGAAAAAAAAACCAGTTCAAAACATGAACTGGTCTTTTTTTAAGATGCAATCGTTTCTGAAGACTGCTTATTTTGATTTTTAGATTTAGGTTGTGCAAACTTTCTACTTTTTGTACTACCCATAAAGAATGAAAGTACTAAAGCAATACCAGACAATGCAGTTGCAAAGATAAATGCATCATTGATTCCATTAATAGATGCTAATTTAGACGCCTGGCTATAAAGAGTTGTTACCGCTAAAGATCCACCCTGTGCTGGTGTTAATCCAGCTACGGCAGCAAGCTGTGCACCAGTTTGATGAATCCAATCCATGATGAATGGATTCGTTGACGTTACTTCATTTGAGAAGTCTGCCATGTGATTTGTCGTTTGAGTCGTCATGATTGTAACAAGAATTGCTGTACCTACCGAACCAGCAACTTGTCTCAATGTATTTTGAGTTGCAGTACCATGCGAAATCATCTTAAGTGGCAACTTATTTAAACCAGCAGTCATAATTGGCATCATAATAAATGACATACCGAATGAACGTAAAGTATAGAAAAACATAATTTTTAAATACGGTGTATCAATAGATAATTTAGTGAACTCATACGTTGTAAATGTCATAATGAGTAAACCAAAAATAGCTAAAGGACGGATACCATATTTATCGAATAATTTACCTGTAAGTGGTCCAAGAGCACCCATAATTAATGAACCAGGTAGTAATAATAATCCTGCTTTTATCGGTGTAAATCCACGGATGTTTTGTAAATATAGAGGTAGTAAAATCATCCCTCCATATAATGCTGTTGTAACGATTAAGTTAATTAATAATGTGTAAGAAAACGAAAAAGATTTAAATACTTTTAAATTTATTAAAGGTTGTTTTGCAGTTAATTCTCTCCAAACAAATAAGCCTAAGCTTATACAAGCAATTAATAAAGAAAGAACAACCTCAGTGCTACCCCAACCTTTATTCCCTGCTTCACTAAATCCATATAATAAACTACCAAATCCAATTGACGAACTTAGTACTCCCCATATATCTAAAGTCGGGAATGAACGTTTACGTGAAATATGAAACCAAGAATTAGCCAAAATGATTGAAATGACACCAAACACAGCCATTCCATAAAATAAGAAATGCCATGAATAATCTTGTACTACATACCCAGTTATTGTTGGACCAATAGCTGGTGCCAAAATCATTGCAATCCCCATTAATCCCATTGCTGCCCCACGCTTTTCAGGAGGGAAGATTGTCATAAAGATATTCATTCCAAGCGGCATTAAAATACCGGCCCCGACTGCTTGAACTACGCGACCTGCCATCATAACTGGGAAGTTTCCTGATAAAGCACAAATAATTGAACCGATTGTAAAGGCAATCATCGAAAAGATAAATAATTTTCGATAAGTAAATGTATCAACTAAGTAAGCACTGATTGGAATTAAAATACCATTCACTAACATAAAACCAGTCGATAACCATTGTGCAGTCGAAGTAGTTACATTAAAATCTGCCATTAACTTCGGTAAAGCAACATTTATTAAAGTCTGATTTAAAATAGATACGAACATACCTAGTAATAGTACTGTCAAAACTTTTCCCATGCTAAAGCTTTGATTTTCACTTGACTCAGATGGAATTGACTTCTTTTGAATTTCTTCAGTTTTTTCTATTTTATTCGGTTCTTCCGATTGGACCATTTCTTCTCTTTTATCTATTTTTAGGTCATTTTCTTTATTTCTTAATACGATTCGATTAATTATAAAGAAAACAATTAAGCAAAACCCTCCATATGCTATGATCATTCCTGTAGACATAGAAATTCCTCCTTACTTATGGATACGAACAGAAGCATTCATTCCTGGAACAATTTCAAATGACTTATTATGATCTAAAGCAATTCTTACAGGTACAACCTGCTCTACTTTCGTATAGTTTGCATTAGAGTTTCCAGAAGGTAATAAACTAAATGTATTTGCAGTTGTTAATCCAACAAACTCTACAGTACCTGTTAAAGTAGTATCTGGATATGCGTCAACATACACATCAACCTCTTGACCTTTTTTCACGTCTTCTACTTCAGTTTCTTTAATATTTGCAGTAACCCAAAGATTATCTAAGTTATAAGCATAACCAAGAGTTGAACCTGTTCCTACCAATTGATCTTTAATTGCATTTGCTTGAACAATCGTTGCATTTGTTGGTACTGAAACTGATACTTCACGTGCAGTATCTCCAGCTGCTTGAGGCGCAGTTAAAACTTTCCCGATTGATTCATTTGGTGAAAATGTTTTTCCGAAAGTACCAGACCATGACTCAAGCTTACCAGCAGCAGGAGATGAAATAACAATTTGTTGCCCATCTATTTTTGCATTATCAGTTTTTATATAATTTGTTGATTGATCATAATAGTAGTAACCAGCAAATCCACCAGCAACTAATATGATTAAAGTAATTATGTTAACAAACACCATTTTCTTCATGTTCCCCATAAATAAAATTCCTCCTAAATTTTTAATCGTTTCTCTATATAGGTAACAAAAGTAAAGCAACACGTTGTCGTTTTACTTCTCATAGTTTTTAATTATAATTGATTTATAAACGTACTCAACCGTTAATAATTTAAAATTTGTTGTTTAAGCAACACTACTATTATTAATTGTTTAATTTCTTAAAGTTATTTAATAAAGGAGTTTTAAAATGAGCATAAAAAATAATCTTGACCCTCGTGTCATTCGAACTAGACAACTTTTACAAGATGCATTAATTTCGCTATTAGCTGATAAAGAATTCGAAGCGATAAGTGTACAAGATATAACTAAAAAAGCCAATGTCAACAGAGCAACCTTTTATAGCCACTACGAAGACAAATACCAAATGGTCCGCCAAATCGTTAGAGAAAAACTAGTTGATTTGGACAGCGCCATGAAGAATGTAGATTTTAGTACGTATGACGGAAACCCAAACTCACTCGATGAAATGGCCTTACAATCATACTTCCATCTATTCGAACATATCGAAAAAAACAGTTACTTCTACAAAGTCCTACTAAAACGACAAGGACCAAATATTTTTAGAAGAAGACTTTACGAAGTATTATCAACAACGTTCGAAAAAGGTATTGCATTCATTCAGCCAAAAAAGAATAAATACCTTGTCCCAGGTGACCTACTAATAAGCTATATTTCAGGCGCAACTCTCAGCGTAATTTCATTTTGGGTTGAAAATGATATGCCGTACACAAAAAAACACATGGCAGAATACCTTTTAAAAATCTCAAGAAGTGGAATTTTAACAACAGCGGGATTGGAATTAAACTAAAAAGAGGATTGCTGTGACAACTCGTCTAAATAGTGTATTTTGTCTTTTTTGATCCTGATGATGGTAGGTTTAGTTTGCGAAGCAGTCTTGAAGCGTTATAGATAGAGGGTATATGAAGAAAGTCTCTAAATTAGTGTCTTTTTTCTGATATTTAGTAGATTTAATTGTAGTTATCTCAATTTTAATTGTAGTTTTGCAAAATTTAATTGCAGTTTCTTCGATTTTAATAGCAGTTACTCCGATTATATTTCCACCTATCAGTTTACTAATCCCCCCACTTACCCCAACAAAAAAAGAGCCCCAACAAGGGCTCTTTTTTTAATTACTTATATTGTGCTACGTTTAAACGGTTCATTGCTTTGTGTAAAGCAAGTTCTGCACGTTTGATATCTGTGTCAGGACGTCTATCTTGTAGACGTGTTTCTGCACGTTTTTTTGCTTCTACTGCACGCTCAACGTCGATTTCAGTTGATGCTTCAGCAGATTGAGCCAATATTGTAACGGCTTCAGGTCGAATTTCAATGAATCCGCCACTAACTGCAACGTAATCTGTTCCAGCTGGTGTTTTAATTTTAACAGGTGCTGTTGCTAACGGTGCCACAGTTGAAATGTGTCCTGGTAAAATACCTAGCTCACCGCTAGTTGCTTTCGTGCTAACGAATTCTGTTTCGCCTTCATAAGCCGGTCCATTAGGAGTGACGATACTGACTTTCATTGTCTTCATAGTGAACTCCTCCTGTCTAGCTTCGTGAGCTAATCAAGTCCATTCAGTTAGAATGATGAACAAGCTGTCGATTAGACAATTATTATACTAGTGTTTTTGCTTTTTCTACTACTTCTTCAATGCGTCCAACTAAACGGAATGCATCTTCTGGAAGAGTATCATATTTACCTTCTAAGATCTCTTTGAATCCACTAACAGTTTCTTTAACTGGTACGTAAGAACCTTTTTGTCCTGTGAATTGCTCCGCAACGTGGAAGTTTTGAGATAAGAAGAATTGAATACGACGAGCACGAGCTACGACTAATTTATCTTCTTCTGATAACTCATCCATACCTAAGATTGCGATGATATCTTGAAGTTCTCTATAACGTTGTAAAGTTGATTGTACTTGACGAGCTACTTCATAGTGCTCTTCACCAACGATTTCAGGGTTTAATGCACGAGATGTAGACGCTAATGGATCTACCGCTGGGTAAATACCCATCTCAGATAGACGACGCTCTAAGTTTGTTGTTGCATCTAAGTGAGCGAACGCTGTAGCTGGTGCTGGATCCGTATAGTCATCGGCAGGAACGTAAATCGCTTGAATCGAAGTTACAGAACCTTTGTTTGTTGAAGTGATACGCTCTTGTAATTGACCCATTTCAGTAGCAAGAGTTGGTTGGTAACCTACCGCAGAAGGCATACGACCTAATAGGGCAGAAACCTCAGAACCTGCTTGAGTGAAACGGAAGATGTTATCGATAAAGAATAACACGTCTTGTCCTTGCTCATCACGGAAATATTCAGCCATTGTTAAACCAGTTAGGGCAACACGTTGACGTGCACCAGGTGGTTCGTTCATTTGTCCGAATACCATCGCTGTTTTCTTGATAACGCCAGAGTCGCTCATTTCGTGGTATAAGTCGTTACCTTCACGAGTACGCTCACCTACACCAGCGAATACAGAGATACCGCCGTGCTCTTGTGCGATGTTGTTAATTAATTCTTGAATTAGTACAGTTTTACCTACACCCGCACCACCGAACAGACCGATTTTACCACCTTTGATGTAAGGAGCTAATAAGTCTACTACTTTGATACCAGTTTCAAGGATTTCTACTTTTGTAGTTAATTCTTCAAATTTAGGTGCTTGACGGTGAATTGGGTCACGACGTACGTCTTCTCCAAGTTCTTCGTCTAAGTCAATGTTGTCACCTAACACATTGAATACGCGTCCTAATGTAGCGTCACCAACTGGAACCGAAATTGGTTTACCTGTGTTAACTGCTTCCATTCCACGTACTAATCCATCAGTTGAAGCCATTGCAACTGTACGAACAGTATCGTCACCTAAGTGAAGAGCAACTTCTAATGTTAAATCAATGTTTACTTCGTTTGCGTCGCCCGCTTCTTTACGAACACGTAACGCATTATATATTTGTGGTAATTGGCCGTTTTCGAACTTTACGTCTACAACCGGACCTAATACCTGAGTAATAATACCATTGCTCATCGCTTTTCCTCCTAGCATTGTTTCATTAAAAGCCGATCGATTTATATAGCCGTTGTAAGCAGATTAGCCAAGTGCCGCTGCTCCACCGACGATTTCAGTAATTTCTTGTGTAATTGCTGCTTGACGCGCACGGTTATAGTGAAGAGTAAGCTTACTAATAACTTCTTTCGCATTATCAGTTGCACTTTTCATCGCTGTCATACGTGAAGCGTGTTCACTAGCTTTACTGTCTAATAATGCACCAAAGATTAAGCTTTCTGCATATTGAGGCAGTAAAACTTCTAAGATTTCATCATCAGATGGTTCAAATTCGTAATTAGTTGTTGCCTTACCTGTGTCAATATCTGTTAAAGGTAATAGCTTTTTCTCAGTAACTTCTTGAGAAATCTTACTTACGAAATGATTATATGATAAGTAAAGCTCATCAAAAATGCCGTCTGTGTACATTTGAACTGTACGATTAGCAAATTTTTGAATATCATCGAATGAAGGTTGATCTGGAATTCCAAGAACCTCTTCAACGATTGGGTAACCTAAACGCTTAAAGTAGTCACGTCCAACTCGACCTAGTACAATAATTGCAAATTCATCATTTGATTTATGACGTTCTTTAATTGTATTTGTTACCGCACGTAATACGTTACTATTAAATGCACCAGCTAAACCACGATCAGAAGTGATGACAATGTAACCAGTCTTTTTAACTGGACGAGTTACTAGCATCGGATGTCTACTGTTTACACCTTTTGCCACGCTACCAACTACCTCTTGCATTTTTTCCATGTAAGGAACGAATTGCTTAGAGTTTTGCTCAGCACGGTTTAATTTCGCAGCAGAAACCATCTCCATCGCTTTTGTGATTTGGCTTGTCTTTTTTGTTGAATTAATTTTTGTTTTTATATCGCGTAATGATGCCACAGGTTTTCACCACCTTTTGGTAAACAGTTAAATGAAGGACGAGCTAGAGCCCGATCCTTCAAATCCAGATATTTAAATCGCCTTATTATTTAGAAGCAATAAAGTTCTTTTTAAAGCTTGTGATTGCAGCGTCAAGGTCAGCTTCGTTTGGTAATTTACCAGTATCACGAATAGCATCTAATAGACCTTTTGCGTTAGCGTCCATCCAAGCTAACATTTCTTCTTCAAAACGAGTAATGTCTTCAACTGCTACGCTGTCCAAGTGGCCACGTGTTAATGCATATAAAGATGTTACTT
Source organism: Gottfriedia acidiceleris (assembly GCF_004138285.1). Taxonomy (GTDB): domain Bacteria; phylum Bacillota; class Bacilli; order Bacillales; family Bacillaceae_G; genus Gottfriedia; species Gottfriedia acidiceleris_A. The sequence continues at coordinate 215,106 of NZ_SCFN01000005.1, read as the reverse complement.
GTTTTTCTACTTTTAATGGTTTGTGTAAACCTTGTTTAAGGATTTCAACTGTACGAGCACCACGGTTAAGTTTAGCTTGAGTTGCTTTATCTAAGTCTGAACCGAACGCAGCAAATGCTTCTAGCTCACGGAATGACGCTAAGTCAAGACGTAGCGTACCTGCTACTGATTTCATCGCCTTAGTTTGCGCTGAACCACCAACACGTGATACAGAAAGACCTGCATTAATCGCTGGACGTACGCCAGAGAAGAATAAGTCAGACTGTAAGAAGATTTGTCCGTCAGTAATCGAGATTACGTTTGTTGGAATATAAGCTGAGATATCACCAGCTTGTGTTTCAATGAATGGTAATGCAGTTAATGAACCGCCACCTAACTCATCATTTAACTTAGCTGCACGCTCTAATAAGCGAGAGTGTAAGTAGAATACATCCCCTGGATATGCTTCACGACCTGGAGGACGTTTTAATAATAGTGAAAGCTCACGGTAAGCTACCGCTTGTTTTGATAAATCATCGTATACTACTAATACGTGTTTACCATTGTACATAAACTCTTCACCCATTGTTACACCAGCGAAAGGAGCTAAGTATAACATTGGAGCTGGAGATGAAGCAGGTGCAGTTACAACGATTGTGTAATCTAATGCGCCATGCTTACGTAAAGTTTCAACAAGTCCACGAACTGTTGATTCTTTTTGACCAATTGCTACATAGATACAGATCATGTTTTGGTCAGCTTGGTTAAGGATTGTATCGATTGCTACAGCTGTTTTACCAGTTTGACGGTCACCGATGATTAACTCACGTTGTCCACGTCCGATTGGTACAAGAGCGTCGATCGCTTTGATACCTGTTTGTAATGGCTCATGTACTGATTTACGTGCCATTACGCCTGGAGCAGCGTTTTCAATTGGACGAGATTTAGTCGTTTCGATTGGGCCTAATCCATCAACTGGTTGACCTAATGAGTTTACTACACGTCCTACTAATGCTTCACCAACTGGAACTTGCATGATGCGTCCAGTACGACGAACTTCGTCGCCTTCTTTAATGCCTGTGTAAGGTCCTAAGATGATAATACCTACGTTGTTTTCTTCTAAGTTTTGTGCTAGTCCCATAACGCCGTTAGAGAACTCAACTAGTTCTCCAGACATACATTGGTCAAGACCATGAGCACGAGCGATACCGTCACCAACTTGGATAACTGTACCAACATCACTAACTTCTATTTCAGTTTGGTAATTTTCGATTTGCTTTTTAATCAGCGCACTGATTTCTTCAGCTTTGATGCTCATGCATTTCACCCCTATCTACAAACTATTTTGCGATTAATTCACGTTCAATTCGAACAAGTTTATTTTTTAAACTGCCGTCAAAAATACGGTTTCCTACACGAACTTTATAACCACCGATTAAAGATGGATCAATTTCGTTTTTCAAACGTATTGAGTTTTTACCTAATTTAGAAGCGAATAACGCTCCAATTTTATCTAGTTCTTCCGAAGACATTGCCGTTACAGAGTAAACTGTTGCATCTGCAATATTACGAGTTTCATTTGCAATTTTTACATATTCAGTTACTAAGTTAGAAATAGTGCTCATTCGCCCACGATCAACTAATAAGCATACTAGATTTAATACCGTTTCAGAGATTGAAGCAAACGTGTCATTTAAGACAGACTTTTTGCTTTCTTTTGTGATACCAGGGTGTTGTAAAAACTTATTTAATTCTAAGTTTTCTACATACTCCTTTTTCACTACTTGTAAATCATGTTCAACAGTTTCTACTAAATTTTGTTCAGTTGCTAATTCAAAAAGAGCGTTTGCGTAGCGTTTTGCAACTAATTCGTTACTCATTTAGCTTCGCCTACTTCTTTAAGATATTGATCAAAAATAGCAGATTGGTCTTCAGACTTCACTTCTTTTTCAAGTACTTTAGAAGCAATTAATACAGATAATGAAGCAACTTGTTGTTGAACTGATTGTACTGCAAGCTCTTTCTCACGAGTAATTTCACGTTTAGCGCTTTCTTTCAAGTTTTCAGCTTCTGCTTTTGCTGCGGCAACGATTTCTTCACGTTGTACATCAGCTTGCTTTCTAGCTTTCTCAAGAAGCTCACGAGCTTCAGTTCGAGCAGCAACTAACTCTTGCTTTTGCTCTTCAACTAGTTTCATTGCATCAGCGTTGTTTTTCTCAGCTGAATCTAATTGATTAGCGATGTGATCTTCACGTTGTTTCATAATTCCCATTACTGGTCCTAAAGCATACTTTTTCAGAAGAGCAAGTAAAATCAGGAATATTACTAATTGATACACGACATTGCCCCAAGGTACACCAGAAACATGCCCTGCTTCAGCTAATACGAATAGTGATCCGTTTAACACAAGCTTTCACTCCCTTCAAGGGTTTCATTTAATTATTTTTTTATAACATAGCCCTAATCTCTTACCGACCTGGACTTAACTTTCAAAAGGAATCCTTCAAACACTTAGTGTCATAAAGGAATGGCGAAGTAAATGTGAACACAAACCTCGCCATTTTTTAATAATTTGTATAATCTTAAGCTTTACCAAATGCCATGAATGCGATAACTACTGCGATGATTGGAAGTGCCTCAACTAATGCAACCCCGATGAACATTAAAGTTTGAAGAGTTGAACGTAATTCTGGTTGACGAGCAACACCTTCTACTGTACGTGATACAATTAAACCGTTACCAATACCTGCACCTAGTGCACCTAAACCTATTGCGATTGCCGCTGCGATTAAAGCCATTTTAAATTTCCTCCTTCTTATAAATAAGAAATATATTTTTTATAATAATTTTTAACTAACTACTTAATGAGCAGATTAATGCTCGTCCGCCACTTTATGTGACAAGTATACCATTGTTAACATTACGAAGATAAACGCTTGGATTGAACCTACGAATACAGAGAAACCTTGCCATACTAGCATTGGTATTGCTGCTGCGATTGTCCAAAGGATACCTTCTCCTGCACTTGTTGCATAAGCATGTGTTCCCATAGTTGCAAGTAATCCTAGTAAGATCTCACCCGCAAAAATGTTTCCATAAAGACGAAGACCTAGCGTTAATGTGTTTGCTAATTCCTCAATAATCTTTAGTGGAAATAAGAATCCCATTGGCTGGAAAAATCCTTTTCCATAAGCCTTAAAGCCTCTCATTTTAATACCATAATAATGTGATAAACCAACAATAAAGATTGCTAACGATAACGTAATAACTGGGTCAGATGTAGGTGATTTCCAAACAGACTTTCCATCGACTGAAATATCGAAAGGAAGACCTAACATATTTGATACAAATATGTACATCAGCAATGTCACACCTAATGTAAGGAAGCGACCACCAGTTTCCCAATCCATTGTACTTCCAATAATGTTTTTAACGAAATCTACAACCCATTCTAAAAAGTTTTGCTTACCTGTTGGGCGTAATTGCAGACTTCTTGAACATGTAACTGCGATGATAAAAACGATTACTGCAGCAATGGTAGTCATCAGAACATTTGTTAACGTAAAATCTAAACCAAGAAAATGATAATTATAAGTGCCGTGTTCCAATTTATTCACCTCTCTTCCTTGCAAAAGACGTTTGTTGTAATGCAAAATGTATCATAATGACAAGATGTCCTGTCATTAGTCCCGCAGTTAGTGCCGGTATGCTCACAAAATTTTCATACCGAAGCGCGATGACCATAGCTAGAGCCACCGCTGAAAGACAAATTACAGTACCTAAAGAACGAACTTTTTGTTGCTTTAAAACTCGGTCAAAGAAGGTATTTATCTTTCTGTGTAGAATCCATATACAATAAAAGCTAGTTACTGTTCCGAGAATATAGCCTGTGAATATTGTTTTATAGTCGGTAAATGCCCAACCCAAAACAGCTAAAGAAATGATATACAACATATCTCGTGTGAATCGTCTAAAATTATCTTTTTGCATGTAACTAGTCCCCTGGTGTGAATTGCTTAACTAATTTAAGCGTGCCGTAGATTCCAGTAAATAATCCTAACAGTAAAAAGATGATCATAAATACTGGTACTGGCCAATTAAAAAATGAATCAATCCATCTTCCTAGAAAGATGCCTATGAGAATAGAACCGACAAGCTGAGCTAGAATGGAAGACATGAGTGCCATTGCTTTAAGAGGATGTTGATTGTTGTTTTTCATACAAAATCCCTCCATGTCAATTTTCATTCTCCAAAAAATTGCCAAAAGTCTTATCATGGTTAATTCTACAACAAATATTTGCTAAAATCTCTAAACATTGAAAACGTTCACAAATTGTTCACAAAACGTTCAAAAAATTTTAATAACATAGTATTTACATTCGATGAAAACCCTTTTAAACATTCCTGTTAAGCATACAATATGTTACAAAAAAGTGTCAATTACCTAAATTAAAAAACTATTAAAAATTACTTACCAATTTTTAGTCTTCTACATAAATTTTAGCGACATTGATGTAAGATTCAGTTGCACTTTCATATTGTTTACGTTTATAAAAGATCACAAACTTATAAATTCCACTTTTAGGAAAATCTTTTAAAACTAGTTCCTTCTTGATAATCCCCCTTTTACTATTCTCCTGTTCATCAATTACACCTAACAAACGGAATGTTTCTGATTCAAAAACAGCGATTTTGTATTCCTCAACCTTACTTGGTAAATAGAGTTCATATTTATAGCGATTTTTACCTTTTACTCTTCCAAAGTGAAATCCCATTACTGACGGAAAGTTCGGTTCTCCTTGTAGTAATAAAAATGGCATTCTTAGATTTTCATCATCATTTGTACTGAACGTAATTGCCCCATCATAAAATCCATCTCTTAATACTTTCGTATCAACTGTTGCAGTAAGACTAATCTTTTTGCTAGTGTGCGCTGGGATTGTAAAAGGCTTAGGTAATACCCATTGTATTCCAGTGGCTGGCTGATTATTTATAGCTGTAACTTGTTTTGGCATATTTGATTTATTAGATATTTTTACTACAAAATCTTTCTTTATTTGTAAATCTGTTTTTCTAGTTACTCCTAAAGATAAAGACGTCGGGAATAATGTTGTCTCAGTCTCTAGTGCTTTTTCAATATCTAATCTTCCAGCCCCTTGTTCGTACGCATGATACATCTTTTTATTATTCTTATATAATGGTGTTGCTGTATTGACTAGCACACTTTTTAAATCGTCCATACTCCAATCTGGGTGCAATTGTTTTACTAGTGCAGCTGCCCCAGCAACATGTGGACTTGCCATACTCGTTCCTTGAAGTGCTAAATATCCACCTGGAATTGTACTTTTTATTTGTACACCTGGAGCTAATAAATCCGGCTTCATTTGCCAAGTACCTGTTACCGGTCCTCTAGAGCTGAAATCCGCTAGAATATCAACCTTCTTTTCATGTCCAGTTTTAGCTTCCACTTTACTTTTTTCAATGATTTTCTTAATCATTAAGCCTTCTTTTCTTGAAATAGTCGCAGCTGGAACAGTAAATTTCCCTTTAATTTGTCCGATGAAATTTCCATCAATATTATTGAAGACAATAACAGCCTTAGCACCAGCATCTTGAGCATTTTTCACTTTATCAGTGAATGTGATTTTTCCCCTTTCAAGCAAGACAATTTTGTCTTTTACTCTTTTTAAATCGCGTTTTTCCCCATATTTCTTAAATACAAATCGCCCATTTAAACCTTTGCTCCATTTAGCAGATCCAATCATAGGACTAATAATTGTCTCCTTATTTTTCACGTGTATAGATGGGAAAAGAACAGGTGGATAGCTCGCACCCACTGTTAAAGCCTTTGAAGCAGTTGCGGGAGAACCAACAGTCCATAGTCCTGGTCCAGAGTTTCCTGCAGCCGTAATTGCAAGTACACCCTTCTCTACTGCCTTATCTAATGCAATACTTGTCGGCCAGTCTGGACCGTTCACATCATTACCTAGTGATAAATTAATAATATCTACTTTGTCCTTCACTGCTCGCTCAATTGCAGCCATAACAGTTTCAGATGTACCAACGCCACCAGGGCCAAGAGCACGGTATGCATAGATTTTTGCCTTAGGGGCAACGCCTTTTCTTTTTCCATTAGCCGCTATTACACCAGCTACATGGGTACCATGAAATGTACTTTTTTCTTCAAGCTTAGTTTCCATTGGGTCTTTATCTAAATCAATCGTATCGTAACCGCCACCATAATTTGCTTTCAAATCAGGATGTCTGTAATCTACACCAGTATCGATTACTCCTACCTTAACGCCTTCACCAGTAATCTTTCTTCCCCTTTGATCCTTATATAATTGAGCTTCGTCCGCTCCAATAAAAGGGATGCTATCTTCTAAATGAGCTCTATAAGTTGTAACAAAATGCATATCCTTTACTAACGGCATTTTAGCTAACTGTGATAACTCTTCAAGAGAACCCGATACTGAAAAACCATAGTACGTCTCAGTGTATTGTTGCCTTACGGTTACATTTGGGAAACGGTCACCAATATATTTTATGGCCTGTGTAATCATTCCGTCTTTAATCGAAATTAAAGCTACTTGTTTTTGTTGTTCATGTGCATTTACATAAACATCTTTAAACGGAAATAGTAAAAAAACTAAACAAATAATTATTTTAAGAAAGTAATTTTTCATTCAATGCAGGTTCTCCTTTATATAAGATATTTTCTTTTTAGCTTTCTCACTAATCGTTCATTCATGTATAAAAAGGTAATTTTCTCTAGAACCTACAAAGTTTTCAAAATAAAAAAAGACTAACTCTAGGTAAAGCATTAAGCTTCCCTAAAAAGTTAGTCTTTTTGTATTATCATTAGTTTTTTAATTCAGGTTGGTTAAACAACTGGAATTTTTTATTTGTAACGTACGCTTTAACCTCATGTATGACAAAATACAATATTGATGCTCCTAAAACTACGATCCATGCATTTGAAATTACTGTCTCCTGCCAAATCCCTAAAAGCATAAAAAATGCAGGAAGAGTAATTGTAGTCCAAGATTGAATCATTGCAACAATACCTGTGTATCGTTCTATTTTCTTACCTAATACTAGACCAGCAAAAAATAGATACCATAAATATGCCCACATAACCCATAATAGTCCGCTTACAACATCATGAATAATAGCAAAATTCACGAAAGCCCAAAGTACAGACATGATGGATACCCAAAGTGAGAACCAACCTAAGCCAGTTCCATTAAAACCTTTAAGATTTGTAAATCCATTATATAAATAAGTTATACCAAAAAAGAAAATGCTTGCCGTATTAAATAATTCCCACTTACCAGCACCTAAATGCATTAATAAGTAAATAGGAAAAACGATTTGTAATGTACCTACAAATAAGTTTAATAAAGCTGCACTTTTAGCATTCGCTTTATTTAATAAAACAAGACTATTTAAAAACAGAGTTGCACCAGATAAAAGTAAACCTACAGATCCCATAGTGACTTGTTAAAAAGAAAATTGTTAAAAATTCACTTTTTAACTCAACCCTCCTACTTTAAGAATTAGAAAAAAATACAAGCGCCTGATCAAAGTCAAACGCTTGGATTAAATTATTTTAAAACGATCCCTACGATAATTGCCGTTAAAACACTTACTAATGTTGCACCAAATAATAATTTTAAACCGAAACGAGCGACAACATTACCTTGTTTCTCATGTAAACCTTTAACTGCTCCTGCAATAATACCAATTGATGAGAAGTTAGCAAATGATACAAGGAATACTGATACAATTCCTAATGTACGAGTTGAGAATTCTTTACCTTGTTTTGCTAAATCCATCATCGCAACGAACTCATTTGAAACAAGTTTTGTTGCCATAATACTACCCGCATCAACCGTTTCTTTAAATGGTACGCCCATTATGAATGCGAATGGAGCAAATACATAACCTAAAATCCCTTGGAATGAGATTCCAAAAATCATATCAAAAACATTATTGATTCCACCAATTAATGCAACAAATCCAATTAACATTGCTGCAACGATGATTGCTACTTTGAAACCATCTAAAATATACTCACCAAGCATTTCGAAGAATGTTTGCTTTTCTTCTTCTTGTACTGTTAAGATATCCTCTTCAGCTGAAACCGTATACGGATTGATGATTGATGAAATAATAAATCCACCAAATAAGTTCAAAACAATTGCTGTTACTACGTATTTTGGCTCAACCATTGTCATATATGCACCTACGATTGACATAGATACTGTTGACATCGCTGATGCACAAAGAGTATATAAACGATTTTTAGGTAAATGACCAAGTTGTTTTTTTACTGAAATAAATACTTCAGATTGTCCTAAAATTGCAGAAGCTACGGCATTATAAGACTCTAATTTACCCATACCATTAATTTTACTTAAAATTACACCAATGTATTTGATGACAAATGGTAAAATCTTTGTAAACTGTAAAATACCAATTAAAGCTGAAATAAATACGATTGGTAATAGTACACCTGTGAAGAAAGGAAATGCACCTTTATTTGCCATTCCGCCAAATACGAAATCTACACCCTCACCAGCATATTCTAATAACTTTCCAAATCCATTTGAAATACCTTTAATTAAAACTAAACCTACTTCTGTGTTTAATAATAAGAAAGCTAAAATGATTTGAATAACCACCATGATTAAAATTGGACGGTATTTAATGTTTTTACGATCACTACTAGCGATGAAAGCAAGACCGAAAACAACTAGAAGTCCAATAAGAGCAATAATATATTTCATGTTTCTCCCCCGAAAATCCAATAAGTTTATTTTTATATAATATAAGCGCTTTCAAAACGAACACAACTTTTTATTTGTTGGATGTCAGACATCATATAGAAGTTGGATGTCAGACAAGGATTAACCTTGTAAATCTTTTGAACTAAATGATCCAGGAAGTAATTCCTTAACAGTTGTTTCAGCGATGTCACCTTTTAAGTTGGTTAAGTAAACTTTTGTATTTTCATCACTAAATTCTGCGATTACTTGTCTACATGCACCACATGGTGAAATTGGTCCTTCAGTGTCCCCTACTATTGCGATTGATTCGATCTTTGCTGAACCGTTACCCGCAGCGACCGCACTAAATATAGCAGTTCTTTCTGCACAATTTGTTAGTCCATAAGAAGCATTTTCTACGTTACAACCTGTGTAGACCGTTTGGTTATTCAATAAAATTGCTGCACCTACTTTAAATTTAGAGTAAGGAGCGTATGCGTTTTCACGAGCCTTTAAAGCTTCATTGATTAATGATTGTGTATTCATATTTATCACCCTTTAACGAATTGTTAGGTAATTCTTTATTAAAGTGTGTGAGTTTTGTCTTCGCCTTACCATATTACCAACGTAAGAGCTAAAGAGCAATAACTCACTCACTTTTTTTTATTTTAAAATTATTTTGAAATTAATAAGCTGTGTTTGCTTCTTCACCTTGAACGATTTTAACACCTGAACTTGTTCCGATACGGTTTGCACCAGCAGCCACTACATTTTCTACGTCTTTTAAGTTACGAACACCACCAGAAGCTTTAACGCCTACGTTTTCTCCAACAGTTTTACGCATTAATGCAACGTCTTCTACTGTTGCTCCACCAGTTGAAAATCCTGTTGATGTTTTTACAAAGTCAGCACCAGCTTTTACTGATAATTCACACGCTCTAACTTTTTCTTCATCAGTTAAAAGACAAGTCTCAATAATTACTTTTACTAAAGCTTTACCTTTAGCAGCTTCAACAACCGCACGTACATCTCTTTCAACTAATTCGTCATTTTTTTCTTTTAATGCAGAAATATTGATAACCATATCAACTTCCTCAGCACCATTTTCAATTGCGTTTGTAGTTTCGAATGCTTTTACTTCTGGAGTGTTTGCTCCTAGAGGGAAACCAATTACCGTACAAACCTTTACAGAAGAATCCTTTAATAATTCACTTGCATAAGAAACCCATGTAGGATTGATACAAACTGATGCAAAGCTAAACTCTTTTGCTTCTTCAGCTAGTTTTGCAATTTCCTCTCTTTTTGCGTCAGCTCGTAATAATGTGTGATCTACTAAATTTGCGTAATTCATATATAGTCGCTCCCTTAATGGTTTTATTTTAAATAAATGTTTATTTACTAAGTTACTTTAAATATGTCTTTACTATAACACCGCCGTGAAATTTTGTAAAATACAAATTGAACTTATGTTCAAAGATAATTTTTCCTATCAAAATAAAAAAGGGGCTGTCTCCTAAGTCAGGTTAACTGACACAAAAGACTCCTCCTTTTTAATTGTAAAAATATCTGATTTCGAGGATATCCACTATTGTGACACCCTCTTTTTTAAGAGTTACTAGTTGGATACATGACATAGGGAAGGGCAAAGTCTTTTCATAACTTTACCCCTCCCATTCTTATCCTTGCGCTAGCAATCTTTTTGCAGTAAATTGATCGGTTATTAATATGTTTGCATATTTACCCATTAAAGCACCGTGAATAGCGTTTATTTTTCTTTCTCCACCTGCGACTAAAATAGACTTTTCTTTACTTCTTAGCTCATCTAACTCAATTCCAATCGTTCTTCGATCAAGAAGTTCAGAATAAATATTTCCTTCTTTATCAAAAAAGCGTGAGCAAATATCTCCTACAGCAAATGTTTGTAAATCTGTCTCTTCCTTCTCGTTTAAGTAGCCAACTCTAAATAGCAGGGCATCTTTTTTAACAGTTCCTACAGTAAAAATTGCGACATTTGATTGTTTTCCCAATTCGATTAATCGACCAATATGGCGATCTTCCTCGACCATTTGTTTTACTTGCGGATTATCAAATATAACTGGTAATGGTAAATATCTTGGAACGGTGTTAAATGCTTCGGCAAACAAATTTACCGTTTCAGATGCATAAGTATTCGTTTTAGAGTAACTTACTCCACCATTTAGCTGAATTACTTCTACACCCTTTACTTGTTTATTACTTAACTTTGTTGCAATATGATACATTGTTGTTCCCCAAGTTACTCCTACAACGTCACCATCATGGACTAAATCTACTAACACATCCGCAGCCTTTTTGGTGATTGTTTGCAAAACTTCATTGTAGTCATCAATTGGTGAATAGCAAACCTCAACAGATTGTAAACTATATTTCTTTTTTAACTCACGGGCTAAATCTTGATTGCCTTCTAGGGGGTCAATAATTTCAATGCGTACATAACCCAATTCCTTTGCTTGTTGGAGTAATCTTGATACAGTTGGACGAGAGATTCCTAATTGTGTCGCGATCTCTTGTTGACTAAAGTCAGAATCATAGTAAAGTCTTGCAGCATCTATTATTAACCTTTGTTTTTCGAGTGACATTCCCTAATCCCCTTTAACTTACCAATCCTTATTTCACGTTCAAATTTTTAATTATTATACCCCTTTTAATTTAAAGAAAACTCGTCGACTGACGAGCCTTTTAGGCGAAGGCAGAGGCGTAGTTGCACTTATACTTAATTCCTAAAATTGGCGACTACGTCGAGTAAGCTACCTCGCTGCCAATTTATACTTTCTTAATGTGAAAAAAAGCTCTCCTATGCTAGGAAAGCTTTTAAAATGTAATTACTTTGTACCGAATAAACGATCTCCAGCGTCACCAAGACCCGGAACAATATAACCATGATCGTTTAATTTTTCATCAAGGGCAGCTATGTAAATGTCCACATCTGGGTGTGCTTTTTGTAAAACTTCAACACCTTCTGGAGCTGCAATTAAGCACATAAACTTAATATTTTTAGCACCACGTGTTTTTAAAGAGTTGATTGCTTCAACTGCTGATCCACCTGTCGCAAGCATTGGATCAATCACAATGAAGTCACGCTCTTCTACATCCGTAGGAAGTTTAACGTAATATTCAACCGGTTTTAAAGTCTCAGGATCGCGGTATAATCCAACGTGTCCAACTTTAGCTGCAGGAACTAATTGAAGGAAGCCATCAACCATTCCTAGACCTGCACGTAGAATTGGTACAATCCCTAATTTTTTACCAGCAATAACTTTTGCCTTTGCAGTAGCTACTGGTGTTTCGATTTCCACTTCCTGTAGTGGTAGATCTCGTGTGATTTCAAATGCCATTAAGCCTGCAACCTCATCAACTAGTGCACGAAATTCTTTTGTTCCAGTGTCTTTTCTACGAATTAAAGAAACTTTATGCTGAATTAACGGATGATCAAAAACGTATACTTTACTCACTTTTATCGCTCCTTGCAAATACTTAGTAATTTATTATTCTTAAAAAGAATACCGAAAGCGGTTAAATAATTCAAGCCACATCATACAATCGCTTAGAATTAATTTAGAACTTTTTTACATACAAACTTCAATATTTCCTTTTTTTACTAATCTAATTGCTATTTTGACCCATTTTGAATAAAAAACTCCTCTTCCTCATTAAAATGAGTTAGAGAAGTTAAGTTTTTATCTTATACGCAAAGAGAGAACCAAATGGTTCCCTCTTTGGTGTGTATAGTTAAGATACTTTACTTAAATTATGATCTGGTGCTTTTGGAGCGAAAGAAGTTTTTCTATTAATAAACTTGCTAATATAATGATCCAATCCGATACGTCCTGCATTTGAACCAGCAATTATAATAAAGATTCCTAGTAATACCATTTGTGGATTTGTACTAGTTGTGCCACTAAACATAAATGCGAAGTTCATCATTAAACCAAAGAACATTGCTGTTTTTGTAAAACATCCAAGAATAAGTCCAAGTCCGATTGCGAATTCTCCAATAGGTACTAAAAAGTTAAATAAATCGATGTTTGGTATTGCAAAGTTTGTAAGGAAGTCTGCCCACCAGCTTTGAACCGCTGGATGTTCACCTGTGGCACTTTTAACTGCAAATCCTAAAAATCCTGAAGCATCGAATCCGCCAGCTGATAACTTACCCCAACCTGCATGGATCCACTCATAACCTAAATAAAGACGAATAATAGTTAAGAAACCAGATGCAATTTTATTAGTTCTTAAAAAATTAATAAACATAATTTTTGCCTCCGTATGGAATAATTTTTAATTGCTGTTTACATGAGTTATTGTACTCTATTTCGAATTCATAATGTGAAGTTTTTCACAAGTTTAAATGAACATTTTGTGAACTATATCACAAACCTTTTAAAAAATAAAGCTATCTTTAGTATTACTGCACCTTCAATGATATCAGCAATTGAAAATACAGTTCTAAAGATAGCTTACTTTATACTTTATTTATTAAAATGTAGGATATAATTCGTATTTGCTAGATAAAGCATTAACTCGATTACGAGATGCTTCTAGTACTTCTTGATTTTCGTGGTTTTTTAATGTCTCAGCAATGATTGATGCAATTTCATCCATATCTTCTAAAGTAAATCCTCTTGAAGTTACAGCAGCTGTACCGATACGGATACCACTTGTTACAAATGGGCTTGCTGGATCAAATGGAATTGTATTTTTGTTACATGTAATACCAACCTCATCTAATACGTGCTCAGCAACTTTACCTGTTAACTCTAATGAACGAACATCAATTAAAATTAAGTGATTATCTGTGCCACCAGATACTAAATTTAAGCCGTGAGATTTCAAGCCTTCTGCTAAACGAGCAGCGTTTTCGATGATAGCTTGTGCATACTTTTTAAAATCTTCTTGTAATGCTTCACCAAATGCTACAGCTTTTGCTGCAATTACGTGCATTAATGGCCCACCTTGAATTCCAGGGAAGATTGATTTATCAATCGCTTTTGCGAATTCTTCTTTACATAAAATCATACCACCACGTGGTCCGCGTAATGTTTTATGAGTAGTTGTTGTAACAAAATCAGCATATGGAACTGGATTTTGATGAAGACCTGTTGCTACTAAACCAGCGATATGTGCCATATCAACCATTAAGTAAGCTCCAACTTCATCTGCAATTTCTCTGAATTTTTTAAAGTCAATTGCTCTTGGATAAGCACTTGCACCAGCTACAATTAATTTAGGCTTATGAGCTTTAGCCTTTTCTAATACATCTTCATAGTTAATTACTTGAGTTTCTGGATCTACTCCATACTCAACGAAGTTATATTGTACCCCACTGAAGTTTACTGGACTTCCGTGAGTTAAATGTCCACCATGTGATAAATTCATACCTAATACTGTATCACCATGTTTTAAAATAGTGAAATAAACTGCCATATTCGCTTGAGCACCTGAATGAGGTTGAACATTTACATGTTCTGCTCCGAAAATTTCTTTTGCACGGTCTCTTGCAATGTTTTCTGTGATATCTACATATTCACAACCGCCATAGTATCGTTTGCTTGGATATCCTTCAGCATATTTATTAGTTAATACTGAACCTTGGGCTTCCATTACTGCTTCACTTACAAAGTTTTCAGAAGCAATTAACTCGATTTTAGTACGTTGTCTACCTAACTCTAACTGTATTGCCTCATACAATGATGGATCTTGCTTTTTTAAATTTTCCACAGTTATATCCCCCTTTTTGTAAAACACGAACATTACTAGTATAAATTTACTATATTATTCGATAAAACGACCGAATTCCTTTCTATTTTACCATGTTTTGCATTGAAAATGAAAGATATATCTTTCAAATAACTAACATTTAACTATTCTATTATAATAAAAAACGCTTTATTTCACGTCTTCATCTATTGAGTAAACTGCACGAGCACCACCAATCAACTTTGGACGAGTTTTTGCCGCCGTTATATGAGCTTGTCCAACTTGTTTAATACTTGTTCTCAAAGGAACTGCCACGTGCTTTAAATGCATACCGATTAAAGTATCGCCAATATCAATCCCTGCATCAGCTTTAATGTGTTCAACAATTACAGCATGATCTAAATGTCTATATGCGAATGAAGCAAGAGCTCCTCCTGCAGTACGAACTGGAACCACTGTTACCTCATCTAGTTGTAAACTTTTTGCCGTCTTCCTTTGAACAACTAATGCTCTGTTCAAGTGTTCACAGCATTGGAATGCTAATTGTACACCTGTTTCATCTTGAAAAGCCTTAATCTCATTAAATAAAACTTCCGCTACTTCTATTGTTCCTGAAGTTCCAATTCTTTGTCCGCTAACCTCACTAGTACTACATCCAATGACTAAAACATGCTCACTTGTAAACTTTACATGATCATTTAGCTCGTTTAATAATGATTTTATTTGCCCGGCTACTAACCTTAATTCTTCATTCATCTATTTTGCTCCTTTCGTAGAATATTTCTTTA
The DNA here is from genome assembly GCF_004138285.1 of Gottfriedia acidiceleris. Classification (GTDB taxonomy): domain Bacteria; phylum Bacillota; class Bacilli; order Bacillales; family Bacillaceae_G; genus Gottfriedia; species Gottfriedia acidiceleris_A. The sequence goes on along the minus strand of NZ_SCFN01000005.1, from coordinate 199,835 downwards.
AATTGACTAACATTCTATTACTCATTATTAAAAAAGCCGATAATCTTCACATTATGTTTTGGATTAGCGGCTTTAGTTTAGGTTTTATAATTGATGATTTTTTTCGTAGTCTTTAATTTTGTTTACTCGATTTTCATGTCGACCGCCTTCAAACTCAGTCGTTAACCATATTTTTGCAATGTCTCTTGCTAAACCAGGTCCGATTACTCGTTCCCCCATAGCTAGAATATTCGTGTCATTATGTTCACGAGTTGCTTTTGCACTGAAAGTATCATGTACTAATGCACATCGAATTCCTTCAACTTTATTTGCGGCAATTGACATACCAATTCCTGTTCCACAAATTAATATTCCACGGTCTACTTCTCCATTTGCAACTTTTTGTGCAACTGGGAATGCGTAATCAGGATAGTCTACAGATGTACCGCACTCACAACCATAATCTTCGTATTCAATGCCCATTTCATCCATTAAACTCATGATTTCTTGACGTATATTTAATCCACCATGATCAGACGCTATTGCTACTTTCATTAGATAACCCCCGTATCGATATCTTTGATTCAATTTTCTTTCGTATTAAAATAACTTCAATTTCTATCTTACACTATTATGTTCAGATTTAGGGTATCTAATTAACATCCAATCACTGATTAAATTAATATTCGTTTGGTTTCTGTACAATCTGTTTTACCAACTCTTCTAATTCACTCAAAGTATTTTCATAAGTTGTTAATGACCCTCCATAAGGGTCAGAAATATCTTTAACTTGACCGTTTATATATTCATAAAATGTAAAGATTCTATCCTTATACTGAGGAAACGTAGAAACTAACATTTGTTTATGGCTCAATGTCATTGATAAGACTTTCGAAGACCATTCTAAAAGTTCTTCATTTATTTGCTGCGAGGAATGATTTGTTTCTATCCCTTTATTTTTAAGTGCCAATATTGCATTTTGAGAAGCAGGGTCGCCTGACATTGCAAAAACCCCAGCAGACTTAACCTGATAGAATTCATTACCATGATGTCTTAATAGTGCTTCTGCCATTGGGCTTCTACATGTATTTCCGGTACAAACAAATAGTATATTTTTCATCTTAATACCTCACCCTCATTTATCTGAACGTTCTATTTAATCTATTTTACTAAAAAATAAAAGGATGGGGCAATTGTCTCCAATTTTCTCCATCCTTAGCTCTTATTCACCATATGTATCTATTAAGAAAAAAATAATAGTTTTATTCCGAAAATCAATAAGAACGAACCACCTAATAGTTCTCCAAATTTACCAAGTTCCTGTTCTACTCTTCTTCCTAAAAGTAATCCAGCCCAAGTTAAAATTGTACTGATAATACCAAATAGTAAAATGGTTAGCCATGTTTTAGCACCGAATGTTCCCAAACTAATTCCAACCGAAAAGCTGTCCACACTTACACTAAATGCAAAAAGAAGTAAACCTACTCCTGTCGGTGAATATTTATTTTCTTCTTTTCCAAATAAAGTTGAATAGATCATGTGAAAGCCTATTCCCATTAATAAGAATCCACCGAGTAATACAGCAAATCGTCCTAGATTCTCTGATAACTCATATCCAATGATCATTCCTAATAATGGCATTATTACATGAAAGAGCCCGATTACAATGCCCATATTAATGATCTGTTTAAATTTAAGTTGGATAACTCCCATACCTAACCCAACTGAGAATGCATCTAAACCTAGCGCAGATCCCATTATAGTTAATGTAATTAGTTCATTGATTAATGAGCTACTCATGCTTCCCCCCCTAGGACTTGCTATTAAAAGATATGCACGTCCTACAAATCATATGAGGGAAATTAATAAAATTTAATTTTAAATTAGAGGCAGGGGCTATTCTCCCTAAAAAAATAATAGAAGCTCTATTTGGAGCTTCTATTACATGCTTAATCTACTTCCACAATATTGACTGTTTTATATTTCAACACTCTGTAATAACCGAATGTCCACAAGCTTTCCACAGACGATTCATAATCGCAATTCCAATACCTTCATAAGGAAAAGTTTCGCAATAAATGATATCAACATGTTCTTCATTAAATTTACGAATACAATCATATAATGCTGCAGCTACGGTTGATAAGTCACTACGTTTTCCACATGTAAGAATTACATCAGCATCATATCGCGTTGCATTTTCTTCAGTTGTTAATATCCCTACTCTTTTTCCTTCTGTTTTGGAATTGTGTATAAGTTTGTGCATAAACTCAATACTTCCATTTACAAGATGCATTTGAGCATCTGGTGCATAATGTTTATATTTCATCCCCGGTGATTTTGGTGCTTCATTTTCCTTCATTGTTGCTGGATCTACCTCAACCGTAGGAATTATTTCTTTTATCATTTCTGGCGTAATACTACCTGGCCTTAAGATTGTAAAAATATCTTGAGAACAGTCAATAACTGTCGATTCAACCCCGACCCCTGTATTACCACCATCTACAATTCCTACAATTCGTCCATTTAAGTCTTCAAATACATGCTTAGCAGAAGTTGGACTAGGCTTCCCTGAAGTATTTGCACTTGGTGCTGCTATTGGCAAATTACAAGCTTCAATTAACGCTAGAGCAACTGGATGATCAGGCATTCTTATTCCAACAGTGGATAACCCTGCCGTTACATATTTTGAAACATGTTTTTTACTTTTTAAAATTAACGTTAGTGGTCCTGGCCAAAAAGCATCCATTAGTTTTTTTGCATCTAATGGAATTTCTTCAACTAGATTATCTAACTGTTCTTTGTTGGCAATATGTACAATAAGGGGATTATCACTTGGTCTACCTTTTGCTTGGAAGATTCGTTGAACCGCTTCATCTGAAAGAGCATTTGCCCCTAACCCATAAACAGTTTCTGTTGGAAAAGCGACAACTTGTCCTAACTGTAAATTTTTTGCTGCATCCACAATCTGTGGGTAAACTTCTTCTTTATTCACAGGATTATCCACATACCATATTTTCGTTTCCATACGTAGCACCTCTCTCTAGAGTGAATAATAGTGTATATTTTACAAATTTAGACATTATCCAAAGAATGAAAAGCAAGTTTTATCCACAAATTGTGGACAAAACTTGCTAATTTGTGGATAACTTTGTGTATAGTTCTTTTTGATAAACTAATACTTCTTCATTCGTAATAGTAGTTTGGTAATGCTTCATTTCTTTAATACTGTTCGAAACATTTTCCTGTTCAACTTGCTCAAAACCTAGTAAAAGGAATAAGTCTTGAACTACATGCTGTCTTGTTAATAAATATACTTTACTAATCATTTCTTCATTTAGTTTTTCAAGAACACTTTGTAAAAAGAGTACCATATGCTGTGAGTAAATGGTAGGTGCAACTACTAGTGATCTTAATAACGCTTCTTCTCCATCTTGTTCATATCCTATTACAGCTTGTGCTTTCCCAAACTCATCTTCCATTATGAAAAAAGATTCTTGTTGCTCCTCAAGTCCGTTTGTAGATAATCCTGCTTGTCCCAAGAATGAAAAAATTGTTTCAAAATCTTCCTGAATCGCTGAACGTATTTTCATAAAAAAACCTCCCTAGTATGCTTGTAATACTTTATGCACATAGGGAGATTGCTAGAACTAAAATAATTGCTTTAACATTTGTACAAAGAAGCTCTCTACCTTAATATCATCTTTTAGTTCATCACTAGGTAGAGTAGAAGCCACAACAGCATCTTCACTGCTCTTGACCTCAGTATCATCCTGCAAAGATGATTCATCGTTTTGTTTTGTTGCAGCAATAGAATCATCATCACTTAAACGTAATGCTTCTTGTTTTTTAAACTCTTTATTTGGTTCTTTTTCGATTTTTGTTTCATGATCAACCTTTTGTTGCGATTGTAGTGACTCTTTACTTAAAGTTGCATCACCGTTTGAAAAATCTAGGAAACATAATGGCGGGAACAATACGCACCACCAGTTTGCCCCTTGACCTGCACCAAGTTTAATTAAAACCGCTTCGTAATCACCGGCAGGATATAAGAAACTACCATATAATTTTGTAGGGAATTTAACTTTTTTAGAATAAGTAATTGTAAATGATTGATTTGAGCCTTCTTCTTTAATAACACGGGCAACTGTTTTTTGTAAGTCTGGAATATGACTTTTAATAACCTTTTGTCCCTCTTCAAAAGTTGTTAAATCTTTTACCCAAGTATTAATTTGAGCATTAACTTCATCTCTAACTTTACGTTTAAGAGCTTGATCTTCACTAGAATCGCTATTTGCTAGAATTCTTAGTCGTACAGCTTTCTTAGGAATTACGACCATTTCATTACCTTTTGCATTTGTATCTCGAAGTGGCATTAACACTGAAGAACTAATCAATAATATGATAAATAAAGAAATAATTTTATATGTTATTTTTGTTTTATTTTTAGTTTTCATTCTCTCCACCATCCCTCTAGGAACAGTGTAGACAATTTGATTATTTCTTAAACACTAGTATTCTATTTTTTTAATAGAGTCTTTTTTTAATTAGGAAGTAAACGATGATTTCCATTTCAGGGTGCCCGTTTTTCGTTTTGCAGATGTTGAGCTCCTCGTCGCCTTCCCTGCCACAGGATATCAGCTGTCCCCGTCTCCATAAACGTCGAGAATCTTATGTTCGGATCTACTCGTAGATAAAAAGGTTTACCCTAACTGTTCTATTAGCTATCAATTAAAAAAGGAAGTGTGAAATACACTGGTTAAAATCAGGAAAAGCCTTTAAAAAGCTTTCTTTATTTCCTACATATCTTACAATTTCTTTTTCTTTAGCACTTTATCTGCTTTTTAATATAATCCATATACAACGAAACAATATCTATGTCTGATACTGTATATAATGTTCTACTTCCTACTACATCCTCAATTTCATTTAGGATCAGTTGGTTGTTTGCATCGAACATGAAGTCAATTCCTACGAAGTCAAAGTCAAAGTGATCTATTATTTTTTGAATAAGTTCTTTTTCATTTTCGGAAAGTTCGTAAAGCATTGCGCCTCCGCCTAGAGAAAAATTCGCTCGAAAGTCTTTTTCTGAATATCTTAAAACAGCTGCAACAATTTCTTTACCAATAATGAAAACTCTTAGGTCCTTACCTAATTGCTCTGCAACGTTTTGAATTAATAGTTCATCGAAATTTGAGTTCTGTACGATCTCCAGTAACTCTTCTTGATTATTTATAAAATATACTTCACTTCCGCCTCTTCCTGTGCAATTTTTAAGCACACAAGGGAAATGGACTGTATCTAAGGCTTTTGTAATTGTACTTTTTTTATAATAAAATGTGTCTAGCATTGGAATACCTAGACTAGAAAGCTTCTGGTGTGTTAGAAACTTATGGTTGGCCATTGTTGAAATTGCCTGGTTATTAAATGTTCTGATTCCCATTTCTTCAAAGTGGGAAGATAATATTTGTGATATTGTCCTCATGATTACAAAGGCCGGTTTACTCAATTCTTTACCTTGATAGTAAAGTATATTAACACCTTTTCGAATACCTATTACAATATCTTCTGTATAGAGTAACTTTAACTCAAATCCATTTTCCAAGGCTCCGCTTACTAACCAGTCGATATACGTTCTGTTTCTTTCTGCATCTGATTCGGAATAGATTAGCCAACCAATCATACGGTTTTCTCCAAGTCCTCGATAATATAATCAATTATATATTTCGTTGTATCCACGTCTGTACATAGATAAATATTTTTGAAATGTGCGTTTGAGTTAACTTCGCATATATATGTTTTTCCATCTTCTCCAAACAATAAGTCAATCCCTGCAAAATCAGCTCCCAATATTTCAGAGCATTTAAGTGCTAAATTGATTTGCTCTTCTGTCGGCTCATACTTATACATTTTTCCACCGTTTGTAACATTTGCACGAAAATCTGATTCTGATTTTCTTAACACTGCAGTTACAACTTGTTTACCTACTACTTGGATGCGAATATCAGTCCCTCTGCTTGATTCTATAAACTCTTGATAAATATGAGGTTTGTGCTTTAGTTCATCTACTTTTTTTAAAAAATCTTCTCTATTCTCAACTAAGTAAACTTGTCTACCGAATGAACCGAATGACTCTTTTATAATTAAAGGAAAGCCTAATTCCTGTACAACTTCATCGTAAAAATCATAGTTTGTTAAATCACAATTAGGGAACAACAGCGGAGCCGTAATTGTTTTTGGCATAGGTATATCGAAGTTCGATAATGCCTGAAAAGTTAAAGCTTTATCATCACAGACTTCAATCGTTCTCGCAGAATTATATAATTTTAGTCCCATATTTTCTAAATGCCTTGCTAAATGAACATCCTTGTCCCAAAAAATTACAAAATCAGGCTTCTCATTCGTGAATTTCCCTTTTAAAATCGCTTGACCCTTCTCGATTACTGGGATTAGTTCATAATGTTTAACTAAAGTAACATCTATTCCTTTTGCGATTGCTGTATCTTGTAACCATTCGAAAAGTTCAGTAAATTTTGTAGCTGTAATATGACCATTAAATACAATCCAACCTTTAAACTTTTTCATTCTAACTATCTTCTTTCGTATTGTTTTTGTTTTTTCTTGATTGAAATTTTTCTCATCTTTTACAACTGTAACATAAAAAAAAGAATCGTAATACATAGACTTTTTCTAGTCAATATCATTACGATTCACTATTTAAATTAGCCATTTACCATATAAACCATACGGTCTTTGCCATTAATATCGAAAACAACTTCAACATTTGAATTCGGATAAACTTTCCTTAAAATGTCTGCAACCTGTTCACCTTGATTGACTCCTACTTCAAATGCAACCAGTGATTTTTCTTTTAATACTTTAGGTAAGTCAGTTGCAAAACGACGATAAAAATCAAGACCATCTTCACCACCTACTAAAGCACGGTATGGTTCGTAATCCTTAACTACTTCATCTAAACCCAACCAATCCTCATGCGGAATATACGGCGGATTTGATACAACAATATCAACTCTCTTGTTTTCTTCAATAAAGTAATTCAGTAAATCATTGTGTATAAAGTGAACATTTGCCCGTAACTCTCGTGCATTTCGTTTAGCAACTTGAATAGATTCTGCTGCAATATCAACTGTATGAACTGTTAGTTGTTTATTTTCAAGCGCAAGTGAGATTGCAATCGCCCCACTACCCGTACCTACATCTACTAGTTCAAGTTGATCTGTATTCTTCCAATGCTTTTGAATACGATGCAGTACACCTTCCACTAACTCCTCTGTTTCTGGTCTTGGAATTAGTACTTCTTCATTAACGAAGAACTTTCGGCCATAAAAGTATTCATATCCTATTAAATATTGGATTGGTTGGCCATCTATGTGCTTATGAACCAATTCTTGAAACTGCATCCAATGATTCTCTTCTAAATCTTCTCTCATATTTAACAATAATTCTGTTCGATTGCAGTCCAAAATATGTTTTAATACAATTTCACCCACATTTTCATCACGACCGTGTTCTTGTAAAAAAGAAGAAGCCCATTTTAGGGCTTCATATATCTTTGTTGTCATTATTGACTTTGTTCCATTCGTTTTGCTTGATCATCCATAATTAACGCATTAATAATTTCGTCGATTTTACCTTCAACGATTTGATCAAGCTTTTGAATCGTTAATCCAATTCGGTGGTCAGTTACACGGTTTTGTGGGTAGTTATAAGTACGGATACGTTCAGAACGGTCACCTGTACCTACAGCTTGTTTACGGTTTTGATCGTATTCTGCTTGTACTTCTCTTTGGAATTTATCATAAACCCTAGCGCGAAGAACCTTCATCGCTTTTTCTTTATTCTTAATTTGTGATTTTTCATCCTGACATGATACAACAGTATTTGTTGGAATATGAGTTAAACGCACTGCAGACATCGTTGTATTTACTGATTGACCACCAGGACCACTTGAAGCAAATGTATCTACACGAATATCTTTTTCATGAATCTCTATTTCAACTTCTTCAGCTTCTGGTAAAACTGCTACAGTTGCAGTTGAAGTATGAATTCGACCACCTGATTCCGTTTCAGGAACACGTTGAACACGGTGTGCACCATTTTCAAATTTTAGTTTTGAGTATGCACCTTTACCATTTATCATAAAGATAACCTCTTTAAAGCCACCTAGCTCTGTATAGTTACCTTCAATGATTTCTGTTTTCCATCCGTTAACCTCAGCAAAACGGCTGTACATACGGTATAAAGTAGCAGCAAATAATGCAGCCTCGTCTCCTCCTGCAGCACCACGAATCTCAACGATAACGTTTTTATCATCGTTAGGATCTTTCGGAATTAAAAGGATTTTTAAACGTTCTTCTAAATCCTTTGATTCGTTTTCCAAATCATTTAATTCTTCTTTGACCATTTCACGCATATCAGCATCAAGCTTCTCTTCAAGCATAGCTTTTGCATCTTTAATTTGCTCTTTAACTGATTTGTATTGACGGTACACATCAACTGTTTCTTGTATGTCTGATTGTTCTTTTGAGTATTCACGTAACTTTTTTGAATCGTTTATAATTTCCGGGTCACTAAGTAAATCGTTTAATCTATCATAGCGATCCTCTACAGCTTGTAATCGATCAAACATAATTTTCACCTCGACATTTTCGTCTTAAATAATTTCTAAATATATATCGAAAAAAGCGATTCTAAATCGCTTCTTTAATTCTAAATTCTAAGGTAAAAGCGCCTATAACACTTTATCCACAATTATTATTGTTCAGTTCCGAAAGCTAGCTCTTCGAAAATATTCCATTCAGAGCTGGGCGAGCTTTCTCCACATTTCTTAGTATATGGTCTTAATAGCTAATTTTCAACCTACTGTAAAATTAATCGTTCTGACTTTGAAGCGCTGGTTGAATTGTTTTCGTTGGTACTTCGTGACAATGACGACATCTTGGTTCGTATGATTCAGATGCACCTACTAAAATAATAGGGTCTTCAAATAAAGCTGGTTCACCATTTATTAATCTTTGAGTTCTACTTGCAGGTGATCCGCATGAAGCACAAACTGCGTTTAATTTCGTTACATGTTCTGCAATTGATAATATTTCAGGTACTTTACCAAATGGTAATCCTCTAAAATCCTGGTCTAAACCTGCGCAAATCACACGTTTTCCAGAGTTTGCAAGATGTTGAACTACCATAACTATTTCATCGTCAAAGAATTGAATCTCGTCAATTGCAACTACTTCAACTTCTTCTGTAACGTATTTAAGTATATGTGATGAGTGTGTTACTGCATAAGCTGGTACTTTCATACCTGTGTGAGACACCACTTCTACTTCACTGTATCGATTATCAATTGATGGCTTGAATGTAACACAGCTTTGCTTAGCAAACTGCGTACGACGAACGCGGCGAATTAGTTCCTCTGACTTTCCAGAAAACATACTTCCGCAAATCATTTCAATCCAACCATTTTTTTTCATCATAAAGAACATTATGTGTCTCACCTTTCTAGATCAGTACAAAGACTATTTTATTTATTTTAAACGACGGTTAATTCATCAGTATTTATAATTCGTGTAAGTATCTTAATTATTTATATTAAAAATTCACTAAATGGAATTATACTTATATGTTATTTGACTATAAATGCGTAAAAAAAGCAGGCAAAGTAGCAATAACTCGCCTGCTTTTCATCAATATTACTTAAGGCCGTATTTTTTGTTGAAACGTTCAACACGTCCTGCAGCGTTAGCAAATTTCTGACGTCCAGTGTAGAATGGGTGAGAATCAGAAGAAACCTCAACTTTGATTAGAGGGTAAGTTTCGCCATCTTCCCATTCGATTGTTTCGTTAGAATATTTTGTTGATCCGCTTAAAAATTTGAAACCAGTGTTAATATCCATAAACACTACTTTCTTGTAATTAGGATGAATATTCGCTTTCATGTTTTTCATCTCCTTCCGCCCTGAAATCCTTGAAATCAGAGTTATAAGAAACCATGTGTATACCACATAATTTACATTTCACATACAAATGAAATTATAGCAACTAACCCGGGAGAATGCAACCCACTATTTCTCTTTCAGATTGCTTATATCTTCCAACTATTTATTAGAGACTGGCGTTTTTCTACTTTCTTCAGTCATCGTATTGAAGAAATCTTCATTTGTTTTCGTTTGACGAAGCATTCTGAAATAACGTTCAACAAAGTCTGGAATATCTGACATTGTTTTTCTCATTAACCATAGCTTGTCCAGATGATCTTTTGGTATTAATAGATCTTCTTTACGTGTTCCAGAACGACGAATGTCAATTGCTGGGAAGATACGACGTTCAGCTAATGAACGATCTAAGTGAAGCTCCATATTACCAGTACCTTTGAATTCCTCATAAATAACATCATCCATACGTGAGCCAGTGTCGATTAGAGCTGTTGCTAAAATCGTTAAACTTCCACCTTCTTCGATATTACGTGCAGCACCGAAAAATCGTTTTGGTCTATGGAATGCAGCAGGATCAATACCACCTGATAACGTACGACCACTTGGTGGAATAACTAAATTATACGCACGAGCAAGCCTAGTAATACTGTCCATTAAAATAATTACATCTTTCTTGTGCTCAACAAGTCTCATAGCGCGCTCTAATACTAATTCAGAAACCTTTATATGACTATCAGGAGTTTCGTCGAAAGTCGAACTTACAACATCTCCTTTTACAGAGCGTTCAATGTCCGTTACCTCTTCTGGTCGCTCATCAATTAGCAATACAATTAGTTCAGCTTCTGGGTGATTTGTTGTGATGCTATTTGCAATTTCTTTTAATAACTCTGTCTTACCGGCTTTTGGAGGGGCAACAATTAAACCACGTTGACCAAATCCTACTGGGGCGATCATATCAATAATTCTTGTTGAAAACTTAGCAGGAGATGTTTCAAGCTTCATTTGTCTATTTGGATATAATGCAGTTAATCCCGGGAAGTGAACTCGTTCTTTAGCATTCTCAGGATTATCTCCATTGACTGCTTCTACTTGAAGTAGACCAAAGTATCTTTCATTTTCCTTCGGTGGACGTACTTTTCCAGAAACCTTATCACCATTTCGCATATCAAAACGACGAATTTGAGATGCAGAAATATAAATATCTTCTGAACTAGGTGAATAATTAATTGGACGTAAGAATCCATATCCTTCTGAAGGGATAATTTCTAGTACACCTTCCATGAACATTAATCCGTCTTTTTCCGCTTGCGCTTTAAGGATTGCAAAAATAAGTTCTTTTTTCGTTAATTTGCTGTAATACGAAATTTTCATTACCTTCGCGTGTTCATACAAATCTTTTAATTTCATGTTTTCTAATGCAGAGATTGTTAAACTCATATAACACCACTCTTTACTTTTATTCGTTCAAATTAGGGTTTTCTTAATTCGGAAGGTTATTTAGAAGGTTTTTTGAAGGAAACTTACATAAAGTATTACTCTTTAGTGTAACCTTTTCCCCTAAAAATATTCTAAGTAATTAGAATTAATAGGTTTACTATCTATTGAGATTATAATTCGAAAGAGTTTTTTATGCCAACTATTTTTCGACTAAACTATTTAATGACTCTTCCCCTTGGTAAATAAAGGAAAGAGTCATTATTCTACTAAATTAATATATAGATTCAGATTTCGTTAACAAAGAATTTTGATTCATTATTAACTCTCATCAAAACCAAACTATTAATCGATTTGATTATTTAATAACTAAGTTTGGTTTTTTGTTTAGGCTGTGACGTCCATCTACAAAACGAACAGTTCCTGATTTAGCACGCATAACTAACGATTGCGTAGAACCTACATTCCCTTTGTATTGTACACCTTTTAGTAATTCCCCATCAGTTACACCAGTAGCAGCAAAAATTGCGTCGTCACCTTTAACTAAATCGTCCATATATAATATACGGTTTGGATCTTCTATACCCATGCGTTTGCAACGTTCGATCTCTTCTTCATTTTGAGGTAATAACTTTCCTTGAAGTTCTCCACCTAAGCATTTTAAAGCAACTGCAGCGATAACTCCTTCTGGCGCTCCACCGCTTCCAAATAAAATATCAACACCTGTGTGATCAAAAGCTGTGTTAATTGCACCCGCTACATCACCATCGTTAATTAATTTAATTCGAGCGCCTGCTGAGCGAATTTCTTCAATTAACTTCGCATGGCGTTCTCTATTTAATACTGTTGCAACGACTTCATTAATATTTTTTCCTTTTGCTTCTGCTACAGCTGTTAAGTTTTCAAGAACAGATGCATTGATATCAACTTTACCTACCGCTTCAGGTCCTACTGCAAGTTTCTCCATGTACATATCAGGAGCATGTAATAAATTGCCATGGTCAGCAATTGCAATAACTGCTAAAGCATTCCACCCACCAGAAGCAACGATATTTGTACCTTCAAGTGGATCAACTGCTACGTCCACTCTTGGACCATATCCATTACCAAGTTTCTCACCGATATAAAGCATTGGAGCCTCGTCCATTTCGCCTTCCCCGATTACAACTGTTCCCTTCATAGGAATCGTATCAAATACATCACGCATTGCTGTTGTAGCAGCATCATCCGCTTCATCCTTTTTACCTAACCCCATCCATTTTGCAGATGCTAGTGCTGCTGCCTCAGTAACACGTACTAACTCCATTGATAAACTTCTTTCCATTCAAAACTCCCCCTTTGATGTAAATGAAAACTATCTAAAAATTATGTTATGAGTATGTAAACACCCAATCTTACGCATTTTTGAATTGTTCAACTTCTTGCTTGGTTAGTTGAACACGCCATACATTAGCTCCTAATCCTAAAAGCTTTTCAACTAAATCCTCATATCCTCTGTCAACATGCTCTAACCCAGTTAGTTCTGTTTTACCTTCTGCAATTAAGCCTGCTATAACTAACGCTGCTCCAGCACGTAAATCACTAGCTTTTACACGACCGCCTTGTAACTGTGAAGGACCGGAAATAATAGCCGTACTACCTTCGACTTTAATCGTTGCACTCATTCTTCTAAGCTCATCAATATGCTTAAATCTTGCACCATAAATTGTATCAGTTATAACGGCTGTCCCATTTGCCTTCGTTAACAGCACAGAAAACGGCTGCTGTAGGTCAGTCGGGAACCCTGGATAAACTAAAGTTTTGATATCTACTGATTTTAGTTCTTTATTTGATCCTGAAACGATTATTTGATCGTCATTCGTATCAATATCTATATTCATTTCTCTCATTTTCGCTATAAGCGATTCCAAATGGTGAGGAATAACATTATCAACAATAACCTTGTCCCCTTCTTGCACAGTTGCAGCAGCTAATATTGCATAAGTTCCTGCCTCAATGCGATCAGGGATAATTGTATGTGTGCAGCCAGATAGTGATTCTACTCCATCAATTCGAATTACATCAGTACCAGCACCTTTAATTTTAGCACCCATACTTGTTAATAAAGTAGCTACATCGACAATCTCAGGCTCTTTTGCAGCGTTTTCAATAACAGTTCTACCATTTGCTAAAACCGCTGCTAACATGATATTAATCGTTGCACCAACACTAACTACATCTAAGTATATACGTGCACCTTTTAGTTCTTCTGCCCTTAAATAGATTGCACCTTGCTCATTCGTTACTTTTGCACCTAATGCTTCAAAACCTTTTATATGTTGATCAATAGGTCTTGGTCCAAGATAACATCCCCCTGGTAAGCCTATAACCGCTTGCTTAAATCTACCTAACATTGCACCCATTAAATAATAAGACGCTCGCAATTTTTTTACCTTCCCACTTGGAAGTGGCATTGCAACCATATTTGTTGGATCAATCATTATTTTTTCATCAGATACTTCTACTTGACCACCTATTTCCTCTAAAAGGTCACATAGTGTTTGAACATCTGAAATAGAAGGAACTCCTTCAAGTGTTACAGGTGAGCTTGCTAAGATAGTTGCTGGGATTAAAGCCACCGCACTATTTTTGGCACCGCTAACACGAATTGTCCCTTTTAAAGGTATACCGCCTTCTAATACAAGCTTTTCCATAGTATACTCCCTTCTAAATGAGCAGAAGAAAATAGTAGAGAAGTAAAGTTTTTAAACTTCTCAACTGTCGAATAGTTTCTACCTATTTTCTCCAAAATTCTACTTCTCTAATCTTAGTTCATACGAGAGCTACAGTCTAATGTAAAGACTTTTGCTTCGGTTTGGTTAATGACAGTATCTTGAATTTCAATAAAAATCGAGTAAAACCTTTAATAAATTTTGATTAGTTAATAAAGTAGAAATAGATATTTGGTAAATTCTTAACTAACCTAAACTAATTCTAATCATTATTATCTTATATCTTCAAGTCTAAATGAAAAAACATATGAATTTATTGCTAAAAACGGCTTTGTTAAACAAGAAAACCGTCTAAACATAATTTAGACGGCTTAATTTATTATAATATATCATATTTTAAGCTAAAAAACTTAAAATATTATGCTTTGTTGCTAGTACCGAACTCACGGATTTTGCCAGCTACTGTTGCGATAATTGCTTCGCGACCTGGTCCAAGAACTTTACGTGGATCGTATTGTTTTTGATCATTTGCAACAAATTCACGAACAGCTTTGTTGAAAGCAATTTGGTTCTCAGTGTTTACGTTAATTTTTGCAGTGCCACGAGCGATTGCTTTTTGAATTTGTTCAGTTGGGATTCCAGTTCCACCGTGTAAAACTAATGGTACATTAGTCTCGTTACCGATTTGTTCCATTTCGTCGAAACCTAATTTTGGTTCACCTTTGTATGGTCCATGAACAGAACCTAAAGCAGGAGCTAAGCAATCAATGCCAGTACGCTCAACTAGTTCTTTACACTCTGCTGGGTCAGCATAAATAATGTCTCCAACTACGTGATCTTCTTGTCCACCAACAGTTCCTAATTCAGCTTCAACAGATACACCATGAGAGTGAGCGTAGTCTACAACTTTTTTAGTTGTTTCAACGTTTTGTTCAAATGGATCGTGAGAAGCATCAATCATAACTGAAGTAAATCCAGCGTCAATTGCAGCTTTACATGCTTCAAAGCTTGAACCGTGATCAAGGTGAATTGCAACAGGTACAGTAATTTTTAAATCAATTAATAAACCTTCTACCATCTTTACAACAGTATTGAATCCACCCATGTATTTAGCTGCACCTTCAGAAACACCAAGAATTACAGGTGATTGTTCTTTTTCAGCTGCAGTAAGAATAGCAAAAGTCCACTCTAAGTTATTAATATTGTATTGACCAACTGCGTATTTACCTTCTTTTGCTTTATTAAGCATTTCAGTCATAGATACTAAAGGCATTTTAAGCCCTCCTTATATACTCTTTTATGAAAATTAATCTGCACCCATAATTTTACTAACAAGAATATAATGCTACAAATTGTTCTTTATTATGTAAATTATAAGGTATTTATATCACAACATAAGAATACAAAAAATGAAATGAAAACACAACAAATATCATCTAATGTTCGTATTATCGTAACATATTAGACAATTAATCAATATTTCTACTTGTTTTATCCGCTATTCCCGAAAACGCTTTCAATTAGTGGATAAAAATAAAAGCAGATGGTCCGCTACCCATCTGCTTTTTTACTGCTGAGATTGTGGTTGTGACGTATGTTCTCTAACAACCTTTTTAATTTCATCAATATCAAATGGTTTTGGAAAATATTGTAGTGCTCCTAATTTTTTAGCTTCTTCAATAATATCGAGTTCACCATAAGCCGTCATCAAAATAACTTTAATATCTTTATTAATTTCTTTGATTCGTTTTAGAATCTCCACTCCGTCCATACCTGGTATTTTCATATCAAGAATAACTAAGTCGGGACAATCCTTCACTACAATATCAATTGCTTGAAAACCATTAGCTGCCTGAAATACCTCATAGCCTTCTTTTTTGAAAATTTCGTGTAAAAGCAAACGAATTCCGTACTGATCGTCTACTATAAGTAATTTACTTCCCAAAAATAGTACCACCTTTCTAAACCAGATAACTTTGCTTAAAAAAATACAAATTCCCCTAAATTTTTACATTCTACTTTAAATCCTTTTTTTCCTGCATTAGCATGAAAATTTTACAAAAAATTACTTTTTTAATTTTTTTGTATCTACCTAAATTACAGTATAATGGTTAGAACATACTTTTATAAGAGGGAGTATTATTTAATGTTAAAAATTTTTTCGACACAATTGAATGGAGTTTTTCAAAAAATAGTTAAGCAAGAGGAAGTATTTGAAGATGCTTCACGCTTCCTAGCACAGGCAGTTATAGGCGAAGGAACTGTTTATGTTCATGGAACAAAAGAATTTGCTGGTATTGTTGCAGAAATAACTGATGGAGCAGAACACAACGACTCAATTAAACCTTTGTTGATTAACGGCGAAATCCAGTCTTTATCTCCAGTAGATCGAGTACTTTTATTTACAAGACAAACGGATGATCAAGAAGCTATTCTTCTTGCTAATAAACTTTCAGAATCAAATATTGGATTAGTTATCGTCTCTACCACGATTAATGGAGAAGACCATTTATCAGAACTAGCCGATGTATTTATTAACTATGAATTAACAAGGAAGCTTGTACCAACTGACGAGGGAGACCGAATTTGTTTACCTACCCTACTCACAGGATTATTTATTTATCATTGCCTATTACTTACAATGAGTGAGATCCTATCAGATTTCGACTAAAAAATAATTCTAAAATAGCAAAAACACCCAACATGACTTTAATAAAATCTGTTGGGTGCTTTTTATTTCCTTAACCTTTGTTTTGTAGCGATGCTCCTACAAAATCTCTGAATAATGGTTGTGGTCTATTTGGACGAGAGATAAACTCTGGGTGGAATTGAGAAGCTACAAACCATGGGTGGTTTGGCAACTCAATAATTTCTACTAAACGACCATCAGGGCTAGTACCTGAGAAGATAAATCCTTCTTGTTCCATTTGTTGACGGTATTCATTATTGAACTCATAACGATGACGGTGACGTTCGTAAACAACTTCTTCTCCGTAAGCTTCGTATGCTTTTGAACCTTCAACTAATTTACATGGATATAAACCTAATCGTAATGTACCACCTAAATCTTCTACATCTTTTTGTTCTGGTAATAAATCGATAATTGGATAGTTAGTAGTAGGATCGATTTCAGCTGAGTGAGCACCTTTCAAACCTAAAACATTTCTAGCGAATTCAATTGAAGCAATTTGCATACCTAGACAAATCCCTAAGAATGGTACGTTATTTTCACGAGCAAATTGTGCTGTTAAGATTTTGCCTTCTACACCACGGTCTCCGAATCCACCTGGTACAAGAATTCCATCTGCATCGCTTAAAAGTTCATTTACATTAGCTGATGTAACTTCTTCTGCATTAATCCATTTAATTTCAATTTCGCTATCAAAAGCATATCCTGCGTGCTTTAATGCTTCTGCTACTGAAATATAAGCATCTTGCAATTCTACATATTTACCAACAAGAGCGATTTTTGTTGATTTAGTTAGGTTTTTAACTTTATCTACTAAAGCAATCCACTCTGTCATATCTGCTTCATTTGTTTGTAGTTTTAAATGATTACATGCGATACTGTCTAATCCTTGTGCTTGTAATGCTAATGGGATTTCGTAAAGAGTATCTGCATCTACACATTCGATTACATCTTTAGCATCTACATCACAGAATTGAGCAATTTTATCTTTCATTTCTTGTGGTACAGATGTTTCTGAACGTAATACGATGACATTTGGTTGAATACCAATACTACGAAGTTCTTTTACACTGTGTTGTGTTGGTTTTGTTTTTAACTCACCAGCAGCTTTAATATAAGGTAGAAGTGTACAGTGAACATACATTACGTTGTCACGACCTACGTCGCCTTTAATTTGACGAATAGCTTCGATAAAAGGTAATGACTCGATATCACCAACTGTTCCACCGATCTCAGTGATAACAACATCAGCATTCGTTTCGCGACCCGCACGGAAAACTTTATCCTTAATCTCATTTGTAATATGTGGGATAACTTGTACAGTTCCTCCTAAGTAATCTCCACGACGTTCTTTCTGTAAAACTGTAGAATAAACTTTACCACAAGTTACATTGTTGAATTTAGTAACGTTAATATCAACAAATCTTTCATAATGTCCTAAGTCTAAGTCTGTTTCTGCACCGTCATCTGTTACGAAAACTTCACCATGTTGGTAAGGACTCATTGTTCCTGGATCTAAGTTAATGTACGGATCGAACTTTTGAATTGTTACATTTAATCCTCTGTTTTTTAGAAGTCGTCCTAAAGATGCTGCAACAATCCCTTTACCAAGAGAAGAAACTACGCCACCTGTTACAAAAATATACTTTGTCATAATTGAGCCCCTTTCATTTTTAGCATTCGTATTTTATTTTTCCTTACAAGAAATTACAAAGCTAAACCTTTATAAAAAATTATTTAATAACATTTTGTATGCATGCTTTATTGTCATCCAAAATTGGGTTTTTTCATGCAAATTTTTAACATTTGAATATAAAGCAAACATTTCATTATTGTTTTATTACATTTGTAAAAAAACAAAGACGCCCCCTATTTAAAATAGGGAGCGTCAAAATATATTTCGTTCTTTTTAAAGAGCCCAATAAGAATTCTACTCATTCAGTACTTAAAAGTCAAGAACTTATAGTTCTTCTTCCTCTTCAAATTCATCTAATTCTTCATCTTCTTCATCTTCTAGCTCTAAATCTTCATCATCTATTTCTAGGTCTTCGTCATCTTCATCGATTTCTTCGTCATCAAACTCATCAGTTTCATCATCATCAACTAGATCTTCATCTAACTCGTCTAATTCAAGTTCTTCCTCTTCAAACTCATCTTCTTCAGATGCGTCATAATCTTCGAACTCATCATCTTCTTCCAATTGTTTACGCTTCTTCTTAGGTTTTGCAACAGGTAATACTTCTTCTTCGGCTTGATCATATGGGTACCAAGCACGTAATCCCCAACGATTTTCACCTAAACATACGAAACGGCCATCAATATTTAATTCTGTATAAAATTGAGGAAGTTTTTCTAAAAGTGCCTCTCTAGTTACACCTAAAACTGTTGCCATTTGGTCAACTAAATCATAAAAAGAAATAGGTTCCTTTGTTTCAGAAAAAAGTTCATATGCTAATTCAATAAGCGATAATTCTTTTAATTGCTCTTCCGAGTATTGCTTTAAACTCAAGGTAAGCACTCCTTTAAAAATAATATTTTCACCATAATTCAATAACATTATGTATAAATTTTACTAGTTAGTTATAAAATACATATCTTTCATTATAAACAAAACTAAGTTAAATATGCTAGCACCTTGTCTATATTTTTCAATATTAGACTAATTTTTCGCGAAAATAGTAAAATGAGCGCCTATAAGACGCCCATTCTACCTAGCTACAGTCACATGCCCCTTGTGCTGTCTTAAAGCAGAACAAACGGCTTCTCGCAATTCTATTTTACATATTTCTACGGTATTGTCCGCCCACTTCATATAACGCTTGAGTGATTTGTCCTAAACTAGCAACACGAACGGTATTCATTAGCTCTTCGAATAAATTGCCGTTTTGACGAGCAACTTGTTTTAATTGTTCTAGAGCGACTTGTGCATCTAATTTATGTTTCACTTGGAATTGCTCTACATGATCAATTTGCGATTGTTTTTCTTCGTAGCTTGATCTAGCAATTTCCATTGTATTGATTGATTCCATTTGTTCGTTAGGATTGATGTAAGAGTTTACTCCTATGATTGGAAGATCACCATTATGTTTAAGTGTTTCATAATAAAGTGACTCTTCTTGAATTTTACCACGTTGATATTGAAGCTCCATCGCACCTAATACGCCACCACGGTCACTGATTCTCTCAAACTCTTTTAAGACTGCTTCTTCTACTAAGTCTGTTAGCTGCTCAATGATAAATGATCCTTGGATTGGATTTTCATTTTTCGATAAACCATTTTCTTTTTGAATAATAAGCTGAATCGCCATTGCACGACGTACAGATTCCTCAGTAGGAGTTGTGACAGCCTCATCATATGCATTTGTATGAAGTGAGTTACAGTTATCATATAAAGCTAGTAACGCTTGTAACGTTGTACGTATATCATTAAACGCCATCTCTTGAGCATGTAGTGAGCGACCTGATGTTTGAACATGGTATTTAAGTTTTTGGCTTCGTTCAGATGCACCATATTTTTCTTTCATAGTAACAGCCCAAATTCTTCTTGCTACACGTCCTATTACTGAGTACTCAGCATCAAGTCCATTACTAAAGAAGAACGATAAATTATGTGCAAAATCATCGATTTTCATGCCTCGACTTAAATAATATTCAACGTAAGTAAATCCATTTGATAAAGTGAATGCAAGTTGCGAAATCGGATTTGCTCCAGCTTCAGCAATATGGTATCCAGAAATTGAAACTGAATAATAATTACGAACACTATTATCAATAAAATACTGTTGAATATCGCCCATCATTTTTAAAGCGAATTCTGTTGAGAAAATACATGTATTTTGCCCTTGATCCTCTTTTAAAATATCAGCTTGAACAGTACCACGAACTTTTTGTAAAGTTACTCGCTTTATTTCAGTGAATTCTTCAACTGTTAAAATTCGGCCCAGTTCTTTTTCTTTTATTTCAACTTGTTGATGAATAGCGGTATTTAAGAACATAGCTAAAATAATTGGTGCTGGACCGTTAATTGTCATTGAAACGGATGTTGAAGGACTACATAAATCAAAGCCATTGTAAAGTTCAATCATATTATCTAAAGTACATACATTTACTCCACTCTCACCAATTTTCCCAAAAATATCAGGACGGATTGCTGGGTCTTCACCGTATAGAGTTACTGAATCAAATGCTGTACTTAAACGTTTAGCTGGGTCATTCTCACATAGATAGTGGAATCGTTTATTTGTTCTGCTTGGCGGTCCCTCACCAGCAAACTGTCTCTTCGGATCTTCGTCTTGACGCTTGAATGGGAAAACTCCAGCTGTAAATGGGAAGTATCCAGGCACGTTTTCTTTCGCTACCCATCTTAATAAATCTCCATAATCTCGATAAGTAGGTACAGATACTTTCGGTATTTTTGTGCCCGATAAAGTTGTCGTTGTTAACTCAACTTTAATTTCTTTATCTCTAATTTTTTGAATTAGTTGATCTTGTGAATATGCTTCTTTAATCAATTTAAAATGATTTAGAGCTTGTTTTGTAGATGGAGCAAGAGATTCTTCAAATTTATTTTTCAAATCTATTAATGTATGTTTTGCGTCTTCAATATTTTGTGACTCTATTTCAGACAGTGTTCCTTCAATTTGATAAAGCTTTGAAGCTTTTGCTGCCTCAACTTCAGTGTTTTCGTGATAATTTCTTACAGTTTCTGCAATTTCTCTTAAATAAAAACGACGATTACTTGGAATAATGACATGTTGTTTCTCAACATTACCCGGCTTAATATATGTCGTATTCCACTCATTTGCAGTATGTTTTTCAATTGATTTTGTTAAAGCTAAAAATAAATTATTAGTTCCTGCATCGTTGAACTGGCTAGCTATTGTTCCGTATACAGGCATTGTAGCTATATCATCATGGAAAAGATGTCTACTACGTTGATATTGTTTCTGAACAAGACGTAATGCATCTTCTGACCCTTGACGTTCAAATTTATTAATTGCAATCAAATCCGCAAAGTCAATCATATCAATTTTTTCTAATTGAGAAGGTGCTCCAAATTCACTTGTCATAACATACAGATGAATATCACTGTATTGGGTAATTGCAGCATCACCTTGACCTATACCACTTGTTTCAACAAAAATAACGTCAAAATCAGCTGATTTTAAGATTGAAATAGCATCCTCTAATGCATTTGAGATTTCAGATTGACTATCTCGAGTAGCTAAACTTCTCATATACACATTTGGATGGTGAATTGAATTCATACGAATACGATCACCTAATAGTGCTCCACCTGTTTTACGTTTTGTTGGATCAATTGAAACAATACCGATTGTTTTTTCTGGAAACTCTTGAATAAAACGGCGTACTAGCTCATCCGTTAATGAACTCTTACCCGCTCCACCAGTACCAGTCATACCAATTACTACACTTTTACTAGTTTCTGATTTTTCTAAAGTTGCAGCCATCTCTAAGCTTGAATCTAGAGAACCTTTATTTTCAGCTAAAGTAATAAATCTAGCAATTTCTTTATGATTTGTAGCAGATAGTTTTTGAACGTTCTCTAAGTCTTTCAAAGGTGGAAGAAAATCTGTGCTTTGTAACATATGATTAATCATTCCTTGAAGTCCCATTATACGGCCGTCTTCAGGTGAATAGATTTTAGTGATTCCGTATGCTTCTAGCTCCTCTTGCTCTTTAGGCAAAATTACGCCACCACCGCCACCAAATAACTTGATGTGAGAAGCGCCTCTTTCTTGAAGCAAGTCGTACATATATTTAAAGTACTCCATATGTCCACCTTGGTAGGAAGAAATTGAAATACCTTGTACATCCTCTTGAATTGCTGCGTTAATAATTTCTTCAACAGAGCGGTTATGGCCTAAATGAACAACTTCAACACCATTTTCTTGCAGTAATCTTCTAATCATATTGATTGACACGTCATGGCCATCAAATAAGCTTGATGCAGTAACGAAACGAATCTTGTGCTTAGCTTGATACTTTTCTACCATACTAATCATCCCCCGAAATTATAATTACCTTTTTTTGTAAAAGAAAACTTGGTAAAGGGTAATCCATATTCCTTGTACCAAGCTATCCTAATCATTCGTAATGCGAAAAGAAGAATAAATATTTTATTTTTACAGCATTCTTGAGATTACTAGTTTTTGAATTTCTTGTGTTCCTTCATAGATTTGAGTGATTTTAGCATCTCTCATAAAGCGCTCTACCGGATAATCCTTCGTATATCCATATCCACCGAAAACTTGTACTGCCTCTGTTGTAACTTTCATTGCAGTATCTCCTGCAAGTAATTTAGACATTGCAGATTCCTTACCATAAGGAAGTCCATTAGATTCTAACCATGCAGCCTGATAAGTTAATAGACGAGAAGCTTCGATACTTGTAGCCATATCAGCAAGTTTAAATGAGATACCTTGTTGAGCAATAATTGGTTTACCAAATTGAACACGCTCTTTAGCATAATCAACTGACGCATCTAATGCACCTTGTGCAATACCTACTGCCTGAGCAGCGATACCATTTCTACCCCCATCAAGAGTTTGCATTGCAACTTTAAATCCTTTACCTTCTTCACCTAATAGGTTTTCAGCTGGGATACGGCATTCTTCAAAAATAATTTCAGTTGTTGGCGATGAACGAATACCTAATTTACTTTCTTTCTTACCAACTGAAAAACCTGGTGTATCACTTTCAACGATAAATGCTGAAACACCATGTTTATTTGTAGGGTCAGTCACCGCAAATACTACGTAAATTTCCGCTTCTCCACCGTTAGTAATAAATATTTTTGAACCATTTAAAATATATTCGTTTCCTTCTTTTCTAGCAGTCGTTCTCATACCACCAGCATCTGATCCAGATCCTGGTTCAGTTAATCCATAAGCACCGATTTTTGTTCCTTGTGCTAACGGTTTTAAGAATTTTTGTTTTTGTTCTTCAGTACCAAATTTATATATCGGCCAACTAGCTAATGAAGTGTGTGCTGATAAAGTTACACCTGTTGATGCACAAACTCTAGAAAGCTCTTCAACTGCGATAACGTAAGCTAAATAATCACTACCGATTCCACCATATTCCTCTGGGAATGGAATACCTGTTAATCCCAACTCAGCCATTTGATCAAAAATTGAACGATCAAATTTTTCATGCTCATCACGCTCAGCAGCTGACGGAGCAACCTCATTTCTAGCAAAATCTCTTACCATTTTACGAATCATTTCATGTTCTTCACTTAAACGAAATTGCATAGATCATTTCCCCCGATTTTTGCTAGGACAAGGATCACAATCAAATGAAAGGTCTTAATTAAAGATAATTATTTTATATCCTATTCCCCTTAACTTAATTGCTTCCTTATCACTGCCATGTTGTTTTTGTCGATTTTTGTAAGCGTTAACAAAATATTTTCTACTTTGACTAAAAAGATAGTCTACTTCGTATAATATTAGACAAAAATCTGAAAATTCCTGTTATTTTTTGTAGAAAAATTTTTAAGTCTGGAAGGAAGGAAAAACAAGATCAAGTTAGTAGGCAAAAATAGAAAAGCAAGAAAAATAACAGCTTAAGGGAGGCAGTATTTTGGTAGAAGGATGTATTTCCCTCCATACCTTTCCTGCTACCCATACACTGCATTTCTTGCTTTTCTCTCTTATCGTACCTCTACTAAGACTGCGTCTCCTTGACCACCGCCGCTGCAGATTGCAGCAATTCCTAGGCCGCCGCCTCTTGCCTTAAGAGCATTAATTAATGAGACGATGATTCTTGCACCACTTGCTCCAATTGGATGTCCTAGAGCAATTGCGCCTCCATTTACATTTATTTTTTCTAAAGGTATATCCGCAATTTTCGAACTTGCTAAAACTACTGCTGCAAATGCTTCGTTAATTTCAAATAAGTCAATATCAGAAATCTTTTTATTTGTTTTTTGTAATAATTTTTGAATAACATATCCTGGAGTTCTTGGGAAGTCCTTTGCTTCTACAGCAATTGATTCTGTTGCAACAATTGTAGCTAATGGTAAGTAGCCATTTAGTTTTGCATCTTCCTCACTCATTAATAAAAGAGCTGCAGCTCCGTCATTGAGTCCAGGTGCATTACCAGCTGTGATTGTTCCGTCACGATCAAATGCTGGTGATAACTTAGCCAATTTTTCAATAGTAGTATCCTCCCTTGGACACTCATCTACTTCAATTTTTGTAACGACTCCTTTTTTGCCAACGGACTCAATCGTTACAATCTCTTCTTTAAATTTACCTGTTTTAATCGATTCAATCGCAAGTTGATGACTACGAAGTGCCCACTCATCTTGTTGCTCACGAGATATGTCTTCGATTTTAGCAGCTTCACTTCCATATGTACCCATATGAACTCCAGTAAATGAACAAGTTAAACCATCCACTAGAAGACCATCTTTTAACTCTGTATTCCCCATTTTATTTCCCCATCTTAAAGAGGTTTGATAAAAAGGTGTATTACTCATGGATTCCATTCCACCTGCAACTATACGTTTACTTTCACCAGATCGAATCAATAAATCAGAAAGCATCACACTACGCATACCAGATGCGCATACTTTATTTATTGTTTCTGATCTTGTTTCCCAAGGTAGTCCTGCATTACGAAGTGCCTGTCTTGAAGGTAATTGTCCTTGCCCACCTTGTAAAACAGTTCCCATTATTACATCATCAATTGATTCTAACGGATGGTTAACACGGCTCAAAGTTTCTTTAATTGCGAAACCACCTAACTGGGCAGCACTAAAGCCCTTTAACGCGCCTCCAAAACGTCCTAATGGTGTACGAACTGCACTTACTATAACTGTTTTACTCATCCCATTTTCCCCCTAAAATTTTATCAATTTCTCCTCTATAAAAAAATCCTATAAAAATCAATTCTCCAAATAAAAGGTATACAAAGTTTTATAAAACAAGAAACTCGATTTTCAGACTGATTGAAAAACTTAACTACAGTCTGAAAGGTGTACAAATTGCACACCTTTCATTGTTAATTTATGAAAATTGAAAAGTTATAGAACTTTTATGAAGCTTGGTTTTGTTTGTCACCAAAAATCGATAACTCTAAAAGCTCTGCTATATCTAGTGTTTTAACACTTTCTTCGACTTCTTTTGCTTTTGTTCCATCTGATAGCATTGTTAAGCAATAAGGACAACCTGTTCCAATTACATTTGGACTAACTGCAAGTGCTTGTTCAGTACGCGTTACATTAATACGATTACCAACATGCTCTTCCATCCACATTAATCCTCCACCCGCTCCACAGCACATACCTGTTTCACGTTTACGCTCCATTTCGACAAGCTTGACGCCAGGAATAGCACGAAGAATATCCCTAGGAGCTTCGTAAACTTCATTGTATCGACCTAAATAGCAGGAATCATGGTAAGTAATCACTTCGTTTACTTGATGAACTGGCTTTAACTTACCTTCTTTAACCCATTGAGATAATAATTCTGTATGATGATAAACTTCAATTTGTAAACCAAAATCAGGATATTCATTTTTAAATGTGTTATAAGCATGCGGGTCAATTGTTACTAATTTACTTACTCCCGCTTTTTCAATTTCTGCTATATTATTACTTGCTAACTCTTGGAATAAGAATTCTTGACCTAATCGTCTAGGTGTATCACCAGAATTTTTCTCCTTATTACCTAAAATAGCAAACTTAATTCCAGCTTCATTCATAAGTTTCGCAAATGCTAATGCGATTTTTTGGCTTCGATTATCATATGAACCCATTGAACCAACCCAGAATAAGTAATCAACTTCTTCTCCAGCTTTTTGAGCTTCTTTTACAGTTGGGATATGAATACTTTCATCAAGTTCTCTCCAGTTTTCACGGTCTTTACGATTTAATCCCCATGGATTTCCTTGACGCTCTATATTTGTCATTGCACGTTGAGCATCTGGTTGCATCTTACCTTCTGTTAAAACTAAATAACGACGTAAATCAATTACCTTTTCAACATGCTCATTCATTACAGGACATTGATCTTCACAGTTACGACAAGTTGTACATGCCCAAATCTCTTCTTCAGTAATTACGTCACCAATTAAACTTGGACTATATTCCAATGTTGCTGCTGTTTCTTGGTTTCCTTGTGAAGCAAATGCTAATTGATTTCCTTTTGTCTTTGAAAATGCAACAGTTGGAACCCAAGGTGCACGAGACGTTACAACAGCACCGGTTTCAGTTAGATGGTCACGAAGTTTTAATATTAAATCCATTGGTGACAGCATTTTTCCAGTTGCAGTTGCTGGACAGACATTTGTACAACGACCACATTCTACACAAGCATATAAGTCAATTAATTGTGACTGACGGAAGTCGCTAATTTTTCCAACACCAAATGTCTCTTGTGTTTCATCTTCAAAATCTATTTTTTCTAATTTTCCTGCTTTCGTTAAACGATTAAAATAAACGTTCGCTGGACCAGCAAGTAAATGTGCGTGTTTTGATTGAGGTACATACACTAAGAACGTTAAAAGCGAAATTAAGTGAGTCCACCAAGCAACATAAAAGAATGAAATGGCTAAAGGCTTACTAATGCCGTTAAAAATTGTGGCAACTAAGGATGCGATTGGTTCGTGAAAGCTCGTTCCTTCCCCACTCCAAATGATTCCCATACCATTACCAAACAGTGTTGATAACATTAATAAACCAATGAAGATTAAAACTAACCCGCTTTTCCAACCTCTTTTTAATCGAACCAATTTTTCAATATATCGTCTATGGAAGGCCCAAACAACTGCCACCAATATTAGTAACGCAACGATTTCTTCAAAAAATGTAAATGCACCATATAATGGTCCAAGTGGTAAATGTACTCCAGGAACAAGACCTCTTAAAATAAAGTCTAAAGCTCCCGCTTGAACTAAAATGAATCCATAAAAGAATAACAAATGAATAAATCCACTTTTCTTATCTTTCAATAGCTTTTTTTGTCCGAAAACATTCACCCAAATTTTTTGAAAGCGATCTTTCAAATTTCTTTCAAATTCTTCTTTTTTACCAAGTTTAATGTAGGCAATTCTTGTTTTAATTAGGTAAATGAATAAATAAATTGCATAAACTGTAATTGCCACAAACCCCAGTGCGTTCAAATACAAAAGTGCATGATCCATGATGTATTCCTCCCCCAATTTTCTCGGCTATAAATAAAACGCTTACTTTTTAAAAATTTATAACCATAATAATATTCAGAAAATATATACTTCAATTATATAATGAATGACTATTCAGTCAAATACTTTTTCATTTTAAATTGGCTCTTTTTCATATTCTTCAATGTATATGGTCATACTATCAACACGTAAAAGGTAAAGGAGTTTAATTATATGATTCTTTGCATTTGCTTAATTGCTCTACTCTTTCTTATACTCCTTGCTAGCTTAGATCTTTATTTTGGTTATAAAGCCTTTCATAAATATGATGAAACTTGTCCATTTAAAAAAAGATATAGTGAAACAATGTTAATAACGGATGGTAATGACTTATACAAGCATCTTCTAGACGATATAAAAAAGGCGAATAGTAGCATTTCTATGCTTTTTTATATTGTTCGAAACGATGAAACATCTGAAAAATTCTTATCACTACTCGAAAGAAAAGCTCGGGAAGGATTACAAGTACGTCTGCTTGTTGATTGGATCGGCAGTTTTAGACTTAAGCGTAAAAGAATAAAAAAACTAAAAGAAAATGGCGTAGAAGTACTTTTTAATCGTCGAACCGGATTTCCATATACTCTCTATCGATTTCAACACCGTAACCATCGGAAGATTACAGTAATAGATCAAAAAACCGGCTATTTTGGTGGTTTTAATATTGGTAAAGAATATATTGGTTTTGATGAAGAATTAGGTTACTGGAGAGATTATCATATTCGAATGACTGGTGAGGGTGTAAAAGATTTGCACGTACAATTTTTAATAGACTGGGTTAGAAGTGGTGGAGAATCTTTTACGCTAATTAATGACGATGAATTAGTAAAAGGGAAAATCGAGCATCACTTCTATTCGTCAGACTTTGTGCGCATTGAGAACCTATATAAAGATTTAATAGATCAGGCAAAAAAACATATTTATATTGGTACACCTTATTTTATTCCAACAAAAAAACTGATGGACGCACTTCTAGCCGCTCTTAATCGAGGCGTCCACATATGTGTAATGATTCCAGAAAAAGAAGACCATAGACTAGTTAAAGAGGCGAGTTTTCCACATCTCCTTTTAATTTTAGAAGGTGGTGGGGAAGTTTTTCATTATCAAAAGGGTTTCTTTCATGCTAAGGTACTACTCATCGATGATTGTTGCTGTGATGTAGGATCCGTTAACTTTGACCGTAGAAGTCTTTGCATAAATGATGAATGGAGCTGTATTTTTTCAAGTGAGTCTTTCATATTGAAGATCAAGGAAATATTTATAAAGGACTTAGAACGCTCAAAATCATATCCTATTGGGCATTATAAAAATACAGCATTCTTATGGAAGTGTCGCAAGCTTTTATCTAAGCTCCTTTCTCCATTAATGTAATGTTTTGTACATATACATAAACGAAGTAGAGGTGAACAAAATATGATCATTCGATTTGGATATGTATCACATGCATTATCATTATATAATTGTTCACCTGCAAAAACTCTTACATTTACACGTTATAAAGCCCTTGATAGAAACGAACGTTTAGAGAAATTAATGTATGTTACATCGCAAAATATCGAAAATACGTATAGAGCACTTCATTATAATGTGGGACAACAAATTCCCTTATATAGAATGTCCTCATCAATGGTCCCTTTGGCGACTCATCCAGATGTTGAATTTGATTATATAAATATTTTTCACAAACAATTTAAAGAAATAGGTGATTTTATCAAAAAGCATGAATTAAGAGTTAGTTTTCATCCTAATCAATTCACGCTTTTTACAAGTGATAAACCCCATATAACTGATAATGCTGTGATTGATATGGAGTATCATTATAAAGTTCTTGAAGCAATGGGTATTGCAGACAAAAGCGTCATTAATATACACATCGGGGGCGCCTATGGAAATAAAGAACTTGCTATCCAGCGTTTTTATGAAAATATAAAAAAGCTCCCTACTCATATCAAAAAACAAATGACTCTAGAAAATGACGATAAAACGTATAATACCACTGAAACACTAATGGTTTGTAAAAATGAAGGTATTCCACTCGTATTTGACTATCATCATCATATGGCAAACTTATGTGAAGAGCCGTTAGAGAAATTATTACCCCTTATATTCTCTACTTGGGAGCATATATATTTGAAGCCTAAAATTCATATTTCATCTCCGAAATCCGATAAAGAGTTTAGAGCGCATTCAGATTTAATTGACCTTGATTTTATTAAGCCTTTTTTTGACATGGTCAGATCAATTGGAAGTGATATCGATATAATGATTGAATCGAAAAAAAAGGATTTAGCTCTATTGCAATTAATGGAAGATATGACGAAATGGAGAGGTTATAAGCGAATAAGTGGTGGTATGATCGAAGTTACTTAAGTTGAGTACTAAAGAAGCATTTAAAAAGTTCAATTATTACTAACGTAGCCCTTAAGGAAGTTTAACTTACCTTGAGGGTTTATTTTATTTAGCAATGGCTTTAAAATAACTGATTAATATGGAATAGTAATGATATGATAGTTTATAGATATTCACCTACAAGTCTTACTTAAACTTTACTATAAAGGTGGTTTGTAAATGAACTATCAAAATGCGCTACAACAATACATAAAAGCAACAAATACACATGATTTTAATCAAGTAAAAAATTTTATTCACAAGGATGCCATTTATTGGTTTTCAGACAAAACCTGTACTTCTTTACTAGAAATTCAGCAGTATTTTGAAAATGCATGGAATGTAATTCAGGATGAAGTTTATACAGCTACAAATGTAAAGTGGTTAACTACCGATCAAAATTCTGCAACATGTACTTATCAATTTCGATATGAAGGCTATTTGAAAGGGAACTTTGTAGTTGGTCATGGTAGAGCTACCAATGTATTTAAAAAGAATGAACTTGGTGAATGGAAGGTTATTCATGAGCATTTGAGCGGCATTTCCTAAGCCTTTACTCTTTTATGAGTGTTAAGTATGTTATTAGTATAAAAAACGCTCAGATTATTAATCTGAGCGTTTTTCACTGCTATTTTACTAGCCATTAATGTGCTTGTTCTCGTTTCCATTGTTTTTATAACGAGTATTGCACCCATGACATCCTTCATTATTTATATTTTTTCGTTGATTTTTATTACTTCTTCTTATTTCGCGGTCATTATTATAGTCATTTTTTTTTTTTTATCTTGATGCTTTTCATAGTTGTTATATTGTTTCTTTTGATTTTGATTCGATGATTCATGATGTTCATCCGTATTTCTATGACTCCATTGACGCTGCTTATTTCCCCAGTGTTCATCTTGGTGACTATCATTCTTAGTTTCTTTTGAATGACCATTATCATTATTTTTGTCTTTTTCGATTGAAGGTGACTTTAAAATAGATTTATCCTTGTAATTGGTCTCGCCTTTTGTCACTTTCGTTGAATTAGAATTAAAACTTTTTTCTTGTTTATTTTGACTTTGATTTTGATTTTCAATTTTAACCTTTGGCTGATCTAGTTCCTTAGAATTTGGGATATTAATATGATTATTACTTTCTTGAATATCCTTTAATTCATGATTTAGCTCACTTTGTTTATTTTCAAATTCTTTTCTCATCTCACCAGTTAAGTTGATTGTTTCATCTGGGTCAATTACCTTAGATTTCTCCATTTCACCAACTAAATCATCCATAACTAAATGTAGGGGCTCATGTTTCCAGTTATCCATTTTATTGATCACTTGTTTACCTTGTTCATTGTGACCCTTTAATGCAATGACCTTTAACTGTTTGTCCAATATTAATGATACCTTTGCTTCTGAATCAATTGTAACCTTTCCTGCTGCCAATGCTTCATTGTTGTTCAAATTTACAAATATAAAAGAAAAAAGAATTAATCCACTAGCGATTATGACAGGTATCAATTTAGGGATGCTCATTTTTATTTTTTTATTTAAAATGATTGCATTGCTGGGGAACTGAATTTCTTCACCAATCGAATAGGATGACAATAATTTTTTACATTTTAAGTATTCTCCGTTAGCAGTTAGTACAACTACGGAAGAATGATTAACTTTTAATACAATACCATTGTTCATCTTCAGTTCCCCCTTTTTAAATAGTTTTTTAAATAAATATACTCATTGACGCTAATTATACTCATGGCAATTATATATTTTCTATGTTTTTCGAGCGATTTTCGGCTTATATTAACTTTAGTTTCTAGTATTTTCATCGGTAATTTTTTCTTTTTATATAGAAAAGTTAGCATTTCTTCATCAGATGTAATAATGTCTACAACTGAAAAAATATGCTCCCTTGTATCTTCATGTTTAGGTGAAACCTCTACTAAAGTTTCTAATGAAATTCCAAATTGTTTAAGCATCTCACTAAAATGAATAATTTCTTCTTTACGGTTTATTTCATCAAAGTTCTTTATATAAGAGCTATACACATGGTCATCATATTGTTTATGTATATCATCTGAATCGGATTGATCTGAAGTCAACGATTGGTATTTAGATTCCTTCCGAAAAAAATCGATTAATTCCCGTTTTATAATCAATTTAGCAAAAGATAGAAATGAAGCTCCTTTTTTATATGAATATAGTTTAATAGCTTCATGAAATGCATTTAAACCGATACTAAATTCATCTTCTTGATTAGAAATATATCTTCCACAAATAGTAGAAACAGTTTTGTTTATAAAAGGAGTATATTGAACTATAAAATCATCTAGTTCTTTTGATGAAGACTGTTGTATTGTTAATACAATATCTTCAATTTTTTCTTTTCTTTTATAAAGCGTCTGAAAAATTGTAAGTAACAAGACCCGATCTCCTTTCAAAAGAGGATTGCTTAGCCATTAAAACTTAAAGGCGCCTCCACTCATTATATAATCAAATGAATGTATGAGGCACCATTTTAATTTAATCGGTTAAACTTAAGCATATCGCATCTTATGAAATGTTTCATATGATTTTATTGAAAGGTGAATGGAAATAATTACTTATTAATTTTTACCATGTCCATTTCCATGGTTTTCACCTTGGTTATTTGAATTCTCATTTTTTTTCCACTCTTGCTTTTCATTTCCCTTATGGTTTCCACGATTTTCATGTTCACCTTGATTTCTATGGTTTGTACCATTTTCGTGTTTTACTTCATGTTTTTCTTCTTTTTCAACTTTTACTTTTTTTACTTTAACTGGTTTTACTTCTTTTGACTTATGTTGGTGCTCTTCCTTATGCTCTACTTTTACAGGTTTTGTAGCAACTTCAGTAGAATCATCTTTGTCATCATTTTCACCTTGATCATCTTCATTAACATTTTTTACGTCTGTGTCATTTACGTCTTCAATTTTAGTTACTGTTGTAATAACTTCTGGAGTAGCTGACTGATCTGTAGTTGCATCAGGGTATTGAACTGTAATAATTGGTTTTAGAGCTGTTGAATCCTGTTCTGTATGTTTTAAGACTTTCTCTAATCTTTCAGATATTTTGTTAAAGCTCTTTTCAATATTTTTAGCAATCGCAGCTTTTGCTTTTGGATTTTTAACTTGATCTAAAACATTTGCCAGTACAAGTAGGTTGTTATTTAAATGATGTTGGATTTTTGCAATTTCTTTTTGCTCTTTTGTTAATTTTTGTTTTTCATGTTTTTCAACATGTTCTTTTTCTGTTTCAGCTTTTTCTTGATCTTCTTTATCAGTTTCTTGTTTGTCTGTTTCTTGTTTGTCTGTCTCAGCTTTATCTTGATCTTCTGTTTCTTGTTTATCTGTTTCAGCTTTTTCTTGATCTTCTTTTTCTACTTCAGTTGAATCATCTGTAGGTTTTGTAGTAACAGAATCTTCTGTTGTTTTTTCTGAAGTCGTTGGTTCAGTAACAGTTGGTAGTTTACCGTCAAGTTGGCCTTGAGCATTTTCCATCTGACCTAAAGCTTCTTTTATTGTTTCTTTTGCTAAATCTTCTTTGCCTTCTTTTATTAATTCTCTTGCTTCATGAATACGCTCTTGTGCGAATTGTGCTAAAAGTTCTGCTTCTTTAACTTTGTCTGTTGTTAGTAACAGTTGAATTTTTTCTACAGTTGTTTTTACAAAGTAGAAGAAATCTCCTTTAACTAATGCAGGTGCTTCTTCCTTTTTGTCAGTTGTTGAAACTGTATCATTTTCAGCAGCAAGTACTGAACTTGAGAATCCTAACTGAGATAATAATAATGCTGTTGCAGTTGTATGTACTAATAACTTTTTCATGAATTTTTTCCCCTTTGTATAAATTTCTTATTTATTCTCACTATAACTATTCGCAAAGAATTTCATTTTTTAGGGGGTCATTTTAAATAAATTTTAAAAAATTAATAAAAAAATGGTGAAACTTGTTTTCTTTCCCTATTTACCGACAAATTCTTATAAATTAACAAACAAAAATATTACAAAATTATACTTTTGAAAAATTAATTGTTTGTACTTTATCTAACAAAAAAAGTACCATATCCAAAATTGGGATATGGTACTTTCACTAATTTACTTCTTACATTTTTTCTGGTGCAGAAACTCCAACTAAAGCTAATGCATTTTGTAATGTAACTTGAACTGCTTTCATTAAAGCCAATCTAGCTGTTGATTTTTCAACATTTTCAGCATCTAACACTTTTTCTGCATTATAAAAGCTGTGGAATGTACCCGCTAATTCAAACACATAGTTTGTAATATGATGAGGAGTACGTTTTGAAGCAGCTAATGAAACCGCTGCTGGGAATTCTCCTAGTTTCTTTAATAACTCATATTCTTTTTCAGACGAAACAAGGCTGTAATCAGCTTCTCCATTGTAAACAATACCCATTTCTTCTCCTTGACGAAGAATACTACATACACGAGCGTGAGCGTATTGTGAATAATACACAGGGTTTTCATTTGATTTAGAAACAGCTAAGTCCATGTCAAAGTCTAAATGTGAGTCACAACCACGCATTGCAAAGAAGTAACGTGTCGCATCAATACCTACTTCTTCCATTAGATCACGTAGAGTTACTGCTTTACCTGTACGTTTACTCATTTTTACTTTTTGACCGTCTTGATATAACTGAACCATTTGGATTATTTCTACTTCTAGCGTATCAGCATTATATCCTAATGCTTGAATTGCTGCTTTCATTCGAGGAATGTAACCGTGATGGTCTGCTCCAAGAATATCAATTAGTTTATCTGCTCCGCGACTAAGTTTATCTCGGTGATAAGCGATATCCGGCGTTAAATAAGTATAAGAGCCATCGCTTTTAATTAGTACACGGTTTTTATCATCTCCATATGTTGTAGAACGGAACCAAGTCGCACCTTCTTCTTCATATGTTTCACCACGTTGATTTAAATCATCAAGAGCTTCTAATACTTTGCCATTTTCATATAATGAAGTTTCTGAATACCAAACATCAAAGTCTACTCTGAAATTACGTAGATCTCGTTGTAGTTTTTCCATTTCTAGTTTTAAACCATATTCACGGAAGAATTTGTAGCGAGTATCTTCTGGTTCATTCATATAACGGTCACCGAATTCAGCAGCTAATGTTTTACCAATCTCAATAATATCTGCACCATGGTAGCCATCCGCAGGCATTTCTTTATCCATTCCAAGAGCTTGCATATAACGAGCTTCTACTGATAATGCTAAATTATTAATTTGGTTCCCAGCATCGTTAATATAATATTCGCGAGTTACTTCATAACCTGCTTTGTCTAAAATATTACATAGTGAATCTCCAAACGCTGCTCCACGTGCATGACCTAAATGTAAATCTCCAGTCGGATTCGCTGAAACAAACTCAACTAAAATCTTTTCACCGTTACCAAAGTTTGTTTGGCCATATTCATTTCCTGATTTAATAATTGTTGGGATTAAATCAGTTAGGTAACTATTATCCATATAAAAATTGATGAAACCTGGTCCTGCAATTTCTACTTTTTGAATGCTTGCCTTACTTTGGTCAAAAGAATTAATTAGCTCCTCTGCAATCATTCTAGGAGCCTTTTTAGCAACACGTGCTAATTGCATCGCCATATTTGTTGAAAAATCTCCGTGCGCTTTATCTTTTGGTGTTTCTAATACGACTTGTGGTAATTGTTCCTCTGTTGCTAATCCTGCTTTTAATACAGCAGCTTCGATTTCATTTTTCAAACGACTTTTTACTTGTTCTAATGTATTCATATCGTTGCCTCCTTAATTGATACTGTAATGTTATACGACCCAGCATTTTCATCACCCACGAATAACTTATATCCTAATTGAAGTACTCCTTTTAAAGGTCCTTCAGATACTAGAAATTGTAGTTTCTTTGTATATGCCTTAGTTTGAAATACTCCTAATTCATTTGAGAAAGTACCTTCAGTTGTTTCATTTACTCGGTATTGATGGCGCATCATAACTCCGCCATTACGAATAATTGTTACTTCCCCTTTACCTATTTTCATAGTAGCCTTTACTTTTCGGTCCTCATGATTTTCATCAAACAATAAATATGAAACATCATCTTTTTTATAGTATAAGCCATTTGCTTGAAAACTGATTTTATCGCGCCCGTGTGGATCTTTTATCAATGTCTCAAAATCAATTGAGACAGGTATGCCTTGTTGTCCTTTCACTTTTACACGTCCTTTTCTCCCAATGAACGTAACGAATCACATCCAAAAATCATCTTTTCCCATTTTAGCATAATCTAATAAAAAAAATAAAATAGGTAAGAAAAAAATTGTGAAAAATATTCATTAAAATGAACGAAATAATAGTTCTATCTCAAAAGTTGAAGTACTTTCTTGTTTCTAAAAGATTTCATAGAGATTTTTTGTATAAAGTCCGTAGCTTTGTTCTTTATAACGATGTCTTTCATTCATAAAATTTGTGGGAGCGATCTAATAAGCATTCATTAAGATGTAATTACCATTTTCAATTGTCCATAAACTAACAAAACAACCTTGCCAGTAAGGAGGATTTTTGTTTTCAATTGAAAACCGTTTGTGAGACAATAAAGAACATATGATGAATTAAAGGGGACTTTATGAAAACAATCGCACAACTATCTTCTAGCAAACTATTTTTCATTGGACTAGGGATTGGAATCATTTCGTTATCGAGTATTTTTCTCATTTATTTGTACGTCTTTTTCGTTCCATTCGTTGTGGGACTCATCTTGTGGTTCATTTTCAAACGGAAAGCGATCATGTTCGGCAGTTTTACAGCTGCACTAATCGGGTTACTCGCACTGATCGGCTTCATCGTTTATTTGTCGTTGTTCGGTCATTTTGGACCATAATAAACAGCTCGTAAAGGGCTGTTTATTGTTTTTTCATATTCAAAAAAACACAAAACCCGCCAGGAATGCGTAATTCCTAGCGGGTTTTCACCAATTATCGAGAAATACCCGATAATATTAATGTGCAGATTCTGCTTTATCAATATGAATTAAATGCTTTTTATTAATAAACAAGAAAAGTACCGATAGTAATACAAAACATCCACCTACATAGAAAGGTACATGTGGATTATACCATTCAGCCAGTTTACCTGCTAAATATGGTGCAATTGCTCCACCAAGGAAACGTAAAAAGCTATATGCAGCTGATGCTGTTGAACGTTCAACTGGAGCTGCTTGCATTACTGCTGTTGTAATTAATGTGTTGTTATTACCTAAAAATGCACCAGCAATTATTACACATACAATAATGACACTACTTGTATCTGTTCCAATTCCCATAACGATAAGTGTGATAGCGAAAAGAGTTAACATAGCATACATCGATTTAAGTGTACCGAATTTTTTTTGTAATTTCGGTGCCATAAATACAGATGTAATTGCTAATAAAAGTCCCCAACCTAAGAAAACGAATCCTAAACCATGTTCCTTTAATCCCATAAAGAATGGTGAGAATGCTAATAAAGTAAAGAATCCAAAATTATATAAAAATGCTGTAATACCTAATGTTAATAAAGATCTATGTTTAAGGGCACGGAATGGATCAAGAAATGACGCTTTTTTCGTATTTTGTGTTATAGGTGTTTTTGGCATCATAAAGGATAGAGATAAAAATGCTATTACCATTAAGCAAGCAACGCCGAAAAATGGACCTCTCCAAGAGATCGAACCTAATTCTCCACCTAACAGTGGACCAACTGATATACCAAGACCAATCGCAGTTTCATATAAAATGATTGATTGTGCAACACCTGATCTAGATAATGAAACAATTGCCGATAATGCAGTCGCAACGAATAGTGCGTTACCTAGTCCCCAACCTCCACGTAACCATACTAATTCCCATATACTGCTTGAATTTCCTCCGAGACCTGCGAAAACTGCAATAATTAGTATGCCTAAAAGTAGTGTCCATTTAATTCCGATACGTGAAGAAATAAAACCTGTTATTAACATCGCGATTGCCATTACTAAATTGTAACTTGTAAAAAGAAGCGTTACATCACTTTTAGAAGCATGCATCTTTTCAGCGATTGCTGGTAAGATTGGGTCAACTAAACCAATTCCCATAAATGCGATAATACATGCAAAACCAACAGCCCAAATAGCTTTTGGTTGATTCAAAAGACCTGACTTTTGATTTACATTTGTCTTTTGATTTTTACTTTTTGCCAAGTTTGACATGTTTCAACCATCTCCTATATTATTTATTGTTCTAATGCTTTACGCACCCTCTGATACATCTCGTTCATTTCATCTCGAATGTCGTTCATTTTTTTAAGCTTTTCATCAATCATTTTTAATTGTTGAGCGAGTACTTCTTCAGCTCCTAATAGACTTTTCTTTCTTTCATCTTCATTCATCTTTTCCTTGTTTTCTCTATATTGCAATCGGAATTCTTCAAACGCCTCACTGATTGCCATATACTCCTGAACCTCCTGCAAAGAAAAACCAAGAACATCACGAACATTCATTATTTTCTTTAAACGTTCGATATGAAGATCTGAATAAAGTCGAAATCCTCCTTCACTTCTTTCAGGCGGAGAGATTAGACCGATTTCTTCATAATAACGAATCGAACGTTTTGTTAACCCACATTCTTTTGCTACTTCATCTATCTTGTAGAGCAAATCATTTCCTCCTTTCGAAATGAATTTATCTTTTTTATATCACTTATCTATCTTACTCCTAATATATCGTTAACGTCAACGTTAACTTTGTGCATTTTTCTATTTTTATCTTTCTACAAAATTGTTGTTTTACTATAAAAACTGTACAAATAATCATATTTGATACCTATTCAAAAAACCCGAAAGATAAATACGGCTTTTAGCGTACTTTCTTTCGGGTTCTAACAAATGATTCAACTGATGTCGTTAAATCCTACTTCCATATAAAATTTTGTTCATCTTAAGCTGTTTGCTGTAATTTTCTCATTTTTTTAACTTTGTTTTTTCGTTTTAACGCCCACATTGTAATCCCAGTTATCCCTAAACCAAGTGGAGCTATTCCAACTAAGGCATAAATTGTTTTTACGAACACACCACCAAAAGTTCCTCTATGCAAACTTTCTCGCCAAACAAAAAATTTATCATAGGCTGTTTCAGTATTTTTTGAAAAAGTTCCTAAATGCTTTCCAGAAAATTGATCGAAGAATTCGCTTGTATTTCCTTTACCTTCAGGGTCGTAACTGCCATCACTTAATTGGGCTTCTATAACACCTTCTTTATCCGATGGAAGTCTCAACTTGTATAGCTCACCTTCCGGGTGTAATTTATTAATTTGGGCAACTATCGTATCCAGTCTTATTTGATGTTTACCATTATCAACAGATCTAAGTTCTTCAGGGTAATTTGATGTAAATTTCAATTTCAAAGATTCTTCAATCTTTTCTTGGAATGGAAATAGCATTCCTGTAATTGCTACAACAAGTAAAAATGGTAAAGTAATAACCCCTATGAAATTATGTAATGATAGATTTTTTGCCATTTGACTTTTATTCAATTTAATTTTTAGGCTTTTAAACATTCGTTTAATGCCTGGATACCATAAATAAATACCTGTAATAAGAATTAAAATAAATGCAATTGCAACGATACCAATAATTATTTCACCAATATCATCTAATAATAAATGTGTGTGTAACTCTTTAACAAAAGAAACGATTGATTTCTCTCTATCAAAATTGCCTAATAATTTGCCATTGCTAGGATCTACATATGCATCAATTTCATTATGTCCTTTTGACATACTTGCATGATATACATCAGATAACTTGGAAGGCACATCCATCCTCGAAATTTGAAAACCTTTGTAATGTGCAAGGAAAATCTTTTCTGCTTCTTTAATTCCAACATTTCTTTCACTACTTGCTGGCTTAAAATACTGTGGGTTTAATATATGCTCAATCTGATTCCCAAACACCAATACACTACCCGTTGCACAAACAGCAATAATAAAAAGGCCAAAAACTAAGCTGCACACCAAGTGTAGAGTTAAAATAAATTTCCTTACCCCTTTTTTCATTTTCATCTTCCCCCATAATTTGATAACAATAATCGTTCTCAATTATAAAGGTAATGATTATCATTATCAATAACGTTTTTACATTTTTAGTAAAATTTTACTTAAATAGTTTCAAGTGTTTCACTTTCAAATTCAATATAAAAAGGCGATTCTCGTCCTAATGAACGAAAAATCGCCTTTTACAAATCTTTTTATTTAACCCAACCTAATAAGATTTCACGAATAAATTTACTTGCCGCAACTTGAGTTTGCTCTGCATGATCGTAAACTGGAGCTACTTCTACTAAGTCTGCCCCAACAACGTTTATATCACTGTTTGCGATTGCTAAGATGCTATCAAGCATTTCTTTTGATGTAATACCACCTGCTTCAAGTGTTCCTGTTCCAGGAGCATGTGCAGGATCTAATA
Source organism: Gottfriedia acidiceleris (assembly GCF_004138285.1). Lineage (GTDB taxonomy): Bacteria > Bacillota > Bacilli > Bacillales > Bacillaceae_G > Gottfriedia > Gottfriedia acidiceleris_A. The sequence continues at coordinate 158,990 of NZ_SCFN01000005.1, read as the reverse complement.
CATCGATATCAATCGTTACATATACTGGACGTCCAGCTAGCGTTGGAAGTACTTTCTTTAACGGCTCAAGCACTTCGAATTTGAATAAATTCATTCCAACTTCTTTAGCCCACTCAAATTCTTCCTTCATACCCGAACGAATTCCAAATGAATAAACATTTTTTGGTCCAATTAAATCACAAACTTTTTTAATTGGTGTTGAGTGAGATAATGGCTCACCTTCATATGAATCACGTAAATCAGTATGAGCATCAAAATGAATAATGGCTAAATCTGGGTATTTCTTGTACATAGCTTTCATTACCGGCCATGATACAAGATGCTCCCCACCCATTCCTAGAGGAAATTTACCTTCAGCTAATAAGCCGTCAATATAATCTTCAATCATATCAAGGCTTCTTTGAGCATTACCAAATGGTAATGGAATATCCCCTGCGTCAAAATACTTAACTTCTTCTAGTTCTTTATCTTGATATGGACTATATTCCTCTAATCCAATTGAAACTTCACGAATACGCGCAGGACCAAAACGAGAACCTGGTCTGAAACTTACAGTCCAATCCATAGGCATACCATAAATAACTGCTTTACTTTCTTCAAAGCTTGGATGACTCTTTATGAATACATTTCCAGAATAAGCTTCATCAAAACGCATAATAAAGCCCCCTTATTTAGTAAGATCAGCTACAAATTTTGGTAATACGAACGCTGCTTTGTGTAGCTCTTTTGTATAATATTTTGTCTCAATATCGAAGAAACGATTCTCTTCTACTTCAAGTGGATCATGTTTTTTCGAACCGATTGTAAATGTCCACATTCCACTTGGATATGTTGGAATATTTGCAATGTATAAACGAGTGATTGGGAAGATTTCTCTTACATCACGTTGAACTTGTGTGATTAACTCTGGCGTAAACCATGGGTTGTCCGTTTGAGCTACAAAAATACCATCTTCTTTTAACGCTTTAGAGATACCAGCATAGAAGCCTTTTGTAAATAAGTTAACTGCAGGACCAACTGGTTCAGTTGAGTCTACCATAATTACGTCGTATACATTTTCACTATTTGCAATATGCATAAATCCATCGTCTACTTTTACTTCTACACGTGGGTCTTCTAATTTTCCTGCAATTTCAGGTAAGTATATTTTAGAGTATTCAATTACTTTTCCATCGATTTCAACTAGAGTTGCTTTCTTTACGCTTGGGTGTTTTAATACTTCGCGAATAACACCACCGTCACCGCCACCTACAACTAATACGTTTTCAGGATTTGGGTGTGTGAATAAAGGTACATGCGCAACCATTTCGTGGTAAACGAACTCATCTTTTTGAGTTGTCATAACCATACCATCTAAAATAAGCATGTTTCCGAACTCTTCTGTCTCTACCATGTCAAGCTTTTGAAACTCAGTTTGCTCTGTATGTAAAGTTTTATTAATTTTAGCAGTAATTCCAAAGTTTTTTGTTTGTTTTTCAGTAAACCATAATTCCATTTAATGCATCTACCCTTCTTTATCAAGATTTAGTCTGAAACATGTATCGTTTTATCCAGTTCCGACGCCTAGCCCCCAAAGGTCATAAGCCAAATCCAAATGAAACCAACTTCCCTCAGGCTTCGCCTTATGCTTGTCGGGGCTGGCCTAGGCGCCTCCACTTTTCGATTATGTTTCGTATTATCCCCACTCTTCCTAATTCCTATCGGATTTGTGTTGTTACGACAATTTTTTGCCGTACAAAAGAAAAGTATAGAGTAATTTTTGTGAAATGCAAGATTTTTAAAGCTAAATTATTTGATATTTTTTAATACAGTAATTTGAATAAAATTTCTCTTAATCTACCATACTAGTATTAAATTAGAGAAACGAATCGAGAGGAGGATACATTTTTGTATAATATCAACTACTCTTTTCATTGGCGTACACTTCAAAAGATCGGCATTTTACTTACTATTATTTCAATTTCAGGTACACTATTTTTATCGTGTGTCTATCTGTTTGCAATTACATCTACAAAACCTTCATTATTTATTGAGTCAAATTCAAGTTATTATGATCACAATCAAAAATTAATTAGTAAAACTAAGCTACTTCAAAATCGTAAAACACTTAAAATTGCAGATGTGCCTCCGATTGCCATCAATAGTATTTTAGTTTCTGAGGATCGTAATTTTTTTCATCATCATGGCTTCGACTTAAAAAGGTTGGGTTCTGCTATTTTAATTAATATAACGAAGGGACAATACGCACAAGGGGCAAGTACAATAACTCAGCAACTTGCAAAAAATTTATATCTTTCACAAGAAAAAACGATTAATCGTAAGTTAAAAGAGGCTTTTTTAACTATGAGACTTGAGTCTGCTTACAGTAAAAATAAAATATTAGAAGCATATTTAAACACCATTTATTTTGGACATGGTATTTATGGTCTAGAAACTGCGGCGAATACCTTCTTAGGAAAAGAGACAAACGAGCTTACAATTGGTGAATCTACATTTTTATTAAGTATTCCAGCTAATCCTTCAAAATATGACCCTTACGTTCATTTTTCATCTGTAAAGAAAAGACAACTACGAATTTTAACAGCACTTGAACAGAATAAATTAATCAACTCAAAAAGCGTTAAAAATGCAATTGATGAAACGATTAAGTTAAAACCGATTAAACATACTTCAAATTCTTCTTTTACATCCTATTTTCAACAAAGCGTTCAAAAAGAGATTACGGCTTCAATTGGACAATCGATCAATAACAATGGTAGCCAAATTTATACAACATTTAATCCCGCTATTCAAAAGCACATTGATCAAGCATTTGATAAATATATTAGGCCAATTCCTGATTTACAGGCTAGTGTGGTCGTATTAAATAGTCAAACTGGTGAAGTATTAGGTATGACTGGAGGCCGTGAGAAAGGACAGTTTTTATTTAATCGTGCAATAGCGTCGAAAAGACAGGTAGGAAGTACTATAAAACCAATTCTATATTACAGTGCACTTGAAAACGGATTTACTCCATCTACAAGACTTCAAAGTAAGCCTACTATTTTTCACTTTGAAAATGGAGATTCATATAGTCCTAAAAATAGTGGCAATTTATACGCACATGATTCAATTACTCTAGCTAAAGCTATTGCTGTTTCTGACAATATATACGCTGTAAAAACCCAACAGGCAGTTGGTACTGACGAATTTATTAAAGCACAGAAGTTATTCCATTTAACCACACCAAATAATAAACTACCTTCTATGGCACTTGGCACTCAAGATGCTTCACTGCTCGATATGACAAGAGCTTATGCTTTAATTGCGAATAATGGTAAAGAAGTTATTCCTCATTTCATCAAAGAGATTAAAACTCAATCTGGAAAGATGATCTATAAAGAAAAGTTTGATAAAAAACAAAGATTGGATAAAGATCAAACCATTATTCTTAAGCAACTAATGAACGGAATGTTTAACACAAATTTTTCAAGCTACTTACCAGTAACAGGTACTAGTATTATTCCTGAACTATCAAAAGATTATTATGGTAAAACCGGCACTACAAAAACGGACAGCTGGATGATTGGATTCCATTCGAATCTTATTGTTGGAGTATGGGTTGGGTATGATCATTCAAAAATATTAAGCGTAGAGGAAAGTTCACTTTCCAAGAAGGTATGGGCATCAGTAATGACAAATTTATTGGATAAAAATGTAGACTCTAAACTACCTGATGACCTAGTTAAAGTTGCTGTAGATGAAAAGACTGGCCTTTTATATAAAGAAGGCTGCGGCGATAAGGTTTCACTTTATTTTCGTAGAGGGACACAACCTACAAAACCTTGTATGAATAAAAAAATAAACCAAAAACATAAAAAGGAAAATAAAGACAGTAAGCCCTGGTATTCACAATATTTACTTTAAAAACAAAAGACCTCACCAAATTGGTAAGGTCCTTTGTTTGTCCTAGTCCTAGCTTTGTCCAAGCTATTAATAGTTTACTTTATTTAGTCTTAAATGTAAAAAGATTATTCGACGATTTCTTCAAATTTTTTATATAATTTACCTAAAGAAAACTCGTCGATTGGCGAGCCCTAGGGCGAAGACAGAGACGTAGTTGCACTTATACTTAATACCTAAAATTGGAAACTACGTCGATTTTCCTTCTCCGCTGCCAATTTATACTTACTTAATGTGCAAAAAAGTATACTAACCTAAAAGTTCACTTTTTAATTGGTCAGATGAATTATTCCACATCTCTTCATTGTGCGATTTTAAGTAATTGGCTAATAATTTACGAGACTTTTCATCCATCTGTTCAACCATTATTTTACGTTTCATCGCTTTATCCATTTTATTTACGTGGTCAGGAAGAAGCTTATATCCCCTTCTAGCTTCACGATCAACAGTCATGTAGCAACCTGTTACTCCAGCATAATAAGGACCACTTTCAGTTCGCTCAGTTGCGACCCACACTAACCAATATGGTTTTCCATTAGGAACTTCATCCTCATTTGTTAAAAACTTGATCCCTTTTTCAACTGAACTTCTTGCATGCATTGCACCGATATCTACAAATACGTCATTTTCTTGTATATCAATAAAAACTGGCGAAATATTTTCTAAACTAATTGCTCCAACACCAAATCCGCCATGCCCACTCGTTGAATCATTTTTTAATATATTAAAACCTAGTGATTTCTTTTTTGGTTGATCAGACATTGTGCCCCTCCTAAAAAATTAATGGTGTAACGATTGAATTAATCCAGTGGAAAACTGAAGGTATAGCAACCTGGAAAATTGGTTGTATTGTATAGTTATCTAAAGGAGTTAAAACTAAAACTAAAAATATAAATGCTCCATATTGCTCATATTGTGACATTTTTGCACGAAGATCATTAGGAGCCAAATCCTCTAAAATTCGGTATCCATCTAATGGCGGAAGAGGAATTAAGTTAAACACAAATAATACAATATTCATTTGAATGAAAATATTAAAGAAAGAATCTAAAGTAAGTGATAGTGCTTGTGGGAAAGAATGAAAAAATCCGTACTTATATATTAGTGAATAAGCGATTAAACCAAGCGTCGCCAGTATTAGATTACTAATCGGACCCGCTGCAGTGGTTAAAATTCCTGCTAATCTCGGATGTTTAAAGTTATGGCGATTTACAGGAACTGGTCTTGCCCAACCAAAGCCTAAAATAATAATCGCAATTGTTCCGAAAATATCTAAATGTCTAAATGGAGAAAGCGTTAATCTGCCTTGTCTTTTTGCCGTGTCATCTCCAAATTTATAAGCTACATAAGCATGCGCAAATTCGTGAACTGATAACGAAATTGCAACAACTAATAATATTAAAGGTATATCTTTTAATGGATATTGAAAAAATGATCCCATTCTTTGCTCCTCTCGAGAAATTGCTGTTTTATGTAACTAAACGGTTAATTTATTAATAGTTTAAATTATTCTTTATGATTTCTTCAATGTTAATCGATTTAATCGTTATTATTCTGACTTCCTGAGTTATAATAAAAATGACAAAATGAAGGAGGTCATAATATGCCATACGTTACAGTAAAAATGCTAGAAGGTCGCACTGAAGAACAAAAGAAAGCATTAGTTGAAAAAGTTACTGATGCAGTAAGTGAAACAACAGGTGCTCCAACCGAAAAGATAGTTGTTTTCATAGAAGAAATGACAAAAAACCACTATGCAGTTGCAGGTAAACGCCTTAGTGACGAATAGAATTCCTTACATACATTAACAGTAAACGGGAGTATCTTCCGTTTACTGTTTTTATCTTCTTTTAGCACCCGCTATTTCTTCAATCATTTCGATTACTTTCTTTTTCTTTTCATCAGGATTTTTATAGATTAAATCATGCGGAAAATATAACTTAGAATCAAATAACTTTTTACCAGTTATTCCATCTACTAGTTCAGATTTACGCGAGATTTCTTTTAATTCACCGTTCGTTTGTAATAATAAAATCGGTTTCTTTCCATCTTCCTCACCGTATCTAAAATAATCATAAGCCTCATCTGAAATTGTATCAATTACTAAATAGTATTCCGGGTCTATATCTATCTCTAAAAATAACTCCTTTAATTCAGCAAACTTTTCAGTATGTTTTTGTGTATCAAAGTCTGCATATTGAAATAAATTTCGATCTAAGAAACGTTGACATAGATCACTTAAGATTTGGTCAGATTCCTCCTGCCATACTTGGAAATAATATAGAAGAACTGATTCGTCTAATTTGATATATTCAACCAAGTCAATTTTACCTTCAAATAAATGACCGAAATGCACCGGTACATAATTAAAATGGTAACCTGTTTCATGCAAATGTTTAGCTCTTTGTAATATTTTCTGTAAAATTGCTTCAGCGCTTCTAGACACAGGATGAAAATAAACTTGCCAGTACATCTGGTAACGACTAATTAAGTAATGTTCAACAGCATGCATACCTGATTGTTTTATAACGACACCGTCGGGTCTGGGACGCATAATTCTCAAAATACGTTCCATATCAAAATTACCGTAACTTACACCAGTGTAGTATGCATCTCTAAGAAGATAATCCATTCGATCTGCATCAATTTGGCTTGAAATCATGCTCGTAACTAACTTATTCGCTGATGTTTTCTCAATGACTTCCGATACTTTCTTAGGAAAGTCATCCCCTACTTTTCTTAGAACTGCATTAATTTCCGTTGAACCCTCAATAATTTCTCTCGTTAGTTCTTCATGATCTAAATTAAATATCTTCTCAAATGTATGCGAAAAAGGACCATGACCAACATCATGTAATAATCCAGCACAAAGAGCTAATAAGCGGTCGTCATCATTCCATTCAGGACGACCAGAAAAAACATCATCTACCATACGTCTTATTATTTCATAAACGCCAAGCGAATGAGTAAATCGACTATGCTCAGCTCCATGAAACGTCAAATATGTAGTACCAAGCTGTTTAATTCTGCGTAGTCTCTGAAATTCTTTCGTTCCTATTAAATCCCAAATAACTTGATCTCTTACGTGAATATAACGATGTACGGGATCTTTAAATACTTTTTCCTCATAAAGCTTTTGGAAACGATATGACATATCTTGGCCCCCTTTCAATATGTATACTAATTCTTTATATGCTATTTAATTTACTTTCTGAACAGGACTCTTCTATCTTTCCCTTTGTAGCACAAGGCGTTAGCCCCTAGAGGTCATAAGCCAAAGCCCAATAAAGGTTAAAAACCAACCTTCTACATTTATTATTAATTTTTATCCCTTAATCCTTAAATATCAAAGTTAAAATAGGTATTTCATGGTGTCTAGTTCCGAAAGCTAGCTCTTCGGTAATATTCCATCCATCTTCGAAGTGGAAAAATCGCCACTTCTTCAGCTGAATGGAGATATTCCCTTCAGAGCTGGGCAAGCTTTCTCCACATTTCAATCTATTATATCAAAAAAACGCTCCTAAAGATGAAGGAACGTTTAATTCTTACCTAGTTTTGACTTTATCTTTACAAGTAGATCATCTTCGTTTGGTGCAGATAAAGGACGATTATTTACGAAACAAAATGATTTTTTTCGTCCAGGTCCACAGTAAGATTGACAACCAATTTTAATCTCTGCTTCATCATCTATTCTTTTTAAGCGAGGGACTAATGTTTTAATATTTGTCGCCTGGCAGTCATCACATATTCTAAATTCATTTGACATTTTTTTACAATCCTTTCTGTTCTAAATTGAACATACTCAGCAGTAATTTTACTCGTTCCAAAAAGGACATGCAAGTTTTCCAAATAAATCACTCCAAATAGTATTCTACTATTTTCTATTTTTTGTATAGTTTTCTATTTTTTTGTCCAAACTTCTATTAATCAGCTAGGAAATTAAATCGATTAATTGAATAAAAGAAAGTTGAGGGGAAATTTCTATGATGAAATTAAGACAGGATGCATGGACTGAAGAAAATGATTTACTTTTAGCGGAAACCGTTTTACGTCATGTACGAGAAGGTAGTACCCAATTAAATGCCTTTGAAGAAGTAGGCGATGTTTTAGAACGTACCTCGGCTGCATGTGGTTTTCGTTGGAATGCTGTAGTTCGCTATAATTATGAAAAAGCACTTCAATTAGCTAAGAAATTCCGTAAAGAAAAGCTTCGTCACGCTAAAGGTGAAGATGCTAAGAAAAAATTATTATATACACCTTCTGAATCTAGTTATATACAAACAGATGTATCTAGTAATTTTGATCGTTATTTAAATGATGAACAAGATTTAGAATATGGTGTTGATCTCGATCAGGAATTTGGGTCTTTTGTGGAAACTGATAATGAAAATGACACAAGCGTTGAAGTAACGCATAATGAGGAACCAACGACTGAGATATTTTCAAGTATTCCTTCAGTTCAAAATCAGTATCAATCACAGACTTCGTCAGCTTCACCAGTGAATACAAGAAAAAGTTCAATTACAATGTTTGATGTCATCCAGTTCTTACAAGGTCTTTCAAGTAATCAAATTGGTAGCGACCGTTTAGTCCGTGAAAATGATCAACTAAAAAGAGAGCTTATGCAATTACAGGAACGAAATTCACAGTTACAGAGACAGGTAGAAAAGCTTGAAAAAGACGCTACTACTGTTCAAGAAGACTATGAAACAATGATGAAAATAATGAACCGCGCTAGAAAATTAGTATTATTTGAAGAGGAAGAGAAACCAGCAGCAACATCTTTTAGAATGGATAAAAACGGAAATTTAGAAAAAATTGCAGAATAACATTGTCGGTTACAATATAGAGGAACTAAATCTTAATTTTGATTTAGTTCCTCTATTTTTATGCATATTAAATTTGAAAGTCCCTCTACAATCTATTAATTTTCTAAAAACGATTTTTTAAAGAATGCTAGCTGTTTCTCAAGTGTAACTGGGTCACTGAACGAAGCGCCATTGCCAAGCATTTCATATACACGATTATTTTTTACAGCTGGAATAGATTTATATGTATCTGTTTTCTGGAACGATATATCTGCATCTGCGTATTTACTTAAAATAATGTAATCTCCTGCATATTGCGGTAGCACTTCTGTAGAAAGTGTATAATAACCATCTTTTAGAGCCACTTCTTTTACTTTCTCAGGCATTTTTAATTTCATTGCTTGGTATAGTATTTCAGTTCCGCGAGCCCAATTATTGCCGAATACATATAGCTGTTTATCATATGATTCAAATACTGATACAGTTGCATCTTCACCGATTTTAGCGCGAATTTCATCTCCGGCTTTTTCCGCACGTTGTTTAAAGTCATCAATCCATTCCTTGGCTTCCTTCTCTTTGTTTAACAATTTACCAATTTCGATATGCTGTGCTAAATAATCTAACTTACCCCATGTGTATGTAACCGTTGGAGCAATCTCTTTCAATTTATCTATATTTTTAATATTTGATAATCCAATTATATTTAATTCAATTATTTTTTCAAGATTCTCATCCGATACTTCCGCTACATCTTTTAATTCTTTCTTAAAAGTTGGATTATTCTTTGACCAAACATCTACCCCAACAACATTTACTCCTAAAGAAATGACATTACCAGTAAAACCTGAAAGTAAGATAACGCGTTTTGGATGTGTTGGTACTTCAACAAGGCCAGTTTCCGATTGATATGTAAATGTTTTAGGTTGATCATCCATATTTGAAGTGCTCGCCTTCTTATCTGACGAATTGTGACTACATGCACTCGCGATTATTACAAAAATAAGAATAAACGGTAATAATAACTTTTTCATTTGAATCTCCTTTTTTACAATTATTATCAATTCCATATTCAATTGATAACGATTATCATTTTCACTACTTTATTTACTATAAGTTTGATTCAAATTATTGTCAAATTATATTTACTATTCAGAATATGAAGTTTTTTTATTTAGTTTAAAATCATGCTAAAATAGGAAAACAAACGCAAAACGCAAGGGGCTTATTTAATGAATCAACATTTGAATCGGTTACAAACAGATGAAATACGTTTTATAGATGGATCAACTTTAGGGCCATCCTTTGAGGCGATCCAATCTTTTGCATTAGATGACACATTATGTACAAAAATTGGGAAAATGGAGTCTCCAACAACAATTCGAACTTGGGTACACCACAATACAATAGTTCTAGGAATACAAGATACTAGACTACCGAATCTTACAAATGGAATTAAATTTCTTAATAACCATGGATACAAAGCAATCGTACGAAATTCAGGTGGGCTTGCTGTCGTTTTAGATGAAGGTGTTCTAAATATATCTATCCTCTTTCCAGAGGCTGAACATAAGCTGCAAATTAATGATGGCTATGAAACGATGTATGCACTAATTCAAGATATGTTTAAGGATTTAACAGATAAAATAGTTGCAAAAGAGATAGTCGGATCATATTGTCCAGGAGATTTTGATTTAAGTATTGATGACAAGAAATTTGCGGGAATCTCTCAACGTCGGATACGTAAAGGGGTTGCTGTTCAAATTTATTTATGTATTAACGAAAGTGGATCAAAACGTGCTTCTATTATTAAAGATTTTTATGAAATTGCGATTGATAACAAAGAAACTTCATTTAAATATCCTACAATTATTCCTGAAACAATGGCATCTCTTTCCGAACTACTATCATTAAATCTTACAGTGACGGATGTAATGACAAGACTACTTCAATCATTAATAAAATTAACTCCAAAATTATCGCCTAACTCCTTACTTGATGATGAAATAGAATTATATAATTACCATTTGCAACGAATGATTGATCGTAATTCGGAAATAAGTTCTATGCAAGAATCGTAAGAACAAAAGGATTCTTTAAAATGAAAAACCAAAAGGTAATTTAATATTCCTTTTGGTTTTTACTGTTGAAAAAAGAATTTGTCAAATAAATGTTGGATTGATCTTTGATAAGTAAGTTGTGTCATATTGATTTCCACTACAGGGTGCTCGCTTTCCAGGGGCGAGACCTGAGCCTCCTCGGCGCCGCCTGTGGGGTCTCAGCCTTCCCGCTTCTCCCATAGGAGTCGAGCACCCTTTCGTTCCAATCAAGCTCTTTATAAAAAAAAGAATAATCTTAAAAATAATAGAATAGTTAATTGAAATAATGAATTATCCTTTATAATCAAATGGTAACTTATGATAACACTTACACATCTTTACATATATTGGCCGTCAAAAAAGAAGACATTTTAATTTTTGCAAGTTAGTTAAAACATTTATATAGCAACCAAAATCACTTGTTTATCAATAAGATGGCAGATAAAACAATAATAAATATACTCTTTTTTCATAGAATTTCTTTAATGTTAGTATTTTTCAATATTGACTACAATATATTTCAACACTCTGAACCAAAAGGTAATTTAGTATTCCTTTTGGTTTTTCTTAAATTTAGGTTTTATTAATAAGTAAACTGATTTCACAAAGTGTTCCAATAAAAAAAGAGTGCTCTAAAGTTCATTGACTTTAGGGCACTCTTTTTTCTTAACTCTGTCTTAATTATAGTGACTGAGCAGCTGTGATGATTGATAATTTATAAACGTCTTCACTGTTACAACCACGTGATAGGTCATTAACAGGCATATTTAAGCCTTGTAGGATCGGTCCGATTGCTTCAAAGTTACCTAAGCGTTGAGCAATTTTGTAACCAATGTTACCTGCTTCTAAGCTTGGAAATACGAATGTATTAGCATCACCTTGAATAACTGAATCAGGAGCTTTGCTTTTTGCAACAGATGGTACAAATGCTGCATCAAATTGGAACTCGCCATCTAAAGTTAATTCAGGAGCAAGCTCTTTTGCAATTTTAACTGCTTCAGCAACCTTTTCAGTTTCAGGCGATTTTGCAGATCCTTTAGTTGAAAAGCTTAACATTGCAATTTTAGGGTCAATGTCAAATAGTTTAGCAGTTTTTGCACTTTCAATTGCAATTTCAGCTATGTCTTGGCTATTTGGAGCAATATTAATCGCGCAATCTGCGAATACGTATTTCTCATCCTCACGAACCATGATAAATACACCAGATGTTTTTGTAACGCCTGGTTTTGTTTTAATGATTTGAAGCGCTGGTCGTACTGTATCTGCTGTTGAATGTGTAGCACCACTAACTAAACCATGAGCTTTGTTAGCATATACTAACATCGTTCCAAAGTAGTTTGGATCTAATAATGCTTTATGAGCTTGCTCTTCTGTTGCTTTTCCTTTACGGCGTTCAACAAATGATGCAACTAATTGCTCCATTTCTTCATAATTAGATGGGTCTAAAATTTCTACTCCTTGAAGTTCTAAACCTAAGCTACTTGCTTTTTCTTTTACGCTTTCTACGTTACCTATTAAAATCGGTTTTAATACATCTTCTTTCGCTAGTCTGTCAGCTGCAGTTAAGATTCTCTCATCTGTACCTTCTGGTAAAACAATCGAAATACCTTTACCTGATATTTTTTGTTTAATGCTTTCAAATAGATTGCTCATAATAGCCTCCAAAATCTTTAAAATTATTTTATTTGTACATAATTAGAATAAAACCTTTTTAGAATAATGAAAAATATAATATATTTAATAAAGCGCTATCATTTAAAGTAAATTAATTCCTAATTTTCTAACTAAATTTGGATATTGTATAATTTTGTATGTTTTTACAAAATACTTTTATTTGTAGTATGCTATATAAATGAAAATCAATACGATAACGTTTGGGGGATTTAAAATGAGTGAAGCTGCAAAAACTTTAGATGGCTGGTATTGTTTACATGATTTTAGAAGTATGGATTGGCATGCTTTTAAACAATTAGGTAGTGATGAGCGTCAACTAGCAATTACAGAGTTCCAACAAGTTTTCTCAAAATGGAATCAAGTTGCTGATTCTGGTGAAGGTAGCCATGCTATTTACAATATTTTAGGTCAAAAAGCAGACATTATGTTTATGGTTTTACGACCTACAATGGATGAGTTATTACATATTGAAACAGAAATTAATAAAACTACATTATCTCAATATATGATTCCAACTTATTCATACGTTTCTGTAGTTGAATTAAGTAATTACTTAAGCGAAGAAGATGGTGATCCATATCAAAATCCGCATGTTCGCGCTAGACTTTACCCTGCTTTACCAAAATCTCAATACGTATGCTTCTATCCAATGGATAAAAAACGTGAAGGCGAAGATAATTGGTACATGCTTCCTTCAGGTGCTCGTAAAGAAATGATGTACAGCCACGGAAAAATTGGTCGCACTTACGCTGGTAAGGTTAAACAAATTATTACTGGTTCTGTAGGTTTTGATGATTATGAATGGGGCGTTACTTTATTCTCTGAAGACGTACTTCAATTCAAAAAATTAATCTATGAAATGCGCTTTGATGAAGTAAGTGCTCGTTATGGAGTATTTGGTTCATTCTTTGTTGGAACGATCCTAAAAGAGGACGCATTCTCAAAATATCTTTACGTATAATTGAACGCTTGAGGGTATCCATTGTATACGATCAGTCATAGTATATAAATTAAAAGACTTCTCTTTTTTGAGAAGTTTTTTTATTTTCCTGTTGGAAAAGAAGTCATATGTTTCTTTCAATTTTAATATAGTTACAGTAGTGAACGAACTAATTAGTCCTCGCTTTCCGATCACCAATGGGATTCATGCAGAATATTTAATTCGGATGAGGAGGCTTTTTTATGGCTGTAATTCGTTATACCGATGCCGAGGTTTCTTTGCTTGCAAGATTAATGCGTGCTGAAGCTGAAGGCGAAGGTAAAGAAGGTATGTTAATGGTTGGAAATGTCTGTGTAAATAGGGTTTTATGTGATTGCTTAGATTTTAGAGACATTCGAAGTATAACAGATATGGTTTATCAAAATCCTGGTGGATTTGAAGCTGTTCAAAAATCTTACTTTTACCAACGTGCCAGGGACCAAGATATTGAACTATCTAGAAGAGTAATAGCGGCTCAACGTTTTTGGCCAGCTACTTATGGCCTATGGTTCTTCAGACCTGCAGGTTCATGCCCAGGAACTTGGTTTAACCAAAAACTAGCGGGAAGATTTAAGTCGCATTGCTTTTATCAACCGACTGCTGAAGATTGTCCTAAAGTTTACAGTGTTTAAAATGATTTAACTAAGGGAGGTTTTTTCTTTGAGTAATCCTTACGAATATTATCCAAATCTTTATCGTGCGGCGCAACCTGCCCAAGGGCAAGGACAACAAACCGGACAGGGGCAAGGATTTGCAGCCCCATCAGGTGGTATGATTACCCAACAAGGTCAAGTTACCACCCCCTCTGGTCTTTTTGAACAATCCTATGTAGAAAATATACTTAGAGCCAATCGTGGGAAAGTTGCTACGGTTTATATGACTTTCACTGGCCACCAACAACAAGTATTTGTAGGGTATATTATGGGAGCTGGACGTGATCATATTGTACTCAGAGATGTAAATACAACCAAAACTTTCATACTGTTGACAATTTACTTAGATTACGTTACGTTTGACGAAGAAATAGCTTTGCCTTATCAACTTTAAAAAAAGTGTTCAATATAGTGCAATAATTGCACTTTTATTGAACACTTTTTTTATTTCATTACTGAAATTCCCACTAAAATCCAAGCAATTAGAAAAGCTAAACCACCTAATGGAGTAATCGCACCTAGTATTTTAATTCCAGATACACTTAATATGTACAAGCTCCCTGAGAATAAGATAATCCCAATTATTGATAACCATCCACCCCACATTAATTGAGTTGTTGAACCAAATTTATCAATTAAAAATGCAATAATAAATAGTCCACCTGTTTGGAACATTTGATATTGAACAGCTTTTTGCCAAATTTGAAGTGATCTTTCGGAAATTTTCCCCTCAAGTCCATGTGCTCCAAATGCACCTAATGCGATCGATAAAAATGCAAAAATACTACCGAATAAGAAAAATAGTTTCACTTCTTCTCCCCCTTTATCTTAAAAATCTAATAATGATCCACTTTGTTCCGAGTCATCCAATATAGGCATAACAGAAGGTCCGGACATAATAGGCTGACTTGGTATTGATTGAACGATACTACTAGTTACTATACTCTTTGGAACTTCTACACTGCTCTCGTCTTCAAGAAGTAACTCACATAAAGAACGAATACTGGCAATTCTTTCTCGAAATTGTCCAGGTTTTTGCGTACTTACTTTTGCCTTATGTAACTCATTTTCAATTTGCTGGATTACTTTTTCTACACTGATATTCAGATAAATCACCACCAAACTTTATTAACACAATCCAATAAACCCTATTATACTATGGCTTTTTTCTGAAAGCGAATACCAACCAAATTAAGCACTATTTTAATCGAACGGTGGTATACTAAAAAAGTTAATTTTTAGGAGGTAATGAAATTTGAACTATAAAATGATCGTTTTGGATATCGATGACACACTTTTAACAGATCAACATGTTATTTCGCAAAGAACGAAGGAAGCTTTACTCAAAGCTCAAGATATGGGTATAAAAGTAGTGTTAGCTTCCGGTAGACCAACCTTTGCAATGCATAAGTTAGCTGAGGAACTATTACTACATGATTATGGTAGCTATGTCCTATCATTTAACGGAGGAATCATTACTGACTATCGAACAAAAAATAATGTTTATGAATGTACACTAACAAAAGAGCAAGCACATGAACTTTATGAGATTAGTAAGAAACATAATGTCTTCGTTCATACATATGTAGAAAATGATATTATTACAGAAAAAGGGAATCAATATACTGATATTGAAGGCCAGCTCACAGGCATGCCGATTAAAGAAGTAAGTAGTTTTACCGAGCACGTGCAAAATGACGTTGTGAAATTGTTAATGTTAGAGGATCCAGAAAAGCTAGCACAAGTTGAAAAAATTCTCCAAAAAGAGCTTGAAGGTAAAATTAGTGTCATGCGCTCGAAGCCATTCTTTTTAGAACTAACGAACAGTGAAGTAGATAAAGGTAAAAGTCTAAATCACTTAATTCAAATTTTAGGAATTCGACAGGACGAAGTAATCGCTGTAGGAGATGGATATAATGACCTACCGATGATTAAATTTGCAGGACTAGGCGTTGCGATGGGAAATGCTCCAGAAGAAATTAAACAACAAGCAGATTATGTCACTGCTACAAATAACGAAGATGGCGTGGCTAAAGTTGTTGAAGAGTTTATATTGAGTAATTAATAAATACAAAAAAGGGTTGTCCAAAAAGACAACCCTTTTTTAAAACTCATTTATTGACTACTCTACTGTCCAGTCAATCGGTTCTAGTTGAAGTTCTACTAGTTTTTGGTTAATTTGTGAAAATGGTTTACTTCCAAAGAATCCTCTACTAGCTGACAATGGACTTGGATGGTGAGCTTTTAATATTACATGGTGGTTACTCGTAATCAATTCTTCTTTAGCTTGGGCATGTTTACCCCATAGAACAAAAATAATCGGACGATCTTGCTTATTTAACTCGGATAAGATTGTATTCGTAAATAGTTCCCATCCTTTATTTTTATGGGAATTTGGTTCCCCTTCACGAACAGTTAAAACAGTATTTAATAATAAAATCCCCTGCTTTGCCCAATTATTTAAATATCCGCTCGTTGGTATTTCTAACCCTAAATCACTATTTAACTCCTTATAAATATTTCTTAAAGAAGGCGGTATTTTTACTCCCGGTAATACAGAAAAACTTAACCCATGCGCTTGACCTGGCTGATGATAAGGATCTTGTCCAATAATCACTACTTTACAATTTTCATATGAACACTCGTTTAAAGCCTGAAATAAATGCTCTTTGGCAGGGTATATTGTTTGTTCCTTGTATTCTTTCTCAAGAAATTGCAATAAATCTTTAAAATACGGTTTTTCAAACTCTGGTTTTAATTTTTCTCTCCAATTTGATGATAGTTGAAGCAATGAAATACCACCTTTCCTGACGAAATTTCCCGAGAAATAGATATGATTTGTTGTTTTTTGTCGTTGTTCGCGTCTATTAATAGATTACTTGAATTAGTAAAATTGCGATAATGATTTGAAAACCTACGATGCTTAATGCATAAAGTGAAAGAGACTTCCCTTGTTTAATGATCATTTTTATATTTACATTTAATCCAATTGCATCGAGTGCAATAATTTCAAATAAGTGACTAGTCTTATTTGAAATATTCGCAGCCCAACTTGGTAGCACTCCTAAACTATAAAAAACACAAAGGATGACAAATCCAATTACATACCAAGGAAATTGGATTTTTACTTTTTCAATAGAATCTTCCGCTAAGTGTCTTCTTTTTATAGTAGATAAGCTAAAAACTACAAAAACTAGAAAAACTACGCGAATCAGTTTAAATAAAGTGGCATAATTCTTTACTTCATCATTCACTAAACTACCACTAGCAACTACTTGTCCCACTGATTGTAATGTACTTCCGATTAGTGCAGAGGTCGGCAATGTTTCTGAGTGATATAATACAGATGCTATTAAAGGCAGTATAAACATTAAGACTGTTCCCATCATATTTACAAGCGTCACAGCCAGTCCCTTTTCTTCTTGAGTGGCTTGTATAGCTGGGGCCGTTGCGCCAATTGCTGACGAACCACAAACTGCATTTCCACTTGCCATTAAATAGCTAAAATTCAAACCAAAACCTAATTTTTCGCCTAACCAAATCGTAAAAATAATGACTAAACACATTTGTATCACGATTAACAAAATTCCTTTTAATCCTAGTAAGCTAATCATTTGAATGCTGATCGTTGCTCCTAATAAAAATATTGAGACCTCTAATAATTTACTTTCTGCAAACTTTCTACCGCCTTCAAAATAAGACTTTAAGTGTATTGTATTACCGACAATCAACCCGATTAATATTGAAAATGTAGCTGCTCCAACCGGCAATATATAAGAAAGTGTTTCACTAATAAGTGCAATAATAAGGCAAAGAACTACCCCCGGAATAGCTTTATATATATTCCCCATATTATTCTCCAAGCTTTCATTAAAATATTATTCTATCTTTAAATATTATGTAACGAAAAAAGAAATTCGACAAGATTCTTGTCGAATTTCCAAATTTATCATATCGCAAAATTTAATCTTCATCAAAGCTTGAAGCCTCAATAATGTATTGGGGTCTTCTTTTTGTTTCGTAATATATCTTACCTAAATATTCGCCTAATACTCCAATCATCAAGATTTGAACTCCGCCAAATAACATAATGAAATTGGAAATCGTATATAATCCAGGAATTCTAATTCCAACTAAAAGAACTTTAAAGCTCATAATAATAAAGATTACAAGACTTATACCAATTAATAATAATCCGACTTTCGTTAACAACCTCAATGGCCTTGTATTGAAACACAATATATATTCAATGGATCTTTTTATCGAATCTAGTCTCTTTACTTCTGACTCTTTGTTAATGATTCTTGATGTTATTTCATACTCAATCGTTTTTACTTTGTAACCAATCCAGTTAAAAATACCTTTTGAATAACGGTTTGATTCTGGCATGCTTAAAATAGCATTCACTACTTTTCTACTTAACAAACGAAAGTCTGATTCGTTTTGCAAAATATCAGGATCCACAAATTTTTTAATGACCTTCTCCAAAATGCCTTTTTTCGCTTTTTTTAGAACTGAATTCTCTAATTTTTTTGATGCAACTACATGGTTATGTCCTTTTTTGTATTCATCCATCATCTCTAAAATAACATTTGGTGGATGTACAAAGTTTCCATCCATTAGGATGACTACATCGCCTTTTGCATGCTCAAGTCCAGCACAAATTGCTCCCTCTCTTCCGAAGCGGCGAGTAAACGAGATATATTTCAAATGACTGCTATGATTTGCAACAACTTGAAGTGCTAGTAGTGTATCATCATCACTTCCGTCGTTTATATAGATAATTTCATAATCTTCTTTAAGTAACTTTACTGTATTTGATAAATTAACGTGAAATCTCTCAAAATTTTCTCCATTGTTATAACAATATACAACAACTGATAATTTCATACAAAACACCTACTTCTCCTAATAGCTATGAAGATATAACTTTTATCTATGTTATAGCACTTGGCAAAACAGTTCAATGATTTTTATATGAATTTATTTATTCAAACGACTAATGGATAAGTCTACTCTTCTTGGAAAGCTCCACAATTTTACTTGCTCTTTTATTAATAGGTGCTTTAAGAATAACCCCCACTATGATTGCAATGATGACAAAAAGAACTAGTATTGGTAGGTCCTTATAAATGGTTTCCCAAACGATTCCGCCAGTCGCCTCCCTTAACAAGCTTAATGCATATGTAAAAGGTAAAAACGGGTTTATTTTTTGGAAAAATGGCGGAGTTACTTGAATCGGATAAACTCCTCCCGCCCCAGAAATTTGGAGAACCAAAAAGATAATACTGATGCCTTTCCCAATATTTCCGAAAACCGAAACAAGCGTATAAACAATAAACGTAAATACAATGCTAATCAATAGTGCAAATAAGATAAAATAACCTTTACTTGCTGCATAAGTACCTAGTATCAGGAAGTTACCAATAGTCACCACTAATGTCTGTAATACCCCAATAGTAATAAAGGTCAATAGTCTTCCAAAATAAACTTCTCTACTTTTATATGGCTTTTCTTCATGAACTTCTGTAGTTAATAACGATACCATTAATAAAGCTCCTACCCATAACGACAATGTTGTATAAAAAGGGGTCAAACCTGTACCATAATTCGGTATTGGAAACATCCGCTCCTTTTTTATTGCGATTGGGCTGGAATAAAAGTCACTTACCTTTTCTATATCTGTTCGTAGAAAATTAATTAGATCTTCTATGCTTCCTTTTTCTTTAGCCTTTCTAATCTCATTAGCTATTTTTTTTATTTTCGCTTCCATTATTGGTAACTCATTTACTAATTGTTGTATATCCCCCTTCTTCGTTGCTAATAAATTTGATGTGTCTTGGAGTACACCTTTTATTGTAGGTATACTCGTTTTTGCATCAGCTAAAACAGTCTGGGTATTTTTTATTGATTCATTCACCAATCTTGAAGCTTCACTTATTTTTGGCGCTAAATCTTGATCAAAATTTCCAGTTAAACTGTTTATCTTGTTATTTATACTTGCCGCGCTCTCATTCATTTTTTGAAGTAAATCATTCGGTAGGTCGTTTCCGCTTTGTATTGCACTTTTCAATTGAGCATTCTCATTTTGAATTGTGATTAAATCTGCTTCTAGATCTTTTATTGCACTAATATTTTTACTAAAATCTGCTGTAGTACCTAAGCTATTAAACGATTGAAGAACTTGATTTAAAGAAGAAACCATATTTCTTAAATTCGGTAGTATTTTTCCGATTTCATTTGATAGCCTCATGGATTCGTCTTGACTAATCGTTTGATTCTGTAATTGTGATAATGTGCTTTGTATCACAGCAGACTGGTTCTGGAGTAGGTTAAGTGTCTCTTTAATAAGTGGAGTTGAATCTTGAACTGCTTGGTTAATTTGATTAAAAAACCCACTTAAACTAGCCGTTAATTTTTCACCATTTGCTACGATGTTATTAATCAATTCCATGTCTTTTTTTGTAGTTTGAATAACGCTTTGTACTTTTTTATAGTCATTTAAGGCTGTATTCACAGTTGTTTTTATTTCGGGTAAATCTTTTTCAAGCTTAAAAACCATTTGCTCAAATTTTTTTATTTCAGGTAAATTTGCTTGTAAATCAATTCCTATTTTATTAAACTCCTGCAATACTTCCTTACTTACGGTCTTTTCAAATTTCTTTGTAATCTCACTCGCAATACTTGTTGCACCTTTTTCAGTATAATTCGGCGCAACAATATTTAGCTTTTCATTAACTTGATAAACTAGTTCAGGTTTTTGAGGATGATCTGTTAAAACTGTGCTAATTTTATTTGAAAAATCATTCGGTATTAAAATACTAGCGTAATATTTTCCTTGTTTAACCCCTTCATTTGCGACTTGCTTACTTGTAAATCTCCAGCCTAAAGAAGGATTTTGTTTTAAAGAATGTATTACTTCGTTTCCGATATTAATTTTATTGTTTAAGACAGTAGCACCACGATCCTCATTTACTATTGCGATTTTTAAGCCCTTTGTATTGCCGTACGGATCCCAAGAAGCCTTTATATTAAACCATGCATACATTGAGGGCATGATAATTAATCCAATGATAATCATCAATGCAGCCCAATTTGTTATAACCCGCTTTATATCACGAAAATAGATTTCAAATATTGAACTCACCTATAACTCACCTAATCTTAATTTTTAAATAGTATGCAATAAATAATGCATAACTATTCTTAAAGGCAGGAATGGAAGAGTCGGGATAAAGAACTGGGAAAATAAAAAAGACTTTCACCAAATTAGCGAAAGTTTTTTCTGCAAAATTCATTATCTAGTTTCTGCCCTTACTCCCATCTAAAAGTACGTGCAGCGATTAAGAAGCTTACGACCATCCAGACACATAACCAGCCGAAATCTGGAAGTAAATCTCCAAATGATGCTCCGACATTCATGATGTCACGCATTGCAGTTGATAAGTGCGTAATTGGAATCGTCTTTATAATCGGTTGTAAATATTCGGGCATATTATTTACAGGGAAAAATACTCCACCTAAAAACATAAGTGGGAATGAAATGAAGCCTGCAATTGGTCCAGCACTTTCTGGACTTTTCGCTAAACTTGCTATTATAAATCCAATGCTCATAAATGTTAATGTACCTAATACTACAAACAATACTACTAATAGGAATGATCCGCGAATACTTACATCGAATCCAAAATAGCCAATTAGGATTGTTAAGATGGCTTGTAAGCTATTCAAGATTAGCCTTGCTGTAATTTGCGCGGCAATAAACGTTGATGCTCTTAATGTGGTGCCTTGCATTCGTCTTAAAACGCCTCGTTCTCTCCAAGACGCAATTTGTCCTGCGACACCATTCATATTATTATTCATAATTTGCATTGCAATAATCCCAGGCACTAAAAAATCTAAATATGAAAGAGTAATTCCAGCTACACCTTTAAAGTCTGTTACGATTTTAGGTGTATACCCTGCCATTTGTTTACTAGCGGCATCAACATATGCTGTAATCGTTGCTATTCCACCTTGAAGCTGGCCCGCATTACTTTCATTATAAAGTACTTTTATTTGTGCAGGAGCGGATTGTTGTTTGGATGTAACTTGATTTTGAAATCCTTTGTTAATGACGATTACAAAATCAGTTTTACCATCAGATAATAATTTCCTAGACTTTAATTCATTTGTTTTTTTATGAATTTTAAGCGATTTTTGTTTATCTAAAACAGTTGTAATTTGTTTACTTACTTGACTGTTGTCATAATCAATTAGGTTTACTGAATAACTAGTTGTATTCCCATCATTAAACATTAATCCAAAAATAATCATAAAGAAAAAAGGAAATAATAGTGTCCAAATTAGTGCTTGACGATTACGTACATAAATCCGGAGTTGCGCTAAAGTCAATTGATAATAAGCCTTCATTCTTCACGTAACCCCCTTCCAGTCATATGTAAAAATACGTCCTCAAGAGTCGCAGTTCTAGTCGATAAATCCGAAATCTTCATATCTTGTTCTTTTGTATACTCAAGTAAGGCCATTAATGAAGCTTGTAAGTTACGAGTATATAATGTTACGAAATCATGATTAATCACGACATTCATTACATTGTCTAAATGTGAGAACTTTTCTTCTTGCTCTGGTAGTTTTGTCTTAAATTCAATCGCACTCTCTGCAGAAATTGAACTAACTAGGTTGTTCGGTGTATCAAGCGCAATTAATTTGCCTTTATCCATGATACCTATGCGATCAGCTAGTACATGAGCCTCATCCATGTAGTGGGTTGATAAAACTACTGTTTTACCTCGTTCTTTTAGTTTTAAAATGATATCCCACAACGTTCTACGAGCTTGTGGATCAAGTCCTGTAGTTGGCTCATCTAAAAATATGATTTGTGGATCATGAATTAATGCTAACGCAATCGCTAAACGCTGCTTTTGTCCCCCTGATAATCCTTTTACTAGACTATTTTGTTTTTCAGATAAAAGCATTTCATCGATTAACGGTTGAATCGGAATATGACTTGGATAAAAGCTTGCATACATTTCAATGATTTCCTTTACTTTTAACAGTTCAAATAACGATGTTGATTGGAGTTGTATTCCAATCTCTTGTTTGATTTTATATGAGTCTTTACCGATCACATGTCCTGCAATAGTAGCCGTACCTTCATCTGGTTTTCTTAATCCTACAAGCATTTCCATTGTCGTAGATTTACCAGCTCCATTTGGACCGAGTAATCCAAATACTTCACCTTTTTCAACTTCAAAACTAATTCCATTTACAGCGTAAAAATCTCCATATCTCTTTTTAAGATTTTCAACTTTAATAATTGAGCCCATTGTTTTTCCTTCACCTCGACTAATTAAATGATTATTTAAAAAGTGTATTATCTTTTATATTTCAGCCTGCTAAGTATATAATGCTAAACATAATTTATTTGTCGAAAGAACTGATTATTAATAATTTTTAATAAAAATTTACATTTTTTACCAACACGTATCATCCGGTGCTACACTTAATGTCCGAACTTATTTGTAGCATTTATGAAATATTCATTTACATTTTATAACTTGATTGTAACGTCCATGTTGTCACTTTGTAATACTCATCAGTTACAATATGTTGGACACTATTAAAAAAAATTGGCTATGATTTGAAGTTTTTTACTTTAAGCGAGCCATAAAAACAAGGTGATAAAATGAAAATAGAACGTGAAAAATGGTTGGATGTTGCCAAAATGATCGGCATTTTTTTGGTTGTTTATGGTCATTCTACAGAAGGTCCGAATTCTATTACATTTATTTACTGGTTCCATATGCCTCTATTTTTTATTATTAGTGGCTATTTATTTAAACCGGTCAATTCAATAAATGAACTCAAATTTTTTATAAAAAAACTAACATGTAGATTGCTTGTACCCTACTGTACGTATTTAGTTTTATTTAGTTTATATAACGTGACAATTGAGGTAATAGACGGAACCATTAACCAATCAAATTTATCAAAAGAAGTCTTTTCATTGTTAATTGGTGGTAGATTTATTACAGGAGTCCATGGCGTATTTTGGTATGTGACATGTTTATTTATTACACAAATATTATTTGCGTTAATCTGTTTATACTTTAAAAAGAATAGTACCCGTCTATGCATCGTAATTGCATGCTATTTGCTTGCACATTTTGAAACAATTAAATTAATTCCACAAATTGGTAAAAATACCTTTAATCAAATTTCGATTCCTTGGAATATGGATGTTGCTCTACTAGCTATTTTCTTTTTAGGGTTAGGATTCTTTACAAAAAAATTGATTACGTCAATTTCTAACATCCTTGGAATATCATGTATTACGCTTAGCATCGGTTATATGACCTTATATGAATTGAATAAATTAGACTATCATCTAAGTCTTAAATATTTAAGATATAACCATCTATTTTTAGATGCTTTAATTCCAATAACAATGACGATTGCCGTACTTTATTTATGTCAAAAGCTAGCAAAACTACAATTTATTCAGCCTTGCACAATATTTGGTAAAGAATCATTAACAATTATGTACATCCATATTTTTGCAAATGCTGTTTTTTCACAGTTTTTCGATTATGGACCGTTATTGTACACAATGATTGGTTTAGCTGTGCCTATGATCGCGAAGAAATTTATTATTGAATCACAACCTACTATAAAACCGTTGTTCATTGGTTTAAATGTAAAACGAAAACAACATTTAAAAGTAAGAACTGCATAAAAAAAATAGCCCTAGGGCTATTTTTTTATTTTAATGTAGCAACAGCTGCGTCTGAACCTTTTTGAATTGGGCCAGTTGCTGTAACTTTAATATTTTCTAGCGCATCTCCATTTGTAAAGATAACTGGAGTAATTGTGCTTTTTGCATTTTCTTTTATATAGTCGATATTGAATGTTAATAAATGATCTCCAGCATTAACATTTTGACCCTCTGTTACATGAGCATCGAAACCTTCACCATTTAGTTTTACTGTTTCTAGGCCAACGTGAATTAAGATTTCAACACCTTCTTTTGAACGAATTCCAATAGCATGTTTAGTGTGGAATACTTGTACGATTTCTCCATCAAAAGGAGCTACTACAACACCTTCTGAAGGTGTAATAGCAAAACCATCACCCATCATTTTTTCTGCAAATACAGGATCTGGTACTTCAGATAGTGGATGTATCTCTCCAGTTAATGGCGCTTTAATGACAACTTCCTTAGCTGCTTCTTTAGTTACAGGTGCAGATCCTTGTTGTTGTTGTTCTTCCTCTAAACCGAACATTTTTTTTAATTTGTTAAACATAATACTCACCTTTTCTTTAAATTAGATTCCAGTCTTATCATTATCTTTTCAAAAAAAATAATACTAATTATCCTAACAGAAAAAATACTTTTATGCTAAAGAAAAGATGAACTTTTATTGAATTATTAACCAAACTGTATCATTTTTACAATAAAAGACATAAAAATCCTCTCATGAATCATTTATTAGCTAGTTCTAAAAATTGGCAATACATATGATAAAATGATGATGCATAAATATTTGTCCATACAATTAATAGATAGGAGCGATTAGATGACTGAAATGGTTCCATTAGTTTTCTCACTTCAAAACAAAAAGATAACGATCATCGGTGGAGGAAAAATCGCTTTTCGAAAAGCAAAAGCATTTATAAAAAGTGGTGCTACAATTACGATTATTAGCCCTCAACTATGTGATGAATTTAAACAGTTGCCTAAAATAAAATGGATAAATAAGTATTTTGAAGCAGCTGATCTAACTGGAGCTCATATTGTTATTGCAGCTACAGATGATAAAAATATAAATAAATTCGTCAAAGATTGTATATCAGATTTTCAATGGTTTAATGATGTAAGTGATCAAAATAATAGTGATTTCCATACACCAGCTGTGGTTCGTAGAGGAGACCTTATCGTATCAGTATCAACTTCAGGTAAAAGTCCAGTCCTATCAAAAAAGATAAAAAAGGAACTAGACACTTATTTTGACGATCATTATAGTGAAGTCGTAAATGAATATGCAATTGATCGAAAAAAACCAGTCATCGAGTAAACTCATATGACTGGTTCTAAGTGCAGGGTCCCTACCTTTATTGTTTTTTCAGCTTTGCTAAGGCTTCTGCAAATGGGTTATTAAATGGTTCATCATCTTGTTTGTTCTGTTGCTTTAAATATTTTTGAACATCTCGTTTAGAAACTTTACTATTTTTTTCTTTCGAACGTCGATCTTTAAAAGTAGAAAGTTTTTCTCTATGTCCACATGCACATACAAAAATTTGACCTTCCCCTTCGCCTTTTAGCTCTAAACGTTTGAAGCAATTAGGACATCTCGCGTTAGTAGACTGTGAAATTGTTTTACGATGACCACATTCCCTATCCTGGCAAACTAACATTTTTCCACGTTTACCGTTAACTTCTAACATAAGCTTTCCGCAGTCGGGACATTTAGTGCTAGTCATGTTATCATGCTTAAATTTTTGTTCAGTTTGTTTTATTTCTTTCACAGCATCTGAAGAAAAACTAATCATTTCACTCATAAATTTAGATTTAGCTAATTTACCTTTGGAGATGGCTTGAAGTTTCTGCTCCCACTCGGCCGTTAGTGCTGGTGACTTTAAGGCTTCTGGAACAAGGTTTAATAATTGTTTACCTTTATTTGTGATGAAAATATCTTTTCCCTTTTTTTCAATTAAAAAGCTACTGAAAAGTTTTTCAATAATATCCGCTCTTGTTGCAACTGTTCCCAATCCGCCTGTTTCGCCTATCATCTTCTTTAAATCATTACTATTACCAGACATAAAATGGACTGGATTTTCCATTGCACTTAAAAGTGTGGCTTCATTAAAGTATGCTGGTGGTTTCGTATGCCCTTTAGTTTCAATAACTTTAGCTACTTGAATACGCTCATTCTCATTAATAATTGGTAATCGTTGATCCTCTGTACTATCAAGATCATCTTCGTCTTTAAAGACTTCTTTCCAGCCCAGTGATATAACCCTTTTACCTTTCGCAACAAATATCTCATTATCAATTTCTGCGATAACTTTTTCTTGTTCATATACGTACGGAGGTAGTAAGACTGCTAAAAATCTTCTTACGATAAGATCATATATTTTAAATTCTTTTGAAGAAAGTTCACTTATTATAGGTGCTTGCTCTGTTGGTATAATCGCATGGTGATCTGAAACCTTATTATCATCTACAAATGACTTATTTACTTTAATCGGTTGATTCGTTAACTTCATAATGATTTTCCCATAAGGTTTTATGTTACATGCTGATAAACGTTCCTTTAATGTATCAACTAAATCCGATGATAAGTATCTAGAATCAGTTCGTGGATACGTAACAACTTTATGGTGCTCATATAGCTTTTGCATAATGGATAAGGTTTCTTTAGGTGAAAAGTTAAATCTTTTATTCGCTTCTCTTTGAAGCTCAGTTAAATCATAAAGCTGCGGAGCAAAAGATTTTTTTTCAGTAGTCGAAACTTCCTTAATCTTTAGCTGTTTTCCTTTTATCGCTCCAATAATTTTTTGTAATTCATCGGACGTTTTAATTTTCTGGTCATTAGACTTACGATTTTGCCACGTAAAGGTAACATTATTTGCTAATACTTGTAACCCGTAATAGGTTTGTTGCTTAAATTCTTTTATTTCCTTTTCACGCTCTAAAATCATCGAAAGTGTCGGAGTTTGAACCCTACCACATGAAAGTTGAGCATTATGCTTACAAGTAAGTGCTCTTGTTGCATTAATCCCCACGATCCAATCTGCCTCAGCTCTTGCTACAGCAGATAGATATAAATTTTCATATTCCTTACCACTACGTAAATTTTCAAAGCCTTTTTTTACTGCCTGATCTGTTGCAGAAGAAATCCACAGTCTTTTAATTGGTTTATTAACCTTTGCCAATTGAAGAATCCATCTTGCAACAAGCTCACCTTCTCGCCCTGCATCCGTTGCGATAATGATATCTGAAACATCTTTTCTTAATAATTGAGTTTTTACAGCCTGAAATTGCTTGCCTGTCTTTTTAATAACAACAAGCTTTAATTTTTCCGGAATCATTGGTAAATCTTCTAAATTCCATGACTTATACTTATTATCATATCCCTCTGGATCAGCCAAAGTCACAAGATGCCCTAATGCCCAGGTCACAATATACTTTTTACCTTCTAAAAAACCATTACCTTTTTGATTGCACCCTAGCACTTTAGCTATATCTCTAGCAACTGAAGGCTTCTCCGCTAATACTACCGTTTTGCTCATATAATACTCCTTAGTTTATTTACAATTTTCTTATTAACTAACTTTAACATTAAGGACAGGGGAAAGGGAAGTGAACGGAATATAATCAAAGAAAACCTAAATTACAGGATTAAAGAAAGAGGTTAAGTTATGACAATATAAGATTTAAAAAATACATTAATTCTACAAAAATTTCCATTTTCTCTTTTATTCTACCTAATTTTACTATATTTTCTGCTCTTCCTGTTTTTTCAACAAATGTTCTTTTTTTTGCTGAAACTTGACGTTTTATTTTATTAAGAAAACAAAGGAATTCACTCTCTATATGGCAAATTTAGTAATTAATTCCATATATTAAGGAGAGAGACAATGATAAATAAGATTGTATCTGTACTTTTAGGGGTATTTTTATTCCTATTACCCACGGCCAACGCGACTACTTTTTCCCAAAGTTTTAGTGATGATGAGTTATCAAATTATATAGATAATCTAAATCTAAACACTACTGAAGCTACCTTTGGACAATCTATTGAAATTGGATTAACGACTAAAAAACATTTCGATAATGTAGCTCTCACATTTAAAAACGGGACTAATTTGACGGAAGTTTTACTAAAAAATCCATCCTCTTCAGATCTTTACTATTCTGGAAAAGTAGGAGTTACTGCTTCTTTTACAAAAGGTACTTATCAGCTAAGTTCAATTACATTAGATGATCAAACTCTAGCTGTTTCAGACCAGAATATTAAATTTATGATTAAAGATTTACCAACTCCGAAAATCAATCCAATTACTAATAAATCTACTTCCGTGACAGGAGCATTTTTAGAAAAAAGCAGTGTCCAAATTCACATCAACAATAAACTGGTCAGCACTGTACAAACGGATGCAAAAGGAAATTTTCAATTCAATACTAAACCTCTAAAAGAATTTACTAAAATAAATGCAGTTGGTGTTTCAATTGGATTAAAAAGTAAAATCGCTACATCATATGTTTCAGATGTAATCGCACCTTCTATCACTTCAATACCTTCAATTTCAGATCAATCTCAAAGTATTTCAGGTAAATCGGAGCCGAATGCTGATGTTCTCATTTACTTAAACAAGAAAGTATTAGCAAAAGGTAAAGTTAACTCGGCAGGTAAATTTACTATTAAAATGGCGAAGCAAAAGGCAAACACAGTTCTTCAAGTTGTTGCAGTTGATAAGAGTAAAAATCAAAGTAAACCTGTTTCAATTCGTGTATTAGATCGTACTGCACCTTCAACACCTACAATCCAAACAGTTAAAGAAAATGCAACAGTCATTAGTGGAAAAACAGAAGCAAATGCTTCCGTTAAACTGTATCTAAACGGGAAATATACGGCTAAAACGTCTGCATCAAAGAATGGTAGTTATACTTTTAAGGTCAGTAAATTAAAAGTATTTACTCCTATAAAAGTACAATCAATTGACGCTGCTGGAAATCAAAGTAAGCCTTCTTTTACCGAGGCAAAGAGCTCCCAGCCCCTTTCGAATGGGCAGTTAATTATTGTTAATACAAAAACAAATAAACTTTCTTATTACAATAAAGGAAAATTAGTAAAATCATTTAGTGTAGCAACAGGAAAAGCTTCTACTCCTACACCTACTGGTAAGTTTAAAATCTTAAATAAGATTAAAAATAGACCTTGGTATAAGGGAAATATTCCTGGCGGAGCACCAAATAATCCACTAGGTAAAAGATGGATGGGCTTGAGTATGGGTAGCTCGCCTGGAAGCTCATATGGGATACATGGAAATGCTAATGAAAGCTCAATCGGAAAATCGGTTAGTTCAGGTTGTATCCGAATGCATAACAGTGAAATTCAATGGTTATTCGATCAAATAAATATTGGAACGACAGTTATTATTGCAAAATCTCCTAATACAAATGGGCAAATTGCTCACTCATATGGTATTTCCATCGCATAAAAGCAAACCATTTATGGTTTGCTTTTTTTTATAGTTTAATAGACTGCTATCTTTATTTCTAATAGCATTCTTTTCATTTTTCACTGATAATATTTAGTAAAAAGGAAATAGTTAGAAAGGGGTCATTTTATTTTGAAGAGGTACTTACCTATACTTATTTTGTTTTTTGGTATTCTCTATATCTTTTTTATTCCTTCAGAGCCTGTCAGCATAAAAATACTATTTAAGGTAGTTCCAATGGTGTTGATTATCAGCTATGCCTTTTCACAAATTCCTTATCATTCAACTAAATATCGCACTCTTATACTTTTAGGTCTTATCTTTTGTATGATTGGTGACGGAACGTTAATATGGTTTGTTGTCGGTTTAAGTGCTTTTCTAATTGGGCATTTGTTTTACGCTACCGGTTTTATATCAGGATGGAAATATTCAATTTATCGCATGCTAGCGATCGTTCCAATTGCAATTTATACGTTTTTTCTATGCTCTAATTTAGTAAACTCTTTAAACGAAAGTGGGAAGGAAAGCTTAGTTATTCCGGTAATAGCATATTCAGTAGCAATTTCCTTGATGGTATTTACAGCCATAATGACTGGAAACAAATGGGCTATTTTGGGGAGCCTATTATTTATTATTTCAGATTCTATATTATCGTGGGATCTATTTATAGAAAGCGTTAAATATGGTCACGAATTAATCATGATCACCTACTACTTAGCACAGTTTTTAATTTCTAAAAGCATTTTAAATATAAAGAGAGTTGCGTAATATTTTACTTTCAATTAAAGAAAGAACTACAATAAAAATGAAAGCGCATCACCTATGGATTATGAAATGTAAAAAAGGAGATTTTCATATGAAAAATGAGTTAATTAATCGTTTAATTAGTTATGCAAAAGTTGATACACAATCAAATGCAAGTAGTGAAACATGCCCTTCTACACCTGGCCAATTAACTTTGGGCCGCATGTTAGTGGAAGAGTTAAACAAAATTGGATTAGTTGACGTAACAATGGATGACAATGGTTATGTAATGGCTACTCTTCCGGCAAATTCCGACAAAGATATTCCGACAATTGGATTTTTAGCACATTTAGACACAGCGACAGACTTTACTGGAAAAAATGTTAACCCAAAGCTAGTTGAAAATTACGACGGAAATGACATCGTCTTAAATGAAAGTTTAAATGTTGTATTATCTCCAAGTCATTCACCAGAGTTAAGTAAGTATAAAGGTCACACTTTAATGACAACTGATGGGACAACATTACTTGGTGCAGATAATAAGGCTGGAATCGCTGAAATTATGACTGCGATGGAGTATTTAGTTCAACATTCGGAAATCAAACACGGTAAAATAAGAGTCGCATTCACTCCAGATGAAGAGATTGGTAGAGGCCCACATAAATTTGATGTAAAAGCATTTGATGCTAAATATGCTTATACAATGGACGGTGGTCCACTAGGGGAGCTACAATACGAGAGCTTTAATGCTGCAGGTGCAATGATTACGGTAAAAGGTAAAAATGTGCACCCAGGTACTGCTAAAGGTAAAATGATTAACTCTATGAAAATTGCCATGGAAATAAATAATTTATTACCTGTTGAAGAAGCGCCAGAATCAACTGAAGGTTACGAAGGCTTTTATCATCTAGTATCAATTGAAGGTGATGTAGAGCTAACAAAAATGCACTACATTATTAGAGATCATGATAAAACAAAATTTGCTAATCGAAAAGAGACACTGTCGAATCTTGTAAATCAATTAAAAGAAACACATGGTGAAAACAGCATAGTTTTAGAGTTAAAAGACCAGTACTATAATATGGGTGAGAAAATCTTACCTGTTAAAGAGGTTGTTGATATTGCTCACGAGGCAATGACAAACCTTGAAATTACACCAATTGTAGAACCAATTCGTGGTGGTACAGATGGTTCACAGCTTTCATATATGGGACTACCTACTCCAAATATTTTTACTGGTGGAGAAAACTACCATGGTAAATTTGAATACATCTCAATCGACAATATGATTAAAGCAACGAATGTTATGATTGAAGTGATCAAATTATATGAACAAAAAGCAACTTCAAAGTAAAAAAGTAGGACTGACATATTTGTCAGTCCATTTTTTTACTTAATTTTACGAATAAATACGACCTTTAAATAGTTACCTTCTTTAAACTGTTTATTTGTTTTAAAATCATTAGGTAGGCTGATTTCTTCCATTAATTTATATTGCCCTCCTAATTCTTTAAACGCTGTGTCAATAAACCCTTTAAATTTATTCATTCCAAAAGTACTACAATTCGTTGAAGCAACAATTACACCATCATTTTCTGTAATCGTAATCGCTTCTTTCAACAGGTTCTTATAGTCCTTTTCGGCACTGAAGGTATGTTTTTTAGATCTTGCAAAGCTTGGAGGATCTAATATAACCATATCAAATGAAAGGTTCTTTTTAACTGCATATTTAAAGTAATGAAATACATCTTCAACGATTATGCTCTGTGTTGCAGGATCGATTCCGTTAATTTTAAATTGTTCTTTTGTTTTATCTAAACTTCGATTAGCTAAGTCAACACTAGTAGTCTTACTTGCTCCTCCAACTGCTGCAAAGACAGAGAATGCGCCTGTATATGAGAAAGTATTTAAAACTGTTTTCTCGTAAGCATATTTATCTCGAATTAGTTTTCTAACTTCGCGTTGATCCAAAAATACGCCTACCATTGCTCCATCGTTTAAATAAATAGCAAAATTAACTCCATTTTCCTTTACGATAATAGGAAATTGACCTCTTTCCCCCATCACAAAGTCATCTTCTTCAATATACTGACCTTTTGTATCGAAGCGCTTTTTCTGATAAATCCCTTTGAATTCGACAATATTTTTTAATGCTTGAATAACCCAATCTTTGAATTGATAGATTCCTTCGCTATACCAACTAATTAAATAAAATCCGTCAAAAAAATCAATCGTTAATCCACCAATCCCATCGCCTTCTCCATTAAATACTCTAAATGCTGTCGTATCAGAGCTATTATAAAATTGTTGGCGGTCTTCGATTGCTTGTTTAATTTTATCTTCAAAAAACCTAGGACTAATCTTTTCATGCTCTTTCAAGCTAAGAATCCAACCTAAACCCTTATTTTGCTTTCCATAGTAGCCTTTTCCGATAAAAACATTACGCTCATCTACTAGATTAATTATTGTACCTTCATTTTTTAAATCTTTACTATTTACGATCGATTCTTTTGAAATTAGTGGATACCCCGTTTTATAATCTCTTACAAATTTTTGTTTAATTTTTAGATTCATTTCTTTATCCATAAGCCCATCCATTCATTTTCTTTTTTACTCATTATTTCCATATTTTTTATATTGTGACCCTTTTAGACAAATTGTTGTTTTGAGTATTCTTCTTTATTTTTCTGGAAAAGCTTGTTTGTAGACTTTATTTCCAGATGAAGATCGCGAATTTTATCTAAAAAACACTATAGAAGGCAAGTGTAAACCTAGTTCAC
This sequence comes from Gottfriedia acidiceleris, assembly GCF_004138285.1. Classification (GTDB taxonomy): domain Bacteria; phylum Bacillota; class Bacilli; order Bacillales; family Bacillaceae_G; genus Gottfriedia; species Gottfriedia acidiceleris_A. Next base: position 125,087 of record NZ_SCFN01000005.1, on the reverse strand, counting down.
TCGTTTTCTTATGATACCAATGAGTTTTTCGTTTATTTCCTTTATAAGCCTGATTAAGCATAGTATACACTTGAATTTATAGCAATTTATAGCTTAGAAATAATACAAAAAACCTTATCCGATTGAATAAGGTTCTTTATATCATTCATTAACCTGTTGAATTCTTCTAGCAAAATCGACAAATTTGAACTTATCAGGCCGATGTCTAGATTGACCGTATTGTAATAGAGAACCATCGTCTAAATAGACGAAAGTATTTACAACTACTACCATATCATAGCCATCTAAATCTAAATATTTTTGGTCATCTTCTGTACAAGCTTGTACTACAATTTCTTTTTTCGCAAAGCCAATATTTAAGTGAAGAGTATTTTCTATATAGTCAAAAATTGAACCTTCGCAGATTGACCTTGAAAGTTTTTCGACATATGCACTATTGTAGTACTCTTTGTCTAAAATTATTTTTTTCCCGTCGATTTTTCTAGCTCTAACTACTTTCCAAATCGCTGTTTGGTCATCTATTTCTAGTTGTTCTCTTATAAATTTACTAGGCCACTTCTTTTCAAGAATTTCTACAATCGTTTCTGCTTCTCTACCGATTTGGTTTGATAATTCTTTAAAACTAATTAAACCCGTTACCGGGAAATTTAATTTTGCAGTGTCTAAAATAAACGAACCTTTACCTTTGACTTTATTTATATAACCGTTTTGCTCAAGCATTTGTAATGATTTTCTAATTGTATCTCTAGAAACATCAAATTGCTCCATTAATGACTTTTCAGAAGGTATCTTACTACCAACAGTAAAAGCCCCTTTTTCAATCTGTTCAATTAACTTATGGTAGATTGAAATATACTTTGCGTTCATTTTCATCACCTAGAAAAATTTTATTATATTCTCACATTTTTCTCAAGAAGGTAACAAATAGACTCATATGGACGCAACGTAAATTCGGTTAATTCCTGACTAGAATCATTATAATTTGAAATTAATATCTGCTTGTTATACTCTCCAATAGCAATATCTTCTGGTAATTTAAAAAGAGTATCCTCGCCATAAAAATTATTAACTACTAACAACATTTGATTACCCAGTTTACGAGTATATGCAAAAATTTGCTCATGATTTAGTAATAAAGAATCATACGTACCTGTCGAAATAATGTCGAATTCTTTTCTTAAATTAATTAGTTTTTTATAATGATGAAACACTGAATCTTCATCAGCTAGAGACCTTTCGACATTTACTAGTTCGTAATCTTTTCCTGTTGAAATCCAAGGTGTTCCAGTTGTGAATCCTGCATGTATTGAATCATTCCATTGCATAGGTGTACGAGAATTATCCCTTGATTTGCTCTTTAAAATGGCTATTATTTCTCTTTCTGGAACCCCATTTTCTTTTAATATCTTATAATAATTTAAGCTTTCTACATCTCGATAGTCTTCAATTGCATCAAATTTAGGATTAGGCATTCCAATTTCTTCACCCTGGTAAATATATGGAGTTCCCCTTAATAAATGCATTGAAGTAGCAAGCATTTTGGCTGATTCTTTATGATATTTTTGATCGTTTCCAATTCGTGAAACAATGCGCGGTTGGTCATGGTTACACCAAAATAAGGCGTTCCATCCATTTCCTGATTGCATACCTTTTTGCCACTGATCCAGAATTGACTTAAGTGACATAAAATCAAAATCCATTAATGACCATTTTTGCCCATCTTTATAGTCAATTTTTAGATGATGGAAGCTAAAAACCATCGATAACTCATTCTCAGACGGATTTGAGTATCGAATACAATGGTCGATTGAAGTTGAAGACATTTCACCAACAGTAATGATTTCTTCACTCTTACCAAACGTCTCTTTATTCAATTTCTTTAAATACTTATGAATTCTAGGTCCGTCTGTATAGTATTTTCTGCCGTCACCTGTTTCGTCATCAACCATAACTTCTGGCTTAGAAATCAGATTAATTACATCCAAACGAAACCCTTTTACTCCTTTTTCAATCCAGAAATTAACGATATCGAATATTTCGTTTTGTACCTCACTATTTTCCCAGTTTAAATCTGGTTGGGTTTTATCGAATAGATGCAGATAATATTCATTCGAATTCTCAATTTTTTCCCAAGTTGAACCACCAAATTTGGAGATCCAATTCGTTGGCTCTTTTCCGTCCTTTTCTTCCCTAAAAATATAGTAATTTTTATATTTTTCATCTCCATCAAGAGCTTTCTTAAACCACTCATGTTCTGATGATGTATGATTAAAAACCATATCCAGCATTATTTCTATATCACAACGTTTTGCAGTCTTCACCAATTCATCAAAATCTTCCATTGTTCCGTATGCTGGATCAATCTTTCGATAATCTGCGACATCATAACCATTATCATTTTGAGGAGATACATAAAATGGAGTAAGCCAAATGTAGTCAACACCTAATTCTTTTAAATAATCAAGCTTTTTTGTAACTCCTCTTAAGTCTCCAAAACCATCTCCGTTCGAATCATAAAAAGACTTAGGATAAATTTGGTATACGACACTGTTCTTAAAATCCTTCATTTTGATAATCTCCTTGATTTATAAATAAATTCGAAAGGAAGGAAAATAGATTTCCTTCCCCTTAAATAATTATGAGTTTTTCACTAGCAGTTTTTTCTTGTTAAAGATAATCGTTAAAATGAATGGGACAACGACTGCAACTAGCATAGCGATTGAGAACATTCCAATATGTTTAGGCTGAATAGATAAAATTGCAGGAAGACCCCCAACACCAATTGAATTCGCCATTACACCTGTACCAACTGAAACAATAGCAGCTATACCAGAGCCAATCATGGCAGCTAGGAATGGATAAGCATACTTTAAGTTAATACCAAACATTGCTGGCTCTGTTACCCCTAAGAAACAAGAGATAGCAGCAGGAATTGATACTTGCTTTTCTTCTTCATTCTTTCTATTCAAATAAATGATTGCTAAAACAGCTGAGCCTTGTGCGATATTCGATAAAGCGATCATCGGCCACAAATTTGTTCCGTGAAGCTGACTCATTAGTTGAAGATCGATTGCATTAGTCATATGATGCAATCCAGTTATAACTAGTGGTGCATAGAAGAATCCAAAAACTAAGGCAAATAGCCATCCAAATGAAGACGTTAATCCTGAATAAACTAAATGTGAGATAACGGAGCCGATTTTCCAACCGATCGGACCTAATACTACATGTGCAATTAAAACCGTTGGTACTAGTGCAAAGAACGGTACCACAATCATTGAAATTGCACTTGGAACGATTTTTCGAATGTTTGTTTCTAATATTGCTAAAGTGAAACCGGCTAAAATAGCTGGAATAACTTGGGCTTGATAACCAATCATATCGATTTTAGCAAAACCAAAATCCCAAACTGGCGGTACAGCCCCTCCTGCTACTGCGTATGCATTTAGTAATTGTGGTGAAACAAGTGTAATACCTAAAACAATCCCCAGAATTTGAGTCGTACCCATTTTCTTTGTAATTGACCATGTAATACCTACTGGTAAGAAATGAAAAATGGCTTCACCGATCAACCATAAAAAAGAATGTGTACCTGCCCAAAATTGAGAGGATTCGACAAGCGTCTTTGTGCCATGATCTAGTAGTTTAATATCCCCAATTATGTTACGGAACCCTAAGATTAGTCCCCCTACAACGATGGCTGGAATTAATGGTGAAAAGATTTCCGCTAAGTGAGCAAGTATTCTTTGAATCCATGTCATATTTTGCCTTGCAGCTATTTTAGCTTCATCTTTTGAAGTTTCCTCTACCCCAGCTAATTTTACAAAATCATTATAAAAAATAGATACTTCATTACCGATTATTACTTGAAATTGCCCGGCTTGCGTAAATGTACCTTTAACAATTTTAATTTCTTGAATCATTTTTTCATCAGCTTTTTTAACATCTTTCAGCACAAAACGCATTCGTGTTGCACAATGAGTTACTGTAGCGATGTTTTCTTTACCACCAATGTATTGAAGTAATTGTTTTGCTTCATCACTAAATCGGCTCATGATATCCCCTCCTTGAGCAATCTATTATTTATTTTATAATTTTTAAATTCATCCTGTACGTACAAGATAAGTATATTCTTGTACGTACAGGATTGCAAGCGTTTTTTTGTAAACGTTCTCACTTCTTATTCATTTCCATGGAAATCGTTAATCAATTTACTAGTCTAATAACGCAATTTTTTTAAGAATGAACAGTTTAATTAACTAAAAATTTACACACTTTTATCACCATCTATAAACAAAAAATAAAAAAATTGTTAAAAAAACCGTTAACCTCTATCTGTCCCCAGGTAGAGCATTAACGGTTTTTAGCTTTTATTACATTGTTTCCTCTGTGAAGTAATCAAATACAATACAACCCGCTCCTTGTGCAACGATATTATACGCTGTTGATGATTTAATGATTTGAACAGGACTGTTTGGATAATTCTTCAATCTTCCTTGTGCTGTTTCGCATGCTACATCAAAGAATAATGGCTTAGGTACCAATGTACCTCCACAAATTACAATATCAGGACGTACGATATAAATAAGATTAGTCAATCCAATTCCAAAGTAATTAGCCGCCTCTTTTATGACTTCTAAACAAAGTGGGTCTTTCTTCTCTAAAGCTTCAAGAATTTGATGGTAGCTAATATTTTCGACATCGTTTAATTCACTCATCAAAGAAGTAATCTCACCGCGCTTAACACGTTTGATAACCTCTTCTCGAATCGCAGGTAAACTACTGTACGCTTGTAGACAACCATATGAACCACATGAACAAAGTTTTCCATGAATATCAACGATCATATGTCCAAAAGCATCGTCCATTTCGTTCTTATTGCTTATTAATTTACCTTGTTGAATAATTCCACAACGTATCCCCATATCACTCGAAACAAAAACAATATTTTCGTTTTCTTTACTGAAATTTAGTCTATACTCTGCTAAGGCAGCTAAATTTGTGCCGTTATTTAGAAATACTGGGCACTGATTAGCTTCTTCTAAGTGCTTAACAATATTTAAATCGTCCCATCCATCTGCTAAAAATGATCCCGATTTAATCATTACACCCTTTGCTTGATCAATTGGGTCCAATACTCCAATACCAATACCTAATAATAGTTCTCTATTAACTTTATTTTGATCTAATAATTCACTTACACTTTTTGTTACAAAATTTAAAGTATATTCTCCAGTACTCACGTTGCTCATTTTTAATTTTTTTGATTCGACAATTGTTAGATTTAAGTCAAGCAGTAGTACCGTTGTATATAAATTCGTGATTTCGACACCGATTAAGTAGAATGCAGTTGGGTTAATCACATACATTGCCGGTCTTCTTCCACCGCTTGAAACCCCTACACCACTATCGTATATAAGTCCTTCTTGTACTAATTCATCTAATAACCGAACACAAGTAGTATGCTTATACCCTGTCATTTCAGTTAATGTACTAACTTTAATTGGCCCTAATTTTCTTATTAAGCTATATAAAAGCTTTAAACTTTTGATTTTAGGCGACTGATAGCCTATAAATTGCCTGATCATTGACTCCTCCAAAACTCTAATCTTATTTTACATTCATTTAGCTTTTTATATTTTATGAATTAAGTATAGCTATTTATACACTATATTTACAGCATTTTCAGTGGAAAAGAATAAACTTTTTACCAAAATGGTTTTTAGTCTGTTTACAAGTAAGGAATTATCCATTAGACTTATAGTGAAAGCATTATTATTTATTAGATTTCTTATTACAATCCCTATCGCTCATTTTAGGAGGAAAAATAAATGCATAAAACTGAACATATTTTAGAAACAAGAGATTTTATATTAAGTAAAACAAACTACCGTCCAACGGTTGGGTTAATATTAGGTTCTGGCTTAGGTACTCTTGCAGATGAAATCGAAAACTCTGTTGTAATTCCTTACAGTGAAATTCCTCACTTTGCAAAGTCCGAAGCAGTTGGACACGCAAATGAATTAGTAATCGGTGAATTAAAAGGCCAAGCTGTGGTTGCAATGAAAGGCCGTTTCCACTATTATGAAGGCTTTACTTTAGATGAGGTAACGTTCCCTGTGCGTGTAATGAAAGCACTTGGAGTAGAAAAATTAATCGTAACAAATGCTTGTGGCGCTGTTAATACAAGCTTTAATCCAGGCGATTTAATGTTAATTACTGATCATATTAATTTAGTAGGAACAAATCCTTTAATTGGACCAAATAACCCAGAACTAGGTACTCGCTTCCCTGACGTTTCTGAAGTATATAATAAAGAATTACGTAGCCTTGCTTTAGATGTTGCTGCGAAACAAGATCTTAAATTACAACAAGGTGTATATGCTTGGTGGAGTGGCCCTTCATACGAAACTCCTGCTGAAATCCGTATGATCCGTACACTTGGTGCTGATTCTGTTGGGATGTCAACGGTTCCTGAAGCTATCGTAGCTGTTCACGGAAGTATGAAAGTTTTAGGTATCTCTTGCCTAACAAACATGGCTTGTGGCATCCTAGACCAACCATTAAACCACGAAGAAGTAATTGAAGTAGCAAGCATGGTTAGAACGAAATTCGTTAACTTAGTTAAGGGCATTTTAGAAGGAATGTAATACGAAATGCGCAAGGCGTTTGATCAGCCCCGACAAGCATAAGACGAAGAACGATAAAGGTTGGTTTTTACCTTTATTGAGCTTTGGCTTATGACCTCGAGGGGCTAACGCCTGGAGCTAGACAATGCGCAAGGCGTTTGAGTGGCTCTGGATGGAGTATTACCGGAGAAATATCTCACTCAGGTGAGACAACAAAATATGAAATTAGATATAAGTAAAGAGGTATTCCCTCTTTACTTCTTTTTATTAAAACGGGGTGTTATTTTGAAAGGTATTCTATATATCATTATCGGTTCAGTTTGTTATGGCGTTTTGTCTACCTTTGTAAAATTGGCTTATGGTGATGGTTTTATTGTAAATGATGTAGTCGGTATTCAAATGTTTGTTGGGGCAATTTTGTTATGGTCCATCGTATTTGTCAATAAAAGTAGATCCGTTAAGTTAAATAACGAACAATATTTAAAGCCTACAAAGAAGGATGTTTTATTACTTGTTGTATTAGGGTCTTCCACTGGCTTAACAGGGATGTTTTATTATTTGGCTTTGCAATATATTACTGCATCATTAGCAATTGTGCTGTTGTTCCAGTTCACTTGGATTGGCGTTTTATTAGAATCAGTAGTCAATCGAAAACTTCCAGAAAAAAGTAAATTACTCTCATTGATTCCACTCGTTATTGGAACGATCTTTGCGACAAATGTTTTAACCAATGGAATTGGCTCAATGAATTGGTTAGGAGTTTTATTTGGGTCGTTGTCCGCGGTTTCGTACAGTACTTTTATATTACTTAGCGGTAGAATCGCTTTAAAAGCCAACCCAATAACAAAAACGGCATTGATGATAACAGGTGGTTTTATAATTTGTGCGATTTTCCTCCCGCCTACATTTTTCACAAATTGGCACTTATTTGCGGAACTATCAATAAAGTATGGCTTGATTCTTGGCTTTCTAGGTCCATTTTTCTCTACTTTAATGTTTTCAAAAGGGGTTCCTTTAACAGGTTCTGGTCTTGCTTCTATTTTAGGGGCAGCAGAGTTACCGACTGCTACATTAATGTCAGCGATTGTATTAAAGGAAACGGTTGGTGCACCACAATATTTTGGTATCATTTTAATTTTAATCGGTATCATTTTACCTGAATTCCTTAAAAGAAGATCATTCCAATCAGCATAAAAATATTTTCTTACCCTAAACTCGTAAAGATACATTATGCAACATAAATCTGCTAATGCTCCGAATAATTAAATAGATATTCCAAATAATATTTTAGACTGCAAGCAAAGCGCTAGCAATCAGTCTGAAATCAATATTTTTGGACCTTTTATACAAACAAAGATATTTCAAGTACTATCTTTGTTATTTTAATGGAGGTGTTTTTATGAGAGTAAAAGACGTTATGTCGAGTAGTGTTGAATGTTGTTCAAATCAAGATTCTTTACAATCAGTTGCAAGTAAAATGGAATCTTTAAATGTTGGTGCAATCCCAGTTGTTGAAAATGGTCAAGTTGTTGGAATGATTACAGACCGAGATTTAGCTTTACGTGGTATTAGTCAAGGTGGAAACGCGAATGCTTCCCAAGTAATGTCTAATAATATTGTGACGATTGATTGCAATGCTAGTCTTCAAGAAGCATCAAATTTAATGGCGCAGCATCAAATAAGAAGATTACCGGTCGTAGAAAATGGGAACCTCGTTGGAATGCTTTCACTGGGTGACTTAGCAGTACATGAGCAGTCTGATGAGAGTGCTGGCGAAGCACTTTCACAAATCTCTCAAAATGATATTCAATAACTAGAAAAACGGGACCGAACTATATGGTATTCGGTCCCATTTTTCTTTTTTACTTATTCATTTGTGCAAGAAAATCTCCGAGTAGACTATCCATATCTTCCTCTTCAATTTCTTCTTTAGCTGCAGAGATTTCGCCTTTGCTTGCAGCTTCCCAATTAAAGTTATCTAAATCATCATCACGGTCGGATTTTCTTCTAATAGTATCCAAACTCGGTACATTCCGTTCGCTTGTCTGAACTGGTTCCAATTCTGGCTCTAGCTCATTCATTTCTTCTTGAAGATATAGAGCTTCTTCAATCGCTAGACTATTACTATTTAGCGATGTAATAAGAGAAGCAGTTCGAATTGGGTTCGATAATAGTTGGTACACAATACTACCTAATAGTGCCTCAGAATGTTCATGTTTTAACCAATCTCTTTGAGCTTTATCTAGGCTTTTCGGAAGTGGAATCGTTATTGTTTGCCTTTGCTTTGATAATGAGTCATTAACCCCGCTTATTACGTACTCAGCAATCTTACTTGAAAAGTTTCGCCTTTCGCTTTGTTTAAGCTGTTGCAAATGTTTTATAATCTGATCAGGCGTGTCGGAAGGGATACGAAATGTAATAGGTTGTCCCCTCGTCAATTCTTTTTCCTTCATGGAATCACCTTATTTTGCTTTAGACATTTTTTGTTCTTCTCTTTGAGTTTGTTGTGTTTCTCTTCTAGATTCTCTTACTCTTTTTATTTCGAAATCAGCGATTAGCTTATAATAAGCATTCGCCATCATCCAGATACTTTCCTTCTCATCCTCAAAGAAATCAATATTATAGCCATCTAGGTTATTATTAAGTGTCTTAAGATATTCTTTTAAGATTAGCGATCCTCCACCAATGAAATAGCATATTTCAGTTTGAGAGTTCTTCTGCCAAATATTTCTTAAATGGCGATATTGTTTTTTTGCTAATTCTAATAGAATTCGGTCTACAATATCATGAACGCTTGTCCGACTACCTTTAACCATTATATGATTTCGATCACTTTTCTTAGTAATGATCTCTACAACATCTCTTCGGCTATCAAGTTCAACTCCATGTCTAGAACGTATCTCTTCACGAATTGCTTCTAGGGATTCCGCCACGCCAAGATTAAAACCTTGAGCTTTATCGTCATCTACCTTTCGATTCCTAATGACCGCAATATCAGTTGATAACCCTCCGATGTCTTGAATAAGGATTTTTTTATCTATAAGCTCTTTATTAATTATGTTTAAATGATTGTCCATAACTAAGTTAATAAAAGCAGCAAATCCTTCAGGATAAACTTTAACTTCTTCAAACTTAATATTAACTTTTAATCCTTGATGCCTTGGTGTTACTAAAAACTCTACTTGGTGAACTGAGCCTAGTAATCGTGAGCGATAACCTACGTCCTTTCCTTCCTTTACTTCTCTAAGCGGAAGACCAGTTCCTAATACGTATGTTGCCTCGATTACATTATTAGAGTTCTTTACAATCTGTTTATTTTCTTCTCTCGCTGCATCTAACGCTAAAGCTGCAAATAACATAATAAGTGTTTGATCCTCTTCAGACTTATTACTCCCAGGATCTAGTTCTGTTGCATTACCACTTTTAGTTGCTAAATTTCCTACACGATAAACAGTGTTATTCTCTTTTAAGGTAGGGGAGTGAACGCGAATATGTATTCCATCAACTGGATCTTGGTTGTCTAATTCTTCTATCCCAATGATTGGACGATCTTCTGTATCCCTTGCAATAATATTAGGAATATTAATCTCAGATTCCATCTTCCCAAAAATTCCTTTGAGTGAATCGTTTCCTACATCAATAGCAGCTATACGAGCATTTACCACCTAAATCATCCCTTTCGTTAATAGGTTTACATATTAATAGATAATTCTGATATTAGATTATCTGACTTTAGCCATCCGGTCAATGTCCCATACTGAACTATTATAAAAATGTAACTAACTTGTCATCTTGTATACAAAATTGTAAACACATAAACATGTATACAATTCTGTATACATGTGTACAAAAATGTATACAAATGTTTACAAAAATGTTTACTTGTATACAAAAGTGTATACATCCCCTTTTTCTTTCTAGAATTAATTTCAGGATAACTGTTTCCTACCTGTGAATAAAGGTTTACGTTTTTGTGTACAAGTATACTTTATCGTGTACATTTGTTTACAAAATGTATTCTTGTGTACAAATCTGTGTACAACACTCTTTAGATCGGTTTTCCTCTAAAAATTAAAAAACAGTCAGATGGCTTCTACCTGTCTGTATGTGGATAAGTCCTTTAATTAAAAATATCCACATGTGGATTACTTATTTTTACTATGATTAATTAAGTCTTGAATAGGATTATTTTCAAAGATTATAATTTTGAATCCTGTAATAAATTGTAATCCTCTTCAGACATAAGCTTTAAACTTAATAGATCCTCTTTTGTTGTTTACTTTTTTAAATAAGACCTTCTCCATAACAAGACTACTGGACTTTACTATATTTATATATCGAATATTGCCGTTTATTAGCGAACTAATGAAAAAAGCTATTACAATTACAATATCTCCAAACCACTAAAGTTAGATTGGCAGAATTCTTCTATGTCGAAAGTCCAATAATAATTGCCAATATCGCATGATTACCTCTGTCCACCTCTCAACAAATTCTTTGATTCTAAATTCCTTTTAGGTCCCCTGGACAGTCATAATTTTCCCCAGCATTCTGTTGGTTTCTTTTTATAGCCTCAATAATAAAAGATCTTTTGTAATCTACTAAGTAGTAGTATCATAATTGTCAAAATCTTGGGTTTCCCGTTATACCCCGCTATGTAGAAAATAATAAATACGTTACATTGCAGATTTATTCGCTAAAGTAATACTCAAAACAATACAATATATGCTCATATTGATGCATAGCAAGTATTTGTAGATCCTTTGCATTCCCTCTATTTTCTTTAATGAAATAATCTAGTTCTCCTAAATATTCAATTATCTCTTCGACTGATATCAATGTGCCAATTAATAGCCAATAATTCCTTCAAAATTTACCTCTTTTCCTTTTACTCGATATCGAAAAAAAAGACATGATCAGGCAATCCAAAGTAACGAAAAAACCAATGGATAATAAAATACAAGCTCCGACATAAGGATTATGAATTTATTCAAATTAAATTGACTAATTTACTAATCAATACAACAATTACACTCCCTCTATATGTAATTTTTTACTTTCTTACAAAAGTTTTTGTTCTTTTAACATGAAACGATTATAATGGGAATTATGATTGTACTTCTCTAGTACAATTTAATAGATAGAAAATTTAATAAAAAATCCATAAGTTTTATTACTTATGGTAGAGGTCGCAAACTCCCCTCTACAAAAAAATAAGGCGAAAAACAATATTTGTCGTATTGTTTTTATTTTTGTTATTCGGGATGCCCTCTTCTTTTTAAACATGTAAAGGAGAGAAGAAATATGAAAAATGAAAAAGCAATCGTTGTATTTAGCGGTGGCCAAGACAGTACTACTTGTTTATTCTGGGCTATGCAACAATTTGGTGAAGTTGAAGCTGTTACGTTTAATTACAATCAGCGCCATAAACTAGAATTAGATGTAGCTGCAGATATTTGTAAGGAATTAAATATTCCTCACCATATCCTTGATATGTCCTTGTTAAATCAGCTTGCACCAAATGCTTTAACGAGATCAGATATTGATATAACTCACGAAGAAGGCGAATTACCTTCTACATTCGTCGATGGACGTAACTTATTATTCCTATCTTTTGCAGCAGTACTTGCTAAACAAAAAGGAGCAAAACACATTATTACTGGTGTTTGTGAGACTGATTTTAGCGGATACCCTGACTGCCGAGATATCTTTGTTAAATCATTAAATGTAACTCTTAATCTATCAATGGATTATCCATTTGTTATTCATACTCCACTTATGTGGATTGATAAAGCTGACACATGGAAATTAGCTGATGATTTAGGCGCATTTGAATACGTTAAAAATAAAACATTAACTTGCTATAACGGCATTATTTCTGATGGTTGCGGAGAATGTCCGGCATGTGAGCTTCGTCAGGCTGGTTTAGATCGTTACCTACAATCGAAGGGAGCGACAAAGCATGTTTGATTTTCGCATCGTAGAAAGACTTCATAAAATTGATGAGCATATTAAAAAAGAAGACTTAAAATATCACCATAAACGTGTTCTTGTTAATAAAGAATTTACCTTTGATGCTGCACATCACTTACACTGCTATGAAGGTAAATGTAAGAATTTACATGGCCACACTTATAAAGTTATTTTTGGAATCAGTGGTTTTGTTGATGAGATCGGCTTAGTAATCGATTTTGGTGATATTAAGCAGATTTGGAAAGAAAAAATTGAAATCTATTTAGATCACCGTTATTTAAATGAGATGCTACCTCTAATGAATACAACAGCTGAAAATATGGTTGTTTGGATTTATGAGCAAATGGAAAATGCACTAAAAGATCATACAAATCCTGCACAAGATATTCGAGTAGAGTTTGTTCGTTTATATGAAACACCTACTTGCTACGCAGAAGCTCGTAGGGAGTGGATGATCAATGAGTAAAATTCCTGTACTTGAAATATTTGGACCTACTGTACAAGGTGAAGGTATGGCAATCGGTCAAAAAACGATGTTTATTCGTACTGCGGGTTGCGATTATTCTTGTAGTTGGTGCGATTCTTCATTCACATGGGATGGTAGTGAAAAAGAAAATATAAAATGGATGACCGCAGAAGAAGTTTGGGAGAATTTAGTGAGTTTAGGCGGCGATACATTCTCCCATATTACGATTTCTGGTGGAAACCCTGCCTTACTTCCATCTTTAGGCCCTGTAGTTGAGTTTTTAAAGGAAAAGAATATGACTTTAGCTCTTGAAACTCAAGGTAGTAAGTGGCAACCATGGTTACCTTTTATTGATGAAGTTACTTTATCGCCTAAACCGCCTAGCAGTGGCATGAATACTGATTTTGATATGCTAGGTAGCATTATTCAAAATTTAGAAAATCACCCAAAGTTTTGCTTAAAAGTTGTTATTTTTGATGAAAAAGATTTAGCTTATGCAGAAACTGTTCATCAAAAATTCCCACATGTTCCGTTCTTTTTACAAGTCGGAAATAGTTGGCTAAATGCGGATGATGGCACTTTATTACAATACATGTTAAATCGTTACGAATGGCTTATAGATGAAGCAATGAAATCAAAAGTCTTTAAAAATGTAAAAGTTTTACCTCAATTACATGCATTTGTTTGGGGAAATAAGAGAGGAGTTTAACCAAAATGGTAGGAAGATCACAAGGTTCACTAGAAGATGTATCATTACTTGGCAGCAACAACACAAAATATTTATTTGAATATGATCCAGGAATATTAGAAACATTCGATAATACTCACCCAAATCGTGATTATTTCGTAAAATTTAATTTCCCTGAATTTACTTCACTTTGTCCAAAAACTGGTCAACCTGACTTTGCGACAATTTATATAAGCTATATACCTGAGAAGAAAATGGTTGAAAGTAAATCATTAAAACTATACTTCTTTAGCTTCCGTAATCATGGTGACTTCCATGAGGATTGCATGAATATCATTATGGATGATCTAATTAAATTAATGGATCCTCGATATATTGAAGTTTGGGGAAAATTCACTCCACGTGGTGGAATTTCAATTGATCCATATTGCAACTATGGTCGACCAGGTACAAAATACGAAAAAATGGCTGAACATCGTATGATGAACCATGATTTATATCCTGAGAAGATTGATAATCGATAAAAAAATCACTTTAAAGTGCACTGTATTAAATACAGTGTCCTTTTTTTATTCAGGTAAATACTATATTCGTTTATGGCACTTAATTTGTTTTTATTTTACAATTAATGGAAAGTAAATAAAAAGTGTGGTGAAACCATTTGTTTAAACTATTACTCATTGAAGATGATTCTTCTCTATTCACTGAGATTAAAGATCGCTTATCAGGATGGTCCTATGAGGTATATGGGATAACAGACTTTAGTAAGGTAATTCAAGAATTTACAGAGATAAAACCAGATTTAGTCATCATTGATATACAACTACCAAAATACGATGGTTTTCACTGGTGTCGTATGATTCGTTCCCATTCAAACGTACCAATTATCTTTTTATCTTCAAGAGATCACCCTTCAGATATGGTCATGTCGATGCAGCTTGGAGCAGATGATTTTATACAAAAGCCATTCCACTTTGATGTGCTAATTGCGAAAATCCAGGCTACTCTTAGACGCGTATATAATTACAATACCGAAAAAATTGCACTTAAAACTTGGTGTGGTGCAACCGTGGACTATGAAAAAAATACTGTATCAAATGAAAATGGTGCAATTGAACTTACAAAGAATGAGATCTATATTTTAAAACTGCTAATTGATCAAAAAAATAAAATTGTAAGTCGTGAGGATTTAATAAATGCCCTTTGGGATGATAAACGATTTATTAGTGATAACACCTTAACAGTAAACGTAAATCGATTGCGTAAAAGACTAGATGAAATAGGATTAGGACAATTTATTGAAACAAAGGTAGGTCAAGGATATATTGCTTTAGAAGAGGAGCTCTAAATGATTAAAACATTTCTAATTGAGCGATTTAGTTGGATTCTTTTTTTTCTACTAACACAAGTACTCATAATATTTGTTTCATTTATTGATTCGTCAATTCCTTTAAAATCATTACTTTACATTGTCTTTCTATCACTATTATTATTTATCATTTTTTTAGTCGTTCGATATCCTAAAGAAATAAAATTTTATAAAAGCCTTATCGAACGTGAAGATAACCTTGATTTGACGGGAATTGAAGATTCAAATAGTCCATTTGAAGAAATTGTTGAAAACAGCTTAACGAATCAAACGAGCTTATTAAAGAAAATAGCGATTCAGAATCAAACTTATTTAGAGCAAGAAAAAGATGAGCTCCTATCATGGATCCATGAAGTAAAAACACCTTTAACAGCAATGCACTTAATGATTGATCGTATGAAGGATGAAAAGTTGAAATCAAATTTAACATATGAATGGCTCCGTATTCACCTATTGCTAGATCAGCAGCTTCACCAAAAAAGAATACCTTTCATTGAAAATGATCTTTACATAGAAAAAATTCAGCTTGAAGATGTCATTTATCCAGAGATTAAAACTTTGCAATCATGGTGTATTCATAAAGGCATAGGATTTGATATTGAATTAGAGGAACTAGAAGTATTCAGTGATGCTAAATGGCTTTCATATATACTACGACAGCTATTAACAAATGCAGTGAAATATAGTGCATCCTCAGACATTCGGATTATAAGTAAGCAAAAAAATGAGCAAGTGATTCTTGAAATTGAAGACTTTGGTCGTGGTATTCATTCAAAAGATTTACCGCGAATCTTCGAAAAAGGATTTACTTCTACGATTCAGCATCAAGACAATGCATCAACTGGAATGGGGTTATATTTAGCAAAGAAGGCTGCCCAGTCCCTTCATATTACTTTCCAAGTAAAGTCTGAGTTAGATAAAGGTTCAATTTTCACGCTAACCTTCCCTAAACGAAATGAATTTGTAAAAATAACAAGCATGTGACAAAATTGTCACATGCTTTTGTTTATTGTTCGGTTAATCAAAGGAAACGGTCTTGGTAACCATTTATACTAATTTTATCGAATGAAAATAAGGGAGTGTATGAATTGACTATTTTAGAAGCAAATAAAATTCATAAAAGTTACGGAAATAAATTTAATAAACAAGAAGTGTTAAGTGGCATTAATATAAACATCGAAAAAGGTGAATTTGTTAGTATCATGGGTCCATCTGGATCTGGTAAAACAACATTACTAAACGTCCTTTCCTCGATTGATAAGATTAATAGTGGAACGATTGCGATTGAAGGTAAAGATATAACGGATATGAGAGAAAAACAATTAGCAGAATTTCGTAAATACTATTTAGGCTTTATTTTCCAGGAATACAACTTACTAGACACATTAACTGTAAAAGAAAATATTCTTCTACCTTTATCAATAACAAAAACGTCACCAAGTGAAGCCAATCAAAAGTTTGATGTAATTGCTAAAGAGCTTGGTATTTATGAATTAAAAGATAAGTATCCTAACGAAATCTCTGGGGGACAAAAACAGCGTACTTCAGCCGCTAGAGCATTTATTCATGAACCTAGTATTATTTTTGCCGATGAACCTACAGGTGCATTGGATTCAAAATCTGCTTCGGATTTATTAAATAAACTAAGTGAACTAAATGAGAAAAGAAACGCGACAATTGTAATGGTTACACATGATCCAGTAGCAGCAAGCTTTTGCAATCGAGTTGTCTTTATTAAAGATGGACAAATCTATTCACAACTACACAAAGGTGATGAAACGAGACAGAATTTCTTTAAAGATATCATGAAAACTCAAGGTGTATTAGGTGGTGTTCACCATGAGCATTAATCATTTGATATTCCGAAATTTAAAAAAGAATTTAAAAAACTATTATCTATACGTTTTTGCTTTAATATTTAGTGCTGCCTTATACTTCTCTTTTGTTACATTGCAGTATGACCCATCAATGGAAGCGACAAAGGGTTCAATCAAAGGAGCTGCTGCAATACGCTCAGCGTCGATTTTACTTGTCGCAATCGTTTCGATTTTCCTTTTATATGCAAATATGATTTTCATAAAAAGAAGAAGTAAAGAAATTGGTTTGTTTCAATTAATCGGAATGACGAAAAACAGGATCTTCGGTATTTTAACAGTTGAAAATTGTATTCTTTATTTCAGTTCATTGGTTCTTGGTATATTAGTAGGTTTTTCTATTTCGAGGCTGATCATTATGATTTTATATAAAATCGTAGGAGTTAAAGCGATAGCTACTTTACATTTTTCTTCACAAGCATTAGTGCAGACATTAATTGTATTTGTTGTAATTTACGCGTTCATTATGTTAATGAATTATGGATTTATTAAAAGACAAACTATTTTATCATTGTTCCGAGTGGTCTCTTCGACTGAAGGAAAGCTTAGAAAGATGTCTTTTTTTGAGATTTCAATTGGAATTTTAGGTATCTTACTAATTATCTCAGGTTATTTTTTATCATCAAAACTATTTGATGGTGATTTTACTACTATGACTGAACTGTTTACGGTAATGATTTGTATTTTAGCTTCAGTTATTATTGGAACCTATTTAGTATATAAAAGCTCTGTTCGTTTTATTTTAAATATAGTTCGCAAAAAGAAAAATGGCTATTTAAATATTAATGATGTCCTTTCTTTATCTTCAATTATGTTTAGAATGAAGTCAAATGCTTTATTACTAACAATTATTACAACTGTTTCAGCACTAGCAATAGGCTTACTATCTTTAAGCTATATATCTTATTATTCTGCAGAAAAGACGGCTGAGAGCCACGTCCCTGCTAATTTTTTCTTAAATAATAAGAAGGATTTACAAACTTTCACATCTGCGCTAAATGAAAATGGTATTAAATATACTGAAAAACACATCGAAGTTATTCAAGTTACTGCAAATATAAAGAATATACTAGATAAAGAGTTAGAAGGCATGATGAAGGATGCAGACAAGTTCCCACTTGCGGTCGTAAGTGAGAAGTCAGTTAAAGTAAACCTTGCTTCAAATGAAGCGTTATTTACTGGTTACGATGATATGCTTCAAAAATTTATGACCTTAAAGGATTCTGGGCATATTGAATTAACTAACAGCAAGAAAAAATTTAAACTAAACTATTTAGGTTTAAAACGCGAAAAGATTATACCTTCCTACTTCACAAATGGAGGATTTCCTACTGTCATAGTAGACGATCAAGTGTTTAAATCGTTAAAACAGAATCTTGATTCATCAATTCAAAAAGATTCTACTGTTTACAATGGAATCAATATAAGTGATGAAAAACTAATCGAAAAAGCAAATAATATTTATGTGGACCATCAATTTGATAAAAATTATCCTAATGCTTCACGACTTGAAATCGTTAAAAGTCAGAAAGTAAATATGGGCCTTATTATGTTCATCGTCGGATTTTTAGGGTTAACGTTCTTAATGACATCAGGATGTATTTTATACTTTAAACAAATGGATGAAAGTGTTGACGAAAAACCAAATTATACAATTTTACGTAAACTTGGTTTCTCTCGTAGAGACTTATTAAGAGGCATACGTTCTAAGCAATTGTTTAATTTCGGTATTCCACTAGTAATCGGACTCGTTCATAGCTATTTTGCTGTTCAATCTGGATGGTTCTTATTCGGTACTGAAGTATGGACACCAATGATTATCGTAATGGTTTTATATGCTGTTTTATACTCTGTATTTGGTCTTTTATCCGTTCTTTATTATAAAAAAGTGATTAAAGAAGCTCTATAGACTTTGTGATTTCTATCCCCTACACTTCTCCTGTCTCATAAATAATAGAAGCTCTAACTGGGCTTCTATTATTTTTTTACTTATTTTGATTTATAATAACCTTATACATACTACTTTAAAGGTGGATCGGGATGACAAAAACGATTGTTGAAAAACTAAACTTAAAAAAGTATAAAAAAGCTACCGTTTTAAATCAACCAAGTAAGGCAAATTATTTTGCAGATTTACCACATTTTGATACGGATCTACTAAACCATCCTTACGATCTTATATTTGCTTTTGTACTTGATATGGACTCGCTTAAAGAACTAGTAACAAAGATTATCCGGAATCATTATTTAGATAAAAATGGCTATATTTTTATTGCCTATCCTAAAAAAGGAAACAAAGTATATCCAACTTATATTCATCGTGATGATTTATTCGAAGGATTAGGTGCTGATGAGAGTGGCTATATTGGTTCAAGTACAATTAAATTTGCTCGTATGGTTGGATTGGATGACGTCTTTACGGTTGTTGGATTAAAAGACGAATCAAAAACAAAAGCTGCGAACTCATCGAAAGCAAGTCAATGTGTAGATGATTATATCGATATGATTCCAAACGTTGAAAAGGATTTAGAAGATTCTCCTGAATTACTTACAATCTATAATTCTTTAACTCCTGGGTATCGTAAAGATTGGGCTCGTCATATATATAGCGCTAAGCAAGAAGCAACGAAAGCAAAAAGACGTGAAGAAATGAAAATGGTCTTAGGTGCTGGATATAAAACGATGGATTTATATCGTAGAGATAAAAAATAAGATCCAATATAATACAAAAACATAAAAATCCACAAGGACTTTACCTTGTGGATTTTCTTTTATCTAAGAAATTTTACGATCTACACGATTAACAACAACGAGTAACTTTACCACCTTTAGAATTAAAGCGTGATTCTTGCGCTTCGATAAAGAACTCTTTTCTAGATTGAATTGGTTGATCAGGATGGTGTGTTTTCATATGTTCAACATATTTCTCATAGCTTGGAACACCTACTAATAAACTAATAAACTGTTTATAATATTTTTTGAACTCCTTCATCTTATAATGCATAATTTTTCGGTTCACTTTCTTCGCGTTTAATGTACGGAGTTTCATGTAATTTTATTGGTTTATTAGACAATATATTTATCCAATTTCGAATCGAAGCAATTAGAACTAAAAGCACAATCACCATAAATAATCCACAAATCGTTGCATCAATATAGTCATTTAAAATAATTTGATTCATTTGTGCTTTACTAGTTGCCGGAGCCAAGATTGTGCCAGCATCTACATCTTTAAAAACTTTAGCATGCGCTAAAAACCCTATTTTTGGTAATGGATGAAACAACTTTTGCCAACCGGCAGTCATTGTGACGATTAATATCCAGATCGTTGGCACTAATGTAATCCATGCATATGCCTTTTTCCCCATTTTCAACAAGATAGTGGTGCCTAGCAATAATGCAATCGCTGCAAGCATTTGATTTGCGATACCGAATAATGGCCATAAAGTATTAATGCCTCCAAGCGGATCAATAACTCCTTGATATAGGAAATATCCCCAGCCGAAAACGCAAATAGCTGTCGCAATTAAATTTGCAGGAAGTGAATCCGTCTTTCCAAATGGCTTATACACATTGCCTAAAATATCCTGCGTCATATAACGTCCAATCCTAGTTCCAGCATCAATTGTTGTTAAAATAAATAACGCCTCAAATAGAATAGCAAAATGATACCAAAAAGCCATTAATGCCTTGCCACCGATTACTTTAGAAAAGAGAGCTGCCATGCCGATTGCTAAAGTTGGTGCCCCACCAGTACGAGAAAGAATTGTTTGTTCACCTACGTCTTTGGCTAAGACAGTCAAATCATGCGGAGCTATTGTAAAGCCCCAGCTTGAAACTACTTGAGCCACTTGATTTACGTCAGTTCCAATTAAGGCAGGTGGGCTATTTATGGCAAAATATGCTCCTGGAGTTAATAAACAAGCAGCAATCATAGCCATTACAGCTACAAAAGACTCCGTTAACATAGCACCATAACCAATAACACGTGCATGCGTTTCACGTTCAATCATTTTAGGGGTAGTGCCTGAAGCAACTAATGAGTGGAATCCAGAAACAGATCCACAAGCAATTGTTATAAATAAAAATGGAAATAGATTTCCGGCAAATACTGGTCCTGTTCCATCAATAAATTTTGTAACGGCCGGCATTTGCAAGTCTGGTGCTACAATAATAATGCCAATTGCTAAACCTAAAATCGTACCAACCTTTAAAAATGTGCTTAGATAGTCACGTGGAGCTAATAATAGCCAAACTGGAAGTACTGAGGCTATAAACCCATAACCAATTAACATAAGAGCAATCGTTTCTCCCTTAAACGTAAACATTGCTGCTAATGTTGGACTTTCTGCTACATATTGTCCTGCAAATAATGAAAGAAGTAATAAAATCACACCAATAAAAGACCCTTCTCCTACTCGTCCTGGACGAATATATCGCATATAAATACCCATGAAAATCGCGATTGGAATAGTTGCCGCGATCGTAAACATTCCCCACGGACTTCCTGCTAGCGCTTTAACTACAACAAGTGCTAATACAGCTAATAAAATAACCATAATTCCTAAAATACCTATTAAAGCGATAACCCCTGTTATAGGACCAATCTCTTCTTTAATCATTTCTCCAAGCGATTTACCATTTCTACGTGTCGAAGCAGCTAATATGACAAAATCCTGTACTGCCCCAGCAAATACAACTCCTACTATAATCCAAATCGTTCCGGGCAAATAACCCATTTGCGCAGCTAAAATTGGTCCAACCAGTGGTCCAGCCCCTGCTATCGCTGCAAAATGATGACCAAATAATACCCACTTATTCGTTGGTACAAAGTCTTTACCATCGTTATTAATTTCGGCAGGTGTTTTACGATCTTCGTCAAGTTTAAATACTTTTTCTGCAATAAACTTACTATAAAAACGATAAGCGACTGCATATGTACAAACTGCCGCTGTGAGGAGCCAAATTGCATTTATTGTTTCTCCTCTTTTTAAAGCTAATACAGAAAAACAGAAAGCTCCAAGTATAGAAATTAATCCCCAAACTACTATTGATTTTAAAGATTTCACAAACATGTTACCTCCTTTTTCATTTATAAAAGAAAGTATATCACCAATTCAGAATTTTTTGTCAATTAGTGGTAAAAAAAGTATAATAACGACATTTATACTGATTTTAAGCTGGTTTTTCTTTATAAAAGTAGACGAAAGTTGTATTGAACTTATCCCATTGAAGAATTTTAAGGGTAAAAACAACTTTAGCTATAGTAACATTTGAACTAATCATTCTTTAAACAAAAAAAACCATCCTAAGCATAAAAGCTAAAGAATGGTTTTTTTCATATTAATTAGGCTATTTTACCTGTTGAATAAAATTAATGTCGATCAGTTCATTCAGCCTTTGTAGTTCTTTTTCTCCTAGTAACGTCTTCCCTTCGTTTAACGATACTAGAGCACTCTCAATTAAATATTTTCGCGGTGTTTTTGACTGCAACAATTCGTTTTGTAAAAAATCTAGTAACTCATTGTACTTTTGTTGTTCATTACTATTTATTACTGATTTTTTCATTATACAAATAATACTACAAAGCTTTTGTTGAAGATTTTCTTCGGTCTTTCTTACTGGTAGCCATCTATCTAATAATTCCAAATTGAACAGTTGCTCACCAGATTCCTCAACATCCTCAACGATTTTAATAATACGTCTTACACTATATCGGACAACTTGATCCATACTAATATTCATATCTTTGGCGAGGTCATAGTATCTCACGTTATGGTGTATAATTCCTAAAAACATAATGGCACTATCTAATAAAAAATCTTTCTTCTCACTGCCAAAAATGTCTAAAAAACGTGTATACACCCAATTTAATGTCTTAAAATTACCTTCTCTTATGAACTGTTTAATATCTAAGTCATTTATATAAATTACTTCCTCAAATAGAGAAATCAATTTATTATCTCTATTTGCCTCCATTAATAATGTTATTTGTTTAATGAAAATTTCAATATCTGAAGGGCTCTGACCGATCAACAACTCATTTCTTTCATGTTCAAGTTTTTTATAAATCATATTAAATAATGCGACTACTAAATCACTTTTAGACGAAAAATAATTATAAAATGTACCTTTAGAAATACCGCTATAGTCTAATATGTCTTGAATAGACGTTGCTTGAAATCCTTTTTCAATAAACAATTCATGAGCTATTTTTACAACATGCTGTTTACGATCATTCATATAATCACCTTGGTTCTAGTTAATTACTGCTTAAAAAACATAGTACATTATTTTAACATTTTTAACTAGTAAATATCTCATTAGATTATTAAAGATTTCTAATGGTTAATATAATTGCATCTAATGAATGAATGGTATATCATATTATCTTATATAGAAGATGGAAACATAGTTCAAAAAATTGAACTAGATGTACAAAGGAGGGGGAATCATGGATCATTCCATGAATAAATCGATTCGTCCACCATATGGGATTATTACAATCCTAATGATTGGGGCGTTTATTGCTTTCTTAAACAATACTTTACTTAATATTGCTTTACCTTCCATTATGAAGGATTTGGACGTTGAGCCTTCGACTGTTCAATGGCTTTCTACTGGATATATGCTAGTTAATGGAATTTTAATTCCGACTACTGCTTTTTTAATCCAAAAGTATTCTGTTAGACACTTATTTTTAATTGCACTACTTTTATTTAATATCGGTACTTTAACCGCAGGATTTGCACATGTTTTTCCTTTATTATTAGCGGGCCGTATGATTCAAGCTTCGGGCTCGGCTATTTTAATGCCATTATTAATGAATGTTATGCTAACTAGCTTCCCTGTTGAAAAACGAGGAACTGCAATGGGCTTCTTCGGTTTAGTAATGATGGGTGCACCAGCAATTGGACCAACATTATCTGGTTGGATTATTGAACATTATGACTGGAGAATGCTTTTCCATGTTGTATCACCGATTGCATTAACGATTTTAATTATTGGCTTTTTCTTACTTAAAGATAAAAAAGAGAAATCAAATAGTACGATCGACCTATTCTCAGTCCTTTTATCAAGTATAGGTTTCGGTGGATTATTGTACGGTTTTAGTACTGCAGGAACAAAAGGATGGGATAGTCCAGAAGCTTACGTTACTTTAATTGTAGGGGTTATTTCATTAGTACTATTTATCTTACGTCAATTAAAACTTGATACGCCAATGCTTAACTTTAGAATTTATCGCTACCCTATGTTTGCTTTATCATCAGCAATTTCAATTGTAGTTACAATGGCTATGTTCTCAGCAATGATGCTTTTACCGATATACACTCAAACGCTTCGAGGCATTAAACCTTTTGATGCAGGCTTAATGCTGTTACCAGGTGCTTTATTAATGGCAATTATGTCGCCAATTACGGGAAAATTATTCGATAAAATTGGTGGAAGAATACTTGCAGTAACTGGTTTAGCGATTATGACTGTTACTACTTATTTTTTAAGTAAATTAACAATGGATACAACTTATACGCATATTATTATTTTATACTCATTACGTATGTTTGGTATGTCGATGGTAATGATGCCAGTATCAACAAATGGTTTAAATCAATTACCAAAACGATTCTATCCACATGGTACTGCGATGAATAATACTTTACAGCAAGTATCTGGTGCGATTGGTACTGCTTTACTCGTAACAGTAATGTCGAATCGTACAGAATCAAAAGCTAAAGAACTTGCTGCTGAAGCGATGAAGCATGTGACTAGTAAGCCTACACCTGAAATGCTTGCTCAAATTAAGCAAGAGATAACAATGAAGGCAATGTTAGAGGGAATTAACTTCTCATTTTATGTGACGGTATTCGTTGCCGCAGTAGCACTAGTTCTTGCATTCTTTATCAAACGTTCAACAGCTGCAGAGGAACCTGTAGTGAAAGAAAATACTAATACTAGTACTAACTTTAAGAAAAAGTTAGCAGAGAATTAATAAAGTAAGTCTCAGACTAAAAAAGTTCAACCAAAATTGGTTGAACTTTTTTATTAGTTTTTGTAAATAAAATAATCAAAGTCCGCATGAAGCCCTTGGCCAGTCGTATCCTGACATTGCATTCCAACGAATGCACCTGTAAAGAATCCACCGCCTTGAATATAATCAT
Organism: Gottfriedia acidiceleris; assembly: GCF_004138285.1. Taxonomy (GTDB): domain Bacteria; phylum Bacillota; class Bacilli; order Bacillales; family Bacillaceae_G; genus Gottfriedia; species Gottfriedia acidiceleris_A. The sequence continues at coordinate 99,929 of NZ_SCFN01000005.1, read as the reverse complement.
CAGACAGTTTATATGAATAAAGTGCTACAGGTATTGCTGTCCATTCCTTTCCATCAAATGAGTAAGAATACTCGTAAACATTCGTTTTCACATCTACTCGAAGATACACATATTCAACATGTTCTGGAATGATAATTTCGTTGCCTTGAAGAGGTTGATCGAACTTAAAATTATCACATGTTACTAATTCAAGAATTCTACCCTTTTCTTCATTCCAAGTTATTTGACATGAAGTCCAGTTTTGAGTGTTGTAATAATTTACTAAACCAGCTGATTGATGGAATGTATTTGGATTAAATGCTACTTTTGTTTCTGCAGTAAAGTTAAAATGTTGCCAACGTCTTGCTATAAATGACTGAGTAAACTTAGATGTTAGGGATTCTCTTCCGTAAAGACGTAGATGCCCTGGATTGTCTTTTAGTGAAACGATATTCTCTCCTAATGGAATTCTCAAGTTTTGAAAATGAGGGTTTAAGATTTCTGAGTTAAAGTCATCCATCGCAGGGTAATCAATTTCCCATTTTACTTCTTCTATTTTTGGACCCTCTATTTCAAGTGAAGGACTATTCCCTCCTACAACATACGGCCAATCATTTTTCCACTCAAGCCTTTGAATAGCAGTTTCTCTTCCTAAAGGACAGAAACCTCTTGGATCTAACAACGGTTGACCTTCTCTTGGTAATGGTCGTCCTGTTAAATGTACTAGGAACCATTCATCTGTATGCGTTTGAACAATTGATGCATGTCCTGCTTTTTGAAGTGGAATTCTTGGCGCATGGAACGACGAAATTAACGGATTTTCTGGGTGTACTTCATATGGACCCTTTAACTGTTTTGACCTAGCAATTGTAGCTTGGTGATCATATTTCGTACCACCTTCTGCCGTTAATAAGTAATAGTAATCATTCATTTTATATAAATGTGGTGCTTCCGTCAGTTTAATATCAGTTCCTTTAAAGATAACCTCTGCTTTTCCGATCAGTTTCTGTTCTTCTACACTGTATTCTTGTAATGAAATGCCATAAAAATGATGATTTCCTACGCGATGATCCCAAACCATATTAACTAAATATTTTTTTCCATCCTCATCATGGAATAGCGACGGATCAAATCCAGTACTATTTAAGTAAATTGGATCTGACCATTCTCCGTCAATCGTTTCACATGTTGCGAGGTAGTTATGACAATCTTTCCATTGACCTTCAACTACCTTTACATCAGTGTAAATTAACCAAAACTGTCCGTCACGATAAGATAACGCTGGAGCCCAAATTCCACCCGAATCTGGATTACCTGTCATGTTTAATTGGCTTAAACGATTCAAAGGTCTTGATGCTAAGTGCCAATTCTTTAAATCCTTTGAGTGATAGATTCCTACTCCTGGAAACCATTCAAAAGTTGAAACTGCAATGTAATAATCTTCCCCTACTCGGCAAATACTTGGATCCGGATTAAATCCCGGTAAAATTGGATTACTAATTTTAGCCATTTTAAACTCCTCCATATGCATCTATATAGTCCAATACATTACTTTTTCAATACATTACTTTTTAGTAAGCACCTTTGATAAAGTCAGAAACATTCTTTTGATAGAATAGCTCTAATTGATCTAATTCAGCTTTCGAAAAAGATTGTATATTCATTGCTTCTAAATTGGCATTCACTTGGCCTTGGTTTCTAAATCCAGGAATTACACATGTAATTTCCTTTTGATCTAAAATCCATCTAAGTGCCGCACTTGCCATTGATGATCTTCCTTCAGCAATCCAGTTAATTCGATTTGCCAATTCTACTCCTTTTTTAAAGCCTAAGCCTGCAAATGTTTCTCCGATATTAAAAGCCGCTCCATTTTCATTAAAGTTTCGATGATCATCTTCTTCAAAAATATGATCAGCCTTATACTTTCCAGACAAGAGTCCACTGGCTAGCGGTAGCCTTACAAGAACTCCAACCCCACGCTTATAAGCCTCGGGAAGTAATACTTCTAATGGCTTTTGTCTAAAAATATTAAAGATAACCTGTAAGCTTTTCACATTTGGGTTTTCTAAACAAATCATTCCTTCTTCAACCGTTTCAACGCTAACCCCGTAATGGCGGATTTTCCCTTCACTTTTTAAACGGTCAAGTACATCAAAGACTTGTCCATCCTTTAAAATTTCAGTTGCTGGGCAATGTACTTGATATAAATCAATCACATCTCGATTTAAGCGTTTTAGGCTATCCTCGCAATAAGACTTAACCGCTTCATATGAGTAATTTTCCGGTGAAAGGATATCACCTTTTCGGCAAAACTTTGTTCCAATATAAATCTTGTCTTCAAGTCCTTTTGTAGCTTTAGCCAATAGTTCTTCGCTATGACCATCACCATAAACATCTGCAGTATCAAAAAAATTTACACCTTGATCGATTGCGTGTTGTAAGGACTTTAAAGCTTCAGTATCATCTGTTTTTCCCCATGCTCCACCAATTGCCCAAGTTCCAAAACTCACCTCACTAATCATTAAACCTGTATTACCAAGTTCTCGATAATTCAAGTAAAACTCCTCCTCTAGTGCTATTTATAGCGTTTTATGCTACTTTCTAAATTCAGATAACATTCTATTTAGTTCCTTCGTGCTGGAATAAACTTGCTTATAAATTGAATAAAGCTTCTCATACTTTTTAACGTTTTCACTAACTGGTTTATATGAAGTGATTGGCTTTATGAACTCTTCTGCACAAGCTTCTAAAGAATCAAACCAACTACATCCATAAGCAGCAAGCATCGCCGCACCCATCCCAGGACCTTGCTCGCTTGAAAGCTTAATAATTGTCGCATTAAAAATATCTGCTTGCATTTGAAGCCATGTAGGATTTTTTGCACCTCCACCAATTGAAATAATCGAATCAATCTTTTTACCGTTATTTCGGAAAATTTCAATTGACTCGTTCAATGAAAAAGTAATACCTTCCATGACGGCCCTTGCAAAGTCACTTCTCTTATGTGCTGCATCCATCCCGATAAAACATCCTCTAATAACTGAATCCGCATGTGGCGTTCTTTCACCAACCAAATACGGAGTAAACATTAAACCATTTGATCCAATTGAAACGTTATCAACATCCTCTAATAGTTGCTCGAAATTCACACTCTCAGCAAAAGTATCTTTAAACCAGCTTAATGAAAATCCTGCGGCTAGCGTTACACCCATAGAATAGAAAGAATCTTCTTTACTATGGTTAAAATAATGAACTTTACCTTTGAAGTCGTGTTCTCCATGTTCTTCATAAGAAAGGACGACTCCTGAGGTACCAATACTACATAGCGTATTGCCTTCTTTTAAAATACCTGAGCCAATTGCGCCACATGCATTATCAGCCCCGCCTGCAAATACTTTCACTGCACGACTAAGTCCTGTCGAATTAGAAACCTCTTTTGTAATTGTTCCAACACAATCATGAGACTCGACAATTGGTGGACAAAGATGTAAAGGAATATCGAATTTAGTACATAATTCTTCACTCCACTGCTTATCTTTTACGTTTAAAAGTAATGTTCCAGCAGCATCCGAGTATTCAGTATGAATTTCTCCAGTCAGACGAAAACGAAGATAGTCTTTAGGTAACAAAAATACTGCTGCCTGTTGATAGATCTCCGGTTCAAATTCCTTTACCCATAAAAGCTTTGGTAAAGTAAATCCTTCAAGTGCTGGATTTTTCGTTATTTCAAGTAAATGTTCTTTGCCTACTATTTCATTGATCTTTTCACATTGCTTAGTCGTTCTTGTGTCATTCCATAAAATTGCATTACGAAGGCTCTCATTTTCTTTATTCAATAGCACTAGACCATGCATCTGACCTGAGAAGCTAATCCCTTGTATATCATTCGGATGACCATTAAAGTCTCTAACTAGTTCGGCAAGTCCATCGATTGTTTTTTCAACCCATTCCTCTGGATTTTGTTCACTATACCCGGATTTCTCTTGTATTAATGGATAGGCACGAGATACTTCTTGGCATACCTCTCCAGACTGGTTAACTAATAAAATTTTTACGGCACTTGTACCTAAATCAATACCTACTACATATTTCATAACAATCATCCTTTTATTGTTTTTGATCGTATCGTATGAGAAAAATGTGCTGGAAATCATGAATTTTCCAGCACATTTTATGGTCAAAAGATTTTTAAACTGTTGCGAATTCAGATATCGCTTCTAATAAATATTGGTTTAGCACTGATTTAAGACGTTCTTCACGACCAGATTTATTTTGGATATCACCTAAATTTAACGCATATGCTTCAAGCGTATGGAAACTTGCTTTATTCTCTACGATTTCTTTACCAATACCATAAGTAAAGCTGCTATAACGATCTTCAATGAAGCTTTCAAATACTTTATCTTCAATTAGTTTATTAGCTACTAATGTGCCAATTGCAAAGCTATCCATTCCAGCTATATGTGCATGGAATAAATCTTCTACATCAAATGATCCTCTTCTTACTTTTGCATCAAAGTTCAGGCCGCCTTTTCCTAAGCCACCATTTTTTAAGATTTCATACATTGCTAATGTAGTAGAGTAAAGATCTGTAGGGAACTCATCTGTATCCCAACCAATTAACTTATCACCTTGGTTTGCATCAACTGAACCAAGCATTCCATTAATTCGAGCAACGCGTAATTCATGCTCAAATGTATGACCAGCAAGTGTTGCATGATTTGCTTCAATATTGAATTTAAACTGTTTCTCTAAACCATTAGCTTGTAAGAAAGCTAGTCCAGTTGCCACATCAAAGTCATATTGATGCTTCGTTGGTTCTTTTGGTTTTGGTTCGATTAGGAACTGACCATCGAATCCGATTTCTTTTGCGTAATCTACAGCCATATGGAAGAAACGCGCAAGGTTGTCTTGCTCAAGCTTCATATCTGTATTCATAAGCGTGTCATAACCTTCGCGCCCACCCCAGAATACATAGTTAATTGCACCAAGCTCTTTTGCAATTTCTAATCCTTTTTTTACTTTTGCAGCTGAATATGCAAATACGTCCGCGTTATTAGAAGTAGCGGCTCCATTTACATAGCGAGGATGAGTAAACATATTTGCCGTATTCCAAAGCAATTTTGTTTTACTTGTTTTCATATATTCTTTTATCATCTCTACAATGACATCTAAGTTTTTATAAGTTTCACCTAATGTATTTCCTTCAGGGGCAACATCTGAATCATGGAAACAGAAGAAAGGAACATCTAACTTTTCATAAAACTCAAATGATGCTTCTACACGTGCTTTAGCAAGATCCATTCCCGTTAAATGGTTCCAAGGACGTTGCATTGTACCTGCTCCAAATGGATCTGAACCATCTGCAGTAAATGTATGCCAGTAAGCAACTGAAAAACGAAGTAAATCCTCCATTTTTTGGCCATTAATTATTCTTTGAGGATCATAATATTTAAATGAAAATAGATTTTTAGATTTAGGACCTTCGAATTTAATTTTGTTAATATTAGTAAAGTAACTCATGTTTAATTCCTCCTAAAATAGTAGTTTTAAGTTTTATGACTTATTTGAAATGACAATCCATGTGCGCAATACTTTCATATCATCTGGCTCAATTCCTTGTAAGCCAGTCAATTCTCTATTTACTTCAAGATTGGGAGCGTTTGTTACCCACGTGTAGGGCTCTGGGCATAAAAAGCCGCTTCTCCCATCTTTGTTATAAACAACCCAATGCTTAAAACTTTGATCAACGGTATAATTAATCTCAATTCCTGTTGATTTGTTCGTTATTTGTGCCGTCTGTAGGCCACTGTTATTGGGGTTAGATAGAAAAACATCATCTAACACTAGCCCGTACAAGCTCATTCCTTCACTCAACTCATCCTTGTACTCAATATCTTCTAATTCCCCTGTTGGTAAAAGTCGATTATTTAGTTTCCAGCGTTTATCGACTGGAAGCTTGAAGATTGAAGTTTCTTCTGGGAATATGAAACTAGTATGATATCCAAAGCCAAACGGTAAAACTTCATTACTTTTATTAATAATTTCTGCTTTTTTAGCGAATAAATTATCATTCAGAATAAAGCTCATCCTTATCACAAAATGATGCGGAAATTGAGCAATGACATCTTCGTGCTTACTTGAATCAAACTCAGTAATAATTTTCACTGTTTGCTCATTAACTTCTACACTCGAGATATTCCACTCCCTTGTGTGAACAAAACCATGAATGTGATTCTGCTTGTCCATTTCATTAATATCAAATTGATACGTCTTTTTACCAAATCTAAACTTACCTTGATCGATTCGATTTGGAGGGAACAGGATTGGAGTACCGTAAAGAACTGGATTATTCAAATACTCCTCGGTTGAGTTAGGGACTCTTAAAAGCTCAGTATTTGATTTTTTATGAACCATGGAAATCAAGTTTGATCCCCATCCAGGAATAATGATAATCTCCAATTCACTATTACCTGCTTTAATCGCTGGTTTATCTAAAAAAGAGATTTCCTCGGCATAAGTATTCATCTAGATTCCCCGTTCTGTCATAATTTCTACATTTAGACTTTACTAATCTTACCTTGTCTTTGGTCTATTCGATTAAAGCTATACATACCACAGAACATGAAAATCCAAGCAATTGATACGGCACTAAAGAATGGAATTAGTCCTGGCTGATACAGCAACAAAAATAGTATAGCGATTAGACTAACAAGCATTAGTAAAGTAATGTGAAAATGAAAAACACTTAAAAAGAATGCATTTTTTAAATAGTCTTTTAGTTTAAAATCGTAATGTACATATAGTGGGAAAATATAAAGGAAAACCATTAAATAAACTGCCGCAATGATTAATAAAGGGATGATTAATATAAATTGGAACACCCCTTCAATCGTTCGAATGTAAAATACATCAAACGCTAGGAAGATTCCACTAAAAATGAATACCAAACCAAGTTTGTTAGAACTTTTAAATTCCTTCAGGAAGACAGTTAGAAATGTTCTCCAAATCGGAAGATCCGTTTCTTTTACTATCCATTTACGAACAATTGTAAAAAGGGCTACCGTAGCAGGGAAAAAACCAAATATGACTAGTCCTGCAATTGTAAAGAGGAACCATAGTAGATTGACATATGCTAATTTCATAACCCACTCACATAGCGTAAACAATTTCCCCATTGTTTTTCCGAGTATCATTTAATCACCTTCCTTTACGAATCATCTATAGCTTTATCTAATGTAATTAACCTTTTACTGACCCAGAAGCTATTCCTTCTACAATTCGATTACTTAATATAAGGAAGGCAATTAGGATTGGTAGAATACTAATTACTAACGTAGCTCCAATTGCTCCCCAATCAGTCGTGTACTGCCCAATAAAGTTTTGAATACCAACTGTGAGTGTTTTAAATTGATCTGAACTAATAAATGTATTAACGAAGACAAACTCATTCCAGTTGTAAATCATATTAATAATTGCTGCTGTAGCAATTACTGGTGATGTCATTGGTAAAGTAATCTTAAAAAAGATATGGTTAATTGATGCCCCATCCATAATCGCTGCTTCTTCTACCTCTCTTGGAAGAGCTTCATAAAAACCAATTAAAATCATAATCGTAATTGGCAAGTTAAAAGCTGTGTACGTAAGGATTACCGAGAGTGGATTATCAATTAAATTGATTTTTGTAAAAGTATTAAATAAAGGAATCAGTGTTGAATGGACTGGAATCATTAAACCAACCATAAATAATCCCAATACCCATTTACTTGCTTTCCAATTCATTCTTGTAATTGCGAAGGTTACCATACTTGCTAATACAACCGTTAAAATAACGGCAGCAATTGTATAAGTTACACTGTTAAAGAAATACTGACTAATGTTTCCCTCAGTCCAAACTTTCGTATAATTTTCCCACTTTGGGCTTTCAGGTAAAGAAAAAGGTGACATATTGAAAACTTCTTGGTTATTTTTTAATGAAAAAAGAAATAGCCATATGATCGGAAATATTTGAAAAATCGCTACGATTATAAGGAAAAGATACATAAACCCGTAAGCAATTTTACTAAAAATACTATTTTTGCTACGGTCAGTTTTCTTTTCAGTTACAATGGCTTGAGATCCTGTAGCCCTTACCGTATCCACCTAAAATCCCCCTTTCTTTTAGTAAATGTCATTATTTGCTTCAGTAAACTTACGAATAATCCAAGTAACTACTAAACAAATAACTAATAAGAAAAATCCAATTGCACTTGCATATCCAAAGTCAAAACCTTTGAATGCTTTCTGGTACATATAGGAAGCCATTACTTCACTTGAACCATTAGGGCCCCCACCTGTCATAACATAAATTAAGTCAAAATATTTAAGTGATCCAACGACGGCAAGAACAATCGTTACTTTCACAACATTCATGATTAATGGTAATTTTATTTTTAGTGCGATTTGAATTGGTGTTGCCCCGTCAATTCTTGCAGCCTCGATAAGAGAGTCTGGAATATTTTTAAGAGCTGCATAGTAAATCAGAATATAAAAACCGGCGTACTGCCAAATAATTGGAATAATAATCGCATATAATGCTAAGTTTGTTTCTGCTAACCAGGCCGGTGGATTATTAACTCCTAGAGAAACAAGTAAGCTATTTAGAATACCGTTAGTAGGGTGATAAATTTTAAGCCAAAGCTGGGCAATTGCAACAGAAGCAAGCAGCATCGGAATAAGATATATTTTTCTAAGAAGGTCTGCACCTTTAATTTTTCCGGCAAGTATAAATGAGATGAACAAGTAACCAATTAAACTAACTGCCGAAAAAATTGCTAATAAAAAGGAGTGGAAAGCACTTTTCCAGAATAGAGGATCATGTAATAAGTGGGAGTAATTCTTTAAACCTATGAACTCCTTTTCCCCAATTCCATTCCATTTCATTAAGCCAAAGTATCCAGTTTGTACGATTGGAACGTAAATCAAAGCAAGGATCAGAAAAAGAGCTGGTGTAATATACAAGGCAATTATTTTTTTATTTGACATAGCTTTATTCACTTCGATTCAACTCCTTCCCCTATATTTAAAAATCAAGGGCATATTATAACGAATCCATATGCCCTTTTCTTTAGTACATCAGAATTATTTATCTTCTGCCTTTAAAGCTTCTTCATGTTGTTTAGCAAAATCTTTTGGTTTTACTTCATTTCCGAATAGAGATTGAATTAAATTTAAGTGAGTTTCTGCTACAGAAGCACTCATTTGAACGTCAGCAAATAGTGTTAAGTTGCTAGCTTTATTTAATTCATTTAACACGTCAATATATAACGGTGGTAAATTTACTTTTGAAGTATCAACCTTAGTAGCTGGGATTACGCCCGCTTTTTCAACAGATTGCTCTCCCCACTTCTCTACAAAGAATTTAACAAAGTCTTTAGCTTCAGCCTTAACTTTTGAATGTTCTGCTACGAATAAACCTACTCCAGGACCACCAACCCAGCTATTAATATTTCCTTTTCCACCTTCATAAGTAGGGAATTTAAAGAAACCTACATTATCACGGAAATCTTTTGGAATTTCTTCATTTGTCGTAAAGTTTGGAAGCTCCCATGTTCCCATTAAGTACATAGCTGCATTTCCATTTAAGAATTCAGATTTACCCTCATCATTCGATAATCCATTAAAGCCTTTATTGAAAGCTTTTTCTTTAACTAAGTTTTGAACCTCTGATGCCGCTGAAACAAGTGCAGGATCTTCGAATGTTCCTGTACGGTTAATTGCTTTATTTAGTACATCAGCTCCACCAATTCTGTCTGCTAAATACATATACCAAAGTGAACCTGTCCAACGATCTTTATTTCCTAAAGCGATTGGAGCAACTCCATTTTTAGCAAGTGTTTTAACAACATTTTGAAATTCGCTATAAGTTTGTGGTACTTGAAGGTTATATTTTTCAAAAATTGCTTTATTGTAATAAATTGGAGCAATGTTTAGTTCTAGAGGTAATCCATATGTTTTACCATCGATTGCATATGCTTCTGTTGTTCCGCTTACAAAAGAATCTTTTAATCCGTTATTTAACACATCATCTAAATCAGCAAAAAGTCCACCTTTTACAAATGGTTTCATATATCCTGCTGCCCATGTAAACCCAACATCAGGAAGTTCGTTAGAAGAAGAAAGAACCTTAATCTTATTCTTGTATTGCTCATTTTCAAGAACTTCTACTTCGATTTTTACATCCTTATGTTCAGCCTCATATTGCTTAATAATGTCAGATACAATTAAGTTTTGTTGCTTAGAACTTCCAGCTGGCCAAAGATGCATAAACTTAATCACTTTTTTGGAACCGCTTTCAGTTGACGCATTATTAGATTTACCACAGCCAGTTAAAGCAACCATCAGTATAAGAACTAGTGCTAACATTAATGAAGACGCTTTCTTAAACATGTCAAACCCCCATTTTTTTGAATTTTTCGTTACAAGTAAATTCTAGCACTAAAAAAAAAACCGCGGTAAGGTAACCACGATTGGATAAAATTCCACTATTTTTGGATTAGGGAATCATCAAGTTCTGACACTTTTCTAAATTTACTAGGAGTAATACCCTCGTAATCCTTAAAGATCTTAATGAAATATTTAGCTGTCTGATAGCCTACTTCTAGTGCAATTTCTTCAATTTGCAAATCTGTTATTAGAAGAAGTTTTTTTGCAATTTGTAACCTCTTTCTAGTCAAATACTCACTAAATGTTAACCCCACTTGCTCTTTAAATAACACACTAAAATAGCTCGCATTTAGATGTACCGATTCCGCAACTTCTTTTAATGAAATTTGGTTGCTTATATTTTCATTAATAAAGGTCTTTGCTCCGTTAATTGAGTTAGAGCGGTTATTAACTTGATCTAGTTTTAATAATTTCTGATCAGTCACTTTTTCCATATATTCAATCCGTTCAATATTCGCTTCCTTTTCAAGCGCTTGCTCAATAGCCTCAATTAATTTTTGTTTACTTACCGGTTTTAATAAATAATTTACAACTCCTAGACGAATAGCCTCCTGGGCATATTCAAAGTCAGGGTGTCCAGAAATAATAATTGAAACAAACTTATGGCCTTTATCCTTTAGGTTTTTTAAAAGCTCTAAACCATTCATTTCAGGCATACAAATATCAGTTACCAATAGATGAATTTTTGTTTTGCTCATCTGTTCAAATGTTTCTTGACCATTTGCCGCACTAACAATATCAAATTTACCATTTGACCATTTCTCTAATGTTTTTTTTAATCCTTGTCTAGTCGCTTGTTCATCATCAACAATTAGAATCGTTTTTGTATCCAAATTATTCCCCACCTTTGTCTGGAACCTCGAATAATACAGTTGTACCTTTACCGATCTCACTTTCTAAACGAAGACCGCTTAAATCATATCCTTCGTAATATAATTTAATTCTTTTATTTACATTAGTAAGCGCCATACCCATCCCTTTAAAGGATGATACATTATCATTTTTAATTGCTAGATTAAGAGCATTAAGAGCTTCTCTATTAATCCCCGGTCCATTGTCCTTAACAGTCACTAATAAATTAGATGAGTCATTAATCCTTTTAATCTTCACTAAAACAATCCCTTGTTCCCGACTACTTTCAATACCATGCATAATGGCGTTCTCAACTAAAGGTTGGATTAGCAGTTTAGGGATTTTAATAGTTAATAGATTCGGCTCAACAGATATCTCCCATAACAACCGTTCTCCTAATCTCATTTTCATAATCTGTAAATAACGTTCAATTTGGTCAAGAGCAGCTTGTATAGTCACCCATTCACTACTGTTTGCATTGCCAATTGTATAGCGAAATAATCCTGACATTGCAATCACTATTTCAGCTAAATCCTCCTCACCCCTATCATCTAAAGACCAATAAAGTGCATTTAGCGTATTATAAAGGAAGTGCGGATCAATTTGGGCTTGTAGCGCCTTCAACTCAGTTTGACTACGAAGTAATTCTTTTTCGTAAACGACCTGTATTAAATGATTAGTATTTTCTACCATCTGGTTATACGTTCTATTTAATTCAATAATTTCTAATGAAGCTGCGCTTTCCTTGTTAATTTTCAACTCGTCCATTTTCGCATTCTTCATTGTATTTGTAAGTTTTTTTATCGGTCTTGTGATCATTGTTGCTAGAATAATTGAAGATACGACAAAAATGATAAACCCAATCACCCCAGATAAAAGAGTAGCTTTTCTTACCGGTGTGACCCGCTCATTTAAAAAGCTTGTAGGTTTTAAAATAACAAGAGTCCAGCCTGTTTTTGTAGATGGTTGCGTAACAATCATATATTGTTTTTTATTTACCTTTATCGATTCGTATCCTTCTAGTAAAAACTTTTGAATATCAATGCCGTAATTATCCGTTATCGGAGTTAAATCCCTATCAAGTAGCATCATATAATCCTTCTCCCCAGGAGATAAATTACTTTCTTCAACCTGAAAGTAACTATTAAGAATTCTTACTACTAAATATCCTCCATTTGAAAACCATCGATCCATTAAACTTACTCTTCTTATTGCATAAGAATAGTTACTATTTTTAGGATCTTTCCCTACCCACACTAATCTTCCTTTCTCGGCTTCTGCTTCCTTTACCCATTTCTCATCGATTACACTAGATAAATTTTTTTCACCGAATGGAAAAATACGATTACCTTCCGAAGAATATAGCTCAAAAGAAGAGATTCCATTTGAGTAAGCTAAAAAGTTATTTATTACTCTAATTAATGACTGTCTCTTTGCAAAATCAACACTTTCTCCGTTTTTCAATCCGAGTAATATTTGTTGAACTGTCTCATTGGTCATTAATTGATTTGATAAAGTGTCAATTTGCTTATACAAGGTTTCCATTCTTCCATTTGCTTCAACAGCCGTTTGTTTGATTTGCTTCTCTGTTGTATCTTTCATTAAAGTTCCAACTTGGTTATATACCATTATGGAAACAATGGATAAAACAATCACCATAACAATCAAGAAGACAGCCAATATTTGATTTCGTAAAGTGTTTAATTTTCTTAACCGTAATCTAATTTTGACGATTGTAATCACCTTTTCAGTAGTAAGTTAATGTAAGGGTTTTCTTTAAAATTTATCATACTATATTTAGCATTAGTCTGAATATTAAAAACAACTATCTAGTAATAACTACCAGATGTCTTAATGGCAATGTTGGGAAAATGATAAATAGTTTAAATAAAAATCAGCACGAAAAAAGGGAACCTAAACATATGATGTTGAGGCTCCCCATTTCATTTTCTTTTTAACTTTTTTATTTACCCCCTACCCCGTATTTTTGACTTTTCTCAATCATTAACTTGTTCAACTTTACTCCATTCTGCTTCTTGAAGAGTCCTCCATAAAATTTTCCCACTTGCAGTAGTTGGTAATTTATCGATAAACTCGACATATCTCGGATATTTATAGTTAGCCATATGCTCTTTTGACCAATCGATAATGTCATCCTCACTTACTTTGCCTAAGTAAATAGGATTTAGGATTACATACGCCTTTACTGTTTCGCCCCTTTTTTCATCAGGCTTACTAACGACACAAGCTTGTTGAATGGCTGGATGTTTATATAGTAGGTTTTCTACTTCGGTTGGCCACACTTTAAAGCCTGACGCGTTAATCATCCTTTTAACACGGTCAACTATAAAATAGTACCCTTCATCATCAAACCGACCGATATCTCCTGTACGGAAAAATAGTTTACCGTCTATTTCAATAAAGGCGTCATTTGTTTCTTCTGATCGGTTAAAGTAACCTTTAAATACTTGTGGTCCATTAACAACAATCTCACCAACCTCTCCAACACCTAACTGTTTCATTGTTGCTGGCTCGATAATTCTGGCGTCTACGTCAAATGATGGAATTCCAAGACATTGAAGTTTTGGTCGATCTGGCGGATTAAAATGAGTTTGTGCGATTGTTTCTGATAATCCATAACCTTCTACGAACTTTAAACCTGTTAATTGGAATAGCTGCTCACCTACTGCTTCTGGAAGAGGAGCCCCACCACCTGCAATATTTACAAGAGACTTGATGTCATCTGTATTTAAAGTTGGATTTGCTAAAAAGTCGATTAGCATTGTACTAATATTTACCCAATGGGTACATTGATAGTTTTCAATCAGTTTGCATGCATGGTTTCGATTCCATCTTGTTAGCAATACCATACTTGAACCAGTAAGAATCGGTGTATGCATTCCATGAACCATTCCTGTAACATGGAATAGAGGCAAAGTTGAAAAGCTAACGGCATTTGCAGAAATATTCATCCAAACGGCAGATCCTACTACATTTGCTTGTACCGTTTTATGTGTGTGTATACAGCCTTTTGGTAAACCTGTTGTTCCTGAAGTGTATGGAAGAACTGCAACATCTTCTGAATTACCTTCATATATCGATGGGGTGAGCTGTGTTTGTATAGCATCCTCCCAATAAAATAAATTTTCATTTTGATAAATTTTCTTTGGCTCAGTTATTTCAGCCGTTAAATCGGAAACTAAAGGAATTGTTGGTAAGTATTCAGAGTAAACTGCAACTACTAAATTCTCTAATCCAGTTGTAGCTTGTAAAGGTTCAATTTGAGGGGATAGTTCTTGGCCAATGATTGCGGTTTTAGTTTCACAATCATTTATGTAAAATTCAAGTTCATCAGTGGTATTCATCGGGTTAATTGGAACTACAATTCCTCTTACTCTTAATATTGCATAAAAGGCGATGACATATTGAGGCGAGTTTTGCATATAAAGCATTACACGTTCACCAGGGGATATTTTTAACCTATGCTCAAGATACCCTGCTAAATGATCAACCTCTTCAAGAAGCTGCTTATACGTTTTTGAAGCGCCATAATACTCTATTGCAGTTTTATTTGGATATCTTTTTGCCGAAACGACTAAATTATCATAGAGTGTTGTCTCAGGTAAAGTTAAAGATTTAGAAACCCTTTTTGGCCAATATGCAAAATGTGAAGTACTCATAATTTTCCCCTCCGCTTATGTACCTATTTTATATTAATTTTTAATACTGATAGCTCTTTCTTGTATGTATGAAATTTTAGTCATTAACAAAAAAATTCAGGGCAATTATTCATATAAAACCCTCTTTCAGAAAACGCTTACAAATTATTCGCTTTAAATAGTATCTTTGAAATTAATTGAAAGTAAATTGCAAAATAAGGCATTTGCTAAGTTTAGTGTGGAAAGGATAAATGGAATGGAAAATGGAATAGTAAATCATTATCAAAATCAACTTTAGACCTTATTATAATGGAAAAGCTTAAATGAATAAATAGTTTTTTGAAAATTAAAAAAACATTTTGATTTAACCGAAATATTGATCTGAGTATCCAAAATTTTTTAAGTAAAATTACATACAATTACTTACTTTACCACTTTTCTATGTTTCAATTAATAACAAGTGAGGTGTTAGCATATGAGAATTGGAATAATCGGTTTAGGAGATATAGCTGCGAAAGCCTATCTACCGGTTCTTTCTGAAAAAGAAAAGATCGAGTTGGTGCTATGTACGAGAAGTAATGAAACACTAGACAATTTATCAAACAAATATCGAATCAATGAAACTGTTAATACAGTAGATGAATTGATAGAAAAGAATATTGATGCAGCGTTTGTTAGTACAGCCACGGAAGCTCATTATATGATAACTAAAAAATTATTATTAAATGGTATAAACGTTTATATTGATAAGCCTATTTCAATGAATTTTAAAGAAACTGAACAAATTGTAAATCTAGCCAGAGAACAAGGAAAAATAGCAATGGTTGGATTCAATAGACGATTTATCCCTAGAGTAAGAGAGCTTACTATGCATGGGAAGGCTAACTTAATAATCATGCAAAAAAATAGATTTAACTTTCCTGAATATACTAGAAGATTTGTTGTAGAGGATTTTATCCATGTGGTGGATACACTTAGGTATTTAATGTCCACTAATGTAGTTGATTTAAAAATCAATTTCTTAAAAAAAGATAATATGCTCGAACACCTAGTTATTCATCTTATAGGTGAAGGATGTACGGCTATTGGAATAATGAACAGGAACAATGGTGTTACGGAAGAAATCATTGAATATATGACACCACAAAATAAATATGTAGTGAGTAGTTTAGTCGAAACAACCCATTATCATAATAAAGAAATCAATATTACAAAATTTGGTGATTGGGAACCAACCTTATATAAACGTGGGTTTTACCAAATAGTTGATCACTTTCTTGACTGTATAGAACAAAATAAAACCCCAGACCCTTCAATAAATGATTCCTTAATCACTCATGAAATTTGCGAAAGAATCGTTCAGTATATTGATTCCAATGATTAATAATTAAAAAACCCGAATAGTAGACTGGAGAGGTCTAATTATTCGGGTTATATTTGTTATTTATTCTTGTTCAGCCATTGCATCCTTTGGGGTACCGAATAAATACGTAAGGACGAAACCACCAGCATAACCAGCAAGTAATCCGATCACATATTTAAGCCACATTCCGTGCGCAATAAGTGGAACTAACGCTACGCCTGAAGGACCAATTGCAATTGCTCCAACATTACCAAACATTCCAATTACTGCCCCTCCAATACCACCACCGATACATGCAGTGATAAATGGACGACCAAGAGGTAATGTAACACCATAAATTAATGGTTCACCAATACCTAAAATACCTACTGGAAGAGCACCTTTAATCATATTTGATAATGATTTATTCTTTTTGCAACGTAACCATAATGCTAATGCTGCTCCAACTTGTCCAGCACCTGCCATTGCAAGAATTGGTAATAATTCTGTTGCACCAGTTGTATTAATTAATTCGATATGAATTGGTGTTAATACTTGATGTAAACCTAACATTACTAATGGTAAGAATCCCATACCTAATATAAATCCTGCAAAGATACCGCCTTTTGCAATAATCCAGTTAATTGAGCCAATTAAGTTATCAGAAATAAATCCTGCGAATGGCATGATGAAGAAAATTGTTAGCAAACCTACTACTAATAAAGCAATCATAGGTGTAATAATAATATCTAAAGAATCTGGAATAACTTTACGTAATTGTTTTTCTAAAAGTGATAATAAATAGACTGCAAGTAGTACACCAATAATACCACCTTGTCCTGGAACTAATGGATCACCATTAAAGATATTTTTAATTGGTTGATCAGGAAGCATACCTGTTAAAAGAGTTACCCCACCAATTACTCCACCAAGGGATGGTGTCGCCCCGAATTCCTTCGCTGCGTTGATACCAACATAAATCACTAAATAAGTAAAAATTGCGTTTTTAATTACATTTAAAACTGTAACATATTGTGACCAAGTTGCTGCGTCTAGGTTTTGAGCAGTAATATTGTTTGATAATATCGAAGCAATACCAGCAATTAAACCTGCACCAACGAATGCTGGAATTAATGGAATAAAGATATTACCGACTTTTCGTAAGAAATTTTTAAAAGGTGTATTATTTTTCTTTTTTAACTCAGCTTTAAGATCTGAGCCCTTTTCTTTTAAAGCCGCTGATGAAGTTCCTTGTTTTCCTGACGAGCTGTTTTTTAGATGACCAAATTGTTCTGCAACTTTAGTTACTGTACCAGGACCTAAAATGATTTGGTAAGTCTCATCATCAACAGTTCCCAAAACCCCGTTAATTTTTTTAACTTGGTCTTCATTGATTAAACTACGATCAGCAACATTAACACGAAGTCTTGTCATACAGTTTGTATATGAAACTACATTATCAGTACCGCCAATCGCATCAGCGATTTCAGAAGCTATTCTTTGATATTTATCCATCTTCTTCTCCTCCAAAATTTATTTTTGTATCGCTTTTCGAACAAATCCTTCTGATTTTTTCAATTGCTCAATTGCTTGCTCATAACTAAATCCAGTAAGAATCATAACGATTGCTACTTTTGGACTTTGATTCGACTTCGTTAAATACTCTTCTGCAATTTCATACGTACAAGAAGTTGCTTCCATTACAATACGCTTTGAACGCTCAACTAGTTTTTCATTTGTTGATTGAACATCGACCATTAGGTTACCGTATACTTTTCCAATTCCAACCATTGATGCTGTAGATAACATATTGCATACTAACTTTTGAGAAGTACCGGCCTTTAATCTAGTTGAACCAGTTAATACTTCAGGCCCATTAACAACTTCGATTGCTATTTCTGCCTCTTGACCAATCTTTGAGCCCTTGTTACAACTAACCGCTACAGTAGAAGCACCAATTTCTTTGGCGTATTTTAAACCACCAATAACATAAGGCGTACGACCACTAGCTGCAATTCCAACTACAATATCATTTTTACTTAACTTAATTTCCTTTAAATCTTCAATTGCAAGTTCTTCGCTATCCTCAGCACCTTCAACTGCCTTTATAAAAGCTTTTTCTCCACCTGCAATTAACCCTACTACCTCTTCTGGGCTTGTTCCAAATGTAGGAGGACATTCAACTGCATCTAAAAGTCCTATGCGGCCACTTGTGCCTGCACCTATATAAATCAAGCGACCTCCACTTTTGAAAGCAGTTACAATTTTTTCAACAGCTTTAGAAATATTAGGAATTTCATTTCGAACGGCAGCGGCAACCTTAGCATCCTCTTCGTTCATTACAGTTAAAAACTCTTCTATAGACATCTCATCTAAATTCATTGTTTTTTCATTTCTTGTTTCGGTTGTTAAATTCTCAAGCATGTTTGCTTCACCTCAAGTAATTTTTTAAAACTAAATTTAATTTCATATATATTATAACTATTTTTGAAATAAAATTTCAATAATAAAATTTATAAGGAAGAAATTTCATATTATTAATTCGTATTTTTGTTCAAATAAATGTCATATTCTTAAAAACCACTACTAACAATTTTTCGTTTAGAAGATGCATAATTCTATAAAATCTTTACATTAATTTGTCTGGCATAGAAGTTTAAGCTCAATTTACAATTTCAAAACATAATTAATAAACTATTGTGGTATTTTAAACCTATGTATTTAAAATAGGTTTGTTAATCTGATGACAACTTAACTAAAATACATTTCATTTTATAAATGAAAAAACAGCATCCTCCATATGATTAAGGATATTTATGTCACTTAACTAGGGGTATACAATGAAAAAGTTTATACAGTTTTATAAAAATTTCTCGTTAGTGGAGAAAAGCGCACTTCTCTGCTTTCTCTTACCTCCAGTAGGTATTTTGCTGCTATTGATCATCGGGCTTCGTACACTCTATACTCAATGGTTTATTAATAAACGTTTTATTTATTCGTTTAGTTCGCACTTTTTCTTATGCCTACTTATATCTACTATTGGTGCTACCCTTTTATTTAGAAATATATTATTTTTATTGGTCAGTATCATGATTCTTGGTTACTGGGGAATATATTGTAGGACTTTAGTAACTGAGAAAGGTCAATTATTTCAGAAATTTCGCGTGATCATAATCTTTGGGGGCGTATATAGTTGTGTAATTGGATGGATATCTAAATGGTTTGAATTTCCTAAAATTGTTGGTTATTTATTGGGAACAGTGCTTTTTGGAGAAGTTGAACCTAAGAATTTTAACCGTCTAATTGGTTGTGCATATAATCCCAATTTTACTGTTTTTATTTTATTAATCGCTATTTCTTTTCTCTTTGCCAGCCTACTTTCTAGTATAGAGAAAAAACACTATATTAACTTAGCGTGGCAGCTTCCTATACAACTACTACTTAGTTATGGAATTTATCTTACTGGTTCAAGAGCTGGCTTTGCGACAATGATTCTGATTTATTTACTTTTTATCTTCCGACTTAATCGAATCTTTTTCTTTGTTTGTACAATCATCGGACTATTCTTTTCGAAATGGTTGCTCTATATAATGCCAAGAGCCGATTCAGTTATTCAAGCAGGGCAAAAAAGGTTGGACATTTGGAAAAACGCTTATACTATATGGAAAAATCACCCGTTCTTTGGTGTGACACCGATCGGATTTGGTCAAGAATATGTAATACAATATGGTCATTTCATCCCCCATGCACATAATTTACTGCTGGGTATGTTTGCGGAATACGGAACATTGGGAGGATTGGCTTTTATAACACTAATTAGTATAAATATTGTAAAATGCATTCACTTATTCTTTTTTGAGCGCAGTAAAAAATGTTTTTTTAATAGTTTTTTACTCGGCCTACCAATTATTTTGTTTACAGGGGTATTTGATGAGCCGGTGTTCTCTCCACAAATCGGTTTCCTGACGGTCATACTGCTTGGATGTTGGGATCGGTATTCGAAACGTATGCAATTTAATATCGAGATTTCAGCAATTCAAGGCAAATTTATTAGCGTTTATGGGAGTACGGCTAGGTTAGTTGTTAGTTCTTACATGATTTTGCATTATTTAAAATCGAAGTTTATTAGTAACAAGTACTAAAAAGACCCCTACGACTAGATAGGGGTCTCTTTTGTAAGTTTATGATATTTTTTTCGTAACTTGCACTTCTACTGCCACATTTCGTTTTGTTAAGAATAAATTTAAAATAATTGCAGTTAATGAACCTGTCACAATTCCATTTTGCATTAACATTTTTAAAAAGTCAGGTAGTTGGTCGAACATTTGTGGAAGTGTTGCTGAACCTAACCCTACTGCTATACTACAAGCAGCGATTAATAAGTTTTCTCCTTTACCTAAATCGACTTCTGAAAGAATTGATATCCCGGCAGCCGCGACAGATCCAAACATGACAATCATAGCGCCTCCAAGAACGGCATTTGGAATAACAGTCGTTAAAGCTGCTAGTTTAGGTAATAATCCAAGAACAACCATGATACTTCCTGCGGCATAAATAACTTCCCTAGATTTAACTTTTGTAAGTGAGATTAAACCAACATTTTGTGAAAAAGCTGTGTACGGAAATGCATTAAAAATACCACCGAGCATAATTGCAAGACCTTCCGAACGCAAACCATTTACGATCTGATCCTGTTTAACCTTTTGGTTAGTCGCTTTTCCAACTGCGAAATAGACTCCAGTTGATTCCACCATACTAACGATACATACGATAATCATTGTGATGATAGCTGTAATACTGATTTTTGGTGCTCCGAAATAGAATGGTTGAGCGATACTAAACCACGATGCTTCTGATACGCTTGAAAAGTGAACGATTCCCATTGCATAGCCAGCAATTGTTCCTACAACTAAACCAACAAGTACGGAAATTGTACGTAAAAATCCTTTAGCCCATCTGTTAACGACTAAAATTACGATAAGTGTAAGAAGGGCTAGTAATAAATTGTGTACTTGACCGAAGTCTGGACTCCCTTGGCCACCCGCTGCATTATTCATAGCTACTGGAATTAGAGAAAGTCCAATAATCGTTACAACTGATCCAGTTACAATTGTAGGGAAAAATTTTAAAAGCTTTCCATAGAAAGGAGCAGCTAATATAACAAAAATCCCAGAAATGATTATTGCACCGTATGCTGTCGGTAAATTTGAAGATGATGCAATTGCAATAATTGGACCTACCGCCGTAAAGGTACATCCTAAAACGACTGGCAATCTGCTACCAATGTATTTCGTCCCCATGCTTTGCAGGATTGTTGCAATACCGCAAGTAAATAAATCTGCTGCAATCAGATAAGCAATCTGAGTTGGCGTAAGTTTAAGCGCGCCACCTATTATAAGAGGTACAACAACTGCACCTGCATACATAGCCATGACGTGTTGAAAACCTAATGTAAATGCTTTTTGTTTACTTAACAATCTGATTCTCTCCCTTGTCATTGCTAAATTTATCTATATTGATTGATGTACAGTTAATACTCTTTATAAAACAAAAAGGACAGGTTCCACTTGAGTATGTTTCTCTCAAGTGAAACCTGTCCTTCTGGGTTTTTATCCCTAATGGTGTAGCACATAGTGCCCACATCGCTCGGACCAGCCATTTTACTTATACAATAATGCGGAACCCTAGATGTGCTTTCACTCATAGTCGGTCGATTATATTGGTCGTCCGGTAGAAACTTATGGGCCATATCCCCATGATTATATGAGTTATTTATATATTTGTACCTTGATTATGTTACACATGCTATTCAATATTTTCAAGTAGAAAATGCAGGAAAAGGTGCTCCATTAGAAAAAAACTAATGAAACACCTTCTATTTATGTTCTACGCATATAAGCTTTTACAGTTAGTGGTGCAAAAATTGCTACAATTACAGCAGCTCCAATAAGTGAAATGATTAGATCTGAACCTGCAGTTCCTGAGTTCGTAAGATTTCTTACAGCAGTGATCAGATGTGAAATTGGGTTTATTTTTACAAACCATTGAAGCCAATTTGGCATTGTATCGACTGGTACAAAGGCATTTGAAAGGAATGTTAATGGAAATAGTGCTAGCATAGAAATCCCTTGTACACTCGACGCTGTACGTGCAATTACTCCAAAAAAGGCAAAAATCCAACTAATTGCCCATGAACATACAATTACAAGAAGCCCAGCTAAAACGACATAGCCCAAGCCACCTTCAGGACGATATCCCATTATATACCCCATAGTGAAGGTAAGAACAGTAGCGATTGTATAACGAATCGTATCCGCCAATAAAGCTCCGGCCAGTGGTGCAATACGTGCAATCGGCAGCGACTTAAATCGATCGAATACACCTTTATCCATATCTTCACGCAATTGTACACCTGTAACAATTGAAGTAGTAATGACTGTCTGTACTAAGATTCCCGGTATGATTACTGGTAAATAACTCTTAACATCCCCAGAGATTGCTCCACCAAAGATATAAGTAAACATAAGTGTAAAAATAATAGGTTGTAATGTAACATCAAATAACTGTTCTGGTGTACGCTTAATTTTTAGTAGACCACGATAAGCCATCGTAAATGAATTTTTTACTGATTGACTAAAACTAGTTTTATTTTTCAAGTCACGATAAGCAGCAGGTTTTATTGAAGTGCTCATACCCTTACTCCCTCCATTTCTTTTGTTTTATTTGACTCCTTTGATCCATCATTTTCTACGCTGTTACCAGTAATCGTAAGGAATACTTCATCAAGAGTCGGCTTTTGCACACTCATTTCAGCTAGATGAATACCTTCATCCCGTAAAGCGATTAGTAGGTCAGTTACTCGATCAGCATCTGCCATAGGAGCAGTAATCTTTCCTTCTTCTAATGTGATATTAGATTTTACTTTTAGAACATGTTCTACTGTCTGACGTGCCTTTTGAACATCCCTTATATCTTGAATTTTTAGTTGTAACGATGAACTACCAACTGAAGCTTTCAATTCATCAACAGTACCTTCCGCAACTACATGACCACGATCTATTACTGCAATTCGATCAGCTAGTTCATCTGCCTCTTGAAGATATTGTGTTGTTAACAGAACTGTTGAACCTTCTTTTACTAAACGACGAATAGTATCCCACATTTGATTTCTAGTACGCGGGTCTAAACCAGTTGTCGGCTCATCTAAAAAGATAAGTGGTGGCTGAGCAATCAAACTTGCTGCCAAATCTAATCTACGACGCATTCCACCTGAGAAGTTTTTCAATGGGCGTTTTGCCGCTTCCGTTAAACCAAATTCCTCTAATAAATCGGCTGCTTTCTTTTTCGATTCCGCTCTACCTAAACCTAGTAATCTTGAGAAAATAATAAGATTCTCTGTAGCACTTAGTGACTCATCAACTGAGGCATACTGACCAGTAACGCCAATTAATTGACGCACAATTTGAGCCTCTTTTAAAACATCATGTCCGAATATGCTTGCATTACCTGCGTCTTGTCTAAGTAGTGTAGCCAGCATTCTAATTGTTGTGGTTTTACCGGCACCGTTTGGTCCAAGAACGCCGTATATACTTCCTGCACGAACGTTTAAATCCACTCCATCGACCGCGCGATTATCACCAAATATTTTAACTAAACCACTCGCTTCTACGGCCAAATCTCCATTATTTGGGGTAATTATTTTTTTATTTAAAAATTCCAATTTATTTCCTCCTTTACGACTTATTACAAGATGAATATATCGACTAATTATGAATTAAGTATGAACTAGAAATAAAAATTTTCTTTACGAATATTTACAGGATAGAAAATCTAGCGTTCAATCTAAAAAAACTTCCCTTAATTTACGTAAGGGAAGCTTTTAAAGTTAATCGTGAGCTATCGTCTGATTTAATAGTAGGAACTCTGAATTTATATCATGTAAAAAAGGCGTCGCTTCACCTAAGCTATATAGATGTAACTGATGCATTGCTCTTGTACATGCAGTATAGAATAGTCTTCGGAGACGCTCATCTCCATATACTTGAGCTGATGCATCATAAATAATCACTGCATCGAATTCAATTCCTTTTGCCAAATATGCAGGAATAATGACTACACCTTGTTCATATTCAACTGAGTTTCTCTTCACGTGCTTGATTCCTTCTACATCTTTTAATGCTTCATATGCCTCTAAACTTTCTTCAGCAGATTTACAAATGACAGCAATTGTATTAAATTCACTTTTCTTTAAGTCTTCGATTTTAGATGTAATATGACTATGCAAATCTTCTCGATTAGATAACTGTGTTAACACAGGCTTATCCCCAACTCGTTCAAAAGGCGTAATTAGATTGCCTCCAGGTATGAGTCTACGTGTGAACTCTACAATTGGTTTTGTTGATCTGTAACTGCGAGTCAGATTGATCACTTTTGTTTCATCTGGCCCATATAAGCCTTTAAGGACATTAAAATCTCCCATTTCACTGGCATGCGCAAAGATAGCCTGATTAAAGTCACCTAGAACGGTCATCTTTGCAGAAGGAAACAATCTCTTCAAAAATTCAAATTGGAAAGGAGAATAATCCTGAGCTTCATCTACAAGTACAAATTTAATCGTAACATTTGATTGGAAGCCTTGAACCAATTCTTTTAAAAGTAAATAAGGTGTAGCATCCTCGTAAAACAATTTGCCTTCATCTAACATATTTAATGTTAACTGACAGATGTCTTCCCAATTCTCAGGGGTATCCCCTTCAATCCATTGTTCGATTTGAGTTGGATTGGAAAATAACTGTTTATATACACCCTTTATGTCAATGAAACGCAATCCTCGAACCCATTCACGTAGTGGCTTTAGTTTTTTACGCACAACCATTCGACCTAACACCTTAGTTTCTTGTTCGTAATCATCGAATGAGTCTTCTTTAGATTGTTTTTTCTGTAAGTACTTATATGCTTTTTGATAATCATCTTTGCTGAGTAACTCGATTTCATCTTGTACCCATGTTTTTTTCAATTCTAGCTTTTCCATTTCATTGATTTGTTTGTTTAGCCATTCCGTCAACTTCTCTAATCGATTGTTAAATTTTAAAGAAGTGTCAGTGCTATAAAATCTTTCATAAATCTGTTTAGCTGTAACGACTGGTTTACCTCTAAATTTAAATCCCCTAAAGACCATTCCGGATAATTCCAGTGATTGTCTGTATGCCTTAATTGTCTCAAAGAATCGAGTTGATGCTTTAAATCGGATGCTTGAAGTCCTAGTCTTATAGGAAGGATCATCTAAAGCAGTTAGCACATATTCTAATTGCTCATAATTGTCCTCAACTTGAAATGCATCACTTAGCCTATGAACTAAATATTCTTGGAATGTAACTTGTTGCATGTTTTCTTCGCCTAGTTCAGGTAAAACCCTCGATACGTAGTTATTAAACATTGCGTTAGGGGAAAATAAGATAATTTGATCTGCTTTTATCCAATTTCTATATTTATAGAGCAAATATGCAATCCTTTGTAAAGCTGCAGATGTCTTTCCGCTACCAGCTGCCCCTTGAACAATCAGTAGTCTACCTTTGTCATAACGAATAATTTGATTTTGTTCTTTTTGAATGCTGGCTACTATGCTTCTCATATGCTTGTTTGTTCCTTTACCAAGCACATGCTGCAAAATCTCATCACCTATAGTGAGACTTGTATCGAACATTGATTCAATTACACCGTTTCTTATAATGTATTGCCATTTTTGATCTAATACACCATTCACTTTTCCCCCAGGTGTATCATACTCAGCAGGACCTGGTGGATAATCATAGTAAACACTCGAAACTGGGGCCCTCCAATCATAAACTAAAATATTCTCTCCAGTTTCATCCATTAGCGTTGAAACGCCTATATAAATACGCTCTGTTTCAGACATACCTTCTTCTGTAAAGTTAATGCGACCAAAATAAGGAACCTCTTTCATCCGACGAAGTGCTGATAGTCGGTTGGAAGATTGCTTATGATTAATTTGGCCGATCGCCAAAAGTTGAGATTGTTGTCTCAAACTAATAACCGTCTCTAAATAGTCATCAAAGCTATCTGTATTAACTTTAACCTCATCCCAAAAATTTTTCCGAACATTGATTACTTCGTTTCTACGTTGGGCTGTTTCGTCTGTTAATTTACTAATTTTGTCCGTGATTAGATCTAGTACAGCATTTACTCTTACCTGTTCTTTTTGAAGTTCGTTGTTCATTTCATGCACTCCTTTAAAAGATAAAAATGGGGGTTGACTCAAGAGGATTTGTATAGTAAAATTAAAGTAGGGAAAATATAACCTCTTCGTTATTCCTATTATATATACTGTATTAATCTACCATGTTTTTACCTTTTAAGCAATAGTTCCTCGTTTAAAATCATCATTATTTCATCTCAATTACTAATTTTCGTACACACAAAAAAAACAAAATGACCCACCCAAAAATGATCAATTAATCACTTATAGTAAGGTCATCATTATTATTTATTAATTTCTTCTGTACATACTTCAATCAGTTACCTTTTATTAAATTTTACATCTTTATTAAAATCCGCCATATTATTTATGATCATTCCTAAATACAAATTCTCCATTCACAATAGTAGCTTGAACATTAAACTTACGATCAATTAAGACGATATTTGCTTTTTTCCCACTCTCTATGCTTCCAACTTCATTATCAATATTAAGTAATTTTGCTTGGTTCAGACTGACCATCGGTAAAATAGTTTCTAAAGGTACCTCTAAAACGTCTTTTACATTTTTTAAACACTCCATTAAATTAGTCGTGCTTCCAGCCAATGAGCCTGTTTCTACTGTTCGAGCAATTTTATTTTCCACTTTAACGTCTAATGTACCAAGAGTATAGGATCCATCTGGTAAATCAGCAGCTGCCATTGAATCACTTATTAAAAGAATACGTTCTGTGCCTTTTGCTTTGTATAGCAGCTTAATTGCTCCAGGGTGGACATGTTGTAAATCTGCTATACATTCACAATAACATTGATCATTTGTTAGAACGGCACCAAGACACCCAGGATCACGATGATTAAATCCCCTCATGCCATTAAAAGTGTGAACAGAAACTCTTGCCCCATGTTCAATTGCGTTATTCGTTGTGTCATAGTCTGCATTTGTATGACCCATAGACACGTGAATTCCTTTATCTGTAATCATTTTAATAGCTTCATCTGCATGCTCTTTTTCTGGAGCTATCGTGATTACTTTAACCGTATTATTGGAAACCTTTATGAGTTCAATTAACTCATCAGTATTTAGTTCACGAATATACTTGACTGGATGAGCACCACGATGCTCAGTTGTAATGTATGGGCCTTCTACATACGACCCAATGATTTCCGCTCCTTCTGTCTTTCCCATCGCATCACTCACGATTATTACAGCTTTTTTAATTTTTTCGAAATCATGAGTCAGCGTAGTTGGCAAAAATCCAGTAACTCCATGACGTGCAAGTGACATAGACATTTCTTGTAATGAATGAATACTACCATCCATCGTGTCATTCCCAGCAATCCCATGAACATGTAAATCAATCATACCTGGAATGGCTACAAAACTAGAATAATCCAAAATTTCACAAGAGGGTCTATTCGTTGTTACTTCATTTATTTTTCCGTTTTCAATCAGTATATAACCAGTTTCAAATACTTTATCCGGTGTATAAACTTTTTCTACCTTAATTGCTTTCATAACACTTCCCCCTCTATTGTTCGTAAGAATACTTTTTCAAGAAGAACAATAGGCAACACCAAAATAGGATGCTGCCTGTTTGTTTATTACTTATACGTGTAAGTAGTTTAATTTTTTTAAAGTTAAGTAACATGCTCCATACAGCCCGGCGTCATTCCCAAGAATCGAAGGAAATACGATTGTTTCTTGATGATAAATCGGCATGGTTTCCTTTTTAATCTCAGAGTTGATGTCCTGAATAAACCGTTCTCCCTGCTCAGCAATCCCTCCCCCGATAATAATTGCCTCCGGGTTCAGAAGATGGACTATATTTGATAGACCTATGCCTATATAATGGATAAACTTTTTATATACGCCAGTAGCAATTGAATCTCCTTTTTCTACTAGAGCTAAAATATCTTCTCCAGAGATTTTCTCTATAACTTCACCATTTTTGTTCTTTTCATCTATAAAGTCATTTACTAATGCCGAAGTAGCAGCATATCTTTCAAAGCACCCTCTCCGTCCACATCCACAAGAACGTCCGTTATTAATAATGACGGTATGACCTAGTTCTCCAGCTAAATGACGAGATCCGCTTACAATCTTTCCATCTATAATAATGGTGCTTCCAATACCTGTTCCTAATGTTAAAAAAACTACATCTTTCTTCCCTTGAATTGCACCCTTCCACATTTCACCAAGGCAAGCACTTTTCACATCATTTTCTACACTAACGGGTAATTTAAATAAATTGAAAAGTATTTCGCCCAACTTCATACCTGAATAGTCGGGTATATTGTTGGAAAATAAAATTTCACCTATTTCATGATCTACAAGACCACACGAGGAGATTCCGATTCCTGCTATTAAAAAATCATTTTGGAGCTTTTTTATTTTCTCAGCTAAAAGTTCAGGAAGCAGCTTTTGTATATTTTTTTTAGGTGTTGGTACCTTATCTTTGTAGACCATTTGCCCATCACAATTTATTAGTCCAAATTTGATAAATGTACCCCCGATATCAAAACAAACTATATTTTCCACCTTGATCGCCCCCTGTTAACTCCTTCACCTTAATGAGATTAAAGTAATGTTGAACTTTTGTTAATTCAACTGATCCAGTCCGCTCTGAGGCAGCATTGGAAATCCCGCAGGCACATGACCACTTTAAAATATCTTCAATTGAATAACCTTTCGAATGAGCAAAGGTAAAGCCTGCAAGCATGCTATCTCCTGAGCCAACTTGGTGTACATCTGTCAAAGCTGGAATAACTGCTTGCAGTGTGACGTCTTTGCTAACTAAAAGAGCACCTTCTTTTCCTAAAGAAAGTAAAACGTATTGGGTACCCTTTTGGCATATATCTCGAGCATGCCAAATCATATCCTCTATTGAAAATTGGTTTAACCCGATCAACTTGCAAAACTCTTCTCTGTTCGGCTTAATTAAAAAAGGTTTTCCCTTTATACCGTGGGCTAGTGATTCTCCACTTGAATCTAAAAGAAAATACTTCCCTTTTTGTTTTGTTTTTTCTATTAGGTCTCTATAAAAATCAGAGTCGATTCCGTATGGCAAGCTGCCAGAACCTACAATATAGTTATTTGATTCAATAATAGTATCAAAATTTTTCAAAAATTCTTCTCTTTCATTCTCCAATATCTCTGGCCCTTGTTCAAGAATTTCTGTATGACCTTCTTTAGATTCAATTACTAAACAAAATCTTGTCTCTCCTTTTATTCCTACAAAATGATTAATTAAATTGTAATTTGGGAGCTGACCAGCTATCCATTCGCCACTTTTTCCGCCTAAAAATCCGGTACAAGTAACATTAGCCCCTAGCTGAGATAATACACGTGAAACGTTAAGTCCTTTTCCACCAGCTGTTTTATCTACAGCTGTAACACGATTAACGCCATCTAAATGAAAGACGGGAAGATTATACCGAATATCAATAGCTGGGTTTAATGTAATTGTAGCAATCATTTTTCTAACCCCGATTCATACTACCGCACATTTTAATTTTATCAGCAACGACTATTTTCATTTCTCTTACCGCATCTTTAAAATAATATCTAGGGTCATTGGCGTCTGGATGTTCTTTTAAGTAACCACGTAATCCATTAGCAAAAGCTATTTTTAATTCAGTAGCAATATTTACTTTACATATTCCACTTTTAATTGTTTTTTGTACTAATTCATCTGGCAAGCCTGAAGCTCCATGAAGAACTAGCGGAATATCAACTTCTCTTTGGATTGCACTTAATCGTTCAATATCTAATTTAGGTTCTCCTTTATATAGACCGTGGGCCGTCCCAATGGCAACGGCTAACGAATCAATTCCTGTTCTTGAAACAAACTCTTTAGCTTGTGCTGGATTTGTATAAATTTGATCCTTTTCATCCACTTCAAGATCATCTTCTACCCCACTTAGTCGGCCAAGCTCCGCCTCCACAGCAACTCCAAACGAAGAAGCATAATCGACTACTTCACGAACGATTCGAATATTTTCTTCAAAGTCATGGTGAGAGGCATCAATCATGACTGAGTGAATTCCACTATCAATTAAAGCTTTAATATCCACAACTTTTTCATGGTGATCTAAATGAAAACAAATTGGAATATCGTATCTTTTTTTTGCGGCCTCCATCATACTAATTAGAAATTCTTCCCCCATATAACTAACCGTACTTGGTGTAGCTGCGATCAAGACCGGTGAACGCAGCTCCTGAGCTGTTTCTAAAACTGTTTTCATTGTTTCTAAGTTATGAATATTAAATGCCGGAACTGCGTAGCCTTTGGATTGTGCCTCTAAAAGAATCGTACTTCTCGATGTAATCAAGATACATCTCCTCCATTCTTCGTCTCATTTGTAAGAGGGTGAATCGTAACTCCTTTAACAACTCTGTTAACTACTCCTAATGGAGAAGGGTTATCTGGAGAAAAGCCGAGATTAATAGATTTATACATAGCAAAAGTTTGTGCGTATAAGATAAAAGGGAAAGTTAGAAAAATATCTTCACTAATTTTAGGAAGATCTACATAATAGAAAAGATCACTATATTCTTCAGCCACCTGATCCTTTAAGGATGAAATCGCCACTACTTTCCCCCGATTCGTTTCTTTGTAAATCTCTTCTAAAATGTCAAGATCGTACTGCCTTGTATATGGGTTACAAGATAAAAATACAAATACAACGGTATCTTTATCTAAAATGGACTTAGGGCCGTGTCTAAAACCTAATGAGGTATCAAAAGTAGAAGGAATTGTCCCGCCTGTTAACTCCAACAATTTTAATGATGCTTCTCTTGCCAATCCTTCAAAAACCCCTGAGCCTAAATAAACAACTTTTTGAAAAGACGAATTTGCCAGCTGTTTAATACTTTGCTCGCTCCCGCTAATAATTGAATGACCAGCATGTATAAGTTCATCAACTTTCTTCTCCCATGTATGAATCTGCTCGATATTGAAAAGCAGTAGAGCTGAGAAAAGCATAGTCGTAAAACTACTCGTCATTGCAAATCCTTGGTCATTTGCTTCTTCTGGCATATAGATGACCAAATGCTTATTATCATTTTTCTTCTTTTTAGCCAGTAGTCCATCTTGGTTACATGTAAAAATGATTCCATAAAAATCATCGATAACTTGTTCTCCTAAATGAATAGCAGCTAAACTCTCTGGACTATTTCCTGAACGTGCAAATGAAATCATGATTGTTGGAAGATTCTTGTTTAAAAAAGAATATGGATTTGAAACGATATTTGTCGTCGCAATACTCTCTACTACTATTTTTTTGTTGTTAACGATTTGTTTTAAATAAGGAAGGACTGTGTCACCAACAAATGCAGATGTACCTGCACCGGTTAAAATAATTCGTAACTGATCGTGTTTATTTTCAATGCTCTTTAAAAAAGTAAGAATTCGATCTCTATTAAATAAAAGAATATCCTTTGTTTCGTTCCACAATCTAGGTTGCTGAGCTATTTCTTTTGCTGTATGGTTCGCGCCAACATTCATTCTTTCATATTCATTCGATTTTAATAGCTCCATACTATTTCCTCCTATTTTAACTGTTAATGTCATCATTACCAGTTAGATTAAATAGATACTTCTGTATCTATTTCAGTGTGTAGACAAAACCCATAAAAGCTGGTTTTCAAACTGATTGCATGCGGTCGTATGGCGGGCAGTCTGAAGGTCTATTTTAACTCTACTGTATAAGTAAATTTATCCCCTCTTGCAATAGAAATTGTATACTCAATTACTTTGCTTTGATCGTAAGTTACTCGTTTAAGCATCAGACATGGTGCACCCTCGATTATGTTTAGCATTTCTGACTCCACTTTATTTGCACTAACAGCCATAAAGCTTTCTAAAGCGCTAGAAATATTCACATTATATTGGGTTCTGAAGATTTCATACATCGGCGTATGTTGTAATTCCTCACTCGAAAGATTTTTAAAATCCTTTACGGGTACATAAGAGGTTTCGTATAACATCGGTTCCTGATCTGCAAGTCTTAACCGAACGATCTTAAATACCTCTTCTTCTACCGGTATATCCATGACCTTTGCTACTTTACTGTCACAATTGATTTTTTCAAAAGAAACGACCGTTGTCGTTGGGATTTTCCCTGCTTTTTTCATTTCTTCTGTAAAACTATAAAATTTTACAAGGCTTTGGTTATACGTTCTTGGAGAAACATATGTCCCCTTGCCATGAACTTTATAAATATAGCCTTGTTTTTCTAGCTCTTGCATCGTCTGCCTTACCGTTGTTCGACTAACTTGATACGTATCACATAATTCTCGTTCAGATGGTAGCTGATCGTTTTCAGCAAGTTCGCCTGATTCGATTTTTTCTAATAAAATATCCATTAATTGATAATAAAGAGGAAGTCGGGAATCCTTTTCTACCATGATTAGCTCCTTTAGTGGTATCTTTGTCATAACCAGTTAAATATACATCTATTATACATAATATTGAAAAAGATACCACATTATGTCGCAACAGAATTTTCTACAAAACTCCCTCTTCTGTCATTCTTAATTTTTTCTCATAGTCACCTAGTGAAACCATTGTTCCTGAAACTCTTGATTCCTCAGCAGCATAAGCAATCATATGACTTTTAGCTGATACGATAGCTGATGTTAAGCTGCCTTTGTCCTTCTTAGTAACGCGTTGAATGAAATCAGCCATAATACTTGTATCGGCTCCCATATGACCACCATCTACAGTTGATGGCTTAATTAACTCCTTCTTGCCTGAAAAATAATTAACTTCAATTTCATTTTTAGCATCATTTCCAACTATTTCGCCTTTTGTTCCCATAATTTTAAAGTTACGGAAGGTTTCATTTGTAAATGCAGTCATAGTAAATGCAACTGTAACGTCATTTTCAAATAATAAATTAACTACCTGATGGTCAACAACATCATTGTCACAGTGATATACGCAGCGACCATATGGTCCCTCTTGAATTGCCTTAAGTCTACTATCAAGACTTGAACTTGCTGAAATAACATTTGCTGGCCAAACATCACGTTCATGTAAATACCATTTAGCTGCTGAATAAGGACATTCCTTTTCTACCTTACAACCATCCAAACAGCGATATGTTGAACCTTCTGGTGCGTTTTCCTTTTTAAAGTAAGTTAAACTTCCATATGAAGATACACTCTTGCAATCTGTACCAATCAGCCACGCAAGCATATCCATATCATGGCAGCTTTTTTGTAAGAGCATTGAGCTAGACTCAGATGAATTACGCCAGTTACCACGTACAAAACTATGAGCTTGGTGAAAATAACCTACATTCTCATTCCACTGGATCGATACGATGTCGCCGATTACTTTTCGATCAACAACTTCTTTTAATGCTTGATAAAATGGCGCATATCTCATAACATGACAAACCGTTAATAATGTATTATGCCTTTCTGCTGCTTCAGCTATTTCTAACGTCTCAATTGGTTCTGGTGACATCGGTTTTTCTAATAAAATACTGTATCCTTTTTTAACTGCCTTCATAACAGGCTTATAATGATTACGGTCTGGACTGCAAATTAATAATGCCTCACATAGCTGTTCTTTTTCTAATAGCTCAGTCCAGTCTTCAAATCTCATATTCTCAGGGATATTGTGAGCTTCCGCAAACTTTTCTCTTTTTTCTTTATTTGGCTCCGCTACAGCAATGAATTGAATTTCATGTGGATACTGTAAAGCGTATGAACCGTATGCGTAAAATCCTCTACTTCCCGCTCCTATTAAAGCTGCTTTCATAATTAGTTTCCTCCAAGCTTTGTAAGATTTTTATTTACTTCCTGTAACCGCAATTCCTTCAATAAATTGTTTTTGCAAAATCATAAATAAAATAAGCATTGGTAAAATTGCTAAAAATGATCCTGCCATTAAAACTGGATAATTAGTTAAATATTGTCCTTGTAATGACGACAAACCGACGGACAACGTCATTGATTCTGGTGAGCTGTTAACAATCATTGGCCACATTAATTCATTCCAGCTCCATAATGTTGTAAATATACCTAAAGCAACTAAACCTGGCTTTGCTAAAGGAAGCAAGATTTTCCAATAGATTTGAAAATGATTACAACCATCTAATCTAGCTGCTTCCTCTAATTCTTTTGGTAACCCCATAAAAAATTGTCTTAAAAGGAATGTACCAAATGCGCTAAATAAACCTGGAACGACTACTGCCTGTAAAGTGTTTAACCAGCCTAATTTAACCATAATCATATATTGTGGCAATAAAAAGACCTGTCCTGGTACCATTAAAACCGATAAAGCTATTAAAAAAAGAAAATTTCTTCCTGGAAATTCAATTCTCGCAAAAGCGTATGCGGCTAAAGAACATAATAATAATTGTCCAATTGTGCGAATCACTGTAATGATCAGCGTATTAAACATAAATTTAAAGAATGGTAGTAAATCAAAAACTTCTTTATAATTTACCCACTGAAAATGCTTTGGAACAATAACAGGTGGAACATGAATCGACTCAGCATAAGTTTTTAATGAAGTTAGTAACATCCATATAAAAGGGAAGACCATCGCCAAGGCGCCGACAATTAGAATTAAATGAATTAAGATTGTTTTACTTGTGATATGTTGACTTGCTTTCTCCAATGGTTACTCCTCCTTCAATCATAATGAACCCATTTCTTTTGTAAAACCATTTGTATCGCTGTAATGATTAAAATAATGATTAATAGTAAAACTGCAATTGCAGCAGCGTAACCTTTGTCATTTAACACGAATGCATGCTGATAAAATAAGTACACAATTGATTGAGTATTTTCGAGTGCTGTACTGCTTTTCCCAATCATCATAAAAATTAAATCAAACACTTGAAACGCTCCTATAAAGGACATGATTGTTACGAAGAATATAACCGGGGAAAGTAACGGTAGTGTTATTTTAAAGAAGACCCTGATCGGCCCAGCACCATCTATCTCCGCTGCTTCGTAATATGTTTTTGGAATCCCTTGGAGCCCTGAAAGAAAAATAACCATGTTGTAACCAAGTCCACTCCAAATTGCTACTACAATAATTGAATACAGTGCAATTTTTGGATCACTTACCCACTGTGGACCTTTTATTCCAAAGATAGATAAAAGATAATTTAGGAGCCCATAATCAGAATTATATAACCATCTCCAAACCATAGCGATTGCTGCTGGCATGGTAATAACAGGTAAAAAATACAAGGTTCGATAAACAGATTTGCCCTTAATTTTTTGGTTTAAGAGAACTGCTATAAGAATCGATAAAAAAATACCAATCGGAACCGTAAAAATTATATAAATGCCTGTGTTTTTAAACGACTGTAATAGGTTAGAGTCTTCTAGCATTCGTCTATAATTGTCTAATCCTGTCCATTCATATTGCCCAAATGCTCCCCATTCTGTAAAACTGAAGTAAATCGTTTGAATGATTGGCCATAAGTAGAAAATAGTTAAACCAATCATTGTTGGTGCAATCATACAATACGCCCAAAAATAATCTGATCGTTTTCTCGTCTTTGATAAGCTTGGTATTTTTAGTTTACTTTTTGATTTCACTTCAACTTGTAGAGGCATTTCTTTCACTGTATTCACTCCTTTTAAGGAAATAAAGAGAAGAAGTAATTTTAGGCTTTAGAGATCTTCTTCTC
This sequence comes from Gottfriedia acidiceleris, assembly GCF_004138285.1. Lineage (GTDB taxonomy): Bacteria > Bacillota > Bacilli > Bacillales > Bacillaceae_G > Gottfriedia > Gottfriedia acidiceleris_A. Next base: position 63,734 of record NZ_SCFN01000005.1, on the reverse strand, counting down.
TTCATTTTTTAGTTCTTAGCTAGTGCCTCGTCTGCCTTTTTCGTTAATTCTTTTGCAGCATCTTCAACACTTTCTTCATTACTCCATGCCTTTTTCAAGATATCTGTTTCATACTGCCAGATTTCGCCCGTATTTTTCACACTAGGTAAAGGAACAGAGTAATCAACTCCATCAATAAAGGCTTGAAGATTTAAACTTGGAACAGATTTTAACCAAGCATCTTGTGTGCCATTGTAAGCAGGAATAACAGTACCTGTTTTTGCATAGATTTCAGCCGCTTCTTTTGAACCTAGGAACTGAACAAACTTCCAAGCAGCGTCCTTATGCTTCGTATTTGCCGCAATCACGTTTGATAATCCATGAATAGAAACTGCGCGTTGTTTTCCTTTTGGTACAACAGCTACATTTAAATCTGGATTTTTCTTATACTCCGGAACCATCCATGGTCCATCAAACATCATTGCAATTTTTCCTGAAGCGAATAACTCCGATGGTGCTGTTTCTGTCATTTGAGCTTGTGTTGGAGAAAGCCCTTCTTTTATAAAACTAATGTTATATTTAAGTGCTTCAATAGCCTCAGGTTGATCAAATCCGACTGATTTGCCATCATCGGAAATAATATGTCCACCATTTTGCCAAATGAAATCATAATAACCGCCTTGGTTACCCATTAAAGCTGCAAAACCATAAATTCCTTTTTCTTTATTTGTAAGCTTCTTAGCTACTTCTTTTAACTTATTCCAATCCCAAGTATCATCTGGGTAAGGTATACCAGCTTCATCAAAAATCTTTTTGTTATACCAAAATCCAGTTATATCAAAGTCTTTTGGAATACCATAAAGTTTTCCGTCAACTGTATAAAGGTCGACTAATGACTTAGGATAATTGTCTAGACTATAGTTGTCCTTAGATGCTAAGTCACTAAGAGGGACTATTACTTTACCTTCCGCATATTGGACTACATGTGCGCCATTCATCCAAAAAACATCAGGCAATGCTCCCCCTGTTGCAGCTGTTTCTAGCTTTTGGAAATACTGTGCATATGGAGTAAGCTCAGTTTTCACTTTAATATTAGGGTACTTTTCATTAAATAATTTTATAATTTCATCAACCGCGGGAACTTGTTTCTTATCCCAATAACCGTAAGTAATTTCAACCTTTCCATCTTTTGCATCTCCCGATGTGTCACTGCTACCACATCCAGCTAATCCTAGTAAGCCTAAAGCTAAGATTAGTAGCATAATAAGCCACTTTTTCATCCCATTCCCCTTCTTTCTCTTAAAAGTTTAATAGCCTTTTAATCCAGTAGTTGCACTAAAAGACATGATTTGGAATAGTGCTCCACAAACATGTTGTCATGATGTTATTACCAGTTAAGTTGAAAAGGCTTACAAAAATTGTTTAATTTCTAATATAAAACATTCACCTCCTGTATAACTTTCATAAAAATCACATTAGTAATGATGTCATTACCAGTTGTATGTAGTATATCACCTCTTTTTTAAATCATGAATACTTTTTTTCAATTTTTCAAAAAATTTAAATCGACATGATTCATCATTATCTTTGTTATTTAGTTCCTTTCACTAATTATATATGACTATAAAAAGAACCTTCAATCCAATTCAAATTGAAGGTTCTTAACTTGATTATGCTATTTAATTGAAAAAGGTTAACTATAAGCTAGCTCTTTTTCGTTTAATCCAAGCGTATTTGAAGTTGAAACTTGAATTTTCTCTAAAAGTTCTGGATGTTCTTCTAGAGATAAACCAAATGAAGGAATCATTTCTCTAATTTTTGGAGCCCATTCCATCATATGTTGTGGGAAGCATTTTTCTAATACTTCAAGCATTACGTGAACAGCTGTCGAAGCACCTGGAGATGCTCCAAGTAATGCCGCGATCGAACCATCAGCAGCACTAACTACTTCAGTACCAAATTGAAGTGTTCCTTTTCCAGCTGGCGTGTCTTTAATAACTTGTACACGTTGACCAGCAACTACGATATCCCAATCCTCACTCTTAGCGTTTGGAATAAATTCACGTAATTCTTCCATACGTTTTTCATTCGATAATAAGACTTGTTGGATTAAATATTTAGTTAATGACATCTCTTTTACGCCTGCCGCTAACATCGTCATGACGTTATTTGGTTTTACAGAACTAATCAGATCCATATTAGAACCTGTTTTTAAGAACTTTGGTGAAAACCCAGCAAAAGGTCCAAATAATAGCGACTTTTGGTTATCGATATATCTTGTATCAAGATGCGGAACAGACATTGGTGGTGCACCAACTTTAGCTTTTCCGTATACTTTTGCATGGTGCTGCTTCGCAACCTCTGGATTTTTACATACTAAGAATAGCCCACTTACAGGGAACCCTCCAATATGTTTTGACTCAGGGATACCAGTTTTTTGCAGTAAAGGTAGACTAGCTCCTCCACTTCCGATAAACACGAATTTTGCAATGTGGGAATCGATGTTACCAGTGCTCATATTATACACTTTTACTTCCCACCCGCCGTCACTAGTGCGTTTAATGTCCTCAACACTATGTCTATAGTTTATCTCTACATTATTACTCTCTAAGTGCTCAAACATCATACGTGTTAAAGCGCCAAAGTTTACGTCCGTTCCTGAGTCTATTTTTGTTGCCGCTATTGGTTCATTAGATGTGCGTCCTTCCATGATTAGCGGGATCCATTCTTTCAACTTTTGGGCGTCTTCTGAGTATTCCATCCCTTTGAATAGAGGATTTTTAGAAAGCGCTTCAAATCGTTTATTCAAAAATTCCACATTTTCTTTACCTTGCACTAGACTCATATGAGGAATTGGCATGATAAAGTCTTGAGGATTACCAATCAAGTTGTTGTTTACAAGATATGACCAAAATTGTCTTGAAAGTTGAAACTGTTCATTAATTTTTATTGCTTTGCTAATATCAATCGATCCATCAGCTTTTTCTGATGTATAGTTAAGCTCACATAATGCAGCATGTCCCGTACCTGCATTATTCCACTCATTAGAGCTTTCTTCTCCTGCTTTTTCTAATTTCTCAAATACTTTAATTTCCATTTCCGGTGCTAACTCTTTTAGTAATGATCCCAAAGTCGCGCTCATGACTCCGGCACCAATTAAGATAATGTCTGTTCTAGTTTGTCTGTTGCTCATAATAACCTTCCTTTTCCCCTTTATTTGCAAAAAAGTAGGTTTTCCTGCTTAGGTGTCACAAAAAGCAAGGCACCACCTAGGAACACACCTTTTCTGTCTCAATTATATCTTATTAATAGTATAACACATTTAAGCTACATTTTAATAATAGTATATCACTATTTAATTATATCCAATTAATAGTATATTTCTATTATTTATTGTCCTAAAAAATTTTTTCTTTATCTGATAATTATAAACTATTTAAACAATGTAAAAAAGTTAAAAATCTATCATTAAGGTCCTTATTTTAGAAAAATAAATTCTAATTCACTATTAGTTAATGAACCCTACCTTTATATAGTAAGCGCTTATTTTAACTTTGTCTCGTGAACAGTATAAAATAACTGAAGGAAAGATTTGCTTATTATTTTAAAATTATTTAATTGAACCAAATTTTAGTCTAAATTTACTCCGACTTAATTGATTTGTACACAAAAAAAGAGACTGTCGAGAAAGTCCCGACAGCCTAATGCGACTCAAAATGAGCCCTTTAATTCCTCATTCGAAAACATATATTTTGTAATTGTTTAACGGCACTTATTTTTTCTTGAACGATTTACTTGCTCCATCAATAGCTGAAGCTTTACCGACCCGTGCTATTTGTGCCATTACTTTCCACTGCTTCCTTTATGTTTGAACGTTACACTGATTGTATGATTCTTTGTTATATTCGTAAACGTGTAAGTATTATTTGTTAACTGTGCAGCTACTCCGTCTACTTTAAATGTTGCAACCTCATAGTTACCCTTATCAGGTGTAATTTTGAATGTTTGATTTGCTCCTTCATCTACAGAAAGTATACCACTTGGGCTAATCGTTCCATTGCCTTCAGCTGATGCTACGATTGTGTAAACGATCTTCTTGAACGTAACGTTAATCGTGTGGTCTTTTGTTACATTTGTAAACGTATAAGAGTTATTTGTAAGATTTGCATTCACACCATCAACAGTAAATGTAGCAACTTCATAGCCTTTATTCGGTGTAACCGTAAATGTTTGATCCTTTCCATAATTTACAGAAACATTACCGCTTGGACTGATCGTCCCATTGCTTCCAGCTGCTGCTGTGATTGTGTGTACGATTTGTTTAAACGTTACATTAATCGTATGATCTTTCGTTACGTTCGTAAATGTGTACGTATTGTTTGTTAACTGTGCATCCACACCATCTACTTTAAACGTTGCAACCTCATAACCTTCATAAGGTGTGACTGTAAACGTTTGGTTCGTTCCATAATTCGTAGCAATTCTACCGTTCGGACTAATCATTCCGTTGCTTCCAGCTGTTGCCGTGATGATGTGAACGATTTGTTTGAACGTTACATTGATTGAATGATTCTTCGTGATGTTTGTAAATGTGTACTCGCCATTTGTTACTGTTACTTCTTGCCCATCAACCTTAACGCTTCCAATCTCAAAACCAGTATTCGGTGTGATTTTAAACGTTTGGTTAGATCCATGTTTTACCGAAACGAAGCCTTCTGGATCAATTTTTCCATTGCTGTCTGATGTTGCCGAAATCAAATGTGACAAATCATCACTAATGATTATCGTAAATGACGTATCAGTATAACCAGGAGTAGAAATTGTAAACTCATATTCACCTAGGTCTTTAAATAAAGATCTATCAACAAATGTCAGTTCATTAGCTGTAAGCGTGTACTTGCCAGAATCAACTACTTTGCCATTTAGTGAAACAACAGGTGACGCTGCAACCCAATTTGAATCTTGATTGTAGCTAGTAGTGATTGGTGTATCTTCTTGAATATAAGCAATTTTTGATGCAAACACTGGTGCATTATTCTTAACTACTTGAGTTACAGACGTAACAGGGTAGCAATAAGCTGTAAACTTGACCTCAATATTACCCGTTGCTGGGAATGCAGTTCCAGGCATTGTAATCGTGATATTTCTTTCATCAGATGAGATAGTCGTACCCGCTTTAATCGATACTCCTCCTACCGTAATATCACCTGAAACTGCTTTTGTAGCATTTGCCCATCTCATGTTTTCAGCATTGTTCGGAACTGTCACAATAACTGGCTTACCAATTCCACTTGGTGTCAAAGTAGGCGTTGGTGCCGTTCTTTGAGTAAATGGTTGAGCAATTGTAATTGGTGTAAAGTATGGTGATTTGAACCTAACGTTCTTATTACCCGCTACTGTATTCGACTGTGTTACGTACCCGTCAATCGTTACTGCCCCTGTACCATTTGCTACAGATGTTGTGACATATGGTTTGACTGATATAACTGATGACATCTGAATTGTCACATCACCATTGTCTACGGTTTGATCTGATGTTGACGCAAGGAAAATTGAACTTCTCCACAGTGGATTATCATCACCGTTAATCTTATAAGTAATGGTGTCGCCAAACTGCGGTGTTCCTGTAGGCGCAGAAAGCGTAAGCACAGGCGCAGTTTGAGGTGTAACAGTTACAGTCATAATCGTGTCAGCATATCCTGGAGCTGTCACACTTAAATTCCTTGAAACTGCACCACCACCATCAGTTCTTACCAAATTATATGGAATTGTTATTGTTCCTGCTGTTTCATCAACGTTAACTTTCGTTTTGATTGATGTGCCAAATTTAATATCGCCACCAGCCTTCACTGCAGATATCCAATCAGATGCTGCTGTACTAGGATTATATGTCATCACTAAGTCTTTTCCAGCATAGATTGTGCCTGCTGGTTTTGTAAGTGTTATCCCTTGTTTGTAGAAAGGTTGATCAACTGTCGCATTTTGGTAATTCGGTGCGATGATGTTGATTTTTACGCTTCCTGGTGCTGTGATTAACGATTTATTAATCTTAATTGGCGTTCCAGGAGCACCTAAAGTGATGTTATTCGTTTCGAAATCTGCTCTTGCTATCGTAGTGCTACCAACTTGTATAGCTGTAATCGCATCTCTCCACGCTTGTGTATCGTTTGTTGTACCAGCCGTAATCGAAATCGGATTTGAATTGCCATCATTAAAATATCGATTTGATTCTGCTGTCAACGTTGGAGCTGAGAACGCATTGATTCTTTGATAGAATGTATACGAACTGTAATTGTCTGCATTAATCGTTATCTTCCAATCAGTAAATCCTAATCCGTCGAATACTGATGGTGTCGAGAAAACACCTGCTGGGATTGTAAAGTTAAATGTTGTTGCGTTTGCCGGCGTTACTTGATTAAAGAGTGCCTCAAGTTCCGTTCCTGCATAGGTTACAGCAACATCACCGTTTGGCTTAGTTACCGTAATCGACGTCATATTTGGCTTCCAAATATCACGATAGTGCGCAGCTGTTGAACCTGTCCCATCTGCAAGACTATAAGTTACTGCTTTTCCAATGCTTGTGATATTATTTGGCGCGAGTAGGTTAAAGCTAGAAGTAAACGCACCACCTAACATTCTAAATTTCAGAGAACGATCCATATAGCCTGGCGCTTTAAACACAATCGTGTGTATTCCTGGTGATTGGAACAACGATGGATCAAATTCGTATTGTCCTTTACCAGAAACAACTTTACTCACAATCGAATTGGTTGAAACGCCGTTATAGATATTCGTCGCTGCTTTTCGGTCAACGCCATCAATTAAGATTTGTCCACCATTACCTTCTAATGCTGTTCTCCAAGCGACATCTTCGATTTGCGTAAGGGTAGAAGCATTAAATACATCAGGTGTTTTGTATTTGACAGAAAATAATTGAAACGGATTTACTTTTCCATAATATACGAAAGCAGTGCTGTCGCTTGTTTTGATATATGGTACTGGTTTTACGACAGTGTTAAAAGCAGATAAATCTGAACCGCTAGGTAACTTATTAAATCCAGTTAATGTAATCTCTTTGCTCGTTGTTGATACAATCGTTCCTGCTAATGCATCTGCATTAGGAGCGGTTGTATTGTATTTGCCAAAGTTTTTGACGATGTATTCAAAATCAGTATAATCAATTGAACCGTCAAAGTTTAAATCAGCTGCTCTTGAATAAGTTGATGGTGCTGCAACATAGTCATTGTATGCAGTACTTTCCGCCTCAATGTCCCTCATATCGATCACATCATCACCGTTTACATCACCCGCAAGCATAACCGCACTAGGAACTGAATAGTTTCCTCCTGCTGAATAGCCATATTGTCCTGCTGAATTCACGGCTAATTTGCCGTAATAAGATAAATGTCCAGGCATTTTCATTGTATAATTGTATGGTTTATCTCCTGCTTGCATCGGAAGAGCTGCTGTAAATAAACCATTCTGAACGATCCCCTCGTTTATACTTGAAGAGCTGCTAGCTGGGTCTGACGCGATTGGTATCACAGAATTAATCCCACCTGCATTCGGATCTTCAAATTTAATCTCAACACCTGAGTCTTTTGTTGTTATCGGTGTTGACATACCGTATACATTAGGCGCAGTCGGATAGTTTTGGAATCCTTCTGGTTTAATACCACCGTAGATAGATGCCCCACCTTTAATGTGAAGGAACTTATCTTGGAAAATTGGGACACGATCCATTCCGGTCTTACCATCGCTGTACGTTGTGATTTCAGGAATATTACCTGATCCAACAAGCCACATTGTATCCAGTCCTGAATCATTCGTAACTTTGTAAGTGATGTCAAGGATCGGCATTTCCTTTGCAGTGCCATCACTAATAGTATCCGCCGAATTCAATACACCTTGAGCTTGAACACTTTCAGGGAGATTGAAATTGAACATAAAATCACCGTTTACGTCCAAGTCTTTATGAATCCAATTTTTATCAGCTGTAATTCCTTTAGATGCTAAAAATGCTTTGTATTGTGCACTAAAGTCAATATCCATAATATCTGTAAAATCAAGTCTATCGATATAGAACTTCGCACCTACAACATTTTTAGGATATTTAATATTTAGCGTTGATTTAAAATTATCACCTTTTGCGATTAACGTTTTGTCAGCAAGGAATGCTGGGTCGATGCCATTTAACGTTGTCGATCCTGGTGTATCAAGACGAGCAAATCTGTTAACTACATACTCGTTGCCCTTTTTAACAAAGTAATAATATTTTCCTTGTGTTTCAAGATTCCCTGCATAGGAATAATCTTCAGGGTAAATTCTGAACTGTGTCCCATAATTTTCTTTTTGAGAATCAGCATCCGTATTTATAACGTCTTCTTTTGAAATCCCAAATTTAAATTTTCCATCTTCATTCATATCTAAGAAATAATTAACATACGGTGCTGAGTTAGAATCCCCTAGCATCCCATCAATTTTACCTAAAGATTGGCTCACTTTTGTATCGGTGTCATAGACAGGTGGCGCAGGGGCTAATGTTTCGTGACCAACATTTTTCATATAATCAATGTTCGAGTCGTACGCTTTTCCTGAGAACCATTTTAATGCACCATCTGTCATTGGACCGTTAGGGTCAATCTCATAAATGCCCGGTTTGCTACCTTCATCCATTTGAACTGTCGGAGCAGTGTTATCAATATAAACTGTATCATTTACTTCATAAAGTTTCCCAGTAGACGCGTCTAATGCACGAGCTTGAATGACATACCCACCTTCGTCAGCAATTTTTGCCGTTGACGATTGTTGAGTAAGCTTCAAAGTCAGATTAGGGTCGTCCTTAGAAATAGGAGTACTGTAAGGTAAATACGATCCATTTAGCATAAAAGGTACATACGATATATTCCCTAGACCTAAACTAGAAGTGTTAAGCGCCGTGATAAAACCGATATAATTTTTGCCCGTTATATCCATGACATAAAGCTTAAGGCCAAATAATGGGTCAATCGGACTTTTCACTCTAATTCCCGCGTAGGTTTGCGGGGTAACTGCGTACGTATTCGGATTAAAGTTTTTATTACCACTAAGTGTAATTGCTTTTCGTGCAATCCTGAAATCTACACCTCTACTTTGAATGTTTATTGCAAGAGGAATGCGATAGGTTTCAGTAGAACTAGTTGAATTAACAAAGTTGATATACGCCTCGTAAAAACCACTTGCAGCCGAAGTAGGCGTAGTGAATTTTGCGATAAGATGAACCGTGCTACCTGCTGGAACAGTGATCGAAGTTAATTCTGCCCCCGGTGCAGATGCATCACTTAAACTAATTTTAGCACCTTCAGTTGTACCATCTTGTCCGTTTTTCACTAACGTATCCTTAAAGAAAGCGCTAGAAGTGTCAAAGGTTTTTGTAGCATTACTGTTATTCGTAATATACAAGTCACCTGTTTTCATCACTGAACCATCTTCTTGACGCGCTGTATAGCCAAACGAGAATGAAGAAGTTGTATTTGTAACGCTAATAATATTTGAATTAGATGAATCATCTAATGACGAGCGTGATTGAATATAATCCTTCACTTTAAATAGCATATCCGTATGCACAGCTTGATAAGGATCCGTCTTACCGGAACCGATTTGGTATACACTTTTTTGTGTGTTAATCGGGTCTGCAGTTTGCATTAATACTGCTTTTACATCCTCGGGCTTATAGTTCGGGTGAGCTGCCAAAATCAATGCAGCCATACCTGCAACATGTGGAGTTGCCATTGATGTACCAGACATCGTTTGGTAAGCATTCGAATAGTCTTTATTGTTTGGTTCCCAAATATCATAAGGAGCAGTCGAGAATATATCGACACCTGGCGCAATAACGTCAGGTTTGATTGCAAGTGTTCCTGAAACTGGGCCCGTCGAGCTAAAGTCCGCTAGCGTATTTCCACCCATCTTGTAGTTTGCAGCATTTCTAACAGAAAACTTTTTGATCGTACCATTTTTAAACGCATTATAGAACTTTGGTCCGTCATTCGTGCTTAATTGTAACGTGTAGACTGAACCGCCTGATGCGCCAAGATAAAATGGATAATAACCTTGATCATCAAAGAGAAGACCAGGAATGTCGGTCGGATTCCACAAGATCATTGCTTTAACATGTTGTCCAGCCGCATACATCATAAGCTCGTTGATTGGTGCAGCACCACGCTTTACAAGTACAACTTTATCTTTAACGATAATGTTTTTCTTTTGAAGGTCTTCGTACCAAGCAGGGGTACCATATCCAGCATCCACAATGTCATACTGAGTTGAATCGCTAAGCTTAGTATCTGTTTCCGTAAAATCTCTTCCAACTAAACGAGTATTCACATTAGTAAATGTTTCTTCTCCCGTTTCACCAAATGAATGGATGTCAAATGTTGGAACCTCTTTCGGATACGTAATCGCGCCAACGGTAATCGCCTTAGCAGCAGTACCTGGGGTTCCCAATGTAGCAGCGCCTGGACCAGAGTTACCGGCAGCGATAACAGCTGTTACGCCTAGATCAGTAATATTGTTGATCGCAACAGCATTTGGAGATAACGAATCATTAACTGGCGCACCAAGTGATAGGTTAATCACTTGACATCCATCTTTGTATGATTGTTCGATCCCACCCATAACTGCCTCATCAGTACCACCATGAGGACCTAAAACACGATATGCATATAACTGCACTTCAGGAGCAACACCTTTAAGAGCATATGGAGAGTTGTTACGTGATTGTCCTGCAATTGTTCCAGCAACGTGAGTTCCGTGGGAAGTAATATAATTATGGTAATCCGTCGGGAAGTATGGGTCTTGTTGCTCAGGAGGTAGGGCATCATTCGCATTCTTCGCGGCTAACCAGTCAGAATACACCGTTTCCATTGGGTCGTTGTCATTGTCTACAAAATCTTTTCCACCTTGATACTCACCTGCTAAATCTGGATGGTTATAGTCAAGTCCTGTATCAATAACGCCGACTTTTACGCCCTTCCCTGTAATGTTTTCATTTTGGAGATCATGAATTTTCAACCAATCAAGAACTGCCGTTTCACCCGATTGTGGGCCTTCTGGGCCTGGAGGTGGTACAGTACCATTCGGAGTGAATGAATTTCCTGAATTTGCAGCAGGTTGTTCAGAAGTTCCACTTGTTGATTGACCATTACTACGATCTGATCGAATAACTGGCAGCAAATTTGGGTCCGCCTTTTTCTCGGATACCTTTCCATCACCTGTAACACTCGCAGGTGCGTCAATTGACTGTGAAGCAGGAATTGGCGCATACTTAACATTGAGAAAAACACTCTTTACATATGGTAGTGCCAATAGATTATTAAGAGATTGTTTAGGTATTTTGACAGCTAGTCCGTTAAATACTTGAGTAAACTCTCTTCCTATTTTAATTTGGTTCGTTACGCCAGCGTCTTTCAAAGCTCTAGACTCACTGTTTACGAAACTCTTAAAGTTACTGTGAGTTTCATTGACAGCTGCTTTAGCGCTATCAAGTGTAACTTCATTAGTGCTTTCTTGATTAACCGAAAATTTTGCTGATGAGGTATTTTTTTGTTGGTTCAACATTTGAATTGCAGCCGGATCCACATCAAACTGAACAATTAAGTCTAATTGTTTTGATGAGTCCAACAACTTTGGGTCAAATTTAATCTTCTCTAAGTATAAATTTTGCAATTGTTGCGCTTGATTCAAGTCAACTTTACTATTACTAGTCAGCTGTGTCTGAATAGTTTTTTCAGCTGATGATCCACTAGTCATGGCAAACGCCGGAACCGTGTAGCCTAGCAGCGTAGAAGTTGCAAGAAATGTTGACATGATCATCTTTTTCATTTTACGATGTCTCATATATTATTCATTCCTTCCATTAGTTTAATATATAGAGCAAAAGCCCTATTCCCCCCTAACCATTTCCCCCTCTAATAACAGAATTTTAATATTTTTAAAAATTTTACGACAATTATATCGCCATTCTTCATTATAAGTGAGGGTTATAAGGACAGTAAATTGGGGAATTTTAGCGTAAAATGGAGAGAAAATCTTGTCATATTTTGTTAAAATTTTGGAGTAATATCCTTTTTTCATTGTTTTACATGGGTATTTTATCGGAATGTATTTGGGGGAATTTGCAACTTGTTACTCTACTAATTTTGATAATTTCAATTCTTTGGGATAAATTAGTAATTCTTAATCTACTTACTCAAGTAAAGAACATAAAGAAAGACCTCTCAAAAAAAATTGAGAGATCTTTCTTTATGTTCTTTATAGAATTAACTGTTTGACTAAGAGTGCCTATTTTATAACCTCTTTCACAAATCTCCATGTTTGTCCTTTATCTTCTGATTGATAGAGTTCGCTACTATTACCGTTATAATCTCCATCTGAACCTTGACCAACCAACATACTTAAAAATCCGTCCATCTCAAAAGGCATACTCGGGGTATCAAAAGGTTTTATAGACTGTCCATTATTCAACTTTACTTCATGAGGAGAGTAATTTACTTTTTTGAAAGAAATGCCTCCATCATCCGTACGATATAAGGTTCCTTCATTACCAGAAGGATTAACTGCTCCTAAAAATCCGAGCTTGTCATCCAAAAAGACTACTCCAGAGGCGCCTCCTACTGTTCCGCTGTATGGGTCATTATTAATAACAGTCCATGTATTTCCACCATCCGTTGTCTTACTTAATGAATAAAATGTGCTTCCCAATGCTTTATCAGCAACATTTAATTTATATCCGACCTCTTTAGATAGATAAAACTGTTCGTTAGTATTCTTTAATTCATTTTTCTTTTCGTTAGAGTTTACTTGATTTTGAGTAGTAGATGGCTTACTCCAACTTGGATCACCTACTAAGTTATATCTAACAGGTGTGATCACTTTTTCCTTTCCAGGGACAAATAAAGATACTGTATAGCCTATTATTTCAGAATTTGCTTCATCCAGACTATATTCTTTTCCATCCTTATCAATATTAACGATGCCATTTGTATTGTATTCCCAATTTCTTTTTCCGTAATAGACCAAACCGTACTGATTCTCGTTCCACTTATTAACGGTTTGTTTAATCGGAATAACATTTACTGTTTTAATTAAAGGTTCTACTAGTTTATCTTCATTATAGTCAGGCTTTGCATATCCGTTTAATCTTATAGTAATATTTTGTGATTTATTTTCCCCATAAGTTATTAGGTAGGTTTCTTCTTTTCCATTGTCATTTGTCCCATGGATAAATGTATATAATGATGTAATTTTTCCATCTGAATTAAATTTAATAGAAAAATTATTGACGATATATAATTTTTTTGGCAAGGTAATTTTTTTATTTATATCTTCAAAAATACCTTCTACTCCATATTTATAAATATTGTTATGTTCAAATTTAACTGACCTTTCATTCTTTAATCGCTCGATATACCAAGCTAGTTTACCACCAAAATTTGTTGAACTTTTATAAATATTTAACCCATAAAATAATGTAATTGCTATAAAAATAATAATAGAAATAGATTTCCATACTCTTAAATCTGTTAGTTTAGGTTTATACTCACTATTTTTTATAATCTTTAATGTAGTAAACACAATAACTGATATTAAGATTACTATAAATAGTAGTAAAATAGGAAGATTCTTATTCAGGCTTCCATACTTGCATATTGAAGCCAACTTTTGTCCAAAAATCCAGTATCCAACTAAAAAAATTGGATTTATTAATAATGAAATAAGTATTCTTTTTACGTTTCCCCTCAATATGTAGATCACTCCTAATTGAAATTAGTCGTACTATTTTTTCTATATAAAGTATACTTTGTTTTTTTAGATTTTTGCATGATTCGTGATTACCAACTTATCTCTTTAATAAACATGTCAAAAAAGCACTCCATTATGAAAATGAAGTGCTAATTATTATTTATATTTGATTAAGCAATCAAATGATTATGCTTTGGCATTCTAATCATCACCTTAAATAAATCACCATCAACTTGAATTGAAAACTGTCCTTTTTGAATTTCAATAAGACTTTTGGCTATTGAAAGACCTAAACCGCTACCTTGGCTATTTCTCGATTCATCGCCTCTTTTAAACCGTTCCATTAGTTCATCAGCTGATATATTTAATTCATAAGCAGAAATATTTTTGAAAGTAAGAAGTATATCATTACCTATATCTTCTATATCTATATATACCCTTGATCCTCTAAGTGCATATTTAAATATATTTGATAATAAATTCTCTACGGACCTCCATAATAGTTTTCCATCTGCTGCAACATAAAGTTTATCTTGAGGATGGTTTATTTTAAATGCCAAATCTAAAGCCTCAATTTTTTCATTTACTTCTCCTAGACCCTGAGTTAGTAAAGATAAAATATCTATCCGTTCTAGTTGAACAGGCATCGTTCCGCTAGATGCTTTTGCTGCTTCAAATAAATCATCGGTTAATAGCTTTAATCTTTGTGATTTTTGATCTAAAACCTCAACATATTGTTCTATTTTTAAAGGGTCCTTTTCCTTTTTCAATAAATCGACATACGTAATAATTGAAGTCAGTGGTGTCCTTATATCATGTGATACATTCGTGATGAGTTCTGTTTTCATCCTCTCACTTTTTAGCTCCCGTTCAACAGCAGTATTCAAGCCATCTGTTATGCTATTTATATTTTCAGAAAGACCGACAAACTCACCTTTCCCATCTACCTCTATACGGTGATGGAAATCGCCTGCTTTTATTTTCCCGACCCCTTCTTTGATCGCATTGAATTTTTTAATTTGTTTATACGTAAACCATGCCGCAAAGCCAATTGTGATTGGGAATATATAAAATGTTAACGCAATTAAGATTGGGTAACCAACTACTAGAAGTACTGTTTTAACACCAGTACTGCCACTACTATAGACATTTTTAATAAATGTAAAAAGCTTACTTAATAAAAGATAGATTAAAGTATGTTTTATCAGTGTTCCATTTTTAATATGTTTTATTAATGATAGAATCAGCACTAGTGCTACAATTAAAAACGGTACCGTAAGGAAGAAAACTAACTTATTAATGACTTCAATTGTCAGCATTTCTACTAATGCTACCCAAGAGGAAATTAGAGCTATTAGCAGTACTACGTTAATATCATTAAATAATTTATCAATTGCATTTAAATGTAGTTCTCGATCATTAAATGATTTTCTACCAATAATAAGTGCTAAGTATGCTAGAGATACTAAAAATCCGATTGAACTAGTTATGAACAGAATAAATGCTTTCGTTGCAATTGCCTTATCCTCTTTCCATTCTTTACTTTTTTGATCTAAAGCTTCTTGTGTGAACGCCATAGAAACTTCCATATTTTTTGCATTTAACTGATCTAAATTTTCGGTAATCCAATTAAAACGCTTATTCTTTTCAATTTCTGCTGGATAAATTTCTCTTTTATAATCTTTATAAATTATATAGGAAGGGTTCGTTTTGAATTGACCTTTTAACGTATTATTTGTAAATTCATTAATACCATCACTGGCATAATATAATAAATCTTTGTTTTGAGCTAAAATTTGCATTAAACCTTGATATATTTTTAAATCATCCGTTATCATCTGGTTCTTTGCTTGATTAATTTCTTTTGCATAAGCTTCTTTAAAATTTTTAAAGTTTTCTTCTTCACTTAAGCTAGGATTATATATTTTCGACTTTGCCATAAAGTCAAGATATAAAGATTCTTCAATTGTCCTCATATCCTCTGTGCTAAATGCTCCACCCTTTGAAATATTTTCTTCACTCTTATACTCACCTACTAATTGAGTCAGGCTATTAATAATAGGTTCAACTTCTTGCATATAGGATTTGCTAAGGAAGTAATTATCTTCAAAGACTATTCCAAAATCATCGTCAGTTAAAGCCTCCATATTCGCAATAGATTTTAGTATGCCTGAAAAAAATAGAACGACTATTGTAAAAACAATTATTTTTGTTGTTAGCGAATGACTATATTTTTTCGACCTTATATCCAACTCCCCACACCACCTTCAAATATTTTGGTTCTTTAGGATTTATTTCGATTTTCTCTCTAATTTTTCGAATATGGACAGATACTGTATTTTCAGGATTAAAAGCCGTTTCGTTCCATACTCTTTCATAAATTTCCTCAATGGAAAATACTCTACCTGCATTTTCAGTCAAGAGCTTTACAATCTTATACTGAACGGGAGTAAGATGTACAACTTCCCCATCAACTGTGATAATTTTGCTTTCATCATCAATTAAGAGCCCACCACTACGATATAAACTACTCTTAGTTTCAAGACTGCCTAAGCTTGTATATCTCCGTAATTGCGATTTAACTCGTGCGATTAGCTCTAATGGATTGAATGGTTTTGTTATGTAATCATCTGCACCTAAATTTAAGCCTAAAATTTTGTCCGAGTCCTCAGATTTCGCAGACAGCATTATGACGGGCACCTTATAATTTTCTCTAATCTTCATCGTAGCTCGAATTCCATCTAGCTTAGGCATCATAATGTCCATAATAATGAGATGGATTTCCTGGTTTTCGATAGTCTCTAGAGCCTCTACTCCGTTATAAGCCTTGAACATGCTATATCCTTCATTTTCTAAATAAATACAAATAGCCTCTACAATTGACTGATCATCATCGCAAACTAATATGTTCATGTCCATTCTCTCCTATTTACCTTTTTCAAAATTGTATCACCTCTTTATTTTTCATGTTAAGAGGATGATATCAGTAAAATCTTAATAACCTCTCAATGTAAATCTTAAGATTTTCTTATTATTTAAATAGCCTGCTCCTGTGGAAACCTAAAAACTCACACTACTAAAAAAAGCCTCTCAGTTTTCTGAGAGGTTTACTTTGTCATTCATTATTAATTGTTGGTAAATCCGTTTGAATCATTCCTCCGTATTAACAAAAGAAAACGATGGAAAATCTATTTGGGATTTTCCATCGTTTGTGGTTTCAATTATTTTGTAACTTTGTATGTCTTAGTGCTTGTTTGTCCTAAAGCATCTTTGACTGTGACAGTGATGACTGTATTTTTCGTTGGCTTTGTAATCTTCACAGTGTATGTTCCATTTGAGCTTACACTTACCGCCTTGTAGATTTTTATACCTACTTTTACAGTGACCGTACAGCCTTTTTCAGCCTTACCTGTTACAGACGTAGACTTAGTCGTTACTGTATTGATGGTAGGCAATGCAGGTATTGCTTTAATAGTGAACTTAACTGTAGTCACATTGTTATTCTTATCAGTTACGACAAGTGTGTAAGTTCCAGCTACTTTAATAGCTGTACCACTTACAAAAGTCTTATTATTTAACAATGCAGATTTGATTCCAAGATTGTCACTGTATTTAACGATCGTTCCAACCTTGTAAGTTTTACCTGAAACAACACCAGAAATGACTGGTTTTGTTTTGTCAGCGGCAATCTTCTCTAATCCAGCAATTATTGATAAGCCAGATGTGACTTTGTTGTAGTTAGTAACTAGCTTTTTCTGGTCAGCAGAAAGCGCGTTGTAAGCAGTTTGAGCTGCTATATATTTGGCTTTATTTGCAATCGTAGGTGTTAGCGCATTGATTTGATCAATAACTACTTTAGCCGCTGCTTGATTCTCAAGACTTGCAATCACACTTAGTGCTGTAGTTAATTTTGAATAGTTGGTTACTAATAATTTTTGTGCTGATGTTAGCCCGTTGTATTTTGTTTTTGCAGCATTTACTGCTTCTTTATCTTTCAATGTAATCGTAGTCGGTAATGCATTGATCGCTGAAATGACATCATTTGCAGCTACTTGATCTGGATGAAGACTGACCGTTACATCGAATGTCGCTGTTTTTTCACCAACTGTTACTGTAATCGTCTGTGTTCCAACTTTCGAAGGGTCGAACCCACTAATATTCGCCATTGTGATCGTTTGAAAACGTGTGTAAGTATCTGAATAAAGTCCGCTCACTCGTAAGCCCGCTATATCTAGTTCATCACCAACAATATAATCAGTTTTGTAAGGTGGTGATGCAATAGAGATGCTTGATAATGTTGCTGCTTCTGTTGGATTCCATGTCACAATAATCGTCAGGATGTTATTCATTGGGCCCGAACGAACAACCGAGTCGACTACGCCACCCGTTACACCTGTTACCGTTGAATTTTCGTTAAATGAATAGCCAGTTTCAGCCGTATACACATACTTTGTTTTGTATGTTGTTGCTCCTGCGTAGTTTCCGCTTGCTGCAGACCATGAAGCACCATCGTTTTTAGACCATGTGACAGTTGGTGTTGCAGCTAGTCCAGTTGTGACTGTGTTGATTCCGTCCGCCATTTCCGCTCCCGCAACTGGTGCTGCTGTTCCAATTGATACACCATCCACAAATTGCAATGAACCTGTTACGGCCCACTTTACATCTATTGTTAGAGTATCACTGTCCCTGTTCACAGATGATGGAATGACTGAGTACGAAACAACTGCTGGAGATGGAGGTACAGTAATATTTGTTTTAGAGATGGTTGAATCAAATTTAAACCCTCTGTCTGCCGTATAAACATACCGAGTCCAGTACTGAGTGACTGGTTGATAAAGTCCATCTGTGTCTTTCCAAGTCACTTTATTATCAGTTGACCATTTGACAACAAGTGATGTATTGGCGACTGGGTTTAAGCCAGCATCCATCACTTCCCCGACTTTCGGTTGAATGGTATGAATCGTAATCGGTTTTGGAAGCGATGGTAATTGACCATTTGATTTAAATCGTTTAATGTCAATCAATTGACCATTTGCATCGTAAAATTCAAATGAAGGATTACTGTAAATAACATTTGCGCCATCATTGGACAGTTTGATCGGCGCCAAAACCCAAGTGATGTTTCCGCCTGATACGATCGAATTTGCAGTGATATTAGCGTCATACGTATTCAAGACAGTTCCATCTGAACCGAACATTTTTGCACTGACTGTTCCCGCTGGTGCCTTAAAGAAAACTGGGACAGCTGCATACTTCAAACCAGCAGGGATGTCGCCTGCAAGGTAATCTCCAGACCAATTGATGACTCCACTACCTGCGACAATCGAATTAATACTGATTTTGTTCCCAACACCTGTTAAATCCATATCGGGAGGGATCGGTGCACCAATTGCCGAAGGATTGGTTGCTGTATCCGTTTTTACGTAATTTGAACCAGTTAGTAAGCCATCTGAACGAAATTTCTTCGTCGTGATCTTACCGCTCGCATCGGTAAATTCAATTCTTGGTGATGTATACGTTTCAATTTTGCCGTCAATCGCTAGTGTAATACCAGCTAAAATATAACTGATATTCCCACCCGACACAACTGAAAACGCAAGATCATCCGTACTATAACTTTTTAACAAGCTGCCATCCGAACCGTAATATTTCGCACTGACTGTTCCCGCGGGCGCTTTAAAGAAAACGGGCACATTTGCATAATTTAAACCAACAGGAATATCGTTTGGCAAATAAGAACCTTTCCATTCGATGGTTCCAGGTTGACCTGTAATGTTTGATGTTCTGATCGAATTAATACTGATTTTGCTACCAACACCTGATAGATCCATTTTTGCAATGTTTTCAGGTGTTGCACCAGCAGTTGATGCATTCGACGTTACATCACCTGTTAAGAAAACGGATCCTGGCACATAACCATCTGACTTAAACGTCTTTGTTGCGATCGCCACACTGTCTTGATCCAAAAAAACAAATCGAGGAGCAGTGACTTTTTCAACTTTTCCCTGACTGAATAAGGTAATAGGGACTAAAATATACGAGATGGTATCATTTGAAACGACTGAAAACGCCGTATCCGATGTAGTATATAACCTCTGAAGCGCACCATTCGAATCGTAATATCGTACACTTTTTGTGCCTGCGGGTGCTTTAAAGAAAACTGGTGCATTTGCATAATCTAGACCAGCAGGAATGTCGCTTAGTTGGTATGAACCAGTCCAAGTAAGCGTACCGTCTGGTGCAATATTAGGAAGGCTTACTTTCCCAGTTCCAACGACACCCGATAAATCCATATTTGATGTAGCACCAACCGGTTTGGCTGTTTGTACTTCAGAAGCTACAAATGGTTTCGGCGTTAACTCATCAATGCCTTGTGGTGTTACTTGTGCGGCATGTGCCGTTGGAGCAGACATTGCAATTGGTGTTGCAAATGCACTTACCAAGAGCATAGCACTTAAAGGTAAAGCAACAATTTTGCTTCTCAAAACTTTTTTGATTTTCTTACCTAGCATTTTCAATCCCCCATATTCAAATTTTAATACTTTAAAAGATTGAGTTACGTGATTAAAAAAAGGAAAATTTCTCATATCGAGAAATTTACCTTTTCTTATGTGATTAATTTACTAATTTATTAATTTATTAATTTATTAACTTTTGCAACTAATGCAGTTCTTGTTTTTGAATCAAAAATACCCGTTTGTTTCAAGCCGCTCGCTTTTTGAAGCTTTTTGATTGCATCTGTTGTTCCCTTTCCTAATTTACCGTCTACGACTAACTTACCATAACCAAGCTTGTTTAATGTTGCTTGTAGGAATTGAATACCATACTTCGTTTTTGCTTGTTCAACGGAAGGAATGTTCGCTTCAATTAACCATACTTTCTTACCATTTACGATAATAGATGGAATAGCAGTCCATTTCGCATAAAGTGTAACATCTTTTGTGACAGCTTTTTTGAAGTCATATTTAGTTGTGTAGGCTGTACTTGTATACCAACCTTTAAATACATAACCTGATCTTTTTGGATCGGCTGGTTTCGTTACAGCAGTATTGTAATTTACTTTCTTACTAGCAATTAGGCTTCCACCTTTTGCATCAAATCTCACCGTTGACTGAATAATTGTCCACTTCGCATAAAGTGTGATGTTATTTTTTACTTTTGTCGAGAAGTTGTAAGGTGTTGTACAAGCTGAATTTGTATACCAACCGCCAAATGTATAACCTACTCTTTTTGGATTAGCTGGTTTCGTTATAGCAGTATTGTAATTTACTTTCGTACTACTAATTAAGCTTCCACCTTTTGTATCAAATCTCACCGTTGACTGAATAATTGTCCACTTCGCATAAAGTGTCATCGTATCTGTTACAGGTGACGAGAAGTTGAAAGGTGTTGTACAAGCTGAATCTGTGTACCAACCACCAAATGTGTAACCCTCTTTTGTAGGTACTGTTGGCACAGTAGCAGTTCCAACTCCCTTAATTGTTTGACTCGTTACAGCACTACCACCAAGTGAATCAAATGACACAACGTATTCTTTTATTCCTGTAGTTGCTTTGGCAACATTTGAAATTCCCTCATTCAAACCGCCAGTTACGTTCAATCTGAACTGGTAAGAAACACCCATTTGTAATCCAGTTACTTTTGCACTATTCGAGATCGGCGTCACTTGTTTTTCTGTGTTTGCAGCACTCCATGTCAATCCATTATCACTCGATTGTTCAATTTTCACTTGCGTTGCGCCCACTGGAGACAACCAGTTAAGTGCTACTTTATCAGAGGTTACTGAAGCGCTCTTTAATGTATTGATCTCCATAGGAATATTTAATTCATTCCAAATATCTGAACTGTATTGACCATCAACCATTTCCTGCGGAGTTAAAGTTGAATCAGCATTTTTTTGATATAGATTCTTATATAAGACTTCCATATCCTTTGCGTCTATTATATTATCGGCATTTAGATTTTCAGGAACGTAAAGGATTGTAGCCGGTGCATTGGTTTGACCAAACTTATCAGCAACCTTCTTCACGTCTAGAACGTCGATGACGCCATCTTCATTGACATCTCCCGCTAGAGACATCGGTTGTGCATCTTTTGTATTGATGGCTACGACCCCAATTTGTTCTCCAGTTGCAGACGTTTGACTTAATTTAATTTTCTGTACACTCTTCAAATGATTCGGTGCTTCAATGACAAGCTCATACTCATCATTCGACAATGGAATATTACGAATGCTGAAAAGTCCAGAAGGAGAAATTTCAGAAGCTGGGTATTTTTCTCCAGTTGATGATTGTGCATAAATGTTGACATAATTTCTGTAATCTGATCGGTATCCCTCTACTAATCCCCACGCATCAGAAAACACAAATGAATGGTGATTATCAACCGAGATTTTCCTTGGATCTAATGTGACTTTAAAACCGAGCTCGTCGACAGCTTCAATATTAATGGTATATTGACCATCCGGCATGTCCTTTTTCGGATACCACTTTAACCCATAAAGCGTGTCCTTGTTTTTGAATGAAGTCGAATCAACGACATTCCCATCTGAATCCTTCACGTTAACTGTCCAATCAAGCTTCTTTAAGGCAAAAGAAGAAATACTAATCGGTGTTTTTTGATTGACAATAACAGGTGTATCTTTCGGAATACTTGGTCCATTTCCTTCATAATAGGTTGAATTAATCAACATTTCAGTATTATTCACATGTTTTCCATATTCGATATAACTAAAGTTATACGCGTTATCAATGTTTCGAATCGCTACGCTTTCTGGATTTGAATCTAAATCAACTGAGTACGTTGATAAGGTATGACTTGATGTGGCAGGAGCTTCCACTCCAGTAACCTGTTTACCGTCTACATAGACGATTCCACCCATATAACCACTACCGTTATCATTGTCTTTTACATCCCATTCTACTTTGTACTTCGTGATGCCATTTTTAGTGAATGGCGTCACTCGAAGATTGCTAGCAACAGGGGCACTTGCATCGACTTTGATTGGCATTTTTACAATCTGTGGTGTTGCACCAGCATTGTCTAATGTTGTTTTAATGACCATCTGATAGTCGCCATCTGGCACGATTTTTCCGGTTTCATCCGTCAGATCCCAGTATTCACCTTCCAATTTGTATGCATAATCGCCTGCATTAAAGATGTTTTTGGTGAAACGGATTGGATCACCTACTTCATCTACGTAATCACTAAAATCTGTGATGTATTTGACACGGTTTCCATCTTTATCTTCTACATATACTTCGGCTTTGCTTAGATTTCTTAAGGCTGTGAATGACACATATGGTCCATAGATCGTTGATCTTGGTGATTCAGCGAGTCGGTCAGGATTGATTTTCCCATTCACATACCCCATCGGTGTGTCCTCTGAACGTTGATCCCAAATCGCTGTATACCCTAAGTAATTATCGCTATTTCCATAAACTGGCGCATCGATATTCTTTAGTTCATTCCAATCCCCAACGAATCCCATATACGGGACAGTTAATTGAGGGATGTCTTGATTCTTCGGTACAAGGCGAACGAACCCTTCAAGGAACGAATTTGGCTTCAGATTCGTCGCATTTGATAAATCAATTTGGAAGTTTAGTGTTTGCTTAGACCCTTTATCAACATGAACCGTTATGCCTGACGTGTTGGAGATCGGATCGCCATACAGTGACACTTTAGCGCCTGACACTCTCGTCGTCTTCATGGTTAATGAGTCTTTGAAATGATCATTCGTTCCATCATGGTCAAGATCGAATGCATTACTTTGTTTCTCATCTGTTAACACATCAACATAGACCGTATAATCTAACGTATCTGGTACCGTTTCGCCATTTAAAGCTTGGAGCGTTAGGTTGAATTTTGTCGTGTTCCCTTTGATTTCTTTCAGCGCAACTGCCCCTGCTTTTTCGAGCGTGGTGTCACGGTTATAAACAAGAGCTGGTGTTTCGATTGCTTTATCGATTTGCATCATCCCTGAGCCTTGTTTTCTAGGCGAGTAAGGCGTATTTGCTGTGCTACTTGAATCAGTCAGAATTTTTGATGTATTCATCAACATAATTTTCGCTTTTAGCGCTGTTGCCATGTCTTTCTTTTCGCCATTCTGTTTTAATGCTTGAAGCACTAATGCAGCTCCTCCGGCTACGTGTGGCGACGCCATGGACGTTCCACTGTAAATATCATACTTGTTGTCTTTAACGGTTGAATAGATATTCCCACCAGGAGCGGTAATTTCAGGTTTAAACGTTAAGTCTTCTGGTGTTCCCCATGATGAGAAATCAGACATTTTTCCTGAAATTGGGTTTTTGACCCACACGCCATTATGGGTGAAAGACATTTTTAGTTTTTCGCCACTTTTTAGTCGATTAATAATCTTGTTCCCATCGACAACACTTGTTGTTACGATTGGAATGCCATCCAAATAAGTCGCTTGTTGTGCATAGTCAGAAGTTGATCTTAGAATAACGGCAGCTGCACCCCGAGTGTCTGGTCCCGTTTGATAAGAACCGAAGTTTTGAACCGGACCGTTATTGTTTAAGACAACAATCTTTCCTTTCACATCAATTCCTGCCAATTTAAGGTCGTTGAAATCCGCTGTTGTCCCTTGATTTGCATACACTAAATCATACTCTTTGTCCGAACCTAATGCATCAACCATATCAGCGTTTAGTTTTTGGTAGCCAAAAGTTGATCCGTCAGACAGTTTCATCTGATTGATTCGGATTTGATCATTTTCATACGATGCAACTTGAAGTGCATAAGGACTATTACCCGGTGAACCGACTAATCCGATATCTGGATTATCCGCATATGGTGTAACTGTTTGCGGGAATCCCAAAGTGTTATACGTGCTATAAAAGGAGTTACCTGCAGCCGCTACGACAACAACACCTTGTTCAACAGCATTTCGAATGGCTTTTTCGGTTGGAGCAATTGCTTCATCCGTTGAACCTGCCGGTGAACCTAAACTAAGATTAATAACATCCGCGCCCATCTCTACAGCATGTTGGATCCCTGCGATGATATCATCCTCAGAAGCTCCGCCACCTGCATCTGGAAATACCTTTTCCGCAAGGATTTGCGCGCCTGGTGCGATTCCTACAACGCCATTGTTGTTTTCATCACCGTTTGCCCCGACTGTACCCGCGACGTGCATTCCATGGGCCTCTTCGCCTGGCATCGGATCACTATCTTTATCCGCCCAGTCATACCCTGTTGGCACTTTATCAGTGAAAAATTGATCGTTTACCGGCGTACTAGCTAGTTTATCTTTTATATTTTCACTCGTTAAACGAGCTTGTTGTTTCCCTTTTTCGGTTAGTTTCATATCTTGGTGTCGATAATCCACTCCAGTGTCCACAACCGCTACAATCATTCCTTCGCCTTGCAAGTTGTGTTTTTCCCACGCCTGTTGTGCATTCACCATTGCCTTACTAGAAACCATTTCATGATCATATGTTCGCGCTACTCGAACATTCGCTACATTTGGTAGCCTCTTAATGGCTTTTAGATTCTTATACTCTGTTTCAATACTTACACCATTAACACCAATGGAATAATCATGACGAACCTTACCCTTGATTCCTTTTTGACGAATTTGTTTCTTTATTTTGTCATGTGACTTTTTGAATCCACTTCGTTTTACTTTCTCTTCTTTTGCATTTTTGGCAGGAGCATCTTTTAATTCAACAATTAATCTCACTTTTTTGTTTGGATCAATTGTTGGATCAATTGTTGCATCTTTTGATTTATTCAATGCCTTATACATACCCGTTGGATCATTCTTTTTTGCACTACCAAATAGAGGCGATGCAACAGTTTTTTCCTTTGGCTTTTCGCCACTCAGCACAAATCCTGAATGATTTTCTGTCGAAGCTTTAGCTATCGTTCCGCTTGCAAATGCTGGAACACCACTTGACATTAAAATTGCAGCCGCGGATAGTGCAGCAATACTCTTACTTGAACGCTGTCTCATTTCTCTTCTCCCCCTTAAACGATAAAATTTTACATATTTCTAAAGATTTCAACAATTTTCTGACCATACTAAATTATACTTGAGGGTTATCTGCACAGTAAATTGGGGAAATTTCGTGAAAAATGATAATAAATTGAGTATAGTTTGATAAAAAATGTAGAATATTGTACCTTTTTCCTTTGTCTTAATTTGATTTTTACAAAAATGTAAGTTGGGGGAATTTCGTGAAAAATGATAATAAATTGGGTAAAATTTGATAAAAAATGTAGAATACCCCATAATTTACCTTTGACTTACCTCGATTTTTACGAAAATAGAAGTTGGGGGAATTTCGTGAAAAATGATAATAATTTTGTATAGTTCGATAAAAAGTGAAGAATATTCCATAATTTTCTTTTGTTTTACTTCAATTTTACAAAAATAGAAGTTGGGGGAACTCGTTCCTCGGTAAATATATTTATTGAACAAGCTAACAGCACATCAAAAAGACCTCTCAGCAAACTGAGAGGTCTCAAACAAATAGATGGGATTATTTTCGAAATTCTGTATATTACTTTTTTACTATCAAGAATTTAGATAGAATATTTGACAATCATATTTGCTATTAAAAAAACACTTAGTAAATATGATTTGTGTGTCTCTTGTAAATCCTTACAATTATGTACCCTATTAGCAACTGAGCAAAAGAAAAAAGCCCTGGTTTGGACTTTTTCCCTTTTATCCTCAAATTCGCCTCTACTTATGGTAAGGTTCGTTCCTGTTAATCCTAAAAGCTCGATAAATCTGCTCCACCAATACCAATTTCATTAGCTGATGCGGAAAAGTCATTTTTGAAAATGACAATGTATCATCCGATCTTTTCATCACAGCATCACTTAGACCTAATGACCCACCAATCACAAATGCTACTTTGCTGTTTCCATATGTGGCAAGTTGATCTATTTTTTTTGCTAGTGATTCAGACGTATGTTCCTTCCCCTTAATTGCTAATGCAATTACATAAGCATCTTCTGCTATTTTACTTAAAATTCTTTCGCCTTCTTTTTCCTTTACGATTAGCATGTCTGCATCGCTTAAATTCTCTGGTGCCTTTTCATCTGGGACTTCGATAATATCCATTTTTGCATAACTAGATAATCGTTTTATGTATTCATCGATTCCCATCTTTAAATACTTCTCTTTTAACTTTCCAACACTGATAATTGAGATATTCACACTATATCCTCACTTTACAAACAAGTTATACACAAAAGTTATCCACATACCCACAATTTCTATCCACATTTAGTAGGGGAATCTATGTTCGATACAATATATATGGCATCATTTTGACAATATTCACAGGTTGTGGATATATTATGCGTTTTTTCGACTTTATTCAACAGAGGCGTTTCACTATACTTATCCACAAAATCGTCAAGAGCCCATTCAACATGCTCATCACAGCTTAAAATTGTTTTTTCCACTTATACACAGCTCCTTTTTTTAGCACATAAAGAAAACTCGTCGATTGACGAGCCTTTTAGGCGAAGTCAGAGGCGCAGTTGCACTTATACTTAATTCCTAAAATTGGCGACTACGTCGAGTACCTCTCCCTGCTGCCAAATTTATAATTTTTTAACGTAAAAAAAAGAGGAGAAAGTAAACTCTCCCCTTAAGTATGCGCTTTGTTTTATACATACACTATATCTGTTGGTTTTTGAGGATCCGTGTCATGAATTTCAAATTGCATCCCAACTTCAAATCCTTTTCCCTCTAATGTTTGTGTAACAGACATTCTGGCAAGCTCTTTCATATTATTATCTTGGCTTAAATGTGCAAGATAAATACGTTTTGTTTTATCTCCAATTACATCTGACATTGCAAGTGCAGCATCTTCATTTGATACGTGACCGACATCGCTTAATATACGGCGCTTAATGCTCCATGGATATCTACCCATGCGTAGCATTTCGACATCATGGTTACTTTCAAAAATGTACATATCTGCGTTAGAAATGATTCCCTTCATTCGGTCACTTACATAGCCTGTATCCGTAATTGTAACAAATTTTTTCTCGTTATGATGAAATACGTAAAACATTGGTTCAGCAGCGTCATGTGATACACCAAATGATTCAACTTCAATATCTCCAAACTGAATCGTCGTTTCCATGTTAAAAATGAACTTTTGCTCTGTTGGAATTTCTCCAATTAAATGGTTCATTGCTTTCCATGTTTTTTCATTCGCGTAAATTGGGATTTGATATCTTCTGGCAAGAACTCCAAGCCCTTTAATATGATCACTATGCTCATGCGTGACTAGAATGCCGGAAACTTCTTTTATATCCCTGTTGATATCTTTAAATAAAGACTCCATTGCTTTACCGCTTAGCCCTGTATCAACTAAAAGCTTAGTTTTCTCCGTCCCAACGTATAACGCATTTCCGGTACTGCCACTTGCAAGTACACTAAAATGCAGACTCATCGCTATTCACTCCATTGTTCTTTATCTATCTTAATTATTTGGCCCTCAATAGCATTTACAAAGTAATCCTGCTGTTCATTGACAACTATATGCCATGCTGGTGCTATGAATTTAACTCCATTCGATAACGGGATTACTGTATAATAGCCAAAATCAACTTTTGTAATTCGATCACTCGGTTTTAATTCATCTTTCACAAATAAATTTTCAATGGCTTTAATTGCCGGTAAAGCTTCTTGCACATTCTTTTTATCGATCATTTCTTTTAAGTTTTCTAAATATCTTTGGCGATACCCGTAAATCTCATTATTATCGTTATACTTTATTTCAACTACTGAGCTTTCGATATTATAAATTAGGCGTTCTTTATAGGTTTGACAGAAGTATATCGTTTTTGACTTTTGATCTATTTGACAATAACGATAGTTACCACCATTCCAAACATACTCCTTCACAAAGTTTTCTAAGAAGAGTATTTTATTTGTATCTGCAATTGGAACTGGTTTTTTCAATTGACTTTGTAATACATCTTTGTAGATTTGTATATTCTGTCCTTTTCTATCAGCAATAGTTTTCTTCGAGAAATCCTTACTATTACCCGATATATAAGATTCCTTTAAAGAATTTTTAGGTAATGTCACATATGTGATATCATTTTCCTTTAATTGCTCCTCAATACTCGATTCAGCCATCGTATCAAACTGATCGCTACTTCGCTTTTGATAATATTGAATCGCTAAAAATAAATCTAATACTAAGAAAGTTAAAATAAATATTGTTTTGATTCTACTCCAATCCAACAATATTCACCCCAGTTCTACTTAGCAAATCTTGATCAATCTTCTTATAGGAGTCATCATAATTTATGATCCAAACAGGTTTTAACTGGATTGCTCTATTATAGTACGGTTGATTTATTGTTGAATTACTTTCATCAAATATCGTCTCGTACCCTAAGCTAATATCTTTAATAAGAGATTTGTTAATAGACTTATTATTAGATATGATCTCCATAATTTGAGAACCTGCCATTAACTCCATTTCACTTTCCTTCTTGTCCACCTGGATTCTAAATTTATACAATGGACGTTTAAAGGTTTCTATATCGTCTACTCCCCAGCTCGTCGTAATTGTTGAATTATTATACACAGGTAAATTATTTACAAAAAGTCTAAATGAAACTTCATTATTTTCAGGTTTAACACCAGACAAAATATAACCATCAGTCCAACCACCATGAGCATTAATAAAATCAACACTTCTTTGGACTAATAAGTTAGGACTTTGATTATTATTGTTTTCAGGTGTTGTCGGGTTAACAAATGAAACCGAACGATTTAATGGTGAAACTGACATTAATCTAGTACCGTCTGTGAATGTATCTCCCGAATCAGTACTTTCTTTTCGGACATTTGAAGGATCACTAAATATTGCATCTTTTAATTTATCAACATCTATATCCGTTGTAAGGAATTCCATCGTTGTTAATTTGATTGGTTTTTTAGGTAAATAAATTATTTTACCTGAGTCTAACTTATATCTTAAGCTTTCAGTAAAGCTTTGGTAATTGTCTCTTATCTTTTCAACTGAAGCAATGATTGAAGAGTTATCAAACGATGCTCCATAGAGAATATTTTGTGCCTCATTTGAAAAATAGATCCTTGCTGAAGAATCCTGTTTAGTAGATAAATTGATGATCATTCGGTCAAATAAAACATTTTGTAATCGTTTTGCATCTAGATTAAGAACTTTACCTAATGTCTCTACTGGCACTACAGTTGGAAAAATAATTTCTAATTTATTTTTTCCTTTTGTTATTGATTGGTAGGCAACTTCAGACGTTTTATTTGTCAGGTTTTCAAAATTTGTGATTTCGGATTTCTGCAATGATCTATAAATTGGTGATATATTACTCTGTTTAGTTGTTTCATAATTTTTATTTGATTCATGAACAACTAATAAATTCGGAATTACTATGTCCTTAAAGTCTCTTTTTGCACCAATTGAAACTTTTTGGACATAGTCTTGATTTTGAAGTACATCGTATGTTGGTTGATATGACCATAAGCTATATGAAAGAACTAAGCTTACTATAACAAGAGTAGTTAATATAACTGATTTTATATGTTCTCTTCTCATTCCCACTCATCCTCTTGGTCATCAGCCACTGGAAGTGTGAAATAGACTGTTGTACCCTTTCCTTCTTCACTTTTAGCCCATATATGACCATCGTGCGCGTAAATCATTTCTTTTGCCAAAGCAAGCCCTAGGCCAGTGCCTCCAACTTGTCTCGATCTAGCTTTATCTACTCGATAGAAACGATCAAATATCTTTGATAGATTTTCTTTTGGAATTCCCATGCCTTCGTCAGTAATACTAACTAATATTTGATCTCTAGACTCTTTAATACGATAAGTTACAGTCCCACCCTCTGGTGAATACTTTAATGCATTCGAAATAATATTATCCAACACTTGTGTAATTTTATCTTCATCTATAAATACAAATCTTGTCTTACTTATAAACTCGCGTTTGAACGACACTGCTTGAGACTTACTCATTTCATGTCGATCAATTATACGATTAAACAATTCTGTAAAGTTAACCCAATCTTTCATTAAACGATATTCTGTACTATCTAACTTAGATAATTGTAATAAGTCATTTACTAGTCTAATCATTCGTTCTGTTTCATCTTGAGTTACTTGTAAAAACTTAGGTGCAATTTCTTTATTCTCCCAAGCTCCATCTGACAATGCTTCTAAATAACTTCTCATCGTTGTTAACGGTGTTCTTAATTCATGCGAAACATTTGCCACAAACTCTCTACGTTCTTGCTCTATTTTTTCTTGTTCAGTTACATCATAGAGTACGGCGATTAGACCATTAACTTTACCAGACTCTTTTTGTATAGTTGAAAAGCTAGCTCGTAGAATCATTGGTCTCTTATTATCGCTATAATCTAACATAATAGAATCTGGCTCATCGTATAAATCATCTAAAGTATTAATCTTTTCGATTCCCAATACCTCTAAGATTGATTTATTTAATACTGTTTCACGTGAAACATTAAGCATCGTTTCAGCCGGATCGTTTAAGAGAATAATTTTCCCTCTTCGGTCAGTTGCAATAACCCCATCTGACATATGCTCTAGTACTGATTGAAGCTTTCTTCTTTCTCCATCCGTTGAAGCTCTAGCTTGCTGTAAATTACGTGATAGATTATTAAATGATATCGTTAATTCACCAATCTCATCTTCACTATAGGCCTTTAATTTGCGAGAGAAATTTCCTTTCGCCATTTCTTGTGCCTGTCTTCTTATTTCAGAGATTGGCTTCGTAATTGCTTTAGCCAATAATATCCCTAAAATTGATGTAATCGCGACTGCTATAAGTGTACCAGTTGAAAAAATACGGTTAATTAATTCCATTCTTTCATAAGTGCTTTCCATTGAAGCACTCGTGTAAATGGCTGAAACAATTTCATCGCCTTCCATTACTGGGGTAACGATGGTTTTCATTCGATGCCCATTTTTAGGATCAATTAACACTTTCTCAGTTCTAGTACCTACTAAGAGTGCTCTTTTAACTAAAATATCAGTAGTCCTTTTACCAACAATAGATCGATTACTAGAATCCGAAGTAGCTATGACTTCACTATTTTGGTTAATAACTCTTACGTCTGATATTCCAATATTTTTTCCAAAGTCAGAAACTATTTTTTGGATATTAGCTTTTACTTCTGGATCGTCCAGAGTTTTCTTTTTTTCATACTCTATTTTTATATTATAAGCCAGTAGCTTAGCACGTTCGTTTATCGCAACTGTAAAACTATTTACTAGTTGCTTTTCAAGCTCTCTTGAAAAATAAACGCTAATAATTTGCATAGCTACCAAGATGAGTAAAATATAAACAAGTACAAATTTAAATACAATTGATTTAAATAAACCAACTTTATTATAAGCTGCCATTAATCTTGCTCCGGATCACGCAGGTAATATCCTACTCCTCTTCTTGTTACAATGAAAAGTGGATAACTTGGATTGTCCTCAATTTTTTCACGAAGTCTTCGAATTGTTACATCGACAGTTCGTACATCTCCAAAGTAATCATAACCCCAAACGGTTTGAAGCAAATGCTCTCTCGTCATAACCTGTCCGATATGCTTCGCTAAGTAATATAGTAATTCAAACTCGCGGTGAGTTAATTCTATCTTCTCGCCACGTTTTGTTACGATATAAGCATTTGGATTAATAACAAGCGAGCCAATAATAACTTCAACTGACTCCTCTTTTTCAGATGTAGTTCCTGTTTGGTGTCTACGTAAATTTGCTTTTACTCTGGCAAGCAACTCACGTGTACTAAATGGTTTTGTTACGTAGTCATCTGCACCCATTTCTAAACCTAGTACTTTATCTAATTCTGAATCTTTTGCTGTAATCATAATGATCGGCATTTCATGGTTCTTTCTAATTTCTCTACAAACTTCTAAACCATCTCTAATTGGTAACATAATATCTAATAAAACTAGATCAGGAAGAAACTCATCTACTTTTTGTAATGCTTCCTCTCCATCATACGCGCAAACAATTTCAAAACCTTCTTTTTCTAAATTAAACTTCAATATATCAGCAATTGGTTTTTCATCATCGACTATTAATATTTTTTTATTCATTCCCCGCACTCCTTTTCTAGTCAGTTTTTGCTACCTTCAATTCTATACCTATCTTTTGCAATTTAATATTAAATTAGGCAACAAATAAACTTTTCATAGTAATTTCGTTTTGTGGACTATCTCTCTAAATATAATACGACTACGATCTTACGTGTTATTCATTTTATATATAAACACTAGATTTTTGAAAAAAACCTCTAGCTTGTTGCTAGAGGTCTACTCCACTTACTTCTATTTTAAATTAAGTATGTTTTTTTGTAAAATCGAACTGTTTTATTCAAACTAGAAATCTATTCTCTATAAGGTTGATATAAAATAAAAAACTACTGTATATACAGTAGTTTTTATGATGGCTCGGGACGGAATCGAACCGCCGACACGAGGATTTTCAGTCCTCTGCTCTACCGACTGAGCTACCGAGCCATTATATGGCGGTCCCGACCGGGATCGAACCGGCGATCTCCTGCGTGACAGGCAGGCATGTTAACCGCTACACCACGGGACCAAGATAAGTTTATTAAAAAAAAGATGACCCGTACGGGACTCGAACCCGTGTTACCGCCGTGAAAGGGCGGTGTCTTAACCGCTTGACCAACGGGCCACATTAATTAAAGAAAAGATGAGCCATGAAGGATTCGAACCTTCGACCCTCTGATTAAAAGTCAGATGCTCTACCTACTGAGCTAATGGCTCATAAAATGATTAAGTTCATAAACTATGTACTAGTTATGACGACAAGATTTATCTTATCATACTTTCTAATAATTTTGCAATAGTTTTTTAAAAAAAATAATAAAAGCCCCTAAATTTTTATTTAAGGGCTTTTTATTATATTAAGCTCCGTAAACGTTACGTACGATATTCGTTTGGTTACGGTCTGGACCAACTGAGAATACAGATAATGGAATACCTACTAATTGAGACACACGTTCTACATAATGTCTTGCATTAACTGGTAGTTCATTAAGCGTTTTTACTCCTGTAATATCTTCTGTCCAACCTGGAAGTTCTTCATAAACTGGCTCACATTCTGCAAGTTGTTTTAAGCTAGCAGGGAACTCAGTAATTGTTTCTCCACGGAATTTATAAGCAACACAAATTTTTACAGTCTCTAGTCCTGTTAATACGTCAATTGAGTTAAGTGATAAATCAGTAATACCGCTAACGCGACGAGCATGGCGAACTACTACACTATCAAACCACCCAACACGTCTTGGTCTTCCAGTAGTTGTACCGTACTCACGACCTACTTCACGAATTGTATTTCCAATTTCGTCGAAAAGCTCAGTTGGGAATGCACCTTCACCAACACGAGTAGTGTAAGCTTTACATACACCAACAACGTGATTAATTTTTGTTGGACCAACACCAGATCCAATTGTTACTCCACCTGCAACTGGGTTAGAAGAAGTAACGAATGGGTATGTACCTTGGTCGATATCTAACATTACCCCTTGTGCGCCTTCAAATAATACGCGTTTTCCACCATCAATTGCATCATTTAATACAACAGAAGTATCACACACATACTTTTTAATTTGTTGTCCGAACTCATAATATTCTTCAAAAATCTCTTCGATATTTAATGAATTTGAATCATACATTTTTTCAAATAAATTATTTTTCTCTTCAAGATTACGTTTTAATTTTTCGTAAAACTCTTCTTTATCTAAAAGGTCTGCCATACGGATTCCCACACGTGCAGCTTTGTCCATATAAGCTGGTCCAATACCTTTTTTAGTAGTACCAATCTTATTATCACCTTTGCGCTCTTCTTCTAACTCATCTTGTTTTAAATGATAAGGTAAGATAACATGAGCACGGTTACTAATACGTAAGTTGTCAGTTGAAACACCTTTATCATGTAGGTATGCTAGCTCTTGAACTAAAGCTTTAGGATCTACAACCATACCATTTCCAATAACACAAATTTTATCTGAGAAGAAAATACCTGATGGAATTAAATGAAGTTTGTACTTTTCACCATTAAATACGATTGTATGACCTGCATTGTTACCACCTTGATATCTAGCAACTACTTCTGCCTGTTGTGATAAAAAGTCAGTAATTTTTCCTTTTCCTTCGTCTCCCCATTGAGAACCAACTACTACTACTGATGACAATGTACTGCACCTCCGATTAAAATACGCTATTTCCGAACTAAAACCAAAACTAGTATATCAAACTTACGGAATTTGTCAATAAATCTCTTTGAATAATTCTGTTCTAAGTTTTATTTGTTCGTAAATACAAACTAAAGAATTTGATAAAAATAGTTTGCCCTAACAAAAAAAAAAATAATCACATAGATTCACTATGTGATTATTTTTTAGATGGCATCCCAAATAGTAGAGATCAGACTGCTTGAACATATTGGCGACTGTCTGATTACAAACTATTTTTAGGCACCTGGTGCTTGTTCATCAAACCTTCGTTCTAAGTTTACGAACTTGTTATATTCTTTTACGAATGCTAATGAAACAGTACCTACTGGACCATTCCTTTGTTTAGCAATAATAATTTCAATAATATTTTTATTCTCTGATTCTTTATCATAGTAATCGTCTCGGTATAAGAACGCAACAATATCCGCATCTTGCTCAATACTTCCTGATTCACGGATATCAGACATCATTGGACGTTTATCTTGTCTTGACTCTACGCTACGTGATAGCTGAGATAAGGCTATTAGAGGTACTTTTAATTCCCTCGCCAGTCCTTTAAGAGAACGTGAAATTTCAGATACTTCTTGTTGACGATTTTCTCCGCTTTTGCCGTTACCTTGAATTAGCTGCAGATAATCAATTAGGATCATTCCTAAGCCATGCTCTTGCTTCAGTCTTCTACACTTAGCACGTATGTCATTTACTCTAATACCAGGTGTGTCATCGATATATATGCCTGTACCAGCTAGGCTACTAGCAGCCATCGTAAGCTTATTCCAGTCCTCTTGTTCAAGATTACCTGTACGCAATGCCTGTGCATTAATATTCCCTTCCGCACATAGCATACGCATTACAAGCTGATCTGCGCCCATCTCGAGACTGAAAATTGCTACGTTTTCATCTGTTTTAGTCGCTACGTTTTGTGCGATATTCAATGCAAAAGCTGTTTTACCTACAGAAGGACGGGCGGCTACTATAATTAAGTCATTCGGTTGAAATCCCGCTGTCATACGATCTAAATCAGTAAACCCTGTCGGTACACCTGTGATTTCACCACGTTGATTAAATAAGGTCTCAATTTTACTAAATGTAGTAAATACTACATCTTTAATGCTTTGAAAACCAGAAACGTTCGTGCGCTGTGCTACTTTTAAAATACTTTTTTCAGCCTCGTTTAGTACAACATCCACTGGAATATCTGGCGCGTAGCTTTCCGTTACAATATTTGTCGCGGTTCTTATTAATCTTCTTAAAGTAGATTTTTCTTCAACGCTCTTTGCATAGTATTCAACGTTAGATGCCGTTGGTACTGAAGCCAGCATATCATTTAAGTATGATACTCCTCCTACTTCTTCTAACACTCCTTGATTAGCTAGTTCAGAAGTTAGCGTGATAACATCTAGAGGCTCATTCCTTGAAGCAATCTTAAGCATCGCTTCAAATATTTTTTGATGGGCAGCTCGATAAAAGTCATCTGGTAAAAGCCGTTCTGAAGTTGATATTAGCGCCTCTGAGTCTAACAATATGGCTCCTAATACAGCCTGTTCAGCTTCTATATTCTGTGGTGGAGTACGATCATTTAGCAAATCACTCATTTCTAGTCCTCCAGATGCTTGTTTTTCTTATTGTTCTTTAACGTGTACTTTTAAAGTTGCACTTACTTCAGGATGCAATTTTACTTTAATATTTGTTACACCTAGTGCTCTAATCGCATCATTCATTTCGAATTTACGCTTATCTAGTTTAATACCATGTACTTTTTGAAGCTCATCAGCAATTTGCTTGCTTGTGATTGATCCGAATAGACGACCGCCCTCACCTGATTTAGCTTTTAATTCTACTGTTAGAGTTTCAATTGTTTCTTTTAGCTTTTTACAATTTTCTAATTCGATTTGTGCATCTTTTAATTCTTTATTTTTTTTCGCCTCAAGAGTTTTCATATTACCTGCAGTAGCTTCAATAGCATCTCCATTTTTGATTAGGAAGCTTGCATAGCCATCTGCGATATTTTTAGTTTCTCCTTTTTTACCTTTTCCTTTTACATCTTTTAAGAAAATTACTTTCATTTGTTTGTTCTCCCTTCAATATATTCATCGATTATTCTCAATAAATGTTGTTCAACTTCTCTGATTGAAGAAGATTCAATTTGTGCAGCAGCATTTGTTAAGTGACCGCCACCGCCAAGCTCTTCCATTATTAATTGAACATTTATATTCCCTAATGAACGACTGCTGATGCTAACAACATTATCTGATCTTTTCGCAATAATAAAAGATGCAATGACATCAGTCATCGTTAATAATGTATCTGCAGCCTTCGCGATTAAAACTTGATCATAGTTTACATTGTTTTTTCCAAAGCTAATCGCAAAGCCCTCTTTGTACATATAGGCTTCCTCTATTAATTCTGCTTTGCGAATATATTCATTCATATCTTGTTTTAGTAAATTTTGAACGAGGATCGTATCTGCGCCATTCGAACGTAAGTATGATGCTGCGTCAAAAGTTCGTGCTCCTGTTCGGAAAGTAAAACTCTTTGTATCAACAATAATTCCTGCAAGTAAGGCTGTTGCCTCAAGCATGCTTAATTTGATTTTCTTAGGTTGGTACTCCAATAACTCAGTTACTAATTCTGCAGTAGAGGAAGCGTACGGCTCCATATAAACGAGAATTGCATCTTTAATGAAGTCCTCTCCTCTTCGATGATGGTCTATAACAACAATTTTATCTGTCTCATTTAAAAGTGATTCTTCTTCAACCATTGTTGGTCTATGGGTATCTACTACGATTATTAATGTATCTTCAGAAATAAGTTCTTTTGCTTTTTCGGGTGAAATAAAACAAGACATAAATTGTTCATTTTTAGACATTTCCCTCATCAACCGATTAACACTTTTATCTACTTCATCTTTATCAATTACTACATAACCATCTACTTCATTATGCATTACCATTTTTAAGATACCAACTGCTGAACCAAGAGCATCCATGTCAGGTAACTTATGACCCATTATCATAACATTGGTACTACTCTTCATTAAATCTCTTAAAGCATGCGAGATTACCCTCGCTCTAACCCTCGTCCTCTTTTCTACAGGGTTTGTTTTTCCACCGAAAAACTTTACTTTACCGTTTATATTTTTAACAGTTACTTGATCTCCCCCGCGCCCTAGTGCTAAATCTAAACCAGATTGCGCTAGTTGACCAAGTTCAGTTAAATTTAAACTGCCTACTCCGACACCGACGCTTAGAGTAAGCGGTAAATTACGTTTTGTAGTTTCTTCCCTTACTTGGTCTAATATAGAGAATTTATTATTTTCTAATGCTGCCAAAATTCCTTCATTTAAAACTACACTATATCGATCGGATGAAACACGTTTTAAGAAAATACCATGGCTATTAGCCCAACTATTTAACATCGTTGTTACTGCACCATTTACACTAGAACGCTCTTGATCATCTAATCCCTGTGTCATTTCATCGTAATTATCTAGTAAAATAATTCCGATTACTGTTCTTTGATCTTCGTATAACTTCTCTAGTTGTGCCTGTTCTGTCACATCAAATAAGTAAATGTATCGCTCTTCTCTTTTAATGACTACCCGATATGTTCTTTTACTTATATTCAATACATCTTCTTTTTTCTCTTTTTTCGAAATTAAAGCCATTAATCCTTCAGATAGATCATATATGTGTTTACCAATTAATGAACGAT
The DNA here is from genome assembly GCF_004138285.1 of Gottfriedia acidiceleris. GTDB lineage: Bacteria > Bacillota > Bacilli > Bacillales > Bacillaceae_G > Gottfriedia > Gottfriedia acidiceleris_A. The sequence goes on along the minus strand of NZ_SCFN01000005.1, from coordinate 24,972 downwards.
CGTCTAAAATATTTAAAATATATTGATTGCCCCATTCAATATGGTACTCTCTATCATAAAGTAATACTCCAATTGGCATTTCTGTAATTGCTTCGTTACTTAAATTTTTCACTCTCGACATAACTGATTCTATATACATATCTAAAACGTAGCGATACTTAATTTCTAACTTTACAACTAGAAAAATAACGCATAAAAAGATAATGATAAAAATTATCCCTATTTTAGGCTGAATATAGACCACAGTTCCGATCAGAAACACTGAAAGAGCAGTTAAAAGATAGACGGGTATAAGAAACATCTGTTTCTTATGAAAATCTTGCATATGTTCAACCCCTAAGCCAAATAAAATCTAACTTACATATTAAAGTTTATTCACTTTTTCACAACAAATTAGTATCAAATATGTTTTTAAGTTTAAATTTTTCTTCTATTAAATATTCCAATTGAGACGATTCCAATTAGTAAAACAATATAAATTAATGGTTGAATGATAAAACTTGCGATCAATATAATAATTGGTACCGCTTTAGAAAAATGTTTTAAATAACTAAAATAAAATATCGATGCATAACCTTGAACGAGCAGTAAAATTTGAAGTACATATGTTAAGTTAATCACTGCTGTACTGAGGAAACTACTTTGTTTCAAATTGAAGAACGAAAAAATCATTACAATTAAAAAGAACCACATGAATCCTACTGGGAGTCTAAACTCTCTAAATGGCTTAAATTTCGGTGTTTTATAACCTAATCTCCTTATTAATGGAAAAGTTACTAGTTGTGTTAAAAAAGCAAGTATAAAACTAACCATTAACAACAATGAAGGAATTAATGTAGGGATTAGTTTAATAGCATTTGTAAGACTATCTAAAGCCTTTTCATTGGTGTTTGTACCAAGACTAGCGCTAAGTTCCTTACTTTTTTCTATAGCTTCCGTTGCCAAGTCTATATTCTCTTTAACAAAATCAATATGAAAAACAGTTTTGAATAGTATGTACGATAGTACTGTATGTATTAAATATAAAAAAGTACTAGTAAGTAAAATCTCGCCTTTACTTCGCTCCTTTTTTAATAGATACCCAAATGCTATACCAACTGTTGAGTACATTAAAGTAACTGGAAGTAAATTAAATGAGGTAATCACAATTGTTAATCCCAGCGCCACACAGCAAAGTAAAAGTGATTCCTTAATTGAGTATTTAATACTTAGAATAATAAACGGCAGCGGCATAAGGAATGCCATAATAAATGAGAGAAACGGTACAAATCTAAATATTAACAGTAGTACTGAGTAAATAGCTAATAGTACTGCACCCTCGGTAATAAATCGAGTCGATTTCAAAATAAAGCTCCTTTCAACTACCCCTACTTATTTCAAGTAAGCATACTATTTCTTATTTTACCATAAAACTTATTTTTTCATAAATACAAAAAAAGTACAGCACGAGAATGCTGTACTTTTTATTACTTAGCTTATTCAGCCACGTATGGTAATAAAGCCATTTGACGAGCGCGTTTGATTGCGATCGTTAATTTACGTTGGTATTTCGCAGAAGTACCAGTTACACGACGAGGTAAAATTTTACCACGCTCAGAAACGAAACGTTTTAATAACTCAGTATCTTTGAAGTCGATTGTAGTGATGCCGTTTGAAGTAAAGTAACAAACTTTACGACGTTTAGCACGTCCACCTTTGCGTCCACCCATTGCCATTGTTATTTCCCTCCTCTACTTAAAAATTAGTTTTTTAGTAATGCTAACCGTTCAACATTACACTGTTTTTATTATTAGAAAGGAAGATCGTCATCAGTAATATCAATCGTTTTGCTTGTCCCACCAAATGGATCATCATTAAAGCTAGGCTTTTGAGATGGTGCTTCGAAAGGATTTCCAGCGTTAAAACCTTGATTTTGTTGATTCATACCGAATGAACCACCTTGGTTACCTGATGCATTTCTTGGTTCTAAGAATTGAACAGAGTCGGCTACAACTTCAGTTACATATACTCTCTTACCATCTTGACCATCAAAACTTCTAGTTTGAATACGACCCTCAACGCCAGCTAAGCTTCCTTTTTTCAAGAAGTTCGCTACGTTTTCAGCAGGCTTTCTCCAGATAACGCAGTTAATAAAATCCGCTTCTCTTTCACCTTGCTGATTTGAGTAGGTACGATTCACCGCTAGAGTAAATGTTGCTACGGCAACCCCACTTGGCGTATAACGTAAGTCTGGATCCTTTGTTAAGCGACCTACAAGTACAACACGATTAATCATCTGATTCCTACCTCCCTAAAGCATTTAAAAAATATTATTTTTCTTCTTCACGGATAACGATGTGGCGGATGATATCTTCGCTGATTTTCGCTAAACGATCGAATTCTTGTACTGCTTCTGGCTTAGCAGAAACGTTTACAAGCATGTAGTGTCCATCACGGAAATCGTTAATTTCATAAGCTAAACGACGTTTACCCCACTCTTTAACGTTTGTGATTTCAGCACCTTGTTCAGTTAAAACGCCGTTGAAACGCTCAACTAATGCTTTTTGTGCTTCGTCTTCCATGTTTGGACGAACGATGTACATGATTTCGTATTTATTCATCACAATGTCACCTCCTTTTGGTCTAACGGCCCAGTTAAGGGCAAGGAGCAATTTTATTAATCACTCACGAGTTAAAATTATAGCATAGTTTTTTTTAGATAGCAAATCAATAATTCAGTTGCTATTTCATTAAACATTAAATCGGAAATGCATTACATCTCCATCTTGCACGATGTACTCTTTACCTTCAAGACGTACTTTACCTGCTTCTTTTGCTGATGTCATGTTACCATAAGTCGCTAAATCTTCAAAAGAAACTGTTTCTGCGCGGATAAAGCCACGTTCGAAGTCACTATGAATTACGCCAGCACATTGTGGAGCTTTCATACCTTTTTTGAATGTCCAGGCTCTTACTTCTTGTACACCTGCAGTGAAATAAGTTGCTAATCCTAATAAAGAATAAGCTGCACGAATTAATTGATCTAAACCTGATTCTTCAATTCCAAGTTCTTGAAGGAATGTACGTTTCTCTTCATCATCTAACTCAGCAATTTCTTCTTCAATTTTTGCACTGATTACGATTACTTGAGAACCTTCTTCAGCTGCAAATGCTCTTACTTTTTCAACGTATTCGTTAGATGAAGAATCTGCGATGTCATCTTCACCAACATTAGTGATGTAAAGCATTGGCTTAGTTGTTAATAAATGTAATCCTTTTACTACTTTCATTTGCTCTTCCGTAAACTCTACTGAACGAGCTGGCTTATCATTTTCAAATGCTTCTCTTAATTTCACCAAAATTTCATGTTCATAAGACGCATCTTTATCTTTTTGCTTAGCTAATTTAGCTACACGATCAATACGTTTTTCAACTGATTCTAAGTCTGCAAGAATTAGTTCTAAGTTAATTGTTTCAATATCTGCAATTGGATCAACTTTTCCAGATACGTGAGTAATATTATCGTCTGCAAAGCAACGTACTACTTGGCAAATTGCGTCCACTTCACGAATATGAGATAAAAACTTATTTCCTAACCCTTCACCTTTACTTGCACCTTTAACGATCCCTGCGATATCAGTAAATTCAAAAGTTGTTGGAACAGTTTTTTTAGGTTGAACTAATTCAGTTAATTTTACTAAACGGTAATCTGGTACTTCTACCACACCTACGTTTGGGTCAATTGTACAAAACGGATAGTTTGCTGATTCAGCCCCCGCTTGTGTAATTGCATTAAATAATGTCGACTTTCCTACGTTTGGTAATCCTACGATCCCTGCTGTTAATGGCATATTTTCCACTCCTATACGAACTTAGTTAATCTTTCACAATTATATTGATTTCAAAAAAAAATAACAAGAAAATCTGAATATTAATTCTAAACATACGAAAGGTATCTAATACGAGCGATCCTTCAAGTTGCTCTACTAGATACCCATTGATTTAAAAATCGTCCTACTCTTCAGATCGAACTAGAACCTTTTTTAATTTTCGTGTGAACTCTCTGCGAGGTATTAATACGCTATGCTCACATCCTTCACATTTTAATCGAATGTCCATACCCATTCGAATAATTTTCCATCTGTTCACTCCACAAGGATGAGGTTTTTTCATTTCTACTATATCATTTAGGTTAAATTCTTTTTCTTCCATGTGAAAACTTCACTTCCTTAAAATAGTAGCATACAAACTATACATTCGCATTTTCATTTTTAGTTTCTGGTTGTTTATATAATACCATCTTTGGATATGGAATTTCTATGTTATTTCTTTCAAGTACTTCCTTAATTTCTTTTCGAATTGCTCTAGAAATCTTAAACTGTGTCATTGCTTTAACTTCTGAAGCGATTCGCAATGTTACTTCAGATGGTCCTAAGTTTTGTATCCCAAGAAACTCTGGAGGTTTTACCATTTCTTCATATCTAGCTGGCATAGTTTCTAAATGCTCTTCAATTACATTTTGCGCATGTTCAATATCGCCCTCGTATGAAATACTAACATCTACCAGTGCCACAGCATTATGTAATGAAAAATTGGTTACTTCAGTAATCATTCCATTTTGGATGATATGAAGTTCACCGGTTCCGCTTCTAATTTTAGTTGTTTTTAAACCGATTGATAATACTGTTCCTTCGAAAGTTTGAACTCTAATGTAGTCACCAACTGAAAATTGATCTTCAAACAAAATAAAAAATCCAGAAATGATATCTTTTACTAAGCTTTGTGCACCAAAACCAATTGCTACGCCACCTATTCCTGCTCCAACTAAAAGTCCTTTTATTTCCACGCCAAATATCGGGAGAATCGTCAAAGCAGCAATAAAGAATATTACATATGCAAGTACATTTTCCATCAATTTAATAAGTGTTACTGATCTTCTTTCTGATACTTGTAACGGTCCTCTAGCATTAACCTTTAAGAGATTACGGATTAGCTTTCTTCCGAGTTTTACAGCCAATACAGAAACGATAATAATTAGAGCTATTTTAATTGATGAATTTAAAATATTGTCCCATTGTTCTGGTGTTAGCATGCTTTTTTTTATTACTTTTTCAGCATTTTCTATTTTATCTGCTGCATTATTCATACTGTCTTTTTCCCCCTGTCTATTTTCAAATGACTTCAAACGTAATACTAAACGAATTATCACTTTAAAACTACAAATATGAACAAATGTAATAATAGTTTAATTTAACAACGAAGATCGCTTGATGAAAGTATAAATTGTTTAAATTTTGCATAAACTAATACTACTCTCTTAAATGAAAAGTAGGCGATATTATGCAATTTTCAGCAAATCCTTTGCGTAACCTATTCAAGGATGATTATTCTGTATTTCTAGATGACGAAAACGCTATTAACAGATTTGCAGATCGTTTATGTAAGTCGCTTCCAAGTGTACACACTAAAGAAATTGTTTTTGTATGTATTGGAACTGACCGTTCTACGGGAGACTCTTTAGGTCCTTTAGTTGGAACCATGTTAGGAGAATTAAACTTAAGTAGGTTTCATTATTATGGTACTCTTGATGAGCCAATTCATGCGTTAAATCTTTCAGAACAACTTGAAATTATTAAAGGCAAGTATAACAACCCATTTATCATTGCTGTAGATGCATGTTTAGGCAGAGTAAAAAGCATTGGTAGCGTACGCTTATCCAATGGTCCGTTAAAGCCTGGTGCTGCAATGAAAAAAGAATTACCTTTAGTAGGTGAAATTAACTTAACCGGAGTTGTGAATGTTAGTGGATTTATGGAATTCTACGTTTTACAAAATACTAGATTAAGCCTGGTAATGAAAATGGCTAAGTTTATTGCGAATTCAATTAAAGAAACTGAAAGAAAATTCACCTACCAATTAGATTTTTAACATAATAGTTTCCTAACTTTCAATTAAAAAAGTCAGATGCAAACAAAAAGGGAGTATTAACTGCATTGGAAGCCAACACATTTAATATTCCCTATGAGTAATTCATTTTATAATTGAAAGAATTCTTTCCAAATCCTCTTTGTTAAAGAATTGGATTTCTATTTTCCCTTTATCTTTAGCCGATTTAATTTTAACTGACGTTCCGAATTTTTCTTGTAAAAGATCCTCATACTCACTAAAAAAAATGTTCTTAGTTGGATTTTTCTTTGATGTTTCACGTGAAACATTTTCATTTAAATCACTGACTAACGTTTCAACCTCTCGAACACTTAGGTTTTTTTCAATTACTTTTAGTGCGGTACCTTCAATTAACCCTTTTCGTTTTAGTCCTAAAAGTGCTCTTCCGTGTCCCATTGAGAGAGTGCCTTCTTCGACCATTTTTTGAACAGAATTAGGTAAAGTTAAAATTCTTAAATAGTTAGCAATATGTGGACGACTTTTTCCAAGTTTTTTTGCCAGTTGTTCTTGTGTTAAGTGTAATTGTTCAATTAAAGTTTGATATGCTTCAGCTTCTTCAAGAGGATTTAAATCATCTCGCTGTAAATTTTCTAATACAGCTAACTCCATCATTTGCTCTTCAGAAAGGTCTCTAACAATAACTGGAACTGTGTTTAAACCCGCATTTTTTGCAGCGCGATATCGTCTTTCTCCAGCAACGATTTGGAAACCTTTTATGCTTTTTCTAGCAATGATTGGTTGAAGAATCCCATGTTCAATCACTGATTGAGTTAATTCTAACATAGCAGTCTCATCAAATACTTTGCGAGGTTGGTATGGATTAGGTCTAAGTTCTTTAAGATCAATTTCCTGGACCAACTCTTCTTGCTGATTAATATCTTGAAAAAATGCTCCAATACCTTTACCTAAGCCTTTAGCCATTATCAATCACTTCCTTTGCTAGATCGAGATATACTTCTGCACCTCTTGACTTTGGATCATATGTAATGATCGGTTTACCATGACTTGGTGCTTCACTTAAGCGTACATTTCTTGGAATAATTGATTTATAGACGCGATCTTGAAAATACTTTTTTACTTCTTCTATAACTTGAAGCCCTAAATTTGTACGAGCATCTAGCATTGTTAATAATACGCCTTCAATTGCTAAATTTTTATTTAAATGTTTTTGTACTAAACGTACAGTACTTAATAGCTGACTTAAACCTTCAAGTGCGTAATACTCACACTGAACTGGAATAATAATTGAATCAGATGCAGTTAGTGAGTTTAAAGTTAATAACCCTAATGATGGAGGACAATCTATTAAAATATAATCATAGTTACCTTTTACTGTATCTAAAGCACGTTTTAATCGTACTTCTCTAGAAATAGTAGGTACTAATTCAATTTCAGCTCCTGCAAGTTGAATTGTTGCCGGAATAATATCGAAATTTGGAATAGCAGTGTTTAAAATGACATTTTTCGCCTCAACATCATCAACTAATACATTGTAAACACACTGATTTACATCAGCTTTTTCAATTCCAATACCACTAGTTGCATTACCTTGAGGATCTATATCGACTAGTAATACTTTTTTTCCTAAGTGAGCTAAACAAGCACTTAAATTAACCGATGTTGTAGTCTTACCAACACCACCTTTTTGATTAGCTATAGAGATTACTTTAACCACTATGTAATCTACTCCTTCCACAACAAACCATTCTTATTTTCTATTTTACCATGAATAGATTCATCATTGTGTCTAGATTTAAAAATGAATAAAAAAAATTCACCACTGAAAAGAGGTGAATTTAATGTTTATTTCTTTGGTATTTTAATTGTTATTTGGTAATAGTCATCATGTTCTTCTTCTTGACTATCAATATTCATGCCTGTTTTAGTAACCATTTGTAAAGATTCACGGATCGTATTCATCGCAATTCTTATATCTTTACTAATGGCCTTAAATTTACGTTTAGCCTTCGGTTTTTTCTCAGTAAGTAATGTTACTACTCGTTCTTCTGTTTGTTTAACATTCAATTGCTTTTCAATTATTTCATGAAGAAGAGTAATTTGTAGTTGAGGCAACTTTAATGGAATAAGTGCTCGTGCATGACGCTCAGTAATCGACTTATCTAATAATGCTTGTTGTATTTCTCCAGGAAGTTTCAACAATCTCAATTTATTTGCAACAGTCGATTGACCTTTACCTAGTCGCTGAGCTAGAGCCTCTTGAGTTAAGTTATGTAAATCAATTAGTTTTTGGTAAGCTACGGCTTCTTCAAAAGGAGATAGTTCTTCACGTTGTAAATTTTCAATCAGAGCGACGGAAGCAGTTTCTGTATCGTTAAACGTTTTCACAATTGCAGGAATTGTATCCCAGCCTAAAGATGAAACAGCTCTGAATCTTCTTTCCCCGGCAATAATTTCATAAAAGTTTGGTCTAATTTCCCTAACAACAATTGGTTGAATAATGCCATGAGTTCGAATCGTTAGCGCTAGTTCTTTAATTTTTTCATCATCAAAGAATGTTCTAGGCTGATACTGATTCGGTACAATGTCCGATACTGGAATTTGGCGAATAACTTCATTACTCGAAACCGAATCTTGAACATCATCACTAATTTCTTTTTCTGATAAGCCAAATAACCTAGATAATGTGCTTTTCAATGTGATTCCCACCCTTTTAGAATTTCGTTCACAATAGAATAAACATAACAAATGTTTCACGTGAAACATTTGTTAGTTTATCATATTAAATCTCTAATGGTTCTTTACCAGGAGTACCCGGTTTACGAGGGTACTTAGTTGGCGTTTTACGTTTCTTTTCTACTATAACAATATTTCGATCACTGTCTTCACTTGGGAGAGTGAAGTGATTAATTGATTTAACTTCTCCACCAAGTGTTTTTATAGCATAATTTGCTTTATCCAATTCTTCTTGACCAGCAGCGCCTTTAAGTGCAACAAAATGGCCATTTTGTTTAACAAGTGGTAAGCATAATTCAGTTAACACAGACATTCTAGCAACTGCTCTAGCAGTTACAACATCGAAAGATTCTCTCATACCAGTTTTTTTAGCAAAAGTTTCTGCTCGATCATGAATAAATGATACATTCTCTAATTGTAATTCCTTCGCTAAATGGTTTAGAAATGTAATCCTTTTTTGAAGGGAGTCTACGATCGTTAATTTGATAGATGGGAAACATATTTTAATTGGGATGGAGGGGAAGCCCGCTCCTGCACCAATATCACATAAAGTAATTTTATCAGCGAAGTCGAAATAAAAGGCAGCGCTAATTGAATCATAAAAATGCTTTAAATATACTTCATCTTCTTCTGTAATAGCAGTTAAGTTCATTTTATTGTTCCACTCAACTAATGTGTGGAAATATATATCAAATTGTTTTATTTGAAAATCTGACAAATGGATTTCTTTATCTTTAAGAGCAGCGATAAATTGTTCTTTATTCACTAGTAATACCCCTATCTATTATTAGTTCGATATTCTTGCAATTTTTCCTTGTTCTAAATAAACAAGTAGAATTGAAATATCTGCTGGATTAACACCAGATATACGAGAAGCTTGACCTACTGATAGAGGGCGCACTTGCTCAAGCTTTTGTCTTGCCTCAGTAGCAAGGCCGTGTATAGCTTGATAATCGATATTTTCAGGGATTTTCTTTAAATCCATTTTTTTCATGCGTTCTACTTGATTTAATGATTTTTCAATATAACCTTCATACTTAATTTGTATTTCAACTTGCTCTTTAACATCTGAATGTAAGTCTTTTTCAGATGGAGAAAGAAGATGGATATGTTCATAAAGCATTTCAGGACGACGTAAAAGATCTGCTGCACGAATGCCATCTTTCAGTTCGCTACCACCATTTTGTGCAATTAATTCTTGCACTTCTTTTGTCGGTCTTAATTGAGTTGCTTTTAAACGTTCTATTTCTTCTTCAATTAACATTTTCTTTTGTTCAAACTCTGCATATCTTTCATCATTTATTAAACCAAGTCTTTGACCGATTTTAGTTAAACGTAAATCGGCATTATCGTGACGTAATAATAATCGATATTCTGCTCTAGAAGTAAGAAGACGGTACGGTTCATTTGTCCCCTTAGTTACAAGGTCATCTATTAAAACACCAATGTAAGCTTCAGAGCGATCTAAAACTAACTCATCTTTACCTAGGGAACGACATGCAGCGTTAATTCCTGCGATTAAACCTTGACCCGCTGCTTCTTCATAACCCGAAGTTCCGTTAATTTGACCAGCAGTATACAGATTCTTAATTTGCTTAAGTTCCAATGTCGGCCATAATTGAGTAGGTACAATCGCGTCATATTCAATTGCATATCCAGTTCTCATCATTTGAACATTTTCAAGACCTGCAATCGAACGCAACATCTTTTCCTGTACATCTTCAGGTAAACTAGTTGATAATCCTTGTACATAAACTTCTTGAGTGTTTCTTCCTTCTGGCTCTAAGAAAATTTGATGTCTCGGTTTATCATTAAATCGGACAACTTTATCCTCAATAGAAGGACAATAACGTGGTCCAGTACCTTTAATCATACCAGAGTACATCGGCGAACGGTGTAAGTTATCGTCGATGATTTGATGTGTAGTTTCACTTGTATAAGTTAACCAACAAGGAATTTGTTCTGTTTCAACAGGTTCTGTTTCGAATGAAAATGCACGAGGTACATCATCGCCAGGTTGTATTTCTGTTTTTGAATAATCAATACTATGACTATTTACACGAGGAGGCGTACCTGTTTTAAAACGAACAAGCTCTATTCCTAATTCCTCTAAGTGCTCAGAAAGCTTAATTGCTGGTTGTTGGTTATTAGGACCACTAGAGTATTTTAATTCTCCTACAATAATTTCTCCACGTAAGAAAGTACCAGTTGTAATGACAACTGTCTTTGAACGATAAATTGCACCAGTTTGTGTAATTACACCTGTGCATTGTCCATCTTCTATAATTAATCTTTCTACTAAACCTTGCTTTAGTGTTAGATTCTCCGTATTTTCAATTGTTTTCTTTAATTCATGTTGATACGCAAATTTATCCGCTTGAGCACGCAATGCGCGTACTGCGGGACCTTTACCTGTATTTAACATTCTCATTTGAATATGTGTTTTATCGATATTTCGACCCATTTCACCGCCAAGTGCATCAATTTCACGTACAACAATCCCCTTGGCAGGACCACCTACTGATGGGTTACAAGGCATAAATGCTACCATATCGAGATTTATTGTTAGCATTAATGTTTTTGCGCCCATTCGAGCAGATGACAAACCGGCTTCACATCCAGCATGACCAGCTCCAATAACGATTACATCATAATTGCCTGCTTCAAAACTCATTTTTTCTCCTCCTAACCATTTTATTTTCCTAAACAGAATTGAGAAAATAGCTGGTTGATTAAACTTTCCTGAACTGTATCTCCAACGATTTCACCTAACAATTCCCATGCTCTTGTTAAGTCAATCTGTACTAAGTCAATCGGCATACCATCTTTCATGGCCTCAATTGCGTCATTGATTGTCTGTTCTGATTGCTTTAATAGCGCAATATGTCTAGCATTAGATAAATAAGTTAAATCTTGTGCCTCAATTTGCCCTTCAAAATATAAGTTAGCTATTGCTTTTTCTAAGTCATCAATTCCTTTTTCTTCTTTTAAGGAAGTTGTAACAATTGTAGCATTACCAACTAACGCTTTTACTTCATTCATATCAAGCTTTTGTGACAAATCTGTTTTGTTAATGATCACAATTACGTCTTTACCGCTCATTTCGCCAAATAATTTACAGTCTTCGTCACTTAATTGTTCATTATTATTTAAAACAAATAAAACTAAGTCAGCCAAATTCAATACTTTTTTAGATCTTTCAACACCGATTGCTTCGACAACATCCTTAGTTTCACGAATACCAGCAGTATCAATTAGTCGTAATGGTACACCTTTTACATTTACGTATTCTTCAATAACATCTCGCGTTGTACCTGGAATATCAGTAACAATTGCTTTGCTTTCCTGGACAAGTGTGTTTAAAAGAGATGATTTCCCAACATTTGGTCTACCTATAATGACAGTAGATAGTCCTTCACGTAAAATCTTACCTTGTTTTGATGTTTCTAGCAGTTTTTGTATTTCAACTCGAACCGTTTTTGCTTTTTCAATTAAAACAGTATTGGTCATTTCTTCAACATCATCATATTCAGGGTAATCAATATTTACTTCAATATGAGCCAAAATCTCAAGTAATGTTTGTCTTAAGCTATTAACTAGTTTAGACAATCGACCTTCTACTTGATTCATTGCTATAGCCATTGCTCTGTCAGTCTTTGAACGAATTAAATCCATTACTGCTTCGGCCTGAGATAGGTCGATTCGTCCATTAAGAAATGCTCTTTTTGTAAATTCACCAGGCTCGGCTAATCTAGCCCCTTGTGATAGTACTAATTCAAGTACTTTGTTAACCGAAAAAATTCCACCATGACAATTTATTTCGACAACATCTTCACGTGTAAATGTTTTTGGTGCTCTTAAGATCGAGACCATAACTTCCTCAACAGTATTCCCGGAACTAGGATCGACTAAATGTCCGTAATGAATTGTGTGTGAATCTACTATATTTAAATCTTTTTCTTTAAATAATTTATTCGCTATTTGAACAGCTTCATCGCCACTTAAACGAACGATGGCAATTGCCCCTTCGCCTTTTGGTGTCGATATCGCTGTAATTGTATCGAATTCCATCAAAAAATCACCTCGGACCATGTTAAACAAAAGTTAACATGTTACTTCTAAATCTATAGCATAGCATAAAGAATTTTATAATTGAATGTTTTTATATTATAACCGTACGAAAGTACAAGTAAACTTATATGACTTGAATGAAGAACATTAAAAAACCAATTAAGGCTTAACCCTTAATTGGTTTCTTTAAATCTATAACTAATTGACGATGCGGATCTTGGCCTACAGACTTCGTAGAGATATTTGGCATATCTGTCAGTATATGATGAATAATTTTTCTTTCGAAAGAAGGCATTGGCTCTAAAGAGATCGCTTTTCTTGTTTTTAAAACTGTTTGAGCAGTCTTTTTTGCAAGAATCTCTAGCGATTCCTTACGTTTTAATCGATAGTTCTCTGCGTCTACGACAACATGAACCAATTGTTTTGAATGACGATTTACAAATGTTTGAACTAAGAATTGAAGAGCATTTAAAGTATTACCTCTTTTTCCAATAATAAGAGCAACCTTATCACCCTTTACTGTAAATAAGAAGGTTTGTTCCTTAGTACCTTGCAATTCGAAATTTACATCTGCAGTTTCATCAAGACTCTTAACAATGTTCAAAAGGTAGTCGTATGCTTTTTCAATTAAAGTCTTCTTTTTTACAACTAATACTTTAGCAGGCTTAGCACCAAATCCTAAAAATCCTTTTTTACTGTCTTCGATTACTGTAATTTCTACGTCTTCTTCTGTTGAACTAAGTTGCTGAAGTGCTATTTGAACTGCTTGTTCGATTGTTTGACCAGTAGCAGTTACTTCTCTCACTTACTAGCCCCTCCTACATTGTTATTTTTAACGGTAGTATTACCTCTATTAACAAATAATGTTTGAAGAATCATAAATGTATTACCAACTACCCAATATAAAGCTAAAGCAGATGGAAGTCTAACGGCAAATATTAAAATCATGATTGGCATAACATAAAGCATGATTTTCATTTGTTGAGCAGCAGGTCCTGTCATTGAACCAGTACTCATTGATACCTTTTGTTGAATGAAAGTTGTAATACCAGCGATAATTGGTAAAGCATAAATTGGATCCGGATGCCCTAATTGGAACCATAAGAAGTCATGTGCTTTAATTTCCATTGTTCTCATAATTGCATGATAGAAAGCAATTAAGATTGGCATTTGAATAAAAATTGGTAAACAACCAGATAATGGGTTTACACCATGTTGTTGGTACAACTTCATTGTTTCTTCATTTAATTTTTGGACAGTTTTTTGATCCTTAGAAGAATACTTTTCTTTAAGTTTGGCCATTTCAGGCTGGATTGACTGCATCGCTTTCGTACTTTTAATTTGTTTAATCATTAATGGTAGTAATGCTAAACGGATTAAAAGTGTTACGACGATAATCGACATTCCATAACTTCCACCAAAAATTTTAGATACAGCTGTGATTAACCATGATAGTGGATAAACGAAATACTCATTCCAAATCCCCGTACTTTCAGATGTAATCGGTTGGTTTGTTTGCGAACATCCAGCTAACACGACTACTAATAAAAGAACTGTAACTAGCAATTGGTACTTCTTAGTCTTCAAACTAGTTCCTCCTTTAAGAAGTTACATTTAAATATGTAATTACTTAATTTGATTTTTATCTAATTTATGTTTTGAATCACGTATTTTAAGCGCTTCCGCCCTTTTCAACACGTGAATTAAACTTTTTTTAAATTCATTAAAAGGTAGTTCAGTACAGGGCTTTCTTGCGATTACAACATAATCCATATTTACACGAAGATCATCACTTAATTCAGTAAGAGCTTGTCTTATATACCGCTTAATATGATTTCTCTCGACAGCATTACCTAACTTCTTACTAACAGATAATCCTATACGAAATTGCTTTTGATCTTCCTTTTTTAATGTATAGATTACAAATTGTCGATTTGCAGTTGACGATCCCTCTTGAAAAACGCGACTAAAATCTGCATTCTTTTTTATTCTGTTTTTCTTGTTCATGTTCCACTGACACCTCAAATGATTCCTTCAATTATCATAACAATTTTTTTATAAAAAATGAGGCCTTTTTTACTTACAAATTGTGACATAAAAGCAAAAAAGGCCTTCTTATTAGTGAAAAAGACCACTGTTGACAGTGGCCTACGCAGATAATACTTTTCTTCCTTTACGACGACGAGCAGCTAGAACTTTACGTCCATTTGCAGTGCTCATACGGCTACGGAAACCATGTACTTTGCTGCGTTTACGTTTGTTTGGTTGAAATGTTCTTTTCATTATATGACACCTCCCTGAGGAATTACTGTAATAGACAGTCCTATAAATTATAAAGAATAACTACTATTAATGTCAATGTAAGATGTTAAATCATGATGAATAATTATTTCCAATTTATGAAGAATGGTTGATCCAGTAAGTTTTAGTAAGAAAAAAATAAAATAAAGTCACTTATTTAAATAAAAGAAATGCGATTTACTCCTATCATTTCCTTCCAATAAATTTATAAACGATTAATCCAAGCAAAAAACATGGTGTCGAAAGATTTTTTTAAACGGACTTTTAAATGAATATAAAAATCTGCAAAAGAGCACTACTTCCCCTTTTCTTAAAATTGTTAAGTGCTCTGTGGATAATATTTTTCTACACATTTTTTACCCACAGCAGTTACTGACAATTTTTACACAAGTTCTTTTTCTGTGGACAATTTTTTTAAACAGGTGGATTAGCATGTGGATAACATTAACTACTCATTGAAATAGCTAAAGATTTTTGATATTATTAATTTGTTTTCCACTTTGGACAAGTTGTTTTTTATTTTTATTTGTCCACAGATGTTAATAACTTGTGGACAGGTTTTACACTTGTACCATTTTAAAGTTATCCACATAGGTGAATACTGTCAAATAAAGTGGATTTTTGCAGTTTTATAAAATAACGCATATTCAAAGACATGTATAAAAATAAATACTTAATTTATGTGCTTGTACAAAAGTTAAACAAGCTTTGTAAGGAGGGATTATTGTTTGGAGAATATAGGGGATCTGTGGTCCAGGGTTCTAGCAGAAATAGAAAAAAAAATAAGTAAACCAAGTTTTGAAACATGGCTAAAATCAACAAAGGCATTTTCTTTAAAGAACGATACTTTAACAATTATTGCCCCAAATGAATTCGCCCGTGATTGGCTTGAGTCAAAGTATTCATCTTTAATAATGGATACAGTTTTAGAAATAACTGGAGCGGAATTAGAAATCAAATTTATCCTTCCTCAAAATCATGTAGAAGAAATAGAGATGAATATACCGGCAGTTAAGGCAAAAGTTAAATTTGAGGAACCGGTAGAGTTCGGACAAAGTATGTTAAACCCTAAATATACTTTTGATACATTCGTAATTGGTTCAGGTAACCGTTTTGCACACGCAGCATCATTAGCGGTTGCTGAGGCGCCAGCAAAAGCCTATAACCCACTATTTATATATGGGGGAGTAGGGTTAGGGAAAACTCACTTAATGCACGCAATTGGACATTATGTACTCGAACATAATCCGAATGCAAAAGTCGTTTATTTATCATCAGAAAAATTTACAAATGAGTTTATTAATTCTATTCGTGATAATAAAGCAATTGAATTTAGAAATAAGTACCGTAATGTAGACGTACTACTTATAGATGATATTCAGTTCTTAGCTGGAAAAGAACAAACTCAAGAAGAATTTTTCCATACTTTTAATACTCTTCATGAAGAAAGTAAACAAATTGTTATCTCAAGTGACCGACCACCTAAAGAAATTCCTACATTAGAAGATCGACTTCGCTCACGATTTGAATGGGGCCTTATTACGGATATCACACCACCAGATTTAGAAACTAGGATCGCGATTTTACGTAAAAAGGCTAAGGCTGAGGGACTAGATATTCCAAATGAGGTAATGTTATATATTGCAAATCAAATTGATACGAATATCCGTGAATTAGAAGGAGCTCTTATTCGTGTAGTCGCTTATTCATCGTTAATTAACAAGGATATAAACGCTAGTGTGGCCGCTGAAGCCTTAAAGAATTTAATTACAGCGACGAAGCCTAAAACAGTATCAATACACGACATTCAACGAACAGTTGGAGAATTTTTTAGTATTAAATTAGAGGATTTTAAAGCAAAGAAACGTACAAAATCCGTAGCCTTCCCAAGACAGATTGCAATGTATCTTTCAAGAGAGCTTACAGACCATTCTTTACCTAAAATAGGAGAAGAGTTTGGAGGCCGAGATCATACAACTGTTATTCATGCGCATGAAAAAATTTCAAAATTAATGGAAACTGACTCACAGCTGCAATCTCAAGTTAAAGAAATCAATGAAAAATTAAATCAGTAGAGTTATTTACCTGTGCATAACTTTCTCACTTTTTTACACAGTCTATCCACATGTTGATAGACTTATTTTTCTTTAATAAAATGTAGTTATCCACAAATTCACAGGCCCTACTACTATTACTATATTATTTTATAAATTATATAAGGAGTACAAACAATGAAATTTACTGTACAAAAAGATCATCTTGTTAAAGCTGTACAAGAGGTTATGAGAGCTGTTTCATCAAGAACAACAATTCCAATCTTAACTGGAATTAAATTAGTCGTTACAAATGAAGGATTAACTTTCACAGGTAGTGATTCAGATATATCTATAGAATCTTATTTACCAACAGTATTGGATGATCAACAACTAGTTGATGTAAAAAAAACTGGAAGCATTGTATTAAATGCTCGATATTTTAGTGATATTGTAAAAAAATTACCTTCAGATTTTGTCGAATTAGAATCTGATAATAATTATGTAACAACAATAAGAGCGGGAAAAACTGAATTTAGCTTAAATGGTTTTGACTCTGAGGAATATCCACTACTTCCTCAAATTGAAGAACATGAAACAATTTCTATTTCTGCAGATTTATTAAAATTTATGATTCGTCAAACAGTATTTGCAGTATCAACTTCTGAGACCAGACCAATTTTAACCGGTGTAAACTGGAAAATCGAAAACGGTGATCTAACGTGTATTGCGACTGATAGCCATCGACTAGCTTTAAGACAAGCTAAAATTGACGAAAGTTCTATTACAAGTAAATTTAAAGCTAGTGTAGTAATTCCTGGGAAAAGTCTAAATGAATTAAGTAAAATTCTAGATGATAATGATGAAAAAGTAGAAATCGTCTTAACGGAACACCAAGCTCTATTTAAGACAAAACATCTATTATTCTTTACTCGATTATTAGAAGGTAATTATCCTGATACATCAAAGTTAATTCCAAGCGAAAGTAAAACGGAACTAACTGTAATGACTAAAGAATTCCTACAAGCAATTGATCGTGCTTCTTTATTAGCAAGAGAAGGTAGAAATAATGTAGTTCACTTAGAAACTGTTGGTAGCTCAGTAGTCAACATTTCTTCTTATTCTCCTGAAATTGGTAAAGTAGTAGATGAAATTGTTTGCGAAGATATTAAAGGCGAAGAGTTAAAAATCTCTTTTAGTGCGAAATATGTTATGGATGCTTTAAAAGCAATAGAAAGCCCAGAAATTTATATTCAATTCACAGGAGCTATGAGACCATTTTTAATTCGTACTGTAAATGATTCAAGAACATTGCAATTAATTTTACCAGTTCGCACATACTAGTTAGTAAATTTTATCGAAAGGGGCTGACCTAATAGAATGTACTAGCAATCTCCAACGAGCAGAATGAATAAAAAATTTATTCTACAAATTTGTTTGGGGAGTGCATAGTACATTTAGGTCAGTCTTTTTGTACTTAATAGACAAAATAAGGGTTAAGTGTTTTTTTTCTTACAGAAGTTTAGTACAATTAAGGAATGGATAAATGAGGGTGATAAAAAATGAAAACAGAAAAAGTTAAAATAAATACAGAGTATATTACATTAGGCCAATTTTTAAAACTTGCTGGTGTAATTGATACAGGTGGAATGGCTAAATGGTTTCTATCGGAGCATGAAATCTTTGTAAACAATGAACCTGAGAACAGAAGAGGAAAAAAATTAGTTTTAAATGATACAATTTCTATAACTGGAAAAGGTTCGTATATTATAACTTCATAAGTTTTGGGGGAATCCCATTGTATATTAAAGATTTACAACTAAAACAATACCGTAATTATGAAAAACTTGAATTAAATTTTCAAAATAATGTTAATGTCATTATTGGTGAGAATGCTCAAGGTAAAACAAATTTAATGGAATCCATTTATGTGCTAGCTTTAACAAAGTCCCATCGAACAAGCAACGACAAAGAAATGATACGTTGGGATGAAGAATATGGTACAATAAAGGGTACGTTACAGAAAAAAAATCAGCAAGTAACACTACAGCTAATCCTCTCAAAGAAAGGTAAGAAAGCAAAGCTGAACCATCTTGAACAGATGAAGTTAAGTCAATATATAGGCGTGATGAATGTCGTTATGTTTGCACCGGAAGATTTACATTTAGTAAAAGGTAGTCCGCAAGTGCGTCGTAAATTCTTAGATATGGAACTAGGACAAGTTTCGCCAGTTTACCTACATGAACTAAGTCAGTACCAGAGAATCCTCCAACAGCGAAATTCACTACTAAAAACATTACAAACTAGCCGAGATCGGAACTATTTAATGCTTGAAGTCCTAACATCTCAGCTTGTAAAACATGCCGTAAAAATAATTGAAAAACGAATTTCGTTCATCAAATTACTACAGGATTGGGCATCGCCTATTCATAGCCAAATTTCTAGAGAGACCGAAAAGCTAGAAATAATATATAAACCAAGCATTAATGTATCAGATTTAACAGATTTGACGAAAATGGAAGATGAGTACATAAAACTATTCGAAGCTGAAAAAGAGCGTGAAGTATCAAGAGGTACTACGTTGCTTGGTCCGCATAGAGATGATTTGGTTTTTATGGTAAACGATAAAAACGTTCAAACTTTTGGATCGCAAGGACAGCAGCGGACAACAGCTCTTTCATTAAAACTAGCAGAAATTGAACTGATTAAAGAGGAAGTTGGAGAATATCCTATACTTTTATTAGATGATGTTCTTTCAGAGCTAGATGACTATCGTCAAACACACTTATTAAATGCAATTCAAAATAAAGTACAGACTTTTGTCACAACAACAAGTGTCGACGGAATTCAGCACGAAACGATAAAACAAGCTAATATTATAAATGTTTCACATGGAACAATAGTAAATGATTCTCAATAAGTAAATTTTTAAAATCACTAAGCCGCCTAATAAGCATAGCTAAAATTTATAGATTCTTTTATGTAAAATAAGAAAAGTAGGTGAGTGTTCATGACAATGGATCAGAAGCAAATGCAAGAACAAAATTATGATGAAAGCCAAATACAAGTTCTGGAAGGCCTAGAAGCTGTTCGTAAAAGACCAGGAATGTATATCGGTTCAACAAGCGGAAAAGGATTACATCATTTAGTTTGGGAAATTGTTGATAATAGTATTGATGAAGCATTAGCAGGATATTGTGATGAAATCAATGTCATTATAGAAGAGGACAACAGTATTACGGTTAAAGATAATGGTCGTGGAATTCCAGTAGGTATACATGAGAAAATGGGAAGACCTGCATTAGAAGTAATTATGACAGTACTACACGCTGGAGGTAAATTCGGCGGTGGCGGATATAAAGTATCAGGTGGATTACACGGAGTTGGTGCTTCAGTTGTTAATGCTCTTTCTACTTTATTAGAAGTCCATGTTCATCGTGAGGGTAATATTTACTACCAACAGTTTGCAAAAGGTGTTCCTGTGGCTGATATGAGCATTATTGGTGAATCAGAAATAACAGGTACTATTACACATTTTAAACCAGATGAAGAGATTTTTACTGAAACGACAGTGTATGAATTTGATACTCTAGCAAATCGCTTAAGAGAACTTGCCTTTTTAAATCGAGGTCTACGTTTAACAATCGAAGACCGCAGAGAAAACAAACAAAAGAAAGAGTACCACTATGAAGGTGGAATTAAATCTTATGTTGAACATTTAAATCGTTCAAAAGAAGTTATTCACGAAGAACCGATTTTTGTTATCGGTGAAAAAGATGGTATAACTGTTGAGATTGCCCTTCAATACAATGAGAGCTATACAAGTAATATCTACTCATTCACAAATAATATTAATACTCATGAAGGTGGTACACATGAAGTTGGATTTAAAACTGCCTTAACGAGAGTAATAAATGATTACGGACGTAAAAACGGATTAATTAAAGAACAAGATAGTAATTTATCTGGTGAAGATGTACGTGAAGGTTTAACAGCGATCGTTTCTATTAAACATCCAGATCCTCAATTTGAAGGGCAAACAAAAACAAAGCTAGGTAATAGTGAGGTTCGTACTATCACAGAGCAAGTTTTTGGTGAGAAGTTAGATAAATTCTTATTAGAAAACCCAACTGAGGCTCGAAAAATAGTTGAAAAAGGTTTAATGGCTGCTAGAGCACGTATGGCTGCAAAAAAAGCTCGTGAATTAACGAGAAGAAAAAGTGCTTTAGAAGTATCAAGTTTGCCTGGGAAATTAGCTGATTGTTCTTCAAAAGATTCTTCAATTAGCGAAATTTATATCGTTGAGGGTGATTCAGCGGGTGGAAGTGCTAAACAAGGACGAGACCGTCACTTCCAAGCAATTCTTCCTTTACGTGGAAAAATTATTAATGTAGAAAAAGCTCGACTTGATAAAATTTTATCAAATAACGAGGTTCGTTCAATGATTACTGCTTTTGGTACCGGAATCGGTGATGATTTCGATATCGAGAAAGCACGATATCATAAAATTATATTGATGACGGATGCTGATGTAGATGGTGCCCACATCCGTACTTTATTGTTAACGTTCTTATATCGTTATATGCGTCAAATCATTGAAAGTGGTTATATTTATATTGCTCAACCACCTTTATATAAAATCCAGCAAGGGAAAAAAATTCAATATGCTTATAATGATCGACAAATGGATGAGATTATGTCGACTTTAAATGCAGTACCAAAACCTGTTATCCAACGATATAAAGGTCTAGGTGAAATGAACCCTGAACAGTTATGGGAAACTACAATGAATCCGGAAACTAGAACGTTACTACAAGTTAACCTTCAAGATGCGATCGAAGCGGATGAAACATTTGAAACATTAATGGGTGAAAAAGTAGAGCCAAGACGTAACTTTATTCAAGATAACGCTAAGTATGTAAAGAATTTAGATATTTAACAAGTATGTGTAAGGAGCTTTATGCTCCTTTTCTCAGGTAGATACGGAAACTAAAGGGAGGTGCCGATGTTGAGTGAAAATCAACAAATTAAAGAAATAAATATTAGTCATGAAATGCGTAATTCCTTCCTAGATTATGCAATGAGTGTAATTGTTTCTCGAGCGTTACCAGATGTACGAGACGGCCTTAAGCCTGTTCATAGAAGAATTTTATATGCAATGAATGATTTAGGTATGACAGCTGATAAAGCCT
The DNA here is from genome assembly GCF_004138285.1 of Gottfriedia acidiceleris. Lineage (GTDB taxonomy): Bacteria > Bacillota > Bacilli > Bacillales > Bacillaceae_G > Gottfriedia > Gottfriedia acidiceleris_A. The sequence continues at coordinate 2,756 of NZ_SCFN01000005.1, read as the reverse complement.
ATAAAAAGTCAGCGCGTATCGTTGGTGAAGTAATTGGTAAGTATCACCCGCATGGTGACTCTGCTGTATATGAAACAATGGTACGTATGGCTCAAGACTTTAACTTCAGATATATGTTAGTAGATGGCCATGGGAATTTTGGATCAGTTGATGGAGACGCGGCGGCGGCGATGCGTTATACAGAAGCTAGAATGTCTAAAATTTCGATGGAATTGATTCGTGATATTAATAAAAACACGATTGATTATCAAGATAACTACGATGGTTCAGAAAGAGAGCCAATCGTTCTTCCTGCACGATTCCCTAACTTGTTGGTAAACGGAGCAACAGGAATAGCGGTTGGTATGGCTACTAATATTCCTCCGCACCAATTAGGTGAAGTAATTGATGGTGTTCTTGCATTAAGTAAAGAGCCAGAAATCACTACACAAGAATTAATGGAATATATTCAAGGCCCAGACTTTCCTACATCAGGTATGATTCTAGGAAAAAGTGGTATCCGTAAGGCCTATGAAACTGGCAAAGGCTCTATCATTATTAGGGCAAAAGTTGAAATTGAAGAAAAAGCAAATGGTAGACAAACAATTATTGTTACAGAGTTACCATATCAAGTAAATAAAGCTAAGCTTGTTGAACGAATTGCTGAACTAGTTCGAGATAAGAAAATAGAAGGTATTACTGATTTACGCGATGAATCTGATAGAAATGGTATGCGTGTAGTCATTGAAGTTAGAAGAGACGCGAACGCAAATGTACTTCTAAATAATCTATATAAACAAACTGCTCTCCAAACAAGTTTTGGTATTAATTTATTAGCACTTGTAAATGGTGAACCAAAAGTGTTATCTCTAAAGAGCTGTTTAAAGCACTATTTAGACCATCAAATTGTTGTTATTAAACGTAGAACGCTGTTTGAGTTAGAAAAAGCAGAAGCGCGTGCACATATTTTAGAAGGTTTGAAGGTTGCTTTAGACCATTTAGATGAGGTAATTAGCTTAATTAGAGCTTCTCAAACAGGAGAAATCGCTAAAAATGGTTTAATGGAAACTTTTAACTTATCCGAAAAGCAAGCTCAAGCAATTTTAGATATGAGGTTACAACGTTTAACTGGATTAGAGCGCGAAAAAATTGAAGAAGAATATCAAGAGCTAATCAAGTTAATTGCAGAATTAAGAGCAATTCTTGCGGATGAGGAAAGAGTTCTTGAAATTATTCGAGAAGAATTAACTCAGCTAAAAGAGCAGTATAATGATAAACGAAGAACAGCAATTGTTCCTGGTGGACTTGAAATCATTGAAGATGAAGACTTAATACCAGTGGAGAATATCATTGTAAGTTTAACTCATAATGGATATATTAAACGTCTTCCAGTTTCTACTTATAGATCTCAACGTAGAGGCGGACGTGGTATTCAAGGGATGGGTACTAATGATGATGACTTCTTAGAACACTTACTAACACCTTCAACACATGATACAATTTTATTCTTTACGAATAAGGGTAAAGTATACCGTTCAAAAGGTTATGAGATTCCAGAGTATAGTCGTACGGCTAAAGGATTACCTATCGTAAACTTGCTAGAGATTGATCGAGATGAAAATATAAACGCAATTATTCCAGTAAGTGAATTTTTAGAGAATTGGTACCTATTCTTTACAACAAAACAAGGAATAGCAAAACGTGTACCTTTATCTGCCTTTGCAAACATTCGTACTAATGGATTAATTGCAATTAATTTAAAAGAAGATGATGACGTAATATCGGTACGTTTAACTGACGGAACAAAAGATATTGTTGTCGGTACTTCAAAAGGTATGATGATCCGTTTTAATGAAGAAGATGTTAGATCAATGGGAAGAACGGCAACGGGTGTTAAAGCAATTACACTTTCTGAAGATGATTATGTTGTAGGCATGGAAGTTGTTGAAGAGCACTTAGATATTCTTGTTGTGACAGAACTAGGTTATGGTAAGCGAACTGCACAGGAAGAATACCGAATTCAAAGTCGTGGTGGTAAAGGTTTAAAAACGCTTAATGTTACAGATAAAAACGGTAAAATGATTTCATTAAAATGCGTAAGCGACGAACAAGATTTAATGTTAATTACTGAGTCTGGTGTAATGATCCGTATGCCAATTGAACAAATTTCTCGTTTAGGTCGAGTTACTCAAGGTGTTAAATTAATAAGACTTGATCAAGAAGGTCATGTTGCGACTGTAGCAATTGCTGCAAAAGAAGAAGAAGAAATTGATGAAGAAGCTGAATTAACGACTCTTGAAAATGAAGATGAGATTGAAACAACAGAAGAATAATTGAGCGGTGACTAGTAAAGAGAGAACAAGTAGGTTCTCTCTTTTTTTTAGGTTTCAAAGTTTCTATGGGTTTAATGAAGCTTAGTATTAATCAGAAAATTTTGGAGCTAATTAAATTGGTTGGACAGAATCAATATTTTAAGTTAATTACAATCATTCCAGTTAGAAAGAGTAAGCACCGGAAATACTTTCTGTAATTTAATTAGGATCTCATTAATTCTATTTTGATTAGTATATCTCCTTATTTGTACTACTTTAGGTAAGGGAACAAAAGCTTGAGTCGAAGGGGTTTTTTAATGAAGCGTAATGTTTTAATTTTTTTTTGAAATTATATTATAAAAACTATTGACCAAGGTTATTAGATTTGTTATTATATAGAAGTCGCCAAGAGAAACAGACGACAAAATGAACTTTGAAAACTAAACAAAACATGAAGTAAACGTC
>NZ_SCFN01000049.1 GCF_004138285.1 Gottfriedia acidiceleris | reverse complement strand
GCGTAAGTTGAATAAAAAATACTATTTTTAAGCTAAATTAATAAATCTAAAATAATGTAAATTGTTCTGATTCCACTTTCTTTTTCTTTGTGGATTCTTTCTTTTCAATTACTTGTTTCGAAGTATTATTTACTTGAACAGCCATTTTTACTGCACTTACATAACTGTGCTCTTTATTGCAATTTGGACAGATGTATATCTGTTTGTTAATACGTGAGTCAGCTAGTTTCAAACGTTCTTCTTTTGACATTCCTATGTTTTTAGCACATGGCCCACAAATTTTCTCCACTACTTCACCCCCTATTTTTAATTCTTTTCTGTAAGATCTTTAATAAAAATCTATTTTATTGTTTTTTATCGTTCAGTGAATTAACAATTAATTATATCATGCCTTAATTAACTATCCTTCTAAATACTAATATTAAAAGAGCAGCCATTGGCTGCTCTTCTAATTGAACTCGCACTGCGTTAGTTAAACAACGATAGACTATTTTGGTAGTCTATTTATTTTTTTGACTTACTGGCAGATTAGTCATAATGAACGAAACGGCTACATCAGTTCAATAAGAACAATGCAAATATTAGTGTTAAGAAATATATTTAGATTATTGAATGAAGAATAATAAGTTGATGAAGTTGATGATGAAGGTAGGAAATTTAGTTGTTTATAAAGGCTGTTGAATTGACTTTACATAATGAAGAAGTTGCAGAAAAAATTGAACAAAATTTTTCTAAAACAGAAAAAATTATATATAAATTGCTATTAAGTGGGCAAAAATCAGGTGAAATTCCTAAACATTATGATTTTGAAAAGCTTTCCCAGTTTATTCATAATGCCTTCATAGGTTTAAGGGTACTAGTAAAAACAACTAATGATAAAAATAAACTAAAAAATATCATAGATACTACTCTCTGTATTAGATTAAAGATTAATGTAAGTTCACATAGCATAATTTGAAAGGAGTTAACTAAAACAAGTTAACTTTATTTAGTTTATAAAAAATGAGAACGAATGGTAAACAATAATTCTTTACTGTTCGTTCTCGTAATGATAATATGAAATTCGTAGGAAGAAGGATTCAAGAACATTCAATAGTTTAGAAAGAATGTTGTGGAAACTTCTTATACAAGTCTTTAGGGAAGTATATCAAGAATGATCGAAGGGGAAGCTAGATTTCGGGTCGTTCTTAAGATATAATCATTGCTTTATCAACGTTGAAGTAGCCGATTAGCCGCTTCAGGTTATGATAAACTCAATCCGTAACAAGGAGGAACATATGAACGATTTGTTGGTACAAGTAATAGAAGCGCATGGCGGGTTAAACCGTTGGAAAAAATATAATTCATTAACTGCCACGATCGTCACCGGTGGTGGGTTATGGGCATTGAAAGGGCTCGTTCAAGACTCTAATCCTCGTGAGATGACAGTCGCGCTTCACTCTGAAGTCGCATCTCTCACTCCCTTCGGTCAACCGGATTGGCGGACTTCCTTCAGCCCCGATCGTATTGCGATTGAAACCTTGTCCGGGGAAGTCATTTCCGAGCAGGACGATCCTAGGACCTCGTTTGCGAATCATACGATGAACACACCATGGAATCCACTTCATCGAGCCTATTTCAATGGATACGCAATGTGGACATACCTGACTACACCTTTTTTCATGATGATGCCGGGGTTTGAGGTCAGCGAAATCCCATCCTGGAAAGAAGGCAATGAGATTTGGCGAGGATTGCGTGTAAGGTTTCCCAATAACATTGCTAGTCACAATAAGGAGCAGGACTTCTATTTTGACGCTGATTTACAGCTGCGCAGACACGACTATCATGTTGATGTCGCAGGCAGCTTTCCGGCGGCGCAATATATCGACGACTACATCGAGGTTGAAGGCTTTCGTTATCCTACAAAACGCCGCGCTTATTTACGCGGACCCAATATGGAACCAGTTCGCGATATGCTGTTCGTTGCGATCGATATAAGTAACTTCCGGTTTAGTTGACTCGATCATATAATTTCTTATATCACAAAAAAGGTGGAGCAGTAGCTTCACCCTTTTTTATTGATACCGTTCAAACAAATCCAACAAGGCGACTTCCAGTAAATCCGATTTATTCACCCGTTTTTGCTTGGCAAACTGATCAAGCTGCTTTGCTATGTCATCGTCAATCACAATCGTTTTCCTGGTACCCCATTTCCAATCACCTATTACTTTTTCTTATATTCTATGTTTTTTTTAGTAATTCCTTGTTCAACTATACTGCCATTTAGCCACCCATGCAGCGCTCGCGCTGCACC
>NZ_SCFN01000048.1 GCF_004138285.1 Gottfriedia acidiceleris | reverse complement strand
TTTTTTTTTAAAAAAATTATTCCAATTTTCAATCTTCAAATTTCGCAAATTGGCTAAAAAATATCTTTTCTATTTTTGACCGAACACACGAATATTAAATGTGAATAATAAGCGTAAAATTGTGAATGACATTCATTAGATGTAACTATTACTCCATCTTCATCAGCTTTTTCGACAACTTCATGTAATCCATCAATTCCTTTTTCATGTTTAAAGCTACAATATCACCCATCACTAATTCCGTTTTCATACTAAACTAGGTCTCCAAGCGTTTATGTAGTTGATCGCTTCCTCATACTCATGTTTGCGTATGTCTCTAAAGCTGTTTACTGCAAATGCATTTTTTAAATCTCTACCAATAGCGGCGTGAACTTTTTGAGCAGTTCCATAATATCGGTATTAATTTTTCCGTTATTCCATAATTGATAAACTCGCTTGTTCTTAGCATTTTGAACACATCTTTGCTGACCGAAATCTAGTGTAAGTTGATTGTTTACCTTTTCCTCTAATGAAACTAATCGTTCATCCTGTTTCATCATTTCATTCGTCATTGTGTGGAACATTTGTAATGGTGTCATTGGTGGTAATTGTTGAGTTACTACTTTTTCCAATTCATGAAACTTTTCAACATATGTTGCTGTAAATAAAATCCCTTTTTCACCGGTCATTTTGTTAGCTACCATATCGCATCCTTTTTTTGTAATTAAAAAACATGGTTGTGCTTGATTTCTTGAACTTAGGTATTCACTTGATACAAAGAAATTTTCACTAGGAAGATTTGCCGAGTGAAGTGTTTCCACATACTTACGAATTGATTTCATTAAATCGCTATGATCTTTACCGACCATTTCAGCAACTTCTACTGAACTAATAGCATTTATCCCATTGTGTTTAATAACTTGTAATGTACTCATTACATCTCATCCTCCTCTGGATTCCATAAAAGTGAATTGAATTTATCTTTTACAGATTGTGGGCCACATGCTGCAACGATTAATAAACCAGATATGCCACCCGCAATTAAAAGACCCATAGCATAAAGTGATAACATCTAATCCCTCCTTTTATTTTTGATTATTTAGCCAATTAAAAAATTGATCTCTATTAACGCGTTTTAATCTTCCTATACGAATTAAAGGAAAATCTGTTCGTTCCATCATTTCATATACATGACTTTTAGTGCAGCTGAGAATATTTGCTACGTTTTCTGCTGTTAAAATGATAGGTAATTCGTTAATTGATTCCATGACTTCACTTCCTTTCGATTGGATACACTAACAAAATGCAAACACCATAATTGCTGTTTTAGCAATAATTCAATTAAAAAAATCTACTATTTTACAATTTAAATATCTAGCCAATTGAGGTAATTGTTCTGCTTTAAATTTGTAATTTCCGTTTTCGTATTTCCAATATGTTGAGGAATTAGCAAAACCAAAATTTTTAGCCATATGTTCATGACTGATAGATAGCTCTATTCTTCGCTTTTTAATGAAATCTAAATTTAAACTTTTCAAGATACAATCTCCTTCCTTACTGATAATTGCTATTTCAGCAATATTTGTATATTTAGTATATATTGCCATTTTAGCAACGTCAATATTTTTTATTGCTGTTTTGTAAATTTAATTTATTTCTAAAATAGAAACGTGTTAAAATTTATTTAAAGCGAGGTGTTAATTATGCCAAATATAGGTGAAAGAATTAAAAATCTACGTGAAAAAAAGAACTGGAGTCAAAAAGAATTAGCGACTAGAGTTAAATTGCATACGAGCGTACTTAACCGGATCGAAAATAATACGAGACCAATAAAAGATGAAGAATTATTATCATTTGCTAATATATTTGATACAACAACAGATTTCATATTAGGCAGAAGTCTTTCAGCAAATTTACCAGAGAAAAATTCACTTACAGAAATACAAAAATTAGTTAGTGCAAATGGTATTGAAAACATCAGTTTTTTTGATATAGAAAAATGGAAGAATCTATCATCTGCGGAAATTGAACTTGTAAAGCAACACTTCGAGATGGTTGCAAAAATAGCTGCGGAAAGAAATGAAAAATAACCCCATTTTTATTAGGGGCTTTTCTTTTACATACAAAACCGAACATACATTCTAGAGGTGGAACATGCATACTACTTTTTTAGAGGATTACGTATCAACTTTATATCAAAATATTGGTATTTTTACACCAGAAGATATCAATATAAAAATAATCGCAAGACGATTTAATATCTTACTTACATTTTCAGAAATTGATTCATTTATGACGAATATTGGTCCAGTTACTTGTATCAATATTGATTCTCGCTTAAATGAAATTGAACAACGTGAGGCGTTTTTCCATGAATTATGTCATTCATTAAGGCATGTTGGAAATCAGATGAAACTACCCAAATCATTTTTAGACTATCAGGAATGGGATGCACAACGTTTTACATTATATGCGAGTATGCCCTACCACATGGTCAAAACTCGTCAGTGGGACAATCCTAGTGCCTTACAAAGGGTATTTAAAGTTCCATACCACTTATGCGAGAAGCGTTTTAATCAATTAGCCAATCGTTACCATAATTTGAGTATCGGATAATTTTGATTTAATAACTATAATGTTTATGAGGTGATATTATGAAAGGCAGTTTTAGGAAACGTGGCGACAAATGGAGTTTTGCAGTTGATTTAGGTAAAGATCCTATTACTGGAAAACGAAGACAAAAAACTCGTAGTGGGTTTAAAACTAAAAAAGAAGCACAAGCTGCATGTGCAGAGTTAATCAGTGAAGTAGAAAAAGGCGTTTATTTTGAAACGAAGAATATTACTGTTAAAGAAGTTTGGGAAAGAGCACAAGAAATTCGTAAACAAGAATTAAAACCTCTTTCTATTCAAAATTCTGAGTACACTGTAAAGAATCATATTTTGCCTAAATTTGGTGATATGAATATCAATAAGGTTAATACCTTAATGGTTCAAAAGCATTATCAGGAGCTTTATGAAGATGGTTTAAGTGCGTCTACTGTCCAATATATTCATGTGTACTTTCAAATTATTTTCAATTTCGCTTTGGATTGGGAGATCGTTAAAAATACTCCTCTAAAGAAAGTGAAATTACCTAAGACAGAAAAGAAAATCCCAGTTACATGGTCCATTGAGCAATGTAATACCTTTCTAGATTTTCTAGAAAAAAGAGAATATTACAAAGAACGCTTATTTTTTCTTCTTGCAATTTTCACTGGAATGAGACGCGGTGAAATCTCTGCGCTCCAATGGAAGGATATCGATTCTTGGAAAAAGCAAATATCAGTTACAAAAACAACAATCTCACAGATCGGAAAAGGGTTAGTAATAACTTCACCAAAAACCCCTTCATCCATTCGAAATATTGCAATTTCTGATTATGTATTAGAACAATTAACAGAATATAAAACACATCAGAAAAAAGAATATTTGCAATATGGATTAAAGGTAACTGATGGATCAAATATATTCGACGGAACCGAACCACTGAAATTGTACAACCCAGCAAGTGCAGCTCACTTTTTACAACGTTTTTCAAAGAGACTACATTTACCACATGTAAAATTGCACGGGTTACGCCACACCCACGCAACAATCATGTTAGAAAATGGAGAAAACCCAAAAATCGTACAAGAACGATTGGGTCATAAAAACGTCCAAACAACGTTGAATGTGTACAGTCACCTCACACCAACCATTCAACAACAATCTGCCTCTCGATTTGAAGAATCTTTTTCGAAAAAAATAATAAATGAAATGTGAGCATAATGTGAGCATTAAGGAAAGAAAACTTAATAATACTAATAGTTTCCCCAACTTATATCATAAGTATT
>NZ_SCFN01000047.1 GCF_004138285.1 Gottfriedia acidiceleris | reverse complement strand
GGGGTTTCCCCCTGTGAGAGTAGAACGTCGCCTGGTAAACAAAAACATCAGCTATTAGGCTGATGTTTTTTTGCGTTATAAAAGATAATATTTAAGATGTTAATTTAAGATGTTAATTTAAGAGGAATAAAATAATTTAGTTCATTCTTTATTCATATTTTAGTTGTAAATTTTAAAGGTAATGTAGATACAAAAATAGTAAGTGTAAGGAGTAAAGATATGAAAGAAGAAACTAATACAAATAAAAAAAGTGACTGGAGAAATTTTATCTCTTTAATAAAGAATGCAAACCCTCCTAAATGGTTGTTTGCAATAGGTGTACTATTAAGTGTAGCCACTACTTTAGTCGGGTTACTATTACCATTGCTTACAAAGAAATTTGTAGATGGTTTTTCATTAGCATCTTTAAGTGCAGGACAAATAGCGATTTTTGTTACGGTACTAATAATACAGGCTATTTCATCGGCAGCTTCTATCTATCTGCTTAGTCGAGTAGGGAATACAGTTGTTGCCAATGTAAGACACCGATTGTGGAAGAAAATGATTGTACTTCCAATATCTTATTTCGATGAGACTCAGACAGGAGATAATGTTAGTCGAGTTACGAATGATACGGCAATTTTAAAAGGGCTAATAACTGAACATATAACAAATTTTTTAACAGGAGTCATTTCAATTATTGGATCTTTTATATTACTACTAGTATTAGATTGGAGAATGACATTAGTCACTTTTAGTATTATACCTGTCATTGCTCTAATATTTATCCCTATTGGAAAACAAATGTCAAAATTATCAAAAGCAACTCAAGATGAGACGGCAAAATTCACATCATTAATAAGCCAAGTTTTTTCGGAGATTAGATTAGTAAAAGTTTCGAATGCAGAAACTACTGAAATTACAAATGGAAACAAGGGAATTAATAATTTATTATCATTCGGTATTAAGGAAGGGAAATTACATTCTCTCATAGGACCAATCGTTTCCTTTGTATTGATGCTTATTTTAGTAGTTATTATTGGATATGGTGGTGTCAGGGTCTCATCAGGTGCAATAACTGCAGGGGCTTTAGTAGCATATATACTATATTTATTCCAAATTATCTTCCCAGTAACACAAATTACACATTTCTTTACTGAACTTCAAAAAACAAAAGGTGCTACTGAAAGAATGATTAGTATATTAGAACTAGAAGAAGAAGATTATCAAACTGGAAAAGATGAAGTTGATATGAACTTACCGATTAATATTAATAAGCTACATTTTGCATATAAGGAAGAAGATATGCTAACAAATCTTAATTTTGCAATTGCTCCAGGTAAGGTAACAGCTATTGTAGGACCTAGTGGAAGTGGAAAGACAACGTTATTTTCACTTATTGAACGATTTTATTCTCCAAAAAGTGGAGAAATAACAATTGGAAGTAATCCAATTAATCGTTTCAATTTAGAAAGCTGGAGAAAACAAATAGGTTATGTTGCACAAGAGAGTCCTCTAATTGTCGGTACAATTAGAGATAACATTTGCTATGGAATTAAAAGAGAGATATCTGATGAAGAACTGGCTTATGTATCCGGTATGGCGTATGTAGACCAATTTGTTAATGATTTACCTGAAGGTTTTAATACAGAGGTTGGAGAAAGAGGAATAAAACTATCTGGTGGGCAAAGACAACGAATAGGTATTGCGAGAGCTTTATTAAGAAATCCTAAATTATTAATGTTGGATGAAGCAACTTCGAATCTTGATAGTAGGTCTGAACTAGTTGTACAAAATGCACTTTCAAATTTAATGAAAGGGAGAACTACTTTAATTATTGCTCATCGTCTTTCCACAGTTATATATGCGGATCAAATTGTATTTTTAGATAAAGGAAAAATAACTGGCATCGGGACACATGATGAATTATATAGTAACCATTTAATGTACAAAGAATTTGCAGATCAGCAATTAAGAGTAAATAGTGCAGTGTAATTAAATTGAAGGAAGGTGTTTTTTTGGCTAGTATATTAATCGTAGACGATGATCCACATATTCGGAAACTATTAAATGTTTTACTTCGAGATGAGGGCTTTACTGTTTTTGAGGCTACAAATGGTATTGAAGCAATTAGTGTTTTTGAAGATAACAAAATAGATATGTTAATTATAGACTTAATGATGCCTAAAATGGATGGATTCGAGCTTTGTCGAGAAATACGTAACGAATATGATCTTCCTATAATTATGTTAACTGCAAAAGGTGAAACCGAACAGAAAGTCAGGGGGTTTAAATTAGGGACCGATGACTATATCGTAAAACCATTTGAACCTGTCGAATTGGTTGTTCGAGTGAAAGCTTTGTTAAGAAGATCAAAAATATCTTCATCTAAAATTGTTCAAATAGGAAATTTAACAATAGACCACGGTAATTACAAAGTTCTAAATGAAAACCAAGTTATCAATATGCCATTAAAAGAGTTAGAGCTTTTATTTACTTTAGCAAGCTCTTTAGGAAGGACTTATTCCAGAGAACAATTAATTGAAAACATTTGGGGATTCGATTATGCAGGGGATGAAAGAACTGTAGATGTTCATATAAAGAGATTGAGGGAAAGATTTCCCGAGAAAGAATTTGGTTTTAAAATTTCTACTGTATGGGGATTAGGGTATCGAATGGAGTTATTAAAATGAAAGTATTAAAAAAAATTAGGGATGTTATAGGAGCTATATTACTATTAACGACTGCAATAACGATAGGAAGCGTAATTGTTCACTATTCTACTAATTACTTTTATGAACATCATCTCACTAATTTAGCAGATTTAACAAAACAAATCATAAATACTTTTTTAACCTTTCTATTATTAATGCTCGGAGGAGCTGTATTTGGTAGAATGTTTCATCATCCAAAGCAAATGAAAATGGTAAAAGAAATAATGCAGGCAATTAGAAGTATTTCAAGAGGAGAGTTTAACGTATCGGTGGATCTTGAAAAATTTAGGAATGCATTTGGTGGTGAAATAGGACAGATAATAGATAGCTTTAACCATATGGCAAAAAATTTAGATCAAATGGAAAACATGCGACAAGAGTTTATTTCTAACGTTTCACATGAAATTCAATCGCCTTTAACGTCTATTAAAGGTTTTGCTAAAGTATTACAAAATGAAAATTTACCGTTAGAAGAGCGAAAACAATATTTAAATATAATTGAGTATGAAAGTACAAGATTATCGAAACTTAGCGATAATCTACTAAAGCTAACTTCACTAGAATCACAAAACCAGCCAATAGAAAAGAACAGTTTTTCGTTAAATAGCCAACTTATGTACTCATTGTTAAGCTGCGAACCTCAGATATTAGAAAAAAACATCAATATGCATGTTGACCTTGGAAAAATTGACTTTATTGGTGACGAGGCTCTTTTAAATCAGGTTTGGATGAATTTAATTACAAACAGTATAAAATTTACTTCTAACAATGGTGATATATTTATATCTGCTATTCAAGATAATGACAAGGTGGTTATAAAAATTCAAGATACCGGAATTGGTATTTCTGAAGAAGATCAAGTGCATGTATTTGAAAGATTTTATAAAGCAGATAAATCAAGAGACAGAACAACCGGCGGAAATGGATTAGGTTTATCAATCGTAAAGAAAATTGTTGATATGCATAACGGAATAGTTTATGTAGAAAGTGAGATCGGTAAAGGGTCACTATTTGTAGTAGAATTACCTGTAACAGCTGAGTAATTGTTTTTCATTATAGTAAATAGAGTTTGGTAAAGCTAACTACTCTTTTGCTATAATGGGAAACATTATCTTTTTTTATTATAAAGTTATTGCAATCATAAAAGAATAATGGTATATTATTAAACGTTGTCACATTAAACCAATAAATGAGGCAAGAAAATAACATGAAAAAGTTGTTGACTAAACAAACTTAAATATGTTATTATTATATAAGTCGCTAAGAGATGTAGCGACAAAGTGAACTTTGAAAACTAAACAAAACATGAA
>NZ_SCFN01000046.1 GCF_004138285.1 Gottfriedia acidiceleris | reverse complement strand
TTTTTTTGATCACCGCCACCATTTTTAAAATTTGTTTTTCTAGATATAAAGTATGGTGGGTCGGTACAGATTAAGTGAATTGAATTACTACGAATTTTTTTGATTTCATTAAAGACATCGCCGTTTATTATTGTTAATTCTCTTTTTGTTTTCTCAAAAGTCATTTTTTTATTCCCCAATCGAATCTTATTCACTTAGATACTAAGTTGTATGAATTAAATTCTATTTGTTTTAAAAAAACAAGAGGATATATTAATTATTTGTTTATAAAAATATTAAAATATGAAAAGTGCATTTTATTAATGAAAATTTGTAGATCTTTGTGTGGAAAACCAAAGCATTTCTTATTTTTGAGACTCTTTCCCTTCATAAAAAATAAGACTATGGTGCCCAAATTTATTTTAAATAAAATGAAAAGTCCTGATTGGTGAATGGTCATATTGTTCGAAAAGGTAGATATTCACCGTTCTTATTGAACTAAATGGCAGGTTAGTTCAATATGATATGGTAATTATTTCAAACAAAAAGTAAGAAATTAGTATGATAAAATTCAACTATTAATACTATTTAGGGAGAAAAATTGTGATTTTTGATATATTATTTTTAATAATTTTTATGATTGGAACATTTTATTGCTATAGAAAGTTTATATTAAATGGATCGTGGTTACAGTTTTTTATTGGAGGAAATTCTTTTGTTGCGGGTTTTAGAATAATAAAAGACTATATTCCCCATGAAAAGTATTGGGTTTACCATACCGCAAGAATAACAATAGGACTATCCCTAATTGCTTTAGCTAGTTTTTTAAGAAAAAAACATGAAAAAAACATTGATACGATATAGTTCAAATAGTTAGGTAGCGTATTCCCTATTTGTACTAACAACGAATATTTTTAGGTGGTAAATAATTGTGAAAAGATATATACGTACTTCTTTTTTTCTTTTTTTGGGTTTATTCATTAGCAATTTAATTTTTAACCATTTTCTAAAACACGATTTAAACATTTTGACTGCTTTTTCCACAGCTTTCGGAGTCTCAATTGGGTTTGTTTTTGTCGAGTCTCGTATAACAAAAAAGCTTAAGAATAAGTAATTATTATTAAGCTAACGCTTGCTTTAGTACAAGTTTCATATACGTTTTTACTCAAGGAGTGTAAATAAAATGTATTTTAAGGATGCAATACTTAGTGGTGATTTTAACAGAGCGAGAGAATTGGCTTCAAATATGGATGAAGAATCTGTATTAGAAGCGCTTTTTTTAATAGCATACGAAGAAGAAAGTATTGCACCGTATGGTTTTGCAAACTTTCAACTCCTAAAGGAAGAAACATCCGAAAATCATTATATGATTTCATTTATTTTGAGTATGGCTTTAAACTACTTGGAAGGAGCATATCAAACATCATTTCATCATGCGAAAAAAGCAACAGAACTATCACCTAATGATAATAGTTACAAAGAGTATCTCCTTTATTTTAATGCACTCCCAGAAAGATTATTAAGTAACGAAGAAGCCATTGAAATTGCAAATTCAATTCTGGAGAATGATCCTATAAACATTACGGCGTTAAATGTAATTAATGAATTAAGAAATTGATATCTTATTCAACTAACGCAATGCAATAGTTACATAAGCAGTAAAAAGGATCTAAGTTTATTAGATCCTTTTTTTATTACCAATAACCGTATTTATGTAAACTAGATTTGTATATCATATACAGCTTCAAAAAGAGAAAAAACTCCTAGACGATGATAGGAGTTTTTTCAGTAACGTATCAAGGTATTAAAAATGATACTGAACGTATCTTGAGTAGTTTGCTCAAATTAATGTTAATTATGTAATATAAAAAAACATTTTTATTTTTCAAGTAAAAGTATTGGTGAAATAATACTCATCGTTGTTGTTATCCTTTGCTTAGTTGCATTATGGTGTTATTTCGGTTCTTTATTAGTTCGTCATCCATTAATTGCAAAAGGAATTGAACGTTATGGACATATTGTTGTTCCATTTGTTTTAATTGCTCTTGGAATATTCATTCTTGTGGAAAATGGAACATTTCATTTAATAAAGTAATCCAACTAACGCGTGCATTAGTTAAACAAGAATTAAAAAAAGAGAAACTCACAGGATAAAGAGTTTCCCTAAAAAATTGGTGATATTGTTAAAAAGAAAAATGTGATACTTTATAGGTTATTCCACCTTTTACTAAGACCTTAAATATTCGGTTCTGGAATCCTAAGAAATCAAAACCTAAGCCGTATGAGGGAAACTTCACGTAAGGTTTGATGAGGGGGAACTGAAATTAAAAGAGATAGCATAAGCTATCCCTTTGAAATCAGTTCTCTACTCTACAACATAATGGCAGATTAGTTTAAGTGTATAACTTCACAATAGGAAGATATATAAATAAAAAGGCAACTGCCCACAAACAGTTACCTTTTTATTAAGAAGAGGTGTATCTATATATCGTATGTTATTAAGACAAATTTGCTGGTACAAGCCCCTAATTTTACAAAAAAAATATAAATACCTTAAGATAGAAATTTATTGTTATATAAGTAACCAATTTGGTTTTATACTTATGTAAAAGATTAAACTACTTTATTAATATTAAAAGGAGAGGTGTTCTCTTTTAAATGGTTAAATTTGTAAATTCCATTTATTAAAAGAATAGACGCAGCTCTCCTGTTAAAAATGAACAGATTTTTTATTTAGTTTTTTCTTCTATTATTTTAAATAAATTATCAATTCTATTAGAAAATGTATTTTTTCCTTTAATCTTAAGAAGTAATGCATTAATTATGTCTTGCCTATATGAAGGGGTGTTAATATACTTTTTAATCAAATTGATGCAACTATTCTCATCCGAATAACGGATCAATTTTTCAATTTTTTCATCAATAAAAATATCTATTTCATCATTAATTAATTGGAAGCCGCCACTTAATGCAATATCAAAAAAACGATTATTTACACTACGATTTAACACATTATTACTATTTTTATTCCAATGAAAAGTAGATTCTCTATGAGGATTTAAGATGATTTTTGCTTTATTGTACCAAATGTTGACTTCGTTAGGAGGAATCCAGTAATTTATAAACTGGATTTTTCTCTTTTTATGGTTGGGAATACGTAGATGCTTTTCCCAATTTTTACCTATTAATACAATTGAAAAATTTGTGGAATTTATTATTGATTGTATTAATTTGATTCGGTTTGGATATGGATAACCTACTAGCAATAAATCTATATCTTTTTCAATATTGATAGATTTGAATACATGTTCATTTGTTGCTAAAGGAAAGTAATGAATATTTTGATATCCAAGTTTGCTATAGAAGTCACACGATGACTTATCTATTGAAAGAATATAATCTGAATATGGTAGTACTTCCAAACTAACATCATTATAAAAAGGATCTTCAGTAAACCAAGAAATAATTGGTACATTAGTCTCTTTAATAATTTTTAAAAGTTGGTTCGGATTTTTATTTCCAATCATGATTAGTACAAATGAAAGTTCAATGGTTAGTAGGGTATTTTTTAATATATTTAAATTTATATTAACTGGAATATCTATAATATTTATTTGTTCTGAGTTTAATTCTTTAATCCACAGGTCAAAATATGAATAGATTCCCTTGTAACCGGAATTAATGTATAAAACATTCATTCTCTATTGAAATCTAATTGATTCAATTTTAGATGCTATTAAAAATACAACCACTTCATCACTAGGAGATAGTGAACTAAATTCTTTCAAAACAATTATTCCTGTTTCTTCATTAAATACAACAAACTGTGCTGGTCCAATAGTATCACCTGAATCTGTTGTAATGATGATAACTTGTCCAGGAATTAGATTTTCTAATAAATGTTCGTAACTTTTCATTTTATTATTCACCCTTTTTTAAATTTTCAATTCAACATTACTATATGAAAAAAAATTAAAATGTTTCTGTGCATTTGTTATAGGTGAATATAAATTGATGAATTTCACTAGTAAAGTTTTAATTTAATAGATAAGCATATATTGTGTTGGTAATATAACGACACAAAATATCTTGAAAAAGGTGATTTTTTTGCACAATGTGTAAAATGAATCACTCTTTTTTTTGTCTAATTTTATTAAACTTTTAAAATAGATTACTTTCCTATTACAAATAAAGAAAATAAACATACAATGTTAAGAATATGAATATCTCGAAAAAAGGTGTGAAAAATTTGACAAAGGTTTCAATAATTATGACTAGTTATAA
>NZ_SCFN01000045.1 GCF_004138285.1 Gottfriedia acidiceleris | reverse complement strand
ATGAATCCTCAGATTCACAACAGTGAATGGAAGTTTATAACGTACTCCCATGGTAGTTCAATAAGGGAATTAACAATGAAACAGGTTTAACACTTGCACACCATTAAGTGGTTCCCATCAGGGTCTTTAAAATTAAACCAATGGTTATGCTCAATCTCCGTTGTTAATTCGACATTATTACCTTTCATATATTCAAATGCATTTTCAATATTGATAGTATTAAAATGAAAAAGTGGGGTTTTAATAATATTTTCCTTTGAATAAATCTTGCTATCTAATACAATTCCTGTTCCATTCATAGGTACGATATATAAATGATCATACAATATCTCACCATCTATAGGTAACCCTAATATTTCACAATACCAATTACGTGCTTCTTCAATATTACTAACAGGAATAAAAATTGTTCCAATTTGATTTAGAATAGGATTCATTTAATACCTCCAAAGATAATTTTTATAATCTATCAGATTAATTCTCTAAAAATTTAATAATCCCCTTCTAATTCAACTATACTGCCTGTTAGTCCAATAAAAAAATAGACTACCAAAGTAGTCTATCGCTGTGTAACTAACGCATGCATTAGTTGCATAAGCTATTATATTAAACTCCATTTACTATTTAGTTTATTAAAAAATATAAAATATCGCGTATACTATGAAAACTCTTGGAACCCAATATCCTATTAAAAGGTATATTTTCGCCTTTTTTACAATTATTTCTCCTTCAAGTGAAATTGATTTTTCAATAAACTTTTGTAAATGACCAAATATATAAAGAAAGGCAAAAGCTATAAATAATAAAATAAGAAAATTATAATCCCAAGTTTGAGCACCTAATTTAGATAAAATAATCAATAATATTCCTAATAAGAAAAGTGAAACGTCTTCAGAAATTTTTTCGTAGAACTTCATTTTTTGCATTTTATCCCTCCTACCCTATTAGTTAAAATGTCAGAAACACACGTATTTCTAATTTAACATCTTTGTAAAGGAGCATCTATATTGATCTAGAATTGGCTTAATTTAATTTCTTATTTAACCATCCTGCCAAATACATAAATAAAAAAGCAGCCAATGGCTGCTCTTGATCTTCAACTATCGCATGCTTTAGTTGAATAGGAATTTTTAAAATATTAATAATAGTTCGTAATAAAAACGTAGCCAATAATCGTTAAATTAAAATATATTATAGAACTTTTTTCATTTGCTTTTTTTGTAAAATTATATAATTTAAATAAACTAATAAAATTAAGCTTATTTAACTAAACTGCCAATTAGCTGCATAAGAAAAACGATCCTTCGTTATTGAAGAATCGCATGAGTTAGTTGCATAAGAACAGATAATTAAAATAACTTTCCTTCATTAGCTAAGACACTTTCAAACAATTCTATATAATATTTTACACCAAGTTTTTTTTGAAGTAAGTTTAATTGACTCCAAAATTCAGCTTCATTCATTCCTTCAAAATCTTTTATCAGAAGGAGCGCTAGATTGTGGAATACGTGGGCAATATGGAAAGCCTCTTCATGAGTAGAATTATTTTTTATATCTATAAAAGCTTGATATATTAATACTTTATAAGCGTACTTCTTCTTATTTTCCATTCTACACCTCCATTATTATGAAAAACATTTCATTTTTTGTGAGGGTTTAATTCAATAATTTCATAGTACATGCCTTTAGTTATCTCAAAACCACAACATAGGCAAATTTCATGCATAGATTCAATCTTCATCATTTTGTTTCCACAATTCACACAAAAGAAACGCCCTTCTTTACTATTTCCAGAAGTGGATATAAGTGTTTTTGTCTTTTTAGAATTACCTATTTTTTCATTAAAAACTTTTTCGATATGCTTTGAAAAATAACTTTCTCCATCTTTGCAATATAATTCTCCGTTTTTAACATTCAATTCTTCTTTACAATAAGGGCAATAAATTATTACCTCCATTTGCTTTATGTCCATACCATCACCCTTTTTTAACTCTGCAGTTTTTCTTTTTGAAACGGACGAATTATTTGTTATAAATACCATTATTTTTTTGGCCATTTTAAATAGAAGAAACACAATTAAACATATAATTGCTAAGTTTATTAATGCATTCAATAAATTTAAAATACCCACTTTACTCTCCTTAAAAAACCATTTTTTTATATAAATATTCAACATAAATTATTCAATTCCTTATTCAACTATCCTGCTATTTAGTTGAACAAAAAAAAGAGCCGCCGAAGCAACTCATGTTGTTCAACTAACACACTGCTTTAGTTATATAAGAAATGCTGTCCACAGGATAGCATTCTTAAAATATTTAATTATTAACGTCTACTTTATTTGTTTTGTTTATGTAAATAGATAAATCCCCATATACAAAGGGCAATTAGAAGGAACTATCTTCTTGACAGTCGAATATTAACCTAGAACCATAATTAACTATTCCGATGAGGAGGATTCTTGTGCGTCCACGACCATTATCTATTGAAAATCCAGAGCATGATAGGTATGTTAGTCTTGTGCCAGATGGAGATATTATAGAAATACTTAGTAAGCAACGAACTAAGACCATTACCCTCTTAAGCAGCGTATCAGAGGAGTCAGCAAGGAAGGCGTACGCACCAGGGAAATGGACTTTAAAAGAAGTGATTGGGCATATGACCGACTCGGAACGTGTGATGTCGTATCGAATGCTTGCCATTGCACGAAATGAAAGTGCACCACTCCCAGCAATGGATCAGGATCAATACGTTTCTGCGGCAAACTTCAACAAATTATCCTGGGAGCAGCTACTAGCTGGTTTAGACACAGTACGCTCCAACACGTTAAGCCTTATTTCAACCATTGATGATGCAGCGTGGGATCGTAAAGGAACTGTAATGAACAGCCTAGTTTCGATAGGTACCATTGCATATGGCATTGTCGGGCACGAGTTACACCATATGAAAGTGATTAGTAATAAATACTTATAAGTCTTTTTCTATTAATGAAAAAACCTAATTTCTCATTTAGGGTGCGTTAGCCATCCATGAATCAGAGATTCACAACAGTGAATGTAAGCTAAAATCGTTCTTCCATGGTAGTTGAAGAAGCAGCAAAAAAAGGATCTTCCTGGAAGGTCCTTTTTTATTGCCGATAACGGTATTTATGTAAACTAGATTTACATACAATACTCAAGCGAAATTGAAGTGGTTCTTGTTCAACTATACTTCCATTTAACACAAAAAAATGGACTACCTAAGCAGCCCATCTTTATGTAACTAACGCATGCGTTAGTTGCATAACTTTACTATCTAAAGAATCTCCTAATCAGGATAAGGTTTCTTTCTCATTCCGACATTATTAATTTGAACGTCAACACTTACTGTTACTTTTGCCTTTTTAAATGTATCATTCCAATTCTCCTCATATTTTTTATAAATTTTTGGATTAGCCATGTGTAATTTTTCTCCAAATCCAAAGGCATCTCCACCGAGTTTTTTTACTTCAGATATCCCTTTTTCTATTGATTGTTTTACAACATTTTCAGTTGATTTTTCATATTTCTTGAGCGTTATTGCTTTATCAAAATTATCATTACAAAGTACCTCGTCAAAATGGCCAATTGATTTAATTTTTATATTTATTATTGGAATATTACCCTTCATTTTAATTTCCGTCTTTGATTTTACCCGAGTAAGCTCCATCGAATCATATTCTTTCTTATTACATGGTATTTGTACATTCGTTTCCTTGATCAGATTATCAATAATTTGTATTGATTTTGCCGGTGGCCCTTCTAACCAACCAACTAATTTTCCGTCTCTAAATATCCCTGTGCCATTTATCATATCGTAACTTGATTTGACTTTATTATAATTTTCAACTGTTTGTGATGTTTTACTTTCATTTTTTAAACTCGTGCCATTTATTACTGGTTCTCTTCCACTACTAGATATTGCAGAAATTGCCTCACGCATTAATGTATCATGGTTTTCACCTAAAAGAGCTGATGTATTTTTAATTTTACCTACTATTGATTTAGCCGATAGTTTATCAAGTGCTGCTATGTTATTCATTATTTTATCTACGCTTTTATTTCTTGCAATAATAACTGGAATATTTACACGAATTTTAGAATCTCTTTCAAATACATCGAAAATATAATTTAGTGATTTTTCTTTTGCTAATGTTTCTCCAATTATGACAAGTGTAACATGAGAATAAATATTTGTTCGAGAAACTTTCTTTGACACATTTCGTGCAGCTTCTGAAATAGTTCTACCTTTTTCATCAAATGCAATAACTGGAATACCTTGAGAACCTGTCTGTGTTGCAATTGCACTAGGATTAATAATTTGAATGATCATTTGATATTTTTTTTCTTTTGGTAAGTAATCGATTCCCATTGCATTCACAATCGATATTTGATTTAATTCTTTATAGTTAGAGCAACCACCTAAAAGTATACTTACAATAAGAAATGAAATAGAAAATTTCTTTTTCATCATTTTTTCTCCAATATCTTAGCTTTTTGGTATTTATAAAATTTAGAAAGCAAAATTCCTCAAAGGGTTCATGTTACATATTATAATTTTTCCATTTTTTGTAATTCAATGTACCATTTTCCAAAATCCGAAGTAAAAACAAATTCATTTATAACAAAACTAAAAGTACAAATGAATGTTCCAAAGATTAGAATTAAAGTTCTATCACTTTTATTAATATTTAAAACACAAAAAAACCAAGGAAATATTAAATCTTTCCGCAACTAAAATTTTTTTAATATTCTGTCCTCCTGCTGTACTATTTTAGTAATTAATTTTGTACTTTATATACATTTTCTTATTGAACTATACTGCCATTTTGTTGAATAAAAAAAATCGACTAAACAGCCAATTATGTTGTACAACTAATGCATGCGTTAGTTTTTTAATTACGTACCCATCGTTGGATCATAAATTCAAAATCATTTTAATTTGAAATAAAAAAAGGCACTTTAACTAATGTGCCTTTTTTTGAATCTGCATCCTTTACAAAATACACATGGATATTTTGTTAAATGTATTATTTTTTAAGTTTTTTATAAATTAGGTCTTGATAACAATTGAGGATTCTTAATGTAGTCGGTATGTAGAACTTATTTTGACTGAGAAAGTACATAATAAAAATACTTTTGTGGTGTACCATAACGCATGAGTTCTTTAATTAATTCTTCATCAGCTTTAGTAATAGTTCTTTTTTCTGCTCCACTACCATCTTGAATTGAAACAGGTAATAAACTTCCATTTTGATAATCAAAGTTAATGATTTTTCCTATACCTTCTCCTGTGATGCTTAACGTAACTCCTTCATTTACCATAGCATAACCAACAATGTCATACATTTTCTTAAACAATTCCTCTATCTCAGCAAAAGCAACAAATTCTTCTTCACCATCGTTAAATACGTTATCCTTATCAAATTTTACCCAAATACCAACAGGTTCTTTTTCTGGAGCTCTATTTAAATCTTCATAATCGATTTTCGTTATCGTCCCTGAATGATAAATAGGTTCTTCCTCATTAATACAATAATTGTCACTTCTTTTAATAATTTCTACACGATCGCCTTCACCAACTGTTAATTCTCTTTTTGTTCCAAACCTATTGTAGTAAATCAATGATATTTCCTCCTAATAAATTCTTTAGACTTACAAATTATCCCCTAAATTACTAAAGAAATACTTAAAGAGAATGCCGTATTTTAATAGATTTTAATTTGATTTTCTCATTAGTGTTGTTGGATAAAAAAGTTCTTTAGCATTCATAATAATTGATAAAAAAGTTCCTTCTAATCAAGAAGGAACTTTTGTTTTCTTATGCAACTAA
>NZ_SCFN01000044.1 GCF_004138285.1 Gottfriedia acidiceleris | reverse complement strand
AGAAGGAACTTTTGTTTTCTTATGCAACTAACGCATGCGTTAGTTATATAAGTAGCAAAAGGACCTTCCCGGGAATATCCTTTTTTTACCTAAATGTTTGTAAACTAATACTCCATATCTTATTCAAAAAAAAGAGAGAAACTCAGTATAAGAGCTTCCCTTTAGATGATATTGGGTAAAGAAATGCAAAAATGTAATTGTCCCATTATAATATAAGATTTAAAATAAATGGTTTGGTTATTT
>NZ_SCFN01000043.1 GCF_004138285.1 Gottfriedia acidiceleris | reverse complement strand
GGTCAATTTCTACTAATCCTTTATAAGTTGAACTCAAAAAATCACCCCATTTTGGTTTTTATAAATTAGAAATTCAATAAGGTTATAAAAAATCTTTGTACAAATGATCAACCGTAATTCAAGAATTCCTCCACTTATTATTCAATGACTTCACGTCAAAATCCTTCATTATTCAGTAACTGAAGCATAATCTTTTCGAATGAAATTCTCTAAGATTTAAAAGTTCTGGAATTGAACCAGATCTCCTTTGATTTATAGCGTATTTTCACCGTAGAGTGCCACATCATTCTTTACATTCACTACAAAACTTACGATGTATACCACACTCATCACAAGGTACTAATTTCCTTGCCTCATACTCACATTTCATATGATAAGGTGTTATATCACCGTTAAACTCTTGTTTGCCTATCTGCCTTTCGTAAATTGAAACTTCTTCATTGCATACGCCACAATTTCTTCCACTTAGTTCAGAATAATATTGTTCACCATTTTCTTTTAGATAGTTTTTTAACCTTTCCATAGACATATTTCCCATCTCCTTTGTTTGTGTCGCTTTATTCACCTAGTGCGTACTATTCGTCCAGTATTACTTTTATAAAATTTTGTTTTTCCTATCTTATCTTTCTTGAATACACTTAAATTGTACTGCAATTTTAAAAGTGAGTGAAAAAAAGATAAAAAGTTGATTCCATGTTAAAATGCAAAAAGGACCTATGGCGATTACCATTGGTCCTTTTTGAATATATTTATTTAATTGGTTTTTTGATAACAACACGCTCATCAATTTCACTTACAAGAAAATCTTCTTTTGTTGGAATATTTTCATTTTCAAAATGGTTCATTATATTCCCAACTCCCTATTAAGTTTTTCAAATTTAATTCAAATTAAACCACAGTATGAAACTTTGTTGTTCAGTATACAACTTTCTTTGTCAGTATGATACTTTGTTGTCTAGTCTGAAACTTTCTTGTACTTTAACAATTTGTTCGGTTCCCGACTTATATGTCTTTGGACAGTTACGCTTTTTGCAAAGTTACATGGTTTATCTTATTTATCCATACTTCTTTTACAATATGAAACTATTCTTTAATTCGCCCTTTAATTTCCTCGCTTATGTTTAGATACTTGTTTTTCTTTTTCCTTAAATAATCATTTGAATAACACTCAAATTGAGTTAAGATTTGACCCAATGATCTACCATGAATTGATTTACTTTCTTCAAGTTCAATTTTTTGCTTGATCACTAGATTAAAAAGTTCTTCATTGTCCTCAAGTAAAGAAATTAGTTTTTCCATTTCGCTTATATGTATTAGAAAAACCATGTTTCTATTAAATTTAGAATCTATTCGTTCTTCTAATAATTCTGGAACAAACAAATCCTCGTAATGAAGTAACATTTTCACTATTCTTTTATTAGGATAACGTTCTTTAAATTGTGCTTCTGTTGATATTAATTGTTCAAATCCTTCATCTAGCCTTTTTAGGAAACGATCTAAATCGTCAATATTTGGCGTAATATTTTTGACACTTGTCTTTGCTAATGCTGATTTTTGTTCTATGATCAAAATGTATTTATCCGCTTCAATTAGCCAATCTGCTCTTTTTATCTTATTATCCTCTTCTATTTTTGTTATGCTATTCGATTCCACATAAGTAAGTAGTACTTCTTCAAAATATTTTTCAAAATAATGACCAAACCCATTGATGAATAATGATGATTTCTTTTTCATATAAAAGTTTCTTACAATCCAATAAACACCGTAGCTCATGATTTTGGCTAAATAAAAAACATTCACTAATACTAGTTTCCCTGATTGCGTTTGAATAAATGGTTTTTGCAAAAAACATGTTTTATCCATTTGATTACGATAATAAGTATAGTCACCTGTATAGTAATTAAGTACAGCTTGAACTTCTTCACCTTTTAATTGAAAAGCACTTTTTTCCGAAAGTATCGTATGGATATTTGTATAGTCAACACAATTCGTGGATAACAGATAAAGAAGAACAACCACTCTTAAATACGTGCTATAATTACATCCCACTTACTCTAGTAAAATTTCATCAATATCGAAATTATCTACATGCTCCAATATCTCATAGTTTCGATTAAAGCTTTCAATAAATTCATGTACATGTTGCATCCAAAATTGTTCTTGCGAATGCCCCACTAATATATAAGAGAGTTTATCCTCATCTTTAATACCATCAAGAACTGAACTACTTATTATTTCAGAAGCTCTCCTATAATCATTCATTAACAATATGTGATTATGGTCACTTACTCCTTTACTTTTATGATCATTTGATTTGTTTATGGCATAAAAAGATACATCTGCTAATTCCCATGGGGTGATATAGAAAAAATAGTCTTGAATATATTTTATATTGCTTTGAAAGCTAACGGCTTTAAATACAGCATCGCCTTTCAACCCACTTAACATCATTTCACGTGACATAATTGAATTCCTTAATAGCAATTCATCCAGTTTGTATTGTTTAAGTTTCTTTGTAAAATGTTCCATATGTCCCTCCTATTTAGTATTATCATATTTATCTAATAATTTTTTTTATGTATATAGTATTCATTATGAAAAGAAATCCCCACATTTATTTATGTAGGGATTTTTACTTTGAAACATTTTTATTCTCTTTTTCAAGCCATACTGAACACTTTTTAATTGCTTTATAAAAATGGTAGTTCAATAAGATATCCTAAAATTTTTAAATAATATACAGGTTTAAATATAACTTAATTTCCTTTTCTGAAGCGTAACAAAGAGTATAATCCAACTCCAAACATAACAGCGCCAAACGTTTGGTACATATGTATGTATGCTGTAAGTCTTGTCATATATGAATCCACATCACTGTCTCCGTATCTTTCAAGCCAATGACTTGCTGCCGTACCTCCAAAGGAAACACTATTTAGCAAAATGACTAACCCCGCTAATGTAACAATTGCCTTAATAATTAATTCGTATTTAGATATTTTGTTAGTAGTCAAAAGATGATTCCTCCTAAATTTCTATATAAAACAATAATTCTTTAAATATAGAGGAAACTCCTTTAGATAATTATTTTCGACTTGTAATCCTATTCATTTCAAGTTACATATCATTAGCAAAAAAAGGGACTTCTTTGGAAGTTCCTTTTTTGCTAATTGTTCAACTATCGCATCATTTAGTTCAATAAGCAATAAATGAAAAACTGTTGTTAATTCGTATTGAGTAGGTTCTTTTTCATCATAATAAAAACTACTGGATGTCCATAGAACTCTCCAGTAATTTCTTTGATTATCTTAAATCCTTCTTTTTCATAGAAGGAAATATTGGGATTTCCTTTATACACTGTTAAAGACAACGTAGTTGGTTCTTTAAATCTTGCAAGTCCAGTTAGCATTAACTGTTTACCGATTCCTTTTCCTTGGTGATCTGGATGAATATATAATGACTCTAAAAATATATCTTTATCTGATAGATTCCCTGAGAAAAAAGCATATCCAAAAATTTCTTCGTTTTTTTCTGCAATCAAATTAAGAGAAGATTTAAACCTATGATCCATCTCCTCATTGGAGTAAGCATCTTTTAAAACTTGAGCTTGTATCTCTTCGGGAATAAACGTACTATATGTAACTCGCCAAGTGTCACTTGCAATTAACCTAACGCTTTTTATGTCAGAACATATCATTTCTCTAATTAACATACTTCATCCCACTCTTCCCTTAATATCCCCATCCTAATTGAATCGTAATATGTGCCATTATACAAACGACATTTTCTTAATCTCGCTTCCATCGTCATTCCTAATTTTTCCCCAACTTTTATCATACGATGATTCCCAGACCAAGTTGTATAGCCAACACGCACAAGAGGTAATGTATTAAATAAATGATTAATCCAAAGCTTTAAAGCTCTAGTACCAATACCTCCACTCCAATAGTTTGGATCATAAATTCCAATTCCCATCTCAAGCCAATTAGAAGGTTTATGCTCCCAATAGTAGCTAACTATTCCAATTACATCCCCATTCACTTCAATAACCATTGGATTATCTTTATCTAGTATATTTTCTTTTCTATCCAGATACTCTTCATACGAAATCGGTTTATGTTCATAATATGGAGCATCCCATTTTTTCCATTCGGGTGACTCTTCTTTAAAGGTTAATGTCCATAGTTTAAATAAATCAGCTTCAACTATTGGTCTAATTTTCAACTCATTATCAATATACATCCCAATCCCCCTGATTTTTATATTACACTTTAAAATAAAGTTTCTATAAACATATTTGTTTTACCTTTTCTAATGCAACTAAACTGCCATTATGTTGAATAAGAACAAGCAAATTTCTCTATCTTTTCAATACTGTATTTTTGTTATGCGGTACCACTTATTTTACTTGCAATTGAAGATCTTTTTCCTTAATCATGAAATGCTTGTTTCGGCTATTTACTAGGAAATAACTTTTTTAAAGATATTTCCTTAACTATTATTTATTTTTTATCTACAAAGAAAAATGAAAAACATCTAAATCACAACAAAAATTAACAAATGTTATCAAAGGTATTCTATTTCAATCGCAAACGGTGCATTCCTACGTATAGGATTATTTGGGGATAGGTATTTTAACTCTGAATCTAGCATACGGCTATAATATATCTTACGAATAAACCGTTTTAAGTGCGTATTTATTTCCATAGGATCTGCATTCCCATTTTCAATATCATCCAAAACGGTTAAAACATTAGATAACTTTTCCGTTACTGTTGCAGTATTAGTATTTGCTAGCCTAATAGTTAATTCTTCAAGTTCTGCATTAAGTAATTCAATGGTATCGGTTATTGATTCCTTCTTACTTGCTATTTCATTAACTGTGAAAACACCACTAATAGCTAATTCAATTAATTTATTAAACTGTTTTTTTTGTTCTTCTATCTTCCCGTTAATATGGATTAACTGTTCTTCTAAATTAACTGTTAAATCAGTGGTATCATTCATAAGTAGTAGTTCAATTTCTAGTTCTATATCACCTCTTAACTTACTTACTTCCTCCATTACCAACTCTTCTACATAAATAACATTTATACCCATATTGGGGCATTTTGTACCATCTTCCATTAAGTACTCGCACCCTTTAATGTAATAACTTTCATTTCTATTGTTTTTACAAATCACTAGCTTTCTACCACAGTTATGGCAATAACATAAATCTTTTAAAATGGTTACTCCTGTTACAGAGCTAGGTCGTTCTCTTATAATCTTTGCCGTTTCAGCCCTGGCGTCTCGAATACCGTTAGCCTTTTCCCAATCCGCTTCGCTAACAATTGGAGGGTGTGCATTTTCTACTTCTATCGTATTGACGTTTACATATACATATTTACCATTCTGTTTAACTCGCTTACGATCATTAAACACAACCATCCCCTTATAAGCTGGATTACGAATGATACGTCTAATACTAGGTAAGTTAAATGCTTTACCTGTCGCACTTTTATATCCTTCTGCATTAAGGGTATCTCGTATACGATAACTACCTAACCCCTCATTTTGCAGCTTAAATATGTAGCGAATAATATCTGCACTTCCCTCATCTATTTCTAACCGTTTAGTATCCTTATTTCGTTTATATCCATATGGTACAGTACCACTAACGTGCATACCTTGTTTAACCATTGATAACTTATTATTTTTACTACGAGCACCAATTAGAGAGTGTTCTTGTGAAGCAATTAAACTTCCAAAACGGTACATTAATACGTCAGATTGACTATTCGCCAAATCATAAATCCGTTCTCTTGTAATGATTGGCTTATTATAATCTACACATGTCTGCAACACCTTTTCGCTGATCAGTCCATTGCGGCTTATACGGCTTAATTCTACCACCAATATTCCGTCGTATTGCTCTATATCGTTTAACATTCGTTGAAGTTGCGGACGTTCACTTAACTCTGACTTACCCCCGCTTAATACTTCTTGATACAGATCGTATGCCCATCCGCATTCTTTAGCATATTCGATTAACATAGTTCGATGATTAAGTAATGTGTCTGCATTTTCGCCCTTCTTTTCTTGAGATATTCGTAAGTAAATAGCAACATTATATATATCAGTGGCTATGTTATTTTTTTCAACGATTTTCATAAGTAATCCTCCCCTCTAATTATTAATATTGTGTAATAAGATAAAACCGTACAAAATTTTGTATAAAATTAATAATACAATGAAATGAAAAGTACTGCATTATAAAAATGCAGTAGGTAC
>NZ_SCFN01000042.1 GCF_004138285.1 Gottfriedia acidiceleris | reverse complement strand
AAACAAATATACCATCTCGTCCAAATGATTGC
Source organism: Gottfriedia acidiceleris (assembly GCF_004138285.1). Classification (GTDB taxonomy): domain Bacteria; phylum Bacillota; class Bacilli; order Bacillales; family Bacillaceae_G; genus Gottfriedia; species Gottfriedia acidiceleris_A. The sequence continues at coordinate 5,955 of NZ_SCFN01000042.1, read as the reverse complement.
AAGCATTTCTTTTACAAAAAGTTAACAAAAATGATTTACGTAAATTTCAAACAAATTAATTAGTTGATTGTACAACTAGGTATAAGTACAAGCACAAACTATTCCTCTTCCATAGATTAGTACAAGAAAAGGAGGAATTGTTATGCAATGTAATGAAGCCCATCAATTATGTAATAATTTTAGAGGGCAGGTTGTACGCATTTTCGATAAAGATGGAAAAGAGCATGTTGGTCGTATTACTAGAGTAACTGATGATCGAGTATTTATTGAACCAGTCAATCAACATCGCCAAGGCTCTAATTCTTCAAATAGATCATCAAATCGTAATAGAAATAACATGAATAGAAACCAATCTAATAGAGATTTCTCAGAAAGAAACTTTTCAAATAGAAGTTCCCGCAATGAAAATCGTTTTGATAATATGTTTGGTAATCGCTTTGACAATAGATTTGATGATAGGTTTGATGATAGATTTGATGATAGATTCGATAGAAGATTTGACAGAAGGTTTGATAGAAGATTTGATAGAAGAGACGATAGAGATTTTGACAGAGATGGATTTAGATGCGGATTCTTCGGCTGTGGGTTCGGTATTTCAATTGCACTCGGTTTTGTTGCAGGAGTCGCGTTAGCTGCATTATTCTTTTTTTAATAGCTCAATATAATCTTATATTCAATTACTGTGGGGATGTCTCTTTAGTCAATTGCTGACTTCTGAGACAGCCTTTTTATTTTATGGGTGAATAAGGGTATTGAAACACCCTCAATATACTTTTTTATAATTAATACAAAAATAACTTCTTCACTTTAGATAAAGAATAAAAGCATTAACTATGTGTAGGAGTTATCATGAAAAGAATCATTCAAATAATTTTTATTTTATTCATACTTAGCTTGTGTACGTGTACTTATACAATTTCCAAAACATTTTTATACATAAATAAAGTGGAGATTAATAAGCATTTTCCGATCTATCCTCATGGTGACCGTTGATTTATAAGAGTATACTTAAATAAGTACATTATTAATAACAAAGGTGAGGATACTATGCAAATAGAATCATTAATAAATGATTTATCAAATATGAATGTAATTAACAAAAAAGAAATTAAGTACACTCAACTAACCGGTGGAACATCAAGCAGTATATATCTTCTAAGTAACAGCAAAAACGATAGTAAATTTATTGTTAAGTTAAATGATCCTCGTGTACTAAAATCAGAAGCATATTTTCTTAATTTCTATAACACTGTAGATTTATTACCCAATTTACTATTTGCTGAAAAAGCATTCAAATACATAGTTTATCCATTCATTCCAGGTAGCACAAATTATGTTAAACAAAACAAAAAAGAATTACTTATAGCACTTGTTGAACAGTTAATAAATAATTACGAATCCTACCCTAATGCTCCAGGTTGGGGATGGGCAGTTGATTTATCGAATTCATGGTCAGATTTTCTTATGAGTAGAATGACAGAGTCTTATAAAATTTTAGATTCGTATTTAGATAAGCAAGATCATACACTTGTCTTTTCTATTGTAAACAATTCAAATCAAATCACTTTTCAAGGAGAACCTTTTTTATTACACGGTGACTGCGGTATACATAATTTTATTTTTAATAAAGGCGAGTTAAGAGGAATTATAGATCCTACTCCAGTGTTTGGTGATCCACTTTATGATTTAATCTATGCGTTTTGTTCTTCACCAGATAATCTAACAAAAGAAACAATTTACGCCGCAGTCAGTCATTTGAAATTTTTACAAAATAATGATTCTCACATAATATATAAAAACGTATTAGTTGGATTATATTTTAGGTTAGCTACATGTATAAAACATCATCCAAATGATTTAGCCGAATATTTAATAGCTTGGAATTATTGGACTAACTTAGTTAAAGCGACTTGAATTTTTTGGATATAAACAGTCTGATACTTTGGAATTAATTCAATCCTGGTAAGCGGGTGTTTTGTAAATAAAACAAAAAAGATAAGCTATTATGCCTATCTTTTTCTACATAAAAATACTCTATATCCTAACACATCTTTATAACGCACTAGTATTTCTTGAAATCTATGAAGTAATTCAATTCCCTCTGGTGGTAACTTTTGAAATGGTAGTGAATCAATTGAATTTGTTGATGTATTCATTATTGTATTACCTTTGAGGATTTTATAATCCCTAAAGCCCCCTTTGATTAATGCTTGTTCCCACTCTCTTACCGTTTTTACTTTTGATACACCATAAACATCCTTTATTTCACTTTCTTCTTTTAGTGTTAGTGGTCTCTCTGATGTCATTTCTATTGCAAGAAAATATCCACCTTTTTTTAACACTCTTACATATTCATGTAATGATTTATCTACATTTGTGAAGCTTGTTACTGATTCCGAAATAATAATATCAAATGAATTATCCTTAAAAGGAAGATTTTCTGCACTTGCTTGATGCAGAGTAACTGGAATTTTCTTTTTGTTAAATCGTTTTCTTGCATTAGCCAGCATCCGACTGTTTATATCGATTGTTGTGATTGAGCAATTGTAACTTTCATATAAATAGCTAGCAGTTTTACCTGAACCGCATCCAACTTCTAAAACCTGGCTATCTGATGTCAGTGGAAGAAATCTTAATGTTTTTTTTGTTAAATCGAACCCACCTGGATGTGCATCTTCTATATTTAATGTGGCGATTAAATCTATATAAGAAAATTTCCTCATATTTAAGACCCCAATCATGTAGTTTGGTATAGTCTATTCATTTAAACTTAAATTTGTTTTGTATTCTTGAAAACAATGAATTTTTTCTTAAATTAAAAACATCAGCTTTTGAGCTGATGTTTTGGTTTGTATACAAAGTGTAATAATTTGTTGAATATAAACGGCTGAAATATTACTCCCCGTTACTTCTCATTCCTTTTTGAATCTTTCGTAATGCCTTTTTCGAACCTCGTTCAATATCGTGCTGCAATTTCCTTGTGGCATAATCAACAAATAACGTATCTAAGTCATATCCTTCTGGATAAAGTTCTGCAGCTTTTACTTCTAAAGATATTCGTTTTTCATTCACTTCCAAAAATTCGCCATTGTAAAAAACAATGAGATTGTAAAAATTATCGATTTCTTTATAGACAATTCCAAAGTTATCAAAGTCTAATAATTTTACTCGGTCGCCTTTTTGATAGTTAGCCTTTTCTTCTGCTTTCAATTTGACAATCTTTGGTTTTCTTATTGCACTTTCAATTACTTTTTCTAATCGATATTCTTTATTATCCATATATTCCTTCGCTCTTTGAAGTACATTTTCTCGAATATTCATTTTCTTAGAAATCCATAGAGCATTACTTTCTCCTGATCTCCCGATTATTAACTTGTACATTGGTTCTAGTGTCTCACTATTAAATCGCATTGCTGCATTCATAAAGTCACTATGCATTTCTGAAAAACGTTTAATTTCACCATAATGAGTAGTTGCAACTGTAATACATCCCATAAGGTAAAATTCTTCCAAAATTGAAATTGCTAGTGCTGATCCTTCATTCGGTTCCGTACCACTTCCTATTTCATCAAATAGTAAAAGTGTATTATTATTAGAAACACCCATAATATCAGAAAGGTTTTTCATATGTGATGAAAATGTGCTTAGTGCATTTTCTATACTTTGATTATCACCAATATCAACAAAAATCTTTTCAAAAACTGCAATTTCAGTCCCCATGTCTCCAATGATATGGAAACCTGACATTGTTGCCAATGTTAGTAAGCCAATTGTTTTCAGAACGACTGTCTTGCCACCTGCATTAGGTCCAGTAATGATTAAACTTCGATAACTTTCCCCTATCTCAAAATTAAGTGGAACTACATTACCTGTTAATAGTGGATGTTTGCAATCAACTAACTTTATATATCCGAATTCATTTAATTTCGGCTCAACTCCACCAATATGTTTGCTAAATTTAGCTTTAGCAAACATCATATCATATTGGCTAATTAACTCCATATTTATATTTATTTCATAAATGTTTTCTAATATCATTCCTGAAAGGGTAGCTAATATTTGATATTCTTCCATTGCCTCTTCAGCCTTAAGGCTTGCTAACTCACTGTTTAATTTATTTACTGTATTCGGTTCAATAAAGACTGTTGCACCTTTAGAAGAAACTTCAATAATTAATCCAGGAACTTGCTTCTTAAAGGAAGCCTTAATTGGTATTGTATATCGGTCATCTTTCTTACTTATAAAAAAGTCTTGAATATACATTTTATTGGCACTACTACTTAGAAATTTATTTAAACGATCTTTAATTTTCTCTTCAACTGATTCAATATTATTTCGTATCCGTTTAAGATCCTTACTTGCCGCAGAATCAACGCTGTTTCCTTTTATTGAGAAGTTAATCTCATCTTCAATACTCATAAATTCACTCATTGAGTTTGCGTAAGAAGCGAGAATTGGGGCAAAAAATACGTTATCTTGCATAAATTTTTTAATTCTTCTACATCCTCTTAAAAAGTCCGAAATACTGATTAAATCACTCGGATCTAATATCACGCCCTTTTCAAGATTTTGAATAATCTTTTCAATGTTAGAGACACCTAAAAATGGTACATGTCCTTCTGCGTCTAATATTGCCCGAGCTTCAGTTGTCTCATTTAATCTATTTTTAACTACTTTTATATTGGTACTAGGTTCTAATTGATTTATCAATTTTTTACCTAATCCACTTATACAATAAGATTTTACAATTTCTTTTAACTCGTTATATTGTAATTTTTCAAATGTTATATTATTCAATTTTAATTCTCCTCTTTAATCTGATTTTATCGATCATAAATGGAGATACCCACCCGTTAGATTCCAATGAAATAGAAATAAAGATCTGTTTTTACCCGAAAAAATATAAAAAAGCTGCGGAGATACCGCAGCTTTAATCACATTACAAGGCAATCATAATTGAAATATAGTTAAATAAGCTATTACAGAATAGCCATACTAATTTCATTACACGCATTATAAAGTATTGTAGGTATCTTCATAGGTTTGAAATAAATACATGACAAAATTAAGGGTACGAATTCTACTAACTCCCCTTTTTTCATCCTATTTATTTCATTTATTTTTTTCCTATTTAGAACCTACCGCACTCACAAAATGCACCTCATTTATTATTATGTTCATTGAAATCTAACTTATTGAAATCATCATACTATGTGTAAATTAAAAAGTAAAGATGATCTACATTATTTACTATATGTGAGTAATTTAAATGTTCTACATCTTTTTTACCCTTCAGGTAAGCATTCAACTTTAAGTTTCATACTCACTTTAAGCCAATTGTAAAAAGTAAAAAATCTACCTTTCAAATTTGTAGCAAATGGAAATTTAGTTTAATAAGGATTAATTATTGTATAAAAATAAATTATGTAATTGAATATTTAATATAAAAACTGGAGATTTCAAATGAAAAATACAATAGCGTATCTTACTTTTAGTTTATTGTTCTTATTTAACTCCAGTACACGGAGAGATTGCAAATCATTTATTCCGTACTTAGTCTGTTAGTTTTAAAGGAGCCGATAATAACTGGGAAATATTACACCAAATGACTTTGGTCGGAACTGATATATTATATCAAACAACTATAAAGTATAAAGGAAAATATGATAAAGACTTAATTAAGTCAAACTCACGCTATTTGATTAGCTATAATGACGGAACGATCGGAGGAGAGACGTTTTTATTAAATCAATCTGGTGAATTTCATGGTAAAAAAAGAGAGTGCGGCGGATGTGAGTTTATTGATCAGGAAAAAGAAATATATTATGAAATTTATTGGAAAGATACTATAAGTACAATTATCTTAAAAAAAGTGGATAAACCAAATACTTAACCTCTATTAAAGTACTAAAGCATGTGATTGTTACAAAAAACGAACTGTTATAAACAGTTCGT
>NZ_SCFN01000041.1 GCF_004138285.1 Gottfriedia acidiceleris | reverse complement strand
AAGTTGTGTCATATGATTTCCACTACAGGGTGCTCGCTTTCCATGGGGCGAGACCTGAGCCTCCTCGGCGCCGCCTGTGGGGTCTCAGCCTTCCCGCTTCTCCCATAGGAGTCGAGCACCCTTTCGTTCCAATCAAGTTCTTTATAAAAAAATAATAATCTTAAAAACAATTGAATAGTCAATTGAACGAATGAATTATCCTTTATTAATCAAATTGTAACTTATGATGATGTCTTACACATCTTTATTAATATTGATCGGCATTTTAATTTTGCAAGTTAGTTAAAACATTTTTATAGCAACCAAAATCACTTGTTTATCAATAAGATGACAGATAAAACAATTATAAATAGACTATTTTTTCATAGATATTCATTTAATGTTTGTATTTTTCAATATTGACTACAATATATTTCAACACTCTGTGAAAACGAACTGTTATAAACAGTTCGTTTTTTGTGTTAGTTTTAGCTGTTCAAATAGGATTATTATATCAATGAGCTAGGCTATGTATAATTCAAAGATAAAATAACTCAGTATTGAATTGGTCTGTATTTAGAATAGTTTTTCTTGGCTTTAAATATTTTTAAATTAGGGAAGGAGCGTTGATTGTAATGACTGAAGTTGAAAAGAAAAATTGGGTTGATAAAAGTATTATTCTATTATTAGTTATAGTATTTATTGTTTTAGCTACAAACGTCCCTAAAATACAGAATTTATATGAGTCAACTTTAATAGGGACCTACCAAAGCAAAAAACTTCCATTTGCAATAATAGTATTTGATGAAGAGGACCATCATTCATTTTATTATTATAATCGCACTGAGACAGATAAAGGAACTTATTCACAGAAAACAGATACGACGTATGTAATTAATAGTTCTAAGTTTCATAATTTGAAAATCATATATGATAAAAAAGGAAGAACTTTTAAAATAAAAATTGAAAATGAAACCTATGCTTTTAAACAATCTGATACGATTCCTACGATTATTGATAATTCCGAATGACTAGATTTAAGTTCTTCAAGTACTTGGTAATCAAATTTTGTACAAAGAACTTAAAAAACTATCAAAAATTGACAGTCCTTTATCAATTATTAAATATCAACAATTAACGACCAAAATAAAAAAAGCACCAGCTGATTAGCTGATACTTTGGTAAACCAGGCGATGTTCTACTCTCACAGGGGGAAACCCCCAACTACCATCGA
>NZ_SCFN01000040.1 GCF_004138285.1 Gottfriedia acidiceleris | reverse complement strand
TAAATGGAAATATTCCAAACTGATTGCCTTTCCTATTTTCTTCCTCATAGTAATTTCGGGTATCGATTGGAAGCTCAGTCAATTCTTCATATTCCTCTATATCAATAAAATGAACATCTTCGCTATTTATGTTCGCAGCAGGTCCTATATAATTTTCTTTACGGTATAAATAAACCACATTTTGATTATTTACTAAATTTGTAGTCGGGATCTTATAAAACAGTAAATCTGTTTTTACTTTAACGCCCACAGTTCTTAAGGCATCATAAACAAGATGTGGATGGATAGGTAAAAAATGAATGACATCATTCCACAAGCAATTCAATTTTGGAATTTCTTTTTCCAACAGTTTGGGTCGTTCAGGGTGGTCAAAATATTTTTTTGCATATTGTTTATATAATTCTGAATCCAAAAGCTTTATTTTATTTAAGGACATAAGTGCTTCTCCACTCATATTTTTTGGGACCATATGATAAACGTATTTCATAAAATCTCCCCCGTTTTGAGTACTTTTTCAATTTTAATTTTATTCGTCTTTCTTATTAAACTATATTGCCAGCAAAATAATAAAGACCGACTAAACAGCCGATCTTGTTGTTAAACTATTGCATGCGTTAGTAAGAAAATAAACTGCTTATAAAGAAACTAATTTAAATGAATAACAATTTCTTCTTTAGAGAAACTAAATTAAAAGTAATAAAGGAGAACAGTATTATGAATAAGTTTTTATCTTATACATGCATTTTATTGGTTTCATTTTTTGGAGGCACATTAAACGCACATGCATTTACTCCTAAATCCTTACCAATTATACAAGAGACTGATCATTGGAAACTAAAAATAGATACATCTACTGAACAAGAAGCAAGGAAAGATGTTTTTGATGTATATTCTTTATCTGTTATCAATAACGCTAGTTGGGCTTATAATGTTCATGTCGATGTTTTTCGAAACGAACCAAAGACTCAAACTAAATTTGAACTATTTACAGATGAACAGGATAAAGTAGGTCGCAATAGTTTTAGACGTCACTTTCCAATTTCAGTTAAAGCAAACGAACTTACAGTTGTAATTACATGGCAAGATGAACCTCTCATAAGAAAAGAAGATATGAAACCAAAAGATTGCAATGGTCAACGAAAACACATGCAAGTATTCACTTTTAAAAATTAATGTTTTATAAAAAAGATAGTAAAACGGAAATCATCTGTTTTACTATCTTTTTATTTAATACAAATTTGATTATTCGTTATTGAACTAAAGCATCAGTTAGTGAAATAAAATACCTTGTTCATTGCCTTTACACTACTTCATTCCAGGCTTCCTAATAATAGATGAAAATTCGTTATATTTATCGAGAACGTTTTTACATAAAGGGTGAGCTTCATCTTCTTCGTCTTGAAATCGCAATGGTAATATCCCTTCTCTATGAAGGTGTCTAAGAAGTTTGCTAAAGGCTTTATCAATGGTCGATACAAACATATAAAGATTAAAAGAATAGAAATCTCTGCCACCAGGTTGATGTTTAATTTGCTCGATTCGAATATTATTACTATTCCTTACAAAATTATAATAGTCACTATTACAGTAATTACTCAATCGAACACGACTACTTTTCCCATTATAAAGTGAGGATAACGCTAAGAATAGCTGAGGTAAAATAACGGAACCTAAATCAGAAGTAAAAGTGAAATCCTGTTGTTCTCCAGAAACAGTGATATTGACTTCTCCATCATCAAGGTCAATTTCTACTAATCCTTTATAAGTTGAACTCAAAAGAACACCCCATTTTAGTTGATATATATTTATTAAATTCAATAAGAGTATATAAATTCCTTGTGCAACTAAACTGCCATTATGTTGAATAAGGAAAACCGTATTTGCGACGCGCGATCTTATTCAACATAAGCATGCGTTAGTTGCATAAGATTAATGATTTATGAACCAAGGAGTTAGTTAAAGCATATTTTGCTTTATTTTGTAGAATAATCAATTGAATTAGCTATTTGAACTAATATTTCAGGGGTAACCTTTTCAGAGACCTTTTTATTAGCACTAAATAAATAATGGAAATTACCTCGTTCAAAAACTAATAGGTTGGCACCTCTGATATTCATATATGTTGCCTTTTCTCCATTATTAAGTTTATATACCCTTACAACGTCCCTATCAAATATTTTCATCCTATACTTTGCAAGCTTTACATTAATAAAGAAATGAATTCCTGATGACTCCTCACTAATAAATTCCATGTCAAATGAGTCATTCTGTTCACCTTCCAAATCATTGAATCGTCCAAAAACATGAGTAAATGGAATAGGTGGCACTCTTAGTGGGAGTTCTAAGTTTTGTCCAAAATGTTGTTCAAATGCTTTTACGGCTTCATCGACAGATACGTATCCAAGATTGCTATAAGATTCTTCTATGGTACGTGTTTTATAGTTTGAGTTTGCATGCACCTTACCATTAAATAATGCAAAAAATATAAATAGAAGAATAATAAACTTGTTCAAACTAATCATCCTTTTTTCAATTTTTGATTATTTTATCCAAGTCTATTCCTACTATCCTTATGATACTAAACTGCCATTTTGTTAAATGAAAAAATGAGCTACCAAAGCAACTCATTTTGTTCAACTAACGCATGCGTTAGTTACATAAGAAAAAGCTTTATTTAAATTGTTTATACAAAATTTAAAGGCGATACCAACATTAATCCCAATAATTAAACATTACGTCACCAATTGTTCTTGGCTCCCAACGTTGTACTTGTTCTTTAATAGTACGAACATTTCTTAACTCCTCATGTTCTTCAATATTAAATTGTTTGTTCAATTCTTTTACTTTCATAACTGTATACTCCGAAAACTCTTCTGCGAACTCTTCAAAGTCGATAAAATTCAATGGGAATGAGTTTCCAAAGTCACCGTAGTCATCAGCAAGACAAAATGCTAAAAATGGATGTGCATCATTTACAACTGCATATATAGGTTTGGGTAGAAAGAAAAACTTTACTGCATAAAAATTTTTATAATCTGTTTCTAAATCACTTAATATCTCATACTTTATATGCTTTAATGAAGCAACTTCTTTACATTTAGCATAAAATTTTGATTTATCAATTGAGGGTGGATCAGGATCCTCTCCAGGCATGTAATATCCCCCTGTTACTCCATATGGCAAATTCATTTTGGTCATATTGAACTCCTATATCAAATTGGATTTTAATTAAAATTCTCTATAATTATACCAATTAATTAGACATGAAATGATAGACCTTAGTGAAATATTCTATTTTTCTTATTAAGCTATACTGCCATTAGTTCAACAAAAAAATCGGCTAAACAGCCGATCAAGTTGTTCAACTAATGCATCAGTTAGTTGAACAAGAAAATTACTCTAAATACTCATCACTTAGACTTGGATTTAAATACCTTGCCATTCCAGTTTTCAGCTTTTTTAATCCAAGTTTTCGATAAAATCCTTCATTACCAGTTGTTGATATTAAATGTATACAAGAAAAATTACTTAACTTATCAAGTAAAAACTCCATAATTTTTTTAGCTATTCCTTGCCTTTGAAAATCTCGATGAACCACTACATCATAAATTGCTGCATTAAAAACGCCATCTGTAATCCCTCTACCAATCCCAATAATTCTTCCATTGACCTTAACTAAAGCTACGACATTACTTGCTTCAAATACTTGTCTAATTATCTCGTTTGTATGTTTAGTCCACCCAACAGAAGCATAAACTTCCTTCATTTCATCGAGATTTGCATTGGCGAAATCACTATGAATTTCTATATCCATATTTACGCCCCCTATAAATGCATATCTTAGTTTTTAAATTTTACCATAATTTCTGCATTTTTTATGGAACTAAACTGCCATTTACTTTAATAAGAATAAAGCTACCGAAGCATAGGTTGTTCAACTATTGCATGAGTTAGTTGTATAAAGAAACTTAATTTATTTAACTTTTACAAAATAGAAACCTGTCCCATTTTCTTGTGGAACAAACCCTTGCTGAACTAAACTATTTTCCACCATATTTTGTTCTTCTACTGATATAACTGTATATTTGTCTCCATCAGTGACTTGTTCTGATTTTCCTTCAGCTAACATAGCTTCTCTACGATTTTGTTCTTCTACTGATACAATTCTGTATTGGTCTCCATTGGTCTGTGCATATACCTTTGTATTTTGGAAGTCTTTTGTAAATCCGATTGATAATGCTAAAGCACCAGCAAAGCCAATTGATAATACTAATTTTCTTTTCATAAATAAACCTCCTAATATTTTTTGGTAAATAATTACATTTTGTTTCTATAAATAGAATAACACAATTAATATAAATAACTTGTCTTATTTTGTTCAACTACTCTACCACTTAGTGCAATAAAAACGACTACCGAAGTAGTCGTTTCTTGTTTTACTAAAGCAAGCGTTAGTTACTTAAAGAAATTATTATAGTTCCTTGTATCCAACCATTTTCTTTAACATTTTCGCTTCCGATAGACTAATTTTTCTATAATCTCCCAAATCAATAATAGCACCATCATCAGTAAACCATATTTGTGTTTCAGTCAATCGTATACCTTCTTTAGGACTGTTGATAATTAAGTGTAAATCTGGTTTTCCTAAGTCCAATTTTTTACTGTTAATTTGCTTTGCAAAGGTTAGAACTTGTTGGATATAATCAATCTTATCTTGATTATTTACATCAGTAATGACATTACGTATTTCGATAACCCCTTGTTGATCTGATTTTTCATATCCAACTTTTATCTCTCTTGTTGGTTTGTTATATAGTAATTTTCCGCTAATAAAACCACCACTAAAAATAATTGTGATTAGTAGAAATAAAACAATAATCTTTATAAATTTATTCAAATAAATGACCTCCTCTCAGTCACATTATATGAATTATAATTCCATTAAATTTATTTATATTTTTTTAGAAGCCCATTTCCTTATTCAACTAATCTGCCATTTTGTTGAATAAAAAAAATCGACTAAACAGCCGATCTTGTTGTTCAACTAATGCATTGCTAATCTAATTACTTGCTTAAAAGAAACACCTAGATAACGATATTTAATAGTAATTCTATTTATTTTTTTACTATGTAATATGCTTATCTCGTATACTTTATCTTTTGCTGAAGCAGTACCTTGATTTTGCTTCTTAATCAAATTTTTTGGTGATATATTTGGTTTTAATACCATTGATTTAACTTTTGTATTTTGTTTCTCAAAATCAAATACCTCGGAGCTATCATACTCTTGTAATCCACTTCCAACTCGAATCTTTGTTCCTTTAGGAATTTCTTCATTATTAATCAATATTTTCTTTAGATGAATATCACTTAAACCTATATTACCAATTTCAATAGCTATTCCTTTTCCATTATCACTCGGAACGATTCTACCCGTTTCAATTGGCGGTTTTTGTTTTATTAAAACAACGTATGCAACCACTAGTATAATTAAAAGTAATACACTAACAATAATTTTCTTCAATGCAACTATTCCCTTCCCAGGTCTTTCACAAAAAATTAAATACTAATTGAACCATCGCTCCACCAAATAAAAAACTCTTCTAATGATGGTGCAATCCATGTTCGACTATCGTCTATATGATTCCATACATAGATATCATCTTTTTGTATGTCACCGTTAATGATTGAAAATCCAAAAAAATCACCATTGCCAGCGTCCGCGAAAAATAATAAACTATCGAAAGTCATGTAACAATCTTTATACACTTCAAGTGTTCTTCGCTCAACATTTTCTTCGATTATTTCACTCGAAGACCAAAATCTAACGCCTCCACTATCAAATCCATTTGTTTCTTTTAAAAGATTAGCTAATTCATTTTTAATTTCAAGATTAAACTTTTCATTAATTTCTTCTAACTGTTCCTGAGTCGCTGGTTCATTAAACAACGGTTCTTCTGAGACTTTATTTATTAAATTTTTCCACATGTTAGTAATCCTTTCTAACTTCAAATAAATAGATATATCTGAATTATTATAACATTTCTTATTCAACTGATATGAACGAAACTGTCAACTCACCATACCCAAATGGTTTTATTTTTATGTTTTTGTCTGTTTTTAGGCAGACTTATTCTAAGACTACCAACTTAGATTTTTTCACTAAGTCTGTGGATTATCATTCATTTAATTCAATATAAAAGCTTTTACTTTAAAAACTAAGAATAACTACTTAAAACCTTGGCACGAAGGCAAATATTTTCAACAGTGATTTACAATCTGATATGCGTGGGTTGGTTACCACATTTCATTCTATCCGTTACGGAGCTGCCTCGATCTAAACGCGCACGTTCGGTATTTTACCTAATGCATAGTTGAACTAGAGGGTTCTCCTTACCGTGTTTGCCTCCGAGCCAAAATTTCAATACTAATTAGACTTTATAACTTCGTTATTTATTATTTTTTATACAAAAAAGATTAACTATTAAGCAACAGATTGGTTTAATTTTTGATCTTCAATACTACATCCGATTGCCCAGATAAATCCAAGTAATTCACGAGCAACAGCTACAACTGCAAACTTTCCTGCCTTACCTCTAGCTGTAATCCGATTATATTTTAAATTGAGACGGTGTTGTGCTTTCCAGGCAATTCTTTGTGCTTCAAGTGGCTGACCAGCTTGCCTTTTCAATAACTCACCTTTAAGAGAAGGACGATGACGATATGCCCATGAACATTCTACTAAAGCTCGGCGGATGTGTGAGTTTCCTATTTTAGTAATCGGACCCTGCCAACGACTTGAACCACTCGAGTATTCTTTAGGAACTAGACCTGCGTATGACATTAATTGTCTTGGATTTGAAAAACGTGAAAATTGACCAATCTCTGCGACAAGTGTGACAGCTGTTACTTCAGCTATTCCTCTTAAAGTTTGAAGTGCTTGTATAACAGGTGCATGTTCACTTTTGATTGCTTCTTCATGAACTTGGGCTTCAATACGCTTCATTCTTTCTTCAACCTCATAAATAGAATGTAAATATTCTTGGAATACGATGCGTAATGATGATTTTTCAAAAGTGAGTTTACTTAACCAGTCACGATGTTTGATTGTCCAATTCTTAACGCCTTGAGGTGGGCGTATTTCATGACGAAGCAAGAAATGAACTAATCTTTGACGTGCTTTTTGTAAATCTTCACGAGTATCAGAACGAGCATGAATTAAATCTCTCAATGCCTCATGTACTTCATCTGGTACCCAAACAGCAGTTAGTTCACCAGCTCGAAGAAGCTGAGCTAAACGTAGTGAATCACGACGATCCGTTTTAACTCGATCTCCAGTACGTTTAGGTATAAGAGTTGGTGCAACTACAATGCATTCAATTTCCATTGATAGAAGCTGACGATAAATACTATACCCACATGAACCAGCTTCATAACAAACTAGTAATTTCTCTGGATCACCTAGCTTCTTAAAAAGTTTTCGAATAGCTTCTGGAGTATTTTGGATATTTCCATGAAATCTTGGTGCACCTCTTCCTTCATCAGCAATTCCAACAGCAATAATATCTTTCGAAACGTCTAAACCAATAAATTTTTGACCATCCTTCATAATACACGGCTCCTTTTGTTTGTAGCTCTACATTTGGTTTGGGTAGGCTTTTTAATCACTCCCATTATTGCCAACTGCAACCTACGATAAGCAAAATGGAGCCGTTTCGTTCATTATGACTAAACTGCCATTTTGTTGAATAAAAAAAATCGACTAAACAGTCGATCTCGTTGTTCAACTAAAGCATGAGTTAGTTGCATAAGTTAATCACTAAAATCTCTAAACAAAATCTCTAATTCTTTATGGTCGTAATAATCCCCATCACTAATGAATTTTTCAATCTCGACTGTACCATCATCCATAAATTCTACTTCCCACCGTTCACCTGGCATTCGAATTGCTACCATAATGGCTTCATCTCGAATTTTTTTTAAGCTATACGCAATATTACTTTCTTCCAACTTGTTTAAAAAGGTATTTAAATCCCAATTCACTAGACCCAACTCCTATATTTCTCTTTAACAAATCAAATACCATTTTTAATATCAGTCCATGTTCTAATTCAACAAACGCAATGCTTTAGTTATATAATCTCCTTTGATTATTGCCGTTTCACTTACGTCATTTCAGACTTCCTAATAATAGATGAAAATTCGTTATATTTATCGATAACGTCTTGACATAAAGGGTGTCCTTTATCTTGATATTTCTATGAAGTTGTCTAAGAAGTTTGCTAAAGGCTTTATCAATTGTCGATACAAACATATAAAGATTATAAGAAGAGATATCTCTGCCACCAGGTTGATGCCTAATATGCTCGATTCGAATATTATTACTATTCCTTACAAAATTA
>NZ_SCFN01000004.1 GCF_004138285.1 Gottfriedia acidiceleris | reverse complement strand
CAGCAGGGGCGACAGGTCTAGTAGGGGCGACAGGTCTAGTAGGAGCAACAGGCCAAGCGGGAGCAACAGGTCCAGCAGGGGCGACAGGTCTAGTAGGAGCAACAGGCCCAGCGGGAGCAACAGGTCCAGCGGGAGCAACAGGTCCAGTAGGAGCAACAGGTCCAGCGGGAGCAACAGGTCCAGTAGGAGCAACAGGTCCAGCGGGAGCAACAGGTCCAGTAGGAGCAACAGGTCCAGCGGGAGCAACAGGTCCAGTAGGAGCAACAGGTCCAGCGGGAGCAACAGGTCCAGTAGGAGCAACAGGTCCAGCAGGAGCAACAGGAGGTGGCTTATCAGAATTCGCATACATCTTCAATCTAACTCCTCAGACGGTTGCAGTAGAGGCAGATGTCATTTTTGATTCAAATGGAATAATGACAAGTGGAATTACGCATACCCCTAGTACCTCTCAAATTGCAATTATTACTCCGGGGATTTACGAAGTTACTTTCTCAGTGTCGGGTACAGAATCAAACCAATTTGCACTATTTGTAAATGGCTTGCCGGTTGCAGGTACGATCTATGGTTCAGGTGCTGGTACTCAGCAAAATAACGGGCAAGCTATAGTAGCTTTTGCAGCTGCTGATGTGCTTACTCTTAGAAATCATTCTTCAGCTGCAGCTGTTGGACTTGCAACTGTAATTGGAGGAACCCAAGCGAACGTAAACGCTTCTATTGTCATTAAAAAATTAAATTAGTTTCAAATAGTTTAGTATTTTCATTTAGCATTAACTCTTTAACTATTTTATTGAAGAGATGACAATTTAAATGTGCTCTGATTCGTTAACAGTGTACTCTTTATAAAGCCTTTTTTCTATAAAGAAAAAAGGCTTTTTCTTTGGATATATAAATAATCAAGAAATTTTATTAGTTGTTGCTGTTCTGTTAAGTCTTTTGCCTGTACTAAAGAATTAATTTTATCTGTAAGGTCATTTTTAATCTCTTCAGTGATTTGCATTAATAAATCTTGAATATCTTGATAGTGTAAATAAATTGCTACTTGAGTCCTCAATAGTGAAAAGACAGCATTTTTAAACATTTCTTTCGATCTAATTGTAAGTGGAGTTGCACTAATTTGTATCATTATAGACATATTATCTCTGAAGTTCTATTTCATCTTGTACACTAATAACATCTTATTGATAGTTATTTTATCGCATGATGAGGTGATATCTATGATTCAAAAATTACTACTTTCAATGGAGCAAATGATTTACATAATTCAAAATGGATTACAAAAAACGAATTCACCAAAACATATTACAATTATAGGTGCAGGGATTTCAGGTTTAGTTGCTTCTTCGCTTTTGAAAGAAGCAGGGCATCAGATTACCATTATAGAAGCGAATAACAGAATAGGGGGTAGAATTTACACAAAAAGGGAACCTTTTATAAATAATCAATATATAGATCTCGGGGCAATGCGTATCCCATCATTTCACTATTTAGTTTTAGAATATATAAAAAAATTTAATTTGCCAGTTAATGAATTCGTTAATAGTACCCCTAATGATTTAATTTACGTTAATAACGTATTAACAAATGATAAAAATTATAAAGCTAATCCTGACCAATTAAATTTTAATGTCTTTCCTAGTGAAAAAGGAAAAACTGCATTAGAGTTACTTTTGTTAGCAGTTGGTCCAGTTATTGATTTTATTAATCAAGATCCTGAAAAAAATTGGGAAATCATTATTAATATGTATGATCATTATTCAATGGCTAACTTTTTGAAATATAACCCTGTTGGTGTATCACTATCAACTGAAGCTATTAATCTAATTGAAACGTTTGTTGGATTAGAAGGATTTTCTGAACTTGCATTTACAGCCATATTAAGGGAAGTTTTAATCCTAATAACAAAAGACCTTAAACTTTACGAAATAACAGGTGGGACAGATCATCTTATAAATGGATTTTTACCACAACTTAAAGACTATATTATTACGAATCAAAGAGTAAAAAAAATTGTGCAGCAAGAATCAAACGTAACAATTTATACTGAAAATCAAATTCTTAATACAGAGCATCAACTTACTAGCGATTTTGTTATTTCAACAATTCCTTTTACTTTATTAAACTTTGTAGATTTACTTCCCTTTGAATCTATTTCATATGAAAAGAGGAAAGTTATTAGAAAAATACATTATGCAAATTCAACTAAAATAGCTCTACAATTTAAAACGAGATTTTGGGAAAAATATGGAATTCATGGTGGGAAATTAACTACTGATCTACCAATTAAATTTTCGTATTTTCCTAGCCATGGGTCTGGTACGTCGGTAGACACAGGTATTATGTTAGCAAGCTACACATGGGAAGATGATGCAAGTATTTGGAATAATATGACACAAGCAGAACGTATAAAAATTGCCTTGAATGATCTTTCGTATATATTTGGAAATGAAGTGTTTTCAGAGTTTCTAATAGGCTATTCACATGATTGGAATGAGTTTCCTTATTCTGGAGGAGCATTTGTCATGTTTAAACCCGATCAAATAAAAGAATTAGGTCAGTATATTAGTACGCCAGAAGGGAGAATTCATTTCGCTGGATCCCATTCATCTACTACACCAGGATGGATGCAAGGGGCAATTGAAGCAGGAATTAGAACAGCTTATGAGGTTAATAGTAGATAAATAATATTTAAATAAATTTAATAGATTTCCTTATGTAACTAAAGCAAGCTTTAGTTGAACAACATGATCGGCTGTATAGTCGATTTTTTTTAATGAACACAATGTCAGTTTAGTTAACACCCATTTTTACATATTTGATCTATTCATACAGTTCCAATGCTTAAACTGCAAAATTCGAATCTATTCTAAAATAATTTATCACGATCGTAAATTGACAATATAATTTTTGACTAACTTATTTAGCGAATTCCCACAAGTTTAAAATAGAAATTTTTGTATTCATGTTCTATTTATTTCTTAATTCTACATTTTATTTCAAATTTCTACATTTTACTACAAAATCTGAGCGTGGAACTGAAGCTTTGTTGGTCTCTTCTTAAAATAATCTACATGAGCAACGAAAAATTAACCCCAATTTACAGTGAATATAGGCCTAAGTACAATAAAAATAATAAATCTTATTATTAAGAAAATTCTTGATAATTAGGTTTATGACTTGGGTTTCGATTGAGCAAGTGAACTTCACTAATAGATTGTTCAGTCAATGGGGGAGGAAATATGAAGTATAGAAAAAAATTGTTGAAAAAAATGTCGTATATGGCGGTCTTCGGCCTTGTCATGTCAAACATGAATTTTGTATTTGCTGAGGAAAATAGTCATAAAAATCCATTCACAGTAAAAGAATCCGAACCAAAATCAGGAATATTTGTTACGAATGGTAAAGGGAACTTAAATTCAGCTAATTTGTCTCAAAAAGATCTGGATGCTTTGAATGAGAAAGGTAAAAAGATTATTGAGGCTGCAGTTGAAAGGGATAAGAAAAAGAAACTAGCAGATATGGCGAAATTGTCGAACCTAGAAGCGCATAAGCCAGATGAGAAGGTTTCGGTCATAGTTCAGCTTAAAGGTCAAACAGTTTCGGAGTTGACAGCAGCTGATCATGTTGGAGTCAATAAAATGTCTGTGACCAATGCTGCAATTAGTGTTCAAGAAGATATTAAAACGACAAAAAACCAAATCATGAGTGAATTATCAAATAGTAAAACGAAGAGTAGTAATAAACTAGAGTTTAAGCACGAATTTGAAAATATATTTAAAGGGTTTAGTATTGATAATATCAAATTCGAAGATATAGATTATATTAAATCATTACCAGATGTTCAAGCTGTTACATTACAACAAACATTTACACCAGCTGTTAATCAACAGCATGATTTGACAGGAATTAAAAATCTTTGGAATGGTTCTTCTTTAGGAAAACCGATTGGTTATAAAGGAGAAGGGATGGTCATTGCAGTAGTTGATACTGGCGTTGACTATACTCATGAAGCATTCCCAGATCCGAAAGATATGAGTAAAGCAAGAATTAAAAAGGGGAAATTTAAACGTCTAGATGGCACAACTTCACTAAAAGTAATAGACGGCTACAATTGGGCTGATCAAAATGATGATATCATCCCACGAGTGGAAGATCCAAATAATGCAACAAGCTCACATGGTGTCCACGTGGCAGGAATTGCAGCTGGATCTGGCCCTGTTATACAAGGTGTTGCACCAGAAGCGCAAATTATTGCTGAAAAAGTGTTCTCTGATCATCAAGCCGGTGCATTAACAGAAGATATTATTAAAGGAATCGACCATGCTTCTGCATTAGGAGCAGATGTGATTAACATGAGTTTAGGTTCATCTTCTTCCTTCGATACAAGAGACCCTAACGATCCATTAGGAATAGCGATTCGAAATGCAACAGATGAGGGACATGTTGTCGTTGTTGCAGCTGGAAATGCATCTAATGCATACTCAGATCGATCTGGTGGTCTGGGTGAAACAATAAAAATTGGACAAACTCCTGATTTAAATAAGATTGGTAATCCAGGTGTTTATCCAGATTCATTTACAGTTGCAGCTACAAATAATATTGTATCGAAACATACGTATAAATTTCATACAGACGAAGTTGATAATGATATTTCTGGCGAAGGTCTCGATGACTGGAATTGGCCAGCAGACAAAAACAAAGAGTATATATTAGTTTCGCTAGGAAAAGACAGTAGTGGAAATGAACGTATTGGCGTACCATCAGATTACAATGGTATAGATGTAACTGGTAAAGTTGTTTTAATAAAGCGCGGAACAATAAGCTTTGCAGAAAAAGTAGCAAATGCGAAACAAAAAGGTGCTGCTGGAGTAATCGTTTATAACGGAAGTTCTTCTCAACCAGCACCAGATCCACAAGGATTCGGAACAATTCCATTTTCATTTATTAGTTATGAAGATGGAAAGGCATTAGACGATATACTTTCATGTGGTGGCGGTGATGGCCCTGTTATTGGTCCACTTAGCACATGTGGAGGTGGACCAGTTATTGGACCACTAGATGCAACAACTCAGAAGTCAATCAAGTTTAAAATTAGTGACGAGAAAGTAAGCTCTGCATTCGCTGAATCGAACCCAGGACAACCAACGGATTTCACATCTTGGGGGACAACTAGTAATTTATTATTAAAACCAGAAGTAATGGCTCCTGGTCATGCGATTGTATCATCAGTTAGAACTGCTGATACGAATAAACACAATGCTTATGAGAGCGAAGATGGAACTTCTATGGCAGCTCCATACGTAGCTGGTGCAGTTGCAGATGTAATGCAAGCTTTAATTGATAAAGGATTTAAACCGGGAACAAGAGCTTTTGCGGAGTTATCGAAGAATTTAATTATGAATACGTCGATTCCAGCAAAAAGAGATTATGTCAATGGTAATAATTCAATTGACCGAAGTGACTATATGACTGAATATCAGCCTAGAAGACAGGGCGCAGGGATGATTCGCCCAGACCTTGCTGTGAAAACTCCTGTGGTTGTTACCGGCTCAACTGGTACTGGCAGTATTAGTTTGAAAGAAATAGGCAAAGATACAACATTTACACTAACTGCTTCAAATCTTTCAGATAAAGCTGTAACTTACAAATTAAATGGAACTGTGATGACGGATGTTTTAAAAGACGAGCTTAAGACAAATTCGGATAACATTCGTAGCCGATATTTAGATGATGCAAAATTATTATTTGATTTAAAAGAAATTACAATTCCAGCAAATTCAACTAAGCGAGTAACTGTTACTTTATCTTTAACAGATGCTACAGTAAAAAATACATTTGTTGAGGGCTATATTTATTTAACACCGACAGATTCAAATAACCCAACATTAAACGTTCCATATAATGGTTTTTACGGGAAATGGGATGAGCCAAAAGTCATCGATACACCAGATACTACAGATGTGTGGACTCAGTCAGGATTTGGTACACAATTAGCAGTTCAAACAGGTCCTTTTTATTTTGGGTACGAGGAGGTATTCGGTAAACCACATACACCGGCTCAAATCGCTTTAGGTGACAAGTTTTATGCTTTTGGTCCTGAATTCTCGCCAGTACCTGCGCTTGCTTTACTTCGAAGCGCACGAAACATAAAAATAGATGTTGTCGATAAAGAACATAATCTTGTGACTCATTTGGCAGATGAAGAATGGAATGTCAAAAATGATCCATATTCAGGTGGTATACCTGCTCAGATTTCAGCAAACTGGGTTTGGTATGCATATAATCAAGGACTACCTGTTCCTGATGGTCAGTATTACTTTGCGGTTACGGCAACAGCAGATGCACCTAATGCGAAACCTCAACCGACTGTTTATATACCGATGTATAAGGATACAACTGCACCGACTTTAAATTTATTACGATCAGCGGATTATGATGAAAAAATACATCCTGAAGTAACAAATACAGATAGCTATACTGTGCGCTGGACGATGGATGATGGAGAAGCTGGTGATGTTGACGGTAGTGTATATCTAGCCGTAAATGGAAGCGAGCCATTTACTACTTATAAATCAGATGTAAAGCATAATGCAGATGGCACATATGAATTAAAAGTACCTGGATTAAATGAAGGACGAAACATCATCACTATTGCTCCAATTGATAAAGTTGGAAATTTTGGTGAATATCATACCGTTATCGTTAATAAAACAAGTAATCATGTTTGGATTGATATGTATTCAGCTACTTTAGGCGACAACATTCCAAGTATGTACTGGACTGCTAACGTAAAACCTGGGGATAATTTTAGTTTGAACTTTAATGCAGTTGGACGTACAGGTGCTGTGAAAAAAATTCAAGCGGTCCTTTTAAAAGATTATTACGATAATAATACGATTGTTGGAGATCCGATCGATCTTGATCTAAATCAAGTGATGACGGAAAAACCAGCATATGGGGAATACAGTGAGTATTCGATTAAAGGACAATATACCGTTCCAAACGATTTACCTGCAGGAGAGTATGTTGTGAAGTATGTATGTTTAGCAGATGGTGAACATTGGAATGATACAGAAATTCCAGCTATTGGTATCGAGACATTTGTAGATACAGTGGCACCAACGATTTCAGTGAATGCGAATAAAATGAAAGCATTCGTAGAAAAGAGCGGGGATCCTGTTTCTCTAATGTTAAGTACGACAGTGAAAGATGAAATAGCAAATTCAAGAGGTTATAAAGTAGAAGTTGCTGTTGATGGTGGAACTAAAAAATCAATGGGCAGTATAACAACTTTAGATAGATCTGAACAAACGTTCCGATATCCAGTTGTGTTAGCAAATGGTGATCACTCAATCGAACAGACAACTACCGATTATATGGGAAATGCAAGCAAGATTACGATTGATGTAAGTGTTGCAGCCGATAAAGTAAATGTTAAAAATGGTGAAACAGTCACTGAACTTCCGATTGATGTTGTTCCATATAAAGATGCAAGTAGAAATCCAGAAATAAAACTTCAATATAATAAGACTTACCATGTAGAAAGTTTCGATCCATGGGTTGGAGGCTATCTTGTAACGCCTTATGGAAATAATAAAACATGGTCAGCGAATCCGGATTTAGCACCAATTTTATTAGTTGGTAATCAACAAAGAAAAGCTACAACATATTATTACCCCAATGCAATACCAGAGTGGGACTTACCATTAGGAGATGTATATGCCTTTAATGGTCCTGTTGGATATAATGATCCGGGCAGTATACCAGAAGGTGAAAGTACGTTCCCGGTAACGATGATTGACTATTTAGGTCACGAGACAACGATCCAAGTACCTGTCATCAAAAATCCGTATATACCAAAAGTAAAATTTGACAATGCAATTATTGATTCAACGGGTACTGCAACATTCTTTACTTATGATTCAACGTATGATGTAAAAGGGTCGATAACTGCGGTTGGAATGAATTTCTATGCTGAATGGGTTGATTGGAATCGAGCAGTAGCGGGAGAAGATAAATTCTATAAAAACTTATTTGATCCAACGTTAGAATGGAGAAGTGGTCCATATGACGATGGGTTAAACGAAGAAACTGGCGGAAATATCCCAACAGGATATAACAATGAACCAGGGGTAAAACCATTCAGTATGCCAACAGGTGAGTTAAAACCGGGAGCAAACTTTTTTGAAATAGATGGTGGAAGTACAATCGGTGAGAACCCTAGTCACCCATTTGCAGGGAACCATCCATTAGTTTTCAATGTGGTAGTCTATCGTCTTGGTGCTGCAGAAGCCGCTGATCAACCTCAAGCAACAAAAGCAGCGGAACAGTTGAATTGGGACAAGATAAAAGGTGGTAACACAGAGCAAACGAATGTGATGACTAATTTAGTGCTACCTTTCTATGATAAAAATAATCTAGCAGAAATTAGCTGGGAAAGTAGTGATCCGAGCGTCATCACAAATGATGGTAAGGTATATCGAGCAGATAAAGATACGAATATCACACTAACAGCTACTGTAACTGTAGGTGCTGCTACTGCTGTTAAGACGTTTAACCTAAAAGTGAATGCGAAAACTCAAAATGATTCACAGGCTGTTGCTGAAGATTCTTCATCAATTACTTGGGATGTTATTCGAGCAGGTAATACAGAACAAGGTGATGTATCACAATCTTTATCATTACCAACTAGAGGATCAAATGGTTCAGTAATTACATGGACTTCTGATGATCAAAAGCATATTACAAATCAAGGACGCGTGTACCTACCGTTATTTGACGAAGATGATGCACACGTGGAACTTGTTGCAAAAATCACACGAAACAGCGGTATATTCTACAAAACGTTCCATCTAACGGTTCTAAGAGATACACAACACGCAGATCGAACAAAAGTATTACGTGTGTATCAAGGATTAACAACTGACAAATTACTTGGCGAAAACACAAGTGATTTGGACGTTACAAAGGATTTAACGTTCCCGACAACTTTTGGAAAAGACGGTGTCGAAATTCGATGGGAATCGGACATGCCAGACGTTATTGCAAATGATGGAAAAGTGACAAGACCTGCTCAAAATCAATACGTTCCAGTATACGCTTATATAAAACTAGGTGATGCAAGACTTGGGAAAATGTTTTATTTCTTTGTAAGAAGCAAAGATTCTTCTGACGAACCAGCTGTTTTGGCAGCAAAATCATCGGTTGTTTGGAATTTGATTAAAAATAATAATACAGATCAAAATTCTGTAACATCTAACTTGAATTTACCAACAAAAGGGACGAATGATACAACAATTAGTTGGTCTTCAAGTAATCCTTCTTTCATTAAAAATGATGGAACAGTGACAAGACCTAAATTTGAGCTTGGTAATCGTCCTGTTACGTTAACGGCAACTATTAAGAAAGGAAATGCGAGCACGACGAGAGAATTTTATCTGACAGTATTAAGACAAAATTATGAAGAGCCACCAGTATCAACAATCAACACAATTGATGACAATGACACAAGTATTTCAGGAACTACGCTAGCCAATGCAAATATTATTGTGAAAAATAAAGAACTTGTAGTAGGAACTGGAAAAACAAATGCTGATGGAAAATTTGTCATAAAGATAAGCCCACAAAAAGCTGGCACAGTTTTAACGGTATATGTCCAAGGGCTACAAAGTAAATCAGTAATTGTATTAGATCGTACGGCTCCGAATGCACCAAGGATCTATCCAGTTGATGACAATGATACATCAATATCAGGTAGTACCGAAGCAAACGCATCGATTACGATTAGCGTACAAAATAAAGTACTAGCAACAGGAAAAGCAGATTCAAAAGGGGCATATCGAATTAAAATAAGTAAACAAAAAGCTGGTACAGCATTAACCGCATATGCAAAAGATCAAGCTGGAAATAAAAGTGCTACAGC
Source organism: Gottfriedia acidiceleris (assembly GCF_004138285.1). Lineage (GTDB taxonomy): Bacteria > Bacillota > Bacilli > Bacillales > Bacillaceae_G > Gottfriedia > Gottfriedia acidiceleris_A. Next base: position 474,006 of record NZ_SCFN01000004.1, on the reverse strand, counting down.
AAAAGTGACAGTATTAGACCGTACGGCACCTAATGCTCCAAGGATTAATCAGATTGATAACAACGATACATCAATATCTGGTACGGGCGAAGCAAACGCATCTATTATTGTTAAAAATCAAAACAAGATTATTGCAACTGGAAAAGCAGATACAAAGGGAGCATATCGTATAAAGGTAAGTAAACAAAAAGCAGGCACAATTCTAACAGTCTATGCAAAAGACATTGCAGGAAATCAGAGCGCTGCATCTAAAACAAAAGTGTTAGATCGTACAGCTCCAAATACACCGGTCATCTCAAGCTTGAGTGTAAGTTCCAAATATGGTGTGGAAATTAAAGGTAAAGCAGAAGCTTATTCAACAATTGTTGTAACAATAGGGAATAAAACTGTTGCAAAAGCAAAAGTATCAAGTAAGGGTACATTTCATGTGAAATTACCAAAACAAAGTAAAGGTACAAAAACTATTACTCTATACGCAATTGATAATGCTGGAAATAAAAGTCATTCTGTAAAACGAACTATAAAAGTTAAGTAATGGTAGTTCAATGTAATTAAAATGAAAAGATGTCTCAAATGATTCGTATCATTTGAGACATCTTTTCATTTTATTAGCAATATACAATTTTAGGTTGTGAATTAACTATTTATAGTAAGAATATGAAGTCGAATCTTAATTTATATAATATTGTAATTCAGATTTAATAAACCGAGTTAAGTGTTCCTCAATTTTTGTAAGAGTTCTATTCTTCGTTTGAATAATGCCAAGCGTTACATTAATAGGTTCATAATTGATAATATCAATTTCAACGATTTTACCTTCCAGAACATAAGGGTTACTTTTAGTAGCAAAATCTGGGGCAAACCCAATCGCTAATCCATTTGAGATTAAACGAGATAGTTCTTCTGTTTGATTTGATGACAATAAAATATTCAATTTCCCAAAAGTACATTGAAAATTATTAACAAACCATTTAATATAATCGCCATTATATAAGACGATCGTTTGCTGAATGATTTCTTCTGGTGTTATTTTTTTCTTTTTAGCGAAAGGTGAATCACTACTTACATATACCTTTAATGTTCCCTCAGCGATACTTTCGAAATTTAAATGCTCAATATTTTTTAAAATATCTTCATAGATACAGATCAGTCCGATATCTGCTTTATTCTGTTGAACTGATTCCACTGTCAGTTCAGTTATATTTTCTGAAATCTCTATCGTTAAATTTGAATATAAATTCTTAAATTCCATTAATGGTTTCAATAAATAAGTAATAAAAGCAGGTATAGTAGACACTCTGAGATTTCCAGAATGTATATCCAAAATTTTTCTAGCCTCTTCGATCAATTCTTCATATTTTAACAAAACTTCATTTGCTTTTTTTACAATTTTAGTTCCCTCATATGATTGAACAACCCCATAACGAGTGCGATCGAAAATTTTTATCCCTAATTCATCTTCTATTTTTTTGATATCCTGACTAATACCAGATTGACTTATATGAAGATTCTGACCAGCTATAGAAAAAGAGCCCGTTTTAGCAACTTCAGAAAGAATCTTTAGCTTTTGTATGTGCATAGGATGACCACCTTAGTATATAGATTACTATATTAGAAATTCGTTTTGAGAATAATGAAATCCTCTAATTTTAGATATTAGTAATTGTGAACCAGGTATTACAAACCTTAATTTTACTAAGTAATTGCAACGTTATACAATTAATTCAGATAATTCTTAATTTTTAAACTGTATTAAATTGCTAAAAAAAGTTTCATCTAATTTTATATTCTAAAAATTTTTATGTGTTTTTGCAAGCGTTTTCTTTGTTATAAACAGTCTGAGGAACCAGGTCATTTTAATTTATCTTAATTCATTTAAAAAGGGGAAAGAACATGATCCATGACCTAATATCGTTATACCCTAATGATCTACCATTTTTTCTAAATAAGAGGTAAGGCCAATTCGAAGGAAAAGGTGTTACTATAAATCCTATTTATCTAATATTAATAAAACATTTTTAGGAGGTTTTTAAATGCAAACGACTGTAAAAGTATTAGAATTTCCGCTTTATATTGATGGTAAATGGACACCAGCAAAAAGTGGTGAAACGTTTAGTGTGAAAAATCCAGCAACTGGAGAAGTAGTCGCTCTGGTAGCTAAAGCTGGAAGAGAAGATACTGAAGCAGCTATAACTTCAGCTCGTAATGCTTTTGATTCAGGAATTTGGTCAAAAAAATCACCAAAAGAAAGAGCTCAGATCTTAGTTAATTTTGGGAATAAGATTGTCGAACATTCTGAAGAACTTGCATTCTTAGAAGCTATTAGCTCAGGTGCAACTGTAAGACGAATTTCAAATTTAGATATTTTATATTTAGTAGATTTACTTCAGCAGACAGCCAAATTTACTATTGAGTATCCATTTGTTGAGTCACTGCCAGTACTGCCTTTTCCAGGACCAAGCAATAATCAAGTATGGCGTGAAGGGATTGGTGTTGTAGCTGCGATTACACCTTGGAATCTTCCAATGCTTTTAGCAATGTGGAAAATTGCCCCTGCACTGGCAATGGGTAATTCTATTGTTGTTAAGCCAGCTTCAAATACACCTCTTTCTACTTTGAAATTAGCAGAATTAGCTACTGAAGCTGGAATACCGGCTGGAGTTTTCAATGTTGTTTCAGGACCTGGAGCTACTGTTGGTGAAGTGCTAGCAACTCATCCACATGTAGATAAGGTAGCATTTACGGGATCTACTGAAGTAGGAAGACGGATTATGGAGTTAGCAGCTGGAACAGTTAAAAGAGTCACTCTAGAATTAGGTGGAAAATCACCTTCTATCGTTTTACCAGATGCTGATTTAGACATTACGATTCCAGGTAGCTTATTTGGATTCTGTCTACATTCTGGACAACTTTGCGAATCTGGAACTCGCCTTTTAGTACATGATTCGATTTATGATGAAGTTGTTGAGCGCTTAGCAAATTTAGCATCTTCAATTACAATTGGAAACCAGCTTGATATGGCAAACGGCATGGGGCCAATGGCTTCTCAGCAACAACTTGATACAGTGCTATCTTATGTTGAGACTGGAATTAAAGAAGGTGCTCGTTTAGTTTGTGGAGGAAAACGATTAACGGGTGAAGGTTATGATCATGGCTATTTCATTGAACCTACTATTTTCGCAGATGTAGACAATAAAATGAAAATTGCTCAAGAAGAGATATTCGGTCCTGTACTTTGCGTGATTCGCTACTCTACGGTTGAAGAAGCAGTCGAAATTGCGAATGACACAATTTATGGATTAGCAGCTGGTATTTGGTCAAAAGATGTTAACAAAGCACTAAAAATTTCTCGTGAATTAAAAGCAGGAACAGTTTGGATCAATGATTGGCACATGTTAAGAAGTGATGCACCATTTGGTGGATATAAACAAAGTGGTTTTGGACGTGAACTTGGCCGTTATGCTTTAGATGAGTACACACAAGTAAAGCATGTTCATTGTTCACTTACTCCAGAATTAAGCCAAAAACCTTGGTATGGCATCTTATTATAAAAAACTAGATTTAAAAGTTACTAATATAAAAAAATAGATTAATTCGGTAAGACTAATAAAAAACATAATAGAAAAGAGAAGGTGATCCCATGATAACGTCATTTTTTCAGTTTTCGGTTCGTACAGTTGTAAACAGCGGGGCTGGAGCTCGTTCAATGTTACCAGAAATGATAAAAGGACTTGGTGGTAAAAGAGCAGTTCTTTACGTTGATAAAGGAATAACTCAAGCGGGAATTACAGATAAAATTAAAGAACTATTTGAAGCGATTCCTAGTGCAGTACAGCTAGTAGGAGTTTTTGAGGACATTGAACAGGATGCAAAAGGTGAAATTATAAACCGAGGTGCCAAGTTCTTTAAAGAATGTAATGGAGATTCATTAATTGCTGTTGGTGGAGGAAGTGTTTTAGACACAGTTAAAGCAATTAAATGGATGCTTCATAATAAGGTTCATGATATTCGTGAAGAGCTTCTTGTTGGAAATTTAATGGAATTTTGGCCAGAAGCTCAGTATATTCCAATTCCACACGTTGCAATCGCAACAACAGCTGGAACTGGTGCAGAAGTGTCTCCAATCGCAGTAGTACTTAATGAAAAATTAGGAATTAAAACAAATATCCTAAATACATTCATTAGCCCTGATATGGCGATTTTAGACCCTGAGCTTACAGTTGGTTTACCACCGAAAATTACAGCGTTTACAGGATTTGACGCATTAACTCATGCAATTGAGGCTTATTTCTCACCTCAGGCGAATCCTATGACGGATGCATATGCAATTCAAGCGATTCGTATGATTGTAGATAATTTACCTACTGCTGTTCATGAAGGGCGTAACCTTGCGTCACGATCAAATATGTTAATGGCTAGTTCGATGGCAATTTCTGCTTTCAGTCTTTCAGTTAATGCGATTCCAGTTCATAATATAGCACACGTATTTGGAGCAAAATTCGGAATTCCTCATGGACTTGCTAATGCAGTGTTATTACCAAATGTAATGGAATCACTAGCACCATATTATTTGAAACGTATTCATGGTTTTGCACAAGCTTTAGGTTTAAAAGATATACCGGAAAAACCAGAAGAGTGCCTTGCAGAAGTTGTTCTATTTATCCGTAATTTACGTGAAAATGTTGGTCTTCCTAGTACGTTTGCTGATTTTGAGGTTAATGTCGATAATATGGGATACATTGTAGCGATGGTTCATAGTGATCCTTGCGGAATATTCTTCAAAATTCCACCTGAAGTAATAGCAAAAGTTTCCAATGAAGTTGCAGGTTCTGGCTTAGTAATTTCATAATTTTTATTTATAGTTACCGGGCACCTTCAAAATCTTTGATGGTGCCTCAATTATATTCAATTTTTGTGTATAAAGTTAGAAGACATAATAATACTAATCTATCTCAATTTTTAGTATTACAATTTCATTTAATCTCACTAATTTAGTAAATTACTAGAATGTAGCCTACTAATGGTATGTAGTTATCAGGAGGAGAAAAATTTTTATGAATTGGAATCTAAATGAAAGTTTAAGAAAAAGTGCAGAAAAATATCCAAATCGTAATGCAATTACATTTGAAAATAAAAATATAACGTATAGTGAATTATATTCACAAGTTGAATGTGTAGCATCTAGTTTAGTACATGATGGAATTAGAAAAGGTGATAAAGTAGCCTTGGTATTAGGGAATTGTCCGGAATTTGTCATCGCTTATTATGGAATTCTTCGTGCAGGTGGGGTAGTAGTACCGGTTAACCCGATCTATACGAAAGAAGAAATTTCATATATTTTATCGAATAGCCAAGCAAAAGCCGTTATATCAAATTTTACAATGGAAACGATCATTGATTCTCTTAAATTAGAATTAAAACAGATCGAAATGCTTTACTATGTCGGATCTAATAAAGCTGAATTCAATTGGGAGCAGTTGATTGTAAATAAATCAAAAAACAATGAAAATCCGTTAATTATGGCAGAAGATCTTGCTGTTATTTTATATACTTCTGGAACAACAGGAAGACCAAAAGGAGCTATGCTAAGTCACAGAAATATGGCATCAAATGCAGAGTCAATTGTTAAACTTGTCGAGTTCAAAGAAGATGATCGCATTTTAGCTGTCCTTCCAATGTTCCATGTATTTTGCATGACAGTTTGTATTAATACACCAATTATGATTGGAGCTAATATCGTAATTGTTCAAAAATTTAATCCTATTGAAGTCATTCATACAATTTTTAATGAGAAAGTGACATTATTTGCTGGTGTTCCAACGATGTATAACTTTTTATTACAATTAAAAGATTATTCAGCTGAGTATTTCGCATCTATACGTGTATGTTTATCAGGTGGAGCATCGATGCCAGTTGAATTACTTCAACGATTTGAGGAAAAATATAAGACTATTATTGCTGAAGGATTCGGTCTTTCTGAAACAGCTCCTGTTACGGCATTTAATCCTATAAAAGGAATAAGAAAAATTGGGTCTGTCGGAGTAGATATTCCAGGCGTAATAAATAAGGTTGTCGACAAATTTGGAAATGAAGTTCCAAGAGGCGAAATAGGTGAACTAATTGTCAAAGGTCCAAATGTCATGATTGGATATCTTGGAATGCCTGATGCAACAACTAACGCCATAAAGAATGATTGGTTCTATACTGGTGACTTAGCAAAAATGGATAAAGATGGATATATCTATATTGTTGATCGAATAAAGGACATGATTATTGTAAACGGATACAATGTATATCCAAGAGAAGTAGAGGAAGTAATCTATCAACATCCAGCGATTGTTGAAGTAGCTGTATTAGGAATAACTGATAATGATTACGGAGAAATCGTAAAGGCTTTCGTTGTATCGAATGATGAAAGTATAACAGTGGATGATATCTTACATTTCTGCAAGGACAAGCTTGCAAAGTACAAGCTACCTAAACAAATAGAATTTAAGAAAGAATTACCTAAGAATAGTACAGGTAAGATTTTAAAAAGAGCTTTAAATGTTGAACAAGTAAAAGTTAATTAGTTTAATAGAGTATTTTTCTGATAAAAACTTTTGAAATTTATATTTAAATCATGGAGGTTCCTATGACAAATAACATTTTAACTCAATCAATGCCCGCAACTTCTTTTACAAAAAAGGCTAATTTAGCAGTATATGATTCTCTAAATTTTGATGATAGGCAGGACTTCTTAGATGCAAATAGAGGATTTATTGCACCACTAGAAGCAAAGATTATTAAAGATGATTCTGGGGAAGTCGTTTGGGACATTGAACAGTTAAACTATTTAAATGACGCTGCTCCTGAGACTGTGAACCCTAGTTTATGGAGAAATGCACAATTACAGGCTATATCTGGTTTGTTTGAAGTTGTAGAAGGAGTATATCAAGTTCGTGGACAATCATTGGTAACTAACTTTTTTATTGAAGGAAAACAGGGAGTGATTGTCGTAGATGCTTTAGGAAGTAATGAATCAGCTAAAGCCGCGATGGAATTATATTATAAACATCGACCACAAAAGCCAGTAACAGCCATCATAATAAGTCAAAGTCACGCTGATCATTTTGGCGGTATTCAAGCTGTGCTTAAATATGCTGAAAATCCTAATATTCCGATTATAGTTCCTCAATATTTTACAGAAGAAGCGTTAAGTGAGAATGCACTTTTAGGTACAATCATGGCCCGTCGTGCAGAGTATCAGTTTGGGAAAGATTTACCAGACGGTACAAAAGGCTCTGTATCAGTAGGTATTGGCCCAACAATGGGCTCAGGTACTATGAGTTTTCAGTTACCAAATGTTGAAATAGAAAATGAAATCCAATCGATGGAAGTTGATGGTGTAACATTTGAATTTTTATTAACGCCAAATACAGAAGCACCAGCTGAAATGCATTTTTATATTAGAGATTATAAAATATTATTTGTATCAGAGAATGCCAATAAATTGATGCATCAAATTTATACTGTAAGAGGAGCAAAAACGCGAGATGCATTACATTGGGCTAATTCACTAGATAAAACAATCGAATTATTTGAAAATGAAGAGATTGATGCATTACTAATGATTCATGCATGGCCTGTATGGGAGAAAGATAATGCAATCAATCATATAAAATTGCAACGTGATTTATATAAATATATGCACGATCAAACGGTGCGCTTAGCCAATCATGGATATACGATGGATGAGATAGCTGAAATAATCAAACTTCCAACAGAATTGGATACTTACTGGGGAAATCGCGGGTATTATGGAACTTTAAAACATAATTCAAAGGGTATTTACAATTATTATTTAGGTTATTATAGTGCTCATCCTTCCGATTTAGATCCATTACCACAAGTGGAAGCTGGCCAAAAATATGTTGAATACATGGGCGGATCAACAAATATTTTGAGACAAGCAAAAGCTGATTTTGAAAAAGGTGAATATCGTTGGATCGCTCAAGTATTAAAAAATGTCATTATGGCTGAACCAGAAAATTCAGAAGCTAGAAATTTATTAGCAGACGCATTTGAACAATTAGGGTATCAAGCTGAATCAGCTAATTGGCGCAATATTTATCTTGTAGGTGCATCTGAACTAAGATATGGAATTAATAAAGAAAATTCACCGCTAGATGTCTCGGGAATAATTAAGAATATGCCAGTCAACGAATTCTTAAAATTAATAGCCGTTAAATTAAACGGTCCAAAAGCAGAAGGTAAAAAAATAACGATAAATGTAACATTATCAGACTCTAAGCAAGTCTACACTTTATATTTGGAAAATTCTGTTTTATTTTCGAGAGCAAATAAGTTAGATGACAATGCAGATGTTTCATTAACAATTGATCAATTTGCATTTTATGGAACTTTACTTGGACTTCTTTCACCTGAACAAGCAGTTGGAGCAGGAAAATTAATCATTTCTGGTGACCAAACAAAATTGAATGAATTTTTATCACTTTTAGATGAGTTCGACCGCTGTATAAATATCGTAACTCCTTAATTAACAGAAATAATTATTGATTCAATGTATTTCAATAAGCACCTGCTCAATCATGTTCGGTACAAAAAAAGATTGTGCAGGTGTTTTTCAAAGGTATGTTTACAAAGGTTTATCGAATAAAGAATAGATTTGATGAGAGGCAGGAATTTGGATGAAAAGTTGGGCGAAATGGATTATTTTATTGTCACTTTTTATTATGGCTATTATTAATTTTGCTGACAAATCAATTTTAGGATTAGCTGGAATTCATATTACGAAAGATTTGAACTTAACCTCTACCGAGTTTGGTATTTTAGGTAGCAGTTTTTTTTGGTTATTTTCAATATTTGGAATTATAGGTGGTTCTCTATCGGATCGTATTGGTACTGGAAAATCACTTGCTATTATGGCAATTGTTTGGACAATCGCGCAATCTATGGCATTGTTTGCATCAAGTCTACCGATTCTAATATTGAGTAGAGTATTACTAGGGGCTGGAGAAGGTGCATTTCTTGCAACTGCAATTAGTCATATAAGTAAATGGTTTAAACCAGAATCACGCGGATTTGCGATATCAATTATTAATTTTGGAAATGTCGTTGGGATAGCTGTTACAGCTCCTATTATCGTTTCTCTAATATCAAATTATGGTTGGAAACAATCATTTTTTATTTCTGGTATTTTTAGCTTTGTCTGGTTCATTTGTTGGCTTTGGTTAGGAAGAATGAAACCAACTGTTTCTTTTGAAGAAGAAGTAGGTACGTTGGAAAACAAAAATGAGATTAATAGAAAAGATGTTTGGAAAGCTTTACGATCTCCTATTTTTATATTTACAACTTTAATTGCTTTTATTGCTTATTCATTCATTGTCTTTGGACTTACTTTTAATCCTTCGTATTTAATAAAAGTAAAAGGATTATCTGAACAAAGGTCAGCATCAGTAATTGCTATTTCTGGTTTAATTGGGGCTATTTTAGCAATCTTACTATCCATCATTTCAGATCGTTTATACAAAAAAACACAAAGTTTATGGAAATCGCGGATTTTATTTTCTGCTATTAGTGTTTTGCTAGCAGGGTTTTTGTACTCATTGTATCCACTATTAACTGGTTCGGGTTCAATCATCATCCTCCTTTCGTTAGTAAATACACTGGTAATTACTGTAAACACACTTAGCCCAGCTATTGTAGTTAGTATACTCCCACAGCGAAGAGGAGTTATGACAGGGACTTATTTTGGAATAATGACTTCATCGGGTATTATTACACCAATTATTTTTGGGAAACTTATTCAAAATTCTGGTGCAAATGTAGCAGGGGGATATAGTATCGCAATTTATGGAATGGCAATTGCTATGGTAATTGCAGCGCTATTAATATTCCTTTTCAGAAGCCGAAATCAACAAGTTTCAACAGAAAAGGATAATAAGCTAGTGAACCTCTAATGCGAATCTTATAGAAGAATCCATGTACTTCTACTCGAATGGTAGATTTAATTACGGTGAAAATATTCCGATTGAATTTTTTAAAAGGATATTCTGAAGAAAGATATAGAGGTATGAATATGAATAATGCGTTAGGAAAGCAGAAAGAAACAATTGATTCTAAATATATCCAACAGCATTTAGCAAATGAAAGAACTTATCTTGCTTGGGTAAGAACAAGTATAACCATTATGGGGGTTGGCTTTTTAATCACTAATCTTCATTTTTCTACTCTGGCTTCTAATGCAAAAATAGGAGATACATTATCAAAAATAATTGGATTATCCTCGATTATTGTTGGAATTTTTGCTTTAATTATTTCAACGATCAGTTATTTTATCAAAGGAAATGATATTAATAATCAAGCGTTTAAATTTTCAAGGACATTGGTTGTTTATTTATCGGTGGCCTTAGTTCTTATTTTTATTATTTTTGGAGCTTATTATTTAGATGTATGGGGATTGTTTTAAACTCTTCTACTTTGATAAGAATTTGCCAAAAATGATCTTCTTTTTGAGGATCATTTTTTGCAGATTTGGATCAAATAAAGCAATGTAACCCGCCTTCAATCTATCTATAAAACTCATATCCTTTAATACCCTCTTTTGTTGACTCAATAAAAAAATCTCCTGCAGTCAACTATTTAAATGGATGAAAAGTGACCTTTCTCAAATTCTAAATCACGATCAAAGGCATTATTGCTATAGGGATTGTATTATTTGGAATATGGACCATCATTTTTATCACATAGAAGGAATGGAGCAACGATAAAAGATTTAATTATAACCACTTAAATATAGAGATGTGAGGTAATAGTTAATGAAGGTATTAGTAGAAAAAAAAGAAAATATCTGTACGATTCAAATCAATCGACCTATTGTTAGGAATGCAGTTGACCGTGAGACAGCACAACTGCTTGCTGAAGCATTTCGTGATTTTGAAAATGATGAAAATCTACATGTAGCTGTGTTGTATGGAAAGGGTGGAACGTTCTGTGCCGGCGCAGATCTAAAAGCATTTTCTGTAGACGACGGAAATTGTTTGGATATAGATATGTCGAAAGATGGTCCTATGGGTCCTAGTCGAATGAACTTATCAAAGCCTGTAATTGCTGCAGTATCAGGTCATGCTGTCGCCGGAGGGTTAGAGTTAGCAATTTGGTGCGATCTTAGAGTGGTTGAAAAAGACGCAATATTCGGTGTTTTTTGTCGTCGTTTTGGTGTACCACTGATAGATGGTGGAACACAGCGATTACCTCGCTTAATCGGTATGAGCCGTGCTCTCGATCTGATTTTAACTGGTCGATCTGTTGGAGCAGAGGAAGCACTTTCTATGGGGCTTGCCAATCGAATTGTAGAAGTAGGAACAGTGAAGGAAGAAGCTGAAAAACTTGCTGCTCAAATTGCTCAATATCCTCAATTATGTATGAAAAATGACCGAAAAGCAGTTTATGAAGGATTTGATCTAGATTTTGAGAAAGCAATGCAGTTAGAGTTCACTTTAGGAATGACTGTTGTACAAAGTGGTGAATCCATGAAAGGTGCTAAGCGCTTCGTACAAGAGCAAGGCAAACATGGAATGATTAATAATGGATGAGAAATAGAAAGAACTACATTAATAATGATACAAATTGAGATCGATTTATCAAATAATTGAAGGAGGGCGATCGAATTGGAAGGAAATGTAGCAATAATTACAGGGGCAGGAAGAGGGATTGGTAGAGCGACAGCAGAAAAATTAGCAAAACAAGGCGTAAAAGTTGTTATATCTGATTTAGATGAAGGTCATGCAGAAATGGTAAGAGCTAAAATTGTTGAATCAGGAGGAGAAGCGATTGTCTTTTCAGGAGATGTAACGGAAAACGAGTTTCCTTCAAAGATCGTAGCAAAGACAATGAATTCTTTTGGACGATTGGATATTTTGGTCAATAATGCAGGATATACATGGGACGGACTTGTTCACAAGATGACGGATGAACAATTTCGAAAAATAATGGAAGTTCATTTAGTTTCACCTTTCCGTCTTATAAGAGAAGCAGCACCTTATATGAGGAATGTAGCAAAAAAAGAGATAGAACAAGGAGTTGATCATTACAGAAAAATCATTAATGTATCTTCTATAGCTGGATTGACAGGAAATGTTGGACAAGCGAATTATGCATCAGCTAAGGCAGGTCTTTTTGGCTTAACTAAGTCAGTAGCAAAAGAATGGGGACAGTTTAACATCAATTGTAATGCAATCGCTTTTGGGGTTATGGATACTCGGTTGACCCAATCAAAAGAAGAAGGTGAATTCATCAGCGACATTCCACTTGGCATTCCTAAAAAAGTGCGTGAACAATTAACAGCAATGATTCCCCAGAAGCGATCAGGGACTATTGAAGAGGCTGCAGAATCCATCTATTATCTTGCTTCTCCTATGTCAAATTATGTGAATGGAGCCATTTTACAAGTAAATGGTGGGATTTATATGTAACATACTACGAAAACATAAGAATGAAAAAACCTCAAATTCTTTTGTAAAAAGGTTTGAGCTTTTTTGATTTATGTTTATTAGTTTATCTTTACAACTAATATTTTAAGCTTTATAGCTATAAGCAGTAAGTTCAAAAAGTAATAAGAGGAATTGAATATTTAATTAAGGATGATTAGATACTAAAATAGATTGGTATAAAAATGATTCGAGGTGATATATGAATAGTGAAGTACAAGATTTCACCAAGGGCCTAAATAAAAATATAAAAAAAATAAAAGAAGGGTTACATGATTCGCCTGAATTATATGTGAGACAGATTCAATTGGACGCAAATGGAGACAACATTGGTGCATTATTATATATTGATGGAATTGTTAATACAGAGCTAATTCGGGAGAGTATTATTGAACCTTTACATAGTATTCGAATCAAGGATAAAGATACTTTTATGAATACTTTAGCATGTTATCATATTCGCTCAGAAAACGTCGAGTTGATAACATCAATTTCTTCCTCAATCGAAGGTATTCTTAGTGGCAAAACACTTGTTTTAATTGATGGTTTTGAAAGTGGCATACTTGTTGATACAGCACAATGGGAACAACGATCAGTCGAGCAAAGTACGAGACAACGTAATATTCAAGGACCATTGATTTCTTTCTCGGAACAATTGAAAGTGAACTTAAATTTACTTCATAATATAATTCAATCTCCTACATTTATGGTGGAAAAGAAGAAACTTGGAAGGATCGCAAAAACAGATGTAGCGATTGTTTATTTAACTGATCGAGTTGATCAAATTGCTTTGCAAGAAGTACATAATAGAATTGACTCTTTACAAGTTGATTATGTACTTGAGTCAAGAGTAATTGAAATAGCAATAGAAGGAACACAGAAAACGTTTTTCCCGCTTTCTTTTAATACTGAGTTGCCAGATGCTGTAGCTTCCGCTTTGTATGAAGGAAGAATTGCCATTATGGTGAACGGTACCCCATCTGCAACGATTGTGCCTAATTTATTCGTTCAATACTTTCAGCAACCAAGTGACTATTATGTTAAACAATTAAAGTTAAGCGTTCGCCTTATAACAATAATAAGTTTTCTGATAACTATCTTGTTACCTGGATTTTATCTTGCATTTGCAAAATTTCATGACAATTTGGTACCGAAAGAAATTCATAAAAAGTTTTTTGTAGAAACAGTTACCGTTTTGCCTTTGTGGGCTGAAGTATTCTTGCTTATCTTTTTGTTACAAATATTAGGAATTGGTTCATATAAAATCTCAAGGGAAATGATTCTAGTTGTTTCTTTAATCTCTACAATTACAATAGGTACGACAGCGGTAGATGCAAAGCTAGTTCACCCACTTAGTCTCATCGTAGCGGGGCTAGCTTACCTAACAAGCACGATGCTTACAATTGGAACATTACCGAGCTCTCTTCAACCTATACGCTATATTTTTCTTTTTATAGGAAATTTTTTCGGTTTCACTGGTTTGGGTATTGGATTGTTGATAATGATCATACATATGTCTCGTTTACGTTCAGTAGGCGTTCCATACTTAGCACCACTAATTCCTTTTAATTTTAAAGAATTTAAAGATGTTTTTTATAGGGGAGATTTACGTAAATTAATAAATAGCCCACACAAATATCCTCATGATGATAAGGGAAAGTAAGAAGCCTAAAAGATGTACAGGAAAAATCTTACGAAGAGCAATACGTGGATCTGTACTACCTCACTTTTTCACTTGAATTACTGCAAGCTCAAACCTAAGTGTAACAAAGATTTGGGCTTTTTCTTTGTTTTCATTTAATTTGATTTTTGGCAATGAATATTATTTATTGGAAAATTACTGCACAGAAACTTAACAAAAATAGTGGTTGCTGATCGTGTTTCTCAACCAAAAATTTATTGCTTAGCTACTTTACAACCTAACTACTAAGTGATACACTGTACCAGTACTAAGTAATACTAAATATCTGTAATACTAAATAGTTGAAAATTATTTATAAATTTTTTTATAAAATGGTTCACATTTTCTCTACTTAGTAATACAATATACTATTACTAAGTAACACTGAATATCAGTCATGCTAGATAGTTGAAAAGAGTTCAGTAAAAATTATCATATGAAATCCTTGATCCATAGACTATTTAGATATATTTTTTTATCGGGTACTAAGTAATACTGAATATCTGTAATACTAAATAGCTTAAAGAGGTGCTTTTATCTATTTCAATATTATTGTGCTCTGCTACTTATCGTTACAGTTTACCTTTACTAATTGACTGAAAACTAATTTAACCAAAGTTAAAGGAGGTGTATGCTATGGAAAATTTAACAGAAATGCTTAAAGGTTCGTTGGAAGGTTGTGTACTGGAAATCATTAGTCGAGGTGATACTTACGGCTATGAGATTACTCGCCTCCTTAATGATTTAGGTTTTACAGAGGTTGTCGAAGGTACAGTCTACACGATTCTGATTAGGCTGGAAAAGAAAGAATTAGTAAATATTGAGAAAAAACGTTCTGAAATGGGTCCACCTCGAAAGTTTTATTCATTAACCGAAGCTGGGCATGAGGAATTACAGCAATTTTGGAAAAAATGGGACTTTGTTTCATCAAAAATAAATATCCTAAAAGGGGAGAAGTAATATGAAGAAATTTATAGAGCTAATCATTGGCGATTTAGAAAGCAAGAAGGAATACAAAGCATTTATGAAAAAAGTAAATTCCCTTCCGAAAGATTACGCATTTGTTTTCAAAAAAATTCAAAAATACATGTGGAATTTCGGATATGGATTTGGTGAAGAAATCATCAATTTGTATGAACTGTTTGAAGCTAGTTCAGCAGAAGGCAAGCATGTACTAGATGTTACTGGTGAAGACGTGGCGGCATTTGCTGACGAATTGATGACTCTCTCAAAACTAGATGGAGAATCGGCGAGTATATTAGGAAAGCAAGTAGATTTGAAAAAAGACATTGAAAGTAGAGTAGAACAGCAAGTAAAAATATGGACGAATAAAAAATAAGGTAGGGGGCTAAAAATCATGATAAATTTTATCAAAAAGATACTTGATGACAAAAAAGAATACAAAGAAATGATGGCGCGTGTGGAAGCTTTGCCAGGAAACTACTCAGAAGCCTACAAAACAATCTGCAACTATATGTGGAGTTTCGCTTCTGGAAGTGGCATGGATATGCTGAGAATCCAATATGATCTCATTGATTTGTTTGAAGCTGGTGCTGCAGATGGCAAAGACGTATTGGAAGTGACAGGTGAAGACTTGACAGCATTTGCTAATGGACTTACTGATCAAGCGAAAAGATGGGATGATAAGTTACGCAATAATTTGAACAAAAGCGTTCTAGATCGTGTGAGTAAGAAAAAATAAGCATTGAACACCCCACTAAAATACTTTTTTGGAAAACTAGCTATTAGTAAGAACTGATTAATTGTCAGTCAATATAGACAAAACAAGTTGCAGGCGCTAGTACGCAGTGAAACGCGCCTTCAACTTCATATATGGGAGGGAAAGGATTATGAATAATACAGCAATTTCAGTGAAAGGGCTAAAAAAATCCTTCAAAGAAATTGAGGTTCTCAAAGGTGTAGATTTTGAAGTGGAAAAAGGCAGTGTCTTCGCTTTACTTGGATCAAATGGTGCCGGTAAAACAACTATTATTAAAATTTTGACTACATTATTGCAAGCGGATAAGGGGGAAATTGAAGTTTGTAATGCAAACCTACAAACAAACCCACAACAAGTACGTGAGAAAATCAGTCTAACCGGACAAAACGTTGCAGTAGATGATATTTTGACAGGGCGCGAAAATCTCGACCTAGTAGCAAAACTTCGCCACTTGCCTAATCGGAAAGAAGCTGTGGAAGAAAGTCTACGCCGCTTTGACTTAGTCGAAGCTGGTAATCGAGCTCTTGCTACTTATTCAGGCGGTATGAAACGACGCTTGGATTTAGCAATGACAGTACTTGGGTCACCTGAACTTGTTTTTCTTGATGAGCCTTCTGTTGGACTTGACCCTGAAGCACGTTTAGCATTGTGGGAAGTGATTCGTGATATGGCGAAAGCTGGTATTACCGTTTTTCTCACTACCCAATATTTAGAAGAAGCCGAACAACTAGCTGACCGCATTGCGATTTTACATGATGGAAAGATTCTCGTTCAAGGAACATTGGATGAATTAAAAGCAATTCTTCCACCTAAAAAAGTGGAATATGTGGAAAAACAGCCGAACCTTGAGGAAATTTTCCTCGCTGTTACCGGAAAGAAAGGAGAATTGTAATGAGTGGAAACCATTTTTTCAGCGATACAATTACAATGAGCAGTCGGGTGATGAAGCATTCACTTCGAAGTATTGACACAATTATCACAACGATTCTTATGCCGATTATGCTTATGCTTGCTTTTGTCTATATTTTCGGTAGTGCCATGACAATGAATAAAGTAGATTATGTGAATTTTATCGTTCCAGGTGTGCTGCTTATGTGTATTGGAATGGGGATTTCCTATACAGCAGTTCGAGTGAACACTGACATGACTAGAGGTATCTTTGATCGATTCCATTCCATGCCAATCTCCAAATCATCGATATTGGGAGGGCATGTCATCTCAACTTTACTATTAAACTTATTATCAGTTGCTGCGGTGATTCTCATTTCTTTTATTATGGGATTCCGTCCTCATGCTAATTTTGTAGAATGGCTATTAGCATTTGGTATGATCCTGCTTACCGTATTTTCTTTCACTTGGATTGCAGTAGCATGCGGGCTAATGTCAAAATCGTATGAAGGTGCGAACGTGTTCTCTTATCTACTAATGGGATTAATGTTTGTAAGTTCTGCCTTTGTTCCAACAAATAATATGGGTAGCAAGCTTCGAGCTTTTGCCGAAAATCAGCCAATGACACCAATTGCCGAAAGTGTGCGTTCCATTTTAGCTGGGCAGCCTGACTATGGTGTCATTGTAACAGCAGTGTTGTGGTTAGTGGGAATTGGGATTTTGTTTTATATGATTTCGATGAAAGTATATAAAAAACGAATGAAATAAAATGAAGAAGTACAGGTTGGGGAATTCTTTCAGTCTGTACTTTTTTTGCTTTGAAAAGGATTTAGGAGAAGACATCCCATGCATTTTCTTTTATTTAGTTATCTTAGAGTTTAGGTTATTTATTTTTTTATTATAAAACAAAAAAACGCATCGAATTCATGATTAGATGCGCTAGTTTTTAGAATCTATTTAGTTGAAGTTTCATATTCTTCGTCTGAAACAGGTTCCAACCACTCCGGTGTACCTGCAGTTATTGCAATGTGTTCAAACCAACTATCCTTTGCAGCACCATGCCAGTGTTTCACACCATCGTGAGTGACAATAACATCACCAGCCTTTAAGAATTGAGCAGGTTTACCTTCTTCTTGGTACCAACCTTCTCCACCGGTTACTAATAAAATTTGAAATCCATCACGATGGATATGCCAATTATTTCTGCAACCAGGTTCAAAGGTCACGTTCCCAACACCAACATTCACTTTTGGATCAGCAATTAAGGTTTTAAGATAACTTTGTCCTACAAAAAATTGTGCGTATGCTTCATTTTTTTCTCCAACGGGGAATATGACACCATTTTTTACTTCTTCATTTTTTATCATTATTACTTCCTCCTACATACTTATTTTTAACCAAGTTGAACAGTTGGACAAATATTCATTTCCTAAATAGCTATATCTAACAGTAGTTCAATCCCAACTTATTAATAGATAGTTTTACTTATAAAAGCCCACATAGTTACGGGACATTACATATTAAAAAGATGCCACAAAAGCAATGCTTTTAGGACATCTCAGAAAAAATATAATTAATAATTAGAACGCACACCTCACATAGTGCTAGGATCGATGACAAACCGATACTTTACATCAGAAGCTAAAACTCGCTTGTATGCTTCGTCAATTTGATCGGCAGTAATAACTTCAATATTAGGTACAATGCTATGTTTTCCACAGAAATCTAACATCTCCTGAGTCTCACGAATTCCTCCAATCATTGAACCTGCAAATGAACGACGATGACCTATAAGTGAAAAAACACTTAGTGACAACGGCTCTGCTGGAGCACCGACATTTACTAACGTACCATCAAGAGTGAGTAACCTTAAATAGTCATCCAAATTAATCTTTGCACTTACCGTGTTAATAATTAGGTCGAAAGTACCCGCAAGTTTTTCAAATGTTTCTGAATCATTTGTAGCAAAGTAATGGTTAGCTCCAAATTGTAAGCCATCGTCTCTTTTGTTCAATGTTTGTGATAGAACAGTTACCTCTGCACCCATTGCATGTGCGATTTTTACTGCCATATGACCAAGACCGCCCATACCAATTACAGCTATCCTTTTACCTGGTCCTGCTCCCCAATGGTTTAATGGCGAATATGTAGTAATACCCGCACAAAGTAATGGTGCAGCAGCATCAAGTTCTATGTTATCTGGTATTCTAACTACGAAATCCTCCGTTACAACTATGTGGGTTGAATAGCCACCCTGAGTTGGCTCGCCGTATTTGTCAACACCAGCATAAGTAGGAGTATTTCCTTTAAGACAATACTGTTCTTCTCCTTTACGACAGTTTTCACAATCGCCACATGAGTCTACCATACATCCTACTCCAACTCTGTCACCAACCTTGTATTTCGTGACATCAGATCCTACATCCGTGACTATTCCAGCAATCTCATGTCCCGGTACAAGTGGGTAGTGCACATGACCCCATTCTCCATGTGCAGTATGAATATCAGAATGGCATATTCCGGCATATTTAATTTCAATTAGAACATCATTTAAATCAAGATCACGTCGTTTGATTTCAGCAACTCGAAAGGATTTGTCAGGACCATCTACTGCTCGTGCTTTTGCAGTTATCATAATAAAACTTCCAAAAAAATATTTTTCAAGAGAACAAATTAAACACTAGGGTTGAAGCATTCAATAGATTTTTTCTCTTGCACCATCATGATATTCCCTCTAGTTAACTCTAGGTCAAGTGATTAAATTATATTTTTTTGCGTTCTTTAAATGTGACATCAAAAAAATAACATGATAAAATCCTTTTCATAATAATAGAGTTAACTCGAGGTCAAAGCTTAAAGAAAGGGAGATAAATATTGAAAACATATTCAATCGGCGAAGTAGCAAAAGAATTGAATCTTACAGTATATGCTTTGCGATACTATGACAAAGAAGGCCTTATGCCTTTTGTAGAACGGACAGGCAGTGGAATACGCGTGTTTAAAGAATCCGATATTGAAGCTTTAAAAGTAATTGAATGTCTGAAATCGACTGGGATGCCAATTAAGGAAATTAAAAATTTCATTGAATGGTGTTCTGACGGGGATACCACTTTACAATTAAGATATGACATGTTTTTGGAAAGAAAAGCTAGTGTAGAAGCACAGATGGAAGAATTAAAAAAAACAATGGAAATAATCAATCATAAATGTTCATATTACAAGACTGCTTTGGAAGCAGGAACGGAAGATATTTTTAAAAGCAATAAAATAGGGACTTTCAATACTAAGTAACAAAAGCCCCAATATCTTATCTTCTTGTAATATAGGAACAACAATCGGTGCAGCTGTAGGTGGGTTATTAATATCTGAAATGGGTATACAGTATGTTGTGATTGTGGGAATTCTTTCATCGATACTAGGATTGGTAACTATTTTACTAAGAAATTATCTATCTAGTCCTACAAAACAACTCTCCACATAAGGAGTATCTATATTAGGAATTTAAGATAAGGGGATTTAATGAGCAGAAATGGAGGATTAAAATGTCTCAGGATAAACAAGTTGCACTAGTAACAGGCGGGAATCGAGGAATTGGTTTTGAGCTAGTTAAGCTTTTGGCGTTAAAAGGATTTAGGGTCATTTTGGCAAGTAGAGATTTAGAAACAGGTCAAAAAGCTGTACAAAAACTTAAGGAGTTAGATTTGGATGTTTCTTGTGTGGAAATGGATGTCGCCAATAAAGAGAGTATTAATCAAGCTTCGATTACAGTAAATGAACAATATGGAAGATTAGATGTATTAATTAATAACGCAGGCGTGTATTTAGATAAGAATGAAAAGCTATTAGCTTCGGAGCCTTCTATGCTAGAGAGGACAATGGACACCAATTTTTACGGTGCATACCATGTCATTAGGTCCTTTATAAGTCTCATGGAAAAACAAGGTTATGGAAGAATTATTAATGTTTCCTCAGAGTATGGGGCGGGTAGTGAAATGTCATATCCGGGAGTAGGGGCTTATAAGTTGTCTAAATTTATCCTCAACGGTATGACACGTTTGATAGCAGCAGAAATCAATGGAGATATCAAAATAAATGCGGTCGACCCGGGATGGGTAAGTTCAGATATGGGGGGATCATCTGCTCCAAGAACTCCAAAGCAAGCAGCAGAGTCGATGCTTTGGCTAGTGACGATGGGCTCTGAAGGACCGAACGGCGGATTTTTTAGAGATGGAAAAAGGATTGATTGGTAATAATTAGCGTTTTCAATTTCCGAGAATATTTCCTCTTTTTTGGTTAGTTTGCTAATTAAAATTCTGGGTCTCAAGTTTAATAATTTATTTCGCTATATTTTTATACACTTCATCTGAAACAGATTAAAAATCTCTCAGAGGAAGAAAAAAACTTATTTGTTGATTTAGTTAAAAAGATTCTAACTAAATAGCTATAAAATATAAAAATTTGGATTAAGGTGTGTAAATTTAGTATCAACGCACCTTTTTCTTGTTTCGTAATAAAAAAAAGTAGGGTTTAATTAATGGTGAAATTCTATGATTTCTTCTTCAATTTCAAATTTGTGCAATTTACCCTACCTCATAACTAAGCGTTATTTTTCGATTTGCATAGAAATTGCAAGGTTTTAATAGAAAAAGAGCTCTTAACAAGCTCTTTTTTCTTTATATACTCATAATAGTTCTTCAAGTAATCGTTCATTACAAAGCTAAGGTTCGTGTAATGAATCTTATGCTTCTTATAATAATCTTACCTCATATATATTTTCTATTTATTTGAATTTGCAATTGATTTTTCACTTGAAAACATCTTAATATAAGTACATACTTATATAAGTGTTTAGTTATATATAACTTAAGAAAAAAGGAGAAAAACGATGGCTATTTTAGGATCTGTTGAAGATATTGCTAATGTATTAAAAATAATTAGTGATAAAACGCGATTAACTATGGTTGCAATTCTAGATAAACAAGAGTGTTGTGTATGTGAGTTTACAGAAACATTCGAAATGAGTCAGCCAGCAATTAGTCAACACTTACGAAAACTAAAAGATCGGCAAATTGTTAATGAAACAAAAAAAGGTCAATGGGTTTACTATTCGTTAAATAAAGAATCAACTTATTATCCTATGATTCATACCATTTTAGAGCATACTCCTGCACAAGATGATTTAATTGAAAAGTTGATTAATAACAGTCCTGTAAGACAAAAGTGTTGTGAGTTAGGGGGGATTTCAAATTGAATAAACAAAAGAAACGTTTAGGGTTTCTAGATCGTTATCTAACATTATGGATATTTATGGCAATGGCTTTAGGGATTATTCTTGGTATCTCAACTCCAGGTCTTGTTGATAATCTGAATAAATTACAAGTTGGAACTACTTCAATACCTTTAGCAGTTGGGCTAATTTTAATGATGTATCCACCATTAGCTAAGGTTAGATACGAAGAAATTGGAAGAGTATTTAAAGATGTTAAAGTATTATTCTTATCATTAATTCAAAACTGGCTAATTGGTCCAGTTTTGATGTTTTTATTAGCAATTATTTTTTTAAGAGATTATCCAGAGTATATGGTCGGATTAATAATGATTGGTTTAGCTAGATGTATTGCTATGGTAATTGTATGGAACGATTTAGCTGATGGAGATCGAGAATATGCTGCTGGGTTAGTAGCATTTAACTCAATTTTTCAAATGATATTCTTCTCTGTATATGCTTACTTTTTCGTTACTGTTTTACCAAAAATATTTGGGTTAGAAGGAATGACAATTGATATCACAATGTCAGAAGTTGCGAAATCAGTTTTCATTTATTTAGGTATCCCTTTCTTAGCAGGTCTATTTACAAGAATAATTCTTGTTAAAGCTAAGGGCAGGGAATGGTATGAAAAAGAATTTATTCCTAAAATTAGTCCGATAACACTAATCGCATTACTGTTTACAATCATTGTGATGTTCTCATTAAAAGGAGAAGTAATTGTAGAACTTCCTTTAGATGTAGTACGTATTGCAATTCCTTTATTAATTTATTTCATTATTATGTTTTTTGTATCGTTCTTCTTAGGAAAGAAATCCGGGGCGAGTTATGGTGTATCAACGACTTTAGCTTTCACCGCTGGAAGTAATAATTTTGAATTAGCAATTGCAGTTGCAGTAGGGGTTTTTGGAATTAATTCTGGGGCGGCTTTTGCAGCAGTTATTGGTCCACTAGTTGAAGTTCCTGTAATGATTGCTTTAGTTAATGTAGCATTTTGGTTAAGAAGAAAATATTTTGCAAAAGAAACAACAATATAAATATAAACAAAGGTGGAGCAAAGTATGGCAGACAATAAAAAAACAATTTACTTCTTATGCACTGGTAACTCTTGCCGCAGTCAAATGGCAGAAGCATGGGGTAAAAAATATTTAGGAAACGAATGGACTGTTTTATCAGCGGGTATTGAAGCTCATGGTGTAAACCCTAATGCAATTAAAGCGATGGATGAAGTAGGAATAGATATACGTAATCAAACTTCAGATATTATTAATAATGACATTTTAAACAGTGCGGATTTAGTTGTTACATTATGTGGTCATGCAAATGAAGTTTGCCCGGTAACTCCTCCAAAAGTAAAACGTGAACATTGGGGATTTGATGATCCTGCTGGACAAGAGTGGTCAGTATTTCAAAAAGTACGTGATGAGATCGGAGAACGTATTAAGAAATTCGCTGAGACTGGTGTGTAAAAAATCATCATTAAGTTTATTTAAATAAAGGTAAAAGGATACCAAACACCTGGAATCCTCAGATTGTCGACAAAGGGGGGGCGGAATGCTCTTATTCCGAACCCTTTTGTCATTTTTTTTATGAACATTAAAAAGAGTCCACCTAATTATAGGTGGACAATTTTTTTTAATGCTGTTGTTGTTTTGTTTCAAGGTGAAGAGGTGGTGGAATTAACCAACCTTTTGTTTTCATCATTTGTAGCAATGCCGCGCCATCTTTTGCTTTTTTTGCACCAAAACTAGCAAACATAGTACCAATATCTTCACGAATTGATTGGCTCATTAATGTAGCATCAGCTGATACTCCAGCGGCATTTCCAGCTGCAACCATGTAAGCGATTTGAACATCTTGTAATCTAGCACCAGCTGGAATTTGTTCTAAATCGGCTTCTGGTCGTTCTGATGGAGTAGGAGGGACTGCAATATCATTATGTAAAAGTACTTCTTCAATTTCTTTAATTGCAGGTTTCATTGAATTTTCAATTACTTGTTTTAAAAATGCTCTTAACTCTTCATCACCAGTATGGTTAATATAAACTTGGTAAGTATCTACACCTGCTTTAGTAGCCGCTAGGTGACTCCATAGACCGTAAACTTCTCCATAATGTAAAGGCTTATTTTGTGGATTTCCACTTAATACTCCCATTATAAATTTACTTCCTTTCTCAAATAAATTCATACTAATCTCCTTAGAAAGAGGTAGGTACGAAAATTATTATTGAACCAATCGAGGATTTAATACTATTTATTTAAATGAGATAATCGGCTTTCACTAAAGAAACTTTTACATTGTGTTTTTTATTTAAACAGCTAAATGGACAGAATTTAGATTAGCTTTTTTTTAGATATAAACAAAATATATGTTTAAATTCTACATTCGCTCGAAATTGAATAGTGTTTATAAGATAATCTTTTTTTCAAAATGAGGTGGTATCCTTTGGTTCGAGAAGCCCTTTCAATGGAGGAAATGCTTGAGATAATTCAAAATGGATTAGCTAAGACAAATTCACCAAAGCGAGTAACCATAATTGGTGGAGGTATATCTGGTTTAGTTAGTGCATTACTTTTGAAAGAAGCAGGGCACCAAGTTACGATTATCGAGGCAAATCGCAGAATTGGTGGACGGATTTATACAAAAAGAGAACCATTTCTTGACTACCAGTATACAGAACTTGGTGCTATGCGTATCCCTTCAATCCACCATTTAACATTTGCATTAATAAATAAATTTAATTTGAAAGTAAATGAATTTATTAATAGTACTCCAAATGATTTAATTTACGTCAATAATGTATTAACAAATGAAAAAAGTTACGAAATGAATCCGGATATATTAAACTTTCCTGTGGCTCCAAATGAAAAAGGAAAAACTGCTATAGAATTACTCGAATCTGCAATTGGACCTTTAGTAGAGTTTATAAGGCAGGATCCAACAAAAAATTGGGATATTGTTATTGAAAAGTTTGATCACTACTCTATGGAAAACTTTTTAAGATTTAATCCTTTTGGAAATTCTCTCTCTTCAGGGGCAATTGATATGATTAATACAATGATCGGTATAGAAGGTTTTCCAGAACTATCATTTACTGCAATACTAAGAGAAGTACTTGTACTTTTAACACCAAACTTAAAATTATATGAAGTTACAGGTGGGACTGACTTCCTTGTAAGAGCATTTTTACCTCAATTAAAAGACAATATTATGCTTAATGAAAGAGTAAGTAAAATTATACAAGAAGATACAAGGGTAATCATTTATTCTGAAAATGAAGTACTTAATAGGCAGAGTCAACATGAATGTGATTATGTTATTTCAACAATCCCTTATTCTTTATTAAACTTTGTGGAAATTTTTCCATATGAGTCTATTTCTTATAAAAAATGGAAAGTTATAAGAGAACTACATTACGCGGAATCAACCAAGATTGCTATACAGTTCAGGACGAAATTTTGGGAAAAGTTTGGTATGTTTGGTGGGAAATTAGTAACTGATTTACCTATTAAGTCTGCCTATTTCCCTAGTCATGATTTTGGAAAAGAAACAGGGGTAATTTTAGCCAGTTACACCTGGGGGGACGATGCTGCAATTTGGGATAATATGAAAAATAATACGCGCATTGATAAAGCATTAGCTAATCTTTCAGTTATTTTTGGCGATGTGGTTTATAAAGAATTTTTAGTAGGCTATTCGCAAAGCTGGACGCAATTTTCATTCTCAGGTGGAGCATTTGTTATGTATAAACCAAACCAACAAAAAGTACTCGGTCCATACATTAGTTCACCTGAAGGAAGGATTCATTTTGGTGGAGCACATGCATCCTCTGATCCTGGGTGGATACAAGGGGCTATAGAATCAGGAGTCCGTACTGCTAATGAAATTAATAATTTATAAGTAATGTAACTAACCCAACGATTCGTTGGTTTTTTTTTGATTAACAAATATACCGGAGATTTGATATTAACATACGCAAACAAGGTTCATGAGTTAGTAAAAAAGCAAGAAGATGAAGATAATATATTTCTAGAACATTTTCGGGATTCAAATGTTGATCCTCACAGACTTGAGTTAAACTTTCAAGCAAAATACGGAAATAAATAAGTAGGAACAAATTTATCTGAACCTTGAATTTCTAGTAAAAGCTGAAGTTAAACTAAAGGGAACTGGAACTATGTATTTAATACTTCGTAATAATATTAATTCCTTTTTATGATAAATAATTATAAAATTTTATTTTTTCTAATAAATACAATGATGAAAGCGCTATCTTAATAAAAATGTTTAAATTCCTATATTGACAATCCGTTTACTAGGATTTATGATTCAGTTAATGAAATTACATAACACAAACTTATCGAGAGTGACCGAGGGATCAGGCCCTATGACGTCCGGCAACCTCCTTATTAAGGAACGGTGCCACTTCCTGCAGAATGAAATCATTCTGATAGATAAGTCGAAAACAAATTGTTTCCGATGCCTCTTTCTGAATGAAAGAGGCTTTTTATTTTCTTATTTACATAGGAGGTTGAACCTAACCCGTAATCCGTAGTACTTCGGTTTTGAGAAGAATTCCATTAAAAATAAACCCAACTTAATCGATGTGAAAACTAGACAATTTTAATGGTGAAGGAGAGAATAAAAATGAAATATGGTTTTTGGTTACCGATTTTTGGAGGCTGGTTACGAAATGTGGAAGACGAAAGTATGCCGCCAACCTTTGAATATGCTAAAGAGGTCATTCAATCTGCTGAAAAATGGGGATATTCGACTACTTTAATAGCTGAATTATATTTAAACGATATTAAAGGACCAGAGCATGATTCACTTGAAGCTTGGTCAACAGCAGCGGCACTTGCTGCAGTGACGGAAAAAATCGAAATTATGACCGCGATTCGTCCAGGTTTTCATAATCCAGCAGTAACAGCAAAAATGGCTGCAAATATTGATCAAATCAGTAACGGTCGTTTTACGCTAAACGTCGTTTCTGCATGGTGGGCGGAAGAAGCGCGTCAATATGGCGGTATTTTTACAGAACATGATGAGCGTTATGCTCGTACAGAGGAGTTTATTGATGTCCTAAAAGGCTTATGGACAGAAGAAACGTTCAATTATTCAGGGAAATTTTATGACTTAAAGGATACGAAGCTTGCTCCAAAACCAGTTCAAAGACCAAACCCTATACTTTATGCAGGTGGTGAAAGTGAAAAAGGTAAGCAAACAATTGTTGAAAAATGTGATGCATATGTAATGCACGGTGGAACAGTTGAAGAAATTAATCAAAAAGTAACAGATATGAAGGTACGCCGTGAACAATCTGGCAATGCACCATTAAGTTCTTTCGGTATGGCTGCTTATGTTATTTGTAGAGATACAGAAGAAGAGGCTTTGGCTGAGCTAGAAAAAATTACGACTGTAAAAGATTCAAGCGGTTATGCTGGCTTTAAAGACTTCACTACAAAATCACAATTAGAACAACAAATTCAATTACAAGATTACTCAGTTTCAAATCGTGGTCTTAGACCAAATCTAGTAGGAACACCAGAGCAAATTGCAGACCGAATTTTACAATATGAAGAAGCTGGCTTAGACTTATTATTATTACAATTTTCACCTCAACTAGAGGAAATGGAACGCTTTTCAAAACAGGTTATGCCATTAGTAGAACAAAAACGTAGTTTAATAAAAAGCTAGAAAGGGGTTATTAAAATGAGTAAGGTATATGTAATTCATGAAAACAGTGAGTGGACAATCCATTTAACAAAAAGGTTAGAGGAGCTTGGAGTTCCTTATGAGGAATGGCATTTAGACGAAGGTACGGTGGATTTATCAACAGAACCACCTGAAGGGATTTTTTATAGTCGAATGAGTGCTTCTTCTCATACACGGGATCATCGTTTTGCAGCTGAATTTACTGGGCAAGTTTTAGCTTGGCTTGAAGCACATGGTCGTACGGTATTAAACGGAACGAATGCCCTGAAGTTAGAAGTTAGTAAGGTTTTACAATATTTAGAGCTAAACAAGTATGGTGTGAAGACTCCTAAAACGATCGCTGCAGTTGGAAAACAAAACATTATTAAGGCAGCTAGTAGCTTTGCTGGACAGTCATTTATTACGAAGCATAATCGTGCTGGTAAAGGCTTAGGAGTACAGCTATTCCATAGTATTGAGGCTTTAAAAGCTTATGTAGAAGGACCGACTTTTGAAGAACCAGTCGATGGAATTACACTTATTCAAGAATACATCCAATCACCTGAAAGCTACATCACTCGTTGTGAGTTTGTAGGCGGAAACTTTGTCTATGCTGTTAGAGTAGATACTTCGGAAGGATTTGAACTATGCCCAGCTGATGCATGCCAAATTGGCGATTTATTCTGCCCAGTAGGAGAAGAAGTAGAAGAGAAGCCTAAGTTCCAAATCATTGAAGGCTTTGAAGACGAAATTATAAATAAATATAAAGAAGTCCTAGCTAATAATAATGTTCAAGTTGCGGGAATCGAATTTATCAGAAATGCTGAAGGGACAATTTTTACTTACGATATCAATACAAATACGAACTATAACTCAGATGCAGAAGAAAAAGCTGGAAAATACGGAATGCTCGAATTAGCTTCATTTTTAAAGAAGACTTTGGAAGAAAAATACACTACAACAGCAACATCTTAAGGAATTCTCTTTGAAATTACTTTGAAATGAAATGGCTCAAACCTAAATATAAAGTGGGTTTGGGCTTTTTTGGTTTTTGAATAATTTATAAGTTAATTTTTTACGAGGATTTAAGAGTAATAGGCAATTATTTGAGAGGAATATGCTAACGATTAAAATTAATATATT
Organism: Gottfriedia acidiceleris; assembly: GCF_004138285.1. Lineage (GTDB taxonomy): Bacteria > Bacillota > Bacilli > Bacillales > Bacillaceae_G > Gottfriedia > Gottfriedia acidiceleris_A. The sequence continues at coordinate 445,123 of NZ_SCFN01000004.1, read as the reverse complement.
GATAATATAAGATTGTAAGTTGTAATTAAGTTTTGAGGCTAAAAAAAGGTCAAATGAATTCGTACCACTTGATTTTTAAAATGTGCTTTTAAGATTCAAAAAGGGGGATACAAATGAAAAAGACTTTTTATTTAATGAGACATGGGCAAACATTATTTAATAAAAGAAGGAAGATTCAAGGTTGGTGTGATTCACCTCTAACAGAATTAGGAATTAAACAGGCAGAGACTGCTGCGAAATACTTTAAAGAACAAAATATTATTTTCGACCATGCCTATTGTTCCACTTCAGAAAGAGCGAGTGATACGTTAGAGATCGTGACGGAATTGCCGTATACAAGATTAAAAGGATTAAAAGAATGGAATTTCGGAACGTTTGAAGGTGAAAGTGAAGATTTAAATCCAACGCTGCCTTATGGTGACTTTTTTGTTAAGTTTGGCGGAGAAGACCAAAAAGAATTGCAACAAAGAATTGCTACTACATGTCAAAAAATAATGGAAGAAGATAATGAAGTGGTATTAGCTGTTTCTCATGGAGCAGCATTGAGAAATTTTATGAGGTGCTGGGAACATACTAGCTCTATTACACAACAAGATCGGATAGGAAATTGTTGCATTTTGAAGTTTGAATATGAGAACAGGGAATTTAAATTAGTAGAGATTATCAATCATAATTTTAGTGAATTAGTCCAGGTATAGTTTAGTTTAAAGAGCATTATTAATTGTACTTTTTAAGATTAATAGATTACATATTTCTGAAAGTGAGGATTTTGAAATGGAATATACAAAGCTTGGGAATACGGGATTAGAAATATCTAGACTTTGCCTTGGATGTATGGGATTTGGGGATGCAAAACGATGGATTCATCCATGGGTAATCGATGAGGAAAGTAGTCGTACAATCATTAAAAAAGCACTGGACTTAGGAATCAATTTTTTTGATACGGCCAATGTCTACTCAGACGGAACTAGTGAAGAATTTTTAGGGCGGGCTTTAAAAGATTATGCCAATAGAGATGAAATTGTCCTTGCAACGAAGGTTTATTTCCCTATGCATAAAGGTCCTAACGGCTCAGGACTTTCCCGAAAACATATTATGAGCGAAATTGATAAAAGTCTTAAACGCCTTGGAACAGATTATGTGGACTTATACCAAATACATCGCTGGGATTATAATACTCCAATTGAAGAAACAATGGAAGCACTTCATGATTTAGTGAAAGCTGGAAAGGTAAGATATATCGGTGCTTCCGCTATGTATGCATGGCAGTTTTTGAAGGCTCTACATGTTGCTGATAAAAATGGATGGACCAAATTTGTATCGATGCAAAATCATCTCAACCTCATATACCGTGAAGAGGAAAGAGAGATGTTACCCCTATGTAAAGAAGAAAAAATTGGCGTAATTCCATATAGCCCACTTGCATCAGGAAGATTGACTCGTGACTGGTCAAATACGACGCTAAGATCTGAAACTGATGAAACTCAAAAATCTAAATACGGTGCAACTGAAAATACAGACCGACTTGTTGTGGAGCGTGTTGCAGAGATTGCTGAAAAACTAGGAGTATCAAGATCGCAAATTGCACTTGCTTGGTTACTACATAAAGAACCAGTTGCTGCTCCTATTATTGGTGCTACTAAAATTTCTCATCTTGAGGATTCAGTAGGGGCATTGTCGGTTAAGTTAACGGCCGAGGATGTTGCGTATTTGGAAGAGCCGTATGTACCACATCCGGTAGTTGGTGCCTTAAGTTCAAATTAATGTTAAGTTTAATATAATGAGTTTATCCCCTAGTTTTCTTAAGTGAGAAAAGGGGTTTTTTTAGGGGATTTCACTATCATTTTAATAGCTCTAGATGATTAAGTATTAATTAGTATATATTTTTAATAACCTATTTAGGTAAAGCGGTTATTCAGTTAAAATAAAAAAGACTACTTTATACAAAAAGGAGAGAACGGATTGAAGAAGTCTGTTGAGTTATACACTGTCCAGGAAAATGTAAGTTGTCTTAATTGTGGTAATAAAGGTGCTGTTCAGTCTTACGGAAAATATTATCCAAATGGCGTTGGTGAATTGGCTGATAAAATTAAATCGTATGAAGTGGTAAGTGATAAACCTTATTTATCACAAACAATGGGACTTGGTGGAACGATTCCGTTTAAATGTTTAAATTGTGGTAATGTCGGTCTAATAGATTATGGTGGAATTGAAGGTTTTAAACAAGCTTTTAAAACGATATAGATTGCCTTATGTTAAAGCTAAATTAGTCGGCTCCTGTCTTATAAAAGTTGGGAGTCATTTTTTTGTAAAGAATCAGAACAAAAGTATACATTTTGCTGGTGTTGTAATTTTTCTGCAATGAGTTGTTCATAAGTCGTTCATATCGCTTTTCTAAGATTTACTTGTAGAACAATTCATGGAGCAAATGTTCAAATCGTAACTTTTGCCGTTTCCAACTTTTTTATTGGAAAATGTTTTGATAAGAGCGCTACTCTCAAAACTATTGAAGTCGGAAATCTCCACTTGTTTCTTTGTATCACAGAGTGATATATGTTGCAATATGCCTAAAAATCCTTCATATTTGTTAAAAAGGGGGTCCGTTATGCGAAGTGATATACAACCGAATGAACGAGCTTTTTCTTCCAAGGAAGTAGCAGAAGAACTGGGGATTGCAACGCCTACTGTTCGAAAGTATGGCCTAATCTTAGAGCGCAATGGATATGAGTTCTTGAAAGATGGCGATCGGCGTATATTTGTTCAATCCGACATTAAAGTGCTTATAGCGTTACGCGATACAGATAAGCCCCTGGAAGATACTGCAAAAGACCTCGTATTTCAACAAAAAGAAAGATTAGAAGGTTTCGATCAAACACAGATTGCGATATCCGATACATATGAAAATTTACCACATGATCCAAATCAATTAAAAGAGTTTTTAAGATTTTTAGTTGGTGAACTCGCAGCTGCACGTGAAATGAATGTTCAACTAAAAAATGATATGTCAGAACTTAAAACTGCAGTATCCAGGCTCCAACAAGATCATCATGATATAAGTGCAAATATTGGAAATTCATCCCAAAAAACTTATATCAAAATTGAAAAATTAGCAGAACAACAAAAGATCCAATACGAAACATTATTGGAGCAAGAAAAACAAAAAATTGATTTTTTTCAAGAAGAAATACAAAACATGCGTGAAGAACAGAAAAAAGAATGGCGTTCACAAGAAGATTTTAATAGACGTTTAGAAGTTGTGATACAAAAGCCTAAAGAAAAATGGGGATGGCTTTTCTCATTATTTAGAAAATAAGGGGCCTATTAAAATCTTTTTATGCTAATCTTGTAAAAATGAATTAAGAACAATTGAAATTGCTTATTTTAATAAGTACTTAAAGGTCGATACATAAGTAAAGGTGTATCGGCTTTTTTGATTCGTATAGCTGGCAGATACAACTTGTAATTAAATCCAATGTCTTAATACTTTATTTAAAAATATGTGGTAAAGAAAGCGATACGATAAATATAATGCTTTTGAATAGTAGATTTTATTTCATTTCATTTTATTTATTTTATTTCAAATTTTTACAAATTCCCGGGAAATATCTACAAATTTCTTGATTATAAGAAATAAATTCTGAGTGTGACAATATGTCCGTAATGAATAGTAGAGATATATTAGTAATACCTCAGTCATAACAATAAAATATACTACTTTTCCAACGAAGTTTACTTAGTGTTCGAACTTTTTCAGTATTGATAACAATATATAGCAACGCACTGAAAAGCCCCCCGAATAGTACAGGGGGCTTTTGTAGTTTAAAATCGATCGTAATAGTATTGGAAATATAAGAAAGATAGATTATTGTACGCCTAAAGCAATTTTAATACTTTCTAAAGTAGCAGATTTATATTGTTTTAGAGGTTCAGGTGCATTCTCTACATATTGATTTTGTTTCAGATAATTCTTTTCTACAAAACTCAGATCATTCACATCAACTTTTCCATCAAAATTAATATCGGCTTCTCGTTTGCTCGTGCCCCAATATGTTTGGATGTATAGTGCATCTAGAACATCAATCACATTATCTTGATTTACATCTCCTGCAACAGCCTGTTTAATAAAGTAGGAGCTTGCAAGTTTCTTTTGTTGACCATACAGAGTACCATTGTATTCAAAACCAGACATCATCGGAATTTTGACCATAAAGTGACCTGGTAAAGTGAATTCCCATTTCCATGAATCACCAGTTAGTGGTAATTTTGAAATTGAGAAGCGGTTGACATCCTTCACTAAATTCGGTGTAATATCAAATACGTTACAATTTGATTGTGTTAGTTTAATGGATGCACCCGAGTTTGGCCAATCTACATTTTTATATTTATTTGTTGTACCTGGAAGTAAAAAACCTTCAGCATTAAGCGGACCTTCAAGTTCAGAGAAGGAAGATAATAACCCCCACGTATATCCAGCTTTAATTAAATTAGTAGTTCCTTCTGAATTGATAATCGATACAGTAGGATCTAGTTTGACAGAAGTAGTAAAGACAGAATCTTTCACTTTTAGAGTAAGATCGACCGCAGCAACTTTGTCATTTATTTGAGTTGATGATGGTAGATCCAATTGTACAGTTGGACTACTTGAATTCGTAAGAGTCACTTTTGCTTCTCCATATTGGCTTAACTCTGCATTTGGTTTGGCATCGACAATCTCAAAGTTTTTATCTAGATTTGCGAAAGTCCAACTAGCAGATGATAGGGATGAAATATTATCTAATTTCAGAGTTGCCTTTACGGTATCACCCATCGTTACTTCTTTTATTGGGCTAGTGATATATGCGTTTGGTGTACCCTCTTTAATAAAATAATAGTTTTTATCTACTGGACTATTTACAGCAACATCTCTACCTTTAACCGTGAAACTTTGAACTGGTATTTCTGGATGCATCACAATGTCTTCAGAAAACTTCCCATCTTTATCCATATGAACAAACATTGGAATTGAATTGTTTAAACTATATTGCAAAGTAGTATCCGATAAATCTACTTCCATCCCAGCATCTTGCATTTCCTTCACCTGTGGATCAGTAATTTGCATCGAAAAAGGATACGTTTCTTGTCCAGGTTTGTATTCGTGAAATGGTGATTCTTGATCTAAAGAAGTTGTCACTTCCGGTTGTTCAATATCTACATAAAGATCAAGATAACCGGTAAAGGTTTTACCTGTCGCATTGGTCGAAATCAGCTTTATCTTGTAGTAACCTGGTTTTGCGTTTTGAGCAATGGCAGAAATCGGATGATCAGGATCACCAGTAAATGGATAATAGCTACCAAGTATACCTAAGGGGGAAATAATCTGTGTATTAGTGTTAAAATATGATAGATCCAATGAAGTAGCATAACCTAGATCTTGACCGGTTTTTCCATCTTGCCAAACGATATCCATTTTTTTCATAGGTGTTTTCATATTAAAAGTTAGTACAGGCGCAACAGTACCTGAAGCCATTCCCATCGGTTCTGTTTGCGAAATTCGATATTCTAAAGTTGTTGTAGCTTTATTGAGGGCATATCCATAAAAGCCTTCCTCTACTGCTCGTATACTAAAAGGAATTCGATATTGCTCATTTTTATCTTTTTGGTTCGTTAAAATAATATAACCAGTATAGACGCCTTCTTTTGCTGTTTTCGGAAAAGTAAGCGATACGTTTACATTTTTAGTTTCGTTTTTCTTGACTTGAATCACTGGGTCTACGGCTAATTTTATTCCGCTAGTAGTTGGGTCAGAAGTACCTTTTATCTTTTGAAAATGAACAGTTGCAGTTAACTTTTTATTTTCTTTTTCTAAGTTTTGCAAAGTCATTTTTTTATTAATTGAAAGATCCTCACCTGTATAAAGTTCACCAAAGCTAATTCCGCCCGTCTTTTCGTCAATTTTGACCATTTCTTCTCCGAATGGAATGAGGGTTTCATCTTTAACTTGAACTTCCATTTTCGGATGAATCGCTTCATTTGGATCTACTCGACCTGCTCCTTGTTCATAAGGAAGATAGTCTCCATTTAGTGGATCCGCAGTATTCATTAAAAGAGTCTTAATATCTTCAGGTTGCAGATTTGGATTAGCTTGTAACATTAAGGCTGCTATACCTGCTACATGAGGTGTCGCCATAGATGTTCCACTCATTCGAGCATAGGCACTTGAGTAATCAGTAGGTGTACTTGTGTTAGTAATATAAGCAGGTACAGTGGAAAGAACACTTACACCTGGTGCGACAACTTCTGGTTTTACATCGAAGTTGGCTAATGAAGGTCCACGAGAACTAAAATCCGCTAGCTTATCTCCTTCTGTTTCGGTAACAGATACATCAGTAAAGGTAAATTTATTGTTACCTCCAGCAACTTGCGTCTTTAAAGCTTGCCCGTCTTGTTGTGTTACTGAGAAAGTAGGAATAAAGTCACTTGCTTCGCCAAGATAAGCCCCAATATGGCCTTCAACATTGTTATATAGGAGAACTGCTTTCGCCCCATGTTTTTTTGCAAACTTAATCTTATATGCCAGTGCATAGGTACCTCTTTCGACTAAAGCGATTTTGCCTGTTACATCTTTATTGATATAGTCATCATCACTACCTAAACCAACATCAACCATTTCAAAACTTTTTCCTTTGAATGTTGTGAGATCATCAGAAAAACTTCTCGCCATCGTTTGTAGGTCAATCGATGATCCAGATGCAACGTTACCCTTCATGGTTGTAATTGGCATTGAAATATCACTTGCACCAACAGTAAGTGCTAAAGCCGCCGCTCCAGGAGACCCTAAAGTATAGAACCCAGGTCCAGAGTTTCCAGCTGCAATTACTGCGGTTACGCCACTTAAAACAGCATAGTTAATCGCTGTACTAGTTGGAAAGTATGGATCATTAAGGGCAGCACCTAATGAAAGATTCATAACATCCATTCCTGATATTACTGCTTGGTCGATTGCAGCTATAATATTAGAGGAAGTGCCCGAACCGTATGGACCAAGTACGCGGTAAACATATAAGTCAGCGTCTGGAGCAATTCCTGTGACGGAAACCTCACTATTACTTTTCGCTTGTGAGGCGATTGTACCAGATACATGAGTACCATGTTCGGTGTAATAGGCTGAACCATTTCCAGCAAACTCAGGAGATCCTGATTTTTTCCAATCCTCATATGTCGTTTCCATCGGATCACTGTCATTATTTACAAAGTCATAGCCGCCTTTGTAAGCATCTTTGAGATCAGGATGATTGTAGTCAATTCCTGTATCGATGACAGCTACTTTGACGCCCTTACCTGTGATACCTTCTTCGTGTAGCTTGTCTACACCTAAGAATGAAACAGGATCTCCTGTCACAGTTGACTCCGGTTTATCCGATTTAACAGGTTTTCCATTAGATTCTGCAATAGAAGGTGGTTCAATTGTAAATGTTGTATCTTTGTAAATTGCTTGAACAACATCTGACTGCATAAGTGATTCAACTTGGTTTGCTGGTAGCGTCATAGAAACTCCATTATAGGAAGTTTTGAAGGAACGCTTGATTTGGTAGGGTGTTTCTACCATATTTAAACCTTTTCCAGTTGAGGGAAGAGATCGTTGCATACCAGCTTTAGCAGGAAAGATTTGTTTGAGATCATTTAAGAATGTGGAATGATCTTGATCGACCTTGCTTTGTGCTACATCTCTTGTTAACGATTTTCCATCTAAAGCAGCATCAACAACAGCTACATGTTCTGGCTTTGATTTAAACTGAACGATAACAGAAATCTCTTTGTCTTCTTTTAGTTCTTTCTCATCAAACCCTTGAAGTCCATATAGTTCCTTTGCTTCAGACTTTTGTAATGCTGCTCGTTGTTCATCCGTTAAGGAGGCAAGAATTTTTTCTGCATTGATTTCTGTATTACTTTTGGTTTTAGCAGCTGCTTTTGTCAAGCCAGAGTGTGTCGACGGAAGGATTAGCCCTAATGATAATACAATGGGGGTTGATTTTTTTACTGTTTGACTAAGCCATCTTTGTTCTTTCTTGTTCATAGTTTTCCTCTTTTCATTATGTAATTAAAAAAATTCCGAAAAAACACATTCTAAATTTTCGAAAAATTTCTACGGTATTAATGTTAATAATCAGATTAATAGATTACAAATGGGGTTTCTGTAAGGACTATTAACCTAACATTCTTGTGGGAAATGTATTAAGGTAAGGGAATATTGCCTTTTATTGTTTTAAATAGGTTAGAAAAGTAACAATCTGTTTTGGGGTTTTTCTATTTTTAATGCGATATTTTCTACTATTCGGGGGATAGGCAATATGAAATTTAGTAAGAGTTAAATAATGTTATTGAAAAAGATAAAAATAGTGATATAAATAAAATAAAACGATTTAGTACAGGAAAGTTATAGGGAGAAATTGTTTTATCACGTTAAATACTCGTAGGAGGAGAAAGCAAGGGGAGAAAAACATGATCCAAGGGAAAATCATTAAATTTTACCGTGAACTTCAAGGATTAAGGCAATCGGATTTAGGGAACCAAATTTGTTCAAGTACCCATGTTAGCAAAATTGAACGTGGTATTACAGAAGTATCAGAAGAAACAATCGAGTTGTTAGCTAAAAGACTACGAATCGATATGCAAGAAGAGATTGATACATACTTAAGCTTGGATTCATTATTAAAAGAATGGCATGATTCGATTATTTTAAAGCTAAATGCAAAGGCAACTAGTATAAAAACTAAGCTAGAAGGAATTAATCTATTAAAAATTCCTGATTTCTATCAATCATACACGTTAATTTTAACTAGATATTATTTATTAATTGGAGAAAGTAAGATTGTTAAATCTTTGATAGAGGAAATGGACTGTTGGCGAGAACTTTCTCTATATGATCAAAACATGCTATTTCATATTAAAGGGAAGTTTTACCTCGATTATCAGGGTGAATATAATCTAGCAATTTCTTATTTAAAGAAAATTAATCTAACTTATTATAATAATCCTGAATATTATTATGATTTAGCTGTTGCTTATATGTGTATGAATTCCCGCATACTAGCTTATCATTATGCTAATAAAGCACTTCAATTTTTTACGAGTGCAAACAGCTTTAATAGAATACTTGAAACGGAAATGCTAATGCTAATTCAAGTTGAACAAGAAGAAATTTTTGATACAAAGGATTCTGGTTACCCAAGATTAATAGAAATGGCAGATAATTTAGGATTAATTGATCAAAAGGCAAAACTTCTTCATAACTATGCTTATCAACTATTTCGAAATGGGTACTACGAAAAAGCATTCGAAAATTATAGTCAGTCTTTGATGCTACGTGATCCTAGTCATCCACATTATCTAGTAACATTAGAAGGTTATCTAAACACTGCTACAAAGTTAGGCCTACAATCTGAAACAGATTTGCTAAAAGTAGCACATGAAGGACTTTCTTTAGCTAAGAAGTTAAATGATACAATGTATTTACATTATTTTCAGTTACATGTATTTAAAATTCAAAATTTGAAAGACGAATATTATGATTATTTAGAGTCAGCTGCGTATCCATTTTTTAAGAAAAAGGGTTATGAGCTTGCCACAGAAACATATGAAATTAAATTGTTTGATTACTATTTCAAAAAAGGCGATGTTGAACGAGCTAATCAGTTCACCCAGTCAATTGTAAATAGATTCAGGAAAAACAATGAGCTTGTTTAAAAAAATAGATTTAATTAAAAGTCTTGTATTAGAATGCAAGGCTTTTTTCATGTTTAAAAATATATATTTTTTTGCAGGTAATTGTACGCTAAGTGGGGCCAATTTTATAATTTTTATGTTTATATGCAACTACTTCTTAAAAAAATATCATCTTATTTGGTAATAACCCCATTTTAATAAATAAGTTCGACTCACTTCGGTTATTTTTCTTCTGAATCATTCCTCTATTTAAGTCTTTTTGTTACTAAAGTAGGAGATTTCTAGAATCAATAACCCCCATTGCTGGTGACTATTTAAGTAATTTATCATAAATTTATAAATATTTTTCTGAAAATTTAGAAAGGAATATTATACGATCGTTTATTGAAAATTTAAGAAAGATGGTGTCGAATGAAGAACAATAAACTCATTAAACAAGCAGCAGCTATTTCCTTAACTTTAGGCATGATATTTCCTGCAGTGAATCATCCTTTCAATACAGTGGCTAAAGCTGCAGAGATAAAAGCTGAAGATGTACTTTCTTCTTTAACTGCTGAGCAAAGAAATGCTTTAAATAAAATAGAATTTAATGAGCAAACCGGATTAGTCGGTTTTAAAAAAGATGAACTAAAAAAAGATAATGAAGTATCTGTTATCGTTCAATTTCAATCAAAACCTTCAAAAGTTGCATTAATTGATGCTGAGTTAGCGGGTAAAAAACTATCAAAAGAACAAGCGGATGAGAAAGTTTTACAAGAACACGAACAGTTTAAAAAAGATATTCAAACCATTTTTCCTACTTCAAAAAGTAAAAAAGTAAATCATCAAATTACAACAAATTTTAATACTGTTTTAAATGGTGTTGCAATGAAACTGCCAGCAAATCAAATTAAACAGCTGTTGTCTTCTAAAGTTGTGAAAGCTGTCTATAAGAATGTTGAATACAAGGTCGATCCTATTCAAAATGTGGAAACTAAAAGTACGACTACTAGTGGAAACACTTCGGTTGAGAGCCTTTCTTATTTAAAGATTGATAAATTACATAAAGAAGGTATTACTGGTAAGGGCATAAAAGTAGGGGTAATTGATACAGGAATCGATTATAACCACCCTGATTTAAAGAAAGCATACAAAGGTGGTTACGATGTTGTTGATCAAGATAATGATCCAATGGAGACAACTTATAAAGATTGGCAAGCTTCTGGTTATCCAGAAATAAATGGTTCAACTTATTACACCTCACATGGTACACATGTAGCAGGTACGATAGCTGGTCAGAGTACTAACGATAAAATTACTGTTGAAGGAGTAGCTCCTGATGTAGATTTATATGCTTATCGCGTGCTCGGCCCATATGGTTCTGGTACTACTGAAGCCGTTATTGAGGGGATTGAAAGAGCAGTACATGATGGAATGGATGTCATTAATTTGTCATTAGGAGCAGCAGTAAATGATCCGTATTTTCCAACTAGTACAGCCATTAATTATGCGGTACTAAATGGAGTTACTGCAGTTGTAGCAGCGGGTAATGAAGGACCGGGGGCTTATTCTTTAGGCTCACCTGGATCAGCTGCACTTGCTTTGACTGTAGGAGCAAGTGATGTTCCAATACAAGAATCAACTTTGAATGGGAAAATAGGAAGTGAATCATCAATTGAATTAGTAGGAATGGCCCGACATTACGATGAACAATTTAAAAATCTAGTTGGTAAGTCTTATGAGATAGTGGATGTTGGATTAGGTTATGCATCTGACTTTGCAGATAAAGATTTAAATGGAAAAATTGCACTTATTAATCGAGGGGATATTACCTTTGATGAAAAAATAATGAACGCAAAAGAAAAAGGTGCAGTAGGGGTTTTAATTACAAATAATATTGATGGTCAAATCGAGGTAAATCTTGGAGAGTCTGTTAACTATGTACAATCATTTTCTTTAACAAAAAATGATGGAGAAAAAGTTAGGTCCATGTTAGCAGCTGGAAAGAACACAATCAGTTTCTCAAATTATTCGGAAAAACAGACTGAAGGAGATCATTTAGCTGATTTCAGTTCAAGAGGACCTGCAAGACAAACTTTTGATATGAAGCCTGAAATTACTGCTCCAGGGGTAAGTGTTCTATCAACTGTTCCTTCTTATATGATTAATCCAAAAGATCATGATAATTATCAATACGCTTATTCAAGGTATTCAGGTACATCAATGGCTACTCCATTTACAGCTGGTGTTGCCGCTTTAATGCTACAAGCGAATCCTAAGTTACAACCTGAAGATATTAAATCGATTTTGATGAATACAGCTGATCCACTAAATGGTGATTATAGTGTTTTTGAAGTAGGTGCTGGACGAGTAGATCCTTACCAGGCTATACATAGTGATCTAATTCTTAAAATCAAGGATAAGGCCTATGTACCAGGAGCAGAACGCTTAATGAAGGTGAAAGAATTTACTGGTGGCCTTAGCTTTGACAATCATTATGAAGATGGCAAAATTAATGTTTCAAAATCAATTAAAATCGAAAACAATAAAAATGTAAAAAAATCATTTACTCTATCAATTAGCGAAACGAAAGGCTCAAACAGTTTAAAAGACAATGGGGTAGAGTTAAATATTCCAAATAAAATCGATATAAATGGCAATGGATCAAAAACAATTAATGCAAGAATGACCGTTCCTAAAGAGGCAAAAAAAGGAATTTATGAAGGGTATATTACATTAACCAATAATGCTAATTCATCAGAAGTATATCGAATTCCATTTAGTGTACGAACATCTGAAGAAGGGTTTAATACCATGGAAGTTTTAAATCCAGCTTATTCTCCTGACCAATTAAATCAAGGTGGATGGGATTTTATGAGAGCTCAATGGATCTATACTAAATTTAACTTGCGATCTCCAATGGATAAGATGGATATTGTCCTAAAAGATACTAAAACTGGTAAAGATCTTGGGTTTGTTGGTACGGTCGATTTAACATATGCATATGACAATGTTGATTATAACTTAATCGCATTTAATGGACAGTATTATAAATTTACAGGAAACTCAAAACAGCCAATCTCAGATGAAACAAGCGATATTCAACCAGGACAGTATAAATTAATTTTCATTGGCACTAGTTTTTCTGGAAAAGAATTCATCGAAACTGAAGACTTGTTTATTGATTTAGACACGCCTACATTTAAAAGCTCACTTGATGATTCATCTCCATTTATTGAGTATAAACCAGGTCAAAAAACATACCCATTTGAGATTCAGATTCAAGATTCAAAGGTTGACGAAATGAAGAATCAAGGAATTTCGATTGACCAATCGTCAAATTCGCTCGTTTATTATTATGGTGAGTGGGCTTTCCCTTCTTCACCAATCCCAATGGATGCTGAAGGCAAATATAAAGATGAAATCGCTATAGATGAATCCTTAAATGTGTTACCTCTTCGATTTGATGGTTATGATATGGCTGGTAACAAAGAATCAAAGCAGTATTACTTTGTGAAAGAAGGCACACCTGTTACTTATGCTAAAAGTGGTGTAGTTACGGCAACAGCGGGAGATACAGTGAAAGCTAAAATTTATTTGGATAATTTAAATAATATTAAAAATGTGAAATGGACTTTTGGTGATTATTTTGGAATGAAAAGTGTGCAGTTAGTTGACGCAAAACTTACTGACAATTATGCAAGCAAAGCTTCAATTGACGTTAAAGGTGATGATATGACCGTTAACTTTAATGAGCCTAGTGGTCAGTTTGATCACTCTGAAGTTGCAGAGGTAACATTAAAAGTTCAAGAAAAAGAATTTTACACAGGCGGAACCATTAATCCAACAGTAAATGTCATAAACGCTAGTAATGAAAACTTAGAAGTATTAAACGGTGGATATAGTTTTAAAGTATTCCCGAAACTTTCTAGAGCAAACGGATCTGTTAATCCTCAGGGATTTTATGAAGGTGACCCTGAAAACGGAGGATATCCTGGTACAAGAGATTGGGATAAAGTTGGGGCAACAGTAAACATTTATGACTCAAATGGAACAAAATACAATGCACCGATTGATACTTATGGAAGATATGCTTTTGATAAAATTCCCTTAAGTAAGGACTTATTTACGATTGAATTTAATGTTCCAGGTCATTTTTTAACGAAGATTAGAACAAATATTGGCTATGAATATAACGGAACAGTCTATGCAAAAAATCAATATATCACTGCACCTGATCTTGTAGCAGGTGATGTAAACCAGGATCAAGTTATTGATATTTTGGATGCATTGGCTATTCAGACATATTGGGGAACTAACAAGCGAAGTGCAGATATTAATTTTGACGGTACAGTTGATGTAAATGATATGAAATTTGTTCAGAAGAACTACTTACTGCAAAATAAATCAGTTGATAATGCGCCTAAACCTCTTAACAAATATAAAGGCAAATCATTAGAAGACATATTAAAAGAGTTAGGAATTTAATAAAAGAAAGAAAAGTCGATAATTGGCTTTTCTTTTTTTAAGAGTATTTTAAAGAAAAAGGAATGTCTCTATTTATCCTAAATGATCTTGGAGGAAGACAATGAATAAGCATGTGCAAAAACATAAGTTTATAAAAGGGTTAACAATATTGGCTTTATCAACTAGCGTAGTTTTTGGTTCAATTGGTAAAAATTCAGTTGTGACAAAGGCAGATAGTTACTCAAAAGTAGATAATCTACTTGCAAATTTAACTTCAGCTCAAAGAGCAGCTTTACACCAATTATCAACAACAGATGAAACTGGACTTAAAATTTCTTCAGATATTAATTTATCATCAGCAGTGCAAACTTCAGTCATAGTTGAGTTTGTTAATAAACCGGCTAAAATTGCTAGAATCGAAGCTAGTATTCAAGGTAAAGAACTGTCTGAAGCTGTAGCGAGTAATTTAGTAGAACATGATCACGAAACATTTAAACAAGATATTCAACAGTTAGCTGATAACAATAAAAAAGTAGATTTTAAGATTAAACGTAAATATAAAAATGCATTTAATGGTGTGTCAATGAGTTTACCAGCTAATCAAATTAGTAAACTATTAAAATCGAAAGCGGTAAAGAAAGTTTGGAGTAATCAAACATTTACCATTAATCCACCCCCTGAAGATGACAAAAGTGGTTCACTTAAAAAAGATGAATCAAACATTGCAAATTACTCGCCATATGATGGATTAGATCGCTTACATGCTGAAGGATTTACAGGGAAAGGCATAAAAATCGGTATTTTAGATACTGGTATTGATTATAACCACCCGGATTTAAAAGGCGCTTATAAGGGTGGATACGACTTTATAGACAATGATAATGATCCGATGGAAACAACATATGAAGATTGGAAAAAATCAGGAGAGCCAGAATTTGATGGAACATCAGCTTATTATACTGAGCATGGCACACATGTAGCTGGAATAATTGCCGGACAAGGAGTGGCAGATAGTGAATATAAAAAGGTAGGCGTAGCACCTGATGCAGATATATATGCATATAGAGTTCTTGGTCCATACGGGGGTGGTGACAGCGATGGAATAATAGCTGCACTTGATAAAGCTGTAAATGACGGAATGGATGTTATAAATATGTCTTTAGGTGCAACAATCAATGATCCATTATTTCCAACTTCGGTAGCAGTAAATAACGCGGTAATTAGTGGTGTGACTACAGTAGTTGCAGCAGGAAATAGTGGCGATAGCATGTACTCACTTGGAGCGCCAGGGACATCAGCATTAGCATTAACGGTTGGTGCTTCATCAGTAGCAATCGATTTATATCAATACACTGGAGTAAATAACAATAAAAATTATGTGTTAAGACAAATGGCACAAAATTATTTAGATGATTTAACAACATTAAAAGGAAAAACTTTTCAACTTGTAGATGTTGGTTTAGGAAACACTTATAATTTTACAGGAAAAGATGTTAAAGGGAAGATTGCCTTAATAAAACGGGGTTCTATTGCATTAATGGATAAAATTAAAAATGCAAAAGCAAACGGTGCTGCTGGAGTCATTATGTATAATGATGAAACAAATAAAGCAGAAGGAACAATCAAGGAACTATTAGGTGAGTCCATGGACGCAATCCCATCCTTTTCAATTGCATATGATGATGGCATAGCAATTTCTAATGCAATTAAAGAAGGAAAAACTGATTTCTCATTTGGTGATTTTTCAAAGTTACAAACAGCATCGGATGAATTAGCTACCTTTAGTTCAAGAGGTCCATCTCGAATTAATTATGATATTAAACCAGAAGTGACTGCACCGGGCGTATCAATTCTTTCAACTGTCCCTTATTATATTAATGATCAAGCAGCTGATGGTACAAAAACAAAGGATTATCAATTTGCTTATGAACGTTTATCAGGTACATCAATGGCTACTCCTTATGTAACAGGCGTATCAGCTTTATTACTTCAATCAAATAAGGATCTCACTCCGGCTGATGTGAAGTCGATCCTGATGAATACAGCTGATCCATTGTCAAAAGCATATAGTGTATTCGAAGTAGGAAGTGGAAGAGTAGATGCGTATGAAGCTATCCATTCAAATGTTGAATTAATAGTAAAGGATAAAACACCAAATATTATTAACGGTAAACAAAAATTAGTTGAAGAATTGACAGGTGGAATGAGCTTTGGATCATTTGGTTTTAATGACCAAGATATTTCTGACTCCCGTAATATTACATTAAAAAATCGAAGTGAAAAAGCTAAAACATTTAATGTTAATGTTAAATTTCAAACTGGTCAAAAAGGTTCAAAAGACGCTGCATTAAATAATGTAACTTTGTCGGGACCAACTTCGATAAAATTAAACGGAATCAGTCAAAAATCCGTTAGTTTTAATTTAAATATCCCAAAAACAGCTGAAAAAGGAACTTATGAAGGCTATATACTATTTACAAATAATGAAGATCAAACGGAGCAATACCAAATTCCGTTTGGAGTGAGGGTTGTCAACGAGGGTATTGATTCGTTTAAAGTAGAGAATTCATTATTTTCAACTGACTATTCATGGCCAGAAACGATGGTTCCGTTTCTAGGTTTCTCATTTGAATTAAAGTCACATTTGAAGACTTTAGATGTATTAATTCAAGATCCAATTACTGGACAAGACCTTGGATTAGTAGGTTCATTTGATGCTTTACAATTAAATGAAAACCAACCATATTATATTCCTAGAGGATTTAGTACTGATTACTATCCATTTACCGAAGATCCAAAAAATCCTATTAGTAGTGAAACTGAAACGATAAAAACCGGACATTATAAATTAAGGTTAGTAGGTACTAATGAAAATGGCAAAATATTTTCGGCAGCTTCAGATTTCTTATATGAACTTGGAGCACCTTCGCTTACTAGTAGTTTTGATCATTTAGAACAAAAAGTAATAGAATATAATGATCGTCAATTAGATTCAAATGGACAGTTTTTATATGATTTTAACATCAATGTAAAAGATCCAGAAGTTGAAGAGGCAAATCGTTATGGTATACCTGTTGATCAAACTAGTAATTCAGTTGTATCGTTTTTTGGAGGTTTTCCAGCAAATCCAATTAACACTGACAAAGACGGAAATTACTCTGATCAAATATTAGTTAACAGTCAATATCAGCCATTACAAGTTCAATTTTATGGAATGGATTCTGCGAAAAACCCAACTGCAGACGCTTCAAATATGTTAAAAGTAGTTTTTGTGGAAGATACGTACCCATACTATTATTTAAAAGCAAATAAACAAAATATCGCGACGGGTGATACGGTTAATTATAGCGTTCGTTCAAATAATATTAAAAACTTAAAAACTACCAAAATTTCATTACCAGTTTTTTCAGATCAGGCTGTAATTGAAAATGTGAAAGTGAATGACGTCGTTAAGCAATACGGTGACGCAAAAGTTACAGTAACAACAGAACCAAGTTATTGGCCAGGTGTACTCCAATACACATTTACTTTTAATTATTTAGGTAATAAAACACTGCCTGAGGATTTACAATTATTTAATTTCGATATAAAAACATTAAATAAATATATGGTAAGTACCCCGTTCTCATGGCATCTTATTAATTCGTCGACAATTGACCAATCAAATGTTGAGACGGATAATGTGTATACATATATGGAAGGATATAAAACGAAAACAACAATATCCAAATTAGAAGGTTCTTTAAGGTTAGAGGGTGCAATTGATCCTTCTACTAGCCAAACAAATGTTAATTTAGATCAAAGGTCTTTAGAAGCAAAAGTAACTGTTAGTTCATATGACAATAAAACGAGCGTTGAAGCACCAATCATAAATCAAAATGGTGTATTTGAAGCGGATGGTTTTAAAGCTGATAAAAATGATTACACAGTAAAAGTAGACGTTCCTGGGCATTTTACAATGTACAAACAAGTAAACTTAACCGATGAAGTACGTGGAGAGTTAGTAGGAAAAGATCAGCTAGTTACAATGCCAATTGCTGCAGCAGGTGACTCAAATAAAGATAATGTAATTGATATTTTAGATGCATTAGTTGTTCAAACATATTGGGGTACAAATAAGGCTTCTGCAGACTTTAACTTTGATAGAGTAGTTGATAAAAAGGATATGGATTATATTATTAAAAACTTCGGATTACAAAATAAAACGGCTCAAAACGTACCTAAAGCGAGGACTTCTTATAAAGGTGCAACGTTAGATAGTATATTGGAACAAGTTGGATATAAGTAATTAATAAAAAAGACAAATTAAATTATTGAAGGAAAAAGGACTCATGGAATAATTTGTGAGTCCTTTTTTTGTACATCACAAATTTAGAATTCATAATTTAAGGAAATAAAATGATCTCAATGAGAAAAGATTGAGTAGATTTTAAAATAAATCAGTTGGTTTTAGATTTGAGGAATGGCTTTTTGGTGGGTGTAATCATGTTTTTTTGTTGGCACGAATTTTGCTTAAAGAATAGTAAGAAGAGGAAATAGTAATTTCCGATTTAAGATGGACAGAAATAGGAGGTGTTTTATAATTCATTTTACTTTTTAAGAAAGTATGTTGAGTAGGCACAAATATCACTTTGTTTAGTTTCTGTGGGGATTTTTTAGAGATTATCAGAAATTGTAAATGTTTTACCCAATTAGTGTCTTAAGTAAAGTTGGTTGAGGTTGATTTCCACAACAGCCTGTTATGAGTATGTTATTTTCAACTTCAGTTATTTGGGAAAAATCGTTGCTCTTGTGGATTGGCTTGTGATCACCATTAAGATGTGAAATGTGTATTTTTTTGAACAATTTTACGATTAAATTAATTTATTCTATATAAAAAGGCTAATCTAAAAGGTAACTGTTACCTTTTAGATTAGCCTTTTTAATTGTGCTTTTTATCTTAATCAAGCAGTGGTCATTTCCTATTTATCTACTGTCTGTTAACTATTGCTCCTACGATTAAATTCATTTTTTAACTCGTTTATATACATTTTATCTGCTACTGAAAGAGGAGGATACTCATTTCGAACACATCCAACATAAAAAGGACGATGAAAAGGATTTATCAGTTCGATTGCAATAGCTTCCCCAGATTGAATGAGAGGTTCGTTTTGTACAACAAAGTCTGTGCCAATTGTTATAGCAATATTTTCTTTGACAGCACTTCTAATGCTATCGATATTATTTGTCGTGAATAATACTTCAGTCTTATTTTTTAAAAATTCTTCATAATACCATTTCAAATATTGTTCATCATGGACAACTAACGCTTCATTTTTTAAATCGTCAATTGTTAACTGTGTACATTCAGCAAGTGTGTGATTTTTACTCACACAAACATTGATTTTAACTTCTTGAAAGATATCAAAGACCATTTCTTTATTCTTTTTTATCAATTCATCATAAATCCAAATTAAACCAAAACGTAAATTTTTTTCTTTTACATCATTTAAAATTTCTAATGAATTTTTTCCGTGAACTCTAATCTTTGACTTTGGATTTTCGACTTTAATTAGTTTAATTAAATTTACTATATAATGCATTAGTCCAGGAACAGAAGCAATTGTAATCTCCTTTTGTATTTCATTATTGTTTATTGCTAGCTGTTTTAAGTTTTCAGCATGTGCTAGCACATTAAGGGTTTTTTCAATTAATTTCTCTCCCTCAGGTGTTGGAATCGTTCCTTGCCGTAAACGAGTAAAAATTTTAAATCCGAATTCTTCTTCTAAATTATTTATAGCCTGAGAGATTGCGGAAACAGAAATATGTAGATTCTTTGCTGACATGGATAGTGATTTAGTTTTCGAAACATCAACAATATATGCTAAATGGTCTAAATTCATTTTTTTGCTCCTTAAGAAATCGTTAACTGTGTTTAAGTATAATTAAATATATTTTAACCTATTTTAATTTTATAATAATTTTTGGGGATGTTTTTTAATGGAATCCTAATAAATTTTATAAGGGGAATATAAATGAGGAGAAAGAATCGCATAAATACGAAAGCGTTATCATTTTCATTAGCTTTATCTTTATTCAGTATGTCAGTAGTGAGTACTCCGGCTTATGCAACACCGAAAGAGGCTGAACCTGTAAATGTGCTTGCATCTAAGAATAAAGGTGAGAAGGACTTAGTAAATTTTCGAATTATGGAAACGACAGATATCCATACAAATTTATTAAACTATGATTACTACAAAGATGCAGCTTATGAAAAAGTTGGATTAGCTAAGACTGCTACTTTAGTAAAGGAAGCACGAAAAGAAGTTCAAAATAATGTTTTAGTTGATAATGGGGATTTAATACAAGGTACTCCACTCGGAACTTATGAAGCAAAAATTGACCCATTAAAAAAAGGAGAAGTTCATCCTGTATTTAAAGCAATGAACATAATGGGTTATGATATTGCAACTTTAGGTAATCATGAATTTAACTATGGATTAGACTTTTTAAACGAAGCATATAATGATGCTGATTTTCCGTACATTAATGCAAACGTTTACGCAGATGATCACGATCAAAATCCTAATAATGATAAAAACAAATTTAATCCTTATCAAATTATTAAGAAAAAAGTGATTGATGAACAAGGGAAGAAGCAAGAAATTAAAATCGGCTTTATTGGTTTTGTACCACCTCAAATTAATGAGTGGGACAAGGCAAACCTTGATGGAAAAGTTATCACTAAAAATATCGTAGAAACAGCTAAAAAATTCATTCCTGAAATGAGAAAAGACGGTGCAGACGTTATTGTTGCCATGACTCATTCAGGTTTTAATGCAAATAAAGAGAATACTGAAGATGTAATTTATTCATTAAGTGAAGTACCTGGTATTGATGCAATTACTTTTTCTCATACACATAAAGTATTTCCAGCAAAATCAGAGGCTACACTTGATGCATTATTTTTAGGGGCAGATAAAAAGCCATTACCAGGTGTTAATAATTCAAAAGGTACAATTAATGGTGTTCCTGCCGTTCAAGCAGGGTACGGCGGTGGTTCATTAGGATTAATTGACCTAACACTTAAAAAAGAAAAAGGAAAATGGTCAGTAGTAAATTCCCAGTCTTCTACTAGAGAAATATGGGCTGATGTAAAGGATCCTGTTACAGGTAAAACAAAAACAGAAAGTACAGTAGTTCCAGATCAAGAAATCGTAAATGCTGTTAAACCAAATCATGATTCAACAGTTAAGTATGTAAATACACCAATTGGATCTACAACCGATGATATTCATAGTTATTTTTCATTAATCAAGGATGATCCTTCAATTCAAGTTGTAACGAATGCACAAAAATGGTTTGTAGAAAAATATGTAAGCGAAAACAAACCAGAATATAAAAACTTACCAATTTTATCAGTTGGAGCACCGTTTAAAGCAGGACGCAATGGAGTAGCTGAATATACTGAAATTAAAAAAGGTGATTTAACTATTCGTAGTGCAGGAGATTTATACCTTTATGACAATACGTTAAAGGCGATTAAAGTAAAAGGTTCAACTGTAAAAGAATGGATTGAAATGTCTGCAGGTAAATTTAATCAAATCGATCCAAATAAATCAGAAGAACAAGCTTTATTAAATCCATCGTTCCCAGTTTATAATTTTGATGTAATTGACGGTGTTAACTATCAAATTGATGTAACAAAGCCGGCTAGATATGATTTAAATGGGAATTTAGTTAAAGGTTCTTCAAGTCGTGTAATGAATTTGACTTATAACGGACAACCTTTAGATTTAAATCAAGACTTTATCGTTGTAACAAATAACTATCGTGCTGGTGGTGGTGGTAATTTCCCAGGTGTTAAAGGAAGCGAACTTGTTGTAGATTCAGCTGATGAAAATCGTCAAATCTTAATGGATTATATTTCTGAATTAAAAACAATAACACCAACAGCAGACAATAACTGGTCGATCGCTCCAATTAACGGAAATGTAAATGTTACATTTACTACTTCGCCTAGAGCTGAAGAATTTATAAAAGAAAATAGTAAAATCACGTTTACAAATCGTACTGATAATGCTGGATTCGGTATTTTTAAGTATGATTTAGGATCTGCACCAAAAGAAAACGTTAAAGTTCAATTATTAGGTTTAAATGATCTTCATGGGCAGCTTGATACAGATACAAAAGTTACTCTTGATGGTAAAGAAGTATTAGCTGGAAGCATGGAATACACTGCAGCTGCAATGAAACAACGTGAAGCAACAAATCCAAATACATTAATTGTTCACGCAGGAGATATGATTGGTGGTAGTCCGTTAATTTCAGCCTTATTCCAAGACGAACCAACTGTTGAAGTAATGGAAGCGATGGGATTTGATGTTGGTACACTAGGAAATCACGAATTTGATGAAGGTATTTCTGAATTAAAGCGAATGATTAACGGTGGTGAACATCCTAAGGGGACAAAAGGATATGACGGAATGAACTTTCCAATTATCGCTGCCAATGCATATGATACTGCAACAGGGGAATTAATCACACAACCTTATACAATCAAAGAAGTTGGTGGTAAAAAGATTGGGTTCATCGGAGTGGTAACCCAAGAAACACCTACAATGATCGTTCGAAAAGGAAATGAAACTCTTGAAATTCGAGATGAGGTTGAAGCGATTAACCATTATACTGATATCCTTAAAAAACAAGGTATTGAGGCAATCGTAGTATTAGCACATAACCCAACTCTTCAAACTGGTAAAGCAGATTTATATGATGCAACTGATATTGCAGAAAAAGTTGATGATGAAGTTGATGTTATTTTTGCTGCTCATAATCATGTATTTAATGACAAAGTAGTTGATAATAAATTAATCGTCCAAGCTTATTCATATGGCTCTGCATTTTCTGATGTAGATTTAGAATTAGATGCAGTAACAGGTGAAATTGTTAATAAAGAAGCAGAAGTAGTAACAGTTTATCAAAAAGACTATACGCCAGACCCTACAATTTCTGCGATCATGAAAAAATATGAAGACTTAATTGCACCAATTAAAGCAGAAATTGTTGGTGATTCTATGCAAACTTTACCAAAGGGATATCCATCTTCAGAAACCCTTGGTGATTTTGCACTTGGAAATTTAATTGCAGATGGAATGAAAGTTGCGATGAATGCCGACTTCGCTATGATGAATGGTGGTGGAGTTAGAGCGCAACTAGATGCTGGACAAGTTACGTTTGGTGACTTATTTGCAATTCAACCATTTGGAAATGTATTAAATAAAGTTATGCTTAGTGGCCAAGACATTGAGACTGTATTAAATAATCAAATTACAGATAAAGGCTTAGACTTCCATATTGCTGGATTTAAGTATACGTGGGATTCATCGACTAAAAAAGTAGTAGACATCCTTTTACCGAATGGTAGTAAAATTGATCCAAACAAAGAATATTCAGTTGTAGTAAACAATTATATGTACGGAAATGTAAAATATGGTATTGGCGAACGTTCTACTAATTTAGAAGTAGGACCAGAAGATCTTAAAGCAACTGTAGATTATGTTAAATCACTTCCAAGACCTTTCGTTTATGAAGTTGAAGGAAGAATTCAAAAAGTAAATTAACATATCAAGCGACTAAATAAAAAAATCTCATTCTGATCTATTAGAATGAGATTTTTTTTAGATTCAATCCACTTTTTAACCTTTTCCCAATTATCATAAGTTAGAAGTATTCGTTTCACAAAAAAAAGTAGGATCATTCGGTTTATTTCGTAAACTGAATATCTTGCCCCGTAATGAGAAAAGCGGTAAATGGGATATGAATGTCCGACTAAATCTTCTTGATTTTCTAATTTGCTAGAATGATGGATCATTCCGAATTTGTATGTAAAGTTTTTACATATATTTGGTTTAACCTATCTGTTTTATTCATTTTTTAGTAAAAAAGTATGAGGATTCATATAGTTCACATTTCCTGAATCTCTCTTTTATAAAACTGAATATTCATAATATATTGTCAAAAACAACTTGTTGTATTAATATTAACTGTAAGCGAATACATATCCCGTTGCCAGTTCCTTTCATTTCGGTTGGAGCTTTGCACGGAATACCTGTTTTGCGGGAGGAAATAAATTGTACAGTAAAAATACTATCTATCTTATTGGAGATGCGAAGACTTCATCCAATAATCCAATCATGCAGAAATATAATGCTTTTTTTATTGGATTGGTAGTCGATCGGACAAGTCATTTTATTGTTGATGCTGATTGTTCAGCTACCATTTCATTAACTTCATCCTTTGTGAAACACTTATTTGTCGGACAATCAATGTTGAATGTTGATGGGGTAACCAATGAAATTAATACACGTTATTTTGGTTCATCACAGAAAGCACTGACAGTAGCCTTCAAAAATGCACATATTAAGTACATGCAAATAATTGAATCTTAATGCTGCTTTATCTATTTTCGTAGATGAAATCCAGCTATTAGCAGGGCATATCCCTTTCTAATAGCTGGATTTTTTATTTTACATCATCATTTTTTAATAATTTTCTAGGGAATTTTTACTAGTGGCAGGTTGTATTAAAACTAAAGCAAAGAAAGGAAAGATACTATGATTATTCAATCTATAAAAGTGGAAACAGAGGTATTCCCTTTAAAAAAGCCTTTTAAAACGGCTCTTAGGACTGCTACTGAAATAGAGAACATCTTTGTTTATGTCGAGTTGGAGGATGGAATAGTTGGAGTCGGAGCTGCAGCACCTACTTTAGCCATTACTGGCGAATCGAAAGAAAGTATTGAAACCATTTTAAAGACTGTTCTTACTCCTTTATTAGTAGGAAGAGACATTAGAAATATTAATGAACTCTCTCTATTAATTGAACGCTCTTGCGTGGGGAATACAAGTGCGAAGGCAGCTATGGAAATTGCACTGTATGATGCATTATGCCAACTTCTTAATCTTCCACTCTATCAATATCTTGGAGGGCGGACAAATCAATTAAAAAATGATATGACCGTTAGTGTTGGAACAGTGGATGAAATGAGTCAGGATGCGATGCAAATAATCAAGGATGGTTTTTCTATTTTGAAAGTCAAAGTCGGAAAAGATTGGTCGACTGACATTGAACGTATTATGGCAATCCGTGAAAAAGTCGGTAATCGCGTCACAATCCGAGTAGATGCCAACCAAGGTTGGACTCCAAGACAAGCTGTTTCGATTATCCAAGAACTTGAACAGTTGAATTCTAATATCGAGTTAATTGAGCAACCCGTACATGCAGGAGATATTGATGGACTAAAATTTGTTAAGCAAAACGTCAAAACACCAATCATGGCTGATGAAAGTCTTTTTTCTCCGCAAGATGCATTACGTCTTATTAAAGAGAATGCAGTTGATCTTCTAAATATTAAGTTGATGAAGACGGGGGGAATTAGAAGAGCACTGCAAATTGCAGATATTGCAGAAAGAGCGAATATTCCTTGCATGATAGGAAGTATGATGGAAACTTCGGTCTCAGTACTTGCGGCAGCACATATAGCTACCGCTCATCCGAATATTCAAAAAATCGATTTGGATGCGCCACTTTGGTTGAAGAATCAAGATTTTGATGGAATTGAGTTTATTGGGGATGAAGTTCATTTATCATCCTTACCAGGTTTAGGGCTTCACCGAAGATTATCAAAAAGTCTTCGTTAAAATAGGGAGAGGGGTTTTACGATGAAAAAGACAAAAAATTTAATATTGAGTTTATGTGTTGCAGGTACTTTACTTTCTACAATGACAAGTCAATCATTAGCAAAATCACAAGAAGAACTTACTCCAGGGGAGACAGCTTACGTTGATGTGTCTGTTTCAACCCAGTGGACAACAAACGGTAGGTTCCAAGTTAGAGATATTGATGCGCCATCTTTAAGCAATCCAGTTGATCCGCGTCAATGGTCAGCTAATATGGAAGATACTGAAGTTCGACGTTGGCTAACAAGTTATCTTGAAACTCAAGCAGTATATGGTACAAAAGTAACTATTTTAGAGGAGTCGGGAGACTGGGTGAAGGTTGCTGTAGATGGACAGCCTACACCACGTAATACATTAGGTTATCCTGGTTGGATGCCGAAAAGACAATTAACGACGGATGATCGTTTAGAGAATTATAAGGATACCCCGTTTATTATGGTATCAAGTCAAACAGCTTGGTTGTATGATGGAAAAGCCTTAAATCATAAGTTTATGGAGATTAGCTTTAATACGCGATTACCTGTTATTAAAGACTTTGGGGATGTTGTAATGGTTGCAACACCAGATGATGGAAATAAATTTATTAAAAAAGAAGACGTGGCAGTTTATCAAAATGAAAATCAGTTTCCTAAAGCAACACCTGAAAATTTAATTAAAACGGCGAAGAAGTTCCTTGGTTTACGCTACTTATGGGCTGGTGTATCAGGATTTGGTTTTGATTGCTCAGGATTTACATATAGCTTATTTAAGTCATATGGTATAACGATTCCACGAGACTCAGGCCCTCAATCTAAGAATGGTAAGGAAGTAAACAAAGATGAGATTCAACCTGGAGACCTACTATTCTTTGCAAGTAACAACGGAACAGGATCTGTACATCACGTTGCAATGTATATCGGTGATGGTTTAATGATTCAGGCTCCTAATGCTGCTAGAAGTGTTGAAATCATTCCACTAAACACTCCTGGGTATATCGAAGAATTCTCAGGTGCTCGTCGTTATTGGGAAGAATAATTAAGGAAAGTTGAAAAACCATGAACAATTGCACTTGTTCATGGTTTTTATTTTTTACTCGTAATGTTAGTAGTCTCTTAAGATTTAGATTCTATGATACTAGAATTATTCTGCATTTTCTCCGCTAATTAATCAATTAATGAAGTTATTCTTCAGTTGGAAAAAATTGGATTGTAGGATAATAGATTCATTTTGAATGAAGTCTATCACTCTCAACTTGCTTGTCCCATAGGATAGAGGGAAAGAGATAGGAAATCGTTTGAGAAGGAAGCAATATTCTCGTTTTCTATCGTTTCTTTCTTATTTTAATTGGAAAGGAGGGATATATGTTGGCTTCTATTCAAAAAAGTGTAGATTCTTCTAGCTTAGCTGAAGTAATCGACCGTATTCTTGATAAAGGTGTTGTAATTGATGCATTTGTAAGAGTATCACTAGTCGGCATTGAGCTTTTAGCAATTGAAGCTCGTGTTGTCATCGCAAGTGTTGATACTTGGTTACGATATGCAGAAGCAGTAGGATTGCTGAAAGACGAAGAAGAAGAAGAGGAAGAGGAAGTTGCTTAAGCAAGTAGGGCCAAGGCTATGCTTTGGTCTTCTTTTTTAGACAAGGAGGCTACTATGGAAATTATTAAAATACTAGAAGTAGTAAAAACTTTTTTTGGGCAATATATTCGACCAGTTCATAAAATTACTCACGTCCATAAATCTGACAAGGGTTGGGAACTAATAGTTGAGGTAATTGAGGAAAAAGAATATATGAAAGCTCACGCTAAAGATGAATTATTAGGAGTTTATTCTGTTTTGCTTAGTGCTGAATTAGAAATTGTATCATTTCAAAGAAAATCTTTGCGTGCTAGAGGCGCAATTCTACATGAATGAGGGGGAAAACTATGGAAAAAAGCTTTATATCGTCTCCTTATTTGAATAGCTTAACAGAAAGGATACTGTCATATTTACAATCTGGATTTTCAGTCCATCTTACAGGACCAGCTGGTGTTGGAAAAACATCGCTCGCACTTCATATTGCAAAACAACTGGGTCGACCATCACTGTTAATTCATGGGAATCATGAAATGTCAAATAAGGATTTGCTTGGGAGTTTTAATGGCTTTACCAACAAAAAAATAATCGATAACTACATTCATTCCGTTTACAAAAAGGAAGAAACTATCAAAGAAACATGGGTTAACGGTCCGATAATAGAAGCCGCGACAAAAGGGTATACATTGATTTATGATGAATTCACTCGGTCACATCCAGAAACTAACACCTTATTTTTATCAATGTTGGAAGAAAGAGTGATCCCTCTATATGGGATGAAAAGAAAAGAATCTTTTTTACCTGTGCATCCTAACTTTTCAGTTATTTTCATAAGTAATCCACAAGAGTATATTGGCGTATTCGAAGCACAAGATGCACTACTTGATCGATTGATTACGATTCCGATAGAAAAAATGAATTTTGAAACAGAATGTTCCATCGTTTCACAAATAACTGGATTATCGGAAAAAGAAAGTCTTTATATTGTTAATTTAGTGCAAATTGTCCGTCATCACTGTAGAAAAATTGAACCTCAAAGTCTTCGTACCACTATTAAACTAGCCTCGATCGCAAAGCAAAAAAATATCCCAATTACAATTTATGATCAACAGTTTCAGATCTTATGCACAGATATTTTTTGGTTTCATCTTAAGCAAGCTGATAAAGTTCAAACATACTCACAAGCAAAACAATTCATTGTAAAATCTATAAGTTTACAAATGGAGGGAAGTTGAAATGAGTGAAGGTGTTTATCCTTTTTGTATCATCCAAACGAATATCAATCCCGATTTCGGTTTCACAAAATGGGAAGGAAAGGCAATTAAATTATATCCAATCCGATATAAAGAAATTGTGATGATTGTTTCAGACGTTCCTGATCAGGACTATCTTCCAACTCGTACGAATGTACTAGCCCATCAAAGTGTGATTTCTTTCGTTATGAAACAGTTTACCGTCATTCCAATGAGTTTTAATAATGTATTTTCCTCTTCAGAAGAGATTCATTTATTATTAGAAAAACTGTATGACGAACTGCGATCAATCTTTCAGAAGATAAGCAATAAGATTGAAGTTGGTTTAAAAGTAATTGCGCGTAAGGAGTGGTTGGAAGAAGAAATACGTATGAATGGTGACATACAAAAACTTAAGGAGAAGGTAAATCAGCAGAAAGAAGCAGCTTTTTACGAAAAGATTAAACTTGGAGAAAAAACAAAAGACTTTTTCTATGCTCTACACCACAACCTATACAAAGCGATTTATTCACCTCTTTCTACACTTTCGAGTGCCTCTAAATCAAACCCTCCTATATACGAAACAATGCTTCTTAATGCTGCTTTTTTAATTGATCGCGGGCAAGAAGAAATCTTTGATGAAAAAGTTAATGAGCTCTATGAAATTTGGAAGGATAAAGTAGAATTCAAATATTCTGGACCATGGCCTGCTTATAACTTTATTCAGTTAACCATAAAGGCAGGAGAAAAGTCATGATTTTTAAAGCTTTAGCCTTTCCGCTAAAATCAATCATTCTATTAGGTGAAAAAATAAAAGAGGAAGCTGACCGCGTTTTATTTGATTCGAAATCGATTGAGCAGCAATTGATCCGTCTACAAATGATGTTTGAATTAGGAGAAGTCACAGAGGCCATTTATGTACAACAGGAAGAGGAACTACTTTTGCGTTATCAAGTCGCAAAAATGAAAGAACGGGAGGCAGGCAGTTGAGCATTTATTTATATGGTTTGCTACCGACAGGCCAACTAACAGATTCACCATTTTATTCTGTGAAGGGGATTGATCATGATCAAACTTGTTTTGAAATTGTTGAAAAAGTAACCGCAGTTTACTGTTTTTTAAGAGAAGAAGAATTTGCTGAGGCGGTTCTAAAAAAGAAGATGGACAATCCAAAATGGGTACACAAACATGCGGTTCATCATCATGAAACAATTGTAACTTATTCTAAAAACTATTTATTTCTTCCTTCAAAGTTTTGTACGGTCTATTCAAGTATAGAAAAACTAAGAGAAGATTTATCGGAAGAGCAACTTAATATCATTTCCCTTTTTGAGAAATTAAAAGAAAAGGAGGAATGGAACGTAAAGATGTACTATGATAAACCCAAATTTTTTAAAGAATTGGAGCGACATAGTAAAGTAATTCAAAATATGAGGGATGAATTGAAAGTACTATCTCCTGGGAAACAATTCTTCATGAAGAAAAAGCAAGGACAACTACTTGAGAATGAAGCGCAAAGTGAACTACGTTTAATATCTCAAAGCTTGGAAAACACCTTAATAAATTCAACGGTTGACAATATAACAAGAGAAAATTGGAGCCGAAATGCTACTGGCCGAAATGTAGATATGATCTACAACTGTACTTCTCTAATCCCAAAAGACAGCAGAAAGAAATTTGAGCTGCTAATAAAAGAATTTATACAAAAGTATGAGGATAAAGGGATTATCGTTGAGATTTCTGGACCATGGCCATTTTATCATTTTGCTCGTCTGGATTGTAGAAAGGCATGAACAGTAAAAATGATAACATCACATTATTAGATATTTTAGACGGCGTTTTAGATAAAGGAGTAGTTATTTCTGGCGATCTCATCCTTTCTATTGCAGATATTGATTTGGTATATGTGAATATTTGCTTACTAGTGACAGCAGTTGAAAATATTCAAAAAAGGGGGAATTGGAATGACAGCGAATCATGCAATAGCTGAAAGAATTAATATGAATCCAGAAGATGTTGAACATGGACTAGCTCAACTAGTACTTACAATTTTGGAATTACTAAGGCAACTTGTAGAGCGGCAAGCTATTAAAAGGGTTGAAGGCGGTACACTTACAGATGAACAAATTGAAAAACTTGGTACAGCCCTTTTGAATTTAGAAGAAAAAATGGAAGAATTAAAAATTGTTTTTGGACTTGAAGGAAAAGACTTAAACATCGATTTAGGACCTTTAGGAAACTTAATGTAAGAAAGGAGAAAATATGCAACATTCAGCACAATCTACTAATATTTTAGATATTTTAGAGAAAATTTTGGATAAAGGAATCGTCATCGCAGGAGATATAAAAATCGCCTTGGCAGATGTTGAATTACTCACAATTAAGATCCGACTTGTTGTTGCTTCAATTGATAAAGCGATGGAAATTGGGTTAAATTGGTGGCAGGACGATCCATATTTTAATTCAAGTGTAAAAGGCAAGCTTTTGCAAGATCGAATTAATCGAATAGAAGACAAGTTAGGCATACAACAAAATGAATAGTATGAAAAAACTCTACTAAAATCTTGGTCAACCTTTATACTTCGAGAAGAAGCTGTCTCAATAATAAATGAAGAAACCCGTAAGGAAACTATTCTTTGCGGATTTTTTTTGTTTTTCTTGAATGATGATCGGATAATTAATTTGTTTTAAAATGTTGTGGGGTAATATCTACCTTATAAAGTAACTGTTTTACAATAAAAAGTTAGGTAGCTTATAAGACCTGAGTTCGGTATTCGTTTGCACTTAGTTCTTTTATTTTTGCCTTCATTCGTATGTGTTTGTAATAAAATTCTAAATACTAATGTATTTTAATCTTCCCTATAGTAGGACTTTTTCCTTATTTTTCTGTTGAATAATTTGAATATTCTACAAATTAAATGTATTTTCGTTTAATTTTCCCCAAATTCACTCGAATTTTATTTTTTATATTTAGAAAAAATAAAATTTTCCGACAAAATAATTCGTGTTTTTCCAAAATAAATACATAAAATTCGTGTTTATTTTACATTACAATCCATTAACTATTGGAAATTACGACTAATGAACTAAGGAGAAATAATTAGGGGAATTCCCCCAATACAAGTTTATTTATAAGGAAAGTACAATTAAATTGTATTTATTGGTGACCACATAAAATAGGAAAATAGTAAAACGATAGTTGCCAGTTTAAGTAACTATTAATCTATGGATAGCAAGTGGATTTAAATAAATATAGATTAAATTTTGGGGGAGTTAGTAATGAAAAATGGAACATTGAAAGCATTCAAAGTTATGTCAACAGCAGCATTAACATCATTGATTTTTACATCCTTTTCAGTTTTTGCAGAAAATAACGATGTATCATTCCAAACAGTACCGACAGACGAAATAACAGAACAAGGAGCTCCACTTGTCTTCAATAAGAGTAGTGAAACAGATCAAGAGAACTCAATGTATAAAGACGTTAAAAGTGAAGATGCTCAAACAAATAACTATAAACCAGACGAACTTGTTCATTTAATCGTACAAGTAGATGAGCCAACGGAGAACGAGGTTACATCTCAAAATAAACGAACACTATTTACAGAAAAGCAAGACAATGTTATCGAACAATTATCAAAAGAAAAAAAATCTAAATCGAATGATACAATGAAAGTGAAGCATCGCTATTTTGAAGGATTTAACGGATTCAGCGTAGAAACAGAGTACAAAAATATGAAAGAGATTCAGTCTATTCCAGGGGTTTCACATGTTTCTGTTGCAAGAACATATAAGGAAAATATGGCAGCAAGTAAAGAATTAGTACAAGCTCAAAAGGTATGGGAGCAATATGGTTATAAAGGGGAAGGATTAGTAGTAGGAGTAGTAGATTCAGGGATTGATTATACTCACAAAGATATGAATCTATCTGATGAGGCAAAGGCGAAAGAAAAATGGACTCAAGATAAAATGAATCAAAAAATGGCACAGACAGATGTAAACGAAATTTGGTATTCTGATAAAGTCCCAACAGGCTATGACTGGGCAGACAACGATACAAATGTCATTCCTGGACCAAAAGGTAGCCCGCATGGTACACATGTTTCTGGAACAATTGGAGCAAATGGTGACGAAACGAAGGATGGAGTAGTTGGAATTGCACCAGGAGTTCAGCTTTTAGCTGAGAAGGTATTTTCAGATAGTGCTAGCGGAGCCTACGAGGATGATATTATTGCTGGTATTGAGCATGCTGTCACAATGGGGGCAGATGTTATCAATATGAGCTTGGGCGTAGATTCAGGTTATGTTGATGAAGATTATGATCCAATTCAAAAAGCGATCCGCGAAGCGACAGAACAAGGGACACTTGTAGTCGTAGCAGCAGGGAATTCTGCATACAGTACGCAGAATAGGCTAGTTCCTTCTACATTAAGACCATATGCACAAGATCCTGATATTGGAACAGTCGGCTCACCAGGTGTAAGCCCATATGCACTATCGGTTGCTTCTTATGAAAATACGAAAATGCATGTGTATGCATTAGGCGATGAAAGTGGTCTATCAGTACCTTTCCGAGATCAAACTCAATTTGCACCTTCTTATAATTTTAAGGTTTCAAATAATTTAATAGCAGATCAAAGCTATGATATGGTATATGTAGGCGAAGGAAAGAGTGCTACAAATTATCCTAAAGGTAAAACTGGCTATATTGCAGTAGTAAAACTATTAAACCAATATAGTACTGTTTCATCTATACAATTTACAGCAAAGGCTGCAGGAGCAAAGGCTATTATTATGATTCCACCTGCGGGTTGGTCAGATTATACTAGTCTACCAGTAACCCCAACTGCAGTACCTACAGCTTCAACAAGTAAAGTTCTAGGTGAAGCCTTGTTAAACAAAATGCAAAATATGCCAAGCGGTCAATATTTAAGTTTGAAGTATAAAGGTGGCACTTATGTAGATAACCCAGCGAAAGACACGATGTCTTATTTTTCATCAATGGGCGCACCACATACGTTAGATTTTAAACCTGAAATTTCTGGACCTGGTGGAAATATCTATTCTACTATACCAGGTAATAGTTATGAAGTAATGAGCGGTACATCGATGGCTACGCCTCATGTTGCAGGTGGCTCGGCTTTATTATTACAAGCACTTTATCAAAAAGGATTAACACATTCAGAAGATACGGTTTTAAAAGCAAAGCTGGCTTTAATGAATACAGCTAATGTTGTGATGGATCCAAGAACAAACGGTGAAGTTCCTTATTCACCACGTATTCAAGGTTCTGGCTTAATGAAAATTCAAAATGCGATCAATACACCGGTTATTGTCAATGCTAGAAACACACCTTTAGAAAAAGCTGGAGCTGTTGCTTTAAAGGAAATTGGACAAAATACAAGCTTTAAATTAAATATGGAAGCATTTGATGCTCCTAAAGGGAAAAATAATAGTGCTGATATTGAATACAATGTCTATGTTGATTTATTAAAAGACAGAACTGAAACGAAGGAATTTGATTTTAATGGTGATGGGCAAACAGAACCAAGAGACTATTTATCATTAACAAGTGAACGTATTAGTGGTGCAACTGTTACTGTCAATGATAATATTGTTTCAGAAAAAACAGGAGCTTTAGTTAAAATTAAACCAGGTCAAACAAAAATGCTGACTGTTAATGTCTCATTACCAGATTCCTTAAAGAAAAATAGTTTTGTAGAAGGATTTGTTCGTCTCGTACCAGTAGAGAAAGATCAAGATAAAGCAGTTTCTCTATCTATTCCTTATATGGGCTTCTATGGAAAATGGGATGAACTACGTAATATCGATTCACCAGCTTGGGAAAATGATTCCTTTGCAGGACATACTGCACTTTGGGATGATATGACAGAAGGTGGCGCGCCGTTAGGATACACTGGAAAAGGATTTAAGCTGAATCATATTGCTTATTCGCCAAATTATCTTAACACTGGAATCTATGCGGGATTCACAGCCTTACGTAATTTAGAAAAAGTTGAATCCTCTATTGAAGATAAAGATGGAAATCTTATCAAATATTTAGGAGACTTTAGTGAATACACTGGAACTGGGGAACCATGGAAATTTAGTAAAAATATCTTGTCATATGGGGTTTATAATTATGATGGTTATAAATGGGATATGAAAGACACATCTGGAGAATATGTTCCTGATGGTGAATACGAATATGTGCTTAAAACAACATTGGATTATCCAAACGCAAGACCTCAGATTGTTAAAATGCCAATGATCGTTGATTCTATCGCTCCAAAAGTTTCAGATATTAGTGTTACGCCAAAGAATGGAAAATATGAAATCTCCTTTAAAGCGGTAGATAGTGCAACTGACTATATGAATGCAATTGTTTATGTGAATGGTCAATATTATGAAGTGAATAATGAGGCAACATCTCTACTTGTTAACGCAGAACCGAAAAGTATTGTCATCTTAGCACTTGATTATGCAGGAAATGTATCTTGGACTACATGGGGAGATCCAAGTTATATAAAATATGGTATGGCGATTCAAACTTGGAGTGTACTACCGTCTACTGGTATAAACCAAACCAAACCGGCAAAAATTTCTGGTTATGCTTATAACCGAGGTGACTGGACGATTAATGTAAAAAATTCAAGTGGGCAAATTGTTGATACATCCTACTTGAAAAATGAACATACATTGAAAGCAAACTGGGTACCTGATAAAAATCTTCCAAACGGAACGTACTCGATCACATTAGATCTTGTTACAAAGGATGGTTTTAAAGTAACAACAACGCCTAAAACAGTAACGGTTGTTCAATAATTTTAGGTGTTAGGTAAATACTAGAATGAAAATAAAAATGTCAGACTAGTAGCTTATCATTTGAAATATATATTTCCCCTAAAAATAAAACCAAGAATACGAATGTATTCTTGGTTCTTTTGTTTGTTTTAGAACAGCTTTGCCACTAGCTTGATTTACCTTAGTTCGAATTAAGAATACTGATGTCAAATTTCGGTTCAATCGACATTCGCGGATAATCTTTTCTCCAATTTAAAGATTTCCAAATTTTTGGATGGAATGCTTTTAATTCCTTTCCAATCCCTAGAACGTCTGAATTTGCTGATTGCATAGTCTTAATCGTTTCCAATGCCATTTCTTCAAAATGTTTATTAAGTACTTTTTCCATTCGAGCATAATTAGGCTTTAACTTATGACCTTCTTCACCAAGCTCGAAAGCACTAACTTGTAATTTAACCTTTATGCTGATTTTCGGTAATTTACTTGACCTATTAGAAACGATGATTTTTGAAAAATTTCTTTTGACTGTAAACCCATAATTATTTTTGAACGCAGTATCAGAAGATGGTTTATCACCATGTTTTTTTGAGAAATTTCCAGTAAATCTTTGCCTTCCTGTGTTACCACCTTCTAGTAACATCATCATTTTAACTTGATTTCTATCAAGTTTTTTCCCTGTAGGTTTACCATTGCGGAATAATAAGGCACCACTTAATTCCAATTCTGAATTTATGGGACTTAACATGGGTAACGCTAAATCAGAGAACGGTTCATTGCGGGATTGTATAAAATTCATCATTGAAACTGTTGGAATTGTTTTGTTCTTCTCCATTGAGATAATAAACTCATTCAATTCTTTTGTAAACTCTTTATCATGACCTGATGATGTTTCCATTACCTTTGACAAATTTCCATCAACTACGAGTATTGGCGTATTAATAGATGAATATGGAGCATCGAGTAAAAAATCAAGTTCGGAAACTGGATGATTCACTGCAAAGCTCTGGCTTATCAAATAGACTCTCGTACTAATTCCTATAAAAGGTGACTGATTAGTAAATTCCCATTCTCCGATTGCTTCTGCTACACTTGGTCCTTTTAGCACCTGCATTTTTGATATTGGCACTCCTGTTCCCTGTCCAGTGCTTTTAAGCTTCGTAACGAGGAATAATGCTTTAACTTCACCTGTTTTGTCGTCCAGGTCAAAACCATTTACATCAACTAAATGAAGCTTATTTAATTCCAATCGATCCCAACATCCAGTCAATAGTGGCAATAGTAGAATTAAAAATAAGGCTTTTTTCATTTTTTCGCCACCTTTTTCTTTACAAAGGATATTAGTAGAATTAATGTCGGCACGCCCATAATCATAAATCCTGTTGCTATATTATGAAACTCAGAAAATTTGGGAATCAAATGTCTGTTTGAGAAGAATAGTCCGGCCCCGAAGCATACAATTGCTAATATCCATACTAAAAGTGGGTGGTTACGTTTTTCTTTTTTACCGAGAAAAGCCAAATATCGTGCTGACAAAAATAAGTAAATATAAGCTGTTACAAGCGTCACAGATAGCCAAATTGTGATAAAAAGAATATCTAGACTTTGAACGACTGGCCATCTGAACTTACGTAGAATATAGACCATTGGCTCTGGAATGAAATTTAATTGATTTTCACTAAAGTTGTACGTCACAATAAATGCTATAAACACATAAAATAAAGTCGTTATTCCATTAGCAACTGAAATCGCAATCAAAATATCCTTCTTTTTTTTACATTTTACAAATGGAAATACATACAGGAGAAGTTCGTATCCAGCATACGCCCAAAATGCTGGTAAAGCACCTTTTAGAATAGGCGCAATCCCGTGAGTACCAATTGGCAAAAAATGACGCAAGTCTCCTTTTCCAAAACCACTAATAAAGACGATCGCGAAACAAATCAGAAACATAACCATTATTGACTGCGTAAGGGTCGAGATTGATCGGAGAGTTGATGAAGCGATGTACCCAGTAATCATGACCAATAATCCAATTAGTACGAACCAAGGTGTTTCAAATAACAACCATCGATTAATGACATCAGAATATGAAATGATGATCATTAAACAGGATTCTGCACAGTATGCTGCAAATAGAAAGTTTATGATCGATCCTAGTGGCTTTCCAATAATAGTTGATATGTATTGTTGAAAAGGTCTGTCGGGATAACTTTTTCCAAGTTGATAGATAATCAAGATACCAATTTGAGCAATTACCCCTCCAATGATAATGGACATCCAAGAGTCATAGCCTGATATTTGAGACATTTTATATGGAATCGATAAAACACTGACACCTACTTGGTTCAGTATAACAAGGCAAACAAGTTGATTAATGGAAACCTTTTTTAATTGTATCAATTTGTTTCCCCCTTTGGCTTACTTATACTACTCTCGTCCTTAGCCAAGCTTTCAACTGGTCGTTTTTTCAAGCTCTTAATCGGTGCCCTGAAAAGAGTATCTTTAATCGTATCGCCATTAAACGATGTATAAAAGTAGGGAATTCCCATTGTATTCATTCTTGCTAAATGTGTCAGAATCAATAGAAATGAAACTTCCAAACCGATTAGCCCGAATAAAGCAGCAATTAAGATAAAGGGATAAGCTAATAAACGAGCTGTATTACTCATTTCATATGAAGGGATGATAAAGGAAGCAATCCCTGTAAGCGCTACTATAACTACCATCATGTTTGAAATTAGATTAGACTGAACAACAACAGTGCCGATTAAAATACCACCTACAACCCCGATTGTCTGACCTACAGGATTTGGTAAACGGACAGTTGCCTCTTTTAATATTTCAAGTATGAATAGCATTGTTATTGCTTCTAGAATAGGTGGCATTGAAACGAACTGCATAGAGCTTTGAAGAGTCAGTGCAAGATCTAGTGGAAGAACTCTCGGATCAAAGGTAACGAGTGCCACATAAGTACCAGGTAAACTAATAGCAATGATAAAACAGAAAATTCGCAAAAATCTTAAAACGCTACCGAATAGCCAGCCGACCTGGTAATCATCAGGAGTTTGAAAAAATGCCCAGAACGAGACAGGAACGATTACTGCCTCTGGAGTACCATCTATTAAAAAAGTGATTTTCCCATCCATTAAATAAGATAATATTCGATCCGGTCTTTCAGATACGAGCATTTTAGGAAATAGCGAGAATTTTTTATCTTGAATAAGTTCCTGAAAAAAACCAGGTGCTTCAATGTAATCAGTATTAATTTTAGAAATTCTATGTTCAAATTCCTTTAAAACTAACTCGTTTGTAAGGGACTGCAAATAAAGTATAGCTACTTTCGTGTTCGATTTACTGCCAACTTGATAATACTTAATCACAAGATCTGGAGTGGCAACTAGATTTCGGATAATATTTAGATTCGTATTTAGATTTTCATTCAAAGCTTTGTGAGAGCCACGTAAAACACGCTCATTTATTGGAACGTTCACAGAGCGTTCTTTAATAAGCTCTGCTCTAAGTAAATAGAGATTTGATTCACCTTTGATTTGAACAACAGTCTTCCCATCAACAAGAGCTTGTGCTGCTACAGAAAGAATTTCCGTTTCACTGTAATCTAGAATTGGGACAACCTCACGTATACTATCTGTTGTGTTATGAAGCAAAGGACGAATAATATGTTCTTGAACTACTGCCTCATCAATCATTGAATCTAAATAATATAGGCGATAACTTCGT
Organism: Gottfriedia acidiceleris; assembly: GCF_004138285.1. Lineage (GTDB taxonomy): Bacteria > Bacillota > Bacilli > Bacillales > Bacillaceae_G > Gottfriedia > Gottfriedia acidiceleris_A. The sequence goes on along the minus strand of NZ_SCFN01000004.1, from coordinate 405,928 downwards.
ACACTGGTACCAAAATTGCTTGTTTTAAAGTCAGAACTATTAAATAGCAATTCCCGAAGTGAAAACTCATTTTTATCTAAATTTCGGTCAGCTATCATTAAATGCTCCTCTTTTCTATGTTAGGTAATTTTATCCTATTTTTCCCATAATACCTGTTAATATTCTGTACTTTAATATGTAGATAGTTTACTTCTTTATTGATAAATTTCGAATTTGAACAATGAAACGTTATACTGTACGTTTTTATTAGGCTCGTATATCGCAGTAGCGTTTTTAGCTGATCACTTTACCAGTTGAATATAATGCTAGCTCACGAGCAAAGACGTTAATGTTAGCAATCAATGATACTGACAGAAAAGGTGTAAATAAAGTATTGGGAACCGCTACCCTTACGAATTTAGCGGCAATCTTAATTTCAGTTTTAGAATATTCTTCCAAGGACAAACTGAAGAAGAATAAAAAATAATCAAAAAGATGATTTCGAGTACCATTCGAAGTCATCTTTTTTTGTTTTAAAAATTAAATTTAAATTGGTTAGTATGTTTAAAATTTCAATGTCTAAAATAGTAAATAGGTTTTAATTTTTGGAAGATTTATGTATTTTTGTAACCTTAGCTTTTTTATCATACTAAATGTTGTACAATTAAGTGGTTAAAAAAATGGGGGAAAATTATGACACTTTCTGCAATTGAACATTTTTTAAATACATACAAAGACTATGCTGCGATACTTAGTATTTTAATTAATGTTCTAATTAGTATTGTTGGTATTATACCAGCTTGGTTTTTGACAGCAATCAATATTAAATTATTCGGTTTTACTGGTGGATTTTTAGTCTCTTTCATAGGTGAATTAGTTGGTACATTCGTATCTTTCATTTTATATAGAAAGGGTTTACAAAAAAGATTTATTAGTAATTCAACTAAATTTAAAGGATTAAATAGGCTTTTAAGATTAGAAGGAAAAGAAGCATTTTACAGTGTGTTATTTCTACGTTTTATTCCTTTTATTCCATCTAGTTTAATTACATTGTTTGCTTCCTTTGGAAAAATCACATGGTCAAGCTTCATGTTAGCTAGTTTTATTGGTAAGTTACCTGTCATATTATTTGAATCGTATTCTGTTAATCAAGTGTTAGAGTTCACTTTATTCGGTAAAGTCATTTTAGGACTGTTAATTATCGCCTTGCTGATCTATTTTTATAGAAAACGATTTAATGTTTTTGTGAAGAATAAAGTTTAAGAAAAATTTAAAAAGCTCAAGCCTAATATAAGGGTTTGAGCTTTTATGCTGTTGAAAAAAGAATTAGTCAATTAAATTGTTGGATTGATCATTGATAAGTAAGTTGTGTCATATGATTTCCACTACAGGGTGCTCGCTTTCCATGGGGCGAGACCTGAGCCTCCTCGGCGCCGCCTGCGGGGTCTTTAGCCTTCCCGCTTCTCCCATAGGAGTCGAGCACCCTTTCGTTCCAATCAACTTCTTGATAAAAATAATAATCTTAAAAACAATAGAATAGTCATTTGAACGAATGAATTACCCTATATTAATCAAATTGTAACTATGATGACGACTTACACATCTTTACAAATATTGATTGTCAAAAAAGAAGATACTTTAATTTTTGCAAGTTAGTTAAAACATTTATCTATCAACCAAAATCGCTTGTTTATCAATAAGATGACAGATAAAACAATAATAAAGAGACTATTTTTTCATAGAAATTCATTTAATGTTTGTATTTTTCAATATTTACTACAATATATTTCAACACTCTGAAAGCTCAAGCCTAATATATGGGTTTGAGTTTTTATTTTTTCGAATACAACAACCTTAAATTGAATTCAATTCAAAAAGAATAGCTTTCTTTAACTTCTAAATCGAAGCTTTAATATTCATTAATTAAACACTGACAACCCCTTATATAAACATGTCTAAATTAATTTATTTAATCATATATTGAAATACCTCAATTTTAGAAAAAGCTTTACCTTTTTAAGAAAGAAAGTAAGTAATTGTTCTTACTAGAAAACGGCTTTACTCATGAATCGGTAGAAAATTATTAAAATGATGGTATAATCTGCTTTCTTAAAAAGTAACTTTGTAGCCTAATAGGAGGGTGTTGTTAGTGAATAGAGTTTCATTAGAGAATTTGTCGAAGAACTTTGAAGAAGTACATCCTGGGTTATCAGAACGAGAAGCATTTGAAGAAGCACATCGATGTCTTTATTGCTATGATGCCCCATGTATTAAAGCATGTCCAACTGGGATTGACATTCCTACGTTTATAAAGAAAATTGGTTCAGGCAATTTAAAAGGATCAGCTAAAACAATTATGACATCTAATCCTGTTGGAGCAAGCTGTGCTCGAGTATGTCCTACAGAAGAACTGTGTGAAGGTGCATGTGTCCTAAAATCTTCTACTAAACCGATTATGATTGGGAATTTACAACGTTATGCAACTGATTGGGCGATAAAAAATAATCAAGTATTATTTAAGGCTGGAAAAAAGAACGGAAAAACAGTTGCAATCGTTGGTAGTGGTCCTTCTGGTTTAGCAGCTGCTCGTGAACTTGCATTACTTGGCTACGATGTAACGATTTTTGAAGCGGAAAATCATGCAGGAGGATTAAATCGTTATGGAATCGTTTCTTTCAGGTTACCAAAGAGTATATCAAGCTGGGAAGTCGAACAAATTGAAAAGTTGGATGTCAAAATTCAAACGAATACTAGAGTCGGTTCGGATATTTCTTCCGGAGAATTATTAGCAAACTATGACATGGTCGTTCTGGCTATAGGTATGGGGAAAGTTCCGATGCTAGATATTGAAGGAGAGGATTTGGACGGAGTATACGATGCGATTGATTTTGTAAAAGAGACAAAATCAGGGGAATTATCAAATCGTTTTATAGGTAAAAACATTGCTGTAATAGGTGCGGGCAATACTGCAATTGATGCTGCGACATGTTCTGTTCGTTTAGGAGCAGGCAATGTCAAAATTTTATACCGTAGGACGCAATCAGAAATGAGCGCTTATCAATTTGAATATGATTTTGCCAAGCAAGATGGTGTGGAATTCCGTTGGTTAACATTACCAATTCGAATTATCGGTGAGAACGAAAAAGTAATCGCATTGGAGTGTGTTCGTTTGGAGTTAGGGGAAGTTGGAAAAGACGGTCGCCGCCGTCCTGTACTTATTCCTAATTCTAATTTCACGATACCGGTAGATGGTGTCATAAAAGCGATCGGGCAAACTCGCTATACAGACTTAATCGAACAATTTGGGTTAGAACATAGAGATGGAGTTGTAAAAATTAACCAAGAATCTTTTCAGACGTCTAATCCTAAAGTATTTGCTTGTGGTGATGTCATTTTTGGAAAAGGGCAAGGTGAGGCAATGGTAGTGACTGCAGCACAACAAGGAAAAGAAGTAGCTTATGCGATTCATAAACAGTTAAACACTTAAAGGAGGTTTTCTTTCATGGCAGATCTACGAATCAATCTTGCGGGCATACAGTCACCTAACCCATTTTGGCTTGCTTCTGCTCCTCCAACAAATTCTGGATATCAAGTCCAACGTGCGTTTGAAGCTGGCTGGGGAGGAGCAGTTTGGAAAACATTAGGAGAACCGATTATTAATACATCCTCCCGATTTGCTGCTATTAACTTTAACGGACAAAGAGTTGCGGGATTTAATAATATCGAACTGATATCTGATCGACCTCTTGAAGTAAATTTAAAAGAAATTTATGAAACGAAAAAAAGATTTCCAGACCGAGCGATAATCGCATCGCTTATGGTTGAACCGCAACAATATAAATGGCACGAAATCGTAAAAAGGGTAGAGGATGTTGGAGTTGATGGTTTAGAACTGAACTTTGGCTGCCCACACGGAATGGCAGAACGAGGGATGGGGTCTGCATCCGGTCAAGTTCCCGAGTTTGTAGAACAACAAACATATTGGGTAAAAGAAGTTGCAAAGACACCTGTCATTGTAAAATTAACGCCGAACATTACTGATATTACTGTAACGGCAGAAGCTGCAGTACGAGGTGGAGCGAACGCAGTCAGTATGATTAATACGATCAATAGTTTAATGGGTGTAGATTTAGATTCTTGGAATACGGTTCCACATGTTGCTGGAAAGGGAGCACATGGTGGATATTGTGGACCTGCAGTAAAACCAATTGCATTAAATATGGTGGCAGAATGTGCACGTAATCCACGGATATCAGTTCCAATTTCCGGGATTGGTGGCATTTCGAATTGGCAAAATGCAGTAGAGTTTTTATTAATGGGAGCGACTGGAGTTCAAATATGTACTGCAGCAATGCACCATGGTTTCCGCATTGTTGAAGACATGATTGATGGTTTAAATAATTATTTAGATGAAAAAGGTCTTTCTTCAGTAACTGAGCTAGTAGGTAAAGCGGTTCATAAATATTCAGATTGGGGAAATTTAGATTTAAATTACCAAATAGTTGCTAGGATTGATACTGATGAATGCATTAATTGTAATAAATGCCATATTGCTTGTGAAGACACATCTCACCAATGTATTGATATGTCAGTAGATGAGAATGGAAAATCGTATTTAAAGGTTCGGGAAGAAGATTGCGTAGGATGCAATTTATGCAAAATTGTATGTCCAGTCGATGGTGCCATTAACATGGTAGAGGTTCCAAGTAATCAACCATCGATGACTTGGAACGAACGTCAACAAGCTTTAAAAGTATTAGCAAGATCTAATCAATATTCAATTTTAAAGGGGGGAAGGAAAAGAAAATGAAGAAAATCATTCGAAATGGAACGATAGTTACTGCAACGGATACTTACAAGGCTGATATTTTAATAGAGGAAAATAAAATTACTGCAATTGGACTAAATTTAGATTGTACGGACGCTGAAATGATTGATGCTTCAGATCATTATATTTTTCCAGGTGGAGTAGATCCACATACGCATTTAGATATGCCATTTGGTGGGACTGTCACGAAAGATGATTTTGAATCAGGAACGATTGCTGCTGCCTTTGGTGGGACAACAACAATTATTGATTTTTGTTTAACAAATAAAGGAGAACCACTCCAAAAAGCCATCGAAACATGGCATGAAAAATCGAAAAATAAAGCAGTGATCGATTATAGTTTTCATCTTATGATTGGTGAAATAAATGATGAGGTATTAAAAGAGTTACCTAGAGTAATAGAAAAAGAGGGAATTACTTCATTTAAAGTATTTATGGCTTATAAAAATGTATTTCAAGCTGATGATGCAACATTGTATCGTACTCTATTAGCAGCAAAAGAATATGGGGCACTAGTAATGGTGCATGCAGAAAACGGAGATGTTGTAGATTATTTAATCAATCAAGCTTTAGCTGAAGGAAAAGTAGAACCTATTTACCATGCATTAACACGCCCTCCAGAAGTAGAGGGTGAAGCGACAGGAAGAGCGGCTACATTAACTGGACTTGCAAATTCACAATTATATGTCGTTCATGTTACTTGTGCCGAGGCAGTTGAAAAGATAACGGAAGCTCGAAATAATGGAATTGATATATGGGGAGAAACATGCCCACAATACTTAGTACTTGATCAGTCTATGCTAGAAAAGCCTGAATTTGAAGGGGCAAAATACGTTTGGTCTCCACCACTTCGTGAAAAATGGAACCAAGATGTGTTATGGAATGCATTAAAAAATGGAAATCTGCAAACATTAGGATCCGACCAATGTTCATTTGACTTTAAGGGTCAAAAAGACCTAGGTCGCGACGATTTTTCAAAAATTCCAAACGGAGGACCAATGATTGAAGATCGAGTAAGCATTTTGTTCTCTGAAGGAGTTAAAAAAGGCAGATTATCATTAAATCAATTCGTTGACATCTCTTCTACTAGAAGTGCAAAACTATTTGGATTATATCCTCAAAAAGGAACAATTGCAGTTGGTTCAGATGCAGATTTAGTTATTTTTGATCCAAATAGTAAACGTACAATCTCTTCCGAAACTCATAATATGGCAGTCGACTATAACGCGTTCGAAGGGATGGAAGTAACCGGTGAGCCAGTGAGTGTGTTAGTTCGTGGAGAGTTTGTAATAAGAGAGAAGCAATTTGTAGGTAATGCAGGAAGTGGACAATACTTAAAGAGGAAAAAGTATGGTGAAACTAGTCTAATAGAATAGTTTAGTAGCGGGAAGGAGTAAAGCAATGTCAACTTATAAGGAATTTTTAATCGAAAGAAATCAGATCGATTCCCTTATAAAGAAAGGTTACAAGATTAAAAATGTTAGAGAAACGCTAGACGGTGCTTATGTTGACTTTGAAAATAAAGATGAAGAGGAGAAGTTTATTACTCTTCATATAATGAATGCTGATACTCGGAAATATTTTGGTTCGTTGATTATTAAGCAGTTTGGGGTCCATTTGTGAAAATCAGTGAATCGCAAATAAACCCTGAAATTGAGTGTTCTTTAAGGATATTTCATTAAGAAATTAGATGAATTTCACGTATATTTATAAAAATGATTTTATTTTCAGTTGGTTTTGCTACGTTTTTAAACGGATAAGCAATGACTGAGCGGGACAGAACAAAAAGGAGCTTCCAAAACTAAAATCCTATAATTTATTTTAAATCGCATCGCATCCGTAACTACTAACGGAATATGCGATTTTTTCTATTTAAAAAGGCTTTCCCTTTAGTCAGTTACCTAAACTAATGGAAAAGCCCAATTTTATTTACTCAAATCTACTCGTAATCATTTTTTTCCTTGTATAGAACTCGACCCCATCTGCACCATTTGCATGTAGGTCACCATAGAAAGAGTTTTTCCATCCAGAGAATGGAAAGAATGCCATTGGAGCTGGTACACCGATATTTACGCCGAGCATTCCTACTTCAATGTTTTCCCTGAAATATCGAATACTTGCTGCACTGTCAGTAAAAATGCACGCTCCATTTCCGAAGTCTGATTTGTTTGTTAGCTCGATTGCTTCTTCTAATGTTTCTACTCTAACGATCGAAAGCACTGGTGCAAAAATTTCTTCCTTCCAAATTTTCATTGATGGGTTCACATTATCAAAGATTGTTGGTCCAATAAAGTAACCTTTTTCTTTTCTAACTAAGTCATTTCGTCCATCACGCAATAAGGTTGCACCTTCTTGAATTCCACATTCAATATATTTTTCCGTTCGTTCGCGATGTTCCCTGCGGATGACAGGACCTAGGAATACATCATCATCTAGTCCATTTCCAATCGTAATGCTACCCGCTTCTATTTTTAATTTTTCGATTAAAGGATCGGCAATATCGCCAACTGCTACGACTACTGAGCATGCCATACATCGTTCACCAGCTGAACCGTATGCTGCTGTAATGATTTGTTTTACCGATTCATCTAAGTTTGCATCCTGTAAAACGATACTATGGTTTTTAGCACCAGCTAAGGCTTGAACGCGCTTACCATTTGCAGATGCAGTTTTATAAACATATTCTGCCACAGGCTGAGAGCCTACAAATGAAATGGCAGGAACATCTTTGTTTTGAAGTAATTCGTTTACAATTTCATGTGCTCCATGAACAATATTGAATACACCCTTAGGAAGACCTGCTTCGGTAAAGAGTTCTGCTAAACGATTTGCAAGAAGCGGAGTACGTTCTGAAGGCTTTAAGATAAACGTGTTTCCACATGCAATCGCTAATGGGAACATCCAACAAGGTACCATCATTGGGAAATTAAAAGGCGTTATTCCACCAACAACTCCAACAGGGTATCGATACATCGCCGATTCAATATTTGTCGCAATATCAGGTAATTGTTTACCCATCATTAATGTTGGTGCACCGGCAGCAAATTCTACACATTCAATTCCACGTTGAACTTCTCCGTATGCCTCATTATAGCTTTTACCATTCTCAATCGTTATTAAATTAGCAAGTTCATCCCAATGTTTAATTAGCAATTGTTGATATGAAAATAGTATTCTTGCTCTTTTAGGAACAGGGGTTTTACTCCATGTAATAAAAGCTTTTTTAGCTGCTTTTACAGCGGTTTCTAAATCTGATTTAGTTGAGAGGGGTACAAGTGCTAATATTTCCTCAGTAGCAGGATTTGGAACTGGAATTGTCATGGCATTTGGTGAAGCTTCAATCCATTCACCATTTATAAAATTCTTTAAAACCTTTATATTAGTTTGTGTAGACAAGAATATCACCCCGTACGATTATAGTTTTGAGAATGCTTTGTTTAAAGTATTAACGATAAAATCAAGCTCTTCATCAGTTGTTGTAAATGGAGGAGAAAGTGTAAGGACATTATTATAGCCTGGAACCGTATCTCCGTTTCGACCGATTATTAATCCTTGTGCTTTACATTCAGTTATTATTTTTAACACCAACTCTGGACTAGCAGGTTTTTTACTTTTTTTATCTTCAACAAGCTCAATTCCTGCAATAAAACCAAAACTTCGGATGTCTCCAACATTTTTATAAGTTAGTAAACTATCTAATTTTTTACGGAGCTCTTCACCTAAATAGGCAGCACGATCTATTAAATTTTCTCTTTCAATAATTTCTAAGTTTTTAAGTGCAACTGCACATGAAGCTGGATTTCCTCCGAATGTGTTAACATGACGAAAATGATTATCTGTCCCTGGTTGTTTAAATACTTCATATAAATCGCTACTTACTGCAGTTGCTGAAAGAGGTGAATAGGCACTTGTCATTCCTTTGGCCATTGTGACGATATCTGGCTTTATACCGAAGTTTTGATGTCCAAACTGTTTTCCAGAACGGCCAAAACCACATATTACTTCATCAACAATTAACAAAATACCAAATTTATCACAAATTTTTCGAACTTTTGTTAAGTATTCGGCAGGTGGTACAATAACTCCTCCACCTGTAATAACTGGCTCCATTATAATCCCTGCAATCGTTTCAGCACCTTCGTAATTAATAACATCTTCTATTGCATTTGCACATTGGATACCGCAATCACCATACGTTTTACCAAAAGGGCATCGATAGCAATATGGTGGAGCTACATGCTGGAAACCTGAAGAAAGAGGTTCATATTTAACTTTACGGTTAGCTTGACCAGTAGCACTTAACGCACCCATCGAATTACCATGATATGCACGGTATCTTGATATAAATTTATATCGTAAAGGTTCTCCGTTTTGTTGATGATATTGCCTAGCAATCTTAAAAGCTACTTCATTTGCATCAGATCCAGAGTTAGAATAAAAAATACGATAATCTCCACCTAGCCATTCATTTAACTTTTCAGCCAATAAGATAGAAGGAACATTGCCCTGGGACATTGGAACATAAGGTATGGCTTGAATTTGTTCGGCAGCGGCTTTGGCAATTTCTTCACGACCGTAGCCTACATTCACACACCATAATCCTGACATACCATCTAAATAATTTTTACCATCGATATCAGTGACTGTACTATTTTTACCGGAAACTAGAACCATCGGGTTTGGGTTGTGAGGCGACATATGATGCCATACATATTTTCGGTCTAATTCAAGAAGCTCTTCCTTAGATAGGGTAGTAGAATGAGTTGTTCTTACAGTTTTATCATTCACTAATTTGCCACCAACTTTCAAAATTGATTTATTGGAATCTCAATTTTACATCTTTACTAATTAATATTACTGAATAGACCATATTATCCTATTACGATTAGACAAATTACTAGATTAGTAATAAAGTTAGTTATTGAAATTGTGAATTGTTTATTGATGGAGTAATGTAACTTGATAATAAAATCGTTGAAGTTCAAATTATTGGGTGACGATTGGGATGGAAAAAGAGCTATAAGCCGACAGTACTTGCGCGGTTTATAGCTCTTTCGATTTAAAAACATATACCATAAGCTTTTGTACTTTGGTAAATTACTTAATTTTTATATATCATTTAAACCAGATTAAATTTTTTCAAAATATTCAATAACGTATTTTTTAAAATCTTGAGCGGCAAGTGATATATATCTATTTTTTGACCAACCAAGTCCAATCGTTAACTGACACGAATCATCATTTATACGAATACGTTCCGGTATATTTTCTGATACAGTAGTCCAATCTAAGAAGGCATAAAGGCGACACCAAGCCCTTTTATGAATAGTGTTACATCTTTACTGACTTTCTTATGTATTGGATTTATCATATCGCTTATCTATTATGTATATCGATTTAATAAACACACGAAACAAGGAGAGAGTCATACAAAGGTTCATGCCGTCTAATCCCACATGAGTCGAGCACCTTACGTTTCAATCTTTTGAATTAATCTTAACCAACTATTTATAACAACAATCCATAAAAGAAGAGCGCAATAAAAATTAAAAGAGCAACTACAAGTTCTATGTAGTTGCTCTATTTTTATCATCTAATAATCGCCTTCTACAATACTCAATAATTTCTTTCCTCTTAACCATCCCGATAAAAACTTCATGATCATCAATAACAGGAATGAAATTTTGATAAATTGCTCTTGTAAATAAATCTTCAATTTGTGCATTTATAGAAACAGGCTCATATATATTGTGCAGAGATAATTCATTTAAGCTGATTTCTTCTGTATTATTAAAAGATAAGCTTGGGGTATTTTTTAATTTCCATAATAAATCACCTTCAGTAAGTGTACCAACATATTTGCCATTATCATCGACTAAAGGTATAGCCGAATAACGATGGTGTTCCATTTTTTCAAGTGCCTGACGCATTGAAGAATTGATATTCATAAAAACAAGTTCATTTTTTGGGGTGAAGAAAAACGCGATATTCATTCTTCATACTCCTTAATAAATTTTAATAATTAGTTGTTCTTAGCTTCTAGTAATTTATTAATATTTTGATCCATTACAAAAACTTCAATTCGTTCACCAGTATTCGTACTAGTATCACTATGACTAGATAAAACCTTGCATCCAGTATGGTTTTCAATGATTTCTTCATATTCTTTACTATACATTTCTCTAAGAACTTGGCGCATTTTTTTTACAAGACTTTTTCCTGTACTATGTGAAACTAAATGTTTCTCTTCTGTTGTTAACACGCCTTTAAATCGAAGAATAATCATATCTTCAACTATATAAGTTTTTGCTTCTTGAGGACCTCTTCCAATTAGCTCTCTTTGGAATTTAATAAATGCTTCACTTAATTCGATTTCTAACTTTTTTTTTGATGTCATCATTAATATCTCTCCCAAATTGTTATTTAAACAAAAAAATAGCTACAAGAAGAGCAATCTTCTCGTAGCTATTTATAACAATAAAAAGTATATTGAAATATTAATAGCTCGATTAAGTTTTGCTCTCTTCAAACGCTGGCGAGGTTAGCTGACGGATTCGGGCTTGAAAAGTAGCCCTACCATAATTGGATTCACCCCATGTGCAATGCACGAATGGTTCCCCCGCTCGAATTCACGATTTAGCGATTTCACAAATTTATTTTGTTGATATGTATATAATACAGAGATAAATAAAATTGTAAAGGGGTAAAAATTTACGAAAAATATTTTGTTGAAAAAAAATTCTTTACATGTAAAAAACATCGCCGTATAATCAAGTCAGCAAAATAAATATCGGCTTAATTACGATTATCGTAAGCGGAGGAACCAATTTTTTGGGGTTAATTTTACATGAATGTAGAAGGGATGAGATACTCTTTCGCCATCCTACCCGACAGCTAACTTCGTAGGCTAAAGCGAGGGAGGTCAGTAGACCGCCTAATTTGAGCGGGTTTTTTATTGCCTTTTTGCAATAATTTACCTGAGCAAATAATTAAGTAGGTCTTTTTATTTTGCATTTACATGGAAAATTCTGGAAAGTGTATAGAAAAGATTAGGGAGACAGAACACAAAGAGAGCACTGTGCTGGCTGGGTGTTAGGTAGACCAATGAATGCTTTTCTTCCATATTTCAATTTACTAAAACAAGTTTTGTATAGACATATTTCATTTAGAAATTATGTTTTGCAAACTGAATTTTAGTTACTTGATTGGGAGATTAGTATCCATTGGTCTTTTTTATTGTTCAGAAATAGCTTGAAAAACATTGTATCAAAAAGAATTTAGAGGTCAAAGAAAGGAGAATTGCAATGATAAATGATCTTACAATGGTGGGTTTACTAGTTATCGTTTTTGCAATTTTTTGGGGATTTGCAATATTTTGCGAAAAAGCGTAAGGGGGAAATAACAAATGCTAATTCCAGCGATTATTGGAATTGTACTTATTCTTTATTTAATTTTTGTGCTAATTAAACCGGAGAAATTTTAGTAATTAACATATGGGAGGAATTATGAAATGTCCATGGGAATATTACAGGTAGTTGTTACATTGCTAATTATTATTTTATTAGTAAAACCAGTAGGTAGCTACCTTGTTAAAGTATATGACAGTGAAAAAACAGGTTTAGATCGTTTTTTTGGACCTTTTGAAAGAGTAATTTATCGATTAATTGGTGTACGTGAAGAAGAGAAAATGGGCTGGAAAAAATACGTTTTAGCGATGTTGCTAAGTAATTTTGTGATGCTAATAATGTTATATGCCATTTTTAGATTTCAAAAATATTTGCCTTTAAATCCTGATCATATAGGTAATATGCCATCTGCTTTGGCATTCAATACGGCAACTTCTTTTATTACAAATACAAACTGGCAAGCTTATAGTGGTGAAAATTCACTATCATATTTTTCACAAATGATGGCTATTACGTTTCCAATGTTTACTTCAGCGGCAACTGGGTTTGCAGTTGCAATAGCTTTTATTAGAGGGTTAGTAGGACGTCAGGATCATCTAGGGAACTTTTATGTTGATTTAGTTCGCTCGATCACTCGTGTACTTTTACCATTATCATTTATCATTGCTTTATTTTTAGTATTCCAAGGTGTACCGCAAACATTAAAAGGTGCCGTGGATGCGACGACAATTGAAGGGGTTAAACAAATAATTACTAGGGGACCAGTTGCTGCACTCGAATCAATTAAACATATTGGTACAAATGGTGGAGGATTTTTTAGTACAAATGCGGCTCATCCATTTGAAAATCCTACACCTTTATCAAATTTAGTTCACATTGTTTGTATGATGCTTTTACCAACTTCATTGGTTTATGCATTTGGTGTAATGGTTAAAAACAAAAGACAAGGCTGGACAGTATTTGTAGCAATGGGCATTTTGTTTATAGGGCTTCTTACAGCAGTATTTGTTGCAGAGTATAACGGCACACCTGCATTACAAGCACTTGGTATACATGGAAATATGGAAGGAAAAGAAGTTCGATTTGGAATATCTGAATCAGCTCTATTCACAGCAGTTACTACTGCTGCAACAACAGGTTCGGTGAACAATATGCACGACTCATTAACGCCTATTGGTGGAATGGTTCCACTTGCTGAAATGATGTTAAATAATGTTTTCGGTGGTAAGGGCGTTGGTTTATTAAACGGATTATTATATGTCATTTTAACTGTCTTTATATGTGGGCTAATGGTAGGAAGAACACCTGAATTTTTAGGAAAGAAAATTGAAGCAAAAGAAATTAAACTAGCATCTATTGCGATTTTAACTCACCCTTTAATTATCTTAGTTCCAACTGCTCTAGCATTAGCATTAAAAGGACCAGTTTCTTCTATATTAAATCCAGGGTTCCATGGTTTATCTGAAGTGCTGTACGCCATTACATCTGGAGCTGCTAATAATGGATCTGCATTTGGTGGTTTAACAGCGAACACCGATTTTTATAATATCGTAATTGGATTAGTTATGTTATTCGGTCGATATATTTCAATTATTGCTATGTTAGCAATTGCAGGCTCATTTTCTACTAAGAAAATTGTTGCAGTAACGTCTGGAACATTCCGAACGGATACACCATTATTTACAGTTATTTTAATTGCGATTATTTTAATCGTCTGTGCATTAACGTTTTTCCCAGTACTTGCACTAGGACCAATCGCTGAACACTTAGGAATGTTTAAATAGTAGCAATAATAACGAAAGAGGAGATTGATCATATGGCTATAGAAAATAAGCCTATTTCTAAAGAAATAAAAACTCAGGCAATAATCGATTCTTTTAAAAAGTTGAATCCACTTGTCATGATAAAAAATCCAGTCATGTTTATCGTAGAAGTTGGTACTTTTATTACATTAATACTTTCTATTAAACCAGATATTTTTGGAATTAGCACAGTTGGAAGAGCATACAATATTGCGGTATTTTTAATTTTAATATTTACAGTACTTTTCGCAAACTTTGCTGAAGCACTTGCAGAGGGACGTGGAAAAGCGCAAGCAGATACATTAAGAAAAACGAAATCAGAAACAAATGCGAAGTTAAGACAAAAAGATGGATCATATATAGAAGTACCATCTACTACTTTAAGAAAAGGAGATATCGTTCGAGTTGATACAAGTGAAATTATTCCTTCAGATGGTGAGATTATTGAAGGGTTAGCATCAATCGATGAATCAGCTATTACGGGTGAATCAGCGCCAGTTATTAAAGAAGCTGGTGGAGATTTTTCATCTGTAACTGGTGGTACTAGAGTAGTTTCAGATTATATCATTGTTAAAATTTTAACGGATCCTGGTGAATCGTTTATAGATCGTATGATTTCATTAGTTGAAGGTGCGGCTCGTCAAAAGACTCCGAATGAGGTTGCATTAACGACTTTATTAGCAGTATTAACTTTAGTGTTTTTAATCGTCATAATGACCCTTGTTCCAATTGCGAATTATTTAAATGTCTCAATTGACGTAGCAACATTGATTGCTTTACTTGTTTGTTTAATACCGACTACGATTGGTGGATTACTTTCTGCGATCGGAATTGCAGGGATGAACCGTGTAACACAATTTAATGTTTTAGCTATGTCTGGTAAAGCAGTTGAAGCTGCTGGAGATATTGATACGATGATCCTAGATAAGACCGGAACAATTACATTCGGTAACCGAATGGCGAGTGAATTCATTCCGGTTGGAAGTATAACAGAAAAAGAGATAACTTTAGCTTCATTAAAATCTTCTGTAAAAGATGAAACCCCAGAAGGTCGTTCAGTAGTTGAGTTAGCACAGAAACTTGGTATTGTTTGGGATGAAAATGAATATAAGGAATCAGAAATTATTGAGTTTACTGCTGAAACTAGAATGTCAGGTCTAAATTTAAAAGATGGAACTGAAATTCGAAAAGGCGCAGTAGAGGCAGTAAAAAAATATGTAATTGCTAAAGGTGGAAGTATACCGAGCGAGTTAGACGAAAAATCAAATGTCGTCGCAAAAGCAGGAGGAACACCACTTGCCGTTGCAATTAATCATAAGATTTACGGTGTTATTTATTTAAAAGATACAGTAAAACCAGGCTTAAAAGAGCGATTTGATGAATTAAGAGCGATGGGGATCAAAACTGTGATGTGTACAGGTGATAATCCCTTAACAGCTGCAACAATCGCGAAAGAAGCAGGGGTTGACGAGTTTATTGCAGAAGCTAAACCAGAAGATAAAATTGCTGCTATTAAAAAAGAACAAAATGAAGGTAAGTTAGTTGCGATGACTGGTGATGGAACAAATGATGCTCCTGCTCTAGCTCAAGCTGATGTTGGTTTAGCGATGAATTCAGGAACTATGGCTGCAAAAGAAGCAGCAAATATGATTGACTTAGACTCTGATCCAACTAAACTATTATCTGTTATTGCGATTGGTAAGCAGTTATTAATCACTCGTGGTTCATTAACAACATTTTCGATTGCAAATGATATTGCGAAATATTTCGCGATTATTCCAGCTCTATTTATAATGGCAATTCCACAATTGGATTATCTAAATATTATGGGATTGAACTCGCCGAAGTCAGCAATCCTGTCAGCATTAATTTTTAATGCGATCATAATTCCAATCCTCATACCTGTTGCGATGAAGGGTGCGAAGTATAAACCGATGGATGCAAATAAACTATTATCTAAAAACTTATTAATCTATGGACTTGGTGGAGTTGTTGCTCCTTTCATTGGGATTAAAATAATTGATCTGCTTGTATCTACATTGCATTTTGTTTAAAAAGTAAGAATAGGAGGATTTAATGTGAAATCAATTATGATTGCGTTCAGAGCATCTATTGTATTGTTAATAATATGCGGATTGGGCTATCCATTAGCAACAACAGGAGTTGCACAAGTTATTTTCCCGAAACAAGCGGATGGTAGTTTAATAGAATCGAATGGAAAAGTAACAGGCTCTAAACTTTTAGCTCAAGAATTTAAAGGACCTGAATGGTTCCATTCCAGAGCTTCTGCTGCTAACTATAATCCTACTGACTCGGCTGCAACAAATACGGCAGTTGCGTCAAAAGAATATGTTAAAGAAACAAAGGATAAAATAAAAGAATTAAAAAATGAAAATAGTAATCTAGGTAAAACGATACCAGCAGATTTAGTAACAACATCTGGCTCTGGATTTGATCCGGATTTATCACCTGAAGCAGTAAAATCCCAAGTTCCTAGAGTTGCTAAGGCAACAGGAATTTCAGAGGATAAATTAGTATCATTAATTAATAGTCATACAGAAGGACGCCAATTAGGAATATTTGGGGAGCCACGTGTGAATATATTAGAATTAAACTTAGATTTACAGAAGTTAAGATAAAGGGGAGCATATTTCTCTCCTTTTTTATATATAGAAAGGAGGGGGAATCTTGAGCGATAAACAGTTTCGTAGGAAAACCCCCGATGAATTACTAGAATCTATTCAGAAAATCAAAAAAGGTTGGTTAAAAATTATAATTGGAACTGTTAGTGGATCTGGTAAAACCTATCATATGCTTCAGGAGGGTAACGTTTTAAAAGAACGTGGGATTGATGTTGTGATCGGCTTAATCAGCGAGACAAATCGTCAAAAAACAATTGATCAAATCGGGTGCTTGGAAAAAATTCCTACGATAAATTGGAGCGAAAAAGGATTAATAAAACAAGATCTTGATTTAGATGCAATCATTGCAAGAAATCCTGAAGTGGTACTTGTCGATGCATTGGCACATCAAAATCGAACAGGTGCAATGTTTCCAACACGTTTAGACGATATTAATTATTTAATATCCAAAAATATAAGCGTTATTACGACTATGAATATATATGAAATAAAAGAAGTATATGATGAAGCTGAAAAGTTGACTGGTGGCAAAGTTATAAGCAATTTATTTGTTCCAGAAGAAACCTTAGCGTTGGCAGATGAAGTTAGGTTATTAGATGTTACACCTGAAGTTATTTTACAGAGATCAAATGAAGATTATTTCAATAAAGGAGAAAATAAAAAACGTCACCAATTATTTCATAAAAGTAATTTAGCGGTTCTTCGTGAACTTGCTCTTCGTTTTATTGCAAGTGAGGTTAATGACGAACTTGATGAATATCGCGAAAAACACGGTATAATCGGACCATCTGGAGCATCAGAAAAAATTTTAGTTACAGTTCAATATCATTGGAATGGATCGATTTTAGTAAGAAGGGGTCAACAAATTTCAAAAAGATTGGGTGGAGATTTACATGTTGTATGCTTTCAACCACCTAATAAAAAATTTACAAATGATGAATTAACGTTTAGACGCTCAATCATAAAACTTGTTGAAAAAGTTGGAGGTAATTTTGAAGAATTATCATTAACTAGTCATTCAATTGCAAGTGAAATAATCAAATATGCTATTGATCGCAATATAACAAGTATTGTATTAGGGCAATCAAAGAGAACGCGTTTGGAAGAAATCGTAAATGGTTCAATTGTAAATAAAATTTTAAGGAAAACCAGTAATATAGATGTTTTTATTGTTGCTGATCGAGCGGAAAAAGATGGAGAAAGAGTACTTCCTACAAAGCAAGTAAATAAAGAAGTAGTAAATCCATATCGTCGATTGAGCCCGCAAGAGCTTGCACATGAAATTCATAAAATTAAACGAGGTTCATTAAAAGTTTATATTGGAGCTGCTCCTGGCGTGGGAAAAACTTACACGATGTTAAGAGAAGGAAATGAACTTAAGAAAAAAGGTATCGATATTGTAATTGGACTACTTGAAACTCACGGTAGAAAAGAAACATTAGAAAAAGTAGGAGATTTAGAAATTATTCCGAGAAGTGTCATTCCGTATAAAGAAACTACACTTGAGGAAATGGATACAGAGGCAATTATACAAAGAAACCCAGAAGTAGTTTTAATAGATGAATTAGCACATACGAATGTTCCAGGAAGTAAGTTTAATAAGAGATATAAAGATGTTGAAGAAATTTTAGAAGCGGGAATATCAGTCATTTCAACAATGAATATTCAACATGTTGAGAGTTTAAACGATAGTGTTGAACAAATAACTGGAGTTAGAGTTAGAGAAACAGTTCCTGACCATATACTAAGAGATGCCAATGAAATTGAATTAATTGATATTTCTCCAAATGCACTAAGGCAAAGAATGAGAGAAGGAAGAATTTACGCTCCAATAAAAATAGAACAATCGCTAAATAATTTTTTTAAAACTGGAAATTTAATTGCTTTAAGAGAATTAGCGCTTAGGGAAGTAGCAGACGATGTAGATGAACGTCTAGAAGCTTGGGAAAGAGATTTAACGCTTAGAGGACCTTGGAGACTAGAAGAAGTAATTTTTGTTTGTGTAAATTTAAAATCCAATAGTGAAAGGCTTATACGACGAGGCTTTCGAATAGCATATCGTTTAAAAGCTAAATTGTTTGTGGCCTTTGTTAAAGACCATGATAAATTATCTGAAGAAGAAAAGCTTTCATTAAAAATAATAAAAGATTTAACTGAACGTTTAGGTGGTTCGTTTGAATTGTATGAGACAACTGATCGACGACATGTTTTTATCGAATTAGTAAAAAATATCCGTGAAAAAAAGACAACACATGTCATTATGGGACAGTCTGCTCGTACTAGATGGGAAGAAATAAAAACTGGATCAATTGTTCAAAAACTGTTAAGGGAATTACGTTTTTTGGATGTTTTAGTTGTTGCAGATCAAAGTGCAAAACCTTTAAAGCTTCTAAGGAATAAAAAACAGTAATTTCTTTAAAGGATCATTTTCAAAATGAGCGTGAAATGGTAAATTTTCATGCTTTTTTTGTTTTTATAAATTAATTTCTCCATTTAAAAAATTATTTATCAAAAAGTTTGATTAAAACCCTTGACCTAAACTTAGGTTTAGGTTGTAATCTCTCATTTGTAAGTAACAAAATAATAATTTGGAGGAATTAAAAATGACTAAATTTGCTTTTGTAACAGGTGCTAATAAAGGGATTGGATTAGAAGTAGTTCGCCAATTAGCGCAACAGGATTATAATGTATTTTTAGGTGCACGAAATGAAGAATTAGGAAATCTTGCTGTTCAATCTTTAGGATTATCATATGTTTCATATATACAAGTTGATGTTACTAACACACATTCAATTCAAGATTCGTTGAAACAAATAATGGAAGTGACTGATCATTTAGATCTATTAATAAATAATGCAGGGATTGCACCAGATTTTCATATTTTGCCAAGTGAAATCAAACTTGAAACTTTACGTCAAGCATTTGAGGTGAATTTCTTTGGAACGTTCCAAATGATACAAACATTTTTACCTCTGGTTAAAAACTCTGAACGTGGAAAAATTATTAATGTTACGACAGATATGGCATCACAAACATTATTTGATCGTGGAGAAGCTGCATCAATCAATATACTTGGTTATAATTCCTCAAAAACTGCTAACAATTCATTAACACTTACATTTGGTAAAGAATTTGGTAGTGATGGTCCAGAGATTTTTGGTGTTACACCTGGATTTACAACGACTGACCTAAATGGAAATACACCTGGAGGAAAAACAACAGCTGAAGGTGCTACAATTATTACGGACTATGCATTATGTAATATAAACTACAATGGTAAAATTCTAAATGCAAAAGGAATTATGCCTTGGTAAGGATGAGTGTTCATGAATTATACAATTGGACAAGTAGCAAAGCTGAATAAATTAACAATTTCTCAACTAAGATACTATGACAAACAAGGATTGTTACCCTTTCTAAAGAGAGCAGAAAGTGGAGATAGAATTTTCGATGAGGATTCTCTTAAATTTATCGATATGATTTTATGCTTAAAAAACACTGGCATGCCAATCAAGAAAATAAAGCAATTTGTGGACTGGTCAATGAACGGAGAAGTAACATTACTTGAGCGTTTAGAGCTAATGAAGCAGCAAGAAAAAAAAGTATTAGAGCAAATAAAAGAAACAGAAGAGAATTTAATGAAAATTCAACGGAAAATTGCGAAATATGAATATGAAATGAAAGATAAAAATTAAGACAGAAAGTTAGAGCAAAACCTAAAAGTTTAAAATGCCCCGGATTGTTAGACATAAATAGTAATCGGGGCATTTTTTTATGATAAAGTACCGAAGATTATTTCTAATCAATTTAATCAGTTATAAAAACAGAATTCCTTTTTATCGAAATTCTTAAAATGGTAATAACTTTAATTTAAAACTTATTTTTAGATGTATTTTAATTAGTCTGATCTACTAAAATGCCTAGCTTTTTAGCTACATAGCCAGTTGTACTAGCCTGAATTAGTATCGTCATTAGTATAGCAATAAAGGTGACAGTTGTAATTTCGTCTGCATAATCAACTCCTGCTGCAACAATCATCCCGGAAAGTGCTGCTGGAATTACACCTGTTTCTCTAACCCAAAACATAAACAGAATCTCATTCCATTTCCATTTAGCTTTTCGATCAGGCAATGTACAAGCAAGGACTGTAAGTGGTCTTGCAATAAACATAAATACTAAGACAATCAATATGCCTTGTATCCAAAATTTACTTAGAATATGAAAATTCACTTGGGTACCTAGTAACATAAAAATAAGTGTTCTCATAATTAAAGTAGACGTATCTGAAAAATGTGCATCGGTTGTTCTCGTTTTTTCTGAAATATGAAGTCGAAACAATTGTGGATTACCTATAATAAGACCAGCAGTAAAAGTAGCCATAAATCCACTTGAATGTATAGATCCAGCTGCAATATATGAGCTGGTCGCAGCAACAAAACTTACAATTTTACTGTATCTTTTTAGCAATCCCCATCTGTGTTCGGATGTGAAAAAAACCCCTAAGAAACCAATAACAACTCCTACTAAAATACCACCTCCAGCCTCTTGGATAAAACTCCATATGCTAGATGTAATAGATAATTGAGTTTGTCCTAAAATAACACCCAGGATTGTAAATGCTAAAATGGAACCTGTTGCATCATTAAATGCAGACTCGCTTTCTACTGTTTCTTTTACCTTTTCTCGAATGGTAATTTGTTTGAATACAGGAATCAAAGTTGCTGGGTCTGTTGAAGCTATAACGGAGGCAAGTAAACAAGAATATAAAATAGGTATTTTTAATATGTAAAAAGCAGTAACCCCTACTACCGTAGCAGTGATGAGAACCCCGATTATCGATAAAAGTGATATCGTAATCCATACTTTCTTTAGAACAGAGAATTGAATGGCTCTACCTCCATCAAAAAGGATAAGTACCGATCCTAAAACGATTATGAATTGATAAGCAGCGGATTCATTTGGTACTGAGATTATATTAAACACGGATTGGCCTAATATTATACCTGTTATCATAAATAGAGCTACATCGGGAATTTTTATTTTTTCAGCTAATTTCATTGCTAATAAGCCGAAAATTAAAACTAAAGTGATGATATATAACTCATGGTCTACTATTTTCATTACATCTGATTCCATCGTTTAAAGCTCCTCTCAACACTCTTCATTATTACCTATTCTTAGATTGACCTTGATGCACTTGAAATATTTATTAGAATTTCCATTTCATCAATGGGAACTCTAAAAATGAACTATTTAATGAGAATATACAATACAAGGAAAAAAGTGAGGTTGTACACAATGAAAAAAAGGCCAGAGTTTTCCTTAGATCCTTCTAAAGTTTTAGTGACTGGGTTTGCATTTATCATTCTATTAGGTGCTATTCTTCTAACTCTTCCAATTGCAACGAAAAATGGAGAAGGTCTGAGATGGTTGGATGCGTTATTCACTTCCACATCGGCAACCTGTGTAACAGGACTTGTAGTTGTGGATACAGGTACAACATTTACTGTTTTTGGGCAATTGGTTATATTGTCGCTAATACAAGTAGGTGGCTTAGGTTTTATGACATTCGCAACTTTTTTTGCCGTTCTATTAGGTAAGAAAATTTCATTGAAAGAACGATTATTATTACAGGAGTCTTTAAACAATTTATCGATAGCGGGAATTGTTCGATTGGTAAAGAGAATCTTTATTTTTACAATTGTAATTGAATTAATTGGTGGGATATTACTTGCGGTACGTTTTGCATTTGATTTCCCAATAAAAAAAGCTATTTATTTTGGAATATTTCATTCTATTTCAAATTTTAATAATGCTGGGTTTGATTTAATGGGGGGATTTAAGAGCCTAACTAGTTATGTAACGGACCCAATTGTTACAATAGTAGTTTCTTTACTCATTACACTTGGAGGAATTGGTTTTATTGTTATGAACGAGCTATACGAATACAAAGAAACTCGATTTCTCTCTTTACATACAAAAGTTGTTCTTCGTACAAGTATCTTTTTATTGATAATAGGAACTATACTTATTTTCTTATTGGAATTCCACAATCCTAAAACTATACAGCCATTATCTTGGTCTGGTAAATTACTTGGTTCATTGTATCAATCTGTAACCCCTAGAACAGCAGGTTCAAATACACTCAATATTCCTGATTTAACACAATCTACACTGTTCATTATTATTATCCTTATGTTCATTGGAGCATCTCCAGGTTCTACAGGAGGTGGGATTAAAACGACTACATTCGCTACTTTATTAGGTGCGGTTCGGTCACAAATTAAAGGGAAAGAAGATGTTGTATTTTTTAATAGAAGCATAATGTACGACACAATTTATAAAGCGCTAACTGTAACGGTAAGTGGTTTACTAATCGTGATGTTTGTAACAATGATTTTAACTATTACGGAACATGGAAAGGACTTCTTAATGATATTGTTTGAAGCAACTTCTGCTTTCGGTACAGTTGGATTATCAATGGGGTTAACACCTGATTTAACTCCATTTGGAAGAATACTAATTATTTTGACAATGTTTGCAGGAAGAGTGGGACCACTGACGGTTGCTTTTGCTATTACGTTAAGAAGACATTCAGATCCGTTTAAACGTCCAAAAGGAAAAATTATGATAGGTTAAATAAACCATAATTCAAGTTATAGGAGCTATTCGAATATGAAAAAACAATATGCAGTAATAGGGCTTGGAAGATTTGGGTCAGGTATTGTGAATACTTTATTGCAACATGGAAATGAAGTTCTAGTGATCGATATTAATGAAGAACGTATTAATGAAATTGCAGATATTGCAACACATGCAGTAATTGCAGATTCAACCAATGAAGAGTCTTTAAAAGCAATTGGAATCAGTAATTTTGATTCAGTTATTGTAGCAATTGGTAATGATATGCAAGCTAGTATTTTAACAACATTAGTGTTAAATGAACTAAACATTAACAAGATTGTCGTGAAGGCATTAGATAAGCGTCACGGAGAAGTTTTGAAAAAGGTAGGTGCACATTGGGTTATCTATCCTGAGAAGAACATGGGTGAACGTGTAGCACACCAGCTTATGTCACCAAATGTTTTAAACTTTATTGAGCTTGCAAATAATTACAGTATAGAAGAAATAAAGCTTCCTTCTCAGATGGTAGGGAAAACGTTGAAGGAATTAAATATTCGAGTAGAATATAATTTAACTGTAATTGCTATTAAAAGTGAAGGAGTTGTTAATATATCACCCTCACCTGATGAGGTAATACATGAAGGGGATATATTGGTAATGATTGGAGAAAATAGGGATTTGCATCGTTTTTCAAATATTGAATAAATTTAGAGTAAAAAAATAGGGTAATTACTTTTTTAATGAATAATCTTCCAACAGTAATGATGGCTTCTCTAGCTATTGAAAGTACAAACACAACTAGCATGATAAAGGAAGGACTTATTTATGCGAATGTAATTGGTTCTGACCTAGGGCCAAAAATGACACCGATTGGATCACTAGCCACCCTATTATGGTTACATGTTTTGTCCCAAAAAGGTATAAATATTTCTTATCGAACTTATCTGAAAATCGGAATTGTATTAACGATTCCTGTACTATTTATTACCTTATTAGGTTTATATATGAGCCTTAAAATATAAAGAAATTCTAATTTTTACGAAAGAAGCTCTGTTGTTAGTACAGAAAAAGGAGAAGCTAAGTTAGCTTCTCCTTTTTACATTTATAAGGCCATTATGCTAAATGTTTTTTATAAATTTAGATGCTTATCGATATGAATAGTTGTAATGGATAAATAGATAATAAGAATAATGCATTTCAGGTGAAATCACAGTCTTCTCAAATAGGAGGTGAAATACGGTAATAGTTATTGCACTTTATGTAACAACTAGTACTGAATTTATATGCTTATTTTTCAACTTGCTATTATTTTACTTGCGTCAAAAATTGCTGGTGACATTAGTGTAAGACTAAAGCAGCCATCAGTTCTTGGAAAACTTTTAATTGGAATCGTATTGGGCCCTTCAGTATTAGGCTTAATAAATGACACAGATATATTAAAAGAATTGAGTCAAATTGGAGTAATTCTTTTAATGTTTATAGCAGGACTTGAAACCGATATTGAAGAGTTTAAACGAACTGGAATCGCATCAACTTTAGTTGGAATTGGAGGAATTCTAGTTCCATTTGTAATTGGCTATTTAATTGGATATTACATGCACTTGTCTAATATTCAGTCTAGCTTTTTAGGCTTATTACTTTCTGCAACAAGTGTGAGTATTTCAGTACAAGTATTAAAAGAAATGAATAAATTAAAAACTCGTGCAGGGGCAACTGTAATGGGTGCTGCAGTAATAGATGATATTTTAGTTATCATCGCATTAGCATTTTTACTTAGCTTAGCTAGTGGTGGTGGAGATGTAAATTTAGGTAAAATAATCCTAAAAAAAGTATTATTCTTTTTGTTTGCAATTATTATAGGTTGGAAAATTGTACCTTTTTTAATGAAGAAATTTTCTACACTACGTGTTACTGAAACAGTGATTTCTTCTGCGCTAATAATCTGTTTTGTTTATGCCTATTTTGCAGAATACACTGGAGTAGCTGCTATAATAGGAGCTTATATAGCAGGGGTGGCAATTAGTGTAACTGAATTTAAGCATGAAGTTTTTGAAAAAGTGGAGACAATTAGTTATTCATTGTTTGTACCAGTATTTTTTACTTCAATTGGAGTAACGGCCAAATTTACAGGGATTTTAGATAATATTTCCCTCATTATCGTATTAAGCATTGTAGCGATTTTGACAAAATTAATTGGCTCATCATTTGGAGCGAAAGTTGCAGGATTTTCATGGAGGAATTCGCTAGGAATTGGATCTGCAATGGTTTCCCGTGGTGAAGTGGCTTTAATTATTGCTTCTATAGGATTAGAGAATAAATTGTTAAATCAATCATTCTTTACGGTACTATTAGTGGTTGTGTTAGTAACTACGCTTGTTACTCCACCAATGATGAAAGTTTTTTTTAATGAGTAGAGTATATTACAATGTAACTCTTTAAAATGTAAATAAATATGTAAACGATTACCAAAAATAAACCATCAAAAATCGTTAATTTCAAGTAATCGTTTACATTAAAAATTCCAAAAAGCACCATTTGACGACTGATTTTTATCATGATAAAGTTGGTCTTACGTTTAAAAACGAACGTCAAACCACGGCCATTGGTCATGGTTTTTTATATGTAAAAATTACGAAAGGAGAAATCAAAATGAAAAAAGCAATCTTATCTTTAGTAGTTGGATGTGGATTTTCTATTTTACTGACAGGGTACGAAACGAATAAGTCAGAAGTTAATAAAAAGATCTCTATGTTTAATCAAACTGAGGTACAAAACGTGTTAACAAATACTTTAGCAGTTGATAAAGCACAAGAGATCGTATGGAATCAAGTGCGATAATTAGTCGCGAAAGTTCTAAAAGTTGGTCTTACGTTAAAAAACGAACGTCAAACCACGGCCATTGGTCATGGTTTTTTTATTTGAAAATAATCGAGAGGAGAATACAAAATGAAAAAAGAAATTTTAACTTTAGTAGTTGGATGTGGATTATCTATTTTATTGACGGGTTACGAAACAAATATGTCAGAAGCTAATAAAAAAATCTCTACGTTTAATCAAACAGAAGTGCAAAACGTATTAACGAATTCTTTAGCTACGGGTAAGTCACAACAAATCGTTTGGAATCAAGTACGCTAATAATAGCGGGATTAGGGTTACTCTTATTTTGAGTTTCAAAAATTCTATTGTAAATTTTAAAAAAGTCTCTTTACAAATTTATCTTGAAGTTATATATTTACATTTAAATTCTATATTTTTCTAATTCATAACCATAGTTGCTTAATCTTAAAAAGAGCGGGGGAACCATTTCTTTATTGGGGTGAATCCTTTTTGTAAAGGTAGGGGTATTCTTTAATCCCGAATCCGACAGCTAACCTCGTAAGCATTTAAAGAAGGGGGTTTATTTAGTCTTGTTTGCAAACACTAAGTAAAGCTTAGTGTTTTTTTGTATGCTTTTTTAAAGAAAAGGGGAGAAATTCATGCATCATCCGTCCGATTATATAGAACTTGGACTTTTTATTTTAGCAATTTTTGGAATTTATTACTCAGTTGCAAATTTTAACAGTGTTAAACGTGTATTTATTGGTAGGCCAATGAGAACTG
Organism: Gottfriedia acidiceleris; assembly: GCF_004138285.1. Lineage (GTDB taxonomy): Bacteria > Bacillota > Bacilli > Bacillales > Bacillaceae_G > Gottfriedia > Gottfriedia acidiceleris_A. The sequence goes on along the minus strand of NZ_SCFN01000004.1, from coordinate 379,047 downwards.
CAGAAATACATGCTCAGCATAATAAGTTAATTTGGTTTATTGCCTTACCTATACTTGCAGCAGATTTGTATTCGTCTGTTTCCTATGGACCAGAGGCAGGAATGACAGAGCTAATAGGTCTCGGGGCAAAAGCACACTGGTATATCATACCGATTACAATAGCAACCGTTCTTTTACTGGGGATTCTAATTCTTTCTTATATTATGGGGATATTAGCTTATCCTAGTGGTGGTGGGGCTTATGCAATTGCAAAAGACAATTTCAAACCTCGTTGGGTTTCACTAGTTGCTTCGAGTTCGCTATTAGTTGATTATATTTTAACTGTAGCCGTATCAGTTTCTGCTGCTCTTGAAGCTGTGTCATCTGCATACCCAGCTGTTGCACCTTATGAAACGGTTTTAGCTATTTTTTGTGTATTTTTATTATTAGTTGTAAATCTTCGTGGGGTTGCTGAATCAGCTAAAATATTTGCGTGGCCAACATTTGGCTTTATGGTTTGTATGTTACTTTTGATTTTTACTGGATTCTTTGATGAATTCCAAAATGGATTTGTACAGCATCATACACCTACATTTGGTACAGTTCCACAAGGATTAAGTATATTACTTGTCTTAAAAGCATTTAGTTCTGCATGTTCAGCTTTAACAGGTATTGAAACTATTTCAAATGCAGTACCAGTTTTTAGAGAACCTCGTCAAAAAAATGCAATTAAAACATATATAGCACTAGGAGTTATAACTTCAATTACACTTTTAGGCTTTGCATATCATTTATATGTGAACGGAATTTCACCTAATCCAAATGATACGATGTTATCTCAATTAATAAAGGTGTATTTTGGTCACGGGATACTTTATCAAGTCATTATATGGTTTACATTTATCATCTTAATATTAGCAGCAAATTCAACTTTTACAGGATTTTCTCAGTTAGCAGCGATTGTTGCGGCTGATGGTTTTTTACCTAGAGGATTTACAAACAGAGGAGATCGTTTAGGTTACTCAAATGGAATTATTGCGCTTGCCGCAGCAGCTAGTATATTAATCATTGCATTCCAAGCTCATACAAATGCACTTATTCCACTTTACGCAATTGGTGTGTTTTTATCTTTTACAATTGCTCAATTAGGTTTAACGAGAAGATGGAAACGAGTAAAAGGACCGAATTGGCAAGTCAAATTAGCAGTAAATATTATAGGTTTAATCGTAACATCTGTTGTTACTGTTATATTTGCAGTTACTAAATTTATAGATGGAGCTTGGGTTGTTTTAGTCGTAATTCCAACAATTATTTTCTTTTCTTTAGCAATATATAAACATTATCAAAATGTAGCAAGTGAATTACGTATTGATTTAAGTTCTTTCAAACCGGAAGCAAATAAAGTCATAACTGTTGTATTAGTTTCAGGAACACATCGAGTTGTTCATAATACATTATCATTTGCAAAAGGTATTGCAACAGAACCGATAGCTGTTTATGTTGGATTTGACGATGAATCAATTGAGAGAATGGAAGAAAAATGGGAAGAATGGGGTAATCCATGTCGCTTAGTCGTTCTAAAAAGCCCGTATCGTTCAGTACTTGCACCACTTTCAAGATTCATTAAATTAATAGAAGGAAACTCACCTAATAGTCACGTTCAAATTGTGATTCCACAATTTATTCCAAAAAAATGGTGGCATAATCTGCTACATAATCAAACGGCACTTTTACTTCGACTTTGGTTGATTAGTCAGAAAGATGTCGTCATAACAACGGTTCCATATCATTTGAGGAAATAGTAAAAAAGCATGAAATTATTAAAATTTCATGCTTTTTTAATTTTACTTATTGAAGCATTGAAGTAACTGATTAAATACTTGCTAAATTTATTAAATACACTTATATTTGTATGTACAAACAAGTGAAAACACAAAGGAGAATTTATATGAAAACTTTAGTTATCGTTGCACATCCAAATATCGAACAATCAAAAGTTAATAAGGCATGGATGAATCGTCTTCAACAAGAGGATGTTACAATTCAAAACATATATGCAAGCTATCCAAATTTTGAAATTGATGTAGAAAAAGAACAAAAATTATTATTAGATCATGATCGAATTGTATTTCAGTTCCCGCTATACTGGTATAGTACGCCTGCATTATTAAAACAATGGCAAGATTCTGTGTTAAGCTATGGATTTGCTTACGGATCTGAAGGTACTAAACTGCGAGGAAAAGAATTAATACTTGCGATCTCGACAGGTGGACCTGCACTTGCATATCAAGCAGGTGGATATAATCATTACTCGATGAGTGAATTAACTCGACCATTACAAGCTACTGCAAACTTATGTGGAATGCACTTTTTACCTACATTTTTACTACAGGGAGTTATGAATTTAACAGATGAGAAACTTCAAGAAAGTGCTGAAGAGTTAGCTTCATATATTACAAATCCGAATTTACGTGGAAATCGTTAAATATAAAATGCTGTTAACATTTGTTTTAAGAACTTATTGACAAAACATTGTTTTATTTTGTAAGTTGTATATACAAACAAGAGAATTCAGGAGCTGAGCAAATGGAACAATATTTTAGTAATTGTTTATACTTTACTGCTAATCATTTGGCCAGATTAATGAATAAGATGGCAGAAGAGGAATTTGCTCCACTTGGCATTTCTCCAACTTACGCATTTTTATTAATGGCTGTTTATGAACAACCAAGTATTACTCAAACAGATTTAAGTAATATTTTGCACATTGCGCCTTCAACTACAACAAGATTTGTAGATAAATTAGAAGTCAAAAAACTTGTGGAGCGAAAAAGTGAAGGGAAATTAACATTAGTTAATCTAACTGATAAAGGAATAGCGATCCAAGAAGATATTAAAATATGTTGGAAAAACTTGTATAAGCGCTATGTAGAAATACTTGGAGAGGACTTAGCAAAACAAATAACGTCACATACCTTTCAAGCTGCAATTCAAATTGAATCAATAAAATAATTTAAGATAGAGAAAAATAGAGTCTTTTATAGGCTCTTTTTTATTTCTATGAGTTTACGTAAATAGTTTGAAATTTGCTTATTATGGATTCGTCATCATTTAAAAAATATTCTTAATATCTAGGAATGAGTCATACAATATACGAGGTATAAATTTATAAAAATATAACTTTACCTAATTAATTTAAATAAAAAGGGTGATGTTATGAATTATTATCAAGATTATGGTGGTTTGTTTAGAAATCAAAAATTAATTAATGACATTGAAAAAGCGATAAATGGTGAATATTCAGCAATTAGTTGCTATACAAAATTAGCGGATATGACAAAGAATAAAAATGAACGCAAAATAATTTTGGAAATAAAGGAGGATGAAATTAAACATTACAACCAATTTGTCTCAATTTATACTAGCTTAACAGGTAGACATCCACAGGCTAAAGTATCTGAAAATTGTCCTGATACTTATATTGAAGGTTTGGAGTTTGCACTAAAGGATGAGCAAGAAACAGTTGACTTTTACTTAAGCATTTCAGATGAAACATCAAATCAATTCATAAAAAATGCTTTTAATAGAGCAGCAAAAGATGAGCAAAATCATGCTGTATGGTTCCTTTATTTTTTTACAAAAAATAAATTAGGTTAGCTATGGGAGATGATCAATTAGAATGGAAGATCATAATTCGAAAACCTCATCTCAAAAATCAAAAAATTTAAATCAACAAGTGTGGAGTTTTGCATTAGCACCTAAATTGCATCTATGAAAGTAAAGATAAATGTGAATAAATCTGGAAAAGGGCTAGGATCTATTTTCGTTGCCCCGTATACTGTTTAGACAAATTATAGTAGAGGGTGTAAAAATATGAATCTCTCAGGAAAAAGGCATATTTTGAATAGTGAAGAGGCTATATTACTTGCTGCATTCAGCTATCAAACGTATTTACTCTTCTTTAATGGAACAATTACTTTACCAAAAGGCTACGAGCTAAAATATATTATTTATGCTGATGTAAACGTAGAGAATCCTTCAAATGAGGTATTTGGTTTTATTGCTGAATCAAAGGAGCAGATAATTGTCGCGTTTAGAGGGTACGCTTCTTATCCTGCAGACCTTATTGCAGCGTATGACATCCTTCAAGTAGATTATCCATTTGTTGAAAATAGTGGTAAAACTTCTCGGGGTTTTACATGTATTTATCAATCTATGAGAAACAAATTATTTAAAGAATTAAACAAACTTTCTAAGAACAAAAAGCTTTTTATCACTGGCCATAACTATGGTGGAGCGTTGGCAATATTAGCTGCATTAGATATTGAAGTGAATTCAAAATTTAAGAATGCCTCCATTTATACTTATGGCAGTCCTCGAGTAGGTGATCCTGATTTTGTTTATCAATTTAATAAGGAAGTGAAAAAAAGTAAAAGAATCGTAAATATTCATGATTCTTTTCCAACTTTCCCAGAAAAATTTTATCCCCCACCATTTACAGAAGAAGGAATATATTATCAACATGTGAATACAAAGTATCCAATTTCCTTCCAGTTGAATGATACGCCTCGAAATGATGGAATTGGGTGCTATTTTAAAAATTTAAGTAAATTGAATCCTAATTATTCTACGGAATTATGCTTAAGAAACCCTGGTTTTTGTCCAAATTCAGAAATATGTTTTCCATTTCAGCGAACTTGTAACTGTCCAAAGCCTTGTATTAAAAAAGGTGGTAGTTAATGATGAATAACTCACGAGTTGAGAATATTTTTAATAGTAAGGACGCAATATTACTTGCTGCAATGTGCTATCAGTCCAATCAGCTTATAGAAAATGAAAAAGGTGAAATTATCTTACCTAGAGGATTTGAACTTCGCCATATAATTTATGCATTTGCAGGAGTTGAAGAGCCTGAGGCTGAGCCATTTGGGTTTCTTGCAGAATCAAAAAATGAAATCGTTATCGCTTTTAGGGGTACAGACTCATTTAAAGATAACGAATCAGATCAAGACTTGTATCAAGTAGATTACCCTTTTGTTGAAAATGTTGGGAAAACTCATCGAGGATTTACATGTATTTATCAATCCGCTAGAAATGAAATGATTAGAGAATTAATGAAACTTTCACCGAATAAAAAACTTTTAATAACAGGTTATAGTTTAGGAGGAGCATTGGCTGTCTTATCCTCTTTTGATATTGCGGTGAACACTGATTTTGAGAATCCTTCTGTTTATACCTTTGGTAGCCCTCGTGTGGCAGACCCTGAGTTTGCTTATCGATTTAATCAGATAGTATGGAACAGTGTACGTATTTTCAATGTCCATGACATCATTCCTACTCTACCAGCAGAAGCATATCCTCCACCATTTACGGCTAAAGGTTTATACTATCAACATGTAAATAATAAGTATCCGGTTTCTTTTCAATTAAATAGTATAGCTCGTAATCATTATATTGGGTGCTATTTTAATACAATCAGTAGACTCGATCCGGTATATACTAATGCATTATGTTTTAAAAATCCTGGTTTTTGTCCAAATGAAAAAATATGTGTTCCTTACAAAGGAAACTGTGTTGAAAAAAATCAATGAAAATAGAAGCTCTGCTCAAGTCCAAGTAATCCAAGGATTTGAGTTTTTTATAGTATTCTAGTCATCAAAAATTAAGTTTTATTAAATTTTTTTAACGTTTCTGCATTCTTACTTACTAGGCTCTAAGATCTCTTATAGTCCAAATGTAGTATTTCGAAAATTTTTAAAATAAATATTAACTTTAATGAATCAACTTATTATTGTAAACGATAATTTTCCCCCAACTTCAAGTGGTTTTTAATTACAAAAAACTACAAATTATGTAAAGTGAATGTGATTATCTATTAAAAAAACTAATATTTCTACAATAAATTTGTATTTACGACATGTGTTTCAATGAAAGAAAAGAAAGTTAAGTCTTTAGTATGAAAGAAGAACTTTCAAATTTCCCCAATTTACGTCATGCTCTTTTTTTTCAATAATATTATTACATAGGTGGTTTGTAGTGGAATCGAACAAAGATTTAATGAGAGCTGAACTTCGATGGTGTAATAAACAAAAAAGATATGGATTATATAGTTAAAAACTTCGGTTTACAAAATAGTACAGTTCCAAATCCACCTAAGGCTAAGACATCATATAAAGGTGTCACACTTGATGATGTTTTAACTCAATTGGGTTTAAAATAATATCAAAAAAAGAGAAGCCGCTCATTTGGCTTCTCTTTTAAATTTTTATTCTGTATCAATAAGTATGTTAGATTACATATAGCTAATACTAAGAATGATGCATTTAATTCGAAAATAAGATAAAATTAATATATCTGTTCTACAAAGAGAGTGGTGTAACATGAATTTCGATCAGATGGAACATATTGTTTACGCAGCTAAAGAAAGATCAATTACAAAAGCTGCAGAAAAATTATTTATATCACCTTCTGGCATGAGTCAATCAATTACTCAGTTAGAAAATGAGCTTGGAATAAAAATTTTTAACCGATCAAAACAAGGTGTAATACCAACTTTTGAAGGACAAATAGTCATAGCAAAGGCAATTACATTATTAAGTACCATTAAAGACCTTAATAAAGAAATTCATGATATTAAAAGTAAAAGTAATTCTCATTTGAAGATTTTAACAGCGCCTACCTTTACTTATCTTCTTCAAGAAACAATGGTAGAGTTTAATGAGGAACAAAATGAGGTTTCATTTGAAGTAGTTGAAGAAAACCCAGCTGATATTATTCAAAATTTTATAAAACAAGATTACGATTTTGCTCTTATTCCTGCTACACTTGAAGAATTAAAAAAGGAAAAATTCATTGAATTTCAACATTTACATAAAGGACATATGTGTATTGCAGTTGGAAAGAAATCACCTTTTTATACATATGATTCAGTTGCTCCTAGCGATTTAACAAATTCCAAAATAGTTATGTATAAAAACTCGGACTATAAAACACTACAAAAAATATCAAAAATGAATTCAAAGAATGTTGTTCTTAAATCAAATAGAAGCAGCTTGCTTTTTGAGTTAGTAAAAGAGAGCCAAGCAATTTTGTATTTACATGAATTTTCGATACGGAATCGTCCAATGGTTATAAGTGAAGACATTAAAATCATTCCTTTAAAGGAAGAAGCTACTTTTGACGTTGACTTTTGGTTGATTCATTTAGCATCGAAAAATTTATCACCATTGGCAAGAGAATTTATTGAGAAATTAAAAAAACAGTTTAATAATAGTATTTAAAAAAGATAGTGAAGGCAGGTCACAACTGACTACACTATCTTTTTTTTAATCTTCAATCTGAGACTCTTTTCCAATCGCCCCTGTACTTAATATGGTTACAATCACTTTTGGTTTAATTTTAATTGTTGGATATTCTTTTTCCCAATTTAGTTTTTTCCACTCTTCTGGCTTATGTTCCCTTAAATGTTGTCCAATCCCCAGTACATCACTATTGGCAAGCTGAATTTCGTCAATCACGTTTTTAACTCTTTTATTCAAATCATCTCGGATAAATGCCCAAAATTTATGTTCATCTAACATTTTAATGGTCGTCGACTCGTCTATTCTGACTTTAACTTTCAATTTTAAATTTACATCAATCTTATTTTTAGTGGTAGAAACTTTTAATTTTCTACTAGGTCGAATAATTTCATAGGAAATCGTATTATAGGGTTCTTTATATTTTTTTGGAAGCTTTGTAATAAAATTGCCGGTATTTCCGTATTTCCCCATCATCATTAAAAGAAGTGGAGATTGTTCTGAAGGGATGAAATGACCTGTATAACTTCCATTATGAAGTAGGCCTGAACCAATCACTTCTACTCGATCTTTTGGTGTAATATCTATAATTGGTAAAGTGAAGTCAACCTTTTCAGAAGAATACGTGAATATATTATATAGCTCAATTTTTTGTGTAATTGAAGTGGTTACAGATTGATCAATTGTGTCTCTTAAAATAAATGATAAAGGTTTCGATCCAACTGTTTTTAATTCTAAAACTTTTTTTGCAGGTTGTTTATTTGTTATGGCGACTGGAACGTTTAGATTTGAAAAAGGTCTTCGTTTAAAAGTACTTAAAAGATGAATAAACTCTGTTTTTGAGAAGTCTTCACCCAAAAGTATTATTCTAGTTTTGGATGTCGTTATATCTCCAGGTAAAAAAGACTGAATATTCATCCCAGCTTGAGATACAGAATCTTTTATAGAATTAACAGTTTCGTTTTGAAAGTCGAAAACGCCAGCACCTTTACCAATAATATCTAAAATTAATGCACTAATTTCAATTCTCTTATCTTGATCTAAGTCAAAACTAATTCCATTGATTAAAGATTTATCAGTAATTGCTCTTGTGTCCCAACAACCTGTGGTTAATAAAAGTAATGAAAATAAACAAAAAAAGATTAATGATTTACGAATCAATTTAGTAGCCCCCTAACTTTATGAATAAGGAACAATAGGAATGGAATGATGATAATAAAGATTGGGTCCAAATAACTTCCAAAGTTAGTGAGTGTTTCTCTTCTTATCACTTGTAATGAAATCAAGGGATAAAAGGCAAATATGATTAGAATAATAAAAATTAAAATACTTTTCCTACTTTTTACAATTAGAGATAAGCGTTTATGTACATCTTCACTAACGATATAAATATAGTTAACTACTGTTGCACAAATTACAATTGTCCATAAACTTAAAAATAGTGTATCTAGACTGTCAATCATTTTTGATTGAAAGGTTTTAAATATATACAGGATTGGATCTATGATATAACTATTTTCTTTGTTACTTAATCGGATAAACGATGTGAAAATAATAAATGTATACATAATTGTCGTAAAAAAATTTGCGAACGATAAAGTGAATAATTTCTTTTTTGTATCTTTAAAGCTTGGTGATAAAAATAAAAAGATTTCAAAACCTAACATTTGAATAAATGAAGAATATGCACCAGAGCTAATACTTTTTATTGGATTTTGACCAATTGGTAATATTCTACCTATATGAACATTAGTATAAGCAGATAGAAGAAATAAGATAAAAATCAGAAAGATAAAAGTACAGAGTACATATGTTCTAGCAATTGTTTGGATGTCCTCTTTCGCGACAAAATATGCTGTAAATAAAAATAAAATGAGTATAAGCCAAGAAGGGCTCTTTGGAAAAATCCATATCGTGATAATATCAGTAAATCTCAAAGATACAATTAGCACTACATACAAAAAATAGATGAAATAACAAATATTAATACAAGTTCCAATAAACGGATTCGTGATTAGTTTTGTATAGTCAGTAAAGCTTTTGTTTGGAAAATTTTTATATAAACTATAATAAAGTAAAATTAAAATTTGAACGATCAAACCAGCAATAAGAGTCGAAATCCAACCATCATGTCCAGCTTTTTTATAAATAACATTAGGAAAGCTTGTAATGGCAACACCAAATTGTGTAAATATAATTAAATAGAAAAGGTGTTTATTATTGATCATGTTGCTTTCCCCTCCTATTTTTTAGCAAAACAAATTCTGAGAAACCTGGATTTTCTACATAACGGTAACTAAATGCTCTAATTTTTGATAGGTGAGCAAAAATCATAAAGATGCCTAAGGTAATACCAATAAATCCAAAAATTGATGAAAGGATTAATAGAGGTATTCCCATAATTCTTGAAGTAATCGACATTTCCTTTGATGGAAGTGAGAATGATGCAACGGCTGTGAACGCAATGATAACAACCATAGAATTTGAAATTAAATTCGTTTGTACAATAGAGGTCCCTAAGACAATCGCTCCAACGGTACCGATTGTAGACCCAATCGGATTCGGAAGTCTTAAAGCAGCTTCCTTCAAAAGCTCTAAAATAATCATCATCGAAAAGGCTTCAATTATTGGTGGAAGTGGGACATTTTCAATTGATAGTTTTAAAGTATAAAAAATAGAAATTGGTAAAATATTCGAATGATAAGTTGTCACCGCAATATAAATTGAAGGTAATAATACAGCAATCCAAAAAGCAAATATTCTTAAACAATAATAAAACACTCCAAAAAGCCATCGGAAATTAAAATCGTCTACACTACGAAAATAACCATAAAGATCATAAGGAAATAATAAGGCACTAGGATCATTATCAATCATAATTGCAGGTTTACCTGATAATAGATGACGAACTGTTCGGTCGGGTCTTTCAGTGTACATTACTTGTGGAAATGGAGAAGAGGGATACTCTTCGATAATATTTTGAATATGTACAGATTCAATCATTCGCTCAGGTTCAACTTTTCCATTTGACTCTAGCTCTTTTAATTTTTGTTCAAGTGTTTCAATCATTGTTTGAGGTGTTATATCGTTTAAATAAAAAATGGAAATCGACACAGGATATTTTTTGCCAACTTTTATATTTTTGATGATTAATTCTTTCGTACGTAATCTTTTTCGAATTAAAGTTGAATTGATGTTTAGACTCTCAACAAAGCTATCATGAGCTCCTAATGTGATGTTTTCAGAAACTGTTTCTGATATTGAACGATCACTATTATTACTAGGTGCAGAATATGACTTTGCTTTGTTCTTATTATTTTCATTAAAAACAATGACGTTACCAGAAAGAATAAACTGATTACATTCATCAAGTGTATTTGCATCTTCAGTATCCAAAATAGTTGTTTTTATTCGATCTGAATCATCTTTTGAAAGAACACGTTCTAGTATATGGGTTTGAATAACTTCTGAATCAATCATAGTATCTAAATAACATAAATGAAGAGTAATTTCCCCAACTGAATATTTCTTATATTTAAAATCTGAACTTGATTGAAATGAGCTTTTGACTTCATCTAACATGGAGGTTTTTTCATTTACTTCCATTTAAACCAACTCCTTAAAAACTCCGTAAAGAATAAAAATAGTATTCCCTAGACTGAATTGGATATGTATGGAAAACAATCCTAAAATACCTATATGATCTATTAAGGAAAAGTTTTCATTATATAAGGATGCCCGATTCGTCTATCTGGGCATTTTTTTAGTATTCGAAACATAAATTTTTTAGAGAATCTTATATTAAAGAAATTTTATATATAGAAATATGAAGGAGTTTGTAATTTGCAAAAATATAGAATCATCTTAGTAATATTGAAAATGTTTTAATTCAGTGTTTTTTATACGAAAGGGGTTGAGAAACTTTATGCATATAATTGGAAAAGGGATCCCCCGAAAAGAGTCCTTCGAAAAAGTAACAGGCCATGCTAAATATACAGGTGACTTTGAGACAAATGATATGCTTCATGCTCAATTAGTGACAAGTCCATACGCTCATGCAATGATTAAAAATATAGATGCTACCGATGCTCTAAAAGTACAAGGTGTAAGAAAAATAATTTTTGGCGAGAATCTACCTTTAGTAGGAGAAGGAATACTTGACCGTTATCCAATAGCTTTTGATCGCGTTCGATTTTTTGGTGAAGTAGTGGCAATCGTTGTAGCGGATACCCAGTACGAAGCGAATCAAGCTGCTAATTTAGTAAGAGTACAATATGAATTACTTCCAGTTGTAAATTCTCCATCTGAAGCACTTAAACAGGATGCGCCACTCCTACACCCAAAATTAGGAGAGTATGAAATTACTGAAGGAGTTTATCCAGAACCGGGTACAAATATTGCTACTAGGATAAAAATTCGAAAAGGCGATTTTAATAAAGGCTGGAGAGAAAGCGAAGTTATGATTGATGAGAGTTTTGCATTCAGACCATCTGACCATGCTGCGATGGAGACAAGATGTTCATATGCTCAAATCCATCATGATGGCACGATTGAGATAACCACCTCATCCCAAGCACCATTTATGGTTAAGAATTTAATTGGAGATTATTTTGGAATTAAGCCTGGAAAAGTCATTGTAAACACTCCTTTTGTTGGTGGGGGGTATGGTGGGAAAGGAGCAGTTCAGTTAGAGATATTAGCCTATATTGCTTCAAGAGCTGTAAATGGTAGATTAGTTAAAATATATAATACTCGTGAAAATGATATGCTTTCATCTCCAGGACATATTGGTCTTGAAGCGAATGTAAAACTAGGATGTACAAAAGAGGGAATGCTCAAGGTTGCAGAAATCCAATATTTATGGGATGGCGGAGCATATGCTGATAAATCAATTGATTTAACTAGGGCAGGGGCAGTTGATTGTACTGGACCTTACAATATCGAAAATATTTGGTGTGATTCATTTTGTATGTATACGAATCATCCATACCCGGCACCTTTTAGAGGTTTTAGTCATTCAGAAGTACACTTCGCATTCGAACGAGCGATGGATATTCTTGCAAGAAAATTAAATATGGATCCTATCGAGCTACGAGAAAGAAACGCAATTAAACCAGGTGATCAAACGCCTACTCAAGTTGTATTAAATTCAAGTACAGTTGGAAATCTACCAAAATGTATTGAAAAAATGAAAGAATTAATCAATTGGCAAGAAGGTCAGGTTATTGACTTAGGCAATCATAAATTGAGAGTAAAAGGAATTAGTTGCTCGTGGAAAACTTCTACCATTACACCAAATGCAAGTTCAGGTGTCATATTAATCTATAATGAAGACGGGAGTATTAATTTAATATCTGGAGTTGTAGAGATTGGTCAAGGTACTAAAACAATACTTACTCAAATGTTAGCAGAGATTCTAAAAATGGATGTAGACGATATTCATGTTCAAATGAAGATTAACACATTAAACACACCTGAGCATTGGAAAACTGTTGCAAGTAGAGGGACATTCATGGCAGGAAGAGCATTGTTAGCAGCTGCTGAAGATTTAATTAAACAATTAAAAGATTTAGCCACATTTATCTTGCGTGCTCCTGTTGAGGATTTAGAAGTCGGTTATGGAAAAGTTTTCTTAAGGAGTGAACCTACTAAAAATATACCAATTAAAGAGATTGCTTACGGATACACATTTCCAAATGGAAATTCGATTGGTGGACAAATAATTGGTAGGGGTCACTATATATTAACCGGATTAACAACAATAAATCGAGAAACTGGCGCTGGAAAACCAGGACCAGAATGGACAGTTTGTGCACATGGTGTAGAAGTAGAAGTCGATCTAAAAACATATGAATATAGGATTCTTAAAGCAGTTACAGCCGTTGATATTGGCAAAGTATTAAATATTAAGACTGCAACTGGGCAAGTTAAAGGCGCAATGAGTATGGGATTATCTTTTGCAGGAAGAGAAACATTCTATTTCGATACGCAAGGGAAGGTACTAAATCCGCAATTACGAACTTATCGACCAATTCGGTTTGGAGAGAACCCTAAATATGAAGTTGCGTTTGTTGAAACACCGCAAGTCGATGCTGTATTTGGTGCAAGAGGGGTAGGGGAACATGGGTTACTAGGAATGCCAGCTGCTCTTGGTAATAGCCTTTCTACTGCACTTTCGGTAAACATAAACAATTTACCAATTATCCCTGAACTATTATGGAAAGTAAAAGAAGGTGGGATATAGATTGTTATCTTCTAATAAAGAATACTATAAACCAATGACGATTAAAGAAGCATTGGAGCTTTTTTATTTTTTAAAAGCTAATAACAAAAGGCCAATTTATTACGCAGGTGGAACAGAAATCTTAACACTCGGTCGTTTAAACCTAGTCGAAACAGATGCTCTAATCGACATTAAAGATCTAAAAGAGTGTCAATTATTTGAGTTTAATGAGGACTATTTAATATCAGGCGCTGCACTTTCACTTACTTATATTGAAGAAAAAAACCTCTTTCCATTACTCTCTAAAGCGTCTATGGAAATAGCAGACCACACTGCAAGAAATAAAATAACTTTAGGTGGAAATATATGTGGGCAAATCTTTTACAGGGAAGCGGTTTTGCCTTTTCTGCTTTGTGAAAGCCAAGTAGTTGTTGCAGGATATAATGGTATAGAGGCTTATCCAATCGAACAAATCTTCAATCAAAACCTTCAGCTCCAAGACGGACAACTTCTAATCCAACTTTTAACAGATAAGAAATATATAAATCTACCATTTATAAGCATAAAAAAACGTCAGCAATGGGATACGGGTTATCCACTACTGACGATCGCATCTATTAAATCGGATAATCAATTGCGTTTTGCTTTTAGTGGGCTATGTCCTTTTCCATTTCGTTCAAAGCAAATGGAAGCCGAGCTAAATAATACGAACTCGAGTTTAGAAGAAAGAATACAAAAAGCAATTCAATTGATTCCCGGAGAAGTTCTTGACGATGTTGAAGGCTCAAAAGAGTACCGACTATTTGTACTAAAAAACACAATAGAAGAGATCATTTTAGAAATGGAGGGAAGGTAATGGACCAGTCTCCAAGTAAAAAATTAAGTGTTGCTTTAAGTATTAATGATGAAATTCGACAAGTGGAGATCCGTCCAGTTGATACACTCCTTTATGTGTTACGAACTAAACTAGGTCTAACTGGAGCAAAGCCAGGCTGTTTAAATGGAGATTGCGGAGCATGTTCAGTTGTTATGAATGGTACTGTTTATAAATCTTGTATTATGCTTGCCATCGAGGCAGTTGGTCAACAAATAACAACAATTGAAGGGTTAAAAGATTCACCTATACAAAAAGCATTTGTTGAAAATTTTGCGTTTCAATGTGGTTATTGTACTCCTGGATTTATTATGAATTGTCATTCTCTTTTATTAAAGCATCCACATCCAACCTATGAAACGATGAAAGAATGGCTATCTTCCAATATTTGTAGATGCACATGCTATGAAGAGATTAATGAAGCTGTTTTATCAGTTATCGAGAATAGAGAAAAACCTGAGTTAGAAAAAGACGAATAGTGATCTCTTAACTCATCTGTGTTGAATCGCTTGCTTTTCGTTGAGTAAAGAAGAAAATAAACGAAATGACAGAAATAGCCAAAAGAAAAACTTGGGTATCAGTAGGTCTTACCGTAGGGATATCTGTTAAAGACATAATCACCATTCCTTTATTTACTAAAGATTCGCGGATCAATATCAAAATGTTTTGAAACAATTTTTTTACAAAAGTAATACGTTTTTTTTTAGAAAAGGAAGTGTCGGTTCGCTAACTGGTGCACCGAAAATGGGACCACTGACATTGAGTGTGAATCTACCAGGTCCTATAACAGAGCTTACAACTCGAACTTCATCAATTAATAATAAAATTGCAATGATTATATCGATTACATCAATGAGAGTATTTGTTAATTGATCTCCATATTTACTTTCTATACGTTCTCTACCTAATAAGGGGCCACTTAGAGAAAGACTAAATTCACCAGACGTTACAAAAACACCTATTAACGTAATTTGACCAGTTAATAATAGTGCAGCAGTAGCGACATTTAAATCTCTTTGAAGTGTAGCGATAATCCGAAGATCTTCTTTAATTTTATAGTCATTCATTGAATCACACCCTCATGCCCATAGTATTCACTAAGTGCCCAAGTGTGAATGGAGAAAGCAGGAAAGGGCAAAGAGAGGAAAATAAATTTTGACATAAAAAGTTCAATAACGTGATGCTGCTACACTTTATTGGTAGCAGCATCTTTATTTTTAGTTTTAGAATTGATAAAATATAAATTGGTGCTATTTAATATTAAGAATTTATTAAATGAAAAATCATAAATGAAGATCTTACTAAATAAAAATGAAAAGAGACACAACGTTTATGAACCACTTCCTTTTGGGATGTGGTTATGCTTGTATAGAGTTTAAGATAATTCCATACTACATAGGCAAATAGGATAAAAAGTAAGGAGGTTGTAGAATGGATGTTAAAAAGTTTTATCAAAGTAGCACTTTTAAACGATTAGCGATCATTTTATGTATCGTTCTAGTGTTGATATTAATACGGAAAATAATAAATTTAGTCTTACTAATTTTCATTTTTACTTATTTAATGGATCGGATACATAAATTTATTATGAATAGATTAAATAAGATACTGCCAGTTAATCGTTTAGTTGTTGTCTACTCTTTGTATGTTGTCATTGTGGCGGGGTTAGTTTTTGGAATCTATAATTATTTACCGATTATTACAACTCAAGTTGTTCAACTAATCGTCCAAATAAAAACGTTTTATATGAATCCACCAGATGAGCGAATCATAAACTATATCGTTACAGCAATTAAAAAGGTTGAAATATCAGGTTATACGGAGCAAGGATTAGATTTTTTATATAAGTATGCATCTAATATTAGTCAATGGGGGATTGAAGTATTAATTGCTCTAGTTCTGAGCTTCTTTTTTCTACTTGAAAAACCTCGAATTATAGCTTTTACTCAAAAATTTAAAAATAGTAAAATATCAGTTCTTTATAATGAAATGGCCTATTTTGGTGAAAGATTTTCGCGTTCTTTTGGAAAAGTGATTGAAGCGCAGTTTATAATTGCATTTGTGAATTGTATTCTATCGGTAATAGCTTTAAGATTTATGGGATTTCCTCAGTTAATCGGTTTAGGCTTTTTGATTTTCTTACTTGGATTAATCCCTGTAGCAGGAATGTTTATTTCATTAATTCCGCTTTGTACGATTGCCTATACAATCGGTGGAATGGCTCATATTATGTATGTGATCATCATGATTTTGATCTTACACGCGCTAGAAAGTTATTTATTAAATCCAAAGTTGATCTCAGCAAAAACGAACTTACCAGTTTTTTATACATTTCTTATTCTAGTCTTTTCTGAACGATTTTTTGGCGTATGGGGTCTTATAATCGGGATACCAGTTTTCATCTTTTTATTAGATGTATTAGGCGTAACAGATCATGAAAAAAAAGAAGTATAATCAACTGAATAAATTAAAAGATGATATCGTGTTGACGATATCATCTTTTTTTCTATTTAACCTACATATTCATTCATTTTCAATTTAATAAATTTAATGAACTGTTTTTCAATTTTAGATAATGATTTCTTTTTAACCTTATGAATAAAGTACACAAAGTATTCGGATACCTCAATCAAAAAGTACTACACTTTTATTTTGAATTTCTGAGACCGCACTAATATTGACATAAATTGGAATCTACCGGATAAACTAAACAAAAATATGTTTAAGGTGATTTTTAGTGTGGACTTTATAAAGTAGTCGATGGGGTATATCAAATTCGTGGGCACAATCGATCTTAAATATGAGTGTAAAAGATTTTTTTGATTATATTTCGATCACGCTTAATGGTCCAAAAGCAGAGAATAAGCGTTTTACATTTAATGTGAATTTTACTGATTTGAAAACAAATTACACAATTGATATAAAGGACGCCGTTTTTAATTATAGTGTTGTTTAACTGCTCCAAATCTTGATGCAACATTATTTGTAGATAAAGTAACTTTTTATTTAATTATGTATGGGAAACTCGATGTAAATAAGGCAATTGTAAATGGAAAGTTAAGCATTACTGGGAATAAAGAGAAGTTTAAAGAGATGTTAACTTTATTTGATCTCTTTAATCTGTGGGTTACCCCATAAGAAATTAAAATTAGGTGGAAAAAACATTCTTCTGGAGATATGAAGAATGTTTTTTTTGAATTTTTCGTTCTAAAAATTCAGAAAAAATTTGAACTGGTTTTATTCATTTTTTTGTATAGAGTCGATGAAATTAAAGATAAAAAATCAGGACATTTCACCTGAAAAAGAGTGATGATTTTCCTATATACAGATTCTTTTATTGGGAACTGCTTACAAGTCTAGAGCTTTAATAAATAAGGAAAAACAATTTTAAACGATAACAAAGCGCTTTCATTATATAATTTTTTCCAATCTAATAATTAATAGTTGAAGTATGTTGTACTTGGATTTAATATATATTTATTGTTTCAAATAAATATACGATTTTTGAAAATTTAACTATTCTTAAATAACTCTAAATTATCTAAACAATGAAAAAACTCCTTCTATTTTTCGCCATATTATGATAATTTTAATTAAGTACAATTCGATGATGAAAGCAAAAAAAATGAAAACGCTATCAGCATTGAGGGTATTCGATTTGTTCCTTTGTTTAATTCAGAAGGGAGGATTTTCATCTTTACATCGCTCAGTTTCCAGGCTTAGTATTAAATAGGTAACTTAGTCTGTGATTTGTAAATTGTTGACCGAATGACAATGCCAATGGATAGATTGGAATGTGAGCTATTAAAAGATTTAAACTGCCTTTTACGTATTTGGGGGAATTTTAATTTATAGCAAAGAGGTGTATTCATGCAAAATACAAACCGTAAAAATGATTTCACTATTCAAAGTAACGCGCCTAAAAAAGAGCAATTAGAAAGAAAACTAAAAACGAGACATTTAACAATGATCGCTATGGGTGGTACGATTGGTACTGGTCTATTTTTAGCGAGTGGAGCAACTATACATGATGCAGGACCAGGTGGAGCTCTTGTTGCTTATTTAATCGCTGGTATCATGGTTTATTTCCTAATGACTAGCTTAGCTGAAATGGCAACCTTAATTCCGATTTCGGGTTCATTTAGCACATATACTTCAAGATTTGTCGATCCAGCCCTTGGTTTCGCTGTTGGTTGGAATTATTGGTATAACAATGCAATCATCCTTGCATTAGAATTATCGGCTTCGGCTTTAATTATGAAATATTGGTTCCCACATACTCCAGGGATCGTATGGAGTTCTATATTCCTTGTTTTAATTTTTGGGTTAAATGTACTATCTGTAAAGGGATATGGAGAATCTGAGTTTTGGTTTTCAATTATTAAAGTAGCTACAATCATTATTTTTATTGTAATTGGATTATTAATGATTTTTGGTATTATGAGCGGTCATACAGGTGGATTTGATAATTTCACAAAAGGAGAAGCACCATTTAAAGGTGGTTTCTTATCGATTTTTAGTGTATTTATGATTGTAGGTTTTGCTTTCCAAGGAACCGAAATGGTCGGAGTAACTGCAGGGGAAAGTGAAAATCCTGAAAAGAATATTCCAAAAGCAATCAAGCAAATCTTTTGGCGTATTTTATTATTCTACGTATTAGCGATTTTCGTTATCGGCTGTTTAATCAGCTATACAGATCCAAACTTATTAGGTGGAGACGTTGATAATATTGCGATCAGTCCATTTACTTTAGTGTTTAAACATGCAGGACTTGCTTTTGCAGCTGCTGCAATGAATACAGTTATATTAACTTCAGTTTTATCAGCGGGTAATTCAAGCTTATATGTTGGTTCTCGTGTACTATGGGTATTAGCTGAAGAAGGAAAAGCACCAAAGTTCTTAAGAAAAGTAAACAAAGGTGGAGTTCCAGTTAGTGCATTAATTGCGACGACTCTAATTGGTGCCCTTTGCTTTTTAACTTCATTATTTGGTGATGGTACAGTATACTCTTGGTTACTAAATGCAGCAGGACTAGCCGGTTATATTTCTTGGTTAGGCATTTCAATTACGCATTACCGCTTCCGTAAAGCGTATATCGCGCAAGGAAGAAAATTAAAGGATCTACCTTATTTAGCAAAGTGGTTCCCATTAGGTCCGATTTTAGCGACAGTTTTATGTTTAGTTGCAATGCTTGGAACGAATTATGGAGCATTTACCGGAGAAAAAATTGACTGGTATGGTATTGCAGTTTCTTATATTGGACTACCATTATTTATTCTTGGATACCTTGGCTATAAAGTAGTGATGAAAACGAAGAAGGTTAAATTAGAAGAAGCTGATTTCAGCAGTGAGATATAGTTAAATTAAAAAGCTCAATCTATTATTCGTATAGATTGAGTTTTTTTTACGTATTTTTTTACAGGATTTTGGAAAATTAATAATGTTAGAATGTCAATTTATGTTCGAAAGGAGATCGTAAGTATGAGTAATTCATTAACAGAACTTGAATTAGAAAACCTTCGTCATATTATCGGAGGGCATAGTACAATCGCTAATAAATTAGAGGCATATGCTCAAGCCTGCTCTGATCCTGAATTAAGAGCTTTATTACAAAGAGACGCCCAATCAGCAACACAATCAAAGCAACAGCTTTTAAATTTTTTAGGATAAGGGGATTATTATTATGTTTCAAGATAAAGATATGGTCAATGATTACTTAGCAGGGCTTAACGCTAGTTTAGCAGCTTACGCTGGATTCATTAATGAGTCTAATAATAACGAATTAAGACAAACTTTAATTCAATTACGCAATCAAGATGAAGCACGTCAGCGTACATTGTACAATTATGCACTTCAAAAAGGATTTTACAAACCTGCAGCACCTGCATCAGATGAGATCGTACAACAATTCAAATCTGAATTGACTTCAAATCAGTAAAATACTGAAAAAAAGGCATTCGAGTAATCGAACGCCTTTTTTTATTCATTTTTAAAACCGTACCAAAAATTTCTCCATATATTTGAAATCCTTGGTTTCATCTTTTCAGCTCCATAATAGGACAGTTCAATAAAGATGCCATCAATTAGACAATAATATGACATGACAAAATCTTCTACATTTCCTATTCGAATTTCACCATTTTTAATCCCTTTATCGATCACTGATCTTAAAATAGTCGACATGGCTTCCTCAGATTCCATGAACTGTGTATGTAATTGCTCCTTTAATGGTTCAGGAGAAAAAAAGACAGCGCGGTTCACGAAAGTAGATTGTTCCTCGAACTCAATATAATATTCAAATGTTAAGTTTAGAATTTGGTAAAGTTGCTCCTTTGCAGATAATTCGCTTATTTCTCCCATTAGCTCGTCTACTTTTTTCACATGAAGCCATAAAATATTTTCATAAATTGTAAGAAAGATTTCCTCCTTACTTTTAAAATGGTTATATATTGACGGTTTCTGAATTCCAACTGCTTTTGCGATTTCAGTTAAACTTGTACCTTCATAGCCATTTTTGGAAAACAGGGCAAGTGCTGCTGCAATAATCTTATCCTTTGTCATCTTCATCCTCCGAAACTAACTCTTGTTAGCTAGATTATAAACTGGAATCATTGTGAAGTCTAAATATTGTTTATATTTATTGTAAAAAAAGCTTTGTTTGGAGGAGTAGTGGTAAGTAAAAAAGCAAAATATTGAAAATGAGTTACTCATAAAGGGTTCATGATTAAATAAAAAAGCAGCTATATTTCAATACTAGGAAAAAGCTCTGTATAAAAGAAACAGAGCTTTCAGAGTGTTGAAATATGTAGTCAATATTGAAAAATACAAACATTAATTGAATTTTTATGAAAAACAGTCTATTTATTATTGTTTTATCTACCATATCTTTTTGATAAATAAGTGATTTTGGTTGATTTTTAAATGTTTTAACTAACTTGCAAAAATTAAAATATATACATTTTTGACGATTAATATTTGTAAAGATGTGTAAGTCGTCATCATAAGTTACAAATTTGATTAATAAAGGAAAATTCATCAATTGCCTATTCTATTGTTTTTAAGATCATTCTTTTCTTATAAAGAGCTTGAATGGGACGAAAGGGTGCCAGGCTCCTATGGGAGAAGCGGGAAGGCTGAGACCTTAGCAGGCGGCGCCGAGGAGGCTCAAGAATCTCGCCCCATGGAAAGCGAATACCCTGTAGTGGAAATCAATATGACACAACTTAAATATCAATGATCAATCCAACAGTTTAATTGACAAATTCTTTTTTCAACAGCATGGAAGCTCTGTCTAAAAGAAACAGAGCTTTTCTAAATTACTTTTTAGTTTTCTTTATTAATTTGTAATGTAGCTAAACTAGCAAATTCATGAACTAGCGTTGCAGCTAGTAGTGATGTGATTTGAGTTGGGTCATAGGATGGAAGTACTTCAACGATATCAAAGCCAATAAAATTGAAATCAGTTAATGAGCGAATCATTTTTAATGTTTCCATACTATTGTATCCACCTACTTCAAGAGTCCCAGTTCCTGGTGCACAAGAAGGGTCCACAAAATCAATATCAAAAGTTAAGAAACACGGTGTATCTCCAATAACTTCTTTCATTTCTTTTAAAATACCTTCAAAACCACGTTCGCACATTTCCGGTGTAGTAATAACGTTGTAACCAAGCTCATGGCTAGCATCTATGTCTCCTGGATGATTCAGTGTGCCTCGAATACCTAATTGGAATACCTTGTTTGGAATTAGAAGTCCTTCTTCGTGAGCTCGGATAAAAGGTGAACCATGCCAATATTTTTCATCGTAATATGTATCCCAAGTGTCAGTATGCGAATCAAAGTGAATCATCGCAACCGGACCATGTTTTTTAGCTGCAGCTCGTAGGTTTGCTAAAGTAATTGAATGGTCACCGCCTAAACCAATTGGGATAATATTACGATCCATTAATTCAAACATTGCGTCTTCCATTAGTTTATAGCTTCGATGAATATTATGAGGAATAACTGATACATCTCCAATATCGATGGCATTGCTGTCGTCAAATGGATATACCTTATGAATTGGATGATATGGAAATAAAGTCATAGAAGCTTGTCGGATTGCTTGAGGAGCAAATCGTGCACCAACACGAAATGAGGCTGCAGTATCAAAAGGCATGCCAACGATTGCTAATTTCGCATTTTCTCTTGCAGATGGTAATCTCATAAACGTTCCAGTTGTACAAAACTCAGGTTTTACATCAGGTGAAAGTGGATATTTCACAAAAATCATCTCCTAATTTTTTATTCCGGTTATTAACTACCGGTAGTTAGTTTAATTTGATTATAGTTCGTTAAATCTGAATAGTCAAACTATTATTTAGAAAGATATTTATTTTTGAATCCAAAAAAGGGATTGGCTATTCAGCCTTTTTTAACAATTAACTATTGCTCATACTTTATTTGAAATTAGTCAATTCCATGGGATATGCGAAGGGTTTTTGTAAATAATATGATTGTTTAACAATAATATTAGGAGGGATTTTATGCCACAGAATCAGCAAGGAAAAGGTAATATGGGAACTGATATGAAATCAGGAACTAATCCACAAAAAGTAAAACAACAAATACAAAATGATGTTAGCCATGGACAGGGAGCAATGACTTCTCGTGAGGCAGGAGCAATGCGTGATTAAAAAACCACTTTAAGCGGTTTTTAAAAGCAGTGAATTCATTTGAATGAATAATGAAAACTTGTAAAAAATGAACCGACCATTTCTGATCGGTTCATTTTTTGCATTTAATTGTTAAATCAGTAATCGCCATTCACTTCGAACTCAACGTTTTTTTTTGAGGTTCGATAGTTATAATATCGTTCGGATAAGTGTTTGTTAAGGTTAGATCGTAAAATCGATTGTTAAAACTTGCTTGTGTGTTGTACATATTTTTTGTCTCCTTGAATGAACGAAATTTACAAGTACAGTTATAATAAGTATTAAGAATATTTAAAAGTGTATATTTATTATAAAACTTTAATAAAAATTCAAATAGTGTAATTTTGTCCAATACTACTTGCAAAATTTAGTCTAATACAATGTCATGTTTTAAAACCTTCTATCGATTTGCATTGGCATATCAAAAGTTAAGTCCATTTTGGGTGGTTTTTATGTTTTGAAAAACAAGGTGCTTATCGAAACAAAGAAGATGCGGCATACTTTAGTAGTAAAATAAATTTGCAATAATAACAAATAAAATAGATACGACTACAAATGCAATTATAAAATATCCAATAAATCTTATTGCTTTTGGTTTCTTTTCTAAGTCTAAACTATTTCTCTGTAAAGGACTGACACCTTCTATTTTTTGTAGATCCTCTATCGGTGAATATATTTTGTGCTCATCCACATAAACTTTCCCATCAGAGTTTTCTGTTTCATGGGATCTTTTCATAAAATTTCACCTACTTTTTTTTATTTTATTGAAGTTAAAAATATTCCACAGCCTATATGTGAACCCTTTTTCTAATTTAAATAAGTAGGTTAAAAATGGTGGATTTTAATCAATATTCAATAATATGCTTTATCATTCGTTTTTAAAAAAGGAGAGATACCAAGTAATCTAGAATAATTAATGTACAACGAGAAACTATTGAGATGGAGGGAGGAATTATATTGAATTGTAGGTTTACTTTATGTTGAATAAATTGAAAATTCTGGATTTTACACGTCTATTACCGGGTCCCTATGCAACTATGATACTAGCGGATTTAGGTGCAGAAGTATTACGAATCGAATCTCCATATCATCCCGACTTATTACAAACTTCACCTCCATTTGATGGGGACCAATCTGCCGCACATCAAACGATTAATCGTTCTAAAAAATCTATTACCCTTGATTTAAAAAGCGAAGAAGGCACTGAAATAATCTATAAGCTAGTAAAGGAGTACGATATTGTCATTGAACAATTTCGACCAGGAGTGCTGGAAAAGCTTGGCTTAAGTTATGAGCAATTAAAGAAAATAAATTCGAAACTAATTTACTGTTCAATTACTGGTTATGGACAATCAGGTCCGTATCGAAATCGAGCAGGACATGATAATAACTATCTTTCATTAACTGGTGTTTTGAGTTATTCAACAAGAAAGAATGAGCGTCCTGTTCCGATGGGAATCCAAGTTGCAGATCAAGTAGGTGGATCGTTACACGCTATTATTGGCATTTTATCTGCTGTAATTCATCGTGAGCAAACTGGTGAAGGACAGTGGGTTGATATTAGCATGACAGATTGTACTTTTGCGTTGCAATCTTTAATGGGTTCTGGTTGGTTAACTCAAAAAATTAATCCAAAGCCTGAGGAACACCTTTTAAATGGAGGTGTGTTTTATGACTATTACGAAACTGCAGATGGACGATTCTTTTCAGTTGGCAGTCTTGAACCTTCATTTCGAAAGCAACTATGTGAGGCATTAGAAATCATGCCATTTCTTCCTTATTCTTTTAGTGAAGATAAGGATGAGTTGGATTTATTTAAAGATGAAGTAAAGCGTGCATTTAGTAAAAAAACGTTTAATGAGTTAATCGAAATTTTTAGTAAATTTGATGCGTGTGTTGAGCCAATTTTAACTTTTGAAGAAGCATGTGAGCATCCGCAAGTAAAAGAAAGGGGGCTTTTAGTAAACGTCCAAAAAAATGACGGTACAAATCAATTGCAAATTGGTTCACCTTTTAAATCTTCAGTGTTTAAACCTACTTATCAACATGTTGGGGTAAAACCTGGGACGAATACAAAAGAGGTTTTATTAAATTTAGGATACGATGATCAAACAATTAATCAATTCATTGAAAAAGGAGTTATTAGGTCAGCTGATTAAATCTAAATTATTTAATATGGGGGTAAGCAAATGAGTTTTGGAAATGTATTATCGTTAAACGCACAAAGGCACCCAGATAAATTAGCATTAGTCTATCAAGACCGTACATACACATTCATGGAATTCAATAAAGTGGTTAATCGTTTTGCATGGGGATTACAGAAACTAGGTTTAAAGAAAGGTGAAAAACTAGCTCTTATGATGGCAAACTCTGACTTGTTTGTGATTAGTTATTGTGCTGCTGTAAAAGTAGGAGCTGTTGTTGTTCCAATTAACTTCCGGCTTGTTTCTCGAGAAGTTGAATATATTTTAGAACAGTCGGATAGTGTTTTTGTTGTTTGTGATTCAGAACTAGAAAAAGTCGTTTTAGATGCTTCAAAGTCCTCATCGAAAGTAAGAAATATCATTACTGCTCCAGCAACTTCATCGCCGGATTGTTTAAGCTTCTTTGATGTGTTGACATCTATTGACGAAGATCCCCAAGTAGAGATTTCAGGAGACGATGATTTTCATTTGCTATATACTTCAGGTACGACTGGACAACCAAAAGGTGCGCTTTTCGACTATAAACGAATTGAAAAGCTCATAAATGGATTGAGTGCGGTAATGGGACAAAGCTGTCAGGATCGGCTTTTACATGTTGCTCCATTATTCCATTGTGCTCAACTCGTAATCTTTCTATTACCAGGTTTATATTTAGGTATGACAAATATAATTCATCGAGAATTTAACCCGTTAAATGTTTTAAAGGATATAGAAAAATATAAAATTACTTTATTTTTTGGTGTTCCTACAATGTATAACTATTTACAGCAAGTTCCAAGTGTTGACCAATATGATCTTTCTTCAATAAAAAGATGTGCATACGGCGCAGCCCCTATGCCTCCTGAAATCTTAATGAAAAGCATGAAATTATTTAATACAAATCAATTTTTCAGTTTATGTGGTTTAACGGAAGGGGGACCTACAGGGGTTTATCTTTCTCCAGAAGATCATGAGCACCATTTAGGAAAAACAGGAAAAACACCTTTACTCTATACAATTATTAAAGTAGTTAATAAGCAAAATGAAGAAGTTTTACCTGGTGAAGTTGGTGAATTGATCTTAAAAGGTGAAACAATCATGAAGGAATATTATAAAAAACCGAAAGAAACAGCAGAAACGATTAAAGATGGTTGGCTCTATACAGGAGATTTAGCTGTAGTAGATGAAGAAGGATATATAACGTTAGTTGACCGAAGTAAGGATATGCTAATTTCTGGTGGAGAAAATATTTATTCAGTTGAAATTGAAAACGTTTTATATGAGCATAATGCTATTTTAGAAGCAGCAGTGATCGGTACGCCTGATTCTAAATGGGGAGAGGTCGTAACGGCGATTGTGGTACTAAAACCAAATCATCGTCCATCTCTTGAGGAGATTCAAACTTTTTGCCGTGAAAGAATGGCAGGGTATAAGATTCCTAAAGTTGTTGAATTTATCGATCAACTTCCTCGAAACGCATCTGGGAAAGTTCAGAAGTTTATATTACGAGAAATGTATTGTAGCACAAATTCATAATAGAAATTAAAAAGAGCTCAAACTTTAAGTTTGAGCTTTTAAATTTGGTTCTTAATAAAGACCAGTTGTATAAAGTGATGTGATCGTTTTTGCAATTTCTTCAATTGTATAATGCTGTTCATTACGAACGATTTCCCATAAGTACATCTCATTTGTAAAAAACCAAGCACGCGCGACTAGTTCATGATTTAGTTCTTTTCTTGCTAAACCTGTTTCTTGTGCATATTTAACATCGATCGAGATGCGATCAATAAACTTTTCACGAATCGTTTTCCATTTGTCTGAGATGATTTCAGATACTCCAATAGCTTGTTCAAAAATTTGCATCATATTTCGCTCATCTTCTGCCATTTTTAGAAAAGAAGTAGCTTGTTTATAAATAATCGATTCAGCGGATTCTTTCGTTTCAGGAAAAAAGTGAGTTTCGGCAATTTCATAAAACCTCTCCATTACATTTTCCATTAACACAATTAAAAGCTCTTCTTTACCTTTGAAGTGGACATAAGCCGTTCCATAACCAATATCAGCTTTTTTTATCATTTGTGTTATAGTTGCTTTTTGAAATCCTTCTTCAAGAAATACTTCTTTAGCAGCTTCTAGTAGTTTTTGTTTTGTCATTAATGAACGTAATTGACGCTTAGATTCTACTTTGTCATTACTCATACTACGATCCTCCAACATATGTTACTTCTAGCATATAGGTAAATTCATAAAAATGGAAGAAATGACCGAAAAACTATGTATGATTAACGTAAAAAACAGCACTTTAAATGTAAATTTTTTTATTATCAGAAAATTTGACATCGTGTCATTGACATGATGTCAGTTATTTTGATATGATTTTTTCACAAATAGTTAAATAGTAGAATGATAGAGGAGGAACAGTATGAGTACGAAAGTTTCAGAAACAACATTAGAATTCGCTAAACAAATGGACAGTCTTGATTCACTTAGACAGTTTAGAGATGAGTTTTACTTAAAACCCGGCTCTATCTATATGGATGGTAATTCATTAGGACTACTTTCTAAAAGAGCTGAACGAACTTTACTAGAATCATTAGATGATTGGAAGCATTATGGAATTGATGGTTGGACAAACGGAAATCATCCATGGTTTTTCATGGCCGAAAAATTAGGAGAAAAGTTAGCTCCATTAGTTGGTGCTTCATCTGAGGAAGTAATTGTAACCGGTTCCACGACGGTTAATTTACATCAGTTAGTAGCTACTTTTTTCCAACCAAAGGGGACTAGAAAAAAGATATTAGCTGATGAGCTTACATTCCCATCAGATATTTATGCTCTTCAAAGTCAACTACGTATACACGGGCTAGATCCTGAGCAAGATCTTATTTGCGTAAAAAGTAAAGATGGACGTTATTTAGATGAGGACGACATTATCAATGCAATGACGGAAGAAGTCGCTTTGATTATTTTACCAACAGTTTTATACCGCAGTGGTCAAATTTTAGATATGAAGCGCTTAACTGAAGAGGCTCATAAACAAGGAATTTTAATCGGTTTTGATGGTTGTCATTCAGTTGGATCAATTCCACATTCTTTTAGTAAGTGGGATGTTGATTTTGCCTATTGGTGTAATTATAAACACTTAAATGGTGGACCAGGTGGTGTAGGTGGATTATTTGTTAATCGAAAACATTTTGGTGCATTGCCAGGACTTGCAGGTTGGTTTGGTTCTAGAAAGGATAAGCAATTTGATATGGAACACACACTAACTCCTGCTGAAACTGCTGGAGCTTATCAAATCGGTACTCCACATGTATTAAGCTGTGCACCATTAATAGGATCTTTGGAGATTTTTACAGAAGCTGGAATTGATGCAATTCGAGAAAAATCACTTCGAATAAATCAATTTTTAATGGATTGTATTGAACAAGAATTAGCAGAAATGGGATTTTTCATTGGATCTCCTAGAGAGGATGCACGACGAGGAGGACATGTAAGTCTAGAGCATGAAGAAGCAGCACGTATTTGTAAGTCTTTGAAAGAAAATGGTATTATTCCTGACTTTAGGGCTCCAAATATTATTCGTCTTGCACCAGTTGCACTTTACACTTCTTACGAGGAAGTTTGGGAAGTGGTACAAACTCTTAAGAAAATCATGACTGAAAAGCATTATGAAAAATTTAAAAATGAACGTGAAGTTGTGGCATAAGTTTAGTTGGCTATCTTAGGGGACAAGGGGATGAAATCATGAAGAAATCCACCACTAATTATAAAATTGAAAACGAGCAAGAAAAAGGCTTAAAAAGGGAGTTGAAAACTAGTCAACTAACGATGATTGCAATGGGATGTGCGATTGGGACGGGGTTATTCCTTGGAAGCGGACTTGCAATAAAAACTGCTGGTCCAAGCGTATTACTCAGTTATGCAGTTGGGGCTTTCATCGTTTTGCTGCTCATGGGGTGCTTAGCTGAAATGACTGTTGCACATCCTACTAGCGGTTCGTTTGGAACAATTGCCGAAAAATATATACATCCTATGGCGGGATATCTTGTTCGCTACTCATATTGGGTGGCACAGGTACTTGCTGTTGGAGTAGAGGTAAGTGCAATTGCAGTCTATATGAAATATTGGTTTCCAACTGTACCTGGAATCGTTTGGATCGCCTTTTTTGCAGCAGTATTAATCTATATAAATGCTACAAGTGTTAATACATTTGCAACATTTGAGTATTGGTTTTCAATGATTAAAGTAAGCGCAATTGTTGGCTTTATCCTTCTTGGATCGTATGTCTTGTTTGGAACATCTAACCACTCAAATATTGGTGTAGAGAACCTTACAAATGACGGAGGATTTATGCCATTTGGCTGGTGGGGAATGTGGGTAGCCGTCTTTATTTCATTATTTAGTTTTCTAGGGACAGAAATGATAGCGGTTACAGCAGGTGAAGCAAAAGAGCCTGATATTGCTGTTCCAAAAGCTCTTAAAGCAACGGTTTTTCGTTTATCAATTTTTTATGTATTAACAATTGCAATCATGCTCATCATCGTTCCATGGAAATCGGCAGGGGTAGATGAAAGTCCGTTCGTAAAGGTGATGGAAATATTAAATATACCTTTTGCATCAGGCCTTATGAACTTTATTATTTTAACGGCAGCTTTGTCAGCGATGAATAGCCAATTATATGCTTCAACCCGTATGGTATATTCACTTTCAAAAACTAATCATGCACCAAATATTTTAGGAAAAGTAAGTAAAAAAGGTGTTCCGGTAAATGCTCTTGCAGTTTCAACTATTGGTATTGTAGTTGCTGGAATCGTAAATGCAGTATTACCAGATTCCTCATATGCATTTATGATGGGTATTTCAATGTTTGGTGCTATGTTTACTTGGATGACAATCTTTATTTCGCATCTATTTTTTAGAAGGAAGTGGGAAAAGGCAGGCGGGCGAAAATTACCGGTAAAAATGATTGGTTTCCCTTATTTCACAATTTTAGGAGCAATTTTATTGTTAGGACTAACAATTACTTCTTGGTTTACTGGCTTTAAGATTATGCTTCAATTCGGTATACCGTGGTTAATTGTATTATCTGTGGCTTACTTTTTTATAAATAAAAATAAAGGTCAGAAAATTCAACATAACGAAGCAGTATTCAAGCAGAAAGTAGATAAATTTTAATGTCAATCTGGTATAAAGGGGTGTCTCTTGTTTTTGAGACACTCCTTTTTAATTTAAAGATTATTTAGAGAAAAGAGAGGAGAAAATAATTAAAGTGCAGAATTTTGTTCATAAGATTCATTTAAGTTAGTAAGAGATATTTTATATTCGAATGGAGTTGAAGGATCATTAATAGTAAAGTAGAACTTGAAAATTTATCAATTGCGTATAAAGATCAAGGCAAAGGGAAGCCAATCGTTTTAATTCATGGTTTTATGGGAAGTCATGCATATTGGGAAAAAGTAATTCCAAAGTTGTCAGAGGATTATCGTGTGATAGCAGTTGATTTACCAGGACATGGAGACTCTACTGCTATAAAAGAAGAGCATTCAATTGAAGATTATGCAGATGTGATGAAAGATTTACTTGATCAATTAAACATTAAACAAATAACTTTGTTTGGGCACTCGCTAGGAGGCTATATTACACTTGCGTTTGCGGAAAGATATTCTAACTATTTAAATGGATTTTCATTAATACACTCTACTGCATTTCCGGATAGTGAAGAAGCAAAAAAAGGTAGAGTAGCAACTAGTGAAAAAGTGAAAAATGAAGGAGTGAAAAACGTAGTGGACGGATTAATTCCTAAACTTTTCTCTCCAAAAAATATACAAACTAATAGTGCAGAAATAGAATTAGCAAAGCAAATAGGGTATAAAACTTCAGTAGATGGCACCGTAAATGCACTAATAAGCATGAAAAATAGACCCGACCGAAATCATGTCCTTAATGATACAAGTTTACCTGTACTTTTACTTGCAGGTAAAGACGATCAGATTATACCACCTGAAAAGACTTTTTCTGTCAAAAAAGATAATATTAAAACTGCTACTTTAAACAGTGCCGGGCATATGAGCATGTATGAGTCACCTGAAGAGTTAGTTAATGAAATGAAGGATTTTTTAAATTCGTTTTAAGTGCAGAAAAATTAAAGTAGGGGATTTAGGGAAAAGAAAAATGATTAAAAAGACCTTCTTAAAAGAAATTTTTTTTAAAAGGACATGAAAAAGATCTTAGCCAAAAGATCTTTTTTTTTTTTGCCCAAACAATTTATTATTTCAAAAAGTATTTAAACGCATAAGAATATATGAAATTTTTGTTGTAATTTATTAGGAAATTAAAAGTAAACTTAATAGAAAGAAGATAATTCATACATTTTGAAGCTCAAACAGTCATTTCAGAAAAAAGTAAGAAATTTATTAGTAGAAAATAATTTACTTCCTAATTTATTTAGTAGATTAGCCGTCTCTAAACATGTACATATTCATAGATTAACAGTGGATAAGTATTATTTGGGAGGTATCTTTTTTGGACGCTTTTTTTAGTGATTTAGTAAAAAAAGTAATTGCAAATTACCCTTTAGAAGTAAAACATAGTTCCTTAGAATACATTGATGAAAAAAAAGCTGAGTGGCCCATTGATACAACTATCGGTGAAGTATTATTGAAGAAAGTTTTAATTGATGAAAGATATATAGAATTTATGATCTATGCAATTGACTATCTTAGGGATAATGGCATATTTACACCAGAGGTATTAACAACCAAATTAGGTGATGGTTTTGTAAGGATAAAAGATGAATATTTTATGTTATTTGAACCTGTTAATGGGAGGAGACCGAATTTTGAGAGTGAAGAAGATCTCATTTTGATGATGAATGGGATTGCTTCTTTTCATAAAGCTTCAATAGGCATAGAATTAACAAATGAGCATGTTTCATCCATTCAATCAAATTGGAAAAATGATTTACAAACTAAATTTATAAAATTAACAAAATGGAAAGAAGAACGAGCTAAGTTAAAGCATCAAAATGAAATCGATAAGCTGTATTTAAAAAATATAAATTCGGTTTTAATGCAATGTGAAAAAGCTTTAGCAATAATTGATAAATATATTGCTGAAGTGGTTGAGGAGACAGCGAAAACGAAAACATTATGCTATCAGAATTTTGATGTGAACGATCTTATAATTGGAGAAGACGAGAATTTATATTTCTTAAATATGAGTTCGTTAAAAATCGAATTGCCGATTCATGATTTGAGAAGAATTTTAAATATCGTAATGAAAAAAGAAAAAAATTGGAATCCAAAGTTAATGAAGAAAATAATCATCGCATATCATGAAAACAATCCGTTAGCATGTTTGCAGTACCAGTTTCTAAAAGCTGATTTATTATTTCCTCATTTATTTTATGACGTATTTTCGGCACAGTACGAAAATAAGGAAACACTTTGGGCTGATCCTAGTATAGTTTTAAAAATGAAAAAAATAATTACATTGGAATTAAGTAAAGAAAGAGTCATTTCTAGCGTCTTCATACAAACAAATGAAGCACCTTATCGAGGATAAAACGAAAATCTTAAAATGATAAAGCTCAAATCCTTTTAATTTATGGATTCGAGCTTTATTTATTATTTGTTTTTTTTCTTTCCAATCATTCCATAGTCTTTGATCGTAATATGAACATCATAGTTTATTTTAGCTTTACTAAATCGTTCATCCCAATTTTTACTCATTTTTTTCCATTTTTTTGGGTATTGAATTCTTACTTCGTTTCCAAATCCAGCAACATCTGATTTATATTCATTTTGAAGTTTATTTGTTACATTTTCTACTATTTTTGTAACTTCCTCTTCAGTTGCTTTTTCGATTCTTTTAACATTTTTCTCTTCAAATAAAGGTCTTAATTTAGGATTCCAATATTCTGCAATTCTACCTTCAGCCTCAATTTTTACGTCATAAGAGATTTTGTCACCTTTTATATGAGGTGTCACCTTACTTTTCATCGTTTCAATTTGAAACCATGTCGGACCATCGGATTTCTTTGTGTAAGCCTTAACTGCTCCGCCTCTACCTTGAGCAGTGATCCAATTAATCCCTTCTACTTCTTGTGTATTTATAGTACCAATCATTTTATTTTTCTTACCGTTAAAAATTGCACCGCCTGAGAACTTAGCTCCTTTATCTGTAGTTTCTAACAATTGGAGGAGGAAACTAGAGCCAGAGTTCATTAATCCACCTATTTTTATTAATGGTGTTTTACTGACAATTTCTGAAGTCAATGATTCATTAGCAGTTTCAACGATCCGTAATGAAGGGATGACATTTGGTTCACTCGTTTCCAGTGCTTTTGTAGCTTTGCCTTTTGAAATGAAGATTAGAGTACTCCCTCGAATATCTATATCTCGGAAATACAAATCAGTCAACTCACGTAGGTTTACTTCTCTAGCAAGTTCTTCACTAATTACAACACATTTTTGATGCGCTCCAAAAATGTATCCTTCCCTACTTAAAGTTGTTTCCCATCCAGAAGGTTCTAAAGAAATGCCTTCTCCGATCACATTTATATAAGGTTTTGTGGGAACTCCTCCACCTGATTTTGTGGTCATTGCCTCAGGAACAACATATTGAAGAGTCGATCTTAATTTACCGTTGTCATCTTTATCTATAGAAGAACCTACTATAATGTTTAAGTCCTCAATTGGTTTACTACTCCAGCATCCCGATAATAAAATTATAAGACTTATATTAAAAACTGAACTTATTAAAATCCTCATATACCTACATTTTCTCATTTAATTTTTTCCTCACAAAAGAAATTACGAGTAGGAGAAGAGGGATAATCCCAAATAAATAAAAGGCAGCATTTCCGATTGTATCACCCAGTACAAAAGTTTGATTTATATCTTTAGGAATCATTGCAATAATGTAAATAAATGGTAATGTACCAAAGAGAAACGGTTTCATACTTTTTTTATTAAAAATTTGAGCCATTCCCATGGCACAAATATAATATGCAATGATAAATGTAGCGAAAATTTGCATAATCCAAATAACTAGGAGTAATGAGTCAAATCTTTCTACAAATAGACCTTGTATATCGTAGCTGCGAATATAAGTAAGTACGGGCCAAGTTTGCAATAAAACACCGTCTACCGAGAAAGCACCGACTACTGCAACAACCGTTATTGTATAAAAAACAAATGGAATACCTATTCCGAATAGAATGGTTTTTGACACTTTCTTTTTATCATTCATAAACATAAAGATAAATAAAATTACTTCAAACCCTGAAAAAGAAAGTGAAGTTGTTTTGAGTCCATTAAGAACAGGTTTAATACCATTACCTAGTACAGGACGTAAGTTATCAATTTCAATAATTCCTATTCCTAAAAAAATAACTAATAGAAAGAATAATACAGTGATTGGAAAAATAATTTCCAAAATTCTAGCTATTGGGTTAATCCCTCCTAGAACTAGATATAAACCCACCCACATAAAGGGAATTAAAATAGCCCAAGAAGGAGTACCTTGTAGTAAGAACAATCTAGTCGTTTCTGACATTACCCGAACCTCTAAAGCTGAAAGGCAAATATAATATATGATGATAATGACACTTAATGAAATTCCTAACCATTTCCCAATTATTTTTTGAGTGAATTGAAAATATGTTTCGTTAGGATATTGTTTACATAGCATAACTAGCAAAAAGGCTAAGAGGGTAATGATCAAGCCGGATATGATAACGGAAATCCAACCATCTGGCGTTCTTACTTTGTCAGTAATCGTTCTTGGTAATAATAAAATACCTGCACCAAAAATAAAATTTACTATTAGCATCACAGTTTGATGTGCTGATATACGATCAATTGGCTCTGAATTCATAACTCAGTACTCCTCCTTTCATATTCTATTTCATTCTTCTTGTTCTTTTTGACTGCAAGCTTTTAGGTCGATTTTTCATCATAAATAAAGGAGCTCTTACGATGAAATCTTTCCAATCACTAAATCGAACTGGAGCAACGGGACTTAGGTAAGGGACACCAAAGCTTTTGAGTTTAACTAAATGACTACATACTAATAGGAAAAATAATATGACTCCATATAAACCAAATACACTTGCAAAAAGCATGGATAAAAAACGAAGCATACGAAGGGCAATTCCGACATTATATTGTGGCAATGTAAATGAGGAAATTGCCGTTACTGCAACGACAATAACCATGATTGTACTAACAATACCTGCTTCAACTGCGGCCTGACCAATAATTAACCCTCCAACAATTCCTAAAGATTGCCCGATTGGTTTAGGTAAGCGTAGTCCAGCCTCCCTTAATACTTCGATTGAGATTTCCATTATTAATGCTTCAATTAATGGAGGAAAAGGTACCCCGCCTCTAGTAGCTGCTATATGAAATACTAGTTTTGTCGGGATTAAGCCTTGGTGAAAAGAAATAAATGCAATGTATAAAGATGGAGCAAATAAAGCAATAAAACAAGCAAGATAGCGTAATAATCGTACCAATGTAGCAGCAGCCCATCTCTCATAATAATCCTCAGGTGATTGCACTAACATTTGAAATGTTACAGGGGCTATCAATGCAAATGGTGACCCATCTAATAAAATGGCAACTCGACCTTCCATTAATGCACTCATAACTCGATCTGGTCGTTCTGTACTTTGAATTTGTGGAAATGGACTTAAGTAATTATCTTCAATTAATTGTTCAATATAACCTGAATCTGGGACTGCATCAATTTCAATTCTTTTAATTCTTTTTTTTACTTCTTCAACAAGTTTAGAATCAGCAAGATTTGTAATGTACGCTATTACTAATTCTTTTTTTGATACTTCTCCAATCTCAAATCCTATAAATGATAAATCTGGAGTTTTTCCGGAACGCCTAAGCAGGGCTGTATTATCAGATAAGTTTTCAACAAAGCCAATTCTTGGTCCACGTACTAGTGCTTCTGAATCTGGTTCTTTAATATCTCTTGATTTTGTTAATGCTTCACCGATTAAAAAACATTCAGATATACCATCTATTAATAATGCAATTGAACCAAATAGTACTCCCGATTTTAATTTTTTATAAGTATTAACATCTTCAATTGTACAAACTGCGAGTGATTGCTCTTTAATATATTTTTTAATTTCATTTTGTTTTAGAGAGAATCCATTTGTTTTTTGTTCATTTGCAATTGCAGAAAGTCCAGCCATTAACTCGCTCATTATATGACTTTGAATTAGCTCAGTATCTGATAAACCTTCAATAAAAATAATTGCAAGTTGAATTTCTGTTTCACCTAATAAAAATTCTCTAAATTTAACATCAGAATTATGTCCAATTTCATTAAACATCCGATCCAAATTAACTTGGAGATCACTGGATAAATTCTCATTACTATTTTGAGCTTCATCATTTAGAGATACCGCATTTTCCTGATTTAGTTTGGACCTCCACCGCTTCATTTAAATCACTCTTTCTCCATAAAATGAACCCATTTAAAAAACTTCCATAAACCTACAGGAACGATAAAAGTAACAAAAGCTTGTATAAAAATTGGATATTCAGGAATAAAAGAAATAATCTTTTTGAACAATTTAATCATCCTCAGGTAAAATATTAATAAAATATAAAGGTATTATTTCCCATTATAGGAAAAGAATGCAGAAGGGCAGGAAAAGTAATATACAAACTGAAATAAAAACAATAAATAATGAAACAGTATTTATTTAATTAATTAAATTTAATTAACTAATTGAATATTTTCTATTTTAAAAAAAGGACAAAATAGTATAATTAACCTAATAGATCACGTGCAATATTACCTAAATGTCCATTTTTTTATCTAGACAAAATGGCGGAAACGATGAATTGAAAGATTATTACCAAGTATGGAGAGGAAAGCTTATGAATCAGATACTTCTATATGATTTTCTTACATTAATGAATGACAAAAATTGGAATAAAGCTGATTTAGCTAAATATTCTGGAATCCATATTAGTGATATTAGTAGAGTATTTAATAATAAAAAGCCACTTTCTTTGCATTATTTAGATGCCATTACGGAAGCGTTCGGTTTGGCAGAAGGATATTTTTACTCGAGCTATACACAATTATGCTTTAATCAGAATCGATATTTAGATAAACGAAGAAGTGTAGCGTTTATTTATAAATGTGCAATAAATGGATTTAAAAAAGAATTAAGGTTTATCATTTCAGAAATGTTAGAAGAAAAATCTAAGACAATTCGTACTAAGAATTTACAAAATTTATTTGAAATCGCTGAAAAGTTATTTGCTGAAGGGAAAGAGCAAGAGGCTTTGCCTTTATATGAAATCATTATTCATCACATGCCAGATCAAACTGCAGAGGAAGTAGCTATTAGTTATTTTAGAAAATACTATTTAAATAGATTAACAGAGGAAGGACCAGCTACGCTTGTCCATGTACTAGAATATGTGAGCTATATGCCAGATGATTTTCAGGAATTAACAATTTTGTGGATTACGGCTACGTACTATATGTTAAAACAATGGGACAAAGTCCTTCATTATGCTAAGCGATTAGAAAAAATGGCAAAGAATGAAAGACATTTTGGTTATGCGTTAGTATACCAAGGCTTCGCTTTAAATAGATTAAGTAATTCTTTAGATGAAGTTCTTGAAATCATAAATAAATATGGTCAGATAAATGATTTTTTTGCAGAGGCTGCAATAGGTAATCGTTATGTTACATTACTTGATTTTGACGAATTACATTATGTTGATGAATACTATGACTGGATTAAAGACCGAGATGATCTATATGTAGGCATTCCACGAATTATAGAATCCTTTGTAAAATTAGGTAGATTGGAAGATGCCTCAGCGTTAATCAATCTACATGAAAAAGTAATTAATGAAATGGCAAATAGCTCAAATTTGTATAAACAGCAATTGTATTTGGATTTCTGCTACGCACAATCTCTTTTAAAATGTGAAAATAAGCAATATATTGAAGGGTTAAAAGAATTAATAAAAGTAGCAAGAAAAGTAAAGAATGCAGGAATAATAGAAAAATTTAAAATTTGCTTATTATCAATTTGGCACTATAGAGATCATTTAACAGATCAATTAAATGAGGATTATATTCAAATGTTAAGTGACGATAAAAGTCAGGTAAGTAATACGTATGCCATGAGCCCATAAATTGGGCTTCTTTTTTTTGCTAAATTTCGAAAGAATATATTTTCATTTGACAGAATTTTTAAAAAAGTAAATTCCATAAACTCGACTTATAATCAATTAGAAAGGGAACATTATAAAGTTGGGGGAGAGAAAAGCAAGATGAATCGTTTGATTAAGAGTACAGCAATTTTAACTTTAAGTACTGGTGTTATTTTGAGCTCATTTCCAGTTAAACATCATACACCTTTAGTAAAGGCTGCAGCGCAATCTTCTATTGAAGAAGTACTGTCTAAACTTTCACCAGAGCAACGCCAAGCTTTAAAAAAATTAGAGCTTGCTAGTCAAGAAGGATTACAGTTACCTTCTTCGGTAGATTTAGAGAGTTCTAAAAATCTATCAGTAATCGTTGAATTAAAAGACAAGCCTGCAAAAGTTGCAGTAATTGAAGAAGCAGCAAACGGAAATAGTTTATCACTTTCAGATGCGGAGCAAAAAGCAGATGCGGCTCAAGAAACATTTAAAAATGATTTACAAACAATTTATAAAGATGACTTAAAAGAGAATAAAAACGTTTATAAAATTAAACGTACATATACAAGCTCTTTAAATGGAGTTTCGATGGAACTTCCTGCAAATAAAGTAAAGTCATTATTAAAATCGAATGCTGTTAAAGCTGTGTGGCCAAATAATGTTATTCAAGTAGAACCGCCTAAAGCTGCAGAAGGTACACAGGATACAAGCAAGGTAGCAACTGAAGTATTCCCAGGTATTAATAAACTTCATGATGAAGGACTAACTGGAAAAGGAATCAAAGTAGGGGTAATCGATACTGGTATTGACTATAATCATCCAGATTTAACAGATGCTTATAAAGGCTATCGTGCACAAACTGGAGTAGATCCAAAATCAATCAATCCGAACTCAGTAAAAGGCTGGGACTTTGTCGATAATGATGCAGACCCGATGGAAACAACATACGACGATTGGAAAAAATCTGGTCTTGCAGAAACAAGTCTTAGTGGATCAACTTTTTACACAGAGCACGGGACACATGTTTCTGGAATTATCGCTGGACGCGGTAAAAATAATACGGATTATGCTGTAACTGGTGTTGCGCCTGATGCTGATTTATATGTTTATCGAGTGTTAGGACAATATGGTTCTGGGACAACTGAAAATGTTTTAGCAGGCATTGATAAGTCTATAGCAGACGGAATGGACGTTATCAATTTATCTCTAGGTAGTAACTCGAATGACCCAGAGAATATCGAAAGTCTTGCATTAAATAATGCCGTACTTTCAGGTGTCACAGCAGTTGTAGCAGCGGGAAATGCTGGAGATCGAATGTACACTTTAGGTGCACCTGGGGCATCTGCGTTAGCAATAACAGTTGGTGCTAACGATACAAAGACAGAGATTGCAACGTCAAAAGGTACTTTACATGGGACTACAGACGTAGCTGCTGATTTAAAATTATTAGGCAAAGGCTTCGGCGACAATGTTGACAGTTTAAAAGGAAGAAATCTGCAGATTGTTAAAGTACCAAATACTGGTGCAGATGCTGACTATAAATCAATTGATGTTAATGGAAAGATTGCATTAGTAAACCGAGGAACAGTTGCACTAGTCGATAAAATAAAGTTTGCTAAAAATCACGGTGCTGTTGCAGTCATCATTACGAATAATGTTGCAAATGAAGGATTTATTCCAACTTACTTAGGTGCAAGCTATGGTTTAGTTCCGACGTTTACAATGTCATACGAACAAGCAACTGCTATGATTTCAAAACTTGGTACTACTCCAACGTTCTCTTTTGACGAAATGGGAAAAGTAACAGATGAAGGAAGTAAATTAGCTTCATTCAGTTCTCGTGGACCAGCTCGAATTACTTATGATATAAAACCTGAAGTAACGGCTCCTGGTGTTGCTGTTTTCTCAACTGTTCCATCTTACATGCACGGAGCAGATCAAAATGGAAAATATCAATATGCATATGACAATTTATCTGGTACATCAATGGCAACGCCTAACGTAACTGGAGTAGCTGCATTATTATTACAAGCAAATTCAGATTTAACACCAGCGGAAATTAAAGAAACTTTAATGAACACAGCTGATCCTTTAAACGGAGACTATAGCGTGTTTGAATCTGGTGCTGGACAAGTTGATCCATATGAAGCAATTCATTCAAAAACTAGAATTGAAGTTGTGGATGAAACAAAAGGCATCTCTGATAAAAAGGGTAATTTAAAAACAGTTAAGGATCTAACAGGTGCACTTGCATTTGGTGTATTTACTCCTGCTGGTGAAAATATTGGCGATCAACGCTCACTAAATATCTATAACAATAGTAATCAAGCAAAAACGTATGACGTAAAAGTAACATTCCAAAAAAATCGTCGAGGTTCATTAGACGCTGACGATAATGGCGTTATGATTGTTACGGATAAGTCAATTAAAGTTGGTGCAAATTCGAAAAAGAAATCAACTGTAGCAATCTCAGTTCCGAAATCAGCGAAATTAGGAATTTACGAAGGATTTGTAACGTATACGAATCATGATAATCCTGAAGAAACATTCCAAGTTCCGTTTGGTATTAAAACAGTGGAAGAGGGTATGGGTTCAGTTGCGATGAGTCCTCAAGCATTTACTCAAGTGTTTGATTCAGCTTATGCTGGTCAGTTGCTTTATACAAATGCATATATGAGTATTAAATCTCATATGCGTACGTTAGATGTTATCCTTGAAGATGGAAAAACAGGCCAAGATATTGGATTCATTGGTACAATGGACGGTTTAGGAATGGACGAAAATATTACTTACGGTGTATCACAAATATTTAATGGATATTACTACAAATTCACTGGTGATGAAGATCAACCAATCGCATATGACACAGATATAGCGAAACCAGGTTATTATAAGCTGAAAATTATTGGTACAAATGATGCAGGTAAACAATTCACATCAGAAGGCGATTTCTATTTTGATAACACGGCTCCAAAAATGACAGTGAATGCTCCTGATGTACTTGAATATAAAAATGGACAAGCGAGCGTAACGATTACTGGTTCTGTTTATGATAAAGAAACAGAAGAAATGCAAAAACTTGGTATGAACTTTAATCAAGGAAGTACAAAATTATATTATCAAGATCAATTAGGCGGAAGAGCAATAGCAGTACCTGTAAATCCTGATGGAACGTTTACTGCTACGATTCCAACAAATCCGACAAGAGCTATGTTACTTTCATTCTACGCGTTAGATGCAGCATCAAATAAGACATTTAAAGAAGGTAGAGAGATTTTCGTCGTACGTGATGATGTAACTTACGGTTATATGCAGCCTGAAAAACGTATTGCGAAAACGGGTGAAACCGTTCATGCGACGTTGAATTTAAATAAAGCAAATGATGTAAAACAAGCTGTTTATAAATTCTATCATTACTCAGATGTTGCAACAATGAATATTACTCCAACTCCAAATTTGACAGATAAAGTTAATGTTAAAGTTGAAGATAAAGTATGGAGTGGAAATTTAAATGAAGCGACCGTAACAATTACGACAAAAGATGGTGTAGCTCCTTTAAATGGTGACTTAAAACTAGCGGATATCGCTTTCAAAATGGGCACTGAATATACTCCGCAGCCTGAGATATGGCCAGCTTATATGTCGAGTGTTACTGTCACAGATACGAATAATACGACAAAAGCAGTTTCAAGTGGTAATCCTGGAATCTTCTTTACAGAACCAACTTTTTCTATGTTCCGAGGTAGTAAAAGAGCTGAAGCTTTCCTAGATCCAAATGGAGCAGCAACTCAAGGAATTAATTATTCAAAATTAGGTGTTAAAGTAAAAGCAACAAGTTCAAATGGAACTGTGTACAATGGTAAAGATGATTCTCCATCGGTTTTCCAGATTCAAAATCTACCATTGACTGATGACCAATATGAGCTAGAATTAGATTTCCCAGGTCACTTTACAGTACACAAAGACTTTACAATTGGTTTCCATGAAGATGGAAAAGTTGTAAATCAAAATCTTTACTATAAATTAAATCCAGCGATTGCAGGGGATGTTAATAAAGATGATGTAATCGACGTAATGGATGCAATTTACATCCAAACTTATTGGGGAACAAATAAACGTGCAGCGGATATTAATTTTGATGGTGTTGTTGATGCAAAGGATATGGCTTATGTAGAAAAGAATTACTTAATGCAAAATCCAACAATTAAATTTGCACCAACACCTAATAAGAAATACAAATCTCAAACTTTAGAAACGGTTAAGAGTGCATTAGGCATTCAATAATAATTTATTTTGAAATCTTAAAGATACTAATTCTTTGAGGTTTCTTTTTTATTGAAATTGAATAGCTATATGAATGCAAACTAAATATAT
This sequence comes from Gottfriedia acidiceleris, assembly GCF_004138285.1. Lineage (GTDB taxonomy): Bacteria > Bacillota > Bacilli > Bacillales > Bacillaceae_G > Gottfriedia > Gottfriedia acidiceleris_A. The sequence continues at coordinate 336,222 of NZ_SCFN01000004.1, read as the reverse complement.
AAATTATTGAAAAAGCTGTGAACATTGCTTGAAAAGTAGTTATTTTTGTTTATATTTTGCTTTCATCTTCGTCTTGAAATCACCTAGATTAGACAAATAAACCACAAGGGAAATTACAATCTTGTGGTTATTTTCATTTGTTACCTTATTTACATAAGTTATTAGTCTATCTTTTTATACTCCTTAAACCAGTCAACGAATTTAGCAATACCGTCTTCAATTGAAGTAGTTGGACTATATTGAATATCATTTACGAGTTGATCAATATCGGCATATGTTTCAAGTACTTCCCCCGTAACCATCGGCAATAGTCTAACATTCGCTTTTATTCCAAGTTGCTTTTCTAAAACTTCGATAAAATAATTTAAGTTCACTGGGCTATGGTTACCAATATTATAAAGTTTATAATACGAGGAGGATTCATTTGGTGGCCCATTTTTAATGATTCTTACAATTGATTCAACTACATCATCAATATAAGTAAAATCTCGTTTCATATTTCCATAATTATAAACATCTATCGGTTGTCCGTTAGTGATTGAATTAGCAAATTTATATAGTGCCATATCTGGTCTACCCCATGGCCCATAGACCGTAAAAAAACGTAATCCAGTAGTAGGTAGATTAAAAGTATGACTATATGAATATGCCATTAATTCATTTGATTTTTTTGTGGCTGCATATAAACTAATTGGTTGGTCAACTCGATCATTAATTGAAGAGGGAGTTTTTTTATTATTACCATAAACAGAACTAGAAGAGGCGTATATGAGGTGTTTAATTTGATGATTTTTACAACACTCTAATAAATTGGCAAAACCTACAAGGTTTGATTGGATATATGACCCTGGATTTTCTAAGCTATATCTCACCCCAGCCTGTGCTGCTAGATTAATGACTAGATCGAAATTATATTGTACAAAGAGTTCTTCTAGTAGTTCCATTTCATGTATTGAGCCATTTATGAAACTAAAATGATCATATTTCTTTAAAAGCTCCAATCTATCAAATTTTAGACGTCTGTCATAGTAATCATTTAGATTATCAATTCCAATGATCTGAAAACCTTGTTCTAATAGGCGCCTGCTTAGATGAAATCCAATAAATCCGGCACATCCAGTAATTAAGATGCGCATAGTATCTACTTTTTTAATGTTAAAAACCTCCTTATCTAACAAGGGTTGGAATATCATATGATGGAGAAAACGACAAAGTTCGAATACAAATAGAAATATGTATATAACTAGATTAGGGAAAATACTTTTTTAATAGAATACACATATACCCTCACAATAATTGGACAAAATCATATTATTACATTAGGTCTAAATATTAGGGCAATAAAGTAAATAGCAACTATTTATTACATTTCATTAAAAAGAAATGTGAATTTTTTATGGGCTCTAAAAAGTAGGAGGGAGAAATTGAATAATATAATAATTGAGCCATGGATTGTCGATGAGCTTATTCATGATGAATTCTATGTGCCTGAATATATTGAAAAAATTGGGCTTGAAGTACTTAAATTTTATGACCTTCAAGTAAATAGCATGCAAGTAATAACGACGAAAGCTGACAAAGGCGGAGCAATTTGGAAAATTGAAACAAACGATGGTCCAAAAAGTTTTAAGCTTTTACACAGAAGACCTACTAGAAGTATGTTTAGTTTAGGGGCTCAGAAGTATTTAGTTGAGGTTCAACAGGCTAGAGTCCCAGCAATTGTTCGAACTAGAGATGGTGAGGAATATGTAGAAGCTGGTGGAAAGCTATGGTTCGTTGCAGAATGGATTGAAGAGTTGGCACCAGTTTCTAAAGATTTAGAAGGTGCTAAGCAGTTATGTTATGCTCTTGGTGAGTTTCATCGATTAAGTAAAGGCTATGAACCACCGATTCAAGCAGAAATTGCATCAAGATTGCACAAATGGCCAAAAAGCTATGAAAAAATATATAACAAAATGAATTGGTTCAGAACAATTGCCTTGGCTTATGAAGAAATGCCTGCTAGTCAGGATTTATTAAATGTAGTAGATACATTTGAAGAGCAAGCAAGAAAGAGCATGGAAGACCTAAACAATTCGAGTTACTTTAATTTGGTGAATGAAGGAAACGCAAGCTGGGGCTTAGTTCACCAAGATTACGGATGGTCCAATGGTCAAATGGGTCCAAATGGAATGTGGATCATTGATTTAGATGGAGTTGCATATGATTTGCCAATTCGTGATCTTAGAAAATTGATATCTGGTACAATGTCTGATTTATTCGCTTGGGATGCTACATGGGTAAGGGAAATGATTAACGCATATCACGAAGCAAATCCAATTTCACCAGAATTATATGAAGTATTAATGATTGATTTTTCAATGCCAAATGAATTTTATAAAAACATTAAAGAAGTACTTTATGAACCAGAATTATTTTTAGGCGAGACTACTAAACAATTAATTCAATCAATCGTTGACTTAGAGCAGTCAAAGTGGGCAACATTGAATGAGGTTCGCAACGACTGGAGTGGAAAAGAATGAAAATATTAATGGTATGTACAGAAAACCTACCAGTACCTCCAGTTTTAGGTGGTGCGATTCAGACTTATATTGCAGGAAGTTTACCTTATTTAAGTAAAGTACACGATATAACAGTATTAGGTGTTAATGATCCAACATTACCAGATGAAGAAACAATCGACGGTGTTCATTATGTTCGTGTGCCGGGGAAAGTATTAGAACTATATCGTGAAGGCGTAGTTCAATACATTAAAGAAAATCAATTTGACTTAATCCACATTTTTAACAGACCACGTCTTGTCCTTCCGATTAGAAAAGTAGCACCAAAATCAAAAATCACATTAAGCATGCATAATGATATGTTTAATATTGGGAAAATCGCTGTTGATGAAGCGAATTTAGTATTAGAAGAAGTTTCCAGTATTGTTACTGTAAGTGATTATGTAGGAAATGTAATTCGTGAACTTTATCCTCAAAGTGCAAATAAAATCAGAACGATCTACTCAGGTGTTGATTCTGACCGTTTCTTACCTGGAAATGATTCAAAAATGATTAGTACGAGAAATACACTTAGAAAAGAGTTTGGCTTAGAAAATAAAACGGTTATTTTATTTGCAGGAAGACTTTCAGAAAACAAAGGTGTAGACCGTCTAATAAGAGCTTTGCCAACACTTTCAAAAACCTTCAAAGATTTAGCTTTAGTCATCGTAGGAAGCAATTGGTTTAGTCAAAATAATGTTACGGACTATGTTGCCTATATTCGAGCTATAGCAAAAAAGCAAGATGTACCGATTATTACAACAGGGTTTGTATCACCTTTTGAAATACACAACTGGTTTGCAGTAGCCGATTTATTTGTATGTACTTCATTATGGCAAGAGCCACTTGCAAGGGTTCACTATGAAGCAATGGCAGCTGGACTTCCAATTGTAACAACTGCTCGAGGGGGAAATCCTGAAGTCATTATTCCAGGTGAGAATGGATTAATCGTAGAAAATCCAGTTGATCCAAATGAATTCGCTACCAAAATCACAGAAATATTATCAAACAAAACGCTAATGAAGAATATGGGAATAAAAGGTAGAGAACTTGCAGTTACTAAATATTTATGGAGTCGTGTAGCGGATGAAATTCTTTCTGCATGGAGCCAAACTGAATATGCTTCATCAATTTCGACAGAACAATTAGAGCAATATGAACCTCAAACATTATTTAAAACTGCAGTACAAAATACACAGTTGATTGAAACTAATAACAATGTAGCTGAAGTAAACGAACAACCGGAAGCAGAAATCATTGAAGTAAAAGAGCCAACTGTTGAATCAAAAGTAGAAGAATCAGAAACTCTAACTCAGATTGAAACAGAACCAATGGAAAAAGTCCTAGTTGAAAAAGCTAAATTAGTTCCAAGAGATGAAGAATATAATTCTAATAAGAATCCAAGGGTATTAAGACGAATTAGAAGAGTAACTGATCAGGTCACAAATAATTCAAATTCAAAACCATACTCTAATCAAGTAAGAAGAGTAGAAAATAGATCTAACAATCTATCTAATCAAGTTAATTCTGAACCTTTTCAATTAAAGAGATTTCCTAGCGTCATTGAATTATATAGAAATAGAAATAGAAATCTATAAAAATTCATATTTTGGAAAATGTCTTAATAGAAAAAGGCTGTCTCATAAGTTTAAGGACTTTTGAGATAGCTTTTTTTAGTTTGAAATAATTGATGATGGGTTTTAAGACGAGAGCAACGTATAAAACGAACACTTTGTGGACTCTGTGTAATTAAAGTTAACTTGGCTTAATTAATGCTTGAGTTGACTAAATTAACGCTAAAATTGGCTTAATGAATCCGAATACCATGAACGGCAAAATTGGCTTAATTAATGCTTGAGCCGACTAAATTAACGCTAAAACTTGCATAATGAATGCGAATACCATGAACGGCAAACTTGGTTTAATAAGCCTTACCATCCTAATTTACGCTTATCCTGGTGCAATGAATGACATTACCGTGGATGATAAATCTGTCTTAAATAATGCTTAAAACGGCTCAATTAATCTTCAAATCGCCTAATGTATGTCAGACTAAAAGTAATTAATAACAAAACACGGAACCAATAGCATAAAACTAGTTCAAATAACACAAAAAGTCTTTCAAATATATTTATATAAGTACATGAATTCCTACAAATATTTCCTTGTAATAGATTGTTCTAGTGTTCTTATTTAAATAAACTGCAGGTTAAAAAAAACCTAGTTTTTAAGTTATAAACTTTCTAAACATAATAGGTATATATGGTGACAAGACCTCCTTCATTTACATATAAAGTATAATGAACAAATGTTTGGAGGCAAGTTTAATGAAAATCCGCAAGGCTATTATTCCCGCTGCTGGTCTCGGGACTCGTTTTTTGCCGGCAACGAAGGCGTTGCCTAAGGAAATGTTACCTATAGTTGATAAACCAACTATTCAATATATCGTTGAAGAAGCTGTAGCTTCTGGCATTGAAGAAATCATTATTATTAGTGGTAGAGGCAAACGAGCAATCGAGGATCATTTTGATAAATCATATGAATTAGAAGAATCATTATCTCGAACAAACAAGCTAACTGTATTGGAAGAAATGCAGAAAATATCCAATATGGTGAAAATCTTTTATGTGCGTCAGAAGGAACCGAAAGGATTAGGAGATGCAATATTATGTGCTAAGAGTTTTATAGGAGATGAACCGTTTGCCGTTTTGTTAGGGGATGACATTGTTATGTCTACAACACCTTGCTTACAGCAAATTATTAATGTTTACGAGAAATATAATGCTCCAGTTATTGCTGTTCAGAATGTTCCTGATCAAGATGTAAGTAAATATGGCGTTATTAAACAAAAAGAAAGTACTTACGATAAAAATGCAAATCTATTTCAAGTTGAGTGTTTAGTAGAAAAACCAAAATTGAAAGATGCTCCATCTAATTATGCAATTATGGGCCGTTACGTTCTTACTCCGGAAATTTTTGATATTTTAACAAAAATTTCAGTGGGACAAGGCTGTGAATTACAATTAACCGATGCGATTAATGAACTAAATAAAAATCAATTTGTATTAGCATATAATTTCGAAGGCAAACGATATGATATCGGAAATAAAATCGGATTTATAATGGCTACAATTGATTTTGCGATTAATAGAGAAGATATAAAAGATGAAGTGATTGCTTTTTTAAATGAGGTCATATCAGATAATGCTCTAAATATGAAGATTCAGGAAGTGGAGTAACTTGAAAATTTCTATATTAGGTACAGGCTATGTAGGTTTAACAACAGGAGTCTGTTTAGCAGAGATTGGTCACACAGTAACTTGTATTGATATAAATGAACTTAAAATTAATAATTTATGTGCAGGTATTTCGCCAATATATGAACCAGGAATAGAAGAATTAATAACTAGAAATATAGAGTTAGGAAAATTATTTTTCACAACCTCATATGATAAAGGCTTAGAAGATGCTCAAGTTATTGTAATTGCAGTAGGTACCCCTCAAAGAGAAGATGGGGCAGCAGATTTATCCTATCTTGAAAGTGCAGCGATTGATATTGCGAAAAATATTAAACAAGATGTAATAGTTGCTATTAAAAGCACGGTTCCGGTTGGAACGAATGAAAACGTAAAGGAAATTATTCAACGAAATTGCAGTAAAGATATTGTAGTTGACGTGGTATCAAATCCTGAGTTCCTTAGACAAGGTTCTGCAATAAAAGATACGATGGAAGCAGATCGAATCATTATTGGTAGCAATAATCAAGAGTCTGCTAGAATTGTTGAAGAAATGTATAAACCATTAAATGTACCAATTTTAATTACTAGTATTAGAAGTGCAGAGATGATTAAATATGCATCCAATGCATTTTTAGCTAGCAAAATAAGTTATATAAATGAAATAGCAAATCTTTGTGAAGTACTCGGTGCAAATGTTGAAGATGTGGCAAGAGGAATGGGAAAAGATAAACGAATTGGAGAAGCATTTTTATATGCTGGAATAGGTTATGGCGGCTCTTGCTTCCCAAAGGATGTTAAAGCATTATTGCATACAGCCGAGTTAAATGGGGTTGAATTTGGTTTTCTAAAGGAAACTATTTCAATCAATAATTTTCAACGCGAATTGCTCGTAAAGAAAGCTATTGAACGATTTGGTATATTAAAAGGGAAAAAGATTGCATGTCTAGGATTATCTTTTAAACCAGATACTGACGATATGAGAGAAGCACCTTCTATTAATATCATAAATTCTTTAACAGAATTAGGAGCAGAAGTCATTGCATATGACCCTGTTGCAATGGAAAACGCAAAAAAAATTCTAGGTAACAATATTACGTTTGCTAGCTCAATAAATGAATGTGTAACTGATACTGATGCAATTTTTATTGTTACTGAGTGGAGAGAATTTAGAGAACTAGACTTACCTAGCATACTAAATAAAATGAAGAATCCAATTATTTTTGACGGAAGAAACTGTATTATGGAAGACAGAGTAAGAGATTGTGAGAAAATAGAGTATTACCCAGTTGGGAAACCGTCCATAATTCGATAACGTTATAAATATGAAAAAAACGACTTTCAATATAAATTGAAGTCGTTTTTATCTTATTAGTAAATATTCTACTCATTTTGTTCATGTAGTGGACGGTAAATCGTTTTGACGAATTTATGTTTAAGATAAGGGAGAATTTTTTTTCTACGATTTACTAATCTACCTACAATTGCCTTTTTGTCTTCCTTTGATAATACCCAATCATCAGGTATTACTTCTACAATTTCTTCTATTAGCAGTACCGGGAATCTTTGGATGATCTGCAGTTGTTTATTAAATTCTTCTTCACTATTTATATATTGGGACATAAATTGATGGGTTGAACTTTTCATAATTTTTTGAGGCAAAGTTTCTAACTCTGAAACTAACCAGCTGTAAGAACCAAATGCTTCAGCATGGTCAATGATCCAAAGTTTAAATTGATCTAAACTTTCTTGGCGAAGTAAAATGTTTTTTCGAGTACGATCTCCATTACACAGCCAATAATCAAATAAAATGATTCCAGCAAGCTGATTATTATTTAAAATACTAGGAACTGATCCAACTTGGTGCCCATTTAACGTTTCAGGTACATATAAAGAAGCAAACTGAAACTTTGAATGTTGAACTTCTTCCATTTCTATATCCGGTATTGTTTTAGAAAATTCTTCAGGAATAGAAACGATTTGAGCATAAGGAACTGGTAAATCTAAAAATCTAGCAATGCAATACGCAACCCATTCGTTAGGTAACGTTTTCTCAAATCCAGACCGAAAATATTTCACAACATAATCTCTACCATCATTAAAAGTAATTAAATGAGCATTTGATTTTCCTTCTAATTTTTTAATATAGGAAACTGGTTCAATCATTTTGAATCACATCACTATTTTTACTATTACCAATTTTTAAAAGATACTCTCGATAAATATCGGCAACTTTTTGAATAGCAAAATTTTGCTCAACATGTTTGATGGCATTTTGTGAGAGCTTTTGATGAAGTTTTTGATTATCAACTATCGAATAAATCTTCTTTACAGCATCCTGTACATCATGTCCTCGAAAAAGCATACCTGTTTCACCTTGGAGAACGATTTCCGAAATAGGCATAATATTAGAAGCAACAACAGGGACCCCACATGCCATGGATTCTATAAAAGTATTACCAAATGACTCTACTTTTGTAGTAGCGATTGTGCAACCACCTGATTGACGAACTTTTGCGTATACATGAGGCATTTGTTGATAAGGAATGACCGGAAACCATTTGATGATATCAGTTAAACCTTCATCCTTCCATGTCAATGCAAATTCTTCACGTTGTACACTTTGTGCGCCACCGATTAACCATATTTCAATATCTGACCGTTCACTTTTTATCAATTTTGCAATTTCGATTAACATCGGCCAGTTTTTTCGTTTATCGACTCTACCAATACAGCACACAATTTTTTTATCGCTTGGAAGAATTGGGTTATTTGTATATGCGATTTCTTCTTGAGTTAATGGATGGAAAAATGATGTGTCAACACCATTGTAGATTACTTTAATGGGGATATTATCTGTTAAGATGGAAACTAATCTTTTTTGATAATTTGATGGAACAATAATAGAAACAGGTTCAATGGATCTGAATTTCTTTACATGAGGTTGTAGTTTAATGAGCTCGGGCGTACGTGCTTCTACAATAACTGGACCTTTATATTTAGCTTTTTGTAACCACTTATATGCTGATCCCGTATCTACTACAATGATTGCGTCATATGCATTGTTTTTAATAATATCAATAATTTCGTTTTCGTCCTTCGTTAAATAGACTGGTGCAATATCTTCCATTATGTGTAATCCACCATGATCAGTTGTGTATAGAAACTCAGTTTCAATTCCAAACTTTTTAAAATAAATTGAACGATTCCTCCAGCCAGCATTTACTCCACCAACTGTTAAGAGACGCCAGATTATTAAGACTTTCAAATTTTCCCCTCCTTGGTTTTAGGGTATACAAATAACTTTTAAACCTATTTGAAAACTAATTGTATACACGTTTACGGCTTTTGACCGAATTCAAATTTTGAATAGTAGTCCTATTTTAGTTAATTCAAATTGAGGTAAATTGTAAGGGCAATTAACTACTAACTACAAATATTTATTAGGTTAAAAGCAGAATAACTTACCTTTTTTTTCCTTGCTCCTGATTTAGGGATATGATATTGTATTAGAAAAAGAAGTATTAACTGCAACATTTAAAATAAATGAAGGATAAACTTCAGTGGCGGAAGGATTAAAAATAATGGAGCGACCTAATTTTAAATTGTTAGTTAAGGAAAAATTTTCTCAATTATCACCAGGGCAAAAAAAAGTAGCGACTTATATGATTGAAAATCTTGAGGAGTGTGCTTTTAAAACTGCTTATCAAATTGGAAAAAAAGTTGATGTAAGTGAAACGACGGTCATTCGTCTTTCATATGCACTCGAATTTGAAGGCTTCAGTGATATGCAGTTATGTGTTCAAAATGAGTTTCTTCATTTAAATAAAGCCGATTATATAAAAGAAAAAGAAGAGATAAAAAATGTAGAAGGTCAAAATACTTTTACAAAAATTATCGAAAATGAAGTAAATATTTTAAGAAACTTATTACAACCTTCGAATATTCAAGAAATTTCAAAAGCTGTTGAAGCAATTATTGACGCTGATCATGTGTTAATAGTTGGTCATCGTGTATCCCATATAGCTGCGTATTGGTTTTCGAATACGTTAAGTTCAATTAGAGGGAACGTAATGTATTGTTCTCCAGCGGGTGACTTTTATGAAAAGTTTTGTAATTTAACAGAAAAATCAGTTGTTGTTGCATTTTCTTTCCCAAGGTATGCAAAGGAAACACTAACAATTGCAGAATGTACGAAAGAAAATGGAGTAAGTTTAATTTCAGTTACTGATCGATTATTATCACCAATTGGTCGAATTGCAGATATTGTTCTAACTACAGAAGAAAATGTGGAAAGTGGTTCTAACTCAATCGCATCAGTTATTAGTCTATTAAATTTAGTGATTGCTGGATTATATGAAAAAGACAAAAAAAGAATTCAAATGTATCAACAAAAATTGGAAAAAATTTATTCTACCTATGAAGTGTTTATAGAATAGAAAAAACAGTTAGGAGAAAATCTTATGAATCCACAATCTTATCTAGATTATTATAAAGAATCTATTTTAAAAACTTACCGGGAATTACATAAGTTAGCTGAGCCTAGTTGGCAAGAAGAAAAAACTGCAAAGTATTTAAGAGAACGACTGAATGATTCGGAAGTTGAGATTAAAACGTTTAAAAATCATTTTGGATTTATTGCTGAAATTAAAGGTCAATATGATACAGTTGTTGCGCTAAGAGCTGATATGGATGCACTTGTTCAAGAAGTTGATGGTGTTGTAATGGCAAACCACTCATGTGGTCATGATGCTCATAGTACGATGGTTTTATATGCAGCGTTGGCGATTTCTGCAAGTGGTATAAAGCCAAAACATACGATTCGATTTATCTTCCAGCCAGCCGAAGAAAAGGGTGAAGGAGCCCTTCAAATGATGGAAGATGGTGCATTAGACAATGTCATTTCATTGTTTGGCGTACATTTAAGACCAGAAAGGGAAGTACCTTTTCAAAAGGCAGCTCCAGTGATCATACATGGTTCTGCTGAAACGATTAAAGGTACAATTCGAGGAATTCAGGCTCATGCATCAAGGCCACAAGATGGTATTAATGCGATTGAAGTAGCTGCTGAAATAGTTAATAAATTAAAGCAAATAAATTTAAATACAGATATCCCTCATTCAATTAAAATGACCCAAATTCAAACAGAAAATGAAGCATCAAATACGATACCAGAAACGGTGAAGTTTTCACTTGATGTTAGAGCGCAAACAAATGACATTATGAATCAATTAAACGCGCGTACAGTTGACGTTTTTGAGGAAACGATGATTGAAACAAAAGCTAAGATTTCGTGGTCTATGGAAGAGTTTGTTCCAGCGGCCGTACAAAACGAGCAGGCAATAAAAATTACCGAAAGAGCCATTTCTGAAATAATCGGACATGAAAACGTAGTGCCTGAATGCATTTCAAATGGAGGTGAGGACTTCCATTTCTATACAAATAAATATCCTCAAATTGCTGCTACAATGGTCGGTTTAGGATGTGGATTAACTCCGGGGTTACATCATCCTCATATGAGTTTTAATTTAGAAGCACTTCATTATGGAGCGAAAATTCTAACTCAAACAATTTTATTAGCATCAGAACAAGAACAATGAAGAGGTGAACTATGTGCTAAACAAACTGAATCAATCTGAAGTTAATACAGGAATTAAGTTCCGTGTTCTCCATTCCATCGAAGAAATGGAGCAGGTACGAGAACTAGAATCTAAAATTTGGGGTTTTGAGGATTCGATTCCAATACATCAAACAATTACAGCTGCAAAAAATGGCGGCTTAGTTTTAGGTGCATATTTTGAAGATAAAATAATTGGATTTCAATATAGTTTTCCTGGCTATGATGGACAAAATATTTATCTTTGTTCTCATATGCTTGGAATTGATCAAGAGTTTCGCAATAAAGGGATTGGAAAACTGCTTAAAATTGCCCAGCGAGAAGAAGCTCTTAAACTCGGCTATAAACTGATTACTTGGACTTATGATCCATTAGAAACAGCAAATGGATATTTAAATATTTCTAAGTTAGGTGGAGTTTGTAATACGTATATTGAAAACTGCTATGGAGAAATGGAAGACTTATTAAATAGTGGAATTCCATCTGACCGTTTTCTAGTTGAATGGTATATTGCAAAAGGGGAAGAAGAAAAGGAGAATTTGAGACCATTTGAATTAGATGAAGCAGTTAAAAATTCTCTCATTAAATGGGAAGAAAACAATGACGGATTACCAATACCGATTCAAAACGATACTGATGTGTTTAACGATTTAGCCTTTGTTGCGGTACCAAAAGATTTCCGAACAATTAGAGAAACGAATATAAAAATTGCAAGCCAGTGGCGAATGCTTACTAGAGAGTCCTTTAAAAAATTATTTCAAAGCGGATGGAAAGTTACTGGATTTTATAAGAATGCAGAATCAGAAATGCCAGTTCATTTTTATGTACTGACAAAATAGAAAAGTAATATAAAGGAGAGTTCGTAAATGAAAATTAAAAAAGTAATATTACGCCATATGAAGCTAGATTTATTGCATCCATTTACAACAAGCTTTGGTACTGAGTATGATCGTGAGTTTATTCTATTAGAAGCGATAAGCGAAGACGGTATATCAGGTTGGGCTGAATCTGTTGCTATGCTTGATCCACTATATAATGAAGAAACTTTAAAAACAAACTGGCATATTCTAGAAGATTATTTAATTCCAATCGTTTTAAATAATGATATTAACCATCCAGACGAACTTTCCGAAAAGTATTTTTCACATATTCGTGGGAACTATATGGCTAAAGCTGCCATAGAAGGCGCAATTTGGGATCTTTATGCGAAACAAGAAAATATTTCACTTTCAACTGCGTTAGGTGGAACTAAAAAGGAAATCGAAGTAGGAGTAAGCATTGGGATTCAAGATTCGATCGATTCTACACTTAAAATTATCGAAAACCGACTTGCAGAAGGCTATAAAAGATTTAAATTAAAAATAAAACCAGGCTGGGATATTGAACTGATCGATAAAGTACGAAAAGTTTATCCAACTATTCCTTTAATGGCGGATGCTAACTCAGCATACACATTATCTGATATGGACCAATTAATTGCATTAGATGATTATAATTTAATGATGATCGAACAACCACTTGCATACAACGATATTATCGATCACGCAGATTTACAAAAAAGAATGAATACTCCAATCTGCTTAGACGAGAGTATTCACTCACTAGAAGATGCTAGAAAAGCACTAAAACTAGAAAGCTGCAAAATTATTAATATTAAAATTGGTCGAGTTGGAGGACTAACTCAATCCAGAAAAATACATGATCTATGCCAGGAAAATGGAATTCCATTATGGTGTGGTGGAATGCTAGAATCAGGAATCGGAAGAGCCCATAATATTGCGATCACTTCATTACCTAACTTCATTTTGCCAGGTGACACAGCTGCATCTTCATTATATTGGGCTGAAGATATTATCGAACCTGAAGTAACAGTAGAAAATGGAATGATTACCGTACCAAACAAACCGGGGATCGGATATGATCCGCACATGAAAAATATTGAAAAATATACAATTGGTACGAAAGTATATAATAAGAATTAAATGCAAGGGTATATAAAGGAAAACACAAACCTAAGTTAAGCATAGGTTTGTGTTTTTTAGCGTGTTGACTCATGACCCACTTATGCGTAAGTAAATATCAACAGTTTGCTTTGACGAACATTACTAGTTAAGTACAAGGTTTGGGTTTTCACTCTGTTCTTAATCTTCTTCCTTATTCTTGTTTTTAATCCTTTCCTTGATTCTTTTCACTTGTTCTTCGTATTTCTCAATATCCTTTATTTCACCTTTACCATAGCGTACAGAGTTATACGCATTGATTAATTCATCTTCATTCGATATTTGTATTCGCTCCAACCATTCTTTTAATGTTTCATTTGGGTGTCGACCCATCTTGTATTTAGATGCATATTTTTGGAGTTGGAAGATTAGTTTTCTGATTTGCTCTGTTGGGGCAGAGTGTTTGAAAAAGCGTCTTTTTTTCCTATTATGTTCTGGTATTGCATTATATTCAATGCTGAAATCTTGCCTGTCAGTATGTTTTTCATTACGTATATAAGTAAGTTTTCTGATGACTAGCCAAATTACGAGTAAAACGATTATCAGTAATAATATCCATACCCAAGTAGGAGTCGACTCTAAAATGTAATGGTGATTACGGATATTTTGTGGAAGTTTATCTTCAGCGCTTGAATTTTGACCTAGCTTAATTTTTTTCTCTTTAAGAGTGATGTGATCTACATAGTTAAAGAAAGGGGTTCCTAAAAAACCAACTGTACTAAATAAACCGTCTAGTAATTTAAAAATCGCCCACTTTAAGATAGGTAATATTAAAGATATGATACCAGTAAGCAGGACTGCTATACTAATAGAACCTATAATACCCCGATAGTTTTTAATTGTTTGTGTAGTAACTGCTTGCTGAAAGTATCTACCTAAACTAAATAGAATTGTAAAAATGATTATTATCCATAATATCAAGTTCATATAAGAATAATGTGAAGTCCAGCCGAAAAAGAGGACTACCAAACTCGTTAAATAAAAAGTGATTTGTAATTTATTTCGTTCTTCGATCCATAACGAAGTGTCTTTAAGAAAAGCATCAAGTCGAAAATATATAAAGCTAGCACATAAAATAGATGTAACGGAATTTAAGCCAAGAGTGTAACTGATTCCTCCAGAAATAATGGCTGCTAGAAACGGAATAACTCGTGATACTTGAGTTTTTCTTAATGAGTAAAGTAAAAATAGAGTTCCAATCATAAAAATACAAATGATTGCCAAAGTAGGTGGCAGTTGATTTTTTGATTCATATATGAATAAAACGATTAAATAGAGTAATAGATATTCTAATGAAAAAAAGTAAGTAGAAAGTAAACGTAAAATCATTTCATTATCCTTTCGATTTAATGTTGTCCAAATGGAACTAGCGTTGGACTTTCTAAATCATCTTGTAGATAATAGATGCTTTGGCCACGTTTTCGCATTTGAGCGAAATACCGATCTCCATGCTTACCGAACGGCCCACATAAAATAACAACTGGAGATTTTCGTTGTTGCTTTTCTACGTAATGCAGTAATCTATCAATCGGCTGTGTCATTCTTGCGCCATTGATTCGAGCAAGAATATCATAAGTTTTACCTAATTGAGATTTACCGCCACCAATAGGTAAATGATAAACAGGAACTCCACTTTCCATGTTCAAATTTAGAAAGATTTCATAATTAATATTTTTAATTGCAGCGTATTGGACTATATACGCAATATTACTAGCAATTGATTCGATGTTTTTAATTATACTTAATCTTAAATTATCATGATGAGTATCTCGTAAATTTATAATAAATGTAATTGAATAATCAGCAGTTCGTTCATAAATTTTCGTTTGAAGTACTTGAGTTTTAGCACTAGCTTTCCAGTGAATTCGATGAAATGAGTCCGAATAGACATAGTCTCTTGTTCCAATCGGAGCTAGAAAATCTTCAAACATACTAGTATTTGTTACAAAACTACCATATGAGTTAGTTGAAATTATTTGGTCAATTTGAGGTACTGGAATTAAAGTAGGATAAATAATAATTTCTTTATGTAAAAATGGTTTATAGGTTAAATATAGATAACCTAAACTGAAAAAGTTTGAAATTTTTAATTCTACTTGTTTTATTCTAGTAACACCTCGTTTAGTAGCTGAAAGTGGTAATGAAATCTGAATCGCTTCGTTACCTTTTAGTTGAATAGGGATAATTAGTTCTAAATTTGAATCGCTACTAATTGTTTTAAAATTTATACTATCTACTATTGGTTCTAATTTTATTCGAACTGTTGCGTTAATAATTGGTAACCAATGATTCTGGGTTATCTTTATTGGTAAATTAAACTGTTCTCCGACTGAAACTCGAATGGGCTCCTTGTCGTTTTCGATGATAAGGTGATCAGCAATATGCTTTAAATAGTATCGGCTCATCAAACTAATGATTATTAAAAATCCTCCTAAAAACATTAATAAATAGGAAGGTTGATAGAAATTAATAATTAGAAATATGACCCCGAAAATAATTAGGATATCAAGTGAATTTTTACCATGTATTTCTTTATTCCAAGTCATTTATTGACCAGCTCCAGCTTCTACAGGAACTTCAACTTGATTTAAAACTGATTCAATAACTTGTATAGCATTTTTCTTTAAGGATGCCTCAAGAGTTAAGACTAATCTGTGTGAAAGGAGATAAATCGCAACATCTTTCACATCTTGTGGAGTGACAAATGATCTATTGTTTATATATGCTTTACCTTGTGAAGCTCTCATTAGTGCCAATGTACCACGTGGACTAATGCCGAGTTGAATATCTTCATGATTTCTCGTTGAATGAATAATATTTAAAATATAATCCTCTACTTCTCCCGAAATTGTAACAGTCTTCACCTGTTCTTTCATTTCATCAATTTCTTCTATAGTTAGTACATTTTTTAAATTCGAATATGGAGTATTTGAACGGTATGACTTCATAATGCTTTTTTCTTCTTCAAATGTAGGGTATTCCAAACGAATTTGCATAAAAAATCGATCCATTTGTGCTTCAGGTAATGGAAACGTACCTTGTTGTGATTCAATTGGATTTTGCGTTGCAATAACGATAAACGGATTTGGTAGAGGAATAGTTTCTCCATCAATTGTTACCTGGCGTTCTTCCATTACTTCTAATAAACTAGCTTGGGTTCTAGGGGTAGCACGATTAATCTCATCTGCTAATAAAATATTTGTCATAACAGGACCGATTCGAAGTTGAAAGTCTTGTTCTTTTGGATGAAAAAATTGAATACCTGTTACATCACTAGGTAATAAATCCGGAGTAAATTGAATTCTTTTAAACGAACCGTTAATTGTTTTGGCAAAGCTTTTAGCTAATTGTGTCTTACCAGTACCAGGGACACTTTCCAATAGAATATGCCCATTATTAATGAGAGCGATGAAAATCATTTCAACGACATCCTCTTTACCAATTATCACGTTACCAATCTCTTTCTTTAATTGTAATAACTTATCTGATCTATTCATTGTTCTCTCCTTATCTCCTTATCTCCTTATCTTTCAAAACGTTTTAAGAATTATTAAATATGAATTGTGACTGTTTAAAAAACAAAAAAATTGTTGAATATGCTATTATTTTAATAGTTCAACAATAGTAAAGTCCAATAATTCTCAATTTTTAAAATCTATTATAGTAAACGACTAATAATGGTTGATATTTTTAAATAAACACTGTAGAATATAATGTCTGTTTGTAAAAAAATGGAAATAACTTAAAAGAAGGACAGTCAGAAACGTAAGTGGCAGACTGAAGTTTTAAAGGTTCTTAAAGAGTATTAAATGATGATAAGGATAAAAATATGATTACATATAGGTTCCGGATTGTTTTGTTTTTACCTATACCATGCATTCCACTGAACCTCCCTTTAACAGGAGAGAAAAGATGAAAAAAATAATTGTAGTATTAGTGACCTGTTTTTTTGCTTTACTTTGCGGGTGTACAAATAATATTCAAGAAGAACACAATGTAAAAGAAAATAAACGAAATACAGAGCAGAAAGAACCTATAAAAAAAATGAATCAGGTTGTTTCGAAGGTGACTGTTGGTGCCGTGGGGGACCTATTAATACATAATGAAGTTTATGAAGATGCTATGCTTCCAAATGGTGTATATAACTTTAATAAAATGTTTGATGAAGTTAGAAAAACGATGGAAAAGCCAGATATTTTAGTAGCAAATCAAGAAACGATGATTGGTGGAAAGCAATTCGGATTATCTACGTATCCAGCGTTTAATAGTCCATATGAAGTCGGAGATGCACTTAAAGGGGCTGGGGTTGATTTTGTAACATTGGCCAATAATCATTCGCTTGATCGAGGTGAAAAAATTATACGAAGTGCAATTTCCCATTGGGACGCTATTCATATGCCATATACAGGTGCTTTTAAATCACAAGCAGATCGCGACCAAATTAGAGTGATGAATAAAAATAATATTCGATTTTCATTTCTTGCTTACACATTTGGTACGAATGGGATTCCCGTCCCTAAAGGAAAAGATTATTTAGTAAATTTGATCGACCTTGCTAAAATACGTAGTGATGTTGAAAGGGCAAAGAAAGTATCAGATGTAGTAGTAGTTGCCATGCACTGGGGTATTGAATATGAAAGAATGCCGAACAATACCCAAAAGAATCTTGCAAAACAATTAGCTGATATGGGAGTCCAAATTATTATTGGAAATCATCCACACGTCCTGCAACCACCGGCATGGATCACTGGAAAAATGGGGAATAAAACAATCGTCTTTTACTCATTAGGAAATTACTTATCAGCTCAAGATGAAATCTATGAGTTAATAGGTGGTATGGGTACAATTGATGTAGTTAAAACTGAAACTGATCAAAATGTAAAAATTGAATTAGCAAATCCAAGCTTTTTTCCAACTTATAATTACTATCGCGATAATCGTAATTTTAAAATTATGTCTTTGGAAAATATTAATGATGTCAATCTAAAAAATGGCAAATTGAGATACAACGAAATAATGAACCATATGCGAACAAATATTAAGGATTTAAAAAGTATTCCTGAGGTTCAATAGAGTCTAAAATGTTGGCTTTATACTAAACATTGAAAGCTTGGTTTTTCCAAGCTTTTTTTGTTGTTTATTCATTAAATAAGTGTATTACTCACAAACTATATTCTAACTAATGTATTAGTTTTTATTTTATTTGGGGTAATCAGGTCACGTTATATGGAAAGCAGGCAACCTGTAGTGGAAATCAAGTATTCTTCTTTTATTTGAGTAAGAAAGATTGTTTTAAAAAACTTTTTTAAAAAACTTTATTTTTTTTGCAGGGTTTTTAAATTTGTCTTCGTCTAAAGTTATGGAAGAGGAAGCGAGGTGATGCAATGGAGTCGGATGAACAAATAGTAAGGAATATAGTAAAGGGGAATCATCAACTATTTAAGGAATTAATAGTAATATACCAATCAAAGGTATTTGCAGTAGCACTGAAAGTTTCAAATAACCAAAAGGATGCTGAAGATATTTCGCAAGAAGTCTTTCTCCAATTGTATCGTTCTCTCGAAAACTTTAACGGGGAATCAAGTTTGGCCACATGGATTTATCGAATTACAATGAATAAAGCAATTGATTTTAAAAGAAAACAAGTTAAACAATTGGAAAATGAAACTAGTGAATTACTTTCTACTTTACCAGAAGAGAATTTATTATCACCTGAAGAAGCTTTAATAAAAACAATTGATAAAGAACTTATTCATTCATATTTAATTGAATTACCACAGGCATATAGCGATGTATTGAAATTATATTATTTTGAAGAACTTACCTATGGGGAAATAGCTTTGAAATTAAATGTAGCCGTTAAAACTGTAGAATCACGTTTATATCGAGCTAAACGATTAATTAAAGACAAGCATAAAGGAGGGATCATTTGAAACATTTAACTTCTGACCAACTATTATCGTATCAACAAAAGAAGCTTTCAAATAAAGAATCTCTTTTGCTTGAACAGCACTTAAATGAATGTATCTCATGCCAGGCGGAACTCGAACTTCTTAATGAATTAGACAATGAATGGATGAATCCAACTGATTTCCATTTTTCAGATGAGCTAGTGAACGAAATAATGAAACAAACAGAATCAATACAGTTTTCGGAAAAAACGTATGAAAAAAAATCTAAAACTAATTCAAAAAAAGTTCGCTTAATCCATTTAGTATTGGCTGCTGCAGCAACATTTTTATTCTTCCAATTTCAATTAACTGAACGTATTACAAATTCAAATCGTCACGTTGTACAAACGATTGATCAGACGTCTTCGTTAATTGAAAAAAGTGAAAAAATTAAACTATCAATTCCAATTCCCAAAATTTTGAAAGGAAATAAAAAATAATGGAGGTACAAACTTTGAAAAAACGAAAAAAATTGGTTTATTTATTATCAATCTTACCTGGTCTTGGCCATTTTTATTTAGGATTAATGAGTCGAGGATTGCAGTTTATGCTGTTATTTTTCGGTACAGTATTTTTAACACATTTAATTTCAAGCTTTGGATTTTTTATACCAGTCATCGTATTTTATAGCTACTTTGATGCACTTCAATATCATAGTAAATATCGTGAGGACATTGAATTGGTAGATAAGCCAATTGTAAATCATCAATTTAAATTTAATAAGTTTTTAATTGGTTGGGTATTAATCGGTTTTGGTTGCTTATCTTTATTAGAGAACGCATCTGATTATATTTCAAGACATTACAATATCTTTATAGACTATAATTTAGTACAAAATTTACTAATCAGTATTGTTTTTGTCGGACTTGGTATTAAATTATTAACTGGAAAGTCGAAAAAAGAAGTATGAAAAATTGGAAGGTTGGCACTATAACAGCGGGCATTCTATTAATCGCAATTGGTTTACTATGGTTTCTACAAAATTTTATTTCAATTCCTTATTCGAAGATTCTAATTAGTGCATGGCCAGTTGCTTGTATTTTATTAGGAATTGAAATATTACTATTCCATTTAGTAAGAAAAGAAGACTCACTTCGTTTTCATGGATTTAGTATTTTTTTACTTATATTAATGATGGTTGTTTCAATACTATTTAGTATTGGTCAACTGTTTGTCAAAGAAATTGGTTATACATTCAAATCTAAAAATATTGAAATAAATGATTCAAAAACGTTATCTTCGTCAATTAATGAAGTTATGATTAAAGCTAATAATAGTGAAATTAGTGTAAATGGAACTGATTCTAGTGCGATAAACGTAAATGGTAATATAAGAGTTCCGGATCGTGATAAAAAAGACAGTGAAAAAGTATCAGACTATTATTCAGTAAAAACACTTGGTAATAAAATGATTATCGAGATTCGTAATGATGACAGTCAGATTTTTCACTTTGATAATGATACATCGCAGCTAAATATTGATTTGCCTAAAAGCATTTTAGCGAATATAAACGTAAAAAATGGCTCTGTAAATGTATCAAATAAAGACAATAAAACAGTAATAAATTCAAATGACGGTCAAATCAATATTGAGAATATAACTGGAAACTTAATTGCAAAAACCAGAAATGGTTCGATCAGCTTAACGAATGCAAATTTAAAAAGTGATAGTGAAATTGCAACGAATGATGGTGAAATCACAATCAAAAATATTTCTGGTTATTTAAATTCCACTACAAGAGATGGTAGCATTTCGATTGAACATGCAAATATAGAAGGAACAAGTGAAATAACGACTTATGATGGAGAAATCAGCTTAAGTGATTATAAAGGAAAAATTAACGCAAAAACAAATAATGGTGCAATTAATGTTGAGGATGCATTATTAAATGGTAATAGTAAAATTTCTTCTGATGATGGTGAAATTCAAATCGACCTACTAAAGGATAATAATCTAGCGATCAATGCGGAAACAAATGATGGTAGTTTTAGTGGGAATATTGGATGGGAAATGAAAAATAAAGATGAAAATCATACAAATAAGGCAATCGTTGGAAGTGGCGAACATCAACTTAATTTAAAAACGAGGAATGGATCAATTTACGTAAATAAAGATTAGTAGATTAAGAGCCCCAAGCATTGCATGGGGCTTTTTTTCCTAAAGACGCATTAGAATTTGCTTTTTAATCAAAAAAAAAAAACCTTTAAATACATTTTGTATCAAAGGTTGTATCCAGCTAAGGTAAGTGTACAGATTTTATATGTCCTAGTTTTAGATAAACATTTTGTCCACTCGCAACGGAAAGTTCTAATTGATTATTATCTACTTTATTTAAAAGCCCAATTTTCATTGGATCTGTTCCACCATCAAAAATAACAAGCTTTCCAATTTCTTTTTTTAGTTGAGTTTCTAAAGATCTGTGTAAAGGAGTAGTAGATGGATGAACGACGAAAGACTCATCATTTAAATTATACGGAATAATTTTATGGTTATATGGTGTGATCCATTTTAAATGTGATAAAGAAATATACATTGTATGAAATACAGGTGAGTAAAAAACTAAATAATCACTTAGTACGTTCATAACATAGCCATGAAAAGTTATATTACCAGTTACATAGATTTCTGAAAATATACCTTTTGCATTTAGTAAAATTTTACGATAAGAAATTGTCTCCATTTCCTGACTAATGGATGGTTCAATAGGGTTTTTTATTTTTTCTTTCAAATCATTATCTTGATATACCATATGGATATGCATCCAAGGGATATAATAATATTTTATGCCGTTAAAAAGCACTAAAATATCTTGTCCTAAATCGGTAAGAATTCCTTCGAATATGACATCTCCAGATAATCTTACTGAGACTTGTTCTCCAAGCAATGTAGATACATCACTCACTTTAATCTCCTCCTATAGGTAATTAATGAGCAAAAAATAATTGTATCCAATAAAATAATAATACTAATGTAATAATTGTTGTTAATGGGATAACAATTATTGTAACGCTTAAATAATCTTTCCATTTTACTTTAATTTTATTTTCTTTTAAAATGTGCATCCAAATTAAAGACGCTAATGTTCCAATCGGTAATAACAAAGAGCCAATATCACTACCAATTATATTTGCAAGATAGATTGCTTTTAATGTTACTGGATCTAGCCCCATTTCAGTTAAACTGATTGTGCCAATCATAAGAGCAGGGTGGTTATTAAATAAATTTGATAATAAACTTACTAATCCACCCATAACCAAGGTTGCGTTAAAAAGTCCTTGATTAACTATTGGTTCCATTTCTTTAACAAGAAATTCAGTTAGACCAGCATTATGAAGCCCGAAAATAATTACATACATAGAGAAAGCAAACAAAAGAATTTGCCATGGTGTCTTTTTTAAGATATCTACAGGGTTTGTTCTTAAATGGTACCATCTCCATATAAGTAAAATAAGTGAACCTATTACTGCAACAATTTCAATTGGAATTGAAAGAAAGGATGCAACAAACAGTAAGCATCTCATAACAAAAACGAAAGTTAGAATTTTAAGCATAAACTTTGTTCTTTTTCTTTTTGTTTCAACAGAGATTTTACTTTTTAATGGATGAAAATTTTTGATGAAAAAAGATTCTTCAATGTCATTCGTTGAGGCAGGTAAAACTTCTGGAAGTTTACTCTTTAGTACGAAATACATCATGAACGACATAAATATTAAGCCTAACATTGTGGGTACAAACATCATTAAGGGTTGCATATATAGTGGCATATGAACGATTTTTAATCCTATTAGATTTACGATATTACTTACGCCGATTGGAGCACTCGAAGCTGTAGCAATTAATGCACCAGATAAAAGGTATGGTATTTGTTGATGTGGTTTCAGGCGGAGATTTTTTAAAAGAATAATTAATATAGGTGTAGTAATGAGGATGCTACCATCATTATTAAAAAGTAGTGTCATTAAAAAACATAGTAATTGTATATACCAATATAATCGATAACTTGAACCTTTCGCTAATGTTACTAGTCGTGCTGCGGACCAGTGAAAAAATCCAAAGCTTTCTAAAATAACAGCCATAACAATTGTTGCTATAATTGTTATGGAGGCTCCACCGATTTTGCTAAGGATGTCAAGTAGGTCATGGCGACTTACAATTCCAGTTATTAGAATTAATACCGCCCCAATTGAAGCGGGCCATGCTTCATGAATTCCTTTAGGTCTCCAAAATATGACAGCCATTGTCATAATGAAAATAAATGCTGTCATTGCAATTTCAAAATTCATTTTTATTCACCTTTCTCTAATCGGTAGTATTTTTTCGTCACCTACTTGTCCGATTAATATATTAATATTCAATTTTAGTAATCTCGTACTTAGTTAGTAGACCATTTTTTTTAGTTTGTATATTTGTCCACATAGTTGAAATGTCCTGAAATGACATCGTCCTATAGGTACAGTTGCCTCAGAAAATTCAACTTTCAAAAAAAAAAATGGCCAGCTGTTATGCTGGCCGAAATTATTTTGAAATATCAATTACGAAAATCTCTTTCCATTTATATAATAACAATCTTCTTGATATGTAATAAAAGCAATTTCAAATTCAGGAATATTCAATGTGTTAATATGTTTTTCGATTGTAGCTGCGAAACGATCTCTAGTTTCATCGCCACGTTCAAACCACTTTACTTCAATAAATGGAAAGCTTTCTACAATTTCACCATTAAAAATTGAAGTTGAATGGATACAATCAATCGTAAAATTATCAGTTCCACATTCACAAACCACTGCGAGTTCTTCGATTAATGGCTTACTAATTTTGCAAATATCATCAGTTGAAATCCCTTTAATTAATAATTGAGGCATAAATGTCCCACCTTTTTTCTACAATTATAACTTAAATTACTTTGAAAATTAAATGAGTTTAATTTTTACTATATAGGGATTTACCACGTTTACATGGAATATATTTATTTGGCTTTGTATAAAAAACACAAAGATCAAAAAAATGTGAAAAGGTGAAATAGATGAAAACAATCGTTATCTGTCACGGAATGAGTTCAGGGGGCTGGGCATGGAAAGAGGTAAAAATATTATTAGAAAAAGAGGGGCATACAGTATATACACCTACAATGACTGGTTGCGGAGAAAGGTTTCATTTAGCGAATAAAGAAGTTGATTTAAACACAGCAATAAATGACATTGTTAATGTGATTAATTATGAAAATTTACATAATATTGTTCTGATTGGTCATAGCTATGGTGGTGCAGTAGCATCAGGAGTAGTTGATCTAATTCCAGAATTAATTGATGAAGTTATCTATTTAGATGCAATGTTATTAAATGACGGTGAAGCAGTTGTTAATTTGTTTCCAGATGAAATAGCAAATTTTATTCAGCGATTGATTGATACAAAAGGTGATGGGTGGAAAGTTCCTGTTGTAGAAGAAGACAGATATGATCATCGTCTAACTGATCATCCTCACAAATGTTTTAAAACTCCGCTTAACCTTAAAAATAAGGAGTTAAACAATATTAAGACTTCCTATATAAACTGTACAGAAAAAGAACAAAATCCATTTTACTATGGAATTTTTCGATCAGTAGAGCGTGCAAAGGAAAGAGGGATGACAATTCATAATTTGAAAGCAGGACATATTCCTAATATTGAAAATCCAGCTTTGATTGCACAGTTCTTACTGAACATATTATCTTGATCATTTGGTATTAGAATATTTCTGTGGATGATAAAAAACCAACAATTGGTATTGATAATCATTTTCAATTATGGTATTCTAGGATTAATAAAAGAAGTTTAAGAAATAAGTCATTGTTTTTCTTAGTTCTTAGTTTGTATGCACATTAAAAAGTAAAATGTGGAATGCGACCCTAGAACCCCCCCAACCCTAAAGAAGAGAAGAACGCGCTAGGACAGTAGTTTTTCTCTTCACCAAATTAATAACCCTGTTTTTGACGCAGATCATTCTGCGTTATTTTTTTGTGCGAAAATACAGATTATTTTGTAAAATTTCATAAAAATTATTATACTAATTTACTAATATGTAAGTTGCGAAAATGTGAACAAAAAGTTAATCAAAATCTAATATTTGTCTAAAATGTGAACGTTGTGAATAAGTGAGCAATCGTGTTCAACCATTGATAGATATAGGTTTTTTAGAAAAAAACATATTTTTAAATATGTCTAAAATGTGAACACTCTTTTTTTCCCTTCAAAATGGAAATTAATTGTTTGTTTTTTTAATTAAAGTATCTTACTATAACTGTGGACATTGTTTGTCATTTTAGTGACAATTTATAAAAATACTTATCTAAGAAATAATTCAAAAAAACTATTTTGAACTTTTACTTACGTTATAGGAAGGAAGAGCGAAATGAAAAAATTTCTAATGGGCATGATGATCATGCTGGTTGCATTAGTAATGGGTGCTTGTGACAAGATTACAGTACTTGATCCTAAGGGTCCTGTTGCTAAAACGCAAGCGGATACGATTATCTTCTCGATGTTGATGATGTTAGGAGTTTTACTAGTAGTTTACATTCTTTATATTGTTATTCTATATAAATATCGTGCTAGTAAACTTCCAAAAGATTACGAACCTCCTCATGAAGAAGGAAGTAAAACACTAGAAATTATTTGGACTGTCATCCCAATAATTATTGTTGCAGTTTTATCAGTAGTAACTGTTAAAACAACAAATGCAGTTGAAAGTGTACCAAAAGGTCATGAAAATGATAAACCACTTGTTATTTATGCAAGTTCTTCAAACTGGAAATGGCATTTCTCTTATCCTGAACAAGGAATTGAAACTGTTAACTATGTAAATATTCCAACGAATAGAAATGTAGAATTCAGACTTTATTCATTCGGTCCGATTACAAGTTTTTGGATTCCACAATTAGGTGGACAAAAATACGCAATGAGTGACATGGTAACTAAATTAAATTTTGTTGCTTCAAATGAAGGCTCTTTCATTGGTAAGAACAGTAACTTCAATGGTAAAGGCTTTGCTGGAATGGAATTTGAAGTATTGGCAATGAATGATAAAGATTTTAACGGCTGGGTTAAAGACGTTAAAGAAACAGCTCCTGCTTTAACAGAAAAAGAGTTTAATAAATTACTAAAAATTGAGCATTTAGGTAGAAAGACATATACTTCGACTCATTTAGGATTTAGACCAGCTCCAGAAGGAAAAAATGCAGGACATCAACATGGTTCTATGAAGGATTCATCTGATCACCATGACATGGATAATATGGAGGGGATGAAATAATGGGTTATAAATGGGATCACTTTTTTGTAACAGGTGAACCAATGATCTATGGCGCAATGGTGAGTATCGTTGTTGTATCTCTTGCTATTGTAATTGGTTTAACCAAATTTAAAAAATGGGGTTATTTATGGAAAGAATGGTTAACAACTGTTGACCATAAACGTATCGGTGTAATGTATATTCTATGTGCATTATTAATGCTATTCCGTGGTGGAGTAGATGCGTTATTAATGAGAGCACAGTTAGCAGGACCAGATTTAAAAATATTAGATGCACAACATTATAATGAAATTTTTACAACTCACGGCTTAATTATGATTCTGTTCATGGCGATGCCTTTCATTATTGGATTAATGAACATCGTTATTCCTTTACAAATCGGAGCTCGTGACGTAGCATTCCCTTACTTAAATGCAGTTAGTTTCTGGTTATTCTTTGCAGGTGCAATGCTTCTAAACTTAAGCTTTGTTATCGGTGGATCACCTGATGCTGGTTGGACTGCTTATTTCCCACTAGCTAGTAAGGAATTCAGCCCAGGTGTTGGGAATAACTATTATGCAATTTCACTTCAAATTGCTGGTCTAGGTACTTTAATGACTGGTATTAACTTTATCGTTACAATTTTAAAAATGCGTGCTCCAGGCTTGAAATTAATGAAATTGCCAATGTTTACTTGGAGTATTTTAATTACAAACGTTATTATCGTATTCGCATTCCCAGTATTAACTGTAGCCTTAGCATTAATGATGTTTGATCGTGAATTTGGTACTCAATTCTTTACGATGGCACATGGTAATGACATGCTTTGGGCGAACTTATTCTGGATTTGGGGACATCCTGAAGTTTACATCGTTATTCTTCCGGCATTCGGTATATATAGTGAAATTATAGCTACTTTCTCTAGAAAGAATTTATACGGATATAAGAGCATGGTTGTCAGTATGATTGCCATTTCTGCGTTAAGTTTCCTTGTATGGGTTCACCATTTCTATACGATGGGTCAAGGCTCTGTTGTAAATGGCTTCTTTAGTATTACAACAATGGCAATTAGTATACCAACAGGTGTTAAAATATTTAACTGGTTGTTTACATTAAGAAAAGGTAAGATCGAATTTACCGTTCCAATGATGTACTCACTAGCATTTATTCCGATCTTTACAATCGGTGGGGTTACAGGTGTAATGCTAGCTATGGCAAGTGCTGACTACCAATATCATAATACGATGTTCTTAGTTGCTCACTTCCATTATGTATTAATCCCAGGTACTGTTTTTGCGGTAATCGCAGGATTCTACTATTGGTTCCCTAAAGTATTTGGTTTCAAATTAGATGAAAAAATTGGTAAGATTACGTTCTGGACAATTATCGTTAGCTTTAACGTAACATTCTTCCCATTATTCTTATTAGGATTAAAAGGTATGACTCGTCGTACTTATACTTATAGTGCAGAGTCAGGTTTCGGACCTTTAAATATGATTGCTACAATTGGAGCTGTAGGGTTAGCAATCGGATTCATTTTACTTGTTTACAATATTTATTACAGTGTACGTTACGCACCAAGAGAAACAACTGGTGATCCATGGAATGCAAGAACATTAGAGTGGGCTACAAGCAGTCCAATTGCTCCTTATAATTTCGCAGTTATTCCAAAAGTTGATTCTTTAGATCCATTCTGGAAAGCTAAAAAAGAAGGTAAATCATTACTTGAAGGTGAGATTACAGATATTCATATGCCAAGTAATAGTGGTATACCATTCATTTTAGGAGCAGCATTTATGGCATTTGGTTTCTTCTTAATATTTGAATGGTGGGTACCAATGATTGTGTTTGCAGTTCCTATCGCACTTTGCTTAATTGCACGTTCTTTCCAACGCGATCATGGCTTCCATATTCATAAAGAAGAAATTATTGAAACAGAGAAAAAATTACGAGGTGATCACTATGAGCAGCAGGCCTCTGTATAGTCTAGGTGAAGAAAGTTCTAATAAGATTCTAGGCTTCTGGATATTTTTAGGAGCTGAGATTGCCTTATTCGGAACATTGTTCGCAGTTTACTTCACTTTAGCGAATAACACTGGTTCAGCACCTACTCAAAAAGAATTATTTGAGATGAAAGGTGTAATGATAGAAACATTTGCCCTATTAACAAGTAGTTTTACGATTGGTTTAGTCGTGAACGCAATAAAATTAAATCATAAAAAAGCTTTTATAAGCTTCCTTGTTTTAACACTAGCTTTAGGAGCAGTCTTCCTAGGAGTAGAGATTACAGAGTTCTTTACTTATGTTCATGAAGGAGCAACAATCCAAAGTAGTGGAGCATTATCAGCATTATTCGTATTATTAGGTACTCACGGTGCCCACGTATCATTCGGTATGTTATGGGGTATTGCAATCTTAATTCAAGTTTCTCGTGAGGGAATTACAGAAACTACAGCAAACAAAACATTTATTTATTCATTATACTGGCACTTCTTAGACGTAGTATGGATCTTTATCTTTAGTTTTGTTTACGTGAAAGGACTGATTGGATGAGCGCATTATTCCCTAAGCATCAAGTGGTTGGCTTCATCCAATCACTTGTTCTAACAATCATAGCTTTAAGTGTTTACTATTTAAATTTACCGTTTAATGTATCATTTATTATTTTAATTGTAACTGCATTATTACAAGGCGGTCTTCAGTTAATTGTTTTCATGCATATGAATGAAAATGAAAATAAAGGAGTATTATATATCAATTTAGGTTACGCAGTATTTATTGCAGTAGCAATCGTATTTGGTACTCTTTGGACATTAATTTGGGGTATGTAATAGTTAAAAGCTCTTCGAAATTTGAAGAGCTTTTTTTTTGCTTTTTTAAGGTAGATTCTTTGATTTTCTAACACAACTTAATGAAAGATCCTTTAATTAAGAAAAATAAAAAAGCGGTATATTAATTAAATAGCAGGTAGTCTGGCATTAAATGTAGAAATAGGTAATAAAAAATATTCGAAGCTATAATGAACGATTATATTAAAACAATGAGGGAAATGGTTGGAAATGAGACTATATTAATAGTTGGTTGATGTCTCAAATTTAACTAAAGGTTTCAAAGTTGGAAAAAGTATTCCCCTTCAGGGTTATGTCATCAATTGTTCACAATGTTATGAATAATATCATATTTGTGATAGTTATTTCTATTAATATATGTAATAGTTTAATATAATGATTGCATAATAATTAATCATATCTTGTTTGAAATGTAATACAAGATACATAATTATTTGGGTATTTATTTACTTTTAAGGAGGAAAAAAATATGGAAACGAATGACAATTCTAACATTGCAAAGTGCCCGTTTAATCACGGTAGCACCACTACTCCTAAATCAGGTGGTACAGTAAATAAAGACTGGTGGCCAAACCAGTTAAATTTGAACATTCTACACCAGAATGACAGAAAATCTAACCCTATGGATGAAGAATTTAATTATGCAGAAGCATTTAAAAAGTTAGACTATCAAGCGCTTAAACAGGATCTCCACAATCTAATGACAAACAGTCAAGATTGGTGGCCTGCTGATTATGGACATTATGGTCCATTCTTTATACGTATGGCTTGGCACTCAGCAGGTACATATCGTACAGGTGATGGCCGTGGAGGAGGAGGAACTGGTATACAGCGTTTTGCTCCACTTAATAGTTGGCCAGATAACGGTAATCTCGATAAAGCTCGTCGACTGCTTTGGCCGATTAAGCAAAAGTATGGTAACAAGATTTCTTGGGCTGATTTATTTATACTAACAGGTAATGTTGCTATTGAATCAATGGGCGGGAAAACATTTGGTTTTGGAGGAGGTCGCGAAGACGTTTGGCATCCAGAAGAAGACGTCTATTGGGGTACTGAAGCGGAATGGCTAGGGGATAAGCGTTACACGGGTGATCGTGAGCTTGAGAATCCACTGGCTGCTGTTCAGATGGGTCTTATCTATGTTAACCCAGAAGGGCCAAACGGTAATCCAGATCCTATTGCAAGTGGTCGTGACATTCGTGAAACATTTGCTCGTATGGGAATGAATGATGAAGAAACAGTTGCACTAATCGCGGGAGGGCATACTTTTGGTAAAGCTCACGGCGCAGGAGATGCAGCTCATGTTGGTCCAGAACCAGAAGCAGCACCTATTCAATCACAAGGCTTAGGCTGGCTAAGCACTCATGGCTCTGGGAAAGGACGTGACACGATTACTAGTGGTATTGAAGGTGCATGGACTGCAAACCCAACAAAGTGGGATAATGGTTACTTTGATCTATTGTTTAGATATCAATGGTGGCTTACTAAGAGTCCGGCAGGTGCATTTCAGTGGCTTGCTGTAAATCCTGAGGAGAAGGATCTTGCTCCAGACGCAGAAGATCCAACCGTTCGCGTTCCAACAATGATGACTACCGCTGATATGGCATTGCGTTTTGATCCAGATTACGAAAAGATATCTCGTCGTTTCCATGAAAATCCAGAAGATTTTGCTGATGCATTTGCTCGTGCGTGGTTTAAACTAACACACAGAGATATGGGGCCTCGTTCTAGATATTTAGGTCCAGAAGTC
The DNA here is from genome assembly GCF_004138285.1 of Gottfriedia acidiceleris. Classification (GTDB taxonomy): domain Bacteria; phylum Bacillota; class Bacilli; order Bacillales; family Bacillaceae_G; genus Gottfriedia; species Gottfriedia acidiceleris_A. The sequence goes on along the minus strand of NZ_SCFN01000004.1, from coordinate 305,012 downwards.
CCAGAGGAAGTTCTAATTTGGCAAGATCCTGTACCTGCTTCTGAATATGAGATAACTGATGAAGAGGTTGAAAAGATCAAATTAATGATCCTAGACACAGAACTTACAATTAGCGAGTTGGTAAATACTGCTTGGGCTTCAGCAAGTACTTTCCGTGGCTCAGATATGCGTGGCGGTGCTAATGGAGCTCGTATCCAACTAGCCCCACAGAAGGATTGGGAAGTAAATCAGCCTGACCAACTTTCAAAGGTACTGAATGTATTAGAGAGCGTTCAAAACCATCTACATAAGAAAGTCAGCATGGCCGACTTGATTGTACTTGGTGGTAGTGCCGCGGTAGAAAAAGCTGCACAAGATGCAGGTTTTGATGTAAAGGTTCCTTTTACTCCAGGACGTGGCGATGCAACACAAGAGCAAACAGATATAGAAAGCTTTGCAGTGCTAGAGCCTATCGCTGATGGATTCCGTAACTATCAAAAGAAACAGTATAGTGTAAATTCAGCAGAGTTATTAGTAGATAAAGCACAATTGTTAGGCCTTACCGCACCAGAAATGACTGCACTTATTGGCGGCATGCGCGTATTAGGTACAAACTATAATGGCACACAACACGGAGTATTTACTGACCGAGTTGGTACACTTACTAATGACTTCTTTGTTAACTTGCTAGACATGGGAATTGCGTGGACACCTGTAGACGGAGACGTATTTGAAGGACGTGATCGCAAGTCTGGTGAAGTAGTACGTACAGCAACTAGTGTTGACCTAGTGTTTGGTTCAAATTCAGTGCTACGTGCAATAGTTGAAGTGTATGCTCAAGACGATAACAAAGAGAAGTTTGTACGTGACTTTATAGCTGCATGGGTTAAGGTCATGAATGCAGATCGCTTCGACCTCGTATGAGGCAACATACAATATATTCTTAATAATATGCGTTAAAGAAAAATCCTTCCTGATCAATCAGGGAGGATATTTCTTTTGTGCCCAGCAGATTATAGGGAGCAAGTCTTGCTAATAAGTGATAAATTTATATAATTAATTAACAAAGTTCTTTTTCAACAGCATACAAAAGGCCGTCATATAGACAGCCTTTTTAGCATGTAAATTAAGTTTTAAAGTTTTTTTGGAAAATACCTTCTTACCTAAGCTGACTTTTTACGATCATTTGGCAGCATAAAAGCTACTAATCCTAATAGTGGTAAGAAGCTACATAAATTCATTACGAAATTTAGGCTAGTTGCATCGGCAATTACACCTAATAATACTGCTCCTAAAGCACCCATTCCAAATGCTAAACCAACTATTAATCCACTCACTAAACCAACTTTTCCAGGAACGAGTTCTTGAGCGTAAACAACAATTACACTAAAAGAACTTGAACTAATGATTCCAATTAAAAATAATATTGGAATAACTGCTAGCAAAGAGATATGAGGCAATAACAAGGCTAATGGAAATGTACCAACTAATGAGAATAAAATCATATTCCGTTTTCCAAATCGATCAGCTAGCGTTCCACCTATGAAAGTACCTATTACGCCTGCAATCATAAAGATAAATAAATATAATTGTGTGCTTTTAATCGATAAACCATAACTTTTAATTAAATAAAACTGATAATAATTACCTATGCCTGCTGAGTACCAAGAACGTGCAAATGTAATAAATATTAGCAGTATAATAGCAAATTTTACAGCTGAAGTAATTTTGATATTTTCACCTGAAGACTGACCCTTACTTTTTAATTTAAACGGGTTTTCTTTCAGTTTATTTCGATACCATGTAGATACATAAATTAATACACAAATTCCAATGGCAGCTAGAATTGTAAACCATGCAGCACCTTTTTGTCCTAGTGGTACGAAAATTAGTGCTGTAAAGATTGGAGCCAGTGAGTTCCCTGTATTTCCACCTACCTGGTAGATAGCTTGCGAGAGTCCTCTTTTTGAACCAGACGCTAAAAAGGCTACTTTTGAGCCCTCTGGGTGGAAGATGGCAGAACCTATACCAATTAATAGAACTGATAATAATACAATAAATAAATTAGGTGCAAATGCTAAGCAAAGCATTCCTAATAAACTGGATGCCATTCCAATAGGTAGGAGAAATGGTGATGGCTTTCGATCGGAAAAAATCCCAAAGACTGGTTGCATTACAGAGGAAGTCATATTTAGCGCAAAGGCTATGAATCCAATTTCTGTATAAGTTAAATTCATTGTCTTTTCTAAAATTGGAAATATGGCTGGTACAACTGCTTGCATAGAATCATTTAATAAATGGCCTAAACTGATTGCAAATAAAATTTGATACATTGTTGACTGATTAATAACCTTTGTATTAACTGCTGGTTGCATAATATCCTCCTTTCTTATTGACTTATCTATCATAAACCAATCTTCGGAAAATTTACACAATTTTGCCTTATACACTTTTCATTAAACTTTATGCTCATTTATAATAGAAGAAATGATTTAAACTACATTTAATAAGTAGCTATGCTAAGCGAATTTTTTTAAAGATGATAATGATAGTAAGCGATAGGGAGTGTAGAATGGACAACTATTCAACTGAGTTAATGAGATTTTTTAAAGAACATAAAAATAATAAAAATAGACCCGCAATGGAAGCGTATATGAAAAATAGATTTGCATTTTTAGGAATTAAAGCACCAGAACGAAATGCACTGTTGAGACAGTTTCGAATGAGTAATGGTGAACCACCAAATTTAGAATCAATAATCGATATTTGGAGCTTAGAGGAAAGAGAATTTCAATATATTGCATTAACTTGTTTAGACCGCCAGTATAAAAAAGCAGAGCTCGAGCGGATTAAATTATATGAACAACTAATAGTCGAAAAATCTTGGTGGGATACCGTTGATACAATTGCTGGACGATTGATTAGTTATCATTTTTTAATTTATCCAGAATTGATTGATGAGTACGCTAATAAGTGGATCTCTTCAGATAATATGTGGCTGAATAGAGTAGCGTTATTATTTCAAATGAAGTTTAAGGAGAAAACCGAACAGGAGCGATTATTTCATTATTGCAGTCTACTCAAAGAAAGCAAAGAATTTTTCATTCAAAAAGCAATAGGTTGGGCATTGAGAGAATATTCCTATATCAATCCTAAAGAGGTTGAATTATTTATCAAACAAACTAATTTATCACCTTTAAGCAAAAGGGAGGGATTAAAATATATTGATAAATTAAAGTAATAAATGTGTCGATTTTCCGGGAAATAACCGATATATTTTGTTTTAAGTGAAAACTACTGCTAATTTAAGTTAGTTGAGACATTAGTATGAAAAGGGTATAATAGGTGCATTATTGTTTTTTCAAACGACACCTCTTTTATCAAGTTGTGTTATTTAAATTTGAGTTATGTATCCTGTACGAAATAACTAAATGAAAAAAGTTCAAAGGAGATTTAGTGTTTATGAAATCTACTTTTAATAATATTATAAAATTATGTCTTTGTATTAGCTTAATTAGTAGCTTCTTTATTCAAAAAACTGTACACGCAGACGCAATAAACCTATTTAGTGATAAGGCAATTTCAATATTGGCTGATAATGGGGAAGTAATTTATAGTAAGAACGCAAATAAAGTTGATTTCCCAGCTAGCACAACTAAAATAATGACCGCAATGGTTATGATGGATCATTTAAAAGAGAATGATAAAATTCAAATGACAAAAAGAAGTATCCAAGAAGAAAAAAGTAATTCCCAAATTCTTTTTTCTGAAGGAGAGGTTTTAGATCGAAATACAGCATTAAAAACAATGATGATTTTAAGTGCCAATGATTTAGCATATGCTATTGGTGAAAGAGTTGGCGGAAATATGGACAACTTTGTAAAAATGATGAATGAAAAAGCTAAAAAGATTGGCGCAAATCACACAAATTTCATGAATCCAAATGGTCTTCACAATGTAAATCATTATACAACTGCACATGATTTAGCGTTAATTACAAAGGAAGCTTTAAAATACCCATTAATAATTAAAGCAATGGGTACAAAAGATGCTCGCATTAGTACATCTAAGCAAAAGAATGTATATATTTTTAATCGTGGAAAAATGTTTAAAAATCCTTACTTTTATGCAGGGAAAACTGGATATACTGATTCAGCTAGGAATACTTTAATTGAAATAGATAAAAAAGACGGCCAAATGATTATTAATATTTTATTGCGCTCATCAAAACCGCAATATCTACAAGATATTAAGTTATTAGATTCCTATGCATTTTCAAGAATCCATAAAAAAACTCTTATAAAACAAAGTGATTGGCAGAGAGAATTAAAAATTAGAAATGATCAAATTCAAACAAAAATACAAAACGATTTATCCTTTTTGACTGCACTAGGCACGAATACAAATTACGATATTAAAATAAAACCCTTAAATGCAATAGGTAAGTCATACAAGGAAAATGGAATTTCTAAAAATCAAAAACTTGGTAGAGTTGAAGTATGGGCCAATAACGAAAAACTTTTCAGTACCGAGTTATTAGCTGCTAATTCATATGACCGACCGACAATCCTTTCTATGAATACATTTATCATTGCAGGATCGGTAATTTTACTTTTGGTGTTAATATTCTTTATTACAAAACCAAAAAGAAAAAGAGAATATATGTAAATTTAAAAGGCGAATCGTATTTTTTACGATTCGCCTTTTTTATCATTAAAGTAAGATTAGTTTTAAAATTTGATAGAAAATTGCAGATACTGTTGCTGAAATTGGGATTGTAATAATCCAAGTAATTACCATACGTTGAGCAGTACCCCAGTTTACATCTTTAACACGTTGAGCAGAACCTACCCCCATAATAGAAGAAGAAATTACGTGAGTTGTACTTACTGGTAAATGTAAAGCAGTAAATGTGAAAATAATAGCTGCTGATGATAAGTCAGCTGCAGCACCATTAATCGGGCGAATTTTCATGATTTTTCCACCAACAGTTTTAATAATTTTCCATCCACCAACTGATGTACCAATAGCCATTGCCATAGCACAACCAATACGTACCCATAAAGGAACATCTGCACCTGCTGGTTCAATTTTAGCGGCAATTAAAGCGATCATGATAATTCCCATTGCTTTTTGTGCATCATTTGTACCGTGGGTAAATGACTGTAAAGAAGCAGTGAAAATTTGGACTAATCTAAAACCTTTATTAGTTTTAGATAGGTTAGAACGTCGAAAAATAGCTGCTAAAATTGTCATAACGATAAAACCAAGCGTAATTGCAATGACAGGGGAAATTAATAAAGCTTCGATAATTTTAATAAAACCGTCTGCCTCTAAAACGTCAAATCCTTTTGCAGAGACAGCAGCACCAGCTATGGCACCAATGATTGCATGAGAGGAACTACTTGGAATACCGAAATACCAAGTCAATAAGTTCCAAAAGATGCCGCCCAATAAAGCAGCGATTACGACAACTAGTCCGTTTGATCCTTCAATTGTAATCGGATCAACGATACCAGTTGTAATCGTTTTTGCAACACCTGTAAATGTAATCGCACCAATGAAATTCATTATTGCAGCTAATAAAATAGCTGTACGCGGTTTCAATGCTTTTGTTGAAACTGACGTTGCAATTGCATTTGCAGTATCATGAAATCCATTAATAAAATCAAACAAAAATGCAAAAATCACGATTAAAATCGTAAGTAAAAATAAATGCTCCATTTTATGACTCCTTACGCATTTCGCATGATAATTTGCTCAAGTGTGTTTGCTACATCCTGCGCACTATCAGCTACAGATTCTAGATTTTCGTAGATTTCTTTATACTGAATAATTTTAATTGGATCTTTCTCATTCATAAATAATTGTTTAATTGATGTACGTAATAGCTCATCACACTGAGACTCGTAATCCTTAATTTTAATTGCATGAACACGGATCTCTAATAATTTTTTATTGGAAAGTAACTTAACTGCAAGTAAAATTTCTTCAACAGCTTTTTGAAGAATATCAACGAATTTAACCATATAATCATCAGCAGATGTGATTGAATACATTTCAAATCGTGCTGAACAATGTTCAAATCCATCTAATACATCATCCATTTTCATTGCAAGTTGTAAAATATCTTCTCGCTCAATTGGAGTAATAAAAGTTTTGTTTAATTCAACGATTAAAGAGTGAATAAACTTATCACCTTTTGTTTCATATTCTTTCATTTCTTCTTGAAACTTCTTTAAGTCGCTTGCATTTTTTATTTTAAAATCAACGTAATACTTTGATGATACGTGCAAGTTCTCAGCTATACTTAAAAGCTTTTCAAAGAATACATCCTTTTTTTGTCCAAAAAACATTATGATTCCTCCAACTAAAACATATAATTTATTATCACCTTCACATTTGTCAGTTAATTTTAAAATGTCAGAAACTATGTAAAAATGTCGAAAAAAGTAAAGGCCACGTTAATAATAATAATTGGTTTTTGAAATTAATCAATTAAAAACGTTTAATTAATTTACAAATTTACAATATCTTTACATTCCCTTAACAAAGTTAATATTTCGTTTCCTACACTAGTTAATATTAATAATAGTATTCACAGAATTATTGACTTTATGTGAGATTTTAATTTAGCATTAGATTATACGTTTAAACTATTGAACTAAAAAAGGATGTGATGATTTTGGAAAGTACATATAAAGCATCTGAAATTACACAATTAGTAACTAGGCAAAAAGCATTTTTTCAGACTGGTGCAACTAAAACTTCAAATTTTCGAATTGAGCAATTAAAAAAATTATATAAATCAATTGTAGAGAACGAGGATGAAATAAAAATAGCCTTAAAAAAGGATTTAAATAAGTCAGATTTTGAAGCGTATATGACTGAAATAGGATTTACTTTAAAAGAAATATCAGAAGCCATTAAACAGATTAAAAAATGGATGAAGCCTAAAAAAGTTAAAACTCCGATTACGCATATTGGTACGAAAGGATATATTTACAGAGAACCTTATGGAGTAACATTAATTATCTCACCTTGGAATTATCCATTTCAATTAACGATGGCTCCGTTAATTGGTGCAATAATTGGAGGAAACACTGCTATTATTAAACCATCAGAATTAACGCCAAATACATCAATCATTATTAATAAAATTATTAATGAGAATTTTGATAAAGAATATATCGCGGTAGTTGATGGTGGAATTGAAGAAAGCACAATATTATTACAACAAAAGTTTGATTTCATCTTTTTTACTGGCAGTGTTCAAGTTGGAAAAATTGTGATGGAAGCAGCAAGTAAAAATTTAACGCCATTAATACTTGAATTAGGTGGGAAAAGCCCAACAATAGTACATAGCGATTCGAATATCCAACTAGCTGCGAAAAGAATTGTTTGGGGGAAATTTACGAATGCAGGACAGACTTGTATTGCTCCAGATTATATTTATGTCCACAATTCAGTAAAAAAAGATTTTATTGATGCATTAAAGAATGAAATTGTTCAGTTTTATAGTGATAATCCTTTGCTAAATAATGATTATACAAAGATCATCAGTGATCGCCATTTTAATCGTTTGGTCGGCTTTTTGAATAATGGTGAAATTCTACATGGAGGGGAATTTGATCAATTATCTCATAAAATCGAACCGACATTAATTTCAGATCTATCTTGGGATTCACCAATTATGTCTGAAGAAATATTCGGTCCCATTTTACCAATCCTTACCTATGAAAATATAGATGAAGTAATAAATGAAATTAATCAACACCCTAAGCCATTAGCACTATATGTCTTTACAGAAAGTAAACAGATAGCTAATAAAGTAATAGAGAGAGTTCCATTTGGTGGTGGATGTGTAAACGATACGCTTTATCATATGGCGAATCCGCATTTACCTTTCGGTGGGGTAGGAGAAAGTGGTTCAGGAAATTATCATGGGGAGTACAGTTTTGCTGCTTTTACACATGAAAAAAGTGTCCTTTTACAAACTACTAAAATTGACTTGAAAATTAGATATCATACAACAAAAAACGCTTTACGGTTTATTCGTAAATTGTTAAAATAAAGGTTAATTGTAACTTAGTTTCTTAGCTCCTTGACAAAAGGGGCTTTTTATATGTTGAAAATAATTAATTCATTTTTACATAATAATAAAATATTAATATAGATGGGACGCGAAAATGAAAAATATAATTGAAATTGAACAAGTCGAGAAAAATTTTAGTGAAAATAATGTGATTTCTCCACTTTCATTAGAAATTTATTCTGGAGAATTCTTAACCATTTTAGGACCAAGTGGTTGTGGGAAAACGACTCTTTTAAGAATGATTGCTGGTTTTGAAGAACCATCGTCAGGTTTAATCAAACTAAATGGAGAAGCAATTAATAGTTTACCCCCATATAAAAGGGATATGAACTTAGTGTTCCAACACTATGCGTTATTTCCTCATATGAATGTTGAAAGAAATATTCAATTTGGATTAAAAATGAAAGGCATTTCCTTAGAAGAGCAAAAGGTTCGTGCTGAAGAAGCAATGAGATTAACCCAATTAACTGAGTTTAGAAATCGTAAACCTAGTCAGTTATCCGGTGGTCAACAGCAAAGGGTTGCAATCGCTCGTGCAATAGTGAACAATCCAAAAGTCTTATTATTAGATGAACCATTAGGAGCACTTGATTTTAAGCTTCGTAAAGATTTACAGAGAGAACTAAAAAATCTTCAACGCGAATTAGGAATTACTTTTATCTATGTAACCCATGATCAAGAAGAAGCGATGAGTATGAGTGATCGAATTGTCGTAATGAATAATGGGAAAATCGAACAAATCGGAACACCGAAAGAAATCTATCAAAATCCAGCAAGCAAATTTGTTGCTACATTTATTGGTGAAAATAATTTCTTTGATAAAGGTGCGAAAGAAATTGCAGTTAGACCAGAGAATATTAAAGTTTCGCATGCTACAAATGAAAATAATCCGTATTCAGGCATAATAAGAGATGTAGAATTTGTTGGGACTCTAAATAAAATCTTCATTGATTTACATAAACATGAACAAACGATCATTGTCTATCAAATGCCAGACCAAACAAGTTTTAATAGAAATGAGAAAGTTGAGATTAGTTGGAAGTCGGAAGATGAGGTGGTTATGTATTGAGAAATGAAAAGTACATAATTGCACCTACGATTATCTGGCTATTAGTTTTTTTTCTAGTACCTTTATTATTAATTTTTGGTTTTGCATTTATGAAAAATGGAATGTACGGAGAAATAGAAAAAACATTTACACTAGAAAACATTGTAAAAGTTCTTGACCCACTTTATTTAAAAGTTTTATGGACAACTTTTTGGATCGCTTTAGTAACTACAATAATTACTCTTTTGATTGGATATCCTTATGCATATACAGCTACAGTTGTAAATGAAAAATGGCAGAGGATTTTACTATTATTAATTACAATCCCTTTTTGGATAAATTTCTTAGTCAGATCTTATGCATTAATTGTTATCCTTCGTTCAAAAGGGATTATTAACACATTATTAATCCAACTTGGGATTATAAAAGAACCTTTACAACTACTTTATAATACACCTTCAGTCATAATGGGAATGGTCTATACATTATTACCATTTATGGTGTTGCCGATTTTTGTTGCAATTGAACAATTGGATAACCGGAAATTGGACGCTGCTAATGATTTAGGAGCTACTCCATTTCAAACCTTTATATATGTAACTCTTCCATTAACGATGAAGGGGATTTTTGCAGGTAGTATTTTGGTTTTTGTTGCATCATTTGGAATGTTTGTCGTTTCGGATGTAATGGGTGGATCAAAAGTTGCTTTAATCGGAAATGTCATTCAAAATCAATTCTTAGCAGCAAGGAACTGGCCATTTGGTTCCGCACTTTCAATATTCTTAGTTATTACTTCAATCGGTTTAATAGGACTTTACTATTTAGCTACAAAAAATATTGGTGCTGATAAAAGTAGAGGTGAAAAATAAATGAAAAAACCTATACTTATTGGATTTTCAACAATTATCTTGATTTGTTTATATTTACCAATCTTAATTTTAATCCTATTTTCATTTAATAAATCAAAGATTAATGCACAGTGGACTGGATTTACGTTTGACTGGTACTTAAATTTATTTCATAACCCGCAAGTTATTGATGCCTTTATGAATAGTTTATTTATTGCAATTGTAACGACAATCCTTTCAACAATTCTTGGTACTATTTGTGCTCTTGCTTTACATAAGCATAAATATAAATTTTCAAACCTTATTAGTGGGCTAGTTTACTTACCAATTGTCGTTCCAGATATATTAATGGGACTTTCATTACTAATACTATTTACTAATTTTCATATTGAATTAGGTAGTATCACAATTATTATTGCCCATGTCACTTTTTGTATTTCATATGTAATTATTCTTTTAGCAGCTAGACTTTCAGGAATGTCATCTGATTTAGAAGATGCTGCAAGTGATCTAGGTGCTACACCATGGCAGACATTTAGATTTGTAACTTTACCAGCGCTAATGCCTGGAATTATTGCTTCCGCACTTTTATGTTTTACATTAAGTATTGATGATTTTGTCATAAGCTTTTTTGTTTCGGGACCGAGTTCAACTACATTGCCAATTTATATTTATGGAATGGTAAAAAAAGGTGTAACTCCTGAAATAAATGCAATTTCGACGATTTTAATTGTTACAATTATTTTCCTAATGGTAATTTCTGAGGTTTATCGTACAAAAGGTCTTAACAATCAAGAAGAATCAGAGAAAAAATCCTATATCGTTTAAAGTAAAAGTGCATCTAGTGCCTTATTTAGGTCTAGTTCCACTAAAAAACGAACATCTGGAATAGAAATCAACCAAGGCATACTGGATTTAGATAATAGATCTAAAGTACAGCCAAAATTTAAGGAGGTAGTCAGTAGGCATTATGAGTATATTTAGAAAAACTGCTACAATAATGGTTTCTTTAGGCTTAGTAAGTTTACTTTTATCTGCCTGTTCAGTTGGAAAAAAAGAATTAAATATTTATAGCTGGGCGGATAATTTTGACGAGAAAGTTTTAGAATCATTTGAAAAGAAATATGATGTTAAAATTAATTATCAAGTTTTTGCAAGTAATGAAGAGTTGTATGCAAAACTAAAAGCTGGTGGTTCGAATTATGATGTAATCCAACCTTCAGATTATATGGTTAAACTAATGATTCATCAAAATATATTGGCTAAATTGGATAAAAGTAAGATGCCAAATTTAAATAATATTTCACCAGAGTATACAAATCAAGAGTTTGATCCAAAAGGTGACTATTCAGTTGTCTATACTGGGGGATTAACGGGAATTGCCTATAATCCAAAATATGTAAAAGAAAATATAGATAGCTGGGATGATCTATGGAACCCAAAATACAAAGGTCATGTTACTTTACTTGATGACAATAGAGAAGTATTTGGGATGGGATTAATTAAAAATGGCTATTCAAATAGTTCAACAAATGAAGACGAATTGCTAAAAGCTTATAGCAATTTAAAAACATTAACACCTAACTTATTAGCATTCGACACAGATACGGTAAAACAAAAGTTTATTACCGAAGATGCTTGGATTGGTCAAGTATGGTCCGGAGATGCTGCTTATATTCAAAAAGAGCTTAAAGATATTAAATGGGTTGTACCAAAAGAAGGATCATCAAGATGGGCAGATACTTTAGCAATACCAAAAGATGCAAAACAAAAAGATCTAGCTGAAAAGTTTATTAACTATCTATATGACCCGAAAGTAAGTGCACAAAATTATGAGGCGATTGGCTATGCTGATCCAAATAGTAAATCAGGATCATATCATTCGGCGGAGTATAAACTAAATCCGTTTATTAATGTAACAAAAGAACAAACTGATGCAACCAACTGGATTCAGGACGTTGGGGACCAAACAGAATTATATGATAAGTATTGGACAGAATTGAAAACTGGAAAGTAATCATTTCAGACAGTCTGAAAATCAAGTTTTTTGTACTTTGTCTACACACTGGAAGGTTATCTCCTACGAGATAACCTTTTTAGTTTGAGATTAATTTATTTAATAAAAATCGAAATTGGTCTCTTTCACTATGTGATAGGTTTTCGAATAAAGTTAGCCACAATTCTTGACGGAAATTGAAGATTTCTTCAATCAAACGTTTTCCTTCATCTGTTAATTCAAGCCATGTAACTCTTCGATCACGGATATCCCTTTTTCGAGAAATTAAATGATTATTAACCAATTTATTGACAGCGGTTGTAATAGAACCTGAAGATAATCCAATTTGTCTTCCAAGTTCAGAAGCAGTAATTTTTTGATTTTTATATATTAAATATAAAAGCAAATATTTTGGTGGAGTTAAAGAGTTTTTTACTTCCTCATCAGTTTTTTGCCAGTTTTTTCGAACTCGAATCATTAAACTTGTTAAATCATCTAGAAGAAGTTTGTCGTTTTCGGTTAACAAGGCAGAATCCCCTCCTAAATTATGATTTAAAATTGATAAATTGGGTATTGTACGTATAGGTTACCAATTTTCTAAATCATTTTCAAGAATGCACGGATTTTGGGCAGGATTTTTAAATTTGTCAAGTTTTGGTTGTATAGTTTCTATAGTATTTTGTAAATAGTATGATAAAAGACATTGGTAGGGGTGAAGTTCAATGTTTAAGTATTTTAAGTTTAAAATAAATGATACTGTTCAATTTGTAAAGAACGATGGTCATTTCTATCGAGTGATCGGGTACAGGATCGAAAAAAGTATTTATTTAAATGATGAGTACAGTAGCATTATATACGAACTCTTACGAGAATTTGATGGTCTTCAAGTTGACGCTGAAGAAGAAGAATTAGTAAGCGTATCGAACTTTGATGAATTCTACGGTTCAATGTTTGAAAAACTAGGCACATTTACAATTAAGTTTGCTAAAAAACAAGAAGAAGTAAAGAAAACAAACATCGGTGAAGCTTCATCAGTGGACGAGCTATTAGATAAATATAATGATTATCGAAGACTGGCAATACTATTCAAAGATTGTCTATACGATTTAGCTGCAGAAAATGTTCTAAATGAGCTCACCGATTTTTCTGAATCCAAAAAAGATTATATGCATTAAGGTTCAGACTGTTAACAACAAAAAAAGATTACATGCATTAAGCATGTAATCTTTTTTCATTAGTTTTAATTGTAACAGATTTTTTTTGAAATTTACTTTCATAGACCAATTCAGTTACTTTCGCACAGATTGCAACTGAAAGAATTGTATACCCTACTTCATTCCATGATAGATAAGTTAGTGAACAAAGAAGAATTACAGCGTCAAAAATAAAATATACTTTACCGATCGATATTTTTGATTTTTTGCTCATTATAATTGTTATTAAATCATCTCCACCAGTTGCACCGCCACTTCTTAGAATTAATCCTAAACCAAGTCCAGCGAAAATTCCACCTAAAATAGCGGGTATCCAAAGATGATTTCCAAAGTTAAATGTAATATTAGATGTTTTTTCAATAATAGAATAAAAAGCAGAAAATGAGATTGCTCCGATAGTAGTATTGATTAATAATTTTCTACCTAAATACAATCCAGCGGTCAAGATAATCGGAATATCGAGTAGCAAAGTTGTAATTGAAGGCGATATATTTAGTGCATTCTTTACTAATAAAGCAATACCAATAAATCCACCTTCAGCCAAATTATTTTGATAATGAAAATGATACAGTGTAGTGGCTAAAATAAATGAACCAATTAAAATCATTAAGGTCTCACCCAAACGATTGTTACTCATTGTTATTTCCTCTTTTCGTAGTTAGTAGTTAAAAAGTACAGCTTTAAACTAACTACGTACATATAGAGCTCGTAGTTAGTTTTTTATCTTTCTAACTACAAAGCTATATATCATTGAAGAAATAACATAATCGCCTGTCAACCATAGTTTCGCCTACCTTCAGTTTTATTTTAGAGTTCTTTTGGTTCTCTAAATAAAAACCGCTAAGTGTAGGATAAGTCTTTACGTTGCCAAATGCTCCTTCGAGCAATCATGGTTACACGTCCTTTTTTCCAGTTTTGTTAGAAAAATCTAACAGGTGAAAAATAAGTTCTATGAGAACTTATTCTTAATTTTATCATATGCGAAAATATTTGAAAAAAGAAAAGAATTAACAAAAATCTACAAAATGTTAGAAGTAGTGAATGGAATAAGTAGATAGGTAACATGTTTTGTTGAAAAATATGTGAAATATTTCACAAAATAGACATAGCTTTTTCAATAAAAAAGATATATATTATATTTGTAAACGAAATTGTGAAATTCTTCACAAATGTAAATGATAAATGGGACTTAATGAATCTAAAATAGGATTATTAATGTCCAACATCAGAGGAGGAGAGCCAAATGGCTGTTCAAGAAAAAATTGTCAATGAAATATGTAACGCTTCTGAAATGGTAAATGAATTAGTCGTAAAAGGACAAAAAGCATTAAGGGAATTTGAAAACTTTAATCAAGTTCAAATCAATGAAATTGTACATTCAATGGTTCTAGCAGGCTTAGATCAACATATGCCACTAGCAAAAATGGCAGTTGAGGAAACAGGGCGTGGAATCTATGAGGATAAAATTATTAAAAATATATTTGCTACAGAATATATATGGAATTCAATAAAAGATAATAAAACAGTTGGGATTATAAGTGAAGATCAACAAACTGGAATAACAGAAATTGCTGAACCTGTTGGGGTAATTGCAGGTGTCACTCCAACAACTAATCCTACATCAACAACATTATTTAAAGCAATTATTGCGATTAAAACAAGAAACCCAATTATTTTTGCTTTTCATCCTTCCGCACAAAAATGTAGTAGAGAAGCAGCAAGAATCGTTCGTGATGCGGCAATAAAAGCTGGAGCACCTGAAAACTGTGTACAATGGATTGAAGTACCATCTATTGAAGCAACTAAGTGTTTAATGAATCATGAAGGAGTAGCACTTGTTTTAGCAACAGGTGGTGCTGGAATGGTTAAATCGGCTTATAGTACAGGAAAACCTGCTTTAGGTGTTGGCCCTGGTAATGTACCATGCTATATCGAGAAATCTGCTGAAATAAAATGTGCAGTAAATGATCTTATTCTTTCAAAAACATTTGATAATGGAATGATTTGTGCATCTGAACAAGCAGTTATTGTAGATAAAGAAGTTTATGACGAAGTGAAGGCAGAGTTAATAGCAAATAATTGTTATTTTGCTACAAAAGCAGATAAAAAGAAATTAGAAAAGCTTGTCATAAATGAAACTACATGTGCTGTAAATGGTGACATCGTTGGTAAATCTGCATATGAAATAGCAGCGTTAGCTGGAGTAAATGTACCAGTAGAAACAAAAATTCTTATCGTTGAATGTAATAGCGTGGGTGCGAATGAACCTTTAACAAGAGAAAAACTAAGTCCGGTTTTAGCTGCAATTAAAGTAAATGGTAAAGAAGAAGGATTTAAACGTTGTGAAGAAATGTTAGAGCTTGGAGGATTAGGACATTCGGCAGTTATTCATAGTAATAATGAAGAAATTCAAAAAGAGTTTGGACTAAGAATGAAAGCTTGTCGTGTTATTGCAAATGCTCCTTCAGCACATGGTGGAATTGGGGATTTATATAACGCATTTATTCCTTCACTTACATTAGGCTGTGGATCGCACGGTAAAAACTCTGTATCGACTAATGTAACAACTGTACACTTATTAAATATAAAAAAATTAGGAAGAAGAAATATGAATATGCAATGGGTCAAACTGCCACCAAAAATTTATTTTGAAAAATATTCAACTCAATATTTAGAAAAAATGCCTAATATTAAAAAAGCATTTATTGTAACAGACGAAGCAATGGTTAAATTAGGTTATGTTGACGTAATTAAATATTATCTAGAAAAAAGACAAGAGAATATTCAGATTGAAATCTTTTCAGATGTAGAACCAGATCCTTCAGATGTTACTGTAATGAAGGGTGCAGATAGAATGTTATCATTTGAACCAGATACAATTATTGCTTTCGGTGGTGGGTCAGCTATGGACGCAGCCAAGGGTATGTGGATGTTTTTTGAGTACCCAGAAACTACTTTAGACGGACCTAAACAAAAATTCTTAGATATTCGAAAAAGAGCTTATAAATACCCTAAATTAGGTCGTAAAGCTCAGTTTGTAGCAATACCAACTACTTCTGGTACTGGTTCAGAGGTTACACCTTTTGCTGTAATTACTGATAAAGCTAATAATATTAAATATCCATTAGCTGATTATGAATTAACGCCTGATGTTGCAATTATTGACGCTCAATTCGTATCAACAGTTCCTAAAAGCATTACAGCAGATACAGGTATGGATGTATTAACACATGCAATTGAAGCTTATGTAAGTGTTCTAGCTAATGATTATACAGATGGATTAGCATTACAAGCTATTAAATTAGTATTTAAATATTTGCCTAAAGCATATGAAAATGGAAACGATTTTGAAGCACGTGAAAAAATGCATAATGCATCAGCTATCGCTGGTATGGCATTTGCAAATGCGTTCTTAGGAATTAACCACAGTTTAGCGCATAAAATTGGAGCGGAATTCCATATTCCTCATGGCAGAGCAAATGCAATATTAATGCCGCATGTAATAAGATACAATGCAAAAAAACCAACTAAGTTTACAGCATTCCCTAAATATAAACATTTCATTGCAGATGAACGATATGCTGAAATTGCTCGCTTCCTAGGTCTTCCTGCTGCAACTACTGAAGAAGGCGTTGAAAGTTTAATTACAGCAGTTATCAAGTTAGCTAAGGAATTAAATATTAATATGAGTATCGAGGCTCAAGGAATTACTGAAAAAGAATTTTTAGAAAAAGTTTCATATTTAGCTGATCGTGCTTTCGAAGATCAATGTACTACTGCAAATCCGAAGCTACCTCTAGTTAA
Organism: Gottfriedia acidiceleris; assembly: GCF_004138285.1. Lineage (GTDB taxonomy): Bacteria > Bacillota > Bacilli > Bacillales > Bacillaceae_G > Gottfriedia > Gottfriedia acidiceleris_A. Next base: position 288,028 of record NZ_SCFN01000004.1, on the reverse strand, counting down.
AGAATTAGAAGAAGTTTATCTGAATGCTTTCAAAGGATGTTAATGAATTTAAATTTTTCATTAAGGAGCACCTAAACAGGTGCTTCTTTTTTGACTAATTATATTTTGATATAATAGTCATATTGAAAGTGGTGATTAAAAGATGGAGTTAAAGCAACAAAATCCATGGTTTAAGGTAATAATAGGCGTTGAGCATAAAAATCAAACAGTAGAGTCATATTTAAAAAATGTGTGGCAGTTTCCAAAGAAGTTGCTACACGAATTAAGGATGGCAAAAGGTTGTAGGATTAACGGAGAAATTAAATCTTGGAATACGATCCTTATAAGTGGAGACCAAGTTGAAATGCAATTGTTCATAGAGGAGGATTATGGTGTAATTCCACAGGAACAATCTATTGAGATTTGCTACGAAGACGAACATTTACTTATTGCAAATAAACCGTTTGGAGTCGACACACATCCGAATGAAAAAGGACAGTTAAATACATTAGCAAATGGGGTAGCATTTCATTTTCTAGAAAATGGATTAAAAACAAAAGTACGCCATATACACCGCCTCGATAAAGACACTACCGGTGGAGTCGTATTTGCTAAACATGCATTAAGTAGTGCAATTCTGGATTCGATGTTAAGTCAACGTAAAATAAAACGTACCTATACAGCTATAGTTGAAGGGAATGTTAAATCACCAAAAGGGACAATAAATGAAGCAATTGGAAGAGATCGACATCATCCTACTAGAAGAAGGGTTTCACCAAAAGGCGATAATGCAATTACACATTATAAAAAAATAAAATATATATCAAAGTTGAATGTAACGATATTAGAATGTCAGTTAGATACTGGTCGTACACATCAAATCCGAGTTCATTTAAGTTTTTTAGGTCATCCATTAATTGGAGATCTATTATATGGTGGGAAACAAAAATTATTGAATCGTCAAGGATTACACGCTAGTAATGTACAATTTACGCATCCTTTTACGAAAGATAGTTTATCCATTCATATCCCATTCCCGTCGGACATAAAACAAATACTTAACGAAAAGTGAGATGAATGAAATGTTATTAGAAGTAATTGCCACAAACGTAAAAGATGCAATAGATGCAGAAAGGTTTGGGGCAAATCGAATCGAATTAGTTACTGGAATAAAAGAGGGAGGATTGACTCCAAGTTATGCGACAATTAAACATGTTGTTCAAAGTGTCTCAATTCCAGTACATGTAATGATTCGACCACATAGTCGTTCTTTTTTATATGATCAGTATGATCAAGAAGTGATCTTAACCGATATTGATATATGTAATGAGCTCGGAGCAGCTGGTATCGTTTTTGGTGCCTTGACAAAAGATAATACAATTGATGAAGATCTTTTAAAAAAAGTAACAGCTCGAGTAAAAGATATGAACTTTACGTTTCATAGAGCAATCGATGAATCAAATGATCTGCTAACAGCTATTGATACATTAAAAAATTACTCTGAGATTACGCATGTATTAACATCTGGCGGTGTTGCTAGTGCTATTGATGGAAAAGAAACAATAAAAAATATGATCGAACTTACAAATAAATCGAATATTAAAATTTTAGCAGGAAGCGGATTATCCATTGAAAATGTATCAAACTTCATTGAATTTACGAATGTGGAAGAAATTCATTTTGGTTCTGGGGTTCGAAAAAATAACTCTGCAATTGAAGTAATTGATTCTTCTTTAATGGAAAGTTTGCGAAGAAGGTTAGTACGGGGATAAGGCAAATAATGTTGAATACATCAGAATTATTTGTACATAATAAAAAAGTAGTCCGCAAAAACGGACTACTTTTAATACAGCTTTATACAAATTTTATTTATTATTTACCGATAAATTGTTGAGTCCAAGCATTTGATCTTGAATCATAACCAACACCAATTTGAGTTAAGTTAGGATTTAAGATATTTGCACGGTGACCAGCACTGTTCATCCAAGCAGTAACTACTTCTTCAGGTGTTTTTTGACCTTTAGCAATGTTTTCTGCTGCATAGCTATAAGTGATTCCGAATTGTTTCATCATATCAAATGGTGATCCATAAGTCGGTGAAGTGTGATCAAAGTAATTTTTGTCAGTCATATCTTGTGATTTTAAACGAGCTGTTTTAGATAATGTTGCATTAACAGTAAATGGTTTTAAACCAGCTTTTGTACGTTCAGCATTTGTTAAATCAACTACTTTTGATTCATAGGCTGATAATGATGCTGAATTTGATGGTGTTGATGGTGTTTCAGTTGACGGAGTTGTTGGTTTAGATGGTGTAGTTGGTTCCGTCGGTTTTGTTGTTGGTGTTTCAGGTTTAGCCGGCGTTGTTGGAACTGTTGGTTGTGTAGTTCCTGGGTTTGCTGGCTTAGGTGTTGAAGCTTGTCCTAATTGTTGCTTAATAGCATCTTGAAGTTGCTTCATATCAATTCCATTGCTAGTAAATAATTTATTTAAATCGATTTTAATAGTACCATTTGAAGTTGCTAAGTTTGGTAGATTAAAATAATTGAATAAAGTATCATTTAAGTTGATATGTTGTGTATATGATTTAGTAGTATCCTTAGTAATAGTCGCTGCGTTTACTGCACCTACAGGAGCACCCACTAGTAGAGTAGCAGCCACAGTTGATAAAGTTACGATTTTTTTCATGTTCTTTCTCCTCCATTTGTTTGGTTATTGTCTCGCTGTACAAGTAATACTTTAGCATGAAAACGCATGACATAATTATGGGAAATAATGGGGAGCCAAATTTGAGGATTTTTTTGGTAGTACTGTTTTAGTACAGAAATAAAAAAAATCGTTGTTATGACAACTATTTTACTAGAATAATATTAAACCATTATCATAAATTTTTGCTTAAAATTTCCATTAAAAAAGTTTGAAGTTAAGAAAACGTCATATTTCCCCGTTATAATACAGGAAGAAAAATCCAGTTTTGTTGTTATCCAGTTACGAATGTAATCATTCTGTAATGAAAGTATTGAGGGTGAATTATTTATAGAAGATACCAGGCCAGTACCATCCAGTTTTAAATTGGTAAGATCCGTCCAGGAAGCATTAAAGAATGTAAACATCAACAAATTGAACAAATATCCCTAGATTATAATCTAGGATTTAGAAAAGAAAATGGATTAGACTTTATAAAGAGGTTTATTGCAGAAGGTTATTATGTAATGCATATAAATCTACATAGCGCATACTTATGGAAAATGAAAAAATCATTAATAATAGAAGAAAAGATACAAAACACTAAAATTATAAAGAGCATTTCAGTAGTTAAAAATATTATGAACTAATTTGAGAAAACAAGTTCAATTTATTAGGTTATAAATTAATGTTCGATATTAATTAACCTACAAACTGTTTAATAAAGATCATGTTATTTTACTCTAAGTAAAGGCTATTTGATTAGGTATTTATTATATACTTTTTTTGATGAATAAGTTGATTGGAACGGAAGGATGCTCGACTCCTATGGGAGAAGCGGGAAGGCTGAGACCCCGCAGGCGGCGCCGAGGAGGCTTAGGTCTCGCCCCATGGAAAGCGAGCATACTGTAGTGGAAATCAACCTCATCCTTCTCCTTTACGAAAATTTGGTAATTAATTGACAAGATTGTTTTTCAACAGTTTGAAAGGACACTAATTATATTAGTGTCCTTTCAACTTTTCCTTCCTATATATAGGAAGAGAAATCACATAACCTGTTTTATTTAATTAATACATGCTTCTCTATTACTGTCTTATGCACTTTATAATAATTTGTAATAACAGGAAGTATATCTTTAAAGTCCGGACATTTAATACTTGTGTTTTGTAGATCAGTTAAGGTATTAATACAATCATATTCGGATTTACAATTAAAATAAGATAAAACTTCTTTTTCAACTTTAAGTAATCGTCTAATAAATGGGATAGAAAGGAGAGGACTAATAAATTTAATTGGAATAATTCCTACGGTAGTTTTGTTTAAATAACAGGAAAGAAAGTCTTTATAAACATCTTGTACAGGGTAAGGAGAGGGATCTGTAATTTGATAAGTTTTGTTAACTCCGATTTCTGCATGACTCAAATAGTATACAGCATTAATTAAATAGTCGATGGGAACGAAATTACAATAAGCATCGTCTTTACCAATTCGTGGTATAGGTAAATAGCGAAGTTTTGTGAAGAAATTTAAAATGAAATATGGTCCATCAAATTTACTTGTCTCACCAGTTTCTGAATGTCCAACTACAATTCCAGGTCTTATGATGGTGATTGGAAGTTGAGTTTTTAGTTTCTCAACTTCTATTTCAGCATAATACTTCGTTTCTTCATAAAAGTTTTTAAATGTTTGTCCCATTTCTAATTCATGTTCATAAATTCTTCCTTCACGAGTTCCCGATACATAGCTAGTACTAAAATAGGTGTAACGCTTCAAAGATTTCAGTTTAAGTGCAAATTCATTTACGTTTATTGTTCCTTTCACATTTACTTCATATGCAATTTTTTTAGGAACAGCAAGGTCGTAAATTGCAGCTAAATGAAATAAGTCCGTTATATTATTAATAAGTATATTAAGGTTTTTTAGGCTGAGTCCAAAGTTTTTCTGGGTAATATCACCACTTAAAAGTTCTATTTTTAAAAGAGTGTAATCTGGATACTTTTGATCTAATGTAAATAAAAAGTCTCGGCATTGTTTTTCAGTATTAGGAAGAATGAGTAAATAAATTTTTTGAAAAGACATTTCATTATCAAGAATTTTGAGGAGCAAATGCTTCGAAATAAATCCAGGAAATCCAGTAATAAAGTACGTTTTTTCTATTCTAACCACCTACTTTATGTAAATTAAATCTCTTTGTTTATTTTATTAAAGAAATATTCATTTAATGTAATATTCCATCCTTTATATTATAGGTATTTTGATCTGTCATACATCTGCTTTTTACCGACTTCTGACCCTTTATGAGTAAGTCAGATACATGTATTAGCTTATATAGTTACTTATAAACCGATTATAAATATGTTTCCTTCAAGTATTACCTTTTTCAACAACTCATGAATCCTTTAATTGAGTAAAGTAAGCATGAAAAAAGCTTGCCCATATGGACAAGCTTTAAATTTCAATTATTTAACTTGTTTTTTCAAGTCTTCAGCAACAAACTCTACGTTTGTACCTACAACTACTTGTACGTTTTTATCGTCTAATTTAATAACTCCACGAGCACCTGCTTTTTTAAGAAGTGCTTCATTTACTTTAGAAGCATCTTTTACTTGTAAGCGTAAACGAGTTGTACAGTTATCAATATTTGTTAAGTTTTCTTTTCCACCTAGAGCTTGTAGGTATAATGAATCACCAATTTCAGTTGTTACTTCATCAGTTTCAACTTCTTCGTCTTCACGACCTGGTGTTTTAATATTAAATTTCTTAATTGCGAAGTAGAACACGATAAAGTAAATTACTCCAAAGATTAAACCGATTAGGATTAACAGAATTGGTTTAGTTGCAATATTGTAGTTCAGAATGTAGTCCATAAAACCAGCTGAGAATGTAAAGCCATCTTTAATTCCTAAAGCATTTACGATACCCATTGATAAACCAGTTAAGATTGCATGGAAAGTATAAAGTACTGGAGCAATGAACATGAATGCAAATTCGATTGGTTCAGTAATACCTGTTAAGAAAGATGTTAAAGCAAGACCAATAAACATACCTGCTACAGTTTTACGTCTTTCTGGTTTTGCAGCAGCGATCATTGCAAATGCAGCAGCTGGAAGACCAAACATCATAATTGGGAAGAAACCAGTCATGAATGCACCAGCAGATTTGTCACCAGCGAAGAATCTGTTTAAGTCACCGTGAACTAATTTACCAGCAGCATCAGTAAAGTCACCTAAGTTGAACCAGAAAATTGTATTTAATACGTGATGTAATCCTAATGGGATTAAAATACGGTTTAAGAAACCGAATACTGCAGCTCCGATTGGACCGATATCAATAATCCAGTTACCAACTGAGTTAATTGCATCTTGAATTGTTGGCCATACATAACCAAATATTCCTGCTAATACAAGCATAGTAGCTGACGTTATAATTGGAACGAATCGTCGTCCACTAAAGAATCCTAACCATTCAGGTAATTTAATACCACTGAAACGGTTGTAAAGAAGACCAGCTACAACCCCTGTAATAATACCACCAAGGGCAGCCATATTAATATCTTTATTTATCGTAGTTGTTCCTGCAGTTAATACGAAGTAACCGATTGCACCTGCAAGACCAGCGGCTCCATTTCCATCCTTTGAAATACCGATTGCAACACCGATTGCAAAGATTAATGGAAGATTAGAGAAAATTGCATTACCAGCAGCCGCCATAAACGGAATGTCTAGTAGATCTGGTTGTCCAAAGCGCAGTAAAAGTCCTGCAGCTGGAAGGACAGCGATTGGAAGCATTAATGCTTTACCAATACGTTGTAAGAAACTAAGCATATTATTTTCCCTCCGAAAATTATTATAATGATTACGCTTTCAATATTAACCTAAAAGTTTTAACTTGTCTATACAACTAGTTAAGATAAAAATGCTATTTTCTTCCAAAAAAATTAAAAATAAAAAGGGAAGAATCAAATCTCCCCCCTATATTAAGCCATGTTATATAGTTTGTTGTTACTTCAATCAAAGACCCTTTAAATGACTTTGCGCTTGAGCAATTAAACGTTTAGTGATTTCGCCACCAACTGAACCGTTTGAACGTGCAGTTGTATCGGATCCTAAAGTTACACCAAATTCGTTAGCGATTTCGTATTTAAATTGATCAAGTGCTTGTTCTACACCTGGAACTAATAATTTATTGTTTCTAGTCATGATTATCTCCCTTTCTGTAAGTAATAGCTTACAATTCTATTTTTTACATTTAGGATTTTCTCATGCTTGGTAAATACAGTCATATTAGGGTTATGTTAACTTTTTAACCAACGCTGAGCCTTCAACGACAAGTACATTTTCTTGATTATATACATTTGTTTGAAGTGTTAATAATTTTTTATCATCTCTTTTACGTACAACACTGACGATCACTTTAATTGTGTCATTAATTTTTACTGGTGCTTTGAAAAATACTTCTTGAGATAGGTAGATGGTGTTTTTGCCGGGTAGTTTAGTACCTAGTACTGAGGAAATAAAGCTGCAAATCAACATGCCATGTGCAATTCTTTCTTTAAAGATGCTTTCTTTTGCAAAATCATCTAATAAGTGAATTGGATTTACATCTGTTGAAATTGCAGCAAATTGTTCAATTAACTCTGCAGTAATTTTAATTTCAAGAGTAGCTTCGTCACCAACTGAAATGGAGTCAAAATGAACTTCCTGTACATGTCTTGCACTTTCGAAAACATTCATTTTGTTTCATCCTCTCCTTGATGAAATGCCTAGCTAATCAAGAGAATTGGTTAAATATTGATTATAGTTTTGTGAATGAGAATTCTTGTAAGTTTTTAAACCAATCTTCTTGAGTTTTTTGGAACTGTTGATACATGTTCGTCCAAGCAGTGTAAGGTGTGTTATTTAATGGTTGTTTAAAAAATTGTTGAAAAAATTGTTGTTGTTGATTTGAAAATGTACTCATAGCTTGAAAAAACGATTGATATGGGTTTTGATTCATATTTGTCCATAAAGACTGGAATGGAGCAAACTGATCAAATAATTTTTTCCAAGTTTTTTCATAAGTCTCTTGATTAATTGTAGGCTTAATTTCATTTAATAACTTAATCATTTCTTGGAACTGCTCGTAAGACTCTTGTTGTTGTACTTGTACTTGCTCATTTAACGTTTTCCATTGTTTTGCTTGTTCTTGAAATAAAGACTCTGTCCATTGTTGAATTTGTAATTGATTGTCTAACAAATATTGAAGCATTTTTTGAAAATTCTCAGCTGCAAGTTCAGTTTGTAATTCGATTGTTTTTTCAGTCATTAGTGTTTCCTCCAAAAAAATTTATTATTGAATGCATTGCTGCAATTTCAATCATCTTTAAAACTTTGATCAGAGTTGCTAAATGGAAAGAATGAATTTGTGTAAATCGAAAAAAATGTTTGGAGCATCTGATTATATTGAGTAAATGAATTATGACAAGTTTTTAGATATTCCTCTCCGGCATCTGTAATTGAGTAAATTCGCTTTGCCGGACCTTCCATTCCATATTCCCAACTAGATTTAATATAACTTTCTTTTTCAAGTTGTCTTAGAATCCGATAAACATTACTTGAATCAAGCGTAGTAAAACCTAAATCAAATAATACTTGCATTAATTTATAGCCATGCATATTCCATTGCTTAAGGCTAAGAAGTAGAAAGGGAACTAAGAAGTTTTTAGGCAATGTGATCGATTCGGAAGTATCGTGTTTATTTTTTTTACTTGTTTCCTTTTCATTTGTTGTCATAAAGTTATGTTCCCCCCTATATCGTAGTAATGGAATCATCATCCCTTAGGTGTAATTTACACTTAGTTAAATTTATTGTCAATGTATTTTAAATATAATGAATATTAAAAAACAAATTTCGACACGAGATGTAGAAATATCGCGAAAACATTGGATTGTTTTGTCGTTAGCTTGTTTTCTATACTTAAAAGTAGTGAGGGGGATTAACATGTCAGAGCAAAATTATTCAGATCCATTGAAAATGTGGAAGCAAATGTATGATGTAAATGAAAAATACTTTGGAAAAATGATGAACGAATATGTTCAGAAAGAAGAATTTTCCGAGTGGATGGGTTCTGTAATAGATTTTAATCTATTCTGTAAAAAGATATTGAATGATCAATCAAAAACCTTCTTAGAGGCTTCAAATATTGCTTCTAAAGATGATATCGCAAATGTAGCTAGCTTAGTGATTAATTTAGAATCGAAAGTAGATACATTAGAAGATCAATTATTTTTAGATTCCCAACCTGAGTTAGATGTAGCAACATTGAAAAAAGAGTTAGACATTGTGACAGTTAAACGAGAACTTACAAAATTGAAAGCTGAAACCAAATCAATTCATCAACAAGTTAGTGAATTAAAGTCTTCAATGGAAAACATTGAACAACTAAAGTCTTCAATGGCTAACATTGAACAACTTTTACAACAATTAACTACTAAACAACCAACAAAACAATAATTAGTTAAAAAAGGAGAAATGATAATGGATTTAGTAAATCGTGTAGCGATCGTAACAGGTGGAGCAAAAGGGATTGGAAAAGGTATAGCACTTGCTTTAGCAGAGAAAGGCGCAAAAGTTGTAATCAATTATAATAATAGTGAAGCACACGCAAAAGCAGTGGTAGATGAACTTTTTGAAAATGGTTATGAAGCGTTAGCAGTGCAAGCTAATGTTGCTGAATTAGATCAAGCGAAAGCATTAATTGATCGTACGGTTGAGCATTTTGGACGATTAGACATTATTGTTAATAATGCTGGTATTACTAGAGACCGTAGTTTCAAAAAACTAAGTGCAGAAGATTGGCATGAGGTTATTGATGTGAATTTAAGCAGTGTTTATAACACATGTAATTCTGCTTTACCACATCTACTTGAATCTGATAACGCTCGTATCGTTAATATTTCATCAGTTATTGGTCAGGCAGGCGGATTCGGCCAAACAAACTATTCTGCTGCAAAAGCTGGTATGATTGGATTTACTAAATCTTTAGCACTTGAATTAGCAAAAACAAACGTTACAGTAAATTCTGTATGTCCAGGATTTATTGAAACTGACATGGTAAACGAAATTCCAGAAAATGTAAAAGAGCAAATTAAATCAAGAATACCAAAAAGAAGATTTGGTACTGTAGAAGAGATTGCTAAAGCTGTTGTTTACTTATGTGAAGGTGGAGAGTACATTACTGGTCAACAGATTAATGTAAATGGCGGACTTTACGTTTAAGTCTTACTTGTAGATGACCTTTTTTTAAGATCAAAAGGGGGGAAAAGTGTGTTTAATTCACAAATGTTAGAAGAAGCTACGGAATCGCTTCCGAGCGGATTAAAAGAATCATACAAAAGATTAAAGAAAACTGCAGATATTCTTATAAAAGAGGGAGAACCTTTAGTAGGGCAATCTCCTAAAGAAGTGATTTGGACTAAAAATAAAAGTAAATTATATCATTATATTCCAACGACAAAAAAGGTAAAAAAGACTCCAATCCTTCTTATCTATGCTTTAATTAATAAACCGTATATTCTTGATTTAACAAAGGGGAACTCTTTTGTTGAGTATCTTGTTAATGAAGGATTTGATGTTTATTTATTAGATTGGGGAACTTTTGGTCATGAAGATCGTCATTTGAAATTTGACGATATTATTCATGACTATATTGCAAAAGCGGTAAATAAGGTTCTTCGTTTTTCAGGTGCAAAAGAATTATCAATGTTAGGATATTGTATGGGTGGTACTTTAACAAGTATTTATGCATCACTTTATGAAAATGCACCAATTAAAAACTTAATTTTTGTAACTAGTCCATTCGATTTTTCAGATACTGGATTATATGGTGCATTTTTAAATGAAAAATACTTTGCACTTGATAAAGCTGTTGATACATTAGGGAATATTCCTCCTGAAATGATCGATTTTGGTAACAAAATGTTAAAACCAGTTACTAATTTTGTTGGGCCTTATGTAACATTATTGGATCGCTCTGATAATACAAAATTTATTAAATCGTGGCAGTTAATGCAAAAATGGGTTACAGATGGTATTCCATTCCCAGGTGAAGCATATCGCCAATGGATCAGAGAGTTTTACCAGCAAAATAAATTATTAAGCGGTGACTTAGAAATTAGAGGAAGAAAAGTAGATGTTTCTAACATTAAAGCTAATGTTTTAAATATTTCTGCTACGAAAGACCATATTGCGATGCCTTGCCAAGTTGAAGCATTAAATGAGCATATTTCTAGCGTAGATAAGCAGTATGTTTCGATTCCATCGGGCCATGTATCAATCATGTTTGGACCTGTCTCATTAAAAACGACATATCCAACAATTGGTAAATGGTTAGCTGAAAGATCATAATTTCAGTAGATTTCTAGAAATCCTATCGTATTTAAAATTTTTTATATTACGTTAAAAAATCTCACTTTTAAAAAAGTGGGATTTTTTTTATTCAACTGACAAAAACTACCTTAAATATAATCTGTAGAAAGGAGAATAGACGTGAAAAGTATGAGCGGAGTCTTGTATTGGCCAACGACTTACACTGAATCGCATCCCGAGCTTGAAAATATAAAACCACTCGATGAAGATCTAGATTGTGATTTTGTAATAGTTGGGGGTGGTGAATCAGGAAGTTTATGTGCATATTTCTTAAGTCAAACGGGAGCTAAAGTTATATTACTAGATAAACGAAAAAAAGTTGTACAGGGAAGTACTAGTGGAAACACGGGGCTCTTACAATATTCAAATGACAAAACTTTAAATTCGTTTATTAATTCATATGGAAAAGAAAAAGCTGTCCGTCATTATCAATTATGTGTAGAGGCAATTAAAGGTCTTGAAGATGTGTCAAAAACAATTGATATTAATCCTGATTTTATAAAAAGAAAAAGTTTATACTATGCTAGTAATTTAGATGGTAAAGAAATGATTGATTTGGAATATAAAACATTAAAAGAAAATGGTTTCAATGTTGAACGATTTACAAAATCGCAAATTGAAGAAAAGTTTAATTTTTCGAAAGAAGTTGCACTTTATTCAGGGGATGATGCTGAAGTAAATCCATATAAATACGCACACGGCCTACTTTTATATGCTCTGAAACGAGGATTGAAGGTGTATTCGGATACAGAGGTAACTCGGATTATTGGTACGGATGAAGGGGTACAATTATTTACTAAAAATAAACATACGATTCGAGCAAAAAAAATTATTTTTGCTGGAGGCTATGAATCCTTAGAAGTAAAAAGTGAGAAAAATGCTGTTTTAACTTCAACGTTTGCGATTGCAACCCAACCCCTTATTGAGAATAACAATGCATGGTATGAAAATTGTTTAATTTGGGAGACGGCAAGACCATATTTATATCTTCGGACTACAGTTGATGGGAGAATAATTGTCGGAGGACTTGACGAACCTACAATAATACCAGAAAAACGTGAATCTATGTTATTTCATAAAAAAGACCAGCTTATAAAAAATTTAATAGATTTGTTTCCTAATTATAAAGATGCTAAGCCAGAATATTATTGGACTGGTACATTTGGAGGAACACATTCTGGATTACCAATGATTAGACAATACGATGAATATCCTAATTGCCTTTTTTTAATGGCCTATGGTGGCAATGGAACTGTTTATAGTTATATATTAGCTAAAATATTAAAAGATCTAGTTACTGTCGGTTCTCATCCAGACGCATATCTTTATATGGATAATTAAAATTTAATTAGAATGATGATCAAATACCAATTTTATGTATAAAAAGAGTAAAGTAGTAAGAAAATTTAATAGGTAATAAAAATTTAGGAGTGTATTACATGAGTTATCATGAAATGTTTACTGAGTTGTTTTTAGGATATATAGCTCTTTTTATTGTCGTTAAAATTAATGGGAAAACACAAATTACGCAAATAACGCCATTTGATTTGATTTCCTCACTAGTGTTAGGAAATATACTAGGTGATGGAATATATGATAAAGAAGCAAATCTACCAAAAATTCTTTTTAGTATTTTTATTTGGGGTGCATTAATATTTGTTACTGAGGTCTTAACACAAAAGTCAATGTGGGCTAGAAAGTTCTTAGAAGGTGATGCTTCAGTTGTTATAAAACACGGAGCAATTCAATGGAAAGAATTGAAAAGGAATCGTTTGGACACTGATCAATTGATGCAATTACTAAGAGCAAAGGATACTTTTGCAGTCAGTGAAGTTGCGTATGCTATTTTAGAAAATGACGGTACGATTAGTGTCTTGAAGAAATCAAATTTCGATACGCCTACTAAACAGGATTTAAAAATTCAAATGGAAAAAGAATTTTTACCTATAGTCGTAATTAGTGATGGAAAAATAATTAAAAGAGCTCTTAACTCGCTGAAAAAAGACGAAAAGTGGGTACATAAAAAACTTTCTGAGTCAAATTTATCACTTAAACAAGTGTGCTTTGCAGAATGGGATTCAAAGCAATTACATTTACATACGTATTAATATAAAAATTTGAGGATGAGATAAATGAAATACTATATTTATTACTGTTTTGGAGGAACACATTCTTCACCTTTGGCTGCTGCATATCATTTAAAGCAATTACCACTTGATCGCCAGCCGACAACAGAAGAAGTAAAGAATACCTACCTATTTAATAAACTAAAACCAAAAGATGGTGGAAAACTATTTTATCACGGTGAAGACGAAAATGGAGACCAAGTGTATACAGTAGCAAAAAGATATACTAAAAATGTGCCGACAGCGATTGAAAGTTTAGGTAAAATCTTATTAAATGAAGAAGACAAAATTATTTTATCAAGTACATCGCCAACAGTACCATTAGCTATGACTCTTGGTGGTTTTACATCAAGATTTTTGCATATCGATTTTATTGGGGTACCATTACTTGTATTAGGGGCTAAGCAAACTTATCTTAATTTGATAAAATTAGTTGAAAATACGAAAAGATATCACAACATAGCTGCTGAAAAGGTCACAGACTTATCTAATAAAAACTTCAACAAAGATTAAAAAATGGACGTTATATTACGTCCATTTTTTAATACGGCATATTTAAGACGTCCATAGCTTTTTTAGCATCGTTTTCGATTAACTTATTAATATTAAATACGGAATATTGACCTTGTTTTGATAAATAGCTAAAAATTTGAGTATGCAAATTGTTTACGGATACTAGGTGCTTAATAAATAAATTATTTAAGTCAGGAGTAGCTGTTTCTGTAAGTGCATGCGCATACATTTTTGTTAATACTTTTGTTGCTGATAATAAATCTTCAGCACTCATTTCGCTTGCTAATTTATCGCTTGCTACATCCCTTTCTCCAATTGTAATATTGCTCATAAATTTAAGTAAATCCCGTAAGTTATTTTCAAATAATGTAATAGAAGTTTTATATAATTCTTTTAATCCTGAATCTTTTATATTTTTTATATTTGTTTTAAGCTTAAATAAATAGTAAGTAGTTGTAGCAACAATTTCATGTAATTCTAATGTTTCATGCCAAGCCAATGTTCTCAATCATATCCCTCCTCTATTGTACAAGCCTATTCAGTAGGAAGGGGTTATATGACTAATAAAAAAAGGTAGAGGCCATTTTAGGAAAGGAGGGAAAGGGAGAAGGTTGGAAATTATTCAGGGATTGACGAGAACATTCCAATTCGAAAAGATTCTGCCATTCTTTTCCCGCCCAACTTATGTATATAGAAAATGTGATTCATCAGTTGAGTTTATGTGTAAAGAGTGTTTTAGAAATGATTGATTTAATTAATGAGGAAGATTTAAATTTTCGACCGGTTGATGAGAAGAAATCGATTGGGGAGTTAGTCCAGCATCTATGTGAGCTTATTGGGGCGGATATTGAAATTATGAGCGGTGCTAGTCAAGAAATGATGGCTAATTACTATACCGTAGTTGAATGTAAATCACTAGTTGAAATGAAAAGTTTATTACAAAAAAACTTTCATGAATTAAAGGAATTCTATTTTAATATGAAAGAAAATGATTTAGTTGAAAAAACTACTTCATATTGGGGTCTTCAATATTCTAAATTCGAATGGTTACTAGAGATTTTAGTCCACTTCACACACCACAGAGCGCAATTACATATGCTACTAGTCCAAAAAAAGGGAGATATTAATATCACACTATTTTAAAGAAAAAGTAGGGGATAGAAGAAATGATCATTTCATCCTATCCCCTAAATCTTGCACTTTATTAGTCTTTGGTTTCGTGCTGTGGATGCATAAATTGTTTTGCAGGTTGTTCACGCTTTCTTGATTCTAATAGGTCGGTGTTTTCTGCACTTGCCCAACCAATATCATTTGTTGGATGGACCCATTCGTCACCTGCCATAACTGATGGATCAACATCGTCAGACCAATTATTTAATGGAGAGTTAGGAGAGCTATACTTACTGTCTCCAATAACTACACCCTTTGAATTTACAAAAGGTTCTTCCATTTTGATGTCTGTTCCTTTAAAAGAAGGAAAATTTGAAATATGGGGTAAAGTATCATGCATTACCGGTGAATCTATTTCGGTTTTGTCATTTTTTCTCTTCATTATATATCACCTCTACTTACAAATTATTATTTGCTATTTAGTGAATTCAATACAAAAGGACAATATTAAAAAATATTGTCCTCAAGAGTGTTGAAATATATTGTAGTCAAAATTGAAAAATACAAACATTTAATAAATTTCTATAAAAAATAGTCTATTTATTATTGTTTTATCTGTAATCTTATTGATAAACAAGTGATTTTGGTTGATATATAAATATTTTAACTAACTTGCAGAAATTAAAATATCTTCTTTTTTGACGATCAATATTTGTAAACCGTCATCATAAGTTACAATTTGATAAATAAAGGGTAATTCGTTCAATTGACTAGTCAATTGTTTTTAAGATTATTATTTTTTTATAAAGAAGTTGATTGGAACGAAAGGGTGCCAGGCTCCTATGGGAGAAGCGGGAAGGCTGAGACCCCGCAGGCGGCGCCGAGGAGGCTCAGGTCTCGCCCATCCTGTAGTGTAAATCAATATGACACAGCTTACTTATCAATGATCAATCCAACAATTTCATTGACAAATTCTTTTTTTAACAGCAAGAGGACAATATTAAAAAATATTGTCCTCTTCCACTTATACTTCAATTGTAAAAAATGAAGGCGATAATGTTTTAGGTGAGAAATAAACTAGCATCGCATAATTACCAGTTCTATACTCTCCAGTTAGTAAGAAATGATCGATATCAAATGAAAGTGATTCAATCATTGTATGCTTATAGATTTCTTTTTCGTTTAAATTAAGTGAAATAAAATCTGAACCTAAATATTCAGGATTTTCGATAATTCGTTTATAAATTTCCTTCGCAAAATCATGGTTTGTTACTTCGTCCCACCATGGTTTACGCGGTTTATATTTATGATTTAAGTAATAATCAATTTTCATAATATCTTTAACGATTGTATCGTTTTTAATTTGATATTGAGTTAAAAACTCATTTAGACGCTTAAATAAATCTTCAAGCTGGTGGCCGATTCTTGACCAACCTCTTTCTTCCCAATATGAACCAAATAATTGGAAGAAATCAAATGGACTTTCAAACTCATTTTTGATTAAATATTCAATCGTACTATTTGTTCGATGGTCATTCCAATATTTTTCTAGTACGTCTTCAACTTGCTTAATTTTTACAATATCATCGAATGATAGTACATTATTACCTAATACTTCGTACGGGGCATAATCCATATATATATAATCATGTTCATGCGCTCTTAATCGTACTCCAGTTCCTCTTAGCATCTTTAAGAACCCTAGTTGCAGCTCTTCTGGCCTTAAAGCAAAAACGTCATTGAATGTTTGACGAAATGAATTGTAATCCTCTTCAGGTAAACCAGCAATTAAATCTAAATGTTGATCTATTTTTTCGCCATCTCGTACAAGTGTGACAGTTCTGCAAAGCTTTTCAAAGTTTTGTCTTCTCATAACTAGTTCGTTTGTAGCATCATTTGTAGACTGAACACCTATTTCAAATCGGAATAAGCCTTTTGGTGCATTTTGATTTAAAAATTCGATGACTTCTGGTCGCATAATATCACCAGTAATTTCAAACTGGAATACTGTTCCTTCCACATGTTCGTCAATTAAAAATTGGAACATATCCATTGCATAACTACGACTTATGTTAAAAGTTCTGTCTACGAATTTAAAAACCTTCGCTCCGTTTGCCATAAGGTAACGAATATCATCTTTGATAACCTCTCGATTAAAATATCGAACCCCAACTTCAATAGAAGATAAACAAAACTGGCAATTAAATGGGCAACCTCGGCTTGTTTCGATATATTGAATTCTTTTACTTAAAAAAGGTAAATCTTCTTTAAAGCGATAAGGTGAAGGAATAGTTGTTAAATCTATTTTTTCGGTTTGTGGTTTAATGATATTTTTTCCTTCATCACGATAACCAATGCCATTTATGGAAGTGAAATCATTTCCATTTTCAATAGCTTTAATTAATTTCTTAACGGTAATTTCTCCTTCACCAATCGTAATGATGTCAATTTCCTTTACGCGATCTAGCCAATAATTCACATCATAGCTTACTTCTGGTCCGCCAACAAAAATAATAACTGAAGGATCAATTTTTTTATACATACGAATCACTTCAATTGTTTGTTCAATATTCCAAATATAGCAGCTAAAGCCAAGAATTTTTGGCTTGCGCTTATATAAGTCTGTGATGATATTAAGACTTGGGTCTTTAATTGTATATTCAGCAAGCTCTATATAATATTCAGGCTGAGCATAAGCTTTAATGTATCGAATACCCAAATTAGTATGGATATATTTTGCATTTAATGTTGCTAAAACAATGTTCATTTATATACCTCGTTCTAAATTATTATCGATTTATTTTATCATAAAATATTGAGATTACTAAATTTTCAAAAGCGAAATAGAAAATGAATGAAGAAATTAAACAAAATCAATTCAGGGGGAAGTATTTAGAAGAAGATACGGACTAAAATAACCTAATAAATAAGTTGAATCTTGCTCGATTTTATAGTAGATTTTCTTCACATTTTTTATAAAAAAGACATATGATTTACTAAATACAAAAAAGTTTCCTTAGGGAAAGAAAGGATAAACAAATGAGTAGGAAAGTTTTATTTTTTACGTATTTATGTAATAAAATAGGAGTCTTGTCAAATCAGGATGTAAAAAAAGTACTAAATCATTAATTACTATCAAAAATGGATAAAGGTTGTAGAAAATTGATGATTGTTCATTTGCTTAGAACTATTGACAATAAAGACCGACACATGACATAATTTTATTAAATAGTATGAATAGTTTGAATTTTTAACGGTGTCCAAATAGATAGTCTAAATAAGTGGAGGTGTAAATATGAGTTTATTTTTAGAACAATGGAAGAAGCTTGCGAATATTAAATGTGATTTGGCTAAAAGAGATTGGTTTTATGGTACGAGTGGAAACTTGTCTATGAAAATTTCAGACGATCCATTATTATTTCTTGTAACAGCTGATGAGAAGGATAAGAGAGCACGCTGTGATGAAGAATTTATTGTAGTTAATAACCTTGGTGAACCAGTATTTGATACGGTATTAAAGCCATCACTTGAAACATTGGTTCATGCAAATATTTACGAAAAAACATCTGCTACTTGTGTGCTCCATGTACATACTGTAGATAATAATGTTATTTCTGAATTATTTGGTGATGAGGGGCAGGTAGAACTTGAAAATAACGAAATGATTCATATATTAACAAGTTCTTATTTTGAAAATAAAATAACAGTTCCAATCATTGAGAATGCACAAGACATGGAAACGTTTAAACATGCATACACTCCATTTTTAACAAAGGATTTTGGGGCTGTTCTTGTTAGAAATCACGGGATCACTGTTTGGGGAAGAAGTCCACTAGAAACGAAGAAGTGGCTTGAAGGAATTGAATTTCTAATAAGTTATAAAGTAAAACTAATGATGATTCAAGGTCATAAAATAAAAGCAGGCAACTAAATAGAAGCGAAATAAGCTGAAATAGTAGTGGTAAATAAATTCCATTACATTTCAGCTTTTTTATTTTATAATAAAATTATACTATTTTTGAAAAGTGATCATTTCTAGTGGGTTGAATAAAATTTTGTTAGAGTATACTGTATATAAAGGAATTAAAAAATACTATTTGTTCATAGCTAAAATTTACTAAACTTTAGATAAAGTGCCTATAGAATTTTACCTAAATCAAAATTAAATCATTTTAAGCAGGATTTAATAAAAAGTCGTCTAATTTATTAAGTAAGAACAATAGATAAAAGAGCTATTTCATAAAAAAAATAAACCTACTAGGTAATTTTGCTTAGTAGGTTTCATATTGTATCTATTTTAAATAATTTAGTTAGAATGAATAATAGTAACTAATTCGAAGATTAATGAAAAGGTTTGTTAAAAAACATCCTGTAGAAGGGAATCAGTCTAATGAATGAATATCAACTCAGCCGTTTATTATTATCTATTTCATTAAAAAGGGAAGAAATGGTATTTTTTGCGGAAACTAAAGGGATAAACGAACATTTGACCTTAAAGGCCAGTCAAGAATTGGACGAGTTAATTATTTCATACCAAAAAAAATTGCTAACGGAATTAAATAAGTCATTTTCATTGAAATAATCTTAAGAATGATTAATAAGTGTAAAATAATAATATAGAATGAACTATGTAAAAGAAATTGAAGGGGTATTATTATGGAAGAGACAAATAGAAAAGATATAGAGCTTTCTTTAAAGCTATTTATTGTATTATCGAGAGCACATAGAAAGATAAATGATTCTGCAAACAAATCAATTGCTAGTTTTAATTTAAATCCAACTGAATTTGCAGTACTAGAGCTCTTGTATCACAAAGGAAACCAACCACTTCAACATATTGGAGAAAAAATATTAATTGCAAGTGGAAGTATTACTTATGTAGTAGATAAACTTGAGAAAAAGGGTCTAGTTTATCGAAATCCTTGTAGTGCAGATCGTCGAGTAATCTATGCAGAAATAACTGATAGTGGAAATAAACTGATGGAAGAAATATTTCCTGTGCACGAAGAATTTTTACATGAGCAAATGAGTGATCTATCTAATGAAGAAAAAAATTTCCTAATTCACTTATTGAAGAAAATTGGATACCATGGGTCTAACTAAAAAAGCTCTCATTTGATGGAGCTTTTTTTTATTTTTTGAACAATTATCTTTTAAATTATTTTTCTATAAACACTTATTAATGCTGTTAAAAACTAGTTTCTCAGCAATTATATTGTATGATTCTAAGTGAATAATTTTTAAATTTTCAGAAATTTATTTAGATTTAGGTTTTTTTACAAGGAGATTTTTTATATAATAGCAATATCACAAAAAATGGAGGGATTAACATGGGTTTTCAAGATTACCAGTATTCTAGACCAAATATTAAGAACTTTGGGGAACAATTTAAACGTTCACTTCAAAATTTTTATGATGCTTCAACTGTCTATGAACAAGAATTAGCAATGAATGAAATCAATGATTTAAGAAATGAATTTTCAACAATGGAAAATTTATGTGCAGTTCGCCATTCAGTTGATACAAACGATAAGTTTTATGAAGATGAGCAAGCGTTTTTTGATGAGAACACTCCAATTGTTCAATCATATGGGCAACAATATTATAAAGCATTAATCGGTTCTCCATTTAGAGAGCAACTTGAAGAAAAATATGGCCATCAATTATTTGCTTTAGCTGAATGTGAAGTGAAAATTTTAAGTGAAGAAGTAATTCCAGATTTACAGGAAGAAAATAAACTAACGACTGAATATGCTAAGTTAGTAGCAGCAGCTAAACTTTCGTTTTATGGTGAAGTGAAAACGTTAGCACAAATTTCAGCACATTTCGAGGATAAAGATCGAGAGGTTAGAAAGACAGCTTACGATACATACTTTGGATACTTCTCGGAGAATCAGGATAAATTTGATGAGATTTACGATAAATTAGTAAAAATCCGAACTCGTATTGCAAACAAACTTGGTTTCTCAAACTTTATTGAACTAGGATATGCTCGTATGATGAGGACGGATTACGATGCAAATGATGTTAAGAAGTTTAGAGAGCAAGTTCTTGAAACAATTGTTCCAATCGCTACCGAATTAAGAGAACGACAAGCTAATCGAATTGGTGTAGAACAACTTTATTACTATGACGATAAATTCGAATTTGTAACTGGTAATGCAACACCTAAAGGTAGTCCTGAGTGGATTATTGAGAATGGTAAAAAAATGTATGATGAATTATCGAAAGAAACAAGTGAGTTTTTCAATTTTATGTTAAAGGAAAATTTACTAGATTTAGTTGCTAAGGAAGGAAAACAAGGTGGGGGATATTGTACTTATATTCCAAACTATAAAGCTCCTTTTATTTTCTCGAATTTTAACGGAACATCTGGTGACATTGACGTACTAACACATGAAGCTGGTCATGCATTCCAGGTTTATGAAAGTCGTAAATTTGAAATACCTGAGTATAACTGGCCAACTTACGAGGCGTGTGAGATTCATTCAATGAGTATGGAATTTTTCACATGGCCTTGGCAAGAAGAATTCTTTAAGGAAGATACACAAAAATATTATTTTACACATTTAAGTAGTGCAATTACTTTTATTAGTTATGGTGTGGCAGTAGATGAATTCCAGCATGAAATCTACGCAAATCCTGAATTAACACCTGAGGAACGCCACGGACTTTGGAAGAGCATAGAAGAAAAATATTTACCTCATCGAGCAAATGATGGAAATAGTTATTTAGAAAAAGGTGGTTTATGGCAAAGACAGGGGCATATTTACCAATCACCATTCTATTATATTGACTATACATTAGCTCAAATTTGTGCATTACAATTTTGGAATAAAATGCATGAAGATCGAAGTTCAGCGTGGTCCGATTATGTTGGACTTTGCCAATTAGGAGGAAGTAAATCATTTTTAGGCTTAGTTAAAGAGGCTAAACTTGAATCTCCATTTAATGATGGCTGTATTGAGGAAACACTAGAACCTGTTAGAAAATGGCTAGCAGGAGTTAACGATCAAAGTTTATAAGGAATTGGAATTACTCCGACTATTTAAAAGTCGGAGTTTTTTTATCTAGAAATGAATGAGTTAGAAAGTTTAGGTTAAGAAGAATGTCAAGATAAAATCTAGTAGAACCAATTAAAAAACACAAATAAGAGAAAGGATTATTACCTTTCTCTTTTCCTATTTATCAAATTAATTATTAACTACCTTAGCAGTTTCCTCAGAATTAGCATGCTTTTTTTTTCTCTTAGAAAAGAACAGTTCATATACTACCGGAATAAATACTAGCGTTAATAAAGTCGATGAAGTTAAACCACCAATTACTGTAATAGCTAATCCTTTCGAAATAAGTGTACCACTAGACGTTGTTAATGCTAAAGGTAATAAAGCAGCTATTGTAGCAAATGCGGTCATTAATATAGGTCTTAGACGTGTTTTACCTCCCTCGATGATTGCTTGGCGAAGAGGTAATCTTTTTTGTTCTATATTTTGTCCGATTCGATCGACTAGAACGATTGCATTTGTTGTTACGATTCCAATTAACATTAGTAAACCAATCATTACACTAATTGAAAGTGGTTCGCCTGCAAGGAATAGTGAAACGAATGAACCGATTGGTACAAATACCAATGCAGATAAAATAATAAATGGAATTCGAGCTTTTCCAAAAGTAATTAACATGGTTAAATAGACTAATCCGATTGCAACTCCCATCGCAACACCTAAGTCTTTAAATGTTTGGGTTGTATCATCACTACCGCCACCACCTTTTAAAGCTACATCAGATGGTAAATCTACGTCTTTTTTTACATCATCGATTACTTCATTTGTCACTTTAGCAATGTCTTTACCTTTTATTTGAGCAGAAACCTTCGCAAATACTTTACCATCTAATTTTTGAATTGCAGAATATGTTTCAACTGCTTTAATTTCGGCTACATCTGATAATTTAATTGGTCCTAATTTACCAAGCAATTTGATATTTTTAATATCCTCTACAGATCGGAGTTCTTTATTGTAAGTTAATTGCACATTTTGGTCTTTTCCATCAATTTTTAATGTTCCCATATTGATTGGGTTTGTTTGGTCTGCAACTAAACCTAAAATCATGCCAGCGGAAAGACCATTTTCAGAAACTTTTTTCTCATTAACTGAAACAATAACTTGTTTTTGTTTTTCAGAGAAATTATTCGTAACATATTTTAGGTGATCATTCTTTTTCATATAGTCTTCAACTTTTTTTGCACTTTCTTGAAGTGCAACTAAGTTATTAGAATATAAATTGATGTCAACATTATTATTTGAAGGTGGACCACCAGAAGAGTTTTCTTGTAATCCTACTTTAGCACCTTGAACTTCTGAAGCTACTACTTTTTCCATTTTACTTTTTGTATCTTTAATAAATTGATCAACATCAGCACTTTGTTTTAAATTAATAAAATAGCTAGCTTTATTCTCAGTTTTTAGGCCTGTCATAAAGTCACGGCTACCAACGCCAGTAGAAACTTCTTTCACTTGCTTCATATTTAAGAACATCTTTTCCATTTTTAATGAAACTTCATTTGTTTTTTCTAATGATGTTGATGATGGCAGTTCTAATGAAGCAATGATTGATCGTGAAGATTCATTTGGAATAAATGTGAAACCTAGTCTACCTACTAAAGAGAAAGAACCTGCAAGTAATACAATAGCTAGTACAATGACAATCCATTTGCGATTTAATGATTTTTCAATCACTTTACCGTACCAAACTTGAATTTTTTCTTCTTTTTCTTCAGGTGGCACTTTCTTAAATGCATAGCGACCTAAAATTGGTACTATTGTAATCGAAACTAACAATGAAGCAAGTAAAGAAAAAACAATTGTTAAAGCAAAAGGCAGGAATATTTTACTAGTAAATCCACCTACAACACCTAAAGGTAAGAAAACTACAATTGTAGTAATAGTAGAAGATGTGACTGCTTTTAATATTTCTTTTGTTGAAGATAAAATTAAATTATTTGAAATGCCTTCTTTTGATTTACGTATTCTTCGGAAAATATTTTCAATTACAACGATACTATCGTCAACTACTCGCCCTACTGCAACTGCCATACCACCTAGGGTCATAATATTTAACGTTATATCTAATTTAAGCAAGAAAATCGATGTAATTAATAATGATAAAGGTATCGATATAATAGCAATAAATGTAGCTCTAAAGTTACGTAAGAAAATCAATACTGCTAATGAGGCGAATAATGCGCCTAATAAACCTTCTTTAATTAAAGATTCAACAGATGACTTTACGCCTTCAGCAGAACTATAGCCCACTTTATATGAAATTTCATTTTTGTACTTATCTAGTACTTTTATTACTTTGTCAGCTACTTCAACTGTATTTGCATCTTGTTTCTTTGTTATTGCCATTGAAATAGCATCATTTTCATAATAACGAATTAATTCGTCTTTAGAGTCTACTGATTCAATTTTAGCGATATCTCCTAATAAGACTTTCGGAGTTTGAGCATTTTGGTTTGGTGCAGTAGAAGTAAATGATGCAGGTTGTAATTCTAAATCCTTTAGTTTTTGGAGTGTATCTAATTTCTCTTCGACACGAATTGGAATTTTAATATCACCATCAGTTATTTTTCCAGCCGGGAAGGATAGGAATTTTGCATTAATTTGATCTTTTATACTTGTTAAAGAAAGCCCTAAATTTGCAATTTTTTGCTTATCAACTTCGATTGATAAAGAAGTAGTTTTTCCTCCACCTATCGAAACACTGTTTACACCTTCAATTTTATTTAAAGCTGGTACGATTTCGTCATTTAAAGTTGATTCGATATTTGAACCATCTTTTGAAAACATAGAGATGTAATAAATAGGGAATGATCCGAACGAAAAACGGTCTACTTTTGTTGTTACATTTTCAGGTAATCCAGCATCCTTTAAAGTTGTATTTATTTGTTGTTCAACTTTATCCATATCCGTATTAAATGGAAATTCTAAATTAATAACAGAAACACTTTCGAAAGAAGAACTTGAAAGTGTCTTTATTCCTTCGATTGATTTAAATGAATTTTCAAGTTTTGTTGTAATCTGCTCATTTATATCATCCGGTGCGGTACCAGGGTAAACAACTTGAACAGAGATTGCTGGAAATTCGATATTTGGAAGCTCTTCAACTTTTAATTTTGAATAAGAATATAATCCTCCAAATATTAATAAAAACGAAATAATAAAAATTGCTACAGAGTTTTTTAAACTAAACTTAGTTAAAAAGTTCATTAAATACCTTCCTTTCTATAGATCGTGATAAAGTAATAAATAAATATAATCCGAATTTTCAATCTTTTATTGACGTTTTTACTCACAGAAAGAAGAATGTTCATTTCAACTCTAGGATGCTGCTTTAAAATTCAAGAAAAAGCTCTTAAAGTTTTATACGATTTTCTTTCTCAATCCTTCTAAAAATAATTAACATATATTTTCATTTTTTGTGAAATGATAAGATGGCAAGAAATTGATTAATTTTAGGAGGTATGAAAATGACAAAATCAAAAAAAGAAAAGGAACGATTTTGGAATGAAAGAAAGTCGAACCATCAGCCACATGATAAAGTAAAATCGTTTAAAGAATTGGACAAAGAAACAAAATAGCCATCTCCTTTACTAAAGAGTGATTGGTACCAGATTTTTCCATGAATATCATTTATCACATTTTCATTTGTAATCATAAAAAAAAGTCCCGTGATATACACGGGACCTGAGACTGATTTGGTAAAGAATTCTAATAAAATTTTAATAGAATCGAAATCTATGTAGTTCGAACCTTTTAAAATATGAATATAAGCTGAATCTACTATTTTTAAACTATTCTGCTGTTCTTACTATTTTATAATTCTTATGGTTTACGACTGTTAGTGGTTCCATTTCTAAATCTCTGAAGTTTTCCATTATGGATATGTCAACAATGACAGAATTTTTATTAACTTTTTGTACTCTACCTTTCAACCCCTGTTTAAACTCAATGATATTTCCTGCTTCTGCAATTTTCATGAGCATATCTCCTAACAAAGTTTTGACTTGACACCTTCTATAATGCATGAAAACGGTTTAAAGGTAAAGAGAAAATTTAAATTTTTTTACAATTATGTCTTTTTTCATAAGAAACTATGTTTAAAAACCTTTTGATAGGCAAAAATGGTTGTAGCACTTTCAGGAGGTTAGTTTGTTGAAAGAATGGTTTGAAGAGTTTGAAGTAGAAATTTCAAATGAAATTAAAAATTTGGTTAGTAGTAATACACTTATTGGTGATCCGATATTATTTTTTGAAAAAATTATTTTAGTACCATTTTTTGAAATGATTTTAGCACTAGGCGAAGCACATTCATCATACGAGTTTGCAAGTATTGGAACAGGAGTAGAAGTAATTCCCAAAGCATTCTTAGTTTTAAAAGATGGAAAAAGTGAAGTGATTTTAGTAAATAATAAAAATATGAATTTAGCTGTTACAGAAAAAATTCTTGATGTAACTATTTAGTTTCCATTAAGTACATTCTTTGTTAATGTTATGTTTGAAGTTTATTTCTTGTAGCGATCAAAAAAAACGATCAAAATAATAAAGGGTGATTATATGGAACAAAATGAATTTATCAATTTGATTGATCAGCTAGTAAAAGGTGAGATTTCAGAAATTAGCGTTACAAAAGATGATTTTTTAACATTTAGACAAATAATCGTTAATCGAGAGGACTTTAAGCACTTTCGTGGGATTGCTCAGCATGGAGGCCATGTAATTTATACTTACTTGGAAGAAGCTAGAAGTTGACTATTTTTGTTAAAATCTAAAGCCAAAATAATATTATTTTAATCTTGTACTCATTAAAAGTTTGCGAAAAAAAAAAAAGTTTTTTTAGCTTTTTTTCTTATTTCGCAAGGTGTTAATGAGTACTTTTTTTGTGAAAATGTTATGACCTCATTTGACAAAAAAATCGTTTTACACTTTATTGCACTCTTCTCCATAATTTGTTAAATTTCATATATTGCTTTATTTCGAGACATATTGTCGAAATGTTTATTTTCTAAAATAATTACCTATATGTTGTGTTTGTTCTAAAAAGGTAATACAATATGTAGGTATATAATATAAGTATTTTCAATATTCTTACATATTAACGAGGTGATAATATGGTGATAGTTTACAGTTCAATGACTGGCAATGTTAAGCGATTTGTCAATAAAGTTAGAATGCCGTCAATCCAAATAAAAGATGGACTAAAAATTGAAGTACCGTATATTCTCGTAACCTATACTACAGGATTTGGTAACGTACCTGAAAACGTAAGTACTTTTTTGGAGGGTAATTCGAAGTATTTAAAAGCAGTCAGTGCAAGTGGTAATAAAAACTGGGGAGATTCTTTTGCAGCAAGTGCAGATAAAATAGCATCAGACTATCAAGTTCCAGTGTTATCAAAGTTTGAACTGTCAGGGACAAGTCGAGATGTACAATATTTTATTGAAGGAGTGGAAAAGCTTGAGACATATTGAGCTGAATAATGAATTGACGATTAAAAAAGATGGTTTTTTTGATCTCGCAAAAGATAAAGAAGCGCTTCTTTGTTTCTTAAAAGAAGTTGAAGATAAAAAGATTCAGTTTTCTTCTTTAAAAGAACGCTTAAACTATATGATTCAAGAAAACTACTATTATAATGTCGAGATGGATTACTCCTTTGATGAAATAGAAAAATTATATGAGTTAGTATACAATGCAGGTTTCACTTTTCAATCATATATGGCCGCATCAAAATTCTTTAAAGATTACGCATTAAAAACAAATGATGGAAAGCATTATTTAGAAGGATATGAAGATCGAATTGCGATCGTTGCACTATATTTAGGAAGAGGCAATATTGAAAAAGCATTGAAATTAGCAAAAATGATGATTCAACAAAACTATCAGCCAGCTACTCCAACTTTCTTAAATGCTGGAAGAAGTAGAAGAGGCGAATTGGTGTCATGTTTCTTACTAGAAATGGACGATAGTTTAAATTCAATAGGATTCCAAATTAATACGGCAATGCAACTGTCAAAAATCGGCGGTGGTGTTGCACTAAATCTATCAAAACTTAGAGCGCGTGGAGAACAAATTAAAGAAATTGATAACGCTGCAAGTGGTGTTGTTCCTGTTATGAAGCTATTAGAAGATTCATTTTCATATGCTAACCAGCTAGGACAACGTAAAGGTGCTGGTGCATCATATTTAAATATTTTCCACTGGGACGTAGTTGAATTTCTTGATACAAAAAAAATCAATGCCGATGAGAAGAGTAGAATTCAATCACTATCAATCGGTTTAATTGTTCCAAATAAATTTTTTGAACTAGCAGAAAAAAATGAACCATTCTATGTATTCGCACCTTATACAGTGTATAAAGAATATGGAATTCATTTAGATGATTTTGATATAGATGAAAGATATGAAGAATTATTAAATAATGAGCGAGTTAAAAAGAAAAAACTAGATTTAAGTGCACGTGATCTTTTAGTAAAAATTGCCGCGATTCAGTTAGAATCTGGTTATCCATATTTGATGTATAAAAGTAATGCTAATCAACAGCATGCATTAAAGGATATTGGCGAAATTAAAATGTCTAATTTGTGTACAGAAATTTTTCAACTACAAGAAACATCAGTCATTAATAACTATGGTGAAGAAGATCAAATCAAACGTGATGTGAATTGTAATTTAGGATCATTAAACATTGTAAACGTAATGGAAAATAAAGCGATCAGAGAATCTGTACATGTTGGGATTGAGGCATTAACCGCTGTAACTGATATGACGGAAATAGAGAATGCACCTACAGTGAAAAAGGCAAATGAAGAACTTCATTCGGTTGGTCTAGGTGCAATGAATTTGCATGGATTTTTAGCGAAAAATGGAATTTCATATGAAAGTGCTGAGGCTAAAGATTTTGCGAATACATTCTTTATGATGGTAAACTTTTATTCTATTGAAAAAAGTATGTTAATCGCTAAAGAAACTGGTAAAACGTTTAAGGATTTTGAAAAGAGTGAATATGCTAAAGGTACTTATTTTGAAAAGTATACTTCAAAATCATTTGAACCTAAAACAGGCAAGGTAAAGGAATTATTTAATGGGATCTATATCCCGAATGAATTTGACTGGGTTACGTTAAGTAAGCAAGTACAAGCGTATGGATTATATAACAGTTATCGTTTAGCAATCGCGCCTACTCAATCGATTAGCTACATTCAAAATGCTACTTCATCGGTTATGCCGATTGTAAATGTTATTGAATCTAGAACTTACGCAAATTCAACAACTTATTATCCGATGCCATATTTATCAAAAAATAGTTTCTGGTATTATAAATCAGCTTATGATATTAACCAATTTAAGTTAATCGACTTAATTGCTGAAATTCAGCAGCATGTCGATCAAGGGATTAGTACAATCTTATATGTAAACAGTGATATCTCAACGCGAGAGCTTGCTAGGTACTATATTTATGCTAATAAAAAAGGATTAAAGAGTTTATATTACACACGTACTCGTAAATTGAGTGTAGAAGAATGTATTAGTTGCTCAGTATAAAAAAGTAATATTGAACTTCTAAATTGAATCAAAATTAAATTACTTAATGATCTAAAATGAAAAGCTCGAATATAGAATGCTTTATGCATATTTTTCTATATCATCGAGCTTTCTTTATGATTAGGGGGAAATATAAATGAAAGCTGTTAACTGGAATAAAAAAGAAGATGATTTTAGTTTAGTATTTTGGAAGCAAAATCTATCGCAGTTTTGGACTGAAGAAGAAATTGTCGTTTCATCTGATAAAAATACTTGGAATACATTATCAAAAGAGGAACAATCAGCATTTAAAAAGGTTTTAGGTGGTCTAACATTATTAGATACTAAGCAAGGCGGAGAAGGTATGCCTTTAATCTTAGTTCATCTTAAAAATTTACAAGCAAAAAGTGTACTAGCATTTATGGGTGCAATGGAAGAAGTACATGCGAAAAGCTATTCGCATATTTTTACAACTCTAGCTACAGAAGATGAAATTGAAGATTTGTTTAAATGGGTGGACGAGCATCCAATTTTAACTAAAAAATCGGAATTAATTTCTTCCTATTATTTAAATCTATTAAAGCGTGATGTTTCGGATGAAGAGTTATACATGGCAATGGTTGCAAGTGTATTTTTAGAAAGTTACTTATTTTATAGTGGATTTTTCTTCCCATTATACTTAGCTGGTCAAGGTAAAATGACTGCTAGTGGAGAGATTATTAATCTAATTTTACGTGATGAAAGTATTCATGGTGTATTTGTAGGGCTATTAGCGCAACAAATTTATGATCAATTTACTGATGAACAAAAAACTCGACTTTACAATGAAACAATGTCATTATTAGTTCAATTATATGAAATTGAGTTGCAATATACAGAAGAAATTTATTCTTCAATTGGTTTAGTAGATGAAGTTAATAAGTTTATTCGATATAATGCAAACAAAGCGTTAATGAACTTAGGATTTGATTATTATTTTGATGAAGAAGATATTAATCCGATAGTTTTAAATGGTTTAAAAACGGATACTAAAAATCATGATTTCTTCTCTGTTAAAGGTAATGGGTATGTAAAAGCAGTTACAGTGGAAAAATTAACAGATGAGGATTTTGTTTTTGAATTTTAAATATAAGGAAGTATGTAAATGAAAGCACTTGTTTTTAGAGAATTTGGTCAATCAGACGTATTAAGATACGAAGAAATAGCAACACCTAAAATTTCAAATGATGAAGTATTAGTTGAAATGAAGGCTGTAGGTGTTAATTTTGCAGATATTTATCGTCGTAAAGGAAATTATCATTTAGCAGGTGATCCTCCATATATTTTAGGGTATGAAGGCTCTGGAATTATTACTGAAGTCGGTTCTGATGTAACGGACTATAAAATAGGAGATCGCGTAGCGTTTGCAGATGTTCCTTTTTCGAATGCAGAGTATGTTGCTGCAAAGGAATCTCATATTGTACCAATTCCAGATGAAATTAACTTTGAAATTGCTGCATCTATTATGTTACAAGGGTTAACTGCACATTATTTAATTAATGATAGTTATAAAATAAAAGCAGGTGATGTTGCACTTGTTCATGCAGTAGCAGGTGGTGTGGGCCAATTATTGACTCAAATGATTCTTTTAAAAGGTGGAGAGGTAATCGGTTTAACCTCATCACAAGAAAAAAGAGAAAAAGCTTTATCAATCGGTGCAAAAGAAGTATTTTTATATACTGATAATTGGGTTTCACAAATCAAAGAATTAACAAAAGAAAAAAATGGTGTAGATGTTGTATATGAATCAGTAGGATCTACAATAATGGATAGCTTTGAAGCAACAAAAGTTCACGGTACAGTTGTATTTTATGGAATGGCTGGAGGGGATCCAGTTCATATCGATCCAAGAATGTTAATGGATACCTCAAAAACGCTAACTGGTGGAGACTTGTGGAATGTGCTAATTTCGAAGGAAGAGAGACTACGTAGAAGTAATGAGCTATTTAATTGGATTGCAACTAAACAATTAATCGTACAACAACCTACTGTGTTTCCTTTAAAAGATGGTAAGCTTGCTCATGATCTATTAGAAAGTAGAAAATCAACTGGAAAAATCATCTTATCTGTTTAATAAATTAGACCAAAACTTTGATGTTTTGGTCTTTTTCCACGCTGTTGAAAAACAACCTTGTCAATTAAATTACCAAATTTTCGTAAAAGGAGTAGAGTGATGTTGATTTCCACTACAGGATGCTCGCTTTCCATGGGGCGAGACCTGAGCCTCCTCGGCGAGCCTGTGGGGTCTCAGCCTTCCCGCTTATATCATAGGAGTCGAGCATCCCTCCGTTCCAATCAACTTATTCATCAAAAAAAGTCTACAATAAATACTAATCAAATAGCCTTTACTTAGAGTAATCTAACAGTTGTTTATTAATCAGTTTGCAGGTCAATTAAGATCGAACATTAATTAAACTAATTAATTGAATTTGTTTTTCTAAAAATTAGCTCATAATATTTTTAACTTCTGAAAAAAACCATTACTAGTGTTATTGGAATCATAAAATAGTTCAAACATATTAACATTTAAAACCATTAATAGAACATCCAAAAAATGATAATTTCATCATTAAATAAATGTTCATTTAATGTCCGTTTTCCCTATTGACCATTTTATATTTCAACACTCTTAAAAAAGACCAAAACTTTGATGTTTTGGTCTTTTTTCATGGATAAAGCTATTTAATTGGTAATGTAATTGTAAAAGTAGTTCCATTATTATCGCTTATTGCAGATATGGTACCGTTATGATTTTGAATCAGTTTTTTCGTTAGAGATAAACCTAGTCCAGTACCGTCATCTTTAGTTGAGAAGAACGGATCAAATATATATGGTAAATCTGATGATGGAATTCCTGATCCATCATCTCTTAATGAGATATAAATAAAATCTTTATCAATATAAGTTGCAATGATAATTGTAAGCAGACCTTCTTTTTTTGCATCTAATGCATTATGAAATAAATTTAAAATTACTTGTACAAGTTGGTTTTTATCAAAGAAAATATGTGCTCCTATTAATTCCTCAGAAAGGTAATATTCAATCTTAACATTATTTAAAACAGTCTCGCTAAATAATAGTTGTTTTATATGATTTGATAAAAAATCGTTAATATTAATAGGCTCTGGTTTATAGTTCGCATTCTTTGTAATAGATAAAAAGTCAGTAATTATTCCATTTGCTCTATCTAATTCTGGAATCAATAAATCATTAAACAATTGCTTATATTGAGGGGGAGCTTCTTCTTGCAAGAATTGCAAATAACCTCTAACAGTTGTAAGTGGATTACGGACTTCATGTGCTATACCTGCAGCAATTCTACCTGACATTGCTAGCTTTTCAGAATCCCTTGCCTCGTTTAAATTATGAAAAACACCAATTACTCTTGAAATTTCTCCATTTAAATCACGGATGATACGAGTATTGATAATCCCATAGTTAATATTTAAAATTTCCTTATTATAAAATTCTTCACCTGAATAAAGTGTTTGTAGTAAACAAATGTCTTTGTCGTCTATTTTTAATAAATTTCTAATATGTCTTCCGATTAATTCGTATTTAGTAATTCTAAAATCAATCGCAACTTGTTGATTATATAGCGTAATGATCCCATCTTTATCGATAAATACTATGTGATGCGGTAATGCATCGTAGATCGATTGTAAAGTTCTTCTACTATTAGATAAAAAGTTAGAGAATTTAGTATGTAATGGAAGTGTTTCATTATTTTTATTACAAAAAGTTGTATTTCTAGTTAAATGATTTGAATTAGATAATTCACGAGTTTCATTTGAAAATATAGATCCGGAAGTTATTGTATTTAAAATTGTTTCATACGATTTTACTTTTTCTTCAAGCTCGGTAATTTTATTTTTTAGTTCCTGTACTGTCTCGTTAATCATTTACACTATACTCCAATTTCTACTAAAATAAGATTATACTGTAAACATTATATCAAACTAATTCGTTTATTTTAATGAAAATTAGAAATAATTAATTAATAATGAAAGAACTAATGGGAGAGAAGTATGGAAATAAAAATTGGAGTTACTGGGTGGGGCGATCATGATAGTTTATACCCTGATCGGATACACTCTTCAAAAAAATTGAGACAATATTGTATGCATTTTCCAATTGTTGAAATTGATTCTTCCTATTATAGCATTATGCCACAATCAAACTATCAAAAATGGGTAAATCAAACAACAGATGACTTTTCATTTATCGTTAAAGCATATGGCGGAATAACGGGCCATTCAAGGCAAAACTATTCTAAAGAGGAACAAATTTTACTGTTAACTCCATTTTTGGAATCGATACAGCCCTTAATTGAAGTGAATAAATTAAAAGGTATATTATTTCAGTTTCCACCATGGTTTAATTGTAAAAAGGAAAATGTTGACTTATTAAGAATTTTGAAAAGTAAACTTAAAGGACTTCCGGCAATTTTAGAATTTCGTAATCAGACATGGTTTTATCCCAGGTTTTATGAGCAAACTTTGAAGTTTATGGAGGAAGAAGGATGGATTCATTCAATTTGTGATGAGCCACAAGCAGGTAATGGTAGCATACCAATCGTATTACATCCTACGAATCCGAATTTAACTTTAATCCGTTTCCATGGCCGAAATATATATGGATGGAATCACAATGGGCAAGATAATTGGCGCGAGGTACGTTATTTATACCGATATAATGAAGAAGAATTATACGAATGGATAGAAAGAATTGAACAGTTATCAAAAAACACAAAAGAAATTTGTATACTGTTTAATAATAATTCTGGTGGAGATGCAGCGGATAATGCTAAACAATTAATGAAGCTGCTAGGCATCGAATTTGGACCATCTTCTACCGAGCAGCTTGAATTATTTTAATTTGATTTACGTAAAAGAGTTATGCAGCAAATATTAATAAGTAGGAATGCAACAAATGCTAACATTGGAATTGTAATGAATCCAAACCAATTTAAATAATCCCCAGTACAAGGGACCGGACCACACTGTGTTGCTGTTTCCTTAAGTGCAGGAACTTTTTGAATTAAAATATGATAGATTGAAATACACATACCTATTAATGATAAAGGCAAAACATAAATAACATCTTTTATTTTATTTTTATAAAAAGCGATTCCGATAATAAAAACGATCGGGTACATAAAAATTCGCTGATACCAGCATAATGAACATGGTGTCCAATGATTAATAACTGAAAATGATAAACTACCTAGTGTTGCAATAATACTTACAATCCAGGTGAAAAATAAAATTGATTGCTGTTTCTTCATTCCTTACCATCCTTAATTAGATTTTCGATATTGCTATTGTACCTTTGATTGGATGTAAAGTGGTACAAAAACGATGTATGGTCACTAATTTTTTAGAAATTTAAATTTTAGTTATTTAAAGAGTCTGGAAAAAGAATATTCTGGGCTTTTTTGATTGTGAAAAAAAGAATATTTTAAAAGCAAAAAAACCTGAGATCATAATCCCAGGTATTTTTAAAAGATTTATTAAGCGATTGCTGCATCTAAAGCGATGACAATCATGTCATTAAAAGTAGTTTGTCTTTCCTGTGCAGATGTTTCTTCACCAGTGAAGATATGATCACTTACAGTTAAAACAGTAAGTGCGTCTACATTATGTTTCGCTGCAATTGTATATAATGCAGTAGTTTCCATTTCTACAGCAAGAACGCCGTAATTACCTAATTTTTCATACATGTCCATACTATCTCGGTAGAAAATATCTGAAGTTAAAATATTTCCTACTTTAACATTTAACCCTTTATTCACTGCACCATCATACGCTTTCTTTAATAAATCAAAGCTAGCACATGGAGAATAATCGAAACCAGGGAATGTTTGACGATTCATATTTGAATCTGTACAAGTCGTCATCGCAATAATGACATCACGAATTTTTACATCCTTTTGAAGTCCACCACATGTACCAACGCGAATCAAAGTTTTTACACCATAACTATTAATCAGTTCATTTACATAAATTCCAATTGAAGGTATTCCCATTCCAGTACCTTGAACGGAAATTCTTTGGCCTTTATATGTACCAGTAAAACCAAGCATTCCACGTACTTCATTATAACAAACAACATCTTCTAAAAATGTTTCTGCGATATATTTAGCTCTTAATGGGTCCCCAGGTAATAAAATTTTATCAGCAATTGCACCTTGTTCAGCACCAATATGTATACTCATTTAAAGATCCTCCTTAAAACTGTTGGTAAATAGCCCATCTATTATCAGTATGTTAGTTTCTACATTTAAATAAAAAACATTCTTATTTGTATCGCTACTTAAAGGAAAAAGTAAGATGGACGTAGTACATATTAAATATAGAAATATTCATAGACAAAATTAACCAATACAGATAATTTATGGCGAATTTTAATTATTGCACAGGTGATAAAATAATGAAAGAGTTTACAATTAGAATTTCAGCTTTCTTGAAATAACTAAAAATTATTAATTTTAACTAGTTAAGGGAGAATGATCTATGAAATTTCGTTTTATTGCAGCTCTATGTATAGCTATATTAATTATTCTATTAATTAGCAATCGACTAGTTAATCATAGTATATTATCAAGTGGTAGCCAGATTAGCCAACTTAAAGTTCAAAAAGTAAAATGGAATCTTACGACTAAAAAAAACTCACAAGAAGTAACCGTTTCATCTAGAACTTTGAATGTGTTACAACGTGAAAAAATCAGAATATTTATTACGACAGATCAATTAAATTCTTATAAAGTCATTGAACCTGTATATAATGGAAATAATCAATTTACATTTAAGTATTCCTTTAAGAAAGACACTCCTTATTATGTTAGT
Source organism: Gottfriedia acidiceleris (assembly GCF_004138285.1). Classification (GTDB taxonomy): domain Bacteria; phylum Bacillota; class Bacilli; order Bacillales; family Bacillaceae_G; genus Gottfriedia; species Gottfriedia acidiceleris_A. The sequence goes on along the minus strand of NZ_SCFN01000004.1, from coordinate 251,742 downwards.
ATTTTTTTAAACAATCAAACGCTTGATACAAAGATTTTCCAAAAACAAAAGGACAAAAAAGAAGAAGTATTTCCGACAGCAATCTTAACAAAAAAGACTGATGATTACAGAGTTTCGCTACTATATACTTCAATTCTTCCAAAAACTAAGAGTAAAATTACATTTGATTTTGATCAATTTAAAAAACGTTCCAAATTTACAGATCAGCAATTTTATATTATGAATGAAGAAGGAACATACTTTAGACTAATTAGTAATCCTAATAATCATTCAAAAGTAAACTATGAACTTGATTTACCTGAAGCAGGTATGTATAAAATATTTTATGAATTTAAATTAAATGACGATCGAAAATCATTTAATTTTATTTTAGACGTAAAAGACAAAGACAGCTAAGGAGTAGGAAATGCACAATTTATTAATGAATTCAAAAGTATTAGTTTTTGATTTAGATGGTACTTTGTATGATGGCACAGAGCACTACGATTACTATGCCAATTTACTTGCAAATGAAATAAGTTCAGAAAAGCGTGATTCTTTTTTAACGGATTATAAAAAAATAAAAGATTATGACCATGCTTTAACAATTGGAAAAATTTATGACACAGAAAATGATTTAATCATATCATTAGACCCCATTACGCTGAAGCCAATTCAAGTATTCACTTGGGAAGGACAGCTACTCTCTAAAGACGAACTTCCAGAGAATTATCTTGAAAAAATTAATTATGAATTACCATATATCCCAGTAGGTGATGGTTGGTGGATTCCTTTAGTAGCAAGTTATCACTATGGTGCAAGAGACGTATATCACTGCTATGATAAAACAAAGGAGTATATGGCAACAAAAGAGTTTAGTATTCCTTATATAAAAGGTTTAAAAGAGGCTTTAGAAAAAGTTAAGGATTCAAAAAAATTAATATTGTTAACGAACTCTGATCGAGAAGATGTAACTAGATTACTGAAGTTACTTAATTTAAACGAATTATTTCATTTAGAAATTACGGATGGAAAGAAGCCATTAGAAACAGGAAACCATTTTAAAAGTATAATGAGTAAGTTCAATGTTATGCCACATGAAATTGTGTCAATCGGTGATAATTTCATTAATGAAATTTCTCCTGCTTTAAAATTAGGTATGCACGGAGTTTACATTACAAATCAAACGACTATACAAGTTAGTGACTCCTTATTAGTTGTAAAAAGACTAGAAGAAGTATTTGAGTAACTTTAAAAAACTGTAAGCGAAAAATTGCTTACAGTTTTTTTGTTGTGGATTTTTATTGATAATTTACTGATTTTTAACACCGATTTGAATTACATTTCCAATTTGAAGTATACTCTATTTCCAACTTATTTTTATAGGGCTTCATACATACTTTTGAAATTGCTATGAGAAAATAATGTTAGGAGGAAGTGTGAATGAACAAAAATCGAAAACTATACTCTCTCATATTTTCTATCTTTATTTTTTTTACTGCTTTTTTTAGTCATAACATAAATACTGAAGCAAGAACTACAAATTATGGCTATATTACTCACCCGTTATTAATTTATTTTTTTGATGTAGGTCAAGGAGATAGCATGGTTATGATTTTACCAAATGGTAAGACATTACTGATCGATGGAGGAGATGTTGAACATGGTGGAGTCGTTATAAAAAAACTTAGACGACTACATATAAATGCGATTGATCTATTAGTCAGTACACATCCAGATATCGATCATATTGGTGGGTTATTAAAAGTAATGAATAGTGTTAAGATAACAAAAATCCTGGATAGTGGAAAAAAATATAATTCACATTCTTATTACTTATATAAGAAAGAAGCGTATCAGAAGAATATTCCTATTAGTATTGCAAAGTTAAATGAAAAAATAATGCTTGACCCTAATGTAGATATCACGGTTTTAAATAGCGGGAAAAAATCGTATACGAATAATAATAGTTCAATTGTATTGAAGGTAAAATATGATGACATTTCAATTTTATTAACTGGAGATATTGAAAGAAAAGCCGAACAAAGATTAATTAAAAATGAGAATATCAATGCACAAGTACTAAAAATTCCGCATCATGGATCATCAACATCAACTTCAGAAGCGTTTTTATTTGCTGTAAATCCTACAGTCGCAATCCTTTCATATGATAAATTTAACTTATTTGGTCATCCACATCGGTCAGTAATGAAGCGGTTAAATCACCTCGGAATTAAGCAATATACAACGGACCAATTTGGAGATATCGAATTATCAACAAATGGTCATAAATTATATATCGAAAAAGAAGAAGTATTGGTTGATCCATGAAGGACAAGAACCAATACTTCTACTTTTTTAGTGGTAAGGAGATTTAAAGAATCTGCAAATTCGACATTATTTGTGACGTTTTTGTTAATTGTTATTTAGTAGTATAGACAACTAGGAGTATATATCATAAAATAGTTATGAAGAAATCAAGGCACTTATATAAATGAATGTGAATGATGATTAAGTAAACACTACTTTCTATATTGGGGTATTGGCGAAGACTTCTTAAGCAAAGGAAAGAGGAGAGTAAATGAAATCAATTATTAATGTAAAAATTTACACAGGTACAGAAGTAATTGAAAATGGTTATATTCGATACGATGAAAAAATTTCTTCTGTTGGTCAAATGAATGATTACGAAAATGAAGGAGAAGAAGTAATTGATGGAAAAGGAACAGTTATTATTCCTGGAATGATTGATATCCATATACACGGAGCATATGATGTCGATGCAATGGATGCTGATCCAAATTCAATGGTAACTATGAGTAAAGAAATGATGAAGGAAGGGGTAACAACCTTCTTCCCAACTACAATGACACAATCTAAAGAAAATATTAAAAATGCTTTAAAATCTTTAAACGAGGCTAAAAAACTTGGTGCACATTTTGAATATATTCATTTAGAAGGACCGTTTGTAAATAAAAATAAAGCTGGAGCACAACCATTAGTATACATTATTAACCCTGACGTTGAACTATTTAAAGAATGGCAAGAAGCTTCTGGTGGATTAATTAAATTAGTTACTTATGCGCCAGAGGTTGAAGGTGCTATAGAGTTAGAAAAAGAGCTAGAGCGGACTAATGTAGTCGGTACTGTAGGTCACTCTGATGCGATCAGTTCAGATTTTGAAGGTAGAAATATTTTCCACGCTACACATTTGTACAACCAAATGAGACCTATGCATCATCGTGAAGCAGGTACAGTTGGACATGTATTACTTGATGACCGAGTAATGGTAGAAATGATACCCGATGGAATTCATATTCATCCTGATATGGTAAAACTTGCTTATCGCCTAAAAGGTGCTAAAAAAATAAGCGTAATTACTGATGCGATGAGAGCAAAAGGGTTAGAGGACGGCAAGTATGAATTAGGTGGCCAACCTGTATTTGTAAAGGATAAAAGTGCAAGATTAGAAGACGGAACGCTTGCGGGTAGTATTTTAAAAATGGATGATGCATTCAGAAACATTATGGCATTTACTGGCTGTAGTCCTGAAGAAGCAGTACAAATGACATCAATAAACCAAGCTGAAGAATTTGGTCTTAAACATAAGGGCGCATTAGAACCAGGTAAAGATGCTGATTTTGTGCAAATGACACCTGATTTCTTCGTTATTGATACAACTAGACAAGGTAAAAATATGAATGAGGTGACTTTATGAACGTAATCGTAGTAAAAAATGCAGAAGAAATTTCAAAAGTAGCATATGAAAAAATGGTAAAAGCTTTTGAAGGGAAAGCGGAATTCACATTAGGATTGGCTACAGGTGGATCTCCATTAGGTATTTATGAACTTTTCCGTATCCATAAACCAGATGTTTCAAACGTCATTACTGTAAATCTTGATGAATATGTTGGACTTGCTGAAGATGATCAAACAAGCTACCACACTTATATGTCAGAACAACTTTTTAACCATTTAAATTTTAAAGAAAACCATTTACCAAACGGAAATACAAAGAATTTAGAAGAAGCTTGTAAAAATTATGAAGAATTACTACAAAAGCATCCTGTAGATTTACAACTTTTAGGAATAGGTGAGAATGGTCATATTGCATTTAATGAACCTGGTACACCATTCGATACACCGACTCATATTGTAGAGCTTACAGAATCAACACGTAACGCAAATAAAATTTATTTTGAGAACGAAGAAGATGTCCCTACACATGCAGTAACTATGGGGATTGGTTCAATTATGAGAGCTAAAGAAATCATTTTAGTAGCTTCAGGCATTAAAAAGGCTGAAGCAGTTAAGGAAATGTTAAATGGAAAATTAGATATTAACTGTCCTGCTACAGCACTTCAAAACCACAATAACGTAACAATTGTTGTTGATGAAGAAGCATACTCACTTTGTACTAAATAATGTTAAAACTTGATAAAAATTCACCGTTACCGATTTATTTTCAAATACAAGAGATTTTAAAGCTGAAAATTAACTCAGGAGAATGGAAACCTGGTGAGCGAATTCCCTCTGAGCAAACATTGAGTGAGATGTTAAATGTAAGCAGGATGACAATAAGACAAGCATTAAACAATCTTGTAAAGGAATCATTAATAAGCCGGAAACGTGGAATTGGTACGTTTGTATCAGTAAAAGATGGAATTGAAGTTGAGGAATCATTAAAATCATTAAGGAGTTTTTCTGAGGATATTACATCCATAGGATTGACCCCTACTAATAAACTACTTGGTTTTTCAACGATCGAAGCTGATGAATATTTAGCAGAAGTGTTATCAATTGAAAGTGGATCTGAAATTTTTAAAATTGAAAGATGTCGTTTAGCAAATGATCATCCCATTGCAATCGAAACAACGTACCTACCAAAAAAATTAGTAAATCGAATTGATGAAAAAGCATTGAATCATTCCTTATATGAATATTTTGAAGTTACATTAGGTTATTCAATTAAAAAAGCTACAAAATGGATTAAAGCATCTTTAATGACAGAAAAAGATTCATTAATTCTTGAGGTAGCGGAGGATTCTCCTGCTTTAGAATTACACCAAGTAACGTTTATTAATGAAGGTATACCACTTGAATATGTAAGTTGTATTTACCGAGCGGATCGCTATCGTTTTACGATTGATATTGACCGTTAAAAAGGGTGCTTTAATAAGCATCCTTTTTCATTTTTTGGAAAAAGAAATTTCTCAATTATGTTGGTAAGTATGAGCGAGCTGTACTCCTCCTCGTAGAAGGTGTTAATAAAAAACCTGAAACTGCAAATAAAAAGGCGAAACTTCAAGTAATCGTAACATCAAATACTTATAAACAAAAGCTTCAAGAATCAGATGTAGTAATGGTTGCGGTGCGTTAAAATCAAACAAAAAAACACCTCAAAGAATATCCTTTGCGGTGTTTTTTTTGTTTAAGATGGAATCGTTTATACCATTGGATTATCGATTTGTCAGATGATTCAGACTTAAATGATTGCCTTAGGTTTCTAAGGGGAAATGAGATAGTCCATTGATAGATTTAGAGAAGTAGTTGAAATTCTGAAAGAAGATCGTCAACAGGGAAGGTTTTTTAATACTGTTGACATAGCTTAATGCTATGATGTTTATTTTATAATTTTACTAAAAAAAGATTGTTTAATTATCGGAATTTTCCTTTCATAAATACATAGAAACAAATAATGGCAAAGAATGCTTAAAAGAAATATTTGGAATTTTTAAAAAAGCGTGTGAAATTTTTAAAAATTTTGATAAAATTCCCCAATTTTAATAAGTTTAGTCTTCATTTAAAGAAACCTCTGTATAACTGAAGGTTAAGGTAAATAGAACTTAAAATAATTAAAAAACGGCATTTTTATGGCAGGAAAATGAGTGAAAAGTCTTTATTTTGCATCAAAACCATTAAGTTCTCTTCGTCAAACTCCGACACAATGTTGCAAATTCCCCAATACTCAGTCACTTTTAGTGAAGTATTATTGAATTGTAGATTAGTATTTGAAATACTGATTTAATTTTTCGTTGATCTCTTTAATTTAATCAGAGACGACTAAAATGGGGGGAGTAGCATGAAAAAGAGACAAAATAAACGAACAATATCGGCTGTTGCGTTAAGTAGTGCGATGTTGCTAAATATGGTCTTACCACAAAGTGCCATTCATGCACACGCAGAGTCGAATGTTGATCAAAAAAATCCATCTGATGGGAAATTTACAGCAGATGAAGTGAACCGCATTTTGGCTGGATTAACGCCAGAACAAAAAGCGAGCATTAATAAGCTGACCGGTGCGGATAACACACAAAAAATCCACGTCGATCAGAAAGATTTAAAAAGCGGAAAAAATATTGACGTCATCGTTCAATTTAAAGTGGATCCAGCAAAGATCCAAATCATAAAGCAATCACTTCAAAAAGGAAGCGCAAGTGCGCAAACATTTGCTGCTGATTACACAGAAGCAAAACAAAAAGTTGCGGATGCACATGCGAAATTTAAAGCGTTTGTTACAACACAACCGGGTAAACAAATCACCGGTGGAAAAGACGTTTCGGCAGCTATCCACATCACAAGAGAATACACGGATTCATTCAACGGGGTTGCATTATCGGTTCCACCGAGTATGGTTGAAACAATTGCTAGCCAAGCGGATGTAGCTTCTGTATGGTCAGTGGTTCAATACAATGTAGAAGAAGGAACGCCTTCATCTGGCGAAACACAGGCAACAACTGAAACTGCTTCGACTGGAAAACCAACTGCAGGGCTTTCATTAATGGGAGTCGATAAACTACACGCAGAAGGTATTACAGGGAAATTCGTGTCAGGTCCAAGACAGGGTCAACGAGTGAAAGTTGGGGTACTAGATACAGGGATTGATTACAACCATCCTGATTTATATAAAGTAACACACGATGCGGACGGTCATTTATATGAAGGGCACGATTTTATTAACTCGAAAATCGATGCAGATGGAAACGAGATCCAAATAGATGATCATGACCCGATGGAAACGGTCTATCCAGATTGGGAAAAAGCAAGAGATGATGCACCTGGAAGCGTATCTGATAATTATAAAGATTACATTACGGAACACGGTACACACGTATCCGGTACGATTGCGGCAAGTACGACAGAAAATAATGCCATTTATTCAGCGGATGGTGTTGCACCAGATGTTGAACTTCACGGATACCGTGTACTTGGTCCGGGTGGGCATGGTAATACTTACTCTGTACTAAGTGGAGTTGAACAAGCCGTAAAAGATAAAATGGACGTGGTGAATCTATCACTCGGTGCGATCACGAATGACCCATTTTATCCAACGAGTATCGCGATCAATAACGCAACCTTACAAGGTGTTGTTTGTTCCGTTTCTGCAGGAAATGCAGGACCAGGCGTCGCGACACTTGGTTCACCAGGAAGTTCACCACTTGCCATTACGGTGGGTGCGAGTACCGTTCCAGAACAAATTCCAGTGCAAACCCTAAAATTCGGTAACACACCTATTCAAGCGCGTTTATTCGGGAAACATTTTGCAGACGCTGATGATGCGTTCAAAGGATTGTCAATTCCAATCGTCGATGTTGGACGAGGAAGTCAAAGTGATTACGAAGGAAGAGACATGAGCGGAAAAATCGCCCTTGTGAAACGCGGAACCGATACGTTAAATACAAAAATGGCCAATGCAAAAGCATCTGGGGCAAAAGGGATGATCATTTGGGATAACCAAGCGGATGAAGAAACCCAAGGGTACAATCCAAACTTTTTAGGGATTAGCGCTGCTAATGTGTATTCAGTTTCGATTACACAAGCACAAGGTGAAGCACTTGTGAACGCAATCAAAGCTGATCCTCAAAACGCAAAGATTACGTTCCCAATGACGCTTGATGCGCCACTCAACAAACCGGCTGATCAATTGGCGTCGTTCAGTTCAACAGGACCAGTAAAAGATTGGAGTATCAAACCAGACGTCATCGCACCAGGTGTTGATATTTTCTCAACGCAACCATACGATGTGTGGGAACCAAATCCTACGAAAGATTATAAGTATGCTTATCAATCCATGTCAGGTACATCAATGGCTGCACCTCACGTAGCAGGGATTGCAGCACTTGTGCTAGCTGCACATCCTGATTACACACCAGCTGATGTCAAAACGGCATTAATGAATACAGCAAAAGATGTGAATACGGATTCAAAAACATACAGTGTGTACCAAATTGGTGCAGGACGTGTCGATCCAGTCCGAGCAGTTCATTCAGACATCAAAATCCAAGTATTAGACAAAGCGACAACCATTACAACGATCGATGGGCAAGATCAGTATACACCAATCGATAACACGACAGGTAGCTTCTCGTTTGGATTCAATGGACGCGGAGAAGGGGCGAAACCCGGTTCGGATGATGTTGTTAAATCAAAAGACTTCGCGATTACAAACCAAGGTTCGACAAGTAAAACATTCAAACTAAGTTCAACGTTCGTCACAACAAAATTTGCGGGTTCAAATCCAGTTGGACAAGGTACCGGAAATGATGTCAAAATCGACTTTTCGACCGGCGAATCAACTGTAACGTCTGTCAGTGTGGACGGAAAAAGCTCAGTGAAAGCGAAAGCGACAATTACCGTACCAGCAAACGCATTAGACGGTACGTATGAAGGATATGTCAATGTTGTAAATGCAAATGATGCGAACGAATCATACCGCATGCCGTTTACCATCACGATTGCTGAAAAAGGAATTGATTTTAATGTAGACATCAAAGCAATGACACTAACAGAGCGTTATACTGGAAACTATAATCCAAATATTGGCGCACCTGGTTCAGGCTATAAATTCTCTGTCAACAGTGCGATGGACAGTGTCTATGTGTTATTGAAAGATAAAGATGGAAACTATATCGGAGTTGTACAAAATGCGACCAATATCAGCGGGGCTGGTCCTGGGGTCGTTTATGGTCCGATCCCAATGCTGTCTGGTGGACTGTATTTACCATTTACAAAACCATATGATGGGTCGCTTGATCAAAGTGGGATCGGAAAGCCTACGGCGTTAAAAGAGGGTGCCTATTCCGTTGAGATGATTGCAACAGACAAAGATGGAAAAAAATTTACAAAAGAAGACACGCTTTACGTAGACTATCAAGCACCTACCTTAACGATGGATAGTGATTCGCAACCGGGTATTTATGAAATTGACCCAACCGGATACAATCCTGGTCAAGAGGTGAAGAAGTTCTATGGTACCGTTTATGACTCAAATATTGATGTCATGAAAAATAATGGCGAAACGACGTTAAAAGATATCGATACGAAGCAACCTGCACCTGTCAATCAAGGACAGAACACTGTGTATGGTTATCAAGATGGTCCGTTTGTCACACAAACTTTCAGAACGGATGGAGACGGTCGTTTCAGTTTCGGCTTAGAGCCTGATGACATTAAAGCGAGTGGTATGAAGTTTGTCATCTATCCACAAGACTTTGCTGGAGCAGGCGACTGGTATACAGGGAAGAAAAAGTATTACGTGATCAAAAAAGGTTCGCCGTACGTAACCGTCACAACTTCTGGAGGTGTGGACCCAGCACTAGAAAGTAAAGGAAACGTAGTCGTTGAACCGAAAAAACCATTTAACATGTCGCTTGCGACGAAAAATGGAATCGGCATGACCGGTGGTACGTTTACTATTAATGCTAGAAATACCCTTGAATATTCGAATATTAAGCTTTCTGACGAATATAGTAACTATTTACGTAGTAAAGGTGTGACACCGACACTAACAGTTGGTCAACCTTATTTAGATCAAAAAACAGGCAGAAATTCAATCGATGTGACCATTTCTGGTATTTCTGAAGCAGGTGCATTAACGCAAGACATGAAGATTTTAGAAGCTGATCTAACGTATAAAGATGATGAAGCGTATGTTGGCCCAATCGACGAAGATTTCAACGTAGAACATTCGAGCTTAACATTGGCTGGAAAAGACACAGTCATTCCTGCGTTCTTAACGAATATGCCACTTCTCAAACAACCGAACTCACAAGTGACGGGGGGACTGTTTGCAGAAAGCTTCCGAGCAAACAGCCTAAGTGGAAGTTTTGCGAATATTTCGAAGGATTCAGGTGCGATCGTTACGGCAAAAGATGCTGATGGTAATACGTATGTAACCGATAACACAAGTAACGCAAACACCGTTGAATACCAAGGTCAAACGGTAGGTGCGTATTCGATTTCAATGAAAGTAAGTGACAAACCATATGCAATTGAAACGTATATGCCGGGTCACTTCAAAGGCTATCAAACAACGCCAGTGATTGGTTACAACAAATTCGGATATCAATCAGGTACGTACTTTAATTTCGCAAATATGAACACACCACTTTTATTAGGTGGTGATGTAAATGGCGACAATGTTATTGATATGAAAGACTTAATCGCTGAAATAACAGCTTATTATAATTACAATAACCTGATATCGGCTTCGAATCCTGTAAAAGCGACGACAGCTAGCAAAACGGCTTATTTAAACGATAACAGAAGTGCGGATATTTACTGGATTAAACCAGGAAATTTAGGTGCTGGACTTGATTACAATGACTTTTATTTCATCTTCAAAAACTTTGGCAAACAAAATCAAAGTGCAATCGACGCTGGGAAAACAGTACCAGTAGCGCAACTAAACGTAACAGATGATACGACAATTTCGACGCCATATGGTGGAAGCATCACACTTGCAAAAAATGATGGATTGAAGGAAGTCATGACAAAGCTGAATTTTGCAGGTCCAGCGCAAAAAACATCCGTCACACAATTACCAACCTTACAAGATTTGAAAAATGGTTCAACTGTTTCGTTGATCCCAACAAGCAATGTCATGTTAGATGATGTGGTTTGGCGAAATGCGATTACAAAGGTTGAGTTAGGATTAGGCGGTAACTATACAGACGTAACGAATGCAGTCGTACCAAATACAAACGATCCAGCAGTATCGATGACAACCGGCTATGCTAAGTTTGATCCGCAACTAGGAAACATATATGTACCGGCTAAACTAACATTACACGGTTCGTTATTTAATACGACTGGTACGTACACCGTTCGCATCACAGCGACTGGCTACCAACTAGTCACGCAAAGCTTTACCATTGCATCTGTACCGATTCCAACTCCTACTATTTCAATGGTCACAGATCCAGCAAAAGCGCATATCGGAAACGATATCACGTTTAACTATACATTTGCTGACGATGCAAATTGGCGAAATGGCATTAATAAAATCGTTGTCAAAACAAGAGGGTATGCAACAGGAATCGATATTACGAATCTAAAAGATGGAAACGGTAATCTGTATTACGACATTTCACAACCGGGAAAAATTACATTTAAAGCAGATTTATTTAAAACAAATGCAACACTTGATCCGAATGCCACAACGTCGTATAATGCAGCGATTGATCCAGGTGGAACGAACTATTTACCACAACAGTATAAATTTGAGATCAATTCAACTGGTGTAGATGGGACGATTTACCCACTCGTTACGATCGGTGGAGATAGCACGTATAGTGCGATGCAAGCAATTGGGTATGGCATTACATTTGATTCGAAAGGTGGAAGTGCGGTTAACCCAATCGCATTCGGCTTTAAACCAAGTTTTTCTCGATATGGGTCACCGCTAACATCAAGTAGCCCGACAATTTCAAATAGCGCGCAGCCAAATGCAAGTAATCCACTTTCTGTCAAACCAGGCTATAATTTTGTTGGTTGGTATCTTGTTGATCCAATCACGAATGAAATGACAAATGTCCTTTGGGATGTAATAAATAAAAACTATACATCAGACATAAAAGTTGCGGCGAAGTGGCAAGTGAATTACACACAAAACAATTCACCTGTTGATGTATCAAAACCAGATGGCGATAAATTGGCTGGGAATATACTGGGTGAAGGTCCAGTTACGATTAAACTCCCAGACTATACAACGAATACACCATGGTTAAAAACAAAGAGTGATATTGCAAAAATTGACGCAACGTACAAAAAAATGAAAGCAGATGGCACGTTTGAAACAACAGACAGTACGGTTACATTAGATCGAAGTACGTATAATTTAGTCGATAATCATGACGGTAGTGGGTCATTAACGTTTACAACAGCGACAGAAGCTTATGCAACTGCTCATCCAACTGAAAAGTTTGCATTTAGTCAAGCGCCAAGTTCAACTGGCTATCAACTGACACTAACATCAAACGCAGGTGACACGCTCACGATTCCAAATGTGAAGTTAGGTTACCGCCGACACATTGATTTAAATGGGGGCACATTAATTACACCGAATGATACATTCTTCATTGACAAACTAGTCAACGGGAGAGTATTTGGGATTGATATGCTGACAGCAGCAAAAAAAGTAACAAACGGCACCCTTTCAATGATGCCAACTCTTTATTATGATGCGGCCGGAACAAGCGGACAAGATGTACCGATTTCAACAGCAACTGGTAAGGTATTGAAAACCAACGAAACATACTACATTGCTTGGATGAAAGCACCACCGCAAGTCACAAAAGATGTGGTAGGAAATGTGGTTGGAAGTGATATTACGTTAGCCTTTACAGATGACGGAACATGGCGAAATAATATCAAGACAGTTAGCATTGGTTCAAAAACACTAAACGTTGGGACAGATTATAAACTAGCGTATGATCCTGTTACACACAAAGGGTCAATTACACTTGATAAATCATTATTTACAGCAGGACAAAAAATCAATGTAAACATTGCGTCAGAAGGCTATTTAGACGCGCAGGTGACAGACCAAATTATCGGTTACACGGTCACATTTGAAACAAACGGAGGCGATGCAATCGATTCGCAAATCGCTGACTCACGTGTCACGAAGCCAACTGACCCAACAAAAGTTGGATACAAATTTATAGGATGGTACAGCGACGAAGCGTTAACAACGCCGTTTGATTTCACAAGCGTTGTGACAAAACCAATGAAACTGTATGCAAAATACGCCTTAGCAACATCAATCGTAACAGCCGATACAACGGATAATGCGTTAGGCAATGAAATCACACTCGAATTTAGCGACAAAGATTGGGCAAATGCCATTACGAATATCAAAGTGGCTGGCTCAGGGATCGATGCAACAAAATACAAAATCGATGCAGCACATGGCACGCTGACAATTGATCAAAGTGTATTCAAAAAAATAGGTGAATTTGCCATCAACATTAGCGCAAATGAATATGCAGATGTTACAGTGACGCAAAAAATCGTAAACGGAAACATCATTCACTATGTTCTAAAAGGTGAAAAAGCGCCATTTGAAGTAAAAGACCAAATCGTCGTACGTCGTATTACAGAACCAACCGTACACGGATACGATTTAAAATGGTTCGCAGATGAAGATTGCACAATCCCATGGGATTTCACGAATTCAATTTACTCTGCAAAAACAATTTACGGAACATGGAAACCAGCGAAATACACGGTCATTTATAACACACAAGATGCTGGACTAGTCGTATCAGTGAAAGCTGAGTACAACACATTACTTGATGAAACAAAACCAACAAGAACAGGTTATACTTTCCTTGGTTGGTATAAAGATGCTGAAGGTAAAACACCATGGGACTTTGCAACTGACAAAGTAACAGACAATATGATCCTTTATGCGAAATGGGATATTAATTCTTACACTGTTCATTTCAATAGTAATGACGGCAGTCAAGTTGCTGACAAAACTGCAACATATAACTCGGAGATCACTGCACCAACAACAAACAGAACAGGCTACACGTTAGTTGGATGGTACAAAGATGCTGAAGGTAAAGTAGCATGGAACTTTGCAGCAGATAAAGTAACAAGTAATACAACGTTATATGCGAAGTGGAAAATTAATTCTTATAAAGTGAACTATGTAAGCAATGGTGGTTCAACAGTTCCTGCTCAAACTGCAGATTACAATAGCGTCGTTAATTTACCAAAACCAGCAAGAACGGGTTATGCGTTCGCAGGATGGTACAAAGATGCTACATTAAAAACACCAGTAGGAAATTCTTTAAAATTAACAGGCAACATCACGCTTTATGCAAAATGGAACATTAACACGTATACTGTTAAATTTAACAGTAACGGAGGAAGTTCAGTTACTTCAAAAACAGTAAATTACAATTCAACAATTAGCCAACCAGCGTCACCAACAAGAAAAGGTTTTGTATTCCTTGGATGGTACAAAGATGCTGCGGGTAAAGTAGCTTGGAACTTTACGAAGGATCGAGTTACAGCAAACACGACGATTTACGCTAAATGGGTAGCAATTCCAGCTAAACCATCAAATTTTAAAGCAACAAAGAGCGGAAAATCTTCGGCTAAATTAACGTGGTCAAGTGTGTCAGGCGCTGCAGGTTATGAAATTGTTAAGTCAACATCAAAAACAGGTTCATATTCTCACCTAAGCGACGTAAAAACGACATCTTACACAAATAATGGATTAAGTAAAGGTAAAACTTACTATTACAAAGTTCGTTCTTTCAAAATTGTTGGATCGAAAAAAATCTATAGTGACTGGACAAGCGTTATGTCGATCAAACTATAAATGTTTAAGTAAAATTAGTACAAATTAGTTTAAGGAAAATCAAAAAGGGTGCTTATCATATTGAGGCAATTGATTAAACACCCTTCTTGTAAAAAAATTAGATTAACTTTTTTCAAAATACAAACTTTCCCTTAAAATAAATAAACCATTCGTAAATGAGTAATGCACCTCCAATTGGTCTTACAATTGAGGTACATTATATTAATACGAGTGGTTTTATTTTCTTTGATATAATCTTTTTCAACAAAATTTTTATTTGTTTGATTAAAAATTAAAACCAAATTAAGTATCATTGATTCTAAATTATATTTTTTGTTAGGCTTAAAAGGGGTTCATGAGTAAGGAAAAAAAGTAAAAAGATGAAATATCTTACTCATAAGAAGCTCATGGATAGGTAAAATTTCAAAACTTATGATGATTATAATTTCAAAAAGAAAAAGGATGCCCCTCGAAGCACCCTTTTCATCTTACTTAATTTGTAAAACAATTTTAACCGCATCGGCTACAGAAGGAACGATATACGAAGCATATTTCTTAACTTCATCGTCAGCATTCTCCATTGCAAAGCTATTAGGTGTTAGTTCAAACATTGAGATATCATTGTATGCATCACCGATACAAGCAATTTCATCAGGGTTAATTCCTAATTTTTCGATTAGTATTTGAATTGCTGAACCTTTACTTACATTAACTGGAACGATATCTAAACAATTTTTAGCAGAAATAAATGAAGTCACAAATTCAGGTAGTTCTTTTTGTAATTCCTTTTGTAGCTCAAGTAAATCCTCATCTTCACCTAAAACTACATATTTTTTTGGTGTAATCGATTTACCTAAATCGGTTTTAAGTGTTTTGAGTTCAACTGCATTCATGCTAGAGTTCTTTTCAATTTCTCTAACTAAATCAGTTTTCTCTTCGATATAGTATGTTGAATTATCAGCTACATAGATTAAAAATTTATCGTGTGAAATCATATCATAAACTTTATCGATTACACTCGGATGGAATGTTGCATCTAACAATGCTTCGCCATCATTTGAATAAATATAAGTTCCATTCATACTAATACGGTGAAAATTTCCTTCTAAGCTTTCCATAATTTTTACGATTTCATAATCTAAACGTCCGGAAGCAAAACATAATAAAACACCGCGATCTAAAAGGCTTTTTAATGCTTCTACATCATGTTCAAATAGTTGACCTTGGTGAAACATCGTCCCATCCAGGTCACTAACAAATAACTTAATCATTGTTCTTAACACCTACTCAATTAATATTTATACTTTTATATTCTATCCTACTATAATAGATAATCAAAAAAATATGATTAATTTATGAAACTTAAACTGTGTTTTAACTTTTTCAGAAAAATTATGTTATGATATAAAAGCGATTTTTTAAACTTGGGGGTGATAAAAAAAATGTCAGAGATGTCAGTATGCTATACAATCAAAAAAGTTCTTAATAATAATGTTTTAATAGCGAAAAATCCCGATCATACCGAAGTAGTTTTGTTGGGTAAAGGCATCGGTTTTAATAAAACTAGAGGAGACTTAATTTCCGAAGGTGTAGTAGAAAAAATGTTTATCTTAAAAGATGAACAAAAACAAAAACAATATAAATCATTAATTAACTTTATGGATGAAAAATTAATGGGTACGCTGCAACAAGCGATTTATTTAATTTCTGAAAGAACAGGATGTACTTTAAATGAGCAAATTCATATTGGGTTAACAGACCACTTAATATTTGCAATTAAACGTATTAGAGAAGGTTATAATGTTGATAATCCGTTCCTACAAGAAACGAAAGCAATGTATCCAGAGTATTTTAAAATTGCACAAGAAGTTATTGATTTGATAAATAAAGAAATAGATATTAATTTACCTATCGAAGAAGTAGGATTTGTAACTCTTCATATCGTTAGTAATTTATCGATGGAAGTTGTATCGGATGTAAATAAGTTCTCTCAGATCATTAAAGATTTAGTCATCTATATAGAAGAATATTTACAAATTGAAATTGATAAAGAAAGTATTCATTATTCAAGATTAGTTCGCCATTTGCGATTTTTAATTGACCGCATATTTCATGGTAATTCATCTGAAGAGTCACCAGCTTTGGGCATAATCTTAAAAAAAGAATACCCTGTATGCTATGATTTAGCATGGAAAATATTAAAATCAATCCAAGTTTCATTAAATAAAAAAGCAAGTGAAGCTGAAGTAATATACTTAACCTTACACTTAGAACGACTTGTTCAAAGTAAAATTAAGAAATAATTTAAGAAGCCTAAATAGAAATTAGCGCTTTTTTAACATAGTAAATAAATAATTAAAAAAAATAGGTAATTTGGCTTGAAATTTTTAAATTCTATAGATATAATGAAAGCGAAATCATATAAAAACATAATTGAATATTGTACACATTAAACGTGTTACTGATTCGATCAGGCATGAGTTGAAAAAATGTGAATTATTATACTTGGGTAGGGGAAACTATATCCAGGATTCAATAATCTCATTTTTTCTGCTCATGCCTTTTTTGTTTGGATAAAAGGAGGAAGACAATGTTTAAGAAAATCTTTGGAGTTTTACAAAAAGTTGGTAAAGCGCTTATGCTGCCAGTTGCAATTTTACCAGCTGCTGGATTGTTACTTGCATTCGGTAATGCATTTCAAAATCCACAAACATTAAAGTATTTACCGTTTCTTGACGCGCACTGGTTCCAACTAGTAGCAAAAGTTATGGAACAATCTGGGGACATCATTTTTAGTAATCTGTCATTATTATTTGCAGTAGGTGTTGCCGTTGGTTTAGCAGGAGGAGAAGGGGTTGCAGGTTTAGCAGCTATCGTTGGATTCCTGATTATGAATAAAACAATGAGTGTGTTCAAAGATGTTGGACATTTTGTTGTTTTAGATAAAGTATTAAATATTGCAAAATTTGATGATCCATCATATGCGTTTGTATTAGGTATTCCTACACTGCAAACTGGTGTATTTGGTGGTATTATAGTTGGTATTTTAGCTGCATGGGCTTACAATAAATTTTTTGAAATTGATTTACCATCATACTTAGGTTTCTTTGCAGGTAAACGTTTTGTACCAATTGCTACAGCAGCGTTTTCAGTATTACTTGGTATTTTAATGTGCTTTATTTGGCCGCCAATTCAGCACGGTTTAAACACATTTTCACATACTATGATTGATGCGAACTTAACTTTATCAGCCTTCATATTTGGTGTTATTGAGCGCTCATTAATTCCATTTGGTTTACATCATATTTTCTATGCACCTTTCTGGTTTGAGTTTGGTTCATATACTGATAAAACTGGTATGGTTGTACACGGGGATCAAAAAATCTTCTTCGCTCAATTAAAAGACGGAGTAAAATTAACTGCTGGTACATTCATGGTAGGTAAATTCCCATTCATGATGTTTGGTCTACCTGCTGCTGCACTAGCTATGTATCATGAAGCAAAACCTGAAAATAAAAAAATTGCTGGTGGTATTTTAGCATCAGCAGCGTTAACTTCATTCTTAACAGGTATTACAGAGCCAATTGAATTCTCATTCTTATTTGTTGCTCCAGTATTATTTGGAATTCACGCTATCTTTGCTGGTTTATCATTTATGATCATGCAATTATTAAATGTTAAAATTGGTATGACGTTCTCAGGTGGTCTAATCGACTACTTATTATTCGGTGTTCTACCGAATAGAACTGGCTGGTGGTGGGTAATCATCGTCGGTTTAGTATTAGCAGTGATTTACTACTTCGGTTTCCGATATGCAATTAGAAAATGGAATTTAAAAACTCCAGGACGTGAAGATGCAATCGCTGAAGATACTACAAGTAATACTCCAGCTAATGAATTACCATATGAAATTTTACAAGCTTTAGGTGGAAAAAGTAATATCTCTTCATTAGATGCATGTATCACACGATTACGAGTACAAGTAAATTCAAAAGATGAAGTAAATAAAGATCGTTTAAAAGCATTAGGTGCCGCTGGAGTTCTTGAAGTTGGAAATAATATTCAAGCAATTTTTGGACCTAAATCAGATACATTAAAATCACAAATTAAAGACATTATGACTGGAAAAACACCGGTTGTTAGTCAAGAGGCACATAAAGAAACAGCTTCAGCAGTAGATACTACTATTGAAGAAACGATTATTAATCCAATTGAAGGGGAAATAATCCCAATTACAGAAGTACCAGATCAGGTATTTTCTGGAAAAATGATGGGTGATGGATTTGCGATTATTCCTTCAGAAGGTACAGTTGTATCTCCAGTTGATGGTGAAATTGTAAATGTATTCCCAACAAAACATGCGATTGGTATCTTATCAAATGGTGGAAAAGAAATTTTAATCCATATTGGGATCGATACTGTAAAACTAAATGGTGAAGGCTTTGAAGTATTGGTATCACAAGGTGAGAAAGTAACAAAAGGTCAACAATTAGTTAAAATTGATCTACACTTTATTCGTGAAAATGCACCTTCTACAATTACACCTGTTGTATTTACAAACTTAACTGAAGGACAACAAGTTGTAATTGAAAAACCAGGTAAGCAATCAAAAGGTGAAGTAGGCATCATTAAGATTAAATAAATCTAATTAAATAGACGAAAAATGTTTGATTTTAAAAGGGGTAGTATAGTTGACACTATGCACCCCTTTTAATAGAATATTTATAGTAGGCCAAACGTCTATACCAAAAATGTAGATTTAATCACAAAGGAGATAAATTATTATGGAAAAAACTTTTAAAGTAACAGCTGATTCTGGAATCCACGCTCGTCCAGCAACATTATTAGTAAATGTAGCAGGTAAATTTAATTCTGATATCAATCTTGAATATAATGGTAAAACAGTTAACTTAAAATCAATCATGGGTGTAATGTCTTTAGGAATTCAACAAGGAACTGAGATCAAAATTAGCGCTAACGGTGAAGATGCAGAACAAGCTCTTTCTGCAATCGAAGATACAATGAAAAAAGAAGGTTTAGGCGAATAATGTCTTTACATATTAAAGGTATTGCCGCTTCTAGTGGAATTGCAATTGCAAAAGCATTTCGCTTAGAAAATCCTGAATTAAACATTGTTAAAAAACAAATTTCAGATGTTGATGCTGAAATTGCTAAACTTGACGATGCAATTCAAGTTTCTAACACTGAATTAGAAAAAATTCGTGATCACGCGAATGCTGAACTTGGTGAAGATAAAGCTGCAATCTTTTCTGCGCACATCTTAGTTTTAAATGATCCAGAGCTAGTTAACCCAGTTAAAGATAAAATTAAGTCTGAAAGTGTCAACGCTGATTTTGCTATGAATGAAGTTGCTTCAATGTTCGTTCAAATGTTTGAAAGCATGGATAATGAATATATGAAGGAACGTGCTGCCGATATCCGCGATGTTACGAAACGTGTAATGGCGCATCTTTTAGGCGTTACGATTTCAAACCCTGCTAATATTACTGAAGAAGTAATTATTATTGCAGAAGATTTAACACCATCTGATACAGCACAATTAAACCGTAAATATGCTTTAGGTTTTACAACTGATATTGGTGGTCGTACATCTCACTCAGCGATCATGGCTCGTTCTCTTGAAATTCCTGCTGTTGTAGGGACAAAAGAAGTAACTAGTAAAATCGAAAATGGCGTAATGGTCATTGTTGATGGATTAGATGGTCATGTAATAGTAGATCCTTCTAATGAAGAATTAGAAGAATATAAAGCTAAAAAAGAAAAATTCGAGCTTCAAAAAGTTGAATGGGCTAAACTGAAAAATGAACCAACTGTAACTAAAGATGGACATCATGTTGAGTTAGTAGCTAACATCGGTACACCAAATGATGTAGAAGGCGTTATCAATAATGGAGGTGAAGGTGTTGGCCTTTACCGTACTGAGTTCCTATATATGGGACGCGATAACTTCCCATCAGAAGAAGAGCAGTTTGAATCATACAAATCAGTTCTTGAAAGTATGGGTGATAAACCGGTAGTAGTAAGAACACTAGATATCGGTGGAGATAAAGAATTATCTTATTTACACTTACCAAAAGAAATGAATCCATTCTTAGGATATAGAGCGATTCGTTTATGTTTAGATCAGAAGGAAATATTCCGTACTCAATTACGTGCATTACTTCGTGCTAGTATATATGGTAATTTAAAAATTATGTTCCCGATGATTGCAACTTTAGATGAGTTCAGAGCTGCAAAGGCTGTTTTATTAGAAGAAAAAGAACAGTTATTAAAAGAAAATGTTCAAGTCTCAGACAATATCGAAATTGGTATGATGGTAGAAATCCCTGCTTCTGCTGTTCTAGCAGATGTATTCGCTAAGGAAGTTGACTTCTTTAGTATCGGGACAAACGATTTAATCCAATATACAATGGCTGCGGATCGCATGAATGAACAGGTTTCATATTTATATCAACCATATAACCCATCTATTTTAAGATTAGTTAAAATGGTGATTGATGCTGCAAACAAAGAAGGTAAATGGGCTGGAATGTGTGGAGAGATGGCTGGAGATGCATTAGCTATTCCATTACTTGTTGGATTAGGCTTACATGAATTCTCTATGAGTGCTACTTCAATCCTACCTGCTCGTAGTCAAATGGCTAAACTTTCTAAAGCAGAGATGGAGATATTAGCTGAAAAAGCTTTATCTATGTCTACAGCTGAAGAGGTTGTTAACTTAGTAAATAGCATCTAATTTAAAACAACAGGGAAACCTGTTGTTTTATTTTTAAGATTATATATATTCAGTATGATGACAAACCGACTCGAAAAGTTCCTACTGTTGACAAATTCGCTTCTTTAATTTAGTGTATGTTTAAATTATTAAACGAATAAGATTATTTTTGGATAATAAAAGTAGGTGGAAGATTTGAGTAAAGAAGCAATTGAGGTATTTAGAGAATGTATTCCCTTGTTCCAAGCGTTAAGCGATCCTTACAGACAGGATATCATTTTAATGTTATCAGAGGGCGAAGCGCTAACTGTTAATGAAATTACAGAAAAAACTTCATTATCTAGACCCGCTATATCACATCATTTAAAGATATTACGTGATAATCACTTAGTACAAATTGAGCAAAAAGGCACTCATAGATATTATTCATTAGCAATTGATTCTTCTCTAGAATTACTTAAGAAGTTAATCATTACTGTTGAACAACATTGTTAATTAATCGTAATGACATAAAAGGGACTCCGACTTTTGTCAGAATCCCTTTTACTATTCATATTCGATTAAATCCAAATAGACATTTCTTTTGCAGAAAAACGTGTTGTATGATGTCCAGGTACTTTTTCTTTACCAATGGCAATCAACATCGTTGGAATATAGCGATCATCAGTTAAGAAAGTTTCTTTAAATGCTTGTTCGTTAAATCCGCCGATTGCACAAGTGTTCCAACCTTTTGCAGAAGCAGCCATTATTAATTGCATACCAGCAAGAGAAGAATTCAAGATACCTTGTTCACGATTACGTTGCTCTGTTGCATAAGCATTTTCAACGTTTGCTTTTAATTTGTCTTTTGCTTCTTGGGTCATAAAACCAGCTTCCACTGCAGGTCCGAAAACTAAATCAACATTTTTTGCTGATTGTGTATCGGCTAATACAGCAATTACACATGAAGCATCTTTAATCTGACCTTGGTTATATGCAACAGGTAATAATTTACCTTGCGCGTTTTCACCATGGAATACAACGAATTTCCAATGTTGTAAATTCCAAGCAGATGGTGCAGTCATTGCAGCATCAAGAAGTTCAGTAATTTCGCTACTACTGATTTCAGTAGAAGAATCGAATACTCGAGTAGAGTTTCGTTCTTTAATCATTTCAAAAAATTGTTCATTTTTCATATGAAAATACCTCCAAAAATTAGGTGCATTAGATACATTT
This sequence comes from Gottfriedia acidiceleris, assembly GCF_004138285.1. Taxonomy (GTDB): domain Bacteria; phylum Bacillota; class Bacilli; order Bacillales; family Bacillaceae_G; genus Gottfriedia; species Gottfriedia acidiceleris_A. The sequence goes on along the minus strand of NZ_SCFN01000004.1, from coordinate 229,216 downwards.
TTATGTACTTTTTTAATATAGATAGTTCCATTATTAGAGTCAACAAATTAGTGTTGAAATAACCTAAATTTAATTTGAAATAAGGTTTAGTTTGCTTATTTTTTTATAAGAGTAGCTCAAGCTTTTTTATTAATATTTTTTATGTTAGTTTATTTATGGATAATAATAGAGGAGTGTGTAATATGGAAGCAATTAATTTAAAAGATTTACAAGTTGGATTTATCGGAATTGGCGTTATGGGTAAAAGTATGGCAAAGCATTTAATCAATGCAGGTGCAAAATTACATATTTACAACCGTACAAAAGAAAAAGCAAATGAGTTAATTGATTTAGGTGCAACTTGGTATGATACACCTAAAGAATTAGCACCAAATTGTCAGGTTATTTGTACGATGGTCGGCTATCCAAGTGACTTAGAGGAAGTATATTTTGGCGATAATGGGATCATCCAATCGGCTTCAAAAGGGACTACATTTATCGACTTTACAACTTCAACACCAACTTTAGCCAAAAAAATTGATGAGCTAACAAAATCAGTAGGTATGTCATCATTAGATGCACCTGTGTCAGGTGGGGATTTAGGGGCAAAAGAAGCTAGATTAGCGATTATGGTTGGTGGAGAAGAAGAAACTTTTCACAAAATGTCCACATTATTTAATGTTTTAGGAAAAAATATTGCTTATCATGGAAAAGCTGGTAGTGGGCAACATGTAAAAATGTGTAATCAGATTGCAATAGCTTCAGGTATGTTAGGAGTTTGTGAGGCCCTTGCATATGCTTCAGCAGCAGGATTAGACGGTGAAAAAGTATTAGGAAGTATTTCTACTGGTGCAGCAGGTAGTTGGTCATTATCTAATCTAGCACCTCGCGTTTTAAGAGGCGATTTCGAGCCAGGATTCTATATTAAACATTTTATAAAAGATATGGGAATCGCAATTGAAGAAGCTGAAAAGATGGAATTAAATCTACCAGGACTTTTACTTGCAAAAAAATGCTACGATGAACTGTCTAAAAATGGTTTAGATGAAAAAGGAACGCAAGCACTTTATACTTTATACGATCCGTCTCACCACATTCAATAATTTAATGAATAGAGGTTAACAAGTGCAGAATTTTCAACTTGCAAAGTTTTATCAACGATTAAGTGCATTTTTATTCGATACGTTTATTGTTTCAGTAGCTTATGGGATGATTATCGCTATTATTACAATGAACCCTGAGAAGATATTAAGTCGTTTTAATTCTACATCAGGAAATTCAACTGTCGATTTAATCGTTATTTCAATTATTATGATCATATTATTTGTAGTTGTTCCACAATTTAATAAAGGGATGACATTTGGTCAAAGATTTTTAGCTATTAAAATGATAAAAGATAATTATGAAGAAACGACAATGATACTATTTTTCATTCGTTTTATCTTTATAGCAGGAATATCAGTTCTACTTTTAGGTGTACCATTAATAGCTAATGTCTATTTAATGTTATTTAGAAAAGATCATAAAACAATTCAGGACTTGTTATTCAAAACAAGAGTAATACAAGCTAGATAAAAAAGGCAGGGGAGGATCAAGAAATCCACCCCTGCTTTTTTAGTTTAATTTCTAAGACTAGTTACAAACTCTTCTAATCGATCACATGCAATTTCTAGTTCTTTCATTGAATAAGCGTAAGATAATCGAATATATGAATCTCCATATTCAGAAAAAGCTTCTCCAGGAATAACCGCCAGATTATGTTTTTCTACTAGATTTAGTGCGAATTCCATGGAAGGCATATTGAATTCTTTAATTGATGGGAATAAATAAAATGCACCTTCTGGCTTAATACAAGGTAGACCCATTTTTTCTAATCGATCAATCATATAATTACGTCTTATTTTATATTCCTTTGCCATCTCGATCGGAGAATCAATGCAATCAGTTAATGCTGTAATTGCTGCATATTGAGATATTGATGTAGCGCATGATACGTTATACTGGTGCACTTTTAAGATTTCCTGAGCTAAGTAAGCAGGCGCATAGATAAAACCAATTCTCCAACCAGTCATAGAATGTGATTTACTAAGACCATTTATGACAATTGTTTTTTCTCTCATTCCAGGGTAACTTGCAATAGAAGTATGAGTAGTACCATATGTCAGTTCGCTATATATTTCATCTGATATAATGAATAGATCTTTCTGAGATAAGTAGTTAGCTAAATTCTCAAGTTCCTCTTTCGTTAATGTGACGCCTGTTGGGTTATTTGGATAAGGTAAAACAATACATCGTGTTTTTTCAGTGATCTGTTCTTCCAATAATTCAGGTGTAATTTTAAAACCACTATTAGATGTATCTACAAAAACTGGTTTTGCACCACATGTTTGAATAATTGGTGCATAGCCAGGGTAGATTGGTGCAGGAAGAATAACCTCACATTCATCGTTAAGGATCGTTCTAAATGTAACATCGAGTGCTTGACTAGCCCCTACTGTAACGATTACTTCGTTCGTTGGATCATATGTTAAAGAATATTTTTTCTTTAAAAAATTAGAAGCAGCATTTCTAAGTGCAGGCAGTCCTGCATTCGGAGTATAGACTGTATGATTTTGATTAATTGCATGAATAGCAGCTTCTTTAATAGGTGCTGGAGTTGAAAAATCAGGTTGACCCAATGTTAATGCAATGACATTGTCATATTTTTCAATTTTTTGGGCAAATTTTCTAATACCAGAGATTTGTATTTCTTTTACACTTTCGTTTATATATCTGTTCATTTTAAATCCCTCAACTTATTATTTTTATATTAAAATTAAAACTTTTTAATCGAACTATTCAATGAAATTTCCTTCATTTTACCATATAATAAAAAAAGTATTTAGTAGTGAAATAATTTGATTGCCTAAAGAAGGTGTGTAAAAACTTGTTACAAGTAATAGGAATAACTAAAAATAAAGTAATCGATCGAAATATAACAATTGCCGATGCAAAATCAAATAAATACTTATGGTATTGGGTAGATATTAATGAACCAACCGAAGATGAGATTCAACTTTTATCAACTGAATTTAATTTTCATCCATTAGCGATTGAAGATTGTTTGGAATATGTACAACGACCTAAACTTGACTATTATGAAGGATATCATTTTTTAATTTTGCACGAATTAAATAAATTAGACTTAGAGGAGACGGAACTGGATATTTTTGTAAGTGATCATTATGTCATCACATTTCATATCCATAAAAGTGCCACTGTACAACTAGTTTTAGATAATATAAAGTCAGATCGTCGGGCTTCGAAAAGTCCTCTTCATTTAACTCATCGAATTATTGATGAGCTTGTAGATAGTTATTTTCCACTAATTTATCGTTTGGAGGATGAACTATCAGACCTAGAAATTGATCCATTAAAGAAACAAGTAAATAATGCTGTAGAAAGATTATATGATATTAAATCGGATTTATCGAAATTAAGAAGAACGATTTTACCAACTCGTGATTTATTATATCGAATCCTTAACTCGAATCGATTTAAAGATATATCTGAACATCGAATTTATTTTGAAGATATACACGATCATTTAATGAAGCTTTCGGATATGATTGAGACGAATCGAGATTTAGCTTCCGATATTCGAGAAAGCTATTTTTCATTAAGCTCAGAAAAAATGAATAATATTATGAAAACATTAACAATCATATCATCTTTCTTTTTACCACTGACGTTTATCGTAGGTTTATATGGAATGAATTTCCATTATATGCCAGAATTAACATGGAAATATGGATACTTATTTATCTTAATTTTAATGGGATTTGTTACGATCCTAATGTACATATTTTTTAAAAGAAAAGGATGGTTTTAAGTCGTTAAGCACTTAAGCTTGACGACTTTTCTTATATTTTAGAATACTTTGTAATAATGTGACGTACTATGTAGAAATGTTTTTTTCGAATTTTTTGTATTAATAATTAGAAGTTTAAATAACTATGTTATAATTTGTTGAAAGAAGGGGTGGGGGACACTTTAATGCTGCAATTAAAAGATTTATTAATTCAATTTGCAATCATAATCATTCCGGTCTTTTTATACGAAATGTTCTGGCTTAGTAGATACCACAATACAAGCCCGAAACAAAATAGAATATTAGTTGGATTGCTAACTTTTTTTAATATTTTTATTTGCTTGCTTTACCCAATTCACATTAGTAAAGGCATGGCTATTACTTTTAGTATTTTATTAATCTATTCATCTATTTTATATGGTGGAAGATTGATCGGAACGATTATTATTTTAACGAAAGCAGTTTTTGTGTATTTGCTATATGGTTTAGCATCTTTGAAATCTTTTCCTTTTGAAGTGATTTCATGTATTTTACCATTTATTGTTTCACCGCATTGGGTTAGTTTTTCTAAACGAAAGAAATTTGCCTTAAGTATTTTAATGCCAATTTTATTTTCGTTCAGCATGGTCTGTTTGCTTTATTATGAAGCAACGGTAAATGGTATAAAAGAGTACCAATCAGATCAGACAATTTTTTCGGCGTGCATATTTTTTACTGTTTTAACAATTACAATGCTGTTTCATGTTTATTTAAGAGAGTTTTTGTTTGAAAATGCTGAAATTCGTGTTCAAATGCAGAAATCCGAGAAATTAAATATGGTGAGTGAACTTGCGGCGAGTGTAGCTCATGAAGTTAGAAATCCATTAACGGTTGTAAGGGGTTTCATTCAGTTAATTGAGAATCAAGAAAGTGGAACGAATAGAGAATATATGAAACTTGTATTAGCTGAACTAGACCGGGCAGAAAATATCATTTCGGATTATTTAAACTTAGCTAGACCTCAGATTGAAGAAAAGAAAATAATCAATATGACAGAACAATTGAATGAAGTAACAACATTAATGTCAAGTTATGCCTCACTGCAGGGTGCTTTCTTACAAGTAAATGTAAATGAGGATATGTATACTGTCGGAGATCGTGCTAAGCTTAAACAAGCGATCATTAATGTACTAAAAAATGGTGTAGAAGCTATAAAGGACACGAAAGGCTATATTAAGATAGAAGCAAATATAGAGAAGGTAAGAGATCGAGAGTACATACGAATTGTTGTTAAAGATAATGGAGTAGGTATGTCGAAAGCACAATTGGACCGTTTAGGACAACCTTTTTATTCTTTAAAAGAAAAAGGAACAGGTCTAGGACTAATGGTTACCTTTAGTATCATCGAAGCCCATAAGGGAACGATAGAGTACTTAAGTGAAGAAGGAAAAGGTACTGAAGTTCATATTATATTACCAGCATATCATCAAGAACAGAGTGAAGAGGTACAATGAATGAAAGAATAAAGAGAAGGGATAATTCCCTTCTCTTTTCAAACTAATAATCTTTAAATTTAACGTTCATTTATAACTCATGAAATAGTAATAAGTGCTAAATAATAAACAAATTATTTTACTGACTTAGGTTTAAAAAAGAGTGATTTAATTGCATTCTTCCAGTCTCTTTCTTTTGAGGCAGCTACCATCTTCTTTGTTTCTTGTAATTCTCTAATCATCCTCATTAGTTGAGCATCTCGACCAGATTCTTTTGTTTTAATTTCTTCAAACATTTGCTCTAATTTTTCATCTTTTTCTTCAATTACTGTTGCTAACCCTTGAAGCTCTTCACTTTTTTCTTCAACTGAATATAATATTTTTTCTAACTTTTGATCCTTCTCCAAGTTCTGTTTAATTAGCGTTTGATTTTGAGTTAGAATCTGTTCATTTTGATATGCTAGATTCGTAATTTGAGACATAAACTCTTCAAACATAATTTGATTAGAATTTGTCGGTACAAAAGTAGTAACATTTTCTTTTGAAACAATAGTTTCAGTTACTACGTTTGATCCATTTAATTTAGAAAGAACTACTTCATCTGGTAGTTTTTTATTCTCCTCAAGAACTTGTTCAACAGTCATTTCTTCAAAACGATATTGTTGGACTTCTTCATCCTCAGAGTTTTCATCTGTTTGCATTGATGTTGCACCAGATACTGTAACTTTCTCTTCTTCTTTTTGTATAGATTGATCTATTACGACTTCTTCAATTATTTCTAATTGTGATACGGATTCTACAAACTTCTCAGTATCTTGTGAAAAAGTTTGCTCCATTTGGAATTCATCAATTGTTTCTAGTTGAGAAAGGGATTCTTCTAAATGTTTTGTATCTTGTGAAGTTATTTGACTTATCTCTGCTACTTCGATTGATTCTACTTGGAATCTAGACGCTTCTAAAGGTGCTTCTTCTTGTAAAAGTGAATGATGGATTAATTCCGAATCAATTGTTTCAATATGGGAATCTGCTACTTCAACAATATCGTTCTTTTGTACTTCAATTAGTTCCATGTCATTCTTCATGTCAAAATTTTTATGTATGTTATTTTCTAGAGGAATATTCGGGGTGTTATTTGTAACGATTTCAGTATTTTTTTCTGTAATTTCATTCTCAATTGAAGGTGTTTCGATTACATGAACTTCAGATTGACTTAGAACTGACTGGTTATTTAAAGCATATTCAACTGATTGTAAAAGATTTTCATTCTTTTGGTACTCTTTAATAATCATTTGAAATAATTCGAAATCGTTTTGATTATAGATCCTAGTATCTTGGTTCTTTGTAAAATGATATTCTTTCTTTTCTAGTTCTTTACTAATCTCTCTTACACGAGATTTACCTATTTTTAATTTCTTTGAAATGTCTTTACTTGTAAAAATTACTGACATTTGAGATCCTCCTGAAAAATATGTGTTTTTAGAACATTCAATACAAAGTTAAATTTTTCCTACCTAATCTACTTAAAATAATTCTACAATGTATAACAAAGTCCATATGATTACTAAAATTAAAATCAATATATGAAGAAAAATAGAGAAAAATAGAAAATATTACTTAAAAAGTAGCATAAATTCGACTCGAAAAATAGAGAGTGAATCAATGTTTAATCACTCTCAAACCAAATCTTTAAATTTGTAATCTAATCTATTAAAAAGTAGACATAAAGTAATCTATTGATCTGAATTTGTCTGCTTATTTGTTTTTTCTAATCCAGCTTCTTGAAGTACAGCCTTTTGAGCTTGTCCTTTTTTACCTAAATAATTATGCTTAGCACCGAAGTATAAAATGAAAAGGAATGAAATTATATTAATTACAGCATCAATTTGTTCATTATTTAGGAATTTAAACCCAAAAGAATTTAGTAACAATTGAAGTGCAAATAAGAACCCAGCAACATAACGAATAATATCTTGTAAGTTATTATTACCGAACATATCAATCACCCCCTATTAATATAGTATGCTTGCCCCAGGTAATAGGTGAGACAAATCTACTAAAATATGAGAGGGAAATTATATGTATCAAGGGAAAAATATGAATCACCAATAAAAACTTTCAAGCTGAATTTCGGTACATTCAAATAAAAAAAGGAAGGATTAAAAACCATTTAATTTAAAATGTCTTTAATCTTCCCATTTAATCTATATTAATGTTATTTTAGTAAGATTTGTTTCAACTTATTTCTCTTGCTTACCTTTATTTTTACGAATTGGTTCACTCGGAAAAGTAAATGTAGAGTTATTTAGAAATGAAGAAGCTCTTAAAAATTGCCCTGGGGTATTTCTTCGGTAGTTAGATCCGTTTTTAAAAAGATTTTTTTCAGATTTAACGTTTTGAATACCTAAGAAATGATGAAGTATTTTTTTTGCATAGCTTAATGACATGGATACTTTTGGGTTACGGTGAGTATTTTCTAATATTCCTAAATGCGGGAGAAGTTTAAAGTCTTCTTTTAACGGTGGTATATGAAAGAAAAAATCTCCACAAGCAATCAACACATCAGATTGTTGTTTACTTGACTTGGGGTTATTTGAAAAATGTAATCCAACTTTCTTAGCAATTCCTTTATCAATAAGCTTTAATATAGCTTGTCTTTTTAGTGAATATAGTTCACTTGGTTCAAGTGCTGTTTTAGCATGTTTATTTACAACAAATATTGCCTGAAAAATTTCTTCATTTGTAAAATTTAGTTTATTCAGGCTAGGTTCTTTCGATTTCATGCTTCTTGGTTACCTCCAAAAAATAATAGATATGAGTATATTATATCTTTAGTTTAAATTTTTTCAAATCAAATCTAGAGAAGTGGTTATATAATAAAAAGCTAATCGAAATAATATTCATTAATACGACTAGCTTTTTTATTTAATTAGTATGGATAGGGTCCTATATTACCTGGTGTATTTAATCCCGCATTACTAGGTAAATAAGCACCAGGATTTACAGGTGGGTAAGGTTGTTGGTATCCCGGGTACCCACCACCGAACCCACCACCAAACCCACCACCGTACGGAGGATATGCTGGATATGGTGGGAAAGATCCGTAAGGCGGATAATAAGGTGGTCTAAATGCTAGTGCACCTAACGCGAATCCGCCTGCTAATCCCGCTAATCCTCCTATTATTGGCAAAAATGGGAAAAAAGGAACAAAGCGTTGTTCGTTATGATCATAGTAGTAGGATGGAGCATGATCTTCTCTATAATAATGATTTAAATTAGGGTGATATTGATAATTCATATATTTAACCTCCTCTCTTGTCTTTAATATTAGTGTATGGGGTACTAAAATAATTGAGCAAGTACCCATAAAAATAGGTAACCAACCTAGTATGTGTGAGAACTGTGAGGAATTATAATTCTTGGTCATTATTACTTTTTAAATTGGCTTGTAATTTCAATTGATACTATTTCAGGTGGAGTAAATAGGCGAATTGGTAGTTTAGTTGTTCCAATTCCATTTGAAACGACTAAATGACTATTAAATTTACTTGATAGGGTGTAAACACCTCGGTTGTATTTCTTTGCATATGGAGGCATTATAAAGGACTTATATAAAGGTAAATAAATTTGTCCGCCATGGCTATGGCCAGAGAGCTGAAGATTTATCGGATAGTTTTTCGTCAAATCAGCAATGTCAGGTTCATGTGCTAGTACAACTGTATAACTATTTTTTTGAATTCGTTCTAAAATGTCATTATATTGTTTGTTTCCTAGCATATAATCATCGAGACCGATAAATGAAACTTTTTGTTTTTGAACGAAATAAGTTTTTTCTTCGTTTTTTAACAATATAAAATTGCTTTGGGTTAACAGCTCTTCGTATTGTTCAGTAAAATAACCTCCATGATCATGGTTACCGTATATTGCAAGCTTTCCTATTTTTGGGTTAAGTTCTTTTAAAAGCTGAATAACTTCATGCTTGTAAGAAAACTTTCGTATATCACTAACCAAATCCCCAGTAAATAGTATAAAATCAGGCTTCATTTGGTTTATATTATTTACAACCTTTTTAAATCGCTCTAAATCTTTTTTATTATTAAAGTGAGTATCAGAGATTTGTATTAATTTAATAGTAGTATTCGAATTTAACCGATTGTCTGAAAAGGTTAAATTCTTAGTTCGAATTGATGTTGGCTCAACATAGACTGAATAATAGATTGTACAAATTAATAGTAAAAAAAATAATATAAGTTTTATTTTCAATTGTCCCCCGACCTTTTTAAAGAAATAAATACTACATACTATATTAAATAGTTTAATTGTTAAAAATATTCTCAAAATAACAAAAAGTTGTTAAACTATAGAATACAAAGGGAGTGATACGAGTGAAGGATAAGGTTGTGATCGTTACTGGTGGCTCTAGTGGGATGGGGAAAGCAATGGCTATGCGTTTTGCACAGGAAGGTGCAAGGGTGGTTATTGTCGGAAGAGATTTAGAAAAATTAAATAGTGCAAAGGAAGAAATTGAACAATTTGATGGTCAAGTATTACCAATAGCTATGGATGTACGGGATCCTGAATTAATTAAAAATATGGTAAATGAAGTTGATCAAACATTTGGAACGATAGATTTCTTAGTAAATAATGCAGCTGGTAATTTTATTTGTGCTGCAGAGGATTTGTCTGTAAACGGTTGGAACACGGTTATAAATATAGTGTTAAATGGAACCTTTTATTGTAGTTCTGAAGTTGGACGGTATATGATACAACATAAAATAAAAGGTGCAATTACAAATATTATTGCTACATATGCTTGGGATGCGGGTCCTGGAGTCATTCACTCAGCATCAGCTAAAGCTGGTGTTCTTGCTATGACAAGAACATTAGCCGTTGAGTGGGGTAGGAAATATGGAATTAGAGTCAATGCGATCGCTCCTGGACCTATTGAGCGAACAGGTGGTGCGGCCAAACTATGGCTTTCTGATGAATTAGAAAACCGCACAATACAAAGTGTACCACTAGGCCGATTGGGTACTCCGGAAGAAATAGCGGGACTTTGTGCATATTTATTTTCAAATGAGGCTGGTTATATTAATGGTTCTTGTTTTACAATGGATGGAGGACAGTCCTTACATCAATACCCATTCTAGAAGGAGGTTCAAAATGGATCCTTTAGACGTAATAAGTAACTTAGATAAAGTCGTACCATATTTTCAACCAATATATGGAGCCGATACACAAAATTGTGTAGGAGTAGAGGTTGTTGGTAGACTTAAACTTGAAAATTTACACAGCCTTGAATTCTTCTTTGCAAATGATTTGGTGCCAGATGACTACTTATTAGAGGTTGACAATCATATATTAATTCAAGCTCTCGATGAAGTTGTACAATCTAAATTTGATGGTGGTATTTTTATTAATCGTCACCCTTCAGCGCTTCTTTCAGATGACCCAGAAAATCTTTTATCGATTTTACAATCATATGAAGAAAAGGGAATACAACTAAATAAAATTGTCATTATTCTTCAACATCAACTTTTTTATGGTTTTGAGAAAGAACTAAAAAATTTAATTACATATTATCAAACATATGGTATTAAATTTGCGATTAATAGCGTAAATGAGAAGTTAATTAACTTAGAAAAACTTCGATTTTTGTCTCCTGATATCATTAAAATCGATTTTAAAATGGTTCAACAACTTCATACATCATCATTTCAAGATTTATTAAATTCCGTAATTTATGTGGCAAGAAAAGTAGGGGCATCGATGTACTACGATGGAATAATTGATTCAATACAATTAAGGAATGCATGGAAAAATGGTGGAAGATTCTATCAAGGCGCATACTTGTTTATACCACAACCATCAATTAGTCAGTTAAATCATGAATGTGAGCCACTAAAGAATGACATCTTAAAATATATTCGAGGCGAAAAGAACAAATTAATTGCGCTTAGAGATATGACTAATTTAATACAACAAAAAGTCGAATCGGCAATTAATAAATTTAAATTGGGAGTAGATTTAAATTCATTTTTAATTAATATATCAAGTGAATTAAATTCCTTTTGTTTTAGGATGTATATTTGTGATGAGGATGGTTTTCAGCAATCAGCTAACTTGTTTAAAGTTAATGGTGAAAAGTGGGAGCTTCAAGAAAAGTATAAAGGTAGAAACTGGAGCTGGAGGCCATATTTTTTAGAAACCGTTTTGAAAATGCAATCAAATGATCAGGGTCAATTATCAGATATGTACAGAGATATTGAAACCGGTGAAAAGATTCGAACGTTTTCTTATCCATTGAATAATGGAAGCTATTTATATATTGACTTAAGTTATGATTTTTTATTTAAACATAATGAATTACTTTTTTAATGACTCTTTTATAAGATTTAACAGAAAATGACTGTCTCTTTAAAAAAGGCAGTCATTTTTTTGCTTTGCTAATTTATTAGTAATGTCATGTTGATTTCACTTCAGGATGCCCGCTTTTAAGTGAGGAGAGACCTGGCCCTCCTCATCACGTTCGTTCCTGTGGCGTCTTTAGCCACCTTGCATCTCCCACAATTAATAATTTTATTTAAAACAAGAAAAAACAAGTACGATTGGTATTCTTCGTCTTCTCAAAAACTCTTCTTCGCTTTTAAAATGTATTTGTTTTGGAGTACCTTCATGTAATTGATCAATCTGGAATCCAGTATTTCTTAAAAGATTAAAATATTGTTCAATTGTGCGATGGTATTTGACTACTACTTTATTCATCCATGGTTCTTTTCTTTCGCCAGTTAGAAAGTAATCGTCTACAATCCAATTTTCGCGTCGATCTCCTGAGAGTTTACTTAAAAAGGAAGCAGTAGTAAGTGGATGTTGCACACTAAATATAAAATGCCCGTTTTCTGTTAAGCTTTTAAAAATTTTTTGAAATAATAGCTCAATGTTTGAAATATAGTGTAGTACAAATCTAGAAGTGACAAGTTCGAATGAATTCGTAGGAAAGTGATAATCCTCGATTGAAGTATGATGGACGGTACCTACTGTATTCTTTAAATTGGTCAAGGCTGCTTTAAACATGTGCTCTGATCCCTCTATACCTGTATAAGTTTTAGCTCCAAGTAGTAGAAGTTCATTACCGAATGATGCGTCACCACAACCTAAATCTAATATGTTTTTTCGATCAACATTCCCAATTAATTCATTGATGATTGGTCCTTCGATCGCATTGTTAGGACTATCTTCTCTATTCCTTCGTCGAATATATTCTGAAAAAAAATCATCTTGATTGTAAACCGTTGAACCACGATACTCCATAATACCACTCCCTAACAGTTCAAAAATTTTTAAAAAATTGAAAAGTTGACACAAATTATCTAACTTTAACATTAAATTTGATCTAGAAAAAGGGAGAAATTACCCAGAAAAAATTTTGATTTGGAACATAGAGTTTTAGTTGATCTTAATCAAAAATCGACGAATTCATATATAAAAGCCTATTTTAATTAAAAGTAGTGTTTTTCGCTGTCAACTAATGTAAAAAAGATAAGAACGATTCGTATAGTAAATTTCAATATAATAATGATACGATTAGTAAAAGTTCAGCCCGAGGAGGATTTTATTTGAGAGGACTTATTTCGAAAGTTCTTTTTACATCGTCCGTCATGTTTTTTGTTTTTCATTTTATAGGAGTTGGGTAATGAGAAACTATATCTGGACAAGTCCTTGAAACGATCTTAAAAACAAATGAAGTATAAATTGATAAAAAACACCTAAATGAATGTTCATTTAGGTGTTTTTAATTTGAAAAGGAGAGCGAATAGATAATGGATTAACGTTTTTGTAATGCAGCTTCAATTTGCTCCATTTGAACGCCTCTAATTACCTCATCATCAATCTTTAAAGTAGGAGTTGAGTATGAATCTAACTCAAACATCATTCTTTTTTTAGCACTTTCATCTTGTGAAACGTTATATTCAATATAAGAAACATTCATTTCTTTTAAATAATTTTTCAAAAATTCACAGGGAGGGCATCCATCTTGTGTGAATAATTCGATCTTCATAAAACGACATCCTTTTTTATTTTTTCTTAAAGCAATTGTATAAAACTATTATGACATAGAAAAATATAGTATATAAAGTAATTTGTTTTTTAGTTGAAACGACTATTTTTCTTGAATTTATCTTGAAATACAAGTATTCTTATTAATGGACACTTACATAGCTGAAATCTATCAGAAGTTTTTTGGATAGAAATTGTAAGAAAGTAAAACCTATATTTAGGGAATGACACATGGTAGAAAGGAGTTCTAATATGTCTTTATTATTAGGAATTTTAGAACGCTTAGAAAGTTTAAAACAACAAGCTACGAACGGTGAGGTTGCTCAAAGATATTTTGAAGTTAACGGTGAAAGAAAGTGTAGCGTAAAGTATTCTGAGAAAAATGAAACATTTGAATTAGAAGTATTTCAACAAGGTGAAAAACCACAAACGTTCCCATTCGATAATATCGATATGGTAGCAATTGAAATATACGAAATTATTTCATAAGAAAAGAAAAAACAAGCTTAGCTTGTTTTTTCTTTTTTTTTAATATTTTATTACAAAATAGTAAGGTCGTGCTAATCCCAATTCTTAATGAATACATTATTATGTATTGTTATGAAAAGGGAGGTCATATACGTGAATAAAGATCAGTATCGATTTTACAATGTAAGTGAAAGAAATATGAGTTTTGATCATGTAGTTGATCGGCTATATCACTTTGTAAAAAGTGATCCTAATAAACAATATCGACTTTCCATTGGAACGGATTCTCAGGTTCATAGTAATGGAACTAAGTTTATTACAGCACTTCATTTGCATAGGGTAGGTAATGGAGCTTGGGGATGTTTACATACTTGTTGGCATCACAAGAAAATCCGAAATTTAAAAGAGAAAATATTTCTAGAAACTATGTATAGTCAGGAAATAGCTTTTTTATTATCACCTTTTCATTTAGAAAAAATTTTTAGTCCTCTTCATGAAAATGCTAATTCGAATAATTTTAGTTTTGAAATTCATCTAGATATTGGTACGATTGGACTAACGAAAGAGTTTATACAAGAAATGACATCTAAAGTAAGTGCAATGGGCATCATTCCTAAGATAAAACCGGATTCTTATACAGCGTTTAGTTATGCAAATAAATTTACAAAATAAGAAGTTTAAACTAAATAAACATTGATTAAAATGAGGATTAGGAGGGATGATGGATGCTAAGTGAACAAAATTTCACAGAAGATGAATTGTCTTTATTGGTCGACACAGTGATGAAACAAAATTATGCAATTGAACTCATTTCATCACAGATAACTGATATAGAAAATGGTTTAATGGATGCAGGCGAGGATCAATACGAAAGATTAGTACATTTATATCAAAAATTAAGGGATTTAGGGTTATGAAGACAAATATAGATGAACGTTTAGATAATAAATTATTTATCTAAACGTTTTTTTGTTTTTTGAATAGTTATAGTTAAATAAGTAAGTTTTTAAGAAAAGTTAAATTGGAAAGGGGTTACAAATCTGATAATATAGGGATGGGGACATAGTCCTTAATCGAATAAAATAATGTATAGTATTTTTTCTATACAGATGATTAGCAAAGTTGTATGTGTATTTATTTGATGTTTGTTTATGAATTGATAATTCTACCATTTTTAAATACTTTTGCTTTTCTATTGGGGGACGATGTTTTTGATTAGTATTGATGGTTCACAATTTTTTGAACATAAAGTAGAAGAAGTTATTATTTCAAGTGAAAAAGTTGCTCATGTGCAAATTGGTAACAGTTTGGAGCATGCATTATTAGTACTTACAAAATCTGGATATTCTTCAATTCCAGTGTTAAACCCGAAGTTTCAGTTGCTAGGTTTAATTAGTACGTCCATGATATTAGACGGAATACTTGGATTAGAAAGAATTGAATTCGAACGTTTAAGTAATATGAAAGTTGAAGAGGTAATGGGTACTGAAATACCTTTATTAAAAACGACTGATACGCTCGCTAAAGGGCTTGAATCTGTAGTTGATCATCCTTTTGTATGTGTGGTTGATGCTAATAATACTTTTGAAGGTATTTTAACTCGTAGAGCGATTTTAAAACAATTGAATAAAAATGTGAGAAGATATAATAAGCATTAACGATTAAAAAAGTAAGTCATCATCAAATTGACTTACTTTTTTAGTATTGGTTTTTTAGTAAAAAGAAGAGTTGAAGAGTCTAATCGAATTTTTATGTATAAAGGCAAGGGGGGATTATGTGCAAATTGATGACATACGTTTAATAATTACTTTGTCTGAAGAGAAGAATATGAGGAAGGCAGCAGAGAGGTTGTTTGTTTCTCAACCAGCTTTAAGTCAAAGGCTACAAAATTTAGAGAAGCAGATTGGTAGTGAATTGTTTATTCGTTCTCAAAAAGGATTGATTATTACTGCCTCTGGGGAAATCATATTAAATTACGCGAAAAAGATGGAAGAAACATATCAAACAATGTTAGAGCAGTTACAAATTTTAAAATCCGATATTTCGGGTACTTTAAAGATTGCCGTTTCATCTGTTGTTGCGCAATACTGGTTACCACCAGTTTTAAAAAAATATGTGTCAAGCTATCCAGAAGTACAAGTTTCACTTTTTACTGGTTGGAGTAGTGAAATCACAAATCGCTTATATGAAAATGAAGTTCATCTAGCAATTGTACGAGGAAATCAAAATTGGTTTGGAGAAAAGGAATTACTTTTTTCTGATGAATTATTGTTAGTTGATACAAAAAAACATAGTCTTGAGGAATATAAAACTATACAAAGACCTTTTATTCAGTTTAAAAGTAATTCAAATTATTATCAGCTTATCCAGTCATGGTGGTATGAGCATTTTAATTCATTACCAAAACATGAAATTGTAGTCGATCAAATTGAAACATGTAAGCAATTTGTATTGAATGGTCTAGGCTTTGCGATCTTACCTTCCTCTGTATTACATGATGTTAGTGATGAAAATATTATAAAAACACCTTTAATTACAAAAGAACAATCAGGGTTATATCGCGATACATACTTACTTTATAATCGAGATGCGATGAAATTAAAACAAGTAGAAGGATTTATAGAATCAATTCGAAAAAAAAATAAAGATTAATCGACAAAATGTTGCTAGTTACTTAGTAGATTTGATAGAGTATTCTTATTGATAATAATAAAGGGGGCAATTCATTATGAAATTAATGGACGCAAATGAAATTATTGCATTTATTGCAAATAGCACGAAAAAAACACCTGTAAAGGTTTATGTAAAAGGTCAATTAGACAAGCTTACTATTTCTGAATCAGTTCAATCATTTATTTCTCAAAATTCTGGAGTTTTATTTGGTGAGTGGGATGATGTTAAAGTAATCCTTGAAGAGCAAAAAGAATACATAGAAGATTATGTAGTAGAATCAGATCGTCGTAATTCTGCAATTCCACTTTTAGATGCTAAGGGTATTAAAGCTCGCATCGAGCCAGGTGCGTTTATTCGTGATCAAGTTACAATTGGAGACAATGCAGTTATTATGATGGGTGCTGTAATTAATATCGGTGCTGTAATTGGAGAAGGTACAATGATCGATATGAACGCAGTACTTGGTGGACGTGCTACAACAGGTAAAAACTGTCACGTTGGTGCTGGTGCTGTTTTAGCTGGCGTAATTGAGCCACCATCAGCAAACCCAGTTATTCTTGAAGACAATGTATTAATTGGTGCTAATGCAGTAGTTTTAGAAGGTATTAAAGTAGGGGAAGGCGCAGTAGTAGCTGCAGGTGCAATTGTTACTGAAGACGTTGCTCCTTATACTGTGGTTGCAGGTGTTCCTGCTAGAAAAATCAAAGATATCGATGATAAAACAATTTCAAAAACTGAAATCATTCAGGCTTTACGACAACTAAATCAATAATAACAAGAAGTAAGCGTAGAATTTATTTTTCTACGCTTACTTTATAGACATTATACTAAAATATGAGTTCAGAACTGATCCACAAGCATTTGACTTTCGAGACGTAAATTCTGATAAGGGGTAGTTACCATTTTAGACGGTAATGAGCACCGCGCAGGCTAGCGAATCAACGAAGAAAGCGCGCGTTTGTTGGGCAGTCTGAAGCGTAGAATTTATATTTCTACGCTTTTTTTGGAGGAGTTAAAATGGATTCATTTATTAAAATTAGACGGGATTTACATTTAATCCCCGAACTTGGATTTCAAGAATTCAAAACACAAGCGTATTTACTAGATTATTTATCTAGTTTAGATCAAGAAAGAATGGTAATTGATACATGGAGAACAGGTATTTTCGTTCGAGTAAAAGGGTTAAATTCGACTAGAACGATTGGTTACCGTACAGACATTGATGGATTACCAATGAAAGAAAACACAGGATTAGAGTTTTCATCGATTCATGAAGGCAATATGCATGCCTGTGGACATGATGTACATATGAGTATTGCTCTTGGTGTTCTTACTAATGTAGTTAATGAGCCAATAAATGACGATGTCGTATTTATTTTTCAACCTGCTGAAGAAGGTCCAGGTGGAGCGGAACCTTTACTTAAAAGTGATGAATTTAAATCATTTAAACCAGATGTAATTTATGGTTTACATATAGCGCCTGAATATCCTGTTGGTACAATTGCAACGAAGCCTGGTATGTTATTTGCTCATACATCAGAGCTTTTTATTGATTTTCATGGCTTAAGCGGTCATGCAGCTTTCCCTCATTTAACGAATGATATGATCGTTGCATCAAGTCATTTTATCACTCAAGTACAATCGGTTGTGTCAAGAAATGTAAATCCATTAGATAGTGCTGTCATTACGATTGGAAAAATAACTGGTGGCACAGTTCAAAATGTTATTGCAGATCATGTTCGAATAGAAGGTACAATGCGAGCATTAAGTGAAGAAGCGATGCTAAAATTAAAAAATAGAATTGAAAGTCTTGTGAATGGATTTCAAGAGAGTTTTCAGTGTAAAATAGAAGTAGATTTTGGAAGTAATTACTATGGAGTAATAAACGATGAATCGTTGACGAATGAATTCTTTAATTTTGCGAAACAATATGACGGTATTGAGGCCGTCCTATGTAATGTTGCAATGACAGGTGAAGATTTTGGTTATATGACGAAAGAAATTCCAGGCTTAATGTTTTGGATTGGCGTAAATTCGGAATTCGGACTCCATAACCAAAAATTAAACCCAGATGAAAATGTGATTCCTTTAATGATTCGATTTATTTCTGACTTTATGAAACAAAATCAATGAAAATGATTTTCAGTTAATAATAATTATAAATTGATATTGACTTTAAATAAGTAGTTTACTATAATATCACTTGTATGATAAATAGTTACATAAATATTGGAGGTAATAACGATGGCAGAACGTTTAGTAGGAAAACAAGCACCACGCTTTGAAATGGAAGCAGTTTTAGCAAATAAAGAATTTGGTAAAGTAAGCTTAGAAGAAAACATGAAAAACGATAAATGGACAGTATTATACTTCTATCCAATGGACTTCACTTTTGTATGTCCAACGGAAATCGTAGCAATCTCTGATCGTTACGACGAGTTTGAAGATCTTGATGCAGAAGTTGTAGGTGTTTCTACAGATACAATTCACACTCACTTAGCATGGATCAACACTGATCGTAAAGATAATGGCTTAGGACAATTAAAATATGCATTAGGTGCAGATACAAACCACGCTATTTCTCGTGACTATGGCGTATTAATTGAAGAAGAAGGTATTGCATTACGTGGATTATTCATCATCAGCCCAGAGGGTGAATTAATGTACCAAGTAGTACACCACAACAACATCGGTCGTGAAGTTGATGAAGTTTTACGTGTACTTCAAGCTTTACAAACTGGTGGACTTTGCCCAGCTAACTGGAAACCAGGTCAAGCAACTCTATAATTCACAGGCAATTAAGAATTAATGTCAAAGGTCTAACTTATAGTTAGGCCTTTTTAAACACAGTTATGAAAAGTGGAAGGCGTTTGCTAAAGACCCGACAAGCATAAGGCAAGGACCGAGAAAAGTTGGTTTTTACTTTTATCGGTCATTGACTTATGACCTCGAGGGTCTAACGCCTGGAACTAGACAAACACTAAAAGTAGAACAAGCTCACATAGAGCTAATGAAACAAGTAGGAGGAGTATAAAATGAGACTTCGCTCACCAATGCCTGAATTAGATGGTGCAACAACAGTATTAAATGGAGAAATTCAAAAAGAAAACCTAATCGGTGACAGACCAACATTAATTCATTTTTGGTCTATTAGTTGCCATTTATGTAAAGTTGCAATGCCAAACATTAATGCTTTTAGAGATGAATATAAAGATCGATTAAATGTAGTAAGTGTTCATATGCCAAGATCTGAAGATGATTTAGATATTGATAAAATTAAAGAAGTTGCAAAAGAACACGGAATTACACAAACAATATTAGTTGATAACCAACATACAATTACAGATGCTTTTGAAAATAAATATGTACCATCATATTACGTATTTGATAGAACAGGTGTATTACGCCACTTCCAAGCTGGAGAAGGCGGAATGCCAATGCTAGAAAAGCGTGTTAATCGAGTACTAGATGAAGCGGCGAAAGTAGAATAGTTTTTAGATTCATCAATCACTTAAGAGACTTTTTTAAAAGTCTCTTTTTGTATTTCCGTAATCTTCATTTTGAAACTAGTAGAAAGCGTATTTTATAGGTATAATTAAAGAAAACTAATCTTTAGTTTATGGAAATATTCTGTAGGAGGAAAAAAGTTTGGAGATTCAAACAATCGCAATCTTTATCTTATGGTTGTTTTTATATGCCTACATGATTATTGCTTCAATTGATTTTGGTGCAGGATTTTATGCGTTCTATGCGATTACAACTAAAGAAGAACCAAAATTAATTGGCTTAATAAATCGACATCTTTCATCTATTTGGGAACTGGCTACATTATTTTTCATTTTCTTCTTTGTAGGTGTAGTTGGTATATTCCCAAGAGTAGCATATTATTATGGTGTTCCACTATTAGTTCCAGGTAGTGTAGCAATGATTTTTTTAGCAATTAGGGGATCGTTTTATACTTTTCAGCAATATGGAGGAAATAGGAGTAAGTTCTTTTTAATTTTGTATGGGGCGACAAGTCTATTAATACCTGTTACATTATCTACTGTTTTAACAATTTCTGAAGGTGGATTTATTATCGAGAATGGAACAGATATACGATTTTATCCATTTAAATTGATTACGAATTTTTATTCTCTATCCGTTATGCTATTGGCTGTATGTTCAGTCCTATTTATTAGTGCAATGTTTTTAATCTATTCTGCAAAACTAATCAATGATTCGGAGTCGGAAATTAAATTAAGAAAGTATGTTCTAGTGTGGTCATTGCCAACTATTATTTCGAGTATCATTGTATTTTTGTCAATGAAATTACATAATAAAGTTCATTTTGATCGAATGCATAATGTATGGGAATTCTTTCTTATATCTTTGATTTGCTTTTGTATAGCAATTTATTTTGTTATAAAAAGAAAAAGATATGGTTTAGCGTTTATATTAGTATTATTGCAATATTTCTTCGCATTTTTTGGGTATGGAATAAGTCATCTACCATTTATCTTATATCCTTATCTAAGAATCGAAACAAGTTTTGCTAAGAGTAGTTTAGCGATCGTACTAATTATACTGTTTGTTGTATTTTTTATCTTATTTACTGTGTATTTTATATTTTTAGTTCTTAATAAACCTTTTTTTATGAAAGTGTTTTTAAAAAGTAATGAAAAAAATGACTTTCAAGATTAATTAGAAGATATAAAATAAGGGCGATCTCAAAAGTAATTTGACTTTTGAGATCGCCCTTTTAACATGTACTAATGATTAAACTTCCATAATAATTGGGAGAATCATTGGTTTACGTTTTGTTTTTTCGTATAAGAAAGGTGATAAAGTATCAGTAATTTCATTTTTTATCTCTGACCATTGAGAAGTTTTACGTTCCATGATTTTGTTTAAATGAGTAGAAATCATTGCTTGTGCTTCGTTTATTAAATCGCCACTTTCTCTCATATAAACGAAACCGCGTGAAATGATATCTGGTCCTGCTGAGATTTTAAATTCCTTCATATCGATGCTTACGACAACGATTACAAGACCTTCTTCAGATAAAATTCTACGGTCTCTTAATACGATATTACCAATATCACCGATACCGCTTCCATCAATATAAACATTACCAGACGGTACTTTTCCTGCAACCATAGCCTCATCTGCACGAAGAGCTAAAACCTCACCATTATCCATGATAAAGCAGTTTTCTTCAGGTACTCCACAGTCCATAGCAAGCTTAGCATGCATGCGCTGCATTCTATATTCACCGTGAATTGGCATAAAATACTTAGGTTTCATCAGTCTAAGCATTAATTTTTGCTCTTCTTGACCACCATGACCACTAGTATGAATATCATTTAATGAGCCGTGAATTACTTCAGCACCAGCACGATATAGTAAGTTGATTGTACGATTTACGCTCATTGTATTACCTGGAATTGGTGAAGAAGAAAATACTACAGTATCTCCAGGAATAATTTGAATTTGACGATGTGTACCATTTGCTATACGTGATAATGCAGCCATAGGCTCACCTTGACTACCTGTACATAAAATGACTAATTGATTAGCCGGAATACGATTAATTTGAGATGCATCAATAAATGTATCCTTAGGACATTTAATATAACCTAGGTCATGACCGATCTCGATATTTGCTTCCATACTTCTACCAAAAACAGCAATTTTACGTCCAGTTGCCATAGCAGATTCGACAACTTGTTGAAGACGATGAATATTAGAAGCGAAAGTAGCAAAAATGATACGACCATCAACCTTACGGAAAATTTCACTGATCGTGTCACCAACTTTTCTTTCTGACATCGTAAAGTGAGAAACCTCACTGTTCGTACTATCTGAAAGTAAGCATAAGACACCTTCTTTTCCTATTTCAGCCATTTTAGTTAAATTAGCCGAATCTCCAACAGGTGTGAAATCAAATTTAAAATCACCTGTATGGACAACTTGTCCTTGAGGAGTTTTAACGACGATACCATAACAATCAGGAATACTATGTGTAGTACGGTAAAATGTAACACTAGTTTTTCTGAATTTGATGATGTCATCTTCTTTGATTTCTATTAATTTAGCTTTACGTAATAGACCGTGCTCTTCAAGTTTATTTTTGATTAAAGCTAAGGCAAGTTTACCACCATAAATTGGAATGTTTAATTCTCTTAATAAATATGGAATACCACCAATGTGGTCTTCATGTCCGTGAGTGATAAATAAACCTTTAATTTTTTCCTCATTTCGAACTAAGTAGGAATAATCAGGTATAACATAGTCTATCCCTAGTAGCTCATCTTCAGGGAATTTGATTCCGGCATCTATTAATATAATTTCATCTTGGTATTGTACTGCGTATGTATTTTTTCCAATTTCCCCTAAGCCACCTAGTGCGAATACGGCAGCTTGATCATTTTTAAGAAATTTCATAAATTACGCTAGCTCCAAAATTTTAAAGCTTTCACTTTGTTTTTCGAATTCAAGATGAGCACCGGTTAAAGCTTGAACAAGCTCAATATTATAATTGAAAGGTAATAATTTCGCACGAACTTCTCTTTCACTATCTGCTTCTACATAAACTGTTTTTGTTTTTTCTCTTACAGGTACCTCTAAAGGTAATTCCTGATAGTATACTTTAAAAATCATTTAAATCTCTCCTTGTCAAATCACTATCTTCTCAATATTATAAGTGATTTTCTATATATTTTCATTCTTTTTATTGAAGATTACCTAAAATACGGTCATTTTAAAAAAAATTTTGAAATTATTGAGATATATTTCTTCCTTTTCAATAATTGTTTTAGCCGTTTTTTTAATTTTTTTCTTAGTTTACGTAACACTAGTTTTACCTCCAAGTCATAAAATTAAACTTATTTGTAGAGAACACGGACACAGTATATTTATGTGTAGTATTGATCGAAAAAACATTTTCATTCAATATAATCAAAAAAGCAGTTAAAATAGAGGGTATCTTAAAGTTAAGGGGAGAAGAATGTGAAGAAGTTATATGCAGCTTTGTTTTTATTAAGTATTATTTGGAGTACATCTTTTTTATTTATTAAGCTCCTTTTAAACGATATAGGGCCAGAAGCAATTGTATTTTATCGCTGTTTCTTTGGTGCTATGACATTATTAATTATTATGTTAATAAAAAAGGTAAAGATTGATTATAAAAATCTACCGAAAATGGGTTTAATTATTGCCATCTCATTATTTAATCATGCAATTCCGTGGCTTTTTCTTTCTTTTAGTGAGACCCATCTGCAAAGTAATGAAGCCGCAGTATTAAATGCTTTTACGCCAATTGCAACACTCATTATTGGCTATTTTTTCTTTTCTCAAAAAATTCATAAGAAACAATGGATTGGACTTATGATCGGAATCATTGGAGTTATGATTATGATGAATCTTAATCCATCAACAATTTTCTCCGATAATATAATTTATTCAATATTAATGTTATTTGTTACTTTTTGTTATGGGCTTGGTTCACATTTAACTAAAAAGTATTTACAAAAAATTGATGTCATGATTGTTTCATTTTTAACCTTAGGTATTTCTGGTGTATTCGGCTTTGTTTATATGGTCGTCTTGGGGAAGGGAACTTTAAAACCATTTGTTAATTTTGAAGTTTTTAGTGGAGTGTTTGGACTAGGCGTTATATGTTCGGGGTTGGCATATTTATTATTTTATTATATGGTTAAAGAGGGAAGTGCAGAATTTGCAACAATGGTTACTTATATAGTACCTGTATTTGCTTCTATTTGGGGATTTTTCTTTTTAAACGAACCTTTATCTTTCAAAATGATTTTGGGACTATTAATCATACTTCTTGGAGTATTTATTACGAATAGTAAACAGAAGTCAAAAATGAATAACTCAAAAGCAAATGCAGCGTCTTAGTGAGGGGAGAATAATATGACTAAACCAATCGTTTTTTTTGATATTGATGGAACGATTTTAAATCATGATAAAGTAATTCCGGAAAGTACAAAGAAAGCAATTTCGGAACTTCAAAATAAAGATATCCACGTAGCGATTGCAACTGGTCGTGCGCCATTCATGTTTAAAGAAATTCGTGAAGAGTTAAATATAAATAGTTTTGTAAGTTTAAATGGACAATATGCTGAATTTGAAGGTGAAGCTATTCACAAACATGCTCTACATCCAGAACAACTTCACCAATTTACTCAAAAAGCAAAAGAACTAGATATTCCGCTAGTTTATTTAAATAACGAGACAATGAGAGCGTCAATTGATGCACATCCTCATATAAAAGAAGCAATGACATCGATTAGAATGCATCACCCTGAAGTTCAGCATGATTTTTATCATAATCGTGAAATTTACCAAGTATTACTTTTCTGTGAAGAGCATCAAGAGCCGTCACTAACTGATGGATTTAATGATTTTAATTTTATTCGCTGGCATGAGTATTCGTCAGATGTCTTACCAATGGGAGGCTCTAAAGCGAATGGAATACTTCAAATGGTAAACCATCTTGGATTCGATATGCAAAATGTTATCGCATTTGGTGACGGATTAAATGATTTAGAAATGATCGAAAAAGTTGGTACGGGTATCGCCATGGGTAATGCAGTGGATCCACTTAAAAAATTAGCTAATCATATTACAACGAATGTTGATGAAGATGGAATTTTAAACGGTTTAAGATGGGCCGGACTTCTTTAAGTATGTAGACAAAGTACAAAAAACTTGAATAAAAAGAGCGATTGGTTTTCCAATCGCTCTTTTTTAATTTCTCTCTAAAGGTGAAGCTCCTTCTGGAGGAGAAAAAGGATTTGTTTTATTAATACGATCATAAAACATTACTCCATTTAGATGGTCAATCTCATGCTGGAAGCAAATTGCTGGTAAACCTTTTAAACGGATTTTTACTTCTCCTAATCTCGTGTCAAAGCCAGTAACTGTTATTCTTGCGTAACGTGGAACATATCCAGGAACATCACGATCAACAGATAAGCAGCCTTCACCACCTGATAAATAAACTACCTCAACAGAATGACTTACAATTTTAGGATTTAATAATGCATAACTATATAAATTACCCTGTAAGTCAGTAACATGAACACCAATTGCTCTTTTAAGAATTCCAATTTGTGGTGCAGCTAATCCGATACCTGATCGTAGACCATATTCGGCAGATATTTCTGGATTCTGACTATTAATAACATACTCTAATAATGAATTAGCTAAATTAATATCCTCAGCCGATGGAGGTAAGCTTACTTCTCTCGAGATTTCCCTTAATCTAGGATCGCCTTCTCGAATTATATCTTTCATTGTAATCAAATGAATTTCACTCCTGTCTAATTATTTCATAAATATAAGTATGTACTATTCACTAGTATTATTAATTTAGTCTAACAAATCTTTTTTAAATTGTCAGTCACCAACAATGAATGGAAAAAGGAGCGATAAATTATCGCTCCTCAAAGTTTGTGGTTATACATTAATAATAGAGGCTTACTAGTGTGAATTATAAAACGAAAGCTGCACCAACGATAATTAATAAAATGAATAGAACAACGATTAATGCGAAACCGCCGTAACCGCATCCGCATCCGCCACCGTAACCATAACCAGGGTATCCACCTTTTCCACCGTATCCGTAACCGTACATATAATAACCTCCCTTTAAACTGTTTCCGCATATAGCGGATACTACAAATTATGAAAAACTACATAAAGTGTGTGGGTATGTGACCAGATTATTTTTTAGGACGTATAAAAAGTCTGAAAAGATGCAACATGGAAATAATAATGAAAAAAAATTGGGTGAAATTATGTATAAAAAATTCAATTCTTTATTTCTTGTAATAAGCATACTCTTTATTCTTTGTTCGGGTTGTACTTCTCAAGCAAAACAAAAGAATTTAGTCATAAATCAACTAGGTCAAATTGCAAAAATGGAACAGAATTTTCAAAAAGCTGGGGAACGTATTCAAAAACTGGAAATAAAAGAATTAGAGTATTATGAAAAAATTTATTTATATAAAATCAGCGAAGTAAATAAAAGACAAGAGTCGGCCAAACAAGCAATCAATTTATTAAATGAACGGAAAGAACGAGTAAACGAGGAGTCAAAATTAATTCATGATATAGACATAAAAATTAAAGAACTTCAAACAATAAATATTGAAACGAAGAATGAACAGTTTCGAAATGAAGTTAATAACTTTATTAAAACATGGAGAGAAAGAACTGAGTTATACGATAAATTGAATTCAAAATATAAAGATGCAATGGAAACGGATCTTTCAATTTATAACTTATTATCGCAGAAAAAAGTTGATTTAAAAAATGTAAAGAATGAGACAAAGGATACAAATCACATTTATAAAGATGTCATTAAATATAATGATCAATTAAATCTTTATACTCAAAAATTAAATAATTTACAAAAAGACATATATGAAAAATATGGAAAATAACACATTGGTATTAGAATTACTAAACAAAAATCGTTGTAGTACAGTTTGAAATTTATGATAAAAAAAATCCGTTATTAGCTATTTGAGTATAATTTAAAAGAGTTTCTGTTATTGTATAACAGATTGCTGTTTCAAAGGTAGTACAGGGTGAAAATTTTGCGACAAATTTTCCGAAAAATCATGAATAAAATAATACAACAAAATATTTGACGAGTTTATGAACGTGTTATAAACTGTACTAGTGTTCAATGTTGTACTAGTGTAATACACAAATAGTATAAGTACAGATTTTAATTATAAGTTCAAGTTACTTGTAATTACTCTTAAGAAAATACACATGATGGATAAAGAAAATAAATCCTCCATAATTAAAGAAGGGTGTGGGTTTTAGTGGCAACTACTACGAAGAAAGTAGCTGGAAAGGAAACAACAGAAATGAAGAATACACAAACTGTTTCTGAATTAATGGATCAAATGCTTCAATTTGGTGATTCAGTTGGAACTCTTCAAATTTTAAACGAAGAGGGCGAAATCGTTAATGAAGCAGCGATGCCTGATTTATCGGATGAGAAATTAAAAGAATTAATGAAACGTATGGTATGGACTCGTGTTCTTGATCAACGTTCAATTTCATTAAACAGACAAGGTCGTTTAGGTTTCTATGCTCCTACTGCAGGACAAGAAGCTTCTCAATTAGCAAGTCAATTTGCTCTTGAAAAAGAAGATTTTATCTTACCTGGTTACCGTGATGTACCTCAAATGATCTGGCACGGTTTACCATTATATAAAGCATTTTTATGGTCACGTGGACATTTAGTAGGAAGCCAAATTCCTGAAGATGTAAATGCAATCTTCCCACAAATTATTATTGGTGCTCAAATAATTCAAGCTGCAGGTGTTGCACTTGGTATGAAGTTGAAAGGCCAAAAATCTGTTGCCATTACATATACAGGTGACGGTGGATCTTCTCAAGGTGATTTCTATGAAGGTATGAACTTTGCTGGTGCTTATAATGCTCCTGCGATTTTCGTTGTTCAAAATAACAGATACGCAATCTCAACTCCAGTTTCTAAGCAGTCAAAAGCTAGAACAATTGCTCAAAAAGCAATTGCAGTAGGTATTGCTGGTATTCAAGTTGATGGAATGGATCCATTAGCAGTATATGCAGCTACATCAGAAGCTCGTAAACGTGCAGTCAATGGTGAAGGTCCAACATTAATTGAAACATTAACA
Organism: Gottfriedia acidiceleris; assembly: GCF_004138285.1. Classification (GTDB taxonomy): domain Bacteria; phylum Bacillota; class Bacilli; order Bacillales; family Bacillaceae_G; genus Gottfriedia; species Gottfriedia acidiceleris_A. Next base: position 201,035 of record NZ_SCFN01000004.1, on the reverse strand, counting down.
TTCCGTTATGGACCACATACAATGGCTGGTGATGACCCAACTCGTTACCGTACAAAAGATACTGAAAATGAGTGGGAAGCAAAAGATCCAATCGTTCGTTTCCGTAAGTTTTTAGAGAAAAAAGGTCTTTGGACTGAAGATGAAGAAAATGCAATTATCGAAGAAGCAAAAGAAGCAATTAAAGATGCTATCAAACTTGCTGACCAAGAGCCAAAACAAAAAGTTACTGATTTAATGGCTAATATGTTCGAAACAATGACAAGTAATATAGAAGAGCAATATGCAATTTTCAAAGAGAAGGAGTCGAAGTAAGTCATGGCGCAAATGACAATGATTCAAGCTATCACAGATGCATTACGCGTTGAAATGAAAAACGATCCAACTGTAGTAGTATTCGGGGAAGACGTTGGAGTAAACGGTGGTGTATTCCGTGCAACTGAAGGTTTACAAGCAGAATTCGGTGAAGCGCGTGTATTCGATACACCACTTGCTGAATCAGGAATCGGCGGATTAGCAATCGGTCTTGGAATTGAAGGCTTCCGTCCAGTACCAGAAATCCAATTCTTCGGATTCTTATTCGAAATTATGGACTCAATCGCTGGTCAAGCAGCACGTATGCGTTACCGTACAAGTGGTCGTTTTACTTCACCAATTACTTTCCGTTCACCATTTGGTGGTGGGGTTCATACACCAGAAATGCACGCGGATAGTTTAGAAGGATTAATGGCTCAAACTCCTGGTTTAAAAGTAGTTATTCCATCAACACCTAAAGATGCTAAAGGTCTTTTAATTTCATCTATTCGTGATAATGATCCTGTTATCTATTTAGAGCACATGAAATTATACCGTTCATTCCGTGAAGATGTACCTGAAGGTGAGTACACAATCGAATTAGGTAAAGCGGATGTTAAACGTGAAGGTAAAGATGTATCAGTATTTGCTTACGGTGCAATGGTTCACGCTGCATTAAAAGCTGCTGAAGAATTAGAAAAAGATGGCGTATCAGTAGAAGTTGTTGACTTACGTACTGTTCACCCATTAGATATCGAAGCTATTGTTGCGTCTGTAGAGAAAACTGGACGTGCAGTAGTTGTACAAGAAGCACAAAAACAAGCTGGTATTGCTGCAAATGTAGTTGCTGAAATTAACGATCGTTGTATCCTTTCATTAGAAGCTCCAGTTGTTCGTATTACTGCAGCTGATACTGTTTACCCTTTCTCAGAAGCGGAAACAGTTTGGTTACCAAACCATAAAGATGTAGTTGAAGGTATTCAAAAAGTTTTAAACTTCTAATCAGTTTATAACAAAAATAGTGAAAGGTATTTGATGAATACATCAATACCTTTCTTACATTATAGATAAAATATTTTAAAAAATTAACTTAACTTTGTTCGGAGGTAGAAATCTGTGTCAAACTCAGTGGCAAGTCTATTTGAATTTAGATTACCAGATATCGGTGAAGGTATTCACGAAGGTGAAATTGTAAAATGGTTTATTAAAGCAGGCGACGAAGTAAATGAAGATGATATCATTTGTGAAGTTCAAAACGATAAATCAGTAGTAGAAATTCCATCACCTGTAAAAGGGAAAGTATTAGAAGTATTAGTTGCAGAAGGTACAGTTGCAGTTGTTGGTGACGTATTAGTACGTTTAGATGCCCCTGGTTATGAAAACATTAGCTTCAAAGGACAACATGCTGAAGAAGCTCCAACTACTACTCCAGTACCAGAAGCTGCTGAAGCAGTTCAAGCAAAAGTACAAGAATCTTATGAGCAAAGTGAACCAAAAACAGATGCTGCACCACTATCACCTGTTGCCGCTATTGAACCAAAAGCTCATGTAATTGCAATGCCATCTGTACGTAAGTATGCTCGTGAGAAAAACGTAGATTTACGTATTGTACCAGGTTCAGGTAAAAATGGTCGCGTAACAAAACAAGACGTAGATGCATTCTTATTAGGTGGAGTAGCACCAGCTGCTGCAGCACAAACTGAAGTTGCTGTTGAAGTTGTAACAGAAGCTCCGGCTGCAACGCAAGAAGCTCCTAAAGCAATGCCAATTCCAGAAGGTGCATACCCTGAAACTCGTGAAAAAATGAGTGGAATTCGTAAAGCAATCGCTAAAGCAATGGTTAACTCTAAACATACTGCTCCTCACGTAACATTAATGGATGAAGTAGATGTAACGAAACTAGTTGCTAGCCGTAAAAAATACAAAGAAGTTGCTGCTGCACAAGGTATCAAATTAACATTCTTACCTTACGTAGTTAAAGCTTTAACTTCAGCATTACGTAAATTCCCAGCGTTAAATACATCAATTGATGATGCTACTAACGAAATCATCCACAAGCATTACTATAACATTGGTATTGCTGCAGATACTGATAAAGGTTTATTAGTACCAGTTGTTAAAGATGCTGATCGTAAAGCTATCTTCTCTATTTCTGCTGAAATTAATGAGTTAGCTACAAAAGCTCGTGACGGTAAATTAGCTCCTGCAGAAATGAAAGGTGCTTCATGTACAATTTCAAATATCGGTTCAGCTGGTGGACAATGGTTTACTCCAGTAATTAACCACCCTGAAGTAGCTATTTTAGGAATTGGTCGTATTGCTGAAAAACCAGTTGTATTAAATGGAGAAATCGTTGTGGCTCCAGTATTAGCGTTATCATTAAGCTTTGACCACCGTATGATCGATGGTGCAACTGCTCAAAACGCTTTAAACCATATTAAACGATTATTAAATGATCCAGAATTATTATTAATGGAGGCGTAAGATAAATGGTAGTAGGAGATTTTGCAATTGAACTAGATACGGTCGTTATCGGTGCCGGTCCTGGTGGTTATGTTGCAGCTATTCGTGCAGCACAACTTGGACAAAAAGTTGCTGTTATTGAAAAAGGTAATCTTGGTGGGGTATGTTTAAACGTTGGTTGTATTCCTTCAAAGGCATTAATTACAGCTGGTCACCGTTATGAAACAGCTAAGCATTCTGAAGACATCGGTATTACAGCAGAAAATGTAAAAGTTGATTTTACAAAAGTTCAAGCTTGGAAAAGCAGTGTAGTTAATAAATTAACTGGCGGTGTAGCTGGTTTATTAAAAGGAAATAAAGTTGAAGTTATTAAAGGTGAAGCTTACTTTAATGATGCTAACACTCTTCGTGTAATTACTGAAGAATCAGCTCAAACTTATACTTTTAACAATGCGATCATCGCAACAGGTTCAACTCCAATCGAAATCCCAGGTTTCAAATGGAGCAACCGTGTAATCGATTCAACAGGAGCATTAAACTTACCTGAAATTCCAAAAAAATTAGTTGTTATTGGTGGCGGCTATATTGGTATGGAATTAGGTACTGCATATGCTAACTTTGGTACACATGTAACAATTCTTGAAGCTGGTGACGAAATCTTAAATGGTTTCGAAAAATCTATGAGTTCAATTGTTAAACGTGGATTAAAGAAAAAAGGTAATGTAGATATCGTAACGAAAGCGTTCGGTAAAGGCGTTGAAGAAACTGCAAATGGCGTTACAGTTAAATTCGAAACTAATGGCGAAATGAAAGAAATCGAAGCTGATTACGTATTAGTAACAGTTGGACGTTTCCCGAACTCTCGTGACATGGGCTTAGAAAATGTCGGTGTCGAAATTAACGAACGTGGTGTAATTACTACTGATAAACAAGCTCGTACAACAATTAAAAATATTTACGCAATTGGTGATGTAATTGCTGGACCTCCATTAGCACACAAAGCTTCTTATGAAGGTAAAGTTGCTGCTGAGGCAATCAGTGGTATGTCAAGTCAAATCGAATACTTAGCAATCCCAGCAGTAGTATTTACAGATCCAGAATTAGCAACTGTTGGTTATACTAAAAAACAAGCTGATGAAGAAGGATTAGCTGTTAGTGTAGCAAAATTCCCATTCGGTGGAAATGGTCGCGCATTATCTCTAAATTCAACTGAAGGATTCGTACAATTAGTTTCTCGTAAAGAAGATGGAGTACTAGTTGGTGCTCAAGTTGCAGGTGTAAATGCATCAGATATAATTTCTGAGCTTGGTCTTGCAATTGAAGCTTGCATGAGCGTTGAGGATATTGCTCAAACAATTCATGCTCACCCAACATTAGGTGAAATCTCAATGGAAGCTGCAGAATTAGCGATGGGTCATCCAATCCACGTTCTTAAGTAATGCTTCGTTAAAAATGATATAAATAAAGAAGACCTTCATTAAATTGAAGGTCTTTTTATTTTCGAAATGTGCGTTTAATTAAAAAAAGTAATTTAGTTAAAAACCAATTCTTGTACGAGATAGTCTCGTGCATGTTCGTAAGTCAAGGAAATCTGGTCAGATACATGCTTCTCCACTGAGATAAAGTACAAGTAAATTATTTTCAATCGCAAATTCTAAGAGGTCGTGGGAAATTCTAAGCAATGTTACTTAGTAGTATCTTACTTTAAAATGCGATTCATACAGATTTATTACGCCTTATTTAGTTAGTTTTGAGTTAAGTTAACCATTGATGCATTTAGAACTGTGTGTTGGCAAAATAACGAAGAAATCGACGGTCTTCAACCTCCTATTTGTTAGGAGGTTTTTTTGCATGATTAAGGCATGTCTCGCATAACGTTTAAAAAACAAGCTTTCTAGTATTTGATGATTGATTGGTGGGAGTATTGATGCGAAAACAATTAATAGTATTAATGATTCATCAACTATTTTGGGTAGGATTTTCATTTGTTTTATTCTTGTCGAAAAGGGATCAAATATATTCTAAAGTCATATTGTTTCTAGTATTCTTTTACCAGCTATATTTAATTGCAAAATACGTTGGAAACACAAGAAAAGCAAGTATTATTATTACTTGCTTTTATGCTTCGATATTTTTCTTTTGTCAGGCGATCGTAAATTTATTTTAAATTATCGTTTGTAAAAATACATGATTCGATTGTTAAATAATTCAAGCTTTGCTTCAATTTTTTGAGCTAAATATCTACATAGCTCATTCGCTTTTCCTTTATCACCATAAGTTGAGTTTGGTAGCAATGTAATCACGATATTTTTATCATCTTGAATTGAAACAACAAAATGTTTGTAACGAGAATCATTGCTCTGTAAATAAAGTGCATCTTGGTCATCTAATTTTTTATTTGAAATAGTGTATGGAAAGGAAACCCTTTCATAATTCCAGTCAACTTGTTGACCGATTTTAGTTGAAGATTGTATGTAATCATTTATTAAATTATTTATTAAATCTAAATTTGCTTCTTGGTATTTTGATTTATCCACTAATTGAATGGTAGCTTGTTGAACCATTTTTAAATTTTCCCCCTAAGATGTTTTTATGAAAAACATCACTTTTAATCTTTTTTATCATAACATTATTTCAAATTTTTAGACAAGTATTCGGTATGAATTTAATATTTTCTTCATATGTATTAACTTACAATACTAAACCGAAGGAGTGGGTGAAACAATGTTTGAGAAATTATATGACGATCACGAAAATGTAAGAGTCCGATTTGTTGGCTTCGTTACGAACGATACAAGATACGATATTGGTATTGTATATACGAACATGTTCATTGGAAAGCCCCTCGTCATCTGCATGCAGTCTAGACAATGCATTGTATTAGATCGACAGGATGTTTCATTTCCAAATCAGTTGAAATTTTTATGTAAACTAAAAAGCGAGGAAGAGGCAATGGAGCTCGCAGAATATTTAGCTGACTGGTTACCGTTACCAAGTATAGAAGAGAGCTATGAATAAAAATAAATGTGTTATACTAATTGAATAACATACACGTTATGAAACCCCTTGAATAATCTAGTATTAGAAAATTTAAGTTATACTTATTTACCACTTGCGTAAATAAGTATAACACATTATAATGAAGTTAGTTAATTGATACAACATTATGAAAGGGGTTACAAAGATGGGAACGTTCGTATGTAAATGTTGTGAAAAAACAGTAGGTCATTTCGAGGATGAAAAAGTAACAACTCTTTACGTTAAAAACTGTGAAGATTGTGAACCAACTGATAATGAAGTTTGCTAATTATAATTAATTAATATATAAAGTCTAAGAGAAAATCTATAGACATCTATAAAATGAGAAATTCCACAAGGGAATCGTTTTTCCTTGTGGTTTTTTATGTTTTTCTTTAAGAGTAAGAAGTTTTAAAAACGCACAAAAAGGGAGACTCAATTAAGAATCACCCACTTTTCTCTTTATGCAATTTGAGTTTGATCTCCAATTCTTGCAGTTATAACGTCGGATGAAGCTTCGCTTGTTGTTACTGGAATTAATTTTGAATTATCCTTTAAATATTGAGCCATTTCGTTCGAGTCAATTCTAGTATTTAAGTTTGTTAAAAAGGCAGAAACCATCGCAAAAGGATATCTATGCATATTTAAATGGAAAATAATCTCTTGTAATGTACGTATTCCGATACCATGACCATAATAATAATTACTTCCCATAGAAACAGTGTTTTCTCCTTGCCATTCTGGGGTCATTGGGTCAACTTGAGGATTTTTTATATAAACAACGTCACCAGGAGCTGGACGATCAACTTCAGCCGTTAAAATAGCTAATTTAGGGTCGTAATTCCAAGTGTATAAGTATATTCCATTATCGAATATTTGATCAAAAATTTCATAGCCGTAAAGATCTAGTAGTGCTTTATAAAATACCATTATGATTGCAGTTGCACATTCTGTTGCGTAAAATTGTCCGTTGCGAAAAATATCATATATTCCCATTGAAGTTCTTATGCCTGGCCTAAGTCTAAATCCTCCCATTGGTGTACGAATCCAAAACATAGGATTACAATATGCTCTTCTAAAAACCCTAAATTGCATGCCGCTTGTTAATAAATCTTTAGAGGCTTGAAGTATGAGAGTTCTAATTGTCAAATCAAAAGATAATTCACGGTTCGATTTATAAATATGAGACTTTTTACTGTTTGTTAAATTAGACAATATTTCTTGATAAAGTTTATTATTTGAATCCTCGCTATTTTTTAATGAAGCATGAACAATTTTATTATTCACGACTATCAATTAGTTCACATCCTAACATAAAAACAATTTTTTCGTGCGAAATCAATATAATTACCTTACCTATCATATGCCTATATAATTTAGATGTGATTTAGAATACAAAAAAACTAGGATTCATTTCCTAGTTTCTTCATGAAAGCTTTAGTTATTTTAATACTTTTAACGTTAATAATTCTTCATCTTCAGGACCTTGAACAGGTAATCCCGCTTCAATATTCTTTTTAATATAAACTAGATTTTCAAGTGTAATTTCTTCACCAGGTAAAAAGATTGGAATTCCAGGTGGGTAAACCATTACAAATTCAGCAATAATTCTACCGACAGAATCCTCAAGTGGAACAGATTCTGTTTCAGAGTAAAATGCATCCCTAGGAGAGACTGCTAAATTTGGAATTGTTGGGATCTCAACGTTTAAATTTGTATTGCGTTCTGAGATGTCAAATTCAGTTACTAATACCTCAAGTGCATGAATTAACTGCTGAATGTCTTCTTCACTATCACCCGGTGTTAAAATGCAAAGAACATTATATAAATCTGACATTTCAACTTCAATATTAAATCGCTCTCTTAGCCAAACTTCAACGTCATGGCCGGTTATACCCAGTTTTTTTACGCTGATTAATATTTTAGTAGGATCAAAGTTGAATGTTGCCTCTTTACCAACTAAGTCATAACCAGGGCAATATAGACCATTGATTGAATTAATTTTATTTCGTGCATTATTTGCTAGTCTAATAGTATTAGTTAGTAATTCTTCACCAACAGTTGCTAATCTCTTTCTCGCAACATCTAGTGAAGCAAGCAATAAATAGGATGTTGAAGTAGTTGTTAGCATACTTAGTACAGATTGTACTCTGTGGACATTCACAATGCCTTCTCTTACATTTAAAATGGAACTTTGAGTCATAGAGCCACCAAGCTTATGTACGCTCGTAGCAGCCATGTCAGCCCCTGCTTGCATTGCAGAGATCGGTAATTCGTTATGGAAATGAATATGTACACCATGCGCTTCATCAACTAATACGGCTATTCCATGTGAATGTGCTAATTCAACAATGCTTTTTAAATCTGCTACAAATCCAAAGTATGTAGGATTAATGACTAATACTGCTTTTGCATCGGGATTATTTAAAATGGCTTCTTTCACTGCATTTGTCGTAATACCGTGTGAAATACCTAATTCACTATCAATTTCAGGATGAACAAAAATTGGTGTAGCGCCTGAGAAAATGATTGCAGATAAAACAGATTTATGAACATTTCTTGGAACGATAATTTTATCGCCAGGTCCACAAACACTCATTACCATTGTCATGATTGCTCCACTTGTACCTTGAACTGAAAAGAATGTGTGGTCTGCACCAAATGCTTTTGCTGCTAAATCTTGTGCTTGTTTTATTTTACCTTTTGGATGATGTAGATCATCTAAAGGAGCAATGTTGATTAAATCGATTGATAATGCATTATCACCAATAAACTCTCTAAATGTTGGATCCATTCCATTTCCTTTTTTATGCCCTGGAATATGGAATTGAATTGGGTTCTTCTTTGCATGTTCTAATAAAGAAGAAAATAACGGCGTTTCAATTTGTTTCATTTAACATACACCCCATTTAATGAATAATAGTGTTTTTCGGAAGTGATATGTTTGTAAACAATTCAACTGTTTACTCTCATTAAGTTATAAACTGTCTTACCTTCATTTGAAAAACAAAAAGATTATATCATTCTATGAATTTTCTGTATAGAAAAATATTATAAACTTATGAAATTTTATTCATCTGAATGAAATTATATCAATTTTTAAAATAAGAATGGAATTTAAAAAATGTGTTAAAATGGAATTAATTAGAAAATAGTAGGAGTGAAGTAAATGGATTACCAATACCCAATTTCATATGATTGGACAACTGATGAGACAATTGAGGTAATACAGTTCTACACATCAGTAGAAAAAGCGTATGAAAAGGGAATAGATCGTGAAGTATTAATGGCTACATACAAACAGTTTAAATCAATTGTACCTAGTATTGCAGAAGAAAAAAAATTATGTAATGAGTTAGAGGAGTTATCAGGCTATTCTGCATACAGAGTCATGCAAAAAGCTAAAAATGGTGCTCCTGGTGATAAAATTAAAATGTAATATTAAATAAGTTGATAGCTAAGAATTAAATAGTAAGAAAAAATCTTAAGTAAAAAATAGAAGCCCATAAAAGGAACATTAGCTACCTTCAATGGGCTTTTCATATGTATGAATTGTCTAAGTAAATCAATATCATATTTCGTCCTGTCGAAAAATGTGTAAAGAATGGGCATAGACTTTTGTTTTTGACATATGTATAATTAAACAACACTTATATTAATTCAGTTTATACTTATTTTGTATAAAGGAATTAAAGTATTATATGTTTCTATAATACGTTGGATTAGTTCTTCCTTTGTAAGTGTAATTGCTTCATCTTTTGGTATCGTAATTCCACATAGGTATTCTGCTTTTTTTACATCATGAAATCTTTGGATACCTTTAATGAATTCATCTTTATTCATTTTACTTTTTTGTAGCACATCAGGCTTCATATGATCGTAAGATACAACAAAATCTTTCGGAATCATTTTGTAAAGTTTATTTTTATTCTTTTCAAAATTAATGGCAATCGATTGCTTATTTGGACTTTCATAAATAATTCCAAAGTAAACAAACAGGTGAGTACCCCACAGTCCAAATTGGAAATGAGGAAGCATCTTGTATCCACGATTATTTGTTGCAAAAGCAATCCAAGTATCTTTTGGAGCATTCACAGTACGACGAGCATGCTTAGCAATATGGCCAAAAAAGTTTTGATCAGTTTGTACATTTAAAAATGGTAATATTTCTTCTTCAATTTCTTTAAATTTTGGTTGGATTTCATTTTGTATAGCACTCATTCTAGTTTCTAATGTTGAGTCAGTTGTAAATATTTCAAAATCACTTTCTTTAAAAAAAGTTTGAGTCATTTTCGAACCCCCTAGTTACATTATCTAATTAGTATACCATGTTTGTCCAAAACAAATGGGTAATATGTTTCTTCATAAAATAGTTACATTATAAGCTTAAATAACATATATTAGTAGCAAGATAAAAATCAGAAAATTTTGTTAATTAACTTTTACAATTTGTTTTGCCAACTTATATTCTATGGAGGGATAATGATGAGACAAGTGATTAATGCGTTAAAAAGAACTGATGCAGAAAAGAGAATTCCTGTACTTAGATTAGAATTAGATTACGAACTAGCTACACTATTCGATGCTATGACAGTCAATGATAATGAAGCAATGATTGAGTCTAAGAAGAAATTAGAATTATTAAGATTAGAATTAATTCGTCTAGAAGCTTAGCGAGTTTATTTACCGAACCTTTAAATAGGTTCGTTTTTCTGTGTGCTCATCTTCCGCTTAAGCCCAATGGTCTATCGTATGCCCACCCTCCAAAATAGTTCCTCATCATTAAATAAAAATCATTTCATTAGGTTTTTTTAGGTTAAAATTGGTAAACTGATAAACAGGACAATAATAATATAGTTTTAGCACGTAGAGTTTGGAGTGTTTAATTATGAATGTAGACTGGAAAGAAATTGAACAATTCGCGAGGAATTTGCTTCAAGAGGCAGCTGAAAATATTAAAAGCTCTTTATACGACTCCATAACAATCAATACTAAATCAAACGAAAATGATTTAGTAACAAATAAAGATGAAGAAATTGAAAAATTCTTTTACGAAAAAATAAAAAAGAAATTTCCAAATCATTACTTACTAGGTGAAGAGGGTAAAGGCGATGAATTGGATCAAGTAAATGGAGTTGTATGGATTCTTGATCCAATCGATGGAACGATGAATTTTGTTCACCAAAAACGTAATTTTATGATTTCTTTAGGTATTTATGAAAATGGAATCGGTAAAATGGGATTTATAATGGATGTAATACATAATGAACTATATTTTGCTAAAAAAGGTGAAGGAGCATATTTAAATGATCACGAATTAACACCTTTGAAAAATGTAGTACTAGAAGAGGCTATTGTAGCTGTGAATGCTATTTGGTTAACTAAAAATCGTTATTTAAACCATGAAAAATTAAGTAAGCTTGTTCGAAGAGTTAGAGGAAGTAGATCATATGGATCTGCAGCGATGGAAATGGTCTATGTGGCAATGGGAAGGATTGATGCATATATCACCCCAAGATTATCACCTTGGGATTTTGCTGCGGGTAAAATTATTGTTGAAGAACTAGGCGGAATATGTACTACTCTCAAAAATGAAAGCCTTTCAATTCTTAAAAAAAGCTCAGTGCTAGTAAGTAACGCATCGATTCATAACGAATTACTCACTGATTATATCGAATTTTTACAAAAATAGTAAAAAGAAGGTAAGTTTGGTTTATAACTTGCCTTCTTTTTTTAGTGTGTAGACAGTGTTCAAAAAAAGAGAAGACAGGTTTAAAACTTGCCTTCTCTTTTTAATTTAGCACGTAATGAGAAACCATAACCAACTAATGATATTGAAATAATTAGTGAAATGACAGCGCCAATAGTACTTAGTTCTGCTAGCATTATACCAACTAGAATTAAGAAGATTACGGATAAAAGTGCTACACAGAAAAGTCTAAATTTTATGCTAGACATGGTGAATCCTCCTGTTCATAATTCTTATTTTACTCTTTGTCGAATCGGATGTAAATTTGAAAAAAGTAAATCTTTACTTAATATTTATTAATAATTTATATTTTTGATTAAACATTTTCTTGATATATTTCCGTGTGCATGTGCTATAATGTTTTAGTTAATAATGAAAATAGATGTGTAGACATTTTAGGAGTGAATATATTTTGAAAAAAAGAGAAGATTTACGCAATATAGCAATTATTGCGCACGTTGACCATGGGAAAACAACGTTAGTTGATGAGTTATTAAAACAATCAGGTACATTCCGTTCAAACGAAAACGTTAATGAACGTGCAATGGACTCTAATGATATAGAACGTGAACGTGGAATTACAATTTTAGCTAAAAATACAGCAATCCAATATGAAGGTAAACGTATTAACATCATGGATACTCCTGGACACGCTGATTTTGGTGGAGAAGTAGAACGTATCATGAAAATGGTTGATGGTGTACTTTTAGTTGTAGATGCATATGAAGGTTGTATGCCACAAACTCGTTTCGTTCTTAAGAAAGCATTAGAACAACATTTAACGCCAATCGTAGTTGTAAACAAAATCGACCGTGACTTTGCTCGTCCTGATGAAGTTGTAGACGAAGTAATCGATTTATTTATTGAATTAGGAGCAGATGAAGATCAATTAGAATTCCCAGTAGTATTTGCATCAGCAATCAATGGTACTTCTAGCTTAGAATCTGATCCTTCTAAACAAGAACCAAATATGAATGCATTATTCGATACAATTATTGAGCATATTCCAGCTCCAATCGATAATAGCGAAGAGCCATTACAATTCCAAGTTACATTATTAGACTACAATGACTATGTTGGTCGTATCGGTATCGGTCGTATTTTCCGCGGTACAATGAACGTTGGTCAATCAGTAGCATTAATGAAGCTTGATGGATCTGTTAAACAATTCCGTATTACGAAAATGTTTGGTTTTATCGGATTAAAACGTATTGAAATCCAAGAAGCAAAAGCTGGAGACTTAGTAGCAGTATCTGGTATGGAAGATATCAACGTAGGTGAAACAGTATGTCCTGCTGAACACCAAGAAGCTCTTCCAATTTTACGTATTGATGAGCCAACTCTACAAATGACTTTCTTAGTAAACAACTCACCATTTGCTGGTCGTGAAGGTAAATTTGTAACTTCTCGTAAAATCGAAGAAAGATTATTACAAGAACTTCAAACAGACGTAAGTTTACGTGTAGAAAATACAGATTCTCCTGACGTTTGGATCGTAAGTGGACGTGGAGAACTTCACTTATCAATTTTAATTGAAAATATGCGTCGTGAAGGATACGAGCTTCAAGTTTCTAAACCTGAAGTTATCATTCGTGAAATTGACGGTGTAAGATGTGAGCCAGTTGAGCATGTTCAAATCGATGTACCTGAAGAATATACAGGTTCAATCATGGAGTCAATGGGTGCACGTAAAGGTGAAATGAGAGATATGGTAAATAATGGTAACGGTCAAGTCCGCTTAACATTTATGGTACCAGCTCGTGGATTAATTGGTTATACTACAGAGTTCTTAACTTTAACTCGTGGTTATGGAATTATTAACCATTCATTCGATAGCTACCAACCAGCTATTCAAGGTCAAGTTGGTGGACGTCGTCAAGGTGTATTAGTATCAATGGAAACTGGTAAAGCTTCAACATACGGAATTATGGGTCTAGAAGACCGTGGTGTAATTTTCCTTGAGCCAGGAACAGATGTATATGATGGTATGATTGTTGGTGAACACAACCGTGATAATGATTTATCAGTAAACGTTGTTAAAGTTAAACACGCTACTAACATCCGTTCAGCGAATAAAGACCAAACAACAACAATGAAAAAACCACGTATTATGACGCTTGAAGAATCTTTAGAATACTTAAATGATGATGAGTACTGTGAAGTTACGCCAACATCAATTCGTTTACGTAAAAAGCTTCTTGATAAAAATGAGCGCGAGCGTGCAGCGAAAAAGAAAAAATTCGCTGAACAAGACTAATTAAATTTTAAAAATAATTATGATATAATAAAACCGACTAGAAAATAGTCGGTTTCATTTTTGTAGAAAAAGTACAAAAAATTAATATTTTAGTCGATCTAAAAACGAATAGAAGTATTTAGTTTTATTAGGGGGATATGGATTTGGAAAAAGCTCCAAAGGGATTTGAATTTGTTATAACACAGTTAATAAATATAACTCATGATGTTCATCTTTCAATGTGGATATTATATGGTTTAATTGTTGTACTATGTATTGTGGTATATCATTTAGGTTTCGCAAAAAAATTGAGCATTCTTAAAAGTTTAATCATTTATGTTTTACTTATGATCGGATGTAGTTTCCTTACTTTCTTAGCTTTAAGGATACCAATCGTGGAAGCATTACTTGCAAGTGTTTTCGTGTTAGGTGTATATAAGATTCGTTTACATCAATCAAAAAAGAATAATGCTACTACATAACGTAACACTTTATAGAGAGTTGGTATTTAGATGAAATCTGTTCAGGACGCTTTATATAATTGGTTAACGATAAAAGTAATATATGAAGGTAGACCTTCGGATGAAGCTGCTAAAGAGACGTATGAGATGTTTGATTCGATTTTAAAAGAGGATCATCAAGTATCTAACGTAAAAATAGAAAAAATGGAAGATTTTTATTTAATTACATTTACACAAGCAGAAAAAGAGCGTACTACGCGCTTCCCAATTGAAATGATTGATTGCTTTTTAGATCAAGTAAAAGTTAATCCAGAGAAGTATTAAAAACCTAGAAATTAATCTAGGTTTTTTAATTGTTTTGAAAAAATGAGCTTGTCGACTTATTTCCAAATTTTACACTATATTAGGAAGTGAAGTAATGTTTTTTTCCACTACGGGCTGCTCGTATTCCATGTTTCCAATGGAATTTTTGAGTGTTAACTCCCTTTTATCTCCAAAAAAAAAGAAGCCAAATTGACTTCAATTTCTTTACCACTCGTCATTGTCCTTTACCGGTTTTAAGAAACGGAAATTTCCAGTTGCAATTCTTTGTTCTGTTTTTATTTTAATTCGATCGTAACATTCAGAGCATGTATATGTATGGATAGGACGATTTCTTAATTTTTTTGCAATAGGTGATTCATCGCTAATAGATTCGCTTTTATCACAAATCATGCATTTAACTCTCATGTGAAATTTCTCTCCTTATATATGTATATGGAACTTAAGTTAACATAATTATAACAGGTTTTAGAATATATTTTTAGAAAACAGTGGTTTTAGCAGGAAGTTTTCAATAAACTTTGAATTATATTAGTATACTCTTTATTTGAAGGAGATGAAATAGTGATGGCAAACAGTATTGAGAAAACATTATCACCAAGCTTATTTGAAGATTGTAATAAAGAAAAGATTGTTTTTTTAAGTACTTTTAACTCCGAAAAGAATGCACCAGTTACGAATGCTATTTCTTGGCTTGCTGCTTTAGACGATAAGACGATTCGTTTTGCAGTAGATCAAAGATCAGCAATTATATCTAATATCGAAGTGGTTGAAGGGGTATCATTAAGCTTTTTCTCAAATGAAACAGTTTATAGTATTTCAGGAAATGCAAAAATTTTAACGAAGCAAATGCCTGGGATTCCATTAAAATTAGCGTGTATAGAAGTAGAAGTTAATGAAGTAAAAAATATATTGTTTTATGGGTCTAAAATAACAGTCGAACCAGAGTATGCAAAAACTTATGATGAGAGAGCTGCAAAAAAATTAGATGTAGCAGTATTAAGTGGTCTTAGATCCATCTGAGCTTTAAACATTAAAAAATATTCTAAAGTAGAGAGAATTTCATATAATATATTAACGGTTCGTCCATTCTTCGACTAGTAACCATATGTAAGACCAATCAATTTAGAATTAAAACTAATTATTCTAATCTGAGTTATTTTTAGTCAGGAGGTTAAGGATTGAGTAAAATATATGTTCTCGACACCAATGTACTACTGCAAGACCCACTAGCAATCTTTTCATTTGAAGATAATGAAGTAGTTGTACCAGCTGTTGTATTAGAGGAAGTAGACTCAAAGAAGAGATATATGGATGAAGTTGGTCGTAATGCTAGGTATGTATCCAAACTTATTGATAGCTTTCGAGAACTAGGGAAATTACATGAAAGTATTCCTCTTGAAAATGGTGGTTCGTTTAGAATTGAATTAAATCATCGCTCTTTTCAACAATTGCAAGAGATTTTTGTTGAAAAAACGAACGATAATCGCATTTTAGCTGTTGCAAAAAACTTATCACTTGAAGAAGAAGCAAAAGCAAGCGGAAAAACAGTGATTTTAGTTAGTAAAGATACATTAGTTCGTGTAAAAGCGGATGCATTAAATTTATTAGCTGAAGATTATTTAAGTGATCGAGTAGTAGAAGTAGATCATATTTATACCGGTTATCTAGAGTATTACATAAATACAGATTTATTAAACAAGTTTTACGAGAAAACTGAACTTCCTGTTTCAGATATAGCGAACCATCCATTTTATCCTAATCAATTTATCGTATTAAAGGATGCTCTCGGTGGTAAGAGCTCAGCTCTTGGAGTTGTTGATAAAACAGGTACAAAAATTAAGAAATTTGTTTTCTCAAATGAACATATTTGGGGTATAAGGCCAAGAAATGCACAACAGTCCATGGCTTTAGAATTACTACTTCGTGACGATATACCATTAGTCACATTGATTGGTAAAGCAGGTACCGGAAAAACTTTATTAGCTTTAGCAGCAGGTTTAATGCAAAGTGAGGACCTGCAAAGCTATAAAAAGTTATTAGTTGCTAGACCGATTGTTCCAGTTGGAAAGGATCTTGGTTATTTACCAGGTGAAAAGGATGAAAAACTTCGTCCCTGGATGCAACCGATTTATGATAATCTAGAATACTTATTCAATACGAAAAAACCAGGTGAACTTGATGCCATATTAGCTGGAATGGGATCGATTGAAGTAGAAGCTTTAACTTATATAAGAGGTAGAAGTATTCCAGAGCAATTTATTATTATAGATGAAGCACAAAATCTAACTAGACATGAAGTAAAAACGATTTTAACTCGCGTTGGAGATAAGAGTAAAATTGTATTAATGGGGGATCCAGAACAAATTGATCATCCATACTTAGATGAATACAACAATGGATTAACTTATGTAGTTGAAAAATTTAAAGATCAAAAAATAAGTGGACATGTAAAATTAATAAAAGGCGAACGTTCATCAATTGCTCAACTTGCAGCGGATATATTGTAATAATTAAATGCTTAAAAAAGCAACATCTTACCCAAATCATTCGGTAAGATGTTGCTTTTGTTTTAAATTATAAAATAATTTTCTTGATTGAAGTAATTGGTGTTTCTTTATTTGTACCATCAACAAAATATAAATGTACTGGCCCATCTTCAAGGATTCTCTTGCCATTGTACGAAAATGCTAAATAACTTTCATATACAGTTTCAAAAGGTAATTTTATTAATTCACCTTCTGTTTCGATCGTAACTTCTGAATCACGATTTTTCGGTTTACTATTGTCTATAAAATAAGAAAATGGCATTGCATACGATTCCTTAAGCCATTCTTTTTTTTGAGTAGCGTATAAAGGACTATTATCAACCTTTGCACCTTCAACAATTTCACGATCCCAATGCTTTGAAACACTTTTCGTATATTGCTCAAGCTCATCAATCTTTTTCAAATCACCAGCTAACAAACTCTCTAATTTAACCTTTCTTTCATCAAAAATCCAAACACTTGGATCAATCGTTAACGGAAACTCTACGTTACCTGTTAATTGAAAAACATCACTCATACCAAAACCCCTTTTATGTACTAAGTCTTTCTATAGTGTACGACTATTCTATGTAAAAAGACAATCAATAGTCATTATCTAGAGGGTGCTTTTTTTTTGAAGAAATTAGATCATTATATAAATTTACATCCTTACATAAGAAAACTTTAATAAATAAACTGTTGCAAAAATAAAATTTTCTAAAATCCATCTTTGCAAAACTTATTATTTAAGTTGATTTTTCCACAAAAGAACTATAATATTAAATAGATAGCTTGTACGGAAGCGGAGGGAGAAAATTGAGGTCTGATGCTGTAACAGATTACAAAGATAAAGCATTTGAATTATTAAAAAAAGATGCTGAAAAGATATTAAAATTAATAAATGTGCAACTTGATCATTTAACGATGCCACAATGCCCTCTATATGAAGAGGTTTTAGATACTCAAATGTTTGGATTATCAAGAGAGATTGATTTTGCTTCTCGATTAGGTTTAATTGAAGCAGAACAAGGTAAAGAACTTCTTTCTGAACTTGAGCGTCAACTATCTGCTCTGCATGAAGCGTTTACAGATCAAAAGAATAAATAATTATTAGCAACAAAAGCTCAAACAAATAATGTTTGAGCTTTTTTTTGTGAATTTTTTTAATTGTTATAAGTAATAAATCTATTAATCTATGTTACAATATTTTTATTTAAAAAGGGAATTTAGCAAAATAGTTGAATACATAAAGTATAATTAATCAAAGCAGGGATGATTAAGTAATGTTAAAAAAATATCTAAAAAATATTGATTATATGATTTTTGTTCCATTATTAGTTTTATGTTTATTTGGATTAATTATGGTGTATAGCGCAAGCTCACCATTACCATCCATTCGTTATCAAAGTGAACATTGGCCTAGTGACTATTTCTTTCATAAGCAATTAATTGCCTTTGAAGTAGGGATGTTTGCATTTGTTTTTTTAATGTTTTTACCTGCAACTTTCTTTAGAAAAAGAATTGCCTTGTTATTAAATGTAGCTGTAAGTATTGGATTACTTCTTGCAGTTCTATTCTTTGGTGAAGTTAGAAATAATGCAAAAAGCTGGGTATTTGGAATTCAACCAGCCGAGCTAATCAAATTAGGATCGATCGTTCTTTTAGCAGGATGGTACTCCAAAAGACAAAAGCGAATCACAAAGAACTGGAAGATGCTATTTGCTCCATGGGGGATTGTAGCCATTTATATCATCCTATTGAGATTACAACCTGATACAGGTACGGCTTTATTAATAATCGGTACTTGCGCAGTAGTTTCGTTTTGTAGTGGTTTTATTGTTAAGAGATTAATTCTCCTATTCGTTGGTGGGATTGGATTACTATATCCATTAATTAGTATTTGTATCAGTTTAGGAATTGGTTTAACAGATGTACAAGTTAATCGATTTTTAGCATTCCGAAATCCTTTTGACTATGCTCAAGGAATCGGATTTCAAATCGTAAATTCACTAATCGCATTTGCAAATGGTGGCTTTACAGGAGTTGGATTAGGAAAAAGTATTCAAAAACTAGGTTATTTACCTGAGCCTCATACTGATTTTATTCTAGCTGTAATCGGTGAAGAAACAGGTTTAATAGGAGTAATTGTAGTTATTTTATGTATATTCATAATTGTTTGGCGTGGATTGTTAATAGCTCATCAATCAAAGGATTCTTTTGATTCATTATTAGCTACAGGGATTAGTGCAATCATCGTCATTCAATCATTTGTAAATATTGGAGGAGTTACTTCGTTAATTCCACTTACGGGTGTTCCGTTACCTTTTGTAAGTTATGGAGGAACTTCGTTAATCGTTATGCTTTCTATGGTTGGTATTTTAATGAATATTTCAATACGAAATAAGATTCATAAAGAAACTTTATAAAATCTTCAAAAATGCATTTTGAAAAAGTTTATTCTTAATTTATTGATAATTATCTTTCATAAATACAGGAGGCTTACAAATGACTTACACGAAACAGATTAAAAAAGTTCTAGTTGCTAACCGAGGTGAAATTGCAATTCGAGTATTTCGAGCTTGCACTGAGTTAGGAATTAGAACAGTTGGTATTTATTCTAAAGAAGATGAAGGGTCATATCACCGTTATAAAGCTGACGAAGCATACATAGTTGGAAAAGGTAAAAAGCCAATTGATGCTTATCTAGATATTGAAGGTATTATTGAAATTGCAAAGAAAAACAATGTAGATGCAATACATCCAGGATATGGATTCTTATCAGAAAATATTAAATTTGCTCAGAGATGTGAAGAAGAGGGCATTATTTTTATCGGGCCATATTCAAGACACTTAGATATTTTTGGAGATAAAATTAAAGCAAAGCAGCAAGCTCTTCAAGCTAATTTGCCTATCATTCCAGGGAGCAATGGTCCAGTACACTCATTGGATGATGTAAAGGAATTTGGCGAAACTTATGGATTCCCGATTATTATTAAAGCTGCTCTAGGTGGTGGCGGTCGTGGAATGAGGATTGTCCGTACGAATGCAGGATTAAAAGATGCATACGAGCGTGCTAAGTCTGAAGCAAAAGCTGCTTTTGGTAATGATGAGGTTTATGTTGAGAAGTTTATTGAAAATCCAAAGCATATTGAAGTTCAAATATTAGGGGATAACCAAGGGAATATCATTCATTTGTTTGAACGTGATTGTTCAATCCAAAGAAGACATCAAAAATTAGTTGAAGTTGCACCATGTACTTCGATTAGTGAAGATTTAAGAAATAGAATTTGTGATGCAGCTGTTCAATTGATGAAAGAAGTAGAATATGTAAATGCTGGTACAGTTGAATTTTTAGTATCTGGTAATGATTTTTATTTTATTGAGGTTAACCCTCGCGTACAAGTTGAACATACAATTACTGAAATGATTACAGGAATTGATATTGTTCAAACACAGATCTTAATTGCACAAGGTAATAGTTTACATAGTGATAAAGTAGGAATTCCATTACAAGATGAGATTCCACGAATTGGTTTTGCGATTCAAGCACGTGTTACAACTGAGGACCCACTAAATAATTTTATGCCAGATACAGGAAAAATTATGGCATATCGTTCAGGTGGAGGTTTTGGTGTAAGGTTAGACACAGGTAATAGTTTCCAAGGTGCTGTTATTACACCTTACTATGATTCATTATTAGTAAAAGTAACGACTCATGCATTAACATTCGAAGGCGCTATTGCGAAGTTAAATCGAAATTTAAAAGAATTCCGTATCCGTGGTATTAAAACAAATATTCCATTTTTAGAAAATGTTACGACACACCCAGATTTCTTGTCTGGTGAGTATAATACTTCATTCGTAGATTCATCTCCGGAATTATTTGTTTTTGCAAAAAGAAGAGACCGTGGAACAAAATTATTAAATTATATCGGAAATGTAACAGTGAATGGATTTCCAGGCATATCGGTTAAAGAAAAACCAGCTTATGATGATATTATCGTTCCAAATGTAAATCATATTAAAAGTGCTGAAAGTGGAACTAAACAATTACTAGATAAATTAGGTGCGGAAGAATTTTCGAAGTGGTTAAAAAATCAACCAAATGTTTTATTTACAGACACAACGTTTAGGGATGCTCACCAGTCACTACTTGCAACGAGAATTCGTTCAAAAGACCTAATTACAGTAGCAGAACAAACGTCAAAATTATTACCTAACTTATTTTCTATGGAAATGTGGGGCGGAGCGACTTTCGATGTAGCGTACCGTTTCTTAAATGAAGATCCATGGGAAAGATTATTAAATTTAAGAGAACAAGTTCCTAATGTGTTATTCCAAATGCTTTTACGTGGATCAAATGCAGTTGGATATAAAAATTATCCTGATAATCTTGTTAGAAAGTTTATTGAAGCATCGGCTCAAGCAGGAATCGATGTATTTAGAATATTTGATAGTCTAAATTGGATTAAAGGGATGGAAGTCGCAATTGATGCTGTAAGAGAGAGTGGAAAGCTTGCTGAGGCATCGATTTGTTACACAGGAGATATATTAGACCCTACTAGAACAAAATATAATCTGGCGTATTATAAAGAGCTTGCAAAGGATTTAGAGTCGGCTGGTGCACATATTTTAGCTATTAAAGATATGGCTGGTTTATTAAAGCCTCAGGCTGCTTATGCGTTAATTAGTGAATTGAAGGATACTGTAGATTTACCAATCCACTTACATACTCATGATACGAGTGGAAATGGTTTATACACATATGTAAAAGCAATAGAAGCTGGCGTAGATGTTGTAGACATCGCAATTGGAAGTATGTCTGGATTAACTTCTCAGCCAAGTGCAAATAGTTTATATTATGCACTAAAAGGTTCAAATAACGAGACAAACTTAAATATAAACGGCTTAGAGCAGTTATCAACCTACTGGGAAGGTGTTCGTAAGTATTATAGTAGTTTTGAAAGTGGTATGATTTCACCTCATACAGAGGTGTATCAACATGAAATGCCAGGTGGTCAGTATTCTAACTTAAAACAACAAGCTAAGGGTGTTGGTTTAGGAGACCGATTTGAAGAAGTTAAGGATATGTATGGTAGGGTAAATCAATTATTTGGAGATGTCGTTAAAGTAACACCATCTTCTAAAGTAGTTGGAGATATGGCATTGTTTATGGTTCAAAATAATTTAGACGAAGATTCTGTATATGAAAAAGGAGAAAATATCGATTTTCCTGATTCAGTAATAGAGTTTTTTGAAGGAAAATTGGGACAACCTCACGGTGGATTTCCAAAGAGTTTACAACGTATTATCTTAAAAGGTAGACAGCCATTAACTGAAAGAGCTGGGGAGACATTAAAACCAATCGATTTTAAAGATGTTGAGGAGTATTTATTCAAGACGTTAAATCGCCAGGTTACTAATTTTGATATATTAGCTTATTGCCTATACCCTAAAGTATATATGGACTATCAAAAAAATGTAGAAAGCTATGGAGACTTATCTGTACTTGATACACCTTCTTTCTTCCATGGAATGAAATTAGATGAAGAGATTAAAGTAGATATTGAACGTGGTAAAACACTGATAGTTAAACTTGTTTCGATTGGTCAAGCTCAGCCTGATGGAACAAGAGTTATATATTTTGAATTAAATGGTCAGCCTCGTGAAATTGTAGTTAAAGATTACTCAGTCAAATCTACTGTCGTTCAAAAAAGAAAAGGGGAAACTAGTAATCCAAACCATATTAACGCAACAATGCCAGGTACTGTTTTAAATGTACTTGTTAAAAAGGGCGATGTAGTTGAAAAAGGTCAAACTTTAGCAATCACAGAAGCGATGAAAATGGAAACAACTGTCCAATCTCCATTTACTGGTGTAATAAGAGACATTTTGATTACGTCGGGAGAAAGTATTTCTACAGGTGATCTACTAATAGAACTAGAACAAAGATAAAAAGTACAATGAATAGCGAAGTTAGAGAAGCTATAGTAAAAGGGCAACTCTTCTTCGCTTTAAATTTAAATGTAAAAAAAGGTATTTCTTCTACAATTAAGTGGAAGAAATACCTTTTTTTAGGAGATATTTTTATTTTGAAGTAACTCAGAATTTGAGCTTTTACTTCTTGTACAAACTAAACTTTGGAAACTAAATATTGCAAACAAACACGAAATTAAAATAGCATGTGTTAATGCAACATAAATATTTAGGTTTGTAAACACAATAACCGCTCCACAAATTACTTGAAGTGTAACAAGGATTAAAGATACAAACCAACCAAAATAAATGCCACGTTCATTACGATAGTATTTATAAGCATGTACAAATGCAATAATTACCCAGACGAATAAAAGAAAAGCAGCAAATCGATGCCCCATTTGAATCCATTCATGAACTTGTGTAGGAATACCATTGTTTGCTTTACTGCAAAGTGGCCAGCTAGGGCAAGCTAAGCTTGCATTTTCGTGACGAACAAGAGCGCCCGTGTAAACTACTAAGTATGAATAAATCCATAAACCGTAAGTATGAAATTTCATTCTTTTTCCGACATAAAAAGAATTTTTTTGGTAATTGCGATCGCGTTCAAAAATTAATAATGTTAACATGACTACTGCAGCAAAACAAATTAGAGAAATACCAAAATGAATTGCTTTTACAGCTGGGATTTGACCCCATACAACTGCAGCTGCCCCGATTAATGCTTGAGCAATTAGAAAAATACAAGAAATGATTGCTAAAAACTTTGTTTCTCTTTTATGAGGAATGACAATCCAAGCAAGCACAGCTAATAATAAAACAAATATCCCCGCAAGGCCTGATGCTGCACGATGAGATAATTCAATGACAGTTTGAATAGTTAGATGATCAGGAATGATTTGACCTTTGCAAAGAGGCCATGATCTTCCACAACCGAGTCCAGAATTAGTCTTTGTTACGAGTGCACCACCCAATAAAACAATTAAAAGAATGAATGAGGTTATTAACGATACCCCTTTTAAAACACGTAGCAAGTATATCCACCCACTTTTATAAAATAATAATAATTTTAAAATTTAATTATTAAAAAAATTATTCTGCTAATAATACTTCTATATCATATAAGATTACGACATAAAATTCAAAGGTAACCTTCATATTTAGACATAATATTTGTTTTTTCTTAACTTTGGATGTATTCATTTTTAAAATATAGAAATAATTAATTTTATAATTAAATAGTATTTAGTATTGAAAAGAAGGACTGTTTAGGATAAAATTTTTTTGAAACGTACACAATTTGTTCATATATTTATCACAAAAATTTCATTCAATTTAGTTTAATAGAAGTATGTCTAAATTAAAAACTCATTATGAACCATTAAAAAATGGGTATGAAAAATGAAGTTTTGTAAAAAAAGAGGAGGATTGACTTGGAACAATTAGCTAATAATGTTTCTAATAACGAAGAAACTAATCATCCTTCTAGTTCACTAAAGAAAGATTTACTTTCTTTAATGAAAATAGGGATCGTAAACTCTAATATACTGACAACTTTTACAGGTATCTGGTTAGCAATCCAAATAAATGGATTAGATATATTAGATTCTTTACCAAAAGCAATTATTACTGTAATTGGTTCATCACTTATTATTGCAGGATCATGTGTAATCAATAACTATATTGATCGTGATATTGATCCTTATATGGAGAGAACTAAAAACAGACCAACTGTAACCGGTAATATTAAACCAAGCGTTACAATATCAATTGGTATTCTTTTATTAATTGTGGGCTTTACATTTATGGCTTTCACAACCTTAATGGCTGTTGTATATGCATTTATTGGTGCATTTACATATATCGTACTATACACTCTTTGGACGAAACGTAATTACACGTTAAACACAGTAGTAGGTAGTATATCTGGTGCAGCACCCCCATTAATTGGATGGGCAGCAATCGATGCGAATTTGCATCCAATTGCTTGGATGCTGTTTTTAATCATGTTTATATGGCAACCACCTCATTTCTTAGCACTTGCGATGAGACGTTCTGAAGAATATAAAAGAGCGGGAATTCCAATGCTACCAGTGGTTTACGGATTTGAAATGACAAAACGTCAAGTGATGATCTGGGTATTATGTTTATTACCACTGCCATTTTACATGCAAGCTCTAGGTTTACCATTTATTATTTTTGCAACAATATTGAATATTGGATGGGTTATTTTAGGATTATATTGTTATAAACAAAAGGATGATCAAAAGTTCTCTAAACTGATGTTTATATACTCCATTAACTATTTAACTCTTCTATTTATGTCAATGATAGTGTTTACAATTTCGTTTTAATTAGGGGTATTACGGGGGATTTTTTTATTGTTTGTTTAATCTTATTTTTAAATAAGAATGAAACACTTTAAATTGAAAGAGGGGGAAGTATACTTATGAAACATTGGCGATTAGTCTCGCTAATTTCCTTGATAGCAGTTATTTTGAGTGCATGTGGACATGCAAATCAATCTACACTGAATCCTCAAGGTGAAGTAGCAAAAATGCAATACGATCTTATGAAGCTAAGTACGTTGATCATGGTATTCGTTGTTGCTGTTGTAACAGTTCTTTTCCTTTACGTAATCGTGAAATATCGTCACCGTAAAGGTCAAGAGAATATTATTCCAAAGCAAGTAGAAGGCAATCATTTTTTAGAGCTTCTTTGGACGATTATTCCTGTTATTTTACTTATTGTTTTAGCAGTACCAACAGTATCACAAACGTTTAAGCTTTCAGATGAGAAGCAAATATCAAAAGATGAGAAGAAAAAAGATGCAATTGTTATTAATGTAAATGCTCATCTTTTCTGGTGGGAATTTGAGTATCCAAAACAAAAATTCATTACTTCTCAAGACATGTATATCCCAGTTGGTAAAAAAGTTATCTTAAACCTAAAAGGTCAAGATATCAAACACTCATTCTGGGTACCATCATTAGCAGGTAAAATTGATACAAACGTTGAAGGCGAAAACAAAATGTGGCTTTCAGCAGATAAAGAAGGTACATATAATGGATTCTGTGCAGAGTTTTGTGGTCCTTCACATTCATTAATGCAATTTAAAGTTAAAGTTGTAAGTCAAGCCGACTACGATAAGTGGTTAGCTGATATGAAGAATCAGAAAGGTCAAGCTGTAACAGCAGATGCACAAGAAGGTGAAAAAATCTTCAAACAAAGCTGTATTGGTTGTCATGCTGCTGATGCAAATGATACAAGACCACCTGCTGCACGACTTGCTCCAAACTTAGCTAACTTCGGTGATCGTGATATGGTTGCTGGTATTGCTAAAAATAATGAAGCAAACTTAAAAAAATGGTTAACAAATCCGGAAGCTATGAAGCCAGGAAACCTTATGACAGGTAAATATGGTGACTTATCAGCGGATCAGATTGATGCATTAACTGCATACTTAACTAGCTTAAAAATTGCAAAATAAATTAATGGATATGAAGCAAAGGGGGTAATACTGTGAGTTCTGTAGCGAAAAAGAAACCACTATTGTGGGACTACTTAACGACAGTCGACCATAAGAAAATTGCCATCCTGTATTTAATTGCAGGCGGATTCTTTTTCTTAGTTGGTGGGATGGAAGCGTTATTTATTCGTATACAATTAATTAAGCCAGACAACACATTTTTAGTTGGTGATGCTTATAACCAAGTATTAACAATGCATGGTACAACAATGATTTTCTTAGCGGCGATGCCGATGATCTTTGCATTTTTTAACGCGGTAGTACCTTTACAAATTGGTGCTCGTGACGTAGCTTTCCCATTTTTAAATTCTTTAGGTTTCTGGTTATTCTTCGTTGGTGGAGTTTTCTTAAACCTAAGTTGGTTCTTAGGTGGAGCACCTGACGCAGGTTGGACTTCATATGCGACACTAGCTCTACATAGTAAATCACATGGTGTAGACTTCTACTTATTAGGACTACAAATTTCAGGTATTGGTACATTAGCAGGTGGTATTAACTTCCTAGCAACGATTATTAACATGCGTGCTCCAGGGTTAACATACATGCGTATGCCACTATTTACTTGGACAGTATTTGTAACATCAGCACTTATTTTATTTGCGTTCCCGGCATTAACAATCGGGTTAGCGTTATTAATGTTTGACCGCCTATTTGGAACTGCATTCTTTGATGCATCTTTAGGTGGAAACTCAATGATCTTTGAACATTTATTCTGGATTTTCGGACATCCAGAGGTATACATTCTTGTATTACCGGCATTTGGTATCTTCTCAGATATCATTCCAGCTTTCTCTAAGAAACGTTTATTCGGATACTCTTCAATGGTATTCGCAACAGTTTTAATTGGTTTCTTAGGTTTCATGGTATGGGCTCACCACATGTTTACAGACGGTCTTGGTGCAGTAGCAAATGCAATTTTCGCTGTTGCAACAATGGCAATTGCAGTACCTACAGGGGTTAAAATCTTTAACTGGTTATTAACAATGTGGGGCGGACAAATTCGTTTCACAACACCAATGCTTTGGTCAGTAGCATTTATTCCATCGTTCGTACTTGGTGGGGTAACTGGTATCATGAACGCAGCAGCTCCTGCTGACTATCAATTCCATGATAGTTATTTCGTAGTAGCTCACTTCCACTACGTAATCGTAGGTGGGGTAGTATTTGGTCTTTTTGCCGGTGCACATTACTGGTGGCCAAAAATGTTTGGTAAAATCTTAAATGAAACATTAGGTAAAATTACATTTTTCTTATTCTTTATCGGTTTCCATTTAACATTCTTTATCCAACATTTCTTAGGTTTAATGGGTATGCCTCGTCGTTACTTTACATATTTACCTGGACAAGGCTTAGACACTGGAAACATGATTAGCACAATCGGTGCAATGTTCATGGGTCTAGCTACAATCGTTATGTTAATCAATGTAGTTTATACAGCAATAAAAGGTAAGAAAGCTGCTGGAGATGCATGGGGTGTAGGTCGTACACTTGAGTGGGCAATTCCTTCTCCTGCACCAGAATATAATTTTGCTCAAATTCCATATGTACGTGGATTAGACGCTCTATGGGTAGAAAAAATGGAAGGAGACGGCAAAATGACACCTGCTGAACCATTAGGTGATATTCATATGCCAAACTCATCTATTTTACCGTTTGTTATGTCAGTGGGCTTATTTATTGCAGCATTTGGGGCACTGTATAATGACCAACTTAAGAACCACACTGCAGTTGGTGTATTAATTCTTGGCTTATTTATTACTTTCGGTTCAATGTTCTTACGTTCTTGGATTGATGATCATGGTTTCCATATCCATAAAGAAGACATAGCTGATGAGGGGGTTGAGGCATAATGGAAATGAATCAAAAATTTACAGCTGAAACGTTTCCTCATAACCCTGAAAAAGCTACAGAAGAAGGTAAAAATAAGTTCTTAGCATTCTGGCTATTTCTTGGTGGAGAAACTGTATTATTCGCATCATTATTTGGTACTTTCTTAGCATTAAGAAACTCTACTGCTGGTGGAGCAAGTGCTGCAGAAATGTTCGAACCAAAATTAGTTTTCATTGCTACAATGTTACTTTTAACATCTTCTCTTACAAGTGTTTATGCAATGTACCACATGAAAAACTTTGAACACAAAAAGATGATGCTATGGTTAGGGATTACAGTTTTATTAGGTCTAGGATTTTTATTATTAGAAATTTACGAATTTAGACACTATATGCACGAATATCATTTTACAATTAAGAGTAGTGCATTTGGTTCTTCATTCTATACATTAGTAGGTACTCATGGTGCCCACGTATTTGTTGGTTTACTATGGATCACTACTTTAATGCTTCGAAATGGTGGAAGAGGTTTAAATTTATACAACGCTCCGAAGTTTTATGTGGCTAGTTTATACTGGCACTTCATCGACGTAGTATGGATTTTCATCTTTACAGTAGTATACTTAATGGGAATGGTGGGATAAGAAAATGGGTACAAATACAAACTCTCATCAAAGAAATCAAGTTGAAGTAAAGTATCACCGTCGTAAACATGCAGAAGAAATGAAACAACAATTAATTTCATTCGCGTTAATGATCTTATTAACACTTGCATCATTTGCAGCAGTAATTTACAGAGATAAAATGGATCCGTATTTTACAGTACCATTTATTTTATTACTTGCTGTAGTACAACTAGTGTTCCAACTTTATTACTTCATGCACATGAAAAATAAAGGTCACAGCACACCAGCTTTCTTCCTATATTCAGGAGTTACAGTTGCTGTAATTACACTATTAACATTCTTAACATTAATCTGGTTATGATTTAAAAAGGAAGTGAATTTTATTCACTTCCTTTTTTTATGATCGTTTAAAGTAGATTGTTGATATTTTGTGGGGAAAAATGGCAGGTTGTGTTGATCTTATTGATAAACTAGTAATTTTGGTTGATATATAATTGTTTTAACTAACTTGCAAAAAAATTAAAATACCTTCTTTTTTGACGAGCAATATTTTTAAAGATGTATAAGTCGTCATCATAACTTACAATTTAATTGACAAATTCTTTTTTCAACAGCATGGAAAAAACGACTCATAAGAGTCGTTTATATAATTATTTTTTATTATAAAAAAGGTCTGGTTTTCCACAATTTGGGCACTCATATTCGTAATGTTCTTGAATTACGTTACTACTATTTGAATTTTCGTCATTAATGGAAACGTTTGAATTACAGTTTGGACAATTAAAGTTCGTTTTGGAGGATTTGTTTTTTATATTCTCCATCTACATCCATCCTTTCTTTTCATTTCTCTGATAAATCCTTTATATTTTACCCATTAAATTATATATTTTATTAAATTAATACACTTGATTCAAAAATGATATTCTCCTCTAATGAGAATGTCCTTTTCTATTTATTCTTAAAGTAGATGAATCGGATAAATTATGTTAGTAAAAAAGTGCATATTTATTTTTTTATATTGCATGTGATAGTTCAATAACCGCTTCTAGTTAAATCCTTATTCAACTAAATCAATGCATTAGTTGAACATCATGAAGGTTGCAATTGCGTTTCATTCTAAAGAGAAAGAAGTATTTAGTAAATTAAAGAGTAAATCGTAAGTATAAATTCTTATACGTTACGTTCATTACAAACAACTTGGGGTTAATCAAGGGGCTAATTCTACTATAGACATTTTTATTGGTATAAAAATGTTCCGTGGAAGAAAACTATAAAGCCGACATAATTTTAGGTTCATAAG
Organism: Gottfriedia acidiceleris; assembly: GCF_004138285.1. GTDB lineage: Bacteria > Bacillota > Bacilli > Bacillales > Bacillaceae_G > Gottfriedia > Gottfriedia acidiceleris_A. The sequence continues at coordinate 170,708 of NZ_SCFN01000004.1, read as the reverse complement.
TAAAATGGAAAGGATGATTCAACGATGGATATGGAAATTCCTAAAGATGATGATATTGAAATGGAAGAAAAAGTTGAGCTAACTGGAAGTATTGATAAATTAACAGAGCATCAAATTTGGGGCGCACAAGGATTCATGGATATTCCAATTCAAGGCAAGACGTACAGAAAAAGATATTTAGGCAACCGATATCAATAAGTCGAGAAATTGTAAAAAGTGAAAAATATGTGGAGATTTCAAAGTCAGAAATGGAAATATAAAGCCTTGTATACTAAGGTGTTTTTTTATGGATAGAATTGATTTCTCTAGTTAGATCCAGTTCCATTTCATTTCAACCAAGTTATTCGTGAATAAATATTGATATATAACAAGTGTATGCGTTATAAAATCTGGGCTACTTCGGTGGTCCGTTTTTTATTGTCTAAATGGCCTATAGTTGTTTAAGATATGCTAAACTAAAGCCATAAAAACAATCAGTTATATCCTTTATGGAAGCTAGTGTGGGAAACGGAAGAACCACTGAGTGATGACAAATTAATAAATATAAAAATTGAAGGAAGAATTTTAAAAATGACTTTCAACAATCTATGAATATGAATGTTTTTTTAGATGAATTTGTGTATTTTCTTGAAAGTAATGGCTGGAGTTTTGGTGGTGACATTTGTGGAGTGTTATTACTCACAAGACATTAATTAAGGCACAAACTCACCAAATAATAGAGTAATATGAAAAATAGACAATTGGGTGGTGGAATTATCATGAAACATCTTCTTCCGAGTATAGAAGATCTGTTGCAAACAAATTTTTCTTTGCTCTCTGATATGGGTGTCAATAATGAAGTAGATTATATATTTAAACAGCATCATAGTGAAGTCTGGATGTTAACGATAAATGAGTATCTTCATTTTAAAAGCAAGAATATCAATGAATTTTATTGGAAAAAAGCAGGCGTATTCAATGAAAAAGCTGTTATTCAAGACGTAATTCAAGAAGTACAAACATCAGATGTTGTAGTCATCACGGATGGAGAAGGAAAAATCAAGGGCTACATCACTTCTGCTGTTTTACTTTCAAAAGTGTTTGAATCTTACCAATATTTAGATGCCTATTTCCGAACGATGATTGATACCATGGATGGTTCGGTCTCGATTGTGGATGAAGCTGGAAAAACGGTTGTTTGGACTCATGGTGCAGAGAGGATCTTTTCAATTCCAAAAGAAGAAATTATCGGGAATGAAATGGAGCAGTTTTTTCCAAAAGATATGTTATTAAATAAAGTTACGATGGAAACAGGTCAATCTTTTCGTAATCAGCAGCATAAACCACGTGAGGATCTCTTTGTCATGATTAATAGCAGTCCGATCTTCATCAACAATCGAATCGTAGGTGCAGTTGCTGCAGAAACTGATATTACGAGTCAAGTGATACTGAATCAAGAACTGATGAATGCTTCCTCCAAAATTCTTCAACTGGAGAAAGAGGTTTCGAGGTTGCAATTGTCACATGATTCTTTTCAACAAATTAAAGGATCGAGTCAATTGATGAAAGAAGCAGTTTCATTATCAAAGAAAATGTCTGATACGAGTGCGAACATTTTATTACTTGGTGAAACTGGGGTTGGAAAAGAAGTCTTTGCAAAAGCTATACATTTTTATCGTGAATCAACTTCTCCGTTTATTGCTGTAAACTGTGGTGCGATTTCACCATCATTGTTTGAGAGTGAATTTTTCGGCTATGAAAAAGGAGCATTTTCTGGTGCAGATGCAAAAGGTAAAAAAGGAAAACTAGAGTTGGCGCAGGGAGGAACACTTTTTCTGGATGAAATTGGTGACTTGCCATTGGATATGCAAGTGAAGTTACTCCGAGTATTGCAAGATAAAACGTATTACCGGGTTGGTGGTATAAAGCAACTGAAAGCTCAATGCCGAATCATCGCTGCTACAAATAAGGATTTAGAAGCAATGGTTGAAGCTAATACATTTCGAGAAGACCTTTATTATCGTCTTAACATTTTATCTATTACGATTCCCCCATTGAGAGAACGAAAAGAAGATATTATGGAGCTCCTTCATCAATTTATATATGAGTTTTCATTGCTATATCATCGCACGATTAATGTCGTTGATCCTCAGGTAATTTCCGCATTATTACAATATGATTGGCCTGGAAATGTGAGGGAGATGAGAAATGTTATTGAACGATTAGTATTATTGTCAGGTGAAGGAATGATCTCTGCTGAAGCCTTACCGCCAAAGCTGTTCCAATCTACATTGTTAACGAATGGATACGATGACTCCTTACATAATGATTTAAATGATTTTGAAAAAAATAAAATCATTGAGGCCATTCAAACAGAGAAAGGGAACAAGCAAGCAGCAGCAAAAAAACTAGGAATATCTCGAGCTACTTTATACAATAAAATGAAAAAATTAAAGATTGAACTTAAATGACTAAAAGCCCCTGTCCCTAAATTAGTCCAGACGAGCGTAAGAACTCCTGGGCTGATTTAGAAACTGGAATTCAAAGGTTTACGAACGTTATGTAAAGTTAGTCTAAAGTTATCTTCCCTTACCGAAAGAACTTCTCTTCTACCCGTAAGTAAGCTTCCTATCTTTAAATAAAACTCCACTTATAGCAAGCCCTACTTTTCTATCAAATCTACTGTCTAAACATTTAGACAATAAGAGATATACAGTGTCTAATAACATTTACACTATTTCCTAAACAATCCCCTATATAAAAGATTATAAAAATGGCACAGAACTTGCATTAATACTTCATGTCTAAATAATCCATACATTAAAGGGGAAATGATTATGAATAATCGATTGCAAAAATTGCAAACATTTTTACAAAAACAAGGTATTTCAGGTGGTTTGGTCACATCGCGTCAAAATATTTTTTATTTATCGGATTTTGATTACGATCCGCACGAACGATTTGTAGGTATTTTTGTCTTCCAAAATGATGAACCCATTTTTATTACACCGGCAATGGAAGTGCAAATGATAAAGGATGCCGGCTGGAACCATCCAATCCTAAGTTACACAGATTCCGATCACCCGTGGACACTTGTTCACCACGTGATTGAAAGCAGAAACAAAATGAAACTATTTGCTGTTGAGAAACATGATATCTCCTATTTTTACATTGAAAGTCTGCAACAGATTTTTGGTGAAGTAGAGTTTGCATCACTAGATTCTATACTTACAGAAATGCGACTAGTTAAAGATGCTAATGAAATTGAAATATTACGTGAAGCTGCCGCTTTTGCTGATTACGGTGTACAAGTGGGTATTGAAGCATTAAAAGAAGGAATCACAGAACTTGAAGTATTAGGGAAAATTGAATTTGAATTAAAGAAAAAAGGGATTAAAGAAATGTCATTCCCTCCCATTGTATTGTTTGGCCAAAATGCAAGTAACCCACATGGAGCTTCAGGTGACAATATGTTAAAAAAAGGAGATACTGCCCTATTTGATTTAGGTGTGAAATATAAGGGATATTGCTCTGATATTACAAGAACCGTCCTTTATGGCAATCCCAATAGTGAACTCGTTAAAATCTACAATGCAGTTTTACAAGCCAATCTTGCAGGGGTGGATGCTTCTCAACCTGGAACAAGAATTGGTGATGTTGATATCTCTGGAAGACGAGTCATTCATGAGTCTGGCTACGGTGATTTTTTTCCACATCGCATCGGTCATGGCCTTGGAATTAATATTCATGAGGCACCTTCTATAAATGATGGAAATGAGGGGGTATTGAAATCAGGGATGGTCATCACCATTGAACCTGGCATTTATCTTAATGGCCTTGGTGGTGTTCGCATTGAAGACGATGTTGTCATTACGGATAATGGGTATGAAGTATTAACGAAGTTTCCAAAAAAATTAATGGTTGTAGGAGCTGAACGATAATGAACCGAATCGAAAAAATACAGAAACAACTTTTAGAGAACAATGTCGATGCAATAATAATTTCAAAGAGTGAAAATCGTAGATATACTACAGGTTTTACAGGAACAGCAGGTATGGTGCTAATATCAAAAAATGCTGCTACCTTTATCACTGACTTCCGCTATGCTGAACAGGCTCAAAATGAAGTGAAAAACGCTAAAATTATCATCCATGAGGGAAATCTTGAAAAAGAAGTTGCCAATGAAATCGAACGTCAAGGTCTTAAAAAAGTCGCTGTTGAGGCAAATGCCATGACATTGAGAACGTTCTCAACGCTACAAGAGTATGGAGATGTACAATGGATCCAATTGGAAAATATCGTTGAAAAGGTTAGAGAAATCAAAGAGTCGTTAGAATTAGAATTAATGAGAACGGCTGCTAAAATCTCTGATAAGGCGTTTGATTATATTTTGAATGTCATTAAACCAGGGGTTACGGAATTAGCAATCCGAGATGATTTGGAATTCTATATGCGTAAGCAAGGGGCCACATCATCATCCTTTAATACTATTATTGCTTCCGGTAAGAGAGCTGCCCTACCACATGGAGTGGCTTCCGAAAAAGTGATCGAACATGGTGACATGATAACCCTTGATTTTGGTGCATTGTACAATGGTTATTGCTCTGATATTACGAGAACTATTGCCGTTGGGAACTGCTCGGATGAGTTCCACAACATTTATCACATCGTATTAGAAGCTCTTAAACGCGGAACAGAAGGAATTCAATCAGGTGCAAAAGCGAAAATGATCGACGATTTAACAAGAGACTATATTACAGAAAAAGGATTCGGAAATCGTTTTGGGCACTCAACAGGTCATGGGTTAGGTATGGAAGTTCACGAACCAATCCGGCTTTCTGACAAAAGTGTAGAAATACTTCAAACTGGTATGGTTGTTACAGTCGAGCCAGGAATCTATATCCCAGGATGGGGTGGCTGCCGGATTGAAGATGATATTGTAGTAACAGAGAATGGTTATGAAATCATTACCCATTCTCCTAAGCACTTAATTATCTTATAAAAAGTATTAAACGGTCATCTAATGAATTTTTATTATAGATGACCTTTCTTTTGAATGGGGGCGTATTCGATATGAATGAAATTATCTTATATATTATGACAGGATTTATGGTCCTAGGAGCAATAGATTATCTGTTGGGTAATCGGTATGGAGTCGGACAAAAATTTAAGGAAGCCTTCCATTCCATGGGAGCACTAGCCCTTTCAATGGTTGGAATGATCTCACTATCGCCTGTATTAGCAAAATGGTTAACACCGATTGTATCACCCATCTACCAATTTCTTGGAGCAGATCCATCGATGTTTTCATCTACGTTTTTAGCTCTTGATATGGGTGGATACTCATTAGCAAATGAAATGGCTCAATCGAGTGATGCTGCTTTATTTTCTTGGGTGTTTTTAGGAACGATGATGGGGCCAACTATTGTTTTTACCATTCCGGTTGCTTTAAGCATCATTCATAAAAATGATCATCCCTTTTTTGCTAAAGGAATTTTAATAGGACTAATGACTATTCCAATTGGATGCTTAGCGGGAGGATTCGTTGCAGGATTTGGCTTTATATGGATGCTGAAAAATTTGATTCCTTCTATTCTAATTTCTGTCTTAATTGGAATTGGTATGCTATCGGCTCAATCGATAATGATTCGTGGTTTTAAATGGTTCGGAAAAGGAATTGAAATCGTAATTATCATTGGTCTTGTCTCGATTATCATTAAAACTTTAACAGGTATTGTTATTATTCCAGGTATGATGCCGCTTTCTGAAGGCTTTGTAACAGTTGGGAAAATAACGATCATACTTGCCGGTGCTTTTCCGTTTGTTTTTGTGTTAGTAAAAGTATTAAAGAAGCCTTTTGCATTACTCGGAAAAAAGTTAGGTATGAATCAACAAGCATTAGGTGGATTCATTGCTTCATTCGCTCATCACATTCCTATGTTTGCGACACTCCATGAGATGGATGACCGTGGGAAAGTCATAAATACCGCATTTGCCGTAAGCGGCGCATTTGTTTTTGGCAGTCACTTAGGGTTTGTGGCAGGTGTGGAGAAGAATTTTGTCATTCCACTGATTGTCGGCAAACTGACCGCTGGGTTTTTGGCTGTTGCATTGGCTTTGCTAGTGTCAAAACGTGGAGCCAAATGAATTATTAATAATAGAGAAGTAGATTGAAATTTTAAGGGCTCACATCCTTTGGGGAAAGCAGGATGCAGTAAGACTCTACAGAAAGTGAGCACCCTAGGTTTTCATTCACTATAAATACCAATCATTTAAAAATGAATAACGTTTTCAAATCGTATTTTAATTTGAATAAACCGTTATTACTGTTATATAATTTAGTAGTATAATAGTTTGGATAATTTCATTAAATATTATATGATAGAAGTAATGTTTAAATTTTTTTTGTCTTTGTGAAGTTTTTGTTTATAGTTCTTAAATCTACAGGTATATTTACATAGTCCAATATTAATTTAAACATTAGGTAAAAATAATAAGTGTGAATAGAATAATTAAAGGGTGTGCATTCATGATTAGCTTAGGGATGTTCGGGTTTAAAGCACTTTGGAGTCCATATTTATTTGTGTTTTTAGTTTTAGTCATTTTAGGTTATTTTTACATAATTAATAAATATAAAGATAAAAACCAAGTTACTGAGACTAAACAAAAGGTGTATTTCGTAATTGGAATTTTGTTAGTTTACACCGCACAAGGCAGTCCAATCGATTTAATAGGTCATATAATTTTTAGTGCACATATGACCGAAATGGCAGTATTATACTTAGTTGCACCGATCTTTCTTATTAATGGAATTCCAAATTGGTTATGGAGAACCATACTTAAACCAAAATTCGTTAATTCGTTTTTTACTTTTGCTACAAAACCATTAATCGCTTTACTTATTTTTAATGTAGTATTTTCGATTTACCATTACCCATTAGTATTTGATACTGTAAAAACGAATAATGTCTATCATTTCTTATTTACAAATATATTATTTTTCATGGCAGTATTTATGTGGTTTCCTGTTATTAATAACTTATCTGATAGACAAACACTTTCTGATATCCAAAAGATTGGTTATATGTTTGGAAATGGTATTTTATTAACACCAGCATGTGCACTTATTATTTTTGCAGGTCATCCATTTTACGCGACTTACAATGATCCAGTGTTATGGAGTAAAGCAATGGAATTGTGCGTATCACCAGATTTATTAAAATCACTAAATATTTCAGGTCCAGAAGTATTTAACTTTATGTCAGCAAGGGAAGATCAACAGGTTGGCGGAGTTATCATGAAAATTATCCAGGAAATAGTTTATGGATCTGTTATTGGTTATAATTTTTTCAAATGGGCTAAGAGAGAACAAAATGGAAATAAAATTGATCCAATCAGTAGTAATCCGTTATTGCTTAAAAAATCGTAGGGGTGGAAATTTTGAATTCTTTACCAATTTTACCAACAATAAGTACAAGCTTTATTGTAATTAGTGCCATATTAGTTGCAATCGGCTGGTATCTTATTGCAAAAAGAAATGTAGAGGGACATAAGAAAGTTATGTTCTTTGCTGGAGTCTTTGCGCTCTCGTTTTTCATTGTATACGCATCGAGAACAATCTTTATCGGAAATACTTCTTTTGGGGGACCAAAAAGTTTAAAGTTGTATTATCATATATTTTTATTTTTCCATATATTCTTAGCTACAACTGGCGGAGTATTTGGTCTAGTATCAATTATTTCAGGTTTTAAAAACAAATTAAAACTACACAAAAAAATTGGACCGATTACTAGTATTATTTGGTTTTTTACTGCAATTACAGGTGTAGTCGTTTATTGTTTATTATACGTTTTCTACAAAGGTGGAGACACTACTTCAGTTATTAAAGCTGTTTTAGGATTTTAAGTAAAAAATAAAAGAGTGAGTAAAAGAAGTTGTACTTCTTTTTACTCACTCTTTTTAATAATTATAGAATAATGAACTTGCTTACTAGAGAAATTTGCTCTTCTGCTTTTTTAAGTAATTCTTTACTTTTATTAACGATGCTTTCAGGGAAGTTTTCGCCTTCTCCATACTCTACACCGTGAGGATAATAGTATTTACCTAAAAGTGGAGTTAGTAATTGGATTTTACCTTTACTTGACTCTACATGTCCTTCTACTGCGAAACCTTGAACGCGTAAGTAGTAGATTTCATTACGTTGTTCAAATTTATAATCGTAAGTTACTCTTTCGTAATCCCATTGACCAGCAAGGACAAAGCCTAATTCTTCCATGATTTCAGTTAATAAATTTACATTTAATACATGGTTTTCTAAATTTGTATTCTCAAATTTCATGTTATTACCCCCTAAATTACTTAGAAAAAATCCCTACTAATATAATATTATCTATGACAATATTTAGCAATGAAAAGCTGATAAATGTATTTTAACTAATTTATATATTTTTTTGAATAATTTGGCTACAATGGATATATAAACATAGAGTTAACAATTGGGAAGGGAAGATCTAAATGGAAAAGCTTATAAAACTTTTCTTTTTTACAATAAGTTTTATAACAGTTTTTATGTTCAGTCCACTTATTAAAGATTGGATCACCAATATTTCATCATTTAAACAATATCAAAAAGTAGAAGAAGTGAATATGCCAATGATCGAAAATGCAAGTACTGAAAATGTTACATATGCCGTTTCTCAGTATATTGGTAAAAGTGAACAAGAAATTTTTAAAACCTTTGGTAAACCGTCAAGAAAGGTTCCTTCTCAATATGACTATGATTGGCTTGTTTATGATAAGGATGCTACAAAGTATACTCAATTTGGTGTACTAAATGGCAAAGTTGTAACTATTTTTGTTGCTGGTAATAAAGTTGATATTACCCCATTTGTAATGGGGAGCCACTATGAAGAAACAATGGATAATGTAGCTTTGCATGATAAAGTCTCTTTTTCGATATTAAGTAATCAATACACATTTAAATTATCGACAACCGATTTACACGAACGTCCACTTGTTTCATTAAATAATTGTTTTGCCCAACTTTATTTTGACCGTTTTACCGGAAGTTTATTAGGTGTTCGATATTTATCACCAGAAACTTTAGTTAAGCAAAAACCGTACGAGCTAATTTATAGTGGGAATTTAATAAATGCAAAAAAATTAAATACATTTCAAGAAGCAATTGTTGATCGTGAAGAAGAAAGACAGATATTTAATTTAACGAATGTTTATCGTAAAAGAATGAATTTAAATACTTTAAATTGGAATGCTGATGCTGCTAAAGTAGCTTTAGGACATAGTAAAGATATGGTTCAAAATAAATATTTTGATCACTATTCTAATTTATATGGTAGTCTTGCTGATCGTTTAAATGATGCAAATGTTCCATACAGAATTGCTGGCGAAAATATTTCGGCTAATTATGTAGATGGTATAGCATCTGTATATGGATGGATTAATAGTAAAGGCCATAGAGTAAATATGTATAAAAAAGAATATACCACACTTGGAGTTGGAGCCTTTAATAAATATTACACCCAAAATTTTATAAAATAATTGCAAAATCAAGCAAAAGCGAAAGTTGGTGCTTGATTTTTTTATTTCCATACAAGCACAAAATTATTCTAAAGACATAATTTTGTAGTAAATGCTTTTAATTGGAGTGATATGAATGGGAAATGAAAATAGTCGTCCATCTATCGAACAATTTAGGCAATTCGTTATGGAACACCCAAAACTTCGTGAGGAAGTAAAATCGGGGAAAAAAACATGGCAACAATATTTTGAAGATTGGTATTACAAAGGTGAAGACCATGAAATGTGGGATGAATATAGAAATGACAATAATACAAAGTCTCAAAAGAAAACTGCCAAAACTGAACAATCAGAAGAAGGCTATGTTGGAAAAGTCATTTCTTTTGTAAAAAATTTAGATCCAGATCAAATTCAAGGCCATTTAACAAATGTAAACTCCACTTTAACTAATATTCAACAGCTTATATCACAATTTAAATCTCCAGCTACTTCAACTAATCAAAGAGAAGAAAAGCCAGAGTCACAACAATTTAATTTTAGACAGGATTGAGGAGATCTAAAGTGAGAAAAGATGTTTTGGAATTTCTTCAGAGTGAAGAAGATTATTTAAAATTTTTAAGACAACAACCAAAATGGTATCGTAAACTTTCTAGAAATCCTGAGCTTACTGATGAGTTTAGACTGGCTTCCCTTGAGTTTTTTGGTAAAACTATTCCACAACGAGTTGATAAATTGTCAAATCAAGTTCAAATGGCATCGTTTATGATTGATATGTTCCATGTATTAAAGGATCAACAAAGTACTAGTAGTGAATCCTCTGATACTGAATCAAAGGATGATTAAAAAAGGATAATAATTTAATCTGTCATAGCTTTTTGCTACAATGAAGAAAGCAAGTTTTAAAAAGGAGTAGTAGTTATGACAGAAATTTGTTTAGTAAGACATGGACAAACTGATTGGAATTTTAACAATATAATTCAAGGAAGAGAAGATATTCCTTTAAATACGAAAGGTAAACAACAGGCGAATGATAGTGCATTGTTTTTAAGTAATCAAAAGTGGGATTCAATTATTACAAGTCCATTAGTTAGGGCGAAACAAACTGCACAGGCAATTGCAGAGTTTTCTAAAATTGATGAAATTTTAGAGGATGCACGATTTCTAGAAAGAGAATTTGGTGAGGCTAGTGGAAAACCTGTTTCCGATTATCATGAAAACATTTATAATAATAATGTAGAAGGAATGGAAACAAATGAAGAATTAATTGATCGAGCTTTTAGTGCATTAAAAGACATTGCTCTAAAATATGAAGGTAAACGAATAGTAATTGTTGCACATTCTCATACAATTAAGGCCATTCTACATGCGATTGATCCTGAGAAAGTTAATTTTAGGACAACTTTAAAAAATGCTTGTGCAAATTTTATTGAATTTAAAGATGGTAAATGGAAGATAAATGAATTTAATATTTCTGATCATATAAAAGCTTAGGACAAGTTCTTTTATTTACGGAATTAAATGTGATATAGTTTATACTTGGAGGTGTAAGGAAATGTATGCAACAATGGAAACCTTGCAACTTATAACAGTCTCAGAAGAACTTGCTTCAATGATCGTGCAATCGGATGTTGCAGATCAGTATCGAACTTCATATATTGCATTAAATAATGATAAAACTGCTCAAGAAATTATTAGCCGTTTTACGAAGACGAAGGATTTATATGAGGATGTTCAGCGATTTGGAAAATATCATCCAGATTATAAAGAAATTCGTAAAAAAATGAGTGAAGTTAAAAGAGAGCTTCAATTAAACGATACAATCGCTGCTTTTAGGCAAGCGGAAGATCAAGTCCAATTACTTTTAGATGAGACTAGCTATTTAATTGCTCAAGCTGTTTCGCCTTCAGTAAAAGTTCCAGCGGGTAATCCATTCTTCGTAAATACAGGTGGAGGATGTAGTACTGGTGGATGTGGCACAGGTGGAAAGTGTGGATGTAAAACGAAGTAACAAATTATATTGAAAGGCTCATTATTTAATAATGAGTCTTTTTTTAATAAAATTCATTTTCTGAACCTAGTACAGTTAGCACAATTATTTCCACAACAAAACATTTTTTTATTCGGAACGTAAAATCGATGTTTAAATACGAAATTATTATTTTCATTACGAATAAATTCAACTCGGTAAATTAGTTTAAACTGTTCAGTAACGGTTTTTGAGCAATCAATCAGAAGTTTTTTGATCGCCTCTTCGCTCTGTTGAGAAACTGTCTGAATATATAGGAAATTGGCACCGCAAATTAGTTTGTTTGAAAAATGATTAATTTGTTTATAATTTGAAATACAGTTAAAAAATTGCTCCCAAACATCATCTAACATAATTTTCAATCCTTTCTAAAAACTATTTATGAAAGTTTCATTGCAAAAGAAATTTGGGATATGATATTCTATTTCTAACGGATTTTTAAAGGAGAAAACTATGTTCGTGCAAAGACAAGGTATTATTATTTATTTACAATCATTAAAACAGGCAAAAATGTTACGTAAATTTGGAAATATTCACTTTGTCTCTAAACGTTTGAAATACGTAGTCCTATATTGCAATATGGATGATATAGATCGAACAATAGAGAGATTGAAAAAATTTCATTTTGTAAAACGAATTGAATTGTCATATAAACCTTTTATTAAGACTGAGTACGAAAATGCAAAACCAGACGAAGCAAAGGAATATGATTATCAAGTAGATTAAAAACGATTGAATGGATAATAAATTTAGAAGGGGTAAGTAACCTATCTGAATTAAAAACCGTTCAATCGTTTTTCTTGTGGTATGGTTGAGAGGTAAGGGATAGGAAAAAACTATCCCTGGTATTCTTTTTACTTTATGAGTAAGATTAGGAAATAGTAAATCTTATTACCTTAACTAGTTATTCGTTATTTCATTGGTGGAATTAAGTGATTTAGACGTAAAATTCCGATAATATATTGGTGGAATAAATCGTTTTCATGAAATGAGCTTGAGTGTCTAATTTGTAATGTGATGATTTCTTTGTTTAAAGTTGTAGCTAATTCTTCAAACAACACTTCACGTTTTGTAACTGAATCTTTTTTTAATGTAATACCTTCTCTACAATAATATATTGGCTGGAATTCGCCAATAGAAGTAGGGCTTAAGATAACAGCAAAAGAACAGCAGTTTGAGCCCTTATTTTCAGATGTTAATTTAAGTAAAAATTTAACTCTATCTTTTTGCGATTTAGCAATTTCAAATAGTTCATATAAATCTGAGTATCCTTCTCCAATTTCAATCATGCGTTGGATCATGAGTGTTCCCCCTTAAAACGTAAAAACTTTACGAGTATTTCAAACAAAGTATGGTAATAAATGCAACATTTATTCTACAGGATAAAAGCATAAAAAAAAACCCCGCATTTGCAGGGCCCCTCTTATTAAAGTGTAATCACTTAAAAGAAGGCAAAGGGAGAGGAGAAACCGGAGGAAGAACTTATGGGGAAACGTAAGTCTTCTCCGCGGTTGGCAACAACATCAACTGAGATGTTGTTAAAATTAATTATTTCCAAAGTGGATGATTTTATACATTAGTAGGAGAATATGGAAAGAAATGTTTTTGTTTTAGTGAAATTATGATAGGATATTTTCGTAAATTGAAATTTATAGTAGGTGTAAATTAAATGAGAGTAGTGTCAGGAAAAAATAAAGGATTAAGTTTAAAGGCAGTACCTGGAATGAGTACTAGACCGACAACAGATAAAGTAAAAGAAGCAATGTTTAATATAATTGGACCTTACTTTGAAGGTGGTATTGTATTAGATTTATTCGGTGGTAGTGGTGGACTATCAATTGAGGCTTTAAGTAGAGGGATTGAAAAAGCGATTATTGTAGATCGCGAAATGAAGGCGATTAAGACGATTAAAGAAAACTTAGCAACATGTAATCTAACTGATTGTGCTGAAGTATATCGAAATGACGCTGAGAGAGCTGTTAAAGCGATTATTAAAAGAGAGATCCAATTTGATTTAATTATTTTAGATCCTCCTTATAAAAAGCAACAAATCGTATCATTAATTGAAACTTTTGATGAAAAAAATCTACTTGCATCAGATGGAACAATTTTAGTAGAACATGCTACTGATGTCGAATTACCTGAAAAAATAGGGAAATTTATACGAACAAAAGCAGAAAAATATGGAATTTGTGGCGTATCAGTGTATCATATTTGTATGGAGTAATTTTTAGGGGGTACAAGATGAAACGTATTGCTGTTTGTCCTGGAAGTTTTGATCCAATTACTTTAGGGCATTTAGATATTATTAAACGTGGAGCAAGAGTGTTTGATGAGGTAATTGTTGTTGTATTAAATAACTCGGCCAAAAATTCTTTATTTACGTTAGATGAAAGAAAAGAATTAATTACGGAAGCTACTAGTGAAATTCCAAATGTACGTGTTGATTCATTTAGTGGTCTATTAATGGATTATGCGAAAAAAATTAACGCTTCTGCAATATTAAGAGGCCTAAGAGCTGTATCAGACTTTGAATATGAAATGCAAATTACAGCAATGAACAAAAAACTAGTAGATGAAATTGACACGTTTTTTGTTATGACAAATAATCAATATTCATTCTTAAGTTCTTCAATTGTAAAAGAAGTCGCGAAATATGGTGGAAATGTAAAAGATTTAGTACCAGATTGTGTAAATACCGCATTAACAGAAAAATTTTTGAAACCTCAAATTTAATTTAAACTGAGGTTTCAAAGTGTTGAAATATATTGTAGTCAATATTGAAAAATACAAAGATTAAATGAATTTCTATGGAAAAATAGTCTATTTATTATTTTTTAATCTGTCATCTTATTGATAAACAAGGGATTTTGGTTGATATATAAATGTTTATCTAACTTGCAAAAATTAAAATATCCTCATTTTTTGACGATCAACCTTTGTAAAGATGTGTAAGTAAGTCGTCATCATAAGAAACAATTTGATTAATAAAAGGTCATTCATTCGTTCAATTGACTATTCTATTGTTTTTAAGATTATTCTTTTTTTATCAAGAACTTGATTGGAACGAAAGGGTGCTCGACTCCTATGGGATTAGCGGGAAGGCTGAGACCTTAGCAGGCGGCGCCGAGGAGGCTCAAGAATCTCGCCCCATGGAAAGCGAGCACCCTGTAGTGGAAATCAATATGACACAACATACTTATCAATGATCAATCCAACAATTTAATTGACAAATTCTTTTTTCAACAGAATGAAACCTCAAGTTTAATTTAAACTAAGGTTTCTTTTTTTATATACGGAAAGGTTTAAGAAGATAACTTTTTTGTATACAGTTTATAAATTAAGATCATTACATAAATGTAGAGAGAAATTAATGTTATGAATGAACCTGTTGAAATCAATGATTCGAGATTTAACTGTTTCTCTGTAAAAATCTTTATAACAGGTAAAGTATTATTAGTAGCATTAGAAGTTAACTGGTTAAGATATAGTGGTTTCCAAAAGATCATTGCTAAAATAGGTGCGATTCCAGATTGTAATAAACGACCGATTAAATAAGGTTTCATACTTAATTTCACTTCAGAAATAATACTTGCTACTTGGGCTTGTATTGAAAAACCACCAAATCCTAAAATAAAGCTAGTTAATGCAACTTGCTGCAATAATGTACTATTGCCTAATTCACTGACTAATTTAGATCCTAAAGTAATTTCAAATAATCCAGATAAAAAAGGCGTAGATAAATTGTGATTAATCCTAAAATTTGAAAAGCAATATGCAATTATTTTTCCAACATTAGATATAAATCCAATTTCAATTAAAAGCATATTAAGAACAGAAAAAACGATAATAAATCCACCAATCATTAATAATGTCTGTACGGAAGAAGCTATTGCGTCCCCTAATATTTTTCCAATCGGTCTTCTCTCACTTAATCGTTTTTCATGCATAACTTTAAAAGCGTATTTAAAGCGGTTAGAATGGATTCTTTCTTTACGAGAGTAGTTAGGTTGGTTTCTTCCATAAAACCTCATAATGAGGCCTACAATAGCGTTAGATAAATAATGACTGAGGGCAATTACGAGCCCGACTTTTGCGTTATGAAAAAAACCAACAGATATTGCAACAAAAATAAACAATGGATTAGATGAATTTGTAAATGAATTAAGTCGCTCCGCTTCTAATTTTGTTAATTCCCCATCTTTATATAATTTTGCAGAAAGTTTTGCACCTGAAGGAAAACCTGATGCCATCCCCATAGCCCAAACGAATGCCCCAACACCCGGAACTCTAAATAAAGGTCTCATAACTGGCTCTAAAAATACACCAATAAATTGAACAATTCCAAAGCAAATTAGAAGTTCACTTAAAATGAAAAAAGGAAGGAGCGAAGGAAATACGATTCCCCACCACATATTTAATCCTCTTATTGAACCTTTAAATGCTACCTCTGGATGCAAAATAATTGTTGATGTCAGAAATACGAGTATTAAAAAAATTAGTAAGGTAATGAAGTAATTTTTTTTCACATATAAACCTCCAAAGATAAACTTAAAAAACATATAGATTTTTGTCTAATTGTAGTAAGACCATCGAGTAGGAAATAAGATAGTAATATATGTATAAAAAAAACTTGTACAATTAAATATACGTTGTTGGAATTCAATTTTAGACCAAAGAGTTTAATTGGAGGGGAAACAACTTGGAACCGAAAATTGGTTTAGCATTAGGTTCAGGAGGTGCAAGAGGATTTGCACATGTTGGTGTAATTTCCGTTTTAAAAAAGCATAATATTCCTATAGATTTGATTGCAGGCAGTAGTATAGGTGCTTTAGTTGCTGTTTTATACGGTGCTGGTGCGGATGTAGATCGTCTATATAAAATTGCAAAAGTATTTCAATCTAAATACTATATTGACTATGTTGTTCCAAAAATGGGTTTGATTTCTGGGAATAGAGTTAAAGAGTTGATAAAAGTACTATCATTTGGTAGAAAGCTTGAAGAATTAGATTTGCCAGTGTCGGTAATCGCAACTGATTTATTAACTGGAGAAAAAATTGTATTTCAAAAAGGAGATATTGCTACTGCAGTCCGAGGGAGTATTTCAATACCAGGAATTTTTGTACCAGAAACATGGAATGGAAGACTTTTAGTTGATGGTGGAGTCATCGATCGTATCCCCGTTTCAGTTGTAAAAGAGATGGGGGCGGATTTTATTATTGGAGTAGATGCTTCACCGATTCAAGTTAGTGGTGAAGTTTCGACTATCTATGACGTGATTATGCAAAGTATTGAAATAATGCAGCATGAGCTCGTTAGAAATAGAGAAATTGCTTCTAATGTTATGATAAGACCTAAATTAGACCATGTTAATTCTAGAAACTTTACTGACCTTGAAAATGTTATCAAAATAGGTGAAGAAGCTACAGAAAAATTAATACCAGAGATTCTTGAAAAGATTGAGCAATGGAAGGAGAAAAATAGTGATAAAAAGGATCAGAATTCTTAATGTACTATTAGTACTTGGTATTACACTAATTCTTTTAAATTTCATTCCATTACCATATTATGTTACAAAACCAGGATTAGCCGAGCCTTTAAGGCCATATGTAAAAGTTGAAGGTGCAAAAAAAGATAAAGGTGAATTTATGCTAACCACCGTAGCAATGGGTAAGGCAAATGTCTACTCATATATTGGTACGAAAATTAATGACAATTACCATTTATACAAAATAGATGAAATAAAAGTAAAAGGTGAAAGCGATGAAGATTATCAGTTCCGCCAATTAAGATACATGGAAGAGTCAAAGCAAGCTGCGATTTTAAACGCTTATAAGCAGGCTAAAAAATCTTATAAAGTGACGGAAAATGGAATAGTAGTCGTATCTGTTTTAAAGGATATGCCAGCCCATAACGTATTAATGCTAGGTGACATTATCACTAAAATCAATGGGAAAGAAATTCGTACATTAAATGATTTTACCAATACTGTAAAAAGTAGAAAACCTGGTACAAATTTTAATTTAGAAGTTAGTAGAAAAGGAAAAATTAAATACTTTAATATTAAATCAAAATCTTTTAAAGACGAACCGAATCGTGCAGGAATTGGTGTTTCTATTGCAGAAAATTTAAATCTAACTACAAATCCAAAAGTTAAGATAAATTCAGAAGAGATAGGTGGCCCTTCAGCGGGGCTTATGTTTGCACTAGAAATTTATGATCAATTAAAAGATGAGAATTTAGCAAAAGGTCATGAAATAGCTGGTACTGGAACAATTGATAAAAATGGGTTCGTTGGTCCGATTGGTGGTATATCTCAAAAAATAATTGCTGCATCTGATTCGGGGGCTGAGATTTTCTTTGCACCAAATGAGAACGGTAAAAAGAATTCTAATTATAATGAAGCTGTAAAAAGTGCGAAAAAACATGATTTGAAAATGAAAATAATACCAATTGATACATATGACCAAGCAATCAATTATCTTGAAAAGTTAAAGGCAAAAAAATAATGTGATTAGAATAAGTGAATGATAAAAATGGCAGAATATAGGGGATAGAATCCCTATACCTGCCATTTTTGAGTTTCTAATATTTAGTTGAAACAACTTAAGATCTACTAAATTGATTACTCTTTTCATCATAAATAATTGGATACAATGAATATTCGGTTTTTATTAATTTTTGTTGATTGTTTAATGAGAGCATCGAAGCATAAGTATGGGTTGCTTTCAAATCAGTACTAAGTTCTTTTTGATTTTGCTGATTAATAGTCGTGTAAATTGGTAATTCAATTAATTTTTTTTTGCTATTTAAATAAGTTTTTCCCATTGAACTCATTCCAAGTAAACGAATATATGGAACTCGATCTTTCTCTAATATTGCTGACATTTCATTTTTTGATGTATTGGTTAAGATATGTGTTAACAATCTTTGAATTCGAGTCCAAGTATATCTCTTTGTTTTTATTGATGTCATTAACTCTTCAAAATTAAGACAGTTTAAAACAGAATGTAATACTCTTCTTTCTAAACCTTCGACAGCTTCGTAAATTTCTTCAAGTTCTTCTTTAGTTGAGGTCATTAATTTATATTTCAAAAATGGTAAATATTCATTCCAAGAATGAAGAGCACCATACTCGTTTATGTATTCCTCAATTGAATCTTTAGTAAAGCTTGGAACAAAGT
Organism: Gottfriedia acidiceleris; assembly: GCF_004138285.1. GTDB lineage: Bacteria > Bacillota > Bacilli > Bacillales > Bacillaceae_G > Gottfriedia > Gottfriedia acidiceleris_A. Next base: position 151,982 of record NZ_SCFN01000004.1, on the reverse strand, counting down.
CAGAAATCGATTGATTGTCACCTTTTAGAATTTTTCTAATTGCTGTAGCGCTAGCGATACTATGATGATTGGTTTCTTCATCATGATAATTTGCAGCTATTCGCTGAATCGTTCTACCTTCCATTCGACTATCAAAATGTTCAATAGCTTCTAAATAATGTATTCCTAAAATATTATTTGGAAGTGAAACATCTAGCTCTGATGATTCAAGATTTTTTTGTAAAGCAGTGCTATATGCAGCAGGATAACTTAGTCCTTCATCTAGAAAAGTACGAATACTTGAATTGATTGAAGAAGTAAGCTGCTTCTTTTGTTTGATTAACTCATAAAATGTCTCAATTTTACCCTCTTCACTTCCAAAACAAACATAATCACATTTTAAAGAATCCAGGATTGAAATAGCTCCTTTGGCAAAGATGCTAGCGTGTTGAGTCGAATAGCTATAAGGTATTTCAATAACAAGATCTGCACCTGCTTGTAAAGCCAACTTTGTTCGTACGTGCTTTGGAACGACTGCTGGCTCACCTCTTTGTAAAAATTGACCACTCATTACCGCAATAACAACATCAGCATTTGTACTTTTCTTAGAACTAGTTAAGTGAAAAAGATGTCCATTATGTAATGGGTTATACTCAACTACTACACCAACCGAACGCAAGAAATGCACCTCCAATATTTACTAATTTCATGAATTTATACAATAAGAATACCAGTTTTGAGAAATAATTCGCAACCTAGTGTGAATTGTATTGAATTTTATTGTGGAAAATAATATATTAGATAGGTTACATATAAGAAGCAAGGTCAAGGAATTAAGGGGAAAGCTAGTAACCAAGTCTATCTTCGAAGTGGAAAGAGCGCCACTTTTTCAGTCTAGCTCCGGCTCCTAACTCCTCGAGTCATAAGCCAATTTTCATCTAAGATTAAAGTGCAAATCTTAGCTAAAAATCGTCTTACGCTTGTCGGAGTTAAACAGTCGCCTCCGCTTTTCATTAGTGTAAAGAAAAAATATTGACAAGTGATTATAAAGAATATATAATTTTCATTGTTGCCTTGAGGTGGTTTATTTATGAAATGGTCAGTGCACCAGTTGCAGAAATTAAGACATAAAGGTTTAAATTTAGATGAGACAATTGATGTAAGTCAAATAAAGGAACGTAATACTGATATTCGAGAGGTTTCTCCAATTCGAGTTACTGGACGAGTTGATTTTGGAACGAACCGATATACGTTTCATTTAACAATAACTGGATATTTAATTTTACCTTGTGTAAGAACATTAGTTGATGTAAAATATCCTTTGTCGATTACCACAACAGAAACATTTTTTACAACATCTGAATGGAAAAGTGAAGATGAGAATTTTCACATCCTAGAGGGTGACGTGTTAGACTTAACCCCAGTGATTGAGGAATGTATTTTAGCCGAGATTCCAATGCAGGTTTATGCAGAGGATATTGAGGGGAAAGAAACAGCTCCAACGTCAGGAACAGATTGGGAAGTTAGGGAACATGTCGAAGTAGAGCAAAAAATTGACCCTCGACTTGCTGGTTTAGCAAAATTTTTTGACAAACAAGATAATTGAGAAGTACCGGATAACCGGCTTCATAACAAACACTCACTTTAAGGAGGTGGGATCAATGGCAGTACCTGCAAGAAGAACGTCCAAAACTGTAAAAAGAAAGCGTCGTACGCATTTTAAATTAGCGGTACCTGGAATGGTTGAATGCCCAAACTGTAGTGAATTAACATTAGCACACCGCGTATGTAAATCATGCGGACACTACAAAGGAAAACAAGTACTTAGCAAATAAGCTAGTCTTTGAATGAGCACATAGGAAACTATGTGCTTTTCCTTTTGTCTTTAAACGTAGTTTGACTGTCTTTAATATATGATTTAATCCTCAGGTAGCTATGCTTCCTCTTACCTCTGCCCATTTTAATTCCTGTATAGTATAATAAAAACTAATAGGAAACTAGGTAAAGAGAGAGGGATTCCAATGTCTGAAGTAATTACTTTTCAAAGAGATGAAATAGATTATATATTTTTAAATAGGCCTAATTACGGGAATTGCATTGATGAAAATACTGTAGAAAAACTTTCTGAAATTATCCGAGAAATCCGAATGAAATCCCAAAGTAAACTAGTTGTTTTAACTGGGGAAGGTATGAAATATTTTTGTACCGGTGGAGATTTAAACACAATCTTAAAATTTAAAAATAATTTAAATGGATTAGAATCTTTCAATCTAAAAATGTGTGAAGTGATTTATCAAATAGCTATGTTACCTCAAATTACAATCTGTTTTATTAATGGTTATGCTTTAGGTGGTGGCTGTGAACTGGCAAGTGCATTCGATTTTAGATACGCGAGTCACAATGCAAAAATAGGATTTATTCAAGGGAGAATGGGAATCCCAACCTCATGGGGTGGAGGTACCGTACTTCAAGAAAAAATGAGTCATCAAGATTGGATTACTTTACTATCATCCTCAAATATTTACACCGCATTTCAAGCTAAAAAGATCGGCTTTATACATGAACTATCAAAAGATTTAACAAGTTTACATAATGAAAGCTTTATCAGTTTAGCTAGAAGTATTCCAGCACAAATTCATCATCAAAATAAAAAAATACTTATACGTAAATGGACCGAGCAAAATCTTAAGAGAAGAATGGAAGAAGAAGTTATTTCTGCTATGCCACTTTGGTTTTCAGATGAACATATAAAAAATATCGAACAATTTACAAAAAAATTGGAAAAGTAATCTTCTACCTTTATTTTTTTGTGCATATGAATTAGTAAAATCTGCTTATTGCATAAGAAATTGGAGGGGATTGCAAATGGTTGCAAATCGCCAGGATGCATGGACAAAAGATGAAGATAACTACTTAGCTGAAGTAGTTTTAAAAACCATAAATGAAGGGTCAACTCAATTAATGGCATTTAAAGTTGTCGCAAAGAACTTATCAAGGACAGCAGCTGCTTGTGGTTACCGATGGAATTCTTTTGTTAGAAAGTTCTATAAAGAAGAGATTGAAAAAGCAAAAAATAGTAGTAAAAAACAAGCTGTTCCCTCAAATGAAGTAGAACCAACACACGATTCGGAGGCAGTTACGAATCAGATTCATGAAGAGGCTACAACAGAGAAAGGCCATTCCGAAATAACTTTTGAGTCAGTATATAAATTCCTTGAATATTTGAGATTAAAAGTTGATGCCAGTGGACGAATTAAAGATATACAATCTTTAGAAAAAAAGCTTTTGAAATATAAACAAGAAAACGAACAATTGAAAATTGAAAAGCAACAATTAGTTGAAAAATTAAATGAACTCCAAAATGAATATGAACATTTATTTGATTTTTTAGATCAAAAACGAAAAATAGTAAATGTTAGTTCTAAAAATGACACGAAGGTAAAATAAAATGAAAAAACTCAACATCTCCAAAAGGGGTGTTGAGTTTTTTGTCTTTATTTATTTTCCTGGTTTCCAAATGACAAATTCAGAATCTGCCTCAGTGAAACCTTGTTTTTTCCAAAATTCATTCGAATTTGCTCTTGGTATAGTTTTAATCGTTTTCTTAAAGGATTTAGCGAAATTTACTAATTCTTTTCCGTACCCATTCTTTTGATAATAAGGTAGAACTTCCATCTTATTTATTTCAATTATCTCTTCATTATTTTCACTATGTGTATATAAACTCATTCGGGCAATAAGTGCCTTGCCTAAGTATATACCATAGAAAGGAGATTGAAACTCGTTATCAATTAAATTTGATTCAAGATCTTCAAGCATTGATAGCTCTTGTAAACCGTAACCAGAAAATTGCTGAAATTGTTCAAGTGTTTTAAAATTTATTTGTAAACGTTCTATCTTGATGTTCAAAAAAGCTCCCCCTTAAAAAGAATGTAAATTTTTAATATTTTAAATATAATTATATCGTACAATTAAATTTAAAAAAAGATAGATTCGGTGTAAATTTATTATCAAAAAGATAATAGTGAAAAATAATTTTTCGAAATGGAGAAATCAATGAAAATAGGAATAATTGGTTGTGGTGCCGTCGGACTTCTTACAGCATCGTATTTGTATCAAAATAAACATAATGTTACATTGTTCACGAGAACAGAAGAACAGGCAAATATTATAAATAATTTAGGTGTTATACTTTCAGTAAATGAAAAAACGAAACAAATGTGTATAACAGCAAAAAAATTATTACCTAAAATAAACACGTTTGATCTATTAATTGTTTGTGTTAAGCAATATCATTTAAATCAAATCGTAAATACTTTAAATCAATATGAGGGAGAGAATATATTATTTCTCCAGAATGGAATGTCTCATATTGAAATCGTTAAAAATTTACCCATTCCAAATTGTTTTATTGGTATAGTTGAACACGGTGCATTAAAAACTTCTCCGAATGAAATCACACATACTGGTAAAGGTATTATTCGAGTTGGACAAATAAAAGGGAAAATAGATGCTTTAAATCGTTTGTCGAGTTTACATACAGCTGAGTTTCCAATCAAAAGCCAAGATGATTGGGAATATATACTTAAACAAAAGTGTTTAATAAATTGTGTTATTAACCCTTTAACGTCTATATTGAACGTTCGAAATGGTGAATTAATCACTAATGAGTATTTTAAACCAATTTGTAAATTATTATTTAATGAGGTTGCAACGATCCTAGATTTAAATAATCAAAACGAGTGGGATAAATTAGTAGAAATATGTGAGAAAACTAAAGAAAACTACTCATCAATGAATCGAGACTTATTTCACGGTAGACAAACAGAAATTGAAAGTATGCTAGGATTTGTTAAAAAATTGGCAATTAATAAAAAAATAAATGTACCGACAATTGAACTTGTGTACAATAGTATAAAAGGACTTGAGAAGAAAAAGGGGTAATTCTTTTTGGAAAAATTTTTCATTTTCTTTATTTCATTATTAATTGAATTTCCGATTTTTTCTACAATTTTTATCTATATGTTTTTAAAATTATTTTTTAAAAATAACAAGCGTAAACTTTTGCTTTTTACGTTAGATTTATCTACAATTCTATATATTAGTTCATTTTATTTTGTTTTAAATATGATTTTTCCGACTGCAACAGGTTGGATATTAATTAATTTATTATTGGTTATCTTATTTATTAGTATTATTCTTCAATGGAAAGCAAAAAGAGATATTCGGTTTACTAAGCTACTAAAAGGTTTTTGGAGAATGTCATGTATTCTGTTTATTATTCTTCACTGCATTACCATGTTGGCTGGTTTAGTTTTAAAAATAACTGAGTATAATGCTTAATTGAAGAGCGAGAGAGGAAGTTCGTAATGCAAATTAGTAAAGTCCATTTAGACGGGCAAAATAAATTGCTGAATGATTTTGTAAATGGAAATGAAGTAATTTCTTCTTTCTTTGGTGAAAATCCATTAGTAAAGGAAGAAATGGAATATAGAATTAAAAATGTAATGGAGCGTTCTTATAATCGCACAGGATTAGTTAATGCACTTGAGAAGTTTCATCATAAGCATCATGCAAGTAATGAATCATTAGAAAATGTGAAAAAATTACTTAATAATGATTCATTTGTTGTAATTGGTGGACAACAAGCTGGCTTACTAACTGGCCCATTGTATTCTATACATAAAATTATTTCAATTATTCAATTGGCTAAGAAATATGAAAAGGACCATGGTCTAACAGTTGTCCCGGTATTTTGGATTGCTGGTGAAGACCACGATATAGATGAAATAAACCATATTCATACAATTGAGAACAATACAGTCAAAAAACAAACCTTTTATCAAAAAAACACTTATTCTCATGCTGCTTCTAGAACAGAGTTAGATCAGGTCGAAATGAGAAAGTGGATTGATAAAATCGTTAAAACTTTTGATGAAACGAATTATTCGAAAGATTTACTTGAAGAACTATATTCGATGGTTGAGCAATCTACTACTTATGTAGATTTTTTTGCGAAAATTATTTTTAAATTGTTCAAAAAAGAGGGACTTGTCTTAATTGATGCCGACGATCCGAATGTCCGAGAGTTGGAATCATCTTTATTTAATGAAATGATTCAAAAGCAAGATATCGTAAGAGGAGTTTTAAAGGATACGAAAAGCAGATTAATAAAATCTGGATACCACGAAACACTTCAAATTTCTGAACAGAGCATTCATCTTTTTTACCATAGTAATGAAGGTAGACAATTACTTGAAGTGTCTGAAAATGAAGATGTTTTTCAAACGAAAAATAAGAATTATCAATTCTCTAAAATTGAGTTGATCAAAATAGCTAATGAACAGCCAGCGTTATTAAGTAATAATGTGGTTACTAGGCCAGTCATGCAGGAGTATTTATTTCCTACATTAGCATTTGTCGGTGGCCCTGGTGAAATTGCTTATTGGGCTGAGCTAAAGGACATTTTTAATCTATTTAACCTTCAAATGCCACCTGTGTTTTTAAGACATATGTTTACTATTTTTGAAAGAAATATTGTATCAGCATTAGAAGATTTTTCATTAGATATTAATGATGTACTGAAAACATCATTAGAAGAAAAGAAAATTGAATGGATTAAAGATCAAGTGAAACTAGACTATAAAGTAGTGTTTAGTAATGCTAAAAAATCTTTAGAAGAATTGCATAAACCTCTTCAAGATGTAACGAATAAAGTAACACCTAACTTAAAGGATTTTTCTATAAAGAATTATTTAAAGATAGAAGAACAGATTCTACTTTTAGAACGAAAAATAGAAGAATCAATTTTAAAGCAAAATGAAGAGCAGATTGAAAAGTGGAATCGAATCATATGTTCAATTTCTCCTAATGGGAAACCACAGGAACGAACGCTAAATATTCTTTACTATATTAATAAATATGGTTTTGATTTTGTTCATGAGCTTTGTGATTTAGAACTATCATGGGATTACGCTCATCAAATCGTAAAAATTTAAACTGTTAATCATAAATATTGCTTTTAATAATATGAATAAGTGTTTTTTATATGTAACAATACTTTGAAATAAGCTGAATTTTATAATAAAAATGAAATCCTGCTGCACTGTTAGCAGGATTTTTTGTTTTTTTAAAGAATTTTTTAGAAAAGGTGGTAAGAAGTGGGGGAATGTGGTAAGTTTGTGTTAGAAAGTGGGGGAATAGGATGTTTATCGGTGAATATCAACATAATATCGATGTTAAAGGACGTCTTATTATACCTTCAAAATTTCGAGACAAGCTTGGTGAAAACTTCATTGTTACAAGAGGTTTGGATCAATGCTTATTTGGCTATTCAATGGCCGAATGGAGTGTAATTGAAGATAAACTGCGCACACTACCACTAACCAAAAAAGATGCAAGAGCATTTACCCGTTTTTTCTTCTCAGGGGCAATGGAATGTGAGATGGATAAGATGGGGAGAATTAATATAACACCTAACTTACGCAGTTATGCAAAATTAGAAAAAGAATGTGTTGTAGTTGGTGTTACAAATCGTATTGAGATTTGGGATTTATCAACTTGGAATACATATATGAATGAATCAGAAGAGTCATTTAGTGAGTTAGCAGAAAACTTAATCGGATTTGACTTCTAAAAATTAACAAATTGAAAGTAGTGAAAGCATCATGTTTGAACATATTACGGTTTTATTAAAAGAAACTGTCGATTCTTTAGATATAAAAGAAGATGGCATTTATGTAGATTGTACACTTGGCGGTGGAGGTCATAGTGAATACTTACTATCTCAACTTTCATCAAAGGGTAGATTAATCGCTTTTGACCAAGATGAAACAGCAATTAGACATGCTAAAGAGCGATTGAATAAATATGAAAATCAATTAACAATTGTAAAAAGTAATTTTAAACATATAAAAGAAGAACTCCATAATTTAGGGATTTATGAAGTAGATGGAATCTTATTTGACTTAGGTGTTTCTTCGCCACAATTAGACGTTGCTGAGCGTGGATTTAGTTTTCATCAAGACGCACCACTTGATATGCGTATGAATCAAGAACAAACATTATCAGCATATGAAGTTGTAAATGACTGGCCTTATGAGCAATTAGTGAAAATATTCTTCCGATACGGAGAAGAGAAATTCTCTAAACAAGTTGCTAGAAAGATTGAAGAATTAAGAGCTAAGAAACCGATTGAAACGACTTTTGAGTTAGTCGAAATCATTAAAGATGCAATACCTGCACCTGCAAGAAGAACAGGTGGACATCCTGCTAAAAGAATTTTTCAAGCAATTCGTATAGCTGTAAATGATGAACTAGGTGTATTTGAAGAAGCTCTAAAAGATGCAATTACCCTTATTAAACCAAAAGGAAGAATAAGTGTAATAACATTCCATTCATTAGAGGATCGCATTTGTAAAACGATTTTTAAAGAAGCTAGTTCACTTCCGCCGTTACCACCAGGTTTACCAATCATTCCAGATGAATTTAAGCCGAAGTTAAAACTAGTGACAAGAAAGCCACTTTTACCAACAGATGAAGAAGTCGAATTTAATAAACGAGCAAGATCTGCAAAGCTAAGGGTTGCAGAAAAATTATAAGGAGGGAAAATAATGAGTAATTTGGCTAGAAAGCTACAACAAAAACAAGTTACTGATTTACAACAAAGACCTTCTAACAAGAAAAAACAAAAGAAAGTTTCAAAAATTACACCTTTTGAGAAAATACTTTATTTAGTATTTATTTTTTCATGTTTCTTTATGGGGACAAAAATCATTAAAACCCAAGCGGAAATATATGATACAAACCTAAAAATTCAAAATGTGAAAAATGAAATAGCGAATGGAAAACAGCATAACTCTGAGCTTAAAATGAAGATTGATGAATTAAGCACATATGAGCGCATATGGCAAAAAGCAAAAGAGTTAGGGTTAAATATTGATAGCAATAATGTAAAGTTTACCGACACTAGCAAGTAGGAGATTGTGATATGAGTAAGAAAAAGAATAAATACACAAATTATGGTATTCGTTGGTTTTTTATAGCTACTTTAATCGCATTTATCTCACTGGTAGCTAGACTTTCTTATATTCAATTATCAAACACAGTAGAAGGTAAAAATTTAAAAGTTTATGCGGATGAGAATTACAATACATCTCAAAAAATTCCTGCTAAAAGAGGAACTATATATGACTCAAATGGAGTTCCACTTGCGGAAGAGGTGACAGCTTACACTGTGTCGGCCGTTCTAGATCCGAGTGCATCAAAAAACTCTAGAGTGAAAAGACATGTCGTAGACAAAGAAAAAACCGCAATAGAATTAGCACCAATATTAGACATCGATGAATCGGAACTTTTAGCTAAATTAGGTAAACCAAAATATCAAGTTGAATTAGGACCAGGTGGAAGAAATATTTCTCAAAGTAAAAAAGAACAAATTGAGAAATTAAAGCTACCTGGTATTGTTTTTACTCCATCACAGCAGCGATATTATCCAAATGGTGTATTTGCTTCTCATACGTTAGGATATACGAATGTTAATGATAATGGCGACTTAATTGGAGAAATGGGATTAGAAAAAGCATTGAATAATGAGTTAGCTGAAAAGGATGGAAAAAGAAGCTTTTTACGTGATCGAAAAGGCAATATTCTACCATATGAAAATGAGAAGGTTACACCTCCACATAATGGTGATGATGTGTATTTAACAATAGATACAAAGATTCAAAGTTTACTAGAGGACGCAATGACGAAAGTTGAAAAACAATATGAGCCAGAAAAGATTATGGCAATCGTTTCTGATCCAAAAACCGGTAAAATTGTTGCAATGAGTAATCGTCCTAGCTTCAATCCGAATCTTCATGACATTACAAACTATACGAATGACCCGATTTCATATGCAATTGAAGCAGGTTCTACGATGAAAATATTCACTTTAGGTGCTGCAATGAATGAAGGAGTTTATAATGGAAATGAATATTTCCAATCAGGTCGATATAAAGTACCAGGTGGAGGCACTGTCCATGACGTAAATCGAAACGGATGGGGTTCAATTACTTTTGACGAAGGGATTCAAAGGTCTTCAAACGTAGGTATTTCGATTCTTCTTAATGAAAAATTAGGTGCAGATCGCTTTTTACAATACTATAAAAACTTTGGGTTTACACAAAAAACGAATATTAATCTTCCAGGTGAATCAAGTGGTAAATTAGTATTTAATTATCCACTTGAAAAAACAACAACTGCTTTTGGACAAGGATCTACAGTAACAGGAGTTCAAATAATCCAAGCTGCAAGTGCTATTGCTAACAATGGAAAAATGATGAAGCCTTATATTGTTGATAAAATTGTCGATCATGATACGAATAAAGTTATTAAAGACTATAAATCTCAGGTTGTTGGTAATCCAATTTCAGAAGAAACAGCAAAAAGAGAGAGAGCATTATTAGAAACGGTTATAACTGCGCCACATGGCACTGGGCATAACTATGCGATCGAAGGTTACTCAGTAGCTGGTAAAACAGGTACTGCCCAAGTTGTTGACGAACACGGGAAATATCTAAAAGGACGTGGTCAAAACCTATTTTCATTTATCGGTATGGCACCAGCAGATAATCCAAAATTAGTCGTTTATGTAGCGATGCTTCGTCCAAAACTTGAAGCGACAGAGATTGGTTCAGATGGTGTTTCTGAAATATTTAGAACAGTGACTAAGGGCGCATTAGAGTATATGAAGGTTGAGCCTGTTGAAAATGCCAAAGTAGACAAATTAATCGATAAAGAAAGTATAGAAATACCGAATTTGAAAGGTCTAACTTTAGATGAAGCAAAATCATTAGCTACTTCCGAAGGGCTAAAACCTGTTTTATTAGGTAATGGGTTAGAAGTAACTGGTCAATCAATTAAGTCAAAAACTCAAGTTGTCAGGGGTACTAAAATATATCTTAAGACAAATGGAACAAATACAATGCCATCAATTATTGGTTGGTCAAAATCGGATGTTAACCGTTTAGGTAAATTATTTAAGCTAAATATCTCATCAAAAGGAACTGGATATGTTACAAGCCAGAGTATTAAAGAAGACTCAGAGCTACGGGATCATGACTATTTAACGATTGAATTAGATAAACCTAATGGAACGACCAACGAAGAAAAAGATGTAAAAGTAGATGTGCAAGAGTAAAATGGCTGAAATAAGATTAATTAAATAAAAATGACAATAGACCATTCTAGGACAATAAAAAGCTAGAAGGTCTATTGTATTTGGTACAAGCATATATTGAAACGAACATAATGTAGAGGAGTGTTCGTTTCGATGCGAGTATCTAATGTAACAGTTCGAAAACGATTATTTTTTGTATTCATTGGTGGTTTATTAATTTTTTCTATTATTGCAACGAGGCTTGGTTATGTACAGTTTGCTATGGGTGATCTTTTAACTGAGCGAGCGAAAAATTCGTGGAGTCGAGACATTCCATTTGAACCAAAGCGTGGTGAAATTTTAGATCGTAATGGTGTTGCTCTTGCTACAAATAAAAGTGCTCCATCTGTATTAGTCGTTCCAAGGCAAATTAAAGATCCTAAGGAAGCGACTGAAAAACTTGCCCCAATTTTAAAAATCTCCGAAGTAAAACTTTATAAAATTTTAACGAAAAGATCTAGTATGGAACACATTCGAACAGAAGGTATAAAAATTACAAATGAGAAAGCTAAACAAATCCGTGATCTTAACATAGCTGGTGTATACATAGCAGAGGATTCTAAAAGATATTATCCATTTGGTAACTATCTTTCTCATGTTTTAGGTTTTGCTGGAATCGATAATCAGGGTTTAAACGGATTAGAACTATATTATGACAAGCAATTAAGTGGTGAAAAAGGTAGTGTACAATTTTATTCTGACGCTAAGGGTCAAAGAATGCCAAATATTGCAGACGACTATATTCCGCCAATTAATGGTTTAAACTTAAAATTAACTGTAGATTCGCGTATACAAACAATTCTTGAACGAGAAATGAATAATGCAACTGCTCAATATAATCCTGATTCAATGATTGGAATTGCGATGAATCCAAATACTGGAGAAATACTTGGCATGAGCAGTCGTCCAAGCTTTGATCCCACTAATTTTAAAAATGTTTCGCCTGAAGTTTATAATCGAAATTTACCTGTTTGGTCAAATTATGAGCCAGGTTCAACATTTAAGATTATTACACTCGCAGCTGCATTAAATGAGGGGTTAGTAGATTTGAATAAAGACCATTTTTATGATGATGGGGCTGCTGAAGTAGCTGGAGCTCGTTTACGTTGTCATAAAAGAGGTGGACATGGTTCTCAGACATTTTTAGAGGTAGTTCAAAATTCATGTAACCCAGGATTTGTAGAATTAGGTAATCGCTTAGGAGAAGATCGTTTATTTAAATATATTCGTAATTTTGGTTTCGGCCAAAAAACAGGAATTGATTTACAAGGTGAAGCCTCAGGGATTTTATTTAGCATGGATCGAGTCGGTCCAGTTGAAGCAGCAACAACTGCTTTTGGTCAAGGTGTATCAGTTACACCAATCCAGCAAGTTGCAGCAGTATCAGCTGCTATTAATGGAGGAATTCTTTACCAACCTTATATAGCGAAAGAGTTTGTAGATCCGGTTACAAACGAAGTAGTAAGTCGAAAAACACCAATTTCAAAAAGACGAGTTATTTCTCCTGATACATCTAAAAAGGTACGATTAGCTCTAGAAAGTGTTGTTGCACAAGGTACTGGTAAAGGTGCATTTGTGGAAGGATATCGTGTTGGTGGTAAAACTGGAACAGCGCAAAAAGTAAAAGATGGACGATACGATGATAGTAGCTTTATCGTTTCGTTCGTAGGCTTTGCACCGGCTGACGATCCTCAAATAGTGGTTTATATTGCAGTTGATAATCCAAAAGGCACTGTTCAATTTGGGGGAGTTGTAGCTGCTCCAATAGTAGGGAATATTATTCGTGATAGTATGCAAGTTTTAGGCGTACCACCTAGAAAAAATCAAATCCCCAAAAAATTCGTATACGGTGATATACCAACATATGAAGTGCCAAATTTAATTGGTTTAGAGAAAAAAGATTTGCAACCTTTGCTAGATACTTTTACTATTGAATATAGTGGCAGTGGAAACATTGTCGTTGACCAAGCACCAAAAGCAGGTGTTAAACTAAAAGAAGGTTCTAAAATTAGAATTTATTTAGGAACGAAAGAAGAAACTAAATCAAAAACTAAAGATAAAAAATGATTTAGTGAATACGAAAGGAATTACTATGAAACTTCATACTTTACTATCAAGATTAAAGCCTTTAGTGAATCTTCCATCTGAAAATCCGGAAATCACTGGAGTTGAAATGGATTCAAGAAATGTAAAACCAGGTTATTTATTCATCTGTATTGAAGGGTATACAGTTGATGGCCACAAGTACGTAAATCAAGCGATTGAAAAAGGCGCAGTAGCGATACTTGCACAAAAACCAATTGAAACGAATGTTCCAGTAGCTTATGTGAAAGACACAAATCGTTCGATGGCTGTTATAGGTAATGCCTTTTATGAAAACCCAACACACAATCTAAATCTAGTTGGTATTACTGGTACGAATGGTAAGACAACAACTTCATATATTATTGAAGAAATCGTTAAACACAATAAGAAAAAAACAGGTGTTATTGGCACAATTGGTATGAAAATAGGAGAAGAGATTTTTGAAACAAAAAATACAACTCCTGATAGTTTAACTTTACAATCAATGTTTGCAAAAATGGTTGAAGCAAATGTGGATACTGCTGTAATGGAAGTTTCCTCACATGCATTACATTTAGGGCGCGTTCATGGCTGTGAATATGATATTGCTGTTTTTACAAATCTATCACAAGATCACTTAGATTATCATGGAACGATGGAAGAATATAAAAAAGCTAAAGGTTTATTATTTTCTCAATTAGGCAATAGCTTCTCAACGCAAAAACCTAAATTTGCAATTCTAAATAATGATGATACTGCTTCTGAAGAATATATGAAGTTTACACAAGCTAATCTAATAACTTATGGTTTAAGTCAAGAAGCTGACTTGTTTGCTGATGAAATTGAATTAACGAATGCTGGTACTAGATTCACATTACATTTTTTAAATAAACAATATGTTGTAGAAATGAATCTTATTGGAACATTTAACGTATATAATGTGTTAGCTGCAATTGGTGCAGGAATCGCATTAAATATAGAAATGGAGACAATCCTAGACGCAGTTGCAACGATTGAAGGAGTACCAGGACGTTTCCAAGCCGTTAATGCTGGTCAAGATTTTACTGTTATTGTAGACTATGCCCATACACCAGATAGTTTAGAAAATGTATTAAATACTGTTAAGCAATTTGCAAAAAATGATATTTTTACCGTTGTTGGTTGTGGTGGAGATCGTGATCGAACAAAACGACCACTAATGGGTAAGATTGCAGCGGATCTTTCAACAAAAGCGATCTTTACATCTGATAACCCAAGAACAGAAGATCCAACTTTAATTTTAGAAGACATGAAACGCGGATTAGAGCATAATAATATAACGGTAATAGAAGATCGTAAAAAAGCTATAACATTTGCGATTCAAAATGCAAAAAAACATGATATTATTGTTATTGCAGGTAAAGGTCATGAGACATATCAGATTGTAGGAACGAATGTTTCACATTTTGATGATGTTGAAGAAGCTAAAGAAGCAATTTTGCAAAGAAGAGGATAGTATCCTCTTCTTTGTAATGTGAAAAATTGATTTCATAATTCTTTATAAAAGAATTAAACTATTAAGTAAACAACAAAGAAGAGAACTTAGAAAGGAGGGCGTATAATGCTAGAACCGTCAATTTTAGTTGCTATGATTTCAGCATTTATCATTGCAGTCATTTTATCGCCTATTTTTATACCGTACTTAAGAAAACTTAAATTTGGACAGAGTATTCGAGACGAAGGTCCACAATCTCATAAAAAGAAATCAGGAACCCCAACTATGGGTGGGATTATCATATTAATTGCTTTAAGTTTATCTGCACTTTTAATTTCTATGTATTTTGATGTTTTATCAACACGTACATATGTATTATTATTTGTCACAATTTGTTTTGGAGTAATTGGATTTTTAGATGACTATATTAAGGTTGTTAAAAAAAGAAATCTAGGATTAACATCTAAACAAAAATTCATTTGCCAAGTTATAGTTTCAATCATTGTCTTTTTTGCAATCCGTGCTATGGGAATCTCTACATCTATTTCGATACCAGGGACAAATTATTCATTTGATTTAGGCTTTATCTATGTATTATTAATTATCTTTATGCTAGTTGGTACTTCAAACGCGGTAAATTTAACAGATGGATTAGATGGACTTGTGTCAGGTACAGCAGCAATCGCATTTGGCGCATATGCAGTCCTTGCTTATAACCAACACCAGCTTGATGTTGCAATATTTTCAATCGCAGTTGTAGGAGCTGTATTAGGTTTCTTAGTATTTAATGCACACCCTGCAAAGGTCTTTATGGGAGATACAGGCTCATTAGCATTAGGTGGGGCGCTAGCTGCAATTGCAATCGTTACACACTTAGAAATTTTACTTGTTATTATTGGTGGTATTTTTGTAATTGAAACACTATCAGTAATGATTCAAGTTGCATCTTTTAAAGCAACAGGTAAAAGGGTATTTAAAATGAGTCCTTTGCACCATCATTATGAATTATCTGGATGGTCAGAATGGCGTGTAGTTGTAACATTTTGGTTTGTAGGATTACTTTTTGCATTATTAGGAATCTATATTGAGGTGTGGTTGTAATTGAATAACATATCGAACTTTCAAAATAAAAATGTATTAGTATTAGGAATGGCAAAGAGCGGTTATGCAGCCAGTAAATTATTAAAAAAATTAGGTGCGGCTGTAACTGTTAATGATCGAACTCCTTTAGAAGAAAATGAAATCGCACAAAAGCTAAAAAGTGAAGGTTTTAACGTAGTTTGTGGTGAGCATCCACTATCATTATTAGATAATCAACCATTTTGTATCGTTAAAAATCCGGGAATTCCATATACGAATCCATTATTAATAGAAGCTGTAAAGCGTAATATTCCGATCTATACGGAAATAGAGCTTGCATATTTAATAAGTGAAGCACCATTTATCGGAATTACAGGCTCAAACGGGAAAACGACAACGACAACTTTAGCATTAAATATGTTACAAGAAGGCAATAAAAAACCACTTGTTGCAGGAAATATTGGTACTGTCGCATGTGAAGTTGCTGAAAATGCAAATGAAGATAATATTATTGTAACTGAACTTTCTTCATTTCAATTGATGGGAATCGAAAGTTTCCGTCCAAAAATTTCATTAATCACAAATATTTTTGAAGCTCATTTAGACTATCATGGTACAAAAGATGAGTATATTAAGGCAAAAGCCAATATATTTAAAAATCAAACAGAAAATGATTTTGCTGTCGTTAATTTTGATGATGAGAATGTAATGGCAATGGCTTCTCAAATTAGAGCGAAAATTACTCCATTCTCTACAACTAAATTTGTGCAAGATGGTGCATATGTTAAAAATGGCTTTGTTTATTTTAAAGAGCAAAAAGTGATTGAAGTTGAAAAAATTGTCTTACCAGGTAAACATAACTTAGAAAATATATTAGCAGCAGTAGCAATTTCTAAACTTCTTGATGTTGAAAATGATGCCATTGAAAAGGTATTAACAACTTTCACTGGTGTAGAGCACCGACTTCAGTTTGTTACAGAAATAAATAAGAGAAAGTTTTATAATGATTCAAAAGCTACTAATATTTTAGCAACACAAAAAGCAATTTCTTCTTTTCAAAAACCAGTCATTTTAATAGCTGGTGGATTAGATCGAGGAAATGGGTTTGACGATTTAATTCCTTATTTTAAAAATGTAAAAAAAATGATCACTTATGGTCAAACAGCAGAAAAATTAATTGAATCAGCAGAAAAAGCAGGAATGAAAGCAGTAAAATCGGTAGATAATGTTGAAGATGCTGTAAATGAAGCATTCGCTCATTCAGAAGTTGGAGATATTATTTTATTGTCACCTGCTTGTGCAAGCTGGGATCAATTTAAGACTTTTGAAGAACGTGGGAATAAATTTATACAAGCAGTGCATAAATTAATGTAAGGCTTGTTTAATTCAAAAGTTGAGGTGTATTTAAGTGCCAACAAAGAAAAATAGTCCTGACATGATTCTTGTTCTCGTTACGCTATCATTATTAACAGTAGGTATGATTATGGTTTACAGTGCTAGTGCAATATGGGCATCTTATAAGTTTCATGATTCGTTCTTTTTTGCTAAACGGCAATTATTATTTGCTGGGGTTGGAGTAGTTGGAATGTTTGTTGTTTCAAATATTGACTACTGGCTTTTCAGAACACATGCAAAAAAAATATTAATCGCTTGTTTTATCTTGTTGGTACTCGTACTTGTACCAGGAGTTGGTCTAGTACGTGGTGGTGCACGAAGTTGGATTGGAATCGGTGCATTCTCGATCCAGCCCTCTGAGTTTATGAAACTTGGAATGATGGTATTTCTATCAAAATACTTAGCAGATAATCAGAAAAATATTACGTCTTTTAAAAAGGGTCTTGTACCATCATTAGGACTTGTGTTTTTAGCATTTGGTTTAATTATGCTTCAACCAGATTTAGGAACAGGTACAGTAATGGTAGGTACTTGTGTAATCATCATATTCGTAGCTGGAGCAAGAATTTCTCATTTTATGGGGTTGGGTATTGTAGGGGTTGCAGGATTTGTTGCCCTAATAGCTTCCGCGCCATATCGAATAAAAAGGATTACATCATTTCTAGATCCATGGTCTGATCCATTAGGAACTGGATTCCAAATTATTCAATCTCTATATGCAATTGGTCCAGGTGGATTATTTGGTTTAGGATTGGGACAAAGTAGACAAAAGTTTATGTATTTGCCTGAACCTCAAACTGATTTCATTTTTGCTATTCTATCAGAAGAACTAGGATTTATAGGCGGAACTTTTGTCATTTTATTATTCTCTTTATTACTTTGGAGAGGAATCCGAATTGCCTTAAGTGCTCCAGATTTATTCGGTACTTTTTTAGCAGTAGGAATTGTTTCAATGATTGCGATTCAAGTAATGATTAATATAGGGGTTGTAATAGGCTTAATGCCTGTTACAGGGATCACATTACCATTTTTAAGCTATGGTGGTTCATCTTTAACATTAATGCTATTAGCCGTAGGTGTATTATTAAATATTAGTAGACATGCGCGTACATAAAAGGACCGACTCAAATTGAAACAAGTACATGTTGTACTTGAATTTTTCAAAGATGAGTCGGTCCTTTTTATTTATTTAAAAGAAGAAAACGCGGCCTGATCTTACCAAAATACTTGCCAATCGGTGAGTTTTCTTTATTTTTATAGAAAAAACAATTAGAATGATAGAGATAAAATTGGTATAATAACTACTTAAACTGCTAAAAGTTATTTATGTATTGTAATTTAGGAGGATCTTTATGAAAATTTTAGTTAGTGGTGGGGGTACTGGTGGACATATTTATCCAGCACTTGCGCTAATTAAAGAGTTAAAAAAACAAGATTCCAATGTAGAATGTTTATATGTTGGTACAGAAAATGGATTAGAAAAAGGGATTGTGTCTAAAGCAAACATACCTTTTAAATCTATTGTTATTACAGGGTTCAAGAGAAGCATATCATTAGAGAATTTTAAAACAGTCTATCGATTCTTAAAGGGTGTATCAGATAGTAAGAAAATAATTCGTGAATTTAAGCCAGATGTAGTCGTTGGGACTGGTGGATATGTTTGTGGTCCTGTTGTTTACGCAGCAGCAAAACTAGGGATTCCGACAGTTATACATGAACAAAATAGTATACCTGGACTAACAAATAAGTTCTTAAATCGTTATGTAACAAAAGTTGCAATTTGTTTTGAAGAGGTTGCTGAATATTTTAATAAAGAGAAAGTAGTGTTTACTGGAAACCCTAGGGCTTCTGAAGTACTTGGAGAATCAAATCCAGCAGTTTTAGAATCATTAGGTTTAAAATCAGGTAAACGCACAGTACTAATTGTTGGTGGTTCGAGGGGAGCAAGACCGATTCATCAAGCCTTTTTAAAAAGTGTCAATCAGTTAGGTGAAAAAGATTACCAAATGATTTATGTAACAGGCGAAGTACATTACGATTCTGTCATTGAGGAAATAAATAAAGTAGGTAACCCAGAAAATGTAGTGGTTAAGCCATTTTTACATAATATGCCTGAAATTTTAAGGGAAGTGGATTTAGTTGTATCAAGAGCTGGGGCAACTACATTAGCAGAATTAACTGCATTAGGAAAACCTAGTATTTTAATACCAAGCCCATATGTAACGAATAATCATCAAGAAGTTAATGCTAGATCACTTGAGAAAAATGGTGCGGCAATTGTTATATTAGAAAAAAACTTCAATAGTGAATATTTAGTAACTGAAATTGAAAAAGTATTACTAAATCCTATTAAACTTGAAGAAATGAAAAATGCATCATTAAAGATGGGTGTACCAGATGCTGCAAAAAAACTAGTAAATGTTTTAGAGAAAATAAGTAAATGAACTTGCACGAACAAGTTTGAAATAAAATAAAAATGTAATAGAGGATACTATAAGCTAAAGGGGGAAATATATCGAATGTTTGAATCAAAATTAAAGGAAATATTAAATGACTCGAGTCTTCTAATAAATGAGCCTTTAGCAAATCATACGACAATGAAAATTGGAGGACCAGCTGAGTTTTTGGTCATTCCTAAAACTGTGAATGAAATTAAAGAGATTATTAACCTTGCAAATGAACATGGCGTAAATGTGACAGTAATTGGAAGAGGATCAAATTTACTTGTATCGGATCAAGGTATTGAAGGTGTCGTAATTAAAATTAGTGATTGCTTAGACCACATTGAAGTAGAAGGTACAAAAGTAGTTGTGGGTGCAGGATATTCAGTTATTCGTTTAGCTACTCAACTTAGTAGAAAAGGATTATCTGGTCTAGAGTTTGCAAGTGGAATTCCTGGTAGTGTTGGTGGCGGTGTATATATGAATGCAGGTGCTCATCAATCAGATTTTTCAAATATTACTTCTAGAGCACACATTCTATTTCCTGATGGAACAATGGAATGGTTATCAAATGAAGAATTAGATTTTACTTATCGAACTTCAGTTTTACAACATAAACGTAAAGGATTTGTATTAGAAGCAGAACTTCAGCTTAAAGAGGGATCAAAAGAAGCTTCAACTGCTTTAATGCAAAAAAACAAAGATTATCGAAGAGAAACACAACCTTGGAATTATCCATGTGCTGGAAGTATTTTCCGTAATCCATTACCACAGTATGCTGGTAATTTAATTGAACGTGCTGATTTAAAAGGATATCAAATTGGTGGTGCGAAGGTTTCTGAAATGCATGGTAATTTTATTGTAAATGCTGGAAATGCCACTTCAAAAGATGTATTAGACTTAATTGCATTTATTAAGAAAACTATATTAGAAAAATTTAATGTACAACTTGAAACAGAAGTTGAAATTGTTGGGAAAAAAATGTAAGTTTCTTCTAAACTAACCATATTATATGCTATAATTTACATAGCATATGATGACCAAGATAGAATGGCATTCATTTGCTATTCTATTTTTTATTATTCTTAAATTACTTCTTAAGCAAAAGTAAATTAAAAAGGTATTTTTAGTTGAACATTGATAATGGAGGCATATTTATGCAGGAAAATAAGATTATTAGTTTAGAAGACCGTGTACCTGTTTTACGTAATAAAAAACGTAAAAAAGCAAATATGCGATTACTGGTCACAATTCTTGTGTTTTTTTCTTTGCTTTTATGTGTATTGTATTTCCAAACATCAATTGGTTCAAAAATTCACTTAGTAATTAATGGAAACCAACTGTACTCTGATAAAGAAATTCAAAAGTTAGCCGATGTAAACATTGATGATAGCTTTTTGACAATTAGGTCAAAAAGGGTAGTAAATCAGCTTGAAAGTCAAAACACAATTCAATCTGCAATTGTACATAAAAGATTTCCTAATAAAGTAGAAATCGATGTAAAAGAATTTCAGCCTGTTGGACAAGGTTTATTCAGCGGGAAAAAGTATCTATTGTTAGAAAGCGGAGTCCTTATTAAAGAGAAAAATTCACTAGGAAATACTACAGCACCTGATTTAATTGGTTGGAAACAAGGAGACGAGTTGCAGGAAATGGCTGCCGAATTGAAAAAAATGCCACAAAGTATATTTCATTCAATTTCTGAAATAGATTATACTCCAAGTAAGGATGATCCTTTGTTAATAACGGTTTTTACGAATGAAGGGTATGAAGTAAGGACAACGATTCGAAAATTCTCAAATAAAATGTCAAATTACCCATTAATTTTAAAGTCAATACCTAAAAATCAAAAAGGGGTTATCCATTTAGAAGTTGGTGCGTATTTTTCTCCTTATAGTACGGATACTAAGTAGCCGAATTAACATTAGTAAACAGTACTTTCAAGTCTTTTTTAACTTTACATGTTAGTGTAGACTAGTAGTTAAAGAGATATAATGAAAAAAATTAAAAAGATTATGAAAAATCAAACTTAAAAAAGAGGAAAAACCCCGTAAATGTTGAATAGATGTCATATATGATATTTAAGAATGAATTGATGCTCGATTATAATAGATAGAGAGAAAAAGGAGGTGCCATCATGAACAGCAATGAGATCTATGTGAGTCTTGACGTTGGAACTTCAACAATTAAAGTAATCATAGGAGAACTAGTTAACGACACACTTAACATTATCGGTGTTGGTAATGTTAAATCTTCAGGCTTAAAACGTGGGTCAATAGTTGATATAGATGATACAGTCAAATCAATCAAAAAAGCAATTGATCAAGCAGAAAGAATGGTTGGCATTCATATTGACAAAGTAATTGTAGGGGTTAGTGCGAATCAAGTGCAATTGATTAGTACTAACGGCGTAGTAGCAGTTTCTAAAGAAAATAAAGAAATTGACAATGAAGATGTTTTAAGAGTAATGGATCAGGCTCAAGTAATTTCTATACCACCGGAAAGAGAAATTATCGATGTTGTTCCACATGAATACATTGTTGATGGCCTTTCTGAGGTAAAAGACCCAAGAGGAATGATTGGTGTACGATTGGAAATGGAAGGTACATTAATCACTGGTTCAAGAACTCTAGTACATAATATACTTCGTTGTGTTGAAAGAGCGGGGTTAGAAGTAACGGATATATGTCTACAACCTATGGCTGCAAGTACGATAGGACTAAAGCAGGATGAGAAAAACTTAGGTGTAGCACTTGTTGACATCGGTGGAGGCTCAACTACAATTTCTCTTTTTAGAGAAGGGGTATTAATGGCAACTTCAGTCCTACCTGTTGGAGGGGACCATATTACAAAAGACATATCAATTGGACTGAAAACTTCAACAGAAGATGCAGAAAAAATTAAAGTGAAATTTGGACATGCTTTTTATGATACTGCATTACCTGAAGAAGTATTAAGTGTTCCAATAATGGGTAGTGAACAACACCAACAATACAGTCAGCAAGAAATTTCCGATATTATTGAAGCTAGATTAGAAGAAATATTCCTAATGGTTCAAAATGAGCTTGTAAGAATGAGAGGAAGCAATTTACCAGGTGGATTTGTTCTAACTGGTGGTACAGTAACAATGACTGGTGTAATCGATTTAGCTCAAAAGGTATTTAAAAATAATGTAAGGGTTGCAACACCAGATTATATTGGTGTAAGAGAACCTCAATACATTACTGGCGTAGGTCTAATCAAGTATGCTTTTTATAAATCAAAAATGCGTGGAAAAAAACTTAGCTCTAATATTGCATTCGAATCAAATGAACGAAAACCTGTAGCTGTTTCAAATTCAAATACAAAACCAAAACAGCAGGATGAAGAGCGCGTCATGAGTAAAGTTAAAAGCATTTTTAAATATTTATGGGATTAATTGTGATGAATTTGAAAAGTAGGGGGATCAATCATGTTAGATTTTGATACAAATGTAGATGCTTTAGCGAAGATAAAAGTAATTGGTGTAGGTGGCGGAGGTAATAACGCCGTTAACCGAATGATTGAACATGGAGTACAAGGTGTAGATTTTATTGCTGTGAATACTGATGCACAAGCTCTTAATCTATCAAAAGCTGAAGTGAAAATGCAAATCGGTGGCAAACTTACTCGTGGTTTAGGGGCAGGAGCTAATCCAGAGGTTGGTAAAAAAGCAGCAGAAGAAAGTAGAGAACAATTACAAGAAGCTCTTAAAGGAGCAGACATGGTATTCGTAACTGCTGGAATGGGTGGCGGTACAGGAACAGGTGCAGCTCCAGTAATTGCACAAGTAGCAAAAGAATTAGGTGCATTAACTGTAGGTGTAGTTACTCGTCCATTTACATTTGAAGGTAGAAAGCGTTCAACTCAAGCGGCAACAGGAATCGCTGCAATGAAGGAAAGCGTTGATACTTTAATTGTTATTCCTAATGACCGATTATTAGAAATCGTTGATCGTAATACCCCAATGCTAGAAGCATTCCGCGAAGCAGATAATGTCCTTCGTCAAGGGGTTCAAGGTATTTCTGACTTAATCGCTGTTCCGGGATTAATTAACCTTGACTTTGCAGATGTTAAGACGATTATGTCTAATAAAGGTTCTGCATTAATGGGTATCGGTGTTGCTGGTGGGGAAAACCGTGCAGCTGAAGCAGCTAAAAAAGCTATTTCTAGTCCATTATTAGAAACTTCAATTAATGGTGCGCAAGGTGTACTTATGAATATCACTGGTGGAACTAACTTAAGCTTATATGAAGTTCAAGAAGCAGCAGATATCGTATCGACTGCATGTGATGCAGAAGTAAATATGATTTTTGGTTCTGTAATCAATGAAAACTTAAAGGATGAAATTATTGTAACAGTTATTGCGACTGGATTTGAAGGTGTCATTACAGCACCACCTACTCCAAAACCAATGGCAAGACAAACAATTTCAACGCCTACTCAAACTCCACAACCAACTATTAAACGCGAACCAATTCGCGAAGAAGTTCCGGTTGTAGAAACGACTAAAAATGTAACTAGTCTTGATGACTTAGATATTCCGGCGTTCTTACGTAATCGTAAAAGACGCTAATAAATGTAAAAAAACCAAGATAAGATGAATCTCTTACCTTGGTTTTTTTCATTCTTTCGAGTAGTGATTTTGTAAATTAGTCAGATCACTAAAGACACTCTTGAACTTTTCGTTACAGCCTTTAGGGAATAAAACACCTAAACCATGTGAATGTGTAAACTCAAAAGATGGGTTAAGTTGTTTAATAGCTTCCCAAAATTTATAAACTCCAAAATCTTGTATTCTTACTTCAGTATCATGTATTAAAACTATACCTTCTTTAGCTACTTTTGGTAGCCACGTAGTGTAATCATGTAACACAGCTTCAAAAGTATGAAACCCGTCAATATGAAGTATGTCGATCGTATTATCTTCGAAAGACTGAATAGCTTCATCAAAAGAATTACGTAACATTTTAGCTTCTTTTTGATAATGTTTTTGAGCAACTTCATTCACAGTATCAAAAACTTCATTACTATACAATCCACTATGCATATCACCTTGCCAAGTATCAACTGCAAAACATTCACATAACAGATTATGATCTTTCACACTTTGACAAAAACAGAAAAAAGAAAAGCCAAAGTGTGTACCTAATTCTACAATTTTTTTTGGTTTCACGAATTGAACTAAATCGTAAGCAAATTTAGCGTGACCTTTCCAAGCAGAGTGTTGTCTTATTGATGGTTTAGTTCCGTCAAACTCAAAAATGGGTGAATGAAATAGCCAGTTATCCAAAACCTCACTCCTTATTGGGCAGATTTAATAGAAATAAAGTGAAAGATTTCTATAAAATATTGACCTGTCCAATCCATATTTCGAAAATGTATTGTCGAAAAACTCTTCAATAAAGATACCTTTTTTTGACAGACTTCTTACCGTGCTCATCCTATACTTACATATAAATGAATATTCTATAGAGGATGGCGAACAAAATTGGTGATATATGGCGATCTTGTTTGGTTATTAAACTTGTTAATGGACTTTTTGATTATTCAGTTGACAGGCTTAATTCTAAAAAGAAATGTATCTATTTTGCGGTCATTGTTAGGAGCACTGTTAGGTTCTATCGTTGTTTTAATGACGTTTACTCCTTATGCATATGTTGTTGGCTCACCCTTTATGAAAATATTATTATCGTTTTTCATCGTATTTTTTGCATTTGGACGTCAACGGATTATCACTTTTTTACAGCTATTAAGTATCTTCTATTTTTCAACATTCATTTTAGGTGGTGCATTATTAGGCTTACATTATTTATTTGCTACTAATGAATCAAATTTAGCCAAATCATCCTTTTATGGGGATCCTGTTAGCTGGTATTTTGTAATTGGAATGCTACCAATTGTCATATTTTACGCTAGAAAATCGATTAATCAGATCTCGTTTACAAAATGGAAATTGAATGAAATGTATGAAATGGAAATTGTGTGGCGGAACACTTCAATTAAAATTAGAGGATTAATGGATAGTGGTAACTCTCTACATGAACCGCTTTCTAGGAAACCAGTTATTATTTTAGATTGTTCCACTAGTGATTATGGATTACCTATAGAACTAGTAAAGTTAGTTAGGGACTCTGAAAATACATTACATAATACTGAAGCACTCGATGTCTTAAGTTTTTTTCAAGGAACCTATATACCTTACAAAAGTATTGGTCAAAGTAATCAATTCCTCGTCGCAATAAAACCTACCGTTGTTAAATTGAAAATTAATGGGAAATGGTATTCATCGAGTTCGGTTTTAATTGGATTGAGTCATGTTACTTTGTCTTCAGACAATTTATATGAATGTATCCTTCATCCAAAAATGATGCAGGGAACAATTAATGAAATTGCATAGGAGGTAGAAAATGAATCGATTTTTCTTAAAACTAAAGTTAGGTTTGTATAAGCTATTAGTAAAGCTTGGTTTGAAAGCAGATGAAGTATACTACATTGGGGGAAGTGAGGCATTACCACCTCCTTTGACAAGGGAAGAAGAAGAAAAGCTTTTACAGAAACTACCGAATGGCGATTTAGGTGCTAGATCACTATTAATTGAGAGAAATCTACGATTAGTAGTTTATATCGCAAGAAAGTTTGAAAATACTGGGATTAATATTGAAGATTTAATTAGCATTGGTACAATTGGATTGATAAAAGCCGTTAATACCTTTAATCCGGAAAAGAAAATTAAATTGGCAACTTATGCTTCAAGATGTATCGAAAATGAAATTCTGATGCACTTACGCAGAAATAATAAAAACCGTTCTGAAGTCTCATTCGATGAACCATTAAATATTGATTGGGATGGTAATGAATTATTACTTTCAGATGTATTAGGTACAGAAGACGATATCATAACGAAGGACTTAGAAGCCAATGTCGATAAATCATTACTAACAAAGGCATTAGATCAACTGAATGATCGTGAAAAACAAATAATGGAACTACGATTTGGATTAGATGGAACCGAAGAAAAGACCCAAAAAGATGTAGCTGATATGCTTGGAATATCGCAATCATATATATCCCGATTAGAAAAACGTATTATTAAAAGACTTCGAAAAGAGTTTAATAAAATGGTTTAAAATATAAGAACCGATTAGATTTGAGTTTTTCAAATACTAATCGGTTTTTTCTATGTATGAAGGATATCCAAATAATTTTTAAAAATATTTTCATAAGTCCTAGCTGCTAATTTTCATTAATTCAGCAAAGGAAACCCTTGCTTTTTCCCTATTTGGTAGGTTTTTTTATACTGAATTTATTATTTTTGTATATTTTATTTTGTGCATAAATTTTCCACCGAAGGAGATACTTACCTATAGTACAGCAACTCCAAGTAGGAGGGAACATCATGACACGAAACAAAGTAGAAATATGCGGTGTAGATACATCAAAGCTTCCAGTTTTAAAGAATGATGAGATGCGTAAGTTATTTCACGCAATGCAAAGCGGTGATCGAAGCGCAAGAGAAACAATCGTAAACGGTAATTTGCGACTTGTCCTAAGTGTTATTCAGCGTTTCAATAATCGCGGAGAATTTGTGGATGACTTATTTCAAGTAGGCTGCATAGGCCTTATGAAGTCTATTGATAATTTTGATTTAAGCCAAAATGTAAAATTTTCGACGTATGCTGTACCTATGATTATTGGTGAAATAAGAAGATATTTAAGGGATAATAACCCAATAAGAGTGTCTAGATCATTAAGAGACATTGCTTATAAAGCATTACAAGTTAGAGAGCGATTATTAGCAGAGAATTCAAAAGAACCAACTCCTGTTCAAATCGCAGAAGTACTAGGCGTAACACATGAAGAAATCGTCTTTGCATTAGATGCAATTCAAGACCCAGTTTCGTTATTTGAACCGATATATAATGATGGCGGAGATCCAATTTTTGTAATGGATCAGCTAAGTGATGATAAAAATAAGGACGAGCAATGGGTTGAAGAACTAGCACTACGTGAAGGAATGAAACGACTAAACGATCGAGAAAAAATGATCATAAGCAAACGATTTTTCCAAGGAAAAACACAAATGGAAGTTGCCGAAGAAATCGGAATTTCCCAAGCACAAGTATCCAGACTAGAAAAATCAGCAATAAAACAAATGAATAAAAATATACAGGGATAAACCGAAATGTGGAGCAAGCTCGCCCAGCTCTGAAAGGAATATCTCCATTCATCTGAAGAAGTGGTGGTCTTTCCACTTCGAAGATTAATGGAATATTACCGAAGAGCTAGCTTGCGGAACTAGACATAACGAAAAGCGGAGGCGACTGTTCAGCTCCGACAAGCATAAGACGATTTCCGGTAAAGGTTTGGTTTTTAACCTTTACCGGAAATTGGCTTATGACCTCGAGGAGCTAGGAGCCGGAGCTAGACATCGAACATATTTCTTTGCCTGAATAAAGAGTAATTACTCAAAAGGAAAGTTGCTTTTTACTTTCATTGGGCTTCGACTTATGACCTCGAGGAGCAAACAATTGGAGCCAAGCTTCAATCCTGTATAATGAATTGCTTATTATAATGAATGAAATTTATAAACAAACAATTGTATAAACTAAATAATCCAATAACTACTAAATAGTTAAACTGGAAGAATGTAAATACGATAATAATGTGTTAGACAATGGATGAACATCGAACAACATTGTCTAACACATTTTTATTTGAATTTTATCATGATGTTTGGCCCTTACTTCATATATTTTATAAAAAGGATGGTGAAGTTAAATGGCCAGAATTTCAGATTTTCAAGTTAAAGATGTTGTAAATGTTGCCGATGGAAAGAAATTAGGAAATATTGTTGATTTAGATATTGATCAATCAAACGGAAAAATTACTTCGATTATTCTAACAAAGCCAGGGAAGGGATTAAATTTTTTTAGTAAAGAAGAGGAAATGACAATTTATTGGAATGATATTGTGAAAATAGGTGAGGATGTTATTTTGGTAAAATATCGTTCATCTGTAGATTTGGATGAAAACCAAGCAAGTCCAGTAAAATTCACATAAAGAAAACTAGTCGACTGACGAGCTTTTTAGGCGAAGTTAAAGACGTAGTTGCATTTTTACTTTATTCTTAAAATTGTCTACCACTTCGAGTACGATTCCTTGCTGCTAATTTATACTTTCGAAAGTGAAAAAAATAACTGTGTTTTGTCAAAAATAATCAAAAATGTGAAATCTATGGTAAAATATAGGAAACCATCAACTGGTTTACATATATATTTACTAAATTAGTTTCTGTGAGGTCTTATAAATATGAAAGAGAGCTTCATTCAATCGACTGAAAGTACTTTTATGATTCAACCTTGGGAAGACTCATACAAACATTTAGTTGCAGGATTTACAACAAAAAATGATGGAGTTAGCCAAGGTTGTTTCACTTCTTTTAATCTTGGATTACATGTAAATGACTCGAAGGATACTGTCGTAGAAAATAGAGAACTCCTTGCGAGTAAATTAGAGTTTTCAAAGGCGAAATGGATTTGTTCAGAACAAGTTCATGGGAATAATGTAGTAAAAGTGACAAAAAAAGATTGTGGCAAAGGTGTTACTGATTACGAAACTAGCATCGAGACAACAGATGGTTTTTATACGAATGAGGAAAATATATTATTAACTTCTTGTTATGCAGATTGTGTTCCATTGTATTTCCTTGAACCAACAAGTAAATTTATTGGTTTAGCTCATGCAGGTTGGAAAGGTACTGTTCAAAACATTGGCGGACGTCTAATCGAAAAATGGATTAAAGAAGAAAACTTAAAACTAAAAAATATCCAAGTTGCAATAGGGCCATCAATTGGTGATTGTTGTTATGAAGTGGATGATTTTGTGATGAATAAGCTAAATGAAGCTTTTGAACACAAGATTCCCAATAATATTTTAACCACTTTACATAACGGGAAATTCAAATTGAATTTAAAAGAAGCAAACAAACAATTACTCATTAAATCGGGCATTAGTGAAGAAAATATAATCATGACAAATTATTGTACAAGTTGTAACCCGAACATATTTTTTTCTCACCGTAGAGATGGTGGGAAAACAGGAAGAATGATGAGTTATATTGGTTGGAGGAATTAGCATCATGACAGTCAAACAAAATTATGAACGTATTAGTGAACAAATTAATGCAGCCAAAGTAAGAGCAGATCGAAATGATGAAGTCACTTTAATAGCAGTTACTAAACAAGTATCTACTGAAGTGGCTAAAGAAGTTTTAGCTGAAGGGATACATCAATTAGGCGAAAACCGTTTTGAAGGTCTAAAGGAAAAACAAGATCACATCAAAAATGATGTTGTTTGGCATTTTATTGGTTCACTTCAAACTAGAAAAGTAAAAGACGTCATACATAGAATAGATTACCTACATTCTTTAGATCGACTATCCTTAGCAGAAGAGATACAAAAAAGAGCAGCTGAACCATTAAAATGTTTCCTACAGGTCAATGTATCTGGAGAAGACTCAAAGCATGGCATACATCCAAATGATGTAATCGAATTTGCTAGACAGCTTTCAGAATTTAATAAAGTACAAGTTGTTGGGTTAATGACGATGGCACCCTTCACGGAGGATGTAACGATCATTCGAAATAGTTTCAGAGGATTAAAGGAATTACAAGAAAAAGTAAAAGATCTACAGATTGCAAATATTCCATGTTCTGAATTATCAATGGGTATGTCTAATGATTTTGAGATAGCAATAGAAGAAGGTGCTACATTCATAAGAATAGGTACTGATTTAGTAGGAAAGGGAAGGTAGAGAAGATGAGTATTATTGGGAAAGTAAGAAACTTTTTTGCAATGGAAGATGAGTATGAAGATGATTATGAATACGAAGAGCAGCAACATCAACATCAACAACAACAACAACAAAAACAATATCAACAACAGCATCAACAACAACAATTTTCTAAACATGTAAATGAAGAAATAAACCATGAGCGAAATGCATCAAAGCAAAAATTAGTAAGTATACCAGGAGGAGCTTCTTTGTCGTCAAAAGTTGTATTAGCGCAGCCGCGTGAATATGCAGAAGCACAGGATGTTGCAGACCATTTAAAATCAAAAAAAGCAGTTGTGATCAATTTACAACAAATGCAAATCGATCAAGCTAAACGCTTTGTTGATTTCTTAAGTGGTACTGTTTATGCAATAAGTGGAGATATAAAAAAAATTGGTACAAATACGTTTATTTGTACACCTGATAATATTGATATTTCTGGAACGATTACAGATATGTTATTTGAGGAAGACAATTCCATTAAAAGGTGGTAATTAAATGGATATACTTTTTTTTATTTTATACAAATTAATCTCATACTATAGAATCGTCATCGTAATTCATATCATTTTATCTTGGTTCCCTCAAATAAGACAATCAGGCTTCGGTCGCTTAATTGGTAGGTTATCAGAACCATATTTAGAGCCGTTCCGTCGAATTGTTCCGACAATCGGTATGTTTGATTTTTCACCAATTATTGCATTATTTGCTTTAGAATTTGCTGGAATTGGTATTGCAAATATTTCTCGTTTCTTTTAAGAGAGAATCTAACAGGTTCTCTTTTTTAATTAATATTGATAGTTTGATGAAAAAGAGGATTGCATCAATGAGTATTTATGATCATTTTCGAAAAGAAGAGCATGTTTTCGTAGACAAGGTTCTCAGTTGGAAGGAACAAGCAATTGAACGCTATTCTATTAAGTTGACGGATTTTCTTGATTTAAGAGAACAAATGATTATGCAATCAATTATCGGTAATCAAGGGGAGTGTTTTGTCGCTTTTTTTGGTGGTCGTGAGGATTGTGAACGAAAGCGTGCAATTATTTATCCGAGTTTTTATACACCAGTTGAAGAGGACTATTCTTTAGTTGCATTTGACTTAGTTTATGCAGCTAAATTTCACACTTTATCTCATCGGCAAGTATTAGGATCATTAATGTCTTTAGGTATCACAAGAGGAAAATTTGGTGATATTCTAATTAAAAATGATATGATTCAAGTAATTGTTACTGATGAAATAGCAAGTTTTGTTGAAAATAACTTAATTTCTGTAGGAAAATCGCCAATTAAATTAAGGAGAATTTCATTTAAAGAATTGATTGAATCAGATGATGTTTGGCAAACTAATAATGGGACTGTATCATCACTAAGATTAGATGTCTTATTAAGTGAATTTTATAATATATCGAGACAAAAAGCTCAAAGCTTAATTAAAGCCGAGCACGTTAAAGTAAATCAGCGAGTTATTGATTCTACTTCGTTTTTATGTGAAGAAGGAGATTTATTCTCTGTAAAAGGTTTTGGTAGAGGAATGTTAATGTCAATTGATGGCTTATCAAAAAAAGAAAAATGGCGGATAAACTACGGTGTTAAAAAATAGTCAGAAATTGTAGAAGGAAAAACGTAGAAACTGTCGAAAATTTATTATAACCTATTAATAAAGAACACACTTACATGGAGGTGGCTTAATTGCCTTTAACACCACTTGATATTCATAATAAAGAATTTGGTAAAAGTTTTCGTGGCTATGACGAAGATGATGTTAACGAGTTTTTAGATCAAGTCATTAAAGATTATGAATTAGTTATTCGTGAGAAGAAACAATTAGAAGAACAAATTCTTGATATGAAAGAAAGATTAAAGCATTTTTCTACTATAGAAGAAACTTTAAATAAGTCAATTTTGATTGCGCAAGAAGCTGCTGAAGATGTAAAAGGTAGTGCCCAAAAAGAAGCGAAATTGATCATTAAAGAAGCGGAAAAAAATGCTGATCGTATTATCAATGAAGCTTTAATTAAATCTAGAAAAGTTACGATGGAATTTGAAGAGCTTAAGAAGCAATCCAAAGTTTTCCGAACTCGTTTAAGAATGGCAATTGAAACTCAATTAGAAATGTTAGGTCATGAAGATTGGGATCATATTTTAGAAGATAAAGAAAAAGAAGAAATCGCAAACTAGTCGTATAAGCCTTGACGATTTGTAAAGTTTTACATATAATTTATTAGATATTAATAGTAAATCGGTGACAGGGAAGAGTACTTCTATAAAACTAGGTAGCGAGTCAAGGATAGTGTAAGCTTGATATAGAAAATAGAAGGAAAATCACCCTAGAGTGCTTTTCTGAAAATGAGTAAGAAAAGACGTTTCATTCACGTTATGAATGCTAAGTGGACAATGATTTAATCAAATTTATTGTCAATTAGGGTGGTACCACGGGAACCTTTCTCGTCCCTTTTTTGGGATGAGGAAGGTTTTTTGCGTCTTATACGATTTATTATACATAATAGACAACTCCACTAATAAAAGGCTTGTAAGATGGATACAATGCGTTAATGTGGAATTTAAAAAATGTAAAGTAAGCTGGCATAGAGTAGTTGGACTTGCCTAAAACGGCTAGCTTTAAATCAATCAAGTTAAAAATGGAGGAAAGCAAATGGAGTACAAAGATACGTTACTTATGCCAAAAACTGAATTTCCTATGAGAGGAAATTTACCTCAACGTGAGCCACAAATTCAAGAAGAGTGGAACAAAAAAGATATTTATGCAACTGTTCAAAAACATAACGAAGGAAAACCGTCATTTATATTACATGATGGACCACCATATGCAAATGGTGACCTTCATATGGGACATGCACTTAATAAAGTATTAAAGGATTTCATCGTACGTTTTTATAATATGAATGGATACCGTTCTCCTTACGTTCCAGGTTGGGATACTCACGGTTTACCGATTGAACAAGCATTAGCAAATAAAAAAGTAAATCGTAAAGAAATGTCAGTAGCAGAATTCCGTAAACTATGTGAAGAATATGCATACGAGCAAGTAGAGCGCCAAAAAGAACAATTTAAACGTTTAGGAATTTTAGGTGATTGGGATCGACCATATATCACACTTGAAAAAGAATATGAAGCTGAACAAATTAAAGTATTCGGTAAAATGGCTACTAAGGGATTAATCTATAAAGGTCTTAAACCAGTATATTGGTCTCCATCAAGTGAATCTGCACTTGCAGAAGCGGAAATCGAATACCAAGATAAGCGTTCAGCATCAATCTATGTTGCATTTGCAGTTGAAAATGGGAAAAATGTTCTAAACGGTGGAGAGAAATTCATTATTTGGACGACAACTCCATGGACAATCCCAGCTAACCTAGCTGTATGTTTACATCCTGAATTAAGCTATGATGTTGTATCTGTAAATGGTGACAAGTTCGTAGTTGCTAGTGAGTTAAGAGAATCTGTAGCAAAAGAACTAGGTTGGGAAGATGCAGTAGTTGAAAAGACTTTCAAAGGCGGAGAACTTGAAGGAATCATTTGTAAGCATCCATTGTATGATCGCCAGTCAGTCGTTATTTTAGGTGATCATGTAACAACTGACGCTGGTACAGGTTGTGTTCATACTGCACCTGGTCATGGTGAAGATGACTTCCGTGTAGGTCAACAATATGGATTAGAAGTACTTTGTCCAGTAGATGAAAAAGGTGTTCTAACAAAAGAAGCTCCTGGATTTGAAGGTTTATTCTATGATGAAGCTAATAAAGAAATTACAAAAGCATTAGAAGAAAAAGGTGCTTTATTAAAATTACAATTTATCACACACTCTTATCCACATGACTGGAGAACGAAAAAGCCAATTATCTTCCGTGCAACTGCACAATGGTTTGCATCAATTGAAGCAATTCGTAAGCAATTAATGCAAGCTGTTCAAGATACTAAGTGGTTCCCAGCTTGGGGTGAAACTCGTCTATTTAACATGGTTCGTGATCGTGGAGATTGGTGTATTTCACGTCAACGTGTATGGGGAGTTCCGATCCCAGTATTCTATGCTGAAGACGGGGAAGCAATTATTACTGAAGAAACAATTGAACATGTTTCGAACTTATTTAAAGAGCATGGTTCAAATATTTGGTTTGAAAAAGAAGCAAAAGAATTATTACCAGAAGGATTTACACATCCTGGTTCACCAAATGGTAACTTCACTAAAGAGAAAGATATCATGGATGTATGGTTTGATAGTGGTTCATCACATCAAGCGGTGTTAAACACTCGTGAGGAATTATCTTTCCCTGCTGACATTTACTTAGAAGGTTCTGACCAATACCGTGGTTGGTTTAACTCTTCATTAAGTACAAGCGTTGCTGTAACAGGCCAAGCTCCTTATAAAGCTGTAGTAAGCCATGGTTTCGTTTTAGATGGTGAAGGTCGCAAGATGAGTAAATCAATCGGAAACATCGTCCTACCATCAAAAATTATGAATCAGTATGGTTCAGATATTTTACGTCTATGGGTAGCTTCTGTAGATTATCAATCAGATGTTCGTATTTCTGACGCATTAATGAAACAAGTTGCTGAAGTATACCGTAAAATCCGTAATACGTTCCGTTTCTTACTAGGAAACTTAGATGGATTTAACGCAGAACAAGATGCTTTAAAATATGAAGAGCTACGCGAATTAGATCAATACATGCTAGTTAAGTTAAACAATGTGGTTAAAACTGTTCGTGAATCATACGAGAAATATGAATTTGCAAATGTTTACCACACAATTCAAAACTTCTGTACAACAGAATTAAGTTCATTCTATTTTGATTTATCAAAAGATGTTTTATATATTGAGCCAAAAACGAATAAAGATCGTTTAGCAATTCAAACTGTATTACATGAGTCATTACAAGCACTAACTCGTTTAGTAGCTCCAATTTTACCTCATACAGCTGAAGAAGTTTGGTCACATATGGCAGGTACTGCAGTTGATAGTATTTTCTTAACTGAAATGCCAGATATTAAAGATTTCGGCGATACTCAAAGCTTAGAAGCTAAGTGGGAAAAATTCATGGATTTACGTGATGACGTATTAAAAGCACTTGAGGTTGCACGTAATGAAAAAGTAATCGGTAAATCTCTAACTGCAGCAGTGAAAATCTATCCTAATGCAGAAGTAGCAGGGTTATTAAACTCTATTAATGAAGACTTCAAACAATTATTAATTGTTTCTCAAGTAGAAATTGCAAATAGCAATGAGCAAGCTCCCGAAACAGCGCAAAAATTTGATACTTTAAATATTGAAGTAACTCCTGCGACAGGTGAAACTTGTGAACGATGCTGGGTAGTTACAGAAGAAGTTGGAAAAGATGAAGTACACCCTACACTTTGTTTACGTTGTGCAAGTGTTGTAAAAGGTATGTAATCAATAAGTGGTTAAGCACTAAGAGAAGAGTCGAAAGATTAAACTTTCGACTCTTTTTAATTTAGATTGGTTTTAATATTTTTCAAAAATTGTAAAAAAGGATGTATTGGTGTATGGTATGTATACAGTACTAAAATAAGAGATAAGAGGTTAATACATAATGAATTATGAAAATAATCCAAATTGGAATAAATTAACTGAATTAATGAAGAAGAGAGTAGAATTAAGAGAAAAAGGATACAGCTACCAAGAAATAGCTGACTTAGAGCAGAAAAGTCGTTCAAGCATACAACAAAGTATCAAACGCTCATATTACCTGTTAGGTATAAAGGAACCAGATATTAAAGGAATTCTTAAAAAAGAAATTGATAAGTCTGTTGATATTGAAGGAATTAGGAATGAAATGCTTGAGGAAATGAGAAAACAAGGAATTAGAGAATTTATAAAAGATTTTATTAAAAGAGAAGAT
Source organism: Gottfriedia acidiceleris (assembly GCF_004138285.1). Lineage (GTDB taxonomy): Bacteria > Bacillota > Bacilli > Bacillales > Bacillaceae_G > Gottfriedia > Gottfriedia acidiceleris_A. Next base: position 115,615 of record NZ_SCFN01000004.1, on the reverse strand, counting down.
GTAAAAGAAATTCTTAAAGAAGAATATAGAAAAGAATTAGAAGATGAAAAAGGATGATTGTTAGTAAAATCTTCCTTTTTTTATTTTTAGGTTGTATGTATGTATGTGTTAGTGTACGATTGTTCTTGTAAGCGATAACAACAACTAAAAACAAACATTGGGGGAATTCAATTTGAATAAAAACATCAAAAAAGTAACTCAAACAGTTTTAGGAATTGCAATCGCAGCGCCAATGGTTTTGGGATTAGGATCAAATGCTGGAGCAACTTCAGGTGCAGTAACAGCTACTAAAGTAGCTGTAAAAGTCAAAGCCAGCAATAGCGCTAAAATTGTTGGATATCTAGCTAAAAATCAAAAAATTAACTACTCGGCTTACAATAGTACATTTGTAAAAGTTAGCTATAAAGGTAAGACAAGATATATTCTGAAAAAATACGTAAAATATGTTCCGCCAACTAAACCAACAACAAAACCAGCAACACCATCAAGTCCAACAACAACACCATCAAACCCATCTACACCAGCTAGCTCAAATGCCTCGATTCAACAACAAATTTTAGATTTAGTAAATATCGAGCGTGGTAAGGGTGGATTAAAGCCATTAATACTATCTAGTTATCTAAATGGAACAGCTCAAGCATGGTCACAAACAATGAGTAACGCGAACAATATGTATCATTCAACATTAAGCTTTAAAGGTGGATATAAAGGAGAAAACATCGCACATGGTCAAACAACAGCGAAGGAAGTAATGACTGATTGGATGAATTCACCAGGACACAGAGCGAACATCATGAACGCTAACTTTAAACAACTTGGAGTAGGTAAGGTAGGAACTTATTGGACTCAACAATTTACTGATTAATAATACTACTCAATGGTTTAGTGAAATTTTTGCAAGATATAAGTAAAACCCGCAACAGGAAATTGAGCCTTTGCGGGTTTTTTTATTGAGATCTAAGCTATTTATATTCCGATTCTGTTTTTTTTAAAATCCTTGAGAGCAATAATTATGAATGGAAATATCTATAGCTATTTCCTTTAAAGGAAAAAGTTTCACCTATTATCGACTTCAATTTGAGGGAAAAGTATTTTTACATAATAAATTGGGAGTGAAGAAGATGAGGAGCAATGAAATTTTCTATATTAAACAAGAGCTCGAACTAATTAAAAATGAATTGCTACATCGTTTATTTTCTGAACCAATAAGTTCTTCTGATATTGAGCAGCATCATTCAATTTTCGAGGAGACAAATAAACATCATATACTCGTTGAAGACATGCAAAATGATTTATATGATATTGAGATTGCCTTGCAAAAAATTGATCATGGATTATTTGGTTATTGTGAAGTAACTGGGCAAGCTATTCCAATTGAAAAATTAAAAGTGCTTCCAACAGGTCGAACGGTAGAGGATTTTAGTTTTGTAAGAAATCATTACTAATACTATTCATTGTATAAACGTTTCCCCTATGCTAAAATTTGATGAGATATCTAATAAGGTAGGGGATAAATGTGGCATATATTATTGCGTTAATTGTCATTTTAATTGATCAGCTGACAAAACTTGCAGTATTAAAGAAGATGTATTTAGGAGAAAATATTGAAATAATTAAAAATATTTTTTACATAACATCACATCGCAATAGGGGAGCGGCTTGGGGAATGCTCCAAGGAAAAATGGGCTTCTTTTATTTAATTACGTTTGTTTTTGTGGCAGCAGTAATTTACTTTATTCAAAAGCACGCAAAAGGGGATCGCTTCCTTGGTTTATCTTTAGGGTTAGTCTTAGGTGGTGCGATAGGTAATTTTATTGATCGATTCTTCCGTAAAGAAGTAGTTGATTTTATTCATGTATATGTTTTTAATTATGATTTCCCTGTATTTAATATCGCAGATTTAGCTCTTTGTGTAGGCGTTATTTTATTATTTATTATTACTTTATTGGAAGATAAAAGAGGAGTTAAGAAATGACAGTTTTTGCTTTTACAGTTCAAGAGGATCAACATTTAGAAAGAATCGATACGTTTATTGCAACTCAAAATGATGAGTGGTCAAGGTCTCAAGTACAAACATGGTTAAAAGAAGATTTTGTATTAGTGAATGGTGAAAAAATTAAACGTAATTATAAAGTAAAACAAGGCGATGAAATATCAGTTTCAGTACCTGATCCAAAGCCATTAGAAGTAATAGCTGAGAATATTCCACTAGATGTTTATTATGAGGATGCGGATGTTATTGTAGTAAATAAACCACGTGGAATGGTAGTTCATCCTGCATTAGGTCATGAAACGGGTACTTTAGTGAACGCTTTAATGTATCATTGTAAAGATTTATCTGGTATAAATGGTGTATTAAGACCTGGTATAGTACATCGAATCGATAAGGATACTTCAGGGTTATTAATGGTTGCAAAAAATGATGTAGCTCATGAGAAGCTTGCAGAGCAATTACGTCAAAAAACATCTGTACGTAAATATATTGCAATTGTACATGGGGTAATTCCGCATGAAGAAGGCACAATCGATGCGCCAATCGGAAGAGATAAAAGTGATCGTCAAAGTATGACAGTTACTGAAGATAATAGTAAAGAAGCAGTCACTCATTTTAGAGTATTAGAGCGATTTGAAGAATTTACTTTAGTTGAATGTCAGCTTGAAACAGGCCGTACTCACCAAATTCGTGTTCATATGAAATACATAGGATACCCGTTAGCTGGTGATCCTAAGTATGGACCACGTAAAACATTAGATATAGATGGTCAAGCACTACATGCAGCTGTTTTAGGATTTAATCATCCAAGAACAAATGAGTATATAGAGTTTTCAGCACCTATACCAGAAGTACTAGAAGATATTATTGAACAATTACGCAGATAACTGTTGACAATGATTTTATTATAGGTCATAATGAGGACAGTTGAATGAACCTTTAACACAACCCCGTGAGGTTGAGAAGGAAGCGGAAAAATGAAAAGGGATAATTGTATCCTTTTGCGCTACCCTCTTGTCCATCGGGCAAGAGGGTTTTTTGCTTCTACACTATAAAAGTAGGAGGTAAGGTAAATGACTGAAAAAGCAATCATCTTAGACGAACTAGCGATCAGACGTGGTTTAACAAGAATTGCACATGAAATGCTAGAAAATAACAAAGGTATCGAAAATGTTGTTTTGGTTGGCATTAAAACAAGAGGTGTCTATCTCGCTAAACGTATTGCAGATAGAATTAAACAGATTGAAGGTAAAGATGTAATAATGGGTGATTTAGATATTACTCTTTATCGAGATGATTTATCGACAAAGACAGAAAACAAAGAACCATTAGTGAAGGGTTCAAATGTTCCTGTTGACTTAACAAACAAAAAAGTAATTTTAGTTGATGATGTGCTTTACACAGGTAGAACAGTTCGTGCCGCAATGGACGCTGTTATGGACCTAGGTAGACCGGCACAAATACAATTAGCAGTTTTAGTAGATCGAGGACATCGTGAGCTTCCAGTAAGAGCAGACTATGTTGGTAAAAATATTCCAACTTCAAGTAATGAAAAAGTAGTCGTAGCATTAAAGGAAACAGATGACCACGATAAAGTAAGTATATTTGAAAAATAGAAGTCCCTTTTAAATTTGGTCCAGAGAGGCTAACAAAGGGTCTAGTTAGTTGCTGCCTTATTTAAAGCAACGCACTCGGACTCTTTGTGTACAATCACAAAGAGTTTTTTTATTGGGAGAATTGGAGGAAACAACTTGATGAAACAAAAACCTGTCCTAGAGATAAATGAAAAACCGAATATAGGTCAATGGATTTTCCTAAGTTTACAACACTTATTCGCAATGTTTGGATCGACAGTATTAGCTCCGATCTTAATCGGCATAAACCCTTCAATCGCACTAATTTCAAGTGGGATTGGAACAATCGTGTTCGTACTAATTACAAGAGGTAAAGTACCATCTTACCTTGGATCATCATTCGCCTTCATCGCTCCGATGATCTACGCGAAAACAAATTTAGAACCTGGTGCAGCGTTCGTAGGGGTTTTCATCACAGGTATTATTTATGCAGTAATCGCACTAATCATTAACAAAGTAGGCGTGAAATGGTTATTCAGAGTATTACCACCAATCGTAGTTGGACCGGTAATTATCGTAATCGGACTGAGCTTATCAACAGTAGCGGTTGGAATGGCAATGAATGGAGCAGACGGCAAATACAGTTCAACATCAATCGCAATCGCATTAATTACACTAGCAATCACAATCATAACAGCATTGTTTACAAGAGGATTCTTATCAGTCATACCAATCTTAGTAGGAATTATCGGTGGATATATCACTTCAATCTTCTTTGGAATAGTGGATTTCACAAAAATTGCAGAAGCAAAATGGATAGCAATACCAGATTTCTCAGTACCATTTGTAGACTATACACCACACATTACATTCCAGTTACTGATTATCTTTGTACCAGTAGCGATCGTAACAATCTCAGAACATATCGGACACCAAGTAGTACTAGGAAGTGTCGTAAATAAAGATCTAATTAAAGATCCTGGATTAGATAAATCATTATTCGGAGATGCAGTTTCAACAATGATAGCAGGTTTAATTGGTGGTCCTACTACTACAACATACGGTGAAAACATTGGTGTACTAGCAATCACAAGAGCTTACAGCGTATACGTATTCATAGGTGCTGCAATCTTGGCCATGTCATTCGGATTCATCGGAAAAATCTCAGCGGTGATTAGCTCAATCCCGACACCTGTAATGGGTGGTATCTCCATCCTATTATTCGGAATCATCGCTTCAAGCGGATTACGAGTACTAGTAGAAAACAAGACTGATTTCGCTAAACAACGTAACTTAGTTATCGCTTCAGTCATTCTAGTACTAGGAATTGGTGGAGCAGCAATACACATTGGTAATCAATTCGCATTAGAAGGAATGGCTTTATCAGCTTTAATCGGAGTTGTACTAAATTTAGTCCTACCAGAAAACATTGGTGGCGATCGTACAATTGAAAATAAGGATGAGAGCTTAACTTCATAATTGACTTTTAAATGGGGCATTCTTACAGTGAGAAGACTCCAAAAATAAAACAGATGAAATTCATTTAGGGGGATGACGGATGAATCATTTATTAACCATGTCTGATTTAACAATCGAAGAAATTCAAGATTTGCTTAACGAAGCACAAAGCATTGCAAATGGAGAAATAAGTAGCCTAAAACGTCAGACATTTGTTGCAAATTTGTTTTTTGAGAATAGTACTAGAACTCGCTTTAGCTTTGAGGTAGCTCAAAAGAAACTTGGACTTGAAGTTATAAACCTAGCTGTTGAAAGCTCAAGTATTCAAAAAGGTGAAACTTTATATGACACGGTTAAAACACTTCAAGCAATTGGAGTTGAAGCAGTCGTAATCCGTCATACACAAGACGAGTATTTTCAAGAAATAAAAGATGCAGGAATGCCAATCCTGAATGCCGGCGATGGATGTGGAAATCACCCAACACAATGCCTACTTGACTTACTTACGATCAAACAAGAATTTGGAAGCTTTGAAGGATTAAAAGTAGCAATTGTTGGAGATTTAAGACACTCAAGAGTTGCTCGCTCTAATGCTGAAGCACTAACTAGATTAGGCGCAGAAGTATACTTCGCAAGTCCTGATGAATGGAAAGATGATAAAAATACTTATGGAACATTTAAAAATTTAGATGAATTAGTCGAAGAAGTTGATGTCATGATGCTATTAAGAGTTCAGCATGAAAGACACGACGAAGAGACAAATCACATAATGGAAAATTACTTACAAAAGCATGGCCTAACAGTTGAAAGGGCAGCAAAAATGAAATCTACAAGCATTATCATGCATCCAGCGCCATTTAATCGAGATGTTGAAATTGCAAGTGAATTAGTTGAATGCACGCAATCAAGAATCTTCAAGCAAATGGAAAATGGAGTATTTGTACGAATGGCTGTGTTAAAAAGAGCCTTACCAACAGTATGGGGAGAGATGAAAAATGAAGTACTTGTTTAAAAACGGTGTCATCTTACAAGAAAATGGTGAACTTCTAAATCGAGACGTATTAATAGTTAATGGAAAAATCTCAGTCATCGCTGCAACAATCATTGATGAAGATGCGATTCAAATTGAATTAGACGGCAAATTGCTTTCACCAGGTTTAATAGATGTTCATGTGCATCTTCGTGAGCCAGGCGGTGAACATAAAGAGACAATCGAAACAGGTACGAAGGCAGCGGCAAGAGGAGGATTTACAACAATTGCTGCAATGCCAAATACTCGACCAGTACCAGATACAATCGAGCACATAAGCGCATTAAATAAAAAAATAGAAGAAACAGCAGTCGTAAACGTATTACCATATGCATCAATAACGATCCGACAAGCTGGTGAAGAGCAAACAGACTTTGAAGGCTTAAAAGAAAATGGAGCTTTTGCATTCACAGATGATGGTGTAGGAGTTCAATCTGCTGAAATGATGTACAAAGCAATGCAAAAAGCAGCTGAACTAAATGTATCAATCGTTGCACACTGTGAAGAAAACACACTGATTCAAAAAGGTTGTGTACACGAAGGTAAGTTTTCAAAAGAAAATGGTTTAAATGGAATTCCTTCAATTTGTGAAAGTGTTCAAATTGCTCGAGATGTTCTATTAGCTGAAGCTACAGGTTGTCACTATCATGTTTGCCATATCAGTACAAAAGAATCAGTAAGAGTGGTACGCGATGCAAAACGTGCTGGAATTAATGTAACGGCAGAGGTTTCTCCACACCATTTAATTCTTTGTGAAGATAATATCCCAGGCTTAGATACAAATTTCAAAATGAATCCTCCTTTAAGAAGTGCAGTCGATCGAGAAGCATTAATCGAAGGATTACTTGATGGAACAATCGACATGATTGCAACAGATCATGCACCTCATACAGAAGAGGAAAAAGCTCAGGGAATGCAAATAGCACCGTTTGGAATTGTAGGATTAGAAACTGCTTTTCCATTATTAAACACTCATTTTGTCGAAACAGGTAAAATGACTTTACAACAAGTAATAAACTTTTTAACAACTAAACCTGCTGAAGTTTTTAACTTAAACAGAGGGAAAATTGAAGTTGGAGCGGTAGCAGACCTAACTGTAATCGACTTAGATTTAGAAGAGGAAATCGATTCAACAACATTCCTTTCAAAAGGTAAAAACACTCCATTTAATGGTTGGAACTGTAAAGGTTGGCCAGTAATGACAATGGTAAATGGCAAATTAGTATATGAAAGAGAGGAACTAACAGTATGATGCGTCAATTAATATTAGAAGACGGTACAGTTTTTGTAGGAGAAGGATTTGGTAGCGAAGTTGAAACAACAGGAGAAATCGTATTTACAACAGGTATGACAGGATATCAAGAGGTATTAACTGACCCATCTTACTGTGGACAAATCGTAACATTCACTTTCCCTTTAGTAGGGAACTACGGTATCAACTTAGAGGATTTTGAAAGCATAGTACCAGCAGTACATGGCTTAATTGTAAAAGAATATGCTGAGCATCCATCAAATTTCCGAAACAAAATGAGCTTGGATCAATATTGCAAAGATAAAGGAATTCCAGGTTTAGCAGGAATCGATACTCGTATGTTAACGAAAAAGCTTCGTGAAGTTGGAACGATGAAAGGTAAATTCTGCAGCATGGAAGCAAATGTTGATGAAGTAGTTGCAGAATTAACAAATGCACCACTATTCACAAACCATGTTGAACGAGTTTCAACACAAAAACCTTATAGAAGTCCAGGTAGAGGACACCGTGTAGTATTAGTGGATTTCGGTATGAAGCACGGTATTTTAAGAGAATTAACAAACCGTAAGTGTGACGTTACAGTCGTACCATATAATATTTCAGCAAAAGAAATTTTCTTACTTGCTCCAGATGGAATTATGTTAAGTAATGGACCTGGAGATCCAAAGGATGTTCAAGTAGCAATCGAAATGATTAAAGAAGTAGTGGGCAAAGTACCATTATTCGGAATTTGCTTAGGTCACCAATTATTTGCTCTAGCAAATGGAGGAAATACTTCAAAGCTTAAATTCGGTCACCGTGGTGCGAACCATCCAGTTAAACACTTAGAAACAGGAAAAGTAGCAATCACTTCACAAAACCACGGTTATGCTGTAGAAATTGATTCAATTGAAGGAACTGATTTAGAAGTAACACATGTTGCACTAAATGATGGAACTGTAGAAGGACTTAAACATAAGATTTACCCAGCATTCACAGTACAATACCACCCAGAAGCATCACCTGGACCAGAAGATGCAAACTATTTATTTGATGAATTTATGAGCATGATGGAAGCACAGAAAAGAGAGGGGAACTTACAATGCCAAAACGCGTAGACATTGAAACAATCTTAGTAATCGGATCAGGACCAATCGTAATCGGTCAAGCAGCAGAATTTGACTATGCTGGAACACAGGCTTGTCAGGCATTGAAAGAAGAAGGATACAAAGTAATTCTTGTAAACTCAAACCCTGCAACAATTATGACGGATGTACAAACAGCTGATAAAGTATACATCGAACCACTAACAGTAGATTTCGTTAGTCGAATCATTCGTAAAGAACGCCCAGATGCACTTTTACCTACATTAGGAGGTCAAACAGGACTGAACCTAGCGGTAGCACTAGATAAATCTGGTGTGTTAAAAGAGTGTGGAGTAAAAATTTTAGGTACGACGCTAGATGCAATTAACCGTGCAGAAGACCGCGACTTATTCAGAACATTAATGAACGACTTAAGTGAGCCAGTGCCAGAAAGTGAAATCGTCCATACTTTAGAAGAAGCGTACGACTTTGTAGAAAAAATCGGTTATCCGATCATCGTAAGACCTGCCTTCACGCTAGGCGGTACTGGCGGTGGAATTTGCCACGATGAAGAAGATTTAAAAGAAATCGTAGCAAGCGGATTAAAAAATAGCCCAGTAACACAATGTTTATTAGAGAAAAGTATTGCTGGTTTTAAAGAAATCGAATATGAAGTAATGCGTGATGCAAATGACCATGCGATTGTAGTATGTAACATGGAAAACATCGATCCAGTTGGTATTCACACAGGAGACTCAATCGTAATCGCTCCTTCTCAAACATTAAGTGACCGCGAATATCAAATGCTACGAAATGTATCATTAAAAATAATTCGTGCTTTAGGAATTGAAGGTGGATGTAACGTACAGCTGGCACTAGACCCAGATAGCTTCCAATACTATGTAATCGAAGTAAATCCACGTGTATCACGTTCAAGTGCGCTTGCTTCAAAAGCAACAGGCTATCCGATTGCAAAATTAGCAGCAAAAATCGCAGTAGGATTAACATTGGATGAAATGATTAACCCAGTTACAAAGAAAACTTATGCTTGCTTCGAGCCAGCATTAGACTATATCGTATCAAAAATTCCACGCTGGCCATTTGATAAGTTTGAAACGGCAAACCGTCAGTTAGGAACTCAAATGAAAGCAACTGGAGAAGTAATGGCAATCGGTAGAACACTTGAAGAGTCATTATTAAAAGCAGTGCGCTCTCTAGAATTAGGAATAAGTCACATCGAGCTTAACGCAGTGAAAGAGCTGACTAAAGACGAAATGATTACTCGCATGGCAAAAGCTGACGATGAAAGACTATACATTGTTGCTGAAGCAATGAGAACAGGTATGACGTTAGAAGAAATTCACGACATTACAAAAATTGACTTTTTCTTCCTACACAAAATTGAAAACATCATAAAAATGGAAAAACAAATTAAAGATAACCATTTTGAACTAGATGTACTTTTAAAAGCTAAGAAAATGGGCTTCAGTGATGATTACATTGCATCACAATGGAATGCTACAAATAAAGAAATATACGAATTTAGAAATCAAAATCAAATCATACCAGTATATAAAATGGTTGATACATGTTCGGCTGAGTTTGAATCTACAACACCATACTTCTACGGAACATACGAAATCGAGAATGAATCAATTGTGACGGATAAGAAGAGCGTAGTAGTTCTTGGCTCTGGTCCAATTCGAATCGGTCAAGGGATCGAGTTTGACTATGCAACAGTACACTGTGTAAGAGCTATTAAAGAGGCAGGATACGAAGCAATCATTATAAACAACAACCCAGAAACAGTTTCAACTGATTTCAGTATCTCAGACAAACTGTATTTCGAACCATTAACAATTGAAGACGTAATGCACATTATCGACTTAGAAAAACCGATGGGCGTAGTTGTTCAATTCGGTGGTCAAACAGCAATTAACCTTGCAGGCAAATTAGTAGAACGTGGTGTGAAAATTCTTGGAACTTCACTTGAGGATTTAGATCGTGCTGAAGACAGAGACAAGTTTGAAGAAGCACTTCAACAATTAGGTGTACCACAACCTCTAGGTAAAACAGCAATGACACCTGAAGAAGCAGCTGATATCGCTGATGAAATTGGTTATCCAGTATTAGTGAGACCATCATATGTACTAGGTGGCCGTGCGATGGAGATTGTCTACCACCGTGAAGAAATTCTTCACTACATGCAAAATGCAGTTAAAATCAATCCAAAACATCCAGTATTAGTCGACCGTTACTTAACTGGTAAAGAAATTGAAGTAGATGCAATCTCTGACGGAATCGATGTATATATCCCTGGTATTATGGAGCATATCGAACGTGCTGGAGTTCACTCAGGAGATTCAATCGCAGTATACCCAACACAAAATGTATCTGAAGCTGCGAAGCAAAAATTAATCGACTATACAATCAAACTAGCAAAAGGCTTAAACATCAAAGGATTACTTAACATCCAGTTTGTTGTAACAGATAAAGATGAAGTATTCGTACTAGAAGTAAACCCAAGATCAAGCCGTACAGTACCATTCTTAAGTAAAATTACAAATGTACCAATGGCGAATATCGCAACAAAAGTGATCCTTGGTCAAACACTAGCTTCATTCGGATATGCAACAGGCTACCATCCAGAAGGTAATGAAGTATATGTAAAAGCACCAGTGTTCTCATTCGCTAAACTACGCTCAGTAGATATAACATTAGGCCCTGAAATGAAATCAACTGGAGAAGTAATGGGTAAAGATGTAAGTCTTCAAAAAGCATTATACAAAGCACTAATTGCTGCTGGAATGCAAATCCCAACACATGGTTCAGTGATCATTACAGTAGCTGATAAAGATAAAGAAGAAGTAGTAAATATCGCAAAACGCTTCCATGAAATTGGATTTACAGTATTCGGTACAGAAGGAACTAAAAATCATTTAGAAAACCACGGTGTACCAGTAAAAGCGGTAAACAAAATTAACGAGCATGAAAACAATATGCTAGATATGATCAAGCGTGGAGATGCACAGTTTGTTATCAATACGTTAACAAAAGGTAAAAAACCAGCTCGTGATGGATTCAGAATTCGTCGTGAATCAGTTGAAAACGGAGTAGTTTGCTTAACTTCACTTGATACAGCAACTGCAATATTATCAGTAATTGAAAGCTTAACATTCTCAACTTCTGCACTACCAAACAAAGAAATGAAGGCTGGCGTATTAGTATGATAAAAAAAGAACTCATGACAATTGTCTCAAACAGAGAAATTGCCCATCAAATTGTCGAAATGACATTAAAAGGTGAACTAGTTCAGGAGATGCACTCTCCTGGGCAGTTCGTCCATATAAAAGTGACTGGTGGACTAACGCCACTATTAAGAAGACCAATCAGTATATGTTCGATCGACAAAGAGAAAAGTGAGTTCACGATGATATTCCGCGCAGAAGGTGAAGGAACTAAGCTTTTAAAAGAAGCAAGCGTTGGACAACAAGTTGATGTATTAGGTCCTCTAGGTCAAGGTTATGATGTTGAAACTCTTTCAGAAGGAGATACAGCACTACTAGTTGGTGGTGGAATTGGAGTACCTCCGATGTATGAACTTTCGAAGCAATTTAAAGCTCGTGGTGTAAATGTAATTCATGTGTTAGGATTTGAATCAAGTAATGTAGCTTTTTATGAAAAAGAATTTTCAGAATTAGGACCAACCTTTATGGCAACAGTAGATGGAACTCTAGGTACGAAAGGTTTTGTAACAGATGTAATTCGTGAAAAAGAGCTTCAATTTGATCAATACTTTGCATGTGGTCCAACTGTGATGTTAAAGGCTTTACAACAGCAATATAAAGGTATGAAGGCTGGCTTTATATCACTTGAAGAACGAATGGGCTGTGGAATCGGAGCTTGTTTCGCATGTGTATGCCATACTGAAGACGGATCATATCGTAAAATTTGTAGCGATGGACCAGTATTCCAAGCTGAGGAGGTAGTACTATGATTTCATTACAAACAAAACTTCCTGGCTTAGATTTAAAAAATCCTATTATGCCAGCTTCTGGTTGCTTCGGATTTGGTAGAGAGTTTGCAAATCTTTACGATCTAAGTATTCTTGGAGCTATTATGATAAAAGCAACAACAGTTGAAACACGATACGGAAATGAAACACCACGTGTAGCTGAAACTCAGGCGGGAATGTTAAATGCGATTGGACTTCAAAATCCTGGTTTGGAAAAAGTAATTAACGGAGAATTAAAATGGTTATCAAATTATGATGTACCAATCGTTGCAAATATTGCTGGATCAACTATTGAAGACTATGTAACAGTCGCAAAAGAAATTTCAAAAGTAAGTAATGTAAAAGCATTAGAATTAAACATTTCTTGTCCAAACGTAAAATGTGGTGGGATTGCATTTGGAACGGATGCTGCAACAGCGGCTGAAGTAACTAAGAAAGTCAAAGAAGTAAGCGAAGTTCCACTATACGTAAAATTATCACCGAATGTAACGAATATTGTTGAAATCGCAAAAGCAATTGAAAATGCAGGAGCAGATGGTTTAACAATGATCAATACATTACTAGGGATGAGACTAGATTTAAGAACGGGAAAACCGATTCTTGCAAATAAAACTGGTGGACTATCAGGACCTGCAATTAAACCAGTCGCGATTCGAATGATCCATGATGTGAGTCAAGTAGTAAACATCCCAATCATCGGAATGGGTGGGGTTATGAATGCAGAAGATGCACTAGAGTTTTTCCTAGCAGGAGCAAGTGCAATCGGTGTAGGTACGGCAAACTTCGTTGATCCATTTGTTTGCCCAACAATTATAGATGAACTACCTGAAGTGCTACACAAATATGGATATCAGTCAATTGAAGAATGTATTGGAAGGAGCTGGAAACAACATGTCATCACAAGTGGTCATCGCGCTTGATTTTTCATCAAAAGATGAAGTAATGAATTTTGTAAAAAAATTTCAAAAGTCTCTATATGTAAAGGTAGGGATGGAGCTATTTTACAAAGAGGGTCCAGCGATCATTAAGGAATTAAAAGAATTAGGACATCAAATCTTCCTAGATTTGAAACTTCATGATATTCCAAATACAGTAAAACATGCTATGAAAAATATCGCATCTTTAGAAGTAGACATGGTTAATGTTCATGCAGCTGGTGGAACGAAAATGATGAAGGCAGCATTAGAAGGTCTAGAAGAAGGCACTCCAGCTGGTAAAAAAAGACCATTACTAATAGCTGTGACACAACTTACAAGCACTTCAGAAGAACAAGTAATCCATGAACAAGGAATTTCTTCTTTACAGGATTCGATTAAACTATATGCTGCTATAACAGAAGAAAGCGGTCTTGACGGTGTAGTTTGCTCTCCACTTGATGTAGAGTTAGTTCAAGCAGCAGTTGAAGGTGAGAACTTCCTTACTGTAACACCTGGTATTCGCCTAGCAGATAATAGTGTAGATGATCAAGTACGTGTAACAACTCCAGCGAAAGCTAGACAATTTGGAAGTAGCTATATTGTAGTAGGACGCAGTATTACAAAAAGCGAAAATCCAGTAGAAGCATATGAAGAAGTAATTGCACAATGGGAGGGCGTAACAATATGAAAAAGAATATCGCAGCAAACTTATTAAGCATTGGGGCAGTAAGTCTTCAACCTGAAACTCCATTTACTTGGGCATCAGGAATCAAATCTCCAATCTATTGTGATAATCGCCTAACTCTTGGCTATCCAGAAATTCGTAAAAATATTGCAAAAGGCTTAGTAGAACTAATCCAAACTAAATTTGGTAACGTAGATGTAATCGCAGGTACAGCGACTGCTGGAATTCCACACGCAGCATGGACAAGTGATTTAATGGAATTACCAATGGTTTATGTTCGTAGCTCTGCAAAAGGCCATGGCAAAGGAAACCAAATCGAAGGCCCAATTAAAACTGGACAAAAAGTAGTTGTAGTAGAAGATTTAATCTCAACTGGCGGCAGCGTAATTACATGCGTAGAAGCTTTACGCGAAGCGGGCTGCGAAGTACTAGGAGTAGTTTCAATCTTCACATACAATCTTCCAGCAGCAGTAGAGAAGTTTGATGCAAACGACGTAACATACTATTCTCTAACTGACTATGACACACTAGTTGAAGTAGCAAAAGAACAAGGTTCAATCGAAGCAGAACATGTAGCAAAACTAACTGCATGGAGAAAAAATCCACAAGATGCTAGCTGGATGACTGTTGAAGTTTAATACTTAGAGTAGGAAAGATGACTTTTCGGAGTCATCTTTTTTTTTTGTGGAGTGAAAATAAAAACTTGGACTGTAATCACAGTTTAAAATAGTAAAATCGTAAATAAACCATAAAATTCGCATCAACATCACTGTTCCACAATAGAAAATTCATCAAAAATAAGCTTCCAAACTTTAAATCACCTAAAATAATTAGGATTCACTTTAAAAATCATAAAAAATGAAAAACTCTCACCTGAAATTTTAACTAAATTAGTGTACTTTCCCCCTCTAAACCCAAACAAATTATTTGATAAATAATTAATAAGTTTTTAAACTATTCATAAAATTGATTGAAAGAAACTTTAAAATTGGAGGGTCCAGTATGTCAATCGCAAAACAATTTCTTTCGAATAGTTTAAAAGAATTCAAAGGGATAAAAAAGCTTGGTGATCGTTCGATGGAACAGCTGAATAATGAAGAATTGCACTTGCAGCCATCTAGTGAATCGAATAGTATTTCCATAATTGTAAAGCATTTAAGTGGTAATATGATTTCTAGATGGACGGATTTTCTCACGACGGATGGTGAAAAACCATGGAGAAATCGTGACGTTGAATTTGAGGGGATTTACCAAACAAAGGATGAGTTATTAGCTGATTGGAATAAAGGATGGAATGTTGTTTTTAACACACTAGAGAGTCTACAAGAAGAAGATGTTTTAAAAACGATTAAAATTCGTGGTGAAGACCATACTGTTTTACAAGCAATACATAGACAAATTAGTCATTACGGAAATCATATTGGTCAAATTGTTTATATAGCTAAGTTAATAAAAAATGATGAATTTAAGAGTTTGAGTATTCCAAAAGGAAAGTCTCAAGAATTCTTAGAGTACAAACTGAATGAATCAAAAAAATCTACGACTTAGGTTGTAGATTTTTTTACGCATTAAGAAAGTGTAAATTGGCAGCAGTGAAGGAAGCTCGTCGTAGTAGCCAATTTTATTCTTTAAAAATTTCTAGCTTTATCTTTCACTTTCCCCTGTACTATTACGGATTGAATTTTGTTTATCCACATTTCAAGAACTTAAAAAGTGTCACAAAAGAGACTAAAATTTAGTAAATATTAGTAAACTTTTCCTTATATAATATTCTTGTATAGAATTGTGATGAATGATTCGACAGTAAAATTAATAAACGACACATATCACTCTCTATTTCAAATATAGAAAATTATTTGTAAAAGGAGACGTTTAAATGAAAAAATTAATCGTAGTAAGTGTCTTATCAGCTAGTTTAGTCTTATCTGCAACACCTATTAGCTATGCTAATACAGATTTACCTTATGTAAAAGAAATTTTAGCATTACAACCCGATGTTACGGAAAAAGAATTGTTAAAGGACGTAGAATCCATTTCTAAAAACACTGGTGATAAGCAAGAAGCTATATTAGAACAACTTTTTAATGAGCTTAAACAAGATGAAGCTCAGGGGTTGTCAGAAAAAAAATTGCAAGCTAGAGGGGGCAGTGGTGGTACTGTTTCGGTTGGAACAGGTGTAAAAGGACAGATTTACTATACGGCATCACAAACTGCCTACTTAAATCATGGACATGTAGGGATGTATTATAATACTGAAACTGTAGTTGAATCTGTTCCAAAAGTGGGAGTTCGTTCATTACATTTCGAAAAAAGACTAGTAGACAAAGGAGATGCACAAGTTAAATCCGTTAACACTTCAACTGCTAATCGAAATGCAGCTGCCGATTGGGCAAAAAGTCGAGTAGGTAAAGATGACTACTCTTACAATTTTGCAAATAATCGTAATACAAGTCATACTGGTGATAAAAATTGTGCAAAGTTAGTATGGTCTGCATATAAGTTAAAAGCGGACTTAGATTTAGATAAAGACAAAGGATTAGGTGTATATCCGAGGGATGTTCGTGATGCAAAAGATACAACTCTAGTCCGTAAAATATAAATTTTATAAGGCGATAAGTTGAACAGTTTGACTTATTGCCTTTTAGTATAGTCTAGGAGAAAAACATGAAAAGAAAGTATAAATATATCATACTATTTCTAACTTGCTTACTTGTTATTTACAGTTGTTATTTTGTTGTTAATAAGATTAGGGTTTCTCCATTTATTGTAAAAGAGGAGACCATTAGAAAGAATAACTTTTTAGATGATAAACAAGCCGTCTTATATTATTCTTCTACTGCGGACCAAGATATGGATGATAGAGGGATCAGTATCGTGATCTTTGTTGATGATGAGGGTGTAGCAAGAGGGTATAAAATGAAAGGATTAGAACTTGGTAGTGTTGGGTTAGGAGAAACTGGCCTTTTATTAGAGGATAAAGAAACACTACGAATAATTGGAGATAAATATAAAGAAGTTAAAATGAAGTATCAACATACAGGGGAAATAACAGGATATTTAAAAAGTTCAAATCTTTATTTTACTATTTTTAATTCAGGTTTTGTAAAAAATGGTTATGCTTCAAATGTATTATATGGAAATGAAAAAGGATTTGAAAAAGGAAATATCCCCCATTTTATTTTTACAACAGGTGTAGATAAAAATGAAATACTAATTTTAACAGAAGATAATGAGACTTGTTATTTACGGAAAATTAGTTTAGACGACAACAAACTAAAAATAAAAGATTTAACTCAACTTAAAAAGCGATCTACTTTTAACACCTACGGTCCTAGATCACAGATTATTAGTGATGAAAATTATTACTACATGGTAGTTGAGGAAAGTAAACAAGGAAATTTGAAGGATGCAAATGAAGTACTAATACGAATAAATAAGAAAACTTTAAAGCAAGATATAATCACACTTGTTTCCTACAAAAATAAAACTATCAATCAATTGACCGCTACAATTCCTTACAGCCTTGATCAATCGATCTATCTTTATGGAAAGCAGCTTTTCTACGCAAACGGATTAGGTGATGTTTATACAGTGGACACTACTAGTAATATAGTGAAAAAGAAATTTACAATTGAAAATCCACGAAAAGGTCCGTATCGCTATGGAGAGCAAACATATTTCAAAAATGATTCAATGTTTGTGGTAAGGTATGATTCAAAAAAGAAAGTTAAATATTATTTTGAACAATATTCTCTAGAAACTGGCAAAAAAACAAATGAAGTTCAAATGAATGGAGTAGATGAAATTTTGTCATCAGTAAAAGGAAAATCAGTTCATTCATACGATTTTAAAATATTGAAATAAAAAAAGAATGATTATTTTATAAATCTACATTGCATATATAATCTAGTAAATAAATAATCTTAAAATCTACGACTTAAGTTGTAGATTTTTTTTATGCTCTAAAGACTAATAGTGTACGAATGTTCAATCAATTTAATGAAGAAATAGATTAATTGAAAGATTAAAATGTATTTGAGACCAGATAAAAGGAATAACGAAGAACATTAGGATAGGAAAGTAGTTCTGGGAGAAACGTTTTAAACAACATAAAAAATACAAAAATATCTCAACAACATTACTTTAATCCTGGTAAAAATTTTAATAGTGAAAATAGTTCGAAAATATTGTAAAATGTTACAGGTTAGGGGGATGGCAATAGATGAAAATTTTAATCGAAACAGTTAATCATTTTAAACCGTATTGGAAAGTATTTCTAATTGCTTTTGTATGTTCATTAATTGCTGGCGCATTTGCGATTATTCCACCGATTTTGACTGGTAAGTTGGTCGATGAGATTGTTGGTGGTCCTGATTCAAAAATTATCTTTTATTTAATTTTAGGGATTATGCTTTCATTCTTATTTAAGGTCGGTTTTGAATCATTACAAGAATTTATTCAAGTAAAAATTGGTCTAGATGTAATTACAGATATGCAATTACGTGCATTTACAAAGCTTCAAAAAGCACCGATGTCGTTTTTTTCAACAACAGCTCGAGGAGATATGTTATTTAGGTTAACGCATGATGTAGAGTCTGTGCAAAACTTGAATAATACAGTTATACCTCGTTTTCTTCAACAAGTAATTGCAGCGATTGCAGCATTTATAGCGGTGTTTCCTTTATATTGGCCAGCGGCTGTGGTCATGCTTATTGTATTTGCAATTTATTTAGTTCCTTCATTTATGATTGGTAAAAAAGTAAGAAAAATGGGGGCTATAGCTCGTGATATGAGTGCTGATTTATATAACCACACTCAAGAAAGTATCGAATCTGTTCGTCTAGTGCGAACATTTCAAACACAGGATAAAGAAAATAAAAAATTAGAAGATAAGCTTTCTGTTTGGAAAAGATTTGCTATTCGTTTGGCTTTAATTGGGAAGGTTAATTGGCGTTTAGGAAATGTGTTTAATAATGGTGCACCAGGGGTCATTATGTTAATTGGTGGATACTCGATCTGGCAGCATGAAATTACAGTTGGTACATTAATTGCTGTTCTAGGCTTCATCCCAACAATGTTTATGCCTGTCCGCTCGTTGGCTGAAAATGCATTAACAATTCAACAAGCGATTCCAGCACTTCAAAGAATATATGAATACTTTGACCTACCTGCAGAACAACCTGATGATTTACCGAAATTTGGAGAAGTGAAAGGTGATATAGAAGTTAAAAATATTCTATTTACTTATCCAAATTCAACTGAAGAAGTCCTAAAAGATGTTTCATTTTCAATTAAAGCAGGTCAACATATTGGGATTGTTGGTTCAAGCGGTGGAGGAAAAAGTACTTTAATTCAGTTATTACTCGGATTATACGAGCCTTCTTCAGGTTCGATTTCAGTTGATCGTAAAGATTTATCTTCTCATGATTATCAATCATTACGCCAAAATATTGGTGTTGTTTCTCAAGAAACATTTCTTTTAAATAGTACATTAAAGCAAAATTTACTATATGCCAAACCTAATGCAACTGATGAAGAACTTGGGCTTGCTGTTGAAGCAGCGGACTTATCTGATTTAGTTGAGTCACTACAAGAAGGTTTTGAAACGATTGTTGGTGAAAGAGGGCTAAAATTATCTGGTGGTCAAAGACAACGAGTAGCTCTTGCAAGAGCAATATTACGTCATCCTCCAGTATTAATTTTCGATGAGGCTACATCATCATTAGATGGAGAAACAGAGGAAAAAGTACAATCATCACTTGAAAAGTTAATTCCAGGTCGTACAACAATTACAATCGCACATCGTCTTGTAACAGTAAAAGATGCTGATTGTATTTTATTATTAGATAAAGGACGTATTGCTGAACAAGGAACTCATGAAGAATTATTATCATTAAAAGGTCAATACTATCAATTATATATGGCACAATACAGTGAACTAGAAAAGGAGAGTGCTGTATGATGCAGAAAAATACTAAAAAAATAGGCGATGGAAAAAGAGTCATAAACTTTCTCAAGCCTCATAAAAAATGGGTATTTGCAGATTCATTTGTAATTGCTTTAAGCCAAGTTTGTGCAGCATTAATACCAACTCTAGGAACAGGATGGTTAATTGATCATATTCTCCCAAACCATGACAATACACTTTTATGGGGATTAATGTGGTTGCTTGTTATTGCTGCAATTCTTGATTTAATTTTAATGGTCATTGATGAGTATTTTTGTCATCATATTGCTAAATCTGTTACAAACTGGCAAAAACTACGCTTATTTAAGCACTTGCAAATTTTACCTTATTCTTATTTTCATCAATCTAAATCTGGTGAATTATTAGCACGAGTTTCTGATGATCCAGATACACTGCATAACTTTTTAGCATGGGAAGGCTCTACTTTTATGGCTTCTGTGCAAGGAGTATTTATATATAGTATTGTCTTACTTTGGATTAATCCTTATTTAATGATTACGAGTGTTGTTTTAGGTGTTTTATTTTACTGGACTTCTAACAAAGTCGGAGCTCGTACTAGAATTGCTTCGGCTAAAGCTAGAACTGAAGCGTCTCGTTATTTAGAAAGATTACGAGAATCAGTTACAGGGATTCAACTTTCGAGAATTCTAGGTGCAACGGATTATGAAATTCAAAGTGTTGCCGATATCCGTAAATCATTTATTAAGGAATCAATTATCGAATTAAAAGCAAGAATGCAATCAATTGTCGTAATCGGTAGCTATAATGGATTTGCTTTAGCTGCTGTCTATTTTATAAGTGTTTTACTGATTTCAAATGATCAAATCACGACGGGACAAATGTATACGGCAGGGGGACTTGTGACCATTGCGGCTAATGAAATTCAAAGAATGCTAAGAAACTGGTTATCAGTGCGTAGAACTGGTCCAGCATTAGATCGATCTGAAAAATTGTTAGCTGAAGAAGTTTCAGAGTTTGAAGTGCAAGAAGGTGAAAAATTAAATTCTGTTAATGGGTTAATTGAATTTAAAGATGTTAAATTTGCCTATCCAACGAAGGAAGAATTTGTGTTAAATGGATTGTCATTTCATGTGAAACCAGGTGAAGCAGTGGCAGTAGTAGGACCAAGTGGTGCTGGGAAATCAACAATTGTGGACTTATTATTAGGTTTCTATCCGTTAAATAATGGAACAATTGAAGTAGATGGTTTACCAATTGAAAAAGCAAATGCAAAGTGGATCAGAGATGCGATCTCGTTTGTTTCACAAGATGTACAGCTAAGAAATGGTAGTTTAGCTGATAATATTCGTATAGGAAATGAATTGGTGACAAATGATGAAATGATTCAGGCTCTAAAAGATAGTGGATTATCAGACTATCTAAATTCATTACCAGAAGGTCTAGAATCATCAATTGGTGAACGAGGGGCACTCTTATCTGGTGGTCAAAAACAAAGATTATCTTTAGCAAGAGCTTTAGTTAAAAACTCTCCTATTCTTATTTTAGATGAAGCAAGTTCGGCTTTAGATCCGATTACAGAGTTGCAAATAAATGAAGCGATACAACAGCGAAAATCAAAACAATCTGTCATCGTAATTTCACATAGATTATCTACCGTATTAACAGCGGACAGAATCGTTGTACTCGAAAATGGGAAAGTAGTCGAAGAAGGTACACATCATTCTTTATTAGAAAAAGATGGCGTTTATTCAAGATTATTTAAAAGAGAAGCTGAAACTGGTGAAAATGTAATTAGTGTATCGTAAAAAGATTAAAAAGGAGTGTAAGAATGACTAATATTTCAATAAAACTTTACGAAACAAAAGAAGAGTTAAGAAAAGGCTTTGAAGTATTAAAACAACTTCGTACCCACTTAAATGAAGAGTCATTTTTTAATTTGTACGAAGAAATGCAAAAACAAGGATATCAATTCTTTGGGTTAGAAGATCAAGGAGTGACGGTTGCAGTCGCTGGAATTAGTATATTAACCAATTTCTATAATGGTAGACATGTATTTGTTTACGATTTAGTGACGGATGAAAGTAAACGTTCAAATGGATACGGTAAGAAATTACTAGATTTTATTTCTGATTTTGGAAAAAGAAATGGATGTCAATTAGTAACACTTCAATCCGGTGTCCAAAGAATTAATGCGCATCGTTTTTATGAACATAAAATGGAGTATAAAAAGCTATCTTATTCTTTTAGTAAAAATATTGAATAACTTAAAAACCCTAATAATTTAGGGTTTTTAACATGCTGTTGAAAAAAGAATTTGTCAATTGAATTGTTGGAATGATCATTGATAAGTAAGTTGTGTCATATTGATTTCCACTACAGGGTGCTCGCTTTCCATGGGGCGAGATTCTTGAGCCTCCTCGGCGCCGCCTGTGGGGTCTTTAGCCTTCCCGCATTTCCCATAGGAGTCGAGCATCCTTCCGTTCCAATCAAGTTCTTTATAAAAATATAATAATCTTAAAAACCATAGAATAGTCAATTGAACGAACGAATTATCCTATATTATCCAAATTGTAACTTATGATGACGACTTATACATCTTTACAAATATTGATCGTCAAAAAAGAAGATACTTTAATTTTTGTAAGTTAGGTAAAACAATTATATATCAACCAAAATCACTTGTTTATCAATAAGATGACAGATAAAACAATAATAAATAGACTATTTTTTCATAGAAATTCATTTAAGGTTTGTATTTTTCAATATTGACTACTTTTTTGTTAACTTGAATTAGGGGGAATAATCCGTGAATAGAAAAGAGTTTTGGAGTTTAATTGAAGAGTCTAAAAGTAATGAAAATCAAGCTGAATGGTTATTTGAGGTTTTAAGTAAAAAAAATTTAAATGAAATAGTGGATTTCGACTTGCATTTTCAAGGTTTAATGAATGAGAGTTATCAATCAAGATTATGGGCTACTGTGTATATAATAATGGGTGGGTGTTCAGATGATACATTTGATTATTTTAGAGGGTGGCTTATTGGTCAAGGTGAAGAAATTTATCATAAAGTAATGGAAAATCATGAGTTTTTGGCAAGTTACATAAATGATGAAAATCTTGATGAAGAAGGCTATCCTCAAAACGAAGAATTATTAGGTGTAGGACAAGATGTTTATACGTTATTAAAAACAGGCGATCATGAGTGGGACGATGAAAGTTATGATGAGCTGTTAGAAAAACTAGATCAAAAAGGTCTGAAGCCTGCAAACGAGATCGAATTTGATTGGGATGAAGAAGATTCTGATGGTTTAGAAGCGATGTTTCCTAAATTATGGGCAAGATTTGGTGAGAATCCATTAGGTTAAAATTATTGTTTGCGTTTAGTGAAATTCAAAAAAAATTTAGAAACAACTAAGAGCCCTTTACAAATTAAGGGCTCTTAAAATTAGAATTCACTATGTATGTGTTTTTTTATTAATTCAACAACATCTAAAAGATAATTACTTTCGTGTGAAACAAACTGATTTTTATCAACTGATTTTTGAATTGGAATTTTTTCTTCTGTTTCAGTAATTTGAAAACCATCAACTTCAACGGAATCTCTTAATCCATGTGCGAATTGATAAAATTGATTAAAATCAGCTTTCACTATCCCTGAAACTTCTTCTTTTTGTAGGTTGAAATCAGTAAAAGGTTTATCGCTTTTTAGTAAAAAAACATGACTCAATTCATGATCATTAATCGTTTCTAAAATGATTGAATTTTTAATGATACCAAGAGGGATTACATCTTCCATTTTTACTTCTATTCCAAGTTCTTCTTTTACTTCTCTTAATCCATCTTGAACTGTTTCAGTAGATAATAAATGACCAGCAGCAGTAATATCAAATAAATTCGGATAATCCTTTTTTTGATGACTACGGATTTGAAAATAGATTGAAGCTTGGTCTTCTACTATACTAAGTAACCAGCAATGAAATGTTTCGTGCCATAATCCCTTTTTATGTACTTCACTTCGAGAGGCTTCTCCTATATGATTACCAGATTCATCAAAAATTTTAAGTAATTCTTCTTTCATTTAACTAACCACCTTGTATTTGATCTATGAACCATGTACTTCATTATAAAATAAATTATGTCGGATTGAAGCATATTTTTGATTGATCAAGATAATTCTTACTAATCCATATCATTAGGGATAGAATGGGAAAAAACGGCGGTATCCTCCAAAGACCGCCGTATAAAGGTGATGTTTAGAAGTGTTCAATCATTATATATTCGAAAAAGGTAGTTCTATCAATTTATAAGCCTACCCTTATTCAGTACTGATGTTGCTACTGCTATAAGGAGCATACCCATAAAAGCGGGTGCGGCATGACCAAGTGATACATAGATTTGACCTCCTATAATCGGCCCGATTATTCTTGCTAAAGCCTGAATAGATTGGCTACCTCCTTGAATTCTACCTTGTTCACTAGGATCAACAGTCTTGGAAACCATCCCATTGAATGATGGTCCGAAGATTGAATCACCAAACCCAAATATAAACATTCCGACGATAAGTAGTGGATAGTATGAGAACAAAGCCGATGCAGCAATAAGACAGTAGCCTATAATTTCTGAAACCATACCAAGACTTGCTATTTGTGAATCACTAAATTTAATTAAAAGCTTTGGCATGATAAAACCTTGTGAAATGATGTCCTGGACACCCATAATTGAGAACATTAGCCCAATAAGTGCAGGCTCCCAATTGAACGTATCGATTGTAAATTGTGAAAAAACTGCCTGTAATGATCCGTTCGGTATCCAAAGTAGGAACGCTGAGATGAGTAGCCATTTTAAGTTTTTAATGGAAAGTATGTTTACAAGCTGGGTGAATGGATTCAGTCTGAAATAGGTAATCTTTTTCAGTCTGTTATTCATATCAAGGCTCTCTGGCATATATAAGATTCCAAAAACAAAATTTAGTAAAGTTATGATTGCTCCAAAATACATGGGTACTGAATAACCAAACTTGGCAAGTAATCCACCTAGAGTAGGTCCAATGGCGGCGCCTACACCTGCAACGGCACTTACCCACCCGAAGTATTTGGTTCGTTGGTCATTAGGAGTGATGTCTGCAAAATATGCGAAGATTGTGCTTATGCTCCCGCCAGTAATCCCTTCTATTATACGACCAGCAAAAAGGACCCATAGAGCTCCTCCTATGCCAAAAACTAAGTAGCCGATAGCGGAACCTAAAAGGGATACTAAAAGTATTGGACGACGGCCATATCGGTCGCCTAATGCTCCAAGTCCAGGAGCTGCAAAAAACACACATATTGCATAAACAGAAGTTAACAACGTAACAACAATGGCTTGATCTCCTGGATTGCTTATATAAGGCTGTACTAAGTATGGTACGACAGGTGTTATGATACTGAAGCCTATTCCGCAAAGAAAGACGGACATAAGACCGAAAAGGAAAGCCTTTTTATCTATGGTTTGTTCCGGTTTCTGTACTTTATGTGATCTAAATTTGAACAATAAAATTCTCCTCTCAAAAACGGTAATTTTGATTCCTTGGAAACATATTTATCGTACGAGGGTTTTGTTTCCTTGTCAACAATAATATTGAAATAAAAAAGCAGCCCACTCTCTGGTAGAGTTGGGCTGCATGTGGATTATCTTTACTATTCAAATTTATTCCGGTTTACTATCGATATCGATACCTTGTTTTTTTATTTCTGCATCTAAATGATTACAATAATTGTTCACGAAGTTTAGCATACTATCGAATTGTTCTTCGGTTATTTGATCAAAAACAGCTTGATCTCGTTCTCGAAACTTTTTATGTAGATCTTCATGGATATGGTCTATTACTTTTCCTTTCTCAGTAAGCCTAAAATAGATTTCTTTCTTATTATCCGGTTTCTGGTAGCTTTCGATCAGTTCTTTATTTATAAGCTTCTTCGTTATTTTAGTAATGGCACCTCTTGTCATATATAAGGAATCAGCGAGTTTGGTCACGTTGGAATCTACATTTTTCCCAATGTATTCGATACAATGTACTTCAGAAGATTGATACCCCTTAAGAGCTTCTTCCATCTTAAACTTATTAAGCCAAACCATCTTGTTAAATACGTCCCTGAAACCCATTATAAGCTGTTCTTCTTTGTTCATGGTCAATCCTCCCACCCGTTGGTTCATTAACAATATTATATAAAATATTGTTTCTAATTCAACAATATTAAAATCATTAATTTAGGAATAGGTGACAGGAGGGCTACAAGCAACTAAGTGAATTAGATTGTTCCCACAAGTCGTAAACACGAAATGAGAAGCTTTTCATTTTTAAAAATAATCCACCGCAAGCATTTTGAATGTTTATGGAATAGTGTGAAATATAGGTTTAGCAAGCTTGACAAGAATTGCGAATAATCAATTCACGATTTAACTATTTTCTGAAAAGTTTACTTTCATCCATAATTAGGTTAATTTAGTATTATATATTTGTAAAAGTTTGTCCCTGTTGAGTAATGTTATGACTTGTTGACACTTTCACAAATGACTTCATTAAATTAAAATTATTAGGTGAATTGAAATGAGAATAGCTTTTTTTGACTCTGGAATTGGTGGGTTAACTGTCTTAAATGAGGCACTGAAAAAATTACCAAATGAAGATTTTTTATATTTTGCTGATACTCTTCACGTTCCTTATGGTACAAAGTCGAAGGAAGAAGTAAGTGCATTTGTAAAAAAGTCTGTTGAAATGATTATTAAAGAAGATGTAAAAGCACTTGTAATTGCATGTAATACTGCGACTAGTATTGCAGTAAATGAATTGAGAGAAATGTATGATTTCCCGATTATCGGTATGGAACCGGCTGTAAAACCAGCTGTTGAAATGAACAGAACAACTGGGAAGAGAGTATTGGTTTTTGCGACTCCACTTACGTTAAAGCAAACAAAATATAATGAGCTTATATCTAGGGTGGACGATCTAAGTATTGTAGACTCATTGCCTTTACCTGAGCTTGTTCATTATTGTGAGGAATTAAATTTTGATGAAAATTTTATGATTGATTATTTTAAAAGTAAACTTTCATTATTTAATATTGAGCAATATGGAACAATTGTTTTAGGTTGTACTCATTATCCATTTTATAAAAACATCTTAAAAAAGATTTTACCTGAAGATGTTCAAATTGTTGATGGAAGTAATGGTACAGTAAAAAGATTAATGCAACTACTTGGAGAAAATGGCCAATTAAATGAAACTGGTCAAACAAATGTCAAATTTATGTGTTCAAATAATGACATAGAATATATTGAGAAGACAAAACAGGCGTTAAGCTACTTACAAAATGAAAGATAAGAGATAAGCTAGATTTAGCTTATCTTTTTTTTATTATTTTTAAATACAGGACTAATATTGATTATTATCGAATAATAGTAGTCAATCTTTTTGAAAACTTTTTTCTATTAATGTGAGAGGGGAGATTGTGTATAAATGGTAAAAATAAGGGATGTATTAAAGTATTTCGGCGTCATTACGATGCTATTTTTTGCTTTTTATTTAATCATAAAATATATAAGAGAAGATGAGATTTTCTCGAATTTAATTTTTGGATTTTGCGTAGGACTTGTACTATTTTTAGGATCATTACTAAGTAGTAAAAATGAAAAAGTAAAGTAGTTTAGCTCAGTAGGTTATGTATATTAGTAAAAATGGTGCCTTTTTATAGACAACATTTGCTAGAGTGTTGAAAGTAGTCAAAATTGAAAAATACAACATTAAATGAATTTCTTTGAAAAAATAGTCTATTTATTATTGTTTTATCTGTCATCTTATTGATAAACAAGTGATTTTGGTTGATATATAAATGTTTTAACTAACGCAAAAATTAAAATTTCTTCTTTTTTGACGATCAATATTTGTAAAGATGTGTAAGACATCATCATAAGTTACAAATTGATTAATAAAGGATAATTCATTCGTTCAATTGACTATTCTATTGTTTTTAAGAGTATTCTTTTTTATAAAGAACTTGATTGGAACGAAAGGGTGCTCGACTCCTATGGGAGAAGCGGGAAGGCTGAGACCCCACAGGCGGAGCCGAGGAGGCTCAGGTCGCGCCCCATGGAAAGCGAGCACCCTGTAGTGGAAATCAATATGACACAACTTACTTATCAATGAACAATCCAACAATTTAATTGACAAATTCTTTTTTCAACAGCATGAAAAATGGTGCCTTTTTATAGGCACCATTTGTTTATTTCTTCAATTTTAAAACAAGTTCTTCATCAGGTGTTACATAAACCGTATTGTTTTGTTCGTATATGACAAAACCTGGTTTGGAACCATTTGGTTTTTTAACATGGCGAATTTCCGTGTAATCCACTGGAACCGAGCTTGATTGACGTGCTTTACTAAAATATGCAGCGATAATGGCTGCTTCTTTAATCGCAATTTCACTAGGATCCTTAGCACGAATGACAACATGTGAGCCCGGGATATCTTTTGTATGAAACCAAAGCTCGTCTCTACTCGCAAGTTTATTTGTTAAATAATCATTTTGTTTATTATTTTTACCGACTAATAATTGTTCACCAGTAGTAGAGATGTATTCATCTAATGTAACTTTTTGTTTGTTAGACTTTTGGGCTTTTTTCGCTTTTTTCTTTCTAATATAACCCGTCTCCACAAGCTCTTCTCTTATTTCTTCTAAATCACGTGGTGAAGCAGACTCGATTTGCTGAATAACTGTCTCTAAATAATCATTCTCTTCTTTCGTTAATTTAATTTGTTCTTCAATATGCGCTACTGAATTTTTAAGCTTTGTATATTTGGTGAAATAAGCTTGTGCATTTTCAGAAGGTGTTTTTAATGGCGATAACGGTATGACAACTGTGGCACCATTTTCGTCATAGTAATTAATTACTTCAATTTCTTTCATACCTTTTTGTAGTGCAAACATATTTGCAGTAAGCAATTCGCCTTGTAACTGAATTTTATCTGCTTTATCAGTATCTTCAAGACTTTTGTGTAACTTTTTAATTTTTTTCTTGTTTTTTGTAAGTTCATTTTGTAACAGTTTTTCTAAATCTCCGCTTTGTTGTTTTACACGGTCACGTTCAGCTTTACCAAAGTAATAAACATCTAAAAGCTCACTTAAGCTAGCGAAAACAGTTTGTTCGGCTTGTAAGTGAGATAAATTTATGAAATAAAACATTTCTCTCGATTCTAAGCGGAAAAGTGAAGGAGTAAACCTTTTTAATTGTATTTCATTCATGATTGTTTTAAACGAATTATACACATCTTCTTTTCCATTATAGACAATTTCATTTGCAAGTAATGGAGAGATTCCGGAGAAATGTTGAACAATTGCTTCCGATGGTGATTGATCACTTTGAGTAATAAATTGATTAAACTCCTCTTTAGAAGTGACTTGAAATGGATCATGTTTTTCTTGATTAGGAGGAGAAATATAAGTAGCACCGGGTTGTACAATTCGATGACGATTAACAGCCATCGGTACATGCTTTATACTATCTAATATTACTTGTCTTTCTTCATCAATTAAAAGGATATTACTATGCCTACCCATTAATTCAATGATTAATGTTCGGTATTGTTCATCACCAATTTCATTTCTACTACGAACTTTAATGTTAACAATTCGCTCGTGTTCTAACTGTGTAATGCTTTCAATGATCCCACCATTTAAATGTTTTCTTAAAAGCATTGTAAACATTGATGGTTCTGATGGGGTATCGTAGTTTTGATTTGTAAAATGGAATCTTGCGTAACTAGGGTGAGCACTTAATATTAGTTTGTAATTGGCACCATTTGCTCTTATGGTAAGTAGTACTTCATAGTTACTTGGTTGTACAATTTTTGATATTCTTCCAGTTGTTAGTTTAGAAGCTACTTCGTTTGTCATAGCTCCTGTAAAAAGTCCGTCAAAAGACATATGTATCACGTCCTACTCTATAAAACACTATTTTTATTTTTTAAATTTTAATTAATTTATGACTTAATATCTATTAAAGAAATTACATTCAATATATTTCTCAAACCAACATATTTCATAAACTGACTCATAACCATTAAATAAACAATCAAGAAATTTCTCAGGGAATTCAATCATACAATATCTTGATTGGTCTTGTCACAGTTCTAGTTGGCTAAAAGCTAGATTTATTTTCATCATTATATCATTTATTTGGACGAGTCTGAATATGCTTTTATGAGAGGTAAGGGGGACAACTTACCTAATGTTTAATTAGGGGTGAACGCGGGTATGAATTTTTATCGGATGAGAGCGGAAGAAGTCGTGCAAGTAACGAATACAAATGTTTCCTCCGGTTTAACTGATGAGGAGGTAAAGACAAGGCGTGCAACTTTTGGGGCAAATGAATTAAGGGAATCAGAGAAAACTTCCAAACTCGTTTTATTTTTAAATCAGTTTAATGATTTTATGGTATTTGTTCTATTAGGTGCAACAATTATATCAATCTTTTTAAAGGAAGTAGTAGATGCAGTTGCGATTATGGCAATTGTATTAATTAACGGGATTTTAGGATATTTTCAAGAAGCTAAGGCAGAGAGATCATTAGAAGCTTTGAAAGAATTGGCTGCTCCACAAGTAAATGTTTTGCGTGATGGGCAGTTTGTTAAGCTACCTTCAAGAGACTTAGTTGTTGGGGATATTATTAAGTTTTCAAGTGGCGATCGGATTGGTGCTGATATTCGCATAATCGAAGCATCAAGTTTATACATAGAAGAATCAGCGCTAACAGGTGAATCTGTTCCGGTTCAAAAAAGATTTGAATCAATTCAGGCCGATGAGATTGGTATTGGTGATCAAGATAATATGGGCTTTATGGGAACACTCGTTACGCGTGGAAATGGTAAAGGTGTTGTTGTTTCGACAGGAATGAAAACAGCAATGGGGCAAATTGCGAATTTACTTCAAAATACAGAAACTATTGTGACACCTTTACAAAGACGATTAGAACAATTAGGTAAAATATTAATTGTTCTAGCATTATTTTTAACAGCTTTAGTTGTATTTATCGGTGTTTATCAAGGAAATGAATTATATCATATGTTTTTAGCAGGTGTGTCACTTGCAGTTGCTGCGATTCCAGAAGGCTTGCCAGCAATTGTAACGGTTGCTTTATCACTTGGTGTGCAACGGATGATTAAAAAGAAAGCGATCGTTCGAAAGCTTCAAGCGGTTGAAACACTAGGTTGTGCTTCAGTCATTTGTTCAGATAAAACAGGGACTATGACAGAAAATAAAATGACTGTTACAAATATTTGGTCGGGCGGATCTAGTTATGAAGTATCTGGAAATGGATATGCAATCGATGGAGAATTTACGAATAAAGAGCGAACCATTAATCCAACTTTAAATAAACAATTATTTCAAACACTTGTATTCGGATCTATTTGTAGTGATGCACAATTAATTCAAAAGAAAAAAGAAATCGTACTAGATGGTGATCCTACTGAAGGTGCGATTGTTGTTGCAGGTTATAAAGCTGGGATCGACCGAGAATACGTAAATTCAAATTTTACTAGAATACATGAGCTTCCTTTTGATAGTACACGGAAAATGATGTCGGTCGTTGTAAAAAATCGATCAGGTGAACAATTTGTAATTACCAAGGGTGCACCAGACGTCTTACTTTCAAAATGTAATACAATTTTATGGCATGAAAGAGAAGAACAATTAAATACGTTTAGACAAAACTCAGTGGAAAGTACAATCGAAACTTATGCAAATAATGCACTTCGTACGATTGCGATTGCTTTTAAACCATTAAAACCAAATTCGGTCATTGATGAAAGGGATCTCGAAAGCAATTTAACTTTTATTGGCTTACAAGGGATGATTGACCCACCAAGAGCAGAAGTTGCACAAGCTGTTCAAGAATGCAAAGAAGCTGGTATTAGGACGGTTATGATTACTGGGGATCATAAGTTAACAGCTTCAAGTATTGCTAGAAAACTAGGAATCTTAAGAGATAACGGTAGAGTAGTAGAAGGAAAAGAATTAGATGCACTTTCTGTAGAGCAGATTCAGGAATTTGTTGAAGATACTGCGGTATTTGCCCGAGTTTCACCTGAACATAAATTAAAAATTGTTAAAGCACTTCAAGCGAATGGACATATTGTAGCAATGACTGGTGATGGCGTAAATGATGCACCAGCAATTAAAGCGGCGGATATTGGAATTTCAATGGGGATTACTGGTACAGATGTAGCAAAGGAAGCTTCATCCTTAGTATTACTTGATGATAATTTTGCTACGATCAAATCTGCAATTAAAGAAGGTCGCAATATTTATAGTAATATTCGTAAATTTATTCGTTATTTATTAGCTTCAAATGTTGGTGAAATTTTAGTTATGTTGTTTGCAATGTTATTAGCTTTACCGCTACCTCTTGTTCCAGTACAAATTCTATGGGTAAATCTAGTGACTGATGGTTTACCTGCAATGGCATTAGGTGTTGATTCGGCTGAAGATGATGTAATGAAAAGAAGTCCTCGCTCATTAACAGAAGGTATTTTTGCAAGAGGATTAGGATGGAAAATTATTTCAAGAGGGTTTTTAATTGGATTTGTCACACTATTAGCCTTCATTATTTCCTATAATCAACATCCGAATCAATTAGAATACGCACAAACGG
The DNA here is from genome assembly GCF_004138285.1 of Gottfriedia acidiceleris. Classification (GTDB taxonomy): domain Bacteria; phylum Bacillota; class Bacilli; order Bacillales; family Bacillaceae_G; genus Gottfriedia; species Gottfriedia acidiceleris_A. Next base: position 83,012 of record NZ_SCFN01000004.1, on the reverse strand, counting down.
TAGCATTCTCCACATTAGTTTTAGCTCAATTAATTCATGTATTTGATTGTAGAAGTGAACGTTCGATTTTCCATCGAAATATATTTGGAAATTTATATTTAATTGGTGCTGTTATCGTTTCAATGCTATTAATGCTTGTTGTTATTTACTACCCACCATTACAACCTATTTTCAAAACGATTCCGATCGTGCCAAGAGATTGGTTCTTAATTGGAGGTCTTTCATCAATTCCAACTTTTATGCTTGCAGGAGCATTATTTACAAAGAAAAAATAATTTACGAACAAAATGGATAACCAAATTAAAATATGTTATAATTCCTTAAGGTAGTAGAGGTATGCTCTATTACCTTTTCTCTTTTACATATTGAATGAAATTTGGGAAATAAACTAGAGAGAAAATTAGTGTATTGGAAGTGGAACAATGGTCGTAAGTATGACAGGGTATGGTAAAGCCATTTTGTCAAATGAACAGTACAAAATACATATTGAAATGAAAGCAGTGAATCATCGATACTTAGAGACAATCGTTCGAATACCGAGGCAATTATTAGCATATGAAGATGCAATTAAGAAAATTGTAGCTGGGTATACTAGTCGAGGTCGTGTTGAGGTTTTTGTTACAATTGAGGGCTTATTACAACGTACATTACAAATAGATGAAGGCTTAATTCAACAATATAAAAAAGCGATTGAAAATCTTTCAGGTGAAGAGCAAAATAAATCTTTTTATAATCCAATCGATTTATTAAAGCTACCTGAAGTTACTACAGTAAGTGAAGTAGAACAAATCAATTATAATTTTGAAGAATTATTATTAACGACCACTGAAAATGCATGTCAGCAATTTTTTGATGCTAAGTGCAAAGAAGGTGGACAACTTAAAAAAGATTTAATAGAAAGATTAACCGCGATTGAAGAATGTAAAAAACAGATTACTGTGCATTCTCCTCTTGTTTTGAAATCATATCGTGAAAAACTTCAATCTAAATTAGCGGAAGTTGAATTAACAGCGGTTGATGAGCAAAGATTATTAACAGAAATTATGCTCTTTGCAGATCGATGTGACATATCTGAAGAATTAGTTCGACTAACTAGTCATTTAGAATTGTTTAATGAAACTTTACAAATAAAAGAATCAATTGGACGAAAATTAGATTTCATCGTACAAGAAATGAATCGAGAAGTGAATACGATTGGTTCTAAAGCAAACTCGTTAGATATTTCTAAACAAGTTGTTGAAATTAAAAATAATCTTGAAAAAATTAGAGAGCAAGTTCAAAATATTGAATAATGTAAAAGATTTGTTTATAGTTGCAAAGGTCCGGTAACAATGTGAAGTAAAAGACTAATTAATTTTTTATTAATTGACTCTGACACACAGGAAGTATCAATAGATTGACCTTTAATAAATTAAACTGTCTAGAATTAGAAGGGTAGGGTCATAAATGAGGCATGAAAGAGGCTTATTAATCGTACTTTCTGGTCCATCAGGAGTAGGTAAAGGTACGGTGCGTAAAGCTATTTTTGATAATAAGGACTTAGATCTGCAATATAGTATTTCGATGACGACAAGAAATCCTCGTGAAGGTGAAGTACATGGAGTAGATTATTTCTTTACATCAAAAGAAGATTTCAAACAGAAAATAAATGAAAATAAGTTCCTTGAGTGGGCAGAGTTTGTAGGTAATTACTATGGGACGCCAATTGATTATGTTGAAAAAACATTAAGCGAAGGAAAAGACATTTTCCTAGAAATTGAAGTTCAAGGTGCCCTACAAGTAAAAAAAGCTTTTCCTGAAGGGATTTTTATTTTCTTAGCCCCTCCGAGTATGAGAGAATTACAAAATAGAATTGTAACAAGAGGTACAGAAACTGAAGATGTGATTATGAATCGTATGAATGCAGCAAAAGAAGAAATTGAAATGATGGATGCTTACGATTATGTAGTTGAAAATGATCAAGTTGATTTAGCTTGTGACCGTATTAAAGCAATTATTTTAAGTGAACATTTAAAACGTGAACGAGTTGCAAATTATTATAAAAGAATGATGGAGGCCGAATAAACTATGTTATATCCTTCGATTGACCGTTTATTAACAAAATTAGACTCAAAATATACGCTAGTAACAGTTGCTTCAAAGCGTGCTCGCGAAATGCAAGTAAGTAAAGATACTCGTGTTGAAAAACCGGTATCTGATAAATTTGTAGGAAAAGCATTAGAAGAAATTAATGCTGGATTATTATCTTATAGAAAACTTGAAGAAGTTAAAGAAGATTAATATTTAACTGTGTGATGAGGCTGTCCCAAAACATTTGCTAATTATCCATATGACTAAAAAGGACAACGTGGTGTTTAACACCTCTCCTTAAAGTTTCGTGGTAATTGGAAATGGGGGCAGTCTTATTTTTGTGATAAAATAGCCGAGTAGTTTAATCGACGAAAAGGGCTGATTTTAGAAAAAAGGATAAGTACAACTAAACTTCTGACTTTGACGATTAAGCTCATTGGCGAGCTCTTTTTAGAAAAGCCTATAACATTTATTTCAAACATATTTGTGGTATCTTAGACATAGAACATCCAAAAGACCTATTTTTTGACATATTACATAGAAAGAATAAAATTTGAAAGGGTGAAGGTGAGTGGAACAAAAAAAGATTCTCCTATGTGTTACAGGTGGAATTGCAGTCTATAAAGCAGCAGCACTTACAAGTAAATTAGTACAAGCAGGATATGACGTTAAAGTAATGATGAGCCCCTCCGCAACTAAATTTGTGACACCTTTAACGTTTCAAGCTTTATCAAGAAATGATGTTTATATAGATACTTTTGATGAAAAAGATAGTTCAAAAATTGCACATATCGATTTAGGTGATTGGCCTGACTTAATAATCGTAGCTCCAGCAACTGCTAATACAATTGGAAAATTAGCTAATGGTCTTGGAGATGAAATGATTCAGGCAACATTACTTGCTGCAACAAAACCAGTTTGGATCGCACCAGCTATGAATGTTAATATGTATAACCATCCGATTGTTCAAAAGAATATGAACATATTGAAAGAGATTGGTCATCGATTTATTGAGCCAAATGAAGGGTATTTAGCATGTGGATATGTAGGAAAAGGTAGATTAGCAGAGCCGGAAGAAATTGTTCAATTTGTGAATGAACATTTCCAAAGAGAAGCTGGATTATTAAAAGGTAAAAAAATTATCATTTCTGCCGGTCCAACAGTTGAAAAAATTGATCCAGTTCGCTTTGTTTCAAATCATTCAACGGGTAAGATGGGCTATAGTATCGCAGAAGTTGCAGTTTCGTTAGGAGCAGAGGTAATTCTTGTTTCTGGACCAACTAATTTAACACCACCTAAAGGGTGTCAATTTATCCAAACCGAGTCTGCTGAGGAAATGTTTGAAGCGATTTGGTCTTATTATAATGAGGCGGATGTTGTAATAAAAACAGCTGCAGTTGCTGATTATACACCTTCAATTACTTATGATCAAAAAGTGAAAAAAGCTGATGGTGATCTTTCAATTCCTTTTAAACGTACGAAAGATATTCTACTAACTTTAGGTCAACATAAAACACATCAAATTTTAGTAGGGTTTGCTGCAGAAACTGATCAAGTAGATGAGTATGCAAAAAGTAAACTTTTAAAGAAAAATGCTGATATGATTGTTGCAAATGATGTAACAAAAGCAGGGGCTGGTTTTGGATCTGATACGAATATTGTAACAATTTTTAAGCGGAATGGTGATGTTAAGCCACTTCCTAAAATGAGTAAAAAAGAAGTAGCAGAACAAATACTACTTGAAGTTCATCACTTATTAAATGAGGTAGAAAGATGACATACGCATCAGTTTTAGTTGATGTATCAGTCAGACAAACAGACCGTCCTTTTGATTATAAAGTACCAACTAGGTGGCAGGATGCAATACAACCTGGAATGCGTGTAATTGTTCCATTTGGGCCAAGGAAAGTTCAAGGATTCGTATTGTCTATAAAAGAAACAACTAATTTAGAGAAGGTTAAAGAAATCGAAGAAGTTCTTGATGTCATGCCAGTTTTAACAGAAGAACTTCTTCTGTTAGGTTCTTATCTATCTCAAAAAACACTTTGTTTTTTCATTTCTGCATATCAAGCAATGCTTCCTACTGCCATTAAAGCTGTATATAAAAAACATGTTCAAGTAACATCTGAAGAAGCTTTAGATCAATTAGTTCCTGAATTAGCAAATCTATTTTCTATCGTAAAAAGAAGAGAATGGACTGAAATAGAAAATCTTGTTAGTAAAATTTCATTAGTTCAACGAGCAATTAAAGATGGATTGCTTGAAATTGAATATGAAGTGAAAAATAAAGTAAATAAAAAAACAGAACGTGTAGTTTCTCTATTAAAGGTATTAGACGAAGAATTGCCTATGATCAAATCTCCACAACAAAAAGACATTATTGAATACTTACGTATGAATGGTCAAACAAGTGTGAAGGAGTTAAAAGAATGTCTTGGAATTACTGATTCACCTATAAAGACATTGGAGAAAAACGAGGTAATTTCAATTAAAACAGTAGAAGTTTATCGTGATCCTTATGAAGGTAAGGAAATTGAACGTTCTAAGCCTTTACCTCTAATAGAAGAACAACAGATTGCTTTTGAGCAAATAGTTTCTTCATTTCATGAAAGAAAGAATAGGATTCATCTTTTACATGGAGTAACAGGTAGTGGAAAGACAGAAGTTTATTTGCAAACTATTCAAGAGGTCCTATCTGTTGGGAAAGAAGCAATCGTATTAGTACCAGAAATTTCACTTACCCCACAAATTGTAGGACGTTTTAAAAGTAGATTTGGAAATGATGTTGCAGTTCTACATAGCGGTCTATCTATTGGTGAGAAATATGATGAATGGAGAAAGATTCAAAGAAAAGAAGTTAAGGTAGTAGTGGGTGCCCGTTCAGCTATCTTTGCACCATTTGAAAACATTGGCATGATCATTATTGATGAAGAACACGAGACGACTTATAAACAAGATGAACATCCAAGATATCATGCAAGAGATATTGCAATTTGGAGAGGAGAATATCATCATTGTCCTATCGTTTTAGGAAGTGCGACTCCTACTTTAGAATCATTTGCTAGAGCTGGTAAAGGTGTTTATGAGCTAAATACAATGTCCAAAAGGGTTAACCAAGGCCCTTTACCTGCAGTGGAAATAGTCGATATGAGAGAGCAGTTAAGAATCGGTAATCGTACGATGTTTTCTACAGCTTTACATGAAAAAATAATTGATCGATTAGAGAAGAAGGAACAAATCATCTTATTTTTAAACCGTCGAGGCTATTCTTCGTTTGTAATGTGTAGAGATTGTGGTTACACAATTCAGTGCCCCCATTGCGAGGTTTCCTTAACTTATCATAAACATAACCATCATCTAAAATGTCATTATTGCGGATATGAAACATATATGCCAAAACAATGCCCATCTTGCCAGAGTGAACATATTCGATTTTTTGGAACTGGAACTCAGAAGGTAGAGGAAGCTATTACAAAAACGTATCCAGAAGCACGAGTGATTAGAATGGATAATGATACAACTAGTCGTAAAGGTGCCCACGAAAAAATGCTTAAGCAATTTGGTAACGGTGAGGCTGATATATTACTAGGTACACAAATGATTGCAAAAGGACTTGATTTTCCAAATGTTACATTGGTTGGTGTTTTAGCAGCAGATAGTTCACTTCATTTACCTGATTTCAGAGCAAGTGAGCGAACATTTAGCTTATTGACACAAGTAAGTGGAAGAGCTGGTCGTCATGAAAAACCAGGTGAAGTAGTTATACAAACATATTCACCAGAGCATTATAGTATTGAATTAGCTAAAACACAGGACTATGTTGCGTTTTATGAAGAAGAAATGAAAATAAGACGTTCATTTCGATATCCACCTTTTTATTATTTAGTTTTAATATCAATAGCACATAATGATTTGATAAAAACAGTAAAAGTAAGTGAACAAATTGCAAGCTATTTAAGAGAGTACTTGTCAGAAGGATCAATTGTACTCGGACCAGTAGCATCACCAATTGCAAAAATAAAAGACCATTTTCGATATCAATGTGTGATAAAATACAAATCTGAACCTGCACTCTATGACGTACTAAACCGAATCCAACAATACTACCAAGACGAAACGGACAAAGGAAAACTACAATTAACAATCGACTTTCAACCTACTATGTTTATGTGAAGAAAAGCGGATGGCGTTTGCTCAGCCCCGACAAGCATAAGACAAAGGTCTTTCTTTAGAAATTAAATTAAACGTACAATCAAGATAGGAGTTGTGAAATTGGCTTTATTAAAAATAGTAGAATATCCAAATGAAGTACTTGAAACACCTTGTGAAAAAGTGACGACATTTGATAAAAATTTAGTAAAACTTTTAAATAACATGTATGAGACAATGCTGGCAGCAGATGGTGTTGGTTTAGCAGCTCCACAAATTGGAATTCTGCAACAAGTAGCTGTTGTTGATGTTGAAGATGAGAATGGAAGAATTGATTTAATTAATCCAATCGTAATGGAAACAAAAGGCGAGCAAACTGATGTTGAAGGTTGTTTAAGTTTCCCTAACTTATATGGTGATGTAACAAGACCTAGCTATGCAAAAATCAAAGCGCAAAATAAACGAGGAAAATATTTTATTATAGAAGCTCGTGGATTTTTAGCTCGTGCACTTTTACATGAAATTGATCATTTAAATGGAGTTTTATTCACTTCTAAAGTCTCGAAATACTATGAAGAAAGTGAATTAGAAGGGTAGGCAAAAAAATGACAAAGATTGTTTTTATGGGGACGCCAGATTTTTCTGTTCCTGTTTTAAGAAGATTAATCGAAGAAGGATATGATGTAGTAGGCGTAGTAACTCAGCCAGATCGCCCTGTTGGTCGAAAAAGAGTGCTAACTCCACCTCCTGTTAAAGTAGAGGCTTTAAAACATAATATTCCAGTTTTACAACCTGAAAAAATTAGACTTCCAGAAGAAACAGAAAAAGTGTTGGCATTGAAGCCAGATTTAATTGTAACTGCAGCTTTTGGACAAATTCTTCCTACAGATATTCTTGAAGCTCCTAAATTTGGTTGTATAAATGTACATGCTTCATTGTTACCAGAATTACGAGGTGGGGCTCCAATTCACTATTCAATCATTCAAGGAAAGAGTGAAACTGGTGTAACAATTATGTATATGGTTGAAAAGTTAGATGCTGGTGATATGTTAGCCAAAGTGGTTGTTCCAATTGAAGAAAAAGATCACGTTGGAACGCTTCACGATAAATTAAGTATTGCGGGTGCGAATTTACTTTCAGAAACAATCCCACCATTATTAAAAGGTGAAATTACTGCAGTAAAGCAAGATGAAAGTAAAGTAAGCTTAGCAAAAAATATTAAGCGTGAGGAAGAACAAATTAATTGGTCAAAAACTGGTGAAGAGATTTATAATCACGTAAGAGGTTTACACCCTTGGCCAGTAGCTTATACTACATTAAACGGAGAAGTTTTAAAAGTTTGGTGGAGTGAAAAAACAAATACGAATCAAAATTCTACACCAGGTGAAATAATTGATGTTTTAAACGATGGCATATTAGTGGCAACAGGTAATCATACTGCTATCAAAATTACTGATCTACAGCCTGCTGGTAAAAAGAGAATGGAAGCAAAACAATATATAAATGGTGCAGGTTCTTTTATTGAACGTGGAATGAAGTTAGGAGAATAACATGAGTAAAAATGTACGAGAGATTGCCTTAGAGGCTCTTCTTTCAGTTTATAAAAATCAATCGTATAGTAATTTGTTAGTAAATAACTATATACAAAAGAATGATTTATCTTCTGCTGATTCAGGACTTTTAACAGAAATAATCTATGGAACAATCCAAAGAGATCAATTATTAGATTTTTATTTAGAACCATTCATTAAAAATCAGAAGAAATTAGAAGAATGGGTTTATATATTAATAAAACTTTCATTATATCAATTGCATTTTTTAGATCGTATACCTCCTCACGCAGTTTTAAATGAGGCTGTTAATATTGCTAAAAAGCGAGGACATAAAGGAATTGCTTCTTTAGTAAATGGGGTTTTAAGAAATATTCAAAGAAATGGTTTACGCTCAATCGATGAAATAAAGGACCCGATCGAAAAGCTTTCAATTGAAACGAATCATCCAAATTGGTTAATTGAACAATGGGTAAAAGAGTTCGGAGAAGAAGAAACGAGAAAAATTTGTGAAGTGAACATACTTCCACCGTTTCAAACTGCAAGAGTAAATACAATGAAATCAACAAGAGAAGAAGTGCTTAAAATGCTTGAAGATGAAGGAGTACAGGTCAAGGAAGGAAAACTGTCTCCATTTGCAATAGAAATCCAAAAAGGAAATGTTGCTCATACGAATGCATTTAAAGAAGGTTACCTTTCAATTCAAGATGAAAGCTCGATGTTAGTTGCACAAGCACTTGGAGTTAAAAAAGGTGAAGATATATTGGACACATGTGCAGCACCTGGAGGGAAATCAACACATATTGCTGAGTTGTTAGGCGGTACTGGATCAGTCACTTCATTAGATTTACACAATCATAAAGTAAAGCTAATAAAAGAACAAGCTAATCGTTTAGGGTTAGATAATATAGAAACGAAAGCTCTAGATGCAAGAAAAGCACCTGAAGAGTTTGAAGGAAGATTATTTGACAAAGTATTAGTAGATGCTCCATGTTCTGGTTTAGGGGTTATTCGTCGTAAACCAGATATTTTATTAAAAAAGAATGCTACTGATGTAACAAATTTACAAAGAGTTCAGAAGTCTATTTTAGACGAAGCTTCAAAGTTAGTTAAACCAGGTGGAACTTTAGTATATAGCACTTGTACAGTTGGACATGAAGAAAATATTGATGTGGTCGAAGCTTTTTTAGATGAGCATCATGATTATGAATTAGATCATTCATTAATTGATCATGTTCCGGAAAAATTAAATAAAAATAAATCAGTTCAAAAAGGGTATGTACAGCTTCTACCACATTATTTTGGAACGGATGGATTTTTTATTGCAAGATTAAGGAAGAAGGTGTAACGTTGAAATTAGAAAATACTACAAATTCAGTCAAAATAGAAAAAACTCATAAACCCTCAATTTACTCGTTAAAAGTGAGTGATATAGAGGATTGGTTAAAGGCGCAAAAGCAGCAGGCTTTCCGTGCTAAGCAAATTTATAATTGGCTATACGTACAACGAGTTGAAAGCTTTGAAGAAATGCAAAATATTCCAAAAGATCTACGTATGTTACTTGAAGAGAATTTTACAATAACGACATTAAAAACATTAGTTAAACAAACCTCTTCAGATGGTACTATGAAATTTTTATTTGAATTACATGATGGATATTCGATTGAAACTGTTTTAATGAGACATAATTATGGCAATTCTGTATGTGTAACGACACAAGTAGGTTGTCGAATTGGATGTACTTTTTGTGCATCGACTCTTGGCGGTTTAAAACGAAATCTTGAAGCAGGTGAAATCGTTGCACAAGTATTAGAAGTACAACGTGCTATTGATGAAGTTGAAGAAAGAGTTAGCTCAATCGTAGTTATGGGTATAGGCGAACCATTTGATAACTATAATGGTTTAATGGATTTCTTAAGAATTGTTAATTCTGATAAAGGTCTTAACATTGGTGCAAGACATATTACAGTATCAACAAGTGGAATCATTCCAAAAATCTATAGCTTTGCTGATGAAGGACTTCAAATTAATTTCGCGATTTCATTACATGCTCCTAACAGTGAGTTACGTTCTAAATTAATGCCAATTAATCGTGCATACAAATTACCGGATTTAATGGACGCTGTTCGTTACTATGTTGAAAAGACAGGTAGACGTGTAACGTTTGAATATGGTTTATTCGGTGGTGAAAATGACCAAGTTGAGCATGCTGAAGAACTTTCTAACTTACTTAAAGGAGTTAAATGTCATGTTAATTTAATTCCGGTTAACTATGTACCTGAAAGAGATTACGTAAGAACACCTAAGGAACAAATCTTTGCATTTGAAAAAGTACTAAAAAATAATGGAGTTAATGTTACAATTCGTCGTGAACAAGGTCATGATATAGATGCAGCTTGTGGACAGTTGCGTGCAAAGGAGCGTAAAGAGGAGACGAGGTGAAACAATGCAAACTTTTTTTCAAACTGATACGGGGAAAGTTCGAGAGCATAATGAGGATAGTGTAGGTATATTTACGAACGATTCAGGAATCGTATTAGCTGTAGTTGCTGACGGAATGGGTGGCCATTTAGCGGGTGAGGTTGCGAGTATGATGGCGATCAATTTCCTCGAAGCAGAGTGGAAAAATACTAGTAATTTTGAAACACCGATAGAAGCCGAATCTTGGCTAAAAAATATTGTAGCGCAATTAAATACAAACTTATTAGTTCATTCAGAGCAAAATGAAGAGTGCAAGGGTATGGGGACAACTCTTGAAGCGATTATTTGTACTCCTTTATTTTTTACGATTGCACATATAGGTGATAGTAGAAGTTATTTGAGGAATGATGAAGGGTTTAAGCAAATAACAGAAGATCATACTTTTGTCGCTGAACTCGTTAAATTTGGGCAAATATCTATGGAGGATGCAGAAATTCATCCTCGTAAAAATGTTATTACGCGAGCACTTGGTACAGAGGAAACAGTTGATGTTGATATTAAAACTTTAACTTGGGAAGAAGATGATTTAATCATTTTATGTTCAGATGGTTTATCGAATAAAATATCAAATGAACTTTTTAATGAAAAATTAAATGAAAATCTACCAATTGATATTCTCGGTAACCAGTTGATTTCACTCGCAAATGATCTTGGTGGAGAAGATAACATCACGCTTGCCATTATTAAGTTTGAGCCTAGAAATATAGAGAAAGGGTGATGATGAGCTTGATGATAGGTAGACGCCTAAACGACCGATATAAGATTTTAAAATTAATTGGTGTTGGCGGTATGGCAAACGTTTATTTAGCCCGTGATATGATATTAGATCGAGATGTAGCTGTAAAAATGTTGAAAGCTGATTTTTCAAACGACCCTGACTTCTTAAGAAGATTTCAACGTGAAGCATATTCAGTTACTTCGCTATCTCATCCAAATATCGTAAGCTCATATGACGTTGGGGAAGAAGATGGATTACAGTATATCGTCATGGAATACGTTGAAGGTGAGACTTTAAAGGAGTATATTCAGCATCATACACCAATAAAGCCAAAAGAAGTATTGAGGATTATGGAACAATTAGCCTCAGCATTAGCTCATGCGCATCATTTTCAAATTGTTCATAGAGATGTAAAACCGCAAAATATTTTACTAAATAAAGAAGGAAATGTAAAAATAACTGATTTTGGAATTGCAACAGCTTCGACAGCTGCAACAATTACACAAACAAATTCAGTACTTGGTTCTGTTCACTACCTTTCACCTGAACAAGCAAGAGGTGGAGTTGCGAATAAAAAATCAGATATTTATTCTTTAGGTATTGTAATGTTTGAGCTTTTAACTGGCAAACTACCATTTTCGGGTGAGAGTGCTGTTGCGATAGCATTAAAACATTTACAAAGTGAAGTTCCACCACCAACAAAATTTAATCCAGAAATACCACAAAGCGTTGAAAATATCGTTTTAAAAGCTACTGCTAAAGATATCTTTTATCGATATGATACTGCAGATGAGATGAAGCTAGATTTACAAACTGCTTTAAATAGTGATCGTTTGAATGAAAAACCTTTTGTGATTCCTACAAATGATGATGAAACGAAGGTAATTCCGATCATAAAGGATATTCCTGTATCAACTAATGATGATACTGTTGTCGTACCGACAAAGAAAAAATCAAACAAAGAAAAAGAACCAATCAAAAAAGAACCTGTCAAAAATGAACCTGATAAATTAAAACGGAAGAAGAAAAATTCTTTTGCAAAGTTTATTATAGGTACATTTATTGCACTTTTAATTGGTGGTTTATTAGCTATAACATTGATTCCTGCGTTATTTTTACCTGAAGACGTAGAAATTCCGGATGTTAAGGATATGACATACGAAAGTGCGGTTACGTTGCTTGCATCAAAAGGGTTAAAGATAAGCGATCCAAAAGAAATTTTTGATGATGAAGTTGATGAAGGGAAAGTAGTTAAAACGTCTCCTAATATTGGGGAAACTGTTAAAGAAAATTCATCGATAACGATTTATAAATCAAAAGGTAAAAAAAGTAACGAGATGGAAGACCTAAAAGGGTTCCAATACAACACGATAAAATCTCGATTACAAGACGATTATCGCTCTGTTACAACGCATTTTATCGAAAGTGATGAACCAGAAGGTGAAATAATAGACCAATCTCCGAATGTTGGGGCTGAAGTCGTTCCATCAGAAACAGATTTAAATGTATGGATTAGTAAAGGGTCATCTACAATCACTCTTCGTGACCTAAAAGGATGGTCTAGAAAAGATGTTGAAACCTATGCAGGCGACAATAACCTAAAGCTTAACGTAACGAAAGAAGATTCTGGAACAGTTGCTGAAAATCATGTTATTTCTCAATCTCCATCTGCTAACGTTGCAGTAAAAGAAGGGGATACATTAAATGTCGTTATTTCTTCTGGAAAACAAAAAGAAAAGACGAAAAAAGTAACAATCAATGTACAAGTACCATATACACCAACCAATCCTAGTTCACCTCAGCTAATTGAGGTATTTATTAGGGATAAAAATAATAATGGTGAAAAACCTGCAATTTCAAAATCGATCACCGAAACAACTACTATACCAGTAGAAGTGACAATTGATCCTGGACAAACTGCTTCCTATAAAATTGTTAAAGATGGTCAAGTTATTGCAGAAAGAGATGTACCTTATCCATCGAATTAAAGAGCTGTAGGAGTGAGTATATGCCAGAAGGCAAAATCATAAAAGCATTGAGTGGATTCTATTATGTCGAAACAGATGAGACAGTTGTTACTTGTCGTGGTAGAGGGAATTTTCGTAATAAGAAAATTACACCTTTAGTTGGAGACGAGGTAGAATATCATATCGAAAAAAGTGGAGAGGGTTATCTACTTGAAATTAAAGAGCGAAAGAATGAACTTGTTCGACCTCCAATTGCAAATGTTGATCAAGCAATTTTAGTTTTTTCAGCAGTAGAGCCTGATTTTTCTCCAATATTATTAGATCGATTCCTTGTATTAATTGAGTTTAATGAAATTACACCTTTAATTGTGATTACAAAGATCGATTTGTGTTCAGAAACACAATTAAAATTAGTATATGAATACGTTTCTTATTATCGCCAAATTGGATATGAAGTATGTTTAACTTCTTCAAAAACTGAGGAAGGATTGGAAAAAGTACTTCCACATATGTCAAATAAAATATCTGTATTTGCAGGACAATCTGGCGTTGGTAAGTCAACTTTACTAAATGCGATTAATCCAGAGTTAGATTTAAAAACTGGTATTATTTCCTCTCATTTAGGACGAGGAAAACATACAACTAGACATGTTGAATTAATAAAAATTGGACAGGGGCTAGTTGCAGATACTCCTGGTTTTAGTTCATTGGAATTTATGGGAATCGAATCTGAAGATTTATCGTATTGTTTTGTGGAAATGCGAGAAAAAAGTCAAGAATGTAAATTTAGAGGTTGTACCCACTTAAAAGAACCAAAATGTGCAGTAAAAGCTGCAGTTGAAAGTGGGGAAATTTCTCCTAAACGATATGATCATTATGTATCATTCATAGAAGAAATAAGAGATAGAAAGCCGAGGTATTAATCATGGTTAAAATTGCACCATCAATCCTTTCAGCGAATTTTGCTAAACTTGGAGAAGAAATTTTAGATGTAGAACGTGGAGGAGCAGATTATATTCACGTCGATGTAATGGATGGTCATTTTGTACCAAATATTACAATTGGACCACTAATTGTAGAAGCAATTAGACCAGTGACGAAGCTCCCACTTGATGTACATTTAATGATTGAAAAACCTGATCAATACATAGAGCAATTTGTAAAAGCTGGAGCGGACATTATTACGGTTCATGTTGAAGCGTGTACACATTTGCACCGTACGATTCAAACTATTAAATCATTTGGTATTAAAGCAGGTGTAGTTCTTAATCCAGCGACTCCAGTTTCATCAATTGAACAGATTATAGATGATGTTGACATGGTCCTTTTAATGACAGTAAATCCAGGCTTTGGAGGACAAAAATTTATTCATTCAGTTGTTCCTAAAATTAAACAAGTTGCTAATTTGATTAAAGAACGCAATTTATCAGTTGAAATCGAAATAGACGGTGGCGTTGACGAAAATACGGCTAAACTTTGTAAAGAAGCAGGTGCTACCGTATTAGTAGCCGGTTCAGCAGTTTATAATAAGGAAGACAGAAAAGAAGCAATAGCGAAAATTAGAGGATAATGTAATCATCTAAAATTGCATGGAAAATCTAATTATGAAACAAAAAATGCAATCGACATTCGATTGCATTTTTTTAAAGGTGGAAAAAAGTTGACTATACATATTGTAGGTGCAGGACCGAAATCGAATACAATTACTGAAATAACTCAGAAAGACGAAAACCAGGTGCTGATTGGCGTAGATAATGGAGCTCATTACTTAATTGAAGAAGGATTAATTCCAGAGGCAATATTCGGTGATTTTGATTCTTTAAGCGATGAAAATTTAGAAAAGATAAAAAGACTTGTCCCAAATGTTTTTATTTACCCTCCTGAAAAAGATGAAACAGATTTAGAACTTGCTATTCAATGGGCAATTAAACAAAAACCAGAAAAGATTTTCATCCATTGTGTAACGGGAAAACGCTTAGATCATGAATTTGGCAGTATTACATTATTAATAAAATTTATGGATTCTGGTGTTCCAATAAAAATCGTTGATGAATATAACGAAATATATGTCATTCAGGAAGGTACCCATTTTATTAGTAAACTGCAGCAATTTAAATACGTATCCTTTTTTTCATTAGGTGCTAAAGTAGAAAATTTAACTTTAAAGGGGTTTAAATACCCACTAACTAATCATTTATTGGAGATTGGATCATCACTATGTGTAAGCAATGAACTGCTAGAGAGTGAAGGGTCTATTTCATTTAGCGAAGGCATAGCATTAGTAGTAAGGAGCAAAGATTAACAATTTCATGTCATAGTTTTCGCTCATCGCAAGTAGAATGTAATAGGATTAATCTTTTCCTTAAAAATGCTAGAAAGCTTGTAGGAGGGAAAGCATGAAATTTTATACGATTAAATTACCTAGATTTCTTGGCGGACTTGTTCGCGCTATGCTGAGTACATTTAAAAAAGACGCTTAGATTAGTTGGAGTAGGTTTTTTTGGTTAGAGGCAATAGGTATCATAAAAAAAGTAAAAAAGCATAGCGGATCGCTATGCTTTTTAGTACGTTAATAAATTAAACGCGCTCAATTTTACCTGATTTTAATGCTCTCGCTGAAACGTAAACACGCTTTGGTTTACCGTTTACTAAAATACGAACTTTTTGAAGGTTAGCACCCCAAGTACGTTTTGAAGCATTCATAGCGTGAGAGCGACTGTTACCAGAACGAGATTTTCTTCCTGTGATTACACAAACACGAGCCATCTATTTCCCTCCTAACAAAAAACGGAATAACATTTCAAATGATTATTTTCATTCAAACACTACTATAATTTATCATACCGTTTCGGTTAATGCAACAGTTATTGGTAAGTTGTTCAAGAAAAAAACCTTGACATCGAAATGTATGATATACTAAATATTAAAGAGGGACCTCCCTGACTTATTGAAAAGAAATTCTTCAAAAATTGTATTTTCTATAATTAACCATGAATATTATTGAAATGCTAATAATAGTAGTGAGTCAATAGAATTATTTTGGAAAAAGGTATACAATAATAAGTAAGTAGTATAACTAACTATACTTGGATTATCCAATAAGGGGGACCAAATTATGTCATTAGAAATGAAAACTCAATATGGAACAATCGAGATTGGGACAGATGTGATCGCTACAATTGCTGGTGGAGCTGCCATTGATTGCTACGGTATTGTTGGAATGGCTTCTAAGAAACAAATTAAGGATGGTCTTACAGAAATCCTAAAAAAAGATAACTTTACAAAAGGTGTTATTGTTCGTCAAGTAGGTGAAGACGTTAATATCGATATGTACATAATTGTAAGCTATGGTACGAAGATTTCTGAAGTTGCTAATAACGTACAAAATAAAGTGAAGTATACTCTTGATCAAACATTAGGCTTGTCAGTTGACTCTGTTAATATTTTTGTTCAAGGTGTGAAAGTAGCTAACCTGTAAAGACGCATTAAGGAGGAGAATTTGTGTCGATAAAACGTATTGACGGTAAATTATTTGCAGATATGGTGATTCAAGGTGCAAATAACTTAACGAAAAATGTAAAATTTGTAGATTCATTAAATGTATTCCCGGTACCAGATGGTGATACTGGAACAAATATGAATCTTTCTATTACTTCAGGATCTAAGGAAGTAAAAGAAAAACCAAATAGTCATGTAGGGAAAGTTGGTCAAAGCTTCGCAAAGGGCTTATTGATGGGGGCGCGTGGTAATTCTGGTGTAATCCTTTCTCAATTATTTAGAGGTTTTTCTAAATCAATTGAAACAAAGGATACAATTTCAACAACTGATTTTGCTTTAGCATTAGAAGCAGGGGTAGAAACTGCTTATAAAGCTGTTATGAAGCCTATTGAAGGAACAATCTTAACAGTTGCAAGAGAAACAGCAAAAAAAGCAGTTGTCATAGCAAAAACGCATGAAGAATTTATTCCTTTTCTTGAGGAAACAATTACTGAAGCAAATGCATCATTAAACCGTACTCCAGACTTACTACCTGTGTTAAAACAAGTTGGTGTAGTTGATAGTGGAGGCCAAGGATTAGTACTTGTCTATGAAGGATTCTTAGCGGCATTAAAAGGTGAAGAAATTTCCCTAGAAGGTGCTGAGGCGACACTTTCAATTGAGGAACTTGTTGAAGCAGAACATCGTAATGTACAAAGTATGTTAAATACTGAAGACATTGTTTACGGATACTGTACTGAATTTATGGTGCGATTTGAAAAAGATAAATTAAAAAAACATCCTTTTGACATAGACACTTTCCGTAAAGAGTTAAGTGCGTGGGGTGATTCTTTATTAGTAGTTGCTGATGATGAAATTGTAAAAGTTCATATTCACGCTGAGTACCCTGGGGAAGTATTTAATTTAGGTCAACGATTTGGAAGCTTTTTAAAACTAAAAGCTGAAAATATGCGCGAACAACATACTAACTTACTACATGAAGAGGTTTCAAATGAATCTCCTTCTAAAAATGAGTCTGAACAATCTACTGAAAAACAAGAATTTGGTATCGTTACGGTAGCTATGGGATCAGGGATTAAAGCATTATTTGAAAGTATTGGGGCAACTGTTGTAATTGAAGGCGGTCAAACAATGAATCCTAGTACAGAAGACATTGTAAAAGCGATTGAACAATGCAACGCAGAAAATGTTATTGTACTTCCTAACAACGGAAATATTGTGATGGCTGCCGAGCAAGCTGCATCTGTTGCAGAATGTAATGTAGCAGTTGTAACGTCTAAAACAGTACCTCAAGGTATGTCCGCTTTATTAGCATTTAATCCTACAGCATCATTAAATGAAAATAAATCTGGAATGCAAGATGCTTTAAAGACAGTAAAAACAGGTCAAATAACTTATGCGGTTCGAGATACTGAAATTGATGGTGTTGAAATAACAAAAAATCATTTCATGGGGATCCTTGAAAGTAAAATTGTTACAACAGATGCAAATCAATTAGAGGCTGCAAAAAAATTATTACAAGATATGATTGATGAAGATTCTGAAATATTAACAATCTTATATGGTCAAGACGTATCAGATGAAGAAATTTCAAAATTAGTCGAATTTGCCGAAGAGAGCTTTGATCACTTAGAGATTGAAGTTCATAACGGAAGTCAACCTTTATATTCATATATTTTTTCGATTGAATAAGATAAAATATAGCAAGATAAAAGAGGAAGTGTGATCACTTCTTCTTTTTTTTTTGTAATTTATTTAAAGACTAATGTAAAATAACGTAGAACTCTGTAGAATTTCGTATTACACTATAAGGTGGACATTGTTTTGTCCATAATACCAACTTTTTATATAAATGATTTGTTCTAACAAAACAAAAACTAAATATAATACGCTTTTACAATAACGTATTGGGGGAAACGTGATGAAATATAAAAGTGTTTTTGACATAATTGGTCCAATTATGATTGGTCCTTCTAGTTCACATACAGCGGGAGCGGCTAAAATTGGTCGTGTAGCAAGAAATCTTTATGGAAAAGAACCAAAAAAGATTTTGATTTCATTATATGGTTCATTTGCTAAAACATATCGTGGACATGGTACAGATGTTGCGCTTATTGGTGGATTATTAGATTTTGATACATTTGATGAGCGTATTCCAGAATCATTAAATATTGCACAAGAAAAAGGGATGTCAGTTGATTTCATTGAAGAAGATGCAGTAACGGAGCATCCAAATACAGTGAAAATTTCTATTCTCGATGATGACCAACCATTTGAGTTAGTGGGAATTTCAATCGGTGGTGGAAAAATTGAAATTATTGAGTTGAATGGATTTGAACTTAAACTTTCGGGTAATTACCCTGCAATCCTTGTTGTTCATAATGACCGTTTTGGTTCGATTGCTGGTGTAACAAATGTCCTAATGAAATATGCGGTAAATATTGGCCATATGGAAGTTTCACGTAAAGAAGTCGGACAAATTGCATTGATGGCAATTGAGGTCGACCAAGATTTAGATAATAAAATTATTAAAGAAATTGAATCTTTACCACATATCATTCGCGTTACGAAAATGGTTGATTAAGGAGAGGGGGAACTTAAATGTTTAAAAATGTTGCTGAATTAGTTGAATTAGCTGAGTCAAAAAATGTTAAAATTTCAGAAATAATGATCCAACAAGAGATGTCTTTTACAGGAAGAAGCCGTGAAGAGATTATCGGTAAAATGGAGCAAAATCTTGTTGTTATGGAAAAGGCAGTTGAAAGAGGACTTGCAGGTGTTCACTCGCCAACAGGTTTAACAGGAGGAGACGCTGTATTACTTCAAAATTACATTGCAAAAGGTAATTCGCTTTCAGGTCATTTACTTTTAGATGCTGTTAGTAAAGCGGTTGCGACAAATGAAGTAAATGCTGCAATGGGTACGATTTGTGCAACTCCTACAGCAGGTTCTGCTGGTGTAGTTCCTGGAACTCTTTTTGCTGTAAAAGAGAAATTAAATCCTACTCGAATGCAAATGATTGAATTCTTATTTGCATCAGGTGCTTTCGGTTTTGTTGTAGCCAATAATGCGTCAATTTCAGGTGCTGCAGGTGGCTGTCAAGCGGAAGTAGGCTCTGCAAGTGGTATGGCAGCAGCAGCGATCGTTGAAATGGCTGGCGGTACTCCAAGTCAAAGTGCTGAAGCATTTGCCATTACATTAAAAAATATGCTTGGTTTAGTATGTGACCCGGTTGCAGGTTTAGTAGAAGTACCATGTGTTAAGCGAAATGCAATGGGTGCTGCTAACGCTATGGTAGCAGCAGATATGGCATTAGCAGGTATTACAAGTCGAATCCCATGTGACGAAGTAATTGATGCTATGTATCGAATTGGACAAACAATGCCATCTGCGTTAAGAGAAACTGCAGAAGGAGGACTAGCGGCAACGCCAACAGGACGTGAATTGGAAGCTAAAATATTTGGTGTTTCGCTAAAAAAATAGTGAGTAATGAACTTGAACAAAAAATATCTGTATTAAGTGGTGTTGGCGAAGAAACTGAAACACAATTAAATGATATGGGTATTTTTACTATAAATGACTTAATCGAATATTTACCGTATCGATATGAGGATTTTCGAAATAAGGATTTATCAGAAGTGAAGCATGAAGAGCGCGTGACTGTCGAGGGGATTGTTCATAGCGCTCCTCTTCTTCAATATTTTGGCAAAAATAAATCACGACTAACATTTCGACTTTTAGTTGATCGATACTTAATTACTGTTATTTGTTTTAATCGACCATATTTTAAAACAAAGTTAAACTTAAATGAGCATGTAACTGTTTCTGGTAAGTGGGACCAACATAAACAAACCATTTCATTATCAGACCTTGTATTTGGTTCACGTACGAATAGTCATGAAATTGAGCCTGTCTATTCAATTAAGGGTAAAATGTCTGTAAAAACAATGCGTAAATTTGTTGAGCAGTCTTTTAAAAAATTTGGACATTTAATAAATGATTTAGTGCCAAATGAACTAATTCAAAAATATAAACTTTTAAATCGTTCAGAAACAATGAGATTACTTCACCACCCAATTGATGCGAATAGTTTAAAACAAGCTAGAAGAAGCTTTGTTTATGAAGAGTTTTTTCTTTTTCAACTAAAAATGCAAGCACTTCGAAAAATTCAGCGTAATCAATCAAAAGGTATCCCAAAAACATTAAACATTGAAAAAATTCAACAACTAATCCAATCCTTACCATTTCCTCTGACATCAGCTCAAAATCGAGTTGTACAAGAAATATTCACAGATTTAGAAAGTCCTTATCGAATGAATCGCTTATTACAAGGTGATGTTGGGTCGGGGAAAACCGTTGTCGCAACAATAGCATTGTATGCATGTACACTTAATGGTTATCAAGGGGCATTAATGGTGCCTACAGAAATTTTAGCTGAGCAACATTTTGAATCTTTAGCAAAAATGCTACAACATACAGAAGTAAATGTTGAACTTCTTACAAGTTCTGTAAAAGGTAAAAAGCGTCGTGAAATCCTGGAACGTTTAAAAAACGGTGAGGTACATATTTTAGTCGGTACTCATGCTTTAATTCAAGATGAGGTTCAATTTAATAAATTAGGCATTGTAATAACAGATGAACAACATCGATTTGGTGTTGGGCAACGAAGAGTTTTAAGAGAAAAAGGTTATTTCCCTGATGTATTATTTATGACAGCAACTCCAATCCCAAGAACTTTGGCAATAACAGCTTTTGGTGAAATGGATGTATCGATTATAGATGAATATCCAGCTGGTCGTAAAAAAATAGAAACGTATTGGGTCAAACAAGAAATGTTTGATCGCGTTTTAGATTTTATCGGTAAAGAAATTAAAAATGGACGACAAGCATATCTAATCTGTCCACTTATCGAGGAGTCAGAGAAATTAGACCTTCAGAATGCATTAGATTTACATAGTGTTCTATCGTTTCATTATCAAAATTTAGCGAAGGTTGGATTGATGCATGGAAAGCTATCATCAACAGAGAAAGATGACGTGATGAAGGCTTTTGCAGCTAATGATGTTCAAATATTAGTTTCAACGACAGTTGTGGAAGTAGGTGTAAATGTACCGAATGCAACTGTGATGGTTATTTATGATGCAGATCGCTTTGGACTTTCACAATTACATCAGCTAAGAGGACGAGTTGGACGAGGTTCAGAACAATCGTATTGTATTTTAGTTGGTGATCCAAAAAGTGAAGTAGGAAAAGAAAGACTAACAATCATGACAGAAACAAACGATGGTTTTGAGTTAAGTGAAAAGGATTTAGAACTTAGAGGACCAGGAGATTTCTTTGGAAAACAACAAAGTGGTGTACCCGAATTTAAAATGGCTGATATGGTACATGACTATCGTGCATTAGAAGTTGCGCGAAATGATGCAACATTATTAGTTAATTCAGATGTATTTTGGAAAGCTAATGATTATCAAGGATTAAGAATGTACTTAGACAGAACGGGAATATTTAATTCAGAAAAATTAGATTAGTACTAGGTATTAAAAGTTTGTCAAAAAACTATTGTAATACGTGGATTTTTAATATAAACTGTATTTAATACCTGGTCACAAATTAGTAGTTGAGGTATGTAATATGAGAAGAAATAAAAAAGATCGTCATGAATTGTTAAAAAAAATTATAAAAGAAAATCCGTTTATTACAGATGAAGATTTAGCTAATCAATTATCTGTAAGCATACAAACTATTCGTCTTGATCGTCTTGAATTATCAATTCCTGAGTTAAGGGAGCGCATCAAAAATGTTGCCACTCAGCAATTAGAAGATGTAAAATCACTACCAGTAGATGAAATAATCGGTGAAGTTATTGATATTCATTTAAACGAAAGTGCCATTTCTATATTTGACGTTAAGGAAGAGCATACTTTTAGTAGAAATGGAATTGCCCGAGGTCATCACTTATTTGCCCAGGCTAATTCTTTAGCAGTTGCAGTTATTCATGATGATTTAGCTCTTACAGCTAAATCCAATTTTGTTTTTATTAAACCAGTAAGAACGAATGATCGAGTAATTGCGAAGGCAAAGGTTTTACCGCAAAAAGGAGATCCGAGGCGTACTACAGTTGATATCAATGGCTATGTTGAAAAAGAACATGTATTCCATGGCTTGTTCGAAATGTACCACCGAAGTATTGAAGAATAGGAAGTGAACAAGATGAAAATAGCTATCGATGCAATGGGTGGAGATCATGCCCCAAAAGCTATCGTTGAAGGTGCGATGCTTGCAATTGAAAAATTGAATGATATACATATTACTTTAATTGGTGATGAATCTAAAATAAAGCCATTCTTAACGAATGATAAAAATATAACGATTATCCATACAGATGAAGTAATTGAAGGAACTGAAGAGCCAGTTAGAGCGGTTAGAAGAAAGAAGAATGCTTCTATGGTCTTAATGGCAAACCAAGTAAAAGAAGGTAATGCTGATGCATGTATTTCTGCTGGAAATACCGGGGCATTAATGACAGCGGGCCTATTAGTTGTTGGTCGAATGGAAGGTGTAGAACGACCTGCACTTTCACCTACAATGCCTACTTTAGATGGCAAAGGCTTTGTATTCCTCGATGTAGGTGCTAATGTTGATGCAAAAGCAAATCATTTACTCCAATATGCGATAATGGGATCTGTATATGCCCAAAAAGTAAGAGGTATACATAATCCGACTGTAGGATTACTAAATGTCGGTACGGAAGATAAAAAAGGTAATGAACTTGCTAAACAAACATTCCAGTTACTAAAAGAAAGTAATTTGAATTTTATAGGAAATGTTGAAGCTAGAGACTTAATGAACTCAGTAGCAGATGTAGTAGTTACAGACGGGTATACTGGAAATATAGCTTTAAAAGCTATTGAAGGTACTGCACTTGCAATGTTTTCATTAATTAAAGATGCGATGCTTACTAATTTCACATCGAAGCTTGCAGCAGCTGTATTAAAACCAAACTTAAAAGGTGTTAAAAAGAAAATGGATTACTCTGAGTATGGTGGAGCAGCGTTATTTGGCTTAAAATCACCTGTCATTAAGGCTCATGGAAGTTCTGATGCTATGGGGATTTTTAGTGCAATTAAGCAAACTCAAACGATGGTTGAACATAATGTTGTAAAACTAGTAAGTGATCATATGGAGAAAATCGAATCAAATGCATAAGGGGGTCACTCCAATGGGTAAAGTGGCGTTTATTTTTCCTGGACAAGGATCACAAAAAGTTGGAATGGGTAAAGATGTAGCTGAGAGCTATAATGAATGTGGATCTATTTTTGAAACTGCTAACGAACAAATTGGTTTTAGTCTTTCTGAGATTATTTTCAATGGAACTGATGAAGAGTTAACTGCTACATATCATGCACAGCCAGCAATCTTAACAACTTCAATTGCTATGCTTGAGAAGATTAAATCAGCTGGAATTAAACCAGACTTTGTCGCTGGTCATAGTTTAGGTGAGTTTACAGCGCTTGTAGCAGCAAATAGCATTTCATTTGAAGACGGTGTTAAATTAGTACATAAACGTGGTCAATTAATGGAGCAAGCTGTACCAGTAGGACAAGGTGCTATGGCAGCTGTATTATTTTTAGCTCCAGAAAAAATTGAAGAAGTTATTTCTGAAGTGAATAAAAATGGTCATTCTGTAGGTATTGCGAATTATAATTCTCCTACACAAGTAGTTATTACTGGAGATGCAGAGGGTGTACAAATTGCTTCTGGTTTACTAAAAGAAGCTGGAGCTAAACGTGTATTACCTTTAAAAGTAAGTGGTCCATTCCACTCATCTTTAATGAAACCTGCAAGCGAAGAATTCCAAAATGAGCTTGGTAAAATAAATGTGAATGATTGTGTAACGCCATTAATTTCAAATGTTACTGCTAAAGTTGTTACAGATGCAAATGAAATTAAGGAATTGCTAGTTAATCAATTATATTCTCCGGTAAAATGGAACCAATCTATTCAAGAATTAGTTGACCTTGGTGTTGATACATTCGTTGAAATTGGACCTGGTAAAGTTTTAACTGGATTAGTAAAAGCGATCTCTCCATCATCAAAATTAGTAAATGTTTATGATGTTGAAACATTAAACCAATTTTTAAATGAATGGAAGGAAATAAAATCATGCTAAATGGTAAAGTTGCATTAGTTACAGGTGGATCTCGAGGTATCGGACGAGCAATCGCATTATCTTTAGCAAAAAATGGTGCGAATGTAGTTGTTAATTATTCTGGTAATGAAGCGGCTGCTCTTAAAGTTGTAGAAGAAATTACAGCTCTTGGAGTTAAAGCAATTGCATATAAAGCAAATGTATCAAATGGTGAAGAAGTTGCTGCATTAGTAAAAAATACTGTTGATGAATTTGGTAGTATTGATATACTAGTAAACAACGCAGGTATTACAAGAGATGGTCTTTTGTTACGTATGAAAGATGCTGATTGGGATGATGTAATTGATACAAACTTAAAAGGTGTATTCAATTGTATCAAAGCAGCAGCGAAGTTTATGACTCGTCAACGTAATGGCCGCATCATTAATATTAGTTCAGTTGTAGGACAAATTGGTAATCCAGGACAAATGAACTATGTAGCTGCAAAAGCTGGCGTATTAGGTTTAACAAAAACAGCAGCAAAGGAATTAGCTTCTAGAAATATTACAGTTAATGCAATTGCACCTGGTTTTATTGAAACTGATATGACAAATGAATTAAATGAGCAAATCAGAACACAAATGTTATCGAATATTCCATTGCAATCTTTTGGTCAACCAGAAGATATTGCAAATGCAGTAGTATTCTTAGCAATGGATGCAAGTAGATACATTACTGGACAAACAATCAATGTTGATGGTGGACTTGTAATGAATTAGTTTGGCGTTTGCCACATTTTTATGTATAATGCATAAGTAGACAATCTTTGGGGGGAGGTGAATAATAATGCAAGATGTATTAGAGCGCGTATCAAAGATTATTGTTGACCGTTTAGGTGTAGAAGAATCTGAGATCCAAGTTACAAGCCGTTTCAAAGAAGATTTAGACGCAGACTCATTAGACGTAGTTGAATTAGTAATGCAATTAGAAGATGAGTTTGAATTAGAAATTTCTGACGAAGATGCTGAAAAAATCGTCACAGTTGGTGATGTTGTGAACTACATAGAGAGCAACATGTAATGAGAAGAGTCCCGTATTTTATACGGGACTTCTCATCATTTTCTTGACTAGTAGGTTTAGCAGCATATCAAACTGCTTTTTAGTTGGAGGTAAATATGCCGCATTCAAGAAGAGTAAGAGAATTTAAACTTTCTGATGTTGAAAAAGAGAATTTTGTAAAATTACAAAAACAAATAAATATTATGTTTAATAATGAGAGCTTGCTAATTCAAGCGTTTACACATTCATCCTATGTGAATGAGCATCGAAAAAAACCATATGAAGATAATGAGAGATTAGAATATTTAGGGGATGCTGTTTTAGAGCTTACCGTTTCACAATATTTATTTCAAAAATATATTACTATGAGTGAAGGCGAGTTAACAAAATTACGTGCCGCAATTGTTTGTGAACCATCACTTGTGAAATTTGCGAATGAATTAGATTTTGGTCGATATATATTACTTGGTCGCGGAGAAGAAATGACAGGTGGTCGAACACGTCCAGCACTACTTGCGGATGTTTTTGAAGCATTCATTGGATCATTATATTTGGACCAAGGATTACAAACAGTTATTAACTTCTTATCTCTTCATATATTCCCAAAAATAAACGATGGTGCTTTTTCGCATGTGATGGATTTTAAAAGTCAATTACAAGAGTTTGTACAAAGAGACTCCACAGGTTCAATTGAGTATAAAATACTTCAAGAAAAAGGACCAGCTCATAACCGAGAATTTGTTTCAAAAGTATTATTAAATGGTGAAACTTTAGGAATCGGTAGTGGTAGATCTAAAAAAGAAGCAGAGCAACAAGCAGCTAAAGAAGCATTATTAAAATTAAAAGAGTCAAGTAAATAGATTAACTTAAAAATCTAGTAGAAACTTGTCAATTAAACGATAAAACTTGATTTTTTAGACTGATTGCAAGCGCTTGACTTTCGAGGATTTAAGCCTGATGAGGAACTTAATTTACCATAGACGGTAAAGAGCACCGTTTGACAGGTGAAGCAACGAAGAAAGCGATTGGCGGGCAGTCTGCTCCCCCTTTTATGGGGGAGTTTTTGTGTATATAATTAAATCAAAAAAGGGGGAATTCAGTTGTTCCTCAAACGACTAGATATAATTGGATTTAAATCATTCGCTCAGCGAGTTACGATAGATTTTGTAAAGGGTGTTACAGCAGTTGTAGGACCAAATGGAAGTGGTAAAAGTAATATTACAGATGCCATTAGATGGGTATTGGGCGAACAGTCAGTCAAATCATTACGAGGAGCGAAGATGGAGGATATTATTTTTGCTGGTAGTGATGGAAGAAAACCTTTAAATTATGCAGAAGTTACGCTGACTTTAGATAATGAAGATCAACAATTACCACTTGAGTATAGTGAAGTAAGTGTAACTAGACGTGTTTACCGTTCTGGAGATAGTGATTTTTATATTAATAAACAATCTTGTCGGTTAAAAGATATTGTTGATTTATTTATGGATTCTGGACTGGGAAGAGAGGCATTCTCTATTATTTCTCAAGGAAAGGTTGAAGAAATATTAAGCAGTAAGCCAGAAGAACGAAGAGGAATTTTTGAAGAAGCAGCTGGAGTATTAAAATATAAAAATCGAAAGAAAAAGGCTGAAGCAAAATTATTCGAAACGCAAGAAAACTTAAATCGAGTTGATGATATTTTATTTGAATTAAGCTCCCAAATTGAACCATTAAGAATGCAAGCTTCAATTGCAAAGGAATACATAGAACATAGAGATGAGCTAGAAAAGGTTGAGGCAGCTCTCTTAGTATACGAGATTGAATCGCTTCACCAGAAATGGGAGGAGCTTAAACTAGAAATTGCCCAAAACTCTGATTTAGAAATTGCGTTATCGACAGAGATTTCAACTGAAGAATCAAAACAACACGAATTACAAGAGAAATTAAATGCTTTAGATGAATCAATCGATCAATTGCAGCAAGTTTTATTAACCGTTACGAAGAACTTGGAAAAATATGAAGGTCAGAAAGAGCTAATGAAGGAGAGAAAAAGAAATACTTCATCTCAATCTGAACAATTAAGAAAACAAGTTGATGAAGTTACTGAACAAATAAACGAGACGAATAGATTAATCGAAGCAGAAAAAGAACAAGAAAAATTTTCTCGCCAAAATGTAAACAAAACGAGAACAAATATTGTTGAGATCCAAAATGAGATAACTTCTTATGAGGGTGATATTGAAGAACAAATCGAATTAATAAAATCTGATTATATTGAGCTTTTAAATAATCAAGCATCGATTAAAAATGAAAAAACGATGCTTGAAAAGCAAAGCCAACAATACTCAGTAAAATCGAGTCGATTAGATATAGAAAATGAAAAATACATTCGTCAAAGAGAGCAATTACAGAATAGAAAAACTGAATTGCTTAATGAGAAAGAACAATTTGATTTAACATTTAAACAGTTAAATGAAAAATTTGACTCTCTGAATAAGCAGCTTGATGAAACTTCAACAGTTTTAAAGGAAAAAGAAGAATTACTAAATAAAGCTTATCAGTTTATTCAACAAACAAAATCAAGAAAAGAAACACTTGAAGAACTTCAAGAAGATTTTGCTGGTTTTAATCAAGGTGTTAAAGAAATTTTGAAAGCAAGAGGCACAAGACTAGAAGGTATTAAAGGTGCAATTGCTGAACTAATTACAACAAACAAACAATACGAAATTGCGATTGAAATTGCATTAGGTGCAGCTACACAACAAATTGTTGTTGAAAATGACGAGCATGCTAGAAGAGCAATTCAATTTTTAAAGCAGCAACGACTAGGCCGAGCTACATTTTTACCAATGAATATTGTTAAAGCTCGTTTTGTACCAGCTAACGTTATTGAAGGATTAAAAAGAAATCCTTCCTTTATTGGAGTTGCATCATCACTTGTAAGTTATTCAAGCGAGTATGAGCAAGTGATCCAAAACTTACTTGGAACTGTTTTAATCGCACAAGATTTAAAAGGTGCTAATGAATTGGCTAAACTCGTTGGACATCGCTACCGATTTGTCACGCTTGAAGGAGATGTAGTTAATCCTGGTGGAGCGATGACTGGTGGAGCCGTTCGAACTACGAATTCTTCACTTATTGGAAGACAGCGAGAGTTAGAAGAAATCACCGTAAAGCTAAAGGATATGCAAGAAAAGACTAACTCACTTGAGAGCGAGGTCCAAATCCTTAAAGCGACAAATCTAGAAAGTTCTTCTGAAGCTCAGATGTTAAATGATGAAATTCAAAAGGTTAAGCAAATAATTGTTTCAATTATGGAACAACTAAAAAGTATCGAATTCGAAGAAAAAAATATAAACGATGCTTTAGCAATCTATGATTTAGAAATGGGAAGTTCAGCAAGTGATTTATTAAAGGTTAAAGACCGTCTAGAGGAATTATCATCGTTAAATGCAAATGTGAAAAATGAGATTATTTCAAAAGAACAGAAGATAAATGAATTAACTGAACGGAAACTAAATCAAAAGGAAATTAAAGATGAATTACAATCGAAGTTAACTAGTCTGAAAATTTCTCTAGCACAAGAAGAGCAAAAGTTAGGTTATAGTAACGAAAGAATTCGCCAGTTTGAAGAAAATTCTATAAAACAAAAGCAAATTCTTGAAGAAACGAAGGAAAAAATAATCTTCTTATCAAGTGAACTTATGACGAATGAAAATGGTAAGGAAGAGCTCGAGAAAATAATTTCGGATACTCGCATTGAATTTTCAAAAACGACAGAAATTATTTCTAAACGTCGAGAACAACGAATTGCTTATCAAACAGAGCTAGAAGATTATGTTCAATCATTACGTGAAAAGCAACGTCAATATAAGTCACTTTCTGATTTACTAAAACAGCAAGAAGTAAATAGTAATCGACTTGATGTAGAACTTGAAAATCGTCTTGAACAACTGAATGTAAAGTATATGACTACTTACGAAGCGGCCAAAATGAAATATACACTAGAAATGACAGTTGATGATGCAAGGAAACGAGTTAAACTATTAAAGCGTTCAATTGAGGAATTAGGAACTGTAAATATTGGTGCAATTGATGAGTATGAACGAGTATCTGAACGTCATGATTTTCTTCAAGAACAAAGAACTGATTTAAATGAAGCAAAAATCACACTTTACAATGTAATTAGTGAGATGGATGAAGAAATGACAAAACGTTTCGAAACAAGTTTTAGTGCAATTCGTGAAAAATTCCAAGTCGTCTTTACTCAATTGTTTGGTGGAGGAAGAGCTGATT
The DNA here is from genome assembly GCF_004138285.1 of Gottfriedia acidiceleris. Taxonomy (GTDB): domain Bacteria; phylum Bacillota; class Bacilli; order Bacillales; family Bacillaceae_G; genus Gottfriedia; species Gottfriedia acidiceleris_A. Next base: position 53,111 of record NZ_SCFN01000004.1, on the reverse strand, counting down.
TAGTTCTGACAGATGAGGAAAATTTACTGTTAACAGGTGTCGATATTGTTGCACAGCCACCAGGTAAAAAGCTTCAAAATTTAGGCTTATTATCAGGAGGCGAACGAGCACTTACGGCAATCGCACTACTTTTTGCAATTTTACAAGTACGTCCAGTACCTTTCTGTGTACTTGATGAGGTTGAAGCCGCACTAGATGAGGCCAATGTAGCTCGATTTGCAAAATTCTTAAAATATTTTAGTGAACAAACTCAATTTATTGTTATTACACACCGTAAAGGTACTATGGAAGAATGTGATGTACTATACGGTGTTACAATGCAAGAATACGGAGTTTCTACGCTAGTATCAGTTCGTTTGGATGAAGGCGAAACATTATTATCGAATGGTAATTAGAAAGGATTGAAATTATGAGCTTTTTTAAGAAATTAAAAGAAACAATCTCCAAGCAAACGGAGTCAGTGACTCAAAAATTTAAAACTGGATTAGAGAAATCTAGAAATAACCTGACAGAAGGGTTAAACGATTTATTTGCTAGATACCGTAAAGTAGATGAAGATTTTTTTGAAGAACTTGAAGAAATTCTAATTATGGCTGATGTTGGTGTAAACACAGTAATGGAACTAGTAGAGGACTTGAAATTTGAAGTTAAACGAAAAAATATTCAAGATCCAAAAGGTGTACAAGAGGTAATTTCTGAAAAATTAGTTGAATTGTATAAAGGTGATGATTTAACTGATGATTCATTTGAGTTAAATTTAAATCCTGATGGTTTAACAGTTGTTTTATTCGTTGGAGTTAACGGAGTAGGTAAAACAACTTCAATTGGTAAAATCGCTCATAAACTAAAAACTGAAGGCAAAAAAGTACTGCTTGCTGCTGGTGATACATTTAGAGCGGGTGCTATTGATCAATTAGAAGTTTGGGGAGAACGAGTTGGTGTTGACACAATTAAACAAGGTGAAGGATCAGATCCAGCTGCAGTAATGTATGATGCGGTTCAAGCTGCAAAAGCTCGTAAAGTAGATGTTTTACTTTGTGACACAGCTGGCCGCCTACAAAATAAAGTGAACTTAATGAAAGAACTTGAAAAAGTACGAAATGTCATTGCTAGAGAAGTACCTGGTGCACCACACGAAGTATTACTAGTAATTGATGCAACAACTGGCCAAAATGGTCTTGTTCAAGCAAAAACATTCTCCGAAGCAACAAATGTCACTGGCATCGTCTTGACGAAACTAGACGGAACGGCTAAAGGTGGTATTGTTTTAGCAATCCGAAACGAACTAAAAGTACCAGTAAAATTCGTCGGCCTTGGAGAACAAATGGACGACCTACAACCATTCCAAGCAGAACAATTTGTATATGGCCTATTTGGAGATTTAATGAATAAAGAAGCATAATTTAAAAATTAAGAAATGAAGTGGATATGTTTAAATTGAAAGACATATCCACTTTTTTTAAATTGTGTGAATAGCAAGATAGGTAAGACCGTGATGGAGTGAACGTCAAATTTTGTTGTTTTGATTTTTATTAATCGTCAAGTAAAAAACTTGACAGATATTTGTGTATTAGGTAAACTAGCATATGTAAAGGCAATTCACTTAACAAAGGAGTGATAGTTTTGGCAGATCATACAATGTTAGATAAGACGATGAGAATCAATTATCTATATGATTTTTATCATTCTCTTTTAACTCCTAAACAACAAAACTATATGTCATTATATTATTTGGATGACTATTCTTTAGGTGAGATTGCGGAAGAGTTTAACATTAGTAGACAGGCGGTTTATGATAATATAAAACGTACTGAAGCTATGTTAGAAGAATATGAAGAGAAATTATTACTTCTAAAAAAATTTCAACAACGAAATGAACTTTTAAATCATTTGAAAACTTATGCCAAAAAAGGTAAAGTTGTAGATGACGAGTTTCTTCGAGTTATCGATGCGTTAGAGAAATTAGAATAATAAGGAGGACGGTTTTATGGCATTTGAAGGATTAGCCGACCGACTTCAAAAGACATTACAAAAGGTTCGAGGCAAAGGTAAAGTATCTGAATCTGATGTCAAGGAAATGATGAGAGAAGTACGTCTTGCTTTACTTGAGGCGGATGTTAACTTTAAAGTTGTTAAAGATTTTGTGAAACGTGTTTCTGAACGAGCTGTAGGACAAGAAGTATTACAAAGCTTAACGCCTGGTCAACATGTTGTAAAGGTAGTTCAAGAAGAACTAACAGCATTAATGGGTGGAGAACAAAGCAAAATTGCTGTTGCAAATCGCCCGCCGACTGTTATTATGATGGTTGGTTTACAAGGTGCTGGTAAAACAACAACGACTGGTAAATTAGCGAATTTACTTCGAAAAAAGTACAATCGTAAGCCACTTTTAGTTGCAGCAGATATTTACCGTCCTGCCGCGATTAAACAGCTTCAAACATTAGGTAAACAATTAGATTTACCAGTATTTACATTAGGAGATCAAGTAAGTCCAGTTGAAATTGCGAAACAAGCGATTCAACACGCTAAGGATGAACATCATGACTATGTCCTAATTGATACTGCAGGTCGTTTACATATTGACGAAGGTTTAATGGAAGAACTTGCACAAATTAAAGAACTTTCAAAACCTGAAGAAATCTTCCTAGTTGTTGATGCAATGACAGGACAAGATGCAGTCAATGTGGCACAAAGCTTTAATGATCAATTAGGTTTAACTGGAGTCGTTTTGACGAAGCTTGATGGCGATACTCGTGGTGGTGCAGCATTATCAATTCGTGCAGTTACAAATACTCCAATTAAATTTGTTGGACTTGGTGAAAAACTAGATGCAATTGAGCCGTTCCATCCAGAACGAATGGCATCACGTATTCTAGGAATGGGTGATGTGCTTACTCTAATTGAAAAGGCACAAGAAAACGTAGACCAAGAAAAAGCAAAAGAAATGGAACAAAAATTAAGAAATGCATCTTTTTCTTTAGATGATTTCTTAGACCAACTTTCTCAAGTTAAAAAAATGGGACCACTTGGTGATATTTTAAAAATGATGCCAGGTGCAAACAAAATTAAAGGATTGAATGATCTGCAAATTGACGATAAACAAATCGCTCATGTAGAGGCAATTATTCAATCGATGACAAAGCAGGAAAAGCTTACACCAGATATTATTAACTCTAGTCGCAGAAAGCGAATAGCTAAAGGTTCTGGTCGCCCTGTACAAGAAATAAACCGTTTATTAAAACAGTTTGAAGAAATGAAAAAAATGATGAAAATGATGGGCGGCATGCAAAAAGGGAAGAAGAAAGGTTTTAAATTTCCGGGCTTATTCTAACCTATTTGTATAATTTTCCAGCATTTAAACATCATTTAATAAAAAATTATGCTGTTAAGAAATTTTACTTTACAAACAGTATTGGTTTTTGATAATATATAAAACGTTGTAAATATTTTCGGAGGTGCTTTAAAAATGGCAGTTAAAATTCGTTTAAAACGTATGGGAGCTAAAAAATCTCCTTTTTACCGTGTAGTAGTAGCAGACGCTCGTTCTCCTCGTGATGGACGTTTCATCGAGGAAATTGGAACTTACAATCCAGTTGCTCAACCAGCTGAAATCAAAATTAACGAAGAAGCAGCATTAAAATGGTTAGGAACAGGTGCTAAACCATCTGATACAGTTCGTAACTTATTCTCTAAAGCTGGTATCTTAGAGAAATTCCACAACGCTCGCAACGGCAAGTAATTATGGAAAAAAAGATGAATACACTCATAAATGCAATTGTTTCAAGTCTTGTAGATCATCCAGAGGATATTTCACTTCAAGTAAAAGAAGATGAGAACAATCTATTCTTTCATTTACAGGTAAACCCTGAAGATGCTGGTAGAGTGATTGGCAAACATGGTAAAATTGCTAAAGCGATTCGTACGGTTGTATATGCAGCAAGTAATGAACACGCAAAACGTATTCACTTAGATATTCAGTAATGTAAAACGGTCCTTGGCTATAGCTAAGGGCCGTTTTCAACATTACAGAGTTTTACGGGTAATCCCAATATAATGTTGTGTGGTAGCACTCTTTTTATGAATAGCATGTTGTCGTTGAGCAAGAGGTAATTTAATGGCTTTTAAGATATGCTATACTTGGCATTAGGCAAGTTGTTTTAACCGTTGAAGTCTCATGTAGACATATATACAATCTAAATGGTCAAACTAATAATGAACATAGAATTTTAATATAGAGGTAAAAGAATGAAAAAATATTTAAATGTCGGAAAAATAGTAAATACACATGGAGTTCGAGGAGAGGTTCGTGTTATTTCAAGAACTGATTTTCCAGAAAAACGTTACGTAAAAGGTAATACACTATATTTCTTTAAAGAAAACGAATCAGCACCAATTGAATTAATCGTTACAAGTCACCGTGTACATAAAAATTTTGATTTACTTACATTTGAAGGGTATGAGTCTTTAAACTCTGTAGAACCACTTAAAAATGGGATTTTAAAGATTACCGAAGATCAATTACACGAGTTAGATAAAAATGAGTACTATTACCATGAAATCATTGGTTGTGTTGTTGAGACAATTGATGGAGAAGAAATCGGAAAAATAAAAGAAATATTATCTCCAGGTGCAAACGATGTTTGGGTTATACAAAGAAAAGGTCAAAAAGATGCCCTTATTCCTTATATCGAGCAAATTGTGAAAGAAATAGATGTAGCGAATAAAAAAGTTAAAATCCAATTAATGGAAGGTCTATTATGATGAAATTAGACTTTCTAACCCTTTTCCCAGAAATGTTTGAAGGAGTTTTAAATTCTTCTATTTTAAAAAAAGCACAAGAAAAAGAGGCTGTTAAGTTTCGTTGTGTAAATTTTAGAGATTTCTCTACGAATAAACATTCAAACGTTGATGACTATCCATATGGTGGCGGCGCTGGTATGGTACTAGCTCCACAGCCGATTTTTGATGCTGTTGATGAATTAGTATCAAAAAGTGAAAATAAGCCGAGAGTAGTTCTTCTATGCCCTCAAGGAGAGCGATTTAATCAACGTAAAGCTGAAGAGCTTGCAAAAGAGGAGCACTTAATCTTTATTTGTGGACATTATGAAGGCTATGATGAACGAATTCGTGAACATGTAGTGACGGATGAAATCTCAATTGGAGATTATGTATTAACAGGTGGAGAACTTGGTGCTATGGTAATTGCTGATAGCGTTGTTCGTTTATTGCCTGGGGTACTTGGTAATACTACTTCAAAAATTGAAGATTCATTTAGTACAGGTTTATTAGAGCATCCTCATTACACGAGACCTGCCGAATTTAGAGGCCATAAAGTACCAGATGTTTTATTATCTGGAAATCATGCTCTAATCGAAGAATGGCGAACAAAACAATCATTTAAACGAACGATAACACGTCGTCCAGATTTACTCGAAAACTACTCTCTTTCTAAAAAAGAGTCAAAATGGATGGATCAAGTAAAAGAAGAATTAAAACAAGAAAACTAGTTGCGTGTACTAATAGAATATGTTAATATAACTTGTGGCTTGAGTAAATACTTAAGCCTTTATTCTCGGTGTTCCGCTGCGAGTCACTAAATCTTGTAAGAGCATCGGTTGGAAAAGGAGAGCATAAATTATGCAAAATTTAATCAACGAAATTACAAAAGAACAACTAAGAACTGACTTACCAGCATTCCGTCCTGGTGATACTGTACGAGTTCACGTTAAAGTTGTTGAGGGTACTCGTGAGCGTATCCAATTATTCGAAGGTGTAGTTATTAAACGTCGTGGTGGCGGAATTAGCGAAACTTTCACAGTTCGTAAAATTTCTTATGGAGTTGGTGTTGAACGTACGTTCCCAATTCACACTCCAAAAATTGCTAAATTAGACGTTGTTCGTCGCGGTAAAGTACGTCGTGCTAAACTTTACTACCTACGTGCACTTACTGGTAAAAAAGCAAGAATTAAAGAACTTCGATAGTCTTTTGAAAGGAGCTTGTATTAAACAAGCTCCTTTTTTTCCAATATTTGTAGATAATGGATATAATAAAAAGTAAAATAGAATACATAAATAAAGTTATTAACTGAACTGGTTAAAACTGCAAAACGTAAGGTTATAAAATGGAGGGATTAGGTTGAAAGAAAGCAATAGTGGTGGAATTTGGGAATTAGTTAAAACAATTTTTATTGCGCTTGTACTTGCACTTGGTATTCGAACATTCCTTTTTACACCGGTTTTAGTTGACGGTATCTCAATGATGCCAACACTACAGGATCAAAGTAGAATGATTGTAAATAAGATCGTATACAAACTACATGAACCTAGACGTTTTGATATTGTAGTCTTCCATGCTACAAAAGAAAAAGATTATATTAAACGAGTTATTGGCTTACCAGGTGACACAGTAGAATATAGAAATGATGTTCTTTATGTTAACGGTAAACCGTATAAAGAACCATATTTGAACGAATATAAAAAAGAAACGACAGATGGTCCTCTAACTGAAGACTTTAAGTTAGAAGAGATTACTGGTAGAAAAACTGTACCTAAAGGACAAGTATTCGTTTTAGGTGATAATCGTCGATTAAGTAAAGATAGTCGTATTATCGGAACAGTTAGTCAAAAAGAAATTTTAGGCCGAGCAAGTTTTGTTTTTTGGCCGTTATCTGAGGTTGAAATGGCTAAATAAAAGCCAAATTAATCTTGATTATTCAATGTATAAGAAGGTGGCAACATGACGATTCAATGGTTTCCTGGCCATATGGCAAAAGCTAGAAGACAAGTTACTGAAAAACTTTCATTAATTGATGTTGTAATAGAATTAGCGGATGCAAGGGTACCTGCAGCTTCTAGAAATCCAATGATCGATGAAATAATTTCAAATAAACCAAGATTGCTTTTGTTAAATAAAGCGGATTTAGCAGATCCAAGAATTACTCAGCAATGGCTAGCGCATTATGAAAAACAAGGTGTAATGGCAATTGCTATTGATGCAGCATCTGGACAAGGCTTAAAAGCGATTATTTCTTCTTGTGAAATACTTGTAAAAGAGAAATTTGATAAAATGAGATCAAAAGGGATTAAACCTCGCGCAATTCGAGCGTTAATTGTTGGGATTCCAAATGTTGGTAAATCGACTTTAATCAATAAGCTCGCACGTAAAAATATTGCTAAAACTGGTGACCGTCCAGGTGTAACGCAAGCACAGCAGTGGATAAAAGTAGGGAAAGAAATTGAACTGCTTGATACACCAGGTATATTGTGGCCTAAATTTGAAGATCAACTTGTAGGACTTCGTTTAGCAACTACAGGAGCAATTAAAGATAGTATCATTAACCTACAAGAAGTAATGATTTATGCGATTAAATATTTAAGAGAGTTTTATCCAAATGTATTAAAAGAAAGATATGACATGAATGAGGAAGTTTTATTTTCTGAAGAAGTCGTCGATATTTTTGATCATATTGGAAAGAAACGTGGATTACTTATGTCAGGCGGAATTATAGATTATGATAAAACATCTGATTTATTTTTACGTGAGCTAAGAGCGGGTAAATTAGGAAGGTTAACTTTCGAAAATCCATCAATGCTTGAAGTGACTGATGAAATATTAGAAGAAAGTGCGCAAGAATAAGCGTACTTTCTTCTTTTTTAATGAAAATTTATGGTTCAAACAGAACATGTGTATAAAAGGAGTTCTAATTTATGTCTCTGAAAATAGATGAAATAAAAAATAAACTAAGTGAATTAACTGACCCAATGAATGAACTCTTAAAAGAATTAGAAAGTGATCAAAGAATTGGTGTGCAAAAGCTAGTTGCAAAATGGTATAAAGAACAAGAAAAACGAGATTTAGCTAGGAAGAAATACCTTAAAATGATGGAATATGAACAGAATCTTTATAGCCAAAATATAAAATTAATTGCAGGAGTAGATGAAGTTGGTAGGGGTCCATTAGCTGGTCCTGTTGTAGCAGCGGCTGTAATTTTAGCGGAAAATACTGAGCTAATTGGATTAGATGATTCAAAAAAATTATCTAAAGAGAAACGACAGTATTTCGTAAAGCGGATTAAGGAAGAAGCTATTTCATATGGGGTTGGTATGGCCAGTTCAACTGAAATAGATGAAATCAATATTTATGAAGCAACTAAATTAGCGATGAGACGTGCGATCGAACAGCTTACTCATTCGCCTGAACATTTATTAATTGATGCAATGAAACTTCCGCTGGACATTTCTCAAACATCAATCATTAAGGGAGATGCAACAAGCATCAGTATAGCAGCTGCATCTGTACTTGCAAAAGAAACAAGGGATTCTTTAATGTGCGAACTTAGTTTAAAGCATCCAAACTATGGATTTGAAAAGCATATGGGATATGGAACAAAGGAACATCTAAAAGCGATCGATGAGCATGGAATTATTAATGAACACAGAAGATCCTTTGCACCAATAAAAGAAAAAGTTAAATTATAAAAATAATTGGTAGTTAGATTACATCAATTTAATGAAGTTGACTAAAATATAATAGATTAACGACGTTTAAAATTACATAACTTTTAAGTTTGTATTAAGTAGATAAATGAATCGAAATGATATAAACCTAAAATCAAAAATGATACTAACTGTCGTTAATCTATTTTTTATAGGATAAGATAAATTATTGGAAAAATAATATTGTAATATGATAAACTACATTAACTATTGTATATGAAAGGGTTTTCTATATAAAAACATAGAATATTTAATTCTTTTCTACTAAAGTATTTACAGTATATTCTGTAAGAGATACAATAGGGATGTGTTTTAATTTGTCTTGTTCTAAAAGGGGAGGATGGATCATGAATATCCATGAGTATCAAGGGAAAGAAATCCTACGAAGCTATGGCGTAAAAGTACCAAACGGTAAAGTTGCATTCACAGTTGAAGAAGCAGTAGAAGCAGCTAAAGAATTAGGTACAGCTGTATGCGTAGTAAAAGCTCAAATTCACGCTGGTGGCCGCGGTAAAGCGGGTGGCGTAAAAGTAGCGAAAAATTTAGATGAAGTAAATACATATGCTAGTGAAATTCTAGGTAAAGTATTAGTTACTCATCAAACTGGACCAGAAGGTAAGGAAGTTAAGCGCTTACTTATCGAAGAAGGCTGCGATATTAAAAAAGAATATTATGTTGGTTTAGTTTTAGACCGCGCTACTTCACAAGTTGTATTAATGGCTTCTGAAGAAGGTGGAACTGAAATTGAAGAAGTAGCAGAAAAAACACCTGAAAAAATCTTTAAAGAGTATATTGATCCTGCAGTAGGTCTACAAGGCTTCCAAGCTCGTCGTATTGCGTTCAATATCAACATTCCAAGCAACTTAGTAAACAAAGCTGTTAAGTTCATGATGGGCTTATATAGTGCGTTTATCGAAAAAGATTGCTCAATCGCTGAAATTAACCCATTAGTAGTTACAGGTGATGGAGAAGTAATGGCATTAGATGCAAAGTTAAATTTTGACTCAAATGCTTTATATCGTCATGCAGACATTTTAGCTTACCGTGACTTAGAAGAAGAAGATCCAAAAGAAATCGAAGCTTCTAAGTATGACTTAAACTATATTTCTTTATACGGAAATATCGGATGTATGGTTAATGGTGCAGGTCTGGCAATGGCTACAATGGATATCATCAAACACTACGGTGGAGATCCGGCTAACTTCCTTGATGTAGGGGGCGGTGCTACAGCTGAGAAAGTTACAGAAGCGTTTAAAATCATCCTTTCTGACCAAAATGTTAAAGGGATTTTCGTTAATATCTTCGGTGGCATCATGAAGTGTGATGTTATTGCTGAAGGTGTAATCGAAGCAACTAAACAAGTTGGTTTACACTTACCATTAGTAGTTCGTTTAGAAGGAACGAATGTTGAATTAGGTAAGAAGATTCTTAATGAGTCAGGCTTAAACATTGTTGCAGCAGATTCAATGGCCGATGGCGCTGAAAAAATCGTTGCACTTGTAGGCTAAGAAAGGGAGGATAAAAATGAGCGTATTCATTAATAAAGATACAAAAGTCATTGTACAAGGTATTACTGGTTCACAAGGCTTATTCCATACAACTCAAATGTTAGAGTATGGTACTAAAATCGTTGGTGGTGTAACTCCTGGTAAAGGTGGAACTGACATTGCTGGCGTACCTGTATTCAATACAGTTAAAGATGCAGTTGATGCTACTGGTGCTAATGCATCTGTAATCTACGTACCACCAGCATTTGCTGCTGATGCAATCATGGAAGCAGTTGATGCAGAATTAGATATCGCAATTTGTATTACAGAAGGTATTCCAGTACTTGATATGGTAAAAGTTAAAAAGTACATGGAAGGCAAAAAGACTAGATTAGTTGGTCCTAACTGCCCTGGTGTTATCACTCCAGATGAGTGTAAAATTGGTATCATGCCTGGTTACATTCATAAAAAAGGTCATGTAGGAATCGTATCACGTTCTGGTACATTAACATATGAGGCTGTACATCAATTAACTCAAGCTGGTATTGGTCAATCTACAGCTGTAGGTATTGGTGGAGACCCTGTAAATGGAACAAACTTCATCGATGTATTAAAAGCATTCAATGAAGATCCAGAAACTTATGCAGTTATTATGATTGGTGAAATCGGTGGAACTGCAGAAGAAGAAGCTGCTGAGTGGGTACAAGCTAATATGGCGAAACCAGTAGTAGGGTTCATTGGCGGTCAAACAGCTCCAGAAGGTAAACGTATGGGACATGCTGGTGCAATCATCGCAGGCGGTAAAGGTACTGCTAAAGAGAAAATGGCTACAATGGAAAGCTGTGGCATTAAAGTTGCACTTACTCCTGCAGTAATGGGCGAAACTTTAATTGGTGTATTAAAAGAGCGTGGCTTATATGAACAATGTAAGACACATGAAGCTTTAGTATAAGAATAATAATGATTAAATAAGTAGCCTCCGATAGGAGGCTACTTTCTTATAAGAAAGGAGAATACATGAAAAAGAAAATTCGACTTATTCATTTGCATCATTTTTTATTTGAAAACTATCAAGCAATCAAGAAGATTCTTCTCTATGATCCACATTTAGAAAACCTCTATCAATATTCACCTTCTACATTTAAAACTACATTTCAACTGACTTCTAAAGCCGCTGAAAAATTATATGATCAACTTCATTCAACTTCCATTTTTGATATTTTAAAAGAAAGCTATAAAAAAAATATTAAAATTATTACAATTTATGATGATTTATATCCGGATTTGTTAAGAGAAATATGTGATCCTCCGTTTGTTTTATATTTAAAAGGTAATCAAAATATTCTTAATGAACAATTCATGTTGAGTATAATTGGAGCTAGAAATCCAACTTTATTTGCGAAAATTATTTGTGATTCGATAATATTAGGTCTGATAAGAGAAAATTGTGTTATTGTTAGTGGAATGGCATCTGGATGCGATTCAATTGCACATAATTCAGCTATTTTCCACAATGGAACAACGATTGCAGTGGTCGGATGTGGGTTAGACTATATTTATCCGAAAGAAAACCGTAACTTATTTAATGAAATATCATTAAATCATTTAGTTATTAGCGAATATCCATATTATATTAGACCAGAAAAAAGATATTTTCCTAGAAGAAATAGAATTATTGCTGGGTTATCAAAAGGTTTAATCGTTTTAGAGGCTAAGGAGAAGAGCGGGACGATGATTACTGCAAATTTTGCAATTCAATATAATAGAGAGGTATTTGCAGTGCCAGGTCCGATTATAATGGAAGAATATAAAGGAAATCATCGATTAATTCAGGATGGAGCGAAATTAATTACATGTACAAATGATATTTTAGAGGAATTTTAGGAATATACTAAAAAATAAAAAAATATGTTTATATTACAAAATATTGACAATACTAATGCGACTTGTGTTATTTTAAATCTAAATAAAATTTGACTAATGTATAGATTAAACTATACAATTTGAAATTGTATGAAGGAAAATCAAAAATATAAATTGAACTCTTCTTATTATGAATCTATTTGAGAATACATAAGAATAAAAGAAAGAAATAAGGAATACAGAGAGTAATGAATAGGAAACTCTCAGGAGGCTTAAAAGATGGCAGAAAATTTAGTTATAGTGGAGTCCCCTTCAAAGGCTAAAACAATAGAAAAGTACTTAGGTAAAAAATTCAAAGTAATCGCATCAATGGGACATGTTCGAGATCTACCTAAAAGCCAGATGGGGATTGAAATAGAAAACGATTACAACCCAAAATACATAACAATCCGTGGAAAAGGTCCAGTTTTAAAGGATTTAAGATCTGCTGCGAAAAAAGCAAAAAAAATCTATCTAGCAGCCGATCCAGATCGCGAAGGTGAAGCAATAGCATGGCATATTGCGAATACACTCAATATCGATACATCATCGGATTGTCGTGTAGTGTTTAATGAAATTACAAAAGATGCTATTAAAGAGTCTTTTAAAAAACCTAGACCAATTAATATGAATTTAGTAGACGCTCAGCAAGCAAGACGTGTACTAGATCGTTTAGTAGGGTATAACATAAGCCCATTACTATGGAAGAAAGTGAAAAAGGGCTTAAGTGCTGGTCGAGTTCAATCTGTGGCTCTTAGACTGATCATCGAACGAGAAAAAGAGATTGAAATCTTCCAACCTGAAGAATATTGGACAATTAAAAGTAAAGCTTTAACAAAGAAAGAAACATTTGATACTACTTTTTACGGAGTGAATGGTAAAAAAGTGGAATTGAATTCAGAAACTGACGTGAAAAATGTTTTATCACAAATTAAAGGTGATCACTTCGAAGTTCTAAGTGTTACTAGAAAAGAACGTAAACGTAATCCAGCAACTGCATTTACTACTTCCTTATTACAGCAGGAAGCAGCTAGAAAATTAAATATGCGTGCAAAGAAAACGATGATGATTGCACAGCAATTATATGAAGGAATTTCCCTAGGTAGTGGAGGACAGGTCGGATTAATCACATATATGAGAACTGATTCAACTAGAATATCCGATGTTGCGGCTGAGGAAGCAAAATCTTATATAATTGATACTTATGGTGCAGATTTTGTTGCCACTAATAAAAAAAGTGAAAAAAAATCAGATAAAGTACAAGATGCACACGAAGCAATTAGACCAACGTCAACTTTACGTTCGCCTGATACAATCAAAGCACATGTTAGCCGTGACCAATATCGTCTTTATAAATTAATATGGGAACGATTTGTTGCTAGTCAGATGGCGTCAGCAGTACTCGATACGGTTAAAGTCGACTTAATTAATAATGATGTAATATTTAGAGCTAATGGGTCAGTAGTAAAATTCCCTGGTTTTATGAAGGTGTATATAGAAAGTAATGATGATGGCACAGAAGAAAAAGACCGTATCCTTCCACCGTTAGCAGAAGGTGAAAAAGTTAAATTAGAAGATCTATTACCTGAACAACATTTTACTCAACCACCTCCACGTTACACGGAAGCTAGATTAGTAAAAACTCTTGAAGAGTTAGGAATAGGTCGACCATCAACATATGTACCAACTTTAGAAACGATTCAGAAACGTGGATATGTTTCACTAGATAATAAACGATTTGTACCTACTGAACTAGGTCAAATAGTATTTGATTTAGTCGTTGAGTTTTTCCCAGAAGTAATTAATATTGAGTTTACGGTTCAAATGGAAGGTGACCTTGATAAAATTGAAGACGGCAATGTGAACTGGATTCAAATCATCGATCAATTTTATAGAGGTTTTGAGAAACACTTAGAAATAGCTGAGAAAGAAATGCAAAAAGTTGAAATTAGAGATGAACCTGCTGGTGAAGACTGTGAAGTATGTGGAAACCCGATGGTATTTAAAATGGGCAGATACGGTAAGTTCATGGCGTGCTCAAACTTTCCAGATTGCAGAAATACAAAAGCAATCGTAAAAGATATTGGTGTCAAATGTCCTACATGTAAAGATGGGAATATAATTGAACGTAAATCGAAAAAGAATCGAATATTCTATGGATGCACGAATTATCCTGAATGTGAATTCTTATCATGGGATAAGCCAATTGCGAGACCATGTCCGAAATGTGAAAACTTATTAGTTGAAAAGAAAATGAAAAAAGGTATTCAAGTTCAATGTGTTTCATGTGACTACAAAGAGGATCAACAAGTGTGATCAATTATTTTGCTCACATATAGACTGCCAGCAACAACGCTTGCTTTCTTCTTTCATTCGCCTGCTGAGCTGCTTATTACCGTTTAGGTTAACTTTAGTTCCTTATCAGGATTCGCAACTCGAAAGTCAAACGTTTTCAATCAGTCTGAAATTCATATTTCCTGAGACTTTGTCCAAATAAAAGTGTGAGCAATTAATTTGCTCACTTTTACTTTTCATATCAACTTTTAATTAAGAAATCTTTAAGAAAAAAATAATAAAATATTATTACGTAATTTTGATTGAATCAGCGTAGAAGGAGTTAACAATGAAAGAACAATTTATTAATGTAATTGGAGCAGGTTTAGCAGGAAGTGAGGCCGCTTATCAAATCGCAAAAAGAGGAATTAAAGTACATTTATACGAGATGAGACCAGTTAGACAAACACCTGCTCATCATACTGATAAGTTTGCTGAGTTAGTTTGTAGTAATTCACTAAGAGCGAATACATTAACGAACGCTGTAGGTGTATTAAAAGAAGAAATGAGAAGATTAGATTCAGTTATTATTCGTTCTGCTGATGAGTGTGCTGTACCAGCAGGTGGTGCGTTAGCTGTAGACCGACATGAGTTTGCTAGCCGTGTAACTGAATATGTAAAAAATCATCCAAATGTAATTGTGCATAACGAAGAAATGACTAAAATACCTGAAGGTCCAACAATAATCGCAACAGGACCTTTAACATCACCTGAGTTATCACAGCAATTAAAAGAATTAACGGGTGAAGATTATTTCTATTTTTATGATGCAGCAGCTCCAATAGTAGAAAAAGAAAGTATTGATTTAAATAAAGTATATTTAAAATCAAGATACGATAAAGGTGAAGCAGCTTACTTAAATTGTCCAATGACCGAAGAGGAATTTGATCGTTTTTATGAAGCATTAACTACAGCAGAAACAGTTCCTTTAAAAGAATTTGAAAAAGAGATTTTCTTTGAAGGTTGTATGCCAGTTGAAGTAATGGCTAAACGTGGAAAGCAAACATTATTATTTGGACCAATGAAACCAGTAGGCTTAGAGGATCCAAAGACTGGTAAGACGCCGCATGCAGTTGTACAACTACGTCAGGATGACAGTGCTGGAACTTTATATAATATAGTAGGATTCCAAACGCATTTAAAATGGGGCCCTCAAAAAGAAGTATTACAATTAATACCTGGTCTAGAGAATGCTGAAATTGTACGTTATGGTGTAATGCATCGAAATACGTTTATAAATTCACCGAAACTATTAGAGGCAACATATCGTTTTAAAGGTCGCAGGGATTTATTCTTTGCTGGTCAAATGACTGGGGTTGAAGGTTATGTAGAATCTGCAGCATCTGGATTAGTAGCGGGAATAAATGCAGCTAGATTCGTAATGGAGAAAGAGTTAGTCGAATTCCCAGCAGAAACTGCAATTGGAAGTATGGCTAATTATATAACGACAACAAGTGCAAAACATTTCCAACCTATGAATGCTAATTTCGGTCTGTTCCCTAAGCTTGATGTGAAAATTAAAAGAAAACAAGAACGATATGAAGCTTATGCAAACCGTGCATTAGAATCAATTATGAATTTTGTAGAATGTTAAGAAAATAAATTGCAAATAGCTACTTAATATGTTAGTATGTAGTGGCTTGTGAGGAGAAATTACCTTGAATATTAAAATATTGTGTCAATTATTCATTCAGTATTTACAATTAGAGAAAAACTCTTCACAATACACATTAAATAGTTATAAAAAAATTGTTGAACAATTTCTAGTTTTTATGGAGCAACAATCCATTATTTCATTTTCTTCAGTTACTTATTCTGATGTTCGTCTCTATTTAACAACTTTGCATGACAAACAGCTATCAAGACGGACAGTCTCAAAGCATATTTCTTGTTTAAGAAGTTTCTATCGTTTTCTTATGAGAGAAAATGAAGCAAAAGAGAATCCTTTTGTATTAGCGTCACTTCCTAAAAAAGAAACTATGATACCAAGATTTTTATACAAGGAAGAACTTGAAAAACTATTTAAGATTAGCGATCTAGATACGGAACTTGGACAAAGAAATCAAGCTCTTTTAGAATTGCTATATGCTACCGGAATCCGAGTAAGCGAAGGCTGTAATTTGAAATTAAAAGACATAGATTTTCAAATTGGGACTATTTTAGTAACAGGCAAAGGGAATAAACAGCGGTATATTCCCTTTGGCAGTTATGCAGAAAAAGCACTTCATACATATATAGAAGATGGCCGAAATAGACTGATAGTAGCTAACAAGCAAATGAATGACGATCTTTTTTTGAATCACCGTGGTACAAAACTAACGGCAAGAGGTGTACGTGGTATATTAGAAAAAATGATCAAAGATACTTCGTTGACTAATAAAATCTATCCACATATGTTAAGGCATACCTTTGCTACGCATATGCTTGATAACGGTGCTGATATTCGTAGTGTTCAAGAATTACTTGGCCATGAGAATTTATCATCTACTCAAATCTATACTCATGTAACGAAGGAAAGATTACAAAAGGTATACAATTTACATCATCCTAGAGCATAAATTCGCTCAATTTTAGAAATTAATCGACATTTCTAAGGAGGATTCACATGTCCAATTTTCATGCTACAACGATTTTCGCAATCAGACACGATGGAAAAAGTGCCATGGCTGGCGATGGCCAAGTAACTTTTGGAAATGCAGTAGTAATGAAGCATACTGCAAGAAAAGTTAGAAAGCTTTTTAATGGTAAAGTATTAGCTGGTTTTGCAGGATCTGTTGCAGATGCATTTACTTTATTCGAACTTTTTGAAGGCAAGTTAGTTGAATATAATGGTAATATTCAACGAGCTGCTGTTGAATTAGCAAAAAAATGGAGAACAGATCGAGTATTACATAAACTTGAAGCATTGCTAATTGTAATGGATCATAATTCATTATTATTAATTTCTGGTACTGGTGAAGTAATTGAGCCTGACGATGGAATTCTTGCAATCGGTTCTGGAGGGAATTACGCTCTTGCAGCAGGCCGTGCACTAAAGGAAAACGCAGGGGAAAATCTTTCAGCAAAACAAATTGCATATGCTAGTTTAAAAACTGCAAGTGATATTTGTGTGTATACGAACGGAAATATAATTTTAGAAGAATTAGAATAGGAGAGTGTATTATGAGTACTTCTTTCACGCCTCGTCAAATTGTTGAAAAACTTGATCAATATATTGTTGGACAGCAACAAGCGAAAAAAGCAGTAGCAATTGCACTCAGAAATCGATATCGTAGAAGTTTACTTGAAGAGTCATTCCGTGATGAAATTTCACCAAAAAATATTTTAATGATTGGACCAACAGGTGTTGGTAAAACTGAAATTGCTAGAAGGATGGCAAAACTAGTTGGCGCGCCATTCATAAAAGTTGAAGCTACCAAATTTACAGAAGTTGGTTATGTTGGTAGAGATGTAGAATCAATGGTTCGCGATTTAGTCCAAACCTCTATTCGGATTGTAAAAGAAGAGCGTATGAATAAGGTGAAAGATCAAGCTGAAAAAAATGCGAATCAAAGATTAGTAAAACTTCTAGCACCTAGTATGAAAAAACAAGCTTCATTCAAAAACCCACTTGAGATGCTTTTTAATCAAGATTCACAAAACTCGAATGCTGAGCAAGAAGAGAATGACACAGAATTAACATCTAAAAGAAGAAATATAGAATTTCAACTATTATCTGGAAAACTAGAAGAAGATCTTGTGTCTATTGAAGTAGAGCAACAACAAGCTCCGATGCTAGATTTTATGCAAGGAACTGGAATGGAACAAATGGGAATGAACTTCCAGGAGTCATTAGGTAGTCTATTTCCAAAGAAAACTAAAAAAAGAAAACTTACTGTTAAAGAAGCTCGTAAGATTTTAACGAATGAAGAAGCTCAGAAATTAATCGATATGGATGAAGTAACACAAGAAGCAGTTTATAGGGCTGAGCAATTAGGTATTATTTTCATTGATGAAATTGATAAGATTGCAAGTAAGCAAAATTCTACTCAAGATGTTTCGAGAGAGGGCGTACAAAGAGATATCTTACCAATCGTTGAAGGAAGTACAGTTGTGACAAAATATGGACCTGTTAAAACGGACCATATTCTATTTATTGCAGCTGGTGCATTTCATATTTCAAAACCTTCAGATTTAATACCTGAATTACAAGGTCGCTTCCCGATTCGTGTAGAATTAGGGAAACTATCTGTTGAAGATTTTGTTCGTATTTTAGTTGAGCCTGATTTTTCAATTATTAAACAATATAAAGCTTTATTGTCTACAGAAGGTATACAAATCGAATTTTCTGACGATGCTATACGTAGAATAGCAGAAATAGCATTTGAAGTTAATCAGACTACAGACAACATAGGCGCAAGAAGATTGCATACTATTATGGAAAAGCTTCTTGAGGACTTATCGTTTGAAGCTTCTGAAATTCAAATGGGAACAATTATGATTACACCACAATATGTAAATGAAAAGCTCGCAAATATTGCAAAAGATAAAGATATAAGTCAATTCATTTTATGATTTAGCTAAAGAATACTTTTGAATTCAGTCATTGAGTTCCAAGAATTTCAAAGGAAACGTACAATTAAATAGGAGGCATTTAGAAAGATGCAATTATTAGAAAAAACAAGAAAGATTAATAAGTTATTACAACAATCTGCAGGTAAGCCAGTAAACTTTAAAGAAATGGCAGATACATTAGAAGAAGTTATTGAATCAAACGTATTTATTTTAAGTCGTAAAGGGAAATTATTAGGTTACGGTCTACACCAAAAAATCGAAAATGAGCGTATGCAAAAAATGTTCAGCGATCGCCAATTCCCTGAAGAATATACACAAAACCTATTTAATATTAATGAAACATCATCAAATATAGACATCAACAGTGAGCACACTGCATTCCCTGTTGAAAATAAAGATTTATTTTCTGGCGGTTTAACAACTATTGTACCAATTATCGGTGGTGGTGAGCGCTTAGGTACTCTTGTTCTAGCTCGAATTAATCATGATTTTGAAAATGATGATTTAATTTTAGCTGAATATGGCGCTACAGTAGTAGGTATGGAAATTCTACGTGAAAAAGCAGAAGAAATTGAAGAAGAAGCTAGAAGTAAAGCTGTTGTACAAATGGCTATTTCATCACTTTCTTATAGTGAATTAGAAGCAATTGAACATATTTTTGAAGAATTAAATGGCTATGAAGGTTTATTAGTAGCAAGTAAAATTGCTGACCGAGTTGGAATTACAAGATCTGTTATCGTAAATGCACTACGTAAATTAGAAAGTGCTGGTGTTATCGAGTCTAGATCGCTAGGAATGAAAGGTACTTATATTAAAGTACTAAATGATAAATTCTTATTAGAGTTAGAGAAATTAAAATCTAACTAATTAATAAAATCACATCTTAAAGAAGACTAGAAGATAAATTTTAGTTTGAACCTTTTCTCAATGAATAATTGGGAAAAGGTTTTTTTGTCTTTATTAAATTAAAAAATGGTTAGAAATATATGTGTTTTTATATTGGAATAAAAAGATTAGTTAAATAGAGACTATTTTCTTATTTTGTTTAAATGATATATATAGACGAATTGGAAATTATGGTATGATTAAAAAATATTTACTTGATTATAGTGATAAAATAAAATAATTATTCGTTTTTTTTCGAATACAATTTTGAGAGGGAATTAGATAATAGAACTGTAATGGTATTTTCTACTTTAATACTGTTGGGTGTTTCCAAATATATTGTTGTTTTTTAGTATATGTTAGTTTATTTTCATTCAGATACATACTCTCCTGAAGACGAAAAAAGAAGTACAGTATTTAATTAGTAGGCAGAATTTCTAGATCTATACTATTTATTATTTTCTGTCTTTTTATACCCTACTATCTTTAGCCTTAACCCTTTTTTTATGTCTACCTCGTTAGCTTTATAAATTTTTGTCATAATCAGTTAATTTACTAAACAACAAATATTCAATAAATGCTACCTTTTTAATTGTATAAAAATAAAGAATTTTGTACTGTTTAAATTTGTTCTTTATTAAGTATAAATAAAATCAGGTTATCCAAAAAAATAATCTATTATATTAATAATAGAATTCTGGAATACAGGAACAATTATTTTGAAAAAAAGAAATAAATTATTATTTTTTATTGTGCTAAATAAAGTTTCACATTATTTTAAAGAATAGGTGAATAAATTAAAGAATTTTAATAATATAATTTTTAAAAGGATAGAAAAGTGATCAATTGAGTTATTGTTACAACATAAGCATTTTGAGACTAAGTATATAAAATGATACAAACATATGATGCTTATGCATGCGAATTTGATTGATTCGTAACGAATATTGAATAAAATTAATAGATTCATATTTATTACTATTTAGCCATTTAATAGTAGGGAAATTGAAAGGCTAAATAGTCATAAAAGATGAATTTGGATGAATCGATTCTAGATTTATTGTAATCTCCTATTGATAAATATTTGATAAGAACGAAAAGGTAGCTTGCCCGATTTATGGGAAATCGTGGAAATCGAAATAATCTTCTTATTTAATTGAGAAATTCTTATTCAATAGCACGAATAAAACTTGTGTAAAGTTTAATTCTCTTTATTAAAATGATACCTAAAAATTTAATTTTCACCAAAAACTTAATATTTAAAAACAAATTGTCAATCAAGTATTAAACATAATATGGTAATTCGCTGAGGTGAAAGACGTGTTGCAAGTTCAAAAAAATGTTTCACAAAGTTATTGGAAAATGTGGATTGAAGATCGTGATTTAGATGCTGGAGATGCGTTAATGCGGATTTATATGCCACTAGTTCATTTCCAAGTAAATCGTATAGCTCAAAGATTACCTTCAAATGTCAGCAGAGATGATTTACACAGTTTAGCAATGATGGGTTTATATGACGCACTAGAGAAATTTGATCCGGAAAGAGATTTAAAGTTTGAAACATATGCTTCAATTAGAATAAGTGGCAATATATTGGATGGTCTTCGTAAAGAAGACTGGTTACCTAGATCAATTAGAGATAAGGCAAAAAAAATTGATTGTGCAATTGAAAAGTTAGAACCGGCTCTTCAACGAAAAGCTACACCTGAAGAAATAGCACAGTATACAGGTTATACTTCGATGGAGGTTGTTAATGTCATAAATGATGTGTTTTTCGCTAATATGTTGTCTGTAGATGAACAAATTAAAGATGCTGGAGATGGACAAGTTAATTTTATTCATACAATAAAAGATCATGAAACATTAACACCAGAAGAAATGCTACTGAAAGATGAAC
This sequence comes from Gottfriedia acidiceleris, assembly GCF_004138285.1. Taxonomy (GTDB): domain Bacteria; phylum Bacillota; class Bacilli; order Bacillales; family Bacillaceae_G; genus Gottfriedia; species Gottfriedia acidiceleris_A. The sequence goes on along the minus strand of NZ_SCFN01000004.1, from coordinate 31,556 downwards.
AAATAGGGCTGCTTGCCAATACGATTGTTACCGAATTAAATGAGAAAGAACAGCTAGTAATAAGTTTGTACTATCATGAAGAATTAACTTTTACTGAAATTGGAACAATTATTAATTTATCGACTTCTAGGGTTTCTCAGATCCATGCTAAGTCTATTTTTAAATTAAGGGACCTATTAGTAAAAAATAATACATAGGAACTTTGTAATTTCTACATTGAATTACATTTAGAAATAATAGGAGAAATTCTATGGATTTAAGATTAATTATTTATATTTGAGTAGTGGAAATCAGCCTCACATTACTTACTTTATTGACTATTTCTTTTTTAACAATTTTATAGAATATGAAGAAGAATTCGATAAAGTTGAATAAATTAACAAAAATTCCCAATACTGATAAAGATTCAGTAATTGGGTCAGTTGAATTCTCCATTCTAAATCATTAAATTTATTGCAGTCATTTGTTAATCATTTAATGTGGAAGAATAGATCAAATCTCAAATTCGAATAATAGCAGTTCGATGATCTAAATAATAGACTTTCTATGGATGAAAATGGAAGATGGATTTATATAGAGAAAAGGAAAAGTAAACATTGTTGAAACTTCGACAATAATTTCTCATTTTCTCTTGATAAATAATGATGTATATGCTATAGTAGTCCATGGTGTTATTACACACGCTTGCCGATTTTCTTATTGGTGCTACCCAGTTTGGGAGTGATAGGAGAAGAAGACGTGAGCGGAGGAAAAAGAACCATTAGGAGGAAATAAAATGTCAGTAATTTCTATGAAGCAATTATTAGAAGCTGGTGTTCACTTCGGTCACCAAACACGCCGTTGGAACCCAAAAATGAAACGTTACATCTTCACTGAGCGTAACGGTATCTACATCATCGACCTACAAAAAACAGTTAAAAAGGTTGAAGAGTGTTACAACGTAATGAAAGGTATCGCTGCTGAAGGTGGAAACATCCTTTTCGTTGGTACTAAAAAACAAGCTCAAGAAGCTATTAAAGATGAAGCAATCCGTTCTGGTATGTACTTCATTAACCAACGTTGGTTAGGTGGAACGTTAACAAACTTCCAAACAATCCAAAAACGTGTTAAACGTTTAAAAGATATCGAAAGAATGCAAGAAGATGGCACATTTGAAGTGTTACCTAAGAAAGAAGTTATTCAACTTAAAAAAGAATTAGAACGTCTTGAAAAATTCTTAGGCGGAATCAAAGACATGAAGCAACTTCCTGATGCATTATTCGTTGTTGATCCTCGTAAAGAGCGTATCGCTGTTGCTGAAGCTCGTAAGTTAAACATTCCTATCATCGGTATTGTTGACACTAACTGTGATCCAGATGAAATCGATCACGTTATTCCAGCAAACGACGATGCTATTAGAGCTGTAAAACTTCTTACATCAAAAATGGCAGATGCGATTCTTGAAGCGAAACAAGGCGAAGAAACAACTGCTTAATGAGAAATTGAAAGGTGATAAGAGGTTTTAGCCTTTTATCACCTTTTTTTAAGGTTAAAATAATCGAAAATTGTTTACCTTATAAAACGATTGAATAAAATAAGCTTACATATAGGAGATGAAATATTATGGCAATTACTGCACAAATGGTAAAAGAATTACGTGAAAAAACTGGCGCTGGTATGATGGATTGCAAAAAAGCATTAACTGAAACTGAAGGTAACATGGACAAAGCAATCGACTACCTTCGTGAAAAAGGTATCGCAAAAGCTGCTAAAAAAGGTGACCGTATCGCTGCTGAAGGTTTAACTTTCGTTGAAGTAGCTGGAAACGATGCAGTACTAATCGAAGTAAACTCTGAAACTGATTTCGTTGCGAAAAACGAAGGTTTCAAAGAATTAGGATCTGTTCTTGCAAAACATATCGTTGCTAACAAACCTGCAACTGTTGAAGAAGCTTTAACACAAACAATGGAAACTGGTGAAACTGTTGAAACATTCATCAACCATGCAATTGCTAAAATCGGAGAAAAAATCTCATTACGTCGTTTTGAATTAGTTTCTAAAACAGATGCTGACGCATTTGGTGCTTACTTACACAGTGGCGGTCGTATCGGTGTTCTTTCAGTTGTAGAAGGAACAACTAAAGAAGATGTTGCTAAAGACGTATCTATGCACATCGCTGCAATCAACCCTAAATATATCTCTCGTGATGCTGTTTCTCAAGAAGAAGTTGAGCATGAGCGTGGAATTTTAACTCAACAAGCATTAAACGAAGGTAAACCTGAAAACATCGTTGCTAAAATGGTAGAAGGACGTATTGGTAAATACTTCGAAGAAATCTGCTTATTAGATCAATCTTTCGTTAAAAACCCAGACGTTAAAGTAGGTCAATTCGTAAAAGCTGCTAACGGAACTGTTAAATCTTTCGTTCGTTATGAAGTTGGAGAAGGCTTAGAAAAACGTGAAGATAACTTTGCTGAAGAAGTAATGAATCAAGTAAAAGGTAACTAATATAGTTACTTTGAATGAAAATAGGGGACACTATGTGTTCCCTATTTTTTAAAGAACGTAAATTAAATACATAGATGTACGTAAATGGAGGGTATTATGAGTAAAGCAAAGTATAATCGCGTAGTATTAAAACTTAGTGGTGAGGCACTAGCTGGCGGACAAGGATTTGGAATTAATCCATCTGTTATTAAATCAATTGCTGAACAAGTAAAAGAAATTGCAGAATTAGATGTTGAAGTTGCAGTAGTAGTAGGTGCTGGAAACATTTGGCGTGGTAAGACTGGTAGCGAAATGGGAATGGACCGAGCTACAGCAGACTACATGGGCATGTTAGGTACAGTAATGAACTCATTAGCACTTCAAGATAGTCTTGAAACACTTGGTGTACAATCTCGTGTACAATCATCAATTGAAATGCGTCAAGTTGCAGAACCATATATCCGTCGTAAAGCAATTCGTCATTTAGAGAAAAAACGTGTTGTAATTTTTGCTGCTGGTACAGGAAATCCTTATTTCTCAACTGATACTACTGCTGCATTACGTGCTGCTGAAATTGAAGCAGATGTTATTTTAATGGCTAAAAATAATGTAGACGGAGTATATTCAGCTGACCCATCAATCGATAAAACTGCTGTAAAATACGAAACTCTTACATATTTAGATGTATTAAAAGAAGGTTTAGGTGTAATGGATTCAACTGCATCTTCTTTATGTATGGACAATGATATTCCATTAATTGTATTCTCAATTATGGAAGAAGGAAATATTAAACGTGCCGTACTTGGCGAAAATATTGGAACAATAGTAAAGGGGAAATAAAGATGTCTAATCAAATCATTTCTTTAGCAAAAGAAAGAATGACAAAAGCTGTTTCTGCTTTCTCTAGAGAATTAGCAACAGTACGTGCTGGTCGTGCGAACCCAGCTATTTTAGATAAAGTTTTAGTTGAATATTATGGTGCTCCGACACCAATCAACCAAATGGCAAATATTTCAGTACCAGAAGCAAGATTATTATTAATTACTCCTTACGATAAAACAGTAATTAATGATATGGATAAAGCGATTCAAAAAGCTGACTTAGGCTTAAATCCTTCAAATGATGGAACTGTAATCAGAATTAGTTTCCCACCATTAACAGAAGAGCGCCGTCGCGATTTAGTAAAAGTAGTTAAAAAGTCTGCTGAAGATGCTAAAGTAGCTGTACGTAACATCCGCCGTGATGCAAATGATGATCTTAAAAAAGCAGAAAAAAATGGTGAAATTACTGAAGATGAATTACGTGGTCTTGTAGAAGACATTCAAAAACAAACAGATTCACATATCGAAAAAATCGATGGAATCACAAAAGAAAAAGAAAAAGAGATAATGGAAGTTTAATACTGCATTGCAAGGTATATCTTACTAGCGCTTAGAAAAATAATGAATTTTTCATATTATGCTATTACATAATTTCATTATTGCATTATAATTAAATAAACTAAGCGCTTTGAGTAAAAAGACCCTCTGTTTAAGGGGGTTTTTTTACTCAATGCTTTAATTAGATATACTTAAACGGAGGATTAAAGATGTTTAAATTAATTTCTTTTTTTAAAAGGAAAAAAGAAGAGAAAAATGTACCTCCAAGTTCGCAATTAAATGGGGTCGACGGAGTAATTCCTGAGCATGTTGCAATAATAATGGATGGTAATGGTAGATGGGCACAAAAGAGGAATCTACCAAGGGTTAAGGGACACTATGAGGGAATGAAAGTAGTTCGAAAAATTGCAAGAACTGCGAGTAAACTAGGCGTAAAGACTTTAACTCTATATGCTTTTTCAACTGAGAATTGGAAAAGGCCTAAAACTGAAGTAGAATTCTTAATGAAATTACCACAAGAATTTCTAGGTACATTTTTACCTGAATTAATCGAAGAAAATGTGCAGGTAAGATTAACTGGAAATAAAGAGCAATTACCAAGCTATACAACAGATGCAGTATTAAGGGCAGTAGAGGAAACTAAAAATAATACGGGTATGGTATTAAATTTTGCCCTAAATTATGGATCAAGAGACGAAATTATTTCTGCAGTTAAAAAGATTTCTTCTGATGTATTGGATAATAAAATAAATAAAGAAGAAATTAATGAAGACTTGTTTAATGGTTATTTAATGACTAGTGATTTTAAAGATCCAGATTTGTTAATTAGAACAAGTGGTGAATTAAGGATTAGTAATTTTATGCTTTGGCAAATTGCTTATTCTGAACTATATTTTACAGATGTATTATGGCCCGATTTTACCGAAGAATGTTTAATTGATGCGGTAAAAGAATATCAAAATCGAGCAAGAAGATATGGTGGTATTTAAGAAAGCGGTGAACGAACTTGAAACAGCGTATTATAACAGGAGTTATAGCTGGAGCATTATTTTTAGGATTAGTAATATTTGGTGAATGGCCGTTTGGTTTACTTGTATTTGCACTTGGCACAATCGGCTATTTTGAATTGATTAAAATGAAAAAGTTTAATTTATCTAGTGCACAAACTGTTCTTGGATTAATCTTAACATGGGTAGCAATTACACCAAATGACTTATCAAATAGGATTTTTCCTGTAGAAATCGGTAAAACTGAAATTTCAATAGTACTAATCCTTTTACTTTTATCATATACGGTAATTACAAAGAATACATTTACTTTTGAAGATGCTTCTTTTGTAGTACTAAGTAGTTTATATGTAGGATTCGGATTTCATTATATGTACGAGATGAGAAATATGGGAATTTCATACTTCTTCTTCCCATTATTCGTAATTTGGGCAACTGATTCGGGTGCATATTTTATTGGGAAAGCCACAGGTAAAACAAAACTTTGGCCAGATATTAGTCCTAATAAAACAATTGAAGGTTCGATAGGTGGAATTATTTGTGCTGTAGTAGTTGCAGTAATTTTATCGATTATGTTAACGTTAAATCATTCAATACTATATTTAGTATTAGTAGCTGTTCTTGTTTCGATTTTTGGTCAATTAGGTGATCTCGTACAATCTGCATATAAAAGGTACTACGGTGTTAAAGACTCAGGAAAATTATTACCTGGTCATGGTGGGATTTTAGACAGATTTGATAGTATCATTTTCACATTGCCAATAGTCTATTTACTATTTACATTATAGTATTAGTTTTTGTATTTAAGGAGACATATGAAAATGAAGAAAATCAGCTTACTCGGAGCAACTGGTTCAATCGGTATACAAACACTCGATATTATTAGAAATCAATCAAATGATTTTAAATTAGTCGCGTGTTCAGCTGGGAGAAATATTGATGAGTTATATAAGATTATTTTAGAATTTAAACCAAAACTAGTTTCAGTTGCAGGTAAAGAAGAGGCTGAAAAACTGACGAGCTTAGGCATCCCATCGGAAACTAAAGTGTTATATGGTGAAGAAGGTCTCATCGAAGTTGCAGTCCATGAAGACAGTACAATACTTGTTAACGCTGTTGTTGGAAGTGTAGGTTTAGTTCCCACTATGAAAGCAATCCAAAATGGTAAAACAATCGCACTAGCGAATAAAGAGACATTAGTAACAGCAGGCCATATAGTAATGGCTGAAGCAGAAAAATATGGTGTCTCAATATTACCAGTAGATAGTGAGCATTCAGCAATCTATCAATGTTTAAATGGTGAAAACCCTAGTGAAATACATAAATTAATCATCACAGCTTCAGGTGGTAGTTTTAGAGATAAAACAAGAGAACAATTAAAGGATGTTACAATTGAAGATGCTCTAAACCATCCAAATTGGTCAATGGGTGCAAAGATTACAATTGATTCAGCTACAATGATGAATAAAGGATTAGAAGTGATTGAAGCACATTGGCTATTTAATATGCCATATGAAAAAATTGATGTAGTACTTCATAGAGAAAGTGTTATTCACTCTATGATTGAATTCGATGACGGAAGTGTAATGGCACAATTAGGAACACCTGATATGAGAGTACCGATTGCCTATGCACTAAACTATCCTTCAAGAAAACCAATTAATAATCATAAGCCATTAGATTTAATTAAATTTGGGACACTTCATTTCCAAGAGATGGATTTTAACAGGTTTAAATGTTTGGATTATGCTTATCAAGCAGGAAAAGTTGGCGGTAGTTTACCAACTGTATTAAATGCAGCAAATGAGGAAGCGGTAGCTGCTTTTTTACAGAATAAAATATCATTCTTACAAATTGAGAATTTAATAGAAAACGCTCTTGAAAAACACAATGTAATAAGTAAACCTTCATTAGAAGAAATTCGTAACATTGATGATCAAACAAGACAATTCGTTTCATCACTAATAAAGTAAGGGTGGTAATTACATGAATACAGTTATAGCGTTTGTTGTAATTTTTGGCGCACTTGTATTTTTTCATGAACTAGGACATCTATATTTTGCAAAACGTGCTGGTATATTATGTAGAGAATTTGCAATTGGATTTGGTCCAAAGGTTTTCTCATTTTATCGAAATGAAACTACATACACAATAAGATTATTGCCGCTTGGTGGTTATGTTCGTTATGCTGGAGAAGATCCAGAAATGGTACAAGTAAAGCCTGGATCACATATCGGTTTACAATTTAGCTCAATCGGTGAAGTTACTAAAATTGTAGTTGATCAGTTTGATCGTTTCCAAGATCTTCGTTTTGTTGAAGTTGATTCAATAGATTTAGAGCATAAGTTAGAAATCATTGGTACTGAAGAAGGAACTGAAGGTGTATCAAAATTCAATGTAAATGAAAAAGCGTTCATTTATAGTGAAGGACAAGGTCACCAGATTGCTCCGTATAACCGACAATTTAATAGTAAATCAGTAGGAAAAAGAGCGATTGCCATTTTTGCAGGCCCAATGATGAATTTTGTTCTAGCTTTAGTGATTTTTATTTTATTGGGATTACTTCAAGGAACTCCAATAAATGATGCTAAAATTGGTGAATTACTTCCAAAAGGTCCAGCACAAACTGCTGGTCTAAAAGAAGGCGACATTGTTTTATCAATTGATAATAAAGAAGTTTCAAAATGGGCAGAAGTAGTTAAAATTGTTAGAGAAAGCCCAAGTAAAGAATTATTATTTAAAGTGAAAAGAGATAACAAAGTTATATCGATTCCAATCACTCCAAAATCAGAAACAATCGATCATAAAGTTAATGGTTTAATCGGTGTATATGCACCTGTTGAAAAGAATGTTTTTTCTTCGGTTAAATATGGTATAACTGAAACAATTGGATGGACAAAAGAAATTGTATTAGCAGTTGGTCATTTAGTATCTGGTCAATTCTCAATCAATAATCTTTCTGGTCCAGTTGGTATTTATCAAGTAACAGATCAAGCTGCACAATCAGGTATCTTCTACTTAATGAAATGGGCAGCATTTTTAAGTATCAACCTTGGTATTATGAATTTATTACCATTACCAGCTCTTGATGGAGGAAGACTAACATTTTTTGCAATAGAAGCATTAAGAGGTCGACCAATAGATCGCCAAAAAGAAGGTGTCGTTCACTTTATTGGTTTTGCGCTTTTAATGTTATTAATGATCATCGTAACTTGGAACGATATTAAAAGATTTTTCTTATAAGAAGCTCTGTTTAATTTAAACGTGTAATTTTATGAATTTTGTTTAAAGAATCCGCGACTTACTTGCTTATAAAACGGGCTTAGTGACATATTGATTGTCAATTAGCCCGTTTTAAGTGGGAGCGGATTCTTATCTTACAAAGCTCTTTTTTAGATTCGTTGTTTGTATGTATTGTTTCATGTAAATTTCAAGTCAATTACAACATCTATTTTTACAAAAAATTATTAAAAAGAATATAAGAATTAAAGAAAAATATGAGGTGAATCCTTTTGAAACAAAGTATCGTATATAGTCCAACTCTTCGTGAAGTACCATCAGATGCAGATATTAAAAGCCATCAATTATTATTAAGAGCAGGTTTTATTAGACAAAATGCATCTGGTATATATAGTTTCTTACCTTTAGGAAATAAAGTTCTTCAAAAAGTAGCAAATATCGTTCGAGAAGAAATGAATAATGCCGGTGCGATGGAAATGTTAATGCCATCAATGCAGGCACAAGAATTATGGGAAGAATCAGGTCGTTGGGATAATTTTGGTCCAGAACTAATGCGTTTAAGAGATCGTCACGGTAGAGGATTTGCATTAGGGGCGACTCACGAGGAAGTTGTTACTTCCATTATTCGCGATGAATTAAAATCATATAAAAAATTACCGATTACACTTTATCAAGTACAATCAAAATTCCGTGATGAAAAACGTCCTCGTTTTGGACTACTTCGCGGGCGTGAATTTTTAATGAAAGATGCATATTCTTTCCATGCATCACAAGAAAGCTTGGATGAAGTATATGATCGTTTATTTACAGCTTATAGCAACGTATTTACTCGTTGTGGATTAAATTTCAGAGCGGTTGTTGCTGATTCAGGAGCGATGGGTGGAAAAGATACGCATGAATTCATGGTATTATCTGACATTGGTGAAGATACAATCGCATTTTCAAATCAATCTAGCTATGCAGCAAATATTGAAATGGCGCCAGTTGTGACGAATTACGAACCATCTGATGAGAAATTAGAAGAAGTTCAAAAAGTAGAAACGCCAAATCAAAAAACAATCGATGAAGTAATTGAATTCTTAAACTTACCGATTGAAAAAAGCATTAAATCAATTATTTTCAAAGCAGATGAAAGTTTTGTATTAGTACTTGCTCGTGGTGACCACGAAATCAACGATATTAAATTAAAGAATTATTTAGGTGCACATTCAGTAGAGCTTGCTTCTAAAGAAGAAGTAAAAGAACTAATGAACTGTGAAATAGGATCATTAGGTCCAATTGGAGTAAAATCTGATTTACTAGTATTAGCGGATAATGCAATTAAAGGTATTGTAAATGGTTGCTGTGGAGCAAATGAAGAAGGCTATCACTACATTAACGTAACTGTAAATAGAGACTATAATGTTAAAGATTTCGTAGACTTAAGATTTATTCAAGAAGGTGACTTATCACCAGACGGTAAAGGAACTATTTCATTCGCAAAAGGTATTGAAGTAGGTCATGTATTCAAATTAGGTACAAAATATTCTGAGTCTATGAATGCAACATTCCTTGATGAAAATGGTAAATCGAATCCGATCATTATGGGATGCTATGGAATCGGTGTATCTCGTACATTAGCTGCAATTGTAGAGCAATATAATGATGAGAAAGGTATTGTATGGCCTAAAAATCTAGCTCCTTTTGATGTACATGTCATTACTGTAAATACAAAGAATGAAGAGCAAGTAAATTTAGCAGACGATATTTATAAAACATTAAAAGAGATTGGACAAGATGTATTATTAGATGACCGAAATGAACGTGTAGGTGTGAAATTTGCAGACGCTGATCTTTTCGGAATTCCTGTTCGTGTAGTTGTTGGTAAAAAAGCTGCAGAAGGAATTGTAGAACTTAAAACAAGAGATGGAGAAGTTAGTAAAGAAGTAGAAATTTCTAACCTTGTGAATGAAATAAATATGTTAAAATAAAATAAAAGTGGAAGCGACACCTTACGGGAATCGCACACAAATAAAAAGTACCTCTTATTTTTAGAGGTACTTTCGATTTTTTTTACACATATACTGCAATTTATATAATAAGGTTGGTGAAAAAATGGGACAAACACGTCAGGAGCGGTTTCAGCTATTATTAGATCAGCTTCAATTTCCCCAAGATATGAGAGACCTGTACTTTAAAAATGGGGAAATCGTAAATCTTGAAGTAAATAAAAGCGAAAAAAAATGGCAGTTTACTTTTAAAATAGAAAATGTTTTACCTTTTGCAACATTTCAAGTATTTGTAACAAGTTTATTAAGAACTTTTAAACATATAGCAGATGTTTCAGTTGTAATTAATACAGAAAATCCAAAAATAGATGAACAAAAGGTAATTGATTATTGGTCATTTATGATTCAATCTGTTGAATCGAAATCCCCTATATTACAACATATTGAATCTGCCCAACCTTCAGTTGAAAATAATAAAGTAATGATCGATTTAAATAGTCTAATTGAAGAGAATGCTTTTACAAATCGATACGTTCCTCAGCTGCAAGATTTATATCAAAAAGTAGGTTTTCCTAAGTTGTTTTTTGAGAATACGATAAAAGATAATGTTGAAGAAAAAACTGAGTTTCTTGAGAAAAAAGCTGAAGAAGATCGCAAGCGTGCGATGGAAGTACTTGTTGAATTAGAAAAGAAAGAAGCTGCTGAAGAAGCTGAAGGAGATGAGCCTCAGGGTCCTCTTGTTGTTGGATATTATATTAAGGAAACTGAAATTAATACGATCTCGTCAATCATTGAAGAAGAAAAACGGGTAGTTCTTCAAGGATATGTATTCGATTCTGAAATTCGTGAACTTAAGAGTGGCCGTGTCTTAATTACATTTAAAATAACTGATTACACGAGCTCGATACTAGTCAAAATGTTCTCTAGAGATAAAGAAGATATCCCAATGTTAAATAAAATTAAAAAGGGTATGTGGGTAAAAGTAAGAGGATCAGTACAAAACGATACATTTGTACGTGATTTAGTCATGATTGCAAATGATATAAATGAAATTACTCCAGATGAACGCAAGGACGAAGCAAAAGAAGGAGAGCGTAGAATTGAGTTACACGCTCATACACATATGAGCCAAATGGATTCAGTCGTTTCAGCAGGTGATTTAGTCAAACAAGCAGGTAAGTTTGGACATGAAGCAATTGCAATAACGGATCATGCAGTTGTTCAATCCTTCCCTGAAGCATTTGGAGCAGGTAAAAAACACGGTGTAAAAATACTATATGGCGTTGAAATAAATCTAGTAAATGATGGTGTACCAACAGCATATAATCCATCTCATATTTCATTAGAGGAAGCAACCTATGTTGTATTTGACGTAGAGACAACAGGTCTTTCTGCAGTTTATGATACGATCATCGAGTTAGCTGCTGTAAAGATTCATAAAGGTGAAATCATTGACCGATTTGAACGGTTTGCAAATCCACATCATCCACTATCTGCAACTACGATTGAATTGACGGGAATTACTGACGAAATGGTAAAAGATGCCCCAAATGTTGATGTAGTACTTCGTGAGTTTAAAGAGTGGATGGGTGACGATATACTAGTAGCTCATAATGCTTCATTTGATATGGGCTTTATTCAAATGGGCTTTAAAAAATATGAAATTGGAATTACAAATAACGGTGTAATTGATACGCTTGAGTTAGCTAGAACTTTGTATCCAGATTTTAAAAACTTTCGATTAAATACACTCTGTAAAAAATTCGATATTAACTTAACACAACATCATAGAGCGATTTACGATGCTGAGGCCACTGGCTTCTTACTCCTAAAAATGCTGAAAGATGCAGCAGAGCAGGATATGTATTATCATGACGAGCTAAATAATAATATGGGGAAAGGCGATGCTTATAAACGAGCAAGACCATCACATGCAACTCTATTAGCTACGAATGAAACTGGATTAAAAAACTTGTTTAAAATTGTTTCCTATTCTCATATCCATTATCATCATCGAGTTGCAAGGGTTCCTAGATCATTATTAGTGAAACATCGCGAAGGAATATTAGTCGGATCTGCATGTGATAAAGGTGAAGTTTTTGAGGCAAGTGTTCAAAAATCTCCTGAAGAAGCAGAAAAGCTAATGGAGTTTTATGATTATATAGAAGTAATGCCGCCAGAGACACTTTTACATTTAGTGGAATTAGAAATTGTTCGAAATGAACAACATTTGAGAGAAGTAATTTCAAAGCTTGTAAAAATGGCTGAAAAGGTAGAAAAAATTGTTGTTGGTACTGGTAACGTTCATCACTTACAAAAAGAAGACCAAATTTATCGAAAAATTTTAGTTGGTTCTCAAGGTGGAGCAAATCCATTAAATCGACATCGATTACCAGATGTTCATTTTAGAACAACTAATGAGATGCTATCTTCATTCGCATTTTTAGGAGAAGAAAAAGCAAAAGAAATAGTCGTAACAAATACTCAAAAAATTGCTAGTTTAATTGAAGATATTAAACCAATTAAGGATGACTTATATACTCCAAAAATTGAAGGTGCTGAAGATGAAGTTCGTGATATGAGCTATCAAATGGCAAGATCTATTTACGGAGAGCAATTACCAGAAATTGTAGAAGCCCGTCTTGAGAAAGAGTTAAAAAGTATTATTGGACATGGTTTTGCCGTAATTTACTTGATTTCGCATAAACTTGTAAAAAAATCATTAGATGATGGGTACCTAGTCGGTTCAAGGGGATCTGTAGGTTCATCATTAGTGGCGACCATGACAGAAATAACGGAAGTAAATCCACTTCCACCACATTACGTCTGTCCAAATTGTAAGCACTCTGAGTTTTTCAATGATGGATCTGTAGGTTCTGGATTCGATTTACCGAACAAAGATTGTCCAGAATGTGGTACTGCATATAAAAAAGATGGTCATGATATTCCTTTCGAAACCTTCCTTGGATTTAAAGGAGATAAGGTTCCTGATATCGATTTGAATTTCAGCGGTGAATACCAACCAACTGCTCACAATTATACAAAAGTACTTTTCGGTGAGGACTATGTCTATCGTGCAGGTACAATCGGGACTGTAGCTGATAAGACAGCATACGGTTATGTAAGAGGGTATGCAAATGATCATAATCTAAATTTACGTGGTGCTGAATATGATCGATTAGCTATGGGATGTACAGGTGTGAAAAGAACAACTGGACAGCATCCAGGTGGAATTATAGTAGTTCCAGATTATATGGACATTTATGATTTTTCACCGATTCAGTTCCCAGCTGATGATGTAAAGTCTGAATGGAAAACAACACATTTTGATTTCCATTCAATCCATGATAATTTATTAAAACTAGATATTCTTGGACACGATGATCCTACCGTTATTCGTATGCTTCAAGACTTAAGTGGAATCGATCCAAAAACGATTCCAACCGATGACCCTGAAGTTATGAAAATATTTGCCGGACCAGAACCTTTAGGCGTTTCAGAGGAACAAATAGGCTGTAAGACAGGTACTTATGGAATTCCTGAATTCGGAACAAAATTCGTTCGTCAAATGTTAGAAGATACGAAACCATCTACATTCTCAGAACTAGTTCAAATTTCTGGTTTATCACATGGTACAGATGTATGGCTAGGAAATGCATCTGAATTAATTAACAGTGGAACTTGTACACTTTCTGAAGTAATTGGTTGTCGTGACGACATCATGGTTTATTTAATATATCAAGGATTAGAGCCTTCATTAGCATTTAAAATAATGGAATCTGTTCGTAAAGGTAAGGGCGTACCTGCAGAGTGGGAAGAAGAAATGAGAAATAATAAAGTACCTGCTTGGTATATTGATTCATGTAAAAAAATTAAGTACATGTTCCCAAAAGCCCACGCTGCAGCATATGTTTTAATGGCAGTACGAATTGCATATTTCAAAGTTCACCATCCGATTCTTTATTATGCTGCATATTTTACAGTACGAGCTGAAGATTTCGATATCGAAGCAATGATTGCTGGTCCAAGTACGATTAAAGCTAAAATTGAAGAAATTGCGATAAAAGGATTAGATGCATCAGTAAAAGAGCGAAGTTTAATGACTGTACTTGAGTTAGCATTGGAAATGTGTGAAAGAGGTTATTCATTTGAAAAAATGGATTTATATCGATCAAGTGCAGATGAATTTTTAGTAAATGGCAACAAATTAATCCCGCCGTTTAATTCGATTCCTGGATTAGGGACGAATGCGGCTAAAAATATTGTTGCATCTAGAGAAGACGGAGAATTCCTTTCGAAAGAAGACTTACAACAAAGAAGTAAAATTTCAAAAACAGTATTAGAGTATTTAGATAAACAAGGCTGTTTACAAAACTTACCTGATCAAAACCAATTATCACTTTTCGATGGCTTTTAACAGTTTGCAAAACTTGGGAAATATGGTATAGTAGATACAGATGTAATTTAGCACGGGATTTTTTCTTGAAGAGCAGGGGCAACCTGCTCTTTCTTATTACCCTTATGACCCAATTCATCTCTTACGTAGTTTGGAACTTGAATTTTAAGTTACAATAATTGCGTAAATTGGAAATACTAAAGATAATTTCCCTGCTAAATAGCAGGGAATTTTCATCTTGTAATGTTTGGAAGGAGGATACTTCTTGAGTAAGAAAGTCACAGAGGTTGTATCAGAATTAGCACAACCAATAATTGAACAACTAGGATTAGAGTTAGTTGATGTAGAATACGTAAAAGAAGGAAAAGACTGGTTCCTTCGAGTATTTATAGATAGTGAGTCTGGAATTGATTTGGAGCAATGTGCTGCAGTAAGTGAAAGACTAAGTGAAGTCTTAGATGAAAAAGATCCAATTGAAAACCTATATTTTTTAGATGTTTCATCACCAGGTGCTGAGCGTCCTTTAAAGAAAGAACAAGATTTTATAAAAGCAATTGGAAAACAAGTTTTCATTAAAACTTACGAACCCATCCTTGACGAAAAGAAATTTGAAGGGAAATTAATTTCCTACACGTCAGAGGAAGTTCAATTAGAGTTAACAATTAAAACAAGAAAAAAAATGATTACAATTCCAACACCAAAAATCGCAAGTGCAAGACTTGCTGTTACGTTTTTTTAAGTAGGGGGTACTTTTAATGAGTTCGGAGTTATTAACAGCATTAGAAATAATTGAAAGAGAAAAAGGAATTAGTAAAGATGTAGTAATTGAAGCAATTGAAGCGGCTTTAATTTCAGCATATAAACGTAATTTTAATCAAGCACAAAATGTTCGAGTTGATTTTAACCTACATAACGGTTCAATTCGCGTTTTTGCAAGAAAAGAAGTAGTTAGCAATGTGTTTGATACACGCTTAGAAATTACAGTTGAAGAAGCACAACAACATAATCCAAACTTTATGGTAGGAGATATTATTGAATTAGAAGTAACACCTAAAGACTTTGGACGAGTTGCTGCAACTACTGCTAAACAAGTAGTAACACAAAGAGTTCGTGAAGCAGAACGCGGTGTAATTTATTCAGAATATATTGACCGCCAAGAAGATATGATGACAGGTACAGTTCAACGTATTGATTCACGCGCAATTTATGTTAACTTAGGTAAAATTGAAGCAGTACTTCCTGTAACAGAACAAATTCCAACTGAGAAATACAGAATCCATGATCGCATTAAAGTATTTGTTACAAAAGTTGAAAAAACATCAAAAGGTCCACAAATTTTTGTATCACGTACTCACCCTGGATTATTAAAGCGTTTATTTGAAACAGAAGTACCTGAAATTTATGATGGTGTTGTAGAAATTCGTTCAGTAGCACGTGAAGCAGGCGACCGTTCTAAGATTTCAGTATATACAAGTAACCCTGATTTAGATCCAGTTGGTGCTTGTGTAGGTCAAAAAGGTCAACGTGTACAATCAATTGTTAATGAATTAAAAGGTGAAAAAATTGATATTGTACGTTGGTCTTCAGATCCAGTTGAATTTGTTGCAAATGCATTAAGTCCATCTCAAGTTATTAGAGTTTTAGTAAATGAAGAAGAAAAAGCAACTACAGTAGTAGTACCAGATCACCAATTATCTCTTGCAATTGGAAAAAGAGGTCAAAATGCTAGATTAGCTGCGCGTTTAACTGGTTGGAAAATTGATATTAAATCACAGTCTGATGCAGATAAAATTGGTATTGACTATACATCACCAGCGCAAGAAGTATCTGTATCTAATGATGATTTCGATGCTTACGCTGACGACTTTAATGAGGAGTGAGTAAACTCATGAATCGAAAAATTCCTTTACGTAAGTGTGTTGTAACACAAGAAATGAAACCAAAAAAAGAATTAATCAGAATTGTTCGTTCTAAAGAAGGAGAAGTATCCATTGATCCAAGTGGAAAAAAATCGGGTCGTGGGGCTTACTTAACAAAATCTGTTGAAGTTGTAAAACAAGCGCAGCAAAAAAATACTTTAGAACAGCAATTAAACGCTAAAATTGATGTTAGTTTATATGAAGAACTTTTAGCCTATATTGAAAAGGAAAAAGCATGACAAACAAAGGATTGTCTTTATTAGGACTTGCAGCTAGAGCTCGTAAAGTGGTTTCAGGCGAAGAGTTAGTTGTAAAAGAAGTCCAACAAAAAAGAGCAAAATTAGTTATTTTGTCAAAGGATGCTTCCGATTTAACTGCGAAGAAAATAAAAGACAAGACAACTTTTTACAATACTCCACTTTGTTATGTTGAAAATCGCTTTGAATTAGGGCACGCTATTGGGAAAGACGCTCGAGTGGTCGTTGCAATTACTGATCAAGGATTTGCAACAAAACTTCAGACATTATTAAATTAATGGACTAATCTGGGGGTGAACGTATGACGAAAATTAGAATTTATGAGTATGCTAAAAAGCAAAATGTTTCAAGTAAGGAAATTATTGAAAGACTCAAGGATTTAAAAATCGAAGTAAAGAATCATATGGCCACAATTGCAGAGGATATTGTTGAAAAATTAAATAAGAGTTTTCAACCAAAGTCTGTAGAGATAAAACAACCCCAAAAAGCTGTCTCTAAATCTTCTTTTAAGGTAATTCCTGCATTTAATGTAGAAGCTAGTGAAGAACTTGATGACGAAGTAGATTATCAATTAGAAGATACGAAAGTAAAATCAAAAAAGAACAGTAATAAAAAGAAAAAGACTGATAGCCAAAAGCAAAGCAGTCAAATTGAAGATCGACAAACGACAGGGATAAAGAAAGGCAACCAAAATATGAATCATAAAAATAACTCAACCGAGAACACCTCAAATAAAATAATATTCTCAGGCTCATTAAAAGTATCTGAGCTTGCAAAAAAATTAGGTAAAGAACCATCAGAATTAATTAAAAAATTATTTATGTTAGGCATTATGGCGACAATCAACCAAGACCTTGATAAAGACACTATCGAATTATTAGCAAGTGACTACGGAGTTGAAGTTGAAGAGGAAGTTATTGTTGATGAAACAGATTTCGAAGGCTTTATTGATGAAGCTGATGATGAAGCTAGTCTACAAGAACGTCCACCAGTTGTAACGATTATGGGTCACGTTGACCATGGTAAAACTACTTTACTTGACTATATTCGTAAATCAAAGGTTACTGCTGGAGAAGCAGGTGGAATTACACAACATATCGGTGCTTACCAAGTAGAAATCGAAGGAAAGAAAATTACGTTCTTAGATACGCCTGGTCACGCAGCATTTACTACAATGCGTGCACGAGGAGCACAAGTTACTGATATTACAATTATCGTTGTAGCAGCTGATGACGGTGTTATGCCTCAAACAGTAGAAGCAATCAATCACGCAAAAGCAGCAGAAGTACCTATTATTATTGCTGTGAATAAAATGGATAAAGAATCTGCAAACCCAGATCGTGTAATGCAGGAATTAACTGAACACGGTATTGTATCAGAAGCATGGGGTGGAGACACAATCTTTGTTCCTATTTCAGCATTAAACGGTAACGGTGTTGATCAGTTACTTGAAATGATTCTTTTAGTTAGTGAAGTAGAAGAATATAAAGCTAACCCTACACGTAAAGCACTTGGTACTGTAATTGAAGCTGAATTAGATAAAGGTAAAGGTGCAGTTGCAACTTTATTAGTTCAAAATGGTACATTAAAAGTTGGAGATCCAATTGTAGTTGGTACTTCATTTGGTCGTGTACGTGCAATGGTAAATGACTTAGGTCGTCGAATTAAAGAGGTTGGCCCATCTACTCCAGTTGAAATTACTGGTTTAAATGAAGTGCCTCAAGCTGGTGACCGTTTTATGGTATTTGCTGATGAAAAACGCGCACGTCAAGTTGGAGAAGCACGTGCTTCAAAAGCAGTTCTTCAACAACGTAATGAAAGCTCAAAATTATCTCTTGAAGATTTATTTGCTCAAATTCAAGAAGGTAATGTAAAAGAAATTAACCTAATTGTAAAAGCAGACGTTCAAGGTTCTGTTGAAGCGATGGCTGCTTCATTACAAAAAATTGAAGTAGAAGGCGTAAAAGTTAAAATCATCCACACAGGCGCTGGTGCAATTACTGAGTCTGATGTAATTTTAGCTTCTGCATCTAATGCGATTATTATTGGTTTCAACGTACGACCTGATGTAAATGCAAAACGTACTGCAGATTTAGAAAATGTAGATATTCGATTACACCGTATTATTTACAAAGCAATTGAAGAAATTGAATCTGCGATGAAAGGTATGTTAGACCCAGAGTTTGAAGAGAAAGTAATCGGTCAAGCAGAAGTTCGTCAAGTATTCAAAGTATCAAAAGTTGGTACAATTGCTGGATGTTATGTAACTGATGGAAAAATCACTCGTGACAGCGGTGTTCGTTTAATTCGTGATGGTATCGTTGTATTCGAAGGTCAATTAGACACATTAAAACGTTTCAAAGATGACGTTAAAGAAGTAGCGACAAACTACGAATGTGGGATCACGATCGAGAAATACAATGATATTAAAGAAGGCGACGTAATCGAAGCTTACGTAATGGAAGAAATTAAACGTAAATAACGAAATGTGGAAAAAGCTTGCCCAGCTCTGAAGGGAATATCTCCGACTACTTGAAGAAGTGGTGGTTTGTCCACTTCGAAAGTAGTTGGGATATTACCGAAGAGCTAGCTTTTGGAACTAGACATCATATTATCTTCTTTTAGAAGATGATTTAGAACTGGAAATAAATAATGGACTTATCACAAATGAATAAGTTCAGCATAATAAATAATAATTTATACAATTAGTTAAACTAATTGTATGAAAGCACGAATTGTTTTGCTTTGTAAGATTGAGGTGAAAGTATGAAAGTAAGAGCACATCGTGTTGGGGAACAAATGAAGAAAGAACTTGGTGAGATTATCGGTAGAAAAATTAAAGATCCAAGAATCGGCTTCGTAACCGTTACTGATGTTCAAGTAACTGGTGACCTTCAACAAGCTAAAGTCTATATTTCAGTATTAGGTGACGATGAACAACGTCAAAATACATTAATTGGATTAGCGAAAGCAAAAGGATTTATTCGTTCTGAAATTGGTCAGCGTATTCGTTTACGTAAGACGCCAGAATTAATTTTTGAATTTGATGAATCAGTCGATTATGGTAATCGAATTGAGACATTGCTAACTCAAATTAATAAAGAGAATAACTGATAATGAATGGATAGGCGAGTGATTCGTCTATCCATTTTTCATCATGCTAAAAAATAAACAATAGGTGATAAGATGAATGGTGTAATTGCACTGAATAAACCAGCGGGTCTTACCTCTCATGATTGTGTCTTTAAAATTAGAAAGATTTTAAAGACAAAAAAAGTCGGTCATACAGGAACCCTTGATCCAGAAGTAACGGGTGTCTTACCGATATGTGTAGGTGAAGCTACAAAGCTAATACCGTATTTAACCGATGATCGGAAGAAATATATTGGTGAAATTACTTTAGGGTTTTCTACAACAACTGAGGATGCTCATGGTGAAATTATTGATCAAAAGAAGGTTGATCGAGTTATTACTCGTGAAGAAATTTTAAATGTATTAAATCAATTAACAGGAGAGATTAGTCAAACTCCTCCTATGTACTCTGCTGTAAAAGTAAATGGCAAAAAGCTATATGAATACGCTAGGGCTGGAATCGAAGTAGAACGTCCAACTAGAACGGTTACAATATTTGAAATAATTTTACTTGATGATCGAGAAGTATTCGAAGGTGATACAATTTCTTTTAAATTTGAAGTTTTCTGTAGTAAAGGTACATATATTAGAACTTTAGCTGTTCAAATTGGTGAGCTTTTAGGGTTCCCTGCTCATATGTCTTATTTAACTAGAACAAAAGCAGGCGCATTTACGATTGATGATTGCATTACATTTGCTGAATTAGAAGAAAATGCTAATGGTTTTACTTTAGATCATGTAATGTTATCGATGGAGCAAGCTCTTAATGAGTATCCACGTCTAAATGTGAATGCAAATGAAGAGGTTAGAGTATTTAATGGTGGATTTTTTCCGAATACGATGAACTGTAAAGAAGGAGAATATATTGCAGTTTACAACGAAAATAATAGAATTATTGCAATGTACACCCCAAATCCTAAAAATAATAATGTAATTAAACCGACAAGAGTATTTCATAACCAATAGAAAAAACTATATAAATTTTATTCATTGTTCTATAATGGGAAAAGAGACTTGATTATAGAAAAGGTGATAAATATGACAAAAATAATAAAAATCACCCATCCTCATTCAATAAAAAAAGAAGATTGTAAAGAAACGGTCTTAGCACTTGGCTTTTTTGATGGAGTACATAAAGGTCATCAACAAGTCATAAAAACTGCCAAAGAAATTGCGGATGAAAAAGGATTATTATTATCAGTGATGACATTCGATCCACATCCATCTGCAATTCTCGGAAATCGTGATGATGCGATTTCTTATTTGACACCTTTGGAGCTAAAAGTGAAGTGGATGGAGAAACTTTGTGTAGACCAATTATTTGTTGTTGAATTTTCAGAGGAATTTGCTTCCCTACTACCACAAGAATTTGTTGATCAATACATTATTTCATTAAATGCAAAACATGTTGTTGCTGGATTTGATTTTTCATTTGGAAAATATGGTAAAGGGAATATGGAGTCCTTACCATTTCATTCTAGAGGTGAATTTACTCAATCAACAATTTCAAAATTCGTTTTAGACGATGAGAAGGTAAGCTCAACACGAATTAGACAAGCGATAAAAGCTGGTGAAATGGAAGAAGCTACCCACTTACTTGGCAGACAGTATCAAATTAAAGGTATCGTTGTAGATGGTGACAAACGTGGTCGAACAATTGGATTTCCGACAGCTAATATTTCTGTTTCCATTCCGTATGCATTACCTTCAGTAGGTGTTTATGCTGTAAAATGTATTGTTAACGGTGAATTATATGAAGGTATGTGTAATATTGGATACAAACCAACTTTCTATCATGAGTTCCAAAAACAAACAATTGAAGTAAATATTTTTGAATTTAATGAAGATATATACGGAAAAGAAGTTGAAATTTTTTGGTATGCTAGAATACGTGATGAAAAGAAGTTTAATGGTATAAATGAGTTAATCGATCAATTACAAAAAGATCGTGAAACAGTAAAAAGTTATTTTCGAGAATAACTAATTTAGAATACTTGCTTTTATAATTAAAACAATGTAATATTATTAAAGTACTTGAAAAACCGTTGCTTGGCAAATCGATTCACCGACGACTGCTAGGTGATAGGTGTTCAACAATATTATTATGAGGTGAAAAAACATGGCATTAACTCAAGAACGTAAAAACGAAATTATCAGCACTTACAAAACTCATGCGAACGATACTGGTTCTCCAGAAGTTCAAATTGCAGTTTTAACTGAAAACATTAACTCTTTAAATGGGCACTTACGTACTCACAAAAAAGATCACCACTCTCGTCGTGGTTTATTGAAAATGGTTGGTAAGCGTCGTAACTTACTTAACTACTTACGTAACAAAGACATTACTCGTTACCGTGAATTAATTAACAAATTAGGTTTACGTCGTTAATTCGAGTATTAATTTGATACTTTAAGAAAAAGCGGGATTCTTCCCGCTTTTTCTTATACATATCGATTTAAAATTACTGATCAAATGAATTTTAAATTTATAAATATTTATTCTCTTTTTCTCGTTAGTTGATTTCTTTACTAAACATAGGAGATAATAGAGAATATACGATTTTTTTACATAATTAGTTTAGACTTTGAATTGTAAATTAGAGAGGGGTATTTATACCATATGGAACAACAAAAGCACGTTTTTTCCACGGAGCTTGCTGGTAAAACTCTTACTGTTGAAGTAGGACAATTAGCAAAGCAAGCAAATGGAGCAGTTTTAGTAAGATACGAAGATACAGTCGTATTAGCAACAGCAACTGCATCAAAGGAACCTAAAAAAGTTAGCTTTTTCCCATTAACAGTAAACTACGAAGAGCGTTTATATGCAGTAGGTAAAATCCCTGGTGGATTTATTAAACGTGAAGGTAGACCGAGTGAAAAAGCAATATTAGCGAGTCGACTAATTGACCGCCCAATTCGACCATTATTTGCAGATGGATTCCGTAATGAAGTACAAGTAATCAGTATGGTAATGAGCGTTGATCAAGATTGTTCATCAGAAATGGCTGCTATGTTTGGTAGTTCACTAGCTCTATGCGTATCTGACATTCCTTTTAACGGACCAATTGCTGGAGTTGTAGTTGGTCGTATAAATGGCGAATTTATTATTAATCCAACTGTTGAGCAAGCTGAAAACAGTGACATTCATTTAACAGTTGCTGGAACGAAAGATGCAATTAACATGGTTGAAGCTGGAGCTAATGAAGTGCCAGAAGAAGTAATGCTTGAAGCAATTATGTTTGGTCATGAAGAAATTAAAAAATTAATTGCATTCCAAGAAGAGATAGTAGCACAAATTGGAAAAGAAAAAATGAAAATTCAACTTCATGAACTTGATGCTGAATTAGAAAAACAAATTCGCGAAATTTGTGAAACAGAATTAAATGCAGCTATTCAAGTTCATGAAAAACATGCTCGTGAAGCTGCGATCAATGAAGTGAAAGAACGTGTTGTTCTTCAGTTTGAAGAAAATGAAGCAGACGAAGAGATTATTGGACAAGTTAAAGAAATCCTTTCAATGCTAGTAAAAGAAGAAGTGCGTCGTTTAATCACGGTTGAAAAAGTTCGTCCTGATGGAAGAAAATTAGATGAAATCCGTCCATTATCATCACAAGTAGGTTTACTACCACGTACACATGGTTCTGGATTATTCACTCGTGGACAAACTCAAGCGTTAAGCATTTGTACACTAGGTGCACTAGGTGACGTGCAAATTCTTGATGGTTTAGGTATAGAAGAATCAAAACGTTTTATGCACCATTATAATTTCCCACAATTTAGTGTTGGTGAAACAGGACCAATTCGTGGACCAGGTCGCCGTGAAATTGGACATGGAGCATTAGGTGAAAGAGCACTTGAGCCAAGTATTCCAGATCAAAAAGATTTCCCATACACAATCCGTCTTGTATCAGAAGTACTTGAATCAAATGGTTCAACTTCACAAGCAAGTATTTGTGCAAGTACCCTAGCAATGATGGATGCTGGTGTACCAATTAAAGCACCAGTTGCTGGTATTGCTATGGGATTAATTAAATCTGGTGAACATTATTCAGTTCTTACAGACATTCAAGGTATGGAAGATCATTTAGGAGATATGGACTTTAAAGTAGCAGGAACAGCTAAAGGTGTAACTGCACTTCAAATGGACATTAAAATTGAAGGTTTATCAGAACAAATTTTAAAAGAAGCATTAGAACAAGCAAAAATTGGTCGTATGCAAATTCTTGATTCTATGCTTGCTACAATAAGCGAACCAAGAACAGCATTATCTGAGTTTGCTCCAAAAATCTTAATGATGACAATTAATCCAGATAAAATTAAAGATGTTATTGGACCAGGTGGAAAACAAATCAATAAAATTATTGAAGAAACTGGCGTGAAAATTGACATTGAACAAGATGGAACAGTATTTATTTCATCTGTAGACCAACCTATGAATGAACGTGCAAAACAAATTATTGAAGACCTTGTTCGTGAAGTAGAAGTAGGTCAATTATACATGGGTAAAGTAAAACGAATTGAAAAATTCGGCGCATTCGTTGAAATCTTTGCAGGTAAAGATGGATTAGTCCATATTTCTGAACTTGCAGAAGAACGCATTGCAAAAGTTGAAGACGTAGTTTCACTTGGAGACGAAATCCTAGTAAAAGTAACTGAAATCGACAAGCAAGGACGAGTAAACCTATCGCGCAAAGCTGTATTAAAAGAACAAAAAGAAAAAGCTGAGCAAAACTAGAAAAGCGGAAGGCATTCGCTCTTCCTTAATTAAAAAAAACAACAGGTACATATAAAAATGAACCTGTTGTTTTTTTATTTAAATTACTTACACTCCCCTTCTTAATCCTACTCTTTTAATTTTCCAGAATTTAATGTGTGTCTAAAACTTTTTTGGTTACAATAAGAAAAGTAGAACTAGAAATTACCAGATAAATTAGTTATTGGCTAATTTAGTCGTACATAAGTAGTAGAAAGCTTGTTCTATTTTATTAAAAAATATCATATTCCTTCTAGTAGGAGGGTGTTAAGGAAATGAGTAGAAGTCGGTTAAAAGTCTTAGCATTCGTTATGGCATTATTTCTAGCAATTTTAGTAGTTAGAAATCAATATACTAATCAATACGTGAGGAACTTAACTTCAAAATCGTCAATTGTAACAGCAAAAACAAATGGATTATATGATGAAATCAAAACAAAAGCTCCAACTTTCGAGATACCTCCAAAAGATGCTTATGTGGACTCGGTTTGGAAAGCAATTCCCGGCTATAACGGTTTAACAGTTGATGTTAATGCGTCATATAAGAAAATGAAGGCAAAAGGTAAGTTTGATCAGAACAAACTAGTATTTAAAGAAGTTTCTCCAAAAGTTCATTTAAAGGATTTACCACCATCACCAGTGTATAAAGGGAATCCTGAAAAACCAATGGTAGCATTTACAATAAATGTTGCATGGGGAAATGAATATATTCCGAAAATGTTAGAAGTATTAAAGAAGCACAATGCAAAAGCAACATTCTTTCTTGAGGGTAGATGGGTAAAAAATAATCCAACTGTCGCTCAACTAATAACTGCTGCAGACCAAGAAGTTGGGAACCATTCTTATACACATCCCGATATGGCAAGATTAGGTAGTCAGCAAATAAGAAATGAAATAACAGAAACAAATTCAGTCATACTAGCTACAACTGATCAAAAAGTTGTATGGTTTGCCCCTCCAAGCGGTAGTTATCGTGATGAAGTAGTTAAAATCGCTTCAAGTTTAGGCTTAAAAACAATTATGTGGACAGCAGATACGATTGATTGGCAGAAACCGCCAAGAGAAGTCATTATTAATCGTGTTATGAAAAAAGTAGGCAATGGTACAATCGTTCTTATGCATCCAACGAAACCGACAGCTGAGGCACTTGATGAACTAATCACAAAGGTAGAGGCATCAGGTAGAAAAGTTGTAAATATTTCAACTTTATTAGATGAAAAACGGTACGACACAATTAAAAAAGTTGAAAACAAATGACAATTACTTTCAGCTTTGTTAAGATGATTGTAAAATATAGTTAAATTTTTCAATCTTATTACAAAAGTGTAAATAGATGGTGTATACATAGGAGGCATTACATGATTGTACGACATACTTGCAAAAATGGAGTCAGAGTAGTAATTGAAAATATTTCAACTGTTCGTTCAGTTGCACTTGGAGTCTGGATTAAAACAGGTTCATGCAATGAAACGTCAGAACTGAATGGTGTTTCACATTTTCTAGAGCATATGTTCTTTAAAGGTACTAAAACACGTAATGCGAAAGAAATCGCTGAAAGTTTCGATTCAATTGGTGGACAAGTAAATGCATTTACTTCAAAAGAATATACTTGTTATTACGCTAAAGTGTTAGATACTCATGCTGATTATGCGTTAGAAGTGTTAGGAGATATGTTTTTTAATTCAACTTTTGATGAGGGTGAATTAGAAAAAGAAAAAAATGTAGTACTTGAAGAAATCAAAATGTATGATGATACACCAGATGATTTAGTTCATGATTTATTAGGTAAAGTTATGTATGAAACTCATCCATTAGGTTATCCAATTTTAGGCACAGAAGAAACTTTAAAATCTTTTAACGGCGATACTTTACGTCAGTACATGAAGGATTTTTACACTCCAGATCAAGTAGTTATTTCAATTGCGGGTAATATTGATGAATCATTTATTAAACGTGTTGAAGATTTATTTGGAAATTATGAGGGTAAAAAGAAAGATATAGACTTTGGGATCCCTACAATACATTATGGACAAATTGCTCGCAAAAAAGAAACAGAGCAAGCACATCTTTGTGTTGGTTATAGAGGTCTTGAACTTGGACATAGCGATTTATATCCATTAATTGCCTTAAATAATATACTTGGTGGCAGTATGAGTAGTCGATTATTCCAAGATGTTCGTGAGCAAAGAGGACTTGCATATTCAGTATTCTCTTATCACTCTGCATACCAAGATAGCGGTACAGTTGCAATTTATGCAGGTACTGGAAAAAGCCAAATAAATCAATTATTTGAAACAATCCAAGAAACCTTAAAAGTATTAAATGCAGATGGAATAACTGAAAAAGAATTAAATAATTGTAAAGAGCAATTAAAAGGTAATTTAATGTTAGGTTTAGAGAGCACAAATAGCAGAATGAGCCGAAATGGTAAAAATGAATTAATGCTAGGAAACCACCGTACTTTAGATGAAGTAATTCAACTAATAGATGGTGTAACAATTGATAAAGTAAATGATATTGCGAAGTTTGTTTTTACTGACGACTATGCAGTTTCATTAGTAAGTCCTGATGGAGTAATTCCAACAAATATTAAACAATAAGTTGATAAATTAGAGGGTCCTTTATAGGATCCTCTTTTTTATTTTTCAAATGACCGACAAATAGAAATGGAATCTTTAGTCTTAAGAAAAAAAGTTTATTGCTCAGATTTAAACAGTTTTTCATTACTGCTCCTTAATTTTAGAAAGAATCTTCACCAATGCAATGAAAGATTCATAAGATATTTAGGAGAAAGATGTTAGGCGGTAGTCCTGCTTACAGAGATGAATTTCCATTTACCATAGTGAAGTAAAGAAGGTGAATGCTGCATGTTAACTGGCTTGCATATTGCTGTTATTGGTGGGGACGCCAGACAGCTGGAAGTTATTCGGAAGTTAACAGAGTTAGACGCAAAGGTAACATTAATAGGCTTTGAACAATTAGATAGTGGCTTTACCAGTGCATCAAAAGAATTAATAGCAGATGCAGATTTTGAAGATCTAGATGCAATCCTTCTACCTGTACCAGGTACGAATAATGAAGGAGTTGTCGATACAATTTTTTCAAATGAGAAAGTCGTGCTGACAAAAGAAATTTTAGACAGTACCCCTTCGCATTGTACGATTTACTCTGGAATAAGTAACTCTTACTTAGATAGTATAGTTACAGCTTCAAATCGAAAGTTAGTAAAATTATTTGAACGAGACGATGTAGCTATTTATAATAGTATTCCAACCGTTGAAGGTACGATCATGATGGTTATTCAACATACGGAATATACAATTCATAATTCGAAAGTAGCCGTATTAGGTTTAGGTCGTACTGGAATGAGTGTCGCGAGGACTTTTCATAATTTGGGTGCAAAAGTAAAAGTAGGGGCTCGTAAATCAGAACATATTGCTAGAATTGTTGAAATGGGATTAGAAGCTTTTGAATTTAAGAATATTGAAGATGCCTTAAAGGATGTAGATGTTGTAATTAATACTGTACCAGTTCAAATCGTTACAGCAAGTGTCATTTCAAAATTACAATCTCATTCACTAATCATTGATTTAGCTTCTAAACCTGGAGGAACAGATTTTCGTTATGCTGAAAAAAGAGGTATCAAGGCATTATTAGCACCAGGTTTACCAGGAATCGTTGCTCCTAAAACAGCAGGTCAAATAATTGGAAACGTACTAACACAGCTATTAAAGGTAGATTTAGAGAAAAGGAAGGAGCAACCAAAATGACGTTGAAAGGTAAGAAAATTGGATTTGGTATTACAGGATCACATTGTACTTATGAAGAGGTAGTACCTCAAATTCAAAAGTTAGTGGATGATGGAGCTGACGTATACCCTGTTGTTACATTTACTGTAAAAAGTACAACAACTCGATTTGGTGTAGGAGAAGACTGGATCGAAAAAATAGAAGAAATTACAGGGCGTAAAACAGTTGATACAATTGTAGGAGCAGAACCATTTGGTCCAAAAGTACAGTTAGATTGTATGGTAATTGCACCCTTAACAGGAAATTCAATGAGTAAGTTTGCTAATGCTCAAACTGATAGCCCTGTATTAATGGCAGCTAAGGCTACATTAAGAAATGGAAAACCTGTTGTTTTAGGTATTTCTACAAACGATGCTTTAGGTTTAAATGGAACTAATTTAATGTGACTTAGATGGTAATACCAAATCAGTTAACAAGATCATTGGGGAGCTTCGGGTAAAGTATAAGTGTAAAATCATCTAGTTTTTGATGTGTTTCTTTTTGATACTCAACTTTAAATAAAACTGATTTAAGGAGACGATTTTTAAGTTCTATATCAGTTGTTTTGTAATATAAATCTAACACTTTTTCAAAGGTAGGTATAAATTGTTCGTTTAGCAACTCTCTATTGTGATATTTAGCCAGTTCATCCAAAATTAACGTCTTACTATTTGAAAGTTCTTTTAGTCGATTAGAGAGGATTTCAGAACGTTCATTGTAAATCGTTTCATCATAAACACCACGTTCTAGTAAATTAAATAAATTATTTTTTTGTTTTACTACTTCATTTAAATCATTTTCGATTTGTTTAAGTGCCTGTTTTTTTAAATTAATCACTTCAAAATCTTCCTCGTCGGTTTGATTCGTAAAACTTATTTTGTATTCTTTTAACCAAATTTCTAACCCTTGTAAAAGTCTCTCTTCAATTAAATGAGTATAGGAAGAGCGAGTGTTACAACGGTTATTTGTACACACTATTTGTCTAGGCTTGCCTTTTGGATAACGCTGCTGTAATTTTGATCCGCATTTACTGCAAAAAATTATTCCAGCTAGCTGATTACTTAATTTACTATTATAAGGAGCATGGTATCGACTATTTAAAATATCTTGTGCTGAATTGTATATATCAGGATCAATGATTGCTTCATGTTTTCCATCAACAATTAACCAGTCAGATTTTGGTTTTCTTATACCCTTACTTGATTTTTTATTCCAAGTCACCTTACCAATATAAATAGGATTTTTTATCATCTCCAAAATGGAATGGTAACTCCATTTTTTTCCTGTATAGGAAGGGATATTCATTTGATTTAAACGGTTAGCAATTTCATTTGCACCAATCAAATCCTTCGTATACCATTCAAAAATACTTTTTACTACCTTCCCCTGATTGATATTAATACGTAAAGAGCGGAATTCTTTCGTTTCATAAATCTCATATCCATAAGGTGCAAAGGTTCCTAAATAATTTCCTCTTTGGACTGATAAAATTCGACCTCGTTGAAGCCTACGAGTAATTATTTTTAATTCTTTTCGCGCCATAAATGCCTCAAATTCACTGTATTCCTCATCAAACTCATCATGAAGGTCATAGGTCTTTCTTGGTGTAATAATTTTTGTTCTAGATGATTTAAACGTTTCTAAAATAATGCCCTGCTCCTTCATATTACCGCGTCCAAGACGGTCCATATCCATTACTAACACGCCATCATATTTAAATTCTTCAACTTCTTGTAAAAGCTTTAACATTTCTGGCCGGTAAACAAGTGATTCACCAGATGCAATTTCCTGCCTTATACAAATTATTTTTATATCATTTTCCTTAGCGAATTTTAAAAGCTGCTCCTTATGCTTTGATAAGGTCTCACCTTCACCTCTAGCCTCTGCATCTAAATCTGCTCGACTTTTACGTAAGTACAATGCAACTCGTTCCATTCAATCACCCCATAGACTATATATATGTCTAATTAAGGAATTAATTAATTTTTGAATCAATAGCCAACAAAAGGTTGGTTAGTCCGTCATAAAACTAAACATACAATGAATTATGGGGGTGGTGATACTGAGTAAACAAACAGAATTTACTGCTACCTATCAATTTGGAAAAACATTAGTGAAGATAATTGCGCCAAAAGATGTTACTGAAGAAACAAGAAAGAAAATTATTGAAGAAATTCATACGAT
Organism: Gottfriedia acidiceleris; assembly: GCF_004138285.1. Taxonomy (GTDB): domain Bacteria; phylum Bacillota; class Bacilli; order Bacillales; family Bacillaceae_G; genus Gottfriedia; species Gottfriedia acidiceleris_A. The sequence goes on along the minus strand of NZ_SCFN01000004.1, from coordinate 1,048 downwards.
TGGATGGAAGATTGTTAAAGAAGAATTGTATAAGAAAGATGATAAGTAAGATGAATTTAGAAGCACCTAAAAATGGGTGCTTTTTTATTTGATAGGATCTATTGATCTATAAAGAATTAGATAATATTCCAAATGACTAAATTCCTTAGGGAAACAATATTTTTTGTACTTTTACAACGGTAAAAAACTAAATATGCAATCAATTTATCTGCAGATATAATAGTGACCATGATCAAGATGATTCATGTATTTTTAGAAAAAATCTGAGACAGATTATTCAAAAATCTGTCATTTTTTTTACATAACGATCGTAATTATAGTGATAGTGATTCTAAATATTCATCATAGAGAGGAATGTTGGTTATTATCGAATATCATTTAAAAAAACAATTTTATTCAATGGAAAAATTAATCGAACGTAAGCTTGCTGATCATTTAATTTTAAATGTAAGAATAAAAGATGTCATAGAACTAGCTTATAATAACTGGGCTTTAGATTATGCTAAAGGTGTAGTAGCTTTTAATCTTACAAATGGTGAATTAATAGGATATTCACTTAAGGGTACAAATAATAGAACTAGAAACGACTATGAGATTATTATTTTTGAACTAGATGCAAATGTTGACGTGGAGGATGTTACTGTTTTAATGGGGAATATTGGTGTTCGAGCTGTACGGACATTTTTTGAAATCGATGATGAAACTTTTTCAAAAAATATGGTATTTTGGACTGAAACCTATTTACGGTTTCATAATTTGACGATTAAATCAATTAGAGATCGGTTTTTAAAGGTATTATATACTGATTATAAACAAACGTTTTATAATACTTGCATTAAAAAACAACTTGATTATGTTTACGCTAAATATATCGTTCATTACAATCATTAGGGTGAAATATTAAAAATTATTTTACAAAGCTTAATTTTTTGTTTCAATCCCCTTTTAAATCCTTTAATCGACTCCTTTTAAAGTCAATTTTTTACTGTCCCAAACCAATGATATTCCATTTAGATAGGTATTATCCTCTAAGTCATAATTTAATGTG
>NZ_SCFN01000039.1 GCF_004138285.1 Gottfriedia acidiceleris | reverse complement strand
ATAGTCGGTCATGTTGTTGAACTAACGCATGCGTTAGTTGCATAAGAAAACATCAAAATTCTATTTACATAAAGACTTTACTTGTTTATCAAATTCGGTATTTTCCTTATAGTACACACCTTTTAATTCTAAAAGTTTAAAGTCTCCAATTTCTTTATCTTTACGATAAGCTTTTACAATGCAACCGTCATCGAAAAGTAAAAGAAAAGCTCGTTTTTCTTGATTTTCGTCACGAATAAACTTCATCTTTCTGACATTATCTACCCAGTTATTAATACTCTCAAGGTTAGTTATTTCTTTAAGGTTTCCGTTTTTTCCATATACGATTTTTGTTATGTCTTTAGCTGTATAGATTGATTCAAAAGATACTCCATCCTCTTTTTTTTGACAAGACATTAAACTTGCTATAAATAGTAATAAACAAGTGTAAAAGAATAATCTTCTCACAAAGTTCTCACCCCTCATATGCCTCCTAAACACTACTTTATATATTCGAGTTATCACTCATTGAGTCCTTTCCTTATGCAACTAATCTGCCATTTTGTTGAATAAAAAAAACTGCCGAAGCGGTCATTCATTGTTAATCTAAAGCATGCGTTAGTTGCATAAAATTTAAGTTCACATTATTGACGTTCAATGGTTTTTTCTGATTTCATTGTGAATATATTTGAAGATTTCTTGTTTAAAAATTTCCAAATTACATAACCAAAATATGCCCCTAAAGTATTTAATATCAAATCATCAATGTCTGATGCACGCCCCATTGGGACAATATATTGAACGATTTCGATAAACAAAGATAACAATAATCCCATGAAGGTTACATTTAGAATTATTCTCTTAGATGATTTACGTAAAGAAAGAAGTAATCCAAATGGAATGAATAATAGAATATTCAATCCTAAATTACGAATTGGCACTGTAATATCAACAGAATTAAATATAATATCATACATTCCTATAAATGGTACAAAGTTCACTACTCGGGGCATTGCTATACCATAAGAAAGTGGAAAAACAGTTATTAATAAGATAGCAATAATGCTAATCACAAATAAATTATTTACAACCACTCTTTTAAAATTAGTGTTCTTCTTCTTGATAACAAAGTATGTAGTAAAACCCATAGCTAAGACGATTATGATAAATATAGGAACAATATCACCAAATGCTCTCCATAATTGAATCACTATTTTTCTTCCTCCCTAAATACATAGAATAAACTCATTTTAACATAAATTTTATCCAGTTTTTGGAAGTTTTCTTATATAACTAAACTGCTATTTTGTTGAATAAAAAAATGAGCTGCCAAAGCAACTCATGGTGTACCACTAACGCACTGCGTTAGTGGTACACCAAAAAGGGAACAGTTCTCTTTATAAAAAAGTTAAATAAAATAAGGGTTTTCCTATCATTTATTCCCTAATACCTCTACCGATTACTTTCCTAGTTTCACCATCGAAATAAACTGTGATATCTCCTAACAAATTGTTATCCTTCACTTTGAAAGTTACAGCATAAACTTCTTTTCCATCGTAACTTTTGTCCGTTAGTTGTGCGATTTCTTTTGTAACTACTTTTCGTTCTACTTTCCCATCACCATCTGGTTCGCTATTTGTTAATTCTGCTTTTTCGCCATCTGATAGTGTATGATAAACGATTGCTGCTATTGATTGTGAAGATGCTTTTTCTTCTTTATCGTTACCGCAGCCAGACAAAATGATTGCTGATAAAACAACACTCAAGATTATATGAAAATATTTTTGCAATTTCATCACCCCGATTTAATTAATATTCGTAACAAATAAATCATCACTATACGGACTAATAAATATTTCTCTTCTATAACTAAAATCCCTTTATTTCCTAATTC
>NZ_SCFN01000038.1 GCF_004138285.1 Gottfriedia acidiceleris | reverse complement strand
TTCTCTTCTATAACTAAAATCCCTTTATTTCCTAATTCCTTATTCAACTGATATGAACGAAACTGTCAACTCACCATACCCAAATGGTTTTGATTTTATGTTTTTAGGCAGACTTATTCTAAGACTACCAACTTAGTTTTTAATTTTTACTAAGTCTGTGAATTACCATTCTTTTAAGAAAGAATAGAAGTTTTTATTTTCAAACCTAAAGAATAACCTCTTTAAAACCTTGGCACGAAGGCAAAAATTATCAACAGTGATTTACAATCTGATATGCGTGGGTTGGTTACCACATTTCATTCTATCCGTTACGGAGCTGCCTCGATCTAAACGCGCACGTTCAGTATTTTACCTAGTGCATAGTTGAACTAGAGGGTTCTCCTTACCGTGTTTGCCTCCGAGCCAAAATTTCAATTTTAGTTAGTCTTTAGATTTCATTTATAATTAGATTTTTATATTCCTGTTTTGAGTAGAAGATTACCTATTAAGCAACAGATTGGATTAATTTTTGATCCTCAATACTACATCCAATTGCCCAAATAAAACCAAGTAACTCACGAGCGACGGCTACAACTGCAAACTTTCCTGCCTTACCTCTAGCTGTAATTCGATTATATTTTAAATTGAGACGATGTTGGGCTTTCCACGCAATTCTTTGTGCTTCAATTGGTTGTCCAGCCTGTCTTTTCAATAATTCACCTTTAAGAGAAGGTCGATGGCGGTATGCCCAGGAACATTCTACTAAAGCTCGGCGAATGTGTGAGTTTCCTATTTTAGTAATTGGACCCTGCCATCGGCTTGAGCCACTCGAGTATTCCTTCGGAACAAGTCCAGCGTAGGACATTAATTGCCTTGGATTCGAAAAACGTGAAAATTGACCAATTTCTGCGACTAGTGTGACAGCTGTAACCTCGGCTATTCCTCTTAAAGTCTGAAGGGCTTGTATGACAGGTGCATGTTCGCTTTTGATTGCTTCCTCATGAACCTCTGCTTCAATACGCTTCATTCTTTCTTCAACCTCATAAATTGAATGTAAATATTCTTGAAAGACGATACGTAATGATGATTTTTCAAAAGTGAGCGTATTTAACCAGGTACGATGTTTGATTGTCCAGTTCCTAACACCTTGAGGTGGACGTATTTCATGACGAAGCAAGAAATGAACTAATCTTTGACGTGCTTTTTGTAAATCTTCGCGAGTGTCAGAACGAGCATGAATTAAATCTCTCAATGCCTCATGGATTTCGTCAGGTACCCAAACAGCCGTTAGTTCGCCAGCTCGAAGAAGCTGAGCTAACCGTAATGAATCGCGACGATCCGTTTTTACTCGATCACCAGTACGTTTAGGAATTAGTGTTGGAGCAACTACAATACATTCAATTTCCATTGATAAAAGTTGACGGTAAATACTATATCCACATGAACCAGCTTCATAACAAACTAGTAAATTCTCTGGATCACCTAACTTCTTAAAAAGTTTTCGAATAGCTTCTGGGGTATTTGCGATATTCCCATGAAATCTTGGTGCAGCTCTTCCTTCATCAGCAATTCCAACAGCAATAATATCCTTTGAAACGTCTAAACCAATAAATTTTTGACCATCCTTCATAATACACGGCTCCTTTTGTTTGTAGCTCTACATTTGGTTTGGGTAGGCTTTTTGATTACTACCATTTTTGCCAAGTGCAACCTACGATAAGCAAAATGGAGCCGTTTCGTTCATTATGACTAAACTGCCATTATGTTGAATAAGAATCTTGTTGGCATTAAATATATGTACAATTTCTAAATAAAATAAATAATGACCCTTATAAAAAAGGGTCATTTCAATCTAAATAACACAAATTTGTTGCAGTACTTTAAAGTAATCACAATTATTTCTCCATGCATACGAGGCATTATTTAAGTTAAAAGGATTGTCTCCTGACCAAAAGTGGAGTCCTAAATCAACTAAATTATTTGTCCCCTCTCCATCATATAAGGAATAGACTAAGTTGGAATTTTCTTTTTTAAAATACCAATCAAATGGTCCATTTAAAGGCTCAGTGAAATCGATATGATTAAAAATTTTAGGTATAGCAGCTACATAGCAAGCCCTTATATAGTCTTTATGTTCATTCTTAAAATATTTCAATAAAATATCATAATTTTTCTCATGTTCATGGCTAATAAAATACATTTATCCCCCTCCATTTTCAAAGTTAGCTAGATTTAGTTAATTAAAAATTTATGTGGACATCAACTCTTTCATGATTTATGTCTTATTTATTCTTTTAAGTTAGATCAATTTAATTCTATTAATCCACAAATCTTTGAAGGGAAATATAAGTTTTTATCGAACTTATGTTTAACAAAGCTTGATTCGGAGGGAAATTATGTTACTCGACCTGGGTGAAAAAATGCGAGAATTACGGCTTCAAAAAGGGTATGGTTTAAATGAATTTGCTAAAATACTAAATATTTCACCAAGTTACTTAAGTCAATTAGAAACTGGAAAAACTGAGAATATCTCCTTCTCCCTACTTCAAAGACTGCAAGAAGAGCTTGCATTATTGCCTTTAAATTTAGATGAAAACTCTAGAATGAGACGTTTATTTCAGCAAATGGACTTACTAAAAGAAGTGGATGATGAATCATATGAGTTTGTTCTTTTTAGTCTAGAAGCGAATATAAAATGGTTTATTGAAAAAAAAGTTAGGTAACATGGTATATCGGCGAAGAAAAATAGCATGATTAAAGGCTATTTTTCTTTAATTTCATCGAAGTTAAATAGATCCACATGCTCTCTATCGCCTTCATTATCTTCTTTAGTGGGTTGTTGGGGTGACTCAGTATTTTTCACTTCATTAATCAATAATTTCAAATCTGGACAAAACACTTTGTTGAAATAACTCATCATTAATTCCCCTCTTGTTTTACCCTTTAAAGTTTCAGTCTTGCCTTCATTTTTCATTGCATAAATATTTTGATGATCATCATAATATTTTTTTTCTAAGAAATATTTTTGGTCATCATAAAAAAGTTTATAACGTTCTTCTACTAAACTTACAAATGTTGTTTTTTTCTCTTCTGTATCTAGTACTATATCATTTTTAGCTAAGTGTCTTTCAAAGAACTTTTTAAAATCATATTTTGATAATTTTTTTTGATGACCTTCTTTACTTTTTGGCAACTCTTGATCATTTTTATTCCTATTATTATTAACTTCTTTCCTTTCTTCTTTTAACTTTTCAATTTCACTTATTAAATCATTAAATTGTTTTTCACTTTTACTATCAAGGGTTTCAAATTTTTTTATTAATACGGTTCGATCCTCTTCATACTGATCTAGTTTTTCAAATTTATTATTAACATGTTGTTTTAATTCTTCCATACTCCTGAGTAAAACTCCCATATTAACTTCTTCTCTTTGTGAATTAGACTGTATTTCATTTTTCACAATTACTTCAGAAACGCTTTGATGACTATTAGTATTGATTTCCATTTCTTCATTGTTTTCCATCTTCATCGGCTTATGCAAATATTCATCTTTGAAAACATGTTGTTTTAAATCTTCTACAGTCTTAAATAATACTGCCAAACTTACCTCTTCCGTTTGTAAACTAGACTGCATTTCATTTTTCGTAGCTATTTCAGACGAGCTTTGTGGTGTATTGTTTTTGATTTCTAAATCTACATTAAGTTCTTCTTTCGTTTCTTCCTTCAAATATTCAGTTTTTTTCACATGATCTTTGAATAATGTCATTGCACTTAATGGAAGCTCTTCAACCGTTTTTTTGTATACCCTAACCAAATCTAATAAACCTGGTCTTTCTTCATCAATAAACGATATTAAGTCTGTTTCCATAATTTTATATCCACCTTGACGATAGCTTGTTACAGTTGCGTTTATTTTTCCTTCACGGATCCATTTGCGAAGAGTTTGTATTGAATCAGTTAGGTAACAATCCATGAGGATTTTCAATGCTTCTTCCAAATTGTATTCTCTCTCCATTTGCCACCTCCTAAGGAAGCCCGTTCATATCAAGATACGATGATTTTATTTATTTATGAACTATTTAAAAAATTTTTTGATACGAATAAGCTCCCCATAGAAAAAAAGTATGAAAAACATAAAAAAATAGAAAATTCCCCTGATAATGTTGTTTATGTAATGTTATTTGATCAATATACCTTAAGTAATATTGCATCGTTAATATTCTAATACAAATATTGGACCATCACAAAAAACCGCTTTTTCATAAAGGGTTTTACGAAAAACCGCCGTATGATGAAAAAACAAAATAACTGAATATACAGAATTCTAATCGAATTGTCGAATCACGCGCAGCGCTAAGGTTCAGCCATACCAAGGCGGTTATTCATAACAATGGCTATAGCTATTGTTATGAATAACCGCTTCGGTATATAAGCTTGTACAAATAACCGCCATTAAGCCATTTCGAATTTCATGGTTTCGCTTTTTTGCATAGAAAAATAATCTGATTATTTTCTATTTGTCGAAATGAAATTTTTTCATTTTTATAGAATTACAGCTTATCCAAAAACTAGGACAATTGTTTTTGAATTGATAATGAAAAAATAGCCTACTTTCTTCATTATAAAATAGAAAATAAATGAAACGGAAAAAAAGCAGTATAGAGTAATCACTCCATACTGCTTTTTTTATAAGCTGAAATATTGTTTAAACGGAGAATTCAGAACGAAACTGAATTGACCATCTGCATCCTCATTTGGTGTTAAATAACATTCTTTTACAGTGAGTAAGACCAATGATCTCTTTTGTGCGTCGGATAATTTATCTATGTTATTAAAAGGAAGAATTTTCATCAATTTATCATATTCGAACGAGGATTTTCCTGCTATGTTTTCTACAATTAATTTTTCATTAGATAGTTTCTTACGATTTTGCTCTAAAACTTCAATTTTTTTCCTAACCGCATCTTCAGTAATCATTAGACCAATTGTAATAGGATCGTATGAGCCAATAAATTCATCATTAGGAAGCTGCTCGTTCACTACTATTTCATCAAGTAGCTTCATTAATTCCTTTAATAAATTTTGTTGTTCAGTCCACATATTAGAGTTATTCGATAACTCACTATTTATTTTTTTTAATTCCAGTTGTATTATCTTTTTTACATCTTCTTCGAAAAACTTTAAACTCTTTTTGCACAAATCTTCCCAGTATTGATAAAAAAATTCATTAATCGTCTCATCTATCACTTTCAATTGACATTGACTAATATACAAACGTTTTCCTTTTTTGTTTTTCCTACGATCTTTTGTTAGAAAGTCGGCTCCATTACAAATTTCACATTTACACTTTAATATCCCCCTAAAATAAAATGGTGTATTTGAATACTTTGGGGAGTTTTGACTTAGCTTTTCATATTTTCGCCAGCATATTTCCCAAACTTCAGTAGATATCGGTGGGTCATTCACTAAAATTGAATCATTTGTTTCGGCTTCGCCCCATTCTTCTCGTTCCTTTAATGCATATCCACATTCATTTCGAAATCGATGATATGCATACTTCCCCATATAAATCGGATTTGTAATAATGTATTTTATCTTATTAGGCGTCCATTTTAGTTGTTTTTTTAAACTTCTCTTTTCTTTTGAAATAAAACCTTTGTTTTCTTTGTTTAATTTACGTGCAATACTGTTAAAGTTTTCACTGGTTTGGTACAATGAAAAAATTTCTTTAACAATTTCGATTTCATCGGGATCTTCAATAAATTTCTTTTGCTCGATATCAAATCGAAATCCATATGGAACTTTTCCTCCTCGATAGCTTCCCTTACTCATTTTTTCTTTCAATGAGGCTTTAATTCTAGTTGAAAGATTATCTACTTCAAGTTTGCTTAAACCATCTTCGAGTGCATTTCGAACAATATCATCACTTGTATAAAGCTGATTTCTTGAGGCAAGGATTACTGGTACATTATACGTCTTAAAAATTCTTCGAAGTTCAGCATGTTCTTTTGGGTCTCGAGCCAATCGGTCTACATCTGATACAACCAGGGTATCTATTTCTCCTTCTCTGATGGCAAGGATTAATTCATTCAACTTTTCACGCTTTGAAAATGATTTCTTTGTCGCTGATTCTTTTTCATCAAAAAGAATACGTTCATCCATTGTTCGATGATCCATTAAATTTGTAATGATTTCGATTTGACGTTCAAATTTTTGATCATTTGATGAAACGCGTGTATAAGTAGCAATATTTTTTGCCGCTTTTAGAATTTCTGAGACACTCTTATCATTTTTTTTCACCATCAATCCTCCTATTTCATATTTTTCTTATAAAAAATTTCAGCTTGTAACTTTTCATTAACCACTATTTTTGAAATAAAAAATTCGAGTAATCTTTTTTGTTGAAAATCATTTAACGCGTTGATTTTTGGTAGGGGTAAGTTATCGATTAGAGAAATCTTTATATTATCAAAAGCTTTCACATATTTTTCTTTCTCACTCTTTAGTTGATGGTATATAGACTTATATTCATTAACTAAGTTCTCAAGCCCAGTCGTTTTTTCAACTCTTGACCTAGTTGGCTCTTGAAGTAATTGAACCGTTTTCTTTTCAATTTTTTCCTTTACTTCTTTGAGATTTCTCTCTAATTGTTCAATACTAACAGCACTTGGTTTTAGTAATGTGTTTACAGCATATTGAATAATTTTTTCTTGATTTTTTGCAATATGATTGTAGAACCGATCTGTTAACTTCTCTAAAGTTATTTGATCTGTATGTTTAATCTGTACCTTCACGTAGCCCTTGTCAGTATTGCAAACATAATAAGAGTCTTTAACAATTAATTTCTTTCCACATTTTGAACAAATAAGAAGATTGGTTAATTTCGGATGAATGACTTCTGTTACGCTTTTAAGTGCTGTTCCTTTTAACTTCTTTAATTTTTCATTTGCATCTTTCCAAAGTTCATCAGTAACTGCTCTTAAACGGAGATTTACCTTTTCAGCTCGAATTACTTCCCCATCATAAGTCCCCGAAACTATTCCTTTATGTAACTCTCTCGCTATAAATTTTGAAAAATCCGATCCTATTATTTTGTTATATTTCTTAAAATACTTATTTGCTTCTGACATACTTTTAAATTCCTCATTTAAAAATTCCTCATAAATCAATTTAATCTTTTCTTTATCAGCTTGTGAAATCATGATGACTTTTTTCTCTTTACAATCTTCTTTTGCTGATTGTTTTTGATTAGTGCTTGAATCAGCTGTTTCCGATTCTTTTTTTTTCACGTCTATACTTGACTCTAGTCCCATGAAATATGGTTTTGGCGGTTTCCCTCCTCCCCATCCACCTGCTCGAATCTTTGCAATTCGTGAGACAATTAACCGCTGAATAATGTTATTACCTTCGTATTCAGAAATCGCTCCAAGTAATAACTCAATAAACTCACCAACAATTCCTTCAAACATTTGCGGTTCATTATCTCCAGCAAAAAACATTTTTACTTTGTGTTGACGAAGGATTTCTACAAATTCGATATACTGTTCTGTTCTTCGTGAAATTCGATCACGCTTAAAAACAATTACTCGCTCAATGATGCCACTTTTAATTTCAGTTATTAATTGGTAAAGCATTTTCCGCTCTTCTATTTCAGTACTTCTAGCAGACTTTGTCTGTTCATTGAATACTTGATGGACAATCCAGCCTTGATTACGAGCGTAATCTAAACAGGCTTTAATCTGATAATCTATTGAACTTTTTTGCTTATCTTCATTCAATGACCTACGTACATAAATCACTGTCTTCTTCATGCTGTGCTTGCTCCCCCGTCAACAAATGATTTAGTTCGTTCTTTACTAAACTTAAATAATAGGACTTCCACTCTTTTTCAAAAACTGAATCATAAACGTATTGAACTGTTTCAATTTGTAGTTCATTCAAAATCTTTCCTTTCAATCCAATCACCCTTTCTACTAATACAGATAGTTTGACCAGACGAAAGTATTTTATTCTCAATTAAAAATATATTATATTTATATAAAAACAAAATGAGCAATTGTAACTTGTTCATTATATGAAAAAATCTAAGCAGGACAACACTCTAAAAATAAAACAGAACTTGAAATGGATTAAGAGATTAATAAAAAAACATTGCTCAACGGCAATGCTTCAAACTTTTGTATCATAGGGTCTTATGGGAAATTTGAATAATGAACACTTTTAAAGCGAAATATCTTTATATTCTTTGAAGACTTCTAATTCGTGAGATAAAGTTTCTTTCATTTTTTTTACACATTTTTCACTACATAAAGCAAATATACCATCGGTCCCACTTAACTTGGCTTCAGAATCTTTCCCTGTTACAATCATTGGAACACTTGTATTTCGTGTTCGCAGACCAATTTGAATTATTTTCCCTTCACTTGCGGTATATTCTTCGTCTACAAATTTAACACTTACCGCAAATACTGGTTTGTCATCTCTAATTTTTTTCATACACCAGGAACATCTGAGCATTTAGTCACCTTCTCTACCTGTAATTATTCTATTAAACCAATAATATTGGTTTAAACTCCAAATTTCTGTCCAACTTATTACCTTTGGCAGTAAGGACTTTGTTTTGTTTAGCAAACTCATCCAATGTTACCTAGCCTTCTATGAAGTTCGTGTTACTTAGGTCGGAAGTTTGCCGCCGACTTCCTTCAGATGCCGCGTCGCCACGGACAACCTTGTCTTAAGCTAATCACTACTACTGCCTTCGTGATTCGGGAATTGCACCCTATATATTATACACATGTTGGGCGCACTAAAAAAATCGACTATTCAGCCGATCAGTTTCTTCAACCAATGCATGAGATAGTTGAACAACAATTATTTTATCAAATTAAAAAACTAATTAAATTTCTAATTGAATCGTTGTTATTTTTTTCTCCCTATTTACCCATAAATACATATTCTTACATTTGTGAGCAAAGTATCTAATCGCAACGGAATCTTTTAAAGATTCATCTAAAACCAGACTTACCCATGAAAATGATAATAAGTGTTTATCTTTTGTTGTTCTAATTAGATATTCGAATACCCTATCAAAATCTTGATTTTCGTATTTTTCTAATTTCTCTGGAATTACCTTGTAACCTAAAGATGGACTCCATTCAGTTTCAATATCACTAACTTTACCATAAAGATCGCTAATAATAGGATTTATCTCTTGCTTATGAATTTCATTTAAAGACGCCTTTTTGGGATTTGATAATCTTACTTCAGTAGGTAAATCATTTTCATAAACAACTCTACTATTATTAAAATGTAAAATAACTTCTGAAATCAGCCTGTTATCCAACTTTTTATTAACAAAAACGGAAATTTCACCGTTTTCAAATTGATTACCTAACATTAAATAAAATTCTGTTATTAATGAAAAGTGAGGCTCATGGTTTTTACTTGATATAAATTCTCTAATTCTAAAATCCATGCTGACCTCATCATAATCTCCGACTACTTCAAGATTTTCATTAAGTTCTAGCCATTCCATATTTTCGAAACTTAAATTTTCTAAGTTAACTATATATTCTGGTTCAATCGTTATCGTAGCATATGAAGTCCATCCTACATTTTTAGGCGTTAATCCAAACAATCTAAATAACTTTTCCTTGTAATAATCATTAAGTTTACCCATCTATACCTCCAAAACTTATTCATTTCAATATTCAAGATACCCCTAGTATTCCCCTTCTAATTCAATTAAACTTCCTATATAAGAAACAGAGGATGATCGATTAATGATCATCCTCTGTTGTTGTTAAACTAAAGCATTAGTTAGTTCAATAAGAAATTATATTTATTGACCAGAATCGTCTGGTTTACTAAACACAATTATTAAAAAGCTAAAAGCTAGTAAGATAAGAGGAATTCCTTGAATAGTCATAAACATTGAGTTAAACTCTGCTTTTCCATTACTTGGGTCATCAGTCATAAACGTACCCATAAGGAAAGCAAAGGGTAGGACAGCAGCATTAAGCATTAAGCTAAAATAAAAAAACTTTTTTTTATTTATTTTATATTTCATTTATACATTTACCTTTCGAATTAATTGTTTAATTAAACATTATCAGAAACTAACACTGTTTTTCCTAAGTAATTAATCCCAATTATTTAAAAATCACTTATTGAACTACTCTGCCAGTTTGTTCATTAAAAAGACGAGCCACTTTTGCGACTCGTGATCTTCAACTATCGCATGCGTTAGTTACATAAGTATTTTATTAATTAAAAACTAATTTTTTACAAATTCAACTAAGTCATACCTTTAGTAAACTATGATGAAATAAATCCAACCTGCATTGGAATATACTCTCCTGTTGTTGCGTTAAAAGGTACAACCTTCATTTTTTTAATATTTTTTTCCCAACCATATATTACGATTCCAACAATATTGCTAGTGGAATCTTTAAATCTTGTTATTTCAAAGTTGTAGCCTTTCGCCCACTTATTACCTGGATAAAGTTCAGTTAATGTTGTAGCTATTAATAATAATTGAGGAGAATCGAATATAATATCGGACAGTTCTATAAAATCTTGTTTTGTTCTTATAAGACCGTTTCTAGTTATATCATGTAGTAGTTGAATTTTTCCATTAGAGACTAGAACAATTATTTGTTTATTAGTATCTGGTACTCCGAAATTTATGATCCAATATCTCCGTTTTCCGTCTAATCCCCTGATATCCTTGTCTCCGTCAACACTATTACAATGCAATAGCATTGCTTCTTTATTCCAACGTTTTGCAGCACGATATGTCAATTCAATCGTCTCTTTTAAAGATAATTCTATGGTTTTGGAAGAAACTGCAATATTATAATTCAGTATATCAACTGTGCTTTTAGCCGTTACTTGTTTATTTGAACTTTGATAACAAATTGTGAAAACAACTAAAATCGAACAAACTTTAAATATGAATTTCAATGATATAGCCTCCAAATTTATTTAATAAGTAGTTTTACCATTTGTATTGCATTTAGCAAAAGAAATTCTTTATTAACTCTCGTTCAACTATACTGATATATTGTGAAAAAGAGGGTGATCAATGAATGATCACCCTCTTTTTACTGTTCAGCTAAAGCATGCGTTAGTTAGATAAGAAGCACTTTAATCATTAACAATTACCACATTTTTTGCAACCAATGTTTGGTCAGTTGAACCTGGTGTTTCAATTAAATCAAAGAACACCTTTTGCCCTTGTTTTAGAAATCGATATCCATTTGGGAATCTAATAAGGTCAGGTACTATTGAACTAAAATGAACAAAGACATGGCTTTCATCTTTTCCATCAAGCATTATTCGACCATATCCTTTTTCTTCTTTAAACCATTTCACTATACCTTCTCGTTTTAAGGACATATTCACACCACCCATGTGAGCATACTTTCTTAAAACTTATGCAACTATTGCATGCGTTAGTTATATATAATTTTTAATTAGTTGGTCCATAAAAAGGATTTTTATCGTTTGAATAGTATGGAATAAACTCAATTGTTTTTGCTTGGTACATTTTATCACGATATTCATAAACAATAATAATATCTCCAGCAAACATCGCTGGTGTTATTTGTCCACTAACTCTGACCATAAGTTGCTTCTTAATTACCTCATAATCAATAATACTCCCAAAAGCAACATCCTCAAATAAATGTGTAGGTTCTATTGATTTAGTATCAACAATAGATACTTTATCACCTATAATTACTTCGGCTTTTTCTGTCGATAATTTTGTTTTTACGTTTTTATATATAATTGCTAATGGATTATCAACCAGTTCGTCAACCAAACCATTAGTATAACGGTAAACATAAACCTCTTCATCTAATACGCCTGTTCCAGTGCCTTTCGTTAATGTGATAATTAACTCCTTTTTTTTATCTTTATTAATATCTTCATAAAAAATTTTGGGTGCATACGTAGGATTGGTTACATTCATCCAGAACGGTCTAAAATAAGTTTCGCCTTTATAATCTATTTTAAAATTCTTATACATGTCTCCAATTTTCTCAGCATACAAAGTTATATTTTCCTTGGCTGACTTTGAAACCATCACATGTTTTTCATTGGCGGCTTCTATATTTTTGGGTATCAATAATATAATAATTAAAACTAAAATCATGTATTTTTTCATAATAACACCTCATTTTATTGTTCCAAATGAAGTAGTTCTTATTAAACTAAACTGCCATTTTGTTGAATAAAAAAATCGACTAAAAAGCCGATCTTTTTGTTCAAACTATTGCATGCGTTAGTTTGATAAGGTTTTTTAATATACAAGTAACATATACTAATTTTCATACTTATTATTATTATTTTTCCAAGTTATATTTCCAAACATTACCCCCATTAAACTCCAACTTATTAAGTACATTAAATATAATTTTAAAATCTCCTCTAAAGAATATGTTACTTTATTATGTCCAAACACTGTCAACGTTGGAAATAGTAATGAGATAGCCATATAAATAAGTAAAAAGTTTAATAAATACCTTTTTTTACCTTTGGATTTTATTCTGTTCCATCTTTCTTTTTGTTTATCTATTTTACTCACTAGTAGCCCCCATTTTTTTATATTTACTAATAATTATACCTTGACAATTGTTCTTTGTAATTTGGGGGAATTCCGTTTTTTTACATAGAATTTCAGATAATCCTTATACAACTAAACTGCCATTAGTTTCACAAAAAAAAATCGACTATATAGCCGATCATGTTGTTCAACTAAAGCATACGTTAGTTCAATAAGAAACCTTATTTTTTCTACTGATTAA
>NZ_SCFN01000037.1 GCF_004138285.1 Gottfriedia acidiceleris | reverse complement strand
AAGATAAGCTTAGTACTTGGTGATAATAAAGAAGAAACGGTAATATTAAAATCGAAAAAGTAAAATATATTAGCTATTCTTATTCAACTAAAGCATGCGTTAGTTGAAGATCATGAGTCACAGCTGTGGCTCTTTTTTATTGAAGTTTTTGGCAGAATAGTTGAACAAGGATTTATATAAGTTTTGTAGAATCGTAAAGTATAGGGCAGATTTAGCTTCACCAGGTATTCGAATAGACAAATAAGCTGAACATCGGATAACAATGATTCAATTGAAGTGTTCTAATCATTCATAAAGCTAGGGTTGCTATCATAGAAGTATGAACAAACTTGACAGTACCAAACAAGGACAAGGAGTGAAGTTATGAAATTTCTGCTTACATCTGGAGGCATCAATAACAAAAGCATACACGACGCGCTGGTTGACATGCTGGGCAAGCCAATTGCTGACTCCAACGCCCTGTGCATCCCCACTGCGATGTATGGACACCCTTGGGTTGGCCCTGGCGTCAAAGCCTGGCAGTTCATCAGTGGGAAAGAAGAGAATCCCATGGTCAGCCTCGGTTGGAAGTCAGTCGGCGTGTTGGAGCTCACAGCGCTGCCAAGCATCGACGAAAACCGCTGGAAACCACTGGTTCAGGAGACAGATGTACTGCTGGTGTCAGGCGGCGACGCCCTTTACCTGTGCCACTGGATGCGTCAATCCGGTCTGGTAGACCTTTTACCGTCACTGAACTCAGTCTATGTGGGAATGAGTGCTGGGAGCATGGTGATGGCACCTAACATTGGGGAATACTTCGTTGGCTGGACTCCACCAGACGGTGGTGATGAAGCACTGAGACTGGTTGATTTTTCAATCTTTCCGCACCTGGATCACGAGATGCTGCCGGGAAACACCATTGCTGCCGCAGAGAGATGGGCAGCCGGGATGCAGGGGCCGGCGTATGCGATTGACGATCAAACCGCCATCAAAGTAATCGACGGAGAGGTTGAAGTTGTCTCCGAAGGGCATTGGAAACTGTTTTCGCTCTGATACTACTCTTCAGGAAACTGTTGCTAAATTAATATTGAAATAGATTGAAGCTCGTTTTTTATTGCACGAAACTTTCAAATCACCAGACCAAAATAAAAAAACGCAAAAGAGAAGTTTAAGTCCCTATCATTTTCTTGGTTATTTGTTTAGAATAAAATGAAAAATGAAAAAAATGTTGACTTTCTCAGTTTTATATATAAAATAATTATTAATAAAATGTTTCAGAGATGTGACAACAAAACGACTGTGAAAGGACGAGTAGTAGTAGGACGTAGACAAAGCGAGTCAGGGGTGGTGTGAGCCTGATACGAAGCCTGTTATGAAGAACCTCCTGGAGTCGCTGACCGAAATCCTTTAGAGGAAAGTAGACTTAGCCGTGAACTTCGACGTTACAAGAAGAACAGTATCGAGATCTCTCTAATCTCCGTACTGAATAAGTGAGCAACCTCTGTTGCTAATTTGGGTGGTACCGCGGAACCAAAGTCTTTCGTCCCAGTTTTTTTGGGAAAGAAGGGCTTTTTTTGTTGGCTTTTTTCCTTACATCCAAACATTTTAGGAGGAAATAAGCATGTATCAATCATTAATGACAGTAAGAGAGACACAAATCGCAATAAAGGAAGTAAAAACATTTTTTGAGGATCAATTAGCAAAACGACTTGAACTGTTCCGCGTATCTGCACCATTATTCGTAACGAAAAAATCAGGTTTAAACGATCACTTAAACGGTGTAGAACGCCCAATTGAATTTGATATGCTTCATTCAGGAGAAGAGTTAGAAATTGTTCACTCACTAGCGAAATGGAAACGATTTGCACTGCATGAATATGGTTACGAAGCTGGTGAAGGCTTATATACAAACATGAACGCGATTCGCCGTGATGAGGATCTTGATGAAACGCATTCAATTTACGTTGACCAATGGGATTGGGAAAAAATTATTCAAAAAGAATGGCGTACAGTAGATTATTTACAAGAAACCGTACGAACAATTTATGGAATCTTCAAAGATTTGGAAAATCATTTATTTGAAAAATATCCGTACCTTGGGAAGTATTTACCAGAAGATATCGTATTTATCACATCCCAAGAGTTAGAAGATAAATACCCAGAGTTAACACCGAAAGATCGTGAGCATGCGATTGCAAAAGAGCACGGTGCAGTTTTTATTATTGGAATTGGCGATGTACTTCGTTCTGGTGAAAAACATGATGGACGCGCTGCTGACTATGACGATTGGAAATTAAACGGAGACATCTTATTCTGGCATCCAGTATTGCAATCTTCATTTGAATTATCATCAATGGGTATTCGTGTTGATAGTAAATCACTTGATGAGCAGTTAACGAAGACAGGTGAAGATTTCAAACGCGAGTATGATTTTCATAAAGGTATTTTAGAAGAAGTGCTTCCACTAACTCTTGGTGGTGGTATTGGGCAATCAAGAATGTGCATGTACTTCTTACGTAAGGCGCATATTGGTGAAGTTCAATCTTCTGTATGGCCTGATGAAATACGAGAAGCATGTAAGAAGGAAAATATTCATTTGTTTTAAGAAAAATAAGACCATAGCAGTA
Source organism: Gottfriedia acidiceleris (assembly GCF_004138285.1). Lineage (GTDB taxonomy): Bacteria > Bacillota > Bacilli > Bacillales > Bacillaceae_G > Gottfriedia > Gottfriedia acidiceleris_A. The sequence goes on along the minus strand of NZ_SCFN01000037.1, from coordinate 15,128 downwards.
CATTAACTTTTATAATCAAAAAAGACTTAAGACAAAATTAAGAGGATTGAGTCCTGTACAATACAGGATTCAATCCTCGCTAACAACTTTATATTATGTGTCTAACTTTTTGTGTTCACATCATTTGTTATTTAAAGACGACAATTTTCCCAACTGAACCGTCAGCACTTTGACCCACTACACGAACTTTTAATCAGATTTAGAAGGAATTCTGTTCCATTCGATGATACCTGACTAAGACCAATTGAATCGCCCGTTTGCCAATATTGAAATAGAAAAATCAGCTCTTTTTTATTTTTTACAGTTTAGTTGAATTAGAAATTGATATAGTAACTTTATGATGGAAATGAAAGGGAGAAGAATTGATGTCCTGGTATTTAGAAAATGTTTACGAACGAAATGAAGAATCACCTTATACGTTCTATGTTCCAAGTCAAATTATTATCGACAATTTAACAGTAGGTGATTTGGTCAAACTAATATTCTTAATTGAAGAAGAACAGGAAGATGGATTAAGTGCTGAAAGAATGTGGGTCGAAATAACTCAAATAAATGGACAAAAATTTATTGGAAAACTAGATAACGATCCTTATCGATTGCAAGCTTTAAAAGCTGGTGATGAGATTACATTTGGAATGGAAAACATATGTGACACGGAATATAAGGATCCAGATTCAGCAGAATGGGATTTCTATTTTGATACAATGGTTATAGTTAGCAATGATGTGCTTGAAAAAAGGGAATTTAATTTTTTACTTATGGAAGATTCTCAAGGTGAAGGGGACTCGGGATGGTCAATATTTAGTGGTTACGAAGATGGCGAATTTCAAAGTGATTCCAAAAACTTTAAAGTTGTATCCATTGGTGTAATCCTTAATATTGATGATTCCATTCTAGAATTTATTGATGAAAATCCTTTGTGTGCATATGAACGAAACGAAGAAGGCGTTTTTGTTAAAATCGAAGACTATGATTGGGAAGGTTATTTAAACGGATAACTGAAAGATTGTCTAAATTAGGCAATCTTTTTTTAGTTCTAAAAAACCTAAATGGAAGTACATGATTATCAAAATATAAAAAGCATTAGCCTCCTCCTCTTCTTAATATAATAAGAGTATCCTATGATTTAACTTTCCTGAAATGGAGTGAATTTTATGTTTGAAGTAAAAGGACTGGCTTCTTATTCACCTTTAGGGCATTTGAATGAGTTTCGGAAAGATCCAATATTTTTTTTAAGTGAACTTTATAGTAATCATGATACGATTGTCTCATTTCGATTTGCTCATCGTAAAATGAACTTGCTATTAGATCCGGATTTGATAAAAGAGGTATTAGTAACTAAACAGCATTCTTTCCATAAATCAAAGCCATTTCAAGAGATGAAAACCTTGCTTGGTGAGGGATTGTTAACGAGTGAAGATGAAGTACATATGAGGCAGCGGCGTTTGATTCAGCCATCGTTTACGAAGCAGCATATACAATCCTATGCAGAGGATATGACATTGCTCACGGAAGAGTTTATTAGTTCTTGGAAGGATGGTGAAGAGCGTCTCATTAGCAGAGATATGATGGAGCTTACATTAGCTATTATTGCAAAAACTATGTTTAGTATGGATCTGAATCAAGGACATGATCGTGTTGGGAAACACTTTGACATTATTATGGATATTGCAACTAAGCGAATTCGATCTGTTTTAAAAGCTCCACTCAAACTGAATACACCAAAAAATAAATCTTTATCGGAGGCTATTAAATCAATCGATAAGGTGTTATATGAAATTATTGAAAAAAGAAATAGCTCAGAAACAAAGGAAGATTTACTAGGACTACTAATGCAAGCAAGGGATGAAGAGTCTAATGAAGGCATGACGAATCGACAATTAAGGGATGAAGCAATGACAATTTTCCTTGCAGGTCATGAAACGACAGCAAATGCATTATCTTGGTGCTTATATCTTTTATCTCAGCATCCCAATAAAGCTAAATTATTATATGAAGAAGTAGATCGCGTTCTTGGCAAAAGACGAGCAGATTATCATTCCATGAAAGATTTAATCTATACTCAGCAAATTATTTGGGAAAGTATACGTCTATATCCTCCTGCATGGCTTATTAGTAGGAAAGCAATAGAAGATGTCAGCATTGGCGACTACAGAATTCAAAAAGGTGAGACAGTTATGATGAGTTCTTATATCATGCAGCGTTCTGAAAAGTATTTTTCACATGCAAAAGAATTTCTTCCAGAGCGATTTAAGAATGGAAAGGTAGAAGGTGTACCTGAATATGCGTATTTTCCTTTTGGTGGTGGGCCACGTGTTTGTATCGGAAATCATTTCGCGATTATGGAAGCTACTTTAGTATTAGCAACAATCGTTCAGCATTTTACGATTGATCTAGCTCCTAATCATCATAAAGTGGAGACAGAACCACTTATCACACTTCGGCCGAAAGACGGATTGCGTATGATTGTAAAAAAGAGAAAATGAGCGGATTTAGTGTACACACTTAGGCAAGTGTCTTTCCCAGGAGTTTTTTCATAGAATATAGCATTCTCTTTACAGTATGTTTGAAAGGGGTTATATTTTTTGGAAAAGATAAAACTTACTGGACGGATCGTTACACCAGGTGATGCGGATTATGAACAGGCTAGAACAAACAATACTTTAAACAATCCAAAATTCCCTAAAATAATTGTATTTTGTCAAAAGAAACGAGATGTATTAAATGCGTTGAATTGGGTGAAGGAAAATAGCATGCCATTTAGAGTAAGAAGTGGAAGGCATAACTATGAAAATTTTTCACTCGTAGATGGTGGTCTTGTTATCGATGTTAGTGAAATGAATACGGTTAGTGTAGATTGTAAAAGCATGACCGCAAAAATACAAGCCGGGGCTGATTTAGGGAAAGTATATACTATTCTATGGGAAAATGGTACGACAATCCCAGCAGGTACTGAAAGTAGTGTTGGCCTTATTGGTCTTACACTTGGCGGGGGTATCGGGATGTTATCGCGCTTGTATGGTCTTACATGTGATAATCTACTTGAAGTAGAAATAGTTATATCGAATGGACATGGGAAAGCTAAACTTATTAAAGCAAATAAGAACAAGAATAGTGATCTTTTTTGGGCTTGCTGTGGCGGTGGAGGAGGAAATTTTGGGATCGTCACGTCGCTTAAATTTAAAGTGCATCCAATTTCAAATGTTTCGATTTTCTCGATTATATGGGAGTGGGAAGACTTTGAAGCCGCTTTTGATGCTTGGCAAGATTGGGCAATTAACACGGATAATAAGCTAACTTCAGAAATTGAACTAAAATCTAGGGAAGTAAATCAAATTATTGCTCAAGGGGAATTTGTAGGCCCAGTAACAAAATTGAACGAACTGTTACGGCCACTAATAGAAACTGGCTCACCTATAAAAGTAATGGTAAAGGAAGTACCTTATATTGAAGCTGTTCATTTTTTTGATGATCCAAGTGGTAATGTTCCAGCTTATAAAAAGAGATCAGGATCTTTTCTAAATAAAACTTTTCCAATGAGAGCAATTTTAATCATGAAAAGTTTTCTAGAAAATACACCAAATGGAAAATCAAGCATTTGGCACCAATCTCTTGGAGGAGCAGTAAAGCGGATTAGGCCAGATGAAACTGCCTACTATTACAGGGATGCCATTATCGCTCAAGAGTATCTTGCTAATTGGAGCACACCTGAAGAAGAACGAAAAAACAATCAATGGGTCGAAGAGTTAAGGAATGCCTTATCACGATACACTACTGGTGATTATGTAAATTGGCCTGATCGGTTTATTAGAAATTGGCCAACAGCATATTATGGTGGGAATTTAAATCGCCTTAGAGTTGTGAAACGAGAATATGACCCATTCAATCTATTTAAATTTCCGCAAAGCATTCCTCCTTTTATTAGTTGGTTTTAAAATGAAAAATTTAAAAAATATTAGTGAAAAACCGATCGATTGAATTGCCAATTGGTCGGTTTTTCCATAACTAAGAAGTTACTAGAAAAAGGTTCTTATTGCTCCGATTTACTACTTTTATTGCCTCTCGTAAAGATAAAGTAATTACCGATTATTGAAAATAATAGCAGTGCAAAACCGAAAATAACAATTTGGTAGTTTTTATCTAAGTAACCAAAATAACAACACGTTATAGTAACAGGCAAAATCATTAAAATGATGCAAAACTTAAGAACAAAATTAGGGACATCCATATAGTCTTCACCTTACTTAGTATTTTTTCATTTAGTTTTTCTTAGTTAAAATTCTTTATTCAAAATATTTTTATACAGTACTATTAAGTTGAACATCCTATCGAAAAATGAAATTTGGATTTATTACTTATACTAGTTAAGAAATAGAACAATAAAATAGAAGGTGTAAACATGAATGAGAATAATAAGCAAATTGTAGGAGAAAAGGCAGCAGAGTTTGTAAAAGATGGTATGGTCGTTGGATTAGGTACGGGATCTACAGTTTTATATACGATAAAAAAGCTTGGGCAATTAGTTAAGGAAGGACTGAATATAAAGGGTATTCCGACCTCCATTCAAACTGAAAAGCTTGCTAAAGAGGTTGGTATCCAATTAGTAAACTTTAGTAAAATTGAACAGATTGATATTGCAATTGATGGAGCGGATGAAATTAACCCAAACTTTGAGCTAATTAAAGGTGGGGGAGGCGCTCTATTAAGAGAGAAAATCATTGCGAAAGCAGCTAAAAGATTTATAGTAGTTGCTGATCCAACTAAGATGGTAGAGAGATTAGGTAAGTTCCGACTTCCAGTAGAAGTTATTCCATTTGGCATGGAGATGACGATGAAACATATTAAAGCAATCGGTTTAAGTCCGGAACTTCGTTTAAATGGAGCGAATCCATTTATTACGGATAACGGAAACTATATTTTTGACTGTAGTATACCTAATCATATTCAAACTCAAATAATAGAAAGAGAGCTCAATTTAATTCCAGGAGTGGTAGAAAACGGATTATTTGTTGGAATGACTGATCTCGTAATCACCCTAGATAAAGATGAAAATGTAGAAATATTAAGCCGTAAATAGTGTAAAGTTATTTGCTAGATGTAATGAAGAATACATACTTGCCCGTTCCTTCTATTTATTCAATAATAATAGTAAGAGATAAAGAGTTAATGGGAAGAGGGGGATCATATGCAATTAAGAGTTTCAGCCGTTCAATATCATCTTCATACAATAAACTCCTTTGAAGAGTTTGAAAAACAAGTAGAGCATTATATTAAGACAGCAGAGGAATTTGAAGCGGAATTTATCATTTTTCCAGAATTTTTTACAACTCAGCTTATGTCAATTGGTAATGAAAAAGGCGAGGCATTAACGATTCAAGAGTTACCTAACTTTACTGAGCAATATCGTTCTTTATTTTTAAAGTTGGCAAAACAATACAATATGCACATTATTGGAGGAACGCACGTTATTAAAAAAGGCGATCGACTATATAATGTTGCACATTTGTTCTATCCAGATGGCCGAATTGGTGAGCAGGCAAAGCTACATATTACACCAACAGAGGTAAATGAGTGGAATATGAGTGCAGGTGACGGTCTAGAGGTTTTTGAGACAGATAAAGGAACAATTGCGATGTTGACTTGCTATGACATTGAATTCCCAGAAATCGTTCGAATGGCAAAAGCAAAAGGAGCAGATGTCATTTTTTGTCCATCATGCACAGACGATCGCCATGGGTTCCACCGAGTTCGTTATACATGTCATGCAAGAGCAATAGAAAATCAAGTATACGTTGTAAATACAGGTACGATTGGTTCACTTCCAACCGTGGATTTTATGCGTGCAAATTTCGGTCAAGCAGTTGTCATCACTCCTAACGACATCCCATTTCCTCCAAAAGGAATTATGGTAGAAGGTGAAATGAATCAGGATATGATTGTTACAGCCGATCTTAATTTAGATTTATTATACAAAGTTCGGGAAAAAGGATCCGTTACAACATGGCGCGACAGACGTACAGACCTTTATCCGGATTGGTAAACTTATTCTTAAATAGAAAAGAGAGTTTTAGCACATGTATCGAAAGGAATTTTTTGTTTTCGACCAGGACAAACCAGTCCCAGTGGTAATCCGTAATTATAATGAGAATGACTTTACTGATTTAATCCGTATTCAACAAGAAAGCTTTCCTCCACCATTCCCATCGGAACTATGGTGGAATGAGGAGCAACTTAAAAATCATGTAACTCTTTTTCCAGAGGGAGCGTTATGTATTGAAGTAAATAGTCAAATGGCAGGTTCTATGACAGGTCTCCTTGTTCATTTCGATCCTAGCCATCCTGACCATTCATGGGAAGAGGTTACTGACCATGGTTATATTCGTAACCACAACCCAGACGGAAATACACTTTATGTCGTTGATATTGGCGTCAGACCGTCCTATCGAAAATTAGGTTTAGGCAAATGGTTAATGTTTTCTATGTATGATGTTGTTGTACATCTTGGTTTGGAAAGATTGCTTGGAGGAGGCAGGATGCCAGGATATCATAAAGAGGCGAATAACTTGTCACCCGATCAATACATAGACGCTGTAATAAAAGGGGAGCTAAAGGATCCAGTTATTAGTTTTCTACTTCGATGTGGTCGTACCCCGGTTAAGGTAGTTGCTAATTATTTAGAGGACGAAGAATCATGCAATTATGGAACTCTAATGGAATGGAAAAATCCATTTAAACATTCTAATTAAAGGGAGAGAAAGAAAATGGAATATAGAAGAATTACAAATATCAATGACCCATTATTTAAACAAATGCATCAATTAATGCAAGATGTATTTCCTCCAGAAGAAGTATTAGAATTCGATCTTTGGAAAGAGCCTTTGGAGGATCCAGGAATTCGTGTTTTTGTTGCTGTCCATGAAGATAGAGTAGTAGGTGCTACAGAATATCGCTATTATGATGATTTTAATGTTGCCATGACTGACTTTACAATAATAGGCCAAGCTAGTTTAGGAATCGGCCCGTATTTGGCACAAAATAGATTAGTAGATTTACAGACATTAGCGACTGAAAATAATAAAAAGTTATCAGGTATGTTTGCTGAAATTTACGATCCATATCGAGTAGAACACCATGAGTTTGGCGGCGTTAAACCAATGAATCCATATGTTCGTCGAGAAGTATTGTCTCACCTAGGTTATAAGCGTCTAGATTTTGAATATATCCATCCATCGTGGAACAATGATGGTGAAGCGGTAACAGGTCTAGATCTTTGTTTCCTTCCAATGGATGGGGAGATTAGCGAGCTTCAATCAAACTTGATCATAAAGTTTCTAAAGCGTTATTATACAGTGTTATCAAATAAGCCAGAGTCTTGGTATTCAATGATTGAAAACTTAGAAGAGAAAGAAAAAGTCGCATTAGTCTACTTTTAAGTGAACATAAAAAAAGCTTTTCGATTAAGTCTAAGACTTCGAGAAGCTTTTTTTATATTCGATCCAATTAAACTAAAAAAAGTTTTCGAACAATCCTTTAATTGAGCATTTACCATATTTTTAGTCTGCTTGTTTTTGTTTTTCCTCTTTTTTGTTGCTCACCTTTGTCGTATAGGATTTTGGCTTATCGGACCCATTTATTAGTTTATAAATATAGTCAGTTGTTAGTTTATAGCTGTCTTCAAGTTTTGTCGTAATATAGCTTGCTCGTTCAAAAATAATCGAGCGTATGTTGTTGAGTTGGTGAGAGATTCTATCCATCATTGCTTCTTGTGTATCAAGGCGATCTAAAACCCCATGTTGAAATTCCTCTTGCTGTAATAATCCATGAGCTACTTCATTTTGTTTTTCAATTAGCTTATCAAGTTGTAATGAGAGAGCTTGGTTATCAGATTCACTCTTTTCCAATCGCTTTGCCAATTCTGTATAAGCTTCATTTAAACTAATCATTTGTGTAATTAACGTTTGTTTTTCCAGACTTTCATTTGCGTCTGATGTATTTAACCGCTGAATCATGATTCTTTCAAATTGTTCACGCTCACGGTTACTACCTATGAGACTATTTATTTGATTTTTAACATGATTCCATTGATTTGTTTGCAATTCTTCTAATTGCTCATATCGTGGCTTTAATTCAGAGATTGATTTTTCAAGGCTCATGTTATTTTTTTGTTGTTCTTCCATTAGTTCAGCTAAGTAATTATGCCGAACAAGCCCTTGATTCGGTGTTTTTATTGTTTCATTATTTTTAAAGACATCAGGGTGTTCATTCTTATTAATAAATAATCCCACTACTATTTCTCCCTTTCTATATTTTTTTACTAATATTTTATGTTCAAGTACAGATGGGGGAACTTGGGTATATTTAGTTGGGCTATTGTGTAGCTGGAAAACGACGATTGGTAAGGAAATTTGAAATGTTCTGTCTCCCATATAATAAATTTTAGTAAAAGAGTATTTTTAGTAAATATGAAGTGGGAACTTAGACTCATTTTATCATTTAATCTCTTATTAAATTAATATGATAAATACGAGGATAAAGAACAGAACAATGGTTTTTAAAAGGTTTAAAAAATATTATCAGAAAATTAAGTGAATTCATATCACCAGCCTATTTTCATTGAATAGTATGATGTAAGGTGGTGATAACTATGGATTTAGGCTTCGGACTTGCGGATTGGATGCTATATACTATATGGGCAGTAACTGGATTAATGATTCTTGATTTTGTAATAGCATCTATCCGTTCATTCTGGAAAGGTTCATTCGATACATCTTTTATACTAGGATATTTAAAGGATATTCTATACTTCATTTTTCCACTGAAGTTTTTAATAACAATGTTTGGACTTGATCCTACAGGATGGATTTTAATAACATTTTATTTCATCGGTGGAATTGCAATCGTTATTAAGTATTTGAAAGACATTTTTAGTAAATTTCAATAAGTATTGAAAGCCCTCTTATAAGGAGGGCTTTTTTAATCTGAAAATCAAAGTTTAAAGTACTTTGTCTACACCTTTTTGGACTTTGTAAAACAACTATAAAGCCTTTGTCAAAGAGGTTTTTTTATTTTATTTAAATGAACAAATTTATTTAGTTTTTGCATACATATATTTCTAGGCACCAATGGGCTAATTTTTTCATAGAATATTCAAAAAATTCCCTAGAAGGAAGTAATGTTTATGACAAAATATCAATGGGTTAAATGGCGAAGAGTATTAATTTGGTTAGCTGTTATTGTTTTTATTGGTGTTGTGCTTATAAAAGGAGGGCCAACATACTGGAGTGTAGCATTATCGATTGTTAGTCTTTTATTTCAGTTCGCCGTTATGATTTTCATGGCGATCATCCAATTTGTAGCAATTTTTTGGTTTCTAGCCAGGGGTCGTACCTATTGGATTTTACCTGGTGAGACTGGTTCGACGTGGGATGATTATCGTGGTAACCCTGAGATTGTTGAAAATGCAAAACGAATCGTAACACTATTAAAAGGTGTTAAAACGTTTAAAGAGATGGGAGGAGAGGCAATTCGTGGATTGCTGCTTTGCGGTCCTCCAGGTACAGGGAAATCTTATCTTGCCCAGGTTATTGCGAATGAGGCCCAAGTACCTTTTGCTTATGCCTCGGCTCCAAGTTTTCAAAACATGTTCTTTGGTGTAGGGAATTTGAAAGTAATGGGAATTTACAAAAAGGCTAGAAAGTTAGCTAATATTTACGGAGCGTGTATCATTTTTATCGATGAAGTCGACGCAATTGGTATGTCTCGTCAAGGAGGAGGAGCCGGTGGTGGTGGATTGTTCGGTATGGGAATGGGTTCTGGATTATTGAATGAGCTTTTACTACAAATGGATCCTCCAAACATTGATAGTTCTAAAATAGCAAAATTTCTTCGCTCACTCGGTTTGCGTAAAAAGAAAGCAGAGCGCCCCGCAGTTCTGACGATTGCAGCTACAAATTTACCTGATGTACTTGATCAAGCATTACTACGACCAGGGCGTTTTGACCGAAAACTCTGGGTAGATTCTCCAGATTATGATGGTCGTATTGATGTTTTCCAATATTATCTAAAAAAGGTGAAAATCGATTCATCTTTAACACCAGAGCGAGCTGCTCTTGATACGATTGGATATAGTCCAGCACAAATTAAACATATAGTGAATGAATCTGTCGTAATTGCTCATCAGCGAGGTGCTGATGTGGCAAATTACACTGATTTCCGAGATGCAATGGAAACGTATGAGTGGGGACTTAAGCAGCCACTTAGATCCATGAGTGAAGATGAGAAGAGAAATGTAGCGTATCATGAAGCGGGTCACGCCGTAGCTCAATATTTGTTAAAGCCACATGATCGAGTATGGAAGGTAACAATTATTCGTAGGGGTGACGCACTTGGTCTGGCTGCGACTAAGCCAACAACAGAAAGATATAATCGAAGCGACAGCGAAATACTCGCAGCAATCCAAGTTTGTTTGGCAGCAAGAGCAGTAGAAGAAGAGTTTCTCCACAAGAAATTAAACGGTGTTACATCTGATCTACAACAAGCGACCCTACTTGGTGGTGCATATTTAGGTTTAGTTGGAATGGGCGATGAGCTATTCAGCTGGAATGCATTAGGCTCTCAAGCGGAAGGCCTTAGAGCACTACGACCAAAAATTAACCTTCTTCTAAAAGATCAAATGAGCCAAGTAAAAAAACTTGTAACGGAACACGCTGATTTCGTACACTCAATTGCACAAGAACTGCTAAAAAGAGGCGACTTAACAGGCGAAGAAATTGAAGATATTTACGAAGGCATTTATGCACGTACTCGTCCTGAACCACCTATTGTAAAGATTGGGTCTGTTTATGAGAAAAATATTCAAGGATTGCTTAAGGATTTTGATAAATTACCTGAAAGCGATCAGAATTAGTGAAAGATCTTTAATGGAAATCCACAAGGTAATTGAAATATTGGTCAAAAATAAATAAAAAGAGTAACTCATGAAGAGTTGCTCTTTTTTTGTTATTTAAGCAAAGTTAATGAAGTGTTCGCCATACGAAGGAATTCTCAAAAGACGCACTGAATATCAAAAGATATCCCCACTATTAAAAGTATCTTTTCAACACTAATAGCATATTGATTAACAAATTTAATACAACACACTTGCCACTAAAGTTAGGAGAGTGAGTAATGAATAGTCTTTCAATGCAAATAGGGAATGCAAGTACAATCGATGAAGTAATTGAACAGTTAGATGAGATTATTTCAATGAGCAATAAAACAAAAAGCAAAATAGGATATTTTGCTTCTTTATATCGGATGGTAACGATTAAAGTGAAAGATGGGATATTAAATAATGAGTTCGAAAACGGGGGCAGAATGGAAAGTCTGGATGTAAATTTTGCAAATTGCTATTTAAAAGCACTTAAAAACTATTTAAATGGTGAACCTGCTAGTCTTAGTTGGCAATTAGCGTTTCGTCACGCAGAAAACCGTCAATCTATTTTGCTTCAGCATTTGTTGCTTGGCATTAATGCACATATCAATTTGGATCTAGGAGTAGCTGCTGCGAAGGTATGCCAAGGATCTGATATTTTATCACTTTACAATGACTTTATGAAAATAAATAGTATTTTGGGATCATTAGTGGACGAGGTAAGGGATGACATGGATCGAATTTCACCATGGATTGGTTTTTTAGACCACATTGATTCAAAAGCCTCAAAAGCAATTATAAACTTCAGCCTAGAAAAGTCTCGAAATTATGCTTGGGATTTTGCGAAAAAGCTTGCTGCAGTAGATGAAGGTGAGTGGGAAGGGCTAATTAAAGTGCATGATAGTGAGGTTGCATCGATTGGAAACATGGTCGCACGTCCAAGGAATTGGATGCTGAAAGCGGGTTTATGGGTAATTCGTTTTCGTGAATCCAAAAATATTGAAAGAAACTTAGATCTCTTAAATCATAATCGGTTTGAAACAACATCTGCTGGTATTCAAATGTAGGTTGAAAGTGAGTAAGAAGATTACTTGAAAATTGTTCTTTTTATGAGGTCATAGGAAAAAAGTAAATTGCATAAATTGTATGGTTACATAACACTTCTAGGTATCATTATTTGACTGGAAGAATGAGTAATAAGCTACATATCAAGGAGGGAATAAAGGTGGAGGAACAACAAAAGAGCTATGGACTATTAGTTCAACCAAGAGGGTTAGTTGGAACGGATGACCCCCATGGTTGGTTTGAAAAAATGCGGAAAAGCTCTCCCATTTCGTTTGATCCAGATCGAAATTGTTGGGACGTATTTTGCTATAAGGATGTCCAAATGGTCTTACAAAATTTTAAGCAATTTAGTTCAAACAGAAATGGACTATTTCCAACTTTACTAGATTTAGACCCGCCTACCCATCGACGATACCGTAATATTGTAAGTCAGGCATTTACTCCAAAAGCAATACAATCCCTTGCACCAAGAATTGAGTCAATTACAAAAGAATTATTAGCACCATTGAAAGTCAAACGTGAGATCGATATTATTGCGGATATCGCTTTTCCACTCCCTGTTATTGTAATTTCCGAAATGCTTGGGGTTCCGAGTGAAGATCGAGAAATGTTTAAAGAATGGTCTAATATTGTAGTGTCTAGTACTCAAACTCAATCACCTGATGAGATGAATGAATTAATGGCACAGCAAGGTAAAGCGTTACAGGACTTACAAACATATTTTTATCATATCGTTGAAAAAAGACGAAATAACCCTCAAAATGATCTTGTATCTACTTTAATTGCTGCAGATGTAGATGGTGAAAAATTATCTGTTGAAGAGCTATTAAACTTCTGCTTCCTTTTACTTGTTGCAGGAAATGAAACTACTACAAATCTTATTGGGAATACAATGCTTACTTTGTTTGAGCATCCAAATATACTTGATCAACAATATAAAGATAATTCATCAATATCAGCAGCTATAGAAGAATCTCTACGTTTTCGCTCTCCAGTTCACTGCATGAATCGATTTGTAACGGAAGATATGAATTTGAATGGGATGAATCTAAAAAAAGGTCAAGAAGTAATGGCATGGATAGGCTCAGCAAATAGAGACGAAACCGTATTTAACGAACCTAATGATTTTGCCATTAATCGCTCTCCAAATAATCATCTAGCATTTGGATCGGGAGTACACTTTTGTTTAGGGTCACAGCTTGCAAGGTTGGAAGCGAATATATGTATCGATGAAATGCTAAAGGCATTACCAAATATGAAGTTGGATAAAACAAAAGAGCTTAGAATTATACCTAGTACATTTGTGTATGGGTATAAAGAACTGCCAGTTATAATAGATTAAAAATTTTAAGGCAACACTCGTTTATTAGAGTGTTGTTTTTACTATTTAAAAATTAAAACTTCTACTGTAGTATATTATATAATTGTAAAGATTCAGGATTAGAAGGTTAATGATAGGTGATAAAAAATGATACATAAATATTTAAACGAAACAATCAGTTTTAATATAAAGTATAAAAAGCGGAAATCGATCGGTATTTATATAGATGTTTATGGAAACATTGAGGTTCAGGCTCCTAAAGATACACCTGATAAAAGTGTCATTGAAGTACTAGAGGTTAACTGGGAGTTGATTCTTCAAAAATCAAATGAAATGAAGGAGCGACTTCGTGGTCCAAAAGAAAGGACTTATGAATTTGGTGAGACATTTCTTTATTTAGGGAATTCATATCCAATACAAATTTCACACGATGAACGTATTCAGCAAGACCAGGTAGTTTTTGAAGGGAATAGGTTAAATATTATTGTAAAACAACTAGAGGATGAACGAATAAAACAAGCACTTAAAAGGTTTTATTATCAACAAATTAAAGCAATAGTTGAAAAGAGTATTCAGAAGTATCAAAGTAATTTTAAAGTAAAGCCGTCATCAATTCGTATTACTGATAGTAAAACAAACTGGGGGACTTGTGATTCAAAAAGGCAATTAACTTTTAATTGGAAACTAGCAATGGCACCTCAAAAGGTGATTGACTATGTAGTTGTTCATGAAATGTGCCATATGGTTCATATGAATCACGACAGGTCCTTCTGGCGACTTGTAGGTAAAATTATTCCAGAATATAAGGAAAGAGAAAATTGGTTAGCGTTATCTAGTTGGAAAATGACTGTTTAACACATTAAAATGGGAACGACATTGGTCGTCCCATTTTTTATTTTTTGGCTCTGTTAAAAAATAATGTTTCTTGTTCAACTAATGGCAGTTTAGTTCAATAAGATACTGTATTATTAAAATCATAAGAGGTGGTGGAAATTATGGAAATAAAAGAAAAATTAATGATATTACTTAAAGAAACTGTTTGTGATTTAGTAAAAAAAGAAACTATTAAAATTAAATCCAAACTATCAGTAGAAATTACAATTGAAGACATCGAAAGAGAACTAAATCACTGGGGATCACTAACAATTCCACCTGATGTAGCGTATGAGAATATTAGTTATTATGAATATAATGATGGGTCAGGATATGCATTGGAATTTGAACTTTGGATAAATAATCAAGAAAGTGACTTAACATTGTCTTGTGAAGCAATAATCGACCAATCAGATAATATTTTATCGTTTTCAATCTTAGATTTACATGCATTATAGTTTATCGTTGTTAAACTAACGCATTCTTATGTTACAGAGTAGAGGTGATTTATTTATGAGGTTAAGTTCAAGACCACAAACAGGCATAAGACAGGTTTCAAAATGTTTTAGATTATTGTATCCTATTGAGGACCAAGTAAATAATCAAATACAGCAATTTGTTAAAGTTTCTAATAAAATAGAAATTGTACAAATATTTTTTGATACAGAAATTATTGATGATAATTATGTGAAACTGTTTAAACTTAGGGACAAGATTTTACAGGTTGAAACGTCACTAAATTGGGAAGAGTTCTCCAATTTGAATTGTGTAGATCAAGAACTATCCTTTATAAGAAAATTGCAGAAAGTAACAATTGAAGTAGCAAAAAAATATAAGTTGGATCTTGAACAAATAGAATTAGCTTTTTCAACTATATTAGAAAAGATAAAAGAAAATTAAATTTCTTATTGAACTAACGCATGCTTTAGTTGCACAAGCAGCAAAAAAGGATCTTTT
>NZ_SCFN01000036.1 GCF_004138285.1 Gottfriedia acidiceleris | reverse complement strand
AAATGAAAAACATCAGCTATTAGGCTGATGTTTTTTTGTCATTATGTAGTTAAAAAACGATGAATTAAATAAGGAATTTTTTGTTCCGTTGTTGTTAAAAATTGGTTTATCAAAGGATAATCATCAGTAGAATAGGTCTGTAAAAGTTCACACCACCAGTCAGTTTCATAGCGACAAATCATACTCAAGTTATATAAAAGCAGATAGTGGTAAAGAATTTCAGGTAATAATAAAAGCGCTTCCTTTTGTGATTTTAAAAAATAACTTTGATTTAATATATTAAAATAAAATGGTGCTTTATTTAAAATTTTATCAGGAAAATTTGATTTAATTTTAATTTGCTTTTGATTCTGTTCTACAATTACAATATCTATGGAAGCTTGCTTTGATTGAAGAAATGAAATAAAACGTTCTGAAGTAAAATGATAGGATGACAAAATTTGTTCAGGTAGAGTGATTACATCATTATCAACAGTAATTGGGAGAAATAAATTTCCTTTTTTTGTAATTTTAAGGACTTTATTTAATTCAGGTATCGATTGTAAAAGCTGAAGCATTGTAAACTTTTCACTTTCTAAATTATTTAGATTAAATAATGCTTTAGAAGCATGAGTAAATAATCCATTTTTTTGGATTTTAACTTCGTCATCAACAAAAGAGTATCCTACTTTTTTTATTTTTCTTGAGGTAACACCGTGAGCCAGGATTGAAGTGGTACTCGGGTAATCAGGATCTACGGTGAGGATGCAAGCCTTTAATAATTGTACAAGTCCATAAAACAGTAATGTAGGTTTTACATTAATTTGAGAATTTTGAGCTGCCTGAAAATAACTTTTCCCATGCTCAATATAATATAAAAACGGATAAGCATTACGGAAAGCCTTTGTTTTTTGTTCCTTCGAATTAGTTCGTTCATATTTTGTTTGAAGATAGTTTTTTGAATATTGTGCAGAGCTAAAATAACATAGCTCATCCCATGCATTACTATACGAGTATAACATAAGAGAGGAACTCCTTATTAACTGAATATTTAAACATAATTTGACTTCCTTGACAGTGTTTTATCCTATTGTTAATCTACTAATAATATTTATACGTGTATAGGGGGGCTTTTTTATGTGGGAATCAAAATTCGTAAAAGAAGGACTTACTTTTGATGATGTTTTACTAGTTCCAGCGAAATCTGAAGTACTTCCAAATCAAGTTGATGTAAGTGTGAGATTAACTGAGAAAATTCAATTAAATATTCCATTAATCAGCGCAGGAATGGATACAGTTACAGAAGCAGATATGGCTATTGCAATGGCTAGACAAGGTGGACTAGGTATCATCCACAAAAATATGTCAATTGAAGAACAAGCTGAACAGGTAGACAAAGTAAAGCGTTCTGAAAGTGGTGTAATTGATGATCCATTCTTCTTAACACCAACTCATAAAGTAGCAGACGCTGAATATTTAATGGGTAAATATCGTATTTCAGGTGTACCAATCGTAGATGATACAGAGAATAGAAAATTAGTAGGTATTTTAACAAATCGTGATTTACGTTTTATTCAAGATTATTCAATTGTTATTTCAGATGTTATGACAAAAGAAAATCTAGTAACTGCTCCTGTTGGAACTACACTTGCAGAAGCAGAAAAAATTCTTCAAAAACATAAAATTGAAAAGCTACCCCTAGTTAATGAAGACGGTACTTTAAATGGCCTAATTACAATTAAGGATATTGAAAAAGTAATTGAGTTTCCAAACTCAGCGAAAGATCAACAAGGACGATTACTTGTAGGTGCAGCAGTAGGAGTAACAAAAGATGCACTCCAAAGAGTAGAGTTTTTAGTGAAAGCTAATGTCGATGTAATTGTAATTGATACAGCACATGGTCACTCTAAAGGCGTTATTGAAAAAGTAAAAGAAATTAGAAGTAGATTCCCAGAATTAGCAATAATTGCTGGTAATGTTGCAACAGGTGAAGCAACTAAAGAACTTATTGAAGCTGGAGCAGATATCGTAAAAGTTGGTATTGGACCAGGTTCTATCTGTACCACTCGAGTTGTTGCTGGAGTAGGTGTTCCTCAACTAACTGCGGTTTATGACTGTGCTTCTGTTGCTAGAGAGTACGGAGTTCCTATTATTGCAGATGGCGGTATTAAGTACTCTGGAGATATCGTTAAAGCTCTTGCAGCTGGCGGACATGTAGTTATGTTAGGTAGTATGTTTGCTGGTGTACAAGAAAGCCCTGGTGAAACAGAAATCTTCCAAGGTAGACAATTTAAAGTATACCGTGGTATGGGTTCTGTTGGTGCAATGGAAAGAGGAAGTAAAGATCGTTATTTCCAAGAAGGTAATAAAAAACTAGTTCCTGAAGGTATCGAAGGACGTGTTCCATATAAAGGCCCATTAGCTGATACAGTTCACCAACTAATTGGTGGGATTAGAGCTGGTATGGGTTACTGTGGTACTGCTACACTAAATGAATTAAGAGATAACGCACAGTTTATTCGTATGTCTGGTGCTGGATTACGTGAAAGTCATCCACACGATGTTCATATTACAAAAGAAGCACCAAATTACTCATTATAATAATTTAAGCAATGTACCTAGGGCAATTACAAGAAATTGTAGTTGCCTATTTTTTGGGAAATAATTGTGTTAAAATGAACAAGTGAGATTAAAGGTTGGAGGTAAAACAGTGATTGGAAAGAAAATACTAACAAAATTGATAGTAATAGCATTAGCGATAACTATAATCATCCCAATGAATTTACGACCGGCTGCTGCAGAGGACGTTTTAGGCATTCAAGCTAAAGCTGCAATTTTAGTTGATGCAAATTCAGGGAAAATATTATATGAAAAAAATTCAAAAGCTCCATTACCGATTGCAAGTATGTCTAAAATGATGACAGAGTATCTAGTTAATGAAGCGATAAAAAATGGGAAAATTTCTTGGGACGAGAAGGTAACTGTATCTGATTATGCTCATAAAATCTCTCAAAACACAGGATTATCTAACGTACCACTTGAATTAGGTGGTCAATATACTGTAAGAGAATTATACGAAGCAGCTGCAATTTATTCAGCAAACGGTGCGACAATAGCACTAGCAGAAAAAATTGGTGGATCTGAGAAAAACTTCGTCCAATTAATGATCGCTAAAGCAAAGGAACTAGGCCTAGGAGACGTTAAATTTGTTAATGCTACTGGTTTAGTAAATAAAGACTTACAAGGTATGCAACCAGAGGGAACTGCCCTTACTGATGAAAATATTATGTCAGCAAACGGTGTAGCAAAATTAGCTTATAATCTAATTAAAACATATCCTGAAGTACTTCAAACTTCTTCAATTCCAAAGAAAACATTCCAAGAAGGTGGAAAGTATCCAGTAAAAATGGATAACTGGAACTGGATGTTACCAGGATTAGTATTTCAGTACCCAGGTATGGATGGATTAAAAACAGGTTCAACAGATTCAGCTGGCTTCTGTTTTACTGGAACTGCTAAAAGAGATGGTCAACGTTATATTACAGTTGTAATGGGGGCAAACTCTTATAACTCAAGATTTAGTGAAACGGCTAAATTAATGGATTACGGGTTCAGTAACTTCGAAAAGGTTACATTGGTAACAAAAGGTCAAACAATAAAAGGTAATAAAACAGTAAAAGTAGTTAAAGGTAAAGATAAAGAAGTAAAAGTAGTAGCAAAAGACGACGTTACTTTAGCTGTAAAACGCGGTGAAGCTAAAAATTATAAAGCAACAGTCCAATTATCAGGTAAATCAATTGATAAGAATGGCAATATTAAAGCTCCAATTAAAAAAGGAACAAAGGTTGGACAAATAGTGGTTAAATCTTCAAAGAATGAAGATTTAGGATTTATCAATACTAATAATCAATCGTATGATTTAGTAGTTGATAAAAGTGTTGATAAAGCAAATTGGTTAGTTTTATCATTCAGAGGAATTGGTTCATTTTTTGGGAATTTATGGGATAATATCATAAGCGGAATTGGTGGTTTATTTAAATAAATTTCTATATAAATATATCAGTAATTGTTAAGTTGTCATTTTTTCAGTAAAATAAAGGTAAGGTAACTTTAACTAGGGGAAGAGAAATACTAAAATGTTACCAAGTAAGCTTTAATAATGGAGGGGCATAACAATGAATTTAACAGGAACAGAACGTGTAAAACGCGGCATGGCAGAAATGCAAAAAGGCGGCGTTATTATGGACGTAGTAAATGCTGAGCAAGCTAAAATTGCAGAAGCTGCTGGTGCAGTAGCAGTAATGGCATTAGAAAAGGTACCATCTGATATTCGTGCAGCTGGCGGAGTAGCCCGTATGGCTGATACAAGTATTACTGAGGAAATTCTTAACGCTGTTAGTATTCCTGTAATGGCTAAAGCTCGTATTGGACATATCGTTGAAGCGCGTGTTTTAGAAGCAATGGGAGTAGATTACATCGATGAGAGTGAAGTATTATCTCCAGCAGATGATATCTTCCATATTAATAAATCAGATTACACTGTTCCATTCGTTTGTGGTTGCCGTAACTTAGGTGAAGCACTTCGTCGTATTGGTGAAGGCGCATCTATGCTACGTACAAAAGGTGAGCCAGGTACTGGAAACATTGTAGAAGCAGTACGTCACTTACGCCAAATTAACGGAGAAATCCGCAAAGTAGTTGGTTTATCACGTGATGAATTAATGGTTGAAGCTAAAAACCTTGGCGCTCCATTCGAATTATTACTTCAAATTAAAGAGCTTGGTCGTTTACCAGTTGTTAACTTTGCGGCTGGCGGAGTAGCAACACCTGCAGATGCAGCTTTAATGATGGAATTAGGAGCTGACGGTGTATTCGTAGGATCTGGTATCTTCAAGTCAGAAAATCCTGAGAAATTTGCTCGTGCGATTGTACAAGCTACTACTCACTATCAAGATTATGAATTAATCGCTAACCTTTCTAAAAACTTAGGTCCTGCTATGAAAGGTATCGATATGAGACAACTTGCTGCAGCAGATCGTATGCAAGATCGTAGCATTTAAGTTGGTGAATTTATGAAAATAGGTGTATTAGCATTACAAGGTGCAGTTCAAGAACATATAAATGCAATTAAAGCATGTGGTGCTGAAGCTGTTATCGTGAAACGTGTAGAACATTTAGATGGACTTGATGGTATTGTATTACCTGGTGGAGAGAGCACTGCAATGCGTAAGTTGCTTGATCATGTCGGGTTGTTAGAACCTTTAAAAGAGAAAATCGAAAATGGTTTACCAGCATTCGGTACATGTGCAGGCATGATCTTACTTTCAAAAGAGATTGCAAATGATGACACGGTGCATCTAGGAGTTATGGATATGGTAGCTGAACGTAATGCTTATGGTAGACAAGTGGATAGTTTTGAAGTAAACATCCCAATTAAAGGCGTATGTGAAGACTACCCAGCTGTATTTATCAGAGCACCATTTATTCGTTCAGTATCAAGTGGTGCAGAGGTTATTGCAGAACATGATGGTAATATTGTAGCAGTTAGACAAAATCACATGTTAGCGGCATCTTTCCATCCGGAATTAACGAATGATTACCGTTTTATGAATTACTTTGTAGAGATGGTTAAGGAAAAAAGTGCAAATTTAAGTATGTAACTATTGAAAAAAGTAAAAGCTTATAGTAAATTATTATATAATTTAAATTGTCTAAAGCGATGAAAGAAAATAGTAGCAAGTTCTAAATTTATAGAGAGTCGGTGGTTGGTGCAAACCGGTAATGAAGACTTGTGAATCCATTCTTGAGCGGGTTACGGAATGCTATATAGCTAGTAAGTAACTCCGGTACTATAGTCCGTTAACTATACTAAGGTGGAAGGATTATTTATTAATTCTTCAATTAGGGTGGCAACGCGGGTAGCTCTCGTCCCTTTTATGGGATGAGGGCTTTTTTGTATTTATTTTTATCCTTTAGACAATAAAAGAATAGGAGGAATTTAAAAATGTTAGACATTAAATTATTACGTAGCAATTTTGAAGATGTAAAAGCAAAACTTCAGTTACGTGGTGGAGACATAAGTTATATCGAAAAATTTGAAGACTTAGATTTAAACCGTAGAGAATTACTTGTTCAAGTAGAAGGTTTAAAAAGCCGACGTAATGAGGTTAGCCAAGAAATTAGTGTATTAAAGCGTGAGAAAAAAGATGCAGAGGCACTAATTGTTGAAATGAGAGAAGTTGGGGATAAAATTAAAGCTCTAGATGAAGAGATTAGAACTTTAGAAGAGCAATTAGATGCTATTTTATTTACAATTCCAAACTTAGTTAGTGATTCAGTACCTGTTGGATTAACAGAAGATGATAATGTTGAAATTCGTAGAATAGGTGAAGTTCGTACATTTGATTTTGAACCAAAGGCGCATTGGGACTTAGGTGTTGATTTAGATATTTTAGATTTCGAACGTGGAGCAAAAGTTACTGGTAGCCGTTTTACTTTCTATAAAGGCTTAGGAGCTAGACTTGAACGTGCTTTAATCAGCTTTATGTTAGATCTTCATACAGAGGAGCATGGATACACTGAAGTACTACCTCCAAACCTTGTAAATCGTGCTAGCATGATCGGTACAGGACAACTGCCAAAATTTGAAGAAGACGCATTTCGTATCGAAAAAGAAGACTATTTCTTAGTACCTACTGCAGAGGTACCTGTAACAAACTATCATCGTGACGAAATTCTTGATGCTGCTCAATTACCGATTGCATATACTGCATATAGCGCGTGTTTCCGCTCTGAGGCAGGTTCTGCTGGTCGTGATACACGAGGGTTAATTCGCCAGCACCAATTTAATAAAGTTGAACTAGTGCGCTTTGTAAAACCTGAAGATTCTTATATTGAGTTAGAAAAATTAACATCTCAAGCTGAAAAAGTTCTTCAATTATTAGGATTACCATACCGTGTCATTACATTATGTGCTGGAGATATTGGATTTTCTTCTGCAAAAACGTATGACATTGAAGTTTGGTTACCAAGCTATGATGCATACAAAGAAATTTCTTCTTGTAGTAACTTTGAGGCGTTCCAAGCAAGAAGAGCGAATATACGCTTCAGACGTGAACCAAAAGGAAAACCAGAATTTCTTCATACATTAAACGGTTCTGGTCTTGCAATTGGACGTACGGTTTCTGCAATTTTAGAAAACTACCAACAAGCGGATGGTTCAGTTATTATTCCTGAAGTTCTTCGTCCGTATATGGGTGGAAAAGAAGTAATTAAATAACTAGAAAAGCAGATGTTATTTGAGAAATGATTCTCAGATACATCTGCTTTTTATTTAGATCGTTTTAACATTAATTTTATAATTAGGTATGTTCCACAATTCCATCCATTTTTTAATAGCTGATATTAAAATTACGACACCTAAAACTAACATAATGATAGATAAGACACCATTTAACATACTATAACCGGCTGCATCATGGTTTAGATAAACATTTTTGATCATCCAGTATCCTGCATAATTTACAGTGATAAATAGATAGGCAAGAGGAATCAAACATGTAAGCATATACCAACGTTTATCAGCTATCTTTAATAGTACCGTTGCCCCAATGATTAATCCAATAGAAGCCATTAATTGATTAGATACTCCAAATAATGCCCAGATTGATCCAATATCTCCTGAAAATAAGAGATATCCCCACATAAAGCATGCTAGCGCACTTGCAAAAATCGATCCTGGTACCCAATCTGTTTTCTTCAATGGTTTATAATATTCACCAAAGAAATCTTGAATTAAATATCGTGCCACTCGAGTTCCAGCGTCAATTGCTGTTAAAATAAATACGGCTTCGAACATAACAACAAACTGGAAGAAGTATGACGCTAGGTGAGTAAACCAAGGGATGGATGTAAATATGTACGTCATACCAACTGCCAATGTAACAGCTCCACCAGTACGTCCTTCTAGACTTAATCCAATTTCTTTACTAAGTTCCGGTAAGTGGACAACATTCATTCCCAACGTTTTAAAAACTTCTGGAGTAGAGTTAATTGCAAAGTAGTCTGCTGGTTGAAGTGCAGTAGCAGCGATTAAAGCCATAATACCTACTAAACATTCAACTAGCATTGCACCAAATCCTACTACCTTTATATCGCTCCACCGATCAAGCATTTTTGGAGTTGTACCGGAGCCCACAAATGCATGAAAACCTGAGATTGCTCCACATGCTATTGTAATTGAAATAAATGGCCAAACTGGACCAGCTAAAATGGGTCCCCCACCGTTAACAAATTTAGTTACAGTTGGAAATTGTATGGATGGATTAATAATAAACACCCCAATAATGAGTGCAATAAATACACCGATTTTCATAAAACTACTTAAATAGTCACGGGGTGCCAGTAAAAGCCATACTGGCAAAGCAGCTGCAAAAAACGCATAGATAGGTAGTATGATTGCCAACGTTCGCGTATCAAATGTTAAAAAATCACCTATAGCAGTTTCTTGAATTGTCGGTCCCATAAAGACTCCAACCATTAACAAAATAAATCCAATCGTTGAAGCTAATTTTAAATTGCCAGTTTTTTTATATAATAGTCCTACACCCATAGCAATTGGTATTGTGATTCCAACTGCAAATGTCCCCCAAGGATTATTTTCAAGCGCATGTAGAACAACCATTGAAAGTCCGGCCATTGTAATTGTAATAATGAAAAGCATAGCTAGTCCCGTACAGAAGCCTGCAACTGGTCCAAGCTCTTCTTTTGCTACTTCTGATAGCGTCTTGCCTTTCTTTCTCATTGAAGCATATAAAACGACTGCATCGTGTACTGCTCCACCAATTACAGCACCAATTAAAAGCCATAACAGACCTGGAAGGTAACCAAATTGAGCGGCCAAAATTGGACCTACTAGAGGGCCAGCTGCTGCGATTGCAGCAAAGTGATGACCAAATGTTACCCATTTGTTAGTAGGAACATAGTCCTTACCATCATTTAACTCATGGGCTGGAGTAGGTATGGAATCATTTAACTTAAGTACCTTCACAGCCATAAATGTTCCGTATAGACGATATGCAATCATCAAAATACACATAGAAGCAATAACAATTGTAACCGCATTCATTTTATTTAATAAGCCTCCCCTGTTTCTTTTTATTTACATTCATTTTACTTTATGAAAATTAAAATTTTGAATTTTCACCGTAAGTTGCAATAAAAACAGGTTGAGAAGCATGAATTTTATATTGAAATACAAGCTTATAAATCAAAAAGTTGTTTAAGCTCCTTTGTGTATGTTCGGCTAACAGGTACTGTTTCACCATCATTCATAATTAAATTATATGTGGAATTAAACCAAGGCTGAATTTCAATGATTTTATCCAAATTGACAATATAGCTTCGATGGACACGGGTAAATGATGTATTTTGTAGTTTTCGTTCTAAATTGATTAAAGGTTCATTTATTCGATAAGTCATCTTATCAGTAACGACACTTGTTTTACCTTCTTGTGTAAAAATGTAGATAATCTCTTCGAACGTTATTAAAAGAATTCTCTCATCAACAGAAATAGCCAATTTATCTTGTTTTAAAAGTGGAGGACTCTTTTTCACCTCAGTTTTAATAGATTTCATACTTAATTTTGCTAACTTTTCAATAGTCTTCTGAATTCTTATTTCATCAAATGGTTTTAAAATATAATCAATCGCGTGTAATTCGAATGCGTTTAAAGCGTACTCGTCAAAAGCTGTTGCAAAGACGATTGCTGGCTGGTGACTAAGATCATGAAGTTTCTGAGCTAATTCTAATCCACTTTCATCAGCTAACTGAATATCTAAAAATACAACGTCGACTTCTTCAATTTGAATAAGTTCCAATGTACTTCTAATCGAGTCCGCTTCACCAACTATTTCGACTTCTTTGCTTCTTTTTAGTAAATAAGCGAGTTCGTCTCTTGCTAATGGTTCATCATCTACAATTAGTGCCTTTAACATTATTTATCCCTCCATTACTTCTTGCGTTAATGGGATTCTTATCGATACTTTCGTTCCCATGTTCAGGTCGGATTTTATTTGAAAATATTCTTTTTTCCCGTAAATTTCTTCAATTCGTTTTTTTATATTCCATAACGCAGTTCCAGTTCCCTCTTTAGACTGTATTGTTTCATTCCCAATTGAATGAAGTAGCTCTGGAGAAATCCCCTTGCCATTATCTTCAGTACTAAGAATCATAGCATTATTGAATTCATACGCTTGCACAGTTACCTTTAATTTTTTTCCCTTTAAAAATGCATGTCGAATCGAATTCTCTATAAGTGGTTGAAGTGTAAAAGGAGGGATTTGAACCGTTTTTAAATGAGGTTCTATTTGGAACTCAACATGGAATTTAGTAGGAAATCTAGTTTGTTCAATGGTTAAATATGCTTCTACATGTTCTAATTCCTTTTCTAAAGTGACTAAGGTCTGCCTTGCCCCTTGTAAGTTATTTCGAAAAAAAGTACTTAAATGGATTAACAATTTTCTAGCTTGATCAGCATCTGTTCTAATTAGACTTGAAATTGTATTTAAAGAGTTGAACAGGAAGTGGGGATGTATTTGTGCTTGTAATGCTTTTATTTCAGCATCTTTCACTAATTTCCGTTGTAGTTCAGCTTCTGCTAATTCCAATTGCGTAGAAAAAAGTTTTGATAATCCGTCAGCTAGTTCTTTTTCAACTTTTCCTAACTTGTTGGGATCCGTGTAATATAGCTTTAAAGATCCTACTGTTTTATTTAAAGCCTTTAACGGTAATACGATGGCCGCACTTAAAGGGCAATCCAAATGAAAGCACTGAATTTCCTCTTTTGAAGTAGCGATAATAATATTTCCCTCTTTTAATGCCTTCTTAGTTAGTTTTGTTGCTAAGCTATTCATTGGTTCATGGTGATCTGAACCTGCACCCACGTGAGCAAGTACGCTTTTGTGATCAGTAATCGAAATTGCATCTGCTTTGGTTAATTTAAAAATAATTTTTGCCGCTTCATTACAAGAATGAGGGGTTAGTCCCTTTCTAAAAAATTGTAAAGTTTGCTCTGCGATATACAAGGCTTTGTTTGTTTGAAGCGCTCGCGTTTTTTCTTCTTCCTGTAAAATATTTTGGATGATTAATATAAATATAAGCGTACCAAATCCATTGATTAGAATCATTGGAAGAGCAATTACTTCAACTAGATGAAGAGCGGCCCAAAATGGTTTTGCGATTAAAAGAATAATCCCCATTTGAACACATTCCATAATAATTCCAATTGAAACTACACTCCAAAGGGATTTGTTTTTCTGTATCCCGAATCTTTTTCTAAGTAGTCCTGTAACAACTCCCGCAACGATTGTAGAGATGGCACATGCATATGCAGTAAATCCACCTAATGTTAGACGGTGTAAGCCTGCTATTAATCCGACTCCTAAGCCAACAATCGGACCGCCGATTAGACCGCCAATGGCTACTCCCATAATTCTTGTATTTGCAATTGCATTATTACTTGCTACATTAAAGTGCCATGACTGAGACATAATTGACTCATGATAAATATGAACACCAGTATAATTACTAATTACACCAAAGGCGCCGAATATAACAATTAGGATCAATTTTGCACCAAAGGAGTGTTCATTTTGAATGATTTGTCTAAATGACTTCATTCTTGAAAGTAAAAAGGCAAGTATAACGAGAATACCCACTCGTTCCAGCATCAGCGGTATTAATTCAAACATTTCTCTCTCCTTATAAATTTCTAATGTTTTTAAATGGTAGTACCATTATAAATAGAAATGAATTTTCTGTATATTTTTTCTGCTTATATAAAAGGCGTATATTTTATTAGTAAGATGACAATAATACTTGTTGTAAAAAGGGGTGTTTTTATTTCCGGAAAAAAATTATAATTTTTTTTAGAAGAATACTTGACCCTGTATTTTTCATATGGTATTATAAATCTTGTCAATACGGAGTAATACCCAAGTCTGGCTGAAGGGATCGGTCTTGAAAACCGACAGGGGTGTAACAGCCCGCGGGGGTTCGAATCCCTCTTACTCCTCCATTTTTTTAAAATTAAAAGAGTGCATATATATTGTAGATGATCAACTCGTTACATTCGTGTAGCGAGTTTTTTGTTTATTTATTTTTTACTTATGCTGACAAACGAAAAAGAAAAAGCTGCAAACTCTACATGATACAGTTCGCAGCTTATATATATATATTTGGAAGACTACATACAAATTATGATGTCTGACTTACTGTAAAAACGCCTTCCACATTTCATTATTATCTAGATTTCATATATTTTTGTGAATGATTTAGTACATTTCCAATCTTCTTAACGATTTCTTCTACAGAAGATTCATTTTTAATTAAATCGTACTCGCTAATACTTAAACGAAGTACAGGACAAGCGTTAAAGTTATTAATCCAGTTTTCGTAACGTGTATTCATTTCTTTCCAATATTCAATAGGAGTTTGTTGCTCCATTGGACGTCCACGCTCTTTAATTCGCTCAACGACTTCATCGAATGTTCCTTCTAAGTAAATTAATAAATCAGGAGCTGGGAAATAAGGTGACATAACCATAGCATCAAAAAGGCTAGTATATGTTTCGTAGTCTACTTCACTCATCGTTCCTTTTTCGTAATGCATTTTCGCGAAGATGCCAGTATCCTCATAAAT
The DNA here is from genome assembly GCF_004138285.1 of Gottfriedia acidiceleris. Lineage (GTDB taxonomy): Bacteria > Bacillota > Bacilli > Bacillales > Bacillaceae_G > Gottfriedia > Gottfriedia acidiceleris_A. The sequence goes on along the minus strand of NZ_SCFN01000036.1, from coordinate 6,113 downwards.
TGAACGGTCTTGTATAAATCCTCCGCCGTATTCAAACATTCTTTTTTGTTCTTTGAATCGCTCTGCTAAGAAGTATATCTGTAAATGGAAGCTCCAACGAGCAAAATCTTGATAAAATTTATCTAGGTATGGGTTTGTATCTACTTTTTCAAATGATGTACGAAAGTTTAACGCATCTGCAAGTGCATTGGTCATAGTAGATTTTCCGACACCTACTGTCCCAGCAATTGTAATAACTGCATCATTTCGTATTCCGTATTTTTCACGTAAATTCATATACTTCTTAGCTCCTTTTGTAAGGTGTTTTCTAACGATTCAAGTATCATCGTTAAATCTCTCGGGTTATTAACGAAGTCAATTTGATCACCATCAAATTTTAGTACTGGAATTTCAGGGTATTTCGCTTGAAATTCTTTCATGTGTGTCTCGTAATCTTCAATTAACTGAAGTAGGTACTGGTCCTCGATTAATTGTTCGAATTCTCTACCGCGAAGTAGAATACGCTTTTGTAGAGTCTCAAGGCTTGCCGTTAAGTAAATAACCACATTAGGCTTTGGCATATCCTCAGTTAATATTTGATATATTTTTAAATATTTATCATGCTGCTTGTCTTTTAATGTTCTGCTAGCAAAAATTAAATTCTTAAGGATGTGGTAATCTGCAACCACTGGAATCGATTTTTTAAGAAACATTCGGTCTATATCTTCTAATTGTTTAAATCGATTACAAAGGAAAAACATTTCTGTTTGGAAACTCCACTCTTCAATGTCCGTATAAAACTTACCCAAAAAAGGATTTTCATCTACAATTTCTTTTAATAGCTCATAATGAAAGTGTTCAGAGATCGCTTTGGATAGAGATGTTTTTCCGACACCGATTGGTCCTTCTACTGTTATAAAAGGTACACGTATCATCTCTTGTCCTCCTTACTAGTCAAATTCCGTTTCATACTCAAAAAACATACAGAAACTATTTTAACATACTGTAGTCAGACGGAATACCATTTTAAAATTTTTCCAATTACTGATAATTGTTGTTCACTAAATGATCGATCATTTCTTCTATTTCCTGAGTTTGAATAACCGTTGCATTTAAAATGTCTTTCATCATATAAATTGCAACCTTCTCATCATAATCAGTAACCGAGGAAATTGCATCTTGAGGTATAATTAAGTTATAATCCCGCATAAATGCATCATTTGCTGTAAAAAGTACGCAACGATTCCCTGCAACACCTACAATAACCAAATGGGTAATTTTTAATGTTTTAAGTAATTCGTCTAAATTTGTTAAGTAAAAACCCGAGTAGTTAGGCTTAAAGATAAAATAATCTTCCTCGTTTGGTTGTATATGTTTTATTAAGTCATAGCTTAAAGGATTTAGACAATGCTTAATAAGTTTTTTTTGAGTCGGGTTTTCGATTTTATAATGATCATTAACATATATAGTAGGAAGTTTTTTGTTTTTAAAAACGTCTCTTATGTAATTTATTTTCGGAACCATATGGATTGATTTTTCCGCAAGAACACTTCCATGTTTAAAAGTAAATGAGTTGATTAAATCGACAATTAATAATGCAGGCAACTGCTTGTCTTTTTGATTTGAAGAATTCAATCGGCTTCACTCCAATCTATGTTTAGTTTATCTACTCGTAAAAAGAATATTTGTTTGTTAACGAAATAAAGAGGTGTAAAGTTTGAATAAAGATGAGTTTTATATGAAGTTGGCAATTGAGGAAGCACTAAAAGCAGAGCAAATAGGGGAAGTACCTATTGGAGCTGTGTTGGTTTACAACGACCAAGTGATTGCAAGAGGTTATAATTTACGTGAAACAAAACAAACAGCTTTAGGGCACGCAGAAATGAGTACAATAGAAGATGCGTGTAAGGTCATTGATTCTTGGCGTTTAGAGGAAACAACTCTATATGTAACGCTGGAACCTTGTCCGATGTGTGCTGGAGCTATAATTCAATCAAGAATTCCAAGAGTCGTTTTCGGTGCAAAAGATCCAAAGGCAGGTTGTGGGGGATCAATATATAATTTGTTGCAAGAAGATCGGTTTAACCATCGCTGTGAAGTTAGTTCGGGTATATTAGAAGAAGAATGTGGTAATTTATTAACGAATTTCTTTAGAGAGTTGCGATCTAGAAAGAAAAATTTACCTTCATAAGGACAAGGATTGCTTTTTTATTTAGGTTCGTATATACTTTAACTACCGCTTCAATCAGCGGTTTAAAATTAGGTTTTAACTTTGCCGTGCTAGGTGGGGAGGTAGCGGTGCCCTGTACTCGCAATCCGCTCTAGCGAGACTGAATTCCACTCCGAGGTGTATCTATTTCAGGGTCTGCCTTAAATAAGTGGTGTTGACGTCTGGGTCCTACGCAACGAGAACTCATGAACCTTGTCAGGTCCGGAAGGAAGCAGCAATAAGTGAGCCATCTCGTGTGCCGTAGGGGTGCCTGGGCCGAGCTAACTGTTTAAGTAACGCCTGGGGTAGTGCATCGACGAGTGGTGCACGGCAGTAACTTTATAAAAACTCACTCAATTTTGAGTGAGTTTTTTTGTTTTCTTTAAAATATTTTCCATGAAATCATTACATAGGGTATAATAATGATGACTTTGTAAGAAGGAGGAAACCAATTGACTTATCAAGCATTATATCGTTTGTGGAGACCGCAGCAATTTAAAGATGTCGTGGGTCAAGATCACATAATACGAACGTTACAAAACTCCCTTCTTCAGCAAAAAGTATCACATGCATATTTGTTTACAGGTCCGCGTGGAACAGGTAAAACGAGTACAGCAAAAATCTTTGCAAAAGCATTAAATTGTGAACATGCACCTACTAATGAACCTTGTAATGAGTGTGCCATTTGTAAAGGAATTACTGATGGGTCGATTTCAGATGTAATTGAGATTGATGCTGCATCAAACAATGGTGTAGATGAAATACGTGATATTCGAGAAAAAGTTAAATATGCTCCTTCTGTAGGTAAATTTAAAGTGTACATAATAGATGAGGTCCATATGTTATCAATAGGGGCTTTTAATGCATTATTAAAAACATTAGAGGAGCCTCCAAGTCACGTCATCTTTATATTAGCTACTACTGAACCTCATAAAATACCTTTGACGATTCTATCAAGATGTCAACGTTTTGATTTTCATAAGATAAGTGCACAAACGATTTCAGATCGATTGACAGTTGTACTGAATCATCAGCAAACAGCAATTGAACCAGAAGCTTTGATGATGTTATCTCGTGCAGCTGAAGGTGGAATGAGGGATGCACTAAGCATTCTGGATCAAGCTATCTCATATAGCGATGAATCCATTTCATTAGATGATGTTTTAGCGGTAACAGGCACAGTGGCTCAAGAACGTTTAATATCCGTTGTTTCAGCAATAATAGATGGTAATGTGTCAGTTTGTTTGACTAATATTGAAGAACTATTAAACCAAGGTAAAGATCCAGTTCGGTTTATAGAAGATTTAACAGTTTATTATCGAGATATTCTATTATACAGGCACTCACCAAGTACGATTGAATTACTTGAGAGAGCTACGATTAGTGATCAATTTAAAGAGCTTTGCGATGCATACAATGATGAGTTAGTTTATCAGATTATCGCTTCATTAAGTAAAAGTCAGCAAGAAATGAAATGGACTAATCATCCGAGAGTTTTACTTGAGGTGGCAATTGTACAACTTTGTCAAAAAGCTTCCGTGAGCGGTATCGGGAAAAAACAGGACGAGTTGACACCATTAATTAATAAAATTAACGCTCTTGAAAAAGAAGTAAAATTTTTAAAGGAAAATGGTATTACAGTAAGTGGAACGAATGATTCCTCTACTAGTCCAAAACCGAAATCGACTACATCTCGTTCGAAAATACCAAATAGTTTAATACAAGGTGTATTAAGAGCTGCTTCTAAACCAGAAAAAAATAAAGTTTTAGCAGTTTGGACATCACTTCAAGATCAATTAAGGCAACAAAATAAAGTTTCTACTGCGACATTAGTATCATATGGTGAAGTTGTGGCAGCTTCTTCTGAGCAGTGTATTGTTGCTTTTAAATCAGAGACAATTTGTGATTTAATCAATAATAATGGGGAACAAGAGCACTTGACAACGATTAATCAAACATTATCTAATTTATTAGGTGCAGAAATAAGTATGTTAGCAATTCCCGAAGAAGATTGGAGATCGACTAGGGATTCATTTTTAAATACAACAAAACAAAAAGAGACTTCAGCAGAAGTTTCACCAATCGTACAAGAGGCAATCAATCTTGTTGGTGAAGATTTAGTAATTATTAAAGAATAACTATATTGGAGGAAATAAAAATGATGCGTGGCGGAATGGGCAATATGAATAATATGATGAAACAAATGCAAAAAATGCAAAAACAAATGGAACAAGCACAAAACGAATTAAACGAGCGTACATTCGTTGGTACAGCTGGCGGTGGAATGGTAACTGTTACAGCTAATGGATTAAAACAAATCGTTGAAGTTACTATTAAGGAAGATGTAGTAGATCCAGAAGATATTGAAATGTTACAAGATCTAGTTTTAACTGCAACTAATGATGCTATTAAACAAATTGAAGATGCAACAGCTAAAACAATGGGTCAATTTACTAAAGGAATGAATATTCCAGGATTATTTTAGAGGGGTATGACAATGCATTACCCTGAGCCGATATCCAAATTAATAGATAGTTTTATGAAATTGCCAGGGATTGGTCCCAAGACGGCCGTTCGACTGGCATTTTTTATGTTAGATATGAAGCAAGATGACGTGTTAGACTTTGCAAAATCAATGATAGATGCGAAAAGAAAATTACTTTACTGTTCAGAATGTGGCCATATAACTGACCAAGACCCTTGTTATATTTGTAGTGATCAACATCGAGACCGATCTACGATATGTGTAGTTCAAGATACGAAAGATGTTATTGCTATGGAAAAAATGAGAGAATATCAAGGTTTATATCACGTACTTCATGGTGCAATTTCTCCTATGGAGGGAGTTGGACCGGAAGACATTAAAATAATGGAATTATTGAGCAGACTAAAAGATGATGTAGTTCAAGAAATTATTTTAGCTACCAACCCGAATATAGAAGGTGAAGCAACTGCTATGTATATTTCTAGGCTATTAAAATCTACGGGTATAAAAATTACTCGAATTGCACATGGTCTACCTGTAGGCGGAGACTTAGAATATGCAGATGAAGTTACACTTTCAAAAGCTCTGGAAGGTAGAAGAGAACTTTAGAAACTGATTAATGGAGAGAGACCATGGGTTTTTTTCGAAAAAAAGGAAAGATTCGTAAAGAATTTGATGAAAAGTTAGTCGATAGACTACATGACTACAAAGATATTTACTTAAGTCAGGTAGAGTTAATGGAAAGAAGTGTGGATCCACCAGATGATCTGTTAATCCATGTAAAGCTTTATCAGGCTAAATATTTCTTCTTATTAAAAGAAGCAAAGGCTAGAAATGTTTTAATAACAAAAATGAAATAGGTAAAAGAGTTTATTGTTTAGGCAATAGACTCTTTTTTATTAATGTTTTTTGTCATTGATTAGTTCCTTTTCTCATACAATCTTAGTAAAAGGTGTACAAGTTATATGAGGGGAGTTTTTTTGTGGTGAATAGTATTATTATGATTTCAGTTGTATTATTTGTAATCTTATTTCTATTATTAGTAGGTCTGCCAGTTAAAGCTTTAAAACTAATTAGCAGGTATGTACTAAGAGGTATTGTATGTGTCATGATTGTATTTATACTAAACTATGCTTTAGCTTCTAATAATTTTCATATTCCAATTAATACTGTTACTTGTGCATTCCTAAGTGTATTAGGTGTTCCAGGTATTGTAGCGTTAAGTGTCATTGGTATTTATATCGTATAAAAAATATATAAAAAAAGTTTTGAAAAACTGTTGACCAATTATCGAGGGGATGTTATATTTATATACGTCGCTGATGGCGATAACAAAAAAAGAAAAAACAACTGTTGACAGATTTTGTCGAAGGTGATAAACTGATTAAGTTGTTAAAAAATAAGATGATCTTTGAAAACTAAACAAAACATGAAGTAAAC
>NZ_SCFN01000035.1 GCF_004138285.1 Gottfriedia acidiceleris | reverse complement strand
AGACGTTAAGATTAATGATGGCGTAGGAACAGTTCAAGACTCAAACGGTGCAGTTGAGCAAGCTGTAAACTCTACTCCTGGTGCAATCTCATACCTTGCTAACTCTTATTTAATCGGCGACAAAAAAGATGCATTAAAAACTGTGGAAATTGATGGAAAAGAATCTACTACAGACAATATCGTTGCAGGTGATTACCCATTCTATTCTTACGAGTACATGATTACAAAAGGCGATGCGAAATCTCCTGTAAAAGAATATATTGAATTTATTAGTGGCGATGAGTTTGCTGACAAGTTAGTTGAGATGGGTTATATCCCGGCTTCAAAAATGACAGGTTTAGAATAATATAAAAAATGGGAGTTGGTTTTATACCAACTCTCAAACTAATTTATTAATGGATGATAGGGGTTTATCATGAATTTCAAAAAAAGAAACTTTTTTCTAATTGAATACCTTGGAAGAACTCTTGTAACTTTATGTGGTTTCTTAATGATCGGTATTACAATAGCAATAATAGGATTTATTGTTAGTAAAGGAATCCAATCATTTACAGTAAATGATATATCGTTAAGTGAAATTTTGTTTTCAAAACATTGGAGTCCAAATAATGCTTCAAATCCAACATATGGTGCCTTAATTTTTATTGTTGGCTCAATTCTAGTATCTGTTGGTGCTGTAATTATAGCTGCACCAATTGCGATTGCATTAGCAATTTTCATGAATTTTATTTCACCGAAGTTTGGTGAAAAAGTATTAATTCCAGTATTGGAAATTCTAGTCGGTATTCCTTCGGTAGTTTATGGATTTCTTGGCGTAACAATATTAGTTCCTCTTATTAGAAATACTGTAGGCGGAGTAGGGTTTAGCTTAATTGCGGGGATTATTGTGCTTAGTATTATGATTTTACCTACAATTGCAAGTATAGCATCTGATGCTGTGAGAGCTGTTCCTAGAACATATTTGGAAGCATCATATGGACTAGGTTCAACTAGATGGCAAGCAATTAAGTTGGCAATCGTACCAGCGGCAAAAACAAACATTTTAACTGCGATCGTTTTAGGTCTTGCTCGTGCTTTTGGGGAAGCTTTAGCAGTACAAATGGTAATCGGAAATACAGTTAAGTTCCCTAATGGTATTTTTGACCCAACGGCAACATTAACAGGAATTTTAACAATGGATATGGCAAATACATTAAACGGTACAGCTTGGAATAACACTTTATGGACTCTAGCAATGATCTTACTTCTGATATCCTTCGTCTTTATACTAATCATTCGATTAATTGGAAGAAAAGGAGGATATGAATCATGATGGCAAGAAAAATGGATAAGATTTGGACGGGAATACTTTGTTTAATAGCTGGTTTAGTTGTAATATTATTATTATTTTTATTGAGTGAAATTATTTTTAAAGGTTGGGGATTCTGGGACTTTGATTTCCTGTTTGGAAAACCTAGTAATATTCAAGCAGGTGGTGGGATAGGACCACAACTTTTTAATTCATTTTATATCTTAGTGTTAACATTAATTATTTCAGTTCCGATTGGAGTAGGAGCTGGGATTTATATGGCAGAATATGCTAAACCAGGTCGTTTTTTAAATTTCTTAAGATTATGTATTGAAACGTTGGCTTCATTACCTTCAATCGTAGTAGGTTTATTCGGTTTATTAGTATTTGTAACGATGACTGGATGGGGTTACACTTTAATTGGTGGTGCACTAGCGATTTCAATCTTAAATCTTCCAGGTTTAACAAGGGTAAGTGAAACAGCGTTATTAAATGTTCCTAAAACTAGTAAAGAAGGTAGTCTTGGATTAGGAGCTACAAAGTGGCAAACAATTACTAAAATTAGTATCCCAACAGCAATTCCACAATTAATTACGGGAATTATTTTAGCAGCTGGAAGAATTTTTGGTGAAGCAGCGGCATTAATCTATACTGCTGGACTTACAACGCCTATTCTAAATAATGCTGCTCCATTAAATACACCGATGAACCCGTTTAATATTTTTAGACCAGCAGAAACATTAACAGTTCATATCTGGAAATTAAATTCAGAAGGTATAGTTCCAGATGCGCAAAGCATTGCTACAAAATCTGCGGCAGTCTTAATTGTAATGATCCTTTTATTTAATCTATTTGCTAGATTGTTTGCTAAGTTTTTAAATAGACGCTTTACAGGGGCAAAAAGATAATAAAATATGCGTTTTTAAAAATCTCTATGGAAGATTCCGTAGAGATTTTTTGTGCTTTATCAATTGGGAGTGCTATTTTAATTATTGTTTTTTATCGATCATGATATGTATAACGATTAAAAGTTAAGCGTTCTTTATTTTATCAACCTCACTAAGTAATGTTTCTAAATTTTTTAAAATAGTCCTAGCTATTTGATGTTCTTTATTTTGTTCTAAGTGTTCTTTAGCAACTTTAGATAATTCAGTATAATCGTGATGTGAACTTTGGTTATGCTTATCATTGGTTTCTGAGAAGTTGAAAGCATTGCTAAGCTTAACACTTACTTCATTGTGTATATTTTTCAGACTTTCAATAATTTCATTCATTCTTTGCACTCTCCAACTCGTTTAGTAAATTTAATTCATAGTTAGTATTTACATGTGACCATTAAAAATGAATTGATAAATATTAATATTTTAACAAATATCGTTTGATTTATTTAGGTTGTGAGGGCTAACGAAATTGACAGATGATACTTCAATTAAAGTATTTTACGGATTTATTTTGCTATTGAACCGATAAGCCTATGATTTGTTTCTTCAAAATTATTATCCTAAAAAAACTATTGACAAGTTTGCTTCTCGTCCGTATAGTATTAGTTATTATAAAAAATATTCAGAAATATTTATCAAAACGCAAAGATCAGGAGTAGTAAAAGTTAATTATTAGGTAAAGAGAGCTGCGGGGTGGTGCAACGCAGTCCAATGATACTTTGAACTTGCCTGGGAGTGGTAAAGCGAAAGATTAGTCTTATCTTTTCTCTGGTTTTAACGATTGACCTTCGTTACAAGGTTTTTAAAGTAGGGTTCGAAATGAGCCAATAAGAGTGGTACCGCGGTAAGCTAAGGCATATCGTCTCTTTCTTCATTTGATTATGAAGAATGAGATGATATGCCTTTTTTGATTTTTTGGGAGGTTAGGATATGAAAATGGACAAACGGAAATTACAAAGGACAATGACGTCAAGACATATTACGATGATGGCATTAGGAGGTGCCATTGGGGCAGGTTTATTTAAAGGAAGTAGTTCAGCCATTGATATGGCAGGCCCTTCCATCATAATTGCTTACTTGCTAGGAGGCATCATCTTATTATTCATCTTACAAGGTTTAGCTGAAATGGCGGTTCGTAATAGCGATGCAAGAACATTTAGGGATCTTGTCCAATCTATTTTAGGAAAGTATCCTGCTTATTTCCTTGATTGGATTTATTGGAAAATGTGGGTATTGAACATCACGGCCGAATCAGTCGTTGCTGCCATTTTCATTCAATATTGGTTGCCTGAATATCCAATCTGGATACTGGCATTAGTTGTTTCTGTGTTAGTTACAACAATCAACTTGCTATCAGTAAAGGTTTTTGCTGAAACGGAGTACTGGCTTGCTTTAATTAAAATTACTGTCATCATTGTGTTCATCTTGGCTGGATTAGTGTTGTTGCTCGTGAATTTTGGTGATCATAAAGCAGTCGGTTTCTCTAACTTGACAGACCATGGTGGTTTCTTTCCGAATGGATCAACAGGTTTAATCTCGGCTATGCTGGTGGTAATTTATTCATATGGTGGTACTGAAATTATCGGGGTTACATTAGCAGAAACGAAAAATCCCGAAAAAGTGGTTCCAAAAGCTGTTCGAAGTACATTGGTGAGGATCATTTCTTTCTATATCATTCCATTTTTCATCATCGTTAGTTTAATTCCTTGGAACAAAGTAAACGGGGTGCCTGAAAGTCCGTTTGTGATGGTCTTTAAGATGATAGGGATTCCTGGTGCTGACCATATTATGAACGCTGTTGTTCTAATAGCGATTATTTCATCGATGAACTCTGGATTGTATGGTTCATCCCGTGTTCTATATACGCAAGCTGTGGACGGTCGTATTCCGAAAATCTTTTCAAGATTATCTAAGAAAAAAGTTCCTGTTTATGCAATATTAATATGTACTTCCACTTTATTTGGCGGTGTACTGATTTCCTTATTTGCTGGAAGCAAGACCTTCGATTTCTTGATGGGATCGCTGGGATATACCGTATTATTCATCTGGTTGATCATTGCATTTGCTCATTTGAAATCACGTAAACAGTCACCTGGAAAAACAAGTGACTATTCAGTTAAATGGTTTCCATATACGACTTGGGCAGTGATAATCGCTTTAATGATGATTCTAATCGGAATCATTTTCACGACACCGATCATCGTAACGATCATTACACTTTGCATCTATATCTTTATTACCTTAACGTATCTATGGAAAAAACGCCTTAACAAAAACTTGTAGAAGAGATAATTAATAATAATTGAAATAGATGGTGATTATGAATAAGCCTTACTTAAGGCAGTTCATGCAAGCACTACACTTATGCTATACTCGTTCCTCAATTAACTGGTGCTTTACTTTAAATGAGTAAAGCACTTTTTTTACTGATTAGTAGATCAAAATTTTAATTTAACAGAACTTATTAGTTAATAAGATTATCTATTAAGTTTTTAAATTAAGTTGCCATAAATAGTTATCGTACTTGGACAAGCATACAATCACTTAAGTTTAGTCCCAATATAATGATAGGAGTTTATTAGAGAGTGAAGTGATAAGTGTGCCTCCAAAAATGAAAAAACCAAACGATTCAAATGAAGAGAATAAAGAGAATATTAATATTGCATCAGCCTTTAGAGCTGTTAATAATGCAAATCAAACTGTTCCTGAAAACACTTTTGTAAAAGTAAATTATCAACTTAAACAATTTGATTTAGCAAATGAATATAATCCATTTACTTCAGTATTTAGACCAAAAAATAATGGGGTCTATTTAATTTCTGCTACGATTTCTTTTATCCCAAATAACAACAATGTCAACTATAGAACACGGATCGAAATTCGTGTGAATGGACGACCCGCAATCGCTATCGATAACGATTTCTTTGGTCCAATAAACTTCGGAAATGCTGTAAATGTTTCGACAATCCTGAAACTAAATGCTATGGATAAGGTTGAGGTTTTTGCTCAAAGTAGCTTAGCTGGTGTGATCGGAGCAAATGTTGATGGTGCAGTTAGTACTCATTTTGAAGCTGCGAGATTTCCGTCTCCATCTTAATCGTTTAAAAATAGGACAAGAATCTTTAGGATCCATGTATTGAAAAAAGGCACTGATTATCAAAGTCAGTGCCTTTTCATTTTTTTATTAACTTAATTTGCTAAACTAATTCTCTTCTTCGGCTGAATTGCGGCCTCCGCTACAGCTTTTGCCACTGCTTTGGCAACACGTTCATCAAGTGCATATTTGATTTAGTTTATCTGATTTTAGTGTGTACAAATAGACTGGTCTTCCAATTCCATATGTCAAAGACTCTTCAAGGACACCAATACTGGTTAGAAACTTCAAATATTTTCTTATCGACACTCGTGATATAAGGGTGGTCTCAGAGATATCATCAGTTGTAAACTGACTGTTTCCTTTTGACTTGATCACATTTATGACCACCTGTAGAGTACTGCTAGTTAAGCCTTTAGGCAAATTACTCATTGCTTCTCCGACAGGTTTTTGATCTATACTAAAGAACTGTTCATCCAGATCTTCCTGACTAAATAAGTTTTTATTTGCAAAAAAATTATATTTATCTTTATACTTCATCAAGGCCTGATTAAATCTTTCAAACTCAAACGGTTTAATTAGATAGTCTATTGCACCATATCTCAAAGCTGTATGAATTTTTTCTTTGTCTGCAGCTGCAGTTATTAGAATGACATCTACTGCCATGTTTTGTTCCCGAATAAAACTAAGCAATTCAAGTCCAGTCGAACCAGGCATATAAACATCTAGCAATATAAGGTCTACCTGTTCATTTTTAAGGAACGCAATGGCATCTTTCACGGTATGGGTAATCCCTAATAAACTAAAACCTTTTATCTCTTTAAGATAACGTTTGTTGAATTCAGCAACCATCGGATCATCTTCTACAATTAAGACCTTAATCATTATCATGCCTCTTTTCTTCATATGGAATTTGTATATGGAATTCAGTCCCTAGTAGTAATTTTGAGTCGATTATTAATTCCCCATTTAGATTTTGGATACTATTTGCAACCAAATAAAGGCCATAGCCACGATTTTCTCCTTTTGTGGAAAAACCTTTTTCAAATACTTTCTTTTGTAACTCATCAGACATTCCAGGTCCTGAATCTAAAACTTCGATTGTTAAAAATTTATCAGTGTAATTAAAAATTACTTCCACTGTTTTTTCTTCAGTATCAGACATCGCTTCTATTGAATTATCGATCAAATTCCCAAGAATGGTTATTAAATCTTGAGTAAAATGAGGGTCTTTCGGCTCTGGAATGACATTAGTGCATTCAAAAGATAGCTCCACATTTTCTTCCCTGGCATAACTTAATTTTCCCATAATAAATCCGGCCAGAGCAGGGTCTTTAATATGTTGAGTAATATTTCCATATTCTTGATTTTGATAGTTCACTAAAGTTCGGATAAAATCTGATAATTCATCATAGGATTTCATTTGGACCATACCAAGAATGACGTGAAGTCGGTTCATAAATTCGTGGGACTGGGCGCGAAGGGATTCCGCATACATTTTTACCCCTGTTAATTGTTCGGCCAACTGATTTACTTCGGTCTTATCTCGGAAAGTGGAAATCGCTCCAACGACTTCACCATTTACCACAAGTGGAACTCGGTTAACGAGGATGGAGACACCGTTTATGTTTTGTTCTTCATCTAATTCAGGTTTACCTGTTTCCAAAACGTAATCCAATCTCGTTGATGGCATATATTCATCTATTTTCATGCCAACGGGTTTCTGAGAAAGCCCAGCCTTTTGAAAGATTTGTAAAGCTGATTTATTTACCAAAGTAATGATTGAATGATTATCGACTGCGATAATTCCCTCATGAACAGATTGGAGCATTGTACTCCTCTCCTCAAGAATCCTTGCAATGGCAAAGGGCTCGAGTCCCAGCAATGTCCTTTTAATATACCTTGCAAGTAAAATGGCACCAATGATGCCTATTATTAAACCAAGAACTGTAACGATCAGAATGTTCCAATGACTTTTGCCAAGTACTGATTCTAAACTCTTAAGTGATATTCCGACTGCTACAACGCCGATTTGTTCATTTCTTATATTGTATATGGGGGTAAATGCACGAACTGATTCACCTAAGGTTCCATGTGAGATTGATACATATTCTTTACCCTTTAGTGCTGCCTTTTCATCACCACCAACAAAATGTTTGCCGATTTTTTCTGGATTTGGATGGGATTTACGGATCCCGTTCATATCCATTACAACAATAAACAATACATTTGTAGCAGTTTGTATTTCATTTGTATAATCTTGAATTGCAGTACTGGGGTGTCCGTCACTTATTTCATCAATTACAATTTGTGATTTAGCAACAGTTCTAGCTACAATTATGGCCTTTTCTTCTTGATTTTTTATAAGTTTATTACTGACACTGTTACTTATTAATAAATCAGTAATCATTAAAGATAGTAGAACGACTAAACAAACAAAAAAAATGATAATCGTACTTAATTTAAATCTAAATCGCTGATCGCGCACATTTACCTCCGTAAAATTACTAGTAACTATTAATAAAAATTAGCATTTACTAGATTTATCATATTGAACCGAAATTGCTCTAATGGATTTTATTCATACTTTTCCAATTTACTATAAAATATAGCCCAATTAAACTAAACACCGTGATTTTGTTACTTACTTTAATTACAAAACAATTTATAAAGTTATTTTAACTATTTAAAACGTTCACAAAATTGTAACATGTAAATAATTCAAAAAAATGTAATCGTTTTCAAATAAATGATTGGAGGTAAAGCACATTGAGAATTAATTTTAAAAGTCTTACAACTCAAGTTATTCTAGGAATTTTTCTAGGTGTTTTGGTAGGGTTCGCATTTCCAGATTTCGGTTCACAGTTAAAGGTTATTGCTGATATTTTTATTAAACTAGTAAAAGTTGTGATTGCACCGATTATTTTCTTAACCATTGTTATTGGGATTGCTGGAATGGGGGATATAAAGAAAGTTGGCAAAATTGGTGGGAAGGCCTTACTTTATTTTGAAATCGTTTCGACAATCTCTTTAGCGATTGGTATTATTGTTGCAAATATATTAAAGCCAGGTAGAGGGATTGATGCAGCTACAGGAAAAGGAGATATTTCTCAATATACTAAGGCAGCTGCGGAAACAAGCCATGGTTTTATGGACTTTATCGCTTCAATTATACCAGATAGCTTTATTGGGGCATTTGCAAACGGTCAGCTTCTACCAGTGCTCCTACTTGCAATAATGTTTGGTATTTCTCTTGCCCATTTAGGCCATAAAGGCAAACCGGTCATAGAGCTTTTTGAAAAATTTACTGAAGTGTTCTTCGGAATTGTTAATATTATCATGAAAGTTTCTCCATTTGCCGCTTTCGGTGCGATGGCATATACGATTGGAGAATTCGGGATCGGCTCGCTGATGTATCTTGGAAAACTAATGGGATCTGTTTACCTAACAATGGCTATATTCATTGTTCTAGTTCTTGGCGGAATTGCTAAAATGTTCGGTTTTAATATCTTCAAATTTATCGCTTATATAAAAGAAGAAATCCTTCTTGTTGTTGGAACTTCATCATCTGAGGCAGCATTGCCGAAGATGATGGAAAAGCTAGAGAAATATGGCTGCTCAAAATCAGTAGTAGGGCTTGTTATTCCAACAGGTTATTCTTTTAATCTTGATGGGACTTCTATCTATCTCTCAATGGCAGCATTGTTTATTGCACAAGCTTATGGTGCTGATCTAAGCATTTGGCAGCAGATTACGTTATTAGGAGTATTAATGTTGACTTCTAAAGGTGCTGCGGGAGTTACTGGTTCTGGGTTTGTGACATTAGCCGCAACATTAGCGGTATTTCCGTCAATCCCAGTAGAGGGAATGGCACTCATTCTTGGTATTGACCGTTTCATGTCGGAAGCACGCGCGGTTACTAATCTTATTGGAAACGGTGTTGCTACTGTTGTAGTGTCTAAGTCCGAAGGTGAATTTAATCCGATCTATCAGGTTGAGGAAACAAAAATGACAGTTTAAGTTAGAAATTGTAACCCAACATTATTAATTCTGAGCAAATTAAGTGGAAACAAAATAAAAAAGTGTAAAGATATTTTGTGCACTTTTCCTGAGTCAACCAATGCGTTATGGAGATTAGTTAAAATACTTAGAGTTAGCAAGAAGAATATATTAATTAAATGCAAAAAAAGTTTTATGAAAATGATCTCCTATTATAGAAAGGGGATCATTTTTTTTTTTTTGTAAAAAATCTCAATATAACGATTTAAAAGTTAATGGAAGATGTTTGATATAACAAATGAAGTATAGTATAACGTGAAACTTATTAATAAAACAATTGGAAAATTAGTATAAAAAAAAGGGAAAAAATTGTAAAGTTTAATAGTCTTGTAAACTGTATAATCAAAATGTACTATTTTAATATAGGACTGGAGGAAATTATGGAAGAAAAAAAATGGTCGATTATTTTAAGCGTACTTTTTTTATTGTTTGTTTATGTACTTATTCATTTTGAAATAAATGCTAGAAATATTGAAAATTCAGTTCAAAAATTACAGGATCGAGAAGTGGAAGCGAAGAAAAAACTCCATTTTGTCCTTATTTCGCAGGAGTTTGATAATCCTTATTGGAGGAAAGTACAAGAAGGAGCAGATGTTGCTGCAGAAAAATTTGGAGTAAACGTTGAATACATTGGTCCTTTACGTACAAGTCCTGAAGAACAAATTAAGTTATTAGAAAAGGCAATTGCTTCTCAAGTGGACGGTATTATCGTACAAAGTCTTGATGAGAATACTTTTTCGCCCGTAATTAATAAAGCGGTTACACAACATATTCCTGTTATTACGATTGATACAGATGCGCCAAAAAGTAAGCGTATTGCTTATGTTGGTACAAATAATTTTAATGCAGGAGAGCAGTTAGGAAGAGTTGTAGTAGAGGAAACGAATGGTGTTGGGAAAATTGGCGTTATTATAGGAAGTGAAAAATCAGAAAGTCAGCAGGCGAGACTAAACGGCTTTTTAAGTATTGTTAAAAAGCATCCGAAATTAGTCGTAAAGGATATTGAGTCCTCTAATATATCGATTATTCAAGCAAAGCTTCAAACTGAAAGTATGCTACGTAATAATAAAGACATTTCAGTTATGGTTGGTACAAGTGCTTTAGACGCGATTGGCATTTTGAATGCATCAAAAAATTTAAAGTTAAATCAAGTTGAGATATTTGGATTTGATAATATCGAAGGAACACTCCAGGCAGTTCAAGATGATTCGATTAAAGCAACTGTTATTCAGAAGCCATATGAAATGGGCTTTCAATCTGTAGGATTATTAATTGATTCTTTACATGGAAAAGTTATTAATAAAGAAAATTTTACACCAACCGAGGTGGTGACGAAAGAAACGTTGATCAGGAGGAGAAACGTTGAAAATTAGGACAAAGCTATTTATTTTTATTCCTATTCTAGTTATTTTATTAAATCTTGTTTCATTTTTTATTTTTGAAAATGGTAAGAAAGTTCAAGAGAGTTATAATTTAATGATTAATAAAATATTTTTATATAAACAAATCTCTTCTGAAACCCAGGAGAATTTAAGCTTGGTCAGTAGTTATATTATTAATCCACAGCCAAAAAACTATCGATCGATATTGCAGCATAAAAGCAATTTACAAAAATTAAAAAAGGAATTATTAACGCATAATGCTACTAAAAATAATCAGCTTGTGTTAGAAAACTTTACTCATATGATTGATTCTTTTCTAGAGTTAGAATCGTCGATTACAGATAATTTAGTCTCTCAAAATTTTTCAGGTTATACAGATCAATACCGAGATATAGAGAAAATATCAGGGTTTATTAGAGAGGATAGTCAAAACTTAGTTGATTTAGAGCTAAGTAATTATCAGCCTATTTTTCGAAAGATTATTGCAAATACTCAGTCTATGAATCAATTAGGTGTCCAGTTGTTCGTTATAACGACTATCATTAGTATTGTTTTTGCAATTTGGCTGTCTAGAAGTATTGTCATTCCAATCAATCGATTAGTTTATATGGCTAAACAAATTGGTAAAGGTAATTTCAATGTGGATCCCCCTACATTGTATCGAAATAATGAAATCGGTATTCTTGGTAAAATCCTCAATGAAATGTCTAAGAACTTAAGCAATCTAATGATAAAAAATATCGAAATTGTAGAGAAGGACCGACTTGTAAAGGAGCTTGAGTTAAAAGCTTTACAAAGTCAGATAAACCCGCATTTCCTGTTCAATACGTTAAACGTTATATCTAAGTTAGCTTATATTGAAGGAGCTGAGCAAACGAGTGATCTGACTGTGTCGACCTCGAATTTGCTACGTTATAATTTACGAAAATTAGACGAGCCTGTAACTCTTTTGGAAGAAGTCAGAAATGCTGAGGAATATTTTTCGATTCAAAAGGCGAGGTTTAGAGATCGTGTACGCTTTGAATTAAATATAGAGGAGTCTTGTTTAGGAAATAAAGTTCCTTGTTTAACATTGCAACCACTTCTTGAAAACGCATTTATACATGGTATAGAGGGGATGGAGCAAGGAGCAGTAATAGGGATTACAATCAAGAATCATGAAAAATATATTTACATCGAAATTTATGATAATGGTGCTGGTATGAAAGAAGAGACTAGAGAGGCTCTTTTAACGTCGTCTATGCCGATCATCTCTCAAAAAAGCTCAACTGGATTAGGTACAACAAATGTGTTTAAACGCTGGCGCCTCTTTTATGGAGAAGAAGATATTGTTGATATCAAAAGTGAAATAAATAAAGGGACAACCATTATATTAAAGCTTCCTGTCTCATGAAAATTTTAAATAAAAGGAGGTACCTATGTATCGTTTATTAATTGTTGATGATGAACCATTAGAGCGTGAGGGACTTGAATTGATGATAAATCGATCAATGCCTAATCAATTTCAATTTGAACAAGCTGAAAATGGACGAGTTGCGATTGAAAAATCAATAGAATACCAGCCTCATATTATCTTTATGGATATAAAAATGCCCGGTATTCAAGGGCTTGAAGCTGTTTCTGTTATAAAGCAAAAACTACCTGATACGAAAATATTCATTGTCACTGCATATGACTATTTTACTTATGCACAAGAAGCCATTTCATTAGGTGTTAAAGATTATATTTTAAAGCCTGCTAAAAAGGATCATATCATCTCTTTACTTCAAAAGATGATCGATGAAATAGAAGATGATCATAAGAAAAGATTACAAGAATTAGAGGCTATTGAAAATTTATCGATTATACGTCCTCTCACTGAAAATGAATATACGTTAATGTTAATGTTTAATACTGTTCAAGAACTAAATGTGTCTCAATTGTCTGGTATTCTCGGTTTCGAAATCGAGTTAGGTTATGCGAACGTCATTAAATTGCCTAAAGAAATTAGTCAAAATGACAAGGAGCAAAGGAGAATTTATGAATGTGTTAGGCATTTTATGAAATCTTCGAGGAATTGTTTAATTAGCCCTGTTGTAGATGGTCAATTAGCCATATTTATTCCAGTGCAGCCAAACCGAGAAGTCGATCTGCAATCGCTTGTACTCTATCAAGATGCTTTAAAAACCATCGAATACATCGAAAATCAAACTGGTTATCAAACAGTGATTGGCATTGGGTCTTTAAAGAAAGGAATTGAAGGATTACGACAATCTTATAATGAGGCATTTCATGCAAGTTTAAAGTGCGATGAGTTAACACGTGTTAATCTGCATTCAGTGAGTCTTTCATTGAGTATACCGGACGAGGAAAAACAAGTTTTAATCGATACTTTTAGAAAAGCTGATTTAGAAGATGTTATGAACCAATTCAATCATCTATATGAAAGATTTGTTAATTATGATGTTTCTCAAGTTAGAAAAGAATTGAATTCATTATTTAATCAAATTTTCCAATCTCTCCGCAATTCATCGATCGAAGTTGAAAAATTTCATATTCCAGACATTAATGAAATCAGTCAATTGAAGATGATTGTGGAGCAACAAATCATTAATTTAATTACAAAGATCGATCGAGAAAAAGAAATCAAAACGAATCATCTGATGATACTGGCCAGGGAATATATCTCTCATCACTTCATAGAGGATCTCTCACTTGAGCAAGTTGCCAACTATTTAAAATTGAATCCAGTTTACTTTAGCAAACTATTTAAAAAGCAAACAGGTGAGACTTTCAGTGATTATTTAATGAATTTGAGAATTAATAAAGCGAAACAATTAATGGGAAAAAGAGAATTAAATTTAAAAGAAATTTGTTACCAAGTAGGCTATAATGATCCAAATTATTTTAGTCGAGTATTTAAAAAATGTACGAATGAATCTCCTAAGGAATATCGAAAAAAGGTATTAATGAATATTTAAAGTGAATAAGAGGAGAGTTTTTTAATACTTGAATTTAACTAATCAATATTTTACTAGCTTTGAAAGATTAAAAATTTCACTTACATTAGATTTAAGAAATAATGATAAAAGGGTCTAACGACATACTTAATAATCGTATTTACGAATTGCTTTTAATTTGCACATACTTTTATTGAGTTTTCAGTTTGACTCTTTTTTTGTTTGAAATCGAAATTAACTGTACTAATATGTCCTAAAGTTAAGATAATGCTAGTTTTAATATTCTGAATGTAAACGTTTTCTGTGGTGAGGTAAATTAGTGCAGATAATAGACAAAAGAGTGAAGGAAATGGGTAAGCGTTTCCAATAAAAATCGTGATAACCTTATTTATGAAAGCGTAACCAGAAAAAAAGGGGGAAACACTTTGAAAAAGTTATCAAAGATTTTTGCAATAATTTCAGTATTTTTAGTAATGACTCTTGTTGCAGCTGGATGTGGATCTTCAGCAACATCAAGTGATAGCACTTCTGCTGGTAAGAAAAGTAAGGATGGTAAAGTTGATATTGGTATCGTTTTACCTACAAAAGATGAGCCACGTTGGACTCAAGATGAAACTCGCTTTAAAAATGCTTTAAAAGATACAGATTACTCAGTTGAAATTTTATTCTCACAAGGTGACTCTGCTAAAGAAAAAGCAAACGTTGATTCTTTAATTGCAAAAGGCATCAAAGTTTTAATTATTTGTCCTCAAGACGGTGCTGCTGCTGCTGCTTCAGCTGATGCTGCAAAAGCTGCTGGTGTTAAAGTAATTTCTTACGATCGTTTAATTACAGGTACTGACGCAGTTGATTACTATGTATCATTTGATAGCGTTGCTGTAGGTGCTGCACAAGCACAATATCTTGTAGACCATGCTTCAAGTAAAACTGGTCAACCTTTATACCTATACGCAGGTGCTGCATCTGATAACAATGCATTCTTATTCTTCCAAGGTGCTTGGAAAGTTCTTCAACCAAAAATTGCTGATGGCACATTCAAAGTTGAGAATTCAGCAGCTGCAAATAGCTTAAAAGCTAAAGCTGATTTAACTCGTGATGAGCAAGCAAAAATTATTGGTCAAGTTACAACTAACTGGGATTTCAACGTTGCTAAAAACTTAGCTTCATCTAACTTAACAAAAGCTTCAAAAGCTGACAAAGGTGATGTATTAGTTCTTGCTCCAAATGATGGAACTGCTCGTTCAATCGCTGATACATTTAAATCAGATAAAGACGTTTCTTCATATGTAATTTCTGGTCAAGATGCTGAAAAAGCTTCTGTACAATACATTATTGATGGCAAACAATCTATGACTGTTTTCAAAGATGTTCGTACTTTAGTTAAAGATGCAATCGCTACTGCAACTTCAATCTTAAAAAATGAAACACCTGATGCTTCAGGCGTTACAAACAACGGTAAAGCTGATATCAAAACAAAACAAACAGATATTATTGTTGTTGATCAAAGCACAGTGAAGAAAGACTTAGTTGATTCTGGATACTATAGTGCTTCAGACTTCACTGGATTGAAGTAATTAATAGAAGAAAAAACTTGCAAAATAGTGATGGTCTAACCGTCACTATTTTGTTCAATTTAATCAATGACTCAAGTAGATGGCAAATTCGGGAGACGGATCATATGAGTGAATTTATTTTAGAGATGAGAAATATCTCAAAAGAGTTTCCAGGTGTAAAAGCATTAAGCGATGTTAATTTCAAAGTTAGAAAAGGGGAAATACATTGCTTAGTTGGTGAAAATGGTGCTGGAAAATCGACCTTAATGAAAGTTTTAAGCGGTATTTATCCATTTGGAACATATACAGGTGATATTGTTTTTGGAGATGAAGTTCAAAAGTTTTCCAAAATTAGTGATAGTGAAAAAAAGGGTATTGGGATTATCTATCAGGAATTATCGCTTTTTCCTGAACTATCCGTATATGAAAATATTTTTATCGGACATGAAATTAAAAAGGGAATGACTGTTGATTTCAATGAAACCATTGTAAAAGCAATCGAAATGTTAAAAAAAGTAAAATTGGATGTAAATCCGGATGTGCAAATTAAAGAATTAGGTGTAGGTAAACAGCAGCTTGTTGAAATTGCTAAAGCACTTAGTAAAGATGTTAAATTGCTTATTCTTGATGAGCCTACAGCTGCTTTAAATGAAGACGATAGTGAAAACCTACTTTTCTTAATGGAAGAATTAAAGAACCAAGGCATTTCTTGTATTATGATTTCGCACAAACTTAAAGAAGTAATTGCTGTTGCAGATACGGTTACTGTACTTCGTGACGGGAAAACAATTTGCTCTTTAAATAAAGAAGAAATCACCGAAAACACAATTATCAAACATATGGTTGGTCGTGAAATTGATGATATTTATCCGAAGCGTCCAAATCAAAAGTTTGGTGAAGTTTCATTAGAATTAAAAGACTGGGATGTGTACGATCCAAAATTAGGTCGAAAAATTCTTCATAATATCAATCTAAATGTTCGAAAAGGCGAAATTATCGGTATTGCTGGATTGATGGGATCAGGTCGAACAGAACTAGCAAAAAGTATTTTTGGAAATCCAACAAATTTCAAGCTTGATGGTTCTGTTTTAGTGCAAGGTGAGCAAAAGCGTTTTAAACATCCAAAAGATGCAATAAAAGCTGGTATAGCCTATGTAACAGAGGATCGTAAAGGCGACGGATTGATCCTTGAACAAGATATTAAAAATAATATTTCGATTACGAACTTATTCGAAATTTCCAAGTCAAGCGTGATTAATCAACATGAGGAAATTATTGTTACAAATGATTACTTAAACAAGTTAAACATAAAAGCTCCTTCAATTACTTCAATTGTTGGGAAATTGAGTGGTGGTAATCAGCAAAAAGTATCGTTGAGTAAGTGGTTATTTACGAATCCGAATGTACTTATTCTCGATGAGCCTACTCGTGGAATAGACGTAGGTGCAAAATTTGAAATCTATAGTTTTATGAATCTACTGGTTGAACAAGGCATGAGCATTATCATGATTTCCTCTGAACTTCCAGAAGTCCTTGGTATGAGTGATCGAATTTATGTTATGGCAGAAGGCAAAATAACCGGGGAATTATCAAGAGAAGAAGCAACTCAAGAGAGCGTTATGGCTCTAGCTACCGTTTAAGAGAGGTTGAATAAAATGAACTTTTTTCAAGAAGCAGGCATGTTATTAAGGAAAAACATCCGTGAATATGGAATGTATATAGCCCTTGCAGTAATAATGTTAGTATTTACTTTAAATACAGATGGATTATTTATGTCATCTCGTAACTTAAGTGATTTAATCAATATGACAGGTTATGTTGCAGTCCTTGCAGTTGGGATGACATTAGTAATCGTCATTAGACATATTGACCTATCTGTTGGTTTCGTTGCTGGTTTTCTAGGAGCAGTAGTCGCTCTATTTTTAACACAATATGGTTTGCCGGTCTGGATCTCAATCATTGCAGTTCTAGTATTTGGTGCAATTATTGGTTTAATTAATGGTTTCTTTGTTGCAAATTTAGGAATCCCGTCATTCGTTGTTTCATTAGCAGGAATGCTGATCTTTAAGGGACTATTACTGATGTCTCTTGTTCACACAGGCACAATTATCGTTTCTAATGAAAGCTTCAAAGCAATTGGAAATGGATATATTCCTAGCTTAGGAGATTTGAACGGCTTACACATTTCAACACTTTTAATTGGTGCAATCTCTATTATTCTTCTTATATGGAGTGACTTTAAAAAGAGAAACGTAAACATAAAGTACGGATTTGAAGTACTTTCAATGCCGATGCAAATTATAAAACTATTATTTATTTCTGGTATCATTGGTTACATTTGCTATATTCTAGCAGGCTATCAAGGAATTTCTTGGACTGCTGTAATCATGTTTATTGTTGTAGTAGTCTACCACTTCATCTCAACAAGAACTCCTTTAGGGCGTCACATTTATGCAGTTGGTGGAAACCCTGAAGCAGCACAGTTAAGTGGAATTAGCGTAAAGAAAATCACTTACATTGTATTCGGTTCAATGAGTATGCTTGCAGCCCTTTCAGGCGTATTGTTTACAGCTCGACTTGCATCTGCTTCTCCCCAAGCAGGTACAATGTTTGAGTTAGATGCAATTGCTGCAGCTTATGTAGGTGGTGTTTCTGCTGCTGGTGGTGTTGGTAAAGTAACAGGTACAATTATTGGTGCATTCGTAATGGCTTCATTAACAAGTGGGATGAACTTAATGGGTATTGATATCTCATACCAATACATCATTCGAGGAGCAGTTCTTGTTCTTGCGGTTGTGTTTGACGTAATGACACGTAATAAAGGGAAATAATATAAAAAAACAGAAACAGTCGATTGTATGACTGGTTTCTGTTTTTTTATTTTTTATGATTTGAATTTGATAGAGTGGATTGATGTTTTTCTTATTTAACTAAATGGCAATTTAGTTAAATAAGGAAAGACTGATTAAATAATAAATTGTATGATAGAAATAAATTTTGCTTTAGGAGGATAAAATGAACCTTTCTAATTTAAATATAGACATTATAAACAAAGGTACCAGTAAAAAAGAGATTTGTGAAGTTGAACAAGAGATGGACTGTAATTTACCTGTGTGTGGTATATATAAATTTACTTCAACAGGTGAATGGATTTTTAACTGATGAAGGAGTTCTTATTTACGGTACTCAAGATCTTGTAGAACGAAATCTAACCTATGAAGTGTCTGAATATGCGACAGGGTATGTTGCAATAGGAGATGATAGCGGCGGAACAGTGTTTCTTATGTTACAAGGAAAAGAAATGAGTCAATTAATAACCGTCGATGTTGGTGATATGAATCCTACAAATGGAAAAGTGCTCTCTACTGATTTGTTTAAATGGATATATGAAGGATGCCCACTAATAAAAATTTATTAGTGTTTTTTTATTAAACTAACGCAGTGCGTTAGTTGTACAACGTGAGTTGCTTCGGCAGCTCTTTTTTTGTTCAACAAAATGCAGATTAGTTGAAGAAGAAAAGTTTTTAAAACTTTTTTTACACATAAAAAAGGACCATTTTTGAGAAAATAAACATAAAAATTACTCAAAATAGTGAATAGAAGACTCTACTTAAGTGAGGGTGAGATTTACTCAATTTTAAAAATTGAGTAATAAAAAGAAGAACTTTTTAATGAACTTTTTTTATATTTTTAAAAAAATGAGGTTTTTAAATATGAATTTTGAACAAATGGAGCATATTGTCACTGTCGCAAATGAAAAGTCGATTACAAAAGCTTCAGAAAAGCTCGACATATCTACTTCAGGATTAAGTCAATCTATTTCTCAGCTAGAAAATGAACTAGGAATTAAAATTTTTAATCGAACAAAAAGAAGCATTACTCCTACTATTGATGGTAAAATAGTTGTTTCAACAGCAACTTCTATCATAAAATTAATAAATAAAATGAATAATGAGATTAACAAAAATAAGAATGAAAAGCATTTAAAAATTGCTACAACAGTTGGATTAAATTATCACCTTCAGGACACAGTCTTGAAATATAAATTAGCGCATAATGATATTACTTTTGAATTAACAGAGGTAGATAGCGAAGATATTATAGAAGTTATTATAAAAGAAGAATATGACTTTGCAATTACTCCAGATCCTTTAAAAAGATTAAAAAAGCTAAAAAATATATCTTATATACAAATTTGTAAGAGTCATTTTTGCCTTGGAGCTGGAAGAAGTTCACCATTGTATTCATTGGAATACATAACACCAAATGATCTAAAGGGTGTAAAACTTTTAACTTATAGACGCTCACATTTAAATTTATTATGCAAATTGTTTAACTTATCTCCAAATCAAGTGTTTTTAAATTCAAATAGATCAAGGTCAATTATAGAAATAGCAAAAGATAGTGATGCAATTTTTATTGCACCAAAAATTTTCTTTATAAATAATGATTTAGTAATTAATGGAGATGTAAAAATGATTCCAGTTAAAGAAAATAATCAATTTTTCGAGACTGATTATTGGCTTATTTATTCTGAAGCAAAAGGTTTGTCTAATTTAGCTTCAGATTTTATTAAAGATTTTTTAGAGTATATAGATGAATTTTGTAAGTAGAAAACTAAGTGTAAAATTGTTCAAGGGAGTTATGTAACTAACGCATGCTTTAGTTGAACAACATGATCGACGATTCGTCGGTCTTTTTTTATGCAACATAATGGCAGTTTAGTACAATAAGGATTATCCGAAAATTATGTGGAAAAGTCTGAATTCCCCCAAGTTACAGTAGTAGATTTACGATGTATAATTAACTGCAATTAACATCGAAGGGGTAAATCAAAATTGAAAAAAGAATATCTAAACCATTTATTTATTTATTTATTTATATTAGACATAATTGCTTTGACAATTTTTAAAATTGATTATATTAACAATCCCACAAACCTAAATGAACTTATTTCAAATTTACTTGAAACGAGTACATTTATTTTATTAGGAGTAATGAATCTGATATATGGAGATAAAAAATTTAAGATTATCGGAGTATTATGTTTTGTAGTTGCGACTGTACCTTTGTTTATACAATTTGTATAGAGAAAAACAAATCGCCCATACCAAAATCGGTAGGGATATACTTAGTGTATTGTGCTTTCTCAATTATGAGCTGGAGGGGATGTATGAAAAAGCATCTACCGTTAATTAGTTTGGCAATAACAATCATAACTGCTTTTATCCCTACGGCAGCCAAGGAATTACCATATTATCATTGGTTTGGAAAGCCATATAGGGTTTACGGTATAACCGAAACGGGGCAATGGAACTTTCAAGTAGGTGATTTTATCGTTAACTACTTACTTTTTTATTTAGCATTATATTTGCTTTTTAAAATAATAAACAAAGTGAGGGAAATCCCGAAAAAGAAAAAAACTGTCTAATGGAACTTACAATGAAAAAGAAAAAATTAATTGCTTATTCAACTAAAGCATGCATTAGTTGAACAACAAGATCGGCTGTTTAGTCGATTTTTTTTATTCAACAAAACCAGCTAATAGGATGTCAATATTTTTCAATAAACAATTTAAAAGTCACATGCTATACTAAAATGTGCATGCCAAATAGCCTTCCATAACCTTATTGGAAGGTTTTGTTATTACTTCGTAATTTTGGTATTTAGCTTAAATCTAGGAAAGTTTCTTTCCTTTACATTAGGATATATATCCAATGAAGTAGTTTGTTAACACAAGCGATTATTGCGACTTTTGAAGGTTTTCCTTCTTCGCGTTTTCTATCGTAAAATTCTTTTAATCGTTTATTTCTGGAACTTCTAATACCACAAAGAACAGCCATATATAGAACGTGGCGAAGTCTACTAGAACCTCTTTTGGTGATCCGATTAATAGTGGCAGTAAATTTTCCAGACTGATGTACACTTGGATCTATACCTGCGTAGGCTACTAATTTTTTAGGATGATTAAACCGATCTATTTCACCAATTTCAGAGATAATCGTTGCCGCGATTTTTTCTCCGATGCCTGGAATAGACTGGATTATCTCATATTCTTCAATGTCTTTAGCGAGAGTATCTATTTGTTCGTCTAAGATTGATAGATGCTCTTGATATTGAAGAAGCATTTTAATAAACATTTTTAAACTAACTAAATGGCTTTGATACACAATATACTCAAATGGATTATTTTTGGCAGCTTCATTTAATTTTGCTGCTTTTTTTAATGCCCATTGGTATGAACGTGTTTTGCATAGAGAATGAATCTTCTCAGCTAAACTTACGTTCCTGTTCCGTTTCCGGCAAGTCGTAATACCGAACGAAGCGAAAACCTTTAAGATCAAGAGAATAAAATAATAAAAGAATAAAAGACCATAAGGAAGCAGCCGCACATATATTAAAATTTTTGCACTAGAACCGAAAAAGACGATTTTTCGTTCAAAACTGAACAAAAAATCGCCTTTTTTTGTTTTACATATGTTTTATGAGACTGGATAGTTCAACAGACTTTTGCGTACAACGCTTTATAGCTGAAATGATAGCTGTTCTTAAGCCTTTTTCCTCTAATATTGCTACAGCTTCTATTGTCGTTCCACCTGGAGAACAAACCATGTCTTTCAATGCACCTGGATGTATTCCCGTTTCCAGTACCATTTTTGCAGAGCCTAATACAGCTTGAGCTGCGAATTTATATGCTTGATTTCTTGGCATACCATCTAATACAGCAGCATCTGCCATGGCTTCTATAAACATATATACATATGCTGGCGAAGAACCACTTACAGATGTTACAACATCCATTAATTTTTCGTTTACTATCTCTGTTTGGCCAAAACTATTAAAAATGTTCAGTATATCCTCTAAATCTTTTTCTGTAACCATTTCATTAGGACATAACGCAGACATTCCTTCTCCAACAAGAGCAGGTGTATTAGGCATTACTCTTACAACCTTTAACTTTTTATCAAAAGCTTCCTCAGTACTTTTAATGCTTTTTCCTGCAGCGATAGTTACGACTATAACATCGTTTTTTATCTGTTCGTTTATTTCGTTAATTACTGATGAGTATAGGTCTGGTTTGATAGATAAAATTAAAATGTCAGCATTTTTAGCTACCTCATTGTTGTCAGTAGTTGTAGTTATACCATATTTTTTACTAGCATTTTTTAAATTTGTATGGTTTAAATCTGAACAAATTATTTTATCCGAAGGCACTATATTTTTGGTTATCATCCCACCAATCATAGCTATCCCCATATTTCCGCATCCAATGAATCCAATTTGTTTATCCATATTTACTCAATTTTGCTCCTTCTAAAATAAATTATATCGGTTTGAAATTATTATTCTGAAAAAATTAATAATATCCCATGCAATATAAAAAAACATTTTAAGAGAGTACATTGTTTTTTGCAATATAAAAAAATATAGAAATCAGTTTTATTCTGTATGAAACGCGTATATTCTAAATAATTTAGTATCTTTGTTATATATTAACTAATCAAATTTTAAATCATGTTGAAGATTAGTAATACATCACTATTAACAACGTAATGAATATAAAAAAACTTATGTTTAGACATGAATTTCACTTTATGCTAAGAGATGTTTAGAAAATTAATTTAATTTAAAAAATGCCTCTTGACATAAAAACGCACTATATTGCATAATGTATAAAAATCAAATTGAAAATCGTCGAAGGGAACTAGTACATATATCTTCTTGCGAAAGAGAGTGGAATTCACCGGCTGAAAGATTCCTCGTTTAGAAAGTATCGAACCTATCCCTGAGTCTTAAACGAAAGTTTAGGCGTATACCTTCGTTATAGGTGTCAAGCGGATATATATATTTATATCAATAAAGGTGGTACCGCGGAACAATGACCGTTTCGTCCTTTTTATTAAGGGCGAAGCGGTCATTTTTATTTTGCTCTTTATTGCTAAATAGCATGTTAGAAGTTTAATTTACAAAAAAATTCGCATTTAGAATAGGAGGGACAAAAGTGAAAAAACAGCGAATTGTCGTGAAAATTGGAAGCAGTTCCTTGGCAGTTAATCATGGAGGTATCTCTGAGGAACAGCTTTCTGAACATGTTGCTGCTTTGGCGCAATTGAAACAGGAAGGACATGAAGTGTTGCTGGTTACATCTGGGGCAATTGCTGCAGGTTTTTCTGCTCTTGGGTATCCAAGTCGACCTGTAACAATTAAAGGGAAGCAGGCTGCCGCGGCTGTAGGACAAAGTCTGTTAATGCAGGCGTATACGGAGGAATTCCGTAAATATGGTATCGTTACCGCGCAGCTTTTGCTGACGAGAATTGATTTTTCTAGAAAAGATCAATACAGTAATGCATATGCCACTTTAGGAGAGCTACTAAATCGTTCCTCTCTTCCAATAATCAATGAAAATGATTCAATTTCTTTAGAGGAGCTGACTTTTGGTGATAATGATATGCTGTCAGCTTTAGTGAGTGGGCTTGTTTCGGCGGATATGCTCATGATTTTTACGGATGTGAACGGTTTATATGACCAAAACCCTCAGAAAAATGCGGACGCGAAAAAGTATTATTTCCTCCCTGAGGTTACGGAAGAAATTGCTTCTCTTGCTGAAGATGCGGGTTCAAAACTTGGGACTGGCGGTATGAGATCAAAAATCGATGCTGCAAAGACGGCACTATCTCTTGGAGTGAGTGTATTTATCGGAACAGGACGTGGACAGGAGAAGTTTTTAGATGTTTTGAAGGGTAAAGGTGATGGAACGTATATCGGTAATGCTCCTCGAAAAGTGATTAAGATGAACAAGCAATGGATCGCGCTACATTCGCTTGTTAGTGGACAAATTGAAGTAGATGCTGGGGCAGCCTCTGCCATCATTCATCATGGAAAAAGTCTTCTTCCTGCTGGTGTTACTAATGTGTCTGGGTTCTTTCGAGCGGGCGAAGTTGTGGAGGTCATCACACAACAAGGACTCTTGATAGGGAAAGGTCAGTGTAGATATAGTGCAGAGGAACTACAGGATATAAAAGGGATGCAGAGTCACGTCATTCAGGCTCAACGCGTAAGACATAGCTATGAAGTCATTCATAGGGATAATTGGGTTTCATTTTAAGAATAGAGAGGATCCGTTCAAGTGAAGAGGGCGGAATCCTCCGTCCTAAATCTGATTGATTCACCTAATATCTATGTAGAAGAGTCTTGGATGATCGTTCCAAGTTGTCAAAGTTAAACATGCCTCAAGTTTTTATATTTTGAATCTTTAAAAGGAGGAAATGAAGATGAATGAAGTATTAGAAAAGGGACAAAAAGCGAAAAAGATAGCTGGAGAACTTGTTCTCAAATCCACAGTTCAAAAAAACAAGGCACTTGCTGCGATTGCGGATCAATTGATAATAGAAACACCCTATATTTTGGAGGAGAACAAAAGAGATATTGAAGTAGGTAAAGCAAAAGGAATGTCTGCTTCTATACTTGACCGCCTTACGCTGAATGAACAGCGCATTATTGATATGACAGAGGGTATCCGGCAGCTAATTGATTTGCGTGATCCTGTTGGAGAATGTGTAACCACATGGGAAAGACCGAATGGATTGTCTATTCAAGAAATGCGTGTGCCACTAGGTGTTGTCGGGATGATTTACGAAGCGCGACCGAATGTAACTGTGGATGCGGCCACAATTTGCTTGAAAACAGGAAACGCAGTGATCTTGCGTGGCAGTTCTTCCGCTACTTATTCTAACAAAGCCATCGTAGCTGTCATTCACCGAGCTCTTAAACAAACGAGCTTGCCTCCAGAAAGCGTACAGCTCATTGAAGATACGTCACGATATAGTGCAAAGCAGCTGTTTACATTAAATGAGTATTTGGATGTTCTTATCCCAAGAGGTGGCAAACAGCTAATAGATACTGTAGTAAGAGAAGCGTCTGTTCCTGTATTGGAAACAGGTGCGGGAAATTGTCACATTTTCATTGATGAAACAGCGGATAAACAGATGGCATTTGATATTATTATAAATGCAAAAACACAGCGACCATCTGTATGTAATGCAATTGAAACAATTATACTTCATGAGGAGTGGGCGCACCGATTTGGTACCGAGCTCTTTTCTTCCTTAAAGGAAAAAGGAGTAGAGCTACGTGGAGATAAGAAGGCACTGGCTATCGATTCTTCTATTGTACCTGCTTCAGAAGAAGACTGGGGAACTGAATTTTTGTCTCTCACGCTGGCAGTCAAAATGGTCTCCTCTGTTGAGGAAGCTATTAACCACATCAATACTTATGGATCCATGCATTCCGAAGCGATTATTACAGAAAGGGAAGAAAGTGTGAACAAGTTTTTCACGTCCGTAGATGCCGCGGCGCTCTACCATAATGCTTCGACTCGCTTTACTGATGGTTTTGAATTCGGCTTTGGTGCAGAAATCGGCATCAGTACGCAAAAGCTACATGTAAGGGGACCAATGGGACTTCCTGCATTGACTTCTACAAAATACGTGATTCGTGGAAATGGACAAGTTCGGAGATAAGGAATGTAGGGAAAGAGGCAAATCCTTATGATGAGGTTTTTTAAGCATAAAAAGAATATTGTTTTAAGAGAATAAATATATTCGTGCTTCCATTTGGAACTTTTTGGAGGGAATTTAAATGGCTTTTTGGATTTCAACAATCGGTGGTATCTTAGCTTTGGGTGTATGGTTTTGGTATTATGCATCTTTAGGAAAAAGAATTCATCAGGAAGAAAAAGAGGCTGGCAGGGATTTATCTTATGAAATCAATCCATTTACAGGTTCAGCTAAAGGAACTTCAAATGAAAAAAAGTAACTACAAACCTTATGCAACTAAAGCATGCATTAGTTACATAAAACGAACTGTTGGGGGATGGTGAGTAATAATGAAATGGAATGAGATTAAAACAACTGAGGATATAAAGAATCTTCAAATGTTATTTGGAGGATTCCATGATAGTTGTTTAAAAGAATTATATTTATGGACAGATAGTTATGTAGATGAAGATTTATCAATGGCTATGACATCAGGGACTAATGTAAGAATACTTTTTCAAAGACAGTTTGAAAATACATCAGCAATAGAATTACTGTTTGAAGGTGTTAAACAATTTCACATCTCACCACCTCCAGAGGACTATGATTCAATAATTTACGGAGCTTCTGTGTTAATTGAAGATGAATTAATTTATTGGGCTGATGATAGTAGTTGGAGCCTTAATAAGTATATAAATTATGATGTAAGTTGGATCTCATCTAAAAGACTAAGATGGAGAGACGTTAGTGCATGGATGGGAGAAAAAATGAGATATGGTGTAATTAGTGAAGATTAATTCATTTTTCTTATTCAACTAAAGCATGCTTTAGTTGCACAAGCAGCAAAAAAGGATCTTTT
>NZ_SCFN01000034.1 GCF_004138285.1 Gottfriedia acidiceleris | reverse complement strand
CAGGAGATCGCCGGTTCGATCCCGGTCGGGACCGCCATACATACGATTCTTAAAACGAAACAAAAAATTGTTTCGTTTTTTTTATTATTTTTTTAATGAGTAATATATAATTAGACCTTATTTGTAAGATTATTAATTTTAACGATTATAACTGTTTAAAACAGAATCTGACACAGGCAAAGACTGCTCAACTCAATTTTAATTGGGAAGAAGGTTGAAATCACAAGGAGCCTATGCGACTAGAAGACACTGATTATGTCCTGCTAAAAGCAAGAGACGTAACAAAATAGATGAATACAACCTAAATATAAATTTCAATAATTTATTTAAACTATTCAAAAGAATAATACTGTTTGACATCCGCTTAATGTTTTGAAATGATATAATATGGCAAAGTTAGAAATAGACGAGTTAGAATTTTGGTGGTGAAGTAATTGGAAATTGTTTTACATACAAATACTGAGGAAGAAACTCAAGAAATTGCATTTTTTCTCGGACAACTAGTACAACAAAAAGATGTAATATTATTAGAAGGAGATCTTGGTGCTGGAAAGACAACCTTTACAAAAGGATTTGCTAAAGGTCTTGATATAAAAAGAACTGTTAATAGCCCAACTTTTAATATTATTAAAGAATATAAAGGGAGAATCCCTCTATATCATATGGATGTTTATCGTTTAGAAGGCAGTAGTGAAGATTTAGGCTTTGATGAGTATTTTATGGGTGAAGGTGTTTGTGTTGTAGAATGGGCTCATTTAATTTCAGATTACTTACCAAATGAATTCTTAAAAATCATAATAACTCATGAAGAAAATGGTAGAATGATTACTTTTATTCCATGTGGATCTAGGTATGAATTTATTTGTAAGGAGTTAATAAACAATGACCGTTTTAGCAATTGATACATCTACAAATGTTATGGGGATTAGTCTAATAAAAGATCATTCTGTTATTGGAGAAACGATAACATTTATTAATAAAAACCATTCTGTACGATTAATGCCAGCAATTAGTACTTTAATGGAAGAATGCAATATAAAACCAAAGGAACTATCTAAAATAGTAGTTGCAAAAGGGCCAGGCTCTTATACAGGTGTACGTATTGGTGTCACTGTGGCTAAATCATTAGCTTTCACTTTAAATATTCCAATTATCGGTGTATCAAGTTTGAAGGTATTGGCTGCTAACGGGCGATATTTTAATGGATTAGTTTGCCCAATATTTGACGCAAGACGTAATTTATTATTTACAGGTCTTTATGATTTTAGAGGGCAGGTAACTAATGCTGTATTAGAAGACTGCAATATTGACCGCAGTGTCTGGATTGAAAAGCTTAAATCTTATAATGAACAAATCTTATTTATTGGTAATGATGTATCAATTCATAAAGAATTTATTATTGAGCATTTAAAAGATAAAGCTGTCTTTGCAAAAGAAAGTTTGAATAACCAAAGACCAAGTGAACTGTTTACATGTAGCTTAGAAGAAAAAGAAGAATCAGTTCATAATTTTGCACCAGAATATTTAAGATTATCAGAAGCAGAAGCTAATTGGCTAGCAAGCCAAGAAAAGTAGGAGGATATTATGATCTCATCGGTTGCTTTTCGTAAAATGAAAGAAGAAGATTTAGATCAAATAGTAGAAATTGAAAAACAATCATTCCCTACACCATGGACATATGAAGCTTTTTATAATGAATTATATTCAAATCAATTTGCCAATTATATAGTGGCTGAAGTTGATGAGAAAATAATTGGTTATTGTGGATTATGGGTGGTCATTGACGAGGGACATATTACAAATATAGCTATTTTGCCAGATTATAGGGGAGTAGGTCTTGGCGAAAAGTTACTTCGCGCGGTAATGGAAACTGCTAAAAATCTTGGAGCCGATACATTAACATTAGAAGTAAGGGTATCAAATCATGTAGCAAAAGGACTGTATCGAAAGCTGGGATTCCAAGATGGTGGTATTCGAAAAAGCTATTATACAGATAATTTTGAGGATGCATTAGTTATGTGGGTGAATTTGAAATGATAAATGAAAATTGTTTAATTCTTGCTATAGAGACAAGCTGTGATGAAACTTCAGCAGCAGTTGTTAAAAATGGAAATGAAATTTTAAGTAACGTAGTAGCTACTCAGATAGATATTCATAAACGTTTTGGTGGAGTTGTACCTGAAGTAGCATCACGATTACATGTTGAGCAAATAACTTTGGTAATCGAAGAAGCAATGAAGCAAGCACAGGTAGAATATAAAGATTTAGCTGCTGTTGCTGTTACAGAAGGTCCAGGACTTGTAGGAGCGTTACTAATTGGGGTAAATGCGGCAAAAGCAATTGCATTTGCACATGGATTACCGCTTATAGGAGTTCACCACATTGCTGGTCATATTTATGCTAATCAACTAGTACAGCCTTTACAATATCCACTATTAGCCTTAGTAGTTTCTGGTGGACATACGGAGCTTGTCTACATGAAGGAAGATGGCATTTTTGAGGTTATAGGTGAAACAAGGGATGATGCAGCAGGGGAAGCTTATGATAAGGTCGCTAGAACACTTAAATTACCATATCCAGGTGGTCCTCACATTGATCGACTAGCACAAGAAGGAACTGCAACTATTCCTTTTCCTAGAGCATGGTTAGAAGAGGGTAGCTATGATTTTAGTTTTAGTGGATTAAAGTCAGCAGTCATTAATTATATGCATAATGCTGAGCAAAGAGGCGAGGAAGTATCACCAGCTAATGTCGCAGCAAGCTTCCAAGAGAGTGTAATTGAAGTAATTGTTTCAAAAACAATTCAAGCTGCAAAAGAATATAACGTAAAACAAGTTTTATTAGCCGGAGGAGTGGCAGCTAATAAAGGGTTGAGAGCTACATTACAAAAAGAGATGAATGCTTTGAGTAATATAGAATTAGTTATACCACCACTGTCACTTTGTACTGATAATGCTGCAATGATTGGTGCGGCTGCATTTATCCGATTAAAACAAGGAAAACTAGGTAATTTGGCATTAAACGGGAATCCAGGTTTGGATTTAGAGAATATGTAAGAAGTACTTATTCACAATTTTTTTATAAAATGTGGATAAGTACTTTTTATTTGTTAAAAACTTATTAAACTATGTGTACAAAATTGTGTATAACATTACTGTTTTTCTGTGGATAATGTGTATAAACCTGTGTAAAAGCTAAATTATAATTGAATATATGTGGATAAATATGTAGATAAGAAAAAACGGATAGCAAAAAGCATATCCGTTTAGTCAATTATTCTTGTAAGTTCTCCCATTCCTCCATTAGGTCTATTAACTTAGCTTCAAAATCATTTTTCTTATTTGTTAATTCCTGTACTAATTGAAAATCACCGTAAACCTCTGGCTTACATAATTCTAGCTCGATCGTCTCTATATCTAACTCAAATTGTGATATATTACTTTCAATTTCCTCTATACGGCGCTGAGTTTGACGAAGTTTTTTCTTTAATTCTTTGTCTTGTTGATAATCAGAAATTGGTTGAGAGGATTGTTTAACTTGTACTAATGTAGCTTCTTTTTCTGCTTGTTCTTTTTCAAATGCTTCATTTTTCTTAAATTGGTAATAGTCATAATCACCCAAATAAATTGATAATCCTGCTTTTGCTAGTTCAAAAGTTTTTGTGGATAATCTGTTCATAAAGTAACGATCATGAGAAACAAATAAAATCGTTCCAGGATAATCTAATAAAGCATTTTCTAACACTTCTTTACTATCTAAATCTAAGTGGTTAGTAGGCTCATCTAGAATTAGGAAATTAGCTTTTTTCATCATTAGCTTAGCTAATGCTAATCTTGCCTTTTCTCCACCACTTAAAGAGGTAACAATTTTTGTCACATCATCTCCAGAAAATAAAAAATTCCCTAATATTGTTCGAATTTCTTGTTCGGCCTTTAATGGATAATCATCCCAAAGTTCGTCTAATACTCTCTTGTTAGAAGTTAGTTTTGCTTGCTCTTGATCATAGTAACCAACCGAAACATTTGCACCAAAATCAATCGTTCCTTGTAATTTTTCTAAATCTCCAATTATCGTTTTGAGTAATGTTGATTTACCAACACCATTTGGACCGACTAATGCGACACTATCGCCTCGATTCAGTACAAATCTCATCGGCTGATCAATTGTTGGGATACGATCATAGCCAATAAATAAATCTTGTACAGACAACACATCATTACCGCTTTGTTTTTCGATTGTAAATGAAAAATTAGCTGAAGACTCGTCTCCAAGTGGCCTATCTAATCGAACCATTCGATCTAATTGTTTTCTTCGACTTTGCGCTCTTTTTGTAGTTGAAGCACGCGCAATATTACGCTGTACAAAATCTTCAAGTTTAGAGATTTCCTCTTGTTGTTTTTCGAACTGTTTTAACTCTTGTTCATATTGAGCAGCCTTTAGATCAAGGTACTTACTATAATTACCAACAAATCGTTGATGCTTATGATTAGATATTTCATAAACAATATTAACAACTTGATCAAGGAAATAACGATCGTGGGAAACGATTAATACTGCACCAGGATATGACTGTAAGTAGCGCTCTAACCAACTAAGAGTGTCAATATCCAAATGGTTCGTAGGCTCATCCAGGATTAACAAATCAGGCTTCGTCAATAATAGCTTACCTAAAGCCAGTCTTGTCTTTTGTCCACCACTTAACGAAGAAATTTTTGTTTCGTAATCTTCATTACTAAAACCTAAACCACTAATAATTGAACGAATATCTGCTTCAAACTGATAACCACCGTTTTCTTTGAATGTATATTGAAGATGATCATATTCATTCATAACCTTGTCATAAACGGCTTGATTAGAGTAGACATCCTCTCTAGTCATTTTAACTTCTAATTTTCTCATATTGTCCTGCATCTCTACTAAATGATTGAATACAGAATAATATTCTTCCCAAATCGTTTTATCGCTTTGTAAACCAGAGTTTTGGGCTAGGTAGCCTACAGTAACGTCTTTAGGTTTATTTATTTCACCGCCATCATAGGAAATTTCACCCGCTATTATTTTCAATAATGTAGATTTTCCAGCACCATTACGTCCAACAATGGCAACTCGATCGCTCGTTTGAACTTCTAATTTTATATTTGAAAGTATAATGTCACTACCAAAATACTTTGAGACATTATTTACTTGTAAAAGAATCATGGATAACACCTCATTGCAAAATTTTTTATCTATGTAACTGTAGACTGTCAAAATTCTTAAATATAGTGTATATTTTACATTAGAACAAGTACTTTATTACTAAAATAAAGTCAAATTACACACCATAGTAAAAAGAATTACAGTAAGTGGGGGAATAAAAATGGATTCGGAACAAATTAAAATTCCACAAGCTACTGCTAAACGTCTACCTTTATATTACCGTTTTATAAAGAATTTGTCTTTATCAGGTAAACAAAGAGTTTCTTCAGCAGAGTTAAGTGAAGCAGTAAAGGTAGATTCCGCTACAATCAGAAGAGATTTTTCTTATTTTGGAGCACTTGGTAAAAAAGGTTATGGCTATAACGTAAATTATTTATTAACTTTTTTCTCGAAAGCGCTTAACCAACATGAAGTTATGAAAGTTGCATTAATTGGTGTTGGTAATTTAGGAACTGCATTCTTACACTATAACTTTATAAAAAATAATAAT
Organism: Gottfriedia acidiceleris; assembly: GCF_004138285.1. GTDB lineage: Bacteria > Bacillota > Bacilli > Bacillales > Bacillaceae_G > Gottfriedia > Gottfriedia acidiceleris_A. The sequence goes on along the minus strand of NZ_SCFN01000034.1, from coordinate 25,892 downwards.
ACAAAAATTGAGATGGCATTTGATATTGATCCTAATAAAATTGGTACTGAAATAGGTGGAGTACCCGTTTATAATCTGGATAATCTAGAGGAAGTTATGAATGAAGAGATTCAAATCGTTATTTTAACTGTTCCTGCACCTGTAGCACAATCAATAGCTGATCGATTAAATGGAAAAAATATTAGAGGAATTTTAAATTTCACACCTGCACGAATTAGTGTACCAGAACATATTCGCATTCATCATATAGACCTAGCAGTTGAACTGCAAACATTGGCATATTTTTTACAACAATAAATTCATATTAAAATAAAAACCCCCAAAAAATTGGGGGTTTTTAATGTAAATTGATCTGCTGAAAAACTACAAAAGAGTTCATTAACATATGTGTTAAGATTGGAACCATAATTGAGTTTGTTCGTTTATACAGGTAACAAAATACAAAACCGATTAGAAAGTAAGATAAAAAGAAAGGCAAGTCTCCGTGCATAATCGAAAATATCGCTGAACTAATCCCAGCAGAAATAATAAATGGCAAACGATTATAAAGCCTTTTGAAAATGATTCCACGAAAAATAATCTCTTCTAAAATTGGTGCAACTAGACTTGGAATGATAATAAAAGCCGGGTTAAGCTTAGCGATGTTTATGATATTTTGAGTATTTTCTGAGCCCTTATGTAAATCAAATACATAAATTAAAATTATATTACAAACAATTTGAGTTAGCATTGTGATGAAGTAACCTAAAACAACCCAATTTATTATTGTACGATAATTATCTTTCAGATTCTTTATTCCTTCATAAATGGGCTTATGTAATAAGATAAGTATAATAATTAATCCAGTTACGAAACTAATACAACCCCATAATGCCACTGCTTCAAGAGAAGCTGTTTTCTGATCCACTCCAACGTATAAGTTACTATTTAATAAATAGGGCACCCCAAATACCGCTGAATATTGAAGAACGACATACGTTAATAAAATCCATAAATCTCTAGTTTTCAATATGATAGCTCCTTTGTGTTGATATTTTTCATAACCAAAAGGTTTATAACAACACGTACATTATTTTACTCGTTTCTCTTGTTTCTTAAAAGAAATTTTCACTTTTTATTTTACTTTTGATTGTAAAGAAAAAAACTTATTAAATTTCGACAAGAAAAGTGCCTGCTTCGGGCTTGCAAAATTTTTTGATATTATTTAAACTAATAATTGTGTTAGCACTCAATATACATGAGTGCTAAAAAATAATGATTTGATTATTGAGGAGGTATTACACATGTTAAAGCCATTAGGTGATCGTGTTGTAATTGAGCTTGTTGAGTCTGAAGAAAAAACTGCTAGTGGTATCGTGTTACCAGGTAGTGCACAAGAAAAGCCACAAGAAGGCAAAGTTGTTGCAGTAGGTACTGGCCGAGTACTTGAAAATGGTGAGCGCGTTGCTTTAGAAGTATCTGTAGGTGACCGCATTATCTTCTCTAAATATTCAGGGACAGAAGTTAAGTACGGTGGTACTGAATACTTAGTACTTCGCGAAAACGATATACTTGCAATCATAGGTTAATAAAATAAAAATACTTAAATTAAAAAATATATTTTTTATATTATAAGGAGGTCATTTTCATGGCAAAGGACATTAGATTTGGTGAAGAAGCACGTCGCGCAATGTTACGTGGTGTAGACGCTTTAGCTGATGCTGTAAAAGTAACATTAGGACCAAAAGGACGTAACGTAGTTCTTGAGAAAAAATTCGGTTCTCCGTTAATTACAAATGATGGTGTTACAATCGCAAAAGAAATCGAATTAGAAGATGCATTTGAAAATATGGGTGCAAAATTAGTGGCAGAAGTTGCTAGCAAAACGAATGATGTTGCTGGGGACGGTACAACAACTGCGACAGTTTTAGCTCAAGCTATGATTCGTGAGGGTCTTAAAAACGTAACTGCTGGTGCAAACCCAATGGGTATCCGTAAAGGTATCGAAAAAGCAGTTGCTGTAGCAATTGAAGAATTAAAAACAATCTCTAAACCAATTGAAGGTAAAGAGTCAATCGCACAAGTTGCTGCAATTTCTTCAGCGGATCCAGAAGTTGGACAATTAATTGCTGAAGCAATGGAGCGCGTTGGTAATGATGGAGTTATTACTCTTGAAGAATCAAAAGGTTTCACAACTGAGTTAGAAGTAGTAGAAGGTATGCAATTTGACCGTGGATACTCTTCTCCTTACATGGTTACAAATTCAGAGAAAATGGTTGCTGAATTAGAAAATCCATATATTTTAATCACAGATAAAAAAGTAACAAACATTCAAGAAATCCTACCAGTACTTGAGCAAGTTGTTCAACAAGGTAAGCCACTATTAATCATTGCTGAAGATGTTGAAGGTGAAGCACAAGCAACAATCATCGTAAATAAATTACGTGGTACTTTCAATGCAGTTACTGTTAAAGCTCCTGGCTTCGGTGACCGTCGTAAAGCAATGTTAGAAGATATCGCGATCTTAACTGGTGGTGAAGTGATTACAGAAGAATTAGGATTAGATCTTAAAACAACTAACATCACTCAATTAGGTCGTGCTTCAAAAGTTGTAGTAACAAAAGAAAACACTACAATCGTTGAAGGTGCTGGTGAAACTGAAGCAATCCAAAGACGTATCGGCGTAATCCGTGCTCAATTAGAAGAAACTACTTCTGAATTTGATCGCGAAAAATTACAAGAGCGTTTAGCTAAATTAGCTGGTGGTGTAGCAGTAATCAAAGTTGGTGCTGCAACTGAAACTGAATTAAAAGAACGTAAATTACGTATTGAAGATGCATTAAACTCTACACGTGCTGCAGTTGAAGAAGGTATTGTAGCTGGTGGTGGTACTGCATTAATGAGCGTATATAATAAAGTAGCTGCAATCGAAGCAGAAGGTGACGTAGCAACAGGTATCAACATCGTATTACGTGCACTTGAAGCTCCAGTGCGTCAAATCGCTACAAATGCTGGTCTAGAAGGATCAGTAATTATTGAGAAATTAAAAAGTGCGGAAGTTGGCGTTGGTTTCAATGCTGCTAACGGACAATGGGTAAACATGATCGAAGAAGGTATCGTTGACCCAACTAAAGTTACACGTTCTGCACTTCAAAACGCAGCATCTGTTTCAGCTATGTTCTTAACAACTGAAGCAGTAGTAGCTGACATCCCTGAGAAAAATGCTCCAGCAATGCCTGACATGGGCGGCATGGGCATGGGCGGCATGATGTAAGGGATTACCCCCTTCATCTTGATAAATAGTTAATGCTATTTTTCGCCTAATGTGAGAACTAGTCACGTTAATAAATTAATTCTAAAGAATAGACTACTTCCTAAAAACTAGGAGGTAGTCTTTTTATGTTATTGAAATTTGGGTATCAAGACTTTTTAGATGACAGACGTTTTAAAAACACTACGGAGACAAACATTAAAAATTATCAAAGATTACTTTGTGAATTTGTTAATTATTGTATCAAGGGTGAAGTAGGAAACGTTGAACTCCCTAATATTACATAATCTCTTTCCGTATGGAGTGTGCTACTGGACCAACCGTAGCATTGTGAGCAATCGGCAAGAACTAAAGAAAGTATTGGACCAATTAAATGAAGGGGATAAGGTTGTTTACCCTTTTGAACCTCTTGAAGGTTTCGTACAGGCACTATCTTATCTGATAGGTTTAGTTGTCATGCTTGGAGGAGGTTATTGGTAATCATTAGAAATAAGGAAAAAGATTTTTCTTTAATTGAACAAGCAGTAATATATTTCTACATAATAAATGAATGTCCAAAATACCATAAACATTACTAGTTCCTTATACACATTTTAATCAAATTTTAACAAAATAATTTACAAAATATTCTATCAATTATGTCCATTCCCTCAATTTTAAGAAAGAATACTCCGCTAAAAAAATTTTGATTTCGACAAATCATAAATATTTTTCCTAATAATAACTTAAATTTCTATTTTAATATTGTTTAATTGACAAACTTTTTAACCGAAGTTTGCAATGTTTAAGTCTATCGAACTATGCTAAAATCCCCCAATTTACTGTAATTAATGGTGTATGTACAATTCTAATTGTATTTATTTACTCAAAATGGTTAGTTAATTGTAATTCAATTAAATTACTAATCTCATAAAAATAGTGAAATAAATATCAAACTTAAATGGAAAAAGGAGCAATGATAATGGCCAATAGTAAATTGAAGGCATTTAAAGTGATGACTACCGCAGCTGTAGCATCCTTACTTCTTTCATCATTCACAGTTTTTGCGGAAACGAATAACACTTCACGTTTGTCAGATCCAACTACAGACGATGAAGCAGCACAAGCTTTCTTTAAGCAAGCGAGTGAAAAGAGCTGGTTAAAGGACGAACAAACTGATCAAGAGAAGGTAACAGTTGACGAATCCCACAAGCCAGTTGAGTATGCTCCCAACGACTCTGTACGAGTGATTGTGGAAATGATAGGAGAACCTGTGCACGGTGCCAAAGGAAATGAAGCTGAAAAGAAAAAATTAAAGCAAGCTCAACAAGCGTTGATTCAAGAGATGAAAGAAACGAAAAAGCTAAAAGTGAAAGAGCGTCATCACTTTGTGACAGGTATTAATGGTTTCAGTATGGATACAGCGTTCAAAAATATCAAGGAAATCGAAAAATTACCTGGGGTAGCTAGTGTTAAAATTGCACAAAAATATCAACAAACGATGAACTCTAGCCAATCCATGGTACAAGCAAAAAAAGTATGGGAAGAGCTAGGCTACCATGGTGAGGGGATGGTGGTTGCTGTTGTCGATACCGGAGTGGACTATCAACATAAAGATTTCACTATGTCTGACAAAGGAAAAGCGAAAGAGAAGTGGACCGCTAACTCTATCAAAGAAAAATTAGCTGAAACAGCTGTAAATGAACGCTGGTATTCAGATAAAGTACCAACTGGTTACGATTGGGCTGACCAAGATCAAGATGTTTTCCCATATACTACTCCACATGGAATGCATGTAGCAGGAACAATTGGAGCAAATGGGGCCAATGAAGTAGACGGGGTAAAAGGAATTGCACCAGATGTGCAAATTATAGCGGAAAAAGTCTTTTCCGATTACTATACTGGGGCATTTTCAGACGATATAGTGGCTGGAATCAATCATGCGGTTGAAATGGATGCCGATGTCATCAACATAAGCTTAGGGACTGATGCTAGTTTTGTGACTGAAGAAGATCCCGTGCAAAAAGCGGTTCATACTGCTACAGAGCAAGGTGTATTAGTGGTAGCAGCAGGCGGTAACGCATTTTACAGTACAAAAAGTGGATCCAATCGATATACACATCAACCATATGCTCAAAATCCTGATATTGGAGTAGTAGGAGCGCCTGGTTCAAGTCCATTTGCTCTACAAGTAGCCTCTTATGAGAATGATAAAGTCCATATGAACGCACTAACTCTTTCAGATGGTAAAAAGCTTATATACAAAGACCATCCAAGCTATTATTATCAAATGTCAGATGCCTTTACTTATGATAAAGAGATTGAGTTAGTTTATGTAGGCTATGGTAATGCTCAGGATCTCGAAGGAAAAGATGTAGCAGGCAAAATCGTTGTAGCTGAACAAGAATGGGGGGGCAGTGAAGCCTACATTCAAGGGCCTCTTGAACAGAAACAAGCAAAAGGAATTATTATGGTTCCTACAGTGAAAAAAGAAGATTATGGAAAATTAAATTTTTCACCTTGGGGTATTCCAGGAGTTAGTACTAATTTGGCTGAAGGACAAGCCTTGATTCAACGGTTGAAAAATGGTGAAAAGATTACGGCTCAATTTGGGCCGGGAGCCTGGATAGATAATATAAACAAGGGGAAAATGTCTGATTTCTCATCAATTGGAGCACCGCATACTCTTGACTTTAAACCTGAAATCACCGCACCTGGTGGTAAGATTTATTCTACTGTCACTGATAACAGATATGATACGTATAGCGGAACTTCGATGGCTACACCGCATGTGGCGGGTGCAGGAGCTTTGGTGTTACAATCGCTCTACGAAAAAGGCGTCACTAAAGATGCAAATGCTGTTTATAAAGCGAAAACAGCTTTGATGAATACAGCTCAAATCCTAATGGATCCTACAAAAGATAGTAAAATTCCATATTCACCACGTAAACAAGGCTCAGGGATGATGCAGATTGCCAATGCTCTGCAAACACCTGTATTAGTAAAAGATAAGTTTGCTAAGCCAGAAAATGCAGCTGCTGTGGAGTTAAAAGAAATTAAGCAAGATAAAGTGAAATTTATGTTAGAGGTAGAGTCGTTAGCTGATAAAAAATCTCCAGAAGAGATTACCTATGATGTGTATCTAGATCTTTTAACAGATGATACCGAAGAGAAAGAACTTGATTTAGATCGTGATGGGAAAAACGAACGTAAAATGGAAGTATTAAAGCTAAATAGTAAGCGGGTCGAAGGAGCAACAGCGAAGATTAACGGAAAAGATTTTAGCCAAACAACGCCTGCTACCTTTACCGTGAAAAAAGGTCATCTGCAAGATTTAGAGGTGGATATTAAACTTCCAGATGGATTGAAGAAAAATATGTTTGTTGAAGGATTTGTTCGCTTTGTTCCGAGAAATGAAAATCAAGCATCGATTCCGTCTTTATCAATTCCTTATATGGGCTTTTATGGTGACTGGGATCAACCTCAAAATATAGATGCTCCGATGTGGGATAAAAATGCATTTTTACAAGAAACAGGTTTATTTTATTACTGGGGTCAAAAGAACTGGCTTGGTAAACCAGCAACAGCAATTGGTTATGATAAGGTGACAAAAACATTCCAAGAAGAAAGAATGGCAAACTCTCCTTATGCTGCGAATCAAGGTGTTTATTCGGTCTTTACCGCTTTACGCAATTTAAAAAATGTGAACATGTACATTGAAGATGCAGCAGGTAATCGAGTACGTAATCTTGGAGATTTCAGTGAAATAACAGGTGAACCATGGAAATTCAGAAAAAACGTAATGGTAAATAGTAGTGATTTGTTTTATGGTGGATATGGTTGGAATTTGAAATCAGCGGATGGAAAATTTGTTCCAGATGGAAAATATCAATATATTATAGAGAGCACATTAGATTATGAGGGAGCAAGACCACAAACGGTTAAATTCCCAGTTTATGTAGATTCTATTGCACCAAAAGCAGAAAATATTCAAGTCAACAAAACACCAGATAACAAGTATCAGATTAGTTGGGACATGAAGGATAATGCAGGTGGAAGTGGCTTAACAAAATCATATGTTGTGGTTGATGGCAGTATGAAAGCTATTACTCCAACACAAACGTCCTTATTAGTAAATACAGAACCTAAAAGTGTAGTCGTAATGCCATGGGATTGGGCAGGTAATATCGGTTATGGAATATACGGAGATCGCTCATATATGAAAGAAAATTTATTAGTCTCAGTGTTAGATGTAGATGCAAGACCATTATCCCCACAAACTCCAGGTCATATTTTGGGAGTAGGCTTGAAGAAATTGAACTGGAAATTTACAATCGAAGATCCTGAAGGAAAAGTAATTGATACTTGGACAGAATTAAACACAGAGTATGCATATAAAATTTGGACTCCATCAGCTGATCTTTCTATTGGGAAATATAAAGTAACGTGTGAAGTTGAAGATGAAACTGGTTTAAAAATCAATACAAGATCATATTATATGAATGTAGTTAAACCTTAAAAAACGAAATAAAAAAAAAAAACCTCAATCCTTTATTATGGTATTAGAAGGGTTGAGGTTTTATTATGTACGAATTCGGGATGTTTCATGTAAATATAATGATGTAATCTCTGACCACGAAACAAATAGAAGGGTTTAACATTTAATTTATAAATAAACATGAAAAAGCCTGCTTTATCAGGCTTTTTAAGAAATACTATTTAATAAAAAATGAAAGAGCGTAAAAAATACGGACTTAAAGGTACCAAATTTATCTTGGCATTAAGCACCTTAATAATAAAATTGTGGTCACGTAATGGTCACGAAACATATTATTTTAAAGCATCCACGTGTTGTTTTTAACCGTTTTCAAAATGTAATATTTATAATGAAAAACTAGTTAACCTCTAAATGCTTAGATATAGCAATAGGGTTTTTATTTTGACTAAAAATCATTTTTTTGCAACGATCTTTAATAGAATCTATTCTATTTGCCCAATTATAATAGTTCGAAATAGTTGAAATTTCGACATTTAAATAATATTTTTCTCCGAAATTCAACAATTTCACTATCAAAAAGACTTTAAACAACAATTTCTATTATAAAAAGTCAATCGGAATAGGCTAAATTTCATACATATAATATCTTAAAATTCCCCCAATTTACAATATTCTTAATTATGTAATAATTATTTGAGTGTGGGTAAATGAAAAACTAAATTCATTGCGATCTATTAAATACCGTTTAGTTATTCATTGGTACTTACATCTGTAATTAGGAGATTTGGAGGGAAAATAAGTGAGTAATAAAGCCAAAAAAAGTAGGATTGTAAAAAGCTTAGCGGTAGCAACTCTATCATCCAGTTTTATTCTAGGTTGTGTTGGTCAGGGGCCAACTATTACGAAAGCCGTTAGTTATTCAAATGCGGAGAATTTGCTTGCGAATTTAACATCAGAACAAAGAGCGGCTCTTCAACAACTGTCTACGAATGAAACAACTGGACTGCAAATTTCTTCAGATACTGACTTAAATTCGACCAAACAAACAACTGTTATTGTTGAATTTGCCAATAAGCCTGCTAAAGTGGCCAAAATAGAGGCAGGTTTAAAAGGTCAAGAACTATCCGAGAACGAAGCAAGTGATTTAATTCAAAAGGATCATGATACGTTCACTCAGGATTTAGGGCAAATTTTAACAGACGATCAAAATAACGTAGTGGATTATAAGATTCATCATTCCTATAAACATGCATTTAATGGTGTTTCGATGAGTCTACCAGCTAACCAAATTAAGAATCTAATAAAATCAAAAGTAGTAAAATCAGTATGGAGCAATGAAGTATTTTCAATTGATCCTCCTGCCGCTGAAGATGTGCAGTTAAAAGTGGATGAAGCAAATGTTCCAAATTACGCACCTTACAATGGACTTGAACGCCTACATGCAGAAGGCTTTACAGGGAAAGGCATCAAGATAGGGATACTCGATACAGGAATGGATTACAACCATCCTGACCTTAAGGATGCCTATAAAGGTGGCTATGATTTTGTTGATGATGATAATGATCCGATGGAAACTACGTATGCCGATTGGAAAAAATCAGGAAAACCAGAATTAAATAGTGGTATTCCTTACTATACAGAGCATGGTACACATGTTGCCGGTATTATTGCTGGTAGAGGTGTGGCCGATAGTGAATATAAAACAGTAGGCGCTGCACCGGAAGCGGATCTTTATTCGTATCGAGTGCTTGGAGCTTATGGTTCTGGTACAACAGATACCATCATTGCCGGACTTGATCGCGCTGTTAGCGATGGGATGAATGTTCTTAATTTGTCATTAGGAGGTTCGATAAATGATCCTCTTTATGCAACATCCATTGCTGTCAACAATGCTGTTTTAAGTGGTGTAACGACTGTGGTTGCGGCAGGAAATAGTGGAGACAAAATGTATACACTTGGTTCACCTGGGGCTGCGGCATTGGCGTTAACCGTTGGTGCATCTACTATTCCTCTTGATGTTTTCCAATTTTCTGGAGTGCAAAATGGAGTAAATTATACATTAAGACAGCTTGCAAGAAACTATAAAGATGATTTGACGCAGTTAAAAGGGAAAACCTATACGCTTGTTGATGCAGGACTTGGTAGACCAACTGATTTTACTGGGAAACCTATTAGTGGAAATATCGCCTTCATTAAGCGTGGTTCGATTGCTTTACTTGATAAAATCAAAAACGCAAAAGCTAAAGGTGCAATTGGCGTATTGATGTATAATGATGAATTGAACAGTGCAGAAGGTGCAATCCAGCCATTTATCGGTGAATCAGTTGATGCGGTTCCTTCATTCTCTGTAAGTAACTCGGAAGGACAAGCCATTTTAACAGCCATAAAAGCTGGTAAAAACACAATTACATTTGGTGATTATACAAAGACACAAACTAGTGGCGGTGAATTAGCTGCATTCAGTTCAAGAGGTCCTTCACGTGTTAATTATGATATTAAACCAGAAGTAGTCGCACCGGGAGCTGCCATTCTTTCGACTGTGCCATTTTATATAAATGACAAAACGCTCGATGGATCAAAACCTGAGGACTATAAATATTCATATGCACGTTTATCAGGTACGTCGATGGCTACACCTTATGTGGCAGGTGTATCAGCGCTATTATTACAAGCAAATAGCAAACTTGAACCAGCGGACATTAAATCGATATTAATGAATACGGCTGATCCTCTAACAAAAAATTACAGTGTATTCGAAATCGGTAGTGGACAGGTGGATGCATATGAGGCGCTTCACTCAAATGTAGAGCTACAGGTAGACGATCGCACAACAAATCTTAATCATAAAGATAAAGAAAAAACAATTAGAGAATTAACAGGTGGAATTAGCTTCGGATCATTTGGGTTTGACAACCAAGACATTTCAGATGATAGAAATATCATTTTAAAAAATAGCAGTGAAAAAGCAAAAACATTTAGTGTCAATGTAAAATTCCAAAGCGGATTAAGAGGTTCATTGGATGCAGCTTTAAACAATGTAACATTAGATGGACCAACTTTAGTTAATATTGAAGGTAATAGCCAGCGCGTTATCAAGTATAACTTGACTATTCCAAAAACAGCTGCAAAAGGAACATATGAGGGATATATCGTATTTACCAATGATGAAGATCCGACTGAAACGTACCAAATTCCTTTCGGTGGACGAGTTGTATACGAAGGAATTGACTCATTTACGATTATTAATCCAATGTTTTCTGGTGATACAGCTTGGTCACAAAATGCACTGACATCTATGGGATATAACTTCTCATTAAAGTCCCATATGAAGACGTTAGATGTAGTATTACAAGATGGAACAACAGGTGAAGATCTTGGTTCACTTGGTTCTTTCAATCCTTTAGCATTTAATGAAAACCAGGTTTATACTAATTCTCTTGGATTCAATGGGGCTTACTATCCGTTCACAGGTGACTCGAAAAATCCTGTTAGTGATCAATTTGTCCTTGCGAAAACGGGTAAACATTATAAAATAAAACTGATTGGAACGAATCAGGAAGGGAAAACATTCACTAAGGTTGCCGATTTCATGTACGAGGTTAGCGCACCAACGATGACTTCCAGCCTTGATTCGTTAGATCAAAAGGTAATTGAATATAATGATAGTCAGTTTGATGCAAAAGGACAATTTTTATATGACTTTAATATAAAAGTTCATGATCCTGAAATAGATGAGGCCAATCGCTTAGGTATTCCTGTGGATCAATCAAGCAATGCAGTGGTTTCATTTTACAATGGACCATTCCCATACGATCCACTGTACACGGATAAAGATGGAAATTACAAAGAAAATCAAATCCTAGTTACAAAGCAAGCGACGCCTTTAAAAGTTCAGTTCTATGCAATGGATGCGGCTAGAAACTTTACGGCAGATGCTGGGGTAATGCTGCGAGTAGCTTTTGTAAATGATACTTACCCGTATTATTACTTAAAAGCGAATAAACAAGCGATTTCGACTGGAGATACAGTCAATTATTCGGTTCGTTCCAATAATATTAAAAACTTAAAAACAGCAAAGATGACGATTCCAGTCGTGAAAGACAATGGAGAGTATGCAACGATTAAAAATGTCGTTGTTAGCGATACAGTTAAACAATATGGTGATTCACAGGTTTCTGTATCAACCACATCCGATACTAATTTTACGTACTATACGATTACCTTTACTTATTTAGGAACGCAATCTTTACCTGAAGATATGCAGTTAGTTAATTTCGACTTACAAACGTCAAACATGTATTCCAAAACCACGCCTGTCAACTGGTTTATGAATGAAATGAAAGGGACGACCATTGATCAGTCAGGTGTAACAAAAAACAATATTTATACGTTTATGGAGTCGTTTAAACTAAAACCAACTTTTTCAAGGTTAGAGGGTTCCTTACAATTTGAAGGAATGTTTAATCCTTTAACAGGCCAAAAGAATCTCGCATTAGACCATAGAACAATTGGTGCAAAAGTAACGGTCACTTCTTATGATGGAAAAACAGTTGTGGATGCTCCAATTATCAACAAGTCTGGTAGTTATAATGCTGATGGTATAAAACCTTCTAAAGATCCTTATACCATTAAGATGGATGTGCCAGGTCACTTTACGATGTATCGATCATTAGTTTTATCGTATGAAGATCGAGGAGAAACAATTGGAAGAAGAATGGCATTTGTATTGAAAACAGTAACAGCTGGAGATGTGAATAAAGATGACGTCATTGATGTGCTAGATGCCATCGAGATGCAAAAAAATTGGGGAACGAAAACAGTCGGCTCCGATTTGAACTTCGACGGAACTGTCGATAAAAAGGATATGGACTATATCATTAACAACTATGGCCTACAAAATCCTTCCGTTTCCGATGCTCCAAAAGCCCAAAACACTTATAAGGGTATTACGTTGGATACGGTGTTAAGTCAGTTAGGATTAAAATAAACGGATTATAATGAGTAGAAGGGACAAAGGGTAGCTACCTTTGTCCCTTTAAATTATGATGATACCCGACACTGGTATAAAATAAAGTTCTATCTTTAAGCATTAAATTTATTGACCACGAAACAAATAGAATCCTTTATTATAATAATATTTTAGTGGAAATACTTATCAAACGCGCCGTGATAAGGATTACTTTGTTTCATGTTTCTTCATATTTTATCATTCGAGTATTTACTATTGGAGTAGTCGATAATGAGAATAACTAAACTAATCCTTTTAAACCGGTAATAGAATAGAGGTATTTGATTAAATAAGACTTAGGCTTGATTGACTAAATATTGTTTAAATATGTATAGTAAATTTAATAAAAGCAGAAAACCTAAGATGCGATATTACGAAAATATCAAATAATTTTTTAAGGATGATTTAGATGAACTTTGGTTTATATAGAGGATGCCTTTTTGGTCTCTTATTTTCTATACCATTTTGGTTGATCGTATTATGGCTAATATTTAGATAGAAAATAAAAAACCCCTTAATATAAGTAAAAAGCTACAATACTTTCTACATAAAGGGGATGGATCAGTACTTTAAAGAAGCTGTTTTTTAAACGATAAAGTCATGGAATATAGGTTCAATTAATTCTCCGCTATTTAATTGACCTCTACTTTTTATCACACATCGAACAAATGGTTCTACATAAATATAATTTTTGTCTTCTCCAGTTTTTATATGCTTGGTTAAACTAAAGAAAGCTGTTTTTTGGCCAATATTCATCCCAAACTCTACTAATCCTACATTTACATACTCACCATTTTTTAATTCCGAGATTAATAATCCCATGCCTTGTTTTTTATAGCCGGTTATATAGTAATTACTATATCTCCAATTAATAATTTTTAACCAATTTAGTGATCGATGTGCAGGTATATAAGTAGAATCTTTTGATTTAGCTACTATACCTTCGAGTCCAAGAGTTTTAATTTGCTCAAATAACATTTTACCTTCCGACTCAATATAAAAACTTTTTTTGATTGATTCTTGATCCACTAGAGTTTCTGAAAGGATTTTTTTTCGATAAGATAAAGGTTCTTTCATTAAGTTATTATTTTTAAGCCGTAAAATATCAAACACGATATATGTTGATGGAAATTGTTTGCTTCCTTGTAATATTTTATATTCTTGAATAAAACTTACTCGATTGGTTGCCGCTTCAAAATCTTCTCTGCCGTCGTTATAGCAAACTAAAACACCGTCTAAGTAACAATCATCTAAGTCGATATTTTCGAGTTCAGGGATTCTCTCCGTAATCTCGGTACCATTTCGATTAAAAAGTTTATTCTTTCCATTTTGCCTTTCAAGCATCATTCGAACGCCATTTGATTTCAATTCAAAATAATGTTGATCAGAGTCAAATGGTTTATCAGCATTCTGTAATAGCATTGGCTCAATAAACATTTTTCATTTCGCTATCATGATTGTTGCTTTTCAACATAATCAAGATTCCTTTCTTTTTCATTTGAAATATATAAATCACATAAATACTTTTGTTTTCTTATATAGCAATTCATTCTATTTTTAGTCTTCCACTTGTTAATGTACTTTTATTTCAAGTGTATTTCAAGTCATAACTCGTCTAATTTCACAATAAGATAAATTATCTTCTTATGAAAAGTGGTGTTATGAAATGGGAAGGAAAAATAATTTCAAAATAACGGAACCGATGTTGAATGAGTACTATGATTTGAGTCAAAAAAAGAAAGATATTGAAAATCAGTTAGAAGAATTACAAAAGATATTTCATGGATACTTTGATCACCAAGTTGGAATGAATGAAAAAGGTGAACTAATTATTAATAATTTAAAACTTGAACGAATCATAAGAAAAAAAGAGAAATTTAATGAGGAGGAGACAATTAATAAATTAGAAGAACTAAATCTGACTGATTTAATACAAATTGTAAGAAAACCAGATGGAGATAAAATCAAGTCTGCTATTAATTTGGGATTGTTAAAAGAGAAGGATTTAGATGGCTGTATATCTGTTAATTCATCACAAGCAATTTATGTTAAACCACTAAAAAGTAAGTAGTTTTAGGTAAAAGGAGATTCAAATCACTAATTTACTTTCAACATTCTGGAGAGTATCTAATACTCTCTTTTTATATGTAACGAATTTTATCTTTCAGAATACTGTATTAATATACATGTCCAAGTATTCGAAAGATGGTTGTTTGGACATGCCAATATTGAAAAGGAGTGCTAATTTTGGCAACTTGGAGAAATGATTTTATTTCGATGAACAAGTATACGAGGCCGTCAATAAAGTTGAAAGAAGTTAGAAAAATTGTGCTGCATTGGACAGCAAATCCGGGGGCAAGTGCACAAAGTCACCAAAGGTATTTTAACGGTACAGCGATAAAAAATAAAACATATGCATCTGCCCATATATTTGTTGATTCGAAGGAGGCAATCTGTATTATTCCGCTTGATGAAGTAGCTTATCATGCAAATGATCATTATGAAAGAAATAGTAATGGTGGTGTTTATAGAGGAGTGGATGAACTCGCTCCGAACGCAAATAAGCTTTCAATCGGTGTTGAAATGTGCGTCGAAAAGGATGGTACTATTTCACAATATACATTAACACGTACTATCAGAGTAATTGCTGAATTGTGTAAGATGTTTAAATTAAATGCAAATGACATTGTAAGACATTATGATATAACACATAAGCCTTGTCCAAAAACCTTCATAGACCACCCCGATCAATTTAACGAGTTTAAAGCACAAGTGAATTTGATCTTAAATCCCCCGAAAACCCAAACAGACTCAATTCCATACCCTGGTATTTTAAAAGAAGGATCAAGAGGTGAATCCTAAAAAAGGTTCAACAAAAACTAAAAATAACCGTAGATGGAATTTTTGGACCAGTTACTGAAAATGCAGTTAAAAAATTTCAAGCAAGTAATGGACTAGTTGTCGATGGAATTGTTGGAAAAAACACTTGGGGCAAGCTGTTTTAATAGACAATATCACATCATTCCTAAAGAAAAAATCCCTATTTCTTTTTCGAATAGGGATTTTTTTAATGAGGTGAGATGATTTTTAAACCAATAACAGATCCAATTACGAATGTGATAAATAACAGTCTCTTCCATTCGCGTGATTCATTAAAGAACAACATGCCAATTAAAACAGATCCAGCGGCACCTATACCAGTCCAGATTGTATAACCTGTTCCGACGGGGATAACCTTTAAGGCCTTTGATAATAAATAAAAACTAGTCCATCCAGATAGAATACACAAAATGGAGTAGTTAAGTTTTTTAAAATTATTAGATAGCTTCATAAAAATGACAAAGCCAACTTCGCCCAAACCTGCAATAAATAAAAATAACCAAGCCATCTTATGCTGCATCTCCTTTTTCTGCTTTTTTATCACCTGAAGTTAATTTTAAGCCAATAATTCCAGATAATAATGTAATTACCAGAATAACTTTTAATATAGAGGCTGATTCATTTAAAAATAACATTCCTATAATAACCGTCCCAGCGGCGCCGATTCCTGTAAAAACTGCGTAGGCAGTACCTATTGGAATATCTCTTATTGCTTTTGAAAATAAAAAGAAGCTAAACAAGATCCCAGCTATCGTTAAAATTGTTGGCAACAAATTTGTAAATCCTTCTGAGTATTTTAATCCAAAAGCCCAAGCAATTTCGGAAACTCCCGCTATAACTAAGTAAATCCAACTCATAAAAAAATCCCCCTTATAGAAGACTATATAAATGATTTTGTTTTGGTAAACTACCTACCGTTCGTTAGTTAAAAGATACACTATAATCTTATTCATGACAAGTTGTAACGTTTACACAAAAATTTATTTTTTTTATGCAATGAAATACCTTGACCGAAAAATTATACATTGTTAGAATGAGACAATAATACAATATTCGTCATTATTCTTCATATATCCTCGACAATATGGGTCGAGAGTCTCTACCGGGGCGCCGTAACATGCCCTGACTATGAAGGCAGCCTGACTTTGTTTACCTTAAGTCTGACTTTCTGCCTTCTTATACGTATTTTTCGTATGTAAATAGAGGAGAAAATCGGCTTTTTTTATTTTTTTTGGGAAAAATAGTATCAGTTTAACTGATACGTTAATTCAATATATATAGATGGGGTGACCGTTTTGCAACAACATGACACAATTGTAGTACTAGATTTTGGAAGTCAATATAACCAACTTATAGCACGACGTATCCGTGAGTTTGGCGTTTATAGTGAATTACGTCCTCATACAATAACTGCAGAGGAAATTAAGCAAATGGGCGCTAAAGGGATCGTTTTCTCTGGCGGACCAAATAGCGTATATGGTGAAAATGCTTTCTTCTGTGATGAAGCAATTTATGATTTAGAAATTCCAATCTTAGGTATTTGTTACGGAATGCAATTAATGACGCAACATTTTGGTGGAACGGTAGCTAGAGCAGACCAACGTGAATATGGTAAAGCTGAATTAAATATTCAAAATCCGTCTGCTTTATTAAAAGACCTACCTTCAGACCACGTAGTTTGGATGAGCCATGGTGATAAAGTAATTCAACAACCAGAAGGATTCGTTGTAGATGCAACTAGTGCTTCTTGCCCAATCGCAGCAATGAGTAACGAAGCTAAAAAAATGTATGGTGTACAATTCCACCCAGAGGTTCGTCACTCTGAATATGGAAATGATCTATTAAAGAATTTCGTATTCAATATTTGCGAATGTGAAGCAAACTGGTCAATGAAAAACTACATTGAAGTTGAACTTGAAAATATTCGTAATACTGTTGGTGACAAAAAAGTACTTTGTGCACTTAGTGGTGGTGTTGATTCTTCAGTAGTTGCAGTATTAATTCACAAAGCAATTGGTGATCAATTAACATGTATATTCGTTGACCACGGTTTATTACGTAAAGATGAAGCTGAAGGCGTTATGAAGACGTTTAGCGAAGGCTTCCACATGAACGTAATTAAAGTAGATGCTAGAGAGCGCTTCTTAAGTAAACTTGCTGGCGTTTCTGATCCAGAAGAAAAACGTAAAATTATCGGTAATGAATTCATCTATGTGTTTGATGATGAGGCAGCTAAATTAGAAGGTATGGATTTCTTAGCTCAAGGAACTCTTTATACAGATATTATCGAGAGCGGTACGGCTACAGCTCAAACAATCAAATCACATCATAATGTAGGTGGATTACCTGAAGACATGCAATTCACGTTAATCGAGCCTTTAAATACATTATTTAAAGACGAAGTACGTGCAGTTGGAACTGAACTAGGAATTCCAGATGCAATCGTTTGGAGACAACCATTCCCAGGACCAGGTCTAGGAATTCGTGTATTAGGTGAAATTACTGATCAAAAACTTGAAATCGTTCGTGAATCAGATGCAATTTTACGTGAAGAAATTGCTTTAGCTGGTTTAGATAAAGAAATTTGGCAATATTTCACAGTATTACCAGACATCCGTAGTGTTGGTGTAATGGGTGACGAACGTACGTATGACTACACTGTAGGTATTCGTGCAGTTACGTCTATCGATGGAATGACTGCTGACTGGGCACGTATTGATTGGGATGTACTTCAAAAAATCTCAACTCGTATTGTAAATGAAGTAAAACATGTAAACCGTATAGTTTATGATGTAACTAGTAAGCCACCTGCAACGATTGAGTGGGAATAATAAAAAAAAGCCATAACCCTTATTTATAAGGCTTATGGCTTTTTCTATTTTAAGTTAACACCAATTTGACTCCATTTTGTAACTATTAGACGGAACTTATACTTATTATCGAAAGAGGAAAAGAAAACAAAATTAGTATTAAAATAGTAAACATGGCTAAATCTCTTCTTTAGTAAGTAATTATAGCTTTTTTTGTTGAAACTTGTCATTTATTGACCAGTTTATAGTACAATAGTTATTAGAATTTACTGTTAATTAAATGTTTTATTTGACTAAAATGTGTTTTTCCAAATGATGAAGTTTAATTGAACAACTAAAATATGGTAAAAACGAACAAAAACGAATTTTTTATAAAAAATGTTCGTTTTTTTGTTGACACTAATCAAAACTGATTGTAAGATAAGGATGTAAATTAAATAAATAATTTGTCATAACTTGTCGTATAGGCTAGTAAATATGGACTAGCGTCTCTACCCGCCACCGTAAAATGGCGGACTACGAAGTAATGATTTCTGAAAGTTATTAACCTACTATTTTGCTATTATTCTACTATTCTAGGGTTAATAAGTTCAGAATGAAACTGCTCGTGATAGGCGCTTTTACCATTGTGTAAAAGTGCCTTTTCTATTTTAAACAATAGAGACCGACTTTTAAGACTAAAACTTAGGAGGATCACATGAAAGAACGTATCAGTAATTATTTTGAGTTCAACAAGTTAGGCACATCATATCGTCAAGAAACAATTGCTGGTTTAACTACATTCTTAGCAATGGCTTATATTTTATTTGTAAATCCATCGATTTTATCATTATCAGATATAAAGGATTTCCCAGAAGCTTTAAGAATGAATAAAGAGGCAATCTTTGTAGCTACATCTTTAGCTGCAGCATATGGATCGATTTTAATGGGTATTTATGCGAAATATCCAATTGCTTTAGCACCAGGTATGGGATTAAATGCATTCTTTGCTTTTAACGTAGTTCTTGGAATGGGTATTCCATGGCAAACGGCATTAGCTGGCGTATTCGTATCAGGTATCATTTTTATCATTCTTTCATTAACTGGTCTTCGTGAACAAATTATAAATGCAATTCCAATTGAATTAAAATTAGCAATTGGTAGCGGTATTGGATTCTTTATTACATTTGTTGGTTTAAAAAATTCAGGTATTATCGTAAGTAACCCTGCGACATTCGTATCACTTGGTAAATTAAATGAACCTGCTGTTTTATTAACGATTTTCGGTTTAGTTATTACTGTAGTTTTAATGGCTAGAAAAATAAAAGCTGGTGTATTTTTAGGAATGATCATCACTGCAATCGCAGGCATGATTTTTGGAATTATCGACTTACCATCTTCAGTTGTTGGTCCAGTACCAAGTATTGCTCCAACATTCGGTCAAGCAATTAAACATATTCCAGATGTTTTCTCTTCAGGTAAAATGTTTGCTGTAGTATTAACTTTCTTTATTGTAGATTTCTTTGATGCAACTGGAACATTAGTAGCGGTAGCTAACCAAGCTGGTTTATTAAAAGAGAACAAGCTTGAAAGAGCAGGTAAAGCATTAATGGTTGATGCAACAGCTGTAGTAGTTGGTTCAACTTTAGGTACAAGTACTACTACTTCTTATATTGAGTCAACTGCTGGTGTAGCTGCTGGTGGACGTACTGGATTCTCAGCAGTAGTAACAGGTATCCTATTCTTATTAGCATTATTCTTCGCACCACTTTTAGGAGTAGTAACTGCAGCGGTAACTTCACCTGCTTTAATCGTAGTCGGAGTTTTAATGGTTTCATCAATTGGTCAAATTGATTGGAAAAAGTTCGAAATTGCTGTTCCAGCATTCTTTACAATTATTGCAATGCCTTTAACTTATAGTATTGCAACTGGTATCGCAGTTGGTTTCATTTTCTATCCGATTTCAATGATTGCAGCTGGAAAAACGAAAAAAATTCATCCTGTAATGTATGTGCTGTTTGTAGTATTCCTATTATTCCTAGCATTTTTTAGAGAGTAGATCTTAAGTTAAAAAAGCCTGTACAAAGAAAATTCTTTCATTGTACAGGCTTTTTCTTTTTTTTTATATTGTGTACTATAAAAGTAAAAAATTCTATAGGGGTAATATTGATGGATTTTCATGAACAAAAGATTCTACCAGCGGTTAGAAAAATAAAGGATATAGAAAAATTATTAACTACTCCGTATAAATATATCGTTATTCTTGATATTCATATCGGTCAATTGAAAAGTGTAGTTTCTCTTGCTAAGCAACATGGAAAGAAAGTATTTTTACATGTCGACCTTATACATGGTTTACAAAGTGATGGGCATGCAGCGGAATTTCTTTGTCAAGAATACAAGCCAGATGGATTACTTTCTACAAAATCCAATGTTATTTTAAAGGCTAAGCAAAAAGGGGTTATTGCCATCCAACGGATCTTTTTGATTGATTCCGGAGCAATGGAAAAAAGTTTTTTGTTATTAGAAAAAACAAAGCCCGATTACATTGAAGTGTTACCAGGAGCGCTTACGAATGTTATTGGAGAGGTAAAAGAAAGAACTGGTATACCTATTTTAGCTGGTGGATTTATAAGAACGGTTGAAGATGTGGATGCAGCTTTAAATGCTGGTGCTACTGCAATTACAACATCGGATAAAGACTTATGGAAAAAATTCCTAAAATAATGGCAGAAATGTGGAAATTCTTGTTGACACCGCTTTCATTTGAGGTTAGCATAAAAGACAAGTTAATAAACGTGACGGAGAAATGAAGAGATCCACAATTAATTGTTTCTATTTATTAATAGAAGCTGATTGATTGTGGGTCTTTTAGTTTTTAGGCTCAGTTAATAGTTGGTATGCACTAATATCATACTCGTTGTCTCAATACTTCTTTTCTATATTAACAGAGTTATTATTAAAAAGAATGGCCATTCGATTTATTTTCGATCACGGGAAAACTTAATCTTAAATTGAATGTGGATGGAGTGAAATTATGTCAGCAACTTTAGGGGAATTAATTGGAACTGCTTTGCTAATTGTTTTAGGTGGAGGAGTTTGTGCAGGTGTAAGTTTAAAAAAATCATTTGCTAAGGATTCAGGTTGGATTGTAATAACTCTAGGATGGGGTCTAGCAGTTGCAATATCTGTTTATGCAGTAGGAAGTATTAGTGGAGCGCATTTAAATCCAGCTGTTACTTTAGCATTAGCTTTTAAAGGCTCATTTCCATGGAGTCAAGTACCCGAATACATTGCAGCACAAATGATTGGTGCGATGATCGGAGCAACAATTGTTTATTTACATTACCTACCGCATTGGAAAGAAACAGAAGATCCAGGAACAAAATTAGGTGTATTTGCAACGGGTCCTGCTATACCTAATACATTTGCAAATCTTTTAAGTGAATTGATTGGAACGTTCATCTTAGTGTTTGGTATTTTAGCAATTGGTTCAAATAAATTTGCAGATGGTTTAAATCCTTTTATCGTAGGTTTCTTAATTGTTAGCATTGGTTTATCATTAGGCGGAACGACTGGTTATGCAATTAATCCAGCTCGTGACTTAGGACCCCGCATTGCACACTTTTTATTACCTATTACTGGTAAAGGAGATTCGAATTGGAAATACGCATGGATTCCAGTTGTTGGGCCAGCATTAGGAGGATCACTAGCAGGATTATTCTATCAAATTATTTTTGAAGGTAAGCATAACTCTGCAATTATTTATGTAGGAATTGTAACAGTTGGTATTTTGATAGTTTCTTATTTAACAAGTAAAAAGAGTCAAAGTCATACAAATAATAGAAAAGTAGTAGCTTAATGAGGAGATGGGACGATTATGAATAAATACATTCTTTCTTTAGATCAAGGTACAACAAGTTCTCGTGCAATTCTATTTAATAAAAATGGCAAAATAGTTCATGTTGCACAAAAAGAATTTACACAGCATTTTCCAAAGCCAGGATGGGTTGAGCATAATGCGCAAGAAATTTGGGGGTCAATTTTAGCTGTCATTGCTACTTGTTTAAGTGAAGCAGATGTAAAACCTGAGCAAATTGCAGGTATAGGTATTACAAATCAACGCGAAACAACAGTTGTGTGGGACAAAACAACTGGAAAACCAATCTATAATGCGATCGTGTGGCAATCACGTCAAACGAGTGAGATATGTGATGATCTAAAAGAGAAAGGCTATGGAGAGGTTGTTCATGAAAAAACAGGTCTTTTAATTGATGCCTATTTCTCTGGAACAAAAGTTAAGTGGATTCTAGATAATGTAGAAGGTGCAAGAGAGAAAGCAGAACGTGATGAATTATTATTTGGAACAATTGATACTTGGCTTGTTTGGAAATTATCTGGAGGCAATGTACATGTTACGGATTATTCAAATGCATCACGTACATTAATGTATAACATTCATGAATTAAGATGGGATGATGAGCTACTTGAAATGCTAACGGTACCAAAAAGTATGCTTCCAGAAGTACGATCTTCTTCTGAAGTATATGGTCATACTGTTGATTACCATTTCTTTGGTCAAAATGTACCTATTGCAGGGATAGCTGGTGACCAACAAGCTGCGTTATTTGGCCAAGCTTGCTTTGGCGAAGGAATGGCGAAAAATACTTATGGTACTGGTTGTTTTATGTTAATGAATACTGGTGAAAAAGCGGTAAAATCTAATCATGGCTTATTAACAACAATTGCATGGGGCCTAAATGGAAAAGTTGAATATGCTTTAGAAGGAAGTATTTTCGTAGCAGGTTCCGCTATTCAATGGTTACGTGATGGAATGCGCATGTTTAAAGATGCTAGTAATAGTGAGGAATATGCTACTAGAGTTGAATCTACAGATGGAGTTTATATTGTACCTGCGTTTGTTGGTCTAGGTACTCCTTACTGGGATAGTGAAGTACGGGGAGCGGTTTTTGGATTAACTCGTGGAACAACGAAGGAGCATTTTATTCGTGCAACACTGGAAGCGTTAGCTTATCAAACCAAAGATGTATTATGTGCAATGGAAGCTGATTCGGGTATTGAACTAAAAACTTTACGTGTGGACGGGGGAGCAGTTAAGAATAATTTCTTAATGCAATTCCAAAGTGATCTATTAGATGTCCCAGTTGAACGTCCTGAAGTAAATGAAACAACAGCTTTAGGTGCAGCTTATTTAGCAGGTCTAGCTGTTGGTTATTGGGAAAATCAAGAAACAATCTCAAAACAATGGAATATGGAAAAGAGATTTAAACCGGAAATGCAAGATGATAAAAGAGAAGAACTATACAGTGGTTGGAAAAAAGCAATCGAAGCAACAAAAGCTTTCAAATAACATAGTATAGTGTTAAAATAGAAACAAGTTAATATTTCGGTAGGAGATTTAGAGAGACCACAACATGCTATAGAAGAATTTCTATAGTGATGTTTGTGGTCTCTTTTTTTCGTATTTAAGGAGGAAAAGCCATGAAATTTTCAGGTACACTACGAAAAGATGTTTTAAAAACAGTAAATAAAAGAGAATTAGATGTAATCGTAATCGGTGGAGGTATAACTGGAGCTGGTATTGCCTTAGATGCTAGTACACGTGGATTATCAACAATCGTATTTGAAATGCAAGACTTTGCAGCAGGTACATCTAGTCGTTCAACTAAGCTTGTACATGGTGGATTACGATACTTAAAACAATTAGAAGTAAAAATGGTAGCAGAAGTTGGGAAAGAACGTGCAATTGTTTACGAAAATGGTCCTCACGTAACAACTCCAGAATGGATGTTATTACCTTTCCATACAGGTGGTACATTTGGTGCATTTAGTACATCAATAGGATTAAGAATTTATGATTTCCTAGCTGGTGTAAAAAGAAGTGAACGCAGAAAAATGTTTAATCGTGAACAAACGATCGAAAAAGAGCCACTTGTAAAACAAGAAGGGTTAAAAGGTGGCGGATACTATGTAGAGTACCGCACAGATGATGCTCGTCTAACAATTGAGGTAATGAAAGAAGCGATCGCTCATGGGGCTAAAGCAGTGAACTATGCTAAAGTAGATGGTTTCTTATATAAAGATGGTAAAGTATGCGGTGTAATTGTCGTTGATTTATTGGATGGTGAAGTGTATGAAGTATACGGTAAAAAAATTATAAATGCAGCGGGACCATGGGTTGATTCACTACGTGAAATGGATCATTCAAAGAGAGGTAAAGTATTACAGCTATCCAAAGGTGTTCACTTAGTTATTGATCATAGTCGTTTCCCGCTTGGTCAAGCAATCTATTTTGATACGCCAGATGGACGTATGGTATTTGCAATTCCTCGAGATGGAAAGACATATGTTGGTACAACAGATACATTTTATAAAGAAGATGCTGCAAAACCACAAATGACTAATGAAGACTGTAACTATATTATCAATGCAATCAACTACATGTTTCCAACAATAAATATCTCGAAAAAGGATATAGAATCAAGTTGGGCAGGGGTACGTCCGTTAATATATGAAGAAGGGAAAAGTGCATCCGAAATTTCACGCAAAGATGAAATTTGGACTTCAAATTCTGGCTTAATAACAATTGCTGGTGGAAAGTTAACGGGGTATCGAAAAATGGCCGAAACGGTAATCGACTATGTAACTGGATTACTAAAAAAGGAAGGATACAATTCTAACTATATAAAAAGTAAGACAAAACATTTGCCTATCTCTGGTGGACGTGTAGGTGGAGCATCACAATTTTCTAAATATATTTCTGAAAAAACCAAAGAAGGAATCAAGTATGGTTTGTCAGAAAATCAAGCTGAACGTTTTACAAAATTTTATGGTTCCAATGTTGATATATTATTTCAGTTAGCAAGTCAATACAGAATGGTGGCTAATCAATATAATTTACCTATAGATGTCTTCGTACCGCTTTTATATGCAATAGACTTTGAGATGGTTGTAAAACCAGTCGACTTTTTTATACGTCGTACTGGTGCATTGTTCTTCAATATTCATTGGGTATATGAATGGAAAGACTCAGTAATTGAATTTATATCAATAAAGCTAGAGTGGAGTAAGGAACAAAAAGCAAAATACACTACAGAGTTAGATCAAGCATTAGTAGAAGCAGTAAAACCAATTGAAAAATTAAAGAAGAATGCAACGTTAGCATAAGAATCAAAGGATGCTTCATAAAGAAGCATCCTAGATATATTAAAGTGAATACAGCACTATTGTTAATAAAGCGCTCGGTTAAATGGAACATTCTGAATAATAGTTCTTTTATTTTAGTGTTGTAATTAATTCAAATAGCTGATATATTATTCTATGTTGTCCCAAACAAGGGAAAACAAACAAATTAAAAATCAAAAAAACATTTAAAAAGTTGTTGACGAAAACAAGCTTTAAATGATATGATTTAAAAGTCGCTTCTGAAGCGACAAAGTGAACTTTGAAAACTAAACAAAACATGAA
>NZ_SCFN01000033.1 GCF_004138285.1 Gottfriedia acidiceleris | reverse complement strand
AAAAAAAAAGCTAACCGATATGGTTAACTTCTAATTAAACCTAGAGAACTTAATTATATTGTTTATCCATTGGTTAAGCAACTGGAGGAAAATATGTTAACTCAAGAACAGATTGAATTAAGAAAGAATTATATAGGTGGATCGGATGCTGCAACAGTATTAGGACTTAACAAATACAAATCTAAAGTAGAGCTTTACCTTGAAAAAACTGGTCAAGTCGAAGTGAAACAATTAGATTCAATGCCTATCCTTTGGGGTAACTTATCTGAAGATAATGTTGCAAAAATATTTGAGATGCAGACAGGGAAAAAGGTACGCAAAAGTAACAAGTTATGGATTCATCCAGAGCATGAGTTTATGAGCGCTAATTTGGATCGTGTAGTAATTGGTGAAAAAGCAATACTTGAATGTAAAACTGCTACAGGTTGGAAAGCGAAAGAATGGGAAGATGATGAAATTCCAGTGGCTTACTTAATACAATGCTTACATTACTTAGCAGTTACGGGATATGAAAGAGCTTATATAGCATGCATGATTGATAATTCTAAATTCGTTTGGAAAACGATTGAACGTGATGAGGAGTTAATAAACCAAATAATTGCAGCTTTAACTGAATTTTGGACTTTTAGCGTATTACAAAACAATCCTCCAGCTTTTGATGGTTCGGATGCTGCAACAAACTTATTAAAAAACCTTTATCCAAAATCAAATGCAAAACAAATTAAGCTGCCATCTGAAACGGATGAAATTATTGAAAAACTTAATGAAGCAAAAGAATATGAAGCGACTTGGAAAGAAACGAAAACTAATTATGAAAATCAATTAAAAGAAGCTTTGAAAGATAATGAAGCTGGCGTTACTGAAAAACATTTAATTACCTGGAAAACCGTTATTAGCAATCGAATTGATACAACATTACTAAAAGAAAATCATCCAGATATTTACAAGGAAGTATGTAAGGTAAGCGCATCTAGACGTTTTTCCGTAAAGTAGGTGATCTTATTGGAAGAAGAAAAATATGAATATGATCCACGAAATAGGATGCTTTACCATCCAGACTTTCATTTTAACCAGGGTAAGAAATTTACAGGTGAAGAATTAGAATACCTTTGTAAATTTTATGAATATGATCTAATCCGAAATATGGCATTTGCTTTAGGTAGAACAGAGGTAACGATCATTAAAAAGGTACAAAGTTTAAAGAAACAGGGATTATTTTGGTACTACAAAAATAGAAACCGTTATTACTAAGGAGGAAATTATTGATGGCTACACCAGCAGAATTAAAAAACCTATTAGCAGCAAAACCAAAAGGAGAAGTAAAACTTACTCCAGATCAACAAGTTAGCAGCTACTTAAAAGCTTATGAAGGTACTTTTAGACAAATTGCTCCAAAACATTTTAATACAGAACGTTTTCAGCGCATCGCATTATCTGAAATTAGAAAGAATCCTAAATTACTAGATTGTAATTTACCTAGTTTAATGAGTGCGGTTCTTCAATCAGTAAAGTTAGGTCTTGAGCCAGGTTTATTTGGACAAGCCTACTTAATTCCTTATGGCAAAGAGGTCCAATTCCAAATTGGTTATAAAGGCTTAATTGAATTAGCTCAAAGATCTGGCAGAATCGCTAAAATACAAGCTCGAGAAGTTTATGAACATGATGAATTTGAAGTTTCTTATGGTATTGATGACACTATTATTCACAAACCTAAATTAGATGGTGATCGTGGAGATGTGCGTTTATATTATGCGGTTGCATGGTTTAAAGATGGTGCAGCTCAATTTGAAATTATGTCTAAATCAGATGTTGAAAATCATCGAGATAAATTCAGTAAAACAAAGAATTATGGACCTTGGAAAGAAAATTTCGATGCTATGGCACGTAAAACAGTCCTTAAAAAATTAGTGAATCAACTCCCAATGGATGTTGAGTTTCATGAAGCAGTCCAAGAGGATGAAACGGTACGTAAAACAATTAATGATGAGCCAGAAGTAATTGCTGCTGAATATGAAATTATTGATGCTCCAGAAGTAGTTGAAGGCAATGAGTGAAATTAAATGGATTAAATTATCAACTTCAATGTTTGATGATGAAAAAATAAAAATCATTGAGAGTTTACCGGATTCAGATACTATATTAATCATTTGGATCAAGTTACTTTCTTTAGCAGGAAAAACAAATAATAAAGGGTTTATTTTCCTTAGTGAAAATATCCCATTCACTGAAGAAATGCTATCCACCATTTTTAATAGACCTTTGCAAAATGTAAGGTTTGCTCTACAGACTTTAAAACAGTTTGGAATGATAAATATTGATGATCATGATTTTATCTATATTTCAAATTGGGAGAAACACCAAAATGTAGATGGAATGGAAAGAACAAGGCAATTAACAAGACAAAGAGTAGCTAAACATAGGGAAAATCAAAAGGTTTTAGCTGCACCAAATGATGTAACGTTACATGAAACGTTACGTAACGGAACAGATATAGATATAGATAAAGAATTAGATAAAGAAAAAGATATATATATAGATCAATTTAATGAGTTTTGGTCTATTTATCCAAGAAAAGAAGGTAAGAAAAAGAGTCAAGATAAGTTCAAAAAGGTACTTAAAACCTATTCTTTTGAACAAATCATGAATGGAACAAAAAAGTAT
Source organism: Gottfriedia acidiceleris (assembly GCF_004138285.1). Classification (GTDB taxonomy): domain Bacteria; phylum Bacillota; class Bacilli; order Bacillales; family Bacillaceae_G; genus Gottfriedia; species Gottfriedia acidiceleris_A. The sequence goes on along the minus strand of NZ_SCFN01000033.1, from coordinate 33,499 downwards.
ATTGAGTATCTTTATAAAACAAAAACACAAAAGCAATTCATTAAACAACCTTTAACCTTTTTGAATGGTGAACATTTTAACGATGAATTTACAGGAGGTCCAAATGGAAAAACTAGATTTAACCCAGATGATAACGATCTCCCTTTCTGATGAAGAATGTGTTCATAACTATCCAACATCAATAAAGGTATTTAAGAAAGTATTAATGGATGGTGTTCCTCAATGTCCAAGGTGTTATGTAGAAAATCAAAATAAAGCTTTAGAAACAGAAGCTTCAGAGTTTGTTAAAAATCGAGAATATGAGATTAAAAAAGATACTCTTTTAAACCTCTCTATTTTAGACGATGAAACAATTTTAGAAGCTAGAATACTAAATTACTTAACAGAGTGTAATGAAACGAAATTAGCAAAAGAAAAGGCGAATAATTGCATATCAGAATACTTAGCAGGAAAGAAGTTCAATATGTTCCTTCAAGGTACTCCAGGAGCAGGAAAAAGCCATTTAGGATATGCAATTTTAAAAGCAATTAATGAAACAGATTTTGATGGATCTTGTTTATTCGTAAGTATTGAAAAAATGATACGAATGATTAAAAACAGCTTTAACGATAAATCAAGCCAGTATTCAGAGGAATACTTTGTAAACCTTTTATCAAATGTGGATTTCTTAGTAATGGATGATCTTGGAGCTGAAACAGGTTCGATTGATACAAATAAAACTGCAACTGATTTTGTAAGCAGAATATTATATGCAGTTTATAACGCTAGACAAGGCAAAAGCACCATTACAACAACTAATCTAAGTGGTGAAAGTATGTATCAGCTTTACGATAAGAAAACCATTTCGAGAATGTCCTCGAATTGCACTTACATTATTTTTAAGGAAATAAGTGATAAACGGAAAAAGCTGCCATTTTGACAAAAAGAGTGTAACAAAAGGAGTTGAAATAAATTGAAACATATTGTGTTTTTCGTTGCGATAACTAAAAAGCTCATTTTTAAAAAATGAGCTGCTTAACATAACCTTTTATGTGTACATTTCTTAATAAGGGGATTAAATGGATGGAATCTTTATTGTATAGCTCATCAAATAGAAATAAGTTAGTTAATTTAATGTTCTTACTAACGTAGAAAGAACATAGCATCATTTGCATTGTTAACAACACAATGGTCGAACTAATTTTGACTAAATCACTATCTACACTTTCGGGATCTTCATAATCATCTGGATGTTCAGGAAGTGAGTAAGCTCCGTGGGCGAATTTATTGCGAATTGTATATACGAAAAAGATTCCTTTTTCATAATAATTTATAGATGAATGATCTATTCCATTTTGAATTAATGAATGATAAAGGCTGATTAATTTTTCTAATGACTCCTTGTAACCTGGAAAAACAGAAGGGCGCTTTTTTCTAATTATGTAACGTGCGGTACTGACTTTACCATAATCTTTACTATTACAACCTTCAATTAATGGTTCTAGGGTTTCAACTAATGATTCAAACGCACCCCAAATAAAGTTAAAGATAGTTATTTCTAATGCTAAATTTGATAGCATACTACTTCTTTCATTTTCGTAGTGAAGTGCAGGAGAGCAAAATGCGAGAGATGAGTCAAATTTCCCTGTGATTAAACTGACTTGTTCAACACTTGATGCCATTTGTAGCCAGCTACAAATTTGGTACCATTTTTCATCTAGGTCCGTTATATCCAGTGTTTGAAGTACACAACCCAATTTCCAAGCATGTTCATCTACGGGCCTTATATTAACCATGAATTATAGTTCCTCCTAAATCTTTATACCTTAAATATATTACATTTAATGGTTAGATTACTATTTTTAAGGAGGATTTATTTCAAAACAAACATTTTGTGTTAAGTGTCGCACTACGAACAAAGAGCGAAGAAAGAGGTGTTTAAATGGACTGCACAAAAACAACTCAACTTACTAATGGTGCATGGGTATTCAAGAAATGCTCATGTACTAAATGCCAGGTGAGGAAACAAGCAATAAAAGCTTTTTGGGATCGTTTTGATAGCCTATATAACAATCATATTGGACAAGCTGCAATTTTAGAAACAATTGGAGTAAAAAAATGATTGATGTTACTAAGAATAGACATTCTGCAGCTATTCCTAAAAGAAAAAGACGAAATACGGTAATAGTCTTGGAAGAACTTGATCATACATGGGATAAAGATGAACTTGAAGAAATCGTAAAGCTTTGGGAAGAGGATGTAACGATTTGGGAAATGGAAGAGATTTTTCAAAGACCACAAGCTGAAGTTGCATTAGCCATTATGGATCAAGAAATAAAAGGGAATATCAAACCTAGAAAAATAGGATTGGGGATTATAGTACATGAAAGTGAAGAACAAAACCATCCAGGAATTGTTTGATGGTCTTGCAAATGAAATTGCTAGATTAGAAGCAGAAATTGAACGGAAAGAAGCGATTATTCAAACTCAAGCTGAAACAATTCTTAAATTAGCGAATGAGTAAGTGGAATGACCTGTTCAAACCAAAAGAAGAAAGTCCACAGGAAGAAGAAGTTATTAGACCTGGAGTGTGCATAACTTGTGGACAAGCTGCTTTTAAACTAGCAATTCATAAGCATCACTTATTAAGAAAGTGTAAAAATTGTACGGAAGTAATTGATACCGAAAATATGAGGGTAATAAGAAAGGGGATTATCAAGTGGAAAACCAATCAAAAACCATAGATGTATATATTCAAAGAATTAGTGAAGATTTGGATGAAATCATTGAACTGGAAAATAAATTAAAACGTTCTAAAGTTTGTTATTTAATACAAGTGCTGGATTATTTGTTTTGGCAGTAATTGAGATCGTTAAATATTTTAACTAAGGAGTATGGGAGAAATGGGTAAAATTCAATTAGATTTAAATAATCTTAATCAACAATTAATTATTGCTGGTCTTGCTGGTTTAGTTGAAGATAATGGGTGTACTCCACATGAAGCATTAGACATTCATGATGTAATTAAAAATAGTACATTTCATGATTTATGTGATTTAAAGAAAGAGGTGTCCAAATGAAAAAATGTAACTATTGTGAAGGTCGTGGTTATACATTTGTACTAGATAAAAAAACATTTTACGGAATTCCAGTTGGTAAAGAAACAGGGGTAAGAAAACAATGTACTAAGTGCTTTGGTAAAGGTGTTAAAAGTGAACAAACTAAGATTTTAGGGAAGTAAATATAGGTTAACATGTACAGAAGGCTAGACTACTAGAGTGGGGGGTCCTTATGAAGCATATAGTTTTTTTCTCTGGAGGAATTGGAAGTTTCTTTACTGCTAAACGAGTAATCGAAAAACAAGGTAAGGAAAATGTGATTTTATTATTCACAGATACATTAATCGAAGATAAGGATTTATATAGATTTATGGATGATGCCGATAAACACTTCGGTATCTCCATAACCAAAATTGCAGATGGTCGTACACCATTTGAAGTATTTAAGGATACTAGATTTTTAGGGAATTCAAGATTAGCTAAGTGTTCCCATGTTTTAAAACAAGAACAAGCAGAGAATTGGATTAAAGAACGATTTAAAGAAGAAAAACCCATGTTTATTCAGAAAAAACAAGTAAAACCAACAAGAGAATTTATCTTATGGGAAGATCCAATAATAATTGCCGAACTACAAAAAGAATGGGAAGAAGATGAAAGGGAAACGTGCGTATTGTATTTAGGTATTGACTGGACAGAAGACCATCGGAAGGCTTCACCTGAATTTAATTGGGCGCCTTATAAAGTTGAGTTTCCAATGTGTGAAGAACCTTATGTTACTAAAAATGAAATGTTGGATTATTTAAAAGAAGTTGGAATTAAGATTCCTAGATTATATAAACTTGGTTTTTCTCATAATAATTGCGGTGGAATGTGTGTTAGAGCAGGGCAAGGACATTTTGTTAATTTGCTAGAGAAGTTACCAGGTAATTACTTAAAGATAGAAAATCATGAACAAGAAATGCGTGAGTTTCTAGATAAAGATGTATCAATACTTACTAGGACAAGAAACGGTATTAAAAAGCAGTTAACACTTAAAGAATTAAGGTTAGAATACGAACAATACGGAGTAACACAAATAGATATGTTCGACATTGGAGGATGTGGATGTTTTGTTACAGAGGAGGGAAACGAATGATCATCAAATTGAAAATCCAATCTATGAAATAACTAAATTATTAAATGGTGATGAAGATGGAGATATTTAAAGGCTGCTTATTTAGTTAAATAATTTGTATTTCTTTTTGGATCATCGTTATATGGATTATTTTTAGATAGGAGTGAGTTCATGTCCAGAGCAATATATGAAGATACTAAATTATCAAAAGGGATAAGAAGAAAAGCAGAACAAATACTTTCAAGTTATCGAAATCTGGATGCACTAATTAAAATTATGCAAATGGATCTTCCGAGTGTTAAAGTTACTCCTTCTTATGAATTGAAAGAAGGTTCGTCTGGTGGAAGTGTAAGTAATACTGTTGAGAGTATGTATATAAGAAAAGAAGAGATTGCGGAACGGTTGCAACAAAAGCAGCAATTAAAAATAAAGTTGGACAAGATTCATAATAGCTTAAATGAAAGGAAAAAGGATATTTGGGAGCTTCGATATATTAGAGGATGGTTTGATGATCTAATTATTGCAGAGTTAGATATTAGTAGAAGACAGTATTACAGAGAAAAGAATGCGTTACTTAATTTGGTTGCTGAAGCTTTTTATTTAATATAATAAGCTTTTGAAATAAAAAAGACTATCCATTTAATTTGGATCGTCTTTTTTAATCTTTAGTACGCTTAGAATTCTATGTTTTATAGACTGTCTAGCATAATTGTTCGATGGCTGGGATGTGTAGCTAATTTCGTGAAAGCGTCCTATTGCTATAAAAATTGTACTGATTAAATAGACTAATGAAAATATCCCCTTATTGACAGCATCTTCGTTTTGATTATCAAGATCTGTAATTATTTCATAAAATTGGAATTGATCTTCGTCAGTACCATCATTGTTTTGGAAATATTCTTCACTATTACTAGAGCTATCTATTTGATGCATATAATTCCATATGTGGTCTAACTTTGTTTCGAGTGAATTTTTATAATAACCATCTTCAAAAGATTCACCAGGATCAATAAATAGAGTTTGCCAAATTAATGCAAAGAAAAGTAATGCATACCCAATAAATTCAAATCCTCTAGCTACTTTTTCACTAACTCTTACTTTTTTCATCCCCATAAAAAAGCAATACAAAGTTGCTCCTAAAGCTAAAGAATTAATTAATAAAGAATGTGTATTATAGAAATGCTCCAGATTCTTATGAGCATCTCTAGAAGCATAAGTTTGAAACAACATATCAGGAATAGAAACGATTAACAAAGGTATAAGAAATAAACCATAAAACCAAAAATAACTTCCAATTAACCTCGACTTACTTTCCTGTTTCTTTTTTTTAATTGACTCTCTTTTCATAGAATTACTTAACGTGGATTTTCTTTTTAATAACTTTCTATTCATTAACTTTCTATTCATTGATTTTTTCCCCTTAAAATCAAATAGTATTTTATCTAATTAATTTTACATGAAAATGGCACTATTTGGTACATAACTGATACACGAAAACACAAAATATATCAAAAAACCAATATATAATAATAACATCGCCATGCTGCGGAAACAGCTTGAAGATACTTATATTATGTATTTCGATTTACCCTATGTTTCGATTTTATGTAGTTTTACCCTGGCTTTAACTTGACAATTTAATATTGAAGCGCTGTTTTTGAGAAGAAAGAAGTCCTTGAGTGAGGGCTTCTTTTTTTATTTTTAAAATAAATATTTGTAGGTATTATATGGTATTTTTATTTATCCTTATTTAAGATATAGGTATACAGGATAAATTTAATTGGAGTGTGAAAATGTTTATGTTTATGCGGAATGTGAAAATGAATGTGAAAATGTTTATGCGGAAAGTGAAATTTAATGTGGAAGGGTTAAAGTTTTATTGGAATCAGTTAAATGTAATTAATGAAATCGTTTATGAGTCACAAAAAAGTGATCAATCGTTACAGAAAGCTATAAAAGTACTTTCCGAGAGATATCTAGTTTTGCCAATAACTGAAGATAATGTGAATGGATTTGATTTAAATGATATAAATTCTATGAAAAAATTAGGAGTATTAATAGATTCAAATATAAAAGTAAATTTTAGTGAAAAGAAAACTACTAGCTACCTTTATATATTTCTAGCAATGCAAGTTTTCACTTTTCAAATGGCAATGAAATCAGATATTTTATTTACAATTAAATCAATTATAGCTCTTGTGATTTTAATTGCACTTACAGTGTACATTGTTTCTGCAAAATTTAAAGGTACAAAAGAAGAGTTATATCCTTATCATGTTTTGGAGGGATTAGTTAAACTACGTATTGAAGAATTGGAAAAAGTGCAAGAAGCAAATGAGCCACAAAAAATTGAGGCTGTTTAAGAAATGACAACATAATTAAAATTGTTATACAGAGCCAATCAGTAGGGCTCTTTTTTTATTCTTTGTAAACTAGATCCATTAAAGTTCTTTCCCCCTCTCATTTTGCTTGGTTAATGGGTCTAGTTTAGAGGGAATAACTTATCGGATGAAGAAAGTATAAAAGCATGGGTTACTTTTTTATAGAAATAATAGCTGAGGGAAAGGATGTTCCAGGTGTGAAAAGAGACATGGAATTAATTAGAAATTTATTATTTATCATCGAAGAACAAGAGAACGACTGTCAACAATTAAATATTCCAAGTGGATATGAAAAAGAAGTAGTTGTGTACCATCTAAAATTATTAGAACAAGCTAATTATTTGGAGAATGTTATAAGATATGCTGATAATGAGGCTTACATTATTAGAAGTTCTATAACTTGGATTGGGCATGAGTTTCTGGGCTCGATTCGTAATGATACTAATTGGTCAAAAATTAAAGGTAAATTCGGAACAGAAATAAATAAGATTCCGATTGCTGTTCTTAGTTCAGTAGCAATAGAACTTTCAAAGCAGTGGGCATTCTCTAAATTAGGATTATCTTCAAAATAGACATTCGCTTAGTTGAGTGTTTTTTATTTTACAGAACCGACATAAAATTTTACATATGATATGCATTACTAGTTTACATAATGATTATTTTGGGAAGTTGATACAATTATAAAACGTTGATGTAACAAGCTTTTTAGAGGGGTTATTTTTCTTGTTTATTCATGATTTTATACAAGGTTGATATATCAAGGTTTTTAAGGGTGTAGGTGGTTGCCTATACCTTTTTATTTTGCATAGAAACATGAATAGATAAATCATTTGGAGGTGAGGTGTTAATGAGTGGCTAGAGAAAGAAATCCTAATAGAGATAAGGCTTTTGAGTTATATCATAAGCATAATGGAAAGATTACAAATAGAGAGATCGCTAATCAACTTGGTGAAGATGAAAAGAAAGTAGCAGTATGGAAACAACGTGATAAATGGAATGTTGTACAACAAGAAATCAAAGATGTTATACAACAAACCAAAAGACCTAGAGGTGCGCCAAAAGGCAGTAAGAACGCTTTAGGTAACAAAGGTGGGCATGGTGGACCATTTGGTAACTCTAAAGCTTTAAAACATGGTTTCTTTTCTAAGTTCCTTCCAGCAGAAACATTAGCGATTATGGAAGAGATTAATCAACGTTCTCCAATTGATTTGTTATGGGATCAAATACAGCTTCAATACGCTGCAATTATTAGAGCGCAGCAATTGATGTATGTAGCTAATAAACATGATATGACTAAGGAACTTAAGAAAACTAGAGAAACTGATTCTTCATCTGAAGAAGAGTATGAGATCCAATTCGCTTGGGATAAACACGCTAACTTCTTGCAAGCTCAATCAAGAGCTATGAGTACTCTTAATAACCTTATAAGGCAATATGAAGAGTTATCTAATACTGAAGAGCAACAGTTACGTATTAAGAAGCTTAAAGGTGAAATTGCTAAGATTGAGCGTGATATAAATAATGATGATACTGATGATTCAATTCAAATTGTAATCAAGCGAAAAGGTGAGAACAATGGTTGAAAAAGAAGTTAATCCTCACTTTGAAGATTTCATATTTGATTGGGAACATAAGTATTACTTTTTGGTTGGTGGTTATGGATCATCTAAAAGTTATCATGTAGCTCTTAAATTAATTCTTAAACTTCTTGAGGAAAAGCGTACAGCTCTAATAGTTCGTGAAGTATATGATACTATTCGTGACTCATGTTTTGCTTTATTCGCTGATATTGCAGACGAATTAGGGTTATATAGCACCAGGAAAGAAAAAGGGAAAATACAATTCACTTCTTCACCTATGCAAATTAAGTTTCCTAATGGATCTAAAATCATTTTTAAAGGTATGGATAGACCAGAAAAATTAAAGTCAGTTCATAATGTATCTATCGTTTGGCTTGAAGAGTGTTCTGAAGCTAAATATGCAGGATATAAAGAGTTAACTGGTCGTTTAAGGCATCCAACACTTAAAACTCATATTATCCTTTCTACGAATCCTGTAGGGAAAAGTAATTGGAGTTATAAACATTTCTTTAAGAATGATAAAACTAAATATCATGTGCTAAATGATAAGGATTTATACAAACAACGAATCATGATTGTTAATAAAACCTACTATCATCATTCAACAGCCGATGATAATTTGTTTTTGCCAGAAGATTATATAGAGCAATTAGATGATTTAAAGAATCATGATCCAGACCTTCACAGAATCGCTCGTCATGGGGAATTTGGAACAAATGGGGTAAAGGTATTACCACAGTTTATTGAAGCTCCACATGAGGAAGTAATGGAACAAATTAAAGCAATCAAGAAACCTATGTATAAGAATGGAATGGACTTTGGATTTGTCAGTTCTTACAATGCTCTTCTAAGGTTAGCTATCGATCACGAGGAAAAAATACTTTATATCTATTGGGAGTATTATAAGAATCAACAAACGGATGATAAGACAGCTGAAGATATTAAAGAGTTTAAAGAGTCTGGTGAGTTAATTAAAGCAGATGCAGCAGAGCCTAAAACAATCGCTTTCTATAAACAGAATGGATTTAAAATGAAAGATGCTAAGAAGTTTCCAGGCTCAAGGCTTCAATATACAAAAAAGGTTAAACGATTTAAGAAGATTATTTGCTCCAGTAATTGCGTTAATACAATAGATGAATTAAAAGATTTAACTTTCGCAGTCGATAAGCAAGGAGAGATCATTGAAGATGAATTTAACATCGATCCTCATACCTTCTCGGCTATTTGGTATGCTTTGGATGATTACGAGGTATCAGATTTGAAAGGTAATGCAGTTAGAAGCATGAATAAATCTGAATTAGGCTTGTAGGAGGTGAGAATGTGTTTAGAACAGAGCTTAAAGCACATGAAAAAGAAGAAGTTAGATTGTTTGTTGCAAAGCATCGTAACGATATTTTACCCAAACTAAAATTCTATAAAGATTATTATAAGGGCGAACATGAAATATTAAATAAAACGGTGACTGATCCAGCAAAACCTAATAATAAATTGGTGAATAACTACTCTAAATATATAACTGATATGAATGTTGGTTATTTTGTAGGTAAGCCAATTACTTATACAAACACTGATGATAAGCTAATGAGTACTATGAATGAAATTAATGAGTACAATGATGAACACCTTGTTAATTTAGAAATTGCAAAAGATGCTTCTATTACTGGTCTAGCTTATGAAGTTCTTTACTCAGATAAAGATGCAAAAGTGAGATTTAAGAAATTAGATGTTAAAAATACTTTTGTTGTTAGAGATAACACTTTAGAGGATAACATTGTTTATGGTGTTTATTATCGAGTTTCCAGGGATGCTAAGTCTACTGAAGTTATTTATGCTGATGTGTATGAAGCAAATAAGATTTATCATTACTCGATTAAAGGTGGAAATATTAACTTAGAAGATGAGGAAGATCATTTCTTTGGGGATGTACCTATTAATCCTTATTTTAACAATGAGGAACATATGGGAGATTTCGCTACAGTTATTTCTTTAATTGATGCTTATAATAAATCTCAATCTAATACGCTTGATGATATGGACCAGTTCACAGATTCTTATTTAATGTTAAAGAATATGAACGGTACAACAGGTGAAGATGTAAAAGATATGAAAACTAATCGAGTCATGTTAGTTGATGAAGATGGTGATGCTAAATGGCTCATTAAAGATGTCAATGATTCATGGGTAGAAAACTATAAAACTCGATTAGATAAAGATATTCATAAATTTAGTAGCACTCCAGCATTAGATGGTGATGGTGCAGCAGGATCTAAGACTACAATTGAAATTAAAATGAAATTGTTAGGAATGGAACAGAACAGGGTTAATAAGGAGCGCTATTTTAAGAAGTCTTTACAAAGACGAATCGAAATGATCGTTAACTTCTTAAATGTTAAAGGTGCTAATTATGATTACCTAACTGTTAAACCTGTATTCACTGCTAATATTCCTCAAAACGCAGTAGAATTAGCTGCATTAGCTAAAGACTTAATGGGAGTAGTAAGTGATGAAACATTACTTTCTAACCTTCCTATGGTTGATGATGTGCAAGAGGAATTGAAGCGTAAGAAGAGTGAAGATGCAGAAAAGGAAAAAGCTTTTAAAAAGTTAATTCCAAAAAATACCACTACTGGAGGTACTAGCAATGGCAAAGGGCAAGCTTTCAGTAACAATTGATGTGAAAAATATGGATTCAGTAAAACAAACATTTGAAATTATGGCAGACGTTTTGAAAGATGAACGAATACCAGTAGAAATAAGAAAAGAGTACTCTCAAAAAATTGATGAAGTAATAAAAGAGTATGAAGAATGAACACATTTGAGATGTGGTTTAGAACTATCTTATCTTTAGCATCTATAGTATTCGCAGTATTAGCTATGATAAATAACAGAAAATCAAGATTATAAAAATCTTAAGGGCTATAACGACAGCAACTCAAATTAGAGGGGCTTTTTTTATTGAACTTATTAGGAGGAAATACAATGAAGAATGTTAAAAAGAAATTCGGATTACCTTTAAATTTACAGTTATTTGCTGGGAATGAAGGAGATCCAGGTCAAGGCGATCCAACTCCACCACCTGTAACTTATACAGAGGAAGAGCTACAAGCTAAACTTCAATCTGAAACAGATAGACGAGTTACAGAAGCATTGAAGAAGCAACAAGCTAAATGGGAAGAGGATTTTAAAACAAAGCTTGAAACAGAAAAGAAAGAAGCACAACGATTAGCTAAACTTTCTGCTGAAGAACAAGAGCGTGAGAAGTTTGATAAAGAGCGCAAAGAGTTTGAAGCAGAAAAGTTACAACACCAAAGAGATGCTTTAGAACTTCAAACAACTAAGATTTTAGCAGACAAAAAGCTTCCTACTCAATTCGCTTCATTCTTAATTACAGAGAATGATGCAGATAAAGTAAAAGCTCATATTGATTCTTTTGAACAAACATTCCAAAGCGCAGTACAAGCAGCAGTAGAGGAACGTTTAAAAGGTTCAGCTCCTAAAGTTCCAGGAACAAATGATAATGCTCCATTGACTTGGGAGAGTGCATTACAAGAACACTATAATAAAAAATAAGGAGGGCATATAAATGCCAGTAACTTTAGCACAAGCAAACGCTACAAAAGTAAATAAAGTTGATCAAATGTTAGTTGATTCTTTCCGTAGAGCATCTCATTTATTAGATACTCTTACATTTGATGATGCAGTATCACCAGGTACAGGAGGAACAACATTAACTTACGGATATACTCGTTTAAAAACTGCATCTTATGCTGCGACTCGTGCACTTAACAGCGAATTCACAGCAGGCGAAGCAGAACGCCAAGCAGTAACTACTAACCTAGCAGTATTAGGTGGTAAGTACCAAGTGGATCGTGTAATCCAAAGAGCATCTGGTAACTTAAATGAGATTGGTTTCCAAGCTGATCAAAAAATGAAAGCAACTGTAAACCAATTCCACAACTTAGTTATCAATGGAGATAAAACATCTGATGCTAACGGTTTTGATGGATTAAATAAAATCTTAGTTGGTCAACCTACTGAGAAAAATACAGGCGCAGTTATTGATATGTCTACAGGTGCATTAATCAGTTCTAACTACAAAGCTTTATTATTTGCAATCGATGATTGGTTATCTGAGTTTGATGGCCGTCCAGATGCGTTACTATTAAACTCTAAAATGAAACTAGTTATGCAAGCTGTAGCTCGTGAAGCTGGTTATAAATCATCTGTTGAAGATGCTTTTGGTAATAAAATTGCTGCATATGATGGTATTCCATTAGTAGATTTAGGTTGGTACGCTTCAAATAATGCTGGTGCAACTCAAACAACTCCAGTATCACAAATTGTTAACCGTACTGTAGGAACTGCTCAAACAGGCTTAACTGATATGTACGCAGTTCAATTAGGCTTAGATGCTTTCCATGGTATTTCTATGGTTGGTGATTCAATTGTTAACCAATACCTACCAAACTTAAATTTACCAGGTGCAGTTAAAGATGGTGAAATTGAGATGGTTGCAGGTGTTGCATTAAAGAACACTCGTAAAGCTGGTGTTTTACGTAATATCAAAGTTCAATAATTGATAGGGGGATAAAGTATTATGGCAGCGAAAAAAGAAGCTAAGAAATATAAAATTAAAGCACCTACTGAATTCACAGGTTTAGGAGCAGGTGACTTACCTTTCTTACAAGGTGTTGCTGAAACTGATAACGAATGGTTAGCAACTTGGCATGAGTCAAACGGCTATGAAGTTGAAGGTCTAGTTACTGAAGAAACTAAGTAAGAGAGTGGATTTATTCCCTCTCTTTTTTAATGTGTAAAGGGAGGGAAACCATTTGAAAGATCAAGAGTATTGGAACGAGCGTATAGGTAATTTAACTGCGAACGTTTATAACAATATTGAACAAAGAAGCGCAATATTAACTGATTATTATTCATTTGCTTATGAAGAGATTATTAGCTTAATAGGAACGCTTTATGCTAAACATTCCAAACAAGGCGAACTAACTTATCAAGAGATGAGTAAATATCATCGAATGGTAACTTTAGAAAGCCAGGTAAGAGATATTATTAATGGGCTTGGTCAGAAAGAGATAGAAGCGAATCAAGAACTATTAATTGATGCCTATGAGCAAACATTTGAATCGATTGATGAGTTTTATAAAGGCATTGGCTTGAAGTCGAATCTTATAAAGATTAATAAGAAAGCCATCGAGAAAGTAATTTACTATCCTTGGAGTGGCGCAGACTTTTCTTCAAGAATATGGAATAACAAAACAGCACTAATCAATGGTTTAAGAGAGACATTAGTAAGAGGCTTTATACAGGGCCAGTCGATTGATGTTATGTCTAGAAACCTTGAGAACAAATTAAACTTAGCCATGAGAGATACTAAGCGTGTAATACGCACAGAATCGGCTCATGTGATTAATCAAGCTAGTATGGACTCTTACATCCAGCTAGGACTTAAACAAGTCGTATGGCTTACTAGGCACGATGAGCGCACATGTGAAGAATGTGGGCCATTAGACAATGAAAAAATGACAATGGACAGTGGACTGCTTAAGTTTAAAGGGAGCTTTATTAGTAACCCATACCATCCTAATTGCAGATGTGCGGTCGCTCCATATTCAGAAGAAATTAATAAATACCTATAATTAGGTGGTGATTACATGCCAATTACAGAAGTAAAGACTTTGATAGGTATATCAGACAATAGTAGAGATGATGTATTAAACATCATTATTAACAATGCTAATTCTTTAGTTAGAGAGTATCTTGGATTATCTACCGTTCCTACTTCATTAACTTGGATTGTAGATGAAATTAGTATTACCAGGTTTAATCGATTACGTTCTGAAGGAATTTCTGAGGAAAAAATTGATACAATTACCACAATTTACTCTGGCAATCTACTTGATCCGTATAAAGAAACACTCGATAACTATTTAAAGAATAATGCAACAGAGAGTAAACAGGGTAGGCTGCGAATGCTATGAAAACAGATGCTAAAGCAGTTTTTAAAAAATATACAAGGGTTTCAGATGGGATTGGGGGCAGTACTAAAGGGCCAGAAGTAACAGTATTTACTGGCTATGGCTTTTTATCTAGTGTTGAAAACCCAAGAAACCAAAAAACAACCAGGGTTAACGTTACAAAAGAAGCTAAGTTTTATTTAAAAGGAGCACAACCTCCAAACGATGTGGATTTTGTAGAGATCAATGGGGAACGATTTAAAATTGCAGATATTGAGAACTTTGGAAAGATTACATCTTATACGTTAGGAAACGGCAGTCATGTTACGGTTTGAGTTTAATAACGTAAGAGAATTTAAGAAAAGTGTAGGCGAGTTAAAGGCAGAAATGGAAGCTGCAATAAAAGAAGAAGTTAAAAACGCCACATTAGCGATGGAAACACGAATTAAACAAGATGCACCTGTTAATGATGGTGATTTGCGTAGGAGTATCGATCACGAATTTACGAACGATGGGTTTGTAGGTCATGTTTATACAAATAAAGAACATGCCATCTATAATGAATTTGGTACTGGTATTTACGCTGTTGAAGGTAACGGAAGGAAAACACCTTGGGTATTTCCTAAACGTGCAGCAGGCAGCAAAGAATACAATTTCCCGATCATTATCATTAACGGAGAAGAATTTTACTTAACTCGAGGACAAAAAACTCATCCATTTTTCTTTAAAAACTTTGACTATATTCGTCCTCGCTTTGAAAGAGAACTAGAAAAAATTATAAGAGGTAGGTGAATTAAATGGGAGCTTCAGTGGAGCTTCAGAAAGCTGTATTTAATGCGTTAACTGGAGCGTATCCAGTTTATGATGATGTTTCTACCCCAATCCAGATGCCCTACATACTGCTTGGAGATGAAACAGTAAACAGGAACGATCCAAAAGGCGAGCAACTTTCTGAACATGTTCTTACAATTCACGCCTATAGTAATTATTCGGGTTCTAAACAAGTAAAAGAGATGAACGATTATATCATTACTAAACTAGTTAATCAGCAAATCACTGTAACGGGATTTACTGTTTGTCGTAATGGTTTAGAGCTAGCAGAAGTTAGTAAGGAGTTAGATGCGAATCGTGTTACCTTGTCTGATAATGTAATTATTTATCATGGCATCGTACAGGTTCGCTTTCATTTATATAAAGATTCTTAAGGAGGATAACCAATGTTAAAACTTAACTTACAAACATTTGCAGGCGCATCTAATGGTCGATACTTCTATGTTGATATAAATACTGGCACTGATGCTGCACCTGTATGGACAAAAGTAGGTGGGCAACGTGATGCAAGCCTTGAGTATTCAAAAGATGCTATTGAAACTACTTCTAAAACATCTGCAAATGGATACAAAGAGAAGGATCATGGATTAAAAGAATGGTCAATCGAATTCGATTCACTATTTGTTAAATCTGAAGCAGGCTATGTAGCACTACTTGCTGCATTCGATCAAGATAAGGATATTAATATTCGTATCTCAGATGGTACTGGAACAGGTTCGGCTGTATCTTGGAAAGCTGGTAAGGGTATTATCACTAAAATTAATACTGATTTACCTTATGAAAAAGAAGCTACTTACTCTGTAAGTGTTGAAGGAAACGGGCCACTAACTTAATAAATTAGAAGGGGAGAGGTAAAATATGCAACGTATCGTAACAATTCCAACAACTGATAAAGAGCGCCACATGCGCTTCGGAACTAACCAAGTAGTAGAGGTAGAGGAACAATTAGGAATGGGCTTAATAGATGCTGCTGAGAATCCAACATTTAAAGTAATGCGTACAATCTTTTATGCAGGCCTTAAATGGGAAGATAAAGAACTTACTCTAGAAGCAGTAGGGGATTTTATGGACGATGTTATCTTTGAACATGGTTTCGCTTATCTAGCTGATAAGATGGGCCAAGCAATTGAGGGAACGTTCGGAGATAAACCCAGTGCCGTTGAAGGAGAAAAAAAAGCTTGATGTAGAAAAGCTTTATTCTCTTTCATGTGGTAAAAATGGAGTCAATCCCATTCAGTTTTGGGAGCTTACGCCTTTTGAATTAATGTTGATTGATGAGGGTAGGCAAGAACACTATGAAATCATTAAGGCAGCTTTCCAAGTGGGCTATGTATCTGCTAAGAAAGGTAAAAACTATGAATTGTTTAGAAAGCCTGGAATGCAAAAGGTTTCAAGTGAAAGAGCTGAAGAACTAGAAAATGAGTTTGATAGTATGGACGAGTAGCCAATGGCTACTTTTCTTTTTATGAAAGCGAGGTGAGATCATGGAAAGAAGAATGGAGGCCATTGTCGGGGTAGATACATCCGAATACGACAGAGGCATGGACGAGGTAGCAAGGCGAGCCGATATTGTTTCTGCACGAATGCGAGCAGCGATGAGAACAGCTAGGGCTGCAATGTTACCTTTTAAAGCGCAGGTGCAAGATGTCAGAGCAAGGTTTATGGACTTAGGAATGACTATGGATTCATACCGAGGAACTAATGCTCAATTCATGAATGATGTTAGGCGTTTAGGAGCTGAACACAAAGCAGCTACGGATGCAATGATTGCCAATAATAACTATCTAAGAGGTAGTTTATTAATGACAGCTGGCACAATGATGAATATGACAACCCAAGCTCAACGTATCTCTGAAAATTATAAACGGATGAGAAACCCGATGTATAGAGTAAACGGTGCAGGATTAGCTGTTGCTGGTGCTATGAATCGAATTGCCAATAATGGTAATGCTGCTGTGCTTGCACTGAGACTATTAGGGCCGACTGCAAACATGAAGAAGCTTCGAGATATGCAGATGATGATTACTCAAGGTTTAATGAGGTTTCAAATGGTTGCTATGGGTGCTGCTGTAGGTTCTGCTCTTTTATATGGCGCTTTACATAAAGGAGCTATGAAAGCAGATAAAGAATACAAACAGCTTTTTGACACAATGAGCAAGAATGTTAAAAAAGCATTTGAGCCGATGATCCAAGCATTTGCTGCTGTAATGAAGCCTGTTTTTAGATTCATCAATGCAATAGCTCAAATCATCATCAAGTTTAATGAAGCACATCCTACATTAGCAAAATTCATTCAAGGAATAATGATGCTCGTTCCAATACTCACATTACTCCTATCACCTCTAGCAATAGGGATAGGATTATTTGCAGGCTTCCAAGCAGCTTTATCTAGTTTATGGGTATTTATTGGGCCAGTTATTACGGGTCTTGCTGCTATGAGTGCTACAGTATGGATCGTAGCTGCTGCGATTGTTGGTCTAACAGCACTGTTTACTTATCTATGGAAAACAAATGCAACCTTTAGAGATAATGTCATAACGGCATGGACAGCTATAAAAAATGCAGCTATTAAAGCGTGGGATTATGTTCTAAACTCTGTCTTAATCCCGACATGGAACGCTATAGTTAGTTTTGCTAAACAGATTTGGGGAAGCCTAAAAGACTTCTGGAAACAAAACGGTGAGAACATTAAAACGATTGCTAAAACGGTTTGGGATTTCGTGAAAACCTATGTTGTAAATAACGTAAAAACAACGGTAGAAACACTAAAAACCTTATGGAACATAGTAAGCTCTGTTGTTACATCGTGTTGGGAGAATGTTAAAGGTGCTATTTCTGGAGCTGTAAAAGTTATTGCAGGAATTATTGGAGTATTCGTTTCCGTTTTAACAGGTGACTGGCAAGGCGCATGGGATAACATAAAGAAAATTGGTCAAGGTGCATGGGAGTTCTTGAGTAATGCAGCCCAAATAGGAGTAGTTGCTTTACTAGGCGTTGTAAGAGGTATTGGAAAGTCAATCGGTGGAGAATTTGAAAAGATGTCAACATCTTTCTATAACGCTGGTAAGGGCTTCATGGAGCAATTAATCAAAGGTATCGGATCAATGGTTTCAAGTGTCACATCTAAAATTAGTGAAGTAGCTGGACAGGTTCGAGATTTCCTACCATTCTCTCCTGCTAAAACAGGGCCTTTAAGCGATCTCGATAAGTTAGACTTTGGAGGGCCAATTGTTACAAGTATCAATAAAGCCACTCCAATGGTACAAAATTATATGCCTGGTTTAGTATCTTTACCAACATTAGGTGGCAATACAACTAATAACTATGCTAAGTCTGGTAATACATTTAATTTCTATCCTCAAAAGGCAGTCATAGATGAAAATGATATAGTAAGACAATTCCAAAGAATGGAGGTGCTATATGGCTGATAAAACTTATTGGATTGATGCTAATGGCACTGAATATTCTTTCGATACATCAAATATGAAAGTGCTATTAGGTATGCGAGGAAAGTTCATGCCTCCTATCGAGTATGTGGAGGATGAAATCCCTTTGCAGCCTGGAGCAGTACTAAGAGCTTTTAAAGTTAAACCAAGGGATATAGACATCCCATTGTTTATTAAAGCAAGTTCTGAAATTGAACTAAGAAACCTGGTAAGAAGTACCTTAAGAATGGTTAACCCATTAAAGCGAGATGGACAGATTAAAGTTGTATCATCCGATGGAAGCCAAAGGGTGCTTAATTGTCGTTATACGGGAGGTTTTGAAGGAGACGAGGGGCAAGAGAATAGTGGTATTCTGTGGCAAAAAACTTTACTAACCTTTAGAGCGTTTGATCCTTTCTGGTATGACTCAAGTACAGTCGTTCAAACGTTTACCACAGGACAGCCTGCTACATTCTTTCCTTTCTTCCCTTTACGTTTATCATCTTCTACAGTGTTTGCAGATATTGCAATCAATAATCGTGGAGATGTAGAAACCTATCCAGAGTGGATTGTTAAAGGGCCTGGAGATGGAATTGTTATTCGTAATTTAACGACAGGCGAAGTTATTAATCTAAATACGACACTTTCAATAGGTGAAACGTTAATTATTAATACTAAGCCTCTTAAGAAATCGATTAAGAAAACAGATGGTACAAATTTATTTAGTTCACAGTCTGATGATTCATCGTTCTGGGCTTTACAGCCTGGTCAAAACAGCATAAGGATTGAGATGTCTAATGCTACGACAGACTCATCTGTACAACTATCCTATACGCCTAGATATTGGAGTCCTTGATTATGTATGAACTTTATGTGAGAGATCAATATTTTAATAGAGTGGCAGTAATACAAGATTTCCAAAGCTTTGAGGCGATCATTCGTTTTAATGCTCCAGGTACATGGGTTTTGGAATTACCGACTAATTGCGAGGCAGCTAAAGAGTTAGTAAAGAAGAAATCTGGAATCGTAGTATATAAAGATGGAAAGCCTCTCCTTTCTGGCCCTGTTACTGGCAGGAATAGAAAATGGAGTGGAGGCCAAGACAAATTAACGGTTAATGGTTTCGATGATATGATTTTACTTCAAAGAAATTTAGCCCTTCCTAGAAATAATATTTTTCCTTTTACTTATCGTGATTACGATGTAAGAACAGGAAAAGCTGAAACAGTTATGAAAGCTTTTCTAAATGCAAATATAGGTGCAAATGCTAGTTCAGAGAGGAGAGTTGAGATTACTACTCAAGCCGATACTGGACTAGGTTTTTCAGTTACAGGTAGAGCTAGATACCATACTCTCCTTGAGTTATTTACTTCATTAGCTCTTGTGGGTGGAGATTTAGGATTCAGAATTGTACAGAAAAACAATGCTCTAGAGTTTCAAGTATATAAACCTACTGACAAATCAAAAATTGCTGTTTTCAGTCCATTACAAGGTAATTTATTAGAGTTTGAGTATTCAACAGAAGATCCAGAAGCTAACTATGCAATCGTCGGTGGTGGTGGAGAGGGTAAGGATAGAATCATACTTGAGAAAGCTGATTCTGAAAGCATCTCTAACTATGGACGAATTGAAACGTTTTTGGATCGTAGGGATACATCGGATACAGTTGAATTAACTCAGTCTTTGGATGAAGAATTATCTTCAAAATCTGAAAAGATGAGTTTGAGTATCACGCCAATTGATACTGAAATGTTAGCCTTTGGAGCGGATTATAATGTGGGGGATATAGTTTCTGTCATTCTTGCAGATGCAAACGATATTACAAATGTACAAAAGATAACAGATGTTGTAAGAGAAATTAAACTTTCATTAAATCAAGATGGATCGTTAGTAGTGCCGACTCTAGGCACTCCCGATGCTACAAGTAAAAAAGCATCTGGAATTTTTACGAGATTGGAAAAGTTTCATGATCGAATAAGTCACTTAGAAAGGAGATAAATACCATGACTCAAACCTATTTCCCTTTTGACTCTGGACAAGGGGCAAACGCTACAGAAGCTATGTGGTCAAAGATGGCTCAACACTGGCTAGCAACTGGAGTAATAAGAGATGTGTTAAACGATTTATCGGTTTATGCTAACTCGGCAGGGATGACAGTCAGAGTTAAATCTGGAGCTGCATGGTTAAAAGGTCATTATTTCGAGTCTGATGCTGAAGAAGTTTTATCAATTGCTACAGCAGATATGACAAACCCTAGAATAGATCGTGTTGTAGTTAGACTGGATTGGACAGCAAACACAGTTCAATTAGCAGTGTTACAAGGCACTCCAGCAGTTTCACCTGCTACGCCTGCACTTACGCAAAATAGCTCAAGATGGGAGATTTCACTAGCTCAGATTTACGTTGGAACTAGTGTGACATCCATCTCTGCGATGAGCGTAACAGATGAACGATTTTTCGTTAAAAATTCAAACTATATTATAGATTCTTCAGGTGGCATAAAAATTAACGCTTCAAGCCTTTCAGATGATATTTTAGCAATTCTTTTATCATACGGTAAAGGAATCCATACGTTTTATAATATCTCTGGTGCAACTAACAATCCTGCATTTTTTGCGAGTATTAGGGGTATGGCCCATCTCACTTCTTCTAATTCTGGATGGGTATTTGCTATAGATACGAATAACAATATGTATACTAATTACTGTGATTTAGGAACATGGAAGGGTTGGGCTAAGCTAACTAACGATAAAACAGCTTCATGGGCCAATTTAACTATACAAAACACAACCGTTAATAACGGACGAACTCCAAGATATTCAAAAGTAGGAAACCTAGTTTCAATAATTGGTGAAATTTCTATGGTTGCAGATAATACAGTAATCGCAACATTACCTGCATTATACAGACCAGCGACTCACGCTTTAAACTTTTTAGTACCTGTTGCGAGTTCGGTAGCTATGCAAACTGCTTTAATAAGTGTTGGTATTGACGGGAAAATGATACTTATTACAAAAACATCTGGAGCAACTTCGGGTATTGTATTAAATGGAATTTCATTCTTTATCGACTCTTAAGGAGGGCTAGTATGAGACAAGTATATAAATATGATGAAGATGGTAATTATATTGAGCCAGTAATAATTGGAGATGATGGGCCTATCCCGTCCAATTGTACAGAATTAGAATTGCCTCAACCAAATTACAAACCTGTTTTTAAAGATGGTGTTTGGGTTGAAACAATCACAGAGGAAGAGTTAGAAGAAATTCAAAATAAACCTCAAGCTAAATCAGACTTTGAGGCTCTAAAGGAAGAAAACGCAGCGTTAAAACAGCAAGTAATGCAGCAAAACGATGATATGCAAACATTTATGGATTATATTCTAACAACTTTAGGTCAATAGGGGGATAACAACATGACAGTATTTACATTTCGTATAGGGCCGTATGCAAGGGATATTTATTTATATGGAAAGCAGAAGCTAGTAAACATCCCTGCCGAGTACTATACACCTGTTGAAAATTACGCAGCTAAGAACTTTACAAGAGGTCAAATTCTTGAAGCGTTAGAACGCAATTATATTACTCAACAACAGTATGATGAAACGGTAGCCTTAATAACTGAAGAAGTAGTTTTACCGATGTCTGCACCTACAAACGATGTAATGTAAGGTGTATTTTTTATGGCCTGTTTACTGACAGGCCTATTTTAATGGAGAGAAGGTAGATTATGGAGATTGATTTTATAGATATGTTACCAAAGTTAATTCAAGGGGCTTTGTTATTTTACTTTCTTGTAAAAGTTCTAGATTTCATAACTGGACTTTTAAAGACCTGGAAAGGCGTTTCAGAATATAAATCGAGAACAATGAGAGATGGGATTATTCGGTGGATCGGTGAATTAGTAGGAATTGTATTTGTATTGGGTCTTGATATATTTTTAGGGCTTAACTTCTATTTAACAGGTTTCACGTTTACTCTATTCATCTATAAAGAAGGTGGGAGCATTGTAGAGAATTTAAAAGCTATCGGTGTAATTCTCCCTGCAAAAGTAAAAAACCAATTAAATTCATTCGATAAAGGAGAGGATCAAAATGACAGCGTGGAAAAATGACTTTGTAATTAAAAACAAGTTCTCTAGACCTGGTTTATTGTTAAAAGGTGTGAAGAAAATCGTTTTACACTGGACAGGTGATCCAGGCGCAACCGATGAAAGAGAACAACTATTCTTTGATGGTGCAGACGGTGGTGGAAGTCGATACGCTTCAGCTCATCTTTTTGTCGATTCAGATAGTGCTACTTGTATTATTCCATTAAATGAAGTGGCTTATCATGCTAATGATGTATGGGAAATAGATGAAGAAACTAATGAGCCATACAGAGGTATAAAAGAAATTGCACCTAATGCAAACTATTATTCTATTGGCATTGAAATGTGCGTGGAAAAAGACGGAACGATTGCGCCAGAAACAATTGAAAGAACAGTACAAGTAGCCGCAGAAATTTGTAAGACTTATAAATTAACAGAAAAAGATATTGTAAGACATTATGATGTAACTCATAAACCATGCCCAAAACCATTTATTGATGATCCTTCTAAGTTTGAGGACTTTAAAAACCAAGTAGGCCTAATTCTTAATCCTCCAAATCCAGAAGTTAAACCAGTAGTTGTAAAGCCTGCTCCTAAACCTCCAGTTTATCCAGGCGGAATATTACAAATAGGCACGAAAAGTTCTGGGGTTAAATTATTTCAAATTAAATTCGGACTTAAAGCGGATGGTATTTTTGGACCATTAACAGAAAAAGCAGTAAAAGACTTTCAAAAGAAAAACAAACTTACTGTTGATGGAAAAGTTGGCCCTAAAACATGGGCTAAGTTATTTAACTAGGGGGAGGGTTTTATAATGGCAGATTTAAATTACTAAGATTCATTTGGAAAAAAATTGAAATTACAGAACTTAAGTGGTAATCTTTATTATAAACTAGCTATATATTTATTATGGGGGAAATTCCAAGTGTGGGGAAACTTAAAAGAAATCATTCAAGTATTATACAATCTTAGCGGTATAGCACTAGTTGCAACAGTAATAATTGGAATAAAGCAGTTAAAATTGCTGAAAACTGATTTACAAGTAAGAAACAAAAGAGCAGCTGTTGAAAAAAGTTTAGAATACTTAAGTTTTTTTTCTGATGATTTTCTGCCTTATTGTGCACAGTATCAAAATGATTTAAAAGAAGAATTGCCTAATCCTAAGAGTTATAATCATCTTTTTGACGGTAATTTTTATATTGAGGATAGGCATATTGATAAAGAAATGATAGCTGAGTTAATAGTGAAAGAATCAAAAGGAATAATGAATCTAATAAATAAATTGGAATTTTTTAGTACAGCAATGTTAAATGGTGTCTCTGATGAAAAGATCGTTTTTACTCCAGTTGCAAAAGTGTTTTGTGAATTTATCGAAAGGGAACATGTATATATTTCAGTCCAAAGATCATCAAATGGAGTTCCTTTTGAAAATTTAATTAGGCTATATAAAGATTGGAAGAAAAATATTGAATCAGAAAAAGCTAAAATTGAAAAATTAGAAGCAGAGAAAAAAATGAACACCATTGGGGAACAAAAGTTTAAAAAACCTATAGGTTTGTAGGAGTGATAAAAAATGAAGGAAGAATTAATGAAATTATCAAAAGAAGAATTAGTGGGAATGTTATCTAATTTAGACTTTACATTAAAAACGGAGTTTGTTAGTAATTCCCATAAAGCTAGTGAAAAAAATAGTCTCTCTAAGATTTATAATAGTTTATTTAAATATATTAAAGTAAAAAAAGTACTTTCATAAGAAGAAAATATAACAAAACCCTGTAATATTAAGGCACTGGGTTTTGTAGTTTTATCTTATATCCATATGTCTCCTAAATTTGTAACATCTAACGAGCTAAAAGGTAAATGGTAAAATAAAAGCGAAGGGACTAGTAGTCAGTCCTTTCGCTTTTCTGCTTTAAGCCTTAAGATGATCTCCTCTCACTTAGGGCTCTTTTTTATCTTCTGGAACACTAATGGCCGATTCCTTTACAATTCCATTTTCAATCCTCAGTGCGATCGTACCTAACCATCTATCCATATTAGGCTTCATTTCCATAGTGCAGCTGAAGAATCTTACGTGAACAGATTCCTTTGTATCTTTAGTGATCACGGGGCACGCTAACAAATTACCTAATCGCTTTAATACATCTTCTTTTTTCATACCGACTATTTCTCTTTTGATGAATGATTCATAGTAGTTTTTTAGTGGAAACATAATTTTTCTCCAAATGATATAATTATACCTTACTATAACAAAAATAAATCCTCTGAAACAATCACAGATTTCAGAGGAGTAAGTTTAACTATTTAACTATGATACTAGCACTTGATACTTTAATGTATTGTCCAGCTTTAACAGTGATGTATTTTTCACCTTCAAAATTATCATTAGTGACTATATCTTCTAAACCATGATAACTTGATTTAGATACTTCTACATATGCAGTACCATCTGCCACCACTTTATATTCTCCTGGTTGGATGTGAAGTCCTACTTTATAAGTACCTTCTTGTAGTTTACCATTCTTAGGCTCTAATTTAGGAGCTTTAGCGATTGGGTAAGCTTTAGCATCCTTAAACTCGAAATACTGACCAGGTTTAATACTTACAATTGCATCTGTAGTAAAGTTATCGTTTGAAACAATACTTTCTAAAGTACCAGAGCTATCTTTAGAAACTTGGAAGTAACCAGATCCATCTGCAATTAAAACATATTCTCCTGGTTGGATGTCACTTCCTACTTTATACATACCATGTTTAATTGAGTAATCAACTTTCTTAGGCGCAGCTTTCTTTGGTGTTTCCTTCTTAGGTTGCTCTTTTTTAACGGTTTCTTTCTTAACTTCTTCTTTTGGTGTAGTTGAAGCAGTATCAGTATTATCGTTGAGTGAACCTACAAATCCTATAAATAAGAATACTGCGATCAACCAAACCCACCATTTTTTATAAAAAGGTTTTTTTATTCTCTCTTTCATATTCCAGTCCCCATTTCTTAATCTAGTTTTAATACTAGTTAAACTATATTCTTTATAAAGTACAAAATTACCTCTAAAATTTGAAAAATCTACCAAAGTTAGGTGGGGAAAGTTTTCCTAAATCGAAATTGTACTGGCAATTTTTAGCCTTTTTAGGCATACATTGAAACATACGGAGATGTTTCAAAGTTTGTCCTATAAAAGAAAGAGAGCCTACTTTAAACGGTAGGCTCTTTTCTATTCTTCTAAATAAAATACTTCCTCAACTGGCAACTCTAAAAACCTGGCAATCATAAAAACCTCTAATCCTGATGGAGGTCTTCTACCATTTACTAATTTACTAAAAGATGTAGGATTCATATTAATATGATCTGCAACTATCCATAATTTAACCTCTTTTTCAGCGCAAATTGCTTTAATCCTATTCTTAAGTTTCATAAGAACACCTCTTGAAAATACTTCTACAGATTGCATTATAATTCCTCTAGCAGAAATATTTTTTCAGTACAGGCAAGATTTTAAAACCTAGGAAATATCATGTATTAAACAAATGTTAATCAAAAGTTAAACCGTTAAACAAAAGAAAAACATTTGTTTAATCTAGGAGGTGTTTCTTATGTTGCTAGGAATTGATGCAGGAAATAATGAGGTGAAAGTGGCAACAGAAAAAGGAGTATTTTCTTTTGATAGTTGTTTAGGAGATGCTAGGGAGCGCAGAATCGTAACACCATACGAGGATGAAATGGTGTTGCAATATGATAATGAAACATATTGGGTAGGAGAATTAGCAGAAAAAGAATCTAACTTTCCTCGTAGATCAATGGGAGCTACGAAAGCTAATGAAGATGTGAAATTAAGAATCCTTACAGCGATCCATCGTTATAGTGATGATAAACATAATACTGTAGTCATAGGTCAGCCAATTGAAATGCACTTGCCAGGTGAAAAAGATAAATTAAAAAGTATGCTTATAGGAAAATACAAAGTGATTTTAAACGGAATAGAAAAAGAGTTTCATATTGATGAAGTAGCAGTAGCAGTAGAAGGTGCTTCAAGTTTCTTTGGTTGGTTCGTGGAAAGCTCTAGTTTTAGAATTATCGACTGTGGCTCTGGTACTGTTAATGTAGCTTCTATTATTGATTGGGAGCAAAACGATAAACAAAGCTTTACTTTAAAATTTGGTGCTAATTCAACAAGATGTAATGATTTAACTGCATTAGCTAGAGGGATCGTTTCAGAATCTACAAAACATTTTAATGAAGATGATTTTGTTTTATTAGTAGGTGGTGCTGCAAATAAAATTTATCCGGTAATCAAACAATCTTATCCAAATACAAAGATAGGTCAACCGGTACACAAAAGAAATAACGAGTATACTTTAGTTCATCCTAAATATGCAAACGCTATTGGCTTTTATAACTTAGCAAAAGAGATTTATAACAATGGCTAGAATCGTTAAAGGTGTTTCATTTAACTCTGATGATGAGTTTGATATGGAATTATTAGCTTATATTGAAAACAAAGGGATGTTTTCTAAAGTGATAAAACGATTAATCGAAAAAGAATTAAATGGGATCAACATTAACCAGCCCACTACTCCAATCCAAACACCTACATTAAAAGAAATAGACCTTCCTAAACCAGTAGAACTACCAGTAAAGAAAGGTCCAAGTGCTTCTAAATTTATTTAATATCCTAAAAAATCCCCAATAGCTTTTAAAACTGCCATAGCAGATCCACCAATTACCATTCCCCAACCTAACTTAGTTAACAAAGCCACAACTATCACTCCTTTATCTTATTATTTACTGAAGGGAGCTAAAAACTCATGGAAATTATTAGTAAGCTTCAAAAAGGTATACATGATGGAATTTTCAAGTTAGCAGATAAAACTGGCCACTTCTTAGGTAATCACATTTTACACCAGGATACAAAAGGAGCTACAGGGTATGCAATGGTAAAAGCTGCTCCATATGTTTTATTAGGTATGAAATTTAGTTTTATTATCATAGGGTTAGGTTTTATCTTGATTTGCTTCGGAATGCCTAAAACAGCAATTAAATGTATTGGTGTTGGTTCATTATCTTATATCTTACTTTCACTTATATAGGAGGGCTTAAGATGAAAACAGAGGTAATTAAATTTAGTGATTTTATGGATGGGTCATATAAATTACCAAAAGAGAAAAAGAGTTCTATTCCAATGATTGCAGCTCCTATTATTGCATCGTCATTAACTTTTGCGAATAAAATAGTATCTGCTTCTTCAGATAACATTGTAATTAAAGATGTTATTCCTGCTACTACTGGCATACAGGATAGAGTAGCTCATGCTTTTGATCCACTATTTCAAGCAATTGCAGGATTTGCTTATCCAGCTTGTTTCTTTACAATCTCTGCTGGCTGTATCTTAATAATGATCGGTCAAAAACATAAAGGATTACACATGATTAAATGGGCAGCAATCGGCTTTATTGGTTTGCAGTTCGCTCCTGGTATTATGACAGTTTTAATGGAAGTAGGAAGAGCGATTAAAGGTTAAGGGGGGTGTTAATATGAAGCACTTTCAACTCATACCAGATAGTAAACTAACTAATGATAAAGTGGATCATCTTACTCAATCTTTAAACCAATACAAAACACCTTACCAAAGATACAAGGATAAAGAGCAAAACTTCTTCTCATACGAAATCTACATGGAGAAAAATAAAACATCATTTAATCTCACTACAAATAATGGAATGGCAGAGCTTGCTGAAAAATCTCTGCTTTCCTCCTTTCCTAATATCACAGTTAAACCTGTTGAGGATGCACTAAACAAAATTAATCCAATTGCTATGAAAAGCATGGAATATAAAAGCCATTATTTTTTATCTTTAAAAGTTGATAGGAGGACAGATTGGTTAGTTTACCTATTAGAAACAATCGGCCTTATGAAAAAGAACGAAAAGTGCCTGGTACAGATTTTATGTATCCCTCTCCATTTTGATTGGGGGGTAGGAGTGAAAGAAGGGTATGAGGGATTTAAAAAAGGAGAACTGCCTCATAAATTCCGATTCAATAAGAAAGATGTGGCTAATTTAACAATGAAAGGAGTAGCAGGAGTTATTTTAGGCGCTCATAGTACGATGGTTGAGTTAATGGGATTCACTCCAGATAAACACGATATATTCGCATCTGAAAGAGCAAATATGTTAACGGATGGAACATTGCGTACTGAAACGCTTCAAAAAGCTAAATACCTAGGATATAACGTAAGAATTAATATTTGTATTGAGTGCGAGGAAAAGCGTAAAGAAATCCTTATGAGAGCTATAGAAACTGCCTTTAATGTATTTGATGGCGATAACAAATTACTACCCATTAAAAGAAACACTAAATACTTTGAATCAATGAAAAATAGAAAAATAGGTTTGCTGAAATCTAACTATATGAGCAGTTTAGAAGTTTCAAGGTTTATGTATCTTCCAGGATCTACATTACAAGAAAAGTATAGCCTAGAGCGCATTACTATGTCTGAAACAGTTATTCCTGCAGCAGTAACAAAGGGAGGAATGTTATTAGGCTCAAATACTTACAAAGGAGTAGAAACTAATATTTATATGCCAGTGGAGAATTGGGATGAGATATGTTTGCCTTATTGCACGATTGGAGGAATGGGTCAAGGGAAAACAGATGGTTATGGAGCTAATAAACTAGTAGAAGCTGTACGAAATGGTTTTGGTGGTGTTTTCATCGATCCAGCTAAGAAACAAGTTTCAGAGCAAGTTAAGAAAGTTCTAAAATCAGATGAATACGAAATTATTAATATCAAAGAGTTAAAACCTTCATTCGATTGGTGTGAAGCGAAATACAGCGTTGATAGTAAGACGATTATACAAGATACAGTATTATCTTTCTTTGAGGATACATTAGAGGATACAGTACAAACTGAGCGCTATTTGAGAGCTTTTGTTATTGCGATGAAAACAACTAAGATGAGTGAACTGTTTAAGATTATGGAAGATAAAAAGTATTTGAAAGATGCAATTAAAAGAATGCCAGAAGGACTTCATAAAATCACATTAGAACAATATGAAAATGAAAAAGATGGAATGAGAATGAAAATAGTAAGGCCGATTTACAATCGATTAGATATGATCATGGGTGATCCATTCCTTAACGAATGCTTTCAAGGTGAAAATGAATTAGATTTTGTGAAGATATTAAGCCAAAAGAAAGCTTTTGTAATCGATGTAAGTAAAATGGATGGATTAACACCTAAACAAATTAATATTATTGGTAACTTATTAATGACTAAGATTAATTTAGCTATGCAGATGAGAAAAGAAGAAGATCAATTTCCGTTTTTCGTAGTGATCGATGAGCCACATCAATTTAATCGCAGCGCTTCATTGTGGCGAAGTATGGCAGTAGAAAGCAGAAAATGGAGAGTTAGTTTTACATGGCTTTTCCATTATTGGGAGCAGATAAGCAAGGATGCACGATTAGCTATTAAAAACGCTTTACCTCATTATCATTTATATCCAACATCTAAAGAAACCTGGAAAGCATTTTTAGAAGAAGTTGCTCCATTTGATTTAGAGCAATGTATGAAATTAAAAAGATACCATGCAATTAATATATTAAGGACAGGAGGACAAACGACAGTTCCGATTGTTTCAAGGATGGCTTTACCACCTATTAAACGTTTAAGAGGCTCTCAATGAGAGTCTTTTTGTCATTTTTTTAATTAAAGCGATACTAAATAAACACAATATTAAATTCAAAATGTGATACTATATTGTTATATTTTTCTATTTTATAAAAAAATGATAACTTTAAGCGAGGCTAAGATGCATATATTTTTAGATACAACAGTTACATTTACAGACCCTTTTTTTAAAAAAAATTATAATCGTAACCTATTAAAGCTAGCTAGAGAGTTTAGGGACATAAATTTTTACATGTCTGAAATTGTTTATAAAGAAACAAAAAGGCATTTCATAAATAACGTTAAAGAAAGTTTTGAAATATTACATAAAACGGAAAATAAATTAAATAATTTTAGGCAAGGTTTTTTTGAAAAAAATATTAGTAAAAAGATTGATGATGAAGTTAAAAAGTTATTAAACGACTTCGAAAAATTTTATATCGAAATTCAGAATGAAAATATTCTAAAAATTTTACCTTGTCCAAATTATATTTTACCTGAACTTATAGAAAGATCAGTTAATCGTATTAAACCATTTAAAGAACATAAATCTGAATTTCGTGATGCAGCTACATGGTTAACATATTCATCATATTTAAAACAAAATAAACTAAATGATTGCTATTTTATTACAGAAAATGTAGCAGATTTCTATGATGATGAGAAAAAAAATATACACCCTGAATTACTTAATGATACTAAAGAATTCAAACCGTTTTTAACATTAATGAAACTTGCGCAAGACGATCCAAAGGTAAAACAGTATTTAGAAGAAAAACAACAAAAAGAACAAGAAATTCAAAAATGGATTGAAGAAAATAATATTGATGAAAAATTTGTTAAAAAATACTTTGATCTTGAACCATCAAGCCTTAATGGTATTAATAGCGAAGTGTATCATTTATGTATTGATTTTATTTTATCAATGATAGAATTAGGTAGATTATATACAGAACCACAGCTAGATCTAAATGATATAGACATTACTATAGACATTACTGATATACAAGACTTTTTAATAGAGATTATCTCAGAAGAAATTATAGTTTCTGGTGAATTATTGATAACTGCAGGTGGTCAATATATGGAAAAAAGATTTTTGACAAATTTAGAATTAATTCTTCCTTTTTCTTTTATAATGATAAGGGATGAAGACAAACCTATACATAATTTACAGTTAGAGAAAATAGGTATTAATCCGAAAATTAATCAAACATTATTCTTCTAAAATATTGGCTCTGTTAAAGTGTTGATATTTAACTAAAATTAAAAATCTGTACTGACTATTTTTTTATCAAAATATTTGAAAATCAACAGTCTTTTTTTAACAGAGCAAAAAAAAGCTGTTAGCAATAGGAGTGCTTTTGCTAACAGCTAAATGTGATCGTAATTGAATATTACTTTTGGTGGAATAGAAACATAATAGTTTTAAAACTCAAAAGTTAACTGACCTTTTTCAACTTTAAATAGTTGATTTGTTTTAAATTCTTCGAAGAATTTTTTGAAGCGTTCCAAGGTAAGGTTTTGTTTATGTTCTCGGTAATCTATTTCAACATATTGATAACCTAATTTTTCTGCATAAGCTTTCTTCTTACGGTCGGTTTCTTGTTGTTTTACAAAATCTTCTTTCGTTTCATGAAATCTTTTATGAAATTTATAATGTTGTATCCCATGAACTTCAATAATTAAATTTAAAGAAGGAATGTAAATATCGTATTTCCATGTCCTTTTAGGTAATCTGTATTCGATTTCGTACTTTATTTTTTGCTTGTCTAACCAATTGCAAATAGCTCTTTCTCCTTTAGAACGCTTACAATATTTACATCTAGCTCCACCATTAAAATCATTTGGAGTCATTTCAAAATTATGTTTTTTATCGCATATCAACGGTACTTTTGTTTTGTTATTAACGTACTCTCCATTAACTTTATAATTGGCTTCTTTTACTTCATTTAAAAATCGTTCTTTTGCAACTGTCGGGTCTGTACCTCCACATTTACGACAGCCATGTTCATTTTTATAATCATTTGGGATGACACATTGAGGTTCGTGTTCGCAATGAAAATCAATTAAAACCTTTTCATGACTATTAATATAATCACTTAATAAAGTATGTCCCTTTGATTTAACCAACAAAGAAAATTCTTCTCTTGCTTGTTGCGATTGTTTCAATGCCATTGCTTCGAACCCACAATTGCGACAACCATATCTGTCATAATCGTTCGGTGTAATTGGGTGTGGTGGATGAACACATTTAAAATCAATCCGTATTTTGACTTTTGCCCCTTGATACGGGTCTAATGCTTCATGACCTCTTTCTTCAAGAGTACGATAAAATTTGTCCTTAGCTTGATTAAAATTTCTTTCATTTGCTTCCAATTTAGAACATTTACCGCATTTACCTTTATATCTTTTATAATACTTTGGTGGAACTTCGTAAGATCCATGCTCACATTTGAAGTCAATCTCAATTGGTGTTGTATTATTAATAAATATTCCTTTAATTTCATGCCCTTTTTCCTCTACCAAATCAATAAAAAGTACCAAGCCATCTTTCATCGTCTTAGTTAATTCAACATCTTTATGAACAGTAATTCCTCTATATTCTTTAGTTTTTTTATTTAGCTCCTTACATTCTGGACACCTTCGATTACGATAAAGTAAGAACGTAGAGCTTAATTCAAACTCATGATTATTCGAACAAATAAATTTGTTTTTTTCGATTGTATTTTTATAAACGCTTATGATTTTGTATTTTTCCTTTTCCATCAAATCAATTAAGCTATCTAACGCTTTCAATATGCTCCATGAGTTACTTCCGTTCAAATTCACACTTTCATGTAATTTGATTCCCCTATATTCCATGTTGAAATTCCTCATTTCAGCTATTTGTTAATGATTTTTTAAATGGATATCATTATTCCATTTAATTTACTACAATCTATTTTCTAACTAAGGCAAAAACATCCTTATTTCTAAATTTATCATCCTTTTGAAGGAGCATCTATATTTATTTTGAATTGGCCTAATTTAACAATCTCTTATGCAACTATATCCCCTTTAGTTGTTTCAAAAGTCAACTTATACAAGTCATTTAGCAATTATGCAAATTATGTTCGTGTTTCTACAGATAAAGATGAACAGGTTTCATCTGTAGAAAACCAGATTGATATATGTAGAAACTGGATTAAAAAATAATAAATATATAAATATAAAGACTCCTAGAAAAATTTAGGAGTCTTTTTTTTGCTCACATATCTTACAGTCTCACACCTAGAAAAATCACAAAATGCTCACAAAATGCTCACGAACTCTAAAAAACTTAAACGAATTATATTGATTTAAATGTTATTATAATTGGGTAAAGTATTATTAAATGACGTATTTGATTTAAAAGGTCATAAG
>NZ_SCFN01000032.1 GCF_004138285.1 Gottfriedia acidiceleris | reverse complement strand
GAAAATTTGGTAATTAATTGACAAGATTGTTTTTCAACAACGTGAAAACAGACTGTCATTCGACAGTCTGTTTTGTAAATACCATTTAACAAAATTAAATTAAGCGATAAACTCTAGCTTCAAAAGGTTTAAATTCCATGTTTTCAACTAATTGGTGATCTGTTAATTCAAGGTTAGTTAAACTTAATTGTACATTTTTTTTCGTAAGTTCTTTCGGTAGAATAAATTTTTGTTTCTCTGAAGATAAATTAGTAATCACTAAGAATGTTTCTTTTTCACCATTTCGAGTGTATGCATAAACAGGTTCATTTTTAACGTCTAGATATTCATACGGTGCATAAACTAGTGCTTTATTTTCTTTACGTAAAGTAATCATCTTTTTATAGAATGATAAAATAGAGTCTGCGTCTTTTTCTTGAATTTCAACATTTATTTCATTAAAGTTATCATTCGTTTTAAGCCAAGGTTTACCCGTTGTAAATCCAGCATTCTTTGTACTGTTCCATTGCATAGGTGTGCGAGAATTATCACGGCCTGTTTTCCATAAAATGTCTAGAACATCTTGTTCAGTTGAACCATTTTCAATCATTGTATTATACATATTTTTTGCACTTACATCATTATAATCGTTGATTGATGTGTAATGAACATTTGTCATTCCAATTTCTTGCCCTTGGTAAATGAATGGCGTTCCTTGCATAAAGAAATACATTACCCCAATAGCTTTTGCTGAAATTTTCCAAAATGCTTCATCATCGTTTCCTAATGTACTGACTGCTCTAGGTATATCATGGTTCTCAATAAATAAAGCATTCCATCCATATCCTTCTAAACCAGTTTGCCATTTAGTAAGTACTTCTTTTAAATCGGCGATCGAAGTTTCAGATTCATCTGTTTTCTTCCAAAGATCTAAACTTTCAAATTGGAAAATCATATTGAACTTACCTTCTTTTTCTCCAACCCACAGGTGTGCATCTTTCGTTGTTACACCATTTGCTTCCCCGACTGTCATGATGTCATATTTATCAAATGTTTCACGTTTTAGTTCATCCAGATATTTGTGAATTCCTTCTTGATTCATGTGCATATCAAAGCTTGCCACATATTTCTCTTTCTTTGGATTTGGCATATCTGGAAAACCTGGTCTTTTTCTTATATGACTGATTGCGTCTACTCTGAAACCGTCGATTCCTTTATCTAACCACCAATTAATCATGTCATATACTTTTTGTCTTACTTCTTTGTTCTCCCAATTTAAATCAGGCTGTTTTTTTGAAAATAAGTGTAAGAAATATTCTTCTGTTGCTTCATCATATTCCCATGCAGATCCACCGAAAATACTTTCCCAGTTATTTGGTTCATGACCTGATTTTTTTCCTTCTCTCCAAATATAGTAGTCTCTATAAGGATTATCTTTAGATTTTTTAGATTCTAAAAACCAAGGATGCTCATCACTAGTATGATTGACTACTAAATCTAAAATTAACTTCATTCCTCTTTCGTGAACATTCTCTAATAGCTCATCAAAATCAGCCATTGTGCCAAACTCATCCATAATGTCCTGATAGTCCGAGATATCGTAACCATTATCATCATTTGGTGATTTGTAAAATGGACAAATCCAAATAACATCTATACCGAGTTCCTTTAAATAATCTAATTTCGAAATTACACCTCTTAAGTCGCCAATTCCATCACCATTTGAATCCATAAAGCTACGTGGATAAATTTGGTAAGCAACCGCTTCCTTCCACCAACTTTGATTTTTCATAATCTCTCTCCTCCAAATACATAAAAGCGTTTTCAATATTGACTATATTAGTAGCCTTCAATAAAAAATAAATACAATTTCATTGCAACCGTTTGCACATTATTATCTTAACATTCTACTAACTATAGTTCAATAACCGAAATAAAGAGAAAGCTTGCATCTTATTAGAACTTTCAATTCTAACTGCCTCGCAGCTTTATTATAAAACCCGTTTTTACGGAAACAAAAAAAAGCAACTCAGGATATCCCTTAAGCCGCTTATAGTTCTATTTTCTTTACATCCTTTACCTTTGCTGAAGGATGTATCTGAACATCTTCTGTATATTCCACAAGGTCGATTACACACTTTGGTCCAATTGTTACAGCATCTCCTCGTACTACGCTCGCTGTCGTATAATCAATCTTTACAGCACTTCCCTCAATTACATCTGATTTGAAGTTCAATCGATTATTAAAAAGTTTAGTAAAAACACGTGAAAATATATTATTGTCATCGAATCGACTAATTTCAATCGTTTCTCCACCAATTTCAGGTATATAGCTAAATCCATTATGAGGTAAATAGCCAAATCCACCGTGAGTAATTTTTACGTTTTCTGCATTTAATAAACCATTCATTGACAAGTGACCTTTAGCTGTAAATACTTCACATTCAGATCCTTTTTCTGTAGAAAGTGATCCTTTTACAGTAATTACCTCAGCCTTCACTATTCCTGTCGTTTTCATTGAGCCTGAAACATTAATACTTTGAACATTTAAGTCACCCTTTGTTTTAAAGCTACCGCTAACATTCACATCTCCACCAGAAACTTTACCATCAATCGAAGCCGATCCACTGACACTTATTTTTTTTGCATCAACATCACTTAGACATTTAGCGCTTCCACTGCAATTAAAATATTCAGTTTCGACTTTTCCATTGAATTTTGCTGAGCCACTTACCTTCACTTCATGACAAAAAATATCACCAAGTATACGTCCGCTTCCACTAATTCTAACGTCATCGTATTTGCCAGTACCAATTGTTCCAGAACCGTTAATAATCGCATCCTGCTTTGCTTGCACGCTCACTATAATCTCTCCTCCATTAATTTATTTAATCGATTTATTTAAATAGCTCGAGAGAGTAACATTGATTAAGATCGAATCCTTTTGATCAACAAACGTTTCATGTTGATTTCCAATAATCCATGTACCCATACCAAATTTCCGAATATAAATGACAGTCGCTTCATCCAAGTTAATTTGGTTTTTATGCGTTTCAACCAAATTTAAAAATTGCTTTATTTCATCTATTGTTACACTCCCTTTTGAAAGCCACTCGTTTACAAAAAGTAATGAACATAGTTGAACCGTACCTAAATGCTCTAATTTAGTATTTGGAAAAAGTGATTGATATATTTGTACGACTTGTTTAGGGATTTGCTCCAAAGATAAAGTAGCATTCCCACGATCAGAAACGATTTCTTCATTGATTGAAAACACTCTAGCAATATCATCTAATGATTGATCATCCTTCAACTCTTTTATTTTTTCAATCCGATCCAAAATTTTCTGTTTTGGAAAAAACGTTTCCTGTCCAGTAAAGCTTGATTTTTTCATAAACCACTCTTCAGGAATAATGTTTTTCCTTTTCCATCTATAAAGTTGTCCGTACGATATGCCTGTAAGTTGTAGTAAGTCTTTTTTGGAAATTAATTCTTCACTCATATGACATTCCTCCTGACACGAGTATAACAAAACAATGTTTCATTGTAAAGTATTCAAGGGTAACACTTTTGACATAACATTCTTCCAATTTCACAACAACATTGTGCGTAACAATGTTTTAATTATAGTGATTTTCAAATAAAGAAAACTCGTCGATTGACGAGCTTTTAAGTGAAGACAGAGTCGTAGTTGCACGTATACTTTATTTATAGAATTGGCTACAACATCGAGTATTCACCATTTTTCTTAGTGAAAAAAATACCCAAAATCCATTTACTAATGAATTTTGAGTAGCAATCCCATTCTAAATCTATCTAGTTAAAATGCACCTTTTCTTTCATCCTAAATTAAATCCACATCTTCTTTCTCAAGAACTACACTTACTTGATATTCCTTCAAGTTAATAGTTCTCTCGCTTGCAAATTTGACCCCTTCGTTTTGGAGGAAACGCTTTTGCCTTAAAAATCCTTCTTCATCTTGGATTCCTATTTCACCTTTAGCATTTATAACTCTATGCCATGGCAATTGGTATTTTTGGCCCATCGAGTGTAAGATTCTTACAACCTGTCTAGCTCCTCTTGGACTTCCTGCCAATTTTGCAACTTGACCATAAGTCATTACTTTTCCTGGTGGTATATTTTTAATAATTTCAATCGCTCTACTTGTAAAAGATTCCATTTTTTCCCCTTCTAAAATTCACATTTTAGGCTATTTTATATTAATTAATTTTACCACATAACTTATTATGCCTATTTATTAATAAAATAGTGTCCGTTTCTACTATTACCGAATAGTCTAGTTAGTAGATTTAAATATATTCGGGAGGATGATAGTGAGTTGAATGCTAATTTTTTAATAGCTTTGCGAGAAGGCCTTGAGGTTTCCTTAGTAATCGGGTTCTTACTCATCACTTTAATTCAGAGTAAAAAAGAGCATTTAATTAAGTCAGTAATTTACGGTACAATACTTGGAGTATTAGTTAGTATTTTTGCCGGATTTTTCTTATTTACAACATTCGGTGAACTAGATGGAAATGTTGAACATACTATTGAAGGTGTAATCCAATTAATTGCAGCATCGCTAATCTTCTATTTTATCTATTGGTTAAGTGGTCAAAGTAGCATTAATATTTCAGATAAGCTAAAATCAGAAGTTAAAATTAAAGATAGTAGTATTTCATTATTTTTAATGGCAAGCGTGTTTGTGATCCGTGAAGGCTTAGAGCTTGTACTGTTTGTTTTGTCAAATGCACAATCCATCGCTTTTGTTGGTATGATTTCTATTTTACTAGGTATTATTGCAGCTGTCTTAATCGCATATTTATTTATCAAAACTACAATTAATTT
Source organism: Gottfriedia acidiceleris (assembly GCF_004138285.1). Taxonomy (GTDB): domain Bacteria; phylum Bacillota; class Bacilli; order Bacillales; family Bacillaceae_G; genus Gottfriedia; species Gottfriedia acidiceleris_A. The sequence goes on along the minus strand of NZ_SCFN01000032.1, from coordinate 35,787 downwards.
AAATATTAAAGTCATTTTTACTTTACTAGGTATTCTATTAATTTTCTTTGGTGGAAAAGTATTTACTGAAGGAATTTTCTCATTTGTAGATGCTACACCACTAGTTGAACAAATCGTCTATTATGGATTTGTCGTCATTTCACTATTTATTCTATTTAAAAACAACATACTATCATTTTTCAAAAAATAAAATAGATTAGTCTTAAGCGACTGTCCCAAAATACTTCAATAAGAGAAGAAAACCTGATGAGGGTTTTCTTCTCTTATTCTAATTACGATTTCGTTCAGCACTTTTTACACTTAACATCACTTTTCTGTATAGTTTTTCACATTCATACTATAATATTTTTATAAGATAAAGAAAGGTCGGTTACAATGAAAATTACAATTTCTGAAGATGCATTAAAATGGTTTCAAGATGAGATGAATGTAAAAGAAGGAGATACAATTCGTTTTTTCGCGCGATACGGTGGAAATAGTACAATACATAAAGGCTATTCTTTAGGAGTTACTAAAGAACAACCTGTAGACATCGGGGAATCTATTACTATTGATAACGTTGTCTATTTTATAAACGAAACAGATTTATGGTATTTTAAAGATTATAATTTAAACGTAATTGTAAATGAAAATAATGAATTACATTTTGATTATGAACCTAAATAATACGAGGAGCTTAGGCAGCGTTTGTGCCTAAGCTCTTTTTTAGTTTTTCATTTAACAGAGTTTTGTTTTAAATATAAAAGAGTGCCCCACTATTTATGTGAGGCACACTTCATCAATTATTCTTCAATCTTTTTCTTTTTGCTTACTAACTTATAAATAACTGGAATGATGATTAGTGTTAAGAATGTTGAAGTTGTTAAACCACCAATTACAGTTACTGCTAAACCTTTCGAAATTAAGCCAGATGTTGAATTTGAAAGGGCCATTGGTACTAATGCAAGAATTGTCGCTAATGCTGTCATTAGGATTGGACGTAATCTTGTCTTTGAAGCCTCAATTAATGCGTCAGTTATATCTAATCCATTTTTACGGTTATGTTCGACACGGTCTAATAATACAACCGCATTCGTTACTACAATACCGATCAACATTAATAGTCCAATCATTGCACTCATTGATAGTGTTTGCTTGCCAATAAATAACGCTAAGAAAGCTCCGACTGGTACAAAGATTAATGATGTTAAAATAACAAACGGTGTTCTTAAACCACCAAATGTCATGCTCATGATTAAGAATACTAATCCAACAGCAACTACCATTGCTAATCCTAAATCACTGAATCCATCTGTAATCATATCTAAACCGCCGCCGATTTTCATATCAACGCTTTTTGGTAAATCAATTTTATTTAAGTGATTTGTTACTTCTTTTGTAATTGCTGCTGTGTCTTTACCTTTTACAACCGCACTTACTGATGCATACATTTTTCCATCTTCATGGTTGATTGAAACAGGTGCATCCTTTTGAGAAATTGTAACATAATCTTTTACTTCTTTCGGACCTGTTGCAGTCATAAATTTAATTTTTTCAATATCTTCTTTTGAAGTTGCTTTATTTTTATAACCTACAGTAAGCTTATTTGTTTCTCCGTTTAAATCGTAATCACCAATTTCAACGTCGTTAATTTTTTCATTAATAGCTCCCATAACTTGGAACATTGAAATATTTTCATCGCGTGCTTTATCGTTTAATGTAATTTCTAATTTAGGTTGTACATCTTTTAAATTATTAGAAACATTTTTCAGACGATCATCACTATTTAATTCTTTTTCAATTTTTGATGCTGCTTCTTTTAGATCATTAAAGTTAGCAGAATATAAATTTACATCAATATTGTTCCCTGTTGGAGGACCATTTTGAGAAAGTTCTTTTGCTGTGATTGTTGTACCTTTTACTTTCGCATCAACAATAGAAGGAACTTCTTTATTGATTTTTGAAAGTTCTTTATCCATGTTCTTTCCATCTTTTAGATTGATTTGGAAGATTGCTTTATTTTTGCCACCATCCATATTCATCATAAAATCACGTTTACCACCAACAGTAGCTTGTACACTGTCAATTAGGTCTGAATCTGCAAAGTATTTTTCTAATTCTTTTGCAACTATATTTGATTGGTCCACAGTACTATTTGATGGTAGAGTTGCTGTCACTTGAAGTGTTTTATTTACACTACCAGGTAAGAACGAGAATCCTAATAAAGGAATCATCGATAATGAACCAGCTAATAAAACGATTGATAATAAGATAACAATCAATTTACGTTTTAATGCCGAACGAAGTAACTTTTCGTAGCCTCTCATAAAACGAGTATCATTACTGTGCTCTTTTAATGGTTTTGATAAGAATTTTGCTCCTAATGTTGGAATTAAAATGATCGCAACAATTAGAGAAGTTAAAATCGAAACTACTACTGAAATAGCAAATGGTCTAAAGAATTCTCCAATAATACCACTTACAAATGCTAAAGGTAAAAATACTACTACAGTTGCAAATGTAGATGATGCAATGGCACCAATTACTTCTTTAGTTGCATATAATGCCATTTCTTTTTTCTTATATTGATTACCTTTTTGTTGTTTCCATCTGTATATATTTTCAATTACAACGATACTATCATCAACAATACGTCCAATTGCAACAACTAGACCACCTAAAGTCATAATGTTCAAAGTATAACCCAATGAATTTAATACTGATATTGTTGCAAAGATTGAAATTGGTAGTGATAAAATTGAAATGATTGTCGCTCTAATGTTTCTTAAGAATAACAGAATAACGACTACTGTAAATAACGCACCTAATAGACCTTCTTTAATTAAAGAACTAACGGATTTCTCGATTTCTTTACCGTTATCCATAATGACATGCGTTTCTACATTATTGTCTTTCTTAAATGATTTAATTTCTTTTTTAACAGATGTTGCTACATCCGCTGTATTTGAATCTTGTGTTTGAGAAACAGATAAAATATAACTTTCTTTACCGTTATATCTAGAAATTTGATCTTGAACCGATACTACTTTTACATCTGCAATGTCTGCAACAGTAACATTTTTTGGCATTACTGTTTGTGCTTGTCCTGCACTTCTACCTAGTTGTGCCCCCTGAGTCATCGTACCCATTTGTGTACTTTGGGCAGCTGCACTAGATAAAACTGTTTTTTTGATTTGATCGACTGAGTTTAACGTACCTTTCATTCGAACAGATACTGTTTTTCCATTATTCTCAACAGACCCTAATGGCACTGCGTAATCTAGACCTTGAATTGCTGTTTTAATAGTGTCTAAAGAAATCCCTTTTTCTTCAGCTTTTTTATTATCTACAACGATTTGAATTTCTTCATCTTTTGTTCCTTGAAGACTTACATCACTAACGCCAGTGATTTTTTTAATTTGGGGAAGTAAATCTTTTTCAATTGATTGTTGCAAATCTTTTACTTGACCGTTATTTGCAATTGCAACTTGATAAATAGGAGCAGAATCCATCGCAATTCGTTGAACTGTCGCTTCTGCTTTTTCAGGTAACTTTGTTTTATTGATTACATTATCAACGTCTTTTTCAATCTTATCCATATCCGATCCAAAAGGATAAATCAAAAAGATTGAAGCCATATTTTCACTTGAAGTACTTGTTAACTGATCATAGTTTTCAAGCTTCATTAAACCTGATTCGATTGGTTTAGTGACCTCAGTTTCTATATCCTCAGATGATGCACCAGGGTATACTACCTGTATTGCGACAGCTGGAAATGAAACATCAGGAAATGTTTCAATTTGTATTTTTTGGGCAGAATAAATTCCCCCTATTAAAACAAGAACACTTAAAATAATAACTGATATTGTGTTCTTCAAACTTAATTTCGTTAAGCCAGCAAACATAATGTATTTATTTCCCCTTTCGATTGGTTACAATTCTAATACGTGGTTAGTTTATCAAATCTATATGAACAGAATATGAACAATTAAGAACATAATTTGAACTTTTTAATTTTACAAGCTCTTCGGTAGGATAATCGTAAAGCTGGTTCCTTTTCCAACACCACTTTCAACTTCTATTTTCCCATGATGTATTTCGATAATTTTTTGAACAATCGAAAGACCAAGCCCAGTTCCTTTTTTATTTCTAGAACGGTCTGCTTGATAAAAACGTTCAAATATCCGTTCAATATCTTCCTTACTTATTCCTAATCCACTATCGCTAATGAGGACATGAATATTATGATCCAATTCCAAAATATCTACTTTAATGTACCCAGCTATATTTGAGAACTTAATCGCATTTTGAAGTAAATTAATCCAAACTTGTTCAAGAAGTAAACGATCTGCTACTATTTCTGTTTGTGGTAAATTTAATACTAATTGAAGCTTTTTACTTTCCCAATGTGGCTCTAATGCCAATATAATTTTTCGAATTTGTTCATCTAATTTGTAGGTCGTAGGCTGGAATGGATGTTGCTCAGAATCTAATGAAGCTAGCTTTAATAATCTTTCACTCATCATAGAAAGACGTTCACTCTCTGCCTCAATAATGGATAAATAATGTTCCTTTTTCTCTTCAGTTAATTGCTTATTTCTTAAAACCTTTGCAAATCCTTTAATAGATGTTAGCGGTGATTGAATTTCATGAGAAACATTTGAAACAAATTCACTTCTCATTTCTTCTAGCTTGTTTAATTTATTCGTCATCAGATTAAAGTTTGAAGCGAGTAGTCCAATTTCATCCTTACGTTTAATCGTTACTTGTACGTCATAGTTACCTTTTGCCAGTTCTTTTGTAGCACGAATTAGCTCTTTTACTGGCTTTACTAATAACTTAGCAACAAATAAAAATGTCACTGATCCAATTATTAATGTTGTAAGCAAACTAAAAAATAAAACTCTACGCATTTTAAAGAACCCACGATCAATATTGGGCTGAATAAATAATGCATATTCATGCCCAGCCTTTTCAAAAGGGAGGCCTATGAGATAAGGATTACCTTTTGTTTGAACATTACTTTTGTTTAGTACGTTTAATACTTGTACTTTTTTTATGTTGTTCTTTTTTAGTGCTGTATTTCTTAAAACGATTTTACCCGACTCATCATACAGTGTTATATAAAAATTTTTACTAAGAATCTGTAATGTCGCATCTACTCCATTTTGATTATCTGGTTTAGAGTATATGGAAATAAAATTTTCACCAACATCTTTTAAATCACTTTGTACTTCTGTTTCAACGTGTTTTATAAAGTATTTTGAAGCGATAAAAAAAGTAATGACTAAACTCAGCAAAATAACTGAAATAAAGATTAAAACCAATCTCGTATACATGCTTTTCATGTGTGATTTTCCTCTAATTTATAGCCTAAACCTCTTATTGTAACGATTTCGACTGTAGCCTTTAACTCTCTTAGTCGCTCTCGTACTCTCTTTATATGCACATCAACTGTGCGTTCATCTCCTTCATAATCAAGTCCCCATATTTGCTCAATCAAATCATTCCTCGTAAAAATTCTTCCAGCTTGACTTGCGAGCTTAAACAATAATTCGAATTCCTTTAATGGTAACGTAATTGATTGATCATTCGCCGAAATTTCATATTTAACTTGATTAATTGTTAAATTACCTACAAAAATATTTTTATCAGATAGTAATTGAAATCTTCTTAATAGAGCTTTGACACGGGCTACGATTTCCAAAGGATCAAAAGGCTTTACAACATAATCATCTACCCCAAGATCAAAGCCCTTTAATTTATCTTGAGATTCACCTTTTGCTGTGACCATTAAAATCGGAATATCATAATACTTTTTAACTTCTTTTGTCAGCTCATATCCATCTACTTCAGGCATCATCACATCAACTACTACTATTTGAATATTATTTTCTTCCAGTAACGTTAATGCTTCTTGACCATTTTCAGCCTCAATAACCGTATAGCCTTCACCACTTAAAAAAATAGAGATTAACTCCCGAATATTTGCATCATCATCGACAACTAATACTTTTACATGATTCAATAAATTCACCTACTTACATTTACAAATAATTATGTACATATTATATAAACTCATTATGAACTAAATATGAATTAAGAAACCAAAACTAACTACAAAAAAAGAGAATGGCTTAATTGACCACTCTCTTAAGGAAGTTTTAAAAGTTTTCTCGACTTATTTTTAATTCGTGATCTTCTACAATACTCAATCTATTCTCACGACTTTACCTGATTTTCTCTCTCTAACGATTCTCTTCCTATTCCCTGACTTTCCACATCTATCTTTTCCATTTTCATCATCTACTACAGAATCCTTACGAGTCATAAATGCTGCCATTAACATAGTTAAAATAAGAATCCCACCAAATATATACATTTCTAGCACCTCATAACCCCCACTTACTTCTTCATTTATCAAAATTGAATGCAAAAAAGACACTGGGAAAATCTCCAGTGCCTTAATAAGACATCATTTTGGAAACCTTCTCCCTACACGCCTACGAGGTTAGCTGTCGGATTCGGACCTAAAAAGTAGCCCTACCTAAAAAGGATTCACCCCAAAGTACAATTGCACAAAAATTGGTTCCCCCGCTTCAAAATTGAAATGTCCCTTTATATATAGAAGAAACACTCAATTGAACTCAGCGATCTATGGTCATTTAATTTTATGTATATTACTTAAATTACAATTCAACTACTAAATTGTAAACTATTTTACTTCTTAAAGAAACTAATATGTCTTTTGTTTAAATATACTGGGCCAATAAAAGACCATTATGATAAGTATAAAAATCTTTTCCTAGTTGATTTTAGATAATCCAAACCACCACTTCGTGAAAAAGAAAAAAGGATTGCCGCAGCAATCCTTTCTTAAGTTCAAGCGCAGGTTATTTTTCCCAAAGTTCAACCAATCTACCTTCTGGATCTTTAATCCAAACAAACTTACCATAATCACTAATCTCTTTTTCCTTTGCAAGAGGTACACCCACTTGTTCAAGATGCTTAATCATCTCGTCTAGATTATAAACTTGAAAATTTAACATCACTTGCTGTTCTGATGGGAAATAACTGTCATCTTCAGTAAAGAAAGAAAAGATCGTTTCATTTTCAGAATCGGGTTTAATAATAGTCCCATTCCAATTTTCTATTTCAACATTCAATACTTTACTGTACCAATTTTTTAAAGCATCCAGATTTTTAGTCCTCCAAAATATTCCCCCGAAACCTTTTATCATCATAATTAACTCCCTCACTTTTTATAAAGTCATTAATTTAAAACAAAATCATTGTAAAAAAACAACTTGTTTACTTACTTTGCATAACTTTCTCTATTCGACGGTCCGGTAATAACCACATAATTGCAACGATTACATAAATTATTTGAGCGAACCAAGGCCAAATCAAAGAGGTGCAAACTCCAGATAAGTAACAAACCACTGAAGCTTTTCCCTTCCAATCGTTACCTACAGCCTGTTTTAACTTTGAATTCTTTCCCTCTTTTTGGATAATTATACCTTGTAATATGAAGTAAGCTATTGCGGCCATTAAGAGTATTACCCCATAAAGCATTGTCGGATAAGGCTTATAATGGTTTTCTCCCATCCAACCAGAAGCAAAAGGAATTAAGGATAACCAGAAAAGCAAATGAAGATTTGCCCACATTATTGATCCTGTCACCTTTTGAATAGTGTGTATCATATGATGATGGTTGTTCCAGTAAATACCTACATAAATGAAACTAAGTAAATAACTAAGAAAGGTTGGGAAAAGTTGTATTAAGTCATGTATATCCGGACTGTGGGGAATCTTAATCTCTAGGACCATAATTGTAATAATGATAGCAAGTACACCGTCACTAAAAGCTTCCAACCGATTTTTATTCATTGTTCATCCCCTATTATTATTTGTCTTTTTGTTTTATCTATTTTTTTATCTATTTAAAATCCTTATTTCTTCGTAAAATAATAAAAACTAAATTTATAAAAATTATCATTTCGGTTAGTTTAAAGAATGCATTCAAAAGACACACCTGAGGCCCGTCACTTAACAAGCCTTTGTTCTAACTCACTTTTTTGACGCAAGTGATGACGAAAATGCATATAAACCAAATCATACCATTCCCTTGCATTTAGCCAGCCGAACCCTCCATGCTTGACTTTATAATTTGGGTTTATATTATCCACTTTCGATTCCCAATGGCTCAACCTTAGAATGACTTGATCGATTCTGCTGATCAGCTCGTCCTTACTATCTGAATTATTAGGTGGATCATTTAGTTCATCTGGTAATTTAATTTTAATTGGTGGAAATCCCCCAATCTTATATAAATGCTCACCAAATTCCGTTTTCCCAAAGGGTTGTTCATCATTTAATGTGGTACAAGTTTCCATGCTATCGAGATATTCATGGGCACAAATAATTAAATGGTCATACATTTGACCAATAGACCAAACCGCCTCTTCAGATTTATACCTTAACTGTTCCGAAGAGTAATTTTGAAGCTCGTTTTTGTATGTATTAATCAGTTCAAGTTCGCTCAGGTTAGATTCCTCCTTTGTATTCACTCAAATCTAAAATTTTACATTTTTTTCATATGTAACTAATCATTCAATGTTCGTTTACAAATCCCTTCTTCAAAATACCTACCAATTATCTCAATAAAAAAAATCGACTTTGCAGTCGATTTCTTTTGTACAACTAAATTATACTTTAGATACGTACTATAATAGAATCCTAATTACTTAAATCTTATTTAAAAACTAGATGATATAAGTAAAGAGCAACCTAATCCAATATTGTTCCAATTCGGAAAATCAAAATACCAATTCCAATCAAAAAAAATAAATCAAATATTATATATACATCCAAAAACGCAAAAAAGGAATCTCCTAAAATAATGATTCCTCAAAAATACTCTTTAGCTATGAAAATATTCAAACAACTTTTTAAATTTTAATATGGAGTAGGTAAAGGCGTTCCCGGTGGTCTCCACCAAGATTCAACAGTTTTCCAAGCAGTATTATAATCGTAACCTTTTCCCATCAAATATCCTATAGCAACTGCTTCTGTTAATGCATGTTGATAGCCAAGGTGTTGTGCTTCTTTTAATCCGTGACTAACAGCTGGGTTTATTAGTGTTAGAATTTGTTGTGGATTTACAGCTTGCTGTGGATTTCTATAATATTCATTATAAATATAAGGTACATGGTTGTAGATGGTCATAATAACTTTCCTCCCTTTTGAATAACGTATTATGCTATTTTGGGCTTTCGAATCTTTATAATATATGTAGATTTGGGAGTTTGCGGAATAGGCTATAAGCACGACTTAATAATTTTTAGGTGAAAACTACAATCTTAACGGTTGTTAAACTTCTCTGTCTAAATAAATGAAGGGCGCTGACTAGGTCAGCACCCTATGCGACTGCCCGTCGCACAAAAAGACTACCTAAGTAGTCTATCTTTGTTCAACTATTAAGAGCCTAAAAAACTATTTCTGATAAAGTCCGGTCTAGCGGCGAAAAATACGTATAGTAAAGGTACTATTATTAATCTACTTTTTCTACCATTGAGTGATAAATTTCCTTCAGTGACCACACTTTCCCTTTTTCATCTTTATAAACGACATGTTCACTTTGAAAGTGGACAGGGGAATCCAAACCTGCAGCTGCAGCTAACCGAAATAAACCTTCACGCATTGAAATTAGATAATTAGCTGTTCGATATTTTTTTTCATCAATGACAAGGGCTTTTTGTAAATCAGGATCTGTTGTGGCCACACCGACTGGACATGCATTGGAGTGGCATTTTAATGCTTGGATACAACCAATCGTAATCATAAATCCTCTTGCGATATTAACAAGATCAGCCCCCATTGCTAGTGCAATTGCTACTCGATCAGGCGAAAATAATTTTCCTGAAGCTATTATTTTAACTTGGTCACGTACGCCATATTTTCTTAAAGCATTATCCATTAATGGTAATGCAGATTTAATTGGCAACCCTACACTATCCGCCAGTTCCTGGTATGTGGCACCTGTCCCCCCTTCACCGCCGTCTACTGTAATAAAGTCAGGGCCTTTCCCAGTACTTTTTATATGTTTTGCTAATTCATCAGCTTCATGACCACTTCCAATAACCACTTTCATTCCTACTGGTTTTCCTGTTTGTTCTCGGATTTGTTCTATAAAGTCAAACAAAGAAGGAAAGTCCTGAAACTCTCGAAAACGATTAGGACTATCAATAGATTTAAACGGTTCTACCATTCTTATTCTTGCAATTTCCTCTGTTACCTTTTCCCCATCAATATGTCCACCGCGTGTTTTAGCACCTTGAGCTAATTTAAGTTCAAAAGCTTTTACTTCAGGAATTTTACTTTTTTCTTTCATGGCATCCCAATTAAAATTCCCCTCTTTATCTCTAACACCAAATAAACCTGGGCCAATTTGCATGATAATATCAACACCACCCTTTAGATGGTATTCAGATAAACCACCCTCACCTGTATTCATCCATGTCCCCTTGGCAATTGCTAATCCCTCTGAGAGTGCAGTAATAGCCTTTTCACCTAAGGATCCATAGCTCATAGCAGACATACCAATCTGGCCTTTTACAATAAAAGGATACCTCGTGTTTTTACCTATCACAATTGCATCACTATCATCCAATAAAAATGCAAGTGAATCATTCTTCTCTAATCTTTCCTCCTTCTGGGTAAATAAAGGCTCTTTAATCAATAAATATCGGTTTGTTGTTACATTTATTTTTTCGTCCATTTTTAATTCTTCTGACAGTTTAGGGAACATCGAATTTTTAATATAATACCCTTTTTCTTCAAAATCTCTTTTAGAACCATACCCAAGGACATCTCGTTTATATTTTGCTTTTTTGACAATATGTTCATATTCATCTCTAGAAAAAGGTTTACCTTCTAGGTCATTGTTAAATAAATACTGACGTAACTCAGGTCCAATAGTTTCTAAGAAGTACCTAACTCGTCCTATTACTGGGTAATTACGGAGTATTGGATGCTGCTTCTGTCTGCGATCTATAAAAAACAAATATAGTGTACCTATTATTAAAACTAAAAGTATTAAGGCAAAAAAAATGAATCCAAGGATAATTAAAAAATTTGTTATATTCAATTATAATTCCCCCTTGAAAAAGTCCCGTAAAATTACTATCAAATTAAAATACTTCTTTCTTACTCTCCTTAGCTTGCATCATCGATTACACTCTTATTCAGCTATAAAGTCAACTAGAAAAAAGTTAGTGTTAGATGCTCTAATCGTTATTTAACAATTTCTTTTATTTGATCATTTAAATATTCTACAAGAGGTTTGTAATTCTTTACTCCTCCAAATAAGAGGCCCCTTTTTTATATAAAACCCATTTAAATATTATCATTTATAAATATTCTATAAATCATAAAATAGTACTCTCATTATTGAACTTTACTGCCATGGCTCCTATGGAAAATGGGGAATCCTGAGCCCCAGTAGGCACGACGAGGAGTCTTGGGTCTCGCTCCACTGAAAACGAGCATCGGTAGTGAAAATTTACGTCTTATTTTCATTAATGCTAATCGCAAAATCGTCCTGAAAATTAAAATCTAATTAACTTTTTATCTCCAAAATAATAAGTTATTAAATTTTCTAAGACGTGTTAATATTCTTCTTGTTAAATAGTGGAATAATATGGAATACTAAAGCTAATAACTATTATTTTATTTGTTGAATATTAACTTCAGGAGTGTCTTATGAATAAGATTCGGATTAGTAAAGTAGGTTTATTTAAACTATTTTTCATCTCAATATTACTTGTTACATTTATATTTGTTGGAAAAAATGTACTTTTAAACTTCGACTTTAAAATGTTCTTTAACTATATGGAGTCTCTTACATTAATACAGTACTTTTTGATTTTTGCATTAGGTATATTAGCCGTATCTCCAATGTTTTTATATGACTTCGTACTTGTAAGACTATTAAAATTAGATTTCAGTTTTCGAAAAATATTAATGGTAGCTTGGCTTGCGAATACTTCCTCAAACCTAATTGGTCTTGGTGGGGTTGCAGGTACTACCATTCGAACTCTATTTTATCGAAAAGATCGTACCGGTCCAGAAATTGTTAAAGCAGTGAGTAGTGTAACGATATTCTTACTTTCTGGATTATCGATATTGAGCTTAGTTTTATTTACTGGAATATTTGATTTATCATTTTTAAATGAATATAAGTATTTATATATCGCTATTATCATTGCAATTTGTTATTTCCCGGTTATGTTTTTAGTCGTTTATTTAAAACGTAATTTTTTCTCGGAGAATTTTTCCGCAAAATATATGCTTTCACTAGTTGTCATTTCCTTATGTGAATGGTCTTTTATTTTATTATTCATTTACTTCATTTGTTTATTTTTACATATCGATATTTCACTCATAGAGGTATTACCTGTTTTTTTAGTGGCCTCTGTTGCAGCTCTTTTAAGTATGATTCCAGGCGGTCTTGGATCTTTTGATTTTATTTTCCTACTAGGTTTTACATACTTTGGAATCGATAAGGAAACGACACTTCTTGTTTTATTGATTTATCGTTTCAGTTATTTCTTTTTCCCGTTTGCTTGCGGTATTATTTTAGCTCTTAAATTATTATGGAATAAAATAAATCAATCATTTAATAATATTCCAAATCAAATTTCTACTTATTTGGGGCATAAACTTTTAACGATTTTGGTATTTTTATCTGGCGTAATTCTATTAGTTTCTGCTGCTGTGCCAAGCATGCTTTTTAGAATTAGTCTTTTAAATTTAATTTTACCTTCGACAATTATTAATATTTCACATTTAATCTCGGTCACAGCAGGCTTTACCTTGTTAGGACTCTCTCGTGGAATTGATTATAAAGATAAAAGAGCATGGTATATTACACTATTCATGTTAATTGTTGGGGCAGTTACAACGTATTCAAAAGGTTTAGATTATGAAGAAGCTCTTTTTGTATTAACAGTTGCTTTTATATTATTTATTTCAAAGAAACAATTTTATAGAGAAAGCTTCGTTTTAACTTGGGGTAAGCTTATTGTTGATAATTTTATTTTATTTTTCTTTTTAGGTAGTTATTTACTTATTGCTTATATCAATCTACCTCAAACAAATGTGAAAATACCTGCTAAATATTTACCTTATATACTTGTGAATTCGAGAGATATCGTTATTAGTGCAGTTCTTGGTTTTGCAGCTGCTTTACTATTTTTTTATATCGCATTTTTTAAAGTTAAAAGAAAACAATTTGAATTTATAAATACGAAAGCTGAAGAAGAAAAAATAAAAGAACATTTTAATAAGTATGGTGGTACAGAGCTTTCACATTTGGTTTTTTTACATGATAAATATTTATTCTGGGCTCAGGATGAGACAGTATTATTTATTTTTCAGCCATATGCAGACAAATTAGTTATTTTAGGTGATCCGGTTGGTGAAAAATCTCGTTTATATCCTGCTATTGAGGAATTATTAAACTATGCTGATCAATTTGGGTATACACTCGTCTTCTACCAAGTAAACTCAAATTCACTATCTTATTTACATGAAAACGGTTTTGATTTCTTTAAACTTGGTGAAGAAGGATTTACTGATATCTCAACATTCACTTTATCAGGAAAACGTAATAAAGGAATTCGTGCACTTTACAATAAATTTGAACGCGAAGAGTATAGTTTTGATATGATTGAACCACCTTATTCTAATGAATTCTTTATGGAATTAAAGGAATTATCACAAGAGTGGCTGAAAGGGCGAAAAGAAAAAGGGTTTTCACTTGGCTATTTTGATGAGAATTACATCAAACTTGCACCTGTAGCTATTATTAAAAATAATGAAAATAAAATGATTGCTTTTGCATCTATTATGCCAAACTATAATGATCAAACGATTTCAATTGATTTAATGCGTCATAAAGTTGACGCTCCAAAAGGAATTATGGACTTTATGTTTGTTAACTTAATTGAATGGTTCAGGTCTAGAAATTTTCATTATTTTAATGTCGGTATGACACCTTTAGCAAACGTGGGTCTATCTAAGTATTCATTTACAAGTGAGAAAATTGCAGCGCAAATTTATCAATATGGACAATTTTTATATCACTTTCAAGGTTTAAGAAGCTTTAAAGAGAAATATGTTAATTCTTGGACGCCTAAGTTTTTGGCATATCATAAAAAAACATCCTTACCAATTACAATGCTACAAATAACATCATTAATTTCTAGGTCTAGAAAAAATTAAATTTACAGCCAGTTAATGTATTGAACATTGACTGGCTTTTTTATTGTGAATAAGCTGATTTTCACTTCAAACCTGCTCAATTAATAATCAAAATTAAAAAATTGGTAAAAAATAATCGTTATTATCGCTTGCAAAATTATCTCTCATCAATTATGATTGTGTCATATTAAATTGTGCACAACTAATATAGAAGGATGTTGATCAATGAATAAAGAAAATCAGCTTTTGCTTGAAAATCAATTATGCTTTTCAATTTATGCTTGTTCTCGAGAAATTACTAAATTATATCGTCCAATCTTAGATGAGATCGGCATAACATATCCACAATATCTTGCATTGCTTTCACTTTGGGAAAAAGATCAACAAACTGTGAAAGAACTTGGGGAGACTCTTTTTTTAGACTCAGGAACTCTGACACCAATGCTAAAACGAATGGAATCTGCGGGACTAATTTTCCGTAACCGTGATTCAAGTGATGAGAGAAAAGTATTTATTACACTAACTGAAGAAGGTACTAAATTAAAAGAAAAAGCTTTCTGTATACCTGAGAAATTTTTCAAGGAAAGTAATACTACTCAAGAGGAATTTTTAACAATATTAAGCCAAACAAAAGAATTATTAAAGAAAGTTCAATCTGCAAATGAAAGTAAAAAATAGATAATTTATATTAAGGAGAGATCGTAATGGAAAAATTATATACTGCTACAGCAACTGCTACAGGTGGACGTGACGGAAGAGTTATTTCATCAGATGATTTTATTAATTTATCACTTAAACCACCAGTGGAATTAGGCGGACCTGGTGGAGCAACAAATCCTGAACAACTTTTTGCCGCTGGCTATTCAGCTTGCTTTGACAGTGCATTAAATTTAGTAGCTCGCCAACAAAAAATTAAACTAGAATCTACATCAGTAATTGCAAACATAACAATCGGTAAAGACCCTGCTGATGGAGGATTCAAATTAGCTGCTCAACTTGATGTAAAAGTACAAGGTGTTCCAACAGAAGTAGCCGTAGAACTAGTGAAAGCAGCCCACGGTGTATGCCCATATTCAAAAGCAACTAGAGGAAACATGGATGTACAATTAAGAGTAATCGGATAATATTTAGCATAAAGGGAGAAGGAAAAGTTTTTACTTACCCCCTTCTCCCATTATCCTTATCCTTGTTCTACTAACGTTTCATATTTCAATGAATCGTCTTTTGTGAAGAATTTTCTATAGGATAGAAGTGTTGAGGAGAATACACTAACTGCAATTGCACTAATTAAAATACATTCTATTAGCAATTGATATTTAATCGCATATAAAGGACTAATGCCAGCAAAGATCATTCCAGTCATCGAGCCTGGTAATGTAACGATTCCAACAGTTTTAGCTCGATCAATAGATGGAATTAAGGCAGCTTTAATCGAATTTTTTATGACAATATTTGATGCTTGTTTAGTTGTTGCTCCTAAGCATAGTGCAGCTTCTATTTGATTTTTATTCGCCTGAATTTCTGCTCTAAGTCTCGTTAATGCTAAACTATTCGCGTTCATTGATGTACTAATAATCATACTTGAAATCGGAATAACATACTGAGCCTTCAACGCAATTTTGTTTGCTACCAACACGACTCCTAAAGAAATCATGACACCTAGTAGAATACTAATAAAAGATATAAAAAATGCTCCTTCAATTTGTTGTGACCTTTTACTCGAAGTATGAGCACCGAATAAAATCATACAAAATAAAATAATGTTGACAATTAAAAAATGTTCAATTTGCAGTATGTATTCAAGTACATAACCCATTATCATTAATTGAATTACGGTCCTTACTGAAGAAACGCCAATGTCTTTTTCAACACCAAGTTTTTGATAATAGGATAATGCGATAGCAATAATAATTAATAAAAATGTCAGAGATACTCCTGTAATATGCAAATTACCTTCCATTATTTCACCTCTTTAAGCAATTGTAGAAAGAAAATTTTTCCCTAATTCTGTGCTTGGATTATTAAAAAATTCATTAACTGGACTCACTTCTACTAATTTACCGTCAATCAGTAACCCTACTCGATCAGCTATTTGTTGAACTAAATCCATATTATGTGTAACAACAATAATAGACATATTTTCTTCTTTTTTTAAGGTTACTAACAGATCTTGTATATGTAGAGTAGATTGAGGGTCTAACGCTGAAGTAATTTCATCACATAATAAAATGCTAGGTTTCATCGCAATTGCTCTGGCGATTGATACTCTTTGCTGTTGTCCTATAGATAAAGAAAAAGAATTACGTTCTAATAGTTGACCCTCAAGTCCTACTTTTTCTAATAAGGAAGTCGCCAAAAGTTTAGATTCATTCTTATCAAACCCACTATTCAACTTTAAACCAAATAAAATATTATCCTCTACAGTACCTTCAAATAATGAAGGAGTTTGTAAAATCATTACTGCACTTTTTCGTAATTTTTGAGGAGGCATTGAATGAATAGACTGCCCATTCAATTGAATTTCTCCATTACTAACTGTTTGTAACCGATTGAATGTACGAAGTAACGTTGATTTACCTGCTCCCGAAGTACCAATTAAACAAAAAATTTCGCCTTGTTTTATTTGAAAAGATATATTTTTAAGAATCGGATTACCTAGTATATCTACACTTATATTATTAACGGATAGTGTCATTCTTCTCACCTCATACTAAATGAAAGGTGCCCTACTTTTAGGACACCTTTTTTAAAATTGATTAAATTATTTTTCTTCCTCGGCCATGAGGTATGCAAAGTGGCGTTCCGAATAATGGATCCTTCACAATATCGCAGTTCATACAGAAAACGTCACAGATTAAGTTCTGATTAATAATGTTTTCTGGGTCTCCTTCTGCGTATACTTCACCATTTGAAATCGCAACAACGTTGTGTGCATATCGACATGCTAAGTTTATATCATGTAGTACCATAACAATTGTACGCTGTTCTTTTTCATTTAATTCGTAAAGTAAGTCTAAAATCTCGATTTGATGTGTTAAATCTAAATATGTTGTTGGTTCATCTAATAAAATTGTATCTGTGTCCTGAGCCAATGTCATCGCAATCCAAGCACGTTGACGTTGTCCACCTGATAATGAATCGACTAATTGATCCTTTAATTCATACATATTTGTAATTTTCAAGGCATGATTTACTTTTTCTTCATCTTCTTTTGACCATTGCTTTAACCAAGTTTGATATGGATATCTTCCTTGTTTTACTAATTGAAAAACTGTTAAACCTTCTGGTGCAACAGGACTTTGAGGCAGAATTGAAAGATTGCGTGCAATTTCCTTTGTAGGTCGCTTACTTATTTCTTTTCCATCAAGTAAGATTGTTCCACTTTTTGGTTGAAGTAGTCTTGCAAGTGAACGAAGTAATGTTGATTTTCCGCACCCATTTGCCCCAATTAATACTGTGATTTTTCCTTTTGGGACTTGAAAATTTAATTCGTTTATAATTGTACGATCATCATACGATAACGTTAATTTTTCTGTTTCGATTGCGCTCGTTGACATCTTATCACCTTTTTCCACTCTTAAATAATAAATAGATAAAATATGGTGCACCAATTACAGCAGTAAATACACCAGCAGGTATTTGAATTGGACTAAACACAGTTCTTCCAATTGTATCAGCCACTAAAACCATAATGGCTCCGATTATTCCAGATAAGGGAATCAATGCACCGTAAGAAGCACCTACTAATCTCCGAGCAATATGAGGTGCAATTAGTCCAACAAATGCGATTGCTCCTGCAAATGCAACTGCACCAGCTACTAATGCTGTGCTTATAAATAACAAGATTAGTCGATTTTTTTCTACTTGAACTCCTAAACTTGTTGAAACGTCATCTCCAAGTTGTTGCGTATTGATATGTCTAATAAACGATAAAGCTAACACGATAAAAACTAAAGTCCAGATAGTAATGATTTTAACCTGTTCCCAGTTCGCTCCATATACGCTTCCCGTTAACCACATATTCGCTTCAGTTGCTCTAAAAATCGGTCCGATGATCATAAAGAATGAAGTTGTTGCCTGAGCTAATGCCGAGAAACCTACTCCTACTAAAACTAATCTTAGCGGTCTTAATTCACCATCTTTATAAGCAAAAGCATAAACAAATATTAAACTAATGATGGCACCGATAAATGCTGCTAACGGTAACCATTTTATACTAACTGTTAATTGATTCGTACGGTCATTACTAAAAATAGCTAAAAATAATACAACAGCAGCTCCTGCTCCACCTGTAATCCCTAGAATATCTGGAGAAGCAAGTGGATTTCTAACTAAACCTTGTAGAATTGCTCCAGCGATTGCTAGTGATATTCCAGCAAAAATTGCAACGATGATCCGAGGCATTCGAAATGCTTGAATAAATAATTCATCTATTTTTTCCCCTTCACCAAAAATAACAGATAATACTTTTGGAATAGAGATGTAACGGTCACCTAGTGTTAAGCTCACTATAAATGAACTGATCAATAAAAGAAGTGCAATGATTACAACGGAAAATGATCGTTTATTAAATAGTAGTGAAAAATACTTGTTTCTTAATTTGATCATGTTCATTTTACTGTACCGCCTTTTCTTGCTAAATAAATAAAAAATGGAGCCCCAATAACTGCGGTCATAATACCAACTGGCGTTTCTTCTGGCATTAATATGTAACGAGATCCTACATCAGCTAATAGAAGTAAAATTGCCCCGAAAATACCGCAAAATGGGATCATCCAGCGATAATCATTTTTAACGAACATTCTAACTATTTGAGGGACAATTATACCAACTAATCCTATTGGTCCTGCTATACTTACAGCACCACCTGCTAGAATGATAACTAAAACGACTAATGTGACTTTTAATAAAGCTGTATTTTGGCCTAAAGCTTTAGATACATCCTCCCCTAGCATGAATGTGTTAATCTTTCCACCAAGTGCAAGTGCAATCACCCAAGCTATTACGATATATGGTAGTACCATATGTAAAGAATCAAGTGAACGACCTTGAACTGAACCCGCTAGCCAAAATAATACTTGCTCTAATGCTACTTCATTTGTTACCAGTAATCCTTGGGTAATTGAGCTAAACATCGCTGCAATTGAAACACCAGCTAAAGTGATTTTTAATGGTGTTGCTCCGTCTTTTCCTATTGAACTTAACCCAAATACAAATACCGCTGATAATGTAGCTCCTATAAATGAAAGCCATATAGTCGCATTAGGTGATTGTAAATGGAAAAATGTAATACTTAGTACAATCAACATCGAGGCACCAGCGTTAATTCCTAGAACGCTTGGCGATGCTAATGGATTTTTAGTTAAAACCTGCATAAACAAACCAGCGATTGCTAAACTTGCTCCTACTATTGAAGCAATGATCGCTCTTGGAACTCGAACATTTTGAATAATTAACTGTTCATTAGACCCATTAAATTGTGTAAATGAATGAATTAAACTTGTAAAACTAGTATCCGTATAACCTAGTAAAATACTAGAAAAAAAACAAATTACTAATAATAAGATACAAGCTACTAATACGATAACTCTTGATTTTGGGTGAATAAGCATTTTATATCTCCTACTATTCTATTCTCTTCTATTAGTCTAAATGATATGAATTATCAAGTCAATGAGAATCATTTTCATTTTCTTGTTGACTTCTAATCAAATCTTAATCTATAATACTAATTGTCGAGAGAAATGATAATCATTATCAACTAAAAGGGAGACCATTCTATGAAAAAACTAAAATTTTCTTCACTAATTGCTCTATTCATTGCAGCAATTATGGTATTAGGTGCTTGTGGCACAAAAAAATCAGATGAAGCTTCTGGTAAAGAAAGTAAAAAAGCAAATACAATTACGATCGAGCATGCAATGGGTACGACAAAAGTTCCTGTTAATCCAAAAAGAGTTGTTATTTTAACAAACGAAGGAACTGAAGCTTTACTGGCATTAGGTGTGAAACCAGTCGGTGCTGTTAAATCATGGACAGGTAACCCTTGGTACGATCATATTTCTAAAGATATGGATGGCGTAGAAGTTGTAGGTGTAGAAAGTGAAGTTAACCTTGAGAAAATCGCTGGTTTAAAACCAGATTTAATTATTGGTAATAAAATGCGTCAAGAAAAAGTGTATGAGCAATTAAGTGCAATTGCACCAACGGTTTTCGCTGAAACATTACGTGGAGATTGGCAAGAAAATTTCAAATTCTATGCAAAGGTTTTAAACAAAGAAGAACAAGGCAATAAAGTATTAGCTGATTATTCAAAACGTGTTGAAGATCTAAAAGCTGAATTAGGCGATAAAGTAAATCAAAAAATTTCAATGGTACGTTTCATGGGTGCTGATGTACGAATCTATCACCAAGATACATTCTCTGGTGTAATTCTTAAACAATTAGGATTCCAACGTCCTGAAGAACAAAATGCTCCTGATTTTGCTGAAAGAGGCGTAACAAAAGAACGTATTCCGGCAATGGATGGAGATTACCTATTCTACTTTACATTTGATGACGGTAAAGAGTCTGGATCTAAGCTTGAAAAAGAATTTACAGAAGATCCTTTATTCAAAAAGTTAAATGCTTCTAAAAATGGACATGTCATTAAAGTAAATGATGTAACTTGGAACACAGCAGGTGGAATCAAGGCTGCTTACTTAATGTTAGATGACATTGAAAAGACTTTTACTAAATAATAGAATTTAAAAAGGTTTACCTTTATTGTCTGATTGAATGACAATTTAGGTAAACTTTTTTTGTTAAAGTCGGGATCTGGCTAGTTTCCATTCCTGCATACTGCTGCTTTCCCTGCATCTTCAGCATTTCCTGCAATTAACGTAAGCATCATATGCTCTTGATCCCAATATTCATTGTTAAATTTTAAACTATTAGGGGTTTTAGCAAATGTTTTGAATCCTAGTTTTTCATATAGTTTTTTTGCTGTTTCATTTCCTTCTACGATATTTAATGTAAGTTGTTCAAGTCCTAAGCTTTTTGCTAAGTGGATTGCTTCTTCAACTAGAAGATAGCCTGCCCCCATTTTTCGAGCGCTAGTAGAAACATAGACAGACTCAATTTTCCCTTTATGCTCTGCTTTAACCTTTTCAAATGTTTTTAAAGTTGCTACTCCTATTAATTCACCTTTGTCAGTAAATGCACCAATCGTATAATTTTTATCTTTATCTAATATTTCTGCTTTGTATTCAATAGGGTCATCTTGATCAAGTATCTCATCCATAGTTGTAATAAAAACTTCAGGATTCTCTTTTAAACCTTCTAAACGAATATTAAGATAGATTTCTGCATCTTCTTTAGTTAATAAACGTATTTTCATAACTTTCCCTCCGTAGTTGTTGCAAAGTATATTTTATAGAACAAATGTAAGGTTTTCAACGCTTTCACAAACGATACTCTAATAATCTGATATTGTCACAAACTTGTAAAAAACATAAAAAAACGCTTGAATACCAAGCGTCTAGACCGTCCTCTTAATATGATTTTTCACAATTCCTGTTACAGAAATGTTAGGTTTGTCATAGTCATTAAGTAAACTTTACTAAATCACGTAATCTAGTTTTTTATCAAATAAACTCTTTCTGGCCTTCCAATCGTCCCATACGCTAAATCCGCTAATACTTTTCCTTCAGATACTAAATATTCTAAATATCTACGGGCAGTAGTCCGACTAACGCCAATTTCTAACCCTATATTCTCAGCAGTCATCCCGTTATGAACTTCTTTTATCGCAAATAACACTTTATCTAAAGTAAGCTTATCAATTCCTTTAGGGTATATACTTTGCTCTTCAATTATCGAATTATTTTTCCCGATTAAACCATCTATTTCTTCCTGAGTTAGATAAGCACTTTTTGATTGTAGACTTTGCACTTTATTTGAATAATTTACATAACGAATTAGGGACTTTTTAAAACGATCAAAAATGACTGGCTTAATAATAAAATCAAATACACCATAATGTAAGGCCTTATTCACTGAATCGATTTCTTTGGATGCTGTAATCATAATAACATCTGCTAAAATTGAATGTTTCTTCATCCATTGTAAAAAATCTAAGCCATTCATATCAGGAAAATAAACATCCAATAAAACTAGCTGAGGTTTTAGAATTTCAATCAAATCAACTGCTTCTTGGTAATTTGTCGCGATACCAATTACACTAAACCCTTCTATTCTTTCAATAAATCGCTGATGAATTTCTGCAATTCTACTATCATCTTCAACTATTAACACTTCTATTAAATTCTTTTTCATCGTATCTGTTACTCTCCTTTTGGCGTTTCGGAATGGCAACAATAAATGTAGTTCCCCCATGTTCATTTGAATGAAAAGTAATTTGTCCGTTTAATTTTTGGAGTAATCTTTGAACTAGATGAAGTCCGATCCCTGAATTTTTAGATTGCTCCTTAGAAGTAATACCATATTCAAAAATCTCATCGATTAATTCTTCAGGAATTCCATTTGCATTATCCTCAATTTCAATCACTAAATCTTTACCTAAATCAGTAAGAAATAGTGAAACAAGCTTTTCTGATTTATTCGTTTCTAGTACTGCATCGAACGCGTTATTTAATAGATTTCCGATTATGGTTATTAAGTCTTCCCGATTTATTTCTTTTGGGACATCTGCAAAACTACTATTATAATCAATGTTAAAGTCTACTTTTAACTCATTAGCTAAACTTATTTTGCCTAAAAGAAGTCCTGCAACGACTGGGTCTGAAATTTCTTCCATAATAAAATGGATAATATTTTGAGTTATATTTGATTCCTTTGAAATTAATTCAATCGCTTCTTGATAGGATTCGAGCTGTATTAAGCCTAAGATTGTATGTAACTTATTCGAATATTCATGCGCCTGAGCTCTAAGTCCTTCTGAATATGCTTTTATTTGCGATAGTTCATTTAGCAATTTATTCAATTCTGATTTTTCCCTAAAGGTTGTTACTGCTCCAACAATATTAGAATTCACTCCAACAATTGGTATACAATTAATAATCATTACTTTTTCATTTATTAAAAACTCTAAATCATAAATTGGCTTACCTGTTTCAACTACTTTCTTCAGATGCGAATTATGCAAAATGTCTTCTATTTTTAATCCTCTAAGCTTTATATTATTAGGAATAGAAAGTACTTTATGGGCATTTTCATTTACTACTGTAATCTCTCCGTATTCATCAATCGCAATGATCCCTTCATGAATGGATTCTAAAATTGCGTGTTTTTCTTTGTACATCCTTCCAATTTCTTTCGGCTCCAATCCGAATATCGATTTTTTAATATTAAATGAAATTAAAAAAGCTGCCCCTATTCCAAGTAGTAATATGACAATACTGTTTTTTATTAGTTTTTTACTAAAGGCTTTTGCCTCATGATCGATATCTTTTATTAAGTAGCCTACAGAAACAACTCCAATTACATTGCCATTATCATCAAAAATAGGAGTTTTTCCCCTTAAAGAAGGGCCGAGTGTACCAGTCGATTCCGATACGATTTCCTGTCCTTTAAATACTTTATCGTTATCTCCTCCAACCATTTTCTGACCAATTAGTAATGGATTTGGATGCGAATAACGTAATTCATTTTTATTTCCAACAACGATAAATTCCGCTCCAACTTTCTTTCGAATCTTTTCAACGATTGGCTGAATGATTCCTGATGGATTTTCACTTAAAAATGCTTCACGAATTTCTGGCATATTTGCCACTGTTTGAGAAATAGCTAAAGCCTTTAATCCCTTTTCATGTTTAAGGTTTTTTAGAAACATTTCTTGAGATACTATTTCAAAAACACTACTAATAACTAAAATGAGAACAGAAATAAAGATGATTAACTTATAATGTAAACGCATAAAATTTCTCCTTATATTTTTATAATAATCAAAAAACTCCTTTTATTAAAGGAGTTTTTTTAGAAATTTAAGCTTCTACATTAATAACTACTTCCTTACCCTTTAATTTAATAATAATTGGAATGAGGATCCAAAGTACACCAATTATTAAAAATACTAATGAAATAGGATGAGTAAAGAAAATACTATAATCACCATTTGATACAGTTAAAGCTCTTCTTAAATTATTCTCAATCATTGGACCTAAAACGATTCCTAATACTAGTGGTGCGATTGGAAAATCATTTTTTGAAAGGAAATATCCAAAAATACCACATGCTATTAATAGAAGTAAATCATTAACAGATACTTGAACGGCATAAACACCAAATATTGAAATGGCTACAATTAGTGGCAATAAGTATTTCTTCGGCGTTTGGATAATCTTTGCAAATATTTTTACTAAAGGCATGTTTAAGATGATGAGCATTACGTTACCAATAAACATACTCGCAATTAACCCCCATGCAACGTCAGGATGTTCATCGAAAAGCAGTGGTCCCGGTTGTATGTTATACATCATTAATGCACCCATTAGGATTGCAGTTGTTCCTGAACTTGGAATCCCTAAAGTTAATAAAGGAATCATCGCTCCGCCAGACGCGGCATTATTTGCTGACTCAGGAGATGCAACTCCAGCAATTGTACCAGTTCCAAACTTTTCTGGCGTTTTACTAATTTTCTTTTCTAAAATATAAGCAAAAAATGAAGCTAATATAGCACCTGCTCCCGGTAGTAAACCGACGAAAAATCCTAAAATGGAGCCCCTAGCAATCGGTGCTACACTTTCTTTTAATTCTTCTTTAGATGGTAATAAATTATTAATCTTTGCCATCTCGCCATCTTCAACTTCATTTTCAATAATTGTTTTAAATACTTCCCCTAGAGCAAATAGTCCTACCGCTATTGTTAAAAATTCTAACCCTTGATATAGCCATGGAATGTCATATGTAAAACGAGAAACTCCCGATACGGAATCAATTCCAATTGTAGCTAGTAGTAGTCCGAAGATCGTCATAATTAATGCTTTTGTTACCGACTTTCCTGCTAGTCCACTTACTGCACATAAACCAAGAAGCATTAATGAAAAATATTCGGCTGGACCGAACTTAATTGCTAATGCCGATAATGGTTTTGCTAATACAATCAGTGCAATAAGAGTAAAAATCCCTGCTACAAATGAACCAATGCTGCGATTGACAAAGCACTTCCCGCTCTACCTTTTTTAGCCATTTGATAACCATCTAAAGTCGTCACTACCGAGGAAGATTCTCCTGGAGTGTTTAATAAAATTGATGTAGTAGAACCACCATACATAGCACCATAATATACACCTGCTAATAAAATAATTGCACTCCCTGCAGCTTGCTCAGGTCCTAAAAAACCAGTTACCGAAGCAGTAACAGGTATTAATAATGCGACCCCACTCATTGGCCCAATACCAGGTAATACCCCTACTGCTGTACCAATTAATACTCCGGCAAAAGCAAACAATAAGTTGTACCATGTAAATGCAGTTTCAAATCCCTGCATTAAATATTGAAAAGTACTCAATTGATAACTCTCCCTTCTTTTTTCTTAAAACCAAATTGACCAAACAGGTAAAGTACCTTTTAAAACATCAACAAAAATAAAATAAATAATGAGTGAATAGCCTATGGAAATCGAAAGTGATTTTATCCAGTTTCCACGCTCCATTGTTTGAATTGCAACAATTAGGAATACAAACGAACTAATAATAAAACCGATTTTCTCAAGTAAAAGTGCATAAAGAATAGCTGAAGCTAGGATGATAAAAAATTGTTTATAATTATATTGAACTGCTTCCTTTTCTTTTCCCTTATAAAAAAATGTTTCGTAAAATAATCTACAACTTAATAAAGAAAGCGCACAGCCAAGTATAAATGGAAAAACGTTCGGACCAACTACACTTCCATAAGCAGTGGCTGCTATACTCCGACTTTCTAAAATAAAAGTAATACCTGTAATAAGAAAAATGATAGCTGCTAATCGATCAAATTTTTTATTCATGTATCTCACCTCTTTATGTTCAGTAATGGAAAAGAAGGAGTGTTTTCCCCCCTTCTTTATTTAAACTATTTACTCATTCCTAATGCTTTTAATAAATCTTGAACTTGCGTTTCTTGTTCTGATAAGAAGGAATCAAATTCTTTACCATCTTTATATTCCGGCTGCCAGCCTTGCTTTTCTACTTCTTCTTTCCATTCATTTGTCTCAACTAATTTTGAAATTGTTTTTTCCCAATATGAGTATGCATCCTTAGAC
This sequence comes from Gottfriedia acidiceleris, assembly GCF_004138285.1. Classification (GTDB taxonomy): domain Bacteria; phylum Bacillota; class Bacilli; order Bacillales; family Bacillaceae_G; genus Gottfriedia; species Gottfriedia acidiceleris_A. The sequence continues at coordinate 9,302 of NZ_SCFN01000032.1, read as the reverse complement.
ATTTTCTCTGGTCCAAAAACCCCACGCCAAATGATAAACTCAGCATCAATGCCTTGCTCTTTAGCCGTTGGAAACTCAGACAACACATCTCCTTGTAAACGTTCAGGTGAAGTTACTGCTAAAACTTTAACTTTTCCTGATTTAACAAACTCAAGCGTACTAGAGACATCGGTCGAAATGACATCCGCATTATTACCTAATAAAGCTGTTATTGCCTCTGAACCACCATCATAGGATACATACTTAATTTTCGTAGGATCAATACCGTATTTATAGGCTGGTAAAATTCCGATTAAATGATCCATTGATCCTGGAGCTGATCCCCCAGCTAAAGTAATATTCTTCGGGTTCTTTTTAACGTCATCTAAAAGTGATTTTAAATCTTTATACTTAGAATCAGCCTTTACAACGATTGCACCATAATCCTTTGTTAGCTGAGCTAAAGGTGTACTATTTTTATAGCCATAAGGACTATTTCCCTCTTTTTTCAAGTTGTTAATAATAATAGGTGGTGAGTTTACGAATAATTTTTCATTATTGGCTTTATCCTGTGTAGCATACTCAGCCATGAATACTGTACCGCCACCGCCTGGCTTATTTTCTACAGTCATAGGTTCTTTAACAAGTTTTGTTTCACTTAATACTTTAGTGAACGATCTAGCTGTTAAATCCCATCCGCCGCCTGCTCCTGATGGTGCTACAACCGAAATTGCCTTATTAGGATAAGATGAGTTATTGCTTCCTGTTGTTACACTACTACTTTTACATGCTGCGAGACTTACAACGATTAAAGAAGTCATTACGAACAAACTAGTCTTTTTAAATTTCACCTATAGTTCCTCCCTTTTTTGGAAACGCTTTCTATACAAGTATTATAGTTTAATAATTCTGAAAAAAGTTTTTATGAACGTTAAATACGTAAAGTCCATTAAAACCATTTTGTTCATAAAAACCACGAAAAAGAAAACTCGCTGATTGGCGAGCCTTTAGGAGAAGACAGAAGCCTAGTTGCACTTCATGAGTATGTTAAAAAGCTAAAAGTTCAAAATTACTTACTCATAACAGGCTAATAGAAACCAACCACAACTAACTTTACTAAAAGAGACTAATTGAAATACTCATTATTAAACAGTCTGAAATAAAAAAATACGAGCCTGATATAATATCAGACTCGTATTCTTTAACTTATTTATGAATCCAAACAGCACCAGCTGAATTATCTTTTGCTTCTCCAATTACTTGGAATTTTAATCCGTAGTTAGGTACTTTTCTTCCTGCATCAGGAATTAAAGTATTTTGGTAACTATGTGAATCATCAAATTCTGTTACACCAGGTAGTCCATCATAATCAAAGATCCCACGAGATGGTGAATTAAAGTAGAATTCAGGAGACTCGTCATAACTGAAAGCTGCGTCAGCAACTTGGTAACGAGTACTTTGTGATACTGATGGTTTACCATTTAATGTACCAATTATAGCTTCTGGGTGAGCATCTACAACTCCTAAGAAACCTTCACCAGGGTGAACACCTGTCCAGTTATCTGTGTAGCTATCATCACCATACCAAACTACTAAACCAGTATTATACTTAACTCCGCGAGCATATTCTAATGCTTTATCAGAGCCAGCATAGTTTCTCCACTCTAAGTAGTAATAGTGATTTTTAAAGTCAGTACCATTCGATACAGTTGCTTTGTCTAATGTAAATGCTGGTGTTCCTTCCGCACCGTCAGTAAATTTAACTGCACCGTCAACAGTTAATTTTGCTTCGTCAAAAGCAAATCCTTCAGGAGCTAGTCCACCATCTGTAACATATTCAAATTGAACTTTTACATTTTTGCCTTTGAATGCAGATAAGTCATAAACTTTATCTACCCAAAGTCCTTTAGATGTTTCAAGCCCACCTGCAGTGTTTTCATCACCAATCGTATCAATTGTTGCAAGTTTAGCACCAGTTGTTGCATCTAAAACATTTACATATACATAATCGTAACTAAATTCAACTTCATAGTTTGCTTTTACTGCGAAAGTTGCAGTTGTAGCTGTTGTTAAGTCAAATTTTGGTGAAGTCATAGTAGTGTGAAGGTCATCGCCTTTTGTACTATAGTAGTACTTTGCACCAAATTGAGGTTGGATTTTACTTTTTACTTCTTTTTTAGGTAAGTTAACTTTTACGATCGCTGGATTGTTTGATTTAGTAACACTTTGATCGATAATAGCAGCTATACCTTCTTCATTAATATCTTTATAGTCTACTTCAGTCATATTTGCCCAGTTTCCACCAATTGTTTTTTGGAAGAACTCTTTGTTTTGTGGTGAGAAACTTGTAGGCGTTGTACCAGCGATTGCGCCGTTCCAACTACCACCACTCATGATTGACCAAGAAGCAACTGGTTCACCATTTCCAGTGTATTGAGTATCGTACTCATCTGGTAATCCTAAATCATGACCAAATTCGTGAGCGAATACACCTACTGCTCCATCTTCTGGTTCAATTGTGTAATCATATGCAGCCATCATTCCGTTCCAATATGGAACTTTTGCTTGTGTTCCTGAGAAAGGAGTTACTCCACTTAAAGTCCAACGATGTGACCAGATAGCTTTATCTCCTAATTTACCGCCACCTGCTTCTTGACCAGTTCCAGCATGAAGAACCATTAAGTGATCCACTAATCCATCAGGCTCATTAATATTTCCATCTCCATCAATGTCATAAATATCTAAATCATCAAAATCAGCTAAATTAATACCTGAATTAATTGCAGCTCGTAGTGATTCTTTAACAAGATCACGTGGCCCTTTTGGTGCAAGATTATCATGTCCTCCAGCTGGGTTATCATCACCATAATCAGCTGCATTTCCAGAAACTGTTAACCAATCTGTTACTGTACCTTTTACAGTATAACTTCCACCAGATTGTTCTTCATAAAATTGTTTAAACGTTTTTATTTTAGAGCCATCGTTTAAAGTAAACTCTTTATCTCCAAAAAGCATATCTTGGTAATGTTTTTTGCTGAAATCGTCAGTGTACATGTACCCATCTTGTTTATCAATATTGTTATGTTTGAAATCAGCAAACTCAGTTAAGATTACTAATACTTTATCTTCACGTACTCCGCCGTTATAGCCAGCTTGTTTTGCAGAATCAACTTTTACTACACCAGTTGGTTTGCCTTTTTTATAGTTTTCATGGCCTTTATTTAATTGTGATAAAAGTTGAGCTTTACGTTTTTCTAACGTTGCTCTTTGTTTATCAGCAATTTGTGAATCTGAATGTGCATTAACTCTCTCTTTATATGCACCTTGTTTTTCCTTTATGTATGCTTGTACTTTTTCATTAGCTACTTCAGCGCTATCTGATTCTTTGATCACGCCTCTGTCTCTTAAAGCTTTTTCTAATCTTTCTTCATCAACTACGTTTAAATCTAAATAAGGACTTTCTACTAATTGCTTATCACTTTCAGTAGGAATTGCTGCTTTTGAAGTAACTCCAGTCGAAAAAATGGACATACTTAATGCTGCAGCAAGTGAGACACTCGATAATACCTTCCAGTATGATGGTCTTGCCATAAATCTACACCCCTTTTCAGAATCTTCTAATAACAATTAAAATAGTACAAGCTTAAGGGGTATTGTACAATGAGTAATTATGAATAATTTCTAATGATTCACTTAATCTATTTAATCTATTTTTAACATTCCTTTAATATTAGGAATAGGTAAATTATCTTATTACGGTGACAAGAAAATACATTTTCTCTTTTTATCAAACAAATTTTGAGGAGTTTTATATGAATTCGACATTAAAACAAGATTTCTTTTTTAAACCAACTTTACAATTAGCAAAGGAGCTTTTAGGCTGTGTATTAGTTCATAGTACTGATGAAATGGAAGTTTCTGGAATAATCGTAGAGACTGAAGCATATATGGGGCCAGGTGATCGGGCTGCACACAGTTTTCAAAATCGACGTACAAAGCGGACTGAAATTATGTTCCATGAGCCTGGATTCATCTATACTTATCAAATGCATACTCATACTTTAATAAATGTTGTTTGCGGGGAAGTTGGTATACCTAATGCAGTATTAATTAGAGCACTAGAACCTTTGGACGGGATTGAAAAAATGATCGAATTTCGAAAAAATCAGCCGATTTCTAATTTAACGAATGGACCAGGAAAGCTTACAAAGGCATTAAATATTACGATGGAGTCATATGGTAAACCGATTTGGATGCCGCCTGTGTATATTACAGAAGGAATTAAACCAGAGCATATTAGTAGTGGTCCTAGAATTGGAATTGAAAACACAGGTGAGGCAAGGGACTATCCATGGAGATTTTGGATTACGGATAATAAATTCATATCTAAAAAATAAGAATACCCAGACTGTTGAACAACGTTCGCTCTTAGTCAGTCTGGGTTTCTTTATTTATGCTGTTTTTACATAGGAACCGTAAGGCCTCACTACTTTTATTAATCGCTTTTAAAATCATTCATTATAAGCAGTAACAGCGACTTTTATTTGCTCTTCTAATTCCAAACGATATTCTACAATTTGGTACTTATTCCAACTTAATCTATTCGCCATATAACGAATCACTTCATCTTTATACTTATTAACAAGATCAATTTGAAAATATAAAAATCCAGTTCTCCTAATAAAAAAGTCGACTGGTTTTACAATCATTTCGTTTTGAATTCCATATTCTAGTTGTAAAAATAATGATAGTGGTAGATTAGTATCATTTTTCAATACACTAAATGATATATTCATTAAATGCTCTATATTCGATCCATATATTCTACTTAATCTTTTATATTCCGATTCACTTAATCCAATTGCAATACCTGCAGATGAAAATCGTTTTTTAAAATAATTAAAACCTTTAGAGCCTCCAACATCGCCACCGGATATTGGTAAATTTTTAGTCTGACATTCTTTAAATCTATTTTTATTATCTACTGAAATAAGGTCTACAATTGTCTCTGCCATTTTACGATATCCAGTTAATTTTCCTCCTGCAATTGAAATTAACCCAGAGGATGATTCCCAAATCTCATCCTTTCTTGAGATTTCAGAAGGATCCTTACCTTCTTCAAAAATTAAAGGACGAATTCCAGCCCAGCTTGATTCAACGTCAGTATCTTCCAGTTTTATTGTTGGAAACATATACTTAACACAATTTAATATATATTCCCTATCTTCATTACTTACTTTTGGATTAGAGGTATCTCGATCAAAAAATGTATCTGTTGTACCTACATAAGTCTTTCCATCTCTTGGAATTGCAAAGACCATCCGACCGTCTACCGTATCAAAATATACTGACTGATTTAATGGAAACTTTTTATGATCAATAACTAAATGAACCCCTTTCGTTAGTCTAAGATTTTTATCACTTTCTAATCGTTCCATTTCCCTAAGCTGATCAACCCAAGGACCGGTTGCGTTAATAATCCTCTTTGCCCGAATAGTAAAAGGAACTTTCGCTATTAAATCGATTACTTTAGCTCCTACAATTCTATTATTTTCATAAATGAAATCTGTCACTTCAACATAATTTATTGCCTGTGCTCCATGTTCAACTGCTTTTTTTATAACTTCAATTGTAAGGCGAGCATCATCTGTTCGATATTCAACGTAATATCCACTAGCTTTAAGTCCCTCTTTTTTAACTAATGGTTCCTTTTCTAAAGTTTCTTTTCGATTTAACATTTTTCTCCGCTCATCTTTTTTTACATCAGCTAAGTAATCATATAATCTAAGGCCAATAGAAGTAGTAAACTTACCAAAAGTTCCACCCTTATATATGGGAAGTAACATCCGTTCAGGTGTAGTCACATGTGGACCATTTTCATAAACAATTGCACGTTCTTTACCAACCTCTGCTACCATTTTAAATTCATACTGTTTTAAATATCTTAAACCACCATGAACTAGCTTAGTAGAACGACTTGATGTACCCGATGCAAAATCCTGCATCTCAACTAGGGCAGTACTCATCCCTCTAGTAGTTGCATCTAGTGCAATACCACAACCTGTTATTCCTCCACCAATTACTAATAAATCAAACTCTTTTTCAGTTAATGTTTTCTTAATCTTTTTCCTATTCAAACTCGAAAATTGTTCTTCCATTGTAAAACCTCACTTCAACAAATTTTCTAGTTGTCTTAAAAAGCCGTCATAAAAAGAAAACAATCTAAAATTAAAAAGGACCGCTACAATTACAGCTGCATGTAGAAGGTCCTAGAATTTCGAATTAAAAAATATTCAAGTATGTTACTTATTTAAATGCTAAAGTTGCATTAACTGCTTTTTTCCAGCCTGAATATAGCTCATTACTTAATTCAGTTGTCATTTGCTGTTCAAAACATCGATCCATTTGCCATTGACCTGCTATTTCTTCTTGGTTTTTCCAAAATTCAACTGCTAATCCAGCTAAATATGCTGCACCTAAGGCTGTTGTTTCATTTATTACAGGCCGTTCGACAGGTACATTCAAAATATCACTTTGAAATTGCATTAAGAAATTATTCTTAACAGCTCCCCCGTCTACTCGTAACGTTTTTAAAGAAATTGTAGAATCCGCCTCCATTGCTGTAAGAACATCTTTCGTTTGATATGCAAGAGCTTCTAATGTAGCACGGATAAAATGTTCTTTAGATGTACCTCTTGTCAACCCAAATACTGCGCCACGGACATCACTATCCCAGTATGGTGTTCCTAAACCTACAAAAGCAGGTACAACATAAACTCCCTCAGATGAGGTTACCCTAGTAGCATATTTCTCACTATCTACAGCATTTTTAATCATTCTTAAACCATCACGTAACCATTGAATAGCAGAACCTGCAACAAATATACTTCCTTCAAGTGCATATTCAACTTTTCCGTCTATTCCCCATGCAATTGTAGTCAATAATCCATGATTTGATTTAACAGCATGATTTCCCGTATTCATAAGCATGAAACATCCAGTTCCATATGTGTTTTTAGCCATTCCCTTTTCAAAACAGGCCTGACCAAATAAAGCTGCTTGTTGATCACCAGCTATTCCAGCAATTGGAATCTCACTTCCAAAAAAATGATAGCTTACAGTATTAGCATATACTTCCGAAGAAGGACGGACACTTGGAAGCATACACTCCGGAACATCCAACATTTTTAATAAATCTTTATCCCATTTTAATTCATGAATATTATACATCATCGTTCTAGAAGCATTTGAATAGTCTGTAACATGTGCCCTGCCACCAGAAAGCTTCCACACTAACCAAGTATCAATCGTTCCAAATAATAAATCTCCTGCTTCAGCTTTTTCTCTAGCACCATCAATCTGATCAAGAATCCATTTTACTTTCGTACCAGAAAAGTAAGCATCAATTAATAGTCCTGTTTTTTCGCGAACTATTGAATCATAACCGTTCATTTTCAGTTCCTCACAAATTTCAGCTGTTTGTCTTGATTGCCAAACGATTGCATTATAGATTGGAGACCCTGTATGTTTATCCCAAACTACAGTCGTTTCACGTTGGTTAGTAATCCCAATTGCACTAATTTGGTCATGACGAATATTTGATTCCGCAAGGCACGTTGCAATGACCGCAAGTACTGAACCCCAAATCTCATTTGCATTATGCTCTACCCAACCTGGATTTGGAAAATATTGTGTAAACTCTTTTTGAGCTGTATGTACAATCTGACCTTTTTTATCAAACAAAATTGCTCTTGAACTAGTCGTCCCTTGGTCAAGTGATAAAATATATTTTTCCATCTCAAATGACCTCCTTACTATTATTTTATGTAGGAGAGATTTAAAAATGCGACTTAGTATCTATTTAAAGATGAATGTTGATTTCCACTATAGGAACTCGCTTTCCATGGGGCTGAATCTGAGCATCCTCGTTTCAATAAAGGAATAGTAAACACTAAAATGATTTATCGAAGCATTTGAGCATACAACTCATCTAATTTAAAAAAAACAATATAACACATATAATCTTTTAAATACATATTCTATTCGATAATTAATGATTCCTTTCATTCCTAAAGTAATGTATTGGATATCCTTCAATCTTTCTTTCCATAAAAAAACCTACTAATTTTATAGTAGATTTTCTCACATATATAAAATTCTTCATTAAATTCTTTTGGTTTAATTAATTTATTGTAGTTTATCGTTATTTCTTAGGTAATATTAAGAATAATAACATTTAATTAAAAACCTTCAAAAAACATGCCTTTAAGGATTACTATCTAACTTCTTTTAACAACCTTTTACATCAATTTATTTGTGTTTTTACATCATCTTTTACATCAATTATCTTTATTAAAATAAATAAGTTTACCTTAATACTTCTAGACTATCTAGACACATTATTCTTAATCCTTACTCTCCCATGGGACTGAGTCTGTCTAGTAAAATTGATTCTTCTAGACACCTTCTAGACACATTGGTTGTTATTCATTAAAGGCAAATGTTTTGGGGTAATTTGTTTTGAGACTATAATGTTAACTGTATAGATTTCTGACGTAGTTTATTAGTTGATGGTGGCGATAATTAGTAAGTTAATAATAGTTGGTAAGAAGTTGATTGTTCAACATGTGTCAAAGTGATGCTTCCAGTCTTTACTGCGCATTTAAATGAAAAAAGGAATATTGCACCTTAAAGGTGGATGCGCTTGCAACTAAATCAACTTCTTCATAATTACGCCCCAGGCTATCCCTCGATTACTTACGAAAAATAGTTACCAAAGCTACTCCTTTAATTATTTAAAACAAACCTTAAAAAATTTGTTTCTCCTTTTCCGATTATATGACCTCCCCTTTTCCTATCTAAATAGTAGATTAATATATTTGTAAAAATGTAAAAGTTTCGTGCTGATGACTTACCTTCACAATTAATACACGGAACTGTCTTTCAACATGAATCATTAAAAATATTTAATTTTATACAATTCACATTATAGGCTGGGCTTCAATTCCTGTACATTGGGGGAAAACTTTATAAACTTTATTAGCATTTTTCGTAATGTATCTACAAAAAAACAAATTTTAAGGTTTTATTTTGTCTAATTAAATTTTAAAAAAAGAATAATATGAATTAATTTGCTAGATAAAGTAGAAAAATATTGGAATTTATTGGGGGAATATTAAAATTTTATTTGAAAATTGTAATTTTTACTTCCATGTTGAAAATAAAAAAAACGGTAGAAACGTCGTGATTTTTTACACGTTAACTAACTTTTCTTATTGAACTAAACTGCCATTTAGCCACCCATGCAGCGCTCGCGCTGCACC
>NZ_SCFN01000031.1 GCF_004138285.1 Gottfriedia acidiceleris | reverse complement strand
GTAGGTACTAAATTTTTTAAATAATGTACTTTAAAAAAGGTATTTCATCAAATAAATTTTTGTTAGCTTAACCTCCTTTATCTAATCCAGAAAAGAGTTAGAAATAAAAAAAACGGACTACTTTTTTACTGTAGTACCGTTTTTAAAGGCTATCATAACACTTTTCGCTATTAAATTGATGTTGGGTTTATTTCGTAAAATAACTGTGCCAAGGGGTTTATTTGGAGCTGATGTAGCACCGTTATCCTTTGAATTATCGTTTACCATGCTACCCCGCCCTTCCCTTTTGTATAATTCTTATGGTTGTTATACAGGGCGGTTAAGTGCTTTCGCACATACCGTATTAAATTATATGTGCCGTGTGCTTGCCTTTGTGCCTATGTACATGCAAATAAAAATTCATCTCATCTTGTTGTATTCAGATTAAAATCACAAAAAAAGGATTAGCTTATGCCAACCCTCTCCACATTATTTATTTTCTGCTAACCATTGTTTTACCTTTTTCTTCATCTGTAAATCTAATTTCTCAAGATCTCCCTGGTTATTTCTAACTTGCTTTTCATACTTACGAGGAAACATTCTTTTTAATGAAACCCCAGGATCACCTTCATCTGGCTCTTCATATTCTACAACTGAATAGGAGTATCCTTGTCGCTTCAATTTAATCAAAGCAGGGAAAGAATGACCAGCTTGACTTTCTGTTTTTGTTGACAAATTATAGGTACCGAAAAGGGAATAAAAGTAGACTATCAAATTATCATTCTTTTTTTCCGTTCCATACACATTATGTACTTCAAATTGTTTTTCGCTTGGTGGGTATAGCCCTTTGTATTGTTCAATAATGTAATCTGAAATTATTTGATCCATTTCTTTTGTTACATTTGTTCTACCATCAGTAATTACAGATTTACTGCAACCAGCTAAAAATATTGAAATAAATAGCACAATCATAAAACTACATTGTCTTATTTTCATCCTTATCCCCTTTAACACCTTCCAATTTCCTCTTACTTTCATTAAGTTCCTTAATAATATATTAAGGAACCTTTTATTTATTACCTCCAAACATTATTTAGACTAGTTTTTGAGTACATATAACATTTTTAAATAAAAATAAAATGTTTTTATACAAGAATAATTTCATTTCATGTCGTCCATTCTATACATATGAAAGCTAAATTCGGAGGTACTTTATGAACTGGAATAAAATTAAACCGATTGAAGATGAAACAGAATTTGCAATGATTCGCTACCTCTCATCACAATATTGTCTTTATCCAACCATTACTCAACATTTATTCCATTTAGGGATAAATACATCTAAAAAACTGGGAGATTTTCTCATTCCTTCACTTAATTCGATGCATCATCCATTTTTGCTAGATGAAATGAGTATTGCAGTTCCCCGAATCTTACAAGCTATTTCTCGGCAAGAACAAATTCTAGTATTTGGAGACTATGATTGCGATGGGATGACTTCTTCGACTATATTAAGCCAGGCTTTAATTGAAATGGGTGGTCAGGTAGACACACGACTACCTTTAAGAACAGAAGGTTACGGATTATCAAAAGAAATCGTTAACAATCTATCAAAATCTTATACACTTATTATTACAGTTGATAATGGGTCAAGTGCACATGACGCTTTACAAGCAGCAAAAGTAAAAGGAATTGATGTAATAGTCACTGATCATCACGAAGTATTGAATGGAAGACCTGATTGTTTGGCTTTTATTAATCCAAAACGAAAAGATAATAAGTATCCGAATCCAAACTTATGTGGAGCAGGCGTTGCATTAAAACTAGTACAAGCTATTTATCATGAGTTAAATCGAGAATGGATTGGTGAATCTTTTAAATTTTTTGACTTAGCAACTTTAGGAACAATCGCAGATGTCGTGCCATTAATTGGAGAAAACCGAATTATCTGTTGGCATGGATTACGAAAAATAAAAAATCATCCTCATCCTGCATTTAAAAAAATATTAGATAAATTAAGGATTAAAACAGTTGATAGTTCAACATTTGGATTTACGTTGGGTCCAATTTTTAATGCGTGCGGACGAATCGGTGATCCAAATTTTGCTGCCACCATACTTCGTTCTACTGATCCAACTAATGAAGAAATTGACCAACTCATTGCATTAAATGAGAAACGAAAAAAAGTAACAGCCGAACAATTCTTGACGATTCAAGAAAAAATACAGAGTGAAAATTTATTAAACGATGACGTTTTAGTGATAAACGGGGATTTTCATAAAGGGATTATTGGGATTCTTGCTTCCAGAGCATCAAACTATTATAAAAAGCCAACAATTGTTATCTCTAGTGACGGAACAGGTTCAGCAAGAAGTTTACAAGGAAGTCAATTTTCCATTATTAATTGTATTTCTGGTTGTGAGGATTTATTGAAGAAATTCGGGGGACATCCAATGGCAGCTGGTTTTTCGATCAATCTAACCGAAAGCCAGGTTAATTTATTCCGATCTAAAATCCAAAATGAAGCTTTAAAACAGCATATCAGTTCACCAAAACAGTTTTATATTAGCAACATACCCATTCACACATTTCCAAGAGAATTAATGAATGACTTGCCTATATTAGAACCTTATGGAATGGGCATGCCAAAACCAATTTTTAAAAGTAATGCAACTAAAATAGCATCATCTCAATATTTTGGGAAAGAGAAAGAACATTTAAAATTACTAATTAAGGATAAAAATGTTTTAGGTTTTTCACAAGCACATATATTTCATAAACTAAGAGATCTCACTGAATTAGATTTATTTTATTCTGTTAATTGTCATAAAAAAGAGGACTTTTTTTTACATGATTTAATGAAAAAAGAAGTCTGATGTGCTAGTTAATGCATAAATCAATTGTTCATTTAAACTTTCTTATTAGAAAATAAAATATTTAAGAGTTATTTAAATAGCTAAAACTATAGGGGTATTTATCATGAATACAAACATTTTGTACTTTAAAATTTACGAAAATGAAGTAACATCTAGTGATTATGTGAATTGGGCTATAGAAATGCTATTAAATGATTACATAACAGACTCATTAATTAACTTGGCATCATTTAACGAACCACTTAATATTTTTGAAGTTGAAGAATATTTTCAGAGATCAATAAAAGAACTAAATATAAGTGAACCTACACATCAAGCATGTGAAGAATATTATAAAAGTCATATAATAAGTTTAAATTGAAGAATAATCTACTTTTATTAATTGCTTCACAAAGGATTTGTTGTACTAAAACTAAATAATATTATTTTATGAATTACTGTGTCATATTTTTTTATATTCAGGAGAATGCATTAACTTTTCGAAAAACTTGTTTTTGCATTCCCTGTATTCATCCATACCCCTTCCTTCGAACCTCCTTTTTAAATTATCATACTCTACTCTATACTCATCATTTAATAATAAAAGATCTCGGAACTTCCAAAAGAAATCAAAATCAGAATCAATAATAGTTAGTTGTAAACCTATAGGTGAATCGATCGAATCATTTTTAAATGCTCTAAACAAGTCAGTTTTAATACTACCTTCATTAAGTTCAAAAACAGATGCAAGTGCTTTAACTGCTTTTTCGAATTGCTCAGGAATAACACGCACTTGTATATCTAAATCACCCTTTGTAAGGCTGTTAGGGATGGCTGTACTTCCAACGTGCTGGACATCGGCTTCTGGCAAAAGAGCTTTAATTAATTTTCTATGAATTAAGAAAGATTTCTCTGCTTTTACAAAAAGAAAAGGATTATTCGAAAAACTAACTTGTTCCATTTAATCCTCCAACCAATCATTTTTTATATTAATTCTACTTTCTTATTCAACGAACCTACCATTTAGCACAAAAAAAAATCAACTATACAGTCGATCAAGTTATGCAACTAACGCATGCGTTAGTTGAAGATAAAAAGCAGCCATTGGCTACTTTTTATTTAAGTTTTAGGCAGGAAAGTTTTAATTAATTTCTGTATTTTTTATATAACTTATCCGTTTTAATTGAAAAATTGTAAAAATAACATAAACGTTAAGCTACTGAAGGTATTATTAGTTATATGCGCGGCAAATGAAGAAAGTAAACCGTAACGTAAGAATAACAAACTATAAATTATTCCTGGTACCAAGTACATCAACAAAGAAGGACTAAAGCTAGGTTCATGAAGGTATCCAAAAACAAAGGAGCTTACTATTACAAATATCACGGCAGCTATCCATTTTCCTCTTTCTTCTAAGACTATCTTATGTATTTTTTTATAATGTGAATAGACTTTAAAGATTAATAAAACCAAACTAAATATAATTGCATAAATTAACAATCGAAAAAGTACTTCTTCTTCGAATGGACCAGTTACACAAACCAGCAATCCTTCAATTAGAGTGTTACCTATTCCGCCGTGATAAGCATCTGTACCAGCATGAACAACTTTAGGGAATCTAAGAATTATATAGTTTGCTAGAGAAATTTTAATTAATCCAACCGAAAAACCAATTAAAATTGCTTTACTAAATGATGTTCTTATCCAATGTTTCAATAATAAAGAACGTAATTCGTCAAAATATACTAAAAAACACACAATCATTGTAAACATTGTTAAGAAATCAAACATCATTTGTTCATTTTCGTTTCCCCATTCACTTGTATCCCCTGCTAAAAGAACTACAATAAGAGCAAATATAATAGCAAAAAGTATATAAATTATTTTCTTCTTTATTGACCAAATATGTGATGTTTCTTCCAATCTTTTTCCCTCCAATCTCGTCGATATAGTATATGAATTGGTATTTATATCTAGGACAAGGGAATAAAGCAAATATTTCTTTATGTAACTAACGCATGCGTTAGTTGAATAAATTTAATTTATAAATTGTTCTTGTAGTAATTGGATTGTCTTTGAATCAAGTTTGTAAACTTTTCCACCGTTGCCTGATACCAAACTTTGATTATAATTTACAGTAAATTCCTCTTTCTTCCCTACATCATTAATAAACCATAATGTTAAATTAGACGCTTGCACTTCGATTTGACCAGATTGCAATTTTTTTGCTTTGAATCCTTTTTCAATTTCCTCAATTAAATCACGATCTGTATCTGCCGTATGAATACTCGTATCGATACTTGTTATCCCAACAACCGCAACAGTTTGAGGATTTTTACTTTCTGTTTTCGTATTCATTGAACATCCGAATAAAAATAGCGTACAACTTAATAGAATGAAAATTTTCTTCATATAAAACCTCCAGTTTGTCGTGTTTAAATCAAACCATAAGTAAAAAAAATACGTTTTATCAGAACCTCCTTGTTTCATATACATTTGGCTGAACCAAACACTCGATATTCATATTTTAATATTTTTTTAATTTTCAGTAAATTGGGGGTTTTTTTGCTTGGATACTTGTAAAATTAACTAAATATTGAAAGTTAATTATGTCGAAAGTCTTAAAAATATATAGAACAAGCTACATTTCGGCTAAATTTAATGTGACATCAAACAAACAACTTGGGGGAATTTTAATTCATTCTAATAACAAGATAAATTTACTAATTTGTATACGTAACCATTACTGGAGTTAATAACTTTGAACTTCCTCTGGTAATTCCTTATGCAACTAAACTGCCATTTTGTTGAATAAAAAAATCGACTAAACAGCCGATCTTGTAGTCTAACTAATGCAATGCGTTAGTTGAAAAAGACAAGAATTTCATCTCTTTACTTTTCGCATAAGTATAAAACTAATTAAATAACATAGACTTGTAATGCCAAATACCGCAAAGATTCCAGGCGTAAGAGCCATGTATAAACTAATAGGAAGCGACCAAATAAAAGCAAGTAGTAATATCCATTTCCTATAAGTTAATGAAGCAAATAATGCTAAATAAGCAGGAAAAAACAACATAATTGCAGTACGTGTCACCACATCGGTTTCTGTACTATTTGAATAGGGATTAAAATAATTCAAAACAACCCATAATAAAATACTTACTACACTTGTACAGACACCTAAAATAGATGCATTTTTCAACATTTTCCTCCCCCTAGTCTCTTCATTGTCATTTAAACTAGTAAACAATTAGGTCTTACATAAAATTATTTGTTACGTTTCATAATTATTTTTTATTTTGATTCATTCCAATTCCAAAAAGCAACATCCCCTACACTTGCTTTTCCTACCCATTTTTCTTTTTGTAATTTTAAAAGTTCTTTTGTTGGACCAGTGACAACAACTCCATAGATCCTTACACCATTTCTTTTGATGTAGTTTGTTTTTTCTTGCAATCTCTGTTTAGAAAAAGATGCTACATTTTGAGAGATTAATTTATTTGAATTCATTAAATCTAACACATCTAAGAATTCTTTATTTCTTTTAGCCGCATCTCCATAAGATTCAAGCCCCAAGTTTACTGAACCTGTAATTTCAGTGGTCACAAACCCATTCCCCGATTTTTCTTTTGAGATTACTTTTTCATTTTTTTGCAAATTAAATCCATAGTACGGAAATCCAAGTGAAGGTTCGATCCATTCACTTCTATTTTTGTCAATGCCAGTATCTACTGCAAACCAAGCAGGTAGCAAATTTTTACCTTCAAGCAATTTTAATGTAGCATCTGTGGTAAGGTAATCAGAAAAAGATATATATAATTCTGATACTGTACCTTCTGGTAAATGCTCTAATCTTTTGAATCCATTATCTATTTGAATACTCTTTTGTTGTTCTGGATAAATAAAAAATGGAGCAGGTTGAACTTGTTTTGAAATATTTATTGTTGGTAACCCGAAGAAAAAGGATGATTTTACTTCTCCTATATTCTTTTGTCCATCCCCTAATTGTTTATTAAGCTCTCCATCGATATACAGCTTTAAAATGCCACTTTGAATACTATCATTTACTGTGACATTTGGATGTGTAGCTTCAAATGAAGTCCGAATAATTTCAGAATAATTAGAAGCACGATCTGGTTCACCCCAAGAATAAAAAATCGTTGTGATTGACCAACATGCGCAACCAATTAATAACAAAATGGAGAGTGCGGTTAAAGCATTTTGTATACGAGCTTTCCATATTCCTTTCTTGATTAA
Organism: Gottfriedia acidiceleris; assembly: GCF_004138285.1. Taxonomy (GTDB): domain Bacteria; phylum Bacillota; class Bacilli; order Bacillales; family Bacillaceae_G; genus Gottfriedia; species Gottfriedia acidiceleris_A. The sequence continues at coordinate 4,215 of NZ_SCFN01000031.1, read as the reverse complement.
AGCTTTTTCATTAAAATTATTATTCTTTTGTTTAGTGCTATCATCCCCTTGCATGATTTCATCTAAATAAGATTGATATATTTCCAATTTATCAAGTTCATTTTCTAATTGAATTTTTTCACTTTCAGAGAGTTTCCCATTCGTATAAGCCTCTAACTTTTCTCTAAAATTCTCATCCATTACCATTACCTCTCTCATTATTTCTTAAAGTTTGTCTAGCACGAAAAATTAAAATTTTGACATTCGATTCAGAAATCCCCATTACTTGTGCAGTTTGTTCATATGTAAAATGATGAATAGATACCAGTAATAATGCATTTTTTTGTTTTTCTGGCAGTTCTCTTATATTAATAAGTATCGATTGAAGTCGTTCTTTCATTAACAATTGCTCTTCAATCGTTAAAGAATTATTAGCAACATCATAAGAATCAAGATCTTTATGTATAAGTCTTTTCTCTTTCCTCTTCTTATCAATAAATAAATTGTACGCTACTTTAAATAGCCAAGGTTTCATTTGTTCACTTCTCAGTTTCTCAATTTGTAAAAATGCCCGAAAAAATGTTTCTTGAACTACTTCTTCAGTAATTTCATAATCTAATGAAATGGAAAACAAATAACGTGATACTTCCTTGGCATATGCTTCATAAATTTCTTCTAATGTCTCGTTCTCCATCTCTTCCCCCCTTCATATAAAACACGTTTGAGTGAATGAAAAGTTACATACTTTTTTAAATTTTTTTAATGTTTCTCATGAAATTGTTGCTTACTTTCCAAATAATGTAAGGTAAATTGCTTGTTATCATGTAATTAAGAACAATCTACAAAAAAAAGAGTCATATACTATGACTCTCGAACTTTAGATAAAAACATAGTATTTACATCTGTAAAATATTACTTTTAAGTAGCTAAAATAATACAGTGAAACATAATCTCGATTAAAAAATTTTATCCGTTACCAGCTGTTAAATTTCCATTTCTCATGATATAGATTACTTTTAAAGTAATTCTACTCATCTTAATTAAATTCAATTTAATACTCAATTAATCCTTTACTTGTTAAACTATACTCATTTAAATCAATAAAGATTAATCCACAAAGTAAATCGAACTATTTTCAACAAATACTTGATAGTTAACTCTAAATCGAAAATTAACCTTCGCAGATGAAATTTGAAAATGTAGTTATAGTTGTTTTATTAGAAATTCATAAACTTCTTCTAATCATCGTTGTAAACGGTGGATTGTTAAGATTGGACCAACCACTACTGGTTAGCTTTCGGCAACATTCAACCATTTTTCAAATATTTTATCTTCTTTTATTCTCAGTTCGTATTTCATAAACCTCAGAAATTCTTTTGTATCCACCTCTTTATATTGATAGTAAGCAAAATACTCTTTTAAAAACCTTTCCATTGTTTTACGACCACCGTGTGCATTAAATATTTTCAATAATTCATTGGCAGACTGACCATACACATAACTGGAGTATTCAATAGGCATATATTGATCAATTGATAGATTAGAAGGTTTTGGTTCTAACTTAATAGGCAGCTTATAATTGGGAATTTCCTTTTTTCCTGCTAAAAATAAACTAGTTGCAAATGATGCAAACCCTTCATCTAACCATGCATCATGATAGGGATCATTGCTGATTACTCCATAAAACCATTGATGGGCGATTTCATGAACAATCATACTTCTTGTATTAATACTTCTACCAGTTGAATCAACAGTTACAACCCCTGGATACTCCATCCCAGCATCGCTTGCAATGATATCCAATTGTTTAAATGGATAGGGACCTATTATTGATTGAAAGTATACCAATGATTTAGTTGCCGTATCCAGAGCAACCTGCTGATCACTTTCATTAAAATTTAATAATCTAATATCAATCTTACCAACTTTTTTACTAATTACGCTTGGCTTTTTTAGGATTCCAACAAAGACTTCTTTTACATTTTGGACACTTAATTGATTCGAAGGTTTGCTTGAAAGTTCATCTTGGTCACTAGTTGTGATAACGGTGTATTCATTTGGCACTTCATATTTTAGGTTAAAGTTACTGAAAGCTGTATGATATGATTCGCCCTTGAACTGGTAAGGAAGTTTATTCCATCCTCTCCCTTCTATGTAAGTCGGAACCATAGGGTACCATTGTGCTAGATAAAAGTTATCACTTTGTTTCGTAAATCGAAAACCATTGTCAGGTAAGGTAAATGAATAAGAGATTGATATACTAGTTGTTTGATCAGGCTCTAAAGTTGTTTTTAATGGAATAGTTAATTGATCTTCAACAAGGTTGTATGGTGAATGAATATCATTTACACGAATACTTTGTATGCGGATTTTTGACGGATGTTGGAGTGTGGGTGAGTTTTCTTTTGTAAACATGTTTGGTATAAAATATAGTTCAACAGAATTCAATTTGTCTTTCGAAGTGTTTGTAATATCAATGAAAGCTTGTACATCAAACGTTTCATCTTTTTTCATTTTTAATGAAAGATTGTAGACTGTATTTACACCAGGTGACTTACTAATTAGTTTGAAATTTTCCTTAATAACTTTACCTGTTTGCATTGAATTACTATCCTTTTGGCAACTAGCCAAAATCAGTGAAATGACTATTATTAAGAAGATTAAACTACTTCTATTATTCATTAATTTCCCCTTTCTTTTCCCAGAAATCTATTACCTCAATCATTTTTACAAATAATCAATAATTGAATGTTTGAAAATTTACTGACTTTAATTTTTACTAAATTTTACCATAATCATAACAACTATTGAATTGTCTTTTAGAACTACTCTTTACAAGTCAATTAAATGAACCCCCAATATAGACCATTTTATTAAGCAAAATTATTTATATACTTTAGAATGCTGTAGCTAAGGGAATATAACCTTTTTATAGTTAAACAAGGATCACGATATACAGAGAGTTTTTCATAGTTTTAGATAAATAAAGGGAAATTATCTAAATTCTAGAATTTATAATTAATTTACTAGATGAAGGGCTGATAAAAAAAATGAAAAGAAAACTAATGATGGGAATGAATGGTTTTATTCTATGTTTGGGGTTAGCTGCTTGTAATGGTACACACAAATCGAATTCTGCACAAACCCTTCCTGATTATAAGCCAGCAGTTGATGATGTAATAGATACCCATGGAGAAGTGAAGAATAAGTCAAAGTTTCTAACATTTTTAGACCATGTTAAGAAAGGGGAACCCGACCAAGTTAGAGTGGTTCATTACACTACTGAAGGCGACCCAATTTTACATGATTTACACTATAACGGAAAAGAGATTTACTCGACTGTTGACACAAGAAGAGACAATTTCGGAGATAAAAAAATTTATGCAACAATTTGCAAAACCATTGTAGAGACCGAATTGAACTATGTATTGACTAGTTGCAAAGATTCCACTCACGATACGTCCATCTTAACAAAATAAATAAGTTTAAAAGCACCATTCAATTGAAGGGTGCTTATTTTTATTTCAGATCATTAATTTTCCTAAAACTATCTTTTCGTTTACTTGAGATAGAAAAAAGCTATCGAAACAGCTTATTGATTGCTCAACAAAGCAAGCGTTAATTGAATAAGAATTAATCAATATCAAGGAATTTTTTTGTTTCAAGTGTAGTATGAAATAAGAGTTCAGGTTCTTTTTTAAGTAACTTTTGTAAATCCGATATGCTCTTTATCGAAAGTATGTATTTGTTAATATTCTTATCAAATTGCTCAATTAATAGTTCTTTTTCCACATTATGAATTTCGATAAGATCTGTTAACTTTCTATTATATTTAAATTTGAAACTAAGACGTATATTACCATTAGTGTAATTAGAGATTTCCTTAGTGTTCAAATCTTTAATAACATAGCTCAAGTTAAGATAATATCCGTTTGTGTAGCTAGTTTTTTGTAAACCTAAAACAGAAATAATATCTTCATTGTCAAAGTAATAATTACTTCTTCTTTTTTTCATCCCGTTGGCTAGAAGAACTTCGTCTACGAATTTTTTGAACTCTTTTATATCCATAAAAACTCCTTTTAAAAGCATTCTCATCTACTCCAATAATAACATTCCTTTTTAAGCTAATCTGCCATTATGTTGAATAAGAAAAAGCGATTTTCTATTAAAGTATCGCATTCGAAAGTTGATTTAGAAAAAACTATATTAAAGCTCAAATATTAAATCTCAAATAAA
>NZ_SCFN01000030.1 GCF_004138285.1 Gottfriedia acidiceleris | reverse complement strand
TCGCATTCGAAAGTTGATTTAGAAAAAACTATATTAAAGCTCAAATATTAAATCTCAAATAAAGTAAATTGTTCTGATTCCACTTTCTTTTTCTTTGTGGATTTTTTCTTTTCAATTACTTGTTTCGAACTATTATTTACTTGAACAGCTATTTTTACTGCACTTATATAACTGTGCTCTTTATTGCAATTTGGACAGATGTATATCTGTTTGTTAATACGTGAGTCAGCTAGTTTCATACGTTCTTCTTTTGACATTCCTATGTTTTTAGCACATTGCCCACAAGTTTTCTCCATTACCTTCAACCCCTATTTTAAATTCTTTTCTGTAAGAAGAAGCGTTAAATTATGTAAACGGTTCATAAAATAATTTATCATAATGAATCCTAAATGTCTTATTGAACTATGCTGCCATAATAAAAATAATGACTAAATAGCCGATCATGTTTTACAACTAAATCATGTGTTAGTTCAATACGAACTGGGTTCATCACAAGATTAAAATACATTCTTTATTCATCTTCAAATTTCGGATTACTTTCTGATTTTTCCATATACAATTCATATTCTTTTTTCTGTTCTTTAGACATTGATTTCGGGTTACTAGCATTAATTACATGTGCTCCTTTAGGAGCATTCATATCAAAAATACTTTGAGATATATGTGCATTAAAATCTAATTTCAATAATTTAGAATTTTCTACTCGAGTATAATTAGGATGAATTTCAATTTCTCTTACAAGGAATTCAGTTTCATTATCAAACCATAGTTCCATTTTTTCAGTATCTGATAATTGAACCAAATATTTATTTACAGACCGATTAAAAAATATGTCAGTTCCTAGATCTTTTATTTTGGAAGGATCAAGTTCAGAAAAGAATGTCTTTTCAAAGTTTAGGCTGTTTTTTTCATCATTTTTTTCAATTAAGAAAATATCTGCTTCCTTATCATATGAAACAATGATTTTACCATCTGAAATTGAATAGTTGCCATTTTGACTTTCGTCCCTTTCTTTTTTCCCTGAAATATATGTAGTAAAGACATCACCATTCTTATATTTTTCAACTGCCATAATGACACTATTAGATGGAAGATTGTCCATTTTCTCGAATTTATCAGCAATTAATAAATTTAATGCTGCTTTTATTGATGCTTTAACAGGTGGGACATTCATTAAACTGATACCCATTACTAAAAATACACTACAAGCTAAAACAAACTTTTTCCAACCTTTTATTTTTTTCTTCTTTTTAATTGATTGTTTTAAAGTTCTTTTTACTTTAGCACTTTCTAATTCATTTACTTCCATTTCCTCAAATTCATTTAAATCTATGTCAAGCTCATTCAATAATGCATATATATCTTTCATATTAAACTACCTCCTAGATTAAGATTCGTAGCTTTTTTTGAAAGTTTCTTCTTTCCTCTATAAATCTGATTATCTATTGAAGCTTTACTTAGACCGAGCTTTGTAGCAATAACTTCCGTTTTTAATCCTAAAAAGAATTTCATAATAAAAATATCCCGATCGACTGGCTCTAATTGATTGATTAACTCGATAAGTTCTATTTTATTTTCCAAATAAATTAGTTCATCCTCTACTGACTTTTCAGCATTCAAATCCATGTAAGCAGATGTGAATTCTACATTTTTAATAAACTTTCTGTAATAATCAATCGCCTTAAACTTAGCAATCACACAAATCCATTTCTTGAAATCCGTTGAATTACCATTAAATTTTTTGGAATTATTCCAGATTGAAAGAAAAATATCATTAATACATTCTTCCATGATCCCATCGTTTCTAATGGGAGAGAGAACCTGATGTGTTACCCCCTTAATTAATGGCAAATATTGATCAACAATAAATTCTAATGCATCTTCTTTTTGTCGTTGTAATCGCTTTATAAAATTTTTATCATTAGACTTCATTTAACCATTCCCTTATTTTTTTGTAAAAGGCTTTACACTTAATACAACGTATATAAAATATTTTTTTCTCACATTTTTTTGAGGAAATTCCGCTATAGAATTTCAAACTTATTTTATTGAACTTTCCTGTCTTTTACTTTCAATAAAAAAGAGTACCGACTAGGTACCCCTCATCTTCAACTAACACATTCTTAGTTGCATTATGTATCTAAAAAATTACTTTATTATCCTTATCTTGAATTTTAACTTTCTCAATTTCATTCACTCTATTAAAAAAATATACTTTTTTATTTATTTCAATATCCTTTATAAATTTCTTACCTTTACTATCTACAATCACTAGCTTATTTCCTTGTTTTAATAGAGAGAGATTATCAATAACTACTCCAGAAAAATTCTGTTGATTGTCCATTTCTCCAAAAGTTGTGACAGTATTATCAGAATTTAATGAGGATTTAAACGAACCACCTTCATAAACTTTCCCGAATATCTTTGTTAATTCATAGTATCCATATATATTTTTATTTTCATAAAATAATATTGTTTTATTTCCAACATTTTCAATTTCTGGAGATTGCAATTTATGTTGAACGGCAAAATTTTTAGCTTCTTTTAATGACAAATGCTCACACAAAATCTTTCAAATAAATTAAAACCTAAAAAAATTATTAATAAGACAGCTATAAAAATAAACAGCCTATTTTTAAAAACCATGCTTTTCTTTACAACCTTTAATAGCGCAAAACCTATTAAAAATATTACTGCTAAAACTATTAATATATTAATTAAGCTAAAATTACTCATTTCCGCTCTCCTTAAAAATTTATCTTAACAAGATTATTCGATACCAATATTAATTTCTTTGAACAACTAATCCGCTAACTCTTTAATTTTCAATGTGCATTCATCTTTATTCATTTGAATAAATTCTATCAATTGATTTCTTAGTCTGATTAACAATCTACGAAAGTGTCTGCACTGTTCAACAATATGTATTAATTCATTAAGTCATTTTCTGTTATCTTATTACCGTCTTTATCAAAATACTCATATTCATACTCAAATTTGTTGTCTTTGGCTTTTGGCATATCTTCTAATTTCATTAATACTGCTGATTTTGGATGTAAGACAAATACGATTTCTTTAGTTGATTCTCCTATAACTTTTATTTTCATTTTGGATACGGGATTTTCACTATTTGAAACGACTAGCATGTGTTTCAAGTTTAAATCCTTTCCTAATTGAACTAAAAACATCGAAAGAGGCTCCTCTGCATAACTTTCAATATTTGTCCATTTATAATTGCCATCTTTATTTTTATAGAAATGAATGTATGCAGGTTGATTGTTGTATAAGAATGCAACTGTCCGATCATTTTTTGAATCAAAAATTTTTAAGATTTCAATTGCGTCTTTGTCTTCATATCCATTTGTTGATTGAATAGCTTGCATTATACCTCTTTCACTGTTCCCATATACTTGCGTAGATGGTTTTAAGAAAATAAAGAGGACAGAGCAAAGTATTATTACGAGAAAAGCAATTCGTATTTTAGACTTTAACATACTATTCTCCTATGAAATCATCGTTATTGAGTACCTAATTTCGTTTATTATTTTGGTTTACTGTCTTTTTGTTTATAATAATTCTTAGCCTTCTCCAAACTTTTAGGAATTCATTGCCTATATCTAAGAGTTAGCCCTATATAAATTTAATTCATAAACTGTTCTTGAAGTAATTGGATTGTCTTTGAATCAAGTTTGTAAATTTTTCCTCCTATCCCAGATACAAGGTTTTGCTTGTAATTAACATTGTATTCATCTTTTTTACCCTCATCATTGATAAACCACAAAGTTATATCAGAACTTGGCATTACAATATCTCCTGATTGCTCTTTCTTTCCTTCGAATCCCTTTTCAAATGTTTCAATGCGATTATGGTCTTCATCTGCTGTGTATATAATCGTGTCGATATCTGTTTTCCCAACAAGTGCAACAGTTTGAGGATTTTTACTTTCTGTTTTCGTTTTCATTGAACATCCGAATAAAATTAGCGTACAACATAATAGCATGAAAATTCTCTTCATATAAACCTCCAGTTTTTAATCATACTCTAATCTTATTCCCTCTAATTGATACAACATCCTTCCCTTCAACTAAAAACACATCATTTGGAAGACTTCTTCCAATTGTATAAGTAGAAGGAACTATTCTCATACGTTGATACTAAAATATGATCTAAAGTAAATATTCTATTATTTTATCTACTTAATCACACTATTGTTTCTTTTCACATAATCAATTGTTTGTTGAGTAATTTTCATTAAAGATGTATCCTTTTTTAATTTTCTATTTTCTAATGGATTTTACAAACAGATTAACGCTTTTTCAACCATATCTCCATTTATCACTTCAACGTTTTCAATAAAGCTATTAATTTAGAAATCTTAGATCTACAAGAAAGTGCCTAGAAAAATAAAATTTCCTAGGCACTTTCTTCGTTTTTATCTTAAACATAAGTATCAAACCATTTTACTACTCTTTCATAATAATCAATTAAGTTCTTTTCACGCCATGTTCCTTGCCAGTGATCCTCATCATAAAGAACCATTTCCGCTATTTTTCCTAATCGATTAAGCGATGAAAATATTGGTCCTGCTTCATCTTTACAAATGTGGTCTTTTGTTCCCTGTACAATTAATACTGGTGCATGAATATTGTGTAATTCAAAAAAAGGTGAATTCCGAATATATCGTTCCTTATTCTCCCATAAAGTCACTGCCAAATTAGGTTGACCATCTTCAATCCATCCGTAATTATAATTTGGATAGTCAAACTTTGTGTACATGCTGATTAAGCTTCCCACCCCACCAGAAATAACAGCCGCTTTAAACTGATGAATGCGAGTGATTGCTACGAGAGCGGAATATCCTCCGAATGAGTGACCAATGATTCCAATTCTGTCAGGATCAATTGCTGGGTGCTTCACGAGTTCATCCAATGCACTTTCAATTGCATGAGTAATTTCTGTAGCTGGTTCATGACTGTTTCGATTCATTGGCAAGTCTGGTAAAAATATGGCATATCCTTTTGAGACAAGAAGTTGATGGTTATCCGCAAGATTTGAACTCATTCCGAATTTCCTACTATTTTCAGATTGCATCGATCCCCCATAGACTCGCATAATTACTGGAACCTTACCCGTTCGTTTCTTTGGAAGTAATAGTGCACCTCTAATAATCGATCTCCATGCTTCCAAAAAATAAGTTCTGACTCGCCAAATTTAGTCGTATCAATCGTACTTAATTTTGAACTGAGACGAATTTGTTGAGTTTTTACATCCAATATTTTAATACTAGGAGGTTCATTTGCGGATTGAGAGAAGAAAGCAACTATTTCTGATTTATTGGTGTTCTTATATACGGCTCCTCCTTCGAACCAAGGTAAATGTGCACTTGGCTCTTCGACTAATTTCATGCATGCTCCCGTTATGTAATTTACTTTATAAAATCCATAGATTGCATACATCTTATCGATTGTTTGAACAACGACTTGATTTGCTTGGTCTGAATCTGGCATGACAGCTAAGATATCACGACCATCAATCTTAATCTCATTTATAATTTCTCTTTTGTATTTTCCGAAACGCCATAGGCATCCTTTTACGATTAGTAACAGATCACCATTAAGTAATGTTGTAGGTCCATCATATTCTCTCCCTAATAAAATAGTAGGTTGGGCACTGAAACATTTTACTTTTTCAGATGACTCAATATCAATTGATAATACCTCACCACCTAATATTTCTCCAATCGAAGTGTAGATTAATGAATCCCTGGACTGTTCCCACGAAAAACTTAATCCATATTCCATTTTGATATTTTTTTCAAGATGAACAAGCTCATTCTTCTGTTCAATTGATGTAATACATAAATCATAGATTAATTGTTGAGAATGGATTTTCTGGGTCCCTAAACAATTTGTAAAAGCAAGATATTTCTCACTTTTTGATAATGCCATTCCAACTGGAAATACATCATGAAAAAGAATGTTACTTTGCCCTGTTTGAATATCAATAATTGAGATATTTGAATGATAGCGATTTATCCAATTATGATTTCCTTGCTGAGCTGTTTTTTCTTGATTCGTTTTAAATACTTTAGGTTGTACGTCACTTTTACTAGTTTGTATATCCTTCGAGAACTTAGATGAATAGAAATATGAATTATCAACTTCTTTTAATGGAATCGATTTTACAATAATGCACTTTCCATCATTCGCCCAAATAGGTTTTTCGAAGCCAAAGAATGGTCGAACAATAACTTCTGATGCGAGTTTCAAAGTTTTATCAGAAGGTGCCCATAACCAAACTTGGGCATTGTTATTAATATCTGCATAGAATGCTAGAGTTTCTCCATTTGGTGACCATACTCCACCCCAACTACTTTTCGCTTTATTTGTTATCTGAAATGTTTCACCTGTAATTAGATTACATACCCATTGTGAATTCCCATCTACTACTTGCGATACGCCACTGGTCACATGACAATGAGCTTTACCATTCAAACAAAAAGCAAGCCACTCTCCATTAGGAGACACTGACATCTGTACTCGATCAGCAGGTTCTTTGATTTTAAGTAGCTCACTCACGGAAAGTTTCCTCATTTATATCCGCTCCTTTATATGAAGTTTTTTTATATGATCGCTGCTAATACACAAATCTTATTTATGCTACGCTGAAAGAAAAAAGCACTTAACTAGACGTTAAGTACCTTGGAAATTTGCTCTTGTTACAGATATATTTACAAGTAGCCAAATGCTTTAAATTGTTTATACCTATTTGCTGCAAGAACTCCCATCCATTGTTGCCTTGCGATTTCAAAGTGTTTAGGGTAACTTCCCCAACTCCATGAAATGTCCCAAACTCCATCCTTATTAATTTGTTGTACATAAAAATCTAAATTTTTTTCGATTAAATGACCAAATCTTTCGCTTAGTGGATGGCTGGGATGATCAATAAAGTCTAATGGTAGAGGTTTATACCCTGTTCCCCAATTGGAAACGTCTTTAGCTATGCATTTTTCTGCTAAATCTAGTATTTTAGTAGAAATACTTTCTAAAGAGCGTTGTGTTCTAAGTTCTAGCAGTTCTTTATACGGTTCGATTATTTTTATAAATTGTTGATAATTATTTATTTCATGTCGATCCATTTCATTTTTTTGCATTAAATGTTTAACTGCATTTTCAATTGAATGCCATCCAATTTCCGCAGACCCACTTTTCACAGTCGACCAATGAACTAAGAAAGCAGCTAGTTCTACCCCAGGATTAAACATCCAATTTTCTTGCACACCCTCCGTCCAATGCCACCAAGGAGCATGTGGATAGTCATTTGTATCTTCTAACACTGAATCCCACATACCTGATTCCCTATCATTTGTTTGAACAAGATATTCAATCATTTGTTTTACCATTTGATGATCTGCATCCAAATCGATTTCCATCAAGATTTGTCCTGCAACCCACGTCCCCATTGGAGAAGAATTTGGTAACAAAAAATCTGGTTCTATGGCTTTACCAAAACCACCATCTTCATTCTGATACTTTTTTAATTCGTTCAACACTGATTCTTTATCACCATTCTCAAACTCAAAGTCAAACCTAGCGCTTTCTAATTTCCGACCGTTCATCTTAATAAATGCTTTACCTTTCTCGAATTGATTTATCAGAATTTTATTATACAAACCGAACTCTCCTTATAAAGAAATCATGTCATAATTCTTTAAAGTACGTAATACTTCCATTGTAATAATACTTTTCCATTCCTTCTCCCCTGTATCAGCTTCCCAGTTTAAGATAAAATTACCCTCGTCTTCTTGGGAAAGTATCTCATTCGCTAGACAAGGTATAGTATGTTCCATAAGGAGAGAATATAGTGGACTTCGGGGTGAGGGAGCATACCAATAAGGTTTTGCGCAATAGTCTTTTGACCAAATCTCTTTCCTTGTTTCGATTATGTCAAATATATTGGTTTCAACTTTTTCTACTATTTTTTCACGTAATGAATCTTCAACTCGTTCAGCTAATCGAAGAAAACAAAGTGTAGCAAACCAACCATCCTTATTAAGCAATGGTAGTTTTTTCATAGCCTGTTCTGTCACTTCAGCGAGAAAACGAGTAGGAACAAGTTCCTGATATTCATGTAAATAAGCAATTAACTCTGCACATGGATTCGCCCACTTATCTGTTATCAAATAAAATTCAACAGGCGAATCTTTTTGATTTGGATACCAATATTTGAGATCTTTATCATAGGAATTCATTATATAATTTATACCTTTACGAACAATTTCCTCATTGCTTCTTGCGTTAATATCATGTAGGATTTGAAACGCCATATTGGTATCCATAGCATTTTCAAATAACCTTTCACCTTCACCTAAATTTTTGAATCCACCATTTTCTCCTTGATACTTTTCAAGTTCATAAATTACAGATTTTTTACTCCCGTTTTCAAAATGGTATTTATATAGTTCTTTTTCTAAATCTCTACCTTTAGTCATTAAATATTCTCTTGCTAAGCTCAATTTAACTTTAGATAGCTTTAGGGTCACTTAGTTTCCTCCATGGTATTTTTCTCTAAACTTCCTTTAAATTGTGTATATTTTCATTTACCATTAATAGTTATCTTATTAGATACTTTAATCATCTATCTTTCCATAACCATTTGTATTTAGCTCCACCAATTTCCTGTGTTTTTACTACTCAGATTTACATACGAAGGAAATAGAAGAATAATAAAAACACCAAATATAGAAGATAGAGATCCCAAGGTTATAAAAACCTGTGTATCAAAAGAGATATATTGTTTTTGATCACAATTGGAGCAATTCACACCTTCCCTTGAGTAAGAAAGCTTCCACAAAGATTTCTTACTCCATTTATAATCGCAATTTTGACATCTTGCCATAATATCTCCTTTTCACGTTTATTTTAAGATAGTAAAATATGTATACCATTTTCACAGAAAGTCGATTTAGATTGATTTTTTGTTTTTTATTTTTATGAATTCATGCTTTTAAATAATGCATCTCCTTAGGTGTTGCATTCTATGAATAACCTAATTCGAAACATAGTTTCAATCCCGAATTCTCGTTAGTATAATTGTGTATACTATCAAATTCTACATTCCTATATTAAGTCCTTTTTAAGCTCTAATGTCAGAAAGTGAAAAAGAGCTGAATTTTCAACAGCTCCTTTTTTGGTTAAGATAACGCTAGCTTTATTTGAAGTACAATGCTTCAAAAATTAATTATCACTTTGATTTGCCATACAAAAAAAGAAGCCTTCCCCTAAGAAACGCCCCTTCCGTATATGATATATTTAATCGAACTTTTGGCATTGTTTATTGCTATCTTCTTGCGAAATATGTTTCTCAATTTTTAAATTTGTCACTTGTAGCCCTGTTATGTTAGAATCCCTTACAGAAAAAGTAAGTTTATCATAATCTCCACCGTGGTGTCCTGAATAGTTTAAAGCACTCGCAAAAATGATATGTCTCCTGGGGTCCCCATCAATAGGTTCAATTCTGATTTTTGGACACATAAAAAAATCAGAATAAGATGGACCCAAATAATTTAAATACCGTGTATACAGTGCCTCTTCAAGCAACTCTTCTTTAGTTAGTCCGTCCAATTCTTTTCTCCACCCTACTACAAGCCAATCATAAAGAGTTTGTGACTTTAATCGCATTTTTTGGTTATTTTCCGAAACAATTAATTCTCCATCTTTAGCCGTGCAGGTTTTGCGTTTATTGTCAATTACACACGTATAAGCGGGTTCAATGGTAATCACTTCATCGTTTGCCATTTTTAACGTCAATTTATTGGATGGATTATCTAAAGATACCTCGATTTTTCCATTTACTCGGCTAGAGTTATTAAGCCAGTGTACCACTTTTCTGAGTACAAGTTCTTGAAAACCATCGTTAATACTGAATAAACGCTCTTGCCCAGAATCATTTTTAATTTTAATGTATTGAACCTCTTCATGCTTTAATGAGTGCGACATTAATTGTTCCAAAAAAGGAACCCTTTGATTGATATTATTCTTTGCTTCAGCTATTTGGCTGAATGAATTAATTAAATATCCTATGAGGAATAGAATAACAAAATTATATTTCCTCATAATAGTGATTTTCCTACAACTATAAATATTAAAAAGCCATTTCTTACATGACAAGTTGTATCATCATAAAAATTACCTGTTCTCAAAATAACCAAATGGTAACCTCCTAGCTTATATTAAACTCTAATTTTTAGTTTTGGAAATATCCATTACGATTATTCTTGTTCAACTATACTGTCATTTAGTTCAACAAGAAATATCAGGCTTGTTCTTAAACAAAGTCATTATTTAAAGTTTTTATCTATTGTACCTCAGACCTCTTAAAAAACCAGAACAAAAGTTCTTACTTTTAATAAATTATCGTATACAAGAACATATGTTTGTGTATAATAAATAAAGATATAAATAAAAGCGAGAACATACATTCTGTTAATTGGAGGTACTTATTATGTACGATTATTCAACTTTTCCTGAAGACTTGGTTTATTTTGTTGATATGAAGTCATTCTTCGCTTCAGTTAGTTGTATATTAATGGGATTAGATCCACTTAAAGTTAAATTGGCAGTCGTTGGTGATACAAATAGAGATGGTTCAGTAGTCTTAGCAGCTACACCTGAAATGAAGAAATTAGGAATTAAAACAGGAAATCGACTTTTCGAAATACCTAAACAAAATGACATTTATATTGTCAATCCATCTATGAGTTTGTATGTAAATATTTCAAATAAAATTACTGAACTTATGCTTACTAAATACGTCGCTCCTATCGACTTCATGCAATATTCAATTGATGAATTTGCTTTTTCAATGAAAGGTTATCAAAAACTTCATAGGCTATCCCCTGTGGATCTAGCTTTTAAAATCCAACAGGATATTTACGATCATTTTGGCATTTCGAGTTCTATTGGAATTGGTAGTAACTTGTTACTCGCAAAAATCTGTATGGATATAGAAAGTAAAAAACATCCGAGTGGTATATCACAGTGGACCTATGTTGATGTCCCTACCAAAATGTGGAATATTACTCCCTTAAGTAAATTCTGGGGCATTGCTAAGAAAACTGAACAGAAGTTAAACAGATTAGGCATAACTACTATTGGTGAGTTGGCACGATACCCGAAAGAAGTTTTAATCAAACAATTTGGGAATGTGATAGGTACAGAATTACATCTTCATTCTAATGGAATTGATTACTCTCGAATTGGTGAAATGAAAGACTACAAACCGAAAGATAAGTCAATTGGCAAAAGCCAAGTTCTATTAAGAGACTATCATTCACATGAAATTAAAACTTTAATACTAGAACAACTTGAGGAAGTTTGTTTTCGATTAAGAAATCAATACAATCAATCAAGAACTATTCATTTTGGGATTGGTTATAGTTCTGGCATTGGCGGATTTTCTAAAAGTGTCACCATTGATGAACCAACAAATTTAACAAAAGACTTTTATCAAGTTTGTCTTAAAATTCTAGAAGAAAATTATAATCAAGAACCTGTAAGGACTATATCGATCGCTTTAAAGAACTTTGTAAAAACTGACTCAGAACAAATTTCATTTTTTACTAATCCAATTAAAAAGCAAAAGGAGCAAAATTTATCAGTTGTGATGGATTCAATAAGAAGAAAATATGGAAAAAATAGTTTGTTGAGAGCATGCAGTTTTACAGATTTCAGTACTATTAGAGGTAATAATAAGAAAATTGGAGGTCATTTCGCATGACACAAGATCGAATGGGTCGAGGAATTATTAAATGGCAACCTTTTGTATCGATTCCACAGCAGTTTAAAGGGATTGCTGAAATTATCGATAATCAAAAAAAGGTAGCTCATCCAATATTAAATGACGATGAGCAGGAACGTATCAATTATATTCTTGTTGAAGCAGTCGAAAGAAAAAATGATGTATCTTTAATTTATTGGGATAAAGGTTGTATTGAAACAGAAATTGGGAAAATAAAAAAGGTTGATCGGTTAAACGCTACTGTTATCTTTGTAGATAAATACGACTGTACTCATACACTCTC
The DNA here is from genome assembly GCF_004138285.1 of Gottfriedia acidiceleris. Classification (GTDB taxonomy): domain Bacteria; phylum Bacillota; class Bacilli; order Bacillales; family Bacillaceae_G; genus Gottfriedia; species Gottfriedia acidiceleris_A. Next base: position 21,369 of record NZ_SCFN01000030.1, on the reverse strand, counting down.
TATGGTTTCATTAGTTGATGTTATACCCATTTTCTAGTCTTATGGCAATCTTTCCTATACATTTATTAGGTGGTTCATCCTTAAAAATTGGATATAAAAATCAAAGCTTTTTATAGATTCCTAATTGAACTAACGCATCTTATAGTTCAATTAGGATATGTTTTATTTACTTTTGAATATAGCAAAAAGGCTGAGTAAAGAATTACTCAGCCTTTTAATTATGCTGTTTGAGCTATTTGTAAAATAGTGTTCCCTATTCTTTTCATTTGATTTGTATCGAAAATCTCATCAAATTCCAAGCGTTTGACACCATATTGTAGGTATAAACCTTTCTCCAACATACCGTCCTTAAACCAAGAAACATCCTTTATCGTTTGATAGCGGAACTTTCGTACCATCGTTTGACTATTATCTATAAACCACACTCTTTTATTTGTAGCAATCAGAAAACCTTTAATTTCTTTCTTTTTAGATTTATCAAACTCACAATTGATAAATGTTAAACCTTGCTCTCCAGTTTCAAAAATATTGTTATAAACCCATTTAAAAAATGCTTCATTCCTTTTTACTTCGTTGTATTCATATTGTGTGTAATCTAAGTTTTTTACATCAACCATTCGAGAAAGGACTGATTGGATTCTTTGCTTTTCTTGTTCTTTCATTTCATCAGCGGCGCGTTGTCGTTCTTGAATATGTTTAATATGTTCTTGTTTCTTACGACTTTTCTCTTCAGCTATTTTATTTCTATATGTTTGAACATTTTTTAAAGCTTTTTCTTTATCCGAGTTCATTGTCAGAAACTTTACAAATATATCTTCAACCGCGTAACAAATCTTTTGGTATACTCTCATTCCGTCCACACCCCTTATTTAAGCATTTTTTTGGCAACATAAAATCTTCTACCTAACCATCCCGCAACACCAAAAGCAAGTGTACCAGCTATTTGACGATTATTTTCTTTTTTCTCCTGTTCCCCTTTTACATAATTGTATTGATAAATTACATCAGCATGCGTATATTTCTCAGGAACTTTATTGCTTTCACCATTTAAACCTGCATTGAAAGCGACTTTCGCTATGGATTTTACTATTTTATTAGAGCTAAATCCTTCTCTATACCAACCAATATATTTATCACTTTTTAATTTCGGTTGTTTATATTTAACCATCTTAAATGCTGCATCATATCCTTGTTTGACGTAAGTTTTTTTTAATTCCGCTTGACCCTTTTCATAACCTTTTTTATATGAATCTACAATAATGGCATTATCATTTTTAAGATCATTTAAAACATCTGACTTTCCATCTTTAAAACCAAGAGCTGTATACCTTTCAGTTAAGGCTTTATTAAAGCCTTGTTGATATGTATCTTTTAAAGCTTTAATTGATAAGTAGCTTTTAGGAATTGTAACCGTGTCTTGTTTTTTACCCAACGTGTAACCCTCATTACTCGCTTTAAATTTAAGCTTTTCTAATTCTGCTGCACCTTTTTTGTAGCCAGTTTCATACCCTTTTCCAAACCCTTCCTGATAAGCATCAGAACCAGAAGTTGATGAATCATTTAAATTTCCTTTTTCACCATCACTTAATCCAGCTGAATAACCAGCTTTTTCACCTATTGAGGAATCTCTTACAGCTTGTGCTTTCGCTATTTGCTCGGGACTTCCATTAATCTTTGATGTATCATATCCAGATGGCACCTCGCACGGAATTCCATCATCTACCACGTTTCCCCAACCATCCAATCTTTCTGGGTCATAAGTAGCCGTGTAACCTTTTTTATTCCAATATTCAACCACTTCATCATAACTAGAGAAATCAGAGCAATCTTTATCCCATGTACTATTAGAGTTTCCAGATGAACTAGAACCTCCGCTTGAAGTTGAACCGCCACCGTTATGATAGTGATATCCTGTACAAAGTCCCTTTGCTTGTGATTTTGCTGAACAGTTGTGACCCCCATTTGCATCGGTTCTTCCAGAGTGTGCATATGCATTTTGTTGAAACACAAACACAAGTAAAATAGCTAATACTGTTGCAACCTTCCTCATCACTTTATCCCCTCTACCTATATAGTTTTCTATTACTATCTTACTAATTCCATATAATGGATGTAAACGTTTTCCTTATTTTTTGTTAAATGAATTTAATGTGAATTTAATTTTATATAAATGAAAAAGCAATCTGATTTTAATAATCAACTTTCTTTTCAGTAGTAGAAACACCCCCATCCGTGCGTCTTTTTCTGTTTAATTTCATTCTGCACAAGAAAATTGCAATGAGCTCCAGTTAATTTAACATCGACTAAAAAAAACTAACGAAATGCGTTAGTTACATGAGAAACTCTATAATTCCAAATATCAATGATGCGGTATTAACAAATTGATAAGATCAAAACACTGAAAATAAATTAATTTTACCTACGTTTCAAAAAAAGTGTAAAAATAACATAAAAACACCTAATTAAAGAAATTAATTAGGTGTTAAATCAATTTATTCATCCGATCATTTTGTTCAACCAATGCATGCGTTAGCGAATCATGGATCCTCTGAGTCACCACAGTGAATGGAAGTATAAATCGTTCTTCCATGGTAGTTCAATAAACAATTTACATAACTTTCTCATGTTCGACCGTTTCATCTTTTTCGAGAAATCTAAAATAAGGAAATATTAGCCCACATAAAGCTGTTCCAAAAATGAGTAAACCAATAATTAAATATAGATTTCTTTGTCCTAAACTATCTCCAGTCTGTCTAGCGAATAATATTCCAAATGGCATCATTGTTCTAATTAATAATAGTCTAATCGAAAAAACAGATCCCATTACATTTTTAGGCACGCTTCTTTGTAATATCGTCGTATTATTTACATTAAAAAATGGTAGAAAGATTCCTGAAATTAATTCACAAACTAACGCTAAAGGGTAGTTCCCTGCAATACTTAGTCCTATGAAAGAAATACCACCCACTAGTAAACCGATTAACATTTTAAATCTTAATTGTTCAGAGCTAATTTTCCCCACTAGTATTGACCCAATCAAATAACCAAGTGGGAATGTTGCAGAAAAGAGTCCATACATAAAGGTTGTCCCATTCATTTCACTCATTATGTAAGGTAAGTTAATAACCATTGTTACGCCAACACCGAATTGTAAGATTGATGTAAAAAATCCTAACCATACAATTTGCTTATTTGAAAAGAAAACTCTGTATCCAAATTTAATTTGAGTTATCCATTTTTCCTTTTCTCTATTTATTAATTTAGGTTCTTTAATGAATGCTAGATTAATGGAGCTAATTAATAATAAAGAACATACTAATAAATATGACCACTTAACTTCCACAAATGAAAGTAATAATCCGCCCAAGGTAGGACCTAAAAAACTCATTAATCTTAATGTTCCATCCAATGTTGCATTTGCTTTATTTAGTAAATTCGAAGGAATAATATTTGGCATTATTGTCATACTGGTAGGAGCATAAATTGGCTGAATACACCCAAGAATAAATTGGACTAGATAGATGACCCAAACAGAACCATCTCCACTTAATAGAAATACTAATGGAACACTAAAAATAATAGCACGACTTATTTGAGAGAAAATCATTAATCTTTTTTTGGATAATCGATCAATTAATGGACCAATAAACAGTTGTACAATTAAGGATGGGATAAAATAGATGAGCCAAATTGTACCCATTTGAACAGTTGAACCAGTTTGTTGAAAAACAAAAATTGTATTACATAATGAGGCTAATGTTCCCCCAAATTCTGAAATAATTTCACCAATCCACAATGATCGAAAAGACACATTCTTTAAAAGATTATTTTCCGTTCTCATGCTAATCCCCCATTCCCAAATACTGTTTAGTTTTCATAAATAACAAACTTAGATTTTTTTCAGAGAAATAATATTTAGATTTTGTAACTTTGACAATCTGAGCTGCACGTAAAATTGAAAGATGATGATGCAGTGTTGTTTTAGGAACTTGTAATCTATCAGTTAATTCTTGAAGTGTAAGTTCATCATTCGAAAGTTGTTTTAGTATTCTAATCCTGGTTTCATCAGCTATTGATTTAAAAGCATTTAGTAGCAGTTCAGGAGCGAGTGTATTTTCTACTTCAATTAAGTGTTCATCTGAGATAGGATAAAAAAAGACTTTAGTATCTAAAAGATTCATTTCCAGATTCCAAGGACGGTAAATTAACTGAGGAATTAATAAAACATGATGAATAGAAGGTTCTGGTTGATATTCAATTCCATTCGTAACAAATTCAACAAATTTAATAGCATTATAAGAAGATTTCATTCTACTTTTTTGAGTAAAATCAGATTTAAGTAATTTTAAAAATTCTTTTTCTTTGTCTTTTACAACAAACTGATACCAAAGCGTAAAGACCTTGATGATATGTTTTTTTAATTGTTCAACATCGGTATTAACTAGATAGTCAATATATCCTGAAAAATATTTATGACTTTTTGTAGCTTCAATCCATTTTTGAATAACTGCTTTACTTCGGCGAGCTGAAATCTCAATCCTCGAATTCTCATATTTTGCTCCAATATAAGGAAGGCATTGATGTAAAAATTCCTCTGTACTCATCGTAATAATTTTTTGAACATAATCATTAACTGTTTCAAATTCTTCTGAATGCAATAACTGAAGAATGGCATACCAAGTATTGTATTTTTTTACAATTTCTAATTCATGCTCCAATTCTTCTGACCAGTTTTCTTCTAGTTCATTCCAATAAGTTGTCCGACTGCTTAATGTGTGATGGATTTCTGGATAAGTAAAAGCAGCAATCCCTAACGCAACTTCCCATAAAATCGAGTATTTCATTTTTACTTCATATGTTTCTCTTTCAGTACCAAAATTCATCGTTTTCATTTTTATCACCTCTTACGAGTATTCTATTATTTTCGAATTGAAAATTCAATATATTTAGAATAACTTTTCAGAAAATTTATTCTAATGCAAATCTCATAAAAATTACCAGATACATTTTCCAATGATTTATACCCTTGAAACTTTAACTTAAACCTATTTTTTTACAAATGTCTTCCTAATCGAAAACATTTGTAAAAGCATATAAAAATATATTAAAAGGCAGCGGATTAATTCGCTGCCGTATCTGTGGTTATAAATCTTTATCTTGCAGTTACAAAAACACATGTTTTCCTTGGAATTAAACAAAAAGTGGACTAATGATGATTACCATTAGTCCAACAATAAGACGTCCAATTCTTATGCCAATTAAAATTTATTTTTTTTAAACGAATGCCAGCATTTAACATATGGATTAAATAGATTACTAGCTGTTTCCACTCCAATTTATTGCTTCAGCATCTAAAATGCTCACTTCTCCTAAGCTTAAAATGTGAGGAATAAACGGAAACATACCAAACTGATTACCTTTCTTATTCTCTTCCTCATAGTAATTTCGGGTATCGATTGGAAGCTCAGTCATTTCGTCGTATTCCTCTATATCAATAAAATGAACTTCTTCGCTATTTATGTTCGCAGCAGATCCTAAATAATTTTCTTTACGGTATAAATAAACCACATTTTTATTATTTACTAAGTTTTTAGTCGGGATCTTATAAAACATTAAGTCTGTTCTTACTTTAACACCAACAGTTCTTAGGGCATTATAAACAAGATATGGATGTAAGGGTAAAAAATGAATGACATCGTTCCACAAACAATTCAATTTTGGAATTTCTTTTTCTAACAATTTTGGTCGTTCAGGGTGATCATCATATTTTTTTGCATACTGTTTATATAACTCTGGATCCAAATGCTTTATTTTGTTTAAGGACATAAGTGTTTCGCCACTCATATTTTTTGGTACCATATGATAAACGTATTTAAAACAATTTCCTCCTTTTTTTTCGTCCTTTTTTATAATTCTATTTTAATTTTCTTCGTCTTTCTTACTAATCTATATTGCAAGCAAAATAAAAAAGACCAACTAAACAGTCGATTATGTTATATAACTAATGCATGCGTTAGTAGTAGTACAATTCTTTTTTTCAATAGTAAAAAGGGAAGTTAAACAAAGTGAAGTTCACTTTTCTTGCTTCCCTCAACAAATCTTTTACACTATGCTGCTCAATAAAACCTTTACTTAAATTTAATACTGTAATACCTCATCGCCTCTAAGCTACCTTCATATTCAAAAATTCCCTTTTCGATTAATTTCCTAACCCTATATTCAATAAAACTGTCACCGATATATTGAAAAATATGTCCATAAACTTCACCGACTAATCTTGCACATTTCATAAACCCCTTTTTCTTCCCAATCAGTTTTTTAGCTTTTTCGATTATAAAATCATCGTAATAGTCTTCAGCAACAACTTTTATTTCTCCGTTTTCCCATATTCTTAATTCTCCAGGATTTTCTGAAAGATCTAACCACTGTGTTTCAAAATGTGTACGATCTTCATCAGATAAACTCCTTTGGATCTCCTGACCGTATTTATAAATGTCTTGTAATTCTTCTGAAATAATTTCACCTGAAAAAAACGGCACAAACTTTTTAGCCTTTTTCTTAAATAATTCTCTATATAATTTTCCAGTATCAACAATAAAGATGTTGTTTTTTCTTTCCCTTATCAAATACATTGTAAAAAGAAACCCTGTTTGTTCATTTGCATTTTCAGAAATCCAAATATAAATAGGTACATCTTGTGGTATAGTTTTTATTTGATTTATTGCTCTTTGAGCGTTTTGAAAATATTCATCGAATTCTTCATCTGTATGATATAAATTTTGTTTTAACCAATGATACCTTGTTTTTTGACCACTCTCTTTATCCAATTTACCTATTGGACCGACAGCTAAGTTTTCGTCGCAAGTAATAATAAATTCATCTTTATGTAGATTTAATTCCTTTAATACTTGTCTTAAATACGGGTATCCAAATTGTATATGAACTTTTTGGTGATTACCTTCATAAAACTGATTTTGGTTTGTATTTGGATAGAGAATTTTGTTATACATTTCTTTAAGATCATTAGCGAAATCGGCTAAAGATTCTTCTTTATCTTCCAACAATCCAATCTTAAAAAGAATAAATTGCAAGTATAACCTTACTTCCTTTTCTGGTAAGTCCTTTACTATTTTTTTAATATCGAGAATATCCACCTAAAAAACTCCTTAGTTAATCTAATAAATGTATTCAACAGCACAAGCTAGTTACATAGAGAATCTTATTATTTATTTAATAACAATTTTTTTAATGTTTCTGATTTATTTTTATTTAACTTCCCATAGTTTCTTTCTTTATCGTTACTTAAAAATTCAGCTTTTCCATTTTCATGAAACCAAATTTCATACTCATACAATCTTTCAGGCATGTTTTTCTCTTCTTTATTATATAGAACTGCTTTCACATCCCCTTCTCTTACCATAGAAGGAAATGCTTTTTCCCATCTAATTTCGTGTACAATAGACGCTAGTTTCTCTAGTGTTTTTTGATCAGAAACAATCGATACCTCTCCATAATTTCCATCCTTTTGTAATGCTTGATAAGTTACCCTTGTCAATTGCAGTTGTTCTTTTCCACATCCCGAGAAAATCGTTAAAATGACGAATACTACAGACGTTACTAAACCTAATTTCTTCAAAAAATCTCCTCCCATAACCAACCTGTCCATTTACTATATAAAAAAGAGTATATTTACAGCTCATGAACCTCAACTAATGCGTTAGTGAAACAAGTTAATGATACTGAAACCAAGGAATCCAGTTATCATTCCGATCTTTAACTATGTAAAGTTCTCCAGTTGCAGCACTCACAGCTGGAAGTATCTTAGGGAAAATTAATCGAACGAACCAAGAGTTTTTTGCTACTTCTTTTCCACAAAAAGTTACTGCAATACCGAAGTAATGTTTCTCGAATCCAGTCAAGCTTGCAGCAGGTTGAATTTTTTCGATTCTCCATTCTTTATGATTAGGATCTGTTCCATATACCTTTGGAATAATGTCATTTAAAGCACTGCTCAATTCATCTTTGTCCTTTGTATTTGGCTTTTGTAAATTCTCAGTTGGAGGGCATTTTGCATTTACTAGACTTTCACCATAAGTTGTGCTTGGGTTCATAAATAATAGCATAAATGAAGTTATTAAAATTAATTCACCTCACTATTACTATCCCCTAAGTACGTCTGTTTCATTTTTGCTTTTGTTTAACTATCGCTCGCGTTAATTGATTTAGGTTTTATCTCTTTTATGAAACCAATGAAGAAAAAGAAGGACCTCGGATATCAAATATACAACTGCTATCCATATAAATACATAGACTTTATTCGAATCAAAAGGTATTTTTTTATTTATCATTAAAGTTAATAAAATGGCAATGAATATACCAGTTAAAATACCTAAAAATTATTTAACCCTTTTTAGTAAATAAGTTTTCATTTTTCACCTCAGTCAAAATAGTTTTTTATATTCTATTTTGATAGTAAAAAAATAAGACCGCCAAAGCAGTCCACCTTATGTAACTAACGCACCAGTTAGTTACATAAGCACTTTCAATTTTCAACCTCTAAATTAGTAATTTTTATATTAATTAACTACACGAATCCTAACATAATAAGTTGCTATTTTTCCTGTTTCAAATTCAGATGAGTATTGAATGATATAATGCCCAGGTTTTGTAATAGTTTGAACAGTCGATTCAGTTTCACCACGTAAAAAAACATTTTCATCTACATTGTAAATAGATACGTTGGTAGCATCAGTTGATGCATTATTTTTATAAGTAATAGGATGGTTTGATTGGACAATTAATTCAGGTTCATTTTTTAAATGTGTATTAAGTTCATTTACGTTTTTAAAATAAAATTTTTTTGTTGTATCTTTTCCAAAAGCACTGTAATCATAATCTTTTGCTTTCAATTCGTATGACTTATTTTCAATATTAATTGAAGCAGTTGGTACATTTGGAGAATAAAAAAAACTATAATAAACAAGAAAAATTAATACGAATGCACCAATATATCCCCATATTTTTTTTGATTTAAACATTTAGCTCCTCCATTAGTAACAGTTTTTACTGTAAAAAAAAGACCGCAGAAGCAGTCAAACGTTGTACAACTAATGCTTGCGTTAGTTGCATTACATTATACCTTGATACTTTTAATAATGTAACGTATGCCAATAACAAAAAAAATCACACTTAACAATAAGGGGAAGATTCCAACCTTTTCTAAAGCTGTTCCGAACACACCGTAATTGCGATTCCATCCCCCACCATAATCAGGTGCCGTCAAGTATAGCGAATATATTGATGCTGAAATAAGTGTCATTCCATATAAAAGAATACTAGATAAAACTGCAATACCGCCAATTATAAGGTTTTTCATTTTGTTTCTCCTCAATTTTTATGTATATATGTTTAATTCTATTCTTAACTCTTTTAACCCTTTTTTAATATTCCTTGTCCAACTAAACTTCCATTTCGTATTATATGGTTAGCCAGAATTTTCTGGTTGACCTATTTTTTATAGGTTATATGATTACAGTAGCCAGGGTAGAACGTAACTGCCAGTGGGACTATGATCCCGTCCGCTAAACTGTTCTCCCTCTACTTATAGAAACATGTTTGAGGCTGGTTGGGACTTGATCCCGAATAACAAGCGAAGCTATGAAACTATAAGAAGAGAAAAAGGGCTACCGTAGCAGACCTTCTTTTGAACTAACGTATGGCATTAGTTGAATTAAATCTTAGGCATCTCCATAATAAGCAGCTACATAGATGAACCCTTTTTTCCGAACGATATAATTTGTTAAAAATGAATCGGTTGCTTTTTCTTTTGGTGCTTTAGTTAAAGAATAACATTTCGCCTGCTCTTTTCTTAGGTACGCCTTATCCATCTCATTATGTTGTTCGTCATCTACTATTTTAGTCTTTACTGCTAAAATAGGGTGACCATCAAACAATACATGTGTCCTCAATGCAATTGATGGCGAAGAATGTAAAACATAAAATAAAATGATTGGAATGATGAACACAGGACTAAGTATCAGCATGATTTGTTTCCACGTTATTTGCTCCATTTTATCACCTAGTTTATTTACTTATAGAAAGAAAATTCCAACAACTTCCATAAAGTTCATTATACATTATATTTCCACTACTGTAATTTGGGGGAATTCCGCCATTTTTATATAGATTTTCAGAAAATCCTTATACATCTAAACTGACATTAACTTAAATAAAAAAAGCTGCATATTAGCAGCTCTTGATCTTCAACTAATGCATTAGTTAGTTGAATAAGACTTATATGTATTTAAACACTAATTCTTTATATATAATTTTATTATTCTGATTCCGTCTTTTACAATATCGACTAATATTTTTCTTTGTTCGTTATTCCAAGTAGGTTTATATTTTTTGCCTTTGGGTGTTACAGTTGGTAAGTTATTACCCCAAAACAATTTTTCATACACTTTATTTATTGATTCTTCTCTTTCATCTCCATAAAAATTTTCTCCTACTGAAGAAGCTAAATCTGATATGTGATTCCAATAATCAAGAAAATAAACACTTTTAATTATTGGATTTTTACGAGTTAGCCAGTTTATAGCATAGTCTATTGAAATAGAATTTATATTGTTATCCATTAATTGAATGTTCTTTGCTTTAGCATAATCAAACAACAAATTTTCAGTTTCAAAAACTTTTATTTTATTATTTTCCGTAAGAAAACCATCTTTAACTGCACTATACCAAATGCAATAGAATTCATTTTTATTAAAATCAAATAAAAAAGGGTAATATTCCATCCCAAAGACCTCCTTATTATGATTTTAATTATACAGTATCATAAACTGCCATTTAGGAAAATTAAAAATTCGACTATTTAGCCGATTTTTTATACAACATACGCATGCGTTAGTTCAATAATTTGGCGAATAAATATAATCCGTATCGGTATCAATAACAAAATCGACTTCGATTTCATCATCGAAAGGCAACTGTTCAAAACGGTGTAATCGACAAAACACATCTGGTAGATCTCTAATGTTATTTACCATACTTAATGCCTGTAAATATTTTTGTTTCAATACTTTTTTAGTACACTTCCTACCTGTCAGTAATGCTTGTGTAAAGTATCCATCAATTTCGACGATCATAATGTTCACGACTGGTTGCTAACCAATCTATATAGCTTAAATTTTTATTATGTAACTAAAGCATCAGTTAGTTGAATAAGAATTTCATACAGCTTTTTTAAGTCTAGTTCCAATAAATGTCGTAATGAGTATATAGACAGGATAGAAAATTAAAAAGAACATCATTATTAATCCTGCTCCAAAATTATCATCATCTATATTATTGTTTGGAAACAAAAATGCATTTAATACAAAGAACAGAACGAAATATGGAAACCACAATACAGAGGAAAAAAGAGACCATAATCTACATTCTAACCATTTTTTTGTAAGCAAAGGAATAATAACGAACAATGCAATCAATAGTAATATCGCTACTCCAATTGAAATATTCCATACTAAATTCATATTCAATCCTGTTAAACCTTGGATCTGTTCGCTACTTAATAGTGAATTGATAAATAAAAACGCAAGAAATCCATATAGTGCACTTACAATGTTAAGTTTCAAAAAGTATTTCAAAAAATACAACTCCCATTCACTAAGGATAGCAATTATTTTCAAATGTTTTCTTAATTTTATATTAATTTTAGCATAAATAAATTTCACTTGTATTTGGATTCTAAAAATTACCAAATCTTATACAACTAAACTGCCATTTTGTTGAATAAAAAAATGGGCTGCCAAAGCAACCCATGTTGTACAACTAACGCATGCGTTAGTTGAATAAGCATATTTAGATTTTTCCCTTCCAACCTATCCAATCATCCTCGTGATATTCATTTAAAGATACAACTAAATCAATATCAATTACTTGCTCAGAAAAAGAATCATAATCAATGTACTGATGTCCTTGTCCTGATTTACTATTTAACAATGCCTTTAACAACTCTTTAACATAGCCCCATCCCTCTATAGGTAATGTTTAGACAAATCCATCTCCTGTTTTACACAATCCAGTGTTATTTTTAGAGATAGAAAGGGTTAATTTTGTCTGTTCAAACGACTGAACATACGGTAAGCTTGTTAAGCTGATTGTTTTATTATTGTTAATTCCCAAATTATTAACAGTCTCATTAAACCTCTGTAAAGATGGCTTATCTACTGATATTAGGATAGTTGAAGTCCACTTGAAATCTTCAAAATACTTTAATTTTAGAGTCATCATACCACCTCGTTTTATTGGTAATAATCATTATATTCACTTCAAAAATTAAAAATCCTTCTTCAACTAACCTGCCATTATGTTGAATAAAACTTATTTTTGATTCAATAATGTTTCAATTGCAGTAACTAATTTCGCATCATCTTTTTTTGTCTTTCCTACTAATTCACTAGTTGTGAAACTCATTAACTTTTTGTCTTGATTATACAATGTAACACTGTATAACCATCCCTTCACATTAGTGTTTTTATTTTGGGAAACTTTAATATCTTTAATATCACTAATAAAGTTTTTAATTGCCTTCTGTTCTGTTATTACTGTGTTCTCTCCATTCTGACCGTTAGTAACTTCAATTTTATTAATTTCATTTAAATTTCCGTGATACACATCTGAAAAACTCTTGTTACCCGTATTACAACTAGATAGTAATGAAAATAGACTAATCGAAAGAATTAAGCATATAATTTTTTTCATATTTCCCCACCTCCAAATATTTTTAAGTTAATTATATCAATTTAACGACTTTAGTAATTTGGGGGAATTTCGCCTTTTTTCATAGAATTTCCAATAATCCTTATACAACTAAACTGCCATATAGTTGAATAAGGAATCAAAAATTCATGAACAAATAATTAAGCTTAATCAACGAATTCATATTAAATTACTATCAGTAATCAAACCCACTTATTTAATGATCATTATGGATAATAAAAAAAGGAGCTTCGTACTAATAAATTCACAAGAAAAAACCACCCTCATCTATTGTTGGGTCGGATTGGCGGGTGGTTTTTCTCGCTTATTGAAGAAATAAACTTGTCATAATATCCACTATCAACGTGTCGATTATTTCTGAGGACAATGCACTTGCAGATGCATTGTCATTTATATTCTTTAGCATATCACAAGATATACAAATGTTAACTAGTAGCTATTTTACGAATCTTTTTCAATCAAAGCATTCGTTAAATGATTATTTATTAAATAACAATTTTTTTAATGTTTCTGATTTATTTTTATTTAACTTTCCATAGCTTTTTTCTTCGTGACTTAAAAATTCAGCTTTTCCATTTTCATTAAACCAAATTTCATACTCATACATTCTTTCAGGCATGTTTTTCTTTTCATCATAATAAAGAACCGCTTTCACATCCCCTTCTTTTGCCATTGAAGGAAATGTTTTTTCCCATTTAATTTCGTCTGCAATCGACGCCAGTTTCTCAAGTGTTTTTTGATCAGAAATAATCGATTCCTCTCCATAATTTCCATCTTTTTGTAATGCTTGATAAGTTACCCTTGTCAATTGTAGTTGTTCTTTTCCACATCCTGAGAAAATCGTTAAAATGACGAATAATACAGACGTTAATAAACCTAATTTCTTCAAAAAATCTCCTCCCATAACCAACCTGTCCATTTACTATATAAAAAAGAGTATAATTACAGCTCATGAACCTCAACTTATGCGTTAGTGACACAAGTTAATGATACTGAAACCAAGGAAACCATTTACCATTCCGATCTTTAACTATGTAAAGTTCTCCAGTTGCAGCACTGACAGCTGGAAGCATTCTAGGGAATATTAGTCGAACGAACCATGAGTGATTTGCTACTTCTTTACCACAAAAAGTGACTGCAATACCGAAGTAGTGTTTCTCGAATCCAGTCAAGCTTGTAGCAGGTTGAATTTTCTCGATTCGCCATTCTTTATGGTTAAGATCCGTTCCATATACCTTTGGAATCATGTCATTTAAGGCGTTGATCAACTCATCTTTGTCATTTAAATTTGGCTTTTGTAAATTCTCAGTTGGAGGGCATTTTGCATTTACAAGACTTTCACCATAAGTTGTACTTGGGATTATTAATAATAGCATAAATGAAGTTAGTAAAATCATCTTCATGAATTAATTCACCTCACCATTACTATCCCCTAAGTATGCCAGTTTAATTTTTGTTCTTGTTCCATTAAGGCATGCGTTATTTTTATAAGCAACACCTTATTTTACATATACCAAAGTAATTCATTTTTCATTTTCTTACCCTTTTTATTTTTCTTTTGTACCACTTCCCATTCCTTATTTCTCTTAATTACTTCATAAAGTGTATTTGTTCCATCCGATCTCTTAAATAGAATGTATCCTTTATTTCCATATATAAAAGTAACTGGATCAATGACATTTTTATAAGGTGGATGTATCTCAGGATTTAAAAAATTGTCAACAATCTTCTCAGTAATTGCAGCAAGTGATTTATATTCCTTTTGTTTTTCTGCTTTATATTGGAGTTGTGAATAATTATATTCTGAATATGAATCTAAATTTAAATGAAACGATTTCTTTATATCTGAAATTGTCTCGAAATAAAATTGTTTTAATTTCTTTTCCTCTTCATCGCCTTCATGAACATAACTAATCCTCTTTATCCCCATTGGGCTTACATTGAAGATCATGGTCTCTTTCCCGTAAGGTGGATTAAGCGCATGTTCAAACGTATTCACTTGGACTTTTGCTTTAAAACTAAAGCTCCCTTCACTTTCCCTCTTAATACTTAATATTTCTGCATCATATAAACCAAATTGTTTATGATAACCATAATAATCTTCTACCCCTTCTGAAATATATGGATAGAGTGTGGTCAACAATGAATCATGCAGTAATTTATTATTTACTTCATTTTGACTTGCTTTTATAACATTTGGTTGAATAAGATAAATGAAAAAACTAATCGAGATGAATAAAAGATATTTTTTTCTCATTTTGACCTACCTAAAGTAATTTTAGGTTTAAGATTTCCTTCATTTAAAAATCGATACATAGCCCGTAAACTAATTAATATTGTTGTTTAAATATCACTTATTAAAACCTTACAATAACCACAAACAAAGATTATCGAAGTAGTCCATCGTTGTTTACCTTGTGCATGTTAAACAATCCTTCAATCACTTAGAATTACGACATTTCCTGCAACTAACGATTGGTCAGTTGAGCCTGGTATTTCAATCAAATCAAACAACACCTTTTGCCCTTGTTTAAGAAACCGATATCCATCAGGGAAACGAATATGATCAGGCATTATTGAACTAAAATGAACAAAGACATGAAAACCATCATTTCCGTCAAGAATTATTCGACCATATCCTTTTTCCTCTTTAAACCATTTCACTATACCTTCACGTTTTAAAGACATAGCCACACCACCTAAGATCGACTTTCTTCTTTAAAACTTATGCAACTAAAGCATGCGTTAGTTGAATAAGAATAGCTAATATATTTTATTTTTTCGATTTTAATATTATCGTTTCTTCTTTATTATCACCAAGTACTAAGCTTATCTTTGCTGTTTCATTTGACCGAGCATCTCTTATGCTATTGGTCCTGATTTCTATCTTTTTAGTATCAAATATCGGTTGACTCATTGTATCTTTTATTTGAGTTGTGTTACCTGCAATATTGAGAGTTAACTGATATGTATGAGCGTTAAATAAATCCATTCCCGATTTTTTATACTCAATTTGAAGAATATCTTTACCTGTGAGAGTTTTTTCACCGTGAATGTATAGTGCAGTATATTTGACATTCCAGTTATCATTTTCTCCTGTAAGAATAACTTTTTCCGTTTTATCTTGATTGGAACAACTACTTAAAATACTTACAACAAAAATTAATGCTAACCCTAATCTCTTCATCTTCTATCTCCTAATGTTTGTTTATCTTCTACTTATACAGAGTGGTTACGATTAGTTACCATCTCTATTAGGATTAATTTCTACATTAGGTCTATCATTCCTTCAATTTAAAAGTTGGGTTATTTTAGCCTTGATTTAATAGTATTAATAAGTTCATTTAAGTAAAAAGCATCTTAAATTAGTATAAATTAACACAAAAACATGCGAATCCTTATTCAACTAAACTGCCATTTTGTTAAATAAAAAAATCGGCTAAAATCCGATCTTGTTGTTCAACTAATGCAATGCGTTAGTTGGATAAGAAATTTAATTTTCCCTTTGCATTGTTTGTACGATTAAATAACTGTGTTTTTATTCGAAGTATTTCTCACTTTGTTTATGATTTTAAAGATTATATAAAATACTAAATAAAAACCTAAGAAATTAAAAATAACATTTTGCACTAAACCAGTATGATGTCCTGTTTCTGTATATCCATAAACTGCATATGGTTTTCCATACCAATGATAATATGGTAATTCTTTAGGGTTTGTAGGGATAAAAGCAGTTATTACCGTTGTGACTAAACTTAGTATAACAACTAGATTTTTTTTCATTTTATTCCCCCTTCAAATGTTTTAAGTTAATTATACCAACTCAAAGACTCTTGTAATTTGGGGGGATTTCGTATTTTGTTACATAAAATTCATTCATCTATCCTGCCATTTTGTTGAATAAAAAAAATCGACTAGATAGCCGATCTTGATGTTCAACTAATGCATTAGTTAGTTACATAAGAATTTTTATGTATCTGGAGAAGTCTTGAATTACTTAAGTTTTTTCTGCATTAAACCAATTACATTTGAAAAAGTATCGGTTACTAATTCGACTTCAAGATCTTTTGCTAAGCATTCAAAAGTAGAATCGTGAAAAGTCAAAATAAAATGTTTATATTCATTGAACATTTTTAAATTATGATAAGGATGGACTTCATTCATTTTTATTAATGTTCTTAACCAAG
Organism: Gottfriedia acidiceleris; assembly: GCF_004138285.1. Taxonomy (GTDB): domain Bacteria; phylum Bacillota; class Bacilli; order Bacillales; family Bacillaceae_G; genus Gottfriedia; species Gottfriedia acidiceleris_A. The sequence continues at coordinate 4,396 of NZ_SCFN01000030.1, read as the reverse complement.
ATGAATCATTTATAAAAAATGATGAATATGGTTTTAAACCTCTTGAAGACAATGGATGCCCATCAAAAGCCTCATCATTTGGAGGTCCAAATAGTGTAGAATAACAGAATCTAAATGTAATTATTGCCATTGGTTCAAGTTCACTGTCATAATCAATGTCTGCTTCTTCTGTATAGTAAGCGACTACTGTTGTATGTTCGTCGGACAAAACGACTGGACAAGGAGCACCAACAGATGACTGCGGAATATTCTCTAAGGATATAACTTTATCTTTTTTATCCACGATATACATTGTTTGACCACCTTTTTATTAATAATTATATCATTCCTTATTCCACTAAACTGCCATTTTGTTGAATAAAAAAAGCCGCATATAAGCAGAGTGCCTTTTTTCTGTCTATCGAAAAAGTAAATTAACGAGAACTGCTAAGACTATAAAAAAAATTGCTCGTTTAAAGAATCTCTTCAAGTCGCACTTTGAATCTAAAAAGAGGATGACTAAAACGTAAATACCACATATAACACCGAATACTAAATCAGAAATATTAAAAAGTTTTTGTAGAAATAGAAGTACAACTATTATTAGGATATCAGAAGTTTTTATATCTTTACTTTTGTTTTTCACTATAAAACTCCTTTATTTTCGTAAGTTTTCTCCTTCGATATTAGACTCCTACTTAATTAATTCTATTTAATATTGTTAGAGTCCTTGTTCAACTAAACTGCCATTTAGCTCAACAAAAAAATCGACTTTTCAGCCGATCGTTTTGTTCAACATACGCAAGCGTTAGTTGGATAAGCTAATTTATAAAAACTCGTAAATCCCAACGAAATATTTGTAATCTTCATCAGTAATAATTCGCTTTCCATAACCCTCAAAGAAAATTTTTACATCAAATTTACTTTCAAAAATATTTGGCTTAGGACGTATTGCTAAAGAAACATCATACCTTGGGTCTCCGTAAGCTCCACCACTCCAGTCAATAATACCAGTGATTTCTCCGTTTTTTACTAGTACATTATCAATTGTGTAGTCACCGTGAATTAAGGTTTGATTAAGGAAACTGGGTTTATCTTCTTTCAATTTGTCTAGCAATTTTATTGAACCATCTACATTGTAATGTTTTGTAATATATTCAGCCTGGTTTAACATATCGTCAATCCACTGTGAACCAAATATTAATTCACTCGGACATTTAGTAGAATGTATTTTTGATAAACTTTTACCAAAATTAAATAAAGATTCTTCCCTTTTTATTTGGATATTCTCTTTTGACAAATAATTCCTCAACGTCTCTCCTTCAATATACTCCATTAAGGTCCAAAACCAATTATTATCTTCAATGGAATAGTAAACTTTTGGTATTAATAATTCTGATTTAGATAACTGATTTAGAATTTGAACTTCTTTTGTCAGTAATGTGGAATATCGTTCTCCTTGTGACCTTTTTATTACGAAGTAACCATTATTTGATTGAATAACACCGACGTTCGATGTGTATCCCTGTAGAGGAAATTTTATTTCTTCAATTTCTCCTACAATATTTTTAATGCCATTTGGAATTTCGTTTAATCTAATTGGTTCCACAATTAATCTCCTAAAAAATTTTATTGTTTTATTTTAGGTTCTTCACATTTTTTAAAATCCCTTGTTCAACTAAACTGCCATTTTGTTGAATAAAAAAGCCGCATATAAGCAGCTCGTTTTCTTCAACTATTGCATGCGTTAGTTGAATAAAATTTATTAAAACGCGACATAAAAAGGGTGTTCTTCTTCATTTAGTATTTTTAGAATTCTTTCTTTGAAATTTGACCACGAGATCATTTTTAATGCCTCTTCTAGTGTAAAGAAACCTACCTCTAAACTTTCACTACTAGTTTGCATTTCTCCACCGATAGCTTTCCCTAACCAACATGTCGCACAAACATTCGATTTTAAATTATGATAAATACCACAGAACTTGATTACTTCGATATCAATCCCAGTTTCTTCTTTTACTTCTCTAATAACGCCATCATGAATCGTTTCACCGATTTCGATTAGCCCACCTGGAAATTCCCACCCCCTGCGAGGACCTTTAATTAGCAAGATTTTACCTTCATCATTTAAGACAACTGCACCAGCAGATAAAGAATGTTTAGGATTAGAAATTTTGCCCACCGCCTTTATGAATAATTTAGAACCATAGATTCTTATTTATTTCATCATAAATCTTTAATTTCCTGTCATTGTTGTTCAACTATTCTTCTATTTTGTGTATTTAAAAAATCGACTACAAAGTCGATTAAGTTACTAAACTATTGCATGTGTTAGTTAGATAAGGAAAGTTATTTATTTTTAATTTCTTCTAATAAAGAAATCACCTCTTTATTTTGTTTAATTAAATTACTATTTTGCTTTCTAATCCTTGTGAAATGAACCAAATATACTATTAAAATTATTATTATTAAAATAATCATAGTACACCTCTAATTTTATCCTATTCAATAATTACCCTATTACTTGACATAAACTCAGCATCAACAAAAGGTGTATTCTTATTTAGATTTTTGTAAGGACTTGGTAAGAATAAACTAACTAAAACATTTCTGCTTTCTTTTAATTGATTTTTTTGGATTGAGCATGTGATTGATTTTTCTTTACCTGATTTTAATTTATCATAAACATAAAGGTGTTTAGAGTCGATTTCGATTTGTTTCCAGTTCAAAAGAGTGACTACATAAAAATCAACTTCTTTATCCCATTGATTTCCAAACACTAATTGATAATCAAACCTACCTAAATTTTTACTTAAAATTGGTTTATATTTTTCCTTATTATTTCCTATTAGTACACCTGAGACTGTCCCTTGATTTTCAAAATCTTCATTTTCCGCTTGAAAAATAGGAGTATTGTTAGTTGGAATTTTATTAATACTTTTTAAAATATTTACTCTAACCGAATAAATTTGTGAATCATTAAATGCTTCTTCTATTGTTTCATACTTATTATTAGGATTCTTTATAATTAGGTAACTAAGGGAGTGAAAACCATCATCAATTCCTACTTCTATATGAATAGGGGTTATGTTTCCTGACTTCGTATGAAAAATATAGGAATCCATTGATGTCCCATCTATTTTAAAATGAACCTGTTTTCCATGATCAAAAAGTAATAAGATAAATTCAAGATCTTCTGAGGTTTTATTCTCTAAAACTAGCGTCTTTTTGAAAAAATCTTCTTTTAATGTAAAAGTTCTTTCTTTTTCAATAGTTTTATTTTCGCTATAAAAGGATAGACCGATACCTTCTGCTCCCTTAGACACTGGAAGCTCATGCCCCCTATAATCATCGTTGTGTTGTTTTATTTGGATCTGCTCCTTTTGGCAACCTGAGAATAAAAATAAAAAGATTAACAAAAATATTTTGGCTACATAGGCATGTACTTTCATAAATTTCTCCTATCTTAAAAATTTTAGAAGCTTTTGTAGCAGTTGCTACAGCAGTGGCTGCATTTTGATCGACACACTCTTTTGAGCCAAGACCGTTGATCCCATGGTTAAGGTAGTAAATACGCCAGTTTTATCAATAGATTTATAACTACTTTTACTTTTACTTGTATAAGATTTAGAAGATCCTATGCCAATTAAAGTCATAGTAATATTACCGAATTCATATGTTCGAGTTACCATTGATAATGCTACCTAGAATGGGGAAGTTAAGGTAGAATAAATCATTAAACTAGCTGGAAGAAATAACATTACGAATGTAAATGTGATTGCATCAACTTCGGATTCATTTACATTTGCAGGATTAAAAATAGAAAAAACAACCCACAAAATGATACTCGTAACACCTGATAATACCCCTAAGATAGTTGAAGTTTTTTTTATTTTGAAGTCCCCCTAATCCATAGATTTGTCCAAGCTCATAACTAATATATTTATATTCTATGATTAGCAAATTTTTCCTTTTCTTGTTTCTTATTGAACAAACCTACAAGTTATTCAAAAAAAAGACCGCCGAAGCAGTCGCTCCTTATTAAACTAAAGCATGCGTTAGTTCAATAAGATTAATTATTTAGAAACCAAGGAGTTAATTAGATCATATTTTGCTTTATTTTGTAGAATAATCAATTGAATTAGCTATTTGAACTAATATTTCAGGGGTCACTTTTTCAGAGACCTTTTCATTAGCACTAAATAATTAATGTAAATTACCTCGTTCAAAAACTAATAGGTTGGCACCTCTAATTTTCATATATGTTGCCTTTTCTCCATTATTAAGTTTATATACCCTTACAACGTCCCTATCAAATATTTTCATCCTATACTTTGCAAGCTTTATATTAATAAAGAAATGAATTCCTGATGACTTTTCACTAATAAATTCCATGTCAAATGAGTCATTCTGTTCA
>NZ_SCFN01000003.1 GCF_004138285.1 Gottfriedia acidiceleris | reverse complement strand
TAATTTAATGCGTTTAATGAGTACAAAAAATATCTATTTTATTCCCTTTGGTCAAGATGATCCAATTAAAAAACCGAATTCATTAGTGGCAAGAATGGATTCATTACTTGATACAGTGAAATCTTCTATTGAAGGAAAACAACTTCAACCTGTTTTAGTTGAAAAATATCGCGATCTCCAATAAATATTTTAGAAAAAATAGGACTGAATTATTTTTTCTATGTTAGAATGAAGAAAATTGAGTATGTGTCATTAGGATACATACTCGTTACTATGAAAAGAATTATTCAAGCGAAAACCTTTGAATATAAACTTCATTTGACGTAAACTATTTAATAAAAGTGAAAACAGGGATGGTGCAAAAAAAGTGGGGAATAAACAAAGTTATGTAGTAGCTGTAGTAGGTGCAACTGGAGCAGTTGGACAACAAATGATTGCAACATTAGAGAAAAGAAATTTTCCAGTAAAAGAAATTAAATATTTATCTTCAAAACGTTCTGCAGGAACAAAATTAACATATAAAGGTGAAGAAGTAATCGTTCAAGAAGCTACTCCTGAAGCTTTTGAAGGTGTAGATATTGCTTTATTTAGTGCTGGTGGCTCAGTATCAAAAGAACTAGCTCCTGAAGCAGTTAAAAGAGGGGCAGTAGTAGTAGATAACACTAGTGCATTTAGAATGGCTGAAGATGTACCTTTAGTTGTACCTGAAGTAAATGACAAAGATTTATTTAATCATAAAGGTATTATTGCAAATCCTAACTGTTCAACAATCCAAATGGTTGTTGCCCTAGAACCAATTCGTCAATCAATTGGTTTAAATAAAGTAGTAGTTTCAACTTACCAAGCCGTTTCTGGTGCTGGAGTTACAGCAATTGAAGCCTTAAAGGAACAAGCGCAAGCATTCTTAAATGGTGAAGAAGCAACTCCATCAGTATTACCGGTAAAAAGTGGAGAGAAACATTATCAAATTGCTTTTAACGCAATTCCACAAATCGATGTATTTACTGAGAATGGATATACTTATGAAGAAATGAAAATGATTAATGAAACTAAAAAAATCATGCATTTACCTGAATTACAAATTAGCGCAACTTGTGTAAGACTTCCTGTAATTTCTGGTCACTCTGAGTCAGTTTACATTGAAGTTGATAAAGAAGTATCGGTAGCTGAACTAAAATCACTGTTAAGTGATGCACCTGGAATCGTTTTACAAGATGATCCAGAACAACAACTATATCCAATGCCATTTTACAGTATTGGAAGTAATGAAGTATTTGTAGGACGTATCCGTAAAGACCTAGATAATCCATTTGGATTCCATTTATGGATCGTTTCAGATAATCTATTAAAAGGTGCTGCTTGGAATTCAGTGCAAATTGCTGAAAGATTAATTGAGTTAAGCATCATTTAGTGAAAACTGCTAGAGAGGTGCAAGAATGAAAATATTAGTCCAAAAATTTGGAGGGACTTCAGTACGTGACGAAAATGGAAGAAAGCACGCACTTAAGCATATAAAAGAAGCATTAGAAAAAGGATATAAATTAGTAGTAGTTGTTTCTGCTATGGGACGAAAAGGCGAACCATATGCAACAGATACACTATTAAATTTAGTTGGGGCAAAAAAAAGTAAGGTTACACAAAGAGAACTTGATTTATTAATGTCATGTGGTGAAACAATTTCATCAATTGTTTTTTCAAATTTATTGAATGATAACGGTATTCATGCGATGGCAATGACAGGTGCATCTGCAGGTTTCAGAACAAATGATGAATTTGGAAATGCAAAAATTCTTGATATGAAATGTGGTCGTCTTATTAAAGAGCTAGAAAACTATGATGTTGTAGTAGTCGCAGGATTCCAAGGATCAACATCTAATGGTGATATCACGACATTAGGTAGAGGTGGAAGTGATACTTCTGCTTCTGCACTTGGGGTTGCTGTTGGCGCAGAAACAATCGAAATCTTCACTGATGTTGAGGGCGTAATGACAGCAGATCCAAGGATCGTAAAAGAAGCAAGACCATTATCAGTTGTTACTTATGCAGAAATTTGTAATATGGCATATCAAGGAGCGAAAGTAATTCATCCTAGAGCTGTAGAAATCGCGATGCAAGGGAAGGTACCTATTCGAATTCGTTCAACGTATTCAAATAGTTTAGGTACTCTAGTAACATCGAATCCTACACAACGAATTATTGGTGAAAATATTCAAGATCGTTTAATTACAGGGATCGCACATGTACCGAATGTTACGCAAATTAGAGTAACTTCAAAGGAACATACTTTTGATTTACATTCTCAAGTATTTAAAGCAATGGCAAATAAAGGTATAAGTGTAGACTTTATTAATATCTCACCTAATGGTGTAGTATACACTGTAAGTGATGAAGTTGCTTCAAAAGCGATTGATGTATTAAAAGGAATTGGCTATGAGCCTTCATACACAACAGGATGTGCAAAAGTATCAATAGTTGGAGCGGCAATTGCCGGAGTACCTGGCGTAACTTCAAAAATTGTAACTGCACTAGCTGAAAAAGGTATTCAAATTTTACAATCAGCTGACAGTCACACAACTATTTGGGTGCTTGTAAAAAATGAAGATATGGTCGAAGCGGTTACTGCACTTCATGATGCATTTGAACTTAGTTCAGTTAAAATGGATTAATATTTGATCGGAGTGGAACAATGAGTAGATTTGGTAAAATTTCAACAGCGATGGTAACACCATTTGATTCAAAAGGAAATATTGATTTTGCAAAAACAACAAAACTTGTGAACTACTTAATTGAGAATGGAACGGATTCTATCGTAGTTTGTGGAACAACTGGAGAATCTCCAACACTAACTTCTGAAGAAAAATTAGCATTAATTAGTCATGTTGTTTCAACTGCAGATGGAAGAGTACCTGTAATCGCGGGTACAGGGAGTAATAATACTCGTGAAACAGTTGAATTAACGAAAAAAGTTTCTGCTTTAGGTGTAGATGCAATAATGGTAGTTGTACCTTATTATAATAAACCAAACCAAGAGGGACTTTATCAACACTTTAAAGCGGCAGCTGAAAGTACTGAACTGCCTGTAATGTTATATAATGTACCAGGTAGAACAGTTGCCAGCCTTACTGTAGATACAGTTGTAAGATTAGCAGAAATTCCGAATGTAGTTGCAATTAAAGATGCTACTGGTAACTTAAGCATAATGACAGAAATTATTGACCGTACTCCTGAAGATTTTGAATTATATTGTGGTGACGACGGCCTAACGCTTCCTGCATTTGCAATTGGTTCAAAGGGAACAGTTTCAGTTGCATCACACGTGTTAGGAAATGAAATGCAGCAATTAGCTGAAAGCTTCTTCACAGGAGATATGGCTAAAGCACAATTCTTACACCGTAAACTATTACCATTATTTGAAGGATTCTTCATGGCTCCAAGCCCAGGTCCAATCAAAACAGCTTTACAAATGAAAGGTTTAGATGTTGGTGGAGTTCGTTTACCGCTTGTACCACTTTCAGAAGCTGAACGCACAACGATCGGTATATTAATAAATAAATTAGACGAAGCATTACAAAATAATTAATAACAAAACCACTTACAAACAATCCGATTAATTTGGAAGGTGTAAGTGGTTTTTTATTAATGTATGGACTCATCTACAAACATTCCGAATTCCCCTATTGAATCACAATAAATGGCCTCATCATTTCATAGTCCTCGTGCTCCAACATATGACAGTGCCAAACATATAATCCTGTGAATGGCCCAAACCTCATGATTATTCTAGTTACTTGGTTTGGATTAGATTGAACAGTGTCTTTCCATCCACATTCTTGTGGCTTTGGTGGAGTCGGTGGATCTGTGTAATGAATGATCCTATCTTTTTTATACTTTTCTACATCAAAGTTTCTTCGATCTAAGATTTGGAAATCAACTAAGTGAAGATGTATAGGATGAGCATCTGGCGTTAAGTTAATTAAATACCATATTTCGATCGTTCCCAATTTCGGATTTTCTGAAATGGGGGCATCCCATTGTTTATTATCCAATAACATAATTTCTCGTCCAAACTGATCTAACTTGTGATCTAGTGTTAAGTATCGCTCCATTGATGCAGACTGTTCGTTTATTTTTGGAACGGGCACCATATTAGCTGGTATCATACTCGTATCCACGTTTGATAATGGCAAAGTAACTTTAAATTGCATCACTGTTCCCGTATTTTCATCAACAGGTCTTCCAGATGGAAATGGGGTAGGAGCATCATTCTGCATAATAATCTTCTTACCTTCAAGATTAGTAAAATCGATGATTACTTCTGCTCGTTCTGCAGGTGATAACATGAGCTCATTTATTCCAATCGGATGCTGCATGAATCCACCCTCTGTTGCGATTTGATACATAAGTTGACCAGAATCAAGCTTAATTCGAAAAAAGCGTGAGTTAGAACCGTTTAATAACCTAAATCGATATTTTCTTGGTTCCACTTTTAAATAAGGGTGAACTTTACCATTTACGATCACTGTATCACCAATAAATTCAGGGATAATAGACGTTTGTAGTTCTTTGATTGGTTGAACAGGTTGTTCTGGATAATAAAGTGAACCATCATGATTAAAACTTTTATCTTGTATCAATAGCGGGACATCATATTTCCCATTCGGTAAATTTAATGAACTTTCCTTCTGATCACTAATTAGATAGAACCCTGCTAAACCAGCATAAATATTAAGCCTTGTAATGCCAAGTGCATGGTCATGGTACCAAAGCGTAGATGCACAATCGCAATTATCGTATCGATATACTTGCTTTCTAAAATAACGTCCAACCTGTTTATAATCTTTTGTAAACCAAGCTTCAGGATAGCCATCGCTTTCAGGTTCTACACAAGCACCATGTACATGCACTACTGTCCTTACTTGGGGGACATCTTTATGAGCACCATGAACAGTATAGTCTATAGGAAACAAGTGTTTATCTGGGAGATCATTGATCCATTTAATAAACACGATTTCACCTTTTTCTACTCTAATTGTAGGTCCAGGATAGCTTCCTTCATACCCCCAAACAGTTGAGTCATTTAACTCACTATGGAGCGATTGCTTAAACTCCGTCATCTTTACTTCATAATAAGTATAAAAATGATCTTTCCAGCGAGGCTTTAAAATTGGTGGAATGGGTAGTTCATCTACGAATTTAGTGAGATTCAATTTTTTTGATCGATCTTCCTTATTGTTCTATTGGTTACTATATGTGGAATTAAATTGATCTACACCGTTATTAATGGGAGGATTGGTATGTTGTTTGGATATGTTGTTCAAATTATGTGACTCTCTTTCATTAAAATTCATTCACATCCTCCTTTTCTAAATTATTCATATTCCTGTATTAACTAAAAATTGACCATTCAATAAGTAAAAATCCTTAAACTGTTGGAATTATATTCGGTCGATAGGAAAAGCTTAATGAATTCTTTTTACAGTGGTAGTTGATAGTTCAATTAAAACTGTGGCTATGTGTCTTAATCTAAAAAAATATCCAATTATACGTAGCACTACAAAATAATAAACCACTTATGTACGATCCATCTTATTAGGATGTTATAAGTGGTTTTTTTGTTTTTTAGCAAGTAACTGAATTTCTAATTCAATAAACTAGAATGAAGCATAGGAAAAAATTACTAATCAATTGAACTGAATACGACATTAAACCTCAAAATCTTCATATATCTATATGGTAAAAATTGTAAATTTTTCTATTGGGTAGATACATACTCAAAATTAACTTTGTCCACATATATTGCTTGTACAGAACACGTCCAAAAACTTTATTTCTATCTATGTAGATGTAATTATTAGCGCTTCATTACGGACAAGTATAATGAGACAAACGTCAAACCTTCTTCTGAGTTTACGTTTAATTTTATTCTAATGCTCACAAAGTAGTCCGCTCTTTTCACATTAATTAAATTCCTAATCTACAGTTGCTATAGTAATAAATGTTTTAATATTAAAATTTTTATTAGCCTTAATTATAGGAAAAGAAAGAGGAATATAGATGTCAACATATGATCCAAGAAGAAAACGTATACCTTTTTATAAAGCTACTAACAAAAGTAGTAGTTCAAATGAAACTATTAGTGAAGTTAGTACTAATAACACTGATTCAACTGATCTTACTACTAATGTCAGTTCAAATATAAGTAATTCAACTGATAGCAATGCTAATGTAATCAATTTTGGTACAAACAGATCTGCTAATAGCAGCTTCAATGGTGTTAGTATTAATGGTAATATCATTACTAATTGCAAAATTACTAATTGTAAAATTACAAATTGCAAGATTACAAATAGTATAATATCGAATAGCACTATAATTAATAGTACAATTTCTAATAGCAGTATCACTGATAGTAGCATAATTGATGGTAGTATGAGTGATGACAGTTCTAGTGATGACAGTTCTAGTGATTCGACTGATATCAATGCAGATGACAGTAACGAAGCCGAATTTATTGCAATTGAAAATAGTTCAAATGAAAGCATTACAATTAAACAAAGTAAAGACGGTTTTGTGATCAATATTCCATTTCTTGGAGAAATTGATGGAATTAATCAGGATGAATTAAATTCAAGTCAAGAGTCGATAGGAAATGATGAAGAGGATTAGAGTTTTAATAAATTATAGTTTTCATCCAGTTTAATTTCTTACTTTGAAGACAAAACAAGACCGATCCTTAATAAAGTATCGGTTTTTCTATTTTTGGTTTATATTTAGATCAAGGAAGGTAATTAAAAAGAGGAATTCATAATTGTAGAACGAAAAATTAGTAGTATAAAGTTTATTACCTGTAGAAGAAATCAGTTACCATTCATTTTATTAATATCATTGTGTTAATAATTGATTAAAAATTCATACCCAAAGTAATCCGATTTTCCTATTTAAGGAAGAATGTATCTTGTTTTACCTGTTCGGACTAGGATATAATGTTTGTAAGATTTTGAACGGTCTGTAAATTTAAAGAACTAACTAGGAGGAACAGGTTGTGGTGAAGGAAATGAAGGAACAAGTAAAAGTTTTTGCCCTTGGTGGGGTAGGAGAAATCGGAAAAAACATGTATATAGTCGAAGTTGGTGAATTGATTTACGTGTTAGATGCAGGTTTAAAATTTCCTGACCAAGAAATGTACGGAATAGATCATGTCATACCTGATGTAAGTTATTTAGAGAAAAACGCACATAAAGTTGTAGGTGTTTTTATATCACATGGACATGAAGATCATATTGGTGCGATTCCATATATTATGAATAAACTTCCACAGGTAAAGTTTTACACTAATAAATTAGCTTATTTATTTATAAGAGAAAAATTAAGTGAAAAGGGTATTAAAAACCTTGAGCAATTTGAACTATATGACGAAACCACTTTATTAACATTTGAAAATAGTTCAATTAGTTTTTTTAGGACTACTCATAGTATTCCTGATTCATTTGGATTTTGTGTAAATACACCACAAGGTGCGGTCGTTTTTACTGGAGACTTTAAATTTGATCAATCTAAAAGTCCTTATCCAGGTGCTGATTTAGGCAAACTAGCATTAATAGGAGATAAAGGTGTATTATGTTTGCTATCTGATAGCACAAACGCAGAAAGACAAGGGTTTTCGGGGTCTGAGAAGAAAGTATCGGAAGAAATTAAAAAAGAAATAATGAATGCAAAAGGAAGAGTTTTAGTAGCTTGCTTTTCTTCAAATATATATCGTATCCAACAAGTTATTAATGCAAGTGTAGCGGCTGGTAGAAAACTAGCAGTAGTCGGAAGTAGTATGATGAAATCGATTGAAATAGCGAAGGAATTAGATTATTTAGCGATTCCTGATGATTTAATGATTTCAGTTGTTGATACAGATAATTATAAAGAAAGAGATATTGTCATCCTAACAACAGGTACACAAGGAGAACCGATGGCAGCCCTTTCAAAAATTGCTAAAGGTACGCATAAACAAGTTTCAATTCGAAAAGGTGATACTGTACTAATGGCAGCAACACCTATTCCAGGAAATGAAATGTTAGTTGCATCTTCTGTTAATCTATTATTTAGAGCTGGCGCAAATGTTATTTATGGCTATAAAAAGGTACACGTATCTGGTCATGGCTATGAAGAGGAATTAAAATTAATGCTTGAATTGATGAAGCCAAAATATTTCATACCAGTTCATGGTGAATATCGAATGCAAAAAGCACATTCACATATTGCAGAAGAAGTAGGGATCGCAAAAGAAGATATTTTTATTGTTGAAAAAGGGGACATCGTTTCGTTTAAAAATGGTCAAGCGTCTCGAACTGAAAAAGTCGAAGTTGGCAACGTTTTAATAGACGGTATAGGTGTCGGTGATGTTGGAAATATCGTATTACGTGATCGTAAGTTACTTTCTCAAGATGGAATACTAATCGTTGTGGTAACGTTTAACAAGCAAAAGAAAGCAATCATATCTGGTCCAGAAATTATAACTCGCGGCTTTGTATATGTTCGTGAGTCCGAAAAATTAATAACTAGATCAACTGAAATTGTAAAAGACATCACAGAAAAAATGTTACAGAACGATCAAATTGAATGGACATTATTAAAAAATTCAATTAGAGATGGATTAAGCGCTTACTTATATGAAGAAACAAAAAGAAGACCAATGATTCTTCCAATATTAATGGAAGTATAATTTTAAATGGTTAGGTACTTCTTATTCCAATATGGGTATGATTTCCTTATTATTTTCACATACTAACTTGTATGAAAAATGATAGGGGGAACCGTTTTGACAAATTCAAATAATGAAACACCTATTCCAAACGAAGAAGCACCTCCAAAGCCAAATGATCAAAAGGATATGAGCATTGTTGAAAAAATTCAGCAGTTAGGACAAACAAATGTTCCAGCAAGCAATGATTCAAAAATCCATTGTCTAACGATAATTGGTCAAATTGAAGGGCATGTAGCATTGCCACCTCAAAATAAGACAACTAAATATGAACATTTAATCCCGCAATTAGTTGCAATTGAACAAAATCCTAAGATTGAGGGATTATTAATTGTTCTAAATACTGTCGGTGGAGATGTGGAAGCAGGACTTGCAATATCAGAAATGATTGCGACATTAACGAAACCTACAGTATCAATCGTTTTAGGCGGTGGACATAGTATCGGAGTACCAATTGCAGTAAGTACTGACTATTCATATATTGCTGAAACGGCAACAATGACGATCCATCCAATTCGTCTAACTGGATTAGTAATTGGTGTACCTCAAACGTTTGAATATCTTGATAAAATGCAAGAAAGGGTAACTCGTTTTGTTACGAAGCATTCAAATATTACGGAAGAACGTTTCAAGGAATTAATGTTTACAAAAGGTAATTTAACAAGAGATATTGGCTCAAATGTAGTCGGTGGAGATGCAGTAAAATATGGACTAATTGATGATGTAGGTGGGATTGGGCAAGCACTAAGTAAATTGCAGGAATTAATTGACGAACGAAAAGAAAAGTCAAATAAAGAGGAGAATGAATTTTGATTCTTTATACAATAATGCCAATTGAATCGATTTTTCCTGTTGATCAACAAGAATACACATCGCAGCAGTTTTTGGAATACAATGGTGTTCCAATGTTGGTTGATAGTGTTGGGGGTACAGCTTTTGAAATTAAAAGAATTGTAAGTACCGATCCGCAGCATTTTATGCAATATACACCTGGTCAAAGAATTTTAGTTCTTCCAACTTGAGGTAATTATTAACAATACATGGTAAACATATGTTCTGATATGTTATAATAAATTCAATTTAAGAAAGCAGCCAAAAGGCTGCTTTCTTTGGCGAATCTGCAAATTTAGATGGGGGTGAATTACATGGCAAAGCAGAAGCAGCAAAAGTCAAAAGCTCGAAAATCAGTAAGTGGCAATGGTTCAATATGGTATGAAATTAGTGGATTAATATTTTTAGCACTATCAATCGTAACTATTTTAAAGCTTGGTATTGTAGGTAAATCCTTTGTATTATTCTTGAGATTCTTCTTTGGGGAATGGTACATGCTTAGTTTTCTTTTTATAATCGGTTTATCTGCATATAGCATAATTTATCGAAAAAGACCTCCATTTGTTTCGAGCATTACGATTGGTGGATTGTTAATCTTCTTTAGTATATTGATGTTTAGTCATGTTACTCTATTTGATTTATTAGCAAAAAATAATCAATTTCATGATCAATCTGTCATAAAAAGTACGCTAGATTTATTCTTAATTGAAGCCAAAGGTAAAATTAGTACGATAGATCTTGGTGGAGGTATGATTGGAGCGATACTTTTTGCAGTTTTATATTTCTTATTTGATCGAACCGGTGCAATTTTATTTGGAATCATTGCAGTTGTTGCGGGAATTTTGTTTATTACTGGTAAGCCACTTGGTGGTTATGTATATCAATATATAATGCCAAAAGTAAGAAATTTAATTTCAGATAGCTGGAAGGATTTCGCAAATTTCTGGAAACGTGGTCGTGAACAAAAAACTACTAGTAGACGAGCTGAGGCTAAACAAAAGAGAAAAGCAAGGAAAGATTCATATGAAGACAATGATAATGTTGAGGAAGTGTCAAATGGTAATAGTTTAAATTATCAAGTTAAAAATTCATATGAAGATGAGATTATCGAGCCGAAAAAAGAAATTCAAATTGAATATTCTCCTACATATCAGCCACCAAAGGAACCAGAATTGATAATCGCAAATAATTCAAATCAACTCCAGGCACATTTTGTAGAGGAAGACGATCAGTCAATCGAATTGCCAGTTGCAGAAGTTGGAATTGATGATAAGGTAGATTACGTATTACCATCAATGGATTTATTAGCCTACCCAAAAGGCGCTAAAAAACGTGAAAATGAATCTAAATTAAAGGAAAATGCGGACAAGCTTGAAAGAACATTTCAAAGTTTCGGTGTAAAGGCTACAGTAACAAAAGTACATCATGGACCTGCTGTAACAAAATATGAAGTATATCCTGAAGCAGGGGTTAAGGTTAGTCGTATTGTAAATCTTAGTGATGATTTAGCACTTGCACTTGCAGCCAAAGACATTCGAATTGAAGCTCCGATTCCTGGTAAATCTGCGGTTGGAATTGAAGTTCCTAATACGAATGTAACGACTGTATTACTAAGAGAAGTTCTCGAAGCAAAAAATCCAAAATTACAAAATCCATTAGCTGTATCGTTAGGAAAAGATATTGCCGGTGATGCTGTATTTGCAGAGCTTAATAAAATGCCGCATTTACTAGTAGCTGGGGCGACAGGTAGTGGGAAAAGTGTATGTATAAATGGAATCATTGTTAGTATCCTAATGAATGCAAAACCATCTGAAGTAAAGCTAATGTTAATCGATCCGAAGATGGTTGAATTGAATAATTATAATGGTATTCCTCATTTGCTAACTCCGGTTGTAACAAATCCTAAAAAGGCTTCACAAGCGTTACGAAAAGTTGTTAGTGAAATGGAAAGAAGATATGAGCTTTTTTCTCATTCAGGTACTAGAAATATCGAGGGTTATAACGAATTAACTAAACAAAATAATTCGATGACTGATTCGAAACAACCTTTATTACCATTTATTGTCGTGATTGTTGATGAGTTAGCTGACTTAATGATGGTAGCTTCGAGTGACGTGGAAGATTCCATCACTAGATTAGCTCAAATGGCTCGTGCAGCGGGTATTCACTTAATTATTGCTACACAAAGACCGTCAGTAGACGTTATCACTGGTGTTATTAAAGCAAATATACCTTCTCGAATTGCTTTTAGTGTATCTTCTCAAACAGATTCTCGTACAATACTTGATACTGGTGGAGCAGAAAAACTATTAGGAAGAGGAGATATGTTATATCAACCAATTGGTGCATCTAAACCAATACGAGTACAAGGAGCATTTTTATCCGATGATGAAGTTGAAAGAGTAGTCGAGTTTTCAATCTCTCAACAAAAGGCTCAATACCAAGAAGAAATGATGGTAAAAGAGGAAAAAGATGGGAAATCCGAAGTGAATGATGATCTTTATAATGAAGCTGTTGAGTTAGTAACAAATATGCAATCAGCCTCGGTATCACTACTACAAAGAAGATTTAGAATTGGATATACAAGAGCCGCCAGATTAATTGATGCTATGGAAGATAATGGTATAGTCGGTCCGTATGAAGGTAGTAAACCTAGGGAAGTATTAATTAGTAAACCAGTGGAAGATGAGCAAGCCTTGTCTTAACAAAAAGAAAAAATTGTCGAAACATTATTGACATTTTTAGACATAGAATGATATTATTTCTTCAGATAAATTGATAGTCCTCATATAATATCGACATGATGGGTCGGAAGTTTCTACATTGCAACCAATATTTGCAATACTATGGGGAAAAAGCATTATTATGGAGAAATGATTTATATTTACGAAATCAAAAACTCTTATAATCTAGCTTTTTCACTAAGTGGAACTGTAGATTATAAGAGTTTTTTTTATGTTAAATATGAAAAATGATTCATTAACGTAATAAAAAATAAAGCGTTTACAAAAAAGTGTTGAAATGAGTAAAAAATAACAGTATAGTAAAGAAGGATTATACGACAGATGTCTAACAACTGATGTCTGAAATCCGAAGTTTGGGGGATGGGAAATGAAGATTAAAACAGACACCAGATTACTTTATCTCCAAGTGATGGATCGAATAAAACAAGATATTGAGAATGGTATTTATTTGCCACATCATAAGTTACCATCAGAGTATGAGTTATCTAAAATATTTGGAGTAAGCAGAGCAACATTAAGAGAAGCATTAAGAGTTTTAGAAGAAGAAAATATCTTAGTTAGAAGACACGGAGTCGGGACATTTGTGAAACCGAAACCAATTTTTAGGACAGGCATTGAACAATTAAGTAGTGTCTCAGAAATGATTGTAGATGCAGGTAAAGAACCCGGTACAATCTTCTTATCTTCTAAACTATTAGTTCCTACGAAAGATGATTTAAAAAGCTTCACAATCACAGAAGATGATCGTATGCACGTAGTAGAAAGAATTCGAACAGCAAATGGTGAACCTGTAGTTTATTGCATTGATAAATTACCGACTAATTATTTTAAACAGGTTCCATCATATGAAGATCATTCGTTCTTTTCATTCATTAAAAAAGAAACTGGACGAAATATCGAATATTCAAGTGCAAGAATTGAACCAATAGGTTACCACGATAAAGTTTCTCCTTTATTACAGTGTGAACCAGATGTTTCATTATTATTAATCGAACAGTTACATTTTGACGATTTAAACCGTGCAGTTTTACATTCTTATAATTACTTCAGAGCGGATCAGTTCAGTTTTAATGTTTTAAGAAAACGAAATTAAATTGCATAGCCAAAATTATATTTACGAAAAATAAGTTTTGGCTGGTTTTCAAATATTGTTTACTGAAATTTCATTAAATTATTAGGGAGGTGGATCGTTAAGATAACGATTATAAACCAAGCTAGTACAAATGTAAATAAAAATTTAAGGGGGCAAAATTTTTATGAAGATGAAAAAAGCTGGTCTTGTTCTTTCAATGGCCTTAGCAGCAGGTACAATTTTAGGTGCTTGTGGTAAAGGTGGAGATACAAAAGACGCAAAAGGCGCATTTAAAGTAGGGATGGTAACTGACTCGGGTACAATTGATGATAAGTCATTTAACCAAGGTACTTGGGAAGGGATCCAAGCTGGAGCTAAAGATTTAGGTTTCAATCTTAAGCAAGATACAAAATACTTAAAACCTGCTGGTGAAACTGAAGCAGATTACTTAAAAGAAATCGGAAACTTAAATGATGCGGGCTTTAAATTTATCGTTACTCCAGGTTTTAAATTTGAAACAGCGATTTTTAAAGCACAAGATAAATATAAAGATGACAAATTTGTAATTATCGATGGTACACCACACTCTGCTAAAGACTATACTCCAGATGTAAAGAAAAACACAGTTTCAATTTTCTTCTCAGAACATGAAGCTGGCTACCTAGCTGGTATTGCAACAGCAGTTCAATTAAAGACTGGTGATGTTGGATTTATCGGTGGTATGGAAATTCCAGCAGTTCAAAAATATAACTGGGGATTCCAACAAGGTATTAAATATGCAAACGAAAAACTTGGAACAAGCATTTCTTTAAAAGCTAATAACGTAGTATATTCTGGAAGCTTTACAGACAAAGCAGCAGGTCAGCAAATTGCAGCTCAAATGTATGACCGTGGCGTAAAAGCAATTTTCTCTGCAGCAGGTGGAGTAGGACAAGGTGCTATAACTGAAGCTAAAAACAGAGTAGCTAGTGGTAAAGAAGCATGGGTTGTTGGTGTTGACGTAGATCAATACTCTGATGGTGTTTATAAAGATAACAAATCAGTAATTTTAACTTCAGCTATGAAAGGTGTAGCTAAAGCAGCTTCTGATATGGTAAAAGCTGAAAAAGATAAAAAATTCCCTG
Organism: Gottfriedia acidiceleris; assembly: GCF_004138285.1. Lineage (GTDB taxonomy): Bacteria > Bacillota > Bacilli > Bacillales > Bacillaceae_G > Gottfriedia > Gottfriedia acidiceleris_A. Next base: position 290,515 of record NZ_SCFN01000003.1, on the reverse strand, counting down.
GTGGACAAACTTTAACTTACGATGCAAAAAATGATGGTATTGGTTTACCAAAAGAAAATCCAAACTTAAGTTCTGATACTTTAACAAAAGTTGAAGATGTATTTAACAAAATTAAGTCTGGTGAAATTGTAGTAGCAAGTGAAAGAGGAAATTTAATTAAGTAATTAAACTTCCAATTAATAAATGATAGAAGAAGCATAGGAAAGGAAACCCTTTTATATGCTTCTTCTACCCTAAAAATGATTTTGGCTTTCATGCCTTAATCAATTGTAAGCACTTATATTGGTAAAGTTTCCAATTGATTAGGGCGTGACTATCGGGTGAGAGAGTAAAGCCCTCCCTAAATAAAAAATATAGAAAAATATTTCGAAATCAAGTAAAACTTTAAAAATAAATGACTTCGTAATATCAAGGAGGAAAATTATGGAATATGTAGTGGAGATGCTAAATATAACAAAAGAGTTTCCTGGCATTATAGCGAATGATAATATTACACTACGATTAAAAAAAGGGGAAGTTCATGCTTTATTAGGTGAAAACGGAGCAGGGAAATCAACTTTAATGTCCGTCCTTTTTGGAATGTACACACCTGAAAAAGGAATTATAAAAGTAAAAGGTAAAGAAGTTAAAATTTCAAATCCAAATGTTGCAAATGAACTAGGAATCGGAATGGTTCACCAACATTTTAAATTAGTTTCAAATTTTACTGTAACAGAAAATATTATTCTAGGTCTTGAACCTAAAAAGGGTCTAGTAGTAGATATCAAGACTGCAGCAAAACGTATTGAAGAGCTTTCTAAAACTTACGGATTAAATGTAGATCCATATGCAAAGATTGAAGATATTACAGTAGGGATGCAACAAAGAGTCGAAATTTTAAAAACTTTATACCGTAATGCTGAAGTACTAATCCTAGATGAGCCAACAGCTGTACTTACTCCACAAGAGATACAAGATTTAATGAAGATTATTAAAAATTTAATTAATGAAGGCAAGTCAATCATTATCATTACTCATAAATTAAAAGAAATTAAAGCTGTTGCAGATCAATGTACAGTAATTCGTCACGGAAAATACATTGGTACTGTTGATGTAAAACAAACTTCTGAATCTGAAATGGCATCTATGATGGTCGGACGTCAGGTGTCTTTCAAGGTAGATAAGGTAGAATCCAAACCTGGTGAAGTTGTACTAGATGTAAATAATTTAAGTGTCAAAAATAATAAAAAAGTTTTAGGTTTAAAAAATGCTACTCTTCAAGTTCGAGCAGGTGAAATCGTTGGGATTGCTGGAGTAGAAGGAAATGGACAATCTGAACTTGTTGAAGCAATTACAGGGTTAAGACCGATTGAAGAAGGTACTATTTTATTAAAAAATCAAGATATTACAAAACACAGTATACGCGAGCGAATTAAAAGCGGTATTGCACATATTCCAGAGGATCGTCAAAAAAGAGGACTTGTTCTTGAATATACAATTGAAGAAAACGTTGTTCTAGAGATTTATAATCAAGAACCATTCTCTAAATATGGAATTTTAGATAAAGCTGCGATTGCCAAACATGCAAAGAAAATCATTGAAGAATTCGATGTACGCTCTGGTGAAGGTGCTAAAACAGTCGTTGAATCAATGTCTGGAGGAAACCAGCAAAAAGCAATCATTGGTCGCGAAATTGAACTTAAGCCTGAGTTATTAATTGCATGTCAGCCAACACGTGGATTGGATGTTGGTTCGATTGAGTATATTCACAAGAGATTAATAGAGCAAAGAGATAGTGGAAAAGCTGTTCTACTAATCTCGTTAGAGCTAGATGAAGTTCTTAATTTATCTGACCGCATTGCAATCGTAAATGCTGGTGAAATCGTTGATATCGTTAATGCCAAAGACACAAATGAAGATGAGTTAGGATTAATGATGGCTGGTATAAGGAGAGGTGAAGGGGCATGAAAAAGGGAGGAATCATTTCTTTAATTGCCGTAGTATTAGGTTTACTAGCTGGAGCTTTATTAATTTTTGTAACAGGTAATGATCCAGTTGAAGGGTTTACTTATTTATTCCAAGGTGGATTAAAAGATCCGGAGCGTATTGGTAATACATTTGCTACTGCTACTCCGTTAATTTTAACAGGACTTTCTGTTGCATTTGCATTCAGAACAGGTTTATTTAATATTGGTGCAGCTGGTCAAATGCTTTTCGCAGGATTTTGTGCTTCAGCAGTAGGATTAACTGTCGATTTACCTACTCTAATCCTAGTTCCGATTATGGTAATTGTAGCCTTTATTGCAGGTGCAGCTTGGGCATTTATTCCAGGACTACTAAAAGCTAAGTTCAATGTTCACGAAGTAGTTTCTACGATTATGATGAACTGGATTGCATACTGGACTGTTTATTATTTAGTACCACAATATTTTAAAGGTAGTACTGAAACAGAGTCAAAAATGCTTGCAGATGCTGCGACATTAAAAATGCCATTTTTATCAAATTTATTTGGTGGTTCATATATTAACTTCGGTTTATTTATCGCCGTTATTATGGTAATCGTTGTTTCATTTATTATTAATCGTACAGTATTAGGGTATGAATTAAAAGCTGTAGGTTACAACCGTAGTGCTGCTGAATACGCGGGTATTTCAGTAAATAGAAATGTTATTTTATCAATGATGATTTCAGGTGGACTTGCTGGGTTAGCAGGTGTTGTTCAATTCGCTGGTAATGCATCACTAATTCAAATAGGTGTTTTACCTACCGAAGGATTCGACGGAATTGCCGTGGCCCTTTTAGGAATGAATACACCGATTGGCGTATTTTTCTCAGCTATTTTCTTTGGACTATTATATTCTGGTAAAGGCTTTATGAGTGCAATGACTTCAATTCCACCAGATATTGCTGATGTTATCATTGCAATCATTATTTATTTCTCAGCAACTAGTATTTTAATTAAAAAAGTTATAGATCGAGTATCCAAATCACGCAAGTACAAAAACAGCAATGTAGGAGAGAAGGTGAAATAAGGCATGGATTTAATTATACAAATTTTCCCATATGCAATTGCCTATACGATTCCATTATTAATCGTAGCATTAGGTGGTTTATTTTCTGAGCGAAGCGGTGTCGTAAATATTGGTTTAGAAGGTTTAATGGTTGTTGGTGGTTTCGCTAGTGCCTTGACAATTTCAAAACTTCAAGAAACTCATCAAGGTGAAGTTTGGGTAATCTGGGTAGGAATTCTTGTGGCAGTTCTTACAGGTGCTTTATTTTCTTTACTACATGCTTTTGCAAGTATAAATTTACACGCAGATCAAGTAATTAGTGGTATCGCAATTAATATGATTGCAGGTGCTTTAACAATTTTCTTAGCAAGAAATATTACTGGATCAGGAAACATCAGTATTAACGGTATTACACGTACTGATATTCCAGTCTTAAAGGACATTCCAATTCTCGGAGATTTATTGTTTAAAAACACGTATTCTACAACATGGTTAGTAATCGGAATTCTAATCATTAGTACATTTATACTTTATAAAACTCGTTTAGGCTTACGTCTACGTGCATGTGGTGAATACCCACAAGCAGCTGATGCAGCAGGTATTAACGTATACCGTATTCGTTACCTTGGTGTTATTATTTCTGGTGCATTTTCTGGATTAGGTGGAGCAATTATTTTAGTAACATACTCTGGCGAATTTACAGGAAGTGTTGCAGGTCTTGGTTTCTTAGCAATTGCTGCATTAATTTTTGGACAGTGGAAACCACTTGGTATTTTAGCAGCGACATTATTCTTTGGTGTAGCTACAACAATTGCCAATGTATCGCAAGTTATTCCAAGTTTAGCTCATATACCACCATTAGCATTAAAGTTATTCCCATACGTAGTAACTTTAATCGCATTAGTTATATTCTCAAAAACATCTCAAGCACCAAAATCAGTTGGTGTTGCATATGAAAAAGGTAAACGATAAATAATTGTTTTTGAAGCTTCCTATTTAATTAGGAAGCTTTTTTTATTCTGTTTAAAAGGATGTTGTCAATTAATTACGAATAATATCGTTGTTATTGATTACCACTCAACTTTTTCAAGAAAGTTAAATTATAATTCGTGTTTTTCAAAATTGATTAAAATATATACAACACATCCATAGAAGATTCTGATAAATTGGAAGTTTTTTAGAATAAACGATAAATCAGTGTATTGATCCATTTTATGAAGAAGATGATTTTCAAGAACTAATTCCTCAAGGCATACAAATAACTTCATTTTGGTGTTCTTTGGAATTTGTTAACATCATGATACCTCAGCTATTTGAGGTTACAAAAGTTATCAAGAGATGAAGACTTAATCGGTTTAAATGAATAAAAAGAAAAGACATTGTTTAATGATTATTGGTTTTAAGATTTTACATTTATATTTAGGAAATGATTGGAACGTCAGGTGCGAGACTCCTGTGGGAAAAGAGGGAAGGGCGAGACCCCACAGGCGTGCAGAGGAGGCTCACCTCTCTCTCCACGGAAAGGGAGCATCCTGGAGTGTAAATCGACGAAGTACTTATTTTAAAAGACAGATAATGGAATTAAAAAAATGGCTATCGACTTTTCGACATCCTTAGACGTCTTAAAATTAGAGCTTCTTTTTAATTATTTTGGGTAAACTAAGCAGTAGGTTTTATTTTTGGTAAAATTAGAGATACAATGAAGATATTGGAAATAAATATGAGTAAATAGTATTTGTCTAAGGAGGGTTCAATTTGAATTTGTTACAGTACAAAAATAGTGATATTAACGGTATTAAACTACATGTGGTAACAACTGAAAAGTTTAAAACAAATTCGATTACATTAAAAGTACGTGGAAAACTTGAAGAAGAAACTGTATCATATCGCGGAATTTTACCTTATGTATTGCAGAGTGGAACAAAAGATCTTCCTACCAATGGTGAAATTAGAAGAAAATTAGAAGAATTATATGGGGCGACCTTTTTTGTAGACGTATCAAAAAAAGGTGATTATCATGTTATGTCATTTACAATTGACATTGCAAATGAAAAATACCTTTCAAATCAAGGTTCATTATTGAATGAAGCGCTATTGCTTATTGCTTCTATTTGGCAAAATCCATTTTTAGAAAATGGGGTATTTTCAGCTAAGCATGTTGAAACTCAAAAAAGAACACAAGTACAACGAATTCAGTCCATTAATGATGATAAATTGAAATATGCAAATCAACGACTAGTGGAAGAAATGTTTAAAGATGAACCTTATGCCTTACTTGCGAATGGAAAGACAGAAGATGTCAATTCAATTACAGCTGAGTCACTTTATAAGTACTATGAAAAAGCTTTGCAACAAGATTTAATTGATCTTTATATAGTTGGAGATGTTGCATTTGACCAATGTAAACAATTAGTTGAAGAGAACTTTAGAAACACAACTAATGGAAAATTAACAGTTGATACAACAAAAGCAACGCCAGCCGATTCTCCTAATGAAGTAATAGAAGAGCAAAAACTAAATCAGGCTAAACTACACATCGGTTATACTACTGGGATTTCGATTAAAGATCCAGATTACTTTGCACTTCAAGTATTTAATGGTCTTTTTGGCGGTTTCTCTCATTCAAAATTATTTATCAATGTTCGAGAAAAAAATAGCTTAGCATACTATGCTACTTCTCGTTTTGAAAGTCATAAATCAATTTTAATGGTCATGTCTGGTATAGCTAGTGAAAATTATGATAAAGCAACAACAATTATTGCTGAACAACTTGAAGAAATGAAAAAGGGAAATTTCACTGATGAGGAAATTGGTCAAACAAAATTAGTGATTAAAAACAGTCTACTAGAAAGTATGGACACTGCTTATGGAATCATTGAAACATTATTCAATGACCAAGCTGCGGGAAATGAACGCCCGATCGAGGACTGGTTCCCTGAAATCGAAAAAGTTACTAAAGATGAAATTGTAGCTGTAGCTAATAAAATTAAACTTCACACAACTTATTTCTTAAAAGGTCAGGAGGGAGCATAATGGAAAAAAAGTATTTTGAACAATTGAATGAAACGCTTTATTTCGAGGAGCTTGAAAACGGATTAAAAGTATATATTCTTCCTAAACAAGGCTACAACAAAACATATGCGACCTTTACAACTAAATACGGTTCAATTGATTCTGAATTTATTCCTTTAGGAAAAGATGAAAAATTAGTTGTACCAGATGGGATTGCTCATTTTTTAGAGCACAAATTGTTTGAAAAGAAAGATGGGGATGTATTCCAGGTTTTTAGTAAACAAGGAGCCTCTTCTAATGCGTTTACAAGTTTTACACGAACTGCTTATTTATTTTCAGCAACGAATAATGTAGAACAAAATTTAATGACTCTAATTGATTTTGTTCAAGATCCATATTTTTCTGATCAAAGTGTTGAAAAAGAAAAAGGGATCATTGGTCAAGAAATTAAAATGTACGAAGATAACCCTGATTGGAGACAATATTTTGGGATGATTGCAAATTTATATGGTAAACATCCTGTTAGAACAGATATTGCTGGTACGGTTGAATCAATTTCAAAAATTACAAAAGAATTACTTTATACTTGTTACGAAACTTTTTATCACCCAAGTAATATGTTGTTTTTTGTTGTAGGTCCAATAGACCCTGATAAAACAATGAATTTAATTAGAGACAACCAAAGCAAAAAAACTTTCAAAGATGCAAATGAAATAAAGAGATTTTTCCCAGAAGAAACTCCTGAATCTGCAGAAAAGAAAAAAGTGTTACATATGAATGTACAATCATCGAAAGTACTAGTTGGTGTGAAAGACTTTTCCGCACCTAAAGGTGGAAGCGAATTATTAAAACATGAATTATCAATTTCGGTATTACTTGATTATTTATTTGGCAAAGGCTCAAATACGTATCAACAAATGTATGAAGATGGTTTAATCGATGATACATTCTCATATGATTACTCTGCAGAAAATGGTTTTGCTTTTGCAATCATAGGAGGAGATTCTACTTCACCTGAAAAACTTTCTGAAAAAATAAAAGAAGTATTATTAGACTCAAAAAATCATCAGTGGGAAAAAGAAATTGTCGATCGCGTAGTTAAAAAGAAAATTGGCGGATTCTTACGCTCATTAAATTCTCCAGAATATATCGCTAACCAATTTACTCGATACGCGTTCTTAGATATGCATTTATTTGACATCGTATCTGTGTTACAATCTATTTCTGTAGAGGATCTAAAAGAAAGTGCTAGTCATCTAATAAATGAAGACTTTATGAGTGAATTTTTTGTTCTTCCTCATTGAATGAATTAAAAGCATCCTTTTTGGGATGCTTTTTGAAATTTTAAAAATTTAAGGGTTTATAAAGAATCTAAGTGTAATATGTATTAAAAAAATTTTAAGAGCTTTCCTCCCTTCTCTTTTACCTTTATATTTCTTAATACTCTTTAAGCCTGCATTAAAACCTCGAATAAATGGAGATTATAATAAATGAGAAAAAGAATTCTAGTAATTGGAGCTAGTGGTGACATTGGCTTAGCAATTTCGAAAAAATTAATCAATGAAAAATATGATTTAGTTGTCCATTATAACAGTAAGAAAGAGCCACTTAATGAACTGTTCGAATTGGCTAATGAGATTGACGTAAATTGCCAATTCGTTCAAGCTGACTTATCAGTTAAAAATGGAGTTGAAATGTTAACATCACAAATCATTGATAAAATCGATTCAATTGTTTATGCATCTGGTTTTTCAATCTTTGGTTTGATTAACGATGTAAGTGATGAAGAGATTGATCGAATGACTCAACTACATATCAAAAGTTTGATCAAGGTAGTCAATCATTTTCTTCCTAATATGGTGGCTAAAAAATCTGGCAGTATAGTCGTTATTTCGTCTATATGGGGACAAATTGGTGCTTCATGTGAAGTATTATATTCAACTACAAAAGGTGCTCAAAACGCCTATGTAATGGCATTAGCTAAAGAATTAGGGCCAAGTGGAATAAAAGTAAATGCTGTTGCTCCAGGTGCCGTAAAAACGAATATGTTAAATTCCTTTAGTGAAGAAGATTTAAAAGAAATTGCAAATGAAATTCCAATGAATCGTTTAGCTCTTCCTAGTGAAATTGCGAATACTGTAAATTACCTAATTTCCGAACAATCTTCTTATATAACTGGCCAAATTCTTGGAGTAAACGGTGGTTGGCATACTTCTTAGTAAAATTTCGAGTCGAAAGTTATTTATTTCACATATTTTACCTTTTATATTATGGCGAAATCGTTTATTATTAAATGGAGAGTTAAGTAGTTAACAAATAGGGGGTATAGGTATGGAGTTAATCGAATGGTATTTTGAGTATGAAATACATAAGAATCGCCCTGGACTACTTGGAGATATTGCATCGCTAATCGGTATGCTAGGGATTAATATTTTAACAATCAATGGTGTCGACACAATGAAACGCGGCATGTTACTTGGCTGCGATAACGATGACCAAATTACTAGATTTGAATCAATTTTAAATACTATGGACAATATAACAATAATTAAACTTAGAAAACCAACTCTAAGAGATCGTTTAGCTGTAAGACATGGCACTTATATTCAACGTGACGTAGATGATAAAAAGACTTTTCGCTTTGTCCGCGATGACTTAGGTATGCTTGTTGATTTTATGGCAGAGTTATTTAAAATGCCAGGCCATAAGCTAATCGGAATTAGAGGAATGCCTCGTGTTGGTAAAACTGAATCAGTTGTAGCAGCAAGTGTATGTGCAAATAAACGCTGGTTATTTGTTTCATCAACATTAATTAAACAAACATTAAGAAGTCAATTAATAGAAGACGAATATAATTCAGATAATGTATTTATTATTGATGGCATTCTTTCTCATAGAAGAGCAAATGAGCAACATTGGCAATTGGTTCGCGAAATTATGGCAATGTCTTCTGTGAAAGTAGTAGAGCATCCTGATGTATTTGTACAGCAAACTGAATACTCTTTAGAAGATTTTGATTACATAATAGAATTAAGAAATGATGAAAATGAAGAAATTAAATATGAACTTGTAGACCAAATGGATAAAAATGGACACAACTCGTTCTCAATGTTTGATTTTTAAAGTTAGTTGGGGTGTAACTTGTGACAGAATTAGGAAAATATTTACGAGAAGCAAGAGAAGCGAAAGGCTTATCAATTGACGATGTACAAGAGTTAACGAAGATTCAGAAACGTTATCTTGAAGCAATTGAAGAAGGTAATTATGAAATATTGCCAGGGCAATTTTATGTTCGTGCATTTATTAGACAATATGCAGAAACAATTGGTGTTGACGTTTCTGGATTTCTAACTGAAAAGCCAGTGGTAGAGGAATCAACTGTGGCAAATACAGTAGAAGAAGTAAAGCATGAAGAGATCCCTAGTAGATCATCAAAGCTTAAAGAACCATTAAGCAATGTTAAGTCATCACGAATAATGGATTATTTACCAAGGATACTAGTAGCGATTCTTATCATTGGAATCTGCATTGCTATTTATATGATGTTCCCATCAAAAAATGATGAAAAATCTGCGGATACGAATCAATCTCAATCTAACTCTAATTCTGAAATTGAAAAACCAAAAAATAATGCGCTAGATCAGGCTAAAACGAATAATACGAAAAAAACAGAGAAACCGAAAAATGATGTGACTGAGCAAACGCCAGCGCAAAAAATTACGGTTGACTCTGCAGCGGGTAAACGAACTACTATTTCTTTATCTGGTACGGATGTATTTAAATTAGAAGTAGTTGCAAATGGTGAAAGTTATGTGGATTTAAAAAATGCTGATGGAAAAATGTTCTATTCCGGAATTTTAAAACAAGGACAAACTCAAAACTACGACTTAACAGATGAAAATGAAGTAACTGTAAATATTGGTGCTTCTAATAATGTTGAGCTAAGAATTAACGATGAGGTATTTAAATATCCAGTTAGTCCAACAAATGCTGTTCACCAAAAGATTACGATTAAAAATTTAAAAATGAATCAATAGTCATCTTTAAGATGGCTTTTATTCATTTATTATAAATGCTTCATTTTTAGAAAGTTTTGGAGGGTTTTACCATGAATTTACCAAATAAGATCACAGTGTCAAGGGTTTGTCTAATTCCATTATTTATGATTGCCGTTTTAATAGATTTTGGATGGGGAAAAGTTACATTAATTGGTGATTCGATACCAGTTAATCATTTAGTAGGAGCTGCAATTTTTATCATTGCCTCTGTTACTGATTTTATAGATGGTTATTACGCAAGAAAATATAATCTAGTTACTAATTTTGGTAAGTTTTTAGATCCACTTGCTGATAAATTACTTGTTTCTTCAGCATTAATTATCTTAACTGATTTTCATTATGTTCCTGCGTGGATTACGATTGTCATAATAAGTAGAGAGTTTGCTGTAACTGGTTTACGAATGATTTTAGCTGGCTCTGGAGAAGTCCATGCTGCTGCAATGCTAGGTAAAATTAAGACTTGGGCTCAAATAGTTGCGATTTCAGCATATTTCTTACACGACTTCCCATTGAATTTCTTACCATTTTCGATTGCGGATGTAGCACTTTGGGTCGCATTATTCTTTACAGTATATTCTGGTTGGGATTATTTTTATAAAAATAGAGATGTTCTTCTTAAATCAATGTAATTAATAATATAGGGGGAAATGATATGAAGCGTGCTGAAATCATCGCGGTAGGTACTGAGCTACTTTTAGGCCAAATTGCAAATACAAACGCTCAATTTTTAGCAAAACATTTATCTGCATTAGGATATCACCATCATTTCCAAACAGTTGTAGGAGACAATTCCGATCGACTTAAAAGTGCATTAGAAATTGCTTCATCAAGAAGTGATTTAATCATCTTAACTGGTGGGCTTGGACCAACAAAGGATGATTTAACGAAAGAAGTTGTCTCTGAATATGTTCAAGAGTCACTTGTTTATCATGTTCAATCACTAGAGTATATTGAACAATATTTTATTAAAGTAAATCGACCAATGACTGAGAATAATAAAAAACAAGCATTAGTCATTAACAATGCACATGTTTTGTTAAATAAAAACGGTATGGCACCTGGAATGGTTTATGAAGCGAAAGATAAACAATTTGTATTATTACCAGGTCCACCTAAAGAAATGATTCCGATGGTCGAGAAAGAACTAATTCCTTATTTTTTAAAAGGAAAGGAAGCAAGTACGATTATTTCGAAAGAGCTTAAGTTTTTTGGCATCGGTGAATCGATTTTAGAAACTGAAATTCTTGATTTACTTGAAAATCAATCAAATCCAACGATTGCACCTTTAGCGAGTGAGGGAGAAGTAATGCTTCGAGTTACTGCAAGTGCTAGTAATGAACAAGAGGCAGAAAAACTAATTGGACAAGCTGAAGAAAAAATACGTGAGCGTGTTGGACAGTTTATATATGGTACAAATAATGAAAACTTGTTTACAGTTTTATCAAGAAAGTTAAAAGATTTTAAACTGACTATTTCTGCTGCTGAAAGTTTAACTGGAGGTCTATTCAGTAAAAGAGTGACAGATATTCCTGGTAACTCGTCCATTTTTAAAGGAAGTGTTGTTTGTTATTCTAATGAAATGAAACAAAAACTTTTAAATGTGCCATCAGACATTCTGAATAAAAATGGCGCAGTAAGTGAAGAGTGTGCAAAATCACTAGTTGAAAATATTCAAAGATTAACAGGAAGTAATATTTCAATTAGTTTTACTGGTGAAGCAGGACCGTCTACATTAGAAGATGTGCCAGTAGGAAAAGTATTTATCGGTATTAAAATTGGTGATTCTGAATCAATTGTTAAAGAGTTTCAATTCAGTGGCACTAGAGAACAAATAAGATTATCAAGTGTCAAAAATGGCGCGAACTTGTTGATTAAATTAATTAATTCAAGTTTTGAAAGTCAAGACTTATAAAATGAAATAGAATATTTTATAATATAAAAGCTCGGTTAATTTAGCCGAGTTTTTTAATTTTATAGTTTCGATATTAATAAAAATCTAGTTTTATAGACCGAAAAATACGAAACAAGCGTTTCTATTCTTTAAAATTTAAGTTTAAATACGAAAAATATCGAATAAACGTTCTATTTTTTTGTTGGCAAACGAACAAAAAACAGTTATTATATAGTTAAGAGATAAATGAATCCTGAAGGAGGAATCTAAATGAGTGATCGTCAAGCTGCATTAGATATGGCTTTAAAACAAATCGAAAAACAATTCGGTAAAGGTTCAATTATGAAACTTGGAGAACAAACTGACCGCCAAATTTCAACTATTTCTAGTGGATCGTTAGCACTAGATGTAGCATTAGGTGTAGGTGGATATCCAAGAGGACGAATTATCGAAGTATATGGTCCTGAAAGTTCAGGTAAAACAACTGTAGCATTACATGCAATCGCTGAAGTTCAAGCAAATGGAGGACAAGCGGCGTTTATAGATGCTGAGCATGCATTAGATCCAGTTTATGCTCAAAAATTAGGTGTAAACATTGATGAGTTATTATTATCTCAACCAGATACAGGTGAACAAGCACTTGAAATCGCTGAAGCATTAGTACGTAGTGGTGCAATTGATATTATCGTAATTGATTCAGTAGCTGCATTAGTTCCTAAAGCTGAAATTGAAGGTGAGATGGGTGATGCTCACGTAGGTTTACAAGCACGATTAATGTCTCAAGCATTACGTAAACTTTCTGGTGCAATTAACAAGTCAAAAACGATCGCAATCTTCATTAACCAAATTCGTGAAAAAGTTGGGGTTATGTTTGGTAATCCTGAAACGACTCCAGGTGGACGTGCGTTAAAATTCTATTCTACAATTCGTTTAGAAGTACGTCGTGCTGAACAATTAAAACAAGGTAATGATATTGTAGGTAACAAAACAAAGATTAAAGTAGTTAAAAATAAAGTAGCACCACCATTTAGACAAGCTGACGTAGACATTATGTATGGAGAAGGTATTTCTAAAGAAGGAGAAATTCTTGATATTGGATCTGATTTAGATATCGTTCTTAAGAGTGGTGCATGGTATTCTTACAATGAAGAGCGTCTTGGACAAGGCCGTGAGAATGCTAAGCAATTCTTAAAAGAAAATAAAGAAATACGTGATACGATTAAACAATCGATCCGTCTTCACCATGGTTTAGATAACCCTGTTACTGTAACAGAAACAGACGACGAAGAACAATTCTCTTTATTAAAAGAGTAATCATAAGTTAGTTTAAAACAACAGAAAAAATGTGGGCGCTTATTAAAAGTGCCTGCATTTTTTTATATCTAATATTTCTTATTTCTTTGATTTTCTAAAAAGTAATTATTGGATTTTCAAATGGCGTTAAATGGAAAATAGATAATAATTTCACGAATAAGAAAGAGCTGTTACAAACGGAAGGATAAACGACTCCTATAGAAATGCGACGTGAGACCCTAGAGGACCGAACGTGAAGAGTAAATCAAGTCACTCATGGTAAGTAGGTGTCCTGCATTGGAATCAGGCATACTTCTATTTTCAGGACATATCAAAAACACACACAATATCTATTTTCTTTTATATTTATAAGTAGTACTTCATAAATGAAAAATTCGATCAATTAACTTGCTAATAAAATCTTAATAAATAAATTAATGAATAAAATTTAGATTCTCATGTATGAAATCTAGTAAAAATGTAATAAATATTGATAAATCAAGTAAGTAAGCGATTTACAAGGCTTGACATCATTTGGTAAGAGATTTAATATTTAAGTGTATATTCTAAAAAAATATTACTATTTTGTGAAAAATGAAATGAAGTGTGCTGTATGTTGATGCAATTATTTATACAATATAACAGCCGACAAAAATGAAACTAACTAAATAGCAAGAGGAGGTGAAATCATGGGTGCAAATACTATAATTTTGATCATCTTCGCATTGCTTGCCACATTCGGAGTCGGTTATGCTGTCGGATTTTTTGTCCGTAAGTCCATTGCAGAAGCTAAAATAAATGGCGCAACTAATCATGCAAATCAAATTATTGAAGATGCAAAACGTGATTCAGAAACAATTAAAAAAGAAGCTTTATTGGAAGCAAAGGACGAAATTTACAATATTCGTACAGATGCAGAGAACGAAATTCGAGATCGACGTAGTGAACTACAAAAGTCAGAAAATCGTTTAATGCAAAAAGAAGAGAACTTAGATCGTAAAGATGAAGGACTTTCAAAACGTGAGTCTGTTCTTGAAAGAAAAGAGGAATCTCTTGTTTTAAAACAACAGCAGATAGAAGAAATGGAAAGCAAGATAGAAGCATTAATTGCTGCTCAACAAGAAGAGTTAGAGAGAATTTCTAGCTTAAATCGTGAAGAAGCAAGACAATTAATACTTACTAAAGTCGAAAATGAATTATCCCATGAAACAGCAATACTAGTAAAAGAAACAGAAGCTCGAGCAAAAGAAGAAGCAGATAAGAAAGCAAAAGATATTTTATCATTAGCAATCCAGCGATGTGCTGCAGATCATGTTGCTGAAACAACTGTTTCTGTTGTAAATCTTCCAAATGATGAAATGAAAGGTCGTATTATTGGCCGTGAAGGACGAAATATACGTACTTTAGAAACGTTAACTGGTATAGATTTAATTATTGATGATACGCCTGAAGCTGTAATATTATCAGGTTTTGATCCAATTCGTCGTGAAACTGCACGAATTGCACTAGATAAATTAGTACAAGATGGTCGAATCCATCCTGCACGAATTGAAGAAATGGTTGAAAAATCAAGACGAGAAGTAGATGAGTACATACGTGAAGTCGGTGAACAAACTACTTTTGAAGTTGGTGTTCATGGAATTCACCCTGACTTAATTAAAATATTAGGTCGTCTGAAATTTAGAACTAGTTATGGTCAAAATGTGTTAAAGCATTCGATGGAAGTAGCGAACCTAGCTGGACTTATGGCTGCTGAACTTGGTGAGGATACAAAACTTGCAAAACGTGCAGGTTTACTTCACGATATTGGTAAAGCAATTGACCATGAGGTAGAAGGAAGTCACGTTGAAATCGGTGTTGAATTAGCAACGAAATATAAAGAACATCCAGTAGTTATCAATAGTATTGCATCTCATCATGGAGATGCTGCGCCAACTTCTATTATTGCAGTTCTTGTAGCTGCTGCAGATGCATTATCTGCTGCAAGACCAGGTGCACGTAGCGAAACATTAGAAAACTATATCCGTCGTTTAGAAAAGCTTGAAGAGATTTCTGAATCATACGAAGGTGTAGAAAAATCATTCGCTATTCAAGCAGGTCGTGAAGTACGTATTATGGTAAAACCAGATACAATTGATGATTTACAAGCTCATAGATTAGCGAGAGATATTAGAAAACGTATAGAAGATGAACTGGATTATCCAGGTCATATAAAAGTTACGGTTATTCGTGAGACTCGAGCTGTCGAGTATGCAAAATAAAGTGGTATATGCCACTTTATTTTCTTTTTTGTAACAAAATAAAGTATTTTAAAAAGCTCCAACTAATACATATCTGAAATGAATCTTAGTTGAATGGCATAGATGAACGATTCAGATTGTGCTAGTAATGGGGCTTTTCGTATTTTTGGGTAATCTAAAAGTAAAATCAGTGCTGTGTATTTGTATTTACAGTGGCAAGTTGGAAGGAAGTAACGAAATGAGAATAATGTTTATAGGCGATGTAGTTGGTTCAAATGGTAGGGCAATGGTAAAGGCTAATATTCAAGCTTTAAAAAGGAAATATAATCCTTCAGTAACGATCATAAATGGTGAAAATGCAGCGCACGGTAAAGGAATAACGGAAAAAATTTACCGTGAATTTTTAGAATTAGGTGCTCAAGCAGTAACACTTGGTAACCATGCATGGGATAAAAAGGATATTTTTGAATTTATTGATCAAGCAAAATACTTAGTTAGACCAGCTAATTTCCCTGAAGGTACACCTGGTACTGGATTAGTATTTTTAAATTTTAATGATGTTGAAATAGCTGTTATAAATTTACAAGGTAGAACATTTTTACCACCACTTGATTGTCCTTTTAAAAAAGCTGATGAGCTAATAAAAATCGCTAAAAAACGAACAAACATCATTTTTGTTGATTTTCATGCTGAAGCAACAAGTGAAAAAATTGCTATGGGCTGGTATTTGGATGGAAGAGTAACAGCGGTTGTTGGTACTCATACACATGTTCAAACGGCTGATGAGCGAGTTTTACCTGCTGGTACAGCGTTTATTACGGATGTTGGAATGACTGGTCCATATGATGGGATTCTAGGCGTTACGAGAGAAGCTGTTATTAAAAAATTCTTAACGAACTTACCAGTGAGATTCGAAGTAGATGAAGGTAGAGGTCAGCTAAGTGGTGTGATCATCGAATTAGACAAACAATCTGGGCTGGCAAAATCGATAAAAAGAATACAAATAAATGATGATCATCAAGAGCTATAATATTAATTAAAAGAATTGTGAAAATTTTTAAAAAACTTTTAAATATTTGCAGGAATAACTTCTTGTTATCGAGAATAGTTTTTATTGTACACAATAATAGCTTTGTAAGTACAAGGAGGATCAGGAATGGAAATATTAAAAGTTTCAGCAAAGTCAAACCCTAATTCTGTAGCAGGAGCACTTGCAGGTGTATTGAGAGAGCGTGGTTCAGCAGAAATTCAAGCAATTGGTGCTGGCGCGTTAAACCAAGCTGTAAAAGCAGTTGCAATTGCAAGAGGATTTGTTGCACCAAGTGGTGTAGACCTTATTTGTATCCCTGCATTTACAGATATTCAAATCGATGGGGAAGAGCGTACAGCGATTAAATTAATCGTAGAGCCTCGTTAATAATAACAACCTGTTAGCCTAAAGCGACAGGTTGTTTTATTTTTAATTCAAGAAAGATTAAGTGGTAGCGAGTAAGATTACGCAAATTTGTAATTAAAAAGTGGAGCTAAGACTTTAACTCCGACTTAAAGCTCGTCAATCGACGAGTTTTTTTTTCGTATAATTATTACTTTTATTATTGAATTTATTAATATGTTACACTAATTTCAATAGTTAAAAAAATGGAAGGGTGTTAATTTATGAAAGTTTTTGATGCTCATTGTGATGTATTGATGAAATTACTAGAAAAGCCTTCGATCAATTTTGAAAATGATGATTCACTACAAGTTTCAGTTAATCGTTTAAAACAAGGGAATAGTAAAATACAATGTTATGCCATTTATATTCCCGAAAAAGTACATAAACTAATCAAATTTGATGCAGCTCTTCAATGTGTCACGCTTTTTTATGAAAAAGTAGCAACAGAAGATAATCATATAAAAGTAATTCGTACAAAAGAAGATGAAGTTGGATTAAAAAGTCACGAAATGGGTGCTATTTTGACGCTAGAGGGCTGTGACGCGCTTTTAGGTGATATTAATCGCTTAAAGATATTGCATCGTCTAGGCGTACGTAGTGTCGGTTTAGTATGGAATTATGCAAATGAAGCTGCAGATGGAATTCTTGAAGAAAGAAATGGGGGGTTAACTAATTTTGGAAGAAGTGTAGTTCATTACTTAAATGAGCATAATATGTGGTGTGATCTTTCTCATTGTACTGAAGCCGCGTTTTGGGATGCATTTGAACAAGCAAAATATCCAACTGCGACTCATTCAAATGCTAAAGCGATTTGTAAACATCCAAGAAATTTAAATGATGAACAGCTAAAGGCTATGTTTAATAGAGGAGCAATTGTAGGAATTAATTTCTATCCTACATTTTTAGTCGATGAAGGTGTCGCAATGATTTCTGATATTCTTAAACATATCGATTATATGTGCTCTCTCGGTGGAGAAAAATTTATCGCGATGGGATCAGATTTTGATGGAATAGATACTCATCCAACAAATTTACATCATGTAGGTCTTTATCAAAATTTAACAAATGAATTGCTTAAACACTATACAGAACAGCAGGTTAAAGGCTTTATGTATGAGAATTATTCATCATATATACATTACAAATAACACGTTACTTGTTCAGAATAATAAAAATATAAAAATTAAAGGAATAATTTCTTTCAAAATCATTGATTTTTTTGATTAATAGGTCTAGAATTGAAAGCGAATTAACTCATATCAAAAGATATGTTTTAAATCGCTTTCATTCTTTTATAATAAAATGAATGATATGCAAAAAAATTATCCATTTATAATTTAATTTATTACGAATGAGGGCATTCAAAGGGGTGTAGGAAATGATTGAACAACTTTCGTGGAAAGTTGGAGGACAACAGGGTGAAGGTATCGAAAGTACAGGTGAGATTTTTGCAATTGCGTTAAACCGTTTAGGTTACTACTTATACGGATATCGTCATTTCTCTTCTCGTATTAAAGGTGGTCACACTAATAACAAAATTCGTGTAAGTACAACTGAAGTTCGTGCAATTTCAGATGACTTAGATATTTTAGTAGCATTTGACCAAGAAACAATCGATGTAAACTTTTATGAATTACGCAAAGGCGGTATTGTAATCGCTGATGCTAAATTTAATCCGACAATTCCAGATTCAACTGACGTAACACTTTATTCAATTCCATTTACAGAATTAGCTACTGAACTAGGTACTTCATTAATGAAAAACATGGTTGCAGTTGGAGCTTCAAGTGCAATTTTAGGACTTTCAATCGAAGTTTTCAGAGAAGTTGTAGATGAAATTTTTGGTAAAAAAGGTCAACAAATTGTTGAGAAAAACATAGAAGCAATAGCACGTGGAGCAGAAGAAATGAGAGAAATGCTTGGCGTGAATGTAAATAAAATGCAATTATCAGAAGCTGATGGTAAAAAACGTATGTTCCTAATCGGTAACGATGCAATCGCAATGGGTGCATTAGCTGGTGGTTCTCGTTTTATGGCAGCGTATCCAATTACGCCAGCATCTGAAATTATGGAATACTTAATTAAAAAATTACCTCAGTATGGTGGAGCAGTTATTCAAACTGAAGACGAAATTGCTGCATGTACAATGGCAATCGGTGCTAACTATGCTGGTGTTCGTACATTAACATCATCTGCAGGTCCTGGTCTTTCATTAATGATGGAAGCAATCGGCCTTTCTGGTATGACTGAAGTTCCTTTAGTAATCGTTGATACTCAACGTGGTGGTCCAAGTACTGGTCTTCCAACTAAACAAGAGCAATCAGACTTAATGGCTATGATCTACGGAACTCACGGTGAGATTCCGAAAGTAGTAATCGCTCCAAGTACAGTAGAAGAAGGATTCTACGATATGGTGGAAGCGTTTAACGTAGCTGAAGAATTCCAAGTACCTGTTATCGTAATTACAGACTTACAACTTTCTTTAGGTAAACAAACTGTTGAGCCACTTCAATTTGAAAAAGTACAAATTCGCCGTGGTAAGTTTGATTACAAACAAGAATTACCTGTATCTGAAAACAAAGAGTACTTCAAACGTTATGAAGTGACTGAAGATGGCGTTTCTCCTCGTGTAGTACCAGGTATGAAAGGTGGAATTCACCACGTAACTGGTGTTGAGCATGATGAAATGGGTAAACCATCAGAATCACCAATTAACCGTAATCAACAAATGGATAAACGTATGCGTAAGTTAAATAACCTAAAATTCCCTAACCCAGTGTTAGTGAACTCTAAACACGACGATGCTGATGTATTACTAGTTGGTTTCAACTCAACTCGTGGTGCGATTGAAGAAGCAATGGTTCGTTTAGAGCAAGATGGTATCAAAGTTAACCATGCTCATATCCGTCTAATTCACCCATTCCCAACAAACGAATTAATGCCTGAGCTTAAAAAAGCTAAACGTGTAATCGTTGTTGAAAATAATGCTACTGGTCAATTAGCAAGCATTATTAAAATGAATTGTGGTCATGCAGAAAAGATTTCAAGCTTACTAAAATATGATGGAAATCCTTTCTTACCAAAAGAAATTTACAATACTTGCAAGGAAGGAGTTGTTCTAAATGGCAACATTTAAAGAATTTCGTAATAATATTAAACCAAACTGGTGCCCAGGATGTGGAGACTTCTCTGTACAAGCATCTATTCAACGTGCAGCGGCAAATGTTGGTTTAGAACCTGATAACCTTGCAGTAATTTCTGGTATTGGATGTTCTGGTCGTATTTCTGGATATATTAACTCATACGGTTTACATGGTATCCATGGTCGTTCACTTCCAATTGCACAAGGTGTAAAAATGGCTAACCGTGATCTAACTGTTATCGCTTCTGGTGGTGACGGTGATGGATTCGCTATCGGTTTAGGTCATACAATCCATGCAATTCGTCGTAACATTGACATTACGTATATCGTAATGGATAACCAAATCTATGGTCTTACAAAAGGTCAAACATCACCTCGTAGTGATGTAGGATTCAAAACTAAGAGTACGCCACAAGGTTCTGTTGAATCTGCACTTTCAGTAATGGAAATGGCATTAACAGCTGGTGGAACATTCGTAGCTCAAAGTTTCTCAAGTGATTTAAAAGAATTAACTTCATTAATTGAGCAAGGTATTAACCACAAAGGTTTCTCTTTAATTAACGTATTCAGCCCATGTGTAACTTACAATAAAGTAAACACATATGACTGGTTTAAAGAAAATCTTGTTAAACTTTCTGATGTTGAAGGATATGATCCATCAAACAAAGAAATGGCTATGCAAACATTAATGCAAAATAAAGGTTTAGTAACTGGTCTTATTTACCAAAACAAAGAACAAAAATCATACCAACAATTAATTTCTGGATACAGTGAAGAACCATTAGTTGAATCAGAACTTCAATTAGAAAAAGCACAATTCGAAAAAATAGTTGCTGAATTCATGTAATAAAAAGAAAAACTCCTCATTTTTTGAGGAGTTTTTTTTATTTTACATATAGACATGCTGATAATTTATTATGAAGGAGAATCCCGTTAGATGTTGAAGTAATTTGTAGTTAGGAGTGTTTTTGATGATGAATATTAACATAAGAAGACCAAGAATAGAGGACATTAAAGAGTTAAATCAATTTTTTAAAATAGTGATTACTGACACTTTTATAAAAGAAGGTATTAGCAATCAGGTGGAAAGTATGAATGATGAAATCGAAACGAAAGGAAAATATTTAGAAAATGATTTTGAAAGTAATGGAGAAGAACGATATTTTTTGATTGCACTAGATAACGAAAAGATTATTGGTTCGATTGAATTTGGTCCAGCAAGTGATCTTATTAAAAATTGTACAAACCATGCATTAAAAGGGCTACCTGAGGTCGGTACTGTATTTGTACATCCGGACTATCAAAAAAATGGAATAGGGAATTTATTATTAAATAAAATGTACATTACTTTACAGAATAAAGGGATAGAGGAATTTTGTTTGGATAGTGGCTATACTAATGCCCAAAAAATCTGGAAAAAGAAATTTGGAGAACCTGATTATTTATTAAAGGATTATTGGGAAGAAGAGTATGATCATATGATTTGGAAAATTAAAGTCAGTGATATATTAAAATAGCAATATAGAGGAGATAGGAAGTGATTTCACATTTTATATCGTTCTGAGCTATGATGATATACGAAGTAGGAGGTATTTAAACTTCGGTTTTCATTTGTAGTTGATATGAGCTTTTTTAAAGAAAATTAGCAAATTTGTATTCGATTTAGTAAGCATTAGAGCTTATTTGTTTGTTTTTAATCTAAAAGCATCTACTATTGTACAATTATTAAGCCATAATACCTTAACGGGTATAGGTAATTTTTAATTTTATTTGCAGTTCTACCAAATTTAATTGCAGATTTTCCTTATTTTATTTGCGATTTTCAGATTTTATTTGCAAACTACTGTTTATTGCCAAATTTCATCATTTTTTTGTACAGATTGAACCCTTTATTTGCATTTCCAAAAATCTTATTTGCTGCCTAGACATTGTTTATCACTACTCTATAAATCTACGATTTTGCTAACATTTTACGATTCTCTAAGAATATTTCCCATAATAAAAAATGGAGGGTTTCTATTTGGGACATCCTCCTTTTTTAATTACAGAGTAACGCTTAAATGAATTCCTAAATTAAATAATAGGCAAATAAAGGAAATCGCTTGATATTATCGAATTTCTTTAATAAAAAATAATTGAAAGGAGAAAAATCTTGTTATCCTCACTCGTACCTGCTTTAATAACTTTTATTTTGGTAAGTATTCTTTCACCCTTTTTAATTGCTACGTTAAGAAGATTGAAGTTGACTCAACCGATAAGAGCGGAATTACCAGCTGAACACCATAATAAAAAGGGCACTCCTTTAATGCTGGGAAGTATATTTTTGATTGGTATTTTAGTAGCTTTCCTTAATTATTCAAGTCCACTTATGCTTTTTTTAGTCGGAACTTTTATTTTATTCAGTGTTGTTGGTTTTCTTGATGACTTTTGGAAAGCATCAAAACAGGATCCAGGAGGAATATCAGCTAAAACAAAACTAGTTTTTCAATTTTCTTTTACTATATTTTTACTTATTTTATTAATTAATTTTTTTGAAATAGACACAACCTTTCGGATTACGGATTCTATAAGCATCTTTTTACCATTATGGGTTTATTTGGCCCTAATCACTTTATTTATTGTAGGATCAGCTAATGCTATTAATTTTACTGACGGGATGGACGGACTCCTTGGTATGGTATCAATCCCTACTTTCTTTTTCTTTTTTCTGATTTCAGATCATATTGAAGTGAAAATTTTTAGTCTCATAATGATCGCTAGTTTAGCAGGTTTTTTAATTTATAACCTATATCCAGCTAAGGCATTTATGGGCGATACCGGTTCAATGGCGATTGGTGGTTCTTTATCTTTCTTAGCGATAATTGAAAAAGTAGAAATCTTGATTCCAATGTTGTTTTTTATTTATTTAGCTGAACAGTTTTCTGTTATTTTTCAAGTTTTCTACTTTAAAAAAACAAGAAAAAGACTATTTCTTATGGCCCCTATACATTTTCACTATGGAATTAAATATGGTTGGTCAGAAAATGTCATTGTCATGAATTTTACGATTGTTTCCTGGATAGGTTGTTTCCTAAGCTACTTATATTTTTATTTTTTTATGTAATGTATGAACCCACAGTTATCATACTGAGTATTTTTAATTTAAGAGGATCCTTTGATGGATTCTCTTTTTATGTTGAAAAAGGTGTTTTTTAAGACTTCGAGGGGGCTCGGGTCACGTTCCAAGAGTGAGTAACATATATTGAAAATCAACATTCTTCTATTAATAATTAAAGCGCTTTATTATTTAAAGAATTGTTTTTTTAATAATGAATAAAATTATTCAAATATACTACTATTATCAGCTTTCTTTTTTGCGTAACCCACATTGTATATTGTAGAATAACGTTATATACTTAAGTAATGTGTGGACGCTCGAGAAGAAAGGAGATTGTTTCATGAATGAACAACAACGCCTTCAAGGCACTAATATAAATAATTCAAAAGATAAAAACGATAAAGATTATAGTAAATATTTTGAAAAAGTTTACCAAGCTCCATCTTTAGCTGATGCAAAGCGTCGAGGTAAAGAAGAAGTTACGTATGATCGTGGTTTCGAAATTCCTGAAGAAATGAGAAATTCAGGTGTAGGTAAGAAATTCTTAATCCGTACTTATGGCTGTCAAATGAATGAGCATGACACAGAGGTTATGGCAGGTATTTTAACGACGATGGGTTATGAAGTAGCTACATCAGTTGAAGATGCTGATATTATTCTATTAAACACATGTGCAATTCGAGAAAATGCTGAAAATAAAGTGTTTGGTGAAATTGGTCACTTAAAACCGTTAAAACTTCAAAGACCAGATCTATTAATTGGTATTTGTGGTTGTATGTCTCAAGAAGAAGCTGTTGTTAATCGAATCTTACAAAAACATTCATTTATTGATATGGTATTTGGTACACATAATATTCATAGATTACCATTTATTATTCAAGAAGCGATGTTTAGTAAAGAAATGGTTATTGAAGTATGGTCAAAAGAAGGGGATGTAATCGAGAACCTTCCAAAAGTACGTCGTGGAGAAATTAAAGCTTGGGTTAATATTATGTATGGCTGTGATAAATTCTGTACTTACTGTATTGTTCCTTACACACGTGGTAAAGAACGTAGTCGTCAACCAGAGGATATCATTAATGAAGTACGTGAATTAGCTAGACTGGGCTATAAAGAAGTTACTTTATTAGGTCAAAATGTTAATGCTTATGGTAAAGATTTAGATGATGGTCAATATGGATTAGGTCATTTAATGGATGAAATCCGTAAAATTGGCATCCCACGTGTTCGCTTTACAACAAGTCATCCACGTGATTTTGATGATCATTTAATAGAAGTATTAGCAAAAGGTGGCAACTTAATGCCGCATATTCATTTACCAGTTCAATCTGGTAGTTCTGAAGTTCTAAAACTAATGTCACGTAAATATGATCGTGAACAATACCTTGAACTTGTAAGAAAATTAAAAACAGCAATGCCACAAATTTCATTTACAACAGATATTATTGTTGGATTCCCAAATGAAACGGATGAGCAATTCGAAGAAACAATGACATTATATGAAGAAGTTGGTTTTGATTTAGCATTTACATTCATTTATTCACCACGTGAAGGTACACCGGCTGCAAAAATGGTAGATAATGTACCAGAGAGTGTGAAAAAGGAAAGATTACAACGTCTTAACAATCTTGTAAATGAAAAATCTGCTGAATTTAATAAACGTTTTGAAGGTCAAATACTTGATGTATTAGTAGAAGGAGAAAGCAAGAAAAACCCTGATGTACTTGCTGGTTATACTCCTTATAATAAACTTGTAAACTTTAGAGGTCCTAAATCAATCGTTGGTCAAATTGTAAAAGTAAAAGTTACAAAAGCTAAAACTTGGTCATTAGATGGAGAATTAGTAGAAGAAACAGTAGAGGTGCTATAATGGGAAAATATACAAAAACTGATATCGTTGAACGTGCAAAAGAATTAGCAGTAATGATTTCTGAAACAGAAGAAGTAGACTTTTTTAAACGTGCTGAAGCGCAAATTAACGAAAGTGAAACTGTAAGAACTTATATTGAAGAAATTAAGTCATTACAAAAACAAGCAGTTAATTTAGAGCACTGGGGTAAGAAAGAAGCACTTAAAAAAGTTGAACAAGAGCTTGATGAATTAAACGAAAAACTAGAAACAATTCCAGTTGTACAAGAATTCCAATCTTCCCAAGTAGAAGTTAATGATTTACTTCAATTAATCGCTCACACGATCTCAAATGGTGTGACAGACGAAATCATTAAGTCAACAGGTGGTAACTTATTAAGCGGTGAGACAGGTTCAAAAGTAGCTCATGGACCGGATGCTTGCAAAACAGATAGCTGCGGCCATTAATAAAAAAAGACTCAAGGAAGCAATTAATTTTGCTACCTGAGTCTTTTTTTTATGTAAAGCTAATAAAGTAATTACTAAATAGCCTAAATATCATAATTTTATGTTTATTTTTTAAATTATTCAATTTAGAGTCAACTTTATTAGGCTGTCGTCATACAATTTATCATCACATGTTTTTTTAACTTGTATAAAAGAATTTTCATGTCATTAACACATTCCGCATATGTCACGCATAGAATGAAATGAAAATGGAACGAGGAGGGTCACACCTATGTCTGAACGCGAACATAGAGAGATTATAACGAAGGCAGTCGTAGGAAGAGGCAAGAAATATAACAAAGTCACACATACAATCACACCAAATCATACTCCATCAAGTATTTTAGGCTGCTGGGTTATAAACCATGTATATGATGCAAAAAAATGTAAAGATGGAGTAGAAGTATCTGGTAAATATGATATTAATATTTGGTACTCCTATGGTGACAATACGAAAACAGAAGTAGTTCCCGAGGCTGTTAAGTATCATGAAGTAGTAAAATTAAGACACAGAGATGAAAATTTTACTGGCGAAGATTGTGAAGTTATTGCTAGATCATTAAAACATCCAAATTGTTTAGATGCAATTATTTCTCCAAATGGAAATCGATTTATTGTAACTGTAGAGAAAGAAGTATTAGTTGAAGTTGTAGGTGAAACGAAAATAGTTGTACTTGTTGCACCACATGGTGCACACGACGATGACGAGTTCTTTGATGTAGATGATGAGTTTGAAGATTTAGATCCTGATTTTGTTTTAGAGGGCGAAGAAGAGTAAGCTAGGCTAGGAAGGTGATACTTCCTAGCTTTTTTAATTTATAAAGATTTTGCATTTCCAATTATAAATCAATAAGTTTTCTTTTTCTTAACTTTCGAACTTTCTAAGCCTTTTCGCAAAATGTGATATAATATGCGAAGAATGTTTTTTGATGGAGAGGATAGAATGGCAACTTATACGCCAATGATTGAGCAATATTTAAATATAAAGAAAAATTACCAAGATGCATTTCTATTTTTTAGACTTGGTGATTTTTATGAAATGTTTTTTGAGGATGCAATTAAGGCATCTCAAGTTTTAGAAATTACTTTAACCGGTCGAGCAGGAGGAACTGATGAACGAATTCCAATGTGTGGAGTACCATACCATTCTGCTGCTGGATATATAGAACAATTAGTTGAAAAAGGATATAAAGTAGCTATTTGTGAACAAGTCGAAGATCCAACGGTCGCAAAAGGAGTAGTTCGAAGAGAGGTTGTTCAGTTGATTACTCCAGGGACGCAAATGGAGGGTAGATCAATTGATGAAAAGCAAAATCATTATATCTCAACATTATCAGAAGTAACACCAAGTTCATATGCTTTAGCTTGGATTGATTTGACGACTGGTGAGGGCAATGCTCTATTACTTAGTGGTTCACTTGAAGAAGCAGTTTTAAAAATTGCAGCAACTGGTACAAAAGAAGTAGTTGTAAATGAAGATTTTTCATCTAAAGCGATTCAAACGCTTGAAAAAAGCTTTTCAATTACCGTTTCATTCGAGGAGAACGATCGTTTATCAGAAGAGTTTACAAATGTTGTAAAATCAATTGATCAAATTAGTTTAAAAACTACTGCCGCAAGATTATTAAATTATTTATCAAGAACACAAAAACGAACGCTTTCTCATCTTCAAGAAATAGTAGTTATTAATCAACATGATTTTTTAAACATGGACATGTATTCGATGAGAAATCTTGAATTAGTTGAAACACAACGTTCAAAAAACAAACAAGGTTCTTTGAATTGGTTATTAGATGAAACGAAAACAGCGATGGGTGGTCGGTTACTAAAAAAATGGATTCAACGTCCACTAGTAAGTACTAAACAAATCGAGCATCGTTTGACGATTGTGGAATTGCTAATGGATAACTATTTTATACGTGAAGACCTGAAGGAATTGTTAAAAGATGTATATGATTTAGAGCGCTTAGCCGGTAAAGTCTCATTTGGTAATGTAAATGCAAGAGATTTATTACAATTAAAACGTTCACTTCAAACAGTACCTTCAATTATTCATGCTTTAAAATCAATTAGTCATGAAACGATAGATGAACTAATTAATCAGATTGATCCATGTGAAGAGCTTCAAATGCTTTTAGAGAATGCAATTATTGAAGATGCGCCTTTATCAATTAAAGAAGGAAACATTATTAAAGATGGCTTTCATAAAACATTAGATGAATATCGATTCGTTAGTAAGAACGGTAAAAATTGGCTAATGGAATTAGAGCAAAGAGAAAGAGAAATTACGGGGATTAAGTCCTTAAAAATTGGATATAATCGAATCTTCGGATACTTTATCGAGGTAACTAGATCAAATATTAGTCAAATACCAGAAGGTCGTTACGAACGTAAACAAACGTTAGCAAATGCAGAACGTTTTATAACTGAAGAGCTAAAAGAAAAAGAAACGATGATTCTTGAAGCTGAAGAAAAAATGATTGGATTGGAATATGAGTTATTTATTTCAATTCGAGAACAAGTAAAACAATATTTATCTAGACTTCAAACATTAGGACAAGTAATTAGTCAAATTGATGTTTTACAAAGTTTTTCTGTAGTAAGTGAAAAAAATGGATATGTAAGACCAGCATTCACCGAGGAAAGAGAATATATCGTGAAGAATGGAAGACATCCAGTAGTTGAAAAGGTACTTCTAGGCTCAGAATATATTCCGAATGATACAAATTTCGATGTTGATACTCATCAATTTTTAATTACAGGACCTAACATGGCTGGTAAAAGTACGTATATGAAACAAGTAGCATTAATAAGTATATTGGCTCAAATTGGATGCTATGTACCTGCTGAATATGCGAAATTACCAATTTTTGATCAAATATTTACTAGAATTGGTGCTGCAGATGATTTAATTTCCGGGCAGAGTACATTTATGGTCGAAATGTTAGAAGCTAATTATGCAATCACAAATGCAACAGAAAAAAGTTTAATCTTATTTGATGAAATTGGTAGAGGAACATCAACATATGATGGAATGGCTTTAGCACAATCGATGATCGAATATATACATGATCATATCGGAGCAAAAACGCTTTTTTCTACTCACTATCATGAATTGACAGTATTAGCTAATCAACTTAAGTTCTTGAAAAATATTCACGTAGCAGCAAAAGAGCAGGATGGAAAAGTATTATTCCTTCATAAAATCTTTGAAGGTGCAGCGGATCAAAGCTACGGTATCCACGTTGCCGAATTAGCCAATCTTCCGAAAGATGTAATCATTCGAGCAAAGGAATTATTAAATGATTTAGAATCAAATAATCATTCTTATGTTAAAGAGGAAATTGAAAATACAGAAAAAGAGATTGTAAATAATCAAGTACCGAAAAAAGAAATTGTTAAAACAACCGATAAAGAGGATGCTGAATCTCAGTTAAGCTTATTTGACGATCATCAACCGATGGTTAAAGAAGTTGTTAAAAACCATCCTGTCATTGATCAATTAAAAGGAATTAATATACTAGAATTAAATCCAATGGAAGCATTTAATTTATTATATGAACTGCAAAAGCAAGCTAAAAAATAAAAGAAGGCCAATTGGCCTTTCTTTTTATTAATAGTTAAAATTATGATAATAGCTTAATGTACTATACCTTTTTTATTGTTTAGTGCATTTATTTAGAGAGGAGGTTCACTAATGTCAAAAATACAGAAGTTAGATGAGATTTTAGCCAATCAAATAGCGGCAGGTGAAGTTGTAGAACGTCCTGCATCAGTTGTAAAGGAATTACTTGAGAATGCAATTGATGCAACTAGTACACGTATTTCAGTCGAAATTAACGACGGTGGACTCTCACGAATTTTTGTAAGTGATAATGGCGAAGGGATGACAAAGGAAGATAGTATCCTAGCATTTGAGCGCCATGCAACGAGCAAAATAAAAGATGAAAATGACCTATTTCGAATACGTACATTAGGCTTCCGTGGTGAAGCATTACCGAGTATTGCATCTGTTAGTTATGTTACAGTAAAAACATCAACCGAAGATGGACCTGGGATTGAAACAATTTTAAAAGGTGGCGTATTGCAATCTCAAAAAGAAATTGCTAAATCAAATGGAACAAGTATTGAAGTTTCAAATTTATTTTTTAATACACCAGCTAGATTAAAATATATGAGAACGGTTCAAACAGAATTAAGTAATGTGACAGACGTTGTCTATCGATTAGCATTAGCAAATCCACAAATCGCTTTTGATTTGAAACATAATGATAAATTAATGTTCCGTAGTAATGGAAATGGCGACGCAAGACAAATTCTTGCATCATTATACGGTCTACAAATTGCAAAAAACATGGTTCATTTTAAAGGCGAGTCATTAGACTTTCAAATTGAAGGCTATTTATCCATGCCTGAATATACACGAGCAACTAGAAACTATATATCGCTATATGTAAATGGAAGATATGTTAAACACTATGGCGTAAATAAATCAATAAGCGAAGGCTATCATACTTTGCTCCCAATTGGCCGTTTTCCAATCGTTTCGTTATTTATTAAAATGGACCCTCAATTAGTCGATGTAAATGTTCATCCAACAAAACAAGAAGTGCGTTTTAGTAAAGAGGATCAATTATTTACATTAATTACTGAAAGTATAAAAAAAGTTTTTAGAGGTCGTTCCCTTATTCCAGAAATAAAGTCAACAGCTCCAAAGGAAAAAATATTAAGTGAACAATCTACATTTTCGTTTGAACATTCTTCTATAAAAGAAGACGTAGAAAAGAAATTACCTTTCTCGCTTCAAGATCGTTTTACTACTAATTCGAATTATTCCAATGAAACGAATGAAACAGTCAATGTAGAAAATTCAACTGAATTCGATTCAATTACTCAAATTGATTCATCAACCCCTACCGATTATGAGAATCTTTATTTTGAAAAACATGAATCAAATAAAGATGTAGGATATTCAAATTTTGTAAATGAAGACGACCAAACAAATATAGAAGAAACAGTCATTGTGAACGAAGAAGTATATGATGAGCAAAATATAGACCAACTACCTCCTTTATATCCAATCGGGCAAATGCATGGAACATATATTATTGCTCAAAATGAAAAAGGATTATATTTAATTGATCAACATGCCGCACAAGAACGTGTTTACTATGAATATTTTAAGGAAAAAATAGGGGAAGTTGCATCAGAACTACAAACTTTATTAATTCCAATCACATTTGATGTTTCACCAGAACAAGCTATTTTATTAGACCAATACCATGATGAACTACAAGAAGTTGGACTATTTATCGAGAAGTTCGGATCGAATAGTTATGTCATTCGTGAACATCCAAATTGGTTTCCAGAAGGGCAAGAGGATACATTAATTGATGAAATGATTCAAGAACTATTAAAACGCGGAACAATTAATATAAAGAAACTACGCGAAGAAAAAGCCATTATGATGAGTTGTAAAGCGTCAATAAAAGCAAATCAATATATAACAAACGATGAAATTTTTAATCTATTAGAATCGCTGAGAAAATCAAGCAATCCATTTACATGTCCTCACGGTCGACCAATCGTTATCCATTTTAGTTCGTATGAGCTTGAGAAAATGTTTAAGCGAGTCATGTAATAAAATAAGTTTGAATTTTTAAGGGGCTGTCTCATAAGTCAGGTTAACTGAAATATGGGCGCCCTTTTTTTATTATTATAATTAGTGGGAGGTATTTCAACAGTGCTTTGCAAATTAAGTTGATCTTTGCTTCATCCTTTATTTGCACTGTTGAACTACATTTTGCTATTCTAAATGACTTATTTGCAACTCAGACTAAATTCGCCACGATGCTTCTTTTAATAAAAACGAGGGCTCTCATAACGGAAACCCTCTATTTAAATATTATTTAACAACTCCAATCACAAAACCATCATATCCTTTTAATCCAACAGTCTGAATTGCAGTAGTGTCAATACGAGAGTCTGTAGCTATTAGATCCATTAGTTGACGGACACCTTTGACACTTTCATCGTGACTCGTTTCATAAATTACTTCTCCGTTTCGAACGACATTATCGACAATAATTAAAGCGCCAGAGCTTGCTAATTTTAATGCCCATTTTAAATAGTGAGGATTATTTGGTTTATCGGCATCAATAAATATGAAATCAAATAAATACTTTGATTCTTTTAGAGCTGGTAATGTTTTTAACGCTTTTCCTATAATAATTTCCACTTTATCTTGCAATTTTGCTTCTATGATATTTTGTTTGGCAACTTTTGCATACTCATGGCTAATTTCTAAGGTTGTTAATTTCCCATCTTCGGGAAGTGCACGAGCTAACCAAATACTACTATATCCACCTAAAGTACCGATTTCTAAAATGTTTTTAGCGCCTTTAACCTTTGCTAATAGATAAAGTAATTTACCTTGAGTAGGAGACACATCTATGCTAGGTAGACCGGCTTGATAATTTGCAAGTAATACATTTTCTAAGATAGGATCATTCGGAATTAGTTTTTCTATAAAATATTCATCAACATCGTTCCAAATTACGTTATTAGGCAAGATACTTCCCCCTTACTTTGTACTGTTCCAAAAAAGTATATGGTATTGTTTCATAAAAATGCTTCTACAGGAAAAAGTCATACACATGGAGATAATTGAATGTGTACACAAAGTACATTAAACTTAAGTTTTTGACTGATTGTAAACGCTTGTCAGCAGTCTGAAAGTAGTACTTAATCAGTTTGTTTTACATAATTGTATTTGCTAAAATAGATTGGTAGTAAAATTAACCAGTAGAGGAGATTTTTATATGATTAATAAAATCGGTAAAGTTACTGTTTATGTAGAAGATCAAGAGCAAGCAAAAGATTTTTGGATTAATAAAATGGGGTTTGTTCTAAAAATTGAAATGCCAATGGGACCAGATGCTAAATGGATTGAAGTAGGTCCAAGCGAAAGTGAATTTACTACTTTAGTTCTTTACTCTAAACCATCGATGCAACAATTTAAACCAGAAAAAATAGCTCATCCATCTGTACTTTTTAGTACAACGGATATTGATGCTGCTTATGAAAAAATGAAGCAAAATGGCGTAAAAGTTGATGACCTGATGAAAATGCCATACGGTTCAATGTTTAATTTCTACGATCAAGATGGTAATGATTATTTATTAAGAGAAGACAAATAATACATAATAAAAAGAGTTGTTTCCATTTAGAGAAACAACTCTTTTTTACTTAAATAAGATGCTCGAATTTTACTCGTTTATTTAAATAGTACATAATCGGTATACCCACAACCATCACTACAAATTCACCAATGGCTGTAGTTAAATAAGTCATTGGGAAAGGTAAATGAAATGCTAGCTTTAATTCGATTGCAATTAAGAACATAGTAATCGTAAAGACAATCGTGTTTACAATCATTCTCGGTAAAATACCTTTTATAAACTTTGATGTTGCAATTGTAATTAATAAAGAAATAATCGATTGGCCAACACCAAAGACTAAATCATATGCCATTATTGGAGAAAAGAAAAAATTAGCTAATATAACTCCTAAAACTACTCCATATATGTACTTTTTATTAAAAACGACTAAGTGGTTAAATATTTCGGATACACGAAACTGTACATTCGTAAACCCGAACGGTTGAATAAAGTACGTTACTGCAATATATAGTGCAGCAAATACTCCATTAACAGTAATTGTTTTTAACTTCATTTTGTTTCTCCTTAGTTTTTTTTCGTGGGAGGTTTTCGAACCACGTAAAAAATATATTTTTTAAACGTAAGAATAAATATTATACTTAAAAATATTTTTAGTCAATAATAATAAAGAAATTAATTATGAAAATAAGTTCAAAAAAATACTTTATTAAAAATATATTATACTGGTATAATTAGTGAATCGAAACAATTTATTTTTCTTTCAGTTTAAAGTGAAAGGACTGACAAAATGACAATTCCTTCTAATCCATATATTTTAGTATTTGGTGTTTCTATATGTGATATTATCGGATTTACGAAAAAAAATTATCGTCCATATGATTCAAATCCAGGCAGTGTAAAAGTATCGTTTGGTGGTGTTTGCCGTAATATTGCAGAAAATATGGCAAAGATCAACTTAAATACAAAGTTTATTTCTGTCATTGGTGATGATATCAATGGAATCAACATGTTAAATCACGCAAAAAATATGAACATAGATATGGAAGACACGTTAATTATTAAAGGTGAATCTACTCCAACATATTTAGCCATTTTAAATGAAAGCGGAGAAATGGTCTCTGCAGTAGTAGATTTAGATATCACAAACAATTTTACAAAGGAGTTTATAGACTCCAAAGCAGAAGTTATTCGAAATGCTGAATATATGGTGGTTGACGCGGATAATCCAAGTATTTTAGCTTATTTATTAACAAATTTCCATAATGAAACAAAATTTATTTTAGATCCAGTTTCTGCTTCAAAAGCTTCAAAAATAAGAGATTATATTCAATATTTTCATACGATTAAACCAAATCGACATGAAGCTGAAGTACTATGTGGATTTAAAATTACTTCTGTTGAAGATGTACGAAAAGCTGGCAGATATTTTAAAGAATTAGGCGTAACAAATGTTTTCATTAGTTTAGATGCAGAAGGAATTTATTATAATGATGGAATAGAAGAAGGTATTATCCAAGCAGATGGTGTTTCAGTCGTTAATGTAACAGGAGCGGGAGATGCTTTAGTTGCTGGGATTGGATTTGGCTATATGAATAATATGAGCATTGTTGATACAGTTAAATATTCTGTTTCAATGTCTTCTATTACAATTTCACATGTCGATACAATTAACCCGAATATGTGTTGTAACGTTGTAGATCATCACATTAATGAACTTAATTGGGTAGAAATGCAATTTTAGTTGAGAACCTTTTAATGGGTTCTTTTTTTTGTTTTTGATTAATAAATACTGCTACTAGAATAAAAGAACCTCGCTTAATGCAAGGTTCTTTTCATCATTAAAGAGAGCGTACTAAAATATCTCTTGCACTTTCCTTATCTAAAATTTTGTAACCACCAACTACTGGTTTTACGAAGGATTTTTCTACTAATTCGTCTATACGTGAGTCATCAATTTGATAATCTGCTAAACGGTTCGGTGCACCGATTGAGTTCCAAAAACTTCTTAGTGCCTGGATCCCTTCTTCTGCAACTTGCTTTGTTGTTTTTCCTTCTTCAGAAATTCCAAAAACATTCGTTGCTAGCATTTTAATTCTGCTTGGATCATAGTCTAAGCAGTGACTTAACCAGTTAGGGAATATGATTGCTAATCCACCGCCGTGTGGAATATCGTAAATCGCAGATACTGCATGTTCAATTTGATGTGATGCCCAGTCGCCACCATCTGTACCGTTTAATAACGTATCATTAAAGGCTGTCGTACTAGCGTACATAATTGTTTCACGTAAATCATAGTTTTCTAAATCCTTAACAAGCTTTCCACCAGCTTCGATTACAGTAATTAATAAACTTTCGATAAAGCGATCAATCATAGGTGTATTACTAACACGGTGGAAATATTGCTCTAATGCATGTGACATAATGTCGACAATTCCATAGATTGTTTGATCTATTGGTACCGAGAATGTATAAGAAGGGTCTAAAATTGAAAATTTAGGAAAAACGAATGGATTACTCCATCCTCTCTTTTCATTCATTTCCATATTAGATATGACTGATGTGCAGTTCATTTCTGAACCGGTTGCAGCTAAAGTTAAAACAGTACCAAAAGGAGTTGCACTCGTTGGTTGGGATTTTCTAGTAATAAGATCCCACACATCTCCTTCGAATGGAATGCCAATTGCAATAGCTTTAACACAGTCGATTACGCTGCCGCCGCCTACTGCTAAAATAAAATCAATTTTTTTATCTCTACAGATTTGAATACCTTTTTGCACCGTTGTTAGTCTCGGGTTTGGTTCAACTCCAGAAAGTTCAAAAATCGTTTTACCACTTAGTTGGTTCATTACGTCATCATATACGCCATTTTTTTTAATACTACCGCCACCATAAACGACAAGTATACGATTATATTCTTGTACTTCATTTGCTAATTGTTCAATTTGATTTTTCCCAAACCATAATTTAGTTGGGTTATGTTGTAAAAATGGAATCAAGGTCTTGCTCCTTCTAGTTACTTACTTATTTTTTAGTGTTGTGTTTAGCAATTCCGCTTGTTGAATGGCTAATTGATCTTCCAATATTGCACCAGGTGAATTTCCTGTTCCAATAATATATCCTTCAAGTGTTGCTCCAACAAATTCGAAAATATGTTTAAATTGTAAAATTAATGGTAGTGCTTTAATTTTAGGCTGATCGCCACCAACAATTACGACATACATTTTTTTGTTTTTAATTTTTTCAGCGAATTGTAGATCTTTATTACGAAGACTTTGAGACCAACGATCAATAAAGTTTTTCATGTATCCACTCATACCATACCAATATAAAGGTGTTGAAAAAATAATCGTATCATGCTCTAGCATTTCTTTAACAATTTCCTCGTAATCATCATCAATTGGTTGGAAGCCATTTGGCTCGTGTCTTTGGTCGTTAATAGCCTTAATATTTTTATGACGTAATTGTACTTCCGTCTTGGCAACATCTTTTGTAATGAGATTTGTAAGCTGCTCTGTATTTCCGTTTTCCCTTGAACTACCATGAATGATAAACATATTGTTTCCACTCCTTTTTAAATAAATTATGATTGTAATTATGAATGATAACGATCTTAAAATAAAGTACGTACTAAAAAGTGCCTATAAAACTTCTTGGATAAACTGAGTCTATATAACTATGTTAGGATTTTTTATAACTGATAAATATTTGAACTATAAATTATTTGTATGCTATATTTTATGAACCTTTACTGTAGACTGCAAAATCATTGATAGGACAATAGTTATAATTTCCACAAAATATGGTGATTTTGAAGTTTTCATTTGTACTAAAAAAGTTGAGTAAAATAACTTTAACTTTAATTAAATAGTAATTAGCAATGATGGAGGATTTATGAAAGAATATAATATGCCGATTGAAGCAGCGATTGAGGTAATAGGTGGTAAGTGGAAATGTATTATACTTTGCCATTTAGAAACTGGTAAAAAAAGAACGAATGAGCTTAGAAAACTGATGCCTAAAATAACTCAAAAAATGTTAACACAGCAATTAAGAGAGTTAGAAGCGGATGGACTAATTAATCGTATTGCTTATGATCAAATTCCACCTAAAGTGGAATATGAATTAAATGAATACGGTAAATCTATGAAACCGATTTTGGATCTCTTATGTACATGGGGCGGTAATCATATAAAGAAAAGCAAAACGAATTAATACTATCGTTATAAAATTAAGAAACGACAAAAAATTTATTTAATTGAAAATTTTTTGAAGGAATTTAAAAAGAAGTGTAGAAATATTTATCTTAGAGACTACTATATAAATGTAAAATCGATTCATAAAACGATAATTACATTAATATAGTAGTAAAGGTTGTGTGTTCGTTAGGGAAATTCCCATATATTTCTAAATGGTATTCTTGGCGAATTATCATCCTGTTAAGAATTTTTTTTATGCGGTTTATTTGTTTTGTAAGCGTTTACTTAGCGCTCTTACATAGTTTTTTCTTTTCTTTACAAAAATCGTAATTTATAGGGGGAAATTAAAATGAAACAAGATGAATTAAAACAAACAAATACTAGCTATGATGTTTTTCCAGTACAAGATGTACATCATTTAGAACTATATGTAGGTAACGCGAAACAAACAGCTTATTTCTTCGCAAACACTTTTGGATTTACTCCAGTAGCATACTCTGGTTTAGAAACAAAAGTACGTGATAAAGTTTCTTACGTATTAAAAAATGGTACGATTCGTCTAGTTATTACTGGAACTTTAAAAGAAGATTCTAAAATTGCTGATTTTATTAAAAAACATGGCGATGGTGTTAAAGATATCGCTTTATTAGTTGACGATATTGAAACAGCTTATCAAGGCGCAGTAAGTCGTGGAGCGATTAAAATTTTACCTCCAACTGAAGTTAGCGATGAATACGGAACAGTTAAAAAAGCTGTAATCGGAACTTATGGTGATACAATTCACACATTAATCGAAAAAGGCGACTACAATGGTCCTTTCTTACCTGGATATAAAGATCGTGCTTTCACAATTCCAGTAAATGAAACAGGATTAATCGCATTAGACCACGTAGTTGGTAACGTTGAAAGAATGGAAGAATGGGTTTCTTATTATGAAAATGTAATGGGATTCCAATCAATGATTCATTTTGATGATGACGATATTAGTACTGAGTATTCTGCATTAATGTCAAAAGTTATGACAAATGGAAGCAGAATTAAATTCCCAATTAACGAACCAGCTGAAGGTAAAAAGAAATCACAAATTCAAGAGTACTTAGACTATAACAATGGACCAGGTGTACAACATATTGCGTTATTAACTGAAGATATTGTTGATACAGTTACTAAGCTTAGAGCTTTAGGTGTGGAATTCTTAAAAACACCAGATACGTATTATGATATGTTAACAGAGCGCGTTGGAAAAATTGATGAAGATATTGAGAAATTAAGAGAATTAAAGATTTTAGTTGACCGTGATGATGAAGGGTATTTATTACAAATCTTCACTCGTCCAATCGTTGACCGTCCAACATTATTTATTGAAATTATTCAACGTAAAGGTGCTAGAGGATTCGGTGATGGTAACTTTAAAGCATTATTCGAATCAATCGAGCGTGAGCAAGAACTTCGAGGAAATCTATAAGGAGTTGTAACAATGGAAATTAGACCAGATACTTTACCATGGCAAGATGCTTATAAGCTGTTAATTGGTTCAGTGTTGCCTCGTCCGATTGCATTTGTTTCAACTGTAAACTCAGAAGGTGTAGCGAATGTTGCACCTTTTAGTTTCTTTACAGCGATATGTGCTGACCCGATGTTAGTGTGCTTTGCACCAATGATTAGAGGTACAGACGGCGAGAAAAAAGACACATTAAAAAATATTGAACTGACGAAACGATTCATTATTAATATTGTAAGTGAAGAAATTTGCGAACAAGTTAATAATGCTGCTGCAGATTTTCCGTATGGAGTAGATGAATTTGAACAAGTTGGTCTTACTAAAGTGGATGGGACAACTGTGCAAGTTCCTCGAGTAAAAGAAAGTTTAGTAGGACTAGAATGTGAGCTTCATGAGCTACTACATTTTGGCGAAAACAAAGGTGCTGGAAGTTTAGTAATTGGTAAAGTCGTTAATGTTCATATTAATGATGAATTATATGCAGATGGCAAAATCAATACTGAAAAGCTAAATCCTGTTGGTCGCCTTGCTGGACATTCTTATACACGTGCTATTTCTGATACTTTTGCAATTGAAAGAAAAAGGTGAAGGTATGAAATTTATAACTTTTCAATATGATGGTAATGAGCGTGCAGGTTTATTAGTTGAAGATCAAGTAATCGATCTTTATAAAGCTAGTAATGGCCGAATTCCAGCAGATTTACTAACGATTCTAGAAAACTATGATTTATATAAAAATGAAATAGCAGAAATAACAGGAGAAGGTATACCGCTTTCTTCTGTTCAATTGCGAGCACCATTACCAAAACCACAAAGTATCCGTGACTTTTATGCATTTGAGGAGCATGTGAAAACTGCTCGCGGCAGAAGAGGTCTAGAGATGATACCTGAGTGGTATGACGTACCAGTTTTCTATTTTACGAATCATCGAGCGGTTATTGGACCTGAAGATCATGTAAGCATTCCAACTAATTGCAAAAAGATGGATTTTGAATTAGAAATCGCTTGTATTATCGGTAAAGAAGGTAAAGATATCCCAGTTGAAGAAGCCGATGATTATATTCTTGGCTATACAATTTTAAATGACTGGAGTGCTAGAGATATTCAAGCACATGAAGTAAAGGTTGGCTTAGGTCCATCAAAAGGTAAGGATTTTGCTACTTCTTTAGGACCTTGCATTGTAACAAAAGATGAAATTGAGAAATTTAGATCAGGTAAAAGCTATGATTTGAAGATGACAGCTGCAGTTAATGGAAAAGTCATTTCTAGTGGCAACTTTTCTTCAATTTTTTATTCCGTTCCAGAATTAATTTCTCATGCTTCAAAAAACGTAACACTATATCCAGGTGATGTGATTGGCTCTGGAACTGTTGGAACAGGTTGTATTTTAGAACTTGGTGAAGAAAAACATCGCTGGTTAGAAGATGGGGACGTCGTTGAGTTAAGCATTACAGGTTTAGGTACATTACGAAATACTGTTAGAAAGTGAGGGGAAGCGTGTGTATTATCGTAGTCTAGGTAAGATTCCAAAGAAAAGACATATTCAATTTCGAAAAGAAGATGGATCATTATATAGAGAGCAGGTAATGGGTACAAAAGGATTTTCAGGTACTCAATCAATTTTATATCATAACAATATGCCTACATCAGTTAGTGAGACATCATTTTATAAATCACTTCAGATCGAATTTGAAGAACAGACATCTTTACAACACCGCCATATTCGTACAAACAATTTAGAGCGTACAGGAGATGTTTTAGAAGGAAGAGTATACGTTTTAGGTAACTCTGATCTGTTAATTGCAGTTGCAAACGTAACAGAAGAAAGCAAGCATTTTTATCGAAATGGTGAAGGAGATGAAATGTTCTTCGTTCATTACGGTTCAGGTGAAATCCAAACAATGTTTGGAACAATTACTTACCGTAAAGGGGATTATATCATGATCCCTATTGGAACAATTTACAAAGTAGTTCCAAATGATGATACGAAGTTTTTAATTGTTGAGTCTAATAGTCAATTAACAACGCCAAGACGTTATCGAAATGAATATGGCCAAATGCTTGAGCATAGCCCATTTTGCGAACGTGATTTTAGAGGACCAGAAACGCTAGAGACTTATGATGAAAAAGGTGAATTTACTGTTCTAACTAGAGCAAGAGGGAACCTTTACAAACATGTCTTAACACATCATCCATTTGATGTAGTAGGTTGGGATGGGTATTTATATCCATGGGCATTTAATATTGAAGATTTCGAACCGATTACAGGAAGAATTCATCAGCCACCACCAGTACATCAAACATTCGAAGGTCATAATTTTGTAGTGTGCTCATTTGTTCCAAGGATGTATGATTACCATCCAGAAGCAATTCCAGCACCATATGTACACAGTAATGTAAACAGTGATGAAGTCCTTTACTACGTAGAAGGAAACTTTATGAGTAGAAAAGGAATCGAACAAGAATCTATTACTTTACATCCATCAGGTATTCCACATGGACCACATCCAGGTAAAACTGAAGGTAGTATTGGAAAGAAAGAAACATTAGAACTAGCAGTTATGATAGATACATTTAGACCACTTTACGTAGTAAAAGAAGCACATCAATATGAAGATCCAGCTTATATGGGTAGTTGGATTGAAAAGTAGAGTCTTTTGATTCTACTTTTTATTTGAATTTGAAACAAGCTATTTTCAAGATAACGCAGGCAATATGGAACTAGATAATTTGAAATATTCTTGAAAATAGTACTAGATTAACAGCTTAATAATATGATAAACTGACAACATTATACAAAACTTTGAATAAAAGGAGAAATTAGCATGTACGTGAAACCACAAATTTTGACTCTTCAAGCATACACACCAGGAAAACCAAGTGAAGTAGTCATGCGTGAATATGGTCTAGACAAAGTAGTAAAACTTGCATCAAATGAAAATCCATTCGGATGTTCTCCTAAAGTTTTTGAAGAACTACGTAATGTAGTAAGTAAGTTTGCGATTTATCCAGATGGAGCGACAGAAGAAATTAGTAATAAACTAGCAAATTTCTTAAATATACAGCCAGATCAATTAATATTCGGAAGTGGTGCTGACGAAGTTATTCAAATGATTAGTCGAGCGTTACTAACGAAGGAACATAATATTGTACAAGCATCTCAAACTTTTTCACAATATGCTCATCACGCAGTTATTGAAGGAGCTGAAGTAAGACCTGTTCCTTTAGTTAACGGTGTACACGATTTAGATGCTATGCTTGCACAAGTAGATGCGAATACTAAAATTGTTTGGATTTGTAATCCAAATAACCCAACAGGTACATATATTGGAAGCCGCAAATTAGTCGAGTTTTTAGAAAAAGTACCAAGTAATACTTTTGTAGTTGTTGACGAAGCTTACGTTGAATATGTATCAGCATCAGATTTCCCTGATACAATCTCATTACTAAATAAATTTGAAAATCTAATCGTTTTAAGAACATTTTCAAAAGCATACGGCCTAGCATCATTCCGAATCGGTTATGGTATCGCAAATAGCAAATTAATTCAAGAATTAAATATTGCTAGACTACCATTCAACACTTCAATGCTATCTCAAGTAGCAGCAATAGCAGCACTTGAAGACCAAGTCTTTATTAAAAACTGTGTTGAACAAAATAAAAAAGGCATGGATCAATACGAAGAGTTTTTCAACAGTTATGGAATCGAATACTATCCATCTCAAGCAAACTTTATATTTGTTCCACTTGAAAACAGTCAAGAAATCTTTAAAGATCTAGAATCAAAAGGATACATTATCCGTGCATTCCCTAATGGAATTCGAATTACAATCGGAACTGCTGCTGAAAATGAAGGACTAATCTTACATTTGAAGCCAGCATTAACGAAAAATACTTCTACAATCTAATTAATTGGAAAATCGTCATTTTTAGAAATGACGATTTTTTGTTTTGTCATTATATAACGGAAATGTAGGTTAGTTTAAGAGATGCTTTATAAAAGGTTAAATGGCAGGATAGTTTAATAAGACAACAAAAAATATGGAAATATATGTTAAAATATTAAATGACAAACCTATAAATTAATTATTATTAAAAGAGGTGAAACTATGAAAAATTTTAGTGCGATTTCGATAATATTATTAATTGTCGGATTGGTTTTGTTTGGAATAATTTATATAATTCAAGGCTTCAACGAACTTATGGCTTTAATTGGTTTTTTATCTATATTATTTGCGGCGGTATGTAGCTTGATAGCAATTTCCAAAAGAGAAAGAGGGAACACTAAGTTTTTTGCAGTAACTTCGTTTTTTTTCATATTTTTATTGATTACTTGGTTTGAACCCTTTCTTATTTTACGTATGCTAACTTGGATTAAAAATTAATTTTTAAATAGCCGAGTAAAATTAAAAAACTTAAAACTTAATAATTACTTATTCAACAAAAGAATGCACAAGTTGAACAACGATCGACTGTTTCGGGGTGGTCTTTTTTGTTGAACTAAATGGTAGTTTAGTTGAAAAAGAATATAAAAAAATAACATAGAAATATATAGATTAAAATGATGTTACCAAGACGGTAATAACGTTTCATCAAATAGTATTAGAATTAGATAAGGGGGGATATGGTTTGGAGAAAAAGACATGGTTAGTGTCAATATTGATGATTATTTTGTTATTTGGTTGTAAACATATTAATAATGACATTTTAGATACATCAAATTTAAAAAAAGTTAAACCAAAGGGAAATCTCACCGAGGAACAATTAAAAACCATACCAGTAAGCTATGAGGCTTCCTCATTAGACGAGGGATTAGATGCACTTCCGTTTAAGGTGAAAATTCCGAATGATATTCCGTTTGATGCTACACCTTTTCTAATTTCTACAATTGATGATGTTAAACATGATGGGAAAAATTTGAGAGTTAGTTTTACATCATTTTCAAAGGATAAAAATGATGAGATTATCTTAATGATTACTGTCCACAATTTTAAAGTAGAGTATAGTGGTTCCAGTGAGAATGTTAAGTTATCAGACGGAGTGATAGGTCAATATTATGGAAATACGCTCACCTTTAAGAAAAAAAACATTTATTATGAAGTTAGTTACAATAACAAAAATATTTCGTCTGAACAGCACAAGAAAGACATTATCAAAATTGCAAATCAAATGTTATAAATAGTTTTTTAATAGTAAAATAAGATCTAAATAATATATCAAGGTGTGTAACTAACGCATGCGTAAGTTGAATTATATAGGGGCTGATTATTCAGCCCCTATTACAATATTAGGAGAAGTTTGTTTTTACCAAGGATTTTAATAAATAATAGTCTTATCATGATTGAAATGGGAAATATAGCGGGTGCTTGGGGAGTAGTTTTTTTACCATTTATTAGAAGTAAATTACCCTTAACCCCCAGTTAAGATTCGAAAGCTTCTGTTTGGTTAAATCCTACCTTTCAGATAGAGGATATCGAATAAACTAATACAGAGCCCCGAAAAATCGAGGCTTTGAGAACAACTGAAAAAAATCCTTTTTTTACATGATTTTTTATTATTATTTTTTAACCACAGGTACCCAAAATTCGCCGTAGAAAGTGCCGTCACCGTTATCTTTGCGATAAGTCGCATTTGGACCGCCAACGTAGGCATAGTCAGTAATTTGGGCCAAGACTTCGCTAAAAGCACGATAAGTTAGCTGATCAAACAATGTTTCCTTATCGCCATTACCTGCGACCACGATGTACTCGCTCTCTGGAAACTCGATGATACGAGTTGCGTCAGTCACTGATTTGCTAGCTTCTACCGCAA
This sequence comes from Gottfriedia acidiceleris, assembly GCF_004138285.1. GTDB lineage: Bacteria > Bacillota > Bacilli > Bacillales > Bacillaceae_G > Gottfriedia > Gottfriedia acidiceleris_A. The sequence continues at coordinate 246,313 of NZ_SCFN01000003.1, read as the reverse complement.
AATAATTCCACGGTTTGCCTTGATAAACCTCATTGACCGACCATTCGCGATTGTTTTTTGCAGCGTTTTTGAGCTTATCAAAACGCCCATCAGCCTTTAATCCGCCCCAAAACTCAGCTTTTTCTTTTTGTAAAGCTTTCATGTCTTGAAAATTCGACTGGATTGAAAAACCATAAGCGGTCAATGTGAATGATTTTTTATGTTCAAGTGTGTAAATTGCCATGTGAGTACTCCTTTTTCCAGATTTATCTTCTGAGAGGTCGAGCTCCGCTACAAGATACCAATGAATCCCAAATTGGTCAAGTAAAAAGCCCTCTTTACCACGAAAAGCTTACAGTGAATTCTGCCAAAATGTTCTCAAAAATCAGAGACTTTTGCCCAAAGGGATTCCAGTTCACAATGAATTTAGTGAGTTTTTTCAAGTGTTTTGCCTCTTATATTAGGTCTGTCAAATTTGACAGACCTTTTTTAAAAATTTTGACAAATTTAACGGAGTTTAGCCTTCAATTTTTTTTACACGAAGCCACATTTCGCCGTAGAATTCACCGTTTTCAGCTGCTTTGATGAATGTTGAGTTACCAGGACCAACGTATTTGTAGTCTGTGATTTCTTCCAACATGCCGCTGAAAACCTTGCCTGTGATTTCATCAGCAAGGCGATCTTTGTTTGTGCCTGTGCCAGGCACGACCAGGTAGTCGCCAGCGAGGAAATCGAGAACGACCGCGCCTTCCATGTCGAACTCTCCCATCACGCCAAAGCCGCGCCAAGCCTTGTGGTCGATAACGTAGTTGATTTGATATTCTTGCCCGTCAGCTATCGCTAGAAGTTCAGCTAGCTTGCCATTTTCAGTGATTTCAGCTTTTTTCGCTGCAGTTTTTGCAGCATTACCTGCCCAGTCGTTGTAATCTTCAAGTGAAACACCGAAAGCAGTCATTTTGTAGTTTTCTGAGATAGTTTTGATTGAGTATATAGACATTTTATTCTCTCCTTTGTGGATTTATTTATTACAAGATTGATTCTATTTGCCAAATGTATCAAAAAATGATACTTTTTTTAGAAGATCAAATAAATAAAGTTTTATTAGCTTTTCTCTTGAAAATCTAAAATTTAAATAATTATTAGCTTTTCTCTTGAAAATCTAAAATTTAAATAATTATAAGCTTAATGTAAATAAAGTTTTACTGTCATTACTGATATTTATTTTGCTACATTTTTGCTACAATAAAAATATGAAGAAAATAGAACGAGTGAACCTGATCATGCGCTACATAAATAATCGCGCACATTTTACGATTGCCGAGATTCAGCGAGAGTTCAAGATATCCCGCGCGACGGCGATCCGCGACATTAACGAGATTCAGGCGATGGGATTTCCTCTTACGTCCGAGCTTGGTCGAGGTGGAGGCTACTTTGTCCTGCAAAATCAGTATCTGCCCGCCACCCGTTTCACGCCAGAAGAGCTGAAGGCGATGTTTATCAGCTTTATCGCCTCGAAAAATTCGCAGCTGCCTTATCTGCAAAATCGACGCTCAATCACTGAAAAACTCATCGGTATAGCGTCGCAAACCCAACAAGACGAGCTGATCGAGCTGAATAATATCTTGCTTTTTGAAAATACAAATCCTGCCAATCCGAATCTTTTAGAGCTCGATGATGCTGCGCCAGCTGAGTTGAACAAACTGATTTCTCTTGCTGTACGGGATAAGCATTTGCGGGTGACTTATGAGCTAACTCCTGGCTGGCCGCAGTTGATGGACGTTTTTTTGCTGCATATTTTTAACTCGAACGCTCAGTGGCTGGTCGAGGTTTATGATTTTGATTCAGAGGAGTTTCGTTATTTGCCTGTTGAGATGCTGCGGGATTCGGCAATTTCTGAGCGGGAGATGAAGTGGTCTGAGCAAGATATATTAAACAAAAAACTGCTTTTTGCACGTGAGTCCAATCTTGTTGTGAAGCTTGATACGACTGGGATTCAGCGCTTTAAGCGTATGCACCCGCCTGGGATTATTTTATCATTTACTGGAATGTTTCAATCGAGTGGGATTTTCAATGTTCAGCTGGATATAACCGATGTTGAGGAGCTGGAGTATTATGCGGATTGGCTTTTGTTTTTGGGAAAAGGGGTCGAGTATGAGAGGATTCCTTATGAGCTGCGCGTGATTTTGGAAAAGCGTTTAGACAATTTAAGTTTTCCTTGAGTTTTATCTGAGATTTTTTAAGATTATCTGACTATACTTTCAAAAGGAAGGATTCTAAAATTATATATTTTAATAAATATTTTTGTTTCAACTAACGCATGCAATAGTTGCATAACAAATAGGAGCTGATTGATTGATCAATCAGCTCCTATTTCAGTATTTCTTCTGAACTATTATATATGTGTTTTTTCGATTGAATTAAATTCTTTCTTTAAATAATTTATAAATTTATCATTCATCAAAGAAACTTGTTTATTATTCGATCGAATGAATCCAAAAGGTACGAAGAAACCTAGGTGTTCTTATAGTATTTCTGATTCCATTTGCAGATTCTTTTTTGGGTATTATTCCACTTGGGGTAATTTGCGCTACAAACGTCAATGTTTTCGGATTTTGAAGAAGATATAGAGGATAATTAATATTTTATCATCCCCTATTTCATTATTTGATAATTTAATTACTATACTGTTAAAACTTGAAATGCTTTTCTTAATGCTTCCAATCCATCTTTATATATCCCATTGAATAGATTGATTACATCTTCATCAGTTACTTCCACAGGAGTAAAACTACCAGACCACTCAACAATTGATTGATTACGATCGGAATGTTCTTGAACACGTATTGTCGATTGATAGTTTGTAACTGGGAATGGTGCTTTCATTATTGAGTACGTATAAAAACGCTCTTTATCATTGAATGCTTCAAGACGTTCAACAATTGTATCTCCATCCGGATTTGCCAAACTACGAACACGTCCACCTTCTAATAATTCACTACTTGGGATATATGGTAACCAATCTGGTAGCGAATTGAAACCGCCAATTAATTGCCATACTTTTTCAGGATTTGCAGGAATTTCCATTGTAACGATTGTGTTAGCCATTTTATATCGCTCCATTTATATAGTTATTATTTAATGTCTATTGGTAGTGGTGCATTTTCTGCAACTAGTTTTTGTTCTCTCATTTCGTGCCAGAATGTAGCTGGAATTACTTCATTTAATGCAGCTTGGTCTTCGGCAATTCGCTCTGGTTTACTTGCACCTGGAATGATTGTTGCAACTGCTGGATTTGATATTGAAAATTGAAGGGCTGCAGCTTTCACACTGATACCATGTCTTTGTGCAATTCCTTTGATTTTCTCAACTTTCGCGATCATTTCAGGTGATGCTTTTTGATATTCAAAGTGAGTTCCACCAGCTAGAATACCTGAGCTATATGGACCACCAACGATAATATCAACATTTTGTTTAGCAGCTTCGGGCATTAATCGTTGAAGTGCTCGCTCATGATCCAGAAGTGTATAACGACCAGCTAATAAACTAACATCAGGCTTGTATTCTCCTAATTCTAATGCGATTTCGATCGGTTCTACTTTATTTACACCAAGTCCCCAAGATTTAATAACACCTTCGTCTCGTAATTGAGAAAGTACACGGAAAGCACCAGTGCGAGCAATTTCAAACTGCGCTATCCACTCGTCTCCATAAAAGTCTTTTGCAATATCATGAACATAAACAATGTCTAAACGATCAGTTTTCAAACGATTTAAACTTTGTTCGATTGAACGTAAAGTTGCGTCAGCACTATAATCGTTCACAAGCTTATTCTTACGACCAAATTCAAATACTCCACCTTTTTCACCTAAGTCTCTTGCAGAAACGTCTTCTAGTTCATCAAGAATTAAACGACCAACCTTTGTACTTAAAATATAATCATCACGATTGTATCTTGATAATACTTCTCCTAGACGCATCTCTGCCAGACCTGCACCATAGAGTGGAGCTGTATCAAAGTAACGAATGCCATGATCCCAAGCTGCTACAACAGTTGCGATTGCTTCGTCATCTGGGATGTTACGGAACATATTTCCTAGTGGAGCAGTTCCGAAACCTAGTTTTCCTTTAAATAAGTTTTTCTCTTCCATATAAATCCTCCTATATATACTAATCTTCATGTAAACATGAAGTTAATTTAAATAATGTTGTTAGAGAGTAGTAATTAGGTGATTAATGATGTCATCTAAGGAAACTATTCTCTACAGTTGCTATTATGGAATAAATTAATAAAGAAAAGAAGAACGTACTTTTAAGTGCGATAGTAACTTGTATGTTCTATAGGCACCTTTTGGTTACATATGTATAGGCAGTTTTTTGGGGATCCAAAATCAACATTTTAATTGGCACAATCAATAAAAAACAAGCTAATTACAATATATGGTAATGTTAACTTATTCAATATGTATCAAAAAAGGAGAGGGGATAAATATGAACCTACAAAATTTAAATTTCGATTATAAACAAAAAGAGAAGAAAAATGGCCACCTCCATATTGAATAATTGACAGTATCTCATGCGAATAATCAATTTACCATAAAGGAGAAATTAGTAAAGCTAATAAAGCTGACTGTCAAGTATTAGAAAAAGCAGCTGTTTGGGAAGCAGAAGATATAATAGATAGAATTACAGGCGATGATACATGGACCAATTTTTAAAGAGGAATAAAATCCTAATTGAACTAAAGCATGCATAAGTTGAACAACATGATCGGCAAATAGTCGATTTTTTTTATTGCGCTAAAAAGCAGTTTAGTTGCATTAGGATTATTTGATATTCTGTGAAAAAAGGCGAAATTCCCCCAAATTACATAAGTCGTTAAGTTGATATAATTATCTTAAAAATATTTGAAGGTGGAGTAAATTTGAAACAAATTATATACATACTTCTTTGTATTAGTGTTTTTTCATTACTTTCTGGATGTAATACGGATAACAAGAGTTTTTCAGAAGTGTATCACGGAAATTTAAATGAAATTAGTAAAATTGAAGTTACTAACGGTCAGAATGGGGAGATCTCAGTAATAACAGATCAGAAGGCAATTAAAAACTTTATTAGTGATATTAAAGTTATTAAAGTTACCCAAAATAAAAACACTAATGTAAAGGGATGGTTATACAGTGTTACATTGTATAATCAAGACAAAAAGTTAATGAGTTTCACAACTAGTGAAATAGCAGGAAAGACAAAAAAAGATAATGCAAAATTAGTTAATGCAATTGAAACATTATTAAATCATAAGTAAATTGTATTGACCTAATGCACTGCTTTAGTTAAAGAACACGAGTTAAATCTTTTTTATTAATTTTCCCTATTAAAAAATTTAACAATTAAGTCAGATTCCTTACAAGTTGGAATCTGACTTTTATATTTTAAGCATTATTTATTTTTAGTACTGGCTATATAGAATTTATACTTATATTTCCGAACGAAAAGTTTTACCTAACTGATTTCCGAGACCGAAATAATGACGGAAATTGTATATTAGTGGACTCCATTTATTTGGATCAATATGATTTTCTTCAATGATGATTTCATTATGAGCATGTACATGTAAAACATGTGTCTCAACAATTGCAAAATCAGGTGAATGTTCAGGTATTCGAATGTTTTTTACGATTGCCTCAATTTGAATTGGGCATTCCGTAATTCGTGTAGGTTTTACGGTTTGTGACTCTGTAGCGGTTAATTTACTGATATTGTATTTTTCTTTTTCATATGTAAATCCAATATTTTTCTTAGAATCAGGAACGGGATTTTTTCCTGTATAAGGGGCTAAAAATTCAACATTCTCCCATAATAAAGGGCTAGGTACATTAATTACACATTCAGGATGACGCTGTAAATTTTCAATAGCTTTCCCGCCAAGTCCAATTCCTAATATTATGCAATCTCCTAAAGCCCATGATGAAGACATAGGGCTAATATTAACTGTCCCGTCCTCATTCAACGTATTTAGTAAAATCACAGGTGTTCCATAGTATAGAATTTTAGGTTTAATCAACTTTGTATGACTCATTTTTTTCCTCCTATTATTATGTACTTTAAATTTATTGTAGAATATAAATATTTCAATTATCATCGAAATATGGATTACATAACGGAAGGAGAATGAAAATGAATGCAAATCCTAATGTAGCAGTGGTTGCTACGCTTGTAAGTGAAACTTCACGTGCAGCAATATTAACTGTCCTTTTAGATGGTAGGTTTCATCCTGCAAGCGAACTGGCATATATGGCTGGAATAAAACCACAAACAGCTAGTTTCCATTTAGCAAAATTGGTCGATGCGAAATTAGTTAGCGTAGAAAAACAAGGAAGACATCGTTACTACGGTATTCGAAATCAGGAAGTTGCTCAAATAATGGAGACATTATTATCAATAGCCCCTCCAAGTGAAATTAGGTCTTTAAAACAAGCTTCAGAAAATACAGCAATACGTTTTGCTAGAACATGTTATGATCACCCTGCTGGTAAGTTTGGGGTACAATTAACTGATTCTTTAATTAATCTGGGAGTTATAAACGAAGAAAGGCAAGAATTTATTGTTACGGAAAAAGGAGAGAGATTCTTGACTGATTTTCAAATTGATCTTGAAAAGATTAAGAAGAAGCGTCGATCATTTTCACATAAATGTTTAGATTGGAGTGAAAGACGTTACCACCTTGGTGGAGCATTGGGAAATGCTCTTTTAGAACGGTTTTTAGAATTAAATTGGATTCAACGTATGCCAAAAACAAGAGCATTAAAAATAACATTTGAAGGAAAAAAAGGATTTAAAGAAACATTTTCTTTTGATATCTAAAGTAACAATTTACGAAAATCAACCTGAAAAAGCTGGATGCCCTGATAATACAAGCTCATGCATAAGTAGTACTCCAACTGGCAGTTTAGTCGCAATGCAATTACAGAATATTAATTCTTGAAGAGAATATACTTGTCACAGAAGAATAAATATTAACATATGAAAATGAAAATATAGGTTCAGTGGAAATGGGGATTTAGATATGAAAGAAAGGTCAGAAAAAAGACTTAATGTTCCAGTTGGTTCTAAAAGTGCAATTACTTTTGGTTCTGCTTTAGCCATTTCAATATCTTGGAGTATTCATAAATCAGTTCTCTGGGCAATAATTCATGGGTTTTTTAGTTGGTTTTATGTTATTTATTATGTCTTTACTAGATAAGATTTTTGGTTCAATATTTTACTATAACAGAGGCATTCGTTATTAGAATAAAAACGTTTTTCAGTTTAATAGATTCAAAAAAATTAAAAAATCTTAATGTAAACCCTTTCAAAATTTTTATTTTTCAAAAGGGATTGACAACTTATATCAAATTCATTAAGATGAATAAAAATAAAACGAAAAAGGAGACATGAACATGTTTTTCGCACGCACGAATAATGGGCTACAACATCATCATCCACCCAGGGTTTGAATCTATGGACAAAAATTGACCGTAGATGCAAGCCCTCTTCGTGTTACGAAAAAGGTGCTTGTGTCGTGCCAGAAGGCCATACAGGCATTTAACCTGTATGGCCTTTTTGTTTTTTTAGAAGGGGGAATGTTCAATTGGATGGGAAATTAAAGCAGTCATTAGTCAATTATCGATATAAAAGAAAAATGGAAGATTATGCACTAGAACGAGGATATATCCCATTTCATCCTCAGCTATTTGAAGAGTATGATTCATTTTCGAGTCGAAACCCAAGATTAGCTAGAGAAGACTTAGTTGTTGTTTTAACACGCTTACAGCAAATTTTATTGTTAAGACCTGATTTAACAAGTGCATTGATGAAAGAAATTTATCCGATCGCGCTGAAGGAAGAGAAATGTAAAGTATTTTATCAATCAACAATCTATCGAAATAATGGGGTGGAGCTTGAAGAAATTAATCAATTTGGTATTGAAAATTTAGGGCAAATTACTGAAGCATCTGAAATAGAAATAGTTATTATGGCAATTGATTTATTAAGCAATATTCCTTTTATTTTAGAAATCGGGCATACAGGATTTATCGAAGGATTATTTAAAGAGTGTAATTTAACCGAGTCGCAAAAAAACAAATTGAAAAAGCTAATTTATTTAAAAAACATAGATGAATTAGAACGATTTATTCAGGCAATTAATTTACCGTTTCAAGCTAGAAATGTTTTTGAACAGTTATTTAGTTTACAAGGTAAAGGAGAAAAGCTTCATTCATTACTTAGAAGCTTAGTATTAAATAATGAAATGGAAAATGCTGTTGAAAAGGTAATCAAATTTCAAGAAATTAGTCCAAATATTCTTCTCGATTTATCAATCGTAAATGAATTTGATTATTATGACGGAATCGTTTTTAAAGGGTATTATGATCAGTTAAATAAAGAGGTTTTAAGTGGAGGACGCTATCTTCTGGTGTCTGAAGATTCGGAAAACAGTATTGATGCAATCGGATTTTCGATTGATACAAATGCTTGGATAACATGTCAAATGAGGGATGTAAAGTGAGTTGGCTAACAGTAGCAGTTGCAAAAGGAAGACTTGAAGATGAGGTTATTAAAATATTAAGTCAGTCTGGTTACCGAAAAGTAATTGATTCTAAAACTAGAAAACTAATTTTCGAAGATGAGTTACACAAAATTAAATATTTAGTAGTGAAACCTGTGGATGTCGCTACATATGTTGAACGAGGTGTTTGCGATCTTGGTTTTGTAGGAAAAGACATTCTGCTAGAACAAGAGAAAGATGTATATGAGTTGATGGATTTAGAACTTGGAAAATGCATTTTTGCAGCAGCGGGTTTTCCAGGTACGTTAATTGATCGAGGTGATGAAACGTTAAGAGTTGCCACAAAATATCCAAATATTACTTCAAAGTATTTTCAGTTTAGGCAAAATATTGAACTTATTTATTTAAACGGTTCTGTTGAATTAGCACCAATTGTAGGAATGTCAGATATTATTGTTGATTTAGTAGAAACAGGTAGTACTTTAAAGGCAAATGGATTAGTCATCTTAGAAGAAATGATTCCGATCAGTGCTAGAGTGATTTCAAATCGTGTAAGTTATCGATTTAACTATTTCCGTATTACTGAATTTATAGAAAAAATTAAGAAGGGTAGGAACATATATGCTGGAAATTTTATCGATTAATCATAAAAGCGAAAAACTTGAAAATATTATCAGCCGAACGAATTTACCCACTGTTGAGATCACAAAAAGCGTAGAAAAGATTTTATTAAATGTGAAAGAAAATGGAGATGAAGCTGTTCGCAGATATTCTTTAATTTATGATGAGGTCAAACTTAAAAGCTTTGAAGTAAGTGAAGATGAGTTTAATGAGGCTCTAGAACAAACTGATGAAAATTTAGTAAATGCATTGATTGAAGCTAAGAAAAATATAGAGACATATCATGAAAAGCAACTGCAAGATGGTTATAAAATAAATGAAAAAAATTCATACGTTCAACAATTAATTAATCCGATTGAAAGAGTTGGTGTGTATATACCAGGTGGAAAAGCAGCGTACCCATCAACAGTTTTAATGAATGTGATTCCAGCAAAAATAGCAGGAGTGAATGAAATTGTCATTGTAACGCCACCAAATAAAGAAGGAAAAATTAAACCCTCCATTCTAGTAGCTGCGAAATTAGCTGGTGTTACAAAGGTATTAAAAATTGGTGGAGCGCAAGCAATTGGGGCACTGGCTTATGGAACTGAAACAATTGAAAAAGTAGATAAAATAGTTGGTCCTGGCAATATTTATGTGGCACTTGCTAAGAAAAGTGTTTCAGGAATAGTAGGAATTGATATGGTTGCAGGTCCAACTGAGGTTGTCATATTAGCAGATGAAACAGCCAATCCAAGATTTATTGCTGCTGACTTAATGGCACAAGCAGAGCATGATGAAATGGCATCTAGTATTGTTATTACGAATTCAGAAGAGTTTGCATTAAAAATACAGCAAGAAATACCAAACTTATTAGAAGAACAACCAAGAAGAGAAATTATTAAAAGCTCATTCGAAAATTATGGAGCCATTATTGTCGTGAAAACAATCGAGGAAGGAATTGAGCTTGTTAATAAGCTAGCGCCTGAACATCTTGAAGTAATGATAAAAAATCCAGAGTCAATCGTTCATAAAGTTAAAAATGCAGGTGCTATTTTTTTAGGAGACTATACTCCAGAGCCTGTTGGCGATTACTTTGCGGGAACGAATCATACATTACCGACTAGTGGAACTGCAAGATTTACTTCGCCATTAAATGTAAATGATTTTCAAAAGAAAACATCTGTAGTTTTTTATAATAAGGCTGCCTTAAGTGAAGCAAGAAAACATATTGAAGTAATCGCAGAAGAAGAAGGACTATTTGGTCATGGTAAAGCAATTAGTATTCGATTTGAGGAGGATTCAAAGTGAGAACTGCAATGATATCAAGACAAACAAATGAAACAAATATTCGTTTGACATTAAATTTAGATGGTGACGGAGAAAATACTATTCAAACTGGTATTGGTTTTTTAGATCATATGTTAACGCTATTTTCATTCCATAGCGGAATAAACTTAGAAGTATTTTGTGAGGGTGATCTTGAAGTAGATGATCATCACACAACAGAGGATGTTGGTATCGCATTAGGTAAAGCCTTATTAATTGCATTAGACGAAAAAGTTGGCATTAATCGTTACGGTTCTTGCTATATTCCAATGGATGAAACGCTAGCAAGAGTTGTAGTCGATTTTAGTGGTAGGCCGTATCTTGTTTATAATGATCGAACGGTAAGAGAACGAATTGGAATGATTGATACACAGAATTTTAAAGAATTTTTTAAAGCATTAAGCTCTGAAGCTAGAATGAATTGTCATATGGAAGTTTTATATGGGGAAAATGATCATCACAAAATTGAAGCTTTATTTAAAGCATTTGGCAGAGCGGTTAAACAAGCAGTTGAAGTAACTTCGACTAAATTACCTTCCACGAAAGGAATGTTATAAGTGAATATTATTATTGATTATGGTGTAGGTAATTTAGATTCACTAAAAAGAGCATGTGAAGAAATTGATTTTCCTGTAGTAATTACGAATGTAATTGAAGTGATTGAGCAAGCTTCTTCTATTATTCTACCAGGTGTTGGGGCATATGAAGCAGCGATGAACGAATTAAATCGACTTGGTTTAGTAGATTGTATAAAGACAAAGGCAAAAAGCGGTACTCCGATTTTAGGAATTTGCCTGGGAATGCAATTACTATATGAATTTAGTGAAGAAAACTTCGGGTCGAATGGGCTTGGCTTAATTAAAGGTCAAGTAAAGCGTATTCCTGACATTGTAAAAGTTCCACATATGGGCTGGAACAAGTTAAATTTTACTAAACAGGAATCATTATTAAAATATGTAAATGAAGGCGAATATGTCTATTTTGTACACTCATTTTATATTAGTTCAATAAATGATGAACTTTTAGCTTATTCCGAATATGGGGTTAAGATACCAGCAATTATTAAATCCGATAATATTTACGGAATGCAATTTCATCCTGAAAAAAGTGCAGAAACAGGTCTGAATTTATTAAAAGCATTTAAGGAGATGTGTTTATATGATTCTATATCCAGCAATTGATTTAAAGGACGGTAATTGTGTTCGCCTTGAGCAAGGAGATTTTAATAAGAAAGTAATTTATAAGAGTTCACCACTTGAAGTTGCGTTAGATTTTGAAAAAGCAGGTGCAAAAGTATTGCATATTGTTGATTTAGATGGAGCAAGAACTGGAGAACGGAAAAATGCTTCAATTATAAAAGAAATCGTTCAAAACACGAATTTAAACATTCAGTTAGGTGGAGGAATAAGATCGCTTGATTCGATTTCGTTCTGGTTAGAATTAGGTGTTGAAAAAGTAATTTTAGGTACAGCTGCAATTAATAATAGACAACTTTTAGAACAAGCTGTTTTAAAATACGGTGATCGAATCATTGTAGGAGTAGATGCAAAAAACAGTTTTGTAGCCATAAATGGATGGGAAGAGTCGACAAATCAAAATAGCTATGAATTTTGTAAACAACTAGAATTACTCGGTGTGAAAACAGTCGTATACACTGATATATCAAAAGACGGCATGTTAAGTGGACCGAATGTAGAAGCATATAAAAGATTAGCTGAAGAAACAAATTTAAATATTATCGCTTCAGGTGGAGTGAGCTCGATCAATGACCTGATGTCACTTCTAAGGTTAAATATTTACGGTGCGATTTCTGGTAAAGCATTATATGAAGGAAAATTTACAGTTGAGGAGGCACTTAAATGCTTGCAAGAAGAATTATACCGTGCTTAGACGTTCGTAATGGACGAGTCGTGAAAGGAAAACAGTTTTCAAGTATTCAAGATGTTGACTCACCTATGAAACTAGGAAAATATTATAGTGATAATGGTGCTGACGAACTAGTATTTTATGATATTACGGCCTCAAATGAAGAAAGAGATATATCATTGAAATTTGTTTCTGAAGTGGCGAAGGAATTGCGTATTCCGTTCAGTGTTGGAGGTGGAGTACGTTCGATTGATGATTTTACAAAACTATTAAGAAATGGAGCCGATAAAGTATCAATTAATTCTGCCGCGATTTTAAATCCGAATTTAATTAAAGAAGCATCTGATCGTTTTGGATCGCAATGTGTTGTGCTTTCAATTGATGCAAAGTTAAATAAAGATGGCAATTATAAAGTGTTTATAAATGGTGGTCGGAAAGAGACTGAATGGGATGCGATTGATTGGGCTAAGAAAGGCGTGGAGCTTGGAGCGGGTGAAATTGTCTTAAATAGTATTGATGAAGATGGTATGAAAAGAGGTTTTGATATCCGGCTGCTGCAAAAAATTACAAATGCAGTTAATGTGCCGGTTATCGCATCTGGTGGCGCTGGTAAAGTCGAACACTTTTATGATGCGATTGAATATGCAAACGTTGATGGAGTTTTAGCTGCATCAGTATTCCATTTTGGAGAGATCAAAATTAGTGAATTAAAAGACTATTTAAATGAAAAAAATATTCAAGTTCGACTATAGGAGGAGAAAACATGTTTTTTGATATCGAAAAAATTCGCTTTAATGAACAAGGATTAGTACCAGCAATTGTGCAAGATATTGATACGAAAGAAGTATTAATGCTGGCATATATGAATAATGAATCAATTAAACTCACACTTGATACTGGATTTGCGACATTTTATAGTAGAAGTCGTAGGTCAATTTGGAAAAAAGGGGAAACATCGGGGAATCTTCAATATGTCAAATCGATTTCTTATGATTGTGACCAAGATTCAATTTTACTACAGGTTGAACAAGTAGGAGTAGCTTGCCACACAGGAAGTTACAGTTGTTTTTCCGAAAAATTAACTTTAATGCAAGAAAAAGATATTGTTCAGAATGAATCATTAAGTTATTTGCCAAATCTTTATGAAACGATACGAGAACGAAAAGAGAATCCGATTGAGGGATCTTATACAACATATTTATTTAATCAAGGTATTGATAAGATATTGAAAAAAGTAGGCGAAGAGACAAGTGAAGTAATTATTGGAGCTAAGAATGAAGGAACTGAAGAATTAATTTATGAAATTAGCGATCTTGTCTATCACACAATTGTTTTAATGGTGGAAAAAGGAATAAAACTTGAAGAGATAAACAATTGCTTAATAAATAGGAAGGAGAAAGTAAAATCTTGAAAATTGATGGGCACACGCATACACATTATTGTCCGCACGGAAGTGGTGATGACGTACAATTAATGATCGAAAAAGCGATAGAACTTGGGTTCGATGAATACCATATCACTGAACATACACCAGTACCATCATCATTTCAAAACTGCTTAAAGCCAAATGATGCAGTTGCTTCGCTTGCGATGTCTGAAAATGAATTAGACGAATATATTAACGAAATGTATAAAGTAAGAGATCAGTATAAGGATCGAATTCGTATAAAAATTGGATTTGAATACGATTATTTACCAAGTGAATCAGTATGGTTTAAAAACTTTTTAAAAGAATACGGTAAATATTGTGACACAGGACTTTTATCAGTCCATTACTTAGAAGGAATAAATGGATGGCATTGTATAGATTATAAAGCTGAAGATACTCTTTCTGGTTTAGTAAATTACTATGGGAGTGCAGAAGCGTTTCAACTTGCTTATTACGATGTAGTAAAACAGTCAATAGTTGATGATTTAGGTCCATTTAAACCAAAAAGAATAGGTCATATGACTTTATGCAATAAATTTAAGCAATTTTTGAAATGTGATGATACAGAAAAAATACTAAATAAACAAGTTGAACTATTAAAGCTAGTAAAAGAAAAAAAATATATTTTAGACTATAATACAGCAGGATTATTTAAAGAGTATTGTGGTGAAACATATCCACCAAACCATGTCGTTGAAATCGCGAATGCATTAAATATAGAGTTAATGTATGGATCAGATTCTCATAGTGTAAAAGACGTTGGAAGAGGATATGAGGTTTATTCTTCAAATAGTAAAAAATCTTGCTGACGATTAAGTGATATTAAAAAGAGGAAACTGATCTGTTAGGTCATATGAGTAAGTAATTTACACCAACTTGCTAATTAACTAACTCATGAACCTCTTAAGAGTAACTAATTTTAATCTTTTTGCTTTTTTACTAACCCATGAACATTTTATGATTATGTATTATTTCAACACGCTGACGATAAATTGATAAATTATTGTCAACGTGTTGAAATATATTGTAGTCAATATTGAAAAATACTAATAATAAATGAATATCTATGAAAAAATAGTCTATTTATTATTGTTTTATCTGTCATCTTATTGATAAACACTGATTTTGGTTGATTTATAAAGGTTTTAACTAACTTGCAAAAATTATAATATCTTGTTTTTTGACGATCAATATTTGTAAAGATGTGTAAGTCGTCATCAGAAGTTATTTCAATTGACTATTCCATTGTTTTTAAGATTATTATTTTTTTATAAAGAACTTGATTGGAACGAAAGGGGGCTCGACTCCTATGGGAGAAGCGGGAAGGCTAAAGACCCCACAGGCGGCGCCGAGGAGGCTCAGGTCTCGCCCCATGGAAAGCGAGAACCCTGTAGTGGAAATCAATATGACACAACTTACTTATCAATGATGAATCCAACAATTTAATTGAAAAATTCTATTTTCAACAGCATGACGATAAATTGATAATTTATCGTTTTTTTTGTGATAATTTTCTTGAAAAAATGAAATTCCCCCAAATTACAAAAATCAAACGTTGATGTATAATTAAGAAAAATTAGAAATTTTTTCTAAATATAGTTTATATAAAGGGAGAATTTGAATGTCAAATATTATTTGGGTCGTATTAGGGGCTTTATTAATGAGTACGATTGATTATTTGATGTTTCATTTTGGACTTGTTAATACCGAGTATCAAAGATGGGACTGGTTTGAAAAACGAACAAAGTTTCAAAAAATTAGTGTACTTTCTAGTGTGTTTTTAGTTTTATTTGTACTTCACTTTGTAACTTCATAGTTAATGCTACTAAGAGAGTCATGGTTGTGACTCTTTTTTGTTTTTAAAGAAGTATCTTCGGCTAATTTCTAAAAGGTTCATCCCAAAATTCTAAATGTTAAAAGAAAGTTAAAAAATAAAAGGTAAAAATAGCCATTTGTTGAATAAATAAACAGTGGTGACCTCAATATGAATCAATCGTTATAATTTAGTTTAAATTTAGTCCTACTTTTTTAATGACAGTTTTAATAGTTATGAGGAGACTTTACAGAAGTAATTTCTAAAATTATTAAAGTTTAAAGAAGGAGGAAATTTTTTTGAATCGAAAAGAATTGTTTTTAAACGTATTAGACAAAACATTTGATAAGGAAAGTTGGTTTGCGCCTCTAAAAGGTGCAATTGAAGGAATTACAGCTGAACAAGCTGGTTGGAGACCAACAGGGGAAGCAACGAAATCAATTTGGGAAAACGTCAATCACCTCCTTTATTACAAAGAGAGGCTTGTAGCAAATCTAGAAGGTAGAGAGTGGACAAAAAATCTAGACGGTGACCAAACCTTTTTTCTTACTGAACAATCGAATGAAGAAAACGAATGGAAGAAAGTAGTTGAACGTTTGGAAAATACTAGTTTTAGTTTAAGACAGCTATTGAGTAATATGACAGATGAGGAACTGGTGAGTAATTCTTTTGAAGTCAAACTAATGGATCTATTACTTCATGATGCTTACCATACAGGACAAATTATTCAAATTAGAAAAATGCAAGGATCGTGGCCATCACATCGTTGACATAACCTACCTGAGGCAGCTTAAAGCTGTCTTTTTTGTTTATAACACTAAGAGGTTGAAATACGTGGGATTAGAAATTGGATATTAATAATCGATTATATTATTATTTCAACCGTAATGAATTTGGAGGAGAAAAAATGAGAAAAAGATTACGAAAAAAAAAGATCAAATGAATGGGAATGGTTTTTGAGTAAAGGTGTTATATGAATGTAAAATATCTGGAAATCCTTCACAAGAAAAAATCGATGATGATTATGGTAGCGACGATCATAATACATTTGAGGAAAGCATTTTTCTTATAAAAGCAACTTCGCAGGAAGAAGCATATCTAATTGGTGAAAAAGAAGCGATAAAAAATGAAGTAGATTACTTAAATCAATATGATCAAACAGGAATGGAAGTTCATAAGATTAATCGATTGCTTTAATTTATCTGATAAAAAACTTCAAACAGGTACTAAAACTTATTCCCGATTTATAAGAGTTCCGCATGAATTACCGAAAGAAAAGGTTAATTCATATAATGACCTCGATTTAATTCATGATAAAGAAGTCGGCAATTAGGCTGAGAAAACCATATTTTAAAGGAGAAATTATCATGTTTAGTTATAAAATTGAAG
Organism: Gottfriedia acidiceleris; assembly: GCF_004138285.1. Classification (GTDB taxonomy): domain Bacteria; phylum Bacillota; class Bacilli; order Bacillales; family Bacillaceae_G; genus Gottfriedia; species Gottfriedia acidiceleris_A. The sequence continues at coordinate 229,363 of NZ_SCFN01000003.1, read as the reverse complement.
AAAACTTACAATTAAAGTTATTAACTCTACAAGATGCAGAAGAGTTATACAAATTAACAATCAATTCTATGGAACATTTAAAAGAATGGTTACCATTAATAGCAAATAATAAAAAACTTGAGGATACAGAGAATTTTATAAAATCAACAATGAAACAATTTGCTGAAAACAATGGATTTCAAGCTGGTATTTGGTCAAAATCAAAACTTGTGGGGGTTATCGGGTTCCATAAAATTGATTGGTCAAATAAGTCGACTAGTATCGGTTATTGGCTAGGAAAGGGGTTTGAAGGATCAGGCATAATGACAAAAGCTTGTCATGCATTTGTTAATTATGCATTAACAGGTCTATTGCTAAATCGGGTTGAGATTCGTGCTGCTGTTGAAAATACAAAAAGCCGTGCTATACCTGAGAGGCTAGGATTCTTTCAAGAAGGTCGTATAAGGAAAGCCGAATGGTTGTATGATCATTATGTAGATCACATCGTTTATGGGATGTTAGCTGAAGATTGGGTTTCATTAAAGAAATAATGTTAATTTCATATCAATGAACTTTTTTTCTTGCATGAAAAGTATTAATACTTCAAATACTTCATTTGAAAGGACTTACTAATTATTTTTGTATAGTGAATAATTACTCATAATGGCTTGTCTAGCGTGATGATATTAACTGCATGTAAGAAAAGGAGAATATCAATGCATTGGTATGAAAAACTAAATCAGTATTTTCCAGTTGAAGAAATGAAATCAAGAGAACATATGGAAACTTTATTGAAAGAGCGGTCAGATATTTACCATAAAGATGAAGGTCCACATCATGTTTTAATGTATGCGGAACTGGATGATTTTGTATTTATCGATTACTTGTTCGTTTCTAAAGATGCCCGTGGGCAGGGTCTTGGCTATAAACTGCTTGATAAGCTAAAGAAGAAGGGCAAACCGATTATTTTAGAGGTTGAACCAGTTAATTATGAAGATACAGATACAGAAAAAAGGCTACGTTTTTATAAAAGAGAAGGTTTTGAGCATGCTCAGTCGATTGGATATAACAGACGCTCACTAGCTACTCAAGAAATAAACCCTATGGAGATTTTGTACTGGTCTCCAAATAATGAGGGTGAAGAAATGATTTTTAAAGCGATGAAAAAAACATATAATATGATTCATACATATAGGGATACCCATTTTTACGGTGAACCTTATCAGCCAGTAGAGGAAGTTTTAACCTTTGGAGAAAATAATAGCAATCAAAATCTCTTAGAAGACATATAAAAATGTTAAATCAAAAACGACTGATTACTCAGTCGTTTTTTCTAATTAAACACCCATACGTTTGCGTTGATTGTTTGGCTTTTTAGAAATTTGATTCTTTTTCGTCATATCTTTAACAGCATTTACTCCATTATTTTGATTAGAGTTTTGCTGTTTTTTGCTAGCCAACTTTTGTTTCATTAATTCCTGAAGACTAACTTTTTTTGGTTCATTTGTATTTTCACTCATAAATTTAGTTTCCTCCAATTTTATCATACTTTTATAATGACTTGTTGAAGGAAAATTAGCAAGTACATTTAAAAGAATTAAAAGTTCTATTAGCTTTCTTTTTCTGTATTTTTCTTATGAAATTCTTCCATTTTTTTACTCTTTGAATAAGCAGATTCCTCAGAATGTCCAAATTGATCTACAGAACTTTTCTGTGGACCTTTGTTTGTATGTCCTTTAGCCATGTTTAACCCTCCTTTTTATTATTATGTGCTTAAATTCCTTGAATAATCTTTTATTTAAAATGGGAATCTATTTATGATAATTGGATTAGGAGGAAGCAAAATGACAAGTAAAAATGGCAGCAAAGGAAGTAAAAATCAAAACGCACCAGAACTTCATGGACAAGAACCTACTAGTGGCGATAACACAAAAGGAAACGTTTATCGCTCTAAAAAAGGCAGTAAATCCAAAAATGAATTACATTAATATTTATTAAATAAAAAAGAGCTTGGATTCTCCCAAGCTCTAATTTTGTTCAGTCTTGAACATGAAATCCTTCTTCATCTAAATATTCACAAGCTTCACCGTAGCTATTGAATGTACCATCAAGATTTTCTCCTGCGTAAACATTCCACATGTCCATTTCTGAAACTAATTTTAGGATTTGTCCATTAGAATTAACCCAAATTTCTTCTACTTCTTCATCTTCTTCAAAAATTGGTTCGAATGATAGGCTCTCAATTGATTTAGTAAGTACTGTACGAAGTTCGTCTTCAGTAAATTCTCTTATATTTACCATACCTTTTTCGTTTGTTTTGTACCCCTTAATACCTTCAGCATATACAAAGCCGTTCCCATTAGGATGTAAATGGTAAACAACATTCTTTCTTTCTTTTAAACTTTCTTCATACTGGAAATTTGTACGCCCAAGTGAGACGGGCTTTTTAGTTAATTCTGGAAATGATTCAATGATCGCAAGTTTTTCTTCGTAAGTTAGCATAATGCCTCCAAATAAATATTATTTTTCCTATGTTTTGTATGTAACGTAACAAATATAACAAAAATCTTTTGAAAATGACATAGAATTGTCACAATTTCGGCTACTCTAATTTGGTAAAATGATAATGCTGTATAAATTTTACAAATTTTTTTTGGCAAATTTTTGGACTTAATTTGATTTTATTATACATAGTAGGTGATAACATGACAGTAAAAGTGAAAGTAAAAGAACAATTTATTACAAAACAATTTTATAAATCGTACTTAAATGAAAATGAAAACATTAAACATCCTATTGCAGTATTAGCTGACCTTTACAGAGAACAAAATGATGATATGGATCTTTCATCGATCCGATTTGCACAAGGTGAAGTTTATTTTGAAAATAAAGATTTTGAATCTGCAGTTTTCAAATGGGAAAAAGTTGGAAACCAGTTAAGCGATTGGGCAAAGAAAAATATTGCTGATTCTTATTATGAAATTGGTGCATATGAAACAGCAGAAAAGCTATATAAAGAAGTTAAAACAGATAGTAGTACGTTGACATCTGAAATATTCTTAAATTTATTCTCACTTTATATCGATGTTTCGAAATACGAGGAAGCAGATCGTATTATTAAAGAAGCAGTAAAATATAATCCTGATTATCCGAACGTAACAAGAATTGCACGTAATTTTTATGAAAAACATCACGATTGGAATAGTGCTGTAGCTCTAGCTTCAGATGAATCAATTCGTACAGAAGATTTAAAATGGTTTATTGTATTAAAAGAATATATTATAAATGGTGTAACAAAAGAAATGGCACCAAGTTATTTTGTGCAACCGTTACTATCATTGGCTAAAGTCGATCTTGAGCATTTTGAATTAATGGTAGAAGCACTTTGGAATAGTTACAGAGAACAATCAGTTTATGTTAATTGGTTACAAACGTTCAATGATATGTTATTCCAAATCAACGTTGAGACAGGTGTGAAGTGGAATCGTTTGCCATCAATCTATTCAATGACATACGAAGAATTAGTTGAAGGTGAATATTTTGTAGCTCAACTTGAGGAAGTGATGCCAAGCTTCTTAACAAATTGGTTACGTATTACCGATATTAAAGGAGCAGTTTTAGCAACGACTGCAACACTTGCTTGGGATCGTTTATTCCCAGGCCGTATTGATTATCAAATTGTTGCTGACGCAGAAATGGCATTTGAACAATTATTGAAAACACCTGATTGTTTTGAAATTGGAAAAGAATTATTTGAAAACATCCTACAATGGTCTGCTTTAAATGAAATAGAAGTTGGAGACCGTTTTGAGTGGTGGACAAGTAAATTAACTCAATTTGAAAATACAACAATGCTTGTGGCAGGTACATCCGGTAACGGTAAATCTTCATTTGTTAACTCACTTTTAGGTGAGAAAATGATGGGTTCTTCTACGACAATGCCAGTATTATTTGAACAAAATAGTGAATCAGATATTATCGTATTTTCGAAGGAAGGAAATACACAGCTTGCTGAATTTGCAGATTTTTACGATTTAACAACAGTTGAAAATAATCTGTTAAAAGGTGATGAATTAGTATACTATAAATTACCAAATTCATTTTTAGAAAAGCATCGCCTATCAATCATTGACACACCTGGAATTGATGGGAACCAGGTTAATACAAAAGCATTATTCCAATCTGTAAAACTTGCAGATCGTCTTGTTTATGTTTTAAATGCTACTGCACCTTATACAGAAAACGAACGATCTTTACTAGTTAAAATTCATAAAGAATTACCAACTCTACCGATTCACTTTATTTTAAATAAGATGGATTCTATTTATAGTAAAGAAGAAATTGATCGAGTTCGCGCTGAAATCCAAGCGAAAATTAGTCTAGATTTCCCTAGCGCTCAAGTATTACCTTATTCTTCAATTTATAATAATCAAGATCAATTTAAAGATTTAGAATTATTTATAGAGAATAACGTTCTATCAACTGAAGCAAATTCTAAACAAACAGAGAAATTATTATTAGCTATTCGCAAATTAATTAATTTCCTATTAGAAAAACGAGTTGAGAAAGAAGACGAACTACGTGCTAATATTGAATGGAATGAAGTTCTTGATGACAAATTAAATGGTCTATTACATTCTTTAAAAGATAAAGAAATGGAACATTTAAATACAATTAAAAGCTCGTATCGTGAATTAAAAGACGAATTAAAATATGACCTGAAGCTAAGTATTCCTGGTTTACTAAAAGAATGTAAAGAGTTAATCAAAGAAGATAGTGATTTCGGTACAATTCTTGAAACGCTAAACGAAGAGATGAATCTTCGAATTGGTGAGTATGTAAGAGAAAATACTCTACCAAAACTAAATGAAGCTCTTCAAAACTGGATTAAAGAATCAGGTGTTTTATTAGAAGGTACTCAAAGCTACTTAACTGAAATGAGTGATTCTTTAAATGAGTACATTGGAAATGAATATTTAAATCTTGAGTGTGATTTTAAAGTATTAGATGACTGGCGCCGTGATGCTGATCGAATGACTTCTATGACTCAGCTAGATGACATGAATATTTTATTAAATTCATCACCATCTCAATTTATCTTAAAAAGCTCAGGAATCTTATTAGGTTTACTGCCACAAAATAAATCAAAGCTTGTTGCTCAATATCAAAAGTATGTTGATAATGTCAACTATGATGATGTAACATCAGATTTATCAACGAAGTTTTTCCTACAATTTGAAATGTTTGAAAAAACTTTACCAAGAGATTTATCAATGTTCCTACATGCTCCATTTGAGCAAATCCACGAACTAGTTGATGAAACAAGAGTAGCAATTTCTAACTATAATCAAATTTTAGAAGATATGAAATTAAATCCAAGTATTTACTTTGATCCGATTACATTCTTCACAGTAAGATTAAGACAATTAGAATTTTTAACATTACGTTAATAATAAGGAAAGAGTGTGCTAAATGGCACACTCTTTTTTCTTTTTAACTATGCAATTATTTATAAAGCCAGTATTTCATTCAACTATTCCTCTGTATCTTCTTCAAACGGAATATGTACAACGATTGTTTGGTAGCCCTCTTTAATTTTTACATAGCCACCCCATGGGATTTGTAGTATTAAAAAGGCTCCTTTAGTATCAATTGAAAAATGTGCAATTTTTTCATGTTCTTCATCAAGCAATAGTACTTCTCTTTCATTTCCAACAGTCCGAATTCCAGGGTGGCAGTGAATTTGAATTTTCCAGTTGCCTAGTCTACTTAATAAGAAATGACTCATAAAATAGATCACCTTCTATCATTTAGTGTCTTCAAAACGAACTAATGAAACTTATTGGGAAAACAATACGAAATAACAGGTGAGGCCATCATTAAAATAATTCTATTCTAAAGAATGGTAACTTAAAACTATTTAGAAATTTTCGAAATATATTTCTTACTCATTAAGGTTTCATGAGTGAGAAAAAAGTGAAAAAAATTGAGATAGAAGAGTTCATAAGTAAGTAAAAATGCTAAAGTATTAGAATTATTAACTCATAGGGGGTTGGCTGACAAGTTCTTTGCAGAAAGTATGTCCGAAAATTTAGGATACAGGCTAACTCTTTTTTTTGTTCTTCAACTATCTGGAGTTTAGTTGCTTAAGATTCTTTAAGATTCTTTAAAATACAATTAAAAAAAATGTATTTTGCAGGAGATTCTAATTTTTACGTCAAACTCAAATCATAACCATTTACATAAAAAAATATATGCCAAATGGAAAGTTGTATGAAAGAAGGTGATACATAACCCGAAGCCGATCGCCAAAAGGAATGACTGGAAAATTTAAATTCATGGTAGTCGGGTAGCCTCAAATCGTATTTTGATTTCTAGATTGTTGGTAAGATCTTATTTAGGAACTAAGGAGAGGTGTAAGGATGAAAAAAAGAAACCGAAAAATATTAGTACCGACTGTTGCTTCATTGTTAACTTTATCGTTGTATTTCCCAGGAGGCTCAACTTTTGCCGCAGCTTCTAAAAATGTACAACTTATACAGGCAGCTCCAACCGCTGCAAATCACGGCACTTCCATTGGTCACACAAACCGCAACTCCAAAGCTTCTATAACTATTGCCCTTCAGCTAAGAAACAGCGATAAACTGGATAATTATATTGCCAGCTTAAAGAACCCTAACTCCATCAACTACAAGAAATACTTAACTCCCGACGAATTTAAAAATCAATATGGACCAACTGATACAACTGTTGCCAACGTTAAAAGTTATTTGACAAGTCAAGGCTTTAAAGTCGAAAATGTTTCTTCCAATAACGCCTTTATTACCGTCAGTGGCACCATTGGTCAAATGGAGGATACTTTTGGTGTAACCATAAATAACTATAAAGATTCAAATGGCGAAACCTATTATGCCAATGATCAAGCTCCTTCCATTCCCGCTGAATTTTCTGGGGTGATTACGAATGTTGAAGGTCTGAACAATGAACCACATTATACACATTCGAAAATTAGTAGTTCACCTACACAAGGATCTCAACAGACGAAAGCGGTGACAATGAAAGTGGGCAGTGGTCCAGCAGGCGGTTACACACCAGCTGAATTAAAAGGTGCTTATGATATCAACCCACTGGCAACTGCCGGGTATACTGGATCTGGCCAAACTGTTGCAGTCATGGAGTTGGACGGATATAAAGCAACGAACGTTAGCACCTATAACAGTTACTATGGATTAGGAAGCCCTGCACCAACAAATGTATATATTGATGGTTATAGTGGTGCTGCAGGTCAAGGTGCAATTGAAGTTGAACTTGATATTGAGGTAATCAATGCAATTGCGCCAAAAGCACAAGTAGTTGTATACGAAGGGCCAAATAGCGCCCAAGGCTTAATTGATACTTATCAAAAAATTGCCTCTGATAATCAGGCAAAATCAATTTCTGTCAGCTGGGGGATCGGTGAGCAGCATGAAGCAAGTGCGACGATGAATAGCTTACATACCATATTCCAACAATTTGCTGCCCAAGGACAAAGTATTTTTGCTGCGTCTGGAGACAATGGTGCCTATGATTCTGGAGGTAGAACTTTAGAGGTCGATAGTCCTGCAAATGATCCTTATGTGACTGGTGTTGGTGGTACTCACCTGAATTTAAGCGGTACTTCTTACAGTTCAGAAACCGTTTGGAGTAATAAAACTACCAAATCAGGTGACGGTGGAGGACTATCTAAAGTTTATGCTATGCCGTCATTCCAGTCAGGCCCTGGTGTCCAAAACAGTTATTCGAATGGTAAAAGGGAGGTTCCTGATGTATCGGCAGCTGCGGACCCTAATACAGGATATTCAATCTATACTGGAGGTGCGTGGCATGTAGTAGGTGGAACATCAGCTGCCGCACCATTATGGGCTGGAATCGCTGCACTCAATAATCAATTTGCACAAGCAAATGGCAAGGGCAACCTTGGTCAAGCAAATCCAACTCTTTATCAAGTCTTTAATACAACTCAAAAATATGCAGCATATCATGATATTACGTCTGGAACAAACTTGTACTATCCGGCTACATCTGGCTATGATATGGCTTCAGGTATCGGGACACCGGATGCGTATAATTTAATTCGAGATATAAATGGGTTCTAAAATAATAAATCAGCAGTCTCCAAATATTGGAGGCTGTCGTTTTTGTTAAAGAGAGAAATTAAGAGTCAATCTTAAATTCACGTCTAATAGCTAATGAAGAAAATACTTTAAAGGGTGCAGTAAACATGTTAAATAGCTTTTCAAGAATACCTCAATTTATGTGGAAATATGTGGGGAAATAGGCAGCTAAATTATTTATAAAAAAAGAACATGATGATTTTATTCTTCATGTTCTTTTTTTATTTCTAAAAGCACTACATAGTCATTTCTATTGCTCTAATCTATTGATGTTATAGGAATCCTAAACTGGGAATAGCCACAAATAATTACTAGGAATTCTTATTTGGCGGTAGCGTCGTATTAAAAAAACTTGTTGTAATAAATTGTTCATGATATTCAAAATCTATTACACAGTAGAGTAATTTGAATTAAAAGCGCTTGCATTTTTTAAATTATGATTTTATAATACTTGTATACAAGTATACTCGTATGGAAATGAAGGTGAACTTATGTCAGAATTAAAGCAATATCTTTATCCGGAAAAATGGCTATCAAAAGCTTCAGCTGGTGATCGTGTAACATATGAATTAAGGATGCAGATAATTTCTGGTCAAATTGAAAGCGGTACCAAGTTATCAGAAAATAAATTGGCTGCCGATTTCAATGTGAGTCGTTCTCCTATTAGAGAGGCATTAAAAACTTTAGCATCTGAAAATCTGATTCGTTTAGAAAGAATGGGTGCAGTTGTTATTGGATTAACTGAAAAAGAAATAGAAGAAATATATGATGTGCGATTACTAATCGAAACATTTGTATTTGAACGGTTGGTAAAATTAGACACGAAAGAATTGGTTATGGAACTAAGTAAAATTCTTGAAATGATGAAAATTGCAATTAAATATCAAGATGCCGATGAGTTTTCATTTCAAGATGTATTATTCCATGAAACGATTATTCGAGCGATTGATCATTCATACATTTTGATGATCTGGAATAATGCAAAACCAGTAATGGAAGCGTTTATACTTTTATCAATGCGAGTACGGTTTAAGGAAAAATACGAAGACTTTCAACGAATAGTGGAAAATCATCAATTATATATTGATGCAATTGGTACGAAGAATAGAGACCTTATGATTCAATCTTTGCATCAAAACTTTGATGATGTTCAAGGAAAAGTAGAGGATCTTTGGAGATCCCAACAAATGTTTTCAAAAGGAGTAGAACAAGAATAATGACAAACTATATGTTAGGGTTAGACATCGGTACCACAAGCACAAAAGCCGTTTTATTTACTGAAACAGGTGAAGTCATTCAGCAAGAGAATATCGGATACCCACTCTATACACCTGATATTTCAACAGCTGAACAAGACCCAGAAGAGATCTTTACAGCTTTAGTACAAGCAATTTCTAAAATAATGAAACAACATCCTCAAAAAGAGATATTATTTATTTCTTTTAGTAGTGCAATGCACAGTCTAATTGTCATGGATGAAAATGATCAACCATTAACGCCTTGTATTACATGGGCAGATAATCGAAGTGAGTTTTGGACTCATAAAATTAAAGATGAATTAAATGGTCACGAAGTATACAAACGGACAGGAACTCCGATACATCCAATGTCACCTTTAAGCAAGATAACATGGATAGTAAATGAACGACCAGAGATCGCACAAAAAGCGAAAAAATATATTGGGATTAAAGAATATGTATTTAAAAAATTCTTTGACCAATATGTTGTAGATCATTCGCTTGCTTCAGCCATGGGTATGATGAATCTTAAAACATTAGATTGGGATGAGGGAGCTTTACAGATAGCAGGGATTACAACTGATCAACTATCTAGACTAGTACCTACTACGGAGATTTTTACAAACTGTAATTCTGAGTTAGCTAGACAAATGGGTATTGATCCACAAACTCCTTTTGTAGTTGGTGCAAGTGATGGCGTACTTTCTAATCTTGGTGTGAATGCGATTCGAAAAGGAGAAATTGCAGTCACAATCGGGACAAGTGGGGCAATTCGAACCATTATTGATCAACCACAAACTGACGAAAAAGGACGAATATTTTGCTACGCATTAACGGAAAAACATTGGGTCATCGGTGGGCCAGTGAACAATGGCGGAATGGTTTTTCGCTGGATTCGTGATGAATTTGCGGCTTCGGAGGTTGAAACTGCAAAAAGATTAGGGATTGATCCATATGAAGTATTAACAAAAATTGCCGAAAGTGTAAGACCTGGAGCAGATGGCTTGTTATTCCATCCTTATTTAGCGGGTGAACGTGCACCATTATGGAACCCTGATGTTCGAGGATCCTTTTTCGGCTTAACGATGGCACATAAGAAGGAGCATATGATTCGCTCTGCACTTGAAGGTGTTATATACAACTTATACACTGTATTTTTAGCTTTAATTGAATGTATGGATGGACCGGTATCTAAAATCCAAGCAACTGGAGGGTTCGCGAGATCAAATGTATGGCGTCAGATGATGTCGGATATTTTTGATTTAGATGTAGTTGTACCAGAAAGCTATGAAAGTTCTTGTCTTGGTGCTTGTATTTTAGGTCTTTATGCAACAGGAAAAATAGAATCCTTTGAAGTAGTATCAGAAATGGTCGGTAATACTCACAAACATACTCCGAATGAAGAGGCAGTAAGAGAATATCGAGAATTATTGCCAATCTTTATTAGCCTATCGAGAGTATTAGAAAAAGATTATAAGCGGATTGCTAATTATCAAAGAGGATTAATTAATAAAAATAAATAGATTTTCGGGGGGGATTTCCATGCCACTAGTTATAGTAGCAATCGGAATAATAGCATTACTTGTTTTAATCATGAAGTTAAAATTAAATACTTTTCTTTCATTAATTATTGTTTCATTTGGAGTTGCTTTAGCACTTGGAATGAAACCAGACAATATTGGCACTACCATTGAAACTGGGTTAGGCGGAACACTTGGTCATTTAGCATTAATCTTCGGACTTGGTGCAATGCTTGGTAAGTTGATCGCAGATTCTGGTGGCGCACAACGTATTGCGATGACTCTTGTTAACAAATTCGGTGAAAAAAATATTCAATGGGCAGTTGTTGCTGCTTCATTCATTATCGGTGTCGCTCTATTCTTCGAAGTAGGATTAGTATTATTGATTCCGATTGTATTTGCTATATCAAAACAATTAAAAGTTTCTATTTTATATTTAGGTATTCCAATGGCGGCTGCACTATCTGTTACACATGGTTTCTTACCGCCACATCCAGGTCCGACTGTAATCGCTGGTGAATATCATGCAAATCTTGGTGAAGTATTACTTTACGGATTTATTATTGCTTTACCAACTGTTTTTATCGCAGGTCCTTTATTTACAAAGCTTGCTAAAAAGCTAGTACCTGCATCCTTCACAAAAACGGGTAATATTGCATCTTTAGGTGAACAAAAAATATTTAAACTTGAAGAAACTCCTGGTTTTGGAATCAGTGTTTTTACTGCATTACTTCCTGTTATTTTAATGTCATTTGCGACAATTGTTAATTTACTGCAAAAAACAATTGGATTTGATGATAATAGCCTACTAGTAGCGATCCGATTTATTGGTAATGCTGGTACTGCAATGGTAATTTCATTATTAGTTGCGATTTATACAATGGGATTGGCTAGAAAAATACCAATCAAAGAAGTTATGAACTCTTGTACAACTGCAATTACACATATTGGGATGATGCTCTTAATCATCGGAGGCGGCGGTGCCTTCAAACAAGTGTTAATTGATGGCGGTGTTGGTGATTATGTAGCTGAATTATTCAAAGGAACTTCAATGTCACCGATTTTACTTGCTTGGATTATTGCAGCGATCCTACGAATTTCCCTTGGTTCTGCTACTGTCGCAGCTTTAACCACTTCTGGTTTAGTTATTCCAATGTTAGGTCATTCTGACGCTAACTTAGCTTTAGTTGTTCTAGCAACTGGAGCTGGTAGTTTAATCGCTTCACACGTTAATGACGCAGGCTTCTGGATGTTTAAAGAATATTTTGGGTTAAGTATGAAAGAAACTTTCTTAACTTGGACATTACTAGAAACAATAATTTCCGTTTGCGGATTGGTCTTTATTCTTTTACTAAGTTTATTCGTATAATGGAAAAAACCAGCAGGAAGTTTTACTTTTCTACTACTGTTGGTTAATTAATCATAAAGGGCAGTATCCTCATTATAATACTTAGAACCTTTCTACGTATTATAGTAGAGATTTACTGCTCTTTATTTTATTATATTTTTATTTAGTCATTGTTAGCCAACCAACCTTCTAGGAAGAACATGACAATTTAAACTTGGGAATCTATTGGGTAATGATACCCTTTGTTAATTGAAAGCTATAGTTCTACAAGATTATAGGTTTAAGACTTAGTTCATATTATTGTTTTGGTTAAAAAAACCTATATCTAGAGCTATAAATAGTAGTTGTTCTTTCTTTAGTTAATAAATTTGGACTGGCAAAAATACAGGTCAAATGACACGGGAAATCTTTTAGTGGGTTTAATAAACGATTTTAACAATCAATTTGAAGTATGACAAATCCCTAAAAGTTTAAAATCTAATTGTTAGAATTCTATCTTTTTGATTGACATAGATCTCCCACCGAGTTATATTTGTTTCAGACAGTTAGAAATCTAATTATTCGGAGGTGAACGATTTGATTGATACACCTTATACAAGACTTCTTAGTACCATTATGCATAAGGTACGAGATCAATTGTCGTATCGTACGAAAGAACTTGAAGTAAATCCACAACAAGGTAGGATGATCAGTTATATTGCTGAGCATCAGGATCGAGGTTTAATTCAAAAGGATTTAGCAGATGCATTTAATCGAAGAGGTGCAAGTATAACCAGCATGCTTCAAGGACTTGAAAAGAATGGATACATTGGTAGAAAAATTCAAGCTGATAACGAACGTCAGAAACAAATCTTCGTATTAGAAAAAGGTAAAGAAATCGTTAATCAGATTGATGATATGTTTTTGGCAATGGAATCACGATTAACAGAGCCATTGACTGAAGAAGAAAAAAATGAATTTTTACGCCTATTGAAAAAGATTGATTCGAACCTTTAAGTGACTACGGCCATTAGGGTCGTATTGTCAAATTGTTAGAAGTCTAAAAGTTAGAATTCTAATTATAAATAAACAAAAATTATGATCTTAAACCAAAATAAAAAAGATTAAGATTCGGGAGGATGGAATAAAATGGAAGAATTTGTAGTGGATCAATCTAATATTTATTATTTAAAAGAAGCACCGATACGAAAATCGTTAGCTCGTTTATGTATTCCAATGATGATTGGGATTTCTGCTGGTACAATCTATAACTTAATAAACGTATTTTTTATCGGTTTAGTTCATGATACTGCGATGTTAAGCGCCATTACATTAGGCTTACCGATCTTTACGGTGCTAATGGCGATTGGGAATGTATTTGGGGTTGGTGCAGGAACTTTTGTTACTCGTCTCTTAGGTGAAGGAAATCTTCAGAAAGGGAAATCTGTAGCAGGTTATGCATTTTATATGAGTATTATATGTGGCTTGATTATTGCAGTAATTGCTTTACTATTTGTTAGTCCAATTGTTCATTTGTTGGGAGCGGACGCTACAACATTGCTTTATACAAAACAATATACTATCACGCTTTTTATTGGTGGCTTTGCATTTATTTTGAACTTTGCATTAGAACAAATTGTGCGTTCTGAGGGTGCAGCAAAAGAATCGATGTATGGAATGTTTATTAGTGTTATTTTTAGCATCATATTTGACGTGTTATTCATTTTAGTTTTAAACCTTCATGTAATGGGTGCTGCTCTTTCTATGGTTTTAGCAAATATTGCGGCAAGCATATACTACATTTGGTTTTTAGATAGAAAAAGTGAAACTTTAAGAGGTTTCTTAAAGCATTGGAAAGTATCAATAATCGATCAATTAGAAATCTATAAAGTCGGTGTTCCAGAGTTATTTAAAATGTCATTTATGATTGTTACAACTTTACTATTAAACAATTATTCCATTGAATACGGCGAGCATGTTGTAGCAAGTTTTGGAATTGCAGTAAGAATTGCACAACTCCCAGAGTTTATTACGATGGGCTTATTTATAGGGGCTATTTCTTTAATTGCTTATAACTTCGGTGGAAAAAATAAACCGCGCCTATATGAAACATTAAAAGAGTTAACATTATGGATTGGCGGAATCTCAATTATATTTGGTGGAATTGTATATATTTTTAAAATTCAAGTACTCGGTTTATTTACAATTGATTCAGCCGTGTTAAGTATTGGAGCACTAATCTTAACAGCTCAACTTATTTCATCTGTATTTAACGGATTTACCGGTTTATTCACTAGCATCTTCCAAGCGTCTGGTGAAGGGCTTTCAACAGGAATAATGTCAATTACACAAGGTGTTCTTTTCATACCAGTTGTCATCATCTTACATCATTTTTATGGATTAAATGGCATAATTTGGTCTTTAACACTAACTGAGGGGATTACATTCGTTATGGGTGCTATTCTAATGATTCCTTACTTAAGAAAACTTAAGAAAATGCCAGATAGCAGCCTAGCTCAATAATCAGTTCTTAATCCAATTGCATTAAGGAATTGTCAGTATTAAAATTTCAATTTTATTCAAACCTTTTAAAAGGGTTATTAACAAAATTTGGGATATCAGTCAATAGACTGAAACAAAGCATAAGATCATTAAGATACTTATGCTTTATTTTATTTGTTCTTTGAATTTGCTTATTATTCCATGAAAAAGGCTCTTCGCTCAGAAGTAATCCATTTCTCTAAGTCGTCTTGGCTACGTCGAACAAGTCTATTCACTAGTACATCATGCCATATATAGTCCTCTAATAAGTAAATATGAACTGGATCATTTGTATAAAAAGCAACACTACGCTCCTCAATTGATGGTCCATAAATCATCTCTTTAGAATCGATCGATAAAATAAACCAATGATCTGTAGACTTGGTCTCAGTAAATGGTGTAATGCGATGACTTTCTAGTTTTCCAATTGGATTTTCGACGTGTAGAGTAATTCCTTGTATGGTTGCTTTTTTAGTCGCATAAACCAGTTCCTTTTTCAAAACCTCATACATTTCGTCCCACATTGAAATCACAATCCGTTTTTCTGCTTTTTTTATTAACGTCTCACAATAGTTAATAATCGTTTTATAGTCCTTTAAAGTAATTACACGGTTGTCCATTTTTTCACCAAAAGCTTCTAGACCTTTTAAAGAGTCACTTATTACCGAATATGTAGATTGCCACTCTGATTGGGCCTTCTGTAAAAAGATTTCAACGGGCAGAGGTGAATATCGTGCCGTGTCATTTATTTCCTCTTTCAAGACAATTCCTTTTTCAACAAGATTACCTAACACATCGTAAATACGTGCTCTTGGTATACCCGAATCCTTGCTAACTTGGTAGGCTGTAACGGGACCTTGTTTAACGAGTGATACATAAGATTTGGCTTCATATTCGTTAAAACCTAATTTTTTGAGCTGTTGCACTAGATCTTCCACTTTTTCGCACTCCTATTTTTTGTTTATGTAATAAATTTACAATAACTATTTACAGATAGCAATTAGTTAGTTACTATTTCAGTAGTGACTATATGGAGAGGTTGATTGAAATGCATTTAGACTCATCGTTATTAATTATTTTAATTTGTTTTGGATTTTTAGCGTCATTTATTGATTCTGTTGTTGGGGGTGGTGGGTTGATAACACTACCTGCATTACTATTCACTGGGCTGAATCCTGCTGCGGCAGTAGCTACCAACAAACTAGCATCGACAATTGGCTCTCTTACAAGTACATACATGTTTTATCGTTCTGGTAAACTTGATTTAAAATCAGTGTCTAGATTTTTTCCACTCTCATTTGTTGGCTCATTATTGGGTGCATACACTGTACATTTGCTAAACCCTGAATTGCTTAAGCCATTGATGTTAATTATGCTCGGAGCAGTAGCAATATTTACTATTTTCAAGAAAGATTGGGGAAGTATTTCAACACCAAAAAAGTTATCCTTTTATCATTTCATTATTTTTTTAGTTACGATATTTGCGATTGGCTTCTATGATGGGTTCATCGGACCTGGAACAGGATCATTTTTAATATTTGCTTTTTTGTTGATTGGTTTTGATTTTTTAAAGGCTGCAGGTAATGCAAAATTTTTAAACTTTAGTAGTAATATTGCTGGATTGTTAATGTTTATGTTTTTAGGACAAGTAAACTACACTTATGGAATAATAATGGGAATTGCACAAATTGCCGGTGCGATTTGTGGATCGAAATTTGCGATAAAAAAAGGAAGCGGTTATGTTCGTGCGTTGTTCATTACAGTAACCTGTTTATTACTAGTAAAGAATATTTATGACTTTATTCAATAATTTTTAAAAAACTGTTCTTCCAAAATGTGGAAATTAATATGAGACAACTTACTTATCAATGATCAATCCAACAATTTTATTGACAAATTCTTTTTTCAACAGCATGAAAAAGCACCCCAGTTTATCGACTTGGGTGCTTTTTTTGTGACTAATATTTCTCGTAAATCCCAACTTAACTGCCCTACAAGCAACAAATCTAAAGAGAATCGACTGAATTGGGTTCTATAAATTTGAAAAAATTGTGACAAAATATAATCACGCGAAGAAACAATATCTTATTATAGTATAATTTTATTGAATTTGATGAAAATGTGAGGTAAGATTGTTTGGTCTGAAAATTAGTCCAATTGGGAACTTTATACAAATTATTAATCGGAGTTGTTGTTTATGTCACCAAAAGTACCTAATACTTTTATAATCATTCTAGGTTTTATGTTATTTGCACTGTTTTTTGGAGCAGGAAATCTAATTTTCCCACCCATACTTGGACAGTTAGCCGGAAAAAACGTATGGATAGCCAATGCAGGTTTTTTAGTTACTGGCGTTGGATTACCATTGTTAGGTGTTACAGCTTTTGTTTTTTCGGGTGAAAAAAATTTGCAATCTTTAGCTAGACGTGTACATCCGTTGTTTGGTATTGTATTTACTACGGTTCTCTATCTAGCAATTGGTCCTTTTTTTGCTATCCCTAGATCAGGGAATGTATCGTTTGAAATTGGTGTTAAACCCTTTTTATCAAATGATGCAAGTCCTGGTGCATTAATCATATTTACAATCTTATTTTTCACAGTTACATGCTTGTTATCACTTAATCCTACAAAGATTATTGATGTAGTTGGAAAATTTCTAACGCCTATTAAATTAACGTTTATCGGATTGCTTGTTGTTATCGCTATTGTTCATCCAATTGGAAGATTTCAAGAGCCATTTAAAGGTTACACAGCAAATGTGTTTTTTAAAGGTTTTCAAGAAGGTTATTTAACAATGGATGCTCTTGTAGCATTTGTTTTTGGAATTATTATTGTAAACGCAATTAAAGGAAAAGGAGTTACTACTAAAAAACAGCTAATGATCGTTTGTGGAAAGTCAACAGCAATAGCTGCTTCACTTTTAGCAATAATCTATTCTGCTCTTTCTTATATGGGCGCTTCAAGTGTTGAGAAACTTGGTCGATTAGATAATGGAGCTGAAGTTTTAGCGAAAGTTTCAGACTATTATTTTGGTTCTTATGGGGCAATATTATTAGGTTTAATGATTACAGTGGCATGTTTGACTACGAGTGTAGGTCTAATCACTGCTTGTTCTACTTTTTTTCATGAATTGTTTCCAGCCATTTCTTACAAAAAAATTGCGATCATTATGACTGTATTTAGTACACTTATAGCAAATATAGGTTTAACACAGTTAATTAAAGTTTCAATTCCTGTATTAATGACACTATATCCTATCGCTATATCCTTAATTTTCTTAACATTCTTACACTATACATTTAAAGGTAGGTCAGAAGTATATCAAGGCAGTTTGATCTTAACTTTTATTGTGAGTCTATTTGATGGATTAAACTCAGCTGGAATACAAATTGAAGTAATTCATCATTTCTTCACTAAGTACCTCCCGTTGTATAGTTTAGGTTTAGGTTGGATATTTCCAGCTATTATTGGTGGTTTTATTGGTTATTTTATTAGTATTTTACGTAAGAAAAATAAGGAAGATATTCCTAGTTCAATTCGAAAGATAAGTTAATTTTAGGGGAATTAAGAAGCTTTTT
Source organism: Gottfriedia acidiceleris (assembly GCF_004138285.1). Lineage (GTDB taxonomy): Bacteria > Bacillota > Bacilli > Bacillales > Bacillaceae_G > Gottfriedia > Gottfriedia acidiceleris_A. Next base: position 211,027 of record NZ_SCFN01000003.1, on the reverse strand, counting down.
AACTGTAAATTTTCTTAATAAGTTAGTAATGGTTTTAGGGGAGAAGTTTTTAAGATTGATTCAAAAAGTGACACTTGTTTCATCAGAAAAGGGAGGAAATAGAATGGCACAAAAGGAATTGAAAAAAGGATTGAAAGCGCGCCATATTCAGATGATTGCATTAGGCGGTACAATCGGTGTAGGTTTATTTATGGGTTCGACGAGTACAATTCATTGGACAGGCCCATCAGTAATGCTTGCTTATGCAATTTCGGGGATTTTTATCTTCTTCATTATGCGTGCAATGGGGGAAATGTTATACGTTGAGCCAAGTACAGGTTCATTTGCGACATTTGGCCATAAATATATACACCCTTTAGCAGGGTATATGACTGCTTGGAGTAACTGGTTCCAGTGGGTAATTGTTGGAATGTCAGAAATTATAGCAGTTGGGGCATATATGAAGTACTGGTTTCCAGACCTACCAGCTTGGATACCAGGAATTATTGCAATTGGGATTCTAGGTGCAGCAAATTTAATTTCCGTTAAATCATTTGGTGAATTTGAATTTTGGTTTGCAATGATTAAAGTCGTTACGATTTTATTGATGATTGTTGCGGGCTTTGGTCTTATTTTCTTCGGCTTAGGAAACGGAGGAAATGCGATTGGAATATCTAACCTTTGGAAAAATGGCGGCTTCTTTACAGGTGGTTGGTCAGGTTTCTTCTTTGCACTTTCACTAGTTGTTGGAGCTTATCAAGGCGTTGAATTAATTGGTATTACAGCTGGAGAAGCAGAAAATCCGAAAAAAACATTAAAAGAAGCGATTCAAAGTCTTATTTGGCGTATATTAATCTTCTATATTGGTGCTATTTTTGTAATTGTAACAGTTTTCCCTTGGGATCAACTAAATTCAATTGGTAGCCCGTTTGTTGTAACTTTTGCAAAATTTGGTATTACAGCTGCAGCTGGAATTATTAACTTTGTAGTAATCACTGCTGCATTGTCTGGCTGTAACAGTGGTATATATAGTGCAGGACGCATGCTTTATACATTAGGTATAAATGGACAAGCACCAAAATATTTTACAAAAATCTCAAATAACGGAGTGCCTTTATTTGGTACGATTGGTGTACTAGTTGGTTTAGTAATCGGCGTTATTTTAAATTTTATTGCACCAAAAAACTTATTCGTGTATGTATACAGTGCAAGCGTACTTCCTGGGATGATCCCGTGGTTTGTCATTCTAATTAGTCATATTCGTTTCAGAAAAGTAAAGGGAGATGAAATTAAGAATCATCCTTTTAAAATGCCTTTTGCGCCATTTACTAACTACTTAACGTTAGCCTATTTAGTTTTGGTATTAATCGGTATGTGGTTTAATGATGACACACGTATCTCACTTATTGTAGGGATAATTTTCTTGGCAATCCTTGTCATTTGTTTTTATGCTTTCGGTATTGGAAAACGTGTTCCATTAGATGCTCAAGCAGATGAAGAAGTAGCTAACTGATAAATCACTTAGTTTGAAGGTAAGATGTTCCTTTGACTATAGGTATTCAATAAAAATATAAATTTTTTCAACAATCAATGCGTTCGTATTATTCTATCAAACAGTAATTAAACTGGATGATTTTATAATACGAACGCATTTTTTTTATTGCCTGAATAACTAAATCGATAGTATTTATTTAACTTAAAATAAAAATTTTTTTAAAAAAGTACGGAAAATAAATAATAAATATTTTGACTATTTTTGCATTTTATGACAAAATGATGAAAACTAAATAGTAGGGAATAGGTGTAAATGAAGTTCAAAGTTTGAAATCATTTACTTAAAAGGGAAGTTTGGTTAAATTCCAACACGGTCCCGCCACTGTAATAGAGGAGTAAATAAGAAGATGCCACTTATTAATATAAGGAAGGCTTTTATTTACAAAGATTCTTAAGTCAGGAGACCTGCCTATTCTAACGACGCTGTTTGACCTACGAGAGATAGGGAGGTGCCTTATGGAAAGAAAGCTTAAGTTAACGTATTCTAATTATTTATGTTTTCCAACTTAAAGGCATTTTTGTCTCTTATGAGATAAAAATGCTTTTTTATTTTAGTTAAAAGGAGAGGGAAAAAGTGGTACATATAAGTAATCTAGGATATCCGAGAATTGGTGAAAATCGTGAATGGAAAAAAACGTTAGAAAGCTTTTGGCAAAAGAAAATTAATCAAGAAGAATTTGAAAAAGAAATGAAATCACTGAGATTAAGCTCAATAAAGAAACAGCATGATTTAGGTGTGGAGCTAGTCCCTGTAAATGATTTTACGTTTTATGATCATGTGCTAGATTTTGCTACTATGTTTGGTTGGATTCCTAGCCGATTTGGTGAAATAAATGAAAGACCAAGTCTAGATACATATTTTGCATTAGCAAGAGGTAGTAAAAACATTGTAGCTTGCGAAATGACGAAATGGTTTAATACAAACTATCACTATATCGTTCCTGAATATCAAAAAGACAAGCAATCAAGATTACTATTCAATAAGCCATTAGAAGCATACAAAGAGGCACTACTTGAGCTTGGTATAAAAACGAAACCTGTCATTCTAGGAATCTATACATTTGTACAGTTAGCAAAAGGTTACCAAGAAGAAGAAAAACGCAACATAATTAATAATCTAGTAAACCTTTATATTCAAATGCTTAAAGAGCTTGAGAATGAAGGTGTTGAGTGGGTACAAATTGATGAACCATGTTTTGTGCTAGAAGAATCAAACAAAGATATTCGTTTTATGAAAGAAGTCTATGACAAAATTGCAAAAGCTGTACCTTCATTATCAATAATGCTTCAAACTTACTTTGAAGCAGTTGAACAATATAAAGAACTAATTTCATTCCCAGTAGCGGGCATTGGTCTTGATTTTGTTCACGGTAAAGATGGAAATTTAAAGTCAATACATGAGTTCGGATTTCCAAATGACAAAGTACTAGGCGTAGGAATACTTAATGGACGTAATATTTGGAGAAATGATTTAAATGATTCCATTGATTTTTTAAATTCTCTCAAAAAAGAAGTAAGTCCAAAGGAATGGTGGATTCAACCATCTTGTAGTTTGCTTCATGTACCAGTTACAAAAATTGAAGAGAATTTATTAAATGAAACATTATTCGAGGCATTATCGTTTGCCGATGAAAAATTAGAAGAGTTAGTTATACTAAAAAGTTTATTAATAAACAAAGCGAGCATGTTTGATAATGAAGTTAAATATGCGAGTAATTGTTTAGTAAATTTAAAACAGCTTAGCGAAAAAAATCACTCAACCCGTAATGAATTGGAATCCATTAATGAAGAAGATTTTAGAAGACCAGTACCATTTCATTTAAGATATCCATTACAAAATAAAGTAATGAATTTACCGATTTTACCAACGACTACAATTGGAAGCTTCCCTCAAACGAAGGAAATTAAACAAATAAGACAGCAATGGCGAAAAGGAACGATCGATGATTCAGAATATATGAATCAAATTAAATTGAAAATTAAAGAATGGATTGAAATTCAAGAAAATATTGAAATGGATGTATTAGTACATGGTGAGTATGAGCGTACGGATATGGTTGAATATTTTGGTGAGAAACTAGAGGGATTTGCATTTACAAAAAAAGCATGGGTTCAATCTTATGGATCACGATGCGTTAAACCCCCGATTATTTTTAGTAAAGTGGAATTTACAAAGCCAATTACTGTAAATGAAACTGAGTATGCACAAAGTATCACAACTAAACCAGTCAAAGGAATGTTAACGGGTCCAGTTACAATATTAAATTGGTCGTTTGTTCGTGAGGATCGTACAAGAGAGGAAATAGCAAATGAAATTGCATTAGCTTTACGTAAAGAAGTAAAAGCGCTTGAAGCTGCTGGCATTTCAATTATTCAAGTTGATGAACCTGCAATTCGAGAAGGTTTACCTTTGAAGCAAAAAGATTGGAATCAATATTTACATTGGGTAACTAGAGCATTTCGTTTAGCTACATCAAGAGTCCGTAATGAAACGCAAATACATACTCATATGTGTTATAGCAACTTTAGCGATATTATGGACACAATTATTGATTTAGATGCGGATGTTATTTCAATTGAACATGCAAGAAGTCATCAAGAATTTTCTACTTATTTATCTGAGTCGCCTTATCCATTTGGAATTGGTTTAGGCGTGTATGATATTCATAGTCCGAGGGTACCGTCGGTTGAAGAAATGGAAGAAAATATTATTAGTTCATTAAAAGTGTGTGATGCAAATAGATTTTGGGTTAATCCAGACTGTGGTTTAAAGACGCGTAATGAAACTGAGGTAATAGATGCCTTATCAAATATGGTAAAATCTGCGAAAAAAGTTCGAGAAAAATATTATTCAATTATTTAATGATAGGGTGAAATCGATGAATGGTAGATATGTAAAAGAATCCAGAGTATTTGATAGTAGTAGAATATTTCCAACTGATTTAAATAACCATGGTACATTATTCGGAGGAAAAATGCTTGCCGCAATGGACTTAATTGCCTCCATTTCAGCTACAAAGCATTCGAGAATGGAATGTGTAACCGCATCGATGGATTCAGTAGAATTTTTATGCCCAGTTCGCGAAAGTGACTGCATATATTATGAATCGTTCGTGATCTTAACAGGCTCAAGCTCAATGGAAGTATTTGTTCGAGCTACTGCCGAAGACCTACTTTCAGGTGAAAAAAGAGTTGCTGCAACATGTTTCGTAACATTTGTTGCACTAAAAGATGGAAAACCACATAAAGTAGTAGAGGTAATACCAGAAACTGAGGAAGAAATTAAATTACAGCAATTAGCATTTAAACGATTAGAAAGTCGCCAATTAAGAAAGAAATTGAGTAAGGAATTGGCATTAATTTGGAAAGAATAAAAAGAAACCATTGAATTCATACTAAAAGTAAGCTAAGATTAAATTAATATTTTTAAGGAGGCATCAAATTTAGACACTATGTACAATATCCGATAACTTTTTAAGCTAACGAATTTTATAGCAAAAAAGTACTCTGCCTGAAATCAGAGAAATTGGATAACTATGTCTATTTATGAGCCTATACTAATATTAAATTAATCCATTGTCTTAAATACATGGTTTATTTACTATTACATTTCATTTGAAATATATTCTAACGTATATATTTATATATACACGGCTTATTAAATCACATCCAATTTACACACAGGCAGATACTGCTTGTGTGTTTTTTATTTTCTCTGGTTAACGATTGAATTTTTAAGCAGAGTGATATTTTAAAATCGGATGGAGTGAAGTATATGTTTATTATAAAAGCATCGAATATAGAAATAGAATTAAATGGAAAAACAATTTTTAAAAATGGAAACTTAGACATAAAAGAAGGTGAAAGGGTAGCATTAATTGGTGAAAATGGAGTTGGAAAGTCAACATTTATTAATGCCCTTTTAGGTAATATCCCATTGAAAAAAGGAATGCTGCAAATCCACTATTCAAAAGATGAAATTGGATGGCTTTTAACCGATGAAGAGAATCAGGAAAACTTTTCAGCAAGGGAAGTGATCGAATCATTTGATCAAGAGCGATATCTTATCAAAAAGAATTTAGAAAAGTATTTACTTGATTTGTCTAACGAACAAAATCTTGCTAAATATAACGAGAGTTTAAGTAAATATTTAGAATTAGATTGCTATGATTGGGAAACAAAAATAGATCAAGTTTTAAAGAAATTTCAATTACCGCAGGAGTTATGGAATATCCCATTCAGTCACTTAAGTGGAGGACAAAAAACAAAAGTCAAATTAGCAAAAATCATGATGAAGGAACCAAAACTGTTAATTTTGGATGAACCAACAAATCATTTAGACACTGAGTCAATTCAATGGTTAACGGAATGGTTACAAAACTTTAAAGGTAGTGTACTTTTTATTTCTCATGAACGACAATTCATTGATGATGTTGCGACTGTTACTGTAGAATTAACGGATATTGGTACATCTAAGTATAATGGTGGCTATTCAACATACAAAATACAAAAAGAACATGAGCGAAAAACTCAACAAGCACAATATGAGAAACAAGAAGCGGAAAAGAAAAAACTCATTGAAACAATTAATCAATATAAACAATGGTTTACAAGCTCTCATAATGCGGCTAGTGAACGTGACCCTTTTGCTAAGAAACAAGCGGCAAAAAACGCATTAAGGTTTAAATCAAAAGAAAAGGATTTAGAACGATTAGAGAAAAGAAAAGTAGAAAAACCAAAAGAAACTAAAACAATTTCAGCAAGCTTTGAAAATGATTCATTTTCAGCTAAACAAATGATTACATTTGAAAAAGTTGATTTTTCATATGATGAAAAATCGTTATTTAACCAGGTTGATTTTATTCTAAATCGAGAAGATCGATTAGCTGTAATCGGAAAAAATGGCTCTGGAAAATCTACATTTTTGAAATTATTAACAGGATTAATGACTCCTAATAATGGATCTGTACGACATAACCCTCAATTAAAAATAGGTTACTTTATGCAGGAACTTGAAGCTTTAAATGAGGAATCAACAATTTTAAATGAAATTTTATCACTTCCAAATATGACTGAAACAGAAGCCAGAACAATTTTAGCCTGTTTCCTTTTTAGAAGAGAGGATGTTTACAAAAATATTGCTCAATTAAGCATGGGTGAGAAATGTAGAGTTGCTTTCGTAAAGTTATACTTTTCTGATGCTAATCTACTAGTGCTTGATGAGCCAACAAACTATTTAGATATTCACACGAGAGAAAGAATTGAAGAAGCATTAGCTGCCTATCCTGGAGCAGTAGTTGTAGTGTCACATGACCCATATTTACTAAAAAAGGTCTCAAATCGTGTAATTCATATTGAAAATGGAAATCTTTATGAATTCAAAGGATCTTTTGCAGAATGGAACGGTAGACAGAACATCTCAAACGATCAGCAAACTTTATTAAATGAACGAATTAAATTACAACTAGAAATAGCTGCAATGAATGCAGAAGAAAAAGATACGGATGAAGAAAAGAAAGCTCAAATCTTAAAAATCGTTACATTACAAAAGGAACTAGATGGAATAAATGAAAGGTTAAGTGTAGATATAAAAGGAAAAACAATATAAGTTATTGCTTTGTGTGTAATCTTTAAAATTAAAAAAACGCCTAGAATGTTTATAAAACCAAACAATGACTTATTAGCATTGTTTAGTAGTTGCCGAAAATAATGTGTCACCATAAAAGCGAAACCAATACAAATTAAAAAAACAAATCACTTAAGTTTGATTACTTAACGCGATTTGTTTTTTGCTTTACCTAAACCTTTTATCCTGCTTTCAACACATCATTTACATCATGAATAACGACAAACGCATTTGGGTCGATTGTGTGAATTATTTTTTTTAGTTCAAATAGTTCTTTATTATTAAGAATAATGTATAAGGACTCTTTTCTTATGCCAGAGAAGTGGCCTTTTGCAGGATAAATCGTTACTCCTCGATTCATTTCATTTGATACGATTTGTGCAATTTCATTCGCTTGATCGGAAATAATCGTAATCGCTTTTTTAGGATTTAACCCTTCCATAATAAAATCCAAAACTTTAATACCGATATAAATAGAAATGACAGTATATAACGTTTTCTCAAAGCCGATTACAAAATAACCACCTAAAACGACAATTAAATCAAACAATAGTAATGATTTACTAATACTCCACCCAAAGGATTGATGAACCATTTGAGCTAGAACCGTGGAACCACCTGTTGTACCACCTGCACGAAAGACAATTCCTAAACCTAGTCCAATTAAAACACCAGCAAAAATAGTACCTAGTAAAGTTTCGCTTGTTGGTACGCCATAACCGTCCGTAATACGTAAGAAAAATGAAATCGCTACTATGGAAATAACTGTATATATTATTAGTTGTTTCTTTAAATATTTATATCCAATTATTAACAAGGAAGCATTTAAAACAAAATATACGACATCAGGTGACCAGTTAAATAGATAATAAGTAATCATCGTAATGCCGGTAAAGCCACCTTCAGCTAATTTATTCGGTATTGCAAAGAAGTTAACACCGACTGCAAATATGGCTGATCCAACAAGGAGATATAAAATATCTACGAAGTTTTTACGCACAGTTACCCCTCATTTTCTAACAGATTTTTAACACTTCTATCATTCTATCTAATTATTCGTTTTGAATCAAAATATTTCTATTAAATTAAAGATGTATTATTAGTCATAGTTATAGATACCAATTCATAAGTTTATATAGACAAGCTATTAAGGGGGAATCATTATGGTATTTGCAACACCTGGAAAATCCGGTTCATTAATTACGTTTAAAAATCGTTATGACAATTTTATTGGTGGGGAATGGGTAAGACCAGTAAGAGAACAGTATTTTGGAAATGTATCGCCTGTAACTGGACAAGTCATTTGTGAGGTGGCTAGATCGACTTCGGAAGATATCGAAAAAGCACTTGATGCAGCACATGGTGCAAAAGGTAAATGGGGGAGAACATCAGTAACTGAGAGAGCAAATATATTACATAAGATTGCTGATCGTATGGAAGCGAATAAAGAATATCTTGCTGTCGCTGAAACTTGGGAAAATGGTAAACCTGTTCGTGAAACTTTAGCTGCAGATATTCCTTTAGCAATAGACCATTTCCGTTATTTTGCTGGATGTATCAGGTCCCAAGAAGGATCACTCGGTGAACTTGATGGTGATACAGTTGCATATCATTATAAAGAGCCATTAGGGGTTGTTGGTCAGATCATTCCTTGGAACTTCCCTATACTAATGGCTGTATGGAAGCTTGCTCCAGCTCTTGCTGCAGGGAATTGTGTTGTTCTAAAACCGGCTGAGCAAACGCCAACTTCTGTGTTAGTTTTAATGGAACTAATTCAAGATTTATTGCCACCTGGAGTTGTAAACGTTGTAAACGGATTTGGACTTGAAGCAGGTAAACCATTAGCTTCAAGTGATCGAATTGCGAAAATTGCATTTACTGGTGAAACTTCAACTGGCCGACTAATTATGGAATATGCTTCAAAGAATTTAATTCCTGTTACATTAGAATTAGGTGGTAAATCTCCTAATATATTCTTTGAAGATGTAGTAGACAATGAAGAGTTTTTCGATAAAGCACTTGAAGGCTTTACGATGTTTGCTTTAAATCAGGGAGAAGTATGTACATGTCCTTCAAGAGCGCTTATTCATGAATCAATCTATGAGGAATTTATGGATAGAGCGGTAAAACGTGTTAAAGCGATTAAACAAGGAAATCCATTGGATCCTCAAACAATGATCGGTTCCCAAGCTTCGCATGAGCAATTGAATAAGATTTTATCTTATTTTGAAATTGGTAAGAATGAAGGCGCAGAAGTTTTAGTTGGTGGTAGTCGCAATGTTCTTGATGGAGAATTGAAAGATGGTTTTTATGTAAACCCTACAATTTTTAAAGGGAACAATAAAATGAGAGTATTCCAAGAAGAAATATTTGGTCCTGTTGTTTCGGTTACTACATTTAAAACAAAAGAAGAGGCATTGGAAATCGCAAATGATACATTATATGGATTAGGAGCGGGTGTTTGGACTCGTGATATGGATACTGCTTATCGATTCGGACGCAACATCGAAGCAGGTCGAGTTTGGGTAAACTGCTATCACGCATATCCTGCACATGCAGCTTTTGGTGGGTATAAAAATTCAGGAGTAGGTCGTGAAACGCATAAAATGATGTTGGACCACTATCAAAATACAAAGAATTTGCTAGTTAGTTATTCTCCGAGTAAACTAGGATTCTTTTAAATACTTTTACACTCCAGTATTCATTTACTGGAGTGTTTTTACTTAAATAGAAGGGATGAATTAAATTAATAATTTTCTAAAATCCATACATAAAAACTAGTAGGCATTTAATATGTTAAATAAAAAGTATAAATTGGAGGGACTAAATATGTTATATCTAGCAATCTATGTATTTATCATGATCGTACTGTATAGTTTCATTCAATTATATTTAAACCGGAAGTGGAAGTTAATCTATACTACAAATGGTTATCAAAACTATTTTAAGATTATTGGTAAATTGAAGAAGAATGGGATTGAGTATAAGACGAAATTACCGATGAATTTTAGTGGTAGGAGATTTAATGAGAATACTCAATATGATATATATGTGAAAAAAGATTTAGAACATTTGGCATTACAGTCTTTATATCAAAATTAATAGAGTGATTTTGATTTTTGCCCAAGTTGTCAACTGTAGGATGTTCGCGTTCTGAGACTTTGGTCATTGCCGGGCATCCTACATTTAGTTGCTAGAAAAGAAGAATGCTAGTTTCCACTGCAGTGTACTCGTTTTATAATTTATTATAAAGAATAATAGATGTAAAATTTTTAAGTTCTTCGCCATTTCTGCCGTATTTTGGTCCATTAAATTCATTTCCTTATATAGGAGGGTTATAATATTACTCCTGCAAAGCTCCCACTTAATACTTGTTTTTTATTCTGATTTGTACATATGAAGGATGACATGATAGATATTCTATTCTCTTTTTTTTCAAATTTTTCAATTGTAACTTCACAGGATATTGTATCTCCTGAGTAAACTGGTCTTAAAAATTCGAAATTTACTGTTCGTGCTAGTACGTTATGATCTCCACCTATTTTAGTTGGTAAAGTTGCAGTCAACAAACCTTGAATGACAAGTCTTCCTTGTTCATCAGGCGTGATATGGTGAGCGCCTGCATCACCAGAAATCTTCGTAAACAATTCAACGTCTTCTACCGTAAAAGTTCGTTCAAATGTAATAATATCGCCCACTTGTAATGACAATTTATTCCCTCCTTAATAATAAAAGCCTTAATAAAATAGTTCAATTTCTTATTGTACTATCCTTCAAAATCGTTAAATAAAAAATCGGCTAAATTGTCGATTTGCTATTATTACGAAAGGGTATTAATTACGAGGTGCCCATAAAATGACAGACACACCGATTAAACAGATTACTGCACCGATCCAATCATATAAATCAGGTGATTTTTTATCAACACCCCAGCCCCATAAAATTGAAAGAACGATAAATACGCCTCCATAGGCAGCGTAAACTCTACCAAATGATGGAAAAATTTGGAACGTTGAATGACACCATAAACTGCCAAAATAATGCCTCCGATTAATCCTAAATAAGCAGATTGACCTTCTCTTAGCCATAACCATATAAGGTATCCTCCGCCAATTTCAGCTAAACCGGCTAATAAAAAAATAAATATTGCAGTTATCAAAGTTACTTCTTCCTTTCTACTAAAAAGACAAATTGATGAAAACAAATGTACAGGTATATGCCCCTTATTTTAACAATAAAGACTTAAAGAAACTATCATTCTATTTGAAATGAATTTCGGTACTAATAGAACTATTCCCATCATAATTTTATAGAAGAAAATAATATAAAGGAGGTGTCTTGTTAGTTGTTAAAAGTTAAAGTTAATTTACGTCCTGTAGTTAGTAAGATTAATTTACCAACCGTTATGAAAACAACTATTCTTCCAGGTGATTCAGTTGAAAGATTATTTATTGCAACACAGGTAGGAGAGCTCTTTTACATAGGAAATGGAGAAATCAGGACTTTTTTAGATATTCGCCCTCGGGTATTAAAATTAGGTGAGTCTGGAGGCTATGATGAACGCGGATTGCTTGGGTTAGCATTTCATCCTAATTTTTATCATAATGGGCAGTTTTATCTTCATTATTCAGTAGCTGGTTCTCAGGGGCCAGGTGCTCTTTCTAACTCTTTTAAACCTAATCCCTGTGATCCCAAAACATTAAATTTGAAATGGCTAAATAGGGAAACTCAATATGACCATATTGATACAGTTGAAGAATGGGTTCTACAATCAAGTGGTCAGCCTCAAAAACGACGGACATTATTGAACATCAGAAGACCCTTCTTGAATCATAATGGACTTAACACCTTAAATTTTTCACCCGAAACAAGTAAACTTGTTTTAACAACAGGAGATGGTGGATCAGGCTATGATCCGTTTAACCTAAGCCAAGAAAATTTGGAAATTGCGGGTAAAATAATTGAAATTGATGTAGATAAAAACATAAACGGCAATAATCCACCTATTGTCACTCGTTTTAATGAACTTCCAACAAGTATTCAAGAAACACTCACAGTAATAGCTAAAGGGGTTCGTAATATAACAGGTATTTCATATCAAAGATTTTATAATCAATATATTAAATATGTTGGAAATGTCGGTCAGGATTTAGTCGAGTCGCTTTTTTCATTTGTTCATTATAAACCAATACCAGTCTCTCAGTTAGTCCACATGAATTCTGAATCTGAGATGGAAGGATTTATTAACTTCGGTTGGAGAGGTTGGGAAGGTGCTTTTCCTACTTCGACAATAAAAGGATGCACCGAAAATCCAGATTTAGATGAGAAAACAATCGCTTATTACGATCAATCAGTAACGCTTTCAGCGAGCCGTCTTCAACCTTTAACTAGTTATTTTCATAAAGATCCAAGACCAGATAAATTTGAAGGAACTGCACATACAGGAGTCCAGTCATATATGGGAAATGAAATACCTAGTTTAACTGGTGGCGTTGTGTTTACCGATTTGGTACAAAAGGGATCTCATGCACAGGTTAAAGGAGTTTTGGCTTATACGAAATTAAGGCCAGATGGTAAACAAAGTGATTTCAGTGTCATACAAACAGATTATGATTTTGGTTCTAAACCGGCCTATTATGTAGGTTTGGGAACGAATCTAAATCAAACAAAACTCTATTTAGCGGTTTACGGTTCTATGAAAGTGACGGATTTAAACATGGGTACGATTTTTGAAATTGTACCGTGACTTTTAATTAACTTATATGAGTTTATAAACAATCACGGAGGTAATTATACACTCCAGTGGTTGTTTTATTAAGCTGATAATTGGTGTTTTCAAATAAAATTAGTCCTTGCTTAAATATAAAAGACTGATTGCCAAAGTTAAGTGTTCTCGTTATCTATTGACATAACAAAAAGTATAAATACAAGCTTCCTAAAAGAAGAAGCTTGTATCTATCATTAAAAATTACTTAAGATTGAGTGTCATTAAGTTTTTGAATTTTTTTTACCATGCCATTTCTATCGTCAAGGCAAGAAACTTCAATCAATAAATTATTAAACGTTGTGAAATAAAAGCCATAACTATTACCTCTCATGGGATAAGGTTCTTTTTCTATTTGGATGCCCCCAGCTATTAAACGAGCATACTGTTGATCTACTTCACTTGACGTTTCCACTAAAAAACCTACATGAAAAGCTTCAGGGTATCTAATTTCCATTTGCCTCTTAAATGCCTTTGGATCACTTAACACGAGAATAAATCCATGCTCATCACTTAACACTACAAGAGCTTTTCCTTTTTGTTCTAAAAATTTAAAATCAAAAAATGTTTCAAAGAATTGTCTAGCTTCTGATAAATCATCAACACATAAATTTAAATGATTCAACCTCATTCACTTTTCTCCTTTTAACAAAGATAGATTGATCTAAACCTTCTTTTGTTGTTTAAAGTTAAAACAACTAGAATATATATATGTAATTTAATTGGTAAAATATTCCTTTTATTAACATTGCTTGGTTGGTTATAAGTTATAAAGAGAACAAGTATATTTTAAGACTTGCAGCTAGTTTTTTGGGAGTAAATGACAGTTAAGTGGTATAAAATGGAATTGTTTGATACAGTTGAATTAAACATTATCATCTTATAGTGGGGAGAAATCAATGGGATATATTATGGATTTAAGAAAAGTTGTAGGTAGCCGACCTATCTTAATGGCAGGTGCAAATGTTATACTACTAGATTCACAAAAAAGAGTATTATTACAATTAAGAAAAGATAATAAGACTTGGGGATTACCTGGTGGATCATTAGAGTTGGGAGAAAATTTAGAAGAAGTGGCTAAAAGAGAATTGAAGGAAGAAACTGGTTTAACAGCATTAAACCTTGAGTTTTTTAATATTTTTTCTGGAAAAGAGTTTTATTATAAATATCCTCATGGAGATGAGGTATATAATGTAATTGCGACTTATATATGTACTGAATATACAGGTCAATTAGAGAAAGAAGAAAGCGAAGTGCTCGAGTTAGGCTTTTTTAGTTTTCATGACCTTCCATCAGAAATTAATCCACCCGAACTTCCTATTTTAAATTCGTTTAAGGATTCTAACTATTGAACTTCAGTATATAGATAAAAAAGGATCCTTTTGTAAGATCCTTTTTTTCATTTTCAATAATATATTATATTTTGTTTAACCCTTAAAAATTAAGTATTCTTATTTAAGGTCTTGATTACAAAATTAGCTTTTTTGTTCTATGTTATTTTGCAGTTGAAGTTGCTGTTTCATTTTTACAGTTTTCGCAAGTTGAATAGATTTTCACAACTTTTTTATACTCCGCGTACTCAATAGTTTCTTCGCATTCTTTACAGATTAAAATTTGCATTAGAAACACCTCCTAAACCCACTATAACACGTTCGAATCACTATTTCTCCAGGGACTTTACCCACCCTGTGGACGCGAATTGTCCCGGTCTAAAAAACGTTGAAATAGCAAGGTTTTTAAGCAGGAATTGACTTAAAAAAATTTTTTCTAGGTTTAAAAAAAAAACGAAAAATAGAACCGTTTGATTATGTTTCTGGGATCAATTTAGGCCTTGAGAAACTAATAACAATTTTTATATTATTTCATTAAAGCAAGCGATTATAGATTATCTTAATGAAAGGTCATCTTAATTGAGAATGACCCCTCAACAAGCTTCAAGGGGTCATCTTCTTTCGAATAATTTTAGTGAATAGGCATACCCCAGGATTCTTGCAATTTTTCAAGACCGGTTGGATTAGTAACTTTAAGAGTGATTTGTTTGTTGATGACTTTTTTCTCCATCAAACTATAAGAATCCCCGTCACGCAAGCCCGGCCAATAAACACTTCCGGCACCGATCGTATTAATTTTTTTGCTCATTGCACGAACATAGTTAATGTCATTCTTGTTCTTTTTTACCGAATAATCCAAGCCGCTTTTCATTGGTGCTCCCCATTCGGTAATGATGGCACGATCGGAGTATTTTCCAATTTCAATTGTTAAAATATTGGACCATCCTGTTTCTGTAAGGGAATTAATATGTACATATCCTGCATAAAACGCATAGCAGTGTACGGCAAGCATTGTTCCGTCAAGTCGTTTGTCATCACCTAGTGGATTAATATAGAGAGCGGCCAATCCAATTCCATCAAGAATTACATTTTTCTTCGGAACATTGAATCTTGTTAGCCAATCATGATAGAGATTACGTAAATCTTTTGTATTATAGCCGTAGGGCTCATTAATAGGTTCAAAATAACAGTTTGGGTTGTTTCCATACTTTTGGATAACAGTTTTCCACATGCTAAAATATTTTTTGAAATCTTCAGGTTTTCCATTTTTCGGTGGCCAATAGCAAAAAATTACTTTCCCTCTCTCTAACGCAGCATCAATGGCCCCTGTATAATTACTCCAATAATTTGCGACTGTAGCTTCATTAATGGGAAGTCTGACTGTGTTAGCACCAGTTTTGTCGAACATCTGCCCGATAATTTGTCGGCCAACTACTTTGGCAGAATCATATGTATCATTTTTGGTCAGTCCACTTACATAAATGACGCCATCAACAAAATTGTCACGCTCATCCGCCCAATTCACACCCCGTATTCCAGCTGACAGTGGTGAAGTAGGTTTATTAACGTTGATTTTTAAAAGATTTAAAAAAGCGAAAGAAGAAGCAATCAGTAAAATAATGGATGCAAAAATGCATACTACTATTAAAATTGCTCTTTTTACTATTTTCAAAATTTCCCCCCTCATCTAATTAATCTCTGTAAAATTTATTTTTAGAACTTTAATATTATTCTATGATTTATTGAAAAAGAATGAATATAGTAATAGTTTTTCCAAAGGCTCACCAAAGTGAATGGAAGTTTGATTCCAGTTAATCATAATTTGATTAAAGGCTTCTTTTTATGCACTAAATGGCAGGAGAGTTGAATAAAGAATGTTATAATTTAATGAAATGGAAATGTTAAAAAGTTCTAATTTTAACCATTAGGGGATAAGAATGAAAAAAATCTTAGTTGTAATAGCGATTTTAATAACGGGGATAGTAGGGATAAAAGGTTATTTTCTTTTTCAAAGTGGATTTGATATTAAAATAAAAAATCTAACAAATAAAGAGGTAACGGGAATATATTTGACCTATGATAATCGTAAATCTGATATAAAGATACCTAAAATTGCTTCACAAAATGACTATAAACTAAACGTAAATCCCTCTAAGGATGTTGGAGAGAGTTCAATGAGACTTCAGTATAAAGACAATAAAGGTAAATTACATACAGAAACAGTTATTGGGTATTTTGAAGGTGGCTATTCTGGAAATATATTAATTACAATAAAATCTATTGATGAAGATGGAAAACTTAAATTTAAAATTAAGGAAGATATTTCTTTATATTAAATTGTTAAGTTTTTTCATTATAAAAACCCTTTGTTCAACTAGTTTCATAGAATGTTGCAGTAAATGGCAGTTTAGGTGCATAACAATATGCGACTAAAGAGAATTTCAATTCCCAACAGAAAAAGGAAATTAGGTATTAGTAGTGGAATTTGTTAATTCGCTTGGCAGTGATCAATATGTAGGGAATGTTGTTAATATGTAAGTTGATAATTTACATTAGAGGTACTTCAGAAAAATTTTGATATTAATTAAACGTACCAACGCTCAGAATTTACTCTGAGCGTTTATTCTTTTATTGAACTAGCCTTATGATTAATATTAATAAAATAGTTTAATAATCTTTCAGTTCAATCTCGTTGGCAGCTTTAGCTATCATTTTCGTAATCATTTTAAACATTCCATTCATTAAGATGGGAAAACGTAACATTGCATTGCGTAGTAAAATTTTAAAGTTTGATTTTTCAATCATTCCTCCAGCAGTTAAAAGCCCTATTTTTTGGTTTTTTTCAACAAAATTTCTCATCTCTTTTTCATAGGAAATAAAGGACTTGTTGTAATCACCATTAGCAGCTTTCAGCTCTCCTGCAAGTACATATGCTCCGACAAGAGCCAGGCTAGTACCTTGACCTGAAAGGGGAGATGGACAATAAGCCGCATCACCTACTAAAGTAATTCGACCATTTGACCAGGTTGGCATGTGAATCTGACAAATCTCATCAAAGTAAAAATCTGTAGCTTCATTCAATTTTTTGAGCAAGTTTGGTGTTTCCCAACCTTTAAGTTCTTCAAAAGCATTTTTAATAAGATTCTTTTGTTCTTCCATATTATAACGGTCGTACTTAAGTGGCTCGGATTGGAACACTAACATGCCCTTTGCTTCCTTGTTATCATTTGCGCTATACATTCCAACAGTTTTACCTGGAACCGTATAAAGCATTTGAGAATGGTCGAGATTAAGATAATTCTCGAATTCAAAAATCGAGATATAACATCCGAGAGTATGTTTAAACTGATCTTCGTCACCAAATTTCAACGTACGAACGTTGGAATGGATTCCATCAGCCCCTATTATTAAATCAAATGTATCTGGTTTCGCATACATA
Source organism: Gottfriedia acidiceleris (assembly GCF_004138285.1). GTDB lineage: Bacteria > Bacillota > Bacilli > Bacillales > Bacillaceae_G > Gottfriedia > Gottfriedia acidiceleris_A. Next base: position 193,334 of record NZ_SCFN01000003.1, on the reverse strand, counting down.
AATTGAACTTCTACCCCTGTCATAGACTCATGTATAGAGGTAATTGAATCGCCCCAAATATATGTAACTTTATCCTTGGTCAAATCGAACAAAATGTTACTAAGATTTTCACGCATAATTTCAATATCCATTCCTTGCTGATTACCTATACTTGCTTCACTTATTTGACCTTTAATTTTACCTTTATCGTTCACGAAGTAAACTCCAGTCATATGAGTATCTAATGAACGAACTTGATCAAGAATACCCATTCGATCAAGAACAGAAATTGCAGCACCACGGATATCGACAGCAAATCCCCCTGGGCGTAAAGCGGGAGCTCTTTCTACTACAGTCACCTCGAAACCAAAGCGATCAAGCCAGTAAGCAAGTGCTGGCCCTGCAATGCTCGCTCCGGAAATAAGAACACGCATCGTTTGCTTCATAATTATTTAATCACTCCTAATCAAAAAAATTTAAACAACATAACAACAATATATTCACTGTTTTTTTACTTATGTACTTTCGTGAAATTACAACAATGATTCAGGGGTGCAATGAAATTGTGGGAAATTTTGAGGACTTTAAAGAATTACCTTCAAAATATGAAATTGATGAATATAAAATGGTTAAAGACTTTTGTTTAACAATTAAAGATGTGAAAATACAAAACATATTACTGATAACAATCGAAGGAAAAGGCGCATTTAGAAGATTTAAAGATGCAGTTATCGAATTTAATATTGAAATGGATTGGTATAGTTATCGTGACAGATGCTATAAAGACTTAGCGATCGAATGGTGTCAAAATAATGATATCGAGTACATAGATTAGAAAGATAAAAATGAAGGGTTTAGCGATTTGTGGTGTTTGATTTACAGGTAGCTTAAGTCAAATCAAAAAATAAAATGAATCCGTTCAGATTTCGCTGAAGGGATTTTTAACGTTTTCTTATGTAATTAGTTTGAACTAAATGCCAGTTTAGTTTAACAATTCCCCAAGATTATCTAATTAGATCGTTAGTTAATTCAACAGAGCCAATCTTCTAAAAATAATTAAAGTAATTTCAACCCATAACCAGCAATAAAGGAAAGAAAATAATAAAATAATTAGAACTGTAAAGAAGGAAAAAGAATCAGAAAATCCCGGCCCTAAGACTGGAAAGTGGAAAAGAAATAATAGACTCATAATACCTAGCATTAAAAGAGTCGCTCCAGTCGCAATGATCGATAATCTCTTTTTAAAAAAGTGAAAAGCCAAGCCTAACCCAAGTCCCAATAATCCTGTTGTAAAAGGAAAGACAATCAGTTCAGTTGGCTGTAATATGAATAATAACATGATTGTTAGAAAATAGGACTTTATTCCATCTGTAATGGAAAACATCGAACATAATAGAATAGGTGCAGTGGCGAGTGGACTTAAAAATAATCCTATACCAGGTAATAGGCCACCTGTAGCTTGAAAGAGTGCAGCAATACAAGCAAAAATAGAAGCTAAAATAAATTTCTTAGTTTTATTTTGTTTAGTAAATTTTAGTTGAAACAACCGGATTTCTTCAGTAATCGGTTTGAAAAAATACACATTTTCACCTCATTTAATGTACGATATACATCATTTATATGAGAATAATCAAATAGCAATACGCCAAACATGTTAAGGTAGGATTATGAATTATTGATAACAAATACAAATAAATGTATGATAAATACGTTGAGAATTGCATGAAAATTTCAAAATTAAAGGGGAAAATCTATGAATATTAAAATTGACAAAGAATATGTGATACAAACTGCTAAACAATTACTAGAGTTTAATAGCCCAAGTGGTTTTTGTTTTGAAATTATGGAGTTAATTCAGTCTTGGACAAATAGTTTAGGGTATGATTTTGAAACGACTAATAAAGGTTGTGGCGTAATCACTATTCCTGGTAAAAGCAATGAGCAAGTCATCGGATTATCAGCACATGTTGATACATTAGGGGCAATGGTTCGATCAATTACAAGTAAAGGTACTTTGAAATTTACAATTATTGGTGGACCAATCGTACCAACTCTTGATAGTGAATATTGCCAAATTAGAACGCGTGAAGGAAAAATATATACAGGTACATTTTTATCGACAAGTCCATCAATTCACGTATTTGAAGATAGTAAAACAAAAAAACGCGATCCAGAAAACATGGAAGTTCGTATTGATGAATGCGTTAAGTCAAAAGAGGATGTATTAAATCTTGGAATTAGCCCAGGAGACTTTATTTTCTTCGACCCGAAAACGACAATTACTGAAAGCGGATTTATAAAATCAAGATTTATTGATGATAAAGCAAGTGTAGCATGTTTAATTGGCTTACTTGAATTATTTAAAAGGGAAAAAATTGTACCTACATATACAACAAAATTATTCATTTCAACATATGAAGAAGTTGGACATGGCTCTTCTTATATCCCATCTGATATTACTGAATTAATTTCAGTTGATATGGGTTGTATAGGAGATGATTTAAGCTGTACTGAATACGATGTCTCGATTTGTGCAAAAGACTCTGGTGGACCATATGATTACAATATGACAACCGATTTAGTAAACTTAGCAAAAGAAAATGAGCTTAGCTATGCAGTAGATATTTATCCGATGTACGGGTCTGATACAGTTGCTGCTTTACGCGGAGGACAAGATATTCGTGGCGCGTTAATTGGACCAGGTGTTCATGCTTCTCATGGTATGGAAAGAACGCATTATAGTGCGATGGAAAATACAATGAAATTATTGTACTTATATTTAACAAAGTAATAATGTAAAAAAGCTGTTGTAAATCAACAGCTTTTTTAGATTAATAATTTAATTTTTGAACCCCGTTTAATTGACTATCAAATCGGTCCTCACCATTTGTTTTTACATTTTTCTTTAACGTAAATGTATAAAAATAAGCAGAGACTGACTCACGTTTTTTTTCTTGGAGTTTGTCTAATAATAATTTTTTTGTACCAGCACCAACAACTCCATCACTAGTTAATCCATTATCTTGTTGAAATGCTCTTACTGCTTGATCTGTTCCTTCAGCAAAGTAGCCATCGACGCCGTTTGTAGAGTAACCTAATTTTGTTAATGTATTCTGCAGCCATTCAACCTCTGAACCTACACTTCCGAGTTTTAAACTAGTAGGAATATCCGTTGGTTTTGTTACAACTACACTTCCTGAATCTTCATCAAATAAATGATTTGCAACGGCGATGTCTTGAAACGACAGGTTTGATGAAGTGATTAAAACAGTAGCCCCTTTTTGAACACGATCAAATAACCATTCTACTTCTTCATCATACATGCGTACACATCCATGACTAGCATAAGTTCCAATAGAACTTGGATTATTATTCCCGTGGATTGCATAGGTTGTACCCCATGTTCCTCTAGCATTTAAACCTAACCACCTATTACCAAGCGGGTTTTTTGGATCACCACCAGGAATATTCTCCTTATAATAAGGACGATTAACAATTTTAACGACGATTTTAAACTTTCCTTCAGGAGTTAGATCCTGACTCTTACCGGTTGCAACTTTAAAAACTTTTACCAATTTACCATTCTCATAAAAAGCTAATCTATTAATCGACTTATTAATAATGATAAATTGCGAAACAGGTTTTGTTTCTGCGGCGAAAGACTGAACAAAAGAAGTGCTAAAAAATAAAAGTAGTACTAAGAAAAAAAGAAACCAGCGCTTGATCAAAATTTTCCCCCCAACAATATATAGAAAATACATAGCCTTATATATTATGAAAGGATCGCTTGTCCTATCTAATAAAAATTTCAAATTAAGAAAAAAATAGATTAATGGGAAAACTGGAAAAGATTTAGATATTTAGTATTAAAAATGGATTGGTAAGTCTTTTGGATTTTTAAACATTATGAATATAAATCTATGATGAAAAATGTAAATGTTTGCATTAGTGAACAATCTTGTTAAAATAGAAAATGTAAGCGGTTAAATAGGGTGTATGAATAAATGATTTTTAAAACTAGGGAACTTTTACTGCAAAAACATGCACACGATTGCATAGTTTTAGTAAAAGGGTTTGAATGATTTGAAATTTCACGTACCATATTGATGAATTTAGAAGAAATCACAATTAAATTTTTTTAGTTTTTAAGATTTTACATAAGCTAGGAGGCAATTTAAATGGAGAAAAAATGGTGGCATAATAGTGTAGTTTATCAAATATATCCTAGAAGTTTTATGGATAGTAACGCTGATGGAATCGGTGATTTAAAAGGAATAATCGAAAAGCTTGATTATTTAAAGCTTTTAGGAATAGATGTTATTTGGTTGAGTCCTGTATATAAATCTCCTAATGATGATAATGGTTACGATATTAGTGATTATTGTGACATTATGGAAGAGTTCGGTACGATGAATGATATGGATGAATTAATTTCTGAAGCGAATAATCGAGGGATTAAAATCGTAATGGATTTAGTCGTGAACCATACATCTGATGAGCATCCGTGGTTCATTGAATCTCGAAAGAGCAAAGATAACCCATATAGAGACTATTATGTTTGGAGAGATCCTGTGAATGGAAGTGAACCAAATGACCTTCCTTCTGTATTCAGTGGCAGTGCTTGGGAATATGATGAACAAACTGGACAATATTTCTTGCATTTATTTAGTAAAAGGCAGCCTGATTTAAACTGGAAGAATCCAAAAGTCCACGAAGAAGTATATAATATGATGAACTTTTGGCTTGATAAAGGAATTGGTGGGTTCCGTATGGATGTAATAGATTTAATTGGGAAGATTCCTGATCAAGAGATTACAGCAAATGGTCCAAAGCTACATGAATACTTGCAAGAGATGAATAAAAAAACTTTTGGAAATCACGATGTACTAACTGTTGGTGAAACTTGGGGAGCAACTCCAGAAATTGCAAAGCTTTATTCAGATCCTGCTAGAAATGAATTAAGTATGATCTTTCAATTTGAGCATATCGGTCTTGATCAACAAGAAGGTAAAGAAAAATGGGATTTAAAGCCTTTGAATTTGTTAGAGCTAAAAGAAGTTTTTAATAAGTGGCAAACTCAGCTTGATGGAAAGGCTTGGAATAGCTTGTTCTGGAACAATCATGATTTACCACGAATTGTTTCTAGATGGGGTAATGATAAAGAATATCGTATTGAAAGTGCGAAAATGCTTGCTACAATCCTTCATTTAATGCAAGGTACACCTTATATTTATCAAGGTGAAGAAATTGGAATGACAAATATTCGATTTGAAAGCATTGATGAATATGACGATATTGAAACGAAAAATATGTATAATGACCGTATTTCAAAAGGATACAAGCATGAAGACATAATGGAATCGATTTATAAAAAAGGTAGAGATAATGCACGTACTCCAATGCAATGGAACGGAGAAAAGCATGGAGGTTTTACAAAAGGAAACCCTTGGTTAACAGTAAATCCGAATTTTACTAAAATAAATGTTGAACAATCGATAAACGATCCAGATTCAATTTTCCATCATTATCGCCAGTTAATCCAATTGCGAAAAGAAAATCCTGCAATTGTTTATGGTTCTTTTGAAATGCTTGCTGAAAATGATGAAAAAGTATTTGCTTATATAAGGCAGTATAATGATGAAAAATTATTAATTGTAGCTAACTTTACAAATGAGGAATCAAAATTTAGTTATAGTGATCGCTATGATGAAGTAAGTATACTTTTAAGTAATTATAAAGATTCGAGTTTAACGGGTGTGAATAGTAGCTTAAGACCGTATGAAGCAATTGTTTATAAAATTAAATAAAAAAATTAAATTATAAATTTATTAAAAATAGTTTGACATTTTAAAGTCCACTCGTATATGATAAGAATATCAAATAAGAAGGAGGTAGGTTAACATGATGATTGTAAGAAATTTAAACTGTGAAGCATCACAAAATTTCATAATGATTATGAACCCTATCTCTACGCAGGACGGACCACGTTGAAACTTAGATTTCAATTGACGATTTAGCCATGGGTTTATATTTCCCATGGCTTTTTTGTGCCAAAAATAAACGATTCATTTATGTTTGTTTTTGGGCGAAACGTTTCTTTATGGCCATGGGGTATGGAAAATATTCCCATGGCCTTTTTATTGTCAAAAAAAGTGGAGGGTTGCGTAGAGTTAGGTTAATTGATACAAGGGAGGTATAAATTTGTCTCGAATTTTAAAATATGTCTTTAGGCATAAGCTTTCATTTATTATTGGTTCAATTTCAATGGTTTTAGTAATAGGTGTGGATCATTTAATTCCTTATTTACAAATGATTCTAATCGATGATGGTATTACGAAAGGAAAAGCATCAGTAGTAGTTCCAGTTATTTGCGGTATTATTGGTGTCACAATCATTAAATCAATTTTTGGTTATGTAAAAGAATACTTATATGACTTAGTAAGCTCAAAGGTACATGAAGATATAAAAAATGATATGTTCAAGCATATTCAAAGTTTTGAGTTTAAGTATTTTGACTCGATGAATACGGGTGAATTACTTTCGAGAATTAATGAAGATGTGGAAAATATCTGGCAAACGATTGCGTTTGGACTAAGATTGTTTGTTGAAAATATTATTTATTTTACTGTCAGTACAGTTATCTTATTTGTAATTAATTGGAAGTTGGCACTAATTTGTTTAGTAATTATGATCCCAATTGGATATATGGGGACGCGTTTAAATCGCTTACTTAATAAAGGTTACGGTAAAATAAGTGACCATACAGCTGAAATCAATACGACTGCTCAACAAAATATTGCGGGTGTAAGATTGGTTAAAGCATTTGCTAGAGAAAAGCATGAGACTTTGAAATTTTTGAAAATGAATCGTGGATATTATGATTTAAATATGGCTCAAGCTAAAACAATGCGTAAATATTTTCCTAATATTGAATTTTTAACAAATATTGCGCTAGTAGCAATGATTATTATCGGTGGATATTTCGTTTTACAACATAGCATGACGCTAGGTGAACTAGTTGCATTTAGTGGATATATTTGGAACTTAATTTGGCCGATGAGAATGTTAGGCTGGTTAACAGATGTACTTTCTAAAAACCAAGCTTCTGCGAAGAAGATTTTTGAAATTTTAGATCGTAAAACAGAAATTGAAAACAAAGAAGGTGCATATACACCTAATCTTGTTGACGGTTCAGTGGAATATAAAAATGTAAGCTTTAAATACAATGATGAAATTGTCTTAAAAGATATTAATCTATATATTCCAAGCGGTAGTAAAGTAGCCATTATGGGAACGACAGGTGCTGGGAAATCTTCAATTCTTCATCTTATTGGTCGCTCATATGATGTGGCTGAAGGAGAAGTTCTAGTAGATGGCGTTAATGTTAAAGATTTTAATCTAACATCTTTACGTCAAAATATGTCTTTAGTTTCCCAGGATACATTCCTTTTCTCAGATACGATTGAAAATAATATTAAACTAGGAAACCCAGATGCTACAATGGATGAAATCCGTGAGGCTTGCCGTATTGCTTGTTGTCTAGACTTTATTGAAGAGCTAGAAGAAGGATTCAATACGGAAATAGGTGAACGAGGAATTGGTTTATCTGGTGGGCAAAAACAACGTATATCAATTGCCCGCGCATTATTAAGAAATGCTCCAATCCTAATTTTAGATGATGCAACTTCTGCATTAGATATGGAAACGGAGTATGAATTATTACACAATTTAAATAAACGTTTCTCACATAGTACAACATTTATAATTGCACACCGTATTTCAGCAGTAAAAAATGCCGATGTAATTTTATTTGTTGAAAATGGAGAAATAGTTGAAAAAGGAAATCATAAACAATTACTTGATAAAAAGGGAAGATATTTTGAAGTCTATGAAGAACAATTCAAGGATTTTGAAACAGTAGAAAGCGGGGTGTTCTAATGGCACAAAATACGATAAATCGTGATGAAGACCAATTAAATCGGAGTAAGACCGAGCTTATTTTTAGGCTCGGGACTTATTTAAAACCTTATAAATTAAAAACATTTACCGTTATTTGTTTAATGTTATTTGTAATGGTAATTGGGATATTAAACCCATATTTACTAAAGGTAGCGATTGATACAAATATTAAAAATCACGATGTAAAAGGGCTTATAATAATTGGAGCTGTATTATTAGCACTGAATTTCTTAGCAATGATTGCATCAAAAACACGTTGGACGATGATTAGCTCCGTTACGAATAATATTTTAGTAAATATTCGGCATGAGCTATACACACATATTCAAAAACTATCATTTACGTTTTTTGATAATCGACCAGTTGGAAAAATTTTGGCTCGTGTAATGGGGGATATTAGTGCTCTCCAAAATTTATTCAACCAAAGTATTCAAACATTAATTCCGGAATTACTAAGCTTAGTTTGCGTTACAGTCGTAATGTTTATCTTAAATGTTAAACTTGCAATCGCATCAGTATCAATTCTTCCATTTTTGGCAGTTGCAATGTTTTATATTGAAACACGCGCACGTAAAAGATGGGATGATTACCGAAAAAAACGTTCAAATTTAATTGCGTTTATACATGAAGATTTTTCAGGAATAAAAGTAGTTCAATCCTTTGCGAAAGAAAAAGATAAAGAAAAAGACTTCAAAGTAAAGGTTTCTGAATTAATGGGATCATTCATGAGAGCAGTAAAAATGAATGACTTCTTTTGGCCATTAGTTGAGCTTTCATGGGGTGTTGGTACTGTAATTGTATTTTATGTTGGATATAAGCTTGTAACTAGTCAAGAAATTGAAGTCGGAACATTAATCGCATTTTCAATGTATATTGGCATGTTCTGGCGTCCAATTATGAACTTATCAAACTTTTATAATACATTAATATCAAACTTCTCGGCAGCTGATCGTATTTTTGACATTATGGATATTGATCCAGAAATTATTAGTGAAGAAAATGCACCACCAATTGCACGAATAAATGGTAAAGTTCAATTTAGAAATGTGACTTTTGGTTATGATGAAAACTCTACCGTATTAAAAAATGTGAATTTCACAATAAATCCCGGTGAAAAAATTGCATTGGTAGGTGCAACAGGAGCAGGGAAAACGACGATTGTTTCACTTTTAAGCCGATTCTATGATCCTTTAAAGGGTGAAATTTTAGTTGATGGAAACGATATTAAAAAAGTAGATTTAGAATCCTTTAGAAGTCAAATGGGAATTATGCTACAAGATACATTCCTATTCTCAACATCGATTATGGAAAATATTCGATACGGTAAATTAAATGCTACAGATGAAGAAGTAATTGCTGCAGCTAAAGCAGTCCATGCTCATGACTTTATCATTAAAATGGAGAATGGGTATGATACAGATGTAAACGAGAGGGGCTCAAGACTTTCGTTAGGTCAAAGACAATTAATCTCTTTTGCTCGCGCTCTACTAGCTGATCCTAGAATTTTGATATTAGATGAAGCTACTTCGAATATCGATACACATACAGAGAAGCTTGTGCAAAATGGAATTGAAAAGCTATTAGAAGGTCGTACTTCATTTGTCATTGCCCACCGATTATCGACAATTCGTGACTGCGACAAAATTATGGTAATCGGAAACGGAAATGTCGAGGAAAGCGGGACACATGAAGAGTTATTAGGATTAAAAGGACATTATTATAAGCTATACATGGCGCAATATAGCTTCATTAATGATGGAGCATAATTAATCTGTTTTGATTAGATTGGGGCTGTCTCAAAAGTCAGGTTAACTGACATATGGGCGGCCTCTTTTTTATTAATTGCGATCCTAAAATACTTATTTGCAGTGCCGAGCTTATATATCACTATTCATTTTGATTTGCAGTTAGGACATCCATTTTTATGCCAAAAATTTAAAATTAGAACTTTGAAAATGAATTATTACGAATTCTTAATATAAGAATTAATTCTATGAATCTTGAAAAGTCAACTTAATAAAAGTAGATAAAATATCTTTATTTTCTATTTTTTTCTAATGTTAAAATAATAGTGTTTAAAATATTTTTGCGAAAATGGAGGTCAAGTATGAAACTTAATTATGAAATTAACTTGGATGATTATATTGAATTTAATTTACATCATTTAAAACACTCAAAAACTGTACAAAAGTCATTAATTAATCAACGAATTGCTGTGAGTTTAATCTATTTAGTAATACCATTTTTAATTTCCTTTCTTTTCAAACAACCGCTTTTTGGTTATTTACTTGCCTTTTCGTTAGCAGCCATTCTTTGGTTCATTTATTTTCCAAAGTATTTCTACCGTTCATCAAAAAACAAAATGATTAAGCATTTAACTGAAAAAGACGATCAATCATTATTCGGCGAACATTCTCTAAAGGTAGATGAGAATGGGATCAAAGAAATTACACAATCAAGTGTCCATGAAATAAAGTGGAATGATATAGTTGAAATAAAAGGAACGAAGAATTACTTTTATATTTATTTTACAAGTATGCAAGCCATTGTAGTGCCACTAGAAGCAATAAAAGATGACATGGAGAGATTATTACAATTCTACAGAAAATATAATATTCAAGTTTTATATTGCTAGTTGAATATTGCATTCTGTTCTCTAAGAGTTCAAGTTATTTTAACTTGAACTTTTCAGAGTGTTGAAATATATTGTAGTCAATATTGAAAAATACAAACATTAGATGATTTTCTATGAAAAAAGAGTATATTTATTATTGTTTTATCTGTGATCTTATTGATAAACAAGTGATTTTGGTTGATTTTTAAATGTTTTAACTAACTTGCAAAAATTAAAATATTTTCTTTTTTGACAATCAATATTTTGTAAAGATGTGTAAGTCGTCATCATAAGTTACAATTTGATTAAAAAGGATAATTCGTTATTTCAATTGACTATTCTATTGTTTTTAAGATTATTATTTTTTTATAAAGAACTTGATTGGAACGAAAGGGTGCTCGACTCCTATGGGAGAAGCGGGAAGACTGAGACCCCACAGGCGGCGCCGAGGAGGCTCAGGTCTAGCCCCATGGAAAGCGAGCACCCTGTAGTGGAAATCAATATGACACAACTTACTTATCAATGATTAATCCAATAATTTAATTGACAAATTCTTTTTTCAACAGCATGAATGGTTCAAGTTATTTTAACTTGAACTTTTTTATTGTTACGATTCATTCTTAATCAAGAAAGAAGAATTATGATAAAATGTAAAAAAGGAGGGTACTCACTTGGAGAATTGTATAAAGGTATCAGTTCGAACGCTAGTTGAGTATGCTCATACAGCGGGAAGTATCAATGTAACATATAAAAGTTCAGTTTCATTAATTGAAGGAACAAAGGCACACCAAAAAATTCAAAGAGAATACGGTGAACAGGATGTAAAAGAACGGCCCATATCTGGCACCATAACATTGGATCAATTGGTGTTTCAGATAGAAGGCCGTTGTGATGGATTATTACTTAAGGATGATCAATTTATAATAGAAGAAATTAAATCAACAATGAAGGATTTGAATGAAATAAATGAAGATTCATATCCTGTTCATTGGGCTCAAGCAAAAGTTTATGGATATTTTATTTGTGAAGAATTACAGCTTGAAAAGATTACACTTAGACTTACATATATAAATATTTTAACTGAGCAAAAAATAAGCTACGATCTTTTGTTTACAAAAGATGAATTAACAAATTACTTATACAAAATGCTAGAAATTTATTATCCTTTTGCAAAATGGAAATACGATCATATTGAGTTAAGGAATCAGACAATAAAAGAATTAAATTTTCCCTTTCCTTCTTTCAGAAAAGGTCAAAGAAAGTTAGCGGGTGCGGTATATCAAACGATTCAGGAAGGTAATAATTTATTTGCTGTAGCACCAACCGGAATAGGAAAAACGGTTTCAACTATATTTCCAACTGTTAAAAGTATTGGTGAGAATAGTATCAATCGAATGTTTTATTTAACTTCTAAGACGATTACTAGGACTGTTGCTGAAGAAGCATTTAAGCGCATGACTGATCAGGGACTTTGTATAAATTGTACGACGATTACAGCAAAAGATAAAATTTGTTTTAAAGAAGAGACGATGTGTCAAAAGGATTATTGTGAATTTGCCAATGGTTATTATGACCGGATAAATGATGCTGTTCTAGATATTCTTTCATCGGAAAAAGCGCTAACTAGGGAGAAAATAGAAGAATATGCACGCAAACATACAGTTTGTCCATTTGAATACTCATTAGATTTATTAAATTCTTCAGATGCTATTATTTGCGATGTAAATTATATTTTCGACCCTAGGGTATCGTTAAAACGATTATTTGATGAACATAAACGAAGTTCAGTTTTATTAATTGATGAAGCACATAATCTAGTTGATCGTGCAAGAGAAATGTATTCTGCGAGTCTATTCAAATCTAAATTTTTAGAGTTAAAAAATAGATATAAAAATTTAAAAGATGAACTTTATGCGATAATAAATGAAATAAATAAGCGATTTATTGAATTAAGAAAGAAATGGAAGGACGTTGTAACTCCAGTTTCAAAGGAAATAGATGGGGATTTACTAGAACTTCTACATACATTTAATGAAATCGTAGAAATAAAATTACAGGAAATGGATGAAGACGAAAATAAACAACTTCTACTTGATACTTATTTTGAGTCACTCAATTTCGTCAAAATGGCAGAGTTTTTTGATGAAAATTACGTATGCTACTATGAACTATATAAAAGTGAAGTTCATTTAAAGTTATTTTGCCTAGATCCTTCTAAAGTAGTAAATGACATAATAAAAAGATTTCGCTCTACAATTTATTTTTCAGCTACTTTAACGCCAATACAATATTTTCAAGATATGCTTGGTGATCAAAGTCGCGATTATACTATTTCAATCGATTCTCCTTTTCATAGGGAACAACTAGAAGTTACAATTGATCCTCTATCAACTCGATATCAAGATCGTGAAAGAAATTTAGAAAGATTAATTGATTCGGTGTATAAAGAGATTACGAAAAGAAAAGGTAATTATTTAGTTTTTTATCCGTCATATCAATATTTAATTCAAAGTGTTGATTTATTTAAAAAGAAATACCCTAACATAAAAACAATTGTTCAAGAAAATGGTATGACTGAAATTGAACGAGAAGAGTTTCTTTTACAGTTTGATAGTCTAAATGAGGAAACGTTAGTTGGTTTTGCTGTTTTAGGTGGTATATTCTCTGAAGGGATCGATTTAAAGGGTGATCGATTAAACGGTGTCGTAGTAGTTGGTGTAGGATTGCCGCAGATTTGTTTAGAAAGAAATATTTTAAAAGAGCATTTTAATTTGGTTGGAAAAAATGGGTATTATTATGCATATGTCTTTCCAGGTATGAATAAAGTAATGCAAGCGGGTGGAAGAGTTATTCGATCTGAATCAGATGAAGGGACTTTATTACTAATTGATGATCGATATAAGAGCGCGCTTTATCAAAGTTTATTACCTGAAGAATGGAAATGAAAAGCCAATAATTAAATAGCTCAAAAAAAAAGATTGATAATTATCAGAGTTTTTAATATACTTATCAATATAATTTAATATTCTTATCAAGAGCGGTGGAGGGACTGGCCCGACGAAACCCGGCAACTCTAGTGAAAACTAGAAAGTGCTAAATCCTGCAGGTGAAAAACCTGGAAGATAAGAGCGATATGTATATTTTGCGGACATAACCACTTCTTATTTTTTAGGAAGTGGTTTTTTATTTGACTAAAATGGGGGATTTATAATGACTAACACAAAAGAGGCTTTAAACACGAATAAAAAATCGATTGAAACGGTAGCTGTTCATGGAAGTAAAGGTTATGATCCATTAACTGGTGCGATTAGTTATCCAATTTATCAATCAGCTACGTTTAAGCATGCAGGACTTCATCAATCGACTGGATATGATTATGCAAGATTACAAAATCCAACTCGAGAAGAAGTTGAAAATACTGTTGCAAAATTAGAAAGTGCAAATTATGGAGTTGCATTTTCAACAGGAAATGCAGCCGTTACTGCAGTATTAAGCTTATTTAAAAAAGGTGACCACTTAATTGTTTCAGATGATTTATACGGTGGTACATATCGTTTATTCGAAGAAATTTATTCGCCATATGGACTTGAGCATAATTTTGTTGATACTACTGAAATTGAAAATATACTTGATGCACTTAAACCGAACACAAAAGGAATTTTTATTGAAACACCATCAAATCCAATGATGAAAGTAACTGATTTAAAAAGAGTAGTAGAGATTGCAAAAAAACGAGATATTATTGTGATCGTTGATAACACGTTTTTAACACCTTATTTCTTTAGACCAATTGAATTAGGGGCAGATGTTGTTGTTCATAGTGGAACAAAGTATTTAGGTGGCCATAATGATACACTTGCTGGTTTTGTCGTAACTAATTCAGAATATACGAATGAAAGAATTCGTTATTATCAAAAATCAACAGGTGCAACATTAGCTCCATTTGACTCATGGTTAATCTTAAGAGGAATTAAAACATTACATTTACGTATGGAATACAGTCAAAAAAATGCGATTGTACTTGCGAAGTTTTTAGAAAATCATCCGAATGTTACTGAAGTATATTATGTAGGGTTACCAACGCATAAGGGGTATTCAATTATTAAGGAACAGGCAACTGGATTTGGTGCAATGATTTCATTTAAAGTGAAAGATTTAAGTTTGGTTGAACAGGTTTTAGGAAGTGTAAAAGTAATCACATTCGCAGAAAGTTTAGGTGGAGTTGAATCGTTAATTACTTATCCACATACGCAAACTCATTCAGAAATGCCAGAGGAATTTAAAAGAAAGCTTGGTCTAGATGACCATACATTACGTTTATCAGTAGGAATTGAACATATTGATGATTTATTAAACGACTTAGAAAATGCATTGGGGTGATGAGGATGCAATTTGGAACTAAATTAATTCATAACGGAAACGAAATTGATCAGGCAACAGGTGCATTAAGTATTCCGATTTATCAGACTTCAACATTTCATCAGTTTGATATAGAGAATTTTGGTAAATACGACTACGCGAGAAGTGGAAATCCAACAAGAGAAGCGTTAGAAAATACAATTGCAAAATTAGAAAATGGTGTGCGCGGTTTTGCGTTTTCATCAGGGATGGCTGCAATTTCATCAGTATTGTCTTTGTTTTCAGCTGGAGATCATATAGTCATTTGTGAAGATGTTTATGGAGGAACATTTAGAATAGCGACAAAAGTATTAAATCGTTTCGGAATCGATTTTACTTTCGTAGATGCTTCTAATATACAAGAGATTAAAGCTGGAATAAAGCCAAATACAAAAGGACTTTATTTAGAAACACCGTCTAACCCTCTTTTGAAAATTACTGATTTAAGTAGTGCAATCAAAATAGCAAAAGAAAATGACATACTTGTCATTGTAGATAATAGTTTTTTATCACCATATTTACAAAGACCATTAGACTTAGGAGCTGATATTGTCGTTCATAGTGCAACAAAATTTATTGCAGGTCATAGCGATGTAATCGGAGGGTTAGCGGTCGTAAATTCGGAAGAACTTGCAAATGATTTATACACAATCCAAAATTCATTCGGAGCTATTTTAGGACCTCAAGACTGTTGGCTTACATTAAGAGGATTAAAGACCCTCAAAGTTCGTATGGATGCATATGAACAAACTGCATCAAAATTAGCAAACTGGCTTTTAGAACAAGAAGAAGTTGAGGATGTTTATTACCCAGGACTAAAAGATCATCCTGGTCACGATGTTCATTTTGAGCAAGCTACTGGAGGAGGAGCAGTTCTTTCATTTACACTAAAAACGATTGAACAAACGACAAGTTTCCTTCAATCAATCGAAAATGTTGCAGTTGCAGTTTCACTAGGTGGAGTTGAGACAATTGTTTCATATCCTGTAAAGATGTCTCATGCTGCAATACCGCTCGATGTTCGTGAAAGATTAGGAGTTAAAGATACATTGATAAGAGTGTCCGTTGGTTTAGAAGATATTGAAGACTTGATTGCAAGCTTCCAAAAAGCATTAAATGCAGGAGTAAGAGAAAAACAAGAAGTGCAAAGAATAGGGAACACGAATAATTAGAATGGAGAATCTTTCTTAGAAACACGAACAAAATATAACCTATATTAAAAATCCCACAATGGAATTTCTGTGGGATTTATTTATTTTATATTTTTTAATTTTGCGTTTTTGAAGATGCGTACATTCGATGTGTGCTTTTTAAGTAGTATAAATGATTTTGATTTACATGACTATGAAAGGAATATTTCCCCGTCACCAATTTCCTCTTGAATTACCTCAGATGCACCAATAAGCGCCAATGCGTTCCCAACTAATTGAATTGAATCTGAAAGTACGATTTTTCTTTGTAACTCAAGTAAATCTTTTTTATCTGAAGTGAACAATTGCTTAGAAACGTGAAAAGCTAGGGAAAATTGACCAGCTGTACCAATCCACATTCCCGATAAGATATCTCTTTTCCCTTGAAAGATTGGGTCTTTGTCAATCGTGTATAATTTTGATAATGTTATCGTTTCATATAATTGTGCAACTGCTTTAACCCATGTTACAGCAACAATTTTTTTCTCAAGACTCGATTGTAATTCCTCATCTTCTAAATTAGTTTTCTGATAATGATCTTTACCATCCTTTTCCTTAATATTTTCTTCAAGCATATTTTCCATCTCCAATATAAAAAATCTGTTATTTATATAACTATTCAACTTAGTGTGAATGTGATTCTATCTAATAGGGTATTTTCGTATTTCAAAAAGTAACTTTTAGTTAAATTAGGATGAAATAATAAAATTGTTTAATTATAAATAGTCTGATGTCAAATTAATTAATTATCAAGTTTGAATTGTCTAAAATTGGATGAAAAAAGCTGATTGACATATGGTGATTTCTAATGAAAAGGTTTCACTTTGTTTATAAACGAATATTTTTTCGAAAAAATACAAAAAATGTTCGTGTTTTTACTTGAAACGCATTCATATTGATGGTATTCTATTTTAGGTTGATTAAATGAAATAATTTAAACCTTATTTGGAGGTATATATAGATGTATGATGTTATCGTTGTTGGAGCAGGACCTGCTGGAATCTTTACTTGTTATGAATTAACTTTAAAAATGCCTAATGCTAAAGTACTACTTGTTGATAAAGGACATGATATATTCGCAAGACATTGCCCGATTTTACAAAAGAAAATTGAAAAATGTCCGCCTGCTGCAGGTAAAAAAGAATTTTCAGGTTGCTTACCAGCTTGTTCAATTACAAATGGTTTTGGTGGTGCTGGAGCATATTCAGACGGAAAATTTAATATTACAAGCGAATTTGGTGGATGGATGACAGATTACTTATCAGATTCACAAGTAGTAGAATTAATCAAATACGTTGATGAAATTAACTTAGAACATGGTGCGACTGAATCGATTACTGATCCTTTAACAGAAGAAGTAAGAGATATTGAACGTCGTGGTTACGCAGCTGGACTTAAATTATTACGTGCACAAGTTCGTCATTTAGGAACGGAACAAAATTTAGAAATTCTAAAAAGCATTTATGAGTATTTAAAAACGAAAATAGATATGAAGTATAAAACTGAAGTAGAGGACTTATTAACTGAAAAAGTTGAAGGTACTCATATCATTAAGGGGATTAAATTAAAAAAAGGTGAAGAATTACATGCTGAGAAAGTTGTAATTGTACCTGGTCGTGATGGCTCAAAATGGTTAACTGATGTTATGAAAAAACGTCGTTTAAAAATGTCAACGAATCAAGTTGATATTGGCGTTCGTGTTGAAACTTCAAACGTAGTAATGGAAGAAATCAACAAGCACTTATACGAAGGAAAATTTGTATTTAATACTAGCGTGGGTACAAAAGTCAGAACATTCTGTAGTAATCCGTCTGGACATGTAGTAGTTGAAAATCATTCAGGAATTATGACTGCTAATGGACATGCTTATAAGGATCCTAAATTAGGAAGTCCAAACACAAACTTTGCCTTATTAGTATCGCATCAATTCGCAGAACCATTTGATAAACCAAATGAATATGCGCACGAGGTTTCACGCCTTGCAAACATGCTTTCTCACGGTGGAGTAATCGTACAAAAATACGGAGATATCTTAAAAGGTCGCCGTTCGACTGAAAAACGTATTAAAGAAGGCTTTTTAGAACCAACTTTAAAAGAAGCAGTACCAGGTGACTTAGGATTAGTTTTACCATATAATACAATGAAAAGTTTAATTGAAATGGTAGAAGCATTAAACCACGTTACACCAGGTATCGCTGCAGAACATACACTTTTCTACGGCGTAGAAGCAAAATTCTATTCAGCACGACCGAAGCTAAATGACCACTTTGAAAGTGAAATCTCTGGTTTATATCTAGGTGGAGATGGAGCAGGAGTTACTCGTGGTTTAGCTCAAGCAAGCGCATGTGGCGTATGGATCGCGCGTGATATCGTTACAAAAATCGGAAGCAAAGAAAAAGAATTAGTTACCGTTTAATGCTTAATAAATAAACCTCTAGTGCATTGTTAAAGCATTAGAGGTTTGTTTTGTTACACTAAACAATTCATTAGACAATTTTTTGCTTTAATAAAGATTTAACGAGACTTTTTTCAAGAGGTATAATTTAATTAAAAACTAAAAGGTTGGAGATATATTGAAATTAAAACCTAAATATAAAACTTGGATTCGTATTTATAAACTGCTTATATTTCTAGTGATTTCACTCATTTTACTTTCGGTAACAATATTACCTGTTAACACATATGTACGAGTTTTATCAGGAATTTTAGCGGTGCCATTTCTATATATAACATTTATACTTTCTTATTCTGTGTACCAATTTGCACCAATTGGAGGGAATTATCAGACAAAAATTCATGACTTAATTATGTCCAAAGTGAAGTTGGATGGAGACGGAACACTTTTAGATATTGGTACTGGCAGCGGTTCGCTAATTATTAAACTCTCAAAGGCTTTTCCTACGTCTGTATTAACTGGAATTGATTATTGGGGGGACAATTGGGAGTATTCAAAAGCGCAATGCCAGCAAAATGCAAAAATAGAAGGTGTTTCTCATCAGATTCATTTTCAGAAAGCAAGTGCTTCAGAACTCCCTTTTAATGAGAATGAATTTGATGTAATTGTAAGCTGTCTTACATTTCATGAAGTAAAAGATCAAAGTAATAAAACAGATGTAATAAAAGAGGCATTAAGAGTATTGAAACCTGGTGGGAATTTCGTCTTTTTAGATTTGTTTATGGATGAAAAAATATTTGGTGATGAAAAGGAGCTTTTAAACGACTTAAAGAAATATGGTTTATCCGAATTGAACAGCTCTAAACTTAGTAAAGAAATGAAATTGCCAAAAATTTTATTGAACAAAAAAGTATTAGGAAATGCGGTAATTTTGAGTGGAAGGAAATAAGAGTTTACTTGATTTGGAGGGGTGGAATTATTGAACTTTACATATGAATTATCTGGAAGAGGTTGGGCAGTTGGGAAAATTGAAGTGAATTCAAATGTAATAAATTTTACTACAAGTTATTTAAGTAATCCATTGTTGGACATGTTAAATGCATTGTTATCACTAATACCAGAATGCGTACCGTATCCTTTAAAACAGACGAGTTTTGAATGGTATGATGAACCAGGGGGATCTACTTGGAAATTAGAAAGGATAAAGAGTTCCCAATTGTCGATTGAAATAGTGTATTACGCAGACGATCGTAAAAGTAAAATTGTTCAACAGATGAAAGAAGTGTGTAATATAGTTGATTTTTGTAGAACAGTTGTAAATGCATTAGAAAAACTTTTGAAAAAACATGGAACAGATGCGTACAAAGAATTATGGGTAAATGATGAGTTTCCTATTAATAAATTTCATATGTTAAAAGAGTATGTAAATAAAAACAAATAGTTGATTTTATTGAGGAAGAAGGATTAGCAGAATTAAACATAATACAAATCTAAATGAGGTGAAAACAATGGATACTTGTGCAGATGTTTTAATTGTGATCGATTTACAAAATGGTGTATGTTTCAACGGCGAGCATTTATTTGAATTGCAAAATTTAATTAGTAAAGTAAATAAAAGAATCTCATTATATAGAGAATTATGTAAACCAATTATATTTGTTCAACATTGTGATGAAGAATTAGTACCTGGTGAAGAGCTTTGGGCTATAAATCCAAATCTAGATGTTCGAGAAAAAGATTTTTTCATAAATAAAATACATGCAAATTCTTTTTTTAAAACGAACTTAAAGAATCTTCTAGATCAATTAGCAGTACATAGAATAGAATTTTGCGGCGCTCAAACTGAATACTGTATGGATGCTACAATTAAATTTGCACATGGATTAGGTTACGAAAACTTCATGGTAAACGGAGCGACTTCTACATTAAATAATCCATTTATGTCAGCAAAAGAGACAATTGATTTTTATGAAAAAATGTGGAACCATAGATTTTTAAATTTCATAGAAACTCAAATCTCAGAATAACGGATAAATACTAAGGTTTCTTAGCAAAAAATTAAACAGCTTTAGTTTAAAGAGACAAAACGAGAAATACTCTCTAGGACTATTTAAAAATCTAGTGAATATAATTTAGTAGATTTGAATAGAAGTGGGGGGATATAAATGAAAAGAGTTGCATTTTGCTTCTTCTGTTTCTTTTTGTTGTTTTTATCTAATGTATCGACCTCAAATGCAACATCGCGCTATTTAGATCAAATAGATAAGAATAATCGTAAAGAAGTTCATTATTATGTTAAGAAATCAACGGAGATTGTTGAACAAAAAGAATTTAGTTTAACAAATAAGGACCAAAATACAAACGAAAATGTAGTGGCAATAGCTGTAAAATACGATACAGTTAGAGATCGTTTCTTTAAAACAGCGAATTATGATACGTATTTACTGGATGAAAAAACAGGAGAAATTCTAGATCCAGGAAAATTTGTTTCATCGAAAATATATGATGAATTCATAAATCAACATAAAAATGATGGAGAAAATGATTTTAGATGGAAAAATTCATTAATCGTTTTGGCATTAATATTTATTACAATCATAATCATTCCAATCTTTGCTTCTAAATTAAATGAATAATTCGAAGGCTGTTTCGGCAGTCTTTTTATTATGCTAAATAGAAGATTGATTGAAGAAGGAATATTATTAGATTGAAATATTGTTCAACTAGTAGTACTTTTAATAGAAAATATGTTAGGAGATTAGAAAATGATCCAGTCAATCGTTCATATAGCATTAGTCGTAAAAGACTATGATGAAGCTAAAGCGTTTTATACGAAGAAACTTCATTTTAATTTAATTGAAGATACATATCAGCCTGAACAGGATAAGAGATGGGTAGTTGTAAGTCCACCTGGTTCTTCTGGAACGACTATTCTACTTGCAAAGGCATCGAAACAAGAGCAAGAGCCTTTCATTGGCAATCAAGCTGGTGGGAGAGTTTTTCTATTTTTAGGAACGGATGATTTCTGGAGAGATTATGACGAAATGATTTCAAAAGGAATTGAGTTTGTAAGAGAACCGAAAGTACAAGATTATGGTACGGTTGCAGTATTTAAGGATTTATACGGAAATTTATGGGACTTAATACAATTCAGTGTCAATCATCCGCTTGCAAAAAGAATAAAATAAAACTTAATTTATTAATATTAATTAAGTAATTGCAGTTAAACTCCAGAATAAGATTTTATTGGCACTATTAAATTGAATGTTGATCTTTTATAAAGTAATAAGAGGAACCTTCATTTTGTCGAGGGTTCCCCAATCTTCTTTATTAATTTCACAAACATTATAAATGGAATAAATGCATAAATAAAAATACAATTGGAGGAATTAATAATGATGGTAGAAGATTTAAAGTATTACATTTCTTAATCCCCAATATACTTAGGCCTGACGCTATAATTAATATACCTCCTACAATCGTCACTTCATTTAGAAGATCATTGCTTAAGGAATTCTTCATTAGTATTGCAATTAAATAGATTGAACCCTGCCATGTAAATAAAGCGATGCCAGCAAAAATGATTCCAATCCCAAAAGTGGATGCTAAAACAATCGAAGTAATGCCATCCAACGTACCATTTGCAAGGAGGTACGTATAGTCCCCTTTTAACGCTGCTTCTACTGGTCCTAAAATCGATAATGTTCCAATACAAAATAATAAAATAGCAGTTGATAACCCTTCAGCCAAATTACCTTTAGAATATTTATTAACTAAACTATTAAATCTTGATTCCAACTTGAGTTTTTGCCCAATTAATCCACCTATGGCTAAACTTACAATAAAAAGCACTGGATATTTGCTGGAAGGCAAATGTTGTACTAGTGAGTTTATCCCTAAGCCCAAAGCTACTAATCCCATCGCCTGCATAAGGATTTCATGATATTCTTCTTTTATTCCTTTTTTAAAGATACTTCCAATCATGCTCCCGGCTATAATCATCAATGTGTTAAAAATCGTGCCAAACATAATTCCATTTCTCCTTTTATTAATAGTATATTAATAAAAAATAAACCCTCTAGTAACTAGAGGGTCAAGTGAGTTTTTATCATTAAGTTTACTCGTAAGGTAATAAAATTTCCGTGACATACTTTTCTTTATCGTTGGTAAAGCCATAATCAATAAGTGTAATTTCAAAGGAATCGTCTAACAGTTCATAATTGTGATTTTTCATATAGGTCAACAATTTTTTATAATAACCAACAGCATCAATATGTGTACCTTTAAATCGAACTCTCAAATAGTTTCTTGATGGAATAAGAATGGAGGTTGGAGGTATATGATCACCATCTTCAAGTATCATGAAAATACTAGAATATTTATCAAAAACATTTTTCTTCAAATTAGGAGCCGAGATCGAGATTCCAATTTTCCCTAAAAAAATTTCCTCATTAATGCCAAAACTGTTCCTTAATTTTGTAATAGGTAATTCAATATCGTCGCCTATAACGTAATCATGGCGTAAATATGCTACGTGCATTTCGGGAAGTGTTATTTCCGATATTTTATCTAAAGGTGTACTAACAGCATCTTCAATTTGCAATAGGCGGCGTGATATTTTCGTTTCAATAATCTCCAATTCATTCTTTTTTTTGGCAACTTCATCTTTTTGTTTTTTTAACATATCAACAAGTGCATCAATTTCCCGGTAATTAAAAAAATCTATAATTTCGTTTATTGGTAAATCTAAAGCCCTCAAATATTTTATTGAGTTCAACCTTTCAAACTGCTGTGTAGAATAATATCTATAGTTGGTCTTTTTATCGATAAATTCTGGACGTAAGAGCCCAATCTGATCATAATACCTAAGAGTCGCAATTTTGACTTGGAATAATTTTGATACTTCACCAATTGTAAAATACTCTTTCATTTCTTAAAAACTCCTCGATTTGCCATGAAAATGATATTTCTTATTATCAAAAATTCTTTAATTTCAATGATCTCCAAATTGTTATTTGATAAATGTAATTACTTTCCCGAATGATTGTTGTAATTTAAATAATACATTCAATTCAGATCGTCATCAATAATCTACATTTACATTTATAAGAAACCTTTAATTAAACTGTTCTATGAAGGAAATCAGAAAATTCAATTATCAAAAATTGGATGGTTAATGATAATATAAGAAAATAGAGAGTAAATTTGTAAATTCAATCAATTAATGCTAAGTAGGAGCAGATAAAATGGAAAAAGAGATTTATTTAATTAGACACTGTGAAGCAGAAGGACAGCCATATGAGGCGAATCTAACGAAGCGAGGTATAATACAGGCTAAGCATTTAGGTGATTTTTTCTCAAAGATTAAAATTGACCAAATTATTTCAAGCCCTTTTTTTCGTGCAATTCAATCAATTGAACCGACGAGTAATGAAAAGAAAATAGATATTGTTCTCGATGAGCGACTGTCTGAACGTAAGCTAAGCTCGATTGATTTACCTGACTGGCTTGAAAAATTAGAAGCCACATTTGAAGATATGGAATTGAAATTTGATGGTGGCGAATCAAGTCAAGAAGCTACTAATCGTGCAATAAGCGTAATAGATGATATCATCAAAAGTGAAAATCAAATTACAATCGTTGTAACTCATGGAAATTTGATGTCTTTAATTTTAAAACAGTTTAACAAAGAATTTGGTTTTGAGAATTGGAAAAAATTAAGCAATCCTGATATTTATCTTTTGAAGTGTAAGAATAATGAGTTTGATTGTAAACGTTTGTGGGATGTTGAATAAAAAAGTTGGTACCAAAAGATTAAATTCAACTAAGCAAACAAATTATTAAATTAAAAAGAACACTACTTTTTTAGTTATTCAAAAACTGTAGTGTTCTTTTGTATATATTTATTAGGGCATATTTTAAATTTTGAATTTAATATTTATCCTTTAATAACAAGAGTTTCCCATCCATCATAATTACCACCGAAATGCTCTGAAGTTTCGATTAAGAAATCAGTTAGTTCATCTATGCTATCTAAATCAACATGATCTATTCTGGAAATACGTACGGTAAATTCATACTCCTCATCTAAATCTTCATCAATATTTGAATACTTTTCTTCAAAATTAAAACCTTCTTTTGCTATTTCTCTAATAAACTCATTAATCTTTATTTCATCATTAAATAGAATGAAATGTTCGACTTTACGAGGTGATTTTAATTTGTCACCTGATTTTTGTAATTGCTCAATTAATTCAGCATTGCTTATATGCTGAAGATGGTATTGATTTGGATAAAGAAAGTCGAAATAATATTCCCATTGTTCCTCTTCGTCAATACCATACACTTCAAATTCGTAATCATTCGCTTCAATGATTTGATCAGCAACTTCAATAAGCATTTTAGGATCTTGTTCCGAAGTATAATAAACAAGTTCTCTAAAACCATCAGTCGTAATTCGTCCAACATTAAGGTAAAGTTTTGGACTAATTCGTTTATCAATATCCTTATTAACTTTTTCTAAAACTTTTAATTCATGTTTACTAGGAAAACCTCGTTCGTCTGGATTTTTTAATTGTAGTTTTATACAAACAACAGTTGGATAATCTTCAATGTTTACTTCTTCAGTAACTTCCATATCTAATACTACAGTAGCAGGTTTATCATTTATATAACTAAAATACGCATTCCAATACTCAGACATTTATATTTCTCCTAAATTATATATAAGATTTATGACTTTTATCGCTTTACACGAATTTCTAATTCCTCAAGCTTAAGTGACAATTTTTCTTCATCAATATTAATTTTTAAATCCTCAAATGTATATTCAGCAAAATGAGGTATATCAATTGTAATGGCAGAAAGCTCTTTACTAATAAAAGTAGAGTCCTTACCAGCTTCTAATTTCTTTTTGTAGCGATTAAATTTTGAATCAAGATTTTCCATATTCTCATACAATTCTTCAACTGAGTTATAAAGTTGAATTAATGGAATAGCCGATTTTTCTCCTACTCCAGGGCAACCAGGAATATTATCACTAGAATCACCTAATAATGCTTTTACATCAACCCACTGTTTCGGATGGATACCATAATCATTATTGAAGTGCTCTAGGGAGTATACAATTTCACCAGTTTTTTGGGCAATGATTTGAGATGTATGCTCGTTTATTAATTGTAGTAAGTCTCGATCATTACTATAAATATAGCATTTATTTTTAACAGAATTAGACCAATTATTTGATAAGGTACCCATTAAATCATCTGCTTCATATGGTGCCATTTCTAGTTGAGCAATACCGATTTCTTCTAATGCTGTTTTTAAAGTGAAATATTGTTCGATAAGTGGCGTTGGTAATTCTCCACGAGTTGCTTTATAAAAATCATATTTATTACGACGATCAGTTTCTTCACGTTTTACATCCCAAGTAATTGCAAGATGAGTAATGTCATGCTCTTTAATTAAGTTAAAAAGCTTTGGAATAAATACTCTTAATGCATTTATATAAACGCCATCTTTCGTCTTAGAAAGTTGTTCATCACTTCTACCATAAGAAGTTGCAAAATAACCTCTACTTAATAAGTTAAAGCCATCAATTAATAATAAAGATTGATTTTCCATTTTATAAATCACCTAATATCTATATATTTAATATAAAAATGATAGCATATCCTACTGAAAATGATAACTAGTGTATTACTGCCAATTACAATGTAAGAACCAATGTTAGGAACATTTTATTTCATTCATGTAAATTGACATAAAACTTTCATTAGAAAATTGAATTTTCTGTTTATTTATTAATTAACTTTTAATATAATGGAATTTATATAAAAAAAATGCAAAGGGTAGGTAGTAATATGGAGAAAGTAAAAAATACTGTTAAGATTGAGGATATTTTAGTTGCCTATAATACGTTAAAAGAAGTTACGAATAAAACACCTTTGCAGATTAGTACAATGCTTAGTGAAAAATATGATTGTAACGTATTTTTAAAGCGAGAGGATTTACAAATAATCCGCTCATTTAAGCTTAGAGGAGCATATTACAAAATTAGCAACTTGTCTTATGAAGAAAGACAAAAAGGGGTTGTTTGTGCAAGTGCAGGCAATCATGCTCAAGGAGTGGCGTATACATGTAATCAATTGCAAGTGTATGCGAAAATATTTATGCCATCAACAACACCAAATCAAAAAGTATCTCAAGTGAAATTCTTTGGTGGACCATTTGTTGAAGTTATATTAATCGGTGACACCTTTGACATTGCACATCAAAATGCACAAACTTATTGCAATGAAAATCAAATGACATTTATTCATCCATTTGATGATCCAGATGTAATTGCAGGTCAAGGTACTGTAGCAGTTGAAATTTTAAATGAAATTGACCGTCCAGTAGATTATCTATTCGTAGCAATCGGCGGAGGTGGATTAAGCTCTGGAGTTGGAACATACATAAAAGGAATTAGTCCTTCAACTAAGGTGATTGGCGTAGAGCCGATGGGTGCTGCTTCAATGGCCGAATCGATTGCAAATGGAAGAGTTGTAACTTTACCTTTTATTGAGAAATTTGTTGATGGAGCAGCGGTTGGCCAAGTTGGATATTTAACTTATGAAATCTGTAGAGATGTACTTGATCAAGTTGTCGCTATTCCAGAAGGTGAGATTTGTACAACTATTTTAGAGCTATATAATAAAAATGCAATAATTGCAGAGCCCGCTGGAGCTATGTCTGTATCAGCTTTAGAATTATTTAAAGATGAAATAAAAGGAAAGAATGTCGTTTGCATCGTATCTGGTGGGAATAATGATATTGACCGACTTCAAGAAATAAAAGAAAGGTCTTTAATTCATGAAGGACTAAAGCATTATTTTATCATCAACTTTCCACAACGATCTGGCGCTTTACGTGAATTTCTTGATAAAGTATTAGGACCAAACGATGACATAACGAGATTTGAATATACAAAGAAAAACAATAAGGACAATGGGCCAGCACTAGTTGGAATAGAATTGGCCAATAAATCCGATTACAAAGCATTAATTGAGAGAATGAATTGTCATGAAATTCAATTCATGGAAATAAACAATAACCCAACATTGTTTAATTTACTTATTTAGACTTTTCGGATTGATCTCATTAAATAGTATAGTGAAAAAACCTACAAGGAATTAATTCCCTTGTGGGTTTTTGAATTTCTCGCAAAAAATACAATATACAGTACAATGTATACTTTCCGGAATTGTTCATCAACGAGTAGTTTATGTATTTCGTGCAAACTTATATTCCTGAAAAAAATCAACACTCTAAAATTAAATAAATAATTTCTAAATGCTCTTTAATTAGCCAAATTCTTTTTTATATTTATGGATCATGTCTCTTGACATAATAAATTAGTTAAAATACAATATTTCTAGAAATACTGAAATAAGTACTGGTCTTTGAGAGGGGGTTAAAGTGGTGAACGATGATATTGCAGTAAAGGTTTATAAGGCACTAGGAGAATCAACTCGATTGCAAATTGTTAAAGTACTTGCTAAGCAATCTGAATTAGCTTGTTCAGAAATGAAAAATCAAATAAAAGTATCGGCCAATTCTACATTGACACATCATTTAAAACCATTACTTGATTGCGGTTTGTTAACAGTCCGCAAAGAAGGAACCTTCAGATACTATAGTTTACAACGAGAAGTTTTGGAAAAATATGCACCCGCTTTACTTTAAAAATAAAGCGGTATAATTTTACTTTCTATTTCAGTATTTATAGAAATACCGAATAATTTAAGGGGGAATTGAATATGAGTTTAATAAGCAAAGATGATACTAGTTGGGGAAAATTAGAAAATGGTCTAGAAAGTAAACTTTTTGAACCAGTAAAAATAGGTGCTTGGAATTTACGTAGTCGTACTGCAATGGCTCCATTAACAAGAAGTTTTGCAGATGATCAAACAGGTGTAGTTGGAGAAGATGTAGTTGAATATTATCGTAAACGAGCTGCAGATGGCGTAGGTTTGATTATTTCTGAAGGAACAGTTATTAGTCCACGTGGTAAAGGTTACCCAGGTATTCCAGGAATTTATTCGGAGGCTCAAATTAAAGCTTGGAAAAAAGTAACTGATGCTGTTCATAAAGAGGGTGGCACAATGATATCACAAATCTGGCATGTAGGACGCTTATCTCATCATGAGCTTGCTGGAAATATGCCACCACAAGCACCATCAGCCATTCCTGCAGAAGGATTAGTTTCTCGTTTTCGTAAGCCATATGATATACCTGAAGAAATGACTACCCAGGATATTAAAGAAGTAATCAATCAATATGCTCAAGCTGCTAAAAATGCGATTGAAGCTGGTTTTGATGGAGTCGAAATTCACGCTGCACATGGATACTTAATCGATCAATTTAATTCAGATATTACAAATCATCGTACAGATCAATACGGCGGTGATCTTCCACAAAGATTAACTTTCATGAAGGAAGTAATAAAAGCAGTTATAGAAGCCATTGGTACTGAAAGAACGATGATTCGATTTTCTGCTCATAAAGCTGATATTCCGGGCTATATGTGGGAAGATCCAGATTACGCAATTCGTACATTCATTGAAGCATTCAAAGAAGTTGGCGCAACTTTATTGCACCCATCAATTATGCAATTTGATCGTATACTTGCAGATGGTAAAACGATGCATCAGCTTGTTAGAAAGTACTGGGATGGAATTATCGTTGGAGTAGGAACGTTAAATCCTGAAATGGCAGAAAAAGCGATCGTTGAAGGAACAATTGATGTTGCCGCGTTCGGGCGTCCTCTAATTTCGAATCCAGATCTTTTACATCGATTGAAAAATGGTGAAGCAATTGAAGAATATGATGTTAAAAAGCATCTGAATGTTCTAATCTAAGTTTAGATTTTTTAGTAGATAGAAGGAAGGGAGCTAATCATATAGCTTCCTTTTCTAAAATCCGATATTTCGGTATTTGTAGAAATATCAAATTATGTTGAAAGGAATTAATTTATGACGAATAAAGGAAAAATTTATATTTTAGCAATGATTAGTTTTTTAGTTGGAACTTCACAATATGTTATTTCCGGAATCTTAGATAAAATGGCCAATGAATTAGGTATTTCGATTGAAGCTGCTGGACAACTAATTACGGTGTATTCATTAATCTATGCGATCGGTACACCGATTTTAATGGCTGTATTAGCTAAAATGGAACGCCGAAAATTACTTCTATTTTCTTTAAGCGTATTTATTTTAGGTAATTTATTAGCAGTAATTGCACCTGGTTACGGTTTGTTTATGGTTGCGCGCATTATAATGGCGTTAAGTGCAGGAGTTACTGTTGTAACAGTACTAAGCTTGGCTGCAAAGATCGCACCAGCAGATAAAAAGGCAAGTTCAATTGCCACTGTTGTCATGGGATTTACAGCTTCACTGATCATTGGGGTCCCAATTGGCAGATTTATAGCAGCTGCCTATGATTGGAGATTCGTCTTTCTTGGAGTTGCAATATTCGTTTTAATCTCTTTAGCAGTTATCGTTAAGACAATACCACAAACAATGGGTGATCAACCGATTCCATTATTGCAACAAATTTCACTGATTAAACAACCAAAAATTGCATTAGCTTTATCGATTACTTTTTTCTTAATGAGCGGATATGGAATTGTATTTACGTATTTATCACCGTACCTCATTCAAACTACTAAGATGAGCGATCACGTTTTAAGTTTTGCTTTATTAATACTTGGTATAGCAAGTTTATTTGGATCTAAATTCGGAGGATTCAGTGCAGACAAGTGGGGAATTTCGCTTACTTTAAAACGAGGACTAGTACTTAATATTTTATCGATTTTATTATTATCTCTCATTTCTAGTTCAATCAATACAGTGATTATTATCCTTACATTATGGTCATTTTCTGGTTGGTCATCTGGTGCAACACAACAATTTAATTTAGCAACAATTTCGCCTAAATCATCTGATGTTTTATTAGGTTTGAATCAATCAATGATGCAATTAGGCTTTGCATTTGGTGCAGCAATCGGAGGGCTTGCAGTCAGTCAATTGTCCATCCGTTCAATTACATGGATGGGTTCAATTCCTGTTTTTGTTTCTTTAATCATAACATTTGGATTATCACGTTATTTAATGAATGAAAAGAAAGTTAGACAGGGTGTTGGCACACAAATTAGAGCCTAAATGGACGAATTTATAATTGAAACAAATTTTATTACTTAGTTTTGTGAAAAAATAATTTATATTTTTATGGGGCTGTCTTAAGTGTTGAGTTAATTGACAAATAGGCGCCCCTTTTTAATGTATAAAATAGATTGTACGAGTGTTTTGGAATCATTATTTGAGCTAAATCCAGGATTTTTTATTTTAACGATCTTTTTTAGAGAAAATAAGTAATTAGGTAATTTTTTATTTTATTTGCGATTCTTTGGTATTTAATTGTGGTTTTGCTAATTTTAATTGCAGTTTTCATATTTTAATTGCAGATATGCTAAATTTAATTGCGTTTTTCGAAAATTATTTGCAGTTCACTGTTTATTTGTAGGAATTCATCATTTATTTGTACTTCTCAACTATTTATTTGCAACCCAGACTTAAATCGACATGATTCTCCTTCACTCCCTTTTTAACCACTAGATGTTTTACTAAAAAAACAAATTGAATAATATTCGAATTATATGAATTTTTATAATAATTTAAATTCAACCTTTTTCGAATAAATTTTGAATAAAAGTATTCCTAATGCATTGTAACCGATTTATAATTGAATTCGGAAAGCCTAAACAATACATAAAAAATTTTCTTTTACAAAAATGGAAAATAATAAAACGATAATTTTTTATATTTATTTAATAATAAATAATAGATATAAAATGGGGGCTTACTCCTTTTAGATAAATAAACTTAATTAAGGAGCTGGTATTTATGTCAAGCAAGACATTAGAAGCATTTTTAACTCCACAATTAGCTGAGTTAAAAGAGAAAGGGCTCTATAATGAGATTAACTCTTTAGAAGGTTCTAACGAAGCTACTATTCAAATTAGTGGTAAACAATTTATAAATTTATCTTCAAATAACTATCTTGGTTTTGCGACTCATCCTCGTTTAAAACAAGCTGCTATTGAAGCGACTGAAAAATATGGAGTTGGTGCAGGAGCGGTACGTACGATTAATGGTACGATGGATATCCACGATCAACTTGAAAAAGCGATTGCTGAATTTAAACATACAGAGGCTGCTATTGCATTCCAATCTGGTTTTAACTGTAATATGGGTGCTATTTCAGCAGTAATGACAAAGAAAGATGCAATTCTATCTGATGAATTAAACCATGCTTCAATTATCGATGGTTGCAGACTTTCTGGGGCAAAAATTATTCGTGTAAAACACCAAGATATGGATGATTTACGTGAAAAAGCAAAAGAAGCTACAACTTGTGGTTTATATGAGAAAGTTATGTACATAGCAGATGGTGTTTTCTCTATGGATGGAGATGTAGCAAATATTCCTGATATCGTAAAAATTGCTGAAGAATTTGGCTTAATTACATATATCGATGATGCTCATGGTTCTGGTGTTATGGGAAAAGGAGCTGGAACAGTTAAGCATTTTGGATTATCAGATAAAATTGATTTCCAAATTGGTACACTTTCTAAAGCAGTTGGAGTTGTAGGTGGATATGTAGCTGGTTCACAACAATTAATCGATTGGTTAAAAGTTCGTGCACGTCCTTTCTTATTCTCTACTTCTTTAACACCAGCAAATGCTGCTGCTTGTATTGAAGCAATTCGTATTATGTCTGAAGAACCAGAAAAAATTGAAAAGCTTTGGGAAAATGGTGATTACTTAAAAGCTGGATTATCAAAACTTGGATTTAATATTGGTGAGTCTGAAACACCAATTACACCATGTATTATCGGTGACGAAAATCTTACACAAGAATTTTCTAAACGTCTATACGAAGAGGGAGTTTATGCGAAGTCAATCGTATTCCCAACAGTACCACTTGGAACTGGTCGTATTCGTAATATGCCAACAGCTGCGCATACTAAAGAAATGCTAGATGAAGTTTTAGCTATTTATGAAAAAGTTGGTCGCGAATTAAACGTTATTCAATAATTTTAAAATTAATTTTGATATTTTATTACTATAAGGTGGACTAAGGAATGAAGAAAATATTAATTACTGGTTGTTTTGGACAAATTGGTTCAGAATTAACTACGCGTCTTAGAAATGAATACGGTAATGAAAATGTTGTTGCGACAGATATTCGCCGTCTTGAAGGAAGTCCAATTTTAGAAACTGGTCATTTTGAAATTTTGGATGTAATGGATAAAGAAAAAATGTTAGAGATTGCTAAAAAGTATGAAGTTGATACTTTCATTCACTTAGCTGCACTATTATCAGCAGTAGCAGAAGCGAAACCTACATTAGCTTGGGACTTAAATATGGGTGGATTAGTGAATGCACTTGAAGTAGCAAGAGAGTTAAGCTTAAAATTCTTTACGCCAAGTTCAATTGGTGCATTTGGACCAGCAACACCAAAAGATAACACACCACAGGATACAATCCAGCGTCCAACTACAATGTATGGTGTTACAAAAGTAGCTGGTGAATTATTATGTGATTATTACTTTGAAAAATTTGGTGTAGATACTCGCGGCGTACGTTTCCCAGGCTTAATCTCTTATGATACAGTACCAGGTGGAGGTACAACTGATTATGCTGTTGATATTTACTACGAAGCATTAAAAAATAAGAAATATACTTCATTTATTGGTGAAGGAACATACATGGATATGATGTATATGCCTGATGCAATTGATGCAATTATTAAGCTAATGGAAGCAGATCCATCAAAACTTAAACATCGTAATGCATTTAATATCTCAGCGATGTCATTTGAACCAACTCAAATAGCGGCATCAATTCGTAAATTCATCCCTGAATTTACATTAGATTTCGACATTGACCCTATTCGTCAAGGAATTGCAAATTCATGGCCAAATTCAATTGACAGCTCTGCTGCAAAAGAAGAGTGGGGCTTCGATCCAAAATTTGATTTAGATCGTATGTCTGAAGATATGTTAAATAAATTAGCTTCAAAGTTAAACGTAACTCAAGCTTAAGAAAAAAGAAGGAGACGATTGTCTCCTTCTTTTTTTCTCTTCCTTTACTAATCCCTGTTTTTGGTATTTTGTTTAGTACTTTGACACAAACTTATCATGTATCAAGAATGATAAATTAAAATGCTGATAAAAAAGGAAGTTAGAAGATGAATAATTTAGATCATAAGGGATTACCATTAACGATTAAAGAGATTAAAACTGCATATGAACTTTTAGAGGGGAAAGTTCGAAAAACACCTTTAGTAAAATCATTTTATTTAACTTCAAAGTCGGACGGAGAAATTTATTTAAAACTTGAAAATATGCAATTAACTGGCTCTTTTAAATTTCGAGGTGCATTTAATAAAATTTCTCATTTAACTGAGGAAGAAAGAAGTAAAGGAATTATCGCATGTTCAGCTGGAAATCATGCACAAGGTGTCGCTTTATCATCAAAGCTATTACATATTAAGAGTAAAATCATCATGCCTTCAACTGCACCAAAAGCAAAGGTTGAAGCAACAGAAGGGTACGGTTCAAATATCATTTTATACGGTGATACATTTGATGATGCGAAAGACTATTGTGCTAAAGTGCGAGACGAAACTGGTGAAACATTCATCCATCCTTACGATGATATCTACATTATGGCTGGTCAAGGGACTATTGGTATTGAAATTTTAGATGATCTCTGGGATGTTGATACAATAATTGTTCCAATTGGTGGTGGTGGCCTCATTTCTGGAATTGCAGTCGCTTTGAAATCATTTAACCCTTCAATAGACGTTATTGGCGTTCAAGCAGAGAATGTACATGGAATGAAAGCATCAATAGACGCCGGAGAAATAGTGAGTAATTATATTGCTCCTACAATAGCCGATGGTTGTTCTGTTAAGGTTCCAGGGAAATTAACATATGAAATTGTAAAAGAATTAGTAACCGAAATAATTCTTGTAAGTGAGGATGAAATAGAAGTTGCAATGAAGGATTTACTACAACGCGGTAAGGCAGTTGTGGAAGGTTCAGGTGCCCTAGCGACAGCAGTAATTTTATCAGGTAAAGCTTCAAAATATATAAAAGATAAAAAAGTAGTAGCTATCATATCGGGTGGTAATGTCGATTTAGAGAGAATCTCCAGTGTTTGTGAACATTTCTTTGGGAATGAAGTAAAGTGATTTTTTTAAGAATGGGTGATCCTATTGTCGGAAAATAAACTAAGAAGAGAAATGGGATTTATTGCAGCTTTAACTACCGTAATTGGTACTGTAATTGGTGGTGGAGTCTTCTTTAAAGCCACAGCTGTATATGGCGCAACTGGATCTGCAAGCTTAGGTTTATTAGCATGGATTATTGGAGGCATCATTACAATTTGTGCTGGTTTATCGGGTGCTGAGCTTGCCGCAGCAATACCAAAAACCGGAGGAATGATTGCCTATTTAAAGCACACATATGGAGATCTAACTGCCTATTTACTTGGATGGGCTCAAACGGTCATCTATTTTCCAGCTAATATTGCCGCGCTTTCGATCATATTTGGTACACAAGCAGTTTCAATTTTTGGAGTCCCTGCCAATTCTAATCAATTCACTGTAACGATTATTGCTGTAGTTACTGCAATTTTTATCACATTAATGAATTTTTTAGGAGCAAAAACTGCTGGTAGTATTCAGTCACTTTTTACGTTTTGTAAACTAATACCGTTGGCGATTTTAATCATATTTGGATTAATACATGAAGGAAATGTGACTTTTCAGCTTTTTCCAGTTGAGGTAGGAAGTGATCGAAATTTTTTGCCAGCACTTGGTTCAGCTTTACTTGCTACGATGTTTGCATATGATGGTTGGATACTGGTTGGAAATATAGCCGGAGAAATGAAAAATCCTAAAAATGATTTGCCAAAAGCTATCGTATTTGGTTTAGCAGCTGTAATGGCGGTATATCTTTTGATTAACATATCCTTTTTATTTGTATTAACCGCAGTGCAACTAGCTGGTACATCTACACCTGCTACTGAAGTTTCGAAAGTTTTATTCGGTAATTTTGGAGGAAAACTCGTCTCAATCGGAATTTTAATTTCTGTATTTGGTACAATAAATGGCTATACAATGACAGGTATGAGGGTCCCATATGTAATGGCTAGAGAACAAAAACTTCCTTTTAGTAGTTGGTTTGGTAAATTATCTAAAACTGGAGTTCCATATAATGCTGGTCTATTTATCCTAATAGTTGCCATATTTATGATGTTTATAGGTGGATTTGACTTATTAACTGACATGTTAGTATTTGTCATTTGGATCTTCTATACATTAACATTTATTGCGGTTTATATTTTACGAAAACGGGAACCGGATCTAAAAAGGCCATATAGAGTACCTTTTTTACCCTTAGTTCTCTCAATCGCAATAATTGGGGGAATCTTTATCGTCGTTAATACATTAATGACGCAAACTATTTTAGCATTTTGGGGAATTGGTTTAACGTTAATTGGACTTCCTGTTTATTACATGTTACGGAAAAACCATGTTGCAGTAGATGATTGAAAAAAGGTAGGATTTCTCCTACCTTTAAGACTGCTTATTGAATTTATATCTGTTTCCTTATTTCAAAAAAATGTTTTAGTTCGAATGGTTATTTGTAAAATTCAAAAAATTATAAGATGTAATAACTCCAATCAATAAAAACAAGCTTGCAATGATTGGTGGTAATAGATGATAAAAATCTGTATATCCAATCATAAAATGGACTGCAAACGCAGTTATAAACGTAGGTAAACTCCCAAGCAATAATGTCCACCAAATCCATTTTTGGTTTTGTCTGAACCCCCATAATGAAATCATGAGTACTAGTAAGCCAACACTTACTAACCCACCTCCAAAACCGGCGCGATCATGTGAGATTACAGGAATTAAGTGTTGATTAAACGCATTCAACCTAGAGGGTGTTATACATAAATAATTTAAATCTGTTTTAACAAAGGTAGTAGTGACGCCTACAAAGGAAATAATACATCCTCCGATTATAATCGAAAATCCTAGTATAATAAAAAATAATTGACCTATTAAACTAATCTTCCAAAAGTTATTATTTGTTAAATTTTCAGATTCTGGACTTCTATTTATACCTCTTGTTTTAAAAAAACCAATTAAGAATGGTATTAATAGAACTACCCAAAATAAAGCGTGTAGCCAGTCAAAGTACCCATACCCTATAAATAAGAATATCGCTAAAAAACCTACGAACGCACTAGTGTCAGCTGCTTTCTTTGCCCAATGATAATGATGTTTAATTCCATTTCTTGCTAATGATATGAACAATATTCCACCTGACATAATCGTCCCTGAAAGTGTCATCCGATCATGTGACATAAAGGGGAGAATTCGATCATTAAATTGTAAAATTAAATGACGATTAATCGTTAAAAAGTGCTCATCATATGGAAGGACAATGGAAGTTAAACTAATAAATAGAGCAAGTAATCCTCCAAAAAACATGAAAAGTCCAAATAAAAAGTACCAAATCCATCCGTCACTTAAACTAGTCAACTCTTTTTTTCTTCTATACATTACCGCTTCATTGATCCGTTTTGGTAAACCAGGACCACTGAGCACATATCCATGAGTCAAAAATACTAATGATGCACCAGTATCGATTAATTCAATTGCATCAATCGGTTCAATCACTCCGCCTTTTGTAAAAATTGGTTTCTCAAACTGAATTGATTTTAACTTTTGAATAGTATTTATTAAGTTATTTTTTTGCTCTAAATCAGTAGTAATTGGAAGTTCTTCAATCAATATTGAATCGAATGGATAATTTGCTTGTTTAAGAAAAACATCTATTTCATTTGAATAAATTGAGAGACAAATAGGTTTAGAAGATGCCCAATTATTTTCTACTAAATCCCTGGCCAAATCAAGATCTAAGATGAATAGATCAACAAAATCAGTAAGCCTTGATTCGATCAGTTTAAATTCATCAAAACTCCCAACTATTCTAGCAAAAACGGGAACCTTCTTATGTATTTTTGAAAGTTTATGAACTGTTTGTTCTACGGTTAGTACTTTATATTCTTCTGTTCCAATTAATTGATTATGTTTCAAATCAATGAGCGGACTTTTACTTGTAGGAGTGTGATGTATAGAAATAGGTCCAATTTCAATTACACCAAATCCTAAATTCATAAAAGCATTTGTGCCAGATAGATATGGGTCAATCTTAGAGGCCAATCCAATTTGATTTTTAAGTTTCAAATTATGAATCTCGTTTTCAAGGGAACTATCAGTGTTTAAATGACCAAGAAATTCGATTAGATTCGGACCAAATGGCATGATTGAAATTTTATTCATGCTACTATGAATGAATTCTCTTGAAACTTTAGAAGGAAGCTTTGAGAGCAGTGGTTTAAAAATTGTATGATAAGACCAATCAGGCATAGTATAACCTCATTTATTTTCAGATTACTTCTAGTTTACTTTGACAAATATAAAATGAAAACACTTTCTTGCAAAATTGTGAATTGGTTCACAACACATTGGAATTTTTGTATAAATATGGTATAAATAAAATGAGTTATCTACTTTCAATATTAGTAAGACTAGTAAGGAAAAGGTTGTATAGAAAGGCGTATATGTGATTACAATGGTAAATATGCAAAAAGTGATAGTCATCGTTGGTCCTACAGCAGTAGGGAAAACAAAACTAAGTATTGAACTTGCAAAAGCTGTTGATGGAGAAATCATTAATGGCGATGCAACACAGGTTTATAAAGAATTAAATATTGGAGCAGCTAAAATTACAGAAGAAGAAAAAGAAGGAATTCCGCATCATTTAATTGATTTCCTTGATCCAAAAGATTCTTTTACAGTTGCTGATTTTCAAACTTTAGCTCGAGAAAAAATTAAAGAAATAGCTAATCGAGGTAAAATTCCAATTATTGTTGGTGGTACTGGATTATATATCCAAAGTGTATTAACTAAATATGAATTTGCTGAGCAAGAAGGTGATGAGCATTTAAGAAACCAATTAGAGGGCTTTGCTATGGCCTTTGGGAATAAAGCATTACATGATCAATTAAAAGAAATTGATCCAGAAAGTGCAAAGCAAATACATATGAATAATGTCAGAAGAGTAATCCGAGCAATAGAGGTTTTCAAACTGACAGGACAAAAATTTTCAGAGACCGCATTTAAAAAAGAGCCAGAGTATTTATATGATGCAGAAATAATCGGATTATCGATGGATCGAGAGCTACTATACAATCGAATTAATTTACGTGTTGATCTAATGCTGGAAGAAGGACTAGTAGATGAAGCAAAAATGCTCTACGACAAAGGTATTCGAAATTGTCAATCTGTGCAAGCGATTGGCTATAAAGAGCTTTACGATTATTTTGATGGAATCTTAACAAAAGAGGAAGCAATCGATTTAATTAAACAAAGCTCAAGAAGGTATGCAAAAAGGCAAATGACGTGGTTTAGAAATAAAATGAGCATCCATTGGTTTGATATGGATGGACATAATTTTGATATAAAAAAACTGGAAATTTTAGCTCTACTTGAAGGAAAGGGCTATTTCATCTCGAATAAATATATGTAGAGGTAGAAGAGGAGGAAAAGGACATGAAAACATCAATCAACATTCAAGATCAGTTCTTAAACCAATTACGTAAAGACAATCTAGCGGTTACAGTATTTTTACTAAATGGATTTCAAATCAAAGGTAAAGTAAAAAGCTTTGATAACTTTACGGTATTGTTAGATGTTGAAGGTAAACAACAATTAATATATAAACATGCAATTTCAACGTTTGTACCATCTAAAAATGTACAAATTGAAATGTAAAATAAATTGAAAAAAGAGCATTGATCTTATGGTCAATGTTCTTTTTTAATTATGCTAAATAAATTAATGAAGATAATTATATTATGTAAACTAAGGAGGAGAAATTAAATGTATGCTCCAAAAGAATTTAAAGAAACAGATCTAAATCAATTAATAGCCGAAATGAAGAAAAATAGCTTCGGAATATTATTATCAAATAATGACGAGGCAAAAATAGAAGCAACTCATTTACCATTTATCATTCAAGAAGCCAAAGAGAATTTAATGATAATTACACATTTAGCTAAGCCAAATCCTCAATGGAAAACGATGAATGGAAAGGAATGTTTAATAATCTTTCCAGGACCACATGCATATGTTTCTGCTTCATGGTATGAAGAAAAAAATACAGTTTCAACTTGGAACTATACAGCAATCCATGCTTATGGAAAAGTAACAACAATTGAAAATAAGGATGAAATGAGACAAATCGTTTTAAAAACAACCGACTATTTTGAAAAAGGACAATCAAAACCTTGGAAATACGAAGATCACACAGATTATGTTGAAAAATTACTTTCAGGAATTGTTTGTTTAAAAATTGAAGTAACAGAGTTAATCGGTAAAAAGAAATTAAGTCAAAATCATTCGATTGAGAGAAGAGAAAAAGTGATTACAGCTTTACAAAATGAAGAAAAATATTCCTCAAAAGAAATCGCAGAACTTATGAAAGCAAATCTAAACACAAGTTCCTAAAAGGAAGTTTACTACACTGTAAAAAGAGGGAGTTATGATGATAGAAATCATAACTCCTTTTTATTTGGGCGTTCATTTTCTTGAAAAAATTGAAAGTACCGTTTTAAAGAAACTGAGGTCTTCAATCCAACTAATTGCTGAATATCTTCCACTAATAAACCCTCTTTTATTTTCCGTAGAATAAAAGTGTTTCTTAAATGTTGTGAGCAAAGTCCTTTTCTAAGCCCAGCTCTTTTAACTTCCAACCTAAGCATTTTTTGAAATGCAATTTCAGTTAGTGCTTTCGGTGAATCTGTATCGTAAACCCA
Source organism: Gottfriedia acidiceleris (assembly GCF_004138285.1). Taxonomy (GTDB): domain Bacteria; phylum Bacillota; class Bacilli; order Bacillales; family Bacillaceae_G; genus Gottfriedia; species Gottfriedia acidiceleris_A. Next base: position 152,786 of record NZ_SCFN01000003.1, on the reverse strand, counting down.
GTGGAATGTCATGCGGTTAAAATCAAATGCAACAAAGAGCGGATGAGTTGAATGATAGTGAGGTCTTACGGGCTCGGGTATCGTGACAAAATAATTATATAATAGTATTCGATCTTCTTTTGTAAGAATAATTGTTCTTTTAACACCTTCCTTGCTATGGACAACAAGTTCATTTAAAGCGAAGTTAATGTCTCTCATTTGTAAATCAATTAATTCCTTTAAAGTTAGTCCATAAAACAGCATTAAACGAATCATAATTTCGTTACGATCCATTAAAAATGATCTAGCTTTTAATTGTTTTTCTGATAAATCTGTCGTGGATTGAACAATTGATAGTAATTTTTTTTCTTCTTCTTCAGAGATAAAATCGTCTGTTGAAAGAGCGCGTGAAGGTCCAGCTAAATAGTTAGTGAATGGAATGATATTTTCGATTGAAGAATTATTAGAATGTAAAAATTTATAAAATTGATTTAGTACGACAAAAATTCGATGCATCGTTTTCTCATTATATCCACGTTCAGATGTTAAATAATAGAAATAATCATTAAAATTTTGTACTTGTAATGTACTAAAACTGTCATTAACTTTTTTAAAGTAACGGAAACATTCTTCTAAATCATAGCAATAACGCTTAATAGTAGATTCTTTTCTTCCTTTACTATTTAAGTGAGAGGCAAATTGCAAGATGACATCTGGTAAAGTAGCAGTCGTTAAGTTTGGGATCGTCAAATTTATCAACTCTTCTCTTTTTCTCTTATTATATCAAATAAGTTAATAGAATTTAGTAAAATTTAGCAATCTTATCCATTTAACAGTTAGTCTGGAGAATAAAAGTTTTGAAATTAATTGTTCGTACATATAATAGTAAAAAACTTATTTAGTAAAATACTTTCAAAAGCGCATAAAACGAACTGTAATGAGATTTCTCGTTGAGTGCTTTCTATAGATACTAAAAAATGTTCGACAGAATAAAGAGAGGTGTCATGTTTGGAGCAGCCAATTCGTTTAAAAGATAACGGCCAAATAAATGTTGTACTTAATACAGTGAAAAGGGGAGAGGTTTCTCCAAATCCAAGTATCGAAACAGTAAAACAGCCTAAACATGAATTATTAATTGAAATAGAGGATCAATTAAGACATTTAATTGGCATGGAAGAAATAAAAAAAATGATTCATGAAATTTATGCTTGGATATTTATTAATAAAAAAAGAGAAGAATTAAACTTAAAGGCTGAAAAACAAGTATTGCATATGTTGTTTAAAGGGAATCCAGGAACTGGAAAAACGACTGTTGCAAGGATTATTGGTCAATTATTTTTGAAAATGGGAGTATTGTCAAAGGGCCACCTAATCGAAGCAGAAAGAGCTGATTTAGTAGGAGAATACATTGGTCACACTGCTCAAAAAACTAGAGATTTAGTAAAAAAAGCAAATGGTGGCATTCTTTTTATTGATGAGGCTTACTCACTAGGCCGTGGTGGGGAAAAAGATTTCGGAAAAGAAGCGATTGATACACTTGTTAAACATATGGAAGATAAACATGGCGACTTTGTACTGATATTAGCCGGCTATTCTTCTGAAATGGATTATTTCTTAAGTTTGAATCCTGGCCTAAAATCAAGATTTCCATTCATTTTAGAATTCCAGGATTATTCTGTAAAGGAGCTTCTAGATATTTCAAAAAAAATGTTTGTTGACCGAGAATATATTCTATCTCGGGAAGCGGAATACAGATTAAGAGACTTTATCCAAAAGGCTAAACTTGAAAATCGTGCTCATTTTAGCAATGGGAGATTTGTCCGTAATATTGTTGAAAAATCGATTAGGACACAAGCGACAAGATTAGTATTTGAGACCGAATTTAATCGAGAATTATTAATGAGAATCGAAGAAAAAGACTTATTTACTGCAGACAAAATCGACTCGATTAATTGAACGATTAGCTATTTTATTTGGTGCTTTCTACCCCACCAACCTTTAATGTTAAAATAAATTGAAATAATGACCCCAATTAAAATATTGAGGACAATACAAAATAAATAACCATATTTCCATTTTAACTCAGGCATATTTACAAAATTCATGCCATAAATTCCTGCGATAAAAGACATCGGTAAAAAAATGGCACTTATGAGTGTTAAAGTTTTCATAATATCATTTGTACGGTCAGATTTTAAAGACACTTGCAGTTCTATTATGCCTCCCATACTTTCTTTAAAATTATCAAGGGCATTAATAATACGTTCATAATTCTCCTTCAATTCATTAAAATAAAAGCCTGCATCTTGACTTAAAAAGGGAAAATCTGCTTCTACAATTTGGTTAATGACATTTACTTGCGGTTCTACAAGCTGTCTTAAATCTTGAAGTTGAACTTTCCAATTGAAAATTTTCTGATCTAAATCCTTTCGAAATGGATCATTAAATAAGTCTCGTTCAATTTCTTCAATCTCATTTGCAAACCGATCAATAGAGATAAGGAACTTCTCGATCACTTCGTGGAAAATTTGATATAAAACATGACCAGCATGGTCTACTTTAATATAATTTTGACTGAATTCCTGAGTTACATATCTGAATAGATCTATTTCATGATCTTCAATATATGAAATAATTAAATTTCTGCAAACAAGTATATTTATTTTTGTCGGTTTAAATAACTTAGTTAAGGCATATAGGGAAAGTATTGCCTCGTTTTTAAAAACATTTATTCTTGGCTTATGATCACTATGTAGAAGTTTCTTTTTTGCTAAAGGATGAATATGTAAACTTTCAATAATAGTAGTTAACTCATCAAAGGATTTATTATTGAAGTGATACCAAAGAATTTCATTATCAGTTGGTAGCAAAAATTCATCAACGGTTTCGACTGAATGATTTGTTATATTATATCTCTTCAAATGAAATTCCTCCTTTAAATAAATTTCTAAAATAGTGTTGGCAAGTATAGGTAAATTATGTGAAGAAAACAAACGCTTTTTTGGTTTGTTTATTCATGGTAATGAAAAATGAGATTAATAAGGTTAATTGTTGCAAAGAAGCGCTAGAGCAGAGGCTAGAATATGTCATCAGTTTGTACTTACAAAAAAAAAAAACAAACCATCATTTTAAAAGGTTTGTTTTTATTGGACTTATTTATTTATTTATTTATTTATTTATTTTAATTTAATTTTTGAGTGCTTGATTCGTTTAGACTAACTGTAGAGTCTTTAAATGATCTTTTTGGTAGACTCCAATTATAATGTACAGATAATAGTCTAAGAAGAACAATAACAATGAATAATAATAAAAGTTCAAAATTTGTATCAACAAATTTATTTCCAATTAAAACGCCTATAAGTATTGCCCAAAAAGCATATACTTCTGAATGTAATACCATTGGTTTTCTTTTTGCAAGTAGATCTCGTACGATTCCGCCACCAATTCCAGTTAAGACAGATGCTACAATAACAGCGCTAACAGGTAATTTTAATTCCATGGCATAATTTGCACCAAGAATTGCAAAAGCGGATAAACCGATTGAATCGAATAAAATATCTAACTTTTTAAATGGTTTATTTGATAATTGCGGAAAGAAAAAGATAATTGTCATCGCAACTAACGCAATTGTAAAATTTGTTGTTTGATTCCATAAATAGTTGATTGGATAACCTATTAATAGATTACGTAATGCACCGCCACCAAAGGCTGTAGCAAAGCCTAGAATATAGACACCAAATAAATCATAGTCTTCTTCCATCGCGACTACTGCACCACTTAATGCAAAGGAAATAGTACCAATAATGCTAAATAACTCCCATGTTTCCAAAAAGCAATTCCCCTGCCCTCCAATAAAAAGATGAAAAATAGTCCAGATATCATTATAATAAAGAGACAGTTAAGAGTAAAGAATATTTATTGCTTAGAATTGGTTAAAGAAAAGGTGGAATTTTGTGTCGAATGAAATGAGAGAAAAAGCCATTTTAGTTGGATGTCAGCTTCAAAATGTAGATGATGATCGTTTTAATTATTCATTGGATGAATTAGCATCACTTACGAAAACGGCAAATGGAGAAGTAGTTTTAATAACTTCACAAAAAAGAACTAAATATCATCCAGCATTATACATAGGGACAGGTAAAGTAGAAGAGTTAGAGGCAGCAATTGCAGAGTTAGAACCTGATGTTGTTATTTTTAATAATGAACTGACTCCATCTCAAATACGTAATTTATCTGCAAGATTAGAAAAAAGAGTAATTGACCGCACACAATTAATTTTAGACATATTTGCACAGCGAGCGAAAACAAAAGAAGGTAAATTACAGGTTGAATTAGCTCAATTACAATATTTAATGCCAAGATTGGTTGGTCAAGGAACAGAGTTATCAAGACTTGGTGGAGGTATTGGTACAAGAGGACCTGGTGAAACAAAACTAGAATCTGATCGTCGCCACATTCGAAAACGTATTGATGATATTAAACAGCAATTAAACATAATCGTTGAACATCGTAAACGTTATCGTGAGCGACGTAAGAAAAATGAAATGTTTCATATTTCGTTAGTAGGTTATACGAATGCAGGAAAATCAACATTATTTAATCGACTAACTAAATCTGATGTGTATGAACAAGATTTATTGTTTGCGACATTAGATCCTACAACAAGAAAATTTGTTTTATCAAATGGTATGACAACTTTACTAACTGATACGGTTGGTTTTATTCAGGATTTACCGACATCACTTATTGCAGCATTCCGTTCAACACTAGAAGAAGCAACGGAAGCAGATTTCATTCTTCATGTTGTAGATGCATCTCATGAAAATTATAAAAGCCATGAAGTAACAGTTTCTAAATTATTGAATGATTTAGATGTTGAAAATATTCCAATTTTAACTGTCTATAATAAAATAGATCAAGTTCATGAGGACTTTGTACCGTCACCATCTGAAGGTTTTATTGAAATGAGTGCTTTAAATGAAGATGATTTAAGTAAATTACGTCAAAGAATAGAATTTGAATGTAAACAATACATGGAATATTTTGAAGTGTTTGTACCTGCAAACGAAGGGAAATTGATTCATGAAATCAAAAAATTAACGATGATTGAATCAATCAACTTTAATGAAGAAGTAGAAATCTATCAAATGACTGGCTACGTTTTCAAAGAACATTCAATTTATGATACAGTTAAAAGATATAGAATATATAAGGAGCAATAATCAATGCTAGAATTTTTATCAAACGGGGAAAAAATTGCACCATTAGTGGAAGATGTTGAAAAATTAATTTCAGAAGCCCATAAAGAAATTGACGAAGTGATTGAATATAACCAATTCAAAGTTTTACAAAGCTTTCGAAAGCATAAAGTGAGTGATAGTCATTTTATCCCAACAACTGGTTATGGTTATGATGATATCGGAAGGGATACATTAGAGGAAATTTTTGCTGATGTTTTAGGTGGAGAAGCTGGTTTAGTAAGACCACAAATTATTTCTGGAACTCATGCAATTTCAACTGCTTTATTTGGCGTACTAAGACCAGGGGATGAGCTTTTATATATTACCGGGAAGCCATATGATACATTAGAGGAAATCGTTGGGATTCGTGGTGAAAGTGGAAATGGCTCATTAAAAGACTTTGGTATTGGATATGAATCAATCGAATTAGTAAATGACGAACGAATCAATTATGAAAAAGTAGCAAATAAAATGACAAGTAATACGAAAGTAATCGGTATTCAGCGTTCAAAGGGTTACGGAACAAGACCTTCATATACAATTGAACAAATTAAAGAGATGATTGATTTTGTAAAAGAAATTGATCCAAATGTCATTGTTTTTGTAGATAATTGCTATGGTGAGTTTGTTGAAAAACAAGAACCATGTCATGTAGGAGCAGATTTAATGGCAGGTTCATTAATCAAAAATCCTGGTGGTGGACTTGCAAAAACAGGTGGTTATATTGTAGGACGTAAAGATTTAGTCGAAAAATGCGGCTATCGTTTAACATCTCCAGGAATTGGACGTGAAGCTGGTGCTTCTCTTTATGCGTTACAAGATATGTATCATGGATTTTTTATGGCGCCACATATTACTGGTCAAGCATTAAAAGGTGCATTATTTACTGCAGCGTTTTTAGAAAAGCTTGGAATGAACACAAATCCTTCTTGGGATGCGGTAAGAACAGATTTAATTCAATCTGTTCAATTTGATGATAAAGAAAAAATGATTGCATTTTGTCAGGCAATTCAAGCGGCTTCACCAATCAATGCTCATTTTACGCCAACAGCAAACTATATGCCTGGATACGAAGACGATGTAATTATGGCAGCGGGGACATTTATCCAAGGTGCAAGTATTGAGTTAACAGCAGACGGTCCAATAAGAGCTCCGTATGTTGCATACGTTCAAGGTGGTTTAACTTATGCTCATGTGAAAATCGCTATTTGTTCGGCAGTTAATTCTTTAATTGAAAAAAATCTATTAGAAATTTAAAACAAAATAGCTCATGACCTCTAGTCATGAGCTATTTTATATATGAAAATAATTGGGGACTTACTTTCATAATGAAGAAGGTTCTATCTATATCTATATCTTACAGGTCAATTCTTAAATTAACCTTAACACTTTTATTAAAATTCGATAATGATTATCTAATATTGTATTAAGGTCAGGAGTATGCGAGTATATAGAAGTTGGGTAAACAGTTTAGATTTAGTAATGAGCGGAGGAAAAACAATGGAAAATCTACCTAATTGTCCTAAATGTAATTCAGCATATACATATGAAGATGGAAATCTTTTAATTTGTCCAGAATGTGGTTATGAATGGACAATGGAAACAGAAAATACGAATGACGAAACAAAAGTAGTAAAAGATGCTAACGGAAATATTTTAAACGATGGGGATTCAGTTACTGTTATAAAAGATTTAAAAGTAAAGGGCACATCACTTGTTGTTAAAATTGGTACAAAAGTGAAAAGTATTCGATTAGTTGAAGGCGATCACGATATCGATTGTAAAATTGAAGGATTTGGTGCCATGAAGTTGAAGTCTGAATTTGTTAAAAAAGCGTAGTATCGTTATTATTAAATTTTATTAAAAGAACAAATGCATCAAGTCAAAAGGCTCGATGCATTTGTTTTATATGTAAACTTGAATAATATGATTAGAATGAATTTGTTTTAGAGGATGGCGTGAATTCATAAGAAGTGAAGTTATTTAGGAGAGGGAATTATGAAGCTTTTTCAAAGTGAAAATAGTTATGTTCATGCAAACAACTGTTACAAAGAGATCTTAACACCTCTTGGACATGTTTCGTTGGAACTAAATATTGACGACAATTGTTACACTAACTTAGCTAAAATTTCGGAATGCTTTACGCTCCATAATGGAGGCACATTACTTTGTTATAAACATCAACATTTCATTGCCGAATTAGTAATTTGCAAACCTGATTATAAAATCCCTAATCATATGAAAGTTGAAAAAGTTATCGCTGGAATTTGGAGGATTAAACCATTAGTTGAAAATTTAAATTGCAAGTTCGATACAAAATTAATACCAATCAATTTAAAGGAAACTGTTTGTGGTTCTAATAATGGAGTAAATCTAGATGCCATATCATTTGAGTATGAAGAATTTAAAATGACAATAGGAACACAAGACGGAAATACATTACTAAATCGATTACATGAAAAAGACATGATGGCGAATGAATTTAATCGATTGGAACAAGAATTTCCAGACAACATAATTCAATACAACAAAGACTATACTGGACTTTCTGTACCACTTACATCACTTGTAAGAAATGAAGTAACTCAAATTCATTTTGTTATTGCTTGGAATTATGCATTAGATGAATTTGACTGTTCAACTTGGTTTGCTGTTGATCTGTCTAGCAAAGCAATTCTTTCTGGTGAAGATTTGATTTAATTTTACTAAAGAAGTAAAATTAATAGTTTGATATAAATTGATATTTGTTAAAATAAAAGAGATGTATTTAAACGTTTACATTATTGATAGTATTGCAATCATTTTTTTAAAATCGCACGACTAAAAGAAGGTGTATAAATGAATAATCGAGCGCATAATTTTGCAATGGATTATGTGAATTCAGAGGAAAAACAAAAAATGCTATATAAACGGACTCTTTTGATGGTTAGCATTTCGCAAATTTTTGGTGGAGCAGGATTAGCTGCCGGAGTTACAGTCGGTGCACTACTGGCTCAACAAATGCTTGGTACAGATGCTTTTACTGGTCTTCCAGCTTCCCTTTTTACATTAGGTTCAGCAGGAGCGGCATTAATTGTAGGTAGGCTTTCTCAAAGATTTGGTCGACGAATAGGGCTTGCTGCAGGATTTTTTACAGGTGGACTTGGTGCAATCGGTGTAGTAATTGCGGCAATGACAAACAGTATTATCCTTTTATTTGCTTCACTCTTGATTTACGGAGCAGGAACAGCAACCAATTTGCAAGCTAGATATGCGGGAACTGATTTAGCAAATAATAAACAACGTGCAAAAGCGATCAGTATTGCAATGGTTTCTACAACATTTGGTGCTGTTGCAGGTCCCAACCTAATAGGCCCAATGGGAAAATTTGCAGTCTCCATTGGCGTGCCAGCACTTGCAGGTCCATTCATTTTATCCGCAACTGCTTTTATTTTGGCCGGCCTTTTTCTTTTCATAATGCTTAATCCAGATCCTTTGATTTTAGCAAAAATAATCGAGTCAAATAAAACACAAAAAGTGGATGTAGCTCAGTCCACACAAATTGAAAGTATGAAAGCAAAAAGGGGTATTGCTGTAGGAGCAACGACAATGGTACTGACGCAAATTGTTATGGTTGCTATTATGACAATGACACCTATTCACATGAAACATCACGGTCATGGACTAAACGAAGTAGGTATAGTGATTGCGTTCCATATTGGCTCAATGTATCTTCCTTCACTCATTACAGGTATTCTTGTCGATAAAATAGGTCGAACAGCTATGTCGATTGCATCTGGAGCTACTTTATTACTAGCAGGAGTATTAGCCGCCTCAGCACCAAGTGATTCTATGATTCTCCTAGTCGTTGCGCTTTCTTTATTAGGATTAGGATGGAATTTTGGACTAATCAGTGGGACTGCTCAAATCGTTGATTCAACAGATTCGACTACACGTGCCAAGACTCAAGGAACTGTGGATGTATTTATCGCACTAGCAGGAGCATCAGGTGGCGCATTGTCTGGAATGATTGTTGCCAATTCAAGTTATGCAACATTATCATTAGCTGGAGGGATTTTGTCCCTAATCCTTATACCAGTCGTGATTTGGTCACGTGGAGGAAAGAAAGAACGCGAACAAGGGCTTCATATGTAAAATGAAATTTAATTTATAATTAAGATAAAATAGGAGCTGATTAATCAGCTCCTATTTCACAATTTGTACGATTTTTGTGTAGGACAATTAATTTATTAGGTAAAATAGTAGCTAGAAGAACTAATCCTCACTAAATTAAAAGATAAAAGCAAGGTAAATCAGTTATTAAAAAAAGTCTTTTATTATGATAGATTTGATAACCTAATCCTTGAAATGAAACTAATCAAGAGGTGCTTATAATGAAGAATAGCATTTGGCTAGAGGAGAACGACTTATATCAATTAGAACCCTTAACGGACGAGATGGTAAAAAAAGCAGAAGAAAAGTTTAACATTAAATTACCTAATAAATACATAGAAATCCTTAAACAACAAAACGGGGGAGTCATTAAATTTGATTCATTTCCTACTGAAATTCCAACTTCTTGGGCAGATGACCATATTAATGTAGATCATATTTTAGGAATTGGTGAAGAAACTGGGATTTTAGAAAGTGAGTATCTAATAAAAGAATGGGGTTTGCCACGTAATATTGTTCTAATCTCAGGTGACGGACATTCTTGGATTGCTCTTGATTATAGGAAGACAAAAGTTGACCCACCTGTAATATATATTGACTTGGATGAAGATCAAATAATCAAAATAGCACCTAAATTTGAAGTGTTTTTGAAGGGTTTAATGAATTGGTAAATTTTTAAATAGGTTGATAGATTGAGAAATAATAGTAATCGGTTATAAAGGGGTAAACGAAATGTCTATTTTAACAAATCAATCTGAATTTAAGGATCGGATTGAAAATGAATTAATTCCGAATGTAATCCTCAAGAGTGAACGTCCAAATGACCCAATAGTAGTTAAGAATATACCTGAAGGCTGGAAATGCATTGGATCAGGTAATTATGCTGCTGTTTTTATACACCATTCTGAACCAAATGTGGTTGTTAAAGTGTATGGAAAAGATGTAGATGGTTTAGAAAAAGAAGTTCAAGTCTATAAACAATTAGGAGAGCATCCAGCTTATTCGAAATTGATACAATTCGGTGAAAAATATCTAGTATTAAAAAGATTAGAAGGAATTACGTTATACAACGCCCTTGCAAATGGTGATCGAATACCTGAAAGTGTGATTAAAGATGTAAATATTGCGCTTAAGTATGCGATAAGTCGAGGGTTAAATCCATACGATGTTCACGGTAAAAATGTGATGATGAAAGATGGTAGGGGGTACGTTGTAGATATATCTGACTTTTACAAAAAAGGAAAGGATGAAAAGTGGGAAGATATAGTCAAAGCTTACTATAAACTATATAAAAAAACTTTGTATAAAGTGCCTATTAAAATCCCATTAAGATTCCTAGATTTTACTAGACACTCATATAGATTCTACAAAAAACTCAAGAGGAAGATTAAAGATAGATAATGCTGGGAAATGGTATGACACGTGCAATGTTTTATATAATTGAGCTTTTTTTGTGAATGCGGATACTAAAAAAGAGTTAGCGGTTTAGGCTCAAGAAGACTAACTTACGGGCTAGTCTTCTTGAGTGTGTTTGTAGTTATTCATTTAGGGGGGGAATGTTTAGGATCATTACTCTCCTCATTTTATATCCCTTTTCTTTACTAAGACATTATTAAAATAAAGTCTGTTTTCATTTATCCATAGGAATATTCTATTTAGAAATATCTTGGCTATTATCATAATTTAACAATTGTTTATGATGATAAAATTTTTCAAAAAGTATGCCCATTAAATAGTAAAATACTAAGCCAAAACAAATATGAATAAGTGTAAATTTAATACCAAATGAAGCAAATTCATATATAACAACAGGTAGTTTAGCCGTTGTCCAAACTCCTAAAAAGAAAACAACATAGCGAATGCTTCCGCCTTTTTTCAATAAAAGTACCGCGATCGGAAAAGCTAGGTATAGAGGACCAGCTGCAATACCTCCTAGTAAGAGAGCAAACAGAACGCCGTAAATACCAGATTTATCTCCCATATATTTAATAAGAGTTTCTTTTTCAACCCATTTATCAAGTAAGCCAACAAATATTAAAACAGGAGGGAGGAGAAATAACATATTTAATATACTATTTCCAGTTAATTGAAATGCTTTCATTCCAAGTGAGTGGTTTATTAATGTTAAAAAGATGAACCCTATTAATAAAATAAAAAAGAAACGATATTTTTTTAATTGACTCATACCATCACCAACCAAATAATATATGCAAATATAAGAGACATTAAAAGTCCACTTGCATTACGCGCATATGCAAAACTTCTTCCAAATAATTTTTGTTCCATAGGTAAAGTGATAATTCCTACTGACATTAATGTAGACATTAATACTGCTACTTGAGGAAGTCCAGCACCATTTTGGACTAACGTTTCCCCAAGAGGAAAAACGATAAAACTAGGAATTAGTCCAACAGAACCAATTAAAGTAGATATGATAATTCCTAATATTCCTGAGTGTTCCCCAATAATTGAAGAAACGATGGTAGGCGTTAATAAGGATAAAGATAGCCCTACAAAAAACATAATAGTTAAAATTTCAGGAAAAATATTACAAAACATACTCCAAGATTTTAATAGAGCTTCTTTTGTTTTATTTCGATCTTTTATAAAAGAAATAATAGTAAGAGCAATTGCTAAACTGTATAGGATCGAAGCATTAATCATGATCCTTCTCCTTCCAATCATTGTATCTGTTCAAGAAAAATGTTAAATTTTTAAGTTTTTCTTCAATGTTAATTTGAAATTCTTCTAATTTTTCTTTTCCTACTTCAGTAATTTTGTATATCTTTATCGGTTTATCTTGTTCGGATGTACCTAAATAGGATTCAACAGCACCCTCAGTCTCTAATTGCTTTAGTGTGCGATATAAAATAGAACTGTCAATTGGATTGATTGGAAGTTCTTCCTCACATTTTTGCAAAAGCTTCCCACCATAGCTATCCCCCTCTGTTAAAAATAATAAAAGAAATGCACCAGTATGTCTTCCTGTATGTTTCATAAAAATTTAACCTCCTAAATTCGTATATTTTCGTTACAATGGATTACTTTTAAACTGATAAAAACAGTATACTGTTAATAACAGTAATGTGTTACTAACAGTATATTTGTTTTTTTATGTTATTACAACTCTAACATTATAAAAATGTTTCTCTTTCCAAGGGGGAGGGGTTGAATGATTTAAGAGTTATATGAGAATTTCTTTAGGTGAAGATTGCTTTTTTATTATTTATAAAATGTATGGATATTTTCATAACGATAATAATATAATAAAAAACAACAATAATTTATTGTAAAACGATAAAATATATGGTAAATTCAAATTGAAAATAATTTAGTGAGGTGCTTTTATGAAACGAGGGTCAACTCTCTTTTTAAAAATAGTAGTGATTCTTATTGGGCTCCCAGTTCTAGCATTGTGTATATTTGTTGTTCCGAAGATTGCAGAATTTGCTGCTGAGCTTTATCCGAATATTGCTTTAATGAAATATTTCATTTTTATAGATCTTTATGCAGCAGCTATTCCTTTCTATTTTGCTCTTTATCAAGCTTTTAAACTTTTAAGCTATATTGATAAAAACAAAGCTTTCTCGGAATTATCGGTTAATGCTTTAAAGAAAATAAAATTTAGTGCAATAGCAATTAGTGTATTGTATGTACTAGGGTTGCCACTTTTTTATTTAATTGCTGATATGGATGACGCTCCAGGAATTATTGTTATTGGAATGGTCTTGATTTTTGCTTCATTGGTAATTGCAGTCTTTGCAGCTGTTCTCGAAAGGCTTTTGAAAGAAGCGATTGATATAAAATCAGAAAATGATTTAACGGTCTGAGGTGAAGAACATGGCAATTATTATCAATATTGACGTGATGTTGGCAAAAAGGAAAATGAGTGTAACCGAGCTTTCGGAAAAGGTTGGGATTACGATGGCGAATCTTTCTATATTGAAAAACGGAAAGGCAAAAGCGATTCGTTTTGCAACTTTAGAAGCGATTTGTAAGGCCTTAGAGTGTCAACCTGGAGATATTTTAGAGTACCAAAATGATGAAGACATCAAGTAGATCGTAAAGATTGATATAAATTTATGAAGGAGAGCTAATTGTGAATTTAATACTTCAAAAGGCAGAGTCACATTTTATAAGAGCGGTCAAACAACTTGTTCGATTTGGTTTGGAGCAGGCTTTATCATGTATTTTTCCTGTTGTGATTTTTGCTTCTTTAGCTTTTACTAAAATTGTGCCACTTCCATTTCTGCCACGATATGATTGGTTACTATTGATCTGTATTTTGATGCAGTGGTTAATGGTGCGTACTGGACTTGAAACATTGGATGAATTAAAGGTAATTACACTGTTTCACTTAATTGGACTTGCGCTTGAACTTTTTAAAGTACATATGGGCTCATGGGCATATCCAGGGGAAGGATACTCCAAACTATTTGGAGTGCCACTATATAGTGGTTTTATGTACGCAAGTGTTGCAAGTTATTTATGTCAAGCGTGGAGAAGGTTAAACGTTGAACTAATTAATTGGCCACCATTTTTTGTAGTTGCTTCACTTGCAGCAGCAATTTATTTGAATTTCTTTACTCACCATTTTTGGATGGACGTTCGTTGGTGGTTATCTGGACTTGTCATAATTGTTTTTTGGAAATCTTGGGTCACTTATGAAGTCCATGGGACTAAGTACCGTATGCCAATTGCACTTTCTTTCGTGCTAATCGGATTTTTTATATGGATTGCTGAAAATATTGCAACGTTTTTTGGCGCATGGCAATATCCTAATCAGTCGGATGCATGGAGTTTAGTTCATCTAGGTAAAGTAAGTTCATGGCTCTTATTAGTAATTGTAAGCTTTCTGATCGTAGCTACGTTAAAGAGAGTTAAAGGAAAGAACACTAAAAAAGCAAAAATGTAGAAGTATTTATGTTCGGCAACATAAAAAATAACCTGTATCTTTGATTAACTAGTAATCAGATACAGGTTTATTTATTAATTTGTAACGTTAGTATATTTCAATAAGATTCCTAAACCTAATATTTCCTACTTACCGATAAGATTCATAAACCCTTTGTATATTAGGAAAAGGGAGAAAATTAAAATAGCTAAAATACCAATTAAATCTGTTAATGGCTCTACACTTGATAAGAATGTGCCTGCTAATGGCATTTTGATCAAAGCAAAACCAGCTATAATACTAGCTAACATTAAAAAAATTCTTTCCATTCATTCATCCCTCCATTCAATATATTTTATGTGCAAGTGAAATGTAAGTGCTTTCAAAAACAACCATTTATAAAAAATGTGCGTTTGTCACGGTAAATTAGAGATCAAATAACACAATAATTCGTTAGTTTATTTCACATGAATTTGGAGGAATTATTGAAATTAAGAGGAGTGTGGCTTTTAGGATACAATTTAATCTTTTAATAGAATTGGTTTCCTAGTTCTTTTTACATAGATGGGCAGTCAATACTATTTCTTTCCTATCATTTAACCACTTTTTTAATATAATCGCCGTTTCACCTACTATTAGATTTCATCTATTAAGCTCATCTAGTCGGGTATTCACAGAGTGACCGAACAAAAACTGGTCTTTGGCCATCGGATCATGCAGGGTTATTTTCAAGATTAAGTTTGAAGTAAAATCTTGATGATAATTAGTTAACAACTGAATAAATAAGAAATGACCGCAAATTTACACAAGGCGGTCATTTTATTTAATCAATCTTATAGCTGAAACTATGAAGGGCATTTCATTAAAGAAATTGAATACTATGTAAAAAAGAGTATTTTTTAAGGAGGTTTTAATGAAAAGAGTTAGACTGTTCAAGCTATCGTTTATAATATTGCCTTTATTACTTGTCGCTTGTCGTTTCATCCCTTCAGAAAGTGAATCAATTATAGATTGGGTAGACTTTGTTAGATGGAATGGGGTTGAGTACAATGGCATACAATCAGGAATTTTAGCTAATGAAAAATTTATTGATGAAAAAGTAGGGGAAGTTAAATTCAGGGTGGCAGATCATGTTACAAATCCCAATTATAAAATAAAAGATGGAGATGCAGCATTCCATGAGAAAGGAACGGACATTTATTCAATCAAGGGTAATCCTGAATTAATTGCCTTAAAAGACAAAACTGCAATAAATGGATATAGAGTCTATTATGCAAAAGGAACAACTGATTATAAGTGGTATTTTAAAGATGTACCAATCGAAAAAGTAGATATGATTGAAATCTATCAATCTTATTCACCTAACGCGAAAAAGATATCAGAGATTATAGACAAAGAAAAAATAGTTAACTTTCTGGATATCTTAAAGAATAGTAAGGAAGATTCAAATTTTCAGCCAAATAATGATAATACAGATTCTACTCATTATGAAATTGTATTGTATACAGATGAACCAATCGCTTATAAGTATCATATTGAGTTTGACGGTGCTAACTACTACTGGTATCCGTGGGATACTTCAATTTTGTCAAATGAGATTGGAAAATTTATACCAAAGTAATGTTGTATATACATATACACCTATATTTAAATACAAAAATAAACTCGCTAATTAATTTTAGCGAGTTTTTACTTTACATAATAATTTCACTACTAGACAAAACTCAAATCCATTATGTGCACTCCCACCGAAATCTAGTAATTTGAAAAACAACTAGTAAAATATGTGAACGATCTATGAAACTAGAAGATTTCTTGTACTAAACTACTTTTAAAAATGGTGAAATATGGTTATATCATATTAGGAAGTGGGACTTTTTTTACGGAGGGGCTATATTTGAGAAAGCCATATATATTTTTGATATGCGTAGCAATCCTAGCTGTGTGCTTAGGTGGATTTTATTTTGAAAAAATGAAGTATACCAAACCAAAAAATGAAATATGGATTGGTTATAACTACACAAAGTTCGGGAAAAATGTAATCAAATTTAAACCAGTAAAAGTAGAAAAACAAGCAAAATTAAGTCAATTAGAAGAAATATTTTTATTTAGTAAAAAATTAGAAAAACCAATTGTTGATTTAGCTAAATATGCTGTTCAGTTATCATTCAGAAGTCCAATAGATGAAACAGTTGAATATAGTTCATTACTTTGGTTCACAAAAAGTGGTGCAATCATAAAAATTAATGGATTTAATGGATATAGAAGTGTAAGTATTGAGAATGCCAAATCAATAAAAAATATAATAAATTACATAGAGTTGTAATGATTTAAATGAGTTGTCATGGCAACTTATTTTTTTTGATGTTATAAGGAAGAATTGGTTGGATATTTAGTGTGGCAGTTTAGTAGTAGAAGAAATGATATAATATTGTAGTGGTTTAAAAAGCAAACTTATTAATTAATCTTTAAGTTGGTGATTGGATGTTTCGTTTCATTAAATCTAAAAAGAAGGTAAGTTTTTGTGAAGAATTATGTGAATTGCAAAAGATAAAACAGCAAAAACTTAATATTTAACTGTTAACTTGATGTTGAACAATGTGGTACATCTATTTGTGCTCATTTAGAGCTGCTTGATAAAAATTTTGGCTAAAAGGAAACAATGTAGTGGGAATGTAAAGAAAGGAAGTGTAAAACATTGGAATTGGAAACGGTTATGCAGGAGCTAGAAGCACTCGGTAAGGAGCGGACAAAAAAGACATACATAAGTAATGGTGCACATGAGCCACTATTTGGAGTGGCAACAGGGGCAATGAAGCCGATCGCTAAGAAAATTAAAATGGATCAGCAATTAGCGAATCAATTATATGCAACAGGTAATTACGATGCGATGTATTTTGCGGGGATAATTGCAGAGCCTTTGAAAATGACTGAAGAAGACTTTGAGAGGTGGATTGATGGAGCGTATTTCTATATGCTTTCAGACTATGTAGTTGCAGTTACTTTAGCTGAAGCAGATATTGCGCAAGAGGTAGCCGATAAATGGATTGCAAGCGGAGATGAACTTAAAATGTCAGCTGGTTGGAGCTGTTACTGTTGGCTTTTGGGGAATCGCTCGGATACTGAATTTGACGAGATTAAGATTTCAGATCTGCTTGACCAGGTGAAGGATACAATCCATGAATCTCCTGAACGAACAAAATCTGCAATGAATAATTTTATTTATACAGTAGCGATTTCATATTTACCTCAACATGAAAAAGCAGTTGAAACTGCTAAAGCAATTGGGCCAGTCGAAATGAAAAAGGATAAGAAAAAAAGCACCATTTTACTTTGCTCTGAAAAAATTCAAAAAGATTTAGATAAAGGTCTTTTAGGATTTAAGCGTAAACATGTAAGGTGTTAATGTATTACATTAGTACTTTGAATTGATGTTAGGTGTAACGGACATTAAAAAGCTGAATCTATTATTTCGATTCAGCTTTTTCTTTAATTTTGATATGAATTTTTTCTATTTTTGAAAATAAAAAAGTAGCTTATGAAGATAATGAGAATTAAACCTAAACTAATAAAGACACCCATCCTTTGAGTTGCGTGAACTAATCCGCCTGAGACTCCCGCTAGTATTAATATAATGCCTAAGTAAGAAGTGTAAGGATAACCGAACATTTTAAAATGATCATTATTATTTCTTACTTTTCTTAGTTTAATTTGTGATGATAAGATTGTTGTCCAATTCAAAATCATCATAACGCCTGCTGCAGTTGTTATATATTCATATATTTTTCCCGGTAGAATAAAAGATAATATTAGAGAAATAGCTACTGCAACCCCCGTTAGAAATAATGCCTTTAAAGCAGTTCCTCTCTTGTCCCTGTTTGCTACTCTCCTAGGTGCTTCACCATCTTCCGCTAATGAAACCATAATGTTAGTCACTGAGAAAAGAGAGCCCACCATAGTTGATAAGGCAGCACTAATAATAATTAAGTTGAAAAAGGAATCGATATAAGGAAAATGAAAAACCGATAGAGCTGAAACGAATGGACTTTTTGATGCATTAATCTTTGTCCAAGGTACCATCATTAATACAAAGAAAATAGATGAAATATACACAGCAACTAGTGCAATGAGCATTCCTATTCCCGCTTTTGGAATGTCTTCTCTATTTTTCAATTCAGATGAGGCGATCCCAATTATTTCTATGCCTCCAAAAGAAAAAAATACAAATATTAAAGCAGACCACATTCCTTTCATTCCTGTTGCTAAAAATGGGTGAATGCTGTTTAATCCTTTTACTGAATTAGTTTCTGGGGTAATAATTTGGGTTATTAATAATACCCCAAATAAAATAAAGATAACTAAAGTAGATAATTTTATTATGGCGAAAATCGATTCTATTTTCCCAAAATTTTTTACGCCTAAAAGATTAATAGCGAATGCAATAATGACAAAGAAAACTGTAAAGATCCAAAGGGGAACATTAGGGAACCAATATTTAGCAAAGGTTCCAAGTGCTACAGCTTCACTAGAGATTATAAATACACCAGATAACCAATACATCCAACCAGATACAAATCCCATCGAGTTACCAAATGCTTTTTTCGCGTACGTTCTAAAAGATCCTGGCTCTGGATCTGCTACTGTCATTTCAGCAAGTGCACTAAATACAAAAAAGGAAGTGAATCCTCCGATTATGTAATTGAGTAATATTGCAGGACCTGCTATTTGGATCGATAAACCAGTACCTAAAAAGAAACCGGCCCCAATGATCGAACCAATTCCGATCAAAGAAAGCTGCCACCAAGAAAGTTTAGATGTTTTTCCTTTTTCAAGATTAGCCCTTTTTTTGTCAAGTACTGCCTGCTTTATCGAATGTTTATTATCCATATAAAAGGTCTCCTTAATTTTATTCAATACTAGTTATACATTCCCCATTTGTATAAAATTAAAACAGTTATTTTAGAATTATATCTAAATAACTAGAGTGTCAGTGTCAGTCTATTATTGGTTAGGAATCCGTATCTATTTATATTAGGTCAACAAAAATGAGAGCCGAACATCGGCTCTCATTTTACTTTTTGCAAGACTAGATAAGAAAGGTTTAGGAAGATGAAAAGGGGTTACTTAACATTTATTATAATTTGAAGATCTCATTAACTGCCTAGTGTGATATCCTCCAGCTTCTCGAAAAGATTTCTTTATCCTGTCGATTGCTTTACCGTAAGTCGAATTATTACTTAACATTTCCTCTGCGGCTTCACGCAGTTGAATTGGAGTTAAATTATCTAATTTCTTATTTTTATTAATAAGATGATTTTTTTAGATTTAAAAGGACTCCCAAAATATTCTTATCAAAATTCTGAATTGGTGTATTTATTACTTTTAATATTCTATAATATTATTTATACTAATCTAGTTAAATACTCTATTAAATTTAAAAACTTAAGGGAGCATCGTATGAATCAAATTACACTTGCTGAGGCTTTAAATATTAGACATATTCTTACAAAAAGAATTCGTGAATTAATTGAAGAACTTGAAGAAAATTCAACAGTTGAAGTAGAAAAGAACCAGCCTTTACCAAGTTTAGTTCGTGATTTGAATAAAATTGAAAGTGAATTATTAAAAGTTCGCACTGATTTTCGAAAATTAGATTTCTTGATGCAAAAAGCAAATGTAGAAAATACAATTACGATTGAAGACGAAGAGATGTCAATAACCGAAGCGATTGAGTATGCTAAACAACTACGTGCTGAGGTACAGCTAAGTAAAAGCTTTGCATTAAAGAAGGAACGTATTCAGCCGATGTATGGTTCTGAAAACATAATTGTAGAGAAACTTTACTTTAATCCTGAAGAGTATCGTTCTAGAGCATTAAAACTAGAACGAAAAGTAACACGCTTATCAGGATTAATCGATGCAAAAAACTTCACGATTATGATCCCATTTGATGGTACTGATTATTATTAAAACCTCACAGGAATGAGACTTTCCTGTGAGGATAAGAAGAGAAAAAATGGATCTATCAAAAGGTTGATAAGCAAACGGATGAAGAGTTACAGGTTACTTTCCTTACGTGTAACGAATGACGAACGAATGTAAACGAACTCCTCCCATAGTGTAGCTTAGCTACTTTAATTGGGTTACCATTAATCCCTTCTTCTTATGACCACCTCATAAATATTAGAGGTGGTCTTTATTTTTTAAACAAATGTTTCTTTCCAAATATTAAGTGTCTATTTTTAATAAATAATTATCTAATATAGCAGATATTGTACACCTTGTTAACTAGTTCAAAAAGGATAAAGGGGAATTGTTGATTCATTATTGAATTTATATTAAAGAATAAAAATGTAAAAGGAGATTATGATGAAACAATTAGTTTCTGCTTTGTATATTTTGTTTGGCCTATTAATTGTAACATTAACTTATTTTTCTAATTTTTCTGGTCCAAGATATCTCACAAATATAGGTTGGTTTCTTATCGTAATTGGGATTATATATCCATTTTATAGTCGTGTTGTTAATTATTTTAAACTTGAATTTGAAGATGAAAAAAATAGTGTCTAATTGAAAGGTATAATGAAAAGGGATCTTCTTATTTTAGAAGATCCTTTTTTATACTTATATGGGTATAGTTGAACAGATGAGATCTAGTATTTTATTAATTGTAAATTGGTTAAAAATAAACAAAGCTAAGATTTAGTGTTTAGGTTTTAAAGCAAATTGATTACTAAAAATATAAAAAAAAATAGAGGAATATCCTCTATGCAATAGTATAACTTATAAACCTCCGAGCGCTTTAATCGTTGCAGGTCCTACAATACCATCTACTTTTAAATGCCGGTCTTTTTGAAATTTACGCACGGCTTGGTCTGTATTGTTCCCAAAGATTCCATCGATACCTTTTGTACTGTAGCCGAGAGCTGTTAGCTTTTGTTGAAGTTTTTTAACTGTAGTTCCACGATTTCCCTTTTTTAATACAGTTCCACTTGGGATAACTGCATTTGAACCACCATTACTACTTGTTACCTTATACCCGTTTGCATTTGCTATTGAGTCAAATGATTTACTTGAAGTTGTAATGACAACAGGTGTGCTCAATTTTACTCTATTAAAAAGCCATTCTACTTCATTATCATACATTCTAACACAGCCATGACTGACGTATTTTCCAATCGAGCTTGGGTTATTGTTACCGTGGATGGCATATGTAGTTCCCCATGTACCACGGGCATTTAATCCAAGCCAACGGTTTCCGAGTGGGTTTCTTGGATCACCACCAGGAATGTGACCTGTATAGTAAGGTCTATTTACAATCTTATTTACAATTTTAAACTTACCTTCTGGCGTTAGAGATGGACTTTTACCAGTTGCTACTTTAAAAACTTTGTAGAGTTTACCATTTTCATAATAAGCTAGTTGATTTGTTGATTTATTAATTATAATGAATTGAGATGTAGCTGCCTGGCTAGGTTTAATACCAATACCCACAAACATAAGACAGGTTAAAATTAAAACAGCAAGCCATTTTCTTATCAATACCGTCCCTCCCGAATCATTTTTTCAAATTCTTAATCAATTAATCCTATGATGGTAGAAGTTGTCCGTGTGTCATTTTTTTCAAATATGCTTAAAATAGTTAAGGAACATGACAATTGTAACGGTGTTTTACAGTTCTTTTGGCTTGTATAGCTGTATTAATAAACTTGTAAATAAATGGTATATTTAAAGTAGTGGAGGTGAAAAGATGAAAATTAATAATTACATGCTCCAACTATCATTACTAATCATCATTATTTTTGGTGGAACTTTTATCATTCACTTAGTTCGAACAGGTGAACTTTTGTTAGATCAAATTATTGGATGCTCAGTAGGAATATTAATTCTTTTGTTTTCTTTAATTTGGAGGAAATCTAGCAAACTGTCATAATCCATAGAATTCGAGAAATCTAAAAGATTGTAATTTTTTTAAAAAATACCAAGTCATGGAGCTTAGATTAAAGTCTAAGGTTGAAGTGTATTTTAGATAACTACATTAAAAAATAAATAAAAAGGATCTATAAAAAGATCCCTTTTTATTATTCAGGCATAATTCGTTCAACCTGACAATTGGATACAAATACATCTCTGTTGCCATTTTGTATATTGAACCTTGTAATACCTTCACCTACATCCGTAACTGTTGCATTAGTAAAATTCATAATCTGCATACCCGTTGTATTGACAGTAAACATCTGAGGTAAGCCTTCAAATGTTAAAAAGTATGCAGTAACTGGATCTTCACAACAAGCACAAGAACCGGTACTAACAACAGATGGAGTTAACGTAACAGGTAATCCAGCAATAGTTGGTTCAGCTGCAACAATGTGACAGATTGGTATAATAGATTGTCCACTTGGTTCCATTATATTTAAGAGAAATCCATTAATCGTAGGATTCAATGCATCAATTACACCAGTTGTATTTTCGTCTTCAGTATAGATTGTTACTCTTCTTCCTGCCAATTGTACTAACACATTTCTCATTGGAGTTGTACAACAATCGCAATCAGAATTCATTGTTGGTCCGGTAGCGCCGGTGACCCCAGTAGCGCCAGTTGAACCAACAGCCCCAGTTGATCCAGTAGCGCCAGTTGAACCAGCAGCCCCGGTTGATCCAGTAGCGCCAGTTGAACCAGCAGCCCCAGTTGAGCCAGCAGGACCAGTTGGGCCAGTAACATCAGTTGCTCCTCTTTTTCCGTCTTTACCTCTAGGACCTGGGCAACAGCAACATATTTGGCAACCGTGACATTTACGACAATGGCAATCACATTTGTGATCGCAATTTTGATTTCTTGCATTCACATTTACAATCGCAATGTTTTTTATGAGAGCCATTACACTCATTACAATGACATTCACATTTCTCTTGGTGCTTAGATTCTTTACAATTACACTTTTTTTTCTTTTCTTCTTTTCCCAATTTATCACCTTTATTTTATAATAATTGGGCTCGTCCTAAGATGAATGTTACTTTTCTATTTGATATTATCATTCAACATATGCAAAAAAGGAGACTTGGTTTGAATAATTAAAGAAAATTAATTTGGTGATTTTTTACAATTGGGTTTAATGAATTTTACCAGTAATTTTAAAAAAATTTTTCATTTTTAAAGGTAAACTAGATGAAAATTCACTTAATTACGATTGTTTTTGTGCAAAGTAGACTAATCTTAAACAAATTGCAAATTATGTAGTAGAATGAAAGAATACGAGTTTAAGAAAATAATTGTGTGCATTGGTTGTATAAGAAATTAGACTCTATATTTAAGAATAAACGGTAATATAATGATTTTATAAGGAGATAGTTATGAGGAGGAACGATTTTGTTTAAACGTATTTCTTTCTTTATTTTTGTTAATATTTTAGTGTTAATTACAATTACTACGATTACAACATTATTAGGTGTACCTCGTTATATTGGAAATGGGGGATACTGGGCACTGCTTGCATTTAGTGTAATTGCAGGATTTAGTGGAGCGATTATTTCATTATTATTTTCTCGGATAATGGCCAAATGGATTATGGGTGTAAAATTAATTGATCCTCGTTCTCCACAAGTTGATCGATTTAATTTTGTACTAGAAGAGACTTATCGTTTAGCAAAACTTGCTGGTTTAAAAAAGATGCCACAAGTGGGCGTATATGATTCAGTTGAAGTTAATGCTTTTGCAACAGGTCCTAGTAAAAGACGATCTTTAGTAGCTGTTTCTAGTGGAATGATCGAGACCATGGATCGCCCAGCGATTAGTGGTGTTTTAGCACACGAAATTGCCCATATAAAAAATGGGGATATGGTTACTACAACATTATTACAAGGTATAATTAACACTTTTGTCATTTTCTTCTCCCGTTTAGTGGCAAAAATTGTTTCTAATTTTGTAAGAGAAGAGCTATCTTATGTAGTTTATTTTCTTTGTTCAGTAGTATTTGAGATTGTATTCAGTATTTTAAGTAGCCCAATTATCTTCTGGCATTCAAGAAAAAGGGAGTTTAAGGCAGATCAGTATGCGGCAGAACTTGGTGGAAAAGATAACATGATTTATGCTTTAGAATCATTAAGTCGAAATATTAGATTAGTTGATGATCGTCAAAAATCGATTGCAGCTTTTAAAATTAGCGGAAAAGAGAAATTCGCAAGATTATTCTCAACGCATCCACCATTAGAAAAACGTATCGAACGTTTAAAATCATTATAAAAGTTAAAGGCTTTTTACATTTAACGATGTAAAAAGCCTTTTTTTTTGCATGAAATTGAAAGAAGGAATTCATTAAGTTTTAGGGAATATAGATACTAAAAAGATGAGGTGTACTTTAATTTGGATAAAGATAAAATTGAAAAATTGAAGACAGCAGGAATAATTTTAGGTACCTTTGTTATAACCCTCGGAATTATCATATCTATTGCTACTATTAATTTTAATCACGCTAAAGCGCATCCAAATATTATCAAAATTCCTAAATCAAAAAGTATCATCACACTAGTAAATAAACAAGAATTAATTAACGTAGATTCAAATTTAAAAACTAGTGTTTGTGAAGTTATCGAACTTCCAAAAACAGATAATAAAAATCAGTATCAAATAGTTTGTGATGATTCTGAGAAATACGGATTTATGGAAAAAGAAATAATAGATAAAAATTCTCACCCTGCCTTGAAAGTCGGTGACACTGTTTATTTAACTATTTATAAAGATGGTAAATTAAAGGTGAGAATAGAAAATGAATAAGGATTTAGTAGTCTAAAAAAATGTTTGAACGTAAAATACACACCTATCGGATTTATAATATGAATAAAGGAACTTCAATTAGATGAAGTTCCTTTATATATATAATTATAGTTTTTCTCCATTTGAAGCAATCACGTCTTTGTACCAGAAAAATGATTTTTTCTTTTTTCGTTCTAATGTTCCACTACCGTCGTCGTGTTTATCGACATAAATGAAACCATAACGTTTTGAGAACTCACCTGACGATGCACTAACAAGATCGATGCAACCCCAGCTAGTATAACCCATCAAATTAACGCCATCTTGAATTGCTTCTCCCATAGCATGAATATGCTCACGTAAATAATCAATTCGATAATAATCATTAATTGATCCATCAGCTTCTACTTTGTCATATGCACCTAGGCCGTTTTCTACAACAAATAACGGTACTTGGTAACGGTCATACATTTGATTTAAACTAATTCGTAAACCTACCGGATCAATTTCCCAGCCCCAGTCACTTGCTTTTAGGAAAGGATTTTTAACGCCGCCAATCAGATTTCCTTGGGAGCTTTCTAAGTCGGATTTTTCTTTTTTCTCTGTTCTAGACATATAATAACTGAACCCAATATAGTCAACAGTGCCCTTTTTAATTAATTCTAAATCCCCATCTTGTATTTCAATATTAATATTGTTTTCTTTAAAAAAGCGTTTTATAAATGACGGATAATCGCCTCGAACTTGAACGTCTGCACAGAAGTAATTAAAAAAGCGTTCTTCTTCAAGGGTATACATTACGTTGTTAGGATTCGAATCAAATGAATAAACCGGAGCATATAAAATCATACATCCAATTTGAGAATCTGGAATGATTTCATGACATGCTTTGACAGCAATACTACTTGCAACAAATTGATGATGAAACGCCTGAAATGTTGGTTGGTATTTATCTTTTTCTTCTTTTATAGAAAAACCAAGACCCATAATTGGCATAATTAATCCACTATTAATTTCATTAAAAGTCATCCAATATTTTACTTTGTTTATATAACGATTGAAGATTGCGTTCACATATCTTTCAAAGAAGGTTACTACTTCTCGATTTCTCCAACCGCCATATTGTTTTACAAGATTTACTGGCATTTCATAGTGTGAAATTGTAACAACTGGTTCAATGCCATATTTGTGTAGTTCGTCAAAAACACGATCATAGAAGGCCAATCCATCTTCATTTGCATCTAATTCATTCCCATTTGGAAAGATTCTAGTCCAAGCAATTGACATTCGGAAAACTTTAAAACCCATTTCCGCAAATAAAGCAATATCTTCTTTATATCGGTGATAGAAGTCTATTCCTTCGTGGTTTGGATAATTATATTTTGAACGGTCAATCTCGAAATTAAATCCAGATGACTGTAAAATATTTAGTCTTTCCTTCCCCCCTGGAAGAACATCGGCTATATTTAAACCTTTATTCCCTTCATAAAATCCGCCTTCCATTTGATTAGCAGCTGTAGCACCACCCCATAAAAAATCTTTAGGAAACTTAAACTGATTCATTTTTTTTCCTCCTAATTTCTTTTTAATTGTTTATATTAATTCATATTTTTACTTATTGAGAGTATAAACGAATCATAACGTTAACGGATATGTTAGTAAATATGTGAATTGAATCTAGTTTCTAATCACAAAAGTAAATAATTGTTTCATAAATGTAACGCTGTGTTTTTTATTTTGTATGTTAAGATAATAAAAAAGATTAAATATAATTAGTACCAAGTTATAAAAGGAGAACTATATAAAATGTTTTCAAATGATCAAATCGCGTCTTTTAATGAGTTAGAGTTATCTTTATATAATTACATTTCGCAAAATATGGAAAAAGTCGCTTACATGCGTATACGTGAAATTGCAGATGAAACCCATGTTTCAACTTCAACAATTTTGCGTTTTTGTAGAAAACTAAATTGCGACGGCTTTTCTGAATTTAAAGTAAAGCTAAAAATGTATTTGGAGGAGGAGAAAAGGACCTTCGTAAAAAGTGCACATCATACTTTAGTGGAATTTTTTGAGAGGTCTTTAAAAGGGGATATAGAAGATAAAGTTAAAGAGGCTGCTATTGAAATAAACAAAGCTGAAAATGTAATTTTTATTGGAATAGGTAGCTCAGGTATTCTTGCTGAATATGGTTCGAGGTACTTTTCAAGTCTAGGAAAATTTTCACTCTATATAAAAGACCCACATTTTCCAATTCATTCTAAATTAACAAAAAATAGTATAGCAATCGCTTTGTCAGTCTCTGGAGAAACTATTTTCACAGTAAATCATCTGAATTTACTTAAACAAGAAGGATGTAAAATTATTAGTATTACAAACAACAAATTATCAACAATAGCAAAAATTTCTGATTTAAATATTCCCTATTATGTAACAGAAGAGTATTTTGAAGAGGCAAATATAACTACTCAAGTTCCAGTGGTCTATATAATTGAATCAATAGCGCGCGAAATATATAGAATTAATCAATAAGTCAAAAGAGCTGCGATTATTTTTACTCATTATTAGAAGGGATTTCACAACATGTGAGGAATGTTATTTATTCTGATAAAGAGTAAAGGAGTATTAATATTTATGAAATTAATCGATCCTACATTAAATAAAGATTGGGTAACACCACATTCAACAAAGTGGTATGAACAAATAGGTAATTTATATGGGGAATACACATATCCTTGGAATTCAACAATTACAGAGCCGAATGGGGAGTTAATTTTTAATAATGAAGTATTTGAAATGATTAATAACAAAACTGTATTAGACGTAGGGTGTGGACATGGAGAATTCACTATTAAATGTAGTGAAAAAGCAAAAGAAATTGTAGGGTTTGATCTTACAAATGATTTTATAAAAAGTGGAAATGAATCGAAAAAATCAAATGTGTCTTTTATTGCTGGCAGCACAAAAAATGGGTTGCCTTTTGAAACCGGACAATTTGATTGTGCTTATAACCGAAAAGGCCCAACATCAGCTTATCCAGAAATTAAAAGAGTAGTTAAAAAAGGAGGAAAAGTCCTTGGACTTCATCCTGGTGATGATTTAGGAACTGAATTAACTAAATTATTTCCTAATCTTTTTCAATCAATTAATAGTGAGAAACCGATTTTAAGAACGATAAAGCAAAGACTTGATCAATGTAGATTTGAAAGTGTAGAAATACAAGTCATTAATAGTATTGAATTTTTACATACGCCACTTGATGTTTTAAAACTAAGATGCTTCGGCCAAAAGCAATCTCTATTAAAGGAGCAAACAGAAGATAATTTATCGGAAGTAAAACGAATATTTGAACAAAATGCTCAGAAAAATGGATTGCCAATAACTTATTCACGTTACATCGTTAGAGCAAGGGTTTAATTTTGATTGGAGGATGATAAAACATCCTCTTTTTTTGTTTTAGACTTGAAGAATACATATTCATTTTTTAATTCGTAATTGTAAAAATATACCAAATATTTTTTTGGTCATATATAATAATCAAATTTTAATGTAGGTACATAGAATTATATTGGTATGAAAAATGGACAAGATTCTTTGCCAAAGTGGTTTTCTAGTTGGAAAAGGTGATAATTTGGGGAAAGAGAATGAAGAAAATAAAAAATCTTGTAAATGCAAAGATTGCAAATGTAAGAAATGTAAATGTAAGAACTGCGAGTGTAAAGAATGTAAGAAATGCAAATGTAAGGACTGTAGGTGTAAGAATTGTAAGGAGTGTAAACGTAAGGACTGTAAGTGTAAAAATTGTAAGGAATGCAAGTGTAAGGACTGTAATTGTAAAGATTCAAAGGAATGCTACTGTTGTGATAAATGTTGTAGAGGACCTAGAGGTAAAAGAGGTAAAACTGGTCCTCAAGGGCCGACTGGAGTAACGGGGGCTACCGGAGCAACTGGAATTGGGTTAACGGGAACATCTGGAACAACGGGTGTAACCGGAGCGACTGGTTCGACTGGTGAAAGAGGAGAAACCGGATCAACCGGATCAACAGGTGCAACTGGTGAAAGAGGAGAAACAGGTTTGACAGGAGCAACAGGAGCTGGTGCAACTGGTGAAACAGGAGTAACAGGATCGACGGGGTCGACTGGAGCAACTGGAGAAAGAGGAGTAACAGGAACGACCGGCTTTACTGGTGTAACAGGTGCAACCGGTGCAACTGGAGAAAGAGGAGTAACAGGTTCAACAGGTCCAACCGGAGCGACAGGTGTAACTGGAGAAAGAGGAGTAACAGGAACGACCGGCCCAACTGGAGCGACAGGTGTAACTGGAGAAAGAGGAATAACAGGAACGGCCGGCTTAACAGGAGTATCCGGGGCAACAGGTGCAACTGGAGAAAGAGGAGTAACAGGAACGACCGGCTTAACAGGTGTAACAGGGACAACAGGTGTGACGGGCTCAACTGGCTCAACGGGCATAACAGGGGTAACCGGGTCAATCGGAACGACAGGAGTAACAGGAGTAACAGGAGTAACAGGCTCAATTGGGGCAACCGGAACGACAGGAATAACCGGGGCAACAGGAGTATCTGGAGCAACGGGAATAACAGGAGTAATAGGTTCGACGGGTGAAACAGGAGCAACGGGAGTAACAGGAGTAACAGGTTCAACGGGTGAAACAGGAGCAACGGGAATAACAGGAGCAACGGGAATAACAGGAGTAACAGGTTCGACGGGTGAAACAGGAGTAACGGGAACGACAGGAACAATAGGAGTAACAGGAGTAACAGGAGTAACAGGAGTAACAGGAACGACAGGAACAATAGGGTCAACAGGAACCACAGGAGCAACTGGAACAACAGGAACGATAGGAGTAACAGGAGCAACAGGAGTAACGGGAACGACAGGAGCAACCGGCCCAACAGGTTCGACAGGAACAACTGGGGCAACCGGAATAACGGGAACAACAGGAGCAACTGGGGCGACAGGAACAACAGGGTCAACAGGTCCGACGGGAATAACCGGTGCAACCGGATCGACAGGGTCAACTGGCCCAACGGGTGCAACCGGAGTAACAGGAACAACAGGGGCGACAGGGTCAACAGGTTCGACGGGAATAACTGGGGCAACTGGAACGACAGGAGCAACAGGAGCAACTTGAGTAACAGGAACGACAGGAGCTACTGGGGCGACAGGAATAACAGGATCGACAGGGTCAACAGGTTCGACGGGAATAACCGGTGCAACCGGATCGACAGGAGCAACCGGAGTAACAGGAACAACAGGGGCAACAGGTCCGACGGGAATAACCGGTGCAACCGGATCGACAGGAGCAACCGGAGTGACAGGATCAACGGGAGCAACTGGGGCGACAGGAACAACAGGGTCAACAGGTCCGACGGGAATAACCGGTGCAACCGGATCGACAGGGTCAACTGGCTCAACCGGAGTAACCGGAGTAACAGGAACAACAGGGTCAACAGGTCCAACAGGAATAACCGGTGCAACCGGATCGACAGGAGCAACCGGAGTAACAGGAACGACAGGAACAACAGGGTCAACCGGATCGACAGGCCCAACCGGAGCAACGGGTCCGACGGGAATAACGGTGCAACCGGATCGACAGGGTCAACCGGAGTAACCGGAGTAACCGGAACAACAGGGTCAACCAGAGCAACTGGAGCAACCGGAACAACAGGGTCAACCGGAGCAACCGGGGTAACCGGAGTAACGGGTCCAACAGGTCAAAGACCAACTCTAACATTTGCAGAAAATGCAGGATCGATTGCGGTATTCCCGCCACTCAATACTGAAGTAACCATTGTAAGTATCACTCAAGGCGTACTTGCTAATCAGCAGCTTAAAATTGACTATGCAACAGCGATTGAACTAGTTGTTTCTGCAAACTGGTCAGTTACATTTGAATTGCGACTATACAGGGATGCCACTTTAATAGATACTAGAATATTTAATAGTAGCCAGCCTACAGCTGGTACTCACCGATATCAATTTGCAAGTACTCAAGTTAATATAGCACCTGCAAATGCAACATCAACGTATAGTCTAAGAGTATTTTTTACCGCTGCATCGAATCTTACTTCAGCATCGGCAATTAATAGAGATATGAATATAATCACATTTACACCGTAAGTTAGTGTGAATAGATTTATAGAATAATAACCCCATATGATAGACAGTTAGAATAGATTTTACTGTTTGTTATATGGGGATTCTTTATTTAAAGAAAATATAGATATGATGTACAACTTTAATCTTCAACCAAAAACATTTTATTTTTTTTCACATACTTTAATAAAATAGAAAATTAAGGATGTGGAGAATTTGAATCGCTTTAATAGCCGTAAAGTCGAGCAGTTACAATTCGATATTGAATTCAGAACCCAATTTACTTTTATAGTTAATGATGAAACTTTATGTTGTGTTTTAAAAGATATTGCTAACGATTCAGTAAATATTGTTGGGGTTTTACTGACAAAAAGTAGTGAAAATAATAATTTTGTTAGACTTGTGCCTGGTACAACCGAATCGCAGAATAAGCAAGATCTAAAAGTAGTTATAGAAGTACTTGAATCATTTAATGTGAATTTTAAAGAAGAAACAATTTTCGCTATATTAAATATTCCCCCTAGTATTCCAGGAGTATTTAGTAAAATTTACGGTAGTTTATGGTGTAAGGTTGGTGTGAAATCATTTTATATAGGAGAAAAAGATAGTATTTTTTTAACCGTATCAAATATTAAGAAAGCAACGGACATTTTAAAGAATGATTACTTTATACAATGCGATAATCATTGTGAATAACTTTAAACTAGATTTCTGTAGTTTTTAGGTGACTTAAATAAAGTTTATTCATCATTTTGAATATTATATTTCTGCAATAATTTGTTAGCTAATTCTATTCCATCTTCTGTTAAGTAAACTGATTTAGCACGATTACTAAAAAATATGAGATTACTATTTGATAATTTATTTAATGTGTCGAAAGGATATCCTTTCCAACTTCTGAGTATAGTATCACCTAATACTGTGTTTTCTTCAAATGCTGTTAAATATATTAACAATAAAGTTAATTCATCAATCTGTTCTTGCATTTCAAATAGTTCCTTTCTAATCTATATTTAAAAATAAAGGAAGTAAGAGTAAACCTTCATAAGTATAAGGATTACTCTTACTTCCAATAAATAAACTATAAATTTGTACAAATAGAGCGAAAAAAGTAATTTAGTAATTTAATCATTTATAATAGTCATTCGATCTCTATGACCACAAACTGGACAAGTAACTAACCGTTCATTTAATTTACCGGTTTTAAATGTTAAAGCAAAATTTAATTTAGATAATTTAAAGCGACTACTACAACGAGGACAAACAAAATGGGTAGTTCTTGTGCGAATTTCTGAATATTTATAGACAAAGACAAATGCTAAAATTAATATAAGAATCGATTGAAAAAGACCAGAAATAAATTGATTCATATGTTATCCCACTTTCTTTTTTATTGATAAGATCATAAAAAATTTTTTATGTTTGCTATTTATAGAATGATACCTTTGTAGTTTTGATTTCAAATTAGTAAAATAACTTTACAATCAAAAAATAAAAAGTTAAAAAAAGAAAAATAAAAATTGAGGGAAATACCAAAAATAGGAAACAATAGAAACTAAGTACAAAATACATAAATAAAGATTGAACTACATACGAAAGGAGAATTTTATGAATATAAAATTCTTGTTTATATTAAATGATTATATACCTACAGAACCTGCTTATGTTGCCAATATTGGAAAATATATAGATGGCTCATTAAATATCTATTTAAATGAAACTTTATTTTTTCATGATCCGAATTTAAATCTTACTGAGTTTGCGAGTCAATTAAATGAATGGGTTCAAAAGGTACAAAATGGATCAAGAGATAACATGAATTATGAATCGATTAATCGAAATGAAGATCTTATGAATTTCCTATATAAAGGAGATGACAGGTGGGGGATTTATTCGGTGTGGCAACTGTTTGAACCCACAGAATATATTAATACAGAGGTATTAGTTGAGTCTGTAAATAGATTTCTTACTGCGTTAAATGATGGGCTTATTGAAATCAATTATGATTATACGCTTGATGAATTTAATCAGTAATTTCTATTATAAATAAATGTTGTTTTACAAAAAAGAGTTGCAAGAGTAACTCTTTTTTTAATGCATTTTGATAGGGAAATTTTACTAAAAAAATTGTATTTCATATGCTTAATATATCTTTTTAATTATTATCTAATGGTTTAAAAGGAGTAATGGGTAAGATGTTGAATTTTATTGGAAAATCGAAAAAAAATTGGAGGATTAATGAGAAAACTTCTAATCGTTTAAAGTTGTATATTCCTTTTATTTGGCTGTTCTATGAAATCAAATACAGAGCAAAACTAGTAAAGTTGTTGGTATCATAGGAGTTACTTCAGTAGTTAAAATTATTTATTCGGCGGATAAAGATTATGATTTAATTAATAAAATCGAAAAGGTTTTAAATTAAAAAACATTGAGGATAAACAAATTGAATCCACTGATTTAAGGTTACTGTTGGTGAAATTGTTGAAATGCCAAATGGAAGAGTGTTTAACTTTGCTGATGATGAACAAAATTATTTTGCTGTAATGGAAAAAAAGTAAAAGATTTAAGTAATAAAATAAAGGGATTATTTTAAAAACACAGGGTAAAATTTTACCTTGTGTTTTTTTTATAAATTTTAATTAAAAAATCACTTTTACCATGAAGATAAAAGTGATTTGCACCTGTTTGCCAATGCCACCAAGAAAACAAGGTTAATACAGGATATGTTAGGAAATGGGAATAGTTCAATTTTCTCATATGGTAATAATTTCCTGATTGATTAATTATGGGAATTTTTAGATTGATGATGATCGTAGGCAGTAATTGAGATTTATATTTTTATCAAGTAAGTATCTAATTTATTAAGTTATCTGTTAAAATAATTCGTAAGATTAATCATAAAAGGAGAAATCAACTTATGATGAAAGTATTTTCCAAAAAAATCGTACTATTAGTCACTTCATTGATGATTTTACTAATGATAAGCGGAGCGTTAATTTCTTTAACTTATATCCCATTAAAAGTCAAAGAAAATCAAGAGAAAATGAAATTAATAGAAAGTCACTAATAGATCTTAAAAGAAGACAAATTATTTTAAACTAAAAAGCTCTGAATAAGGGCTTTTTGTACTTTAGTAATTAAAATCATTCAACTAAATGCAACTACAATTGATGAATATAAAGCTGGAGGGAATTTATAATGAGTCAAAAAAGAATAAGAGATTATGGTGTTAATATTGGATACCTAGAAACAGGGAAGCTAAATTCTATTACGGATGTTGAAGGGGTTACAGTAGGTCATGTAACGATCAGCGATCATGACATCCAAACTGGTGTTACAGCAATTTTTCCTCATCAAGGAAATCTATTTAAGGATAAGTTAATTGCGTCATCTCATGTCATTAATGGGTTTGGTAAGTCGATGGGAACGATTCAGATTAATGAGTTAGGAACAATCGAAACGCCAATTATATTAACAAATACTCTAAGTATTGGGACAGCCGCAGACGCTTTAATTGAATATATGTTAGAACATAACCCAGAAATAGGCCGTACAACAGGAACAGTTAACCCAGTGATATGTGAGTGTAATGACATGCTTTTAAATGATGTACGAGCTAGATTTATCACGAAAGATCATGTTTTTCAAGCATTAAGTAATGCTTCTTCAGATGTGAAAGAAGGAACTGTTGGAGCAGGAACTGGAATGCTTTGTTATTCATTAAAAGGTGGGATTGGAACAGCTTCTCGAGTTATGAAGATGGAACATGGTACATATACAATGGGTGTTTTAGTCTTATCTAACTTTGGGATTTTAAGCGATTTAAAAGTAAATGGAAAGCCTGTTGGAGCAGAATTGCGAGATTTTATCTTAAAGGAACAAGACGAACAAGATAAGGGTTCAATCATTATGATTGTTGCAACGGACCTTCCCGTATCCGAAAGGCAGCTAAATCGTATAATTAAAAGAACAGTTACAGGTTTATCAAGAACAGGCTCAATTATTACAACGGGAAGTGGCGAAGTTGTTATTGGCTTTTCAACTGCAACAAAAATACCTCATGAAAAAACATCGCATTGTATTACGGTTCCGACTATACATGAAGAAGATATTGATCTTGCATTTAGAGCAATAGGAGAAGCAACTGAAGAAGCAGTTTTAAACTCCTTGGTAACAGCAACACATATTGTTGGTAGAGATGGAAATGAAAGACCAGCTTTTAAAGATTTAGTAGAAAAATACAATATTAACTTAATATAGTTTATAGAATTCAAAAATCTAACAAGAAAGATTTTATAAAGTTCTAATAGCGTAAACACTTACATAAAATACTCTTAATCTTAAAGTTGGACAAGCATTAAGTTAGAAGGCTATAATGAAAAAATTTGTATTTTTTGTTTGCACAATTATTATTTGTTTAGGTGTTAATTTTATGGCTTTTTATCAAATTAGTTTAAAAAAGGCTAACTCAACACTAAAAGAACACGTTCAGATTGAAGCTCAAAATAAAGTAATCGCTGATAAAAATATAAATATATTGAATTTACCTCTGCCTCATACTGATCAAAGAAAATATAGTGTAAAAAAATTACCAATCAATGGCAGTAAAAAAGAAATTAAAAAATTAAATAAATATTTTAATAATGTAATTGTCTAAGTGTAAATTAGTCAAAAAAAATGACAGACCACAACACATTAATGGTCTGTCATTTTTTAATTAAATCCTTTATTAAAGAAAGGTGTTGGTGTTTTTTTATATTCATCAGACTGGGTCATGAACCAATGAAATATTACAGTTAAATATATCTAGGAGAGAATTTTTATTGAATAAGTTCTATATTAGGTTCATTGATATTATTAGTACTCTAACGCATTGCTTTAGTTATAAAACAATCTGACTGCTTCGGCGGTCTTTTTTGTTGAACTAAATGGCAGGATAGTTGAATTAGGATAAACGGCTCAATTAAACATTGGAAATATTTGTTAAAATTATAATTAGAATAAATCTTGCTCAAACAACTGAAACAAAGGAGAAACTATGCAGAGTAAAAACGTAGAACTTGTGGAATTAAATGCAGAAAATTGGTATGAATGCTGTCAATTAGAGGTATCTGAGGATCAAAAGAGCCACATCGAACCGAATGCGATCTCGATTGCTCAATCGAAATTTAAATCTTCACTAAAGCCATTTGCTATTCATTTTGAAGGTAAAACAGTTGGATTCTTAATGTTTAATACTAATGAAGAAGAGCTTGATGGCTATTGGATATATAGAATAATGGTTGATAAAAACTTTCAACAAAAAGGCATAGGTAAAATTGCAACTCAGTTAATGATCGATGAAATTACTAAACTACCTAATGCAAAAAGAATTGTTGTAGGTTATCATCCAGAAAACTTAGGGGCACATAATTTATATTCAAGTTTAGGCTTTATTGATCATGGCGATAGATTTGGTAAAGAAATGGCAGTAGTATTAGATATTAAGCATAAATAAATACATCTTATTCAACTAACGTATCCGTTAGTTGAAGTGCATGAAGGCTGCTTTGGCATTCGTTTTATTATGCTATCCCACAGTTTAATGTAAAGGTAAAATTCACGAAATATAACAAAAATTTATCAATAACATGTAAAATAATATTTAAGTTACAGAAATGTGAATTTTAATAAATAGTATAGGAGAAGAAACCAATGAATCCATTATTATTAGAAATTCCAACTAAAATCGATACTAAGAGATTGTACTTAAGAATTCCGATGGCTGGAGAAGGTGAAACAGTTCATGCTGCAATAAAAGCTTCAATTAATGAATTTAAACTTTGGTTACCATTATTTCAAAGTATACCTGATATTACTGAAACAGAAATCCTTGTGCGACGTGCACATAATCAGTTTTTAAATCGTGAAAGTTTTCGTTTTTTTATATTCAGTAAAGAAAAAGATGAGTTTATAGGTACGTGCAGTTTACACAATATTAATTGGGATATTCCTAAATTTGAAATAGGATACTGGATTGATACTCGTTTTAGTGGTAAGGGTTTTATGACTGAAGCAATACAAAGATTAACTCATTTTGCAATTCAGGAATTGAATGCTAGACGAATTGAAATACGATGTGAATCTAGTAATACGAAAAGTCGTGCGATCCCTGAAAAATTAGTATTTGAGCTTGAGGGGATTTTACGTAATGAAGATTTCTCAGCAGATGGTAAAAAACTAACTGACACCTGTATTTATGCAAAGATAAATTAGCCTATAACGTAAATTTACTTGTTCAACAATCGCATGCATTAGTTGTATAAGATGTTGCTATACAAATCGACTTAATATAAAAAATATCATTCCCAATGTCATGTATATTATTGAGACAACATGAGTAGCATTATTGCGTATTTTTTTTCTTTTTGTCTCATAAGAAATACTAAAAATAAAAGCTACATATAACACAGTAATTACAATTGGTAATATTGAGTCGATGAAATGAAACATATTTTTAGTCTCCCTTTTGATCGATAATTACATAAGGTTTTTATTCAACTTTTACTTGGCTGTTTAAACGTTCTGATAAATGTTCCTAAACATACAGAACATATAAAGAAAATGGGAAAAAGCTGAACGAAATTTTGTTTTGTTGAAAATACAAAAATTAATAAAGAAACTCCAATTCCTGTAAGAGTCACTATTCTTAATTGGTTTTTAGGTGTTTTTTTAAATGGTTTTGGAATAGCAGAAAGAATACATACGATTAAACCAAAAATGATTAGTTGAATAAAAAAAATCATCATCTATTTCTCCTTTATAATGGCTTAAGTAATTTGGGAGTATTTTTCATAACTACTTCTTAATATAACGCTACAATCATTTCAAGTAAATCGGGGGAATTTTATGCTTGGATACTTGTAAAACTAAATAAATTTTGAATTTTGATATGTCGAAAATCGAAAAAAACATAGAAGTATGTAATATTTAGTCTGAATTTGATGTATCATCATACAAAAACTTGGGGGAATTTTAATTCATTATTATAACTAACCTTTATGAACTAATCTGCCAGTTAGTTGAATAAGAAAATCAACAATCTACTTTAACAGAGTCTATTTTAAAAAAAGGTAGGACTATAACAAAACAAATAGAATAATTATTTAAGAGGAATATAGATTGTCATGGAGGGGAAATAATGAAAATTGGTTTTCTTATTATTGATATGCAAAAAATATTTTTAGATGGTAAAAAAGAATCATTGAATGTCGAAGGTGCTTGTGAATATATAAATTATGTTGCTGACCGTATCCGATCAAAAAATCATTTAGTCATACATGTTCAAGATGTTGAAGGAGCAGATGAAATAAATTCAGAATTACTTTCTTTCATCCCTGAAATTAAAGTAGAAGAACAAGATATTTGTGTTTCAAAAGAACATTCAAATGCATTTTGGAATACTGAATTAGAGCAGATTTTGAAAGGAAATGACGTTGAGTTAGTTATAATAGCTGGATTTGCAGCAGAACAATGTGTTCTATTTACGTATAATGGAGCTAGCGAAAGAGGATTTAAACCAGTCTTATTGCAAAATGGAATATTAAGCACAAAAAGTGATGTAATAAATCAAACGTATCGTGATCGAAACATTATTTCATACAATGTTGTCCCTTACATTATTTAGTATAAAAATAGATTGATAATGAGCTCTTTTTTTGACATAAAGAATAAAACAAAGAAACCACAAGATAAAATTAATGATCTTGTGGTTCTAATATTATATATTGGAAATTTAGACAACGTTCCTCGTATTTTTCTAATGGATACGGATTAGTTCATAAATATCAGAGTCAAATCGAACTCTTGTATGTTTGGATTCAATTCGTTCTATTTCTTCTATTTCTTCTCTTAACTCTCCAAACCACCAAAATTTGATTTCAGTTAATAAATTAGTAAGCATTTTATTCCCCCTAGTTTGAATAATGCCTTAACACTATTAGATTATATATCCATTTTTTTAAGCCTAGATTAATCAAATGTAAAAGTTGGAAAAGGTTTTATGTAGTTATAGAAGATTATCAAATTTGTTCAATTAAATAAGTGAATCTATTAAATTCCAAACAGATTGGCATAAATTTTAAATAAAGTTGAATTTATTTAAAGGAAAATTATGGATGGATGTAGAATATTAATCTATACCTCAAAGATTTATCCTTTATGAATAAATCCCAAAAAGGAGTTGGTAGGCATGTCTAAATTTAGATTAATTCCTTATAAGTTGGAAGAAGTTAAAGGTAGTACAAAGGAAGTACCACCTGGAGTTCGTTTAATTGAAGCTAAATCTATTTGGGAAAAAGGGTGTCAAGGGGAAGACGTGGTCGTAGCAGTTATCGATACTGGCTGTCAGACAGACCACCCTGATTTACAAGAACGAATTATTGGTGGATATAATTTTACTGAAGATTACGGTGGGGATCCTAACGTATTCTTAGATAATAACGGTCACGGTACACATGTTTGCGGAACGATTGCAGCTTCTGAAAATGGAGAAGGGGTAGTAGGTGTAGCTCCAAAAGCAATACTTCTCGTTTTAAAAGTACTAACTGGTGCTGGGGAAGGAAGCATAGAATCAATTGTACAGGCTATTGATTATGCGACGAATTGGAGAGGCTCTAATGGTGAAACTGTTCGAGTGATTTCAATGTCATTAGGTGGTCCAGAGGATGATTCTTCGTTACATGAAGCGATTCAAAGAGCGGTTGAACAAAATATAGCCGTTGTATGCGCAGCTGGTAACGAAGGTGATGGTGATGGCACAACCAATGAATATAGCTATCCAGGTGCTTACGATGAAGTAATAGAAGTAGGTTCTGTAAATCTTCAAAAACGATTATCCAACTTTAGTAATACAAATAATGAAATTGATTTAGTTGCGCCGGGCGAAAAGATACTTTCGACTTATCCGACAAATCAATATGCTGTTCTTTCTGGTACATCAATGGCAACACCACATGTATCAGGGGCAATTGCATTATTAATTCAACAGTTTGAGTCTGAAACTAATGAGAAAATCACTGAACCAGAATTATTCGAACTTTTAATAAGTCATACAGTACCAATCGGATATAGTACGTTTGAGGAAGGCCATGGACTTTTAAATCTAGGCGTAAATGTACCCTCAAAATCTTCGAATGTAATAAAATAATAGGTGAAGTCCCGGTAGTGTTGCTAGACTATTCGGGACTTTTTTTGGTGAGTAGAAAAAAGTTAAATTTAATAGAGGTGAAATGAATGTTTAAAAATCAAATAACTGAACTTTTAAGTATAGAATATCCAATTATTCAAGCTCCGATGGCTGGTGGAATCACAACTTCAAATTTTGTAGCTGAAGTATCAAATTGTGGAGCTTTAGGTACAATTGGAGCAGGCTATATGACTCCATCACAAATACGTGAACAAATTAGAGAAATAAAAACGTTAACTAATAAAAGCTTCGGAATTAATTTATTTGTACCAAATGATTTTATAGTAAACGAGAATGAAATTTCAAAATCCAATGATTTATTACAACCTTTCAATGAAGAATTAAATATAAAACAAAATGATCGAATCCAACTTCAAAATTTTAATCGTTTTAATGATACATTTCACGAACAAATAAGTGTAATCATTGAAGAAGGTGTTCCTATTTGTTCATTTACATTCGGTATACCTTCAAAGGAAATGATAAAAGAGTTAAAGCTTCATAATATTATTTTGATTGGAACGGCAACTACTGTAAATGAAGCAATTGAAATTGAGAAATCAGGAATGGATCTAATTGTCGTACAAGGTAGTGAAGCAGGTGGACATCGAGGTAATTTCTTAAGTGATAATGAGGAAAGTTTAATTGGATTAATGTCGCTAATTCCACAAGTAGTTGATCATGTTAGTATTCCTGTAATTGCGGCAGGAGGAATTATGGACGGAAGAGGTTTAATGGCGTCTCTTTGTTTAGGGGCTAAAGCTGTTCAATTGGGTACCGCCTTTTTAACCTGTATTGAAAGTGGGGCACATGAAGTACATAAAAATGCTATTTTAAATTCTACCGAAGACCAGTTAGTTTTGACCCGTGCATTTTCAGGAAAATGGGCAAGAGGAATTGAAAATAAATTTATTACGGAAATGAAAAAATACGAAGCTGATTTTCCACAGTTTCCTGTTCAAAATACAATTACCCAAACGATGAGAAAAGCATCCTCCGTACAAAATAATAAAGAGTTTATGTCACTCTGGTCGGGACAAAGTCCTAGATTAGCTAAAAAGGAATCGGTAGAAAACTTAATAAATGAAATGATGGATGAAGCTAAAAAAATTATTCGGGATTTTTAGTAAAAAACTTATAAATTGTTTAAGAAAAAAGTTATTTACTAAAAATAGGAAAGTAATATTTTAGTTGAACTCTAAATAAATTGATTGGACTAATATTTCAGATTAGGAGGCTTTATGAATTATTGTGAAGGTATGAGAGAAAAGATTGGAAATGATCCTTTAATTATTGTTCGTCCAAGCGTTGCCATCTTAAATTCTGAGGGTGAAATCTTACTTTATCGATACGGAGTAGGCAATTGGGGTATACCAGGTGGGATTTTACAATTAAATGAATCGGTTGAAGAATGTATTAAGCGCTCTGTTCTTGAAGATATTGGACTTAAGTTGAATTCTTTATCATTAATTGGAGTATATTCCGGGGCAGAATTTATAAATAAAGTTGAGGGAAGCGGAGACGAATATCATACAGTAGCAATTGGTTATATTTGTACAGATTTCGAAAACGAAATTAGTCCGGACCAAAATCAATCAATTGAAGCGCAATTCTTTCGTTTAAAACAACTGCCTGAAGAAATTGATCCTTTTATAAAAAGTCAGTTAAAAAAATTAAAATTTTAAACAAGAAAAAAAGGTTCTAATATGGTTTTTTCGAAAAACCTATATTAAGAACCTTTTTTTGTATAGGTAAATAAAAATTTCTCAGTTACTTTAAAAGCATACGATCAATATACGATTTTATTGCTTCAATATTACCAGATACTTGTTCTTCTCTTTGTTCATCTTTTTTTATTTTTTCTAATGATTTTTCTAAAATCGTCTTTGCTTCCGATTGAGGGATTACAACTACTCCATCTGCATCACCAACAATGATATCACCTGGGTTAACTGATGTACCTCCACAGGATATTGGAACATTAATTTCGCCTACACCAATCTTTCCACTAGCAGCTACAGTAGTTCCTTTACAAAATACTGGGAAATTTAACTTTTTAATACCGCTGATATCGCGGATTACCCCATCAACAACGATGGCACTAACACCCATTGTTTGTGCCATTCCAACAATAAAGTCTCCTGCAATTGCCCGGTATCGATCCCCTTTTGCATCGATTACGATGACATCACCTGGATTTGCTTCACGAATTGCATTCAATACGGCTAAATTATCACCAACAGGGATTTTAACAGTCAGTGCCTTTCCAACAAATTTATATTCATCTTTTAAAGGCTTTATTGACGGATCCATATTATTTAGTCCATCCATTACGTCTGAGATACAAGTTGTTGGTATATTTTTAAATTGATTAATAATAGAAATCACTCCCTTATAAATCATTTATTTAATTAAATTATATAAAGAATTTGTTCACGTGAGAATTTCGAAAAAATTATTAAGCTTGATAAAAAATAATTATTGAATTAGAAAGGTAGCAATCGATTAATATCGAATAAAATAAGTTGATAATAAAAAATAGTTTAATCTTTAAACATCTTGAATTGAAACATCATGTAAATAAAGATCTGATTGTAGTGAAAATCTAGATAATATCGTACAGATTTTATAAAGACAATACATTCCATTAAGTTTCAATACATTATTAATATTTTACATTAGACAATTTGTAGAGAATGTAACAAGATTGACTTTATTTTTTAATATATAGATATAGCCTTGTATAGTAACATTTAATTAAGGAGTTGAGGTGCTTGAGAAACAAAACTAAATATGTCTATTTAACACACAAGGTTAAAATAGAATCCACTGAAAAACTGGAAAAGCTATCCCAACTTACAGGGAAAACTAGTGCAGAATTAATCGAAAAAATGATAGAAGAGATGTATGACCTACATATAAATCATAAAGGAAATGCTGAAGATCTTGAAGTTCTTAACGACGAAAGTTTATATGAAGGAATTACAGACCAAGAAATAAGAGATGCAGAGCAAAGATGGAGAGACTCAAAAGAAGGTATTAAAGATTTCAGTCAAAGAATGGAAGATTGGAAGAAGGAAGAAAAAAGGAAAAACGCAGAAAAAGCAAAAGAATATAAAAAGAAAATAGTTGATTGGGCTAGAGTCTGGGAAGAGTATTTAAGAAATTACTCTACTTCAATCAAGAAAAATAAAAAACATAATTTCAAGTATTTCAATCCGAATGATAGTGCTGAAGTTTGGAAGAAACAAATGAGGGAATATACAAAGCTTTGGCATCCGGATTATGCACCGGAACATGGAAATCCTCAAAAGTTTGGTGAAATGAAAGCGGAATACGATATTTTAAAAGGCAAAATTCCGACTGAAGAATATAGTCTATAAATTTATCGGTAATACATAAAAAGAATTAAAGTTCAGTTCGATGTGTAAAAAAATAAATGTAGTGGAACTAATTTCGTTCCACTACTCATTTTAACTACGGTATCTATTCTTCTTTTGCACTATCCTCAGCAATCACTCTTAATTCTTGATAAAAAAGGTCATGATTACATTCTGGATTTTCAGCTTGTTTATATTTGTCTACAATTTCAAGTAATTCACCAGTATCACCTTTTGCATTGATAATTTCTAATATTTGATTCATATCATCAGTATATTCATCTTCTTTTTTCATAATTTACCCTCCATTCACATTTAGATGGTAATTATTATTCGCAAG
This sequence comes from Gottfriedia acidiceleris, assembly GCF_004138285.1. Taxonomy (GTDB): domain Bacteria; phylum Bacillota; class Bacilli; order Bacillales; family Bacillaceae_G; genus Gottfriedia; species Gottfriedia acidiceleris_A. The sequence goes on along the minus strand of NZ_SCFN01000003.1, from coordinate 108,708 downwards.
CTTTATGAAAAAAATAGATTAATTTTTTAAATATATTTATTCTACTAATTGAATGTTTAATTTTAATCAATTTATGTTTCTAATATTCTTTTAATAGCTCTTAAGTCTTTAATATTTGTTCTTTTCATCATCATGGACATAAAGGGTAAAACAACTCTAGAGAATCCTTTTGGAATTCCTTTGTTTCGCAAAGTCATTCGAGTAGAATGATCGTTTATTTTTACCCAAGTATATGTGGTCTCCATTGGAAACGGACCACTAACTGTTTTCATAACTAGTTTTTGCGGTGAATTAAATTCAATAATTTCATATATATACGCTAGTTCTTTACCTAAAAACTGTGCTTTAAATGCAATTTTTGAACCGACCATTAAAGGTTTTTCTGTTTTCCATTCTACTAAATTAATATTTGCATACCATTTTGGAGCGTTGTCAGGGTTCGATGCATACTCGGATACTTTTTCTAAAGGGCAATTAATAGTAATTTCAGTTAATACATCTACCATTCTCTATATTAACCTTGATGCCAAACCTCAGGATTTTTACCTTCAACAAATTGTTTTAAAATATACATTAAAGTACCCCATGTTGTATTGATCATTGCATAAGGGCCTTCCATTGATTCAAATCCAGAGTGATTGAAATTTAATACAGTTGCACCATTTTCGTTTGCATTTAATTCAAAGCGTATTTTTGTACCTTTCCAAGCTGGCATATCATGTTTTGCACTCCACTCTAATAATTTCCCAGGTTCTAATTGGTCAACTTGTAATTTGAAAACAGCTTGGCGGTTATAAAAAGCGACTTCGGTAATACTTCCTAATTGTGGCTCAGCCTTTGCATCCGTAGACCACCAAGATTTGATACCTTCAGTTGTTGTAATTGCTTCAAATACTTTCTCTGGAGTTTCATTAATTGTAATTTGATGTGGCATATTTACCATTTTATATTCCTCTTTTCATTTTTGTTTATTATTTAAAAAAACTCGTAAGTTTCTCCTCTAAGAAACTTGTCCAACCATGTGTATGATTTTTTGCTTCCTCTTCATTAGGAAGATTTGTATGAGTTACGATTACTTCAGTTTTTCCATCTTTCTCAAGAAAATCGACAGTTACATTTGTAACAGGAAAATCAGCTTGTTGTTCCCATTGCCATGTGAAAACTAATTTTTCATTTGATAAAATTTCTAAATATTTTCCATATACAATATGTTCAATTCCATTTGGAGATTTCATAATGAATTTATAATTACCCTGTACTTCAACATTCATTTCTACTATTTTCGTTGTATAGCCTTGTGGACCCCACCATTTTTCTAATAACTCTGGTTTAGTCCATGCTGCAAATACTTTTTCTTTCATTACAGGATAAACATGATTAAGTTTTAAAGTGAAGTTTTGTGAATTATTCATTGTGATCATCTTCGTTACCTCCATATTCTTCTGATAATAAAAATTGCTCCAAACTTGATAACTGATGCTCCCATAAGGACTTTAATTCATTTAGCCAATTAGATGCAGATGAAATTGCACTTGGATGAAGATAATAATACTTAAATCTCCCAACTTTCTTGAAAGAAACCAAACCAGCATTTTCTAAAACCTTCATATGCTTTGAAAAAGCAGGCAAAGACATATCAAATGGTTCAGCTAATTTTTTAACTGTATTCTCTCCTTTAGATAGCTCTTGGATGATTGCTCTCCGTGTTGGATCTGATAAAACTGAAAATACTTGATCAAGATTGTCATCATAATAGTTAACCATGTGGTTAACTATAAAATAAAAATTTATTAAAATCAAGCACTTGTATTATTCATTTTTTTCCAGTTGAATATTAATGATTTTAGTTGCTTCGTACACTAAAAGTCTTATTTTTAATTGAATTTTCTAGCGGAATAGTATAATTTGGATATTAATTATGTTTACGAAAATACTATTGATTAAGTATATACCGGAATATAAATAGTAAAATCTTAATCATAAATGATCGAAAAATGGTGGGGGATTAAATATGAACTTTAACTTTAATGAAGAACATAATAGAAAAAATACAAATAGTACAAAGTGGGACTCAGTTGATCGAGTATTTGGATGTACGGATGTTCTACCTTTATGGGTTGCCGATATGGATTTTGCTTGTGCACCCGGGATTGTAGAGGCTATAACAAAACGAGCTCAACATCCTATTTATGGTTATGGACATATACCAGAAGAATTTTTTGAATCAGCAATGAATTGGGCAAGTAAACGTTATAACACATCGATTAAAAGAGAATGGTTAACAAATGTACCTGGTGTGGTTCCAGCATTAAATTTAGCTATTGATGCTTTCACAAAACGAGGTGATGAAATCATCATTCAGCCACCAGTTTACTTTCCATTTTTCAGTACAATTAAAAATAATGGAAGAAACATCGTTGAAAATTCTTTAATTGAAGAAGATGGTTATTATTATATGGATTTAGAGGATCTAGAAAATAAAATTACTTCTAAAACTAAAATGATTATTCTTTGTAGCCCTGCAAATCCTGTTGGAAGAGTCTGGACGAAAGAAGAATTATCAGGTTTGATTGAAATATGTAAAAAGAATAAAATTGTTGTAATTGCAGATGAAATTCATGCTGATCTAGTCTACAAGAAAGGTAGTCACAAACCTTTTTATTCTTTAAGTGAAGATGCAGAAAATATGAGTATTACATTTATGTCGCCAAGCAAAACATTTAATATCGCAGGCTTATTTTCGTCACTTGCTGTTATTCCAAATCAAGATTTATTTACAGAGTTTTCTCATGCAATTGCACGTTCAAGTTTAGAAAACTTAAATATTTTTGGAATTGAGGCAGTTATAGCAGCTTATAACGAAGGTGAAAAATGGCTCGATGAATTATTGATTTATTTAAAAGGAAACGCGGAGTTTATACATAATTACTTAAAAACAAATATTCCAGGGGTAAAAATGAGAGTTACAGAAGCGACGTACTTAGGATGGCTTGATTTTAGAGGTTTAGGCCTAAGAGGTGACCAATTGAACGAATTTATGATTAATGATGCTAAATTAGGTTTAAATGAAGGTCGCGGTTTTGGAATAGATGGAGATGGTTTTATGAGATTGAATTACGCATGCACACGTAAAACATTAGAAGAAGCCATGACACGATTAGAGAAAGCTGTAAAAGCTAATAAGAAATAGATAAGGGAGATGGCATTTATGACGTTAAAAATTACACCATGTATTGTTATGAGTGGGAATGCTAAAGAAGCAGTTCATTTTTATGAAAGAGAACTTGAAGCAGAGGTTCTTAATATTCAAACATACGGAGAAATGCCAATTCCTTGTCCAGAAGCATTAAAAAATAGTGTTGCAAATGCAATTTTAAAAATCGGTGAAAGTGACCTTATGTTATTCGATGCGCCGATTCAATCGAATCCGATTATGGACAAAGATTTTCAACGAAATACACCTAATTATGAAAATAAAAACGTAGAAGTCACGATTAATCTTTCGATTGATAGCATAGAAAAAACAAAGCGCATCTTTAATTCATTACAACAAGATGGACATGTCATTGCACCGTTAGAAGCAGTACCATTTAGTCCCGCATTTGGAACAGTTACAGACAAGTTCGGCGTTACATTTATATTGATAACCCAAAAGTAAAATACAAATAATTTATTAGTTTGATTGCAAAAATGGGGAGATTAGATGGATAAAATAAATGTTGAATTAGTAAAACAATTAATTAATGAACAATTTCCAATTTGGTCTCACTTAGAAATAAAGCCTGTAGAATTAAGTGGCAACGATAACAGGACGTTCCATTTAGGGGATAATATGAGTGTAAGATTACCAAGCGCAGAATGCTACGTACCTCAAGTTGAAAAAGAGCATAAATGGTTACCCATTTTAGCGAATAAACTAAGTTTACCAATTTCAAAACCGTTAGCAAAAGGAAGTTCTAGTAGATACTATCCTTGGCCATGGACGATTAATGAATGGATTGATGGGGAATCTTTAAGTAAAGAAAATATAAGTGATTTAAGTCAATTTGCAAAAGATTTAGGGGGATTTTTAAAGGAGTTCCAGTCAATTGATGCTCATGGAGGGCCGGTTGCAGGAAAGCATAATTTCTTTAGAGGTGGAAACTTAGCTGTTTACGACCAAGAAACTAGAGATTCAATAGACCAAACGAAAGAGATTTTTAACAAGGATTTACTAACAGAAATTTGGGAAACAGCTCTAAGTTCCAAATGGGAGTATGAACCAGTATGGGTGCATGGTGACATTGCGCCTGGAAACTTACTTGTTAAAAATGGCAAGCTATGTGCAGTCATTGATTTTGGAATACTTGGAGTAGGTGATCCATCATGTGATGCTGCAATGGCATGGACATTTTTCGATACCAATAGTAGAAAAGTTTTTAAAAACGTTTTAAACTTTGATGAAAATACTTGGCATAGAGCAAGAGGCTGGGCGTTATGGAAGGCTTTAATTACATTTAATGCGAATAAAGAGAATACTACAACAATAAGGGAAGAATCATTTAATACGATTAATCTAATTATTAACGAGTTCAAATCTTAAAATGTATGAAAAATTTACGAGTTGCTTAACTTGTGGCTTATATTTTTGTATCTTAGTACTTTAGCGAGAGTGCAAATAAAAATGCTGAAACTGCAATTGAATTTATGAAACTGCAAATAAAATTGTGTAAGCTGCAAATAAGATTACTAATCAAGAATAAAGAAATTGAAAACAACAAAAATTAATACAAAAAAGTAATAAAAAAAGACTTTAAAATCATTCAAAACAATTAAATATATCCTGAAAGTAGATTAGAGAAGGCTAAAAGTGCTTCTCTATTTTTATGTTGATAAAAAGTATCAGAAAAGTAAGAGCATAGTGAATGATTTATTAGGAAAAAACATGAAAGTATTGAATTTTGTTCATACTAATGTTGGGAGGAATCCAACTATGTTACAAAAATTATTAGCTAGTTTTTTATTATTGACGCAATCAGTTGAACAACCTGATAGCTTAACTGTTATTCAACAGGGCCTTCCGATTGCCGTAGTTAATCGTGAAGATTTTACAACGTCGCTTCCAGGTACACCAATGATAAACGATAAAAAGTTTAATCAATTTATTGAAAAGCTTGATCAACAAATTTACCGTAACCCTATAAATGCGACAATCAATGAACAAGGTAGGATTGTACCAGGCCAAGTAGGATACAGGCTTTATAAAAAAGAGTTTAAGGATAAATTTACTACATATTTTTATGGTAAAGGACCATCTAAAATTGAAGTACCAGAGTTAGATATTTATCCAAAAGTTGATAGTGAATTATTAGCTCATATTAGGATTCAACAAATTGGACAATATGTAACCTACTTTAATTCGAATAATAAAAGTCGGGTACATAATATTTCACTCGCAGCAAAAGCAATTGATAATTACGTAGTTTTCCCAAATGAAGTTTTTTCTTTCAATAAGGTAGTAGGAGAGAGAAGTGGAGCGAAGGGATATAAACGTGCACCAGTCATTGTAAGGGGAGAATTGTCTGAAGGAGTAGGAGGAGGAATATGTCAAGTGTCCTCTACTCTGTTTAATGCAGTAGATCGCGCTGGTCTAAAAATTATTGAAAGATATACCCATAGTAGACGAGTACCATATGTACCAGCAGGACGTGATGCTACTGTTAGTTGGTATGGACCAGACTTCCGTTTTCAAAATAAATATAATCAGCCAATTCTAATTCGAGCAAAACAATATGGTGGAAGTATGATTGTTACACTTCATTCTTCTGATGTAATCAATTATGAAGTAAGAAATGTCCCTATAGCTCCAACTCGTTTACCAGAAGAAATAAATACAGAAGATGACAAACAACATTCTAATCCTTCTAGAAAAGGAAAAATAATACCACCGAATAAGTCGGTAGGGGATTAAAGTTGAATACATACTTAGTAAACTCCACAAAGGAAATTATTGATCCTAGTGGGGTTTTTTGTTTTTCATGTATTAGGATCAATATGAATAAAAAATAATGAATGTCTAATCCTTTCAACACTAGACTTATAGAAACTAAGGATTTAGAATTATAAGAAAGATTGGAAAACAAAGGAGAATTGCATGACAAAAATAAATGTTTTATTTGATTCGAAGGATATGGAACGAGATAACTTACCTTATTACTACGATTACGGAAAGATCATTTCAACTATTCAAAGTCAGCTATTTGATACATTTGGTGTAGATTTCCAAATGTATTCAGATGAGGATACAACAAATGAAATCTGGGAAATTCTTGAAGAAGATCTTAAAGAGGAATCGAGTGAAGTTCAATTAATTAGCCATATTTATAATGAGCTTGAGACAAAAACTATTTCTTCGAATCACACTGATAAAAAGTTGGAACTCATCATTAAGCCAAGGGTTGAAAATGGATTATATTATTATCCGAATTACGGAGTAGCTTTATCGAAAGCGATGATATTTGAAGCGGATAATCAATACAATAGAGACCTGATTTTTGCTAAAAATGATTCATGTCTTTCATCTTTTTTTCAATACGTACTAAAAAGAAAACGAGATTATATTAAAAATTATGTAACAGTCTATACAGATACAGATGATGGTGTCGAAACATCAATTGAAAATATAACAAAAATGGTTAGAAGAGAAGATGTATTTTTAGAAGAATCATTAAAACGAGAAATTTATCGATCAATTGATCATTTCTTTAATGATGGTCGAGATTTCTTTAAAACATATGACATCCCATATAAACGAGGATTTTTATTATATGGAAATCCTGGAAATGGAAAAACAACATTAGTAAAATCAATTGCAAGTAGTATTAACGCACCGGTTGCATATTGGCAAATTACTGAATATACATCAAGTTACACAATTAAAGAAGTCTTTAGTTCAGTGTTAAAATTAACGCCAATGGTACTAGTTATCGAGGATATTGACAGTATGCCTCCTTCGGTTCGCTCAGTTTTCCTAAACACAATCGATGGTGCAACTTCTAAAGAAGGTTTATTTTTAATTGGAACGACTAATTATCCTGAAAAAATCGATCCAGCTTTAATGAATCGCTCTGGTAGATTTGATCGTGCATATGAAATTAAACAACCAACAAAAGAAATGCGTTCTGACTATTTACAAAAGAAAAAATTAAATCGAATTTTAAACTATGAAGAATTACAGCTACTTATCGATTCAACGAATGACTTCTCTTATGCTCAATTAAATGAGTTATATATTTCAATCATAATTGAGTGGGACTGTGAACAAAAAGTAAATATCAATCGACTATGCGATGAAATGAGATCCATTTTACGTAAGCAAAAAAAGCAAAATTGGGAAAAGAATCAAACTGTTGGATTTTCTTTTGAATAATTGAGTTTACTTATTCATGTACTAGTTATGAGTAAGTTAAATACAAAATTCCACTAGGATAGTTACTCATGAACCTTTTATGAGTATGATATTTCCATCATTATAACTCTGAAAAGATAGAAGCTCGAAAAAGGCTTATATCTTTTTTCTTTTTATTTAATCTTGTCCAATAATTAACTAGTATAATATGCATTCCTCTTGCCTTTTCAATTTCAATCCAATTAATTAAGTCAAAGTAATACATTCAAAAAGTTTTAATACTTTTAATTCCATTTTTGAATAAAGTTAAACGAGGAATATAGCCAATTTTCAGAAAAAGTAATTGAAAACCGACACTCATGTCGTTATAATAAAATAAAAACGACATGAGTGTCGGTTTCAAGGGGGCTAAGCAAGATGAAGGGTCTAAGGAATAATAAAGGTTTTATAACATTAATGGTTGCTCAAGCGATTTCAAATATTGGTGATTGGTTAAGTATTGTCGCGATCATTACGCTGGTAGGGTTAAAATGGAATGCTTCGCCAATTGAAGTGTCATTTATTATTTTATGTCTCGCTGTTCCGATGGCTTTATTAGGACCTGTTGCAGGAACGATTGCAGATCGTTTTAGTAGAAAGCAATTGATGGTATTATCTGACATTGTCCGTGCTGGTTTATTTGTAATACTTGCATTAGCAAATACTTTGTGGATGGTCTATATTTGTTTGTTTACGATTGGACTGTTTTCTGCTGTTTTTAATCCTGCGAAAAATGGTAAGTTAAAAGAACTAGTTCCGAATGATGAAATCAAGAGCGCTATGTCAATTACAACTATGATTGACTCAGCTACAAAAATTTTTGGACCGATTTTAAGTGGAATTCTAGTTTCGGCAGCTGGAACAACGCCAGTATTTTATATTAATTCAGTATCATTTATTATCTCTGCGATCTTAATTTTCTTGCTTCCAAAGGTAGTTGAGCAGATTAAAGAAGAAAAAGTGAAAGATAAAGCTAAATCCTCCTATAAAACTGAATTTATGGAAGGCGTTACATTTATTAAATCAAAAACTCAAATTTTAGTCGGTATGCTATTTTTAGGTTTTAGTCTCTTAATCTTGCAGTTATCTGATTCGCAAATTATAGTTTTGATAAGGGAACTTAAACATGCGTCACCAGGTTTATTTGGCTATTTAGTAACTGGATCTGGAGTAGGAATGTTTTTTTCTAGTTTAATTTTAGCGAAAAAAACAAATTATCGTGCCTATAATTTAATGTTAATTGGAGTTTGTGGAATCGGACTTGGTTTTGGTATGATGGCTTTATTCACACATATTAATCTCGATTTTTCAATTGTTTGGGCACCATTATTAGGTTTGTTTGCAGGATTTGCAGCTGGCTTAGTATTTGTTCCATTCCAGGCATCTGTTCAAGTCGATACCCCAGTTGAGTTAACTGGTAGAGTATTTGGTGTAATAGGAAGTGTTACCACAACAGCAACAATTATCGGACCTTTATTAGGTGGATGGCTATCAACAGTAATAGGTGTCATTCCAACATTTATTATCTCTGCATCACTTTTAGTATTTGTCTCACTAATTGGATTCTTAACGAAAAATAGAGTAGAGCGGGGGAAGAAAGATGTCTCCGAAAGTCAGCAAGGAGCACCAACAGCAACGTCGAACTAAAATTTTAGAAGCAGCAAAACAAGTGTTTATCGAAAATGGTTATGAAAGAACGACTATGAAGCATGTGATGGACGCATCAAATGTAAGTAGAGGTGGGCTATATCAATATTTTGCTAATAAAGAAGAAGTGTTTGAATCACTTTTATCTGAATCACTATTGAGAGTGTCTGAAGAAACAAGTGAATTATTGAATCAAAATGTTGATTCATATTGGGAATTACTTTTATTAAGGATGTTCGGTGAAAAAAGAGTGCCAAATGATCGAATGGATCCTTTGGCACCAATTACTTTAGAGTTTTTCATAACTGGTAGAAATGATAACAGAAGAAAAAAGTATGGGAAAGAACGATATTTTTTTGGTATAAAAATCTTTTCTGATGTCATAAAAGAAGGTCAAAAAAACAAAGAATTTAGTGAACAATATGATAGTGAAATTTTAGCAAGAATGATTGTTTCATTTATTGATGGACTTGCATTAGACTATGCAATACTCTCAGCGGAAGAAATAATGATGAAAGAACAATCGATTTTGTTCGTACAATTTTTAAAATTTGCTCTTGAAGTAGAATAAATATTCGGGATTGTTATTGAATTAACATCCCGAATAATTAAGCAGGGTATAAAAATTGAAAACTACAAATATGGCTATACTATTGGTGACCAAAGGAGTGATTAGATGAATTTTCGATCAAAGGAACAAATATTAACGGAGCAACCATCAATAGAAAGAAAAATAGAATTTAGAGGTAATAAATACAAATTAGTTGATACAGTTCATGATATTTCACACGGTGGGTTTGATGATCTAACATGCTATACATTCCGAAATGAAACAGATAACGCAGAAATATTGCTATATGTGCAAAAAGGAAAAATCGTAATTGTTGAACCTTAAGAATAGGTTTTAAGACTGTCTTGTATATACAGGCAGTTTTTATTTATTTTAAGACTAATATGACGATATTTAGAGATATTAAGTAGAAAAAAGAAACGATAGATTTGGAAAAATAGGGGGCATGTGGATTGAAAAAAATTATTTTTTTATTCTCAATTCTTTTGTTAACTGCTTGTTCACATGGTAACGGTGCAGTTGATGCATTAAAAAAAGAATATCCTAAAACTATAAAACAAGTAGTAGATCAATTACCTAAAGATGTACAAAAAGAACTAGTTGTACCAGAAAGGATACCTTTTAGAGCAAAGGATGTCTCAATGGATGTACAAAAAAATCAAGGTAATGGAACTATTAATGCTACCTCGTTTAATTATTCAAATGAAGAAAAAGAGGTCGAAATGTATGTTATCACTTATCATAATAAAAAACCTTCCTTTCCAGATGAAGAACAACAATTAAAAACAACCAAATTAAAAGATGGTACAAAAGTTTTGATTGTTGCTGATGATGATAATACAAAAACAATTCGTTGGAAGAAAAATGGGCTCTTTCATTCAATTTCAATTCTTTTTTCAGAGGAAACTGGTAAACAATACACTATTCGAGATTTAGTAAAGACCGCAAATTCGATGAGTAAATAATTAAAAAAGAGACCGTCAAAAAATGACGGTCATTTTTATTTTACACATTAAGAAAGTATAAATTGGCAAACTGAGAAGAACCCCTCTGTCTTCTCTTAACGGCTCGCCAATCGGCGAGTTTTCTTTATTGATTTTTAACTTCATTAAGAGCTTCAGTATTTGATTTACTTGGAGCAAAATAGCCTTCTGAATTAACTGCAGCTGGTATAGGTTGTCCTTTATTTATGTTTTTCTTTTTTACATGTGGATTTTGATTGTGACCCATGAATATCACCTCCAAATTTAGTATGTGCTATATTTCCAACTTACTTTCGGAATTGTTATTAACAATAAGTGGGAAGAAATTTGCTAAGCAATTTTCTTCTCTTTTTGTGTATGTTTTCTTGAACGGTTAAGAATTAGTAAAGCTAATATTGAAAAGAAGATGGGACCTGCAATCATCCAAATTGTTGAGTTGTAATCACCTTCAATAGCCGGCTGGATGATCGTAAAAAAGTTTGCAAATCCAACTACTAAAATAACGAGAATGCTTGCAAATAAAGCAGATGAATTTGATTTTAAAATTTGGAATGGTTTATCGATTTGATTATTCCTTTTAAACATTGGATATGCAATACCTAAAAATATATAAGGTAATGTCATTGAAACATTCGTCATTAAAGTTATTTTATTAAAAAATGATGATGCTCCTTCACCGCCAAAGGATGTTAGGACAATAATGATTGAAACAATTGAGAATTGTACCCACATCGCATTGACAGGCATACCTTTTTCATTTGTTTCTGAGAATTTTGTCGGCCATAAGTATTTTGGTGTGCCTTTAATGATTGTTTTTAATGGTGCATAAATTAATGTGAAAAATGCTCCGGTATATGCAAGAAACATTGATAAACCAGTAATTCTTGCAAACCAAATACCAATTTGATCGGCAGTCTGTGTTGATAAGTTAAAAGCTTTTCCAAGTTCTAATCCTAAATTGTACATTAGAACATATGTTATGTTCCCTAAATTCGTTGTGCTAGCACTTAAATCATTTGACCAGTTAATAAAGATACCGACTAAAAAAATGCCTAACGAATATCCTACAGAAATAATAATTGCAGAAATTGTAATCCCTTTCGGAAAATTACGTTCAGCGTTTTCAGTTTGATCAACTAATCCGCCGATTGCTTCTAAACCGCCATAAGCAAAGATTGCAAATACAACAAATGATAAGATTGCGAGGGTAGATAAATAATTTGGATTAGGTGAGTGAGCAAATGCTGATGAAAAGCTTTTAATTGGCTGAGCAAATTTTCCTCCATTAAATATAAAAATAAGAATACTTGTGATTAGCAATACTATATTTAATGAGAAAACTGTAATGCCACCAATCGTTGTTACCTTACTTATACTTTCAATCCCTTTTGAAGCGAAATATGTCACAACTAACATCCAAAGTAATGCTAATAAGCCAATTGATTGAGTAGATGAAAGTCCGAATAATGAAAGAGATTGAGTTTTGTCTCTACCAAAAATAAACGTTGATAGTGGAATCCAAACCTTTGAGGAGACACTAACCATATAAATTACATAGGAAGAGAACCACATAAAGGTTCCAATAAAAGCGAACCTAGGCCCAACTGAATCAGCCATCCATGTATAAATTCCACCTTCTGAATGCTTATATGCAGCTCCGAACTCAGCCATCATAAAAGCAAAAGGAATAAAAAACGTAATAGCTGAGAGTATATACCATGGAATTGCACTATATCCCATTAAATAAAAAGCTGTAGGAATATTTCCAAAACCATATACAGTTGTAAATACCATTAATATTAATCCAACAAGCGAAAGTTTTTTACTCAAAATCTCACCTCAGGTAATTAGTCGATTATAAATGAATAGTAATATTTTCTTCAATAATCGGTAAATTATGAGGAAATAACAAACGGTCTGGTTTTACTAATTTTTTAGAAATAATAAAGAATAGTTTCGTTCTATTTTTCAAACGCTAAGTTGATTAATAATTACTTGAAATGGTTTTTTTTGAAAGAGAAAGGATGAAATAAATGAGCCTAAATGAAGTTTTATTTAGAGTTACATGCTCATTTTTTGTTTTATTTATTTTAACGAGATTAATGGGGAAGAAGGAAATTAGTCAATTAGATGTTTTTACATTTATAACGGCCATTACAATAGGGAATATAGCTGCATCAATTTCAGCAGATAAAACATTAGATGTTGAGGATGGAATCATTGGATTAGTTGGTTGGTCAGTTTTAACGATCATAATGGGGTATTTAAGTTTAAAATCTAAGACTGCACGTAAGTTTATTCTTGGAGAACCAATTATATTAATTAGACAAGGAAAAATAATGGAAAATGCATTAAAAAAAGCTAGATTAGATACAGAGCAATTTCAAGGGATGCTTCGTAATGAGAATATCTACTCATTGAAAGATGTCGAATACGCTATATTTGAAATTGATGGAAGTCTATCAGTAATGAAAACAAAAGATGTTAAAACGAAAAAAAATAAAACATGGAAAAAAACTTTATTATTTCCGACCTCAACAGCTGTGGTATCAGATGGAGAAGTAAATGAAGATGCATTATCAAATTTAAACTTGGATAAAAAATGGTTAATGGCTCAACTTGAAAGGGGAGGCATAAAATCAATTTCAGATGTGTTTTTTGTTGAAGTACAAACCGATGGGTCGTTATATATCGACTACCGAGATGATCATTTTAATGAAGAAGAAAATTAATTGACTCACATCCTATAGTGGATATGAGTCAATTTAGTTTTTATCAAATTATTCGTAAATCGGCACCCAGCCTTCAGTAGTGACAAACAATCGAACAGCAACAACTTTACGATCCTCTGCTAACGTGAAGTAATGGCGTACATTTGGTGGTACAGAAATTAAATCACCAGGATTCAAATTAACATGGAAAAAGCCTTCATTTCCTTCGATAATAAACGTACCGTGACCGCTAACAATGAAGCGAACTTCGTCATCTGTATGATGATGCTCACGGTTGAAGTTTTTAAGTAATTCATCAAGATTTGGAGTTGCTTCTGAAAGAGTAATAATATCACTCGCTAAATAGCCACGTCTTGATGAAATACTATCGATTTCAGCTTTAAATGTTTCAAGAATCGCTGCTTTTTCATCATCTGATAAAATAAATTTTTCTTGTAACGAACTATGTAATTGTTCGATTTTCCAATTTTCATAAATTACACCTTGTTCTTCTAAATATGCTTTTACTTCAACATCACTTGTAATATGATAATCTTTTTTTTCTACCCAAATTGTTGCCATTCTTCATTCCTCCAAATTAATTCTTTATAAATAAATTTTTTTGTATACCTTGTAATGCGTATTGGAATAGAAACTCATAAGCTTCTAAATGTTTTTTAGCTTCAAATGCTGATTCGGCCCATACTGTTATACCATGATTATGAATTAATACAGCACCATGATCATTCTTAATATGTGGTAGAAATTCATTTGCAAGAGTAGGGATATGCGCATGGTTTTTTATAATTGGAATTTTAATTTCTGCATCTTCTTCCCATAGTCCTAGTGCTTTAATAATTTCGATACCAGAAAAAGATAACTCATCTTGATATGGAAAATCCTTTGTTATAAAGTTATTTGCTAAAGTGTGTACATGAAGAACGCATTTAGCATTTGTGTGTTGATAAATTAGACGATGTAAAATGGCTTCGGCTGATGGTTTTTTTGATTCATCCCAAACAGATTGGTCAAATTCATTAACAAGTAAAAAATCGTCATAAGTATGTTTAGTTTTATCTTTACCACTAGTTGTAACTAAAAAGTTCAAAGGCTCCTCATTTACTTTTATTGATAAATTACCGCTAGTTCCTAAAAACCAATCACGATCGGCAAGTACTTTTTTTACTTCACGGATTTCATCATAATGTTTGAAAAAGTCCTTCATACTAGCACCTCCTTCTCTAATGAAGCTCGAATATCATAGAAATTTTCAAAAGGGATGAAAGGTAAAGATAGTTCTTCGCATTTATCTTTTAAGAAATCTCGAGCAAAAATTAAATTGGCTTCTTTTGCAATTTGTAAGTCAGTAATTGAATCGCCAATGACAATGATAAAATCATTTGATTCACTAAATTTTCTTTTTACAGATGGTTTACACATTCCACAATCATTCGTACAGTTTTCATCACATGCGTGATCCCAATGAATTTTTACAGTTTGACCTGTAAAGTCAGTACGATTACATAAAATATCAGAAGGTGGTAGGTAATCCGCCAATATTGGATGAACGAAAAAATCTAGTCCGCCACTTACAACTTTTAACTCATATTGTTGAACGCTTACAAATTGAATAAAATCGCTAAAACCATCTCGAATGACAGTACGATCAATTACAAAATCAGTCATTTCTTGTTTTTTCGTTGAAGGAATCGTAGCAAACATTTTCTCTACGCCTTCTCGAATCGATATATTGCCATTTAATACTTCACTTGTTAATTCACTTACTGAAGGTGGAGCAAATTCTTTAATTAAATTAACGATATTGTCTCCCTCAGTAATTGTTCCATCAAAATCACAAAAAATCTTTATTGCCATTGTTGTTTACCCCCAAAGTTGTAATGCTTTTTGTAGTGATGTATTTGGAAGTGCGTAGTCTTTTAGCTCAACTCCAGACAGTGTTGCTGAAATTGCTTCTCTAAATGCATTACCTCCACCAATTGGTCCATCCGGATGGCCATGAACACCGCCGCCAGCGTTGATGACTTGCTCAATTCCAAAATCTTGAATTAATTGAGGTACAAGTCCTGGATGAATTCCAGCAGAAGGTACTGGGAATGTCTCTTTTAATCCATTTGATACTGTTAAATTTTCAGCGATTTTTAAAGCTGTCTCTTTTTGTAATGCAACTGATCCATAAGGTGAAGGGAAAAGACTAAAATCTGCACCAGCAATTCGTAAAAGTTTCCCTAGTAATAATCCTGCGTCAATTCCATAAATTGGTGATGCTGTAAACGCACCCGATACAGCAGGATGAGCCATAATTGGAATATTAATTGATGGATCCTCTGCCAATCCTTGAAGTACATCAATTCCATACGAGAACACATTTAATAAAAATACATCAGCACCAGCATCAGCTGCACGTAATGCTTTTTCTTTTAACTCATATGTACGGCCAGTTAAATTCACCGCGTATAATGTTTTGTGTCCTGTTTTCTCATAAACTTGGTTCAAAATATTTTTTCCGTGAGTGACTCGATCCGTAATAGATGTAATTGTGTCAAAAAGAATCTCGTCATCTTTAATTAAATCAACACCACCTAAAGCTTGCTTTTTTAATTCTTCTGAAATGTATTGAATATCTCTGCCGATAATTGATTTGAAAATGCTCATTAATAAAGGTCGATCATATACATCCAACTTCTCTCGAATGCCTTTAATACCAAATTTTGGTCCTGGAAAAAGAGTTAAAATATCATCAGTAAAATTTAAATCAATTAATTTAATTTCACCGTCAAGGGATAGCTTACCGAAAACGGTTGTTAAAATAGCTGGAAGATCAGCTGAAAAATTTAAGCTAGGATAATAGATTTCAATAATCCCTTTTGTCGCTTTATATCCTAAAAAGTTAACGATATTTTCTTCGCATTCTATTTCACGAACTGAAAGAACTTTCCCTTTATGCTTTTGTAATTGAATTTGATCATTTTGAGGTAAAGTCGTCCATGAACCAACGGTTAAACCTAGCGCGATTGACTCTGCCTTTTTTTCTAAATGATGATTTTTATCATAAACTTGGTAAGTTGCTATTACTCCACTCATTTCAAAACCTCCAAAAAGTTTTAATCAAACAAAAAACCTCTCCACTAAGGAGAGGTTTACCTACACCTTATCTGTCAGCAAATGCTGCGAGAATTAGCACCGTACTAGTTAACTAGCCGGTTGCCGGGTTTCATCGGGCTCGGTCCCTCCACCTACTCTGAATAAAGTTAATATTTAATTTTGAATTATTAATCTAATCGCATTATTTCATGAACAATCACAATTGTCAAACATTAAATTTAGAAAATAGTTCAATCTCTTTTAATCTAGCAACTGCTTCCTTCAGTCTGTCCGTATCTGAGAGTAGTCCGACTCTTACATAACCTTCACCATATTCTCCAAATCCATTTCCTGGAGCGACTGCAATATGAGCCTTTTCTAGTAATAGATCAGCAAATTCCTGTGATGTAAAACCTGATGGGATTTTTAACCATGCAAAAAAGGAACCTGCTGGTGCAGTTACTTCCCATCCAATTTCGTGACAGCCGCTAATAAATACATTTCTACGCTCTTCATAAAGTGCTAATAGTTGTTTTACACTTTCTTGAGATTCAGTTAGCGCAACAGCGGCAGCTTCTTGAACAGCAGGGAAGATGCTAACGTAAAGATGATCCTGTAATAGATTAATTGCTGAAATAACCTCTTTATTTCCAACTGCAAAACCGATTCTCCAGCCAGCCATATTATAAGTTTTAGAAAGGGTATAAATTTCAATCCCACATTCCTTTGCTCCTGGTGTTTGAAGATAACTTAAAGGCTTTTTGCCGTCAAAACCAAATGCGCCGTAAGCAAAATCATGACAAACGGTAATCTGATTATTTTTTGCAAGCTCAACTGTTTCTTTAAAAAATTCTTCTGTTGCAATAGCCCCTGTAGGATTATTTGGATAATTGATAAATAATATTTTACTAGCATCCAAAACATCTTGAGGGATTAATTTATAATCTGGTAAAAATTGATTTTGTTCAAGTAATGGAAGCATGTATGGTACCGTTTTTGAAAGGGATATACCAGATAAATAGTCTGGATAGCCTGGGTCTGGCACTAAAATTGTATCTCCCTCATCGCATAAACAAAGTGGTAGCTCAACTAATCCAGCTTTTCCGCCGAATAATATGGCTACTTCTTCCTCTGGGTCTAAATCAACATCATACTCTCGTTTATAAAATTCTACAACAGCATTTTTTAAAGAACTCATTCCTCTAAACGGAGAATAACGATGAGTTAGAGGGTTTTCAACAGATTGCTGTAATGCTTTTATAATATGCTCAGGTGTAGGTTGATCTGGATTTCCTTGACCAAGATTAATTACATCATGACCATTACTTATTGACTGATTCACTTTTTGGACTAGTGAAGCAAAAAATTGTTTTGGTAAATTGTTTAATAGTTTACTATGATTCAAGTTAATCACTCCAAAAATATAATAAAATTAATTTGAATAGATCGTTTCTTAATCGAATGATTTTCATGAACGACTGTTGCAATAACTTTCACCATCATATATGCTCGATTTAAAAATGTCTATAAAATTTAGAATAGGGTGAATAAATTGTGATTAAAATTGCGTGTATTCAATCTGACGTTATTTTAGGTGAATCAAAGTCTAATTTAGAGAACATGAAAACTCAAATAAACGAAGCTGTTAAAGAAAATGTTCGTATAATCGTATTACCGGAGTTATGGACAACAGGCTATTGTCTGGAAGAAATTGGCTTGCATACAGGTGAACAAGAAGCGGTTATTTCTGAACTTCAGTCCATCGCAAAATCGAATAACATACTATTGATTGCTGGTTCGTTACCAATTGCAAGAGAAAATGGTGTTACGAATACGTTAATTGTTATTAGCAGTACTGGCGAATTAGTAAAAACTTATGATAAAGTTCATTTATTTCAGTTAATGAACGAGCATCACTATCTACAATCAGGGCAAACAGATGGGCTTTTTGAAATCGATGGATTAACTGCTGCAGGTTTTGTTTGCTATGATTTGCGTTTTCCTGAATGGATTGGAGCTCATTCTCAAAAGGGTGCAAAAGTTTTATTTTTCGTTGCCGAATGGCCAATTCAAAGAATGAATCATTGGGAAATCTTATTAAAAGCAAGAGCAATCGAAAATCAGTGTTATGTTGTTGCTTGTAATCGAGTAGGGAAAGATTTAGCGAATACATTTGGTGGAGGATCAATGATCATTGACCCTTGGGGAGAAGTGATTACTAAAGGCAGCACGAATGAAGAAATCGTTTTTGGAGAAATTGATCCGAAAAAAGTCGATGAAATACGCGGTACAATCCCTATTTTTGAAGACAGAAAAGAAGAAATTTACAAAAAGTTTTAAAAAAATAATTGACAAATTAAAAATCGATAAACTAAAATACGATTATAAAATCAAATATGCGAACTCTTATTTCGAGTAGGCGGAGGGATTTGGCCCGACGATGCCCAGCAACCGACCGTAATACCATTGTGAAATGGGGCGTATTGTTTACGCCTGAGCTTAAATGCTCAGTAAGGCACGGTGCTAATTCCAACAGAAAAGAAATTTTCTGGTAGATAAGAGACGAAAGCCAATTAGTATTGCCTCTTTTCGTCTCGGAAAAGAGGCTTTTTATTTTGCAAAATTCAAGGGGGATGAATTTAGTGACTGTCATTGAACGAAAAGAATATAGACCTTTAACAGAAGCAACTGCAATTACTTATTTACAAAAACTTGGATATTTTAAAAATGAACTATGTGAATGTGTAGAAATCGGGGATGGGAATTTAAATTTAGTGTTTAAAGTTAATCAAGTAGGAAGCGAGAAAGGGTTAATTATAAAACAGGCTCTACCATACGCGAAAGTTGTTGGTGAAAGCTGGCCACTTACACTAAAGCGAGCTACGATCGAGAGTAATGCGACAAAAATATACAATGAGTTAATCCCATTGCATGCACCAAAAATTTTAGAGCATGATGAAGAGCAAGCTGTAACAGTAATGGAGGATCTTTCTCATTTACAAATTTTACGAAAAGGATTCATTGAGAAAAAAAGCTATCCGTTTTTGGCTGAACATATCGGTGAATTTTTAGCAAAGTCATTATTCTTCACTTCAGACTTTGGAACTTCACCAGCTAAGAAAAAAGAGTTAGAGTATCTTTTTAATAATCCTGAATTATGTGATATAACAGAAAACCTTGTTTATACAGATCCGTTTTTTAACAGTGAAACAAATAGTTTTGAAGAAGAATTAACAGATGAAATTCAAGAACTATGGAATGATGGAGATCTACAAATTGAGGTTGCGAAACTAAAATTAGATTTCTTATCGAAAAAAGAAGCTTTATTACACGGTGATTTACATACGGGAAGTATTTTCGTATCTGAAACAGAAACAAAAATAATTGACCCGGAATTTGCATTTGTAGGACCAATCGGATTTGATTTAGGGCAAATTCAAGCAAATTTACTTTTTCAACTTTTCAGCCGTACTGAACTAAAAGACGAAATTATTGAACACATTTTAAATATTGAAAAAGTGTTTAATGAAACATTTATTCGACTATGGGAAGAACATAGCGTTAGACCATTTAACCAAATAGCTCTAATTAAAGAAAAACTAGAAGGATATTGGGTTGATGCAATTGGGGTTATTGGATGTGAATTAATCCGAAGAAGTATCGGTCTTGCTCACGTTGAAGATATCGATGGACTTGAACATAATCAAAAAATTGAAGCGAAGAAAAAAGTCTTAAAATTCGGAGTTTATTGTATAAAAAATAGATTTACTATTAAAAATTTTGGAAATTTACTTAATGGATTGGAGTAATAATCGATGACTACATTACAGCAAATACCTGAATCATTACAATGGAACGGTGAAAGTTTAAAAATTTTAGACCAAACTAAATTACCAACTGAAATATACTATTTTGATGCAACGACATTATTAGATGTACGTGAAGCAATCGTAAAATTACAAGTAAGAGGAGCACCAGCGATTGGTTTAGCAGCTGCATATGGACTTTATTTAGGTGTTCGAGAAATTGAAACTGAACTAATTGATGAATTTCACCAACAAGCAAGATTATTAGCGGATGAACTAATTAGTGCTAGACCAACTGCAGTAAATTTAGCATGGGCAGTTGAAAAACTAATTGGGTCTAGTAAAGAAGCAGTAACTGTATCCGAAGCTAAATTAATTATCATGGAAGAAGCGATTAAATTACATTTAGCAGATGAGGCAACTTGCAAGGAAATCGGTGAAAACGCGTTAACATTATTACATGACGGTGCTGCAGTATTAACTCATTGCAACGCAGGGAGCATCGCGACAAGTCGATACGGAACAGCTTTAGCTCCACTTCACTTAGCAAAAGAAAAGGGTTGGGAAATTTCAGCTTTTGCAACTGAAACAAGACCAGTATTTCAAGGTGCAAGACTGACATCTTGGGAATTGAACCAAAGTGGTATCCCAGTTACATTATTAACGGATAATATGGTCGGCTACTTATTACAAAATAAAAAAGTAGATGCAATTATTGTTGGAGCTGATCGCATTACTGCTAATGGAGACACTGCAAATAAAATTGGAACATTACAATTAGCGATTTTAGCTAACTTTTACCAAATCCCATTTTATGTAGCTGCTCCTTTATCAACAATCGATTTATCAATCGAATCAGGGAATGAAATTGTAATTGAACAACGCGATCGTACTGAAGTAACGCATATTGGAAATGTACAAATTGCCCCTGAAGGAATCGATGTACTAAACCCAGCGTTTGATGTGACGCCGAATGAATTAATAACAGCGATTATTACAGAAAAAGGAATTGTATCTAGCGATTATAAAGAAACGTTTATAAGTTGGGAGCAAGTGTAAGTTAATTCCACTAAGTGAACATTCATCAATTGTAAAAGTCCCTCAATTAGGTTTTGAGGGATTTTTGATTGGAAGTTTGATGATTGTATTTAATAGAGAAAAAACGATATACCATTTTTTAGTTAGCATCTTGCTTAGGAAATAGTTAATAAGAGCAATTTTTTCTAATTCTTTACTTTTTAAAACTTTAACAGTTTAAGAGATAGGTTGGCAATTTTTCTCTGTTAAGTTTTTATTAATATAAAACAAAAAGAGAGCTATGTAATGGCTTCAGTTTTGAAATATTAAATTAAGTGTATTGAAACTTCTATTAGTATAGAAATAAATAAAATTAAATAATCGCCATTTACTTGAAAAAGAAATATGAAAATATTTTTAGAAATTGCATTTTAGAAAGAAAAGCAAAATGAGCTAATAATAGGAAGAAACTCGTATTAAAGCCGGATTGATGATTCTTTCCAAATTGAGAATTTGTCTAATCGAAAGATAAGTCAAACTGAACATTATTTTGAATACAAACCGTTATAATCTCCAAGCTAATGGAGATTATTTTTTTTTAATAAAATAGTAGAATTTTAATTAATATTGCATAGAATAAAAAACAAATATTTTCATGTTAGATTTTCTAACATCGTATTGACAGATTATCTAACATGAAATAAAATACTTATAGATGAACGAAAGGAGCATTGCTATGAATGATCAAGTAAGACGCTCAACGCCACTTTTCCCAATCGGAATAGTCATTTCGTTAACTGAATTATCTGCAAGACAAATTCGATATTACGAAGAGCATGATTTAATTCGTCCAGCTCGTACTGAAGGTAATCGTAGATTATTTTCTTTCAATGATGTCGATCGATTATTAGAAATAAAAACTTTTATAGAACAAGGCTTGAATTTAGCAGGAATTAAAGAAGTACTCAATTTAAAATCGTCAGAAAAATCCAAAGAAACAGTGGTTCAACAAGTCATTGTTGAAAAATCAATATCAGATGAACAGCTTCGAAAAATGCTTCGTCAAGAGTTATATCAAAATGGTAAGTTAGGTAGAACTTCTTTACGACAAGGAGATATGTCTCGATTCTTTCATTAAGTTATTGATTAAGTCCGGATTATTCTAGCTTTTATATTTATATGGGGGGAAATATAAATGAAAAAGGAAACGATTTTAAATAGTGTTGAAGAACACAGTCTTGAATTTGTACAGTTATTTTTTACAGATGTAGAAGGGGTATTCAAACATTTAGAACTACCTATCACACAAATTGAAAAAATACTTAATAATGAAACTATGTTTGATGGCTCTAGTATTAACGGATTCACAAAAATTGAAGCAAGTGATATGATGCTTTTCCCAGATTTGAATACTTGGAAATTCGACCTTAACGAAAAAGTTGGACTCTTCATTTGCGATGTTTATTATCCGAATGGTACACCTTTTGAAGGTGATCCAAGAAATGTGCTTAAACGAGCAATTGAAAAAGCGACTGATAAGGGATTTACTTCTTTTAATGTAGGACCAGAACCTGAATTTTTCCTATTTACTAAGGAAGGAAATCAGTTAGTTCCAAATGACAATGGTGGATATTTTGATGTAGCCCCCCTAGATAAAACAGTTACAATACGACGTGAAATTACGAAAGCACTTCAGGCGTTAGGGTTAGAAGTTGAGGCTTTACATCACGAAGTTGCAATCGGTCAACATGAGATTGATTGGAAATACGCACCAGGATTAGAAACAGCTGATAATATTCAATTATTTAAATATACAGTTAAAACAATTGCTGAAAAAAATGGTTTAGTTGCTACATTCATGCCAAAACCAATTTTTGGAGAAAATGGCTCAGGTATGCATTGTCATATGAGTCTAGGAAATGATAATGGTAATGCCTTTTATGATCAGCATGATTCAATTGGATTATCTGAAACAGCACGACAATTTATTGCAGGTGTATTAACACATGCTCGTGCAAATGCTTCAGTTACAAATCCAACAGTTAATTCATATAAGCGTTTAGTTCCAGGCTATGAAGCACCAGTTTACGTAGCTTGGTCACAAAGTAATCGTACATGTACAATTCGTATACCGGCTGCAAGAGGTGCAGGTACTAGAATCGAAGTACGAAATCCAGACCCATCTGCAAATCCTTATTTAGCTTTAGCTGTTTTATTATCTGCAGGCTTGGATGGTATTGAAAGAAAATTAACACCTCCAGTCGAACGAAGTGAAAACCTGTATTTGATGGATGACGTAACTAGAAAAGCAGAAGGTATTGAAACATTGCCTGGAAGCTTACTTGAAGCAGTTACAGAACTTGAAAACAGTGAATTCCTGCAGCAAGTTTTAGGGAAACACGTATTTTATTCATTCCTTCAAAACAAAAAAGAAGAATGGGATGCATATCGATTACGTGTATCAGAATGGGAAAAAGAAACATATTTAAACTGCTAATCACTAAACTTAAAATAAAAAAATAGAAAAGTGGAAGTAGGATATCTCTACTTTTCTATTTTAAAGTGTGTTAGACTAATTTTGTTTGTTGCATACGAAAGGGGAACTTTTATAATGGCTAAGTTTACAAAAGAAGATATTTTCCGTATTTCAAAAGAACAAAACGTAAAGTACATACGTCTACAATTTACGGATTTACTGGGGATTATCAAAAACGTTGAAATTCCAGTAAGTCAGCTTGAAAAAGCTTTAGACAATAAAATGATGTTTGACGGTTCTTCAATCGAAGGATTCGTTCGTATCGAAGAATCAGATATGTATCTATTCCCTGATTTAGACACTTGGGTAGTATTCCCATGGACTGCTGAAAAAGGAAAAGTAGCTCGTTTAATCTGTGATATTTACAATGCAGATGGCACTCCGTTTGAAGGAGATCCTCGTAATAACTTAAAACGTATGTTAAAAGAAATGGAAGCTTTAGGCTTCACAGATTTCAACTTAGGGCCTGAGCCAGAATTCTTCTTATTTAAATTAGATGAAAAAGGCGAGCCAACTCTTGAATTAAATGATAAAGGCGGTTACTTCGACTTAGCACCAACTGATTTAGGTGAAAACTGCCGTCGTGATATCGTTCTTGAACTTGAAGAAATGGGCTTTGAAATCGAAGCATCTCACCACGAGGTAGCTCCAGGACAACATGAAATTGATTTCAAATATGCTGGTGCAATTAAAGCTTGTGATGACATTCAAACATTTAAATTAGTTGTAAAAACAATCGCTCGTAAACACGGTTTACATGCTACATTCATGCCAAAACCACTATTTGGTGTAAACGGTTCTGGTATGCACTGTAACTTATCATTATTTACAAATGGTAAAAACGCATTCTACGATGAGACTGGTGAATTAGGTTTAAGTGAAACTGCACGTCACTTCATCGCAGGAATCTTAAAGCATGCTCCAAGCTTTACAGCTGTTACAAACCCAACTGTAAACTCGTACAAGCGTTTAGTACCAGGTTATGAAGCTCCATGTTACGTTGCATGGTCAGCAAGAAACCGTAGTCCACTAATTCGTATTCCTGCATCTCGTGGCTTAAGCACACGTGTAGAAGTACGTTCAGTTGACCCAGCTGCAAACCCATACTTAGCATTATCAGTATTATTAGCAGCAGGTTTAGATGGAATCAAAAATAAATTAGAAGCTCCAGCTCCAGTAGACCGTAACATCTACGTTATGTCTAAAGAAGAGCGAGAAGAAGTTGGAATCATCGATTTACCAGCAACTTTAGCAGCTGCACTAGATCTATTAAAAACTGACGAAGTAATCGTAGGTGCTCTAGGATCACACTTATTCGAACACTTTGTAGAAGCAAAAGAAATCGAATGGGATATCTTCCGTACTCAAGTTCACCCTTGGGAAAGAGATCAATACATGTCAGTATATTAATCAAATCAACCCTTGACGCTATTGGCGTTGAGGGTTTTTTCTATTTTGGTCAAAAAGAGGAAATAGAAGTAGGAGAACATATAGACCAAAAAATGACCAAATTTTAAGATGTTTGAAGATTAAACCTTTCATTCTTTCGAATCGAATTCTCCAAAGTACCTAGACATATTTTAACACGTAGTTTAGAATAATAAGAAAAATCACAATTTTATACAAAATTGGAAAAATTTATACGTTATTGTCAATTAAATAGTAAAAGGGGTGAGGCTTATGACATTACTGAAAGTGGAAGATTTGTCGATTAAATTCAAGTCTCGCCAAGGAGTTGTCCAAGCAGTTGAAGGGGTAGGTTTCGACATTGAACAAGGACATTCGCTCGGAATCGTAGGCGAAAGTGGAAGTGGCAAAAGCGTGACATCTCTTGCCATTATGGGTCTTTTGCAAAACGCTGTTGCTGATATCACTGGAAAAATACAGTTCGAAGACGTCGATTTGTTAACTTCTTCGCCTGAAGACATGCGAAAAATGAGAGGTAAATCTGTGTCGATGATTTTTCAAGAACCGATGACGTCATTGAACCCCCTTCATACTTGTGGAAAGCAAATCATGGAACCAATCTTACTTCATCAAAAAGTTAGCAAAAACGAAGCGAAACAAACCGCCATCGAATTACTCAGAATGGTCGGCATTCCTTCTCCGGAACAACGATTTCATGAATACCCTCACCAAATGTCTGGTGGGATGCGCCAACGAATTATGATTGCGATCGCACTTGCTTGTGAACCCAAACTTTTAATTGCGGATGAACCGACCACTGCACTAGACGTAACGATTCAAGCGCAAATACTAGATTTAATGAATCGTCTCATGAAAAAACGGGACATGAGCATGATCCTGATTACGCATGATTTGGGTGTTGTGAAAGAAATGTGTGACCAAGTCGTCGTCATGTATACTGGTCAAATTGTTGAGAAAAGCCCAACGGCAGCTGTTTTTTCAGAGCCACTTCATCCTTATACAAAAGGATTACTGAATGCAGTCCCGAAAATTTCTCATAAGGTAGACAGACTCGAGGCAATTGAAGGCACCGTGCCAGATGCTCTGAACATGCCAAGTGGATGTAGCTTTCATCCTCGTTGTCAATTCGCAACTGAACGATGCAAAAACGAAGCACCGCCATTATTTACCCAAGGTGATGGTCGCGAAGTGAGATGTTTCCTTTATGATGAGGCCAAAAAGGCAGGTGATCAACATGTCACGAACTGAATCTAGCCGACTCGATTCGGTTTCAAATCCGTCACCATCTGACACAATTTTAGAAGTTTCGCACTTAACAAAAACGTTTCAAATCAAACAACCGAATGGCAAAAAAGGTGTCCTGTCAGCTGTTGATGATGTGTCATTTTCAATCCAAAGAGGCGAAACGTTTAGTCTTGTTGGGGAAAGTGGCTGTGGCAAGAGTACGTTAGGCAAAACACTACTTGGTCTTTATCCAGCAGACCCTGGTTCAACCATTCTGTTTAATGGTGAGGATATCACGAATCTGTCAAAAAAAGAATTCGCGAAAAAAGCGCAAATGATCTTTCAAGATCCTTCTGCTTGCTTGAATCCACGTCGAACCCTCAAACAAATTTTATCTGAACCGTTCAAGATTCACAAAATGGCGAACGGTGAAGGAAAAATCACCGAACTGATGGAGATGGTTGGCCTACCAAGTCGCTTTTTGGGGCGTTATCCTCACGAACTATCAGGTGGTCAAAAACAACGGGTTGGTATTGCGCGGGCATTAGCGCTCGAACCAGAACTATTAATATGTGACGAACCCGTCTCAGCACTTGATGTGTCGATTCAAGCGCAAGTCATTAACTTATTAGAAGACTTGCAGAAACAATTGAATCTTACCTATCTTTTTATCTCACATGATTTAAGCGTCGTTCACCATTTAAGTGATAGGGTTGCCGTCATGTATTTGGGAAAAATGGTTGAACTCGCTTCACGCGATGAGTTGTATGGCAACACACAACATCCGTATACAAAGGCACTCCTCTCTTCTATTCCTGATCCAAACGGGGATGTACGAGAGAAAATCATTCTCACAGGGGATGTACCTAGCCCATCAAATCCACCAGCCGGTTGTCGGTTCCACACCAGATGTAATGCTGCGAAGGAACAGTGTAAAACAGTCGCACCAGCATTCATCCAAACAGGTAGTAACCACTTTGCAGCGTGTCATTTGACGACAAAGTGATGCTATAAATTTTAGAGAAAAAGGGGTTTTACGAGATGAAAAAATTCAGTTTACTCGCTTTGGTTACGTTGATGGTGTTCTCACTTTTCGCTTGTGGGAAGAAAGATACGAGCACCTCATCATCTTATGCCGATACTATTGTTGTGGGTGTCGCATCTGACTGGAAAACAATGGATCCTGCTCGCGCGTACGAAGTGTATGCAAACTTCTATTTCTATGCAACGTATGAGAACTTATACATGTTAGAAGGTTCAGACCTTACACCAAAACCAGCTCTTGCAAAATCATATACAGTCGATGATTCAGGACTTGTGTATACATTTAATCTGAATGAAGGACGTAAGTTTGCAAGTGGTAACCCAATCACAGCAAATGACGTTGTTTTTAGTTTCAATCGTACAAAAAATATCAAAGACAATGCGTCAGCTTTAGCGGCTGGTGTGGCGAAAGTCGAAGCAAAAGATGAGCAAACAGTTGTTGTGACACTGACAGAAAAAGATGCGTCATTCTTGTCAAAAATCACAGGAAATGCTTTTGCGGTTGTGGATAGTAAAGTCGTCAAAGAAAAAGGCGGTACTGATGCTGCAAATGCAAGCACAACTGACAAAGCAACAACTTACCTTGACGGTGCTTCTGCTGGAAGTGGTCCGTATGTGTTGAAAAAATGGACAAGAAATACGGAAATGGTGCTTGAAAAGAATCCGAATTACAAGGGCACTGTGAATGCAAGCAAAATCATCATCAAAGAAATGCCAGATCCAAATACACAAATTCAAGCGCTCGAAAATGGTGAGATTGACGTAGCGCTTAGTGTTGGTCCTGACCAAGTGAAAACCATTAAATCAAGCGGAAACGCAAAAGTTGTTTCTTCTCCAACTTCAACGATTTCATTTTTAATGATGAACGATAAAGCAAGTATTGGGAAGGAGCTATCGAATCCACTTGTTCAACAAGCTGTTCGTTACGCACTTGACTACAAAGGATTCCAACAATTAGCAGGTAATGGTGCACTTCTTCCGTTATCATTTGTTCAAAAAGGATTTGTCGGGGCTAAATCAAGACCAGTCAACTATCAAAACATTGATAAAGCGAAGGAATTGATGAAAGAAGCGGGTTATGAAAAAGGATTCACCATTCCTTTAACGGCTGCGAACTTCGAATCTGAAGGTCTTTCATGGACAACGATGGCTGAAAAAGTAAAAGAAGATTTAGCGAAAATCAATATCAATGTCGACATCAAAACAGGTGAAATTGGTGCGGTCATTGAAGATTACCGAAACGGTAAATCACCATTCCTTGTGATGCATTGGTCACCTGACTATTACGATTTAAGCAACCAATTAGCGTTTATTCCTGGTGATATTGTCGGAAAACGC
Organism: Gottfriedia acidiceleris; assembly: GCF_004138285.1. Lineage (GTDB taxonomy): Bacteria > Bacillota > Bacilli > Bacillales > Bacillaceae_G > Gottfriedia > Gottfriedia acidiceleris_A. The sequence continues at coordinate 79,875 of NZ_SCFN01000003.1, read as the reverse complement.
GCGAACTGGGAAGCATCAGCGAATTCTGCGTTAGTCAACTTAGCAAATCAAGCGAAAATCGAAATCGATCCGGCAAAACGTGCAGACATTTCAGGCCAAATGCAAGACATCGTGGCTGAAAATAGCCCGTATGCTTTCTTAGTGCAACACCCAAAATCATTTGCTGTTAGCAAAAAGTTACAAGGTGTTGCGTATAACGATTTTTGTAAATTGCATTTAAATGAATTAAAGCTGTCTAAATAATCATCGAAATGACAAAAAGCTAGTCGTAGGGTGTTCTCCCCTATGACTAGCTTTCCTATTACCATCTTTTACATAGTGAATCCATCGTATCTGTTTTTTGAAAGGAGTTGTGCCAATTGCTTCGATTTATCGGTAGACGTCTATTGTTTCTTCTTTTCTTATTAGTTGGCGTGGCGCTGTTTGTCTTTATCCTTTCGCATTTAGTACCAAGTGATCCAGTTGCAGCGAATTTAAGTCAAAGCGCCATGAATAATCCCGAAATCGTCGCCGCTTTTAAAGCAAAGTGGGGGCTTGATCAATCGTTATTCCGTCAATTAATTCTCTATTTTCAGCACTTATTCGCAGGTGATTTAGGCACGTCCATTCGCACCGGTAAACCAGTACTGGAGGATTTAATGCAGTTTTTCCCGGCTACTCTTGAACTATCGGTCGTGGCCATGGTGATTGCTTTAGTTTTCGGCGTACTTTTTGGCGTGATTTCTGCCATCTTTCGGAACAAAGCAATTGACCATGTCATCCGAACGGTTTCTATTAGTGGCGTGTCGATCCCAAGTTTTTGGTTTGCGCTTGTTCTGCTCTATGTGTTTACGTCTGTTTTAGGGGTCACACCAGGACCAGGACGCATCGATGCACGTACGTCAACTCCAGATGGTGGAACGGGTCTTTTTCTACTCGATTCACTCCTAAGAGGTGATTTCCAATTATTTGGTGAAGTGGCGATGCACTTGATCCTCCCTGGCGCTGTACTTGGTCTTTTTACGATGGGGTTAATCGCTCGTCAAACAAGGTCAAACTTACTTGAAGTGATGTCAATGGATTATATTCGAACAGCGCGAGCAAAAGGGTTAAAAGAATCAGCGATTATTTTTAAACACGCCCTTTCAAATTCTATGATTCCGGTCATTACAGTTGCTGGAATGGGGTTTTGTAATCTACTTGGTGGAATGGTGCTTGTTGAAAATATTTTTGCGTGGCCAGGGATTGGTCAATATGCTTATTTGTCTGCTGTTTCACTCGACTTCCCGGCAATTTGTGGTGTTTCGTTATTAATTGCATTGATTTATGTTGTGATTAATCTAGTCATTGATATCTTATACGGTGTCATTGATCCGAGAGTGAGGCACCGATAATGCGAACAATTGTATCGTTTCTTCGTCAAAAAGGATTTCTTTTTAAACTTGGTTTAGTCATTTGTCTTGTTTGGTTTATCGTTGCCTTGTTTGCACCTTTCATCGTAACACATAGTGTCACGGCGCAGAATTTAAGCATCCGGTATGAGTCCCCTAGCGCTTCACACTTTTTTGGAACGGATGAGCTTGGTCGAGATGTTTTCTCCCGTGTCATCGTTGGTTCTCGTATTTCGTTAACGGCTGGGGTCATTACAGTGGTTTGTGCGTTCGCTTTCGGTATTTTATATGGGGGAATCGCAGGTTATAAAGGCGGGTATGTGGATGAAGTGATGATGCGCTTCTCCGAACTCATCATGGCATTCCCTCCCCTTATTTTGGCGATGGTGATCGCAGCAGCACTTGGACCAAGTATCTTAAACTCAGTGCTTGCGATGGCCATCATTTGGTGGCCGAATTATGCAAGGCTCATGCGTTCTATGGTGATTTCATTAAAAGAAAGCGAGTATGTGACGGCTTCTCGCGTCATGGGTGCCTCTCATATTCGTGTCCTCTTTTTGGAAATTTTACCGAATTGTTTCGGACCATTGCTTGTGATGGCAACACTTGACCTTGGAAACGCCATTTTGATGTTCTCAGGGCTCAGTTTTCTTGGTCTTGGGACTCAACCTCCGACACCTGAGTGGGGTTCGATGGTATCTGGCGGAGCGAAAGTGATTCAAAATTGGTGGGTGTCTACTTTCCCAGGTTTAGCGATCTTTTCTGTATCTGTTGGTGCGAACTTTGTAGGTGATGGTCTTCGCGATTTTCTCGATCCAAAACTTAAAAAAGAATAGAGGTAATGAAATGGAAAAAATTAATTTGAATCAAGTTGAACCAATCGGCATGCCAATCTATGAAATGAAAAAACTCTTCACGCGACAAGGTGATTTTAAAGAAGTGAGCATGAGTGTGATTTCTCTAACGCCTGGTGAACGTGTACCAGCTGTTGGTATGAGTTGCCACGAAGAAGACGAGTATTCTTATATTTTTAGTGGAGAAATTGATACCTATTCCAACGGTGTTCACAGTGTGGAAAAAGCGGGAGATGCAACCTTTATCCCTGCCGGTGAAGAGCATTGGTGCATTAATCGTACGAACGAACCTTGTCTTCTCGTTTGTTTTATGGTGAAAAAAGCAGAAGGTTAATCAGTTCCTCTTCATTTCTGCACTACTTGGCTTTGTTAATGGCAACGGGGATCATGAGCATCAATCATTCATATCAAGAAACTGTAAAACAGTGACTACGAAAAAAAAGGAGACTACAACTTTGCTATTGCACTAACCGATCATTATGTTGAATAAGGAATAGAAGATTCTTAGTCAAAAAGAAGATCGTTGAGAGAAACAAGGCTGGGTAAGTTACTGACATATAAGAATTATGCGTGAACTAAATCTTGATTCAAATGAATCGATTGAATACGCAAAGCTTAATGCAGGAGTAGTTCAGCCATCGAAAACAAGCATTAAACCATATTATTTAGGACTACGAATGTTTAAAGATATTGAAGAGCGATATAATAATCCAACAAAAGAAATGAGAGAGTTAGGTGTTAAACCTGGCAGTGGTCGGAAAAAATGTTTGAAGTACAAGAATTAGAGTCCGATAGTTTATTTATTCGAAACTACTTAACTAAAGATCTCGTCATGCGCGAAGATATGTATTTATTCCAGCGACAAGGTAAGGAATATAAAGTCACTGGTAAGGAATGGGAAAATGTTAGGGGTCAGTTAGTTGTCAGTAGGGTAAATGGAGGATTCCCATATATCGTTGTACAAGAGGGAGATTATTTAAAAAATGGTGAGCTTTATTTGAAGCATTCCTATGAACATATGGAACTTGATGTGAAGTATGTTGAGAAGGTTATGCCTTATATTCATCAGTTGTGGGGTAGAGGCGTTTATTTAGAGAAGAATATTGAAGGGAAATCTGTGTTGTTTAGTTATGATGGCAAGAATATTCATCGGAAGTATATTTTAGGCCACCTTTAAAAGGTGGTTTTTTGTATGAATTGTCTCTATTTTAAGTCAGGATTCAATAAAAATTTGAAAGCTCAAAGGAAAAACAGCCATAAAAGTAAATATGTAAAGTATTGTGCTTATTTTTAATTTCATATTATTAAACTTCCTATCATTATTAAATATACGCTTACAATTTATTAAAACAGCCTTTACAAACATAATTGATTCCTTATGCAACTAAGCTGCCAATTACTAATAAAGTTGAATTAGAAAATATAAATATAAATGATATAGTTTGGTCAAGTTATAAAGAAGCATTAAACTTATTGAAGCAAAATCAAGTTGGGATTACACCTGGATTGAATCTTTCCATAAGATTTTAAAGAAAGTAGAAGGAAATCATATAACATATTAAGCTGTGATTCTACCTATTTAAATGGTAATTCATTTTTTTTAGCATGTAGTTAATTAATTAAATCATTATTAAGAATATCTTAATAGTATTTATTGGTTAACATAAAAATTAAGTTTACTTTATATCTAGTCAATAATTAAGATGTATAATTAATGGTTAATTTTAACTAATTTTATAACAACTTTTTAATCTAGAAGGATCCATGATAGATAGTAAACCGAAAAATATAGCTAGCAGACATAACTTCAAATTCATCTATAAAAAGTTCAAGAACGTATATGTTCTTGAACTTTTTTGTGTTTATTTAGACATTGAAAAACAATTCTGACTTAAGGATATAGGAATGGAAGGAATAGATACTAGATTTTAAGATACTTTAGTATTTTTTATTTGTTTTACCTCCTTAATGAAAGCATTTAAGGGTAAAAGTGTTTAATTTAAATATTATTTAATTGAGTGATATATTACGAATTACTTAACACCAATGATTTCAATATTAATTGATTAATATAAAATCAATGTGTAATTTACATAGTGCAAATATAATTGTCCGTGTGATACTTTTCACCTTATCACTGAAAAAAGTGAAATCAAAATTATAAAGTGTTGTTGAATTCACTAGGAGAAGAAGTCGTAAGGAAAATTATGGATCATTTTGAAAAAGGAGGAACAATATTTTTTTGATATCTACCTATTTTTTACAGTTTTTTAATTGTTGTAATCTGTTTTACTGCATTGAATTCACCTAATATTCGGCTTGCGAAAGGGAGATTTTTTATGGTTAATTTAACGAGGTCTAACAAATCATTATTTTCATTAATCTTAATAGTTGCATACCTACTCGGCAACTTTGTTGGCTATATTCCAGTGCATGCAGTAAGTGATGCATTTAGTTTGATAGAAGCAGAAAGCTTTGGTTCCAAGTCGGGTGCCTACATTAAAGTTGAGGATTGCCCAGATGGTGGGAAATCTGTGGGCGGTACTAATGACAACCAGTATTTAGTATATAACAATATGGACTTTGGTAGTGGTGTTGGAGCTACGGAATTTAGTGCAAGAGCTTCAGTTAAGGGATCAAATGCAGGTGGAAATATTGAAGTATGGATTGACGGTCCGAACAACACAAACGGTACAAAAGTGGGAGCACTTACTGTCGCAACAACAGCACCGGACAACTGGAATGTCTATAAAACTATGTCAACCGATATTACTAAAGTTACCGGGATTCATGATGTATACCTTGTATTAAAGGTAGCGGCGGGAAAAACATATGTAGCGAACATCAACTGGTTTCAGTTTTCAAAAACGTTGAACAGCATTGAGATTACAAAACCACCAGTAAAGACTGTTTACCGTATCGGAGAGAGCCTTGATATCACGGGTATAGTAGTAACCGGCACCTACTCCGACGGATCGACAAGGATTGAGGAAGTAAGAACTTCCGATGTAAGCGGTTTTGACAGTTCTAGGGCAGTGGACAGCCAGATACTAACCGTCACAGTACGCGGTAAGAAAGTAACTTATCCAGTAAAAATAAAGCCGAAGATATTATCAAGTATCACAGCACCTTCAGCCATTACAGGTGTAGTAAACGGAACAGCGCCAACAGGGGTGGCCCTGGGATTACCTAGCACAGTAGTACTGGTGACTGATGGAGGTAATGTGAATGCACCTGTAACATGGAATATATCTGCTTCAGGCTATGTTCCTTCCGTAAAAACCGAGCAGAGTTTCACAGTTAAGGGAACAGTAGATCAACCTACAGAGGTTACAAATCCGAATAATATAGAATTATTAACAAGTATCAATGTTACGGTTCTTGCTTCAACAGCTCCAGACAAGGATACCAGTTATAAATTCAGCTTTATGTCCATTTCTGATACACATGCAAATGTACAAGGTGATATCAGCGATGTCAGACTTGACAATGCATTGCATGACGCAGTTAGCAATAATGTGCAATCTGTTAGCGTTGTTGGAGATCTTACCGAATCTGGAACAGATGCACAATATAATACATTAATGAAAACAATGAACAAATATCCTCAACTTGATCGTAACTTGATTTTAGGGAACCATGATGTAAGGTGGATGGGAGGATTTGAGACTGCTAAAAACAGATTTTTGACACATACTGATATGCCTGGTGTTTATTACGATAAGTGGATAAACGGATACCACTTTATCTATTTGGCAACGGAGACTGATGAAAAAGACAGCGCATATATTTCAGATACCCAGATGAAGTGGTTAAGCGCTAGGTTAGCGGAGAATGCAAGTCTTGATAAACCGATATTTCTTTTCCTTCATCAACCACTAGATAATACCGTTTATGAGGAATATCCTTCAGATCCTTATCAAAGTGATGAAGTACAGGATCAAAAGTTAAAGGACATTATTGGAAAATATCCTCAAAGTGTTTTTATAACTGGACATATACATTATCCTCTAACATTACCGGGTACTTTCTATAACAAACAGTACTTTACAATGATGAGAGATGGAGCTATCAAGGATTCAGGTCAAGGTTTAATTTTAGATGTATATGCCGACAGGGTGGTTATACATGGAAGGGACTTCTCGAAAAAAAGTACGATAACTACCTGGACTATAAATAATTACACGGCGGATGTACTTGCAGCAGATAAACAAGCGCCTACCGCTCCAACTAATGTCTCAACGAAAGTGTTAACAGACAAGATGGCCATTCTGTCATGGCATGCAGCTAAAGATAATTTTACGGGTAATATAGGTGTTACAGGCTACGATATTTATAATGGAAACACTCTAATTGGATCAACAAAAGGGAGTACGAACTATAAAGTGGCAGGACTGACCGCAAATACTGCATATCAATTTACTGTAAAAGCCAAGGATGCGGCAGGAAATATTTCAGATGCTAGCAGCCCATTAAAAGTTACCACATTAGCTTTCGATCCTGCTCCGGTAAATTTAGCGCTAAACAAGACGGTTACAGCTAACGGAAGTATAGTGGGCTACGAACCGTCCAAGGCAGTAGATGGTTCGGCTGCAAGCGGTAAAAAGTGGTCTTCAAATACTACCGAAGACAAATGGCTGATGGTCGATCTTGGACGAAATTATGACATTTCTAGGTGGGTAGTAAAGCATGCAGGAGAAGGCGGAGATACCTTATCTCTGAATACAAAAAATTATAAGCTTCAGGGAAGTATGGATGGAACTACTTGGACTGACCTGGATTCAGTAACAGGTAACGTTTCAAACAGTACGGACAGATATATAACCAAGTCTACTGCAAGATATGTGAGGCTTTATATTACTACGCCGCAAAATTATGCTGAAACGGGAACAGCAAATATTTACGAGTTTGAGGTTTATGGGCGGGAAAACGATGTTCAGTCACCTGTTACAACGGCAACGATGGATGGAGTTACAGGTGAGGACGTTTGGAATGCAAAGAATGTGAATGTGAAGTTCACTGCAGATGACGATCCAACTGGAACTGGTGTAAATCACATCGAGACAAGAGTAGACGGCGGCGATTGGAACAACAAGTCCGATTTGACGCTGACTGCTGAAGGGATGCACAGTGTTGAATATCGTGCTATAGATAACGCTGGCAATGTGGAAGCAGTGAAGCATCTTTCTATTGGCATCGATAAGACGGGGCCAGCAATCGCGTTATCTGTACCGGCGGATGGAAGAATTTATGAAAATTCCGGAGATTTGAAGCCTGAGTTTGCATTGACCGACTACTTTTCGGGTGTCGACAACAGTATGACGACGTTGACGCTAGATATGCATTCTTGCAAGATTGGAAAAGCAATTCCGCTATATACCTTGCCGCTTGGTCAGCATACTCTTGTTATAACTTCAAGTGACCTAGCCGGCAATAAGGGGAGTAAAACTGTTCACTTTCAAACAGTGGCCAGCATTGATTCCTTAAAGGCTTTGGTGACACGCTTTGTTGATACCAAATGGATCGACAATTTCGGAATTGCCAATAGCCTACAGGCAAAATTGGCACAAAACGATTTGAATAGTCTAGTGAATGAAGTGAAGGCACAAAACGGGAAACACATTTCAAGTGAAGCTGCAACCTATTTGTTGCGAGACGCTCAATATGTGATTTCACAACAATAGTACATTTTTGAAAAGATAGAGGAATATCAGAGTTTAGTAGAATATATTTCTTGCTAGATTAAAAATGGAAATAAAATCATTATACTTATTCAACTACCATGGAAGTTTATATCGTACTCCCATGGTAGTTGAACAAGATCACGAGTCGCAAATGCGGCTTTTTTTATTGAAGTAACTGGCAGGATTGTTGAATATGAAGTAAAAGCTTTTAATCATTCATTTATCTATTGACTTAGAGTTTACTCTAAACAATATAATTAAAAATGATATGGAAAAGTACTGTAATTAGTTAAAGATTGGGTCTTTATCATCATATGGTTCAGATGAAAAATTCGATTTAATTAATGTGAACAGTGATTTTTTCTACTAAATATTTAAATAATAGAAAGGGATAAGACAATAAATTTAGTAAATTATAAATAAAAATGTTGGGAGTCGGTTTTATGGAGAAATCAAATAAAGCATTCAGTGACACATTAATAAAATCATTAAGGGGAGAACGTGGTCATCTTCCTATTAAGAATGCTTTGTTGGATATAGATATGGATCTTGCTGGAAAAAGAATAGAGGAACTACCTTATACTATTTATCAATTAGTCAAACATATGACATACTGGCAAGAATTCCTCTTATTATTCGCACAAGGAGAGAAGCCTGAATTGCCTTCCGATGTGAAAGAAAGCTGGCCCGTTGAAGAAGGGCCTAGTAATGAGGAAGAGTGGAAACAGATTATTCAGCATTTTCTTCAAGGGATAGAACAGGCATGTACGATTGCCCGAACTGTTCAATTGGATAAATCATTAGAGAAATGGCCAGGCGAATCCCTAGGTGGTGTGCTACGCAATATTGCATCTCACAACTCCTATCATTTAGGTGAAATCGTAATAATACGCAGATTATTTAGTGCTTGGCCACCACCAACCGGAGGATATCCTGTCTAAACTTTGCATCAATAGGAATTTCATAATAAAAATACGTTAGCCCATTAACACATGGGAGACATTTGAATTTACTCTAAATGTTAGTTGTGTCAACAATTGAGACCATTTCATTCGTTCATTATGACTAACGCATGCGTTCGGATTATAAGGTCATCCAGTTAAATTACTGGCTGACCAAATTTTTTATGGTCTTATGATCAAAGTAGTCGGGGCGGGAGCAGAAGTATTAAAGAAGCATGCAGGTTTTATTGTGAATATAGAACATGCAACTTCAACAGATTACCTCGACTTGATTCGAGTTATTCAAGAAACAGAGAAAAATAAATTTAAAATTGATATTGAAACAGAAGGGAAAATTCTTGGTGAGGAAAATCAAAAAGAAGATCGTTGGGAGATACAAGATTGGGCAAGTTACTGGCATATAAGAATTATGCGTAAACTAAATCTTGATTCAAACAAAGCAATCGTATACGCAAAACTAACCGCGGGTGTTTTTCATCAATCAAAAACAAGTATGACTATTTTACCTTTATTTATTTTTTAATTATCAACATAAAAAAAACAAAAAAAATAAAGAGGGTGCCCCTAAAAGTTATACTTTTAGGACACCCTCCTATCTCTTTTTAGTAAGTTGTAGTTTTCACTACTTCTGCATTATTAGGTTCAGAAACACGAGTTAAAAAGAAAATACCAATAACAAAAAGAATAATTAGACTAAATATACCCATGTTAGAGCGACCTGTAATTTGAGCTGTCAAGCCGACTATTAATGGTCCCATAATCGATGCAAATTTACCGAAAATATTATAGAAGCCAAAAAACTCATTTGATTTTTCTTTAGGTATAAGTTTTGCGTAATATGAACGACTTATAGCTTGGATTCCACCTTGAGATGTGGCAACGAGCATAGCCAATATCCAAAAGTCTAATGTGGAATTTAAAAAGTAAGCATATATACAAACAAACATATAAATAATGATTCCAACATAAAGCATAATTTTACCGGTAAACTTATCAGCAAGCCTTCCATAAATAATCGCAAATGGAGCGGCAACAACCTGTGTGACAAACAAAATAATTAATAGATTTGTTGAACTGATTCCAAGGTCAGTTCCATAAGCAGTTGACATTGTAATGATCGTTCCAACGCCATCAATATAAAAGAAGTATGCAAGTAAAAATAAAAATAAAGCACGATATTGTCGAATATTTTTAAAGGTTTTTCCTAGCCTTTTAAAACTACTTAATACAGGATTTTGTTCACGTTCAATAAAATAATTTTGACGAACGTTTCGTAACAAAGGAATTGCAAAAATGCCCCACCAAGTTGCTGTTATGAGAAAGGCAATTTGACTTGCAAGAGTTGTTGAAATTGATAATATCTCCTTCTGAGCTAATACGATCAAAGCAATACTAATGATAAATGGGATTGTGCTACCTATATATCCTAAACTAAAGCCTCGAGCGGATACCTTATTCATACGTTCTTCTGAAGTTACATCTACTAAAAAAGCGTCATAAAATACATTCGCGCCAGCAAAGCCAATAGCTGTAACTGTATAACAAGTCAATAGTAAAAGCCAGTTATCATTAGGAATAAAAGTAAGTAGTGCAGTAAAAGAAACACCGAGAGTTAAAAAGAAAGAAAAGAACTTCTTTTTAAATCCTCTGTAGTCGGCAATTGTTCCAAGAATTGGACCTAACATAGCTAAGATGAATGTTGAAATCGCAATTGTATAACCTAAATAAGCAGTAGAATCAGAAGCACTAATTCCAGCTTTTGAAGCTGAAGCTTTATAAAAAAGTGGGAATACGGCAGTGCTAATAATAATAGAATAAGCTGAATTTGCCCAATCATAGAAAATCCAACTATTTTCTTGCTTTGTAAAACTCTTCATGAGTTTTTTCCTCCCAATGATTAGTCACTTCTTTTTTTCATAATAGGCTTATAGATTAGATACTACTATTATTTTATTTATCCTCTACAGTTATCAGTATATTCTCTAAAAAATTTCTGTATAAGCAGTGGAAAAGATGAGAAGCTTCAGAATCTGTAAATCTGGACTCTTGACTATAAAAAAAGCACAACAACGTAAAAAAGACCTAGATTCTAATACATAAATTCCCACTTCTATGTTATCTTAGTTATATACACAATTCTTGGAGGTTACGAGTTATGAAATCTACTTTAAACGATACTACAAATGAGCAACTCCCATTTTCAAGGACCAATCCATTTCAAGCGAAGGTTCTCAAAAATATTAATTTAAATGGAACAGACTCAAACAAAGAAACAAGACATATTGAGTTATCATTAAAAGGGTCAGGACTTTCTTATGTTCCAGGTGCTGCACTTGGCGTGATTCCTTCAAATGATCCAGAGTTAGTTTCTTCTCTTATAAATGAAATGAAATGGGATGAAGAAGCGATTGTAACTGTTGGTAAGCAAGGTGAAACACTATCTTTAAAAGAAGCGCTTACATCTTACTTTGAAATTACACTGTTGACGAAGAAGATATTACAACAGGCAGCTGTGTATACAGAAAACGAAGAGCTGAAAAACCTTGTGTTGGTTGAAAATACAGTTCAACTTAAGGAATATTGCTATGGGCGAGATTTACTTGATATGTTACGTGATTTTGGTCCATGGAGTGCTTCTGCTCAAGAAATCGTTTCATTATTAAGAAAAATGACACCACGTCTATATTCAATTGCAAGCAGTATTGCTGCAAATCCAGATGAAGTTCATCTAACAATTGGTGCTGTACGCTACACCGCACACGGACGCGAACGAAAAGGTGTTTGTTCTGTTTTATGTTCAGAACGTATTAAAGAAGGAGATACTCTTCCAGTCTATGTTCAAGCAAATAAACACTTCTATTTGCCAGAGTCTCAAGACAAAGATATTATTATGGTTGGACCAGGGACGGGTATTGCACCATTCCGTTCGTTTATCCAGGAACGAGCAGTTAATAAAGTTAATGGACGTTCATGGCTATTTTTTGGAGACCAGCATGAAGCGTCAGATTTCCTTTATCAAAGCGAGTTGAAAAAATATCAACAAGACGGAGTATTAACAAAACTTGATACTGCATTCTCTCGCGATACAGATCAAAAAGTTTATGTTCAGCATAAGATGCTTGAACACGGCAAAGAACTGTTTGAATGGATTGAAAAAGGTGCTTATTTCTACGTTTGTGGGGATAAAGAATATATGGCGAAAGACGTTAACGAAGCGCTTATTACTATTCTTGAAAAAGAAGGTGCGATGGATCGCGATGCAGCTGAAGCGTATCTTAAAGATATGCAAAAGCAAGGGCGTTACCAACGTGACGTGTATTAATATAAAAAGGTATTAAGAATTAGGTGTGTTGTAACAAAAAGTAACCCTTCGTTCCAGTTGGTACAAAGGGTTACTTTTTTTATTGTCTTTAAGGACAATTTTTTGCTCTAACCTACATTTGAATACGACTTTCCTTTTCTTGAGATACCTTTTTCTAATGAGACGTTAGTTGAATTGTTATTCAAAAGTGCCTTTTACAATTGGAGTACCATTTTCAACCATCTTTCTCCCAAGTGCGAATACTGTTTCAATTTCTAAAGTTTCTTGATTTAATAAGACAATATCAGCATCGTTACCGGGTTTTATGTTACCTTTGTGTGTTAGTTTTAGCACTTGTGCAGGATTTGAAGTTATTACTTGTACTGCTATCTCTAATGGAATTCCTTCATCGATTACAGCTTCTCTTACTTCTTGATATAAAGATGAAATTTTGCCAATTTGAAGTCCTAAATAGTCACCATTTGTATCAAAAAAGGGAAGACTTGCCTGGGCATCTGATGAAAAAGTTATGTTCTCAATCTGAACTCCTACTTCAAGCATTATTCGTAGTCCTTTGCTACACTTTACTTCGCCTTCTTCTAAAAACTTGAGAATTGTACTTGTAGTAAAATCTACAAATCCACCTTTAAGTGCAAAATCAATACCGGCTTTAAACAATTCTTCATTCCGATTAATATGAGTTGGGTGAAACTGACGAATTGGAATATTTGTATGATCGACTAGTTGATGTAGAAGGGAAAGTTTATCTTTGCCATCACCGACATGAATTTCTAATATCCCAGCCTTTCCAGATAAAATTCCACCATTCCGCGCAGCGGATGCAATCTTTGAAAGTTCTTCAATCGTTGGTTCCGAGGAACGGTGGTCTGCTATTGCGATTTCACCAACACCAATAATCTTATCAATCAGAATAATATCTCTCTGGATCGATTCTGTTAGTGTCTTTACAGGGATTTGGTAAGAACCAGTATGAATATAACAAGTAATGCCTTCTTCTTCTAAGGCACGTGCTTTTGCAAGTAAATTCTCAATAGTTCTTGTTGTACCGTCTGTCCCTAGTACACCGACTACTGTAGTAACGCCAGCGGTTGTAACGTTCGTAAGCATTAGTTCAGGAGTGCGTGTTTTAAATCCACCTTCTCCACCACCTCCAATGATATGTACATGTGAATCGATAAAACCAGGTACAACTAAAGAGTTGGAGGCATCTATGACATCGCAGGAAAGAAAGTCTGGTGGAATGGTGATATGATCTGCTATCATTTCAATTTTTCCTCCTGCTAAAAGTAAATCTTTTCTGCCAATAGAGTGTGGTGTGTATACTTGACCGTTTTTTATTAAGGTTAACAATTTTTTCTCCTCCTAATTCCTTTGTTAATTGTTTAAAAAGGACCGTAATTTATTAAGTGTGCGATTACAACAGCAATTAAACCTATTAAATATTGAATGAATACTAATGGGAAAATCCATCTAGCCCATTTTGTCCAAGGTATTCCTGCAATTGCTAATCCTGCCATTAAAGTTCCAGCTGTTGGGAAAATGATGTTCCCAATTCCATCCGCAAAAGAAAATGATAGGACAGCAGTTTGTCGAGTAATTCCTAGTAGGTCGGCAAGTGGTGCCATTATGGGCATTGTTAACATGGCATGACCGCTACCGGATGCTAAAATAAAGTGTATAATTGCTTGGAAATTATACATTCCAATTACACTTAAAGAAGTAGGGATATGTTTAATGACTTCTGATACTCCATGAAGCATTGGATCAACAATATGTCCTTGATTTAAAACGACTAGAATTGCACGGGAAACACCAATAATTAAGGCACCACTTATTAAAGTAGCAGATCCTTGAGTAAATGATTTAACAACTTCATCGATTGATAATCTTCCAATTATCCCAATCGCAATCGTTAGGATAATAAACAAAGAAGCAATTTCACTGATATACCATTGATATTTAATCACACCATAAGCTAAAACAATATAGTTTATAAGAAAAGCAAAGAATATCCATTTATGTCTAGAAGATAACTTAGCTTTAGAAGATAATAGATTATTTGATTGCTCTACTGAATATTTACCATAAAATCCCATTTCTGGGTTTTTCTTTACTTTCATGGCATATCGATAAATAAAAATTACTGATAGTAAATAAACAATTACAAACAATACAAGTCGAAATCCCATTCCAGAAAAAGTAGGTAGTTCTGCAATTCCCTGAGCGATACCAACTGTGAACGGATTCATTATTGCTGTTGTAAAACCTGCAGATGCTCCAACTAATACGATTGCAGTTCCCGTCATTGTGTCGAAACCTAGAGCAAGAGCTAATGGAATTAGAAGTGGGATATAAGCTAAAGATTCTTCAGCCATTCCCATTAAAGAACCTGCAATTGCAAAGAAAAGCATCATTATTGGAATTAATAACTTTTCTCTATTAGCTAGTTTTTTGGCCAAAGTAGAGATTAATACTTCAATTGTGCCAGTTGCACTTAATACACCGAAAAAACCTCCAATTATTAGAACAAAGAAAATAATATTTGCTGCATCTACCATTCCCATATGAATGGCTTTTATCATTTCAAAGAATCCAACTGGTGTTGCTTCGATTGATTTAAATGAATTCGGATCAACTGTTGAATGTCCATTGATGTCTATATGTGCGTATTCACCTGTTGGTAAAACATAAGTAAGAATAGTTGCAATAAGTAAAATTACTAATAAGAGTGCAAAGATATTAATTTTACGTTCTTTTAAAACATTGCTCTGTTTTGCAATTTTTTTAGCCTGAATTTGTGACATCATTTCATCTCCTTTGAAATTAGAGTGCTAGAATAATCTGATTTAATATTCTAAAATTAGTGGTAAAAAATTATAATGTTTTCGGATCTTCCCTCCTATCTAATCGGAATCTTAACAACTATTAAAATTACTACAATCTACTATAAGCAAATAGCGTGCCAAGTTTTAAAGTCCAATTTTAAAGAAAATTTAAAGTGTTTACTGGGTTTATTGGTTCTTTTTGGGTGATATAATAGAACCAAAAAGAACTGCAAGGAGGGATTTATATGAAGAAAAATTCACTTACTTTAATTACAGGGAGTAAAAAAACAAGACAAGCTCTTTCTAATCAGTTAATTCAATTACTAGAAGATTATATAAATATTAAATCCTATGCAATTGCTGAATGTGAGTTATTAGAGTTTAAAGACGATATTATTCTTTTTTCTTCTGAAGAAGCAAAAAATGAAACTGAAAAAATAGCGACAGTGAGTGGTAAACATGTCATGGTAGGAAAGAGAACACTTAATCATGAGAATGTTGAAAAACTATTAAGGATTGAGGAGGGTACAAATGTATTAGTTGTTAATGATGATTTTTATTCTACTGTTGAATTAATACAGTCCCTTTATCAATTAGGAATCGACCATGTAGAATATTTCCCATTTAAAAATGATCAATTATATTATCCAAATATAAGCATTGCAGTATCTCCTGGTGAAACTCATTTAAGTCCTTCATATATTAAAGAAGTAATTGATATAGGAGTACGTCTTTTTGATATCTCCGCTATACTTCAAATTGTTGAAATCTGTAATCTTAATAAAAACATTTCATCATTAATTTCGGAAAAATATATTAGAAATATTATTGAATTGCAAAGAGAACTTTTACATGCAGAGCAAAATGAGAAAAAAGTAAATCGGCATTTACAAAATGTTGTAGATACGGTGGATGATGGTATTTTAGCGTTAGATAGTAATGGAAATATAACTGTATTTAATGAAAAACTTTCTTTGCTTTTTCAAGTACCTATTGAGAATGCGTTAGGGAAACATTTAGACAATGTTATTGAATTGCAAAATGTTAAGGAGTTTATATTAAATGGATTTGAAGAATTTAAATTCTTTTCCATCAATAATACTGATTTAGTCATCTATCGATTCTATATAAAAGATGATGAAAAAGTTGTAGCTACCTTTAAAAGTGTAAACAGAGCATCTGAAATAGAAAGAACTGCTCAAAAAGAGCTTAGAAATCAAGGTTTTTTTGCTAGATACGATTTTAAAGATATTATTGGTGAGCATCAATCCATTACAGAGTGTAAGAATATTGCCAAAAAACTTGCGATCACAGAGCACCCAATATTAATCCAGGGTGAGACTGGTACAGGTAAAGAACTCTTTGCTCATGCTATGCATCAACAATCTAAACGGAAAAATGGCCCTTTTTTAGCAGTTAATTGTAGTGCTTTTACGGAGAGTTTATTAGAGAGTGAGCTATTTGGTTATGACGAAGGTACCTTTACAGGAGCTAAAAAAGGTGGAAAAAAAGGGTTGTTTGAAATTGCAAATGGAGGGACCATATTCTTAGATGAAATTGGTGATATTAGTTTAAACGTACAGTCTCATTTATTGCGTGTACTGCAGGAACAAGAGATTCGCAGAATTGGAGGAAGGAAAATTATTTCCATTAATGTACGGATAATTGCAGCAACAAATAAAGATCTTCATCTGAAAATTACTGACGGTTCATTTCGGTCAGATTTGTTTTACAGATTAAACGTTTTAAATCTATTTATTCCACCGTTACGATCTCGGAAAATGGATATACCTTTGTTAGTAAATCATTTTGTTACAAAAAGTGGTAAACAAGTGATGATAGATAAAGACGTTTTACAAAAATTAGATCATCTTGAATGGAACGGAAATATTAGGGAACTAAAAGGAGTAATTGATTACATGCTCACTGTCTGTGAAGGTGGGATTATTACTCTAAAAGATTTTCCAAGTCATAGTCAAACAAAAACTAATCGATTACAGACTATAGAAAAAACTGAATATGAATTACCAAGTAGTGTCCTTGAAGTACAAGAATCCATCACAATACTAGAATCAATAAAAAATTTTAATGACATAGGTAAGATAGCAAGTAGAGAGGCCATTTCAGCTAGAAGTGAGGATATTGGTAGATACTTAACCACACAACAAATTAGACTTCGATTAAATACAATGGAAAAAAAAGGATTTATTATTAAAGGTAAAGGAAGAGCAGGCACAAAAATTACTTCCTTAGGTACTGATTATTTATATTTCTTAAAGGATAAATTAAAATTTTAACAAATGAACATTGATAGCATTATTTTTTCTAATTACTATGTGTTTGCTATTATTGAAAGTTCACCCTAGGGAAGATATCAATACATGACTGTATATTAATCAATTCAACACTTGACGCTATTGGCGTTGAGGGTTTTTCTATTTATGGGCAATTTTCTTTTTAGAAATAATTTCAAAAGATGCCTGATAAATGCCCAAAAAGTTATTTGAAAAAATTCCATTCTAAAGTAAGAATTTCACATATTCAATGAACTAAAGAGATTATTTAGATGCATATCTTAAATAATAAAAGAATAAAAGTAAAACTGTAGAAATAAATAAATGTACGATTAATAGGTAAGAAGACAACGTTTTTATTTAAATTTTATAAAGGGGGGAGAAAAGTTGAGTTATATAGATTCATTACTAGATCGACAAGTATTTGTACTTCTATCTGGAGATATCGCTTTTGAAGGTATTTTAACAGATGCAGGACAAGACATACTTGTATTATATAATGGTCAAAAATATTATTATATCCCTTGGATTCATGTTCATCGAGTACATTTATGTCAACTTATTAAAGATAAGATAAATACTCCTAATGAGCCTTCAATTGCAAATGAAATTGAAACAATTTCTTACAGAAAAGTTTTAACAAATGCGAGAGGGATTTTCTCGGAAA
This sequence comes from Gottfriedia acidiceleris, assembly GCF_004138285.1. Taxonomy (GTDB): domain Bacteria; phylum Bacillota; class Bacilli; order Bacillales; family Bacillaceae_G; genus Gottfriedia; species Gottfriedia acidiceleris_A. The sequence goes on along the minus strand of NZ_SCFN01000003.1, from coordinate 61,897 downwards.
TATATGTTACGGGTAATTTAACGTTTCATGGCTATATTACAAATGTTTTAAGTGACTATATCGTTTTTTATTCACCCGTTTTTAAAATGATGTATATCTCATTATCTCATCTAAAGTGGCTCTCACCTTATCATCAAAATGTAACACCTTATTCAATTGATAATGCAAATTTTCCAATTAATCCATCGAATATCTCCCCTGTACGCTCATTTGAATCTCAATTAAAAAAAGAAGAAGGAAAACTAGTTATTTTTGATGGTGGGAATGATCCAATGAAAATTGGTTTGCTGAATACGATTGAAAATAGTGTAATTAAATTATCGGTCGCAAGTGGGGAAGTAGTTTATTTAAGACTTAACCATATTAAGTCAGTGCATTTGCCTTAAATGATTTATGTTTTTTATGTAATATTAACCAACAGATAAATAATTACAGTGTACTTTTGTTAATTGAGAAGCTCTTATTCTAGAGCTTCTCTTTTTAATTAGTTTCTAATAATATAAAATATTTTAATATAATTAATCTGAATAAAGGATAATTTCTAGACTATATGATTAGAAAAAATATCCATTGGAGAAGATCAATTCAAATGTTAGTTGCATATCCAAAAAATGTGATATTCAATGTGCTTTTTTCGAAAGGGGTTAATGGACAATTGTTACTATAGTTATTTATCTTTAGGGGACATTTGCATTATATAGGTAAAACAACCATCTTCTATAAAATAATGAAATCATCTAAAACATCATTGTTATATTTGAATAATAATATAACAGATGGACAAGTTTCATTGGAAAATATTTTATAAGAAGGTGAGTTTTATGAATTTCGAAATTCTAATGAGTGCTTCTGTATTTCTATTAACGATGGCAGTCATTTTTTGGAGACCAAAAGGAATAAATGAAGCATGGCCTGCTGCAATTGGAGCATTAATCATTTTGGTGACTGGGATTGTAACAAAAAGTAATTTGATCGATATTGTACACAAAATTGGTGAAGCTTCTATTACAATTATCGCAACGATTGTAATGGCGATTATATTAGAGAGTTTTGGATTTTTCCATTGGTCTGCTGCTAGACTTGCAAGTTTAGCAAAAGGGTCAGGACGCAGATTATACTGGTATATCCAGCTTCTATGCTTTTTAATGACATTACTGTTTAATAATGATGGTAGTATCTTAATTACAACTCCGATTTTAATTCTCCTATTAAAAAATTTACGTTTAAAACCACATCAACAAATTCCATATCTTCTAAGCGGAGCATTAATTGCTACAGCTTCAAGTGCGCCAATCGGTGTAAGTAATATCGTAAACTTAATCGCATTAAAAATTGTTCATATGACTCTTTATATGCATACAGCTATGATGTTTGTCCCTGCAAGTACAGGACTTCTATTTATGTCATGGCTAATGTACATGGTATTAAGAAATAAATTACCAAAACAATTGCCAGTGTCAACCGATGATATTGAAGAGTCATTTTTTATGAAAAATTTTCATCCTTTAAAAGGGAAAATGTCAGTAGAAACAAAACAAAAAAGAACTAAATTTATGTTAAAGGTATTGGGATTTGTTTTCCTAATGCGCTGCTTATTATTCGTCGCTTCATTTCTTGGAATACCGATTCAATATGTAGCAGTTTTAGGTTCACTTGTCTTATTAACTTGGAGATGGTATCACTTACGGACAAGCCCTGTTGATATCTTAAAAAAGACACCTTGGCATATTTTAGTCTTTGCATTTTCGATGTATGTGATTATTTATGGTCTCCATAATGCTGGTTTAACTGCAGCTTTAGTAAAATTCTGTGAACCAATCGTAAATCAAGGCTTATTTCAAGCAAGCTTTATAATGGGAGGATTAGTTTCAATCCTATCTAATCTGTTTAATAATCATCCAGCATTAATGGTTGGAACAATTACACTGACAGAAATGGGGCTTGATCCAATTACATTAAAGACGATTTATCTAGCAAATATAATCGGTAGTGATATTGGATCGTTATTACTTCCAGTAGGTACTTTAGCATCCCTAATTTGGATGCACATATTAAAACAAAATAAAATTAAGGTGAAATGGAAGGATTATCTAAATGTATCATTAATTGTCATTCCATTAACAACAATCGTAACGCTGTTTCTACTATATTATTGGGTGCAATTAGTTTTCGCTTAAGAAACAATTTCAATCTACTAGAAAGAGGAGATGCAAATGAGTGATGTACAATCATTAGTTGGAGAAAAAATTTATGTACAATTATCAGGTCGTAATTATTTTGAAGGAATACTAACAGATTATGGTAGAGACGTCCTTGTATTGTACAATGGAGAAAAATACTATTATATTCCATGGCTTCACGTTCACAGGGTTAGTCTTAGTAACAACTTTAAAGACAAAATAGATAAACCTACTGGACCTTCAATAGCAGAAGATATTGGAACGATCTCTTATCGGAAAATATTATCAAATGCAAAAGGAATCTTTGCAGAGATTTATGTTACTGGTAATATCACATTTCATGGAAATATTATAAACGTATTAAGTGACTATATCGTGTTTTATTCACCTGTATTTAAAATGCTGTATATCCCTTTAACACATTTAAAATGGCTAACACCATACAATCATAATACCAATCCCTATAACTCGGAAATCAATCTATTACCTGTAAATGCAAATATGTCATTTTCACGCTTATTTGATACACAATTAAAAAAAGAAGAAGGGAAATTTGTCGTATTTGATGGGGGAATTGACCCAATGAAAATTGGAATACTCAAAAGCGTAGAGGAAGGTGCCATTGAATTAATAGTAGCAAGTGGTGAGGTCACTTTATTGAGGCTTAATCATATTAAATCGTATCATTTACCATAGCAAATGAATTTCGAAAAAGATTTTATATCATCCTCTTCATTGTCAATCTTCTTCCAGTTTTCTTTATCACAAATGATGTGGATCTGAGAATAAGTCTGTGGTGTTTAGTTAAAATGGGAAGTAAATTTGAGGCCACCTTCTATAGGTGGTTTTTTAATAATTAAGTATCTTAGTAGAGAAAATTAATGGGTTTGAAGTGAAAAGATAGGTTTGATTTCAATTTTGTTTAGTGAGCTAAATGCCAAAACTTACAAATTTTAAAATAGTTAAACATTCGATTTCGCTTAAGATAATTACTTCTATTCATGAAATCACATCCACCATTAAAAAAACCACCAGTCAAAATGCTGGCGGTTTATGATTTGTGTAGTTTTACTGTAATTTATCTTAACCTAATGGTGCAAAAAAATCTTCTATTGTTTTCCCTTTATATTTTGTTACCGGCTGAATATGGCCAGAAGGAGCGTCAGGGTTTTTCATTAAATAGTTTCTCTTAACATACTCAAGGTCTTTTGTATCAACTACTCCATCAAAGTTGATATCGGCTTCTCGGTCATTTGTATTAAGCTTGTTAGTAATGTAGACTGCATCAAGTATATCGATGACGTTATCATGGTTAACATCTCCAGCTCGCATAGTAGCGTAGTAAAAATACTTTAATTTTCCAGCTGCCATTCCATCATAGGAATCGACCATTTCATCAACTTTTACATGTCTTTCGAAGTGACCAGGTATTTTGATAACGATTTCATAGGATTGGTCTAATAATGGCAGATTCTTTACTGAGAATCTTGCAGCACTATTGATTGTTGCATCATAACGTTTTCCATCTGTGCCACCAATGACATACACTTCGGCTCCAACTTTTGAATAGTCTTTTTTAGGATCTAACCAAATTTGATTGCTTGGGATAAAGCCGTCTGGCAAGAATCCACCTTCAAGAATTGAATATGTTGGAATAATATTTAATCCTCTACCGAACTTGTTGGTAATCGTCGTTTGTGGTTGACCTAAAATATTTGCCTTTGCAGTTTGAATACCAAATTGTTGAACCCACTTTGTATAGACACTTGGATCATCCTTCACTTTGAAAGTAAGCGTGGCAATTGGCATATTTGCATTGATTCCAGATAATGGAGTAGTTCCATCTAAATTTGTCACTAATTTAACCCAGTTGCTCGACGTGTCGGTTTTAAGATCTTGTGCTGTTAGTTTGGCTGTAAGTCCCATGGACTTCGCAGCATTTACATATTCACTATTTAACTCAGCGCCTTGGAAATCAAATAGTTGATAAGGATAAGCGACTGTAAACTCGCCACCCATGAAATTTTTAATATTTTGTTCGTTTAATGTTACTTTAACTGTTTCACCATATTTTGCATTACTTTTGTCAGTCGTTAATTTCATATATGGAAGGCCTTTTCTGATCAATGTGTAAGTAAAATCAGGATGATTTTGAACGCCGTTCGTAGCAATATCCTGAGATTGAATAGTCATTGTTGAAAAATCTCTTCCAGCTTGAATCATTCTTGTGTATTCAAAGTTTCCTATACTGTCAACAACTAACGGTACGTTACCAGATGGGTTTGAAGCAGAGGTAACATTTACTTTATTATTAGATTGGTCAATATTTTCGCCGTTTTTATTCCATAGATCAATGGAAGAATCAGTAATATTCCCACTGATTTTTAATCCAGTTTCATCTACTTCATATACTCCACCTGGTACATTTGTTTTTAACGTAGGTAGTGTATTATCAATAATGATTTGCTTGGACTTTTTAAAGACTTTTCCATCTTCATTTGTACCAACGATTTCAATCTCGTATCTTCCTGGTGAAGCAAGTGATTTAGTAATGTGAACTGGCTGGTCAGGATTTCCAGTGAATGGGAAGTAAAGTCCATTAAATCCAGCATCCAAACCAAAAGTCATCCCTTCATTAAAGCCATCATCGAAAGAATCAATAATCCCCAATTCTTGACCAGTATCTGCATTTTTCAATACGATATCAACAGTCTCCATGCGGCTCTTCAGAGAGAAAGCAATTCCGGTTCCTCCATAGATTGCAAAAGGTAAATCTCTTCTTGTATTAAAGGCTTTAGTTGTTAAAAGTACATCTTTTATTCCTTGCTCCATTTTATTTAATCCAAATGGAATTTGATAGACTTCATTACTGTCATCTTTATTTGTAAAATAAATATATCCTTCATATAAACCTAACTCAGCGGTTGTTGGAACATTTAGCTTAGGCATAATTTTTGAAGTGCCATTTACTTTAGCAGTGACTTCAGAAGGCATGTCCAAAGAAATGGCATTCTTTTCTGCATCTTGATCATAACCTGGAATATTATTAAATTTAACTTTAACGTCAAATACTTTGTTTTTATTTGAGTTGTTTGTAATCTCAATTGACTTTTTGTCTTTATAGTCCTTATCTGTTGTTACAACAGCTCCATAGCTTAAGTCACCTGATGTCTCTGGAATCATAACTTTTTGACCATCTTCCATTGTTGCTACTTCGTCATTAACACCAATTTGAATAGAAGTGTGGACTGCTTCATCCGTATCAATTCTTCCTGAGCCCTTTTCGAACACACTATAAGAGCCATTTAATTCATCCGCTGTATTCATTAGAGCTAACTTAACTTGCTGAGGTGTATAGTCAGGATGGGCTTGTAAAATCAAGGCAGCAGAGCCTGCAACATGTGGCGCGGCCATTGAAGTACCGTCAAATCTTGCATATGCATGCTCGTAATCATCCTTATGAGCTGCTCCGTTGTAGTAAGCAGGGATTGAAGAAAATACGGCAACACCTGGTGCAGTGATTTCAGGTTTAATATCATAATATCTTCTTGCAGGGCCTCTCGAACTAAAGTTAGCTAATTTATCACCTTCTGATTCAAATGTTCCAAAATCATTCATAGTGAGGTTAACGGCACCTTTATTTAACATATTGATAAGTTTTGTACCTTGATCATTTGGAATGCTAAAGGTCGGGATAAAATCAAAATTATTTCCAAAATAATATGGAATATAAGTCTCACCTGGAATATTATTGAACATTATGACAGCTTTGGCTCCATTTGCCTTTGCATTTTTAATTTTTACATTTAATGTTAGATCCCCACGTTCCATAAGTACAATCTTATCTTTCACATTTTTACCAGTGAATTCATATGTGTTTCCTTTTCCAACAAAAACGATTGGAAGAGTAGATCCTTTTAACGTATTGATATCAGAATAATCTGTAGCCACCATTCTCATATTATCTAATTTAAGTGTTTCATTTACTGAATTTGCAACTGCGTTATTAGTTTGAATTGTGATTGGAGAGCTGTTCGCACCAACTGTTATACCAAGTGCTGATGAAGCTGGGCTACCAATTGTATATTTTCCACCAGTTCCACCATTACCTGCAGCAAGAACACAAACTGTTCCAGCTAACGTTGCATTATTAATAGCAACTGACATTGGGTCTAGAGGGTTGGTTATACCTGCTCCTAAAGACAAGTTGATAACATCCATTTTATCTTCTACCGCTTTATCGATCCCTGCAATAATGTTACCATCTCCACCAGACCCATACGGTCCAAGAACCTTATAACCATAAAGTTCAACTTGTGGAGCAACACCTGTTATGGCGAAATTTGAATGATTTTTTCCAGTACCTGCGATGATACCCGATACGTGTGTCCCATGAGCTGTGTAATATGGTTCACCCGAAAGCTGATTAAATTCTGGTTGGCCAGATTTCTTCCAATCATCATAGTTTGTCTCCATTGGATCTGAATCGTTGTTTACAAAGTCATATCCACCTTTATAAACATCTTTTAAGTCTGGGTGAGTATAATCGATTCCAGTATCTATGACTCCTACCTTTACACCCTTTCCAGTAATCCCTTCGTTGTGTAGTTTCTCAGCACCGATTTGTTCCATGTTATTTAAATTTATGGAAGAATTGTTTGCTGGTTCTCCGTTTTGTTCTACGAGTGGTTCTACTGAAACTTCTTTATCTTCGTATACCGCTTTTACAGAATCTAAGTTTAATAGTTCTTTTACCTGATTAGCAGGTAGAGTCATTGAAACTCCATTGAAAACATACTTGTATTCTCTTTTAATATCAGCGGAATTATTTAATTTGGAATTACCATTTAGCTGATCCTTAAATTTTTTATGGGATTCATCTACTAGTTTCAGTGATTCATCACGAGTTGTCGTAACTCCATTTGATTGTTTTACCTTGTAATCAATCTCAGAAGGAGCTTGTTTAAATTGAACAATAACATTTAAAAGAGTATCTTCATTTAAATTCACATCTGGTGAAATCATAAGCCCTGTATAGTCTGTCTCTTGCATACTATGAATTCTTTCCCGATCAACATTGGATAAATTTTTTATGTAACTGTCAATATCCTTAATAGTAGTACTGGAATCTGTCACTGCAAAAGATGTCTGTCCGGGTATAAAAAAAGTTGTAAGTATGCTTGTTGATAATGCCCCAGCGGACATGGCTTTCATAATTTTTTTGTTTCTACTCTTCCCCATAAACCTCTCCCTTTTCATACAATATTTGATGATTTATATATTTGTAAAAATGTGCTGTTTTCGTCCGAGTTACGATACTTCACATTTCATACACGGAATGAACTTTGAAAGATGAAGATTACTCTCGTAAGAGTTTCAAAATAATAAACCTTAATATTCTGAATCATCTAACAATTAATATTATATTTAGACATGGTTTTAAAATATATTGGGGGAAATATATTAAAAATTGGTTTGTATTTTCTTAAAATTTCCTACCAAAACACTGAAATTATGTTACATTTTGTAGAAAAAAATGTAAGAAATAAAAATTCCCCCGAATTCACTGTATTTTTTTTGCGGATTATTCGACATTGAATTCGGGGGAATATCAGGTATTAACGAAGGAAAAGAAAATTGAATTTACGTATAAGAAATGAAATTGAGTAAATCGACTTAGTTTTTCTTATTTTAAATGGTGAGTTAAGACTTAAGAATTATTTTTAGACGGCAGAAAGCAGATGTTGAAGAGCGAAGGGGAAGAGAAAAGATGTTTGAAGTACAAGAGTTATAGTCCGGTAGTTCATTTATACGAAACTACTTAACTAAAGAACTAGTCATGCGGGAAGATATGTATTTATTCCAACGATAAAGTAAGGAATATAAAGTCACTGATAAGGCATGAGAAAATGTTAGGGATCAGTTAGTTGTCAGCAGGGTAAATGGGGGATTTCCATACATCGTTTTATAAGAAGGTGACTATTTAAAAAATGATGAGCTTTATTTGAAACATTTCTATGAAAATATGGAACTTGATGTGAAGTGTGTAGAGAAAGTAATGCCTTATATTCATTAGCTGTGGGGTAGAGGAGTTCATTCGGAGACGAATATTGAGAATAAGTCAGTGTTATTTAGTTATGATGGAAATTCTACAAAGCTTTAGGACAAGTGGTGTAGGAAAAACACATCTAGCAACCATAATCGGAATATGAGCGATCAAGAAAAGAACGAGTACATATTTTATCAAGTGTAACGATTTCCAAAAAATCCCCCAAATTCAGTGAAAACATTTTCTAAATTCCACGATAAATTACAACATAATCCCTGTTTCTTCTACCGCATTAGATAAAATACAGCATTAAAATAATGCGTTCTTGTAGAATCTTGTTTAAAAATATAAATAAAAAAGAGATAGAAATTCCCCAATATACAAGAACATTAGTAAAGGACTATAATGTGAACAAATTGATATTTCTGAATATTTGATATTATCAAACTAATAATTTGCACGTAAAATTCCAACTTAGAAAAAGAAATCAGAGGATTTAAATGTGAAATTAAGTAACAAACATGAAACCTTCTCATTATTACAGAAATATCAATTTATACATAGTTAGGAAATAGAGAGGACGTAAAAAGAATGGACAAGAAAAAGAAAATGTTGAAAAAAGCGACAACCTTAGCGCTTGGAGCAGGATTGGTTACAAGCGGACTATCCGCTTTCAATCCATCTTCGCCAACTCCGGTGCATGCTGCAACTAATCCGACAGCGGTGCAGATCTTATCCAAGTTGACGGCAGCACAAAGACAAGCCCTGCAAAAGTTAACCGCTAATGACCAATCCGGTCTGTTTTTAGACCCAAAAGTCAAACTCGGAAGTACAGCAAACGTTTCTGTCATCGTTCAGTTTAAAAATAAGCCGGAAAAGACTGCAGTGCTGGAGGCAGCAGTAAATGGAAGGAATTTGACGAGTACCCAAGCGAAAAGCAAGGCGAATGGTGACCATGAACTATTCAAACAGGATTTAGCAGAGGTATTTAAACAAAAACAGGATGGCACTTTTAAATTGAAGCGTGAATATAAATATGCCTTTAATGGTGTGGCGCTGACCTTACCGGCAAACAAAATTCAGGAAATCATGAAATCAAAAGCCGTTCAAGCGATATACAGCAACAACAAGATCATGGCGGATCCACCTGTAAAAATCAAGGATGCGATGCCATCAAGCGAACCGCAGGGACAAGGAATGGCAGCAGAGAACGCCTACCTTAATATCAACAAACTACATAAAGAAGGCTACACTGGAAAAGGTGTAAAAATAGCGGTCATCGACACAGGCGTAGATTATAACCACCCGGACATCAAAGCGGCGTTTAAAGGTGGATACGATTTCGTGGACAACGATGCCAATCCAATGGAAACCACTTATCAGGATTACCTAAATTATAAAAAAGTGAATCCAACGACGACTCTAAAAGCAAGCGATTACGAAACCGAACATGGCACACACGTTTCCGGAACGATTGTCGGTCAAGGGAAAAACAACAGCCCTTATGCGACAAACGGAATTGCACCGGATGCAAGTCTCTATGTGTACCGCGTGCTAGGTCCTGGTGGAAGTGGCAGTGACGAAAGTGTAATGGCAGGAATCGACAAGGCGGTCGCAGACGGTGTAGACGTCATGAACTTGTCTCTCGGGGCAAACTACAATGACCCGTTTTATCCAACAAGCATCGCAATCAACAACGCAGTCCTAACTGGTGTGACAGCGGTGATTGCAGCAGGAAATTCAGGAGACGGCATGTATACCTTGGGTTCACCAGGAAGTGCGCAACTTGCATTGACCGTTGGGGCAAGCGATGTTCCACAAGTAATCCCGACTATGAAAGGGAACTTGGACAGCGTGAGTTCTTCTATGCGCGGACTAGCAAAAGGGTGGAATGATGATTTCGCAAGTTCCCAAGGAAAAACGCTACCAATCGTAGCGGTTCCAAATTACGGAGCAGTAAATGATTACCTGAACATAAATGTAGCAGGAAAAGTGGCTCTTGTTCAACGCGGAAACAATCAAAGCATTAACGATAAAATCCTTCAGGCGAAACTAAAAGGCGCAGCGGCAATCCTGATTTGGAACAACAACCCGACAGAAGGGTATATGCCATTTTATTTGGGTGAAGGGACCGATTTTATACCAGCGTTTAACTTGACCAACGCAGACGGTCTTGCTTTAAAGGCGAAAATCGCATCTGGTATGACGCAATTCTCGTTTGCGAATTTAAGTTCTTATAAAACATCAGGAGATAACTTAGCGTCGTTCAGCTCCCGTGGTCCATCCCGTACGACATATGACATCAAGCCGGAAGTGACTGCACCAGGCGTAAATGTGCTTTCGACTGTGCCAGGATTTGTACATACACCTGACAACCCGTCCGATTACAGCACCGCATATGAGCGGATGAGCGGAACGAGCATGGCAACGCCGAATGTAACAGGTATTGCAGCGCTTCTATTGCAGGCAAAGCCAAATCTTAATCCAGAAGATATCAAAACGATTTTAATGAATACGGCAGTTCCGTTAAATGGAACATATAGCGTTTTTGAACAAGGAGCAGGGCGCGTTGATCCGTACAAAGCAATCCACTCTACAATGGAATTCCAAGTGAAAGAAACAACGCCGACCTTAACACCAAAAGGAGACCTATCTCAAATCAAGGAAAAGACAGGTGCAATGAACTTCGGAAATCTGTCCTTTTCTGGAAAAGACATTTTAAGTACGCGCAGTTATATCATTCAAAACAACGGAAGCAAAACAAAGACGTTTGACGTCAAAGTTACTTTCCAAAACGGGGTAAGAGGATCGCTCGATGCTAGTAAAAATGGGGTGAAACTAATCGCTCCATCGTCTATTAAAATGAATGCAAACAGCAAGTTTAATGGTAAAGCGAGTCTTTATATTCCGAAAAAAGCTCAAAAAGGGATTTACGAAGGATATATCACGTACACTAACCGCGGCAATAAAACGGAAACGTACCGTGTGCCATTTGCCGTGCATTATGTAGAAGAGGGAATCCAAAGTTACTTTTTTGATTATGATAGCACCACAACGGCACACAATCATCTCAGTACGCTAGTCTTTAACCCAACCGTATATGGCCACTTCACATTAAAGTCGCATATGAGATACCTTTACGAGATCATCACTGACAACGAGGGTAATGAGCTCGGGGTCACCAACTACGGGGACGGAATGGGGATCAATGAAGGCGTCCAGTATAGCACTGGATTTGACGGAACGTATTATCCGTTCACCGGCGATGACGACAACCCGCTCTCAGCCAAGTTTGTCAATGCGAAGGAAGGTCAGTATAAGTTAAAGATGATCGGATTCAATGATGCAGGAAAGGCGTTTGTTTCATCAACGGCTGAAATAAATATCGACAACACGATGCCGGATGCATTCGATGCTCATCTAGAGGGAGAACAGCCAAACAATCCGTTTGTGGAATATGAGCCGGGAACAAAATCGATTCCGTTTACCGCTCTTGTCCATGACAATGGGATTTCAGGTCAAAAGGTCGACCAGTCCAAAAACTATCTTTACTATTTCTATAACAGCTTACAAGGTCCAACCGGAATTTATAACTTAGATTCAAAAGGAAACTATCAAGGCCAAGTCAGTACGGATCCAAATGGAAATTTAGTTGATTTCGAACTGGAGGGAATAGACCATGCGGGCAACACTTTCGGCCGAAAATATAACTTCCTCGTTCCGAACAACTACACCTATGTATATGGGAAGCCGAATGTGCCGATGCGCGGGAGTTATGTCTTCGCCCATAAAGGCGACAGCATCACTTATACGTTAACAGCCAACCATGTAAAGAACTTAAAAACAGCGGCCTATCGCTTTATCTCAAGAAACGTCGACACCGTTGTAACCAATGTGTCCTTGAATCCGGCAGCTGCAGCACTCGGCGCAACGCTCACATACACGAAAACGCCATCATCGACACAGGTAACCAACAATGTCACGGTCAACTTTGACCCGACAAATGGCGTAAATGGTAACATACCGATGGTCGATGTCACGATTCAAATTCCAAATACGCCCGATTATACTGATTCATCGAGCATGACGAACGCGGTATCTTCGACCTTTACTAGTGTGAGCGGGACGGTGACTAGACCATACAGTTGGGTTCCTCCAACTGGGATTCTGCCGAATTTCTCAACCGTCTATGGGATGATCCGCCCGGAAGAGCTCCTGGATGCGAAAGGAAATCTTGTTTCGCGTGACTATACGAAATTTGGTGCGAAAGTATCGGTGGTCGACAGTGAAGGAAACACGTATTCAGGGACCATTAACAACAAGTTCGGTGGGTTTACGATTAACGGACTTCCGGTCACGCGTGACGATTTAACCTTTATCCAAGATTTACCTGGACATTTCACTATGTATAGCACCTTTAATGAATACCGAACGCTAGACGGGGTGGACTATGGGGACTGGAAAACGTTAAGCTACCCTAATGACATCGAGAATGCCACAGCCGGAGATGTCAATAAAGACAACGTCATCGACATTAAGGATGCCCTAGCCATTCAGGCAAGCTTCGGGGCGCATGCAGCTGACGGAAATTACAACCGGGGTGCCGATATCAACTTTGACGGCGTTATTGATGGAAAAGATTTCGCCTATGTCGAAGAGAACTTCGCCCTGCAGAACTCGACCGTGGATAATGCACCAGCGCCAGTAAAGAAAATTAACGGAAAAACACTTGTTGATATTAAGCAAGAATTAGGACTTTAAGAACCATAGGCCGGTGGCGATTTTGATTGGTGCTGCCGGCAGATTATGACTAAAGATAGGTGTTGAAAGCATGAAGAAAGTATGGAAATGGTTCTCCCTCCTCCTAGTCATGATGCTCGTCATCGGATCAGGGACCGTCATTTATTTCTTTGCCAAGTCAAAGGGGAATGTGGAAAAAGTTCCGAGCATTCTCGGTTACAAGCCGTTAATCGTACTGTCTAACAGTATGAAGCCGACCTTCCAAGCAGGCGATCTGGTGTTGATCAAGGTGAATCGGGAACCGAAATTAAACGATGTTGTGACCTATAAAAGAACAGATGGCACATTCATCACACACCGAATTGTGAGAATGACAATGAAGGACGGAAAACCTCTCTTTGTTACCAAGGGTGACGGCAACAATCTAGAAGATGATGGCTACGTGGCTAAGGAACATATTTTGGGGGTAGAAACCTTCTCCATCCCGAATGTTGGATATATTTCCAAGTTTTTCTCCAGCTGGTTTGGTTTTTTCCTTTTGATTGAACTGCCGCTCTTGTTAGTGGTGATACTCGAAATCTTTCAGCGTCTCGGCATTTTTGGGAATCAAAATGAAACGAACGTTCAGCATTAAAAAACTAGAAAGGCAGGAACACCGAAATGAAAATGAGTAAGGTGAAAAAAGCGTTAATCGGAACCGCATTGGCAGGTTCTTTAGTGGTTGGGGCCGGATACGGAACCTATTCATGGTTTACCGCGCAAATGACCGCAAGCGGAATGGTCCAAAACGGAACATTTGAGATAAATAACGGGCAAAGTGAGCAGCAATTGACGTTTTCTCCAGATAAGCTTGCGCCTTCCCAAATAAGCGAAATGTCACCAATCTTGATTAAGAATACAGGCGACTATGATATGTTTATCCGCGGTAAAGTCCATTTTACGATTGACAATGCACCAGCTGGCGTTTCGATTGATAAGCTGTTGAGCAATTATGAAGTACAACCGACGATGCTGTATAACAGCGAGACCATATCGGACATTGACTGGATCGAACTTGACGATCTGCAGACGACGTTAGACAACCTGCTTCCGGGTAAGGGAGAGGATGATTCAGACCGCTTAAAAGCAAACGACAAAATCGAGATCGATTTAAAATTACGTTTAAAAGATAGTGCAGACAACAAACTGCAAGGAGTTGCCTTAAAAGTCAGCTTTAAGGTCCAAGCCAAGCAAACAGATTCAAATGCAAAATTTCCAAAAAAATAATAGTTAAAGCAACATCCCGCAAAATGCTTGGGCGGGATGTTTTTTTTTGTCAAAGGTACGGTTCTTGTGTTGTATATTATATTTGCAAAACAAGAAGAAGGTAATCGCTTGAAGACCAAATGGAAAATACATCTAATGCACTACAAATTAATTTGGACAGGCATTGATCTAGGTTAAACCAGGATAGACTGCTGGCTTTTAATATGGCCTTATAGGACTAGTTCAAACCACCAGATTGTCTGGAGAGTTTTACTTGTTTTATATACCAACACCAGTATACACTCGAAATAATCCAACCTAATAATATACCACTTACGTTTAAGATTACATCGTCAATATCCATAACTTTATTAGGATATCCTGTTACATAATTGATTCCCAGCTGAATTATTTCAATGGATAGAGACAGTAAAAGACCAATTAAAAAAATTTTATGAAACGGCAGATTTTTTCTTTTTAGTACTACATAGAGAACTGGAATTGGAAATAGCAAAAGAATATTTCCTATTATTTGTATCCATAGATCATGGTCAATTGATTTAAGAATTGTGTAAAACGGTGAAAATTGATAATAGAGCCTACTAGTTATTTCAGGATTTTTTTTATAGAAATACGTAATTGGAAAGAAGACAACTTTTACTAAAGATAAGTAGTAAAAAAACCATATTGTAAAATGATAAAATCTTTGCTTTGTAAATGTTTTACTAATCCATTTTATCTGCACAAAATATGGTATTAATACTAACAAAAATACAATAAAAAATTCAATGGGATCTAATGTTATTGAAAAGCCGATCATATTAATATTTCCTGGATATAGATGTTTTTCCTTCCGTTATGATCTGTGTAGTTTTCTTTTTTTAAAAAATACATTGTATCCCCCTTAAATTTAGTAATGGCAAAGTCCTTCAACAATTCCATCGGAGAAAAATAAAAGAAAATTAATATCAAATGTGAACAAATATTGAAAATAGAAATAAAGGTGAAAAGTAGAACTATAGCGAACCATATAAAAACATTGCTACCTGAAAGGCTGGTCTAAAATGCTTAATTTCGTTTTTCCTGGTTTAGTCTTAATTATTTTAGTTGCAGTTTTTGTACTATTTAATAGAATCGTTAAGAAATCTAAAAGATCATAGTTTGATAGCGAAAAAGAATCTACAAATTGATTCTTTTTTTACTTTGCTCTGTTAAATACTATTTATTACAATTCAAATATAAAACAAGGACCAAATTTAAAAGTTGAAAGAGCCACTTTAACAAAAATTACAAATTATTCATACAAATTTATACCATATTTACAGTATCTATACAGTTCCTAAATACTCTTCCTTTATATTGAAAGTAAGAAAATATTCAGGTAGGGAGTGTTATTCATGGGGAACAAGAAAACGATTATCAGTGCTGCTTTAACAATTGCAACTGCAACAACATTTGGATTTAATCATTTCGTAGATGCAAAAGGATCCGATAATAGTCACAAGCAAGGAAAGGCAAAAAATGTGATTGTTTTTGTTGGAGACGGAATGGGGGCTGCACACCGTGAAGCGATCCGACTGGCTACTGTTGGACAAACTGGTAAACTAGCAATGGATGATATGCCATACGCTGGATTGGTACATACTAGCTCAACTACTGCTATAACAGATTCGGCAGCTGCGGCTACTGCTATGGCTTCAGGGGTAAAAACGTATAATGGGGCAATTGGTGTTGATGCAAACAAGAAGTCAGTAAAAACCGTCATGGAAATGGCGAAAGAAGCTGGGAAATCAACTGGTTTAGTCACAACTAGCCAGATTACGGATGCAACTCCAGCAGCATTCGGTGCCCATGTAACTGATCGTTCAAAACAAAGTGACATTGCTAAGCAGTATCTTGAAAACAGCAAAGTCGATGTTCTATTAGGTGGAGGAGAGGACTTTTGGTATCCTGCAGGAAATGCTGGAAGCTACGAAGATCACCCAGCAAAGGACTCTTCTGAACAAAGTAAAGGAACACAAGGAAATCTTGTTGAGGAAGCGAAAAAGCTTGGCTACAATTACGTAACGAATGCAAATGAGCTTCAAAAAGCGAAAAACGGTAAGTTGTTAGGTCTTTTTGCAAATGAAGAAATGTTCGAACAAAGAGAAGAGGGAAAAGGCGATTTATATGATCCAGTAGTTTCTCTTCCTGACATGACAAAAAAAGCGATCGATACGCTATCGGATAATAAAAAAGGTTTCTTCTTGATGGTAGAAGAAGAAGGAACAGACGAAATGTCTCATGAGAATAATGCTGAAAAAATGATCAAGGCTGGTCAAGAACTTGATAAATCAGTATCTGTAGCTAAGGAATATGCAATGAAACATCCTGACACTCTTGTTCTAGTAGTAGCAGACCATGAATGTGGCGGCTTATCAATTGAAGATGTGGACACAAAAGATGAGTCAGGCGATGGAATTTCTAAAGAAGACGGTCCATTTAATGTGGCAAACAGTAGCAATCAATTCATGATTGACTGGACAACAAGTGGTCACGGTGGTGTATCTGTTCCTTTAACAGCAATTGGTGCAGGAGCAGAACGTTTATCAGGAACATATGAAAACACTTATATCTATGAGGCTATTAAACAAGCAATGGGTTTGAAAAAATAAACTAGAATTTAGAAAACATTCCATTTTTACTTATGGAATGTTTTTTTGTGCTAGAAATTGAGTGGATAAATACAATGTAAAAATATTGACATAATCTTAAAAAAGGTATTTGTAGAAAAATGTAGAATTTTATATTTATAATCAGAAAGGAGGCATTTTCATGTACCTAGAAGAAATACGCTCAAAAGCAAGGGATACCTTGAGTGGGAATTGGAAAAAATTTGTTGGATATACGATCTTAGTGCTGCTATTAACTACATTCGTTGAAAATCGACTTTCTACATATTTCCCGAATCCCATTGAAAATGAATTGACGAAATACATATCCTATATAATTAATTGGGATGACTACCTAACGTTTATTTACAGTTTATTTATTACGGCAATTATTACTATTGGGAGTACACGGTTATTTGCCTTTGCGACAAAGGAAGATAAGCAACCTTATTCCTTACAAACAATATTTTATTATTTTACAAACTTGAACTTATATTTAAATGCATTTTTACTAAATTTCTTAACTTTTTTATATTCTACGCTTTGGACATTGCTTTTGATTGTTCCAGGCATTATAAAATCATATTCATATAGAATGGCGCCATACATATTTATTGAAGAACCACATTTGACACCTAATGATGCCATTACAAAGAGTAGAAGAATGATGGATGGATATAAGTGGAAATTGTTTTGTTTGGACATTTCTTTTATTGGTTGGATTATTTTATGTATCTTCACGATTGGGATTGGGTTTTTATGGTTGTTTCCATATATGAATGCAAGTGAGGCACATTTTTATCATGAATTAAAAAATAAAGAACTTGACTCTAATAGTTGAGTATAAGGTTAATAGTTTTACAAATAAGTATTTAGAATATATTTCATCCGTATTTAATTACCGTAGTCGTCGTCCAGTAATACTCTCGATTCCAATGATTTTACCAAATTTACTTATGAAGTATTATCTTAGAATTTTTCACAAATTTAATATGAAAATTTCTAGAGAAATGGAGTACAGAGCGGATTATATAGCATCAAAAATGTGTGGAAATGAAAATTATAAAGAGGCTTTGTCCAAGTTAATAAGTCATGGTCATGTTTTTAATCGATTAATTTATGAACAAATGACTGAGAAAATTGTTCATGGTTTTCAATTTGAAGATTACTTTAGCTATTACCGTGAGCATATTGAAAGTTACAAGAAGCAAATTGAGGAGTCATTAGGTAAAGCTTTAAGTGATAATGAAACAGAATACGCTACACACCCTACATTGAAAAATAGAATAGTAAATTTACCGAATGTAGATACAAATTATGATAACAATGAAAAAGCATTAGAGTTAATAAATTCGTTTGATTATTTAGAAGTAAGTATGACAAAACACTATAATTATTATTTAAATAATAATGCTATTCATTTCTGATGATTCATAGGTTTATATTTAAAAAAATTAATTTTAAAACTCGTAAAAAAATAAAACTAGGAGCTAAAAAATAGCTCCTTTTTTCTTTTATAGTAACATAATAAGGAAGGATAAATATTCTTTTAAATTGAATATTTTAATGGTTAACAAATATGAGAAGTTCCCTTTAACAATTTCAATACAAATAAATGTTTGCTAGTTTATAAGGCATAGTTAGATTGGGTCTTTGATGTAAAATGCAAATGTTTGAGAACAGGAGGAAGCATCATGACAAAAATAGCAATTATTTCGGATATCCACGGAAATAGAACTGCATTAGAAGCAGTTTTAAAAGACATTCGCTCTAGACAAATTGAGAGGGTTTTTTGCTTAGGTGATCTAATTGGTAAGGGGCCTCAAGGCTCAGAGTGTATAGAGCTCGTTCAAAAAAATTGCGAAAAAGTAGTCCGTGGCAATTGGGATGTATTTATTCAGTCACCTGCAGAAAATGATTTTATTCAATGGTTTAGAGACCGATTAACAGAAAAAGACTATCAATTTCTAGCTTCATTACCATTTCATATTGACCTTGAATTAAATGGACAATTAATCAGGTTTTTTCACGCTTCACCAAGGAGTGAGTTTGAGAGGATTTTACCTTTTCATCCAATTGAAAAACGGTTAAGTATGTTTGAAAATAGTGAGATAACAAATTCAAACAAAAATGATAAGACTCCTGATATCATCTTTTATGGAGATATACATACTACCTTTTTGGAAACTTTCAAAAACGGAATTTTATGCAATGTAGGAAGTGTTGGAAATTCCCTTGATTTAACTTCAGCTTCATATGCGATTCTTGATGGTTCATATTCAACTAATTCGATCCAATTTGTAAGGGTAGAATATGATAGAGAAGCTGAACTTATGATTGCCGAAGATTTAAAATTGCCGGATCTAGATAAATATCATGATGAACTAATGTTCGCTAAGTACAGAAATTCATAATGTGAAATTCAAAACAGTGGGAAAACGTACCTTTCCACTGTTTATTTTATTATTTAGCTGTTTTTTTCAAAAATGGTTTTGACAGTCTCAAATATATTAATAGTAGATAAGGATTCCCACTATTTCTAATAGCATATTATTGATACATTCAATTATACTAGATTAATGAATAAGTAATGAGCAAATACGAACTTCAAAACTAAAGATAGGAGATTTAATATGGAAAAACAACGTAAAATTATATTATACATTGGTACTTCTATTGATGGTTATATAGCAAACAATGATAATACGTTAGAATGGCTAGAAACAACAGAAGTAGAAGGAGACTCTGGTTATAATACACTTTTAGAAAGAATTGACACTGTTGTGATGGGAAAAGGAACATATGAAGTCGTTCGCGGATTTGTTATGGAGTATCCTTATAGTTCATATAAAAACTATGTGTTTTCAAAATCCACAACCGGTTCAGATGAATATGCTACTTTTATAAATGAAGATATTAAAACTTTTATACATGATTTAAAACAACAACCTGGTGAAGATATATGGTTAATTGGTGGAGGGAAT
Source organism: Gottfriedia acidiceleris (assembly GCF_004138285.1). Classification (GTDB taxonomy): domain Bacteria; phylum Bacillota; class Bacilli; order Bacillales; family Bacillaceae_G; genus Gottfriedia; species Gottfriedia acidiceleris_A. The sequence goes on along the minus strand of NZ_SCFN01000003.1, from coordinate 42,048 downwards.
CTAGCTCGAGAATTTTTTAAAGAAAATTTAATTGATGAATTTCAACTTGCTATTGCTCCAATTGTTTTAGGGAAAGGAATCTCCCTTTACACTGGAGATGATATTACCCAAAAATACACTTTAACGAAAGTAGAAAAATTAGGTCAACTTGCTATGCTTTATTACATAAAGAAATAATCACATAAATATCATATTTCATTGGGTAGATTGTTATTAATTACAAATACAATAAATTCGTTTTTCATCTAAAAGAGAGCTGTGAAAGCAGTTCTTTTTATTTGGTAAATGGTTACAATGAAGTTGCACTTTAGAAATCCATCTTTACATACTTTTGGAGGATTTTATCTTGAATATTAGTAAAAGGTGATTTTTAGTTTGTTTTTATAAACATTGTGAAAAAGTCATAAAAACAAAGGAGAAACATTTAAATGGTAGAAAAGGTAAACTGGAAAAATAATTCGAATGGTCGTAAATTTATAACTTCCTTTAGCGGAGGAAAAGATAGTGTACTAGCTTTATATAAAGCTATGGAATTAGGGGAAGCGGTTGGATTAATCGTTATGCTAGAGGAAGAAGGGAAACGTTCTAGATCCCACGGAATGCCTCCCGAACTAGTACGCGCTCAAGCTGAATCAATCGGATTACCTGTTTATACAGGGGTGGCAAGTTGGCAGGAATATGAAAAAGTATTTACACAGCTATTAGAAAATGCAAAAAATCATGGAGCAGATGTATTAGTAACGGGTGACATAGATATGCCTGCTCAAGATTGTTGGCATGATAAGGTTACAAAAAATGTTGGATTAAAGCTTGGTATGCCTTTATGGGAAATGAATCACCGTGAAGCTGTCGATGAGTTTATTAATAGAGGTTTTCAAACGATTGTTGTAACAGTCAACTTATCGTTAGGAATGAGAGAAGAAGATTTAGGTCGAACATTAACTCATGAATTTGTGAATGAGCTTGAAAATCGAGGTATTGATCCATGCGGAGAAAGTGGTGAGTTCCATACTACCGTGATAGATGGACCGATTTTTAATTATCCGATTTTAGTTAAAAAGTGTGAGATTATTAGGGACGGAGACTATGCTTATTTGCCTTTAGAACTTGCATAATAATAGGAGAATTAGGATGTTATATAAATACTAATTCAATTATGGTGAAAATCAGAAAAGGGAAATTTACATTGATTGGGTAGGAAAAACTAGGGAAGAGGCAATCCTATGAAATTGTTATTATCAATCGTACTAGCAACCATTTTAGGTATTTTTCTTTCGATGATAGGAGAAGTTGGAATAATTATAGGTTTCGGAATTTTAGCTGGTACTTTGTTTAGAGCGTTATATCTTTTAAACGATTTAAGCAAAAGACTTGTACCGAAATCTGATAAGGTAAAAGAAGCTTATGAAAATTATTTAAGAGAAAAAGAAATAAACAATTAAGGATGGAAATTATTTCGATCCTATTTGGTTTTATATACCTTTCATATTAATAGATTAATTTTTATATAGTTTACCAAGAATACATGTCTTAAAAGACAAGGATTAATTAATTTTAGATCCATATATTGATAAGAATTTAAATTTGGAAAAAGATAAAATTCCCCCAAATTACAAAAATAAGTTGTTGGTGTAATATTAAAATAAAAATATAAATAATAGACTGGTAATTGTGCACTATTTTAGAATTAAAATTTTATTATTTATATTAAATCTTATTTTAAAATCATTGGGGGATATTGAATTGGGAACAACAAATAGTAAATCTATTTCTTCATTAACTTTAGGCGTATTATCGATAATCATTCCTTATATTGGGTTCATACTTGGTATAATAGGTCTATTTATTTCTAGAAAAAGTATTGCCGAAATTAATCACTCGAATGAAAAAGGGAAAGGTCTAGCAATTTCAGGAAGGGTTTGCAGTATTGTTGGAATATGCATACAGATAATTTTGATAATAATTTTAGTTTTAGGAATTATTACTTTTTTTTCAATGAGTGATAATATGACTTTTTAATGAGTACATAGTAGAATAAGGGTTTTCGAATGAAAAAATAAGTAGAGAAATAGCTATTAAATGATAAAACTTTGAAGGAATTTTGACTGAATGGATTTAAATGTATATAGTTTAAATAAAAGTTTTACATATCTACATAATTTTTGCTTGAGGAGGAACCGACATGCAAGTTTTTGCAGAATATTTAGCAGGTATTGATCATCCAGACCACCGTGAGCGGACTGCTGAAATTTTGGATTGGATTTCAAATAAATTTCCTAGCCTAGAGCCACAAATTAAGTGGAATACGCCTATGTTTTCCAATCATGGCACATTCATCATTGGCATTTCGACCGCGAAGCAACATATGAGCGTTTCACCCGAAGAAAAAGGTATTGAGCACTTTGCTGATGAAATTGGAAAGGCTGGCTATAGTGCTACAAAAGGTTTGTTTCGTATACCTTGGAAAGTCCCAGTCAATTACGAATTGCTTGAGCAAATGATTGAGTTCAATATTCAAGATAAAGCCGAATATACGACTTTTTGGCGTAAATAATGTAGTTAAATTAAATAGCAGAACGATTAAATAAAAATAGGAGCTGACTAGATCAGCTCCTATTTTTTATTCATAAAGATTTAAATAGTAACAAGGTCATTTTAAGTACTAAATCGAATAATATAGAATCAATGTTTAAGATAGGTGGTGATTTAAGTGAAAAATAAACTACCAAAGAAAATACATATCATTGGTTCAGTTGGAAGTGGTAAGACGACATTAGCAAGACAAATGTCCACAAAGCTAAATATACCGTACTATGAGTTAGATAATGTTGTATGGAAAAGGCAAAAGGGTCATAAAGATATCAGACGTTCTGAACAAGAAAGAGAATGCTATTTAGATACACTCATTTGTTCGGATAAATGGATTATTGAAGGTGTTCATAATGAAGAATGGGTAGTTAATAGTTTTCTAAATGCAGAGTTGACTATTTTTTTAGATACTAGCTATTCTGTTAGAACCTTTCGAATCATTAAAAGGTATTTCTTACAAAAACTTAGATTAGAGAAGTCAAATTATAAACCGACACTTAAAATATTCTTCAAAATGTTTAAATGGAATAAGTATTTTGAAGAAGTGGGTAAACCAAAATTCTTTAAAAAGTTTATAAATTACAATGATAAAATATTGGTCGTCAATAATATTAATGAGGTTGAAGAGTACTTTAACGAACACATATCAAAAAATATAGGAATCGCAAAATAGCGGTTCCTAATTTTTTGTATATCTCAGTCAGTTCTTAATGTAATGGGATTGGTAGGTTTTCTACTAATTCTGATAAAAATACAAATTTAGCTTCTTCTTTTATTTTAGGTATGTATTCCTTTATTACATTTGACGTAATTTCGCCAGGTTCTCCTACATGTCCAATTGCAATCATAGTTGGTTCTACTCTTACTTTTTCTAATAGTAATCGAGTTTGCTTTTCAATATGCTTATAAGTGTATAAATCATCGAAAAATAATTTGTTTTCAATGACCGGCACGCCTATCTCATCTGCAATTTTAGTAACTACGCTCCGATAATTCGTTTTACTGTCGAAAAAAAATAGGCCCCTTTCTTTACAAGCTGTTAAGACAATGCGCATTACTCTCTCATCGGAAGTTGCTTTTGAACCCATATGATTATTTACTCCTATTGCGTATGGGACGTCATCAATAGCGGCTAGGACTCTTCTTCGAATTTCTTCATCACTTAAGTTGGTCTTTATCGCATTTGGTCCTAACCAACTTGCTTTCCCTTTCCTTGGTTCCATTGGTAAATGAACGATTACTTCATAGCCTTTAGAATGAGCAACAGTTGCATCCTTTTTAGTAGAAGGCAAAAAAGGCATGACGGCAACTGTTAGTGGGATCGGCAGTGAAAGCATTTGGTCCGTTCCTTTCATGTTATTACCAAAATCATCAATCACTATAGCAAGCTTATGATTAGGTTCAGCAAATACTGAAGAGCAGGTAGTAGATAGAGCTACTAATATAGAGAAAATTGAAGTAATCCAAAGCTTCATCGGTAAATCTCCTTTTCCATTAATTACTATGCACTACTATTTTCTGTGATTATGAAGAAAATAACCGTAAAAATTGAAAAGAAACTAAAATGTTTAAATAAAAAGTAAATGTGATTTTGTGCTCAATTTAAAAAATAAAAATTCAATTAAAATTAATAGTAGAAAGTAGTACGAGTAGCCTATTGCTGCTCACTTTTTTGTTTTAATTCCAGATTTGCTTTATAAAAAAGGAGCTTTAAATCTGTTGGAGAATGTAATTAAATTAAAGTTTTGTTTTCATCTTAGGAGGTTTTATGAAAGATTTCCATTGCTGCGCAACGTGCCAGCATTTTAAAGCAGAGAAACAAGTAAAAGGTATGAAATATTATTGTAGTAGATTGGGATTTGAAACAATGACGAACTATAAATTTAATTGTTGGAGTCCGAATGAGAATGTGAAGAAGTTGATAAATAAGTGGTACAAGGACCGATAGACTGAGGTTGATAAAGAATTAACTTATTGAAATTTTACGTATATATTTGTTATTTATAAAAGGTTATAACAGATTCAGTAATTCTTTTTTAATAAGTAGAATCTAATTGATGATTATTTGAAAACACATAAAGTAAATGAATAACATGCATAGCAAAAAAGAATTTTAAAAGAGGAAGAAAGAATGAATAGAAATAGGCTATATAAATCAAATACAGATTATGTATTTTTAGGTGTATGTGGAGGGATTGCAGAAGCTCTATTGATTCCATCAATTCTTGTTAGATTGGTATTCGTATTTTTGCCAGTATCTCTTTTAGTCTATCTAGTCTTGGGAGCGCTGATGGGAAATGATGATTTTTATTATGTTGAAGATGTAAGAAAGAAGAGTAGGTATAAAACTGTGTTACTTGCTTTTGTTTTTTCAGTTATCGTAATAGTAATTTTATCAAACTTGGGATTTTTATGAACTAACTTATACAAATTTAAAGGGTGTGGAAATTGGACAATAACAATTTAGTAGAAAAACAGTTAAAGATCCTCAATGAAATAAACACAATTTGTTTAAATTTAAAATTTCATCTCTGGCTACGAGGAGGGTGGGCAATTGATTTTCTGCTTGGAAAAGTTACTCGCGAACACTCAGATATTGATTTAGTCACTTTAATCCAATATCGAGAAGAGTTAGAAAGGGCAATGGTTAATGCTGGATTTAAGAAAATTCCAATTAGTATGCTTCAAACAGATTTCATAAAAGACGAGATAGATGTGAGTTTTGTATTTGTTAGAATTTCAGAAGAAGGTAAAATCATAGCGAATGGTTTTCCAGACTGGGAATGGAGAAATGATGCATTGCCAATTCGAAAATATAATTTAAAAGGTATTTCAATTAATGTCCTAAACCCATATCAGTTACTTGAAGAAAAAATGGTTTATGAAAAAGGTACGGGACGCAAGCTTCGTTCAAAGGACATTGAGAGTATGAAAGTAATTCAAGGAATTATTAATTCAATAAGCTAAATGAACTTGTTAAAAGTTAGTAATTTAAAAAGAAAAGGAGAGAAAAGAAATGAGCACATCGGAAATTTCTATGAAAAGTCCAATACCTATTCTACGTATGTTTGATGAAGTAAAAGCTAAAGAATTTTACATAACATTTTTAGAATTTGAGATTGATTGGGAGCATCGATTTGAAGATGATTTTCCTTTATATATGCAAATATCTTATAGCAATTGTGTAATTCATCTTTCTGAGCACCATGGTGATTGTAGTCCGGGTGCAGCTATTAGAATTGAGGTAGAAAATTTAGAGTTACTGCATTCAAAGCTACTTTCAAAGAAATATAAATATGCTCGCCCTGGCATCGAAGAAACACCTTGGAAAACACGAGAGGTTCGGGTGGGAGATCCATTTGGTAATAGAATTGTCTTTTATGAAAACATGAAAGACTGAAGTTCTATTGTACTGCAACATGGTTGAATAACCTAAAGATTAAAGAGGATTGAATTAGGTAGCATTCTAATTTAATCCTCTTAAAAATTGAAAAAATGAACAAATCAGGTTAGTAACTATTTCAATTCTTTTTTTCTTGATATGAGTGAAGCCCAAACAAATTGTATTAATCCAGCAGTCAAGACACCTACAAGCGTATCCCTCATTCGATCCATCGCATAATCCTTTGATTGGTGTTCAAATGCAAAGACAAATAGAATTGTGAGAGCGACCTGGTGAAGTACTTTTTTGTCTAATTTTAAATATTTAGCAATATATGTACCAATCAGAATCAAAAGTCCTAAGTTCCATCCAGTGACTTTTAAATAACTCGCAATAATTACTGTAATTCCAATTCCAATCATTGTTCCAATTACTCGCTTAATCGATAAACTAATTGTTTTGTCAATTGTTGATTGAACAGTAAGAATAAGAGAAACTGGAGCTAAGTAGGGATGTGATGAACCAAAAAATTTTGAAATTTCCCATGCTAATGCAGAACCAATTGATAATTTCCAAATAAGACTATTAATATTTTCATATGAGTTCAGTGATTTTGTTTCTTCCATAAGCACCTCTTATAGAAATTTCCATTTTTTATAATATCCTCTCAATTTAAATCCATTATGTATAATTTGTTATTAAGAATAAATAAGAAATTGAATACTTATAATAGTGTTTAGCTATTAGACAACTAATAATAGAAATGAGTTAAAACAATGATTACCGTCTTATTTGAATATAAGTTTGAATAGAAGTATTTAGAGGATTTTAAATCAAGATTAAAAAAGTCAGCACATTTAAAATTTCATTCAGAGCCTTCAAATATTGGAATGAATTTTATGCAAAGAGAAGATGAACAATATTATTACATCAATTTATTTATTAAATATAGAAGAATATGAAGAACGAACGAGGTTTGAGAGAAGTCAGGCAGAATGGAATGAAACTTGGTTTAGTAATGACATTACCCACGAACTCTTATCAGTAACAATCTGGAAGGATTTTAGTCCAATGTCCTAACCCCTTCATTGCAAAGTGATTTGAATACATGACGAACACATTGTGAACTTCGTTGAAAAAGTTTGAAACTTTGCTAATTATTGATAAAGAATTACTTATGTGCCCGCAAGGAAGTCTTATTTCCTTGCGGGTTTTATCATTTACTTGTTAAAGTAAAAACTGAAATTTCTGGAACACTAAAAAATCGAAACGGAAGCCTTGTTGTTCCTATCCCCCGATTAACATATAAATTCAATGGTTTTATATGATGATTTATTTTATATAATCCTTCAGTATAAATAGTTGCTAATGGTGGGGTATAAATTGCTTCGTGAAATGGAAGTTTTACTTGTCCACCATGACTATGACCAGAGAGTTGTAAGTCAATCGGATACTCTTTAAGGCGCTCTGCTACATCGGGTTCATGTACTAGTAAGAGATTAAAGGCGTTTTTTTGTATATTCCTAAATGCTTCATCCGGATTTGGTCTCCCTAAAAGATAGTCATCCAAACCAATAATATTTAGTTTACTGTGATCTTTTAAGACGATTTCTTTCTGTTCATTTTCTAAAATTGTAAAACCAGATTTTATGAAAACTGATGATGAGATTTTCTTCCCAGCTCCACCAACGTCATGATTACCGTAAATAGCATATTTACCATATTTTGCTTTTAATTGTTGAAGTACAGCAGGGATTTGATCTAATTTATTGTATAAAGCGCTATTATCAATTAAATCACCAGTAAACACAATTAAATCAGGGTTTTGTTTATTAATTTGATCGACAACATTATTTAATTGCTTTAATGTATAATGAGCACCTAGATGGCTATCACTAAATTGAACAATTTTCATTCCTTCCATCTGCTTTGAAACGGAATTTGATGTTATTGTTATTTGATTTACATCCAACATTTTTGGTTCAATACTTTTTGAATAACTATATAAAATAATAGGAAAAATTAATAATAACAACGTAAAAACTATTAATCTTCTAACGATCTTTCGAAATTTTATGGTATATTTCATGTTTATAACCTGCCTTTTATGAATGAATTGATACAATTATGATTGTAAATAAAATAAATAGAGCACTGACTAAAATTTCAATTATCCTCATGTTTTCACTCCTCGAGAACAGTTTAAGCTCCTTTTGTTACATGAAAGTGACAAAATAACATAATTGAACGGAGGAATTAAAAATCAATATTCTAATCGCTGATGATGAAAAAGATATGCTAAAGATCTTACAGGCATATTTCAAAAAGGAAGGATATAACGTTTTCTTAGCAGAAGACGGAGAACGAGCTATCGAAATCTTTTATAGTCATAAAATTGATTTAGCTATTTTAGATTGGATGATGCCTTATAATAGTGGGATTAATGTGTGTAAAGAAATAAAGAAAAATGGTGAAACAAAAGTATTAATGCTTACAGCTAAAAGTTATGATGAGGACGAATTACAAGCTCTTAAACTAGGAGCTGACGATTATGTACGAAAGCCGTTCCATCCGGGTGTCTTGATTACTAGAGCTAAAAAATTACTAAAAGAGGAGCATCTTATAGTAATTGGTAATATAAAAGTAGATTTTAAAGGTAAAATAGCATTTAGAAACGACGGAAATTTAAATTTAACGAAAAAGGAAATTGATTTATTAAGCTGTTTTGTTCGTAATCGCGGAAACATCTTGTCACGTGAGGATTTGTTAGTTAATGTATGGGGTATTGATTATGATGGAGATGATCGAACAGTGGATACCCATATAAGGAGATTAAGAGAAAAAATAGGAGAAGATCTTATTCAAACACATCGAGGTTTAGGATACAGTCTTATAAAAGAAAAATGAATCGATTAGGAAGAAAAATATCGATAACAATTACAGCATGTATTCTTTTTGTTTTTATTTTCTATCTAATTATCAATTCGTATTTATTACCTAAATATTACTTATTTCAGATGAAAAATAGAGTACATGAACTTTCAACTGCGATAAACAAGATGCCGATGGCGGAGTTTAAACAATCAATTAATCATTTGGAGCAAAAAAATAATATAACAATCGTTTATGAACCAATTCAAACTAATTTAGACCAGTTTAATGGATTATTAAGAGATAATTTATATCAAAAAAGAGTAACATTAAATAAATTTTGGGTTACAGAAGAAACATTAAAACAAGTTAAAAGTGGTAAAAGAATAAGTAAAATATACGATCAAGGTAAGTTGAAATCGAGTTTTTTAGTCGATTTTATTCAAAAGGATAATGTATTTATTGTAGTTGGTGTCTCTATTGTTTATTTAAGTGATGCTGTTCAAATCGTAAATAAGTTTACTATTTATATTATGATTTTCTTGATTTTAATGTTGATTTTAATGGTTTGGATTTGGTCAAAAAAAATAACAGATCCATTAAAAGAGTTAAAAGATATTTCTAAAGAAATCGCTCAATTAGAATTTAAAAAGGCAAAAATTTCAACAAATGATGAAATCGAAGAACTTGCTAAAAGTATTAACGAAATGAGTGACAAATTGAGGATTGCCCATGATGATTTAAATCAACGGAATGCAAATTTAAAAACGTTCATATCAGATATTTCTCATGAACTTAAAACACCACTGGCTTTAATCAAAGCTTATTCGGCAGGCATTAAAGACGGAATAGATGATGGAACCTATGTTGAAACAATCATTAAACAAACAGATCAAATAAACCGTTTAATCGATAAATTATTAGAGTTATCAAGAATTGAACGTGAAATATTACATATTGAACAATTTGACTTAATCAAGCTTTTTGATTCTAGTTTGGAAAACTTTGAAATCGAATTGAATCAAAATAATTTCGTTATAAAAAAAGAATATATTAAAACGAATCAACTAAATATTGAAGTAGATCGTGACCAAATCGAGAAAGTATTTAATAATTTAATTAGTAATGCAATTAAATATACAAAAAATCCGGAAATTAACATTAAGATTTATGAGGAAAATGAGGAAATTGTATTCATCATTAAAAATGAAACAAATCTTAAAAATGCCACCCAAATTAAGCAAATCTGGGAACCTTTTTATGTTATGGAGGAATCCCGAAATAAACATTTAACAGGAACAGGCTTAGGTCTAGCGATTGTAAAATCGATTTTAAATCGTCATCAGTTAAAACATGATGTGAAATTAATAGATGGAAACATTCAATTTTCAATTCATTTTCCAAAACCCAAACCCTTACAGTAGAGTAAGGGTTTTTAACATTCTTCCTAGTTGTAACATTCATGTCACAAAGCAGCATTATGCTTACAACTATGGAGGAATTTAAAAATATGGTCACCATTTCATGAAAAAGCAGTACAAAAAGAAATGACAAATTATAAAATCCTTACAAAAGATCGGACTGTTCAATCTACCGAATTCGGTAAAAATCTCAAAGTTATTGTTAACTTTTCAGATAAAAATTTCAATTACCGAAATGAGACGATTCCAACAAAAACAGCTGTTATTTATGAAGGGAATCAAAAGATTGTATTTAATCCAAACAATTAAAGAATAAGGCAGTTCTCGAGACTGCAGATTTTATAAACCAATCTATTAAACACCTAAAATCTACAAGGTTTACAGTTCTTGTGGTTTTAGGTGTTTTTTTTTAACAAGAATGTTAGAAAATCATCTTTTGTTTATTGATGAATTACGACACCTGTACCAATTGGAACCATTGAAGATAACTCAAGAACATCCTTATTGTACATTCGTATACAACCATGTGAAACAAAGTGACCAATTGTTGCAGGGTTATCAGTTCCGTGAATTCCGTAATGTGGAGCGGATAGTCCCATCCATAGTACCCCAAAAGGTCCACCAGGATTTGGATCTTTATTAATAATTGTATAAGTTCCTGTAGGAGTAGGAGTAAGCATCTTTCCTACACCGATTGGGTAAGTTTTAAGCAGATTGTTGCCGTCGAAAAGTTTCAGCTGGCGGTTTGATGTAGAAATGTAGATCCAATTAGTCATTTTATCAGCTCCAGTTTTTAACTATAGTATGAAGAAACTTTAATAGTTGTTAAATACAAGAGGTTACATAGAATAAGTATGGTTAAATAGTAAGCTCTGATAAAGAATCGTTTTAATTTTGTTGTTCAACTAATGGGCAGTATAGTGGAATTAGAGAAGTGGTAAAAAGCCAGAACATTTTACTATTTCTCTTTTTTTTATGTTTAATCAAATTAATTTTAACGACATCGTCTTAAAATAACTTTTAAAATGAATAGGAAAAAGTTTAAGGGTAAAAATAGGGAAAAATTACCTTTATATATAATGTGGTGAAAAGAAATTGAAAAAAATTAATATTGTTTTATTAATTATATTATTAATTCCACTATTGACTGGGTGTTGGGATCGTTTACCATTAAAAAATCTTAAATTAATGGATGTTGTAGGTTTTGATTTAAATCAAAAGGATGAGATTGATATACATTTAATTGAGACAAAATTAAAAAGTGTAGGGCAAGGTAATGGAGTAAGTAAGTCAGAAGTTACGGTACTTAATGGTCCAAGTTTATTAAAAGCTACCGGAAATGGTAGTTATTCAAATCGTGTTTTTTATGGGCCTAGTATAAGAGTATATCTACTAAGTGAAAATTTCGCTTTAAAGTATCCTATTTCAGAACTGTCTTTTATGTTGAATGCACCCTATGCGTCAATAAACACCCCTGTTATAATATTCGAAGGAAATTTGGCTAAATTTTTTAAAGATGAATCTAATAATGATAATTTTACGAAAGAGTTAAGTGATTATATTTTTACCTCAGAAAAAAGAAGAATAATTCCAAATGTTTCTATAATGAATTTAATATTAGCACAAGGAGATATGTTAGAATATCTTGCAATACCTATCATTAAAAAGTCAGATAACGCTATTGAAATAAGTGGGGCTTTTCTATACAAACAAGGTGTAAACTCCGGAGTTAAACTTTCAAAAGACCAACTCACAATGATGATGTTGTTATTAGGTAAGCGCTTTGTTAGGTTAAATCTTACAGGGGATTTACTCGAAAATAATAAAGAGAAACCATCAGATAATATAGAGAATAAAAGTGAATATGGGTTTTCCGTAAAAGAAATAGATTCAAAATTCATTATTTCGACAGATTCAAAAGGCTTACCTAAAGCAACCATCAAAGTTCGTTTGAAAATCAATGCATATGAAATTGGGAAGTTGAATCAATTCTCAAAGGTTAAAGTTAAGTATATTAATCAGATGGAAAAAGCTCTAAGCAAGCATTTTGAGAGGATGAGTAAATCCACTATTGATTCGATGCAAAAAGCGAATTGCGATGTGATTGGAATTGGAAAAGAAATAAAGGCATATCACCCAAATAAATGGAAGTTATTGAATTGGCGTAAAGATTATCCACAAGTATCTATTCAGCCGAAATACGAAGTACAAATCCTTAATGATAAATAGTAGTAAAGATTTCAGTGGATTTTTCGAAGGACAATGAAAGATTAGTAAGACATAAAGTATCAAGTAAAGTTCTTATACAACTCACAGTGCATTAGTTCAATAATCTTAAATCTGCTTAGGTGCAGCTTTTTTTAAAGAAGTAAATGGCAGTTTAGTTGCATAAGGACTAATAAAAACAGTAGACAAATTAGACAGAAAAGTTTTAATAATAAAAAATAAATGAAAAAAACTTCGAAGAGAAGAGTAAATAGAATTCATTCATTCCAGAGAGCTCCAGTTGCTGAAAAGGAGTATGAATGATTTATTGAAACAAGACTCTGAGTTTCATTTCGGAACCAATGATGGAGATGGTATGACAGGCGCTCCTGTTATAGAGTATGGGTATATTTAAAATGTACTTAATGAGGTTAATGTGATGACATATTAACAAACTGGGGTGGCACCACGATAAAGTAAACTCGTCCCCAAGACTACGGTCTTGGAGGGCGAGTTTTTTATTTGTACAAATTGAAAAATATTTAATTTAGGGGTGTTAAGATGGAAAAAATTAAGCTTCTTATTTCTTGGAAAAATCCTTTGCTATAAATGTAAAAAATGAGAAGATCTCCCTCGAATTAGTTAAGAAGATTTTACTGAGGTTTTAAAATTCAGTCGTAAATCAATCTATGTAATGACTATTTACTTTTTGTTTAAGGGTGTATTAGTTTTAACGGCTGCTGTTGATTCGTTAGAAGCAGTGTTTTCAAAAAGAGTTCTTCATTTGACTAATACAGAATATGGTATTCTTGTAAGTATTGCAGGCGCAGGGATTGGGATTGGTGCAATTATTAATTCAATTTTTGCAAAGAGACTATACCCCTCCTTGCTAATAGGGATTGGATCAACTTTTGTATCAATAGGATATATCGTATATTCATTTTCTAATACTTTTTCGATGGGTGCGTTTGGATTTTTCTTATTATCCTTTGTGTTGTCTTTTGCAAATACAGGCTTTGATACATTTTACCAATCTAACGTAAATGTTAAAATAATGGGAAGAGTCGGAAGTATCTATGGTTTCATTGAGGCAATATTAGTCATAGTTTCAACTATACTAATCGGATTTTCTACTTATTATATATCAGTTAAAATGTCTGTAATTGCTGGTAGTTTTATGATGCTATTTTTAGCACTAATATTAGGTGTATTTATTCTTCGCCCTTCAAAGGAAAGCTATTTCAGCAACATTGGATATAAAGAAAACTTTTAATAATATAATAAAAAATACTTTGTGTTCTTATGCGACTATGGCATGCATTAATTGAATAACAGCATATTAAAAGTCGATTTCCGAATGCGGAAGTCGACTTTTTTGATCCTTTATAACGAATGTAGTCAATTTAGTATTGAACACTGCCTTATTGAATTTACGAGCAGGAGTACAATTACTGTATTCCTAAGCAAAAAGGTATAATCTGTAATCTGAGGAATATATAAAGGTAAACCTAGAAAAGGAGGGATTTTTATTTCGTTGAAGGTAGCAATCCGATACTTCTTATATTCTGTTGGTTTCTTTATTACTATTTTCATTGTCTTACATGTGCAACGATTATTGAAAGAACATACAGCTGAAACTTATAATTTCATCCCATATATAATTTATGCTCCTTTGTTATACATCATTATTGGGATACTACTCGGATTACCAACTTTACTTAAAGAAAACAGTAAAAGTGGTAGATGGACTTTCAAATTAGAAAAAATGGTTTTTGTGGGTGTGCCATCACTATATATTGCATTATATCCATTGATTTATGCCAAAGTACGTATCCTGATGTTACCAAACTATATGAGCACTGTGCTTTTGTCTAGTGAAATATATCTCATTACTGCCCTAATTTTTGGATACATACTCATAACTGGTCTAGAAAAGAAATATAAAGATCAGCCAGATGTTCAAATGAATGTGTAATTAAGTTTATAGAACGAACGTAGTAAGTTAATTAACAAAGATAGGCTACTATGGTAGTCTATTTTTTTATTGTTACTAAATTGCTTCTATGTTAGTTAAAATCAAATGATACATGAATTCATAAATAAGAAATTAAATGGTGAAAATTAGGAAATAGTAAAAAATAGTAAATAGAAGTCATATAAGAAGGAAATAAAAATGAACCGTAAATTAAAAGTAAGTGGTTTTCAATTCTTTAGCATGATTTTTATGTTTATTCTTGGTTCTTCACCACCAATTGAAATATATGGTATAGCTAAGCAAGATTCTTGGATGAGTTTATTAATAGGACTTGCTTTAAGCTGTCTACTATTTTATGTGTATATTATGTTATATTCAATTTTTCCTGATATACCATTTACAAAATATATTCAAAATATTTTAGGTAAGTATATGGGAAAATTAATAGCACTAATTTATATCCTATATTTTATTTATATTGGTGCCCGAGTTTTACGGAATTTTGAAGATTTAATGACGATAACTCTATATAATGCTTCATCGAAAATTTCAATTGGAATACTAATGATGATCTTAATTATGTATGCAACTTATAAAGGATTTGAAACATTCGCACGAGCAAATGAAGTTATTTTTCTATTTATTATGTTCCTTACTTTTCTATTTATTGGATTTGAAATCATTTCTAACTTAATTATTATCAATAATCTAAAACCCGTTTTAGAAAATGGCTGGAAACCAGTTTTAAAAGCGGTTCCAATATTAGTTACAAATCCTTTTGGTGAGATTCTTACATTTACTATGATCTTGCCATATTTAAATAATCAGAAGAAAGCAACAAAGATAGGAATAACCTCACTACTAATTTCAGGACTTGTTATGACTTTATTTTCAATATTAAACACTGCAATATTGGGAGTTTCTGAACTAGAAAGAACTATATTTCCACTCTTAACAGCTGTTGGTTATATTAATATTGCTGATTTTGTTCAAAGGTTAGATACTTTTATTGTGGTGATTATGGTATGCAATTACTTCGTGAAACTTGCTGTCTATTTCTATTGTGCGGTATCTGGAGCAGCAGATTTATTTGGTGTATATAAAAGTGAACAATTAGTCTATCCTATTGCAATTATCATGTTAGTTTGTTCATTATGGTTAGCATCAAGTTATTTTGAACAACATAATGAGTTTATTGAAAAAGTTCCTTATTTATTACACATTCCTCTTCAAATTATTATTCCGATTTATTTATTACTAATTATGTTAATAAAAAGAAAACTAAAAAAAACAGCTATATAAGAAAATCCCTGGATCGTTCATTAGGTACAGGGATTTTCTTCATAAAACTAGTGCAGATGTGCTTATCTCGGTTAATAATGCAACCATCTAATCTATAAATCAATCGTTTATAAAGTGAACCTGTATGATTTAAAGCGCAGGTTTATTAATATTAAACCTAATGCATAAAAGGGTTTGAAAGTATTTTATAGAAAAGTTACCTATAACCAATTAAGAAAAGGAGAACGATAGTGGTAATTAGAAATGCGGATATGAATGATTGTGAATCGATCGTAATTCTGGATTCACAAATTATTGAAAGTCGAATTAGAGAAAATCAAATTAAACTATCAATTGAAGAAAATCGATGTATTGTATGTGAAATGAATAAAAGTATAGTAGGTTTTATGATTTATCATAAATTTTTCTTTGGCCATTTATTTATTGATTTAATAATTGTTTCACCAGAAACGAGGAGGCTTGGTATAGCAAAAAATCTCATGAAATATGTTGAAATTTTTTCAGAAAAGAAATTATTTTCATCTACTAACAAGTCAAATATCCAAATGCAAAAAGTATTTCAATCTCTAGGATATATTGAAAGTGGATTGATTGATCATTTGGATGAAGGAGACCCTGAAATTATTTTTGTTAAATTAATAGATTAAAAGATAATTTCGGTATTTAATTTTTTGAAGAAGAATAAAAATAAATTTATTACCCCATATGTCATTAGCCACTTCCAAATGCCATTCTTCAATACCATAAAATTTAATCTCAACCGTTTCTCAAACTTAGTTCGAAATAATCCGAATTTTTGATAGTAGTTAAATAAAATAGTTTACTTTTTCATAGGATAATTGAAAAAGTGTAATTTTATTAAAAATAATTACGAAAAAGCGTGTAAAAAGTCCTGATGGAATGATCCGTTTGTTACTTTAGGCTAATCTGTATAAAAAAATTTTAAATACATTCTTCCTGTTATTCTATTTTTCAATGCATGATGAATAGTAATAATATATAAATGCTCCAATTATATCATTACAAGGAGTGGAAATATGGATTTTAAAAGGGAATTCATCTTAAAAACAAAAGCAATATATAAAGAAACTGTCACAGAAAATATGGCTTACAGTAAGATGTGTGAAAAATTCGAATCATATTTTGTTGATTTAAAGGAGTCTTTAAAAAAGGAAATCGAAGTTTCGAATGGTGAGTTTGATATTATGATTGATAAAGATAGTGTTATTGAAGTGTTATTAAATCAAAGAGAGTTATTAATTACGATTGATGACTCCGGGGTAGTAGTAAGTATTAAATATTTTGATGAAGTACAAAATGAACAGGTTGAAAATAAGATTGATATAATTGAATATGATGGTGGAGCATATAAGAGTCAAGTATTTCAATCACCTATTACTAGAAATATAATCGATAATTATTTAGCAATTGCGTTTAGAGATGACTTAGAAAAAAATTTTGAAAGTTATAGTGAATAATAAAGTGATAAATTAAAATGTGGTTTGTTATTCGTAATTAGTAGTATGTCTAGAGCTTGGACTAACCAAGCTCTTTTATTTTTTGGTCTAAAGTTCTTCGACTTGAAACCTTAAAACAGTTTTCAATTTTTCGGGTTGAGTTTTTCTTGCATCAGAAATATAGATTTCTTTATGTGTTTTTTGAACTCTTTGTAGATTATTCTCTATGCAGAACTCTTCCATTAATTTAAAAGTTCGTGGCTCGTCATCATAACTTCCGATATGCATGGTTTGAACACATAAACCTTCAGTAATCGATTCGAGTTTTACGTTTGCTAACAATGGATTTTTCTTTTTTTGTTTAAGTTGTTCTAAAGTGATGTAAGCTAAATCTTCTGTAACAAACTCTGGTTGTCTAATCATTAATTTATATAAAAGATGTTCTTTATTTAAATAGTCTAGTTTTCGACCTTCTTCATCTAAATCCCAAACTCCTTCAAGAGGGAAGACTGTGTAATCAAAGTATCCTTCTGGAACAATGCCTTTTTTGGGCAACATTTTAATGGCATATGCTAAAGAGTATAGTGCTTCGACATTTTCTTTAAATAATTCATTATTGGGATTGCCTTTGCCTTCAATCGTTATATATTTAAAGGTTGGTATTTTAATTTTAATAGGTTTATTTTTTGGTAAATAAATTTCCTTTAAACTTTTTCTCCACTCGAATTTACTCACTATAAAAACTCCCTTAATTATAAGTCAGTGTAGTTTATTTTGTATTAACTATGCTTGTTAAAAACAAAAAGCAATCACATAAATATGTCATTGCTCTTTAATAGTTTAATGATATGTACGATAAACTCCTATTACTTTTCCTAAAATAGATACTTGTTTTAATAAAATTGGAAACAGGGCATCATTTTCAGGCTGAAGTCTAAAATGGTCGCTTTCTTTATAAAAGCGCTTAACAGTAGCTTCACTATCTTCAGTCATGGCAACAACAATTTCTCCATTTTCAGCAGTGAATTGTTTTTTAACGATTACAAGATCGCCATTCAAAATACCGGCGTTGATCATACTATCTCCTTCTACTCGTAGCATAAAAACTTGTTCGTTAGATGGTGCGACAGATGTCGGTAAAGGGAAATATTCTTCTACGTTTTCGACTGCAGTAATTGGAATCCCTGCAGTTACTTTACCGATTACGGGAATGTTAATAATATCGTTATAGATTTCACTGTATGATGCTTGTACTTCATTCACAACCGTAGTTGTATCGCCAAGAATCTCGATTGCACGCGGTTTCGTAGGGTCTCTTCGAATATAGCCTTTTTGTTCTAGTCTCTCTAAATGACCATGTACTGTAGAGCTAGAAGCTAAACCAACAGCCTCAGCAATCTCTCGAACTGAAGGTGGATAACCTTTAATTTTTACTTCGTCTTTAATATAAGCTAAAATTTCTGCTTGCCTTTTCGATAGTTTGTTCATTCTAATTTCCCCCTTGCCTATAAAGTAGATAATACGTTCCTCTTTATTTTTTTCATTATATCATGATAGGATATGATATACAAACGTTAGTTCTATTTTTTATTAAAGTAGTTTTCATGTTCGTATGGAGGGAACAGTTAATGAATGCAATAATTTACGCGAGAGTAAGTACAGAAAAGGATTCGCAAGAAACATCATTACATAGACAAATGAGTGAACTAACCGAATTAGGTGAGCGGATGGGAATGTGTATTCTAGAAACAATAGGCGAACAGGCCAGTGGTTATGAAGTAGAAAGAGAAGGGCTATTCCAGCTATTCCAAATTATAAAAGAACATCAAGTCGATGCTTTGTTAATACAAGATGAAACAAGATTAGGAAGAGGTCATGCAAGAATTGCTTTATTACATTTTTTAAAAAGGGAAGGTATAAAATTATTTACATCGTCTCAAAATGGACAATTTCAATTAAGTGAAAGTGATGAAATGGTTTTAGAAATTTTAAGTATTGTAGAGGAATATCAGCGGAAAATTCATAATATGAAAATAAAAAGAGGAATGAAAAAGGCGGTTGAAAACGGGTATAAGCCCCAAAAAAACTTAGAAGGTAGTATAAACGCAGGTGGTAGAGAAAAGTTGGAATTACCGATTTCTGAAATTGTAAGATTACGACAAAACGAGCTAACATTTGAAGAAATTGCAGCTACCTTAAAAGGATTTGGGTATAACGTTTCAAAGGCAACTGTCAATAGAAGGTATAATGAATATATGAAAGAAATCTCCAATATTGAAAGCTAATGCAATTTATTGTAAGATGAGATACATTGAATAGAATATCAGACGCGTACTAACGATCGCTTTCTTCGTTGCATAGCCTGCCTGCGCGGTGCTCGTTACCATCTAAAGTAACTCCGCTGTTCGTCAGACATTCTCGCCAAGAAAGACATACATTTAATCGTCTGATTATCAAAGTGATGGAACTAACAATGAATAGATAAGATTCAAAAAAAGGAGAGGTTACTAATGGTTACTAAAAAAACTTTAGATAGAATAAATGAATTATCAAAAAAATCAAAAGAAGTAGGGTTAAGTCCTGAAGAGAAAATTGAACAAGATCAATTAAGAAAAGAATATTTAGCAGATTTCCGTTCACGTATGATGGATGAATTAACTTCTCTTAAAATTGTTGATGAAAAAGGGAATGATATTACACCTGCAAAATTAAAATATGAAAAAGCAATGCGTAAAAGAAACTTACATTAAAAAAGTTTTGACTATATAAAATTTCATATTTTGTAAATAATAACAAATAAAAGCAGAAGTAAATTCTGCTTTTTTCTATTTCTTGGAAAGAATTTGTTAAAAATGTCAAAACTAAGTGTTAGTTATTGTAATAAATCATGGTAAATTATATGATAATATTTGTGAATAAGCTAAAGGAGCGAAATTTATGTCTAATAATATTGAACAATTAGCAATTAATACGATTCGTACATTATCAATTGATGCAATCGAGAAATCAAATTCTGGTCACCCAGGAATGCCAATGGGTGCTGCACCGATGGCATATGCATTGTTTGCAAAATTTATGAATCATAACCCAAAAAATTCAAAATGGTTTAACAGAGACCGATTTGTATTATCAGCAGGCCATGGTTCAATGTTACTATATAGCATGTTACATTTATCAGGCTACGAAGTTTCGATTGAAGATATTAAAAACTTCCGTCAATGGGGAAGTAACACTCCAGGACATCCTGAATTTGGACATACACACGGAGTTGAAGCTACAACAGGTCCATTAGGACAAGGTATTGCGATGGCTGTTGGGATGGCTTTAGCAGAGCGTCATTTAGCAGGTACATATAATAAAGAAGATTTAAATGTAGTTGACCACTTTACATACTCAATTTGTGGTGATGGAGATTTAATGGAAGGTGTTTCAGCAGAGGCAGCTTCATTAGCTGGACATTTACAATTAGGGCGCTTAGTAGTTCTTTATGATTCAAATGATATTTCACTAGACGGAGAACTAAATCGTTCATTCTCTGAAAGCGTAGAAGACCGCTTTAAAGCTTATGGTTGGCAAGTTATTCGAGTAGAAGATGGTAATAACTTAGATGAAATTACTGCAGCGATCCAAAAAGCTCAAGAAGAATTATCAAAACCAACTTTAATCGAAGTGAAAACAACAATCGGTTACGGTTCTCCGAATAAATCTGGTAAATCTAAATCTCACGGTGAGCCATTAGGAAAAGAAGAAACGATTTTAACGAAACAAGCATATGCATGGGGTTATGAAAATGCATTCCACGTTCCAGAAGAAGTGTATGCACATTTTAATAAAGTAATTGTTGAAGCTGGTGCAAAGAAAGAAGCAGAGTGGCATGCTACATTTGCAAAATACGAAGAAAAATATCCTGAATTAGCAGCTCAATTAAAGAATGCGATTGAAGGTAATATTTCTGTAGATTTAGAAACAGCATTACCTAAATATGAAGTAGGTAAAAAAATTGCGACGCGTTCATCTTCGGGTGAAGCAATCAACGCTATTGCAAACGTATTACCTAGTTTCTTTGGTGGATCTGCTGACTTAGCTGGATCTAATAAAACGTATATGAATGATAAAGGTGACTTTACGAGAGAAAGTTACGATGGACGTAATATTTGGTTCGGTGTTCGTGAATTTGCAATGGGTGCAGCCTTAAATGGTATGGCTCTACATGGTGGAGTGCATGCGTTTGGCGCGACATTCTTTGTTTTCTCTGATTACTTAAAACCAGCAATTCGCTTAGCTGCTTTAATGAATTTACCAGTTACTTATGTATTTACACATGATAGTATCGCAGTTGGTGAAGACGGACCTACTCATGAACCAGTTGAGCAACTAGCAGCATTCAGATCAATGCCTAATCTTAATGTAATTCGTCCAGCAGACGGAAATGAAAGCTCAGCAGCATGGAAAGTGGCAGTAGAAGCTAAAGATGCACCTACAATGTTAGTATTGTCTCGTCAAGATTTACCAACATTAGAGGGGACTACTACTGATATTTATAATAAAGTTTCTAAAGGTGCATACGTTATATCTCCTGCGAAACAAGATAAAATCGATGTCGTATTAATTGCTGCAGGTAGTGAAGTACAATTAGCAGTTGGAGCACAAGAAAAATTAGCGGCAGAAGGAATTTCTGCATCGGTTGTTTCGATGCCTTCAATGGACTTATTTGAAAAACAATCTGATGAATATAAACAATCAGTATTACCAAAAGAAGTTACAAAACGTGTAGCAGTAGAAATGGGTTCTTCATTCGGCTGGCATAAATATGTAGGATTCGATGGAGAAGTAATTTCAATCGATACATTTGGCGCATCTGCTCCAGGTAACTTATTAATGGAGAAATTCGGATTTACTGTTGATCATGTCGTTTCAGCAGCAAAAAAAGTATTACAATAAAAGGTAAAGATGGGAAAAGTAGGGAAAGGATTTTAAATTCTTTTCCTATTTCCTAAATCTTTTTTCAATATAATGCTTTATTAAAGATTTTTCGACAAAACTAGTTGATTTTCACTCCTTAAAAATGACAAATATTTTGAATGGAATTTTATATAATTTTCCTTACAGATAGTTGTTGGGAGTGGACAAGATATGAGGGAATATAAAATTTTTTTAATTCGAGAACCACTGTCTATAGAATTTTATGGGAAAGAGCATAAAATATATCAACTAGTATATGAGTATTATTACTCTTCTATTGAATTAAGGAAAATAATCGAAAAACAATTAGAATATATAACAGAACCAATACCATTATTCGAGCTACATACATTTATTCGCAAATTTGATTCTCAACAAATCTACTTTTATGAGGAAACTGGAGAGTATCTTCTCGAACTTGTTGATGGTGCAAAAGCTCAGCTAAAACTTTATCCTCACGAACTTATTTTATATGCAGAAGGATCATTAGAGGCAGAAACAATATTCTTTGAGCTATTAAGAAAATTTCGTTCAACATTCATTGCAATTGATGTGAAGGATCAGCGATTTGGCTGGCTAAGACCTATTGCCTATCAAAAGTATATTTAAACGATTAAATTGCAGTTTGCTCTTGTATAAACTGGTTAGTTTTAGTAAAATTGTTTCTAGATGATTTTAAGGAGGAAGCAATAAAATGTGGGTATACTTTCTAGTCGGCATCTTAGCATTAATTGCAGGTGTAGCGATTGGATTTTTCATAGCTCGTCAATATACAATGAACTACCTAAAGAAAAATCCACCAATTAATGAACAAATGTTAAAAGTAATGATGGCTCAAATGGGACAAAAACCTTCACAAAAGAAAATTAACCAAATGATGAAGGCTATGAACAACCAAACAAAATAATAAATCCTTTTAAAATATAAGGCTTTATAGCTTGTTTTGAAATAAATATTGAACATATTCTTTCTGGAAACAGTTTTTTAAGTGAATCCTGCATCAAGAATTTGTAATTATTTAAATCATGACTCATTTTACTAATCTGAAACCACTTATTCTGTTGGAATTAACCAACAGGAGAGTGGTTTTTATGTTTTTATAGAAAAATTTTTAAGATTACCAAAAGAGGTTAGTCCTAAAAAAGAGGGGAAATTAAAATTTAAAAACACTGACTTTCGCGAAAAGTTGGTGTTTTTTTATATCTTTTTCTTAACTTTTCATTTAGAAGAATTCAGTTTATCATACAGTTTTTAATGAAACACTCCAATACAGACAGTTTGGTTAAGACATGCGTATTCATAATTTAAGTGTAAATTTCTTAATCATTTTGTACATCGGCAAGTTATTTTAGAACAAATATTTTTATACAGAACATTTCAAATTCCATAAACAATTGACAAATACTTCGGAAAATAATTGTTTAATACGTCGATTTCTAACTATTTAACAAGTTACATGAAGGAGTAAGTCGATAAAAAATTTTATGATAGTTCCAATATTTGTCAAAATACACATTATTAAAAGCTTAGAATTATTAAGAAACTATTAAATACTTTATCGTGCTTCATCATACAAGTGCATCTCGTAAACTTCAATGAAGTCTATTAATTTGTAAATTGTAGGTTTATCAAAAAAGATAGATTTTATGAAGGGGTAAGAAATTTGGCAGGTTGTTTTCCGATTTATGATTATATGTTTAATAGCTTTAAAGGGGGGATACAAGTAGATTCTTAGCTTGATCAGGAGGTGACGATAAAGAGGCGGAAAAAAGAAATGATGACATTACATAATCGACAGGGCAAATTCGAAAACGAAAGCTACATAAATGATTGGTTATTTTACAAGTGAGAGGAGAATCTTTTTGAAGCGTAGATTTAAGATTGCTGTACTATCGACCACATTATTGATTTCGATGTATTCAACAGCTGCATTCGCTGCTGAACCAGGGCTAGATAAAATGCCCGGACCAGTGGATCCCCAGTCATGGGTGAATCCAGAGAATATGACGTGGAATGATTATAAACCAGTCCCGGGTATTAACTGGAGTACCGATAAGAGTATACAACCAGAAACAAACCTTAAAGGGGCATTGATTTTGGTCGACTTTCCAGGTCAGGATTTTATTTTGACCTTACCTAAAGGTAAAGATCTCATCGGTAATCCACAAGTCGACGCTGTTCCCCGAGAAAAGCTTGGGGAGTTTTGGACGAATTACTTGAATGTTCCGAGTGAGTTAAATCATTATCAGACAATCGATGGCTTTTGGAAAGAGAACTCATATGGAAAATGGGGCGTAACCCTTGATTCTTACGGTCCCTACCGCTTGGATAAATACGAATTTCAGTATGGGCTTGACAGTTTTAATTCTGGTTTTCTGCCGAGTAATTATAAAACCGGAAACCTCTTCCAGGATGGTATAAATGCGGCAACAGCCGATATAATCGCATCTGGAAAAAATTATGACTTTGCGTTTATCGTGCATGCTGGCTATGATGAATCAACAGTATGGCAAGAACTGGGAGAAATGAAGTTTATGAATCAGAACGCGGTGCCTTCTGAATTTGGTCCACCGAATTTACCTGGATTTGAGAACATGCCAACCTGGGCAAAAACTCGTTATGTACCATGGACTTCTTGGTTTGCAGCTAAATCTATTTGGTCTGCTGCATCGAGTGCAACATTAAACGGTAAATCGATTCGTGTTTCTATTCAAGGAGAAAGTGATGGCATGTCAACATTTGCCCACGAATTTGGTCATCTTAAAGGGCTAGGCGATAACTATAATAATGCTGCTTTAGATCCTCGAACCTATTCGGGTTATTGGGAAACGATGAGTCGTGGGTCATTTAATGGTCCAGGTGGAACGCATACCCGCTGGATGATTCCAGCTACCCTTGGTTCTTCCTTGCCGGCACCACATACGCTTCGAAATAAGATGAAACAGGGATTTCTATCCAATGATGAAGTCTTGAAGCTCAACCGTGATGAATTAAAAGAGTCTGGACCGGTGTTTGCGGATATTATCGCGCGCGAAGTACCAATTGGCAGTAAATTCGACCGAACAGGACTCCATGGTATCAATATCAGTATGAACGATTTAACACCAAGCAATTACTTAAGCGGTGACTGGCGTAATGATATGGTAGGGAACGTAAACAACGCTAAGTACAATAACTACACCATTGAAGTGGTAGACCGGGTAGGTGCGGATTCCTTTGCAGCTGATTCAGGTGTATTGATTTCCAAAACGAAAAATGCGGAGACTGCTCCGTTCATTTGGCCAGTTGATTCACATCCTGAAGATATCGCAGTGAAGGACTTTACAAAGCCTGACGGTACAACAGTTTCAGTTACAAAAGGTGATCCAAGACAAACCCTGGATTCTTTATTCCATGCAGGGAATGGGGCTAGTTTGGTTAGTGGGAAATTCGATGGTTCTATTAGCCAAGACGATGTTGTCAGTGAGTACATCGATCCTTACAATCATCTTCAATTCTACATTTTAGGAAAATACAAAGGTAATGACGGTGTACTTCATTATCAAGTTGCAGTTCGTAATACGGAAGGCTCAGGTACCTATAAACGCGGCGTAAACGTAAGTGCTGGCACGATACAACCGGCAGTTGCGGGCAAAGTGGCAGTTTACCATTTTAATGTTACAAATACCGGCGATGCAAAGGATCTTATTCGAGTTAACGCTTCTGCAGGTGATGATTGGACAGTTCAACTTGATAACAATATTGTTGCAGTTGAACCGGGTAAAACTGTTGATGTACCGGTGTATGTGAAAATTCCGAAGGGTATGACAGGTCCGGCCAATATTAACTTTACCGCAACTTCAGAAACAGACTCAAATCAAAGTGCTACCGACAGCAATCTTTTGCTGAGCAATCTTAACGCAGCTGGAGTAAGTTCTATAATCGACAGCTTCGACAAAGCAGGAGCTTTCAAAGCAGGTTCAGCCGAAGCCTTGAAGGCACATTTGAGATCTGTAGACCAATTTGAAAAGAAAGATTCTGCGGATAAAGTTGTCAAACATCTTAATGATTTTAAAGGATTTCTAGATAATGAATATGCTTCGAAAAAGATCTCCGCAAAAGCGTATAATAATTTAAAAGCGTACGCTGATGCAATGATTGAGGTCTGGAAATAGGGTAGATTCACTGTTCAGGATAGATTGCGTGTACCGGGGATAAGGGCGATTTTGATGTTTTAGAAATGGAAGAACATTAAAGTGTCAATTCTTCATAAAAAATGTGAAATCAATTAGTTCATACAATAATAAGCAAAAATAGAACCACTTTCTATTGGATAATGAAACAATGGAAAGTGGTTTTTTGTGATAAATTAACTTATTAAAAGGCTCCGATTAATTATCGGGGCCTTTACTAAATCGAACTATATTAATGTTTTATAATTGGATCCTTAGAGAGAACAACTATTAATTGTTTTTTTAAATTTGTCAATTTCATCCTTTATTTTTCTATTCAAGTTTAGTAATAAACTATTTTCTTTAGAACGTTTTGGTAAAGATCTGTGGGCTTGTTCCTTAAAAAGGGGCTTTTCTGTTTTTTAGTGCCACTTATTTTCTTAATGGTAGGTTTAAGAAATATAGAGAAATCTACAAAGATGAACATTCTGTTAATAAGTGAAATGTTGCCACTCATTTACATTTAGATTTATCTCGAGTATCTTCCATAATCCACTTCTTAAATAAATTTTACCATAGGGTGGTATGATTATTATGTCAACTTATTTCTATTTTTTGTCATTCCAGTTAATCTTTATAGAGACACAAGTCATTGGCTTTACCGAAAATTAACAACCACTTTAAATGAGCAGATTATTAAAAATTATTTAATTTTTATGTTATAATGAACACTATGTTTTGAGTTTTCTAAATATTATAAAATTAAGTTTGATAGCATTGCGGGGGTGAAGGAATGTCAGTTTTTAAAGATTTGTTTTGGTTTTTTAAACAAGAAAAAAGAAGCTATGTTTGGGGAATATCTCTTTTAGTAATCGTTGCAATTTTAGAGCTACTACCTCCGAAGGTTATTGGTTATGTAATTGATGAAATGGTAAAAAACTCACTTAGTAGTAAAAACTTACTTTTTTGGGTAGGTTTAATTTTTATTAATGGGTTACTTCTTTATGCATTTCGATATTGGTGGAGGAGATTAATATTTGGCTCTTCTTTAAAGTTAGCCAGACAGCTTAGAGATGATTTATATAATCATTTTTCAAAAATGTCTCCATCGTTTTATCAAAAAAATAGAATAGGAGATTTAATGGCACACGCAACAAACGATGTTCAAGCAGTACGTGAAACAGCTGGGGCTGGAATCTTAACTTTTGTTGATTCTATTATTTTAGGTGGATCGGTACTAATTATGATGGCAGTTTCAATAAGTTGGAAGTTAACGCTTATTAGTCTATTGCCATTACCAGTAATGGCCATTTTGACTCAATATTATGGTAAATTATTACATCAACGTTTTCATTTAGCGCAAGAATCATTTTCAGAATTAAATAATAAAGTTCAAGAAAGTATGAGTGGTTTAAAGGTTATCAGAAGTTTAGGGCAAACAAAAGAAGATGTAACTGCTTTTAAAAATCAAGCAGATTTAGTAGTAAAATACAATATGAGAGTTGCTAGAATTGATGCTCTTTTTGATCCAACAATTATGTTAGTCGTTTCGATTTGCTATATTATTGCGGTTGTTTATGGATCTAGATTAGTTATTGCAGATGATATTACAGTTGGGCAATTAATTACATTTGTTACTTATTTAGGAATATTAATATGGCCAATGCTTGCAATTGGATGGTTATTCAATATTGTCGAAAGAGGCCGTGCTTCTTATGATCGAATACGTTCTTTATTGAGTGTTGAACCTGAAATTAAAAATAAAAACAATGCATTAGAAAAACTTCCGATGGGTGAAATTACTTATTCAATTGATTCATTTAAGTTTAATGAAGAATCAAATTTTGAATTAAAGGATATTTATTTTAATGTTCAAGAAGGTCAAACAATTGGAATAGTTGGGAAAACAGGTCAAGGAAAAACAACTTTTTTAAAACTTTTATTGAGAGAATATGAAGTAGTTAATGGGAGTATTTCAGTTGGCGATTTAGATATTAAAGATACAACTTTATTATCTCTTAGATCACATATTGGTTATGTACCGCAAGAACATTTCTTATTTTCATCATCGGTTAAGGAAAATATTGCATTTAGCCAAATTGATTCTTCAATCGAAACAGTACATAAAGCTGCCGAGATTGCTAATATTCATGCAGATATTTTAGAATTCCCGTTAGGCTACGACACGATTGTAGGAGAAAGAGGAGTATCATTATCTGGTGGCCAGAAACAAAGAATTTCAATCGCTAGATCTTTAATTAAAAATCCTAATATTTTAATATTAGACGACTGTTTATCCGCGGTGGATGCAAAAACAGAGGAAAAAATATTACACTCTTTAAAGGATGAAAGAAGTGGGAAAACAACATTTATTACTTCTCATCGTATGAGTGCAGTCATGCATAGTGATTTAATCATCGTTTTAGATGAAGGAAGAATTATTCAACGAGGTAAACATGACGATTTAGTTCAAATTGATGGTTGGTACAAAGAAATGTTTGAAAGACAACAACTAGAAGAACTAGTAGAGCAAGGAGGGAGATAAAATGAATCAGGAGATTGAAATCGATGCTACAAGGCAGAAAAAAGATTTAATACGTCTTCTTTCATTTCTAAAAAAATATAAAGTTTTACTGACTTTTGCATTTATTTTCTTATTCCTTGCAACAGCATGTGAAATGTATGGTCCCATTTTAGTTAAAAGATTTTTAGATGATCATTTAATGAAAAGGTATTTTCCAAAAGATACAATCGTAATGTTATTTTCTATATATGTTGCAATAACAATCGGAAAAATCGTTTTATCATATTTACAGCTTTTAATGTTTCAACAAATTGCTTTTAAAGTTGTTCAAGATATAAGAATGAAAGTTTATGAGCATGTACATTCATTAGCTTTTTCTTTTTTTGATAAAACCCCGATTGGAAGTATTGTATCTAGAATTACTAATGATACAGAAGCTATAAAAGATTTTTACGTTAGTGTACTGGCAACGTTTATTCAGCAAATTGTCTTTTTAGTGGGAATCATTATTGCGATGTACTCATTAGACGCTAAATTAGCAACGATTTGTGTAGGGTTAGTTGTAATTGTTTATTTTATTATACTAACCTATCGTAAAAAGAGTTTTCCATTTTTTATGGAAACTAGAGGGCAGTTAAGTAATTTAAATGCTAAATTAAATGAACACTTACAAGGTATGTCAATTATACAAGCATTTAACCAACAAAAAAGATTACAAAATGAATTTGAGGGTGTTAATAAGTCTCACTATAATGCAGGTGTAAAAACAATACGATTAGATTCTCTGTTTTTAAGACCAGCAACAGATTTAATTTATACAATTGGAATAATGTTTGTTCTTAGCTTCTTTGGAATTACTTCTTTTAGTAATCCAGTTGAAATTGGTACAGTCTATGCATTTGTAAGTTATTTAGAAAGATTTTTTGAACCAATCACGCAAATGATGATGAAATTATCTTTATTACAGCAAGCTGTCGTATCATCATCCAGAGTATTTGACTTAATGGATGAAGAACAAAAAGCTCCTACTAAAGTTGGAACTGACTTACCAAAAGTAAAAGAAGGAAGTATTGATTTTAAAAATGTTTCATTCGCATATGATGGAGTGCACAATGTAATTCATGATATTTCATTCTCAGTTAAACCTGGTCAATCAGTTGCATTTGTTGGTCATACAGGAAGTGGTAAGTCAACAATCATGAATTTATTATTACGTTTTTACGATGTGAAAGACGGGGAAATTCAGATTGATGATCAAAAACTATCAACATTTGAAGAAAGTGAAATACGTTCTAATATCGGATTAGTTTTACAAGATCCATACTTATTTGTCGGAGATATAAAAGGGAATATCTCAATGTATAATAACAAAATAACAGAGAGAGAAATTAAAGAAGCATCTGAATTAGTTAGAGCGAATGAATTTATTGAAAAATTACCAAATGGTTATGATGAGGCAGTTGTTGAAAGAGGTTCAACTTTATCAAGTGGACAGCGCCAATTAATCACGTTTGCAAGAACAATCGCAGCTAAACCTACTATTCTTATTTTAGATGAAGCAACTGCAAATATTGATAGTGAAACAGAAGAAGCAATTCAAGAAGCTTTAACAGAGATGAGAAAAGGTAGAACTACAGTTATCATCGCTCATCGTTTATCAACAATTCAAGATGTTGACTGCATATATGTATTGCACAAAGGTAAAATCGTAGAAGAAGGTAACCACCAACAGCTTCTTGCAAAACAAGGATTGTACTATAATATGTACCTATTACAAAATAAAGGGTCTTTATTATTGGCTGAGTAATGAAAAAGTAGCTAGATTTTCTAGCTACTTTTTTTATTTAGAACTATATTCAAGAGAATATTAGTAAAAATTAACCCATCATTAATAAAACCATAAAGTACTGATTAATAGATCCAATCCGATTGTCATTAGTTTGAAGTGTAAAATTATTCTAGTAAGCACTAATTAACATATGTTTTTTTAGTATGCACTTGAATAATTAAATTGAAATAATAGAAAAAATGTAAAAACTATTAGGAAAGATATTTAGAATTCATACTATTAGTTCAATTATGTAAAGTGTCGTAGGTAGGCTGGAAATTAATTTCTTAATTGTTTAAGCGGAAAAATTTACTGAAATGTACTAAATATATTTAAAATTAACTATTTTATAATAATTAAAATTTGATTAGATTACATAATTAATGTTAAAAACTTAATAAATATTTTCTAATTTGTTGCGTTTATAGTAAATTCAAAAAAGGAAAATATTACTAAATATTTTACGAAATTTGTAGTAATTGTTCGGAAATTGGTGGATTTTAGCTTTTTGTATCGAATAATATTTCTTTTTTAAGACTATTTCGAGAATTATAATCGATATCAGAGAATAAATTTAATATTTTTGAATTTAAATATGAAAATGAAAGCGTATTAAATTTATTATTCTACTATATTAGTCTTTTAATTTAGGAATTTTACGTACTCAACAAGGAGGAATATGCTTTGAAAAACTGGAAAAAACCAATAATGACTGTAGCAGCGGCGAGTTCTTTACTATTTGTTAACGCACCAACCTCTAAAGTAGCAGCAGAGGTGAATAAGGAAGTAGCTCAAGGTACAGGGGCTGCTGTTCTAGATGGAACAAATTATTTTGGAGATATGGATCCTAACACTACTTTATCCATCGATTTTGTTTTGAAGCTTCAAAACAAAGATGATTTAGAAAAATATATAAAGGAAACAGTTACACCATACTCTCCTCATTATCGAAAATATTTAAGTGTTGATGAATTCAAAGCTAAATATGCACCAAATCCAGCTTATATCCATTCCGTTACTTCTTACCTACAAGCATATGGTATTAAAACTGATGTTCATGCAAATAATTTAACGGTTACAGCAACAGGAACGGTTGCTCAATTAAATAAAGCCTTAAATGTAGATTTAAAATATGCTAGTTATAAAGGTAAAAGTATTCATGCTACTAAAAAGAATCCAACTTTACCAAAAGTAATTTCAGATAATATTTTATGTATATTAGGTTTAAATAATTATTCGAATTTAGAATCGAGAGCTGTTAAACAACCAGCAATAATTGATAAGAAGGATGTACCAACTGGTCCACTTAGTTTAACACCGCAAGATTTACAAAGTCATTACAATGTTAATCCACTTTATAAAAAGGGAGCGACTGGTGCTGGCCAAACAATCGGTATTGTTACATTAGCAGAATTTAATACAGACGATGCTTATAAATTCTGGGACAATGTAGGAATTAAAACAAAGCCTAATCGCATTAAAGTAAATGAGGTAGATGGCGGTTCTGGATGGGATGGCTATGAAGAAACTACTTTAGATGTACAGCAAGCGGGTGCAATTGCTCCTGATGCAAATATTAATGTGTATGTAGGTCCTAACTCGGATACTGGATTTGTAGATGCATTTTCAAATGCAATTAATGAGAATGTAGCTAAACAAATTTCAGTAAGTTGGGGATCAAGTGAATTGAGTATTGATTCATACGTACAGCAGCAAATGGAAGCACCAGAATATGAAGATACATTTAATCAATTATTCATGCAGGCAGCAGCACAAGGAATATCGATGTTTGCTGCGGCTGGTGATGCAGGTGCTTATGATGAAACTAGAGGTGCAGATAAAGTATTTAAACTCACAGCAGATTTTCCAGCAGCAAGTCCGTACATTACTGTAGCGGGTGGAACGACATTACCTTTCCAATTCCACTCTAATTCAACAGGCGTCGATGTCAAAGTAGGTGAAGAACGTGCTTGGGGATGGGATTATCTAAATGAATATTACAAAGCTAGAAAACTACCAGATACTAACTTAATTAATGGTGGTGGTGGAGGTTTCAGTACTCATTTTGATACTCCAGATTATCAAAAAGGAGTTAGTGGTGTTAACCAGTTTTCTGCAGTAGATGAGTTTACTATTTCACCTGATTTATCAAGTGTCACATATAAACAACCTACAGTTATTTCAGGAAAAGGTACAGGCCGTAATCTACCTGATTTATCGATGGCTGCAGACCCATACACTGGTTATTATGTGTATTTAAGTGATCCAGGAAAACCAGGTACAAATTCAGGATATGCTGTATTTGGAGGAACAAGTTTCGTATCACCACAACTGAATGGTTTATCAGCACTAATTAATAGTGCAGATCACACACAAGTTGGATTCTGGAATCCGCAAATTTATCGTTTTGCACAACAAAGTTCTTCACCTTTCACGCCATTAAATAAAGCTGGTAATGAAAACGATAATCTATTCTATTCTGGTACACCAGGTACGCTTTATAACCAAGCTACAGGACTTGGAATACCTGATGTAGCAAAATTAGCTGATAAATTCAGTACTTCAGAAAAATAAATTTCAAAAAGAAAAAGTCGCATCTATTTGCGACTTTTTTGTTGAACTTAAATTATTAAACAATTGATCGTTGAAAATAAATAAGGGATATAGAAAATAACTAAATAAAATAAAGCTTCATCACTAAAACCGTTCCAATTGCTCCAAAAACAACGAAAATGATATGTAATCTAAGTAATGATAAGATAATTGCAACTAATCCACCAATGAGTCCGACACTGATATTTCCCTTTTGAACACTTAATATTCCTGGGAAAATTAATGCACCCAATGCAGCATATGGAACTCCTTTTAACCAGGAGGATACCCAGTTTGGAAATTGAATTCGATCAACGATAAATACTGGAATAATTCGAGGAATCATTGTCACTAAACACATTCCTAAAACTAGTAAAAAGACAATCATTTTTTGTGATCTCCTTTCATTAATACAATTGCAAGTAAACTAGCAAGAATGGAAGACAAAATTAATGACCAGCCTTGACTTAAAAAAGATGAAAGGATGAAATTTAATAGCATACTCACTAATACGATTAAACATGCTCTCCAATTAGTACGAATGGCTGGGGTTAATAACCCGATAAACATAGCGTATAAAGATATTCCCATGCTTTCACTAATAATCTTTGGAATTAATTTAGAAAAAACTACACCTAAAATAGTACCGCTTATCCAAGTACAATAAGCAATTGTATGTAATGTAATAAGATAAATGGACGAATAACTTGCTGAACTGCTTTTTTTACCTAAAGTTGTAACAGCAAAATTTTCATCTGTTAGTGTGATAGATAAGTAGACTCTATGCCAAAATGGTAAGGTTTTAAATTGATGATTAAATGATAGACTCATAACAAAGTTTCTAAAATTTAATATAAATGTAGCAATATAAATTTGGAAAAAACTCACTCCTGCCAAATACATTGATAAACCCATAAACTGACTAGCTCCAGCATAAACTAGCGCGCTAAATGAAAGAGTATTTAGCACATCAATGTCAGCTTGCTTTGCAATTAATCCGAATGTAAAAGCAACAGGCAAATAGCCAATAATTAAAGGAACAGACGCTAAAAATCCTTCCTTCATTTCTTTACTACGATTTGCTTTTGTGTGTGTAGTTTTTGATTGCTGCAAAACAGTAGACATATTAAGTTATAAACTCCCTTCAATTAAAGTATCCTTTAGTAAGGTTAGAACAATAAAGTGTTCAATAGTTGAGATGGCAGCTATTTAAAATCTTTTCCTACACTTTATATTTCTGTATTCATGCTTGTTCAGTGTTTGAAAATGATTGGCCACCAAAGATTGTCATATGATTATACTATAAAATTAAGAAAACTTTTATAATACTAAAAATATAATTTATTATAAATTTGGGATGATCTTTTATGAATTTTTGAATTAAAGTACATTTGAAGTTAAAAAGAGGAATTTTTAGAAATGCCATAAAAATTTTTTGACTTATTCATGAAATTTATAAATTATAGGTAATATTTTCCAGTAGTACATGATAAGGATTAATAATAATAAAATACTTGGCCATATTTTTTTAAACATTTTTCCACCTTAATAATAAATTAGTTTATTAAGAAGTGTGCCGAAATTTTAGTGAAAATATTCCATTTCAATCACTATTTTACAATTTTTTGGTAATGAATGAATTATTAGAGGTTCTTAAAATATGTGTACGATGCGGTCTATTAACTACTTTTAATACTAAATAAAAAGTAATTCTGTTATAATGTTATCTAGAATGTAAAGATGAGAAGGGATGTAAGTTAATGGGGGATTTAAATATTGGTATTGCATTTGGAGCGGGATTTCTCTCCTTTATTTCTCCATGTTGTCTACCGATTTATCCAGCGTTTTTATCGTATATTACAGGGGTATCTTTAAGTGATTTACAAAATGAAAAAAGAATACATAAAAGTAAAACTTTATTACATACTTTGTTCTTTTTACTAGGTTTTACAATTATTTTTATTGTTTTAGGTTTTAGCACTTCCATAATTGGTTCTTTTTTTATGCGTTATCAAGATTTTATTCGTCAAGTTGGTGCGATTTTAATTGTATTTTTAGGATTAGTCGTAACGGGTATTTTTCAACCGAAGTTTCTAATGAATGATCGAAGGTTTCAATTTTCAAAACGTCCTTCAGGATTTCTAGGTTCTACTCTAATTGGATTAGCATTTGCGGCAGGTTGGACACCTTGTACTGGACCAATCTTAACTTCAGTATTTGCACTTGCTGTAAGTAATCCAGGTTCAAGTTTATTTTATATGTTAGCATATACACTGGGATTTTCTATTCCATTCTTTGTTTTGTCGTTTTATTTAGGATCGCTAGGTTGGATTAAAAAGTATTCACATAAAATCGTCGTTTTTGGTGGATATATCATGATCATAATGGGAGTCATGTTATATTTTGATTGGTTAACTAAAATAACAATTTATTTTACTAGATTTTTTGGTGGATTTACTGGATTTTAAACTTTATTTTTCCAATGTAAAAAAATGCAGGATTTGAAGTTATTGGATTTGCATCGATGTGGTAGAAGCAGTATTATATAATCAGTTTATATGATTAAAAGATCATGGAGCCAAGATTGAGAGCTTTGTATTCACAAAAACTGTATTAATCAGTTTCGATAATAGTCAATTCATATAAGTATTGTTATTCTTTAAGATTGAGAAAAAGGTAGTGAAAAAATGAGTAAAGATATGAGTATTATATTTAGCACAGTAGTAGCAACTTGTATGGCTTTAGGTGTAATTGTCGTTAGACTAAAAGCTGCTAAAAAGCCTACAAACCTTAAAAAAATAATTTTACCTCCATTTTTTATGAGTAGTGGAGCTTTAATGTACTTAGTACCAGAGTTTAGATTAACAGGTTCTGAAGTATTAGAAGCTGTTTGTATGGGCGTATTTTTTTCGTTATTTTTGATTAAAACATCTAAATTTGAAATTGTAGATAATGAAATTTATTTAAAAAGATCAAAAGCTTTTGTCTTTATCTTACTTGGTTTATTAGTCGTTCGAATCGTGATGAAGTTATATTTAAGTTCATCAATCGATGTAGGCCAATTGAGTGGTATGTTCTTCTTATTAGCATTTTCAATGATTGTTCCTTGGCGCTTAGCAATGTACAAATCATATCAAAAAATGAGAAGACAGCTTCCTTCAAATACAATTATCACATGAAAAAACGTGTACCTTTTCGGTACACGTTTTATTTTGCAAGTAAATGCTTAAAATCAGCAAAATCGATTTCTTTTTTCTTTAGTGTTTTAACTAAAAATGCATGATCTCGCTTAGGAGTTGCTTTAATATATCCTTCAATAATTAAGCCTTGTGTAATTTGCGAAGCGTTATTTAGTAATGCCAATTCACCAATTTTTCCCGCTATTTTATCTCGAGCTATATCTCTAAATAAAGATGGAACAGGTTTTACTAATTCTTCAAGTAATTCTTTCTGTTCAGTTGACCACAAATGTCTTGTTTTTTGTAAATATTCTTCCTGCCAATCTAAAATTGATTTCCCATCCTCTTTAGGTAATCTTTTCAAAAACTTTCTGAACATAAAGTATCCGCCGATTGACATCATTCCTAACAAGAAAATTGTCCATAAGACAATCATAATTTGAGAAAAGAACGAAAACATATGTATCCTCCTTGTATTAGGTAAACATACCACTATTATAGTAAGAAAATATGACAAGTATCAAGCAAGTACATATGTTTTTTGTCAAAAAATGACCATTTATTTTTAAGTACTAGTTTCATTTTAAGTATTTGAATCATATAGTAGAAAAAATAAAGAAAAAAGTCGTAGAGGAGGCGAGTATTGTGAAACAAACTAAATTCTCTTCTCACTTTACTTTTCTAAGTGTTTTATTTTATATGGCCGCAAGTTCAATATTCCTGGTCATCCTGTACAAGTTAATATCAATGCTTGTAGGAAATGGAAATGATTATAAGTCCTATTTGCAAATCGCTGTAGTTGTATTTGTTTTAAGTATTACAGCTTTCCGCCTAATAAGAAGTGATATTGTATTAATCCAAGATGAAATTATTATTCATAAAGGCATTTTAACAGTTAAACTTAAGGTCAATGATATAACAGAAATAAAGCAATTAGTCGAAGTTTATGGAAAAAATAAGGAAATAATAACTTTATTAATTCATATTAACGAGTCAGTACAACCAATTATTTTAACCCTCGAAAATCCAAAAGCTTTTATAAGAGAACTTTTAAATTTAAATTCTGACATTATATTTGATGAAGAATTGATTATTTTAGTAAATAAAAATAACTAATAAATGAAAGCCAAGTTTATTTAAATGTAGACTTGGCTTTTTGCTTTTAAAAAAACTCTTTTAAAGTTGATTGTTGATTTTCTTATGCAATTATATGGCAGTTTAGTTGCATAAGAAAAGGGGAGTTTTATAGTGCTAAGTAATAAAATAAATCAGAGTGAGATTAGAAAGAAAACATTTTTACTAAAAAGGAGTAAGCACTATTTATTTATTTTAACTGGTGGATTTAAAGGGATGTTATTAGCCATAATTGATGAGCGAAATGGCACGTTGGTTAATAAGAAATGTTATAATTTTTATATAAATAAGTGAAACAAACAAGGTTTTGAAGGCTCAAGGACGAGGTAATAAAACATGAAAAATTTAGTGGTATTAAGAGATTTATTAATTAATGCAAGTGACTTCCAATGGAACGAGTCTCTGTTTTTACAAAATGGAGAGAAATGGGATTTGAATTCTTCTTGTTATTTATTTGTAAAAATTAAAAGACTGAGTGTTGAATATATTGTAGTCAAAATTGAAAATACAAACATTAAATGATTTTCTATGAAAAAAGAATCTATTTCTTTTTGTTTTATCTGCCATCTTATTGATAAACTAATGATTTTGGTTGATATATAAATGTTTAGACTAACTTTCAAAAATTAAATTTCTTTTTGACAATCAATATTTGTAAAGATTTGTAAGTACTCATCATAAGTTACAATTTGTTTAAAAAAGGATACTTCATTCGTTCAATTGACTTTTTTATTGTTTTTAAGATTATTATTTTTTATAAAGAACTTGATTGGAACGAAAGGGTGCTCGACTCCTATGGGAGAAGCGGGAAGGCTGAGACCCCACAGGCGGAGCCGAGGAGGCTCAGGTCTCGCCCCATGGAAAGCGAGCACCCTGTAGTGGAAATCAAAATGACACAACTTACTTATCAATGATCAATACAACAATTTAAGTGACAAATTCTTTTTTCAACAGCATGTCTTTTAATTGAAAATTAAAAGATGTTAATTTGTAATGAAGTGTTTTTATTTAGACAGCCTCTTTTTTTCTTCAAAAAGTAATATTTTACTTACTAATGAACTTGAATAAGAACTTTATGATTTGTAGGTTAATCTTTAAAAAAGAATAATATTCTATCACAAGGGTTATGAATAGTTAGGTTACTTTAGTTTATGTTACAATAATGTACAGTACATAATTGTAGGGGGAATATAGCACTAATGAGTAAAAAGAAAAAATCTAATAGTAACCAAACGTTTGCTATTTCTGTATTTGTTGGAATAGTTGTTTTAGTTGGAGCATTATTTTTAGTTTCTAAATTGCAAGATAAAAAGACTGAAGAAGTTTATCCAGCAATTGCTGGAGTAAATGAAGTAAAAGTTGATGGATTTGACACAAAGGATCAACCAACATTTAGCAATAAAGATGCAAAAGTTGAAGTAGTTGAATTTGGTGATTATAAATGTCCAATTTGTGCTCAATGGAATAAAGTAGTTTTCCCACAACTTAAAGCCGATTATATAGATAATGGTTTAATCAATTTTTCATTTATTAACTATCCGTTTATTTCGAAAGATTCAAATTTAGCTGCACTAGCGTCAGAAGTAGTTTATAAAACTCATAAAGATTCATTTTGGAAGTTTCAAGAGCAAATCTATTTAAAACAAGAAGATGAAACAACTACTTGGGCTACACCTGATAAACTAGCAAGCATTGCGAAATCTGTTATTCCGAATTTAGATGAAAAACAATTTAAAAAAGATTTATACAAAAAAGATGCAATGAAACAAGTTGCTAACGATGTTGCAATTGCTAACCATTATGGTGTTAACGGAACACCTACAATATTTGTAAATGGTAAAGCAGTGGACAATCCTAGCTTAGAATCAATTAAAGCAGCTATCGACGCTGAAATAAACAAATAATTAAAAAAAGGTATGCGGAAAAATCGCATACCTTTTTTTGTATAGCAAATTACAATTTTTTCTTTACACGTGCATCTGCTTGAGCTGAACGTTCTTGTGCCTCTATATCATCATGATCTGCTAATTCAGCTGAATACTCGACATCAAGGCCATCAGGCTTTACATTCTTATTAAAATTAGAATTGAAAGTACTTTTCTGCTTCTTCAAATTAAAACCCTCCATTATTACTAACTAATTTAAATTACATATCGTGGCTACTATGTTTTTTCTGTCTTGTATGATTTTGGTTCTTCACTTTATGAGAGCCGCTTAATGGTTTTGGTTGTCCACTTTCATGGTCAATTGGGCTATTTCTTTTTGACGATTTGTTTGTCATTCTTGTCACCTTCCTTTATGAATAGCATTAGTTGTAAGCGAAAAAATATGCCAAAATGAAATATTTACTAATTTACAAATGAAAGCGTTTTAATCATTTTTTTCTAATAATTTTCGATAACCATTTTCCATATATATAAATAAATTAATGAAAGGGAGGTATTTCTTATGATCTAATTCATCTAATATTGATTGTAAAAATTTGAATGTTGAGAAAATTATTTTTCATAATAAAAACGACAAACAACAATTAAATCTAAGAAATTAATAGAGTAAAAGTTAATTTTTTTAGTTTGTCTGACTCTTTTGATGTATGAAACAAGTAATTTGACCAATACTAGTAATATTCAAAATGAAAGAGGAGACTGATACTGATTATGCAAGTACTAACAGTTTGTCTTATATATTCGGGTGTGATCGTACTCTATCTCTTGTTCAAGAAAGTTCAATATAATAAGAGACAAAAAAATGTAATTAATTTTTTCCTATACTATAATCGAAGAAAAAGTAATGTTAATAGAGATACGAAAAGAACAGGAGATATTATTTATTTAATGCCTCAATCGCCGTTGAACAAAGGTATTAAGAAAACGAAAAGATGATTTTGAGTAATGATCAAAAAATATTAAAGAATAGCAAGCAATTCTTACAAATTGCTTGCTATTTTTTTTATTGTCTTTTTTTCGTCTTTTTGTTGTTTAACTTATAATCAGCTGAAAGTGGCTCTTGTGCAGTTTCTTCATTAAAACCAGCCGCTTTCCCTTGCTCGATTGAGGCTGACATTCCGCTACCAGAATTATTTTTACGTCTAGACATGATTATTCCTCCTTATATAAGGCCATTTTCTTAAACACTTCTTTGTTGAATGAGTCTGAAAACTGCCTTTTATAATCGATATTCTTTCCTATATTTTTTTAAGTACACTAAAAATTCAATTGGTAAATAATGTGTGAAAGCAATTCTAAGGCTTTTTCAATGACAGCACCTTACAATAGGTGTTTTTTTGTGTAATGTTGCTGGAATTGAGCTTTAACTGGAAATAAAAAAACAACGGGATTAAAGACTTGTCCGGGAGAAAAAAACGATATCTTTTGGACTATTTATTCAAACCATATTTCAATTTTATGAATATATTGGCTTATGTGTACGGTTTGATTATTCATTTAGAAGTAATCAAGCAAGCGAAGTTATTTAACGGGATAAGTCTTCCTAAGTAGGTTGGCTTTTTAAATTTATTTAAAAGGGGAAATCATAAATGACAAATCCAACTTATCACGAAAGAAATTTATCAAATATAAATAAGTTAGCACCTAACACAAAGCAAGCAGCTTTAAAATGGTACAATTATTGTATTAAAAACAATATCAATGTTTTAATTTACGAAACGACCCGAACAAAAGAACGTCAAGAAGAACTAGTTGATAATGGCAAGTCACAAACTAGGAAATCATATCATCTTGTAGGTCAAGCATTAGATTTTGTTCCAATAATAAATGGTAAAGAAGGGTGGAATTCATACGATTCTGAACCATTTAAATCGGCAATTAAATATGCTAAATCCATTGGCTTCACATGGGGTGGGGACTGGAGTGGATTTGTAGATCAGCCACATTTACAATTTGAATACAAAGGATATGGTACTGATAAAGTATTGGAATCTAAACCACTTGCATATCCAGGAACGCTTTTAAAATCAGGTTCAAAAGGAAATAGTGTTAAATTAGTTCAAAAAGAATTAGGAGTTACCGCAGACGGTATTTTCGGTCCCATTACAGATCGGGCAGTAAGAAATTTTCAAAAGAAACATGGCCTGTCTATAGATGGAAAAGTAGGTCCAAAAACTTGGGCAAAATTATTTGACTAAGAAAAAGTAAAATCGTAATACAGAATTTAGTTTAGTTTAAAATGAAAATGCCATTCAAAATTTCAAAGTGTAAAAATAAAACTTAGTTCAAACCCTGTATTAGTATTGATACAGGGTTTGTTTTACTTAAAATGTTTTCATCTTTATAATAATCTTAAAAATTGATCCACACGTTTTACAGTCTCACACCTTCAAAAATCACAACACGTTCACAAATATTTAAAAACTTAATTTAATTATATTGATATAAACTTTGATATAATTGGGTAAAAGATAATTATAGTAACTTTGAATTAAAAGGTCATAAGGAATACTTATGATATAAGTTGGGG
>NZ_SCFN01000029.1 GCF_004138285.1 Gottfriedia acidiceleris | reverse complement strand
TTTACTTCATGTTTTGTTTAGTTTTCAAAGTTCACTTTGCCGCTCTGAGGCGACTTAAACATCTTAACATTTTCTATCAAATGTTGTCAATGTTTTTTTAAAAGTTTTTCTCGTTGTCATTTCGTATTAATGTGACAACGTTTAATAATATAACACCTATAAAAACAAAATACAATACCTAATTTTAAATTCTTTTTATTCAGATAGTTTCTACCAGATTCCAATAAATAAATGATGTCCCTATTCCTTTAAAAAGATACATCCAATCATAAAAAACTGGCTAAAAGTATTCCTTTAGCCAGTTAGTTAAATCTTATTTATGTCTCATTAATGGGAACAATAGAACGTCACGGATTGAAGGAGAATTAGTTAACAACATAACTAATCGATCAATACCTATTCCAAGACCACCAGTTGGTGGCATACCATGCTCTAATGCTTCGATGTAATCATCATCCATCATATGTGCTTCATCATTACCAAGCTCACGTTCTTTAAGCTGTGCTTCAAAACGCTCTTTTTGGTCAATTGGATCATTTAACTCTGTAAATGCGTTAGCATGTTCACGTGCCACAATAAATAACTCAAAACGATCAGTAAAACGTGGATCGTCAGCATTCTTTTTCGCAAGCGGTGAAATTTCAACAGGGTGTCCATAAATAAATGTAGGTTGAATTAATGTTTCCTCAACTTTTTGTTCAAAGAACTCGTTAATAATATGACCAACAGACATATTCTCATTAACTTCAACATTATGTTCTTTAGCATATTGTCTTGCTTGCTCAACTGACATCTCTGGCCAGAAATCTACTCCACAAGCTTCTTTAATCGCATCTACCATATGAAGTCTAGTCCATTTTGGCTCTAGGTTTACTGTGTACTCACCGTAAGGAATAGTAGTAGTACCTAAAACTTCTTTAGCGATATGAGCAATTAGATTCTCAGTAAGTTCCATAATGTCAGCATAATCAGCATAAGCTTCATATAATTCAATCATCGTAAACTCTGGGTTATGACGAGTAGAAATACCTTCATTACGGAATACACGACCAATTTCATAAACTTTTTCAAGTCCACCTACAATTAGTCGTTTTAAGTGTAGCTCAATTGCAATACGCATATATAATTCCATATCAAGCGCGTTATGATGAGTGATAAACGGTCTTGCAGAAGCTCCACCTGCAATAGCATGTAGCATAGGAGTTTCAACTTCTAAATAACCTTGGCTATCTAAATAACGTCTCATAGATTGGATAATTTTACTGCGAGCAATAAATGTTTGTCGGCTATCCATATTCATTAAATCTAAATATCTTTGACGGTAACGTTGTTCAACATCTTGTAAACCATGGAATTTATCAGGAAGTGGTAATAACGCTTTTGAAAGGAATGTATATTCTTTAACTTTAATAGATAATTCCCCTACATTCGTTTTAAATACCACACCAGTAACACCTACAATATCACCTAAATCAGTAATATCAAAGATTTCATATTGTTCTTCGCCTACAGCATCTTTACGTACATAGATTTGAACTTGTCCATTTAAATCTTGAACATGTGCAAATCCAGCTTTACCTTTACCACGTTTAGTCATTACTCGACCTGCAAATGAAACAACAATCGCTTTTTCTTCTAATTCTTCCTTAGAAAACTGGTCAAATTGCGCTAATAAATCATTTGAAGAATGTGTGCGCACAAACTTTTTACCGAATGGATCGATACCTTTTCCTTCAAGTGTTTTTAATTTCTCCCTACGTATAAGGGCTTGATCATTTAATTCTTCGTGACTCATTTTCTCAACTCCACGTAATTATTCAATAAATATTTAAATACAATATGATTTTAATAGAAAAACTGCCAGTAATTCGATCTGGCAGTTTTGTTTACTATAACTTATTATATTTTGTCAAGCGAAACCTGTCAAACTTACAAAGCTTGAGCAGCTTTCATTTTTTCTTCCACTTCATTAACGTATGTTGTTAATAATTCAACCATTTGAGCACGAGTACTAACCTCGTTAATTTGATTACGAACTAATGCATTGCCTTTCAAACCTTTTAAATACCATGCAGCATGTTTTCTCATTTCCATTACAGCTACATGTTCATTCTTCAAATCAATTAATCGGTCTAAATGCAATAAACATACATCAATTTTTTCACGTGGTTCTGGCTCTGGCATTAATACACCAGATTCCAAATATTTAACTGTACGATAAATCATCCATGGATTTCCTAATGCAGCACGACCAATCATTACGCCATCACAGCCTGTTTCATCTAACATACGCTTGGCATCTTGAGGAGTCTCTACATCACCATTACCGATTACCGGAATCGAAACCTGATTTTTAACTTCTTTAATC
Organism: Gottfriedia acidiceleris; assembly: GCF_004138285.1. Lineage (GTDB taxonomy): Bacteria > Bacillota > Bacilli > Bacillales > Bacillaceae_G > Gottfriedia > Gottfriedia acidiceleris_A. Next base: position 17,179 of record NZ_SCFN01000029.1, on the reverse strand, counting down.
CAGCTCCAATCAGATTTCCCTTCATACATTTGATAACGAGTTCGTCCATGGATCGCCACTGCTTTTCCACCCGCTGCTTCTACTGCTTTTGCATTTTCTACTACATAAATGTGATCGTCATCCCATCCAAGACGCATTTTAACTGTAACTGGTTTACTTACATTCTGTGCTACAGCATATACCATTTCATGAATTTTGTTTGGGTCTAAAAGCCATTTAGCTCCTGCGTCTACTTTTGTAATCTTAGGAACAGGACACCCCATATTAATATCAATAATATCTGCATTAGTATTTTCGTCAACGTACTTAGCAGCTTCAACTAATGTTGATTTTTCACCACCAAAAATTTGTAAGCTTAATGGCTTTTCACGTTCATCCATATAAAGCATATCTAATGTCTTTTTATTATTGTGAAGAATAGCTTTATCACTTACCATTTCTGCGCATACTAAACCTGCACCAAATTCTTTTACTGTTAAACGGAAAGCAGAGTTACAAACTCCGGCCATCGGTGCTAATACGACGGGATTTTTCATCTCGATGTCACCAATTTTCAGCACATCCCATCCTCCTTCTATTACAATAAAAATCTATATTGATAATTCCTCTACACTTACCTTTAATTGTTTTGCACAATCATGCAAAAACTGTTCAGTCGGCATACGATTCCCTCGCTCAACTTCACCTAATACTGATACAGAAACTCCAAGGTTTTTCGCAAAGCCTTCTTGGGTAAAACCTTTTAATTTTCTAAAAGCCCTAATCCGTCTACCCCACTTTTCAGCTTCCATAATCGAACTCCTTTATCCTCTAAAAATTTAGTTTCAACCTTAATTGATTGGTTAATTTCTTTTAAGGGGATTAATACAAAGCTTCTTTCAAACATTCTCGGGTGTGGTATTCTTAGGTGCTCAACTTCTATATCTTCGTGATTATAGAGTAAAATGTCAAGGTCTATTGTTCTTGGACCCCAACGCAATTCCCTTTTTCTACCAAGGTTGTGTTCAATCCCTTGTGTAACATCAAGTAATTGAAGTGGTGTCAAATTGGTAGAAATTTTAATAACGAGATTTAAAAATGGATCTTGGTCTACGTATCCAACTGGGTCTGTTTCATATATAGAAGAGATTTGTTCTACTTGAATATCGGGATAATTCACTAATTCCCTAATAGCCTTTGTAAGAAAACCTTCTCGGTCGCCTATATTCGTTCCTAAACTTAAATATGATTCATTTTTCATATGCGACCTCTTGTTATTTCAACCGCTACAAAATCATAATGTCCTGGTATTGGTGGATCTGGTTTTATGACTTTTACAGTACATTGTTGAATTAAATCATATGTATTTAATATTTGTTTGGCAATCTCTTCAGCCACTGATTCAACTAAATCATAAGACTGACCTTGAACTACTTCTTCGCAGGTTTTAAATAAGTCTGCGTAACTTACTGAATACGCCAAATCATCAGTTTCTCCTGCTTTTTTTGTATCTAATTCGACAATTAAATCAACATTAAATCGTTGCCCTAATGTTTTTTCCTCTTTAAATACACCATGGTATCCATAAAATCTCATACCTGTTACATAAATTTTATCCATTTTTTACTCCAATCTTTAACATCGCATCCATCATTTTAGTCATACGAGAAATCGCTAATACATCATGTACTCGTACAATTTCACAGCCTTTCGTTATACCTAAACAGACTGTAGCCCCTGTACCTTCCATTCGCTCATGTACTTCAGTACCAAGAACCTCCCCTATAAACCTTTTTCGAGAAGTACCAAGTAACACTGGATAATCCAATGCCTTGATTTGATCCATTTGGTTTAAAACTTCCAAATTCTGACCAGCTGATTTTGCAAAACCAACACCCGGATCTAAAATAATCATTTCATCCTTTACACCTGCGCGTTTTGCAATATTAATACTTTCTACTAAATCACAGACAAGATCACTCATTAAACTATAATAGTTTTCATCCGTTCGATTGTGCATTAAACAAATTGGAACATTGTAAGCTGCAGCCACTTCAGCAATTTTAGGGTCTTTCTTTGCTCCCCAAACATCATTAATGATTGTAGCGCCTGCTTCAACGGCTTGCTTTGCCACTTCAGATTTATATGTATCAATTGAAATAGGGACGCCAATTTCTTTAGATAATGCTGTAATAATCGGAACTACTCTTCTTAACTCTTCGTCTACATCAACTGTGGCAGCTCCAGGTCTTGTCGATTCTCCACCTACATCAATAATTTTTGCTCCATCAGCAATTAACTTCTTTGCATGTTGTATTGCTAATTCAATTTCGTTGTATCGACCACCATCAGAAAATGAGTCCGGAGTTACGTTTAAAATCCCCATCACAATTGTTTCATTCTGAATTGGTAATGAGTAATTTCCACAAATCAAAGGTTTTGTTGCTCTTCTCACGCTTGTTCACTTCTTTCCATTTCATTCATGCTTAATAAGGATTTTCGGTAAAGTCTATAATCCTTTTGTAAATCCTTTATTATGCTACTTTCACTAACATTAAAGAACCGCTCGCCAATTACTGTAACGGGAATAATTTCTTGAATTGAGTTTGAAATGAATATTTCATCCGCTTTTAACAGCTCTTGCTCCGTGTAGAAGCCCTCTTCGACTGTAATCCCTTTTAATTTAGCCCAATGAATCACGAACTGTCTCGTTATCCCATTCAAGATTCCCGTATCAACGTGTGGTGTATATAATCGACCTTGGTTAATAAAGAAAAGATTTGAAACGATACCTTCTGAAAGAAACCCATCTTTGTTTAAAAAGATTCCTTCTATACTTGGTGAGTTACCGATCTCTTTTTTCCCGATAATATTATTTAAATAATGATGAGATTTTAGTCGCTCTTTTCCTTCAGGAGAGTTTCGAGGGGTATTTAGTATTACCCCTTCTTTCTCAAAGATATTACTTTCATGCATAGGTTTAATAAAAATGATTGTATTTGGATCCGAATACTTACCAGTGTATAAACCTATTTCTCCAATACCCGCTGAAACATTCAAACGTATATACGCATCTTGTAACTCATTTAATTCAATTAACTTATTTAAAATCGTTTGTATTTCCTCATCTAGCAAATTCCACTCGATATTCAGGTTTAATAACGACTTTCTTAAACGCTTTAAATGATCAAATAGTAAAAATGGATGCCCATTATAGATCCGAAATGTTTCAAAAACTCCTAAGCCATATAAAAAGCCATGATCAAATGGAGATATTTTCACTTCATGATCATTCAAGAATTCTCCATTAAAATATAGTTTCATACTGTACTCCTAGACGGTTTATATGCTTGTAAAAAGTTTCTAAGCATTTCTTTACCGAATTGTGACATAATCGATTCCGGATGAAATTGTACACCTTCGATCGGTAACGTCTTATGTTTTAAAGCCATGATTTCTCCCTCATTCGTCCAAGCTGTTATTTCAAGCTCCTCAGGGAAAGTTTCTTTTTTAACAATTAAAGAGTGATATCGTGTAACGTCAATTGGTGATGGTAAATCATTAAATAACCCTAATCCTTCATGTGTAATTGCCGATGTTTTTCCGTGCATTAAGCGTTCTGCACGTACTACATCACCTCCAAACACTTGAGCGATTGATTGGTGACCTAAGCATACGCCCAAAATTGGGATTTTCCCAGCAAAGTGTTCAATTGCTTTTAAACTGATTCCAGCTTCGTTTGGTGTACAAGGACCTGGTGAAATCATCAAATAAGATGGGGCTAATGCTTCGATTTCTTCTAAAGTAATTTCATCATTTCGTTTTACAATTAACTCTTCACCTAATTCGCCTAAATATTGAACTAGATTATAGGTAAATGAATCATAATTATCAATCATTAATATCATTCTACATTCCCACCCAACTTTGCTTTTTCTTCACTTACTTTCTTAGCTGTCCATAAAGCTTGAGCTTTCTTAAGGCTTTCTAAATACTCATGTTTTGGATTAGAATCAATAACAATACCAGCACCAGCTTGTACATATGCTTGCTGGTCTTTTGTAATCATTGTTCGAATCGTAATGTTTAACTCCATATCTCCAGTGAAGCTAATCCATCCAACAGAACCTGTATAAATGCCACGCTTTGTTGGCTCTAGTTCTTCAATAATTTCCATCGTACGGATTTTTGGAGCTCCTGTTATTGTTCCCCCGGGAAATACTGCCTTTAATAAGTCAAATGAATCTTTACCCTTTTGTAGCTCACCTCTAACATTTGAAACAAGGTGCATTACATGCGAATACTTTTCGATTACTAATAGTTCGTCTACTTCAACAGTTCCATATTCGCATACTCTTCCTAAATCATTGCGCTCTAAATCAACTAGCATAATATGCTCAGCTTGTTCTTTTTCATTTGAACGTAGTTCTTCCATCAGTTGTTGTTCTTCTTCAACTGTTTTACCACGAGACCTTGTACCTGCTATTGGTCTTGTCCAAACTTCTTGATCACGTTTTGCTACTAATAGCTCTGGTGAGCAACTAACAATTTTAAACTCGTCAAAATCTAAATAGGACATATATGGTGAAGGATTTATTTCTCTAAGCTGCTCATATATATACAGTGGATCTGTTACCAGCGTTTCAGATTGTAGTACAGATAAATTCACCTGGAATACATCCCCCGCACTGATATATTCTTTAACATTTCCAACAGCATCCGTAAATTTTTGTTCAGACATATAAATTGTTTTTTCAATCTCTTCGGTAGAAGTTCTTTTAGATAAATCGATTTGCTCTATTTCACTAATGAAGAACTCTTCTAAGGAGTCTAGTCGTTCTTGTGCTTTATCAGCATATTTCATTTCATCTATAACAATAAAATATAATTGTTTTTCTTGATGGTCATAAATAATCACTTCATGGAAGATTAATAAATAAACATCTGGAATATGATAAACATCCTCAGCCATTGATGGTAAGTCTTCGATATAATGGTTACAGTCATATGTGAAATAACCGATTGCTCCACCTTGAAATGGTGGTAAGTCATCTCTTTTTTCCGTTGTGTATTTAGATAGATATTCCTTTGCTAGATCAATTGGATTTCCTTCATACTCCACTTTTCCTGAGCATCCCTCAATCCCTACTTCGACCGTTAATTTATTATCTTTTCCATATAACTTCGCAACAGGATTAGATGCCATAATTGAATATCTTCCGTCACGACCACTTTCAAGAAGTACGGCATTCTTTTTCTCTTTTGCCGTTTCTACAAAGTATTTAAAGAAAGGTGTAGTATAATTGATAACTTTTGAAAAGATTTCATAATTCATGTGAATATCCCCCTCTGATAGCGCTTCTTTTTTCATTTTACACAAAAAGTAAGAAGTATACATCAAAGCATTTTATGGAAAAACAAAAAACCCCTTTGCAGCTTGCAAAGAGATTTTAAAATTATCATTTAATCGATTAAATAATTACTCAAATTGGTATAATGCTGTACTTAAATAACGCTCTCCATTACTTGGAATGATCGCAAGTACTTTTTTACCTTTTCCAAGTTTTTTTGCAACTTGTAATGCAGCACTAATTGCAGCACCAGAAGAGATGCCTACTAGTAAACCTTCCTCTTTTGCTACTTTTCTAGCCGTCTCCATTGCATCGTCATTTTTGATTTGAACGATTTCATCATAAATATCCGTGTTTAATGTTTCAGGTATAAACCCTGCTCCAATACCTTGTATTTTGTGCGGACCTGGTTTACCACCTGATAAAACTGGAGAGTCTTCAGGTTCAACTGCGACAATATTAATTCCAGGGTATGCTTCTTTTAACACAGCTCCAGCACCAGAGATTGTTCCTCCTGTACCTACTCCTGAAATAAATGCATCAAGTTGGTCTCCCATTTGCTCAACAATTTCAGGACCAGTTGTTAAACGGTGGACTTCAGGATTTGCAATATTATTAAACTGTTGTGGAACGAAATATCCATTTTCTTTTGCTAATTCATCCGCTTTACGAATTGCTCCTCCCATACCTTCAGGACCTGGAGTTAGAACTAATTCTGCACCATATGCACGTAATAAGTTTCGTCTCTCAATACTCATTGTTTCTGGCATTACTAGAACTGTTTTGTAGCCTTTAGCAGCTGCTACCATTGCTAATCCAATACCAGTATTTCCACTAGTCGGTTCAATAATTGTATCACCTGGTTTTATTAAACCTTTTTTCTCCGAATCCTCAATCATCGCAAGTGCAATACGATCTTTAACACTGCTACCAGGATTCATAAATTCTAGTTTTAAGTAAATTTCCGCGCTGTCCTCATCTACTAATCTGTTAAGTTTTACAATTGGAGTTCTACCGATTAATTCGTAAACTGAATTTGCAACTTTCATTTCATCCACTCCTAATTCCTAGTATATTGACCTGTTTAATATACATTATGTAAAAAACAAAAGAATCTGTCAATTACTTTCTCCTATACATAACTTGTATGAAATTCATAATAAATTATGAAAAGAAAGCTCGACAAATTCCTTTAATTTTCACCTACAATTTGTTAATTAATTCTTTTAATTGTTCACCAGAATAATGATAAGGTTGATTACAGAAATGACAAGTTACTTCTGCTTCTCCATCCTCTTCTAATATTAATTCTAATTCTTGTTTACCAATACTTAAAAGAGCACCTTCAATTCTCTCTCTTGAGCATTGACATTGGAATTTTACATCCATCGTTTCTAAAACTTTAACTTCTTCTTTTCCTAACACTTCATATAAAATTTCTTCCGGAGTAAGGCCTTCTTCAATTAGTTTAGAGACTGGTTTTATCGTTTTTAAACGATTTTCAATTTGTGTAATACATTCTTCGCTAGCGCCAGGTAAGATTTGAATAATAAATCCTCCACTTGCTAAAATCGAATGATCTGGGTTTACTAATACGCCGACACCTACAGATGAAGGTGTTTGTTCAGATACAGCAAAATAGTAAGTAAAGTCTTCACCAAGTTCACCTGACACAATAGGTACTGATCCTGTGAAAGGTTCTTTCATACCAATATCTTTAACCACTGAGATTGTACCTACAGTACCAACAGCTTTAGCTACATCTATTTTTCCATGCTTGTTCAGTTCAGTTTGTACATGCGGATTTTGTACATATCCTCGTACTTCACCTTTTGCATTACTATCGACTAAAATATGGCCAATTGGGCCATTACCTTCAACCTTTAAAGTTAGCTTTTCATCGCCTTTTAACATAGCACCCATCATTGTAGCAGCTGTTAATGTACGACCCAATGCAGCAGAAGCGTTTGACCAAGTGTCATGACGTTCTTGAGCTTCTTTTACAATATTTGTTGATCTAACGCTATATGCACGGACTTCACCGTTAAAAGCTAATGCTTTTACTAAATAATCTTTCATGATGTACCCCTTTTTAAGAATTTCGTTTATAAATTAAATGTAGACCTTTTAATGTTAAATACGGATCCATGACATCAATGATATCTGATTCCTTAGATATTAATGATGCAAGACCGCCTGTTGCTATAACAGTAGGTTCTACCTTTGCTTGAGCTTTCATTCGTTTTACTATACCTTCAACTTGACCTACATAACCATATAAGATTCCAACCTGCATTGCCTCTACAGTTGTACGACCGACAATATTAGAAGGTCTTGAAAGCTCAATACGAGGCAGTTTTGAAGCCTTTGTATATAGTGCCTCTGTTGAAATATTGATGCCTGGTGCAATAGCTCCGCCGATGTAATTTTTATTTTCATCTATATAACAATATGTAGTAGCCGTTCCGAAATCTACAATAATTAGCGGACTTCCGTATTGTGCGATTCCAGCAACCGCATTAACAATTCGGTCTGCGCCCACTTCTTTCGGATTATCATATTTTATGTTTAAACCTGTCTTTATACCAGGACCAACGATTAGTGGCTTTTGTTTAAAGTATTTTGTCGCCATTCTTTCCAATGAGAACATAATCGGTGGGACAACTGATGAAATAATAACTGCATGAAACTCATCAAACCCAATACCTGCATATTCAAGTAATGAACCAATGACCATACCGTACTCATCTTCCGTTTTATAACGATTCGTCTCAATTCTCCAATGATGTATTAACTCGTCTTCTTGGTAAACACCTAAAACAGTATTTGTATTTCCTACATCGATTACAAATAACATATAATCCACCGTCTCTCCATTTCAAAAATAAAACTTTTATTTTATATTTTTTGTCTCAAGTACATTTTTTAATCACTATAAAAATAATGATAACACAAGTTGATAGTAGTTTAAAAATAGATGCTTTCTGCTGTGGGCATGGGTTCGAATTGTTTTTTTAAAACGCTTCATTGAACCGATTTTTTCCATGGTATTGGTCTATTTGACTTTTTCACCAATAAACAAAAGAAAGAGTGTCTAGAAAGACACTCTTCATTTTTTATTCAGTGATTTTAGGCTCAGTTGGTTCATCATTCTTTTTAGAAATATTGACTTTAACCTCATCTTTTGAAGTTGGAGATGTAGGAAGTGTGCCTTGTTCCCAAAGACTCTTAATTCCTTTTGCATCTAAAGTTTCCACTTCTAATAATGTGTTAGCAAGCAAGTCTAATTTATCGCGATGCTTCTTAATAATATCAGTTGCTTTTGCATAACATTCTTTAATGATTGTTTGAATCTCTACGTCGATTTCATAAGCAATTTTATCACTATAATTTTGTTCATTATTAAAGTCTCTACCAAGGAATACATTTCCTCCTTGAGATTGACCAAACTGTAATGGACCTAGTTTATCGCTCATACCGAACTCAGTAACCATACGACGAGCAATACCTGTTGCACGTTGGAAGTCATTATGAGCTCCTGTACTTACTTCACCAAATACCACTTCTTCAGCAACACGTCCACCAAGTAGACCTGTAATTTTATCAAGTAATTCTGGTTTTGTCATAAAGTAACGATCTTCTTTTGGAAGCATTACTGCATAACCACCAGCTTGACCACGAGGTACAATCGTTACTTTATGAACCATTTCAGCCTCATCTAACACTTGGCCAATAACCGTGTGTCCAGCTTCATGGAACGCAACAATTTTTCGCTCTTTTTGAGATATAACTTTATTTTTCTTAGCAGGACCCGCAATTACACGGTCAGTTGCTTCGTCAATATCAAGCATATCGATTTTCTTTTTATCACGACGAGCTGCAACTAATGCCGCTTCGTTTAATAAATTCTCTAAATCTGCACCAGAGAATCCAGGAGTTCTTTGAGCAATAGCTTTTAAGTCTACTTCTGGTGACAATGGTTTATTTCTTGAATGAACTTTTAATACTGCTTCACGTCCTATTACATCTGGACGATCTACCGTAATCTGTCTGTCAAATCGACCTGGACGTAATAACGCTGGGTCAAGAACATCTGCACGGTTTGTTGCCGCGATGATGATAATACCTTCGTTAGCACCGAAACCATCCATCTCAACAAGTAACTGGTTTAATGTTTGTTCACGCTCATCGTGACCTCCACCTAATCCAGCACCACGTTGACGACCTACAGCATCGATCTCATCTATAAATATGATACAAGGAGCGTTTTTCTTCGCATTTTCAAATAAATCACGAACACGAGAAGCACCGACCCCTACAAACATTTCAACGAAATCAGAACCACTGATTGAGAAGAATGGAACTCCAGCTTCTCCTGCAACAGCTCTTGCTAATAATGTTTTACCTGTTCCAGGAGGTCCTACTAATAGTACCCCTTTAGGAATTCTTGCACCTAATTCAGAAAATTTACGAGGATCCTTCAAGAACTCTACTACTTCAACAAGCTCTTGCTTCTCTTCATCTGCACCTGCAACATCTTTAAATCGTACTTTCTTTTTCTCGTCATTATAAAGACGAGCTTTGCTCTTCCCAAAGTTCATAACACGGCTTCCGCCACCTTGTGCTTGATTCATTAAGAAGAAGAAAAGAATGAAAATAATAACAAATGGAATGAGTGAAGTGAAAATTTGCACCCATGCACTTGTTGTTTCAGCTGGATTCCAATTAGCCTTTATTTTATAGTCAGCAACTGCTTTGTTAACTATTTTTGTCGTTTCGTCACTAATTGGTACTTGAGTTTGGAAAGATTCGCCTTTTTTTACGTCTGTAAAGTGACCTCTTACTATGTACACTCCATTTTTAGGTTGGATAGATGTTAAGCTGCTAACAGCTCCTTTTTGTAACTTAGTATAAAATGTATCGTAACTTACTTTCTTAACTTGAGATTCTGGCCCATTGAAATATGTAACAACACCGATCACAACTAAGAAGATTAATATGTAAAAGACTGTATTACGGAAAATTCGATTCAATTCCAAACCTCCTCTCTTTCAATTTAATTACTTTATATAGTAGCATAGTTATACCATGTAAACAAACGAATAAAACTTGACTTATTTCGTGTAAACTTCAGGCTTTAAAACGCCAACATACGGCAGATTTCGATAACGTTCAATATAATCTAAACCATATCCTACTACGAAAGCATCTGGTACTTCAAAACCAACTAAATCAGCCTCAATATTTGCTTTACGTCCACTTGGCTTATCTAATAAAGTAACGATCTTAACTGTATTAGCTTTGCGATGTTTAAATAGTTCAACTAAATAATTTAAAGTTAGACCACTATCAATAATATCTTCTAGAATGATTACATCTCTTCCTTCTACAGAAGTATTTAAATCTTTTACGATTTTTACTTCACCAGAAGAAACTGTACTATGTCCATAACTAGAAACATCCATAAAATCAATTTCGATATATGTATCAATATGCTTGATAAGGTCAGACATGAACGGAAGAGCTCCTTTTAAAACACCCACTACTAGTGGAAAGCGGTCTTTGTACTCTTCAGTTAGTACTGCACCTAATTCTACTACTTTTTGTTGAATTGCCTCTTCACTTACTAATACTTGTTGAATGTCTTGTTTCATTTTTTCCTCCTAGAAACTCTTAGAAACCACCTGTATTGCAATGAGTGACTCATCTGTCGAAAAATTTCTTTCAAATGCAGATTTCTTTACGAAAGGTACCCATAATATATTATTTTGACTATCCGTAATTATTGGCCATTCATCACGTAATGATTGTTTCATTTTTTCATCAATAAATATATCTTTTAACTTTTTTGACCCATTCATACCCTTTAATGACATTCGATCACCATTCTTTCGATTCCGAACAATGAGTGGAAAAGAAACTTCCTTGACAGAACAAATAAACGTGTCGTTTTTTGGTTCAAAACTTTTATTGTTTAATTCAACTTTTATTGAAAAACCATTTGGTAGTTCGTATACGCCAGGCTCATTTATAGAAATAGTATAATCCTTCACATTCATTTGTTCGAATGTAAAGGTGCATTCATTATATGAGCGTGTGACAAAAAGTCCTCCAGGTAAATGTTGCTCCCACGTGGATTTTTCATTTCGTAATAAAGTCAGAATTGAATTGAGATGCCCTTGTGTCAAGCCTTTAGGGATATATAGGTAGACATAATCTAATATTAGTTGAATACATCTTCTTTGTAAAGATATAGGCACATTTAAAAACTGTTTAACATCAATAGTGACTGCTTGCTTTTCTTTATTTTTAATAACTGTATTCATTGCGTCTTCAGTTAATTCCATTAAATATAGATCATCTTCCAATTGCTGTCTACTAAACTGTTGGAATCTTTTGTGTGCAGTTGGATTTTCTTCAAAAATAAAAGGTAGAATATGATGTCTAAATCGATTTCTTGTGTAAACATCTTTATCATTACTTGGATCTTTTCGAGGAATAATACTTTGTTCGTGACAATATGTAGTTAATGCTTGTTTTCTTAAATCTAAAAATGGACGAATAATTTCGCCTGTACTAAAAGATCTCTTTTCCCTAATGCCAGCGTAACCGACCTGCGAGCTACCTCTTACTAAACGCATCAAAATTGTTTCAACTTGGTCTTCTCCATGATGACCTAAAGCTAAATAATTCGCTTCATATTTCTTCATCGTTTCGTCAAAAAAACGATATCGACATTCCCTTGCCGCCAATTGACTACTTAATCCCGTTTCCTCGATATACTGATTTACATTTATGCTCTTACCTTCATATTGAACGTTATTTTGGAGGCACCAGTTCTTAACATATTCCAAATCATCCAAAGATTCTTGTCCTCTAAACATATGATCTACATGTGCGATAATAATCGAGAACTCGTAGTCCTCTCTGATTGATAAAAAAGAGTGAGCTAACGCCATTGAATCTGGACCTCCAGAAACACCGATCACAATTACACTATTTCTGATAATATTGTTTTGTTTTATAAATTCCTTTAATTGATTAATTACCATTTACCTATACTCCTAATGAAAGAATTCATATCTATATGTTACCATTCACACACTTGGAGTACTATAATTTACAGCTGATAATAAAAATATAATGCATAGGCCAAGCCCATTAACAGGAGAATGGTCGATGTTTCGAACCAGTGAATTCTTTTTTTCTTTTGCTTAACTTGGACATTGTTCCCTGCTCTTGTCTGTGTTGATTGGTTAGATTTTTGATTCTGACTATTTGAATTTCTAGATTGATTTGTAGGCTGACTATTTTTTTTGGATTGTGTTGTTTGATTAGCAGTCTGATTTTGTTTTTTCGATTGCCTTGTTTGATTCATCGAATTTGTTTGTGCTGTAGTAGTTTGAACATTTTTACTCTTCTTCTTTTTTGTAGCATTTATCTTTTGTTCATACATTAATAGAGCCTGTTTCATAGCACTTGCATTAACATACTCCCCTTTTAATCCCTTCATTAGAAATTCTTTATATGGATTAAGGGTTTGTGTTTGAGTAATTACTTGTTCAATCTGATTTATTCCCAGCCCATTTTTTAAAAACTGCTTTTTACAATGCAAGTGGATAAAAATCATCGTAACAGCAAATAAGTCATAGGAAACTTCTGCTTTTCTAGAACCTAAGCCCCAGTAACCACGATCAAAGAACTCCGTAAACTCTTTAACTGCACGTCCAATTTGAGTAACTCCTCCAAAATCAATCCACTGGATTTTATTTGGTTCTTTCGTAACTAGTAGATTATCTGTTTTTAAATCTCCAAAAATAAAGCCTTTATGGTGCAATTTATCTAATAATGATAAAACTTGTATGATAAAAATACTACTCCATTCCATTCCATTTCTTTCGATAAATTTTGGTAAACTTACACCATTTACGTATTCCATAACATAGTAATAGCAGCATTCATTTGTTCCTGGATTAATATAGTCATCTACATCGATAAAAGAAGGCCCAAGGAATGAATCCTGGACCTGTGTGATTTTTTTTAAAACATTTACTTCGTTCGTGATATTAGTAGAATCTTTACTCAGCTTAATAGCAACATCTCCAGTGTTTCCAGAAGCTAGATAAACTGTTCCGTTTGCTCCATTTCCAAGTAAACTCTTAATTTCGTATTTGTTTTTATTCCACTTTCCAGTAATGAGAGTCCCAGGCGCTAAATTAATCTGCCCATTCAATTGATTGTTCATCATCACCATTATTACCTCTATTGTAGTTTTGTTCGTTAAAATAGTTTAAAGCCTCACGTAGAGCAGGACCGGTCGGTGTCATACCACCCATCGTTAACTTAGGAAAAATTGTGTTTAGTTTTTCTAATTTAGGTGTCCAATCTAGTAATTTGTCTACATCGTCATGTTTCCCAGGAAATATAAATAATGAGTAGGCATTTTCTCCTGTTCTTGAGTTTAAACTAATTTGTAAATCAAATAATGATTCCTTAACTGTTTCTAGTTTGTCTTTCATACTAGCACTCGTATCTACTAAAATAATAACTTCTAAACCTACAGTTTCACCGATATCCTCTACAACTTCATATACCTCTTCTCGCTTTGAAGGAGGAAGTGATTCAATCGAATTGCTATCGCCTAAAATTTGCTTTAATTCTTTATTAACAAATCCTTGAATTGTTTGTGTCATCGCTTTTCTAGTAACCATTTGGACAGTTTGAGAAAGTTGCTTTGTGTAAACGACTTGACTAATCCCTCCACCTGCTCTAGCAATTTCCTCGATTTCTTTTAAACCGTCGCCACTTTGTACATTTTCATCTAATATTCCAATTACATTTACTGTAATACCGTATTCTTGTGCCAGACTAGAAACAGCTAACGGATCTTCACCATGGTTCGAATAACCATCAGTTATTAATAGAATTTGTTTTAACTTTCCTTTATACATACAAAATCCCCTCCGCGTAAAAGTTGTTACCATTTTGTCCAATTACGGGAGGGGATAAACCTTTATATTTTATTTTACTAAGCCATCGCACTATATGATGAGATAGATGACCACTCTGGCAAGTTTCGTTTAACAACAGCAACCACAACTGTCATATCATCATTAATATCACCTGTATTCGAACGAATTACTTCCTCCAGTAACAATTCTGCTACTGATTGCGGATCATCTGTTTCAAACTCACTTATTTTACGTTTCATCCACATTTCGTAATTTTCAACATGTTTAGGTCCCTCAAAAATACCATCACTCATCATAATTAATAAGTCTCCAGCCTTTAACTGCTCACTTATGACTTCTACATCAAATTCATCAATGATCCCGATTGGTAAATTACTACCTTCAATTTTAATAACTTGCTTACCTCGTTTAACAAAGCTTGGTGATGAACCAATTTTTAAGAATTTCGCTGAAGCATCGTGTAAATCGACCATCGCTAAATCCAATGTAGCAAAGACCTCTTCAGTAGTACGTAAAGATAGAATCGAATTAATCGATTTAATAGCGACTGTTTCTTCAATACCTGAATTTAATATTTTTTGAAGTAGTTTTAGTGTCTCATTACTTTCAATATGAGCTCGCTCGCCATTTCCCATTCCATCACTTATTGCAATAGCGTGCTTTCCTGCTCCAACATCCATTATTTTAAATGCATCACCCGATATAAAGCCTCCACCTTTAGCTGCAGTCGCAACCCCGGTTTCAATAACAAATGCCTTGTCTGATCCAAATGTAACTAAGTAATTACCTCCATTTGGTATTGTCGCTGCTTCTTCTTTTAATACGACAATCGTCTCTTTTAAAATATCTGATAGGATCGGCGCAATTAATTTTTGGCATTCACCGTACTCGTTTTCAAACGGAATTAAAATATCTATATCAATATTACCCTGCTCTAAGTTATAAATTTCTACTTGGCTAACGTCAATTCCAAAGTTTAATAAAGCCTGTAGGATTTGATCCTCCTGTAATTGATGATTTTCTTTTTCTCGTTGAATCTCTTTTGCAAAATCGACCATTACTTTTGAAACCCCACGCAATTGCTCTGCTACTAATCTCCTACTTTCTTGAACTTGTTTTTTAAGTCTCTGATTTGCACGGAAGTAGAAAACCTCTTGCTTCATTAAATCTGCCATTTTTGAAGACCGCTGGCAATATTTTTCCCACTCTCTCATAAATTGGCCATTCTTAATGAGCTGATCCTTTTCAACTAAATGCATCATATTTTCCATGTATTGATATGTTCGGTCACCATTGTTTGACCAACAATGGTCCTTTTTCATACAACTATTACAGCACTTATTTGAAATACTACAAATAAACAGTTCTTCATCAGTTAGTTCGTCTTCAATTTGTGAAAACTGGCTAGGCTGTGAAAAACTTGCAGATAATGCTTCAAACACGTTTGAAAATTGATTAATTCGATTAGCCGTTAAATCTCTTATTTTACGCAAGTATTGTTGTTGATCTGTAGAGTGTTCTTCTGTTCCAGGTACTAGTTTAGCTAATTGTTTTAGTAGGAAAGATGGTGTTATTAAGAATAAGACAATTGCTATCACTGATTCAATGATTGAAAAAATAATATCTGACTGTTTCTCAGCATAAAAGCTGATTAGGCATGTCCCAATTAATAATCCAGCTGCCGCACCTAACCTTTTTCCCTCTTTAAGAAGACCACCAAGTAATCCAGAGAATGCTAATAAACTCATTTGATATAGACTTGAGACACTAGCTAGACTTAGTATAAGACCCGTTACAACCCCTACTGTACAACCGACCGTTCCTCCGGCTACGAAGGCAAATAGTAAGACAATATATCTAGTAACAATGTGCTGAATAGATAAATCTTGAATATACCAATCAGTTGTTCCCGTCACAACTGAAGCTAAAAGAATAACTAAACATACGATTTCTTCAACACCTAAAAGCTGTTTTCTTTTAGGAATCGCAAGTAGAGGTACACTTTGGAAAAAGATCATCGTTAAAATAAAACTTAATCCCGCTTCAACTGAAGCCATCAAAACATCATACATCAGAACTTCTTGTTGAAAAGCATAAGTAATTAATAGATGACTAATAAATACTGATAAAAAAACTTGAAAAGGTACTAAACCTATATAATGTCGTTTAACTCTAGCGAAGAAAATGTTAAGGATAAAAAATAGGATAATTGTGGCAAATGCATAACTAACCGTTTCAATCGACACAGTTAATGAACCGATCATAAGTGCAACAAAGGCTATACCTGTACGCTCACGTTTCATCATGTAAACTGAGGCAAAAAACGGTAATACAAACGGGAGAATATGTAATAGTATCAACGCTCGTCCTAATAAAAATCCCGTTAAAAAGATTAGTAGTCCAAAGTCAAAGAATGCTCTCTCTAATTTGGATTTAATTGATTTAGAAGATTGCCGAAATACTGATTGAAATCCATTAGTAGGGACCAAGCTTGCTGAAGAATTAGAAGACCCTCTTTGCAGTTTCGTCATATTTCCACCTCATCCGATTTGGTTTATTGAACATATTTTAACTTGTCCAATTGAAGGAATATGTCAAAATGACAAAGGCAAATAAAAGTTTTCTTCGACGGAAAAAGCTTTTACGTACAACTGTTTTACAAAATATGAGAAAAGCTTGCAGCATAATTTCTCTAATAGGGTAAAAGAAACGCAATTATTAAATTTTATGTCAATCGAAATTTAGAATAAAGAGAGTAAGTATAAAATGAGGAATGGGATTAAGAGACAAGGACGCATGTTCCTGGAAAAGAAAAAAAACGCCTAGCCTCTCTTATAGAGACCAAACGTTTTTGTTGTTGTATGACCCGTACGGGAT
>NZ_SCFN01000028.1 GCF_004138285.1 Gottfriedia acidiceleris | reverse complement strand
TCTCTTATAGAGACCAAACGTTTTTGTTGTTGTATGACCCGTACGGGATTCGAACCCGTGTTACCGCCGTGAAAGGGCGGTGTCTTAACCACTTGACCAACGGGCCGTTAAAGGGAATGGTAGCGGCGGAGGGAGTCGAACCCACGACCTCACGGGTATGAACCGTACGCTCTAGCCAGCTGAGCTACACCGCCATTATCTTTAAACGACAAGATTTATATTATCATGGTACTAATTACCCGTCAACAGTTTTTTTAAATGTTATTTTATTATTTTTTCCATACAAAAACGCACCCATTAAAGAGTGCGTGTTCTATATACCTATTTATGTCCTGACAAGGTAGGAAATTAACCTCGACGAGCTCCACGGCCACCACGTTTAGATTCTGTGTTGCGTTTTAATGAAGCTAGACGATCTTCACTGTCTTTTAAAAATTTACTCATTTTTTGATCAAATGTTTCTTTAACCGGACGTTGATCTGAACGGTTTTGATTTTTGCCACGGTTTCCACCACCGCCACCTCCATATGAAGGTCTGCTTTGACGAGGTCTTTGCTCACGCTCTCCCTCTTTTACTGGTGGACGTTCTTTCGCTTTTTTAATTGAAAGACCGATTTTACCGTCTTTTTCAACATTGATTACTTTTACTTCTACTTCATCGCCAACTTTTAAATGTTCGTTAATATCTTTAACATAGTTGTCAGCTACTTCACTAATGTGAACAAGTCCAGTTACTCCTTCTGGTAACTCTACAAAAGCACCAAAATTTGTAATCCCTGTAACTTTCCCACTAACTTTGCTGCCTACCTCAATTGACATAAAAAAAATGCTCCTCCTTAAAAATGTTAACTGGATTTACTATATTATATAAAATTATAAAAACAAGTGTCAATGAAACGATAATTACTTGATATTAGGAAAAATTATTTCTCCCTTTTTAGAAAAAAATAAGTTTTTTCTAGCTAACTCAATAATATATTGATCATCGTTCAATTGGTCAATCATGTGCTTTGAATCCTCTACCGTACTCTTTGTTTTCTTTAAATCAACCTTTGCTAGTTTTAATTGTTTTACTTTAGATGAATACACATGTTTTTGTGTTTCATAATGAGATTGTAATAAAAAAAATAGGGGGACAGTTAAAAAGCAGAATAATGAAATGCGCACTAAAAACTTTTTAAAACTCCTTCTCCTTGGCTTAGCACCATGTTCCTCAACTAAAGTAATATTTTGTTTATCTTGAACTTGTCTAGTTAAATCCAACTTTCTCGCATGTTCCACCTATTTCTTCCTCCTATCTAAAAGGTCCTTTACTTTTTTAATAGTAGTAAGGAAGATATTCTTGAATTTTCCGAAAACTCCTTTAAATTGTATTAAATAGTTTTTGACTCGTTTTGGCACAAAAAACCAACATACTCTGCCGAAAAACAAAAGAATTGATAGTACAACGTTGTAAACTAAACGGATTAGTCGAATAAGGAGTCCATAAATAAACAAAAGAATTACGATTATTACCTGAATAGTCCACTTTATAGGTTTTACAATAAATATTACGATTAACTTTACTATAATACGATAAATGCTAATAACTAGCTGAATAACAAGTTCTAATATTTTTTTATAAATAGCTCGAAAAAGACTTTGATATGCCGCATAACCACATAATAAAGCTAATAGTAAATAAAACCTGAGTGCACCTTCATTAACTAAGTATAATACATAAAAAACTAGTAGAGCCTGAAAAATCCAAAATAATATATCAGTTGCAAATACAATCAATCGATTACGAGTACCTCGATATAAAAAACGATGGTATGTATCTAGTGCCATACCAAGATATGCACCCATACCGACCATCGCTATCATAGAGTAGAACTGAACGTTTAAGCTCATTTAAATAGCTTGCTAAAGATTCCTTTAGCTTTCCCCGAATTGTATTCGTCAATATAACAAAGTTCATTAATCTTTCCCTTTATTGCTACATGACCTTTTTCTACATCGAGGTTTTTCATTTGTAAATTATGACCTTTAATATGCAAAAAGCCTAAAGCTGTTTCTAATAGGAACTCTTCACTATCAAAGCTCTCAACCTGCTTTACTCCAGTTATTTCAAGGTATCTTCTACTTTTTAACGATAAATCCTGCTCGATTATTTGGCTTGTATTTTTCGCATTTAACTCATACGGATTATTCATACTAGTCCCTCCATTTACATAAACTGTACCTCTTGTAAATCGATTCCTAATACAGTGTTATTTGTACAAGTATATGAAGGGACAACTTTTTTAGAACAAGCTATCTGACAGTTTTTCTTCGCTTATGATCGTATACATTGCATCTGCTTCTTCTTTTCGAACGGTCTCTTTAAGTAAATTAATTTTTGCTGTAACAATTTTCTGTCCGAAACGGATTTTTAATTCGTCATTTACTTTGACTTCAGTAGATGCTTTTGCAACTGTTCCGTTGATCGTTATTCTTCCTTGATCAGCTACTTCTTTAGCAAGTGTACGACGCTTAATAATTCTCGATACTTTTAAAAATTTATCAAGTCTCATAATTTATTCTCCTCATTCTCATTCAATTAGACATTATTCGTATTTTTTGGCTTCATTCCATATCTCATCCATTTCTTCAAGAGATACATCAGAAAATGTCTTATTTATTTCACGAAGTCTTGATTCAATATATTGAAAACGTTTTGTAAATTTCATATTTGTTTTTAAAATCGCTTCTTCAGGATTTACATCAATAAAGCGTGCTAAATTAACAATACTAAATAACAGATCGCCGAGTTCCGCTTCAACTTTAGACTGATCATTCAATTTGATGGCATCAAGAACTTCAGTTAATTCTTCGTTAACCTTATCTACCACTGGCGGTAGTTCCTTCCAGTCAAACCCTACCTTTGCGGCTTTACCTTGAAGTTTCTCTGCTTTTAATAATCCTGAAAGATCCTTTGGTATGCCTGAAAGAACGGACTCAACTACATGTCCTTTTTCAGCTTGTTTTAATTCTTGCCAATTTTTTAATACGTCTTCCTCATCATTCACATGAACAGTTGAAAATACATGCGGGTGACGATAGATTAGTTTGCTTACTAATCCTTGAATTACATCTTGGATTGAGAAGTACCCTTCATCTTCTCCAATTTGGGCGTGTAACATAACTTGGAGTAATACATCTCCAAGTTCTTCAATAATATGATCGTCATCTTCTTCATCGATTGCTTCAAGAAGCTCATAAGCCTCTTCTAGTAAATACTTCTTTAATGATTCATGAGTTTGCTTTTGATCCCACGGGCATCCATTAGGTCCTCTTAAAGTAGCAATGACAGAGCGAAGTGTTTCAAATTGATGATAGAGATCCTCTTCATTTTTAACTGGAGGTACATAAACACTTGTCAAATTATTGATTGATGTATCACGATCTAACTCAAACAATGGTACTCTTCTTATTTGTTCATTTGAACTACCCGCTGCCGTAACTATTACGACTTCATAATCATCAGGAAGCTGCTCCATTAGCTTTAATTTCGCATGTGAGGCAGTCATTTGATCGTAAACCTGGCAGATGATCAAATGCTGTCTAAACGTAATCGATTCTGCCTCTAAATCCGTTGCATCAACAAACTGGAAGCCTTCGATTGGATCAATCTTCAAACTAGTAAACATCGCATCTAAAAAGCTTTGTCCACCTTTGATGTCTAGCTGGATATTTCCTTTATCTGCAAGCTCAATTAATAGCTGAACAGTTTTTTCTGCTACAAGAGGATGGCCTGGTACAGCATATGTAATTGCCTCTTCTTCAGAAGCTTTCACCAATAATTGAACTATTTCTTGATAAACCTCTTCAAAACGATCATGTTTTTCATAAATTTCATCGAATGATTGGAACGTTAATCCTTCTGTTTCTAATTCACTTATAACAGGGTGGTCTTTTGTACGTAAATAAAGATTGTCAGTTTTTTGTAACACTTTATAGATACCAAACGGAAGCTGATTAAGGTCACCTGCTCCTAAACCTAAAACTGTAATCTTGTTCATTTTGATCCTCCTGTTCTTTTAAGAAAGCCATTTCTGTAATTTTTCGCTTTTAACGATTGAGCTTAGCTCTTCTACTGTAAATAACTTAATTTTTATTAATACAACCGCAAATACGATTGCACCCACAACCGCTGAAGATAGCGCCTCAACTAACATTCTTAAACGAAGCGGATTAATAAACATTGCATATTTTTCAAAAACATATTCATAACCATATACACAACCATACATAATGGCTAAAGATACTAGTAATTTCACAATAAACTTAAAGTCAAAAAATGTTACTTTTGACAATTTGTATATATAAGCTAAGTTCAAAATCGTAACAATGATTAAAGCAGATACTGTTGAATAAGCTGCTCCTTTAGATCCGATTTGCTCCATTAAAATAACATTTCCAATAAATTTAACACATCCTCCAGCAATGACATTTAAAGCTGGAATTAAACTTTTACCTAATCCTTGTGCGATTGAAGATGTCGTAATCGATACCCCCGCAAAGAAGATTGATATACATAAAACAGTTAGGACATCCGTTCCTAAGTCATTTCGATAAAGCATTATATTGGTCGGATGGATAATTGAAATTAATCCAATTGTTGCTGCTGCTCCTGCTACAATACTTACCCTAATGGCACCTGAGATTCGATTATTAATAGAGTGATGTTCTTTACGAACTAATTCACTAGATAAATACGGAATTAGGGCCAGTGAAAACGATGAAGCAATGACAGAGCCTAATTGAATTAGCGGAAATCCACGGTCATAAATACCCTTTACTAGCTTAGCACCTTCAACATGATATCCATATTGCACTAATAACGGATAAAAAGAGAGTGAATCGATAAACTGAATGAATACAAGTACTAAACTACTTAAGCTTAGTAAGATACCTTGATACAAAATTGTTTTTAATTCTAAGCGATAGGTTTTAAGTAAACCAAATGATGGTATGGTCAAACCAGAGCCACGAAAAGAAACCCAGTAAAAGAAGTACAGTATCGCTGCTATACTACCAAGTATAGAACCTGATACAGCCCCTGCACCTACAATATAAAGATTGTCGGTCGTTTGCATTAAATAAAGTGACAGCACTAAAATCGTAATAACTCGAATTAATTGCTCAATCACCTGACTGACTGAAGTAGGTCCCATATCCCCTAAACCTTGATAATATCCTCGAAATGCTGAAGTTATTGGAACAAACAAAAAGCCAACACTAACAACACGGATTAACATCGCTAGATGATCATCACGCATAAACTTCGCTATACTATTACTTCCTATGTATAAAGTAAAGAAACATAATATACCAATGACTAACAACATCATAAATGTTGCATAAACCAAATCTTTAGCCCCTTTATCATCTTTTTTCGCCAATCTTTCAGCCACATAAGATGATAAAACTAAAGGAAAGCCATATGTAGAAAAAGCTAAAGCAATTGCGTAGACAGGATATACCTGCTGGTAAATATAGTAACCTAAATCTCCGGCAATATTTTGATAAGGAATTTTATAAAACGCACTTAATACTTTCGATAATAATGATGCTATTGTTATGAACAAAGCCCCTTGTAGGGCTGCTTTTTGCTTAGCTTTTTGCAAAAGGATAACAACTCCTTTGTTAGACGGTTCACCCTTTAATGTATTACATTATTAGGGCTTATGTAAAGAGTTGCCAAAAGAAAAAAAACCTCTCTTTTCCAAATTTAGCAAGTAATGGTTATGTTTAAATGTGAATCCAGTAGTTTATACCAAAGGGAAGAAACGAAAAAACAAAGACCAGTTAAGGTAATATTCCTTTACTGGCCCATGTTTACTTAATATATGATTATTGCTCCATTTGTCTAGCTAAGAAGTTAGTAGCAGTATCGATTGCTTTCTTTTCAACTTCAGATATTGTTTTATCTTTTGAAAAGATAACAACAGCTCCAATTGGATCCCCACTTGCGATGACTGCTCCTACTGCATAGGATTGATATTTTTCAATTACACTTTCGATAAATGGGGCTTCCCCAGGCTCGCTAACTACTTTTGAGTTACGCTCCGCCATAGTTTTCTCGATTATATCACCAATATTTTTGTTTAAGTATTCTTTTTTGGAAGCTCCTGCAACTGCTACAACTGAATCTCGGTCACTTATAATGACTGTATGTCCAAGTGTGTCGTAAAGCGCATCAGCGTATTCCTTCGCAAAATCACTTAATTCACTAATTGGTGAATACTTCTTTAAAATGACTTCTCCATCTCGGTCCACAAATATTTCTAATGGATCACCTTCACGAATCCGTAAAGTTCTCCTAATTTCTTTTGGTATTACTACTCGACCTAAATCGTCAATTCGACGAACAATACCTGTTGCTTTCATACTTGTAAAGCGCCTCCTCACTTACTTGCATGTCTACGTTGATGAAAGATATCCGAGTGACAATGAGGTAAGGTCACCCTTAATTAATGATAGTATCCTACACAACGAAAGTTCTATACAAAATAAGTGAGATTTTTTAACACCTTTACTAAAAATATAGTACTGTAAGCACTTTTTGGTAACTTTTAATTACTTTATCGCCAAATTAAAGAAGCCTTTGTATTACTTCCTTAAGCATTTACACTTTCTTTTTTCACGTTCTTTAATCCATTAATTAAACCTTCTAGCGTTGTAAGCCAGTCAGCTGGATTTTTTCCTTTTACGTCTAGCGTTACTTTTAATTTCGACCCATCCATTCCTAGGCCAATGCCTCTACCGAATGAATTACATAATTGGAACAACTTCCCACCATCGATATTAGCACTTGCCTTCTCAGAGAAATAAACACTTACTTCTGATTTAACTTGTTTAATCAGTTCAATCTTCTCTGCAATAGCTAAAAGTTTAATATGAGCAACTTGACATAGGTAGCCTACTTCTAACGGGAAATCGCCAAAACGATCCATTAATTCATCTTGTAAATCATTTAACTCTTCAAACGTTTCAACACGTCTAAATTGCTTGTACATCTCAATTTTTTGCTTACTATCTTGAATATACGTATCAGGTAAATAAGCATCTACTTCAATGTCAATTTCAATTGAAATTATATCTTCTTTCTTTACTCCTCTACGCTGTTCGATTGCATCTTTTAACATTTGAGAATATAAATCGAAACCAACCGAATCAATAAATCCATGTTGTTGTGCTCCAAGTAGATTTCCTGCACCTCGTATTGACAAGTCACGCATAGCAATTTTGAAACCTGAACCTAGTTCTGTAAATTCTTTAATTGCTTGCAGGCGCTTCTCGGCAACTTCAGTCAATACTTTATCCTGTTTATATGTGAAGTAAGCATATGCTACTCTATTCGAACGTCCTACACGCCCTCTTAATTGATAAAGTGTTGATAAACCCATTCGATCTGCATCATATACAATCAATGTATTAACATTTGGAATATCCACGCCTGTTTCGATAATCGTCGTGCTAACTAATACGTCATATTGGCCATCCAAAAAGCCATACATAACCGATTCTAGTTCCCCTTCATTCATTCGACCATGTGCTACAGCTACTTTTGCATCTGGTACAAGCATCGAAATCTGTTCAGCCATACGTTCAATATCTTCTACTCGATTATATAAGAAATATATTTGTCCATCTCGAGCAAGTTCTCTTTCAATCGCTTCTCTCACTAATGCAGCATTGTATTCAACTACATATGTTTGAACCGGAAAACGATTTTCTGGCGGTGTTTCAATAACTGATAAATCTCTTACTCCTAGCATCGACATATGCAAGGTACGAGGGATCGGAGTTGCAGTTAGCGTTAAAACATCTATATTTGCTTTTAGTTGTTTTATTTTTTCTTTATGAGATACACCGAATCTTTGCTCTTCATCAATAATTAAAAGTCCTAAATCTTTATATAGAATATCCTTCGATAATAGGCGATGTGTTCCAACTACTATATCGACAGAGCCCTCTTTTAAGCCTTTCATCGTTTCAAGCTGCTGTTTGCGAGATCGGAAACGATTTAACAAACCAATATTAATTGGATGATCTTGAAACCTTTCCCTTAATGTTTCGAAATGCTGCTGTGCCAAAATTGTAGTAGGAACTAAAATAGCAACTTGCTTACCTTCAACAATTGCTTTAAAAGCCGCTCGAATAGCTACTTCAGTTTTTCCGTATCCTACGTCACCACAAAGCAGTCGATCCATTGGACGTTCTCTTTCCATATCCTTTTTAATTTCATGAATTGATCTAAGTTGATCGTCAGTTTCCTGATAAGGAAATGAAGATTCGAATTCTTGTTGTTCCAGGCCATCAGGTGAAAAAGCATAGCCCTTTGATGCTTCGCGTTCTGCATAAAGCTTAATTAAGTCATCAGCTATATCCTGAACTGAGCCTTCAACCTTCTTCTTAACCTTTTTCCAATCAGTTCCACCAAGCTTATAAATCTTTGGCTCCTTACCTTCAGATCCAACATACTTTTGTACTTGATCAATTTGTTCAATCGGTACGAATAATTTGTCGTCGCCATGATATCGAATATGTAAATAATCTTTATGAATACCATTAATCTCTAATGTTTCAATTCCTAAAAATTTACCAATACCATGATTTACATGAACAACATAATCTCCAACTTTTAATTCTGAGTAATTTTTTATTCGTTCTGCATTTGATAATTTTGTATTAATTCTTTTTTTCTTCTTAGCTTTTTTCGTGAATAACTCACGCTCTGTTATTAGAACAAATTTTTCTAAAGGAAGTTCGAATCCAGAACGAAGATCCCCTTTCATGATGTATACTTCACCATTTTTTATTTGCTCAAGAGAAGAAATAATTTTACCTTCAATTTTGTAATCTGCTAATATATTTTCAATTTTACTTGTTCTTTCGTCACTTTCGCCGAGCATAACGATTGTATATTTATTTTTCTTCCAACGATCTAATTCATTTTTCAACAGATTCATTTGTCCATGAAACTCTTGCATCGATTTACATTGAATCGAAACTACTTGTTCAGGATGCGTATGAGGTACTCTTCTTGGAAAAAGACTCGTATGAATTTGTTGGCGCTTTCTCGAATGTAGTAATTCAAAAAAGTCATGCGAAAAACTTACACCCTGTAATGCATTTCCTTCAGCTAGTAAGGACGTATACCACTCTGCTTCATCCTTTTTAAGCTGCTCTACGATTTCATGGACCCTCGAAATCTCATCGATAACGACAACAGTTTCCCTAGGAACGTAATCTAGTAAACTAAATTGGTTTTCATAGATTAGACCAAAATATTTGTATATTTGATCTATCAATTGCCCTTGCTTTAGTTGCTCAAGATCATAGGTTACCTTTTCAACCAATAACTCTTTTACTTGTTGATCACTTATTTTTGATAGAGTTGTTTTAAAAGCTTGTTCAATTCGTTGAACTCCTAATTGCAAATCAGTCTTGGAAATAATCCTTTCCGTCGCTGGACCAATATGGACACTCTCATATTTTGTAATAGATCTTTGAGAATCAGGAGAGAACGAACGGATTGAGTCGATTTCTGTATCAAAGAGTTCAATTCGAATAGGATCTTCATACGTTAGCGGATAAATATCAAGAATTCCTCCGCGTACGCTAAACTCTCCTTTACTTTCTACCATCCCAACACGTTCATAGCCCATTTGGACAAACTTTGAAATCAAATTCGATAAGTCGATTTCTTCGCCAATTTCAAAATTGATCTGATAGTTAGACCATAATTCTGGAGATGGCAAATAGCCAATTAATCCCGATACAGGTGTAACCACTACCGACGGTTTATTTGACATCAAACTGTTTAACGCGATTAGTCTTTGCGATCTAAGCTCTGGACTTGATACCGCAATCTCTGAAGCAATCAATTCGTTTGCAGGATATAAAAATACTTTATCTTCCCCAACCACTGATTTTAAGTCTTCCGATACTTTTTGAGCTTGAAGAAGATTATTTGTCACGATTAACTGCGTTTGTCCAGTTTCTTTAAAAACAGCTCCAGCAAGCAACGTTTTCGCAGACCCCGTTAAGTTTGTAACTAATTGTTCTCTTAGCCCATTTTTTAGGCCATTTATTATTTTCTTAATATCTTTATACTGGTTAAATTGTTCAATTAAACCAATCACGAAGTCAATCTCCCCTAACAGTCAATCTAAGTAACAATAATCTTAGTTGAAGTTTATATTTATAGTTTTTTAGTAATTTTCTCCATTTTAAGTATCATTTGTATAGATAAACACACTTCATCTTAACAGATTCTAGAAAAAAACAGAAAAACGCCTCAGTTATAAACCAAAGGCAATTTAATTTATGAAATTCTTATATTCATGGTAATGTGGAAACTCAGATAGAGTCATTTCGCAATCCTCACACACAATATAAATTACTTGATTAGGAGATTGAATAAAATTTACAAAATCGCTTAATTCTTCATTGAAAGAATGACAATACGAAGATGAAACTTGTAACAACTGTTGTTTTTCAATACTACCCATTTGTTTACTACAATACCGACACTGACAATCTAATAATTCCATTACTTCCTCCATACTACATAAAATTCATATATACAGTATGGATTGTACTAACTATACTTATTCAATATGAAAGCTTAAATTCCTGTTTTTTATTTTTTATTATATTGATTCATTACATCCACGAAAGAATGCTTTAAAAAATATTCACATGCATCCGCTGCTTTTTTTACACCATCAACTACTTCAGCAATTTCTTCTTCAAAAAAGTTTGATAAAACATGATTTACGACACTCATTCCATTTGACGGACGATCTACACCAATTCGAACACGTTGGAATTCTTGTGTTCCTAAATGCTGAATTAATGACTTTATACCATTATGACCCCCAGCACTTCCTTTTGTACGTAATCGTAGCTTTCCGGTTGGAATATCCATTTCATCATATAGGACGACAAGATCTTCTAATTCAATATTAAAATAATCCATAAATGGTCTTACACATTCACCTGACAAGTTCATATATGTTAAAGGCTTTAACAAGAAAACTTTTTCTCCGTTCACAATTCCTGAAGTATAAATACCATTAAATTTTTGTTGGGTTAACGAAAAGCCCCATCGGTGAGCTAATTCATCGATCGCAATGAACCCAATATTGTGTCGCGTTCTTTCATACTCTCTACCTGGGTTGCCTAATCCTACAAACAACTTCATTTTATTATCCTCCATTCTAATTCACTTGGTTATATTACGAAAAGACGTAACCACTTCTGGTTACGTCCTCTTATAAGTTTTAAAGCAAAGATGTAATTTTTATATTAATCAAATAGAGTACTTACTGATTGCTCTTCATATACACGAATAATCGCTTCACCTAATAGGCCAGCAACTGATAATTCAACAAGTTTATCAGTCTTTTTATCTTCAGTAAGACAAATTGAATTTGTTACAACTAATTCTTTAATACAAGAGTTTTCGATACGATCAATTGCCGGTCCAGACAATACAGGGTGTGTACAACATGCATATACTTGTTTTGCACCATGCTCTACTAATGCATTAGCAGCAAGTGTAATTGTACCCGCTGTATCAATAATATCATCAATTAAGATAGCCGTTTTACCTTCAATATTACCGATGATGTTCATAACTTCAGCAACATTTGGTTTTGGACGACGTTTATCAATGATAGCAATCGGAGCTTTTAGACGATCTGCCATTTTACGAGCTCTTGTTACTCCACCATGGTCAGGAGAAACAATTACGATATCTTCAAGCTGTTTTTTTCTAAAGTAATCTGAAAGGATAGGTACACCTAATAAGTGATCAATCGGAATATCAAAGAATCCTTGAATTTGTGGAGCATGTAAATCAAGTGTAATCACTCGAGTTGAGCCCGCAGTTTCAAGTAGATTTGCAACTAACTTTGATGTAATCGGCTCACGTGAACGAGCTTTTCGATCTTGACGAGCGTAACCGTAGTAAGGAATCACAATGTTAATTGTTTTTGCTGATGCACGTTTTAAAGCATCAATCATAATTAATAATTCCATAATACTTTCATTTACAGGGAAACTTGTTGATTGAATGATAAATACATCACAACCACGGATACTTTCCTCTATGTTAATTTGCACTTCTCCATCGCTAAAACGAGAAACCGAACATTTACCAAGCTCTACACCAATGTGCTTTGCAATTTCTTCAGCTAATTTAGGATTCGAGTTTAGAGTAAATACTTTTAAATGCTTGTCTGGATAATGATTAGGCATGTTTCGTGTACCCTCCGCTTTTTTTCTTTTCTTTTTATCTATAATTAATTTTTATAGTAACCTTCTTTATTCACTTGTCTTGCTCTTGCAATTGCTAGTGAATCTTCTGGAACTTCATCAGTAATTGTTGAACCAGCTGCAATGTATGAACCTTTTTTCACAGTTACAGGTGCAATTAAATTTGAATTACAACCAACAAAGACATTGTCCTCAATCGTTGTTTTAAACTTGTTTTTACCGTCATAGTTCACAGTGATTGAGCCACAACCAAGATTAACACCTTGACCAACTTCCGCATCACCAATATAGCTTAAATGAGATGCTTTACTTCCGTTACCAAAAGTAACTTTCTTAGTTTCAACAAAATTTCCAATTCGAACTTCATCACCTAATGTTGAAGCCGGACGAATATGAGCAAATGGTCCAACTGTAGTTGAATGACCTATTTTACTTTCATGTACAACTGATTGTTTAATAACTGTATCATTACCAATTTCACTATCGATAATTTCAGTATTTGGGCCAATTGTACTACCCGTTCCAATTATACTATTTCCATAGATCATTGTACCAGGGTAAATAATTGTATCCGAACCAATTTTTGCATCTGCAGAGATATATGTGCTAGCTGAATCGATAATCGTTACACCGTTCAACATATGCTTTTTGTTTATATTTTTGCGCATGATTGATTCTGCAATAGATAATGCATATCGATCATTTACACCTAATGTTTCATCGAAATTTGCTGTTTTATATGCAGCTACTATTTCGCCTTTTGCTTTTAGTATCTCAATAACATCCGGTAAGTAGTACTCACCTTGAGCGTTATTATTGTTTACTTCATTTAATACTTCAAATAATGCTTTATTATCAAAGCAATATGTACCTGTATTTATTTCTTGAACTGTAAGCTCTTCTGGACTCGCATCCTTATGCTCAACAATTTTTAATACAGACCCATTTTCGCCCCTAATTATTCTACCATAACCAGTTGAATCCTCAAGATGGGCTGTTAAAATGGTAGCTTTTGCCTGTAATCTTTCATGCTCATCGAATAAAGCTTGAATTGTCTCTGGTGAAATTAATGGTGTGTCACCACAAATTACTAGAGTAGTTCCTTCTTTATCCTTTAACATTGGCGCTGCTTGAATAACAGCATGTGCAGTACCTAATTGCTCAGCTTGTAGAGCATATTCACTATGATCACCTATTTGTGTTTTAACTAATTCCGCTCCGTGACCTACAACGGTTACAATATTTTGTACACCTACTGATATTACGTGGTCTACAACATGTTGAACCATAGGTTTCCCACAAACAGGGTGAAGTACTTTATATAATTTTGATTTCATTCTAGTACCTTTACCTGCAGCTAGAACAATCGCATATTTATTTGACATAGTCATCCTCCATCAATCTAAATACCTATACCTGGTAGCTCAAAATGCTAATTTTTATATTTTTCTACAAAATACATCCATTTTATTATACCATAAAAAAAGAACCCATTATACATTAATGGGTTCTTTTTGGTCATATTTTTAAGAAGCACCTGCTTCTTCAAAGTCTTCTTCCAACTCACCTACACGGTGATATTCAGCTAATACAGAATCTTGTATTTTGCTACGAGTTGAAGAGTTAATCGGATGAGCGATATCACGGAACTCTCCATCCGGAGTACGTTTACTTGGCATTGCTACAAATAAACCGTTATTACCATCGATTACGCGAATATCATGAACAACAAATTCATGATCTAATGTAATTGATGCGATAGCTCTCATACGACCCTCCGTGTTTACGCGGCGTAGTCTTACGTCTGTCACTTCCATCTTGTTCACCACCTTTATCAACTTAAACCATAATTAGTAAGTTTCAACAATTATCAATAATTTCCTTCTTTTTGGAAAATTTTTTATTTAAATTATTTAATTTTTACAAATGTTTACTAAATTAAAGTCCTCAATTTATTTATCGGAATATTTTAATTGAATTTTAACGAATAAAAAAAAACCTGAAAAAATTTCAGGTTTTTTTAAAATCTTCACAAATAAATTTATTTACAGTCTGATTGTTTTAAACAACTGCGATACACTCAATCTCAACTAATACGTCCTTAGGTAGTCTTGCAACTTCCACACAGCTTCTTGCAGGTTTGTGTCCATTGAAAAACTCTTCATAAATAGCATTAAAATCAACAAAAGTTGTTAAATCTTTTAAAAATACAGTTGTTTTAATAACTTTTGATAAGTCTGTTCCAGCTTCTTCTAGAACCGCCTTAAGGTTTGCAAATACTTGCTTTGTTTGTTCCTCAATTCCACCTTCTACAATATTTCCTTCTACAGTTAACGGAATTTGTCCAGAAGTGTATAATAATCCATTAGCGATTATAGCTTGAGAATATGGTCCAATTGCTTTAGGTGCATGTTCAGTATGAATTAATTGCATTATGTATCTTCCCCTTCTTCATTATATACAAGTAGCTTATCTATCTAACGACTATAAGCTCTCAGTTTTAATAAATGATTCTTCTTGGAAATTGCCTCTTTCAACTCGAATAAGCTGTTCTCTTTCATTTACCTCAGATAACTTTACAAGTGATATATAATCTTCAACTAATCTTTCTTCAATATTTACAGCCTCAACCAATACACCAATTCCTGCAACATTTGCCTGAAATTCCTTAAGTAAATTTTTCATACCAGTAATAGTTCCACCAGCTTTCATGAAATCATCGATAATTAAAACATTTGAACCTGCCTCGATGCTTCTTTTTGCCAATGACATTGTTTGTATACGTTTTGAAGAACCAGATACGTAGTTAATACTTACTGTTGATCCTTCCGTAACCTTGTTATCTTGACGAACAATTACAACTGGTACATTTAAAAAGTTTGCAACAGCATACGCTAAAGGAATTCCTTTCGTTGCAATTGTCATAACGATATCTATTTTTTGATTACTGAATATAGATGCAAACATACGGCCTACACTATTAACATAGTTAGGATTGCTTAATATATCAGTCATATATAAGTATCCGCCGGGCAACACTCGGTCTGGTTTTTGAAGTAAATCACATAATTCATCAATTACTGTATTTACTTCTTGATTACTAATACTAGGAATATACTTTACACCACCAGCTGCTCCTGGCACAGTCAATAGTGTCCCAATTCCTTGCTGTTCGAACGTCTGCTTAATAATACCTAAATCTTCACTTACTGATGATTTAGCAGACGCATATAAATCAGCAAAAAATGTTAATGATACTAATTGTTGTGGATGATGCAACAAATAGTGTGTCATACCTACAAGACGAGAGCTTCTTCTAATTTTCATGCAGCACCTCAAATCACGAATATTTTATAAAAATTTTATAATAATATTCGTTTTTAATCAAGTTTTTCCCTTTCGCCTAACATCCGAACGGCGTATACTTGATCACAGAAACCCTTTAGTCCGTTATAAACACGATTCATCCTAGAATCATGGCGAACTAATCCGAATACTGTAGGACCACTTCCGCTCATTAAAACGGCATCAGCACCAAAACGTTTCATTTGATCCTTAATCATTGCAACCTCAGGGTGTAATTGCAATGTAACTGTTTCTAATACATTTCCTAATGACAGACAAATATCGTCGTAATTTTTATTCGAAATGGCATTAACCATACGATCTACATCAGGATGTTGAATATTATCTAATTTAAGCTTTTGATAAACAGTTGCTGTTGAAACGCCCTGTGTTGGTTTCGCTAAAATCACCCAACAAGGTGGCGGTGTATCGATATGTTCAATCTTTTCACCACGCCCTGTAGCTATAGCTGTTCCGCCATAAACACAAAATGATACGTCCGACCCGATTTTAGAACCAATTACCGCTAATTCATCTAACGAACAATTTAAATTCCAAAGCTTATTTAGACCTCTTAGTACTGCCGCAGCATCTGAACTACCTCCGGCTAAACCAGCAGCTACAGGAATATTTTTTGTAATAAAAATATGCGCTCCTAATTTAACTCCGAACATTTCTTTGAGTAGCATCGCAGCCTGATAAGCTAAATTGCGTTGATCATCTGGTACGTAACGATTATGTGATGTAACTACAATCTTATCTTCTTGAATAAGCTCTAATTCAATTCGATCGGCTAAATCGATTGTTGTCATGATCATTTTTACATCATGATAACCGTCGCTTCTTTTCCCTACTACGTCTAATGAAAGATTTATTTTCGCAGGAGCCTTCACCATTAATTTCACTATTCTCACCTTCTTATGAACACTTACTTTTTTGCTATTGTATCATAATTAACTCATAAGAAAAATGTACCCCAATGAAAGTGAGCTAGAACAGTAAATTTTCTTTATGAAGATTCACAAAAACCGAAGCAATTTGCTTCGGTTTGATGTGTAGACAAATTCGTTTGTCGAAGTGAAGATTGTTTATTGTTGCTTATTAGATAATTGTAACTCAGCTAATTCGATTGCTCTTTTAACCATGTTGCCGGCATCCTTCGCTCGAATGCCTCCCCAGCCTTCTTTTTGAACGACGTCATAGAAACCAAGATCTTTTGCAAGTTCCTCTTTAAAGCTCTGTGACATAATACCTCTTTTTCTTCTACCCAAAAAAAGCAACCCCCTTTTTCCACTTCGACATTTTTAGTATGTGTAAATCTGTTTAATTTCATGAATAATAAAAAGAAAAGGGACAGTAGAAAATTCTACTGCCCATTCGCCATCAGTCCACTTGTATGGTCATCACAGAAAAACAATTCAACTGTTTCTGTTAAAATATCTGCATAACTAAAAGATAAGCGTTCAAATGCGTTCTCTTCTTGATCTAATTGTACTACGAATATGGATGGATATGTTTCTGCTAATACACCGGAACGTTCCACAGTCTTTCTACGTCCGCTGTTTGCTTTCAATGTAAGTCGTTGTCCAACATGACTATCTAAAGTATCCTTTATTTCAGATAATTTTTTTGCCATTTCATACCACCTCACTATGACAAGTATACCATCTTATGTAAACTAAGTCAAAAAAAGATAAAATTATACCAACGATACTGGTTACCTGTCAATATTTTTTTACAACACCCGATTATTATTTGTGAAAATCAGAAAATTTATGTATGAAAATAAAAAAAGATTTTCTACAAACGATCTCTCTCGTTAATGTAGAAAATCTTTTCCTTACTCCTCTTCCATTGATTGGAAAGGTAGCCCTGTTCTTAAAATTCCTTTTGTTTCTACTCCGCCTAGTCCTTTTTCACCTGTAATTGTATTACGAACGACTTCATAAACATTTACTCGATCCATAAATGATGTGAAGCTTATCTTCCCAACTACATAAACGGGATCTAATGCATGTATGTTTACCCTAGTTGGTGAGCTTGCAAAGTTTGCTCCTGCACGTATAATCGCTTCAAAGTGAGATTGACATGCCCCAGCAAAAATTACAAGATGGTCTAAAGATGGAACCTTTTTTCGCGCTTCTTTTACAGCATCGACAAAATATCTTGAATGTCTGTAAGCTTCTAAATCGGTAACGACCCCTTTTGCCTTTGTGTATGCATCATGACCAGTTATAACTAGTATATCGGGACGATAATGATCTAAATAATAACCAATTTTTGTTGGTAATTCTGTTTCCTTACAATAGATTCCCTCTACGGGGACACCCATCTTATTATACATTTCAAGACATTTTTTTAAATAAATTGGATCTCCATCGATGTGAAGAACCCGACCTGGTATTTGAAAAAGATTTACATCTGTTCTAAAACCATTTGTTGCTTGAAATCTTCTTTTTTCTTTTTGCTCCATGGCTTCTCTTTTAAATAGTTTGTAGTTTTCCTCAATTTGAACAGACGATCTTTTACCTTTTTCACGATACTCTGATTCAATGATTACTCGCAGGTCGGATAAAGGCGCATCAGCAATTAAACGAAAATCGTCACCATATAAAACAGCAATGACTTCATCCCCGATTTGTTTTACCTCCACTACTCGAAAAACTAGGTCATATTTATAAGATGCTCTTTCTACTATATCCCCTACATTAATATTCACATGCCTTCCCTCCAAAATTGCTTAAGTACACTACGAGTTCGCTCTCTTTTTTTAGATTATGTATGGACAAAAAAAAGGGTGAAAAGAAGGTTTATTGAACTTTTGTAGGGCATCAGAACTAAAATAAGGCATTGAATAAAAAAGATGATTACAAACTAGTTGGTAAATTAGCTTATAATCATCTTTTTGTTATTTTACTTGTTTATATAGACTATTACTTAATGTTGCAAATTCTTGAATTGATAAAGTTTCTCCTCTTCTTGTTCCTTCAATACCTGCCTCTAGAAGGCAAGCTTCAAGTATTGCCTTATCTTTTTTCAGATAAGAAAAATTATTTAATAAATTATTATTTAATGTTTTTCTTCTTTGGGCAAAGCTAGCTCTAACTACTTCAAAAAAGAATGATTCATCAATTACCTCTGCTGCTGGTTCTTCACGTTTTACTAGCTTTATAACAGCAGAATCAACGTTTGGCTGTGGCATGAATACCGTTCTAGGTACAGTCATAACCGTTGAAGCATGTGTATAAAACTGTATTGCTATTGATAGTGAACCATAATCCTTTGTTCCCGGCTTTGCGGAGATACGGTCAGCTACTTCTTTTTGCAACATACACACAATTCCTCTGATTGGTAAACCTTCTGTTAATAGCTTCATAATAATTGGTGTCGTTACATAATAAGGCAAGTTTGCGACTACCATTATATCTGACTCATTTGGCAAATACTCATTAATCGCTTTTTCAACATCTGCCTTTAGTACGTCTTCATTAACGATTTGTATATTATCATATGGAGAAAGTGTATCTTCTAAGATTGGGATTAGTCTATTATCGATCTCAAAAGCTAATACCCTCTTAGCACGCTTAGCAATTTGCTCAGTTAGTGCCCCAATTCCCGGGCCAATTTCAATTGCACAACTTTCTTCAGTTAAATCTGCATAACTTACAATGTTTTCTAGTATATTTGTATCAATTAAGAAATTTTGACCATAGCTTTTTTTAAAGAAGAAATCGTACTTGGCTAATATTTCTTTCGTTCGACTAGGTGTCGCGATATCCTTCATTATTTTTCCTCCATTAAAACTTTTTTTACTGCTTGCCCAAATTCATCTTTTGATATTTGAAACATTTGCAGTCTTTTCTCTAGTTGCTTACCATTTGTATAACCTATATTAAGAATTTTACCAAGTTTATCTCGTCTTTCACTTGATGAAGGATGTCCAATTAATCCGGCATCTATTAAATCTTCCTTTGTAATTTCGGATTCAACTTCGATAAATTCCTGCTTAACATGAATTAAAGCATTTCGAATAGATTCTCTAGTAGCATGCTCGATTCCTAATCCTTTTTTACCTGAACGAACAGCTTCTTCCTTTGGTAAAAACGCATGCTTACATCCTGGTACATGCTCTTTAATAATCGAGCGTATACGTTGGCCTGGATAATCAGGATCTGTAAATACGATTACTCCTCGAGTCTCCTGAGCGTGCTTTATTAATTTTAAAGTATCCTTATTTATAGCAGAACCACTTGTTTCAATTGTATCTGCATCCACAGCTCTTTTAATTGCTGCCGTATCATCTTTACCTTCAACAACAATGATTTCTTTAATTTTCATTTGTTCCTCCAACCAATACAAGTATATGTAATCATACCATATGGATAATAAAACTTCATACTCTCTTAAAAATAGTATAAAAAAAAGCAGAAGGACTTATCCTTCTACTTTCACTCAATCAACGATCTATTTTAAAAATATTAACTAATAATACGAATTTTTACTGTACGACGACCAAAATCAAAACAATCGTCTTTTGTAGGCATTAAAATATCGATCCTTCTGCCTTTAATTGCTCCACCAGTGTCACCAGCAATAGCAACGCCATATCCTTCAACCCAAACTTTAGATCCTAAAGGAATAACTTTTGGATCAACTGCAATCAGTTTCGTGTTAGGATTTTTACGAATATTAATACCTAAAGCTGTTATACCAGACATCCCAGCATCATAAGGTGAATATGCAGTTGCTTCAACATACATTTCTTTTACCTTACTACTTGATTTTGGCGCACTAGATTTCACTAATGCACTTGATGTTGGTACAGACTTTGTTCCGACTGCAACTACTCGATCAACTGGTTCTTTTAATATAGTTTCATCAACTAGCGTTTTAGAAACTACTTTACCATTTTCTTTAATCAGTTCAAAGTTACGTTTAACAAGTCCTTTTACACCTTCTGAAATGACCGAAGATTCATCTTTATACATAGAAGAATCTTTTTGCTCTTTTTCTTTAAAATCTACAGGCTCTTCCACCACATCGTTGACTTTTTCGACACGGATAACTCGAACTGTATCATTTTGTTTGATCATTTCGCCGGCACCTGGTTCAACTCGGTCAAATTCGTTTAATGTAATGTTCTGCTTTTCTAAAAAGTCAGCGACAGTAGTCGAAGTTGCAAATACTTTTTTAGAAACTCCTCCGTCATTTAATACCATAGGAAATGCTTTTTCGTAAGATACCTTACCATTTTCCTCTAACGGTGTTGACAGTGCAGGCATTATAACATCATCAGGATTGATCTTAATATTTTGTTCCTTTAATAATTCCTTTACCGTTTGAGCAGTTGTCATAATGACTTTTTCTTGCCCATCGATCGTAAGTTTAACAGGTTTCGCTAAATGAACCGTAATATCCATATCATCTGATATTTTCGTTTTGGCTGACGGATATATTTCATCTGCATTCGTAATATTAATATTTTGTTCTTTTAATAATTCAGCCACAGTGTTTGCATGTGTTTGAATAACCTGTTCCTTCCCGTCTACCTCAAGAGTTACTTGTTCTTTAAGTCCCTCATATGCTCCTGTACCTACTGATCCAGTGAAAACTAAAGCTCCTGCAAGTTGTACTGCTAGTTTTTTACTACTCCCAAGTCTAGAAAGTAACCTATTCGCGTCTATCACGATTTTACTCCTCCTTTTCGCCTGAGAAAAAAGATTGACTAGCTCCAAACCTATTAACTAGTGCTTCTACTCTACTGAATGTATGTTTACTAGATTTAGAAGTAGAAGAGTTTTCTTTCGACAAATTCTTCAACTCTTCATACGTGAACTGTGACGAATATTATGTATTCGTACTAGTTCATGAGATCATTTGTTAATTTGAAAAATATTACACGCATTTTCGAAAGTTCGTTTTTGAACTTCTTCAACTGATATGTTTTTTAAACGTGCAATTTCTTCAGCAACAAGTGATACATAGCTAGGTTCGTTTCTTTTTCCTCTATACGGATGTGGTGTTAAGTATGGACAATCCGTTTCGATTAATAGATTTTCTAACGGAATTTCTGTCGCTACTTCTTTTGGTTTTTTTGCATTCTTAAATGTAACTGGTCCTCCTAATGAAATATAGAAGTTCATTTTAATACATTCTATTGCAGTTTCCACACTTCCGCCGAAGCAGTGCATGATGCCACCTACTTCTGATGCATTTTCTTCTTTTAAAATAGTTACAATGTCTTCTGTTGCGTCTCGATTGTGAATGACAATCGGTAGTCCGCATTCTTTTGCTAATTGAATTTGTTTGCGAAATACTTCTTTTTGGATTTCTTTTGGTGACTTATCCCAGTAGTAATCTAATCCAGTTTCACCAATTGCTACTACTTTAGGATGTTTTGATAATTCCTTAATCCATTCAAAATCTTCCTCTGTTGCGTCAATTGCATCAACTGGATGCCAGCCAATAGCTGCATAAAGAAAATCATATTTCTCAATTAATTCCATAGCTTTCGTAATTGTTGGACGATCAAAGCCAACAACTACTTGATGAACAACTCCTGCTTCTAGAGCTCTACTAATTACTTCTTCAAGGTCTTCCTTGTATTGATCTGCATTTAAATGTACATGTGTATCAAAAAGCATTTTTACTTCCCCTTTGCTCATCTGAGATTTAGTCTAGCATACCGTTAAATTTCTTACCTAACGCACAGTTAACAATTCCGTTACAAAAAGAAACGGTCAAAATTAAGCAATTTCTAATAAATTTTTAAAGATGTTTTAAATTAATTCCATGTCATATCAAGACTTTCTTACTTTTTATAACCAAATTCAGATAATTTTTTTAGTTTACTATTGTAATCAATCTGTAATATTTTCTTCATATAATGACATTTTTTAACAATAACTTGTTAACACCTGCCATAAATCAACAAATTATTATCATATTTGTGATTCTTACGATATTTTTACAATTTTCTGCACAATGCAACAATTATTTCAGTAAAACAAATTAAAAAAGAAAAGCATTTCATGTTAGTTTTTACACGAAATACTTTTCCTAGTAACATTATTTAATAATAGTACCGTTTGGTAATGATTGATCAATTGTTGCAAGTGATAGCTTACCTTCAATACTTCCTGCAAGGATCATCCCTTCGGATAGTTCCCCTCTAAGCTTAACAGGTTTTAAATTCGTTACGCAGATCACTTTTCTACCAATTAAGTCTTCTGGTTTATAGTATTCCGCTATACCCGACACAACTTGTCTTGATTCATTTCCTAAATCTAATTGAAGTTTTAGAAGTTTTTTTGCTCCTTTTACTGCACCAGCTTCTTTTACTTCAGCTACCTTTAGTTGAACTTTAAAGAAATCATCAATTGTAATTTCAGGAACAGTTTCTTCCACTTTCTCTTCTACCACTGGTTTTACAGTACCTTGCATTTGTTCTTTAATATATGCAACCTCAACCTCTGTCTCTAAACGAGGGAAAATTGGTTCACCCTTTTGTACTCTCGTATCCTCTTGAATTGCTCCAAATTCATTCAGGCTGTCCCATGAAAGAATCTTTTCATCAACTAGTCCTAACTGAGTGAAAATTTTCGCTGGAGTCTGAGTTAAGAAAGGTTTTAATAAAATCCCAACTTGGCGTAAAGATTCAGCTAAATGTGCCATTACAGAAGCTAGTTCTTTTACACGGCTCTCGTCTTTAGCAAGTACCCACGGCTGTGTCTCATCAATATATTTGTTTGTACGACTTACGAACTGCCAAATATTTGTTAATGCAACTGAAAACTCCATATTTTCCATTGCTGCTTCCACAGTTTCTTTCGTGTTTTTTGCTACTTGTTGAAGATTTTCATCAAAAGCTGTTACTGTTCCATTAACTGCAGGAATATTACCATCAAAATATTTTTGGATCATTGCAATTGTTCTATTTAATAAATTACCTAGATCATTCGCTAAATCAAAATTAATACGGTCAACGAATCCTTCAGGCGTAAAAATTCCATCTGATCCAAAAGGAACTTCACGTAATAAGTAATATCTTAGAGCATCTAAGCCATATCGGTCGATTAATACTACTGGATCTACAACATTTCCTTTTGATTTACTCATCTTGCCGTCTTTCATCAATAACCATCCGTGAGCAAAGACCTTTTTAGGTAATGGTAAGTCTAATGCCATTAACATGATCGGCCAATAAATCGTATGGAAACGTACAATTTCTTTACCAACTAAATGAACATTCGCTGGCCAATATTTTTTATAGTTTTCTTCATTATCTGAACCATAACCTAACGCTGTAATATAGTTAGATAAAGCGTCAATCCAAACATAAATAACGTGTTTAGCATTACCAGGTACTTTTACACCCCAGTCGAATGAAGTACGTGAGACAGCTAAATCCTCTAAACCTGGTTTAATGAAATTGTTAATCATTTCATTTTTTCTTGATTCAGGTTGAATAAATTCTGGGTTTTCTTCATAATACTTCAGTAATCGGTCAGCATATTTACTCATTTTAAAGAAGTATGACTCTTCTTTAACTAGCTCTACTGGATGACCGCTATCTGGGCTCTTTCCACCAATAATTTTTCCTTCTTCATTATATAGAGGATCTACAATTTGTGTTTCAGTATAGTATGTTTCATCCGGTACAGAATACCAACCCTCATACTCATCCAAATAAATATCACCTTGATCAAGTAGTTGCTTGAAAATCTTTTCAACAATTTCTTTATGTCTATTTTCTGTCGTACGGATAAAGTCATCATATGAAATATCTAATTTTGTCCATAGGTCCTTAATTCCAACAACGATATCGTCTAAATATTCTTGAGGCGAGACATTTAATTCCTCAGCTTTTCGTTGAATTTTTTGACCATGTTCATCTGTACCCGTTAAATAAAAAACATCAAAACCTTGAAGTCTTTTATATCTAGCCATTGCATCCCCAGCAACAGTCGTATAAGCATGACCTATATGTAATTTTCCGCTCGGATAATATATTGGGGTTGTAATATAAAAAGTTTTATTACTCATTGACCAAAAATCCTCCTTCAAAAATTTCTAAATATTGACACTAAATTATTCGCATGATTTTGCATTTCATTATAAAATGAAAAATGAGTTATCTGCATTCCCTCATCTACTATTACAACTTCATACTTATTTTATAAGTTAAATTTTACACAATAGTAACATCTATTTCTATTATTTCTCATAAATATACATACATTTTCTCTTTAATTAACCCATTTTGGCATAGTAGCATTATGTAGCTCTTTCTTTTGGACTACATAGTACATTTATTTTCATAAAAACTTTATATAGGAGGATTAATTATGAAATCTACAGGAATTGTCCGTAAGGTAGACGAGCTTGGCCGTGTAGTAATTCCCATTGAACTTAGAAGAACACTAAATATCACTGAAAGAGACACACTTGAAATATTTGTTCAGGATGATCGAATTATCCTAAAAAAGTATGAACCAAATATGACTTGTATGATGACTGGAGAAATTTCTCAAAATAATCTTGAGGTTGCTGATGGCAAAATTGTGTTAAGTAAAAAAGGTGCAGAGCTTCTAAAATTCGAGATTGAACAATTTATAGCTGATAATAATTAAATTGAAGAGGCTGCCTATTTTAATTGCATTCTCTAAATAAAAAGCAAGTAAAAATGAGTAGAGAATTACAAATAAATAAGACAGCCTAACTTCATTTTTAAACCAAATTAAATTTCGTGATATTCCGCGTAGACGTCCCTTTTATTTAATGAACGATCCTTCGCAACAAGTTTTATTGCATCTTTACTTTTTTCATTTTTTTCATTTATGTACCAATCGACATGCTGGTTAATGGATAGTTCCTGCCACCAACACTCCTCATTGTTCTTCACATCTTCTTCAGATGCCCCTTCTAAAACAACTACAAACTCTCCACGTACTTCTTCATTCGTTGCCCAGTCTATTGCATCACTAACTGTTCCTCGTAAAAACTCTTCGAACTTCTTTGTTAATTCTCTACAAAGTACAATTTTTCTGTCACCTAATACTTCAAGAATAACGTGTAATGTTTCTTTTAACCGGTGTGGAGACTCGTATAAAATGACTGTACTACGTTGCCCCTTTAACGGTTCCAATTGCTTCTTCTTATCTTTCTTTTGACGTGATAAGAATCCTATGTATAAAAATGAATCGGTAGGTAGTCCTGATGATATTAAAGATGTTAATGCAGCATTTGCACCGGGTAAAGGAATGACAGAAATACCTTCTTCTAAACAAAGCTTTACAAGCTCATAACCTGGGTCATTTATGCACGGCATTCCCGCATCGCTTACTAATCCAATTTTTAATCCTTGTTTTATATCTTCAACAAGCTTTAATCCTGCTTTTTCTTTATTATGCTCATGATAACTTACTAATGGCGTTGGTATTTCGAAGTGATTACAAAGCTTTTTCGTATTACGAGTATCCTCCGCTGCAATATAATCCACTTCTTTAAGTATTCGTACCGCTCTAAACGTCATATCTTCTAAGTTGCCAATAGGTGTTGGTATTAAATAAAGACAGCCTAATTCTTCATTTAAGAAGCTCTTTTGACTTTTAATCATTGCTCGTTCCTCCTCTCATATATCGTT
This sequence comes from Gottfriedia acidiceleris, assembly GCF_004138285.1. Lineage (GTDB taxonomy): Bacteria > Bacillota > Bacilli > Bacillales > Bacillaceae_G > Gottfriedia > Gottfriedia acidiceleris_A. The sequence continues at coordinate 6,643 of NZ_SCFN01000028.1, read as the reverse complement.
CTTTGTTTTCTCTTGATAATTGCTTAAAAGCGTATTCCGCTTGCATCGCTTCTCTTTTAGTTGGGTATTCCTCAAAAAATATACAATTTACAGGTGTTCTACCTCTCGTATATTTTGCACCCTTACCATCGTTGTGTTGTTTTACCCTACGCTCAATATTTGTTGTATACCCTGCATAGAAAGTTGCATCAGAACATTCTAGCACATATAAATAGTGTTTATGATCTTCCATATAGAATTTCCTTTAACTCAGTCGTATACTCGTTATTTTCCTCATATACGTAAATCGGAGGCAAAATTTTAAGGTCTGCCTTACCGCCTTTAATACCTTCAATTAAAAGTGTATTTGCTTCCTTACCCATTTTTGGATAGACAAACTGAATTCTTTTCGGCTCAATACCATGTTTACGCATTGTTGTAACAATATCCAACATACGTCCTGGACGATGAACCATGGCCAATTTTCCACCATGCTTCAAAAGTTGTTTACTTGCATTAATTACTTCTTCTAAATTCGTTTTAATCTCATGTCTCGCTATTGCATAATGCTCATTCATATTCTGTTCAGAAGTCGGAATATCTTGAAAGTATGGTGGATTACACGTAACAACATCTACAAATTCTCTACCTATTTTATCAGGTGCATTTTTTAAATCATCATGAATCATTGATATTTTTTCATCTAACTTGTTATATTCAATGCTTCTTTTAGCCATATCATACAATCGCTCTTGTATTTCTACACCAATTATATTTGCTTTAGATCTTCGGTGTAGCATCAATGGAATAACTCCATTTCCAGAGCATAAATCAACAATTGTACCTTTTTGGATCGGGACATATGTAAAATTGGATAAAAGAACTGCATCTAATGAAAATGAAAAAACAGATGGACTTTGAATAATCCTCATATCATCGGTTAATAAGTAATCTAAGCGTTCGTCACCTTTAAGCATAATTAATTCCTTTCAAATTCACACCAATATTATCTTTTAGCATTGCCTAATCGTATAACAATTAACTAGCAATACATAAAAAGAAGCTATTCCATTTGGAACCTGCAAACTTTACCTTTTTAACCAGCTTATTTACTAGCTGTTATCTAAAAAGGTAATCGCTCGCTTCTTCCGGAATAGCCTACCATTACTTTTTATCAAAGAAGGATAAACAAAACAGACAGTCCTCACCATGACGTACGCTTCCATAATGTAGATTACAAATATGGAAACCTTCTTGGTACAATCTTGCTAAATTATCATAGCCTTCCCCAAGATCCTTATCCTTTTGTACCTTTTTCTTCTTTGAGTCTTTTATTTGTTCTTTTTCTTCTATACGTTTATTTAGACCTAATCTTTCTCGCAAGTGATCATTCTCAATTTTCGTATAGTGATTTTCTTCTAGTAGCTCAGCAATATATTGTTTTAAATCACTAAGCTGTGTTGATAAATCTTGAATTTGTTCTTCCATATTGGAAAGAGATAAGAATATATTCTTCTTGTCCAATCTTACCACCTCTTAATCTGTGGTTTGTATTGACACGACTCCCTCGTGAATTAAATCATCTAGGGTATACTCCACAACGCGTTCTTTTTTGATCAATTCTACCTGAATAACTCGTTCTAAGATGTTCAATCCTACTACTCTTCCAGGACCTTCTGCTGTCTTGATGATATCCTCTAAGTCTGGAAGTTGTTCTTTTGCAGCCTCATACTCGTCATTTTCATATTTTAAGCAGCACATTAATCGGCCACAAAGTCCTGAAATTTTCGCTGGGTTTAGAGAAAGGTTTTGATCTTTAGCCATTTTAATGGATACTGGTTCAAAATCACCTAAGAACGTTGAACAACACAACATTCTACCGCAAGGCCCAATCCCACCAAGCATTTTAGCTTCATCACGTACTCCTATTTGTCTTAATTCAATTCGAGTACGGAATACTGCAGCTAAATCCTTTACTAATTCCCTAAAGTCTATTCTACCATCTGCTGTAAAATAAAAGATGACTTTATTTCGGTCAAACGTGTATTCGACATCAACTAATTTCATATCTAGTTCATGTTGCATAACTTTACTAGAACAAACTTCATAAGCTTCTTTAGCTGATTGTTTATTCTCTTCAACAATCATACGATCATGCTCATCAGCTAATCGCATAACTTTTTTTAACGGAAGGACTACGTCATTTTCTCCGACCTTTTTATTTGGTACAACTACTTTTCCAAATTCAATCCCTCTCACCGTCTCAACGATGACAAAAGTATCTTTAGGGATTGCTAATCCATTTGGGTCGAAATAATAGATTTTACCTGCTTTTTTAAAACGTACTCCGACTACTTCGTACACAATCTACAATCCCTCCTGTAGTTCTATAATCATTTGCTCTAAAACCATTAACATATTTGCGTTTGATGTTAAGCGCTTTTTAGCAAAAAGGATGATTTCTAAACAAGTGGTTATTTTCTCTAATGAAATACGATTTAATGCTTGTCTCATTAATAGTTCTTCATTTTTAAAAACAACGTTTTGATCTTGCTCAGCATATATATATAGCATATCTTTAAAGGCTAATACAAGCATATCAAGCATCATTTGTAACTGTTCCTTCGTATCAAAATGACGAGAAACATTTTGTTGTATGACTAGAAGACTATCTTTTTTTGTCGTTAATAATGCTTCATATAATTCTATCACTAAATCTCTAGCTTGTGCAAACCATTCTTCTTCAGCAATTTGAAGTGCGACTGCCTCACTATTTGTTAATCTTGCTAATAATGGTATTAAGTTTGATTGGAGCTCGATATTAACTAAATGTTCTTCAAAGTATTTTGTTGGTAATGGATTAAAATGGATTGATTGACAGCGAGATTGTATCGTTGGCAAAATTTGTTGTACTTGTTCAGTTAATAAAAATGCAGTTGTAATTGAGACTGGCTCTTCCAAAAATTTCAATAAAGAATTAGCTGCATTTGTCGTCATTCGATCAGCATGGTCTATTATATAAATTTTTCGATTCGATTCAACAGCTGTTTTAGAGAATTCTTCTTGTAATTGTTGAATTTGATGTTTTTTTATAGAGGCTTCTTCAGGCTCAATTACATAAACATTTGGGTGATTACCAGAATCGACACGCTTACAATTACGACAAGTTCCACAAGGTGTAGCGCCACTTACATTCTCACATAGTAATACTTTTGTGTAGTATAATGCAAGTTCTCGTTTACCAGTTCCTCTTGGGCCCTCAAATAAATAAGCATGAGCTACCCTGTTCTTAATTACTGCATTTTTTAACATTTTTGTAGCAACTGGCTGACGCTCGCTTAGTTTCTCCCAAGATGTTTTCATGTTTACACCTACTCATATCTATAAATTAATCAATGATATTTTTAAAATGGATCGTTTTTTTAAAATCATTTTACCAATTAAATCGCCCTAGCTTTTGGCCAACTTTTATCTATTGATGCAAATAATTTTCAGTTAAGTTTCGAAAGTATTCTTTCTTCTATTATACCAGTTCCGTCATTTTATTGTTCATGTAATCAATTTTTGTAAATAATTAAATTTCTTCTATTTTTTCTAAAATGACTTTTAAAGTATCATTAAATACTCGATCGATCGAGTTTGATGCATCAATTCGTTTAAAGCGCCATGGTTCTCTCTTCATGATTTCAGCATATCCACTTTGAACTTTTAAATGAAAATCTAGTTCTTCTAAATCCAGTCGATTGATTTCTCTCTCATCTGCTTGATGAACTCTATTTAGTCCAACTTTAGGGTCTAAATCAAAGTAAATTGTTAAGTCCGGCATTAAACCATCGATCGCAAATTGGTTGATATTATAAATTTCATCTATTCCGATCCCTCTACCGACACCCTGATATGCAAGCGAGCTATCTACAAATCGATCACATAGCACGGTTTTTCCTTCTTCTAATGCAGGGATTACTTTCTCTGCTAAATGTTGCCTCCTTGCAGCAGCATAAAGTAGTGCCTCCGTACGCTTGTCCATTTCAACATTCTCTGTGTCTAATATAATATTTCTTATACTTTCAGCGATACGTATACCACCTGGTTCGCGGGTAGAGATAAAATTTACACTTCTTTTACGAAGTTCCTCCGATATCATATTTATAATTGTTGTTTTCCCTGCACCCTCTGGTCCTTCAAATGTAATGAATAAAGATTTCAAGTGTGTTTCCTCCTAAATCAATACTTCAATTTGTAAATTTTTATCTTCAATCAAATTTTGAATCGTCATTCCATATTGATATACATCATGAATATAATCAACATGCTTAGTAGTAACTAGTTCACCTTTTAGTAAAATCGGAATTCCTGGTGGATAAGGAACAATATTTTCTGCAGAGATTTCTCCTACTGAATCTGCCAAATCTTTTACCAACTTCCTTTTTTTCTTTAAGTCAGCGTAGCTATGTAAAACTGTACTCGTAAAATTAGGTGCGTTAAGCTTAGGTTGTTTATTTTCAATATATACCATAGATTCAGTTGCTTTTTTTATTCGAATAATAAGGTCATTAAAATCAATTCTTTCATCTAGCGGAAGGATAAACAGAACATGTCCCCAATCTGATAGCTCTGAATAGATTCCCTCATTTTCAAACATTTCCTGTAATTGTTTACCGGTATGTCCTTTTTTACTTTTTACGATTACTTTTAGTAAGTCTTGTGTATAGTTTATACGACTTGACGTAACAATTTGTAAGCTAGATAAATCATTAACTTCTTTAATAAATTCGGCAATTTTCTTTTGAAGTATTTTCACTTTATCAAAAGAAAATGTTTCGACAAAACTCCTTGCGTAATCTAAGGAAGCCATGATTGGATAAGAAGGACTGCTACTTTGTAGCATTCTCAGCATTTCTCTTACTTTATCTTTACAAACAAATTTTGATTTTATATGTAAATACGAGCCCATTGTCATTGCGGGCAAAGTTTTATGTGCTGACTGTATGACAATATCGGCACCCATAGAGAGCGCGTCCTCTGGAAAAGGTGCCCCAATTATAAAATGTGTCCCATGAGCCTCATCAACTATCGTTGGGATCTCCATTTTATGGGCGAACTCAATTATATTTTTTAAATTCTGGGACATTCCATAATAATTAGGATTTGTTAAAATTATTGCTTTTGCTTTTGGATAATTTTTTATTACATTTATAGATTGCTCAGTATTTACCCCAAGTGGTTGTCCTAATTCTTCATCAATATCTAATGGCAAGAATATAGGCTTTGCTCCAGCAAGTAAAAGACCATGAAAAATTGACTTATGACAATTGCGTTGTACCAATACTTCGTCATTTTCGCCACATAAGGCTAAAATTGCAGCTAGGTTCCCCACAGTTGAACCATTTACTAAGAAGAAACTTTCTTCTGCTTTGTATACTTTGGCCAACATCTTTTGAGCCTCACTGATCACCTCTGAAGGATAATGTAAGTCATCTAATCCGTTTAATTCCGTCACATCATAATTTAATATATTTGGTAATCCTAATTCATTTATAAAATTGTGCTTTCCATTTTTATGACCTGGAACATGTAGAGATATTGTTTCTTTATTAACAAACTGTTTCAGTGCACTTAGTAATGGCATTTTATTCATCTTTAACGCTTCCTTTAATTTACGCATATTATTTGTATGAATCGTTATACTAGTATATTTTTGTTGGATTTTTAATTAAACAAACCAAACATATTTTTCGACATTTTAATAACACTACTTAATTTGAGACCAACATTTTATAGACAATATAAAAACCGATTATATTTACAAGTTCTCTCCATTACTTAAAGGCTCAGTCACTAAAGAAGCAACCAAACAGTAATAAATTATGGCAGAGGTACCTGTATATAGAATCGGTCCTTCACTTTATATCTTATTTTAACTTACAAAAACTTATTAGACTACTACTATTAGTCTATTACGCTTATGCTAATCTCTAATTCGCAATTTCTTCTTTCACCGTACTAATACATCTTAACTTCTCTACAAAGGAATTGTACATTGGTGCATCTGTTTCAGTTTTTACGATTTTCTTTTCACACTCTTCGCATACGAATGCTTCAATAATATGAATGCCATGTTCCTTTTTCTCTTCACAAACTATACATTTTGATAAACCATTCACCTTTTTTCCTCCTCTTAGTGTTTTTCCAGTGCAATTTACGATTGATTAAACAATTTCGTTTATTATTCAGTTTTGCAAATTAAAAACTTTTTATACAATTTAGGGCCTATTTTTTTGTAATATATGAAAATAGTTCTAATTTTGTGCTCTATATTTTAAAATTTTTATTCTAATATGATACTACTTTCCTGCTTTGATCTTATTTTTGTTCCTATTAACTACTAAAAAAGGACTACAATTCGTTTGTAGTCTTAGACTATCCGCAAAACGCTCGTTTTCTTCGTTACTTTGCCTGCCTGTGCGGTGCTCATTACCATTTAGAGTAACTCCGTGCCTCGAAGGAACTGCTACTTAAACCAATGTCTTTAAGTGAAGTACCAGTGAAATTAGGCTTGTTTAAATACATTGATTAAGTTTCACATTAATTAATATGATTCCTTAAATTCATTATGTGTGTAAATACAAAAAAACATCAGCCTAATAGCTGATGTTTTTCATTT
>NZ_SCFN01000027.1 GCF_004138285.1 Gottfriedia acidiceleris | reverse complement strand
TGGTGCAGCGCGAGCGCTGCATGGGTGGCTAAATGGCAGGTTAGTTCAATTAGAAGTGAATGAGCCCTGCACTTTTGAGCCAATCTATAGAGAATTGAATAAGTGGGTAGAGATACTGATAGAGATTCGAACTTATCCGTAGCAATAAAAGAGAATAAAAATAGCCTGCAAAATCGCAAGAGAATCAGCAGGCTATCTTTTAACTTTTACATTTGAATTATTTTAAGCCATAGGCCTTAATCACATCTTGTGTAATTTTGTTGCCTAGATCATCCCAAGCAGCTGCTCGTAATGATACATATTCAGCATTCTTCGGATTGTTGATCTTGGCTACCCACTTGTTATCGGCTGTACGCTCAAGTTGCACAGTCTCCCATGACTCACCTTCATTAAAGGAAACTTCTAATGTAGCTCCCTCTAATTTACCATACTCTAATTTACCAAAGCCCTCCTTATCATCAAGTTTTGCAACAGATAGCTCGAGTGCAGTGGATGGTGCTGCAAGTGCGTTACCGTTCATATCGGTCTCAACCTTATAATCCAGTGAATAGAACGGAAGCTTCGTGTAGAAATTCTCTTCTTTTTGTGACCAGAGCGTCCACTCCGTATGCGTACTTAATGATGTTTTCCAGCGATTCGGATCGCGCTTTGCATCACTTACTAAACGATATTGTGTTTTTTCTTCAGGGAATGGAGTATTTAAGTACATAGCTTGTCCTTTTCCTTCTTTAATCAGTGTATCTCCCTGATATAATTTAAGTGTTTGATTTTTTACGGATTCATCATAACCGGTGACGCCTGAGTCATTTCCTGAATCTGCCCAAGCAGGAATATTAAAGTGTAAATAGTTCCCTAGCCGGTAAGGTGTCCAATAGCCTTCACCTAACCGTGGACGGACAACCGGCGAGAACAATTCTTCATCCAATTTTCCGCCTTTTTCATACGTAACCACTTGCTGACGTACTTCCCAATAGCTGTCTAATACCGCTGCTATGTGATACCATCTAGTATCTTTTACTGCTGAAACCCACTCTGTTCGAACAGAGGGCAACTGTACTTTTTGTAAAAACCCAACACCTCCTCCATACGGACGCAAATCATAACGGAACTCTTCTCCAGGTGCTTCACGGTCTGACTTGTAGCGTGTATCAATCTTAACGAGTTCATCGTTAGATGGTGCATACTTCAGATCTTCTGGAATACGGTCTTGGTGGACATCCACCAAATCATAAACATATGGCGTATTTGCTTCACCTTCAACAAACAGGTTCAGGTTACCAGAACGTGCCGCTGTAATGACTTTATCGCCTTCGCCTTTACTGATTCCAGCAACGGCAAGAGGAATATCTGTATAATTTGGATTTCCTACAAACGCACTGAATTCCTTGTCTTCATTATTTACGATGATCAACAGCTTTGCACCTGCTGCATGTGCAGTAACGGCCTGCTCTGAAGGCGTAACTTCACTGTTGCGATCTACAATAACCGCTTTGCCTTTTGCTTTTAGACGCTCATAATCTGCTGGAGTTCCATTTCCTGCATAAACCGTTGATAAGTTATATTTTCCATCGAGCAGTGTGCTTCCCTCTAACGGAATGTCATCTAGTACTTTTCCTTTAAAGTTAATCTCAAGCATTGGTTTCGTTAAACGCCAGCGAGTCAAAAATTCGAAGTCTCCTGTCTTAACTTCCTTTATTGGGACAGCATACATTTTGTCGATCCACACCGGCATTAAAACAGTATGATTCAATGCTGTGCCATCAAGGGAACGGTAGTATCCCATGCGCTGATAGCTTGGTTCTGTCTTCTTCGGTACCTCTACTGAAATTTCTTCTGCTTTTCGAGCATCAAGTTCCACGGTTTGAGGACCGTCTAAATTAATCTCAGGTGTACCGACCAATGCCATGCCACGGTGATCTGTTTCAGTATCTACATTCATCATAGACATAGCTGAATACGTGCCAGGGGGTAAACGTAATTCAGTTGATCCGTTTACAGCAAAAAAGTAAGGCTGATAATAGTTTTTGGTAAAGAGTGCGACATACGTTAAAGCAGGATCCCCATTACGGTCCGTAGCTTTAAATGTTAGCGGATATCTTTCTTCTTCTTTCACCATGCCCATTGATGTATGTGCCACTTGTTTGCCGTTTTCATCTGTTGCCGTTAGATGTCCTTCATAACGAGTGCCTAAGTCTCCAAGGTGTGGGTTCAATGTAACGGTTACGTCTTTAGTCCCGTTAGCCGGAATGGTAATTTGACTCTCAGAAACCGTTAGCATACCATTTGGTGCAGCATTACCTTTTCCATTCTTAAAATCAGCATGTAGATCTAAGATTACAGCAGAGTCGCTGTCGTTTGTGTAAGTGACTGTTTTTTGTACAGGCTGCGCATTATCTTGAGGCCATTTGAAGAACCCAAACGATAATGAACCAGTTGCTCTCACTGTACTAAATACCGCTGCTGGTACATCTAATCGACCTGATCCAATATGATAAGGCGAGTAATCTAATTTCTTGGATGTACTCATCAATGCTTCTTTTAGCTGAGTTCCATTCCAATTAGGATTCTTCTGCAGAAGGATCGCAGCAGCACCCGCCACATGCGGTGTTGCCATGGATGTACCACTCATGCTTCTATAAGAACCACTGCCTGATGAAAGGCTCGAACGGGCAGCAACGATATCAACTCCCGGAGCAGACAGATCAGGTTTCAAGCCCATATCTCCATAACGAGGTCCTTTTGATGAGAAATAAGCAATCTGGTCTGTCTTATCCACAGCACCGATCGTTAAAGCAGCATCAGCAGTTCCTGGTGAACCGACGGATCCTTCATAACCTGCGTTACCGGCAGCAATAACAAATAGTGCACCTGTTTCTTCACTTAGTCTATTTACGGCTTGAGCCATCGGGTCTGTTCCGTCACTTGACCGGCCTCCCAAACTCATGCTTACAATCTTGGCGTTGTGTGCAGCCCATTCCATACCGTCAATAATCCATGATTCTTGACCGCTTCCTTCGTTGTTTAACACTTTACCTACAAGCAAACGTGCTTCAGGAGCAACACCTTTGTTCTTGCCTTCAGAAGCAGCACCTGTTCCTAATACCGTTGAAGCAACGTGTGTACCATGCCCATAAACATCATCAGCCGTTTCTCCCGGTACAAAACTTTTTGTCTCGTCAATTTGATCCGCAAGATCTGGATGATTTGGGTCAATTCCTGTGTCAAGTACAGCTACCTTAACGCCCTTACCTGTGTAACCTGACTCCCAAGCGGTTGGTGCACCAATCTGAGGTACACTTTGATCTAATGCTGCTTTAACCCGGCCGTCCAGCCAGATCTTCTCAAACCCTTGATCAAATGCAACTGTTTCTGGCGTTGCTTTCTGTTCTGCAGCATCTTCTGGAGTGATATCTTCCCAGAATGTATCCGCATCCTTTTTAGAAGCTGCAAGGGCTGCGCCGTTAATACTCTCTAGCACACGAACCGTTTTTGCACCTTTTGGATCTGCTTTCCTTGTTTGAACTGCCCTGGCTTTGGATTCGGAATATTCAACGATAACCGGCAGGTAAGAGAGACTTTTATCATCATAGCCGTTCTCAATCAGTTCCGTTACATTAAATAAATCTTTGTCTAACTTATCAGCTGCTAAGTAAGGCATGGCTGAAGTCGGGATTACATACGTCTCTTCGCCAAAATTTAGAATCTGCGCTCCTGCACCGTTTTGATCAGCAGGCTCAACATTGATAACGCTTTTACCGCCTTCAATCTTTTTGATGGTAACGACATCACCTGTAATAAGCGTTATCTTATGTTCATCAGCGAGATTTGTGTTGTTAACGATTGAAGAAGTCTCGAGCGTCTTTTCGAGCGTTGTTTTATCAAAAGCTTTAACATTGTAAAATGATGAAGCCAGCATGACGGTTGACAGTGAGGTTGCGATTAAAGTTTTCAATTTTATTTTTTTCACCAAACATCCTCCTAAAATAGCTAATAATAAATGGAACGAATAAGATAGGTCCTGATGCAAGAAGTTCAATGTGAAAATCAAAAAGGGGAATTAAGAGTTTAATAATATTGCAAGAAACACCTCCTAGGCCGATTAGAGATTCTGAACAGGAGTATGTAATTCTAGCTGAAGGTCAGATGATAAATAATAGGCACTGAATTTAATATAAATACAGATTGTTAATATCAATCTACTAATACTAGATTTCTTCATGTAATTTCATCTTTCATGGGCTGAAGCAACCATACAGGTTACGGTCCTCAACTTAAACAACTAATTTCTTTTTTTCATCTTATATATCACCCTCTAATATGAATTGCATCTTGGATAGTAAATTTAATTCCTTATTAACCACGTTACAATTAAGACTATTCAAAATGTTAAGATAATTATACGGCGATATATTTTTTTTAAAAATGACATTATAGTTATCATAATCATTCAATTTTGTTATCAATAAAAAGGAATGATGTGGAGTACAAATGATGTTCATATTTTTTACTGGCCAACCGATAAATGGTTATTCAGCAAAAGTGGGCTAACGCGTAATTAGAACTTTATTTATCAAGTTCATTGGTTAGAGGATCGAAGTCTTGCTAATTCGCTATCAGCGTTCGTTAATCTTCCTTTTCTGTTTCACATTATTTGTACCGATGAACTAACATTGTTAGGTTGTTATGTAAAGGAGGGATATCAATTGATTGAAAAAGTAGAAAAAGCTGTGCAAGAGCGATGGGTTCCATCTTTTCGTTATGAACGAAACGAGGCAGCATCCTTCACACCCTTTAAGAAAAAAACCACAGAGGCCAAAATTGCTCTCATTACAACTGGTGGTGTATATATAAAAGGAATGACACCGTTTAACGACAACTATGGTCTTGGTGATGTTTCTTATTTGGAAATTCCAGTTGATACGGATTTATCCAACGTATCATTTGCTCATGAACATTATGATCAATCCAATGCACGGAAAGATCCTAATGTTGTATTCCCTTTGGATGTATTATAAGAATTGCGGTCAGAAGGAAAAATAGGTGAATTAGCGGAAACTCATTATAGTTTTATGGGATTTATTCCTGTTTCACCATTCCTTAAAAAATGTTACTTCACCTGAAGTTGCAAAAAAGTTAAAGAAAGAGAAAGTGGATGCTGTCATATTGGTTCCTTCCTGACCACTTTGCCAGCAGTCGGCCGGTCTGGACGCACGAACCATTGAATCTCATGGAATTCCAACTGTAGCACTTACGTTAGCCAAAGAAATTTCTGAAATTGTTAATGTTCCCCGATCTCTTTATAATCGCTTCCCTTTTGGCAGCCCCGTGGGTGAAGCCGGAGCCAAAGTACAGCAAAGACAAGTACTCAGCTTAGCATTATGAAGTATTAGAAACGTCTACTGAGCCGGGTACGATTATCGATTTAAACTTAAAGTATGAACGTTAACATCTATCCGTCTTTTAAAAAGGGGAAGTATTCTGTGTAATATGTAAAAAGGATGTATCAGTATTGAAAATACTCATTCCTACATACAGAAACAAATAAATCCCCCTTGGCTAAAGCTAAGGGGATTATTTATACTCATTTTCTCGAAAGAGGCTACAGCCTATAAAAACTTCCGATTATGATGATTATAACTATGACCCATTAAGTAATGAGAACATAAAACCACGTTTTATATCACCATTTTTTTACTAAGAGCGTTCAACTGTTGGAAAGAATGTGAAGAGTTGTACTTAAACTAACGCATGCATTAGTTTAATAAGATATATATGATTTCCCAAAACAAATATCTTATATTAACAAAATATCAAGAAAAATTTTATATTCCAAAAATACCATTTTTATACAATTATTTACAAAAATAGGTCTATTCGAACAAAGAAATAAGGTCTTTTTACACACCCAAATATTTCCATTTTTAGAATATAATAGAAAAGAATTCTGATGTTACACAATTTTCAGAAAGGAGTTAAGGCGGATTTAGTAAAACACATATCTAAGGGGAGGATTTTCAATGTTACTAAAAAAATTGTCAATTTCATCGCTAATCACCATCTTGCTTTTAACAGGGTTTTCCACATCTTCTTTTGCTCAAACAGAAAAACAAGTTGAAAAAGAACAATTATTGTATAAAAAAAGTGAAATCAAAGATATTGATAAATTATGGGATAGAGCAAAAAATGGCGTTAATGATCCAAAAGTTAGTAGTGAAGATTTAGTTGCAAAAAGTGACCTCGTTTTAACAGGAAGTAAGGCTAATGTTTCAAGGAAGTATTATCAAACTACCCAACTATTAGAAGTTAAAAAAGAAGGTGAAACGACTACTAAGTATTTTGCCACTACCACGTTTGCAGTTGTTCAAGGACAAGACACACCAGAAAATCAGATCGGCACTTTAGCGTCTAGTAGTGATTATGATTACAAATGGGATTCTTCTTTAGCTGTAAAAGCATATTCAACAATTTATTTTGAAAATAAATATGATAGTAGTAACGTTAAACATTATGACATGACAAGTGTAACTGGTGGTTGGAGCTATGATGGTTCTGGGAATTATGTACTATCAGGGCGTCATGTTAGATTCGGACAAGTAGGACCATCTTCCTTTGGTGGCACTTCAACTCAAATAAAAAATTATTATCCAACAGGGAACACTTGGAGTTATACTGTACCTTCTACTTGGTATGGCGTGGTTGCTACTAAATATACTACTTGTGGAGTTAATTCATGGATTAATATTTCACGAGGAACTTCAAGTTGGAGTTTAGAGTTTCTACATAGTGTAAATTAAAAGGTTTTAAAAAGGCTGCTATTTTACAGATGAAAAAGAAGGATAGAAATGCAGAAGTGGTATCTGCTTTTTCTATCCTTCTTGTACTGCAAATGACCTCATTTACTACATCAACATTTTTGTATGTTATACAACTAACGCATGCGTTAGCTGAACAACGATCGACTGCTTCGGCGGTCGTTTTTATTGAACTAAATTGCAGTTTAGTTAAATAAGAAAAAATTGGATTTGTAAAGTTTTTCATAAAAGATTATGGTAACTGTTAGTAGCATTATGGAAAATTTTAAGGAGTATTACTTATGAAGAAAATATTACTTCGATGGATCATAGTTCTGTCTGCAATGTATTGCATATGTGATATATAATTTGATTTTGATGAAACTCGAACTATAAGAGGTTTAACCAGTCTGATTAGGGCAATCTTTTTTGTGTGTCTATTTATTTACTTTAATGATAAGGAGTTAAACACTAAAAGGGTGGTAAGATTTTTATTTTCAGCTTTGATTTTTCTAATATTAGGTGGTTTAATCTTTTATACTCTACCCCATAAATATATTTTATGGTTATTAGTTATTTATCCCGCACTCTATTTTGTTATATTTGAAATTATTTTTAAATCACCTAGGAAGAATTCCAACCATTGAGTTTAGATGGAGAATAAATTCAACTTAAATAACTAAAGCATGCTTTAGTTGAAGAACAAGATCGGCTGTTTAGTCGATTTTTTTTATTCAACAAAATGGTAGGATAGTTGAACAAGTAGAAAAAAGCCTAACCGTTTGGGCTAGACTTTTGAAGTTTATATATAATTAGATTTGTAATTTTCATAATGCTCTTGATTATTTCTTTCTAAACGAATAGTTATATTTTTAAATCATTCATAGTTACTCTCCTAATATAAATTTTCATCCGATATTATTGGACACGGATGATTTCATAAATATCTTTATCAAAACGCACTCGAGTGTGCTTGGATTCAAGGCGATCAATCTCCTCAAAACTTTCATATGTACATGAAAGGTCAAACCACATTTTTTTGATTTCAGTAAAAATAATAGTAAGCATCATTATTCCTCCTAGTATGAGTAATGCTGTTTTTTTACTCTTTTCTTGGTGTATATGTGAGCGATTACAAATTGATTATATATCGAAAAGAGTGTATTTTGTGAAATATATCACATGTGATTGTGAATTTTTTGTGACTAATTTCGAATGGTTCGAATAATTTTGATAATCATTCGAAATAGAAAGATTCATCAGTTAAAAACTTTTAGTTTAAGAATAAATGTACTGATTTCACGCTGAACTAAGGCATGCATTAGTTGAACAACAAGATTGGCTGTTTAGTCGATTTTTTTATTCAACAAAAAGGCAGATTAGTTGAACAAGGAGTTTGTTATGTATCTAGCGAATTATACAACTAATAAAGGATTTAAAATCTGAGAAAGAGGGTAGAATTTTGAAACTGAAATACAAAGAACTTCCCAAAGCGAAGATGTTTGGATATAGTATTTTACTAAGTATTTTTATATTTTTTTTACTCATACTATTTTTCGTATATTCATTTTGGGATGTATTCATTCATACGTATTTTTTATTATTAATACCATTAATACCGTTCATAATCTTTATTTTGTTGTTTATTCCAAAAGCGTTATTTTTTATTAAACTTAATTCAATTGATTATTTGAGGTTTGAGAATAATATACTATCTATCCATCATCAAGGTATATTTAGTTCTAGAAAGGAAATAAAAGTTGAAGATATAGAAAGAGCTTTTATAATTAGTGATAAATTCATTTTAGCAACACATTCTGGGGAAGAAATTGATATTTTTATAAGTAATTTATTAATAAAAGATTTTGAGAAACTAACAATGAAATTAAGTCATTCTATTACAATTAGTAAAAATTTTGATGCTTTGTAACTACCTCAAAGTAAAGAAAAAAGACCGAATTTTCTTTAAATTTATATCTTCGTTTACAAATTAATTTTTGATAAGACTAATAATTCCTTATCTAGCTAACGCAGTGCTTTAGTTGAATAAGGAAGTTAATATATTTATCCAAGATGCGAGGTAAAGAAAATTGAAGTTTAATGATATAGAGAAAAAAGTTAAGTCTAAAAAAGAATTGATCAAATTTTTAGAGATTATGAAACAAGATAATATAGACAACCAGCTGGAATGGGAAAGTACTAATATTGTTTCATTTTTGGATGCTATGCAAAGATGGGCACCTGATACTGATTTAATATCGGAAGAACCTAAATGGAGCGAATTTGCAAAAATAATTTACGCAGGAAGTAGATATGAGTAATTCAACTAACGCATGCATTAGTTGAACAATATGATCGGCTGTATAGTCGATTTTTTTATTCAACAATATGGCAGATTAGATGAACAAGAAATGTTAAAATATTCTTTGAAATATATAGTAAATCCTATTTGAAAGGATATTAAAAATGGACATTAAGCAGGCATTATCTTTCCTGAAAGAACATCAACCACTACCTAGTGATGAGGAATTAGATGAAGAGACTTTAAGAGAACTTGATGAAACAAGAAAGTATTTTATCGAAAATCCATTTCTAGAATGTATACCACTTTTTCTAAATGTATTTGGGGATGGTAGTGGTTTTGGGGTTTATCAATTGATTGAAGATGTAATTGTACAATTTAGTAATGAAGAAGTAGTTCCTCATCTATTAAAATCATTACAGAGTGATCATAAAGGAGTTCGCTATTGGTCTGCTCAAATTGCATTATCGTTTCCAGATAATCAACTAATAAAACCACTTTCATTATTGATAAATGAAAAGGAGTCTGATATAAGGTATGTAGCATATACGGCACTAGGAGAAATTCAAGACAAGTTGGTTTTATCAATACTAAAGAGTGCACTGAGAAATGAAAAAGAACCCGACAATTACGAATTATTGGAGGACATAATTGAAAATTATGAGTTATGTAACTAACGCATTCAATAATTTAATAACAAAAAATGAATAGATAGAATGATTTTTTGAAATCGTATACAATATAGTTAGCCACAAATATTGATTATTTTAAAATAAATTGGTATCAAGAGAGGCGGAATTGAAATGGAAACATCTAACAAAGTAACAGTAAAAGCAACTATTAAAGCATCAATTGAAAAAGTATGGGAATTTTGGACAGAACCTGAACATATTAAAAAATGGAACAGTCCTTCAGAAGACTGGCACACACCTATGGCAGTAAATGACTTACGTGTTGGTGGAGAATTCTGTTCAAGAATGGAAGCAAGAGATGGCAGTTTTGGTTTCGACTTTGGTGGGACTTATGATGAAGTAAAAAAATATGAGGTTATTGCATATACTCTAGGTGATGGAAGAAAGGTTAATATCACATTTAGTGGTAAAGAAAACGAAACGGAAGTAATTGAAACTTTCGATCCTGAAACAACTAATCCTGTTGAGTTTCAACAACAGGGATGGCAAGCAATTTTAGACAATTTTAAAAAATATGCAGAACAAACAAACCTATAAGTAGATATACAGAGAATGGTGATTTTGAATCATTCTCTTTTTTTGACTTATCAGGTTTATATTTACACCAAAAATAGAAAGATTTATACAAAGAAATGAGTTGATTGGAATAGAAGGGCTACTATGGTAGCCCTTTTAAATGTTAATGACAGATAATTAGAAATGTCGTTAGATGAAAAGCAAGAAATAATGTAATCAAACAACTAGTTAATGTTTGAAAGCAAAGGGTCGATATTTACTTTCCATGGAGAAATAGGTGACGTTCTCACCAAGGTAAAAGAAAGATTGGTTCTAATCCGACCTATATCTTTTATAAAGAGAGTAACCTCAACCGGGATTTCAGTTTCTAAAGAGGATGGCTCTAACTCCTTTGTTTTGGACAAAGTCCACTGTATCGCTTCTATTTTTTTTATTTTCATAAGATCTTTTTTAATATTTTTTTGATTACTTATGGCAATTTTTTTAACCAAGCCCTTATCTTTGTTTTTAACAGTAACGAAAAATACATTTAAAAGTTGGGAAGGTGGTAGGTTGTTCATATATTCATCAATTCTTCCAGCAGCTTTAAGGATCATTACATGATGTGACAAGTCTGATTTTCCTGTCCGATGTGTCGTGCTTCCCATAAAATGAATGCAAAAGTGACCACAGAAACCGTTTGGAAGGGAGCCTGCACCATGTGGCATTCCATGCATGGATGCAGGAATTAGGTTGTCATCAGCTAAAATTAATACTGCCCTTCTTCGCCAACTCCATTGCCCATCGTATATTTCCTTCATTATCCTTGTATCTTCTCTTGTTAAAGGCTGAACATCTGCATGCCTATTACCAGCTCTTCTTTGTACATCAAAGCTCTTGCCAGTTTCCACATCGATTACAGTGAACAACGAGTATTTTGGGATTATTTTGTTAACAGCTTCCCAATCCTGAATTTCTATTTGAAAGCTAATTGGTGGAGAGAGAACTGGTTTGTCAGTCGTAGCGTAAGTAAATTCTGCAAAGCAAAATAATGAAACGGACAGGATTACAATAAAAAAAAACT
Organism: Gottfriedia acidiceleris; assembly: GCF_004138285.1. Classification (GTDB taxonomy): domain Bacteria; phylum Bacillota; class Bacilli; order Bacillales; family Bacillaceae_G; genus Gottfriedia; species Gottfriedia acidiceleris_A. The sequence goes on along the minus strand of NZ_SCFN01000027.1, from coordinate 44,893 downwards.
TTTTTCACAGCTAAATGTCAACTCCGATGTTTAATAATTGAATACAGTCTATTTTGTGTTATTTTTTATATAAAATAGCTAATAAAAATTTGGAAATATAAGGTATTCTTGATTTGAAAAAAGAGGATTAGTTTTTTCAAGGGTTTCTTAGTCCATTTAATGTTTGTTTATCCAACTTTTGTTATTTTGCTCAAAAAAAGTATGAGTACTTTTTTATATCACTTAAGTAGAATTGACAGAGCAAGATGCATAATATATTTTGAGTGAGTAACTCACTCAAAATACAATTGATGTTAGAAAGGAAAACTCTAAATGACAAAATGCAATATCTTACTTGATATCATTTTTCGTAAACTTAATCAAAAGAAAAATAAAAAGAGATTAGAAATTAATACTGAATATATGATAAATGAAGAAAAATATGTAAATATTGGGGGGATTGATCAATGGATTACAATCCGAGGAGAAGATAGAAGAAACCCTGTTCTTTTATTTATTCATGGTGGTCCTGCCTCAACTTATACTATTTTTAGTTCTTTGATAAGTTCTTGGGAAAAGCATTTTACAATTGTTCAATGGGATCAGCGAGGTGCAGGAAAAACTTTTAAAAAGAATGGGAAAGAAGGTTGTGGTAAAATTACATTAATCCAGTTGGCAGAAGATGGAATTGAATTAAGTAGTCTAATTTGTAATGATTTCGAGAAAGATAAAATTATTTTGGTTGGAAGTTCCGTCGGTAGTCTTATAGCTACATTAATGATAAAGGAAAGGCCAAATCTCTTTTATGCGTATGTAGGTACTGATCAAAACTGTTTTGATTATGAAAATATTGCATACCAATTGGCGATTGATGCCTTGTCTGACGCAGGGAATACGAGGGGACTAAAGATATTTAAAGATTTTGGACCAGATCAAACAAAATGGACACAAAAAGATTTTGATAAAAGAAATCAGATATTAGTAAAATCTATAAAAAATGTACCTAATATGGTAATGGACCTTATTTTGCCTGCAATGCTTTCATCACCACAGCATAAGTTAAACGATCTATTCGATATTTTTAGAGGGATGAAATTTTCGGGTGATCAATTGTTTAACGAATTAATGAATTTTAATTATGGACGGTTGGCAACGGTATATTCAATTCCTTTCTTTATTTTTCAAGGAGACAATGATATTATTACGCCTACCAAAAATGCAGAACGTTTTTTGCATGAAATCGAAGCACCTTTAAAAGAGTTTATTTATATAAATAACGCAGGACATTTAGCTTGCTTTGCTAGACCTGAGCAGTTTTTACAAGAATTAATAAATAGAGTAAGACCATTAGCAATTAACTGTAAATAGTAAATAAGTAAGTATGTATAAATTGGAGTGAGTAAGTTGTTACCAAATGATAATAATCAACAAACTGATAGAAAGGTGCTTATTAAACAATCTGCATTGAAAATTTTTGCATTGAATGGTTATAAAAATACGAAAACAAGTATAATTGCAACTGAAGCAAATGTTAGTGAAGGTTTAATTTTTCGCCATTTTAAATCAAAGGCAGAGTTGTTTTTTCAAATTATTGAAGGTTTAATGCTTGAGTCTCAAAGTGAGCTAAGTTCACTGCAATTTTTTCAAGGTACTCCATACCAACTATTAAAATTATTAACTGAAAAAATGTTGGATGAAAATCATAAATATGCATTTATGATTATCCAACAAGCGAGGAAAAGCACAGAAGTACCAGAAAAAGTGACGGAATTATTATCAAAATATTCACCTGATTATTTAATTGATTTACTAATACCAATAGTTATAAAAGGACAAGAAAGTGGTGAATTCTTAAAGGAAGATCCACGAAAAATATTAATATGGTATTTCAACGTGATAAATAGTTTAACCATTCAAGATCTAGTTGATAATAAATTTGGTTTACCTTCTGCTGATTTTTTGATGAAAATGTTAAAAACTTAAATGGTATTCGGTGGTTGAAATAAAAATTCTGAGTAATAAGGGTTCTTAAAGGTTGTCTAATTAGACAGCCTTTTTTAAGTCCAAAAATCAACTTTTTAATTCAACAGTGCCTAAATGAAAAAAATTCCATAATTAAAATAAATAGGGATATTTAAGTCATTTTATTCAAAAAATACTCTTATGCCAAACTATGTAAGAGGAATCTATGAAAAAAATATTAAAATTCATATTTAAAACTTTAGTACTCCTATTTTCACTATTGGTCATATTATTTGCTTTAAATGAGATTGAAATGGAGAAAGCTCAAAAAAAGAATATTTTTGCTGAAAAACCAATAACTTATCCAATGGGATATAGTGATTTGTCGATTTATACGAACGGAATGAAGTTAAATAACCAATTATTTAATGATATTAGGAATGCAAAAAAGGAAGTGCATATCTACTTTTTTTCAGTTTCTAATGATCGTGTTTCACATCAATTTTTAGATATCTTAAAAAAGAAGAGCGATGAAGGAATTCCAGTTTATTATGCAGTTGATCGTCTTGGTGGAATTTTATTAGAACGGAAAGAAAGAAAATCTTTAATCGATCATGGAGTTCATTTTACATATTTTAATAAACCGCAATTATCCTATTTTTTTGCATCGTTAAATAACAGAAATCATCGTCGGATGACGATTATTGATGGGGAAATTGGCTATATTGGTGGGTTTAATATAGGTAAAAAGTATATTGATGAAAAAAAAGGATTAAAACCTTGGGAAGATGTTCAGCTTAGATTAGTAGGTAGCGGTGTTGAAGGCTTAGAAAAACAATTTGTACATGATTGGAGAAAAAATTCAGACCAAAAAATTACACAGATGGAGATCAGTAAAAAAATTGGAAAAAACCAGCATCAATTTGTTTCTTATACTAAAATAGGGATTGAGCAAGAATATAGTAAATTGTTTAAACAAGCAAAACATTCTATAACAATTTATTCTCCATATTTTATACCGAATAATAAAGTGATATGGGATACATTATTAGATGCAGCAAATAGAGGAATTGAAGTGAAAATACTATATTCTCATAAGTCAGATGCACTTCTAGTACAACAAGCAGCATTTCCATATATAAAGCAAGCTTGGAAAAATAATATAAAAGTCTATGGGTTTAAAAAAGGTATTTTTCACGGTAAAGTAATTAAAATTGATGATAAAGTATTAATGATTGGCACAACAAATTTTGATTCCAGGTCATTTCATTTAACGGATGAATTGAATTGCTATATATATGATCAACAATTTATCAAACAGGTAGATCCAAAATTAGCCGATGTATTCAATCATGCATTTGAAATTACGCCTACTTATATTAAAAATTTACCTTTTAAAGAACGAATAAAAGAAAAAATAGCGAAAGTATTTGAGTTTTATTTATAGGGTAAAAACTAGTTGTACTTTATTATTATTTAAAGAAATACAATAAAAAAATAATGTAAGATTAATCAAGAAAATTGGTTAATCTTTTTTTATTTTCAAATATTTATAAAAATACAATTGATTTTATAATTATTCATAATTATAATGAAGAATATAATTTTATAAAAGGGGATATTAAAATGAAAGTCGGTATTATGGGGGTAACCGGATATGGTGGTCTTGAACTTGTAAGATTACTATCAATGCATCCGGAAATAAGTGGTATGAATTTTTATTCAACATCAGATTATACGGAAGATTTGTCTACGTATTATCCACATTTAGCTACAAGTACTAGTGGGTCAATAAAAAAGTGGAATAAAAATAAATCTGTTTCCGAAAATGATATTTTGTTTTTTGCTACACCACATGGAGTTAGCAGTGAATTAATGGAAGAAATCGATTTTTCGAAAACTAAATTGATTGATCTATCAGGAGATTTTCGATTAAAAAAAGAAGAAACATACCAAAAATGGTATAAACATACACATCCTTGTTTTTCAAAAGCGACTCAATTTACATACGGACTATCTGAACTAAATCGAGAAGCAATCAAACAATCCAATAATATAGCTAATCCGGGATGTTATCCAACGGCAACTCTACTCGGAGTCGCGCCATTATTAAAGGCAGGAATTGTAGAGAAAAATTCGATTATAGTAGATGCTAAATCTGGAATTTCTGGAGCTGGAAAAACGGCTAATCAAACGACTCAATTTATGAATCGAAATGAAAATTTAACAGCCTATAAAATTACTGAACATCAACATATACCTGAAATTGAACAATTTATTGCATCAATTGATTCAACACAGGATTTTATAACTTTTACACCACATTTAATTCCAATGACAAGAGGAATTTTGTCAACAATTTATGTTACTTCAACACGTGAAATTAGTAACGAAGAATTAAAAGAAATCTATAACCAAAGTTATGAAGATTCCTATTTTGTGAGAGTAAGAGACGGAGTACCTTGTACAAAAGATGTTTATGGTTCAAATTTTTGTGATTTATACGCTACTTACGACGATCGTACAAACCGAATCACAATCGTTTCTGTCATTGATAACCTTGTTAAGGGGGCGGCAGGTCAGGCAATTCAAAATATGAATTTAATGTTAGGTTTGCCAGATGAAACAGGTTTACAATTTACACCAATATTTCCATAAGGAGAGATAAAAGTTGATAACAAAAGAAAAGAATATAAAAAAAATAAATGGAACAATTACATCACCAAATGGTTTTTATGCTAGTGGAGTTCATGCCGGATTACGTTATAAACGTAAAGATTTAGGATTAATTTATTCTGAGAAGCCAGCATCAGTTGCGGCAGTTTATACATTAAATTTATTTCCAGCTGCACCAATTGCGATTACAAAAAAGAGTATTTCATATAGTAATAAGCTTCAAGCAGTTTTAGTAAATAGTGGTTGTGCAAATGCATGTACAGGTAAAAAAGGAGAGGATGATGCCTATTTAATGAGATCATGGTGTGCTGAGCATCTTAATTTACCAGAACACTTAGTCGCAATCGCATCGACTGGTGTAATCGGTGAATATTTAAAAATGGATCGATTAAAAAGCGGCATTGACAAGTTAACTCTAGGTAATAAGTTGGAAGATGGAGAAGATTTTGGCCACGCAATATTAACGACAGATACTGTTATAAAAACTACTTGTTATGAAGTATTGATTGACGGAAAGATCGTAACGATTGCTGGGTCTGCAAAAGGTTCTGGAATGATTCATCCAAATATGGCAACTATGCTTGGTTTTGTGACAACTGACGCTACGATTAGTTCTGGTCAGTTACAAACTTTATTAAAAGAAGTGACGGATAAGACATTTAACCAAATTACAGTTGATGGAGATACTTCAACAAATGATATGGTTTTAGTTATGGCAAATGGAGCTGTTGAACATGAGGAATTAACTGAAAGTCATCCAGATTGGGCTAATTTTGTAACCGCATTTCAATTAGTTTGTGAAGACTTGGCTAAAAAGATTGCTAGAGATGGTGAAGGGGCAACTAAGTTAATTGAAGTAAATGTAAATGGAGCTTCAAGTCAAAAAAATGCAAATCAAATTGCTAAAACGATCGTCGGATCTAATTTAGTAAAAACAGCTGTTTATGGTGAAGACGCTAACTGGGGAAGAATTATTGGTGCCATTGGATATAGCGGGGTTGAAGGGAATTTTAATCAAATCGATATTTCCATTAATGGTGTAACAGTATTATTTGGTAGTAAACCTGTTGAGTTCAACGAAGAAGAGGCTAAAATTGCTTTGAAAAATGAGATTATTTATATTGATGTCCATTTACACGAAGGTGATGCACTTGGTACTGCATGGGGCTGCGATTTAACTTATGATTATGTGAAAATAAATGCAAGCTATCGCACATAAGGGGGAATTAAACATTGGAAACAGTAGTCATTAAACTTGGTGGTAGTTTAATCCATAACTTATCAAATACATTCTTTGAAAATATAAACCAATTAAAAATGAGTGGTAAAAAAGTCATCCTTGTTCATGGAGGGGGACCACTTATAAATAACTTATTATTAAAGTTTTCAATTCCAGTAGAAATGGAAGACGGCATTCGTAAGACTTCATCCGAAGTTTTAGAAATTGTAGAGTATGTACTAAATGGTAAAATCAATAAAGATTTAACGATTATTTGTAATCAATATAATATTAAAGCGATTGGTCTATCAGGATGTGACAATCTATTACTGGAAGCTTCACTTTTTAATAAGGGAAAATTAGGTTGGGTTGGAGAAATTGAGGATGTAAATACAAATCTATTAGATTTACTACTTAACAATGATTATGTACCAGTAATTTCACCTGTCGGGGTGGATAAAATTGGCCAAAAATATAATATTAATGCAGATGAAGCGGCAAAAAGTATTGCCAAGGCAATGAATGCGGAATTACTCTGCTTTATCACAAATACAAATGGTGTTTTAGATCTAGAACAAAAATTGATTGAAAGGATTACGCCTAGTGAAGTTGATAAATTAATCGATGAAAAAACAATTTATGGTGGAATGATTCCTAAAGTTACAAGTGCTTTAAATGCATTAAATGTAGTTAATTCAGTGGCTATTGTAGGTGAGAATTTTTTAAATGAAAATGGAACGATTAACGGTACAGTATTTACAAAAGGAGTTGTGTTAAGTGAGTAATTTATTCCCAACTTATAATAAAAAAACAATTAATTTTCAAAACGGAAAAGGTACTTACTTATATGATGACGAAAATAACAAGTACCTAGATTTTTTAAGTGGAATTGCTGTTTGTAACTTAGGTCATTGTCATCCAAAAGTTGTAAATGCACTAAAGGAACAAGTAGAATCGATTTGGCACGTATCAAATTTATTTACAATTAAAAAACAAGAAGAGCTAGCTAAAGTTTTAGTAAAAAGCTTTAAGGATGGATTAGTATTTTTCTGTAATAGTGGTACAGAAGCGAATGAGGCAGCTATAAAATTAGCTAGAAAACATTCAGGTAAATCTCATATAATCAGTTTTAAACAAAGCTTTCATGGACGTACTTTTGGATCAATGGCTGCTACAGGTCAGTCTAAAATTCATGAAGGATACGGCGAGATGTTAAGTGGCTTTACATATGTACCATATAATGATTTAAATGCTTTACAAAATGAAATTAACGAAAATACTGGAGCAATTATTTTGGAAGTAATCCAAGGTGAAGGTGGTGTAATTGTTGGTAATAATGATTTTTTTGAAGGCGTTCAAGCTCTTTGTAAAAAACATGAATTATTACTCATTGTTGATGAAATACAAACCGGAGTGGGCAGAACAGGAACAATGTTTGCCTATGAACAAACTCCACTAAACCCAGATATTATTACACTAGCAAAAGGTTTAGGGAATGGTTTTCCAGTTGGGGCAATGCTCGGTAAGAACAATCTAGCTAACACATTCTCGATAGGTGCGCATGGTTCAACCTTTGGCGGAAATTATTTAGCAATGGCGGCTGCTTTTGAAACAATCAATATTATTAATGATTTGCCATTCTTAAATAGTGTGAAAGATAAAGGACAGTATTTATTTGATAAATTAGCCGAAATAAAAGAAGAGTTTCCACAAATATTAGAAATACGCGGTAAAGGATTAATGGTTGGTATCGAATTAAATCTATCTGTAGATCAACTAGTAGAACAATTTATAAAGAATGGTTTAATCGTTGGTACTGCAGGCGCTAATGTATTAAGATTATTACCGCCGATCAATTTATCATACGAAGAAATAGATGAAGCAATCCAAATTATGAAACAAGTACTTTCTTCTTATTTTTTAGATAGCCAAGTAAAATAATGTACAGTGTTTTTTGACTAGAAGGCATTCATGGACCTATACCATGATGCCTTTTTATTATTTAGGCCTTTCTACTTGATTCGTTAAAATAGATTGAAAGTTGAATTAATTTTTTAGATAATGGAATAATCACTTTTATTGGGGGAGGAGCTAGGCTATGTATCATATTCGTGTAAGAGCATGTGCTTTAATTGTTGAAAATGATTCAGTTTTATTAATTCAATTTACAGATGAGGACGGAATTCATTATAATTTACCAGCTGGCGGTACCGAACCTAGTGAGACAATTATTGAAGCTGTAAAAAGAGAAGCATTTGAAGAAGCAGGTGTAGAAGTTGAGGTTGGGGAACTAGTATTTGTTTCAGAAAATGCACCTCATCTGACTGGTCATAGAATACATGGATTAAGTTTAATGTTCCGATGCCATATTAAAGAAGACTCAATTCCAACGATGCCACTAAATCCAGATCCAAATCAAACTGGCGTAGAGTGGGTACCAATCAATGAATTAGACAATATCATCTTATATCCAAATATTAAAGATCAAATTATTCAATATGCAAAAGGTAACTATCAAAATAATCGATTAATTGAAGAGTACAAATTAAAAGAACAACTAATTTGATTATTCACTCCATCTTTCATTTAACTGTAGTTGAGTTTCTCCATGTAATTTTTTTAAAAAAGTGTGGGACTCAACTTTTCTACTTTTTCCAAAGTGGTCAACTCTACATTTTTTTAGCAATCATGAAAAACTATTCTTTTTAGAAAAAGGGTGATTAGTTGATAAACCTTCCAGAACAGTTTATAAAAACGATTAAAGCTATCCATAAAGAAAAAGGGGACATATGGCTCGAGAATTTTGAAGACTTGTGTAATAGATGTGAATTTCGATGGAATATGAAAATATTATCTCCATTTGAATTATCATATAATTTTGTAGCGCCAATTTTAATTGATGGTCAAAAAAACGCAGTTATTAAACTAGCAGTCCCAAATGAGGAATTTAATAGTGAGATTGAAGCTTTAAAGGAGTTTAAAGATAATGAATTCGTTAAAGTTATTGATTCAGATCTTAATGAAGGAATCCTAATTTTAGAACAACTATTGCCTGGCGAAACTCTTGCTACGATTGAAAATGAAGAAGAGGCAATGTACATAGCCGTCAAAGTGATGAAAAATTTATGGAAAGCTACACCTAAAGCCACTAAAATACCTTCTATATTAAGTAGAGAAAAAAGCTTAAGTCGAATCGTTGAAAAATTTCCTAATGGCTTAGGCCCTATATCAAAAGAAATGCTATTAGATGCGTTTGATATTTTTAAGGAAATGAATCGTACACAATCTACAAAATACTTACTTCACGGGGACTTACATCATTATAATATATTAAATGCAGGAGAAAACTCATGGAAAGTTATTGATCCAAAAGGATTAATAGGCGAAAGAGAATATGACATCATCCAGTTTCTTTTGAACAACTTAGAGGGGAAAGATATTTCTACAACTCTAGAAAATCGAATTGATTTACTAGTAAAAGAATTGAATCTAAATAAAGAAAGGGTACTACTGTGGGGTTATTCACATGCTGTGTTATCAACATGTTGGAGTTTAGAAGATGAAGGAACTTATAATGAATCCTTTTTTCAGGCTATAAATATTTTTAAAGATTTACATAGAAAATTAATTCACAATGTTGATTAATGAAAAAACCATCTATGTTTAGATGGTTTTCAGAGTGTTGAAATATATTGTAGTCAATATTGAGAAATACAAACATTAAATAAATTTCTTTGAAAAAATAGTCTATTTATTATTGTTTTATCTGTCATCTTATTATAAACAAGTGATTTTGGTAGATACATGTTTTAACTAACTTGCAGAAATTAAATATCTTCTTTTTTGACGATCAATATTTCTAAAGATGTGTAAGTCGTCATCATAAGTTACAATTTGAATAATAAAGGGTAATTCATTCGTTCAATTGACTATTCTATTGTTTTTAAGATTATTCTTTTTTTATAAAGAACTTGATTGGAACGAAAGGGTGCTCGACTCCTATGGGAGAAGCGGGAAGGCTAAAGACCCCGCAGGCGGCGCCGAGGAGGCTCAGGTCTCGCCCCATGGAAAGCGAGCTCCCTGTAGTGGAAATCAATTTCACACAACTTACTTATCAAAGTTAATCCAAATTGACAATTTCTTTTTTCAACAGCATGAAAGGCTATCTGTTTAGATAGTCTTTAGTAAATTTTATGATTCAGAGGAGTGCCTCATTTTTTTTATGAGTAATGTTTAGGAAGTTGCTCTTATTAGTTAACGCTATTAAAATTTATTTTTTAAATACAAAACTCGGATTATTTAAATCATTATTTTTAATGACTACATCGGCAGTAAGTTGAGGTGAGTGTTGCTCCAAATAGAGTTTCGAAGCTGCATGATACCTTTTAATAAACATTTCTTCAGCTTTTTCAAAGCTTCCGAATGCTCGTTCTTCACGGATTGCTCCTCTTTTTCTTGCAATATCAAATTCGGTATCTACGAATATTTTAAAATCGTACAGGTTACATAAATCCCTCTTAAATAAAAATGTTCCATCTATAATAAAAATCATATCTTTGGTTGCAACTTTTAAATCTGAATTAACATACTCATCCTTATGAAAGTCGAAGGAAGTTGTTTGATAATGCAAATTGCCATTTGGTCCTAAAGGAATTAAAAGTTTTTGCTTAAAAGCCTCGTAATCATGGGCAGCCTCATAATAACCTAAAGCTGATTCCTTCCCACGTTTGTAACGGATCTCTCTCGGGTTATGAAAATGATCTATACTTGTTCTAATCACGTTCTTTTTCCTGCGTTTAAGTTCCTCAGCTAGTTCATTAGCAATTGTTGTCTTACCAGATGCCGTGATTCCACTAACTCCCACTCGGATTGGATGATCTATTTTTAAACACAAGATTTTATTTACCAAATTAGAAATTAGTTTGCTCCTTAACATAAATCCTCCTTATTAGCGAAGAACTTTTTAATTTGGTCCATTAATATTATTCGAATTATTAGGATTTGTTGTGCTTCTCCCAATTTCTTCATTTAATGTTTGATTATCGCTTTTATTTGGAGTGCCAGTTCCAAACTTCTTTTCCATAAAAAAACCAAATGCAATCATAAGAATAACAAATCCCAAAATTATAAATCCAAACAATGTCATTTACCTCCTGCCATTTTTAATAACTCAAATTTACACATAAATGTATGTATAATAAAAAGCTTTGTTTGGTTCTACCTTTAAGATATTCCATTTTTTTCCACAAAATTCCTCTTCCTTATTGAACTAAAATTCCATTTTGCTCTAACAACGGCATATTATGTTTGGTTTCCTTAGCTCTGCACTATTCTTCAAAACCACCGTAGGAAATAGAAAACAGTCCCTAAATACAAGAGAGCATTTATAATTAAAATAAAAGAACCTATCTTGAATAATAATTTTCAAAATAGGTTCTTTTTCTCTTATCTTCCTAAAACATGTTCAATTAAACCATAACTCCAAAATCCAAGTAAAGCTAAACTACTCGCTAAAATGATATAGGCAATAAAAATTTGCCATTTTTTACGATTACTAGAAACATAGTAAGATTCTAACGTTTCTTGTTGTTTCAGTAAAGGTGCAATCCTTTTATGTTTAATTTCTTGAATCTTTTCATCAACATAAGTTCTCCAGTCTAAGTCTGGTTCATGGAAACGTGCTCGAACAGAACGAATTAGATAGTTTATTTCAAGACGTTCCTTATGAATTTCTAATTCTAATTTCTTATTATCCTCAAAAAATGGAAAAAAGAAACGTTTTACAATCGTACGATCAGAATAGACATTAAAAATCCCAAATTGAAATTGTTTAATAGTATGTTCGTATAGTTTTATTTTTTCTTTTATTACCTTTAATTGGTAAGCTTCTCGAATTCGTTTAATGAATGTAGTAATACCTAAAATAATAATATAAAATGCGATAAAACTAGGTTGATAAAATAAATACACTAGCATCATCATAATACCGATAAACCAAAAAATTGGAGGTAATACACTTAAAATTCTCCCTCCATCTAGAGGAGAAATAGGAATTAAATTAAACAAATTAAGTATACAGCCAAAAGCAATTACTAATCCGAAAAATTCATTATGTGTGTAATGATAGAGAGGAATTGCTGGTAGAACTGAAATTAAGCCAAAAAACGGACCACCAAATGCTACATAAGATTCAGTTACAGCATCTTTTGGCGTTTCTTTAAGTGAAATAACTGCCCCGACAAAAGGAATAAAAAATGCTGGTGAAGTTGGTAGACCCTTTTGTTTCGCAGCAATTAAATGCCCACCCTCATGACAAATTAATAAGTAAACAAGTGCGAAAGCAAAATACCATCCAAATGTAAATCCGTATACAAATAAAGACAATATCATGGTTAAAAAAGATAAAAATTTTGCAGCTTTTAATAGCGGTAAAAGTAGCTTTAATTTAGTACCTATTAGTGCGATTACAACACCAATTCTTGTTAATGATTTTTTCGTTTTATTATTGATCATTGGTTGTGCCATTCATTTCACCTTCTCGCTAATTATGATATGATTATGTGTATAAAAATTATATCATTAAAGATTATTTGTTTGACAGAATAATAAAGAAATAGGGACTAAAGTCTGTCCTTTTACAAAAAATTTAATAGAATGATAACGAAATAAATGAAAATCAATGTTAGAAAGTTATCTTTCTAACTTTTGCATTTTTCTAGAATATTTTATTATATGAAATACTAACAATGAAATTAACTAAGGATTGATAAAATAATGAATATATATGGGATGATTAAAGAAGTAGCAGATAATAAAGGTAAAAACATAGCTTTTAGTTACGATGGAAACAAAATGAATTATGAAGAACTCATTTTATCGTCTGAAAACATAGCACAAATATTAGTTGAAAATAAGATTGAAAAGGGAGATAAAATAGCGATTTTATTAGGAAATTCTCCTGAGTTTGTACAAACCTATTTAGCAATATTAAGACTCGGTGCGATCGTCATTCCATTAAATCCAGCTTTTACAGAAAGTGAACTTAGCTATATTTTAAAAGACTCTTCCACTAAACTTGTAATTTCAACTAGTGAACAGGAAAAAAAACTTAAAAGTGTTAAAAATCAGTGTCCTACTTTATTAAATATTATTTTAATAAATGAAATACAACCGACAGTGAAAATAAAAAATCAATTAGAAGAAATTGAAACCCTACAAGATGATACGGCTGTTATTCTATATACATCAGGAACAACCGGAAACCCTAAAGGTGCCATGTTGTCTCATTTCAATTTAATTGAAAATGCAAATGATTTTTCCAAGTTAATCGAATTAAGTGAGAATGATCAAATGATCGCTGTCCTTCCAATGTTTCATTCATTTTGCTTAACATTATGTGTAAATATGATTTTGTTAAATGGAGCATCAACGATCATCATTCCTAAATTTAATCCAGCTGAATTAGTTGAGGTAATAAAGAAACAAAAAGCTACTTTAATTGCAGCAGTACCGACGATTTATAATTATTTATATCAATTAAAAAGTGCGACAGCAAATGATTTTAGAAGTTTGAGAGCATGTATTTCTGGCGGTGCATCAATACCAATCGAATTATTACAGTCAATTCAAGAAAAATACAATGTTTTAATTGTAGAAGGCTACGGACTATCTGAAACAGCTCCAGTTCTTACTTTCAATCCATATCGTGGTATTTGCAAACCAGGATCAGTTGGTCTTGATCTACCTAGTGTTGAGACAAGAATAGTAAATGAAGATGGCGATGAAGTTCCAACTGGGCAAGTAGGAGAAGTTGTTGCGATTGGCCCGAATGTGATGCGTGGTTATTTAAATAATATAGAAGAAACTGAAAAAGCATTTTCTAACGGTTGGTTTAAAACGGGTGATCTCGGTAAAAAAGATGAAGATGGATATTTATTTTTATTAGATCGAAAAAAAGATGTTATTATAACGAACGGATATAATGTTTACCCTAGAGAAATAGAAGAGCGCCTTTATCAACATCCTAATATTATTGAAGCAGCGGTAGTCGGGAAACCTAATCAATTAATAGGTGAAAGTGTGTGTGCTTATTTAGTCGTTTCAAATAATTCACTTTCAGAAAGTGAGATCATTGATTTTTGTAAAAAAGCACTTGTTTATTATAAAGTTCCTAAGGAAATTTATTTTGTAAAAGAACTGCCTAAAAATGGTACTGGGAAAATTTTAAAAAGAAATCTTAGATAATTTTGGAGACCAATCATTTGAATGGTCTTTTTTTTTTTTTGCAAATTTGGGCTATTGTCTAAAGCTGGTGGTCTTTTTTTGCAAAAATAAGAAAAATACTTACTCATAAGGTGATTATGAGTAAGTAAAATAGCAAAACGATGAAAATAGGTTACTCATAAAGGGTTCATGAGTAAGTAAAAAAGCAGAAGATAAAAATCCCCAACTAATAAAGAATACATAAGTAGCTAAAATAAAAAAATGTGCTCATAATAATGAGTACAAGCTAAAGTCACTAAATAAAATAACTATATTTCCCATGATCATTCATATTGAAATTTTCACGAAGGATTTTCCAAATACCTTTTTTTGATTTGTAAATTGCATCCACTCATAAACCGCATTAGTTGTAATTTTTCGATCTGGATAGAGTAATTTAAGTTCTTCAACACTCCTTAATATTCCATTGGGAAGTTCTTCTACATAATTTTTCATATTCGACCTCCTTTCAATCTATTATTACATACAAGCAAACTTAATAATTTGATGACTTTTAACTTATTTACGAAAAAATACTTAAAAGTTTTGTTTAGACTTATTTCACAAAAATTTTACACTTTTTTAAGATTTATATGATATAGTTCACTTAATTTCAATTCAAAATAATCCTTTATTTATAGAGGGTGTAGTTTACGACAGTAGCTAGAATGCTAAGAATAAAGATAATCTAAATAAAATTTTATTACCGAGCGAGTGAAAGAAATGTCAATTAAAATGAGGTTTCTGTTGTCTTATATTGGGGTGATTCTTTTCTCAATCACATTATTATTGGCAGCAGGTTTTTTAATAATTTTTGCAATAACTGGAGATGTAAAGTCAGTTGAACATCTTTACAAAAAAACCTATGTACAAAAGCCTTTGACAACAGTAGAAGAAAGTGTGTTTCTCGATCTGAAGTTACTTGCTAAAAA
This sequence comes from Gottfriedia acidiceleris, assembly GCF_004138285.1. Lineage (GTDB taxonomy): Bacteria > Bacillota > Bacilli > Bacillales > Bacillaceae_G > Gottfriedia > Gottfriedia acidiceleris_A. Next base: position 29,863 of record NZ_SCFN01000027.1, on the reverse strand, counting down.
TAATCCTAAGCAGTTACTTAATAAGAAGGAACTAAAAAGTATTGAGCATAAGAATATCGGAATTGTAGTTCGAAAGGGAACACATATCGAGTACGCTTCCCCGTCGTTAGACAAAAAAGTGTTGGAACATGCACTTCCTGGGTTTGAGGCAACGAATATTAATACTCGTGATACGATTAAAATTAATGATTTGTTTTTTACGTATGTGAAATTTGATTTTTATTTTCCAGATCAAAGCCAAGGGAGTATTTTTGTCTTAAAGAAGGCAAGCTCATATACCGAGGTTATTCGTAATCTTTTTCCAATTTTACTAGGATTACTGCTTTTTTTATTTATCATGATAATTGGAATGTTAAATTACTTAGTTTCAAGAAGTATTATTAAGCCTATCTCAAAACTTAAAAATGGTGCTGAAAAAATTAAAGTTGGGGATTTAAATTTTGAAATTGATACGAATTCAAATGATGAAATTGGTGTATTAAATAAAGCGTTTGAGGAAATGAGAATAAAATTAAAAGAATCGATCAATCTCCAGATTCAATATGAGGAAAATCGTAAAGAGCTATTGTCCAATATTTCACATGATTTGAAAACACCGATTACTTCAATAATTGGATATGTGGAAGGGATAAAAGATGGTGTAGCAAATACTCCAGAGAAAATGGAAAAATATTTATCAACAGTTTACTCTAAAGCAAAGGACATGGATTCATTAATCGATGAATTGTTCTTATTCTCTAAACTGGATTTAAAAAAAGAACCATTTCATTTTGAAACTTTCGAGTTGAATAAATATATTGGTAGCTATATAGAAGAAATTTATTTGGATTTACTACAGCAAGGCATCAAGATAGAATTTAGTCTATTAAATGAATCAATCGATGTAACAGCGGATCGAGAGAAATTAAAAAGAGTGTTGTCAAACTTAGTAAGCAATTGTGTGAAATATATGGACAAAAAAGAAAAGAAAATTTCATTTTCATTAAATGAACAATTAAATGAAGTAATTGTAGAAGTAACAGATAATGGACAAGGTATTGATCCTGCTGCGTTACCATTTATTTTTGAACGTTTTTACCGTGCAGAACAATCAAGAAATTCACAAACTGGCGGTAGTGGTTTAGGACTAGCAATCGCAAAACAAATTGTTGAAGAGCACGAAGGGAAAATCTGGGCAACTAGCGAGATTGGTAAGGGGACAAGTATATTCTTTTCCTTAAAGAAAGGTGAGAGAAATTGAAAGAAATATTACTCATTGAAGATGATATAAGCATTGCAGAATTACAAAGAGATTATTTAGAAATAAATGATTTTCGTGTAGATATTCAACATAATGGCGATGAAGGCCTTCAACATGCACTAAATGGAAATTATGATTTAATCATTTTGGATATCATGTTGCCAGGCAAAAATGGTTTTGAAATTTGTAAAGAACTACGTGCTGTAAAAAACATTCCTATTTTATTTGTATCTGCTAAAAAAGAAGATATTGATAAAATTAGAGGCCTCGGTTTAGGTGCGGACGATTATATTACAAAGCCATTTAGCCCAAGTGAACTAGTTGCAAGAGTAAAGGCACATTTATCGCGATATGAAAGGCTTGCAGGGAATAATACCGTTTCAAAAACAATTTTCGTACATGGTATTTCAATCGATCGTTCTGCTCGTAAAGTTTTTGTTAACGAAGTAGAAGTACCATTTACGACAAAAGAATTTGATTTGATGGTGTTTTTTGTAATGAACCCGAACCAAGTATTAAGTAAAGAACAGCTCTATGAAAAGGTTTGGGGCCTCGAATCAGCTGCAGACGTTTCAACTGTAACTGTCCATGTTAGTAGATTACGTGAAAAGATAGAAAGAGACCCTACAAACCCTAAGTTCTTGGAAACAGTTTGGGGAGCGGGATATCGATTTAATGTATAACAACATTTAAAAACCGTCACTTGTTGGCGGTTTTTTATCTAAAGCCCTGTAAAGGTTGATTGTTGATTTTCATATGGAACTAAATTACAGGACAATTGACTATCAATCGAATTATTGTGGTTACTTAAATCGCCACTATCACTATATGTGTATTCCAGGTTCAAACGATATCGTTTGGTCTACTCCATTCATTGTAACAGGGACTCCAAAAGGGACTCCGTAATTTGGAGAACAGTGACCAATAGGAAATCCGCTTAAAATCGGCAATTCCAGCGGGACAATATGATCATACACAATTTCTGCTATTGTAAGGGAAGATTTACGTTTTTGTGGCCCGCAATCTTTAAAATCTCCAAAGATGATCCCTTTACAATCCTCAAACTTCCTTGCCAAACGCAATTGATTGATCATTCGATCAATACGATAGGGTTCTTCTTGAATGTCTTCAATAAATAAAATTTTACCTTTTGTATCTATCTCATAAGGTGTACCGAACGTGCTTGTAATAACTGTTAGATTGCCACCGGTTATTGGGGCAGTTACAGAATGTGAAAATGTAGGGTATGTATTTGTTTCAGAAGCAGAAAAGATTAAACTGAGCGGCTCTAATAATTGCTTGAAAGAACCAATCGTCTCTGTTAGTACGTCATCTGCCCCACACTCTTGCATCATAGGTCCATGAAACGTCACCAAGTTTGCTTTTTGTTGCAAAGCAATATGCAAAGCTGTGATGTCACTGTATCCCCAAAAGATTTTCGGATTGTTTTTGATGTGCTCAAAGTCAATGTCTTGCAGCAATCTTCCGCTTCCATATCCTCCGGTTGCGCACAATACAGCCTTTACTTCAGGGTCATAGAAGGCTTTATGTAAGTCCGACACTCTGTTTTCATCGCTTCCTGCAAGATAGCCCCGCTTTTCTGTTACGCCTTTGCCGATCAGGACATTCAGGCCAGCTTGTTCTATTGTAAGCTTCATTTTCATCACATTTTCAATATTTGGTGGACTTGAAGGTGCAATAATCATTACAGTATCCCCTATTTTCAATGCATTCGGTTTTCGCATATTTTCCCTCCTATTTGTGTGACATCTTATATATATTCTATATCAAATAGCAATTTCCTTATCTAAGGCTTTTTTTTCAATGTATTTTTTACATTAGAAGGGGATTATCTGTATGATAGAGAATTTAACAGTTGAAAATGGGAAGGAGATGTTTAAGTGAAATCCTTAGAAAATGTAGAATTTAAAGCAGAGATTTCAAAAGAAAAGTTAGTAAATTGGAGAAGACACCTTCACAAATATCCAGAGCTTTCTTTTAATGAGAAAAAAACCTCTCAATTTGTATATGATACATTGCGATCTTTCGGAAATCTAGAGCTCTCACGTCCGACCGCATATAGCGTGATGGCAAGACTAGTTGGTGGTAAGCCTGGCAAAACGCTAGCAATTCGAGCCGATATGGATGCCCTGCCAATTGTTGAAGAAAACAACTTTGAGTTTGCCTCAACAGTTCCAGGCGTTATGCATGCCTGTGGTCATGACGGGCACACCGCCATTTTACTGGGAGCGGCTGAAATTTTGGCAAAACATAAAAATGAAATAAGTGGAGAAATCCGTTTCCTGTTCCAGCATGCCGAGGAACAATATCCTGGTGGAGGGGAGGAAATGGTGCATGCAGGCGTAATGGAAGGGGTTGATTACATAATCGGTTTGCATCTCATGTCCGGTTTGGAAGTCGGCAAAATTGGTATTGTTTACGGGCCGATGATGGCTGCCCCTGATACGTTCCATATCACAATCCGCGGCAAAGGCGGACATGCCGCGCATCCCGAAGATACTGTGGACAGCATCGCAATCGGAGCACAAATTATAACGAATTTGCAGCATATTGTTTCACGGAAAACCGATGCATTTGCGCAAAGGGTCCTTTCTGTTACCCAATTTCACGCTGGAACGGCTGATAATATCATTCCCGATACTGCTGAAATTGTCGGTACCGTTCGTTGTTTTGACGAAAAATTGCGATACGATGCGGAGTTGCGAATTGAACAAATTGTAAAAGGGATTTGCGAGGCTCATGGAGCAAGTTATTCCTGTCATTACAGATATGGTTACAGACCAGTTATCAATCATGATGCTGTCACAAAAGTGCTGGAACAAACAGCTATTGAGGTATATGGCAATGAATCTGTTGCGTATATCAAACCATCTATGGGTGGGGAAGACTTTTCTGCTTTTTTACAAAAAGCGGACGGATGCTTTTTTAAAATTGGTTCAGGATCAGAGAAAAGCGAAAGTACGTATCCACATCATCATCCAAGGTTTACAATCGATGAAGATTCTCTTGTTATTGGCCTGAACATGTTCTTGCATGCAGCATGTAATCTTTTGAGTTAGACATAAAGGGATAATAACGACCTTTTAAGCTGCAAATACTTGAGAAAGTCAATATATTCATTTATTGTTCGATAAATCGAATATAAAAAAGGTAATGTGTTAAATATACAGAATATTATAATTACTTAAGGGAAAATATTATTTGCTAGTAAGGAGGTAGATTTTATTTGAATCAACAAACCAAACGATTAACAGCTTTACTGTTGATCTTGGGAATTGCACTTCCTGGATGTGCAAACCAAAAAGAAGAGGCAACAACAGTTGGGGGCGTAGGTAAGGCAAATGCAAAACAAGTGCTACGGTTAGTTGAAACATCTGAGCTTTCATCAATGGATTCCTCACTTGTGGAAGACTCTACAACTCTCAGTGTACTAAACAATGTTATGGAGGGGCTTTACCGACAAGGAAAAGACAGTCAGCCAGTACCAGGAATTGCGAAATCCTATTCAGTGAGTAAAGATAGGAAAACATACATATTTGAACTACGTGATGCAAAATGGTCTAACGGTGATCCGGTGACAGCGCATGATTTTGAATATGGCTGGAAACGCACATTAGATCCAACCACAGCTTCAGAATATGCCTACATCATGTATGATGTCAAAAACGCAAAGAAGATAAATGAAAACCAACTTCCTGTAGAACAATTGGGAGTAAAGGCTATCGATGATCATACGTTAGAAGTACAACTCGATAATCCAGTTCCATATTTCTTAAGTTTGACCGCACTTGCCCCGTTCATGCCGTTGAATGAAAAGGTTGTAGAGGAACAGGGCAAGAATTACGGAATGGAAGCGAACTCAGTTGTTTATGACGGCCCATTCAAAATGAGTGAATGGAAACACGAACAAAGCTTTAAGCTTGAGAAAAACCGAGACTATTGGGATAAAAAAACAGTAAAGCTGGATGAAATCAACTTTAATATTGCGAAGGATAATTCTACAGCTGTCAATTTATATCAGACAGGAGCAATTGACCGGGTAAGTCTAACAGCCGAATTTGTGGATAAGTATAAAAACGATAAAGAATTTAAAACAGCACAAGAAGGAAGGCTTATTTATTTAAAGTTAAATAACCAAAATCCTATTTTAAAAAATGTGAATGTGCGTAAAGCAATAGATATGGGCTACAACAAAAAAGAGATTACAGACGTAATCTTAAATAACGGGTCAACGCCTGCTTATTACTTTGTCGCCAAGAATTTGGCATATGGTCCGGATGGGGAAGATTTCGACGATACTACAGGAGACTTCAATAAAACGAATATTGCGAAGGCAAAGGAATATTGGGAAAAGGCTAAGCGGGAGCTTAGAAAACAAAGTATTGTTTTAGAGCTTCTGATCGCAGAAGACGATAGTAATAAGAAAATTTCCCAATATTTGAAGTTTGAACTTGAAAAAAATCTACCTGGTTTAACAGTGAACATCAAGGTCCAACCTGCACAGCCTAAATTTGCCCTAGAAGATAATCTCCAGTACGATATCTCTTTGGCTGGATGGGGACCGGATTATCCGGATCCGATGACTTTCTTGGATAAATGGGTGACAAACAATAACATAGCGTACTCAAATCCGAAGTATGATGAATTAATCACAAAAGCAAAAACGACACTACTCCAAGATCCTAAATCTCGATGGAATGCTTTAGCTGAGGCTGAAGAGCAATTACTTGGAAAGGATGCAGCTATTTCACCTATGTATCAGAATGGGGTGGCATATTTGGAAAAATCCTATGTGAAAAATGTATACAATCACCCTTATGGAGTGAAAAATTCTTACAAATGGGCTTACATAAAAAAATAAAAGACACATAGATTGTTTCTTCTAGGGGAGTAGTGGAATTTATTTTTGATAGACGTAAAAGTTAATTTCAATTTCATTTGCAAGGTCGGCAGAAACAATTTAAAAATACTTAAGTAGTTAAAATGGTTAATAAAACAAACAAAAGCTATAGTTGCACTTGAGTCCCCTAAACTGTCTAATTAGACAGTTTTTTTAATTCAGAGCTTATCTATAAAGAAAAATTATTAAAAATTTTATCCATTTTTAATAATTTGTTTAGATGGAGTTTTCATTTAAGGAATAACATAGATTTCAGACGAACAAAGGTCTAACTATTGAAAAAGATTGGAGGAAAATTTCCCAGGAATAAGACGATATTTTCATGTTGAATTGTTATGGAATAGGAGGACGTTGTACTTTGTGTGGAAGTTACTTGCAGTAATAACCAGCTGCATACTTTTGCTAAATGGATGTGCCTCATTTGCTAAGGGGGAAGAAAAAGTGAACGAACAGTTATTTCAAGCAGCAAAACGTGGAGAAACTGATATCGTAAAGAAGTTGATTGAGAATGGTGCGAATATAAATGCACAGAATTCTAATGGACAAACTGCCACAATGATTGCAACTTATCATAACGATTTCAAAACTGCAAAAGTACTGATAGAAGCTGGCGCAGATGTCAATATTCGAGATCATATGAAAAACAATCCCTATATTTATATGCTGGTGCAGAAGGCTTTATAGATATTCTAAAACTTACTATTAAAGCAGGTGCTGATCCATCAATTACGAACCGGTATGGTGGAACAGCATTAATTCCCGCTTCAGAACATGGATATGTGGATGTCGTAAAAGAGCTTCTTAATCATACTGAAATTGATGTTAATCATGTCAATAATCTCGGATGGACGGCCCTCTTAGAAGCAATTATTTTGAACGATGGAAATGAAAAACAACAGCAAACAGTACAATTGCTTATTGATAATGGAGCAGATGTTAATTTACCAGATCAAGAAAATGTTACGCCTATACAGCATGCACGTGAAAGAGGTTTTAAAGAAATCGAAGAAATTTTGCTAAAAGCAGGAGCAAAATAACGAATGATTTTAAATGACAAGTTTTTGAATAATTGGAGATTATATAAAATACAAAACAATGAAATTTTGAGAGGACAATTAAAATGAATAATAAAACAAAAACAATTTCATCTATATTACTCGGATTAACATTAGTAGTAACAGGTTGCAATACAGCTGCTAATGCACAAGAAGAGCATAGTAAACAAAAGCAAGAAAGAGTTTACAAGGCTCCTAAAAAAGTAAAGAACAAATTAACAAAAGGGCAGGAAATGGCTAAAATTTTAAGTAGTACAAACTGGCAAGGTACAAGAGTGTATGATAAAAATCATCATGACTTAACAAAAGAGAACGCAAATTTTATTGGTCTTGCTAAATATGATGCAAAATCAGGAAGATACGAATTTTTTGATGCAAAGACAGGTCAAAGTCGTGGTGATAAAGGAACATTTTTTATTACAAATGATGGTAAAAAACGAATTTTAATTTCTGAATCAATGAATTACCAAGCTGTAGTTGATATGACAAAACTAAATAAAAACGTATTTACTTATAAAAGAATGGGAAAAGATGCAAACGGTAATGACGTAGAAGTGTACGTTGAACATGTCCCATATAAAGAAAAAGAGCTCTCTTTTACAGATCCTGATAAAAAATTAGATTCTAAAACAGGCGAGATTGTAAAAAAAGTTGATGGAGATAAAATTTTAGGTAGAACACTTTGGAATGGTACAAAAGTACTGGATGAACAAGGGAATGACGTAACGAAATATAATACGAATTTTATTAGTCTTGCAAAATTTGATGGATACACTAATAAATATGAGTTTTTCAATCTTGAAACAGGTAAAAGCCGTGGTGACTATGGATATTTCGATATTGCCCATGAAAATAAAATTAGAGCACATGTTTCAATCGGAACAAATAAGTATGGTGCCGTTCTTGAATTGACTGAGCTTAATAATAATAAATTTACTTATAAAAGAACAGGTAAAGACAAAGATGGTAAGGATATAACTGTATTTGTTGAGCATCAACCGTATAAAGGTGATTATAAACCGATGTTTAGTTTTTAATAAACTTAAAAAGGGATGGAGAAATCCATTCTTTTTTATTTGAAAAAGAAAATTTCTATTAATAAAAGTTAAACTGAACACTCCGTGCGTTTAAATTTTGACTTATTTTATAAAATGTAGGCTATAGTTTATCATTTTAATAACGTTTTTTTATTGTTTTTTTCAGAATTCCCCCAATACAACTAATATTATTTTCTTGATTTCTAAGGTGTTTTAACAGGTGCTAACCAAAAATTGGTAATTACAGCATCCTTTTTAATAGGAAATTAGTAAAAAAACCCCAATAGTAATTTTATGAATTCCCTTGTTTAATTAAAGTGTGGATGAATTTACATAAGTTAATTTTTAAATAGTATTTGTCTAACTTCCAATCTATTATTTGAAAAAGGGGAATTAAAATGGAAAACTATTCTACATATTACAATGGCAGTGTACCAGAATATGAAGTACCAATAGAAATTGGGAAACAAAAAGACTATGATGATATCTTGGATGAAGAAGAATCAAAATAAACGATGAAAGAAAACATCATTGGCAATCCGTATATAAATGAGTAAATATAAATTGCAAAAGCTTGTAGATATTGGGAATTTCCCGAAGTTTACAAGCTTTTTAATTATTCATTTACTCCTAACAACAATCGTTTTAAGCAAATTAATCACAGAAAAAGCTCTCAATACATACAATAAATGGGCACAAATACAATATTTTTCATCTTAAAAGGATGTGAGGAAGATTTATCCATTAAATAATTATAACTTAACAGGTATGCGATATGATTATTCAACCCCTCAATATCAAAGTGCTTTTCAATCTCGCAATATGAATAGTAATTATACGATTAAAGCAACAGGAAAAGGAGAAGTATTTGTGAAGCCCGACCAGTCGTTTGTACTATTAGGATCTGTAGTAGAAGATATGAAAGTACAAACGGCTCAGACAGAGAATGCAATTATTTCGAATAAAATTATAGAAGCATTAAAAGGGATCGGAATTAAACAAGACGAAATTGAAACGAATTCATATACAATCGATCGAATTGTTGATTACCAAGATTCACATCAAATTTTTAAGGGATATCGGGTGAGTCATATTTATAAAGTAATTGTGAAGGATCTTGCAAATGTTGGGAAAGTGATTGACGTTGCAGTTGAAAATGGAGCAAATGAAGTACGGAATCTTACATTTGAAGTATCAAATCCCGATCCGTATTACGGGGAAGCACTACAAAAGGCTACTTTAAATGCAAAAACGAATGCAGAAAACATCGCGAAATCCCTAGGGTTATCCATTAATAACATACCTATCTGGTTGGCTGAAGAAGGTATTCAAATTGTACGTCCGATGTCCTCATTAACAATGACTGCAGCTGCATTCAGCGGTCCAACAACACCAATTCAAGAGGGACAAATAAAAATAACTGCTTCAGTGCAGGCAATGTTTAATTATGTCAGTTATTAAATGTATAAACTATGGATTGGAAATAAAAGTATAATACATGGCAAGATTAAATGAGTTTTTTGAATTAATTAGTAAAAAGATTGATAAATTTAATGAAGCCATTTACAAAAAAACGGAAAAATGGGATAATATAGAAAATTTCGAAGGAGGAAAGTAAGTTTATGATGCCAACTAATTGCTGATATTAATTTAATTTAAATTAATAAGTTTTCCTAATGAGTTGAAAATTGCCTAATATATAGGCTTATTTGTTATGCTCTTATGGAATTAAGGCAAATTAGAAGGTAACTTACTTTACTGATAACGAGATAATTATTTATTGAATACTAGATCACTTTTGTAGTATTCCATCAGATTTATGTTTTAGTTGATGGGGCTTATATAAGAATTGTATGATTATATAGCTCTTGATAAATGATAAATCACCAAGTTTATTAGACTGTGAGAAGATTCTTTCTTCTTATAGTCTTTTTTATTTGGTTTTTGTAAATCTTAACAAACTTAAAAATAAATGAGTCGTAATTAAATAATTAAATCATATCAAAGTTCACTTCTTTACCTTGTCCATATAATGCATAACGAAATTTATGGATGAAAGAAGGAAATTTTATGTTCGAATTAAAAATAAATGGTCTTAAAAAATATATGGATGCAACTTTAGTGCTTAAAAATATAACATTTGAAGCTTATGAGGGTGATAAAATCGGTATTATTGGAATCAATGGGAGTGGTAAAAGTACCATTCTTAAGATAATAGCTGGAATTGTGCCGATGCATTATTATCCTGGATATCCTCAAACTTCTAGTTATGGTTATGATGAAGGTTTAATTAATTTCATTCCAAAAGGACTATCTACTGCATATTTGGAACAAACGCCAGTTTATCCTAAAGGCTTAAGAGTAATTGATGTTTTAAATATGGCTTTTGATGAAGTTACTAACTTAGAAAATCAAATGCGTGAGTTAGAAGATCAAATGAAAGTTTTAGAAAATAATGCCCTAGAAAGAGCAATGAAAAGGTATAGTGATTTAGTTCAATTATTTGAAGTAAATGGAGGCTATGAACGGGAAGAAAAGTTAGGAAAGGTATGTACTGGACTTAAATTTGAAGAAAGTTTTTTAAACAGAGATTTTGATCTATTAAGTGGTGGTGAAAAAACGACTGTATTACTTGGTAAACTTTTAATCAATAGTCCCGATATATTATTGCTTGATGAACCTACAAATCATTTAGATATGGACTCAGTAGAATGGTTAGAAGATTTTCTAAAAAATTATAATGGAATTGTATTGATTGTTTCCCATGATCGATATTTTTTAGATAATGTCGTAACAAAAATTGTGGAAGTGGAAGAAATGGAATCAATTACGTATAAGGGCAACTATTCATCTTTTGTTGAGCAAAAAGAAAAAAACTTACATCTCCAATTTGAGCATTTTAAAGAACAACAAAAAAAGATAAAAGCGATGGAAAATACAGTAACCAATTTAAGAGACTGGGCGATGCGTGCTGATAATAACAAATTTTTTAAAAGAGCTGCAAGTATACAGAAAAAACTTGATAAACTGAATAGAATTGAAAAACCAGTTTTTGAAAAAGAAAATATAAAATTAGATTTAAAGGGATCCAAACGATCGGGAAATGAAACAATTAAAGCAATTGGGCTTTCGAAATCTTATGAAGAAAAAGTACTATTCAAAGATACGAATTTATTGATTAATTATGGGGAAAGAGTTGGGCTTGTCGGTCCTAATGGAAGTGGAAAAACTACTTTCTTAAAGATGCTTTTAGGGGAAGAAAAATCAGATAATGGTGTGGTACAACCAGGTGCAAATGTACTGACCGCATATTTACCTCAGAAAATAAGTTTTAATAACGAAGAAATGACAGTACTTGAATGTTTTAGAGAGAATATCTCAATACCAGAAGGGAAAGCAAGGGAATATCTATCAAAATTTATGTTTTATAAAGAAAGTGTTTTTAAAAAAGTTAAATTCTTGTCAGGTGGAGAGAGAATTAGGCTGAAATTAGGAATGTTATTATTCAAAGATATCAATTTGTTAATACTTGATGAACCTACAAATCATCTTGATATTGATTCAATCGAAACACTTGAAGAAGCACTTGATGAATTTAAAGGCACAATTTTCTTTATTTCACATGACAGATATTTTATTAATAAATTGAGTCAACGAGTGATAGCTATTGAGGATTATGAATTAAAAAGCTATCTTGGCAATTATGATGATTATAAAAGTATAAAAGAAAAAATTAGTTTAAAAGAAACGAAGGAACCGGTTGAAAAAAAAGAAATTCGAAAAAAAGTTAAAAATAAGGATGATAATAACCAAGAAATAATTAAAGCTGAATTTCTAGCGAAAATTGAACGACTTGAAAAAGAAATAAATGAGATTGATCTAGTGATGAATAGTGAGGAAGATTATAATAAGCTTCATGATCTATATTGTAGGAAAATTGAATTAAGTAAAGATTTAGAATCGGCAATGGAATTGTGGTTAGCGTTGTAAGATCTCAGGAAAATCATCAATATTTAGAAATGTATAAAATTAACATTATGATTGTTTATTTAAACAGATAGAGATATAATAAATCCGGATGATATGGAAACATGATAATGTATTTGTTATGGATCTATTAAATTCATTTAACTTAAATTGGATTGGTATTTTAGTAAATTTTTTGCTAATTAACTATTCCACCAAGAAGACATAAAGCCTCTGAATCGGCTAATTTGTCTTCCTGGTGGAATTTTTTTTTTTTCAAAAAGGTGGGAAGTAAAATGAATTTGTGAGAAATGTGATACAAACTAATACAATATTCTTGGGTCTGAGTAAATAGGTTAAAGAATACTGTGCAAAGATAAGTTATAACATTTAAAAATTGAAATTGAGGCGAAAAAGTAATGTCAAAAAAAATACATGAATTTAATGATATGATGAGAAAACTTCGGAAAGATTTGTTTGGAAAGGGTCCAGAGCGAATTCATACAGTGTTCGTTGAAAACATGGCCGTTTCAACTTTATATGGTAATTTAACTCCAACTGAAAAATTTATTTCCGGAACAATGAACGGGGCAGAAATGGTTCATACTGCACGAACAAAAATGATTCAAGAATTGTACTTAAATAACCCACCAGAAGGTTTAGAAGAACTTGTTGGCGCAAAATTAGTCCATCTATTTTCAGATATGAAAGTTGAAGAGAATATAGGCATTTCTGTTTTTGTATTCGATCGAAATATTATATAGAAGAAGCGACTGTTTTTCATTTATTAAAAAAAAATCAAAAAAAAAATTTTTATGAGGGACAAAAAACTGGGGGAGACAAATGATTGGAATGAGTTTGTTTAAAAATCGAAAATTGTTGATCAAGCTTTATCAAACTTTGTTAAATATATCTTTATTTCTACTGAGCCTGATTCTTGCGTATTTCCTTTTTAGAGAACTTTATTATATTTTTAACGACATTTTATTGGGAAATAAAAATGTTCATCAGATTTTTGGCAAAGTTTTAATATTTTTCTTATATTTTGGATTTATATCAATTATTGTTCAATATTTCAAAGAAAATTATCATTTTCCTATACGCTATCTTCTATATATCGGGATTACAGCTACAATTCGCTTTATTATTGTAAATAATGGGGAATCGGCCCATAATTTTTGGTTAGCAATTATTATTTTAGTACTAACAATTAGTTATATTATTTTACCTTTTGGGGAAAAGAGAAATAGTTGAATTGATCCTATATAGGAGCGGAAAAAGATTACTAAAAATAAATGAGTAGAATCTCATTTGGATATTAAACCAACCTTAAGGTTGAGTTAATGTAATTATACTTAGACGATAGTATTAATAGATCAACTTGAACAACCTGAACTTGAGCAACTCGAACTAGAACACGAAGAGTGAGAACTACTAGAACATGAAGAATGTGATGAACTAGAGCATGAAGAGTGCGAGTTATGATGATGACTATCACTCTTGCTTGAACAATCATTGGAACTTTCATTTAATGCAAACATAGAATTTGCAGTTAAAAAATGCTGAGTTAATATGCCCATCATCTGATTTTTTGCTAGAAGATGAACGTTTAGCTGAATTTGGGTAAGATTTTTGTGATGGGTGCTTAGTTATTTCTGCTGTTTTTCTAAGTACCTTAGTTCTTGCTTCTTCATTTTCTTTATTAACTAAAATTTTTTGAATTCCAGCAAACTCATTTAAAAACTTATTTTTAGTTTGTGAGTTAATATGAGATACGAAACTTAATGTTTGATTTGTGTTACTCGATAAATAGTCTAGAACCTTAGTGTTTTTATAATTAACAACTAGATTACCTAAAATATAGGTATTTACAGATGTCGTTTCAAACAGAGTATTATATAATAAATTGTAAACTGCTCTTGCATCGGTTTCATCGGTATTAGTTACATCATCTTTGTGAACATTTGGTTCATGGTGTATCATTTCACCACAAAAAGACTTGCAGAAGTTTTGATAACTTTTCGTAAATAAAATCATTTCGTGCCAGATTTTATCAACCTCTTGATTATACATTGGAACGTTTTCAAAGATTGCTGCCATTAAGAAAAAGCGTTTTAATTCTTTCTCAATAAAGGTATACTTTGCATTGCTCCAATCTTCTTTTTTCATAATTTTTTCTTTAACAATAGTAAGGAATTCCATGTTCCATGCGTTTTCTAGTCTAGAAACTAACGATAAATTAGCGAAGTTTGAATTTACCATTAAGTCGTTTGTATTAAACTGATCATAAAGATTGTTGTAGAATGCATTATCCTTTTTTAATTTCTTTTTAAAGAATCTTCCGAAAATTTTTTTCATATAAACCTCCTTTTATCAATTTTTAATACAATTATATAATAAAAAATAAACAAAAGAAGAAAATTGTTAAGATAAGGAAATACTGTGGATATTAACAAACCTTTCATAAGAAAAGATTTTGGGACAGGGATCCAATAGGAAGACTTATACATCATTAATAGTATGCTTTTCCTTAATTAACTTCGCATTTATTTCAATTAAATGCGAAGTTTTTTTGATCTGTAAAAATATGGTACAATCTATTTATTATTTACATTTTTTAAAGGCTAAATCTCCAGCGGAAATAGATGATTTCGAGCTGGTTTGTTTTTTAGTTCTAAAACGAGGTAATTATAAATTGATTGGAGGATTTCAGGAGATGACTCAAGAACAAGTAATACCAGTTGTATCAGGTCAAAGGATTACTCCATTTCTTACGTTTAGCGGTAATGCGGAGGAAGCTATGAATTATTATGTTCGTACTTTTCCGAATTCAAAGCTCGTTTCTCTTCGAAGGTTTACGAAAGATGACCGTGGAGTAGAAGGAAAAATACTAAATGGTATCATTGAAATTTTAGGACAGACTTTTATGGTTTTGGATATGGAAAAAGAATCTAGTCCAGAATTTAGTTGGGCAGTTTCCTTTTATTTAGAATGCAATGACAATGCGGAGTTTGATTTAATTTTTGACGGCTTAAAAGGTGATGGGAAAGTACTTATGGGGCCAGTAGAAATGAATGATTTTAGTAAGGTTACCTGGGTTACTGATTGTTTTGGTGTTACTTGGCAGCTAGTGTTAAGAAAAAAATCTTAAACAATCGGCGTATTATCCCTATTTCTGTTATTAATAGATGACAAAAGGACAAGTTTTCTTAAAAAATAATTTATCGGTAAATATTTTGAAGATTTCAACAAGTTTTAATAAAAAAATATTTTTTAAAAATAATAATCTGAAAATATTGAAGTTTACTAATTGTTGGCTTATAATGTAATTAGATACTAGTTTATTAGAGAATGTAAGTAAGAGGTATTAGCGAAATGGCAGAGCAAAATCAACGAATTGGTCGAACAGCTATGATGCTTGCTTTGACTAATCATGAAGAAGAATTAATGAAAAATGAAAACGTTGTATGGTGTGTAGGTAAGGTCGGTACAATGGATGCCCAAAAGGTCGTTGCTGCGATTGAAACCGCTGCCAAACAAAATGGTGTAATTAATGGAGCTCTATATAGAGAAGTTCATTCATTATATCATGCAACACTTGAAGCAATTCAAGGAGTAACAAGAGGTCATGTTCAATTAGGTGATGTTCTTAGAACAGTAGGACTTAGATTTGCTGTTGTTAGAGGAAAGCCTTATAAAAACGTGAACGAGGGTGACTGGATAGCAGTTGCACTATACGGAACGATTGGTGCTCCTATTAAAGGATCGGAGCATGAATCAGCAGGACTTGGCATTAATCACATATAATCGCCCATAGTTTATTAGATGATAGGGGGCTATGATTCGTAAGTTTATATTTACGTCTCATAGCCTCTTTCTGTGTTTTTTTGACAAAATTCGGAGGTGTTTTTTAATGGTAACTTTAACTGGTAATAGCTTAACAATGGAACAAATGAAAAGTATTTTATTCGAAATGGCGTATGTAAAAGCGAGTGAAGATAGCTTAGTTGCGGTAAAAGCATGTAGAGAAAAGGTTGAAGAAATCGTAAATAATGGCAAAGTCGTTTATGGTATCACAACAGGTTTCGGAAAATTTAGTGATGTATTAATTGAAAAAGAAAATGTTTCAACACTTCAATATAACTTAATAGCTTCACATGCATGTGGTGTTGGTGAACCGTTCCCTGAATTAGTTTCAAGAGCGATGCTAGTACTTCGTGCAAATACAATGTTAAAAGGTCACTCTGGTGTGCGTTTAGTAGTAGTTGAAAAATTACTTTCATTAATTAATGCTCAAATTCACCCAGTTATCCCATCTCAAGGATCATTAGGTGCAAGCGGAGACTTAGCTCCTTTATCTCACTTAGCTCTAGTTTTACTTGGTGAAGGTGAAGTTTTCTATAAAGGAAAACGTATGGAAACAGCAGAAGCTTTAGCAAAAGAAGGAATTTTACCAATTACTCTTGAAGCTAAAGAAGGTTTAGCTTTAATTAATGGTACTCAAGCAATGACAGCAATGGGCATTCTTACTTACCTTGAAGGTGAAGAGTTAGCTTATCAAAGTGAATTAATTTCTTCTATTACATTTGAAGCATTAAATGGTATCACAGATGTTTTTGATGAAAGAATCCATATTGCTCGTGGATATAAAGAACAAATTGAAGTAGCAGAACGTTACCGCAATATTTTAGCAACAAGCCAATTAACAACTAGACAAGGCGAAATCCGAGTTCAAGACGCTTATACATTAAGATGTATCCCTCAAGTTCATGGAGCAAGCTGGCAAGTTCTAAACTATGCAAAAGAGAAATTAGAAATTGAAATGAATGCAGCTACTGATAATCCATTAATATTCGGAGATGATGTATTCTCTGGTGGGAATTTCCATGGTCAACCAATCGCATTTGCAATGGACTTCTTTAAATTAGGTGTTGCTGAGTTAGCGAATATTTCAGAAAGACGTATTGAACGTTTAGTAAACCCACAATTAAATGATTTACCACCATTTTTAAGTCCAGAACCAGGATTACAATCTGGTGCAATGATTATGCAATACGTGGCAGCTGCATTAGTTTCTGAAAATAAAACATTAGCACATCCAGCAAGTGTTGACTCAATTCCTTCTTCAGCAAACCAAGAAGACCATGTAAGCATGGGGACAATCGGCGCACGTCATGCATACCAAATTCTACAAAACGCTAGAAGAGTTTTAGCAATCGAATGTATTTGTGCAATGCAAGGTGTTGAATATAAAGGAATTGAAAAAATGTCTGAAACAACTAGAAAGTTTATGGAAGATGCTCGTAAAACTGTTCCATCAATTACTAGAGATCGCGTATTCTCAAAAGACATTGAAAAATTAACAACTTATTTAAAAGAAAATTTCTTAGCAAAAAACTATACAAAACAAACACAAATATAAGAAGAGGTGGAATTAAAATGGAAATCACAAAAGGATCTTTAAAAGCGCCAAGAGGTACTGAATTAAACACTAAAGGTTGGATTCAAGAAGCAGCACTTCGTATGTTATTAAACAACTTAGATGAAGAAGTAGCAGAAAGACCAGAAGATTTAGTTGTATATGGTGGAATCGGTAAAGCTGCAAGAAACTGGGAAAGCTTTGATGCAATCATTGAATCATTAAAGAAATTAGAGAGCGATGAAACATTATTAGTTCAATCAGGTAAACCTGTTGCAGTTTTTAAATCTCACGAAGATGCACCACGAGTTTTATTAGCAAACTCAAACTTAGTTCCAAAATGGGCAACTTGGGAACACTTTCGTGAATTAGATGAAAAAGGCTTAATGATGTACGGCCAAATGACTGCTGGTAGCTGGATTTACATCGGTACTCAAGGGATTTTACAAGGTACTTATGAAACATTTGGTGAAGCTGCTAAACAACATTTCGGTGGAAGCTTAAAAGGTACAATTACAATTACTGCAGGTCTTGGTGGTATGGGTGGAGCTCAACCTCTAGCTGTAACAATGAATGGTGGAGTTGTAATCGGTATTGATGTAGATGAAACTAGAATTCAACGTCGTATTGACACTAGATATTGTGACGTATTAACTCACGATTTAGAGGAAGCATTACAACTTGCAACTGAAGCTAAAAATGAAGGAAGAGCTTTAGCAATCGGCTTAGTAGGTAATGCTGCTGAAATTTTACCTCAATTAGTTGAACGTAATTTTGTACCAGATTTAATTACTGACCAAACTTCAGCACATGATCCATTAAATGGTTATTTACCAATCGGCATGACAATTGAAGAAGGAAAGAAACTTCGTATTGAAAATCCAGATGAAGTAATTAAACGTGCAAAACATAGTATGGCAGTGCATGTTGAAGCAATTTTAGCGATGCAACAACGTGGTGCAATCGCATTTGATTACGGTAATAACATTCGTCAAGTTGCATTGGATGAGGGCGTTAAAAATGCATTTGATTTCCCTGGTTTCGTACCTGCATTTATTCGTCCATTATTCTGTGAAGGTAAAGGTCCTTTCCGTTGGGTAGCACTTTCTGGTGATCCAGAAGATATTTACAAAACAGATGAAGTCATTTTACGTGAATTTGCTGATAACGAGCATTTATGTAACTGGATCCGTATGGCTCGTGAAAAGGTTGCATTCCAAGGTTTACCATCACGTATTTGTTGGTTAGGCTACGGTGAGCGTGCTAAATTCGGTAAAATCATTAACGAAATGGTTAAAAATGGCGAATTAAAAGCTCCAATCGTAATCGGTCGTGACCACTTAGATTGTGGATCAGTAGCATCTCCAAATCGTGAAACAGAAAGCATGAAAGATGGTAGTGATGCAGTAGCTGACTGGCCAATCCTAAATGCACTTATTAATGGTGTAAATGGCGCAAGTTGGGTAAGTGTACACCACGGTGGTGGAGTAGGTATGGGTTACTCTTTACATGCTGGTATGGTAATCGTTGCTGATGGTACAGATGCAGCTGCAAAACGTATTGAAAGAGTATTAACTTCAGATCCAGGAATGGGTGTAGTTCGTCACGTTGATGCAGGTTATGATTTAGCTGTTGAGACTGCGAAAGCAAAAGGCGTAAACATCCCAATGATGAAGTAGGTGTTAGAATTGAAAGCAGATATTCTATTAACAAATATTGGTCAATTATTAACGATGGATCATGGTGATGGTCCAATTCATGGAAAAGACATGAGTAATCTTCCTGTTCTAGAAAATGCAGAAATTGCATGGAAAGATGGGCAAATTATTTATATCGGACAAATGAACGAACAGAAAATTGATGCAAAAGAAGTAATTGATTGCCTGGGAAAACTAGTCACTCCAGGATTAGTTGACCCTCATACTCACGTGGTCTTTGGAGGATCACGTGAGCATGAAGTTAGTTTGAAATTACAAGGTGCTTCTTATTTAGAAATATTAGAAATGGGTGGCGGGATCCATTCTACTGTAGGTCAAACCAAATTAGCATCTCATGACGATTTAAAAAAGAAAACGATTCATCACTTAAACAGAATGCTTTCATTCGGTGTAACAACAGTTGAAGCAAAAAGTGGTTATGGACTTGATGAAGAAACTGAATTAAAACAACTTCGAGTTGCGAAGGAATTACAAGCAGAGCATGATATTGATTTAGTTTCAACTTTCTTAGGTGCGCATGCAGTACCAAAGGAGTATAAAGGAAATGAAGAAGCTTTCTTAGAAAAAATGATTTCTTTATTAGATGTTATTAAAGAGGAAGAACTTGCTGAATTTGTAGATGTATTCGCTGAAACAGGTGTATTTTCAGTTGAGCAATCAAGAGAATTTTTATTAAAAGCACAAGAACAAGGCTTTAAAGTTAAAATTCATGCCGATGAAATAGATCCTCTAGGTGGCACTGAAATGGCAGCTGAAATTGGCGCTATTTCCGCTGATCATCTTTGTGGAGCATCTGAAAAAGGTGTAGAAATGCTTGGTAAGAGCAATACAATCGGTGTTATTTTACCGGGAACTACTTTCTATTTGAATAAACCTGAATTTGCGCCTGCAAGAGCAATGATTGAAAATAATGTAGCAGTTTCATTAGCAACTGATTTTAACCCAGGAAGCTGCCCAACTGAAAATTTACAATTAATCATGACAATTGCAATGCTTAAACTAAAAATGACGCCTGAAGAAATTTGGAATGCCGTTACGATTAACTCATCATACGCAATTAATCGTGGAGACCAAGCTGGTAAATTAAAAATTGGTCGTAAGGCAGATGTTGTTATTTGGAATGTACCAAACTATACTTATGTACCTTACCATTTTGGTGTAAATCATGTAGAATCAGTATTTAAGAATGGTAAATTAGTAGTAAGTAGGGGTGAACACGATGTCGCTATCACATCTTAAAAAAGCAGGAGATGCAATTTTCATTGATTCAAAAGTCACAAAAGCAAATGAAATCATCTCTGCATGGAATGGAACTGAAGCATCAAATTTCTCAATTATCGGTGTACCATTATCTAAAACATCAATTAGTCATTCAGGCGCAAGCTTCGCACCTGCTTCAATTCGAAAAATGCTAAGTAGCTACAGTACTTATCATATTGAAGACCAAATTGATTTAAAGGATTTCAAGGTAACTGATTTTGGTGATATTACGATGCATGTGACTGATTTTGAAGAGTCTAGAAATCGTATTAGATCTACAATCTCTGAATTGCTAGGTCAATATAAAGAAACGATGCCAATCATTTTAGGTGGGGATCACGGCATTAGTTTTCCATGCATTTCAGCTTTTGCAAAAGAACGAGGAACAGTAGGAGTTATCCAATTTGATGCTCATCATGACTTAAGAAATACTGAAGATGGTGGACGTTCTAACGGTACACCTTTCCGTAGTTTGATTGATGAAGGTATTCTAAAAGGTGAACATTTAGTTCAAATTGGAATCCGAAATTTTTCAAATAGTGCTCCATACACTGAATTCGGTGTAAATAACGGAGTAACAATCTATTCAATGCGCGATGTTCGCGAATTAGGAATCTCAAAAATTATTAAAGAGAGCATCAATCATTTAGTAGACAAAGTAGATGCAATTTACATTAGCCTAGATATGGACGTATTAGACCAAGCCTTTGCTCCTGGTTGCCCAGCAATTGGTCCTGGAGGAATGGACAGTCAAACTCTATTAGATGGCATCTGTTATTTAGCATCTCATCCAAAAGTAAGTGGAATGGATATTGTTGAGCTTGACCCAACAATCGATTTCCGTGATATGACAAGCAGAATCGCAGCACATGTTATCTTAAATTTTCTTGTTGAGAAGGTTAAACTGTTAAATAAGTAAAATGTGAAACTCGTAAACTTAGTTGTTTGCGAGTTTTTTTTGCTTTGTATGGGCAGGGGGGTATATAAGATTGTGTTATGTGGGAATAAGAGATTTGAGACTGTAAATAGAATTGATAAAAATGGAAGTGAGAGATCCTAGGGTGCAAATAAAGTTTGAGGTGCAAATAAGCGGTGTGTGATTATAAATAAAATTTGTAAAAGTGCAAATAAGAGCTCCCGATGCAAATAAAGTTCGAAATGCAAATAGGAGATGTGTGACTGCAAATAAAATTGGTAAAAGTGCAAGTAAGAGTGCCCAAGCTGCAAATAAAGTTCGCAGTGCAAATAAAAATAAAGAAACTGCAATTAAAATTGGCAAAAGGACAATTAAAAACTAACAAAACTTCAATTAAAATTGTGACAAGTGCAAATAAAATTATCCAAAGTGCAATTAAAGTTAGAATACACGTTCTAAAATAGCAAAACATGATGTTTTTAGTTCTTTTAAACTAAAATATCGATATTTGATAGCTCTAAGCCTGCTTGTTATAATCAAAATAAGAACAAGTATTCGATTTCATTATAAGTGAGGGTTATAAGATTAAAAAATGTCTAAACGAAAGTAGGAGGAACAGTTTTGTCAAATAGCATAAAACAAAGAAAAATAATTTTAGATTTAGCGGTTACATTAGATGGTTTTATAGAAGGAAAAAACGGAGAAGTTGATTGGTGCATAATGGATCCTGAAATGGAATTCACAAATTTCTTGAATCAAATAGATACTATTTTATATGGTCGAAAAAGCTATGATTTATGGGGAAATTATATTCCAAGTATAGATGACTCAGAATCTGATAAAGAAATGTGGAATTTAGTTCATAGCAAGGAAAAATATGTGTTTTCCAGAAATCAATCAAAAGATGAAAATAAAGCAACATTTATAAATGAAAATATAATTGAAGAAGTAAATAAATTGAAGGAAAAGCAAGGTAAAGACATTTGGTTGTATGGCGGATCAAGCCTTATTACATCATTTATAAATTTAGGGCTAGTAGATGAATTTAGATTATCAATTCATCCCGTTATATTGGGAGAAGGAAAACCTTTGTTTGTTGACATAAAAGAGAGAAAGAATTTAATCATGATGAATACTAGAACGTTTTCTTCTGGAGTTGTGCAGGTAATCTATCATTTGAATGAAGAGTAAGTTTGTTAAGGGCTCTATTTATATTTGGAATTATGCAGTAATTATTTTAATTAAATCTAGTAGAAAATAATCGTGTCATAAAAGATGATTATTTAAAAAGTGATCTTTTAGATTTGTTTATTTTCTTATGCAACTAACTGGCAGTTTAGTGTAATAGAGTGAGGCGGATTGTTTTGAGGCAATTTTAGTGGAACATGATGAATTCCTCAACAAATTAAATATGAAAGGTACATTAGGTGGAATCTTTGCAATCGAATTAAAACCCTTGCACTATAATGCAAGGGTTAAATAATTAGTCGGGTAAGGTAGTATCAGTGGTAGTTCCTTCTTTATTTTCAGTATTTACATTCAAAAATGTGGCTTTCACTCTTTTTGATACATGAAAATATGGTACCAAAATTACTGCAGATATGATAGGAATACTGTAACGAAAAAGATCATAACCTGTTATATTCGAATATATACTTATCTCGAAAACTGTAATTAGAAGTCCCAAAACTGCTTCGCTAATTAACCAGATAATCATAACTTTCGGAAACAATCGACTTTTTTTAAACATCAATACGAGAAGAATTATAGGTACTATTACCAGAAGGATACTATCGACAGAAGCAATAATAAATCCGGTAGCCCATAAAGTGTAATCGGGTTTAATTAAATAGGACCAATATTTGGGTAGTGTATAGGTTAATATTACAAGGGTATAAAGTGTAGAATAAATGAATCTTATAATTAAACCAATCATAATTAAAATTAACCAACCACCTATTCCTTTGTACTTTGGTTTATTACTCAATCCTTTATTTTCCATAAACCCCCACCTATTTTACATTTTTGAAACTAAAAAAGTTGTTTATTGGATATAGAATTTGGAAAATGGTAACTGCCCCAAAATTGATCAAAAATCTTCAACTTAATTTAATTTTAAATTGAGAAGGTGATTTACTTTATTGATAAAGCCTCTTGCTAATTTATATGATAATAAAGCAGGTCTAATTCGTTTCTAATATTGATTACTAATTTAACGCAGTGCGTTAGTTCTATAAGAAACAAAAAAAGAACTTCAAAAATGAAGTTCTTTTTTAAATTTTAAAGACTTTGTTAAATAATACAGAATTCAAGAGGATTTCCGTTTTCCCCCAAGTTAAAGAAGTTAATTTTCACTTGAAATGTTTATTTTTATTTATGTTATGAGTAAATATTACTTTATTTCAATGTCTCGGCATTTTTTATTGAGTAATATTATATAATTTTACGTCGAAAATATACTATTCATTTTATAATTTCCCCCAATTTACGTAAAATTTTAAAAATATTACACTAATATTATTAAAGTTTCGTTTAATGATTTTTAAAAAAATGGTGACTATTAGAACTATTTACTTAAAAGGTATTTAAACTTAAGGAGGCACAGCAAAAAAAATATTAATGGTTTTGGCTTGCACACTTTTTTTATTTAGTTGTTCAACGAAAACAAAAACTGAGAGTAAAATTTGTCAAACAGTCGCAATTGTAGGCGTTACATCCTTTAATACTATTATTTATTCGATAGATAACGATAGTAAATTAATCAAGTCTGTTAAAAAAGGGTTTGAAACAAATAAATCCCAAAACGAACAAATCGAAACACCTGATTTAACACTTACATTTATTAATGATGATGGTAAGAAAGAGGAGTTTCAAGTAAATTACAACCAAAGTATCTATTCGTACAAGGGTAACGTTTACAAACTTGGTTCAAAAACAACAAATTTACTTCAAGAGCAATTAATGAATTAACAAAGTAGATCTATATTTAATATTAATAGCTTAAACTAAGAAGCTGAGCGATCAGCACCTATTTCACTATTGCAGTTTAGTTCATTAAGAAAAGGAAAAGTGTTAATAAATCTTCTGAATATAGAGAGTAATAACAGCATAGGAGTGTTTATGAAAAAACGATACTTTTTAACATTGAATCTAACATTCTTTCTTTTTATGTCTGCATGTACATTAATGAATACCAGCAACGAAACGGATCAATCGAAAACATTAGGTGTTAAACAAACGAAAATGATTAAGAATTGGGATATTAAAGTAACTCCAAGACTAAATCATAAAAAATGGGTTTATGATACGTCGATTACGTATTTGGGAGAAAAAAATGTACTTCACTTAACTGTATCGAATTACGATAAAACAAAACTAGAATATGAGAACGTGAGTCCTCAAACACCTCTAGAAACATTTGGAAGTTACGATTATGAAGAAAGCATTTACTCCAAAAAAATAGTCATTTATCGTTTACGTTAAAATGGAGTGAGGGTAACAACAGAGTTTATACTGAAGTTGCTGAATTTAATGTGAAACCCCAAAATTAAGAAGGATGATTGAAGTAGTTGAACTCACGCTAGCGTTAGTTCAACAACTATGGACTGCTTCGGTAGTCCATTTTTTATTAGTTGAATTACGATGAAGGTATTGATGCCTTATTAATGAGTATAAATAATAAGTTATTTTTCTTCTTCAAAAATCTGTAAAAATGAAATACGAGGAGAGAAGTATGAAAAAAAGTACAAAGATTATTATTCTGGTCGTAGTCGGAATCGTGATGTTATTTCTAGGCATTGTGACATGGTTTTTTCCCTATTCATTTTTCAGTGTAAATAAATCGGTAACGTATGATCCGTATAACGTTGCTGTGAAAGACTATGAAAAGGGGATAGATGATTTCAAAAAGAACTATGAAATAGATAAACAAACACAATCGATTCTTAATATGTATGAACAAACATGGTTACTCAGTGAGAATAAGGTACGTATGAAATACGAAGATCTTGGTGGTATGTTAAATAAAGTGCAAGTGGCGAGAAAAAAATTGCGTCAAATAAATTTAGGAACCATTTCACCACAAGAAAAAGAAAATCGAAGCATCATTATTGGTAATTGTGACGTATTCGAAAAATGGATTGAAGACATAAAGAAACATAAGACAGATTCAAAAATGAAAATTAACAGGGAATATCAAAGTATGATGGCAGGTTACATTACTAGTTTTCAGATTTTTGTTGAATTCTATGAGATATATGAAAAAGATAATCAAAACACTGAATAAAATCGTGCATTTTTTTGTGGCAGTTGTTCAATTAACGCATGCGTTTGTTGAACAGCTACGGACTACTTAGGTAGTCCATTTTTATTACAATAGGAGATACATATGCTTGGAATTTTAAGGTAGTTATTCTTTAGATTTGAAAATAAAAGCTTCTATTCTGACTTAAAAGAATGATAATTCACAGACTTAGTAAAAATAAAAACTAGGTTGGTAGTCTAGAATAAGTTTTCTTAAAAACAGACAAAAACATAAAATTAAAACCATTTGGTTATGGTGAGTTGACAGTTTCGTTCATATCAATTCAATAATAACAAGGACTTCTAAATGAACTAATTCAATACTTAAAGGATTTTTGAATAAATGATTTTCGATAGATAATACTAATTAATAAAAGTATTCTTAGTCGTAGGTGGTAGAATGTACTCGTCATCAATAGAGGCTGATTTCTCTAAACAACTCGAACGAAAATTCAAACTTGCAAGTGACTTTCAAAAAAGACAATTAGTAGATGATAGTGTAACAATCTATTATTTAAATACAGTTGTAAAGACAGATGACATTCAAAAATACATCATTGAACCGCTTCAACAAAATTTACCGAATAGTTATAAAAATACTAACATGAAGGAACAAATTCCATCTATAATACCTGCACTGAATTGCAAGACAGTTAGCACTTACAAAGAAATTGAAAATGCTATAACTAACGGATACACATTCATTTCATTTAAAGGAAAAGTATCGGGAATATTAGTGGCTACACAGGATTGGAAAGAACGTGGTATTCAAGAAGTTTTTGGTGAACGTTCAATGAAAGGTCCAGTAATTGGTTTCACTGAAAAAATAAATTCGAATTTAAATATCATTAGAAGTATTTTAAAAACCCCAGAACTAGCAATTGAAACCAATTCATATGGCTCAATCTCTAAAACAGACGTTTCTATCGTTTATTTAAATGGTTTAGTTGATAAAAATGTTTTAAAAAAAGTAAAAGAACGGATATCAAAATTAACTACAAACTATATATTAGAGTCTAGAATTGTAGAAGAAGCAATCGAAGGAAAACGTACATTTGTAGACCTTATAATGACAACTGAGAGGATTGACACCGCTTCGTCAGCGATATTAGAAGGAAAAGTTATTGTGTTTGTTGATGGAAATCCACATGCTATAATTGCTCCTGCTCTTTTTGTTGATTTTTTCCAATCAGCAGATGATTTCCATTCTAAATATGGAAAGGGAATCAATCGATTAATTAGATTTGCTGGTTTTTTTATTGCTATATTTCTTCCAGGAATATATGTAACATTGGATAAATTTTATAGTAATAGTTTTAGTAAAAAAATTCAGGAAGAAGTTTTCAAAGATGATCTTTTACCTACGCACGCAGAAGTTTTAATTTTATTAATTTTGCTAAAAATATTAGTAGATTTGGTAGCTAGAGCTCCTAAAAATATGATTTTACTTCTTACTTTGATTGCAACTATTTCCATCGGTGATGCTTCTATTTCAGCCGATTTTTTACATCCAGCAAGTTTAGTTATAACTAGCCTAAGTGTTTTACTTGGTTACCCTGTAGCTATAAGAGGACAAACTAGTGCGATATTTACATTAAGGATTTTATATATTACAGTTGGATATTTTACTGGATTTCAAGGTATGATGATTTTAACTACAGCAATAATTATATATTTTTCTCAATTAGACTCTGTTGGTGTTCCTTTTCTTTCTCCAATTATCCCTTTTAGACCTAATGAGTTTCAAGACATTTTCTTCAGAAGTAATTTGAAAAAATTGAACAACAAAATACATTCTTTTCCGAATAAAGAGTTCAATAAAAAGTAGTGTAATTCACATATGGATTTGCACTGCTTTTTTGTATTTAAAAGATACTTTGGAAAATTAAGTTAAAAAGGATGATTATATGCAAATTGATTTTGTTTGGAAAGCAGTGCTAATTGTTATCATGGGAACGCTTTTATTAAGAGTAGCTGGAAGAAACTCTATTTCTAAATTGACAATTTCTGAACTTGTTTTAATGAGTTCAATTGGTCCATTTTTTTTGTACTAACTTCCACTAAAATTTAATATAATTATCATTTGAAATACACTTCAAAGTTAAAAATGTGTGATTTTTAAAAAAATAGCGACTCGTGATCTTGAGGAACTAACGCATGAGTTAGTTGCCAAATATCTGAGAGCTGATCAGGCTCATTATTTACTATTTGGTATTTTAGTTGAACAAAAAAGGATTTTTCATATGAAACATATAATATAAAATTATTAGGTTAGTTAATATAAAGTGTGAACTTGTAAGAGTTGCGAATATGTATAGTCAAGAGGAAAGAGAATGGTATTTTAACAATATCGTCAAAAAGTTAAAGGGATCAGATTTGATTGAGGGAATCGTCCAAATAGGATCTGGTGTAATTGGATATAAAGTTGAGTATTCTGATATTGATTTAATGATATCGACAGCAGATGATGTAGTGTGTGCGACAAAAATCGTTGATCAATCACTTTGTGAATTAGGTACTTTTTTTATTAAAAAGGTCACTCTCCGAAAAGATATCTATTTGCTCATTGCCTTTCTAGAAAGCGGACTCGAATTCAATGTATCTGTATTAGCGACAAAAGACTTAAACGTGAAATCGACTTTGTGGAAAATTATTTTAATAATGAATTGTTTTCCAATTAGGAGGAGTCCAAATGTGGGATATATCTTCGGTAGAAGAAATGATTTTTTATAGTATACAGAATTCTTTAAGAAATAAATTGCAAAGGTGAAGATGATTGTATGATTAATTATAAAGTGGCACCAATGATTGAAACAAAAAGACTTATTTTAAGAAAAATGGAAATGAATGATGCAAATAGAATGTTTGACTTCATATTCTCAGACCATCGCGTAATGGATAATTTAATTAAAGGACCACATAAAACGATTTCCGAAACAATCAATCGACTGACTGAAATTACTAAACAATATGAAAGCGATAAGTTTTGTTATTGGGGAATTGTCCTAAAGGAAAGTGGGGAATTAATCGGAACGATTGACCTTTATAATATCAATGAAGATACCGAAAATTGTGAGGTTGGATACGACATAGGTTTTAATTGGTGGAATCAGGGCTATGGAACAGAAGCATTACAGGCAGTTGTTGAATTTGCATTCCGCTTTATGAATATTCATAAGATATCGGCAACACATGGAATTGATAACCCTGCATCGGGTAAAATTATGTTAAAAGTAGGGATGAAACGAGAAGGCATTATTAGACATATGGTTCGAAAAAATAATCAATACAAGGATTGCGGAATCTACGGCATTCTCCAACAGGAGTACTTTCAAATGAATTTGACTAATCAAAGACCAATATTAAACAAAATAGAATAAGCGTCTTTTCCACGAAATTTTCGTTTCCAGCAAGTAGCAACTTAAGTATCTATTGAGGAATTGTTATTGAAAATAACGCATACATTAGTTGTACAACGATAGACTGCTTCGATAATATCCCCCAATAGTAGACTACCTATCCTTATTATCGGATGGGCTTTTTTGTGTGTCTACTATAAGGGGATAATATCATTCGGTGGTCTTTTTTTGTTGCACTAACTGGCAGTTTAGTTGCATAAGAATATAGAAGAATTTACAAAGAGTATATTGCTATATAAGCTAGGTAAAATGGGAGTGAGAGGTTGAAAAAAAAAACAATCATAATAATTGTATTTTCTTCTATCCTATTACTTGCGGGTGTTGTTTTCTATACATTTGTTCAATACAGTAACCCAATTCAAATTGATGGGATTTCTACTAACACAAAGGTAGAAGGAAAAAAGGAAGTCGTTTTTCAAATTTTTAACAAAGGTCTTAGACAGATAACCATAAAAGAAGTCACTGTAAATCATGGAAAAAAACCAAATGGATTGGCACTTGGGATAAGTTATAGTGGATTGTTAGTGCAGCCTGTTACTGGTGATCCAAGGACTAAGTTTATGAAAATTGGCGCAGTACCCGTTTATCCTAGGTTAAATCCAAACGAAAT
>NZ_SCFN01000026.1 GCF_004138285.1 Gottfriedia acidiceleris | reverse complement strand
AGTGGTCGTAGGTTCGAACCCTACCTGCGGAGCCATTTTTAACTTAATGCTTCCATAGCTCAGCAGGCAGAGTACTTCCATGGTAAGGAAGAGGTCACCGGTTCGAGCCCGGTTGGAAGCTTAGGAAAAGTTGTACTGGCCCGTTGGTCAAGCGGTTAAGACACCGCCCTTTCACGGCGGTAACACGGGTTCGAGTCCCGTACGGGTCACCATTTTATTACGGAGGATTAGCTCAGCTGGGAGAGCACCTGCCTTACAAGCAGGGGGTCGGCGGTTCGAGCCCGTCATCCTCCACCATCTAATTTAATAAATACCGGAGGGGTAGCGAAGTGGCTAAACGCGGCGGACTGTAAATCCGCTCCCTGTGGGTTCGGCGGTTCGAATCCGTCCCCCTCCACCATTTATTGTTGGGCTATAGCCAAGCGGTAAGGCAACGGATTTTGATTCCGTCATGCCCTGGTTCGAATCCAGGTAGCCCAGCCATTTTTTATTTAATCGTAATTTATTACGAGCCATTAGCTCAGTAGGTAGAGCATCTGACTTTTAATCAGAGGGTCGAAGGTTCGAATCCTTCATGGCTCACTCTTTTTTTTTATGTGCGGAAGTAGTTCAGTGGTAGAATACAACCTTGCCAAGGTTGGGGTCGCGGGTTCGAGCCCCGTCTTCCGCTCCATTCGCATATATATAAATAGTGGGGCCTTAGCTCAGCTGGGAGAGCGCCTGCCTTGCACGCAGGAGGTCAGCGGTTCGATCCCGCTAGGCTCCACCAATATACATAAAGTTAAACCTTAGTCATTTGACTAAGGTTTTTTGTTGTATATAATCATAAGATATAGCAATTCAAGTGCTCAAAATGCATATGTATACAAAAAAATGTCGAGTTGACCCATTTGTTTCAAAAGATTTAAACTATTAATATAATTAATAACTTTAACAGTCAAAAAATTATATTTTTTCAAAATCAAGTAAGCGTTTTCTTTTATGAATTCAGTCGATGGGGGAAATAAAAATGTTAAAAGATATTTCAATTATTGGAGTACCATTAGATTTAGGACAAACTAGACGTGGAGTAGATATGGGGCCAAGTGCAATTAGATATGCACAATTACACGAACGTATTGAAAGAATGTCTTATCAAGTAGAAGACTTAGGCGATATTTTAGTAGAACGTACACCAGTTAAAGAAGATAATTCAGAACATAATTTAAAGAACTTAAAATCTGTAAAAGAAACATGTGAAAAGCTTGCTGCTGAAGTGGATGAAGTTATTAAAAGAAACAGAATGCCACTAGTACTTGGTGGTGATCATAGTATTGCAATCGGTACATTAGCAGGTGTATCAAAACATTATAATAATCTTGGATTAATTTGGTTTGATGCACATGGAGATTTAAATACTGCTGAAACATCTCCATCTGGTAATATTCATGGTATGTCTTTAGCTGTTTCTTTAGGTCATGGTCACGATTTATTAACAAAAATAGGTGGTTACTTCCCTAAAGTAAAACCAGAGAACGTAATCATTATTGGCGCACGCGATCTTGATGAAGGCGAAAGAGCAATTATTAAAGAATTAGGAATTAAAGTTTATACAATGCATGAAATTGATAAATTAGGAATGACAAAAGTAATGGAAGAAAGCATTGACCACTTGAAAGGGTGTGACGGTGTACACTTATCATTAGATCTTGATGGTCTAGATCCAATTCACGTTCCTGGAGTTGGTACACCTGTTCCTGGAGGAATCACTTATAGAGAAGGTCACTTAGCGATGGAAATGTTATCTGACGCTGATATTATTACTTCAATTGAGTTCGTAGAAGTTAATCCAATTTTAGATGAAAGAAATAGAACAGCAATCGTAGCCGTAGCATTAATAGGCTCATTATTAGGTGAAAAGTTACTATAAATATTTCAACAACATGAAGCTAGCAATCGCTAGCTTTTTTGTATTTTTCAATAAAATCTGGGGAACTGTCCTTCAAAAACCTCTTTAATAAAATCAAATAAGAATTGTTGGTTATTCTCCTACGAATCTAGAAAGCCACATATATAATTCTGTCAATTTGTTTAATATAACTAAAATAGTCGTTAAAGTATTGTTAATATATTTAATAACTCACAAATTTTGTGTATTGCAAAAATATGGTATAATACTCAAGATACAGTTTTATTCTATAGAATTTGGAGGGTAAAAGATGCCTTCTTTACATATAAATTTTTTACAGTATTTACAGAATGGATTAGACATACTAATAGTTTGGTTTGTTATTTATAGATTAATTATCATTATTCAAGGGACGAAGGCTGTCCAACTCTTAAAGGGTGTAACAATCATTATTGTCGTAAAAGTATTAAGCAGTCTATTTGGCTTGCATACTTTACAATTTTTAATGGATCAAGCATTAACATGGGGATTCTTGGCGGTTATTATTATCTTTCAACCAGAATTAAGGAGAGCACTAGAACAGCTTGGACGTGGTCGTTTCTTCTCTAGAACGACAGGTAGTGGGATTAATGACCGAAATGATATTGTTGAGAACATTGCAAAAGCCACTGAATACATGGCTAAACGAAGAATAGGTGCACTTATTTCATTTGAGAGACAAACAGGTATGGGTGACTATATAGAGTCCGGTATTCGAATGAATGCTAATTTATCATCAGAATTATTGATTAATATCTTTATACCAAATACACCACTACATGACGGAGCGGTAATTATACAAGGTGAAAAGATTACAGCAGCAGCCTGTTACTTACCTTTATCTGAGAGTGCATTTATTTCAAAGGAATTAGGAACGAGACATCGAGCTGCAGTTGGAATCAGTGAAGTTACTGATAGTATTACGATTGTAGTTTCCGAGGAAACAGGTGCAGTTTCAGTAGCAAGGAATGGAAATCTATACAGAGAATTATCAAAAGACGAGCTTGTAAATTTATTAAATACTGAACTAAAATCACCAGAAGAGTCCACTACATCTAAATGGAATTGGAAGGTGAAACGTAATGGATAACTTTATGGATAATCGTTGGATATTAAGAGGAATCGCTTTATTAGTTACATTATTACTTTTTATGTCTGTCAACCTAGTTCCACAGTCAAGTACATCGGGGTTAGGAGACATACCGTTTGTAAATAATAAAGAATTAGTCAAAGAGGTACCAGTAACACCTATTTATGATCAGCACAATCTAATTGTTACTGGAATTCCAAAGAATGTTTCAGTGCAATTAGATGGACCTAATAGTATTGTAAAAACTGCTGAAATGAAGAAGGATTTTGAAGTATATTTGGATTTAACTTCTTATGCTTTAGGTACATATGAAGTTCCTTTAAAAATTAGAAATATTTCAGATAAAATTAAAGCAACTATTAAACCAAGAACAGTTAGAGTAACAATTAATGAAAAAATTGAAAAAGAAGTTTCAGTTAACGTTGTTTATCTAAATGAAAAAAAGATTAAACATGGCTATAAGGCAGAAAATGCAATTGTTAAACCAGGTTTAGTTACAATAGTAGGATCAAGAGATGAAGTGTCACAAGTGGCATATGCAAGTGTTGGTGTGGATGTTACTGATGCGAATCAGACATTTAGTCAGGTGTTACCTGTTAAATTATACAATAAAAAAGGTGTTCAACTTCCTTTCACTACAAGTCCAAGAAAAGTTGAAGTAACTGTCCCTATTGTTTCTGAAAGTGCTAGCTTCCCGATTAAGTTAGTACAAACAGGAACACTTAAGGATGGTTTGAAGCTAAGTAGTCTTGCTAGTAAAGTTAATGCAGTAAGAATTTATGCGTCTAAAGATTGGTTGGACAAGTTTAATGGACCTATAGAAGTGCCAGTAGACGTATCTTCATTTGATCAAAGTGGTACATATGAAGTTAATGTACCTACTCCAAATGGAGCATTTAGAGTTGACTCCAGCACGATTAATGTAGACGTTAATTTTGATACAGAAATGGAAAAGAAATTTAGTAATATCCCTATTAATTTAGTGGGTGAAAATAATCAATTTGAATATAAGTTTATTAAGCCTCCTTTAGGAAAAGTAGTAGTTACAGCTAAGGGATTTAAGGATGACTTGGATGCGATTAATCCAAGCGATTTAAATATTACAGCAAAAGTTAATGGACTAGATCCAGGAACTAGAGATGTAGCACTTACTATTACTGGCCCAAAAGGGGTTATATATAGTTTAGAGTTTGATACAATAACGATTGAAATTACTGATAAAAAATCTGCTCAAACTGATACTGATGAAAATGAGAATTCAGGCGATGTAGGACAGTCATCGAATTAGAAGGAGAGTTAAAATGGGTAAATATTTTGGTACTGACGGTGTACGAGGAGTTGCAAATAAAGAGTTAACTCCTGAATTAGCATATAAAATTGGACGCTGTGGCGGTTATGTATTAACAAAAAATAATGTCAAACCTAAAATTATTGTTGGGCGTGACACACGTGTATCAGGACATATGCTTGAAGGAGCACTAGTTGCAGGTTTATTATCAATTGGTGCTGAAGTTATGAGATTAGGGGTAATTTCTACTCCAGGTGTTGCCTATTTAACAAAAGCACTTGGAGCACAAGCGGGTGTTATGATTTCAGCTTCGCATAATCCTGTTGCTGATAATGGGATTAAGTTTTTTGGTCCAGACGGTTTTAAATTGTTGGATGAGCAAGAAGATGAAATTGAAGAACTAATGGATGCAGAAGTTGATCGTCTACCAAGACCAACTGGAAATGATTTATGTCAAGTTAGTGATTACTTTGAAGGTGGTCAAAAATACCTACAATTCCTTAAAAACACAATTGATGAAGATTTCTCAGGCCTATTAGTTGCTCTGGATTGTGCACACGGTGCCACTTCTTCATTAGCGCCATATTTATTCGCAGATTTAGAAGCAGATATTGTAACAATGGGAACGAATCCTAATGGATTTAATATAAATGATGGTGTAGGTTCTACACATCCTGAAGCTTTAGCAGCTCTTGTAAAGGAAAAAGGTGCTGACATCGGTTTATCATTTGATGGAGATGGAGATCGTCTAATTGCAATCGATGAAAATGGTGAAATCGTTGATGGTGACCAAATAATGTATATTTGTGCAAAATATTTAAATGAAAAAGGTCGTCTAAAACAAAACACAATCGTATCAACTGTTATGAGTAACTTAGGCTTCTACAAAGCAGTAGAAATGAATGGGATGAAAAGTGCAGTTACAGGTGTTGGAGACCGTTATGTAATGGAAGAGATGAGAAAGAATGGCTTCAATCTTGGCGGCGAGCAATCTGGACACATCATCTTTTTAGATCATATTACGACTGGTGATGGTATGTTAAGTGCGATTCAGCTCGTAAGTATTGTTAAAGAAACAGGTAAATCTTTATCACAATTAGCTGGAGAAATGAAAAAGTATCCACAATTATTAATTAATGTTCGTGTTACAGATAAAAATGAAGCGCTTAATAACGAGCGCATTAAAGCGATCATTTCAGAGGTAGAAGAAGAAATGAACGGCAATGGTCGTATTTTAGTTCGTCCTTCTGGGACTGAGCCACTTATTCGTGTAATGGCTGAGGCTCCTTCTGAGGCAGAATGTAAACAATATGTAGAACGTATTGTTGCTGTTGTAAAAGAAGAAGTTGGAGAATAATATAAATTAAAAAAATATGCATTGATGAGCACTTTTGTGTAAGTCTATGCATATTTTTGTTATATACAGCTATTCTATAATTTTTTTCCAACATATTTTTGTTGACCATTTTTAATTCAGTATAGTATAGTTGTTTTATTGTTTTCCTAACAAGGAAGGAGTATAGAAATAAAAAAAAATTTAAAAAGCGCCAGAACTACACTAGACGTGAATGTGTAGTTGACGAGGTGGAGTTTTATCGAAGTTTCGGCGGATGACTCCCGGTTGCTGTATCACAACCGAAATTATTTATGTAAAACACATGGGTGACTGTGTGCACAAACGTAAATAATCTGATACACCGTTTAAAACAAAAAAATGAACTCGCTAATGAGCGGAATATGAAAGGTAGGTGGATATTGCTTGTAAGTCCTCTACCATTATTAAACATGACGAGGGAATAGAAAATTAAATAGTTAAACGGTTAGGAAAACAGCGTTCCATTCCTATACATTTTGTATGTCTTGTTTTTGGACTTACTAAGCAATAGTAATTATGTGTGGAATCGTTGGATATATTGGAAATGATAATGCGAAAGAAATTTTATTAAAAGGTTTAGAGAAATTAGAGTATCGTGGTTACGATTCTGCTGGGATTTCTCTTTTAACTGACAAAGGTGTAGAAGTTTATAAAGAAAAAGGTAGAATTGCGGTATTACGTAAATCAATCCCTACTAAAGCGGACGGAAACGTTGGAATTGGTCACACAAGATGGGCAACACATGGTGCTCCAAGTAAACGTAATGCGCATCCTCACCAAAGTTCTACTGAACGTTTTACACTTGTTCATAACGGCGTTATCGAGAACGATGTACAATTAAAAAACGATTATTTAAATGATATTGAATTTACAAGTGATACAGATACTGAAGTAATTGTTCAGTTAGTTGAACTGCATATTAAAAAAGGTTTATCCGTACTTGATGCTTTTAGAGAAACACTTAAGCTACTTAAAGGTTCTTATGCAATTGCATTATTAGATAAACAAAATGATGACGTAATTTATGTAGCAAAAAACAAAAGTCCATTACTAGTTGGTGTTGGTGAGGAGTTTAATGTTATTGCATCTGATGCGATGGCAATGTTACAAATTACTGATCAATTTATTGAATTAATGGATAAAGAGGTTATTTTAGTTACTAAAGATCATGTTCAATTAATGGACCTTAACGGAAATGTTAAAGAACGTTCTCCATATACTGCAGAAATTGATGCTAGTGATATCGAAAAAGGAACTTACCCTCATTTCATGTTAAAAGAAACAGATGAGCAACCTTTAGTAATCCGTAATATTATCCAAAAGTACCAAGATGAAAACGGCGAGCTTGTAATCGACTCAGAAATTAAAGCGGCTTTATCAGAAGCTGACAGATTATATATTGTTGCTTGTGGAACTAGTTATCATGCTGGACTTGTTGGAAAACAATTTATTGAAAAAATGGCGGGAGTACCTGTAGAAGTACATGTTGCAAGTGAATTCTCTTACAATATGCCACTCCTTTCAGAAAAACCATTATTCATTTATATTTCACAAAGCGGTGAAACTGCTGATAGTAGAGCATGTCTAGTACAAACAAATAAATTAGGTCATAAAGCAATTACACTTACAAACGTTCCAGGATCAACATTATCACGTGAAGCTGATTTCACTCTTCCTTTACACGCAGGTCCTGAAATCGCTGTTGCATCAACGAAAGCTTACACTGCACAATTAGCAGTACTTGCAATTGTTGCAAATGCTCTTGCAAAAGAAAAAGGAAAATCAGTTAACTTTAACCTAGTTAAAGAACTTGGAATTGTGGCAAATGCAATGGAATCAATTACAAACCAAAAAGAAGAGTTTGAAAAAATTGCTACAGAATATTTAGCTACAACTCGTAATGCATTCTTCATCGGTCGTAACGTAGATTACTTCGTTTGCTTAGAAGGCGCATTAAAACTAAAAGAAATTTCTTACATCCAAGCAGAAGGATTTGCTGGTGGAGAATTAAAACACGGTACAATTGCTCTAATCGAAGATGGGACTCCAATCTTCGCATTGGCAACACAAGAATCAGTAAACTTAAACATTCGTGGAAATGTAAAAGAGGTTGTTGCTCGTGGTGCTAACCCTTGTATCATTTCAATGGAAGGATTAAACATGGAAGGCGATCGCTTCATTTTACCAAGAGTACAAGAAGAATTATCTCCAATCCTTTCAGTCGTACCATTACAATTAATTTCTTACTATGCTGCTTTACATCGCGGTTGTGATGTTGATAAGCCACGTAATCTTGCAAAATCAGTTACAGTTGAATAATCAAATTAGTAATCTTAAAGTTTGTTAAAGAACAGATTTGAAAATAAAAACTGAGCAGGGAGTGTAAAATGATGACCAAATTTAACGATGAAAATATCATTCCTACAAAAGACGATTTTCACGTTAGTGAAGTTGATGAGCGTGTTGTAATAAGAAAACCAATTAAATAACTTTAAATATAAAATACAGGGGACTAGTGGTGATGACCATTAGTCCTTTTTTTATTTCGAACATGACGACGCATCCAAGCTAACTTTCTAAAGTTAGATAAAGTCAAAAATTTAAATAAACTAAGAATAAACCTATACCAATCAATCCATCATAAGAATATGGGAAAATTCGCAATTAAATACTGAGTAGGAGTGAAATATGATGATAAAAATTTACGATGAAAACTTCATTCCAACAAAAGATGACTTTCATGTTAGTGAAGTTGATGAGCGTGTTGTAATAAGAAAACCAAATCAGGTTGAACTTTAATAGAAAAGAGGCTATGTTGAAATCTAAAATTTCAGTAGCCTCTTTTTTGTTGCTTCCGAAATCGCATCATTTATCAGCTAAAATCTGACTTTCAAATGACAATCATAGTTCGATTATCGGACCAAGTGATAGTATTTATAAATTTGATTTCCATACATAGTTATACTTATTGCCAATTATTTACGAATATCCACATGATATTCGTACAAATTAGTATAGAGGTGATGTATATGAAGTTTAAATCAATTCAAAATAATACTGATTTTCAAAAACGTAGCCTAAAAAAATATAATAAAACGATCACTCTGTTCTATTTAAATTCAGTATGTGATGGGAATAAAATTACTGAACTTCTTATTACACCTTTTTATGAATATGAATCATTTGTTGTATATAAAAACTACCTTAAAACATTAAATGATTGGGAGATCGTTACCGAAGAATCAGTCATGATTGAAAAGATTCTAAACGGAAATATTATTATAAATTTAGATGAAATAAACTACTCAATTACGATTAGCGAATTTAGTGCAAGTTCTGTTGGAGTGTCAACTGAAGAAAATGTGTTGCAGGGTCCAAAGGACGGATTAAATGAAAAATTTGATGTATCTTTAAACTTGATTCGCAATCGATATAGAAAGAGTACTTTAAAGGTTGAAAACTACATTGTAGGAAATCTATCAAAAACAAAAGTACTTGTGTTATATGATGAGAACTTAATAGAAAGTAATGTATACAAACATCTCATAGAAAAAGTTAAAGGCATAAATATTGATGTATTGCAATCTTGCGGTCAACTTCAAAAATTATTAATTAATAATAAGTGGAGTTTATTTCCTCTTTTTTTAACTACAGAGCGGCCAGATCGAGTCGTATTTAATATATCGACTGGAAAAATAATTTTACTTGTTGAGGGAACACCATGGGCGCTAATTGGACCTGCGACTTTCTCCGAATTTTTTAAATCGATGGATGATACAGTGGAACTAACAGTTGTGTCGAAGTTTTTTATTTCAATCCGTTATATAGCTTTAATGATTACGGTGTTTTTACCGGCTATTTATGTCGCAGTTATTTCTTATTCTCCAGAAGTTTTACAAGTCCAATTCGCCTTACTCGTTGCCGGAAGTAGAATGTCAGTACCGTTTCCTTCTTATATTGAAATTCTTTTTCTAATGTTAATGGCAGAATTTTTAATAGAAGCAAGTTTGAGATTACCTAAGTCAATTAGTTCTACAGCTACTACTGTAGGGGGATTAATTTTAGGGCAAACTGCATCACAGGCAGGTCTAGTAGCAGACATCATGATTATTGTTGTTTCATTAGTTGCCATCTCTTTATTTAGTATTCCAATTAATGCGATGCATCAAGCAATTAGAATTGTTCGATATCCGATTATACTATTTGCCTCATTGTTTGGGATGATAGGAGTTATAGTAGGTACACTAGCAATTCTTTGTCATTTATGTAATTTAAGAAGCTTAGGAAAGCCTTATTTGACACTTTTTAATAAAAATTAAATAACGAGGTGTATTTTTTGCTAGGAAAGAGATATATTACATACCTATTTTATTTAAATACGGTTATTAGTATAACTGCATTTGGGCCTCAAATATTGTATAGGAATAGTTTAAACGGGAGTATTACAAGTATTGGTTTAGCCATTATAGTAGGTGGCTTTTTTATTTATATTTTACAAAAGTTATTTAGTAAATTTCCTGAACAAAATATTAGTCAAATCATAAAAAATGTAGTGCCCGACTGGTGTCGAAAATGCTACATAATTTATAGCTTAATTTTTTGGTATTTGACAGGTGCTTTATTTATTATTGCGTTAATTCACGTTGTAAATATTTTTATCAATCCAAATACTCCTATCTTATTAACTTATATTGTGTTTCTCTTAGTAATAATTTTTGCGATTTTACTAAAAACAGAATCATTATTATACGTTACAGAAATACTCGTAATACTTCACATTCCGATTGTTTTATTTGTGCTTATAAGATTTTTGACTGATCGTTTTGTTGTGGTTGATTCCCTTTACCAATCTGTTAACTATTTTAAACATCTACCAAAAATCAGTGCGTTTACTGCTGCCTTATTTGTCTTTACAGGCTTCTCTAATTTAATTATTTTTAATGAAAAAATAAATTTAAATTTTATAAACAAAAGATTTCTTCTCTGGATCTTTCTATGTGGGATGTTTATAATCTGTAGTAATTATTTAATACCAATCGGATACTTAGGCTTAAAGGGTGTTAGAAAAGAAGTGTTTGTTTGGTTAACGACGGTTGATAGTATGCATTTCGACTATTTGATTGTAGAGAGAGTTATTTACATTCTACTGTTTGGCCAAATCGTTATTTCGTTAATATACATTATACTTAGCTGGCATACCTCATTAGAGCTTTTTAAAACACTCAATTTAAGCTATGGAGGAACTTATAAATGGATATTAATTTCCTTCTTTATCTGTGTAACCACAGTTATTCAAGTTCTTATAAGAGAAACAGACTTAGTAAAATATTTTACTATGTTTTTCAATTTAAATGCCTTCTCAAACTTCTTATTAATAATTTCGTTATTGTATGCGTCAATCAAAAAAAAGCACGCATCTTAAGTCTTAGCTTTTTTATGATTGGTGCCACGCTCCTATTATCTGGATGCACCTTTAAAGATATTGATAAGAGAGCATTCGTGACAGCTATTGGAATTGATCAATCTGAGAATCCCGAAAAAAAATATAAAGTGATGATTAAAGTAGCAATTCCTAATGGAGATCCGAAAATACCGAAATCAGAATTTCTTATTCTCACAGCAAATACTGACTCGATTTCAGAAGGTCTAAACTTAATGAAGTCACAGATTGATAAAGAATTAGTATATGGACATAGTAGTACGATTGTAATTGGAGAAAAATTAGCCAAAAGTAATATACAGCCGTTATTAGAGTTTTTTGTAAGAAGACCAGATATTCAAATGACGTCTTATTTAAGTGTTGCGAAACCGAATGCCTTTGAAGTGCTTAATTTTAAACCTATACAAGAACAAGTATCAGGCGGTGTTTTGAAATCATATTTTGATTTTAGTAGAACCGAATCGCCATATATAGATCCAGTTTGTCTATTTGACGCATATAGGAGAGAAACAGAAGACGGTATAGATATCGTCATGCCTATGATTGAATCAAATAAAAAAGATTTATTAGTAGATCGAATAGCATTATTTGATAAGAGTAAAATGATTATGGAACTCAGTCCAAGTGAATCAGAAACCTATCGACTTTTAACAACTGGAATCTACGATGAAAGCTTAAAAGTCAAAAACAAGAAAGTTATGTTTGTAATGAATTTAGAAAAAGGTAAGGCGAATTACAAATTAAAACATCGAAATAACAATATAGTTGCCAATTATACGATTAAGGTGAGAGCAGTTATTGAAGAAAAGATTGATGACCTGGATACGATCAAACAAAGTGACATATCAGAACTAAATAAGCAATTGGAAGTTAAAATTAATGCAGAGGCTAAAGCTTTACTTAATAAAATAAAAGAAAAAGACATTGATCCAATCGGTTTTGGTTTAAGATACTTATCTAGGAATAGCGAAAATAGAAATTTATCATTATGGAACAAAAAGTACGCTAACCTTGCATTTAAGATTAAGTCTGAAGTGAAAATTAAAGGGACCGGGTTAATTAATTGAGCCCTATAAATAGATATAAGAAAAAAGAAAAAGAGATAGGAAAGCAGATAAAAATCTGCTCCCTATCTTTTTTTGATGAGCAAAATTAATTTTTCGTTTTCACCATAATTTCACCATACTCTATTAGAATTCAATTTATTAAGAAATGAGAGGAGGGAAATAGCATGAATAAAAGAGTAAAGAGAATAGTTACATGGGTCTCTATAACAGCAGTTTTTGTTTTAGGGGTACATTTTTTTCTTAGATTACTAGGTGGTTTTCATGAAAGACGTTTTGCTGATCAACATTCAATGTTCATGGATAGAGGCGGTCGAAACGAATTTAGATCACATCAGATGATGCATGGTCCACACCATTTTCATGATTTTTCTTGGATTGGTTTAGTATTATTCCTTTTAATCGCATTTTCGGTTGTGACTTTTATCTTTAAAAAGTTAGTTAAAAAGGGACAAGCTAGCCAGGTTAATCAAATTTCATTAGATACTACTAGTTTTAACACACCTGTAAACAGAACAAACGCAGATTTATTGGATAAATGGGAAAAAAATCTATTATCAAAAAAGGAGAATAAATAAAATGGGCATTTTTAAAAGAATGAAATCAATATCGTTGGCTAAAGCGAATGGAGCATTAGATGGTTTAGAAGATCCAATCTCAATGTTGAATCAATATATTAGAGAAATGGAAGAAGATCTTTTGAAAGGTCAGGAAGCACTCTCTCGTCAAATCTATCTAGAGAATAAGCAAAAAGCATTGATTTTGGAGACAGAAGGGCTGGTAAACAAAAGAAGTGGACAAGCTAAGCTAGCAGTTGAAAATGGAGAAGATTCCATTGCAAAACTGGCAATACAGGAAAAACTCGTTCATGAAAAACAGTTAAGCCTATATACAGAACAGCTAAATACAATTAAAAATCAAACTCAGTCACTTTATGAAAAATTAGATGAACTGAAAGGTAAATATGATGAATATCTGCATAAGAGACTATTACTAGTTTCTAGAGCAAATATTGCAAAATCAATTAAACAAATTCAACAAACATCCGTTTCATTTAATTCAGAAACAATCGCAAATGGAATCTCGCGTGCAGAAGATCGAATACTTATGATGGAGGCAGAAGTACAAGCTCAAAATAAATTTGCATATCATAATAACCTTTCTAATGGTTATAAAGATAACGTAATGAGTGAAGAAATAGAAGAAGAGCTACAAAAGCTAAAACAGCATGCTGTGGAAACTGCGTAAGGTCATGATCTAAAAGAAATATCGGGGAGCACCGTTTTAATTAACGGGTGCTTCCTTTTATTTTATAATTGATTTGAAAATGGAAAAGATGAAGAAGACAATCAAAAAATATAGAGATACTTATATAAAACGAGGGAGTATTTTTGATGATGAATATACTAGTAGCTGAAGATGATTTGAAACTTGGTGAGCTAATCAGTTATATGTTAAAGAAAAAAGCAGGTTATAAAGTGGAGTGGGTTACAGAAGGAGAAGAAGCTTACTATTACGCTACGAACAGTCATTATGATGTATTAATATTAGATTGGATGATGCCAGGAGGAACAGGAATAGAAGTATGTCGTAGGTTACGCAAAGAAGGATATTCAGGAGCGATTCTAATCCTTACAGCTAAAGACGCGTTAGAGGACCGCATTGTAGGGCTGGACTCAGGAGCTGATGATTATTTAGTTAAACCTTTCGAAATTGATGAGCTACTAGCCCGATTAAGAGCACTTTCTAGGCGTAATTATGCTCCTATATTAGAGGAAGAAATTCTTATTAGTGATATGATTCTAAATCGTACAAGCCAATCAGTAAGAGGTGAAGACACTGAAATACAATTAAGCCCACGCGAATTTCAATTATTTGATTTTTTAATACAGAATAAAGGGCAAGTATTACCTCGTGAAATTATTTTGGAGCGTGTATGGGGTTATGATTCAGATGTTGCAATGAAAACGATTGATGCCACTGTTAAACTTCTTCGAAAGAAACTAGATTTGCTTGGTAAACAAGATTTGCTACAAAGCATTAGAGGGGTAGGATATAAATTTGATAACTGATCTTATTTCTTATTTACGTGATTTTCGAAATCGCGGAGGAAGAGATGTTTTTAAACTTACGCAAAATCGCCTAACAGTACTATATAGCGGACTTGTTATGCTTTTTCTAATTATATTCATCATTATAGTCTTTGCAGTGTTATATG
This sequence comes from Gottfriedia acidiceleris, assembly GCF_004138285.1. GTDB lineage: Bacteria > Bacillota > Bacilli > Bacillales > Bacillaceae_G > Gottfriedia > Gottfriedia acidiceleris_A. The sequence goes on along the minus strand of NZ_SCFN01000026.1, from coordinate 45,181 downwards.
TAGTCATAATGAATGATCAAAGACGTACAGTGGAATCATTGGCTAGTCAAGAAGCAAAAGTTATCGAAAATTATATGACTCAAAATCAACAAGGAAACCTTCAGGACGATAACCAAGAAGTAGTTTTAGCAGGTGTAGATCAATTTTTTTATTATGTAGTTAATCCAAGTGGCGAATTAATAATGGGACAGGAGGATATCCCGCAAATAAGGTCTAAGTTGTTTGAGCATATGAAAGGTTGGATTCCCAAAGGGAATGAAACCCGAAAGGTAAAAATTAAAGTAGAACATGAAGAGTTTGAAAAGGACATGAGAAAATTCCATGATCATGAAATACATGTTCCTTCAAATCGAAAAGAGATTAATTTGATGGTATCAGGTAAACCACTATTTTATAAAGGAGATTTCATCGGTACAATCTATGTTGGTAAAGATATTTCGGATGTTTATCATTTATTTAAATTTGTTGTCATCATATTGATTGGCTTAACAATCGTATTTTCTGGAGTTGCACTATATATTAGTTTTTTTATGTCAAAAAAAGCGATGATCCCTATCTTTAAATCATTTAATCGACAACGCGAATTTGTTGCAGATGCTTCTCATGAGTTAAGAACACCATTAAGCGTTTTGTTATCGTCGATCGATGCAATGGAAATGACGATCGATACAGAGAAAGATGATTTTTCTCGAAAGCTTTTATTTAATATGAAAGACGAAGTAAAAAGGATGACAAACTTAGTCAGCGGATTATTAACTTTAGCTCGTTCAGACTCGGATCAAGTTGAAGTTAAATTAGAAAAGTTTGAGTTTCGCTCCATTGCAGAAAAGGCGATTGTATCTCTACAACCGTTAGCAGCATCAAAACAAATCCATTTAAACTTAACTGCTCCAAAGAATGTAATCGCTACGGGAGACTCTGAAAAGTTATCACAGCTCTTATATATATTAATAGATAATGGGATTAAGTATACACCTACTGGAGGAGAGGTCCAGTTAGTCCTTTCAGATAAAGAAAATGAACTATGTATCAAAGTAACAGATACTGGTATTGGGATTAAACCGGAAGACCATGCCCGAATATTTGACCGTTTTTATCGATCTGATAAATCAAGATCTAGACAAATTGGAAGCCATGGTTTAGGCTTGGCGATTGCAAAATGGATCGTGGAAATTCATAATGGAACTATTCAAGTAAATAGTGAAGTTGGAAAAGGAAGTACGTTTACTATTCGGATTCCAACTTCTAATATGAGTAGTAAAAAGGCATAAGCCGGATTTTATAATACTAAATTGCAATTGTAGAATAACAGATACAAAGAAGTAAAAAATAAAAATAAATTTGAATGGAGTCGTTTCCTAATTGTTTAATACGAACAATTGCTGAAATTGGAAATCCATTTTTCCTAAAAGAAAGGAATGTTGACGTTGAAAATTGCTTTCATTGCACACGATCAAAAGAAAAAAGATTTAGTAAATTTTGCAATGGCATATGAATCTATTTTATCTAAACATGAATTATATTCAACAGGAACAACTGGAACAAAAATAATGGAAAATACAAATTTAAAAATACATCGATTTAATTCTGGACCGCTTGGGGGAGATCAGGAAATTGGTGCCTTAATAGCTAAGAATTTGATGGATATTGTTATCTTCTTTCGCGATCCACTTACAGCGCAACCGCATGAACCGGATATTTTGGCTTTAATTCGTTTATGTGATGTTTACTCAATTCCTTTAGCAACGAACATGGGTACAGCAGAAATTTTAATACACGGTCTAGAGCGAGGGGACTTAAAGTGGAGAAACATCGTACATGATAAACAAAATCGAGAAAGATAACCAAAAATCTTAAAAAAGATAAAGGAATCGAATAATTAACTTTGATGAAGGAAATAGTAATGCTAGTTCAGTTGAAAAGGAGGTTTATAATGGATAATCAAGGATTTGGACATACACATGATACAGGTGAAACAGTAATGATTTCGGGCTATTATACTGATAAAGACGGGGAGCATATTGAATTACAAGCAGGACAAAAGTTCCCTAATTGCCCTTCATCAGGAAAGCCAACTAAATGGAGACACGGACGTTAAAATTTAGATAAAAAAAGATTGTACTTAACATAGTACAATCTTTTTTTCAGAGTGTTGAAATATATTGTAGTCAATATTGAAAATACCAACCTTAAATGAATTTCTATGAAAAATGTATATTTAATATTGTTTTAATGTTTTAACTAACTAGCGAAAATTAAAATATCTTCTTTTTTGACGAACAATATTAAGATGTCTAAGTCGTCATCATAAGTTACAATTTGATTAATAAAGGATAATTCATTCGATCAATTGACTATTCTATTATTTTTAAGATTATTATTTTTTTATCAAGAAGTTGATTGGAACGAAAGGGTGCTCGACTCCTATGGGAGAAGCGGGAAGGCTGAGACCCCACAGGCGGCGCCGAGGAGGCTCAGATCTCGCCCCATGGAAAGCGAGCACCCTGTAGTGGAAATCATATGACACAACTTACTTATCAATGATCAATCCAACAATTTAATCGACAAATTCTTTTTTCAACAGCAATAAAAGATTGTACTTAACATAGTACAATCTTTTATTACTGAACTGATACGCTATACATTAGTCCAAGATACATTGTAATCACAAAGCAAAGACTAAATGCAATTGGTAGCATGATTTTTATCTTTTTCATAAAGCTGATTACTAGTAACACTAGGAAGATGATCGACATACTCATTAACATCGTACCTTCAAATGTAAAAGTAAAAGCTATTTTAATAGGTAAAGTAATATCAATCCCCATAATCCACTCAATCCATTTAGACGAACCCTCATTTTGCAAAGTTAAATTAATATTATGCGGTGGAGATTTAGTACCCATTATAGCTGTAAAAAAGAACACAATTATGATTGTAATATACTCTGCTTTTAACCAACCTCGAATATTACTTGAAGGGCCTTCAGCGGACTTTCTCATTAGTACACCATTGAAAAAAGCAAAAAACAATACTGGAATGATACTAATGTGCTTTAACAGTAACATCTGTCCATAAGGAAGTAACCAAGCATTCGTATAGTCTTTTAATTTAACAACTTCTAGCATTAAGACTATACCACTAATAAAAATAATGACGACACATATGATGGCTAAAGGTGTAAACCATTTTAAGAATCGACCATAGTTATTAGTGTCCTTAGCAAGCCAAGTGACATTAAATAGAATTCCACTCCAAATAGAAACCATTAGAAAATGACTACTTTGAAAGATAAAACCCGTCCAAAAGTTCATAGAGGTAATATGACCTGCATAACCGATACTTAAAATCATCATGAATAACCAAAAGAAATTAAAAAACTTTTTACCATCGCTATAAATATTAATGACAAGCATAATGGCAAACATACTCGAGTAAATCCATGCATTACCTACAGCTGTTTTAATGAAAACAGAATAAATGGCTGTTTTAAGATGAACATCATCTAGGAAAAAAGTAATAATTCGTAGAGCAGGAAATAGTGAAAAGAATACTATGCCGACAATAACCAAATAAACAGTACCTTTCGAAATGCTGTTTGTTGGTTTTTTATCTGAAGGTACAAAATCTAATACAAACTTTCCTGCTAATATCGAATAAAGGATATAAGTTATGAACTCAGTGATTGGAACGATATAACTCATTTTCTATTCCAAAGAACAACTCCACCAACCATTAATGCAATTCCAAATAGCCCGATTGCAATTAATGGAATAAGATATTTAGATCTTTCCTTTTTAGGAGTAGCCTCTTTTTGTTTTTCTTTAGTTGGTGTTTGATCCTTAACTGCCTTGTCAGTTGTTTTATTTTCAGTTGTCGTTTTAGTTTCAGCTTGCTTTAATTGTACTTTGAAAGGAATTTGACCTGTTATTGGATGACCATCTTCACTTACTACTTTCCACTCAATCTTATAATCACCATTTTCTAAACTATTTGGTAGATCAGCAATTAATTTATTACTTTTAATAGAAACATTTGTAACAGCTGTGGCAGTCCCAGCTTTATACAATTTGATCGTACCTAGTTGCTCAAGAGCCTCTTCAAATTCAAGGTTAATTTGTTTAATTGGTTCAGTTATCACTTGCCCATTTGATGGATTAGATGAAACAAGCTTAGTATGAGCACTCGCCATAGTTGGGAATAAAAATAGCAGTAAAATAATGATTGATAAACCTTTTTTCATATAAATCTCCTTCTTATGTAAAAATTTGTGCTTAATTTAATATAAGGTAAAAACTTGTAATTATGAAATATTATTTTAGTTAAATTAACCACTCTATTCAATTAGATATTTTAGTTCAAAAATGTGATGTATTTGTGAAGTAGACTTAACAAGACAATTTATATTTGTAATCCTTTCAAAAGAGTATTGGTTAGTTTTAATTAAGAAAATTAATTTATCAAAAATAATTCTTTATATTTTATTTACAGAACCTCCAAAGTGGATTAATAAAATTTCATTAAAATTAAGAAGTAAAATCTAATGAATTTTTAATTTTAGGGAGGTTTATTTTATGTTCAGAAACAAACTTAAGAAAAAGTTAATTCCAGTTGCAGTGCTTTCAACGATGGCATTTGGTTCGTTTATTGGCTCATTTGCAAATCATACAGTACAAGCTAAGGAAACAAACAAGAATGAAATTAGAAATGTGATCTTTTTAATTGGAGATGGAATGGGTGTATCATACACGACTGCTTATCGTTATTTAAAAGATAATCCAAAAACAAAAGTAGTAGAACAAACAGAATTTGATCATTATTTAGTAGGGCAACAAATGACATATCCTGAGGATCCAATGCAAAATATTACTGACTCTGCGGCAGCGGCAACGGCAATGTCAGCGGGGGTTAAAACTTATAATGCAGCAATAGGCGTAGATAATGATGGGACAAGAGTAAAAACAGTGCTTGAGGCTGCAAAGGAAAAAGGAAAAGCAACAGGGCTTGTAGCTACTTCAGAAATTACACATGCTACACCGGCGTCTTATGGAGCTCATGATGTAAGTCGTAAAAATATGAATGCAATTGCGGATGATTATTATGATGAACTAATTAAAGGTGGACATAAAATAGATGTCATGCTTGGTGGTGGATTAAGTAACTTTGTAAGAGAGGATCGTGATTTAACAAAGCTATTTAAAAAAGATGGCTACTCTTATGTAACGAATAAAAATCAAATGTTAAAAGATAAAAACAATAAAGTATTAGGCTTATTTGCTCCTGGTGGAATGCCGAAGATGATCGACCGTGAAGCATCTATGCCGTCATTAAGTGATATGACAAATACAGCTATTAATAAATTAAGTAGAGATAAAGATGGTTTCTTCTTAATGGTAGAAGGTAGTCAAATTGATTGGGCTGGACATGATAACGATATCGTTGCGGCAATGAGTGAAATGGAAGACTTTGAAAAAGCATTTAAAGCTGCAATTGCATTTGCTAAAAAGGACAAGCATACATTAGTCGTTGCAACGGCAGACCACTCAACAGGTGGCTATTCTATTGGCGCAAAAGGTGATTACAATTGGTACGGGGCACCGATTGCAGCAGCTAAACGTACTCCTGATTTCATGGCTGAACAAATTAGTAAAGGCGCAGATGTAGAAAAAACATTAAAATCGAATATTAACATAGAATTAAAACCTGAAGAAATTCAATCTGTTAAAAAAGCGGCAGAGTCAAAAAATATGTTAGAGATTGATAATACAATCGAAGCAATTTTTGATAAGCGTTCAGTAACTGGTTGGACTACTGGTGGTCACACAGGTGAAGACGTAAATGTTTATGCGTATGGACCTGGCAGCCAATTATTTGCAGGGAAAATTGATAATACTGACCAAGCAAAAAACATCTTTAGAATTTTAAAGAATGGTAAATAAGTAATAAATCAAATCCCGTTAAATGACCTTATTTAACGGGATTTAAGGATGAAAGGGGATTTATATGAAAAAATTGATTCCATTTATTTTACTTTCTTTAATGCTTTCAGGATGTAGTTTAGTTCAGAAGGAAAAAACAACTGCTTCAGCAGAGAATATAAAAAACGTCTCTACAATCTCCAAAAGCCGAGCAAAGTCTTTAGACGATGTATATGTGACAAATCCACAGGTTTCAGATGATACGAGTTTACTTCTTAAAGGTCAAACACTGAAAGATGATAAAGGAGAAGTTACCTTAGAGGGCATTGCTTCATTAAATAAGTCCTATTCAATTGGGCCGATTGATATGAAAATTAAACAGATTAAGCTTATTAAAAACTTACCAACGTATTCTTTAATGGATTATTTTCATTATTATACAGAAAGCTATGAGAGTTTTCGATTCATTAAGGTAGAGGTAGAAATCATTAATCACTCGAGTAAACAATTACACTTTGGTCCAGTTGCCCATTTGACGACAAGTAATAATGAAGTAAAGGAATTTAAAGATGACTTCTATATCGAATATTTAGGCGGGGAAATCAATCCTAATAGTTCAAAGCAAGGCGCAATGGGATTTATAGTCGATCATACTGATCCTAGCTTGAAATGGATTGAGCTAACAACTAGTGATGTATTAGATGATCAACATAAAGTAATTGCTAAAGCCCAAAAAATTAAAGTGGATTTAAATTAGATTGCAGAAAAAAACTCCTTTCTTAATAGAAAAAGGAGTTTTTTATTTATAGAGTTACTTCATCCTCAACTGGTGGAAGAAGTACGTCATTTTTGTCAGGATACATTGTTTCAATATGATTTTCTCCCCAAGTGCACAGTAGATCTAATACTTCTTTTAAAGACCATCCGTAATCCGTTAAGGAATATTCTACTTTTGGCGGAACCTGATTAAATACTTTTCGGTGAACGATATTGTCTTCCTGCAATTCCTTTAGCTGCTGAGTTAACATTTTTTGGGTAATGTTCGGCATTAATTTTTTTAACTGAGAAGTTCTTTTCGTGCCTTTTGTCAAATGACAAAGAATCACAACCTTCCATTTACCACCGATTACATCTAATGAAGCTTCAACTGGAATATTGTATTTTTTCATTTTTCTCCTCTCCTTCATTCATTTTTAATCAAAACTACGCAACATATTTTTAATGATTCAAATATCATAACATTCTCTTCGCAAACTGTGTAGTTTCTAGTCCGGTAAAAACTTTTTTATAAATTTTTCTCTGTTTTAAACCTTTATTCTCTTAAATGTTACTAAAAAGTAACTATATCACTTCAAAGTACATACTTCTTTTACTTAATCCTATCGCTCATAATGACAATAGTTAATTGATTAACAAACATTTACGAAAAGTATTTTTTCCATTGTTACTTAAATGTATAGAGGAAGACGTTAATCTTTTACAATTTCATTTCATTTATGTTTTGAATGACAATGAGACTTTATTCAGGCGCCATGTCTCTTTGTATTCAAGCTAATAATAAAACTCACAATAAAAATAATAAGGAGGATTTTATATGAGTTCGACTGCTGCTTCGATTAAAATGCAAGAGAAAAAAAGTGGCACTCCCGCGTTAATGGCACTTGCTGTTAGTGCATTTGGGATTGGAACTACCGAATTTGTTCCCGTTGGTTTATTATCAACTCTAGCTGGTGACTTGAAAATTTCAATCACATTAGCGGGATTATTAATTTCTGGATATGCGATGGGTGTTGCATTTGGGGCACCAATTTTAACCGCATTAACAAACAAAATTGGTCGGAAATCGTTACTAATGCTATTAATGATTATTTTTATCATTGGTAATAGTGTTGCAGCCTTTTCAACTAGTTTTGGTCTATTGTTAGTTGCTCGAATCATTACTTCATTTTCACATGGTGTATTCTTTTCAATCGGTTCAACAATTGCAGCGGATGTAGTACCTGAAAACAAACGTGCAAGTGCAATTGCATTTATGTTTACAGGCTTGACTGTTGCGACTGTAACAGGTGTTCCATTAGGCACATTTATTGGTCAGCATTTTGGATGGAGATCAACTTTTGGAGCTGTAGCATTATTAGGTGTTATTGCAATCATTGCAATTGCAATATTAGTTCCAAAATCAATTAAACAGCCACCGGCATCAAAATTTAGTGATAACCTGAAAGTTTTAAAAAATGGACCATTACTTTTAGCCTTTGCTATTACAGCATTAGGATATGGAGGTACTTTTGTAGCATTCACATACTTATCACCAATCCTTGAAAAAATTACCGGCTTTGCTCCAAACTCTGTAAGTATTATCTTACTCGTTTATGGAATTGCAGTAGCACTTGGTAATACGATCGGTGGAAAAGCGGCTAATAAAAATCCTTTAAAAGCACTAACGTGGATGTTTGCCGTTCAAGCAATTGTTCTCATCATTCTATCTTTTACGGCACCATTTAAACTAGTAGGAATTGTAACGATTTTCTTCTTAGGCTTGCTTGCTTTTATGAATGTACCTGGTCTACAAATTTACGTTGTGAAATTAGCTGAGAAGTATGTCCCAACTGCTGTAGATATTGCATCAGCGCTAAACATAGCAGCATTCAACGTAGGTATTGCAATTGGAGCATTTATAGGCGGTTTAGTTGTAGATACAATCGGCTTGATTCATACACCGTGGATAGGTGGAATCATGGTATTAGGAGCAGTTCTGTTAAGCATTTGGAGCGCTTCTTTAGAAAAGAGAAAAAGTGAATTTTAAAAAATAATATATAAAAAAGGAGAAATAAAAATGAATAATTTAGTTAAATTAAATAATGGTTTAGAAATGCCAGTAATAGGCTTAGGAGTTTTCCAAGTAGAAGACGGTCAAGTCGTAATTGATTCTGTAAAAGCTGCAATACGAAATGGCTACCGTAGTATCGATACTGCAGCGATTTATCAAAACGAAGAAGGTGTAGGGCAAGGAATTAGAGAAGCTCTTGCAGAAAATGGTCTTAAACGTGAAGACTTATTTATTACATCAAAGGTATGGAATGCTGATCTAGGCTACCAATCAACTATAGATGCTTTCGAATTGAGTTTGAAAAAACTAGGCCTTGATTATTTAGACCTATATTTAATCCACTGGCCAGTAGAAGGTAAATATGTTGAATCGTGGAAAGCACTTGAAACACTATACAAAAATGGTAAAGTAAAAGCAATTGGAATGAGTAACTTCCAAATTCACCACTTGAAAGAAGTAATGGCTAATGCTGAAATAATGCCTATGATCAATCAAGTTGAGTTACATCCTATGTTAAGTCAAGTTGAACTAAGAGAATTTTTAAAAGAAAATTCAATTCAAGTAGAAGCATGGGCTCCTTTAATGCAAGGACAATTATTTGAGAATGAAACTTTATTACAAATAGCAAACAAACATAATAAATCAATTGCTCAAGTTGTATTACGTTGGCATGTACAAAACGGTGTTGTAATCATACCAAAATCAATCAAAGAACATCGCATTCAAGAAAACGCAAATATTTTCGATTTTGAACTAACAGAAGAAGATATGAACCAAATCAACTCTCTGAACCAAAACCACCGTGTTGGTCCAGACCCTGACAATTTTGATTTTTAATTAAAGAATAAAAGTAAACGACTGTCAAATCTTCGACGGTCGTTTTTATTTTTAATCGAATGTGAAGCGTTTGTACATCTAATCTTACAAAAAAATTATTTAATCTATTTAAATCAAAGAGGCATTTTGTATTAAGAGTCGAATATTCGAATATAACAATTTTCATTTGCAAAAACTTCCTCCCGTAAGACTTAAGACTTAAGACTTACTAAGTTTAATACTTAAGTTCGTTTCAAATGATATACCGTTTCGTTACTATAAACATAGTAGCGAAAAATATTTGTGAACGGTCAAGCTTTAGTAGAGGAGTTGATTACTTTGAAGAAAGAGAATAAACAGTTTAATACGATGAAAGAACTTACGTTACACATAGTATTAGCTACAATATCGATCTTAATATTAGTCATTAGTTTACCTACTGTCGTAACGATCTATAAAATATCATTTATTTTTGCAATCATGGGCATTCTCCTACTAGATTTCTATCTGGTTGTATCAAATCATAAAAAGTTTTTAAAGGTTACAAAAATAGCGCTAATTAGTTTACTACTTTGTATATCGATAGTTGGAATTCTATTTTATGCTAGTCAATTTCTGGTATTCGTAGATACGTACGGAGTTGAGCGAATATTAACTAATCATATTACAACTGCAAAATTATTATTTTTCTTAATCTGTTTATTTCAACCGATTTTTTTACCTTTACCAGAAGCACTTACTATTCCTGCGGGTAGTGCTGTAATCGGATCGTTTTCAGGAGCGTTAATTGGATTTTTAGGTTCAACTTTAGGTATTGTCATTATGTATTTCTTAGCAAGAATAGGTGGACTTAAATTAGTTTCAAAGTTTGTTAATGAAAGACAGTTAAAAAAATATCAGGAATATGTCAAAAAAAATGAAACAATTATTTTAACTTTAATGTTTATCATTCCGATATTACCAGATGAAATTATCTGTGTCGGGGCAGGAATTAGCAAAGTATCTTTCAAAAAGTTTCTATTAATTGCTTCAATTTCAAAATTAATTACATCATCCCTACTATCATACTCTGTATATTTGGCCAAATTTTTCTCTTTAACAACATCGCAAATAGCTTTAACTAGCTCCATTTTAATTGCCTGCATCTTCTCTTTATCATTTATGATTAAGAAATCAATTAAGCGAACTAATTCAAAAAAAGCTTACGTGTCACAAAGTGAATAATAAAAAAGGCAATGTAATGGTTTAACCTTACATTGCCTTTTTATTTAATAAGAAGTATAAAATTACGTTTGTCGAAATTAAAAATTTCCTGAGAAATAATGTAGAAAACATGACGAATTTACATCAATACTTTTATACCTTGAACAATATTCCATATAAAGACAATTAAATTAACAATGAATGCTAATACAAATCCACCAATAAGAGCAAAACCTGCACCATCACCAAAAGTATTAAAAGTGAAAAGTGAAATAATCGCTAAAATAATAATTGTTAGAAATGGGAGTATATGTGAAAAAAATGCTCGTTTAGAATGCGATTTTAGTTGTTGATCTTTTGCGACGAAATAAACAATTATTGGGAATAAGAAAGGTGCGAAGAATACACTAAAATAACATAATGAGGACAAAATCTTATTTGTTTCCATCTTTTTACCTCGATTTCTTAAAAAATTTTAATTAATCTTAGTATAGTTTAATTTATATATATAAATCGATTTATTTATTAACAATTTTTGAAAATACTTAGTTTGATAAAGTTTAGGCTGAGAAATGAGTATCCTTTTTTTGTCTCTTTTTTAAAGAAAAGTAAATGAAAAATCCGACTAAGATTGTAGCAGTAATACAGATTGTAATCCATGGCGAGCCAAGCAAGAAATTTCCGTATAAGGTATAAAGAACTGCAATCGGAATATTACCAGCAATAACAATTGCAATATAGGACAAGTATTTCATATTAGTGGAGGCTGCGATAAAGCATGCGCCATCTGTCGGAGCTAGAGGAGTTGCAACTGTTAAGAATAAGTATCTCTTTCGGTTCGAAATAATCTCTTCAAATAGAGAAGGATATTTATTCTCCATGAATTGCTGGATTGAATCACTTAAAATACTTCTACTTAATAAGTAAATAATTGTTTCTGTGATAGCCATTCCGATTAATGATAAGAGAATGGTTTCAAACGGGTGAAAAAACAAGCTACCTACTACAATTAATACAGAGCTAGGAATAAATAGAAAGATTCTTGCACAGAAAATAGCGACAAATAATAGCATCGGATTGATGGAAGAATTAGCAATAAAATGTTTTATATCTTGCAATGATAAATGAAATAAATGATATCGAATAGCGAGTAGTAGCATTAAAATCCAAAAGCCGATTACAGTTAGTGGAACGACTTTTTTCATGATTTATGCTCTCCTTTTAAGTTAGAAAATCTTCTGTTATAGTATTCTATTCCTCAATTACAAGAAAACTGATTCATTTTTAAAAATTAATAATAAAGGTCATAAACATGTCAAAAAATGAATAAAAATAATTATGCACTAAATATCTCAAATTAAAGAGAAATGAGGTGGAGATATGCTTGATGAAGGCCTATTAGTTATTAGACTTGTTTTAGGTATTATTTTATTAGGTCACGGGGTGCAGAAAGTATTTGGTTGGTTTGGTGGTTACGGTATTAAAGGAACTGGACAATGGTTAGAGTCGATTGGAATCAAACCTGGTGCATTTTTTGCTTTTATAACAGGAGCGGCAGAAATTGTAGGTGGATTCTTTGTAGCGGCTGGTGTATATACAGAAATAGGCGCATGGTTAATAATAGTAGTGATGGCAGTAGCAGTAATAAAGGTTCATATAAAGAATGGATTCTGGAATAGTTCGAACGGATTTGAGTTTAATCTATTAATTATTGCAGCTGCAGTAGGGTTATTGCTCACTGGACCAGGATCAATGGTTTTATTTTAAGAGAATGATAGAATTTTTATATTTAATATATTTGGAGGAAGTCTCATCTATTGAGGCTCCTTTTTTGTTTCTCAATTATTGTTTAAACGACCGTTTGTGTCTAGGGAGATAACATCTTTTTTTATGAAAAATATCCCTCATTCGTGATACGATAATATCAGTAATGACATTATATGGAGGGATCAAGATGGCAGATGCTATTTTTGAACAACTTAGGTTTACAAGGGTTTATACTTTGAAAGTTCTTAGTTCTGTTTCAAGAGAAGTTGTAGATGTAATACCTGCAGGATTCAATAATAATATTCTTTGGAATGCCGGTCATGTACTAGGGGCATATGAGCAATTACTTTATGCTAACACTGGTGATGCTGGCCAACTTTCTAAGGAATTCATTGATTTTTTTAAGGGTGGGACTAAACCGGATGACTGGCAAGAGGAGCCACCATCATATGAGGAAATTGTTACATTATTAGAACAGCAAGTTGAACAAGTTATTTCTACATATGAAGGACGTTTAGATGAAATCATTCCAAAAGAGATGAAACTAGGTAGTTTTGAAATAAAGACTGTTAGAGACATGATTAGCTTTAACATTTTCCATGAAGGGCTACATGCCGGATTAATAAATGGTTTAAAAAGATCACTTAGCCAATAGTGTTATTTTTTAACTTTTGTCCACACACTAAATCTAGGAGTTTATGCTTTTAGATTTTTTTGTTATAATCAAGTTTAACAATTTGTCAATTTGATAGTTTGAAAATTGTGGTAATTCAAAATAAAATATGGCTCTTTCTGATTGATTTTTGTTTTTTAGTAACATTGATAATAATATTAAATAGCAACGATTATGACGAAAATGGTCTAAAAAAACGAGGTTATATAAATGAAGAAAGAAAGTAATTTAATTATTTACGATCTAATTTTGTATTTAGTATTTCCGCTTGTTTTATATAAAGTTTTACAACACTATTTTAGTGACTATTGGGCGATGCTCTTACCGACGGTTCCAGGGATCTTATATACTTTATTCCGTTTTTGGTATACTAAACAGTTTAATGTTACTGGTATTTTTATTATCTCAACATTAACTGTTAGTACTGCCGTTGATTTAATGGCATTAGGTTCTGCAAAAAACTTAATTTTGTACAATGTGTATTATCACTTTGGGGTTGTAGGGGTATTTTTAATTTTAATGGCTTTGAAAAAGCCATTACCATATTATTTTATGATTGATATTGCTGCAATACAGGGGCAAGATCGTGAAGAAAGTAAGAAATTATATAAACATCCTTCACTATTTAAAGTGTTTCAGTACTTGTTTGTCGCATGGATTATTAAAGATATAGTATTTGCAATTGCACAATGGTGGATGGTTGATACGTATGGATTAAAAGCATATTATTCACGTACAATTATCTTTACAGTTGGTGGATATGTTTTTGGCATAATTATGGCGATCGGCTATGCAATGGTTACAATGAGAGCTCAAAAATTAAAAGGGGACGACTCAGAGCAACCTTCCGATGAAATTATTATTTAATAAAAGTCCTTTAAATAGAATGCAACCCACAAGGTTTTAAATCCTTGTGGGTTTTTTTAATTACTGATGGCGATTTATCCCTTTAATGAATTTCCTACTCCTTGCAATTCCCGCTCTTCTCTTGATCTTGCATTTAAAATATCAAGTTTTTGTATCCTTTCATTTTCTGGTTCGACATGAATTAATATTTTAGGATCTACTAAAACCTTTTTTATTTCTTCTTCTATTTTGTCACATAGTAAATGGGCTTCTTCAATGCTCATGTGTGATGGTAATACTAAATGAAAATCTATATGCTCCTCAGCACCCGAACGTCTCGTGCGTAAGTCATGGTATTCGATAAATTGGGATTTGAAAGAATATAATACATTTTCGATTTGTTTTAACTCATCTGTAGAAAGTCCAGTATCAAGTAGGGGGGTAAACGACTTACGTCCAAGTTCAATTGATTCCTTCATTATATAAATTGCGATTCCAATTCCGATTAATGCATCGAGAAATTCCCAACCAGTAAGACTTACTAAAATTAAACTTACTGCAACTCCGAGTGATGAATAAACGTCTGTTAATAAATGCAAAGCGTTTGATTGCATTGCAACAGAATGAGTATCATTTCCTACTTTTTCAACGATTTTTCCTACTCTCCAATTGATCAACGCTCCAATTAACATGACGACTACACCGATAATTGGCATTTTAATTGGGGTAGGATGAAGTAGTTTTTCAACAGATTCAATGATAATCCAAATACCAGCTACAAATATTAAGATTGTTTCGACCGTACCTGAAATATTTTCAAACTTACCATGACCATAAGGGTGGTCCTTATCGGGCGGTCTGTTTGAAATCCTTACAGAGAAAAATGCAATGACTGAAGCAACTAAGTCCAATAAAGAATGAATTGCTTCAGAGATAATCGCTACCGAACCAGTAAAAATCCCGACAATTAATTTTAATAAAACGATGAAAGTGTTACTACATATTGAAAGTACTGCTATTTTGCTTGAACGCAATCTATTCACCCCTGTCCAATTTTTTCTACTCAAGTTAAGAGTTTTGTAATAAGGCAACAAAAAAGAAAAACCACTAACAGTTTGTTAGTGGTTTGTTTTTTTAAAATTTAATTTATATTTTTTGAAATGATTTTTCATTTTTGAATCACCTTTTCTCTCGCATAAAACATATTCTATAGTATAAACACTATTTTTGGAAAGAAAAAGCTGTGTGTGCAAGTGAATATAAATCGACAATTATTTTAAAAATGGTTTGACATCTATTTTTAGACTGTGTTATACATAGACTAATATAAAAAATAACAGTCTATTCGTAGAGGTTGCATTGTATATGAGTATCATTTTAGAGAACTGTGGGTTTTATGACGAAATGAGAAAGGATCCTATGCCGAAGAAATAAATTGCCACACATTTTATTTCTGGGACTACATTTAATAAATGTAGTACTGTCACATGTGTTTGTGAAGAGCTATTGAAGAGATGTGATTGGCTAAGTCCTTTTTTAAAAGCGATAGGCACATGAACATATCCTTCATGTGTCTTTTTTAATACACTAATACATTGAAGGAAGCTTCTTAGAATGATCTTACATTTGATTTGAAGGGAGAATACGAATGTATTTACATGGTAATAGTCGAATTAATAATGAAGGACATTTAGAAATCGGAGGTTGTGATACTGTAGATTTAGTAAAAAATTACGGTACGCCTCTATACATTTATGACGAAGCATTAATTGAATCAAAATGTAGGGAATTCCATGAAGCTTTAAGAGAAACGGGAATGAAATATCAAGTTGCTTACGCGAGTAAAGCGTTCCTATGCGTTGAACAAGCCCGTTTAATAGAAAGAGAAGGTCTATGTCTAGACGTTGTTTCTGGTGGAGAGTTATATACAGCTTTGCAAGCAGGATATCCAGCTGAGAAAATTCACTTTCACGGAAACAACAAAACAATTGAAGAAATTGAAGAAGCTTTAAATGCAAAAATCGGTTGTTTTGTAGTCGATAATTTCTTTGAGCTAGAAGTATTACAGGCCCTAGCTGAACAACGTAATGAAGAAGTATCAATATTATTACGTGTTACGCCAGGTGTTGAAGCACATACACATGAATATGTAATGACGGGCCAAGAAGACTCTAAATTCGGATTCGATATTATGTCAGGTCAAGCTAATGAAGCAGTGGAAGTTTCATTAAATTCAAATAACCTAAAATTATTAGGTGTACATTCACATATAGGATCTCAAATTTTCGAACCAGATGGATTTGTTCATGCAATCAATGTATTAATGAGCTTTTTAAATGGACTTAAAAACGATTTAGGTTTTACAGCTGAAATATTAAATGTAGGTGGGGGCTTCGGTATTCGCTATACTTCAGAAGACGAGCCTTTAGCTGTTGCTAAACATATAGAAAAAATTACTACTATTATTAAACAACAATGTGAAGAGCTAGACTACAAATTACCAGAATTATGGTTAGAGCCTGGACGTAGTATTGTTGGTGAAGCTGGAACAACACTTTATACGATTGGTTCAACAAAAACTCTTCCTTCAATTCGTAAATATGTATCTGTTGATGGGGGAATGACTGATAATATTCGTCCTGCCCTATACGGATCAAAATACGAAGCGATGCTTG
Organism: Gottfriedia acidiceleris; assembly: GCF_004138285.1. GTDB lineage: Bacteria > Bacillota > Bacilli > Bacillales > Bacillaceae_G > Gottfriedia > Gottfriedia acidiceleris_A. The sequence continues at coordinate 28,453 of NZ_SCFN01000026.1, read as the reverse complement.
CAAATCGAGCAAATGATGAGAATAAAGAAGTTGTATCGATTGCTGGTAAATGCTGTGAAAGTGGCGATATGCTAATTTGGGATTGTAAATTACCTGTTGTAGAAAACAATGATTTATTAGCTGTATCTTGCACTGGTGCTTATGGCTATTCAATGGCTAATAATTATAACCGTATCCGTCGCCCAGCAGTAGTATTTGTTAAAGATGGTGCTTCAAGAGAAGTAGTTCGTCGAGAAACATATGAAGATTTAGTTAGAAATGACAGAGTTTACATCGAAAACTCTAGATAATTAACGTTTTTGTGTTATTTGTCTCAATACTGACACTTCTATATAATATAGAAGTGTTTTATTTCGTTTTCTTTAATAAAAGATGATAATTTATCGACATATAAAGACATATTTATCATTTATATTACAATATTGTAACAATTGCGACTCTCTTCGGGAATCTATGGTATAAATATTTACGTAGATTAGCGAGAGGAGAACGCTGAAATGTTAAGAAAAAAACTAGCAGTGCTGGCGATGGCAAGTACAATAGTATTATCATTAGCGCCAAATGCTTCAGTATTAGCTGATAGCAAAGTTGAAAAAAAGCAAGCTGAAGTAGATAAGTTCCAATCACAATTTAAAGAATTAAGCAACGAGATAGAGAAAATAGATAATCAAATTAAAACAACTAAGCAAAACATAGAAGCAAAAAAGGCAGAAATTTCTGAAACAGAAGAAATTATTAAAGATAAAAAAACAAGAATTACATATTTACAAGACAGAATTGAAAAACGTAACGATTTATTAGAGGATCGTTTAGTTGCAATGCAAAAGCAACCAAAAGTTAATCTAGTAACAGACGTTTTATTTAATTCAGACTCAATCGTAGATTTCTTTAATCGAGTAAATTCAATCTCAACACTTTTTGAAGCTGATGAAAATATCATTAAAGAACAAAAGTCTGAACAAGCAGAAGTAGTTAAAGAAAAACGACTTGTTGATGAGAAGAAACAATCTTTAGTTACAGCAAAAGAAGATTTAGTTGCTCAACAAAGTGAACTTTCTAAATCACAAGCTGATAAACAAAAATCATTAAATACTGCTGAAGCAAACTTAAAGTTAGCTGTTAAAGAATTAGAGAATGCAAAAGAAGATGAGAGAGTTCAACGTCTTGAGCAACAATCTCTTGAACTAGCTGCTTTATCTAGCGATGATGATGAGGATGACAGCGTTAGCACTCCAGCTGCTAAATCTAGTTCAAATTCTGATTCGAAATCTAGCTCAAATTCTAGTTCACATTCAAATTCAAAACCTAATTCAGGTTCAAATAATGATGGTCCAGCAGCAACTGGAAACTCAATTGTAGATTATGCTTTACAATACCAAGGTGTACCTTATGTATTTGGCGGAACGTCTCCAAGCGGTTTTGATTGCAGTGGTTTCATCTGGTATGTATATTCACATAATGGATACGGCATCTCTCGTGGAAATGTAAAAACATATTGGAGCAATGCTACTAAAATCAGCTCTCCACAACCTGGTGACCTAGTATTCTTACAAAATACTTATATTAATGGTCCTTCACATATGGGTATTTACATTGGTGGAAATAAAATGGTTCATGCTGGAAGTAAAGGTATCAGCGTAATCAGCTTAAGTAATAGCTGGGTTCGTTCTCACTTCTTAGGCTATGGAAAATTCTAATAGTTTACTAACCTCGTATTATAATTAGTATAGTACGAGGTTTTTTATATTGTCTTACGGGAAAATTAAAAAGGTATAAGCTTTTAGCTTATACCTTTTTGATTTGAAACCTGTTCTTTTAGTAAATCACGTATTTCGATAAGCAAGGCTTCTTCTTTAGTAGGAACAACAGGTTTTGCTGCTTCTACTTCTTTTCTTCTAAATGATAGTTTATTAATTAATCGAACAAAGAAAAATACTGAAATCGAAATGATAAGGAAATCGACTACTGTTTGGATGAATGAGCCATATTTAATCCCGTAAAATTGCCACCCAGTAAAGTTTTGTTTTCCTATGATAAGTCCAATAATAGGCATCATTATATCAGCAACTAAAGAAGATACGATCTTACCAAATGCACCACCAATAATTACCCCGACTGCTAAATCAAGTACATTCCCTTTTAGGGCAAACTTTTTAAACTCTTCAAACATTTTTATATTTCCTCCTGTGTAATTATCGTATAAGTTTACATACAAATCTTCATTCTTTCAAGTTAGAAATCGGTCTTTTTAAGCAAAAATATTTATATCGTCTTTTATATATGGTAAATATAATTAATGACAATTTTTAGGAGGAGTAATGGTATGGGCACAGAATTGGCTACATTTGCTGGTGGATGTTTTTGGTGTATGGTAAAACCGTTTGATCAACAGGACGGAATTATAAAAGTTGTGTCAGGTTATACAGGTGGAGAAAAAGAAAACCCAACATATGAAGAAGTATGCACTCATTTAACAGGTCATTATGAAGCTGTTCAAATTACATTTGATCCAGAAGTCTATCCTTATGAAAAATTATTGGACTTATTTTGGCAACAAATTGACCCAACAGATGTAGGTGGGCAATTTAATGATCGAGGAAGTTCATACAAAACTGCAATTTTTTATCATAATGAAAATCAAAAAGAACAAGCTCTAGCTTCAAAAGATAAACTAGAGAAAAGTGGCGTTTTCAAGAAACCAATTGTCACTGAAATTTTATCTGCAAAACCATTTTATGAAGCAGAAGAATACCATCAGCATTATTATAAAAAGCACCCGGTTCGTTACCAACTTTACTTTAAAGGATCTGGTCGTCAAAAATTTTTAAAGGAACACTGGAAAACGGGCCAAGAGGAGTTAAAGCAAAAACTAACACCAATTCAGTATGCTGTTACTCAGGAAGATGCAACTGAACCACCATTTAGAAATGAGTTCTGGAATCATAAAGAAAAAGGAATTTATGTTGATATCGTATCAGGACTTCCTTTATTTAGTTCATTAGACAAATTTGATTCAGGCTGTGGATGGCCAAGTTTTACAAAGCCGATTTTAAAAGGTGAAATTGAAGAGAAGAAGGATTATAGCCATGGGATGTTGCGTATTGAGGTCAGAAGTTCTGAAGCTGACTCGCATCTAGGGCATGTTTTTGATGATGGACCTGGACCTGAGGGCCTTCGCTACTGCATAAACTCTGCTGCATTAAGATTTGTTCCATATGAAAAAATGGATGAAGAGGGCTATGGTAATTATAAGAGTATCTTTCTTAAATAGACTCTAAGGATATTTAACTAAGTACAATCTAATTGGAATAATTAAAATTTGAACCGAGATGTCTATTCATCTCGGTTTTTTTGTTTATTTATATTAGAAAGGGGATGGTATTGATCTAACCCAATCATTTGTTTCTTAATGATGTCCTAAATATTTTCTAAAAAGTTTTCTGAAAATATTTACAATTGCGAAATGAGTGTGTTAATATAAAAGTGTCACAAAGTTGTCACAAATTAGGTATTGCAATTCACAAAAAAGCCGAAACGGGAGGTTAATCATTATGAAGCGCACTGATTATGAAATCGTCGAAACATATACTCAATATTCTGGTATTGCCTTTTTTATTGGTCTTATTCTTTTTTTACTATATTTCACTGGAAGCGGTTTCTTACATACGAGCGTAAGCTTAACGGTGAGCATAGTATTGATGGGCTCTTGTTCAACCTTATTTCTATTAGGTACTTTTTTGGGATTGATGTTCTCAATTTCTTCAAAAGAACAAGTTTAAACGTTTAAAAAAAGAGTGGGTGTTCAGCTGACGAAAAGTCAATTTGAACGCCCTTTTGTTTTGTGTAACATATTTTATCGGATACGTGTATAAAGTAATTTGAAACTTAAAATTCTTCCGATACGATTTAAATATGGAAGTTATGATGCACTAGGAGGTGTCGCTTAAGGATGAATTTTTTTAAAAAGTTAAAAGGTATGGACCGTAATGTGTGGATTAGAGTGATTGGAGAAACGATTACGAGTAGTGCGATGATGATGCTTATGCCATTTTTTGCTCTATATCTAGAGGGAAAAGTTGATTCAATGCTAAAGGTAGGATTTATTATGTCAATTTCACCTATAGCATCATTATTTGGTTCGATGGCTGGCGGTAGACTAGCTGACTTATATGGTCGAAAACGTATGATGGTTTTTTCGACGCTTGGAACATCTCTTATTTTAGTATCCTTTGCTTTAGCAGAAGGCTATACAGCATTTTTAATTTTATCGATTTTACTAGGCATTAGTAACTCGTTCTTTAGTCCAGCAGCATCTGCAATGGTAGCTGATGTAACTGAACCAGAAGAAAGAACTGAAGCATATGGATTATTAAGGGTTGGAAGTAATGTAGGTACTGTGATCGGTCCATTATTAGGAAGTTCAGTTGTTTACTTTTCGAAAGACAGTTTATTTTATATTGCAGCAATCACTTTAGGACTTTATAGTATTGCACAGTTAATTCTATTAAGAGAAACACTTCCTGCGGAAAAGAATGTTAAAGATAAGAATGAAGTAACGAAAATACCTTTTAAAAAGGTTATGAAAATCATTAGAACTGATAAATTATTAATTTTTTACGTAGCAACGGGTGTGATTATTTCAATGGGCTTCTCACAAATTGAAGGAATGCTACCACTTTATTTTAAACAAACCTTTCAATCGCAATTTGGTATGTGGAATCCTTACCCATTTTTAATGTCGCTTAATGGATTGTTAGTTGTTCTTTTGCAATTTCCAATTTCAAGTTATTTATCGAATCGTTCAATTGGAAAAACGATGTTTTATGGAACTATCTTATTTGGTTTAGGTATTTTATCAATCGGCCTTGCACCTCCATTATTGCTTACAGTTGGATTAGGTAAGTGGGTGATTCTATTTTTCTTGGCAATTATCTTCATATACTACACCTTTGGAGAAATGGTCATGTCGCCAGTTCAAATGACATTTGTGGCGAATATTGCTCCTGAAGAATTAAGAGCGACCTACATGGCCGTTGGTAGTATGAAATATACGATTGGTGGATTTCTTGGACCTTTATTAGGTGGATTTTTATTTGATTTAAAACTTGGAATATGGCTTTTTATAATTCTTGGAACAGGAGTTGTACTATCAGGAATAATGTATCGCTCACTTGATGAAAAAGTAGCGATTAGAGATAATAAACAGGGTATAGCGCAATAGTTCTCAGGACACTTGATTTCTTTGTTGCTTCGTCAGCTTATTACTCTTATCCACAAACTAAGTATAGTTCAAGTAGAGCTATGCTTTTTTTAGTTGTAAAGAAATCACAAAACAGATATCATTGCATATGTTGTAAAGAAAAATAGGTTTCTACCCATAAAAGCTTATACACATTTGTATAAAGTGGTACAATAGGGAGAGCAAAAAATAGTAGGGGGAACATCATGAAGATTAAGTTAGGATTATTATATGGCGGTAAATCTGCTGAACACAAAGTATCATTACAAACAGCTTTTGCCGTTATTTCTGCTTTAGATCACACAAAATTTGATGTGTATCCAATTTATATAACAGAACAAGGCGAATGGTTACAAGGGAAACAAATTGAGGGGAAAGTAGAAAGTGTTGCAGCTTTAAAATTCTCAAATGAAGATCAACATGTAAATGAAATCGCTCCTGTCGCGTTAACTTCATCAATTATTCCTGCAGCTTCAAATCAAGATTCAACTGGCCCGGTTGACGTTATTTTCCCATTATTACATGGACCAAATGGTGAAGATGGAACAGTTCAAGGTTTACTTGAGCTATTAAATATTCCTTATGTAGGTAATGGTGTATTAGCTTCAGCGGCTGGTATGGATAAAGTGATTATGAAAAACTTGTTTGCTCAAGCTGGAATTCCTCAAGCTAAATACGTACATTTCTTAAAAACAGAGTGGAAAGCAAATGCAGAGTCTTGCTATGAAGTAGTCGAGAAAGAATTAGGCTATCCTGTATTTGTTAAACCTGCAAACTTAGGTTCTAGTGTTGGTATTACGAAAGCTAAGAATCGTGAAGCATTAATGGCTTCATTTGAAGAAGCATTCCAATTCGACCGTAAAATAATTATTGAAGAAAACATTGTTGGACGTGAAATTGAAATTGCTGTATTAGGTAACGATCAAGTTGAATGTTCTGTTGTTGGAGAAATCAAACCATCAGTAGAATTTTATGATTATACTGCAAAATATGAGAGTGGCGATACTGGTCTAATTATCCCTGCTCCTGTAGAAACTGAAACATATGAAAAAATTAAGCATTATGCAGAAGTTGCGTTCAAAGCAATCGATGGCTCAGGCTTAACTCGTGCTGATTTCTTTGTAACAGAAGATGGTGGCGTATTAATGAATGAAGTTAATACAATGCCTGGATTTACTCCGTTCAGTATGTATCCTCAATTATGGCAGGCTACTGGATTAACATATCCAAAATTAATTGAAAAATTAATAGACCTAGCAATTGAACGTTACGAACAAAAACAACAAATTAAATATAATATTTAACAATTGAAAACACTATTCATGGTTGAATAGTGTTTTCATGTGAATAGAAGAAAAATTCTATAGAAGAGGAGTCGATGACAATGTCAATCGTACGTACTTTATCTCAAATTGTTAATATGATCCCTGGTAGCCAATTAAAGGGTGAAGATTTAACAATCAACGGAGTTTCAACAGACTCTCGTGTAGATTTAAATGGAAAATTATTTATACCGCTGATCGGTGAAAAATTCGATGCACATCAATTTTTACCTCAAGCAATTGAAAATGGTGCTAGTGCAGTACTTTGTTCTAGAAAGTTTTCAAATGTACCAACAAACGCGTCTGTCATCTTAGTCGATGATACATTAGAAGCTTTACAAAAACTGTCTAAATCATATTTAAGTGAGTGGAATGGTAAAATAGTTGGTATAACAGGAAGTAATGGGAAAACATCAACAAAAGATATTTTAACTAGCATTCTTTCAGCAAAATATAAAGTACATAAAACACAAGGGAACTTTAATAATCATATCGGACTTCCGTTAACAGTATTAGCGATGGCAGAAGATACGGAGGTTGCTGTCTTAGAAATGGGTATGAGCAATTTTGGAGAAATTGAATTTTTATCTAATTTAGCTGAACCTGACGCGGCAATAATTACAAACATCGGTGAGTCTCATATGCAGGAACTAGGCTCAAGAGCTGGTATCGCAAAGGCGAAGCTTGAGATTGCCAGGGGACTATCAAAAAACGGATTACTTGTCATTAATGGCGATGAACCATTATTAATCGAAGGTACAAAAGATAAAAACTTAATCTATACAATCGAAACTTTTGGTTTAAGCGAAAGTAATGATGTATATCCAACATTTATTGAAATGAATGAATCTGGTAGTGAATTTGAAATAAATAAAGCTAAGGATGTCCGTTTCAAATTGGGCGTACTAGGCAAACATAATATTAGTAATACATTGGCAGCTATTGCAGTTGCGAGAAAGTTTTCATTAACATGGGATGAAATTAGTTCTGGTATGCAGAATTTAGAAATGACAAAAATGCGTATGGAATTATTAAAGAATGAAAATGGAATAACAATTATTAATGATGCCTATAATGCAAGTGTTACATCAATGAAAGCGGCTCTTTTATTTGCTTCAGAACTAAAGGGTTATAATCGAAAGTTTGTTGTATTTGGCGACATGTTAGAATTAGGTGATCAAGAAATTGCTTTTCATGAAGAAATTGGAGAAGAAGTTGTAAATCTTCATTTCGATTTTCTTTATACTTTTGGACCATTAAGTAAATTTGCAGCAACGTCAGCTTTTGAACAAATGGACTCTTCAAAAGTAAAAAGCTTCGAAGATAAAAATAAATTAATTGAAGATTTATTACAACAAGTAAGACCAAATGACCTAGTATTAGTTAAAGCTTCTAGGGGAATGAAATTAGAAGAAGTTGTAAATGCACTTTTAAAAAAGGGGTAGGGGAAAATAGGGAATTTATAGGGTAGAGAAGGTTAATTAAAATCCAATCTTTTCCTAATCCTTTAATCCTTTTTCCCTTAGCCTTGCCCAATTCATATACAAAGTGAAAACTTTATTCTCATAATTTAACAAATGAAAACTGTTCGTAATATAAGTTGTGAAAAAGGTTATAAACTAAGAATTTACGGAGAAAATATCTATATTCCAAACGTTATTTATAGTTCAAAGGTCAAATTGTTAGAATATAACTTCATTTGCTTTTTAGATGGAATGTCCGTATAATGAGTAGATATTGTTTCTTTTCATGATACTTCGGACAATTGTTTTCCACTAAAAACGAACCTTCCTTATGAACAGTCACGAAACATATAATTTTAATAGATTTTTTATAGATCATTTTTATAGATCAATTGAGATACAAAGGAGATTAACCAAATTGACAACATTTCAAGAATTAGGATTAAGTAGTAAGATCCTGTTTGCGATTGAAAAATTAGGCTTCGAGGAAGCTACACCAATTCAAGCGCAGACTATTCCATTAGCAAAACAAGGCCATGATGTAATTGGTCAAGCGCAAACTGGTACTGGTAAAACTGCCGCTTTTGGTGTTCCATTGCTAGAGAAAATTGATGTAGATAGCAACAATGTTCAAGGACTTGTAATCGCACCTACACGTGAATTAGCAATCCAAGTTGGTGAAGAATTACACAAAATTGGTATGAACAAAGGTGTAAAAATCCTTCCGATCTACGGTGGACAAGACATTAACCGTCAAATGCGTTCATTAAAAAAATTCCCACATATTATTGTTGGAACTCCTGGTCGTATTCAAGACCATATTAACCGTCGTACAATCCGTCTTAATAACGTTAATACAGTGGTATTAGATGAAGCGGATGAAATGTTAAATATGGGATTCATTGAAGATATCGAAGCGATTTTAAAAGAAGTTCCTGAAAACAAACAAACACTTCTTTTCTCTGCTACAATGCCAGATCCAATTCGTCGCATTGCAGAAACTTTTATGACAAATCCTCAAATCGTAAAAGTAAAAGCAAAAGAAGTTACAATGCCTAATATTGAACAACACTTTATTGAAGTTCAAGAAAAGAAAAAATTTGACGTGCTTACACGTTTATTAGATATTCAAACTCCAGAATTAGCAATTATTTTTGGTCGTACAAAACGTCGTGTTGATGAATTATCTGAAGCGTTAAACCTACGTGGTTATGCAGCTGAAGGTATTCATGGTGATTTATCACAAGCAAAACGTGAGCAAGTACTTCGTAAATTTAAATCTGGTTCAATTGACGTTTTAGTTGCAACGGACGTAGCAGCGCGTGGATTAGATATTTCTGGTGTAACACACGTTTATAACTTTGATATTCCTCAAGATCCTGAAAGCTATGTTCACCGTATCGGACGTACAGGTCGTGCTGGAAAATCAGGTATCGCGATGTTATTCATCACTCCGCGTGAGTTTAATCAATTAAAAAATATTGAACGTACAACTAAACGCCGTATGGAACGTATGACTGCACCTACATTGGATGAGGCAATTGAAAGCCAACAACGTATTATTGCTGAAAAATTAACTTCAACAATGGAAAGTGACAACTTAGCATTCTACAAACGTATTGCTGAAGAATTACTTGAAGAACATGATTCAGTAAGTGTTGTTGCAGCTGCTTTAAAAATGCTAACAAAAGAACCAAATGAAACTCCAATCCGTTTAACTGATGAACCACCAATGGTGAAACGTGACCGTGGACGTGGTGGGAACGGCGGAGGTGGATTCCGTCGTGGCGAAAACAAACGTGGCGGAGGAGACAATCGTCGTGGTGGTGGAGACCGCCGTGGAGATAGTCGCCGTGGAGATAGAGACGGAAACCGTGGTGGAAACTTCCGTGGCAAACGTAGTGAAGGTTCTCGCGATGCAAACCGTGGCGGACAACGCAGACACCAAGATAGCAATAAATAAGACAAAATATAAGGCACATGGGATACCCCATGTGCCTTTTTGTATGTGAATACAAATATTCGATGCTCAGACTGACTGAAAACCTTGTCTGTCGAGGCGCAAAGTCTGTTGAAGAACGAAGGTTATCTTAAAAGGTGAGTGCTTGTCATTAGTCTGTATGGTACATGGAAAAATCCATGTACCTATTTCCCCTAACTTAATTCTTATGTTTAAGATAAATACCTGTGTGAATTTGGGCAGATTCCATACACTAATTAAAAACAGATGAGAGTTGGAATAAAAATGCTTGTAAGACTTGGGTATGTCGCAATGAGTATGAATTTACAAAATGCCTCACCTTCAAAAACAATGACGGTTGCACAATTTTTAAAGCAAAAGGATAAAGATGCGGCTATTCGTAAGCTAGAACAAATATCAAAAACTAATATAAATAACTGTTTAAGATTACTTAAGCACAACAAGGCACATGATATATCTTTTTTTCGCCTGAGCAGTAAATTAATCCCTTTAGCAAACCATGAAGAAGTATCAGATTGGAATTACATAAAGCCATTAAAGGAAAGTTTACATGAGTTAGGTAAATTTGCGATTACGAATGAAATGAGGATTGATTTTCACCCAGATCATTTCGTTATCTTAAACTCAACTGATGAAGAGTTATTAAAAACATCGGTAAAAACCTTAAAAATGCATTATCAGCTTTTAAAAGCGATGAAGATTAATACAGAACAACGATGTGTACTCCATGTTGGCGGAGGGTATGATGATAAGGAAAAATCACTGGAACAATTAATAGAGAATTTTAGCCTTGTTCCTGCGCAAATTCAAAAAATGCTAATGTTTGAAAATGATGATACTACCTTTACGTTTGATGAAACATTATTTGCCTGTGAAAAATTAGGAGTACCGCTTGTATTTGACTATCATCATCATCTAGTTAATCATACAAATGAAGATTGGGTAAAAAATTGGAGTTATGCAGTCGATACATGGAAGGCTTCAAGCTTGCCTATGAAAATGCATATATCAAGTCCTAGAGATGAGAAAGACATACGTGCTCATGCTGATTTTGTGGACGCTAACATGTTTGTTACATTTTTAAATGAAATTTATGGCTCGGTTAGGCAAATTGATTGTATGATTGAAGCGAAACAAAAAGATAATGCACTATTTCAATTAATGGATGATCTGAAAGCTCATCCGTCTATTGAAATTATTAATGATTCAAGCTTTTATTTTAAACCGTAGTACTCGAAAGTTAGGGTGAGGAAATATGATCGTAGGTATCGGATTAGATTTAGTAGAAATTGAACGAATGAAAGAAATTATAAGCTCGCAGCCACGGTTTGCGAAAAGGATTTTGACTGAAGCAGAATATGAAATATACGAAAACTTATCAGAACGAAGAAAACTTGAATTTTTATCAGGGAGATTCGCCGCAAAAGAAGCTTGTTCAAAAGCTTTTGGTACAGGAATTGGGAAAGAATTAGGATTTCATGATATTGAAATCTTAAATGACGAAAAAGGTAAGCCTGTTTTAACCGTTGATTTGCCGTTTATACCGTTTTTATCAATTACGCATACTGAACATTATGCTGCCGCTCAAGTGGTCTTACAGCAAATATAATACCTTTTTAAACAGTCACTCATTTGAGTGGCTTTTCTTTTTTCATACTCGACGTAGTTGCTAAATTTTATAGATTAATTAATATGTGTAACTACACCATTGTCTTTACTTACAGACTCACCAATCAGAGAGTTTTCTTTAAATATTTTAAATTAGCTTGTCATGCTAGTCTGCATATTTTAGAGCTTGACCTCATATAGTTCTATGAGGATATGAGAAGCAAGGTTGCAACGTGCATGAATAAATCTAGATTTTACTTCTAAGCTACTCGCGCACATTTATTCATAAGCCTTTGCATAAAATTCTCTTTTTTACAATTTAAGAGGAATAAAGGAGCTGGGGAGATGAAGAAAAAGCTTGTAGCGATGCTTTTGACAATCATGTTAGTATTATCATTGGCTGCATGTGGCAAGAAATCGAAAGATGATGTTGTAGGTTCTCTTAGCAATCAGATGGAAAAAATGAATGGCTATAAGGCCGATGCAACATTAACAATTAATAACGGTAATGATCCTCAAAAGTATGAAGTAGTCATTTGGCATAAAAAGCCTTCTTACTACCGCGTACAATTAAAAAATGCTAAGAGTGATCAAAACCAAATTATTTTAAGAAACAAAGAGGGTGTGTTTGTTTTAACGCCAGCATTGAATAAAAGCTATCGCTTCCAAAGTGATTGGCCATCAAACAGCAGTCAGCCATATTTACCGGAATCATTGGTTAATGACTTAGTACAAGATAAGAATGCAACGTTTAAAACAACTAAGCAAGGATATGTGTTTGAAACAAAAACAAATTACACAAATAGACAATTGCTCCCAACACAAGAAATTACTTTTAATAAAAAAGGTCTGACACCTGAATCAGTAAAACTATTAGATACAGATAAAAATGTTGTGTTGGATGTTAAATTCGATAAAGTACAATACAATGCGAAATTTGATAATGATGCTTTTGATGTGAAGAAAAATATGACAAGCGCTCGTTTAAGTGTACCTACATCTACAAATCCAAATAATGATCCTGATTTATTAGTTACACTTTACCCTAATTATTTAATGAAGGGTGTTGTGTTAGATGATCAACAAGAAGTAAAAACAGATAATGGAGTTCAGGTTATACTTTCATATAAAGGTGATAAAAAATCGTTTACTTTAATTGAGGAAAAAGCACGAATTTCAGAGTCTGGAACAACGATGGAAATCACTGGCGAACCAGTAGATTTAGGTAAAACGGTAGGAGCGTTATCAGATAAGATGATCACATGGTCATACGGTGGAACAGATTTTACAATTGTTTCTAAAAACTTAACTCAAGGTGAGTTAATTCAAGTTGCCCAATCAGTCGGAGATACAGGCACAAAATAATATTTTTTTCAAACTTAAAAGGGCGTGATGATGCTTTATCACGCCTTTTTAAATTTTAAATAAACTATAATTGAGTAGTATATTGGTTGACATTTATAGTAAAATAAGCAAATAATTTTACACATATAAAAAAAGAGTAATGGGTAAATCGATAAGGAAGTGTATATCATGACAGAAACATCATTTTATCGCGACACATGGGTAGAAGTAGATTTAGATGCAATTGAGGAAAACATCAAAAATATTGTATCGCTTTACCCTAATCATCAAGAAATATATGTAGCTTTAAAAGCGAATGCATATGGACATGGTTACGTTGAAGTGGCGAAACAAGCATTAAAGTCTGGAGCAACAAGATTATTAGTTGCTTTTATTGATGAAGGGATTTTTCTGCGTAACGCGGGAATAGAGGCGCCGATTTTAGTGTTAGGAGCAACTAGACCTGAGGATATTAACGTTGCAATCAAGAATAAATTAACTTTAACGGCATATAATGTTGATTGGTTAGAAGGTATTTCTAAAAATCTAAAAAGCACAGATGGTACAATGATTCATATTAAATTTGATACTGGGATGGGTAGATTAGGCCTGAAAACAAAATCTGAATGGGAGCAAGCTGCATCGATCTTACAAAAAAATCCATCAATTATACTGGAAGGTTTGTTTACACATTTCGCTACTGCCGATGAGCTAAATAGATCCTATTTTAATGAGCAAGTAGACAAATTTTACGAATGTATAGAATGGGTTAAGAGCAGTGGATTCTCTCCAGAGCTAATTCATTGTGCAAATAGTGCAGCGGCTGCATTAGAAACTAACTTATTTAATACTGTACGTGTTGGTATTATCATGTATGGTTTAACTCCATCTTTAGAAATAAAACCAATGCTACCATTTACATTAAAACCAGCGCTATCTCTTTATACGAAAATCTCACATATTAAGCAATTACCAGCTAATAGTGGTGTAAGTTATGGTGCAACGTATTTTACTTCTGATTCAGAGTGGATTGCTACGTTACCAGTCGGGTATGCAGATGGCTGGCTTAGAGATATGCAAGGATTTTCTGTGTTGGTTGAAGGTGAAAAGGCAGAAATCGTTGGTAGAGTTTGTATGGATCAGTGTATGATCAAGCTTTCTAAACATTATCCTGTTGGTACAAAAGTGACTTTAATAGGAGAAAGTAAGGATGGAGCGGTAACGGCTGAGGAAGTCGCTACGCATATGAATACAATCAATTATGAAGTAACTTGCCTTATTAATCATAGGGTACCAAGGGTATATAAAAAGAATGGAAATATTAAGTCCATAAGTAATTATCTAGTATCAGATTAATTGTAATTTGATGTATTAAAGTATGAAACACTGTTATTTGGTTAAGATAAACGAAGATATGTGTCTTTCCAATCACTGAAAATAATGATATGATGTAGTATAGGGAGATATATGGGTAATAGTTGATTCTGGAGGTGCTGAAACTTGTCCGAACTAAATGCGACAACTGAAATAACAGTACGTTTACCAAAACACGTAGTAAGCGAACTAGATGGATTAGTAAAGCAAGAAAACGGTAATCGAAATGAGTATATTTATCAAGCGACTAAGATGTTTTTAAAAGATCGTAAAAGACGCCAAAGTCGCGAACAAATGCGACGTGGATACATGGAAATGGCTAAAATCAACTTATTAATATCTTCTGAGTCATTCTATGCTGAGTCTGAAGCGGATTCTAAAGTGGAGCGCTTAGTTAGCGGGGGGTAATCACTTGATAGTAAAACGTGGCGACGTATATTTTGCAGACCTTTCCCCTGTAGTTGGCTCAGAACAAGGTGGAGTTCGTCCGGTTCTCATAATACAAAATGATATCGGTAATCGTTTTAGTCCTACCGTTATAGTCGCTGCGATTACAGCACAAATCCAAAAAGCAAAGCTTCCAACACATGTTGAAATCGATGCTAAAAAATATGGATTTGAACGTGATTCGGTTATACTACTAGAACAAATTCGAACGATTGACAAACAACGATTAACCGATAAGATAACACATCTTGATGATGAGATGATGGATCAGGTTGACGAAGCGTTGCAAATCAGTTTAGGACTTGTTGATTTTTAAAGTTGCTTTTATAGCAGCTTTACCTACATAGATTATAATAAATGTTTTGTAACCCTTTCGTTTTGAAAGGGTTATTTTAGGTCCTTTAAAATTCCCAAAAATTGGAGGCGTTATTTTTGTCACAACAATTGATTAATAAAATTGCATCTGATTTATCGATTACATCTAAACAAGTAGCTACCGTAATTGAACTAAAGGAAGAAGGAAATACGATTCCCTTTATTGCCAGGTATCGAAAAGAAAAAACGGGTTCTCTTGATGAGGTGCAAATTCATTCCATTTTAGAAAAATATGAGTATGCGGTAAATCTTCAAACGAGAAAAGATGAAGTAATCCGTTTAATTGAGGAAAAAGGGAAACTGACTGATGACTTACGTAAAAGTATTACATTAGCTACAAAGCTACAAGAAGTTGAAGATTTATACCGACCATATAAAGAAAAAAGAAGAACTCGCGCTACAGTTGCAAAAGATAAAGGGTTAGAACCTTTTGCAGAATGGTTATTTTCAATGCCAAATGAAGGTTCACTTGCAGATGAAGCGTTAAAATACATAAATGTTGAACTGGAAGTTAATACAGTTGATGAAGTTATTCAAGGTGGAAAAGATATTATTGCGGAATGGATTGCAGACGATGCAACTTATCGAAAGTGGATTCGTGAAGTTACTTTCAAAAAAGGAACGATTGACAGTACGGTAAAAGACTCCGAAAAAGATGAGAAAAAGGTTTATGAAATGTATTACGAGTACTCTGAACCAATTTCAAAAATTGTTCCACATAGAATACTAGCTATGAATCGTGCTGAAAAAGAAGATATTTTAAAAGTTGCAATTCAATCTCCTTTTGATGAGATAATTTTATATTTAGAAAAAAGGGTTATTACAAAGGACACTTTTGTACGACCAATCTTAATGGAAGTCGTTGAAGATGCATATAAAAGATTAATTCAGCCTTCAATTGAAAGAGAGATTCGTAAAGAATTATCCGAAAAAGCTGATTCACACGCGATTAATATTTTCTCAGAAAACTTGCGTTCATTATTACTGCAACCACCATTAAAAGGGAAAATCGTGTTAGGAGTAGACCCTGCATTTCGTACAGGTTGTAAATTAGCAGTAGTAGATGAGACGGGGAAAGTACTCAAAATAGATGTAATTTACCCACATCCTTTCAAAGGAGAAAGGGAAGAGGTTCAAAGAAATAAAAGAGAACAAGCAGTTGCAAAAATTAAAGATATTCTTATCAAATATAAAATTGAAATGATCGCAATTGGAAATGGTACAGCTTCAAGAGAAACAGAGCTATTTATATCTGGAATTTTAAAAGAAATGAAAAATAATACTTACTATGTAATCGTAAATGAAGCTGGCGCAAGTGTTTATTCAGCATCTGAGTTAGCAAGAGAAGAGTTCCCCGATTTCCAAGTTGAGGAACGAAGCGCCGTATCAATTGCAAGAAGACTACAAGATCCGTTAGCAGAACTAGTAAAAATTGATCCGAAGTCTGTTGGGGTAGGATTATATCAACACGATGTATCTCAAAAGAGCTTAAATGAATCATTATCATTTGTTGTTGAAACTTCTGTTAACCAAGTTGGTGTAAATGTAAATACAGCATCAGTTTCACTACTTCAATACGTATCGGGCTTATCCAAAACAGTAGCGAAAAATATTGTTAATTACCGTGACGAAAAAGGGAAAATTACAAACCGAAAAGAGCTTAAAACAATACCGAGATTAGGCGCTAAAACATATGAGCAATGTATTGGATTTTTACGTGTTCTTGAAGGAGATGAGCCTTTAGACCGTACAAGTATTCACCCAGAGAGCTACGTACAAGTAAAAAAATTATTAAAGCAATTAAATTTCTCAACGAGTCAAATTGGTTCGAATGAATTGAAAGAAAAGTTAAAGACTATTAATTTAAAAGAAGTATCAGAGCAACTAGATATTGGTGAAATTACGCTAAAAGATATTTTAGCATCACTAATGCAACCTGAAAGAGATCTACGAGATGAATTAGCAGCACCAATCCTTCGCCAAGATGTTCTTCAAATTGAAGACCTAAAAATAGGGATGGAACTTGAAGGAACAGTAAGAAATGTAGTCGATTTTGGTGCGTTTGTTGACATTGGACTAAAGAACGATGGTCTTGTTCATATTTCTAGAATAAGTAGCAAATTTATTAAGCATCCGCTTGATGTAGTATCAGTTGGACAAGTAATAAAGGTATGGATTGCTGAAGTAGACCAAAAGAAACAAAGAGTAGGTTTATCTATGCTACCAATTGAATCGAAAGAAATCGTTAAAGCTTAATTTTTTGATAATAAAACCAACATTGATTCAATAATTTAATTTGATAACGGTTTTTTTCATAAAATGCTTTTTGAATTTGAGATTTAAGCCAACTAGGCATTACCATGATGAAAACCTCCAACTTAAAAATCTTCGCCCATCTTTTTTTGAGGATGGGCGATGAAATAAATGAGTGAGGGGTAACCTTCCGATACATTGTATAAAAAGGATAACTGTATTGTTCATTTTGATAGTAAAAATTACGCCGATGTAGAGAGATTTACTAAGAGCAGCCCATTTAGCATAAATCGTACTAATAAGATCTTTTGAAATTCTCATTTGTAAGTTTAATGTATGCGCATACCCAAGAATTTGTGAGTTGTTCAGTTATAATTAATAAGAAAAAAAGGATGGCGATTCATAAATGGATAATGAGGAGATACAAAAACTAGTTGAAGAACTATCACTCACATATTTCAATCGACCATTTCTTCACCAAGCTTCTTTCAATACTAGATTGAGGACAACCGGTGGTAGGTATTTATTAAAAACAAGTAATATCGAACTAAATAAGTTTTATTTTGAAGAACACGGAATCGAAGAGTTAAAGGGGATCATATTACACGAGTTGTGTCATTATCATCTTCATATTATGAAGAAAGGATATAAGCACGAAGATAAAGATTTTAAAGAACTGTTAAAAAAGGTAGGTGCTCCTAGGTATTGTAAACCACTAAATTCAATAAAAAAAAGAACGCATTCTTATAAGTATAAATATAGATGTTCAGGGTGTGGGCAAGCCTTCTTAAGAAAAAGAAAAGTGGACCTAAGCCGCTATGTATGTGGTTTATGCAAAAGTCCATTAAAACTATTATAAATAGTGTTGACATCTAATATGCATTTAGTTTATATTAATACTTGTCATCACGTTTTAGCACTTGATGAAAAGATTAGTATTTTTCCGCAGTAGCTCAGTGGTAGAGCACTCGGCTGTTAACCGAGTGGTCGTAGGTTCGAACCCTACCTGCGGAGCCATTATTTTAGAGAAGTACCCAAGTGGCTCAAGGGGCGCCCCTGCTAAGGGTGTAGATCGTTTACGCGGTGCGAGGGTTCGAATCCCTTCTTCTCTGCCATATATACGGCCCGTTGGTCAAGCGGTTAAGACACCGCCCTTTCACGGCGGTAACACGGGTTCGAGTCCCGTACGGGTCACCATTTTATCCTGGAGGATTAGCTCAGCTGGGAGAGCACCTGCCTTACAAGCAGGGGGTCGGCGGTTCGAGCCCGTCATCCTCCACCATTAACTTCATATGGTCCCGTGGTGTAGCGGTTAACATGCCTGCCTGTCACGCAGGAGATCGCCGGTTCGATCCCGGTCGGGACCGCCATTATTTACTACAAATTGTAGTATTTTTTTCTTTATTTGGAGAAAAATAGCAAGAGTGGTTATATGGAGTTAGATTTATAAAAAATATTTTGAAATGTCGGATTGTTTTTATCTTGCGGAGTTAATTCGAGAGGTAGGGCAATACAACATAAAAAAAATCCTGCGGTGTATGTTCATGAAGGTTACTTGTACTTTAGGTAAAGATGAATTCCGAAATTGTCGGATTGTTTTTTATCTTGCGGAGTTAATTCGAGAGGTAAAAGCAATACAACATAAAAAAAAATCCTGCGTTGCAGGTTCATGTAGTTAATTCGAAGGAGTTAGTTCATGATGCTAAATCAATGGGCTATAGCCAAGCGGTAAGGCAACGGATTTTGATTCCGTCATGCCCTGGTTCGAATCCAGGTAGCCCAGCCATTTGTTTTTTGTAAGGTAGAGTATATTTGTATTTTTTTAGAGTGTCGGATTGTTTTTTATCTTGCGGAGTTAATTCGAGAGGTAGGGCAATACAACATAAAAAAAATTCTGCGGTGCAGGTTCATGTAGTTAATTCGTATTCTACAATAAGAAGTATATTGAAATGTCGGATTGTTTTTATCTTGAGGAGCTGATTCGAGAGGTAGGGCAATACAACATAAAAAAAATCCTGCGGTGCAGGTTCATGAAGTTATTTCGTATTCTTGATAAAGATGAGTTTCGAAATGTCGGATTGTTTTTTATCTTGAGGAGTTAATTCAAGAGGTAGGGCAATACAACATAAAAAAAATCCTGCGGTGCAGGTTCATGAAGGTTACTCGGAGAAGTTGATTCATGATGTTATATCAATGGGCTATAGCCAAGCGGTAAGGCAACGGATTTTGATTCCGTCATGCCCTGGTTCGAATCCAGGTAGCCCAGCCATTTTAGTTTTTTTATAAATATGTTTAAGGTAAGGGGATTTGCTTTTATCTTAGGCGCGATCGTGTAAACAGTAAGTTGGTTTAAAAATATATGGTATTTAGTTATACTTGTAATATCTTTATATTACGAGCCATTAGCTCAGTAGGTAGAGCACGAACGAATATGCTACGAAGCGATTACTTCAGCGTACTTGTTGAACTGCTACTTGAATTTCTATCTGAGACAAGGACGTCTAATAGAATGGGCTATATTTTATAAATCGTATTATTATGAGCCATTAGCTCAGTAGGTAGAGCATCTGACTTTTAATCAGAGGGTCGAAGGTTCGAATCCTTCATGGCTCACTTTTGTTTATTCGCGGTCGTGGCGGAATGGCAGACGCGCTAGGTTGAGGGCCTAGTGGAGGTTTCTCCGTGGAGGTTCAAGTCCTCTCGGCCGCATCAAATTATATATAAAAGTAATAAGGCTTCTACGTAATGTAGAGGCCTTTTTGTGTTTAAAAATTTTATGACGTTTATAGACTAGTTGGTCAAGGTACTTAACTCTAGAAGTATAGGAAAACCGTTTCCCAATAGCATTGTTTGATTAGGAATCTGGGATTTGTAGAATTTGAAAATGAATATTAAAAATTTTTAAAATTTATTGTGTTTTATGTTATTCTTGATTATAATACAAAGCATAACAAATAAAATAACTTTAAGAGAAAGGAGGTAATCAATGAAAATAGCAGGGATGAATATTACATTCAAGCATTATCCTATCCAATATTTTTTGGATTGTATGGACCAATTAGGCATCAGTAGCATTGAATTATGGGCTGGTGAACCACACCTCTATGTTTATAGAAACTTGCTTTGCAATTTGAGAAAGATAAAGAAAGAAATTAAAGCTAGAAGTATGGAAATAGTCTGCTATACTCCAGAACAATGCATTTATCCTTACAACCTTGCTGCTTCAGATTCGAATTGGCGAAAAACGAGTATTGATTATTTTATTGAAAATATTCACTCTGCTGTGGAATTGGAGACGGAAAAGATGCTAATTACTTCAGGAATAGGTGATTTCTCCTTAACAAAAGAAGAATCGTGGAAATATGCAAGTGAATCAATATATCAAATTACAAAGGTGGCGGAGCACGAGGGTATCACGCTTGCACTTGAACCATTAACAAGATTCGAATCTAATTTAATTATTAATACGCGGGGATTAAAGAGAATGATTGAAGAAATAAAATCCCCTAATTTAAAAGGGATGATTGATACCGTTGCAATGAACCTGGCGGGTGAAACACCAGATGATTATTTTTTATTGCTTCCTGAGTTATGTCATTTCCATTTAATAGATGGTGATAGCAAGTCAGATTCTCATCTTGCATTAGATGATGGTAATTTACAATGGAGAGAATATGTAAAAAGCGTTCAAAAGCACCAATACGATGGGGCATGCACCCTTGAAATTATGGGGTCAACTTACTATCAAAATCCACTAGATGCTGTTAAAAAATCCTTAGTGAAACTAAATGAATTAGGAATTGTATAATCTAAAAATTTGGAGGAGCCCTTTATGAGTAATACTACGCTTACACGAAAGCTCGGATTTTGGTCGGCATTAGCAATTGCTGTTGGTACGACCGTAGGATCAGGTATATTTGTCTCGTCTGGTGATGTAGCAAAAGCAGCGGGAACCCCTTCTATTTCTATTTTAGCTTGGCTTATTGGCGGTATTATTGCTATTCCGCAAGTAATGGTTCTTGCAGAATTATCAACTGCTTATCCCGAAAATGGAAGCGGTTACGTATATTTGAATAAAGCAGGCTGGAGACCATTAGCCTTTTTATATGGATGGGCAACATTTTGGGCGCTTGACCCACCATCTATTTCTATTATGGCTCTAGCAGTGGTTTCATACTTGGCAAGCTTTTTCCCGTTCTTCTCTGGAGTTGCTGGTAAGTTGTTAGGGGTTGCGATTATTTTAATAATAACTTCAATTCATTATCGAAGTGTAAAAGAGGGCGGGCTTTTTCAAGTGATTATTACTGCTGTGAAAATCATTCCGTTCATTATTGTTATTGTTCTAGGTTTAATGTATATGCACGCGGGGAACTTCTCCTATACGCCTCATGGAGAAGCGGTAAAAACAAGTTTAATTGGGGGTGTCTCTGCCACAACCTGGGCTTATACAGGTATGGCAGCCATTTGTTTTATGGCAGGTGAATTTAAAAATCCGGGAAAAACGCTACCTCGTGCACTGATTAGCTCTGTCTTTATTGTATTAATCTTATATACTTTGCTAGCAGTCTGCGTAATTGGATTGATGCCTTTTAATAAATTGATGAATTCTAGTGCAGCTGTTTCAGATGCGGTTAAGTATATACCAGGACTATCTCATATTGCTTCATCGTTTGTTGCGATTACTGCAATTATAGTTATTTTAGGATCACTAAGTTCCTGTATCATGTTTCAGCCTAGGTTAGAATATGCGATGGCGAAGGACGGGCTGTTTTTCCAACGTTTTGGTCGTGTCCATCCAAAGTATGAAACACCAAGTTTTTCAATTATTGTTCAAGTTACCTATGCATGTATTCTAGTTTTTGCAACCAATTTAACCACTTTACTAGGTTATTTTACATTAATTCAATTAGTAATTAATATTTTGGATTTTGTAGCGGTTTATAAATGCCGTAAGCGGGATGACTATAACCCGATTTACAGGATGCCAATGTGGAGGCTAACAACGATTTTAGCAATTATTGGGGCTTCGTGGCTTGCTTGGGGTACGTTTACTTGGGCTCCATGGCAAGGGATGGTAGCCGCATTTATTGTCATCGCTACCGGACTACCTGTTTACTTTTACTGGGAAAAAAGGTACGGGCCTAATAAGAATAAAGACGGTAATCTAGTAACAAAGAAGAATTCAATTATTTCAGGAAGCTAGTTTACTTATACTAGCTTCCTGATTTTTTGAAAATGCGATTGCTTTATTTGTTATATTTAATTATAATACAAGACATAACAAATATATTTTAGGGGGATCTAACCATGTTAAAATTTGATGAAGCGTTATTTTTAAAACTTGTGGAAAAAGAAGGACTTGCATTTAGAAGTAAAATTGAGGATATCGTCGATTCAATCTGTCAAAAAGGTTACAGCAATCTTTTCCTGATTGGTGCTGGCGGAACTATTGCAATGATGTATCCTTATAAATATATTTTAGAATCAAATTCAACGATCAATGTACATGCTGAAATCGCTGCCGAGTTTATGGTCATGAACAATAAGCAATTTTCAAGGGATTCTGTGTGTATTTTTACTTCTGTTTCAGGGACAACACAAGAAACTGTAGCGGCTGCAGAGTTTTGTAAAGAAAGGGGTGCTACTACAATTGCATTAGTAGCAGAGGCGAATACTCCATTAACGCAGGTAGTGGATTACTGTATCACAACAGGTTCAGAAAAACATTCATTTGATACGTTCTTTATGCTGTTGTACATGGTAGTATTTCGCTTCATGTATAATAACAATGAATTTCCGCAATATGAAAAGTTCACAAAAGAAGTTTCCTTGTTGCCACAAGCGATTTTAGCTGCCGTAAAAGACTTTGATAAAAAGGCTGAGGAATTTGCTATTAAACATAAGGATACAGATTACCATATGATGGTGGGCTCAGGTAACTTATGGGGAAACACTTATTCATACGCAATGTGTATTTTGGAGGAGATGCAATGGATTCATGCAAAATCCATCCATGCAGCGGAGTTTTTCCATGGTACGCTTGAACTGGTAGTTGAGGATACTAGTGTTATTTTACTTAAAGGTGAAGATGAAACAAGACCATTGATGGATCGTGTTGAAAGGTTTGTTGAAAAAATTACGGATCAATTAACCGTAATTGATACAAAGGACTTTGAATTGCTAGGCATTAGTGAGGAATTTAGAAAACACTTTTCTATCAGTATTAACTGGGCAGTTTTAAGTCGAATCAGTGTATACCTTGAAAGGGAAAGAAACCACTCATTAGACCTAAGAAGATACTACCGCAAAGTAGAATATTAAAAAATTTATGGGCACTACATAGTAGTGCTCGTTTCTTAGATTAAAAAGAAGGTTGGGATTAGATGAGAATTGTTACAGTCGGCGATAACTGTATGGATGTCTATCTTGCAAACGAAAAAGTGTATCCCGGAGGAAATCCGGTAAATGTTGCTGTTTACTTAAAGGAGTTAGGGGCAGACTCTTCGTATATCGGCTGGGTTGGAAGTGATTTTTTCGGTGAACAAATGATTAAGTCGATTAAGAGTAAAGGTGTCGATACGTCGTTTATTTCTAAAAAGATAGGAAAAACAGCTGTTACCCATGTTGAATTGGTTAATAATGACCGCCATTTTGGAGATTATGATGAAGGAGTAATGGCTCAGTTCACTTTAACTGATAAGGAACAGGAGTTTATTCAAACCCATCAACTTGTCCATGCTGGTATATGGGGACATGTCGAGGGGTATTATCCACTTTTTAAACAAAAAGGGTTGCTTACTGCATTTGATTTTTCAGACCAGTTAGAGCACGATTTAGTAAGGACACTGCCTAGTTTTGTGGACTATTCCTTTTTTTCTTATAAAAAAGATGATGAATTTATCAGGGGATTTTTAAAAGATGTAAAAACACAAGGTTCCAAGATGACAGTTGCTACGCTTGGAGAAAATGGATCTCTTGCTTTCGATGGCA
Source organism: Gottfriedia acidiceleris (assembly GCF_004138285.1). Lineage (GTDB taxonomy): Bacteria > Bacillota > Bacilli > Bacillales > Bacillaceae_G > Gottfriedia > Gottfriedia acidiceleris_A. The sequence goes on along the minus strand of NZ_SCFN01000026.1, from coordinate 4,057 downwards.
AACATTTTTATCAATTTGGAATATTAGAAGATAACGTTGTAGATACGATGGGAGCAGGAGATTCTTTCATAGCTGGTTTTCTTTATGGTACTTTACAGGGCCTTTCGATCCAACAGTGTTTGGAATTGGGGACTAAAAAAGCTGCAAAAACAATTGGCTATTTCGGTGCATGGTGACGATAACTAGTCGGCAGTGTATAATAATGTTGAAAAACATTGACGGATAGGATGAAAATTATGAACCTAAATTCTTCAACCCCACAGCCTCTCTATATGCAGATAAGGCAAATGCTACAGAATGATATCCAACAAGGGAAATATAAACCGGATCAACAGATTCCCACAGAAGCTGAGCTTTGTGAAACGTATAATGTCAGTCGAATCACTATTCGAAAGGCCATTGAGGAATTAGTGAAGGATGGTACATTGACACGCATACCACGCAGAGGGACGTTTGTAGCTTCGAATAAGTTTAATAATGAACTGTTATCTGTAAGCGGATTCTCAGAGTTTAGCCACCAACTAGGGATGATTCCAAATTCCCGAATCCTTAGAAGTGAAGTCATCCCGGCACCAAAGGATGTTGCAGAACATCTCAAAGTTGAGGAAGGAAGTCGCGTACTAGAACTTGAGCGACTTATGTATGTGAACGACCGTCCACTTTTTTATGATATTGCACATTACTCACTAATTCGTTTTCCTGATTTGGAAAAGAAAATAGCAACAGACGAATCCACATATAAAGTTCTCTCAAAGGACTATAATACAGAAATTCTAAGCAACGATAAAACCATCGACGTAATCGGTGCGACAAAAGTATATGCCAGTTACCTTGAATGCGATATAGGAGCCAATCTCTTTAAAATCTTAAAAATCGCCTATGATTCAAATGAGGAACCTGTCCACCTTTCAACGTTTATGTGTGAAACGAGTAAAGTAACCTTAACCGTCCATCGCACAAAATAGAGATAATTACTATTTTAAATGGAATACATATATTTATAAAAAAACTCACTTTTGTTTTTATTCAAAAGTGAGTTTTAGCATTAATAATTTGCAGGATTTACCTGGACAGCTTTAAAGTTTTGATTATTATCAGAGTAATGCCACCATTCTTTAGAATAGCCTACAAAACCTACTTGTCTCATTGCCTTATCTATAATTTGATAATACTTTTCTTGTACACTGCTTCGTTTATAGCTTCGAGATGCTCGTGAAGAAAAATCATCGAATTTAGATTGTATTTGTACTTCTTTTCCATCTATAGTACATAGTGTAATATCCACCGTTGCGCCAAGTTGGTGTCCACGGATATTTTTAGGATCAGGTTTAGCTACATAATTCGAATTAGGATATGCATTCCAAAGTGTTTGTTGTGCAGATAAAGGACGATAAGCATCCCATACTTTAATTGTATATCCTTGTTCTTTCAGTATTGCGTTTGCTTTTGCTAATTTTTTTGCTGTGCTTGTCCTAAGTATTGCTTGACTAAAATTATAAATACGTTTGCCAGTAAAGTTATTGGTTGTGTTATATTTCAAGTCAACAATAATACTTTTATCTAATGATTTAACGTTAGTGAACTCCGCCGTCACATATTTCCCATTTATAAATCCTGTTGTTTTTTTAAATTTAATTTTATACCATCCATTGGATTGTTTATTAATAACCGTTAAAAGTTGGCCTTTTTTAACAGCACCAACCAACTTATATGATGTACTTGGCCCACTACGGACATTTAGTTTACTAGCAGTTACAGTATAAACTTTATTTGCTGCATAGGTAGAAGTTGGATTTGTAAAGAAACTTATCGATAGAAATGAAAGAGTTAAAAAAACTAAAAATATCTTCTTAATAATATTCATATTTCACCTTCTTTAATTTTTAAATAATCTGTTAACTATAACCATTATTCTACAGAAAAGCTGATATCACCTTTCATTTTGAAACTATAAAGATAAAATAAAAAAACATTACTGTTAAGTAATGTTTTTTAATTATAATATTGGAGATAAGAGGCGTGAGATAGCTTCTTTTAGCTTGATTATGACTGATCGCTTTTGATATTTTTCAATTGTAAGCTCACTACTATGATTACTATCAAGTAAAAAAAGATTTTGTAGCTCAGAAGCTTTTTCTTCTGAATAGGTAATCGCGTTTATTTCAAAATTTAATTTAAAACTACGTGTATCAATATTCGTAGTTCCTACAGAAGCTACTTCATGATCAACAACGATTGTTTTAGCATGTAAAAAACCATTCTCGTAAAGTAATATCTTTGCGCCATACGATAAAAGTTCTCCAGCGTACGATAGAGATGCCCAATACACGAATGGGTGATCAGGTTTACTTGGAATCATTATTCTTAAATCGATACCGGATAAAATTGCGATTTTGCACGCATCCATAATGCTTGCATCTGGAATAAAATACGGTGTTTGAATATAAACACTTTTTTTGGCAGACATAATTAACTTAACGTACATGTTTTTTAAGTGCTCTGTTTCTGAATTTGGTCCACTTGCAACTATTTGGATAGGGGTACTTCCGATATTTTTTTCATTATTAAATGAGAATTCTTCTATATTATGTACAGGTTGATTAGTAGCCTGTTGCCAGTCTAAAATAAATCTACCTTGAATTTGGTTTACTGATTCTCCCTTTATACGAAAATGAGTGTCTCTCCAATAACCAAATTTCTGATCAATACCAAGATATTCATTTCCAATATTGAACCCTCCTATATAAGCAATTCTTCCATCGATAATACACAGTTTTCTGTGATTCCTATTATTTAATCGAAAATTGATGAGTCTTAAGAATGAAGGGAAGAAAGCTTTTACCTCTCCACCATGCTTAACAAGTTCTTTGAAAAAAGAAGGGGTAATTCTTTTGGAACCAATGTCATCGTAAAGGACTCGTACCTTTACACCTTCTTCTGCTTTTTTTGAAAGTTCATCTCTAAGTTTTTTTCCTAACGAATCTCGCTGGATGATATAGTACTGAATATTAATCTCTTTTTGGGCAAGTTGTATGTCTTTGAATAGAGAATTAAACTTTTCGTGTCCATCTCGAAACGTTTGGATTTCATTATCTGTCGTTAATAAAGCGTTAGCTGATTTTAAATTCATCATAATTAAATGTGAATGCTTTGATAGTAGCTCATCTTGATGAAAACTTTGATCATTATGAATTTTATTAGCTTGGTCTGTAACCGCTAATTGAAGATAGGTTCTTTCTTTAGTAGATAGATGGTAGAAATTTTTTTGTTTTAGCTGCCTACCTAAAAATAAATATAGTAAAAATCCCACTATAGGTATAAAAAGTAAGATCATTAGCCACGCCCATGTGGCGACAACATCTCTTTTTTCGATAAATACTAGTACTCCTGCTAGAAGTATATTAATGATAAGGAGGATTGTAAGAAAATTAATATCCATTTTTCACACTTCCTATTAGTTAGATTACCTTATATTAGTTTAATATCTTTTTTAATGCTCATTAATAATATTTTTTATTTAATAGAACAAAGTATTCGAAAACACTTCATAGTTACTCTAAAACATATTATTTATACCAATTCTTTCACTATAAAATATCAAAGTAAGGAAACTAAGAACTTCTTGGTTATATTAGGAAAGGGGGATGATTTACTTTTATCAGAGCTTGTCTTTAAATAGTACTATAGTAATTCATTTATTGTTGTGTAGTACTATGTCAGAAATGTTAAATATGTACTGATTAAAGCTATATTTATAACTTAAAAAGGCTCTATAAGTCCAGTTAAATCAAATATGTTAATAAAAAGTGGATTACTCGTGATTTTTTTTTATAAAAAATGTTGACATTGATTGTCCGATGCTTTAGTATAGTTTAAGTCACGTCAGACAAGTTAACGAAGTCAACGAAAGCTTATCGTAGTAAGCTTTTAAAGTTTAAAAAACTTTTAAAAAAGTGTTGACATAAACAGTTGGATGTTATAAACTGTAAAAGTCGCTAACGAAGACGACACACTTTACAATATGCGCCCGTAGCTCAATTGGATAGAGCGTTTGACT
>NZ_SCFN01000025.1 GCF_004138285.1 Gottfriedia acidiceleris | reverse complement strand
ACGTTTACTTCATGTTTTGTTTAGTTTTCAAAGTTCACTATATCGCCCGTAAGCGACTTTTTAATATTACCATTTTGTAATATAGCCTGTCAACATTTTTTAAAAATTGTTTTTTTATTTTGTTGAATCAGTTTTTGTTGTCGTTGAAGACAAGAAATAATATACCACGCATTCGAATGTAACGTCAACACAAAATTGATTTTTTTAAAAATCTTTTTCATGGACTAAGTGAACAAGCCTCTTATGATTGCGAAAGTGAAAAGAAGTGATGCTTTTTACTCTCTACACCATTATTTAAGTGAATCCTCCTATAGCGGTAATCTATTATACACTTCATATAAGATTTTCTTCTTTTGGATCATTTCATTTTTAACTCTTTCATTTAAGTTATGCGATGATAACTCTTTATCTAATTCATATAGCGAACGTATTATGAGCGATTCGATTTCTAATACATGCTCCTTATTTAGAAGTATTCCAAACATAAACACCACTCCATGGAACTTTCGGCTTTATACAATTTTAAGAAAATCCCAATTTTATTGTTCTAATACTTAAAACATTTAATCATTTCGTTTTATAGCATACAAGCTTACTTAATTTCATATCCTTTATATAAGAACTTGGACAAGAAAGAAGGCGATTTTATGCTTTTTTACTTTTACATCACTTCAAAAAGAAAATTAAAGCAATTTTCTTTAATTACTATTATTGCATTTTTCACAGCTTGCTTAGTTTATATACAAGCACCTAAAACATTTTCAACTTTTTCAACAAACAAGGGGCCAATGGCAATTTACAAAGGTGATGCCTCACAAAAAAATGTAGCTCTTACTTTTGATATAAGCTGGGGCGATGAAAATGTACTTAAAGTTTTGGACGTATTACGAAATCAAAAAATTACGAATGCAACTTTTTTCATATCCGCATCATGGGCAGAGCGACATCCAGAGATTGTTGAAACAATAGTTAAGCAAGGTCACGAGATTGGGACACTTGGGTACCGTTATAAAAGCTACACCCAGCTAACTCCAGTTGAAATGCAAAGAGATTTAAATAATTCAGCAGAAGTATTTAATCGTCTAGGCGTAAAAGACGTTAAGCTATTTAGACCACCAAATGGTGAATATAATAAAGAAGTTATAAAACTTGCTGAACGGAACAATCTTTCTGTGATTCATTGGAGTATTAATACTGAAGATTGGAGAAACCCTGGAACAAATAAAATTGTTAAAAGCGTAGAAAATAATACTGATCCGGGAGACATCATTTTGCTTCATGCAAGTGATTCGGCACTTCAAACGCCAAAAGCATTGCCATTAATTTGGTCCTATTTAAAAAATGAAGGATATAAAAACATAACTGTCTCTCAAATGATATCTAATACTAAAACGAATATTAAAATTGTAAAATAAAAAAGCTAAGAGATATTTCTCTTAGCTTTTTAGTATTTTGTGTAGAGTTAATAACTGATACGCATTACAAATAAATAACGGTACTAACATTAGAATTAACCACGAAAGATCATTCTGTCTTAATGCAGGGACCCATTCAACGATTGTAACGACAATCATAAAAAATAATGCTGGAATAAACGCCCCTTTGTTTGTTTCTTTCATTTTTATATAAGAAACAATCAAACTACCTACTAAAAGCACTATTGGGAATATTAAATATACGGTAAAAGCCTCTCCATGTGCATACTCTTTAAATCGAAAATAAGCTAAATCAAATAAAGCTAATACGATTATTACAATTTGAACTGTATTCCATAATGACTTAAATAAGCCTAATCCGAATCTATGTATTGTCAAATATGCAAAGAATCCCATCTGACTTACTGCACTGAATACTAATCCCAATATAAATAAAAATGATACTTCTACTAGAAGTTTAATAAATCTACCATCTTGAACGTAACTTAAATACTCTTTATACCCGTAAAGAATACCCGTTATGATTGTTGCGATTCCGCCAACTAGTAGTGTTGTTAAAAATAATCGAACCAATTTCCGACTCGTCATTCGTTTCTTAATCCCCCGTTTTCACAAAGCTTCTGATTTTCTTCTAAAATTAACGTTTCATATAAAACTTTATTAACTATTTAATCAATATAAATACCCTAATAATTCAATTCATGTCTAAATATTAGCAGTGGTTATAACCATTACTAACAAAAAACAAGCATACAAATTAAAAGGGTATTGTTTATTATTTATTTAATACGATTTTTTCGACCACTTGTTTAGCAATCGACGTATAGATTTTACCAGTTGGGTGATCTTTATCGTATATTGAAGGAGCAAAGTCTTCTTCATCCCAATCAGGTTGCTGTAAAGGTAATTGTCCTAATAGAGTTGTTTGAAGCTCTTTTGCAAGCCTTTCTCCTCCGCCTTTACCAAAAACATACTCTTTTTCGCCAGTTTTTTTACTTTCAAAATAACTCATATTTTCTACAACACCAATAATTTCATGATTTGTTTTTAATGCCATTACTCCCGCTCTAGCCGCAACAATTGAAGCTGTAGGATGTGGTGTCGTAACAATTATTTCCTTACAAGATGGTAACATGCTATGAACATCTAACGCTACATCTCCAGTACCAGGTGGTAAATCTAGTAATAAATAGTCTAAATCTCCCCATTCAACTTCTGTGAAAAACTGTTGTAGCATTTTTCCAAGCATTGGACCTCTCCAAATAATTGGTGAATTATCTTCTACAAAGAATCCCATTGAAATGACCTTTACTCCAAAACGATCAACTGGAATGATACGCTCACCTCTGATCACAGGTCTTGTCGTAATTCCCATCATATCCGGTACACTAAAGCCATAAATATCAGCATCGATTATACCTACTTTTTTACCTAATCTTGCTAAAGCAACTGCTAAGTTCACAGAAACAGTTGATTTTCCTACTCCACCTTTTCCACTTGCAATCGCTAAAAATTGTACTTTTTTATTATCTAATAGTGAAAGTGTTGAGTTGTCTTGGTTGTCATCAATAAACTGACTTTTTTCTTCTTCTGTAAATTCAGTAAATCGAATTCCAACCGTATCAGCACCATTCTGCTTTAATAACTGAACAATTTGTGTTTGAATTTGCATTTGTTCAGCTGTGCCCGTTTTCAACAAAGCAATTTTAACGCTTACATGTTTCTTCTCATCTTTTATCGAAATTTCTTTAACAGCATTTAATTCTACTAATGATTTATTTAAAAATGGCTCATTAATTGTACCTAAAAGTGATAATACTTGTTCATTGGTAAGCATATTTACACCTCGTTATCTTAATATACTAAATAGTATAACACATGTAACATAGTTAGTCCTAAGTAACATTAATTAGTTAGTAAAAATGAAAACCACCGATTAGTTCGGCGGTTCATTTTTATCTGTATAGTATCTAATAACCCCTCTATATATAGCTGCAGCAAGTTTATCTTGATATTCTTCATCTCTTAACTGCTGACTTTCTTCATAATTTGATAAAAAGCCAACTTCTACAAGCGCACCTGGTACTTTGGCATATTTCATCAAATAAACATGATTAATAATTTTCGCTAAACGATGAGTATTATTTAGACTTTCTCTTAACTCAGCTTGGACGTATTTTGCAAATCGCTCATTTTCAATTAATGAACCATAAAAGAATGTTTGTGCACCTTTTGAAGATGTTCTAGGTAAGGAGTTTAAATGAATTGATATGTATAAGTCTGCGTTCGATCCATTAATAATTTCTACCCTTTTCCTTAAATCAACGCTTTTTCTTCTACTATATCCTTTCATTCCATCCTCTGCTAGATCGTAATCTCCATCTCTTGTCATAATAACCGTTGCGCCTTGACCTTGTAAATAATCCCTCAGTTTGTTTGTTATTGATAGAGCTACAACTTTTTCAATAACATCTCCACCTGAAGCACCTCCATCTGGTCCACCATGTCCAGCATCCAAAACAATCACTTTTCCATCTAGAGGTAGTCCTCTAAAATTCCAGGTCTTAGAAGTTTTTTGTAATAAAGGTATACTCAAAATCAATAAAACAAAGGTTACAATGATAACGATTAAATGCCATCTTTTCATTTTTTCTCCCCCTGATTGTCCTATAAAAAATATATGGGACAACTAGGAAGAATATGACTTACTTTGATAAACGAAGTTTGTGTCTTCTTTCTCCTTTTACATATCCATCTAACCACCAACTATTTAAAAAAGATTTACATTTGTCAAACGGTTCTGTTTGAATATCATCCTTACGACCAAATACAGAAGAATAAAATAAATAAGCTAACCATTCAGATTCTTTAGCTGATCTTCTTTTAACATTCTCAATTGGTTCACCATAAAAACCAAATCGGCTATACCTTGCACCCAATAAGTATGTTTCTACCGCTAACTCTAAACAGTAATCTTCTCTTGCTTTTCTTTGGTTAATGTCTGCGTCTATACAGTAGGAAAATGAATCCTTTAATTGGGCTTTTAATTGCATTATTTTTAGTTCTTTTAATAAGCTCTTTTCAAATTTAATTTGCTTTGCTCTTCTTTTTTCTCGGAAATTTGTTATAAGATTCATGATGAAACCTCCCCGTAGCCATAGTCTAAGACGAAAAGGGGTGCTTCATTCAAAAACTACATACTTAATTTCTTCCATAAAAAAATAATAATTTTCATAAAAAACACAGATTTTATATAATAGAAAAGAAAAATTGTATTAATTTTGAATTAAAAATGCTTTTTTAAGACTTATAAAGGTCTTTCTTTCTTAAATAATAAAAAAGAGGGTCTGAAAAACACTTTCTTCCCTCTTTCATATTTTTAATTATTGAATGATTTCATTCTTTGTAAAAGTAATCCATCACTTTTTTCATTTTCTCCATATACAAACTGAGGCATATGATATTTTAAATACTGTCCATATTTACTATTCGTATTTAATACTAATTCATCTACAAAGTAGGCACCATTTTCTACTGTATCCAAAAATAAACTTGCAACTCCTGCATACACTCCACACGCTACCTGAAGATAGGTTGCATTTGTACCGTAATTAGCGAATGAATCTTTATTGTTCATAACATTATAGATATAGCGCTCTTTATCTTCGTACACAAGTAAAACTCCAACTACGTCCTCTCCTACCAATGGAGCTGTTGAAGGATCTAGAAGCTTTTTATCAAAACCCAATATTTCGTCAGTGTTATTTAAATTATTTCTAATTAGATTTGTTGTATGCTCATTAACTCGATACACAAAACCACTTTCTAAGTTGAACAATTTGCCAATAATAAATACTTCTTCATGTGGCATAAGACAACCATAAAAGACTTTTTCGCCCAATGTTACTTTAAATTCAACAGAATAAACATCATCATACAAGAATATTGGAATATTTTGTTTAACAAACATAGGAAAGCTTGTAACTGCCTCTTCTAGGAAGCAATCTGGGGACCAAGTGGTGTAAATTGTTTCTTTTTGAGCTATAGAAGGGTTTTCATAAAAAGAATTATCATGTTCAACAATGTAACATGCAAGAGGTTTTTCGGAAGGGAATTGGTTCATTAAATCGATTGCCATCCACTGCACAATACCAGGATTCATCCCTGAACCAATAATTGCTTTAGTATTTTTAAACTTTCGTTTATTTTCCTCGAAGATACGTAAACGTTCTTTAAGTGGGAACCCAGAACTAATACTTTCATCTCCATCTACAATTTCACTTTCTAAAGCTGTGTTGACATACTTCACACCAAACTCATTACAACAGCGCAACATTTCAACAGAATCCGCTCTAGAAACGTCAACTACAATAACAGTATTACTCTCTATGAGATGTTTTTTCATTAAATCAATATTATTAACATTCATTTCATGAAACGTAACGTTTTCTATTAGATTAGGAATAATCCTTTCAAAATAAGTTAAGTCTTTTTGTTTCAAATCAATTAAATGAAACCTGGCATTTTGCATTATCTGATGAATCGGATCATTTTGATCCTTTGCCGCTTTATTAAATATAGAAAGAACTGCCTTTGCCACTCCGCCAGAACTACCTAATAGGGTAATAATCGCATCTTTTTCAAACATATAAACAACTCCATAAATTGGTTTAATATTAGCTATTACTTTACTATATGAACCAATGGAAAAAGTGTTCGGACAAGTATCCTGTCTATGTGATTTATACTATCTACTGGAAAAAAAAAAAGCCTAACTATAAATAGTTAAAAGCTTTAAATTTATTAACTAGTTTTATCGTCAGTTTCTGGTTTTTCTAAAAGCTTCTTTTGTTGTTCCTTACAAAATTCTCTAAACTCTTTGCATTCTTCCATACATTCTTGTCTACATCTTTCAATTTCTTCTTCTCGTTTCTTTTCTCTTTCAACACGTAATTCAAATTCTCTATCTCTTTCTTTCTGATCGATTGGAGCAGTATCAGTTTTTAGAAGTGGTACATTTCCTCTCTCGATTGGCCCAATCCCCATTAGAGAACGCCATTCATTAGGAGTTAAGGAAGCTCGTTCTACCATAACTGAAAATGCTAATTTTGTTGCGATTGATGCAAATTCTAAGTTAGATGCTTCAAAAACTATCCGATTCCCATTTTTTCTTTCCGCTGGAGTGAAGAATTTACGTGTAAATTCATTATTTAGCTGGATGACTAGAGGGTTAATTACGGCTTCATTATACGTATTCCATTGATCCTCATTAAATGTACTTTGAACGATATTTTCGTTCGTATTAAAAAAACTATAGATTCTTTTGATTGTATCACTTGTTCTTTCTGCCTCTGGGGCATAATTACTTGCAGGTACCTGCTGTAAAGTGTAAGATGGCTCTGAAAAACCTGCTTTTACACCATCTCCTGTAAATTTCATATAATTGTTTACAAATTCATTCGTATTCTGAATCATATCTTCTTGATCTAGTATTTCGTTAAAGTTCAATAACCAATTTATAAAGCGATTGTTACTTACATTTTCGACGATACTGTCATCTACCGAATCAATCACTTCTAATAACGGAAGTAAAGGATCATATGGGGGAGTACCAAATAGATCATTACTATTAAAATCTTGTCTCAAATGAATGATATCGCTATAAGGTAAAATTAGTACATTTTTGGTTTTGAATGTGAATTTTAAAAATATCAAACCTTGATTATTTTCGAGCACTTCAACTTTTGTACAAGGAATAGGAAAAATAGCGGTAGGATAACCAAAATCATTTCGCCTTATAAATGCAAACGCATTACTGTTTAGGTCAAGCTGAGTTACCATTTTCTCTAAAAGTAATTGCCTAGACATAAATGGATTTGGTTCTTGCAGTACATTATAAACCCATGGATCAGGGTTAATCTTGCATTCTCTATTATTTTCTCTAACATGCGTTACTTTTAGTTTTCCAATTGCATTGGCTTTAGGTCTAATACATGCCCTGATTACATCATTCTTAAATAATGTATCGCCTAATGTTAATTGGCCATCCCCTTCATCACTTAACAACTCAAAAGAACTAGTACTTGATTGAAAATTCATTTTCCCCATTATCCAGTCGATTAAGCCCAATGTACATCACCCCTAACGTAGATGGGCATAGATATAATTTATTAAGGTATATTATTTTATTCTTTTAAAACTCTTCTATGCTACAATCTGAGAATGAATTATTAGAATTTTTTAATTTTTGTCATTTTAGAATATGAGTGTACTATTTAGTTTATTCCAGAAAGTAATCACATTCGAAAAGACCCTCACCAAAAGCGCTGAGGGCCTAATAAAATATATTTTTAATATCTTTCAACTAAAAGCTGTTTCGATTCAAAGTATAAAACTTGTATGAATTTCTTTGCATTAATGCGAGTATGTGTTGATGCAGTTAAGGATACTTGTTTCAATTCACTCATTCTTTGACGAACTGTTTCAAAATCAAAAAACTTTGAAGCATAATTTTCAAATTTAGGGTTTGCAAAATCTGTCAGTCCTATTGATGCCATATGGTTTAATGATTGATAAATTGCTCTACGAACTCGTTGTTCTGATGATTTCCTTTCCCGCTCAACGTCTTCTTGAGAATTTACAACCCCTAGCTTTTTCAAACTGATATGAGTGTATATATCCTTTAATGTAGGAAACCCTGCCTCTAGACCAAAATTCGTTTCATACTCATATAGGTAATTGAGCATATCAAGCAAGTCCTTGCTTCCATTTTCTCCAGCTATACCAAGTTCCGATAATAGAACCTGTCCCCAATCCGTAATTTTCTTTTTATCAGACATTGGATTATGTTGATTGATTGCATTTACATCAAAAACATTACTTAATGACTTTTGAATATCACGGATCGATTTCTCCAACCGGATACGCTCCAAAACCTTCCTAACGACCGATAACACTTCGATTTTGTTCAATGGCTTAGTAATGTAATATTCAATCCCAAGTGAATAAGCTTCCCCAATTAATTCTTTAGACTCCACTTGAGAAATCATAATAATTTTCCCTTTGAATGAAGGTGCTACTCTCCGAACAGTTTCTATCCCGTCTTGTTTCGGCATTAATAAATCGATTAATAAAATATCAACATGATTTATTTCAAGCATATTTGCATCTAAAAAAGAGCCATCTTCCGCTTCACCAACAACTTCACCTAACTCTTCATCTTCTATGATTTGTGACAACATCGATCGAAAGACTTCATCATCATCTGTGATATAAAAATTCATAAATTCACCCTTTCTAAGACAAGAGCCCCAATTGGTAGCCGGATCGTAAAAATACATTCACTCTCTTTTTGATTGAGAATAACTTCCCCTCCCAATTCTTCTGCCATTTCTTTAATATAGGATAAACCGATTCCTGTAGATGGAGTTCCATCATCGCTATATTTAGAAGTAAACCCAGGTTTAAAAATAAGCTTCATATGTTTTGACGGAACTCCAGGGCCATTATCAATAACTTTACATTCAATCCAATCTTCAACTCTTTCTATAGATAAGAGAATTGTCCCTTTATGCTCTATAGCTTCAACTGCGTTCGCAACTAAGTTATTAATAAATGATAGCATTAGATAAATATGATAGTTCGGATGTTGTCCCTTTATTTGGGAAATAAACTCAATTTTCTTTCCTAGCATGCCTGCATATTTTTGATTAATTCGGATAATCATTGTCACTAAATCATTTACACTCATATATTCAGGCAAACTTTCACTTGTAATAAGCTTAGAAAGTCCAGCGAAAATTCTTTGGTTATCCTTTTTTATTTCATGTACCTCTCCTGCAATTCTTAAAGATTTGCTCCCCCATTTTTCAATTGGAACTCCTAAATCCTGTTTATACTTACTCATGTCTCGATATAAATTGTAAGATTCTTTTGTTATTGTTTCGGCATTTTGTAACGTCTTTTTCAAATAAACAGATTCTACATATAAATTTGATAAATGCATAAGCATATTTTCATTCTCTTTACGAGTTTGTGATTCCTTCAGTTTTAGCTCATAAAGCTTCATCATATTGATAAATGCTAATACAAAAAAGCTTCTAAATACCGCAATAATAATAATTTTGTTTAACTCTTCTACAGTAAGTGAAGATCCCATTCCATATAGTTGAAGTATTAATTCGATTAAACTAGAAGTGATCTCAATAGTAATCCCGAATATTCCTATAAGCAAAGGGTGTTGAAACCGATTTACTTTCAATAAATAAAAGAAAACGGAATATGAAAAATAATATAAAAAAGTAGGAAATCTGACTGAAAAAGATGAAGCAAGATTAAAATCTGTCAATACTAACCAATCTAGTCCAACACGGAATACAAAGACAGATATGCCTATTAATAGTCCAATTACAACAGAATGATAATTCCTAAAATACAATAAAGAAAAGAAAAAAATTGGGGTTCCAAAACTAACGCGAAATATATTATCAAATGGATGAAAGTTCAGTTCACCCGCTATCGGAACAATAACCATAAGTGCAATAACAATCCAGAAATCTTTACCTTGCAGTCCTTTAGATTTCAAATCCGCCACTTCCTGATTTTTGCTACTAGTATATCGCCTTGTTGTTATTAACACAATGATCCTCCATACTACTAAATTTCATAAGAAAATACAGCTTGATGATACAAGCTGTATTTTTTGTTTTTATATTGTGACCAATTCTTTAGTAGCTTTAATAGGTCGATATGCAGGTTCCCACATTGCGTTTCGTACAGCTTGCTCAATATCGTCGTGTATAACTCGAGCTACCCCGTCAGCAACTGCTGCTTTTGCTACTTCAATCGCAACTACTTCTGAAATAGTACGTAGATTCTCAATTTGAGGTAGTAAAGGTGCACCTAATTTACTTACATCAATCATTTCCGCTACAGCTTCTGCAGCTGCTGCAAACATTCCATCAGTAATAATACTCGCGCGTGAAACATTTGTTCCAAGTCCTAGGCCTGGGAAAATAAGCGCGTTATTTGATTGACCAATTACATAAACCGTTTTGTTATATGTTACTGGGGCAAATGGACTTCCTGTTGCTACCAATGCTCTTCCTTCAGTCCACTTGATTAAATCAGATGGTTTTGCTTCTGCAAGTGGTGTAGGATTTGACATCGGTAAAATTACAGGTCTTTCAACATGTGCTGCCATATCTTTTACAATCTCTTCTGTGAAAGCACCGGCAACAGTTGAAGTACCAATTAAGATCGTAGGATGAACTTGGCTTACAACTTCTGCTAGGCTTGCACCTGAATTATTTTCCTCTATTGGGCGCGCATACGGTTGTTGGAAGTCGAACAACCCTTCCATATCCTCTGCAAGCAATCCATTTCGGTCAATACACCAAAATCTGCGGTTTGCTAATTCGTATGAAAGACCCTCACGTACCATTGCATCACGTACTTGATCTGCGATTCCAATACCCGCCGCTCCTGCACCGAATACAACTACACGATGTTCACTTAATGGAATACCAGATGCATTCACTGCTGCTAGCACGGCTGCAAGTGATACTGCCCCTGTGCCTTGGATATCATCATTGAAAGTACAAACCTGGTGACGATACTTATCTAATATGTTTCGTGCATTTTTAGAGCTAAAATCCTCCCAATGAAGTAATGCATTTGGGAATTTTTCTACAGCAGTTCTTACAAACTTATCAATGAACGCATCATATCGACTATCGCGAACGCGAGGATGACGGTTTCCAACATAAAATGGATTATCTAGTAGCTCTTCGCGATCAGTACCAACATCTAAAACGACTGGCAATACTCGTGCTGGATCAATACCTGCCGCAGCTGTATATACCGCTAATTTACCAATTGCGATATTAATACCTCCAACTCCCCAGTCACCAATTCCTAATATTCCTTCACCGTCAGTAATAACGATTAAATCAATTTCATCTGCATTTGCGCCATAATTATCAAATGCTTGTTCAATACCATCCTCTTCATTAATCGACAAATACAAACCACGAGGTCTTCTATATTCATGACTATAACGTTGAATTGCTAAACCAACAGTTGGTGTATAAACAACTGGAAGCATCTCAGGTAAGTGATCAGTTAGTACACGATAAAATAATGTTTCATTACGATCATGTAAAGCTGATAATGCAACATTTTTATGCAAATCAGTAGGTTGTGACGAGAATTGTGCGTAAGCTCGTTTAGCTTGCTCCTCCAACGTAAGTACAGCTGGCGGTAATAATCCTGTTAAACCTAATTCTTTTCGTTCCTCTTGAGTAAATGCAACTCCTTTATTAAGCATTGGCACACCTAATAATTCGGCACCTCGCAAGGTAGTCTCCACTTCTCCATTCGAACCTACCTTGAATTTATGCATATAATCCCATCCCTTTTCTATTTTTATCTTTTTTACTTAAGCAAAAAAGGGCTTTTCGCCCTTCACTTTGTAATAATTAATTGTCAGACTGATTTAAAGCAACTTATCTTTCAATGTGCTAGGCCAGAAGCGGCGCTAAAGTTACATACATGGCGGTATAAGCACCGCAAACAGGCGAAGCAACATAGAAAGTGAGCATTAATCAGCAGTCTAACTGATTTATTGACGTTCTAAAAGAACTGCACCAGCAATACCAGGGTGAGTCATTTCAAATGGATCTAAAATTAGATCAAGCTCTTCTTCTGATAATACGTCATATTTTAAGCAAAGTTCACGAATTGGCTTTCCTGTTAGAATTGCTTCTCTCGCTATTCTTGCAGCAACTTCATAACCGATATGTGGATTAACCGCTGTGATTAGACCAACGCTCTTTTCTACATATTCTTTCATTCTGTCTTCATTAGCTTCAATTCCTTTTAAACAATTATCTGTAAATGCACGGAATGCATTATTCATAATGTTAATTGATTGAAGTAAATTAAATACTAGAACAGGCTCCATAACGTTTAATTCTAATTGTCCTGCTTCAGACGCTAAACAGATTGTATGGTCATTACCGATTACTTGGAACGCAACTTGGTTAATCACTTCTGCCATTACAGGATTTACCTTACCTGGCATAATAGATGAACCAGGTTGACGTGCTGGCAACGAAATTTCACCAAGACCTGCACGTGGGCCTGAAGCCATTAAACGTAAATCATTTGCAATTTTAGACATATTCATCATACATACTTTTAGAGCAGCCGATACTTCTGTGTAAGCGTCAGTGTTTTGAGTAGCATCAACAAGATGCTCAGCTCCAACAAGCGATAAGCCGCTTATTTCAGCAAGTTGCTTAACAACTAGTTCTATATAGCGTGGATCTGCATTTAAACCTGTTCCAACTGCTGTAGCTCCCATATTTACTTCATATAAGTGTTGACGAGATTGTTCGACACGTTTTATATCACGACCAAGTACTCGGGAATATGCTTCGAATTCTTGTCCTAAACGAATTGGTACTGCATCCTGTAAGTGAGTACGGCCCATTTTAATTACATGGTCAAATTCTTTTGCCTTTAAATCAAATACATCACGCATATATTTCATTGTGTTTAATAATTTATCTAACATATTTAAAGTCGCAATATGAATTGCAGTTGGGAATGCATCATTTGTAGACTGCGACATATTTACATGGCTATTTGGACTAATGCAGAAATAGTCACCTTTTTCTTTACCTAGTATTTCAAGCGCTCGATTTGCAATAACTTCATTAGCATTCATATTCATAGATGTACCTGCTCCACCTTGAATAGGATCAACAATGAACTGATCATGCCATTTGCCCTCAATAATTTCTTGAGCTGCCTCTGCAATCGCTTTACCATTTCCCTCATAAAGGCGTTTTGTTTCTACGTTAGCAAGTGCTGCTGCCTTCTTTACAATTGCTAAAGCTTTAATAAGCTCTTCGTGAATTTTATAACCAGTAATAGGAAAATTCTCAACTGCGCGTAATGTTTGGACACCATAGTAGGCATCTGCTGGAATTTCTTTTTCCCCTAAAAAATCTTTTTCAATGCGTATGTTTGGTTTAATTTCAGTCGCCGCCATTTGTTTTTTCTCCCATCTTTACGCAACTTTTGATTCCTTAATAGAATCAATATATTGTTGCGCTTTATCTTTATCGTATTCGCCTTCCCATTTCGCCATCGTAATGGCTGCTAACGAGTTTCCTAATACATTTACTGCAGAACGAACCATATCTAAAATACGATCAATACCTGCAATTAATGCGATTCCTTCTAAAGGTAATCCCATTGATCCTAGTGTAGCCAGTACTACTACGAACGATGCACCAGGGACACCGGCCATACCTTTTGATGTAAGCATTAGTACAAACAACAATGTTACCTGCTCCATAAATGACATGTGAATATTGTACATCTGAGCAACAAATAATGCAGCAAGAGCTTGGTAGATCGCTGAACCCGTTAAGTTAAACGAGTACCCTGTCGGTATAACAAATGATACAATTGCTTTTGGACAACCCATTTGCTCCATTTTTTTCATAATGTTTGGAAGTACTGCTTCTGAACTTGCTGTTGTAAAAGAAAGAATCAGCTCTTCCTTTAAAATCTTCATAAGTGTAAAAATATTCGTCCCTGTCATTTTAGCATTAATACCTAAAATAACAATAGCAAAAAATGCCACAGTTATATAAACAGCTAAAACAAGTTTTCCAAGTGGTAATAAAGTACTTACACCAAACTTTGCAACTGTTACAGCAATTAACGCGAATACCCCGAACGGAGCAGTTTTCATAACTTGATTTGTAACCCAAAACATCGCTTCTAATACACCTTCAAAAAATCCAAGAACAGGCTTTCCTTTATCTCCTATCGCTGCTACACCTAAACCAAATAGAACAGAGAAGAAAATAATCGGCAAAAGATCACCTTGCGCCATTGATTCAAACACATTTTTCGGGAAAATATGAACGATTGTCTCTGCAAAACCACTTTGTTGTGTTGCAGTTGCTGTTTGTTCATATGCTGAAATATCACCTTTTTGCAGATGACTCATATCTACGCCTTTACCTGGGTGGAATAAATTCGCTGCAAGCAATCCAATTCCAAGCGCAATTGTCGTAATGATTTCAAAATAAAGAAGTGTTTTTCCTCCAAGTTTTCCAAGCTTCTTTATATCCCCTACACCTGCTACAGCTACTACAAGTGCTGAAATTACAATTGGCATAACGATCATTTTAATTAAATGAATAAAAATATCACCAATCGGTTGAATATAAGATATTGCCTTTTCATTTCCGTATACTAAAGCTCCTACAACAATACCTAATATAAGAGCAACAAAGATTTGCGTAGCTAATCCAAATTTCTTCATATAAATCCCCCTTGTTAACGCTTTCAAACATATAAATGAAATACTAAACTAATTCTATATGCAAACCTACAAAACAATACAAAAACCTACAAACACTTTTAAAATAATTAAAAAAAGTTTCAAAAAGCTAAATGATTAACCATTTTGAACAAAGAGGAGACCAAAGGATAAGAGTGCAAGTAAAAAAGCCGCTTCATTCTGAAAGAACAGCGGACAGACAAAAATCAAAGAAAAGATAAGGGAAAAGGAAGCAGTTAAAGGGACGGATTAAAAATAGTGGTTATCAATTTTACACATGATGAAATAAACACACAAAATAAAAAACTCCTGTCCACAAAGTGGAGAGGAGTTTTGAACGTATAAATAAAAATTAACGTTTTGAGAACTGAGGAGCTCTACGTGCACCTTTAAGACCGTATTTTTTACGCTCTTTCATACGTGCATCACGAGTTAATAATCCAGCGCGTTTTAAAGTTCCGCGGTATTCAGGATCAACTTGTAATAATGCTCTAGAGATACCGTGACGAATTGCACCAGCTTGACCAGTGTATCCACCACCGTTAACGTTTACTAAAATATCATAGCTACCTAATGTTTCAGTTGCAACAAGTGGTTGTTTAACAACTTCTCTTAATGCAGCGAATGGGATGTAATCTTCAAAATCACGACCGTTAATGATAACGCGTCCTTCGCCAGGAACTAAACGTACACGAGCTACTGAGCTTTTACGACGTCCTGTGCCATAGTATTGTACTTGTGCCATGTGAATGCCCTCCTTTTATAATTATCCGCGAAGTTCGTAAACTTCTGGTTTTTGTGCTTGGTGTGGATGCTCGTTACCAGCATACACGTGTAACTTTTTAATTTGAGCACGTCCAAGACGTCCTTTTGGAAGCATACCTTTAACAGCTAACTCAAGCATTTTAACTGGGTAGTTAGTACGCATTTCTAAAGCTGTACGCTCTTTTAAACCACCAGCATACATTGTATGACGGTAGTAAATTTTATTGTTTAATTTGTTTCCTGTTAATTCAACTTTCTCAGCATTGATGATGATTACGTTATCACCTGTATCAACGTGTGGTGTGAAAGTTGGTTTGTGCTTACCGCGAAGTAAAGTAGCTACTTCAGTTGCAAGACGACCTAAAGTTTTTCCTTCAGCGTCTACAACGAACCACTTACGTTCAACTTCGCTAGCTTTTGCCATATAAGTTGTGCGCATTCTATTTTCCTCCTAATACAATATACATAAAGTAAAATTGTTTTTATTGTTTATCTTTAACACGACTGGTTCCGGGGCTAATCGTGGTTCTTAAAACAATACCGTATTTAATATTAAACTTTATACCTTCTAATGTCAAGCAAATGTTACACCAGGATTAGTTGTTATAATCAACTTTCCATAAAAACAGTCCATTAGGCGGTGAAGTCTTGCCAGCCTTGGCTCGATTACGTGCTAATAGTGCGTTTTTAACACTTTTTACATCACGCTTTCCTTGCCCCACCTCAATTAATGTTCCAACAATTATTCTTACCATATTATAAAGAAAACCATTTCCTTCTAGAGCGATGACAATCCCCTGATCCGTTTTATTAATACTTCCTTTATAAATCGTCCGTACTTTGTCCTTTATATCCGTATTTGATGCACAAAAGGAACTAAAATCATGTGTACCTAGTAAGCAATCTAGTGCTTCTTGCATTTTAACAATATTTAGATCAAAAGGAAAAAAATAATGATGGTTTCTAGAAAAAACATTTTCGTCTTTTTCATTCCAAATAAAATAACGGTATTCTTTTCGAACGACATCAAATCTAGAATGAAAATTATCATCGACGATCTCTACAAATCTAACATTAATATCCTTAGGCAATTGTGCATTTAATGCTTTCTTCCATTGCTCTGGTTGAAGTGCATATTCACTATCAAAATGAATTACTTGTCCTACTGCGTGTACTCCTGTATCTGTTCTACCAGATGCATGGATTCTTATTAGATTACCTTTGTGCATTTTTGTTAAAACCGTCTCAATATCCGTTTGGACTGTTCTCTGATTAGGTTGAACTTGGTAACCATTAAATAGTGTGCCATCATATGAAATTATACATTTAATTCGATTCATAACTTATCTCCATTACTTACGTAAAAACAATAATAGTAAAAATAATAACAGTAATACAACTAAACATGCAGTATCCCTTAAATGCCACTTCATAACACGGAACTTTGATCTTCCATCTCCGCCTTGGTAACCTCTGGCTTCCATCGCAACTGCTAAGTCCTCAGCTCGTTTAAATGAATGAATAAATAATGGAACAAGTAAAGAGACTAATGCTTTTAACCTGTCCTTTATAGGGCCTGAAGAAAAATCCACTCCTCGGGACGATTGTGCCTTCATAATCTTTTCAGTCTCTTCCATAAGCGTTGGAATAAATCGTAATGAAATTGACATCATTAAAGCCATTTCATGCACAGGTAGGCCAAACCTTTTAAATGGGTTAAATAATGACTCAAGTCCATCGGTAATTTCGATTGGATTTGTTGTTAATGTCAGTAAAGTAGTAATTGAAACTAAAAGAAAAAATCTCAATGATATATAAATACCTTGAATAATTCCTTCTTTATGAATTTCGACCCATCCAAAATGATAAATTAGTGGTCCCTCTTTATTTGTAAAAACATGCAATAAAAACGTAAACACTGCTAACAACCAAATTGCTCTTAATCCTTTTAAATAATAATTAAGAGGTACTCTTGATAGCAATACTGTTACAATTGAAAATATAAATAAAATACCATATGTTATAAAATTATTTGCAAAGAAAACGATACAAATAAAAATGAACATTGTAAGAAGTTTTGCTCTAGCATCTAGACGATGAATAAGTGAATCGATTGGAATATATTTTCCGATAATTAGACTATTCATTTTGTTTCCCCATTATAAAGATTCGCAATATAATTAGCGAGTTGTTCGATTGTTAAACTGGTAGCTTTTTCATTAATGCCTAATTTTTGATTTAGTTCTTGGTGGAATTTTAAAGAAAGTGGAATTTGTAATCCAATGTCCTCTAGTTCCTTTTCATATGAGAACACTTCTAAAGGGCTTCCCTTTAAATACGTAGTCCCTTTTTGAAGCACATGGATCATATCAGCATATCTCGCTGCATCTTCCATGCTATGAGTCACCAAAATGATCGTCAGGCCCTTTTCTTTATGCAATTGGTAAAACATATCCATTAACGCCTTTTGACCACTAGGATCAAGACCAGCAGTTGGTTCATCCAAAACTAAAACTTCTGGTTCCATTGCTAAAACACCTGCAATAGCAACCCTTCTCATTTGACCACCACTTAATTCAAATGGTGACTTCATTAAATATTCTTCACTTAAGCCTACTTTTTCAATTAGATCTTTAGCTCTTTTTTTTGCTTCATCTTCAGAAACACCAAAATTCATTGGACCAAAGCAAATATCTTTCTCTACAGTTTCTTCAAATAATTGCTGCTCAGGAAACTGAAAAACTAATCCTACTTTTTTTCTTAATGATTTTAAATTCTTGTTTTTCTTATCTGATAAAAGGGTAACATCGTCTATTTTGACGATGCCCTCTGTTGGTTGCAAGAGGCCATTTAAATGTTGCAGAAAAGTAGATTTACCTGAGCCTGTGTGACCAATTACAGCATAATATGACCCATCTGGTATCGTAACATCAATATCATAAAGAGCTCGATGCTCGAAAGGTGTTTTCGGCTGATAAGTATAGCCTACTTTTTCAAAAGTAATTTGCATAATTCGCTCACCAAGCTTTCTTGCTCTAGATGGTCTTGTCTCAAAGGTAAACCTTTTTCGATTAATAAACTAGAAAGGTTATTTGTAAAAGGAGATGCTAATCCAAGTGACTCTAAAGAAAACTCTGTTTTTAAAAGTTCTTCTGGAGTTACGCTTTGAACTAAATGACCATCATGCATAATTAAAATACGGTCTGCATGTATTGCTTCTTCTATATCATGAGTAATTGAAATAACAGTCATATTAATATCTTTATGTAAATCACGAATTGTCTCGATTACTTCTTTTCTACCAAAAGGATCTAACATCGAAGTAGCTTCATCTAATATTAATATACTTGGTTGAATTGCTAATGCTCCTGCTATTGCTACTCTTTGTTTTTGGCCACCAGAAAGAGAGTGTGGCTCATGGAGTACAAATTCGTTCATATTGACGATATTTAAAACTTCCTCAATTCGACGATCCATTTCTTTTTTCTCAATTCCATGGTTTTCTAATCCAAATGCAATATCGTCTATTACTGTCGTACCTACAAACTGATTATCAGGATTTTGAAATACCATCGCAATTTTCTTTCGAACGTCCCAAATTGTTTGTTCTGATAAGCTAATTTCCTCATCAATCACGATTTGGCCTTCTTCGGGTAATATTAGTCCATTTAAAAGTTTAGCTAACGTTGATTTTCCTGACCCGTTTCGACCTACTATAGCGATCCATTCATTTTCTTTTATTCTAAATGATACAGAATGAACTGCATTAGATTGTGCCTGTGGATATTTAAAAGATATGTTATCTACTTTAATACTATCTTTTCTCATTTGTTCACCTATAATTTCTCATTGTTTATAGATATATAATAGTCTAAAAGTAAACAGAAAAAAAGGGCAACGACATGTTTACAAGAAACGTCGAGCCCTTTTGTATTCGAATATTAAACTAATTCGATAACAACCATTGGTGCTGCGTCTCCACGACGAGGACCAATTTTTGCGATACGAGTGTATCCACCTTGGCGCTCAGTGTAACGAGGAGCGATGTCAGCAAATAATTTTTGTAAAGCGTCTTGACCGTTTTCAGCGTTAGCAACTTCATTACGGATGTAAGCAGCAGCTAGACGACGAGCGTGTAAGTCTCCACGCTTACCTAAAGTAATCATTTTTTCAACAACTGAACGTAACTCTTTCGCACGAGTTTCAGTTGTTTGAATACGTTCGTTGATAATTAAATCAGTAGCTAAGTCACGTAACATAGCTTTACGTTGTGAGCTTGTACGTCCTAATTTTCTGTATCCCATTTCTAGTTCCCTCCTTTGTAAGTAGTATCAAAATTGGGTCATATAGACATGAAGAGAACGCCTCTCCCTTTATCGAAGCTACAATCAGTCTTCTTTACGTAGGCCAAGACCTAACTCTTCTAACTTATGTTTTACTTCTTCTAAAGACTTACGACCTAAGTTACGTACTTTCATCATGTCTTCTTCTGTCTTATTCGCAAGCTCTTGTACAGTATTAATACCTGCTCGCTTTAAGCAGTTATATGAACGAACAGAAAGATCAAGTTCTTCAATCGTCATTTCAAGGACTTTATCTTTTTGATCTTCTTCTTTTTCGACCATGATTTCTGCATTTTTAGCTTCGTCAGTTAAACCTACAAAAATGTTTAAGTGTTCAGTAAGAATTTTTGAACCGAGTGCGATAGCATCCTTTGGTCCAATACTTCCGTCAGTCCAAACATCAAGTGTTAACTTATCGAAATTTGAAACCTGTCCCACACGTGTATTTTCAACTTGGTATGTGACACGAGACACTGGAGTGTAAATCGAGTCGATAGGAATAACACCTATTGCTTGATCCTCTCTTTTATTACCATCTGCAGGGATGTATCCACGTCCACGTCTAGCAGTTAGACGCATACGTAAATGAGCATCTTTAGCAAGAGTTGCAATATGAAGATCTGGATTCAGAACTTCAACATCGCTATCATGCGTTATATCGGCTGCAGTAATTGGCCCTTCTCCGCGTACATCAATTTCTAATGTTTTTTCTTCGTCTGAATAAATTTTCAGAGCAAGTTTTTTAACATTAAGGATAATTGTTGTAACGTCTTCTACAACACCTTCAACTGTAGAGAACTCATGTAATACGCCATCAATTTGAATAGCTGTTACAGCGGCACCAGGAAGTGAGGATAAAAGGATACGACGTAAGGAGTTACCTAGCGTTGTACCATATCCACGCTCAAGTGGTTCAATAACGAATTTACCATATTTGGAATCGTCACTGATCTCAACCGTTTCGATTTTCGGCTTTTCGATTTCAATCATTTTTTAAACCCTCCTTCAAAACGTCGAAACCCTCGGTTAGACCATGCTAACCGAAAGTCCCTATTAGGCAGTTCCTAATTGTGCACAACAAGAGATGTCTGTTAATATTTGCCAAACATATATCATAATCCATTATAGACAATTTTTGAAAATTTATACAGACAAATTATACACGACGACGTTTTGGTGGACGGCATCCGTTATGTGGAACTGGAGTAACGTCTCTGATAGCAGTTACTTCAAGACCAGCAGCTTGAAGAGCACGGATTGCAGCCTCACGACCAGCACCCGGACCTTTAACAGTTACGTCAAGAGTTTTTAAACCGTGTTCCATAGAAGCTTTAGCAGCAGTTTCAGCAGCCATTTGTGCAGCGAATGGAGTAGATTTACGAGATCCTTTGAAACCTAATGATCCTGCACTTGACCAAGAAATTGCGTTACCATGAACATCAGTGATTGTTACGATTGTGTTATTGAAAGTTGAACGAATATGAGCTGTACCAGCTTCAATATTCTTTTTCACACGACGTTTACGTACATTTGTTTTACGTGCCATGTTGAATACCCTCCTTTACTTAAAAAATATTATTTCTTCTTGTTCGCTACTGTACGGCGTGGGCCTTTACGAGTACGAGCATTGTTTTTAGTGTTTTGACCACGAACAGGTAAGCTACGACGGTGGCGAATACCACGATATGAACCGATTTCGATTAGACGTTTAATGTTTAAAGAAACTTCACGACGAAGATCCCCTTCAACTTTCAACTTATCGATTAATTCACGAATTTTACCTAATTCTTCTTCTGTTAAATCACGTACACGAGTGTCTTCTGAAATACCAGCATCAGCTAAGATTTTTTCAGAAGTTGCACGACCGATTCCGTATACATAAGTTAAAGAAACAACCACGCGTTTGTCGCGAGGAATATCTACACCAGCAATACGAGCCATTCTAGTGCACCTCCTTCTTTATTAACCTTGTTTTTGTTTATGTTTTGGATTTTCACAAATTACCATTACTTTACCACGTCTGCGGATAACTTTACATTTTTCACAGATTGGTTTTACTGATGGTCTCACTTTCATGATTTCAACCTCCTTGTAGATTACGGAGTGCATATTTATTATTTAAAACGGTACGTAATACGGCCACGAGTTAAATCATATGGAGATAGTTCTACAGTAACCTTGTCACCTGGAAGAATACGAATGAAGTTCATACGAATTTTACCAGAAACGTGTGCAAGAACGACATGACCATTTTCCAATTCAACCTTGAACATCGCATTCGGAAGTGTTTCCGTAACGGTACCTTCAATTTCAATTACATCATCTTTCGCCATTAGGGCATTCTCCTTTCTTCAAATCAGTAGCTTGCTTGAGGCAAACATACGCTTAGGAACATTAAGCCAAAGTGCTCTGATATGTTGGAGATTTTTTGGCCTACTAAAGACCTATATTATATCAATCGTTCCAAGCAAAGCTATGTTTAAGCTTTTATAACAGTATCAGTTTTGACGAAACAACAATACGTCATACACATGGAACGACGATCTTATCGTTCAATTATTAAACTAACTCTTTTAAAAGATTATCAATGTCATTAAAAACTTTATTAATCTCTTGTTGACCTTCAATTGTTTTTACATAACCAAGATTATTGTAGAAATCAAGTAAAGGTTGAGTTTGTTTGATATTTACTTCAAGGCGATTTGCAACTGTTTCTTCATTATCATCCGCACGTTGATAAAGTTCTCCGCCACATTTTGGGCAAACACCCTCTTCAACAGGTGGATTGAAAATTAAATGATAAGTTGCTCCACACTCTTTGCAAATACGACGACCTGTTAAACGTTCAATTAAAAGTTGTTGGTCTACATGAATGTTTAACACGAAGTCAATTTTACGATTCATTACTTTCAGAGTCTCTTCTAGTGCTTCAGCCTGCGCAACTGTTCTAGGAAAACCATCCAATAAAAAACCGTTTTGGCAATCATCTTTTGCTAATCGTTCACGTACAATACCAATTGTTACCTCATCGGGAACAAGATGACCTTGATCCATAAACGATTTTGCTTGAAGACCTAATTCAGTGCCGTCTTTAATCGCTGCACGGAACATATCACCAGTAGATATATGAGGAATGCCGTATTTTTCGACAATTTTCTCAGCTTGTGTGCCTTTGCCTGCACCAGGAAGCCCCATAAGAATTAAATTCATGGTTAATCCTCCTCAAAATTAGATGAGCAATAGGGAATTATGCATTTCCCTATGCTCGATCTTTAATAAAGCCTTTGTAGTTTCTCTTAACAAGCTGACTTTCTAATTGTTTCATTGTTTCAAGCGCAACTCCGACTACGATTAGTAAACTTGTTCCTCCAATTTGAGCTGAAGGTGGTAAGTTCGCAATTTTACCAAATACAATTGGTAATAAAGCGATGACAGCTAAGAAAATTGCTCCTACGAAAGTTAAACGATATAAGACTTTAATGATATATTCTTGAGTGCTCTTACCTGGGCGAATACCCGGGATGTAGCCACCTTGCTTCTGAAGATTTTCAGCCATTTGTTCTGGATTAGCCTGAACAAAAGTATAAAAATATGTGAAAGCAATGATCAAGATTAAATAAAATGCCATTCCCCATGGATTGTTATACGTAAAATGCGTTTTAATCCATTCAGTCACATTGTTACTTGGTAAGAACGATGCAATTGTTGATGGAGTAATTAAAAATGAAACAGCGAAGATTACCGGAATAACCCCAGCGCCATTTACTTTTAATGGCAAGTGAGTAGATTGTCCTCCGACATAGCTATTATTACCATTGTTTCGTTTAGCATATTGGATTGGAATTTTACGATTAGCTTGTTGAATATAAATTACAGCTACGATTACTAATAATAAAACTAAAACCACTAGGCCAACTTTCACGATGTTTAAGAATAGCGCGTCACCAGCACCTTTAAATTGTTGCTGATAAACTTGACTTATAGTAGTAGGTATAGCAGCAACTATACCGCCAAAGATGATAACCGATATACCGTTCCCTACACCTTTAGCAGTAATCTGCTCACCTAACCACAATAAGAAAGATGTTCCAGCTGTTAGTACAACTGCTATATAAAGATAGGTTGACCAACCTGGATTTTCAATTAACATTCCGCCAGTAACATTGTTCATACTGATTGATAATCCAATTGCTTCTACAAAACCAAGAATAATTGTGATGTATCTAGTCAGTTGAGTCAATTTACGTCGACCAATCTCACCTTGCTTCGACCATTCAGTTAACTTAGGAACAACGTCCATTTGAAGTAACTGAATAATGATTGAAGCAGTAATGTAAGGCATTATACCCATTGCAAAAATCGAGAACTGTTTAAGAGCTCCTCCACCAAATGTGTTTAGAACACCAAAGATGCTCGTTGAGCTATCTTGGGATGCTAATACATCAGCGTTGACGTTTGGAACAGGTATAAACGTTCCAATACGAAATACAATTAACATTAATAACGTAAAGAATATTTTTTTTCTAATATCTGCAATGCGCATAAAGTTGGAGATTGTCCGGAACATTTTAGATCACCTCAGCATTTCCACCAGCTGCTTCGATTGCCTCTACTGCAGAAGATGAGAACTTGTGAGCTTTAACAGTAAGTTTAACTTCTAACTTACCTTTACCTAAAATCTTAATACCAGCTAATTCTTTACGAACAATACCAGTTTCGATCAGTAACTCAGGAGTTACTTCAGTTCCGTTTTCGAAGCGATTTAACGTTTCAACATTAACGATTGCATAATCTTTACGGTTGATGTTAGTGAAACCACGTTTTGGTAAACGACGGAATAAAGGAGTTTGACCACCTTCAAATCCAAGACGAACACCGCCACCTGAACGAGCGTTTTGTCCTTTATGACCTTTACCTGCAGTTTTACCAGTACCTGAACCAATACCACGACCGATACGTTTAGATACTTTACGAGAACCTTCTGTAGGTTTTAATTCATGAAGTTTCATTAGGGCACCTCCTTACTTATTCATGTTCAATTAAATTTCTTTTACAGATACAAGGTGAGAAACTTTGTTAATCATCCCACGCATAGCAGCGTTATCTTCTTTAACAACAGTTTGGTTTGTTTTAGTAATACCTAAAGCACGAACTGTTGCGATTTGATCTTGCTTACGACCAATTACACTGCGAGTAAGGGTAATTTCTAACTGTTTAGCCATCGTTATCCCTCCTTATTAACCTAGTAATTCTTCTACAGATTTACCACGTAATTTTGCAACTTCATCCGCACGTTTTAAGTTACTTAAACCTTCAATAGTAGCACGTACAATGTTTACTGGTGTGTTAGAACCAAGAGATTTAGATAAAATATCATGTACCCCAGCAAGTTCTAATACCGCACGAACAGGACCTCCAGCGATAACTCCAGTACCTTCAGAAGCAGGTTTTAAGAATACTTCACCAGCTCCAAAACGACCAGTAATTACGTGAGGAATTGTAGTTCCAACGATTGGTACATTAATTAGATTTTTCTTAGCATCTTCAACAGCTTTACGAATAGCATCAGGTACTTCTTGAGCTTTACCAGTACCAAAACCTACATGACCGTTTTTGTCACCAACAACTACTAATGCTG
This sequence comes from Gottfriedia acidiceleris, assembly GCF_004138285.1. GTDB lineage: Bacteria > Bacillota > Bacilli > Bacillales > Bacillaceae_G > Gottfriedia > Gottfriedia acidiceleris_A. Next base: position 41,438 of record NZ_SCFN01000025.1, on the reverse strand, counting down.
CAAAGCGGAAACGACGACCACCTTTTACAACTTTAGCAACACGGTTGATCGTAACTAAGCGTTCTTCAAGCTCTAATTTATTAGGATCAATGCGACGCATGTATGTCCCTCCTTCTTTTATTAAAATTGTAAACCAGCTTCACGAGCAGCTTCAGCTAAAGCTTTTACGCGACCATGATATAAGTAACCACCGCGGTCGAATACAACTTCAGTAACACCTTTTTCAGTAGCGCGTTTTGCAACTAAGCTACCAACTAATGTTGCTGCTTCGATATTACCAGTACCATTTAAAGTTAATTCTTTATCTAAAGTTGATGCACTTGCTAATGTTACACCATTAACATCATCAATGATTTGAGCATAGATATGGTTGTTTGAACGGTAAACGTTTAAACGTGGACGTTCTTGAGTACCAGATAATTTAGTACGAACACGAGCATGTCTTTTTTTACGTACTGCATTTTTATCAGCCTTAAAGATCATCTTGGTCACTCCTTTCTCTTATCTAGTTATAGATTACTTCGCAGTTTTACCTTCTTTACGACGAACCATTTCGCCTTCGTAACGAATACCTTTACCTTTGTAAGGCTCTGGTGGACGTACTTGACGGATGTAAGCAGCAAGAGCGCCTACACGTTCTTTGTCGATACCTTTAATACTGATTTTAGTATTTGAAGGTACTTCGATTTCAACACCATTTTCAGGAGTGATCTCAACTGGGTGAGAATAACCAACAGCTAGAACAAGTTTGTCACCTGTTTTAGTTGCACGGTAACCTACCCCAACTAATTCAAGGTTACGAGTATAACCATTAGTTACACCTTCAACCATGTTACCTAAGATAGCACGAGTTGTACCATGAAGAGCACGGTGCTCTTTGTTATCAGTTGGACGTGCAACTGTTAATACGTTCTCGTTAACTTCGATTGTCATATCAGGGCTAAAAGTACGAGTTAACTCACCTTTAGGTCCTTTTACTGTAATAGTATTGTTGTTATTAGTAAGAGTAACTCCAGCTGGAATTACAAGTTCTTTTTTACCAACACGAGACATTCACTACACCTCCATTCTCTCTGTGTTATATTACCAAACGTATGCTAAGATTTCGCCACCAGTTTTTGCTTGACGAGCTTCTTTATCTGTCATTACACCTTTAGATGTTGAAACAATAGCAACACCTAAACCGTTAAGTACGCGAGGTACTTCGTCAGCTTTCGCGTATACACGTAAGCCAGGCTTAGAGATTCTTTTTAATCCAGTGATAACACGTTCGTTGTTCACACCATATTTTAAGAAAATACGGATGATACCTTGTTTATCATCTTCAATGTACTCAACGTCACGGATGAAACCTTCACGTTTTAGAATTTCAGCAACTTCTTTCTTTAGGTTAGAACCTGGGAATTCTAATTTCTCGTGACGTACCATGTTCGCATTACGAATGCGAGTAAGCATATCTGCAATAGGATCTGTCATGACCATGTTCAGATAACCTCCTTCCTAATATCTATAGAATTACCAACTAGCTTTTTTAACGCCAGGGATTTGTCCTTTATAAGCAAGTTCACGGAAACAAATACGGCAAAGTTTAAATTTACGTAATACTGAGTGTGGACGTCCGCAACGTTCGCAACGTGTATACTCTTGTACTTTAAATTTCTGAGCACGTTTTTGTTTCGCAATCATTGATTTTTTAGCCACGTTTTCGCCTCCTCTTCTTTAGCGCTGGCTTTCATTATTTTTGAAAAGGCATTCCGAATAATGTTAGCATTTCACGAGCTTCTTCATCAGTATTTGCAGTAGTTACAATAACGATGTCCATACCACGTACTTTGTTTACTTTATCATAATCGATCTCTGGGAAGATTAATTGCTCTTTAACACCTAAAGTGTAGTTTCCACGGCCATCGAATGCTTTTTTAGAGATTCCACGGAAGTCACGTACACGAGGTAATGTTACAGAAACTAATTTCTCAAAGAATTCGTACATACGCTCACCGCGTAATGTAACTTTAGCACCGATAGGCATTCCTTCACGAAGACGGAATTGTGCGATTGATTTTTTAGCTCTAGTTACCACAGGTTTTTGACCTGCGATTAAAGTTAATTCCTCAACAGCAGTATCTAATGCTTTTGAATTTGAAACAGCCTCACCAACACCCATGTTGATGACGATCTTTTCAATTTTTGGCACTTGCATAACTGATTTATAGTTAAACTTGCTCACTAGAGCAGGAGTGATTTCATTTTGATATTTCTCGACTAGGCGGTTCATTCAGTTGACCTCCTTTCATAAATTTCTATTATTTATCAAGTAATTCGCCTGATTTTTTTGCAATACGTACTTTTTTACCATCCACTAATTGGTAACCTACGCGTGTAGGTACTCCAGTTTTTGGATCTAATGCCATAACATTAGAAACATGGATTGGTGCTTCTTTCTCGATGATGCCACCTTGTGGGTTAGCTTGAGTAGGTTTTGAGTGTTTTTTAATGATGTTAACACCTTCAACTAGTACGCGGTTATTCTTTGGAAAAGCAGCAAGGATAACACCTTGTTTTCCTTTGTCTTTACCAGAGATAACTTGAACTTTATCACCTTTTTTTACATGCATCTTCTTCGTGCACCTCCTTAATAAGGCTTTCTGAAGTATTTATTAAAGTACATTAATTAAAGTACTTCTGGAGCTAATGATACGATTTTCATGAAGTTGCTATCACGTAATTCACGTGCAACTGGTCCGAAAATACGAGTACCACGTGGGCTCTTATCATCTTTAATGATAACAGCTGCGTTTTCATCAAATTTAATGTAAGTACCGTCTGGACGACGAACACCGCGTTTCGTACGAACGATAACAGCTTTAACTACATCACCTTTTTTAACAACGCCACCTGGTGTTGCTTGTTTTACTGAACATACGATGATATCACCGATGTTAGCAGTTTTACGGCCTGAACCACCTAATACTTTAATAGTAAGTAATTCACGTGCACCTGAATTGTCAGCAACTTTTAAACGAGTTTCTTGTTGGATCATGTCAAATTGACCTCCTTTCGGATTAAGAATGATATCCGATCATCTATTAGATAATAACAGCTTCTTCTACGATTTCAACTAAACGGAAACGTTTTGTAGCTGATAATGGACGAGTCTCCATGATTTTTACGATATCGCCAACTTTTGCAGTGTTTAGCTCATCGTGCGCTTTATATTTCTTAGAATATTTAACGCGTTTTCCGTATAGTTTATGTGTTTTATAAGTTTCAACTACAACAGTAATTGTCTTATCCATCTTATCAGAAACTACACGTCCTGTGTAAACTTTACGTTGGTTACGTTCGCTCACTGGGCAAACCTCCCCTCATCATTAATTATTAGAGTTAATTTCTCTTTCACGAACTACAGTTTTCATACGAGCAATTGCTTTACGAACCTCGCGGATACGAGCAGTGTTCTCTAATTGTCCTGTAGCTAATTGGAAACGAAGATTGAATAACTCTTCTTTAAGAGATTTCACTTTTAATTCAATTTCAGCAGTGGTAAGATCGCGAATCTCATTAGTTTTCATTAGAATCACCACCATTGTCTTCACGTTTTACAAACTTACATTTAACTGGTAATTTGTGAGCTGCTAAGCGTAGTGCTTCACGAGCTACTTCTTCAGATACACCAGCGATTTCGAACATAATTTTTCCTGGTTTAACGACTGCTACCCAACCTTCTGGAGCACCTTTACCACTACCCATACGAACCTCAAGAGGTTTAGCTGTGTAAGGCTTAGAAGGGAAGATTTTAATCCATACTTTACCGCCACGTTTCATGTAACGAGTCATTGCACGACGCGCTGCTTCAATTTGACGGTTAGTAATCCAAGAAGCTTCAGTAGATTGTAAACCGAATTCACCGAATGCAATTTCAGTACCACCTTTGGCACGTCCACGCATTTTTCCACGATGCTCTCTTCTATATTTAACACGTTTAGGCATTAACATAATTAATTTCCTCCTTCCTCAGAAGCTTTCTTTTTTGTAGGAAGAACTTCACCTTTGTAAATCCATACTTTTACGCCTAGTTTACCGTATGTTGTATCTGCTTCTGCAGTTGAATAATCGATATCCGCACGTAATGTATGAAGTGGCACTGTACCTTCACTATATGATTCTGCACGAGCAATATCTGCTCCGCCAAGACGACCAGAAACTTGTGTTTTAATACCTAATGCACCAGCACGCATAGCACGTTGTAGTACTTGCTTTTGAGCACGACGGAATGAAACACGGTTTTCTAATTGACGAGCGATGTTTTCAGCTACTAATTTAGCATCAAGATCTGCTCTTTTAATTTCGATGATGTTGATATGAACACGTTTGCCAGTAAGGTTGTTTAAAGCTTTACGAAGAGCTTCAACTTCAGAACCACCTTTACCGATTACCATACCTGGTTTTGCAGTGTGAACAGTAATGTTTACACGGTTTGCAGCTCTTTCGATTTCTACCTTAGATACAGCAGAATCTTTTAAACGAGTGCTGATGTACTCACGAATTTTGATGTCTTCATGTAAAAGATCAGCGTAATCTTTTTCAGCGTACCATTTAGATTCCCAATCTTTAATAATACCAACACGAAGTCCGACTGGATTTACCTTTTGTCCCATCGATTATCCCTCCTTCTTCTCTGATACCACGATTGTAATGTGGCTTGTGCGTTTGTTGATTGCGCTAGCACGTCCTTGTGCACGAGGGCGGAAACGTTTTAATGTAGCACCTTCATCAACGAATACTTTTTCGATGTATAAGTTATTAACATCCATATCATAGTTATGCTCTGCGTTAGCAATAGCAGATTTTAATAATTTTTCTACAACAGGAGAAGCAGTTTTTGGTGTGTGTCGAAGGATTGCGATCGCTTCGCCAACTTGTTTACCTCGGATTAAATCGACTACTAGACGAACTTTACGAGGAGCGATACGAACTGTTCTCAGTACAGCTTTAGCTTGCATTGGAGTGCCTCCTCTCATTATCTTCTAGTTTTCTTGTCATCCGCATCGTGACCTTTATAAGTACGAGTTGGAGCAAATTCACCAAGTTTGTGACCTACCATATCTTCCGATACATATACAGGTACGTGTTTACGACCATCGTATACTGCAATAGTATGTCCGATAAATTGTGGGAAAATAGTCGAACGACGTGACCAAGTTTTAACAACTTGCTTAGAGTCAGTCTCGTTTAATTTCTCAACTTTAGCTAATAAGTGATCATCAATAAATGGACCTTTTTTCAGGCTGCGTCCCATTGTGGTACCTCCCTTCGTGATTGACCTACGGTTCTAGTGAACCGTAGCACAATCGCGTTATTTTTTACGACGACGAACGATAAACTTGTCTGACGCTTTGTTTTTCTTACGAGTTTTGTAACCAAGAGTTGGTTTACCCCATGGAGACATTGGTGATTTACGTCCGATTGGAGAACGTCCTTCACCACCACCGTGTGGGTGATCAACTGGGTTCATTACAGATCCACGTACAGTTGGGCGTTTACCCATCCAACGAGAACGACCTGCTTTACCGATGTTAATAAGTTCGTGATGCTCGTTACCAACTTGACCTACTGTCGCGCGGCAAGTTGCTAAAATCATACGTACTTCACCAGAGTTTAAACGAACTAGTACATAACGATCTTCTTTACCTAATACTTGAGCAGAAGTACCAGCTGAACGTACTAATTGTCCTCCACGACCTGGTTTTAACTCGATGTTGTGGATTGTAGTACCTACTGGAATGTTAACAAGTGGTAAAGCGTTACCTACTTTAATATCTGCTTCAGGACCTGAAACGATTTCCATTCCTACTACTAAGTTTTTAGGAGCTAGGATGTAACGTTTTTCTCCATCAGCGTAGTTAATTAACGCAATGTTAGCAGAACGGTTTGGATCGTACTCGATTGTAGCAACGCGTCCTGGTATACCATCTTTATCTCGTTTGAAATCGATGATACGGTATTGACGTTTGTGTCCACCACCTTGGTGACGAACAGTAATTTTACCTTGATTATTACGGCCAGCTTTTTTGCTAAGTGGCGCTAATAATGATTTTTCTGGTTTGTCAGTAGTGATCTCAGCAAAATCATTAGTAGTCATACCACGGCGACCGTTAGTGGTTGGTTTATACTTTTTGATTCCCATCGTAATTTCCCTCCTTTTCTAGTAGTTAGTATTAAACGCCTTCGAATAATGTAATTTCTTGGCTATCAGCAGTTAATTTAACGATTGCTTTTCTACGACGGTTTGTATAACCAGCATGTTTACCCATACGTTTAAACTTACCTTTGTAGTTCATTACGTTAACTTTTTCTACTTTAACACCGAAGATTGCTTCAACAGCATCTTTAACTTCAGTTTTATTAGCTCTTACATCTACTTCAAAAGTGTATTTTTTTTCAGCGATTGCTTCCATAGAAGCTTCAGTGATAACTGGGCGTTTGATAATATCACGAGGATCCTTCATTACGCAAGCACCTCCTCTACTTTTTCCACCGCAGCTTTAGTCATGATTAATGTATCATGATGTAAAACGTCGATTACGTTAACTTCATTTGCTGCAAGAACTGTGATTCCAGGAATATTGCGAGCAGATAAAGCTACGTTTTCATTTAGATCAGCTGTTACGATTAAAACTTTCTTAGCAACTGATAAGCCAGTTAAAACAGTAACCATATCTTTTGTTTTTGGTGCGTTTAACGCTAAATCTTCTAGAACTAACATATTTTGTTCTAATACTTTAGTAGATAAAGCAGATTTAATCGCTAAGCGACGTACCTTTTTAGGTAATTTATAAGAGTATGATCTTGGAGTTGGACCGAATACGATACCACCACCACGCCATTGTGGAGAACGGATTGAACCTTGACGAGCACGGCCAGTTCCTTTTTGTCTCCATGGTTTACGACCACCACCACGTACTTCAGAACGTGTTTTAACTTTGTGAGTACCTTGACGTAAAGATGCACGTTGCATCATTACAGCATCAAATAAAGCATGTTCGTTTGGAGCGATTCCGAATACAGCATCAGCTAATTCGATTTCTCCTACTTGAGCACCTGTTTGATTAAACATAGTAACTTTAGGCATTTTATTTCCTCCTTTCTTCTAAATTAATTATTTAGATTTAACCGCAGTACGGATTGTTACGTAAGATTTTTTAGAACCTGGTACATTACCTTTTACTAAAAGTAAGTTACGTTCAACGTCAACTTTAACGATTTGTAGGTTTTGTACAGTTACTTTTTCTCCACCCATTTGACCAGGTAAAGCTTTGTTTTTGAATACACGGTTCGGAGCAACAGGACCCATTGAACCTGGACGACGGTGGTAACGAGACCCGTGAGACATTGGTCCACGAGATTGTCCGTGGCGCTTAATGCTACCTTGGAATCCTTTACCTTTTGAAGTTCCAGTTACATCAACGATGTCACCATTTGCAAAAATATCTACTTTGACTTCTTGACCAACTTCATAAGCTGATACGTCAGCGTTGCGAAGTTCACGAACGAAGCGCTTAGGTGCAGTGTTTGCTTTAGCAGAGTGCCCTTTTTCTGGTTTGTTAGCTAATTTTTCACGTTTGTCAGCGAAACCGATTTGGATAGCTTCGTAGCCATCAGTTTCAGTAGTTTTCTTTTGTAAAACCACGTTTGGAGTAGCTTCGATTACAGTTACTGGAATTAACTCGCCGTTTTCAGCAAATACTTGTGTCATACCGATCTTTTTCCCTAAGATTCCTTTAGTCATAAGTCACACCTCCTGAATTTATATATAATTTTATTAAAGTTTGATTTCAATATCAACGCCAGATGGTAAATCTAGTCTCATTAATGAATCAACTGTTTGTGGAGTTGGATTCACGATATCGATTAAACGTTTGTGAGTGCGCATTTCGAATTGCTCACGAGAATCTTTGTATTTATGAACCGCACGAAGGATCGTGTAAATTGATTTCTCAGTTGGTAACGGAATCGGACCAGATACAGAAGCACCAGAACGTTTCGCTGTTTCAACGATTTTCTCTGCAGATTGATCTAAAATACGGTGATCATAAGCTTTTAAACGAATACGAATTTTTTCTTTTGCCATAATTTTCCCTCCTTTTTCGCCTATTTAAATAATAGACATACTCCATGGAAATTTCCTTACACTCGCCATGGCAAAGCGGCCGGGTGTATCAGCAACCTTCCATTTCTACGCAGTCAAAGACCAACATCATCTATTATACATAAAAAATAATGCTATTGCAAGCATTTGTTATAAGTTTAGATAAATAATGTTCTCGTCGTCTTCAGTACCTAGTTATTATATTATCTTCAATTATTAAAATCAAGCAAGAATCGGTTTTAAATCATATTTTAAATATTTCCAATTGACTTATAAAAAAAGCTTAGAAGAAAAGATCTTCTAAGCTTTTAAGTTTAATTATTCAACGATTGTAGCAACTACGCCAGCGCCTACAGTACGTCCACCCTCACGGATAGAGAACTTAGTTCCTTCTTCAACAGCGATTGCGTTGATTAACTCAACAGTCATTTCGATGTTGTCGCCAGGCATAACCATTTCAACGCCTTCTGGTAATTGGATGATTCCAGTTACGTCAGTTGTACGGAAATAGAATTGTGGACGGTAGTTAGCGAAGAATGGAGTGTGACGTCCACCTTCTTCTTTAGATAAAACGTAAACTTCAGCTTTGAACTTAGTGTGTTGTTTAACTGAACCTGGTTTAGCTAAAACTTGACCACGTTGGATATCGTCACGAGCAACCCCACGAAGAAGTGCACCGATGTTATCTCCAGCTTCTGCTTGGTCAAGAAGTTTACGGAACATTTCAACACCTGTTACAGTAGTTGATTTTGGTTCTTCAACAAGACCGATGATTTCTACTACGTCACCAACTTTAACGATACCACGCTCAACACGACCAGTAGCAACTGTTCCACGACCAGTGATTGAGAATACATCCTCAACTGGCATTAAGAAAGGCTTGTCAGTTTCACGAGCTGGTGTTGGAATGTAAGAATCAACTTCAGCCATTAATTCATGGATTTTAGCTTCCCACTCAGCATCTCCTTCAAGAGCTTTAAGTGCAGAACCTTTGATTACTGGAATGTCATCGCCAGGGAATTCGTATTCTGATAATAGATCACGGATTTCCATTTCAACTAATTCAAGTAATTCTTCGTCGTCAACCATGTCACATTTGTTCATGAATACTACGATGTAAGGTACACCTACTTGACGAGATAAAAGAATGTGCTCACGAGTTTGAGGCATTGGACCATCAGCAGCAGATACTACTAAGATACCACCGTCCATTTGAGCAGCACCAGTGATCATGTTTTTAACATAGTCAGCGTGACCTGGGCAGTCAACGTGTGCATAGTGACGAGTTTCTGTTTCGTACTCAACGTGTGCAGTAGAGATTGTGATTCCACGCTCTCTTTCTTCTGGAGCTCCGTCGATTTGATCGTAAGCGCGAGCTTCAGCTCCACCTACTTTAGCTAATACAGTTGTAATAGCAGCAGTTAATGTAGTTTTACCATGGTCAACGTGTCCGATTGTACCAATGTTAACGTGTGGTTTTACACGTTCGAATTTAGCTTTACCCATTGTAAAAATCCTCCTTATAATTAAGAAAATTAATTTTTAGTTTTATTATTATGCCACAAAGGGTGAAACACCCTTTGTAGCTAACATAAATAGTTATACATGATGAGAACTAAATAATCAATTACTCACCTTTATATTTTTTGATAATTTCTTCTGAGATTGATTTTGGTACATCTTCGTAATGGTCAAATACCATTGAGAACGTTCCACGACCTTGAGTGTTAGAACGTAATGAAGTTGCATAACCAAACATTTCAGAAAGAGGTACCATTGCACGTACAACTTGTGCGTTACCACGAGCTTCCATACCTTCAACGCGTCCACGACGAGAAGTAATATCACCCATGATATCTCCTAAGTATTCCTCAGGGATAACAACTTCTACTTTCATTAATGGTTCAAGTAGAACTGGGTTACATTTCTTAACAGCATTTTTAAGAGCTAATGAAGCAGCTACTTTAAACGCCATTTCGTTTGAGTCAACATCATGGTATGATCCATCGAATAATTTCGCTTTAATGTCGATTAGAGGGAATCCAGCTAATACACCATTTTTAAGAGAATCTTCAAGACCTGCAGCTACAGCTGGGATGTATTCACGAGGAACAACACCACCAACGATTGCGTTTTCAAATTCGAAGCCTTTTCCTTCTTCGTTTGGTGAGAATTCAATCCAAACGTGTCCGAATTGTCCACGTCCACCTGATTGACGAACGAATTTACCTTCTACTTGTGCAGAAGAACGGAAAGTTTCACGGTATGCTACTTGAGGAGCACCTACGTTAGCTTCTACTTTGAATTCACGACGCATACGGTCAACGATGATATCAAGGTGAAGCTCACCCATACCAGCAATGATTACTTGACCAGTTTCTTGGTCAGTATGTGCACGGAATGTTGGATCTTCTTCAGTTAATTTTACTAATGCTTGACCCATTTTATCTTGGTCAGCTTTAGATTTTGGCTCAATCGCAATTGAGATAACTGGATCAGGGAATTCCATAGATTCAAGAATTACTAGATTCTTTTCATCACATAAAGTATCACCAGTTGTAGTATCTTTAAGACCTACAGCTGCTGCGATATCTCCAGCATATACTTTCGAAATCTCTTGACGAGAGTTAGCATGCATTTGTAGGATACGACCTACACGCTCACGCTTACCTTTTGTAGAGTTTTGAACGTATGAACCAGATTCTAACGTACCTGAGTATACTCGGAAGAACGTTAATTTACCAACATAAGGATCAGTCATGATTTTGAATGCTAATGCTGCGAAAGGCTCTTCATCGCTTGATGGAACTACTCTCTCTTCATCAGTATCAGGTAATGTTCCTTTGATAGCTGGTACATCTAATGGAGATGGTAGGTAATCAATTACTGCATCAAGCATTAATTGAACACCTTTGTTCTTGAATGCAGAACCACATACTACTGGGTAGAATTGTACTGAACATGTAGCTGTACGAATAGCAGCTTTTAATTCAGGAATTGTGATTTCTTCACCTTCAAGATATTTCATCATTAATTCTTCGTCAAGTTCAGCTACCGCTTCGATTAAACGACCACGGTATTCTTCAGCTAGCTCTTGATATTCTTCAGGAATTTCGATAGTTTCAATGTCAGTTCCTAAGTCGTTATTGTACTTAATAGCTTTCATTTCAACTAGGTCAACAATACCCCAGAAGTTATCTTCAGCACCCATCGCTAATTGGATTGGGTGTGCGTTAGCTTGTAAACGATCATGTAAAGTACCTACAGAGTATAAGAAATCCGCGCCGATTTTATCCATTTTGTTAACGAATACTACACGTGGAACTCCGTAAGTAGTTGCTTGACGCCAAACTGTTTCAGTTTGAGGCTCAACACCTGATTGTGCATCAAGTACTGCTACTGCGCCATCAAGTACACGTAGTGAACGTTCAACTTCTACAGTGAAGTCTACGTGACCTGGAGTGTCAATGATATTTACACGGTGGTTATTCCACTGAGCTGTTGTAGCAGCAGAAGTGATAGTGATACCACGTTCTTGCTCTTGCTCCATCCAGTCCATTTGTGAAGCTCCTTCATGAGTTTCACCAATTTTGTGAATACGACCTGTGTAATAAAGGATACGCTCAGTTGTTGTTGTTTTACCAGCATCAATGTGAGCCATGATCCCGATATTACGAGTGTTATTTAAGGAGAACTCTCTTGTCATCAGGGTTCTTTCTCCCTTCCAGTATTAGTTAGGATTTTTTAGTACAAGAAAAAGTTATTCCTATACATACCTCATGTTATTAAGTTAAGCAAGCACTACAATCAAAGAACAATTATGATCCTAAGTTATGTAATCCGACGTTCACCTATTTAATCTAGCAAGCTAAATTAGAAATAGGTGAACGACTTAACCAACATTCATTATGTGCAGAAATAACTAAATTGCTTTTAATCTTACCAACGGTAGTGAGCAAACGCTTTGTTCGCTTCTGCCATTTTATGTGTATCTTCACGTTTCTTAACTGCAGAACCTGAGTTGTTAGCTGCGTCAAGAATTTCGTTAGCTAAACGCTCTTCCATCGTTTTTTCTCCACGAAGACGAGCATAGTTTACTAACCAACGTAGACCTAGAGTAGTACGACGCTCTGGACGTACCTCAACTGGTACTTGGTAGTTAGAACCACCAACACGACGAGCTCTTACTTCTAGAACTGGCATGATATTTTTAAGAGCTGCTTCGAATACTTCCATTGGTTCTTTACCAGAACGTTCTTGGATTAATTCAAATGCTCCGTATAAGATAGCTTGAGATTTTCCTCTTTTTCCGTCAATCATCATTTTGTTGATTAAACGAGAAACTAACTTTGAATTATAAAGTGGATCTGGTAATACATCTCTTTTTGCAACAGGACCTTTACGTGGCATGTTATTTCCTCCTTTCGGCTAGTTGTAATTTATTACTTCTTAGCTGCTTTTGGTCTCTTAGTTCCGTATTTAGAACGACCTTGCATACGTTTGTCAACACCTGCAGTATCTAATGCACCACGAACGATATGGTAACGTACCCCCGGTAAATCTTTTACACGTCCACCACGGATAAGAACAACACTGTGCTCTTGTAAGTTGTGTCCGATACCTGGGATATAAGCAGTTACCTCGATTTGGTTTGTTAAACGTACACGAGCATATTTACGTAATGCTGAGTTCGGTTTCTTTGGAGTCATAGTACCAACACGAGTACAAACACCACGTTTTTGTGGAGCTGATAAATCAGTTGATTTTTTCTTTAATGAGTTGAAACCTTTATTTAATGCTGGTGATTTTGATTTCCATACTTTAGAAGTACGTCCATTACGCACTAACTGGTTAATAGTAGGCATGAGTTTTCCTCCCTTCAAATATTTATAAGACCACACATCCAGGTGGTTCATAATAAGTTGAAAACAAAGTTTTTGCAAGAAGGAAGAAGCCCTCCTTCTCACAAAAACAGTTTTAACTGTATATTCCTAAATTAGCCCCGGATCTAACCTGCTTAGATTAGCAGTGCTATTGTCTAGGAGCAACCTTGAATATAATATCATTTTTCATCAAATGATGTCAACTCAAGTTGCAAAATATTTTAAGATTATTTTTCAACTAATACTTCTTCGTTCATTTCAACTGATTCAGTTAAATCTTTAACAAGATCTACTTTACGGTATCTGTTCATACCAGTACCAGCTGGAACCAACTTACCTATAATAACATTCTCTTTTAATCCTAGCAACTCATCACGTTTTCCTTTAATCGCAGCGTCTGTTAATACACGCGTTGTTTCTTGGAATGATGCAGCAGAAAGGAATGAGTCTGTTTCTAATGATGCTTTTGTAATACCTAGTAATAATGGGCGTGCTGTAGCTGGTTGTTTACCTGCAAATAAAGCTTCTTTATTTGCTTCAGTGAACTGGTGAAGTTCTAATAATGTACCAGGTAATAAATCAGTTTCACCTGCATCCATTACACGAACTTTCTTCAGCATTTGACGTACCATTACCTCTACGTGCTTGTCACCAATTTCTACCCCTTGCATACGGTATACTTTTTGTACTTCACGTAGTAAGTATTCTTGAACAGCATTTGTACCTTTTACTTTTAGAAGTTCTTTAGGATCAATTGAACCTTCAGTCATTACTTGACCGCGTTCAATAGTTTCACCTTCTTGAACTTTTAGTCTTGCGCCATAAGGAACTGGGTAGTTTCTAGATTCTACTGAGCCTTGAACAATAATTTCTTGTTTATCTTTAGCATCAGTAGAAATTGAAATAATACCATCAATTTCAGAAATAACCGCTTGACCTTTAGGATTACGTGCTTCAAATAGCTCTTGAATACGAGGTAAACCTTGAGTAATATCGTCTCCTGCTACCCCACCTGTATGGAATGTACGCATCGTTAACTGTGTACCTGGTTCACCGATTGATTGTGCAGCGATAATACCTACTGCCTCACCAACTTCAACCTCAGCACCTGTAGCTAAGTTGCGACCATAACATTTTTTACATACTCCATGGTTAGTATTACATGTAAATGCAGAACGGATATTAACTTCTTCAATACCTGCATCGATTATTTCACGAGCTAAGTCTTCTGTAATTAAATCGTTTTCTTGCGCAAGTAATACACCAGTTTCTGGGTGGCGAATAGTTGAACGTAAATGACGACCAACTAAACGATCGTATAATCCTTCAATAATTTCGTTTCCTTCTTTAATCGCTTTTACATGTAAACCGCGGTCAGTACCACAATCATCTTGACGTACAATTACATCTTGTGCAACGTCTACTAGACGACGAGTTAAGTAACCTGAATCGGCTGTTTTAAGTGCTGTATCGGCAAGACCTTTACGCGCACCGTGTGTAGAGATGAAGTATTCAAGTACCGTTAGACCTTCACGGAATGAAGATTTGATTGGTAACTCGATAATACGTCCAGCCGGGTTGGCCATCAGACCACGCATACCTGCAAGCTGAGTGAAGTTCGATGCATTACCACGGGCACCAGAGTCACTCATCATAAAGATTGGGTTACGTTTATTTAGGGAAGCCATCAGTTTTCCTTGAATTACATCCTTCGCATCACTCCAAATAGCGATTACACGATCATAACGCTCATCTTCTGTGATTAAACCACGGCGGAATTGTTTTAGAACTTTATCTACTTTTTCTTGAGCTTCAGCAATAATTAATTGCTTCTCAGGTAATACGATGATATCGGATACACCAACTGTAATACCAGCTTTAGTAGAGTGTCTAAATCCAAGATCCTTCATGCGGTCTAGCATTTTAGATGTTTCAGTAATTTTGAAACGTTTAAATACTTCAGCGATGATATTTCCAAGTATTTTCTTTTTGAAAGGAGCAATTTCTTCTCTACTTTCAATAATCTCTTTAATATTCGCACCTTTAGCCACGAAATACATTTGAGGAGTTTCCTTCTCAAGGTTACTCTGAGTAGGTTCATTAATATATGGGAACGAAGTAGGCAAGATTTCATTGAAGATTAACTTACCAACCGTTGTGATTAATAATGAATTATTTTGTTCTTCAGTAAATGTTTCGTTATTTAAAGAATTTGCTGCAACAGCAACTCGAGAATGTAAATGTACATAACCATTTTGGTATGCAATTAACGCTTCATTAATATCTTTAAATACCATACCTTCACCGACAGCGCCTGCACGCTCAAGAGTTAAGTAATAGTTACCTAATACCATATCTTGAGATGGTGTAACTACTGGTTTACCATCTTTCGGGTTCAGGATGTTTTGTGCTGCAAGCATTAGGATACGAGCTTCTGCTTGTGCTTCACTTGATAACGGTACGTGAACAGCCATTTGGTCACCATCAAAATCGGCATTGTATGCAGTACATACAAGTGGATGTAGACGGATTGCACGGCCTTCTACTAATGTAGGTTCGAACGCTTGGATACCAAGTCTGTGAAGAGTTGGGGCACGGTTTAGTAACACCGGATGCTCACGAATAACTGACTCTAATACATCCCAAATCTCAGGGTGTAAACGCTCAATTTTACGTTTTGCAGACTTAATGTTATGTGCTAATCCACGCTCTACTAATTCTTTCATCACGAATGGCTTGAATAATTCAATTGCCATTTCTTTTGGTAATCCACATTGATACATTTGTAAGTTTGGTCCTACAACGATAACCGAACGGCCAGAGTAGTCAACACGTTTACCAAGTAAGTTTTGACGGAAACGTCCTTGCTTACCTTTAAGCATGTGAGAAAGAGATTTTAATGGACGGTTACCTGGTCCAGTAACTGGACGGCCACGGCGACCATTGTCAATTAACGCATCAACTGCTTCTTGAAGCATACGTTTTTCGTTTTGTACGATGATGCTTGGTGCACCAAGGTCTAATAAACGTTTTAAACGGTTGTTACGGTTAATTACACGACGATATAAATCGTTTAGATCAGAAGTTGCAAAACGTCCACCATCTAATTGAACCATTGGTCGTAATTCAGGTGGGATTACTGGTAGCACATCTAAGATCATCCAAGAAGGCTCATTACCAGAGTTACGGAATGCTTCTAAAACTTCTAAACGTTTAATTGCTCTTGTACGACGTTGACCTTGAGCAGTTTTTAACTCTTCTTTTAATGAATCAACATCTTTTTCAAGATTGATATCGCTTAATAGTTTTTTAATTGCTTCAGCACCCATAGATGCTTGGAAAGTTTGACCGTAACGCTCACGATAAGCACGGAACTCTTTCTCAGAAAGCAATTGTTTCTTTTCTAAAGGAGTATCTCCAGCTTCTGTTACTACGTAAGAAGCAAAGTAGATTACTTCTTCCAGAGCACGAGGGGACATGTCTAAAACAAGTCCCATACGGCTTGGAATACCTTTGAAATACCAAATATGTGATACTGGTGCAGCTAATTCGATATGACCCATACGCTCACGACGTACTTTTGCACGAGTTACTTCAACTCCACAACGATCACAAACTACACCTTTATAACGTACACGTTTATATTTTCCGCAGTGACATTCCCAATCTTTCGTAGGACCGAAAATGCGTTCACAGAAAAGACCATCTTTTTCAGGTTTTAATGTACGGTAGTTAATTGTTTCAGGTTTTTTAATTTCCCCGTATGACCACGAGCGAATTTTGTCAGGCGATGCAAGTCCGATCTTCATATACTCGAAATTATTTACATCTATCAAGGGGCCTACCTCCCTTTCTGTCCTAAGGTTTTACCCTATATAATACTTATTCTTTTACGTATTCAATATCCATCGCTAAATGTTCTGAAGCTTGATCATCATCATCTTCAGTATCACGCATTTCAATCTCTTCGTCTGTAGCAGACATCATCTTAACATCCATACCAAGTGACTGTAATTCTTTAATTAATACTTTGAATGATTCAGGAACACCTGGTTCCGGTACATTTTCACCTTTAACGATTGCTTCATATGTTTTCACACGTCCAACAACGTCATCAGATTTAACTGTTAAGATTTCTTGTAATGTGTAAGCAGCACCGTATGCTTCAAGTGCCCAAACCTCCATCTCACCAAAACGTTGTCCACCAAATTGTGCTTTACCACCAAGTGGTTGTTGCGTTACAAGTGAGTAAGGTCCTGTTGAACGAGCATGAAGCTTATCGTCAACCATGTGTGCAAGTTTAATCATATACATGACACCAACAGATACACGGTTATCGAATGGCTCACCTGTACGTCCATCATAAAGTACAGTTTTCGCATCACGTGCCATACCAGCTTCTTCAATTGTTCCCCAAACATCTTCCTCACGCGCTCCGTCAAATACTGGAGAAGCAACATGAATGCCAAGATATCTTGCAGCCATACCTAAGTGTAGCTCTAATACCTGACCGATGTTCATACGAGAAGGTACCCCTAATGGATTTAACATGATATCAACTGGCGTTCCATCAGGTAAGAATGGCATATCTTCTTCTGGTAAAATACGAGAGATAACCCCTTTATTACCATGTCGTCCAGCCATTTTATCCCCTTCAGAGATTTTACGTTTCTGAACGATATAAACACGAACAAGTTGGTTTACTCCTGGTGGTAATTCATCACCGTTTTCACGAGTGAATACTTTCACATCAAGAATAATTCCGCCTCCACCGTGTGGAACACGTAAAGATGTATCACGAACTTCACGAGCTTTTTCACCGAAGATTGCATGTAGAAGACGTTCTTCAGCAGTTAATTCAGTTACACCTTTAGGCGTTACTTTACCAACTAATAAATCTCCATCTTTTACTTCTGCACCAATTCGGATAATTCCACGCTCATCAAGATTTTTAAGTGCATCTTCACCAACGTTTGGAATATCACGAGTGATTTCTTCAGGTCCTAATTTTGTATCACGAGCTTCTGATTCATATTCTTCAATATGAACTGAAGTGTAAACATCTTCTTTAACAAGACGGCGACTCATAATGATCGCATCCTCGTAGTTGTAACCATCCCATGTCATGAATGCTACTAATACGTTACGTCCTAGTGCTAATTCACCTTTTTCCATTGAAGGTCCATCTGCAAGAATTTCGCCTCTTACTACCTCGTCACCAACACTTACGATTGGGCGTTGGTTATAACAAGTACCTTGGTTAGAACGTACGAATTTTAACATACGATATTTATCAAGGTCACCTTTAACTTTTTGTCCATCTACTTCTAAGTAGCGACGTACCCAAACTTCTTTCGCTTCAACACGTTCAACGATACCTGGGTGTTTACAAATTACTGCAGCACCTGAGTCTTTTGCTGAAACGTATTCCATACCTGTACCTACGATTGGAGATTCAGGGTTTAATAATGGTACTGCTTGACGTTGCATGTTCGCTCCCATTAGGGCACGGTTTGAGTCATCGTTCTCTAAGAAAGGAATACATGCTGTCGCAGCTGATACTACTTGTTTAGGAGATACATCCATATAGTCAATACGCTCACGTTTTACAACAGTGTTGTCTCCACGGAAACGAGCAACTACATCTTCATCTAAGAAACTACCATCTTCACCTAAACGAGCATTCGCTTGGGCAACTACATAGTTATCTTCTTCATCAGCAGTTAAATAGTCAATTTTATCAGTTAGACGACCTGTTTCAGGGTCTACACGACGATATGGAGTTTCAATGAAACCAAATTGATTTACTTTAGCATAAGAAGAAAGTGAGTTAATTAATCCGATGTTTGGTCCCTCAGGCGTTTCAATCGGACACATACGACCATAGTGAGAGTAATGAACGTCACGTACTTCAAATCCAGCACGTTCACGTGTTAAACCACCTGGTCCAAGTGCTGATAGTCTTCGTTTATGAGTTAATTCAGCAAGAGGATTTGTTTGGTCCATGAATTGAGATAGCTGTGAACTACCAAAGAATTCTTTAATTGAAGCAATTACAGGGCGAATATTAATTAATGCCTGTGGAGTAACTGCGTTTGTATCTTGAATTGACATACGTTCACGTACTACACGTTCCATACGAGATAGACCGATACGGAATTGGTTTTGAAGTAATTCACCAACTGAACGTAAACGACGATTTCCTAAATGGTCAATATCGTCAGTGTCACCTACGTTATGTAGCAGGTTAAAGAAGTAAGAAATTGAAGCAATGATGTCAGCAGGTGAAATATTTTTCACACTTTTGCTTACATTTGCATTTCCAATAACTTGAATAACTTGTTCACCATCTTCTACAGGAGCGTAAATTTTAATAGATTGTAAAGTAATCTCATCTTCTAATACACCACCAGCAGGGTGAGCAACTTTTTCACCGATATTCTTTTCTAAGAATGGAAGAATACGGTCTAACGTACGGCGATCAAGAGTTGTCCCTTTTTCTACAATGATTTCACCAGTTTCTGGATCGACTAATGTTTCTGCAATACGTTGGTTAAATAGTCTATTTTTAATGTGTAATTTTTTATTTATTTTGTAGCGTCCAACGCTAGCTAAGTCATAACGCTTCGGATCAAAGAAGCGAGTAATTAATAGGTTTTTAGCGTTTTCTACAGTAGGTGGTTCACCTGGACGTAATCTTTCATAGATTTCAAGAAGCGCTTTTTCAGTGCTATCTGTGTTATCTTTTTCAAGAGTATTACGTAGGTATTCGTTTTCGCCTAATAAGTCTAGAATCTCTTGGTCTGTACCAAACCCAAGCGAACGTAGTAGTACCGTTACAGGTAATTTTCTTGTTCGGTCAATACGTACATAAACTACATCCTTCGCGTCCGTTTCGTACTCTAACCAAGCACCACGGTTCGGAATAACTGTAGCCGTAAAACCTTTTTTACCATTTTTGTCGATCTTTCCACTATAGTACACACTTGGAGAACGTACTAATTGTGAAACGATTACACGTTCAGCACCATTAATAATGAATGTGCCTGTGTCCGTCATCAGTGGGAAATCCCCCATGAAAACGTCTTGCTCCTTAACTTCGCCAGTTTCCTTATTTAATAGGCGAACTTTCACTCGAAGTGGAGCAGCGTAGTTTACGTCACGCTCTTTCGATTCTTCTACAACATACTTCGGCTCACCTAAGCTGTAATCAATGAATTCTAATGATAGATTACCTGTGAAATCCTCAATTGGTGAAATGTCTTGGAACATTTCTCTCAAACCTTCATCTAAGAACCATTGGTAAGATGCTGTTTGAATCTCAATTAAGTTAGGTAACTCTAAAACTTCACTGATACGAGCATAACTTCTGCGTTGGCGGTGTCGTCCATATTGAACTAGTTGACCTGTCAACATATTCACCCCTTAAATCAAGAGTATTTAAAACAAAAAAATAGTAACAAATAAGCAGAAAACATCCCTTACTTGTTAAACAAAAAATAAAATGGTTTCAAAATGAAAACCATTTATTAAACTCAACGACAGTCATTTTACTATCATTTCCAAAGAATATAGAAATATACCCACTTTCAAAAAATCATTTTTGAAAATAAATATATATTGGCATTTAATAATACTATCACAAGCAAAAATTACAGTCAATCTTTTTTACTTTTTATGATATAATATCCTTTATCCTTTTTTACTACTTCAACCTCGTCGAAAGTCTCTTTTAATAAATCAAGAGCTGATGGCGCTCCTTGCTTCTTTTGTATAACTACCCATAACTCTCCACCAGAAAGTAATTTATCATGAGCCCCTTTTAAAATTTCATGAACAACACTTTTCCCAGCACGAATTGGAGGATTTGTTAAAATAGCCGCATATTCACCTATTACATTTTCATAGATGCTACTTTCATAGATTTTTATATTTTCTATTTTATTTACATTCGCATTTTCTTTTGCTAATTCAATCGCCCTTAAATTCACATCGACCATTTCAACGATTCGACTAGTACAATCTTTTGCGATTGATAACCCTATCGGACCGTACCCACATCCAACATCTAAAATATTACCTTCAACTTCTGGAAATGTGAATGCGTTAATTAAAACACGGGATCCAAAGTCAACTTCATTCCTAGAAAAAACACCTGAATCAGATTGGAATTTCAAATCATTACCTCTCAGCGTAAACGAAAATACTTTTTTATCAGTTTTACTATTCGGTTGATTTGTAAAATAATGATCTGCCATAAAAAAATCCTTCTTCCATAAATATACTTATCAACAGTCTTTCCAAAAGTAACCCCTTATGTACAAAAAAAGCTCGCATAAATGCGAGCTTTTCTAAAAACTTTTAGAAATTACTTAACTTCTACGTTAGCGCCAACTTCTTCAAGTTTAGCTTTCATTTCTTCAGCTTCTTCTTTGCTGATTCCTTCTTTAATTGCTTTAGGAGTGTTGTCAACTAATTCTTTAGCTTCTTTTAATCCTAAACCAGTTAATTCACGAACTACTTTGATTACTTTGATTTTTTGGTCGCCAGGGCTAGCTAATACTAAATCAAATTCAGTTTGCTCAGCAGCAGCTTCAACAGCGCCACCCATCATAGCTACAGGAGCAGCAGCAGTTACGCCGAACTCTTCTTCGATTGCTTTTACTAAGTCATTTAATTCTAATACAGTCATGTTTTTAACTGCTTCAATGATTTGTTCTTTAGTCATTGTTAATTTCCTCCTTGTTTATACCTTTAAATTATATATTTTAAGCGATCTTGGCATTAAGCGCCTTGTTCTTCTTTTTGTTCTGCAACTGCTTTAGTTGCAAGAGCGAAGTTGCGGATTGGTGCTTGTAGCACGCTAAGCAACATAGAAAGTAAACCTTCGCGAGATGGAAGTTCAGCAAGAGCTTTAACTTCTTCAACAGTAGCAACGTTTCCTTCGATTACACCAGCTTTAATTTCTAAAGCTTCATGTTTTTTAGCGAAATCGTTGATTACTTTAGC
Source organism: Gottfriedia acidiceleris (assembly GCF_004138285.1). Classification (GTDB taxonomy): domain Bacteria; phylum Bacillota; class Bacilli; order Bacillales; family Bacillaceae_G; genus Gottfriedia; species Gottfriedia acidiceleris_A. The sequence goes on along the minus strand of NZ_SCFN01000025.1, from coordinate 19,397 downwards.
AGGAGCAATTACATCCTCCATACTAAACGCGATTGCGTTTGGACCAGTTAATGATTCGTTTAAACCAGCTAAGCCAGCCTCTTCAGCAGCACGACGAGTTAAAGTGTTTTTGTAAACTTTGAACTCAACGCCAGCTTCACGTAATTGCTTACGTAATTCAGTTACTTCAGCAACATTTAAACCACGGTAGTCAACAACAACTGTTGCTTTGCTATCACGTAATTTAGCAGCTACTTCAGTTACAACTTGTTTTTTAGCTTCTAATACTGCGCTCATTTATTACACCTCCTGTGGATTTTAGTGTATATACCGCAAAAGTGTAACCATAGCAAAACCTCCACGAATCTTTCAAAAAAAGACATGGAGGTTGTATATGCACGAATTTATCAGTTATACACCTCGGTAGGATATTAAGCTTAAGCACCTACTGTCTACGGTAGTCTATTTAATTAGCAAGACAATCTCCATTATAGAGAGTTCTTGTCGAATTGTCAACTTTGTTTTTTATCTTAGAAACTAGCTGGATCTACTTTGATACCAGGGCCCATAGTTGAAGTAATTGCTACGTTCTTCATGTATGTTCCTTTAGCAGCAGCAGGTTTAACTTTTACCATAGTTTCAAAGATTGTTGTAAAGTTTTCTACTAACTTTTCGTTTTCGAAAGATACTTTACCGATTGGTACGTGAATGTTACCAGCTTTATCAACACGGTATTCAACTTTACCAGCTTTGATTTCGTTAACAGCTTTTGTTACGTCAAATGTAACTGTACCTGTTTTCGGGTTTGGCATTAAACCTTTAGGTCCTAATACACGTCCTAATTTACCAACTTCAGCCATCATGTCTGGAGTTGCTACTACTACATCAAAATCGAACCAACCTTGTTGGATTTTGTTAATCATGTCAGCATCGCCTACGAAATCAGCACCAGCAGCTTCAGCTTCTTTAGCTTTTTCACCTTTAGCGAATACTAATACACGTTGTACTTTACCAGTACCGTGTGGAAGAACTACTGCACCACGAATTTGTTGGTCAGCTTTCTTTGGATCTACTCCTAAACGGAATGCTACTTCAACTGTTGCATCAAAGTTAACAGTTGTAGTCTTTTTAACAAGATCAACAGCTTCGTTTACTGCGTAAACAGCTGTACGATCTACTAATTTAATAGCTTCTTGGTATTTTTTACCTTTGTTAGCCATGTTTTATTCCTCCTAATGTGGTTTTAACGGATTTTCCTCCCACGAATAAAGGTTGCGATAAAGCACATCAAACGATGTTCGCAACCTCCTCAATCACACCTTATTGAAGATGGGATTAGTCTTCAATAACGATACCCATACTACGTGCAGTACCTTCTACCATACGCATAGCAGCTTCAACAGAAGCAGCATTTAAGTCAGGCATTTTTTGTTCAGCAATCTCACGCACTTTATCGCGTTTAACTGTTGCTACTTTTTTACGATTTGGTTCACCTGAACCAGACTCGATACCAGCCGCTACTTTAAGAAGTACAGCAGCAGGAGGAGTTTTCGTAATGAATGTAAACGAACGATCTTCGAATACAGTGATTTCAACAGGAATAATTAGACCAGCTTGGTCAGCTGTACGAGCGTTGAACTCTTTACAGAATCCCATGATGTTAACACCTGCTTGTCCTAGTGCAGGACCAACTGGTGGTGCTGGGTTTGCTTTTCCTGCAGGAATTTGCAATTTTACCATTTTAATTACTTTTTTAGCCACGAGACACACCTCCTTAAGTCCGTGATGTGGTAATGGGGTTTTACACCCTCCCACTCATATCGTTTTGCATTTGCATGCATATTCTTATACAGAAGTTAATACCATCTTTTCGATGCATATTGACCTTTAAAAGTCTAACATTTTCAAATTAAAAATGCAAGGTCTTGTATTATAATTTTTCAACAAGATGTAAATCCAGTTCTACCGGTGTTTCTTTATTAAAGAATTCTACTAACACAGTCACTTTTTTCTTTTCGAAGTCAATTTCTTTAATTGATCCAGTATAATTCGCAAATGGACCTTCTTTTAATCGAACAACTTCATTTACATCTAAATCAAAATCAATTATTTGTTCATCTAGACCCATATGTTTTAGAATATGTGTAATTTCTTCTTCTAAAAGTGGGGTTGGTTTTGAACCAGATCCAGCTGAGCCAACGAAACCAGTTACTCCCGGTGTATTTCGAACTACATACCAAGAATCATCAGTCATCACTAGTTCAACTAACACATAACCTGGAAACACTTTACGTTTCGTTACTTTCTCTTTACCGTTCTTCATTTCTACTTCTGATTCTTCTGGAACTATTACACGGAAAATTTTATCCTGCATTCCCATTGTTTCTACACGTTTTTCTAAATTAGCTTTTACTTTATTCTCATATCCTGAGTAAGTATGAACTACATACCATCTTTTTTCCATGTTAGAGGACTACTTGTCCTTCCCTCCCCGGTCAACTTTCTTTGCAAATTAAAAAACCCGTCACCGGGCTTTTTTTTTAAACATTATCACTCATTATAGCACAATTAGTTTTAACTTATTCAAGAATAAGTCGAATTAGTTTAGAAAGTCCTGTGTCAATTACAGCGAAGAATACTACAAAGAATAAAACTGTAGCTAATACTGTAACTGTTGAATTAACTAATTCTTTACGTTTAGGCCATGAAACTTTTTTCATTTCACTTTTTACTTCGCGAAAAAACTTACCGATACGACCCACAGATGCAACCCCCATATATACTAGTTTAGAGATTTACGAAACGTCCGCCTTGTCCAAAAAATAGTGCATGTTCTTTAGTTTATATACTGAATAAGGACATTCGCAATTATCATTTATCTTACTTCATTTATTTTGTTTCTTTATGTGTAGTATGCTCATTGCACGTTTTACAAAACTTTTTCATCTCCAAACGTTCTACAGAAGAGGAATTCTTCATCGTGGAGTAATTTCTATTATTGCAATTAGCGCACGACAGGACAACTTTTTTTCTCATGGTGACACCAACCTAATTCATCTATAATTATCCATTAAGAATGTACCATGTGAACTATAAACTGTCAAACTCATTTCTATACCCTTGTAATCCTATAAATTATTATGAATTACAAAGGAGTTTCTTTGATTTAACTAAACTGACAGTTCTCTTATTTCCATATATCTTTCAAGCTTTCTTTTCACTCGTTGTAAAGCATTATCAATCGATTTCACATGTCTATTTAACTCTTCTGATATTTCTTGGTAAGAACGACCATCTAAATAGAGTGATAATACTTTTCTTTCTAAATCGCTTAATAATTCAGACATTTTAAGCTCTATGTCCACATTTTCTTCTTGATTGATAACAAGTTCCTCTGGATCCATGTTTTTTGTTTCTGTTAAAACATCCAGTAATGTACGATCAGATTCCTCATCATAAATAGGCTTGTCCAATGAAACATAAGAATTTAATGGGATGTGCTTTTGTCTAGTTGCTGTTTTAATTGCTGTAATAATTTGTCTTGTAATGCATAATTCTGCAAACGCCTTGAAAGACGAAAGTTTGTCTTCTTTGTAATCACGAATTGCTTTGTATAATCCAATCATGCCTTCTTGAATGATGTCTTCACGGTCAGCTCCTATTAGGAAATAAGACCTAGATTTTGCTTTAACGAAATTTCGGTACTTTTGAATTAAAAATGTTAGTGCCTCTTGATCACCCTCTCGAACATATTCGAGAATTACCTCATCTTCTAAAGGTCCATACTCTATCATTAGCTTCAATTCCTGTTCAACGTTCAAAATTAGCACCTCCGACCATACAATTTAATTAAATTATACAGCACAAAGAAGAAGGAAACAATGAGTCATCGTTCCCCTCTTCGCCATTTTTCTAAAATTTCTGTTTGTTTCGAATTTAAAGTCTTACTAATCGTCAGTCTTTGATCTGGTATTTCACTAATTCGACTGCTTATCATTTTTTTATTTTGAGTAACCGATCGATATAGTTCCATTGCAGGTATACGAAGTGCACCTTGTCCAAATATTTGCCATTGCTCAGTAAAGTCAGATGTCGCAACATAAATATGATGGTTAACATGACGAAGCTCAATTGCAAGTTTTTCAATTTTTTCATCAGCCGTCTGGTTTTTTCGAGTGAAAATCACTTCAACCTTTGAATTCTTGTCGACCTTTTCGATTCCATTTACAAAATGAGCATCAAATACAACAATTATATGCATCCCTGTGTATGCCTTATACTCAGCAAGTTGGGTAATTAGATAATCACGTGATTTATCAAAGTCAATTTCTCGAAGTTTTCTAAGATTCGGCCAAGCTCCAATCATGTTATAACCATCTACAATAAGAATCTCTTTCTTTTTATGATCCAAGCGGGTGTCTCTTACGATGTATCTCATACATTAATAAACTAGCCGCAACAGACGCATTTAACGATGTAACTTTACCGACCATTGGTAATTTAATTAGGAAATCACATTTTTCCTTTAAGATCCTACTCATGCCTTTACCTTCGCTACCAATAATTAAACCAAGTGAAATTTGGCCATCCATGTTTCGATAGTCATCAGCACCTTTTGCATCTGTACCAAAAATCCAAACTCCTCTTTCTTTTAATTCATCTACAGTTCTTGCTAAGTTCGTTACTCGAGCTACAGGAATGTATTCTATTGCTCCAGTAGAAGCTTTAGCAACCGCTGAAGTTAAACCTACCGCTCTTCTCTTTGGAATAATGATTCCATGAGCACCAACTGCATCTGCAGTTCTCATAATTGAGCCTAAATTATGAGGGTCCTCAATTTCATCAAGAATTAAGAAGAACGGTTGTTCATTTCGACTACTAGCGACTTCAAACAAATCATCAATTTCCACATATTCATATGCAGCTACTTGCGCTACTACACCTTGGTGGTTTCCTTTAACCATTCCATCTAATTTCTTGTTAGGTGCTGTTTGAACAATCACTTTGTTTTGGTTTGCTAAATCTAAAAGTTTATGGATTTGACCTTTATTTGCTCCTTCGCTAACCCATATTTTATTTATATCACGACCTGAACGTATAGCTTCCATAACTGGATTACGTCCAATAATAAATTCTTCAGACATATTATGCTCCTTTATCATTCTCAATAAATTGAATCGCAAAATGTACAATTGTATTGAGTCTATCTTCATTTTTTAATAAATAATGGTATCCAATTAACGCTTCCATTGCGGTTGCGTAACGATATGTTTGTACATCAGTATTTTTTGGCACAGTTCCTGATTTTGCATTACGGCCCCTTTTAACAACTGCAACTTCTTCATCTGACAATATCTCAGTAAAAAGCATTTCTCTAATTACTTTAGCTTGTCCTTTTGCAGAAACAAATCTTGTTGCTGCTCGGTGAAGTTGATTAGGTCTTACTGTTCCTTTTTCAAGGAGGTGATGACGTACATAAATTTCATATACAGCATCACCTATATAAGCAAGTGCTAAACTGTTTAGTTGTTTAGCATCAATATTTTGGTTACTTTCAATCATGAAGTTATCCTCTTTTCCAGCGAATACCTTGCGGAGTATCTTCAATAATTATATTCATTTCTTTTAATTGGTCACGAATTTGGTCCGCTAATGCAAAATCACGATTTTTACGTGCATCTGTACGTTTTTGAATTAATGCTTCGATTTCATCATCTAACATTGCTTCTTCTTTAACTAGTGTAATGCCTAGTACATTTGATAATTCATCAAAAGTTGCTACTAATTGATTTAATACATTCGTAGAAGTATGTGTCTCTAATAAATATTGATTTGCCAATTTTGCTAATTGATATAAAACTGAAATCGCATTGGCTGTATTAAAGTCATCATCCATTACTTTTGTGAAGACGGTTTTTTCATCTGCTATTTCTTTTAACCACTTATTGTCATCTTCTGTTAAATTAGTACTGCTTTCTAAACGGTGCTTACTATTTTGGTAAGCCGTTTTAATACGTTCAAAACCATTTTTAGCTTCTTGTAAAAGTTCCTCGCTATAGTTAATTGGGTGACGATAATGTACTGATAACATGAAGAAACGTAATAACATAGGATCAACGATTTTAATAATATCATGTACTAATACAAAATTACCCAATGATTTAGACATTTTTTCGTTGTCAATATTGATGTATCCATTGTGCATCCAATAATTTGAAAAAGTTTTCCCGCTTAAAGCTTCTGACTGAGCGATCTCATTCTCATGGTGTGGGAATGATAAGTCTTGACCGCCTGCATGAATATCAATTGTTTCTCCAAGGTATTTCTTTGCCATTGCTGAGCACTCAATATGCCATCCTGGTCTACCTTTCCCCCACGGACTTTCCCAGAATATTTCACCTGGTTTAGCTGCTTTCCATAAAGCGAAATCTAATGGGTCTTCTTTCTTTTCACCAACTTCAATTCTTTCACCAATTCGAAGGTCTTCAATTGATTGGTGTGAAAGTTTACCGTAACCATTAAATTCTTTTGTTTTGAAGTAAACATCACCTTCAGATTCATATGCATAACCTTTTTTTACAAGCTCATCGATAAACTCAATAATAATATCCATATTATCCATTACACGAGGATGATTCGTTCCTGTTTTGCATCCTAGCGCTTGAACATCTTCAAAATATGCATTAATAAAACGATCTGCTATAGTTGGAACATCTGAACCTAATTCATTTGCTGCTTTAATTAACTTGTCATCAACGTCAGTGAAATTTGAAACATAGTTTACTTCATATCCACGATATTCAAAATAACGTCTTACTGTATCAAAAACAATAGCAGGTCTTGCATTACCAATGTGAATATAGTTATATACTGTAGGCCCACATACATACATTTTGACCTTGCCTTCTTCTATAGGCTTAAAATCTTCTTTATTCCTTGTTAATGTATTATAAATTTGAATTGCCATAGTTTTACTTCCTTTCAGATATTCTCATTAAACTTCTTAGCTCTTCTAATTCCGCTTCTAGTTGTAGTAGTCGATCTGCCACTGGGTCAGGTAGATCACAGTGATCAAATTGATTATTTACTCTAATTCCATCTTGAACAACTATCTTACCAGGTATACCAACAACCGTTGTATTATTTGGAACATCCTTTAGTACAACTGAATTTGCACCGATTTTTGCATTTTCTCCGATTGTGATTGATCCTAGAACTTTTGCTCCCGTAGCTACTAGTACCCCACTCAATAAGGTTGGATGTCGCTTACCTTTTTCCTTCCCGGTTCCACCTAATGTTACTCCTTGATAGATCGTAACATCATCGCCTATTTCACATGTTTCTCCAATTACGACTCCTGCTCCATGATCGATAAAAAATCGTCTACCAATTTTCGCCCCTGGGTGAATCTCGATTCCTGTTAAAAAACGAGCAAACTGTGAAATACTTCTTGCAATAAAGTGCCATTTTTTCCGATAGAAATAATGAGCAAATCGATAAAGCCATAAAGCATGTAAACCAGCATACGTAAGAATAACTTCTAAATAGCTAGTAGCGGCTGGATCGCGTTCAAATATCGTCGCTACATCTTCCTTCATGTACTTTAGCATCTTCATTTCCCCTTAAAGAATTTATTAAGAATTTGATTTTTTCTCTATAAAAAATAAAAAGCGTCCCTGTGTATATAAAATACACAGAGACGCTTTATGCGCGGTTCCACTCTGTTTAGATAAAATAAATTATCTCAACTCATGTAATGTAACGGTTTCCACCGCCTTAGCCTACTAAAACGTATTTTTCGGCTAAGGACTCAAGGGGGCACTTCCATGACTACTGTTAAAATCACTTTCACCAATGTGATTCTCTCTGTGTAACGAGTAACCATTTACTTTTCCCTATCAACATTTTACCTATATGAATATTACTTATATATATTACAAATTAATCAAAATGTTAACCAATTATTTGTTGTAAACGAGCAATAACTTTTTCTTTCCCTAATAAAGTCATCGCTGCTGGTAATTCTGGACCATGACATTGACCAGTTGTTGCAACTCGAATTGGCATAAATAACTTTTTGCCTTTTTGTCCAGTTGACTTTTGAACTGATTTCATTGCAGCTTTAATCGAATCAACTGTAAATTCTTCAGAAGCTTTAAGTTCTTCAACTAATGCTGAAAGTACTTCCTTCACTTGCTCTTCAGAAATAACAGCTTGCTCTTCTTCACCGAATGTTAATACTTCTTTAAAGAATAAACTTGATAAGTCAACAATTTCAGCACCAAAGCTCATTTGATCTTGATATAAAGCTACTAGATTTGTAACCCACAGATTTTCATCTGCAGTGCGTTCTTCATTTACAAAACCAGCTTTAATTAGATGTGGTAATGAAATTTCTACCACTTTTTCTAATGGTTGCTCTTTAATGTATCGATTGTTAATCCAAGTTAGTTTTTGCTTATCAAACATAGCTGGAGCAGAACTTAAACGGCTAGGATCGAAAATTTTAATAAATTCATCCTTGCTGAAAATTTCTTCTTCACCAACTGGTGACCAACCAAGAAGAGCAATAAAGTTAAATAACGCTTCTGGTAAGTAACCAAGATTTTGATATTGTTCAATAAATTGTAATACAGATTCGTCACGTTTTGAAAGCTTTTTACGGTTTTCGTTCACAATTACTGCCATATGACCAAAATCTGGAGCATCCCAATTTAATGCACGATATACCATGATTTGTTTAGGAGTATTAGAAATATGCTCTTCCCCACGCAGTACGTGACTAATCTTCATTAATGCATCATCAACTACTACCGCGTAGTTATAAGTAGCGATTCCGTTCTTTTTAACAAGAACCCAGTCACCGATATCTTTTGATTCAAATTTAATATTTCCACGAACGATATCTTCCCACTCATACGTATCATTTGCTGGTACTGCAAAACGAATAGTGTGCTCTGCACCTGCTGCTTCTTTTTCAGCTCTTTCTTCAGCTGTTAAATGACGGCATTTTCCGCTATAACGTGTAGTTGGATGACCAGCGGCTAATTGCGCTTCACGTTCCGCTGCAAGCTCTTCCTCTGTACAATAGCACTTGTATGCGTGACCATTCTCAATTAATTCATTAGCATATTGTTTGTATAAGTCTAGTCTTTCTAGCTGACGATAAGGGCCATACTCGCCACCTTTATCTGGACCTTCATCCCAATCAATACCTAACCAGTGTAAATATTTCGCTTGGCTTTCTTCGCCGCCTTCAACATTACGTTCTATATCAGTATCTTCAATACGTAATACCATATCACCATTAAAATGCTTAGCAAATAAATATACATATAACGCTGTACGTGCGTTTCCAATATGTAAATGACCTGTTGGACTAGGTGCATAACGAACTCTTACTCTATTTGACATTTATAGACACTCTCCACTGAATAATTAATATACTTTATTAGTTTAAGCCTTCTTTTGTAACAATACAACCGCTTGGGATGCAATTCCTTCTTTTCTACCTGTAAAACCTAATTTTTCAGTTGTTGTTGCTTTTACATTAATACAATCAGATGTCGTTTCAAGCAGTTCTGCAATTCGCTCTCTCATTAATTGGATATATGGTGCCATTTTAGGAGCTTGAGCGATAATCGTACAATCTGCATTAACTAACTCATAGCCTTTATCCTTAACAATATGAAATACGTGTTGAAGTAGTTTTGCTGAATCAGCATCTTTAAAAGCTGGATCCGTATCCGGGAAATGTCTACCTATATCTCCTTCACCAATAGCCCCTAGCAATGCATCTGATATTGTATGAAGAAGAACATCGGCATCAGAATGACCTAATAAACCTAATTCGTATGGAATCTCAATCCCACCAATAATTAACGGGCGATTTTCTGCAAAAGCGTGAACATCAAACCCTTGTCCAATTCTAAACATGTAAACACCTTCTAACCTCTATATTGTTCATAGATTGTTTCAGCAAAAAACAAATCTTCTTTAGTTGTTACTTTAATATTGTTATAATCTCCATTTACCACAAAAACTTTACTTCCGTTCCATTCAACTAAGCTTGCATCATCAGTTCCTAAATAACCATTTTCGATTGCTTTTTGATGCGCATCTATTAAGCATTTGTATGTAAAAGCTTGGGGAGTCTGTACTCCCCAAAGTGTAGAACGATCGATTGTTTCAACGACTTCATAATCAATAACTTTCTTAATTGTATCTTTCATTGGAACAGCACAGATGACTGCCTCATGTTCATTCATCTTTTCAAGTATCCGCTCAATCACTGCATTTGTTATGAATGGTCTCGCCCCATCGTGTACTAAAATAAAACTTTCAGTATCCTTAATTGAAACCAAACCATTATAAACACTTTCTTGCCTTTCTGCTCCACCTTTTACATAGGTTATTTTATTTTGAATACTGCTTGGCAAATTTAAAGTTTCAAAGAACTGTTTTTCAGATTCTTTAATCGGTAAGATAATCTCATTGCAACGATAATCTTCGCCAAATACTTTTAGAGTTAATTCAATAATTGGCGAGCTAACTATTTTTAGAAATAATTTATTATAGCCTGCACCCATTCGTGAGCCAGAACCCGCTGCTGGAATGATGACCTTATATTGCATTTTACGTATACCCCTCTAACTTACTTTACTTTTGCAAAAATCATACGACCTGCAGAAGTTTGTAGTACGCTCGTAACGACTGTTTCTACTCGTTTTCCAATTGATTCTTTACCGTCTTCTACAACGATCATTGTACCATCGTCTAAATATGCAACACCTTGTAATTTTTCTTTACCTTCTTTTACTACAAAAGCAGTTAATACTTCCCCAGGTAATACTACTGGTTTAATTGCATTTGCTAAATCGTTAATATTCCAAACTTTAATTTGCTGAAGTTCACTTACTTTGTTTAAATTAAAGTCATTTGTCACTAAAATACCATTTTTTAATTTAGTTAGCTTTACTAATTTTGCATCTACTTCGGGAACATCTTCAAAATCCCCTTCGTAGATTTCAACTTTCATAGCTAGCTCTTTTTGGATTCTATTTAGAATATCTAATCCTCTTCGTCCTCTATTTCGTTTTAACGTATCTGAGGAATCAGCTATATATTGTAATTCTGCTAATACAAATTGTGGAATCACAATTGTTCCTTCTATGAATCCAGTTTGACAAATATCAGCAATACGACCATCAATGATTACACTAGTATCTAAAATTTTAACTGGAATATCGAACGATGCATCTTGCTCTTCAGCAGCCTTTTTCTTAGCCTTTGAAGATAAAGTAAATAAACTCAATAATTCTTCTCTCTTTTTAATCCCAACTTGAAAACCTAAATATCCTAATAAAATCGTAACAACTATTTGAATAATTGATGAAACATACTGTAATCTAATTGAGTCAATTGGCAATGAAATAAGAAATGCCAGAATAAGTCCAAAAACAAGTCCTAAACTACCAAACAAAATCATTGAAATAGGAGCCTTTAATAATTTCTCCTCAATATACTTGATAAACGTTACTGTTGGATCAACTAACCAAAGCGATAAAATAAAAAAGATCACTGCCCCACTTAAAGCCTGCACATAAGAATTATGCAATATATTAGGTAACTCTGTTTTCAACAGTTTATCTAATAGTGGAAAAAGTACTAAACCTAAAGTACTTCCGACAAAAATATAAATAACTTGAACGATCCTCTTTATCAATTCGCCACCTCCTTTAAATAAATAATTAACTCTATCTTAGACGAAATAACTTAGTTATGTCTATTGATATACAGTTGCTCCTGAATTCGTTTTAATCCTTCTTTGATTTTTTTTGCACGAATTTCACCAATTCCATCAACATCATCTAACTCAGCAAGAGTAGCTTTGTAGATCCCTTTAAGGTGCTTAAATCTCTGTGTTAAATTTTCAATCACTAGCGGCGGCAGTCTAGAAATTTTCATCAACATACGATACCCTCTAGGCTCAACCATTTCCTCAAGATTTGTATTATTCGGATAACCTAGCAATTTAATAATGGCATGATCCTCTAACAATTCTTCGTTTGCCAGTTCTTGAAGTTTTTGCAAAATACTTTTAGGATCTTGTTCCTTACTATAATGATAATCCTTTATTAAAAGTAATGCCTCCTCCTCAAGGTCCGAAATGATCTCAATTAACTGTAATTCAATCAGTCTTCCTTCATCACCAAGCTCAATTACATAGTTATTAATTTCATTTTTAATTCGAAGAACCATTTCAACACTATGTAAAACATTTACAACTTCAAATAATGTAACTAGCTCTTCAAATTCTAAAATACTAAGTGACGTAATCCCTTGATTCCACACAATTTTATATTTTTCAAGAGTCTGAATCGCCTGATTAGCTTTTGTTAAAATTACGCCAATATCTCGCAGTGTATAGCGCAAATTACCTTTATATAAGGTAATAACATTACGTCTTTGCGAAATAGCAATTACTAAATTTCCTGTTTGTCTTGATACTCGTTCTGCAGTTCGATGACGCATACCAGTTTCTTTTGTAAAGATTGATTGATCTGGTATCAATTGTGCATTTGCCAACAGGATTTTTGTTCCTGTTTCATTTAAAATGAGTGCTCCATCCATTTTTGCTAATTCATATAAGCTAGCTGGAGAGAAAGGGTCATTAATATGAAAACCACCATCGACCATTTCTTTTGTTTCATCATTAAAGCCAAGTACAATTAATCCACCAGTCTGTGCTCTAAGTACATTATCAATGCCATCACGCAATGGTGTACCTGGAGCGATCATTTCTAAAACTGGCAACATTGATTTAGCTTTTTGTTTTTGATCCTCCATCTCTACCCTCCTAACACGTATTTTAATGCTTCATGTACTGTATTAATACCTATTATTTCCATTCCTTCAGGAAAACTCCATCCTCCAATATTTTTGATGGAATTATTGCTCTTTTAAATCCAAGTTTAGCTGCTTCTTGTACTCTTTGCTCTATTCTAGATACCCTTCGAACTTCTCCTGTTAAACCGATCTCACCAATTACTACATCTGTTGGATTAGTAGGTTTATCTTGAAAGCTTGATGCTATACTTACTGCAACAGCTAAGTCTACAGCTGGCTCATCTAACTTCAGTCCTCCGGCAACCTTTAAATAAGCATCTTGATTTTGTAATAAAAGGCCCATTCTCTTTTCTAATACAGCCATAATTAACGATACTCTATTGTGATCTATACCTGTTGCCATTCGCCTTGCATTTCCAAAGCTCGTTGGAGAGACAAGTGCTTGTAATTCAACAAGTACAGGTCTAGTACCTTCCATAGAAGCAACAACAGTTGAACCTGCTACTCCAAAAGGTCTCTCTTCTAAGAATATTTCCGATGGATTCAGCACTTCTACTAATCCTAACTCTTTCATTTCAAAAATACCCGTTTCATTAGTAGAACCAAAACGATTTTTAACTGCCCTTAATATTCGATATGTATGATGTCTTTCACCCTCAAAATATAACACTGCATCAACCATATGTTCCAGTAAACGTGGGCCTGCAATTGATCCCTCTTTTGTCACATGTCCTACTATAAAGATCGGAATGCCTTTTGTCTTCGCGATTTTCATTAATTCTGAAGTACACTCTCGAACTTGTGAAACACTACCAGGAGCAGATGTTACTTCTTGTAAATAGATTGTTTGAATCGAATCAATTACAACAAAATCAGGAGACATCTCATCCATATATCGAGCAATATAAGACAAATCTGTCTCGGATAAAACATATAAGTTTTGTGTAGCGACACCTAGTCGTTCTGCTCTTAATTTTATTTGCTTCTGAGATTCTTCACCTGAAACATATAAAACTTTATGATCCTTTTTAGCCAATTGTGAGGAAACCTGTAAAAGCATCGTCGACTTGCCAATTCCCGGGTCACCACCAATTAATACTAGTGAACCTAAAACGATACCGCCACCTAAAACCCGGTTAAACTCATCGAAGGAGGTTTCGATACGAGTTTCAGTACCTATTTCCACTTCCATGATTGAAATTGGTTTCGTTCCTTCTACTGTAGCATTTGTATTAAACGTTAGCCTTCTTGAACTAGCAGGCTGTTCTATAAACTCAACCATTGTGTTCCACTCGTTACATGCAGGACACTTTCCAATCCACTTAACTGATTCATATCCACAAGATTGACAAACGAATTTAGTTTTCTTTTTAGCCATATGTATAGTACCTCTTTTGTTACTATGATTTTCTATATTAATAGAGTATGTATTCTAAGTCTATCCTAACGCTTTTTTGATATAAGAAAAAGGGCTTCACGCCCTTTTTCACAAATTAGATAACTTTACAATTAATTTGTTCAATTATCCTTCATAAAAGGTATGAACTTTGTAATTGCTTATTGATTTACAGTTTCAGCCGCTGACCTTATCAAATATTCATTATCTTTTACATCAAGAATAACTTTTCGGCCTTTTTCAATATTACCCTTTAATAATTCTTCGGATAAACGATCCTCTACTTGTTTTTGAATTGCTCTTCTTAAAGGACGAGCTCCGTATTCAGCATCGAATCCTTCATCTGAAATTTTATCAATTGCTGCATCTGATAATTCTAGTTCGATTTCTTGTTCTTTTAAACGCTTCGTTAAGCTATTAACCATTAAGTGAACAATTTCTTTAATATGTTTCTTCTCTAATGAATGGAAAACGATTGTTTCATCGATACGGTTTAGGAATTCAGGACGGAATGCTTTTTTCAATTCCTCTAATACTTTTCCTTTCATATCTTTGTAATCTTTTTCTCCATCGTTAATATTGAATCCAACATATTTATTTGTTTTTAAAGCACTTGCTCCAACGTTTGATGTCATGATAACAAGTGTGTTTCTAAAGTCAACTGTGCGGCCTTTTGAATCTGTTAATCGACCGTCTTCTAATACTTGAAGTAGAATATTAAATACGTCTGGATGTGCTTTCTCAATTTCATCTAATAGAATTACTGAGTAAGGTTTACGTCTAACTTTCTCAGTCAATTGACCACCTTCATCATATCCTACATATCCTGGAGGTGCTCCTACTAAACGAGATGTTGCGTGTTTTTCCATATACTCCGACATATCAATACGAATCATCGCATCTTCATCGCCAAAAATTGTTTCAGCTAATGCTCGAGCCAACTCTGTTTTACCTACCCCTGTAGGACCTAAGAAAATAAATGAACCAATTGGACGTTTTGGATCTTTTAATCCAGCTCTTGCACGTCGTACAGCTTTAGAAACTGCTACTACTGCTTCTTCTTGACCAATTACTCGTTTATGAAGAACACTTTCCATATTTAACAGTTTATCTGCCTCTGTTTGAGCAAGTTTTGTAACTGGAATATTCGTCCATGATGATACAACATTCGCTATATCCTCTACAGTTACTTCAGAATTTTCTTTACCCTGTTTCTCTTTCCATTGGCGTTTCGTATCTTCTAATTGTTCACGTAATCTTTGTTCTGAGTCTCTTAATGATGCCGCTTTTTCAAATTCTTGACTTTGAACAGCTGCATCTTTCTCTTTACGAACTTCCTCTAATTTTAATTCCAATTCTTTTAAATTTGGCGGTGTTGTAAAGCTACGTAGTCGCACTTTAGAACCTGCCTCATCAATAACATCAATTGCTTTATCCGGTAAGAAACGGTCTGTAATGTATCGATCAGATAGTTTTACAGCTTCAATAATTGCCTGATCAGAAATTGATACTCTATGATGTGCCTCATAACGGTCACGTAAGCCTTGAAGAATTTGAATTGACTCATCTACACTTGGCTGATCAACTTGAATTGGTTGGAAACGACGCTCTAATGCAGCATCTTTTTCGATATATTTACGGTATTCATCAATTGTTGTTGCACCGATGCATTGTAGCTCTCCACGTGCTAATGATGGCTTTAAGATGTTAGATGCATCAATTGCACCTTCCGCTCCACCTGCACCAATTAATGTATGAAGTTCATCAATGAAAAGAATAATATTTCCAGCTTGACGAATTTCGTCCATTACTTTTTTCAGACGATCTTCAAATTCACCACGGTACTTAGTTCCAGCTACGACGGTACCCATATCAAGTGTCATTACTCGTTTATCTCTTAAAATCTCTGGTACTTCATTATTAACAATTTGTTGAGCTAATCCTTCTGCAATAGCTGTTTTACCTACACCAGGCTCACCGATTAATACTGGATTATTCTTAGTGCGTCGGCTTAACACTTCAATTACTCGCTGAATTTCTTTACCACGTCCGATTACAGGATCTAGACGACCCTCTCTAGCCGATACTGTTAAATCACGAGCTAAGCTGTCTAATGTAGGCGTGTTTGCTTGATTAGCAGATCCATTTTGATGATTAGACGAGCTTTCATTGCTACCTAATAATTGAAGAACTTGTTGACGAGCTTTATTTAAGCTAACACCAAGATTATTTAATACTCTTGCTGCTACACCTTCTCCTTCTCGAATTAGTCCTAAAAGGATGTGTTCTGTTCCTACATATGAATGCCCTAATTTGCGAGCCTCATCCATTGATAATTCAATCACTTTTTTAGCTCTAGGAGTGTAATGCACAGTTTGGGCAACTCCCTGACCACGTCCTATTAAAGTTTCCACTTCTTGTTGTACTTTCTCTGGGCTTAAACCAAGTGCAAGTAATGCCTTAGCAGCAATACCTTCTCCCTCTCGAACAAGTCCTAGTAAAATATGTTCTGTACCTATATTTGAGTGTCCAATTCGGATTGCCTCTTCTTGAGAAAGAGCTAATACTTTTTGAGCACGTTCTGTAAATCGACCAAACATCATAATTGGTTCCTCCTATATAATTAGTTATTTTTGTTAGATAGTCTTTCGCGTATTAGTGATGCTCTTTTAATATCCCTTTCCTCGGGAGTAAGCTGATCACCTACATACTGTTGTAAAATACCTGGTTGAGTTAATATCATTAATTCATGTAAAAAGTTTTTAGATAAACCATCAATTAAACCTAAATCAATCCCTAATTGTACATCCGATAAACACTTAGCACTTTCCTTTGTTTCTATTATTCTTCCGTATTTCAATGTACCTAGAGAACGAAAGACTCGATCTTCTAAAAGAATTAAAGAAGTTCTTACAAGTGCATCTCTTGCTGATTTCTCGTGTTTGATCAGTTGTTGTACAATTGTCGTTAAGTCTTCTATTATTTCTTCTTCCGATTTCCCTAATGTTATTTGATTCGAAATCTGAAAGATATTACCTAATGCTTCGCTACCTTCACCATAAATTCCTCTTACTACTAAACCAAGTTGATTAATAGTAGGAATTAAACGGTTAAATTGTTTTGTGATGACCAGTGCTGGAAGATGCATCATCACTGAGGCCCTTAATCCGGTACCAACATTAGTAGGACAGCTGGTTAAATAACCAATTGTTTCATCGAAAGCATATTCAAGCTGACTCTCTATATAATTATCAATATGATTCGCTTGAGTAAGTGCCTCTCTAAGTTGTAAACCTGGAAATAGAGCTTGAATTCTTAAATGGTCTTCTTCATTAATCATAATGCTAATTTGTTCATCCTGAGATAATATACATGCACCATGTACCGACTCTTGAACTAAATTAGGACTTATTAAGTGTTTTTCAATTAATACTCTTTTCTCTACTGGCTCTAACTGATTAATTTCAATATATTCAAAAGGTCCGTTTGGTAAAGCTGTACTACCTTCAAAATAATGTTTAACTAAATGACAAATTTCTTTAGCCTTGTCTTGACTAAGTAAAGTTGGATACAAATATGCACTGAAATTTCTAGCTAACCTAATACGACTACTTAAAACGATATCATCATCTGGACCTTCTTGTTTCATCCATGGACTAATCGCTTCATTAATAATTCGATTAATAGACATGTAACTTACTCCACCTCCTTTTGAAGGGCTTGTAAATCTTTTTCAATTTCACGAATTTCATCCCGAATCTTAATTGCTTGCTCAAAATCTTCCTTATCAATAAAATTTTGCATTTGAGATTTCAAGTCTTGTAGCTTCCTTTTCAAGGAGATTGCCCCATTAATCTTTTGAGGTATTTTCCCTGTATGCGATACATTACCACTATGAATTCTTTTAACAATTGGTTTCATCTGATCCATAAATGTTTCATAACAAGTTGAACAACCTAAACGTCCAATTTTAGTAAACTTTTGAAAAGTCATCTTACATCTAGGACATTCAATTTGGGAATCTTGATGAAATTTATTTTTCTTCATTTCATAAATACCAGTATTACCTTTAAACAATCCAGCTAACAAATCATTTACAGAATAACCACCTATTTCAGAAAAAATATATTTATTGTTCGATTCATTTGCGCATTTCTCACATAAGTGAATATCTGTTTTCTCACCATTAATAATTTTAGAATAGTGTAATGTTGCCGGACGTTCTTGACATTCTTGACAAATCATTATGGGCAACCTCCATATTCTATTTATACTTTAAACTTCTTAGCATTGCCTTGAACATTCTTGCTCTTAACTCGTCTCGATAAGGTAAATTAACCATTATTACTGAACGATCTAATACACTTAACATCATTTTTGCTTCACGCTGAGTAATTACATTTTTTTCAAGTAGTAGACGAATATAGTCCTCCGAGCTAGACTGTGCAATATTATTAGTAAAGCTACTTAATATTTGATCAATTACGCTCGCTTTATCATGAAATTGCACTTTAATAATTCGAATATACCCTCCACCGCCACGTTTACTTTCTACTACATATCCTCTTTCTAATGTGAATCTAGTATTAATTACATAATTTATTTGAGAAGGTACACAATCAAATTTATTCGCTATTTCACTTCTTTTTATCTCGACATAATCTTTATCGGATATGTCAAAGTAGTGCATTAGATATTGTTCAATAATATCTGATATATTCTTCATCTATTTACCACCTTTACTGACTTTGACTATCTTTGACTATTATTATATTCCTTTCATGAAAAATTTCAACTATTATCTCTTTACCATTTTTTCCAAACGATACAGCTCTTAATCTTTTTTTCCACTTTAAGGACTGTATATATTGGTAGCCTAGAAGAAAAATTGATATATTTTCCAATTTTGGGTACTAAATATAAGTGCTATGACCTCTCTGTCTTTGCCTAAAGGCTCGCCAATTGGCGATTTTTCTTTATCAGTATATATATATATATATATATATATATATATATATATATATATATATATATGTTATACAATTCTTTTAAGAAGCTTTTTTTCCTTTATACTTTTATTAAAAAAATTATTAACTTGATAAATTTCGTTTGATCATTTGAGCATTTTAAGACAACAAAAAAACATCAGCCTAATAGCTGATGTTTTTCATTT
>NZ_SCFN01000024.1 GCF_004138285.1 Gottfriedia acidiceleris | reverse complement strand
AGGTTTTTTCATGGTAGCTGCATAAGAAAAACGATCCTTAGGCATTGAAGAATCGCATGCGTTAGTTCAATAAGAAAATAAGAAAAAAGAGTAGAAAGCAGAGATTGACCCTGTTTTTTCTACCCTTTTCTAACTGTCTTTTTATGCTTTTTGGACGTTTGTAGCTTGTGGACCACGTTGACCATTTTCTACTTCAAAAGTTACTGCTTGACCTTCATCTAAGGATTTAAATCCTTCACTCTTAATTGCAGAGAAATGAACGAACACTTCTCCACCATTATCACGTTCTATGAATCCAAAACCTTTCTCTGCATTAAACCATTTTACTTTTCCATGTTCCATTTATATTACTCCTTGTATAACTAACAAATTTAGTTTTTACTGAATTTTATGATTTATTGTTGTTTTGTTTCATGATGAAGTGGTGGTGGAACTAACCAACCTTTATCTTTCATCATTTGGAGTAATAGTGCCCCATCTTTTGCTTTTTTTGCACCCATTTGTCCATACAATAAACCAACATCCTCACGAATTGATTGACTCATTCCCTGACTACTTGCTACAACACCTGCTGCTATATCAGCTGCTACCATATAAGCTATTTGCGCATCTTGTAATCTTGCTCCAGCTGGAATTTGTTCAAGATCTGCTTCAGGTCGTTCTGCTGGTGTAGGCGGAACCGGGATATCGTTATGTAGTAATACATCTTCTATTTCCTTTATTGAAGGCTTGATTGATGATTCAATTACTTGTTTTAAAAATGCTTTCAACTCTTGATCACCAGTATGGTTTATATAGACTTGATATCCATCTAGTGCAGCTTTTGCGACTGATACAGCGCTCCATAATCCAAATACTTCGCCAAAATGTAAAGGCTCATCTTGTGGATTTCCACTTAAAATTCCCATAATAATCTTACTTCCTTTCATTATTACATTCATACTATTCTCCTTTTCATGGAATAGTCACAAAACCTATTATTTATCAAAAAGAAAGTTTTATACTTATTAGGTTTTTTTATCAATTCTGGCTTTA
The DNA here is from genome assembly GCF_004138285.1 of Gottfriedia acidiceleris. Lineage (GTDB taxonomy): Bacteria > Bacillota > Bacilli > Bacillales > Bacillaceae_G > Gottfriedia > Gottfriedia acidiceleris_A. Next base: position 68,821 of record NZ_SCFN01000024.1, on the reverse strand, counting down.
ATTACCATGAATCTTTTCAACTTTAACTACTCATATTATTAATGCTCTTAATTTAATTAAAAGGTGGTGATTTAAGTGAAAAAATTGAGTTTAGGTTTATTATCTTTATTAATATCGCTATCATTTTTAACTAATAATGCATTAGCTGATAACAATAGATATTCTAACGATAATATGACTAATAATCGATACAATCCAACACCAGTTACTAACACAACTAATGCAAACGACGATGATGATACTGATTGGGGTTGGCTTGGATTATTAGGATTAGCTGGATTATTAGGATTAAGAAGAAAAGATCGCGACGACAGAAAATAAGTATTTTTATCTTTTTCTATAAAAAGATAATTTGTTAAATTAATTACATAGCATTTTTCTTCTCCCTGTTATTAAGCAAACTAAATTAAGAAAATCTTTGCTAGGAACCCTCTAAAACCCTTGTAATTTTACAGGGTTTTTTATATTTTTTATACCCATACCAAAAATTCATATTTATTTGTTTCCAAATTGACTTCCTTATTCAACTATACTGCCATTTTGTTGAATAAAAAAAACCGACTAAACAGCCGATCTTGTTGTTCAACTATTGCATGCGTTAGTTGAATAAAGAAATCATTATTATTATTGTTCATAGATGCTTTCATTTTTTATCTATATTTCTGTTATCTATCTTCTGTAACAATTTGTTTCTCTTTTTCTAAAGCTTTTATGGAAGATTTTTAATTCTTTTGTGACTAACATTACTCTATATAAATCAATAGTCTGCCTTGAGATGATTACATTCTTTCTAAGTTACATAGAATTTGCCTTATAACATTCTCCAAAATTTGTTCAGTATTTTCTTGCATACCCGCTGAACTCCACCCAATAAAACCATCAGGTCGTACAAGTACTGCTCCAAGTTCTGTAATTCCATATAATTTTAAAAATGTTTCAAGCGTATCTTTTGAGACATTTTTAGAATCAATCATATAGCTATCAATGGAAGTTCCCAAAGTTTCACTTACCTGTCGCGCTCCAATACGCCAAGGATTACCTTGCTCACTCGTTAATAGTACAAATTGTCGTCCAAATATATCCAAAATTGATTTTTGGTTACTTTCTGGGTCCAACCAGAGATGGGGTGCACGCGTACCTGGGCGTCCATCCAGTATTAATGAATCGACGGATAAATCTTGTTTTTCATCCTGAATAATAGCAAGTGACTTATAATGATAGGCTAAACTAATCATGGTACTGCTGGCAGGCTTTAGTTTTGGGGTTTGTGGTATATCGGATTTAAGAATGTCTGCAATTGCACCTGTGTCTGCGATTATAGCTGCTTGAGTAGCAGTGAATTTGGCTACTGGTTGACGCTCTGATTCATAGCTTTCGAGAAGGATTGAATCTGCCTGACCTTGTAAAACAGCAGCTAGCTTCCAGGCTAAATTATGGGCGTCTTGGATTCCGGTATTGCCTCCGAAACCACCAGTAGGAGGCATAACATGTGCTGAATCACCTACTAAAAAAATTCTACCAAGCTGGTACTGATTGGCAATACGAATTGCAGCTTCCCATGGCGACACATTTAATAAATTAATCCCGACTTGTGGTTGTCCAATGGCTTGACGAATAATCTGTATACATCGTTCAGGTGTAAAATCTTGTGGTGTTTCTCCTTGTTCAGGATAATAAGGAACATGATAGGTGAAACGATTTTTATCGCCTACAGTTAATAATGTTCCTGAAGTAAATTCATTTTGAATGTTGCAGATATTAAAACGATATTCTTGTAAGAGATTACTCAAGTCAGCTTCAAACAACATATTAATTTGATGTCCCATGGAACCCCGTCCAGACATAGAGATATTTAGTGCTTGACGGATTGGGCTATGTGCACCATCAGTAGCGATTAGAAATTGGGCATAGATGACATCTTTTTTGCCTGTATCCCGATTCATTACTGTTGCAGATACCCCAGATGAATCTTGTTCAAAAGTAACAAGCTCTGTGTAGAATCGAAACTCTCCGCCCCGATTCCTTGCAGCCGCTAACATGACTGGCTCAATTTCATCTTGGGTGCATTTACATGTAGTTGATGGACTTAGATGACTAAGATTTTCTTGTCCTAACATTTTGTATATTTGCTTTGCTTTTTTCCCATGAATCCCTTGAGCAAAATCAGCTTGTACGAGCTTTTCGGCTTCAAGGAAACCAACATTTCTCGCCATCGGAATTCCTGCATGCTTAATTTCCTCTTCTAGCCCAACTTGCCGCATTAACTCCATTGATCGAATATGTAATCCTCTAGCACGTGGATGGATAGATGTGCCTCGATGACGTTCAATTAAGATGTATGGGACTAGATGATGACTTAAAAAGAGCGCCATGGATAAGCCGACTAACCCCCCACCTACAATCAGGACAGGGGTTCTAGTTTCTTGTATCATACGAATATTCCTTTCTATGTTTTTTATTGAAATAATTCTATAAAACATACGTTATATAATCTGCATTTATGCAAAAAAACTTTTGTTTACATGAACAAGGTATTTTAATTTTCAACAAACATTAAAATTGAAATGGTTGTAAAAATAATGCAAATAAAATTCTAATAAACACTGAGATTACTAATTAATTGAATAAAATAGATACGATTGTAAGAAAATTTAATAAGTAATATAAATTGAGGAGTCATATTAAATGATTTACAAAGAAATTTTTCTTGAATTAATATTTGGGTATATTGCTCTTTATATTGTCATTAAAGTACTAGGTAAAGCGCAAATTACTATGATTACCCCATTTTATTTGGTTTGTTCACTTGCCCTAGGGAATATTTTAATTGGTGGAATTTTTAATAGAGAATCAACTGTGCCTAAAATACTTTTTGCTATCTTTACTTGGGGTGCTTTAAGCTTTGTAACATTAGTGATTACACAAAAATCGATATTTGCTAGAAAAGTTTTTGAAGGAGATGCTTCTATCCTCATAAAAAAAGGTCGTATACAATGGGAGGAGCTAAAAAGAAATCGCTTAGATATTGATCAACTTCTCCAATTACTTAGGGCTAAGAAAACTTTTTCGGTAAATGAAGTAGCCTATGCGATATTAGAAATTGATGGTACCGTCAGCGTACTTAAAAAATCAAATTTTTTAAATCCTACAAAGCAAGATTTAAAAATTAAATTAGAAGAAGAGTTCCTTCCTTTAATCATAATAAGTGATGGCCAGATTCGAATACGAGCTCTTCTAGATTTAAATAAAGATGAAAATTGGGTACATAATTTGCTTTCTGAGGCTAACCTATCGTTAATACAAGTTTGTTATGCAGAGTGGGATTCGAAGAAATTACACTTACATACTTATTAAAAATAAAAAATGAACACAGATTTCGAAAAAATTCTCCCTAATCTTATGCAACTAACACATGCGTTAGCTACATAAAACTTGGGAGCTGTTAATCGGCTCTATTTTTTTATTTGGCAGTATAGTTCAATAAGGAATTAAACAGTAATCGACGGTTTAAACACAAAAAAGGCGATGACACACATTCATCGCCTTTCATTTTGTACTGATGATTCAAATTTTAATAACACAGTTGTTAGTTTTGCAAAGGGATATTTTTTTAATTGTCTGGAATGATTACACTGGATCTCAGCTTTTATTTATTATTGTTTCTGTTTTCCCAAGTAATATTAGGTTCAGATGGCATAGGGTCATTTTTCATTAAGAAAAGCTGTAAGCCAACTAAATCATCAGTATTGATGAAATCAACACCAGCTTTCAAAAGTTCCTTCCATACTGCCTCTCTGGCTGGAGTTGCCATATCTGGGGTCGCCCAAAAACGGACTTTCTGGCCATTCGCATGAGCGGTTGAAACGATATAATTCAGTTTATGCCTTTCATTTTCTGACATCTCACCTACACCCATCCAAGTAAAATGTTTTGTCCAATTATCGCTTATAATTGGAATGAATTCATTGGAAGCACCCGATTCGAGGTCACTCATTCGTCCATCATAGGCTGCATAGCGAACAGGCTGGTTCTCCATTAATTCTTTTGGACGATTCCCTGAAATATAAACAGTTATTGGCCCTGGATTCACCCCTGAAGGTAAAAACTTCGTAAGCATATTTTGAAATTTTTTAAGCTGATTATGGATAACTTGATAGGTTGCTGCATCCTCAGATTTCACATCGATCCAAAGGGTAAACTCTTTATTATATCCTGGATAAACAGCTCCATTATTTTCTTTAACTCTTTCCATTAATGGGTCAAGATATAAGGATTTCAAAGTTCGATCTGTTCGTATATCCTCTTTATCATGTGCAACAAGGAGTTCTCCGTCAACAAGCCAAACATCAGATTCTACACTAGTAAATCCGTGCTCCAGAGCATCTGTTAATGGATGGGCATGCTCATAATCATTATGTGCATGAGCTTTTGCAAGAGGAACCACAGTCTGTTGATTCGAAAATAATAAATTACCGGCACTTGCAGCAAAAGCATTTGTAAATGGAATCATTAGTACAGAAGCAATAACGGTTAAAACAGCCAAGCATTTTTTCATAGTTCCTTAGACCTCCCAAAATAGTAGATTACCTCTATAATTTTAGAAGGAAAGTCTGAAAGTTCAATATAATCACGGTATTCTTAACAAACACTTTAATTTCTTTACGTTGCTTATGTAAATAGTAATTTTTTTTACAAAACTAACGAATGGCCAGATAATTGAATAACAGCAGGATTTTTCACGCAAAAACTACGTTTTGCTATAAATAACGGACAGTTTATCCTATTGGAACTCTTATTTTACCAATAAACTTTTATTCTTGAAGACTTAAAAGCCTTGAGATATAAAATCCCTAGGCTTCTTTACAGTAGCTATTCAATAAAATACATCTTCCCATTCACTTCAAGAGACACTGATGTTTGTTTCATAACTTCCTTTAGAGACTTGGTATAGGCAACTATTTGATTAATTTTTTCCTTATCTAAATCTTCTGCATAGCTATATACAATCGTTACTTTCTCCTTGACCAATTGATTATCATCAGATAGCCACGATCCTGTCCCCTCAATGGCTGTTGCTCCTCCAAACATTCTTGAGAATTCTTCTAACGACTTGTTAACATATGGAGTATTATCAATCGGTTGATCAACATTATATGTAGATGGTACGTATATTTTCACTATGTCTTCAAGGTAGAATTGCCCCCTTAATGCAGAAGATTGTTTCACTTTAGAGGTTTCTTGTTGTTCTGTAGCGTGCGCAGCATTGCCTAAAAAGACAATTAATAGGATTGGGATGATCCAATAGAAGATTTTTTTCTTTTCCAACATTGCCACTCCTTTTTATTCAATAGTTTGGTTGGCAAAACTATGATGAGTTTTCTAACTATCATTATACATGTGACAATCAATCTGTCATGGTAAAATTTACCTTTTTTATCTAAAGAGAACCGTTTCCTTTGGTGATCTTCAACTAACGCATACGTTAGCCATCCATGAACCCTAAGATTCACAACAGTGAATGGAAGTATATTTGTTCTTCCATGATAGTTGAAGTTCAGAAGACTGTCTCGATAGTCTTTTTTTTGCGCTAACTAGTAGATTTGTTGCATAGGAAAAGTGAAGCATAATTCTTAAAACAAAGAGTATACATTGGTTTATATCCATAATTTGGAAAAAGGAAGGATGTTTCCACATGATAGGAACTGAGAGTAAAAAACAGGACATTTTAAAAGCCTACCATTTCAGACATGCTTGCAAGGCATTTGATAGCAATAAAAAGATTTCGGATGAAGATTTTCACTTTATTTTGGAGACAGGAAGGTTGTCACCCAGTTCATTTGGCTTGGAGCCCTGGAAGTTTGTTGTGATTCAGAATGCTACGCTTCGCGAAAAATTAAAACCTGTATCTGGCGGTGCCCAAGGTCAACTGCCTACTGCCAGCCATTTTGTAGTTATATTGGCTAGAAAAACTCAAGGCTTAAGACATGATTCCGTTCACGTGATCAAAATGATGAAAGACATTCATCTTATGCCTGAGGAAATTGTGCAAAGTCTTTCCAATTTCTACAAATTCTTTGTCGAAACAGAACTTGAAGATAATGACCGTCTCATTTTTGAATGGGCAAATAAACAAACTTATATAGCATTAGGAAATATGATGACAGCTGCGGCTCAAATTGGAATTGATTCCTGTCCGATTGAAGGTTTTGATAAAAAGCAGGTGACTACTATTTTGCAAAGTGAGGGTATCATTGTCGACAACGATTTCGGTGTAGCCTGTATGGTCGCTTTTGGATATCGGAAAGAGGATCCCAAACGTCCAAAAACAAGACAAAATCTCGATGAAATTGTTGAGTGGCGATAAAACTGCTTAGATTTAAATGGAATATCAATAATAAGATGCTTTCCAATGATCTTATTCACGATTTTTATATACTTGATCTACCTTATAATAAGTTTCATAGTTAATTCAAATTCTTTTATTCGTTATGCAACTAAGGCATACGTGTTGCATTAGAACAACCTAAATATCAAAAAATAAATCGATTATTCCAATGATAAAAAACATAATTGCACACATCAACCAAAGATTAAGAGCATTAGATTCTTTCTTTTTTAAAATTTTCTCCTCAATCACATTTGAAAAAAAAATAGCTGCTAATGAAATATGAAACAGTCCTTCGTATATATGATTAGTGTTATCCGATGTAAAAGAATAAACCACATACATCATCATTGGAATCATCAAAATAGTTTGGATAATTACTATTTGTTTAATTCTGTCTTTAAATATTCTGTTCTTTAATTGGCTCATGATAGTTATCAAATTATTCTCTCCGAAAAATTTTCTTAATTTTATAATAATATTACCATATATTTCTCTTGCATTTGGTTTCTAAAAATTACCAAACCTTATTAAACTAAACTGCCATTTTGTTGAATAAAAAAATCGACTAAACAGCCGATCTTGTTGTTTAACTAAAGCATGCGTTAATTACATAAGTTAAATATAATTTTATTTACTTGTAATTGGTGATTTTTCTTTACTCCAATCAGTAGGTCCTTCATTATTAGGTAAAAATTTTCTCCAGTATTCACCAGTTTCTTTATTAAAGATTATTACATTATCGTCGTTTGCTCGAATCATTTCGTACTTATATTCATTTGTTTTAACTGGTTTCTCCTTTGCATTATCTGAAAAAGTAAACATTAAAAATAGCCCTAATATAGTACATCCTAAGATTATCGCAACACCTATAATAATTTGATTATTTTTCAACTAAACTGCTCCCTCTCTAATAATGTTTATATGTTTTTAATTCTCTAATTTTGCAGTTCTTCCTTTTTCTTATTCAACTAATCTGCCATTTACTTTAATAAAAAAATCGACTAAACAGCCGATTATGCTGTTCAACTAAAGTATGCGTTAATTGAATAACTATTAATTTTCCAAGGAAATAGAATACAGTGATAATATATACCTAAGAACCCATTATCGAGAAACGCCTGGGGATTAAAGATTTAATCTCTCAACCTAAAGCTAACGGGTTCGGTTTTGAAGTACAAAATCAAAATTCGCAACCTAATTCGTTAATGTATTAACATTAATTTCAACAGTAAATTGGTAATAAAAAAAGCAGTGGATTTCGTAATCCAACTGCTTTTTTATATTTTTACTTATTTTTTATGAATGAGTTCCATTATCATTTTTTTGCTCATTAGTAGAGAAATTAATAATAAAGTTATACCTATTTTTTATCTAGGAAATTTTTTAATGGCTTTTGAAGTACGTCCACAATGGCTGTTATGATACTTGTTGCTAAAATACATATCAGACTTATCGATATAGGACCTGCTGCATCATCTCCTGTTATTTTAGAAATCACCTTTAAGCTTATTATCATTAAAACAATGAAGAAAATGGCTGTAAAAGCACATTTTTTTATAACCTTTAAAGATTTAAGTGATAACTCGGAGAAAGCGTTGTTCCTTTCGATATAGGTTAATAGTTTATATACTTGATACAACGTAAAAGAAAATGTAATACAGATTCCATAAGCACATACTAAAAGGGGATATAGCGAGTAATCCCCACCTGGATGTGCTTTTATGTCTTTAATGGTTAATACAGGCATCCAATAAATACACAAAGTAAACACTGCAATTCCAACCAGAAAAATAATGACCTTTAAGAAAGTGGCAGAACCTCGTTTAACATTCATTTAAAACACCTCACTTGTAATGATAATACGACTTTAACGTATAATTTATTGTTTTACAATAAATTTATATCTTTTTTTATTATATTATTATTGTTATTGAATATCTTTTAATTTTAAACCAAAATAAAAAGCATTTCTCATTACAAGGAAATGCTTTTACTTTAAAACATAGAATTTACAATTTGTTCAACAAAACTGCTAAATACAGAAATAGGAACTAATCGATCAATCAGCTCCTAAGTTTTGCTCAACTAATGCAAGCGTTAGTTCAATAAGAAAAATTCATTTTAGTCATCATAAGCATCGCCCAAAGATGCAAATTCATCTCGAAGCCAGTACCAATGTTTCCCCTTATCTATCACTAAACGTTCTAATAACTCCGTAAATGAATTTGCAATTATAGGACAACTACCAGCTACCCCATGAAATTCCCAATTGCTATCGTAACATTTACCTAAACGTGGCTTGCTAAGATCGATTGTTAAATAATCGTTATTACTATCACATCCAATAATGTACCAACTTGAAGAAATATCATATTCAGCTTTTTCGCCAATAATAACTGGATTTGCTAATACAAATTCTTCAGGTGAAACAATAGTTAAACCATAATCACAGTCAATAAATAAATCCATTCCACCACATAATCTAAAAAACTCATATAAATCATTTGGTAGTTTGTGACCTCTTTCTACAACTGGGTAGCCCGAATGTGAGTGGATCACACAATTTGGAAAGTTTTTTACTTTTTCAATCAAAACTTGAATATCCATTATTTAGCCTCTCTTTATAATAATGAAATTTAGTCAATTTTTAAGTCTTATTTTATCAGAATAAGTGTATTTCTTGTTCAACTATCCTGTCATTTAGTGCAATAAAAAAAATCGACTATTAAGCCGATCATGTTGTTCAACTAAAGCATGCGTTAAATAAGAAAAGTTTCATTTCAACTTTATCTCATCTTCATTTCATCTTTACATAATCTGGTTATCCTTGTAACTGTAACACTCAATAAAACTATGAAAAGGGGTTTTAAAATGGTAAAGCATAAAACAAAATTATTCATTGTACTTGGAATTTCAACAACATTATTAGTAGGAGCAGGCACTACATACGCTGCTCAAAAGGAAAAGAACGAGTCAGTAAAAACTGTACAATCTATTAAACAAAATAAAAAAGTAAACACAACGGTAAAAGTACCAACCTCTAAAGAAATTCAATCAGTATTAAAAGGTCAACCTACACCATCGAATATTAAAGTTGAAAGCTTTTTTTCAACAAATGGGCAACCTGATTATACTGCAGATTATTTTTTAAATGATGAAAAATTATTTTCTTTATTAAAAATAAACGGACAAGAATTAAAACAAGAATTAGCGAAAGGAAAAACTGTAGTTGAAATTGCAGCTTCTAAAAACGTTTCTAAACAACAAGTAATTGATGTCATTGCAAATACACAGGCACAAATTCAGGTTGGAAATAATAATGATCAAATGGAACAAATGAAAAAAAATATTGAACCAAAAGTAGTACACATCATCGAGCATAAAACTGAAACTCCATGGAAGTAATAAATTAACTAGTAATAAACGTTTGGTCTCCCCTACCATACAATAACAAGAGACATTGATTTTAGAAAAATCAATGTCTCTTGTTCAATTAAACTGTCATTTAGTTAAATAAAAAGAAAATTTAACCAGTAAAACGGGTTACTTGGGGGAATTTCCCCTTTTTTCCAACAAAAACTCCATTTGATAATATTTTATTTATATTAAATACAACAAACTTTTCGAAAAGAGCCTAAATATTAAATCATTAATTTTTTGAAGAAACTAAAACAAATCGGATAATTGACAACATAACACGTTGCCCATTATCCGATCCATCATTAGATATAAATATCAATACGATTAATACCATCATGTAAATGTTGTGCTAACTCATTAAATTGAATGACTAAGCCACCTTCACGGTATCGATTTTCCATTCTTTCATATCCTACTAGATTACTATTTACTAATACCTTCTTTTCAGCGTTATCCTTTAGGTGATAATTAAATGTTACTTTATATTTATCAATTGCAAATTCAAAATTCAATCCGTCTAATTCTTTTGGAAGGACTGGATCAATTACTAAATTTTTATCAAAACGACGAATACCTAGACTATTTGAAATTAGTTGATTTAGATAAATTCCTGGACCGCTCGAATAGATTCTCCATCCACCTTTTACGGATACTTTTCCATTTTTCAAACTAGCAAATTGTTCTTGAGCTTCATATCGATTATTAAATTTGCCATCCGAACTACTGAAATATGTATTACTTTGACGGTATTCTGCATTCGGAACAGCTTCTTTAAGATTAATAGGATTAATAACATAAAGCGATTGCCATACTTCATTTTCTTTTCCTAACTTTGCCATTGCTTCGATAAATCGAATATGTGCATGAACATATTGTAAACCTATTTCTCTTCCAAAGTTAGAAGCTTGCTCTGCACGTTTAAAGTTTTTACTCACTCCTCCTGCATACGTAGCAGGTTTATTCATGAGTCGCACACCATCTGGGTGCTGTAAATGCTCCTTAATAATCTCATAATGATGATTCGCTTCTTCCAATGTAAATAATTCTGAAATCATACTACGCGTCATCGGCAACAAACGATATTGAATGCCAGTTTTTTGGTCAGAAGGGTGAATCATTAATTCTGCTAAATTTGGATCTTCTAAATATATGAAGCCAGGGATAATATCAGTTTTTAACATATACTTTTTAAAGTCTGCTTCGATTCCTTTTACTAATTCACTAATCTCGTCAGACAAAACTTCATTCAATTCTTTTAAAACAAATGAAAATTGTTTTAATGTCTGGTAAGTAAGTGCAACTGTCCAACTACTTACCATGTATTTTTTCAATTGAGCATTTGCAGGTTGAAGCGTATCATCCCAATCACCATCTCCATACGAAGAAAGATAGGTATCATGTAAAAAATTATCTTTTATATAATTAATTTCTTTCTTTGCATGTTCTAGTAAGCTTGATTTTATTGTAGTTAATTTAAATGTACTACGTTCGGTAAATGAAATTTCTTCTGCTAATATACTAAAATCCTTTGTTGCTAAAAGATACTCACTTAAAGCTTTTAATGGCCAAACAATTACATCTCCGTGGCTTTCACCAGCTTGGATACTAAAATATTTATCGAACATAAACCATTGTGGCCAATTACCATCGTCTTCATATTGATGAGAGAAAACAGTAAGTAAAATTTCCCTTACAATATCAAATTTACCTGTAGCCATAAAGTATTCAACTGGACCTTGGCAAACATCTCGAGTACCCCAAGCAGCACCGCCATATTGTTCTAGTCCATGTGGTACCAGATAGTGAATTAACATATTATGTGTGTACCACCAAGTTAATGTATTTAATTTCCCTAGTTCAGAAGGAATATTTTTATTTAATGATAGTTTAAATCCATTCATTACGTTTTGATAGAAATTACGGTACTTTACAATTTCCTCTTCAATTTTCCGATCTGCTTGAATGAATTCGCCACCATTTATTTGACCTTGAATTGTTATTGTAAATTCATTCGTTTCCTCTAAATCTAGAACAACTAAAGAAGCTGATAAAGGTGCTGCGCCTGTAATTAACTTCCTTTCATCTGTAACAACCATTTTTACTCCTTCAAGATACATATGGTAGCAAAGATCTGGATAAGTATTCGCTATAAAACAAGATTCATCTACATAGAACGATATTAATTGTTCATCCTGCTTCATTCCAAATGGGACTTCATATTCATTTCCGTTCATTGTAATTTGATTTGTAACAATAAAACGATATTTTTTCCCACTTGTTGCATGTACTTGTAGACGAATTTCAGGCATTTCAGTTGTAGAGTAGTTTGTAACAATAAAGAGTTCGTTTTCTGTTTTATAATACCAACGCGCATAATTCAATCCAATTTCATACAACGAGGGCATTGTTAGCAGATGATAGCACCCATCAATTTCAACATAAATGCGTTGTCCAGAAGTTTTCATTACATTTAAACTATTTCTAGCATTCGACATCATTTTATTCATTGATGTATTACCAACAACAATTTGGGCATTAAATACACCATACATATACGAAGTTGACGTAATAATTTCTTCATTAATCGCTAAGTTTTCACCGCTCAAAATGATATGACCATGAGATCTTTCAACTAATCTTTCTTTTTCTTTTAAAACGACATGTTCATGTGTTTCTGTAAAGAACGACAATAGTGTCTCTCCATCAAATTCTTCATGAGAGCGGTATGGAAAGTATTGCGAAATCTCTTCTTTTTCCATCGATAATGTTTGTAGTGGGGTACCAAGTTTTGGATTCATCGTTAATTGATCAATCACTTCGAATTCATTCGAACTTTCAATTTGATTCCAAACTTCTTGAATTTCCTGCTCGTATTCTAACTCTGTAATAGCTGATTCATGATTTTCCTTTGTTAATCCATAAAATACTATATTTGCTTTTTTATTTAAAAGGATCTTTTCAGATTGTAGCGCAATATATGCGAATTCATATTGATAAATTTCATTTGCAAGTGATTCTTTGTATAGTGCCTCAGGTAGATTAGTCTCTTTATATGATAGTCCAAAAAACTGGTATCCATCAGTAGAAAATCCTTTCACTTTAGATAGAGAACCTATTTGCAAGTATGGAAACTTCCCATCTTGAGGCTGATTTTGTCTTGAGCATACAATGTATCCTTTATCTTCTGTTTCAAATACTGAATAACCAACGTACTGACTTACATATGCTTCATTTGATTGAATCATACCTCGATTTGCAAGGCCGACATCTTGACCATAAATGATATCGAATTCTACTTCGGATCCTTGAATTTCTACATCCCAAAACCAGATCGATTGGTCTGTTAACGTAAAAGTTACTGTGTATTCTATGTTAGATACTTTTCCTTCCCAAATAACTTGCGTTTTAGAAAATTTAACTTTACTATCTGATTGAATTCCTAATAGTGGATAAACTTGTAAACCTTCCTGTAAATAAAGTCGTAAATATAGATTACTAACTGCACCATCAATTGGATTTGAACGCAATTGATTAATCATTGTCATACCATTTGTTATTTCATATAAATCTCCACTATTTAAAAATGAAACTGTCGTATTACCTGCTTTTAAATGATATTTATCTTTATTTTTCAAGTTAATCATGCTAATCCTCCCCTATTTTGATTTATGTAGTACTTATTTAATCAGTTTAAACCTCTCGATTAATACGTTTTCACTATTTGTACCAACAAACAGTTCAAATATACCGTTATCACTTTCAAATTCTAAATTAGAATGATAGTACCGTAGTTGTTCTTCTTTTAATGTAAAAGTAATTTTACTTGTTTCACCTGGTTGTAATCTTACTTTCTGGAAGTCTTTTAATTCTTTTACTGGTCGTACAACATCCCCAGAAAGATCTCGAACATAAAGTTGTACAATTTCATCACCTGCATAATTTCCAGTATTCTTTATATTTATGGAAATTTCTAATGGATTCTCAAGACTCATGAGATCAGTTGATAAATTCAAATCGCTATAAGCGAAGGTTGTATAACTTAAACCAAAACCAAATGGTAAAAGCGGTTCATTAGGAATATCCAAATACTTAGAAACATAATGATCAGGGCTAAACTCATTTAAAGGTCTTCCAGTATTAAATGAATTGTAATATACCGGGATCTGACCAACTGAAAATGGGAATGACATCGTCAATTTTCCAGAAGGATTGACTTCTCCGAAAAGAATATTTGAAACTGCAGTAGCTCCTTCAGTTCCGGGAAACCATGCTTCTAATACAGCATCCGCTTCATCTAACACGCCATGTAAATCTAGTGGACGGCCATTAAATAAAACAATTACTAGAGGTTTATTTAATTTCTTAATATGTGATATTAATTCTAACTGGGCTTTTGGTAATTGAATACTTGAGCGGCAACAAGCTTCTCCGCTCATCGAAGCGTACTCACCAACTGCTAATACAACAATATCTGAGTTTTCTGCAACTTTTATTGCCTCTTCAACTTGATCTGGAGTAATTTTTTCTATATCACTCCCCTTAGCAACTGTAAGTATAGGTGATTTCAGCTTCATTGCATCATATAAATGCATTGTATTGTCTACTTGACCTTTCCAAGACCAAGCACCCAATAAGTCACTACTTTGAGCTAATGGACCAATTAATGCAATTTTTTGACTAGCTTTAAGAGGAAGAACATTTTCATTTTTTAATAAAACACAGGATTTTTCTGCTAGTTTTCTAGAGACTGTTCTATGCTCTTCACAAAGGACGATTTCTTTTTCTTTCTCAACGTTTGCACCACGGTAAGGGTTTTCAAATAATCCTAGCTTAGATTTTAGTTTTATTATTCGAAGTACTGCTTCATCAATTAAAGCTTCATTAACTTCTCCATTTTCAACTAATTTTTTTAATTCATGGACATAACAAGGGGTCATCATTTCTAAATCTACTCCAGCATTAATTGCTTTAAAGGCTGCTTCTGCTTCATCTTCAGCAATTCCATGAGGAATCATTTCTTTCACAGAACCCCAGTCAGAGATTAGAACACCTTCAAATCCCCATTCGTTGCGAAGGACATCTCTCATTAACCATTTATTTCCTGTAGCTGGAATACCGTCAATTGTATTGAAGGACGTCATAACCATCTCACAGCCTTCATCTAATGCTGCTTTATAGGCTGGAAGATAAGATTCTCTAAGTTGACGTTCAGACATATTTACTGTGTTATAATCACGTCCACCTTCAGGAGCGCCATAAGCTGCAAAATGCTTAACGCAAGCTGCAACTCTCTCTATATCATTCTGTAAATCATTACCTTGGAAGCCACGTACAAAAGCTTTCGCAAACAAACTATTCAAATAAGGGTCTTCACCTGTCGTTTCTAACACGCGACCCCATCTCGGGTCACGTACTAGATCAACCATTGGAGCAAAGGTAACGTGAACACCTGATACCGAAGCTTCTCGTGCTGCAACTGCTGCACTTTTTTCTGCCATCTCTGTGTCCCAAGAGCAACCAATTGCTAAAGGAATTGGAAAAATAGTTTTATAACCATGTACTACATCTGCCATAAAAACTAAAGGAATTCCGTGGGGATTGTTTTTTAAATACTCTTCTTGAATTTTGATTACATCTTCTGCACCAGATACACCTAAAACAGAGCCACTATTGTTAATAACGTCATCACTAATCCCCATCTCTGCGAATGGACCTGTAATTTCACCTGCTAATCCATAATAAAAATTTCCAGCTAACTGCATTAATTGTGATATTTTTTCATCTAAAGTCATTTCCTCAATGATGGACTTCATCTGTTCAATATCCATTATTAGTTCCTCCTCTTAAATCGAATTGGTCCATTAAACTGCTATTAAAAAATCTATCGAAACGTTTCACCTGATTATATTTAAAATTATATGCGTTTTCATGAGTAGGGTCAACCAATTTTAACTAATAAAAAATAGTAAAATTAAAAACTTTTAATATAACGTGATGCCTTAAAAAAAAAGGCTGTTTTCGTATTAATTGTTGCTATTTTGAACAAAATGTATAATAGATAAATAGAATCTGTTCGAAGGAGCTTTTTACATGAATGACATCTTAAGAGACATTGCGAAATTATCTGGGGTAATTAACTTTAACACCAAAATATATGGCAAAATAAGCAAATATAACGGAGGGAAAAATGGTTAAAAATGAATTATATGAGTCTGCATTAGAAATGATTAAACGTTCAAAAATTTCAGCTAGAGTTGCTTCAGTTACAGAAATTAACTTACTTAGGGATGAACTCGGTGGAAACCTACCAGACTGGTTAATTAATTTAATGTCTCAATTACCAATATGTAGTAGCAACCTTGTTGTTCCATTTGCAGTAGAAGACGAAGAATTTGAGTTATTAATCGATTTTCTGGACCCAAAAGAATTAATTGAGGAAAATAAATCTCTTGTACCTGGATGTGCTGTTTTCAATAGAGGTTATCTCTGTATTGGTGTAGAGAGTGGTATAGGTAATCCTTATGCGATAAATATTAGTGAAGGAAATAACCCACCTGTTTATTTATTAGACCACGAGTATGGAGAAGATACAGAGCAGATTATAAAAAATAAGGAAATTATCGTAGAGAGATTATCGGACTTGTTTTCAATAGCAATTATAGATGAAGATTAATCCTTTAATGATATGCAAACGTTAGCGTTAAATTATTTTATTAATAATTAAAGTCACTCAAGGAGTGTCTTTTCAAATAGTTTAATAGCAACAGTACTTACCAAAACAGCCCCAAAAAAAGCAAACAACGTGAACGAAACAGTCCACATCATTTGCTTTTTCTCGGTCTAACGATTAAATTTTGGGGGATTTTAATAGATTATAAATAAATCCTCTCTTTTTTCTTACCTGATTCATAGATTGCACAAATCATTTTTTGAGTTTTCATCGCTTCTTCACCAGTAATATGTAACTGAGAATGATCATTTAATGATTCATAGAAATTATTAATCTGTTTTACATGACTAACGCCCCAATATCCTTTCGCACCATTGCCGTAATCAAAGGTTTCATTAGGATTGTTATCAGCAACGAACTCTCTTCCATCTTTTAAAGAGATAACTCCACGGTCAGCAATCATTTTAGCAAGCCCATTTTCACAATGCAGCTCAATCGTAACTGGTGCATCATAAGAATAATAGTTTATTGTATGAAAGGCTGTAACTACACCACTTCTATACTTAATAACACCTTCTGCACAATCCTCAACTTCAATCATTTCATGTGCTCGATTACTTATTGTAGCGTCAACATATTCAATCTCTTCATCTACGAACCATCGCATTAAATCCATTGTATGAATAGCTTGGTCAATGACTACCCCGCCACCTTCTTTTCCCCAAGTCCCTTTCCAATCACTAGTCAAATAGTACTCGTCAGAACGATCCCATGTTACTGATAGTTTTCCAGATTTTATTTTACCTAAAGTACCATTTTGTAACATTTCTTTAATCAGAACTGATCCTGGATTATACCTATTTTGAAAAATGACACCTAATGTTACTCCATTATCTTTTGCTGTTTCTACCATTTCTTGTGCATCAGAATAATGAATAGACATTGGCTTTTCAGTAAGGACATGGATTTTTCGCTTTGCGGCTTCAATTGCAACCGGCGCATGTAAATAATGCGGTAAACAAATATGGATCACATCTAAATTTTCTTTCTCAAAAAGCTCCAGATAGTTTGTATAATAAGTACATTTGAATTGTTCAGCTTTCTCTTTTGCTCGCTCTTCCTTAATATCACAAACAGCTACTAATTCTACATTTTCTCTTATGAAAGCAGGTTGTGCATGCATTAAAAAAATATTTCCACAACCAATAATCGCAACTCTTAATTTTTCCATTTTTCCACCAACTTTTTTTGGAATGGTTACCTATCTTTTATCAAGTCCACCACATTTGTGATGGCTCTTCATTTATTAATACGGACTGTAAGTTTTTAACGGCACGTGAAAAACCTTCTTCAATCGACATGATCGGGTCCTCGTGTTCAATACTAACTACATAGTCATATCCAAAAGTACGTAGTGCACTCATCATATCGGACCAATCTTTCAAACTATGTCCACAGCCTACTGATCGGAATGTCCAAGCTCTAGTTTGCACTTCACCATATGGTTGCATATCTGTTAAACCATACATATTGACATTATCTTGATCGATATAAGTATCTTTTGCATGGAAATGGTGAATCGCATTTTCTTTTCCAAGTATTTTAATCGCTGCTACAGGATCAATCCCTTGCCACCAAAGATGACTTGGATCCAAATTAGCACCAATTGCATCACTAGTTTCTTTGCGCAACTTTAATAATGTATATGGAGTATGAACTAAAAATCCACCATGTAGTTCTAGCCCAATTTTTACTTGATGATTTTCCGCAAATTTGCCCATTTCCTTCCAATAGGGAATTAGCTTTTCTACCCATTGCCAATTTAGTACATCTCTATACTCATTTGGCCAAGCAGTTACAGGCCAACTAGGGAACTTTGCTTCTTCATGGTCACCACTTGTTCCAGAAAAACAATTTACAACTGGTACACCTAATTGTGAAGCCAGTTTAATCGTTTTAGCAAGTACATCATGGGATTCCTTCGCAAACTCTTTATCAGGTGATAATGGATTACCATGACAACTAAAAGCGCTAATCGTTAATCCTCGTTTCTCAACTTTTTCAATATATTCTCTTCGTAGTTGCTCACTATCTAATAAATGATCTAAAGGACAATGAGCATTCCCAGGGTAACAACCAGTTCCTATTTCAACAGCCTTTAAACCGGATTCGGCAACTTTATCAAGCATTTCTTCAAATGAATGATCCGCAAATAATACTGTGAATACTCCTAATTTCATCGTTTTCTCGCTCCAATCAATTATTCTATTAATGCCTCTATGGCTTCGTTATGTCCATATGAAGGATAATTTCTTTTTGATTTATTCGCCCAATTTACTGCATTAATAATAATTTTTTGA
The DNA here is from genome assembly GCF_004138285.1 of Gottfriedia acidiceleris. Classification (GTDB taxonomy): domain Bacteria; phylum Bacillota; class Bacilli; order Bacillales; family Bacillaceae_G; genus Gottfriedia; species Gottfriedia acidiceleris_A. Next base: position 49,983 of record NZ_SCFN01000024.1, on the reverse strand, counting down.
ACTTCTTTATGATGATAAGTTGGATAAGTTTCATGACCTGGTCTGAAATAAAAGATTTTCCCATTCCCTCTTTTAAATGTACAACCACTTCTAAATACCTCTCCACCTTTAAACCAGCTAACTAAAACTAGCTCATCGGGAGTAGGAATATCAAAATGTTCGCCATACATTTCTTCTTGGTCAATCTCAATATATTCGCCAATACCATCTACTATTGGATGAGATGGATCGACAACCCAAATTCTTTCCGTTTCCGCTGCTTCACGCCATTTTAAATCGCAGCTAGTCCCCATTAATTTTTTAAAAATCTTAGAAAAATGTCCAGAATGTAGGACAATTAACCCCATACCTTGCAATACTTTCTCATATACTTTTTGAACAATTTGATCTTCCACATCATTATGAGCAATATGTCCCCACCAAATTAATACGTCAGTATTTTCTAGCAATTCATCCGTCAATCCATGTTCAGGTTGCTCTAATGTAGCCGTCGTAGTATCGTACCCTGCTTCATTTAAGAAAGTAGCAATGGTTGTGTGTATACCACTTGGATAGATGCTTTTTACATCTGGATTCATTTGTTCATGTCGATTTTCATTCCAAATTGTTACTTTTACCATATGACTCACCCATCTCTATTTTTTTACATAGTTTAATTGCGTCTTAAGCTTCAGCCATAATCATTTTTAAGTTTTTCAATCCAATTTCAACACTTTCTAAGTGTGGTTTAGTAAACGCTTCTTGCTCAACAATTAACCATTCGGCTGAATTTAGTTTTGCTAGTTGTACAATTCCTTTAATATTCATAATTCCATTTCCTACTTCGGTACTTTCCTCTTTGGACGGAGCCATATCCTTCACATGAATTAATGGAGTTCTTCCTTTATACTTACTCATAAATTCAACCGCATCTACACCAGCATACTCTAACCAATAAGTATCCAACTCTGCTTTTAAGAGATTAGTTGGAACTGAGTTGAATAAAATATCGAGAATATATTCATTTTCTAATGCAACTAATTCATGAGCATGATTGTGATAAACTAAAGATATTCCTGCTTCAGCTAGCTTTTTTCCTGACTGTTGTAAATGTTCTGCGAATTCTTCCCATTCTTCTAAACTAGTAAAATTAGCCCAAGGGCATACAACGTATTTGTTTCCTAATTCTTTTTCGAAAGCAATTACATCATCAATATGATGAATAATTTGATCTGCACTTACATGGGTTCCTGCTACCTTTAATCCTAGTTTGTTTAAAACAGCTTTTATTTCCGAAGCATTTTTACCATAGTATCCTGCGAATTCAACACCGTCATAACCCATTTGCGCTACTTTTTCTAATGTACCGAAAAAGTCGATTGCTGCGTCCTCTTTTACACTCCATAATTGTAGGGCAATTGGTAGTGTCATTTATTCCATCTCCTATACTAATTAGTTAAAATATACCGGTTTCTTTGATTTTGAAGATTCGTAGATTGCCTCTAAAATTTGAGTTACAACCAATGCTTGCTCAGGTTTAACTGTTGGCTCTGTATCATTAATTATACTTTCAATCCACTGTCTAGCTTCTAGCACTTCAGCAGAATCAGATGCACCTTCATAAAAAGCTACCCCGCCAGTGTGAATATCAATTTTTTTATCGTAAAGTCGCCCGTATGCTTCCCCATTTATTCGAAGACCATCTCTCATATCAGCTCCACCTTCAGTACCACAAAGTGTAGTTTGAGCTTCACCCACTTCAAGAGTGTTTAAAGCCCAACTCGATTCTAGGATAACGGTTGCACCATTTTCCATCGTAATAAAACCAAATGCAGAATCTTCTACTTTAAATTCCATTGGATCCCATGGTCCAAAAGCATTTGCCGCGTTTTCTTTATGTGATAATTCGTGGTATACGTTTCCAACTACAAATTTAGGTTTATAATTATCCATTAGCCATAACGTTAAATCCAAAGCATGAGTACCAATATCAATTAATGGTCCGCCACCTTGCTCTTCTTCATTTAAAAATACGCCCCAGGTAGGTACCGCTCTTCTTCTAATCGCATGAGCTTTTGCAAAATAAATTTCACCTAGTTCATTATTTTTACAAACTTCGCTTAAATATTGTGAATCGTTTCGAAAACGATTTTGATATCCAATCGTTAATTTTTTTCCTGTACGTTTAGACGCTTCTACCATCGCTTTTGCTTCTGCTGAAGTTTTTGCCATAGGCTTTTCACACATAACGTGTTTACCTGCTTCTAAAGAATCAATTGTAATAAATGAATGTGATTTATTTGGAGTACAAACGTGAATTACATCAATTGATTCGTCTACTAATAATTCCTTGTAATCTGTATATGTCTTTGCTTCCTCAACACCAAATTGTTCCTTCGCTTTAATTGCGCGTTCTTCAATAATGTCACAAAAAGCTACCATTTCTACATTATCTAATGCTGCTAAGCTTGGCATATGCTTACCATTAGCTATTCCGCCACAACCGATTATTCCTACTTTTAATTTCATTATGATAACCTCCGGAAATGTTATTTACATTTCCAGTTTATAGAAATAATTCACTCGAGTCTTCCTTACACCTTGCCTAAAACTTCTCAAATATTGTCTTTTTTTTATATTGAGTTGGAGATAAGCCAACCTCGCTTTTAAATAATCTATTAAACGTTTTCACATTGATGAATCCAACATTATAAGCAATTTCTGTAATTGGTAAATCTTCATTAAATAAATACCATTGAGCCTTCGTTATTCTGTATTGATTTACAAAATGACAAAATGTAGAACCAGTGTATTTTTTAAAAAACTTTGCAAAATATGAATTCGTAAAGCCGATATAATTCGCAACATCATTTAATGTCATATCATTCATATAATTTTCTTCTATATAATGAAATATTTTTTCTAACTTTAAAAGACTCGCCTTCCTATTAGGGTAGTTAAGCTTATTATTTTCTGTATGTGGTAGATCTCGATAGATTAGTAGTAAAATATCATATAATCTAGCTCTAATCGCCAATTCGTATCCTTCTTTTTTATCGATATATTCACTTTCAAGTTCTTTTAAATACGTAATCATTTTCTGTTTAACTTCTACATTCCAAAAAACACTAGATTTTTGAATACAATTAAACAATTCGATTAGTTCCATATTGTTTTTTTTCAAAAACTGTACATCTTCGAAAATAGTAAAATCAAATTGCACGACCAATCTCATACTATTTGGAGAAGATAAAAAATAATGAATATCACCACTATTAATGATATAAAATTCTCCTTCTTCTAAATGAAGTAACTCATCATTTACACCAATCTTTAAAATGCCTTTTTGTACATAAATGATTTCTACGAGTTTATGCCAATGATGACCAACTAACGTCAATCCATCATTTGAAAATAAACAAAATGGAAAATTCCGATCTAATCTCCTTACTTCAAGAGTGGCGCCCATTCCTATTCCCCCCTGTACAACTATTCTTTCTATTATTAATTTTACATTAACATTAAATATAGATTTTTTCATAGTATTACCATTTTAAAGCTGGAAAATAAAAAGATGCTTATACCATATAAAATAGTATAAACATCAATACAGTGAAATCGTTCGTTTTTTCACAAACTTATTTCCAATAAATCAATTGATTCTCAAGGTTTTCCTTATTTACATAATTTCTTTGCATTGAAAAAGGACATCCTAAGTTATATTTCTTAATTTCATCATTTACTTCCGAGATCATTTTAGCTATTTCTTTACTATTTTCATCAGAATTTAACTTCATCAAAATCGTTTCAAGCTTCTGAAATATTTTCTTTTGTTGTAATACCCAATCTGGTTTAAAGCCCGACTTCTTAATAACAGTTGTTAATAGATCATCTTTTAGAAGTTCTTTAGGTAATGGTTTACCTAATCCAGGTAGATCATCGAATCCACCTTCTTTTTCATGACGCTTAACAATTTCACTTAGCCAATCTACATATTTTCCATTATTCGTCATCGTTTTGCCCCTTTTTGGTTAGTCTTATATTGTTAGTATTCGTTCCTTTTTAACTATTTCCTTTCTATATATTATGCAAACGAATGTTTTAAGTAAGTTTCTAACTTTATCCAAATTATGAACTTTTTGAATAAATAAAAAGAGAAACTGATCATGCCCAGTTCCTCTTAGCTTTAATATGTATATTTAAAACAAAATTCGTCCTAAATTAGGTATGAAGAAAAAATTTACGCTCGATGTCTTTGAATAAAGACATTCTCTTTATAATTTTTTAACAAGCCTCTTTCTCTCAAATATTCCTTAAAATACAGGTTCGCTTCTTTTCGCTCATCATAAGGATTCTTAGAAAGTACAAACCCTAACTTATCTTCCTTTTGAAGTTCAACACCTGACATATATAAATGAATTTTATTTTGATGATAAATTTCTTTTAAAGGTTCCATAAAATTAATAGCGAAAGCAGAAAGTAACTTAATTTCCGTATCGAATGTAAACCTTGTAATATAGGATAAATCCACAAAAATTACGCCAATAAATCCAGTATTTGAAATTTCAGCTCTTATTGTTTTCTCATTATTTAAGTGACCAATCTCACGAAGATATTCTATAAAATAACGAATTCCTTCTTCTTTTTCGAATGGCTTTTTTGATAAAATTAGGCCTATTTTCTTTTCATCACGTAAATATTCACATGCAATATATGCTGGTATGTTTTGTTTCTGAAATAATGCACATGCAGCTTGTAATAGACCATTTAATACTTCATGTATAATTAAAGGATGCTTCCTTGTGAAATAATATTGATTTTCTTGCAATTCTTCCATATCAATGAAACTTGCTCCAATAAAACCTGTATTGGATATAATAGGTGTTTTTGAATTCCTTTTAGTAGCTCCATTTCTTTTCATCATGCAAGTTCCTTTCCTTCTAAAATCACGATATAGAACATTAGTTCGCTTTTTATATTTTAATCATACACAATAAATTTTAAAATGTAAATCTAAAAAATGAAAAAAGGATACGAAAATTTTTCGCATCCTTGAAATAATTCTTATTAAGATCGGTAGCTTAAGAAACAGTTTCTTCCTCAATGTCTACATAACAATCCATTGTATGTACTTCTTTATCTTCATGATTTCCAAAGTAAATAGTGAAATTCATTGTCTAACACCCTTTCACAAAGGATATAATTTTAATTTAAATTCTGTTTAATTATATTATTATTTCCAAGAAATAACAATACTTACATCATATATGAAAGAAGATGTTTAGTTTAATAGAAAATCATATTAATTTATTACTAATTTTGTCTAGTAATATTCTATAAAAACCTAGTTAGTTAGAAGTCCGCCTTTTAACTGGTACAAATAAATGAACTTTAGCTTTTCCATCTGGGTCTTCAGCTGGATTATTCATACTAAATTCTAGGTTATAGCGGGCGTAATCAGGTTCAAAATCACTATATGGTAACCATTCTTCATACATAAATTTAAATGCACTATTTAACATACTAGGAGAATCATAATATTGATACAAAGCATATTGCCCACCATCTAACTTTCTAAATTGTATATTTTCATGTTTTTCTTTATCAAAATCATCAGGTATGGTTACACAGGCATCGTGACGACAATTATGACTTTCAACTAAATCTGGATTATCTAAAGAAATTCCTATGAAAGATTGTTGAGGTGGAAAAAGTCCATTATTTATTGCCCAATTTAATAACTTTCCCCAATGTTCCCCATTTGGTTCAAAATAAGATCCAACACGTCTGAAAAACGCAATTTCATATTCAGGTAGTTCTTTAATCAAAATATTCATTTTCTCAACTCCAAATAGTAATAAAGTCCTTACTTCTCTATCTATTATTAAAACTCTTTTTCTAACTAATATGTTAAAAAGTAAAATAGGAGCCTATAAATCGGCTCCAACACCTTTTACAACTAAGCATGCAATAGTTGAAGAAATAATTATTAAAGGACTTTCAATTAATATATTCTTTCTACATTTAAGCTAACATTCTTATTTATCAACGTGATAATAACGATTTATAAAGTTTAATAACGCTAAAATGCATACCTTCATGGTATAAAATAAAAGTCAGAAATTGTTTTGGTGTCTCTAATGTCATTCCTGCAGATGTGGTATAAGATGGATCAACTTTTACCTCTAATAAGTCTACAAGTGTTTCTTGAATCCGAACTTGTTGTTCTTTTAGAAGATCTTCTAACTCCTTTAAAGAAGGTACACGAAATTTGTGGGCATTTAATGGTGTTGTACCGTATTCAAATTGTTCCTTAAAACCTTCCGGTAAATTTTGAGGAAGTCCCAAGTATTGAAAAGCGAATCGTTCCTCAACGACATAGATATGTCCTAAATTCCAACGAATCGAATTTCGGAACCCATCCGGAATCCGGTCAGCCATTTCTTCTGTTACTCCCTCTAGTAGATTTAAAGTTTGATTTCTTACAAAAGCTAACTGATTGAATAAAAATTGCTCCATTTCCCTCAACTCCTAATAGTTTAAACTATTCATATGAAACAACGGATCGACAAGAAGATTTATTCTTATAAACCTCTCATTTATTACCATAATATGTTAATTCTTACTCTTAAATGATATTCCCTTCTTTTGGCTGTATCATATTATCCTTAATCAACTAAATTACATTGAACTCTCAAATAAAAATACTGCCAAAGAAGCAGCTTTAGTTCAACAAAACCATGATTTAGTTGCATAAGAATTTAAATATTTAAGATTGAAATTATTTCATCATCACCAATTAGGTAATATTGATTTGTTTCCTCATGGAAAACAAAAAAACATGTTTCTCCATTTTAAACTTAACTGCCATTTAGCTCCATAATAAAACGACTTTTCAGCCGTCGTGTTGTTCATGGTTTAGTTGTATAAAGAAGTTCAGTTTTTCACTCAAATTGTGCATCTTTTTTTAGTAATTAGATGTCTAAAGATGAAAATATCAATTATGCCATTAAAGGGCAGTTCAACTGAAAAAGAAGGTAAATTTATCCTTTCTGTCGAATTTCGTAGGATAAATACGATGAAGGAGCTTTTCACATGGATTATATTAAAAATATGAGGAAATATATTGGTAACGAAACACTATTAACTGTAGGTTGTGGGATCATTATAGAGGATAATGAACAAATATTGTTGCAACACCGAACAGACGAAGACAATTGGTGTATTCCAGGTGGAATGATGGAAATTGGAGAAACTTTTGAGGAGACAGCAAAAAGGGAATCTCTTGAAGAAACGGGACTTAGGGTAACGGGTTTAGAGTTGTTTGGAATTTATTCAGGTGAAAAATGTTTTGTTCAGTACCCTAATGGAGATAAAGCATTCAGTGTTCAAATAATTTTTATATCCAAACAATTTACAGGGGAATTAAAACAAAAAGATATTGAAAGCAGAGAGCATCGTTTTTTCAGTAAGACAGACCTTCCTGCTAACTTAAATCCACGCCAAAAACCATTTATAATTGATTGGGCAGAAGAAAGAAGACATCCAATTATTAAATAATTTCATAACTTAATAGAGGCTTTAATGGAATAAGAAATTCATAAAGAGTGAAAAAACCAGAACAATTAGGATCTGGCTTTTTCACTCTTTTAATATAATGCTATATTCAGTAAAAAGTTTTTGTAAATTTACCATAAGCTGCAATGAATATAATTTTATTCTCTATGCTTAAGATAACGTTTTGTACTGCCCGAACTCTCCAATGAAATGGATAAAATTATCTTCTATGCGGTACTCGAGTTTTCCTCTAGATACAAAAATAAAAACCTCTATTCTCTATTTAGAACAAAGGTTTTCTATTACTTTATTATCTACTTACAAGGTGTCCACTCGATTTAGGGTCGTCCTCTACGATCCTACTAACTTCATTTAATTTTTCCCTATTCACAAAATCAAAATCATTTAATCCAGGATATAAACTTTCATTTTTCAAAGGTTGCTTCTTTTTATACCCAGTTTGGTTTTCCATTAAACGCTCAATGCCCAATTTAATAAGATTAAAAGCAAATATCGAAACAATAAAAGCTATACTTGGTCCAATGATTACCCATGAATCAATAGATAACTCGATGTAATTTGCACCAATCATTGCAGACCATTCATTAGCTTGTGACATCTGTCGATCGACTCCAAGATCTAAGTAAAGAACTTTAACACCACCAATAAATAATTTAAAAACTCCTAATTGGGTTAGTAAAAATAAAGTTTGAATAGTCTGTTGTACAAATAATAAAAGAATACGGCTTCGTAAATATGGTATGACATGTTTACGACGGATCCAGCCATTTCGTGCACCAATGATTCTAGAGCTAGTAATGAAATCATTTTTTAAAAAAGCTCTAACTTCTTCACCGATTGAATTCATCAATACTGGTATCGAAATAATGATTAGTAATGATATTTGAATTGCAATCGTTTTTTCTTTTGCAGCTTCTGGAACGTCATTTAATCTCTCAAAAAATGGAAATATAATGATGACAGCTGGCACAAATCGAAATGCATTCACAATTGGTTCAATAATTTTTAATACTCTTTGATTCATGAACCCGAAAAATGTCCCTAGTAAACCGCCGAATATGACTCTGATTAGTCCTACAACAATGGCAATGGATAAAGTGTATTTAGCACCATCAATTACCATCCAAAATACATCTCTTCCATATCGGTCTACACCAAAAAGATATTTCCAACTTGGCGGATAACCATATGAATCTATTAATTTACCTTCAGCGTTGTATAACAAGGCAGGGGGTGGTTTTAAAGTATCCTTAATAAAGTAAGTATAAATAAAACTAAAGGTGATTAAGCCAAGTATGATAAAGCTTCCTATTATGATTGGTAAATACTTTCTATTTTTTATCATATAGCTTGTCCCCCTTTCATTCTATTTACAATTTGTTTAAACAGAATTTCTAGCAAAAAGAATGGGATAAATAGTAAAACTAGCGCCATAAAAAAGATTTCAGGCGACCTGCTGTTATTAAATAAAAATGAAAAATAGCCCTTCATATTAAAGAACTTTTCTACTATTAATAGATTTGAAATCATCATCCAAAACATTAGCTTACTATTACTTAATAAAGTAATCGTAACATTCCGCATTATATGACGGATAATAATCCAAGAATTAGAAAGTCCTTTTGCTTTTGCATACTCTACATAGTCTCTAATTTTTTCTTCCTGTATTGCTAGAAATAACATCTGGAAAAGTTGGATCGTAGGAATGATCGATACAAGGAAGATCGGTAATGCGTAAGCTTTAGATTCAAAGCCATTTACTGGATCCACAATTTTAACGCCGGTTTTATTAAAAATCCATAAAAAGAAAATTTGAAAAGCGCAAATCATTACTACGTCTGGTATAGATTGTAGGAAAAATAGGATACTATTTATAATTTTCCTAAATGACTTTGGGCCTAAATTTACTAGATAAGAAATAATTAATGCGACGATGATTGATAGTATAAAGGCTGAAAAAAGGATCGTAAAAGAATATACGTATGGCTCTAAAAATACCGAAGAAAAAGGAACGTATTGAAAATCTTTTAAATAAACTTCCAAATTATCGAAGTAAAAAAAACTCCAAAAAAAGATTTGTAGTTGATTCCAAAACTCAACCAGTCGCTCTCCTTTTGGTAAAAATAAAGTAAAAGAAGTAGCCGTAATTAAACCAATTCCGAATACAGTTAAAAAAAACTGAAGAAGATATTTAGAAATAATTCTACTAGTTTGTATCATGTTTTATACACAATTTTGTTCGTCTAATTGTGTATTATTTCCCCTCCTTTTCTTGCTTTATCTTTGTTTGGCTGAAATATAGATTACCTTGATTACTTAACTTACCGAATTTCCAAAATGTCCCGTATTGTTTAATGTACATATACTTTTGGTTATTCTTTTTCCCAACTGTATATCCCATTGTATTTGATCTAATATTTTCACCGTATTTACCAAATTTGTCTTGAATGTTTTTTGGTTGCTCATCAGGTTTAAAAAATAAGAATCCTGTTAAATTTTTATCTCCTAAGTCTATTGGAATTTTCTTATTTGCAGTGCCTTCTTCATCCGTTTTAATAGTAGTTTTGTAGATTATCTTCTTAGTATCGTCATCCTTAAACAAAATATTTAATTTTGCATTTTTAGGAAGTGATGATTCTACTTTAATTCCAATACTTTTAGGATCAAAACTTCCATCTGCCTGGATGTCCAAATTTTGTGGAGGTTTTTTAATTGTACATGCTGAAAGTGCAACAGTTGCCAAAGTTAGTAAACAGACCATTTTAAATTTTTTCATTCGTTCTTAAAAAACTCCTTTCTAAGGAATAAAATTTATTTCCAAAATTATTTCAAAAAGTTAAAATTTTTAACCAAATTCAATTAATTTTATCAAAATAATGACGGCTTGTGCAGTAAAATTGTTATAATTTTCAATTTTATCGAATAATTTGACCATTAAAATGTTTTTATACAGTATAATAGACTCGTACCAACTACTACTAAAGGAGGCAATTTGATGGAAAAAATGTTAGTAAAACGTTTAACTCGTGCTGAGGTTCCAACAGAAATGACATGGAAATTAGAGGATTTATATCCGACTCGTGCTGACTGGCTAGTTGCTTTAGAACTTATTGAAAATGATCTAGTAGAAGCAAAATCGTTAAAAGGTTCTGTCCTCAAGTCTGCTGAAAGTTTAAAAAAGGCATTATTAACTTATGAATCTATTATGCTTCAATTAATTCGTTGTGGTGCATATGTAAGCTTACGTCAGTCTGGAGATGGTTCAGATTCTCAAAATCAATCTGATAGTTTACAATTTTCTAGCTTAAGTACGAAAGCAAATACAACATTAACGTTTATTCAGTCAGAGCTTTTACATTTAAATAATGAAATGTTAGAAGCATTTATTAAGGAAGAAAATGAAATTGAGGTTTTTAAATTATTATTAGAAGAAATTATTGCATCTAAGGAACATATATTACTCCCTGAAACTGAAGAGGCTTTAGCTGCAATTGGTGAAGTTACTTCTGCCCCATATCGAATTTACCAAACAAGTAAGGCCGCTGATTTAAAATTCGATTCCTTTGAAGATGAAAATGGAAAAGAATTAGAAAATTCGTTTGCCATGTTTGAAAATTTATATGAATTCTCTCCAAATCATACAGTACGTAAACAAGCGTATGAATCTTTTACTAAAACTCTTACCCAATACAAAAATACATATGCTTCGATTTATGCTACTCAAGTAAAAAAGGAAGTCGCTTTAAGTAAATTGCGTAAATATGAATCAGTTACTCATATGCTACTACAAGACCACAAAGTATCATTAGAAATGTATCATAATCAATTAAATATCATCTTTAAGGAACTTGCGCCACATATGCGTAGACTAGCTAACTTAAAGAAAAAACAACTAGGACTTGAAACGATTCATTTCTATGATTTAAAAGCTCCGCTAGATCCAGATTTCAATCCAAGTACTACATATGAAGAAGCAAAAGAAACGATTTTAAAATCACTAGAAATTATGGGACCCGATTATGTTTCGATTATGGAAAAAGCATTTGATGAGCGCTGGATTGATTATTCCGATAATGTTGGAAAATCAACAGGTGCATTTTGCTCTAGTCCATATGGAGTGCATCCATACATTTTAATTAGCTGGCAGGATACGATGAGAAATGCATTTGTACTTGCTCATGAGCTTGGACATGCTGGTCATTTCTATTATGCAAACAAATATCAACGTGTTGTAAATACTCGTCCTTCTATGTATTTCGTTGAAGCACCTTCGACATTTAACGAGATGTTATTAGGCCAATATTTATTAAAACAAACGAATGATCCAAAAATGAAGCGTTGGGTCATCCTTCAATTACTGGGTACTTACTATCATAATTTTGTAACTCATTTACTTGAAGGTGAGTTCCAAAGAAGAGTTTATGAACTTGCTGAAAAAGGTACGCCTCTTACTGCGAAAACATTCTGTGAAGTTAAAGGCGATGTTCTGAAAGAATTTTGGGGAGATTCTGTTGAAATAGATGAAGGTGCAAGTTTAACTTGGATGCGCCAGCCGCATTATTATATGGGACTTTATCCATATACTTATTCTGCTGGATTGACTGCATCTACTGCTATTTCACGAAGAATTGCTACAGAGGGCAAACCTGTTATTGATGCTTGGATTGAAGTACTGAAAACAGGTGGATCGAAAAAACCTGTTGAGCTTTTAAAAATGGCTGGTGTTGATCTCACGACAAGTGCACCGATTAAAGAAGCTGTTGAGTATGTTGGTTCATTAGTAACTGAATTAGAGTCACTTTTCTAAAAAAATCAAAAAACACCTAAATTATTTTAATATGAATAATTTAGGTGTTTTTATTAGTTTTTCATTTATTTCTTCTTCCCTTTTGTTCCATTACTATAAAGAATAAATCCAATACATCCGAATAAAATCGGTCCAAGTACGATAGGTAAATATTCTAATAATGTAGTATCTGGAGTTGGAATAAGTGTTAATCCGATGGTTCCCACAACTGAAATCATTCCAATTAGTGCAACGAATATAGCTAGTGAATTCCTTTTAATTTTAAACGGTCTGTTTATTTTTTTATCAGTCATACGAAGTTTAATATAAGCACTAATTAAAAATACATAAGGGATAAAAAATGCCAATGTCGACATTAAAATTAGCATATTTAATGCCTTTGAAACACTTGGTACAAAAGCAGAAAGAATTAATATGAATGTAACTGCAACTGCTTGACCTAATACTAAAATTGATGGCATACCATCCTTATTTTCTTTTAATAAATTTTTAGGAAGCACCTCTTTTGCACTTTCAGCAATCATCACACTAGGATTTAAAATTAAAAATGAAAGAGAACCTACAAATGCTAGCACAAAACAGATTCCTAAAATTTGAGAAAGTGAAAAATTTAGTCCAAATTGAGATGTTATTTTATCTGCAAATAGGTATAGTGCTGTCGCAGTTTGGTCAGATGAAATTGTAATGACAAATTGAAATGCAACTGTTGCAAGTATATAGACTATTGCAATAATAATAGATGTGATAAAAATTGCTCTCGGAAATGTTTTTTGTGGGTTTCTTACATTCCCCGCAATCGTTCCTAGCATTTCTGCCCCTGAAAAACCAAACATTAATGTGGATAAAAACATAATCGTTCCAAAAGATAAATTATTTGGCATGATTGTACTTTGTGTAAAGTGAGTAGCGCTTGGTTCACCGCTAAACATACTATAAAATCCGAAACCAAATATTAAAATTGCCGGAACTAGAACTCCAAGTGGTGCACCGATCGACGCAAGCCTTCCGCTCATTTTAGTACCTTTTAATGTAAGTAAAGTAACGATCCAAAATATAACACTAGATATAATAGCTGTTTTCATAGGATGACTAGCCATTTGTGGCTGGTTAATTCCATATGCAATCGCAATTGTAGTTGTTAATAAAAGTGACGGATAGTACGTAAAATTAGCAATCCAAAAAAACCACGAACATAAAAATGAAGCTTTTTCTCCAAAAGCTTTTCGAACCCAAACACCCATACCGCCTTGATTTGGATAGGTTGTAGATAACTCAGCTACAATCAACCCAATTGGAATAAAATAAATTAACGCTGCAACAATCCAATAAAATAAAGCTGAAGGACCAATTGTTGAAGCAAAAGCTATATTACGTAATCCTAATATTGCATTTATACTTAAAAATGATAAACCCATTACACCTAATTTTTTAGTCGAATCCATGATGATACTGCACCTTTCAATATAAAAAAATCTTCTTCTTATTAATCACTTGAGTAATTATACAGATATATTAATATAAATTCAATCGTTATTTTATACTAGTATAATATTTTGAATTGATGTAAAATTTCACCTTTAAATGATGGGTTATTTATAAAGTTTTGAACTTCGTTAATTGAATAAAAATTCTAGTTAAAAATCCAGTTGATTCTTCTTCAAAAACACAAAAAACCCACGAGTAATTTCCTCGTGGGCTACTTTATTGATTAATCAACGTAACGAATAATTTCTGCAACTTCTTTACGTGCTAGTTTTTTCGCTGGTTCAGATGGATATCCAAGTGAAATGACCATGTTAATTTCACGGTTTTCCTCGATCTCTAAATACGTTCTAAGTTTATCTTGCGCTAATAGGACCGGACCTGTCATTGGACATGTTCCTAAGCCTAATGCATGTGCAGCTAACATTAAGTTTTGCGATGCTAAGCAGCTACTTTTAATTCCTTCTTCTTTCCAAACTTCATTTTCAACAAAGCCAATTGGATCAAATATTTTTGTTCTGAATTTTGATTCATAAGGTGTTGCTAAACAAATAATTAAAACTGGTGCTTCTCTAAATGCTGTTGCATAAGGACCAAAAGAACGAACTAATAGTTTACCTTCTTTTTCTAATCCTTTTTCTTTTGCTTTTTCAGCTACTTCATGTAGAGAATCCCATGTCATCTCTTCAATTTTTTTAATTTTGTCAGTGTTTTTAATAATGATAAACTCCCAAGTTTGTGAGTTTGTATCACTTGGAGCATAACGTGCACAGTCAATAATTTCTTCAATTATTTCATTTGAAACTGCTTGATCAGTAAATTTTCGAATACTTCTTCTTCCGTGAATAATTTCTTTAAACGAATTGTAATCCATGCTTCCACCCTTTATTGTATATGCTGATCTTCATTCATCCCCTGATGTTTTACTAATTCATAGTAAAAACCTTGTTTATCAATTAATTCTTCATGTGAACCTCTCTCTATACACATTCCATTTTTCAAAACAAGTATTTGATTAGCATTTTTAATTGTATTAAGTCGATGAGCAATGACAAAGCTTGTTCGGCCTTGCATTAGTCTTTGTAAAGCTTCTTGAATTTTAATTTCAGTAATGGTATCAATACTACTTGTTGCTTCATCTAAAATTAAAATTGAAGGATTTGCTAGAATAGCTCGAGCAATTGAGAGAAGTTGCTTTTGACCTTGACTAATTTGCTGATCATCTTGTTGTAAGATTGTATCATATCCTTTTGAAGATTTCATAATAAAACTATGTGCGTTGGCTAGCTTTGCAGCCTCTTCTACTTCTTCATCCGTTGCATCTAAACGACCATATCGAATATTTTCTCGAATTGTTCCTTTAAATAAAAATGAATCTTGTAAAACAAATGCCATTTGTTGTCTCAAGTTTTTTCTAGAATATTGACCAATACTTACACCATCTATGAGTATATCACCACTATTGATTTGATAAAAGCGTGAAAGTAAATTTACTACTGTAGTTTTACCTGCACCAGTTGGTCCGATTAAAGCGATTGTCTCACCTTGTGATACTTTGAATGAAACATCTGTTAATGTATTTGAATCCTTCCCATATGAAAAATTAACATTTTTATATTCAACTTGACCTTGAATAACTTTTTGATCGTTAATAATGTGGGATTCATCAATCGCTTCAATATCTTCATCAATGATTGAAAATACTCTTTCAGCTCCAGCGATCGCAGAAAGTAATGTATTAAACTGATTTGATAAATCGTTTAGGGGACGAGTAAATTGTCTTGAATACTCAGTAAATACAACGATTGTACCTATCGAGATATGACCTTTATAGGCAAAGTAGCCACCAATACCTGCAATTATTGCAAAGCTTACATTGTTTAATACGTTCATGAATTTAGGAATAAATCCGGCAAAGATAAATGCCCAAAATCCTGAGTTTTTCAATTTTTCATTTTTATTTAAAAAATCTCGAATCATTTTATCTTCTTGTGAAAAAGTCTTGATGATTCTTTGGCCAGAAACTGTTTCTTCAATAAATCCATTTAGCTCACCTAAGTTACGTTGCTGAATTTTATAAAGTTGGCCAGTTCGGTGCGTAATCCATTTTATACCAATTATTAAAATTGGAACAATTGATAAAGTCAATAAAGTTAAGATTGGACTATACCAAAGCATAACTGAGACAGTACCAACTAAAGTTAATACACTTGAAAATACTTGGATTACTGAAGTATTTAAAGTCGAACTTACATTTTCCAAGTCATTCGTTACACGGCTCATTAACTCTCCGTGTTGTCTTTTTTCAAAAAATGACATTGGTAATTTATGAAACATATTAAATAATTCTGTTCTCATTTTTGTTACAGTGTTTTGAGCAATATCGATCATCCAAAAATTTTGTAAAAACAATGTTGCTGAATAACCTAAGTAAATAAACACTAAAGCAAGGATTAACCAACTTAAACCACTTAAATTATTTTTTAGAATATAATGGTCGATTGAATAGCCCACTAAAACAGGTCCTAATAAACCGAGTACAGAGCTTGCTAAAACCATTAAAAGTACGACTGCTAGTTTACCTTTCATTAATGCTAAGTAAGACCATATTCTTTTCAATGTTGAGGAAACGTTATCTGCACGAGAAGCTTCCTTTTTCTTCTTGTCCTTTGATAATTGTAAGTGTTTATATTGGAAAGGTTTAGTTAGCTCCTTTAACATTATGAATTTCCTCCTTTCCATATTGTGAATAGTAGATTGCTTTATATAGTTTTGAACTCTTTAATAAAGATTCGTGTGTACCCTCTTCTACAAGTTCACCTTCATCTATAATTAATATTTTATCTGCATTTTTAGCAGTGCTAATTTTTTGAGTGATGATTAATGTGGTACACTCGTAATTTTTTAAGGCTTCAATCAAGCTAGCTTCGGTTTTTAAATCTAATGCACTTGTACTATCATCAAGTAATAAGATACTAGGTTTTCTAAGAATTGCCCTTGCAATAGAAAGTCTTTGCTTTTGACCACCTGAAAGGTTAACACCTTTTTGACCAATTAAACTTTCATATCCATTTGGAAAAGTCAAAATTGAATCGTGAATTTGTGCATGTTTAGCAGCTAAATAAACTTCTTCATCTGATGCACTTTCTCTACCCATAAGTAAATTTTCTTTTATTGTTCCTGTAAATAGTAGAGCTTCTTGTGGTACATATCCAATTTGTCCTCTTAGTTGCTTACTGTTTATTTTACGTATATCTTGATCATCAATTAAAATTGTTCCAGAATTAACATCGTATAATCGAGGGATTAATTGGAATAAAGATGTTTTCCCAGAACCTGTTGATCCCAATATTGCAATTGTTTGTTCTGGGTATGCAACAAATGAAATATTTTTTAGCACTTCTTTTTCAGAATTAGGATAACTGAAAGAAACTTGATGAAATTGAATTTTTCCTTCCAATCGATTTGCTAGTTGGTTTCCTTCATTCTTTTCAACAAAGTCTTCTTCAATCGTTAATATTTCATCGATTCGTTCAGAAGAAGCTCTCATTCTTGAAAACGCACTAATAATAAATGAAAAAACAGTAAAAGATGAAGTAATACGAGAAATATAATTTACGATTGCAACAATATCTCCTATATTTGTTTCGTGTGAATGTACTTTACTATTTCCAAACCACAATACAATCAAAATGGAAGCATTCATAAATAGAAGCATGACTGGCATCGTAATTTCCATTGTTCGTAATGCAACAGAAGTTTTTTGTTTTAAATTTTGATTTATATGTTGAAATCGATTATTTTCATGGTCATTTCGTACAAAGGCTTTAATTAATTTCATTCCAACTAAATTTTCTCTAAGCACACTATTTACAATATCCACATTATCTTGAACATTCTTAAATAGCCTTCTACCTTTTTTAACCATCCAATTTAGGAACAAAAATAAGAAAGGTAAAATTAAAAATAGAATAAATGAAAGCTTCCAATTCAAAATTAATGCCATTACGACACTACCAGTTACGATTAATGGCGCTCTCAAAATAATTCTTAAACTCATAAATACTGCACTTTGTAATTGTGATACGTCATTTGTCAATCTAGTAATGATTGATGAAGTTGGTAAATAACTAAACGTCGTAAATGAAAAAGTTTGTACTTTCTCAAATAATGTTTTCCTTAACGTAAATGAATAGCTTTGAGCAATATGAGTTGCATAAAAAGTATTTAATACTCCTCCAATAAACGCTACGATCGATAACACGATCATGACGATTCCCCATTTTGTAACATAAGCCATGTCTTTGTGAACTATTCCATTATTAATGATATTAGATAAAATATATGGTTGAAATAATTCAACTACTAACTCTAAAAGTAAAAAGAAGATTGCTGCGAAAATTGTTATTTTATATGGTTTTAAAAATTTAAAACTATTCACTTTAGTCACTCCCCTACTAAAGAGGTAATGATTAAAAACCCCTCCGTATTTTCTTATCTCTTTTTAATAAATCAACAAAATTCTTAATAAAATCATTTAAAACAGGAAAAGAACTCGTAATTAAACGAGTCCTCCTCATAAAAAGTTATCATTCGGTGATCGATAAAAATTCTTCAACGTCTTTAAGAGATAGTTTTACTGCCTTCTCCCAGAAATCACGTTTAGTTAAATCTACACCTAAATGTTTTTGAGCTAATTCTTCAACTGTCATAGAAGCTGTATCTTTTAATAGAGCAATATATTTCTGTTCATAGCTCTTTCCTTCTTCCAATGCTTTTGCATAAATTCCTAAAGAGAATAAATATCCAAAAGTGTAAGGGAAGTTATAGAACGGCACACCTGTAATATAAAAGTGTAGTTTTGATGCCCAGAAATGTGGATGATACTCTTCTAAAGCCCCGCAATACGCTTCTTTTTGAGCTTCTTCCATCAGTTCATTTATTTTATTTTTACTTACAACTCCATTTTTACGCTCTTCGTAAAAACGCGTTTCAAACAAGAAGCGAGCATGAATATTCATATAAAATGCTACACTACGTTGAATTTTGTCTTCTAGTAGAGCTAAACGCTCCTGATCAGAACTCGCATTTTTAACAGCTGCATCAGCTACGATCATTTCTGCAAATGTAGAAGCTGTTTCAGCAACATTCATTGCATAATATTTATTAAGTGTATGAACATCTTTCATCGCAAATGAATGGAAAGCATGACCTAATTCATGTGCTAATGTTGAAACATTCGAAGGTGTACCTGAATATGTCATGAAAATACGAGATTGGCCACTTTCAGGAAATCCTGTACAGAAACCTCCTGGTCGTTTACCTGCACGATCCTCTGCTTCAATCCAAGAGTCTTCGAACGCCATCTTTGTAAAACTAGTTAATTCATCACCAAATTTACCAAATTGATCTAATATAAATTCTGCACCTTCAGAATATGAAACGGAAGAATCAATATCAGCCACAGGCGCATCTAAATCATACCAACTTAATTTCTCTACGCCTAGTAATTTAGCTTTTCTTTCTAAATATTCAACAAATGGAGCTTTATTGTCGATTATCGCGCCCCACATTGAATCAAGTGTTTCTTGACTCATACGATTGATTGATAATGGTTCTTTTAATACATTATTCCATCCACGTTGTCCATATACACTTAAACGGAAACCTGCAAGATGGTTTAATATTTTAGCGAAATAATCTGACTCTTCTCCCCATGTTTCTTCCCATTTTTCAAAAATCTCTTTACGCACATTGCGTTCTTTAGAAGAAAATAGATTTGATGCTTGACCAACAGATAAAAGTTTATCATCATGTTCGATTTGCATTTTTCCAACAACAGTATCGTACATTTGGCCCCAACCATGATATCCGTCCACTGAAAGAGCAGTAATTAACGCCTCTTGGTCAACTGATAATAATTCACTAGCCTTTTGACGACGCTCATTTAATGCGAAAGAAATTTCCTTAAACTCATCAGTTTCTAAAATATCTTTCCAAACAGAATCTTCAATTTTAGTTAATTGACTATGGAATTTTGTTAAAGACGTAGAAAATGTTGCATAAAGCTGCGTTAAAGTTCCTCTTAATAGATTAGCCTTTTGATCAGCCATATTTTGAGCTTGTAAACAGCTAACAAATCCACCAGCTTGCGATAATTTTTTGCCTATTACTTCAATATTACCTATGATATCAGCTAATTCCTCGATCTCATCACTACTTTTAGGAGCAGAAAACAAAGAAACCTGTCTCTCTATCCCTTCTACTAAATTAGTAATTTCTTTTATGTATGATGCAAATGCAGGAGATTCACTGCCTCCTTTAAAGAAAACATCTAAATCCCATGTAAGTGAATATGTATTGGTTGACATACGACCCCACCTTTTGGTTTTATAAGTACATTTGTTATTATACATTATTCAAAATATTTAGTCTAATCATACTACTTCATACCAATTTTAAATCCTACACAAGCTCGTTGAATTTTGGTTTAATCGTACATTTTCTCTATTTATATAAGTATGAAATATTTAACACGTTTCATGCTGAAGGTAGTTTTTAGGACTTAAATTCAGAATCTGTAAACCTCAAATTTAAAGCAAATATTACAAAATCTCTCTAATTGTTACATAGTTTTTAATACTAAATTAATAAAACCCATCTTATTTGTGCTAAAAAAGTCTGTTTTTCTAGACTATTTTATACCTTATTGAAAAGTTTTTATTGTTTAAATTTTTCCTTATTCCCCTTTCATTCCACCCCTTAAGTCCTTTAAAATCAAGCATCTTGGTTCAAAATTAAGCGGTGAACATTCTTAAAATGGAACTATGTCGAATTAACCTGTAACTATTATGCAGAATTTATAGAAAATTATAAAAAAAGGTAATATATTTGTAATATAAAATAAAACTACTGAAATCTTACTGTCACATTTCCATGGTAAAGTATTATTCATAGAAGATGGACAGGAGCGAGAAATATGAAAAAATTAATGACATGTTTTGTTACTACTGTTATTCTAACAATGGGATTTACGACAAATACATACGCAGCAACTTACAAAGTTAAATCTGGAGATACATTATCTGCTATCGCAAAAAAGCAAAAGGTAACAGTCTCTCAAATTAAATCTTGGAACCATTTAAAATCAGACCTTATTAAAGTAAATCAAGTATTGCAAATTAAACCTGCAACTAAGAAAACAACGACTAAAAAAACAACAGCTAAAGCTGCTACACCTTATAAAGTAATTAAGATGAAAGCTACAGCTTACACTGGTAGCTGTAAGGGATGTAGTGGTAAAACAGCTACTGGCATAGATTTAAAAAAGAATCCAAAAGCAAAAGTTATTTCTGTGGATCCAAAAGTTATCCCACTAGGTTCTAAAGTATATGTAGAAGGCTATGGCTATGCAATTGCTGGAGATACAGGCGGTTCACTAAAAGGAAATAAAATTGATGTATTTATCCCAAGTCAGAAAAATGCCCAAAAATGGGGAGTTAAAACAGTTACTGTAAAAGTTTATAAAAAATAAGAAAACGAGCCGTTAATTCGGGCTCGTTTTTCTATTTCTAATTCCATTCGAATTTAAGTCAAATAATCGACGATCTAATTCAAATAAGAATTCATTTCTCTTTTTTTCATTTGATAAAATTTCATTCATTTTTGCTTTTAATATTAACTTTTGAATACTTTTTCTTTGTGATATTTCTAGTAAATAAGTTTCGTATGGCTTAAACCACTCTTCTTTTTTCAACAAAGCAATTCTCTTTTGAATTATTCCATCATCTTTCTCATAAAACGAATAGCCAAAAAATTTTTTGGGTAAATAGTCAAAGAAAAATTGAACGATTATTTCCATAACAAACCAAGATATAATACGAAAAATAAAACCTAATATCCCAAAAACAATCTCATGCATGGTTTTATCTCCCACTCTTTTAATTATTATTTTAACATATCTTACCAATTAATTTAATTGCTTCTTTTAATCAATCCATTATTGGATATTTTCCATTCAACTAATAAATAATAAGATTATATAATTTTATTTTGGAGATGAAACCAAATGAAAGATAAACGTTTTACGATAACTGGAACCGACATTAACGAAGTAAAAAGAAAAAATTCAAATTCTGGTTTAACTTATAATCAAGTTAAACAATTACTTGCAGAAAAATATATGAAAGAACGAGAAAAATAAAAAATTATTAATGATTCCTTATTCTAATTTATTGTTATTTCTCATGATTTTCGCTTAAATTATTCACAGATCATGATCTTATTTGCTGTTTTAGTGAATTTATTTGCAGATTCGACTTTTTTAATTGCGGATTTACCTTTTTTATTTGCACTTTCACAGATTTTAATTGCAGTTCCACCCTTTTTTACACTTTCACAGATTTTAATTTCAGTGTCACAATTTTTATTTACACTTCATATATAACTCAAAAAATAAGAAACCACTCAACTATCCCTGGTTGAGTGGTTTCTTTTAATTCGAATGGATTGAATGTTTTACTGTTGCACCTTTGTTTTCTATTTTTATTTCACTAACATCACAATTTGGAAATAAACGTGTAAAATAGTCAATTGCTTCAGGACAACCTTCGATCGAGACAAAGGCTAGTACTGTCGGTCCGGCACCGCTTAAAACAAATCCATGCACATATTCAGGTAATTCGATTTGTTTTAAGGTGTCTAGCTCTTTTACAATTTTGCATCGATATGGTTCGTGAAACAGATCTCGTTTCATCATATCTCCTGCTAATGGCCAATTTTCCGTTGTAAGTGCTAAAACTAATATATTACTAAAGCTGCTAGATTGTATAGCATTCTTATATGGAATCGTTGAAGGTAATATATTTCTTGCATGAACAGTTTCTAATTCGTATTTTGGTATAATTGCTACTACTGACACCTTATTTAATGTCGAGTGTTGGATATAAGCTTTTCCATCTATAAAAGTCCCAATTACTAAACCGCCATAAAGTGAAGCACCGACATTATCCATATGACCTTCAATTGATGTTGCGATTCTAAGCTGTTCTTCTATAGATAATTGAAGATTACAAAGTTCATTTGCTAGAATAATACCACCTACTATTGCTGAGGCACTACTTCCTAAACCTCTTGTTAACGGAATATTACTTTCAAGCTTTAAATGACATGTTGGCAAAGATTTATGATTTGCTTTTGCAACATCAATTGCTGTTTTTAAGATTAAATTTGTCTGATCAAGTGGAATATCTTTCAAATATTCACTAAATCCCTCACAGCTATATTGATCGTTATCATATACTTCAATTGTTAAGTATCTATCTAAAGCGATACCAATCGAATCAAAACCAGGTCCTACATTTGCAGTGCTTGCAGGAACTGTTATTTGGAAAAGTTTTTTCATATCGAAACCACACCTTGTAAATGTTCTAATACAATTTTTTCTTCATTCGGTAACAATATTGGTTCAATTTTACTTGATTGAATTGCGATATCTGGATCCTTTAATCCATTACCTGTTAAGATGGCTACTACCTTTGAGCCTTTTTTGATCACACCTGATTGTACTTGTTTAAATACACCAGCAATACTTGCACATGAACCTGGTTCTGCAAAAACGCCTTCTTTTGATGCAATCCATTTATACGCTTGTAAGATTTCTTCATCTGATACACTATCGATTGCTCCGTTTGATTGCCCAATTGCATTTACTGCGTGCTCCCAGCTTGCTGGGTTACCAATTCGAATAGCTGTTGCGATTGTTTCGGGATTTTCAATCTTTTTATTTTGTACAATTGGTGCTGCACCTTCTGCTTGAAAACCGTGCATTTTAGGTAATTGATAACCTTTTGATAAATTGTATTCATTAAATCCTTTCCAGTAAGCTGTAATATTCCCTGCATTTCCAACTGGAATTGCTAATATATCAGGAGCTTCTTCTAATTGCTCACAAATTTCGAAGGCAGCTGTTTTCTGGCCCTCGATTCGATATGGGTTTACGGAATTTACTAGTGTAATTGGTTCAGACTCACTAATTTTTCTTACCATTTGTAATGCGTGATCAAAATTTCCATCGATACTAATAATATGTGCTCCATACATGACAGCCTGCGCAAGTTTACCATATGCAATTTTGCCATTAGGAATAATAACAAAACATTTCATACCAGCTCTTGCGGCATAAGCAGCAGCGGCAGCAGATGTGTTACCTGTCGATGCACAAATAATTGCTGAACTTCCTGCTTCCTTTGCCTTAGCAACTGCCATTACCATCCCACGATCTTTAAATGAACCTGTTGGATTTAGTCCTTCTAATTTTACAAATAATTCAATTCCCCACTCCTCTGATAAGCGAGGTAAAAATAGTAATGGCGTATTTCCTTCATTTAAAGTTAATTTTGGTGTTTCTTCATTTATAGGTAAGAATTTTGAATATTTTTCGATTAACCCTTTATACATCACGATCTTCACCTGCAATTCGATAATAGCTACGTACTTCATCGACTACCTCAGATGTTTCTAAACTTCCAATTACTTTTTTGTATGCTGAATATGAAGCATGGTGTGTTACTAAGATGATTTCAGCTAGCCCCTTATGTTTTAATGGAACTTGAATAATTTTCTCAAAGCTTATATCAGATTCTGTAAAAATAGAAGTAATTTCAGCGAATGAACCTAATTGATCTTTTACTGTAAAGCGGAAGAAAGATTTAAAATAAATCTCATTATCTTCTTTTAATTCTTTTGGATATTGTGGTAAAACAGCACTTGTACCGTTTACACCTAGTCGCATATTTTTCATTACTGCAACTAAGTCTGATACGATTGCAGTTGCAGTTGGTAAACTACCCGCACCTGGTCCATAGAACATCGTTTCTCCTACAGCTTCACCATACACATAAACTGCATTAAATTCATTACTTACAGATGCTAATGGATGATTATGTGCAATTAAAGTTGGTCCAACACTAACTTCAATTCGATTATCGTTTCTCTTCGCATAACCGATTAATTTCATTGTATAACCAAAGTATTTAGCAAAATCGATGTCTTCTGAAGATACTGAACTAATTCCACGTACTTGCACATCTTCAAGTTCAACATCCATTGAAAAACCTAATTTAGCTAAAATTGTCATTTTTCTCGCAGCATCTAATCCCTCAACATCTGATGTTGGATCTGCTTCTGCAAAGCCGAGTTCCTGAGCTTCTTTTAACACATCCTCATATGCTTTTCCTTCATTGCTCATCTTTGTAAGAATAAAATTTGTCGTTCCATTTACAATCCCCATTAATTTAGTTACACGGTCTGAAGCTAAACCATCTACTAAACTACGAATAATAGGGATACCACCAGCAACACTAGCTTCATAGAATAAATCGCATTTATTCTCATTTGCTACACGGAGTAATTCAGTACCATATAAAGCCATTAAATCTTTATTAGCTGTGACTACATGCTTTTTATTACGAAGAGCATGGAGTATGTATTGTCTAGCTTCTTCAATTCCACCCATTACCTCTACAACAACATCAATTTCTGCATCATCTAAAATTTCATATGCATCTGTCGTTAATAAATCCTTTTGAATTGAAATTGAACGTTCCTTTTCAAGGTCCTTAACAAGAACCTTTTTTACTTGAACAGAACAACCGATTTGATGAGCCAATCTGTCCTGATGATCTTCAACAATTTTTACAACACCACTTCCAACAGTTCCAAGTCCTAATAGGCCGATAGATATACAGTCCTTCATATAATCTCCTCCGTTAAAATTTGATATTATTTCCATTATGGGAATGTTTTATGAAAATAGCAAACCTTTTTTTAAATTTTCCAATTATTTTTATTTAGTATTTGACGAAAATATGAAACTAAAAATATAAATTTATAAATTGTAAGGGGTTTCTTGGTAAACGTAATAATTTAACCAATTTGAGAAAAGTAGATTAGCATGGCTTCTCCAACGTACAATCGGTGGTTTTTCTGGATTATCATTTTGGAAATAGTTTTTTGGAATAGCAATTTCCGTTCCTCTTTGTACATCTCTTTCATATTCTGATTTCAAAGTATTAATACAATATTCATGATGTCCAGTTGCGAAAATTTGCTTTCCATCCTCACTAGTAACAAGATGGACACCTGCATCATCCGATAGACTTAAAATCTTCAATTCTCCTATTTGATCGATGTCTTTCTTCTTAACTTCAGTGTGTCTTGAATGTGGTACATAATACTCGTCATCAAAACCACATACTAGTTTCACAAAGCGATCCTCTACTGAGTGTGGGAAAACACCAAACATTTTTCTATCTAATGTGTATTTAGGAACTCCGTAGTGATGATAAAGACCTGCTTGTGCACCCCAACATATATGCAATGTAGATGTTACATTTTCTTTTGTGAAATCCATTATTTCTTTAAGCTCCGACCAATATTCAACTTCTTCAAACTCCAATGTCTCTACTGGAGCACCAGTAATAATAAAGCCATCATATTTTGTATTTTGAATTTGTGAAATTGTTTTATAAAAGCTTGAAACATGCTCTTCTGAGATGTTTTTTGGCTTGTATGATTCAGTACCGATTAAATCGATATCTACTTGTAAAGGTGAATTTGCAATTAAACGTAATAATTGCGTTTCGGTTTCAATTTTAGTTGGCATTAAGTTTAAAATGCCTATTTGAAGCGGTCTTATATCTTGCGACTCCGCTCGCTCTTTGGTCATATAGAAAACATTTTCTTTCGTTAGTATTTCCGTTGCAGGTAGATCTTTGTTTATAATTACAGGCATTTTTTCCACTCCTCTTTTTTCTTAGGAAAAAGGCAGTAGAATGATGCATGAACTATTTCTACTACCTATTTAAAATATCTAAACTAAATTTTAGTTTTATTGAATCAAATGAATAATTATTCTCTCTTTTTAAACTGAAAAATATCTTCCGTCTTTATGCGAGAATACCATTGCAGTTACAGATGCTTCTGGTAGCATCATAAATCCTTCTGTCAGATTAATCCCAATTTCATTTGGGTTAATTAACTTAAATAGCTTTTCTTGATCCTCAAGGTTTGGACACGCAGGGTAACCAAATGAAACCCTGATTCCTTGATATCTTGCTTTAAAACGCTCAGACATCGTGAAATCTGGACGATCTGGGAATCCCCATTTTTCTCTCATCAGCATATGAGTTTTTTCAGCTAAACCTTCTGCTAATTCTAAAGCTAATGAGAATAAAACGTGACTCTTTAAATACTCCCCTTCTTGTTTCAATCTTTCGGCAATATTTCTTACTCGTGGTCCCGATGTTACAGAGAAGAATCCAACATAATCCATCTCTTCACCAACAGGATTTAAAAAGTCGCTTATACAAAGGTTTGGTTCTTTTCTTTGTCTCGGAAATTGAAAACGTTCAATCGGTTTTTTAGTTTCAGAGTCATAGATAATGACATCATTGCCATCACTTTGAGCAGGGAAAAATTGATAGATTACTTGGCAGTCAAAATATTCATTTCCATCTTTTAAGAATTCTTGAACTAACTCATATAACTCTTGGCCACGTTCTTGATTTTCCCATTTACCTTTTACCCCCAAATGATGTCCTATTAGCATTTGATAATTAATAAAAGGTGCCACTTGAGCTACTGGAATATTTTTTATGACCGTTTTACTTAGTGATGAAGGAACTAGGCAATCTGACTTTTGTATAGCTGATCTCGTTGTACTAACTTCAGGAACATGCAATTCAATTATATTGTCTATTTTTTTAATTGCCTTTTTCTTTTCTTCTAATGCTTTTAATTCATCTGGATTAACAATCTTATTTGCTAAGTCTAATCCAGTCATCGCGTCATTTGAGTAAACTACTAATCCATCATAAATGGGCTGAATACGGTTTTCAGTAAATTTTCTAGTTAATGCAGCGCCACCAACTAATATTGGTGTGTTAATTCCTGCACTTTTTAAGTCACCAGCTGTAATAACCATTTGTTGAGCAGACTTTACTAATAAGCCTGATAAACCAATAATGTCTGGTTTGTTTTCACGAATCTTTGTAATTAAATCATCTGGTCGAATATTAATACCTAAATTGACAACATCAAATCCGTTATTCGTCAAAATAATATCAACTAAGTTCTTTCCGATATCATGAACATCACCTTTAACTGTTGCTAAAATGACTTTCCCTTTTCTAGAGCTTTCAGTTTTCTCCATAAATTGCTCTAAGAAGTTTACAGATGCCTTCATTACTTCTGCACTTTGTAATACTTCAGCTACGATTAGTTCATTATTATTGAAAAGTCTTCCAACTTCATCCATCCCAGTCATTAGTGGACCATTTATAATATTTAACGGTATGTCACCACGGTCAAGGCAAGCTTGTAGATCTTCTATTAATCCTTGCTTTGAACCTTCAATTACACACGAGGCTAATCTTTCTTCAATCGGTAGCTGTTCTTTTGGTTTTTCTTCTTTCTTTACTGAATTTCTAAAATGCTCAACAAATTTATCTAATGTTTCTTGAGACGTATGGAATAATAAATTCTCAGCAAGCTCACGTTCTTCAGCAGGAATTGAAGCGAATCGTTCTAGTTTCTCAGTATTTACTATCGCGTAATCAAGACCAGCTTTTGTAGAATGATATAAGAAAACTGCATTTAACACTTCTCGACCTGCATTTGGTAAGCCGAATGAAATATTACTTAAACCTAAAATCGTTAAACACTCCGGAAATTCATCTTTAATTAATTTAATGCCATCAATTGTCGCTTTTGCAGAACCGATATATTGCGTATCACCTGTTCCAACAGGGAAAACAAGCGGATCAAAGATGATGTCCGTCGCACGAATTTTATATTTTTCAGTTAATAGTTGATAACTTCTTTTTGCAATTTCCAATTTTCTTTCTGCCGATACAGCCATCCCATCTTCATCAATCGTACCAACTACAACTGCAGCACCATATTTATGAATGAAAGGTAAAATCTTCTCAAATCGCTCCTCCCCATCTTCAAGATTAATCGAATTAATAATCGCTTTACCTTGAATATAAGTAAGTGCTAATTCAATTACTTTTTCATCAGTTGAATCAATCATGATGGGTACTTTTACTTTATTAACTAATTGCTTTATGAAATTTTCCATATCTTCAACTTCATCACGATCAGGATCTGCCATACATACGTCGATGACATGGGCACCTTTTTTCACTTGAGCTCTCGCAATCTCTGAAGCTTCTTCAAATTTTCCGTCAGCTATTAAATTTTTAAATTTACGAGATCCAATAACATTTGTTCTTTCACCGACGAAAAGTGGTCTCATACTATCGTCATAACGAAGTGATTCTAAACCACTAACCGCATGATCCTCTCTTTTTTTAGGTTGACGAGGTGTTATTCCACTGATTGCTTCTTTCATTGCCCTAATATGTTCAGGAGTTGTTCCACAACAACCACCTATAATATTGATCCATCCTTGTTCAGCAAAATCGCGTACTTTGTGCGCTAATGATTCAGGTGATTCATGATAATGTCCATCTTCATCTGGTAAGCCAGCATTCGGATAACACGAAACAAAAGTCTCAGATAGCTCTGACAATGAACGAACATGATCTCTCATAAACTCAGGTCCTGTTGCACAGTTTAATCCAACTGATATTGGAGAAATATGTTCAATGGCTAAATAAAAAGCATCAATTGTTTGACCTGCTAATGTTGTCCCCATTGGTTCAATCGTTCCGGAAATCATAACTGGTAATTTTTTATTTAACTCGTTAAATGCATTACTAATCCCAATACAGGCAGCTTTAACATTTCTCATATCTTGACAAGTTTCAACTAATAAAACATCTACGCCACCATTTATTAATCCAGTTGCTTGTCGATTATATGCGGTAATTAATTCATCAAAAGTCACACCACCTGTAACACTGATTGCTTTTGTTGTTGGTCCCATCGCACCTGCTACATATACTTCTTTACCCGATGCCACAACTGCTTGCTTTGCAATCCTTGCTGCAATTTCATTTAGTTCAATATCTAAATGCTGTAAATTATAATCGGATAAAACAATATTTGTTGCTCCAAATGTGTTCGTTTCGATAATGTCGGAACCAGCAATTATATATTCCTCATGAATTTCTTGTATAACATCCGGTCTTGTAACAACTAAATATTCATTACAACCTTCGTATTCTTCTCCACCGAAGTCTTCTGCTGTTAAGTTTCTTTGCTGGATCATCGTTCCCATTGCTCCATCAAGAAGTAATATTTTTTCTTTTAATGCTATATCTAAAGTTTTCATAGTTGAATCTCCTCTTTATTGCTGCTTTTAGTAAATTGAATTAAGTCCTCTGTTATTTCATACTTCAAAAATGGAGTGATAAAATAAATGCCGTTAAATTTATCCTTAACATAATCAATAAGCTCTTTTGCAATTTTTTTACCTTCATCAACTGCTCTCTCAGGTTCAACTGATGAGATTCTGTTTCTTACCTCTTCGGATAAAGTAATTCCAGGAACTTCATAATGGATAAAATCAGCATTCTTCTTACTAACTAGTGGCATAATCCCAATAAAAATTGGCTGTTTAATATGACGTGTTGCCTCATATAATTTATCAATCGTTTCAAAATCATAAATTGGCTGAGTTAAAAAATAATCCGCTCCCGCCTCGACCTTTTTCTCAAGTCTTTTAATTGCTGCATCAAATTTTCGAACATTTGGGTTAAAAGCAGCAGCGACAGAAAATCTCGTTCCATTTCCTAAACTTTTACCGGAATAAAGTCTACCTTCATTCATTTCTTTAATCATTCGAATCAGTTCAAGTGATGCTACATCATATACTGAAGTTGCACCTGGAAAATCTCCTACCCTTGCTGGATCACCTGTTATAGCAAGAACTTCATTTAATCCTAATGTTGATAGTCCCATTAAATGAGATTGAAGTCCAATCATATTGCGATCTCTACAAGTCAAATGCGTCAAGACTGGTACATCCAATCTTTGAAGCAGTGATGCCATCGCCACATTCGAAATTCTAGGTGAAGCTAATGGATTATCTGCTAGCGTAATTGCATCAGCCCCTGCGCTATGTAATGCTTTCGCTCCTTCAAAAAACTTTCTAGTTTGTAATGTTTTTGGTGGATCTAGCTCTGCAATGATCGTCGTTCTCTTTTTTGCCTTTTCTGATAGAGTTTCATTCTTTTGTTCTTCTTGCTTAGGGATTGTAATTTTAATTGTTCTGTTTTTCACTTCTTTTTTTGTAACAGGTTGTAAAGTATCAATCTTACTTCGTAAAGCAGCGATATGTGCTGGTGTTGTGCCACAGCATCCACCGATTAGTCTTACACCTTGTTCAATAAATGGTTTTGCCATATCTTCAAAATATTCTGGATTCGATTTGTATACGTATTTCCCTTCATTGTATAGTGGTAATCCTGAATTTGGAAATGCCGATAAGTAGCCATTCGTTGGTAATGAAACTGTATTTAATGACTCCAGCATATGAAGTGGCCCAAGATGACAATTGATTCCGACTACATCTGCACCCAAATCAATTAAATTAGGAAGAATTTTTTCAATATATTGACCACTTTGCATGACACCAATTTCTTGTAATGTTACTTGTGCAATGATCGGTAAATCCGTTCTTCCTCTTAATAGATTAACAGCATCATATAATTCATTTTCATCATAAAATGTTTCAAGCATGATCCCATCTACGCCTTCTTCAAGTAACGCTGAGGCTTGCTCAAGCAGCATCATCTCACGTTCTAAAGGTGTAGTAAAAGTAGAAC
Source organism: Gottfriedia acidiceleris (assembly GCF_004138285.1). Classification (GTDB taxonomy): domain Bacteria; phylum Bacillota; class Bacilli; order Bacillales; family Bacillaceae_G; genus Gottfriedia; species Gottfriedia acidiceleris_A. The sequence goes on along the minus strand of NZ_SCFN01000024.1, from coordinate 18,342 downwards.
CTACATATTTCATTCCACCTATACCACCAATTACTAAAGCTCTTCCTTTTGAAGCAGCTCTAGCATTTCTAACAGCCATTTGATTGATTTGCTTAACCAGCTTTTCCAAACCATATTGTCTCAGTTTTCCAGCATTAGCACCGTACGAATTTGTTTGAATCACTTCTGCGCCAGCATCTATATATTGTTCATGTATATGAATGATTCGATCTCGCTCAGTAATATTAAGTTCTTCAAAACAACTGTGAAGTCCACCAGAATACAAAAGCGTTCCCATTGCGCCATCACCTAAAACAATTCCATCTTTTAACTTTTCCAATAAGCCCATTCAATCACTTCCCGTTTATATAAAATAAAAAACGCCATTCTCTCAAAAAAATGAGAGAATGACGTTAAAGTACAGATCACGCCTTATCTCTCATGTTTTAAACATGCTGGATTTAGCACTTTTTAGCTTTCGCTAAAGTTGCCGGGTTTCAAAGGGCCAGTCCCTCCACCACTCTCGATAAGGATTATTTAGTTATATTCAATATAAATCAGTTTACTATATTTATATGATAAAGAAAAGACATTTATGGAAAGATTTCCAAAAATAAATTTATTTTGTTTACATAATAGTATTATTTAACTATTTTTATAGTGTGCTAGTGCTAATAGCGGATAAATTTCATTATAGCTATGATAGTGAATATAAAACTGACCAGGTAATCCTAATCCAGTTGGATAAGTTAATGCTTTATTAGTCAATTCACTTTGAGTAGTTAAAAATTTAATCCCTTTTCTAATTACTTCATCTTCTTTATTACGAATTGAAAGTAAAGTATCAACAGCCCACGCTGTTTGACTAGGTGTACTATATTTTAAAGGAAAATATTTATTTTTAACAGGTGAAAGACCTGATTCTCCCCAACCACCATCTTCATTTTGAATACTAACTAACCATTTCTCAGCTTTTTTAATTGCTTCATGATTTTTAGGAATCCCTACGGCTCTAAGACCAGTAATCGCTGCCCAAGTTCCATAAATATAACAAATTCCCCATCTACCATACCAACTACCATTTGATTTTTGGTTTTTTAAAAGCCAATTAACCGTCTTTTTCACAATCGGATCATCATTTGAAATCGTCGTATAGTGTCCAATAAATTCTAAAATGCGTCCAGTTAAATCTGCAGTTGAAGGATCGATGATTGCATCTTTTGCATTTTCAATTGGTAAAAATGTTAACCATTTATTCGTTACATTTTTTTCGAAAGCTCCCCAACCACCATCGTCATTTTGAAGACCAAGTAAAAAATGAACTCCCCTCAACCAACTTTCATGAATTGTGGGTTGATCCAAGGCACTCCTTGATAGTGCCCTTAAAACTGCTCCTGTATCATCATTATCTGGAATAAAAGAATTAACATCAGAAAAGCCCCAACCGCCTGGACTTAAATTTTTAGCATGAACCTTCCAGTCACCATTCATATTTTGTTGTTTCTTAATTAAGTAGTTAATCGATTTCGAAACAATCGGATCACTTAACTCGTAACCAGCTTCTTGAATTGCATATGACAATAATGCAGTATCCCAAACTTTAGACGGTGAATTTTGAATATGAAGTCCCGCTACTGTTTCGACTGCATATGAAAGTAGTCCTTGTAGCGCATTTTGAATAACGGATGAAGTTGCTTCATAACCTAAAGCCATTAAAGCATAAATCATATAAAATGTAGAACTGGCATAGCTATAAAAAGTTCCATTTGTTTCAATACGATCTAGAATAAATCTTTCGGCCTTTTCATATCCTTTCTGATGAAAATAGAGAGGATATGAAGCTAGCTTCTTACCTTCCTCAAGTAAAAATTGATAAAAACTCCCGCGCTCTTCGTAAAACCATTCTACCTCACTAGTTTCAAGAAGATGATCAATATTTATATCGTCATCCAATTTCACTTTAAATCGCTTATTTATACAAAGAATCATTGGAACTAAATGAACTCTAGCATAATTACTTAAATCAAATAAACTTAACGGCATTTTATCCGGCAGCAAAAAATAGCTCATTGGAAAGTAAAATAATTTAGGATATTCAATTAAACCATGAGTAGCCAGAATCATTTTTAACATAAAATGTGTTTTTTTTATACCACCGTTTTCACGAATAAATTTTTCAGCTTTTTTCATACTTGAATGTTCTTTTGTATACTTTTTCGAGATTAATAAAGCTATGTAAGCTTGTACTGTTGCATTTAAGTTTCCATCTTTTTCATCTTCGTATAATTTCCAAGCTCCATTCGGATGTTGAAGATTGATGATACGATCAATAATCCCATCTATTACCTTTTGATTTTTGTATTCGAGATCATTCATTAATATAATCATAAAACTATCTGTTAATAATGAACCTTCAAAACAATATTCCCATGAACCTTCTTCATCTTGTTTCGTTCTTAGACATTTAATCCGCTCTTCAATATTTCGTAAAACAATATTTTCGAGGTCCATTTTACCACCTCAGTTCATTTTTTTTAAGGCTGATGGTGTTTTTCCATTCGAGTTGAATGCTCAATTTCAATTTCTTCAATTTCATCAATATCTTCCAATGCCTCGATTTCTATTTTTTTACTAAAATAAACAATTGAAATAATAAATGCTAAAAGGCTAAACGGTAAAACAATTATTTTAAATCCGAACCACGTAAATGAATGTAAAATATGAAAATAGCTACCTAGCAACAAGCAATAAGTAAGTAATAGCAGGTCGATAACAATTACACCGCAAAATGATTTTATTATTTTTATTAAAAAAGGATTCAATTAGATCACACTCCATTATTAATCTATGATTTAAATGTGAAATAATGAATTATTCCATGTTATTAATACCTGATTCTTTCCAAATGTAAGGAAAAAACATCAATAAATAGTGGCATATTCAAGTAAAAGGAATGCAAAATGAAAATTTATTTCAAAGACTGTACAACTCTTTCAAATGTTTGCAATGAACTTTTAATACTAAATCTTTTAAAAGTTGAAGATTTACTATTAAATGTCTAATCAGAAACTATTAAATTTGAATATAGTGCTAGTAATAATAGGAGGAAAGGAGTGTTTATCACTATGGCAGCACAATTTGAAGATTTCAAAGAAATAAAAGAAGAAATTCAAGAGGTACTTGCAGCAGCGAACCCGAATGATTCAATCAATTTTAATTTTTTTAACATTGAACTTAAAGATGTCCGTTTCCAAGTTGAGCAAAGAGCAGAAGGTGGAGGTCAGATCAATAGAAATGTTGGAATGAACGCAAATCAAGGCGGACAAAACGCTAGAAATAATAGTCAAACTTCGAATACTAATTCTCAATTTGCAGATGGTAATGGAAGAAGTGGCATTGCAGGTCAGAATAATGATGAATTAGGAGGACAGCAAGGAATAAAAATTAGAGACAGTAGACTTAATAGAAGCAGAATTAGAACTAATTCCGAGCATAACGAAGGAGGAGGAATGGAAGCAGCGAGTACAGAACAATTCGAATTACCAAGAATAAGAACTCTTGGCACTTAATCTAAGATTATTGTTGGTTAAGATTAATGTTTAAGTATCGTCATCAATTTTAAAAAGCAAAAATGTGGACAAGTTATTTTTGTTTTCTATCGCTCCTAATATTTTTTAGTAAAATTATTTAAATTATCTTCTTGTTTTCAAAATTGACATTGTAAAAAGCTCAGTAATTTGTACTGAGCTCTCTTTTTTATCTATATTTTAAAATTCCGGTAAATTACTCAAATTGTTTTCAGCAATACCATCCGGTTCACTTCTGAGGATGTCACGACCATATTTATGGATTACATCTACATGTGCTAAGTTTCCACTCTTTGCTTCCTGCAAAGCTTGAAGATAATCTAGTTCACGATTTAAACTTGTTCTGAAACCAATTAAATCACCATCTTCATTTTTACGAACTGCAACAATATGTTCTTTATCTTGATTTACTGATTCCTCTACCATCATTTGTTCGTCATCACTTTGATTTCTATACATTTCATATGCTTCTTCAAATCGATCTTGAGTCACTTTTGTATCCTCCTTTTTTATCATTAGTTTTGCCATTGATGGAGGATGTAAAACTAATTAGTCCTAAATGAAGGGGAGAATGTTATTCTTACATAAAAAAAGACTGAATTTACAGACAACAGTGAATTAAAATATATTGGAAGTGTCTATACTTCTTGTTCAACTAACACATTGTGTTAGTTGAACAACGTGAAGCATGCTACTGCGGTCATTTTTTGTGCTAATTTGAATTTTAGTTCAATAAAAGATGTCTGGTAAATTCAGGGAATGATAGAAGCGCCGATTTTTGTGCTTCATGGATGGCTAACGCATGAGTTAGTCATAATAAACGACTACTTTACTCACTATTTGATTATTTACTGATTACTATCTTTTATTTATTATACTCTTTTAAAATGTTCTATAAAATCTTCAAGAAACTCATTATACAAATTCGATAAACCTTTTGTTTCTAAATAGATTAGCCAAAAATCAAGTTCAAATAATTGCATCTGTTTATCCTTCAGTGGGATTATTTTCAAATCTCCATTTAATACCATTGGAAAATTCTTTAGTGCAAAGTCGTGAAGATATATAATTGCATCACTTTCTTTTACTAGCTTAAAAAGCATGCTAGTCCTATTTGAACTTATTATCACTTGCTCTGGATTTATTTTCGTAAATTTTAAAATCTGGTTATAATCAGATGTATCATAAAATACTAATTTAGTATTTTTTAGATCACTTGGAGTTACAAAATCTAATGTATAAAAGGGTGAGTTTTTTCCAACTGCTATACATATATGTCCTTTGTAAATGTGTTTATAAGAAATATTTTTAGCTTTTTTTAACTCATCAACGGATGCAGAGATAAGCGCAAAATCATAATCTTCCTTATTAAAATTCTCAATAATCTTAGTAGGATTTTGTTCGATTAATTCAAATGTTAAATCTTCATTTTCTAGATTAAGCTTTACCAAAAATTCTTGAAGTATATAAAAAAAAGCAGGTGCAATTTTTACTTTTAAATGCCTTTGATAACTGTTTTTATATATGCTCAGTTTTTTATTCATTTCATTTATAGTATTTAGAACTGAATTTGCTGCTGAAATCACTATTTCACCTTCAAAAGTTGGCGTAATACTTTTTTTGGATCGATTAAAAATTTTTATTCCAAGCTCGTTTTCAAGTTGGGTAATAGACTGACTCAAACCTGGAGTAGATATAAATAGTTTTTCTGCTGCTTTTGTAATCGACTTTTCAATTTCGACAGTGACGATATGCTCCATTTGTTCAAAATTCATATTTATCCTCCGCAAATAAATTTTTCTGTAGCTATGCCCCAAAAATAATCGTCATCATCTTCAAACTTCTTTAAAGTAACGTAAAAAGATATCACTCAAAAAAAGTAAAAACAATGTACATAATATTAGAACTTATATATTCATTTAAAAGCTCTCCTAGATATCTACTAATACAATTTTATAGTACTTGTTAATCTGTAACAATAATTGAATTCCTTATTCTATCATTCCTTATGCAACTAACCTGCCAGTTAGCTTAACAAAAAAAATCGACTAATTAGCCGATTTATACTAACTCAATGCGTTAGTTACATTGAAGTTCCACTCTAGCTATCATTATATTATGGTGAAATCTGATCTATATAAATAATCTCAAAATATATCAGAACTATCGATAAATAAAATGGACTAAAAAACACTCTTTAAAGGTTTACCAAATTACCAAATAAAAGTAATTTTATTTCAACTAATGACTTAATACCCTCTATTCTATGATTATGTTCAATTTCGTCATAAGACCATGAATCTCTAATAATATGGATTGCTTTCATCCCTGCATCTAAAGCAGGTACAATATCACTTCTTAGAGAGTTCCCGATCATTACTGGATTACTTAATTTTTCATTTAACTCAACATAGGTATTTATATCTTTTTTACTTGTAATAAATACGTTATCAAAATGTTGTACTAAACCAGTATCTATCACTCGCTTTGTTTGAACGTCTTTTTCACCTAAAGTCAATATAGTCATACTTGCTACATCTTTATGATTTGATAATTCTTCTATTATAAATGTGTCATTTTGCAGTGGAATATTTACTTTAAATATCGTTTTTGCTAATGATTGTAATTGATCATTGACAATACTTGATATCTCTATATTAAATCGTGTTGCCAATAAATCTAAAGTTGATTCCCATGCATAAGGATATCGGGCTTTGCTGAAACCCATATCTTTTATTAGTTCCAGATCGATTTTATTGAAAACTTCTTTAATGTCATTTATTATTACTTTTTCACCTAGCGCTTGATATACTAAATTCGCACATAAATCTACATTATGCCGAAATGCGGCTTGGGTTTGAATTAATGTATCGTCTAAATCAAAAATTAAATCATATTTCATAACTAATTTATCTCACTTTCCAACTGAACCATATTGTTTTAATTTTCACATACGCCTATTGATTCGGCTTTTCTAATTATATATGCTATTTTGCTAAGTGTCCCTACTTTATTCTTAAAATACTAAAAATGAAAACCGAAAGTTTATATTGCCAATTTACTGTAAAGTTTTATTTACTTTCGTTTAGCTAATATTCTTTTAGCAAAAAAGAGGAAGATCCTAAGATCATCCTCTTTTTGTTGTTCTATGAATGCTCTCGTTAGCCAACCATGAATCAAAAATTCACCACAGTGAATGGAAGTTTAAAACGCACTTTCATAGTAGACCTTCATGCCACAATAATGTAGCACCATCAAATGAATGAAAAAAGTAATTTTCAGGATAGTTGTATAAGATTTTAGTAATTATATAAAAATTCTCCACTCGATTTTAGAGTTATTAAAGGGTATTCTCTCTCGTCTTCAGTTGAAATTGATACATCCATTTTAAGTAACTTCATAACTTTTTCTATAAATTCAAAGACAGTAATTACATCTTTCGATTGAGTTATGTCTCTTGGACTTATATCAAATTCTATTTCTTCTACACAAAAGAAATAACAATTAATAATAATAGAATTGTAATTAATTGATAATAAAACTGATTTTTTATATTTTGTTTCAAATAACTCATTTACAGAGGGCGGTAATTTGTTCGTACTTTCTCCATCGATTTTTAAAGTTACATTAGGTAGTTTTTTAATAAAGTCCCAAATAATATCCCAATCTGTTATGTTGGTTTCTTTAATATATATATCCCTTAAACTTCCGTCATCATAAAAAACATTGATTAAAACTTCTTCAATATTATTAATCATATAGTACCTTCCTCGTAAAATCTCATCTGTTTCTCTAATTGAGTTTATACAACTATCGCATGCGTTAGTTGCATTAGATTTGAAATACAATTCCAGTTTATTTTACAATATCAATCTGTTGTAATGTTGCTTTTCCTTCACTGAATATAGGAGCACCTATTTCATTTGATTTAAAGGTCGCTACCATAAAATATTCTCGTTTTTTTTCAATTAAATTCCAGGTATTTTCATCATTTACAATTATTTTTCCAGTTCTGTTACTGTCATTAACATCTACAACCTCAATGATATATTTATCTTTTGAACGTATTTTATCTATCACTTTCGCAGAGAAAGTTGAACTATTATTTACTGGTTTATTTCTAGAAGAATAAACTCTATATCCTGTAAATAATAAAATCAAAACTATTACAGTTAAAAGAATACCTCGTAATTTCATTATCATTTTACTCCCTAATATTTGATTTCCATTAAACTTCCTTCCTAATATCTTGTTTCTATAAATCTGGTTTAAATACCTTGTTTCTTATTCAACTAAACTGCCATTAAGTTTCACAAAAAAAATCGGCTACTCAGCCGATCATGTTGTTCAATTAAAGCATGCGTTAGTTGCATAATGTTCAGAATGAATAATTTGTCAAAGGTTCATCTGCTTCTATCTCTGCTTTCATTCTTATCCATCTCAAATTCTGTTCGCCATCTAAAACTTTCCAGTTATGACGTTGGTGAAATACGTTGTAGTATAATACCCGTATATACTTTAAAAATTTCGGCATGACTTTTAACCACCAAGGATCGATGGTATTCATCTCTTGATAACCTTTTAGAAACGATTCGAGGAACCATGCCAAATGATTTTCGAGTGTGTCATTCTTTTGGGTTTGTCGGTTGCATCTAACAATCACCGAATAAATGATAATAGCGATGTCGAAAGCGAACCAATGATAACAACTATCATCGAAATCAAATGCCGTAATCTCTCCGTCTTTTGTGACGAACATATTGTGTGCATGAAGGTCACAGTGGATAAGACCATAGTTTTTCTTATCTTTTGGTAATGTCTCTAGCCAACTTAACAACTCATTCGCTTTTTTACGAACAATTATTTCTTCCGATGGTAGGTGTTTCATCATATCCATCCAATTTTCCTGTTTCCATTCACGGCGTTTCACATCATGTGGAGGGATATAGGATTGGGTTAGCAAGTGCATCTGCCCAACGATACTTCCCCAATTTCTAAACATTTTCTGGTTCCAATCTTCTTCAGTAGGAATTCGACCAAGTGCTTCTGTAAACATCGAGGCGTGATAACCACCTCTTACATTTTCTATCCATTTTCCCGCTTTTGATGGGAGTATCTGTGGCACAGAAACACCGTTTTCAAACAGATAGTTCATGAAATGTAGTTCTGCAAATGACTCTTTTTTATTACGCCAATTCTCATGTGTTAAACGTACTATTCGTGAAGGATGACCATTTTGTGCTGGGTATCGATAAACATTATTTACAACGCCACTAATATGAGTAAGCAGACCCAAGCTAAGTCCATATGCATTTGTTGTTGTTTTTAACACACTTTCCTTTATTTTTCCATTCATTTTCGTATTTGCCCCCATTTCTAACTATATAAATTCGGTAGTTAAAATGAGAAATCCTTGTTCAACTAAACTGCCAAATAGTTAAATAGGAGCTGATCATTCAGCTCCTCAGTTCTGTTCAACTAACGCATGCATTAGTTGAATAAGATGATCGGCTGTATAGACGATTTTTTTTTGAACTATATGGCACTAAAGTTGAAGAAGGAGTATCGGTAACTCTATATTTATTGTAGAAATATTAATTCTTTATTAATGAGGTGAAAATATGTGGACACCATACGAAGAAAGAAGAGGATGCCCTCAAGACTTTAATGTTCAATATAGATTTTTTTCACATGAAGAAGGTGGAAGACAGAGCTTACCTGCACAAGGTTATAGGTGTGATTTTGCATATCAAGAAGACGATATAAAAGAAACGGGTATATATATGATACATCCTGAATTTGAGGATAATGATGGAAATGTAATATTAGATGACAAAATTTCAATTAACCGAACTGGAACCGCAAGGATGTGGATTGTATCGCCTAAAATTAGAGAAGAAATTCATAAACATAAGATCGAGTTAGGGACCAAAGGTTATTTTATGGAAGGGTCAAGAAGAGTGGGCGTAGTTGAGGTAATTAAAATAGTCTGATTGTTTTCAAATAATTAAACCTTATTCAACTAACGCATGCGTTAGTTGAATAAGGAATTCAATTTTATTTTTCTTTCTATAAATTTTATAAAATATATTAGAGAAGTCCATTTTGATAAAACAACTGTTCTATCAGTTATTTTTTCGTAGTTTACTGGAAATAAACAGTTCTCTCTTTTTTAAATATGTATAAAATAAAAGTATTAAATGTTGAAGGAGGCAATTACATGAAAAAATTAATGAATCAAACCATAAAAACATATAAGGGTGGAACACTTTTTTAATTTGCATACGGTGTACCCCCTTGTATGTGTTAGTCAAATAACACAAAAAGGGGTTAATTATGAATTTTCCTGTAAAAAAATTTTTCTCATATTATAAACCTTATTTAAGGTTATTTTTATCAATATTAGCATGTGCTTTTATCGTTTCCTCTACAAATTTAGTATTTCCACTACTCGTTCGTTACATTACGAAGAATGTTCTTGAAGGAGATTTGTCTGAAGCACTTAATGAAGTGTATTGGATCGGTGGATTAATGCTAGTTTTAGTAGTCATACAAAATATCGGGAATTTCTTTGTAGACTACAAAGGACACGAAATTGGTGCACGTATGGAAAATGATATGCGTAGTGAGCTATTTTCACATATGCAAAAACTTTCATTTAGCTTTTATGATAAAGAAAAGACAGGACAGCTTATGTCTCGAGTAACGAACGACTTACTACTTATTTCTGAGTTGTATCATCATGGTCCTGAAGACTACGTTAAATATTTTGTAAGATTTATAGGTGCATTTTTCATATTATTTTATATAAATGCACAATTAACGATAGCCGTTTTTTGTTTCTTACCATTTCTAAGTTCGTTTGCATTGTATTTCAATAAGGTTTTAAACAGGACCATAAGAAAAAACAAAGAGCGAATTGCTGACGTTAATGCACAAGTAGAGGATAGTTTATCTGGAATTCGTGTCGTAAAATCATTTGCTAATGAACAGGTTGAGGTTGAAAATTTTAACCGTGCAAATAGTCGTTTCCTAGATAGTCGAAAGAAAACTTATAAGGCAGAAGCTTATTTTTACAATGGTGTTGAAATATTTCTACAACTGATTACAATCACGGTGATCATTGTAGGTAGTGCTAATATTATTAACAACTCTTTAGACTTAGCGGATTTAATTACGTTTTTATTATATATAGGCTTTATGATTGAACCTATTCAAAAATTAACACATATGAGTACACAGTTTCATGAAGGAATCACAGGATTCCAACGGTTCATGGAAATCATGAATTTGATGCCTGAAATTGAAAATAAACAGGGTGCAATTACACTCTCAAAAGTAACTGGGAAAATTGAGTTTAAACAAGTTTCATTCCGTTATGAAGAGTATCTGGAGAATGTATTGGTGAATACATCACTTCAAATACAACCAGGTGAGTATATTGCAGTAGTTGGTCCGTCTGGTGTAGGTAAGACAACGTTATGTTCACTTATTCCTCGTTTTTATGATGTGACAGATGGTGAGTTATTAGTAGATGGAATTAATGTTCGAGATATTGACCTGAATTCATTACGAAATAACATTGGAATTGTACAACAAGATGTTTATCTATTTACCGGTACAGTTTATGAAAATATTCGCTACGGAAATCAAAGTGCTAATGAAGAAGAAATTATTGAAGCAGCTAAGCATGCAAATGCACATGACTTTATTATGAAGCTCCCAAATGGCTACCACACTGAGATTGGGCAAAGAGGAGTTAAACTGTCAGGTGGTCAAAAACAGCGATTAAGTATTGCACGAGTATTCCTAAAGAACCCACCTATCCTTATATTAGACGAAGCAACAAGTTCATTAGATAATGAAAGTGAAAGTATTGTTAAGGAAGCGCTAGAGATATTAGCGAAAGGACGTACTACAATCGTCATTGCCCACCGTCTTTCCACAATCCGAAATGCCGAACGAATTATTGTCATAACTGGAGAAGGGATTGTTGAACAAGGTAATCATAATGAACTTCTCAAAAATGGTGGAGCTTATAGAAAATTGTATTCAAGACAGTTTGAAGTTCAAGTATAGTAGGTAAAACAAAAATCGTCTATCTCTTAAAGGGATGGACGATTTTTGTTTTAAATAATCGATGCTTTTTCTTGTTCAACTATCGCATGCTTTAGTTGTACAAACTCGTAAAAGGACTGTCTAAATATTGACAGTCCTATATTCAAATATAAAATATCAACATTTTACTTCAACAGAGCCAAAAACAAAAACAGAGTATCCTTTTTAGATTCTCTGCATCAGTTAAAATTTTAATTAACTATTTTTCTCTTCTAATTTGAACAACCGTATTTTGAATAATAAAACCCACTATTAGTATGATCACTAATACCAAAGTGATTGTTGCACCTGGTGGTGTTCCCAATGTATAGGAAGATGATAAACCTACAAACATACTACAAATTGCTGTGAATACCGCTAATAAAAGAACCCATTTAAATCCTTTCGCAATACGAATCGCAAATGCAGCTGGGAGAACTAGTAGTGCGGATACAAGCAATACTCCAATTGTGGGAATAATAGCTGAAATGACAACTCCCGTTAATACACTAAAAGATAAGGATAATAATTTTGTATTTACCCCGCTTGTAAAAGCAGTATCTTCGTCAAAAGTCATTAAAAATAGAGGTCTTTTTAACAAAATGAAATAGAATAATACGCCGATAGTCACTCCAATCATCAAATAGACTTGTTTCTGAGTAACCGTAACAATTGATCCAAATAAGTATTGTTCTACATTTGTTGTCATCCCTCCAGCACTAATGCTCATTAAAAACAGAGCAAGTGACAATCCTGCTGCCATTAGGATTGCAATCGATACTTCTGAGTATGAAAGATAGGCTCTTCTCATATATTCAATTGCAATTGCTCCAATGATTACCACTAACATACTGGATAATGTTAAATCAGCATGAATAAAAAAGCCAATTGCTACACCAGCAAGTGAAATATGAGACAGTGTATCTGCCATTAAGGCTTGTCTTCTTAATACTAAAAATACACCTAATATTGGTGCAATTAAAGCGATTAATCCACCAACGCAAAATGCCCGTTGCATGAATTCAAGGTTAAGCATCTCCATACGCCATGTTCTCCTTTCTCTAGATGTATGATTTTATCAAGATATTTTTCAACTTCCCCTTTTTCATGAGTCACCATAACGACTGTTCGATTATGCCTTCTAACTTGATGATCCAAAAATTGATAAAAGCTTTCTCTACTTTCTTTATCCATTCCAGTAGTAGGTTCATCTAAAACTAATAAATGCGGTTCAGAGGCTAATACACGAGCAATACAAATTTTTTGTTTCTGCCCTCCAGATAATGAACCAATTTTATGATGTCGAAAATCCCACATCCCTACCATTACTAGTGCATTCTTAATTGTGTAGTGATCTGTTTTATTCATTTTTTCGAACCATTTTTTTTGATTAAATCTACCTGATTTCACAAGTTCAATTACAGTACTTGGAAACCCTACATTAAATGAAGCGATCTGTTGTGGCACGTATCCAATTTTTATCGGCTCATTATTTGCATCTTTATTAATTTGAACTTCACCACTCCATGGTTTTAATAAACCGAGCATTAGTTTTAAAAGAGTCGATTTAGATGCACCATTTTGACCTGTAATTCCAATAAATTCTCCTTTATTTACTTCAAAACTTACATTATCTATTACGGAAGTATGATGATAACCAAATTTCACATTTTTTAATTGGACTACACTCATCTTTTCATTTCCTTTCTTAATTAAGTAAAAGCGTGACACTAAGAAGGAACACGCTTTTACTTACAATGCTATTTATTTTCTAATACTTTTTTTAGTATCTTCAAGTTGTTCTCCATAACGCTTATATAGTCAATTCCTTGTTTTTGTTCTTCATCACTTAAACCCTCAAGAGTATTTAAGACAGCTGTTTTTGCACCAATTTCATTTGCTAGTGTATTCGCTACTTTAGGGGAAGCAATTTCCTCGTAGAAAATCGTATTAATATCATGACTTTTTGCAAATTGTTTAAGCTCCGCCATTCTTGATGGACTTGGTTCATTCGATGGTGATAAACCAGCAATTGGAACTTGTACTAAGCCGTATTGATTTGTTAAATATCCAAATGCAGCATGCTGCGTAATAATTTCTTTATTTTTCATGTTCATTAATGTTGTTCGATATTGATGATCAAGTTCTTTCAGTCTTGTAATATAGTCATTGCTATTTTTTTTATATTCTTCTTTATGAGCTGGATCAATGTTAATTAGAGCTTTTGTTATATTTTGAACTTCCTTCTGAGCTAAAACTGGACTTAACCATACATGTGGATCCATTTGCTCCGAATGGTTATTATTACCTTGTTCTTCATCTTCTTGTCCTTTAATCAGAGAAATTCCGCTACTTGCTTCAATAAATGATGATTTTTTGTTACCTAAACTTTTTTCAATGTTTGGAACCCAAGTTTCCATATATGGACTATTATAGATAAATAAATCAGCATTCTGCATAGATCCAACATCTTTTGGTGTTGGTTCCCATTCATGAGGTTCAATTGATGATGGAATTAATAGTTTAATATCAGCATTTTCTTTTGCAACATTTTTTGTAAATTCATAAACAGGATAAAAAGTAGTGACTATTTTAATTTTTTTAGATCCGCTTTCTTTTGATTTATTAGAGGTAGAAATCGATTTAGATGAGCATCCTGCTAATAAAACTAGAGAAATACTAATAGATAACAACGATCTTAATTTTATAATTTTCATATCACTAAATAGTAAAATTTATATTTTACTATTTTTGCACCGCCCTTCTAGCTAATTATAAGATGAATTTTATATCTTTAAACGTAATAATTACGATTTACCATGTAAAAATAGATACTTACCCAAAACTAAGCAAGTATAGTACGCTTAATATTAAAACGAAACAATTACGTTTTCAATGTTTTTTTAGTTAAAAATGTATTAAACTTTCCTAATCAAAATAAACATATGGATCTTTTAGTGGTTTTATTTCTGCTATTTTATCTAATTGAATAATCGGTTTATAAAACTTTCCGATCTTTGCTTTATGAATTGTACCAGTTACGTTTACCCACTGATCATTTTTATATGCTGAAACCTCTTTTCCTTCAACTATCAGCCCAAACACTTGAGCATCAGCTACACAACAGGTAATAGCGAAACGCGATACATAAATCTGATTTTTTCTTGTTTGCTTATCACGATATACAAAACCATTAAAAGATATTTTTTTACCTACATATTGATCTACACTATCCTGTACATCTGAAATAATATGTCCATACATCGAATCATCAACTTTTATAAATTTCGAATTGTCATTTTTTACCTTTATTTTTTTAGCTTGTTTTTTTACTATATTTTCGCTATAAGAAATACTTCTTTTTGAAGCAATACTTGCTCCAAGAACATTTGTTGAAAACAAGCTACTTGTTATAACTGGAATACTTATTAAAATTACTAAACTTAAAGTCCTATTTTTTTGATTCGAGCAACAATTACATGAAGGATGATGTTCTTTAAGCAATTCAAAGAAGTGAATTAATCCAATAATTATACAAGCAACTAAAGTAATGATTGTGAATTTCACCATCTTTGGTGCAATGAAATATTGAATATCTCCTGAAACTAGAAGCTTCAAAAGCATTAGAACAATCCCGAAGAAAAATACAGAGCGTAATCGATTTTGAAAAGAAGACATTTATTCACCTCACCAATATAAATTCCAAATCGACGTCACTACAAATACGACACTTGCAGTTAAGAAAATATAAAAAAATACAAATCTTTTCTTGAAATATGCAAACATCATAAATGTATTTTTCAAATCAATCATAGCTCCAAATATTAAGAACGCTAGGATAGATTTTAAATGAAATGTGCTTGAAAAAGATGCAGCTATAAATGCATCAGATCCTGAACATAAAGATAAAAAATATCCTAAACCCATCATAACAATGCTTGAGAGATTCGTATGATTTGCAAGATGTATTAACACACTACGATCAAGAAATGTTTGAAAAACACTTGTGATTAATCCACCAATGATTAAAAATTTACACGTTGAGAAAAATTCACTACTAATGTGGGAAATGACTTCGCTTATTCGACTTGTTTTTGAATGAATATGGTGAACATGTTTATGGTTCCCATTCGTTTCCAAAGTTTCTAATAGTACATTTTTATTTCGATAAAATAATAAAGTGAAAAAACCGATGAGTAGAACCACTATAAATGCTAAGCCTAGCCTTAAAAATGCCATTTGAGAATTCGATTGAAAAGCATAGTAAGTTGAAGTAAATACAATTGGATTTATGATTGGTACACTACTAAGAAAAACAATCCCAATATACGCAGGCATTCCTTTTTTTAACAAAGATCTGACAATCGGTACAATACCGCATTCACATACAGGCATGATCATTCCAATTAAAGCAACAGGAATAAAAGCCAATAATGCATTTTTAGGAAGAATTTTACTGATCGTCTCTGGTTTTACAAAAACATGAATAATTGAAGAAACAATAATTCCTATTAATACAAATGGAAGTGCTTCTAAAAACAAACTTATGAATATCGTATTCATATTTAATAGTTCTTTAGGAACCTTATGAAATAAAGACGATAAATGCGTAAAATCAATAAATACATAACAAAATAAATAACAAAATAGAACAAATAAAATTAATACTTCTTGTCCAACTTTCCGTACCATAAATCACCTCAAATAATTTTTTATAGTGAAATATATTCTATACGAAACAGACATATGCTCGTCCAACCATTAAAAATCAATAAGTTTTATCTAACGTGAACTTATTTTAGATTAAAATAGTAGGTTTATATTTTTAAGCTTGGACAAACGCTGGCACTGGATCATTAAATTCATTCCAATTTGATTTCATTTCTTCTTCTGTTAACAAACATTTATCAAGTGACACTTCAATCTCTAATTGTTTCATATCGATTCCAATTAGGACAAGTTCTGTCATTCGATCACCAAAATTATCATCCCATTTATTGTCTAACAATGGATCTTCTCTTCTCATCTCTTCTTGTTCTGCTTTTGGTAATGTAGCAATCCATTCTCCAGCTCCTAGGATTGTAATCGTGGAACCAGCTTGTGATAGCATTCCTACCAAATCATTTCTAGTTGCTAACCAAAAGAATCCTTTTGCTCTTACAATGTCCACTGACCAATTTTCTAACCATGAGAATAATCGTTCTGGATGAAATGGTTTCTTACGACGATAAACAAAAGAACTAATACCATACTCTTCTGATTCTGGAATGTGTTCTTCATTTAATTCCTTAATCCACCCTGCTGCTTGGCTAGCTTTATCAAAGTCAAATAGATGAGTATTTAATACAGATTTCAAATCGACAATCGAAAATGTAGCAGGTATAATTTTTGCTTGTGCATTAATTTTCTTAAGAAATGCATTTAATTCTTTTACATCGTGTTCTTCTAAAAGGTCAATTTTATTTAAAATAATAACATCTGCAAATTCAACTTGTTCAAGAAGCAAATCTGCAATTTCACGAATATCTGTCTCATCAGTCCCTTGATTGCGATCTAATAATGTTTCCCCTGAGGAATAGTCCTCCCAAAAACGGTTTGCATCTACAACTGTTACCATTGTATCTAATCGAGTTTTTTTAGTTAAATCAATACCTAGCTCATCATCCACATAAGTGAACGTTTGTGCGACTGGAATTGGTTCGCTTATACCCGAAGACTCAATTACTATGTAATCAATTCCTCCATTATCTACTAATATTTCAACTTCTTTCATCAAGTCATCCCTTAACGTACAACAAATGCACCCATTTTGCATTTCCACTAACTTTTCTTCTGTACGTGAAAATCCTCCATTTTTTACAAGCTGAGCATCTACATTGATTTCACTCATGTCATTTACAATAACAGCAACTTTTAACCCTTCTCGATTCGTCAAAATATGATTTAATAGTGTTGTTTTTCCTGATCCTAAAAATCCACTTAATACAGTAATTGGTACCTTCATTAATAACTCTCCTAATTATAAACTAAACGGAATAAAACGTAATTATTACGAATTATAACGATCGGTAATCATTATAAACCGTATTAATTACGTTTTGCAAGTAAAAAAATAGAAGCCTTTGCTTCTACCGTAAATATTATATTGATCAGTATATTTACTAATCAATATTATATTTTTATTATTTCTTATTCAACTAAACTGCTATTTACTTCAATAAAAAAACTGCAATTAAGCAGCTTGTGATCTTCAACTATCGCATACGTTAGTTTATTAAGTTAAAGTTGTCATTTATAAAATAAAACAATAAATAAAGTAAAATAACAGCAAGTATTACTTTGAAAATCATTTTTATAATGGGTTTCACAAAGATTTTCATTAAAAAGAAAAAAAATATAACTACCAATATACTATCTTTTAAAAAATCAGTAATGGTATAAGTTAAAAAATTTAAAAATGTAGTTAAGCTCATCTTGAAAATTCTCCCTTTTGCAACCTTTTTTAATATAACATTAATGGTAATTATACTGAATATATCCACTACTGTAATTTGGGGGAATTTCGCCTTTTTTCATTAGAATTTCAAATTATCCTTATTGAACTAAACTGCCATTTTGTTGAATAAAAAAAATCGACTATACAGCCGATCTTGTTGTTCAACTAATGCATGCGTTAGTT
>NZ_SCFN01000023.1 GCF_004138285.1 Gottfriedia acidiceleris | reverse complement strand
AAATAACCAAACCATTTATTTTAAATCTTATATTATAATAGGACAATTACATTTTTGCATTTCTTTACCCAATATCACCTAAAGGGAAGCTCCTTATACTGAGTTTCTCTCTTTTTTTGAATAAGATATGGAGTATTAGTTTACAATCATTTAGGTGAAAAAAGGATATTCCCGGGAAGGTCCTTTTGCTACTTATATAACTAACGCATGCGATAGTTGAACAAGATCATGAGACGCAAATGCGACAATTTTAAATCATTCACATTTTCAAAAGAAAAAATCCTCTTTTAAATTAAAGAGGATTTTACTTTTGGGATTTAACCAATACAGGGAAAGTTTAGAAATATACTTAATTATCTCACTTTTATTACTTTCGGTCGTCACGATCTTTTCTTCTTAATCCTAATAAACCAGCTAAACCTAATAGTCCAAGCCAACCCCAATCTTGATCGTTATCATCGTTTGTATTCGTAGTGTTATTAACAGGTGTTGGATTAAAACGATTGTTTTTTAAGAAATAATCAAATCCTAAAGATAAAAATTTTAAAGGATGGTGTGACAAACCAATTAAATTTTATTATTTGGTTAAAGGAATTATATTCTTTTTTCATGCGCTTTTTTTCTAAATCCTAGTAATCCAACTAATCCTAGTAATCCAAGCCAACCCCAATTATTATTATTAACATCATCTGTATTTGTAGTGTTAGTAACAGGCGTTGGGTTATATCTATTAGACATATTACTTGGATTATATCGATTATTGGTCATATTACTTGGATTGTATCGATCACTGTTCATATTATTGTTAGAAATAAATCGATTATTTGTATTATATTCGTCAGAATTGACGTTTGCAGCTGAAGCAATATTAGTTAAAAATGATAGCGATAATACTAATGAAAATAAAACTAAACACAATCTTTTCAATTAATTCACCACCTTTTGTAGGAAAAGAACATTAATATTTTGAGTAGTTAGGGTGAAAACAACCATGGTAAATAAACCCATAATATTAAGAACTTTTGAGCATAATTTATATTTTTTGTTAAAGAATATCTTTTGTACTTATTCCATGAAAAGGAGAATAGTATGAATTTATTAACGAAGGGAAGTAAAATAATTATGGGTATTTTAAGTGGAAATCCTCAAGATGAACCTTTACATTATGGAGAAGTATTTGGATTATGGAGCGCTTTGTCAGTTGCGAAAGCTGCACTAGATGGATATCAAGTCTATATAAACCATACAGGTGATGAAGAATTAAAAGTGTTTTTAAAACAAGTAATTGAATCATCTATCAAACCTTCTATAAAAGAAATAGAAGAAGTATTACTACATAACGATATCGCAGTTCCTCCTACTCCAGCCGAACGACCTGAAGCAGATCTTGAACAAATCCCAGCTGGGGCAAGATTGCAAGATGCACAAATAGCTTATATGGTAGCAGCTGATATAGCAGCTGGAGTTGTAGCAAGTAGTCAAGGAATGAGTCAATCAATTCGTGAAGATGTTGGTTTATTGTATGGACAAATGGGTGCGAAAAAAGCAAAGGATGGTGCGCTTTTACTCCAAATGATGAAAGATAAAGGTTGGTTAGTTCCACCACCACTACATCATGAAACAAAACAATAATAAATCGTAATATAACTTCATCCTGATGGAGAATTTTTCTAGAAATTAATTCAAGGAGTAACATAATGGAAAATGGAAAAGTTAAGTGGTTTAATGCAGAAAAAGGTTTTGGGTTCATAGAACGTGAAAATGGTGGAGAGGTATTCGTTCATTTCTCTGCAATCAAAAGTGAAGGGTTTAAATCCTTAGATGAAGGTCAAGCAGTTACTTTCGAAGTAGAAAATGGTCAACGTGGTCCACAAGCTACAAATGTTCAAAAAGCATAATTAAATTAAAGACAGACACAAAATAAAGAGTAGAAAAAGATATCTGTTTTCTACTCTTTTTTGTCATTTGCTTATGCAACTAAAGCATGCATTAGCTGAACAACATGATCGACTGTTTAGTCGATTTTTTTATACAACTATATGGCAGATTAGTTGAATAAGAAAGTGGTATAATTTTACTAAAAAAGATGATAAAAAGTTATAGGGGATAGTATGAAAATTATATTTTTAGATATCGATGGTGTCTTAAATACTGATAGACAAATTAGAATGAACAATTTGGAACAAATTGAAAATATTAAATTTCACCCCATTGCGATGAAAAACCTGAAGAAAATCACCGATGAAACGAATGCAAAAATTGTCATTATCTCCACATGGAGAGTTCACCGCCAAGACAATGGATACCTTTGGAGAGAGCTCATTAGAAATTTCGAATTGAATAACCTAGACACTAATATTTTGCTAGATGTCACACCTGTTATTGATAAGAAAATGAAACCCGAGTTGCGGGAGAAAGAAAGATTGGAATGGCTAACTAAACACAAAAACATTAAAAAATTCGTAATTCTAGATGACCAATGGGATATGGGTGGATTAAACAATTTTTTTGTTCGGTGTCTTTCCTTTAGAGGTATAACAAGTGAAATTGCAGAAGAGGCGATATTGAAACTAAAATAAAAGTGGTCTATGACGATTTTTATTGATTAAAGAAAAAATGAGTTTTTAGTATATTTTGATTTTGGTTCTTATTAAGCTAACTCATTCGTTAGTAAAACAAGATCACGAGCCACAAATGTGGCTTTTTTTATTGAAATAGATAGCAGGATAAGAAGTAAACTAAGGGACTTTAACGTTTAAGATGGAATATAATGACTAACAAATACTCTTATAAGCAAGAATTTGATACAGGAGGTGAAAATATGTCAAAAGCATCCTTTATAGCAAGTTTGTTACAACGAGGTCAAACAGTTGAGAGATATAAAGAAGCAGGAAATAGTATGCTCCCACTTATAAAGTCTCGACAACCCGTTACTTTAGAACCCGTAACAAATCAAACTGAATTAAAAGTAGACAATATTGTATTTTGCAAAGTAAAAGGAAATTATTATACGCATAAGATTAGTAGTATTCGAGGAGAACAATATCAAATTTCCAACAATCATGGTTTTGTAAATGGTTGGGTGATAAGAGATAAAATCTTTGGTAAAGTCACTAAAATTTGGGATAAGTAATATTATTCCATCTTAATTTTCTTATAGGGGTATGGTGTAGCGGTAGCACTACGGCCTCCAAATCCGTTAGCATGGGTTCAAATCCTATTGCCCCTGCCAAATAAATATAAATGAAAATTTTTACCTAATAGTGAGGGACCTACTGATTGGGAAAAAGAAAAATCACAACTATTAGTAAATAAAATTATTTTTATCTTATTGAACTAACGCATGCGTTAGCCATCCATGAATCCTCAGATTCACAACAGTGAATGGAAGTTTATATCGTACTCCCATGGTAGTTGAATAACGATCGACGCTGCGGCGGTCTTTTTTATTGCACTCCAATGAAAATTAAATTCGCCATAAAACCAAAAAAGGGCATAAAAAATTTTCAGACTCTGAAAAAACGAAATGTATAATTGCTGTTAGAGACTTTTTGGGTTCTGTTTTTCCGAATGATTCTGGGAAATGGTTTGGAGGTGGCATTGAAAATGGAGCGACTCTTCGTAACTAATTGAATAGAAAAACAGGGTATTATTTGATGAAGGATTTACAAGTTTAAAAAGAATGTATTACATATTATTTATAAAACGCATTTAGTTGCTAAAGAAATCTGTAAAAAATATGGGGTGTTCATACATGAGTTTTAATTTTAAACAATGTAATCAAAATGAGATTAAAAATATTATCCAGGAATATGTTAGTACATTAAGTTCTCCTATTGATTCATTCTTAGAGAATCATATTATCAATTCCGCATTTTATAAAATCAGTTTTAACTCTGAAGTTGCAGGTTATTATGGTGTTCATGATAATCAGTTACTAACGCAATTTTATTTAAAGTTAGTACATTGTAATAAATCTCAAGAAATTTTTAAACAAGTAATTGAAAAACATTCGATTAAATCAATATTTGTTCCAACAAGTGATGAACTTTTTTTAAGTTTGGTATTAGATAATGATTATAAGGTCAACAAACAAGCATACTTTTTCCAAGACAGCAAGGTGGAAATTCCCAAGGAAAAATTATATAGAGATGGGGAATTAAATTTCGCAATTCCCAGTGATATTCCTAAGATAACTGATGTATGTCAGGATTTCATAAATAAAATAGATGAACGAATTGAAAATAGAGAGATATTTACTTTCACAAAAGATAACATACTACTTGGAATAGGAATTGTAGAACAAAGTAAATTACTAGAAGGATATGCAAGTATTGGTATGTTTACAAATGAAAAATACAGAAAACAAGGTATTGGTAGAACGATATTGCATTACTTGAAGGAATGGTGTTATCTCAATCAAATTAATCCGATATGTGGGTGTTGGTATTATAACACTCTTTCGAAACAAACCATAGAAAGTGCTAACATGATCTCTAAAACAAGATTATTAAATTTCACAGTCCAATAGAGTATCTTCGGCAGTTCTTTTTCTTATTAAAGTAAATGACAGTTTAGTTTAACAAGGTGTTGTATAATTCAATAAGCATAGTCAAGGAGTAAAATTAATGAAAAAAATTATTGGTTATATAATTCCTTTTTTGATTGTTGTACTAATAAGTGAGTTTCTAGACTCAAAAGGTTTTATTTCAAAGCCTTCTGGTGATTATAGTTGGGTAATGATAATCATTATAGGTTTATTAACTATATTGATTGTATTTAGGGTTTTAAAAAATAAAAAGAAATAGTTTATTTAAATTCTAATTCAACTACCATGGAAGTACGATATATACTTCCATTCACTGTGGTGAATCCTTGATTCATGGTTGGCTAACGCATGCGTAGTTGATTTAATTTTGTATCAGACTGATGAGGTAAGAAATGACAAAGGAACAAGAAAGTAACATTAGAATCAAAAGTATTAAAATTTTAGGAGTATTCTTTTTTGTAGGAGGGATTCTTTTTTAATTTCAGTGATACTAATAATAAGTATTTTATTCAGCTAACGCATGCATAAGTTGAACAACATAATCGACGATTCGTCGGTCTTTTTTTTATTGAACAATTCGGCAGATTAGTTAACATAAAAAAATTGGATTTGTAAAATTTTTCATTAATGATTAAGTAGCATTATGGAAAATCTTAAGGAGTATAGCTAATGATGAAAATATTACTTCGATGGAGTATTACTCTGTCGGGCTTGTATTTGATATGTCATATTTTATTTGATTTTTCTTATAGTTTCATAGCTTCGCTTGTTATTCGGGATCAAGTCCCAACCAGCCTCAAACATGTTTCTATAAGTAGAGGGAGAACAGTTTAGCGGACGGGATCATAGTCCCACTGGCAGTTACGTTCTACCCTGGCTACTGTAATCATATTACCTATAAAAAATTGGTCAACCAGAAATTTCTGGCTAACCATATAATACGAAATGGCAGTTTAGTTGAATAAAGTTTAATTGATTGAAGAAGAGTTTATGTTACTCTAGTGGTGATTAGTAGTAATAATTATGAGGTGAAAACTAATGGAAAATGGATTATCTGAATCTAAAAGAATAGGGCTATTACCAATCTCACTAGAACACTCAAAAGATTTATTTATTGTATATAGTGATGATTTAACTACACAACATGTACCTAGAAAAAAACATACTAAATTGATAGAAACTGAGGAATTAGTATTAAGATATCTAAATTTGGTTCAAGAACAAAAAGGACTTGTCTATACTATTTTAAATATAGAAGAACAAACAATTATTGGGAATGCAGGTATCTATGGATTAGATTTAAAGAATAAAAGGGCTTTTTTAGGAGCTGTAATACATAGTAGGTATTGGGGCAAAGGTTTTGTAACGGAAACACTTACTCGACTACTTGAAATTTGCTTTAGTGAGTTAGGTCTAGTAAGAGTTGAAGGGAGTTGTGCAGAAGACAATATTGCTTCAGAAAAAGTAATGCAGAAAATTGGAATGACCTATGAAGGAACTTTAAGGTCTAATGTAATTATTAATGGTAAAAGTAGAAATTCAAAAATTTATTCTATATTAGATAATGAATTCTTATTCAACTAACTCATGCATTAGTTGAACAACACGATCGAAATTTACGTACGTTTTGGAATTTTAGTAGGATACGTAATTAATGAATTCGATATAATTGATATGGGAAGTGAAAAAATGTTCATGTATTATTCGATGCTCATAATAGGTGTTTTGATGGTAATAGGTGCAGTAGTTTACTTTATAACTATGTACGTTCAAAATGAGTATCCATTATCAAATATAGGTAAAAGCCTTGGAAGCTTTATAGTGGGAGTTTTACTTTTATGGATTACACTTCCAAGTTTAAAATATGTTGTATTTAAGGAATATGACGTTGTCAGAGGTAAATGCTTTATTGAAATAGATTCATCCAGTCGTACTTCTGAAGCTGACTTCAATATGCTTGAAACAGATGAGATTTTTAGTTTTAGAGATATTCCTGAACTGGATGCTTATGGAAAGTCCATTCCTTATTTTTGTAAAGTGACAGTAACAAAAGACCATAAGTTTGAAATTAGTTATAAAATATATAATCCCCAAACACGAAAATTAATTACAACAAGCGAATAGTTTGTGATTATCACTAAAAATGATAAAAAGTAACTTACCTACTTTTATACTTGAAGCTACCTTATGCAACAAACGCATGCTATTGTTGAACAACATAGGCTGTATAATCGTTTTATTTTATTGTGCTAAATGGCAGATTATTTGCAAAAGGCTTCATTTATAGCTTGGAGAATCGTTGCTCCAAAAAGGTGACATTAAATTCGATTTTGAATTTAATGTCATCTTTTTTTATTTGTTATTGTATATCTCTCGCTTATATATAGGTTTTTTTCAGAGCTCTAAATGTTAGTGGGAGTTTTTGTGTATGTATGTCTTTTTTTAATAGTATCTTTTAGTTTTCTAGAAATATAGGGACCATGCTATGTATGTGCAGGGAAAACAAAGCATTGAATAAGGATTCGAGAAAAAAGTATATGGGTTAGTTGAAAATATTAAAATTGTTTTAACGATCTTTAAAATTTCTTATTCAACAAAATGATAGTTTAGTAGAATAAGATAAAGGGATTATAAAACTTTTAATTGAATATAATCAGTGATTCGTTTTTAACTCATGGTATGGAGAATAAGTTAATGAATAAATTTATATGTCATTTTGTGTGGATATTCTGACTTAGATGAACCAATCTATAATATTTGTTCATGCTGTGGGGTAGAGTTTGGTTATATGACAAACAAATTGCTCAATACCATTACATAAAATATTTTAAATTAAAACGAGCCATTTGAAGTAAAAGTCAATATAAGGCAATTTCATAAACTTGAAGGGAGAATAAAAATGGAAATTCGAAAATTAACAATTAAAGATTTACCTGAGTTTATTCGATTAAGAAGTGAAGGATTAACATTATCACCAGAAGCATTTGGAGAAAGTTTAACTGAATATGAGAGAAAATCAATCGAACAGCACACAAATAATTTTCCTAATACTTTCGATAATTTTATTATTGGTGCATTCGACAAAGACGTACTTGTTGGGGTTGCTGGCTTCTACCAAAAAAGATCTGAAAAAATGAAACATAAGGGAACAATTTGGGGAATGTATGTTACACCAGATTACCGTGGTAAAGGTGTAGGGAAAAAAGTTTTAAGTCAAGCGATTCAAGATGCTATGGAGATTGAAGAAATTTTACAAATTGAATTGGCAGTCATTTCATCAAATCAATCTGCAAAAAGACTTTATGAAACTGTAGGCTTTGAAAGCTTTGGTACAGAAAAAAGAGCATTATTTGTTAATGGTGAATTTTACGATGAGGATCATATGGTTAAGATTATAAAATAAGAAGAAAGAGATGATCAAATGAATGTTTTGATCGTCTTTTTTTTATAATCATTCTAAATGGATAATTGATTATTTTGATCGTAATTGTTGGATTATTGTTCACATATTTATACATAATAAGTGTGTTATGATTGTGTTAAGTTTAGTAATAGTAGTAGGAGAACTAGTTTTGAAATCTAAACAAAAAATAATTCCATCACTATCATCGAATTCAGTTTATCTTGGATTATTGTTAGCTTTAGTAGGTGGTTTTTTAGATGGGTATACTTTTATAAGCAGAGACGGTGTATTTGCCAATGCACAAACTGGAAATCTTGTTCTTTTGGCAATAAATCTATCATTTGGAAATTGGAAAAACTCTGTGGATTATGTTCTACCTATTATAGCCTTTATTCTAGGTGTATTAGTTGCTGAATCCGTTAAACATCCACGTTTAAGGAAACTATTATACAGCTATAGACGTTCGATTCTCTTATTAGAATGTATTGTATTATTGATTGTAGGATTATTACCTAGTAGTGTACCTAATTTAGTTGTAACAGTTTGCATCTCCTTTGTCTCATCATTACAAATTTCAACCTTTACTCATTTAGATAAATGGACATACAATTCAACTATGACAACAGGTAATATTAGGATTGCGTCACAGGCAGCATATACAGCTTTTATAAATCATGATAAAGAAGCAAAAACAAAATTTAAAGAGTTTTTCGCTATTATCCTTTCCTTTTCATTTGGCGCATTGTTTGGGAGTCTTTCCACAAAGTATATTGGGAATCAAGCTGTTTGGATTGCTGCAGGAGTATTAATCGTAGCGTTAATCTTATATCACAAAGACAAAGGTTATTTTAGAAAGAAATTCCATTAATTTAGATTTAAAAAATGAGCCCCGAAAAAGGGCTCATTTTAGTCTGTAGACAAAGTCCAGATATCTTATTTGAAAAACTGGATGAAACAAACAATAATAAGTGCAAATAAAATAGAAGGTAACATATTTCCAATTTTTATTTTTATTAAACCTAATGAATTCAAACCAAGAGCAATTAATAAAATTCCGCCTGTACCTGAGATTTCAGCAATAATTGAATCTAATAAATGCTGTGTTACTAGATTCGGTACAAATGAGGCAAAAATGGCAATGAATCCTTGATAGATTAAAACTGGGACAGCAGATAGTAACACGCCAATGCCAAGAGTCGAAGTTAAAATGATTGATAAAAAACCGTCCATCATTGATTTTGTATATAAAATTTCATGATTATGACGGAGTCCACTATCTAATGCTCCGAGTATAGCCATTGCGCCAACACAAAATAATAAGGTTGATGTAACAAATCCTTTAGAAATAGAACCTTCGTTTTTAGAATGAAATTTACTTTCGATAAATAGACCTAATTTATCTAATTTACTTTCGATATCTAACCATTCTCCTACAACTGCACCTAATGATAAGCTGAAAACGACGATTAGAACTTGATTTGATTTCATAGCTAAAGTAAATCCTATGACGATAATTACGAGAGAAATTGACTGAGTTACTAGGTTTTTCATTCGATCTGGAATTCTTTTAATAAACAAACCTAGTAAAGAGCCAAAAATAATAGCTGCTGCATTAACAATTGAACCGAGTAGTACCATGATTATCCCCTTTAACTAGCATATAATTAATCTATTTTTAAGACTATTTTTCCGATATTTAAATTGTTCTCCATTCGAATATGAGCTTCATTCACTTCATGCCAACTATACACTGAATCGATAATCGGTTTTATTTTCTTATTTGTAAAAAGCGGTAATACATATTTTTTAAATTGATTCGTTAAATAGATTTTTTGCTCAAGTGTTTGTGAACGCAAAGTACTCCCTATAATGGAAATTCTCTTTGTCAAAAGTGGTAATAAGTTCACATCATTCACTTTAACTCCACCCATTGTACCAATCAAAATGAGCCTACCATTACTATTTAATGATTGTAAGTTTTGATGGAAATAGGATGCACCAATAAAATCTAAAATGACGTCTACACCTACATGATCAGTTACTTTTTCGACTACAGTTTTAAAATCTTCATTTTTATAGTTAATCACATGACTTGCACCTAAATCAGTACAAGCTGAAAGTTTCGTTTCATTCCCAGCAGTAACGATTGAACTTGCACCAAATTCTCTTGCAAGCTGAATTGCAGCAGTCCCAACACCACTAGCTCCAGCATGAATTAATACAGTTTCATTTTCTTTTAATCTACCTAATTCAAATAAATTTAGGTAAGCTGTCAAAAACACTTCAGGTATAGCTGCAGCCTCTTCGAACGAAAAATGATCTGGAATTGAAATTGCCAAATCTGAAGGAATTGAAACATACTGCGCATAACCTCCGCCTGGCAATAAGCTACAAACACGATCTCCAACTTTCCAATTTGTAACATTAGCCCCAACTTGTTCAACAATCCCGGCCATCTCTAAACCTAAAATCGGAGATGCGCCTTTAGGTACGGGGTACTTACCATGTTTTTGAAGTAAGTCAGCTCGATTAATAGCCGTAGCATGAACTTTAACAAGTAGTTCATTCTCACCTAAAACAGGCATATGATAATCGTCAATAAATAAATGGTTTGATTCATCAATTTGAACTGCCTTCATTCTAAAAAACCTACCTTTAATTAAGTTAATTCTTATCATACTATATAACTAATCGAAAGAATATTTTAAAAACTCGGATTGATGAAATTTGTCTATTTTTTTAACACAATTCCTAATCATATTTTTTAAAGTAATTTTAGAGAAAAAATTATTAAAAAACTCCGAACTATAATCTGTTTTTAAGTGTATATAGAGTATGTGGTGAAAGGAGGAGAAATAGTGCCTGAAAGAATTGACAAAGATCGTTTAGAAGAATTGTTTAATAATCACTCGTCATTGGTGTATCGTACTGCTTACTTTTTAACCAAATCAAAAGTAATGGCAGATGATATTACGCAAGAGACGTTCATTCGTATCATAAAAAAATTCCATCTGTTTGATCAAACAAAACCAATTGAACCTTGGATTTATCGAATGACAGTAAATATAACCCGCAATATGATACGTAAACAAAAAATTAAGAAGCTTTTCGGCATTCATTATGATGTTCTAACTGAAAATGAAGTTGAAAAATCGATTTTACAAAATGAATTGGAAGATCAATTATGGAACGAGATAAACTTATTACCGCAGAAGGGTAAGGAAGTAATTGTTCTTCATTATTATTTAGAACTCAAATTAGATGAAGTGGCGGACTCCCTAAATATTCCGATCGGTACATGTAAATCAAGGCTTAATTACGCGCTGACAAAATTAAGAAATCGTTTATCAAAAAACGAATTGTTTAAAGTAGAACAAAAACTGAAAGGGAGAGAACTTAATGGTGGAAAGCAATCCTACTTCTGAAATTAAACACACTCTTCAGAATAAATTAGATCAACATAATCCTTCCGTCACATATGATCAAATATGGAATAAAGCCAATTCAAATTGGGGGTATAATCGAACGTTTGTTTCAGTTGGGATTCTTTTGTTACTGGCATTTACTATTTTTATTAACTCACCAATTAAAACCGCACTAAAAGAAGACCTAGGTATGACAAATGAATATAAAAGTACTTCAGCAGATGCCAGTATTGGACTATTAATTGTAAAGGGGGCTAAATATCGGTTTGAAGGAATTTTACATAATAAGGAATTTATACTTAAAGACCAAATTGGTGTAGTTCAAGAAGTTGTTAAAAATAATACGATTCCGAAAGTCAATTTTTCGTCTAATATGTTAAACGTTGGCGATAAAATTTATTTAACAAATGAGGACCCAAAAGTCATTATTGTAAAACAAGAGGACGGAACAATCTTAAAGTTTATTGAAACTGAAGAATGATTGATTTATTTTTTTAAAGAAAAATAGGATTCTTTAAAGTCCGATTTGAAATAAGGGAGTGTCCAAAATGTCAAAATGGTTAAGTGTATCGATACTTTTTTTCATTCTTATTCTTACTGGATGTTCAACAATTAATGGTTTGAAAGGTAATAAGCCTCCAAAAACAATGGTTCAAGTAGAGAATCAAACATATGATACGAAGTTAGGTACTTATTGTTGGCAATCGAAAGGACAGGGGGAATGCGTTGATATGGCTGGACCTGTTGATCTATTAGAGGGTAAAAAGCCGATTGAAGTAAAACCTGGCGATACTGTTAAAATTAAAATGAATTATAATCCTAAACCAAATGAAATCCATTTAACTCAAATTAATAATAATAAGGAAAGTGAAATAGTATTAGTGAAGAATCAATTTACAGCACCTATTAATAAAGGGGTATATTATTATTCATATGGAGTATGGTGGATGGATAAAAAAGATGAGCACACATCACTTGGCGATGCCTCTTATGTTTTTGCTTTAGAGGTAAAATAGAACGTTTTTCGTTAGAATAAGTAAGGGTATGTTTTGAAAAATATTGATCAAAACATACTCTTAATAGATTACTAATTTATTCTTCTGTAGGATTTTTTGGTCCATCAAGATCTAATTGATAAAAGGCCAAGTCAAGCCATCTATTAAATTTATAACCTGCCTTTTTAATTGTGCCTGAATAGACAAATCCGAAGTTTTTATGCATGGCAATACTTTTTTCATTATCTGCATCAATTCCAGCAATTAAAGTCATATACTCTCTTTCTTTGGCAATAGAGATTAATTCTTTCATCAATGAAGTGGCAATACCCTTTTTTCTGTATTCACTATTTACATAAACTGAATGCTCAATCGAATATTTATAAGCCGGCCAAGCTCTAAAAGGACCGAATGTAGCAAATCCAACGACTTTTTGATCAAGTTCGAAGACTAGTATTGGAAACCCTTCATCCATCTTTTGTTCAAACCAAATATGTCTGCTTTCAAGCGTTTGTGTTTTATATGTATAAACAGAAGTTGTATTAAGAATGGCGTCGTTATAAATCTCTAAAATGTCCATTAAATCCTTCTGAGTAGCTTCCCTAATCATTTTTTCTTTCCCCCATAATTTAATTTATTATCACTTTTTATTTTAGAACTTTTTATACAAACCGTAAAATTGAAATTTATATTTGTTTGCTATAGATCGGATTGTTCATAATTTTAAAATCCCAATTTTTAATTGTCCATAGATTACATTATAAAACTTGTTTCCATAGTAAACGATCCTTCCATAGTGTGAAATAGAGGATAATCATTAATCGATTATTCTCTATATCATTATTTGACATGATTGTTCAAGAAGGAATCTAATCTATTTTCGTTGAATTAAATACAAATTGATTTTTCAAAAGTTATTGAAGAAATCACTTCCTAGTGTGATTTATATTTATTAAACACTTACTCATTAGATGAACTTAAGCAAGATTTTTCTAAAGGTAAGAGTTCAAAGGAGCGAGGAAGTTAAAATGAATCAATCCTATTTTTATTTAAAACTAGAAACACATCAATTACATATGTCTTATAAAAATGAAAAACGTCGTGTGCGTGTTTTATTGCCGAAAAATTATGATAAGGACGTGGATAAAAATTATCCAGTTGTCTATATGCATGATGGTCAAAATATTTTCTATAGTAGTGAATCTTATAGCGGGTATTCATGGAAAGTGATTCCGGCAATTAAACTAAACCCCGATTTACCGAAGATGATTGTAGTAGGGATCGATAACGGTGGACAAGATCGAATTAATGAATATACGCCTTGGAAAATTACTGAAAGCCCACTTCCTGAAGATTATGAACTAGGGGGGAGAGGCGTGGAGTTTGCTGAGTTTGTCATGACAGTCGTGAAGCCGTTTATCGATAAGCAATATCGAACTAAATCGGATAAATATCATACAGCGGTGATTGGTAGTTCACTTGGAGGAAATATTTCGGCTTTTATGGGTGTTGAATATAAAGATCAAATTGGTGGATTAGGTATTTTTTCTTTAGCCAATTGGATTACAAGTAAAGCATTTGATTGTTATATCGCTAAAGAAGAGTTGGATCCTGAACAACGTGTGTATATTCAAGTTGGTACTCAGGAAGGCGATGATGCCGATCGACAATTGATGTATGGAAATATGAAGCAGGCATATATCGATTGCTCGCTTAAGTATTATAAACAACTGATAAAAGGCTCTGTTCCAATTGATAGCATTCGTTTAAATATTTTTGCGGATGAAGTACATGATGAAAAAGCTTGGGCAAAACACTTACCAGAATGTTTACATTTCTTAAGTGAGAAGTGGTCTTGAATGAACTGAATAATAATATTTGACTTAAATTAGATATCTATTACTTTTTTTAAGTGGCTTAGATTGATTTTAAATTGAAATAAATTGTGAAAACAATAAATTTTTGGTATTAGAAAGGAGCATTTTTATGAATTATATTTTGATCTCTCCATATTATCCAGAGAATTTTCAGTCATTTGCTCATCGTTTAAAAGCCGCAGGTGTTAATGTATTAGGTATTGGCGAAGAGCCATATGACCAATTAGGTTCCAAATTACAAAACACTTTAACAGAATATTATCGCGTGAATAATTTAGAAGATCTAGATGAAGTGAAACGTGCTGTCGCATTTTTATTTTATAAACATGGTCCGATAGATCGCATTGAATCCAATAACGAATACTGGTTAGAACTTGATGCGCAGTTGCGTGAGCAATTTAATGTATACGGTAATAAAACGAGTGACTTGAAAAAAGTTAAATATAAATCTGAAATGAAAAAGCTGTTTAAAAAAGCAGGTGTGCCAGTTGTAGAAGGAAAAGTCGTTAAAACTAAAAATGATTTAACTAAAGCCATTGATGAATTAGGACTGCCAGTTATTGCTAAACCGGATAATGGTGTTGGATCAGCTGCAACATTTAAATTATGTTCAGAAGAGGCTGTACGCCATTTTGAGGAAGTATGGGATGAAGCACAAGTGTACTTCATTGAACCATATGTCGAAGGAGGCGTGCTTTGTACATTTGATGGTTTAGTCGATCAGAAAGGGAATATTGTTTTCCAAACAAGCTTTACATATAACGTGCCAACTTTGGAACTCGTTAAGGGTCAGTTGGATTTAGCTTATATTATTCAAAAAGAAATTGATCCAAAGCTTGAATATTATGGTAAATCAATTGTAAAAGCTTTTGGGATGAAAGAACGCTTTTTCCATATTGAGTTTTTTAAATTAGAAGATGGGGATTATGTTGCACTTGAATATAATAACCGCTTAGCTGGTGGCTACACGGTTGATATGTACAATTTCGCGTACTCCATTGATTTATTTGCTCAGTATGCTTCTGTTGTGACAGGAGGAGAAATTAAGGAATCCGATGTCGAAAACCAGTTTTGTGTCGGTATAACTCAGCGTGATGCGTATGAGTATAACCATGATACGAATGCTATTTATGAACAATTTGGCGACCGTGTGAAGTTTGAAAAGCGTATTCCAGATGCGTTTGCCGAACTACAAGGAAATCAATTTTATGCGATTAATGCAGATTCGCAGGAAGAAGTCGATGAAATCATTCGTTTTGTACATGAACGAAAAAATTGCAGCATTGTAAACGTATAAAGATAGGAGATTTTTCTATGAATATAGAGCATTTAAGCCATTGGAGTGGGGAATTAGGACGCGAAATGCAGTTAAACAGATATGGACACAGTGGCATGCCAATCCTAGTTTTTCCTTCATCTGGGGGGACTCATTTTGAATACTATAATTTTGGAATGATAGATGTGTGTCATGACTTTATTGAATCTGGAAAAGTTCAGTTTTTTACACTGACTAGTATAGATAGTGAAAGCTGGCTGCACGATTCAAAACCGGTACATGACCGTGCATTAGCTCACGAAGCATATGATCGTTATGTGATTTCAGAAGCTATTCCATTTATTAAACATAAAACAGGTTGGTTTGATCCAATGATGACAACGGGTTGTAGTATGGGGGCATATCATGCGTTGAACTTTTTCCTGAGACATCCGGATGTCTTCCAAACAACCGTTGCACTTAGCGGTGTTTACGATGTGCGTTTCTTTTTTGGGGACTACGGAAATGATCCTCTTGTATACGAAAATTCACCAAGTGATTACATATGGAATCAAAATGACGGCTGGTTTATTGATCGGTACCGTTCAGCAGATATCATAATTTGTACCGGACTGGGTGATTGGGAACAAGACGGGCTACCTTCATATTTTACATTAAAGGAAGCCTTTGAAGAAAAACAAATTAAAGCATGGTTTGATGAGTGGGGCGAGGATGTTTCGCATGACTGGGTTTGGTGGCGAAAACAAATGCCGTATTATTTAAGAGAATTATTTAAATAAAAAACACTAGCGATACATCATTACTGTTGTATCGCTAGTGTTTTTTTGATAAGGATTTTTTGATTTTAATATGTATTAAAAGTAACAATAAAGTGGCAATAAAAACTTTAAACTTTTTTAGGGCGATTCTATTTAGGTAGCTCTTTTTATATTTTAATAGTAGGTTGTTAAGTTAGAGTTGAACATCATTGAGGAGAGAAATATGGATCAAACAAATGTAATGACGTATTGGTGCATGAATAGAAATAGACTTATATGCAAATCCATATGAGATTGATTCGGATGACTAAAAAGAACATACACTACTTTTGTACAAAAACAGTCACTATTAAGACTTTTAGTTAGATTAATACTTTACGAGATTTACTTATTCAACTAACGCAAGTCTTAGTTGAATAAGAACTCACATTTCCAATCGGGGAATTCCTCATTATGTTCTAGAAGGCACTCTTCCATTATTTTCGAATCTTCAGGTAATCTTTTCGCCATTTCTGACCATCCAACAAACTCTATTTTATTTGGTAACTCTACGATTCCAGTAATGGTCTCCCAAAAAGCGTCCCAATTTTCACTATAATAAGATGGGAATTTCAGTTTTTCTTTCAATAGCGTATGCAATTCATTGGTAGTACTTACTTCCGTCACATCAATAATTAATTTGGGTACTTTTGATTTTTTCTCTATTTTATTTTCAATTATGTATAGTAAAAGAACAAAATAAGGCAAGAAGAATAAAAAAAGCAATATTATAGAACTTTGAACATTAATGATCATCCTATTACCCCTTAAACATTAAAAATTACTAAGACTACTAGAGTTATTTAATTATTTGCTAATTTTTCTCCAGTAATAATTTCATATAAAGTCGCTGAATCTACTTTTGATAATTGTACATATTGGCCACTTTTAGTTATTTCCAACATGTTGTCACTAGAATAAACCATACTCTGTAAAGCATTTGTTTTACTTGAATATCAGGATTTTTAAACTGAAAAACTAATTCATATTCAGGTTGACGGGACATTTTCGCGTCTATAACTTTCCAATCAGAATTTCTAAAAATTTCTTGTGCTTTTAATACGTCTTAATCTATTGTAACTTCTCTATATTTCTCGTATTTATGATTACTATGTTTTTGAACCAATATCTTTTGTTTTTCACTTTCTACTTCTTTCGAGCATCCTATTGCTGTGATCAAATAAATCGTAATTAGGCAAAAGAAAATTCTGTTGAACTTCAGAACTATCACCTCCTAACTTCATTATACATTTTTAATGGTAATATTTGGTAAAAAAATTAAAATATTTTAATTTTGTGCACAAAAAAAAAGACTGCTAAAAACACTCTTTCGTCCACTAACGGATGTGTTCGTTGAAATAGGAAATTTAGATTTTAATAAACCTTAGTATTAATTTCATTCATTTTTTTTCATTTTCTTCTGTATTAAATTAATCTGTTAAAGGATTTTGAATTGAATTGAAATACGTTGAAAACATATTAAGAATCCCTACAACAAATAAGATCCAACCAAAGCCTCTTAATAAAACAGGCCCAACAAAATTATTAAAATAAGTTAGAGTTACAATTAATAGGCCAAATATAATGTACATTGCACTGACTGGATTTTTCATGTTTTTTCTCCTTATTCTATATGTAATTTCATTTTATTTTATCATTAAGTAAAAAAATGGTAATCAATCAAAAGACTCATGAAAACTACAATTCTAATTCAACTAAACTGCCACTAGTTGAATTAGAAAAGCAACCAGGTTATTGGAACCGTTTCTTTCACTAACACCACCGATAGAATTCCTGTAGATCGTTATTTTTCGAGTTTGAAAAAAATAGGGCTCCTCAGTAAGTTATGAGTATAGACACCACTTTAACTCAAGACTAATAGCAAGCTATTTTACAATTTCTAATTGGTGTATAATAGTGCGAAGAAATTGTATTTTAAAGGGGTGGTAATGAAAATGAAGATTTTGTTTGATGAAACTTATACTTCAAATGACGGAAAGAGGACAAGCAGGAATGTTTGGTATGGTGATGCTGATTTAACTGTTGATGGTGAATATGGAAAAAACATTAATCTTAATGAAGATTTTATGGATAATTTATGCGAAATAATAAAAAATGACTTATCTAAAAATGCAGCAAATAAGGCTACTGAAACTAACTGGTATATTTATGGAAGTGGTGTAACTCAGGACGCTATTGGAGACAATATCCGTCCGACAATTATGGTTCGTGAGAGGTCTGACGAA
>NZ_SCFN01000022.1 GCF_004138285.1 Gottfriedia acidiceleris | reverse complement strand
TCCGACAATTATGGTTCGTGAGAGGTCTGACGAATTTATAACTAATTTTAATATCAGTGACCACGATTTTGCTGTAAATATCGATGCTATTCTGCTGTTTAAGGCGGAGTTTGAAAAACGTTTAGCAAGTAATTGAGGAATAATATCACTACTTGCATTTTCATACTATTCTAGGGGAATGATTTCATAATGAAATCATTCTCCTTTTTCATCTGGTGGGAGTCTTTTTTTTTGTGGAGGAAAAGAACATTTATTAGTACAGATTGTGAATAATTACACTGTAGTTCAATAAAAAAATCAACAATATTTTAACTGATTAGATAGGATGTAATAATTTAATAAACTGTATGAACTAGTGTATGATTAGTAAATTACTATATAGTTATAGTTAAGGAGCGTTTGTTTGTTAAAATGATGACCCAAAATTTAAGGGAACTCATTAACGCAAAATAGATGACTAAAGAGAAATCATTAAATATCAATTTCAAGATTATTAAGGTGAAATAAATGATTGTAAATACACTAAATGACGTAAATAAATTAATTACCGAATGGCAAGCTGCAATTGAAGCGGAACGAAATTATTTGAAATTTCATGGTGGGAGAAGTTATACCCTTTCTAAGGGAACTCCACTATACCAAATTGGACAAAGTACGGTTATTTTGTTTACGATTTATGCAGAAATTTTTGTCCCTGAAGGAACGCCGGTTCGCATAAAAATAGAAAATCAAGAGTATCAAGGTGAATTATTGTCATTTAAAGGCTCTCAAGTTGAAATCAAAATTAATGAAAGAATTACCTCGATGATTCCATATGCTGAGCTTTTTAATGAACCATGGGAGTTACTAGATCAATTAATTGAAAGACTTGAGGAAATAAAAGATTATCGTAGTAAACAAAAAAGAATCATGAAGCTAATGAATGCTGATTCTACTGCTAAACATTTAAGTAAAATGAAGAAAGAAAGTTCAACAAAGCAAGAGCTAATTTATCGTTCGTTTTATAATGCAACAACATATATTTGGGGGCCACCTGGTACTGGAAAATCTTATAATTTAACTAATATTATTTTAAAACATTACGAAAAAAATAAGTCAGTTTTAGTAATTGCACATTCTAATGCTGCAGTAGATGTATTAATGAAAAATGTAATTCATGAATTGGAACAGAAAAATAAATGGAAAAGTGGCGAAATTGTCCGTTATGGTTATACAAAAGATGAAGTATTATTACAACACGAAGATGTCCTTTCTTCAAAGCTTGTTGAGGTAAATGGAAGTATAAATCAATATGAGTTGGAAAATTTAGATGAACGAAAGCACTCAATGCTAAGGAAAGCTAGAAGAGGTGCTGCTTCAAAAAAAGAATTAGACGATTTAAGTAAAATTCAAAATAAGTTAAATAAAATTCGAGGGGAAATTCGTGAAAAAGAAAAAGAATTGATTGATCAAGCAAAAGTGATTGGAACTACTTTATCTAAATGTTCAATTGATCCCTTAATCTATTTACGTCAGTTCGATTTAGTTATTGTAGATGAAATTAGTATGGCATATACACCACAAATTGCCTTCGCTTCGACATTAGGGAAACGAATTGTTGTATGTGGAGATTTTAAACAATTACCGCCAATTGCATCATGCTTTCATAATGAAAATGTGAAAAAGTGGTTACAGGAAGATTTATTTCATCATACTGGTATTGTCCAAAAAATAGAAAATGGTGAACCATTAATTAATTTAGTTTTACTGAATCAACAAAGAAGAATGCATCCGGCCATATCTGGATTTACGAATAATGAAATCTATCATTCGTTGGTATTTGATCATCCATCTGTTAAAAAAAGACAGGAAATCGCAAAACATAGACCATTTCCAATGAAAGCAAATAGTTTAATAAATTCACAATTTCTAAAAACCTATGCTTTAAAAGATTCAAATACGAATTCTAGATATAATTTAGGGTCTGCGATTATTGCAATTCAATGTATTCTTTCAAGTATAGTAGATGGGGTCAAGTCAATTGGAATTGTTACACCATATAGAGCACAGGCAAAGTTACTTACGGCACTCCATAAAGAGATTATCGGCAAAACAAAATACCGAGAATTACCAATACAAATCGCAACAGTTCACCGATTTCAAGGAGCGGAGTGCGACGTAATTATTTTTGATTCAGTTGATACGAAACCACAATATTCTCCTGGATTACTATTAACAGATCAAAACAGTGAAAGACTAATTAATGTTGCTTTGACTAGAGCACGAGGCAAATTTATTCATATTGCAGATATTCCATTTATAAAAAGTAAGACAAATTCAAAAAAGACGATTAATAAGTTAATTCATTTTCAAATGGATAATGAATACAAAGTGAGTAAAGAAGAGTTTGAAAAGGTTTTTTCAAAGAGTATATCAAAGAGGTTAAGATTGTTTTCAAATGATTCAATAGACCTGAAAAATGAATTAGTAAATGATCTAAAAAATGCTAAGAAAAAAATAATTGTCTCCATGCCAAATTTATCTGAAATGTCTTTGGAAATTCGAAAACTTATCAATGAAGTTGAGATCCCTATTCTCTTTATAAGTGAAGCTCTTTTTGAAAATCAAAAAAATAGAAGTTTTATTAAAAAAGATCAAGTTCAACCTTTCATTATGATTGATAATGAACTTTTATGGTATGGAATTCATTTGTCACATGTTAGTTTAAACCAATCAAATAGCTCCGCGAGATTGAATTGTCCTTTAACGTGTCAAATTTTAAAAGGATTTATCGACTATTAAAAGTTACATAGAAAGTATTCTATGTAACTTTTTTTATTCTTATTAAATAATTTTCAGCATAAATTAAAAATAAAATGCTACGGGATAGGTGAATAAATGGTCGATCGATCGGTATTTTCTAAATTGTCTATGCCATGTGCTTTTTTAGATTGGGATGCGTTTGTTCAAAATGTGGATGATATTGCAACTAAATCAAACGGTAAGAAAATACGAATTGCTACAAAATCAATTCGTAGTGTACAAGTTTTAAAATATATTTTAGAGAGCAATGATTGTTATGAGGGTCTAATGTGTTATAACCCCCATGAAGCAGCTTTTCTTGCTGAAAATGGATTTGATAATTTATTAATTGGTTATCCAACAGTTGATGTAACAGGATTAAATAAAATTGCATTACAAATAAAAAAGGGTAAAAAAATCATTTGTATGGTGGATCAGACTGAACAGATTAGTATGATTGAAAAGATCGCAGTAAAAAATGAGATTGTTATTCCACTTTGTATCGACATAGACATGAGTACTTCATATTTTGGATTTCATTTTGGGGTAAGAAGGTCACCAATTAAAGAAACTAGAGATTTAGTACCGTTACTAACACATATATTGCAATCCTTGAATGTACGCTTGGAAGGAATTATGGGATATGAGGCACAAATTGCAGGTGTTGGTGATGATGCAAAAAATAGGGTTTTGAAAAATAAAATAATCCAGTTTTTAAAGACGAAATCATTAGGTGAAATAGCGAAAAAAAGAAGAGAAATTGTTAAATACATTGAAAAAGATGGCTACCACCTTGAATTTGTAAATGGAGGAGGTACTGGAAGTCTTCACTCGACGACAAAGGAAAAAGTGGTTACTGAAGTAACAGTAGGCTCAGGATTTTACGCTCCAACATTATTTGATGAATACAGAAGTTTTCAATATCAACCAGCAATTGGCTTTGCTTTACCAATCATTCGAAAACCAGCAGATAAGATTTTTACATGCACAAGTGGAGGGTTTATCGCTTCAGGTACTGTAGGAAAAGAAAAATTACCAACTCCATATTCCCCAGATCATTGTACTTTATTGCCGCTAGAAGGTGCTGGTGAAGTTCAAACCCCAGTTTTTTATTCAGGTCATGAAGATTTAAAAATAGGAGAAGCAATTTTATTTAGACCAAGTAAGTCTGGCGAAATTGCTGAGCGCTTTTCTCATTTATATGTAGTAAGTAAAAATAAGATCATCGACCGGTTCTCAACATACAGAGGAGATAGGGGGTGCTTCCTATGAAAAGTATGTTATGGAAAAACTGGTGTGGAAGTGTAAAATTTAATCCGAATCAAGTATTCTATCCATCATCGATTGAAGAAATTGTTAATCTCGTTAAAAAAGCTAACTCGGAAAATAAGAAAATAAGAGTAGTAGGTTCAAGTCACTCTTTTACTCCCCTAATTTCAACAAACGACTATTTAATGACACTAGACAATTTAAATGGAGTTATTTCCATCAACAAAGAGGAACAAATTGCCGAAGTTTGGGCTGGAACTAAGCTTGAGCAATTGGGAAATGAATTATACGAATCAGGTTATTCGCAAGAAAATTTAGGTGATATTAATGTTCAATCGATTGCAGGAGCATTTTTAACGGGTACACATGGCACAGGTATTGATCACGGAATTTTATCTACACAAATCGAAGAGATGACAGTAGTATTACCATCAGGTGATCTATTAGATTGTTCAAAGACAAAAAATACAGATATTTATAGGGCACTTGGCGTATCTTTAGGTTTACTAGGCATCGTTGTTAAATTTAAAATTAGAATAAAGCCTGCTAAAACGTATCGTTATGAGAGTAAAAAACTATTGATTGATGAAGTTTATAGTAATCTACCAAATTTGAAAAAAGAAAATGAACATTTTGAGTTTTACTTATTTCCTTATTCTGAGAATGTTCAAGTAAAGGTAATGAATGAAACTAGAACGAAGAAGCATTCATTTAAATTTGAGAAATGGAAGGTAGCCACCATTGAAAATAAAGCATTCTGGTTATTAAGTGAATTTAGTAGAAACTTTCCAAAAAGTAGTTCTCAAATTAGTAAAATAAGTGGTAACAGTGTTCCAAATTCAAGGATGGTCGGACCGAGCCATGAATTATTTGCAACGACTCGAAATGTAAAATTTAACGAAATGGAATACAGTATTCCAGCTCAATATATGAATGATGCAACCTTAGAAATACAAGAAGAGATAAAAAATAAACGATTTAACGTCCATTTCCCAATCGAATGTCGATTCGTAAAAGGAGATAATTTTTTAATAAGTCCTGCCTCGATGCGAGATTCAGCCTATATCGCAATCCATATGTATAAAGGAATGCCTCATCAAGAATATTTTAATAGAATAGAAGAAATCCTTCAAAGCTATAATGGTAGACCACATTGGGGGAAAATGCATTCTATGAATTTAGAAAAACTAAATCACTCGTATCCATCATTATCTAACTTTCTTACTATTCGAAGTCAATTAGATAAGAATAATATTTTTGTGAATGCTTATTTAGCGAAATTATTTAAGATTGAATAATTGAATATTGGTTTAAGTCTTGCTTTATAAGGTTTTAGTTATTTATATCTTAATTATATAAGAGGTAATATTAAAAAGTACGAACATTAAGTGAAGGTAATTGGAAAATTACTTCTTCGTTGAAAAAGTAGCAGGAGTTCTTATGTTTTTTATAGAGTTAATGGCTCGATGTGTTAAAGATTATTTTTAAAATTTGAATAAGTTGATTGGAACGAAAGGGGATCGACTCCTATGGGAAATGCGGGAAGCCTGAGCCCCCTCCTTTTCAACAACATGAAAATGACTGAACAAGCTTCAGTCATTTTTTTTTTGAAATTCTAATTGAAAATATTTATCAATTGTATTATGATTAGTACTGAAAATAGTTATCAATATCACTTACATATATTTAAATTAGATTTTTCGGGGGTATTTTCATGAAAAAGCAAACTACAATGATCGCAATTTCTCTTGCTACAAGTTTAATGATGGCAGGTTGTGCACAAAAAAGTGAAGAAGCTAGTAACGTAAAAAAAGAATCAAAAGTAGAAGCAAAAATAAATTTAGATTCAGAGATTAATAATTATAGAGATTTCGTTGTATCTCAAACGGAAGAGTTCGTAGCAAATACACAGAAGTTCGTTGATGCAATTAATGCTGGAAACATGGCAGAAGCAAAACGTTTATATCCAATTAGTCGTTCATATTACGAAAGAATTGAACCAGTA
Organism: Gottfriedia acidiceleris; assembly: GCF_004138285.1. GTDB lineage: Bacteria > Bacillota > Bacilli > Bacillales > Bacillaceae_G > Gottfriedia > Gottfriedia acidiceleris_A. The sequence continues at coordinate 51,953 of NZ_SCFN01000022.1, read as the reverse complement.
GCAGAATCATTCGGTGATTTAGATCCAAAAATTGATGCACGTGAAGGTGATGTACCTGCTAATGAATGGACTGGTTTCCATAAAATTGAGCAAGTTCTTTGGGTTCAAAATACAACAAAAGGTCTTGAAAAATATACAGATCAACTTATGAAGGATGCAAACTACTTAAGAGCAAAAGTAGAAACAGCTGAAATTGATCCAGTATTATTTGTAACAGGTCCTGTGGAATTATTAAATGAAGTTTCATCTTCAAAGGTTACAGGTGAAGAAGAACGATATTCTCATACTGATTTAGCTGATTTTGCAGCTAACGTGGAAGGTTCAGATAAAATCGTTCAATTATTATCAGATAAATTAAAAGCTAAAGATGCTGATTTAGCTTCAACAATTGAAACTAGATTTAATGAATTAATGACAACTTTAAATACTTATAAAAAAGGTGATCAATACGTTGATTACAAACAGTTAAAAGAAGATGAAGTGAAAAAATTAGCTCAACAAGTAGATGCATTAGCAGAACCGATTTCTCAAGTTGGGTCAACATTAGGGGTTAAATAATATGAAAAAATTAGAAACAAATAAAGTTTCTAGAAGAGATGCATTAAAACTTATAGGAGTTGGTGGAGCTGGTATACTTATTGGTGCAACTGGAATTGAAGCAGCTTCTGAAAAGGTAACTAATTTCTTTTCACCAGCTAAAGCGGATGCAAAAGAGATTCTTCCGTTTTATGGTAAAAAGCAGCAAGGTATTACAACTCCTGCTCAAGATTTTATGTATTTGGCGTCATTTAAACTAGAAACTACTTCAAAAGCAGATGTCAAAACAATGTTTAAAAAATGGACGGAAGCAGCGGCTTTAATGAGTGAAGGTAAGGAACTAGGTGATTCTGAATTTCCTTCATCTCCACCAATTGATACAGGTGAAGCAACAGGTTTACAACCAATGAAGCTTACGTTTACATTTGGAGTTGGCCCTTCATTTTTTGACCGATTATCAATTCAATCAAGTAAACCATCTCAATTAAAAGATTTACCTCATTTCCCTGGTGATGATTTAAGAGAGGAATGGAACGGTGGAGACATCGTTGTTCAAGTTTGTGCAAACGATCAACAAGTTGCTTTTCATGGCGTAAGAAACTTGATTCGAATTGGGCGTGGAACTGTTACTTTAAAATGGATGCAGCACGGCTTCCAACGTTCATCTGGAGCAGATCCATCCGGAAGTACACCTAGGAATCTAATGGGTTTTAAAGACGGTACTGGAAATCCAGATACAAAAGATGAAAAAGAAATGAATACACATATTTGGGTACAAAACGGCGATGGTCCAGCTTGGCTAACAGGTGGTTCATATCTAGTTGCAAGACGTATTCGTATCCGTGTTGAGGAATGGGATCGTAGTTCATTACAAGATCAAGAACAAACATTTGGACGTCACAGAGCAACTGGTGCACCGATTGGTGAAAAAAATGAATTTGCAAAAATAGATTTAAAGAAAACAGATGATAATGGGAAATTATTGATTCCCGCAGATTCACATGTTGCCTTAGCAAAAGGAAAAGGAAAAATTAAAATTTTAAGAAGATCTTATTCATATACTGACGGACTTGATATTCAAACGGGAAAATTAGATGCAGGCTTACTATTTGTTAGTTTCCAAAGAGACTTAGAAAAACAATTTATTCCTTTACAAGATAGATTAGCTAAAATGGATTTATTGAACGAATACATTGAGCATAATGGTAGTGCAGTCTTTGCATGCTTCCCAGGGGTTAAGAATGGAAGCTATATTGGTGAAGGATTACTCTAGGTGAATTGCATGAAAAAAAATATACTCTTAATAGCTAGTTTACTATTTTTTAGTTTAATATTTAGTCCATTTCATAAAACATTTGCTGAAACTGATATTCAAGAACAAGTACTTTCACATATTGGTAACTCATTAACAGAAGTTAAAAATGGTGAAAAAGATAAAGTAAAAACAGATTTATTAGCGATTAAAGATTTAATTAAAAATGAGAAAAAAACTTCAAAATTAAATAAACTTGTTGACCAAGCGATTAAAGATATTGATCAAAATGAACTTGCAACAATTAAAGATGATATTCGCGGGGTAGCTTTTGAAACTGAAAAGTGGATAGAAAATACGAATGATAAAAAAGATCTTTCTCAAATTAATCTTACTAAACTAGTATCTCATTTAAATAATGTTAAAACTTTATCAAATGAATCGAATTGGGCAAAAGCACAATCAGAGTATAAGCTTTTTGAAATTGAATGGTCTAAAGTAGAAAATGATATAAGAAAAGCAAACAGTGGTTTTTATGGTTCAATCGAAGCAAATATGATTACTTCAAGGTCAACTTTGTTTACTGAAAATCCTTCAATTACTAAAGTAAATGATTCTTTTACTAAGTTAATTGATGTATTGAATAATCCAAGTAGTGACTCAACAAAAGAAGTAAGTATTGAGAAAGCAATTAAATTACTAAATCAAACAATCAATTATGTAGAATCAAATGATACAGAGAAAGCACAAACTACATTTAATGAATTTATACAAGATTGGCCTTATGTTGAAGTAATGGTTCAATCAAATTCAATGGAATTATATAAGAAGATTGAAAATGATACATCCATTGCATTAACTCAGTTAACTGAAAAGCCTAAATCTGCTACAACTATGAAAACATTAAAAGAAATTCAAAACAATTTAAACTTGGCTACGAAGAAAACATCTTATACTATGTTTGATGCAGGGACAATTGTATTTCGTGAAGGTTTAGAAGCTTTAATTATTATTTCTGCTTTACTAGCCTTAGTGTCAAAGGGTAAACAAGAATCGGCACGTAAGTGGATCTTTGTTGGTGGTGCTTTTGGTATTCTAGCTAGTTTAGTAGCCGGTTTATTATTCCAGTTCTTATTATCAAGAATCTCAGCTGGAATTAGTAATCAATTAATTGAAGGAATCTCTGGTCTTATTGCTGTTGTTTTCATGTTAACAGTTGGGTTATGGTTGCATAAACAATCTCGTCAACAAGAATATGGTAGTAAGATGAAAGCAAAGGCAAAAGCAGCTATTGCAGGTGGTGGTATACTTTCATTAAGCTTACTTTCATTTTTTGCAGTATTTAGAGAAGGTGCCGAAACGGTCGTATTTTATATCGGTATGAGTTCCTCAATTACAACGAAAGAATTGATTACTGGTTTTGCAGGTGGAATCATCATACTTGTTTTAATTGGAATCTTCATCTTAAAAGGAAGTAAATTTATTCCGTTAAAGCCGTTTTTTACAATCGCAAGTTTATGTATTTATTACTTGACGTTTAAATTCATTGGTCAAAGTATTCATGCATTACAAGGAATTGGCTATTTGCCTGACCATATGAGTACTATTTTTCCAACAATACCTAAATTAGGGATCTATCCTTCCCTAGAAAGTATCATTCCACAACTAATTTTATTACTATTTGTCATTTGGTTGTTCGTTGGAACAAAAATCAAAAACAATAATAAATCAATTGCTGCTTAAAGCAGTATAAGAAAACAGACATAATTGTCTTTCAAATAGACAATTTATGTCTGTTTTTTATCGTCGTTTCAGCTTAATAATAGTTCAATCAGATTGACGGAATTCATTTTATAAAAAATTGGAAAATTATGAGCTAAAATATTTAAAAATTCTTTTAAAAGAGATAAGATAAGATTAAAGAAATACAAGGGTTTTACATAATAATATTATGTAAACTAGGTAATGTAAGGAGGATTTAAAATGATTCAAAAAGCTACATTTGCAGGTGGTTGTTTTTGGTGTATGGTAACACCGTTTGAGGATTTACCTGGTATACATGGTATTGTTTCAGGTTATATGGGTGGAGAATTAGAAAACCCTACTTATGAAGAAGTTAAAAAGGGGACTACTGGTCATTATGAAGTAGTTCAAATTACGTTTGATGATGAATTATTTTCATACAAAAAACTATTAGAATTATTTTGGCCGCAAATTGATCCAACAGATCCGGACGGTCAATTCCAAGATAGAGGTTCACAGTACCGAGCTGCAATCTTTGTTCATAATGATTCACAGCTTAAGGAAGCAATGGAATCAAAAGAACAATTAATTGAAAGTAATATTTTTAAGAAACCGATTGTAACGGAAATATTACAAGCAACTACTTTTTATGAGGCTGAAGAATATCACCAAGACTATCATAAAAAAAATCCAAAACACTATAAAGAAGACAGAGCGATGTCTGGTAGAGACGAATTTATTGAATCAAATTGGAAAAAGTAGGCAGGGAAATAATAGAAGCTCCATTAGAGCTTCTATTATTTTTAAGGAAGCATAGGAATATTTATCTATTCTAAAAAATTTCAATCCTTATAACTACTCTCGAATGGAGGTATAATATGGAAACAAATCGGAGGTTAGTGACGATTGGGTTGTTGGTAGCTGTTACATTGTCTGCTATTGAAGGAACAATCATTACAACTGCCACGCCTACCATCACTACAGAATTATCTGGTGTTAGGTTGATGAGTTGGATTTTTGCAGCTTATATGTTGGCAATGACGGTAACGACACCGATTTATGGGAAGCTATCCGATTTATATGGTCGTAAAAACTTATTAATGTTTGGCATCATTTTGTTTATTTTAGGTTCAGTTTTATGTGGTTTTTCACAAAATATGGCTCAATTAATATTATTTCGTACAATTCAAGGGCTAGGTGCTGGAGCTGCATTACCCTTAACGATGACGGTAATAAGTGATCTGTATCCATACCAAGAAAGGGCAAAAGTGCAAGGGTATATTAGTGCAGTATGGGCAGTTTCAAGTGTAATTGGTCCGTTAGTTGGAGGCTTTTTTGTAGACTTCATTTCTTGGCGTTATATCTTTTTTATTAATTTTCCATTCGGAATCATTTCTATTATTCTATTTTGGAAATATTATCATCAAAAAATTGACCGTAAAAATACAATTTCAATTGATTATTTAGGGTCCATTCTTTTTATCTTAAGTACTTTATCTGCTTTATATGCTTTAGTTGTAGGAGGAGAGCAACATAACTGGACTTCTCCAAATTTATTATTCCTTTTTGCATTTGCAATCATTTTATTTGGGTTATTTCTTTTTATTGAAACAAGAGCAAAGGAACCATTATTACCACTTTCTTTATTCAAAATCCGTCATTTAGTAGTAACATATGCAGCAATGTTTATTGCACATGCTCTTCTAATCTCGATCGAGGTATATTTACCTGTTTATAATCAAAGTGTATTTGGATTAAGTGCGACACAGTCAGGATTAATGTTAATTCCTCTTTCATTCGCTTGGACATTAGGTTCTTTTTTATCTGGTCGTTTCATTAAGAAAATGAAAGCAAAAAATATTATCCTATTAGGGGCTCTCTTATGTATTATCGGTGCTTTAGGGATGAACTTTTTCCATGATTCGAAAATATTAATTTATCCATTTAATGCATTTTTAGGTCTTGGCTTTGGATTATCTTTTCCAATTTATATGATCCTAATTTCATCTGCTGTAGGAATGAACCAACGAGGTATTGCAATTGCTGCGAATTCCTTTTTAAATACTTTTTCGCAAACAATTACGGTTGCTGTTTTAGGAACCATTTTTACGATTAAGGCATCCAAAGTATTAAATGGTCAAAAATTAGTTCTAAATGCTCATAATCAAATCAATCATTTATCAACAGTAAAAGCTGTAACTGCTGGTTTTGAAATCATCACTTTATTTATGGCGGTATTTAGCATTATTACATTTATTTTCGTCTTATTTTTACCGTCTGAACAAACTGAAGAAAAAAAGGTTGAAATTGCACACTAATATAGAAAAAGAAAGCTGGGAGAGAATGAACAACAGACTTAAAGGGATTTTGTACGGTGTTCTTGCATATGTGGTATGGGGTGTTTTACCAATTTATTGGAAACTAATTCAAGATATTTCTCCTTTTGAAATATTAACACATCGTATTATATGGTCTTTTGTTACGTTAATACTTTTCATACTTCTTACAAAAAAATTAAAGCAATTTAAAATTACTTGGAAGCAAGTTGTAAGTAATAAAAAAGTATTAGTTTCTATGATTGCTGTTTCACTATTAATTAGTACCAATTGGTTAATATATATTTGGGCGGTCAATTCAAATCATATACTTGATGCAAGTTTAGGCTATTATATTAATCCTTTAGTTAGTATTATACTTGGTGTAATCGTATTGAAAGAGTCACTGTCAATTTGGCAAATCGTTTCAGTTTGTTTAGCAACAATAGGTGTTGGATATTTAACAATTATGTCAGGTACATTACCAATCGTAGCAATACTATTATCTTTAACATTTGCCTTTTATGGATTATTGAAAAAGATTTTAAATATCGATTCTTTTTTAAGCCTTACAATAGAAACATTATTAATTTTTCCAGTAGCCTTACTATACTTTGGTTTCCTAGCTTATAAAGGCCAAGCAGGACTTGTACAAAGTGCACCAATTGAGCAATTATTAATAGTAGGTGCTGGTTTAGTAACAATCATTCCTTTATTATTTTTCGGGAAAGCAGCACAATTAATTCCGTATACTTATGTTGGATTTTTGCAATTTATATCACCAACAATTAGTTTATTAATTGGGATTTTATTATACGATGAAAGTTTCTCAAAGAAAGACTTTATCTCATTTTCATTTATTTGGTTAGCTTGTGTCGTATTTGCGGTCTCAACTACACCGTTTATGAAATCCATTGAACAAAAACTTAAAAATCGAAATAAGAAGCAATCAATATCTGCCTAAAAATATATTATTTCTGTAGCATTGAAAGGAGTAAAAATGGCTGTAAGTAAAACGAATGCAATGAGAATGTTAGATTCAAAAAAAGTTAGCTATACAACCTTAAATTATGATTCGAATGATGGAAAGATTGATGGGGTTTCTGTAGCAAATAAAATAAATAAAGATCCTGAATTAGTATATAAAACCCTTGTATCAATCAGTCAATCAAAGGCGATTTATGTATTTGTCATACCAGTCGAAAAAGAATTAGATTTAAAATTAGCAGCAAAAGCTGCTGGAGAAAAGAAAGTAGAATTATTACCAGTGAAAGACCTTTTAGCAAGTACAGGATATGTTCGAGGTGGTTGTTCACCAATTGGAATGAAAAAGCAATACCCTACTTTTATTGAAGAATCTGTTAATAATATAGAAGAGATTATTGTTAGCGGTGGAAAAATAGGTATACAACTTCAATTGAATGCAAAAGATTTAATACAAACAACTCGTAGCAAAATAGCAAAAATTTCAAAATAAACGAGTGTTATGAGGGATCCAAATGGTAGGGTATTTTATGTTTTATTTAGTAATCGTAAACATTGTTTCATTCGCAATTATGGGAATTGATAAGTCTCGGGCAAAAAGAAAAGCATGGAGAATTCCTGAACGCATATTATTTTTATTTGCAATTATCGGAGGTTCGATCGGTTCTATTTTAGGAATGTATTATTTTAAACATAAAACAAAGCATCCAAAATTTGTTTTTGGTTATTGGATCATCCTATTTATCCAATTTGTTATCTATTTTTTCTTCCTGTAATTTAGTGGGATAGTCTTACCTTAATTGTATAAAATATTTTTATGACAATTTAAGGAGGCGAAAGAAATGGGACGTGGAAATGGTGGAAGAAAAAATAACGCAAGTCAAAAACAACCAAACTACGAAGATAAATCAAATTTATCTGAATCAAAAAAAGCACAAAAGTAAAACAGTTAGCCTGTGATCACTTGGGTGATACAGGCTTTCTTATTGGAAGTGGGGAATAAAAAATGCAAAACGAATGGTTTTCCAGAATTAAAGGAATAGGTATAGATGAAGTCTCAAATGAAAATATGACGATCTATTTTATAAAAGAAGAAGATATAAATGAGGCTAAAAAGGACTTAAGTAAAAAAATACAATGGCCAGACAATTGGTTAATAATTGGCTTCGATGACGAAACGGATGATGTCATTTTTATCAACGAGGAATCAGGGGAAGTATGTACTGCCTATGAATTTGAACGAAAATGGGAAGTCGTTACACTGTATTCAAGTTTGAATGAATTTTTAGCTGCATATGGATATTGAATTTTAATAAAAACGAGGGTGTTCCAAAAGTGTAATAATATGGGACCCCTATTTTTATGGGTAGTTATGTGTAATCTGCAAATAAGTAATCTATCTGTACAAATAAATGATGAAAAGCTACAAAAGAACAGCGGACTGCAAATAAAATCTGAAAATCGCTGTTGAGATACACCCGACTACGTCAATTAAGAAAGCTTAAAAATAAATAGTAATGAAAAAGAGGAGCCTCTGTGTCAGTTAATCTGACTTTTGAGACAGCCTCTTTTAATTACATGGATATGTTTTGAGTTTCATTCACTAACTCTGCTTTAGTATTTTTATCTTTATACAATAATCTAGCAAGGATTAAGAGAGAAACCGTTCCGAAAATTAAAACCATATATTGTAAACCAATTGTATCTAAAAATAGACCTGTACTTAAAAGGACAATCTGAAATGTTACCCTGTCATACATACTTCTAAATGAGAAAAGTCGACCATGGTATGATTTGTCAATTGAAGTTTGGAAAACAGTTGAACAAACAGGAAAGAAGCAACCAACTGAAAATCCAAAAATTGCAAATGAGATAAGTGTCATCCAATGGTGATCTGCAAAGAAAAGTGATAGCTGAGCAAAAGCTACTAAGGAAGTTGAAAAGTATAATAATTGTTTATTCGTATACCTTTTTGTTAATCGTTTAATGACAAATGCTCCAATCATGAAAGAGATACCTTCACTTGTATAAATTAGCCCTTTAATTGAAGGATCATGTTGAATATCACTTATTTCGATTACCATTAAATTAAATCCACCAAGGAAAAGTACTGGCACCAGGTTTAAGATAAATAAATTTAAGATTGTTGGACTATTCCTTATAAGAGCAAATATTTCAGCAAATCCTTTATTAGCTTTAGATTTTTTTGTTTTTTCTACATTCATTGGTTTGATCGTAGATTCTTCAATTCGTAAAAAGAACGTCATTAAAAATAAAAATGCATATGCTAGCATACTCATTCCGTATACATTTGTGAGACTAGTTGATACAACTAAAATACCACCAATTGAGGTTCCGGCAATTCTTGATATTGTAGAAATATTCATATGAATCCCATTTAAAGTTAATAACTGTTCGTTTTTTACAATCATTGGTATTACAGCTTGAAGCGATGGGAAGTAAAATGCAGCAGAAATTTGCAGCATAACTAAAAATAAGACCATGAAAATAATACTTCCGTATTGTATTGCAAAAAACATAAGAATCACACTTAATGTTCGACCTAAACCACTAATTAATAAAATTTTCTTCTTTGAATATTGATCAATTAACCGTCCAGCCAACGGACCAACAAAAACTCCTGCTAATAAACCGAAAAAAAGAATTAACGATTTAAAGAAATCAGAAGGTACATGTTTTTGCATAAATTCCAAATTTCCGATAATTCCGAACCAAAGACCTATACCGGCTCCAAATTCACCGAACAAAACGATCCAAACGTTTCGGTTTTTCCACATAAAAATTTCTCCCCACTCAACCTTAATATAATTCGACAAAAACTATTATCTCATCAATAGTTAAAAAAGACTATGTAAAATCAAAATAAAATAGAAAAAGTAGAATATAGGTTTTGATTAATTTTGTTGTTGAGGTGCTTGTTTAACTAACTGGCAGATTAGTTGAATAAGGAATGTTAAAATAAAGTTAAAGAATAAATTGTTTTTCAAAAAGGAGGAATCAAATGAGGGAAATATCTTCGGTAGAAGAAATGATTTTTATAGTATACAGAATTCTTTAAGAAATAAACTGGAGAAGGTGAAGGTAATTGTATGATTAATTATAAAGGGACACCTATGATTGAAACAAAAAGGCTTATTTTAAGGAAAATCGAAATGAATGATGCAAATAGAATGTTTGACTACATATTCTCAGATCATCGCGTGATGGATAATTTGATCAAAGGACCACATGAAACGATTTCCGAAACAATCAATCGACTAACTGAAATTACTAAACAGTATGAAAGTGATAAGTTTTGTTATTGGGGAATTGTCCTAAAGGAAAGTAGTGAATTAATCGGAACGATTGACCTTTATAATATCAATGAAGATACTGAAAATTGTGAAGTCGGATACGACTTAGGCTTTAATTGGTGGAATCAGGGCTATGGAACAGAAGCTTTACAGGCAGTTGTTGAATTTGCATTTCGTTTTATGAATATTCATAAGATATCGGCAACACATAATATCGATAACCCTGCATCGGGTAAAATAATGTTAAAAGTAGGGATGGAGCGAGAAGGCATTATTAGACATATGGTTCGAAAAAATAATCAATACAAGGATTGTGGAATCTATGGTATTCTCCACCAGGAGTACTTACAAAAGAATTTGTCTAATCAAACACCAATATTAAACGAAATAGAATAAACGTCTTTTTCTCGAAATTTCCGTTTCAAACGAAGTAGCAACTTATGTAAATATTAAGGAATTCTTATTCAACTAACGCATCTTTAGTTGAACAAGATGAGTTACTTCGGTAGCTCATTTTTTATTCAACTATATGGCAGATTAGTGCTATAAGGTTTTTGAAACTAAATCAATTTTTTTGATTAATATGTTGCATTTATTTATTCAACTGGCATATACTTAATTCATCAAGAAAATTTGATGAAGGAGAAAACACATGACTGAGATGACACAACAGTTCCAGAAATATGAGCAGAAGTTTAAAGCGTTAGCTGATCAGAAGCGTCTGGAGATCATGTATGAGCTTTGCCAAAGAGGAAGTACATGCGTATGCGATTTAACCGAAGCATTCGATATGACACAATCAAAGCTTTCTTATCATTTGAAAATCTTACTGGATGCAGGGCTCATTGTAAAAGAGACAAAAGGTACATGGAGCTATTACGATTTGAACGACACAGAAGTCAACAGCTTGCTATCAGAAGAGCTATGTTGTATTTTCCGAAAATCAGGTAACGGTAACAGTAGCAATAATTGTTGTTAATTTTTTTTAATCATTAAATCAAATTTTTTTGATTAAACAAATTAAGGGAGGAATTCTGTATGAAGTATGTTCATGTAGGGGTCAACGTTACAAATTTAGAGGCATCAACGGCGTTTTATCAAAAAGTATTTGGTGTATCACCTGTGAAAGTAAAAGAAGGTTATGCGAAATTTCTATTAGAAAATCCAGGACTGAATTTCACACTGAATGTTCGCGATCAAGTTGAGGGGAATCAAGTGAATCATTTTGGTTTCCAGGTCGAAACAGCTGAAGAAATAGTCGCTCACAAGGAAAGATTAGAAAAAGAAGGTTTCTTCGCACGCGAAGAAATAAACACAACGTGTTGCTATGCCGTTCAAGATAAGTTTTGGGTAACGGATCCAGACGGAAACGAATGGGAATTTTTCTTCACGAAAGCAGATAGTGAAGTCCATAGCATCAAAGATGAAAGTTGTTGTGTAACAACAGATTCTTCATCGAGTCAATGCTGTTAAAAAGTCAATTTTAATTGGGGTATCGGCTTGAGAAAGAAATTAACCGCAGAATTTTTAGGAACATATTTTTTAGTATTTGCTGGAACAGGTGCTATTGTCATCAATACGTTAACCAACAGTTTAACGCATGTAGGGATTGCCTTCACGTTCGGTCTGGTCGTCATGGCTTCAATTTATACCTTTGGGCACGTATCAGGTGCCCATTTTAACCCAGCTGTGACGATTGGTTTTTTCATTCATGGTGACCTAACAAATATCATTTGCAGGGGTTGCAATTGGTGCAACTGTTGGACTTGAAGCCATGTTTGCAGGACCCATTTGTGGGGCATCAATGAATCCTGCACGATCAATTGGTCCAGCAATCATATCCGGTACAACACACTCTTTATGGATTTATATTGTTGCAACCATTTTAGGAGCAAGTTGTGCAGCAATTATTTATCGAATACTTCACGAAAACTAAAGGAGAATACAATATGGCTAACAAAACAATTTACTTCTTATGCACAGGAAACTCTTGCCGTAGCCAAATGGCTGAAGCGTGGGGTAAAAAATATTTAGGAAACGAATGGAATGTCCTTTCAGCTGGAATCGAGGCACATGGCGTAAATCCAAATGCGATTAAAGCAATGGACGAAGTTGATATTGATATCCGTACTCAAACATCAGATGTAATTGATAATGAAATCTTAAATAACGCAGATTTAGTTGTGACTTTATGTGGTCACGCAAATGATGTGTGCCCTGTGACACCTCGACATGTAAAACGAGTTCACTGGGGATTTGATGATCCTGCTGGTCAAGAATGGACAGTGTTCCAAAAAGTACGTGATCAAATTGGTGAACGTATTAAACAGTTTGCAGAAACAGGAGAATAAATTAAAAAATTGCCTGGCGAAAAAACTAGGCAATTTTTTTTTATTAACTTCAGTTATTTATTTGACAGTAATTGTTCCTTTAAACATACCCATTCCGCATTCATAATGATAAACGCCAGGTTTCAAAGGTTTAATATGAACGTAGTTGTCAGCATTTTTGTTTAAAGAAAGGTTCAAGTTAAGTTCTTTTAATAAAATGATACTTGCACAAACATCATCTTTTGCTGTTTCAAAATTAATAATGGCTGGTTTCATGCATTAGTTGAACAACTTGATCGGCTGTTTAGTCGATTTTTTTTATTCAACAAAATGGCAGGATAGTTGAATAAGATTTTTTTGAAAATTACCTATATAATTAAAATATAGCTAGTGTTCAAGAGGAGGACTTATGGAAATTAATGATGAAATCTATGATAAAATAGTTGAACTTTCAGAGGAAGGTGATGCTTTATTTGAAGCACAAGATTATGTTGGTGCCATTAAGAAATACAAAAATGCTTTAGAACTAATACCTGACCCTAAATATATGTGGGAAGCAAGCACTTGGGTACTTACCGCACTAGGTGATGTGTATTTTCATCTTGAGGATTATCACAAAGCAAAGAATTATTTTTATGATGCTTTTAATTGTCCTGAAGGAATGGCAAATCCTTACATACTACTGAGATTGGGTCAGAACTTATATGAAACCAATGAAGAAGAAAAGGCAAAGGAATATTTGTTGAAAGCATATATGTTGGAAGAACATAGCATATTTGAAGAGGAAGAACCAAAGTATTTAAAGCTTATACAAGAGCTAATATAGGGGGAATTAAGATTGAAAATATCAAATCTTGAACTTGAACAGAGGATATCTTTACTATCTGATAAAAGTAACCAGGAGTTCGATTTAGGAAACTACGAAGACTCAATTAAATATCTTGAAGAAGCCTGGGATGCTTTACCCGAACCAAAAGGTATCTATGATGATAGTTATCATTTTGCTTTTTATCTAAGTGAGACCAATCTCCTGATTAATAATTTTATTGAAGCTAAGAAATGGGCAGAAGTAATTTATAGCTGTGACCTTGATAGAATCGACACTGGGCAAAGAGAATTTCTATCAGGAAAAGTAGCTTATGAAATGGGAGATATAAGCACTGCTAGAAGATACTTTGATTTAGCAAATGAAAAATCTGAGGGTAGATGTTTTATAGATGAAGATAAGAAATATGTAGAATTTTTTAAACGAAAGTAATACAGCTGTATGTAAGTTATTTCTAAATTGTAGCTGTTCTTATGCAACTAACGCATGCTTTAGTTGAACAACTTGATCGGCGTATAGTTGATTTTTTTTATTGAGCTAATGGCAGTTTAGTTCAATAAGAAATGGTACTATAGAGTAATGAATAGGTAATAAAAGTAGGGGAATAAAATATTGTGGTATTTAAATTTAGAAAATAATTTATTTCTTACTAATTTGTATAATGAAGTTCCTGAATTAAAAAATATAAAAATTGAAAAAATCAATATCGTTGATGGAGGTCGTAAGGTAACATTATGTTTCGATATGCCATATTACGTTGAAAATCCTCCTAAAAAGTGGGTTAATTTGGGCAATAACACATTTTGGGTTGAATTAGATTTTTATGAAATAAATGAATTAGAAATAAAATCTATGAAAACAATGGAGAATTGTGATCTTGAAATAAAGTATGTTGAAAATAGTTTTATTATCAATATCACAGGAACGGTTAATGCAAGTATAAAAGCTGAATATGGCTATATTCAAAAAGTTGAGGGTTACATAAATACCTTAAATATTGATTAACACTTATGCAACTATCGCATGCTTTAGTTGAACAACATGATCGGCTTAATAGTAGATTTTTTTTTTGTAACTAATGGCAGTTTATTTCAATAAGACACTTAGGTTTCATTATGATAAATTATTATATATGAATCGTTACACAGGATTTCATCCAAGGAGAAAATATGAGTATGCAGAATGAGTTAAATCAAATAGTCAAAGAAACAATTGCACCTTTATTTAAAGAAAAGGGATTTAAGAATAAAGGAAAAAACTTTGCTAAAATATTTCCTGACTTTGCTTGGACTGTTAATATCCAATCATCTAAATGGAATACAAAAAATGAGGTAGAGTTTATATTTAATACGGGAATTTACTGAGAAAAAGTCTATACCACTTTATCTGAATTGAAATCCCCAACATTTCCATTAGAATTTTTTTAAGCCTCAATAAAAAAAATCGACTATATAGCCGATCATGTTGGCCAGTGGCTACTTTTTTTTGAGGTAAACAGCAAAAATCCCCCAAGTTATAAATAGAAATATTAAGGTATAATTAAAATGAAATTATATAAAACAATATATTTTTAATCTTTAAACTAGTATCTTGGAATTATGGATATAAGAGATTTATTTAAAATTAATGGAGAATTATATGAATTATACTACCTATTTATTTGTTGCAATTGTGATTAATGCTTTAGCCATTTTTTGTTTTTTTATTTTAGACAAACAAAATAATAATAAGCGAATTAACAAAAATAAACAGATAGAGCACAAATAATTGAAATACAAAAATTTAAAAAGAATTCTATAAAAGCCTGCAAGTGAAAAGGAATTAATAACTTTAATACCTGCCTGAGACAGTGAAACGATTTAAAAGGAGAGGATGCCTCTCCTCTTTTGTAATTAAATGAAGATTATTCAATTATTACCAGTTATTATTATCAACTTTGAGTGGTCAGTACATTTTGTTGAGGACAATTTATATAATTACTATTATAAAATACAATCGAGTTTTCTTTCATCATATAGGTATTAAGCCTAATCTTCGAGAGAAAAATAAATGAAGAAATTATAAAGGAGATACCAAAAAGTTGAACATAAAATACTTAGATTTACTGGCTCATAAATATGATAGTGAAGAAAAAGTGGTAACTGAGATTATTAATCTTGAAGCCACCCTCAATCTGCCAAAGGGAACAGAGCATTTTGTCAGTGATTTACACGGGGAATATCAAGCTTTTCAACATGTGTTAAGAAATGGTTCGGGTAGAGTAAAAGAGAAAATAAGAGACCTATTTCAAGATGAACTAACTGATACAGAAATTAATGAATTTGCGACATTAGTTTATTATCCTGAAGAAAAATTAAAGTTAATTAGAGATAAGTGTGTAAATAAACAAGAATTACAACAATGGTACACGGAAACCATTGACCGTATGATAAAGTTAATTTCTTATTCCTCAACTAAATATACACGCTCAAAGTTACATAAAGCATTGCCTCAAGAGTTTGTTTATATAATAGAAGAGCTACTTTACAAAATTGATGAATCTACAAATAAGAAACAATATTACTCAAAAATAGTCCAGCAAATTATTTTTCTTGGTCAGGCAGATAAGCTCATTACAGGTCTGGCATATTCTACTCAGCGGTTAGTAGTTGACCATCTTCATGTCGTGGGTGATATTTATGATCGCGGACCTGAACCTGATAAAATTATGGATACTCTAATTAATTATCATTCTGTTGATATTCAATGGGGAAATCATGATGTCCTATGGATTGGTGCCTTTGCTGGATCAAAGGTTTGCCTAGCTAATATTATTCGTATCTGTGCTCGATACGACAATTTAAATATAATAGAAGACGTGTATGGAATAAATCTTATACCACTTCTAAATCTTGCGGATAAGTACTATGAGGACAATCCAGCGTTTAGACCGAAGAGCAATTCGGATAAAAAAAAGTCTGATCATGAACTTTTGCAAATCACTAAAATCCATCAAGCAATTGCAATTATTCAGTTTAAGCTTGAACTGTCAATCATAAAGAGACGCCCGTATTTTAATATGTCAGAAAGGCTTTTGCTTGAAAAAATTAACTATGAAAAAAATGAAATAACAATTAATGGGAAAACATACCCATTAGAAAATACTTGCTTTGCAACCATTAATCCAGATAATCCTAGTGAATTATTAAAGGAAGAAGAGCAAGTCTTGGACAGACTATTATTTTTTGTCCAGCATTCAGAAAAGTTGGCCAGACATATGAATTTTCTCATGAAGAAAGGCAGTCTTTATTTGAAGTATAATGGGAACTTACTAATACATGGATGCATCCCAATAGATGAAAAAGGAAATATGGAAAAAATGGTAATTGAAAATCATACCTATGCAGGTCGTGATTTACTTGATATTTTTGAACATTATTTACGACATGCTTTTGCACATCCTGAAGAGACGGATGATCTCGCAACAGATATGGTCTGGTATTTATGGACAGGAGAATATTCATCATTATTTGGGAAAAGAGCAATGACGACCTTTGAAAGGTATTTTATTAAAGACAAAGAAACCCATAAAGAGATTAAGAATCCCTACTACCATTTACGCGAAAAAGAGGAAATCTGCAGTAAAATTTTAGCAGAAATGAATCTTAATCCTAACGTAGGTCATATAATAAACGGCCATACACCTGTTAAAGAAATAAAAGGAGAGAATCCAATTAAAGCAAACGGAAAGTTGATTGTCATTGATGGAGGATTTTCCAAGGCTTATCAATCAACAACTGGTATTGCTGGATACACTTTATTATATAATTCCTTTGGTATACAACTTGTCGCCCATGAAAAATTTAATTCAAAAAAAGATGTTCTACTAAAAGGGTCAGATGTTTTATCAGTCAAGAGATTGGTGGAAAAAAAACTCGAGAGAAAAAAGGTACTAGAAACTAATGAAGGAGAGCGATTATTACAGGAAATATCCGTTTTAAAAAGTCTGTTGGAAAATCGCTATAGGAGCTTAGATCAATCATTACAATCTAATGATTAAAGACTTTATATAAGCATAAACGCAATATGCCATGACCTTTATTAAATCATAGTTAAGCAGCGGAAATACTGAATGTGGAAAACAATACAAACTCAGGTGTTAAACTTAATTTAGTAAGAAGATCATTATATTGATGGTCTTCTATTTTATATTTATAGAAGAGTAATTAGTACAAGTAGAAAATACACCCCCTATTTAAGCTCTAAAAAATATAGTTGACACTCTTAACTGTAAATAATAAAATTACAGTATACTCATTTAAATTGAGTATGGAGGTCAACCTAATGATAATACATTATTTTTTATCTCAACTGTAATTTTTTTTATTACATTTTAAATATAAGGAGTGTGTAGAAGAATGGTGAATCTATATGTAACACCAAGTTGTACATCTTGTCGCAAAGCAAAAGCATGGCTAGAGGAACATCATATTGATTATCGTGTTAAAAATATTATGAATGAATCACTTACACTTGAGGAGATTAAATCTATTCTTCGTATGACAGAAACAGGTACGGAAGAGATTATATCGAATAAATCAAAAACGTTTCAGGAATTAAATATAAATATTGAATCGCTACCACTTAATGAATTATATAAATTAATAATAAATAATCCCAAAATGTTACGCATGCCAATAATCTTAGACGAAAAAAGATTACAGGTTGGTTATAATGAAGATGAAATTCGTAGTTTTCTTCCTCGTAAGCTACGAACATTCTCATACATTCAATCACAAAAAGTAGCTAATTAATATTAATACTGATCGAAAAAAATGTCAGTTTTCTTGACAAGACAATCTGTAACACATAGTATTACAGTACTAAATAATATCATCGAAGTATATTAAGAAATTAGTGATTTTTAGGAGGCAGGCCATGAATAGTGATTTCACTCTTGCCATTCATAGTTTAACTTATCTTGCACTGCAGCCGGATCGGATGTCTACAAGTGATGAAATATCAGAGAGTGCTTGTGTTCATCCAGTACGTATTCGTAAAGTGCTTAGTTTGTTAAAAAAGCATGGATTTATAAAATCGAAAGAAGGAACTGGTGGTGGATTTATATTTGCCTTAGATTTAAATGAAGTTAATCTATGGGATATTTATATGATCACCTCTGAGGGGGCATTACAGCCGAAGTGCCCTGAATCAAATGAAAAGTGTGTTGTTGGGGCAAATATGCAAAATGTTCTTTTTAATATTTTCATAGGTGCAGAAGAACATCTTGGGGGATATTTAAAACAATACACTATTAAGGACATTGTCTATCATATCAATAGTGAAAAGTGAGCAGCTAAAAAAGTGAAGGCTTGGCCTTCTTTTAATCGAAATGTAATAAAAAAAATTACAGTTCGAACGAAGTGCTGTTATGATCACAAATTTTTAACTTATAACATTAATTAGAAGGTGGAAAAAATGAACTTAAATAAAGATTCTATTTTAAAAACAGGTGACTGGGTTAAAGGTAATTCAATCGATGGGGAATTAGTAATAGGTTATATTGAATCACTTACTATTCTTGATGAAATAGTAAAGGTAAATGTAATAACTTCAGATAATAAAACGACAGTTGGGAAAACCATTAACATGCAAAATAAAAACGTAAAGAAAATGCCTGATTCGAAAGTGACAAACAAAGAACAGATTCGCTTTCTAATTGACTTGGCCCTCGCAACGGGGGATGAGGATTGGTTTAAGGAGCTATCTTCTCAGTTAAACTCCATGAGGGAACTTGTTAATGGTGTAAAATAGGGGTCTTGAATCGATGATCGATCAGATTCTTCATGGATGGAAAATGATATTTTTAAGTGCTCCAAAAGTAATAACCTTTAGATTAAAAATAAAAATATAAATTTATCCTAAATAACGTATGTTTTGTTGAAGAACACGAGTTGCTTGCAGCTCGTTTTTTTTTGAAGTAAATGGCCGTTTTGTTGCATAAGAAAGGGAATACGATTTTCTTTATAGAATATAATTATTGATTATGAATCATTACATAAGGCGGGAAATTAAATGAACATTAGAGAAATCAAACTAGACGATGCAGAAAATTTTGTCCAACTAATTAAAGAAGTTGAAAATCAGGCTGATTTCATGCTTTATGGGGCTGGAGAAAGAAATATTACGGTTGAGAAACAACGTAAACAGTTAGAAGTTATTGAGAAATCACCGAATTCAACCATATTTGTTGCTGAGGATTCTTCTGGAATATTAGGCGGTTATGCGTTTGCGATTGGGAGTAATGTGATAAGAAAAAAACATTCGGTCTATGTTGTAATTGGAATCTTAGAGGAATATACAGGTAAAGGTATTGGTACTAAATTATTTCAAAACATAGAAGAATGGGCAATTAAACATAGTATTTCAAGATTAGAACTGACTGTTGTAAAACAAAATGAAGCAGGAGTAAGTTTATATAAAAAGATGGGGTATGAAATTGAAGGAACAAAAAGGAACTCATTAATAATAGACGGTAATAGTTTTGATGAATACTACATGTCTAAATTATTATAATGAGTTCTTATGGAACTAATGCATGCGATAGTTGAACAACACTGAGGTGCTGAACGATCAGTTCCTTTCTCACTTTCTTGAAGTAAAGATTAATAAAAGGGCTCTTAAAAAAGTAAATTGATTAACTTATGAAAAGGGGATTTTATATGATATTGGAAGCCGTTATGCTACAAGTTAAGGAAGGTATGGAAGAGGACTATGAAGAAGCATTTCGTGGGGCATCCGAAATAATTTCTTCAATGAAAGGCTACATATCTCACGAATTACAGCATTGTATGGAAGTAAAGGGGAAATATTTACTACTAGTTCAATGGGAAACATTAGAAGACCATACAGTTGGATTTAGACAATCTAACGAATATCAAGAATGGAAAAAGCAATTACATCATTTTTATGATCCATTTCCGACTGTTGAACATTTTAAAAGGGTTAAACTTTAGTAAGTCATATTCAACTACTTGGAGGTACGATATAAACTTCCATTCACTGTGGTGAATCTGAGCTAACGCATGCGATAGTTGAACAGCAATTGACTGCTTCTATGGTCTTTTTTTATTGCACTAAATGGCAGTATAGTTCAATAAGAAAATCAGAAATTGATATGATATATTAATAATAATTAGACATATGGGGGAGAATTATGAGTTGGTCAAATTACGAAAAAGCAATAGAACTACTTGAGCAAAATAAAGAAGAATGTGATTTTGAAGGTCTGCGTTCAGAAGATTTAATAGAAAAAGCAGAAACTATATTAGATATTAAATTTTCAAAAATATATCGCCATTTTTTAATTAATTATGGTGCTGGAAATTTTGGGATGCAAGAAGTATTTGGTGTAATTCATGATGATTTTCTAAACTCAGGTGTTCCTGATGCTATATGGTACACAATGATTGAACGAAGAGATTCACGTTTATCAGATAATTATCTTATTATTTATGATACAGGTATTGATGAAGTATATTGTTTAGACTTTAATAAACTAAATGGAGAAAACGAACCTGCTGTTGTATCTATTAATTTGGGAATAGACTTTAGTGAACAATCAATAGAACTTATTGCAGATGATTTTGGCGATTTCTTATTAGAACTAATTCAAGGGGAATTAGAATAATTTAAAATAACACATGCGTTAGTTGTTTATCGTGAATCGTAATAGCGTCTTTTTTATTGAAGTAAAGGTTAGTATAACGAAAGTGTAACGACTAATGCAGCGGAGGGAGGTAGAAATGGGGAGTCTACAAGCTGGATATGGGCTAGACCGAGATGGGTACATTATAAGTGATGTATCTTTGGTCAAGATTGATAATGCCTACTTTCCGTGCCTACGGGAGTCTGTTGAGAAGATAGCAATATTGTTTCCACATCTATTGCATAGTATCTATGTATATGGCAGCGTTGCAAGAGGTGAAGCTGTGGTAGTTAAGTCAGATCTGGACCTTTTAGCAATGTTTAATGGTACGTTGAGTGCCGAGGAGTTGGCGCAGTTAAAGATCCTTACTAAAGCATTGTCTCAAAAGTATCACTCTTTGGTTCGAGATGTTGGCATAGCTGTTGTAAATTACGATTATGCGGTGGATCCGGCGAATTACTACGAACAAGCATTTCTTAAGGAAATCTGTGTTTGTGTCCACGGTGAAGATCTTCGAGAACGATTCGGTCCTTACAAACTCACATCAGAGATAGCGATAAGTTTTAATGGAGATATTCGCGAAGTTCTGACTCGGACAATAAGCTGGTTAGAAGTAGCTTCAAAAGAGGAGTTTAAAACACTTATACAAAGCTTTGCTCGCAAGCTCATTCGAACATACTATTCAATGGTAATGGAGCGATCTCAGATTTGGACGACACGACTCCACGAGCAGTCTGAGGTTTTTATACACTACTTTCAACATAAGGAACCTATTATTCATACCTTGCAGAAATGGATTGTGGACCCACCGACCAACCGAGAAATAGTACTAAAGCTCTTTAAAAGCGAGGGTAAGTGGGTTACTTCTAACTTCGAACGTGAAGCCCGTATCCCCTCTTGAACTTGTACAAAAAAACTTATTTTCTAAAACTAGAAAATCAATTAATAGATAAAAACAAAAACTTATGCAACTACCGCATTATTAGTTGAAAAAAATGATCGGCGATTCGTCGGTCATTTTTTATTGTACAATTTAACACTTTAGTTAAATAAGAAAAAAGGACATCTCGAACTCTATATTGAATAAAGTGGTAACAGTGATATGAAAGAGAAGTAGCTATATTGAAAACAGTAAAGTGTTAATATTTTAAAGGCGGTGTAAATTGATGAACAGCAGTCCTATTGTGAAAGAATACTCTAATGATTTTCAAGCTCAAGTAGTAGATTTAATTCTTGATATTCAGCAACAAGAGTACAATATAAAGATCACCAAGGATGACCAGCCTGATTTGTTTACTATAGAAGATTTTTATCAGAATGGAAACGGGAACTTTTGGATGGCTCTTTATGGCGATAAAGTAGTTGGTACAATCAGTCTTTTAGACATAGGGAATCAACAAGTTGCGTTAAGAAAGATGTTTGTCGATAAAGAATACAGAGGTGCAAAATTTAATACTGCAAGTCTCTTATTAAATAATGCTATTAAATGGGCGAAAGAGAAGTCAATAAAAGCAATTTATCTTGGGACAACCCCTCAATTTTTAGCAGCTCATCGATTTTATGAAAAAAATGGATTTACAAGAGTAGAAGTTACTGATTTATCTGAGAATTTTCCAGTGATGAAGGTCGATAAAATATTCTATAAGTATTCGGTTGAATAGATATAAAAGAAAATTATATAGCGCAAAACAAAAAAGAACAACGGTGGACTTTTGCAGTCCGTCGTTGTTCTTTTGAACATATAAATATAATGTTAGCCTTAGAGGAGAAGAAGACGTTTTAAAGTATTTTCTGCTTCGTTTAATTGGATTGAAGTTTCAAAAGTAGCTTGTGCTTGCTGAGCACCGCCGCCTCCTTTTCCTTCAACCTGTTTTAGTAAATTTTTGATTAATTCTCCACAATGCACATCATTTTTCAACTGATTAATTAGCAATAATTTTTGCTCTTTTATGCTTGAAAAAACAAGTAATGAAGGTTTTTTTGCTTGAATTGCCTTTGCGAGTAATTGTAAGTCTTTTACTGATTCTTCTTCAAATGTTTTGATAATGATATCATTTGTTGCATTTAAAAGTAACTCGTTAGAGATTGAGTTAAAAATCGTTTCTTTCATTTTCTCGATTTCTTTTTGCGCTTCTTTTAATTCGTTAATCGTCAATTCGACTTTATCCTTAACTTGATCAGTATGTGTATTAAATAATTGATTAATATTTGATAATGTTTTACTAGTCTTTTGAACTTCTTCTAGTGCTCTATAGCCACATTTAAAATGAAGTCGAGTAGTTTGTCTTACTTTTTCAGTTTTAATTAATTTGATTAATCCAATTTCACCCGTTTGTTTTACATGAGTACCACAACAAGCAGATAAGTCTGTATGTACTATCTCAACAATTCGTATGTTGTCTTCAACCTTTGGTAATTTGCGTAGTTGAAGTGCATTTAATTCTTCTTTATTTACGAAGTATGTATTAATTTCAATATTTTCAAGAATTTTTTCATATACTGCTCTTTCAATTTGATTTAATTGTTCAGCAGAAAGAGAAGGTGTATCTAAATCAATCGTAACTGTCTCTTTTCCTAAATGAAAACTTACTGTAGGTATATCGAACAGTTCAATAATTGTTGCTGAAAGTAAATGCTGGCCGCTATGATGTTGCATATGATCAATTCTACGGTCCCAATTTATTTCACATGTTGCTTCTGTTGTATCCGGTCTTGCTTTTAAGACA
Organism: Gottfriedia acidiceleris; assembly: GCF_004138285.1. Taxonomy (GTDB): domain Bacteria; phylum Bacillota; class Bacilli; order Bacillales; family Bacillaceae_G; genus Gottfriedia; species Gottfriedia acidiceleris_A. The sequence goes on along the minus strand of NZ_SCFN01000022.1, from coordinate 28,239 downwards.
TGGATTACTTCTTCATCATCTTCAATTAATTCAACAATTTCGATTCCATTAATTGTACCGAAATCTGATGGCTGCCCGCCACCTTCAGGATAAAATGCAGAATCCTCAAGTTTGATATGAAATAATGAATCAACTTCTTTAATTTCAGTAATTTTAGTAAACCATTTTTTTAATGAGGGGTGTTCATAATATAGTTTATTTGCCATGATAATACCTCTAATCTTTTAATTTCCTAGATTTGATGTTTAATTTAAATGATATAGAAACGAAATAAAAACATAAAATAATCTATTTCTAATCTTAGCATAATTGACAATTAGACCAATAGAATTTAGTATTTAGTTAATTAACTAAATACTAATTCTAGAGGTGTGAAATGTGAATGAACTATTTAAAGCATTATCGGATCCAACTCGAAGGAAAATTTTAGATTTATTAAAAGAGAAGGATTTAACTGCTGGAGAAATCTCAGAACAATTTGATATGTCAAAACCTAGTATTTCGCAGCATCTTAAAATATTAAAGTCAGCTCAGTTAATTCAAGATGAAAAGAAGGGTCAATTTATTATTTATTCTCTAAATATGACGGTTTTCCAAGAAATTATTAGTTGGGCATATAGTTTTAAAGAAAATAATTGAGAGGTGACTTATTTTGAAGAAGCATATCATTGCAATTTTACTATTAATTTGTTCACTTGTATTATGGATGATTAACTTTCATGATTTACCAAGTCAACTACCTGTCCACTGGGATTTTTCAGGTCATGTTAATAATTACGATTCAAAAATGCAAACGTTTATCGAGCTACATGCAATCATGCTTTTCGTTTATTTATTGCCAATTGTAACTCCGAAGATTGATCCAAGAAAAGAGAATTATAAGTTATTCCAAAGAAGCTTATATTTTATGGCAACAGGGATTTTATTTGTTTTCTTTTTAATTAATATGAGTGTTTTATTTTATGGATTAGGTTATAACGTTCACATCGGCTCGATGAGTTTTCTCTTTATTGGCCTTTTGTTTATGTTTCTTGGAAATTATATGCCTCATGTTCGTTCGAATTATTTTATTGGCGTCCGTACACCATGGTCATTAAGTAACGAAAATGTTTGGAAAAAAACACATCGCGTAAGTGGAAGATTATTTATGATTATTGGTTTATGTTTCTTACTGCTTTATTTTATACCAGTGAGTGACAAGAGAATAATTGTCATTCCATTGATTATATTATTAGTTGGATTTCCAACTATATACTCATATATTGCCTTTAAAAAGGAAATGAAAAACTAAATTATGCTGTTTTTTTACAAAATTTGGTGATTGTTTTTGAATTTATTTTAGAAAAAATTTAATTTCCTTTTAAAATATGGTATTGTAAAGAGTAGAGCAAAAGAGTTGGAGGAATAAAATTAAAATGATTACAGTTTCTAATGTTAGTTTGCGTTTTGCGGACAGAAAATTATTTGATGATGTTAATATAAAATTTACACCAGGTAACTGTTACGGTTTAATTGGTGCTAATGGTGCGGGTAAATCTACTTTTATTAAAATTTTATCTGGTGATATCGAGCCGTCTACAGGTGATGTTATTGTAACGCCAGGTGAGCGCCTTGCAGTATTAAAACAAAACCAGTTTGAATATGAAGAGTTTGAAGTTCTTCAAACAGTTATTATGGGTCATACTCGTCTATACGAAGTAATGAAAGAAAAAGATGCAATCTACATGAAGGAAGATTTCACTGAAGAAGATGGCATGAAAGCTGCAGAACTTGAAGGTGAGTTTGCAGAGTTAAATGGTTGGGAAGCAGAATCAGAAGCTGCGATTTTATTAAAAGGTCTTGGCATTACAGAAGACTTACATTATAAAAAAATGGCTGAATTACAAGCAGGCGAGAAAGTAAAGGTTTTACTTGCTCAAGCACTATTTGGTCAACCAGATATTCTTTTACTAGATGAGCCAACGAACAACTTAGATCTTAAAGCTGTTCAATGGTTAGAAAACTTCTTAATTAACTTTGAAAACACAGTTATCGTTGTATCACATGACCGTCACTTCTTAAATCAAGTATGTACACATATGGCTGATTTAGATTTTGGTAAAATTCAACTTTATGTTGGTAACTATGATTTCTGGTATGAATCAAGTCAATTAGCTCAAAAATTAATGTCTGATGCTAATAAGAAAAAAGAAGAGAAAATTAAAGAACTACAAGGATTTATTGCTCGATTTAGCTCAAATGCTTCAAAAGCAAAACAAGCTACTTCACGTAAAAAACTTTTAGATAAAATTACGCTTGATGATATTAGACCATCTTCTCGTCGTTATCCATTCGTTGGATTTACGCCGGAGAGGGAAGTTGGAAATGATTTATTAACTGTAGAAGGAATTACAAAAACAATCGATGGTGAAAAAGTACTAGATAATGTACGTTTTACTGTAAACAAAGGCGATAAAATTGCGTTTGTTGGTAAAAATGACGTTGCAATTTCAACTTTATTTAAAATTTTAATGGGTGAAATGGAGCCAGATACTGGTTCATTTAAATGGGGTGTAACAACTTCTCAAGCATTTTTCCCTAAAGATAACTCTGAGTTCTTTGAAAAAAGTGATATGAACTTAATCGAATGGTTACGTCAGTTCTCTCCACAAGATGAGTCTGAAAGCTTCCTACGTGGTTTCTTAGGTCGTATGCTATTCTCAGGAGAGGAAGTAATGAAAAAAGCTTCTGTTCTTTCTGGGGGAGAAAAAGTTCGCTGTATGCTTTCAAAAATGATGTTAAGTGGAGCAAACGTATTAGTATTAGATGACCCTACTAACCACTTAGACTTAGAGTCAATTACGGCATTAAATAATGGGTTAATCGCCTTCAAAGGTACTGCATTATTTACATCTCATGACCATCAGTTCATTCAAACAATTGCAAACCGTATCATTGAAGTGACACCAAACGGTTTAGTTGATAAAGAGTGTACTTATGATGAGTTCTTAGAGAACAAGGATTTACAAAAGCAAGTAGAAGAATTATATAAAAAGTAATTCCATATATACAGGCCTTTCACGATGAAAGCAAATATTTGTGAAAGGAATGAAACCACTAATCAATTGATTAGTGGTTTTTCGTACTTTCATCTTGTTTTCATATTTGTTAAACTATAAAAAAGGGAGGAGAAAAAATGTCTGAGTTAAATGAAAATAAGTTTTTTAAAAAGTATTTAAAGAAAGCTTCTTCCTATTTAGGAAATAAAGAAAAATCAACGAATTTATTGAAAAAAGCAGCTAAGCTGGCACCAGATAAAAAAGGTGCGTTAGGTGAAGCTTGGGAAAAAGTAAATTTATTTATAGATCTATTTAAATCATATATTAATGGCAGTTATAGAGATATTTCCACAAAATCAATTTTGACAGTAATCGGAGCATTAATTTATTTTGTTAGTCCAATCGACGCAATACCAGATTTTATAGTCGGTTTAGGCTTTTTAGATGATGCAACGATTTTAGCGTATACATTTAAACAAATTAACAAAGATATTGAAAAGTATAAAATTTGGAAAGAAAATAATAATGAAAAAGATGGTTTATCAAATTTAGTGGAAATTGTAGAGTCAGAACAAGATCATGAGTTAAAAGATTAATATTTATAAAACAAAATTAAAAAAAGGTTGCCCATTATTTAGTAATGAGCAACCTTTTTTATACTGATTAATAATGTACATGGTTTTCTTCTTTTGACCAAACAATGAAAGGGTTTTCAATATCTTTGACTTTAATCATAATTTGTTCACTAGGTATCGTTCGATCTTCATATGGCAATGAAAGTTCATTATAAATATGTGCATCATCAAATCCAATTTTTGCAGCATCATCTTTTGTATAAAAATAATATATTTTTGAAATTCTAGACCAATAGGCGGCACTTAGACACATCGGGCATGGTTCACAGCTAGTATATAAGACAGCATCCTTTAATAAATATGTACCTAAATTTTGACATGCGTTTCGAATTGCTTGGACCTCTGCATGTGCAGTTGGATCATTTAAAGTTGTGACACCATTTACTCCGGCACCAATTACTTTTCCATCTTTGACAATAACTGCTCCAAAAGGCCCGCCATTCTTATTTAATAAGTTTTCGTAAGCAAGTCTTACACTTAATTTAATCCAATCAGAGTGATTCAAACTAACACCACCTTTATTGTAATAAGGGCAAAAGGTATTAACTTTTATTTAATCTCTTAAATTAATATAAATAATCATTCAATCAAATTGTTTAAAAAGTCGATTTTCCATTCTTTAAATCAACCATTAAAATTAAAAAGGGTATCTTACTTATTTGTACACTCTATTACAGTATTTAAGAACATATTTAATCCATAAAGAGTAAGAAAATTCATTCCTTATAAGAACAATATTAATAGAGTAATATTATTCAAATAAAAATTTTTAATATAAAAGTAAGTGCTAAACGAGATAGGAAATCTTATAAATATTCAAAATGTCGAATGATTTATTAAGAAAATTAAAGGAGATATTTGAATCGAATTAGAATATGTAAACGGTTACAAACTTTTTAAGGATGTGTTTCGAATGAAGAATTTCGGAAATTATATTCAATTGCAAGTGTATAGTAGTGGGAAAAAAAGTGAGATTCCTGTTAGATTTGAGGATTTAGAAAAGTTAGCACAAGATCAATTAGAGGAAGGACCTTATTATTATATAGCAGGGGGCGCTGGTAGTGAGCGCTCGATGAATGAAAATCGATTAGCATTTGATAAGTGGAAAATTGTACCGCGAATGTTACGTAATGTAGCTGAGCGTGATATTAGTATAAATTTATTTGGTAAAACATATAACTCGCCAGTTTTATTTGCTCCAATTGGTGTTCAGTCGATTGCACATCCAGAAGGGGAACTTGAAGCTGCTAGAGCAGCAGCGGAATTGAATATTCCATACATAACTAGTACTGCATCAACTTACTCATTAGAAAAGGTTTCAAGTGTTTTAGGAGATTCACCTAAATGGTATCAATTATATTGTAGTAGTGATATGGAAATAGCAGCAAGTATGATTAAACGTGCTGAAGCAAATGGTTACGAAGCGATTGTTATTACGCTTGATACTTCGATTATGGGCTGGAGAGAAAAAGATATTGAAAATGCATATTTACCATTTTTACAAGGGCAAGGCATTGGTAACTATTTAGAGGATCCTGTGTTCCGTTCAAGATTAAATAATTCACCTGAAGAGGATCCACAGTCAGCAATTCTATTATGGACAAGACTCTTTGGCAATCCTGCATTAACGTGGGAAGATTTAGCATTTTTGCGAGATCAAACTAAATTACCAATTTTATTAAAGGGAATTTTACATAAGGACGATGCGATGCTTGCGCTTGAATATGATATGGATGGCATCATCGTTTCGAATCATGGTGGTAGACAGGTTGATGGAACAATTAGTACTTTAGATGCATTAGAGAGTATTTGTAGTGAATTAAAAGGCAGATTACCAATTTTAATGGATAGTGGCATTAGAAGTGGATCAGATGTATATAAAGCATTAGCAATCGGTGCTGATGCAGTATTAATTGGTCGACCGTATATGTATGGCCTAGCTCTTGCTGGTAAAAACGGGGTAGTCCAAGTAATGAAAAATATTTTAGCTGATTTTGATTTAACGATGGCTTTATCCGGACAAAAAAGTATTAGTGAATTAAAGCCATCTTTATTAGTGAAAGAAAACCTTAGTAAACATTTTTAAAAATTAAAAAGAGCGATCTCAAGAAGTGCTTAGACTAATGAGCCGCTCTTTATTTTTTGAAAATTAAATTAAGCTGCGTTCTTTACTTCGGTATATTCTTTAACGAAAAACTTCTCCATAATACATCCAATTACAAAGCCGATTAAACCAGGTATTACCCAACCGAATCCTTTATTTTGCATTGGAATAATCGATAATAATTCATTTAGTCCGTTATTTAAAAATGATGAATTGATAATCTCGATTAAGCTATAAATTCCAACAAACAAAATTGTTATTAAATAAACAGGTCTACCTTTAAATGGTAATTGATCGTTTAAAAGTGCTAGTACAATCAGTGCAATTGCCATTGGATATAAAAGACCTAATATTGGAACGGATACTTTTAAAATTTGTGTAAGTCCTAAATTTGCTACGAAGCCACTTATGAAACATAATAAGATTGCCCATTTTTTATAAGTTAGTTTAGGGAAAATACTATTAAAATATTGAGAACATGATGTGATTAAACCAATACAAACACTTAAACAGGCAAGTGTAAAAATAAGTCCTAAAACAATCGTTCCACCATTTCCAAATAATTGATTCATGACTGTCGTTAAGACGATTGCTCCATTGTCTATATGTCCAGTAATCGTTGCTGAAGCACCTAAATAGCCAATAATAAAATAAGTCATCGATAATAATAATGCACAAATTAAACCGAAAATAATTAAATACTTAATTTGTAATTTTTGATTTGTAACGTTTAATCTTTGAAAAATATTTATGAAAACAATCCCGTAGATTAATGCACAAATCCCATCCATTGTTTGATAGCCATCTAAAATTCCTTGTGAGACAGGATTAGATTTGTATGTTAAGGATGCATCCTTAAAACTAGATAAGTCTGTAAACATTGCTTTGATAAAAACTATTAAAATTAGGATTAGTAAAGCTGGAGTTAAAATTTTACCGAATCTGTCAACTAATTTTGAAGGTGATTTAGCAAACCAATAAACGATACTAAAAAACACAATCGTATAAACTAATAGCCCAATTGGAGAAACAGCCAGACTTTCAGACAAAAATGGTTTAACACCCATTTCATATGCCAGACTACTAGCTCGTGGAATAGCAAGTCCAGGTCCGATTGACAAGTAAATTGCCATTGGGAAGAGAAGTGCAAAAATAGGATGTACTCTCTTAACTAGCGTATCAAAATTACCGGATTTTGCTATTGCAATAAATGCTAAAATCGCAATTCCTGCATCCGAAATAATAAATCCAATAATTGCTTCCCATACATTCTCTCCGGCTGCTTGTCCTATGTATGCTGGGAAAATTAAATTACCAGCACCGAATAACATCGAAAATAACATAAATCCAATAAACATAATTTCTTTTTTTGTTAAAGTATTCAAACAATTCACCTCAATCATAGTTGCATTTTAAAAAATGATTTTCTCATTTTACCAAAAAATAACTCTATTTACTACAAAATCTTTTAAAATTCTTAAAATTTTCATAAATGATGAAAAAAAATTTCTTTTGTCCTAATTTTTATTACTTAAAGCATAAGAAAACTTGTCCTCTAACTATATATACTTATAGGCTTTTTTAAGGGAGGACTAGAATGATCCAATTTCAAGATATATCTTTTAGGTTTTCAAATGGAAAAAGTGCAGTTCAGGATTTATCTTTTTCAATTCAAACAGGTGAATGTTTTGTTTTAATTGGCCCAAGTGGCTGTGGAAAAACAACAACAATTAAATTAATAAATAGGTTAATTAAACCAACTGACGGTGAACTTTTTTATAATGAAAAAAACATTAAAGATTATGATGAACATAAGCTGAGGAGAGAGTTTGGATATGTACTTCAACAAATTGCACTATTTCCCCATTTGAATGTTGAAGAAAATATTTCAATCGTACCGGAATTAAAAAAATGGAGCAAAGCACAAATAAAAGAGCGCACTCGAGAATTATTAGAATTAGTAAAATTAAATCCTTTGGAATTTAGTAAAAGACCAGTTTCAGAGTTATCTGGGGGTCAACAACAGCGGGTAGGTGTAGCGAGGGCTTTAGCAGGGGATCCAAACCTGTTATTAATGGACGAACCATTCAGTGCATTAGATCCGATTACAAGATTACAATTACAAAAGGATCTGAAGCAATTAAAAACAAAGATTAATAAAACGATCCTTTTCGTTACTCATGACTTAGACGAGGCATTTTATTTGGGAGACCGTATTGGGATCATGCACGATGGTGAACTAGTTCAAGTAGGTACGAAGGACGAAATTTTAAATAAGCCAGTCAATCCTTTTGTTGAACAATTTATAGATAATTATCGTGGTAAAGCTGTTGTAAAGGAGGGAATATAAGATGATTCTCGCTTCATTTACAACAACTCTTGCAAATAGAAAGGAACAATTATTAACGGCTTTGTTAGAGCATATTCAAATTTCAGTATTTGCACTAATAATTGCAATAATTCTAGCTGTCCCGATTGGAATTTACTTAACGAAGAAGAAAGTTCTATCTGAATTAGTAATTGGAACTACAGCAGTTATTCAAACAATACCTTCATTGGCGCTGTTAGGGATTTTAATACCATTAGTCGGTATTGGAAAGATTCCAGCGGTAATTGCGTTAAGTGTATATGCATTATTGCCGATCTTGCGAAATACATATACCGGAATTAAAGAGATTGATCCGATCCTGTTAGAAGCAGCAACTGGATTAGGAATGAACGGTAGACAAAGACTTTTTAAGGTTGAATTACCATTAGCATTACCAGTTATTATGGCAGGAATTCGAACTGCGATGGTCATAATTGTCGGAACTGCAACAATCGCTGCTTTAATAGGAGCTGGAGGTTTAGGTAGTTTAATATTATTAGGAATCGACCGAAATGATATGAATTTAATCATTTTAGGGGCAATACCATCAGCACTTTTAGCAATTATATTTGATTTTATTTTAAGATTAATAGAGAAGAGGAGTTTTAAGAGTTTTTCATTAAGAATTATAACTGCTAGTTTTATTTTATTAGCATTATTATTTTCTCCATTAACAATTAAATCTTGGAATAAAACAGACCTAGTGATTGCTGGAAAACTAGGTGCTGAACCAGAAATAATAATGAATATGTATAAATTAATGATTGAGGATGAAACGAATCTATACGTTGAAGTTAAGCCTAATTTTGGTAAAACAACATTTGTGTTTAATGCATTAAAAAAAGGTGACATTGATATTTATCCAGAATATACAGGTACAGTCATTTCTACATTTTTGAAAGAAAAAGCAGTTAGTAATGATGCAAATGCAGTATATGAACAAGCTGCTGAAGGTTTAGCAAAAAAGTATAATTTGAGCTATTTGGAACCTATGAAATTCAATGACACTTATGCATTAGCTGTTCCAGATCACATTTCAAAACAATTTGGACTCGAAACAATTTCAGATGCAACCAAAGTAGCAAATCAGTTAAAAGCAGGTTTCACTTTAGAATTTACAGATCGTGATGATGGATATTTAGGATTACAAAAATTATATGGATTGAAGTTCCAAAATTTAAAAACGATGGAGCCAAAATTGAGATATGACGCAATTCAAACGGGCGATCTCTCAATAATCGATGCGTATTCAACTGATAGTGAGCTCCAAAGTTATAACATGAAAGTGTTAATCGATGATAAAAATTTATTCCCACCGTATCAATGTGCACCACTTCTCAGAAAAGAAACACTTAAAAAGTATCCAGAAATCAAAAACATTTTAAATAAATTAAAAAATAAAATAACTGATGATGAAATGCGAGTAATGAATTACAAAGTAAATGTAAGTGGAAAATCTGCCGAAAGTGTTGCTAAAGAGTTTTTGAAGGATGAGGGTTTACTAAAATAAAAGAATTGGACTGTCTTTTTGGTCAGGGGAACTGATCTAAGCGGTCCTTTTTTTGTTGAAATACACTTGAACGTAAGGCCCTGTTCTTTCACACAGTTAATATTTTCGATTTTTTTAGATATTTAGGAGATTTGTAGTGACTTATTATTGGTTTAAATAGAATTAGTGGGAAATTGCTAGTTTTCACTTTAAGAGAATTAACTTATGAACAGTTTTTGGGGTGAAATACTTTAACTGGTATGGGTAATTTTTTATCTTAATTGCACTTTTGATAATTTTAATTGCAGTTTTAACAAATTTAATTGCAGATTCACTAATTTTATTTGCAGTCCGCCGTTTATTTGCACTGCCCTAAGCTTTATTTGCACTTCAGACTAATTAATAAAAAGAGGGTTGCCTAAAATGGGCTACCCTCTTTTTTGTTATCATACGATAAGAATTTTAGTTTTTAATCATTATAGGCTCCAGTTAACATCTCACTTACGAAAGAATCATTTTCCCATTCTTCATAAGAGAAATCTATTGAATACTCCTGATCGGATTTTTCGTCTTTAATCTGAATGTCAAAATGATTACTCATTACTTTCAACACTTCATTGATTTCGTTAACAGTCCCATTAATTTGTAAAGTAGCCATTTTTACTCGCCTCCGATTTTAATTTACAGAAAATTCTGTATAAATTAATCATATGATAATCCTTTTAAATAAATTTTTCAAGAGTAAAATTTTGTCGAAAAATTATTTTGAAAAAATGTAAAGGTTTTCATTGTTGATTTACCAATATTTATACGATTTTTGAATAAAATATGAATTTTAAATTTTCTAAAAACTTGTTGATTAATTTCTCAGATTGGAATAAAGTAAGTACAAATATTTTAACTCTTGAGGAGGATTAACCGTGACAGAGCAACAGATTTTTTTAAATGGTGAATTCGTTCAAAAACAAGATGCAAAAGTTTCTGTATATGATCATGGATATCTATATGGAGATGGAGTATTCGAAGGGATTCGCGTTTACGATGGCAATGTATTTCGCTTAAAAGAACATCTCATTCGATTATATGAATCAGCAAAATCAATTTTATTAACAATTCCTTATTCATTAGAAGAGTTAACACAAATTGTAGTTGATACAGTAAATCGAAATAATTTACATAGTGGTTATATTCGACTCGTCGTCTCAAGAGGTGAAGGGAATCTTGGATTAGATCCAACTTCTTGTCCAAGAGCAAATGTAGTTGTCATTGCTGAGCAACTAGCACTGTTTCCACAAGAACTATACGAAAATGGTATGGAAATTGTAACAGTAGCAACGAGAAGAAATCGAAGTGATGTATTAAATCCACAAATTAAATCTTTAAATTACTTAAATAACATATTAGTAAAAATTGAAGCTAAACTAGCTGGTGTTCAAGAAGCACTAATGCTAAACGATCAAGGCTTTGTAGCTGAGGGTTCAGGAGATAATGTCTTTTTAGTAAAAGGGAATAGGTTAATTACTCCTCCAAGTTCAGCAGGTGCATTAGAAGGAATTACTCGTAATGCAATTATGGAATTAGGTGACACATTAGGTTACGAAGTTGAGGAAAAATTGTTTACTAGACATGATGTTTATGTTGCCGATGAGGTTTTCTTAACAGGAACAGCAGCCGAAGTAATTGGTGTATCTAAGGTAGATGGACGTGTGATTGGTGATGGAAAACCGGGACCAAATACACAAAGATTATTAAAAGCATTTCGTCAATTAGTAGTTGAAGATGGAGAAAAAATTTACGTAAAACAAGGGTGATAAATTGTGCGAAGTGACATGATCAAAAAAGGAATCGACCGTGCGCCGCATCGTAGCTTATTATTAGCGGCAGGTGTTAAAGAGGAAGATTTTAATAAACCATTTATAGCGATTTGTAATTCATATATTGATATTGTTCCAGGTCATATTCATTTAAGGGAAATGGCTGATGTTGTAAAACAAGCGATTCGAGATGCTGGTGGAGTTCCATTTGAGTTTAATACGATTGGTGTCGATGATGGAATCGCAATGGGGCATATCGGAATGAGGTATTCTTTACCAAGTAGGGAAATCATTGCCGATGCAGCCGAAACTGTAATTAATGCACATTGGTTTGATGGAGTATTTTATATGCCAAACTGCGATAAAATCACACCCGGAATGCTAATGGCAGCTGTTCGTACAAATGTACCAGCAGTTTTTGTATCAGGTGGACCAATGGCAGGGGGACTATCTAAAGATGGAAAGGCTCTCTCTCTTGTTTCAGTATTTGAAGGTGTAGGTGCCTTTAAATCAGGAAAAATGAGTGTAGAAGAATTACTCGATATTGAAAAGTCAGCATGTCCTACATGTGGATCATGTTCTGGAATGTTCACAGCAAATTCAATGAATTGCATTATGGAGATGCTTGGTGTAGCACTACCGTATAACGGGACAATACTTGCAACTAGTAAAGACAGACATCAATTAATCCGTGATGCAGCTTTTCATCTAATGGATTGCATTGAAAATGATATAAAACCAAGAGACATTATTACAAAAGAGGCAATTGATGATGCGTTTGCACTAGATATGGCAATGGGTGGATCGACAAATACTGTTTTACACTTAATGGCCATCGCAAATGAAGCAGGAGTTGAATACGACTTAAAGGATATAAATGACGTAGCTAGAAGAGTACCTTATTTATCGAAAATTAGTCCCGCCTCTCACTATTCAATGCATGATGTTCATTTAGCAGGTGGTGTTCCAGCAATTATTAAAGAACTTACTACCATACCTGGAGCAATCAATAGTGACCGCATTACAATTACGGGAAAAACTTTATTCGAGAATGTGCAAGAAGCTACAATCTCCAATAGTGAAGTGATTCGTAAAAAAGAAAATCCTTATTCACAAACAGGCGGATTATCAATCTTACATGGGAATCTAGCCCCAGATGGAGCAGTTATTAAAGTAGGTGCAGTTGACCCTTCAATTCAAACATTTATTGGTGAAGCAATTTGTTTTGACTCACACGATGAAGCAGTTGAAGCGATTGACAAAGGTCTCGTTCAAGAAGGGCATGTCGTTGTCATTCGATATGAGGGTCCAAAAGGTGGACCTGGCATGCCTGAAATGCTTGCACCAACTTCTTCAATTGTCGGAAGAGGTTTAGGAACAAAAGTTGCGTTAATTACAGATGGTCGTTTTTCGGGTGCTACTCGAGGAATTGCAATCGGACATATTTCTCCAGAAGCGGCTGAAGGTGGACCAATTGCATATATTGAAGACGGCGATGAAATCATAATCGATCTTTTATCAAGAAGTATTACATTATCAATATCTAACGAAACGTTAGAATCTCGTAAAACATCATATAAATTACATGAACCAAAAGTTAAAACGGGTTATTTAGCAAGATATGCAAAGTTAGTTACTTCTGCTAATACAGGCGGAATATTAAAAATATGAAAAAGCAATGAAAGAGAAAAGTAGTTATGAAAAGGATCTTCAGAGAGTCGGTGGCTGGTGTGAACCGATGACCTTGATTAATGAAACTCACTCTTGAGTGTCAAGCTGAATTAATTTGTAATGTAAGCTTGAACGTTGGTCACGTTATAACCAGATTTTGGTTAGCCAAAATCCCAAAGTTAGGTTATTAACCTAAGAAGAAGGGTGGTACCGCGAAAAGTCTTTCGCCCCTTCAGCATCTGCTGAAGTGTGGAGTCATGGCTTTTTTTATTGCGAATAAATGGGTAAATTTTATCCGAAAATGGAGGGAAAAGTAGAAATGAGTCATCATTCGATGAGAACTCTGTCAAAAGAATTGTCAGGTGCAAATTTACTAATTGATGCTTTGAAAAATGAAAATGTTGAAATGATTTTTGGTTACCCTGGAGGGGCAGTATTACCATTATATGATGCACTTTATGATGCTGATATTCCTCACATTCTAGCAAGACATGAACAAGGGGCCATCCACGCTGCAGAAGGTTATGCACGAGTAACTGGTCGTCCAGGAGTTGTAATCGCAACAAGTGGTCCAGGTGCAACAAATGTAGTTACTGGTTTAGCAGATGCGATGATGGATTCATTACCACTAGTTGTTTTTACTGGTCAGGTTGCTACAAATGTAATCGGAACGGATGCCTTTCAAGAAGCAGATGTTATTGGAATCACAATGCCAGTTACAAAACATAACTACCAAGTGCGTAATGTAGAAGATGTCCCACAAATCGTAAAAGAAGCATTCCATATTGCTTCAACAGGCCGTCCAGGTCCAGTCGTCATCGATCTACCAAAAAATATGATGGTTGAAAAAGGATTGAAAAAAGACGAAATAGAAGTTCATTTACCAGGTTATCAACCGACATATGAGCCAAATTATATTCAAATTACAAAGTTAATAGGAGCAATTGAAAAAGCTAAAAAACCGGTTGTATTAGCTGGAGCAGGTATATTACATGCAAAAGCAGCTGATGAGTTTACTGAATTTATTAAAAAGTTCAATATCCCAGTTGTAAATACGCTTTTAGGGCTAGGTGGATTTCCAGCAAATGAGGAATTATTCCTTGGAATGGGGGGCATGCACGGAACTTATACAGCAAATATGGCAATGTATGAAAGTGATTTACTAATTAACATCGGAGCAAGATTTGATGACAGGTTAACGGGTAATTTAGCACACTTTGCTAAAGACGCGATTGTAGCACATATCGATATAGACCCTGCCGAAATAAACAAAGTTATTCCTACAAATATTCCAATTGTTGGATGTGCTAAGGAAGTTCTGAAAGTTCTATTAAAACAAAAAGTAGATAAACAAAATCATAGTGAATGGTTAGAATTGCTTAAAAGTCGTAAAGAGGCCTTTCCTTTACAGTATGAACCAAGTAGAGAAGTTATTAAGCCACAAACTGTCTTAACTTTACTCCATTCGATTACAAATGGAAAAGCGACGATTTCCACAGATGTAGGTCAACATCAAATGTGGGCAGCTCAGTATTATCCTTTTGTTGAACCACATAAATGGATCACATCAGGTGGACTTGGAACGATGGGATTTGGATTACCAGCTGCAATTGGAGCACAATTTGCAAAGCCTGATGAATTAGTTGTAGCCATCGTAGGTGATGCCGGATTCCAAATGACATTGCAAGAATTGAGCATGATCAAGGAACATAATTTACAAGTTAAAATTTTAATTTTAAATAACGCAGCTTTAGGAATGGTAAGACAGTGGCAATCAGCCTTTTATAATGACCGCTTCTCTAGTTCTCTATTAGACTGCCAACCAAGTTTCACAAAACTTGCAGAAGCCTATGGCATTAAAGGGATCACAATCTCAGATCCAAATTTAGTTGAAAGTCAATTAAGAGAAGCAGTTGAATTTGATGGGCCAGTATTAATTGATTGTCGAATTCATCAAGCTGAAATTGTTACACCAATGGTTCCACCTGGTAAAGGAATTCATGAAATGGAAGGGGTGAAATAATGAAACGAGTCATTACATCGACTGTATTAAATAACAGTGGCGTACTTAACCGAATTACAGGAGTGATCTCGAGAAGACGCTTTAATATCGAAAGTATTTCTGTAGGACATACAGAGCAAGATCATATTTCAAGAATTACGTTTGTCGTACATGTAGAGGATTTACAACAGGTTGAACAATTGATTAAACAGCTTCACAAGCAAATTGATGTGATAAAAGTAGCAGATATAACCGAAGAATCAGTTATTGCTAGAGAACTAGCCTTAATAAAGGTGAGTACAAATGCAGCTACAAGAAATGAAATTTATAGTCTAATTGAACCATTTAGAGCCTCGGTTATTGATGTAAGCCGTGATCAGATTGTCGTTCAAGTAACTGGTACTTCTGATAAGGTAGAGGCTTTGATTGAATTATTAAGACCTTTCGAACTAAAAGAAATAGCTCGAACAGGTGTAACCGCATTTACTAGATCTGCTAAACATAAGGAGCATGCTCAAAAGCTACTCTCTTATTAAATAAAAATATAAAACTAAAAATATTGGAGGAATTTGAAAATGGCTAAAGTATATTATGGTACAGACGTGAAGGAAAATGTTTTAGTAGGGAAAACGATTGCAGTAATTGGTTATGGTTCACAAGGTCACGCACATGCTTTAAATTTACATGAAAATGGTCATAAAGTAGTTGTTGGTTGTCGTCCTGGTAAATCATGGGATGCTGCAGCAAATGATGGACTACATGTAACTACGGTTGCAGAGGCTTCAAAGGCAGCAGACGTAGTAATGATTCTATTACCAGATGAGCATCAACCAACAGTTTATAAAAATGAAATTGAACCGTATCTAGAAAGTGGTAATGCGCTTGCGTTTGCACACGGATTTAATGTTCATTTTAATCAAATTGTTCCTCCTGCAAATGTTGATGTATTTTTAGTAGCTCCAAAAGGTCCAGGACATCTTGTTCGACGTACTTTTGTCGATGGTGCAGCGGTTCCAGCATTATTTGCTGTATACCAAGATGTAACAGGCGAAGCAAAAAATGTAGCACTTTCTTATGCTGATGGAATTGGTGCTACAAGAGCGGGTGTTCTTGAAACATCATTTAAAGAGGAAACTGAAACAGATCTATTCGGAGAACAAGCGGTACTATGTGGTGGTGTAACTTCTTTAGTAAAATCGGGATTTGAAACATTAGTAGAAGCAGGTTATCAGCCAGAAGTAGCATACTTTGAGTGTTTACATGAGTTGAAGCTAATCGTTGATTTAATGTACGAAGGCGGAATGAGCTATATGAGATACTCAATCTCTGATACTGCACAGTGGGGTGATTTCGTATCCGGTCCTAGAGTAGTTGCGAATGAGTCAAAATTAGCGATGAAAGATATTTTAGCAGAAATTCAAGATGGTACGTTTGCTAAAGGCTGGATTAACGAAAATAAAAATGGTCGTCCAGTATTCAATGAAATTAATGAAAGTGAAAAACAACATCAGTTAGAAGAGGTAGGAGAAAAACTTCGTGCAATGATGCCATTTATCCAAAGAAAAGAAAAAGTCGAGGTGAAATAAAAAATGAGTAAAATTCAGTTTCTTGATACAACATTACGTGATGGCGAACAATCTCCTGGGGTTAATTTAAATCGATTTGAAAAGCTCGAAATTGCAAGACAACTAGAAGCTTTAGGTGTTGATATCATTGAGGCTGGTTTTGCCGCTTCCTCAGAAGGTGACTTTTTAGGTGTTCAAGAGATTGCGAGACAGATTCGTTCTGTCTCCGTCTCAAGCCTATCTCGCGCAAAAGATTCAGATATTAAAACAGCATGGGATGCGTTAAAAAATGCTGCAGAACCGAGACTTCATATTTTTCTTGCAACAAGTGACATTCATATGAAATATAAATTAAACATGACGAGATTAGAAGTTTTGGAAACTGCTAAACATTGTGTGCAACTTGCAAAATCCTTTTTTCCAAAAGTCCAAATTTCAGCTGAGGATGCATGTCGTACTGATCGAGCATTCCTTGCCGAATTCGCAGAGACTGCTATTAAAGCAGGTGCAGATGTGATTAATATTCCGGATACTGTCGGTTACACAAGTCCTTCAGAATACTATGATCTATTTAAATATTTACAAGAAAATGTACCGTCTTATCATAAAGCAATTTTTTCTTGTCACTGTCATGATGACTTAGGAATGGCAGTAGCGAATTCTTTAGCTGCTATACAGGCTGGAGCAACCCAAGTTGAATGCACCGTAAATGGAATTGGGGAAAGAGCAGGAAATGCAGCACTAGAAGAAATAGCCGTTGCACTACATATTAGGGAAGATGTTTACCGGAAAAATACTAATTTACGATTACAAGAAATTACGAAGACAAGTGAACTTGTTAGTCGTCTTACAGGTATGGTTGTCCAGAAGAATAAAGCAATTGTTGGTACAAATGCATTTGCTCATGAATCAGGTATTCATCAAGATGGCGTACTAAAAGAACCAACAACATATGAAATTATACCCCCTTCATTAATTGGACTTTCTACAAACTCATTAGTATTAGGGAAACATTCAGGACGTCATGCTTTTACAGACAGATTAAAAGAACTTGGATTCAACTTTTCAACAGAAATTATAAACGAAGCGTTTATTCAATTTAAAGCTTTGACAGATTCAAAGAAAGAAATTACAGATGCAGATTTATTAAACATTATTAGTAAGTGGAGCAAAAAGGAGGTTCTAAAATGAAATTAAAGATCGCATGTCTTCCAGGAGACGGAATCGGACCAGAAATTATGAATTCAGCTGTACAGGTTTTAGAACAGATTGCACAATATTATCAACATGACTTTACTTTTTCAACAAATTTATTCGGAGGTCACGCGATCGACGAAACAGGCACTTCATTACCGAAAGAAACATTAGATAATTGTTTAAATTCGGATGCCGTATTATTGGCAGCAGTAGGCGGACCAAAATGGGATCAAGGTGTTGAACGGCCAGAAAGTGGCTTATTAAGGTTAAGAAAATCACTTAATTTATACGCAAACATTCGACCAGTCGATGTATATGATGAACTTGTAAATCATTCTCCTTTAAAATCTGAACAAGTAAAAAATGTAAGCTTTGTTGTCGTTCGAGAATTAACAGGCGGAATTTATTTTTCCGAACCTCGTTTCCATAATGAGAATGAAGCAACGGATACTCTTTCCTATACTAGAGAAGAAATTGAACGAATTGTAACATATGGATTTGAGTTAGCAAAAACTAGAAAAGGCAAACTCACATCAGTTGATAAAGCGAATGTATTAGAATCTAGTAAACTTTGGAGAAAAATTGTAAATGAACTAAGTTCAAACTATCCAGAAGTAGAAGTTGAGCATATTCTTGTTGATGCAGCCGCGATGGAGTTAATTCGAAACCCAAGAAGGTTTGATGTAATCGTTACTGAAAATTTATTTGGGGATATTTTAAGCGATGAAGCTTCGATGATTACTGGTTCATTAGGAATGCTACCTTCTGCAAGTAGATCTGGAAAGGGTCCTTCATTATATGAACCAATTCACGGTTCAGCACCAGATATCGCAGGACAAAATAAGGCTAACCCTATTGCAATATTAAGGTCAGTTTCGATGATGCTTCGCGATTTTAACTTAGTTGATGAAGCAAACTCAATTGAAAACGCGATTGTTAATTCAATAAATAATGGCTTTTTAACTGGTGACCTAGGTGGTAAAAGTTCAACGATTGAATTTACAGAACAAGTAGTAAAGGAATTACAATTTCAAACAGTTGGAGGTACTATTCGATGAAACAAACATTGTTTGATAAACTTTGGCAAAATCATGTTGTAACTGGTGAAGTAGGTAAACCCCAGCTTTTGTATATCGATTTACATTTAGTCCATGAGGTAACTTCTCCGCAAGCTTTCGAAGGATTGAGATTATCCAATCGAAAAGTAAGAAGACCAGAATTAACCTTTGCGACAATGGATCATAATGTACCAACAAAAAATCAATTAGTCATCACTGACTTAATTGCAAAACAACAAATGGATACTTTAAGAAATAATTGTCAGGAGTTCAATATTCCATTAGCAGATATTACGGATGAGGACCAAGGCATAGTCCACGTAATTGGACCAGAACTTGGATTAACTCAGCCGGGAAAAACAATTGTATGTGGAGATAGTCATACATCTACCCACGGTGCATTTGGTGCTTTAGCTTTTGGAATTGGAACAAGCGAAGTTGAACATGTTTTAGCAACACAAACTTTATGGCAAGTTAAGCCGAAATCAATGGGTGTGAAACTTGATGGAAAGCTTCCAAAAGGTGTATATGCTAAAGATATCATTCTTCATTTACTAGCAACTTATGGTGTTTCAATGGGAACTGGATTTGTCATTGAGTTTTATGGTGAAGCAATTACAAATATGTCAATGGAAGAGCGAATGACTTTATGTAATATGGCGATTGAGGGTGGAGCAAAAGCAGGATTAGTTGCTCCTGATCAAAAAACTTTCGATTATTTAAAAGGTCGAAAATATACAATAAATTCATATGATGAAAAATTAGTAGAATGGAAGAAATTATATACAGAAGAGGGAGCAACATTTGATAAAACAATTGAAGTGGATGTAGCAACCCTTGCACCATACGTTACTTGGGGAACAAATCCTGGAATGGGTGTAAGAATTGATGAAGTCCTTCCAAAAGCCAAGGATGAGAACTACGAACGAGCATATGAATATATGGGATTAAAGCCGGAAATCACACCTAAAGAGATTCCAGTTCAACATGTATTCATTGGTTCATGTACAAATTCTAGATTGTCAGATTTAGAGGAAGCGGCAAATTATCTTAAAGGAAAGAAAGTAAAATCTGATGTTAGTGCATTAGTTGTTCCAGGATCAAAAAAGGTTCGAAATGCAGCGATGGCAAAAGGACTACATAAAGTCTTTATAGAAGCAGGATTTGAATGGAGGGAAGCTGGTTGTTCAATGTGTCTAGCAATGAATCCAGACCAAGTACCAGCTGGAGAACATTGTGCATCTACTTCAAACCGAAACTTTGAAGGAAGACAAGGTAAAGGAGCAAGAACACATTTAGTAAGTCCAGTAATGGCAGCGGCTGCTGCAGTACATGGTCATTTTATTGATATTCGAAAGGAGCAAGCAAATGAAACCGTTACGTACGCATAAAGGCACAACTGTATCAATTATGTTAGATAATATCGACACAGACCAAATTATTCCAAAACAATATTTAAAGCGAATAGAACGAACTGGCTTTGGTGAATTTTTATTCGATGAATGGCGATATCATGATGATCGCTCACCTAATAAATCTTTTTCATTAAATGATGACGATCGAAAAAATGCTTCAATCTTAATTAGTGGAAATAATTTTGGTTGCGGTTCATCTAGAGAACACGCACCTTGGGCGTTAAATGATTATGGATTTACAATTATTATTGCTGGTAGCTTCGCAGATATTTTCTACAATAACTGTATAAAAAATGGCATGCTCCCGATTGTCTTAAATGATGAGATTCGCTCACAATTAGCTACATTAAGTGGAAATCAAGAAATTGAAGTAGATTTGGAAAAACAAGTCGTAAAAACAATATTTGGGGAATTTGATTTTTCAATCGATCCTGTTTGGAAAGAAAAGTTACTAAATGGCTTAGATGATATTTCGATTACGATGAAATATGAAAATGACATTGAAAAATATGAAAAATTACACGCATAACTAAAAAAGAAGTGTCTTATAAGCTAACTACTTATGAGACACTTCTTTTTAATTGTAAGCAAGAAGTTTATGGAAAATAGGTAATATGCTCCTTTTCTAATGCTAATTTGTCGATTAAATTAATTTAAATGAAAAATATTTATTTGAATATTTAGATTATTTTTTAATAAGATTAATCTAGAGCGAGGTGATTAAATTGAACCTAAAAATAATTGTAGATAGCTCTTCTGATCTTCCAACTGATCTATTGAAAAAATATGATATTTCAGTCATTCCATTAAGAGTCTATGACCAATTAGAAAAAGAGTATCTTGATGGAGTAAATTTACAATCACATGAGTTAATGCAAAGAATGAAAAATGGGGAGAACTTTACTTCATCTTTACCTTCTTATGATGCAATTTATCAAACTTTAGTCTCGTGTAGTACAGATCAAAATTGTGTCTATCTTACTTGCTCAGGTGACTTGTCTGGTACGTATAATTTTGCACAATTAGTAAAACTAGATATAGTAGAAAGCAATCCAAAAGCCTCTATTCATATAATTGATACTAGATCAGTATCACTTGGAATTTGTGTATTAGTTATGGAGTTAATAAAAGGCTTAAATAATAATGAATCATTTGAGAATCTAATGAAACAATTAAATTACAATATAAATAAGATCCAACATATTTTCACGATAGAAGATCTCCAATATTTAATAAGAGGCGGTCGTGTCGGTAAGTTTGCGGGATTTTTAGGTGGAATGCTAAATATAAATCCGATTATGGAAGTTAGCGAAGGGAAATTTAAACCACTTGAAAAGGTACGAGGTCGAAAAAAAGCATTAAATCGAATGCTTGAACTAATGAAGATTCGAAAAGATGCACTCAGTAAAAATGTTGGAGTTGTATATGGGGTAAAAGATGATGTTACAGAACAATTTATTAAGCAATTAAAGGATCTATTAGGTAGTGAACAAATAATTGAAAACTCAGTTGGTTCAGCAGTCGGCGTCCACACTGGTCCTAGTGCAATAGGAATCTTTTTTCTATCAAATTAAAAAACATTTCGACTCTCTAAGTGGTGAGAGTTTTTTTGTTTAGTAAATCTTTCAAATTAAAAAAATATATAAATATAATAAAAAATAGTTTAAAAGGAAATAAAAACACATTCTTGTTGTTTGCAAAGAGACATATTTATTGGAGATAAAACAGGTTTTGACAAATTGAAGTGTAATAATATCAGAAAATTTGTAATTTTTTAACATAAAGATACTTCTATTTTGAATCCAGTAGATTATTCCTGTGGAAATTAATTTTAGTAGGATAGAAGTTTAAGTTACTATTATTTCAATAGGAAAGAACGTTCGAAAAAATAGGGTGATAATAATCTGTAATTAGTGACTATTAGTGGATTGTCGTTTTTAACAACTGCAATTAAAAACGTCAAAAGTGCAAACAAAATATCCAAAACTGCAAATTAGATGATCCAATCTGTATGTAACCTTCAAAATAAGCTTAAAAACTAGTAAATCTTTTAAAATAGTTTTCAATTCTTACAAAAATAGAAGCACTTTGCAAATAAATGACTTGTTTATTATGAATCGAACAAATGAGGATACACACTCTATCAAAGACATAAGAAAGGAATTTCACGTACCGCATTTGTTAGAATAAATATAAAAACACATAATTAATAGATAAAGTAAAACAAAATCCTATTAAAATCTAAAATCCTTCCCTAAAACTCATAAACTATAGCATATAAATCTCAGAATACACCTCATATTTCCCCCACACTCTTTCCTACCTAATCATTTTACTAAACCGTATTTAACTTTTTTGGTAAAATAAAATTGAGTAAGATTTATTAATCGTCTTTTTACATATTTATTTTTTCATGAATAGGAGTGATGTAATTGAAAGCTTATATTTTAAGAGACACTAAAGGGCCAGAGTCACTAAAATTGGAAAATGTTGAGATTGGTACTGTTCATCCGAATGAAGTAGTAATTAAGTTAAAGGCAGCATCATTAAACAGACGTGACTTTTTTATTACTCACGGTATGTATCCAGGGATGAAGTTAGATGGAATTTTAGGATCAGACGGTGCTGGAGTTATTGAGGCTATTGGAGACGAAGTAACGGGGTTTACTGTAGGCGATGAAGTTATCATGAACCCAAGTTTAAACTGGGGAGATCGTGACGATATCAATTCTGATGAATTTACTGTACTTGGAATGCCTTCTAATGGTACATTTGCTGAATTTATTAAACTACCAGTTGAAAATGTTTATAAAAAACCTGAGTATTTGTCATGGGAAGAGGCTGCAGCAATTCCATTAGCTGCACTTACTGCATATAGAGCATTAATTACACGTGGTCAATTACAAAAGAATGATACAGTATTGATTCCAGGTATTGGTAGTGGGGTGGCATTATATGCACTGCAAATTGCTGTAGCATTCGGATCAAAAGTACTAGTTACATCTAGTAGCAATGAAAAAATTGAAAAGGCAATCGAAATGGGTGCGACTGCTGGTTTTAATTATCGGGAAAATGATTGGTATAAAAAGCTTCGTAAAGAATATGGATTTGTAAATCTTACAATCGATGGAGTTGGTGGAGAATCATTTAATCGATTAATTGATTTGACTGCTCAAGGTGGAAGAATCGTATCATTCGGTGCGACAAATGGACCAGTTCCTCAAACAGTATTGCCAAAAGTATTCTTTAAAAATATGGATATTAGAGGGACAACTATGGGAAGTCCAAGAGAGTTTGAACAAATGTTAGCATTTTTTGAAGAACATAAAATTAAACCAATCATAGATCAATCATTTGAATTTACGGATGTCATTAGTGCATTACAAAGAATGGGTGAAGGAAATAATTTTGGTAAGATTACGGTTAAAATTGGTTAATTTGTATTATTTCTATGAGTTTGTCTTCAATCAAAAGAACTGAACTATTCAGTTCTTTTTTTTTTTGCTCCTTGATAAATTATAATTAACATCATATGATTATTACAAATGTAATATTTTAAAAATTTAGTATTTTGAGTATTGTAAGCGTTTTATCGAAGTGATTAAATATTTTGGGGGGCTTATTATGAAACATTCTTACTTAACTAGAGAACATGAAATCTTCCGCACGGCTCTTAGAAAGTTCTTACAAAAAGAAGCTGCACCATTCTATGAAGAGTGGGAACAAAACAAAATGATACCTAGAGAATTCTGGGATAAATTAGGAAATGAAGGATTTTTGTGTCCTTATGTTGACGAAAAATATGGTGGGTTAGGTGTAGATTTTGGCTATTCAGTCATTATTATAGAGGAACTTGAGAAAGTTGGTTCAAGTTTAGTTGGTGTAGCATTACACAATGATATTGTTGTACCATATTTGACTGCTTATGCAAATGAAGAGCAAAAAATGGAATGGTTGCCTAAATGTATTTCAGGTGAATATATTAGTGCAGTTGCTATGACTGAACCAGGTGCTGGATCAGATTTAGCAAATATTAAAACAACTGCGGTAAAAGAAGGAGATTACTATATCGTTAATGGTGAGAAAACGTTTATTACGAATGGTATTCATTCAGACCTTATTATTATTGCCGTTAAAACTGATACGACAATTCGACCTGCTCATAAAGGAATAAGCTTGCTAGTTGTCGAAAAAGATACAGTTGGGTTTTCTAGAGGAAAGAAGTTGAATAAAGTAGGACTTCATAGCCAAGATACGGCTGAATTAATTTTTCAAGATGCTAAAGTACCTGTAAAGAATTTATTAGGAGAAGAAGGAAAAGGCTTCTATTACTTAATGGAAAAATTACAGCAAGAAAGATTAGTAGTTGCTTTAGAAGCATTAGTTTCAGCTGAAGAAATGTTGAAAGTGACAACTGAGTATGTGAAAAGTAGAAAAGCATTTGGAAAATCAATTGCTGGGTTCCAAAATACTCAATTTAAACTTGTAGAATTGGCTACTGAAATTGAAATTGGTCGTACTTTTATAGAGGACTTAATTTATAAGCATATGGAAGGCGTAAATGTTGTTAAGCAAGTATCGATGGCAAAATGGTGGATTACAGATTTAGGTAAAAAAGTAGCTTCAGAGTGTCTTCAATTGCATGGTGGATATGGATATATGGAAGAATACGAGATTGCTAGACGTTTCAGAGATATTCAAATCATGTCAATTTACGCAGGTACAAATGAAATTATGAAGACAATTATCGCAAAACAAATGGGATTAAATTAAATCAGAATTAAAATTGGAGGATCAAATTTATGAGAGAAGTAGTTATTGTTGATGCTTTAAGAACACCTATTGGTAAAAGAGGCGGCAGCTTTAGCGAAACAAGACCTGATGACTTAGCTGCAATTGTACTAAAGGAATTAGTAAGTCGAAATGAATTTGATCCGAAAGAAATTGATGATGTGATTATGGGTTGTGTTACTCAAATTGGTGAACAGGCTGGTGATATTGGTAGAGTTGCTGCTTTATTAGCAGGTCTACCAATTGAAGTGCCTGGTGTTACAATTGACCGTCAATGCGGGTCAAGTCAACAATCTGTCCATTTTGCATCACAAGCCATCTTAAGTGGAGATATGGACATTGTCATTGCAGCTGGTGTTGAAAGTATGACACGTGTACCAATGTTTTCGAATTTAAAAGGATCAAAATGGAATGAAAAACTAACTAATATGTTTGGTGACTTTAACCAAGGAATCTCAGCAGAACGAATAAATGAGAAGTGGAATATCAGTCGAAGTGAGCAAGATGAATTTGCTTATAATAGCCATCAAAAAGCATTAAAAGCAATGAAACAAGGCTATTTTGAAGACGAAATTGTTGCAGTTTCTGTTACTAATCAAGAAGGTGAACTTGTTAAAGTTACGAAAGATGAAGGACCGAGAGAAAACTCTTCAATTGAGAAATTATCTACTTTAAAACCAGCATTTACTGAAAGTGGTTCGGTTACTGCAGGAAATGCAAGTCAAATTAGTGATGGAGCAGCAGGACTCCTTTTAATGAGCAAAGAAAAAGCTCATCAATTAGGATTTAAGCCAAAGTTTCGAATTATTGGGAGAACGGTAGTAGGATCTGACCCTCAATTAATGTTAACTGGGCCAATTCAAGCAACACAAAAAGTTCTACATAAATGTGGTTTAACAATCGATCAAATCGATTTGTTTGAAATAAATGAAGCATTTGCTTCAGTTCCTTTAGCATGGCAAAAAGAATTAAATGTACCATTTGAAAAATTAAATATATTCGGTGGAGCGATCGCATTAGGTCACCCACTTGGTGCTAGTGGTGCAAGGGTTATGGTTACATTGTGTAATGCTTTAGAGAAAACAGGCGGACGTTTTGGATTACAAGCGATCTGTGAAGGCCATGGTATGGCAAATGCAACGATTATTGAGAGATTAAATTAATAACCAACAACAAACTGGGGGATTTAAAAAATGAATATTCGTGATAGTATAGCAATCGTTACAGGTGGAGCATCAGGTCTTGGTGCAGGTACAGTTAGAATGATCGTAGAAAATGGTGGGAAAGCTGCTATTTTCGATTTAAATGAAGAAAGAGCTGCTAGCTTAATTTCTGAATTAGGCGAGGACAATGTTTGTTTTGAAAAAACAGATGTATCTTCAGAGGAGAGCGTAAAAAATTCAATTAGTAATGTTTTAACTAAATATGGTTCATTTAATACAGTAGTAAACTGTGCAGGTATTGTTTTAGCTGAAAAAGTAATTAAAAGAGACGGAATTCATTCATTAGAATCTTTCCAAAAAATCATTAATGTAAACTTAGTTGGTACGTTTAACGTTATTCGTTTAGCAGCTGAACAAATGATTAACAATGAACCAAATGAATTTGGTGAAAGAGGTGTTATTATTAACACCGCATCAGTAGCAGCATTTGATGGCCAAATGGGGCAAGCAGCTTACGGTGCATCAAAAAGTGCAGTAGCTGGAATGACATTACCAATTGCTAGGGATTTATCAAGATACGGTATCAGAGTAATGAGTATTGCTCCTGGTATATTTGAAACGCCAATGTTCGATGTATTACCAGAAAAAGCTAGAGAATCATTAGGAAATATGGTTCCATTCCCATCACGTCTTGGTAAGCCATCAGAATATGCACACTTAGCAAAAAGCATTGTTGAAAATCCAATGTTAAATGGTGAAGTGATCCGTTTAGATGGTGCAATTCGTATGCAGCCAAAATAAGAGTGACATCAAAGGCAGGAAGAGCAGGTATTAACTTGTTCTCCTGTTTTTTTGTTTTTAAATGTTGAATGTACATGAAGATTAAGAGATTATCAAAATATCATAATCGGTAGCTGTGATATTAAAGGTGTCATTTTATTACGATAATAAAGAATCATATCTTAAATCTGCCTATCTCTAATATTCTTCATTTTGAACCAATAGAGGATCTTAGTGTTGAATTTAATAATCAATTTTGTATTGATTTGTTTTCAGATATTATCCTTTCAAAAATACCAGTTATATCAAGGAGAAAGACTGTTTATTGATGATGAAGTTGATTTTGTTATTGATACGGATACTGATCGTATTTAACCTCCAAGTTATTAAACTACCGCATGCATAAGTTGAATATAAGATTTTGAACTTATTTTGGTAATATCTACCGAAATATTATTAGAGAAGGAGCAGATAAGTTGAATAATAATTTGCCATTACGAATTAGACCAATTCATGAAGAAGACTTATTTTCACTTTGGACATTGATGTATAAAGAGAGTTCACCAGAGTGGAAGAAATGGGATGCACCATATTTTGAACATAAAGCTGTCACTTTTGAGGACTATTTGAAAACTAAGGATTCCATTGTTAATCAAGAGGATAGATGGATTGTTGAAGTAGATGGAAAAGTCATTGGAACAGTTAGCTTTTATTGGGAACATAAACCATCTAATTGGCTTGAAATGGGCATAGGTATTTATGATCCCAACTATTGGAGTGGAGGTTTTGGTACAAGAGCTTTAAAACTTTGGATTAATCATTTATTTAATACACTACCTCTTGTACGTGTAGGTTATACAACTTGGTCTGGTAATCATCGTATGATTAAAGTTGGAGAAAAATTAGGAATGACAATGGAAGCAAGATTAAGAAAATGTCGTTTTTATGATGGGAACTATTATGACTCAATTCGTATGGGGTTATTGCGAGAAGAGTGGGATGAATTCTTAAAAAAAGATGGATTAATCGAAGTACAGAAAATATGATAGAAGACATTTAAAAAAATTTTTTCTTCAACTAACAAATTCTTAGTCATAATGAACGAAACGGCATTTGGGTATGGTGAGTTGACAGTTTCGTTCATATCAG
>NZ_SCFN01000021.1 GCF_004138285.1 Gottfriedia acidiceleris | reverse complement strand
ATGACGTATTTGATTTAAAAGGTCATAAGTAATACTTATTACAAATGATAAGTTACTTGTTATTTACTTATGGTATACATTGTAATAATATATTATTGTAAGGTATTGAAAAGTTTGGATAGTAAATATATTCAGACATTTTTTGCTTAATAGGGGGAAGAAAACATGGGGAAAAATGACGTTTTCAAATCTCGTTCGACATTTACTGCGAACGATAAAACTTATCATTATTATCGCTTAAAAGCAATTGAGGAAGCTGGAGTAGCTAAAATCGGTAAATTACCTTATTCGATTAAAGTGTTACTAGAATCAGTTCTTCGTCAAGTAGATGGAAGAGTAATTACAAAAGATCATGTTGAAAATTTAGCAAAATGGGGAACAAGCGAGCTACAAGATGTAGATGTTCCGTTTAAACCTTCTCGTGTTATTTTACAAGACTTCACAGGTGTTCCAGCAGTAGTTGACTTAGCTTCATTACGTAAGGCAATGGCTGACATGGGTGGAGACCCTGAAGTAATTAATCCGGAAATTCCAGTAGACCTAGTAATTGACCACTCTGTAATGGTTGATAAAGCTGGTTCAGTTGATGCATTAGATTTCAATATGGATTTAGAATTTTCACGTAACGAAGAGCGTTACCAATTCTTAAGCTGGGCTCAAAAAGCATTTAATAACTATCGTGCTGTTCCACCAGCAACTGGTATCGTACACCAAGTTAACTTAGAATACTTAGCAAATGTAGTGCATGCAATTGCAAATGAAGATGGTGAAGTTGTTGCATTCCCTGATACATTAGTAGGTACTGACTCTCATACTACTATGATTAATGGTATTGGTGTATTAGGTTGGGGTGTAGGTGGTATTGAAGCTGAAGCAGGTATGCTTGGTCAACCATCATATTTCCCAGTTCCAGAAGTTATCGGTGTTAAATTAACTGGTGCTTTACCAAGTGGAACAACTGCAACTGATGTTGCGTTAAAAGTTACTGAAGTTTTACGTAAAAAAGGTGTAGTAAATAAATTTGTTGAGTTCTTTGGACCAGGTTTACAAAGCATGCCTTTAGCAGACCGTGCTACAATTGCAAACATGGCTCCTGAATACGGTGCAACATGTGGATTCTTCCCAGTTGATGTTGAGGCACTTAACTACTTACGTTTAACAGGTCGTTCTGAAGAGCAAATTCAATTAGTTGAAGCTTACTGCAAAGCTAATGATTTATTCTATACAGCTGACTTAGAAGATCCTACATTTACTGATTTAGTAGAAATCAATCTTTCAGAAATTGAATCAAATCTTTCTGGTCCAAAACGTCCACAAGATTTAATTCCATTATCTGATATGAAAAAATCATTCCAAGCAGCAGTTTCTGCCCCAATGGGTAATGCAGGTTTCGGTTTAACTGATGAAGCATTAGATAAAGAGGTAGCTGTTAAATTTGAAAACGGTACTGAAACAACTTTTAAAACTGGTGCAGTTGCAATTGCAGCAATCACAAGTTGTACAAATACTTCAAACCCATACGTTATGTTAGGTGCTGGTTTAGTAGCTAAAAAAGCTGTTGAAAAAGGTTTAACAGTACCTGCTTATGTAAAAACTTCATTAGCTCCTGGATCTAAAGTTGTTAGTGGATATTTACAAGAAGCTGGCTTAATTCCTTTCTTAAATCAATTAGGATTTAACATTGTTGGTTATGGATGTACTACATGTATCGGTAACTCTGGTCCATTAGCACCTGAAATGGAAGCAGCTATTGCTGAAAATGATATGTTAGTAACATCTGTACTTTCTGGTAACCGTAACTTCGAAGGACGTATTCATCCTCAAGTTAAAGGTAACTACTTAGCATCACCACCACTAGTAGTTGCTTACGCGTTAGCAGGTAATGTAAATATCGACTTCTCGGTTGAGCCAATCGGTCAAGATAAAGATGGAAACGATGTATTCTTAAAAGATATTTGGCCAACATCTGCAGAAGTTCAAGAAGTAGTTGCATCTACAGTTACTCCTGAATTATTCAAAAAAGAATACGAAAGAGTATTTGAAGATAACAAACGTTGGAACGAAATTCAAACAACTGATGATTCATTATACAAATGGGATAGCGAATCAACTTATATCGCAAATCCTCCATTCTTTGAAGGATTATCAAAAGAGCCAGGCGTAGTTAAACCATTAGATGGTTTAAAAATCGTTGGTAAATTCGGTGATTCAGTAACAACTGACCACATTTCACCAGCTGGTTCAATCGGTAAAACAACTCCTGCAGGACTTTACTTACAAAGTAAAGGTGTTAAACCTGTAGACTTTAACTCATACGGTTCTCGTCGTGGTAACCACGATGTAATGATGCGTGGTACATTTGCTAATATCCGTATCCGTAACCAAATCGCTCCAGGTACAGAAGGTGGATACACTACTTACTGGCCAACTGGCGAAGTTATGTCAATTTATGATGCAGCAATGCGTTATAAAGAAGATGGTACTGGATTAATGATTTTAGCAGGAAATGACTACGGTATGGGAAGTTCTCGTGACTGGGCTGCTAAAGGAACAAATCTTTTAGGTATCAAAACAGTTCTAGCTGAAAGCTTTGAGCGTATTCATAGAAGTAACTTAGTATTAATGGGTGTTTTACCACTTCAATTTAAAGATGGTGAAAATGCTGAAACATTTGGATTAACAGGTAAAGAGGTATTTGCTGTTAATGTAGATGAGAATGTTAAACCACGTGACCTTGTAAAAGTAACTGCAACAAAAGAAGACGGTACAACTGTAGAATTTGATGTAGTTGCTCGTTTCGACAGCGAAGTTGAAATCGACTACTACCGTCATGGTGGTATCTTACAAATGGTATTACGTGATAAATTAAATAATTCTAAAGTAACTCATTAATTTGTATAGAAAACACGGTCTTTATAGGACCGTGTTTTTTTTGATTTCGGGTAGGTGCATCGCGTTTAAAACTGTTGAATCGCAAATAAAAACCAGAAATTGCAATTAAATCTGTGGAATCACAATTAAATTCCGTATATCAGTAATTTAAAAGACCGAATCGATCAGCCTTACACCCAAATGGACTAAATGGATAAAAAAATAACGAATTAATAGGGCATTCCTGTAAAAAATATAAAAAAGTGGATCTATATTAAGATAATTTGAATTGAAAATAGTATATAAAGGTAATCCAAAGAGATATTGTATAAGAAGATATGCGAGCTTGTTCCACTTTTGTATTTATTATGGTTAAATAGAGATAGTTCATTAAAAGGGTGATTTGTATGAAAAAAGTAATTCCTTTGCTGATACTTTTAGTAGCGTTAGGATATTCAATTTTTCAATTATATGAGAAAAAAGAAGAAGAAAAAAAAGTCAGTAATAATAATGATGCTTATATTGCTTCAATTCAAAAATTAGGTGTTCAAGTTGGACAGCAGGCACCTGACATACAATTGATGACTTTAGATGAAAAGAAGGTTAAATTATCTTCATTCAAAGGTAAGAAAGTAATCTTAAACTTCTGGGCTACTTGGTGCCCTCCTTGTCAAGACGAGATACCAGCATTAGAGAAATTCCATCAAGAGCATAAGGATATTGAAATGATCGGTGTTGCGGATTATATTGGCGAGAAAAAGGATTTAAATTTTATCAAGAACTTTGTTAATAAAAATAGTATGAATTATCGAATTTTAATTGATGAAAACGGTGATAATTTTCGTAAATATGGTGTGATTTCAATACCAACTACATACTTTATTAATCCAAATGGAGAAGTAGTTTTTAAGCAAATTGGACCATTAACTGAAAAACAATTAAATGCATTTTTAAAATAAGAAAAAATTTACTAAAATGTAAGAAAACTCTTTTTTTTGGCAATACTAACATAAAAAGAAGAGGTGATTGTTTTGAGAAAGAAAAGACATAAATCGTTTCAAGAATTAATTCTTGAAAATAAAAATTCTCTATTAAATGATGAAGATGCTTTGAATAAAATATATGATCGACTAGAAGAACGTTTAGAAAGAAAAGCTAAAGTGGAGTAAATTAGTTATATTTGGGACTTTTTTACACTTTAAGGAGAAGGAAATATTTCCTTCTTTTTTTGTTGTCAAAATTGGTCTTTTTTTAAATTCCTCTTACATATTTACTGCAACATAACCCATACTATCGCTAGGGGGCGATAAAATGGGAAATCCAAAAAAACATCCTAAAGATTTTGTACCAAATCATGTGGGTACTCAAAACAAAGCAGCTGGTGGGAATAAAGGTAAACAAATGCAATATAAAGATCCTACTGGTAAACAACCTATCGTAGATAACGGGTAAATAACCAAAACACAAAAACATAATTTTGAATTGGAGTGATTTTTGATGGAATATACAAATACACCAAAGCCAGATGATCGTAGTGATAATGCAAGTAAAATCCAAGATATGATTAATAATACGAAGGAAAATATGAAAGAAGCAGAAGCTTCAATGAAATTCGGAAATGAACAGGATCGTCAAAATGCATTAGCTAAAAATCAACGTCGCGAGGAAGCTATAACAGCATTAGAAAGCGAGCTTAAAGACGAGCAAGCATTTAATGATGCAAATGATTGATTAAAAAAAGAAGCTAGGTATTTAGGAGTTAGCCTCATAAATACCTAGCTTTTCTTTATGCTCTTTTAACTACATTAAAATTAGCTTCAAGAAGCTCCCAATTTTGAATAAATGGTAATCCTAATTTCCAATACGATATACCTCGTATTTTCTCTTCTTTTATTAAGTTAAACTTGGCTTGAATTGATCTTGCATCTTCAAACCAAACTTCATGTTTTTGACCATTTGATTCTGTATATCGGAAATGAGGTGCTCTAGCTTTGTTATCAAACAGGATTTCGTTTGTCATTTGAATTGCTAAATTTGTAGCAGCTTCAGCACTTAATGCCTTAGCCATAGTACCTTGTTTAAATGGAACTTTCCAGTCAAATCCATATAAATTTTGACCCATTACAATTTTTGGTACAGGAATTACGGTCTTCGCATAGTTGATTACTTTACGAACTTGATCAATCGGTGATACGGCCATAGGAGGACCGCCTTGCCAACCCCAATCATATGTCATGATTACAACAAAGTCCACAACTTTACCTATGTTAGCATAATCATGAGCTTCGTAAAATCTACCCTTTTGGTTTGAACTTGTTTTTGGTATTAAAGTAGCACTCAA
Source organism: Gottfriedia acidiceleris (assembly GCF_004138285.1). GTDB lineage: Bacteria > Bacillota > Bacilli > Bacillales > Bacillaceae_G > Gottfriedia > Gottfriedia acidiceleris_A. The sequence continues at coordinate 79,564 of NZ_SCFN01000021.1, read as the reverse complement.
TATGAATCCCTGAGGTAGCCTTGATTTTACTTTATTTAAAAAATTAATATAAGCTACACGATCAGTTGAAGCAACATCTTCAAAGTCTATATTTACTTCCCTAAATCCGTATTTATTAGCAGTACTAATAATTGTATTTATCAGTTTATCTTGAACTGCTGGACTTTGTAATATATCGGTTGCGAGTGATGTTGAAAACTGTCCATTTTCAAGGTTAGAGACAACCATCATATAAATACAGCGATTATCCTTTGCGATTTGAGGAATGTTTCCAATCGGCGGTTCTGATAGTGTACCATCTCTTTTTGCATCAAAGCTAAAATGTGCTAAATAGGTTAAAAACTTACTTTCTGTTCGAGCCGATTCTTCAAGAGCAGGTCTAATTGGATTTGAAGTAGGTTGTAAATAGCCAATTGATTCGATATTTCTTTTTTTTCGTGGTGGAAGATGTAGCTTTTGACCGACATTTAATGAAGCATATGGACTAATTCCACTTAAAGTTGCAATTTGACTTGATGTTACACCATAAGTTAAAGCTAAATCATATAAGTTATCACCGGGTTGAACAAAATATTCGTTTCCTGTAGTTGGTACAACAAGTGATTGACCTTTTATTATTTTATAAGGAGCTACAAGAGCATTTGAATTAATGAGTGCTTGGCGTTCAACTCCATAAAAATCTGCAATACTCATTACTGTTTCTCCACTTTTTACAACATGAATTTGCATCAAGTTTATCTCCTTCCATTAAACGTAGATATTCGTCTCTATTAAATATATGCCAAAGAGTTTGGATTAGAAGAGAATAGGTGGAAAAGCAAATTGAAATTGATTTTGAACATAAAAAACCTAGCCTAAGCTAGGTTTTTAGGAGAAATATTTATTTTTTTGATTCTTTATCGCTACTTGGATCAAGTGGGAATTGAATGATATTTGAGTTGCTGCCTGAGACTATAGGGAGTTTTCCATCCCATTTTTCTGCTTTTTTGTATTCAATTAATTCATTTGTTAACGTTTGTTGGATTACTTGGTTCGCTTTTGCTTGACCTTGTGCTCGGATAAGCTGTGAATCGGCATCTGCCTTTGCTTCTACTTTTTTCTTTTCTGCTTCAATTTTAGCCGTTTCTAGTTCAATTTTTTTACGATCATTTTCTTGGGCAGCTTGAACACGTGCATCAATTGCATCCTGCGTTTTTGCGTCTGGTTTTGGCGTTCCTAGTGTTAAATTTTCAACAAAGAAACCAAGTACTTTTACATCGTCTTTATAAATTGTTTCAATATCAGCTGAAGCATTACTTGATTTCTCACCGTATAATTGTAAAACTGTGTATTTTGATACTGCAATTCGAGCTGCATCTTGTAAACGTTTCTTTAAATATGTATCTTCAATTTCTTCGATTGACACAGGTCCAAACTCATTAAACATTGATACTACTTTAGAAGAATCAATTTTATATGTATATGATATATCCATTTCAATCCTTTTACCGTCTGAAGTAGCTAATGCTACGTCTTTATATTCTACAGTACGAAGACGGACTGGATATTCGGTAACTTTATCGAATAAACCAACGAAATTCCAACCTTGAGATAATGTATTTTTCTGGATTCCTCCATTGGGTGAATAGACAACTCCCACATAACCAGGTGTAATTTTTTCAATAAATAAAGTTGGAATTGTTACAATTAAGATCAGTGCAATTCCCGCGATGATTCCACCAATTAGTTTACGATTGAAAAATGAATTCTTTTTTTCATTTGGACGAATTTCCATTATTTTTGTCCCCCTTATCCTTTAAAATATTTTTTACTTTAGCTGATTTCTCACCAATTTTTTCAAATGTTGGAGAAAGAAGAAGCCATACGCCGAATAAAAAAAGAAGGATGATTAAGATTGAGCCCACTAGAACCTTCAAGAAGACGACCTCCTAATTTCATTGTTAGAAAATCATTAGTTTATTATAAGAAAATTATAACATTTAGGATAAGTTAAAAAATAGAACAATTATTAATTTTTTGGTAAAGTATTCTGTAGAAGAATAAGAGGTGAATTTATGTTTATTTCAGAGAAATTAGTTGAAGTTAGATATGCAGAAACAGATGCAATGGGTGTTGTGTACCATGCAAATTATTTAGTGTGGTTTGAAATTGGACGTACTCAATTAATAAAAGATTTGGGCTTTAATTATGCAGAAATGGAATCACAAGGTGTTATTTCTCCAGTGATCGATTTGAATGTTTCATACAAGAAAAGTCTACGATATGGACAATCTGCTAAAGTAAAAACAAAAATAAAATCACTTACACCACTTAAAGTGATCTATGAATATGAAATTATGAATGAAGAAGGCGATATTTGCTGTATAGGAAATTCAACACATGTCCTTGTTCATAAAGAAACATTTAGACCGATTAAATTTAAGAAAATGTTCCCTGACTGGTATGAAGCATATGAGAAGGCGATGGGGCAGGATTAAGGGGAAAGAAGAAGCAAAAAGAGCATGAATAAATAAAAGATTAGAGAGGGAAGATCATTAATCTTCAATCTCTAATCTTGCTATTAAAATTTTACTTTTGGTTCTGTTTTGTCTTTAATTCTTTTTATATTTGGACGATGTTTATATACGACAAAGATTGTAAGTACGATCAAAATATAAGTAATTATGTACCCATTGTCTTTAATTAGTCCTGTGTATTCCATTATAAAAGCTAAAATTGTACCAATAAAAGCTGTTAACATTGACGAAAGTGAAACGTATTTTGTTGTTTTTAAACTAATTGCGAAGATAATAATTAAGCAGACAAAAAGTAGTGGCGATGCATATAATAAGATCCCTGCAGAGGTTGCTACCGCTTTACCACCTCTAAAACCGGCAAAAATTGGATACATATGACCAATAACAGCAACTAGACCGATAATTAAAGGGTGAATTCCATGATAATGGAATAATACTGGTAATGAAGCTGCTAGTGTTCCTTTTAAAATATCTCCAAGCGTTACAATAATACCTGCTTTTTTACCTAATGTGCGGAATGTATTTGTCGCACCAAGATTTCCACTACCGTGTTGACGAATATCTACTCCGTAAAATATTTTTCCAACTACTAAACCGAATGGTACAGATCCGATTAAATAGGCTAGTACAATAATGACCAAACTCATTTTCTAGCTCCTTTTCAAACAATAATAAATTAGTGCAGTATCATATGATTTTATCACAATTTTAAGCGAATATATAGATAGTTGCTTTAGAATATTAATTCAAATGAGGAAACAAAGGACATTTTATTTTAGGTAAAAGTTCTTATATCTATCAATTTTAATGGAAGGAAAAAAATATGAACCCGACAGTTTTAATCATTGAAGATGAAAAAAGATTAAGAGAAATCGTAAAAGAGTATTTTGAAAACGATCAATTTATTGTGATCGAAGCAGAAGATGGAGAACAAGGCATAAAGAAATTTAAAGAAAATCAAGTAGATTTAATTATTCTAGATTTAATGCTTCCGAAATTAGATGGATGGGAAGTTTGTAAGTTAATTAGGGAGCAATCAAGTATTCCAATCATCATGATCACTGCTCGTTCGGAAGAAGAAGATCAATTACTTGGTTTTGACCTTGGAACAGATGAATATGTGACAAAGCCATTCAGTCCTAAAATTCTAGTAGCAAAAGCAAAGAGTGTACTTAGAAGAACAGCTGATCCAAAAGAAGATGATAAAGAATCTAAAACGATTTGTGGAATTACGATTAATACGTCTTCAAGGACAGCTTCAATTAATAATGAATTATTACAACTTACGAATAAAGAGTTCGAATTATTATGTTATTTAATTGATAATAAAGGCATCGTATTAACAAGAGATCAATTATTGAATAATATTTGGGGCTTTGATTATTTTGGTGATGGAAGAACAGTTGATACACATATAAAAAAACTTAGACATAAATTGGGTGACAAAGCAAAGCATATAGCAACAGTTATTAGAGTAGGCTATAAGTTTGAGGAGTAGAAGATGAAAAATAGTATAGTCCGTAAACTTTTTTTATCCATAACGTTATTATTAGTTATTTTTTTATTAATTGTATTTGTTGGTCAATCAATCTTTATGCAATCTTTTTATACGAATAAGAAAGTAAATATTGTAACAGAAGAACTAACACAGTTTGCTAAAGGGTATAAAGCGGGTAAGTTTAACAACAATCAGTTTCAACAAGAACTATCAAAACTATATTCGAAATACAATACAACTTTAGCAGTTTTAGATAAAAGAGGGGTACTAAAAGCTGAGAATAATTTTGATTTAACCGTTCTTACGAATGAAGGAAAAAAGGTATATGTACCTTTAAATAATCTATTATATTCGGATCAAATTGATAGTATTTTAGGGCTTAATATTAAAGAAAATTCAAGGATTACAATTCGAGGTTTTGTTCAAGATGATTATTTTATTCCACTCTATATAAAAACGAATATGGGTGTGTGGCAAGAGGAAAATCAACCGACTAACACAGTTCAATTGTCAACTAAAAATAGTCTTCAGGAAATGGTAAATATTGAAATTAAAGGGAAAGTTGTTAATTTACATTTACCAATTGCAAATCAATATACGTACTCAGCTCAAATGAACTCATTAATGGGTGCAATAACTGATTGGACAAAGAGTAATGAAGATTTTTCTAAATATACTGAGGAGGATTTTCCATTAATTTATCGCTACTTAGACCGAGCAAATGGATTAGAAAATAAAGTTTTTATTTACCCAATTAATACTAGTAAAGGTTCAAAAGAAGTTATTTTTGCGATTACATCACTACAACCAGTAAATGAAGCAATGTACGTTTTAAAAGATTTTTATATTTACGCATTTATTATTGCTTTATTATTGATTGTAATCGTTTCTTTTTATTATTCGAAATTGATTACGAAGCCATTATTGAAAATGAATTCTGTAACAAACCAATTAGCAAAGTTAAATTTTAACGAAAAAATCGATATTCAATCAGATGATGAAATTGGACAATTATCCAAATCAATTAATACATTATCTGAGAATTTAGCTAGTACGATTGAAAATTTACAGCAGGCAAATGTTAAATTAATGAGGGATATTGAAAAAGAAAAACAGTTAGAACAAATAAGAAAAGAGTTTATAAGTGGAGTTTCTCATGAGCTGAAAACTCCATTGAGTATCGTGCAAAGTTATGCAGAAGGTTTAAAAGATGGATTAAATATTGAAAAAAATGGTTATTATGCAGATGTAATCCTTGAAGAAGTTGATCGGATGAACGGGTTAGTTGTCGATATGCTAGAACTTTCCAAACTTCAATCGGGAACATACACACTTAAAAGTGAACCTTTCTTAATTGTGGATTGCATAGAAAATGTGATTATTCGCATGTTTGAAAATAGTAATAATCATTGTCATTTCAATTTTAATCTAGATGAAAATACGCTCGTAATAGGTGAAAAAAGAAAAATAGAACAAGTGATCATTAATATCCTTTCAAATGCAATCCATTATGGTAACCCAGGTAGTGTCATAAAAATGAATTTATTAGATGAAGGGGAATATGTAAATATCTCTATTTTTAATGAAGGTAATCCAATCCCTGCTGATAAAATTAATAAAATTTGGGATCGTTTCTATCGAATTGATGAATCTAGAAATAGACAAAATGGTGGAACAGGTTTAGGTTTAGCAATCGTAAAAACAATCCTTGACTTACATCATTCAACTATAAAAGTTCATAATAAGGTAGATGGAGTTGAATTTAATTTTAATTTGAAAAAATATTTGAATTAAATCAAAAAGTTCACAGCAAATACACATGAGTGGGTTAAATTAATATCAATCAAAGATACCTACATATTGGAGGAATGAATTATGGGATATTATGATGAAACAGATTTATACGATGAAAATAATCATAAAAGACAAAAGAGAAGTAGACGTGGAGGATATCCGCTTGTTACAGGCTTTATTGGAGCAATAATTGGAGCTGTAACGATCTCAATCGTATCCCCGGATATTTTTAACTTAACAAATAAACCTGCAAACTTATCAAATGATACGAATACTGTACCCACACAAGTTATTAATGTATCAAGGGAAGATTTAACAACTACAATCCAAAATGCTCGCAAATTTGTAGTAGGAGTTAATAATTATCAATCTTCAAATCCATTTTCAATGGAAACTGAAGAAGCTGGATCTGGTTCAGGTGTTGTTTATAAAAAAGTAGGAAATAAAGCTTTAGTTGCTACAAATAACCACGTTGTAGCTGGTGCAAAACAATTAAAAGTAAAAATGGCAGATGGTCAATTAATTGATGCTAAACTTGTTGGAACAGATGAATTATTAGATTTAGCTGTTGTAGCAATTGATGCAAAATATGTTACGAATATCGCTAAATTAGGTGATTCAGAAAAAATTAACGTAGGTGAAACTGCTATTGCAATTGGAAATCCACTTGGATTTTTAGAAAGTACTGTAACAGAAGGAATTGTAAGTAGTAAAGCTCGTGAAATACCACAAGATATCGATGGAGATGGAGTTGCAGATTATCAAACTCAAGTAATTCAAACGGATGCAGCGATTAATCCTGGTAATAGTGGTGGTGCTTTAATCAATGCAAAAGGTGAAGTAATCGGGATTAATTCAAGTAAAATTGCCGAACAAGCTGTAGAAGGAATTGGATTTGCAATCCCAATGAATATTGCAAAACCAGCTTTAGATCAAATCGAAAAATTTGGTGAAGTGACTCGACCTGTAATGGGTGTAGGCTTAAAATCACTTGATGAAATACCGCAATTTAATATCGAAGAAACATTAAAATTACCTGGTTCAGTGACTAAAGGTGCAGTTGTTACACATGTTGATCCAAATACTCCTGCTGCGAAAGTTGGAATGAAACAATTAGACGTTATTGTTGCACTTGATGATAAACCAGTAAGTGACGTAATTTCTGTGAGAGAATACCTATATTCTCACAAAAAAGTTGGAGATAAATTAAAGATTACTTATTACCGTGATGGTAAGTTAACTAATTCAACATTAACATTAGCTTCTAGTCAATGATTGACAGGCAATTGAGTTAAGAAATATGATAAAAGAATACTAAATAAGCGAAAAGTTAATCTTTTCGCTTATTTAAACAGAAAGGGTGATTAGCAAATGAGTAAATACCCATCAAGAGAAGAAATTGGCAAGATTTTAAAATCAAGTAAAGTAATTGCAGTTGTTGGATTATCAGGGGACCCGTCTAAAACGTCTTATATGGTAAGTAAGGCAATGCAAGATGCTGGATATAAAATTATTCCAGTAAATCCAACAGTTGATACTGTATTAGGAGAAAAAGCAGTATCCAGTTTAACAGAAATAAATGAAAAAGTTGATATTGTAAATGTATTTAGAAGACCTGAACACCTATTACCTGTAGCACAAGAGTTTCTTAAAATTGATTGCGATGTTTTCTTTGCACAGCTTGGAATCGAAAACGAAGAAGCATATCAATTGTTAAAAGAAAATGGTAAAACGGTCATTATGGATCGTTGTATTAAAGTAGAGCATGCAATGACAAGATAGGCCGTTAAAAAAGCTCACTGTTTCAGACTGTCCGCCAAACGCGTCGCTTTCTTCGTTGGTTCTCCTGGCTATGGTGCTCATTACCGATTAAGGTAGCTCGCTCGGCTCCTTACTAGCCTTCGCGCCTCGAATTCAAGCGCTTGCAATCAGTTTGAAAATCAAATTTTTGAAATTTGTTTGTTTTAGAATCTAGCTCACTGTTAATCAGTGAGTTTTTTTAACGGAAGTTCGAGTAGAGAATAAGAAGATTAGGGAATGCCGAGAAATTTTATAGATATGATTCAAATTAGATAAGCATTAAAATGCCAGTTTGCATAATCTGTAAATTTGAATTTTGTTAAGCTAATTTATCAATTTTCAACTTTAAACCTGCATTTTCATGATTCTAAAATCCAGCTTCTTATGAACCTGTCCTATTTTTTTTTTTCATGTTCGACTTGTAAGTTAGGAAAAAAACCATTAACATGAACGATTAGAAGAAACATTTTATTTATTATATGATATAATGGAACAGATGTTCTTATGTAAGTGTTTAGTTAGAAAGGAGAAATGGTGTTGGCAAAGAATGAAACAGCATATAACGAAGATGCGATACAGGTACTAGAAGGTTTAGAAGCTGTACGCAAAAGACCTGGAATGTATATTGGCAGCACAGATAGTAGAGGTCTGCACCATTTAGTTTATGAAATCGTAGATAACTCTGTAGATGAAGCATTAGCTGGTCACGGGACTCAAATAGATGTGGTTATTCATAAAGATAATAGCTTAAGCGTAAAAGACCATGGTCGTGGGATGCCTACTGGAATGCATAAAATGGGAAAACCAACTCCAGAAATTATTCTAACTGTTTTACACGCAGGTGGAAAATTTGGACAAGGCGGCTACAAAACAAGTGGTGGTCTACATGGTGTTGGTGCCTCAGTAGTTAATGCTTTATCAGAATGGTTAACAGTTGAAATTCACCGTGAAGGAACAATTTACAAGCAACGTTTTGAAGATGGAGGTAAAGCAGTAACTTCATTAGAAATCGTTGGTAAGACAAGACGAACTGGTACGACGATCCATTTTAAACCAGATCCAACTATTTTTAGCACAACAAATTTCAACTTTGATACTTTATGTGAAAGACTTAGAGAGTCAGCATTTTTATTAAAAGGTTTAAAAATTACAATTAAAGATGAACGTCATGATACGTTCGAAGAGTTTTATTATGAAAACGGTATCGAAGCATTTGTATCGTATTTAAACGAAGAAAAAGAAGCATTACATCCTGTGGTGTTCTTTGACGGATTACAAAATAAAATTGAGGTTGAATTTTCGTTCCAATTTAATGACGGATATTCGGAAACGATGCTTTCTTTCGTAAACAATGTTCGAACTAAAGATGGTGGTACGCACGAAGTTGGTGCAAAAACCGCTTTAACAAGAGCATTTAATGAATATGCAAGAAAAGTAAGTCTCTTAAAAGAAAAAGATAAAAATCTAGATGGAGCGGATATTCGTGAGGGATTAGCTGCAATTGTATCGGTACGAATTCCTGAAGAACTGCTTCAATTTGAAGGACAAACAAAAGGTAAATTAGGTACTAGTGAAGCAAGATCAGCTGTTGATTCAGTTGTTTCGGATCAATTAGCTTATTTCCTTGAAGAAAATCCAGACATTGCAACTTCATTAGTAAAGAAATCTATAAAAGCATTTCAAGCAAGAGAAGCTGCAAGGAAAGCACGTGAAGAAGCAAGAAGTGGTAAAAAGAGAAAACGCTCAGAAACTTCATTAAGCGGTAAGCTCACACCTGCACAGTCACGTAATCCACAGAAAAATGAATTATACCTAGTTGAGGGTGATTCAGCTGGTGGTAGTGCTAAACAAGGTCGTGATCGACGTTTCCAAGCAATTTTGCCTTTACGTGGTAAAGTAATCAATACCGAGAAGGCAAAACTAGCTGACATAATGAAAAATGAAGAGATTAATACGATTATTCATGCGATTGGTGCAGGAGTAGGTAGTGATTTTGAGGTTGAAGATGTTAATTATGACAAAATCGTTATTATGACCGATGCTGATACAGATGGAGCGCATATTCAAGTGCTTTTATTAACATTCTTTTACCGTTATATGAAGCCATTAGTAGAGGCTGGTAAAGTTTATATTGCCTTACCTCCTTTATTCAAAGTAAGTAAAGGTTCTGGAAAAAAAGAAGTAATCGAGTACGCTTGGTCTGAGGTAGACCTACAAGATGCAATCAAAAAAGTTGGTAAAGGGTATATGATTCAGCGTTACAAAGGACTTGGTGAGATGAATGCTGACCAACTTTGGGAAACAACGATGGATCCAGAAACGAGAACGCTTATTCGTGTGAAGATTGATGATTCCGCAAGAGCGGATCGTCGTGTAACTACATTAATGGGTGATAAAGTTGAACCTAGACGTAAATGGATTGAATCGAATGTAGTATTTGATTTAGATGAAGAGGATAAAATTTTAAACAATGAGCAAGTTGAAGTAGAATCAGAAGGGAGCGATGTCTGATGCAATCATCGGAAAAATTATATAATATCCCTTTAGAAGATATAATAGGTGACCGTTTTGGTCGATATAGTAAATATATTATTCAAGAACGAGCTTTACCTGATGCTCGTGACGGATTAAAGCCGGTTCAACGTCGTATTTTATATTCAATGCACGTTGAAGGTAACACGCAAGACAAGCCTTACCGTAAATCGGCTAAGACAGTCGGTAATGTAATTGGTAATTACCATCCTCATGGTGATACTTCTGTTTATGATGCGATGGTACGACTAAGTCAAGATTGGAAATTAAGAAATGTATTAATTCAAATGCATGGAAATAACGGTAGTATTGATGGAGACCCTCCAGCGGCTATGCGTTACACTGAAGCTAGGTTATCAGCAATTGCAAGTGAACTATTGAGAGATATTGATAAAGAAACAGTTGATTTTGTGCCCAACTTTGACGATACAAGTATGGAGCCAGTTGTTTTACCATCAATGTTTCCAAATTTATTGGTTAACGGTAGCACGGGAATCTCTGCTGGATATGCAACTGAAATACCTTCGCACCACCTTGGAGAAGTAATCGATGCGACGATTATGCGCATTGAAAATAAAAACTGTACAGTAGATGAATTAATGACCGTAATCCAAGGTCCTGATTTTGCTACTGGAGGGATCATTCAAGGTGTAGATGGAATAAAAAAAGCTTATGAAACAGGAAAAGGAAAGATCATTATTCGAAGCCGAGTTCATACCGAGGATTTACGTGGTGGAAAACAGGCATTAATCATTACAGAAATTCCTTCAGAAGTGAATAAAGCGAATTTAGTAAAGAAAATGGATGAGGTTCGTCTTGATCGAAAAGTCGATGGAATTACGGAAGTACGTGATGAAACAGATCGTACAGGACTACGTATTGTCATTGAACTGAAAAAAGATGCAAATAACGAAGCAATTTTAAATTATTTATATAAAAATACGGAGCTTCAAATACCTTATAACTTCAATATGGTTGCGATTTATAATCGTACACCAAAACAGATGTCATTACCTGCAATACTTGATGCGTATATTGAACATCAAAAAGAAGTCATTACAAATCGTTCAAATTTTGATTTAAGAAAAGCAAAAGCTCGTCAACATGTTGTAGAAGGTTTAATGAAGGCTTTATCGATTTTAGATGAAGTGATTACAACAATCCGTTCTGCAAATGATAAACGCGATGCAAAAGATAAGTTAATCGCTCAATTTGACTTTACTGAACAACAAGCTGAAGCGATTGTTATGTTACAGTTATATCGTTTAACAAATACTGATATTACTGCATTACAAGAAGAAGCAGATGAGTTAGATAAAAAGATCAAACAGCTTGAAGCAATTTTAAACAGTGAAGTAAAATTATTGTCAGTTATAAAAACAGACTTAAAGAAAATTAAGTTAAAATATGCAGACGACAGACGTTCGACAATTCAAGAAGAGATCGAAGAAATTAAAATTTCTAGAGAAGATATAATCGCTCAAGAAGACGTGATTGTCACGGTTACAAGTGAAGGATACGTTAAACGAACAAGTCCAAGATCTTTTTCAGCTTCGAATGGTAAAGATTACGGTATGAAAGAAGGCGACCGTTTAATTTATCAAATAGAAAGTACAACGACAGATACACTAATTTTATTTACATCAAAAGGTAACTATTTATATTTACCAATTCATGAAATGCAGGATATCAGATGGAAAGATATGGGGCAACATGTTGCTAATATTATTCCTATTGAGCGAGACGAAGCAATTCTTTCTGCTACAGTCGTAAATAATTTTGAAGAAAATAAAGATTATATTTTATTTGTCACTAAAAATGGTGTTGTAAAACGTACAAGTATACAGCAATTAAAAGTACAACGATATTCTAAACCACTTGTCGGTATGTCAATTAAGTCTGATGATTCCTTAATTTTTGCTGGTGTCACTTCAGAAACTGATCAAGTGTTGTTGTCTACAAGTTCAGGATACACATTGTTATTTAATGTTGAAGAGATTAGTATTCAAGGCTTAAGAGCTGGTGGAGTTAAAGGAATTAACTTAAAGGATAATGATTTTGTTGTTTCTGCAGACACCATTAGTAATAAAGTGAAAGAAATATTCTGTGCAACACATCGAGGGGCAATTAAAAAAATGAAACTCGATACGATCCCTCAAAGTTCTAGAGGTACACGTGGTGTTAAAGTACTTCGAGATTTAAAAAATAATCCTCATATGTTAATTGGGGTATACGCAATAAATGAAAATGATATGTTTGCTATACTAAGTAAATCTGGTCAATTTGAGACAGTTGACCCAACTGATTTAAGAAATAGTGATCAGTATAGTAATGGATCATTTGTTATGGATACAGATGATTCTGGTGAAATAAAGACAATAATTCGATATAAAAAAGAAGAAAATAACTAAAAAAAGACCTATTCCAAACTTTTTGGAATAGGTTTTTTTGTCGAATTTGTCGAAAGGTGTAAAATGATACTAGGAAAATGTTTTTTTAGGATTAACCTAGTAAAATACATTAAAATCCTTTAATTTTATATTTCGAAAATAAGGAAAAAAAGTTTTAATGATTTATTTATGGGAATAATTGCCTAAAAAAACGACGAATCGACAGAATTGTCGAAATATTTTGAATCAAAAGAACTTGTCTAACGAAAAAATATAGATTACTATTTTCTTAAGAATTTTAAATTTTCAAAAAATAGGTTTTTAAGGGGGCGTACATATGGTTTTTAAGAAGGGGTTTGCAATTTTAGCATCAGTATCGTTAACTGCGGGTATTTTAGCAGGCTGTGGTAATAGTAGTTCAAAGGATGGGAACCAGGTCATTAAAATTGCTACAAATACACCATTATCTGGTAATAATGCAATTTTAGGTGAATCAATTAAACTTGGAGCTCAGCTAGCATTAGAGGATCAAAAAGCAGCTTTCAAAAAATTAGGATTTGATTTAAAAATCGTACCTTATGATGATCAAGGGGATCCAAAAAAAGGTGTAGCAAATGCTGAGCAGTTAGCTGCAGACAATAAAATCCTTGGTGTTGTAGGACACTTAAACTCTGGTGTAGCAATTCCTTCTTCAGTAAAGTATGAGAAAGACCATATCGTAATGGTATCTCCTTCAAATACTGCGAATGAAGTAACTGATCGTGGATTAGGAGTAGTTAACCGAATTTGTGCTCGTGATGACTTCCAAGGTCCTGCAGGTGCAAATTACGCTGTTAATACTTTAAAAGCTAAAAATATTTTTATCATACAAGATAAAACACCTTACGGAACTGGTTTAGCAAATGAATTCAAAGCTGCTGCTGAGAAATTAGGCGCTAAAATTTTAGGTGAAGAAGGTATCTCAATCGGAGATAAAGACTTTAACGGAGTACTAAATAATGCAATTGCGAAAAAGCCTGATTTAGTATTCTTTGGTGGACTTTATGCTGAAGGTGGAATTTTATTAAAGCAAGCTCGTGAAAAAGGATTAAACATCCCATTCATGGGTGGAGATGGAATGGACTCTTCAGGTTTAGTTGATATTGCTGGAGATGCTGTTAAAAACTTCTACTATACTTCAGTAGCTGGTGATACGTTAAAAACAGATAAAGGTAAAGCTTTTGCTGACGCATATAAATCTAAATTTAATAAAAACATCGAATCGTTCTCATCTTACGGTTATGATTCTGCCGGCGTTTTATTAGAAGGATTAAAAAATGCGATCAATGATAATAAAGGAAAAACGCCAACACGTGAACAAGTTGAAAAAGCAGTACGTGCGATTCAAGATTATGATGGTGTAGTAACGAAGGTTGGCTTCGACGATAAAGGGGACAACAAATACGCGAAAGTATTTATTTATACGTTTAAAGAAGCTAAATATCCTGGTACTCAAGAAGGCGAAGTTACTAAACCTTAATTAGAAACTATGCCAACCAGAAAAAGAAAAGAGTATCCCGTAAAAACGAGATACTCTTTTTCTCTCAATAAGTTGAGAAAATTGTAAAATTTTGGAAGTTGATAGGAAATAAACCACATTATTTATAGGAGGTCTTATACATGAATGAAGTAATCCAAACACTACCTCAAGTACTAATAGACGGTCTTGTTTTAGGAGCAGTATATGCAATTGTAGCACTCGGATACACGATGGTTTATGGGATTTTGGAACTAATCAACTTTGCACATGGTGAAATATTCATGGCGGGTGCGTTTATAGGTACTGCAGTATTAATTACATTTACTGGTTTAGGCTTATTAAGTAGTTTACCTGCAATTATCGTGTTAGCAATTGTTTTAATAGTTGCTTCATTAGCAACTGGATTCCTAGGAATGGGGATCGAAAGAGTAGCGTATCGTCCATTGCGAAAAGCACCAAAATTAATCACATTAATTACAGCAATCGGTATTTCATTTTTACTACAAGATATCGTACGTTTTATTGCTGAATTAAAACAAGGAAATTACATTATTACTGGCCCATCACTATTTTCAGGACAACACCAAATTAAAACTAGCTCAATTTTTTCTTCATTTGGAAATGCACAAATTAAATCAGCATCAATTATTATTTTAGTCGTTGCAGTTGTAATGATGATTTCATTAGATTACTTCATCAATAAAACAAAATGGGGTACAGCAATGCGTGCAGTTGCACAAGATCGTGAAACTGCATCATTAATGTCTGTAAACGTTAACAAAGTCATCTCATTAACCTTCTTTTTAGGTTCTGGATTAGGTGGTGCAACTGGCGTACTATTTGCATTACAATATAACACAATTGACCCGTACATCGGTTTTATTTTAGGTCTAAAAGCATTTACAGCTGCAGTATTAGGTGGAATCGGAAATATCCGTGGTGCGATGCTTGGCGGTTTATTAATCGGTGTAATCGAAGTGTTTGCAGCAACAAATTTATCAACTTTAACACATGGCATTTTCCCGTCAGAATATAAAGATGTAGTTGCATTTGGAATTTTAATTCTAGTTCTAATATTCAAGCCAGAAGGTTTATTAGGTAAACCTGTAGCTGAGAAAGTGTAGGTGAATTAGATGAAGAGCTTATTAAATGGGTTAAAACAATCAAATAAACTACAAGGAATTTTCTTAGGAGCTTATATCGTTGTTACATCATTAGGATTATATCTTTTGCAAGAATCCGTAACGGCATTTCTATTAATCTTGTTCTCACTTTATTTATTATATAAAACTAATTTTCCAGTCAAATTAAAATGGAGCATTGGAATCCTAGTTTTAACCGTGATCATGCCGTATGTTGCATCACAAGGTACAGCATTGGAATCATATATGGGTGTAGCGACTTTAGTTGGAATCTATGTTGCAATGGCACTTGGATTAAACGTAGTAGTTGGTTTAGCGGGACTATTAGATTTAGGTTTTGTTGCCTTCTTTGCAATCGGTTCATATACTTATGCAATTTTTTCGACTAAACAAGTAACAAATTTCTTACATTTTGACTTTCTTCCTTTTTCAGGAAACTCATTTTGGGCATTTATACTAATCGGTGGAATTATCGCTGCAATTGCAGGCGTATTATTAGGTATTCCGGTACTTCGAGTAAAAGGTGATTATTTAGCAATTGTAACTCTTGGATTTGGAGAAATTATTCGAATCGTATTTAATAACTTAGATAAACCAGTAAACATTACTGGAGGAGCACAAGGTATTTCTTCTATTGCGCCACCTACTTTATTTGGATTAGAGATTGTTAATTCAAGCCAATTTTATTATGTAGTTCTAGTTGTATTAGCAATCGTAATTTTAGCTGTTACTAGATTACAAGATTCTAAGCTTGGACGCTCTTGGAAGGCGGTTCGTGAGAATGAAATCGCTGCACAAGCATCAGGTATTCACTTAGTACGTACGAAATTAATTGCATTTGCAATCGGTGCATCTTTCTCAGGAATGATGGGAGTAGTATTCTCTGCAAAGCAAATGTTCATCGATCCTACAAGTTTTACATTACTTGAATCAATTACGATCTTAGTAATGGTTATTTTAGGCGGAATGGGTAGTGTGCCAGGGGTAATCCTTGGAGCTGCACTTGTAACAATTTTAAATCTACAAGTATTAACAGAAGTAACAAATTATTTAAACCAATTAACATTAGATGGAGTTATTAATTTACCACCTGCTCTATCGCCTTCTAAAATGCAACGTATGATTTTCGGACTAATTTTAGTACTTGTAGCAATCTTTAGGCCTAAAGGATTATTGCCTGCCAAAAATAAGATTGTTCCAAAAGAAGATGTCGTAGATCAAACTGTAGTCGAAGAAAAAACACGCACAGTTTCATTTTAGGAGGGGAGGTTATAATATGTTAAAAACAACGAATTTAACGAAAAGCTTTGGCGGTTTAACAGCTGTTAATAATGTAAATATTGAAATTAAAGAAGGCTCAATCACAGCCGTAATTGGACCAAATGGTGCAGGAAAAACAACATTTTTTAATATGATCACAGGTGTATATACTCCTACTAGTGGTGAAATTTTGTTAGGTAATGAGAGCTTAGTAGGGTTAAAGCCACATTCTGTTAATAAAAAAGGCATAGCGCGTACGTTCCAAAATATTCGTTTATTTAGTAGTATGACTGCTTTAGAAAACGTCATGGTAGGAATGCATCAACATTTAAAATATGGTATTTTTTCAACAATATTCCATTTACCTAAATTTAAAAAAGCAGAAAAATCGGCGATGAAGGAAGCGTATAAATGGTTGGAATACGTAGGATTGGCTGATGTATATAATGAGGAAGCATCGAGTCTATCGTATGGTGCACAAAGACGACTTGAAATCGCTCGTGCATTAGCATCTCAACCAAGCATCTTACTTTTAGATGAGCCAGCTGCAGGGATGAATCCGAAAGAAACGAAAGAATTGACTGATTTAATCTATCAAATGAGAGATGATCTTAACTTAACAATCGTCTTAATCGAGCATGATATGAAGCTTGTTATGGAAATATCCGAGTATTTATTTGTACTTGATCATGGCGAAAAAATAGCAGAAGGTAAACCACTCGAAATTCGAAATAATCAAAAAGTAATTGAAGCATATTTAGGAAAAAGTGCAGTGACTACTGCATAGTGAAAGGAGTACGAAAAGATGACGCTATTACAATTAAAAGATATTAACTCTTTTTACGGTGGTATTCAAGCACTGAAAAATATTAACATTGAAGTAAATGAAGGTGAAATTGTAACATTAATTGGAAGTAACGGTGCGGGAAAATCTACTACTCTAAAAACGATTTGTGGCCAAGTTAAACCAAAATCTGGAACGCTGATTTATAAAGGTGAAGAAATTATAAAGCTACAATCCCATGAAATTGCCTTAAAGGGAATTGCACATGTACCAGAAGGAAGAAGAATCTTTTCTAAATTAAGTGTAAAAGAAAATTTAGAGATGGGTGCTTTCTCAGTAAAAGATAAAAAACTAATCGCTGCACGCATGGAAATGGTATTTGATTATTTTCCAAGACTGAAAGAGCGTATAAGCCAAAAAGGCGGTACGATGAGTGGAGGAGAACAACAAATGCTAGCGATTGGTAGAGGACTGATGATGGGACCATCATTGCTAATGCTAGATGAGCCATCAATGGGTCTTGCTCCAATTATCGTTGAACAAATATTTGAAATCATTGAGCAACTAAACAAACAAGGAATGACAATCTTATTAGTCGAACAAAACGCATACCAAGCATTACAAATTGCTCACCGCGGCTATGTAATTCAAACTGGTGAGATTCAAATGGTTGGTGAAGGTAAAACATTAATGAATAATGAAGAAGTGAAAAAAGCATATTTAGCTTAAATAAAAAAGTCAGTTCATTTGATATGAACTGACTTTTTCACGCTGTTGGAAAAAGACTTCGTCAAGTAAATGGAACGAATTTTTCGTGGTATTTTTTTAGTCATCAAAATTTGTCTATTTAGAACTCCTCGGTATCGTGCGTAGCGAAAGCCGTGGAGTTCTTTACTTTGAGCAAAAACTTAATTCTACTGTATAGGGTCTAACTGACCTTAATATCTTCCCTCGAATTAATAGCCATCTCTAGTCGTAGTTTTATATCAAAAAGGTACACCACAACGCCAGGCATACAGATCTTCATTTACTTTTGAAAATGAATTTCCTACTTTCTTTATGTTCATTAGTAGTACATAAAAATGCCCCTTGTGTGATTTATTGCTAAAATGTGAATAATTACATTATTTCACAAAATTACCATAATTTACGAGGAAAATATAATTAAAATATATTAATCTATTATTGAGCGCTCAGTTATGTTTCTTAAATAAAAAAATATTTTCAAAATTTAAATCTGAAAATAAAATAAAGGAGAGTATACATTGATTAATATAAATAAATTGAACTTTAAAAAAAAGGTTATTCTTCTAACTGTAGCTATTTTAGGTGGAGCTTTATTTCCAACTATAAGTGATGCGGCTTCAAGTAAATATAATCATAATCATACAGGTTATACATGTTTTAAAATGTCAAGTTATATGTCTGCGTCTGAGGTTAGTAAATTAGCAAAGCAAGCAAATAGTATAGGGTCAGCTACAGAATTAGCAGCAGCACTAGGTGGTGCTTATAAAGGTTGGATTGCCCCATTAGCTTTTGTATATGGTAAAAATGTGAAAGCTCAAATGAAACCATTTACAGATGCTTCTAAAGCAGGTAAGGGTATTGAGTATAGTTATATTAATCATACTAGCGTATATACAACTGATTCATATAATACAAATGAAGCTTTTAAAATAAAATAATAGGAGGGATATAAATGAACAGAAAAAATATTATTGCTACAATAATATATTTAGTTTTTGCACTAAGCTTAGTCTTGGTAGGACCCTTTGAAAGTACAAGTAATATAATTTTGATAATTATAGCAAGCTCAATTTTAGGTGTATATAGAAAATATTTAAAAAAAGTGCACTATTCCTAAAGACCTAAATTGTTAAAAAAAGAGAAAATAAAATATTGAATACTAAAATGTAAATCCAATATAAACACCTTTTATGTCTATTAAAATTCATTAAGGATGTTTTAGTATATGTAATACCTACTCATTTTTAAAAGTGATCTCTCCTTTTAATCTTTCTAACTATATAAATTATATTATGAAACTAAATAAATATCTTTGTTGTATATTGTATAACATTACATTTGGAGTGGTAATGCTAGGAATTAAGTTAGCAGAAGGATATTGCAATTCATTGGATGCTACAGGATTTAAAAAACAAAAGTTAGATGTATTACATAAAACTGTAGCTTTTGCTGGATCGCAAATTTTTGATAATAATCAAGTTGAAGTATTCTACAAATTTCAGCTTTTGGAGACATTAAGAATATTGATTTTAGTACTTTCAACACAGGTATAAAAGATGTGGATTTGCTCTATGTCAACTTTTTTCTTATTGGATCATTTAGCAAGTGCTTTATTATTTGGAGAGATAAGAAAGCCTAAATTATAAATCGATGTAAGGCTAATACTAATAACGTATGCATTCATGAAAAAAGTCAGTTCATATATCAATAATGAACTGACTTTGACTTTTTTGTAAAATATTATCTATTAGAAATAAATTCCGAAACTTTTAATTGTTCTTCACTTGACGCATTGTTAATTGAAGATTGAAGTGATTCCTCTAGTAAACTACGATTCTTGTAAAAATCTTCATGTTTACTATTATAATAGTACTTCACTGCTTCTAAATCTGAGAAAAACTCTTTTCCAAGCTTTAGAAGAAATGTTACTGGAAGTCCTTCGATCACTACTGTATTTACATTTTCAGAAATTTCATTTACCGTACTGTTTGAAGTTGAAATCATTTCCTCGTTTAATTCTTTAACAAGTAATTGTTCGAACCCTTTTATTTTATTGTTTCTTTTGTTCACGATTCGCTTTTTGTTTGTCTTTAATAAACGAATGGAATGATGTTTATCAAGCAATACTGCTGAACGTTTCTTTTTCTTTAAAAAAATGCTGCTACTCAAAACTAGCACTCCCTTCTGATAGTATAGGTATATAAATAAAACAACTTTTCTATCATACCAATTAATGCACATACTGTAAAGGTTTTATCTTTACATGATAGTTCCCAAAAAAATATTCAAAAAATTCACCGAATTTTTTTATCATAATTGTTCATAATAATATTTGACTTAATCATTGTCACTTTGTTAAAATAACAACATATTATTTAATACATATAACGTTGACGGAAAGAAGTACCTAAAGATTGTTTTGTATAGCGAATTGAGGATGGTGTGAGCTCAATCAAAACCTTTAGCGAAAGGCATTCCTGAGTTAATTCTTAAAGTGGACAATTTTTTTAATTGTCAACTAGGGTGGAACCGCGGGTGCATATACAGCTCTCGTCCCTAGGCAGAAAATGCCTAAGGATGAGAGCTTTTTTATTTCATTCTTGCATTTTCAAAAAACAATTGAAAATTGGAGGCAAATGAAATGTCAGAAAAATCGATGGAAGTCGTAGTAAGTCATGCTAAACACAGAGGATTTGTATTTCCAGGATCTGAAATTTACGGTGGTTTAGCAAATACGTGGGATTATGGTCCACTAGGTGTTGAATTAAAAAATAATGTGAAAAAAGCTTGGTGGAAAAAGTTTGTTCAACAAAGTCCATATAATGTTGGATTAGATGCTGCAATCTTAATGAATCCACGTACATGGGAAGCTTCAGGTCATATTGGTAACTTTAATGATCCAATGATCGATTGCAAAAATTGTAAAGCTCGTCATCGTGCAGATAAATTAATCGAAAATGCACTTGAAGAAAAAGGAATGGAAATTATCGTTGATGGTCTACCATTTTCTGAAATGGCTAAATTAATTGAGGAACATAAAATTGCTTGTCCTGATTGTGGTAGCCATGATTTTACAGAAATTCGTCAATTTAACCTAATGTTTAAAACATTCCAAGGTGTTACTGAGTCAAGTACGAATGAAATTTTCTTACGTCCTGAAACAGCACAAGGTATTTTCGTAAACTTCAAAAATGTTCAACGTACAATGAGAAAGAAAGTACCATTTGGTATCGCTCAAATCGGTAAAAGCTTCCGTAACGAAATTACTCCAGGAAATTTCACGTTCCGTACTCGTGAATTTGAACAAATGGAGCTTGAATTCTTCTGTAAACCAGGTGAAGAGTTAGAGTGGTATTCTTATTGGAAAGAAACTGCTAATAAATGGCTTTTAGCTTTAGGCATGAATGAAGAAAATCTTCGTTTACGTGAACATAGTGCAGATGAATTATCACACTATAGTAACGCGACAACTGACTTTGAATATAAATTCCCATTTGGTTGGGGCGAATTATGGGGCATTGCGTCTCGTACAGACTATGATTTAAAACAACATATGGAATATTCAACTGAAGATTTCACATATCATGATCCAATTACAAATGAAAAATACGTTCCATATTGTATCGAGCCATCATTAGGTGCAGATCGAGTTACATTAGCATTTTTAATTGATGCTTATGAAGAAGAAGCATTAGAAGATGGTACTTCTCGAACAGTAATGCGTCTACATCCTGCATTAGCACCATATAAGGCAGCAATTTTACCATTATCAAAAAAATTATCAGAAAATGCACAAGAAGTATTTGCTTCTTTAGCAGAAGATTTTAATGTTGATTTCGATGAAACTGGTTCAATCGGTAAACGTTATAGACGTCAAGATGAAATCGGTACTCCTTTCTGTATTACTTACGACTTCGAATCAATTGAAGATGGAAAAGTAACAGTTCGTGACCGTGACACAATGGAGCAAACTCGTGTTGCAATAAGTGAATTACAATCATTTTTAGCAAATAAAATTAAATTTTAATTTAGTTTTTTGAAATAAGGTGTCCTTTTGGACATCTTTTTTCATATATTTTATTAAAGCTTGTTTAAAGTTTAAGAAATTTACTAAAAATGGTAAAATAAAGGTATAAAATAAAGGAGGAGTTTAAATGAGGAGTTCAAATCCTATCTTAAATTCTGAACGATTAACGAAATCAAGGCATTCTGCTAAAGCGATGACGATAGGTGGGACAATTGGTAAAACAATAATCGCATTAATCTTACTAATCGCAACAGCGGGATACTCATTTTATCTAACGGCAACTGGAACACTTAATTCTAAAGTATTTATAGGATGTTTAATCGTTGCATTCATTCTTGGGTTAGTAACATCTTTTTCTCCTAGAATCGCGCCGATTACTACACCAATTTATGCAGCAGTTGAAGGGATTCTAATTGGAAATATTTCAGCAGTTTACGAAGCAACATATGGAATGATTGTCCTACAAGCAGTTCTATTAACAATAGCAATTATTGCAGGAACATTAATTTGTTATGCTACTGGACTTGTTAAAGTAACGCACCGTTTTAGATCAATTGTTTTCGGCTTAACAATCGGAGTATTTATATTTTATTTACTAACGATGGTCCTTCAACTATTCCATGTTCCAATTCCATATATTCATCAATCTGGTCCAATAGGAATATTTGTTAGTTTAGCGATACTTGTTATTGCATCATTAAATCTATTTTTGGATTTTGATTTAATTACGACAAGTGTTAGACAAGGTGCACCAAAAGAATTCGAGTGGTATTGTGCTTTTGGTTTATTAGTAACAGTCATTTGGGTTTATATTGAAGCACTTCGATTCCTTTCGAGGCTTCGCGATTAAATAATTTTTTAGTCAGTCAGACCTTACTCTCAAATGAAAGTAAGGTTTTTTACTATTTTGATTTGAATTCAATCATAATTAGATAGAATTACTATAGTAGAAAGTAGGGAAATAAATGAGTAAGAAAAAATTTGAAGTCTTTGAAAATGAAACGATTAATGATTGTTTAGAAAGAATGCAAAGAGAAGGCTATACTCCAGTTAAAAGAATGGAAGTACCAATATTTTCAGAGCAAATGGTAAATGGAAAGGTAGAAATTGAACCGACTGGAAGAAAAATTGTATTTGAAGGAAAATTAAATACGAATTAATTTGAATAAATATAATAATTTAATGGAATAGTAACCTTATATGAATAAAATGAGGTGAAAATATGCATAAATTAGCATGTCCACGCTGTAAAACAAACAAAAGTAGATTTTATTTAATCGAACAAAACCCAAAAGCAGTTAAATTAAATGCTCAAAGCGGAGATGTTGAAATAGAAGAATATGTTTCAAGTGGGCTAGATCCATTTTTTGTTCCATATAAAGGTCCAGAATATTTAGTTCAATGTGGTGCTTGTGGTTTAATTGAACAAAGTGTAATGTTTGAAAAAACAGCGGATTCATTGTAATTTTAATATCAAAACTAAGTGAATATACAATCAAGTACCTATAGAATTAAAATAAGATGACGCTGATTACAGAGGTCATCTTATTATTATTGGATAGCTTTTTTAAAAGTGTCCATTGTAAAGGGGGCACTTTTGAAGTAGTTAGTTTTTTCTTTTACAACTTCTCATTTTTGTCTTACTTAATGACTATTTTTAGAACCAATCTTTTTTCTTGAACCACATCACTAATCCGATCACGATGAATAGCATGATCACCCAACAGTAATAATAACCATACTTTAATTGAAGTTCAGGGATGTGAACAAAATTCATTCCGTATACACCGACGATGAATGTTAGTGGCATGAACACAATCGAGACCGATGTTAACATTTTCATCGTTTTATTCATTTTGTGTGAGTTCGTTGAAATATAACTTTCTCTGATGTCATTTGCCATTTCCCTGTTATCTGCAATGTCATCTAATAATTTTACTAAGTGTTCGTAGACGATTCGCAATTTCTTTGTCGTTTCTTTGTCAATTTCAACGTGAGTTGAATTTAATATACGATAAATTAAATCTTTTGTTGGTTTAACGGTTTTTCTTACTTTTGATAACTTACTTACTTGTGTTTTAATTCCATCAATCATGCTTAGATCGGAATTTGATCCTAATTCATCAATCTCTTCGATGTCATCTTCAATTTTTTGGACGATTGGAAAGAGTTTGTCGACAATTTCATCACAAATGTAATACAGGATTCGTTCTGGTTTCATACCTTTTGCACTCTTTAATCCTTTTAGTTTGTTCCACACAATTTGTATCGCATTTGACTCCTCCCAACAAAATGAAACGATGTACTTGTGGGACAAAAAGAGATCTATTTCAGCTTGTTCCATGTTTTCCTGCAATGATTGTAGAATGATAAAACGATAGCCATCGTAATAGTCCATTTTCGGTCTTTCTTTATAGCTTACACAATGCTTAATTGCTATTTCATCGAAGTGGAATTGAGTTCGCAATAAGTCAATTTCTTCTTTTTTAGGTTTTCCAAAATCGACCCAAATCCAATCAATTTGTTCGGAATTTAATTCTTCAATTGATACATCAAATGCATGGGTTCCGTCTTTGTATATAGCCATCGTTTTGATCATTTCGGCACACCCTTTTTCTCGTTAATTTTCTCCAAAATCAGTTTAACACAATATTCTCCCATTAGTTCCTGAAAAAAATTAGAAGTAAGTTTTAACGATTTACACAAGATTGTATAGTTTAAAATCGTGAAACTAGAAAAGAAATTGAACAAATAGAAATGGATAAAGAAGAGAATCAATCTCCGCTTTTCTTTCCTTTAGTGGCGGATACTAGTGAAAAGAGATAAAAAGATATTTTTCTATAAAAAGGATCATTAACTTTTGTCATTTAGAAGTTTCTGTTACCGTTGGAATGAGGATCCTAACGTTCTTGACACTTAAGCTTTGACACTGTAAAAAATATATAAGAAATGTTGTAACAATGATCAAAATAACCAAATTCGAATTAAGGAAAAAATAAATTTAAGAAAACTTTGACTTTTTAGTAGTCGATGGATATAATAAATAACAATTAAAGCACACAAATGAATTCAATGACGAGAAAAGTAATTTTCGTTACTGTTCTACAGAGAGCCGGGGAAGCTGAAATCCGGTGAATAGTACTTAAATGAAGATCCTCTCCGAGAAGTCAAACTGAAAACATAAGTAGGTTTGAACGGGTGTCTACCGTTAAAAGGAACGCGTATGATTGTACGTGACTAAGTGCTATTGAAGAACGGACTTTTTTCAATAGAATTAGGGTGGTATCGCGGTTAAACCCGTCCCTTATCATAGGGGCGGGTTTTTGTGTGCTTTAAAAAAATGAGAGAGGCGATATCATATGGAAAAAGATAGTACAAAAGCATCAGTTCAACATCGTGAAAAAAAGATTAGTGAACTTTGGTCTAAAAATGATACCTTTATTAAATCAATTGAACAAAGAGAAAATAAACAAACTTTTGTTTTTTATGAAGGTCCCCCAACTGCAAATGGCTTACCACATGTTGGTCATGCATTAGGTCGTACAATAAAAGATGTGGTAGCTAGATATAAAACAATGGCAGGTTTCCAAGTTGTTCGTAAAGCTGGATGGGATACTCATGGATTACCAGTTGAACTTGGTGTTGAAAAGATGTTAGGCATTTCAGGTAAGGCAGAAATAGAACGATATGGTGTAAAAGCTTTTCTTGAGAAATGTAAAGAAAGTGTTTTTACTTACGAGAAGCAATGGAGAGATTTTACTGAACAGTTAGGTTATTGGGTGGATATGGATGATCCATATGTAACATTGGATAATTCTTATATCGAAAGTGTATGGAATATCCTCGGGACAATTCATGAAAAAGGTTTACTAGTAAAAGGTCATCGTGTTTCACCGTATTGCCCTAGCTGTCAAACATCACTAAGCTCACATGAAGTAGCGCAAGGATATAAAGATGTTAAGGATTTATCTGCAACCGTTAAGTTTAAACTGCAAGATGAAGAAAATGTCTATTTCCTTGGATGGACGACAACTCCGTGGACACTTCCAGCTAATGTAGCGTTAGCTGTAAATCCATCAATGGAATATGTTCGTGCTAAAAAAGGTGAGGAAGTATATATTCTTGCGAAGGCTTTATTAGAAAAAGTATTAAAAGCTGATTACGTCGTTTTATCTGAATTTCTTGGGGCCGATCTAATCGGTATTAGCTATTTACCACCATTTAATTTCGTAAATGTTGAAGTTGGATATAAAGTTGTGAAAGCAGATTTTGTAACTGAAGGTAGTGGTACTGGAATTGTTCATATCGCACCTGCATACGGTGAAGATGACTATAAGGTTGTTCAAGAAAATGGGTTATCCTTTGTAAATGTAGTGAATGAAAAAGGCCAATATACAGATGATGTACCTAATTTTCAAGGTCGTTTTGTTAAAGAGTGTGATGTAGATATAGTGAGGTATTTAGCCGAAAAAGAATTATTATTTAGTAAAGAAAAATATGAGCACAGCTATCCTCATTGTTGGCGTTGTGATTCACCTTTACTCTATTATGCGAATGAAAGTTGGTTTATTAAAACGACCGCATTAAAGGATGAGTTTATTAAAAATAATGAAGAAGTAACATGGCACCCAGATCATATAAAACACGGTCGATTCGGTAATTTTTTAGAACAAATGGTAGATTGGAATATTAGCCGAAAAAGATATTGGGGCACCCCATTAAATGTTTGGGAATGTGATTCATGTAATCATCAATTAGCACCAAAAAGTATAAATGAATTATGTAACTATTCAGTTGAAGAAATTGATGACTCAATTGAACTGCATAAACCTTTTGTTGATGAAGTCATTCTTAACTGTCCAAATTGTAAAGGGAATATGAAAAGAACACCTGAAGTAATTGATGTCTGGTTCGATAGTGGTTCGATGCCATTTGCCCAGTATCATTATCCTTTTGAAAATAAAGAAAAATTTGCAAAACAATTCCCAGCAGATGTTGTCATTGAAGGGATTGATCAAACGAGAGGCTGGTTCTATAGTTTACTTGCAGTATCTACTTTATTTACTGGAGAAGTACCTTATAAACGAGTATTATCACTAGGCCATGTATTAGATGAAAATGGACAAAAAATGTCTAAGAGTAAAGGTAATGCACTTGATCCAGTAGAATTAATTCAAAAATATGGTGCTGATTCATTACGATGGGCTTTATTAGTAGACAGTGCGCCTTGGAACCCGAAGCGTTTTTCTGAAAGGGTTGTACAAGAAGCGAAATCGAAACTCATTGATACATTCGACAATGTTTATAGTTTTTACAGTTTATATGCAAATTTAGATGGATTTAATTCAAAAAATCAATATGATTATCAATCAAGTACATTGGATAAATGGATCATTTCCCGTTTGCATAGCACAATCAAAAATGTAACTAAAAATTTGGAGGAATATCAATTTACAAATGCTGCAAGAGACATCGCTAAATTAGTAGATGAAGTAAGCAATTGGTATGTTAGAAGGTCAAGAGAACGATTCTGGTCAAATGGAATGAATAAAGAGAAGGCAGCGGCTTACTATACACTGTTTGAAGTATTAACAAAAGTAAGTCAATTATTAGCTCCTTTTACACCATTCTTAGCAGAAGATGTTTATTTTAATTTAACAAATCAAAGCGTCCATTTATCTGAGTTTCCAGTTTGCGATGAAACACTAATCGACGCTCAGCTTGAAGTGGAAATGGATGCAGTTCTAAAAGTTGTGGAACTTGGAAGAAGCATCCGAAATGCAAATTCTTTAAAGATTAAACAGCCACTAGCTAGTTTAACTTTAGTTAGTAACAATGAGGAGATTGATTGGGGTTTATATAAAGAAATTGTTTTAGATGAGTTAAACGTAAAAAAATTCCAACAAGTAAACAACGAAAATGAGTTTTCAATCTTAAAAATGAAATTGGATTTTAAAAAATCAGGAGCAAAATTTGGAAAGCTTTCAAATTTAGTTAATAAATCACTTCAAACATTAACAAATGAAGAAGCAAAAAGAGTGATTGAAAGTGGGTACGTTAATGTATTAATTGAAACAGGAGAAACTGTTAAAGTCGACTCACAAGATATTTTAGTTGAAAAAAGCGCAAAAGAAGGTTTTGCATCAGCGACGAATGGTGAATATACAGTGACACTCGACACTTTACTAACAGAGGATCTTATCCAAGAAGGTACTGTAAGAGAACTCATTAGGTCTATTCAAGAATACCGAAAAGAATTGAATCTACCAATTAATATGCGCGTAGACATTGGAATAACAGCTAATCCAGAATTTATTGACATCATTGAAAAGTTTAAAGGAATGCTTGAGGAAAACTTATTAATGAGAAAACTGGTTGTTAGGAATCAAGTGAGCGGAAAAGAAATTAAAGTTGGTGATTATCAATCTGAAATTGAATTAGTTGCTTCTAATTAATTGAATAGTTTAAGTGTAATGACAGACTAATAACAAGATTTTAGTCTGTCATTTTTCTTCTTAAATGACATAGGAATATAGTGCAGAATTAGGATTCTGGCACCTTTTTTTAATTCAATAGTTAAAAGGTTTATTAAAATAACTGTTGAATTAATTAATTTGTAGAATGATTTAAGGAGGATTAGATGATTTCTAAAAAGAGCATTTATGTATATTTGGTTTACGCATTTTCATTTGCAGTATCGTATTTTTTAGTTAGAGTATTCTTATTTCATGGCGAAAATAACTCAGCATTTGCAGGTTCTATTGGCGGTGGATTTATTGGATTTTTACTATCTATTATTTTTGCTAAACCTACAGAAAAAAGATAAATTTAAAAACGGTTATTCAACTACTCCATGTTTTTGTTGAACTATTTATAGAGGATAATCATTATTCGATTATCCTCTAATGTACATTAAGTTAATCCAATTAAAAGATAAATGGAAGTTCCCCAAATAAACAAGGCAGAGCATTTGTTGAATATGTTCATTAAACCTCCTGTACTGTCTACTTTCTTCATGACTGAGCCCGCGACCGTTAATCCAAAAAACCAAATCCAAGATACTGTAATACATGCGATTGTAAAGAAGACTTGTTCCTTTCCGACATATTTTAATGCACTTGTTCCAATTACACCTACTGTATCTAAGATTGCATGTGGGTTTAATAAGGAAACTGATAAAGCAAAAATAATTTGCTGTCGGCTAGGTAATGCTCTGTTCGATTCATTTGCTGCAGGTTTAGATCTCCAAATAACATACCCCATGTAAACTAAAAACAAAATACCAGCAATCATCAGGCTAATTCTTAGCCATTCAAATTCTAGAACGATAGTGGAAAGTCCAAAAACAGCTAAAAGAATTAAAAAAGTATCACATAGTGCAGCAGTAAAAGTCGCAGGAAGCGCTCGAATTAGTTTTGGTTGTGTAGCACCTTGTGAAAATACAAATACATTCTGTACCCCTAAAGGTAAAATAAGTCCGAATGCTAAGACTAGACCATGAATAATAGCTTCCATCTAATCAACTCCCTTTCAATTACAATCGTACTATGATAAAACTAAAAGAAAACAACCAATTGGATGGTTTTATATCCACCCAATTTTAGGGGGAGTTAGATGAAATGGAAACCAAATCGTGATTCTCATTTGACTGTTCAAGAGCAAATTGTAGATTGGATAAAATCTCGTATTGAACGAGGTGATTGGTCTGTTGGCACAAAGATTCCAACACAGCGTCAACTAGCAACTCAATTTAATGTGAACCGCAGTACCGTACAACTTGCACTTGATGAATTAAGGGCAGATGGTTTGATCGAATCAAAAATGGGTTCAGGGGTATTTGTGGCTAACAATTCTTGGAACGTACTTTTGAGCAAATATCAACCAAATTGGCAGAGACATATTGAATCAAGTATTCATAAACCAAACTACCATACGATTCAACTCATAAATGAACACGAGCAAATGGATCATATCATACGTCTTGGAACAGGTGAATTATCACCTGAATTACTACCAACTAAAGAAATAGAAGATTCGTTAAGAAAGATTTCACTTGATTCCAAAGCAATTGGCTATTCATCTCCACAAGGAAGTGAAAAGCTCCGAGTAATTTTATGTAATTATTTAAAAAAACGTGGTATTGAATCAGCACCAGAGAACATTTTAATTGTTTCGGGTGCACTTCAAGCACTTCAATTAATTGCAGTTGGATTATTGGAAGAAGGATCCATTTTATTCCAAGAACAATTTTCGTATTTAAATTCAGTACATCCATTTCAATCTAATGGTATGCGAATGATTTCAGTTTCAAGGGAACATCAATTAAAAGAAAATTTACGGGCACATAAAGGGAAGAGGCAATCTTTATTCTACTGTGTTCCAACACTAAACAATCCAACGGGCTATAATTGGTCGTTGAAAGAA
This sequence comes from Gottfriedia acidiceleris, assembly GCF_004138285.1. GTDB lineage: Bacteria > Bacillota > Bacilli > Bacillales > Bacillaceae_G > Gottfriedia > Gottfriedia acidiceleris_A. Next base: position 49,131 of record NZ_SCFN01000021.1, on the reverse strand, counting down.
AAGCAAAATCTATATAATACATGCAAAGAGCTACAAATTCCGATTATTGAAGATGATGTGTATCACGAATTGCTTTTTGAATCATCTTCACCAGCTATAAAATCGCTTGATACATCAGGACAAGTTCTTTATATAGGGAGTGTATCCAAAACACTTAGTCCGGGATTAAGAATTGGTTGGGTTGTTGCACCTTCACCTGTAATTGAACGATTAGCTGATATTAAAATGCAAACAGATTATGGTTCAAGTGCTTTTTCGCAAGAAATCGTATCACACTGGATCTCAAACGGTCTTTACGAAAAGCATCTTGTTTACCTTCGTGAACAATTGCAAAGAAGAGCTAAATACGTAGAAGAAATTTTAAAAAAGGAATTTAAAAAAATAGCTTCATGGAAAAAGTCTGAAGGTGGTTTCTACATATGGCTCAGGTTTCATAATCCAATTGTAAATAAGACCTTATTTTTAAAATTACTTAAACAAAATATATTGATAAATCCAGGTTATATTTACGAACCAAGAGATTTACACCATATTCGTCTTTCTTATGCCTACGCGTCATTAGAAGATTTAAAAAAGGGATTAAATATTTTACTACAAATAAGCCAACTTTGATTTCATTTAGAACTTTATTTTTTTGGTCCCTTTAATTAAGGATAAAGCCAATGGAAAGTAGTTATGTTCATCTATCTGAAAGTGTTGATAATAAGAAACCGATATTGAACAGTTAAAAAGAGCACCGAGATCTCGATGCTCTTTTTTATGTTATTTATTGTTTTATTTCATAACTACAACTTAGTAAAATAAAATTTTAATTTCTATCTGGAAAGTACACAATTTGCTAGAAACTTCATTGAATACTTGCCTGAATTTTTAAGCTTTCAAACCCACGAAATGCAACATTTTTACGGCGAGTCGGCTCCTCAATTAGAACTGCATTAACTAAATGTCTAATCAGTTTTTCAATTGCAATTTGTCCTTCTAATCTAGCAAGAGGGGCACCTAAGCAGAAATGCGGGCCGGATGAAAAGGATAAATGTTTTATATTTTTTCGAGTGATATCAAATGTTTCAGGATTATTTGTGACTTTTGGATCGTAATTGGCTCCACCTAATGAAACCATAAAGTAATCGCCTTTTTTAATCGAATTTCCAGCGAACTCAAAGTCTTCTCTAGCCCATCTGGATGTAAAAATAACAGGTGACTCGTATCTTAATATTTCTTCAATAGCTGAAGGAATTAACGTTGAATCATTTTTTAATAGCTCAAATTGCTCAGGATGTTTTAATAAAAGATAATATCCATTCGTGATTAAATTAACAGTGGTTTCATGACCAGCAATTAATAATAGAAGACAACTTGCGATCATTTCATCCTCACTTAATTTATCACCAGATTCTTCAGCTACAATTAAATTACTGATTAAATCCTCTTTAGGTTCTATTCTTCTATTAGATATAAGATTTCTGAAATAGTTAGAAGCATCAAGAATATCTTTTGACACTAATTCTAAATCCTCCATAGTTGTATTAAAATCAATAAATTTAATAAATGCATCAGACCAATTGCGAAATAAATCTCGATCTTCTTTAGGAACACCTAATAGGTCAGTTATGACAAATACAGGTAATAAATATGAAAAATCACGTATTAGTTCGTGAGTAAATTTTCCCTTCATATTTGCTATTAAATAATCAGCAATTTCATTTACCGAATTTCGTAAATTTTCAACCATTCTTGGAGAAAATGCTTTGTTCACGAGATTTCTCAGTCTTGTATGATCAGGAGCATCTCGAAATAACATCATTTTTCGATTTATTGCAATTGCAGGCATAACACTTTCAGGTATTTGTTCAGGTGGAGTGACTTTGGTTGCTTCTTTTATAAAACGAGGGTCTTTTAGCATGATTTCTGCTTCTCTATAGCCAGTTACTAACCATCCAGTTCTCTGAAATAGCTCCGTGTAAAGCATAGGACTTATTTTTCTAGCGTTACTAAAATACGAATATGGGTCTTTGTAAAACTGCTGTGGATTCACTTTTAATTGATTGTTCATTTAACTGTTCTCCCTTATGAATGAAATGAGTCTATTTATTTCTATTTCTGTGAAAAAGGATTATTCCCAAATTTTGGATAGCACAAAAAAAGGATACTTTTGTACAGAATGATTTTCATGAGGAATTAGGTATAAATGAATAAGAAATAAATCAAATAAAAATTAAGAAAATTAAATCATGATTTATGGTAAAATAAGGTACTTCAAGTAAAAAACTGAGTTTTATCAGATTATTCGACGATAAAGAAGGGGGTAACATGTTGGATTTTCCAATTTTAGAAACAGAAAGATTATCTTTAGTGCAAATTACACAAAAACATGTAGATGAGATTTTTTCCATCTTTTCAAATGAAGAGGTAATTAAATACTATGGTATGGACCCCTTTACTGAAAAAGATCAAGCGGTTAAAATGATCGATTCCTTTCAAACTAGATTTGATAACCAACAAGGAATTCGCTTTGGAATAGTTGAAAAAGAATCAAAAAAATTAATCGGAACAATCGGTTTAAATAATTTAGTCTTACACGCTAGAAGAACTGAAATTGGATATGATTTATTACCTGAATATTGGAGAAAAGGATTTATGTCAGAAGCAATTAAGGAAATTACATCATATTGCTTTGATAAACTAGGACTATATCGAATTGGAGCTTATATTTTTCCAGAAAATAAAGCCTCATCTACATTAGTTGAGAAAATAGGCTTTCAAAAAGAAGGATTACTTAGAGGCTATTTAGTTCAAGGTGATCAATCTCATGATTTAAACGTATTTTCTTTCATTAAACCTGATTGGAAAAAATAAAACGAACAATATTAAACTGAAATAACCATAATATAGTAAAATTGTTTAATTAAAGAAAAGGAGAAAGGGAATGATTAAAGCTGTAATATTTGATTTTGATGGTTTAATTGTCGATACTGAGTCTGTTTGGTTCGAAGCATATAAGGAAGTATTACATCGGTATGAAGTGGAGTTAACTCTTCAAAAGTTTTCAGAAGCTGTAGGAACAAGTGATGAAATTTTATTCGATTTTATTAATTCAAATTTAAAAGAACCAATTGAAAAAGAACTGATCGAACAAATGGCTAAAGAGCTAGTCGATGAGAAACTACTTGAGCCGGCACTAAGAGAAAGCGTAGAAGACTATTTAATTTCAGCAAAAAATGCGGGGTTACAAATAGCTTTGGCTTCTAGCTCATCTAGAGAATGGGTAGAAAGCTTCTTAAAAAAATTAAATATTTATGAATACTTTTCAGTAATTAAGACGAAAGATGATGTAAAGAAAGTTAAACCAGATCCGGAGCTATATTTAAAAGCGATTGAGGAAATTGGAGTTCAAGCATCAGAGGCTATCGCATTTGAAGATTCGTTGAATGGATTAATCGCTGCAACGAAAGCAGGATTAAACTGTGTAATTGTTCCGAATCAAGTTACCTCACATTTAGAGTTTGAGAATCATAGTTTAAGATTATCATCTATGGCAGAAAAATCTTTAGAAGATGTAATTAAGCATATAACAAACAAGTAATATAGATTAAAAAAAGTAAAACCATTCCAAAAAAATTGGAATGGTTTTTTTGTTAAATAGAATTTACTTCTTTTACTTCACTTGCTTCATCTTTCTTTATTAAAATTTCCTTTTTCAGACCCCAACAAATTAAAAATGTTAAAATGGCAAGTGCGAAAGATACCCAATATAAATCCTGGAATGCATGAGTAAAGACTGTTTTTACTTTTTCAAGTAAGTTAGGATCAAGATTAGATGGAATCATACCATTTTGTACATTTTTTAATTGTAGTAATTGATCCACGGTAAGACTTCCAGTTAGTGATTTCATCCCTGATGTAATTTTAGAAGCTAATAGAGAACCAAATAAACTAAAGCCAATCGTCATACCAATGGATTGAAATAACATAACGGCAGATTGAGCAATCCCTACATTTTCCTTTTCAACTGATTCTTGAACAATTAATGCATTGTTAAATAGTGCACCGAATCCAAGTCCGAGAATAATGAAATAAATAACGAATGTAATAATTGAAGTGTGAGCCGTAATACCTGTAAGTAAATAGAAACCGATCATTGGTATAATAAATGAAACACCGTAAATATTTCGATAAGAGAATTTATTCATTACTCGACCAGCAACTACACTTGCACCCATTGCACCAACCATAATAGGTAAATTTAAATAGCCAGATTCAGTAGGTGTTAAACCGAGTACATTTTGCGAGAAGAATGGGAAAGATGAAAGTGACCCCATTATCGCAAGAACAAATACAAATACAAGAGCCGAAATGACAACAAAGTTTCTATTTTTAAATAAGTGCAATGGGATAATTGGCTCTTTTGCTTTTGACTCTACAAAAATAAATAATCCAAGTAAAATGGTTCCTAAAATTAGTAAACCGATCATTTGAGGATCACTCCATGCATATCCTTCTGTTTGATGAAGTACAGGAGTGAGCAGATAACTGATTAACATGGTAACTAGTAAGATCCCACCAAACCAGTCGATATTGATTTTTTTGTCTACTTTCGTTTCGTTTAATCCTAAAGCTAATAAAATTGCAGCTAAAACTCCTACTGGAATATTTACTAAGAAGATCCAGTGCCATGAAATATGCTGTACAAAATATCCTCCAATGAGCGGTCCAAGTAGTTGAGGTATAAACATGACAGCTCCAAAAATACCTTGTAGCTTCGCACGCTGTTCAACTGGGAAGCTGTCTCCGAAAATGACCATCGCGAGTGGCATTAAACCGCCGGCACCAATCCCTTGGATCCCACGTCCAATTAAAAGGACTTCCATTGATTGAGCTGTACCACTAATAATTGATCCAGCCATGAATAATCCCATACTAAATAAATATATTTTTTTTCGACCATATAAATCCGCAAGTTTGCCGAGTATCGCCATAAAAGAGGTCATCGAAAGCATGTAAACTCCACCAACCCAGCCGTAAAGCGCTAAACCTCCTAAATCTCTAATAATCGTTGGCATAGCAGTTGCAACGACTGTCTCATCAAGCTCTGAGAAGATGACACCAATCATTAGTCCTATTAATATAAGAGTCTTGTTATTTTCTTTCATCCTTTTCCTCCTTATGACCTTTCAATATTATTCAATGGATTCATTGAATACTTAAAAAAGAAGAACATGTAATATTATAAAGCTAATGTGAATGAAGCTTTTTATAGTTAAAATCTAAGCATAGTGATTTTCTAATTGATTATCATTTCATCGTCTTAAATCATTTTTAATTCTTTATACCTAAATTTAAAGATGAAATCTAAATTTCAAGAAAAAAAGTCAATTCTACCATTTTCTTCTACTTTATTTATTCTTTACTTCGCTTAAAAATCCTTTAGGTAGTAACTCTCATCTTTGTAGTTGTTTGAAATATATTTTGCCAAAAAATTAGAAAACTTGTTTTTACACAAGCTAATTCTAAAATTATAAGAAAAATGCAAATTTCCCCCAAATTACAAAAATTGAATGGTTAGATATAATTAAACTTATTATTTTATTTACAAGTTATTTATAACTAAATGGGGATGAATTTGATGAATCAAAAAAATATAGAATTGATGGAGAGTAAAAAAGAAATTTTGGAAGATATAAAAAAACTATATCGAATTAAGCCAGTAACTGCGATCATCGTCACAATTTTTACAACTTTTATTTTGATGATGTTAATGGGTACGGTTATGGGCTTCGGAAAAAATCTAAAATCAGATTATTTTGGGGCATTTAGCAATTTGTTCTTAATATGGAACTTGGGATTTGGCCTATTTCAAGGAATTTGGCGATTTTCTAACTCTCGAAAGATAAACAAATTGCTTTTCCCAAAACTTGAGCAATTTATAAATAAAAGTGATGATAAAAGTTATGATGAAACCGAAAAAGAAGTATATGAAATGGTTAAATCGGCATATGGAGGTTACACAGAAAAATATAATAAACTTAATAAAATTTACTGGTTTAGTATAAAATTGAGTTTTGGTGTGCCTCTAATTGCACTAGTAATTTGGCTTGTAATAAATAAAATCTAGGGTGATTTTATTGTTTAAAAGAACATTGATAATATTACAGATAGGAGAGGGACCTAATATAATGAAATTTAGAGATCGGTTTTTCAAGAATAGAGTAAAGCCAATAGTAATTGCTCTTATGATATTGTCAATCCCATTATTCATATTTTTAATTTTATCTTTTACATTGTACCCTGTAAATTTTTTCTATGAGGGAATCGCACAAAGTATTTTTTCAATTTTTATGTTATTAATGGGGATAGAACAATTTCTTTTGGGTAAGAAAAGAATGTCAATTGTCTTTTTTGTCTTAACGGTTTTATTAATTTCTGTTGCAGTAGAAAGCTTTTATTTATCACAATTACATAACTAATTATTGAACTAAAGCATGTAATCGTTACATTTAAATAGATGATTTGGTGGTGAGTAAAAATGGAATGGAATGAAATTAAAACAACGGAAGATATAAAAAACCTTTTAATACTATTTGGAGGATTCCATGATAGTTGTTTAAAAGAATTATATTTATGGACAGATAGTTACGTGGATGAAGAGTTATCAATGGCAATGTCATCAGGTACTAACGTAAGGATACTATTTCAAAGACAGTTTAATAATATCTCAGCAATAGAATTATTATTTGAAGGTGTAAGAAAATTCCACATTTCACCACCTCTAGAAGATTATGATTCAATAATTTACGGTGCAACATTGTTTTTTGAAGAAGGATTATTTTACTGGGCTGATGATAGTAGTTGGAGTCCAAAGAAGAATATTGGGTATGATGTAAGTTGGATCTCATCAAAAAGACTCAAATGGAGAGACGTTAGTTCATGGATGGGAGAAGATATGAGATATGGTGTAATCAGAGAGAATTAATTGTGTTAACCTGATTCAACTACCACAATCTTTTGTTGGGTTTAATTACAATGCTAATCGTACGGAGGAAATAATTCGAATGCTAAAAATTTTAAGAATGATATTTATATTAATAATTTTAATATTATCTATTTTTGGCTTAATAACTCATAAGTCAGGATTACTCCCTTATATGCACTTTTTCCTAGCAGCATTGTTCTTGTTAGCGTGTATACCTGAATTTAAACAAAAACAAAAAAAATTGGGATATATTTATTTCATAGTTTCCATGCTTGGTTTCATTGTATCAATGCAAGAATTCTTATATAACTAGCATCCATAAGTTGAAAATCATAAACTGCTTAATTGCAGTTTTTTTTATTTAAGTAAAAGGAAGGATCGTTTAATAATTAAAGGATTTTATAATCTTAAATGGAATTATAAAAATTAATTGATTGTGTCGTTATGCTGGAAGAAAAAAATTACTTTTATCAAGAAAAATGTTAATGGTATTGGCATGACAAATTAATTAGTGACCTACCTACAACACGCTGCAAAAGAATTTTGGTAAACGGGATTATCTAGTTTAGGGATTGAATGGAGGAAATAGAAAATGGATGTAAAAACACTTTTGTTACAGCAATGGGCAAGCTGTTTGGATGCAGAAGACTGGTTTCCACCACTTGAAAAAGTGTTAAAGGATGTCACTTTTGAACAGGCAATTTGGAAACCAACTGATGAGGCAACGAATTCCATTTGGGAATTAGTTTGTCATCTACTATTCTATGAAAAGAGACTTCTGTTGCGATTTCTAGGTGAAACAGCGAATGAACCACAGGCAGAAAATAATAAAGATACATTTCGATTACCAACTGAGACGGTTAAAAATTGGCAGAAAACAAAAGAAGAATATTTTTATACTCATCGTGAACTTGAAAAAATACTAGCAAAATCAGAACACGAAGATTTGTATAGACAGATCCCAGGAGAAAGATCATTAGTACTTGAACTGAAGAGTTTAGCTATGCACGACGCATATCATATTGGGCAAATTGTATTAATAATTAAATTGCAAGGAGTTTGGGCAGGGAAACGAAGCTAATAAAAATAGGAGTCGATAATGATGACGACTCCTATTTTACTTCTGGAGATTAGTTCATCAAAGAATTTAAAGTACTTTTGTTGAAGGTGGTTTTAATATAGATTGAGTTTGAAAAGGAGTGTGCCAATGGATAATTTTAGTTTAATCATTACGATACTACAATTGATAATTCTAATTTTAGTAGTATATATAGTGATTATGATGATTAAAAAAGTAAGATTATTTGCAACAAATAATTTGTTTATTTCTAATAAAAAAATTGAAGAATTACAGAAAAGAATAAGTAATTTAGAGAAAAAATAGTGATACTCTCTTATACAATATAGGAAAAAATAGTTATACAATAATGGACTTTTAATTAGCAAATTAATTAGTTATTTCATTTTTTTTGATGGAAATTTGATAATTCATATCTATATTGTTAAAATTGAAATATTACAATGTGTGTAAGCCACACTGGGAGGTAACAAAAATGGAACATGGTAAAGTAAAATGGTTTAATGCAGAAAAAGGATTTGGATTTATTGAGCGTGAAAATGGTGATGATGTATTCGTACATTTCTCAGCAATTCAAACTGATGGATTCAAATCATTAGATGAAGGTCAAGCCGTTACGTTTGAAGTAGAACAAGGTCAACGCGGACCACAAGCAACTAATGTTAAAAAGGCTTAGTTGACTAAAAAGAGTCGTATTCTAAAAAGTAGAATCCGACTCTTTTTATGTCTTTTAAATTAAAAACCCCTATTCAACAAAGAATAAGGTAAAATCTAACGTGGATCTTGGTAAAGAAAATGGTTTAAAGTATTATAGGCCATATAAAATGAATATACAAATAATCATCGAATATAATTAGACATTTGAATTATTATTAGTTGTTTTGGAATTGCCCTTATTTTTAGTACCTTTGCTAACATATGGCTTCGCATTCTTTGCTTTTTTTGCACTAGCTTGCCACCTATTCCAACCCTTCTTATCTGTACCTCTACCTGTACCGCCCTTAGCTTTAGCTTTACTCATATAAACACCTCATATCTATTATACACTAAGTACCATACAGTTTTTCAGTAATTTCCAACTAACTCGTGAGATGAACAAGAATAGAGCAATCAATATATTCAAAAAGAGCACATTTATATTTAACTTTATTGTGAATGAACGAAAGCATACTTAGTTACTTAAGGAATTAATTACCAATAACTATTGTTTTTAATATTTGAGATAATTTATTTATATTTAACTTTGTAAACCCAAGGGGGATATATTATAAAGAAACAAAATTTAATTCTTAATGTATTATTTTTAATAAGCACAATTTTTATTGCAATTATTTTAGTTAAGGACATTGATGATTCATTGTCTAATAAGTTTGTTATAGGCTATGTAGTATTTTTACTATTATATTTTTTATTTTTATTATTTAAAGTGATTTCAAAGTTAAGTAAATTAAAACGAACTGAAATTAAAAAGCGAATTTTAAAGTTTATTATTTGTTTTATTGTAATTATTGCTACGAATTATATTTTCAACTATATATTTCAACTTTCAGAAATTGATGATCTTAATTTTGGTACAGCTTTAGGCTTAAGTTTAGGCATATCATTTTTTGATTTAGCATTCTTAAATAAGAAAGAAAGCAAATAGAAAATTATGCATCTAAAGCAAGCTTTTTTTGTATAGACTCAAATGTAAGATTTAAGGATAAGAGGGAACAAATGATGAAAAGCATTAAAACTATGAAAATATTAGGTGTGTTCTTTATTGTATGTGGGATAATCCTAACATGCATTGTTTCTTATTACTTTAGACATCAATCTTCTAGCATTGGATTGATAACAACTTTTTTAGGTGTATATTTTTTAAAGAGATATAAACTAGCCAAAGAAATAGCTAAAAAAGAAATATTGTTAGTTATTTTAGTGTACATATTAGTAATATTAATCGAAGTATTCTTACTTTATTTTTGAGATGTTTTTTTAGAAAGTTCGAATTTAAACATTCATTCCTTATTCAACTAACGCATTGCGTTTGTTACATATGAACTAAAAAAAACGATTTCCAAATGTGGAAATCGTTTTTTTTATAAATTGATTCGTCTCGATTTTCTTTCTCAATATTGCATGGAATTCAACAATAGTATATTGTTTTCGGTACAATGGTTCATCAACTTAAACAATTAAACCGATTTGTGGAGGAACTAATTGAATGAACAAATTTGACCAACTAAATAAAATCAAAGAGGATTTTATTAATTGCCAAAAAGTGCTATTGGCGATTGGAGATGAAACTCGTCAATCCATCTTGTTAGTTTTAATGGGAACTGATTGTCAAACAGGATTACGGGTAGGTGAAATTACTAAACAAACACATCTTTCTCGTCCTGCTGTGTCACATCATCTTAGGATTTTGCGAGATGCTGGTGTAATTTTAATGCGTAAAGAAGGGACAAAGAATTTTTATTTTATTGATGTACGAACAAAATTAGGTTTATTAAAAGATCTTGTGAAGGACATTGAAGAGCTAATGCAAAAATTTTATTGACACCTAGTAATGAAACGTCTGCTATTTGGAGGGATAGAAAATGAAAGCAATGGTTATTGAACGGTATGGAAAAGTCCCGATGCGTATGGTAGAAATGACGATACCTGACATTGGAGAAAATGAAGTTCTTGCAGAAATACATGCAGCTAGTATTAACCCTGTTGATTTTAAGATACGAGATGGAAAAGTCAAAATATTACTAAAATATAAAATGCCACTTATCCTTGGAAATGACTTTTCTGGAGTGGTAGTAAAGGTTGGTGCAAAAGTAACTCGTTTTAATGTTGGAGATGAAATATATGGGCGTCCACGTAAACAGAAAATGGGAACGTTTGCTGAATATATTGCAGTTCATGAAGAGGATATAGCGTTAAAACCTAAAAATTTGAACTTTGAGGAAGCAGCATCAATCCCTCTCGTTGGATTAACCTCATATCAAGCACTGCATGACATCCTTCAAATACAGAAAGGACATAAGATTTTAATTCATGCTGGATCTGGCGGTGTCGGTACCTTTGCTATTCAGCTCGCAAAACTAATGGGTGCTACCGTTGTAACAACTGCAAGTGAAAAAGGGATGGATTTGGTAAAATCTCTTGGTGCAGATGAAGTTATCAACTACAAAAGTACAAAATTTGAAGAAAAATTAAAAAATTATGATGCGGTATTTGATACACTTGGGGGAGAGACACTAGAAAAATCATTTAATGTTCTAAAAAACGGTGGGAAAATTGTTTCCGTTTCAGGATTACCTAACGCTCGATTTGCTAAAGAATATGGTTCTGGATTTTTTAAAACAATGTTATTTTCAGCAGCAAGCTATAAACTAACTATGCTTGAAAAAAAGTATAATGTTCAATATACATTTTTGTTTATGAAGCCAAGTGGAGATCAATTACGTATTATATCAAACTATATTGAATCAGGAAAAATTAAACCCATAATTGATAAAGTTTTTTCTTTTAAAGATGCTCAAAAGGCGATGGAATATTCAGAATTAGGAAGAGCTAAAGGGAAAATAATTTTAAAAATTAGATAGATAACAAATTTTTTTAGAATGCAAGTTTGATGTAAGTTATTAACTCGGAACATGGTCAAAGGAGTTCCACCCAAATGAAAAAAGTGTTAAATAGATCAGTCCTTATGCATTTACCACTAGCATTAGTTGAACAAAACTAGCAGCCATAAGCTGCTAGTTTATTTAATTAATAGCTACTTCTTTCACTAATTAACCTAACTGTTTGATTATCAAGATAATTAATACTTAAATCGTAATTAAAGGTGCTCAGAAGGCTCAGGCTGAATAAAATTCAAATGCTTCATTCGATTTATAACAGATAATACTTCATTAATTCTAGGTAATTCAAGCCATCTTTCGAAACCAGGAAAAAAGGAAGAGAATACAATATCCACTCCTTCTCTCTCCATTTCTTCGAGAGCTTTTTGGATCTTTTCATAAAGAAAAATGGTGCGATCCTGATTTCTTATAGCTATTTTTCGGATTAAAAAGGCAATCGCTGCAAGCTGTGCGTGTGATGTGATATTGTAAAGCCCTCTAATATCAATTTGTTCATCACCTATCATCATGTATCCCATGGTTGAAACGATCAGCTTCTCTGTACCACTGCCCTGTGGATAGCTCGAAAAGTGATCGGTAGTTATTTTTCTTTCTATCTCCCAATTTGTATGGGGGATACGCTCGCGAGGTTTTTCGTGTTCACATAAATTTTTTGCTTCCTGGGTTGCGTTTTTTGGAACAAAATTGTCCATCAAGATGATTTGATCGGCTACGGATAAAAATTCACTGCTACCTCCAATAACAAGAATGGAAGATACGCCAACAGCCTCATAAAGTTCCCTGACACGTTCCGTAAAAGGTGTAATAGGTTCACGCTTGATTAATGAACGCATTTTGATGTCTTGAATCATAAAATTGGTCGCACTTCTGTCTTCATCAATAAGAAGAAGCTTACACCCGTAGTTGATTCCCTCCATAATATTTGCGGCTTGAGATGTGGAACCGGATGCGTAGTCAGTCGAAAACTGTTCAGCCGAACTGTTGGGTATCCATTTTATAAATGGCGTTATATTGATATTTTTTATAGAACGACCTTCCTCTGCAGATATTTCCATTGCACTTCGATCTGTAATCACAAATTCACGTCCGTCGCCTTTGATGTGATTGTAAATCCACGAATTTAGTGCATCCAGCAATGTGCTTTTACCCGAATAACCACCGCCGGTGATGACTGTCACACCTTGTTTTATTCCCATTCCTCGCAAACCACAAATTTCAACTTCAACATCTTCCGGGGATTTAAAAGGTAAGGCACTCTCTAGTGGCCCGCTATTGTCTTTATTTCTTGGTAAAATGCTGCCATTCCCAATAAATGCACAATAACCACTGGATTTTAGCCATTCACGAATCATATTTTGTTTTTTTACCAATTCATTGGCAGCATTTAATTTGATTAAATCAAACTTGGCAATAAACTTCTCCACTTCTTTTGGAAGCATTTTGCAGAGCATGCGCATAGCTTTATTATTATCCTTGAATGGAAGTTGAACTGTAATCATTATGCATAAATACAATTTATCCGAGATGGCTTCGACAAAGGATGCATTACGTTACAACAATACATTGGTAGGACGGAAACAATAAAAAGCACCATTCTCTTTATCAGTACGTGAACTGTTATAAATCACTTCATTTAATGCCTCAATATGATCAACCCACACTCTTAATGCAAAATCTGAGAGAACAACTTGATTCATATTTTCATATAAGCCGAGACGGTCAAATGGTATTTTTATGGTGATACATGGTTTATCGAGTGTGAGTTTATGTGTCCTTTCTATATAATAGGCAATATCATTATTCCAATACGTTGGGTCTTCATAAATCATACTGTAAGATGATTGTCCTGATTGTAATGAGCGGAAATATTGAGCGAGTCTTTTAATAAAGCATCATCCTTTCATATTTGGAAAGCTGTGTATAACGGAAAACGAATCCGAAGTTGAAACGATATCCCAAGAAGGGGAGCCCTTATCCTTTGGAACAAGGTAACGACTAATCGGATTTCCGTGGAAAATGAATTCCATCCTGAGTAATTCAAGTTCAATAAATATCCCCCCTAATAGAGTTCAGATCAATTCGAAAGAAAAAGACCTAATCAACTTCAAAATAAAACCAATTTTGTGACCTTTACCAACCTTTTGTCCAAAAAAAATGACAGCCTCTCCATAAGTGGCTGTCATAGGTCGGCAAGAAAGCTTGTTCTTTCTGCCTAAATATAAAAGCTCTGAGAGTGAGTCCTACCCTCAGAGCTTAATTTATTAGTAAAAGAATAACTAAAAAGCAATATGATGAGGATAAAATGTATATTTTTTTGTATTCATTTTCCTCACCTCGTTATGATTTATTTTAAAGCAAAGCAATCGTAACATTAATTTAACTATCTGACAAGAGGTCATCATATCTTGTTTTTTTGCAAAAATTTCCCTAATTATTGAAGTAAATCAGGGATTTAAGGTACCAGCACCCAATATTTGTGGTATTAATTTATAGAATAAATCTGCAATAATATACTATATAGCATTCAAATTGAAGATGTAAAATGAAATGAGAATAACTTGAAAGGAGTTACCTCATGAATTTTACATCTTTTGTATTATATTGTTTTATTGTTACTTTTACACCAGGTCCTACTAATATCGTAATATTATCGACAGTGCATAATAATGGGACAAAGAAGGCGTTGGAATATTCGTATGGTGCAACGCTTGCTTTTGGTATATTACTTTTAATTTCTGGTATGTTAAACACTATGCTGATAGGGATTATACCAAAAATTTTAAATCTTATGCAGGTTATAGGAAGCGTTTATATGATTTATCTTGCTTATCAAATTTACAAAATGGATTCATCAAATTCATCCGAAAAGCAATCAGGTACCTTTATGTCAGGCTTTCTTATGCAGTTTTTAAATCCAAAGGTAGTCCTATTTACAATGACAGTCATTCCTAGCTATATATTGCCCTATTATGTCAAAATGCCTGCAGTTACAATTAGTGTTATGGTGATCACAATCATCGGATTCTTAGCATTTATTACATGGGTTCTTTTCGGTTCCATCTTCAAAGTGTTTTTACAGAAACACAAAAAGACTGTTAATATCGTGATGGCATTATTCTTAGTTTATGCTGCAGTCATGATATGGATGTAAGTAAGCTGTTAAAGAGGTGAATTTAATGGAGAAATTTATCTATAAAAAATCATCAGGTATTACGGCGCTATCAGCAAGTATTACTGATTTTAAGTATAAAAAACACTCTCACAAGGAGTATGCAATAGGTGTTACATTACGTGGTATTCAACAGTATAATCTGGATGGAAGTTTACAGTTATCACATCAAAATGGTGTCATGCTTTTTAATCCTGAACAAGCACATGACGGAATGGCACATGATGAGTCTGGCATTGATTATGTCATGCTCTATATCGATCCACAATTGCTGTTAGAAGTAAATGAGAACAAGGATTTAGTACGTTTTTCAAACCCTATTGTGTATGATCATATTCTTGAACAAAAAATAGTAAGACTTTCTAATGCTATATTAAGTGAAAAAGATGAGGCATTTTGTAGTGAATTACTAGTATCTCTCACAGATAGTCTGATTAGAACTAATCTTTCATCAGATTATAAGAAAGATAACGCGCTAATGAAAAAAGCGAAGAATTTGATTCATACCAATTTGGAAAATGTTCTTAAGCTTGATGAGATATGTAATGAACTTAATTTATCGAAATTCAAGTTTATCAGATACTTTAAGACTCATACCGGAATATCACCGTATCAATACTTTCTTAACTGTAAGATTGAACGCGCAAAGCAGTTGATCGAAAAAAATAGAGATATTTATTCAGCAGTATCGGAGTGCGGCTTTGTAGATTTAACCCATTTAAATAAACATTTTAAGAGCGTATATGGAACAACAGCATATGAGTATATGTCTTATTTAGATTAAGGAGAATTTTGTAATTGGGGAGTTATTTCAAGGGGGAGAGGGTGAAAGTCTATATATCTTTAAGAAAACAAGAATAATATAAAAAGCCTGTATCTAAGATTACCAAGTAATCGTTGAAACAGGCTTTTTTTATATTTGTTAATTCAACTAACGGATATTCTTTGGAAGAACAATCTTCCCATCATAATAAACAAAACAGTTTTACTACCAATCTATTTTTAGTTAGATCACTTTAACCTATAACTGATAACACTTTATGCTGGAGATTTCATTGCTTTCTTTACAATCCGTTTGTTTTTAGAATTTCCATTTGTTTTAAAGTAAGTAAACAAGAAACTACCTAGTATAACGATCATGCTCCCAAGTCCTTGAACCCATGTCATTTTTTCATTTAATAAGAAAAACGCTAAAATGGCTGTGAAAATCGGATTGAAATTTAGGAAAATACCTGCTGAAGTTGCTCCAATTTTTTGGACACCAATATTCCAAAAGAGCATACATAAGACTGTTGAAATAATCCCAGTATATAAAATTGAGAAAATAAATGAGCCATTCATTTTTATAAGCGTAAAATCTGTGAGATTAAAAGGGATGATTACAACGAGTCCAAATATCCCTGAGTATAGTGTAGACAACATAGGTGATATAAGTCTTGTTGCCCATCTACTACAAACCGAATAGATTCCCCATATGCATACGGCAATGACCATCCATAAATCACCTAAGTTAAACTTCATTGAGAATAGTAGATTCATATCTCCTTTTGAAAGCACAAGAATAACTCCTAAGAAGGAAATAATCATCGAAAATATTTGTAAAAAGTTCATTCTTTCTTTTAAAAATAAAGATGAAAATAAAGCAATTGAAATTGTATTTAGGGTTGAAATTAATCCAACATTAGTTGCAGATGTCTTTTCTAATGCCATAAATTGAAAAAGATTAAAAAGAACAACACCTGTAACTCCCATCATGATTAATGGAAGAATAGCTTTACCTGGAGGTAAAATCTTCTTTTCTTTCCACCATACTATTGGTAATAATACGATAATTGCAATTCCCCATCTTAGAGTCGTCAAGGTCATTGGAGAAGCATGACCAACAAGGGATTTTCCAACGACAAAATTTCCTCCCCATAACAAACTTGTTAATAATAACAACAGTATATATATGATTGGCATATTTAAACCCCCTATTTCACTGTTCCTAAGGTTTAAAAAAGACTTTACACAGTGATTTCTTGCTTTTTTTAAATAGTTTAACATAATTGTTTATTTTACCGTAGATTATTTTGTATAATTGTATAAATACAAAATAATATTAATCAAAAGTATTATTTTGAGAAATATAATTCATTTTATATGTTGAATTCAAACCGTTTTCCGAATAATTGAAAGGGAGTAGATAATAGTGGAATATCAAGGAAATAAAGTGTTAGATGAAGTAGATCTTAAAATTTTAGATAAGCTACAAAAGGAAAGTCAAATAAGCAATACGGAACTAGCGCGACATGTGAACTTGTCACCACCAGCTACACATGCGAGAGTTAAACGATTAGAAAATGAAGGATATATCGATCGGCAAGTTGCGATCTTAAATCAAGAAAAGCTAGGATTTGACTTACTTTGTTTTATTTTTATCAATACAAATATCCATCAAGCCGATAAATTAGAAGTGTTAGAGAAAGAATTAAAATCCATGCCTCAAGTTTTAGAGTGCCACTTATTAACAGGAGAGTATGACTATCTTTTAAAAGTTGCGAACAGAGAACGAAAGGAATTGGAGAACTTTATTCGGAAGTTAAATCAACTTGGAATTACAAGAATTCAAACAAGTTTAGCTTTAAGAGAAATCAAAAATTCTACTGTTTTGCCGTTATGTGAAAAGGAAGAATAATATTTTTTATAAATAAAATTGTAAACATAACTGAGTGAACTTTCTCATATAAAAATTGGATCTGAGTTTTACTATCCTAAATCAGCAATCGATAAATGGTTAATAAATATAGATATAATTACGATCTCTTAATATAGTAAAAATAACATTTGAATTACCGTATTTTTAAAGAGGTAGAAGTTATTGTTGATTTTTTTGGCGAAGAAATTTTCAATAAATAATCTTTTTCTTAATTAATTACCATACAATAGTAGAAGAGTATAAGCTGCATAAATGCGGCTTTTTCTATTGCATGATGATAAAAAATATATAAAGACAAAATTTGTTTATTTGTGGCATGATTTCAGCTAAAGAATCGATTTATTTTATAGTGAAAATATGAGTAAGGGTGATATGTCATTTTTTTGCTTTTGTGTATGTACTCCCGATTTGGAGATGCTCGTAAGCAAAACAAATGAAAGGATGTTTGGAATGAAAAAAAAGGCATTAGTGACCATTCCATTTTGCATCGTGTTGGCGATCTTAATCGCTACATCGTTTGTGCTCACTTCAACTAAACCATCTGCCCCTAACGTACTCAAACCTCAGCAATTAGCTGAAACGACAAAGCCCGCGGTTGTTCGAATTGTTGATTATGCGATTGTGAAATGGACGATTACTTTAGATGATGAACGTGTGACAAGTGTGTTGAAGAAATGGGATTATAAAACCGAACTGGACGGTTTTGGATCAGGGGCTATTATTAATTCGGACGGCTATATTGTGACAAACGCTCATGTTCTCGTTTATTCTCACCAATTATCCGATCAAGATATTGTTTCTGAGGCATTTTCGATTCTCGTGGATGATGTTGCAACGGAAAATAATTGGACACACAAATACACAGATGCGTACTTGAAACAGTATACTAGTTACGAAATCTTCCAAAAAGGCGTCGATGTATACTTACCTACTGTCGATGATCCTATTAGCGCAGTCGTCAAAAGGTATCAACAACCTACCGATCATGGAAAAGATGTGGCCATCTTAGAAATCGACGGCTCCAACTATCCTACGATTCCACTTGGGAACAGTGACTCCATTCAAGATCAAGACAATATTTGGGTGATTGGCTACCCAGCTGCGGCGGATTCTGAATTGCTATCCATGCATAGTTATGTTATCCCCACGATGAATAAAGGGCAAATTTCAGCAATCTCAAAAACTACATTAGCTGGTAGCCCGGTCCTTCAAATCAATGCTGCATCTACCCATGGGAATAGTGGCGGACCCATCATCAACAACAAAGGACAATTGATTGGCTTACTCACCTTCCGAGGAGATACAGTGAATGATCAAGAAGTGCAAGGATTTCATTTTGCGGTACCTGTGAATACGTTGAAAAAAGTTGTCAATAAAGCGGACGTACATGACACTAAAAGCCAAACTGATAAATTGTTCAAAGAAGGATTAACTTTCTACTGGGCCGGCTATTACAAAGATGCACTGTTAAAATTCAAAGCAGTCCAACAAATCTATCCGAACCACCCAGAAGTAAAACGCTACATTCATGAATCGAAACAAAAAATGGGCTCAAGCAAAACACTTTGGGCTGATCACAAAACCAGTTTTTACATTCAAGATACTGTCGCAAGTATACTAATCCTCATTCTTCTTCTTTACACTTTCATGTTTAATAGTAAACATAAATCAAATACCACATCGAATCCACCATCAACCGATAATGTATCCGACTAAACTAGAGTCCAGCCCTCAATCAGTTTTGTAAACATCATAAATAAAGAAAAATGTATTTGAATAGATATAGTGCTTCATAATCAAAAACGGCTCCTTTTTGCTTATCGTAGGTTGCAATTGGATAAGAGGGATAATAAATCCTACCTAAACCAATTGTAGAGCTACAAACAAAAGGAGCCGTATAAATGAAGGATGGTCAATAATCTATAGGTTTATACGTTTCAAAAGATATTTTTACTTTTGGAATTAACTGTGAATGAAAGAACAACAAATAATGAAAATATCTAAAATACACCTATTAAAAAGGGGGATTTTGAAAAAGAAATGATAAAAAAATGTCATTTGAAACGATATCCTAACTAAAATAGTAAGCAAATAATCTAGTAAATATGAATATGGATAAAAAGTAACATAAAAAAATTAAATAACATTTAATATTGAATATTCAGAATTTATCTTGTATTATCTAATTAACAAACATACCGACTGGTTAGTATCTAAAAGTTTGTTTAAAAATGAAGCTAAAGTTTTGTGAAAATAGGGACTTTATGAAATAAATACTAATTTTAGGAGGATTTGAAATGCACGTAAAAGAGTTATTTGATTTAACTGGGAAAGTAGCAATTGTAACTGGTGGTGGACGAGGTCTTGGTGAACAAATAGCGAAAGGATTCGCTGAAGCAGGTGCAAATGTTGTACTTTGTTCAAGAAATGTAGAAGCATGCCAGGATATTAGTGAAGAATTGAAAAGTTTAGGTGTAGATTCTTTCGCATTGAAGTGTGATGTAACAAACAAAGAGGATGTGCAAAAAGTAGTTAACGAAACGAAAGATAAATTTGGCCGAATTGATATTTTAGTAAACAATAGCGGTGCTTCTTGGGGAGCACCTGCGGAAGAAATGCCATTAGAGGTATGGAATAAAGTAATGAATGTTAATGTTACCGGTACGTTTTTAATGTCTCAAGCAGTAGGGAAAATCATGTTAGAACAAAAATCTGGAAAAATTATAAACATTGCTTCTATTGCTGGCTTAGTGGGAACGAATCCAAAAGTAATGAATGCTGTTGGCTATAGTGCAAGTAAAGGTGCAGTGATCAGTTTTACAAAAGATTTAGCTGCGAAATGGGGTCCTAGTGGCATTTATGTAAATGCATTAGCTCCTGGATTTTTCCCAACGAAAATGTCTAAAGATGTTATTTCTCATGGTACGGATGAAATATTAGAATCTATACCACTTAAGAAATTTGGAAATGAAGACGAGTTAAAAGGTGCGGCTTTATTTTTAGCAGCGCCAGCTTCGAATTATGTGACTGGGTCTGTTCTAGTTGTTGATGGAGGAGCATCAGCCGTGTAATGTTTGAAACATCATAATCAAAAAGGAGTTTTGTAAATGGGCAAACTTCATCTTTTGATGAAAAAAGAAGAAATTGATGATCAAAAACTAAACGATGAAAAGATAGTAGTCGTTTTTGATGTATTACTTGCTACTTCAACCATTACAGCGGCATTAGCCTTTGGTGCTAAAGAGGTCATACCTGTTAAGAATGGACAAGAGGCAGTTCTTTTTACAAATAAAAATTTGGACAAAGAATATCTATTAATAGGGGAATATGAAGGGAATACAATTGAAGGTTTTCTATCTCCTAATCCATTAACATTAAAGAAAATTGTTACTGATCAGTCAATCGTTTTATCAACAACGAATGGAACCGTGGCGTTAAAAAATTCTCAAAATGCAAAGAAAGTATACGCTGCATCGATTTTGAATGCAAATGCAGTTGCAAATCACTTAAGACATTCCTACAAAGAGGAGTCTGTTATTATAGTATGTTCGGGGTCGTCAGGACATTTTAATATGGAGGACTTTTATGGAGCAGGTTATTTTATTGATTGCTTAGTAAATGAATCATGTCATTTCGATTTATCCGATGCAGCTAAGTCTGCCCATTATTTTTACTTAGGGTTGAAAGAAAAATGTAATGAGATTTTAGCGGAATCGACTGTTGGTAAAATGTTAATTCGTTATGGGTTTGAAGAGGAATTAAAATTTGTTTGTAGTAAAAGTATATTTAATGTTGTACCGATATTTACAGATGGTAAAAGCGTAATTAATGTCAATTTTTCAAAGGAAACTATTTAAATATTGTTCTATTAAACACGATAACTTGTTAGGCAAAAACTAGTTGTGAAAGGGATGATTAAATGGATTTTTTATATTCGCAAAAAAGTAAAGAGCTTCAATTAAAATTAACCAAATTTATGGAAACTTATGTTTATCCTAATGAGCGAATATATGAGCAGCAGTTAAATGCACAAGAAACTCGGTGGAGTGATGTACCTCCGATTATGGAAGAATTAAAACAAAAAGCAAAACAAGCAGGATTATGGAATTTATTTTTACCTGAAAGTGATCTAGGAGCAGGATTAACGAATTTAGAATACGCTCCATTATGCGAAATTATGGGGAGATCTATGATTGGACCAGAAGTGTTTAATTGTAGTGCACCAGATACAGGGAATATGGAAGTTTTAGAAAGATATGGTACGAAAGAGCAAAAGGAAAATTGGTTGGTACCACTTTTAAATGGTGAAATTCGCTCATGCTTTTCAATGACCGAGCCTGAGGTCGCTTCTTCTGATGCAACTAATATTGAAGCGAGTATCAAAAAAGAAGGTGATTATTATATCATCAATGGTAGAAAATGGTGGTCATCAGGAGCGGGGGATCCTAGATGCAAAATTGCAATATTTATGGGCAAAACGGACCCGGATGCACCAAAGTATGAACAGCAATCTATGATTCTAGTCCCGTTAAATACACCTGGAGTAAAAATCGAAAGGGTATTACCAGTATTCGGTTATGATCATGCACCGCATGGACATGCAGATATTACGTTTACAAATGTAAAAGTTCCTGCAAGTAATATTTTATGGGGAGAAGGGAAAGGATTTGCGATTGCACAAGGTAGACTTGGTCCAGGTCGCATCCACCATTGTATGAGATTGATTGGTGCTGCCGAACGGGCACTTGAAGAAATGTGTAAGCGTGTACAAAATCGAGCAGCATTTGGTAAGCCAATTGCAAATCAAGGAGTTATTCAAGAGTGGATTGCTAATTCAAGAATAGAAATAGAGCAAGCTAGATTACTAACCTTAAAGGCTGCATATATGATGGACACTGTTGGTAATAAAGAGGCAAAAGCAGAAATTGCAATGATTAAAGTCGTCGCGCCTTCAATGGCTTTACGAGTAATTGACCGCGCTATTCAAGCCTTTGGAGCTGCAGGTGTATCTGATGATTATACTTTAGCTGCTCAATGGGCAAATGCCAGAACGTTAAGATTAGCTGATGGTCCAGATGAAGTACATCGAGCGCAGTTAGCAAGATTAGAATTAAAAAAACATGTTACAGAAAAAAACTTCTCTACAATAAAAAGTTAATTCAAATAAAATGACAGATTGAGAGAGGATCGATATGAGACTAAAAGATAAAGTCGCAGTTATTACAGGCGGAGGTAGTGGGATTGGACGTGCTACTGCTTTCCGCTTCGCAAAAGAGGGAGCAAAAATTGTTATAGCAGACATTAATGAAGTTACTGGCGAAGAAACGCTAGGTGTAATAAAAGAACAAAATCAAGATGCTATTTTCGTTAAAACGAATGTTGCCGAAAGCAAAAGCATTCAAAATTTGATGAAGCGAGCTGTTGAACATTTTGGTAGAATTGATATTTTGTTTAACAATGCTGGAATTGGGAACTCTGAAGTAAGAAGTGTAGACTTAGCAGAAGAAGAATGGAATCAGGTAATCGATATTAATCTAAAAAGTGTATTTTTAGGCATAAAATATGCAATTCCTGAGCTGGAAAAATGTGGCAATGGTGTGATTATCAATACAGCTAGTTTACTAGGCTTAAAAGGAAGGAAATATGTAAGTGCTTACAATGCATCTAAAGGTGGAGTAGTATTATTAACGCAAAATGCAGCATTAGAGTACGGAAAATATAATATTCGAGTAAATGCAATTGCTCCAGGAATAATTGATACAAATATTATTAAGGAATGGAAAAATGATGAAAGAAAGTGGCCAATTTTATCCCGTGCAAATGCACTTGGCAGAATAGGGACTCCAGATGAAATCGCATCAGCTGCACTATTTTTAGCATCTGATGAAGCATCATTCGTGACTGGAGCAACGTTATCAGTTGATGGTGGAGGATTAATATTCTAATCTATTAGATTTGAAAAGTTGTTTAAAACAATATTCATGATCAGAAATGGAGAGTTATGTATGTCAACAAATAAAGTTTGGTTAGCTCACTATCCTGAATATATTGCAAAAGAACTATCTATTCCGACAAAATCAATTCCAGAAATGTTTAACGAAACTACTGAAAACTATCCTAATCATTCTTGTCTTTCATTTTATGGTAAAAAAAATACTTATAAAGAAGTACAGTCGGCAGTAAAGAAATTTGCTTCTGCTTTACAAAAAAATGGCATTCAAAAAGGTGACCGTGTAGCAATCATGCTTCCAAATTGTCCACAATATGTTATTTCATATTATGGAATTCTAACTGTAGGTGGAATTGTAACCCAAATAAATCCAATGTCTGTTGAAAGAGAACTAAAGGAATTATTAAATGACTCAGGCACAGAAACGATTGTTGTATTAAACAGTTTGTACCCTACTGTCAAACCGTTAATTAAAGAAACGAATTTAAAGAAAATTATAGTAGTTAATTTAACTAGTTCAGAAGAAAATTATGACGAAGCAATATCATTTGGAAGCTTTTTGAAAAGCGGAAATCAAGAACTGAAACCAGTTAAAATTGATTCTCATGAAGATGTTGCAATTCTTCAATATACAAGTGGAACAACTGGGCGTTCAAAAGGAGTAATGCTAACCCACCGAAATCTTTATGCAAATATAATGCAGCAAAGTGAATTTTTTAAAGGCGCATTCGATCCTGGTCGCGAGCGGGTCTTATCGATCATTCCGTTTTTCCATGTATATGGAATGACAGTATGTATTAATTTAAGTGTTTATATGGCAAATGAAATGATCATCCTTCCACGTTTTGAAATTGAAGAAGTTTTAAATACGATAAAAAATGAACAACCTACGCTTTTTCCAGGCGTTCCAACAATGTATGTTGCATTAATTAATCATCCTGAGTCTGAAAAATATGGGATAGATGCAATTAAGCTTTGCAATAGTGGAAGCGCACCGATGCCTGTAGAACTAATGAAGCAATTTGAGAAAAAGACAGGTGCAACTATTTTAGAAGGTTATGGATTATCCGAAGCGTCCCCAACGACTCATAGTAATCCTGCATTTGCAGCAAGAAAGCCTGGCACTGTGGGTATCCCATATCCATCTACTGATTCCAAAATCGTTGACATTGCTAGCGGATTACACGAAGTTCCAGTAGGTGAAATTGGAGAATTAATTATTAAAGGTCCTCAAGTGATGAAAGGCTATTGGAATTTGCCAGAAGAAACTGCAAATACAATTAGAGATGGATGGTTATATACAGGGGATATTGCGAGCGTCGATGAAGATGGATACGTCTCAATTTTAGATCGAAAAAAGGATATGATTATAGCAAGCGGCTTTAATGTGTATCCCCGTGAAGTCGAAGAAGTAATTTATGAGCATCCTTACGTAAAAGAGGCTGTCGTAATAGGTGTACCCGACTCTTACAGAGGTGAAACAGTTAAAGCAGTGATTGTCCTTAAAGAAGATAAACATCTTACCTTAGAAGAAATGAAGGAATACTGCAAAAATCATTTAGCGACATATAAAGTTCCAAGAATGATCGAATTCCGAAATGAACTACCTAAAACGAATGTTGGCAAAATATTAAGAAGAGCTATTAGAGAAGAAGAAAGCTCTATCTATCAAGGGTAATGGATAGATAGGGTATAGGTTATTTTTTTAATACTGCCCTAATTAAAACTAGGATATAATAGTAGAAATATCTTACACATAGTATATTGCTAGAATATATTCGATATTTAATTCTTTTTGATTGTCAGAGTATCGGAATTATAGAGTTTGAAAGTATATAAATTTTTTTAGGTTTCGTTGATAAAGTAGTAATTTTACTATATATATTATGTTTTTTATATATTAAAAACTTTTTTTCAGTAGGTTAAAAAGTTAATATATTTACATTATATTTAATGATTTCAACAATTTTTGAGGGTCAATTAATTCAAAATTAATCATTCTATGTGTTTTTTTAGTTTTTATTTTAATTTGAATAGTTGATTGGAACGAAAGAATGCTAGACTCCTGTGGGATATGCGGGAAACCTGAGACCCCACAGGAACGGACGTGACGAGGAGGCTCAGGTCACGCCCCGCGGAAAGCGAGCATTCTGTAGTGGAAATCAACCACGCATACTTATTTATCAAAATATAAACAGATACGTAACTATTTTCCACAAGGAATATCAATCAATTTAGTAAGATGTGATGTCCTTTTAATTAATTAGATTATTATAAAACCTTTCTTGAACTATGATATAATTCTATTGAATTTTTAAGATTGCGAGGACATCTAATGAAACAAAAAATAAAGGAACACTCTATACAGCTATTTGATAAAAAAGGATTTACGAGTACATCCATTCAAGATATCGTCGAATCGATCGGAGTTACAAAAGGAACTTTTTACTATTATTATACTAGCAAAGAACAGCTTCTTATGGAAATTCACCTTCAATTTATTGATGAAGTATTAAATGAGCAGGAAGAAGTTATTAATGATTCAAAGAAAAGCTTTTCAGATAAGCTTTTTGAAGTCATTTATTTAAGCTTAATGGACATTAAAAAGCAAGGTCCAAGTGCAAAAGTGTTTTATCGTGAAATGAGACATTTAAATCCTGAAAGTTTAACGGAAATTAAAGCAAAAAGGGATTTATACAGATTTAATATTGAGAAACTTCTTAATGAAGGAATTAAAAATGGTGATTTAAGATCAGATTTAGACGTACCAATCGTTTCATTCGGTATATTAGGTGTTATGAACTGGAGTTATGAATGGTATAACGCTGAAGGGGCAAAAAATGCATTTGAAATTGCGAAATCATTCCAAGAAATGATCTTAAAAGGGATTAAAGTAGAGGAGTAGTCTTTTGCCTCTTTCTCCTTTACATACCGACTAGTTAGTATTGTTAAATAAATAATTTTGATAAAGGTAGGTAGTTTTATGGAAAAATTCACCGTTACCCCTAGATTTTGTGAAACCGATGCATTAGGTCATATTAACAATACTAGTTACTTTATTTATTTAGAAGAAGCGCGAATTAAATTCTTCCAATCGCTTGGTTATTCAATGAATCTAGATGATTGGAAGTTTATTCTAGCATCTACAAAGTGTGATTTTGTTAATCAAGGTCACTTTAATCAAAAAATGTCAGTATCTACCTATATTTCAAAAATAGGAAACAAAAGCTTTCATCTCGAACATGAAATTTGTTGTGAAGAGACAAATCAAATGATTGCTACAGGTAACGCGGTCATCGTATTTTTTAATTTTAAAGAACAGCGTAGTGAAGTACTTCCTGAGTTATTTAGAGAACAGTTAGAAAGGCATTTAGTTGTAAAATAAACTGAATTTTCTTAATAAAGGAGGAGTAATATGGCTGAAAAAGTAGAATTAGAAACGATTCAAGTTCGCAAAGGTGAAGAGTTAAATGCTCATGTTTTACATAAATATTTAGAAAAAAACATTGATGATCTTCCAGATGGAGAATTAGTGATTCGTCAGTTCTCAGCGGGTCATTCAAACTTGACCTATTTACTAAAAATTGGGGAATGGGAAGTTGTGTTAAGACGGCCGCCACTTGGCCCTGTTGCTCCAAAAGCACACGATATGAAAAGAGAATATCGTATTCTATCAGAAATACATCCTCACTTTTCGGCTGCACCTAAACCGATTTTATATTCAGAAAATGAAGTAATTGTAGGTAGTCCATTTTTTATTATGGAAAGAAAAAATGGTGAAGTATTTGACTCATCATTTCCTCCACATTTAAACGTAACAATTGAAGATCGTAAAAGAATATCTACTGTAATGGTAAATAAGTTGGTTGAGTTACACTCCATTGATTATACAAAAACAAAACTCCTAGAAATAACGAAACCTGAGAATTTTATGGAAAGACAGGTTAACGGCTGGATTGGACGTTATAACAGGGCAAAGACTAGTGAAATTGCCGAAGTTGATCGACTAATGAGTTGGTTAACTAATAATGTACCAAAAAATCATCACTCATCAATCATTCATTATGATTTTAAATTGAATAATTCGATGTTTAGTCACGATTTAAAAGAAATGATTGGACTATTTGATTGGGAAATGACAACAATTGGTGATCCATTAGCTGATTTAGGTGTAGCTTTATGCTATTGGATTCAAAATGATGATCCAGATTTATTAAAATTTGGATTAGGTAAACCACCTGTTACGATTCAAGAAGGATTTATTACAAGAAATCAATTTATTGAGGCATATGCAAAGAAAAGTGGCAGAGATTTATCAAACATTAATTACTACATGGCTTTCGCCTATTTTAAATTAGCGGTAATTGTTCAACAAATCTTCTATCGATTTAAAGCTGGACAAACAAATGATCAGCGTTTTGCAAATTTTGACCAATTCGCAGAAAATCTGATTAGAATTGCCAATGATATAGCAATTAAATAGATTCATATAAAAGGAGTGTAATAAATGAGTAAACAACATTTATTAGTAGAAGTTAAAGAGCGGATTTTAATTTTAACGCTAAATAGGCCCGAAAGTCTAAATTCTTTTAGTTATGAAATGTTGAATAGTATGACTGAAGCGCTTAATCAAGCAAAACTGAATCCGGAAATTAAAGCAATTGTACTAACTGGTGCAGGTCGTTCATTTTCAGCAGGTGGAGATGTTAAAACGATGGGAAACGTCACTCCAAATGCAGTATATGAGCATATAGGAATCCTAAATACAGTTATTAAAACGATTCGTGAGATCGATAAGCCTGTAATTGCTTCAGTTCATGGTTTTGCAGCTGGTGCTGGTTTTAATTTGGCTTTAGCATGTGATTTAATCATCGCAGCTGACGATAGTAAATTTGCTTTAAGCTTTTCTCAAGTGGGATTAATCTCAGATGGAGGAGGTTCTTATTTCCTACCAAGGTTAATCGGTCCATATTTAGCAAAACAGTTTTTCTTTACTGCAGAGCCAGTTCCTGCTGAAAGAATGTATCAGCTAGGTATGATTAACACACTTGTACCACTTGAAAATTTAGCTGAAGAGACAGTAAAATTTGCAAATATTATAGCCGCAGGACCTGGAAAAGCAAATGGTATGATGAAAAAATTAATTAATCAATCTTTTACATCAACATTAGATGAAATGCTAGAACTTGAAAGAATTACTCAGCCATTAATGGTAGCAACTGAAGACCATCAAGAAGGTGTTGCTGCATTTAAAGAAAAAAGAAAAGCGATTTTTACTGGTAAATAAAAAGCTGAAAGGAAGTTTGCGATGCAATCAATTCAATTTAAACAATTTGGTGGCCCTGAGGTATTAGAAAAGGTCGAACTTGAAAGACCAGTACCAAAGGGGAAAGAAGTATTAATTGAAGTGCATGCAGCAGGTGTCAATTATGCTGATACAGCGCGAAGAGAAAATCAATATGTAGTCAAGACTATTTTGCCGTATGTACCTGGTGCTGAAGTTGCTGGAGTCGTAGTGGAAATTGGAGATGAGGTTACTTCAGTTAAAATTGGTGATCGAGTTGTTTCAATGTTGGAATGTGGTGGATACTCAGATTTTGCTTTGACAGATGAGCGCTCAGTTATTCCTTTACCGAACGAAATGGATTTTAAAATTGCCGCTGCATTACCCGTCCAAGGATTAAGTGCTTATCATATCTTAAAAACAATGGGCATGTTAGAACCAGGAGAAACCGTTTTAGTTCATGCGGCAGCTGGTGGTCTAGGTACTTTAGCAGTGCAATTAGCGAAGCTTTTTGGAGCCGGCAAAGTAATCGCAACAGCAAGTACAGACGAAAAATTACAGTTAGCAAAAGAGATGGGCGCAGATGTCTTAATCAATTATACAGAAGAAGGCTGGGATCAAAAAGTACTTGAAGCTACAAATGGAAAAGGTGTAGATGTTGCCTTAGAGATGGCTGGTGGCGATGTTTTTTATAAAACGCTAGATTGCTTAGCTTATTTCGGAAGATTAGTTATTTATGGTGTAGCAAGTGGCCAGCAAAGTAAGTTTTACCCATCCTCTTTAATGGCAAAAAATCAATCAGTAATTGGGTTTTTCTTACCACCTCTTTTGAGAAAAAAGGCCTTAATTAAACAAAGCTTAGAAGAGTTATTTACTTATTTAGCTGAAGGGAAATTAAAAATCACGATTGGAGAGGTATTTCCATTAAGTGAAGCAGCCAATGTCCATACGATATTGCAATCAAGAAAAACAGTTGGAAAAGTGATTTTAGAGCCGAGAAAATAATGAATTTTTGATATGAAAAACTTTGATCAGATCGAAACGGGGGAAATTTAAATGCATTTACGCCTGACTGACGAACAAAAAATGATTCAAAAAACAATTCGAAAATTTGTTGAAAAAGAATTAATCCCTTTAGAAAATGAAGTACTTAGAAATGAGCGTGAAGGTAGACCAAGCTTAGATCCCACAGTTGAAAAGGAACTTCAATTAAAAGCGAAAAAAGCTGGTTTCTGGGGAATCAATACACCTACTGAATATGGTGGTGCTGATTTAGGTCAAATGATGTTAGCAATTATTTATATGGAAATTTCAAAAACATTCGTTCCTTTTAAATTTGGTGGTTATGCGGATAATATTTTATTTTATTGTAACGAAGAACAAAAAAAGAAATACCTTATTCCTACAATAAATGGTGAAAAAAAATCATGCTTTGCGATGACGGAACCTAATGCGGGCTCTGATACTCAAAACATTAAAATGACCGCTGTAAAGGATGGGAATGATTGGGTATTAAATGGTGAGAAAACATTTATTACAGGTGGAAACGAAGCAGATTTTGTAATGGTCATTGCAATTACGGATAAAGAAAGACATCAAAAAACTGGTGGAAGAGATGGTGTAACTTGTTTTATAGTCGACCGGGACATGGGTTGGAAATCTGAATTTATCCATACAATGGGCGAATGGGGACCAGCTGGTTTAGTATTTGATAATGTCCGTGTGCCTGAAGAAAATATTTTAGGTGAATTAAATGGTGGATATAATTTAGGACTTGAATGGATCGGTTTTGCAAGATGGATTGTAGGGGCCACAGCAGTTGGAGCAGCTGAACGTTTATTACAAATGGCAATTGACTATTCAAAAGAAAGGGAAACGTTCGGAAAACCAATTGCTGAACGACAAGCTATACAATGGCAAATAGCGGATTCTGCTGTTGAAATAGAAGCTGCCAAATGGCTTGTATTAAATGCAGCATATACACTCGATCAAGGTGAAGACAATAGACATTTAGCATCAATGGCAAAACTATATGGTTCGAATATGGGAAATCGAGTTGTTGATCGGGTACTTCAAATTCATGGTGGAATCGGATATACAAAAGAACTTCCAATTGAAAGATGGTACCGTGAAGCAAGATTATGGAGAATATACGACGGTACTGATGAAATTCAACGCTTAATCATTTCACGTAATTTACTAAAAGGACATGTTAAATTAGGACAATACGTTTAAAGGATGGGAGAGATGAAAATGACAGGAAGATTTGAAGGTAGAGTTGCCTTTATAACAGGTGGGAGTCGAGGAATTGGAAAGGGCATCGTAGAATTATTTGCAAAAGAAGGAGCAAGTGTAGCCATTATAGATGTGAACGAAGAAGCACTAGCACAAACTACCTCAGAATTTAAGCAGTATGAAATATATACTAAAGTTGCAAACGTTACAAACTCAAATGAAGTTGAAACTGCTATGAAAGAGGTACATGATACATTTGGTTCAATAGATATTGTAGTCAATAACGCAGGTGTTATTCGTGATAATTTATTATTTAAAATGACAGACTCAGATTGGGATACAGTTATGGATGTTCACTTGAAAGGTTCATTTAATGTTGTACGAGCTGCACAAGCCTATATGGTTAATCAAAAATACGGAAGAATCATTAATATTTCTTCAACATCTGCACTTGGTAACCGTGGACAATCAAACTATGCAACGGCAAAGGCAGGTTTACAAGGTCTAACGAAAACACTTGCAATTGAACTAGGTAAATATGGAATCACATCTAATGCTGTGGCACCAGGATTTATCGAAACTGAAATGACGAAAGAAACAGCAAATCGAATCGGTATTACTTTTGAACAACTTGTTGAGGCAAGTTTAAGCCAAATACCAGCGGGAAGAACAGGTAAACCAGAGGATATTGCAAATGCAGTTGCATTCTTTGCTGATGAAAAATCTTCTTATGTAAATGGGCAAGTTTTATATGTTGCAGGTGGACCTAAAGCTTAAAAAAATTGAGGTGAATTTAATGTTTAAATCGTATATAGGTAAACGCTCGAAATCAGTAAAAAATACTGTAGAACGTGGTGCTGTAAAAAAATTTGCTGAAGCAATTGGCGATTTACATCCAATTTATGTTGATGAAGAATACGGAAAACAATCTAGATATGGACAAAATATTGCTCCGACAACATTTCCTAGAGTATTTGACTATGGGAAAATAGAGAATTTTAACCTACCTAATGTTGGTTTAATTCATGGTGAGCAAACATTTGAATATAAAAGGCCACTTTTAGTTGGTGAAACCATTAATTGTTTCACAGAAATTAAAGACTATTATGAAAAACGTGGTGGACATGGCTTTATGGGTTTCCTAGTACTGTCAGATAACGGAGAAGATCAAGCAGGTAATATTGTATTTACTGCTAAATCAGTTGTTATTATAACTGAAGAGGTTAGGAAGGTGCTAACGGTATGACGGTATTATTAGATTTACAAATTGGCGACTCGTTGAAACCAGTCGTACTTGAACCAGTATCTCGAATTGATTTAATAAAATACGCAGGAGCTTCAGGTGATTTTAATCCTATTCACACAATTGATGAGGAAGCACAGAAAGCTGGATTACCTGGAATTATTGCACATGGCATGTGGACAATGGGTAATTTAACGAAGCTTTTTTCAGACTATTTAGAACTCGGCTTTATTGAAAATTACTCCATAAGATTTAAAAATATGGTATTTCTAAATGATGTAGTCACATTAAATTCAACACTTGATAAAGTTGATGCAAACATATTACATTTTAAAGTAAACGCAAAGAATCAGAACGATGTATCAGTTATTACTGGTAAAATTTTATTTAAATTATATGAATGATACTTAATCTAATTGGGACTTCTAAAAGGAGTCCCTTTTGTATTTTACAATTTCAACATCGATTAATGTTAATTTTACATTAAATAGGATTTGGATACAGTCGATTTACACATAATATTAAAAAACGAAATAGGTGAGAAAAATGGATCTTTCATTTGATAAATTATTAGAGCAATTTGATTTGAAAAAAAATGAACACCAAAAAAATTTGCATAAGGTTAACAAAAGAATAGATGAAATAGAATCTCATATGGAAGAAATTAAAAAGCAATTACATAATTTTGACCATCAAATTGTTAATATAGAAAAAGAATTAAAAACTACTCTATCAATGATTAACACTGAAGTTGAATCAAGCTCACACCACAATTTAGATCAAAATAAAGGACATTACCAGCAAAACGAGCATCAAGAACATCATGATGAATATAAAGAACATAAAGAGCACGACGGACATCACAAGCATCACAAAGGTCATGAACATCATCCAGATCATCCTAACTGGGCTGAAAATCTAATAAATAATGTGGAGGAATTTTCAGCAAGTATATTTGAACCTAGCCATGAAGGTCAAAAAGAACATCATGAACAGCATCAACATCAACAACAAGAGCATTCAGAACATGAACAATTCGAGGAAAAGCAACATAACTCAAGAGTAGCTAATAGGAAAAAGTATAGTAATCAAAATATAGAAAATATAAACCAGTATTCTGCAAGTACTATGGACGAAAGTCAATCGAACAGTATAACTGGATTAACAAGTATTAATCAAAAAAATTATTCTGAATTATCATCTACTTTTACAAATCATAATGAAGAACATCACCAAATTAACAATCATGGTCATAATCAAGGTAACGTCTCTAGTCAAAAGAAGACATCTGAACAATTATTAGAAACGGATTTTTCTGATTTATCAATTGATGATTGGGAGGACACCACTACTAACTTATCGATGTCAGAATGGTTTGAAGTTGATCCTAATGATAAAAGATAGAATCTCGTCATTCTTAAAAGTCATTTCAGTAGTGGAAATTTAGGGGAAGGCACATTCGTCAGAATCACTAGCCATAAATATAGATCAACTTGCTACATATGGAAACAGCAAGGTAGCATTTGTAATTGGTAGGTCATTAGTTCTAAGTGATGGACATGGTGTAGTTGAGAAACTTATTTTGCAACAGAGTAAAAGCATTACTTCTAAAAAGTGAAGTAATGCTTTTTTACATTGTTAGAGGAAATACACTTTAATTTGGTGAATTTATCAAGATAATATACCTAATTATGAATTTTTTAGCTATGAACGTTCATAAAGATATAAAATTGAGATTAAATAGAAAGTTAATATAGTGGGGGCGATAATAATTTCAGTAGGATATATGATCGTAGTATTGGCTTTATGCAAAATTTGTGATTAAGTTGAATAGTATGAAAAAGAACATGGATAGGAGTTAATATGTCTAAGAAAACAATTGTATTTACCGGTGGTGGCTCTGCAGGGCATGTAACACCAAATATCGCCATTATAAATGAGTTAAATAATAATGATTGGGATATCCATTATGTTGGATCTAAAAAAGGAATTGAAAAGGAACTAATAAATAAAATTGGATTGCCTTATTACGGAATCTCAAGCGGAAAATTAAGACGATATATAGATTTTGAAAATATTATTGATATGTTTCGGGTAATAAAAGGCTGTCTTGACGCAAGAAAAGTATTAAAAAAAATTAAGCCGAATTTAGTTTTTTCAAAGGGTGGCTTTGTTTCTGTCCCTGTAATCATTACTGCTAGCACATTGAAAATTCCAATTTTTATACATGAAAGTGATATGACACCAGGACTTGCAAATAAAATTTCCCAGCGATTTGCTACAAAAATTTTTACGTCATTTGAAGAAGCAAAAAATTATTTTCCAAAAAATAAAACAACTGTGATAGGTTCACCTATTAGAAAGGAACTATTAAATGGCTCAAGACAAAAGGGCATAGAATACCTTGATTTTAAAAGTTATATACCAATCTTAACAATTATGGGTGGAAGTTTAGGTGCAAAGAAAATAAATGAAACTGTTAGAGAATCATTACAAGTTCTAACGAAAAAGTATCAGATTGTCCACTTATGTGGTAAAGGAAATGTTGATGAAGGTTTAAAAAATATTGAAGGATATAAGCAATTTGAATATGTTCATGACGAGCTAGCAGATGTATTGGCCGCTTCTCAAATGATTATTACAAGAGGTGGGTCAAATGCAATATTTGAATTTTTAGCGCTACATAAACCGATGTTAATCATCCCACTTACGAAAAATCAAAGTAGGGGAGACCAAATATTAAATGCAAATTCTTTTAAAGAAAAAGGCTTTGCATTAATGATGGAAGAAGAAGATTTAACGAACAAAACACTTCAAGATTCAATTGAAGAACTTCAAACTAAAAAAGACTTTTTCATTAACAATATGAAATCATCGAATCAAAGTAATGCACTTGATGTACTTCTTGAGGAAATAAATAGAAATTGACTCGATTAAAGCATTCTTCTAAATAAAGGAAGAAATGCTTTTTCGTTGAATAACTCTAAAGGGACTAAAAGAAATATTGTAAGAAGAAGGTGTAAAATTTGATTACAGAAAAACAATTAAACGAAATTAACATATTACAAGAAATTTGCGAAAAATTTGATGAAATAACTTTAAAGTTAAACTGGGAAATGTTAA
Source organism: Gottfriedia acidiceleris (assembly GCF_004138285.1). Taxonomy (GTDB): domain Bacteria; phylum Bacillota; class Bacilli; order Bacillales; family Bacillaceae_G; genus Gottfriedia; species Gottfriedia acidiceleris_A. The sequence continues at coordinate 13,761 of NZ_SCFN01000021.1, read as the reverse complement.
GAAATAGAAGAAAAGATGTAAAAGAAGATTTCTTTTACTATGAAGAAAATCAATTAGTAGGATTTTTAGCGACTTACTATTTTGGAGAAAAAGTTGAAATCTGCGGCATGGTTCATCCGAATTTTCGCCGAAAAGGTATTTTTTCTAGTTTGTTAAATGAAGCACTAAATTCAATAGCTTCAGTCACTACCATTTTATTAAATGCTCCTGAAGCTTCAGCATCAGCGAAAGAATTTATTCGAAATCAAAAAAGTTGTTCCTATTCTTTTTCTGAATATCAAATGGCGTGGAAAAACCAAGAAGTAAAAGAATTTACACCAATCGTTAAATTCACGAAAGCAGAGCAATTAGATTTCTCATTTATTTCAAATTTAGATGTTGTATGTTTTGGATTTGAAAATAGTGATGCAGAGAAGTACAATCAACGCATCTTAAATGAACCAGATCGTGATTTATATATAATAGAAGTAAATGATGAAAAAATTGGTAAAATGAGTTTGCTTCGTGAAAAGAATGAGAGTTGGATTTATGGATTTGCAATACATCCAGAATACCAAGGCAGGGGATATGGAAAAAATGCATTACTCCAAACCATTCAAAAAGAAAATGAGATTGGAAACGAAATTCATTTAGAAGTTGCTCTAGAAAATAGTAACGCGAAGAAATTATATATAGATTGTGGATTTAGACAATATAACACTCAAGATTATTATAAAATTAGCCAATAAAGATAGTAAGAGGCCGTCTGTTTGTTAAGACAGCCTCTTTTTTACTTACTATAATAATCTTATCTTTATGAAAATATCTATGTTACACTAGAAATGGATTAAATGGTAAAGGGTGAAAGTTTTGGAAAAAATAAGAGGATTTGAAGTAGCTAAAGGATTTGAAAATTGTGGAGTGAATCTACCGAAAAGAGCAACTACTCATGCAGCTGGTTATGATATCGAATGTATTGAAGAGACAATTATTAATCCAAACGAGATTAAACTTGTTGGTACAGGATTAAAAGCGTATATGCAAAAAGACGAATTTTTAGCATTATTTGTACGCTCGTCTACTCCTTTAAAGAAAGGTTTAATGAAAGGAAATGGGGTAGGGGTTATTGATTCAGACTACTACAGTAATCCTTCAAACGATGGCCATATCATGATGCAATTAATTAATGTATCAAAGGAGCCTGTGATCATTCAAAAAGGTGAGCGAATTGGACAAGCTGTTTTCCAAAAGTTCTTATTAGCTGATGAAGATTTCGCAGGGGAAGAACGAGTAAGTGGATTTGGAAGTACAGGAAAATAAAAATGCAGAAATAGAAAAAGAACTCGACAATGTCGAGTTCTTTTAATTTTGTAATTAGTCTAACATTTTTGCAAGTTTTGGTGATAAAGCAAGTAAGATTAAGCCTGCAACGATTGCTGCTCCACCTACTACTAAGAATACTTGTAACATTCCAAGAGTTGTTGTAAATGCAGCTAATTGACCACCAACTAAGTTTGCAATGAAACTTGATGATAACCATACACCCATTAATAATGAAGCAAGTTTAGCTGGTGCATAACGAGATACTGCTGATAAACCAACTGGTGAAAGTACTAATTCAGCAATTGTATGGAAGAAATATGTCATAACCATAAATATCATGTTTGCTTTTACAGTAATATGATTTGGATCAGAACCTGTTTTCATAACTGCCATAATTGTGAATGCGAAACCAACACCTAATAGGATAAGACCCATTGCCATTTTCGCAGGAACACTAATGTTTTTACCATTTTTTGCCATTTTAATCCAGATCATAGAAAGAACTGGAGCGAAAAGCATAATGAATAATGGGTTAACAGATTGGAACCATGCAGATGGTACATTGAAGCTTCCAACTTTAAGATCTAAGAAACGCTCAGTATAAAGTGTTAATGATGAACCAGCTTGTTCAAATCCAGCCCAGAAAAATACTACGAATGCAGCTAAGATAAAGATAACAGTAGTACGTTGTTTTTCTTTTTTAGTAAGAGGAATATCCTTAACTGAAGCGCTGTTACCCTCTTTTACAACTTTAGCGTTAGGTTTAGTACCTAAATCACCTAGATATTTTGAAGCTAATAAGTTGAAAATAATTTGACCAATAATCATACCGATCGCAGCTGCTAAGAAACCATAACGGTAACCGAATAAATCATCACCAGCAGCATTTTTAGACATAAATAAAGTTTGTGCTAAATAACCAGTAACAAGTGGAGCAAAGAATGCACCTAAGTTGATACCCATGTAGAAGATTGTGAATGCACCATCACGACGTGGGTCATCTCCTTCATAAAGTTCACCAACAATTGTTGAAATGTTTGGCTTGAAGAATCCATTACCGATAATCATTAAAATTAAACCAAGGTATAAACCAGTTGAAGAATGAATACCGAATAATGCGATATTACCAGCTGCCATTATAATACCACCAAGTGTTATAGCAGCACGCTTTGCAAGGAAATTATCTGTAATCCAACCACCAATGATTGGAGTGAAATATACTAGTCCAGTAAATAATCCATAAAGTTGTAGTGCCCAAGCATCTTTAAATCCAAGTCCACCTTGAACTACTGACGTTGTTAAGTAAAGAACTAAAAGTGCACGCATTCCATAATAACTAAAGCGCTCCCAAGCCTCAGTTGCAAAAAGTAAGTAAAGGCCAGGTGGGTGTTTCGTTTTTTGATTTTGCTCGTTTGATGAAACGTTTTGTTTTGTTGCTACGCTCATTCAAAATTCCTCCCTCATAAGTGCTATTCTGTGTAATTTTCTGTGTGAATATTTATTGTCGTCAATTCATATACTATTCTGTCAATTTACTGTAAAAAATAATTTCCGAATTCAACAAATTTCGACAATTTGAGTTAAAAAAAATTTCTAACTTTTTTCAACAGAACAATGCTACTAAATTTTTATCTAGATCCGCCAAAAATAACTTGGGACCAATTTACTATTTTAGTATAACACACAATAGCGTATTTCTGTAAAGTTTTTTATATTGTCAGACAAATCTTGCAATACTGATTTTTCTTATTAAACTAGTATTTTTAGACTTTGTCGATTGACCTGTGTTAGTACAGCCTAAACAAAAAGACCTATATTTAAATAATAATAAGTTTTTGAAATATTTCAAGGGTTTTTATTATTTTTTACATTAATATTATAAAAGTTTAATTAAACAAAAGAATGGGAATTGTCAAAATATGTCGAAATGAAAATAGAATGTTTTGTCCTTTTTTAATATTCAATTAATTCGTATGGACGATTTTCTAAAATTTGGATATACTAAAAGTACTATATATGAAACGGAGTGATGAATATGGGAAAGTTAATTAATTTAGTTCAGAAGAAGGTAAATATTAGAGGACAAAAAATGGAGTAAATCTTCATTATTGTCCTTATATAATGGAGGACAAAATGAATTTAAAACAATTAGGTTGGAACGAAGCGTTCGGAGAAAAGGATCAAAATACTGTAGTTGCAAGAGTTATATCTGAACAAAGACAAATTTATAAATTGCATGATGGAGAAAATGAACTAACTGGTGAAGTTTCTGGGAAATTTCAATTCCAAGCAAAAGTAAAAAGTGATTATCCATCAGTTGGAGATTGGGTTGTAATTGAACCGTTAAAAGGTGAAAACAAAGCAATTATTCAAAAGGTATTGCCGAGAATAAGTCAATTCTCAAGGCAATCTGCAGGAGAAAAAACTGAAGAACAAATAGTAGCTGCTAATATAGATTACGTGTTTTTAGTAATGGCATTAAATAACGATTTTAATATAAGAAGATTAGAACGTTATTTACTTGTTGCATATGATAGTGGAGCAAGTCCAATTATTATTTTAACAAAGAAGGATTTATGCACTGACCTACCATCCAAAATTGCAGCAGTTGAAGAGATTGCATTTGGTGTACCGGTTTATTCTGTTAATAGTACAAATGGAGAAGGTATTGAAGAACTGAAACAGCTCATTTCAGAAGGGAAGACTGTTTCCTTACTTGGTTCTTCAGGTGTCGGTAAATCTACATTATTAAACGCGTTAATCGGTGAAGTAATACAAATAACTAGGGACGTACGTGAAGGTGACGATCGTGGTAAACACACAACAACACATCGCGAATTATTTTTCCTACCATCTGGCGGAATGGTCATTGATACACCAGGTATGCGAGAATTACAGCTTTGGGGTGGAGAAGAGCATATTAGCTCGACATTTACAGATGTCGAAGAATTAGCTAAATCATGTAAATTCTCAGACTGTACACATGAAAACGAACCAGGATGTGCAGTCAATCGAGCAATCGAAAAAGGTGAACTTGATCAACAAAGACTCACAAGCTATCGTAAATTAATGAGAGAACTAGCGTATGCAGAACGGAAACAAGACGCATCATTAGCTAGACAAGAAAGAGATAAGTGGAAAAAAATTAGTAAAATGATGAATACTAAGTCTTATAAATAAAAGAGAAGAGTATTTATACTCTTCTTTTTCTTTGACTTCTATTTCTATTTAAAAGTTATTTAGATAGAATATTTTATTTCAGATAAAATTAGTTAGATATTAATTTTATGAGGATAAATCATTACTTTCGACACAACATTTTTCTGACATAGAGTAATACCTCAGGAACGAAGAGGCTCAGGTCTCGTCCTACGGAAAGCGAGTTTCCTGTAACGGAAAGCAACTTTACACATACTTAAATAAAAAATGTATACATTGCACTTATTTTTAAGATTTTATATATGTTAAAAAAATCTCAGTCTTAAGACTGAGATAAGACAATACTTAAGTTTGTATCAAAACGAACAAAAAATAGATAAACTACATAGTAGAATAGTTAATAACAAAAGCTTTCAATTGCTATTAACAAGCTAGTTTAGTGAATAGAGGAGAGCTATATGAAGCGATTTAGACGATTGTCTAGCAATGAATTAACCGGATTATTATTCATAATTGCAGGCATAGGATTATTATTTGATCTTTTTTTAAATCCTTTTGCAATAATCGCAGCTGGAGTAGGTATTTATTTATTTCAGTATGGGGCAAAAAAACGTAAAGTTTACCCTTCTACATCTGCGAATATCGCGTTTTTTGGAGGAATCATTTTATTCATCAGTAACGTATTTCAATTGAAATCGATCTTAGGGGTACTATCCTTTATTGTGATTTATGTTGGATATTTAATATTTGTTAATTCAAAATTTAATGCAAAAGTTATTGTTCCAAACATAGTTGAAACAACGAATACAGGTGTCTTTGAAACAAATTCTCTCATTTCAAATCGATTTTTCACAAATATCCATCTAAAGAATGATTCATTTGAATTAGAAGATGTAGATTATTATTTTGGAATTGGAGATGTCATAATCGATCTTTCAGAGTCATTTATTCCTGAAGGAGAGACAGTGTTGGTATTAAATGGAATCATCGGCAATATTACTTTGTATGTGCCGTATGATTTAGAAGTCTCGATTCAGCATTCTACTTTATTTGGCAAAATTAATATCCTTAAAAATAAATTGAACGGGTTTAACAAGAATTGTAAGTTCACTTCTAATGATTATAAAGAAGCTTCAAGAAAGTTAAAAATTGTCACTTCTTTAGCAATCGGAAATATTGAGGTGACAAACAAATGAAAATCGACAAAGGTATCTTTTTATCAATATGTCTTGCTGCATTTACATCAAGTATTCTAATCTGTGGAATTGTTTATTATTTCATAGATCATACTTTCCTTGATAAATTGTTTCTGTATAAAATTGGAAATTTTTCTTTACTATTAATATTATTTGTAGCAATCATAATCATATCAATTGTTTATAGTACAGCTGTTTTGAGCACGATTCGTCATAATGAGAAAGCTTTATTGGAAGGTATCGTAAAGGCAGAAAATGGAATTTATCATAAAGAATCAGAACATTCAATTCGGTCAATTGATAACGAAATCGAATTACAACTTCAAAAAATATCTAAGCAAATTGAAGATTCAAGGAAGACTGTTCAAAAATTAGTAGATGAAAAGAAATTAATTGAATCTCAGACAATTGAAGATGTCGTAACGAAAGAGCGACATAGACTAGCAAGGGAATTACATGACTCAGTTAGCCAACAGTTATTTGCGATTTCGATGATGATTTCTGCGATCAATGAACTTGGCGAAACTACGTTTAAAGAACAATTACAATATATTGAAAAAATGGCGATAAATGCTCAATCAGAAATGCGTGCACTTTTATTACATTTAAGACCAGTTCAGTTAGAAGGTAAAAGCTTAAAAGAAGGCGTAGAAAAGCTTCTAACTGAATTAACAAATCGCCAAGCTCTTCAATTAAAATGGAAAATCGATGATATTTCACTCTCAAAAGGTGTAGAGGATCATTTATTTAGGATTATTCAAGAGGCATTATCGAATACTTTAAGGCATGCAAATGCAAAAACTTTTGAAATACGAATTAGAAAAATTGAAGATTTTGTATTAGTTCGAATGATTGATGATGGAATTGGTTTTGATGTCGAGAACCGAAAAACTGGTTCGTATGGATTGCAATCAATAAGTGAGCGTTCTTCTGAAATTGGTGGGACGGCAAAAATAGTAAGTATACCAAAAAGAGGAACCCAGATTGAAGTAAAAGTTCCAGTAATTGAATAGAGGTGGGAAATTTGATCAAAGTCGTGTTAGTTGATGATCATGAGATGGTAAGAATGGGTGTTTCTACATATTTAAGTACTCAATCTGATATTGAAGTGGTTGGTCAAGCAAGTAATGGAAAAGAGGGAGTAGAACTTGTATTAGAAAAGCGTCCTGATATTGTATTAATGGACTTAATTATGGAACTTATGGATGGAATTGAAGCGACGAAACAAATTATTTCTAAATGGCCAGAAGCAAAAATCATAATTGTTACAAGCTTTATTGATGATGAAAATGTTTATCCTGCAATTGATGCTGGTGCAATTAGTTATATGTTAAAAACATCTAGAGCTAGTGATATCGCCAATGCAATACGTACGACACATAAAGGTGGCTCAGTTTTAGAACCAGTTGTTACTGGGAAGATGATGAATAGAATGAGAAAATCTACTCAACGCGAATTACATGATGATTTAACGGCTAGAGAACAAGAAGTGCTTCATTTAATGACTGAAGGTAAGTCAAATCAAGAAATCGCCGATACTTTGTTTGTTTCTTTAAAAACGGTAAAAACGCATGTAAGTAATATCTTAACGAAACTAGAAGTCGTCGATCGAACTCAAGCAGTAATTTATGCTTTTAGACATGGGATTGTGGAACAAAAATAAATTTATTTTCAAAAGGAAGTCAAAAATGGCTTCTTTTTTTCTATTTTGAAGCAATTTTTTAGATAAATAAATAATTAATGGTAAGATAGTTATATTCGTTTTATTTATTTTGGGAGGAGCAGTTAATTGAATATAAAATTAAATCATAAAATCATAAAAGAACGCTGCGGTACAGTCTCCTTCAAAAGGGGTGACTCTTTTTATCGCGCAAATAAAGTGAAAATTGAAAAATATACTTCCAATGCTTGTACAGCTACAGTTATAGGAAATGAAGATTTTACCGTTAATGTCATAAAAGAAGAAAATGATAATTTTTATTGTAAGTGCACTTGTCCTAAACTAGCTTCAATTCAAACGGATTGTCAACATATAGCTGCCGTTTTAATTTCGATTTTTGAACGTCAGAAAAAAGAGGGAAACCCTACAGAAATAGACGTTTTAAAAGAAAACTTCGATTTACATAGGTCGAATGGTATTTTAGAACTTTTTCATGATAAAACGTTTCGTAAAAGCGGACAATTAAAACATTTTGACAATAGGCAAATAATTAATTTCGAGTTTATTTGCGAAGTCGTTGAAATGAGTGAAGGATATAAAATCCTTGGAATTGCTATAGAATTTGGAAAAAAGAAAGTAGAAAATCTACGAAAGTTTTTAAAGGATGTTAAAGAGGGAAAACCAAGTAGAATTTCGGCTGATATTATTTTTGACCCTAATTTACATTGTGTACAAAGTGAAGTTAATCGTATTTGGGAACTTTTAATTAAGTTGTTAGATGATGAAAAAATGTTTAATGATCCTTTAACTAAGAAAAATGAATACATTTTCATTTCTCCGACAATTTGGAGCCAATTCATTAATTTATTAACGGTTACAGAAAACGTCAAAATAATTGAAAATGGAATACCGTTTAATGGAATTTCATTTACCGAAGATAAATTACCATTGGAATTTGAAATTGAGGATTTAAATGGTCAATACTTTTTAACTACAAAAGGAATTGGGCAATTAACGATAATGGAAGCCTATTCAACAGTCTTATATAGTGGAAGAATATATAACCTTAAAGTAGAGGAATTTAATCGACTTGTTGAATTAAAACTAATAGTTAAAAACACAGCAAATGAAAAAATAAATATTCCAACAGACCAAATCCATCTTTACGTTGAGAAAGTAATTCCAGGTCTTATAAAGCTAGGTAAGGTGCAAATACCTACATCATTATCAAACCAATATTCAGATACCCCGTTAAGAGCAAAGCTGTATTTAGATCGTATTAAAAATAAATTACTTGCAGGGCTTGAATTCCATTATGATCGCATAGTGATTAATCCGTTAGATAAAAGAGAAATTCAACTTAGTAAAACGTTAATTAGAGATGAAGAAAAAGAATTAGAAATATTACAATTAATGGAAGATAGTTCTTTTTCAAAAACAGAAGGTGGCTATTTCTTACAAAATGAAGAACTTGAATACGAGTTTTTAAGAAATAGATTACCGAAACTTGAAAAACTAACTGAAATTTATGCAACGACCGCAGTTCGAAATAGAATTTTTAAAGAAAATAAGAAACCTCAAATACGCGTCAATTTAAAAAGAGAACGAACGAATTGGTTGGAATTTAAATTTGAATTAGACATTCCTGAGAAACAAATCAAAGAAGTATTATTAGCACTAAAAGAGAAACGGAAATATTATCGGTTACATGATGGTACTTTGTACTCGCTTGAAACGAGAGAATTACAAGAGATAAGGCGATTTTTAAATGCAGTACCTGAGCAGGAATTTGATTATGAAAGTGTATTAAATTTACCGATAAAAAACGGATTATATTTGTTAGATTCTGCGGAAGAAACTAGTTTGTTTAAAATTGAAAATCGTTTGAGTCATTTTTATGAGAGTTTAATAAACCCAAACGAAATAGTAGAAGAAGTACCTAAAACATTGAAAAATCTGTTAAGAGACTACCAAATTTTTGGATATAAATGGATGAAGAATTTAGCTAAATTCGGATTTGGAGGAATTTTAGCGGATGATATGGGATTAGGTAAAACAATTCAAAGCCTTACTTATATACAATCTGTTTTAAACGAAATCCGTTCATTTAATGCACCAATCCTAATTGTTTGTCCTACTGCATTAACGTATAACTGGTTAAGCGAGGTATTCAAATTTGTACCGGAAATTCAAGCGCTTGTCATTGATGGAAATAAGAATGAGAGGTTGAAAATACAAAAAGAACTAGTCAATATCGATGTATTAATCACCTCATATTCGTTGTTAAGAAATGATATAAAGTGGTACGAAAAGCAAAAGTTTCATACAGTATTTTTTGATGAAGCACAGAATTTTAAAAATCCTTTTACTCAAACAGCTAAAGTTGTAAAAAAGCTAAATGCAGATCAACGGTTTGCATTAACGGGTACTCCAATTGAAAATTCACTCGAAGAACTTTGGGCAATTTATCATGTTGTTTTTCCTGAATTATTTGGAGGCTTAAAGGAATTTAGCAATTTGACTAGGAAAACTATCTCTAAAAGAGTTCGTCCTTTCTTATTAAGAAGATTAAAAGAGGATGTACTTAAGGAACTTCCAGAGAAAATCGAATCGAAGGAATCTGTCGAATTGTTACCAGAACAAAAAAAGCTATATGCAGCATATTTAGCAAAACTACGTCACGATACACTAAAGCATTTAGCAGTAGATAAATTTTCATTAGGCAAAAATCATATAAAAATTTTAGCCGGTTTAACGCGTTTAAGACAAATTTGTTGCCACCCAGCTTTGTTTATAGATGGTTACGAAGGTAGTTCAGCTAAGTTTGAACAACTATTTCAAATAATTGAGGCATCAAAAATAGCCGGTAGGAGAGTATTGATATTCTCTCAATTTACGAAAATGTTAGATTTAATCGGTAGAGAACTATCAATAATGGGAGAGCAATTTTTTTATCTCGATGGACAAACTCCGTCAGAAGAACGTTTAACTATATGCAATCGATTTAATGCTGGTGAACATAACTTCTTCTTAATTTCATTAAAAGCAGGAGGAGTGGGACTCAATTTAACTGGAGCTGATACAGTTATTCTTTATGATAATTGGTGGAATCCTGCGGTTGAAAACCAGGCAACAGATCGAGCATACCGTTTCGGTCAAATGAATGATGTTCAAGTGATCAAGCTAGTCGCTAAAGGAACGATTGAAGATAAAATGAATGAACTACAAGAGAAGAAAAAACAATTAATAGGAGAAATTATTGAAACGAATGGAAAAACTTCATTTAATTTAACAGAAGAAGACATTCGTGAATTATTAATGTTTTAAAATAAATTGCCGCTCGCCTGAGTGGCTTTTCCCTTTCCCTCGAAAAAGCCCTTGGCTTAGTTTTATTTCATTCTTAAATGTTTGAAAGCGAGTATATTAGTAATGAAGCTAATAATTTAATAAATTTATAGACTGAAAATGAAATTATTTTTATGAGAGGGAGAGTTAGCATGAGCAATAATCGAAAATTTGTTAATGTCTCAGTAGGAGTTCCAGGGCCAAAGGGGAGAGAACTCATTGAATTACGTAATGAGTTTGTTCCAAATGGTGTGGGAAATAATACACCTGTTTTTGTAGAAAAAGCTAACGGTACGATCGTTGAGGATGTTGATGGAAATAAATTTTTAGATTTTGCTGGAGCGATTGGTACTTTAAATGTAGGACATACGCCAAAGAATGTTGTACAAGCGATTAAAAATCAATCAGAGCGATTAATCCACTCTTGCTTTCATGTAGGAATGTATAAGTCATATATTGATTTAGCTAAAAAATTAACTGAAATAACGCCTGGGGATTTTTCTAAAAAAACAATTCTATTAAATAGCGGTGCTGAAGCAGTTGAAAATGCTGTTAAAATTGCGAGGAAGTACACTGGTCGTTCAGGAATTATTTCGTTTACTCGAGGATTTCATGGGAGGACTTTATTAGGAATGTCTTTAACAAGTAAAGTAAAACCATATAAATATAAAATGGGACCATTTGCTCCAGCTACATATAAAGCTAAATTCCCTTATTTATCAAATAGACCAAAAGAGTTATCTGAAGAAGAATATATTAATTTTTGTATTTCTCAATTTAAGGATTTTCTTTTAACAGATGTGTCACCAGAAGAAGTGGCCGCGGTTATTATGGAGCCCGTACAGGGAGAAGGGGGATTTATTGTTCCTCCAAAGAAATTTGTAAAAGAAGTTTATAATATTTGTAAGTCACATGGAATTTTGTTTATAGCAGATGAAATTCAAACAGGATTTGGGCGAACGGGTGAATTATTTGCATCAACGATTTTTGAAATTGAACCAGATTTAATCACAATGTCAAAATCAATCGCAGCGGGCGTACCAATTAGTGCAGTGACAGGTCGTACTGAAATAATGGATGCGGCATCACCCGGTGAACTAGGTGGAACTTATGGAGGAAGTCCTATAGGTTGTGTAGCAGCGCTCGAGGTCATTGAAAAAATTGAAAGTGAAAAATTATGGATTCGAGCTAGATCGATTGGAGAAAAAATTAAATCATTTTTTGATCAATTGAAGAATGATTTTCCAATTATTTATGATATTAGAGGACTAGGAGCTATGGTAGGTATCGAATTTGTAGATCCTACTTCTGGTCAACCAGCAAAAGAGTTTGTTGCAGCATTAACAAAAAAATGTTGTGAAAATGGAGTTATTATTCTTAGCGCAGGTGTTCATAGTAATGTTCTTCGATTCTTAACGCCTTTAATTATTTCTGATGACGAATTAGATGAAGGACTGGATATTATAAAACAATCAATACATCAAGTTGCTAGTCAGCTTGTAACTGAGGTGAAATAGAATGAAAAAACAATTTTATATAGATGGAAGTTGGGTTGAAGGGGTTAAACATGAAAATCTTGTTGCCCCTCATTCTGGTGAAGTTTTAGCCGAAATACCGATCGCAACGATACAGAATTTGGAAGAAGCGATTAGAGCGGCTAATAACGCGAAAACTCAAATGGAAAAGCTCAGTTCATATGAGAGAAGTGTCATTTTAGAGCAATTAGTTGAACAGTTTAAAGAAAATCGTTCAAAACTTGCTGAGATTTTAGCATTAGAGGCATCCAAACCACTAAAGGCTGCTTTAGGTGAAATTGATCGAACGATTGCAACTTATAAAATAGCCGCTGAAGAAGCAAAAAGAATATACGGGGAAACAATCCCTCTTGATGCAGTAGCAGGTGGTGAAGGTCGAGTCACTTATACAGTCAGAGAGCCAGTTGGGGTAATTGGAGCTATTACACCGTTTAATTTCCCGTTTAATTTAGTAGCACATAAAGTTGGTCCAGCAATTGCTGCAGGAAATACAATTGTTTTAAAACCTGCTAGTCAAACTCCTCTCTCTGCGATTGCATTAGCTGAAATGATTGATAAAACCGATTTACCTAAAGGTGCGTTTAACCTAATTACTGGAAAGGGCTCCGAAATCGGCGATGCTTTAGTAAAACATCCGGAAGTGAAGGCAATTACATTTACCGGCAGTCCTGAAGTAGGCATCTCATTAAAAAACAAAGCAGGTTTAAAAAAAGTAACGTTAGAACTAGGTTCAAACTCAGCGTTAATCATCGATGAAGAAGTAAAGCTAACTGATGAGTTAATCAATCGTTGTGTATGGGGAGCCTTTATTTATAACGGCCAAGTATGTATTTCATTACAAAGAATTTTTGTACACCATTCACTTTATAATGAATTCCTATTGAAGATGAAAAATGCTACCGAATTATTAAATATAGGTTCGCCATTAGACCTTCAAACAGATATTAGTGCATTAATTTCTAAAAAAGATGTTGCTAGAATAGATGAATGGGTTAAACTATCAATTAAAGATGGAGCCAATCTAGTAACTGGTGGCGATATAATAGATGAACGTCTTTATAAACCAACTATTTTAACAAATGTAAAGAACAGCAGTGATGTATCCTGTAAGGAAATTTTTGGTCCAGTTGTAGTCATCAATTCATATAAACACTTTGATGAAGCAATAAATGAAGTAAACAATAGTCGATTTGGATTACAAGCTGGTGTATATACAAACAACTTACAAAGAGCATTAAATGCTACTAAAAAATTACATGTAGGTGGCGTGCTAATAAACGATGTTCCGACATTTAGAGTTGATTTAATGCCTTACGGTGGCGTAAAAGAAAGCGGTTATGGAAGAGAAGGCATAAAGTATGCAATACAAGAGATGACTGAAATGAAATTAGTCTCTATTAAACTTTAATCTTATTTTTGAGAGGACTTATCATGTTTAAAGATGATAAGTCTTTTTTTATGGATAAGAAGGTGAGAATTTTTTTTGAAAAAGTGTACCTTGTTCGACTAAATGGCAGTTTAGTTGTATAAGAATATAGAAGAATTCACTAAGGGCGTATGGAAT
>NZ_SCFN01000020.1 GCF_004138285.1 Gottfriedia acidiceleris | reverse complement strand
CCTGTTGCTCCTGCTGGACCTGTTGCTCCTGCTGGACCTTGTGGACCTGTTGGACCTACTGGACCTGTTGGACCTGTTGGACCTGTTGGACCTACTGGACCTGATGGACCTGGTGGTACTGTTGGGCCTGGTGGTATTGGTGCTCCTGTTGGACCTGTTGGACTAGGCGGTAATGGAAATAATGGTGAACTTGGTGGGCCTGGTGGGCCTGGTGGTATTGGCAAATAGATACACCTCCAAAAATATTTTGACGTACACTTTATCATATTTTTGTTGGACAAGTTTGTTTGGATTTTAATACTATTTCTATTAAAAAATCCGCAAAAAAACTCTACTTAGTAGATTCAATTTCTATCAATGATAGTCAATTGTGATCTAGTTTTGTAGAGTCAAATTTTTATTGCTATTTATCTTTACTATCTATTAATTTATAGCTACTCCTGCGCTAGCATATCCTATAACAGTATTAGCAAGGCTAACACCAGTTCCGATTGCAGTATATACCATCATTAAACGAGTTTGTGCTGCGACTGGTATTGATAGACCTGTTGCAATACCGCTAGTAATTTGCCCTATTCCAATTGGGCCTACTAGAGGTGGTAATGTAACACTTGCACCTGCAATTGGAGTAAAGTTATTGCTATTTGCTGGTGCACTATATAATTGTGCAGTGACCACAATATTTGTTCCTAAAATATTTAAAGCTAATACATTACTATAGGATGCTGAAATAGACGTAATAGTACCAGCTCTAGGCATTGAGAATGCAAAATCAAGAACTTCAGTTAGTAATCCTGTTCCAGTTAAATTAATCGCTGGTCCCGCTAGTAATCCTACATTCGGAAGTGAACTCCCAAACCCTACAAGACCTGCTGTATTAGCTACACTGACTCCAAGAAGGTTTACTGAAGTCATTTCAATTGGTGCACCTGATGCAAACGGAATGATTGCACCTGTTCCTGGTATACCTGTTGCTCCTGCTGGGCCTGTCGCTCCGTCTGCTCCTGTTGCTCCCGCTGCACCTGTTGCTCCTGCTGCACCTGTTGCTCCTGCTGGGCCTGTTGCTCCTGGTGCTCCTGCTGCACCTGTTGCTCCCGCTGCCCCTGTTGCTCCTGCTGGGCCTGTTGCTCCTGGTGCTCCTGCTGCACCTGTTGCTCCCGCTGCCCCTGTTGCTCCTGCTGGGCCTGTTGCTCCCGGTGTTCCTGGTGTTCCCGCTGGGCCTGTTGCTCCCGCTGGGCCTGTTGCTCCTGGTGCCCCCGGTGTTCCTGGTGTTCCCGGTGTTCCTGGTGTTCCCGCTGGGCCTGTTGCTCCCGCTGGGCCTGTTGCTCCTGGTGCCCCCGGTGTTCCTGGTGTTCCCGGTGTTCCTGGTGTTCCCGCTGGACCCGTCGGACCTTGCACACCCGGTGATCCTTGTGGACCTGCTGGACCTGTTGGGCCTGGAATTCCTGCTGGGCCTGCTGAGCCTGTTGCTCCTGCTGGACCTGGGATCCCTTGTGGACCTGTTGCTCCAGGTGCACCTGGTGTTCCTGCTGGACCTGTTGCTCCCGCTGGACCTGTTGCTCCTGCTGCACCTGTTGCTCCCGCTGGACCTGCTGGGCCTCCTGAAGGACCTGTTGCTCCCGCTGGACCTGTTGCTCCAGTTGCTCCAGCAATACCCGGTGTTCCCGGTGTTCCTGCTGGCCCCATAGGTCCCATAGGTCCAATATAACCTCTTGGACCTCTGTCTCCATCTTCACCTTCTTTACCTCGCTTACCTCTTTCTCCTCGTGGACCTGTTGCACCTGTTGGGCCTGTAGGGCCCATAGGTCCTATTGGTCCAATTAAACCATTTGATTCATTTGAACCAAATGAATAACTAGGTGAGTAAGGAGAATTTGTTACAGGCGAATCTGAAGGATCTGTATTTAGTGACATTTCTGGTTCTTCTGGTTGTTCTGATGGTTGTGGAAATCTTGGTGGTAATGGTGGTAGTGGCAAAAAAATACACCTCTCATAAAAATTTTAATTGTACAATTTATTGTATAAAAAAAGGACAAATTGGTTCATTCACACCATAAAAATGAGTCAAAAAATAGGTGAATACTCTATTAAAAATATCTAATAGAATATTCACCTATTAAAAAAACCGGAAATCTAGGATTTCCGGTTTCTAACGTTTATTATTAATTGAGTATGCTTTGTTTTAGTCCTAAAACATTGCTTTCTATTTGTAAGTTACACCTAGATTTAAATACTATATCTTCAATAGACTAGAGTAATCTAAATTAACCTCTTAGTTGAGCATTATGTGTTTCTTCTACTGCTTTTAATACTTTTGAATGTGCTTTTGTTACTTCTTCATCCGTTAAAGTACGTTCTGGATCGAAATATGTTAATGAGAAGGCAACTGATTTTTTACCAGCTTCCATCTTATCACCTTCGTATAAATCAAAGATTGTAGCATCCTTTAGAAGTCTTCCACCAGTTGAACGAATTGTAGCTAGAATATCACCAGCAAATACTTTCGAATCCACTACTAATGCCATATCTCGGTTCATTGATGGGAAACGAGGAATTGCATTGTATAAAATATCATCAAATTCAGTATTTAATAACTTTTCAAGAGATAATTGGAATACATATGTTTCTTTCAGATCCCACTCTTTTTGAGTAACAGGATGAACTTGACCGATAAAACCAATTTCTTCTCCGTTTAATAAAATACTTGCAGTACGTCCTGGGTGTAATTCTTCTTTCTTAGCAGCAAGATAAGTTATTTTATTTGATAAACCTAATTCATTGAATAAACCGTCTAAAATACCTTTTACAACATAGAAATCAACAGCTTTTTTCTCGCCTTGCCAAGCATGATGCAACCATAATCCAGTTAACGCTCCTGCTAAATATTCTTCTTCATGAGGAAGCTCGTTCTTTTCCTTTGTTAAGAATACAGAGCCTGTTTCAAATAGTTGAACATTTTCTTCTTTACGTGCAACATTATATGCAATAGCATCTAATAAATGTGGTACTAAACTGAAACGTAGCTCACTGCGTTCTTCACTCATAGGTAATGCTAAACGAACAGGTTCTGCATCTACTGTTTCTAGTGCAAAGCGTTTTACTTTATTATTGCTTGTTAAAGAATACGTAACAGCTTCGTAAAGACCTGCATGCTGTAAATACTGACGAATTTTTCTACGTTTTGCTTGATAAGGTGTTAATTGTCCACGACTAGCAACACCTGTTGGTAAAGTAGCAGGAATATGATCATAGCCATATAGTCTTCCTACTTCTTCAACTAAATCTTCTTCTATTGAAAGATCACCACGACGACTTGGAACAGTAACTGTAAATACTTCACCATCCCCCGTAGCTTCTAATCTTAAGCGGCGGAAAATATCTTTTACTGTCTCAGCATCAATCGATGTACCAAGAACACCATTAATCTTACTTACAGAAACTGAAACTTTTTTAGCATCTTCAACTAAATTGTCTGCAATTACAGTACCTTCTACAATTGTTCCACCAGCTAGTTCAGCCATTAACTGAGCAGCACGTTCTGAAGCAGGGAATGTACGAGAAGCATCAATACCTTTTTCAAAACGAGCACTTGAATCGCTACGTAAGCCTAGGTCTTTTGAAGTTTGGCGAACACTTTGACCTCTGAAAACAGCTGATTCAATTAAAACGTCTACAGTTTCCACATCAACCTCAGTACTTTGACCACCCATTACACCTGCAACTGCTACCGCTTCTTTCTCTGTTGCGATTACTAAATTATGTGGCTGTAATGTGCGCTCTTCACCATCAAGCGTAACGATCTTTTCGTTTTCTTTCGCATGACGAACGATAATTTGATTACTATTTAATTTATTAAAATCAAACGCATGTAATGGTTGACCATATTCAATTAAAATATAGTTCGTAATATCAACCACATTATTAATCGGACGAATACCAGCACTCATTAAACGAACTTGCATCCATAATGGAGAAGGACCAATTTTTACACCTTTAACTAATTTAGCACTATAATATGGTGCATCTTCTTTTGATTCAATTGAAACTGAAACATAATCAGCAGTTGTAGCTGATTGAGCGCTAATTGCTGGAAGTTTCACGTCACGATCTAAAATTGCAGCTACCTCATAGGCAACACCAATCATATTTAAGCAATCAGCACGGTTTGGTGTTAATCCAAGTTCTAATACTGCATCATCACGATATAATACGTCTAATACATCTGCTCCTACTTCAGCATCACTTGGTAAAACAAAAATTCCATTTGAGAATTCTTTTGCCACTACTTTGCCTTCTATTCCTAATTCTTGAAGAGAGCAAATCATTCCTTCAGAAACTTCACCACGTAATTTTGCTTTTTTAATTTTGAAATTACCCGGTAATACAGCGCCTACCTTTGCCACGATCACTTTTTGACCTTTAGCAACATTCGGTGCGCCACAAATAATTTGTACTGGTTGCTCTTCTCCAACATCAACAGTACATTTTGATAATTTATCTGCCTCTGGATGTTGTTCACGTTCCATTACATAACCAACAACAACATTTTTAATTCCTTCTGAAAGATGATTAACACCTTCAACTTCAATACCTGCTTTTGTTATTAATTTTGCAAGTTCGTCTGGTGTAACACCACTTAAATCAACGTATTCTTGTAACCATTTTGTTGATACAAACATGTTTAGTCCCCTCCTACCTTACATTTGTTGGAATTGCTTTAAGAATCTTATATCGTTCGTATAGAAATGACGAATATCATCAATACCATATTTTAATAATGCAATACGTTCAGGACCCATACCGAAAGCAAATCCTTGAACTTCTTTTGGATTATATCCAGCCATCTCAAGTACGTTCGGATGTACCATTCCTGCACCTAAAATTTCAATCCATCCAGTGTGCTTACACATGTTACAGCCTTTTCCTCCACATTTCATACAAGAAATATCCATTTCTACTGAAGGCTCAGTGAATGGGAAGAAGCTTGGGCGTAAGCGAATTTCACGATCTTCACCGAACATTTTTTTCGCAAAAAGTTGTAAAGTACCTTTTAAGTCACTCATTGAAATGTTTTCACCAATTACAAGACCTTCGATTTGCATAAATTGATGAGAATGTGTAGCATCATCGTCATCACGGCGATAAACTTTACCTGGACAAATTATTTTAATTGGTCCTTTTTCCACGTTTGCTTCCATTGTTCTAGCTTGAACAGGTGAAGTATGAGTTCTCATTAGAGTTTCTTCAGAAATATAGAATGAATCCTGCATATCACGAGCTGGATGACCTTTTGGTAAATTTAATGCTTCGAAATTATAATAGTCCTTTTCTACTTCTGGACCTTCTGCAATTTCATATCCCATTCCAATAAATAAATCTTCAATTTCTTGAATAACCGCTCTTAATGGATGAGCTCCACCTGCATGAACTGGTCTTCCTGGAAGTGTTACGTCAATTGATTCACTTTCTAATTTTTCATTAATTGCATTTTGTTCTAATACAACTTGCTTTGCTTCAAGTTTTTCTTGGATTGCAGCACGTACTTCATTAGCAACAGCTCCCATTTTTGGGCGCTCTTCAGGAGATAAATCCTTCATTGCTTTCATTGCCTCAGTAATCGGACCTTTTTTTCCTAGATAGGCAATTCTTATTTCATTTAATGCTTTTAAATCTTTTGCTTCTTCTATTTGCTTAATCGCTTCTGCTTGTAAAGAAACTAAACGCTCTTGCATGAATAATCCTCCTATTCAAATTCATAAATTTAAACATAAAAAAACCTCGCTCCCAAAAAAGGGACGAGGATTGATCGCGGTACCACCCTAATTAACAGTTATTATTTTACAAAAACTAACTGCTCACTTCATTCATATAACGATCTACTTAGATAGACCGAGTCGCCTTTACATTAAAAAATGGTCCCGGCGCTAGCTCAAGAGGTGAATTCAATTTGGTCTACTATAAAAGTGCTTACAGTCTACGGCACCTTTTCCCTAAAATAGAGATTCAAATTTACTATTCTCTGTCAAAGCTTTTTATGTATTAAATTTTCTTAATTAATTATATTGATTTTTTTCAATTAATGCAACTGCTCAACATAATTATTTACTAAATGATTTGAATCATTTTTACTGATCTAGAAAGCTCAGATGAGGCTGCTATTATTTCCATGCCTCATAGGCTATACATTAGAATCCCTGCTGCAATACCAACGTTTAATGATTCAGCTTTACCATAAATCGGTATATATAGATTTTCATCAGTTAATGAAAGTAATGTTGAATTCACACCTTTACCTTCATTTCCTACAATTATGGCAAAACGATTTGTAACGTTCACTTCATTAAAAGGTTTTGCATTTTGAAGAGATGTTCCATAAACAGTTATTCCTTTATCTTTTAAATTAGATATTGCTTCAACTAAATCACCGCGTAATATTGGTAAATGGAATAAAGATCCTTGTGTAGATCGAATTGTTTTAGCATTATATAGGTCACTTGTACCCGAGCCTAAAATAACCCCATCAAAACCAGCAGCATCTGCAGTTCGAATCATTGTTCCAACATTCCCAGGATCTTGAACTTCATCAATTAATAATAATTTTGACACTTTCTCAAAATCAATTCTTACAAAAGAAAATTCAATAATTGCAAAAATACCTTGCGATGTTTCTGTTTCGCTTAATTCCTTGCTAACCTCTTTAGATATATACGTAATATCAAATGACCCTGTTGAAAAATTAGAAGGTAAGTCAATATCTTCACTGATTAATAAATGAAGAATCGGTGCATCATGCTTAATTGCCTCCTCGACTAAATGAAAACCTTCTACGATAAATTGTTTAGCTTTATCTCTTCCTTTTTTTGTATGTAGTTTTTTCCAAGCCTTTACAGAATTATTTTGTATGGAATCAATTTGTTTCATAAGTTTCCTTTACCTTTCATCGTATATCATATCGTTTATCATACATAAAATCGTTTCCGTTTACAAATACTACATAAAGCTTATTATGAAAGGAGAATCCAAATGAATTTTAATATTCGCGGAGCAGTTCTTCACAATATTTCAGGCAATAAAAGTGATCAATTAGAAGCAACAATTGTAGATGCTATTCAAAGTGGCGAAGAAAAAGTATTACCAGGTTTAGGTGTACTTCTCGAAGTTTTTTGGAATCACGCTTCTGAAAATCAAAAGCATGAACTACTTACAGTATTAGAAAATGGAGTAAGTCAGTAATCTAATCAGTTAAAAACATAGAAAAGGACTAACTTAAGTTATTAACTTTTCGTTAGTCCCTTTATTTTGGCTATTTCGTTTTATCTTTTAAATCATCGATCGAATTAATCTTCATATATTCTGGTACGACTAAGCCTAACTTTGTCCCTTTTAAATTTGGTCCAAGATCGATTAATTTTTTCTTATATTCATTCATATAATCTTTGTGAGTTGTCGGAAGCCAAGCTGCGACCATTGCATCTGCACTTCCATCTGCAATACCTGCAAACATCGGTCCTGCCTCAATTTGTTTTAATGTAACGTCATATCCTTGATTTTCTAGCACTTTTCCAATGACATTTGTGCTGGCAACTTCAGATTCCCATGAAACATAAACTAAACTAATTTTTTCATCATGTCCTTTTGAAGAATCTTTCGCCCAATTATTTACTTGATTTTGATGCTTTTTGATCCATTTCTCTGCTGCTTTATCTGGTTTCATACCATCTTGAATATCACTCATCACTTCTTCCATATCAGATGGTTTCCAAGAAAAGTTATCTAATATCGTATACGCACCAGGAATGTCTTCTTTTAATCCTTTTCTAACTACTGTATGAATTGATTCATCCTTACCAAATGCCCCTTTTGGATCTTCTAAATACTTTAACTTATATTTCGAAAACATCCAGTGTGGCGTCCATCCAGTAACGATAATTGGTTCTTTATTTTCATATGCTTTTTTCAATTCAGCTGTCATCGCTGCAGAAGAACCCTCTTTTAATGTCCAATCCTTTAAGTCGTAATCCTTCATTGCTTTTTCAGTTGCTTTCATTAACCCAGCCCCTGGATCAATTCCGGTAATCTCATAATTTACTTGAGAACCTATTTTATTTGAAGATGTTTTTTGATTTTTACTACCTGTAAATGCAACTGAAATAGCAGAAATACAAAAGATTAATGCAATTAACCCATAAACATATTTTTTAGCAAATTTTTTCCCATAAGCAGGTTGACGAAGGTTTTGAGAAATTCGATCAAGAATAATTGCAACGATAACAATTGATATTCCTGCCTCGAATCCTTCCCCTACCTTAATCTGCGTTACAGCACGATAAACCTCTGCACCTAATCCTGGAGCACCTACTAGTGATGAAATAACTACCATCGATAATGCAAGCATAATACTTTGATTTATACCGGCTAAAATTGTAGGTGCTGCTAAAGGTAGCTGTACTTTAAAGAGTCTTTGCCACGTTGTTGATCCAAAAGCATTAGATGCCTCTATTAAATCATTTGGAACTTCATGTATACCTAAATTCGTTAATCGTATTGTTGGTGGAATTGCAAAAATGACAGAAGCTAATATACCAGGAACTACACCAATTCCGAAAAAGAGAATTGCTGGAATTAAATAGACAAATGCTGGCATTGTTTGCATAAAGTCGAGTATTGGTGTAATCACTTGTTTCACTCGATCGTTTTGCGACGTCCAAATCCCTAAAGGAATTCCAATTACAACCGTAATAACGATTGATGATAAGATCAATGCTAACGAATCAACTGTAGCATCCCAAAGTCCAAGATTATCGATTAATAACAAACCAAGTAACGTAAACAGACCAACTGTCCACCTACTTGTATAAAAAGCAAGTAATGAAATTAATATTATTAGAATAATTGATGGGCCAAGTCCTAAAACTTTAACAAGGTTATTTAAAAGGGTTTCTGTGATGTTGGTTATTGCGCCAAATAGAGGATGGAAAGTTTTAATAATTAAATCGACAATTTTATCAATCCATTCTGCTAACGGAATTTTTGGAATACCCATATGTTTAACCTCCCTTTATATTTAAATCGTCTGTTTTACCCGCTAATGCACCGATAACTGCTCCACGGATAATGACACCTTTTAATCGTTCATTTTTATCTATAACTGCTAATGGTAGTACAGAAGTTGCAAGTGCACCAATTACATCAGTTAATAAAGTATCTTCATAAACAGACACAATTTCCTTCTGCATAGCTTCCTCTACTGATTTATTTTTTATAAGAGCGTTTGAAGCATCATCAGCAGTAATTGCTCCAAGTAGCTTTTGTCTACGATCAACCACAAATATACTTGAATATCCTTGGTCTCTCATTACTTGTAAAGCTACGCGTGGTCCACGGTCAGGCGTAATTCTTTCAGCACGCTTCTGCACATGAGCCGCCGTTAATACTTTTGATAGATCTACATCTTCTACAAATCGTTCAACATATTCATTGGCTGGATTTACCATGATCTCTTCGGGAGAACCAATTTGCATTATATTACCATCTTTCATAAGAGCAATTCTGTCTCCAATTCGCAGGGCCTCATCAAGGTCATGTGTAATAAAAATAATCGTTTTTTTCATCGTCTCTTGCAGTTCTAATAATTCGTCTTGCATATCTTTACGAATTAATGGATCGAGCGCGCTAAATGCTTCATCCATTAATAAAATATCCGTGTCACTTGTTAGTGCCCTTGCAAGGCCAACACGTTGTTGCATACCACCACTTAATTGTGATGGGAATTGATGCTCATATCCTTTTAAGCCCACTATTTCTAATGACTTCAGAGCTTTTTCTGCTCTTTCTTCCTGTGAAATATTTTGTATTTCTAAACCATATTCTGTATTTTCAAGAATTGTCTTGTGCGGGAACAGAGCAAAATTTTGAAAAACCATACTAATTTTTTTACGACGTACATTTCTTAACTGCTGAGGATTCATTTTTACAATGTCTTCATCGTCAATCAAGATTTGTCCTGTTGTTGGTTCAATTAATCGATTGAGCATTCGAATCAAGGTCGATTTACCACTACCTGACAGTCCCATTACAACAAAAATTTCACCTGGGAATATTTCAAAGCTTGCATTATTTACCCCGATTGTTGAGTTTGTCTGCTCTAATATTTGCTTTTTTGTATATCCCTTTTCTAGTAACTTTATGGCGTTCTTTGGAGACTTACCGAAAACCTTTGTTACGTTTTTCACTTTAACTTTTGCTTTCATTAACTCACCTCAAAACTTTATATTTATTTTGCTTTTCCATATTTTAAATAAGGTTTCTCCTTATAAAAAAAATCAGCCAAGTACTAATTAAGTCTTGGCTCCTTAAGAAACTCCATTTACAAAATTGGAGTCTAAATTTTATTTATTAGCTTTAAAAATTCCCTAAGAAACCATTTTTCAAATTCTATTTCCGAGTATCCTTATTTGAAAAGCGTGCATTCATGATAACAATAAGATATGACAAAACTATTTCAAACTAGTTATAGGAATAATACAATTTGTTTCAGTTCGATAACGTTGAAGACGGAAAAAGTGGGAAAATTAGGTTGTGCAGGTAAGTAGAAGTAGCAAAAAAGCCTTAATAAATGAGGTTTTTTCAGAGATATGAAAATTACTTACTCAAGTAAGAATCATGATCATGTAAAAAAGCAAGTTGATTCATTTAATGTTTGTATTTTTCAATATTGACTACAATATATTTCAACACTAAGAAAAAATCCCTCAATAAATGAGGGATTTTTTCTTAGTTATATGTTAAGCGTTCTACTGTATCGCGATCTAATCGTTTAATTACTTCTACGATTAATTTAACTGTATTTTCATAGTCATCACGATGAAGGATACCAGAATGAGAATGAATATATCTCGTTGGAATTGTGATTGCTAATGCTGGAACACCTTTCATTGTAATATGCATTGAACCAGCGTCAGTTCCACCGCCAGGCATGGATTCATATTGATATGGAATTCCAATTTCATCTGCTACATTTACTACAAATTCACGTAAATCTTTATGAGACACCATTGATGCATCATATAAAACGATTTGAGGGCCTTTGCCTAATTTACCTTGTGCTTCTCTTTCAGATACACCTGGCATGTCACCTGCAACACCTACATCTAATGCAAAACCGATATCTGGTTCAATTTTATATGTAGATGTTTTTGCACCACGAAGTCCTACTTCTTCTTGTACCGTTCCAACTCCAAATACAATATTTGGATGTGCTTGACCTTGTAATTGTTCTAAAACGTCAATTGCAATAGCACAACCGATACGATTATCCCATGCTTTTGCTAATAATAATTTTTCGTTTTTCATCGTCTGGAATTCAAAATACGGAACAACTTGGTCCCCAGGACGAACACCAAATTCTAATGCCTCTTCTTTACTTGAAGCACCGATATCAATAAACATATCCTTAATGTCTACTACTTTTCTTCTTGCTTCTGCACTCATAATATGAGGCGGCTTCGAACCAATAATACCTGTAATATTACCTTCTTTTGTGGAAATGGTAACACGCTGAGCAAGCATTACTTGCGACCACCATCCACCAATTGTTTGAAAACGTAAAAATCCTTTATCATCAATTTGTGTAACCATAAATCCAACTTCATCAAGATGTCCAGCAACTTCAATTCTTGGACCATTTGGGTCTCCGGTTTTAACTGCTATTAAGCTTCCTAAATTATCAGTTACAACCTCATCAGCAAGTGGGGTAATATATTTTCTCATTACTTCACGTGGTTCATGTTCAAATCCAGCTACGCCGTTTGCATCAGTTAGTTCTTTTAACATTTGTAACTTTGCATCTAAAGTAGACAAACTCATCCATCCTTTTTTTAATTAAGATTATGTACATATAACATTATACAATTTGGGATTCTTTTTGACAAAATTTTTAGATATTTCTTCAACCATCGTATTAAAACATATAAATTTTATATTAATTTTCTCCAAATTGTTTGTGGGGTATAATAATGAAGCTTACAAAATATTACTAGATTTTTAAATTAACCATCTGGAGATTAATATGATAACAACTTCCGCTTTATATAAAGAAGCATTTTCATTTATATCACAATGCTATAAGGAACTCGATAAATCTGATCAAATAGAAAAACGATTAAAAAGTATCGAAGCCGAGATTCGAGATACTGGTTTTTACACTCATACTTATGAGGAATTAGAGCACGGTGCGAAAATGGCGTGGCGCAATAGTAACCGCTGTATCGGTAGATTATTTTGGGATAAGCTTCATGTTTTAGATGCTCGCCATATTAACGATGATAAAAGTATAGAGCATGAAATATTGCATCATATAAAATATGCTACAAATTCAGGTAAGATTCTACCTACAATTACAATTTTCAAACAAAATCTTGGAACAAATAATTCTCTTAAACTTCATAATCACCAGCTTATACGATATGCTGGCTATGAAACAGAAAATGGAATAATTGGAGACCCAAAATCGATCGAGTTTACAAAGGAATGTGAGAGTCTTGGTTGGAAAGGAAATGGTACTAACTTCGATATTTTGCCTATTGTTTATTCCTTAGACAACCATGAACCAAACTATTTTACGATTCCAAATGATATCGTACTCGAAGTACCAATCGAACATCCTGAATATGATTTTTCCCCTCTTAATACTAAATGGTATGCTGTTCCGATGATATCAGATATGACTCTAGAGATTGGTGGTATATCTTATAGTGCAGCCCCATTTAATGGATGGTATATGGGAACTGAAATCGGTGCTCGTAATTTTGCTGATGAGTTTCGTTTTAATCTGTTGCCTAAAGTAGCAAAAATTATCGGCCTAGATACAAAAAGAAACAGTACACTTTGGAAAGATCGTGCACTAGTTGAATTAAATATTGCCGTTTTATATTCATATAAAAAAAATGGTGTTAGTATTGTTGATCATCATTCTGCTGCACAGCAATTTCTCCAATTTGAAAAACAAGAAGAATCATGCGGCCGTGAGTTAACTGGTAATTGGAAGTGGTTAATTCCTCCTATGTCACCTGCTACAACTCATGTATTTCATAAACGATATGATGATACTACGCTTAAACCAAATTTCTTTCCAAGATAATCATTGAATATAATAAAAACCTTAATGAACTGACATTTGTAGTTATTTCATTAAGGTTTTTTCTAATATTTGTTACAATATTAAATATCAGCATAATTTTCTAAAAATTATAAAAGGAGTAATTCAATGATTTTATTTCAAAATGACAATATTACAGTATTTCAAAGTGCATTATTTCAAACAAACTCAACCGTTGTAGCAACCGACGATTGTATCATTATTGTGGATCCAACTTGGTTACCTCATGAAATAAATGAGATAAAGGAATTTGTTGAATCAATAAAAAATGATCGACCAGTTTATTTATACTTTACACATGGAGATTTTGATCACATTATTGGTTATTATGCATTTCCTAACGCAAAGACTATTGGTAGCGAAAATTTACATAACCATCCTGAAAAAGATAATAAAGTAGCAAAAATCCGTCAATTTTACAATGATAATTATATTAATCATATTGAGCAAATACAATTTCCAAAAATTGATTTAATTATTAGTGAAGATGGTCAGGAAATTAAAATAGGCCAGACAACATTAAGATTTTATCATTCTCATGGGCATACTAAAGATGGTTTATTCCTCTATATTGAAAATTTAGGAATATGGATTACAGGTGATCATTTATCTGATTTTGAACTTCCGATTGTATTTGATAGTGTAAAAAGTTATTACAATACTTTAGATAAGGCGGAAGAACTGATTAGTAAGTTTGAATTCTCATTGTTAGTTCCAGGCCACGGTCGAGTTTCATCAAATAAAGAAGAGATCGCTACTCGAATTGAGCTAGGTAGAAGTTACTTAAAAAGACTTCAAAGAGCTGTACAGAATAATAATGAGGCAGAAATAAATTTATTAGAAAAAGAGTTTTCATTTCCATCTGGTTTCACAAAATATTGTCATGAATCAAATGTTAATAACATGAAAAAAGAATTTAGTTTCGTTTAAAAAACAAACAAAAAAATCCTTAACAAATGTTAAGGATTTTTTAAACGAACTTATTTTAAGTTAGCTTTTGCAGCGTTTGCTAATTCAGCAAATGCTTTTTCGTCAGCAACAGCTAGGTCAGCTAACATTTTACGGTTAACTTCGATACCTGCTAATTTTAATCCGTGCATTAAACGGCTGTAAGAAAGTCCGTTCATACGAGCAGCCGCGTTGATACGAGTGATCCATAATTTACGGAAATCACGTTTCTTTTGACGACGGTCACGGTAAGCATACATTAATGATTTCATAACTTGTTGGTTTGCAACTTTGAATAATGTATGTTTAGAACCGTAATAACCTTTTGCTAATTTAATAACCTTTTTACGACGAGCGCGTGTAACTGTACCGCCTTTAACTCTTGGCATATTGTTTCCCTCCTAGATATCTATCTAATACGTTTATCGTTCTTATTTCATGTTTGTAAGCATAAAGCGGATACGTTTGAAATCGCCTTTGCTTACTAATGAAGCTTTACGTAATTTACGTTTTGCTTTTGTAGATTTGTTAGCGAATAAGTGGCTTGTGTAAGCACGACCACGTTTTAATTTACCAGATCCAGTCTTTTTAAAACGTTTTGCTGAACCACGGTGAGTTTTCATTTTAGGCATATCGTGTTTCCTCCTCAAATAAATTACTTTTCGTTTTTAGGTGCTAAGACTAAGAACATACTACGACCGTCCATTTTCGGATGTGACTCAACAGTTGCAACTTCTGCACAAGCAGTTGAGAAACGATCAAGTACTCGTTGTCCAATTTCCTTATGCGTAATAGCGCGTCCTTTGAAGCGAATAGACGCTTTAACTTTATCGCCTTTTTCTAAGAACTTAATTGCATTACGAAGCTTTGTGTTAAAGTCATGTTCATCAATTGTAGGACTTAAACGAACTTCTTTCATGCTAATAATTTTTTGGTTTTTACGGCTCTCTTTGTCTTTCTTTTGTTGCTCGAAACGGAATTTTCCGTAGTCCATAATACGACATACAGGTGGTTTTGCCGTTGGTGCTACCATCACTAGATCAAGATTAACATTCGAAGCTAACTCAAGAGCCTCTTGTTTTGTCTTGATTCCAAGTTGATCTCCGTTAGGACCAATTAATCGAACTTCACGAGCACGAATTCCATCGTTTACCATCATGTCTTTGCTAATAGTAAAACACCTCCAAGGTATTGTAAGAATGATCTTAATTTGTATCGTTGAAGCAATCATAACCCAACAAAAAAGTGTGGGTATATAAATACACCCACACTGACAGTATCAAAGTAATTAATGATTCTGTTACCTGATAACAGCTTGTAGCGTCATCCAGGTGAGAAGCGGGTGCTTCTTCTTCAACAAATAAGTATTCTTTTCTTTCGTTACTATAACATAGCGACATGATGTTGTCAATATTCGTATGCTTTGTTCGCAACGAAATTTATTATATCAAAGAAACTTATTTATGACAATGCTTTTTTAAATTATAAATTTTCATTTCAATTTTTCCTGTGAAAACTCTTGTAATGTATGTATTAGGACTCGTTCTTGAAAGATATTTTGAAGTGTAATGATTAATGAAATATCGACTGATGAAGTGTATAAATGAATGCTTTTAGGTGCAATTGCCGTTAAGGGCAAAATTAATTCGTTATCAATATATTCTCTATTTTCCACTTGTTTACCATACTCTTTTAATACATCTTTAGTAAGTGGTAAAAACAGATGATCATATACGCTAAACTTCCCGTCAAACACTATATGCACATGAGGAATAAGCGCATCCGTTTTAAGTACCTGCTGTCTTAGACTCTCAATAAGATTCTGGTATTCGTTTTCTAATTTGTACTCATCTATTGCAATCTCACAAACATAAGCTAACTGCTTATAATATTCCTTCAAACGAAATGTAATAAATGAATCAAAGCTAAAATTTACTCCATCTTTTAAATACTCAGAAAGTGCATATGAAACTAAATTCTTACTTCTACGAATTTTTTTCTGGTTTGGTATGCTTCTTCTAGTTCCTCTTAATAATGATTGTGCAATAGGTATGATTTGACTTTGCTCGTCTTCCTCATAGAAAAAAGATGTATGTAAAATGGATTGAATCCATTTATCTTCTTTTTGAAGTAAAATAAATTGTACTAGTGTCGGAACTAAAATACTTTTTATTAAATCTTCAGTGTTTTGAGGAAATGTGATTAAAATTGTATTGATTTTGTGTCTTCTTAAAATGTATGGTCTCGATTGCTTTTTTAAGCGTTTTTGTAATCGTTCGTAGACATAAGCTGCGTCAATGGGTTCATTGAAAAAAATTTCAATCACCCTGTTCCCCCCTTTCTAGCACCACCTAGTCCTATATATATTAAAGAAATAATTAAAAAATGACGCAAAATCACTTAGTAATTTGTGATTTTACGCCATTTTTTGTTTTTTTTTTTATGAATGTCTTAAATTTGAACCTGAAATTTTAACTGGTTTGGCTAAAAATTTAACACGATCTACAATACGTGCTGCTTTAACCCTTTCTTCTTCTCCACGTTGAGAATACGTTAAGTGATGCTCTAATTGATTTAAATCGGCATTAGATGTAAAGAAGGTAGGCAATTTTTCTAACATACGGTATTGAAGAATTGTACCTAATATTTCATCTCTTGCCCAACTAGACATTTGCTCTGCTCCAATATCATCTAACATAAGAACTTCCACTTTTTTTACAGCTTCAATTTTTTCCTCTAATGTGCCTTCACTAATAGAGCTTTTTAGTTCGCGTAAAAATTCTGGTAAATAAACGAGCATCGAAGTTATTTCTTCCTCTGCTAGTTCATTTGCTATAGCCCCAAGAATAAACGTTTTTCCAACCCCAAATGGACCATGTAAATATAAACCTTGAGCCATTTTTCCTTTTTCATAGTTCATAATAAACTGTCTAGCAGCAGAAATTGCTTCAAAACGGCCAGGGTCTTCTAAAGACAAGTTTGACATAGAAGCTTGAAGAACATCCTTTGGTAAGTACATGCATTTTATTAATGATTCATGTTTTTTGCGTTTATCATTTTTCACACCATTTGGACAACGATCATATTGAACATCGATGCGTTTTCCTTGAATAATCAAATGAGGGTGATAACCATGCACCATATTTTTACACTCATTAAAAGATGGGCAATCTTCACAATTTACACTTTGTCCAATATACTCATATAGCTTAACTAGGCTACTATCAATCATTTGATCCGTAATTTCATTTTTATGCTCAGCTAAAAATGAAATGATTTTTGGGTGACTACGGACTTCTTGTCGCATTTTTTGAAATGTGTCCTGGAATTGTTTATTTTTCATTAATGCGCTAAATGCGTTTTGAATAGGTTCCATTAGCGTCCTCCCATTTAACGTTTCTTTTTATTTTTAAACATTTCTAGTTCTTTTTCTAATCGTTTTCGTTCTTCATCTATCGAAGAATCATTTTGGTTATTGATTGTTGCCGGTGCACTCTGTGAATCATTCGACTCATTTGATTGAAGCCAGTCAGGTACAATCTCAGTTCGAATTGTTTTATTTCGTCTATTACTTGAGCGAGCTTTAGCAGTAGTTGCACTCTGTTTAGTTTCCTCAAACTCTTTACGGGCAAGGTCCATAGCCTGTTTAACTGTTGTTACACCTTTTCTCGCCCAATGACTTGCTATCTTAATTACGTAATTTCTAGAAAGCTTTTTATCTAAACGGATCATTACATAGTCAATTAACACATTTGCAACTCCAGGAAGAAGCTTTTGATCAATCATAATCTCTTCGATAATTTTCAAATCAGCTTCACTTGGTTCAGCTCCACCCGATATCTCCTTAAGGTATTGACGAGGAGAAATTGTTTCGAAGCAATGAATTAATTTTTCTTCTTGAGTTGATGGCTGCTCATTGACCATTTGTCTATGCTGAATGGGTTGAACCTTTTCCACAATCGTAGGCAGAGCTTCATGATGTTGGAATTGATACCAGTCTCTTGCTTCAAGTCGAATAGTCTCAATATTGATTTTATTATCTTCATTTAATGAGCGCATAACAATCGTTTTCATTTGAATTGGATTTATTCCATATAAAAATGCAAGTTTTAAAATTGTTTCTTTTACTTCTGTAGTAAAAGCTCTTTTTGGAACAAACGAATCAGAAAGTCCATCTAAAAATAATGCATAGTCAAACTCTTCCATTTTGACAGATATTTTAATTGGTTGATTATCTTGTAAAATTCTACGATCATTTGACGTAGAAAGATTGTTACTTTGTTGAATTTCATTTAATTGCTCAACTGTAATTGCTTGGAATACCGAATCAAATGAACGTGAAATCTCACGAAACCCTTCTTTCGAAAATGCTTGTCTACTAAAAAAGGTTTTAGTACGTTGATATTGAGTTTTTCCAATTGTTTTAAACAGAAAGATATTTAGGATAGGATCTTCGAAAAAAGAATGAGGATCTAGCGGAGATTGAAGCTCATATAGAAGCTTTTTTGTACTATTTTCAAATCCTTCATAAACTTTAAGTAAGCCGATTCCTTCAAGGATTAATCTTTGTTCATAAATTGATTTTAAATTACTTTTCATTCCAAGCATTAAAGAATGATGTGTTAACGTATTTGGATTAAGGTCCGTTTGTTCACATTCACTCCAAAGTGTCATATATAAACTTAAAGCTTGACTACCAATTATAGGTTGATACAACATCGTCAATACTTGCCTATGAAAATTATGTAAATACCCAGCTGCCATTACAGTATAAGGATCCGCAGGTAGAACATCCATCCAATGTTGCTTATCAATAGACATTCAAACACATTCCTTTCTTGTATCAAAAGAGCGAAGTATTATTCGTCTTTACCTCGCTCTTTGTTAATTAAATCTTTTAATTCATCAATAAATACATTAATATCTTTAAATTGACGATAAACTGACGCAAATCGTACGTATGCAACTTCATCAACTTTAGATAAATGCTCCATGACCATTTCACCTAGAACTTCACTCGGAACTTCTGATGTACCACTATTTTTCAGTTCTTTTTCTATGCTATGAATAATGTCTTCTAGCTGAGATAAAGAGACAGGGCGTTTTTCACACGCTTTGATCAGTCCCCTTAACATCTTATCTTTACTAAATTCTTCACGAGCTCCCTCTTTTTTTACAACTAAAATAGGATTATCTTCAACTCGCTCAAAAGTTGTAAAACGATGCTGACATTCTTCACATTCACGTCTTCTTCTAATTGAACGACCTTCATCAACTGGTCTACTATCAAGTACTCTTGTCCCATTAAAGTTACACGTTGGACATCTCATCGTTATAGTTCAACTCCAAACACTTAATTGTTTAAACGTATTATTATAACTCTATACTATAACAAATTCAAAATAAACTAAAGTTTATTTCTTAAAAGTCACAAAGCCTATTTTCGTCTTGACGAACGAAATTTCATTATTTTATTTTAATGCAAATATTTTTTACTATGTAAAGCTAGTTCATTCTCCAAAAAGAGTATTGAAAACTAGATTGTTTAAATAATCTGATTCCGATATATACAACATAAATAGGCATTATATGCATTTTGCAAACTCTTTAAATCAATTTAGCAAAAACAAAAAAGAGAGATGAAAAATCACCTCTCTCAATTCTTTTTAGTTACCATTTACAACTTTTACATTATCAACTTGAATGGGACCCATTCCTCTTGGTAACTCAACGTTTTCGCGAGTATCAGCTTCTAAAGCCTCAGCGATAAAGTTTGCAGCTACATTCGGATCAATTCTATCACCGCAAGTGTAAACATCAATACTTGCATAACCATGCTCAGGAAAACTGTGAATAGTTAAGTGTGATTCTGAAATGATTACGACACCACTAACGCCATGAGGAGCGAACTTGTGAAAAGCAACTTCACGAACTTCTGCACCAGAGCGTAACGCAGCATCAACAAAAGTCTCCTCAATAAATTTCATATCATTTAATTTTTCTGTATTGCAACCCCATAGTTCTGAAATGACGTGACGACCCATAGTATCCATATTCATTTCCCCCTTAAAATAATTTGTCATGACCTCTATTGCGAAAGTATGATCAACTACCACGGGGGAAAGTTAGTCCAAAGAGGTCCTAACCCTTTAAGTAATTAGTTATACTTTTAGAAGTTCACGAAAGTTAGTATACTTTTTTTAAATTTGAATTGCAAGATAAATTTTATTTTTTTGTTATTTACTGAATTAATTGTGAAGAAAATAAGTCTGGAAGTGCGATAAATGCATGTATAGCAAGGAAACAAAGGGTACATGCTTTTTAGGGGATTTATTTGAAATTAACGAAAGATTCTCGACTCCGATTGGAAATCTGGGAATCCTTAAGCCCCTTCAGAAAGCGATCGAGAAGGAGAGCTCAAGTATCACACCTCTTGGAATGCGAGCATATGTAGTGTAAATCAACGTTCTTCATTCTTAGATAATAAGTCACACACATTCCCTCTTAATAGTCATAAATTCACATTTTCTCTTAATATGTCATACAACTTCAAAAAGGCTAACCAGATTAACTAGTTAGCCTTTTGTATTCGTTTACAATTTTTTATAAGTACAATATTTTATTGATTAAACAGTTTCAAGCTTTTTTATTTTAGATGCAACAATTGACACTAAGTCAACTACTCGTCTTGAGTAACCCCACTCATTATCATACCAAGCTAATACTTTAACCTTTGTACCATCGATTACCATTGTAGTAAGAGAATCGATAATTGCAGAGTGTGTATTTGTATTAAAATCAATTGATACTAATGGCTCATTACAATATTCGATAATTCCATGCATTGAACCTTTAGAAGCCGTTTCAAACACTTCATTAATTTCTTCTACAGTTACTTCTCTCTTTAAGTCAACAACTAAGTCAACAAGTGATACGTTTGGAGTTGGAACACGTAAAGCCATACCATGTAACTTGCCATTTAAATGTGGAAGTACTTTAGATAATGCTTTTGCTGCACCTGTAGTTGTTGGAATAATTGATTGACTACAAGCACGTGCACGACGTAAATCTTTATGTGGATTATCAATATTTTTTTGATCATTTGTAAATGAATGAACAGTTGTCATTAATCCATTAACAATACCAAATTGCTCATCTAATACTTTTACAACTGGCGCTAAACAGTTAGTTGTACAAGATGCGTTTGAAATAATATGATGATTTTCTAGGTCTAATTTATCATCATTTACACCAATTACTACTGTGATATCTTCATTTTTACCAGGTGCTGTTAAAATTACTTTTTGAGCTCCAGCAGTAATGTGCATTTTTGCTTTTTCAGCATCATTAAATTTTCCAGTTGCTTCAATTACTATATCAACATTTAGCTCGTTCCATGGAAGTAACTCAGGATTTCTTTCACTAATTAACTCCACACGCTTACCATCAACGATTAAATGATCTGCATTTGCAATTACTTCACCATCAAACTTACCATGAACTGTATCATATTTAATTAAGTGCGCTAAAGTTTCAGAAGGATAACTTGCATTAATTGCAACGATATTATAGTCTCCATTTTTAATTGCTTGACGGAAAACCATGCGTCCAATTCGACCAAATCCATTTATTGCTACATTTACCATAAGTAAACCCCCAATTAAGTTATACTGTTTATTATCTCCCTGCAATTAGTATAACACATAAGTTGGATTTTGGTTAAACTATTTACATTATTTTATTAAATAATTTTATTTAATAGGTCTTTAACTTGTCTTTTTGTATCCTCAAAGTCACCATTGTTATTTATTACATAGTCAGCTCGTGCTGCTTTTTCTTTAACAGGTATTTGAGATGCAATACGTAAAAGTGCATCCTCTTTCGTTAAACCATTACGATTCATCAAACGCTTTAGTTGATTTTCTTCCGACACTGTCACTACAATCACTTTTTCCACCAATTCAATTGAGTTACCCTCATATAAAAGAGGAATATCTAAAATAACAAGTGGTTCACCTTGTTTTATGTATCGATCAGCTTGTTCTTTCATTTCACGTCTGACTTCCGGATGTACTATTTCATTCAGTTGTAAGCGCTTTTCTTTATTATTAAAAATAATACTTCCGAGAAATGGTCGATTAATTTCACCAGAATCTAAAAGAATCTCACTTCCGAAAGCTTCAACGATTTTTTTATAAGCAGGTTGTCCAATTTCAACCACTTCTTTTGCAATTACGTCTGCATCAACAATTGGAACATTTAATTCCTTTAAGAAATTTGAGACCGTACTTTTTCCACTTGCAATGCTACCAGTTAGTCCAAAAATTTTACCCATCTTTTATTCTCCTTACACTAGATAAAGAGGACCAAATGGAATAAATCCATTCGGATACACTCTTTCATTATTTTTATTACATCTTCATTAATCCAATTAATATTAAAAAAACACCTGGTAAAAAGGTTAACTTTTGAAGCCACAATGTTTTCGATAACACATTTCCTAATTTCATACCAAATAATAAGAATAAAGCACTTGCAGTAGATGTTACGATTGCCGTCAATAGTGGAGAAAATCCAAGTAATGATGCACCTATACCAGCCCCAAAGGCATCAAGTGAAAGTGCAAACCCAAGTAACATTGCTTCCAGTCCATTAATACTACCTGAACGATCTATATCAGCAGTTGTAGGCTTCTTTAAAATCTTTACGACTACACCTAGAATTTCAAATTCCCAGTCAATCCCTTTTTCTTCTATCTCATTCTTTTCTTCTATATTTGATCCTTTATTTGATCGGTAAAATTGAAAAAGTACCCATAATCCTATACATACAAGTACAAATCCCCCGATTCTTTTTGCGATTATTGGTGAAAAAAAGTCTGTAATTGCATGCCCAATCCCCATGGATGTCATTAATATGATCCCTGAACAAGATGCAATTGTAATGATTGATTTTAAAGGAATTTTTACTTTTCGAAGTCCATAAGTAAATCCAACACTGCAACTATCTAAACTTAGTGCGCATGCTAGTAGTATTAATGATAGCATATTTACCATAAAAATAGGCTCCTCTCTTTCGTACTCTTGATATAGTATGAAAGAAAGGAACCTTATGTTAATTTTTTTTAGGCTGACAGACCGGGCAAAAAGAAGTACCTCTGCCACCAACTTTTATTTTTTCTATTGGTTTGCCGCAATTATGACACTCTAAACCCTTTCTGCCATATACTTTAATGATATCTTGAAAAGTTCCTATTTGCCCTTGTGAATTTACATAAGAACGAATTGTGCTTCCACCTAAATCCACAGCCTCTTGTAAAGTTGCTGTAATGGATTCGGCAAGTATTTTTATTTGTTTAGGCTTTAATGATGATGCAGGTGTTTCCGGATGAATCTTAGCTCTAAACAAAACTTCATCAACATAAATATTGCCTAAACCAACTACTAATTCCTGATCTAATAAAACGACTTTAATCTTTCGGTTTGTATTTTTAAGCTTTATTCTTAAATAATCAGCAGTAAACTCATCGGAAAATGGCTCTGGGCCTAATTTAGCAAGTGGAGGTCCCTCATTCTCCTCACCTTTATTAAATAAATGCATTGTGCCAAATTTACGAACATCTTGATACCGAAGTTCTGTTCCATCTTCAAATAGGAATCGAACATGAGTATGAGGTGCTACAGGTTCTTCCGCTGGGAACACGCGAAATTTCCCTTCCATTCTTA
Source organism: Gottfriedia acidiceleris (assembly GCF_004138285.1). GTDB lineage: Bacteria > Bacillota > Bacilli > Bacillales > Bacillaceae_G > Gottfriedia > Gottfriedia acidiceleris_A. The sequence goes on along the minus strand of NZ_SCFN01000020.1, from coordinate 34,585 downwards.
AATGCGAAACAAGTGTAAAATCACTTAATTGAAATAGTAGAAACTTACCTCGACGATTAATATTTTCTACTGTTTGACCTTTTAGTAAAATCTGAAACTCATCTACTTCATTAGGTTTCTTTATTATTTTCCCCCATGAAACGATTACTGTTGAGATTGTTTTCCCAACTATTAAATCCAGTAAAGTTCGTCTGACCGTTTCAACTTCTGGTAATTCAGGCATATAAAGTCACCCTATCTATTTATTTTGCTTCAAACCAAGAATCCCCAAAATTATAATCAACCTTTAATGGCACTACTAGCTCGACTGCATGTTCCATTACTTCTGGTACGATTTTTTCTAAAATTGCTAATTCTTCTTTTGGAGCTTCTAATATTAATTCATCATGTACTTGTAAAATTAATTTTGCCTGAAGTTTTTCTGATTTAAGACGCTCATCTAGTAAAATCATAGCCTTTTTAATAATATCCGCAGCACTACCTTGGATTGGGGTATTCATCGCTGTTCTTTCAGCAAATCCACGAATATTAAAATTAGAGCTTGAAATTTCAGGAATATAACGACGTCTATTTAAGATTGTACTTACAAATCCTTCTAGTTTAGCCTTTTGAACAATATCTGACATATAATCTTTTACTTTTGGAAAACTAGCAAAGTACTTTTCAATAAATATAGCCGCTTCTTTTCTTGTAATACCTAATCCTTGTGACAATCCATAATCACTAATTCCATATACAATCCCAAAGTTAACAGCTTTTGCTTGTCTTCTCATATTACTTGTTACTTCATCAGCACGTACATGGAAAACATCCATTGCAGTCTTTGTATGAACATCAAAGTCATTTTTAAATGCATCCATTAAATTATCATCTTGTGCTATATGAGCCAATACCCTTAATTCAATTTGAGAATAATCAGCAGCAAAGATCAGCCAGTCTTTTTTAGATGCGACAAAAGCTTTTCTAATTTTTCTACCTTCTTCTAAACGAATAGGAATGTTTTGCAGGTTAGGATCAATTGAGCTTAAGCGACCAGTTTGTGCTAATACTTGATTAAATCGTGTATGAACCTTGGAATCTGATTCATTTATCACTTTTAATAAACCTTCTACATAAGTAGAATTTAATTTCCCAACTTGACGATAGTGAAGAATTAACCGAATGATTTCATGTTCTGCCTCTAATTTTTCAAGGACATCAGCAGAAGTGGAGTAACCAGTTTTTGTTTTTTTACCAGATGGTAAATTTAACTTTTCAAATAATATAACACCTAATTGCTTTGGTGAATTAATATTGAATTTTTCACCGGCTAACTCATAAATAGTCTCTTCAAGCTCTTTTAACGTATTAGCTAGTTCTGAACCCATCGTACGAAGAGTCTCTTCTCTAACTGTTACTCCTTCAAATTCCATATCACCTAAAATAAAAGTTAATGGTAATTCTAATTCTGTTAGTAGTTCAAATTGACTATTTTTCCGCAATGATTCTTCTAATGTTTCTTTTAGTTTACTAATTGCAATTGTTTTACGAACAATAAATTCAGATAAAACCTCATCTGATGGTTTAGTTTGCTTTGCACCTTTACCATAAATCGATTCGGCAGTTTGAATTGAAAAATCTATTTTACCATTTACTATATCAGCAAATTCTTTATTAGACTGGGCAGGGTCATATATATATGAAGCAAGTAACGGATCGAAATTAACACCATTTAAATTAATTCCTCTCCACTTCAGTGCAACATAAGCACCTTTTGCATCATATACATTCTTATTAACACGCTCATCCTCAAGCCATTTTTTAAATAGATCTGACTCTAACCCAACAGCTGTTGGAATAAAGAAATGACCTTTTTCATTTGAAAGCCCAAACCCTTGAATTTCTTCTGTATGATAATTTTCTCCAATCATTTCAACGATTAGGCTTGAATGATTAGCTAAATGTTTCTCCTCAATTGAATCTAGTACTTCATAGTTAATCTCTTCAAGCTCTTCAATCGATTCTTTGATGTCCAATTTAGCTAACAATGATGTAAATCCAAGAGATTTAAAAAATTCCGCTACTTTATTCGTATCAGCTTCCGGAAGCGTTGTGTCATTTACAGTTAATTCAATTGGTGAGTTTTTATTAATTGTTGCTAATTGTTTACTCATTAAGGCTTGTTCTTTATTTTCACTTAAATTTTGAAGAAGCTTTGCTCCACTTACTTCCCCTATATTTTCATAAAGGCCTTCTACAGTTTGAAACTGTTTTAAAAGTTTAATTGCAGTCTTTTCCCCAATACCTGGGACACCAGGAATATTATCAGATTTATCACCCATTAATCCTTTCATATCAATAATTTGATCAGGTGTAATCTCATACTTTTCATGAATCGCTGCAGGAGTAAATTCTTCAACTTCAGTAATACCCTTTTTGGTCATACTTACTGTAATACGGTCATCAACTAGCTGTAATAAATCTCGATCACCTGAAATGACCTTTACTTCATATTCGTCTTTAGAGGCTTGACCAGCTAGTGTACCAATAATGTCATCCGCTTCATAATTCTCTAATTCATAACGTGCAATTCCGTACGTATCTAATAGCTGACGAACAAGTGGAAACTGTTCACTTAACTCTGGTGGGGTCTTTTGCCTTCCACCTTTATATTCTTTAAATGTACTATGTCTAAATGTTGTTTTCCCTGCATCAAATGCAACAAGCATATGACTCGGTTTTTCGTCTTCAAGAATTTTCATTAACATCATTGTAAATCCATAAATTGCATTCGTATGTACACCTTTATCATTACTCAAAAGTGGCAATGCAAAAAAAGCTCTATAGGCAATACTATTCCCATCAATTAAAACCAATTTCTTCTTCAAAATAGATCCCCTTCCTATTACAAATCTCACTATCTTTTTATGTATAATTTTTATTTCATACTTTTTACTTTTCAAAAAATTAATCGTTTCCTCATTTCCTTGCTCTTAACATTTTAACATGAACTATTCATAAAAGAAAAAGAGGTCGTCCTTGATTCAGGCATATTAAAAGTTTTTATTCACTTTTAGATTAAAGTTGAATAATTATGACTTTTAAGATTGAATCGTAAGACTACCTCTGTAATTAATTCAAGTCGATTTCTCGCTCAAAAATTAGTTCAACACATGAACCTTCTATTGCTTGCTGATTGTTTACTACTTGATGAAGGCGCCAGCCACTTTTAGCATAGTTCCCAACTACATCATAATAATGACGATTAGATGATTTAGTGTTAACTTTTACAAATTCGTATTCGTACATCTGTATCCACCCTTCGATGTATGATTCAACACTCATAATTTCCCCAAAAATTATAAAAGTAATAAGAACAAATAAAGAAAACTCGTCGACTGACTAGCCTTTTAGGTAGAAGCGTAGTTGCACTTATACTTTATTCCTAAAATTGGCTATCACTTCTAATACGATTCCTCGCTGCCAATTTATACTTTCTTAAAGTGCAATAAAAAAAGGTATCCACTAGTATGGACACCTTAAAGAAAAAATAAAACAGTTTTAAGTATAAAAAATCCCGGAAGTATAGCTACTCCCGGTTTAAGATAACTCCTTGGATGAAGGGGTTTTCATCATAACTATAACAATTTTTTATTAATTATTAATAAATACAATGTAAAATCATTGTAAATGTCACATCGAAATATTTTTATTTAATGTTACAATGAATGATGTCCCATGTCCTAGTTTACTTTCAACGTCGATTTTTCCTTTATGAGCTTCGACAAGATGCTTTACGATCGCTAGTCCTAGGCCTGTCCCTCCAGAGTTCCTACTTCTTGCTTTATCTACTCTGTAAAAACGTTCGAAAATACGAGATATTTCTTCTTTTCCAATTCCAACTCCAGTGTCATTTACCCTTAATACAATATGGTCATCTGTTTCGGAGGCAGTAATAAATACTTTGCCACCAGCTGGAGTATAGTGAATTGCGTTATCCACTAAATTAATAATTACTTGTTTTAATCTTAACGCATCAGCATATACAACTAAAGGACTATTCAAGTATAGTTTGAAGTCTATATTTTTCTCTTCTGCTTTTTGATTAAGCATTTGCTGTACATCTTCAATAACTTGTTTTGCGGATACTTCTGCAAGATCCAATTTAAAATTCTGTTGCTCAATTTTTGAAAGGTCTAACAAATCTTGAATAAGTGTCTGCATACGATCACTTTCCGTTAAAATAATCGATAAGAAGTTTTTACATAACTCATCATTTTCCATTGCCCCATCTAGAAGAGTTTCAGTAAAACCTTTAATAGATGTAATTGGCGTTTTAAGCTCGTGAGATACATTTGCAAAAAAGTCTTTTCGGACTTGTTCTAATTTCTTTAATTCACTTATGTCATGGAAAACAAGAACGATTCCTTTCCACTCGTGATTTATCCCAATGATTGGTGCACCATATATTTCAAAATGTTTTCTTTCAATTGATAATGGCAGAATGATTTGCTTTCGAACTTTTATTTCTTTTAGAAAAATTTCTTCCACAATTTCAATGACTTCTTTATGTTTAAATGCATCATAATAAAGCTCACCCAATATACTTCTCGAGTCAACTTTGAACGTTTCTCGATATGTTTTATTAATTAGGTTTACATGACCTCTACTATTAATTAAAACAACCCCGCTACCAATATTATGGATCAATGTGTTTAATCGATCTTGCTGCATTTCTTGTTGACTAGTCATTTCTTGTAGATTTTTTGCAAGTACATTCATTGCTTGACTTAACATTGTTGTAGATTCATTACTTTCGGTTAATGTTCTAGCTTTATAATTCCCTTTGGATAATTCAATTGCAACTTGTGTAATATCTTCAATTGGTTTTGAAAATTGATGCGAGTATCGTATCAGTAAAATTATGATGGCAAATAAAACAAAACCTAATAATGAAAATAATAACATCCAAATACTACGGTAAACTTCTTTGATCGACTTAGTTGAATAATCAACTATCAAAAATTGTTTATTGCCATGTTTATCTGTTATTTTCTTGCCATAATATTTAGCTGCAGAATCTTTTTCGGTAAATTTAGCTGCACTCTCTACTTTATCAAGTCGTTCTAAATAATCTTTTAAATTCTTTGATGATATATTCAATTCCACATTCTCATTGCTAGATTTAGCGATTAGATTATAATGATCATCAAATAATATAATATCGATATTTAAATCCTTTGATATCTTTTTTAACGTTTGATTAGATATATTCTTAGTTAATGGTGTATTTGACTCCATGATCGAGGCAATTAAGTTAGTCTCTTTCTCAATTCTTTGATCATAGTTTGTCAGATAAAAGGATTTAAATATTTGCCCTAGAACGATTCCTAATATTACAAGAATAACGATTATTATTGCAGAAAATCCATAGAGCAATTTTCGATTTAGATTACTCATTTATTCTTGGTTCCTCTAATTTATATCCTAATCCACGAATTGTTTTTATATAAATTGGTTTTTTCGAGTCTAGTTCAATTTTTTCTCTTAAATGGCTAATATGAACATCGACAATTCGAGTGTCTCCAGCAAAATCATAATTCCAAACGGCACTTAATAATTGATCTCGAGTTAATACTCTACCTTTATTTTTCGTTAAATATAATAATAACTCAAATTCCTTAGGAGTTAACTCTAGTTTTTCACCTTGGAAATATGCTTCATAGTACTCAGGTAAGATTTTCAAATCAGCTATTATTAAAGTGTCAGCGTCGTCGTTTGCTTGTACTGGAGTCTCAGTAATTTTAGATCTTCTTAAAATAGCTTTAACTCTTGCTACGACTTCTCTTGGACTAAATGGTTTTGTCATGTAATCATCTGCACCAAGTTCAAGCCCTAACACTTTATCAAATTCATCATCTTTTGCTGTAACCATTAAAATTGGAGTAGTATTTCTTTGAAGTCTTAATTCTTTACATACTTCCATACCATCTTTTTTAGGTAGCATTAAATCTAAAACAATTAATTCTGGCTTTTCCTCTATAGCCTTTTGTAAACCTTCTTCACCATCAGTAGCTGTAACAACTTGAAAGCCAGCCTGTTCTAAGTTAAATTTGATTAATGTTAAGATATGCTCTTCATCGTCTACTACAAGAATTTTATTGTTCATTTCATATTCCTCCAGGTCAGTGTTAAACCCTCATCCATTTGTTTCCTATTTTATTTATCTATATCTACTTTTTAATCATACTAAAAATTCTATCATACGTAAAACGTAAAAAGCAGTTAGGAGATGGATGGAAAGTTCATACATAAGTAAAACAACAAAAAAGAATGTCAGTTGACATTCTTTAAGTTAAAAATTTTCATATAGTAGAGCATTCGATTGGTTTACCGTTGGTGGAATTACTGTCAGTTTTCCACTAGCAATTTCAGTTTGTGTTTTATTTAAAACGCTTACATTAATACATACTTCATTTAGCTCTAAGTTAATTTCGACTACTTCAAAATGAATTGAAATTGTTTCATTGTGATATATATGTTGATCGAATTGAAGTTCTTTTTTAATAATATGACTTCCTGGGCCAGGTAAATGTTTTGTTACTGCTGCAGAGACTAATCCGCTTATAATAAAACTTGGAACGATCGGTTTATTATATTTTGTTTGCGAAGCATAGTTGTATTGAGTATATAACGGGTTTGTATCGCCTGTTAAAGCCAGGTATAAGTAAATATGTTTTTCATCAATATGTTCTGTTACAATTAACTTTTCACCAATTGAAATGTCTTCAAGTTTTCGTCCGATTTTTGCTTTTTTAGTTAACATATTAAACCCCCTGTTTATCTTAATATTTTAAAAATTCGATAAACAACAGCAAATTTCCTTCTTAATCGGCAAAATTTTTATAAAAAAACTTATAAAAATTTTTAATTTTCGTCTATTCATATTTTCCCCCTTATGGAAGATAAAATTCTATCTTTCTCCTTAATAAGTAATTTAAATACTCCGTATACATACTGACTTTTAAATCCGTTTAGCATACATAAAAATCAAGTGGTTTGTTGCATAAAGAACTTGTACATACTTATATCGTGAAACATCATTTCGGAAGCATAAGTTTTTGGTATAATTTAGTAGATAAGATGTTTAGATTATTCGGCTATGTGAAAAGGAGAGATGGAAATGTCCTATACGGTTGATTTTAAAAATGTGTCTACGGTTGGTTTAGAGTCTTCCCCTGTAGTAGATGCACTTGCTGGTTTACGCGCAAATGAAGCTCGTTATTTTATGAACAAGTACAAACATGAATTTACGGTTGTACCAGCTAGTGAAAGTCAGGAGACACTTGATTATGTGCACCGAATTTTGAAAGAAGAACGTGATATCGAATTCGCTGCTAAACCTTTAGAAACTTCTCGTTTTCAAGTGGAAAATATTAAATTTGCCTACGTCTTTTATGAGGATGGACTTTCGGTCAACGTTATGTATACGGTTGATGATCCTAAGAAGCGAGCTGTTGGGTTTAAACTTTCTGACGGAATGGAAATACCAATGGAGTTAGTAGAGAAATTTAAGTTTGCTAGACAGAAGTCTAAACTAGCTGGAACGATTCGAGGCTCGTATTTTGTCATTAAAGGTGAATATTAAAAGCTTAAAAAACTGAAAAGACCCACAAGGTAAATTCTAACTACCTTGTGGGTCTTCTTTTTAAGCTAAAACGTTCATAACGTTTTTGACAGCTGCAACTGAGCGATCTAATGCTGTTTTTTCATCAGCAGTCAAATCTAATTCGATAATTTGTTCAATACCGTTTCCGCCAATAATTGTAGGAACTCCTAAGTAAATACCGCTGTAACCATATTCGCCTTCTAAATAAGCAATTGTAGGTAACACGCGACGTTGGTCCTTAAGTATAGCTTCAACCATTTCTACTAAAGATGCAGCAGGTGCATAATAAGCACTTCCGTTCCCTAGTAGATTAACGATTTCTCCGCCACCCTTACGAGTACGTTCAACAATAGCATCTAAACGATCTTTTGGAATTAATTTTTCTAATGGAATACCACCAGCATATGAATAACGCACTAATGGTACCATATCGTCTCCGTGACCACCTAAAACAAATCCAGAAATATCTTTAACGGATAAATTTAATTCTTGAGCTACGAACGTTCTGAAACGAGCTGTGTCAAGAACTCCAGATTGTCCAATAACGCGGTGTTTAGGGAAACCTGCTTCTTTGTATACTGTATAAGTCATTGCATCAACTGGGTTAGTTAAAACAACAATTGTACAGTTAGGAGAGTATTTTACGATTTCACGAGTAACTGCTTTCATGATGTTTGAGTTAGTTGATACTAGATCATCACGGCTCATACCTGGTTTACGAGCGATACCTGCTGTGATTACTACTACATCTGAATCAGCTGTGTCAGCATAATCACTAGTACCAATAATGTTAGCATCAAATCCTTGAACTGGACTTGCTTCAAGCATATCTAAGGCTTTGCCCTTAGTAGGGTTCTCTAGTTGTGGAATATCAACTATTACTACATCCCCTAATTCTTTTTGTGCAAGCAAGAAAGCTGTTGTAGCACCAGTAAATCCAGCACCTACTACGGAAATTTTACGTCTACGAATTGACATACAAATACCTCCCTTTTGTTTACAAACACAATTTAATTATACAAGAACTGATTCCATATTTGAAATTAATTCGTTTGCGAATTCAGAACATTTTACTTCAGTAGCTCCATCCATTAGACGAGCAAAGTCATAAGTAACAACTTTTGAAGCGATTGTTTTTTCCATTGATTTAAGAATCATAGAAGCTGCTTCATTCCAGCCCATATGCTCAAGCATTAATACTCCAGAAAGAATAACTGAAGATGGGTTTACTTTATCTAATCCAGCGTATTTAGGTGCTGTACCATGTGTAGCTTCAAAAATAGCATGTCCAGTTTCGTAATTGATATTTGCTCCAGGAGCGATACCGATTCCACCAACTTGAGCAGCAAGCGCATCAGAAATATAGTCACCATTTAAGTTCATTGTAGCCACTACATCGAACTCACGTGGTCTAGTTAAGATTTGTTGTAAGAAGATATCAGCAATGCTATCTTTTACTAGGATTTTACCAGCTTTTTCAGCTTCATCCATTGCTTTGTTAGCAGCGTCTTTACCGCTTGTTTCTACAATGCGATCGTATTCTGCCCATGTAAATACTTTATCACCGAACTCTTGCTCAGCAACTTCATAACCCCAGTTCTTAAATGCACCTTCAGTAAATTTCATGATATTACCTTTATGAACTAAAGTTAAAGATTTACGGTTTTCTTGAATTGCATAATTAATTGCTGCACGTACAAGACGTTTTGTACCTTCTTCAGAAATTGGTTTAATACCGATACCAGATGTTTCTGGGAAACGGATTTTATTAACACCCATTTCTTTTTGTAAGAATTCAATAACTTTTTGAACTGCTTCAGAACCTTTTTCATATTCGATACCAGCATAGATATCTTCAGTGTTTTCACGGAAAATTACCATGTCTGTATCTTCTGGACGTTTAACTGGTGAAGGTACTCCTTCAAAGTAACGTACAGGACGTAAGCACACAAATAAATCTAATTCTTGACGTAGTGCAACGTTTAAAGAACGAATACCACCACCAACTGGAGTTGTTAAAGGTCCTTTAATTGCGATCATGTACTCTTCAATTAAATTTAAAGTTTCTTGAGGTAACCATTCACCAGTAGCATTAAATGCTTTTTCACCAGCAAGAACTTCTTTCCATTCAATTTTACGATTACCATTATATGCTTTTTCTACAGCTGCATCTAAAACACGTGAAGATGCTGCCCAAATATCTGGGCCTGTACCGTCGCCTTCAATAAAAGGAATAATTGGATTGTTTGGCACGTTTAATTGGCCGTCTACTAATGTAATTTTTTCAGCTTGCATTACATGCTCCCCCTTGTATAAATAAATTAAATTCATTAAAATACATGCTTTTGAGAGGAAGATTCCTCTTCCTCTCTTTACTATACCACTATTATTCGAATATTAAATACTATTTTAAGTATTCAATTACTTCTTTATGCACGCTCTTCAATTGGAATGTAAGAGTTTTTCTCTGGTCCTGTATAATCTGCACGCGGACGAATAATACGATTATTTTCATATTGTTCTAAAATGTGAGCAGTCCAACCAGACATACGGCTAATAGCAAAGATTGGAGTAAATAAATCATGTTCAATTCCTAAGCTGTGATAAACAGATGCAGAGTAGAAATCAACATTTGGTGGAATATTCTTTTGAGTTGTAACAAGCTCTTCAATTTTTTCAGACATTGTGTACCATTTTAACTCTCCAGTAATTGCACCTAATTGACGAGACATTTCTTTTAAATGTTTCGCACGTGGGTCCCCACCACGGTATACGCGATGTCCGAATCCCATAATTTTAGCTTTAGCATCCATTTTCTCTTGAATGTAAGGTTCAACATTTTCAATTTCACCGATTTCAGCTAACATTTTCATAACGCTTTCATTTGCGCCACCGTGTAATGGACCTTTTAAAGCTCCAATCGCAGCCGTAATACCTGAATAAATATCAGATAATGTAGCTACGCAAACGCGTGCAGTAAATGTTGAAGCATTTAATTCATGGTCAGCATGTAGTACTAAAGCTTTATTAATTGCTTCTTCTGCAATCTCATTAGGTTTATCACCTGTTAGCATGTATAAGAAGTTAGCTGAGAATGATAAATCTTTATTAGGAGCGACTGGTTCAAGCCCCTGACGAATTCGAGAAAACGCTGCCACAAATGTTGAAATTTTAGCTTGAAGTTGGATTGCTTTAAGATAATTTGAATCTGAGTCCATTGCTTCAGCATTTTTGTCATACAATGCAAGCATTGAAATAACTGTACGTAATACAGTCATAGGATGTACATTTTTTAAGTTAGTTGATTTTAAGTAAGTAATAACTTCTTCTGGTAACTCAGCATTATCTGCTAATTGAGAAGTAAGTTCTTTAAGTTGATCCTTATTTGGTAACTTGCGATGCCATAATAAATATACTACTTCTTCAAAACTTGCATATTCTGCTAATTCATCAATACCGATACCTACATACGTTAATGTATCATCAATAATAGAACTTATAGAAGTCGTAGCTGCTACAACACCCTCTAAACCACTTTTAACTGTCATATTCCCCTCTCTCCTTTACGCAAAAATTTCCCTAGTATTTAATACATACATATACTGGTATAACTCTTTTAAAATACCGAGTATACATAGAAAGGAACCCTACTATCATTTATTATAAACAATAATCTGACTTTTGTGAATGAAAACAATTTACTAAAATATAATTATTATGCAATTACTTAATTAATTCTACTATCCAAATGAATAGATATGCGATTCCAGCTCCAATTAAAGGCCCTACTGCAACCCCTTTAAATACTGCTACAGACAGTACAGTACCTAGTACTAATGCTGCTGTTATTTGTGGACTAGTAGCTAATAATTGTACTCCACCTTTTGCCAGAAGAGCCACGGCGATACCAGAGAGTAGTGCGATCCAAGCAACAGGCGTTTTTAATGCATCAATTAAATTTTTAAAACCGATTTCACCAGTCGCGATTGGTACTAATACAGCAATCGTAATAATCGTTACGCCTAAATTAATACCTTTTGATTGCATATACGGAAATACTCGATCTCCTAGAGGAGTATATTTTAGTACTAACAATACTATAATTGAAATAATTAAAGAGTTATTTTTAGCGATTGCACCAATTAATAATAAAACTAAGAGAAATATTGTCGATTCACTCATTTGTTAGTATCCCCTTAATGTATAATTTATTAATAAATACTATCAAACTTTACTATTATAAAAAAATATTTCTTGATAAAATAAGACAAGAGGACTCATTTCACTTTGGAAGGAGGTAAAAGTTTGAATAGAACTTTAGTTTTTCAGATCATCCGGTTTTTATTTGTGATCGCATGTATTATTTTAGGTCTTTACGTGGCACTATTCATCTCAAAACTTACATACCCTTTCATCATTGCTTTTATCATTGCATACCTTTTAAATCCACTAGTAAATTTATTAAACGAAAAAGCCAGAATACCAAGAGGAATAGCAGCATTTTTATCAATTATTTTACTATTAGCTGTTCTAGCAGGATTATTTACATTACTAATTACGGAAATCATTTCAGGTTCAACCTATTTAATTCAAGTTGTTCCAGAAAGCTTTGAACGATTAATTTATTTCGTTGAAAATATTGTTACTGATAAGGTGATTCCTTTATATGACTTAATTATGAGTAAATATAGTCAACTCGGTGCTGGTCAACAGCAAACGATTCGCACAAATATACAATCAATTGGCGATTCTGCAATTAATCTAGGAAAAGAAGCATTAAACGGAATTATTGTAGGGATTAAATTAGTAATCGCTTTATTACCAAATACTGCTACATTAATATTCGTTTCTTTATTAGCAACATTCTTTATTAGTAAAGATTGGTACAAAATAAAAAATTTATTCGCAAAATATACTCCAGATCGAATTCAACATTACAGCAAAACAATTTTTATTGATTTACGAAAAGCTTTATTTGGTTTTATTAAAGCACATATCACTCTTATTTCTATGACGACAGTGCTAGTCTTAATCGGATTATTAATATTAAGAATTCCTTTCGCAATCACTATCGCAATTATAATCGGCTTCATTGACTTACTTCCTTACTTAGGAACTGGCTTAATTTTCGTACCATGGATCTTATATACATTTCTGTCTAGCGATTATAAATTAACGATTGGTCTTGCAATTTTATATGGTGTTGTAATTGTCCAACGTCAACTTGCAGAGCCAAAAGTTCTATCTTCAAATATTGGACTACAACCACTTCCTACTTTAATCTCGTTATTTGTTGGTTTTAAATTTTTTGGTCTACTAGGATTGATTGCCGGTCCAGTAACTTTAGTAATTTTATCAACTTTGTATCGAGCAAGAGTCTTCCATGAACTTTGGTATTATATTAGAGGTTCGAATTAAACTGAAAATCAAATTTTTATTTCTTTGCAAATTAAAAACGAGAAAGCTAACTGCTTTCTCGTTTTTTGTCTCTTATAAAAAATCTTTTGCATTTTCAATGTTCATTTCTTTATATATCCAGTCCAAACAACATTACCTTTTAGCTTTTTCATTACAAAATAAATAAGTTGTTGAACAAATTTGATTCTAATTGGTTTAATTAGCAACACGATTGCCAATAAGTCGGTAATTGGTCCCGGAATAAAAAATAGGAGGCCAATTAGAAAAAATGATAATCCCTCTATCATGATTAAATCTGGCATTTTGCCTGCCCGAAGCTGTTCTCCGGCTTGTTGTTTAACTGTAACCCAAACGGTTCTCATGATATATATACCAATCAAAAGCGTACCGATTAGCCAAAGAAATACTGATAAGGAACCAATTACTCTACCAAGTAATGTTAAACAGATTAAATCAATTAATGGGATTAACAATAGCCAACCAACAAGTTTTTTCATGGTAGTTTCACCTCTTGCTTAGAATTAAAATATCTCTTAATAATCTTATTTATATCAAAAAATAAAGAGAAGGAAACTTTGTCCTTCTCTTTATTATATCTTAAAATATGCTTTTATGTCCTGTACTAACTATTCCTCTAGAAGCATCTACTGTAACAGCTTGACCGTTTACAAAGATGTTCGTTGCATTTTCCACTCCAACAATTACGGGAATTCCTAAGCTAACACCTACTACTGCAGCATGGCTAGTTAATCCACCTTCTTCAGTAATAATAGCTGCTGCTCTTTCAATCGCTGGCATCATATCTCTATCTGTACTATTTGTTACTAAAATACTTCCTGGTGTAACTTTCGATACAGCTTCTTCACCTGTTTTTGCGATGATAACTTTTCCTGCAGCAGTTTTGCGACCAATACCTTGACCTTGAGCGATCACGTCACCTACTACATGGATTTTCATCATATTTGTCATACCTGTTTCACCGATTGGTAATCCAGCAGTAATGATGACAGTATCACCATTTGAAACAAATTTAGCGTCTTGAGCCGCTTCCATAGCATGTTGTAACATTTCATCAGTTGAGTTTGCTCTTTCTCTATATTCAGTTTGAACTCCCCAAACTAAAGTTAGGCGGCGACAAATACGAATATCAGATGTAATAGCTAAAATTGGAGCTTTTGGACGATATTTCGAAATCATTTTCGCAGTATGTCCACTCTCTGTAGGAGCAATAATTGCAGCTACTTTTAAGTTTAGAGCTGTTGCTGCAACCGATTGACCAATTGCATCTGTAATTGTTCCTTTATTTTCTCTTTGACGCTTTTTAAATAATTCTTCGTATTGTAAGCTTTTTTCAATTCGAAGCGCAATTGAGTTCATCATTGAAACAGATTCGATTGGATATGAACCTGCAGCAGTTTCTCCTGATAACATAATTGCATCAGTTCCATCAAGAATAGCATTTGCTACGTCACTTGCCTCTGCTCGTGTAGGTCGAGGATTACGTTGCATAGAATCTAACATTTGAGTAGCTGTAATTACTGGCTTACCTAAATTATTACATTTTTTAATTAATAGTTTTTGAACTATTGGTACCTCTTCTGGTGGAATTTCTACGCCCATATCACCACGTGCAACCATTAAACCATCTGAAACTTCAAGAATTTCATCGATATTATCGATCCCTTCTTGGTTTTCGATTTTAGGTATAATTTGAATATATTCAGCGCCATGTTTACCTAAAAGCTCACGAATTTCTAATACATCAGAAGCTTTACGAACGAAAGATGCAGCAATAAAATCAACATTTTGCTCAATACCAAATTCGATATCGCTTATATCTTTTTCTGTAATACCAGGTAAATTTACACGTACATTTGGTACGTTTACACCTTTTTTATTTTTTACTAAACCGCTGTTTAACACTTTAGTACGAATATCATTTCCTTCAATACCAATTACTTCTAATCCGATTAATCCATCATCGATTAGAATTTTAGAACCAACATGCACGTCGTCAATTAATCCTTCGTAAGATACTGCAAATTTTTCTGCTGTACCAACTACTGGTTCAGTAGTAATAATAACTTCATTTCCAGTTTTTAATTCTGCTTGGCCACCTTCAAAATCTAAAGTACGAATTTCAGGACCTTTTGTATCTAAAAGAATCGCTACAGTTCTACCAGTTTTTTTTGAAGCCTCGCGGATACTTGTAATTCTTGCAGCATGCTCTTCATGAGAACCATGCGAGAAGTTTAAACGTGCTACGTTCATTCCTGCATTAATTAACTCTACTAATTTTTCTACCGATTCACTAGCAGGACCAATCGTACAAACTATTTTTGTTTTACGCATTTTTTACCCTCCAAATTTATATAAAACTCAAAACTATTACGAAATTTATGAAATCGATTGCTCAATTAAATCTACCTAATTAAATTGAAAGTTCTTGAGATAATTGGTACATATCTCGATCAAGTTCATGCTTTTGGGATAACGCTTCGATAATATCATGATCAACTAACTTATTATTTTGGATTCCAACACAACGTCCACCTTTGCCCTCCATAAGTAGTTCAACCGCTCTCGCTCCTAGACGACTTGCTAAAACTCGATCAGCAGCACTTGGTGAACCACCACGTTGAACATGTCCTAAAACTGTTACACGCGTGTCAAAGTTAGTTTTATCTTGTATTATTTTACCAATCTCAATTGCACTTCCGACGCCTTCTGCAACGACAATGATACTATGTTTTTTGCCACGCTCACTACCGCGGTTTAATTTACTAATAATATCATCCATATCATAATCACATTCAGGTATTAAAATCGTTTCTGCTCCATCAGCTAATCCTGCCCATAATGCAATATCACCTGCATTACGACCCATTACTTCGATTACATATGTACGCTCATGTGATGTTGCTGTATCACGAATTTTATCAATCGCATCAATAACAGTATTTAATGCTGTATCGAATCCAATTGTAAAATCTGTACCTGGAATATCATTATCAATTGTACCTGGAACACCAACGCAAGGATAACCATGTTCAGTCAACTTCTTTGCACCCTGATATGATCCATCTCCACCAATAACAACTAATCCTTCAATTCCAAACTTTTTAAGCTGTTCGATTCCTTTCATTTGTCCTTCTAATGTTTTAAATTCTGGACAACGTGCACTAAGTAGTTTCGTCCCACCACGGTGAATAATATCACCAACAGAACCTAACTCTAGTTTCTCAATATTTCCATTAATAAGACCAGAATAACCTTGGTATACACCATAAACTTCTAGGCCATGGAAAATCGCTTTCCTTACAACTGCACGTACAGCAGCGTTCATTCCTGGAGAGTCTCCTCCACTAGTTAATACGCCAATTCTTTTCATTATGTATTCACCTCAATGATTTTACCTTATGCTTTTATTCATTTAAATAAAGTACCATGTAATGCCTATTTAAACAATAGAAATAATGTGAACTTTTTCATAAACTTTTTTTAATGAAAGAAACACTTTTAAAAGTATGACGACATCTTTATGCATATTGCTATTTTTTACTATTTTAAAAAAAAAAATACAAAAAGAGCATGCTAACATATTGTTTCACACACTCTAGAAGTTAAACTAAATATTATTGGTCAAAAGAAATTTTCCCTAATTTTGCGTGTTTTTCATATCGTTGTTGAACTAGCTCTTTTTTATCCATAGATAACAGTGACTTTAATGTTTCGTATAAGTACTTGTCGATATATTTCGCCTGTTGTTCAACATCATTTTGTGCTCCACCTTTTACTTCAGGTATAATTTGGTCAACTACACCTAATTCTAATAAGTCTGGAGCTGTAATTTTCATTGTTTCAGCTGCTCTACGTGCCTGTGAAGAATCTTTCCATAATAATGCTGCTGCACCTTCTGGTGAAATAACAGAGTAAGTTGAGTTTTCTAACATCAGTAACTTATTACCAATTCCTAATGCTAACGCTCCACCACTACCACCTTCGCCAATTACAATACAAATAGTAGGTACTTTTAAGCCTGCCATTTCAAAAATATTTCGGGCAATTGCTTCACTTTGTCCACGCTCTTCAGCTGCTTTACCAGGATATGCACCTTTTGTATCGATAAACGCAATAATCGGTCTGTTAAATTTCTCAGCTTGTTTCATTAAACGAAGTGCTTTTCGGTACCCTTCTGGATGTGGCATACCGAAATTACGTCTAATATTTTCTTTTGTATCTTTACCACGTTGATGTCCAACTACAGTAACCGGTAATCCACGGTAAGATGCGATACCTGATACGATTGCGGCATCGTCTCCAAATAATCGATCACCATGACACTCAAAGAAATCCGTAAATAATCTATTAACATAATCTAAAGTAGTTGGTCGTTCTGGATGTCTAGCAACTTGTACACGATCCCAAACTCCCATGTTACCGTATATTTCATTTTCTAAAGTTTTTAAACGTTCTTCTAAACGTCTGATTTCTTCAGAAAAATCAACATCATGTTGACTTGTATAAACCTTTAGTTCGTCTATTTTCGTCTTTAGTTCATGAATCGGTTTTTCGAATTCTAACATAACCACTATTGCAAGACACCCCCTTGATGTAAGTTAAGGATTGTAAATAATTTTGAACGTAATTCTAATCGTGAAATGACTGCATCAAGCTGACCATGATTCAAAAGGAATTCTGCAGTCTGGAAGTCTTCAGGTAGTTCTTCACGGATTGTTTGCTCAATAATACGTCTACCAGCGAAACCAATTAAAGCACCAGGCTCAGCAAAGTTAAAATCGCCTAAAGACGCAAAACTAGCAGATACTCCACCTGTAGTTGGATTTGTCATAATTGAAATTGCTAAATAACCTAGCTCGCTATGCTTTTTAAGCGCAGCACTAGTTTTTGCCATTTGCATTAAACTTAAAATACCTTCCTGCATACGAGCTCCGCCAGATGCAGTAAAAATAATAAATGGTGAACCGTCAGATGAAGCTCGCTCAACTGCACGAGTTATTTTCTCTCCGACAACAGAACCCATGCTTCCCATTCGGAATCTCGCATCCATAACTGCAATTACAACAGGAATTCCGTCGATTTTTCCTTTTCCTGTAACAATTGCCTCGTTAAGCTCTGTTTTTTTACGATCACCTTCAAGCTTCTCTATGTAATCAGGGAAGTGTAAAGGATTCGCAGAAACCATATTTTGATCAAACTCTTCAAAAGTATCTTCATCAATTAAGCTTTCGATTCTTTCGAATGCTGTCATTTGATGGTGATATCCACAATTATTACAAACTTTTAGGTTTTTTATTAATTCTTTTGTAATACTAATTTTTTTACATTTAGGACATTTTGTCATAACACCGTCAGGTAAATCTTGTCTCATTACTTCTGAAGGTATAGATGCATATTTTTTCTTTTTGGAAAATAAGTCTTTGATTTGCAACCTAATTCCTCCTAACTTTTTTAGTACTAAATACTAATAGGATACTATAAATGTTATACACTTTTTGTTAACATTTGTCGATAAAATTCAGCTAAATTTCGTCATTTCAACCATTTAACCAACTTGAAATTTGTAGAAAATCTCAAAAAATTAATTTATACATTTTTTATGAAATTCCTTTATTTTCCAACAATCTCTGCGCTTTTTTACCACATCTAAGTATTATATCAGATAAAAAAGGATAGTACTACATTACTTAATTTCAGTATTGTAATACTATCCCCTTTAATATTGATATCTGGTAATAAAACTATTTAATTAAAGCTAGTTTTTTTGTTTTTTCTTCGATTTCTTTCGGGTCAACATTCAGTCTCGCAACACCTGTTTCCATTGCAGCTTTTGCCACACTAGCAGCTACTTTTGGAGCCACTCGAGGATCAAATGGTGCTGGAATAATAAAATCTGGTGATAAATCAGCTTCACTTACTAAGCTTGCAATTGCATTTACTGCAGCAATTTTCATCTCTTCATTAATATGTGTAGCACGAACATCTAATGCTCCACGGAAAATTCCAGGGAATGCAAGAACGTTATTTACTTGGTTAGGATAATCACTTCGACCAGTACCAATTACTAAAGCCCCAGCTTCTTTTGCATCTTCAGGCATAATTTCTGGATCAGGATTAGCCATTGCAAAAATAATAGGATTTTCATTCATTGAACGAACCATTTCTTGAGTTACTGCTCCTTTTACAGAAACCCCAATAAATACATCTGCCCCTTCAAGTACTTCTTTAAGGCTACCTTGTATTTTATCTTTATTAGTGTATTTTGCAACTTCACTTTTTACGCTATTCATACCATTTGGACGACCTTCGTAAATCGCACCTTTTGTATCACACATAATAATTTGGCGAACACCAAAACGATACAATAATTTTAATATAGCAATACCTGCAGCTCCTGCACCATTTAGGACTACTTTAATATCAGCCATATTTTTATTCACTATTTTTAAAGCATTTACTAAACCTGCAAGTGTAACGATAGCCGTTCCATGTTGATCATCATGGAAAATTGGTATATTTGTTTCACGCTTTAAGCGTTCTTCTATTATAAAGCAGTTTGGAGCTGCAATATCCTCTAGATTTATTCCACCAAATGTAGGCTCTAACAATTTTACTGTTTGAATGATTTGCTCTACATCTTGCGTATTTAAGCAGATTGGAAATGCATCAACACCAGCAAAGCTTTTAAATAACGCAGCTTTACCTTCCATTACAGGTAATGCAGCCTCTGGTCCAATATTACCTAGTCCAAGAACGGCAGATCCATCCGAAACTACACCAACCATATTACCTTTCATTGTGTATTCATACACTCTGCTTTTTTCTTCGTAAATTTCTTTACACGGCTCGGCAACACCTGGCGAGTACGCTAAACTTAGTTCTTTAGCATTTGTAACTGGCACCTTAGAAACTGTTTCTAATTTACCTTGATGTACTCTATGCATATGTAATGCTTCTTCACTTAATAATGACAAACTTTTCACTCTCCCTAATGTTGACGAGTTGATTTTTCAACTGTATATTTCTTAGTGATTTTCTCTTTAAAAGGTAAAATTTTCTTTTTGTATGATATCACATGTTAATAATAAATAGTTTAGAGAAGAATGTCTATTTCTTTAATACAACATTTGCATTTCCTACAATATTTCTTAACATCGAAAGACAATTCACAGAAGGATTCACATAATAGTGTTCAGATAATTGAACAGCTTTTTTATCTTCCTCATAGTAAAGCACGACTTTCGCATGCCCTTTAAACTTAGAGATTGCTTGCTGTATTGTGTAGGAAATATTTTTATTAGTATGTCCCGTTATTTTAATAAATAAAGTATACTTCTTTTGATCGTTTATTTCTTCCATTTCTTCGATTGTAAGAACTTCATTTATAATTAATTGTTTTCTTTCATCCCGTTCATCAACTTTTGCTTTAACTACGACGACTTCTTTTTCTTTTAATTTATGACGGTATTTTTCAAAAGTAGTCGGAAATACGACAGCATCGATCGAAGTACTTAAATCTTCAACTTGTAAAAAAGCCATATGCTGTTGTTTTTTTGTTTTTGTAACCCTTAGATCCTTAATATAGACAAACAGTAGATGCTCTGTATCTTTCTTCATCATAATTGATGAAATAGCCCCAGCATCACTTTCATTAAACAACTTCTCGTATTGACTAATTGGATGACCTGATAAATAAGTACCTAAAGCCTGTTTTTCAAGTTCAAGCTTAATTGAAATTTTCATTGGCTCCACTTTAATAATTTCTGGTTTAGGCACAAAATCTTCATCAAGAAATAAATCAAATTGATCTTCATTTTCAGGTCTTACTATATCCACGTAATCAAAAATCATATCAATATTTGCTAATAGTGTTGCACGGTCGAGCTCAAACTCATCAAAGCATCCTGAAAAAATTAAATTTTCTATACTTTTACGGTTTAATGCTTTTGGTGATATTTTAATACACACTTCAAAAAAATCTTTATATGGCCGCTTTTGTAGAATTTCTCTTACAGTTGCCAATCCTATATTTTTAATAGCTAATAAACTATATCGAATTCCATTTCCTTCAACTACAAATGCATATTGACTTTTATTTATTGAAGGTGGATAAATTGGGATCCCTTTCAACTTTGCTTCACCAATATAGTTCGATACTTTCTCTTCACTTCCTATAAAACTGGATAAAAGTGCTGCATAAAATTCAAGAGGAAAATTTGCCTTTAAATATGCTAGTTGATACGCAATCATACTATACGCAACAGCATGACTCCTATTAAATCCATAGTTAGCAAATTGGACAATTAAATCGTATACTTCATTTGCAACTTGTTCATCATAACCTTTAGATATTGCACCTTCTACAAAATGAATTCTTTCTTCGTCTAAAACTTCCTTCTTCTTTTTACTTACAGCTCTTCGAAGTAAATCTGCTTCACTTAGAGTAAACCCTGAAAGAGTTGAAGCAATTTGCATGATTTGCTCTTGATATATAATTACCCCATATGTTGGTTTTAATATTTTTTCTAAAACTGGATGAGGATACGTAACCTTCTCCAATCCATGCTTATATTGAATAAATCTAGGGATTTGCTCCATTGGACCCGGACGATATAACGCGTTTACAGCCACTATATCTTCAAACTGATTTGGCTGTAATTGCTGTAGTACTCTTCTCATCCCTGATGATTCTAGCTGAAATACACCTGAAGTATCTCCTTTACTAAGAATTTCAAATGTTTTTAGATCTTGTAACGGAATTTCTTCCAACTTTATTACTTCGCCTTTTGCTTCATAAATTAATCGACAGACCTCTTCCAATAAACTTAAGTTACGTAGGCCAAGGAAGTCCATCTTTACTAATCCAAGCTCTTCAAGTATTTCTGCAGGATATTGTGTTAAAAACACTCCATGATTTCCCTCTTGTAACGGGACAACATTTGTTAACGGAAGTTCAGATATAATAACACCTGCTGCATGGATGCTTGTATGACGTGGTAATCCTTCAACTTGGCAAGCTACCTCAAATATTCTTTTATGAATACCAGAATGTTCAACATGACTTTTAAATGGTTTTGATTGATCATAGACATCTTTTAATGAAATTCCTAGTGAAGATGGAATTAGCTTCGAATACCGATCTATTTCAGTTGGTGTAAGCCCCATTACCCTGGCAATATCTCGAATGGCTGCTTTTGCTCCTAATGTTCCGAATGTAATAATTTGTGCAACATGCACATCACCATATTTTGAAGCGACATAATCAATCATTTCATCTCGTCGATGATCTGGAAAGTCAATATCAATATCTGGCATTGTAATTCTTTCTTCATTTAAAAATCGTTCAAATAGTAAATTATAATGTATTGGGTCTACATTCGTAATTTTTAATACGTAAGCCACTAAAGATCCCGCGGCGGAACCTCGTCCTGGTCCAACAAATATTCCTTGTTCATGTGCATATTTAATAAAGTCCCAAACAATGAGGAAGTAATCATTAAATCCCATCTTATTGATTGTATTTAACTCAAATTCCAATCTTTGTTTAAGTTCATCATTTATTTCCCCGTACCGCTCGTTCATGCCATTTTCGCAAACCATTTTTAAATATTCCAATGTTGAATATTCATCAGGTACTGGATACTTAGGCAATAACGGCTGATGAAAAGGAATCGTTACATTACATATATCTGAAATATGTATCGTGTTTTGAAATGCTTCTTCTTCATCAGAAAACAGCTTCAATAATTCAGCTTTTGATTTATAATAATATTCGTTCGAATGTAATCTTGGTCTTGATTCGTCCGATAACTTAGTACCACTTTTAACTGAAAATAATGCATCTTGAATAAGAGCATCCTCTTTTTCAATATATCGAACGTCATTTGTAACAACTAAACTGATGTTTGTTTCTTTTTGTACTTGTTTAATTAATGGATATAGCGAACGATCTTCAGGTAAACCGTGATCTTGAATACTGACAAAAAAGTGTTCGAAAATTGATTGATACTCTTTTAAATGAACAATAGCTCTTTCGATTTCTCCATTCAATAGTAAGTTTTCAATTTCTCCCTCGATTCCTGGTGTAATTGCAAGCAAGCCGTTACTATAAGCAGATAACCACTTTTTAGGAATTCCTTCTGGTGATTTTGTCCCTATAATACTTGTAAGTTTTAAAAGGTTTTGATAACCAGTCAAATCTTTCGCTAGTAAAATCATCGGAGAAGACTGCTGTTCATCCATTAAAATTGAGAGTTTCACCCCAATTATTGGCTTAATCCCTGCTTTTTTACACGCATGATAAAAAGGAATTACCCCGTACATGACATTTTCATCTGCAATAGCAAGCGCAGGATGTCCTTCTCTAACAGCAGCATTGATTAATTCATCTATTTTACATGCGCTTTGCAATAAACTATAAGAACTTTGAACTTGCAAATGAACAAAACTCATCTACATTCCTCCTTACCATCTTTTCAATATAATCTATTCTATCACAAAATACGAACTTACATTCTATTTTCGTTCGTGAAAATTAAAACAAATCATTTATTTTCAACTTACTTTAATACTCATCATACACATAACACTTTGTCCATATATATTAATTGAGGGAGTGAGGACAATTGGAGCTTAAGTTGCCATTTATACCAGCATTAATTTCAATGTATTTTATTTCACTAGGAATCATAATAGGTGGTTCGATAATTGGTTCAATCGGTTACTACGTCATTGGACAGCCACCACTCAGCAGCATGTATGATTTATCAATGAAGTTACGAATTTGGGCAATTGTTGGGGCGATTGGCGGAACATTTGATACTTTTTATAGTTTTGAAAAAGGTTTATTTGAAGGAGAAACAATCGAATTCATTAAGCAAATTTTCATGATTATAGCCGCCATGGGAGGAACACATACAGGTACAATCATTATTCAATGGTTTACAGGAGAACATGTTTAATGAAAGCTCCTCCAGAACAACTCTCCCACGCTTGGGCA
The DNA here is from genome assembly GCF_004138285.1 of Gottfriedia acidiceleris. Lineage (GTDB taxonomy): Bacteria > Bacillota > Bacilli > Bacillales > Bacillaceae_G > Gottfriedia > Gottfriedia acidiceleris_A. The sequence continues at coordinate 10,499 of NZ_SCFN01000020.1, read as the reverse complement.
AAATTTTTTGTAGGCATTTTTTTCGGGTTTATCATTAGTTGGCTTGTCTTTATTTATTTTTATGGTGTAACAGAAGAAGAGCAAGTAAAACAAATATCTGAATTAAAAATGCTCAATAAAGCATATTTAAGAGATAAAAATATATTTTTTGAAAATATGGAGCGAATGAACAAGGAAAAGAAACGAAATTTAACAGTTCAAGAAATCAAAGTGACAATATTAAATTACAAGCAATACAATTTAAATGAATTTACTAATCATCAACTTGTTAATGATGTAAAGGATGACCTTAGTAATTTACTTACTCAAGATATAAAAAGCGTTTCCCAAAATCGGGAATTATTAAGACGTGCAATCGAAAACAAAGTATATATTAAAGATGATCGGCGATTTAAACTTGAAATAGATACAATCTACTTTGATACCATATTAGAAATTACATTAAAAATAAAAAGCACAAAATAAATGAGAGGCTAGAATTTATGATTAGCCTCTCAAATTTATTTTTAAGCTTTATTTTTCTTCCCTACAAACCTTTTTTAATTCTTCCACTACTTTTTCTGCTTCTTCCCATGAGAAGACTTTCGCTCCAGATGCAAGCGGATGCCCACCACCGTTAAACATAGCGGCTACTCCATTTATAACTGGTCCTTTTGAACGAAGACGAACTCGAATTAAATCATCTTCTTCTAAAAAGATAACCCAAGCTTTTACCCCTTTTATATGTCCAAGTGAACTTACAGCCAATGAAGCTTGTTCAGAGTTTACATTGTATTCATCCATTAGAGCCTTTGTCATGTTTATATGACCGACTCCCTCGTCTGTTAGTTTAAAATTTTGAAGAACATATCCATTTAAATGAGCCATCTCAATTGATGTTTCGTACATATTGTCATATATTTCATTAATAGAGAACTTCTTTTTTATCAAATTACTAGCTGCATGAAAAGTTCTTTCTGTTGTACTTGGAAATAGGAATCTTCCTGTATCTCCAATAATCCCCGCATAAATTAGCCTCGCAGCTTCGTCAGTAACGACTAATTGTTCATTACTACTCTCTGCTAGTTCAAAAATTAACTCACTTGTTGAACTGGCAGTAGTATCAACATGCATAATGTCACCGTATGGATCTACGTTCGGATGATGGTCAATTTTAATCAGTTTCTTTCCAGTTGAATACCTAGCGTCATCTACTCGTTCAGTATTGGCAGTGTCACAAACAATGACAAGTGCATCATTATATACTTCATCTTCAATTTCATCCATTTTATATAAATACTCTAGAGATTGTGGCAAATGTCCTACTACATATACTTTTTTTGCAGGATAACTTGCTTTAATCATCTCTGCTAAACCGCACTGTGAACCAATTGCATCTGGATCTGGGCGAACATGACGATGAATGATTATCGTATCAAATGAATGTATATCTTTTAAAATTTGTTCCTTCAACATAAAACTCTCCTTTATATGAAAACTTTTGAAATATAGTTTCTATGACTGTAAAATAGAATTATGTATTAGTCATTGAAAGGTGGAAGCTAAGTGAATAGCATTGCAACAATCGTAATTATATCTTTTCTATTCTTCTTATTTTACGTTACCAAATTTTTCTTTACAAGCGAACTATTAACAAAAAAAATTGCAGGATCACGTGCAAGATTAACTTTTGGATTATTCTTATTGCTTTACGGTATAAATCAAATTGTTATAGATCTTGAATTAATAAGAATTTGTGTTGGGATTGTGTTCATCCTATTTGGTGTGGCAAATCTATATCGTGGATACTTACAGAATAAGCATTATAAAGCAATTGAAAATAAACAAACTGTTTAATCTTATAGTAATCTAGAAAGTGAGAAAACTTACATGATGACAGAAGATCTATTTTCATCAAAATTTGATGAACTAGTAGAATTATCACATTCTAGTATTAAACTTCAAAAACTACTTACTTTTGCAGAAGAATTAGAGAATCAAGAGGAATGGGGATATCTATATTACGTTAATATGGAATTAGCAGAAACTGCTTTTTCTATTGGTGAAATAGACTTATTTATCGATACCTTTTTGTGGTGTGTAGATTTATATGATCAAAACGAAGAACGTATCGAGCAAGAGCAGATCCTATGGCTGTACAAGTGGTTGTTAGAAATAATACCTCAGTCCCTCAGATTCTCTTTAGAAGAAATTCACCATTATTTCGAGGATTTTAAGAATCGTTTAGTGATTGCTAACTATTCTTTAAGACCTTATTTTCAAGCTCTTTTTATAATGAACTTATATTTAGATCAAATTGATTACGCAAAACAAAACTATCAACTATTTAAAAAATCTCCAAGGGATCATTTAAGTAATTGTGAAAAATGTGAAATGTATGGTGAAATGATTTATTTACTAAAAACTGATCACCTCCAAGAAGCCTTAAATTTGCAAAATAAAATCATGAATAGCTCAATTGATTGTGACGAAGCGATTCACAAATCTTATTCAAAATTACTTCTTCCTTTATTAGAAGAAAGCAAAATAGATGAAGCATTCATCATTCAACAAAAAGCTTATTTTGTAACATATAATCGCACAAAATACATTCCTGAACTAAGTGAGCAAATGATTTTTTTAACTTTTTGTGATCCTGACAGAGCAATTGAATTGTTCTATAAACATGTTGATTTATGTGACAATCTTTCGAATCTATCATATAAATTCGAGTTTTGGCTAGCAGCATTATTTATGGCGAAAAAATTGAAAATAAATGAAGATGAATTTATTTATGACTTAGAGAAATTAGAGAAAATTGTATATGACTTAGCAAAAGATTTTGATACTAGAAACGAAAATAATGAATTTGTTAATCGAGTTAATAAACTACTTTCGAATTAAAAATACGGGATGATCTTTTCATAAACTTCAAAGGCGGGAATCGTTTCCTGCTTTTTTTTACGTAACTAAAAAAAATAATGGAAGCCAAAATACGGCTTCCATATCTCATCGATCTAATAACTGCATCATCATTAATGCTTTCCCTACTAATATCCCTTGCTGAAATACTTCAACATCAACTTTTCCAAACTTACGACCTAATTCTAAAACTTTTGGTTTAATTTCAATTACATCATCAATTTGAACTGGCTGTACGAAGTAAATTGTAATATTTTCTACGATTAAGTCCCCTTTTTTCATGTCACGAACTGCTCGTTTACCTGCCTCGGTTACAATCGTCGTAAATACGCCATGTGAAAGAGTACCAATTACATTCGTCATTTGCGGAGTTACATTACATCTAATTGTAAAGTCATCATTTTTTTGATCTTTATTATTATGAAATTGACTCGTAACTATGTCATCTATTGTTTCTCCCACTTGAGGTTGACGTTGCAATTGCTGTAGTGCTTCAAGTACATCTTGACGACTTATAATACCGATTAAGTTATTCGATGTATTTACAACTGGTAGCAACTCTATGCCTTCCCAAACCATCATTCTAGCAGCTGCCGCAACCGACATCTTTTCATTTACACTTATTGGTTGTCTAGTCATAACTTTATCAATTCTTTGAGTACGTTGTTCATGTATGATATCCTTTGAAGTTACAATTCCTATTAGCTTACCTCGATCATCTGTTACTGGATATCTTCCATGACCTGTGTCTCTATTATGTTCATACCACTTTTCAACTTCATCAAATGGAGATAGTGTAGCTGTTTTTTCAGTTGGAATGAGAATATCCTCAACTAGTACTATATCTTTCTTAATTAACTGATCATAAATTGCTCTATTAATTAACGTCGCAACAGTAAACGTATCATAACTAGAAGAAATAATCGGCATTTTCATTTCATCCGCAAGACGTTTTACACTTTCATCTGTATCAAATCCACCTGTTACTAAAACCGCTGACCCTTCTTTTAATGCTAATTCATGTGCTTTCACTCGGTTTCCGACGATTAATAAATTATTTGCACTAATATATCTCATCATCGCATCAAGCTGCATTGCACCAATAACAAACTTATTAAGTGTTTTATGTAATCCTTCTTTACCACCTAAAACTTGTCCATCAACAATATTAACAACTTCGGCAAAAGTTAATTTTTCAATATTTTCTTTTCTTTTCGTTTCAATTCGAATCGTACCTACACGTTCAATGGTACTAACAAATCCTTTGTTTTCTGCATCTTTAATTGCTCTATATGCAGTACCTTCACTTACACTTAAATCTTTTGCAATTTGTCTTACTGATATTTTGTGACCGACCGGTAGTTGTTCAATATGTTCTAGTATTTGATCGTGCTTTGTAGTCAATTACCTCACCAAGCTTTCAATGGTTGTATTAATATTTTTATTAACTATTATATAACAATTCATACCATGAAAAAAAGCACGTTTCTACGTGCTTCTAATACTGTACTATTATTTTCTTCGATAGCCTATACTACAATAAAGAAATTGTTGTATTTGGCTCATGGATGAAACCATTTTTCTTTGGTAATTTTGCAAGGAACTCATTTGGGTCTACTTGGATTGGTGGAAATGTATTATAATGCATCGGAATAACTTGCTGTGCATTAATCCATTCAGAAGCAATTACTGCATCGTCGATTCCCATTGTAAAATGATTACCAATTGGTAAATATGCTATATCGATATTTTCATACTCACCTAATGTTTTCATACCTCTGTATAATGCAGTATCACCAGCATGATAAATTGTTTTATCAGCTATTTTTAATAAAACGCCTGATGGTGGTCCTACATTAATTATTTGTTTATTTTCTTCATCAACAATACTTGAACCATGGATTGCTTCTACTAATTTTAAATTACCAAATGAAAACTCTTTTTCTCCCCCGATATGCATAGGGACAACTTTGACACCTTGCCACGAGATCCAAGTTGCTAATTCCACAGGAGCAATAACAGTTGCATCATTTCGTTTTGCTAGTTCAACTGTGTCACCTAAATGATCGCCATGACCATGTGTTACATAAATATAATTCACTTTAATATTTTCTACTTTCACATTTGTATGTGGATTGCCGTTAATAAATGGGTCAATAATAATTGAATCTTGACCGTGTTCTACTAAAATAACACTGTGCCCAAAATATGTAATTTTCAAATGAAGTCGCTCCTTTATTATTAAATTGGTCTCTACCACATTTTAACAGATTATTTTCTATTACAAAAATAAGAAATAAGTTAACTATTTTACGAAATTCGATAAAAAATGATAAAATAAGAGTGTTATAAACTGTAAAGACTTTTTTGTTAATTGCAGTAATTTGTTTTTTAAGAAAGGATGTTACAAATGGAACACCGTATACAAAATCTATCAACTTGGTTAAAAGAGCAAGATATTCAACTAGGATTTATTACATCTACTGAGAACGTATTTTATTTAACTAATTTCCATTGTAATCCACATGAGCGTCTTTTAGCTTGTCTTGTATTTCCAAATGATGAGCCAATTCTTGTATGTCCACAAATGGAAGTTGGACATGTACAAAATGCCGGCTGGAAATATGACGTAATAGGCTTTAATGATAGTCAAGATCCTTGGGCAATGATACAAGAATCATTAGCAAAACGTAATATTACAGTAAATCGTATGGCGATCGAAAAAGAACATCTTCTTGTTGGCCGCTATGAAAGATTAGTACAACTTTTCCCTGGTGTACAATTCCTTGCAGCTGAGGAAAAATTACATGACTTACGTTTAATTAAAGATAGTGAAGAAATTCGTCGTATGCAAGTTGCTGCTGAAGCGGCTGACATGGCTTGCCAAATTATTGTTGATCGTATTGCTGAAGGCAAAACAGAAATGGATTTAATTGCTGAAATGGAATACGAAATGAAGAAAAAAGGTATTTCTAAAACTTCATTTAGTACTTTAATTTTAACTGGTGCAAACTCGGCGTTACCACATGGAAATCCAGGTACAAACCCAATTAAAAAAGGTGATTTTGTACTTATGGACTTAGGATTTATCGTTGATGGGTATTGCTCAGATATTACTCGTACAGTAATGTTTGGTCAACCAAATGAGCAACAACGAGAAATTTATGAAACCGTTTTAAAAGGTCAACTTGCTGCAATCGAAGTGAGTAAACCAGGCGAAGTATTGGGAAATGTTGATCGTGCTGCTCGTCAAATCATCACAGACGCTGGATATGGCGAATATTTCGTTCACCGTATTGGTCACGGTTTAGGTATTGGTATCCACGATTACCCATCAGTAAATGATTCAAATACTGGTATTATTAAAACGGGTATGTCATATACAATTGAACCAGGAATCTATGTACCAAATGTTGGTGGAGTTCGTATTGAAGATGATATCGTTATTACAGAAACTGGTGCAATGACATTAACGAAGTTCCCTAAAGAATTAATCATCCTATAATATGAATCAAGACGAATTAATAAATATTCGACAAGTACTTCCCTCAGATATCCCAATTATGCATAAATGGGAATGTGATGATGAGATTGGTAAACTTGTAGGAATAGAAAAACCACGTTCTTTAGATGAAATGGTACAAGGCTATGAAAAATATTTTGATGGACTTAAACCTAATCTCCATTTGTTCACAATCGAATACAATGGTATTTGTATTGGAAGAATTGAATTAGGAAATCTTGATCAAGAGAATAATCATGCCGCTTTTGGAATCGTAATTGGAGATCACTCAATGCAAAATAAAGGAATTGGTTCATTTGCATTAAACTATCTACTTAATTATGCTTTTAATGAATTAAAACTCATAAAAATATATGGTGAAGTATACGAATTTAATATTGCTTCACAAAATTTCCTTACAAAACTAGGCTTTCATTTAGATGGTATATTGCGCAAACATGAGTTTTTTAAAGGCGCTCATCGTGATATGTATCAATATAGCATTTTGAAAGATGAATATAATTTTTAGTGAGGTTTAAATACCAAATAAAAACCCCTTTCTTCAATTAGATGGAGAAGGGGGTTTTTATTTATACCTTTTGAAGGATCGTATGTTGTAATGGAACACCACCCATTGATACATTTCGTTCATTAGATGATATTGTTTACCATTTATTATAAAAAGTCTATTTCCTCTGTAATCAACTGTTTTACCTTGGCTTTCTAATTCAGCCTTCACAGCCTTCGCATATTCATTTAGATTTAAATAACGCTCATCTAAATCTAATGTAATATTTTGATTACGATAACCCATTAGCCAGTTAAACCCCAAAATACCTGTAATCAGAAAAATAAGTATAAAAATAAATTCCAATATCCCCACTCCTTTTTACATAAAATGGAAATTATAATATAATTTTACTATAAATCAAAGTGAATGTTATTAGAATTGAGAATAAAATAAAATCCCTTTACCGATTTCGATAAAGGGATTTTACTTTTTATTAGTTTGTAGAAACAGATGTACCTTGTAATAAAGTAGTTGCTTCTTTGTATTCTAAGCCGTGAGCTTCCGCTACTGCTTCGTATGTTACATATCCATCAAGTGTGTTAATACCTTTGAATAATGCAGAGTTATCTAAGCAAGCTTTTTGATAACCTTTGTTAGCAATTTGAACTGCATAAGGTACTGTAACATTTGTTAATGCCATAGTAGAAGTACGAGGTACTGCACCAGGCATGTTTGCTACAGCGTAGTGTACTACTCCATGCTTCTCATATGTTGGGAAATCATGAGTTGTAATACGATCTGTTGTTTCGAAAATACCACCTTGGTCAATTGCAATATCAACTACAACTGAACCTGGTTCCATTGATTCGATCATTTCTGTTGTTACAAGTTTTGGCGCTTTTGCACCTGGAATTAATACTGCACCGATTACAAGATCAGATTCTTTAACCGCTTCAGCAATATTGTAAGGGTTTGACATTAAAGTCGTAATTTGATGACCGAAAATATCATCTAATTGACGTAAACGATCTGGATTTAAGTCAATCATCGTTACATGAGCACCAAGACCAACAGCTACTTTAGCAGCATTTGTTCCTGCTACACCTCCACCAATGATTGTAACTTTTCCACGACGTACTCCTGGTACTCCACCTAATAAAATACCTTTTCCGCCTTTATTTTTCTCAAGGAATTGAGCACCGATTTGAGCTGACATACGTCCTGCTACTTCACTCATTGGAGTTAATAACGGTAATGTATTACCAACTTGTACAGTTTCGTAAGCAATTCCTATTACTTTATTATCAATTAAAGCCTTAGTTAATTCAGGCTCTGGAGCTAAATGTAAGTATGTGAATAAAATTAATCCTTCACGGAAATATCCATATTCGCTTGGAATTGGTTCTTTAACTTTCATAACCATTTCATTATTCCAAGCCTCTTCAGCTGTTTCAACAATTGTTGCGCCAGCATTTACGTATTCTTCATTAGTAAATCCTGAACCAAGTCCAGCATTTGTTTCAATGTAAACTGAATGTCCATGTCCAACTAAGTTCATTACTCCAGCTGGTGTCATTGCTACACGATTTTCGTTGTTTTTTATTTCTTTTGGTACCCCAATACGCATGTTATTTCCCCCTGAAATATATTTAATTCGTGCCTCTTAGGATGAGCTCTATTTATTAAAAAATAATACATTTTTATATTAACACAAAACATATAGTGCAGAAAATGAAAACGCTTAATTTCGTTTAATAAATATTAATTCAGAATCTTTTTTACTATAAATTATGCTTTAAAAATGGAATTGTCCCATGAATTCTCATGATAATGAAATATGTCTGTATTTATTAATGACATCCAAGCCACCAGTGACTTCAAATATATCACCTGTTATGAAGTCAGACTCTTCCTTACACAAAAATTGCACCATCCTTGCTATATCTTCTCCAGTACCAGATCTTCCAACTGGTGCAAGACCTTTTCCATCCTTACTTGCTTCAGTTTGATTTGCTTCTTTCATATCACCAAAAATATCTCCTGGACAAATCATATTAGAGGTTATACCGTTTTCAGCTTCCTCATAGGCTATTGTTTTAGTTAATGAAACTAGACCTACTTTAGCTGCACTGAATGCAGAACGATAAATCCATCCCGAAGCTGCATTGGCACCTTGAAATCCATAATTTATTATACGTCCATATTTCTGCTTTCTCATAATTGGAATAATTTGCTTTAAAAGATAAAATACGCTGTGCAAATTTCCATACAACAAGTATTCCCACTCTTCATCAGTGTAGTCAGCCAGTTTTTTACGGTTAAATAAATACGGACCAGCATTATTAATAAGACAATCAACCCTACCGAATTTCTCCATCGTTTTTGAGACAATCTCATTAATAAATTGTTTATCGCAAATATCACCTTTTACAAAAAGAACACGGTCCAAATAATCCTTCCATTCTTCTTTTCGCTCTTTGACAGCTTGTTCATCAGAAAAGTACGTAACAGTTACTGAATAACCTTCATTTAAAAATGATTCAGTTACTTTCTTCCCTAACCCCTTCGATCCTGCCGTAATGACAGCATGCCTCATAAAACTCTTCCTTTCAAGTCTAAATAATTATATATATTTGTGAAAATCATCTAGATAAATCAATCAATTGTATGTATTTATAAACTCTATTTTCATTAACTTTTTTAATAGGTTATTTAAGCATATAGCCAAGCCTTTAAAAATTATGTCATTATCTTATACATATATCTTTAATTTAGTAAGATTATTTTATTAAAAGATAACTATGTTTTCTATTATTATGAATTATTTTCCTTTTATTTTAATAATTTTTATTTTTAGATTTTAGGCTATTTACAAACAATTTTTATTTCAGAAATCTAGAAATTTAAAAATCAATATGTTTCACATATTTTTTCAATGTATAATATAGTCATGAGGGGGAGTAAAAAAATGTTACAAGATTATTTTTCATACGATGAACGATTAGGTATTTTTCTACCTAGCCTAAAGCTGGATTGGGAAGATTACTCTCGCGATCAACAACTAATGATTATTACTGAATGGGAATATATTCGTGGTGAAATACCTGATCAAATTAAGCGTTTAGAGTTTTCGATTAATCATAAACAAGAACAATTAAATCATGAATCAGATTTTGCTTTGAGCTGTAAATTAAATTCTGAAATTGCAGAATTAGCATCAATTATTAACGATCTTTGGATCTGGTTTAGAAGTAACCAACAAATGTCCAATGATACAAAAATACATGCTTAAAAAGCTAACAATAAATTTGTTAGCTTTTTCATGCTGTTCAAAAAAGAATTTGTCAATTAAATTGTTGGATTGTTCATTGATAAGTAAGTTGTGTCATATTGATTTCCACTACAGGGTGCTCGCTTTCCATGGGGCGAGACCTGAGCCTCCTCGGCGCCGCCTGTGGGGTCTCAGCCTTCCCGCTTCTCCCATAGGAGTCGAGCACCCTTTCGTTCCAATCAAGTTTCTTTATAAAAAAATAATAATCTTAAAAACAATAGACTAGTCAATTGAAATAATGAATTATCCTTTAC
>NZ_SCFN01000002.1 GCF_004138285.1 Gottfriedia acidiceleris | reverse complement strand
GTAGGTACAGCATAACCAGAAGTGTGACCACGTAACCCCTCAATAATCTCCAACCCTTTTGCAACTGGTGCTCTAAAATGGCCAATTCCTTCTGATAAATCACACTGATAAATATAATATGGTCTGACTCTAATTTTTACTAAGTCATGCATTAACTTTTTCATAATTGGTACGCTGTCATTAATTCCTGTTAAAATAACTGATTGGTTCCCAACTGGAACGCCAGCATTTGCAAGCATTTCACACGCTTTTTTTGCTTCCTCGGTTACTTCAATACTCGTATTGAAATGTGTGTTTAACCATACTGGATGGTATTTTTTTAATATTTCACATAGGTTTTCAGTAATTCTTTGAGGGAATACTACGGGTGCTCTAGTGCCAATTCTAATAATTTCTACATGATCAATTGCTCTTAAATTTTTTAAAATATATTCCAAAATATTGTCATTAATTAATAAACCGTCTCCACCTGAAATAAGTACGTCTCTTACTTCTTCATTTTCACGTATATATGCAATTGCTTCATCTAATTGCTTTTTCGGTACTCCCATACCAATTTGCCCCGAAAATCGACGTCTTGTACAGTAGCGACAATACATTGAGCATTGATTTGTTACTAAAAAAAGCACTCGATCTGGATAACGATGAGTTAATCCAGGAACTGGACTATCATCATCCTCTCCTAGTGGATCTTCCGAATCATATTTTGTTTTATTTAATTCTTTACTAATTGGTACAGATTGCATTCTAATGGGACAGCGTGGATCGGTTGGATTCATTAAAGAAGCATAGTATGGAGTAATATTTAAAGGAATTGTTTTAGTTGATATTCTTACACCTTCTTCTTCATCCTTCGTTAAATCGATTACTTGTTTCAAGTCATCCAATGTTCTGACTGTATTCGTTAATTGCCATAGCCAATCGTTCCATTGTTCATCCGTAACATCTTTCCATAGAGGAATATCTTTCCAATGTCTTTGAGGTTTATAAAGTTGATTTTTCATTTATGGTCCTCCTTGTTTAATAGGACAATTTAAATTTACAAAATTAAGTAAAAATTTCTAGTTATATACCTACTTCTTTATATGCACTTAATAAAAAGTTGGTGAAAAGAGTAAAATTCAAAAAAACATTTTGAAATCCATGTAAAATGAAATAAACCGACTAACTAGTTGTTAGTCGGTATCTGTGGCTGACGCTCAATAGTTTTTAGAAAGTTACAAAAGACGCACCGATGATAATTAATAAAATAAACAATACAACGATTAACGCAAATCCTCCGCCGCATCCCCAGCCACAACCATGGCCTCCGCCGTAGTAAGGTGAATATCCCTTCATATAGATTGCCTCCTTCACTTAACTTTTAGAAATCACAATAAAGTATATGTAATATTCACAATCCTTGTTACATAGGCATTTGACTATATTTCGTGCAAAATTAAATAGATTTTTGGATATGAACATTATCGTAAGAGCTAAACTTAAGGGTCCTTTGAATGAGTAATCAATTTGCGAAAAATCAACTTTAAGAAATAAAAAAGTCTTGAGAAAACTTCTCTCAAGACTTTTTAACTTAATAAATAAGTGATAATATAAATGTCCAAATACAAACAAATGCTAGTAATCCAAAACTATATTTTAAAGTCATCTTAGTTAATGTCGATTCATTACCTGTTTCACCTACTGCAGCTGTTGCGATTGCAATTGACTGAGGTGAAACTAGTTTTGCTATTACCCCACCTGCAGTATTTGCTGATACTAATAACGAAGGATTTGTACCTAAAATATTACCAGCTGAAACTTGAATTGGAGCAAATAAAGTATTGTTATTTACGACAGAACCAGTCATAAATACCCCAATCCATCCTAAAATAGGAGATAAGAATGGAAATGCATCTCCAGTGTGTGCAACTGCTTGACTTAAAGCACTTGTTAATCCTCCATATGTCATCAATTTTGCGATACTAATAATTGCACAAATCATTATGATTGGTATCCAAAATTCTGAAATTGTTTTTTTAAGTAGAGATAACCCCTTACTTACATTAATTGATTTAGAAGAGAAAATTGTAACTAATCCTGCTAATAATATTGCAGTACCTGTTGCTCCGATTAGATCAATGCTGACATTTATTGTAGAACCTGGAACAACGAATTTTATTACTGTAGATGCTAGAGCTCCTCCTTCAGCAAATAAACCTTTAAATGATTTTAAGCTCCAAATTAATACGAAAATTGTTAGTAAATAGAATGGTGACCATGCTTTAATCACATCAGCCATTGAATAAGATTCAGTTTTAAAATCTTTCCCATTTAGTAAGAAAATATTTTTAGGCTGCCATTTTTTAAGAAATAATGCTAAAACACCCATTGTTAATAATGAAGGAATAATATCTGCTAACTCTGGACCTAAAAAGATTGTCATAATTGCTTGAGAAACTGTATAAGTAATTGAGGTTACTAAAATTGCTGGTAAAATTTCTTTAATTCCTTTAAATCCATCTATTAACCAAACTAACAGAAATGGAATCGTAAAATTAATAATTGGTAATGTTAGTGCTGTCATGATTGAAACTTTCATTGAAGTTACACCATGTAATCCAAATGTATCAATAATTCCCACTGGTATTCCAATTGCTCCAAACGCACCAGATGCACCATTTGCAATTAAACAAAGCATAGCTGCTTGTAATGGTTTAAAACCGACTGAAACTAATAATACCGCACAAATAGCAATCGGTACTCCAAAACCTGCTGCCCCTTCAAGAAATGCGTTAAAACAAAATCCAATCAATAAAAACTGGATTCGTTGATCACTCGAAATACCAACTATACTGCTACGTAAAATATCAAACTTCCCTGATTCTACAGTTATTTTGTATAACCATACAGCCATTACAATGATATAACCAATTGGCCATAACCCTTGAATGGTACCTTGAGTAACACTTCCGACTGATTCACCGATTGGTAATTTAAAGATAGTTAGTACGATTATAAACGTAATTCCAAGGTTTAATAACGCTGCATAAATACCTTTCATTTTTAATACTGTTAAACATAAAAGAAATAAAAGAATCGGTACAGCCGCAACTATTGCTGAAATTGCAAGATTATTAAATGGATTAAAACTATCTACTAACATTTGGTTTACTCCTTTGTTTAGGTTCTTAGATTTTACCTTCAAAATCTAGCATCCAACCTAATTATTTTGTTAAATAACTCAACAAACGCTTTTATTTTTAATATTCCTTAAAAAAGAATTAATATTATTTCAACTGCCATACAAATTGTGAATAATTTCACAAGTTGTGATAAAAAAATATATAAATTTACTAATTTCTTCGTTTTCATTTGTGAATTAATTAACAAACTTAATTTTATACTAAGTATTTTTTCATAACAATCAACAATTATTTCCATTTATAGAAAAAAACGGTATATTTTTATTTTCCTTTTTTGTTATGTATTTTCAAAATATTAGAGGGGAAATATATACTAAATTACATATATAGACCAACTATCATATAGAAGGAGTAATAGATTCATGTCAAAGTTCTTGCGAATATGCCTTCTTTCTTTTCTTGTTTTCTTTCTAACCAGTTGTCAAATTAAACCATCAGATCCTGGCCAAAGCCAATCAAATCCACTAAGTGAGCAAAAAATGAGCTTTAAAAATAAACTTTTAAAAAACTCATTATTTTTCCTTGTTATAGGCGTTGATTCTCGAGGTGAAAAAAACTCGCGATCAGATAGTATTGCAGTAGTCCAATATAATGTTGAAGACCGAACTTTAAAAGTTGCCTCAATATTAAGGGATTCATATGTTAAAATTAACGGCTATAAGTATGGTTACGGAAAAATTAATCAGGCCTATAATCTAGGTGGAGAAAAGCTACTAAAAGAAACAATTTATAATAATCTCGGTATTCCCATTGACCATACGGTTATAATCGATTTTAAAGGTTTTGTTGGGATTGTAGATACTCTTGTTCCAGAAGGTATAACAGTTAATGTTAGTCAATCAATAATTAATGATATGAACTTAAAAATGAAGCCTGGAAAAAATAAACTACATGGTGAACAGCTCTTAAAATACGTACGTTTTAGACATGATCATGATAATGATTTTGGAAGAGTTCAACGCCAGCAAGAAGTATTGTTAAAAGTCGTAAGTGCCGTTAAAGAAAAATTAAATACTTTTGGTGGGATCGCTAGAGTACCTCTTTTATTAGACGAAACAACAAAATATGTTTCAACTGACTTAAAATTAGATGAAATAATTTCGCTTGCTTCAATTGCATTTTCTCAACCAATAGAAAAAATTGATCGCTTAAGTATTCCTGTAGATGCTGGTTTTACAAACGAAACTGTTGAACATTCAGGAGCAGTACTAAAATTAAACTTTTCTAAGAACAGACAATCAATCAAGCAATTTTTTAAAGCTCCTGCGCCAGTAATAAATAGTAAAAATAGTAGCAAAAAGTTGAAAAATAAATGATATATTGAACTTTACAAAAAAGAGAAGGGTGTAATCCTTCTCTTTTTTGTTTATTTTTATTAGTAAATTATTGATTAAAAGAAATTACTTTATATGTATCAGATGAGTATTCCAAGATTGTAATACTAGCGTTTTTTATTTCTAATTCGATATTAAATTCCTCTGAAAACTTTTTTACGATATTGCGAATTGTATTTCCATGAGTGACAATTAATACATTCTCATCGTTTTTATTATTTTCGATAATTAGTTCATTTAGCCCTTTTTCAATTCGATCCCATAGTTCGGAGTAACTTTCGGCATGGTGGTATGGATCAGACTCTTTGATAAAATTTGTAATATCTTCAAGGGACCGATTTATTAATAGTTCTCTAAAGGAAGTATAACCGTGATCATTTGCGACTTTACCTAAGGCTACTGCTGAGAATTCTCCTTCAAAACTACCAAAAAAGGACTCTCGGAAGGCTTTTGTTTTTCTAATTACAGGAATTTCGTAATTATTCTGCTGTAAAATTAATTCTGCGGTTTCAACAGTTCTACCTGAATCGCTAGTATATACCCGGTCAAACTGGATATCTGATAATCTATTTCCACATTCAATCGCTACTAGTTTTCCTTCTTCTGTTAATGGACTGTCTGCCCATCCTTGCATTCTTTTATAACGATTTAAATAAGTTTCACCATGTCTAATTAAATATAAATGAATTTTATTTTTCATCTAATCACCCACAATGTGAATTTTAAAATCTAGTTAAAACAAGTTAAATATTGATCCCTATTTGCCAAAACCTTACCTAAATAAATCCCACTAGCCGCTGCTTGAGATAACGAGTGGGTAACTCCAGAGCAATCTCCAATTACAAATAATCCCTCTAAACTCGTTTGAAAATTTGAATTTGTTTCGATAATCGGTGAATAAAACTTTCCATCCATTCCGTAAAGAAGTGTATCCCTATCAATTGTCTCTCCAATAAATTCTTCCAACTGATTCAAAAATCCTTGTAAAATATTCAAATATAAATTAGGAACTTCATTTTTAAGGTCACCGCAAGCGGCATCTAATGTTGGCTTTATACTGTTTTTTTCCATTTTCACATTAGTTGTAGGCTCACCGTTTAGTAAATCACCTAATCGTTGAACGACGATACGATCTATACCATTATTTATTTTTCCTATAATTTTATTAGCGTAAAGATTTGCTTCTTTTAGTGAAGGAAAATATTTAGGTGTGAATAAAGTAAAATTTAAATTAGTTGTTCCTGATTCTTTTTCCCTAAAATTTTGTCCATCTGGCATAACTAATCCTTCTTGAAACTTTCGAACGATTCTACCTTTTGGATTCATACAATATGTAGTTGAAATCAATTCATCAAATTCAAAAGCAAGTTTCGTTTCGAATGTATCTTGTAAAATTGAGCGAAGCTGTTGTTCCTTCATTTCGACTCTAATCCCTAAATCTAAACGAGTTCTACCTTGTTTAACTCCAAGTGAAGTACACTGATCATTTAACCATTCTGTTCCGGATCTACCTGTTGCAAATACTACATTTTTAGATTCGAATTTTCCTAAGTTAGTATCCAAATAGAAAAGATTATTCTCCTTTTTAATATCTAGAATATCAACTTCAAAGCGAATATCAATCCTACTAGATAATTCGTTATATAGTCTGTTGAATATTTCTGTTGAAAGACGCGTACCGAGATGTCTAACTTCAGTAGTTAACATATGTAACTTGCAATCCTCGGCTTTTTTAGCCAAATTTTCATTTACAGTAGAATATTTTTGTACAGAACCTCCCCCAAAAAGGCATAATAGATCGTCAACCTCTTTCATTAATTGTTCAAGATTTTCTCTGCCAACCTTTTGAGCTAATTCTCCCCCAAAATCACATGAATAGTTAAATTTCCCTTCTGATTTACCAAGTCCTGCAAAGCCATAATATTTACCACAAACATCGCAATTGCATATTCCGCCTTTGTCTATAGCACAGACCCTTTCTTCTAAAGACTTTCCTTTTTCAAGTATTAATACTTTTTGATTTGATTGTAATAATGTATATGCTAAAAAAATGCTACTTACACCTGAACCGATAATTGTAATATCATACATCTTTTTTCACCTACTTGATTTTTTCACTTATTCTAATTGTACAATAGTTACTATACTTAAGTGAAATCCTCAAATTTTAATTGGGAGGTAATATCTTTAGTAAAAAAAACACGCCTTATTTAGCGTGTTCCTAAGCGTGTTCAAGAATTTTTATTCTTATCCTTATCTTTAAATTCTAAAATGGCGATCACAAACATACCAAAGCTAATCAATAGTGATAAAACTTCGAAAGTAATTATACAAACCGCCTCCTTACTTTTAAGCCTTCCCGGAACCAAGTTTGTCCTATACATTCAACTATTTTTTATTTTTATATTATTTAATTTTTGAAAATTCCCTTGAAAAATGCTAATTAGTAAAAGAAAAAGTGGAATTATGAATCAATTAAGTCTCCCCCATTATGTAAACTTTTTCCTTTTACTATAATTTTCTAATCTTTACTAAATATACGGAAATTATTGGAATTTTTGCAGATAATCTTGGAACCATACTCATAAAAGTACTAGGTGACTTAGTTGGCTTTTGTTCATTCTTTCTTTTCATTTCCATGAAGATTAGTTCATTTTTACCGTTAAACCAATTTCTTCCATAATCCTTTTTAGGTCTATTTTTGTTAATAATTGGAATAATATTTCCGACAGGAGGAATCTAAATGGATCATTTTGAAGCATTTTTGAATAGTAAGAATTGGATTGATAATGATTTAGATGCAAGGTACATAAATATAAACCACCCTTATGCAATATTAATTTCTGGAGAAGAAGGACAAATTACTTTAAGGGGAAACACCGGTATTGATAATGGTCAAAACGGAGAAGAAATTTTCTCCTTTACTTCTTTAAAAGAGCTTCAGGAGTGGTTTGAAGATAATATTGGGGAATGAATTAAGTAATCCTACTCATGCCAAAATCTAAAATTATTGGCTGAGTTTTTTTATTTTACTGCCTTGTAAAACGCAAAAAAAAATGCAATTAATCTTAAAGATTGTAAAAATTAATTTTTTTGAAATTAAAAAAGCTGTATACATAAAGGATATTGAAGCATTTGCAACGAATAATTTTCTTTGGAGGTGTTTGATATGAGCAGTAAAAATAATGAATTCAATTGTAATAAAGAAGATTTGTATCTTGAGGTAATCAACGAAATGAAAGGAATACAAATTCATTTGTTAGAAGAGATAACTCGGTTAAACAGCGAAGTTAATTTTCTGATATCAGTTGTTCTACCGAATATTGATAGAGATAATTTAAATAATGATCAATTGGCCATGTTCGGAGAGATCGTATTGAATAAAAGAAGTTAAAGGCAATATTAAGTGTTACGTAAAATTCTATCAAATGAAAAATTGATAAGTCACTAAAAGCAATCAAATCAAAATATGTTTTGCAAATTACTTCTCTTTTACCTCTTATAACTTTTACCACTGATCGATTGTTAGATTGATGAACCTGAATCCATAGAAGTTGTATTTCCTTTAATGTAATACGAAAAACAAAATAATTTTTATTAGAATGTAAATCTATTTCTGTATTTAATTCAGCAAAAATCCCAAGAATTTACCGTTTTACTCTTCAATCTTTTTAGAGAAAACTTTACCGTTATTTAATTGACACCAGTCCAAATCAGTTGTATCACTGTATTTTGCGTTAAATTCATCTATAGAAAGAAAAACTTCAATATTACCTTTTTCAAGTTCTAAAAGAAGCGTATATGGCGTTAAACCGTAAACATTAGAAACAGCAATTAATTCACCTATATGTATTTTTTCAGAAAAATCAATTTTATCTCCCAAAATAATCACTCCTTTAGAATATATTTTTATATTCTGCCCTTAATACGAATTTAATTTACAGTAATTTTCATTGAATCTGTATTGATTTGATTAATTTAACCAAAATCAAAATGACTCAAAATTGTCTTGAGTCATTTTTTTGTTTGGGTTCATGAGTTTGTATAAAAGCTATAATCTGTTAATTACTTACTCATAACGGGTTCATGAGTTATATAAAAGCACTTAGGTAAAATTATCTTACTCATAAATGATTGAACTCTTCATCCAATTGATTTTTAAAAAGTCTTTACCTATACAGATCATTTATTTAATAAAAAAAGACTCTTAGGTAAACTAGGAGTCTTCAGAGTGTTGAAATATATTGTTGTCAATATTGAAAATACAAACCTTAATGAATTTCTATGAAAAAGAGTATATTTATTATTGTTTTATCTGTCATTTTATTGATAAACAAGTGATTTTGGTTGATATATCAATT
>NZ_SCFN01000019.1 GCF_004138285.1 Gottfriedia acidiceleris | reverse complement strand
ATCAAGTTTCTTTATAAAAAAATAATAATCTTAAAAACAATAGACTAGTCAATTGAAATAATGAATTATCCTTTACTAATCAAATTGTAACTTATGATGACGACTTACACATCTTTACAAAATATTGATCGTCAAAAAAGAAAATATTTTAATTTTTGAAAGTAAGTTAAAACATATATATATCAACCAATATCATTTCTTTATCAATAAGATAACAGATAAAACAATAATAAATATTTTATTTTTTCATAGAAATTCATTTAATGTTAGTATTTTTCAATATTGACTACAATATATTTCAACACTCTGAAGAAGCTAACAATAAATTTGTTAGCTTTTTTTGGTACCGCTATGATTATGCTTATTCATTTTCGCGTTTTTGAATTTGTAAAAGCGTGTCTCCGATTGTTTTCAGTTCCTCTTTAAGTCGGATGGTTTCATTGGCAACTTTTTCGGATGATGCTTCTTTAATTTGCTTGTTTAGTTGGTCAATCACTTTTCGTAACTTCCCGACGGATTGTTCCAGTTGAAAACTTGATGTAGGCTTCATAATTGTCTCCTTGAATGGTTTTCTTTTAGCATACCACATACTCGTTTACAACCAAACGGGTATTCAATGAGCTAAGAGTAAATTGCCCAATGGAGATTAAGGGTATTTCGGTTTTCACTCATTCTACACTCAAAATCTTACAGTTAATTGTTAGCTTCTATAATTGATTTTTTAATCTTTTGGTTCCTGGTTAACCCGTTCTGATAATATACGATATTGATAAAATTTCTTTGTATATTCTAATACGTTTTTTGTAAAAGATTCATTCCATTTTGCCCCAACAGTAACTCCTAATAATGGAATACCACCTAATACCTTCTTCCGCAATAAATGGATCATTAATAACTTGCACATTTGTAATATGACCGTGTAATAAACCCCTTCTTCCTTAAATTCATTTTCCCAGGTTGCAAATACGTCAGAATCATCATGCTTTAAAATATCTTTCATTAGATTACTCCAAACAACATATTTTTCAGTTGATGGGAGGATTGCACCTTGTAATACTTTTAAGCTGCATTCCATCTCTTTTGGAATACTTACATCATATCCATAACAAAGGGCTATTTCTTGTACCGTTTTAAGATTAATAAATATTAATGCCGGTAAATCACCAAATAAAGCAAGCTTTGAACTAGTTCCACTTATTCCACCTTGAACACTTGAGATAATTAATGCTTTCGATATTTCTTGCTCAGCTAAGAAATTCAATTGTCTTAATGGTAACTTTCTTAAATCGCTTATTATCTTAATATCACTTCTTAAAATTTGTGCTCGATTAAGAATATCTAATTTCTTTTCTTGAAACTGTTTTGTTGTTTGTATTAAAGATTGAGTGTGGAAAAAAGCAGTTGAAAAAAATTCATTAAAAGTATTCGAATAGCCCTGAGGTATTTTTTTGAGGAGAAAATTAGAAGCATTTTGATACATCAGTTCTAATTTATTTAAATTTTGCTGTTGTTGTTTCTTTTCAATCAAATCGTTAAGTTCAAGCCATAGATTATACTCTTTCATTTGATCCATACTATCACCTCGAATATAAAAAAACGTAGAGCCAAAAAGTGATCTCAATTTAAGAATATGAGGTCATCTATTTTTGTATGCTCTACGTTTATGTTTACTAATAGATTATTTCATTCCAACTCGTACTACATCTCTTGCGATTACAACTTCTTCGTTAGTAGGAATAACGATTACTTTAACTGGAGAGTGATCAAAGCTAATGAAGGCTTCTTTTCCTCTAAAGTTATTTTTACTTGGGTCAAAATAAACACCCATAAATTCAAGACCTTCTAAAACGGCTTGACGAATTTCTGGACCATTTTCACCAATACCAGCAGTGAAAATAATCGCATCTACGCCCTTCATACGAGCAGCGTAAGAACCTAAATATTTGTGGATACGGTTTATGAATACACTTTGAGCAATCTTCGCACGTTTATTGCCTTCTTCAGCTGCACTCTCAATATCACGTAAGTCACTTGAGAATCCAGAGATTCCAAGCATACCGCTTTCTTTATTTAAAACATCAAGTACTTCCTCAGCTGTTTTACCCGTTTTTTCCATAATAAATGGTATTAAAGCTGGGTCTAAGTTACCTGAGCGAGTTCCCATTGTTACACCTGCAAGTGGAGTGAATCCCATTGAAGTATCAATTGATTTTCCACCATCAACGGCAGCAATACTTGCACCATTTCCTAAGTGACATGAAATAAGTCTTAATTCTTCAAGCGGTTTGCCAATTAATTCAGCAGCTCTTTCAGTTACATACTTATGTGATGTACCGTGGAATCCATATTTACGAATACCAAATTGTTTATAGTACTCATAAGGTAAGCTATATAAGTAAGACTCTTCAGGCATTGTTTGATGGAATGCAGTATCAAATACAGCTACTGCAGGAACATTTGGTAATAATTCTTTAAATGCACGAATACCAACTAGGTTAGCTGGGTTATGAAGTGGTGCTAAATCTGAAAGTTGATCAATTTGCTGTTCAACTTCTTCAGTAATTAAAGCAGAATCTGTAAATAGTTCTCCACCGTGAACTACACGATGTCCAACTCCATGAATTTCATCGAATGAAGAAATAATTCCTAAACCTGTTAGCTTTTCAAGAAGCATTTTTACTGCAACAGAATGATCAGCAATATCAGTTACTTCTTTAACTTTTTCCCCGTTTACAGAAATTACAAAAACACTATCTTTTAAACCGATACGTTCTACTAAACCAATTGTAAGTACTTTTTCGCTAGGCATTTCAATTAATTGAAATTTTAATGACGATGAACCTGCATTAATAGCAAGAATATTTGCCATGTTTTTACATCTCCTTTAAACATGAAACTGTTATATTTTTTTAGCTGAAATTATTATAACACAAATTAGTTTACGTGTTTAAAAGTTCAATTATTGTAAATTTTCTTTAAACCATTCGTTCATTTGAAGCATAATATCTTCAACTGCTTTCATATTCGATAACTTAGGGAAATCAACTAATAAAGCCTGTTTTGGCTTCTTCATATTTTCTGCATTTTTGCGGATTATTAATATACTTTTTTGATGTCTTTCGTCCTTAAAGGCAGATACTGGCAACTGTATCAATCCTTGAATAACACCTGTTTCATTAATATAACTCTGTAATTGTGCAGATTGCTCTGAAGTAAATAAGTGATTTGGAACTAGCGAGATGAAAAATCCTCCAGATTTTAAGTAGTTCATACTTTGCTCAATAAATAAATGATGAGCATAAGACATGCCTTCTTTTGCTTTTAAAGTATACTCTTTGGCACGTTCAGCATTTGGATAAAAACCAATTGGTAGATCACAAACAACAAGATCAACAGGATCTACAAATAAAGACGCTAAACTGTCTTGATTAAATAGTTCAATTTCATGTCCTAGTAAGTTGCCAATAACAAATGCGATTCTAACAAGAATGTCGTCTACATCTATTCCAACAGAATCAGTAAATTTATCCTTTGAAGAATTTAAAATTGTTAATAAAAGATTTCCAGTACCAATTGCTGGATCTAAAATAGTTAAATTTTGTTTTCCCTCAGTAAGCTTTCCAACTAAATAAGTAATAATAAAAGCAATACCATCTGGAGTCATTTCATGGTTTGTTTGTACCCCTTGCTTCATACCTTTTAATATTGCTAATTGAAATGCTCTACGAATACTCTCATTATCTTTTGAAGCCGATGTAAATTGATGAATTGTATTCATAAGCTTGTCTTTTTGTGAACCATTAATTTCTTCTTGCAAAACTTCCCCTTCAAAGAAATTTTCACCCGTTTCAATTAATGCCTCTAAATAAGAAATTTCTAAATTATCTTTTAAACATTCTGTCGATTCATCTATGTAATTAAATAAAAATTCCACTGAATTCTCTTTTACCATATTTCATTCCTCACTTTCATAATAGAACAGTCATTGTGTTTCATTATACGTTTGGCTTCTAAACGTGTCCACTTTAATAAATTTCTTCTATTAGAAAGTATTTGGTTTTTTTAATCAATTTTAATCCAGTACTGTTAATTTAATTTTAATTGATGAATGTTTACTTTTATTTAATACATTTTGAACTTTTTATGTAGTTTTTAATTTCTTTTTAATTTTCAGGACATTTTAAATAAACACAAACAAAGACCTCTTTAATAGAGGTCTTCATGCTGTTGAAAAAATAATTTATCAATTAAATAAGTAATGTCTTATTGATTTCCACTACAGGGTGCTCGCTTTCCATGGGGCGAGACCTGAGCCTCCTCGGCGTTGCCTGTGGGGTCTCAGCCTTCCCGCTTCTCCCATAGGAGTCGAGCACCCTTTCGTTCCAATCATTTTCTTCAAAAATAAGTTTAATCTAAAGATATCATCTTAACTTTATCAAATAGATACTAAATCAATAGGATTCCAACAAAAACTTCATTGTTTTTTTAATATGTTCTCAAGTAATTTGTTTTTATATAAAATACAAGTTAAAACAAATTAGAAAATTTTTTCTTCCGAAAATTAGAAAGCCCTCTTATATAGAGGTCTTCAATTTAACTAATTTTCACTTTCTTTTCTAACGGCTTCTTAAATCGAGTAATATAGTTCAAAGATTTTGTTCCATGAACTAGGCGATATAAGCTTGTGATAACCGATAGTAATGTATATGGTTTGTATGCTAAGTACTTTGATTCCCATTTATTCGCAAATTTGCTTTTAAAAGTTAATAATCCTTTGAAGTTATAAATTGAGTTACCATATTTAAAGATTATCTTTGCAGATTTTTCAATGATTGTTGATTTTGAATCTAGGCCGACATTTGCTAAAGGCGCCATTCCAAGGCTGCAGCTTTTAAATCCATTTTCTTTAGCCCAAAACATAATTGAAACAAAAAGCATATCCATCGTTCCATATGGTAATTCTTTTAAATATCTCATTAAATCGATTGTTATATTTTCACCTTGAATCGGTAATGTTGCAAAAGCAATAACTTGACCATTTTTATCCCTTAAGATCCCTATCGGAAAATTTGAAACATAATCAAAATGAAATGAACCAACTGAAAAAGATAACTCTTTCCTTCCGTTTAACCATACATCCGAAACATCTTTTAGCTCTTGAAGTAGACCTATAGAATGTCCAGGCATAGATACTTCAAATTGATATCCTTGTCGAATGAATTTATTCCTTTTTGTTCTTAGTTTTGCTCCTTTTTTACCTGCAATTTCGAAATTTTCTAGTTCAACTATTGCTTCTTCGCCTAATTTTAACAATCGATAGCCAGCTTTTTCATACAACATTTTTGAGTTTTCATCTATTTGATAAAAGCACGGAATACATTTTATACTCCTTGAATAATTTTCAAACTCCTTTATTTTTTCAAAAGAAATCTCACCAATTGGATCACATAGAACAACTAATTTATTCCTTTGTTTACGGTAAACAAATGCAGATTTTTGATCTTCTGAAAGAAATACTTTTTTATCTCCAAGTAATCCTAAATGTGTTAATGAAGTTCCACCATATGTTTGAATAAGTTGTTGTATAATCTCAATTGTCGTTTTATGATTTGATTCTTTTAAAATTTGTTTCATAATACCCCCAAAATAAAGAGTCAATTTTCTTTACAATTTCTATTTTACAAAAAATAATTCCTTGTGGATATCCATACATTATATTTTTTTAATAATGTATTATTTGGTAATATTTAACCCCTCCTGTATAATTCAATTTATTAAATATAATGGATGTGAGAACGAATGAACAAAAAGATTGGTTTTATTGGTTGCGGTAAAATGGCCCAGGCTATGATTGGTGGGTTAATTGATTCGAATGTAATTGAAAAAAATCAAATTTATGTAAGTGCAAGGTCTAATGAAACACTTGTAAAAGTGAGAGATTTATATAATGTTCAAACATTAAATAGTAATATCGATTTAGCAAGGCAGGTTGATTATTTGTTTTTGGCAGTTAAACCTGATTTATATCCAACTATTATTGAAGAAATTAAAGAAGTTGTTTCAAGTAAAACTGTGATCATTACGATTGCCGCTGGAATTACTTTAGAAGGTGTTGAGAAATCATTCGGTAAAGAGGTTAAAATCGTTAGAACGATGCCAAATACTCCTTCGTTAGTTAGAGAAGGCATGAGTGCACTTTGTCATAATCAAATTGTTACCAATGAAGAGTTAAGTGAAGTAATGGAAATTTTCAATAGCTTCGGAAAATGCGAATTAGTAAATGAAAAATTAATGGATGCGATTCCTGCAGTTAGTGGATCTTCTCCAGCTTATGTATACTTAATGATCGAAGCTCTAGCAGACGGAGCTGTATTACAAGGTATAAAGCGTGACCAAGCATATAAGTTAGCTGCCCAAGCAGTTTTAGGTGCAGCAAAGATGGTACTTGAAACTGAATTACATCCTGGAGAATTAAAGGACCAAGTTTGCACACCAGGGGGTGCAACAATAGAAGCGATTGCCGAATTAGAAAAACAAGGCTTCCGCTCATCTATTATTTCGGCTATGGAACGTTGTACTGAGAAATCAGTATCTTTAGGTAAATGATCTTGGCAACAGTCTGATACTCAAGTTTTTTGTAATTTTATACACCCTGGGGCATTCATATTTGTGAATGTCTTTTTTAATGCAAAAAAAACTGCCGAGTTTTACTCGACAGCCTTTTACCTCTTAATAGAGTTATTGTTATTATTTTGCAGCTTTTACAGCTTCGATTGCTGCTTCATAGTTTGGATGAGTTGTACCTTCAGCTACATACTCAACGTAAGTAACAACGTCATTTGAATCTACTACGAATACTGCACGTGCTAATAAACGTAATTCTTGCATTAAAACACCAAATGCTTCACCAAAAGATGCATCACGGTGATCAGAGTATGTATGTACATTTTCTAAACCACTTGCTGCACACCATCTTTTTTGTGCGAATGGTAAGTCCATTGAAATTGTTAAAACTTCAACGTTTTCTACGTTTGATAATTCTTCGTTAAAACGACGAGTTTGTGCATCACAAACTCCAGTGTCTACAGAAGGTACTGCGCTAATTAAGCGTACTTTACCAGCTGAAGCCTCTAAAGTTACAGGGCTTAAATCATTTGCTAATACAGTAAAGCTTGGAGCTTTTTCTCCTACTTTTACTTCTTGTCCAATAAGAGTTACTGGATTGTTTTTAAATGTTACAGATGCCATGATATTTCCTCCCAAAATTACAAAATGTTCACAACATTTATCTTACTGGAAGGAAACCTTGAATGCAATTAACTTTACTTAAATTTTATATTTAATCTAAATCTGAATCAAAATCTTCCTCGTGTTTATCTGAATCATCTTTTTTCTTCATATATTTTTTTACTTTCTCTAACGCTTGTGGCGTTAAATCCATTAGCTTTTCAATTAAATGTGTATTTTGATCTAGGTGAAGTAGTTTAACACCATCTTTACCAACAATTAAAAATGCAATCGGAGTAATTGATGCACCTCCACCTGTACCTCCTCCAAATGGATGTGGACTTCTTACTTCTGCTTCTTTAACACCATCTACTAAATGGTAATTTCGAAATTCACTTCCACCAGCTGCAAAGCCAACCCCTACTTTTGATACAGTTAAGATTAAACTTCCATCTGGTGTTGAAATTGGATCACCAATAATTGTATTAACATTAATCATTGCTGATAAATTTTCCATTGCCGCGTGCATTAAGTCTCCAATAGGATGTTGACTCATTGTTAATCACCTCTAATTAGTTTCGATTGGATGTGTTGCTTTAAAGTCTTTTCTAGTTTTCAAATATGCTTTAAGTAATAATAATCCCGCAAAGACTGCCTTTCGTACCGAAAATGAAAACCGTATCTTACCAGTAGTTTCCATTACGGATGTATAATAGTTCGGCGTAATATCTATAGTTGGCGGATGATGTAATATCGTAAATTTCTTTAATAAGTTTTCAAAAATTCCGATCGCACTGTATGCTGTTCCAATAGATATCCCTGTTAAAGCAGAATTTCCGACACCGAAATGAATATGATAAGTTAAATTGTAAATTTGTACAGTGTTTAAAAATTTTGTAATGATAGTATGTCCGTTGGAGTATAAATTTATGAAAAAATCAATTTGTTGTAGGACAGACAAATCCCTTTTTTTCTCTAAATCTGATACGTCCTCTTTTACCTCTTTCGGTCTCTTTAAAGGAATCGTAAAGGCGAAATGAAATAAGTTATTCAAGATAGACAGTTTAATATTCATAAATCGTTCTTCATTTGTATAAACGGATAATATATTGACTTTCATATTTATAAAAAGTACGAATATGATTAACAGTAAAACTACGATTGCAATAAAAATTAGAATAGAGTATATGTAAAGCAAGAAACCACCCTTTTTTGTATCAGTATGGGCAAACCAACTTCTGGATAAACAAAAAGAATGGTAAAATTACATACCATTCTTTTCAAGTAGTGAAATATAAGATAACCATATTGAATACTACAAATACTTTTTGAACTTCGTTAATAAATTTAAATTTTTTTGTGATAACAATCATCTTCTAGGACAACCCTGCTTGTCCTTTCCTTAACTTAACCATGTCTTTTATAGACAATATTTCCTCTGCAAATAGTTTCACTACATTTTACATGCAGTAAATCATCTTTTTCTAACTCAAATGGATTTTCATCAAATAAAATAAAGTCAGCAGAATACCCTTCTTTTATGAGACCTCTATAGTCTTCTTGGCGAAACGAAGCCGCACTATCAATCGTATAAAGTTTAATTGCCTCATATAGGCTAATTGCTTCCTCGATATTATATGCTATCTGGTCCTTTGCTTTTCGAGTAACCGCTGTATATATACCTTGCCACGGATTAATTGTGTCAATCGGTGTATCTGAACCATTTGCTATAGCGATTGATTCATTTAACAGTGATTTAATTAAATATGCATATTCATTTCGGCTTTGACCAATACGATCAACTAGCCACGGATAATCGGCATATATAAATGAGGTTTGCACATCTACAACGATGTTTAATTCTTTCATTTCCTCAACTAATTTTGGAGATAAAAGTGCACAATGTATAAATCGATCTGGTAGCTGAGTCTGATTAGGATATTTTTTAACAACATCAATGGCTTGCTTTACGGCTAGATCTCCAATCATATGAAATGCTATTGGCAGTCCATTTTCACGCGCTTTTTTCGTAATTACTTCTAATTTTTCTGGAGAAGTCACTTGTAATCCTGTTATGCTTTGATCGTCGTCATAGGGATTTTCTAATAGTGCAGTGCGACCACCAAATGAACCATCAATAAATGCTTTTACGCCTCCAAATGATACATTCTTATTACCTTTATGTAATCTTCCTTTGACTTCATCCAAAGTCGTATGATGAATTAAAACATGAGTATGAAATGGTACTTCATTTAACAATTGCTCATATAAATCGATCACTAGATTTGCGTTACCATAATAGGATAAATCCTCTGTTACCGCTCCAACAATACCGTATTGGTAACAATCTTTAATAGCGGAAATGATTGCTTTTGACAAATACAGATCGTCAGGTGCCGGCATCGCTTTAATGATTAAATTGACAGCTTCATCATACAATAATCCGTTTAAACGACCATCCTCAAAGCAGCCAATTTGTCCTCCTTCGATTTGCATATGTTCATTTATTGTTGCATGACTAAGTGCAATAGAATTTACAAAGTAGACATGTCTACAAGTTCTTTTTAATACAAGTGGATTTGTGCTTGTTAAACTATTTAAATCGTCAATGCAGAATACTGCTTTTGATGCCCATTCGTTTTCATTCCATCCTTCACCAACAATCCACTCATTTGGGTGCGCGTCTTTTACAACTTTTTTCATTCGATCAAGCATCTCGTCATATGATTGACACTTTGACAAATCTACACGATTCATCGCTTCACCATGACCAATTAAATGTAAATGACTATCAATAAAACCTGGAAAACCGATTTTTCCGTTACAATTAATTTTCTCAAATTGTTCACCTTCTAAAAAAGAAAGTAAAGCTTCATATGTTCCTGTTTTTAAAATTTGTTCACCTTCAGTAATGATTGAGTCTACCGTTTCCCCTTCACTTTCCATCGTATAAAATAAACCATTATGCCAAAGCTTCTTCATTTCATTCCACCATCCGTTCATTAAATAAAAGCTATTTCGTTTATTATTTTGTAAGATAATTGTCCTAAAATCAAAAAAAGAGGGAATTTTCCCTCATTTTAACATAAGTATTTAATTCGATTCACGTAATTGTTCCATCGCACGTAATTCTACTCGGCGAATTTTACCAGAAGTTGTTTTTGGTAGCTCTTGGACAAATTCAATTTTACGTGGATATTTATATGGAGCAGTAATTTTTTTCACGTGTTCCTGTAGTTCAGTTACCAAGTCTTCTTGATTTGAAGCATTTTCAGTTAAAACTACAAATGCTTTAACTACATTACCACGTAATGGATCTGGACTAGCTACAACGGCACATTCTTTTACAAGCTTATGTTGTACTAATGCATCTTCTATTTCAAAAGGACCAATTGTATAACCAGAACTAATAATAATGTCGTCACTACGTCCATCAAACCAATAGTAGCCATCTTCATCTTTCTTAGCTCGGTCTCCCGTTAAATAATAATCACCTTTTCTTTGTGCTTTTGTACGTTCCATATCATTATAATAATGTTTAAATAATGCTGGAGAGCTTAAATGTACTGCAATATGCCCCACTTCATTAACCCCTATTGGATTTCCTTCATCATCCACGATTTCAACTAAGTTTCCTGGCGTTGGGATACCCATTGAACCTACTTTTGCTTTAATATCCTTCATCGTTCCGATTAATAATGTATTTTCAGTTTGTCCATAACCATCTCTTACATCAACATTGAAATGCTTTTTGAATGTACGGATTACTTCTTGATTTAAAGGCTCTCCTGCTGATACAGCACTTCTTAATGTTGGTAATTGATATTGATCTAGATTTTCAACCTTTGCCATAAATCGGTATTCGGTTGGCGTACTACAAAATACTGTTATATTTTGCTCCTTTAGCAATGTTAGGAAAGTACCTGCATCAAATTTCCCTTCATAAAAGAACCCTGTTGCCCCGCTGCCTAATGTCGCTAAAAATGGACTCCATATCCACTTTTGCCATCCTGGCCCTGCTGTCGCCCATACAGTATCATCTTCAGTCACATCTAGCCAATTCGAAGCAACTGTACGAATATGAGCATACCCCCAACTGTGAGTGTGTACAACACCTTTAGGATTGCCAGTCGTTCCTGACGTATATGAAATAAACGCTAAGTCATCACTTTTTGTTTCCACAGTTAATACATGTGCTCCACTAATTGCTTGGTCATTCAATGAAGTCCACACGGTTTGTTGATTATGAATGGTAAATAATTTATATTTTCCAGTTTTAGCAATATCGCTAAAAGTACCTATATATTCATCATGCGATACAATCGCTTTTACTTCACTATGTTCAAGACGGTATTGTATATCCTTAACTGTTAACATTTCAGATCCTGGGATTACAACACATCCAATTTTTAAAATAGCTAAATAAACTACATAAGTCTCAATACATCTTGGCATCATGACAAAAAGTTTGTCCCCTTTTTCGATGCCACAATTTTTAAAAGTAAAAGCATATTGGTGAACTTTATTATAAAGCTCCTTATATGTTAACTGATGGGATTCTCCATTTAGGTCAACCCACTTTAACGCCACTTTATCAGTTGAAGCAAATTTTTCAATTTCCCAAACGAGATTATATACTTTTGGAGCGATTAGACTTGTACTGTTCATCTTAGTTAGTCCCCCTTTTGATCATTACTAAAATTATATTTTGAATTTTGCAAAATAGAATAATAATGGTTTCGTTAATTGTATAGTCAATTCCTGCTATATTTCGACTATTTTTCAGAAAATTTAAACAAAAACTCACTAAAAAAAATAAACTACCTAAAAAAGATAGTTTATTTCATGGAAAAAAGAGAAGTAGAGTGAACTTGATTTCCATTACAGGATGCTTGCTTTCAAAAAAGCGAGCCCTAAACTCCTCATCAAGTACCTTTCCTGTATATCAATCACTTTCAACTGTAATACTATATGTACAAGTAAATGTTTCATTTGGATTTAGCATTTGAATGCCAAGTCTATTTTTCATTTCTTTTACTGGGCCAATTTCATCTGCAATTCCATACCATGGCTCAATACATAGAAAAGGTGCTGTTTGTGTAGTCCATATTCCAACGTATGGAAACCCTTCGAAATGAACTTTGATTAGATTACTATGATTTTTCGAACGAATTGTCAGCACGTTTTTATTAAGTTTTTCAAAAATTAATGCATCATCCTTAAACAGTTCTCGAGTTAATGGTAAGTGCTTTATATTTTGACCGATTAGTTCTCTTTTACCACTTCTATATGGACCTTCTAATTTAATTGTTTCTAATCTTTCTTCCTCTTCAAACTGTATGTAATAATCCTCAAAAGTTTCATCTTCCTTCAGAGGTATGTTAAACGCTGGATGAGCCCCTATTGAAAATGGCATTGGTTTCTGATCATTATTCGTTACAACATATTTAATAAAAACAGTATTGTTCTTAATCTTATAATTAATATTTAATGAAAATTGAAATGGATATTTTAAAAGCGTTTGTTCACTACTGATTAACTCATAGTTGATATAGTCTTCTTTAGTTTCAGTTAATTGGAAATCCATATCTCTTGCAAAACCATGTTGAGAAAGCTCATAGACTTTATTATCCACTTTATATTGATTATCAATTAATTTACCTACATTCGGAAATAAAACAGGTGCATGTCTCCCCCAATAAGTTGGATCGGCATTCCATAAATAATTTAAATTATCTTTTTTTGTATAGATCCCCGTCAACTCTGCCCCCTGTGATTTAGTTGTAATTTTAATAAATTCATTTTCAATATATGACATGAACAGGTCTCTCCTTTAATTTTCCCTCTATTATAACAAAGTTAATCTAAATTATTAAATCAACCGAAGAATAGGCAGAGCAAATAGAAAAGAGGTAGGTTTTACCCTACCCCTTAATCCATAATTATTTAAAATTCATTATCTTGAATATCCACCAAGGCTTTGTTCAGCCATTTGTACTAAACGCTTTGTGATTTCACCACCAACAGAACCATTCGCACGAGAAGTAGAATCTGGGCCAAGGTTTACACCAAACTCTGTAGCAATTTCATACTTCATTGCGTCGATAGCTGCTTGAGCGCCAGGTGCTACTAAATTATTACTTGAATCATTTCTATTTGACATGTGTTGTCACCTCCTTGTGAGTATAGAGTGTGATAAAACACATATCTTCATTCATATTTTCACTGGTAATTTTTAGTAATTTTATAAAAGTGCGTCGATATCAATTTCTTCTACTTTTGTTGACGATTGATTTCGAATCATTTCGTTTTCAAAAATGATTGATTCTCTATTAACTACAGCTTCGTTTATTAGTTCTGTAAAGTCAAAACGACTCTCGTAACGAGCCACTTTATCACGTTTTGGTTTTGTAGTTGGATTAGCCGGAGTAAAAATTGTACAGCAATCCTCATAAGGTCTAATACTGATATCATACGTATCAATTTTTTTAGCAATATCCATAATTTCTAATTTATCCATAGCTAATAGTGGTCTTAAAACTGGATAGTTAGTTACTTCATTGATCGTATGCATACTTTCCAATGTTTGGCTTGCTACTTGACCTAAGCTTTCACCAGTTGCTAAAGCAAGTGCTTTTCGATCAACAGAAACTTGCTCAGCAATTCTAAGCATAACACGTCTCATGATTGTCATCGTATAGCTTGCAGGCATTTCTTTATGAATTGCTTTTTGAATTTCAGTAAATGGTATAACATGTAAAGTCACTCGTTTACAATATCTAGTTAGTTTACTTGCTAAATCAATTACTTTTTGTTTTGCACGATCACTCGTAAATGGTGGACTTTCAAAATGAATCGCTTCTATTGACACGCCTCGTTTTAACAACATGTACGCTGCTACTGGACTATCGATTCCTCCTGATAGTAATAACATAACTTTTCCGCCAACTCCAACTGGATAGCCACCTGCACCAAATTCTTCTCCACAAGTAATATAAGTAGCATCATCACGTACTTCTACTCGAACAGCTACATCTGGCTTATGAACATCTACAGTTAAGTGTTCTGTATTTTGAAGTATATACCCACCTAACTCTCGATTTAACTGCGGTGTATTTAATGGGAATTGTTTATAACTACGTTGTACGTTTACTTTAAATGTTTTAACGCTATCACCAAGCTCGTTAATAGCTTCAAGAGCACCTTGTTTAATTGCTTCTAATTCAGTATCAACTTTTCTAGCATAACTAAACGTATGAATTCCGAAAACTTCTTTTAAATTGGCAGCAACCTTCTCATGGTCTTCACCATTTAATTTTATATACATACGATCACGCGTTGCAGTGATTTTAATTTTTTCAAAAGCTTTTAATCGATTTCGAACATTTTCTCTTAATATACTTGTAAATCGACCTCGATTTTTTCCTTTTGTAGTCATTTCTCCATAACGAATTAAAATATATTCTACATTCATGCTGTTACCCCATTACTTTATATAAATTTTTAATTACTTCTTTAATTATTTTATTAAACTGCTTTACTTCACCCATTGTATTTTCATACGAAAGACTTATTCTGACAGCACTACTTGCTACTTTTTCGCTCTTACCCATACTTTGTAATACACGGCTTATCTCAAAAGTTTTAGAAGAACATGCTGATTTCGTAGAAATAAAAACATTTTCTTCAGATAGAGCATGGACAATTACCTCAGGCTTTAATCCTACAAATGAAATATTTATTATATGAGGAGCAAAATCTGATTGTGGTGAGTTCAACACAGCGAAGTCAATCATTTCTAAATGTTGAATAAGTTCATTTCTCATGCTATATAGGTGGTCATTCATTGTTTTTTGTTTTTCTAGTGTGATTCTTAGCGCTTTTGCCATCGAAACAATTCCTGCTAGATTTTCCGTTCCTGAACGAATTTCTCTTTCCTGTGAACCACCTGTCATTAAAGATGATAATGTTACACCTTCTCTAATATATAAAATTCCAGTTCCTTTTACACTATGAAATTTATGACCAGAAATAGATAATAAATCGATCGCAGCTTGTTTAATATTTAATGGTACTTTACCTATACCTTGAACAGCGTCAACATGGAAAAATACTTTTGGATAATCCGTTAATAATTGCCCAATTTCGGCTATTGGTTGAATTGCTCCTGTTTCATTATTTACATGAATTACAGAAACTAATATCGTATCATCTCTTAACGCATTTTTTAATTGGTCAACAGAAATAAACCCATCTTCGTTTGGGGATAAGTAGGTTACTTCAAATCCTAGATCCTCTAATTGTTTATAAGCTTCATAAATTGACGGATGTTCAATTTCAGTCGTAATTAAATGCTTCCCTCTTGAACGATGCATCATGGCAGTTCCTTTTATTGCTAAATTATTCCCCTCTGTTCCACCTGATGTAAAGATGATCTCTGATGGTTGAACTGATAAAAGCTCTGCAATTTGGTTTCTAGCTTTTGAGAGTAACTGCTCAGAGCGTCCACCTAGCTTATGTATCGAAGAGGGATTTCCAAAAAACTGGTCTGAAACAGTAATATATGTGTCTAATACCTCTTTATAAGGTTTAGTAGTCGCGCTATTATCAAAATAAATCATATTTTTCCGTACCTCCATATTGCTTGAGTCCATTTTTCATTATATCTAAAAACAGACGAAACCCCTAAGATTTACATCTATAGGGGTAGTGTGTACTTTTGTTCATTTAGTATTTCTTGTAATTTATCGATTGCACCAGGTTCAATTTTTTCAATTGAAACGGCAGCTTCTTCTAGAGCTTCGTTATATTGAAATTCTCTAAATAATTGCTCTGCCTTGTCCATTGACGTTGCCATTTGTACATTTTTACTTCTATAGCGATTTCCATATTGTATCACTTTTTCTACGAAATATCCTTGTTCAATCATATATTTCGTATCATTATAGCAATCATGTACTGTTTTTACTGCTTTTTCTAGTAAAAATGATACATGCGTCATTTTTAATGGCTTTTTCTCTAATTCCAAATAAACAATTTGCATACTTTCTTGCGCATCTTGAATTTGTTTCATAGAAGAAACTGGCATACCAGGTAAATTAGAAATTTGAACAAGACGTTTGACCTCTAACATTAATCGTTTCATTTCAATTAATTGATCACGAGCTTGTAATTCATCTTTTCGAAGTGCTTTTAACATTTCAACATACATCAAATGAGATTCTTTAACATCTTCCATTTGCTTCTTTAATAAATCTAATTCTTCTCTAATTACAGAAAATGCAAGATCTTGTTCTGCTACACGAATCTGCAATAATTCAAAGCGTTTTGTAATGATACTTACTTGCTTTTCAACCATTTTTTGAGCTTGAGTATCTTCATCACTTAATTCATAAATTTGCTGAACTAATTGAGTCTCTTCTTTTGTTTTTAAATTATCTTCTCGAATCCTTTGAATTTCTTCTTGGGAAGTCCATATTTCTTTTTCTACTACAAATTTACTCTCTACTTCTTTTTCTAATAAGTCATAAATTGAATCGACTTTTGCTTTCACAAATTCAAGCTTGTCATTCGCTTCTGTGGTTTCTAGTTTTTTAATTAATTCGACACAGTCGATACATATTTTTGAACATTCGATTGTTTCATTTTCTAATCCTTCAAAATCAAGCGCATATCCTTCTGCTTTCATTTGCTTTAAACCATCAGCTAAATTATGTATTTGAGAGGGCATTGTAGTAGAAGATTCAATATATAAATCCGGTATGATTTGCATATTTGTTTTCAGTATATGTACTTGATCTGCGATTTCTTTCACTAAGCCTCTTGCCTCTAAATAGTTTCCTTTTTCAGTTGTTTCATTAAATAATTGGACTTGCTGTTTAATTTCATCCATTTTTTGTTCCAACTGAGTTTCAGAAATTGAATATAGATGACGATGAGTTAATAAAAGCTTTCTTTGCTCAAGATACTCTTGGTTTAACATTTCAATATCCGAATTATTTTGTTCTTCACTACCTACTAAGTCGCTTACCTCATTTAGAATTTTTTCGACGCTTGATTCTGCTTCATTTAGGCTTCCCTCAATTTCACTAATCCCCGCTTTAGCTTTCATGAAATGATATTTATTAATTGCCTCATCTATTACTGAGATGGAATCAGTTACTTTCGGTAAAAAAGTTGTAACTAGTTCATCCCAATCGGTTCTCCATTTATCAAAAAGCTCTTCCGTTTGGCCGGTCATATTTAAGGCCTTTAGCTTTGAAAGTTCATCCGTAACGGGCTTACTCATTAACTGCATTCTCCACGCTTCAAGTTCATCGAGTTTTTTGTATAAACGTTGTCGAATTGTTAAGGCTACAATCATTAATGCGATAACAATACCTATTACGACTAAAATTACATAGAATGTCATTGTCATTTTTCCTGATGTACCTCCTCTAAATGCCATCTGAATCTATTTTAGAATCTATTTATTTTTACGTTAATTTTTGAATTAATAAATCGCTCTTTATTTAGGTCATAGTTAATAATAACATGTTAAAGTTGATTTTTGGCTTAATTTTTTCAATTTTTTCATATTTTTATCAAACTATAATAAATACTGTAAAAGCTTGTAGAAATTTCAGATTTTTAAACAACGAAAAACGCCTTTTCATTGTGATTTTTCACAATGAAAAAGGCGAACTTTTAGGATGAAAGTCCTACTCGACTAACTAGTCTCTCATCCATATCGAGTAGTGATTCGATCCACTTCTCTACATACTCTTTATATCTTTCAAAAAAATACATATCATTTTGCTGTATATACAATACTTCATTTAAATAGCCTGGAAATAAGTACGGCGTAGAAAGGAAGGATTTTAACTGGACGAAAAAGACTGAAAATGGCATTGTTAGTTTCGCATTAGAAATACGAATAGCATCATAAATTTGAGTAAAAGTATAACGCTCTCTAGCTAAATAGGTCATCATGATTTCACGAATGAAGACAGAGTCGATTGTCAACTCTCTGTAAAAAATCGAAGCATATTCCTTTTTTAAAAAGTAATAATTAAGTACTTCACCAACAAGGTTCATTAAAATTAAATTTGCGTTTTTATCATACAGTGACAAACTATATTTATCTAAAATTTCAACGTATCCTTCTAAAAACTCTACTATGATATGTTCAAGTAAACCTTGTTTACCTTTAAAATAATATGAAATCGTCGCAATATTTACATTTGCTTTTTTAGAAATATCCCTTACTGAAGTACCATGGTATCCATTAATTTTAAATAACGTAAGCGCTGTCTCGATGACTTTCTTCTTTGTTGCAAGTTTATCTTGCTCCATACTCGTCACCCTCTTTTACAACATCAATTCCTTTATTAATTAGCGAAAAGATGATAATTTCCTCTACAAATCGGTCGACAAAGTTACCAGTATTCTTTCGAAATATGCTATGATATTTCACATAAAATAGGGAAAGGGGTCTACAAATGTTTCAAAAAGTCGAATATTCAGGTACGAAAGAACAACAATATAATACTCTAACAGCTCAAGTTAAAGCTTTAATAGATGGTGAACATAACCTAATTGCTAATTTAGCAAATACATCTGCCTTATTAAATCAGTTTTTGCACCAAATAAATTGGGTTGGATTTTATTTAAAAGATGGAGATCGCAATGAATTAGTTTTGGGCCCATTTGTAGGTCTTCCTGCGTGTGTGCGTATACCATACGGCAAGGGAGTTTGCGGTACATCTGCCCAAACAAAAACAGTTCAAAGAATCGATAATGTTCACGAATTCCCTGGCCACATCGCTTGTGACGCTGCATCAAATTCGGAGATCGTTATTCCTTTAATGCATAACGGTGAAGTAATTGGAGTATTAGATATCGATAGTCCTGAATTCAATCGTTTTGATGAAATGGATCAAAAATATCTTCAAGCAATTGTAAATTTAATTGAAGAAACAATTAGATAAGAAAGTTTATTTCAAAAGGGAATCCTTTATTTGGATTTCTTTTTTCTTTTTATAGAAAGTTAAAGATAAAACTGACCTTGACTATTTTATACTATCTTGTTATACTATTTTTTGTGTAAAATAACGCAGCGTTGTAAGCACAGGCTTGATATATATTTTGTTCCTCTACTATTTTAGAGGTGTCATCGCGTAACTCCGGCTGCTGGGGCGAGGATACATGAAAGCAAAATATACAAACTGGGGCTACACGAACGTTTTTATTTTACTCCAAAATAAAAACTTAAGGAGGAGACTATCAATGTCTCGTTATACAGGATCTACTTGGAAATTATCTCGCCGTTTAGGCATTTCATTAAGCGGAACGGGTAAAGAATTAGAAAAACGCCCTTACGCTCCAGGTCAACACGGACCTAACCAACGTAAAAAATTATCAGAATACGGTTTACAATTACAAGAGAAGCAAAAGCTTCGTCACATGTTCGGTGTTAATGAGCGTCAATTCCGTCGCACTTTTGATATCGCTGGTAAATTAACTGGTAAACATGGTGAAAACTTCATGATCTTATTAGAAACTCGTTTAGACAACGTAGTTTACCGTATGGGTCTTGCTCGTACTCGTCGTGCTGCACGTCAATTAGTTAACCACGGTCACATCTTAGTAGATGGCAAACGTGTAGATATCCCTTCTTTCCGCGTGAAAATTGGCCAAACTATCAGCTTACGTGAAAAATCACAAAACTTAGCTGTAGTTAAAGAAGCTGTTGAAGTTAACAACTTTGTACCTGAGTACATCACTTTCAACGCTGACAAATTAGAAGGTACTTTCAACCGCTTACCAGAGCGTTCTGAATTACCAGCTGAAATCAACGAAGCTCTTATCGTTGAATTCTACAACCGTTAATAATATCGCTTCTTAGAAGGCGATGAGAAACCTCAATCAAATTTGATTGAGGTTTTTTTATTATTTTACACCCCATTAATATGTAAAAAAAAAAGCCCTCGACTTTACTCGAAGGGCTACTTATGCGGAAATGAGAGGTGTATTAAAATAAGCTTTTATATTATTTTAATTTCACTACCGCTAAGTCATGTTGCATTGCATTATTACCTTCTTGTGGGTCAAATGCAATGTCACTTAATCCAAATACATTTACTACAACATCTCGATCTTTTGGATGAAGAATTCTTATTTCATAAGCAAATAAAGTTGCTGGAAGTTGGAAAGATCTAAATGTTCTATATTGATTTGGTGGAATTGTTACTGTAGATGGATCAACCATAGGAAGAATGATTGGTGAACCACTTGACCAGTCAAACATTAAAACACTCACAGAACGAGAGTCATCCGGGTCAACATTAAGAGCTTCCACTGTTAAAAACTGAGTACTAGAATGTCTTCTTAGTACGCCAGTTGATAAAAATTTTGCCATCAACGTCACTCCTTTCATATTATTTGGACAAGCAAATCCATATAATATAAAATGTTTCATTCCAAAAAATGAAACGGACATTGGTACAAATTAAATAATAGTTTTTATAAAAATGATAGATTGCCTACTAAATTAAATTTGTTTATAATAAGTAGCTTTTAAAATGGATAAACATTCTCTTAAGTATGCAGTAGGTATAATCACTTTTGGTGTTTTTGCAGGAAGACCAACTACATTCAATTCTTGCTTTTTAGCCAATTTTAAAGATCTAAATAAATGATAATCATTAGTAACAACGATTCCTTTTGCTTGATCATTATTAATGAGTTTTTTGGAGAATTTCATATTTTCGTATGTATTTGTCGATAACTCTTCTTTAATGATTCTTTCTTCCCCAATTCCTAATTTGATTAATTCAACCCTCATACATTCAGCTTCTGAAATCAATTCATCGTTACCTTTTCCACCTGAAACAATAATTTTTGCACTTTTATTTTCCTTAGCATATTTAGCTGCTGTTTCAATTCGATAACGTAAAGCTCTAGTAGGTTTATCCTTTTTCAATCCAGCACCTAATACAATGACATAATCGGCGTTTTTAGGTACTTTATGCTGATATTGCAAAATGCTATTTACACCGATAAAAATGATACAGAATAAATAACTTAGTATCCCAATAATAATTGTATATGTAATTATTTTAAAAAAGCTCATTACCTTTATCCCCTTAAATAAAATTACTTTAACTATTATTTTATCGAATAATTAAAAGGATTTCACTAAAATTTGGAATATTCCACAAATACTTCACAATAATCCCCATAAAAATTTTGACTTGTCAATTAGACGACTGCAATTAAAAAATCCCCTATACGAAAAGAAACGAATGTCCTTTCTTTCGTATAAGGGATTGATTCAAAAGTAATTATTCAATTATCTAGGATACTTATAGTCCATAGGATTATGTTGATCCTTCGAAAGTCTCTTTTGATGAGCTTTCGTTTTTGCATCTACATGATTTGCGTCACTAGGACGATTTTTCTTTGAACCACCTGCTGCATGACTCATTTTTTTCCCTCCATTAAACAGTTCGTACAAAAACTAGTTTACGTAGAAACAATTTGTTTATGCGACATTCCTTGAACTTTCACCTTTATTTTCAACTTCTAATCCTTTACCGAATAAAGCGGCTAACATACTGAATAATGGTGTAATAAATAGTACGAATGAAAACGGTAAGTAATCAAT
The DNA here is from genome assembly GCF_004138285.1 of Gottfriedia acidiceleris. GTDB lineage: Bacteria > Bacillota > Bacilli > Bacillales > Bacillaceae_G > Gottfriedia > Gottfriedia acidiceleris_A. Next base: position 13,951 of record NZ_SCFN01000019.1, on the reverse strand, counting down.
AACAGGTACTCCTAATGTTGAAGCAAAAAAGGCACCACTTACACTCCAAGGAACGATTGGATTAAAAAGTGTTCCGCCATCTTCTAATGCACGTGATAAGTTTTTAAGCGGAATATTTTTTTTGATAAATACATCCTTTAATAATTGCCCAGGAAGTAGTATTGAAAGGTATTGTTCTCCTGTTAGAAGATTTACCCCCATAGCTGATAATGTACTTGCAATAACAATACTTCCTTTACGTTTCAAATTAAATAAAGATTGAATTAATGTCTCAAATACTTGAAGCTCTTGTAATAATCCACCTAAAGCAAGGGCAATAAAAATTAATGAAACTGACCACATCATTGATTGTAATCCTCCGCGGTTAACAATCGAATTAAGCATTTCATTTCCTGTATCTAATTTGAAACCATCTTGTAAGGTTTTAAACACTATTCCAAGAGAAATATCTTTTTGAATGAAAAATGCTAAAAATAATGAACTAACAATACCAGCCGACATCGTTGGTAAAGTTGAAAACCCTTTAAATGCCATAATAAAAACAATTAAACATGGGATTAATAACAACGGATTCACTTCAAAGCTAGATGAAATTGCTTTTTTCATTTCTGTAACTTGTGCCATATCTGTATTTCCATGACCCATACCGATGATTAAGAATAAAATAACCGTAACAATTAATGCTGGAATTGTTGTATATGCCATGTGTCGAATATGCTCATTAACCTTTATCCCTAAAATACTTGGAACAAAGTTTGTTGTATCTGATATTGGTGACATTTTATCACCAAAACACGCACCACTAATAATCGCACCTGCTGCAATTGCTGGTGAAATCCCCATAATATGAGCGATTCCCATTAACGCTACACCAACTGTAGCAATTGTTGTAAATGTACTACCCGTAAAACTAGCAACTATGATTGTAATAAAAATTGCACTGATTGCAAACCACTTAGCTGATAGTACAGAAATTCCGTAAAATAATAATGTTGGTACTGTACCACTTAGCATCCAAGAACCGATTAATAGACCAATCATCATTAAGATTAACGTGGGGGATAATCCATTTTGAATTCCCTTTTTCATCCCATTTTCAATCTGTTCCCATTTAAATCCTTTAAAAAGTCCAAAAACTGCTAAACAAACAACACATAATAAAAGTGGAATTTGTGGATCCGTTTTTAATATAACTAGACAACTAGACATAATAACTGTAAACAGTGCGATTAACGCACCTAATTCAATATTTTTCACTTTAATACTCTCCCTTATTTATATATCCATATATACATGTTCACGATGTTTAACAAATCCAAGTTTCTCATAAAAGCTTCTTGCATTTTTATTATCGATCCAATAATCTAGCTCGATTCTAGAAAGGTTATTTTCACATGCAAATGAAGCAATTTTATGGATTAAGAATGAACCGTATCCTTTATTTCTTTTTTCTTCATTAATACTTATTTGATGTACATAACCTAACTGAAAAGCCTTTTTAATTGGTCCTTCAGGTATATGTTTTATTTCAATCCAAGCATATCCAACTAATTCTTCAATATCTTTAACTACAAAAAAATGATGATCTGGTTTATCAACTACACTCTTGAAAAACTCAGTTATCTCCGCCAGATTGTGAACCTTAAAAAAATCTGGAAACAATTCAGCATGTAAATTTTGTACATCTTCATTGAGTTTTGCCAATATTCTGTAATCTTTTGTTGCAACAATCTCCATGATTTTTCACCCTTTCAAAAAAAGACAATAAAAAATCGAGGCCCCCTATTAAAAATAGGGACGACCTCGATCGCGTTACCACCCTAGTTATAAGAAGAAATACTAATATTTAGTAAAAATCCTTATCACTCGAATCTGTAACGTAGATATACGTTCTTCCCTCCATTAGATCAACTAACTTCGAAAAGAAAACTCCCGAAATGTAATTCATTTGATTGTGTAGACGAGTTTTCACCAACCACTCGCTCTCTGGACTACTTCCAACCAAACTACTGCTTTTTCGTTCACTGTTTGTTCAATATTATAATGTAACCAAGTGGTATTTCTTCTTACCACGACGAATAATAATAAATTGCTCTTCAATTGCATCTTGTTTAGTTAACACTGTTGCAACGTCCTGTATACGATCTCCATTTACATAAACCGCTCCGTTTTGTACATCTTCACGTGCTTGACGTTTTGATGGAGAAATTTTTGCTTCAACTAGTAAGTCTACTAATCCTTTTTCGGCTTCACTTAAATTAAATGAAGGCACGTCTTTAAAACCTTGTTTGATTTCAGCAGCTGTCAATTCTTTTACAGATCCACTAAATAGTGCTTCTGTAATTTTAATTGCTTGATCAAGAGCCTCTTCACCGTGAACAAGTTTCGTTACTTCAGCAGCTAATGCTTTTTGAGCAATACGTTGTTCTGGTGCTTCATTAAATTGTTTCTCAAGCTCTAAAATTTCCTCTTTAGTTAAGAAAGTAAAGTATTTCAAGTATTTAACTACATCACGGTCATCTGTATTAATCCAGAATTGGTAGAACTCGTATGGAGTTGTTTTTTCAGGGTCTAACCAAACTGCTCCGCCTTCTGTTTTACCAAATTTAGAACCATCAGCTTTTGTTACTAAAGGTACTGTAAGACCAAAAGCTTTTGAATCTTCTTCTGTCTTACGGATTAATTCCATACCTGCTGTAATATTACCCCATTGGTCACTACCACCAATTTGTAATTTACAGTTATGGTCTTGGTATAATTTTAAGAAATCATATGATTGCAAAATCATGTAACTAAATTCAGTAAATGAAATACCTGCTTCTAATCGAGATGCAACTGAATCTTTAGCTAGCATGTAGTTTAATCCGAAGTTTTTACCGATGTCACGTAAGAATGTAATAACATCTAATTCGCCAGTCCAATCAAAGTTATTAACTACCTTAGCAGCATTTTCACCTTCGAAGTTTAAAAATGGTAGTAATTGTGTACGAATTCGTTCACTGAACATTTTTACTGTATCAGCAGTATTTAACGTACGTTCTGCCTTCTTACCACTTGGATCACCGATCATTCCAGTTGCTCCACCTACTACACCAATCGGTTTATGCCCTGCAACTTGAAACCTCTTTAACATTAACACTGGTAATAAGTGACCAATGTGTAAGCTATCACCAGTTGGGTCAAAACCACAATATAATGAAACAGATTCTTCGCTTAATAATTTTTGTAGACCTTCTTCATCTGTCATTTGATTAATTAATCCACGAAATTCTAAATCTTGTAAGATATTTTCCATTTTTAGCCCACCCCTTCTATCATCTATACGTCGTTTAAACAAAATAAAAAGTCCCTACTGATAAACAGTAGGGACGAATAATTATAATCGCGGTACCACCCTAGTTGTAGCTAATAAAGCCAGCTACCTCTCATACAATTAACGGTTGTTAACCGTTCTAATCCTAATTTGCATTAAACAAATTTCGAAAAAGAATGCTCAAGGGTGTAATTCATGTCAATGTCTGTGCTAATTCTCACCAACCATTAGCTCTCTGATCCAATACCATTCACACTACTAAGCCTTTCAACGCTCACTATTAAAATGTTATGAAACATTTATATCACAAATAAAACGTTTAAGTCAAATAGATAATTAAATTTTTATTAATTTTATTTAAATTGTCATTCAATATTTGAATAAAAATGCTTTATATCAAATAATATGGTTAAATATTAATACTATCATCTTTAAAAATACATATTTTGGAAATGGAGTGTTTTTTCTTGAAGAATAAAGGAATATGGATTGCTTTAATTATTGTAGTCGTTCTAATCTTTATGGGTGTTGGAAGCTATAATAGCTTTGTGACTCAGGAAGAAAATGTAACAAATAAAATGTCGCAAGTCGATAACCAACTAAAACGTCGTTCAGATTTAATACCAAATTTAGTTAATACAGTAAAAGGATATGCTACACAAGAGAAAGATGTGATTGCTTCAGTAACAGATGCACGCGCAAAATTAGCTGGTGCTCAAACGACTGCTGATAAAAGTAAAGCTGATGCAGAATTGTCTGGTGCACTAAGTCGTCTATTAGTAGTCGTAGAAAACTATCCTGATTTAAAATCAAATCAAAATTTCCAAGCATTAATGGATAGCCTAGAAGGGAGCTTATAGGTATTAAATTTATTGGGCTAAATTAAAAAATCATTGTGCCTTTTGGGTAATTTCTATTTTGACCATTTTATGTTGGTCGAAAAACTTTTCCTTTAATCTCTTGTCGGGCAATCAGATAAGAAATGAAACCATTGCAATCCTGACCCCATTTATCCCCACAGAGGAATGACTTTTGATTGTACTTTCGAAACCTATTCAAATTAGAGGATCGTACAATAAATCAAACGATTAGTCCGTATCAATCCAAGCCACCAACTTCTTCATCCAACACTTTCGAAGAAACAGCGGTTCTCGAACGTCAGCTCACATCTTCCAATAGGTTGAGTAAAATAAAAAATATAGGCTTCAGTGGTTTAGAATTAGAGATTACTTTAAACAATCGTGAAAACCAATTTTTTGCCGCTTCTGATTCACTTAACATTTGATATTAATTAGTTTCATATAATAATTTACTTCAAATTTAAAATAATTCACAACGGTGACCTGTACTGGCTAATATTTCCTCAAAAAAAACCCTTGCTTTTAGCAAGGGAAATTTTAAAACTACTATTATACTCCTGGAATCTCAATAGATGAAATTTTTCTGCACTCTACTATTACCAAACTTCCACCTACTCCAGAGAAATAAGCTAATCTAGTTCTAGAATCTAATGTAATAAAAAATTCAACACTTTCAGTTACTCCATCTGCAACAAATTCACTAACTGGATACTTAGGGGGTAAACCAGCTAACATCTCGCAGATACTTCTAGATTTGCAACTCTCATTTTTTGAACCCATTTAAAATCATCTCCTCTAATTTCATTTCAATATATTATATTAAAATAATAAATTTATGATTAGATTACTATCTCTATATTTGGAAATATTTGTAATAAATTAATAGTGGCTATCTGACTCATGCATTCCTTTCAATAGAGCATCCCAACTAAGTGCAGTTCCTTTGTCTATGTCTCTATTAACTCTTTTTCCTAAGATTAATTCATAATATTTTGGTGCAAGCCCGTAACCCGGACGAACAATTTTGATATTATCTTTAGTTAATGCTTGACCAGCTTTAATATCTTCTGAAATATAAATTGACCTTCTAAACTGCAATGATTTTTTTTCTTCCTCAGTAGGACCAAATAATATAGATCCTAAGCCTCTCCATGCTGATTCAGTTTCTGTTACAAGATTCCTAAATTCATCTGGTTCCATTGAGAAAGCAGCATCTACCCCGCCCTCTGAGCGATTTAATGTGAAATGTTTTTCAATTACTGTACAACCAAGTGCAATACTAGCTACAGCTACTCCATTGCCTAATGTATGATCAGATAACCCTACTTGACATTGAAATAAATCTTTTAAATATGGGATTGTTCTAATGTTTGAATTATCTGGAGTGGCAGGATAGCTACTAGTACATTTTAATAAAATAATATCTTTACACCCTGCCTCACTAATTGATTTAACAACTTCACTAACCTCTGATAATGTAGCCATTCCAGTAGATATAATCATAGGCTTACCTTTGGAGGCAACTTTTTTTAAAAGTGGAATATCATTATTTTCAAATGAAGCAATTTTATAACATGGTACATTGAGCTTTTCCAAAAATTCTAGTGATTTTTCATCAAATGGTGTACTAAAAGGGACCATACCTAGTTCTTTACATCTTTTAAATATTGGCTCATGCCATTCCCAAGGAGTATAAGCTTCTTCATATAATTCGTATAAGGACTTTCCCTTCCATAGATTATTACCTTGATTTACCATGAATTCATTGCTACGAATGTTTAGTGTCATTGAATCAGGCATATATGTTTGAATTTTAAACGCGTGGGCACCTGCAATTGCAGCAGCCTCTACAATTTTTAATGCTCGTTCAAGTGACTTATTATGATTTCCTGACATTTCCGCAATAATGAAGGGTGGATTATTTTCTCCAATTTTTTTATTCCCTATTATTATCTCTTTCACTATCTCTAAAAACCTCCTTTTTTAATTGTTCACTATGTTTATACCAACTTTCTTTAAACAGACCCATTAAAACTAAATCTATAAAACTTTTGTTTTTTATATATTGTTTTAATAGTCTCCCTTCTTTTGTAAAGCCTAATTTCTTGTGGTAATTTATACTAGTAACATTAAAATCAAGTATAGAAGCACTTAACTTTCTCATTTTTAACTCATTGAAAAGATAGTCCAGCGCTAAAATACCCATTATTGTCCCAAAACCACGTGGTGTCGTATTTTCACCTATATAAAAGCCCCATTCGCATGTTCCATTTAGTTTATTTATATTTGTGAATTGAATAAAACCAATTGGTAGATTTTTATATAGAAATATTTTTGCAATTTTCGTTGGATCATCCTTTAATGATCTAAACCAATGAGAATGTTGACTATATGTGATAACCTCATCGTTAATCATCACTGATCTTATACGCTCAGTATTTCTCCAAGTAAACAATATATTTAAATCTCTCAATTCAATATCTTTAAGTTTAAAGTCTTCAATCCGGATCAATTAAGCATTCAACTACCCTTTCTATAAAATTATTTAACTTATTTTCACCCATAAGTCCTAAAGCTTTTTGAGACATTTTTGCTACCTTCGAAGGATTCTGTATCAACAAATTCAATCCTTGTTCAATTCTTTCTTTTGTTACTTTAGAACTTTTACCTAAATTACATATTACTCCTATATCATTTGCTATATTTGTAATATCAATTTGATTTTCAGCAGTTACTATTGTTAAAGTTGGTACACCTAAGTAACACCTTTCCCATGTGGTCGTTCCACCTGCACCAATTGAGATATCAGCAAGTCTCATTAATTCTGCTATATAGTTAATTTGACAATGAAAATAAAAATTAGGTACTTTGTTACATAATGACCTAATTAATTCTTTATTTAGATTTGTATCTCCGACAACAATATCAATGTGTATATCTGAGTACGCTGGTTTTGTTAAAACTTGAATCGTTTTAAGCGTTTCATTAGTAGGATCGCTTCCTCCAAAAAAAACAAGGATCCTTCGTATTTTACCGTCTCTTTCCTTTAATTTTATTTTTTCAACATAAAATTCAGTGCGAAGTATGACATATTCAGTGCCAATAAATTTAACACAATTTATTGGCACTAGGGCATCATATCGTTCTTTATTATTAGATATATTTTGATCGAGAAGGATATTACAGAAATGACTTCGATTTGCTAAATCGTCAATAACGATGATTTGTTTGCCGGTATAACTATAAAATAGTTTTTCCCAATTAGAATCAATCGCATAATGGTCAATTAGTAAACAAGAGTTAGTTGTTACCTTACTTATAATATCTACTGTTTGAATTACATCTGTCTTCCAATCTACTTTCAACCAACCTTCATAAGGGCTTTCGACAATTTTAGGCTCGGTAACTTTAGTTGAACCAGGTAATATGTGAACTTTATAGCCTAGGTCCACTATTAACTTATTTAGATTCCCGGGTAAATCTCGACATATAAAACTAATATTTATATCCAAATTAGTAAATAGATGGGCTAAGGTTAAGCAACGCATTACATGACCTGTCCCAATTTCATAAGAAGCATCTACTCGAAAAAAAATATTTTTATTTATCATTTATATCCTCTATCTTTTTTTGTTTAATATGATTATTAATCAATAATAATTTAGGGTTTTTATCCAATAAATTGTAAATATCTTGTAGGGAGAAAAAGGGGTTATCCGGATAAATTTCTTCTAATATCTTACTAATTAAATTTAAATCCTGAGGAGTATCAACCGTAAGCCGTATATGACTTTTATTTGTTTCTTGAAGTACTTGTCTAATTTTATATTTACCTGATTGATAAATATAGGGTGTAACATGTTCTCTATAAGATTGTGGAAGATCTAATCGATTAATAGACTCAATTAAAGGAAAAGTCATCACTTCTACGTCCATACCAATAGGGAAGCTCCTCTGAACAGTATTTGAAACATAGTCAATGTGGCTTTGATTTTTAATAAAATCATTGATTATTTGATCAATAATATCGGGGTCAATTAAAGGACAATCAGCAGTAATACGTACAACAATATCTGCTTGGCAAATAGAAGCTGCCTCATAATACCTAGATAATACATCCTCTTCAGATCCTCTATAGTAAGTCAGCGACAATAATTCACAAAAATCCACAATTTTTTGATCTGTTTCATTTATTGTTGTTGCAATAATTATTTCGTTAATACACTTTGCCCGTTTAACGCGTTCTATCTGATACTCTAATAAGGGTTTATTCAAAACTTTTCGAAGTACCTTTCCGGGTAATCTTGAGGATCCCATTCGTGCTTGAATAATTGCTACCACTTTCATTTTTACTCTCCCTTTAAATCTCAATAAATTAATTCATTACTGACTAGTTTTCGAATAAAAACTTAATACTTTTTTAATAGCATTTACAACGTCCTCCGAGTCTTGAACACTCATTCCAGCATGTAATGGGAGTGTAATAAATTCTTCATAACATTTTTCTGCAATCGTACAAAGCCCCTTCTTATACCCTAAACTCTGATAATAAGGATGATAATATACTGGAATATAATGGACATTTACACCGATATTTTCTTTTTGTAGTGCTTCATAAATTTCTTTTCGATTGGCCGTTAATTTAGCACTTTGGAGTTTTATTATATATAAATGCCAACTTGAATCTCCATCGATAGCTTGATAAGGTAGTATAATTTCATCTAATGCCTTTAATTCTTTAGTATAAAAATTAGCAATTTGTTTACGTCTATCAATATAAGAATCTATCTTTTTTAATTGGGAAATTCCGAGTGAGGCTTGGATATCTGTTAGTCTATAATTATAGCCAAGTGAATGCATCTCATAGTACCAAGGACCGTGATATTCATTTAGAAACTCTTTAGATCTACTGATACCGTGTGTTCTAAATTGTAATAATTTCTGATAATAATCTTTATTATTAGTTGTGATGATCCCGCCTTCTCCGGTTGTAATATGTTTGACAGGATGAAAACTAAACATAGTCATATCACCAATTGAACCAATTTTTTTATTCTTATATTTAGCTCCTAGAGCATGTGCTGCATCTTCAATAATAATCAGGTTGTTTTCCTTAGCTATTTTTATGATATTTTCAAGATCAACTGGCTGACCTGTAAAATGTACAGGAATAATAGCTTTTGTATTTTTAGTGATCTTTTCCTTAATTAAAGACGGGCTCATATTATACGTATTCGGATCAATATCAACAAATACTGGAATGCCTCCTTGATATAGTACACAGTTTGAAGAAGCTGCGAATGTCATTGGAGAAGTAATAACTTCATCTCCCTCTCCTATTCCAGCTACGAAACAAGCTCCATGTAAAGCGGCAGTACCGCTTGAAAAGGCTACTGCATATTTAGCACCTGTATATTCAGCTATATCCCTTTCGAATTGTTCAATTGTTGGGCCGGTTGTAAGAAAATCACTACCTAATATATCGATGACTGAACGAATGTCATCCTCATTTATAACTTGTTTTCCATAAGGTAAAAAATTTTCTCGCACAGGTTGTCCGCCGTGAATGGCTAATTTATCTTTATTCATTTCTAGAATCGCTCTCTTTCGATAGCTTTGTTTTTATCCAAGTTTCAGTTCGCAATATTCCTTCATCAATAGACACTTTAGGTGACCATCGCATAATATTTTCTGCTTTTTGAAAATTACATAATAATTTTTGAATTTCACTTTGAGGATGAATATGAGGTATATGATAAATAGGTACTTGTTTTTGAGATATTTTATTTGCTAAATCATTAATGGATATATCTTTTCCGCTACCTGCGTTAATTATCTCTCCATTTAAGAGATCGTTATACCCAGCTTCTACTACGAAATCTGCGCAATCTTCTACATAAAGTAAGTCTCTAGTTTGAGTCCCATCACCATAAATATTAATAGGTTTTCCATTTAATTTATTGTGAATAAAAATAGAAACTACGCCTCCTTCTCCACCTGTTTTCTGAAATGGTCCATAAGTATTAAAAGGTCTTAACACTACAGCTGGTAATCCATAGGAAAAAAAGTAAGACAGTACCATACTTTCTGCAGCTATTTTTGAACCTGCATAAGGTGAAGTAGGCTTAGTTGTCGAACTCTCATTTATACCTTCATCATTGTTCGCTTTATCATAAACCATACATGTACTCATAAAAACAATTTTCACTTGATATTTTTTACATTCCTCTAGTAAATAAAAAGTAGCAATCGTATCATTCTGAAAAGTTATTTCTGGATCATCAATACTATCTTGTACATTTATACTTGCACCTAAATGGTAACAAATATCAAATTTTATATTACTAAAAAGTTCTTGTATTGACTCTCTATCTTTTAGGTCAATAATCCTTAATCCTTTAAGGTTTTCATCATCAATAAATTCCATTATATTTTCAATGGTTGAATTAGATAAATTATCGACAATCCATACTTTTTGCTGATCTTTTAGTAATCGTCCAACTACCCATCTACCAATAAAACCGGTACCACCGGTAACTAAAACATTCATAAAATTCCTCCTTAGATAAGATTTTCTTGTAGAATTATTTTTCTTACTTGATCTTTAGTTAAAGGAGTCACCCCTTCTGAACTATAAGTTCCAGGATTTGGCTTGTTTGCTCCCTCATAGAATCTTTTCGAAGAAAAAAACGAAGGGATAATATATAAATCAGGCAATTCAAATGAGATTAGCGATTCTTCATATGTCATTAGTTCCTCATATTTTTTTTCTCCAGGCTTTAAACCGACTTCAATAATATTTATTTTAGTTGGTTCAATTCCATATTTTATTGAAGTTTCTTCAATTACAGTTTCAGCGAGATCTTTTAAGTTAATGACCGGCATTTTTAAAATAAACGTTTCCCCACCTTGAGCAAGTTTAAGGGATTCAATTGTTAGTTTCGTAGCTTGTTCTAATGTCATCATGAATCTTGTCATCGATAAATCAGTTACAGTAACAAAGTTTTTCTCCTTTACTTGATGAACGAATAAAGGAATTACCGAACCTCTCGATCCTATTACATTTCCAAATCGAACACTTGAAAAAATAGTATTTTTAGATCCCTTAGAGTATTCTGCTGAAGAGATAAGTTTCTCTGCAGTTAATTTAGTCGCTCCATAATTATTAGTAGGTGAAATGGCTTTATCTGTACTTGTAAAAACCACCTTTTTTACATTCTGATTTTTCGCAGCAGAAATTACATTATATGTGCCAATTACATTAGTAAGGACAGCTTCAAAAGGATTATATTCACAAAATTCAACGTGTTTCATAGCAGCAGTATGAAATACATAATCAATATCTTCCATTGCACTCAATACTCGTTCATAATTTCGAATATCACCAATTAAAAATCTTAGTCTTGTATCATTACTAAGTTCATTTTTTAATTTAAATTGTTTATATTCATCTCTACTAAATATTCTTATTACTTCTGGTTCTTCTTTTAAGAGATGTTTTACGATATTTTTTCCAATAGTGCCTGTACCACCTATAACCAAAATTTTTTTATCTTTAAAAAACAAAGTTTTTCACCCCTTGCTAATTCATTAACTAAATTAGAAAGCTCTTTTCCGGAATTCTTCACATTATAGGAATCTATTAAAAAGTTGGTTTTAACTTCTTCATATTTAAGTTTTTCTTCTGTGCTATAAAAGTAATAGGACATGATGTTTACTAGTTCATTCGGATCGCTTTGAGTGTATTTTCCTAATCGATCAAAGTAATCATAATGGCGATTACTCTGTAAAAAATAATATACAAACGTTGGTTTATTAAATAAGCAACTTTCTAGGGCTACGGTAGACAACGATGCTATTACTAAATCAGAATGTGATATTAATTCATGAGTTAGTACACTACGATCTGTTACTACATGGACTGATCTATATTGTCGCTTTAAATCCATATATAGCTTAACTCGGTTCTTTGCTAATTCCCATGGATGTGGTTTAATTAAAATTTGGAATATTTTATTTCTGACTAGTAAACTAACCATTTTTTTAAACTTATTTGTATCAGTATTTGGACCCGTAGCAATTAAAATAGTAATTTTATTTTCTTCTAGTTTATACTTTTTTAAGAATTCATTTTTACTTGATTTTGGATAAATAAAAATGTCATCATAACGTGGATGACCAATTGTTGCAATCCTTTCAGCTTGTACACCACGATTTATATACCATCTTTTTTCATATTCACCATAAACAGCTATATGGCTAGTAAATACTGGCATGAAAGCTTCTTCTCCCATAAGTATTCCATGTTGTAGACATATACTTGGAACGCCTTTCATCAATCCGACTATACCGAGAGCTCGACTGACCATATCCTCTGAAGTACCTACTAAAACTGTAGAAATGTCAATTTGCTCATATATATTAAAAACAGTTTCTATTGTATCTACAATTAAAGGAATCCTTTGAATGAATGTATTTTTAAAAAATGAATTACCGAGTGCAGGATGTTCTTTAAGATTATTTAATATTTCGTTTGCACTTTCAATTAACCTACTTGAATATTCAGTCGTATCAACTTTGAACTTTCCAATAAATAGATTTGGAATTTCTGAGTAAGTGTCATTTTTTGATCGAGATAAAATGACTGTTTTTTCTCTATTAAAGAATTCATTCATTTTTCTACCAGTTATTCTAATATAATCTAGATTAATGAGTGTTTTGCCCTTTTCTACTTTTTTAATAGGATTTTTTAAAGGTATTAGTAAGTCCTCAAAAAAAGGTTGGATTTGGCATAATTCAGTAAGATTTGCATGTTTTAATTGCAAATGAAAATCATTTTTCTCCATTAGTCTTTTAAGATCTTCATCGATTTGTTGATAAAAATTTGTCATGATTGCTATCGGTACATCTCTATATTTTAGTTCTCTAAAAATATTTAAAAACTCACTATAAAGTAACCAGTAATTTGAGAGATATATACTCATATTATCCCCCCATTTTCTTTTGAGTTTTTTTCTTCAATCTTAAATCCTCTCTTAACTCTTTACATGTTCTTTGTGGTGGTAACAATTGAATAAACTCACTCTTTTCTTTTTGTGCCAACTGAAAGTGGATAGATTTTTCAGTAATAAAATTATCATCTAATATTTCTCTAATTGGGTAAAAATCCCAAAACTGATTTAGCCTCCAAAAAAATCGAGCATCCCCAATCCTATAAAACGCTGGGTCGATATCCCAGTAAGAACCGAACTTTTCTTTTATTACGGGTAATATAGATTGCCTATGCATAATAGAACAATGATCGATCTGACATGGCGCTATTGAAACAATCCCTTGAGTTGCTCTTAATTTTGTTTTAACTACTTCTTTATTTTCATTTAAAAAATTTACTAATGAAGCAGAATAAGTAACCATTACGTTTGGATTTTCATCTAAAAAATGGACCATTTTTGCTATACGATCTTTTCTATAACAATTATCATCAGTCGCGTAGGATATATATTCACCTTGTGCTATATTTAGTGCTTGATTTATTAATTCAGCGTATCTAATTTTCTCAACTCTTTCTTCTATAGATTTCACATCACTTTGATAAAAACGTATTCGTTGATCGTTCAGAAATGGTCTTATTTTTAATAGAGTTTCTTCATTTGAATTATCATCCATTAAAATTAATTCAAAATCAGAATACGTTTGATTTAAAATTGATTGAATAGATTTTGTAATATACTCTGGCTTATTATAACTAGTCATAATTATTGAAACCTTTGTCAAATTT
>NZ_SCFN01000018.1 GCF_004138285.1 Gottfriedia acidiceleris | reverse complement strand
TTATGATGTGTATGTTGTAACTGATGCTTCTGGTGGTGTATCTACTGAAGCTCATAATATGGCTATTGAACGTATGATTCAAGCTGGAGCACACCCAATTACTTGGATGCAATATATGCTTGAGTTACAACGTGACTGGGCTAACGGTGCAACTTATAACCAAGTTTTAGATATTGCGAAAGAACATGGTGGAGCTTATGGATTAGGTGTTCAATATGCTCAAGATATGTTTGGAGCTCATGAAGGTAAATAAATAGATAAAAAAGGTTTACTGATAAAGTAATAACCTATTAAATAAAAGAATAAAATATGCAGCTTTTGCTCCAATCACTCTGGACTTAGGCTGCATATTTTAATGCCAGATAATTAATAAAAAATTCGACGAAAAAGCCGATCTTTTACTACAACAAACGCATGCGATATTTTAATAACATTATTCTTTCTCAAAATGGTTTCGATACCAAGTTGTTTAGTAAATAATAGGAAATGAGGTAAAAATATGATCCAAACATCATTGCTAAACGTTCTAAGAAACAAAGGTATTTCGTTACAAGAAACGTTTTCATATCGTATTAAAAATAAAGAAGTAACAAAAACAGTCTTTGAAATCCTTGAAGAATACAGCAGCAAAGACAATAATAAAGATAAAATGAAGTTTTTCCTTAAGCAATTTAAAAGAGAATCTCCTTCGGCTACACGTAGTTTTATAAAAATCGTAGGTAATAAATATGCATTAAATGAAGAAGTAGGATTATTAAATTCTACAAGAATATCAAGAATCATTGGTATTATTGCTACAGAAGGTGAAGTATATTTTGAACTAGTAGAAAACGAAAAAACAAAAAAAGGAAAAATCCTTAATAACAAAATTTTCACATTTTATGTAGATGAAATGGAAGTTTGGAGTTGTGGTGACGAAGAAATACTAAACAAACTTTCATTAATGATTGAAAACATTCTTGGATTTGATCAAGAAGTACAAGTTTAAATATTTAATAATAATACATTGGATAATATTTAGTAACGATCAATCCTGTTCTCGATTCTTTTTGGGGGCAGTTTTTTTTATGTAACTAAAGTTTATTGAAAAGTTACATGTAGACAACAACTTTATTAAAAGAATGAACATTTTACACACTTAAAAAAATAATTTCATTACTCATAAAAAATTGCTTAGCTTAAAAAACCTAGTTCGTAGTCCTCGTCTGAAAAGAGTAAAATCACCATTTGCACCTAGTGGTTTTATATTGATTAACAGGTGATTTAACTTTCACCTATTAGTATCAATCAACATGGCAGTGTTCGCAGATTAGTCTAAGAAGTCTCGTATGAAACATATCAGATGAAAAGAGGAAAAACCTCACTTACAAGTGATTATTTACTTTCAAACTAAACTTCCCTGGGATACTAGTTTTACAATTAGTTTTTCTTACATGTTGTTTTCTGTATCTGGATTTTTATAGGGATAATTATCTACTTTATATATTGAAGAAAGAACAGTGTTCTGAATAAGGTAAAGGAATAGGGATAAAATAGTATAACAACATTTTGCATGAGATATGGGAGGAGGGCATACTGCTCTTCTCCTTTTTTATTGATTAATAGAGAGGATGAAGGGTTATGACAGATGGACAAAATATAAAAAGAATAAAAGACTACTGTAATCATTATGACTATTTAGACAATGTTAATCTAAAAGATTTACTTTGGTTAATAAAGCAAGCCGAGACAGTTGAACAGCAAAAAGAAGCCATTCGAAAACTAAAGAATTCATTAAAAATAGAAAGAACAATATACAACGGGATGGAAAAATTGGTTAAGGAGCAGCAGGAACAAATTAAAAAATTGGAACGAGGAGAATGAAATGAGACATCGAGAAACGCTCCTTTTTTTAATTTAGCTATCACAAAAACTCTAGATGATTAATTTAAAATATTCATTGTACGATTATGAACCCGAATAATAGACAGATAATTTGGTTTTGGGGACCACTATTCAGCTATTGTGTTGAAATAGTATAAATAAATATCGAATTAAGATGTCAAAAAAAGAGGGAATTAAATTCCCTCTTTTTATTAAGGTAAGAATCTTAAATTACTAAATACCAAATGATTTATATGTTTTTACGTTATAAATTTATAAGCTAAAATTGTACACCTATCTTCCTGTTGATTTTTCTCCTCGAAGAATCATACATGTGCTTAAAGCATGGGCGACTAAGGAACCTCCTTCATCAAAAACATCACACTTAATCAACCCTATAGTATTTCCTCTTTTCATTACCTCTCCTTTTGCTATAATTTTTTCGTTCCAGACGGGTTTTAAATAGTTAATTTTAAGTTCAACGGTTGTAAATGTTTCATTAGTTTCTAATGTACTCGCAAAGGCTACACCCATCGCCATATCTGCAATATCGCATAAAATCCCACCATGGATTGTACCCATAGGATTCGCATGTTTTTCTGTATCACATTGTAATTCAAAAACTGCTTTTCCTTCTTCGACATTTACAAGTTCCGCACCAATTAACCTTGCAATGGGCGGTGGTGGGACCTCACCATTCATAATTTTTTTCATGTCAAAAACTTTTTTACTCATATTAACACCCTTTCATTAAAAATATACAAAGCGGTCTGTTTTTATTATATATTTTAAAAGACGTGATTTGTCAATATAATTAAAAGATTCAGATAAAAATAATGTGAATTTGAAGACTTATAGAGTTATACTAAATATAACAGACCAATCAGTATGAAAAATCATTCAGAAAAGAGGACAAAAATATGCGTAAAGGCGAACGAACTAAGCAGATGATTATTGAAAAAGCCTCTGGACTATTAAATACACAAGGTTATATGAGTACTCCTATTACTACTATCATGGAAATAACTGGGATGAAAAAAGGTGGAATATATAATCACTTTAAGAGTAAAGCAGAACTTTCATTGGATGCATTTTCTTACTCAATTAATCCCATGTCCATGACTTTTCAAAAAGAAATTGAAAACAAAAATACTACTATTGAAAAGCTGAATGCTATACTTGATGTTTTTTTGTTTTTAGTAGAAGGGAAGCCCATTCCTGGAGGTTGTCCGATCTTAAATGCAGCGATAGAGTCAGATGATGCACATCCCGATTTAAGGGAGGCGACAGTAAGGGCCATGAATGATTTATATTCAATGATTCTTCGAATAGTTCGAAATGGGATAAAAAACGGAGAAATCATTCCTACGATAGATTCTGAAACTTTTACAACTATATTTATATCCACTATTGAAGGATCTCTAATGATGACAAAGCTATATTATGACACCATTTATATAAACCGATCCATTGGCTTTTTAAGAGATTACCTAAATAAACTTGAAACCACGAATAATAAAGATTGAGAGAAAGAAAAAGAGATAGCCAAGAAACTATCACTTTGAAAAAATTTAAAATTGTATTAATTTAAACAACCATAACGCAGTTACTAGTGCATATGTAGTAAACCCACTAACTACGAGCAATACTATGGAAACAAAGTTTCACATTGCTTTTATTACCAAACAGTTACAGATGCTTAAGGCAGTGTTTCAAAAGAAGCTATTGTATGTATGTTTCGAGTCGGTCCGTATTAATAATTGCATTAGTTATCAATCGGTTTATTAGTCTCATCGTAATTTTAATTTTGTATCCTTTCTTAACTTCTTTATCTTTATTGATATTATTATTTTTGCAACCAACCTATATTGATAATAGTTTGTTCTTTTCTTATCGGTTTTAAAACTGCAGGTTTATTTCAATTATGTATTACAGTAATTATAGAATTATTCCCTAAAAATAAAGCAACAATATCGGTTTATGTAAGCACCGGATCAAGTTCTGCATTCATAGTAATCTCTTATTTTACAGGTCAATTAGCAAAAAATATCGATATGACTGCCGTATTCTGGTGAGATTTTATCATTGCGATAATCAATATTATACTTGCAACTTTTGAATATTATCGCCATAAAAAAGTATTCAAAAAATCAGTAATTTCATCTGATCTAACCAAAGCTTCATAACTGCGTTTAAAGATTTTACTTGGATTGAAGTGATTATTTTCAACATTAAATCTTGTAATTGACCATAAAAAAATGTTAATTAAAAAATACAAAATGTTATATTATTGAAACATCTATTTCCTATTATTTTTTCTAATAATATGAGTAATTAAAACGCTGAGTTATCCTAAGAAAAAAGCTGTTCTCAAATTGGAGCAGTTTTTTTGATTTTCTTTGAATTTGTTTATCATAAGGATCTAACTCTCATATTAATAACCGTGATTTTTAGTATTTTAATAGAATGGTTTGATAAAGTTTTATCAGAAACAAAGAAGGTCAATCCTTTAAAAGATGAGTAATTACAATTTGACATTTTATCCTATTCTTCCTTAAATAAAGAACTATCCAATTTTAAAAAATAAATTTATTTTTCACTAAAGAAGCTTAAAAGAATAGAGTTATATTTATTTTCCTGATATAGTTTTGTGTTTCATTCTTTTTTATTAATAACTAAAATGAATCATTATGATAACAAGAATGTCATTTACCAGAAAAATATATCACCATATAATAGCCTTAACATTTAGAATAGTATAATTTTTCCGTTTTTGTTGGGGTAATTCAGCTGTCCTGAAATGTAATTTGTGATAAAGGTGATGCAAAGATGAAAAAACGAACTAAGTGGTATAAGGGAAGAGCTGCGACTGGTATGGTTGCTTCAGCCCTAGTATTCTCTAATGCTAAATTTATTTTTGATGCTCCAATAAGTAAGGCGCAAGGATCAAGTCCCGATGATGCGATGACACGTGTTGTGGTCGAAATGGAAGGTGCTCCTGCCATTCAAACCACACCTCATTTAGAACAAATTGGAGCCGTTTCCAAAACTACAGAAAGAAAGATAAAAGATCAAATTGATAATTTGAAAAAATCTCACGGGAAAGTAATACAAGAAATAAAAGAAAAGAAGATTCCATTCAACAAATCTAACGAATATACGTTCACATTTAACGGAGTTGCATTACAAGTACCCAAAAACAAAATTGATGAACTGCGTTCACTTCCTGGAGTAAAAGCGGTATATCCGGATCAAGAATATCATGCAGACTTAGCAGACAGCGTCCCTTTGATTGGTGCTCCTGACGTTTGGTCTAAGCACGACCAAAACAATCAAGGAATTACAGGGAAGGGAGTGACAGTCGCTGTAATTGACACAGGTGTGGATTATAATCACCCTGACCTTGGAGGGGGATTCGGGCAAGGGCATAAAGTTGTCGGGGGATATGATTTTGTCAATCATGATAATGATCCGATGGACGACTACGGCCATGGAACCCATGTTGCCGGAATCATTGCTGCGCATGGAAATGTGACCGGCGTGGCTCCTGATGCTTCCATCACAGCCTATAAAGTCCTAAACCAAGATGGAATAGGATATACATCTGATATCATTGACGGAATAGAAGCTTCTATTTCGCCAGACAATCCATTCCCAGCAGATGTAATTAATATGAGTATAGGTGGTCCTGGTGATGGTAATGATCCTATCTCTCAAGCTGCTCACAATGCTGTTGATGCCGGTGTAGTTGTTGTCGCGGCAGCAGGGAATGCGGGACCTGATTATGGTACCATTGGTGCTCCAGCTATGGCTGAGGGGGTACTTGCTGTTGGAGCAAGTGCAAGCGGTATTAAAGTACCAGCAGCGAAGATGGTTTCACCTCTTGAAGAGAACTTATCTATTACCCGCCTTGGGTTTACAGCTAATCCTCCTGAAGCAGAAACCACTCGCGAGCTGGTAGATGTTGGAGAAGGAGGACCTGAAAACTATAATGGATTAGATGTAAAAGGAAAGATTGTTCTCATTCAATTGCCTCAAGGTGCTGATCCACAGCAATATTTCTATACAGCAGGGAGAACAGCTCAAGAAAAAGGGGCCGAGGCTGCGCTCTTTTTCCAGCCTATGCAACTTGGTCCTCAACTTGCATCTGTTTTTAAATTAGGAGAATCGATTCCATCTCAATATTCATCTAACTTAAGTGGAGAGATGCAAGAACAAGATCAATTCCTAGCAGATTCATCAGTGGATAGCCGATTGGAAACGCTGGTCGCAATGAAAATTGATGAAACAAAAGCTGAGGAATTAAAGTCCTACTTGGCCAAGGGACCTGTCAAAATAACGGTTTCTGGAAAAGACGCAACGGATAGAATGGCTTCCTTTAGTTCTCGTGGTAATTCCGACCTTCGAGCAAAGCCTGATTTAGTCGCTCCAGGTGTTGAAATCAATTCGACTTATATTAAGAAACAGAATGATGAGTCCGGTTACACAAGAATGAGTGGGACAAGTATGGCAGCCCCACATGTGGCGGGTGCAGCTGCGCTTCTGAAACAACTCAAGCCGGATTGGAATGCCAGAGAGATTTCCAGTGCTTTAAAAGAAACCGCGAAACCATTGGCATCATATGATGTGCTTACACAAGGGGCAGGAAGATTGGATATTAAGGCTGCGGCGGAAACGAATGTCGTCGCCTCACCTAATGCATTAAATTTAGGAATTGCCGATTTAAAAGATTCGAAGATTCATAAAAGCGCTTCATTAACTTTGAACAATCACGGTGAAAAACCGGTTGATATGGATTTCACGGTTAAAGACGATTCAAAATCCGAGGCAGCGGTAACTGTGAATCCATCTCATATTCATATAGAACCAGGTCAACAGGTCAATGTTGAAGTGAGCATCAATATGGATAGACCGGATCAGGATGCGGTTATTTCGGGATGGATAGAAGGAAATATACAATCAGCAACAGAATCTCAACATTTGCGTGAGCCATACCAATTTACTGTAAGGCATCTTCAAATTACTGCAACACCTGATCCAGTAGCATCATCAG
Organism: Gottfriedia acidiceleris; assembly: GCF_004138285.1. Lineage (GTDB taxonomy): Bacteria > Bacillota > Bacilli > Bacillales > Bacillaceae_G > Gottfriedia > Gottfriedia acidiceleris_A. The sequence continues at coordinate 95,021 of NZ_SCFN01000018.1, read as the reverse complement.
TGAATGAAACGGAAGCCTTTATATACAGTCCGGTTGATTTGTCACAAGCACCAAAAGTGACTATACGAACTCCAAGCGGAAAGACAAATCAAGTGACTTCTGTATTAGATCGTAGTCATTGGTGGCGTGTGCCAGTTCAGACAAGCGAAGTGGGAATCTATCGTATTGATGCAATTTCGACAGTCAATAATTCCTCGACTGACGAATCAAGCATAATAGGTTCTGGTTATCTGGAAAAATTACCAGCTGATAAGGAACACGCTTCATCCTGGGACTCAGTTGGACCTTACTCTAATACTGGCCTGATGAATTTTGATCCAAAAAATCCTAATAGCATGACAGTGTTATCCAGAGAGAATCCTTCTCTTTTCCTTAAGGAGGATGGGACAGATACTTGGCATGAGTATCGAAATTTTCCTGTCTTAGGAGGATTGCCAAGGACAATGGTGGTTGATCCCACAAATGAACAAAATATTTATGTGCCAATTAATTCAGCAGATAGATTGGTTGATCCAACTTATATGGGTAAAATATTAGCCAGCAAAGACGGCGGAAAAACATGGAGAACTTTACCTTTTCCAGATATAGATATATCTGACTTAGTAATTGATGAAAGTGGACAGAAACTAGTTGCAATTACGAAAAACGAAGTCTATGTCAGCTTGGATAGAGGTATGAACTGGGAGAAATTATCTGGATGGTGGCCATATCTAAATGACGCAGAGCTTGTGAATAATAACCTGTACCTTTCATCAGACGGCGTTTACGTTCTAAAAGACGTATTCTCTGGTAAGGCTACATCCGAGCAATTGATTCAACCGCTTTATTCAAATACAAAGGAAATACTAGGTAATCAAGATATTCTAATTGCTAGTACATGGGGTACCGGTTTGTACGCTTCCTTTAACAAAGGTAAAGATTGGAAAGAAATTACGCACGATCAAGTACCATTTAGTAATGTATCTGCTGTAAAAATTTTGGATGGTGGTATTTATGTAGGAACAGCGTATGATGGAATATGGGTAAGCCGTAATTACGGAAAATCATGGGAATCCTGGAAAAAACCGCTCCCAGGTTATAACTCCTATGAAATCGATTTTGCCTTAGGTACAAAATCTTCTCGATTTGGTAATCGCCCATTTTATGTTTCTTCTGAACAAGCAGGAATCTATGAAACACAGAATAAAGGGCAAACATATAATCGAGTCGGTATTCCTGGAGCAACGGTTTATGACTTGGCTATATCCAAGAACTCCAAAGGATACCAGTTACTTGCCGGAACGGATTCCAACACGTACCGGACAGCATTACCAGTCCTAAAAAAAGTTGATTCCACAACACTCGAATGGGGAGCGGCTGAAGGTGAAGGAAGATTTGGAGAACAAGTGTTTCAAATTGCTTCGTCTCCAACAGAACCAAATGTCGTTTATAAAATACGCTTTAGTGGGGTAGGGACAATGAATGTTTACCGAAGCAAGGACGGAGGACAAAACTGGGATTTAAAATTTGAAGATGACTCAGTACCTCTTAACATGCTGGTTCACCCAGCCAACCCGAATGAAATCGTGATCCCATATACTATCCCTGGGTCTAGTATGACTGGTCTGTGGATTAGCCAGGATGGTGGGGAAAATTGGAAAGATATAAAGCAAGAACACAAGTTTACAGCTATTGCCGGTGATCCAAAAGATCCTAACCGAATTTGGGCAGGCGGAAATGACGGTCTATTTTTGTCCAAAGACATGGGCCAATCATTCCAAAAAATTCAAAACGTTCCTGTAAGCAGTTTAGCGATTGATTCAAACAATTCAAACCATTTAGTGGTTGGAGGAACCCATTTGTATGTCAGCACTGACGGAGGGAAAACCCTAGAAAAAGCAAAGTATGCTGAGTCTGAGCTCGACATGTATGTAAATGATATCATCGTTTCCCCTAGTAATCCAAATGTTATCTATGCTGCTACTGGTTCCTTTAAACAAAGGGGACTTCTTAAAGGAGGTCGTGGTGTGTTAATGAGTGTGGATGGGGGAGTAACATGGACTAATATATCCGAAGGCCTCGATAACAAAAATACGACTGCACTTGTACTATCGCCTGACGAAGAATATTTGTTTGTCGGAACTCAAGGTGGCAGTGTTCACCGAATAAAATTGCCTAAAAAACAACGTTAAAATAATAACTTTAAGAGATATTTACTCTTAACTTTTCCCCATTCCGTTTTATGGAATGGGGAATTTTTTATGAGAACTGTTAAGAATGAATCAAAGCAATTTCATTATCCTTTTCATAAAGACTTGTCAAATTCACATATGCAACCAACAAGTCAATAAAATTTCTAGCAGCAGATCCAATATACTTCTCTTTATGATGTACAATGGCAATTTCCTTAGTAATTACAGGATTCACTATTTTAATTACTTTAAGGGTTTCAGAATTCTGCGAAGTGAGAAGAGTATTGGGAAGTATGGTAGCTCCAATACCTGCTTTTACTATACTCAAAATGGAATTAACATCAGTTAATTCTATGATAGGCTTGAAGACAAATCCCATAGATGTAGCGGCATCATCAATTAATTTTCGGCAATTGTGGTTTTTGGGACTTAGGACAAGTTGTATGTCCTTAATCTCTTCAAAATCAACTTTTTCTCTTTCAGCTAAATGATGGTCAAAAGGAACAACTAAATAAAATTCTTCATTATATAAAGGGGTATTTGTTAACTGTTCATTCTCTAAAGGCATGTGTGTCAATGCTATGTCGATTTCATTTTGAATAACTCTATCCTCAATATTATCAGACATAATGATCTTCATTTGTAAATAGGGATACATTCGGTGAAGCTCTAGGAAAATTACAGACGCAAGCTGACTTAACTCTTCCGACATTGCACCAATGATCAGATTACCCCTTTTTACTTTTTGAAGCTCTCCAATTTGTTCATAGATATATTTTATATTAGTGAATATTTTTTCGGATTCTTCTTGTAGAATTTTACCAGCTTCTGTTATGGCGATTTTTTTACCTAAGCGATCAAATAAACGTACTCCTAACTTATCTTCAAGAGCTATTATTTGACGGCTTAAAGCAGGTTGTGATATTCCTAATTTTTCTGCTGCCCTTGTAAAATGTAATTCCTCGCAAATGGCTATAAAGAATTCTAATTCTCTTAATTCCATAATTTCACTTCTCTCTATTCTAGATGATATTATTTAATGCACTAATTTATTTTTACTTAAAGTAGATGTTATCAAAACATCCCAAAATAGCTTATTACTTTTAATTAAGAGAAAAACCGAATAAAAAACCGCTCATTCCCATAATAAACTATTGAAGACAGAAATAACAACTCAGGGTTTCTATTAGGGAACATGGTAATTTTTCTCAACTCTCTTATATTGCATTCATTGAGATACTATAGAATTTTCTTGTGAATATCGCATATTTCTTTTATGTAATTACCATAAACATAGGTATTTGGCTGAATCCAAAAATATAAAAGCTTATTGACAAAAAAAATAATAAGTATTAATATTATCTTGTATTCAAGATATTTTAATTTGAAATAATTTTTAGGGGGTGAAATTAATGGAAAAGAAATGCAAAAATCTACCTTTTCTACTATTAATGCAAACATCTAAAGCAATTCATGACCGAATAAAGGACGAAATGGCAAAATACAATTTAAGCATAACTGAGTTTTCTGTTTTAGAAGTACTATATCAAAAAGAGAAACAAACAATACAACAAATTGGAAATTCAATATTGGTCTCAAGTGGTTCGATGACATATGTTATAGATAAGCTAGAACAAAGAGATTTATTATGCAGAATTCCATGTCCAGATGATCGCCGAGTAATACATGTGATATTAACTGATGAAGGTAATGAATTGATGAACGAAATTATGCCGAAATACAATGATTTCATTAGTAATATGTTTGATTCATTAGATTTTGATGAGACTGATACTTTTGCTAAGCTTTTGAATAAAGTAAGAAATAAAGTTTATTCTTAAAATTTTTTTTACTATTTTATCTCGATTTAAAGATATATATATATTTTAGGAGGAGTTAATATGATAAATATAGGTTTATTATTGATTCGATTGGTAGTTGGTATATTGTTCATCGGGCACGGTGCTCAAAAATTATTTGGTTGGTTCGGTGGATACGGATTGAAAGGTACTGGTGGATGGTTTGATTCTATTGGCATGAAACCAAGAGTAACAATCGCGCTAATTGCGGGCCTAGCAGAATTTATTGGCGGAATATTGTTTGCTTTTGGATTATTAACCCCTGTAGCAGGAATTTTGATTGCTGGGACTATGGCAATGGCAATTATTAAAGTTCATGCGCCAAACGGAATATGGGCGACATCAAATGGATATGAATATAACTTAACTTTGCTAGCAGTGGCTATTAGTGTAGTTTTAACCGGTCCTGGTAAATATGCTTTAGATACATTTTTATTCTAAAATATCTTGAATTAATAATTCTTAAACTAAAAATAATATTATTATTTTTTTTATTAATTGACTATGCTTACTAAGTTTCTTAATACAGCTAATCTTTAATTTAAAAGGAGAGTTGACAAATGAGTAAGAAAACAATGGGTATTCACCATATCACAGCAATTGTAGGGGATCCACAGGAAAATCTAGATTTTTATGCAGGAATATTAGGGTTGCGTATGGTTAAGCAAACCGTCAATTTTGATGATCCAGGTACTTATCACCTTTATTTTGGTAATGAAGGTGGAAAACCAGGAACAATTATTACGTTTTTCCCTTGGGCAAGAGCTCATCAAGGAACCATTGGAGACGGTCAAGTAGGAGTTACTTCATATGTTGTTCCCAAAGGGGCTATGGAATTTTGGAAAAAAAGACTAGAAAAATTCAATATTCCTTTTACAATCATGAATCGCTTTGGAGAACAATATTTGCTATTCGATGATCCACATGGTCTTCACTTAGAAATTGTTGAAAGAGAAGAAGGAGATATCAATACTTGGACATTCGGTGAAGTAACACCTGAAGTTGCTATCAAAGGTTTTGGTGGAGCAACTTTATATTCAACCCAGCCTAACAAAACAGCTGAATTGTTAGAAAAAGTAATGGGACTTGAATTAGTTGGTAGAGAAGGTGACTTTGCTCGATATCGTTCTACTGCGGATATTGGAAATATTATCGACGTAAAATTAACTCGTAGTGGACGTGGACAAATGGGTGTTGGAACAGTACACCACATTGCATGGCGAGCTAGTGATGACAAGGATCAATTGGAATGGAAAAACTACATTTCATCTAATGGATATGGTGTCACTCCTGTTCAAGACAGAAATTATTTTAATGCCATTTACTTTAGAGAACATGGTGAAATTCTATTCGAAATTGCGACAGATCCTCCAGGGTTTGCTCATGATGAATCTCAAGAAACAATGGGTGAAAAATTAATGTTGCCATCACAGTATGAACCTCATAGAGCAAAAATTGAGCAAATTTTGCTACCGATACAAGTAAGAGAACTTGACTGATTACATGGAACTGGATTGATTATTTTGCTTTCAAAGATCCAGATACATTGCCTTTAAAAGAGGCAATCATAAATTTCTGAAATAACTACGTATCAATTGGTGATAAATCGAAAAACCTAAAGGAGGCAAATAAACGATGAAGCATATATTCAATAAAGGTCAAGATCCAACAAAACCAACATTTTTATTACTTCATGGTACTGGCGGTAATGAATTAGACTTATTACCTCTTGCTGGAATAATTGACGATGAAGCTTCTGTATTAAGCGTTCGTGGAAATATATTGGAAAATGGAATGCCAAGATTTTTCAAAAGATTAGCTGAAGGGGTTTTTGATGAAGAAGACCTTATTTTCCGAACAAAAGAATTAAATGAATTTCTTGATGATGCAGCAGAAAAGTATGGTTTCGACCGAAATAATATTATTGCATTAGGATACTCAAATGGGGCCAATATAGCTGCAAGTTTATTATTTCACTATCAAAATGCATTAAAAGGTGCTATTCTTCATCATCCTATGGTACCGAGAAAAGGAATTGAACTTCCAGACTTATCAGGTAAAACAGTATTTATTGCTTCTGGTACGAATGATCCAATTTGTTCTCCCATGGAATCGGCCGAATTAAAATCTTTATTAGAAAAGGCTAATGCGGATGTAGAACTTCATTGGGAGAATAGAGGTCATCAATTAACCATGCAAGAAGTCGAGTTCGCGGCAAACTGGTATCAGAAGATAATTTCGAATAAATGAATGTAGAAAATAAAAGAATGACATAATAGGTGGTGTATATATGGGTTTCTTATCCAAATTATTTGGAAATGCATCTGATAAGGAGAATAAAAAAATGACTAATGTAAAATTGGCAGTGATTTATTACAGTATGGGTGGAACTAATTATCAGCTTTCAAAATGGGCTGAAGAAGGAGCGAAAGAAGCTGGGGCTGAAGTAAGAGTATTAAAAGTCCCAGAACTTGCTCCACAATCTGTAATAGAAGGCAATCCAGCGTGGAAAGCTCATGTTGAGGCTACTAAAGATGTACAAGAAGTAAAGTTAGATGACTTAGAATGGGCTGATGCCATAATTTTTAGTGTACCTACTAGATTTGGTAATATGCCAGCTCAAATGAAACAGTTTTTAGATACAACTGGTGGGCTATGGTTCAACGGAAAACTTGTTAATAAAGTTGTTAGTGCCATGACTTCAGCTCAAAACCCACATGGAGGTCAAGAAGCTACAATATTATCTCTTTATACATCAATGTATCATTGGGGTGCAATTGTCGCTGCTCCAGGATATACAGATCCTGTTACTTTTGGAGCAGGTGGTAATCCATATGGAACTAGTGTTACTGTCGGTCAAGATGGAAAAATGATTGAGGATGTAGAAGCTGCTGTAAAACATCAGGCAAAACGTACAGTTACTGTAGCTGAATGGGTTAAAAAAGCAAATCAATAATATAGAAGGAAGAGCGGATCATGGTAGTGCAGATATGGTCCCTCTTCTTTAATTATTTTATTATTCAATTGATAACCAAAAGCAATTATAGAAGGCATAAAAAAGGTGATAAAAATGCATATTTTAGTTGTTGGCTTAAACCATAGAACTGCTCCTGTTGAAATTAGGGAAAAACTTACGTTTAATCCTTCTGAATACGCTATTGCAATGAAAGCATTACAAAAAAAATCAAGTATCATTGAAAATGTCATTTTATCAACTTGTAACCGTACTGAAATATACGCGGTAGTTAATGAATCTAATAAAGGGAAAAATGAGCTGACAGAATTTATAGCAGAATGGTTTAACATTGAAAAAAATGAACTCTTTTCTTATTTGTTCTTTTATGAACAAGATTTAGCGATTGAACATCTATTTAAAGTTACATGTGGTTTAGACTCATTAATCTTAGGTGAAACACAGATTTTAGGACAAGTTCGTACTAGTTTTTTGTTAGCTCAAAGAGAAAATACAACTGGTACAGTATTTAATCATTCATTTAAAAAAGCAGTTACACTTGGAAAAAGAGCCCATACTGAAACTGAAATTGGTTCTAAAGCAGTATCGGTTAGTTATGCTGCAATTGAATTAGCAAAGAAGATTTTTAAGACTCTAAATAATACATCGATATTAATTCTTGGAGCAGGACAAATGGCAGAGTTAGCCTGTAAAAATCTACAAGGAAATGGTGCAAACAGAGTAACAGTTATTAATCGTTCATATGAAAATGCTAGATTACTAGCAAATCGTTATTCTGTTGAAATTAAGCCGTTTCATGAACTGCTGAATTCAATGATGGAATCTGACTTAATAATTAGCACAACTTCGGCAAAGGAATATTTGATTACACGAGAGATGGTTATGAAGGTAAGCAAGTTTCGAAAAGTAAAGCCTTTATATTTTATTGACATCTCAGTACCGCGAAATATCGACCCTAATATATGTGAATTCGCAAACACTTTTTTATATAACATTGATGAACTCCAAGATATTGTAAATTCTAATATAATGGAACGAAAAAAAGCCTCCCAAAAAATTATGAATATGATTGAAGGAGAACTTGATGAGTACAAGAAATGGGTCAATTTATTAGATATTGTTCCTATAATTACAGCACTGAAAAAAAAGGCATCGTCGATTCAACTGGAAACTCAAGAAAGCATTAAAAATAAACTTCCAAATTTATCGGAGCATGACTTGAAAGTAATAAATAAACATTTGAGTAGTATAATAAATCAATTCTTAAAAGATCCTATTAGGGTTTTGAAAGATTTGGCTAATTCTAAGGACTCTAATATGGATATCGATTTATTCAAAAAACTTTTTAATATTGAAAATGTGGGTACAGAAAATCAGAAATCACTATTAGAATTTTAAATAATAGAATTATAGCTTACAAGATACAAGATTGAATGAATAAATAAGGAAGACAATGTACAAACGTATATAAAAAAACAGATACTTTGATTGTTTTTTTGTAAAAACATGTTTAATTTATATGTATTAGTAATAATTACACGGACAAAATAATCATTAGGAAATTTTTGCATAAAAATATATTGTTTTTTTTAAAGGAGAAAAACGATGTCAAATGTAAATCTTGCAATTATCTGTTATAGTTCGACAGGAACAAATTATCAGTTATCACAATGGGCTTCTGACGGAGCAAAAGAAGCTGGTGCAGAGGTGAAGATCTTAAAAGTTCAAGAATTAGCTCCTCAATCAGTAATTGATTCTAATCCTGCTTGGAAGCACTTTACTGAAGAAGTCGCAGTATGTTTTCCAACTGTTTCCCTAAACGATTTAGAATGGGCAGACGCAATAATTTTCAGTGTCCCAACTAGATTCGGAAACATGCCATCTCAAATGAAGCAGTTCTTAGATACAACAGGCGGATTATGGTTTAACGGAAAACTAATGAATAAAGTTGTAAGTGCAATGACTTCTGCTCAAAACCCTCACGGTGGTCAAGAGGCAACCATATTATCGTTATATACGACAATGCATCATTGGGGAGCTATTGTTGTAACTCCTGGCTATACTGATCCAGTTATTTTTGGAGCGGGTGGAAACCCATATGGAACAAGTGTAACTGTTGATCAGAGTGGTAAAATGGTTGAAGACTTTTCTGCTGTTCAAGCAGCCGTAAAACATCAGGCAAAACGTACCGTTACAGTGGCAGAATGGGTTAAAAAAGCAAATCAATAAATGGAAAAGAGCTAATCGACAGGTGTTGATTAGCTCTTTTATTTACCTGTAAAAAATTATAAGGAATTTTTACGATGGCAATGTCTTTAAATTTTTTAGTCAATTTCATATTGTTGTATGTAACAAGTTTTTGGAAAAGATCTAGTTACTATTGAAAACTACTCAATAACTTTAACTTTCAACTTTACATCAACATTACCTTTTAAAGCTTTTGAATAAGGACAAAAACCATGCGCTTCTTTCACAAGCTCTACAGCAACATCTTGTGGAACACCTTTAATTTGTGCATTTAACGTAACTGCTAGAGAAAAAGGGTTTTCTGTATCATCTTTTAATAAACTAACTTCCGCTGTAATTGATGATTCAATTTTCTGCTTATTTTTATTTGCGATAAAGTTTAATGCACCATCAAAACATGCTGAATATCCAGCTGCAAATAATTGTTCAGGATTAGATCCAACTTTGTTAGTATTTGCAGAGGGCGTTGTTAAAAGTAAATCTATTAAACCATCATCTGATTTAACATTTCCTTCACGACCACCAGAAGCAGTAGCTTTCGACGTAAATAATACGACCATTCATAATCACCTCACCTAAAAATTGTTAGTACCTTTTTCATATCGATAGTATTGATATTTCATACTCTAACTATTCTCAAAATAACACCCTAAAAAGCAAATCATGAATGGGTGAATATACCATTGTACAAATTAAATTGTTTTGTCATCAAAGAAACTTAAAAACACAGACTTATTTTAAGTTTCTTCCTATAATCTTGCCTTTCTTCTTTATTGATAACCAAAATGAATCATTATGATAACGAGAATGTCATTTCCAAAAAAAAAATATCACCATATAATAACCTTAACATTTTGAATAGTCTAAATTTCACCGTTTTAAATTAATGGTTTAATTCCACTATCCTAAAATGCAATTTATGTTAGAGGTGATGCATAAGAAAACATTAGATTATCTGAAAAATAGAAACAAACAGTAGCAAAATATGGAGGTTAACAAATGAGAACAAAAATGACAAAACGTATTACATCTTTAACACTCGTACTAACCCTATTTATGTCTCTATTCAGTAGTTTGGTTTTTGCCTCAACTGAAAAGGCAGTTGGAGCAACTAATAGCCCACCAACGAAGGAGATTGTAAAACTCATTCCAAGTGAATCAACAGTCTCGCTCTCTCTTTCTCAAGGTCACCACGATTTAAAGATTGAAGCAGAGTATAAGGATGGTAGTAAAGCAGATGTTACAGCGGAAGGAAAATGGACATCACTGGATGAAAAAGTTGTAACTGTTGAAACTGGAAGACTAACAGCAGTAAATGTTGGGTCTACAAATGTACAATTCAGTCTTGGTAATGCAGTTTTAAATGTAGAAGTAAATGTTACAAAAAGTGCACAAGTTTTAAGTCAATTGACAAATCCTTCAGAAAGTAAAAAAATTGTATCGCTTGTTTTAGAGGCGAATCAAGTTACATACATTGATGAGGGGAAAGAGCGTCCTATTTCTTTGAAAGCGCTTTATAGTGATGGCTCGATGGAAGACGTAACGAAATTAGCTAAATGGGAATCAAGAGATACTTCAATTGCATTGGTTGAAAAAGGTGTATTAAAAGGAATTTCACCAGGTAATGTTTCAATGAAAGTAACTTATGCAAATTTTCCGCAAATAAATTTCTTTGCTTCGATAAGAGATATTCCTGAAAATGTAACGGCGCTGTACATGTCGGCTGACATGTTGAGGTTAGAAACCTCTGATAAGTCGGTTCAAGTAGGTGCCAGTACAAAGAACCCCTGGGAGGGGAATAAAGAGGTTACTTCTTTAGGAAGTTGGACAACGACAGATCGAAATGTAGCTACGGTAAGTAAAGATGGTCAAATAACCCCAGTTGGAATCGGACAAGCTTATATTTATTTTAAATATGATAAGTTGGTTGGTGCTGTACTTGTTAATGTTGTTAAGCCTACAAAGCTTATAGCTGATGAACCTACAGTTGAACTAATGCCAGGACAAAATTGGCCTATTAATTTAACCGAAGTATTCACTAATGGAATATCAGAAGGTGGTATGACTTTAGTTGAAAATGTAAATCCTAATGATGTCAAATGGACAGTCGAAGATAACAGCATTGCAACGGTTACTGATTCAGGATATATCATTGGAGGTAAAACAGGTAAAACGTTTGTGACAGCTTCCTATCGTTCAGATGTTCTTCCTCCAGTTAAAATTGAGGTTACTGTCACCAATAAGCTTACAACTCCTAGAGTTATTGGTTTGACAGCTTCTCAACCAAACCTCTCTTTAGGAATAGGTGAAGAAACGCCTATTAAAATAAATGCGATTTATAGTGATGGGAGTACTGAGGATGTAACAGGTTCCGTTGAATTTTACTCCGACAATTTCCACGTAGCTTCAGTTTCCCGAAATTATGGTGGTGAATCAAAAGTTATTGGTCAATTAAGTGGCACAACTGTCTTGCATGCTTTCTATAATGATTTTCGTTACTTTGTAGATATCCCGGTGGCAGTCACGGATAAAGACGGTCAGAAGCAGGCTCCAAACCCTGAATCAATTTCTGTTACACCAGATATGAAAAATATGGTAGTAAATCAACAGCAGCAATTAGAGGTGAAAACGACCTATTCAGACAGATCAAATTCGACTTCATATGCGGTATATAAATCATCTAATCCTGATGTTGTTAAAGTAAATAAGGATGGCCTGCTTACAGCTGTAGGCACTGGTACAACAATTATTACCGTAGATAGCTCTGGATACTCAAAGCAGGTTTCAATTGTCGTTTCAAATGAACCTTCTAAAGATTTTGCAAATAAAATTGTTGATCTGATTCCTAGTGAAAATGATATTACCTTTAGTTTATCTGAGCACACGCATTCGTTCTCTGTAAAAGCAAAATATAAGGATGGTTCAACTTCTGACGTTACATCAGACTCAAGATTCACAACATTAGACCCGGACAAAGTTACAGTTAAGAATGGGGTCCTTACAGCAGTAGCAGCAGGAACAACGCAGGTACTTATCGATTACGGAACAAGCACAAAAATCTTGAATGTTTCAATTCTTTCTGGGAATGATGCGTCAATAAAAGATTTAAAAATTGAGTCCTTGCTTGCTTCCTCATTGGATATTGTTGTTCAAAAAGATAAGCTATATCCAGTACATGTTTTTGCTCAATACAATGATGGAACTCAAAGAGAAATAACGAAGTCAATTCAATGGACAACAAAGGATCCTACAGTTGTAAGTGTTAACGACGGGAAATTTATTGGAATGAATACTGGAAAAACGACGGTTAGTGCAACAATTGCAGGTTTCTCTTCTATTAAAATTCCAGTAAAAGTACAAGATCAAGCTGGTCCCGTAAATTTAGTAGGAATTGTTAGCGCGGGGATGATAATACAGCCTGAAGCAGGAAATATAGTAGAAGCGATAACTAATAGTAGCAATGGGATGATATTACACCCTGAAGAAGGAACTATTGATGCGAACGCGTTTGCTGAATATACAGATGATAATATAGTTCAGGTTGATACAGAAGGGAAATGGGAATCTTCCGACGAAAGTGTAGCAACTGTTGACCAGAACGGAGTCATTACATGGGTCGGCGTTGGTGAAGCATACATCTGGTTCAATTATTATGGTTTGAGAGATGCTATTTGGGTAAGAAACACTAAACCTGTAGATTTATATTGGGCTAAAAACAATAAATGGACAACTAGCAATGTAATGTTAGAACCTAATAAGTCCACTGACATCTCAATTAATGGCTTCTTTGGTCATCATGGCAGAGATGGAAATTGTGATTGTTATAATCTTAATAGCAAAGCAAAATTTACGGTGGCGGACGAATCGGTTGCAACAATTTCTGCTGATGGACATATCATCGCTCACTCTGTTGGAAAAACGACAATAACTGCTACTGTTTTTGGAATGTCAAAGACAATTGATGTAGAAGTTGTAGCAAAGTATCCTACATTTACTAGGGGTATTAGTTCCTCGCCTGGTTATATCGTAAATTCAGCAGGTTCAACAAATGATATAGTCATTAATGCTATGTCAAGTGATGGAACGATAAAAGACGTTACAGCTGATGTCAAATGGTTTAGTTCCAATTCGGAAGTAGCGGAAATGACCACTGATCATAAGATCCTAACAAAGTCAGAAGGAGCCGCTGTAATCATTGCGGAATATGATGGATTTAAAATAATTATACCTGTTATCGTAAAACCATAAAGATTACTTTGAATAATTGATATTTAGATAATCGTGTCAGATACAGAATAGTTATGTTTTTAAGGTCTCCCCCGTAAGTTAGTTTCAATCTAACATTACGGGGGATTTTTATCTTGAATAAAAGCAAGAAGAATTAAAAATCCCTCTATTTTTAAAAAATTCATTGTCTATCATAAGCAAAAACTTTTTAGGAAAGCAGCAAGAGGATTTATTGATTTATTAATTGAAAATGTTAAAATAAATCGTTCTAATATTGGTGAACTAAACTAAAAAACTATTTGTAGATAATAAATAAAAAATATTTATTGAACAATTATTAAACCGAATTATAGATAGATTAAAAAATGCTTATTATTTATTATTTATTAATTAAGAACGAATGAGAAAATTTTTAATTGCGTTCTTTCTCAAAATGTTATAAATATATTCATGAGGGGGGAATAATTGCAGCTATTTCTAGAATATAGAAAAATAGAGATAATCCTTTCTTTTGTAGAGGGTTAATGGAGTGTTTCTAATTAAGAACGAATATTCTCAAATAGCCACAGTAATTGAGATGATGTGGTGCAACTTTTATTACACAGTTTCTGGATCAAAGTTTTGTATTAAATGATAGATTTGATACAAAAAGTTTATAATTTTGAAACATTTATTTGCTATGATTTTTTCGAAGACAATATTGACATTTTCATCATATTGAATTTAGAGGTGAAATTATGAAAAACAATATTAAAAAATTATCAATGATTGCGATTAGTAGTTTTATATTATTATCTGGTTGTATAGAGGTTAAAGCTAAAAAAAATGAAAGTACTGAGATTGAAAGTCATAATAATACAGTATCTGAGGTAAAGAAAAACGTAATTGTTTCAAAAACTGACCCGATACTTGATGAACTAAATAAACTAACTCTCAAAGAAAAAATTGGACAAATGATTATCGCTGGGTTTGATGGAACAACATCAAGTAATGCAGATACTCTTTTGAAAAATTATAAATTGGGAGGCGTAATACTCTTTGGAACAAATATAAAAAGTCCAAGTCAATTAGTAAATTTAACAAATGACATAAAAACATACAATAAAAATAACAAGGTACCTTTGTTTATCTCTGTCGATCAAGAAGGTGGTAGAGTAAATCGAATGTCCTCAGCGGTTTTAAATACACCTTCTGCCAGAACAATTGGAAATAAAAATAATATGCAATACGCGAATAATATAGGTAATATGATTTCAAAAGAGCTATCATCCTTTGGCTTCAATACTGATTTTTCACCAGTATTTGATATACAAAGTAATCCTAAAAATACAGTAATTGGAGATCGTTCTTTTGGTACAAATCCAACCATCGTTTCAAATATTGGTGAGGGAATGATGGATGGAATTCATAAAGGAAACATTATTCCGGTTATTAAGCATTTTCCTGGGCATGGGGATACTTCAGTAGATTCTCATTTAGAACTTCCAATAGTAAATAAAGACTTATCAAGTTTAAAAAAATTTGAGTTAGTTCCATTCAATCATGCAATCAAAAATCATGCGGATATGGTGATGGTAGCTCATATATTAGTAAAGAAAGTAGACTCTAAGTATCCAGCTTCTATGTCAAAAACTGTAATAACTGATCTTTTACGAAAACAATATGGTTACAATGGAGTTATAATAACTGATGATATGTCAATGGGAGCTATAGCTAAACACTATAACTTAAGTAATGCAGCAGTAACATCTATTAATGCCGGAAGTAATATTATTTTGATAGGACATGGAAATGAAAATGTTAAAACCATTTACAATAACATATATACAGCAGTTAAAAATCACAAAATATCAGAAGACACAATAAATAAAAGTGTCTATAAGATTCTATCTTTAAAACAAAAATATAAACTTAACAATAATAAAGTTCAATCTGTAAATGTTACAGATTTAAATAAGAAAATTAAGAAAGCCGTTACTTATAGCAATGAAACTAGTAATATACAGTACTCACTTTTAAAAAATATCTCAACAAAGGCAAATGAAGGAAAAATAATCAATGCAGAATTTAACGTAATGAATTCGAATATTGACTCTATAAGGCAAAAATGGGGAAAAGAAGACAGTAGTGTATATGTGGCCGCTGCTAAAGGAACATATAACACATACTCAAAAAGAAATGTAGTAGTTGGGTATCAAAAAAGCCATTTAATATTTGAATTACGCTCTTTTGATCCTCAGATAAAATCTTTAACTATTAATAACATAAAAAATTATTTTGGTTCACCTAGTTCAGAAGTTACTACCTCAAATAACGAAAAAATAATAACTTATTCAATTGGATCTAATAAGCTTAAATTTGTTTTTCCTTTAAAGAAGCAAAATATAGTATTGGATCACTATTCCATTTACAATCCTAATAATGTTAATAATAATATGAGTAATTAATTTTGGGTTAAAAAGCAAATCAATAAATAGGAAAGAGCTATTCGATAAGTTCGATTAGCTCTTTTATTTTTCTTATTAAAAAAATTTTATTGGGGGGAAAGTAAATGGAATTCAACTATTCTCAAGATAAGATTGAATTCTTTTATAATTTATAATGCAATAAGTAAAATTTTCAAATAAAGCAAATGATAAAAATGGAAATTAATTTTATCCTATACTCTAAAGACATAAGGTGGTATACATGCATAAAAGATTTATAATCATATTATTTACTTTTTTATTTTTATTCTTACCCCCATCCATTAAATCTTTTGCAATAGTAATACATGAGGTTAAACCCGGAGATAGTTTAAATAAAATTTCCGCACAGTATAAACTAAATGTAAAATCATTTGCTCATTTAAATGGACTAGAAAAATATGATAAATTAGTTATCGGCCAAGCAATGATTATCCCAGGGTCAACATATTATGTTAGAGGATATGAAACGTTATGGGATATTGCTTACAGACATTCGATTAGTGTTGAGCTATTGAAATCCAAAAATAAGCTAACAAATGACAATATAATTCCTGGGCAAAAATTGCTTATACCGTCAATTTCAAAAAAGAAAATATGGACAGGGACTTATTTTATACCTAAAAATAAAAAAACGAATAATTGGATGTTAGACCATTATAAAAAAACGTTAACAAGTATTTTTATTTTTGAATATCATTCAACTAAACAAGGAAATTTAATAAAAGTAAAAGAAAATGGTGCGATTAAACAAGCTTGGATAAAAGGTATAACACCTTATGCGACCTTTACTAATATTAGCGATAAAGGTTTTGATCCAAATTTATTACATAATCTTATAAGTAATAAAACCTTACGTAAAAAACTAATTTCAAACATCTATACATTATTAGATCGAAATGACTTAAAAGGAATCAATTTGGATTTAGAAATGGTTAAACCAGATGACCGAGTATACCTTAATCAATTTATCAAAGAATTATCTGTTAAGCTGCATCGTTCCAAAATGGAACTACTAATAGCTATGCCACCAAAAGAAGCTGATAATAATCCAAGTTACAATAATGCGTACGATTATAAAACAATTGGAAAATTTGTTGATAAGATGTTTATAATGGCGTATAACTGGCATTGGTCGGGCAGTATATCTGGACCTATAGCCCCCATACAATATGTGAGAAAATCTTTAAAATATGCTGTAAGTGTTGTTCCAAGGTCAAAATTATTACTTGGAATTCCTCAATATGCGTACGATTGGCCAATAACAGGTGACATTCGAAAAGGCAGCGCTTATTCCACACAAAACGCGATAAATATGTATCAGAAATATGAAAGCCAAGTCTACTATGATCGCGATGCATCGGCACCAGCGTTTCGTTATATAGATATTAAAGGAACACAACATGAGGTATGGTTTGAAGACCCTCGAAGTTTACTTGCAAAGTTTCATCTAGTAAAAGAATTAAATATAGCTGGATTAGGATGCTGGCATATAGGGATAACGATGCCACAAACAGAAAAAATATTATTAAATGAATTTTGGGTTCAATAAAATTTTTATTAAATTGATAGTAAATATTTAAGGGAAGAACTTTTCGTATAAAAAATGATCTAAAAGCTTTTAACTTAAATCAAAAGTTATCTACTGTATCAACCTACTATACAAATAATTATAAACTTAGTTTTAGGTGTGAACAATATGCGAGAGATGTCAGTAGACCTTAAATATAAAACACAAATATTATGCCTAGCAATAGAACAAATTAAGAAACAATGGTAATTATCTTTGAAAAAACAGTTTTAGTAAATAACTGTCTATTTGGAATCTGTCCAAATAATATGAAAACTAAATACTATTGAAGTGTCATTTTCAATTTAAACATTATAAGACCACAATATCGTGGATATCGTGGTCTTATATTTTTATTTGCTTAAAATCAAAAATTATTAGAAAGCTGGCTGTTTTTTGTGAAAAACCAACAAACAGGATTGAAATTCAACTCGAACAGAAAATTGTGTAATTTTTCTGTCGCCGACTTAGTATCAATTATTTCAATTTAGGTTTTTTATTTAGCAACTCAATATTTTGATTTCTTTCTCCGCCATCTGAAAGGTCTTCGGAAAATTCATGGTCTGCTTTCTTACCTAACAAAAGCTCAGATGAACGGATTGTGCTAGATGGCAAATTATTATTCGCTGCGGCTTGTTCATTCCATTTACTCATTAATATCACCTCGCTAGATTTAGTATTGGAATTTGTCCTTGTAATTATTTAAAATTATGGTTAATTCGTAAGATTAGAGTTAGTATTTAAAAATAGTGTCTTAATGTATACTCAATGTTTATTTATAAATATGCTATAATCTTTCAAAAGGAGGTACGAACGTGGCAAGACATAAAGAATATGATGAAAAAGAAGTATTACAAAAAGCAATGGAGTTATTTAGGTATCAAGGTTACGAAAAAACCTCATTGCAAGATCTTGTTTCTCATATGGGGATTCATAGAAGAAGTTTATATGATACATTTGGTGACAAACATACTTTGTTTATTAAAGCATTAGAACTTTATGATAACAATATGAAGAAAAAAATGAATTTACAAGTTAAAAATTCATTATCTGCAAAAGATGCTATTAGAAGTATTTTAGAATCGGTAATTACTCAAGATAACGAAAAATCAATCGGATGTTTGACAGTGAATACTGCCATTGAGTTGGCTTTACATGATCAAGAAGTCGCAGAAAAAATTGAACAAAATTTTGCTAAGACAGAAGAAATTATTCATGAATTACTAATGCGTGGTCAAAATACAGGGGAAATTCCGAACCACCATGATTTAGATAAATTATCACAGTTTATTCATAATTCTTTTGTAGGTTTACGAGTATTAACAAAAACAACTAACGATAAAAATAAGTTGATAAATATTGTTGATATGACATTGTCTATATTAGATTGATAATATATTTTTATTGTGAATGAAAAGAGTTAACTAATATGAGTTAATTCTTTTTTGAATTAAATTTTGAATGGGTATTTGAGAACGAATGGTAAAAAATAATTATTTACCGTTCATTCTCAATATGTTATAAATAAATACATGAGGTGGTGTGGAAGTAATATATTTTTTTAGCATAGTGTGAATGAACATTTTCAAAATTGTACAAAAGGTATTTAGAGTAGGGAAATTTATTATAAGAATTAAAGTATAAGAAAAAGATCATTATGATTTTTTGAGAACAAACAGTAAAGAATTAGAGAGGAATATGTAAATGAAAAGAATGTTATTAATTATATTATTGATGTCTTGTGGTGCAACTTTTGTTACTCCAATGTTTCCTGTGTATAGCGAATATTATCAATTAAGTAGTTTGCAACTTACAATTTTATTTGCAATCTATGCTGTTTTTCTTTTGCCAACTTTACTTATTGTAGGAGCAAAAGGTAACGGATGGGGGTTAAAAAGAGTAGTCCGTATTAGTATCTTGATTTCCATTGCTTCTACCTTATTCTTGCTTGGCAACACTGGAGTGTGGATGCTATTTGCTGGAAGAATTTTAGAAGGAATTGCATACGGTGCCTTTACAGGTACTGCAGTTGCTTTATTATTAAGACAAACTTCTCCAAAAGAAACGAGTACCGCACTTAAACTATCAGGAGTTACAGTACTCGTTGGTTTTGGGGTGGGACCATTAATTGCTGCTTTCATGTTGCAGTATATCCCTGTTCAACCTCTTAGATTACCATTATGGATACTGCTCTTTATATTAATTATTTCAATTATCTTACTTAAAACGATCTCAAAAGATAATGTAACACCTGAGCAAAAGCGTGCAAATAACAAAATATCACTAGGTGTTCCGAAAAAGATCCGCTCACATTTTTGGGCTATGTCAGCACTTCCTATTTTCACAGTTTTCACGTTACAAGGTATTGCATTATCTCTAATTCCTACATTTGTCAAAAATGTAATCCAAACGTCTAATTACTTTATTTCAGGTTTGATAATTTTCGTACTTTTAAGTGGTTCAGCAGCAGCCCAGTTCCTACCTAGACCAACTCAACCAGTTACTCGTATGCAATTAGGAATATTTTTTCTAGTTATTGCTACGTGGCTTATTGTCATATCAGGTTTAACATCAAGTTTACCATTGTTATGGATAGGTGTATTCTTACAAGCTCTTGGTGGCGGATGGACTTTTCAGAATGCGTTATTTTTTGCAGGAAAACTGCCAGAACCTGAAGCTAGACCTCGTGTAATTTCAGCTTTTTATTTTGTTGCTTATATTGGATTTATCGTTCCGGTTATAGGAGTTGGAGTACTTACAAAATTTTTCAATTTAAACTTAGCACTTGTATTTTTAAATTTGTTTGCAACGATTCTTGTTATCTATATCTTGTTGTATTCAATTAAATTTAAACGTGACATTTCTAAACCTATAGTTCAAAATCATGGAGCCTAAATATTTATATGTTATGAATTAACAATTATAAAGGAGAAATACCCTAACGCTAACTCATTTTTTCGATCATTTAAGAATGATTATTCTCAAATGGATAAAACAATTAATTATTAAGTCAAAAAGTAAATATGAGGTGAATACGTATATGGAAATTTCAAAACAAACAGCGCTAATTACAGGAGCTAATCGTGGACTCGGTCGTCATCTAGCACAAGAACTTCTTGCTAGAGGAGCCAAGGTTTATGCAGGGGTTAGAAACCTGGAAATGATTGATCTTCCTGGAGTTATTCCAATAAAGCTTAATATTACAGATGAAAAGTCAATTGCTGCAGCAGCGGAAATTGCGAAAGATGTAACTTTATTAATCAATAATGCTGGATCCAATACAGAAGCCGCACTACTAGACGGTGATATGGAAAAAATTCGTTTAGAGATGGACACACATTTTTTTGGCACTCTCTCTATGATTCGCACCTTTGCTCCGATACTTGAAAAAAATGGGGGAGGGACAATCCTTAATATTCTTTCAGTTCTCTCATGGTTAAGCTTGAACGGAGGAGGAGCATATCAAGCAGCAAAATCAGCGGAATGGAGTTTGACGAATACTTTCCGATTAGTTTTGGCACCTAAAAATATTCTTGTTTCTGGCTTACATGTTGCATATATGGACACGGACATGACAGCTAAAATTAAGGCTCCGAAAACTAACCCTGCGGATATTGCTAAGATTGCGATCGACGGTATAGAAGCCGAAAGCTATGAAATTGTAGCAGACAATTTGAGCCGAATGGTACAGCAAAATTTATCTGGTGGTGTAAAAACGATATACCCACAATTGTTTAAATAAAAATAAATATTGGCAAGACTCTGCAGGAGAGAACTGTAAAATTAATGGGGTTAGACCATAACTCTAACAATGGATGACCTATTGCCTTGATAGGAAGAGAAACTAACAACATGAAAGACAAAATCGTAATGCCGTTATGGACGTTTGGACTGACGTTGGTTGAAATAAATCTAATCTATATTTAAAACCACCTGAGAAAGGTGGTTTTTTTATTAGAATTAAATTGAAGCAGTAAGAATTTAAATCAAATTTTTATAGATGAAATAATCACATATCCAATTAGATATAGCAATATTTATAAAATTCCACCCATCTAAATTGAAAGAGATACTATTAGGATAGGTTTTTAAAATGTGACAATGTATCTATTTTTTTAAATGTAGCTAAGTATTTAAGTTACTATACCATTGTAAAAATTAAATTGTTTTGTCATCAAAGAAACTTAAAAACACAGACTTATATTGATTTTCCTCCTATAATCTTGCCTCATTCTTCTTTTTTGATAACTTAAATGAATCATTATGATAACGAGAATGTCATTTACTAAAAAAAAATATCACCATATAATAACCTTAACATTTTGAATAGTCTAAATTTTTCCGTTTTAATTAATGGTTTAATTCCACTATCCTAAAATGCGATTTATGTTAGATGTGATGCATAAGAAAACATTAAATTATCTGAAAAATAGAAACAAACAGCATCAAATACTAAGTTAATGATTCGTTCTGTTGATATTATCAGCCAGAATTTACAGGTTGATCAATAAAAAAATATGGAGGTTAACAAATGAGAACAAAGATGACAAAACGAATTACTTCATTATTCATTTCTTCTATTTAGTAGTTTGGTTTTTGCCTCAATTAAAAAGTCACTAAATGCAACTAAGTACCCGCCCAAGTGTATCACCAGTCTCGCTCTCCTATTCTCAAAAGTTACTACAATTTATAAGGTGAAACACAGGATAAAGATAGTTCCAAAGCTGATGTTACTGCAGAAGGAAAAATGGACTTCAATAGAAGAGAAAGTTGTAACAGTTGCTGTGAGTGTTTACTGCAGTGTAAGCAGGGTCTACACATGTACAATTCAATTTTAGAACTGTGTTTTAAACGTTGAATAAATATTACTAAAGACGCACTTGTTTTAGGTCAAATATCAAGATGAGTTAAGTAGGAGGAAAGTGGATAATGAGGAAGAAAAAAGGTTTTCCTTACAAAGTAATTACTACAGCAACTTTAGCAGCAATATTGTTAACGTCAACAGGTTTTGCAAAAGAAACAGAAAGTAGCACGGTTCCAGCTCCAAGTATTGAGGACATTGTAAAAAAAGGTCAAAAAATTTTCTTAGAAGAAGAGAAGCATTTAAATGAAGATCAAGTAGATGTACTAGGTTATAAGGATTTAAATGAAAATGGAATTGTTAAAGCTTATAACCCAAATGAACAAGTACGAGTAATAGTTGAAGTAGAACAACCAGAATCTATTGATATTTCTCTTAAAGAAAAAAAGAAGCAACAAAAGCAAAAGCAAGATGACGTTATAGCAAAAATTTCAAAGCAAAGATCTGTTTCCAAGGTAAAAAATCGTTTCTTTGAAGGCTTTAATGGGTTTAGTGTTGAAACAGAATTTCGTAATGTTAAAGAAATACAAAACACACCTGGGGTTGATAATGTACATATTGCAAGAACTTTTGACCCATCAATGGGGGCAAGCAAAGAATTGGTACAAGCTCAAAATGTATGGCAGCAATATGGTTATAAAGGTGACGGGTTACTAGTTGCGGTTATAGATTCCGGAATTGATTATACTCATAAAGATATGACACTTACTGAAAAAGGTAAAAAAAAGGAAAAATGGACAGAATCAAATATCCAAAATAAGTTCGCTGAAACTGAAGTAAATGAGAAATGGTACAGTGACAAAGTACCTACTGGTTATGATTGGGCGGATGATGATACTGATGTAATACCTCATGGTCAATATGGAAGCCCTCACGGTACACATGTAGCAGGTACAGTAGGAGCAAATGGTGACGAATCAAATGATGGCGTACAAGGAATTGCGCCGGGAGTGCAACTTTTAGCTGAAAAAGTGTTTTCTGATAATGGCGAAGGAGCTTATGAGGACGACATTATCGCTGGTATTGAGCACGCAGTAACAATGGGAGCAGATGTTATTAACATGAGTTTAGGAACTGATGCTGGATTTGTTGGTGAGGACAACGATCCGATTCAGAAGGCAATTCACGTAGCAACAGAGCATGGCACACTTGTAGTAGTTGCTGGTGGGAACTCTGCTTACAGCACTAAAAATGATCTAATACAATCTTCTTTACAACCCTATGCCGAAAATCCAGATATTGGTACAGTGAGTGAACCAGGTGTAAGTCCATATGCAATTTCAGTTGCTTCATATGAAAATTCGAAAATACATATGAACACCCTTGAAGAAGAAAATGGAATTCAGCTTCCATATCAAGATCAAACCCAGTTTAACTTTAAGTTTTCTAAAGTTTTATCTCCATTTGAAAGTTACGAGATGATTTTTGTAGGTGAAGGTAGAACTGAAGATTTTAAAAATAAAGATGTTACAAATAAAATTGTAATTGCAAAACCAGACCAAATATATGGCTCATACAGTCATATTCAATACGAAGCAAGTAGAAAGGGTGCTAAAGCAGTTATTTTAGTACCATCGAATACAGATGTTGACTATCCATTTGTCTACTTTAGTCCATATTATACACCAGCGGCAACAACAGGCAAAGCAATCGGTAATACGTTAATTTCTAAGTTAACAAGCGGTTATATCGTTAAAATGAAATTATCAAAAGGAATTTATATTGATAATCCAAGTAAAGATACAATGTCATATTTCTCATCTTACGGAACTCCACATACATTAGACTTTAAACCTGAGTTATCAGCACCAGGCGGAAATATTTATTCAACTGTTCCAGGCAATGAGTATGAGGTTATGAGTGGAACATCAATGGCAACTCCACATGTAGCAGGTGGATCTGCACTTTTATTACAATCCTTATATGAAAAAGGTTTAGCTCATTCAAAGGAAACAGCTTTAAAAGCTAAAATTGCTTTAATGAACACATCTAAAATTGTACAAGATCCACGGACAAATTCTGAAGTTCCTTACTCACCACGAATTCAAGGGTCTGGTTTGATGCAAATACAAAATGCAATTAAAACACCTGTACTGGTGACAAGAGAAAAAACTCCTCTAGAACAAGCAGGATCAGTTGCATTAAAAGAGATTAATAGCAATAATGTCCAATTTAAATTGAATTTAGATGCACTTCAAAACAATAAAGATAAAGAAGAATTTGAATACAGAGTTTATGTAGATGTCCTAACAGACGGCAAAGAAACGAAAGAATTTGACTTAGACAATGATGGTACATTGGATTCAAAAGAGTATTTAACATTAAAAAATGAGCGAATACAAGGGGCCATAGCTTCTGTGAATGGAGAAAAAGTATCTAATTCACAAGGAAAGATATTAAAAATTAAGACAGGACAAAACAAGAATCTCGATATTCAAATTGAATTACCTTCTAAATTAAAGAAAGGGATTTTTGTTGAGGGATATGTACGACTAGTTCCAACAGGTCAAAACGCAGATTTAGCTGTTCCAATTTCTGTACCATATATGGGCTATTACGGAAAATGGGATCAACCACATAATATTGACCCTGTGGCATGGGATAAAGATGCTTACTTGGGTTACACAGCTCTTTGGAATGATGAACCAGGTTCAGAAGGTACATTCCCACTAGGTTATGATCCGAAAACAGGAACATTTAACAAAAGTCGAATGGTTATTTCTCCGAATGCAGTCTTTAAAAATGTTTTCTCAACTTTTACGACACTAAGAAACTTACAAAAGACTGAAATGTATGTTGAGAATGAAAATGGTGATATGATTCAATATCTTGGTGACTTTAGTGAATATACTGGAAAGCCATGGAAATTCCGTAAAAATATTATGTCTTATGATAACTATTTAAATGGTGGTTATTTGTGGGATGTAAAAGACCAAAATGACCAGGTAGTCAAAGATGGTTATTATAACTATGTAATAAAAACAACTCTAGATTATAAGAATGCTAAACCACAAGTTGTAAAACTGCCTATTCAAGTAGATTCTGTTGCTCCAGTCGTTTCGGATATTAAAGTACAACCGAAAGATGGACAATATGAAATCTCTTTCAAAGCAGTAGACAATGAAAATGGTAGTGGATTTAAAGTTGGAATTATTTGGTATAACGGTAAATATAAGCCATTACAGATTGGACAGACATCAGTCCTTGTGAATGAAGAACCAAAAAGCGTTGTAGTATTGGGGTCTGATTATGCTTATAATCATGGATATTCAGTGTGGGGAGACCCTTCATATATTAATGAGGAAATGCTAGTTAGCTACTTTAGTGTATGGCCAAATGAAAATATTAGTGCAAGTATACCTGCTGGAATCAATGCATTTGCTAATAACAATGTAAATTGGACAATCAATATAAAAGACATAAATGGAAAAGTAATTGATTCTTTAATAGTTGAAAATGAAAACGAAATCCATTTGAACTGGACGCCTGAGTCAGATGTTCCAAATGGTACGTATTTTGTATCAGCAGAAGTTGTAAATAAACAAGGTTTTAAAGTAACTACAACCCCACAAACTGTTAATGTAGTACAATAAAAGAATGAAAAAATGCCAGTCTCTTATTCTACGAGCTGGCATTTTTTCATTAACTTTAAATTGATATTAAAAGTATTTCAAACAAAAGCTAACGATTTATGGTTTCCATGATAGTTAATTGGTTTGTCATCAAAGAAACTTAAAAACACAGACTTATATTAATTTTCCTCCTATGCTCTTGCCTCATTTTTCTTTATTAATAACTGAAATGAATCATTATGATAACGAGAATGTCATTTACTAAAAAAATATAACACCATATAATAACCTTAACATTTTGAATAGTTTAAATTTTCCTGTTTTTTAATGGTTTAATTCCACTATCTAAATGCAATTTATTTTAGAGGTGATGCATAAGAAAACATTAGATTATACTGAAAAATAGAAACAAACAGCAACAAAGACTAAGTTATGGAAATAATTTGTTATTCCGGATTTAAAACTATTGGAGAATTTTATGATTTATACTACCTTTTTAATTGTTGCAATTGTAATTAATGCTTTAGCCATTTTTTGTTTTTTTATTTTAGACAAACAAAATAATAATAAACAAATTTACAAAAATAAACAAATAGACTATAAATAATTGAAATACAAAATAAAGTGGGGTTGTATATTTTTAGGGGTGGAGGATCAATTGGAAATGTCGGATTTATAGATTTAGGAGCCCCCCTAAAGTAGACTACCTATCCTAAATATCGGTTAAGCTTTTTTTTGAGTGAATACTATAAGGAAAAAATAACAGAAAAACGTTAATCGTAATTCTTTCCTATGCAATTAACGTATTATGGAATAAATTTGAATAGTTAATTTGGTTAAATGGAGGGGTTAAATTTGAACATTGCTATCATCTGTTTTGATAATTTTACAGATATTGATGTATTTTTACCTTGGGATTTGTTAAATCGTGTACGTTTGGTTGGTGGTATTAGTGATTGGAATGTCCAACTTCTAGGAACTGCTAAAACACATATTTCTATGGCTGGATTAAGAATTCCAATGACAGGGGATATATCTGAGATTCCATCAGCTGATGCTGTAATATTTGCAAGTGGTATCGGGGTTCAGGATTTATTTGAAAATCAACAGTATTTAAACAAAATAAACTTCGACCCAAAAAGTCAATTGATTGGATCCATGTGTTCTGGATCTTTAATTTTAGGAGCTAAAGGGTTGTTAAAAGGTCTAAAGGCAACTACTTATCCAACGGTAGTTGAACAACTTAAAAAATTTGATGTAGAAGTTATTGAACAAAGTTTTGTTAATAATGGAAATGTTTCAACCGCTGCTGGTTGCTTCGCTGCCCAGGATCTTTCAGCTTGGATTATTAGAACCTTAGTAAGTGAAGATATGGTAAACACTGTATTAGAAACTGTGCAACCTGTTGGAAAAGGATTGTATTTTAATTAATTGTTCATGAAATATAAAAGACAGTGTTAATAAATATCTTTGTGATACCAATACAACTGTTATACCTTCATATATACAGTAGTTTAAATAAAAAACTTGCATTACATATTCAATCACGTTATCAAGATCAAACTGAAATTGTTATCTCCCCAATTGAAAAACTTCCTATATGTAATCAGGACGATGAGCAAAATCCTCCTTTCATTTGTAAAAAAATAAAGGAAGAGATATGGAGATATAAGAAAGTAATTGAATTATTATTGTAACCCCTGAATGAATACAATCATTCTATTTCAGGGGTATAAAAAAAAGCTAAAGACTGGTTTTCAAGAGTTGATCAGGTAATCGTGAAAAAACCTGTTATGATTGCAGAAGTTTCTCCAGGCGCTTTAGGAACAGCTCGTGCACAAATGCCTCTCCAGCCCGCGAATGGATGCTACAACTGGTAAAACTTTTCATTATGTGTCATAAATAACCGAATCCAAGCAACGATTTCCTCCCAAATCATGTTTTTCCTTTTATGATACAAATAGATAAAAATAAAAAAAGGAAAAAGGCTTGAAAAAATCTTAGTCAGATCAAACCTTTTCCTTTTATAAAAGCATTTATTCAATTATATTCTAGTTACGACAATACTGTTGAATAGAAAACATCACAGAATACAAATTCTCTCATTTCTTCGTTACAATTATTTATTATTTTTATCATCATAAACGTTTTTAATTTCATCAATTTTATCAACTTTATGTTTTACTCCATAACCTTTATTTACTGTTACAACAAAAGCACCGAATACAACAAAAATTATGATTCCACCTATAACATATACAGCTGTCATTGACATAAAATCACCTCAAAAATTATTTTAGAGCTTCAGATAATTAATCATTTACTAATGTATTAAACATATCCCCAAATCATACAGAGTAAAGTACCGAATACGGTAACTAGTGCGATTGATAATGCGTAAAAGATATTTGTATAAATAGATCCTTTATCTCTTGTTTCACCTGCATGCATAAACACTACTAATTGAAGACCCGCTTGTAAAAATGCTGTTACAAGCAATATTGTCATTCCAACTGTAAATGACAAGTTAAAGAAGTAGACTACTAGCGCAATTCCAGTTAGAATCATTGAAAAAGCAAAGCCTTTAACTTGCTTAAGAGGAAATAATTCTTTCATATTACATCAATCCTTTCAGATAAACAAAGCTAAAAATGAAGATCCATATTACGTCTAAGAAATGCCAGTAGAGTGAAAAGATAAATGTTTTATTAGCAATTTCTGGAGTAATTCCTCTTTTTCGAATTTGTAACATGATAAATAATCCCCAAAAAAATCCAAGTGTCACATGAGCCCCATGTGTACCTAAAGTTGTTAATAGAATTGCAGAAAATGCGCTTGTTTGTAATCCAGCACCAATATGCACATAATGTACGAATTCTGAAATCTCAAAACATAAAAATACTAAACCAAGAAGCAGCGTAATCGTAAGAAATGTGATTACAGCTGTTTTTCGACCAATACGCATCGCATGTATAGCAAGTCCTATAACAAAGCTACTTGCTAAAAGAACAAATGTTTCAATTAAGACAGGTGTAATCTCGAATATTTCTGCGCCAGTAGGACCATTGCCAGTACGATTGACTAATGTAAAATAAGAGGCAAAAAGAGTTCCGAAAAGCATGATTTCTGCACCTAAAAAGATCCAAAATCCTAATATGTTTATTTGATTTTGTTCTGTACTATATTCTAATGGGAGTGAGTTTTTTAATTTCATCGATTAGGCACCTCTAAATTCTTTTTCATTTTCTCTAATTTTTTCTACAGGAATATAGTGGCCTTTATCAATTTCAAAAGAACGTTGCCCCATTAAAACAAATATTCCTATTGCAGAAACAATTACTGGAATCCACAATGAAAAGACAAATGAGAATCCAAAAACAAATATGATACAGCTCATGATAAAAGGTGCGCCACTATTATTTGGCATATGAATTTTATCATAATGACCTTTAAAGATCGGTATTCCTAATTTCTTCGCATCCCAAAATGCTTCAATTGAATGTACTTCAGGGATAGTCGCGAAGTTATAAGAAGGAACTGGACTATGAGTAGCCCATTCTAAAGTACGAGCATCCCATGGGTCTGAGCTAATATTTCTAGATGAGTAACGAATACTATAATAAATGTTAAACACTAGTAAAATAAAACCGATTGCCAAACCGATTGCTCCAATAAAGGATAATAAATTCAATGGACCAAATCCTGTAGACTCTGAATAAGTATACATACGACGAGCTTGCCCATTTAATCCAGTAAAGAACATTGGGAAAAATGTTACGTTAAAGCTAATTGCGATAAACCAGAATGCCCATTTTCCAATTCTTTCATTTAACATAAAACCAAACATTTTAGGCCACCAGTAGGTAAGTCCAGCAATCATGGCAAAAACGACACCAGGAATGATCGTGTAATGGAAATGGGCTACTAAAAACATCGTATTATGGTATTGGTAATCTGCTGCAGACATTCCTAGCATCACACCAGTAACTCCACCAATCGTGAAGATGGGAATGAAACCTACAGAATATAACATTGGTACAGTAAAAACGATTTTACCTCTCCCAAGGGTAAACAACCAATTAAAGATTTTTATTCCAGTTGGAATGGCAATTGCCATTGTTGTAATCGAGAATATACTATTCGTTAATGCACCTTGACCCATTGTAAAGAAGTGATGAGTCCAAACTAAGAATGATAGAAACGAGATAATTAACATTGAATATACCATTGATTTGTATCCGTATAAGTTTCGACGTGCAAATGTGGAGATGATTTCACTATAAACACCAAAAGCGGGTAAAACTAGGATGTATACTTCTGGATGTCCCCATACCCAAAAGAGATTTGCCCAAAGCATATCCATCCCACCGTTTGAAGTTGTAAAGAAATTTGTACTGAATAGTCTGTCCATCGTACCCATCAAAAGAGCCACTGTTAAAACAGGAAATGCAAATACTACAATTACATTTGCCGTTAGAGCAGACCAAGTGAAAATCGGCATTTTAAATAGTGTAATACCCGGTGCTCTCATTTTTAAAATAGTTGTGACAAAATTAATTCCAGAAAGTAAAGTACCAAGTCCAGCAATTTGGAGTGCAATCATATAATAGTTTGTGCCAACTGACTTACTCAGTTCATTACCAGCTAGTGGGAAATATGATGTCCATCCTGCATCTGGAGAGCCACCAATTACAAATGAGATATTTAATAACATCGCCCCCATAAAAAACAACCAAAAGCTTAGTGCATTTAAACGCGGGAATGCTACATCCCGTGCACCAATTTGAAGAGGTACAACAAAGTTCATGAGAGCATAGATAAATGGCATAGCCATAAAAATAATCATGACAAGCCCATGAGTCGTAAATATTTCGTTATAATGCTGTGCATCTAATAAAGTATTTTCGGGAACGGCCGTCTGAGCCCGCATCAAAATGGCATCTACTCCACCTCGGAAAAGCATTAGTAATGCAGAAAGTAAATACATAATTCCAATTCGTTTATGATCAACAGTTGTTAACCATTCTCTCCATAAATAACCCCATTTTTTTAAATAGGTTAAACCCGCTACAATTGCAATTACAGTTATCCCAATCGCAACCATCGATGCATATATAGCAGGGTTTGGATGTGGAATCGCAAATCGATCAAAAAATTCCATAAAACATTAACTCCTTTAACTACATTTAAATTTGAAAATTACGAAAGATTAATGACTAGAGTGTTTTGAATGCTGTTCCATTTTAGAGTCCATTTCATTTTCACTAGAGTGATGATTATGGCCTTCTTCATTTGGAGGTAAATACTCCAAGTGAGTTCCAGTAAACGTTAATTCTCCAAGGTGCCCTGGTTTTAACAACTGTGTGAACTTTTCTTTTGTTAGAAGTGGAGCGGTTTTCTTAACATCTTTAACCCATTCATTAAATTTGTTTACAGGGACTGCTACAACATTAAAAGTATTTTCAGCAAATCCTTTACCACTGAAATTTGCATTACGTCCCATATACTCACCTGGAACATCAGCTGCTAAGTATAATGTAGTGACCATGTCTGACATCGCGTATTTTTGTCCTCCTAATTGTGGAATCCAAAAACTTGTGATTGGTCCTTCTGAATATAATTTAAATTCTAATGCTCTATTTGTAGGGATATATAAATAGTTTACCGTCTCAATATTTTGTTCTGGGTAGCTGAAATGCCATTTCCAATTAGATGATGTAGCGTAAATTATTAATGGTTTCTTATTTGTATATCCAGTTGGGGCAGACTCGACCTTATTGTTGCTTTGTACCGAAACGATTGAAAGAAAAATGATGATCAATACTGGTATTCCGACACAAATCATTTCAACCAATACACTCCCTTTAATTTTAGGAGGTTCATAAGTACTACTTTGATTCGATGAACGATATTTAATTAGCATATAGCCTAAAATAAGGAAAACGATTAAGACTATAAAAGACATAATCCAAATGGATAACATAATATCTTTAGCTTGGGTCTGAGCTTGAGGTCCTTTAGGATCCAACACCTTTAGTGGTTCGCACCCTGATAAAAAAATGAGAATAGAAATAAAAAAAGTTTGCAAAGTCCATTTATTCTTCATGAACAAACTCCTTTTCGATTTTTTTTCATTCCATAACGTAATTATTGAGTTAATTTGATTCACAATTGGTTAAAATATAGAGCCATAAATATTGAAAGTCAACGAAATCAGAATTTCTGTCAATAAATGTTCACAATAAAAAAAAAGTTGATTTACAAGTATTTGAAGTGATTTTTGAATTCAAAATCAGGTATCATCAGTTGATACTTCTGGTTTTCTGCAGAACGTCTAATTAATAATTTTTGATGGGAATTTTGTTTTTTTGTAAAGTGGATGGTAAAACTATTGGATAATTGGATGAGTAGGAGTCAAGGAAATTAAATTATAATAGATGAATTATTTTATTAATATTAAGTAGTTAAAATAGATTTCATTGTAGATTGAAAATACGATTTAAATATACATTTATGTGAGAAAGAATAATGAATTGCGAGGAATATTGTCAATGGAGTGGAAACCCGATCGTGAAGCGAAAAAAGCGATCTATAAACAACTTGCCGAGTACATCGAAGAAGGAATAGTTAACGGTACTTTTCCACTAGATAAACCTCTTCCTTCCGAAAGGCATTTAGCGAAAGAATTTAACATTAATCGAAGCACAGTAGTTGCTGCTTATGATGAATTGGAATCAAATGGGCTTATAGAAAGAAATAGAGGAAGCGGAACTACAATAAGTAAAGATATTTGGGGGATAACTAAGAAACGAATACCAAGTTGGAACAGATATGTTGAAGCTGGCTCATTTCTACCAAATTTGCCTGTAACTCAAAAAATTCGTCAAAAGACAGCAGAAGATAAGCTAATTAATTTAGCAAGTGGAGAGTTGTCAGAAGATCTTTTTCCGATGAAATCATTAAGAGAAATTATTTCCACTAGATCATTTATTGGGAGTCTTGGATACGATCATCCACAGGGTTACAAAATATTAAGAGAGACAATAGCAAAGCATGTTAAACAGTATCGAAAAATTGAAACGAATTCTTCATCAATTTTAATCACATCAGGTGCTCAACAAGCATTATATTTAGTTGTTCAATGTTTGCTAAACCCGGGGGATTCAGTAGCTATTGAAGATCCTTCATATGCGTATAATCTACCGATTTTTAAATCAGCGGGGATTAAAACCTATTTACTACCTGTAGATCATAATGGAGTAAACCCAACAGATATAATCGAATTACATAAAAAACATAGAATCAGAATGCTATTCTTAAATCCAACCTATCAAAATCCAACCGGAACTTATCTTAGCCATGAACGTCGTAAGTCAATATTAGATATATCTTCAGAACTTGGTATTCCTGTCATTGAAGACGATCCATATAGTTTAACGTCTTTTAATGGAGAAACCGTCTCTACTTTAAAATCAATGGATGATAATGGAAATGTATTATATATAAGTTCGTTGTCGAAAATTGTAGCATCCGGTTTAAGAATTGGCTGGATTATAGGTCCAAAGGCTGTAATTGAAAGATTATCAGATGCTAAACAACAAATAGATTTTGGTCATTCTGGATTTACACAATGGATTGCAAATGACTTTTTAGAAGCTGAAAATTTTCATTTGCATATTAAAAATTTAGTGAAGCAGCTAGAAAAAAGAAGAAATCAAATTGTTAAAAGCCTTCAATTTTATTTAAAGGATCAGGTAGAATATACTCAGCCTCAGGGAGGTATCCATATTTGGTGTAAATTAAAAAAAGAAGTTAATGAAGTACAATTACTAGAAGAATCAATCAAAAAAGGGGTAATCTTTGCACCGGGTTCAACAATGGGATCCGAAAAAGGGTTTGTCCGTTTTACATTTGCAAGAGAAGATGAAAAATCAATAGATGAAGGGATAAAAAGATTTTCTAAAGCACTAAAATCTATTTGAACTAGGAATCATGTAATCATCATGATTCCTTTTTTTATTCATTATTTTGTGAGTGGATGGGGTAAAAAGTGTTACATTGGATGGTTTAAATTTTTATAGATTTTTTATAATGAAACTGTGGAAACAATCCATGAAATCATAACGTTACATGATAGTTTATCGAGTGAAATGATTCACAATTATCTTTCACTTTTACACTTGCTAAATAAACTAAGTAGATATAAATTTTCAAAAGTATGGCAGATTCAGTGGAATCAGCACAGAGTTAAACAAAAAATAATTGATAAGGTGGAGTAAAACATGGAATATACAAATATTATTGATCACACATTATTATCGCCAGAGACTGATGATGTAGCCATTATTAAGTTATGTAATGAAGCGATGGAATTCGGATTTGCTTCAGTAGTTGTAAATCCTACTTGGGTAAAATTAGCCTCAAAACTTGTGAGACAATCTGATGTTAATGTATGTACTGTTATCGGATTTCCATTAGGTGCTAATACAATCGAAACAAAAGTATTTGAAACTAAAAATGCAATTGAAAATGGGGCTACAGAAGTAGATATGGTCATAAATATAGGTGCTTTAAAAAGTGAAAATTATGATTTAGTCGAAAAAGATATTAACGCAGTAGTAGAAGCTGCGAATGGAACAGCATTAGTTAAAGTGATAATTGAGGCATGTCTTTTAACAGAGCAAGAGATTCAATTAGCATGTGAATTATCAGTAAAAGCAGGGGCTGACTATGTAAAGACATCGACTGGCTTCTCTTTACATGGAGCAACACTTAAAGATGTTGCCCTAATGAGAGAAACTGTTGGAGAATCTGTAGGAGTAAAAGCGTCTGGTGGTGTTCGCAGCATTAAGGATATAAAAGCTATGGTTGAAGCAGGGGCAACAAGAATTGGTACTAGCTCAGCTGTTCAAATTTTTTCTGAAAATACAAACCTTAATTCAATTAAATATTAATGTATACTTTTGCCGATTACAAACTGTTGTAATATCCAATTCCTTTGGCTTTTTAGGCCATAATTCACTGAATGTGTTGAAAAAGTATGAATAAACGTAATAAATTGAAATGTACTAAAGGGAGGGAAATTAATCCCTCTTTTTGTTAACATCATAATTCTAGAATGATTCATCCGTTTGACGCGAAGGAAGTAGAAATAATTACCCTACTAGTTCCCGAAGAGGATTAAAGCTGAAAGAGATTCGTCCTTGATCACGATGCAGATACCTCGTATTTGAACATTATGTACTGGCAAACCTTTGGGTGGACCATAAGTTATAAAAATATATAAAATAGCAATGCAATTCTTGAATAGAACGAGCATTGCTATTTTTGTTTTTTTATAATGAAATTGGCAGCTTGATCGAATATAGAGCTGCCTTTTTGTGCTGCCTGTAACAACTAGTAGAGTGAGTTTTTCTTTACAATTCTGACTAGTATGATACTTCGTTAATAGGGGAATCTAACTAAGATTTAAAGGTATGTAGAATTGACGCTTTAAGTAAGAACTAAATATGAAGTTAATAAACATAAAAATAAGGTGGATTTAATGACTGGAGGCGATTTGAAAATTAATTGTTGGATTAAGAATAGTAATTAAACTCAAAATGGAAGGGTATCGAAATAAATGACTAATACAATGATTAAAGAAAAACACGATATAAAATATACGATTGAAGAACAGCCTGATTTAAAAAAATTAATTGTTTATGATACACAGAATTTATCTCTTTGGTATGGTCAAGATAAAGCGTTAAAAGATATCAATTTAAGTATTTATGAAAATGAAGTGACAGCAATCATCGGACCTAGTGGTTGTGGTAAATCCACCTATTTAAAAACTTTAAATAGAATGGTTGAATTAGTACCAACTGTTAGAACTGAGGGTAGTATTTTATATCGTGATAAAAATATTTTTGATAAAAATTATCCCGTTGAAGAATTACGAACCTCTGTTGGTATGGTATTTCAAAAACCAAACGTCTTTCCTAAATCGATTTGGGAAAATGTAGCTTATGGACCAAAAATTCAAGGTATTAAAGATAAAAAAGAGCTAAATCAAATAGTTGAGAAAAGTTTAAAAGGCGCTGCGATTTGGGAAGAGGTGAAGGATCGTATACATGAAAATGCTTTCGGTCTTTCAGGAGGTCAACAACAACGACTATGTATAGCACGATGTTTAGCAATTGAACCAGACGTTATTTTAATGGATGAGCCCACATCTGCTTTAGATCCTATATCTACCTTAAAAGTAGAAGAGCTTATTCATAATTTGAAAAAAGAATTCAGTATTATAATCGTTACTCACAATATGCAACAAGCTGCTCGTGTATCTGATCGAACTGCGTTTTTCCTTAGTGGTGAAGTAGTTGAATACTCTGATACGAATAAATTATTTTCTACACCAAAAGATAAACGTACAGAGGATTATATCACTGGACGTTTCGGTTAATGGAAGGCTCAAGAGGTGATCATTGATGAGACATAAATTTGAAGAAGATTTAAGAACCTTACAAGAATTAATCATCGAATTAGCTGAGAAAACAAAAAAAGCTGTAATTAAAAGTATGGATGCATTTCGAGCTGAAGATATTGAAAAAGCTTTAGAAGTAATTGATGAAGATGATCGTATAAATAAACTAGAAGAAGAGATAAATGAATTAATTGTTGTAATAATTACTAGACAGCAACCTGTAGCTGTAGACTTAAGAAGAAATTTAACAGCTATAAAAATTTCACATGACCTTGAACGAGTTGCCGATTACGCTGTAAATATTGCAAAATCGACAATTAGGATACTTGATCGACAGGAAAATTTACCATTAGAAAATATTGAAAAAATGCATGAATTAGGAATTGATATGCTTTCTAAAGCAGTGGATGCGTATCGCACGGAGGATTTATATGCGGCTAAAGAAATTGGCGAAATAGATGATCAAGTAGATGATTTATATGGAGCAACAGTTCAATTTTTAATGAATAGCATTGCCGATTCACCTGATCACGTTACAAATTTAATGCAGATGGCTTTTATTTGCAGATATCTAGAAAGAATTGCAGACTATGCAACAAATATTGCTGAGAATATTTATTATCTTGTAAAAGGTAAACATTATTTCTTAAACCAATAAAAATGAGACTATAAAAATTATGAAAAATAAAAGTGAATATAGAGAGAATGAATCTACATTGTATAGCAGTTTTTATTTGGCAGAAACTATTTTTGTAATTTTAAATTGCAATAGTTTGAAGGCTAATTAATTTTACTTTGGAGGTATATGATGAAACGTAATATTAAACTGATATTTGCATTTTTTTTAGTAGCAGTCATTTTAGTAGGTTGTAACACACAAAAAAATATGAATAAAAAGAATCAAACTGGTGGGGGAAAATTAAGTGGTACGATTACAGCGGCTGGTTCAACTGCGTTACAGCCATTAGCTGAAGAAGCTGCTACAGAATTCATGAGTAATAATCCAAGTGTCTCGATTACTATTCAAGGTGGTGGTAGTGGAACTGGAGTAAACCAAGTAACATCAGGAGCGGTTCAAATTGGGAATTCTGATGTACCAGCATCTGAAAAACTTAGTGACCCAGCACTTGCAAAGGATTTAGTTGAAACAAAAGTTGCAGGTATCGGTTATTCAATTGTTATTAATAAAGATGTTACTGTTACTTCATTAACGTTAAAACAAATTCAAGATATCTTCTCAGGGGCAATCACTAATTGGAAAGATGTTGGAGGTAAGGACGAGAAAATAAATGTGATAAATCGTCCAGCTGCTTCTGGGACAAGAGCAGCTTTCGAAAAAACAGTTATGAGTGGTGTGAAAATAAACGATTCAGTGGGTACAGTTCAAGATTCAAATGGAGCTGTAGAACAAGCAATTAATAGTACTCCGGGGACGATTTCTTATTTAGCAAATTCATATCTGGTTGGAGATAAAAAGAATGCTTTAACAATTGTTCAAATTGATGGAAATGATTCTTCAATTGATAATATAACAAATGGAAAATATCCATTTTACTCATATGAGTACATGATTACAAAAGGTGATTTAAAAGACCCTGGAAAAAGTTATATAGATTTTGTTAAAGGCGATGATTTTGCAGTGAAAGTTGAAGAAATGGGTTATGTACCGATGTCTAAAATGGGTAATTTAAAATAATGATCTAACCCTAAAGGGTGTTCTATTTCAAATTAAGTTTGATTAGGCACCCTTTATTAGCACTTAAATTATTATTAGGAGTTATTTATGAAAATCAGAAAAAAAAAATTACTTTGCAAATGAATACTTAGGAAGAACATTAGTAACCTTTTGCGGTATTTTAATGGTACTTACCACGATTTTGATTATTATTTTTATTGTAGGTAAAGGAATACAATCATTTACTCAGAGTAATATTTCATTATTTGAAATGCTATTTTCTCCTGATTGGAGCCCAAATGACGCACAAAATCCTAGGTTTGGAGCATTAAAATTTATTACTGGTTCAATCGTAGTATCAATTGGGGCAGTCATTATTGCAGCACCAATTGCAATCGCATTAGCTATTTTTATGAATTATATTTCACCGATTTTTGGAGATAAAATATTAAAACCTGTTTTAGAAATATTAGTAGGTATCCCTTCAGTTGTCTACGGATTTCTGGGAGTAACAATTCTAGTCCCGATTATTCGTAATCAAATTGGTGGAGTTGGTTTTAGTTTAATCGCAGGAATAATTGTATTGAGTATCATGATTCTTCCAACAATTGCAAGTATAGCATCAGATGCGATTAGAGCAGTTCCGAAAGATTATTTAGAGGCTTCTTATGGATTAGGTTCTACTCGATGGCAAGCAATTAGTAAGGCTATTGTTCCTGCTGCGACCACTAATGTATTAACTGGTGTAGTACTTGGTTTAGCTAGAGCTTTTGGCGAAGCTTTAGCAGTACAGATGGTTATTGGTAATACACTTCAATTTCCTAAAAGCATTTTTGATCCCACTGTCACATTAACTGGTATATTAACAATGGATATGGCTAATACGATGAATGGAACCTCATGGAACAATGCATTATGGTCATTGGCAATGATTTTACTACTCATTTCATTTTTCTTTATATTAATTATTCGATTCATCGGTAAAAGATAGGGGGAACAAGCATAATGAATGCTCGAAGTATTGATAAATTATGGACAATCATTCTCTATATCGTTTCATTAATTATTGTTTTACTACTTATTTATCTACTATGGGAAATAATTTCAAAAGGATGGGGATTTTGGGACCCAAATTTTTTATTTGGAAGACCAAGTAATACACAAGCCGGGGGTGGCATTGGCCCACAATTATTTAATTCATTTTATATTTTAGTATTAACATTGGTGATTTCTATACCTCTAGGATTAGGATCAGGAATTTATTTGGCAGAATATGCAAAGCCAGGGAAATTTCTAAGCTTTGTAAGACTTTGTATAGAAACTTTAGCTTCTTTACCATCTATTGTAGTTGGATTATTCGGTTTACTTGTATTTGTTACAATGACTGGTTGGGGGTATTCTTTAATTGGAGGTTCACTCGCAATTACAATATTAAATCTACCAAGTCTTACCCGTGTATCAGAAACTGCACTACTAGATGTTCCGAAAAATATTAAAGAAGGTAGTTTTGGTTTAGGGGCTACAAAATGGCAAACAATTGTTAAAATTAGTATTCCTACAGCAATTCCACAACTCGTCACTGGGATTATTCTATCAGCAGGCAGAATATTTGGAGAAGCAGCAGCGTTAATCTATACTGCAGGATTAACAACTCCAGTTTTAAATTCGGTTGCTCCAATTAATAGTCAAATGAATCCATTAAATATTTTTCGGCCTGCAGAAACATTAGCAGTTCATATTTGGAAACTGAATTCTGAAGGTATTGTCCCAGACGCTCAAGAAATTGCTGCAAAGTCGGCTGCAGTTTTGATCGTTATGGTCCTATTATTTAATCTATTAGCTCGATTAATTGCTAATTTTATTCATAGAAGATACACAGGTACTAAAAGAAAAGTAAAGGTAATTACGTGAATCATCCGAATTTTTTATATGGAAACAGAATTTCATAAATATGAGATTTAATTAAAGTTGACGAATTACTTTAAGTAGCTGGTCTTTTTGGAAGAAATGAAAAACATTTTTTCTTCGTTTCGGGTGTATGAAGCTAGTGGAAATTATAAAGTATTCCAACACAATTATTCAAAGAAGTTTATAATCATTAAATTAATGAATCTTATGCAATTAACGCATGCTTTAGTTGAAGGTATGCAGCTTTTTGTGCGACGGGCAGTCGCATAGGGTGCTGACTTAGTCAGCGCCATTTTGCTGATCTAGACCCAGACGACGCCTCGATCAATCAAGTTACCGAGGTAAAACCATTTGAATGAACATCAAGGAAAGGCATGGAATAAGTAATGAATCAAGAGCGGAAATACAAACTATACAGTGTTTATGGTCAATTAATTTCACTTTTGAGGACAAATTGAAGTTTAGAAGATACCAATTGAATAAAATTCTAAACCAAAGCAAAAAGGTCCAGATTTTTTTTCCGAGCCTTTGTTCTGATTTAGGATTTACTCCTATTCACTGAACTTGTTTGAATTGCATTTTTTATTAAAAAAACATTAAATCGCAAATGTTTCTTTTGATTTAAGAAGATAACGTTCTATAAATTCAGCTAATCCATCATTTTCATGATGTCCAGTTACAAAATCAGATACCGCTTTAACTTTTTCGCTAGCGTTCCCCATAGCCACACCAGTACCAACATGACGAAGCATTTCAATATCATTTGGTCCATCTCCTATAGCTACGGCTTCATTTGGATTAATTCGATATGCACGAAGTATGTTTTTGATAGCAGACCATTTTGAAACATTTGGAGCAACCATTTCAAAACCGTCATTCCAATCTATGACTTCAGCTTCCTTTTTAAACAAAGCGGATATTTCAGTATTTTGTTCACCTGTTCGAACACTATATTTAAGAACATCATTATAATTAGCCAGTCTTAAGTCACCAATGTATCGTGGTGGAATTTGCCCAACTTTTGTCCAATAATCAATTTCTTCATTTGTTTCCTTACAGTAAAGTCCATTAGCTGTATGGATAATAACATTACAAGGGTTTTCAGCAGTCAGATGATGGAGTAGTTCTTCGTTCACTCTGACTGTTTCCATTTGCATCATTCTTCCTGTCCCTCCATCATGAATGGCGGCACCGTTCAAACAGATCATCGGAGTTTGTAATCCTATTTCTTTATGGTATGGAGCGGTTACTTCATAGTGTCGACCAGTTGCTAGAAATACCATGACTCTCTGATTAATGAGCTTATAAATGGCTTCCTTATTACGGCGAGAAATGTAGTTTGATTCTGTTAGAAGTGTACCGTCCATATCTATAAAAAATGCACGTATATTCATTTATTCTGCCCCCTCATTTGAAGTTAAACTCATCATATCATCTGAATATTAAAACCTAGTAAACTCAGTGTATAGATTTATTGAAGATTAATGATAAGCAGGGAACAGTAAAGAATAACTGCAATTCTTTGTAATTCAGGCTGATTTACCAAAGGGGACACATATAAGTATATAAATACAAAAATCTTAATGTACTAGTGAAGTAATTAGTTGACCAGAAGAACTGTTTTTATAGATAAAATTCACAGTTTAAAGCATTGGAAGGATGTATTAGAGAATTAATTAAAATTTTAAATTGAATACTTTTATTGTATATAAATTAGTAAGAACGAAAAAATAAAGTAGGAGATTAGATGGAAATTTTAGGCAGACTATATTTAATACTGAAATAAGTAAACGAAATAATGTCACTTTTTAAGGTGACCAACTATTTATTAGAAAACAATTTACCAACTGAGGGCGATCACTTTCCGTATTTTTTACGTATCAAAAGGAAATATCTTCTCTTTATTCTTATATTTGGTAATCCCTCACATATATGAGAACTCAAAGTAAAATCAAAATAATTCAACCTATTGGGTGGTCTAAATGCGTTTAAAATCTATTGAACGAAATTTAAATAGTGAAAAGTCCGAGAAAGAAACGAAGTCAATAACATCCATATTTCAACAGGCTGCTAAATCGAGCGATTTCCATCAATTTTCATTTTCTGAAGAACAGGATATAACCATTAGTTACTATAAAAGTATGGTAGATGCAGATAAAATAAATAACCTTCTACTTACGTCATTACAAGAGAATATTAATAAAATTAGTACGATTAATGATGTGAAGAAGTTGATTCCGTTTGAGGATGTTGAATTTACAAATAACCCACTAGATATCGAAAAAAGATTAATAAAAGGGTATGTTATTCTTGAATTCAAGTATTTTAAGCGCTTTTTGACGATAAACGTAGAAAATACAAAACTTGGTTATCGCGAGAATAATGATACAGAAAATGAATTTAGTGTTATTGGTCCAAAGGTTGGGTTTGTTGAAAACCTAAGTACTAACCTACATCTACTTCGAAAACATATAGCTGTACCTGAGTTAGTTTTTGAGGAAATCAAAATAGGTTCAATGTCTAAAACAGAAGTAGTTATTGCATATTTGGATGGAATTACGAATCCAGAATATGTGCAAACTGTTCGTCAACGTTTGAAAAACATCGATTTCGACGTTATTTTTGATAATTCCCTAATTGATCAAATTATTTCAGATAACTCAAATACGCCTTTTCCTATTTTTTTATCTACTGAACGGACTGATAGGGTTGTATATGCAATGGTTAATGGCCAAGTTGCTATCTTATCGAATGGATCGCCTTACATTATTACAGGACCAACTACTATACTGGATTTTTTCATTTCTCCTGAAGATTATTATCTAAATTGGGTACTAGGATCGTTTTTTCGAATCATTCGTATAATGAGTGTTATTTTCTCATTGTTTGCTACACCAATATATGTAGCAATATTAACATTTCATTATGAAGTTTTACCTGATGATTTATTGCAACCCCTAATTAGTTCAAGAGCTCATGTTCCATTTCCCCCGATATGGGAAGCTATTTTTTTGGAAACTACTATTGAATTATTGAGAGAGGCAGGAGCTCGCTTACCTACAAAAATTGGACAAACACTGGGTATTGTTGGTGGTATTGTAATCGGACAGGCATCTGTCCAAGCTGCACTAACAAGCAATATTTTACTGATCATTGTATCACTGTCTGCACTTGCTTCTTTCACAACACCTATATTTAAAATGTCAAATGCAATTCGACTATTGAGGTTTCCACTAATTTTACTTGCAGCATTTATGGGCGGTTTTGGAATAATAATAGGATTTGTTCTTCTATTAGGGCATTTATTAAAGCTTAAATCCTTGGGAAATCCATATATGGTTCCTTTGTATCCTTTTAGAATAAAAAGCTTTAGCGATAGTTTTATTCGGTCATCATATCAGTTTACAACGACTCGAAGTCGATTTTTAAGACCTCTTTCACTAAAAAGATATAATCCAAATCAAGTTAAGGATGATCGTAATAATGATAATGAATAAAATAAATAGAAAAAATATTTGCTCTTTTTGTGCTACTTTTCTACTATTGTTGTTACTATCAGGTTGCTCTTTTCCACGGCAAAAAATTATTGATGAAATACAAATTCTATCAGTATACGGTTTTGACAAGGTTGATAATCATTTTGTTGGAACGGCACTTTATTCTGATTATACCGAAGTAGGAAACAAAGGGAGCACTATTTTACAAGGTACTGGGAAGAAATCACTATTAATTAAACAAGCTCTAAATGAACAATCTCCAAAACCAATCGAAATTGGAAAGTTGAATCTTCTAATCTTTGGAAAAGAACTAGCTGAAAATGGGGTGTCTTATTTTGTTAAGGCGGTTTGTAGGGATCCATTGATTGGAAGTAATGCAATATTGGCTGTTTCAGAAGAACCAGCAGGAGAATTATTAATGAAAAACAAAGAGAAAGACAGCAACTATATCTATAAATTGATTGAACAAAATTTTAGGAATCAATTTGTACCACTTCCAACTTTTCATAGTTTTTTATTTGATTACTATGGAGAAGGTCGAGATGCTTCAATACCTTATATTAAGATAAATCAAAAAGAGAATATTGAGGTAAAAGGGCTAGCTGTATTTAAGAAGGACAAACTTGCACTTGTTTTAAATCAAAAAGAAAGCTTACTGTATAAAATATTAAGAGGGAGAGTAATTAGAGGACAAACAGAAATTTCTATACAGAAGGGACAGAACATTGATTCTGCAATATTAACGATTTTAAATGGGAACGAAAAAAAATTAATTAAAACCAATAAAACAAAAACGAAAGCGAAATTTGATATTACTCTAAATGGGATGGTAAAAGATTATCCTGAATGGCTAGATTTAATGAAAAGAAAAAATAATTTATTTTTAAACAATCAATTGGAAAAACAGATGAAAGAAGATTTTGAAAAACTATTATTAACCTTTCAAAAACATCAAGTCGATCCTTTAGGTATAGGTGATTTAGCAAGAGCACATTCAAAAAAATGGAACGAAAAGGAGTTTTATGGAAAGGTTTATCCAGCTGTTGACTTTGATGTGAATGTAAAAGTTGTATTATCTCAATCTGGGATTGGCGAGTAAAAAGTGAAGGAGATCGTCTATGAGTAAACAATTAAAAGAAAGTTTGACAGTATCTCCATTTTTTT
Organism: Gottfriedia acidiceleris; assembly: GCF_004138285.1. GTDB lineage: Bacteria > Bacillota > Bacilli > Bacillales > Bacillaceae_G > Gottfriedia > Gottfriedia acidiceleris_A. The sequence goes on along the minus strand of NZ_SCFN01000018.1, from coordinate 50,363 downwards.
TATTATTTCTTATTCACAGTACCCAAACAGGTGTTGGCTTGTTGAATTTTCAAAATAAAATAGTAAAAGGAGCCGAACAAGATGCATGGGTTTCGGTTTTAGTAGTTGGTATCTCTTTACATATCATTATTTGGTTAATGTATTACTTGTTAAAGAAATCAAATAATGGAGATATAATTTCTTTACATCAACAATTATTTGGGAAATGGATCGGTAATGCTTTAAATATCTTTCTTTATGTCTACTTGCTTTTAGTAATTACAACCATAATTAGGTCCTATATAGCTGTTCTTATTACTTGGGTTTTTCCGTATTTTCCAATTTGGCTTTTATCACTTATTATGCTTTTTGTTATCACTTATTTGGTCATAGGAGGATTTAGAGTTATTACCGGAATATGTTTTTGGGGAGTAATAATCCCTTCTATATTATTGTTTACATTTTACTTTCCATTGAAATATGCTTATTGGACGAATTTATTACCAGTTTTTAATCATAGTATAAGTGACTATTATGTTTCAGCAAAGAATTGTATCCTGATGTACTCTGGACCTGAATTTTTGCTTATTTACTTTCCGTTTATTAAAAATAATCAAAAATCTCAAAAATGGGCACACATTTCACAAGCGTATACAACCATTTTATACTTATTTATTACATTCGTTTCATTTGCCTATTTTAGTCATGGACAACTTAAACATATAACTTGGCCAACCCTAATGATGTCAAAAATTATTCGCTATCCTTTTATAGAAAGATTTGAATATGTATATATTTTTTTATGGCTCTTAGTCATTCTTCCTCCTTGCTGTATGGTATTGTGGGGAGCGTTTCGAATTTTAAAAGAATCGTTTAAATTTAAATCTAGGAAGTCTTTATGGTTCTCAATAATTATTGTTCATTTCATGGTTATTAGTGTGAAAAGTAAATTGGATATGGAGAAAATAGGGACTTTCATGACATACATCACTTCTAGCTTTCTTTATGTTTATATACCTATTTTATTTATGATTTTTATTGTCTTTCAAGCTTTTAAAAAAGCTGATCGTTTAGAGAGAAATTAGATTGAAATATGAAATGAAATGTTATCTATCATAAGGACCTAAAAAATACATCTTCTAATAAATTTTAGTTGATCGTTCCAAAATTACGCGTTCCTACTAGAAGTAGGGACGTTTTTTCGTATTAAAATTAGGTTGCGATAGTTTAAGATAATTAATTTATATCCAAATGTGTACTCTTATTTGTTTCGTGAATTTTTTCTGATTGTTCTTTTTTTTGTTTATACTGCATTGTACATCCATTTGTTAGAATACTTTACCAGTTGTCTCATATCGTTTTATAGACGGACACTTGATAATGAATAGTGTATGAGGAGAGAGGATGCAGCATGATGAAACGATTTGCAACGTATTATCCATATGAACAAAAATTATTGATCGAGGGTCATCACAAACCCCTTCAAGAGGCAACGAAAAATGGACGATCGTTTGCTGATTCAAGATTGATGTTCGCTCATTTGGCCAAAGAAATAGGAAAGAAAGTGATACTTGTCGGGTTAGGAGTAGGAGTAATAGGATTACTTATTCCAACGAGTAAACTTTTCCTGTACTCAGAATACATGATCATAGGGAAAGCTTACTACCATGCAATCGATTGGGTGCATTACGATGTTGTGCAACTCATTCACAATTTATCATCAATGAATATCAGTTCGGATCACTATATTGCTTCGATTGATCCACATCAAACACCAAGTAGTTCTTTTGCAAAAGACGGTCATTATATCCTCGAGAAAATCGATGGAAAAATGAAGAATCATTTCGAAGGGGTTAAAGATTTTCTAGAACGAAATCAATGAAGAAAAAACTCCTTGCCTTGATGAGGAGTTTTTTACATTCGTCATTTCATATGTTCGATGTGTTTGAGGATATATTAATCAAAGTTTACCCTGAGTAAACAGATTGGATCCTAAAAAGTATAATTTTTAATTCCTTATTCATCTAACTGGAAAACTCATACACTGGTTGAACAAGATCGACTATTTCGTCGATTTTTTTTATTAGAAGGTATTATGGAGATTTCTATACTTTATTCATATTTAAATAATCCATTTTATTAAAATAATAAGAATATTTTATAGGTCTTAATGACTGATAACCCCAATCTCTAATACCTAATTTACTTATCTTAATAAAATACTTACAGATTACTTCTTATAATTCTGTTTTTTTCTTCATATTTCGCTAAATAACAAAGAGAAAAAGGTCTATTTTTGTAAAATAAGGATAAAAAATTCCCCCAATTTACAGTGAATGCAAGCACAACTACAATATGATTAAAGTTCCCAATCCAAATCGATAGAATATTAGATTTGTATAGTTGAAAATTTTTACGGGATTTAAAATCGATAAAGTTCTTTTATGGAATTGGGAAGGAAATTCGAAAGGGGAGATTTTTCAACAAAACATAAGGAAGTAGAAATGATGTCTTACATAAATTGTTTATTTTAAAGTAGGTCTTAGATCTTTATCTTTTTTTATAATGGGTCTGTCCCTCTAGCTGTGTTCTTCAACTAATTTTAGAAGTATTCCATTAATTTAATCCTCTAATTTTCTTGTAAAGACTACTCGTTAATAATTTTATAGTTTGAAAGGGTGGAGAGTTTGAAAAAAAGAAACGGATTTCCTTACAAGGTAATTTCTTCAGTTGGACTTTCAGTTTTACTATTTTCAACAACTGTATTTGCAGAAGGGGTTAGTAATAATTCATCAAATGAAAAAACAACTCGTAATATAAGCGATTACATAAAAAAAGGATTATTATCTGAACAAAATCAAAATCGATCTAGTGACAAGAATCAAATTGGAGATAAAGACTTATACAATTTGGACAAACAACAAATTAAAAAATTTAAACCAGACGAGAAAGTAAGAATAATAGTTGAGGTTGATAGTCCAGTAGATGCATCAGCCATGTCTGAAAAAACGAAAGAGAAAGAGTTTAAGATAAAACAAGATAAAGTCATTACTAATCTTAATAAAACGAAAAAAAATATTCATGTAAAACATCGTTTCTTTACAGGGTTTAACGGTTTTAGTACTGAAACAGAATACAAGAATGTTAAAGATATCAAATCAATTCAAGGTGTAAAAAATATTCATATTGCTAGAGTATTCCAACCATCTATGGCTGCAAGTAAAGAATTAGTACAAGCTCAAAAAGTTTGGGAATCATATGGATACCAAGGAGAAGGATTAGTAGTTGGAGTAATCGACTCAGGTATTGACTGGACACATAAAGATTTGACTCTGACTGACAAAGGAAAACAACAAGAAAAGTGGACAAAAGAAAAGATTCAAGGAAAATTTGCAGAAACAAATGTGAATGAAGTTTGGTATAGTGACAAAGTTCCAACAGGATATGACTGGGCCGATGATGACACAGATGTTATTCCTGGCGAGTATGGAAGTCCACATGGTACACACGTTTCAGGAACAATCGGTGCAAATGGTGATGAAACGAAAGATGGAGTAAAAGGGATTGCACCTGGCGTACAATTGTTAGCGGAAAAAGTATTTTCGGATTATGGTGGCGGAGCATATGAGGATGATCTTATTGCAGGAATCCAGCACGCAGTAACGATGGGTGCAGATGTTATAAATATGAGCTTAGGCAGTGATTCAGGGTGGGTTGGTGAAGAAGATGATCCAGTACAAAAAGCGATTCGTCAAGCAACTGAACAAGGTACATTGGTTGTTGTTGCAGGAGGAAATGCAGCTTATAGTACGAAAAATTATCTATTAGAAAGAACATCACTACCATTTGCAGAGAATCCAGATATCGGTACAGTAGGATCACCTAGTGTCAGTCCTTTTGCTTTATCTGTTGCATCTTATGAGAATTCAAAAATCCATATGGATTCTATGCAATCAACTACTGGTGAAATCTTTCCATATAAAAATCAAGCTGGCAAGAAACTTACTGACGTTTTAGAAAAAGGGAAAAATTATGACTTTGTTTACGTTGGTGAAGGAAGATCTGCTGATTATAAAGGAAAAGATGTAAATGGTAAAATTGTTGTAACAAAACCAATTCCATCAACAGGTTATATAGGGAATGTTACTTTCCAACAAGAAGCAGCAAAAAGAGGGGCAGTTGCACTGATCCAAGTACCAGCCTCAGATGTACCCGACTATCCTGATATCGACTTTTCACCGTATTTTTTAACTTCTGTTACAACATCAAAAGTAGTAGGTGATGATTTAATCTTTAAACTATCTAATGGGCAAAAAATAAGTATGCAACTCTCTAGTGGAACATATGTCGATAATGAATATAAAAATCAAATGTCTTCATTCTCGTCATATGGTGCACCTTATACTTTAGATTTTAAACCTGAAATTACTGCACCGGGCGGAAATATATATTCGACAGTACCTGGTAACAATTATGATGTTTATAGTGGTACATCAATGGCAACACCACATGTTGCAGGCGGTTCAGCTTTGCTTTTACAGGCACTTTATCAAAAAGGATTAACTCATTCAGAAGATACGGTTTTAAAATCAAAAATTGCATTAATGAATACAGCAAAAGTTGTTATGGATCCAACAACAAATAGTGAAGTACCGTATTCTCCACGTATACAAGGATCTGGTTTAATGCAAATTCAAAATGCAATTAATACTCCTGTTATTGTAACAAGAAAAAATACTCCACTTGAGCAAGCTGGGGCAGTAGCATTAAAGGAAATTAAAAACGATAGAGCAATCTTTGATTTAAATGTCGAATCCCTTGAAACTAAGAAATCAAAAGAAGAATATGAGTACACTGTTAATGTAGATCTTTTAACAGATGATACAGTTACGAAACAGTTTGACTTAAATGGTGATGGAGCCTTAGATTCAAAAGATTTTTTAACTTTATCAAGTAAACGTATTGAAGGTGCTTCTATATATGTAAATGGGGAAAAATTAATTGGTACAAATGGGGCGAATTTAAAAATTAAAGCAGGAGAAGAGAAAAACCTGAAGGTCGAGATTCGCTTTCCCAGAACATTAAGGAAAAATTCCTTTGTGGAAGGATTTGTCCGCCTTACTCCAGTAGGAAAAGATCAAGAGAAAGCGGTTCCTTTAACAATGCCATATATGGGCTTTTTAGGTGATTGGACAGAACCGAAAAATATCGATCCTGCTCCTTGGAATGATGGTGTATTTGTAGGATATACTGTACTTTGGGATGATGTATCTGAAGCTCCATTAGGATATGATCGAATGACAAATAGCTTTAATTTAGATCATATGACGATTTCACCAAACACGTTTGCACCAGGTGTTTACCCGTCGTTTCAAGTATTACGAAATCTAAAAGAAACCGAAATGTATATAGAAGACCAAAAAGGGAAAAAAGTTAAATGGCTAGGAAACTTTAGTGAATTCACAGCGGATGGTTCACCATATAAATTCACAAAAAACAACATGGCTAATGGTGATTTCTACTATATGTTTGATCAATATTCTGCACCTAATTATACATGGAACGAGACAAATGAGAAGGGTGAGTTTGTTCCGGATGGTACTTATAATTATGTAATCAAATCAACTTTGGATTATAAAACTGCGAAACCACAATATGTAAAATTGCCTGTAAAGATCGATTCAACGGCTGTAAAAGTTTCAAATATTCAAGTGCAACCAAAAAATGGAAAATATGAAATATCATTTAATGCTGCTGATAGTGCCGGTAGTAGTGGATACAAAGGTGCCATTGTATATGTAAATGGCGAGTATTATGAAACGAACGAAGGCGAAACATCTCTTATTGTACCAACTGAACCAAAGGGAATTTTAATAATGGGTTATGATTATGCATACAATCAAAGCTACGCTGTTTGGGGTGATCGATCATATATTGATTATAATATGGTTCTTAGTTGGTTTTACGTTTCTGGAACAAATGTAAACGAAAATAATCCTGCTCAAATAACTGGTTATGCAAACAATCGTGTAGATTGGAAAATTTATGTTAAAGATGAAAATGGTAAAATAATTGAAACTAAAGATGTACTAAACGAGCATACTTTACGTATGAAATGGACACCTGAATCAAATGTCCCAGATGGTACTTATTTTATTTCTGCAGGTGTTACAACGAAGGATGGATTTAATGTAACAACAGAATCAGAAAAAGTTACAGTAAAACGTTAATTTTTTGGTACAAGCCAGCTTTATAAGAGCTTGGCTTGTCTTTTTTTGTATTAATTTTATTTAGGTGTAATAAAGAACTAGTCATAAATTCTTCAAAGAACACGATTTGGAGGAACAACTTTTGAAAAAATCAATTGCAATATTTAGCTCGTTATTACTTTTAAGTGGGTGCGGGCTATCAAAGGAAGAGGTATTTAAACGATTTGACCATAATCAACAGTATCAAGTCAAAAGTGTTGAGATACCGTACCAAGATTTTTTGAATCCTTCGTTATATAAGGACGTCCTTTATGCAACTGTAAATGATAAAAGTACGGGAACAAATAAGTTAATTCAGATGAATATGAAAACGAAAAAAATAACTTCAATCTTTAAATCGAAATTTAACGATCCGATGATACAGGGAAGTATGGTAAATAAGGATTGGTTAATTTGGGTAGATGCAGTTGCAGATGGGGAAAGAAATAAAACGTATGTGATGAATAAAAAGACGAAGAAAATAACTCGGATTTCCGCATCTGTTCCTGGTCTATACACAGCTGATGCTCCATTTTTATATAAAGATTACGTCGCTTTTGTTTATGTGAAAGAAAACAGAGAATGCGTTGTACGATTATATGACTTAATACGAAATACATATAAAGATGTAGCAAAAGTAAATAATTTACAATTATATAATAACTTTGTTCATATGGCAGAGGGAAAACTAGTATGGACGGACACCATTAGCGAGAAAGGGTATTACTATGTCTATGATCTAAAAACTGGTCAGATAAAATAACATGAATCCCCTTTCAAATACCCAGGTTATGCAAAGCTGACAAATAATAAAATCTTTGCGATCCATTTTGAAGATTTTAGATATTGGAATAATCAACACTTTGGGTATTACGATATAAATGTTAAAGAATTCGTTGATGTAGATACACATTCAAAATATATAAATTCATTCGATGTACATGGTGATTCACTAGCAATCATAGATGATAAGGAATTCAGTATGTATCAACTTTCGAATAAGAGCATTAGGAAAATAGAGGTTAATATAAAAACTCAACCTAATCTGATTGGTTTTTCTTCAAGCGGGAAATTACTGGCTAGTTATTATTCTGATTTGAAACCAATAGTTAAAATCGTTGAGTAATAGTTAAATTTATGGAATGCTGACTGTCTATTTTTACTGATGATTTAAGTGGAATTTTTGAATTAAAAACTGAGAGAGGTGGTAGTCTCCTTTCTCAGTTTTTTTGTGTTTAAAATCTAACAAATTCGTTAGCTTTTTACTGTTTTAACAAATCAATTTTTCGCCAAATCTTTATTTCATCTTTATCTCATCTTTATCTCATTAGGATATATTTCTTTCAGAGCAGAATTATTATACAAATAATAATTACTCAATTATAGAAAGTAGTGAGTTCAATGAACATTCGTAAACGATTAAATAACGATGGTAGGGTTGCAGCATTTTTCTTATTACCTAGTTTGATTGGTTTTTCCCTTTTCTATTTAATCCCATTTGTTATGGGAACAATCTATTCATTTAAAGATGGAGCGGTTGGGGGGTTATTTGTTGGCCTTTTCAATTATAAAGAGCTACTAGCAAGTGCTTCATTTTTAAAGGCTGCGTCAATTACATTTTGGTTTACCGCAATCAATGTCCCACTTTTAATTGGGATTTCTTTACTACTGGCACTTTGTTTGGAACAAACAGTACTATTTAAAAATGTCATAATCAGTTCATTCATCTTACCAATTGTTGTCCCAGTGGCTTCGATCGTTATGCTATGGCAAATATTATTTGATTGGAACGGTACATTTAATTCATGGTTAGTGAGTTTAGGCTTTACTCAAATCAATTGGATGAAGTCAAATTGGTCGATAACAGTTGTATCAGTTGTTTATTTATGGAAAAACATCGGATATGACATGATCCTTTTCTTAGCTGGGCTTCAAAATATACCGAAAGATTACTATGAAATAGCCGAAATGGAAGGCGCAGGTCGTGCATTTTAATTTAGACAGCTATCAAGAGCAAAGGATTAATGGATACATGAATTATTAATAAAATTCCATGTTGGATAAAATAGTAGTATGGGAGAGCATAGAAAGCGAGCGTGGATAGAACATGCCATATAAAATCTTAATCGTAGAAGATGAAACGATTTTACGTGAAATCGTAAAAGATTATTTATTAAATGAAGGTCATGAAGTAATTGAAGCAATCGATGGTGAACAAGCATTGGAATTGTTTCAAGAACTAGATTTTCATCTCATTATTCTCGATATTATGTTGCCGAAAGTCGATGGATGGGCAGTTTGTAGAAGAATACGTAAAACGTCAAATGTACCAATCATCATGTTAACTGCTCGGGTTGATGAAGATGATACTCTGCTTGGGTTTGAGTTAGGTGCGGATGACTATATTACAAAACCTTATAGCCCTCCAATTTTGCTAGCAAGAGTTAAACGTTTGCTTGAAAGTCGATATAAAACGAATGAGACCTCAAAAGATACTTTATCTAAACATGGCATATCGGTCGATTTTTCTTCACGGAAAGTCAAAGTAGATGGTGAAAATATCAATTTAACCCATACTGAATTTGAAATATTAACATATTTAATGCAAAATTATGGGATTGTGATTACAAGAGAACAACTCGTGGAAAAGGTTTGGGGCTATGACTATAATGGTGATGATCGAACAATTAATACACATATACGTAATTTACGGACGAAATTAGGCAGTAAATCAAAACTGATTTCAACGATCATTCGAACAGGTTATAAATTTGAGGAAACCGTATGAAATTTGGGATTGTCATAAAACTGTTTTTATTAACAACAACTTTGTGTTTGTTAATCACTGGATCCATTTATATTGGTCAAACAATTTTTTTTAAGCAATATTATGCGAATCGTAAAGTAAATGATCTAAAATCAAGTATAAAATCATTTGAGAAACAATATCTAAATAGTAACGGTAATGTTCAGTCAATTCAGCAATTAGAACAAGATTTTTATCGTGTTCAAAATACATGGATTACTACTTTAGACCAAAATGGAAATATAAAAACCGCAAATGATTATTATGCGGAAATTAAAATAGTAGAAGGTAAAAGTTCATCTCATTACTTAAGGGTTCCTCTGTATCATTTTTTTAAAGCAGAAGAGTTTTTAAAAGATACGCCTACAATTTCAAAAGGTGATAGTGTGGATCTTTATACTGTTGAAAAAAAAAATAGAAAGATCCCATTCTATCTTTACTCAGTACAAAATAATTCATATTGGGTAAATCAATATATTTGGACAAACATTGAAAAAGAATTAAAGCCTAATAATCAACATAACGATCTAAAAGAGAAAGTAGATTTAACCCAAAAATATGTCACTAATTTTCGAATCAATCGATTAAAGGGAATGATACAAGATGTACGAATTCCTAATCGGAATGATGTTTCAAGCATCATATATAGTAATAGTTTATTAATGGATCGAATTAATGAGTTCCAAACGAGCTTATTGTTTGATGAAGAAAACAAATACACAAATTTCAAAACGCTTGATTATGAACAAAATGGCATTAAATATAAACTTTTTATCGATCCAATCAAAAATAAAAATGGTGAAACAAATTATATTTTTTCAATGGCGTCCTTACAACCAGTAGACGAAGCAGTACAAATGGTAAAAGATTATTTTGTCTATATAATTGCGTTTGTTTTACTTCTTACAATTTTAGCGTCCATTTACTATTCATTCAAAATTGCAAGACCATTATTAAGAATTAACGATACTACTAGAAAAATTGCTCACTTAGATTTTTCAGAACGAATAGAATATCATTCGAAAGATGAAATTGGCGATTTATCTCAGAATATAAATTTACTTTCAAATACGCTGCATTCACATATTACACAACTACAACAAGATATTGAGAAAGAAAAACAATTAGAAAATACAAGAAAAGAATTTATTTCAGGTGTTTCACATGAATTGAAGACCCCACTCAGTATTATGAAAAGCTGTATTTCGATATTAAAAGACGGTGTTGCTAGTCATAAGAAGGTCTACTATTTTGAAGCGATGGAAAAAGAAGTCGACAAGATGGACTTATTAATTGTCGATATGCTTAAACTTGCAAAATACGAGTCTGGAACTTATAAAATGAAAATGGAACCCTTTTTTATTGATAAAATAATTGAGCATGTTTGTAATCAGTTATCTTTAGAAATTGAGAAAAAAGAACTAATGATTCATAAAGATTTAACGTCAATCGAAGTGTTCGCAAATCAGCATCGAATTGAACAAGTATTCACGAACTATATAACAAATGCCATCCGCTATACCCCTGATCATGAACATATCTATATTTCAATGAAAATAGAGGACGAGCAAGTGAAAGTGTGCGTTGAAAATAAAGGGTCACATATACCCATAGACCAATTAGATAGGGTTTGGGACCGTTTCTATCGCGGGGATACATCAAGACAACGAACAGAAGGTAGTACTGGGTTAGGTCTTGCCATTTCAAAAAATATATTAGAACTACATGATGTGAGGTATGGTGTCATGAATACATCAGATGGCGTATTAATTTACTTTTATTTAAATAAAAATAATTGAAAATCTGTTTGGAAAATTGAACTATACTATTCTTTCAGTTGTATCGCCCAAGTCAAAAGGGCGATTTTTTATTACAGGTTAATGCTCCTAGAATTACCCGACCAGTTATTTTGTTGAAGTTTTTATCAATCTATAAGGGATATGTTCTCTCTTAATATCGCGTCAAATGAAAAGGTATTTGCCGATTTATTAAATGGAGCAATAGGAGGGAGTGCAAAAGTTTACGGAGGCAAAGGTGGAAAGATAACCGTAACAGAAGAGTCGCTTCAACCACTTAAGCAGATGATTGCTGAAGCAAACACAGAAGTAAGATGGAATGATAAGGTTCAAAAAATTCTCTCAGAGGAAACGCCAAGCTATTTTGAAGGTCAAAAATCTGCGGAAACTGTAGAGGATATTATACAGTACAGAGTAATGACCTACTTAAACGAGTAGAAGAATAAAGAAATTCCTAAGAGACCATTCAAATGGTCTCTTTTTTATATCCAGAAAAACAACAAACAGAAATTCGGACTTTTTTGTCATTATTTATTAATCTTCATTGATACTTCATCTCATCTTCATTTCATCTTTATTCAGAGCCTTTATCTTTATTGTATAGAAATTCAAGGAGTGGAGAGTGCGGTGAAAGAGAGATGAAATCCCGAAAAAGAAAGAAAAAAAGGATGTTAAAGAGAACAATTTTAAGCTTATGTGTGATATTACTAATATTCTCACTCATTTACCATTTAGTTGGTAAATTGAAAGGATTTGCTACTGAAAATGTAGCAAAAAGTGCTGAAACCGAACAGTTACAATTAAAGACCTCCAAAAACAGCATAAAACATAACAAAGAAGGTAATTCAAAACAATCAACTACTAAGAAATCAGAGATAGGAAACTTAAATAAACCAAAAGAAAGTAGTCAAAAGCCCAATCATCAGGAGCAAGAAAATAATATCAATTTGTCCATTAAGAAGCAACAAATTATTCAAGATCAGAAAGTTGTCTATCTGACATTTGATGATGGACCGAGTGCGCTGACAAGCCAAATTCTAGATGTATTAAAGAATGAAAAAATAAATGCGACTTTCTTTATGGTTGGAAAAAACGTAAATAACCATCAAGAAGAAGTAAAAAGAGCGGTTCATGAAGGGAATTACATTGGCGCTCATAGTATGACCCATAACTATCATCGACTTTACAAACAAAGTCTTTTTGTTTCAGAAATGGAACAATCTTTATCAATTATCAATCATGTGACTGGTGAAAAAACTCGATTAGTTCGTGCTCCTTATGGATCGAGGCCAGGATTGAGCTTGAAACTTCGCAATGATTCAGTTAACGCAGGATTGAAAATTTGGGATTGGAATGTAGATACACATGATTGGGAGAACACTGCTAATGCTTCGACTGTTGTAAATGAAGTAAAGAAACAAACAACCAAAAATAAAGAAGTCATTTTACTACATGAAAAGCAAACAACATTGGATGCACTTCCTGAAATTATTAGCTTTTTAAGAGCAAAAGGGTATGCATTTAAGGTATATAACCCGAATGAACATTTTTCATTAAATTTTTGGAATGATCGACGTCTTTGAAGTTTTATTCTTCATTTCATCTTTATCTAAAGTTGATTTTGTCTTCACTAGCAATTATTAGACTATTAAATATCGGAAAAATTGATAGAAAACTAAGGGGGAATTTCTATGAATCGAAAGAAAAATAGGAAGATAAGACACTTCTTATTTTTAATCAAATCATTTATAACGGTAGTGTTATTTATCAAACTTAAAGATAATGGAATAACAATAAATAAAGAAAATTCAGCTCACGCATCAACTGAAAATAGAAGTAAAGGAAATGAATCTACTGAAAAGATATTAACTGGTAAAACAATTGTAATTGATGCAGGCCATGGTGGAGAAGACATAGGTGCAAGTGGACAAAATGGAACAAATGAAAAAGATGTAACATTAGAAATGGTCAAAAATATACAAAATGAATTAAATAAACGAACTGGGGCCACGGTAATATTAACCCGTAACGATGACGTGAAAGTATCACTCGCAGATCGTGTAAAAATTGCTAAAGATAGTAATGCAGATCTATTTCTAAGTATTCACTTCGACGCCTTTTTTACAAATGAAGTTGAAGGAATAACTAATTACTATAATAAAAAATCGGACAAGCCTTTAGCAGCATTAATACATGATTATATTTTTAAGAATGGATTGGACGCAAGAGATCGTGGAGTTAGTTTAGGTGACTACTATGTATTAAGAGAAAACCCACGACCTGCAATCTTATTGGAACTTGGATACATTTCAAATTCAACTGATGAAGCGCGAATGACTTCGGAAGAATTTCAAACAAATACAACAAATTCAATTGTTGATGGGATGATCGATTATTTAAAATAGATAAAATCGTAATCAGGACAGAGAAAAATATAAAGATGGAACGAAACAAATTAGCACTTACGAGGAAGTTAATATAGTAGAAGTGACAAAAAAAGCAAGGCATTCACTGTGGTGAATCTAGGGTCATTGTAGGCTAACGAATGCGTTAGTTCAATAAGAAGAAGGTCTGTTTTAACAGACCTTCTTAGTACTAAATAGCACTATATTTGAATAATAATTATCATTTGAAAACACTCCAAAGTTAAAAATGAGTGTTTATTATAAAGTGAAATAATGACTTTTTCTTAGCTTTACTTAGATTCTAGAATTTTTGTTTCAATTAGTCGCACTAAATTTTGAATGTCCTGCTTAGTTGCAGGCTGTGAGTTTGGCTTCAATTTATATCCAATTTGCCCATTCGCTTCTAATGAAGCCCACGCTACATCTTCAATTGAGGTTATTCCCAACTGGTGTAAACGCATTTTTAGATTTTCAGTTGTAAGACGTGTATTTTTCATGTTTTCTATATTTAAGATACCATCTTCAATAATGATAGTTGACTTACCAGTTAGTAATATTTCTAATGGATCTAATTTTAATTTAAGAAACTGTAACACAAATACGGTTAGAATAAGGATAGAGGCAACACCAAAACTGGTCCAAATACCCTTATTTTCAATTGGGCGACTTAATAAGGGACCAATAGTACTCATTAAAACAAGTTCAGAAACTGTCAATTTAGAAATAGAGTTTCTTCCAGCTACTCTTAATAAAAGCGTTCCCATGATAACAATTAGAACTGCTTTCCAAACAAAATCAAGTTGCATATAATCATCCTTTTTTACTTAATTTTCCAAAGGAGTACATATGATTGTATTTTCAACATATCACCTAGTCCATATATCCTTCTAAGAAATTGCAGTGGCATTGAAAAAGTTCCACCTATAAACATTGAAAGAGCAATTTCATTTAATCAACTATCAATTTGACTATCCTGTTACACTCATCTTCTGTATTTTTTGCTGTAAAAATACATCTTTTTACAATTTGGTAGCAATTGAAGGTAATTGACAGCTTACTATACTACAAAGAGCAATCTATAAAAGTATTGCCCGCATACTTCGCAATACCGTTATGAAATACTATCTAAGAATAAAGTTGTTTTTCTTATTCAATTAACATGTAATAAGATGGAACCTAATCTTATTTATAAAAAAAAGTTGTCTATAATGTGGACAATTAAAAATTAGAATAGAAATATTATCGATAAAGTCGTAATATATGTAAGTTAAGTATGAAGATAAAATCAGGAAAGTAGGTGAGTGAATATGACAAATATAGGCATCCCAGGGTTAATATTAATTTTAGTTTTAGCATTAATTATTTTTGGACCTAAGAAATTACCTGAAATCGGTAAAGCTTTTGGACAGACATTAAAGGAATTTAAACGATCAACACAAGAGTTAACAAGCGATATTGTAGAAGATAAAGATGCTAGTAAGGGAGATAAAAAGTAAAATGGATCGAAGTGGCTTGGTAAGTATTTACCGAGTTTTTTTATTAGGTCAATTAAAATTTTTTAACCATATATCACAACTACATCACAATTTTATACTCGAATAAAAAGTGTTGTATTTAATTATTAATTTTGAAATAAAGAATGAGATTTATATGAAAAAAGGTTTATCAATCCTAATTTTACTACTATTTATATTCCCGTCGTTGGCAACAGCACATACAACACTTGAATCATCGAATCCGTCTGATGGACAAGTTATTACTGAACCATTAAAACAAATCATATTAAACTTTGAAAATACTTTAGAGAAACTGAGTTCGTTAAAGGTATTTCAAGGAAGTTTGTTAAAGGCTGAAAGTATTGTCTTAACGTTAGTTTTCTTTTTTACTGGAGTATTGAGCACAAAATCATCTCCTCATGAAATTGATTTGACCATCAGAACGGAAGGACCATCTAAATGGATTAAAAGAATAATAGGGATAGATATTGTAACAATGAAGTTGTATTTTTTGCTTCTTCTAAAGGACTCATGTTGATTGGAATGTCTGTTATATTCCTAGTGCTTTTGGTTTTAAGTTTTTTTAAAAAAATAAATGTTGTATTGCCAATACTGTTTGCCCTATGTTTTATTATTACAATGTACATGGCCTTAATGTATAGTGTCATAACCTAAATTCAAAAGATTGTATCTTATGTATTAACTACAAAAGGTACAATCTTTTTTTTATTAAAAAAATTTAATATTAGGTGAAATTTCAATTGACAATAGGTTCGTCCGTACCATAAAGTATAGACATACACAAGAAAGTTGCGTTAGGGAAAAACTTTAAGAGGAGGTCAAACTATGTCTAATAAAAAGGTGTCAAGACGAGACATACTAAAGATTGGTACAACTGGCATGCTAGGTCTTGCTGGAAGTATGTACTTAAATGCGTTAAGTCCATTTTCTAATAAAGCAAATGCTTCAAATCATACTAATCATAAAAACAACCATTCTATGAATCATGATACTATGATTGATAGCACAAAAACAGATGGTTATAAAATGGCTGAACGTTTATTAACTGAATTTGATTATGGAAAAGTGTCGACTCTTCCTGATGGTCGAACACTTCGTGAATATACTGTTGTTGCAATTGATAAAGAAATTGAAATTGCTAAGGGGATTAAATTTCCGGGTTGGACGTTCAATGGAACCATACCAGGACCAACTTTCAGATGTACGGAAGGTGATTTGTTACGTTTTCATTTTACAAACAAAGGGAGTCATCCTCACTCAATTCATTTTCATGGTATCCATCCACCAAGTATGGACGGACTTATGCCTATTATGCCTGGACAATCGTTTACGTATGAATTTGAAGCAAATCCCTATGGATTACAAATATACCACTGTCATGTTCTACCTTTAGCACGTCATATTCATAAAGGTTTATATGGGAATTTCATTATTGATCCAAAAAAGCCGAGAGAAAAAGCGAAAGAATTTAATATGGTGATGAACGGATTTGACTTAGATTTAGATGGTGGAAATGAATTCTATACTGTCAATGGGTATGCATTTGCATTTATGAATCATCCAATTAAAGTGAAGAAAGATGAACTTGTTCGAATCTATTTAAGTAATTTAACAGAATTCGACCTATTAAATTCGTTCCATTTACATGCAAATTACTTTACGTATTATCCAACGGGTATTAATGAAAACCCGTCACAATTTACAGATACGATAATGCAATGCCAAGGTGAACGTGGAATTTTAGAAGTCCGTTTCCCGTATAAAGGTAAATATATGTTTCATGCCCATGTCAGTGAATTTGCAGAGCTTGGATGGATGGGATTCTTTGAAGTTGAATAGAAAGGGGGGAATGACTATGAAGCTAAAATGGTTTTTATCTGGACTTATTCCATTTATTCTATTAATTGCAGTATTAGGTTGGATTTTTGCAAATGGAGCTGGAATTGAAAAAGATCCAGCTGCACCAATTGAAGTGTTAAATATTGAACAGATTAAAGTAACGAAATCAGGATTTGAACTTGATGTGAAAAATACAGGACCAGAAACGTTAACTATTGCACAATTAATGGTTGATGATTCGGTATGGAACTTCACTGTTACTCCTAGTCAATCTTTAGAGAGGTTTCAAGATGGTAAGGTTATAATTTATTATCCTTGGGTTGAGGGAGATCCCCATGTTATTAAGTTAATAACTGAAAATGGAATCGTTACAGAAGGTGAAGTAGCAGCAGCAACCTTAACACCTGAACCAAGTTGGAAAAGCTTTTTTAATTATGGACTCATAGGTTTTTATGTTGGAATTGTTCCGATTGGTTTAGGTTTATTATGGTATCCATTTATGAAACGGTTAAAGCGCAGTTGGATTAACGCTATACTAGCGCTTACTGTCGGACTACTACTATTCTTATTTGTAGGAACTTTAGCAGATGGATTTGAAATCGGGGCTGAAGCACCAGCAGTCTTTCAAGGAAATATGGTAGTGATTATCAGTACAGTACTTTCGTTTCTACTTTTAATTGGTTTTGATCAGTATCAACAGAAGCGACAAAAAAGTAAAGGTTATACACCATTTGGGATTTCATTATTAATGGCAACGGGAATAGGAATGCATAACTTTGGAGAAGGTTTAGCGATTGGTTCGTCGTTTGCTCTTGGTGAAGCAGCACTTGGTACGTTTTTAATAATAGGTTTTACACTTCATAACATAACTGAAGGAATTGGAATTGCTGCGCCACTATTAAAGACAAAACCAAAGATTAGTACATTCATCCTTTTAGGTGCAATTGCAGGTGCACCAGCCATTTTTGGGACTTGGTTCGGAGGTTTTATCTTCTCTCCAATATGGGGAGCGATCTTCCTAGGAGTTGGAGCTGGAGCCATTTTACAAGTAATCTTTGTTATTACAAAAATGCTAATTGAAGACCACAAAAAACATAATGAACAGTCCGTTTCTTGGTTAAATTTTGCTGGATTTACATTAGGACTATTAATCATGTATTTTACAGCTTTCTTTGTCAAATATTAAATATATTAATAGAAATGAACAAATCAAAGTTACTAGAAAAGGAGATAGAAAAATCTATCTCTTTTTTAATTATTTTTCAAACATGATATTAATGGGTAATATTCTTTATTTTGATCGGCTAACGAAAATCATTATCTATTTCACGAGATTAGCAGGTGGAATCCAGGGATTTTAAATGAATTTAATTAAATTTTAATTCTATCAAAAAGGTTGGGCTAAAATATTAGCTCAACTTTTTTTATATTGACTAAGTCTCTTCTAAATTGAGTAATTTTTTATAATAAGGTAAGAAAATGTTTATATTTTTCAGTAATAAAATAGAAGAATAACCCTACTTTCACTATGCGATAATTAGTAAGAGGATTTGCAAATTATTAATGAATATCATTTATCAAGCGAATTGGAGATACATATGGATCAATTATTAAGCTTTTTCCTGAAAAATGTCTTGAAATCTCTAATGATTGAAATAAAAAAAACATAAGATTACGATTAAAAAAACGTGGATTAATTAAACAATCTATGGATAAAAATGGGTATCGTTTCTTGATCGAATTGACTCAAGAAGGAGAAGAGGGGGGAGTACGCTCTTTTTTACCCTTACCAATAATTCTTAATCAATCTGCAACCACGTAAGATCAACCAATTCTTGGCGACTCATCCCACTAGTTGCAAAAGCTTAAATATTAATTCATTTCTTAAAGAAGAATAGCGATTATGTTCTTCTAAATAATTTAAAAGCAACTTCAATTCATTTAACGTCATGTAAACAGGGAGCAATTTATCATGTTTTTACGCTTTAATTCCAGTAGTAAAATCCTTCGTAGTAAATTGAACTTTTAATCAAAAACGACTAAATGACTTCAAGCTAGAAATTCGTGTTTGAACAGTTCTAGGTTTTACATGATGGCGAGTTACTTGATCTTGAATAAAGTGGCGTATTAATGTTGGTGACACATCTTCAAGATTATTAGAGCGGTTATTTGCCTTAAAGAAATGTAATAGACAATGAAAATCGTTTTGGTAACTATTTATATAGATCGCCCTCATTTTCGCATCAATATCGAATACATATCTAGTTTACATAAATATGCTGATCGACAATAAATAAAGGATCTTTGATTTTTGAAAATCCTTTTATTGATTATGGAACTAAAGTAAAGAACACAAATTTTTCGTCCTTTTCATTTGTATAAAAATAAAAAATGAAATTTAATTGATCCTATTTAATAGATAGATTTTCAATGCCAAGTAAGTGGCAAAAGTAGACCATAATAAGTAAGGAATGATTAGTTTTGTAGCAAAAGCTGAATAAGGCATAGTCGCATAAATGAGAAATAAAGTTGTTATTGCGACAATAGCAGTATCTAGCGCAGCTAAATCTAGTCTTTTCATTTTGAATTCGAAAAATCTAAAAGCTTGGTTGGTTAAATAATTTACTATCCACAAAACTATAAAATAGTTGCTCGTTGCCTTCAGACCAACCTTGTACTCAACTATTGCATGGGAAAGAGCATTTAGTGCATACAATACTCCCCAAATAACCCCTATTATCTTTCCCGAAGGTGTCCATACTGGTTTTTTTAAGAACTGTACCACACTCGATCGATAGGGAAAAGTAATCCAGATATGAGAAATAATAAATAAACAATAATAAAAAATATAGCAGCTAAAAAAATAACAATTATCTCCATTTATACTTGTCTATGTACCTAATTGTATGAGTCAGAGCGATTTTTTATTAGTAGCTAAAATAACGTAAGGAAATAAGTGCAATATAGTAGAAAAACGTTGTAGTAAAATAATAGGAAGTGAATACTAAAAAACAAAGCTGGATATAGTAGGTGATTTTTTGAATATGTTCATGGTCCAAACAAGTATTGTATTTCCGTTTTGTATGTTTTTTGTACAGAACTTTTGGGTAAAATCCGATTTATTTTTATATTGGTGCAATCGTCTCTGTACTTATATTTGGCAATATAAATATTAAAAATAAAGCCGTATTCATGACAAATATTCATACTGTTTTTTTAGATGCATACTTCTGAATTACTGGTGCCAAAATCTAAGTCGCGTAATCAGATTCCCACTAGTATATACAGTATTCTTTAGTAACCTTCTTAATCAAATAAACCTATATTGGTTGAACAACACAGTTTATTTTACTTGATCTTCTTGTTTTTCCCTGTAAAGCTCATTTAAGTGCTCCA
This sequence comes from Gottfriedia acidiceleris, assembly GCF_004138285.1. Taxonomy (GTDB): domain Bacteria; phylum Bacillota; class Bacilli; order Bacillales; family Bacillaceae_G; genus Gottfriedia; species Gottfriedia acidiceleris_A. Next base: position 30,377 of record NZ_SCFN01000018.1, on the reverse strand, counting down.
ATTGTTATGAATTGACACAATTAATTTTTAATGAATTGAATCATCTGAAATTTAAAACATCATTAAAGTTTGATTTTATACTTGATTCATGTAGGTCGAAGGTGTATATTAATTGATGTATCAATCATTGACTTATCAACTATTGATGTATCAACCATTATTAACTGTTAATAATCATTCATCATATTTGTTTTGGAGGTAGCGCGTGCCTGATTCAAAAGAAACCAAAGTATTATCAATATTAAAAGAACTAAAAGTTCAAATTGAAACAACCTTTGAAAAATGTATGGGTATTAGTCAATCACGATTAGAAATTATGAATCAATTGTTTGAGTGCGGTGAAATGAGTCAATCCCAACTTCAAAAAACTTTAAAGATTGATAGTGCTGCAATTACTAGACACTTAAAACAACTTGAGTTAAATGGAAAGATCACAAGAAGAAAATGTGAAACTGATAACAGAATAACCTTAGTAAGCTTAACGCAAATTGGACAAGAACAAATGTCTGGATTATGGAAGGAAAAAGTAGAGTTTGTAGAAAACATGCTTAAAGGTTTTTCCGCAGAAGAAATTGACTTAACACTTGACTATTTAAACCGTATTCAAATAAATATGGATCAAATTAATTCAAATCGAGATACTCTAAGCAATTCCTAAAAATTAGTAAAAGAGGAGAACACAACAATGACTTTGACAACATTAACTAATAATTTTAATGAAATATTAAAAGGTAGACGCTCAATCCGCAAATATGATTCTAATGTAAAGATCTCAATGGAAGAAATGCATGAAATAATAGAAACAGCTACTTTAGCTCCTTCTTCAGTAAACATGCAACCGTGGAGATTTTTAGTAATTGAAAGTGATCAAGCAAAGGCTACACTAGCTCCATTAGCTCGATTTAATCAATCACAAGTTGAAACATCTTCTGCGATGATTGCTTTGTTTGGAGACTTAAATAATTTTGACTATGCTGAAGAAATATATGGTCGTGCAGTTGAATTAGGTTATATGCCACTAGATGTTAAAGAAAAACAACTAGAAACACTTGGTGGCTTTTTTGCAAACAGTACAACAGAGCAAATGAAAGATACTGTTTTAATTGATGGTGGATTGGTAGCTATGCAATTTATGCTAACTGCTCGTGCTTACGGCTATGACACTTGTCCAATCGGTGGATTCGAAAAAGACAAAATTGCAGAAGCATTCGGTATGGATAAAGATCGATATGTTCCTGTTATGTTGATATCAATTGGTAAAGCTGTTGGTGCAGGATATCAATCTGTGCGTTTACCAGTTGAACGTGTAGCAGAGTGGAAATAAAAGATAAAAAACACAATGAAAAGAAGGTAAATATCATGATTATTATTCATGCGACAATGACAATTGATTCATCAAGAGAAAATATATTTTTAGAGGAAATGACTTCACTATTAGAAGCATCAAGAGCAGAAGAAGGTAATATTTCATACGATTTGACAAAACCTTCAGATAAAGAAAATGAATACATTATGGTAGAGGTTTGGCAAGATTTAAGTGCTGTAGCTGCACATAATACAAGTGCTCATTTTACATCTTTTGCTGAAAAAGCGAAAAATTATCTTACCGCGCCTATTCAACTAAATATTTATGAAGCAAATAAAATAAAGTAAATTATTAACTTTTTAAATTTAGGAGAAAGTTAAATTAAAAACTTAGAAAAATATTTTGATTTATTTGATCAATCAAGAACAAGTGAAAATGCTATGGAAGATTTAATAGGACTATATAAAAATTAACTTATAACAGTGAAATATAACAGAAATGAATTAGGTTTAAAAATCTGGATTTCTTAATCCTATAAAAAGTGGTAGGGAATTTGGAAGTCAATTACTAATAAAATAAAAATTGGAGAGCGCTAATGCTCTCCAATTTTTCTATCTTCGATGTTCAACAAGGTGAATTGCTCCTAAAACAATATGTGCTAAGCCAAAACCAAAAATTGTATTTGCCACCATTTTATTGGTGCCACGTTTTTGTTTCAAAGCATAACCTGTAGCTGTAACGGCTGATCCTAACACTGTTGGAATTATTCCTTCACGAACGTTCATGCCAGTGTGTCCTGGATCATTTCTTCAGTTGCATCCAAATATCATGGTTCTTCTGGATAAAGAAGCTTCTAGCTTATTGGACTCTAGAGAAATATCTTTGTTAGAGAAAAGTGTTACTAATTAGTTAAGATCGTTACTGATCTAATAGTTTTTGTAAACTAATAATGATAATAGTAGAAAAATATCACAAATTTGGGTTACTTGACCTTAACAATATATAAAAAGTTAGAGAATAAAAAAGGGATTGAAGAAGATTATCTTCAGTCCCTTTTTTAGTATTGGTTTACTGATTTTTTATAGTGCTGCAAAGAGCTTGTAAAAAACTTGTAAAAAGGGTGTAGTCTAATTAGCATAAAATTGTTACATTTCTAAGTTAACATAGATAAGTATATGTCAAGCTTAGGGAGATAACGATGAAACAAATTATAAATAAATTAATATTAGTAGCTGCAAGTTTATCATTTACGATACTTCCAAATGGTGTACTTGCAGAGAATATAGCAAATTCAAAGATTAAGAGTATTCAAGATAAACGAGTAAAAGTGCAAGATGAAGCACAAAAAGCAAAAAATGAGATGGATCAATTAAAAAATCAGCAAAAATTGTTTTTAAATTCTTTAGATACAATTACCACATCAATTGAGAATGCAAAAATAAAAAAGAGTCAAAAAGAGGCAGAATTAATAAATGGCAAAAAAGAAATAGAAAAATTACAAGCTGAAATAGAAGAATTTCAAAAACGTTTAGATCAACGTCAAGTAATCATTAATAATCGTTTAATTACAATTCAAAAATCGGGTGGAAATAACTCATATTTAGACGTTATTTTTGATGCAAAAAGTATTGGTGATTTAGTTCAACGAATAAATGCTATTGGTAAATTTATGAATGCTGATCAAGACATAGTTAAGGAACAACAGTACGATCTTGAAAAGGTTGAATTAAAAAAGAAAGATTTAATGATAACTCAAAATAAGTTGGAAAATGATAAAAAAGATCTTCTAAATTTAGAACGTTCACTTGTTAATCAAGAAACTCAAATGAAGGCTATACTAAGCAAACTTAATGATGATGTAAATGAAAAGGAACAGGATATATTGAGTTTAGAAGAACAGGAAGAACTATTAAAAGAACAGGAAAAAGCAATAAAAGTTGCTTCAAATATTTCTGGTGGCAATTTTACTCGACCAGCGGAAGGGTATTTATCTTCAGGTTTTGGATATCGATCATTTGATCATGAAAAGCATTTTGGCGTAGATATTGTTAAAAAAGGAAGTACACCGATTGTCTCAGTAGCAAATGGCGTTGTAATACGGGCTTACCATTCATCTAGTTATGGTAATGTAGTCTTTATTACACATAATATTAATGGAAAAGTATTTACATCAGTTTATGCTCATATGCAAAAATATCAAGTCTCTGCAGGGCAAACTATTACAAAAGGACAAAAAATTGGAACGATGGGAAATACGGGTCATTCTTTTGGTCAGCATCTTCACTTTGAATTGCATGATGGACAATGGAATGAAGCGAAATCAAACGCAATTAATCCAGCAAAATATATTAACTTTTAAGCTTTTATAACACTTTCGATCCACAATTATCTCATTTTAGCTAAAAACGGCCTACTTTTAACTAGGCTGTTTTTTAATTTTGGAAAGATATGTGAGTGATGTTTATCGAATAAAGAGAGATGGATTCCAGAAGTTGCAGCTACCTTAAAGGATATCGGATTCGAAAGGGAATTAGAGGGGTATCAACTGAGAATTGTAAAAAAGCTCCTAGAGAAAATTTCAGGTGCTGATTTTAGCGTTCCAGGAGGGGGGAAAAGCTGCTGTACCTATGCGACTTTTGGCATAAGGAAAAGACAAGACCAAAATTTAAATGGTTATGATTAAATAAATGTACATAAAATATGCTTTATTTCTCAGGTTTTGTACACTCACTAAATTATGTACATAAATTTAACTATATTAGTATTTAATAAAATATACAAATAGGATAAAATTTGTTATTTATGTACTGTGTTTTTTAAGAAATCCAAGAATACCACCTAAACAACAACAAGCTTAAGGAAAACAAGTAGCGGAATTTGGAAAGAAAGTACTATTATTAAATCACGTACGATTAGCTTACAATGGATCAAAAACAGATAATTATGGAAGACATTTATGCTATGTCTAGGTAGAGAACCATTTATATCAATCTTTGCTACTATAAAAAGGCTATGCAATTAAAACTTATGTATTAATTGCTAATGACTCATGACCAAGTACCTCTTGTAAGGTTCTTAAATCAACCTTTTCTTTTGCTTCTTATAAAAGAAGTGTAGCAAAGGTATGTCTTAGGTGATGGAGTGAAAATCGGGTAGGGGATAATGCTGCAGCTTCTAATGATCTCTTTAATAAAACATGTAGACTTAATGAAGAGGGGCGATTATCTGATTCCAAATACTTAAAAAGCATCTTTAATTCAATTAGTCGTCATATAAACAGGCAACAACTTATCATGGTTAGGTGCTTCAATTCCAGCGGTAAAATCCTTTTCAATAAATTGGACCTTCATAGAAAACCGACTAAAAGACTTTAAACTAGAAATACGTCTTTGAATAGTTCTAGGTTTTACATGTTGTCTGGTTACTTGATCCTGAATAAAGCGACGTATTAAGATTGGTGAAAGATCATCGAGTATTGTAGAGCGGTCATTTTCTTTCAGTAAATGTAACAAACATTGAAAGTCATGGTGATAACTATCTATAGTACATAAAGAGTAATTTTTCTCAACTTGTAAATACAGTAGAAACTCATCAAAAGCATCAATTAAGTTAAAATAAAATCCCATATAAAAGTAATAAAAAAATTATGGTCAACAAAAAAAGAGAAGTTGACCATAATTTTTTTATGGCACACAGTACAATGAACTTTGTTTTGATTATGTTTATTTCTAGTTTACATAATATATATTATAGGAAGTTGAAGTAAAATCACTGTATTTCATCTCAATTAGCAAGTATTCTTAGTGTTTTGAGATGAAACGAAAAAATCAACAATTTGAATAATCAGATCAAAAAAATCAATTCAATTTAAAAACTAATTAATTTATGAAAACTAAAATTATATAGTAATTTAATCATTTATCATTTGAGTAAAAATATTAATAAAAAATTCTTCAATAAAAAAATATAAAATTTAAAATTGTGTTAGTTAATTTGTTTAAGTTTCTACAACAATTCAATCTTTTTATGGTTTTTTACACTTAATTTCAATCACCGTTCCATCATTAAAAATCAAAGTGTAAAACCTTCAATTTATACTTTTTAAAATCAAAGATCTTTTATTCACACTAATACTTTCCTTTTAAAATTCTTCGTGTGATTTCCCTCACAATGTTTCTCAATAAAAAACATCACGATTTAAGCGATGTTTTTTAAAGTTAGTTTATTATCGATCCGTCTCAGTATAAGTAATTCCTAAGTATCTTTCTGTTCTTGTTTCAAATTCTACATTTACATATACCCCGAATTCCCTACTTCCATTTTTTAATCTTAACCATAACTTGAATTTTTCTACTGAGACAGTTGGTGTTTTTTGTTCTCTTCCTATGTGTAAATAATCTATTACATCTGATTGCGGGTATCTTTGGATTGTTTTTTCAACTGCAATTTTCCCCCATTTAGCATACGGAGGCTCATAAACTGGTTCTGCAACAGCTGGGTTTACTTTGCTAAAAATACAAAATAAGAATGAGAAAATGAAAATGGTTTTGTATGTTCTTTTCATAATGCCTCCTTTTTGCTTCTATCCTTACTATTCGACCCCTCTACTCTATCTATCCGTTTCTTGTTTGTGCAATTTATATCAGTTTTTACGCTTTTTACTAATAAAAAGAAATTTTTTACAAATAGTAATCCTATATGTATTTGATTAAGGAGGATTTATTTTGCAAAAAAATTTTCACTTTAAAACTGCATTTATTATCTTATGCATAATCTGTATATCACTGATTACTGTAAATACATACTTACCTAAAAAACAAGTTGATGCGTTTAGTAGTCAGGTACTTAGCCGTGGTTCAACAGGCCAAGATGTAAAAGAGCTTCAAGAGCGACTTATATTTATTGGTTTTCTAGACGATAAACCTGATGGGGTTTTTGGTTGGAATACTTACTGGGCTCTCCGTAATTTTCAAAAAGAATTTGGTATGAAGGTTGATGGTATTGCAGGTACTAAATTAAAAGAAAAGCTGACGAAAGCTACCAAAAATTATAAAGGTACTACTTCAAATAACACAGCAAATAATAATACATCGAATAATAAACCAGCTAAACCGAATACAAATAAACCTAAAAATTCGAATGCAAAACCAAATAATAAACCGATAGCAAATGCGCCGAATGGTTATACAGATAACGATATAAAATTAATGGCAAATGCAGTATATGGAGAATCACGTGGTGAGCCATATATTGGTCAAGTTGCTGTTGCTGCAGTAATTTTAAACCGTTTAACGAACGCTTCTTTTCCAAATTCAATAGCAGGTGTCATTTATCAACCGGGTGCTTTTACAGCAGTAGCTGACGGTCAAATTAATTTAACACCTAATGCACAGGCTAAAAAAGCCGTAATTGATGCGATAAATGGCTGGGATCCAACTACAGGATGTATATATTATTACAATCCTAAAACAGCAACAAATCAATGGATTCGTGGCCGCCCTATTATTTTAACAATTGGTCAACATATATTTTGCAAATAAATGTAGTGAGGTGTCATTATGAAAGGTAGTTGGATTGTTGCAGGTGCTTTAGCAGCCGCTCTAATCGGATCTGGTTATTGGGGATATACGCAAAATCGCGAACTGAAAGAAGTGAATTTAAAAGCTGAAAATAATTATCAGAGAGCTTTTAATGAATTAACATTCGATATGGATTTATTACACGATAAAATCGGTACGACTTTAGCAATGAATTCAAGAACGTCCCTCTCCCCTACTTTAGCGGATGTATGGCGACTTTCGATTCAATCTAAATCTGACATTGCACAACTTCCACTAAAATTTATGCCATTTGATAAAACGCAGGCCTTTTTAACTGGAGTAGCAAACTTTAGCTATAAAACAGCGGTTCGAGATTTAAATAAAGATCCTTTAACTGCAAAGGAATATAGTTCTTTACGTAATATGTATTCAACAGCTGAAAAAATTCAAGATGGACTACGTAATGTGCAAACTAACATCATGAATAAAAACTTAAGTTGGATGGATGTTAGTCAAATGTCTGAAGAAAGAAAAGCACCTCGAGACAATAGTATCGTGGATGGTTTTAAACATATTGAACAAGTAAAAGCAACTACAAACAATGATTTTGGTCCTACTTTCAGTAATGGCCAAGAAGAATCTAAAGGCTTAAAGAAGCTAACTGGTAAAAAAATTGATCAAAATGAAGCTAAAAAAATCGCTGAGGACATTGTACCGCTCAAAAATGTTACTAAAATTCAAGTTACTCGAAGTAAAAGCGATAATGAACGATTTGAACCTTTTTACTCAGTTTCAATGGCTCACAATAACCCAACAGCTGATACGTATATGGAAATAACTGAAACTGCAGGCTTACCAATCTTCTTCATTACAAATAGACCAATAGCTAAACAGCAAATCAGTTTAGACGATGCAGTGAAAAAAGGATTAAGTTATTTAAATTCAAAAAACTATAAGAACATGGAATTATACGATAGTTCACAATACGATACAATTGGCGTACTTCAATATGTTAAAGCAATTGATGACGTGCGCATCTATCCAGAAGCAATTCAATTAAAGGTTGCATTAGATAACGGGCAAATAATCGGATTTAATGCTAAAAACTATATTACTGCAAACCATGTACGTAAAGTCCCTACTCCTAAGCTTACACTTGAGCAAGCAAGAGCAAAGCTGAATAAAAATGTTAAAGTTGAGGAAGAACGTTTAGCTGTCATCTTAAATGATTTTAATAAAGAAGTTCTCACTTATGAATTTTTAGGTACATATAATCACGATACATATGATATCTTTATAAATGCAACGACTGGTGATGAAGAAAAAGTTAAAAAACTTTGAGTAATGTCAAAAAAAGCACAGGTTTATTACTTCCTGTGCTTTTTAATGTTAAAAACGATTTAATTTAATTGCATAATATGTTCGGATCTTTAATTTTTTGATCCTGAGCTAATAAAACAATCTTTGATAAAATTTCTGCTGTTTTTGGATCTTCATCAATAAATGGTAAAAAGATTTTCCCTCTATGCTGTGAATGAACTGGGATAATATGTAAAGCACCTTTCGCATTCTTATAAGTGTTTCCACTGCCAAGATGTACGTTATATTCATTTATATAAACAGGTTAAATAAGACAACAAGTTCGTCTTTATATCAATATATCGTATTAAAATATCTTCAAATACTGAAGCACTACGATACTAACGCCTAAAAAAATAACATAATAGCCAAAAATATTCAGTGATTGTTTTTTTAGTAAATTGATCATCCAACTGATGGCTAAATAACCGAATAAGCTTGCGGCTAATGTTCCAAGAAATAGTGGGAAAAATGCGATTTGCTCCGCGTTTTTGCCAAGAAGATCTTTTCCTTGGAATACGATTCCACCTAAAATTGCAGGTGTCGATAGTAAGAATGAAAAATAGGCAGCGCTTTTTCGTTCCATTCCTTTAAATAATGCTGCAGCGATCGTTAATCCTGATCGAGAAACCGCTGGAAAAATAGCAAGTGCTTGAAATGAGCCGATGAATAAAGCATCAACCCATGTTAGCTCCTCCATTGTTTTCTTCCCTTTTCTCCTTTTATCAGCAATAAATAAAATAATACCAGTAAAAATAAACTCCCACCCAATCGTTTTACCTGAAACAGATATTTCATCAAAAAAATCTTTAAATAATAATCCTACAATTACAGCGGGTAGTGTTCCTACAAATAGTAATAAAGTTAATTTTGAAAAAGGTTTTTTTATTAAACCTTTCCATTCTTTACTGTAAAAAACAAATACCGCTAATAAAGTACCAATATGCATTAACGTATCTAGTAATAGGCCTGCCTCATCTAACCCAAATAAATGTCTACCAATATATAAGTGACCGGTACTACTGATAGGGAGAAATTCTGTTAACCCTTGAATGATGCCTAATATAATTGCTTCAATGCTAGACATAATCAATTCTCCTTTCATTCAAATTAGTAAATTATATGCAAAAAAAATTCAATTCTTGTCCAAATTATTAAAAACAAACTAAAAAAGCATCAGGTTAGATGCTTTTTGGATGGTAATCTTGAAAATAACTTACTAGTAGGCTCTTCTTTTAATTGGTTTGAAATATATTTTGTAGCGTCTTGTAGTTTTACTTCATCAACATCAGTAGTGATCTCAAGTCGATGTAAAAATGAAATTAAATCTTCGGTTTCAATCATTCTATTTTGTTCATTAGATGGAAAACAACCTCCAAACCCTCCATTTGCTGATTCAAACCGCTGAATTCCATACGAAAGTGAGGTATAGATGTTAGAAATGCCATTTCCAAAAGTATTATAAAATTGCATCGAACAACGCTCTTTTGGTATTTTTATTAGTAAATCCTCCAAAAATAACTTAACTTGATGAGGTGATACTTTGCCTACCGTATCAACAAATGATAACTCCTCCACTCCATCATCTAATAATTGCATTGCCAAGTCGATTGCTTTTTGATGACATACTTTTTCATCGTGACATCCAAATACCGTTGTAATATAAGCACGTGTAAGCTTTTCATAATCTTTTGTTACTTTTGTCATCTCTTTTATATCTTTCAGTGATTGATTGATTGAGCAATTTTTAATTTTAAAATTATATGACTCACTTGTTGATATAAAAAAGTTAATTTCATCTGCATCTACGACAAATGCTCTCATTAAACTTCTCTTATTTGGTACTAATACTCCATATGTTACGTGATGATCTCTTTTTAGCTTCAATACTAATTCCGTAGCTTCATTAAACTGTTGTTTATTCGGAAAATTCATTAATGTGGCTACTTCGATGTGATTTAATCCACTTTTGATAAGATGGTTAATCCATTGTAACTTTTGTTCAATAGATAATCGTGATCCATATTGAAAATTAATACGAGGTCCAATTTCTTTTATAAATACAGACTGTGGCAGGTTCAATATGATTGACTCCTATTCTACTTTTTAATTTTTAAAAACAATCTCCTCTGTAAATATCCTTGTATTAATTCTATTGAGTCGAAAGTTATTTATGATAGATAGGGTAGAATCATTAAAATAAAAAAAGCACTTGATAAAAATATCAAGTGCTTTTTTGAAATCATTGTCTTAAATTAATAACCAAAACAAAATAGTGAAACTTCCATTTTTTGCATAAATAACCAATTTTAAATATATAAACTCGGCATTTTTTGGAAGAATATACATTTATATGGTAATTTATACTTCTAAATCTTCGCCTTCTTCAATTACATGGAATAATAAATGAACTAAATGATGAATTGAGCTAGAAGCATCCAGTTCAACTTCCTCTTCTTCAGAAGTTTCATCAACGAATTCTAAATCATTTAAATATAAAGCCATAAATTCATAAAAATCTTTCATTGCAAATGAATAGCAAGCAACTGGTTCTTCATCTTCTTCATTATATTGTAGGACTAAATGAGACACATTTCCTTCATTATCCTCTGAATCTAGAAACACAAAAAAGCCTATATTTGTATCAATTTCGAATAAATGTCTAGTACCACCTTCAGTAGACTTATGGTATTCCTCGTCATTCAATTTTTGGATTAACATATTATCTACATTATCTTCTTTGTGAAAAGTTACATTAAAAGATTTCATCATTATTCTCCTTTTATATGTATTGATTAACGCATGTCTTCATTATGTAACATTCCCTATTTTATAGCAATTATTTCCATAATTAAAAAAATCAATAAACGGGAAATCTACGACTAAAAGGAGTGGGTTTGATGAGTAGAAAAAATAAAATCTTAGTTCCTGAATCTAGAAAAGCACTAGATGCTTTAAAAGCTAAAGTAATGCATACATCTAATCCTGAAGATGCTAAATTCGAAGCTGCTGAGGAAGTAGGAGTTCCTTTAACGAAAGGATATAATGGCAATTTAACGTCTCATCAAAATGGTAAAGTTGGTGGACGTATTGGTGGGAATATGGTGAAAGAATTAGTTAGAATGGCGCAGGAGAATTTGAATAAACGTTAATTTTACATTCCCATATTCGACAATATTGGTATTTTTGCAATAGTAATTGGAATGAATAAAAGAAGAACTAAATTGATTTGTATAATAGTTTGTATTTAATTATCTCCAGAAGTGTTTTAACTATAATATATAAAAGCATAGTAAATGATAAAAGCATAAACAATTGTTGTTTATGCTTTTATAGAGCTGAATTATAGTTTTTTAACAAACATCATTTTTTTATATTCTCTTTGGATAAAGAAAAAGCCCAAACCCTTGAGATATTAAGGTTTTAGGCTTCAATTTCATAATGATCCCTAACCGGTTCGAACCGTTGATCTCTACCTTGTCAAAGTAGAAATGTTACTTGGATTATAACAGTTTTATTATGGAAGGAAAGTTTGATAATGGGCTTTAAATTTCAGATAATCATTGTTCAACTAAACTGTCAGTTAGTTGAATAAGAAAATCAACAATCTACTTTAAAGAGCCAACAAAAAATGAATATATTTATGATGGTCTGAAAGCACAACGATTATTTAACCTATAAATTTTCCTTAATTTGTAACATTTATCACAAACTAACAATTAAAAATAATGTTACTATTATACATGAAAAGAACTCGCTCAAATTCTTTTCTCTTTAAAAATCTTTAAGCCATATTGACTTGACACTATCAAATAGGGCTCTTATTTTATGCTCATTTTTTTATTGCTTTGTTAATATTTGAACTAAAAAAAGAGACTGTCACAAGTGACAATCATTAAGTATCTCTTATTCAACTAAAGCCCATTAGTTGAACAATAACTTCAACTCGATTTAACCTTTTTAATAAAAACGCATGACCCCATTTATTCACCTACTAAGCCATCACCATCTCGATCATCCATATATTTATAGAGCCATGAATCGCGCGTAATTGGCATTTTAAAGCCAGCAGCTTTGGCTTCAGCGATCGTAACACTTCCGTTATGATTGGTATCCACTTTACTAACATCTTCATTACTATTTTCCGTTTTGTTTGCAGGTACTTTGACTGTTTTCGGTGGCGTACTGCTCGTACCTGTGGTTTTCACTAAATTTTTGTTCACTTTATCTGGATTTACATTGTCAAATTCATCTGTAATGGATCTGCCCTGAATTTTGTATGTGAATTTATAATGGTTAGGAGTTTGCGTCTTAGTATTTGGATATTGAATCACTGCTACGAAATCAGTGCAACCTCCTGCATCTCGAATCACTTTTTCCATATAAGCTTGATCACCGTGCCGATTGAGATTACTATCCTGAGGTGTAATGTTATATGCGTTTGATACTCCCCCAAGCGAGTCAGCAATCACATGCCCTTTATCCAAGGTTGGACTTTCTGTACCAGGAACATTTGCTTCATCAGCGTAATATCTACCTGATGACAAAATATGATCAGTTTTCGGATTTTGAAGTGTTATATTTTTCGCCTCAACACGAATTAGCTGACCGTATTCATTTGTATAAGCCCAATATTCCCGTTTTCCAAATCCGACATCTACTTTGACATTCGATCTTCTATGTCCTGACATATCCCCGCCGTTTACTTCTATTAGGGTATACTTGCTGTAATCAAATCCATTCGTTGTACCTGTTGCCTTTGATGTGGCAGATGCAGGAACACTTTTGTTGGGTTCACTATTGCTCGTTGGTTTTTCTACGTCATCGTCAGATGTACTCTTATTGGCTTCAATAGTCTTAGAAGCCGTGCTCGTTGGGGACTGCACTTTTTTTGACGAAGTCTGTTCAGTGATTTTTCCGCAACCCACAAATACTGATATTAAAATCACAGTAATTAAAATCAAAAATATTCTTTTGTTCACACTTTTGCACACCTTTCTCATGTTTCCACCCTAGATAAATCATATTTAAACAATAACACATTTTGATTTTTTGTTGGAATATATCTATATTGTCTTTATAAAAACTTTTAGAAAAGTCCATGAACAATATATTTCACAAAATCAGTAAAACCTTCTCCTACACCGGTAAAAACCATTTCGTGATAAGCATTATTCATGTTTAATGCTACTAATATAATAATAAGGATGGGGACTATAATCATTACTTCCTTTTTCATATATACAACACCCCTTAACGTATCATTTGAATTTTAATTTTCTAACTTATATAAAAATTGTATACAATGTGTATGTATTATTCAATTGTGAATTATTTCCAATATGAATTACTTTTTTGAACTTATATAAAAAAATCAGATTGTAAGAAGTAACTTGCTTTAGCAACCTCTTACAATCTGATTTTATTTTAGTCTTCGTCTTTTACATCTGGGTCTTCAGGAATTGGTTCATTATAGTAATCAGCAATCATTTTTTTTGCTTTCTCCATTTGTTCTAAATGATTATTAAATTGCTCTTTGTAGATTAAATATTGTTCACCATCATGGACTGCTCTTATTTTTCGTTCTTGAATTAATTGGTTAATATAGGATTCATCAAGATCTAAGTATTCCGCTGTTTCTTTAATTGTTAAATACATTTTGTTCTCCTTACCTAATCATTCTTACATTATCTTACCATAAATTTGGAAATGAATTGAAATTGAAATATTAGTAGGAAATTAAATAATCTATATAACAAAAGAACACAAATCGGAGGATTCATGCTCTTTTGTTTATTTTACATATAAATTTATCTAAAACTCTGTTGGCGTGCCCTGGTGAAAATACATTTTCCATTGACCATCTTTAAACTTCCAAATTGAACTACGTAAGGAATGTTGTTGTTTTATTTCATTAAATATTCGATAGGTCACTAGTGTAATTTCGTCTGACAATGGATGAATTTCAAAATCACTTAATGTCATTTTTACGATTCCAATGCCATTTTCTAATTGATCATCTTTATATAAAACTCTGCCTGAACTTCCGAATTCAAAAAATTCATCGGCTAGTAGATTTTTTAGTTCAAATTGTGAGGTGCGAATTTCTGGTTTAAGTAATTTTTCTTCTAACATACAAAGATGCTCTTTTAAAAAATGTAAACCTTCCATCATTCATTCACCTTCTTAGTTTTATTTACATTGATTTTAAATTAATAAGCTTTTCCCCAATAGACCATTACATCCGTTTTCTTTCCACAGCATACACATGTATCAGCAATTTGTTCTTGTTCAAATGGAATACATCTTGAGGTTAACCCTGCTTCTTCTTTAATTTGTTCTTCACAAGCTAGATCTTGACACCACATTGCTTTAATAAAACCTTGTTTTTCTTCACTAATTTGTTTTAGCTCATCCATAGATGTAGCTTCAAATGTTTTTTCTGTACGATTGTTTAATGCTTTTTCGTAAAGAGATGTTTGGATTTCTTCAAGTAATTTTGTAATATTTTCTTCTAAAGCGTCTAATGAAACAATCGTTTTTTCTCGCGTGTCACGTCTTACTAAAACTGCTTGATTCTTTTCGATATCTTTTGGCCCAATTTCAACACGAACTGGAATTCCTTTCATTTCATATTCGTTAAATTTCCAGCCTGGCATTTTATCAGATGTATCAATTTTTACTCGAGCAATCTTTGAAATACGGTTTTTTAATTCAGTTGCCTTTTCAATAACGCCTTCTTTATGCTGAGCAATTGGAATGACCATTACTTGAGTTGGAGCAACTTTTGGAGGTAATACTAATCCGCTGTTATCACCGTGAACCATAATTAAAGCGCCGATCACTCTTGTTGTCATACCCCAAGAAGTTTGGTGTACATATTGTCTTTTAGAGTTTTTATCTGTGTATTGAATATCAAATGCTCTTGCAAATCCATCTCCAAAGTTATGAGATGTACCACTTTGTAATGCTTTCCCATCGTGCATTAAGCTTTCAATTGTGTAAGTAGCTTTTGCACCTGCGAATTTTTCTTTTTCTGTTTTTTGACCTTTAATAACAGGTATTGCTAAGAAGTCTTCTAAGAAATTTGCATAAACATTTAGCATTTGAATTGTTTCTTGTTGTGCTTCTTCAGCTGTTGCATGTGCTGTATGACCTTCTTGCCATAAGAATTCAGTCGTTCTTAAGAATGGTCTTGTTGTTTTTTCCCAACGAACAACTGAGCACCATTGATTATATAATTTTGGTAAGTCATTATAGCTTTCAACCGTTTTTGAAAAATGCTCACAAAATAGTGTTTCTGATGTCGGACGAACTGCTAATGGTTCAGCTAATTCATCATGACCACCATGCGTTACCCAAGCTACTTCAGGTGCAAAACCTTCGACATGATCAGCTTCTTTTTGTAATAATGATTTAGGGATAAATAAAGGCATATATACATTTTCATGATCTGTTTGTTTAAATTGAAAATCTAATTCTTTTTGGATATTTTCCCATAATGCATAACCATAAGGTCTTAAAATCATACAACCTTTAACACTTGAGTAATCGACTAATTCTGCTTTTTTTACGATATCTGTGTACCATTGTGCAAAATCAACATCCATATCTGTAATTGCTTCAACAAATTTTTTTGTAGTCATTTTCTCTACTCCTAATCAATTTTTAGAAAACAAAAAACGCCAAGAATAATCTAAAGGGACCATTCTTGGCGTTACCACCCTAATTACTATGTAGATTAATACGAAAATAAGCAGATTATAAACAAAAAACGCCATGAATGATCAAAAGGGACCATTCATGGCGTTACCACCCTACTTATTATGTAAAAACTCTACATAATCTCTTAACATCTTTAACGGGAAAACCGCTGTAGCCTACTTTTAGTTCGGTACAGAGACTCCAAGGCTGGTTCAGAATACTAGCTTTAGGAATTTGCACCGACCATTCCCTCTCTTAAAAGCTTATAAACTTACTATTCCTTTTCTAAGTCATTTATTAATTTAAAGCTATAATACGTGAACAAATTATATCTGTCAATGTGTATTATACCCATTTTTTTAAAATTTCTTACATTTCTTACTATATTGCCTCATTTTTTACTTCTTTTGTTCGTCTCTTGGGTAAAGGAACTTCAGATAACAGCATACCACCTACAATAAAAGTCCCACCGATAATTGTTTGGATCGATAATGTTTCATTTGCAAAAATTACCGCTGTAAATGCCGCAAAAACAGGTTCAAAAATAAAAATTAATGCTGCCTTCGTAGATGAAATATGTTGTTGAGCAAACATTTGAACCCAAAATGCGATACTCGTACAGAATACTGCAGTCACAACCACTGCAAAAATGAATGTCGGGTTGACCCAAAGTTCTTTTGAAAATGAAACAGAAGAATCTTCAAAAATTAGAGAGAAAATTGTGCTACTAATTCCAACTGTTGCAAGTTGAATCGTTGTAAAGGTGAGCGGATCCATTTGCTTCGTATACTTACCTGATAAAATAATATGGAATGCAAATGCAACCGACCCAATAAGTGTAAGTACATCTCCAAGATTTACTGAGAATGAATCACCTAAAGTTAAGAAACTTAGTCCTAGTAATGCAATTAAACATGCGATTACTGTAGACCAGTTTGACCGTTCTTTATAGATTAAATATAAAAGAACAGGTACTAATACAACACATAGACCAGTAATAAAACCTGATTTTGATGAAGTGGTATACTTCAATCCAAATGTTTGAAGTAAATACCCTAAAAACAACATGAATCCAATACCACTAGTAATAACGATTTGTTTAACCGTTAATTTAGTTTTTTGTTTTCTTTTAACTAAAAATGGCAAAAGGACTAAAGTTGCGAGGATAAATCGAAATGCGTTAAAAGCAAACGGTTCAACGTATGCAATCGCATTTTGGACTACTACAAATGTTGTGCCCCAAAGTAATGTTACGATAATTAATGAGATGGTAGCTATTCTATCTATTCTCAGGTCTCTCATCCCCTCTCCATAAAGTTGGTCCCATAAAATTCAAGTAAAGAAAACTCGTTGATTGACGAGCCTAATTGGCGACTACGTTGAAATTACTTTATTGCTACCAATTTATTCCCACTTAACGTAAAAAAAGATGTGAAAATCCCACATCCAAGTACTTTAAATTTTATTGGTTCCACATTTCATTATATCTTTATTTTATCATAGTGTGTAATGAATTTGTCTTATAACTGTAAAATTTCTATCTTATAATAATTTTTAAGGGAATTTTGCCCAAAACTTGATTTGTTTATGATTGACTCAACTAATTCTCATCCATATACTTAAATACAGAAAAATAGGAAAAGGTGATTGGATGGATTTTGAAATTACATATTTATCGTTTTATGTTGTTACTGTTGAAGGTAAAGGTGAACAATCCGATAAACGATATAAACATTTTCAAACATTAGATGAATCAATGTTTGAAGAAAGTGCATTGAAAGGCTTTTTAGAAGGTGAACTTGAAAGAATTGTTAATCGAAAAGTTGAAAGACATCCAAAATCCGATTCTGTACCTACGAAATTAGGTCACTTTATCGCCGAAGAAGGCCACGCTTTAGACTCTAATCCAAATTATAATTTATTCCAGCGAATACGAGATGCTAAATCAATTGAAGATTTTAAGGCCGAAAATGAAACTTTAGTCATTAATTACATTGAAACAAGTGCAGTTCGCGGAGGAGCATTTTTAGTTATTCAAGCGAAACTAAGAAAATATTTTGATGATCCATTCTTATTTGTACTAAAATGCGATTTTGAACCAAAAGTTGCATCCATTTCAGATGAATCTACTCTCATTAAAACCGTTGAAATGGCTATTACAACGAAAAATATGAAATCGATTCAATACCCTTATATGGAAGAATTAGGAATGATTTCCGAGAGTGAATTAAAAATCCATCAAGCATCCCATGCAAGATATTTTGAGGACTTTTTAAAATTTATTTCCTATTCTGAATCAATGCCTGAAATTGTAAAATCTCAAGTAATGGAAATGGTTTACGACAAAATCGAAGACGTATTTGAAGAAGAAAGTGTTGAAAGACAACAATTTGATGCAGCCATGGAAGTATGGGCAGCAAGTCCTAAACGTGAAATTCAAGAGCATTTTACACCCAATGAAGTAATCGAAGCAGCGGCACAAATCGTGGAACATACACCAGAAATTGAATTATCATTTAAAGCGGATCACTTTTCAGTTAAAGGATTACTAGCTGATTTTGGTGATAGTCTCCATATAGCGAAAGTAAATGGTCGATATGTTGTTATTTTAGAAGCTGATACATTGCAATTTGAGAAGGGATTCTCTCCAATTGAGTTTTTGAAGCCGGATGAAATCCAAGATGTGATTGAAAAAATAAGACAAAAATAAAAGAGCCAAACAGGGCTCTTTTTTGAATTATTTAAGTTCAATTAGATTGATTTGTTTCTCTTTCTTACTATAAGTACTTCCTTCCAAAAAACGTCTAACTTCCTTTGATTACATTAAAATGACAACTTCATTTTGTATGTTAATCTGGTTTACTTACGGTACTACTTCCCAATTTGGTTTCCATAATACTGAACCAATTACTACGTTTTTTCGCATATAAAGTCCTCCATCATACCTTTTAAATTTTACTCAGTAAATCGGGAATACAATCATTCTAATTCTAAATTTGTCTTGAAATAATATTCTTTGATCTTTTGAAATTTGACATCCTTATTTACTAGTTTTCTATCTTAATATAATATATGTTAACTAAAAAAAATATTTAGTTGACATATAATTTAAGTTTCATTAATATGATAATTGTTATCAGAAAATTGATATTAGGAGAATTAAAATGAAAATCAAAGAAATTACATTTGTAGCAATGTTTGCAGCAGTTATGGGTGTCCTTGGACAAGTTCCTCCGATTATGTTATCCTTTACACCGGTTCCTATTACATTACAAACACTGGGCGTTATTCTTACTGGTGGTGTTTTAGGCGCTAGATTAGGTGCACTAAGCCAAACCATCTTTTTATTATTAGTTGCAGTTGGAATGCCGCTTCTATCCGGTGGCCGTGGTGGTTTTAGTGTATTTGCAGGACCAAGTGTTGGTTATTTAATTTCATGGCCTATTACAGCTTTTGTAATTGGGTATTTATTATCACGTTTTAAAACGTTAAAATTAAAACATGTCTTATTGATTAACTTGACTGTTGGAATTCTATTAATCTACTTAATCGGTATCCCAATTCAAGCGGTTATCATGGGAATTCCAGTTATGACAGCGGTTAAATTAAGTTTAGTTTATATTCCAGGAGATATATTAAAAGCGATTCTTGCTTCAATTTTAGTATTCAAACTAAGGCAGCAACCAGTTTTTTCAAGCTCATTGACAACAAACCATTCAAATCAATCAGCAAAAAATATGTAAATCTTTTGGGACACTCTTGTTGTGTCTCTTTTTTATAGAGGTGATTTTAAATGGCAAATATTACAGAAACCTATCAGAAAAACGCTATATTGTCGCCTGACAAAATTGCGATACATACGAGTAATCAACAAATTAGTTATAAGGAATGGAATCTATTAATTAATCAAACGGCTAATTGGTTACACTCTCACCGATCAATTACAAAAACAATTGGTATCCTTTTACCGAATGGTATCTCGTTCTTGCAGATGTTTGCAGGAGCTTCTAAAGCGGGGTGGATTGCTGTTCCATATGATATGAAATGGAATCTAGCCGATTTAGAAAAGAGAGTAAAGCTTTCAAATCCTTCGATCATTGTTACAACAAAAGAAATGTACAATAAGATTAATTCGATCATACCAAATGTTAAGGTTTTAGATGAAAGCTTACAAGAAATTGCTGAATTTGATTCCTATACTGCAATGGAATTAGATGAGAATCTACCTTTCTATGTAGGATTTACTTCAGGTACAACCGGGAGCCCGAAAGCATTTGTCCGCTCACAAGATTCATGGGTTGCTAGCTTTGATTGTAATCGCTTTGACTTTGGATTAGATGAATCCGATCAAATTCTAATACCTGGAGCTTTAATCCATTCTCATTTTCTATATGGTGCCATCAGTACCTTATATTTAGGAGGAACAGTTATTCTTTTAGAAAAGTTTTCTCCTTTAAACGTAATATCACGAATCAATTCTTTTCCTATTACTACAATTTATGTTGTTCCGACAATGATTGAAGCATTAATAAAAGAAGGAATTCAAGTCCATCAAGCGATGAAAATCCTATCGTCCGGTGCAAAGTGGACCGAAAAATCCAAAATTGAATTTCGCCATTTGTTTCCTGCTATGACGATCTACGAATTTTTTGGTGCTAGTGAATTAAGCTTTATTACCGTTTTGTCTGATCGAGATGGTGTTCAAAAGGCAAAAAGCGTCGGAAAACCTTGTTATGGTGTGGAGATCCAAATCCGTCGACCAGATCAAGGGTTAGCTAAACCGAATGAAACTGGAAAAATATATGTGAGAAGTAAGTATTTAATAAATGGATATTTTGAAGAAAATGAAAACACGATTTATTCAATACAAGACGATGACTGCTGGGCAACTGTTCATGATATGGGCTTTATTGATGAAGACGGTTTTTTAACAATTAACGGGCGAGAAAAAAACATGATTCTATACGGAGGTATTAATATATTTCCTGAAGAAATTGAAAAAGTTATTTCTCTTCATCCGAATGTTGAGGAAGTTGCAGTCATTGGTCTTTCAAACCCGTATTGGGGTCAGATTGTTGCTGCAGTCATCAAAGGTAATTGTAATTCTTTTGAGTTGAAAAGATTTTGTAAGACACACTTATCAGCATATAAAATACCTCGTAAATGGTTTTTTCAAAATGAAATGCCGTATACGACTAGCGGAAAGATCGCACGCGCAGAGCTAATTAAACAAATCGAAATGCAGGTGACTAAAAATTAAAAGAGCAGTCATTGTCAAAGCAAAGCGAACACCTATCGGAAAAAAAGGTGGAATTTTACGAGATTTTCAACCACATGAGCTCGCTGCTCCATTGCTCAAACATTTGGCAGTTGGGTTAGATGACAAGATTGATGACATCATTTTAGGAAATGTTGTTGGCCCAGGTGGAAATGTCGCTCGAGTTTCTGCATTAGAAGCGGATATTCCTCTTACAGTCCCAGGAATCACAATTGATCGGCAATGTAGCGCAGGATTAGAAGCGATTCGAATGGCTTGTTACTTAGTTCAAGGTGGTGCCGGAAATTGCTATCTTGCTGGAGGAGTTGAAAGTACTAGTACCTCCCCATTTCCTGCTAGAGCAAGATTTGCACCAGACAAAATTGGTGATCCTGATATGGGGATTGCAGCGGAAAATTTAGCTGAAAAATACAGTATCTCAAAAGAAGCTCAAGATGAATATGCATTATTAAGTTATACACGAAGCTGGGAATCTCATCATAAAAGACACTTCAATCAAGAAATTATTCCAGTTGGTGATTTGAATCAAGATGAAGTATTTTTCAAAAAAAGGAAAATGGAAGAACTTTTAAAAAGAGCAAAACCTGTATTTAAAAAGAACGGTACAGTCACAGCTGCAAACAGTTGTGGAATTCATGATGGAGCCTCCGCTGTTTTAATCATGGAAGAAAATGAAGCGATAAAAAACGGTTTAAAACCAGTTTTACGATTTGTGGATAGTCAAGTTTCTGGTGTTCATCCTAATTATCCAGGTGCAGCACCTATCCCTGCAATTCAAGATTTATTAATTAGAAACAATTTAACAGTTGCAGATATTGAACTTTTTGAAATAAATGAGGCTTTTTCTTCAAAAGTACTAGCCTGTTCTAAGGAACTTACCATCCCTACTTCCAAGTTAAATAGTTGTGGTGGAGCATTAACCATCGGCCATCCATATGGAGCATCTGGAAGTATCATGGTCACGAGACTTTTTTATGAAGTACAAAGAAGAAAAAACTTAGAATCAAATTATGTACTGGCTGCAATTGGAAGTGGTGGTGGAATCGGATTAGCTGTCTTATTCGAGGTCGTAAAATAGAATTAAAGAATCATAAAGTAATAAGAGGTATAAAGAGAGGAAAAAATATGAAAGTAATCGGTTCAATCGATCAGCATACACGCTGTAAACATTACCATACAATAAAAGATATAATTGCCATCAAATTCAAGTGCTGTAATACATACTATGGATGTTATTATTGTCATAAGGAAAACACTAATCATGAACCAAAAGTCTGGAGTCAAGACGAATGGCAAACTAAAGCAATTTTTTGTGGTAACTGTCATGAGGAATTAACCATACAAGAATATCAAGATTGTAGCTACAAATGTCCTAAATGTGAATCCGATTTTAATCCAGGGTGTAAAAATCATTACCATTTGTATTTTGAGTGAATATCAAATAACTTCCTAAGTTTGTTAGTGGAACTGAAATTTTTAGCTCCTTTTTTCGTTTAACGTATAAAAGGTCACTTTTATATGTTAAATTAAGAAACTTATAGTTGGATCGTCTGCGTAATTTATGAATAAAAAAAAAGGATGCCATTCGGCCTCCTTTTTTTATTGAATAGTTTTTAACTGTTATGATTGTGTTTGAAGAGCGACTCTTAAACCTAACCCAATATAGACTAAACCAATCGCTTTCCCCATCCATTTTGGCCCTTTTGTTTTTTTGCTAAAGATTTTTTTACCGATTACACTTGATAAAAGCACTAGTAAAGTTGTGTACAAAATACTAAGTAATACAAATGTCAACCCAAGAGTTAAAAGCTGGAAGAATACCGGATGTCCATTATGTTGAACAAATTGAGGTAAAAGGGCTAAGAAAAATAGTGCAGTTTTAGGGTTTAATACTTCGATCAGCACTGCTTGACGAAAGGAAAGTTTACTATTTACTTCTTTTTGTTCATTTGATTTTTTACTGTTTTTAGATTTTTTAATGATTGCAGTAATACCTAAATAAAATAAATAGGCAGCACCTAAATATTTAACGATTTCAAAAGCAAATGCAGAAGTCATTAAAATTGCAGATAGTCCAAATACGGATGCACATGTATGAATTAAATCACCAACAGCAATCCCAACGCCTGTTAAGATGCCATTCCATTTCCCACCTTTCATTGTTTGGGATAATGTTAAAAGTACAGCCGGACCTGGTATTAAAAAAAGCGTTAATACAACTAAAATAAATGAGAGCATGATGCTCATCTCCTCTCGTTACTTTATTTTTAGAATATTATACAACATTATTTTGCAGTAATTACCTAAACTGTCATTTATTTCAATAAAAAAATAAAGCCGCTTTCCGCATTTGGAAAATCGGCCTTAAAATTCATTCAACAATTATAATATTTCAATATACCCTTCTGTTCCATGAACGCGGATTCTTTGCCCATCTTTTATCAGTTTGGTAGCATTTTCTACACCTACCACTGCTGGTAAACCATATTCTCTTGCGATGACCGCTCCGTGTGTCATCAGTCCACCAACTTCAGTGACCAGTCCTTTTATTGCAACAAATAATGGTGTCCAGCTTGGGTCAGTAAATGAAGTAACTAATATGTCACCTTCTTCTAGGTTTGCATCTTCCATATTTAAAATAACACGTGCTCTTCCTTCGATTACACCTGAAGAAACAGCTAAACCTACAATCGCATCGGATGGAAGATTTTCTCGTTTGTATTCACCTACAATGATTTCACCATCAGATGTTATAACTCGTGGAGGAGTTAGTTTATTATATAATTTGTACTCGTCTTTTCGTTTGTTAATGATTTGGTAATCTAGTTTTTTTGTGCGAACGACCTCATGAAGTTCTTCAAATGTAAGATAATATATATCTTCTACTTCAGATAAGACATTCGTTTTAACGAGTTGTTTGGCTTCTTTCAATAAAGCTAGCTTATAAACAAAATAGCGACTAATCATTCCGTATTTTGGATACTCACGATATCCAATAAAATTCCTGATTAGGCTAATAACTTCCTTTATCTCTTCTGCTTTTTGTTTACCATTCGGTAATTGCAACAATCGTTTTACAAGCTCTTGTTCTTTTTGCAATGCTTTTTCTAGCCCTTGCTCAAATTTCCGTGTACTTGCATGCGGCTCAAAGTTTTTGATGTTACTAAGAATCATTGGTACGAGTGTAGATGGTTTTTCGCTCCAACGAGTTCTAGTAAGATCAATTTCACCAGTACATCGCATTCCATATTTTATCAGAAAATCATCGATTGCGTCTTTAGCTTCCTGTCCACCCTCAAATTTAATCAATTCATCCAAAAAGTTTTCATCTTCTACATGTTGTAAATAATTGATTACTTCTGGATAAGGACGAATAACATCGGCTACATCCATTAGTTCTAGACCCATTTCTGAAGTAATATTATTTGGTACAGATTGCGTAAGCGTATCTCCTACATTCTTTTCATCTAACCACTCGTTTATTTTTTCATTGATCCATTCTGTAGCATTCATAGCAGACATAAAAACTGCCGAACTTCGTGGGTCAAATAATAACTCTCGTAATTTCTGAAGATCTTCTAAAATAAAATCCATTAAATCTAATCCTGATTTCATTCGTATGTTTTGTTTTAACTCTTCGATTGATGTTTGGTTTTTCTTAATCAAATCAGAAACAATTGTTGGATCGTTTTCGATTAGTGCTTTAAAACTCGACGACGATTGTTCTTGATTATTTTTATTTTGGGTCTTTGCTTTATTCACAGGTGATGAATCTATAAATTCTTCTCTTGCTACAACCTTTAATAGAGCGTCTTTTAAGAGCGGATCGGATTTTCCTAAAGCCTCTATAAACATTTTTCTTCTGTGAGGTAAAGCAAGATTTTGTGAGATATCAACAAATAATCTACCTCCAGCTTTACGCATAGGTGCCCTAGTCGTTAACATCCAAAACGACAATCCTAATGGTTTTATTGGATCAGTCATCATTTGTTGATGACCGACAGAGAGATAGACGTGATTTTCTTGGTCATCCACTTCAGGAATCGGATATAGAGTTGTGATTGGACGACTTTGGACTATATAAAATGTATCTTCTACTAAACACCATTCGATATCTTGTGGACAATGGAAATAAGCTTCGATTTGTCTACCAATTTGTGCTAGTTGTAAAATTTGATGTTCAGTAAGCGTTTGAGTGATTTGTTTTTGGGGATCAATCTGATGTGACTCTGTTCCGCCTTCTTTTCGACCATAAATAGCCAATTTTTTTGTTGCGATTCTTTTATCGACGATTTCATTACCTTGAACCTTATAACAATCGGCCGATACTATTCCAGAAACTAGAGCTTCTCCAAGTCCAAAACTTGCATCGATTGATAGTACCTTTCGATTGGAAGTAACGGGATCAGCAGTAAATAATATCCCTGAAGCCTGTGGGAAAACCATTTTTTGAATGACAACGGATAAATAAACTTGACTGTGGTCAAAATCATTTTGCATTCGGTAGATAACGGCGCGATCCGTAAATAATGAAGCCCAACATTTACTTATATGTTGCAAGATATTTTCTTTACCAATAATATTTAAATAGGTGTCTTGTTGGCCAGCAAAAGAGGCGTGTGGCAAATCTTCAGCAGTTGCACTAGAACGCACAGCGTATGCATGTTCCTCGCCGTATTTGGAGAGATAGTTAGAAACTGCATTTACAACATCGGAAGGGATTGCTACTTCCAAAATAATGTCTCGAATCCTTCTGCTAATTTCACTAATTTGATCTCGATCTTTTACATTTAGCATTGTTAGTTGATCCAACAAAACATTATAGGATTTGTTATGTTCGATGGCTTTTTGGAACCCAACTGTTGTAATGCAAAATCCTTCTGGTACGTTTATATCAGGAATTTTTGATAATTCACCTAAATTTAACCCTTTTCCGCCAACGAGTAAAAGTTGGTTTTTATCAATCTCTTGGAAATCGAGAACTAAAGTATTCATTCCACATCTCTCCTAACCTTTAATGTCTATTGATTTTATCAGTAGAAAATACGAAGATAAAGTCTATTTTGGCCATTTTTTTTATGGTATAATTAAAGTAGGAAGAGAATGTAACAAAATCGAATCAACAAAAATGATTTAGCTACTATACATAATGTAAAAAAGCACAGAAATTAATCTGTGCTTTTTTTCTATTCAATTGATGCGATTGCTTTTCTACCAAATTGTTTATTGTACAATTCTTTATATAATCCATTTTGCATTAACAACTCTTCATTTTTACCTTCTTCAACTATTTGACCATCCTTTAACACAATGATGTGATCAGCGGCCATAATGGTTGAAAGTCGGTGAGCAATAACGATGGACGTTTTATTTTTTAATAAACCTTGTATTGCACTTTGAATATAAAATTCAGATAAAGTATCTAAAGAAGAAGTTGCTTCATCAAGAATAATGATTTCAGGATTTTTCAATAATACACGAGCGATTGAAATTCTTTGTTTTTCTCCTCCTGAAAGTTTGATTCCTCGATTTCCAACAATTGTCTCATAACCATTTGGTAAGTCCATTATGAAATCATGAATATATGCAGCCTTACAAGCATTCGTAATTTCTTCATCTGATGAATCAGGGCTTGCATATAATAAATTTTCTTTAATCGTTCCATTAAATAAATAGCTATCCTGTGTAACAAGTCCAATATGAGACCGTAATGATTCTAGCGTGAATTCTCTAATATCACGACCGCCAATTTTTATTGAACCTGATGTAAAATCATACAAACGAGGAATTAAATTGGTAATCGTTGTTTTACCAGCACCACTAGGTCCAACTAAAGCAGTCATTGTACCGGATGGAGCAATAAATGAAATATTTTGCAATGCAGTTTTATCTTGCTGATAAGAAAATGATACATCGTTAAATTCAATATCTAAATGAGTAACATTCATTTCAGTCGCATCATCACGATCTTTAATCGTTAATTTCATATCAAAATATTCAAAAATACGTTCAAATAACGCGATTGAACTTGTAATATTTACATAAAGATTTGTTAATTGTCCTATTGGCCCATATAAACGACCAAGTAATGCAACAAAGCTGATAATAGCTCCAATTGTAATCTGATCGTGAATAAATAAATATCCACCATATAAATAGATGAGCATTGGGCCGATGCTAGTAAAGGTTGATAGAATCATCATAAACCATCGACCTGCCATAGATTCCTTTATTTTAAGATTAGTAGCCTGTACATTAATGTCATCAAAATTTTTAAATTCCCTTTGTTCCTTTGTAAAAAGCTTCATTAATAAATAACCACTAATATTTAATGTTTCTTGTATAATATGATTTTGCTCACTTGTTTTTTCCTGTGTCTGTTTTGAAATACTCCAACGAACATTCCCCATTTTACGAGTCGGTAGAATAAATAATGGTACAATGATTAATCCTAGGATTCCAAGCTTCCAATTCACTATTAACAAAGTGGCAGCGGTAGAAATAAGAATGAATAGATTGTTTGCGAAACTCACAATTGTATTATCAAACACAGCTTTAACACCAGAAATATCACTCGTCATTCGAGTGATCACTTCACCTTGCTTTACATTTGAAAAAAATTGGAGTGGCATTTGTTGTAAATGGAGATACATTTGATTTCTCATATCGTAAATAATTTTTTGAGAAACATATGCATTTAAATAATTTTGCCATACACCTAGTAATCCTGAAATAATCGTAGTACTAAGTGAGGCAAGTACAAGATAGATTAGAAGACTTAAATCTTTATTTGGTAAGGCAGTATCAACAATATGTTGAATGATGATAGGCGGTAAAATGCCTAGTACTGAAGTAACTAATAAAATAAGCACAACTAGAATTGTTTGCTTCCAATACGGAATAAAGTATTTTGCAATTCTAAGTAGTATTGCCTTTGTAATATTTGGTTTTTGTGCGTTTTCATCAAATTTCATTCGCCCAAAACCATGGGGACCCATTGGAGGTCCACCACCCCATCCTGACATAATTAAACGTCCTCCTTATTTCGAACAATTAGTTTGTTCATTTAATAAATCAGTTAAAATTTTTTTTTGCATGTCTATAAGTATATTAAGCTCATCTTGTGAAAATTGTTCCAGTGAATTTGCTAAACTCTTATATGCCTCCGATTCTTCGTGATAACGTTGACATAATTCTTCACCTTCTGGCGTTAAAAATAATTGAGTTTCTCGGCGATCAATAGCTGATGTTTCTCTTTTTACATAATTTTTCTTCTCCAACTCGTCAATACTAAGACTCACTCTGCTTTTTGCAGTTCTAATTCGTTCAGTTAGTTCTTTTTGTGATAGCCCTTCATTATTTCGAATTGAATTTAGGATATTTAACTGTTGAAAAGTTATTCCAAGTTTAGTAGCGGTTTGTAAGTTTATTCTTTTTAGTTGGCGCGCAATTGAAACAAACGAATTTGTTAAATCTATTGCTTGTTGAAAATCTGGCATCATATCACCCCTTACATTAGTTTACTATATGAACTGTTTACATTGTAAACTAATAATAAAACTTTATTGTTCATTTGTACAATTAAAAATTATTAATAAAAAAATATAATAAGATATTTTCTACTGCATTTCCTTAATTATTCAGTAATTTGATTTATCTTATATTGGTAAGTGTATTCAAAGGTGATTTTGTGAAATAATTGAAGGTAAGGATCGTCAGAATGAATGGAGGTAAATTAAGGATGCCAGATAACACCCCAATTAATGATTCAGTTAAGATGCATTTTTTGCTAAAATCTATTCCCCCAAGAACAACCTTTCAACAGGACATGACAGATGAAGAACGGAATATTATGGGAAAACATATTGCTTATTGGACGGACAAACAAAACCAGGGAATTGCTCTAGTGTTCGGACCCGTTCGAAATCCTTCATCACCTCATGGAATTGCAATAATTGAAGTTGAAAATGAAGCTCAAGTCCCAAAACTTATCGAAGAAGATCCAGCCGTGATTGCTGGAATCATGACAACGGAATATTATCCGATGCTCGCAGTACTACCTAAACAAAATTCATGAATAATCGTTGAAAAAAGAGAACTAATAAAAAAAGCAAACGGATCAGAAGTAAACTGTCCATTTGCTTTTTTTAATTTCAACTATTGTCTATCTAATCTATGCAATTTTAGTCATTAAATTTCTAGTAAGTATACTTAAAAAAGACCTGCTTCTTTTGCTGCTTCAAAACTAGTTCTTGTAAAGTCAACTGGATCCATATCAACATTTTCCCAATGCATATACATTAAACGTGGTTTATCAAACAGCCAATGGTTATGAACTGCTGTTACGGTAATTCCCCTTTTCCGTAAAGCAGTCATTAATGGGTTAATCTCTTTCTGTCGTACAACAGATTCGCCAAGGTTTAAACCCATTATCTTCAAATGATAACATGAATGGAAGTGCTAATGGAGAACGTGTCCTACGACCTAAAATAGTTGCATTAATATCTCGAAGGCGCATAATGACACATACAGGTGTAGCTTGAACAACTTCTCCTCCAATCATATCTGCAAGTCTTTGACAAGTTGACATATTCATCACTCTCTTCATATTTTTATTTTTTACAAAGTATCTTATGAAGAAAATGAAGGGCTGGTGTCTATCTCTATCCTTAATTCCCCATCGTAAAATGCTACTATTTCCAATGATTTCTAACAAAAAGATGGAGAAAATCCTTTAATTTCCAATTTAATAAGTGAAAAGTCCTATTTTTTTAGTAAGAGAATTTGATTATCTTACTCTAAATTGTTATTATATAAACATTAAATGTGTTCAAGCACATAAGGAGGAAACAAAAATGGAACATGGTAAAGTAAAATGGTTTAACGCAGAAAAAGGTTTTGGATTCATCGAGCGTGAAAATGGAGATGATGTTTTCGTTCATTTCTCAGCAATTCAATCTGAAGGATTCAAATCATTAGATGAAGGTCAAGCAGTTACATTTGATGTAGAACAAGGACAACGCGGACCTCAAGCAACTAACGTTAAAAAAGCATAATTTTAAAAAGTCAGATTCTATTTCTAGAATCTGACTTTTTTTATTTATATAAATAAAAACCCCTATTCATTTAAGAATAGGGGTAAAATCAAACATGGAGATCAGGTAAAGAAATGGTTTAAAGTATTATAGCC
>NZ_SCFN01000017.1 GCF_004138285.1 Gottfriedia acidiceleris | reverse complement strand
TTGGATTCAAGGCGATCAATCTCCTCAAAACTTTCATATTGGTGTATATGTGAGCGATTACAAATTGATTATATAACGAAAAGAGTGTATTTTGTGAAATGTATCACAAATAAATGTGAATTTTTTGTGACTAATTTCGAATGGTTCGAATAATTTTGATAATCATTCGAAATAGAAAGATTCATCAGTTAAAAACTTTTAGTTTAAGAATAAATGTACTGATTTCACGCTGAACTAAGGCATGCATTAGTTGAACAACAAGATTGGCTGTTTAGTCGATTTTTTTATTCAACAAAATGGCAGTATAGTTGAATAAGGAAATTGTAAATTTATAGTGTAAAATACATATAAACATACTCGGATTGGAGAAGAGAAATGGACACTGGGATTGCGCGAATTTATAGTAAGTCATTTTCTGAAAAGGGAATGAACAACGTTATTAAGTGGGAAGTACAGCCAATAAAAGATCAACAATTAATAAAGATTAAATTTATTAATAAAGGTTCATTCCATAGGCAAGGAATATGGCTAAAAACAGATGTGGGTATTGAAATACCAGCACTTAGTGAAGAAATCTATCCGAGTATTAATTTATGGGAAGACACTTCTCCTAAGGAGATTATTTGCAAATGTCATTCGAAAAATGGATATCTAAGTTTATATAATATCTGGGATAAAGGCGATGGAAGGCAGTCGCAGTCATACTCATCGGGGATGATTGTTGAAGAGAAAGAAGGTAATTTTATTTATAACTGTAATGACTTTGGTTTTGAAACGAATTTTGATGATTTGGTTTTTTCAATCGAAAAACTTTAGGCACCTTATTCAACTAAAGCATGCGATAGTGATTATGACATTTTGTGGAAATACTAAAGACCGACAAAAATGATATTATCCGCTTATAGTAGACACGAGAAAAAGCCTATCCCTTATAATGGATAGGTATTCTACTCTTTTATATGGAAGGACTCCTAACTTACCTTATGAAAGATATTTTTGTGACCATTCCATTCCACGACCAATCTTTCATTGCTAACAAGGGCTGTATCCGGTTTTTTGATTTGTTCGTCTATCCATTGTTTTATCTCGAGTGCGACGACGTTATTAAAATCTTCAACGGCCTTTTCCAAATTCTCTTCCTTGGATAGAGGGTATAAACTCATATAAACCACCCGATCCCTATTATAAAACACAGTAGCCACCACTCGATTCCCTTTGATGATCGGTGGTTCAGGCTAAAATCTTCTATGACGAGGATACCATGTAAACCAAACTTTCATCTGATTAGCATCCTCAAAAATCGCTTCGAGTCGTTTTTTGGTCGTGAGATAGCTCCCGTTGTTGTTGATTTTTTCTAAAAAAGAAAAATCCATCCATTTCACCACTTCCTGTAAATGAAATAGTAGGGACAACAGAAAACTTACGGAACGAGTGATGCTGCCACATCTTCCCGATAGACGGCCCTTCCAATCAATATGAAGGCAAATCCCCAAATGAAATATTTAAATTGGTGTGATATGGGGCTAAACACGCAAAGTGAAAAGACGATTAGAAAAATCGCACATAGCCGAGGGAGCGTTCGCTGGATGAAACTACTCACGCCAACATAAAAGAAAGTGACGTACGGAATAAGAAACGAAAGTGATTCCACCGCATGGTAAGGAATCTTCCAATAGCGGTCAAGACCAGTTAACTCCACCAAAGGTGCGGAAATGGTCGAGACACCTTCTCCTCCCCCTTCAATCGGATAAGAGTGAAGGAAATTCAAATAAGAGATAGTGTTAAAAGCTTCGCCCAAATGATTGCTCAGGTTGATGGAAAGTCCGATAAAGAAAACCACATAACCAATGGCGACTATCTTACCTGGTTTTTTCTTGTAGCTATAGAGAAAAAGACTAACCAAACTCAAAAGAATCAATAGGTCTCCCGTTGTTTGAACCAAATTGATGACCATGACAAATACCATGTCCTTCTCCGAACCATACCCCCAGATATCAAACCCGATTTGCGATAAGATTTCAAAAACGCCGCCCATCATAGCACAAATTGCTAAATACCGCATATATCCTTTAGGCATATGATACACTCTCCATTTTTATTTTCATCCATTTGATGATGATGTCCTCATTACCACCGATGGGATCTTATGGTACTGGTTTCAACCTCATCATCTCCTTATGCGGATTTTTTTAAGAGGCTTTAAGCCGTGTAAACCGGAAGCCGTTTTCCCCCTTTCTTTCAAACATTGACTTTTGCCACTTATGGAGTCAATATATTCCGTTTTCATAGCGATTAGACTTTGTCAGCCCCCACTCGTGTAAACTCTCCATGAAGACTTGTTGGCGGAAGAGGCGAAAACAATGGAAAAAAGATCAAAATACACTCCATTCATGCTTTTTATTAAGTAATGGATTAGTATTTAATAAACAAGGGCAAACGATGTTTAATCCATATCAGTGTGTTCCTGTTGATGTTGTACTGAATAATTGGAAGTGGGTCCAGATATCTGGTGGTCAGTTAAGTGTCTTTAGAAAAGAAATGAAATAAATTTATACAGTCTTATGCAACTACCATGGGTGTACGATATAAACTTCCATTCACTGTTGTGAATCTGAGTATTTATGGATGGCTAACGCATGCGTTTGTTACATAAGGAAAAACAAAGACCACAAAATTATGGTCTTTTTCTTTTGATAAAAATCAACAATTTATTTTAACAGTGCCAATAAAAAAAACGATTGAGTATTTAGTTATTCCCTCTCTTTTTCGGAATAAGTACGTTCGGTTTTCCGAACGAATGAAATGTTGTGTCTATTATAATTGAACCACTTACCTAGAATAAGAATATCAACACTTTTTAACTTACCTATCTATTACAAATATTCTTATATCTTTCTTATCTTCCACACTATATAATCGAGAAGTGACTATTCATTCAGGAGGAATATATGATAAAAAAAACGAGCTTATCCTTACTATGTATACTGCTATTTTTTGGTACGATTACATCACTTTCTCAACAGAAAGTAGTCTTAGCTGCGACCGAACCGAACTCTTCCTTGATATTTGCGAGTCCCGGTAACACCCCAATCCTTTCACCAGACGGAAAACGTGTTTTCGTGAATTTTGGGATGTACGATACAGAAACAGGTGCATTACTAAACCATGTTCCTGTTCGCTATCTTAACTTTAGTCCAAATGGTTCTTACTTGTATTCTAATGAAGGTGAAAATTTGACGTTCTTTAATGTGACGACAGGGGATGAACTATTCACCTTACCTTATCACATCGCGCAACTTTCATTTAAAGGGTCCGACGAGCGCATTATGGGCATCACTCATGAATTATCAGATGGGACCTATGGACTAACCATCTATGATGATACAACAAAATCAGTCTTGTTTGAAAAAACATTCGATTACAAATATGGATTACGTGTTAGTATTCATCCAACCGAACCAATTGTTGCAGTCACAGATGATTCAACTATTGAAATTATCAATTACGAAACAAAAAAAGTCATCAAAACAATTGAAAATCCATTTAAAACGACACGCTATTATCCAATTCGTCAAATGATATTTAGCCCAGACGGAAACACGCTATCTTTGACAAATGATTCAGGAATCGCAAACCCATTCGTGCAATACAATGTGCACCAAAATTTTGAAAAATCTTCTACTGTTTTTAATGTCTATATCAATGAATCATCCAAAACAAATAAAACAACCTCTCGTACGATTAGTTACGGGAAAAACAATGAATTGATTTTTCATTATATTCATAAAATCAAATTTTTCAATGCAACAACTGGTGCTTATTTACGCACAGTAGGTAGTGATATCGATCAAGTTGTATTTTCTCAAAACATGGATAAAATCGCTTACACCAAAAATACAAATGATACAAACTACGAAGACCCTGAATTCATTGAAGTACAAGGTTATCCAATGATTCAACCTGCAACAAAACGGATTGAGTTTAAAGATCCATATATCCAATTAAAAGAAAATCAATCAACCTATTATGGTTTGCAATATGTAAATGAGAAGAATGAACTTTCATTTCTTGATCCAAACGAAATTACCCTAACACCGATTGATTCATCAATTGTTTCAATCGATGCATCTCATAAACTCATTGCGAATAAAGCAGGGAGCACGATTATCAAAGCAACCTATCAAGGGTTAGTCGATTATTTATCGGTAAATGTTGTACCTGAGCCAGAATCGCGCATTAAAGTGAACTCATTATACGATTCATCCTTGACCATCACAGGCACTGCACCACCAAACATCAAATTATCGATTAATGCAGCAAATTATCCGTACGAAGTCATGACAAAACCGGACGGAACATTTACTGTTCCATTAACAACTCCATTAAGAGCGAATACAACGGTTCATTTTATGTATTTCTTAGAAGATTTGTTCCCAGCGGAAGCGCCACCTGGAACGGACACTGTGGTTGAAAATGTTCTTCGTGATACTGTTGCACCAAAGCCACCTGTGATCATGAGCATTGATAATGCTACTAACGTTGTAAAAGGAACAGCCGAACCAAATGCGACAATCAATCTGTCGACTAATTTGTTAAGCCCAATTACAGCTTCTCGTTCGTCTGCACTTTCGATCGATTCGATGGTTAGTGCAAAAACTGCAAGTACAATGTCAACTGCTGTTCCGTTGACTAGTCAACTAACTACTGGAAATACAGTTACAACGAAGGCAAATAAATATGGTCAATTTACAGTAACATTAAAAAACGTTGCTCAAAATAAAACAATTCAATCAACGGCAACGGATTTAGTTGGAAATCGAAGTAAAGTCACGGTATCAAAAATTAAAGATACAATTGCTCCTAATGCACCGTCAGTAAATCGTATCAGCAATATTTCAACGACTGTTTCAGGTAAATCGGAAGCAAATGCAATGATTACGATTAAAAAAGGAACAATAGTACTGAAAACTGGTAAAGCAACTAGCACAGGTGCTTTTAGCATAGCGATTTTAAAACAGTTGTCTGGGACAACTTTATCCATTACTGCAACGGATGCTTCAAAAAATACCAGTAAAAGCACGACAGTCAAGGTAGTTACTGCCCCTAAGACACCAACAGTTAACAAAGTTAGCATCAATTCAACTACTATAACAGGTAAATCCGAACCAACTACAACGGTTTATGTGAAATCTGGTTCGAAATTGATTGGGTCAGCCGTCACATCTAGTAAAGGAACATACTCGGTCAAAATTCCAAAACAAAAACTTGGAACAAAATTAAGTATCAATGCTCGCAACCGTTCTGGCATCACGAGCTATACAGTTCACACGACTGTTCAAAAATAAAAAAAAGAGCCTAAGATTATCTTTTTAGGCTCTTTTTTCATGCGATGGCGGCATTGACAGTGTTTTACTTATTTACTAGGCTCTGTTAAAGTAAATTGTTGATTTTGAACAAAAGAAAAAGACCACAATTTTGAACTGCACCCCGATTGTTAGACACGACTAACAATCGGACGTGTAGTTTTTTTATGGCTAAATTTATTTTGGATTTTTAAGTTCATATTTAAATTGGCGCTAAGCAAATATGAACCACTGGGAAAGGTTCTTAGGCAAATATACACTTATAAGCGATGTTTGAATATGATGGGTATACATGAAAATTAATACTTGATGTTGAAAAGAGGTATATTATGAATCATTTAACAGGGATGCCCATTCAGCAAAGTGACACGGAGGCGTCTGACAGTGTAATAAGAATGAAAATTCAACAGATGAATGAAGATCCAGCGGTTCATGCATATCGATCGATTGATGAGTTTGAAAATATGTTGCGAAATAATATCATTTTAAGTGCAAGAGCTATGTTTCAAAGTAGAGTGACCTTTGCAGTATTTGCAAAATCGCGATGTAATCCAATGTACTGGCAATTAATGAGAACAGGAGGATTCCTATTAAGGCAAGGGGTAAAACCTTCTGACGCGATTAATGATATTTACTTTAATAGTCCATTTTATGCGTTTGAATGTGCAACGGCAATGGTCATTATCTATTACCATGCGGTCCTAAATCTGATTGGTGAAAACTTATTTAATCAAATTTTTCGAAACATCTATTTATACGGCTGGCATACTGATTCTGACTTAGGAGTAAATGCCCAGTATTCTAACCGTTTTTTTCCTGGAGATATCGTGTATTTTAATAATCCAGAATTTAATCCACTAACCCCAGAGTGGAGAGGAGAAAATGCAGTTGTTCTAGGTGATGGTACGTATTTTGGACATGGATTAGGAATAATGACAGCTGAACAAATGATTTATACCCTAAATAAAATGAGATGGCCAGGAGCTTATCGGTCTGCCTACCTGACTAATTCAGTTACAAGACCGAATTTTAAACATTTGGCGGAATTATCGAATTGGCAAAGAGATCACTCAATTAATAAATATAAGAATATAGTCATCCATCATAATGAAAGTTCGATTTCATTTGATTATTATATGTTTTTGTTAAATTACTTTACGTGATGCTTAGTAATTTGTGCAATTACTTAAACTTACTCAAAACCAAGGTGAGGTTCTTTATCTCCAACATTCCATATGACACTTAATCTTGTTTAAGGTAACTAGACTACAACTTGATCGGCTATTTAGTCGATTTTTTTTATTAAGCTAAATAGCAGTTTAGTGGAATCGTCAAAACTCGACAAAAAAAGGTATTAAATTCTTTAAGAAAAAGTATTGAAAACGCATACACAAATGTGTACAATTTGATTAATAGAAACGTTTCGATGAGGAAGAACTTATTAGATATTTTTTTACAAAGTGAAACGTTTCGAGAGGTAACAATTCATTTTATGAGGAGGTAGAATTATGAGCAAGTTAATGAAAGTTGCAATGGCTACAACCCTAGTTTTTACTTTAGCTGCATGTGGGAAAGAAAAAACATCAGGTACAGCAGAAAACAAAGATAAGATTGTTATTAAATACGCGAACTGGAATAATGGTCCAGAAAATGAAAAAAATCTGGAGCGAATGATGATTAGTGCATACGAGAAAAAGCATAAGAATGTTGATATTCAAGTTGAAGTGTTAGATGGTGATTGGAACCAGGCCCTAGGTACATTAGCAAGTGCTGGAAAACTGCCGGATGTATTCATGCAAAATAATATTCCAACTGGTTTAGCAAATAACTGGTTATTAGATGTATCTAAGTACGCTAATCAGGACGAGGAATTTTCTAAGATTACTGATACAGTAAAAAATGCCTCAATGGTCGAGGGGAAAGTATTTGGAATACCATTTGCTCAATTTTTTATGGGGTATTTTGTAAATAAGAATATACTTGATAGCTTAAACTTAGATGTTCCAAAAAGCGGATATACGATCGATCAATTTTTAACAATAGCAAAAAAGGCAACAAATCTTGAAAATAAAACAGTAGGTATTGATAGTACTCAAGGTTCGGTAGAGTGGTATCCTGGTGCGGCAAATCCAAAGTTAGGATGGTATACTTATGCAGATGGTTCATTTCATTTAAACTCAAAGGAAATGATTGATGGAATGAATAAAATGAAAGAGTTAGCATCTAATGGTTATGCTTACTCACAATTAAAAAAGGAACAGCAGGAAGGACTGAGCGGTGAGGATGCAGGACTAGCATTTGAATCCGGACAAATTGCACTTTATTATAGTAGTACATACAATATTCCCAATTTTATGAAAAAATTAAACTTTGATTGGGATTATATAGGAATCCCTGGCGGAAGAGCAGCTATTGTTAATGACTTTTTAGGGATTTCTAAAAATACTAAGCATCCTAAAGAAGCATATGATTTTGCTAAATTTATGTCGTTTGGTAAAGAAGGATTCAAGGAACGTATGAATTTGAGTGTTAAAAATGGACAAGATTTAACAACATTACCAATTTCAACTGACAAGGAACTACTAGATAAGTATTGGGAAATTTATAGCATCCCTGGTATTCAAGATACTTACGATAATTTGAATAATGCTTTGGTCGATCCAATGAAGACTTTACCAGGTTATATTCCAGCACGTTGGGAAGCAAAAATTGGTGTGAAAATCGGGGATAAGGATGATCCAAATGTGTGGGACTTATTTAATTTTGCATCTCAAGGGGTAATACAATATCAAGATTATGCGAAACAATTAGATGAATTAGCAAATAAAAGCCACAAAGAGGCTGTAGACGTTATTACAAAGGCAATTAAATAATTGACATATTTTTACTCGAAAACTACTAATCTAACCTTCTAATAATTTCATAAAAGTGTTAAAATTTTTACTAAAAAATCGAAACGTTTCTCTAAAAAGGCAAATCATATGCCTTTTTAGAATTTTTAATGAGGTGATCAGATGGTTGAAATAAAAAATAAACAAATCCTAATTGATGGAAAACCCGTCATCATTACTTGTGGTGAAATACATTATTATCGGTTGGAAAAAGAAGAATGGCAGGATCGAATTGATAAATTAAAGGAATCTGGCTGTAATGCAGTAGCAACATACGTACCTTGGATTTGTCACGAGCCAATTGAGGGAGAATTTGATGTTGATGGTAGGACTCGCCCTGAGTTGAATATCGCAGAATTCATTGATTTATGTCAAGAAAACGATCTTTATTTTTTTGTTCGTCCAGGGCCATTCATAATGGCAGAAATGAAAAATGAAGGTATTCCTTTTTGGGTATACGAAAAATATCCAGAAATTGTTCCTATTGGATGGGATCATAAGCCGGCAGAGACAAAAACGTTAGATTACTTAGCTCCAAATTTCCTTCATACAACTAAGAAATGGTATGAAGTGATTATGGAAATTATTAAACCTAGATTACAAACAAATGGTGGAAACATTATTGGTGTCCAATTAGATAATGAGATTGGAATGTTATCTTGGGTATCAAATACACCAGATTTAACTGAATATTTAATAGAAGATTTTGTAAAATGGTTAAAAGAAAAATACGATGTAAACACATTAAGTAATCGTTATCCATTTAACCTCGAAGATTACGAAAATAGAATTCAGTTTATTCGTTCTCCAAGGGAA
The DNA here is from genome assembly GCF_004138285.1 of Gottfriedia acidiceleris. Classification (GTDB taxonomy): domain Bacteria; phylum Bacillota; class Bacilli; order Bacillales; family Bacillaceae_G; genus Gottfriedia; species Gottfriedia acidiceleris_A. The sequence continues at coordinate 111,838 of NZ_SCFN01000017.1, read as the reverse complement.
GAATACACTAGTCAATTACATTTTGATTTAGGCTATTTTATGAGAAATCGTTTTGCAAGATACGTTCATGAGTTAAGAAGATTTTGCGAGGAATTTGGAGTAAAGGATATTCCATTTGTTATTAATATACATGGTACTGGTGGAGGCCGTGGCTTTACTTATCCAATCGGTATTAGTCAATTATATGAAAGTTATACACAAGCTCCAGGATATATTTCTGGTTCTGATATTTATTTCGGCAATTTAAATATGGATAGTTTTCAAGATTTATATTTAATTAATGGCTTTATGGAGGCCGTTCATAATGAAGATCAACCTCTAACTTCTGTTGAGTTTGCTTGTGGCGACGCAAACTATGGTGAGACATTTGCAGGACGCTTAGATGTTTCAGCGGTAGATTTTAAACATAGAATGTGTATTGCACAAGGGAATCGATTAATTAACTATTATTTAATGACCGGTGGTAGAAATTATCGATTAAATCAAAAAGTGAATGATGGAAACGATCGAGTAGCATTTACAGGTGAAAGGCATGGATTTGCTGCTCCTATTAGTCCAGAAGGTGAATTAAACTATACGTACCCACGAATGGCAAGAGGGATTAAGACTGTAATGGCAGTTGCAGATAAAGTAGCAACGATGAATGAAGAGCTAGATAATGTATCCTTCGCCTTCATCCCTGATTATTATATGACTGAATCTCGTTATCCAAAAAGTGAAAAGATGAAAGAAATCTATTCAAATATTGAAATGAATCGTTCATATGGAGCATGGGAAATTATGGGTAGAGCTATGTTATTAGCTGGATATCGTTTTAGTTCAATAGATATTCAAAATAAACAATTAGATCCAGAAAAGAATAACGTAATTGTTCTCCCATCTGCTAAATATTTACACAAACATATCCAACAGAAATTAACAGAGTTTGTAAATGCAGGAGGTTCATTACTTATTTATGGTCAACTTCCTTTATTTGATATGGAAGGCAATGAATGTACAATTTTAATTGATGCTCTAGGATTAAAGTATACGGGTGATCAAGTTGAAGATCGATATCATTATCTATCAATCTATCCAAATAATTGGGCATTACCACGACCAGAAGTGCGTTCAAATAGAGCTCAAACTTTTAAACTCACGAATGGTGAACCAGTGTTTCATGTGTACGGATCAGATGCAGTCTGTGGTTTTGACATAAATGCTGGTAAAGGTAGAGTAATAGCATTTACAATGTCGTATCGATGTGACATAGATTTGTTTAAAACTGCACTCGAAAAACTTGGAGCGTCACCTAAACTTACACACGACTTTATCCATCATGGGATATTTATGACATCTACTGTTAATGAAGAAAACGAAAGATTTATTCACATCTTAAACTTGGATGATTTTGATAAAAAATTCCATCTAAATAATAATGGAACACAATTATTCGAAGGTCGAAACTTTACTCTTAATAGTAAAGACGGTGTGATGCTACCAATTAATCTAAATATAAATGGAATACTTATTGAATATGCGACTGCTGAAATTCAAGCAATTGATGACCATTCAATCCAATTCCGTTTAACTCAAGCGGAAGATGTTATAAAACTTTATACGAAAAAAGAAATTTTACCAAGTCATGACTATAAAATCGAAAAACAAGGTGACTCAATACTAGTTAAGTCTACTAAACATGGTAAGGTAGATGATCAATTAAAAATATATTTTCAATAGGTTTATGAAACAGGACTTCATTAGAATTTCCTGTTTCTTCTATTATATATGCAAATTCTGAATTAGAACGTAAAGAGAATTAGTAAGGCGGAATACAGGCAGTTGAATCAAGCGAGTTGAGTGTTTTTAATAAATTCAAAGTAATTATAAGTAGTAATCTATTAAAGATGGAGTTGATTTTCTAAATGATACAAATAAAAAATGAAAATGTCATAATAAATGGAAAAGAAGTCATTTTATTTGGTGGAGAATTACATTATTTTCGACTACCACAAAGCGAATGGAAGAATCGAATTAAACAAATTAAGGCTGCCGGAGCAAATATGGTTAGCACATATATTCCATGGCAGTTTCATGAAAGGACGGAGGGAGAAATTGATTTAACTGGAAAAACAAGATCTGAAAAAGATTTGAAAGCTTTTCTTCAAATGATTCAAGATGAAAATATGTATTGCCTAGTTCGTCCAGGACCATATGTAATGGCGGAAATTGTTGATCACGGCGTACCAACGTGGTTCATTGACCACTATGATGAAGCATTAGCAAAAAATGAAAAAGGAGAGAGTCATCCAGTACGCTTAGTAAGTTATATGCACCCAATTTATTTAGCAAAAACAGAAAACTGGTACAGGCATGTATGTGAAATTATTTCCCCACTTCAAGTTACTAATGGTGGTCCAGTTATTATGTTCCAACTTGATAATGAAGTAGGCATGTTCCACTGGGTAACAAATCAAGGTGACTATAATGATGTAACCCTAAAATATTTTAAAGATTATTTAGAACAAAAATATAGTCTCGAAGAATTCAAAAATATATTTACTGATGAAATTTCGAATATTGACGAATTTGTCCAAAAAAAGATTAAAAAAGTTGAGGAAAGTTACTCGTTTGCTCTACAAAATGAATATAGCTTATTTATGCGTGAGCATTATCGTACATATATAGAAAAATTAAAAGAATTCGCTGTGAAAAATCAAATAACGATTCCATTTGTTGTAAATATTCATGGTTTTGATACAGTTGGTGGTATTTTAAAGCGCGGAATGAAATATCCAATTGGCATTTCACAATTAATCGAAACGACAAAAATAGAAGATGTTATTATTGCTGGAGATTACTATATAGGTAATCTAGAATACGATAATTATACGGATATTATCGTAGCCAATGCATTTACTAGATCAGTTCAATCGAGAGATCAACCATTATTTTCAGCGGAGTTTCAAGGTGGTTGTATTACGGATAAGCCAAGATTACAACCATCAGCATTTGATTTAATTACAAGATTAAGTGTTGCCAACGGTATGAATGCAGTAAATTATTACATGTTTGTCAGTGGCGAAAATTACGAAGACATAGGATTATTTGGAAAAAGGCATGAATGGCAGGCACCTCTTTCAGCAATTGGGAAAGAGAGAGCACACTATAAATCAATCCAACATTTAGGTAAGATGTTCCAAGTATATAATGATGAATTATTAAAAACAAAGCCTGAATATAATACACATCTAGCATTTTATCCAGATTATTTTATGACAGAATTTCATAATAAGTATACAGAAGGAATGATAAAAGAAATAGAGCAATGGAGAGAAGCGTTTTTATTTAATGGAATTGCGAAAGGCTTAACAATAAACAATATAGCTTTCGACGGCTATAACCTACTAGAAAATGGAGAAATTGATGTAAAAAAAATTTCATCACTTTTGGTTTTTTCTACAAGGTGGATGGACGCTAGGATCCAACAAAAACTAGTAAATTATGTTAAAAATGGTGGGAATCTTATGATCTTCCCAATATTACCGACTGAAACAATGAAATGTACTCCGTGTACGATATTGAAGGATTTTATAGAAGTAGATCCAAAAGGGATCAAACATGGTTTTGCTATTGTTGAAGATATGGAGAACATAGCAGCAATGATGCAAACATTTAATCAGGCCGAGGGAGCGTTTGCGTGGACTGAAGATGATGATAAAGATGTTGTTGCATTTGAAAAAAAATTGGGTGACGGCAAAGTTGTTGTGATTGGTTTAGGTATGGAATTACAATTTGATTATCAATTAGAAGCGATCAAAAAAATAACGAATAAGCTCGGGATTTATAGTGATTTTTCGTTTGATGAAAATATTGAAGCAATTGATGCTTTTGCTCGAATTTCAGAAAATGATTGCAAATTCATATTCATACATAATTTCGATGAATATGAAAAGGAAACAACTATTTCATATAAAGGTAAGAAGGTATTAAATGGTAAAAGGATTACGATTCCACGTAAAGGCGGATTAGTTCTTCCGATTCAAGTTAAATTAACTGAAGATATATTCATTGAGTACGGTACTGGTGAAATCTTTGAAGTTGAACGTGAAAAAAATGAAATAAAAGTAAATGTGAAAATTATGCAAGAAGAAGAATTTTTATTTAAATCAACAAAATGGAAACCGCAAGAAAATAATAGTATTAAAGTAAAACAAATTGATCTTAATCAATACATCGTAAATATAAACACACGAGAAAAAGTTGCAGAATTAAAATTCTATAATTGTATTTAATATAAATAACCACTTGAGCAGTAAGACTTGAGTGGTTTATTTTTATATAAAATATAAATGTTAAAAAATTCGACAAACTTAATAAATAATTTACTAAAAATTAAAAATTGGAATTGAAAGCGATTACTGTATTATGTATAATAAATTCATAGAAACGTTTCGATAACCCCTGATTATACAATTAGATTTAGGAGGAAATAGAAAATGGAAAAAATTCTGAAAATTGCCGCCGCGGCATCAGTTGCCTTAACGATGGCTGCTTGCAACAAAGAAACTTCTTCAACTACTGCTGATAAAAAAATAGTAATTAATTATGCAAACTGGAATCTTGGTACAGAATCTGAAAAAAATCTAGAACGTTTAATGATTGAAGCATACGAAAAAACACACAAAAACATCGATATAAAAATAGATGAAAATATTACAAACGATGATTGGAAGGGCTCCTTATCAACAGCTGCTAGTGCTGGGAAATTACCGGATGTGTTTATGTTATCTGATATACCATCAGGAATAACAAATGATTGGTTACTAGACATTTCTGACTTAGTAAACAAAGATAAAGACTTTACTAGTTTACCAGAATCAGTTAAAGAGTCAACGAAAAATAGTGACAAAACATATGCGATTCCATTTGCACAACATTTTATGGGATACTACGTAAACAAAGATATTTTTAATAATGCAAACATAGATGCACCTGAATATGGAATTTCTTTACCTGATTTTATTAATGGAATAAAAGATACAACGGACTTAGGTAAAGGTATTGTAGGAATCAATTCAACGACAGATTTTGTTGATTGGTATTCAGGAGCAAAAAATGAAAATGTAAATTGGTTTACATACGGAAGTGGTAAATATCACTTAGATTCACCTGAAATGTTTGAAGGTGTAAAAATGGCAAAAGACTTAGGAACAAATGGATACGCATATGAAGGATTAAATCAGGAACAAAAAGATAAATTAAGTGGCGATGATATTGGAGCCGCTTTTAAAGCAGGACAAATTGCATATTTCTGGAATGGCACTTGGATGAATAGCGATTTTGCGAAAAATGTAGATTTTGATTGGGATTTTGTTGGAATCCCAGGCGGAAGAACAGCGATGGCTGTTGACTATTTAGGTGTTGCAAAAAGTACAAAATATAAAAAAGAAGCTTATGATTTTGCCAAATTTATGTCGTTTGGAAAAGATGGATTCTTAAAAAGAATGGATTTAAGCATTAAGAGTGGTACCGAAATTAATACTTTACCAATTACTACCGACTCAGAAGTCTTAGCAAAGTATTGGGATATGATTAGTGTACCAGGCGTTCAAAAAGCATATGAAAATTTAGATAAAGCAATGATTGATCCAATTAAAATCGTACCGGGTTATGCCGCGTCTCGATGGGAAGCAACTACAGGAATTAAAATTGGCGATAATGATAATGCAAAGGTGGTTGACTTATTAAAAGATAGCGTATATGGATCAGTTAATTATCAAGACTATGCAAAGCAATTAAATGATTTAGCTCAACAACAATACGATAATGCAGTTAATGCAATGAAAAAATAATTGCGTAATAGCTTGGAAGGATCGATGGCATTGGTATCTAAACTAAGTAAATGGTTTTCAATTGTTTTATTAGTTAGTAGTATCAATATTTTAAGTGTCTCAGCTGTTCGGGCAGAAGGAACTAAAATGACAAATTCTGCTACTGACCTAAAATCAAGTGAACAGACTTTAGTAGAAAAACAATTTCATCAAGTCCTAAAAGAGTGGGAGAAACAAGTTAAAAACAGCACTTCATTTGAAAGTGCTGTTTCTCCTAATTTATTTAAAAATGTAGATAAGAAAGATTACATATCTGCAAATAATAGTAAGGACTATAATGAAAGCGTTATAAACTTTTCTAATAATAAATCAATCAATATTGAACTAAATACTCCTGAAGATGCTCTATATGAAATAGGATTCGATTATTATGGTTTAAGTAAAGAAATTTCAAATCCAGAACTCTCTATTAAAATAAATGGACAATTTCAGTTTTACGAGAGTCGGAGAATAGTAGCCCCAATTAATTGGAAAGATAAAATTAAAACATTCGAAAAAAATAACTATGGAAATGAACTGATTCCAGAACAAGTTCAAATTAAGGAATGGAATCATGTACTGGCTCAAGATCCAAGTAATTTACAACCAGAACCATTACAATTTCATTTGAAAAAGGGAAAAAATATTATTACATTAACAAATACAAGTGGAAGTATGTTATTAGGGAAAGTTTATGTGCAATCACCAAAAAAGTTATTTTCATACGAAGAGTATAAAGAAAAATATTTTAATGACAAAGTGCAATCTGATCTAATCACAATAGAAGCAGAGCACCCATATATTAAAAATACTTCAAGAATCCGACCAACTACAATTAAAAATCCAGATGTCATCCCATATAAAAGTAATGAATTATTATTGAATACTCTATATGGCGGAGAATCCGCTGGAGAAAGTGTTACCTGGAAAGTAAACGTGAAAAAGGCAGGGAATTACGCTCTTACTTTTAAAATGTTACAAAATGCTAAATCTGGTTCTCCAGTGTTCAGAAGCTTACTAATAGATGGAAAGATACCATTTAAGGAAGTAGAACATTACAAGTTTGATTTTTCAGAAAAATGGCACAACAAGACGCTGTCAGATGAAAAAAACAAACCTTATTACTTTTATTTAAATAAAGGTGAACATGAAATTACTTTAGTTGCTGATGCATCACCTGTTGAACCAATCATTCATAATTTAAAAGAAATAATGGATGAGATAAATGATTTAAGTTTATCAATTAAAAAATTAACAGGCAATTCGACTGATAGTAATCGTGATTGGAAAATTACCGAATACTTACCTGATATAAAGGATCAATTAACCTCTTGGACTGAAAGATTAGATGAAAATAAAAACGAATTACGAAAAATATACGAAAATGACAACGATTCAAAATCATTAGAAGAAGTTGATTTAGCTTTAATTATTTCGAAATTAAATAAACTAAAAAACGATCCTGATAAAATTCCAAAGCGCTTAACGGACCTTTCAGACGGATCAAACTCAGCGACACAAATTTTAGGGAATATTCAAAGTTCGCTTCAAACACAACCGTTATTGCTTGATCGAATTTATGTACATGGTAATACTAAGCTTCCTAAAGCTACTACAGGGTTTGTAAATAAGTTAACAAGCAAAGTGAAAGAATTCTATTTTTCTTTTACAAATAAAACATATGACACGTCTTCAGTAGATAAAGATACTGTTGAGGTTTGGGTAAATCGAAATCAACAATATGTCGAATTGATGCAAAATATGGCAGATAGTACTTTTACAGCAGAAACAGGAATCAAAGTAAAGTTTTCCGTAATGCCGAACGAGCAAAAATTAATCCTTGCAAATGCTGGAAATCAGCAGCCAGATGTTGCCTTAGGGATTAGCGTTGGTACTCCATATGAATTAGCAATGCGTGGAGCTGCAGCTGATTTAAGTAAATTTAAGGATTTTAAAGAGTATATTCAAACATTTTCTCCAGGTGCATTTATGCCAATGATGATTGATAACAAAGTATATGCATTACCAGAAACACAGGATTTTTACGTTCTTTATTATCGTAAGGACATATTAAATAAACTAAATATTCCAATTCCAAATACCTGGAATGATGTGAAGGAAATGTTACCTGAACTACAAAGGTATGGGCTAAATTTCTTTATTCCATTATCGGGTACTTCTGCTAATAAAGCATTCATGTTTACAGCGCCTTTTATTTATCAGCATGGTGGGGATCTTTATTCAAAAAATGGCATGAGTACAGCAATTGATTCAGAGGAATCAATTGAAGGTATGAAATTGATGACTGATTTATACACGATGTATAGCTTACCATTACAGGTTCCGAATTTTTATAATTCATTCCGATATGGCTCAATACCGATTGGAATATCTAATTTTGAGACTTATATAAAATTAACATCTGCAGCACCAGAAATTGCTGGTTCTTGGGATATTGCATTATATCCAGGTGTAGAGCAAAAAGATGGATCAATTTCAAGGTGGGCTACAGGCTCCGCACAATCTGCTATGATGTTCGAAAAAAGTAAAAAACAAGAGCAATCTTGGAAACTATTAAAATGGTGGATGTCTACAAAGACTCAAACCGATTTCGCAACGAACCTCCAAACGATTTATGGAACAGAATATATGTGGAATTCTGCAAATTTGGAAGCGTTTAAAAATTCTCCTCTTCCAGAAGGTCATAAAAAAGTCATTCTAGAGCAGTGGAAATATTTAATGGAAGTTCCAAAGACACCAGGAGCATATATGATTGAACGTGAGATTAGTAATACTTGGAATAAGGTAGTGTTTAATGGTGCAAATCTACGTGCTTCTATCGATGATTCTACCATTATCGTTGATCGGGAAATTAGAAGGAAAATGGAGGAGTTTGGTTATATGAATGATGGTAAAGTTGTCAAACCATACATTCTTCCAAGATTAGAAACAGTCAAAAAATGGGTAGGTACCAATAATGAATAAGAAAAAAAATGATTATAACGCGTGGGTCTTTCTTGGCCCTTATATTCTACTATTTTTAATTTTTATTATAGTGCCCGTTTTAATAGCCATTGGTTTATCTTTTACTTACTTTAACTCAATTGAATTTCCTAAGTTTATTGGATTAAAGAATTATGTAAGTTTATTAACACAAGATGCAGTTTTTATGCAAAATGTTGTACCAAATACGCTGAAGTTTTCTCTACTTGTTGGCCCAGGAGGATATATTTTATCATTTTTAATGGCGTGGATGTTAGCACAAATTCCACATAAACCAAGAACAGTTTTGGCGTTAATTCTTTATTCACCATCGATGACAGCTGGAGTTGCGATGACAGTTTTGTGGACTGTAATTTTTAGTGGAGATGCATCAGGATATTTGAATGGATTACTACTCAACTTAAATTTAATTACCGAACCAATTCAATGGTTACAGTCTCCAGAGTACTTAATGACAATAATGATTATTGTAACCCTATGGACAAGTATGGGAGTAGGATTTTTAGCGATGTTATCTGGGATATTGAATATTAATCCTGAAATCTATGAGGCTGGATATATTGATGGGATCAAAAATCGTTTTCAAGAAATAATCTACATCACGATCCCATCCATGAAACCTCAAATGCTATTCGGTGCAGTAATGGCAGTAGTAAATACATTTCAGGCCGGTGCCATTGGTGTGGCACTTTCAGGGACAAATCCTACACCTCAAAACGCAGGTCAATTGATGGTCAATCATATTGATGATTATGGTTTTATTCGATATGAAATGGGTTATGCAGCGGCAATTTCAGTCGTTTTATTATTGGTAGTTTACTTGTTTTCAAAAGTAGCAAGAAAACTATTTGAGGAGAAAGATTAAACAAATTTCATAGTTAAGGAGGGATAAAATGGCTTCTTTTCAAGGGACACAAATTAATCCCAAAAAGTTTCATAAAAGTCAAATAAAGTTCTATCTCATTTTAATTCCGATGGCAATTTTAATGGGTTCTCCCATCATTTACATATTTAATCATGCGTTTAAACCAATTGATGAATTATTTGCATTTCCACCACGATTTTTTGTACAAAAGCCTACAATGCAAAACTTCCTTAATTTATTAGATAGTGGAAATGTAGGTGGAACGCCAATTACAAGATATTTATTTAATAGTATTGTTGTAACCATTGTTGTTGTAGTTTTAATAATCTTAATAAGTACGATGGCAGGTTATGCCTTGTCAAAGAAACAATTCAAGTTAAAAAATACAATATTTGAGGTAAATACACTCGCTTTAATGTTTGTACCGGCGGCCGTTGCGATCCCTCGATATATTATTATAGAAAAATTACACTTAATTAATACTTTTACGGTTCATATTCTACCTTTATTAGCTCTTCCTGTAGGTCTGTTTCTTGTTAAGCAATTTATTGATCAAATTCCAAATGAATTGCTTGAAGCAGCTAGAATGGATGGAGCATCAGATTTTCAAATATTTTTCAGAATCATTATTCCAAATATTAAGCCTGCAATTGCCACAGTTGCAATATTAGCCTTTCAAGTAGTGTGGAATAACATTGAAACGTCAGATTTATATGTTAACAATGAAGGAATTAAAACATTTGCTTTTTATATGAGTACGTTGACTACTGCTAACGGGAATACAGTTGCTGGAACAGGGTTAACTGCAGCAGCGTCATTAATCATGTTTATTCCTAATTTAATTATCTTTATATTTATGCAAAAGCAAGTAATGGATACGATGGCTCATTCAGGTATTAAGTAAATGCTAGGAGCGAGATAGTAAATGAATAATTACAAAAATCATTTAAAATTACTATTAATTATGATATCGCTGATCATGATGTTTCCAGCAAATACTTATGCAGCAGATGCCTATAAAACATATACACTCTCAATTGATGGAGAAGAAATTAAGACACAAACTGCGTATGAGGCTGTTGGGATCCTTTCGAATGATCAAATGATAAAACCCGAGAATCTATTTATTGATCAAAATAACAAAATCTATGTTGCCGATTCAGGAAGTAAAGAGATTATTATATTTGACCAATTTGGAAAATTAATTAAAAAAATTGGGAAGGGTATTTTAGAAAAGCCTGTTGGAATTTCAGTTGGCGTGGATAATAAACTTTATGTTGCCGATGTAGTAAAAGAAACGGTTTATTGTTTTTCTTCAGATGGAAAATTGCTTGCACAGTATGGGAAACCTGAATCACCGTTATTTGGAAAAGGACAGCCTTTTAAACCACTTAAACTATCTGTGGATGGTAGAGGTAATATGTATATTATCGGTGAGGGAGCTGCAAACGGGATTATTCAGCTTAATAAAGACGGTGAGTTTCTTGGATATTTTGGTGCAAATAGAGCATCCACTTCTTTGTATCAAACTTTTAAAAATTACGTTATGTCTAAAACGGGCCAAAGAAAAGGTTTTATGAATGTACCAATTGCTTCTACAGGTATTGACATTGATCAAAGAGGAATTGTTTATACGGTTACAAATGGATTAGAAAGTGATGCAATTAAAAAGTTAAATGTAGCAGGTACCAATATGCTCCCGGATAGTGTATATTCATCAAATTCTGCAATCGATATAGTTGTAGGAAAACAATGGAATTTTTATGTGTTAAGTTCGGATGGTTATGTATACGAATATGATAGCACTGGAAATTTATTATTTAAATTTGGTAGCAAAGAGTCTAATGTTCAACGCCAAGGGATTTTCAAACAACCATCAGGTATAGGAATTGATACAAAAGGTGATCTATATATTGCAGATGCTGAGCAAGGGATCATTCACATTTTTGAACCAACTGAATTTACAAATAAATTACATGAAGGACTAGCTTATTTTGAAGAAGGTTTATATGTAAAAAGTCAAAAGTACTGGCAAGAAGTTCTTCAATTAAATTCTTCATTTTCACTAGCACATATTGCTATGGGACAAGCTTATTATAAACAACAAGAATATAAGGATTCATTAAATGAATTTAAATTAGCTAACAATCGAGAAGGATATTCACAGTCATTTTGGGAGATTCGCCATAATCTACTGGAGAAACATACTGGAAAGGTTCTATCTTTTATCATTTTAGCAATTTTATTCTATTACTTAGTTCGGTATATAAATCGAAAAAAAGATTATTTTCATGGAATAAAAATCAATGTAAATCGATTTAAAAATATCAAACTAGTAAGTGAGTTATTACTTATATTTAAACTATTTAGACATCCGATTGACACATTTTATGATATTAAAAAATTAAAAAAAGCTTCTTTCTTATCTGCGACTATTTTTTATTTACTATTTTTCATTGAATATTTGATTTCACTTAACTTTACTGGATTCATTTTTAACTCGGAACTATTAGAGAGATTTAGTTTATTTTTAATCATTTCAATCTTTTTTGGTGCCTTGGCACTATTTGTCATTATGAACTATTTAATTAGTACAATTAATGATGGTGAAGGTAGTTTCAAAAATGTTTATATCGGGACAATCTATTCCCTAGCTCCTTACTTAGTATTTAGTATTCCAGTTACACTTTTATCAAGAGTTATTACAATAAATGAATCGTTTCTTTTTACGTTTACAACTCAATTAATGGTTGGATGGTCTCTACTAATCTTGTTTATTATGATCAAAGAAATCCATAATTTTACAATTGGAGAGACGATTAAGAATATATTACTTACTTTATTTAGTTGTGTTATTACAGTTGTTGTATTATTTGTTCTTTATATTTTGTTAAATCAAGTAATTGATTTTGTTTATTCAGTAATCCAGGAGGTAATGGTTCGTGTATAAGAAAATTATACTGTCTAGTTCATTGTTACTGTTATCAATTCAACCAAATGTATATGCTGAAAAAAATAATGATCTCATTACATCTGTCAACAAAAATACGCAAAAGTATGCCTCCAATCAGTTTACACAAATGGAAGTACATAAAAATAAAATTAAAAGTCAAAATTCCTCATTAGATGGTTTTGAAAAGATAGCGGAAAACGAAAAACTAGAATTATATGTTAATAGTGAATCTCTAGCAATTAAAGTAAAGAATAAATCAAACGGTTATATTTGGAGCTCATCACTAGATCACATGGAAAAATATAAGTTAAATAGTACATGGAAACAATTCGTGGAATCAGCAATTACAATTGATTACTTAAATATGCAAGGGAAATTAAGAAAAGAAAGTATTACAACAAATTCTGCCAATATAAACCTTAAAAAGAAAGCAAACGGATTTGACGCAAATATAACATTTAGACAAGCGAAAATAAAAATGAAACTCTCAGTCCAGTTAACTGAGAATGAGATCGTGGTTAGCATACCTGAATCAAATATTAACGAGATGGGCAAAGTGAAAATTGTTTCAGCAAATATTTATCCATTTTTCGGAGCTTCTAAAGAGGATGAAATTCCTGGTTATCTGTTTATACCAGATGGTTCTGGGGCTTTAATACGGTATGGAAAAAATGGGGTAAAAATGGAGTCCCCTTATAGTGCAACAGTGTATGGCGAGGATAAGGGCATTTCTTCAACAATCCAATCAAAGGATACAAATGAAAGTTATAAAGCAAGCGTACCTGTATTTGGGGTTGTTCATGGAGAACATCAAAATGCTCTATTAGGAATCATCGAGGATGGAGATAATTATGCAAGGATTGATGCGTATAAAGCTGGACTATCTACAGAGTTTAATTGGGTCACGTCTCACTTCACCTATCGTTATGCTTATAAGCAACCGACAAGCAAAAATCAAAAAAGTGGAAAAGCAATGGATTTATTCCAAAAGAAACGTAACAAATTTAATATTAAATTACATTATAGAATACTAGAAAATGAAAATGCTAACTATGTTGGAATGGCCAAAAGCTACCAATCTTATCTTGTAAATAATGGAGTTTTGAAGAAAAAGACAAATGACTCTCCGATGCTACGCTTAGAATTTTTAGGCGGTGAGAAAAAAGAAGGATTATTTTGGGATTCAGTTGTATCAATGACTCCAATCAGTGATCTTCCAAAATATGTTAATGAGTTGGAGGGTAAAGGTATAGATGATTTCTTTATCGTCTATAAAGGTTGGAATAAAAATGGACTTACTGGATCATTTCCGAAAAAATTTCCTTTTGAACGAAAATTAGGAAGTAAAAGCGAAATAAAAAATACTGTTAAAGAGCTAAAGCAAAAGGATGTACCATTATACTTTTATACAGATTATGTAAAGGCATATGAAGGCTCTTCAAGTCTCTTTGGTGGAAAAAATATAGCTAAACAAGTAAATACAAAAGCAATTATGGATGAAGAGAATGGATACAACTACTATTATTTACATCCTGAAAAAGCAATTAGCTATGCAAAAAAAGATAAAAAGAAATACAAGGAATATGCTATGGAAAATTTAGCAGTTGATTCAAATGGAAATGAACTATTTTCAGCATTTAATGATCGCAATACATCATCAAGAGAAAAAAGTAAAAAATCGGTTAACGAAGTTCTAAGCTTACTAAATAGTGGGGATGTTGATAAAACAGCACTTTATCAACCTAATGTATATGCTTGGGGAATGACAGATAAATATTTAGATATTCCTATGGGATCATCTAATTACTTGTTTGTTTCAGATACTGTACCATTCTTGCAAATCGTATTAAAAGGATATGTTGATTACTATGCACCATTTTCCAATTTTTGGTCAAATCAAAAGGAAGAGCTTTTAAGATTAATAGATTATGGAGCTTATCCATCTTTTTTCTTAACTAGTAATAAGTCGTATTTACTTTCTGAAACGCCTTCTAGAGATTTATACACTTCCGAATATAAAACCTGGAAAAGTGATGTCGTTAAACAGTATGATGTTATTCAAAAAAGTTTGAAGTTAGTAAAAAACGAATCAATCGTGAGTAGAGAAGTTCTTAGTGAAGGCGTTGTAAAAGTAACTTATTCAAATAATATGAGCATTATTATTAACTATACAAATACTCCTTTTAATAATGGTAGCCTTACAGTTGCAGCAAAAGAATTTGCTGTGATGAAAGGAGAAAATAGCAATGAATAACATTTTTACAAGATTAGTAAACAATAAAAAGACAGCTGGATACATTTTTATTTTGCCTTGGGTGATTGGATTTGCAGTCTTTACAGCTTATCCAATCTTGTATTCACTCTATTTAAGTTTTTTTAATGTCATTATTACAACTGACGGTATTCAAACGAAATTTGCAAAATGGGCAAATTACCAAGATGCATTTACAACTGATGTAGAGTTCTTAAAGGAAATAGGAGACTTTGCAGCTCACGTTGTTGTCTCAGTTCCTATTATTGTTATTATCGCATTAATAATCGCGATTCTATTAAACCAACCGATTAAATTTCGTGGATTCTTTCGAACGATCTTTTTCTTGCCAGTAATAATTAGTAGTGGTCCTGTTTTAACTAAGCTCACAGAGCAAGGAGTAACTGCCATCCCTGAAATAAAACAATATGCTTTTTATAAATTAGCTGCTGAAAATCCTAGTTTTTTTAGTAATTTATTTTTATACATTATGGATAACATGGTGTTGTTATTGTGGTTTACTGGTGTACAAATCTTAATTTTTATTGCAGCCTTACAAAAAGTTGATATACAAATATACGAAGCAGCAAAAATTGATGGTGCATCTACATGGGAAATATTTTGGAAAATTACTTTGCCAACTCTATTCCCTATGATACTAGTAAACATTATTTATACAACGGTCATATATTCTATTTCTACAATGAATCCTATAATAGACCATATTAAAAAAAATATGTTCAAAATTGAAACAGGATTTGGATATGCTTCAGCACTTTCATGGGTTTATTTCGTTATCATTACAATCATTCTATTAATCATGATATGGATTGTGGTTTTCTTAGAAAGAAAAAAATAATATAGGGGGTGAGTACTGTGAATCAAGGAATTAAAAAGGACATTTCAACGAAAGTTAGAAGAATCTTATTAGGCATGAAGGGGAATGATGGATTACTTGTAAAAATTCTAATGTATGCATTGTTGATTGGAATAGGTTTTGTATTCTTATACCCTATATTATATATGTTATCTTATAGCTTTAAAGATATAAATGATCTACTAAATTCTCTTGTAAATTGGATTCCAACAAAACTATATACAGATAATTATAAGCGAGCATTAGATGTACTAGATTATTGGCCAATATTACTTCAAACAATCTATGTAACTGTATTACCATCAATTTTACAAGCGTTTGTTGCTTCAATAATCGGTTATGGATTTGCTAGATTTCAATTTAAAGGAAAAAACATTTTATTTATTTTAGTGCTTGCAACATTTGTTATTCCGCCACAGGTTACAGTTATACCAAGATATATTTTGTTTAATAAAATTCATATTTTAGATAGCATCACTGCCTATGTATTACCAGCAATATTTGGACAAGGTTTAAATAGCGCGATTTTTATTTTGATCTTTTATCAAATTTTTAGATCGATTCCTAAATCATTAGATGAAGCTGCTCAACTTGATGGAGCAGGACATTTTAAGATTTTCTTTAAAATTGCTGTACCAATGGCATCTGCTGGTTATATTATATCGTTTTTATTTTCACTTGTATGGTATTGGAACGAAACTTACTTAGCATCAATTTATTTTGGAGAAAAATTGTCAACTTTACCGCTTCAACTACAAAAGTTCGTTGCAACTTATAGTAAATTGTTCCCTGCACAAGGCGGTGCTAGTGGGACAAGTATTAATGAAGGAATTGAACTAGCGGGAACATTACTAACAATTATACCGTTACTAGTCATTTACTTCATTACGCAAAGATGGTTTGTTGAAAGTGTCGATCGATCTGGAATTACTGGCGAATAATTTAAATGTTAATTGAAAATTTTTAATTCGTTAATCGTAATTTAATAAAATTTAAGAATCAGAGGTGTTGTTAGTGGAAAAGAGAATTTTAGATTTAGAAGCTAAAGGATGTTTTGATTTTTTCTGGAATGAAGCAAACACTGATAAAAATAGTCCAGGATATGGTTTAATACGTGATAATACAGCCGAATCAAATAAAGATATGGCGAGTATCGCATCAGTTGGATTCGGTTTAAGCGCCATTATTATCGGGATCGAAAAGAAATGGATTACATACGAAGAAGGATATGAAAGAACGTTAGGTACATTAAACACCTTTTTAATTAATGTAGAAGAATCAGAAGGATTTTTCTTCCACTTCCTTCATATGGAAACAGCAAAAAAATTTGAAGCATTTTATGATTGTGCATCGATTATAGATACATCTCTATTTCTGAATGGTGCTGTAACATCTGCAGAATATTTTGGTGGAGAAATTAAAGAACTTTTTGATAAAATCTTTAATCGTGTTAATTGGCAAAAGTATTATGATGAAAAAAATAATATGTATTTTATGGGCTATAATCCTGAAACAGGTGGATTTGGTCACTGGGATATGTATGCGGAGCAGTTGATGCAGTACATTTTTGGCGTTGCATCTCCTACTCACCCGGTTCCAAAGGAAATTTACAAAGGTTTTAGAAGAGATTTAGTAAAATATGGTGAGTATGAATTTTATCATTCACCTGGAGGGGCGCTGTTTACCCACCAATTTTCACATGCATGGTTTAATTTTGAGAATATTGTTGATGATGATGGAATTAATTGGCATGAAAACTCCGTTAAAGCTTCATTAGCCGCCAAGAAGTATTGTAATGATAATGCACAGGGCTTTAAAACCTTTGCAGAGAGTGAACACGCATGGGGATTAACTGCATGCGATGGACCACACGGATATAAAGCATATGGGGCTGGACCGTTTCATCCAAATTGTGATCAGTATATTAATGATGGCACGATTGCACCTGCAGCAGCAGCTGGTTCAATTGTTTTTACACCAAAAGAATCACTTGATGCATTAAATTATTTCTATGAGAATGTACCTGAATTATGGAGCAAATATGGTTTCCTAGATTCATATAATCGAGACGTTACATCAAACTGGGTGTCAGATCGAGTAATTGGAATTGATAAAGGTGCAACATTGCTGATGATTGAAAACTATGAAACAGGATTAATTTGGGATTTATACA
The DNA here is from genome assembly GCF_004138285.1 of Gottfriedia acidiceleris. Classification (GTDB taxonomy): domain Bacteria; phylum Bacillota; class Bacilli; order Bacillales; family Bacillaceae_G; genus Gottfriedia; species Gottfriedia acidiceleris_A. The sequence continues at coordinate 93,864 of NZ_SCFN01000017.1, read as the reverse complement.
TGAAAAACGATTACGTAAAGAATGGAGCTAAAATTTTAGGCTGGAAACGCAATAACTTAATTACTTCTTAAATTTTACCAGAGATATAAAGGTGGGCAATGAAAGTTCAAAATACTTCAGTGCTCACTTTTTATAAGTAAAAATATAACTTTTCTTATTTAGGTACAAAGGGGAGAAAAAATGTAGGTAAATTTTACTTAATTTTGATAGAATTAATATAAGTATTATATTTCATCTACATTTAATCTAAACGTAATAAAAGTAAAAAATAGAAAAAATTGGCTTTTTGGTATACATAGAATGGAGGATATGGGATGGCAGGAATAAAAGATATTGCCAAAGAAGCTGGAGTTTCCATTTCAACAGTGTCATATGCATTGAATGGAAGCCCAAAAGTAACAGAAGAAACTCGAAGCAGAATAATGAAGATCGCAAATAGATTAGGTTATGTTCCTAATGCAGCGGCAAGAATGTTAAAGGTTAAAGAAACAAAAATTATTGGGGTATTCTTAGCTGATTATGGAGGTTATTTTTACGGACCACTATTAAGAGGAATGAGACAAGCTTTAAATGACAAAGGGTATGAATTAATTGCTTGTTCTGGCGTGCAATCACATCGTCTTTTACTAGAAAAAGTAATTGATGGTGGAATAATTTTAGATCAGGCTTTTTCAAATGAAGAACTTTTAGATTATGCTGAAAAAAATTATAAAATGGTAGTGATGGATCGAGAATTACAGCACAACAATATTAAAGGAGTTCTATTAGATAATAATGGCGGAGCTAAATTAGCGATTAAGGAACTTCTGAAAAATGATGTAAAAAAAGTATATGCTGTAACAGGGCCAGAAGGATCATACGATTCAAGTAAACGTATGGAAGGTGTTAGAGAAGAATTAGCAAATTATCCTGAAATTGAATTAATTGAAATCGGTGGAAATTTCATGAAAGATTCAGGAGAGTTAGCAGCAAATCAAATCTTTTCAAACTATACTGAACCAAGTGCAATTTTCTGTTTAAATGATGAAATGGCAATTGGGATCTATAACTATCTACAAAATACAAATTACAAAGTAGGTAAAGATGTTTTTATTGTAGGTTTTGATAATATCGAATTATCACAATATGTATCACCAAGATTAAGTACAGTATCTTATTCTACATTTGATTGGGGTTCATTAGCGGCAAAAAATTTATTGAAACTCATATCTAACGAAGTTGTTGAGAATAAGAAAATTGAAGTTTCATTAACTGTTGGTGGTTCTTCTTAAGTAGAAAATTATATCAGAAACTTAAGTTTTTCTTAAAGAGACTTAAATTTCTCTTAAAAAGAGAGGTTTAAGTTTCTTTTTTTATGCCTAATTTTAAAAATTTCACATACCGTAATAGGTTGGCAAAATGAAAAAATCAGTTTTTAATAATCAATATTGAAAAGAAGACTGAAATTAGGAGGTCATAGGTTGAATACGGAAGATAATCAACCTCTTTTACTAATATGAAAGGAAATTAAACTGATCTTGACGAAATATAGAACTATATAAATTTTATCAAAGGACTGAGTGCTTTTGAATACATTATTGTTAACAGGTTTTGAACCTTTTCTGAACTTTTCAATTAATCCTACAGAAGAAATTGTGAAAGAGTTAAATAATCAAGAGGTTGGAGGGTTTCAAATTATTGGGGCAGTTTTACCTGTTGATTTCAGCACAGCAGGCAATGAATTAATAAATTTGTTTCATAAGTATAACCCATTCGCGGTTATATCATTAGGATTAGCAGGTGGTAGATTTAAAATAACGCCAGAACGGATCGCCATAAATTGCAATGATGGTGCAGCAGATAATAAAGGGAATAAATATGAGGGAGCTAAAATTGACCCAGAAGGACCGGATGGACTATTTTCAACACTTCCAATTCAGAAAATTGTTAATGAATTAAACAATCGCAAATTTCCAACTGAAATATCCAATTCTGCAGGTACTTATTTGTGTAATAACGTTATGTATCAAATGCTTAATGAATTAAAAAAAATAAACAAGCAAATTCCGAGCGGCTTTATTCATATTCCAGCTTCACATGAAATGGCCGTAATTGATCAGAAGTTGCCAAGTTGGTCGCAAACTGATTTGACGAATGCTATAAAGCTTGCAATCGAAGTGATTAGTCTAAATGACTAGCACCAAATTAGATATTTTTCCATTAGGTTGCTCTGGCTTAGTATGTTATTTAGGTGATTCGATTTCAATAGAAACAAATAATCTAGTACATACTTTCTCAGAATATCTAAAAATTAAATTAATGACTAAAATATCAGCAGTCGTACCATCTTATCATTCCATTACGATTTTTTATGATTCAATTAACTTTTCATACGTGGAAATAAACCAAGAAATAAAGTGTCATTTTAATCGTTACAGTCGTTCAAAAATTAACAGAGAGCATACAATTTATGAAATTCCTATTTGTTTTAGTTCCACTTTTGGGACAGATCTTCAAAAAGTAGCAGAGCATAATAAACTAGAAACTGAAGACGTAGTTCGACTTTATCTAGAAAAAATGTATCCCATTTATATGATTGGTTTTATACCTGGGTTTCCATATCTTGGCGGGTTAAATCCTAAACTTTCAACTCCAAGACTAATCAAGCCAAAAACAGTTTTAAAGGGATCGGTTGGGATTGCTGGAAACCAAACAGGGATTTATCCTTTTGAATCTCCAGGTGGGTGGAATATTATTGGACGTACTCCAATCTCAATATTTTCAACGAAAAATAATGGCACAGAAAACTTTAAACCTGGAGATCTAGTAAAATTTTATGAGATTAATATCGAAGGATTTAATCAGATTGAACAGCTAGTGAAAGAGGACAACTATTCAATTAAAAAGGAAGTGCGTTTTATTGATTCATATTGATTTGAACTGTGATTTAGGTGAAAGTTTTGGGAATTACAAAATAAATGACGAGCAAATTATGCCACATATTACTTCAGCCAATATCGCTTGCGGATTTCATGCAGGAGATCCGTTTGTAATTTATGAAACAGTAAAATTAGCAAAGCAGTATAATTTATCAATTGGAGCGCATCCAAGCTTTCCAGATTTACTTGGTTTTGGTAGAAGAGAAATGAAATTCAGTGAAGAAGAAATATATAAATTAATTCTCTATCAAATTGGTGCACTTTATTCGGTATGCAAAGTAAACCGAGTTGAACTTCGTCATTTAAAACCTCATGGTGCACTTTATAATATGGCAGCTACAAATTTGAAACTCGCTTTAGCGATTACAAAAGCAATGAAAAACTTCGATTCTTCGTTAACCTTATATGGACTAGCAAATAGCAAATTAATAGAAGCAGCGATCGAAATGAATATTCCTTTTTCTTCAGAAGTATTTGCAGATCGAGCATATGGTGATGATGGTTTATTAGTCCCTCGTAATCAATTAAATTCGGTTCATCACAATACTAAAGATGCTATAAATCAGGCACTTCAAATTGTAACAACCAAAACCGTATCGACAATTTCCGGTAAAGATATTCCAATTCAAGCTGATACCATTTGTATACATAGTGATTCTGACATTTCAATTAAATTAGCGATGGAATTACGTAAGGTATTTAGTGATAATAACATTCTTGTTAAGTCTATAGGAGCGTAATACTTTGAAAGAGATTTTTGAAGTTTTACAAAGAGGAGTTTCTATTTCAATTCAAGATAATGGTAGGAATGGTTTTAGACATTTAGGTATACCTGTTTCTGGTGCTATGGACAAGTTAGCTTATCAAATTGGAAATCTATTAATAGGAAATAAATGTAACGCAGCTAGTATTGAAATTGCGATTGGTGGTACTGTCCTAAAAGCATTAAATCAATTTTCAATCGTCATTACTGGGGGAAATTTGAAACCCACAATTAAAGGTAAATTAGTTGAGATGAATAAAATAATCGACATAGCAAAAGGAGAGATTTTGACTTTTAACGGGGGAAATACTGGTGTTTATTCATATATATCAATACCCGGCGGGATTACAAGTGAATGTCATTTCGAAAGTCAGTCCTCATATGAGCCTGCTTCTCTTGGATTAATAATTAAAAAAGGTACAATAATTTATGGTTCAAGTACTTCATATAAACTGGTAAAAAATGGACTAAAACATGAGTATATTCCAATCTATCCTAAGCACAATTTGGTTCATTTTATAAAAAGTAGTCATTTTGAGAAAATACCTCACCATATAAAATCAAAAATTTTATCTGAACTTCTTACAATTGGTACGTTTAATAGAATGGGAATGTATTTAAGTTCAAAAAATTCTAATTTAGAACCGTTTGATTCAAATATTCTATCCGAAGGTACTACTTTTGGAACGATTCAAGTACTACCAACTGGACAACCAATTATCTTACTAGCAGACTCTCAAACTACAGGCGGATATGCAACTTTAGGTACAGTAATTTATTCAGACCTTTGGAAACTTGTACAAATGCAACAAGGAAATACAATCCAATTAATACCAGTAGATGTAGATGAGGCGAGACTTTTAAATAAAAAGCTTCATTTATTTTTAAACTATTTAAAAATTGAATGTAGAAATAAGGAGAGATAACTATGGGAAATTTACTTGCAAAATTATTTGATGCTACGGAAAAAGGTGAAAATGAAATTGTAATTGAAATTATAAGTGAGCAGCCAAATTTGATTCATGAAGAAAATGAGCATGGGTTAACATTACTTGGAATCGCGGCACATTACGGTCAATATGAAGTTGTAAAAACTTTAGTAAAAAATGGTGTTCAGATCAATGCACTTTCTCACTCAAAGCTTTCATTCATTCCACAAAACACAGCTCTACATGCAGCAATTGCAGGTGCTAAGTCAATAGAAGTAATCGATTTTCTTTTAACGAATGGAGCAAATCCTAATATTAGCGACAGTGAAGGTCACACTCCATTACATATCGCAGCATTTGAAGGAAATACGTCTATTGCTGAACATTTGTTAAAAAACGGTGCTGAAATTAAAACGAATAATTCTGGTAAAACCCCAATTGATATTGCTGAAGAGCGTGGTAATACAGAGTTTATCAATTTTATAAAAGAAGTAACTTTATGAATAATTCGTAGTGTTGTGATGACTGTTATGTCACAGCACTTTTTGTTATGATAAAAGAAAGACTAGTAAAAGAGGAATAAGTATTGAGAATTAATGTTTATATTAGCGCATCAGGATATTGTTCTAGAAGAGCGGCAGAACGATTGGTTTCTTCGGGACAGGTTAAAATTAACGGACTAATTGCTGAAAAAAACAGCATAGTAGAAGAAGACGATCTTGTACAAGTAAGTGATGAAGTTATTTACTTAACGAGTGAAAAAGACTATATCATTCTAAATAAACCAGTAGGAATTACTTGTACAGGATTACAAACTGTAGAAGGAAATATAATTGATTTTGTCAATTATCCAAAAAGAATTTTTCCTATAGGTAGATTAGATAAAGATTCTGAAGGATTAATCATCCTTACAAACGACGGACCTATTGCACATAAAATTTTACATAGTGAACATGAACATGAAAAGGAGTATATTGTCACAGTCGATCAGCCAATTGATGTAGATTTTATTAATGGCATGTCAAATGGTGTTCTTATAGGAACTGTTTTAACTAAAAAATGTAAAGTAGCAAAAATAGATGAATATACATTTCGAATTATTTTAACGCAGGGCTTAAATCGTCAAATTCGAAAAATGGCAAAAAGTTTTGGATTTAAAGTGATTAAATTAAAGAGAATTCGAATTATGAATATCCATTTGGAAAATCTAGAAATAGGTAAATGGAGAAAATTAACTGATATCGAGTTATTTAATTTAAAAGAACAATTGAAAGAGGAAGAATCAAATGAAAATTTTAATTGATGCAGATGGATGTCCAGTAGTTTCAGAAACAATTAAAATTGCAGCAGAATTTAAACTAAACGTACTTTTATTATGTGATACTGCTCATATAATGCAAAGAGAGGGCGCTGAAACGATAGTTGTTTCACAAGGTGCGGATGCAGTTGATTTTGCTTTAGTAAATCGAGTTGTAAGTGGAGATCTCGTAATTACTCAAGATTATGGTCTTGCTGCAATGGTTTTATCAAAGCAAGCTTATGTATTAAATCAAAATGGTTTTCAATATACAAATGAAAATATAGATTCACTTTTACATACTCGATATGTTTCAAAGAAAATTCGAAATGCAGGTGGACGAGTGAAAGGACCAAAAAAACGTCAGAAGCTTGATAATGCAAATTTCGAAAACGGCTTAAGAAAATTACTTTCTTCAATTTCTTTATAGTAAAATAGAATTGTACAAATAAAATAAAAAAGGAGGCAAGCATGTTAACACTTGCAAGAGAAAACTTAAAAAAGTATTTTGGATATGAAAATTTTAGAGCTGGACAAGAACAAATTATTGAACGAGTTTTATCAGGTAAGCACACAGCAGGTATTATGCCTACAGGTGGTGGAAAGTCGATCTGTTATCAAATTCCAGCGACAATTCTCCAAGGAGTTACCCTCGTCATTTCTCCTTTAATCTCTTTAATGAAAGACCAGGTAGATGCATTGCATCAAGTAGGTATTCCTTCCACATTTATTAATAGTTCACTTTCTTATAATGAAGTAAATGAAAGAATGATGGATTTAAGTTATGGTGAATACAAAATTCTATATGTTGCACCTGAAAGATTAGAATCAGAAAGCTTTATTAATGAATTAAAAAGATTACCAATCTTACTTGTAGCAGTAGATGAAGCACACTGTATATCGTCATGGGGACATGATTTTAGACCAAGTTATTTACGTATTAAAAACTTAATACAAGAATTGCCTACTAACCCAACATTACTGGCACTTACTGCGACGGCAACTCCTCAAGTTAAATCTGATATATGTAATCAACTAGGGATAATTGAGGAAACGACAATCATTACAGGCTTTGAAAGAGAGAATTTGTCATTTAAAGTCATTAGAGGTCAAAATCGATTAGATTATATCTGTAATTACATAAAACAAAATAAAAACGAATCAGGTATTATTTATGCTGCAACTAGGAAAGAAGTAGATAATGTTACAAATAAATTAAAAAACCTTGGCATCTCTGTCGGTAAATATCATGCAGGCTTAAGCGATGCAGAACGTTCAAAACAACAAGATGCATTTTTACAAGATAATATCAATGTAATGGTCGCTACAAATGCATTTGGAATGGGAATTGATAAAAGTAATGTTAGATACGTAATCCATTACCAAATGCCTAAAAATATGGAAAGCTATTATCAAGAGGCTGGAAGAGCAGGACGAGATGGATTAGAAAGTGAATGTATTTTACTTTTTACTGCACAAGATGTTCAAATACAAAGATTTTTAATTGAGCAATCTACCTTTGAACATAATCGACTAAAACAAGAAATTTCAAAACTACAATCAATGAAGGATTACAGTTATTGCGAAACATGTTTACAGGCATTTATTTTAAAATACTTTGGGGATGAAAGTGACCACTCCTGTGGTAAGTGTAGTAATTGTATTGACAAGCGGACTGCTATAGACATTACAATAGATGCTCAAATCGTATTATCATGCATTATTCGAATGGGCGAAAGATTTGGTAAAACGATGGTTGCATCAGTGCTAACAGGATCAATGAATAAAAAATTAATAGACTTAAATTTTCATACTTTAACGACATACGGTTTATTCAAAAATCGTACATTAAAAAGTGTTGGAGATTTAATTGATTATTTAACATCGGAACAATTTATTGGCGTTACAAGCGGTAAATTCCCACTGTTAACTGTAACAAATAGAGGAAGAGAAGTACTATTAAATAAAATAAACGTAATGAAAAAAGAAGAAATCCAAGTTACTGAAATTACAAACGTCGATAATGATTTATTTGATCAACTACGAAGTTTACGTAAAGAAATTGCTACAGAACTTGGAGTACCACCATTTGTCGTATTTGCAGATAGTACTCTACGAGATTTATGTAAATTACTCCCTACTACCGATGAAGAATTTCTACAGGCAAAAGGTGTCGGATTACAAAAACAACAGAAATTTGGTAATCAGTTTATAGAAGTAATCAAGAAATATAAAGAAGAGAACCATATTGAAGTAGAAACAACAAGACCAAAAGCTGCAACAATTAATAAAGTACCTTCACACAAAATATCATACGAATCTTATCAAAACGGACTTACTATTTCTGAAATTGCAAAAGAGAGAGGATTAAATACGACTACTGTTGAAAATCATATTCTGCAAAGTGCAATGGAAGATGATCATTTTGATTGGGATGAAGTAGTGCCTTTAGATATTGAAAAACAAATTATTGAAGTAATTAATTCAGTTGGAAGCGAAAAACTTCGACCTATTAAAGATGAATTACCTTCTGAAATTAGTTATTTTATGATTAAAGCAGTCATTATGAAATCAGCAATATAATATAAACTTTTTTGCACTGAAAATATAAAGAGCTTCCTACATTGAATTGGAAGCTCTTTATTATACTTATTTTTTACTAGCTTTAACCTTTATTTGATTACTTACTTTACTTTCATTATGAAGTCGATCAACAGCAGTTATTTCATACGTATAGTCTTTATCTATATTTGCTGTTGTATCTAAATATGTTGTTGTTTTGCCATTTTCTGATTTGCGAACGGTAGTTAAGATGTTTCTTGGATCATCAATGCTATCTTTATGTAATCCATCAAAACGGTATACAACATAATATGAAACATCTTGATCATTAGGATGAGTATTCAAAGTAAGTTGGATTCCATCTTTTGTACGAAGAGCGTTTTCAAATTTTGGTTTCTTAGGAGCTTGGTCATCTAACCATGGCATTGAAGGGATTAATGCCTTTGTTCTATATAAATCTTTGCTTAAACGATCTTTAATACCAAGTGGATTTCGATTTAAGTCTTTAATTGAAAAATGCATACTACCTTTGATTTCAGGAATTGTACGATTTAATGCAATTTGATTTGGTAATTCGTCAGGTAGAGCCCATGCCTCATTGTTAGCGTTAATTTTGTAATCAGCTTGTCCAATATATAAATCAACATTCTTGCCTTTTACTTCATTAGTCCACCATTTTGCAAGAACATCGTATGCTGCAGCTTCAAATCCGATGTTCCAGTAAATTTGAGGAGTGATATAATCAATGTATTCTTTATTAATCCATTCTCTGGTATCTGCAAATAAATCATCATAATTTGTTTGACCTGCTGTTGTATTTGAACCAGTAGGATCTTTTGCTATATTTCGCCAAACTCCAAATGGACTAATTCCAAATTTTACATAAGATTTTTCTTTTTTAATAGAATTATGAAGAAGTTTTACGAACTGATCAACATTATCACGGCGCCAATCGTCTATATTAGTAAATTTTTGTTTACCGTATTTATCATAAGAAGCCTGATCAGGAAACTCTTGACCCGCAATGCGATATGGATAAAAATAATCATCCAAGTGCACTGCATCGATATCATATTTTTTTACTACTTCCATTATGCCATCAATAATAAATTGACGTGCGTCAGGATTACCTGGATCAAAATATAATTGCTTTCCATATGGAAGTACCCATTCAGGATGTTTTCTTGCAGGATGGTTTTCAGATAAAGTATTTAAATCATCTAAAGTCGCATCTCCTGGTGCTGTTCGTGGCATTGTAATACGATATGGATTGAACCAAGCATGAAATTCAATATTTCGTTTATGTGCTTCTTCAACCATAAATGCAAGTGGATCATAGCCTGGATCCTTACCTTGTGTACCAGTTAAGTATTTTGACCATGGACCATATTCAGAAGGATAAAAAGCATCAGCGGTCGGCTTAATTTGTACAACAACTGAATTCATTCCCATCTTTTCCACATCATCTAATAGTTTAATAAACTCCGATTTTTGTTGCATTTCAGACAAGCCAGTAGCAGATGGCCAATCTATATTTGTAACTGATGCAATCCAAGCTGCTCGCAGCTCATGCTTAGGCGGGACTGAGTACTGTGAAGTAGTTTCAGCATGAACATTTTGAATTTGTTGAAATAATAGAGATGCGCCCACTGTAGCAGCAATCGCATATTTTCCAAGTTTTCTTTCCTTCATATGTGTTCCACCTTACTTTCTATTAAATTAGTAGCGCTTACATAATATAAAACTACCAAAAATGGAAAGTATTGTCTATAATTTTTGAAATAAAATTTCAAAAAAATCTAAAAAATAAAGAAATTAAATTTCGGTTTTTTATTACTTTTGTGAAAATCCTCGAATATAGCTCATTTTATCATTCACGATCTATAGCTTGCATTGTCTTAAATTGGTAATATATTTATTGTAAGTATAATTGCAGATATTAAAGCTCATATAAGGAAAGAGCATACATAATTTATTCAAATTTTACGAGACAAGTGAGGAAAAGAATTTGAAAATAAGTCAATTAATTGCAAATAATATTAATAAATTAGATGCAATTTTACCTGAGAATCAGTCATTGGGAATTGCTGGATTATCTGGTTCTGGTAAAACAACTTTTTGTCAAACAATTGGTGAGGAGTCAAAGAAACGACTAGTGTCTTTACTTCCAAAGGCTGAATATCAATATTTATTCCCAAACATAATGGAAACAAATTTTAGTGCGATTAAAATGGAAGAAATGCCATTAGTCCTATTCCTTGGCAAATCATCGATTTCTACGAATCCACGTTCAACACTTGGAACACATACTGGTGTTTTTAAAGACATTCGTGTAAGTCTTGCAGAAAAGTTTAATCTTTCTCCAGAAGTTTTTTCGTTTAATAATGAACTAGGCTGGTGTCCGGATTGTAAAGGCCGCGGAATTACAAAAAATATTGAATGTAAAAAGTGTAAAGGAAACCGTTATAATCAAAAAATTGAAGAATATACAATTGAGTTATTTGATCGACCACATTCTATTTCGGATATTAATAACTTAAGTGTAGAAACAATCTTATCACTAGCAGAAGAATTACAAATTAGTGAAGCTAAACAGCATTTACTCAACAATATTATCAAAATGAATATTGGCTATTTATCCCTAAATCGAATAACAGGAACATTATCCGGTGGAGAAATAACTCGACTTTATTTAGCCGAATTTATGGCAACTAGTGAAAATACTGTTATTATCATCGATGAAATTTCGGTTGGTCTTGACCATGATACTTTAAATAGAATATTAGATGAGATAAAAGAATTAGGGTTTAAAAATCAAATTTGGTTAATTGACCATTCCGATACTGTGCTAGATGCAACAGATGATCAAGTATTTTTTGGACCTGGAAGTGGTAAATACGGCGGGAAAATTGTTGAAGAATCTCCACGACCTAAACCGATTTATTGGGAAAGAAACAACACTTTGCCAAGTGAGTTCTATGAGTTTAAAGATCTTCATTGTCGTAATATCCAAATTCAAGAAATACAGATCCCTAAAAATAGACTAGTAACATTTACTGGAGAATCTGGATGTGGTAAATCTACGCTAGTAAATGAATGTATGTCAAAAGACTTTTTAAATCGATACCCAAAAGATAAATTAGTGATGGTAGGTCAGGATCGAAACCAATCGATTACGAGTCGATCAACAGTTGCTACATTCTTAGATATAAAAAGAAAGTTAACAAAATATAGTGAAGAAATAGATGATATTTTCCTGCGTTCAATCGAGGATATCATTGAAGAACTACCGAACGAAGACATTGCACATAAGCGATTAAGCTTATTAATCAAACTTGGTCTTGGCTATCTTACTCTAGAAAGAAAAACACAAACATTATCAACTGGAGAATTTCAATGTGTACATTTAGTTTCTGAACTATTTTCTAATTCAAGAAACCCTCATACACTATTCATTTTTGATGAACCTTCAAAAGGATTATCACAAAATATATTAAATCAATTTATAGATAGTGTTCGAGAAATTCTAAAAGATGAATCAATTTCTATTATGATGATTGAACATAATGCCTATATGTTAGAAAGTTCGGATTATATCGTTGATTTTGGGAAAAGAAAGATTACTCCTGTTGAACATCTTGAAGTTGTAAATCATGATAATTATTTTAATCAGATAAAACAGGATAATGAAAAGCCTCAGGCGCAAATTTCATCATCACTTAAAGTACAAAAGGGAGTTCAATATTTACAAGAAAATAATATAAATTATTTCAAAAATGCAGAAAACATTTATAAAGGTGGAATATTAAAAAGTCTATCATCGATGGCACGACTTATTTATGGAGAATATGAATCTGATGCTATTCTTCCTGTTATTGCAATTGATTTAGAAAGACATTTATACAGTCAATATACTTTTTTATATGAAATCGGCGGACTAATTAATCAAATCGTTGCTTCACATCCGACTAATAAGGATACAAGAAGTTTTGACTTTTATAACCAAGAAAATCATTGTCCATCCTGTTCTGGCCGTAGAGTAATTGAGAAGTTTGATATTGATGTAGTCATAAAAGATAAAACAGTACCTTTTTGGGAAGGTTTATTACATTCAGATGTAATGGAAGTTCTAAAATATTACCAATATCCTAAATTACAATTCCTATTTGATGAAATAAAAAATGAACTTGGTCAAGACATTAGTAAAAGTTTTAATGAGATGTCAGAAGCAGAAAAGCATACTTTTTTATATGGATACTATGAAAAGACTTTTTATGATAAAGCTGGAAAGACACAAAGATTATGGGAAGGCTTTAATACTATTATTGGACGATATATGTCAATTTCAAAATCAGCTATTAAAGAACAAATGAAGGCTTCCAAAGAGCAAATTACCTGTCCTATTTGCAACGGCACAGTATTAAACCATCACAAAAAATTAATGTTTGGCAAATTTGATATTCGTGAAATCATCAATCAACCAGTAGATCAAGTAATTGAAACAGTTGGTCAGCTAACAGTCTTAGAAGAAATAAAATCAATTGTTGGTGGAGAATCAACATTAACAGTAGAAGTTTCTTTACTATCTCGAGAGCAACAGGTTGCTTTAAAAATGCTAGAAATAAAACAAGCAAGCTTCGTTGGATATGAAGTTGTATTACAAAATGCTTTACCGTTTTGGGATCGTGTTAAGACGAATATTGAAGAAGTAAGCAATAAAAACTTAGTATCGATAACTGATTTTAAAGATATATTTGAGACTAGAGAAGACATTATAGACAAATATTTTACAAATGGTAAATTCAAAAAACTAACATATGTTTATGAAGCATTTGGATATAAAAAAATCGTTACACTAATTAATAAAGTAAAAGCGAGTAACCCTTGTCCGTTCTGTAAAGGAAAGAAAGTTATTTCTGAAGATAATCTACATGACGGGGTATATAAATTAACAATTCCTTGTGTTAGCTGTTTTGCTAGTGGGATCAATGAGAGTGGACGTCAACAGCTTGTTGAGGGCATTGCGGTTCAAACATGGCTCACTGGTAAAGTAAGTGAAATAGTTCCTGAAAACCAATTAACTGAAGAGGTTAAAGATATACCGATATTCAATCGCATAAGAGAACTAAATAAACGTGATATGATGGCAGTTTATCAAAGTTTGATTCAAAATAATTAACAATAAAAAACTCATTTTCAAAGATCGTTTTGAAATGAGTTTTTTAATTTGAGGCTTAAAATAAATGTGTCAATATAACAGCTAAAATTGTTAATAAATTTTCATAGAATAATGTTCACACTTTATACATGGAAATAAAACAGAATACTTAGTATGATTATTCTGTAGCAAAGAACGAATTTTCTAAAAATACATTTTTATAGTAATAATAATACAACCAATATTTTATTTGAAAGTAGGAGATATGGTGAATCATTTAAACTTAGGTAGGAACTTAAAAATATCAGCGGGTTTAACAGTATTTGTAATATTCTTAATGACATATCTTTTAAACTAAAATATTGTATTTTGCATCATAATTTGATCTGAAAACTCATTTGTTAAAAATACAAATGAGTTTTTTATTATATTTCTTTTATAAATAAAGAAACTATTATTCAATTCATTCGTATAAAAATAGAACTGTAAATTAGAACAATACTTTTATCAAGATATACGTTACTTTAAATAAATTACAATAGAAGAAATTAATTAGAGGATATCACTTAAGTTGTGGTCCTCTTTTATAAAAATTCATTTATTCGCTCATCAAATCTTTCAATAAAATCTTAAATTCAATAAACCTTTTGCAATGCAAAAAGGAGATAGCATGCCAGTATAGAATATAAGCATTGTAAGGAGTGTGAGGGCATGATAGACGGTGATGTAATATTAACTAGTACTCAAATAAGAGAGCAGTTGGAGTTGAAACCTAGCACCTTCAGAAAGTATCAGGACATCTTAGAGAATGTTGGTTATAAGATCAAGAAGAATAGTAGAGGGCATCGACAATATTCAAGTTATGATGTCTTGATATTTGAAAAACTAATTGAATTAAGTAAGCATGATGGTATGACGTTAGAGAAGTCTGCGAGAATGATAATAGAACAAACCAATAGATTAATACCTCATACTGACATGATAGACGAAGAAAAGTCTTTAATCTTAACAGAGCACCTAATACATATAAGCAATGAACACCAGTTACAAACAATTGAAAAACTAATGAATGAAATGGAAAAAAGACTTTATAAAAAGATGGATCTACAACATAAAGAAGTATTAAAGCAACGAGAAAAGCAGACTAGCATACTATTAGAAGAATGGAGAGAGCAAAGAAAACACAATCAACAACTTTTATTAGAAACGGCAGCCACTCAAGAAAAGAATTCATTAGTAAAAAAAGTAAAAGAAAAAATTGAAGAATTAAAAAAATGGTATTTCGAAATATGAGCTTAGATTACATTATGCGATTTCTTCCGTTGCATTTGTCGTTGGAATGATAATAGCCATCTTATATGGAATTATACGTTTAATAATTAATAGCAGAAATTAGGGAGCACTTAAAACAAGTGTTCTTTTTTATTTATCTAAAACTATTATGTAAACTTGTTTCAAATTAAGCGTTTTTCAGAAATGGAGAATTTTCAATAACCAATCATTGTAGTACCCTTATTAAGTTCAAAAAATGCTGTTGGGGTAAGGTTACTCTTCATGAATAGACGAAATGCATCTAAATTAAATATCGCAAAAACAGAACATACATTCTGGTATTTTGAATATACTTATGGTAAAATTAGGTAGAGTAGGGTTGTGGTAGGTGCCTTTCTTCGCTAAGAAGGGAGGTGAGAATGTGACTGGTTATGAGATTGCTAATTTAATTATTCAATGTGTTGGGATAACTGCAACTGTAATCTTAAGCATAATCGGTATTATCATTTCTATTAGCAAAAAAAAATAACCACCCTACCCCTCGAATGGTTGTGGTGATTATTTCTTCACTGGATCCGAGGAAAGCAACTTTACCAATTACTACTCGGAAGGGGTGTGTTCGCAGCACATCCCTTTTTAGTATATTCTTTATGACTTAATTATAGTCCTTTTAGTATAGTTTGACAATGAAGTTAAAGTTCTTTTTAACTGATGAATCGTTAATTTGCAATTTTTTCATTTGAATTTTGCGATACCTTCTTTGGTGAATTCAGTAGCAGTATTAAAGCGATACCTAAAAATGTCATAAAAATTCCAACTACTTGTGTTGGTGTTGGTTTAAATCCTGTTATGACTGTATCTAACACAATTGCTACTGCAGGATCTAAAAATGTTAGCACAGCTATCATATTAGAAGGTAAAAATCGAATATTCCCAAAGAATAATGCATAGATAACGCCTGTATGAACAAATCCAATAATTAAAATAAAACTCCAGTTTTCTAAATGCAAGTTTTGAAAAGAATCAAATTTAACAAAAGGAATTAATAGTAGAAACCCTAATGTTGTCTGAAGTAAAGTCGTAAAATATGAACTTGTTTGTGTAATCCCTTTATTCACAATCATTAATAATCCATAAAAGATTGCCGCAAGAAATGCCCAAATGACACCAGATGAAAGAAATTTATCAAGTGTAAAATCAGAATTAATACCGGATAAAAGGATTGATCCGATAAAACTACTTAAAACACCAAGTAAAGGAACTACCGTAATTTTTTCTTTATAAATTAAACTACCTAATAAGAATAAAATAACGGGAGCTAAGTAATAAATTGAAACAGAAATTGTAACTGATAAATTTTCAAATGATTTAAATAAAAATACCCAATTCAAAACCAATAAGATCCCACTAAATAAAGAAAGTGTTATATCTTTTTTATTAAATATTTCTTTTTTAGCTAACCCTGAAAAATACCAAACAGAAAATAAAAATATACTCGCAAAAACACATCTAATAAAAACTAAATCAATGGCTTTTAGGCCTGTTTTAGGAGCGACGAAACCTACTGTGCCGAAAGTAGCCATTGCAATAATGATACTAATTGTCGCCTTTTTATTTACTGCCATATTCCCCAATATGTATCACATCCATTTCATGTGTAATTTCAATATTCTGTCAAATAAGTATATACTAAACTTTAGTGTTAGTTCAATCGAATAAATCATGGGCATGGTAAAAATAGAGGAAATGGAGTATAAAGAGAGCTCTATTCTTCTTTAAACAGGAACTATATAACCTTTTTAATTCTTTTTAATATAGAAGTTTTCATTAAATTCTGTTTAAAATAATAGGCAAATAAATAGTTTTCATTTATACTATAATTTGAAGTTTTAAAGTATTAATAGTAAAAATTTGTCAATTAAGTTACAACTATTTTAAATTGTGAGGGGAATTTAAATGAATATCGTCGTAGTAAATGGTTCACCTAGAGCAAATGGTCGAACTAGATTCTTAGCAAAACAAATCGCAGAATCTAATAATTATACAAATTTAGATTTAGCATTTGAACAAGTTCCTCTTTATAACGGGGAAGCTGAACAAAAAGAATTAGAAGCAGTTAAAGCAATTAGAGAATTACTAGTTAAAGCTGATGGAATCGTTATTTGTACGCCAGAGTACAATAATGCGATGAGTGGAGCTTTAAAAAACCTAATTGAACTATTAGGCTCTGAGCCATTCAAGAAAAAGCCAATTTCTTTATTAGCAGTAGCTGGTGGTGGAAAAGGCGGTATTAACGCTTTAAATAGTATGAGAACAGTAATTCGTGGTGTATATGGAAATGCATTACCAAAACAACTAGTTTTAGACTCGGTTGATTTTGAAAATGATACAGTTGTGAAGCCTGAAGCATTTGCAAAAGTAACTGAAGTAATTGATGAATTAACAGAATATGTACAAAAAGAAATTTTATATAAAGAATACATAGAATCAAAAAGTGTTTCTCAGTAATAAAAATGGTCCTAATCAATTATTGGTTAGGACCATTAAAAATAGCTTAACATTTATGTTAAGCTTAAAGTAAAAACGTTTTATCATTTACATTTCGAATAGGAAAGTTTACTTTGTATCGTACAGCGATCATTCTAATTGCTGTTGTAATTAGAAAACAAATATACAAAGATTGAAGTTTAGTAAATTCACCATGTGTAAATAAAATTGTTATAGAGCCAATAATTGCTGCAATTGCATAAATTTCTTTTCGGAATACAAATGGAATTTCTCTTGCGAATACATCCCGCATAATTCCACCACCAATTCCAGTAATTAAACCCATCGAAATAATTAAAAAAGAACCTTTTAAACCGTGGTCAATTGCCGAATATGAACCTACTGCAGTAAAAACACCTAGACCAATTGCATCAGTAATGATTAAAGTTGATTGGAACTGCATTGTTCGTTGATAAAATAACCAAGTTACAATTGAAACTACTGTACTTACGATAAAGTATTGAGGTTTTGCAAAAGCATTCGGTACGGTTTGACCTAAAATAATATCACGAATTAACCCTCCGCCAAGTGCAGTACAAGCTGCTAAAAAAACAACACCAAATAAGTCCAATTTCTTTTGAATACCAACCAAAGTACCCGAAATGCTAGCAGCTATAATTCCTGCATAAACAAAAACCTCGATCAAAATCATCCATTCTATCCCCTTAATTCCATTTTCATATGATTCATTTTAGCAACAGGTAGGCACTATTACAATATTAAAATAACTTTGTAAACGCTTCATTTTAAAAAAATTTTTTACATGAAAAATTTACAGTATTTTACATAAAATTCACTTGAAATTGATAGATTGGAGAGGTTAAAATGCAAAACAATATTAAACAACAAAAAATTAAAATAGTATCGAGAGAAATTCAATTAATAATGGACAAATTTAATATTGTCGGGTGTCAAGCAGCCGCGGTTTTAAAAGATAAACTAATTTGGTCTGATGCTTATGGTTTTCGTAATTTAGAAACTGGAGACTTAGTTACTGAAAATACGATGTTTCGAATTGCTTCTATTTCAAAGCTTTTTACTGCTACAGCAATCATGCAATTAGTCGAAAGAAAATTAATAGATTTAGATCAAGATATTAGTCATTATTTAGGATTTAAAGTAAGAAATCCTAAATTTCCAAATTCTTATATTACGTTAAGACAAATTCTAACTCATACATCTTCACTTAACTCAGACGATGCATCAAATAGTGTTTATGCAAAGTTTATTAGAGATGGACATTCAAATTTTTCTCTACAACTTACAGAATTATTAGATGAAAATGGAAAGTATTTTACGAAAGAAATATGGGGGGATTGGAAACCAGGTGATCATTGGATTTATTCTAATATTGGCGCTATCATATGCGGTGCAATTATTGAAAAAGTCACTAATATACGCTTTGACGAGTATATCAAACAAAATATATTTGAACCTCTAGAAATGAAGAATGTAGCTTTTTCATATTCAAATTTAAATAAAAGCCATGAACTAGCAAACTTATATGAAAAAAATAAAGATACACACGAATATAAAATATCAATTGATGATGTTAGCCAAAGTGGATACACGAAAACTCATTGGGATCAATACACCATAGGAAATCATGGAGGATTATTTGAACCTCAAGGTGGACTAAGGACTACTGCAGTTGAATTAAGTAAGTTTTTACGAGCACATATGTTAAAAGGAAGTTTTAATGGACAACAAATTCTTGATCAAAAAACGTCAAAATTAATGACATCAATTCAATGGTCTAGAGAAGAAAATAATCACTTCTTTAGTAAAATGGGGCTTGGTTTTCATATCAGCCACGACTTCTTACCAGGTTCCAAAGAAATGATTGGGCATGCAGGTGAAGCATACGGTTTAATCAGCAATTTATATTGGGATGAAGAAAAACAGTTTGGGATCATATTTATTTTGAACGGAAGTCAGTTTGATTTAACCGAAAATTCAAGATTCGAAGTAGAAAAAGAATTGGCGGCGGTTATTTATAAACATCTTATAGAAAATTATGTTACTAAAGATTAAGCATAAAAGGACCTATTTATAATAGGTCCTATTTTTATTTATCAAAAATAAACCTAGTTATTTTCATCAATTTTTCATAAAACTTTTATATAATAATTTCCGATCAAAAAAACGGAGGAAATTTTAATGAACTACTCAATATTTAAATTAATAAATAGTTTTGCTGGCAAATGGCCGGCATTAGATAATGTAATGATATTTTTATCTAAATCTGCCATTTTAATCGTAATAGGACTTTTATGTTATTTATGGATTCAAAAAGGTAGCGAACGTAAGTGCACTGCTTTTTATATCGTTTTAACACTTATTTTAGCACTAGGCGGTAACTTTATAATCCATCAATTTTATTACCACGCGCGACCTTTTGTTAATCACCATGTGACGAAACTGATTTCACATTCATCCGATTCATCTTTTGTAAGTGATCACGGAACATTAGTATTTTCTACAGCTCTTATTTTATTGCTTAGAAAAGACCGTTTAGGTATGTTTTCACTTGTTTGGGCGATATTAGTTGGTATTTCACGAATCTTTGTTGGGGTACATTATCCATTTGATATAATTGGTGCATTTATTTTGGCTGGTGTAGTCGCGATTGTTGTTTTAAAAACATCATCATTAACGGAACCAATAATGAAAATATTATTGAAAATATACGAAAGAATAATAAAAAAGTTACCTTTTAATATGAAAAATAATTTAAGTTCCTGATTATGAACTTATTAGAGGAGACATCTTTTGAAAATTTTATTTGCTGAAGACGATCAAAAATTAGGAAAAATGACAACCCATTTGCTAAAAACACAAACTCCATTTCAAATCGAATGGACTACTAATGGAAAGCAAGCATTGGAATTAGCTACTCACTATGATTTTGATTTAATTATTTTGGACTGGATGCTACCTGAAATTAGTGGATTAGAAATATGCAAAAATCTTAGAAGAGATGGATTTAAAGGACCTATCTTAATGTTAACAGCGAGAGATAGTATTAACCATCGTGTTGAAGGATTAGAAGCTGGAGCGGATGACTATTTAATCAAACCATTTGATTTTAGTGAACTTGCCGCAAGAATTAAGGTACTCAATCGAAGGAATTTTGCACCACTTCAAGATGAAATTATCACGATTGAGGACTTAACATATAATCGGACAAATTTTAGTTTATGTAGGGAGAATGAACAAATAATTTTAACCCAAAGAGAATTACAATTATTTGATTTATTAGTAAAAAATAGAGGGATTGTGCTCACTAGAGAAGTTATTTTTGAAAGAGTTTGGGGAATTGAATCAGAGGTAACAAGTAATGCTGTTGAAGCGTATGTAAAAAATCTAAGAAAAAAAATTGATCTGCCTAATCAGAAAACTTATATAAAGAGTGTTAGAGGTGTTGGATATTCAATCGAAAAATGAGATCTCATTATTTCAACAAATTAGCAAGCGATTAACATTTTTCAATCTTAGAATTTTAATGATTTTTATTATTTTATTTAATATTTCAGTAGGAATTGTATTGTCGTTTTACATTTATTTAGACCAAAAGAGTGATCTAATTACAGTATTAAAGGAAGAAATCAAAGAAGTAAAAATGAATGCTGCATCTCTTGGTCCAAATGATGACAATACTCAAAGAAAACATAAACGTAAAAATGTTTATTTTAATTATTTTTTAAATAAAAATAATGAATTTGAAATCTATGATGAAACAGCACCTGGGTATACAAAGGATATAGAAAAAGTCTTAAAACAGCTTAATCCCAATCAAAATAAAGTATTCATTAAACGAATCGATCCTCATGATAAAGAAGAACTACATTTAATGATTGCTGCAGAAAAGGTGTATGATTCATCAAATCATTACCTCGGCACAATTTATAGTGGTAAAGATTTATCGTCAGTTATTTATTTAATAAAGCAGTTTATCAGTATCTCATTTTTACTTTCGATTATCTTTTGTTTTATGGCGTACTACTTCGGCAAGAAAATTACAAATCAGGCAATGGAACCAATTATCGCATCTTATAAAGAACAACAAGAATTTGTGGAAAATGCTTCACATGAATTAAGAACACCGTTATCTGTATTACAAGCTGGTATTGATGTATTGAGCGTTGAGCAAAATCGCCTTTCTGATTTTGGTAAAGAAACCTTAACCGATTTAAAAAAGGAATTAAGTGATACACGTAATCTAGTTCATCAATTACTGTTTCTAGCGAGACTTGATCATAAACAAATCGCCAAAGTTAATATTGAAGAATTTAGAATCGATGTCTTTTCGGAACAAATTCAAAAAGCATGGCAATATAAAGCATCAGAAAAAAAACAAACAATACAGCTATTAAATGAAGAAAAATTTATCGTTAAAACAAATCAAGAAATTCTAAAACAATTAATTAATATCTTTGTTGATAATGCGATTAAGTACTCACTTGAGAACCGTACAATATCGTTAAATTACTACGTAAGATCAGAAAAAAAAGCAAACTATTTCTATTATGAAATAAATGATAATGGTATTGGAATTGCCAAAGAGCTACAAGACAAAATATTTAATCGGTTTTATCGAATAGAAGAGCATAGGTCAAGGGATGAAGGTAATACTGGACTCGGGTTATCGATCGCAAAATCGATTATAGAGTCTCTCAATGGAGAAATTATTGTTAATAGCGAATTCGGTAAGGGTAGCAGTTTTAAAATTAAAATTCCGATTTCAAATTTGTTTCAACTTAAGACAAAAATATAGAGAAAATTTTGGGGGAGTTAGATTTATATGGAGATTATTAAAAATTTAATTGATCTCATATTGCATTTAGATCAACATTTATTAACTTTTGTGCACAACTATGGGGCAATAACTTATATCATCTTATTTTTCATTATTTTATTGGAAACGGGACTTGTTGTGACACCATTTTTACCTGGAGATTCATTAATTTTTACTGCAGGTGCACTTGCATCCTTACATTTATTAAACTTATTTGGATTACTAATCCTTCTAATAATCGCAGCTAGTTTAGGTGATTCTTTAAATTATTTTATAGGTAGGAAATTCGGAAGTAAATTAAGTAAGAGTAAAAAAACAAATACAAAATACATTCATGAAACTGAAAACTTTTACAAACAAAAAGGTCCTAAATTTATTGTATTAGCAAGGTTTATTCCGATTGTTAGGACATTTGCTCCATTTGTAGCAGGAATTGGTGAAATGAACTATTCAAAATTTATTTCATATAACATATTCGGAGCGACACTTTGGGTTGGACTAATGGTGTCGATTGGTTTCTTTTTTGGTAATATTCCAATTGTTAAAAATCATTTTGGTCTATTAACCATTGGGATCATTTTTATTTCAATCATTCCAATTTTAATCGATGTTCTTAGAAAATTAAGTAAGAAAACTAAATTGACACAAAATTAATCAATTTAACTAAAACATAAGACAATTTTCATTAAATTTTCACTATTATTTTGTACATTAGTTGTATTAAAAGGGAGGGTAAAATTCCATGTATTATCTAATATTTCTTCAAAACTTGAAAGGAACAAACCAAAATGATTAGTAATTGGATAAAAAATAAATCTGAGAGAAAATTAATTTATATAGCATTAGCAATTTCAATCATTATTTTTATTATTGCATGGTGGAAAGTCTCGCATCAAACTGAATTATTAACGAATATTGGACCTCATATACAAAATGGAATACAACATGGCTTTCATAAAATGAATCCTTTGAAATTTTATGCGAAAGATAAAGGATCCCTTGGAAGGTTAGGTGTATTTGCGGCATTTATTCTCTTTCCACTTTATTTTTTAATTAGATTAAAAAAGTTAAATGGTAAAAAGAAATTTAAGAAATACTTAAGTAAATTATTGAAATGGTGCAAGTTAATTCATGTCCCAATCTCGTTAATTACTTTTGCTTTAATTACAGTACACTCTGTGATTATGACTTTTTTTCAATGGAAAACAGATGCAGTTTATATTTCAGGAGTAATAACTTATTTGCTCCTAGTTCCATTAGGAATATTAGGTTTTTTAAGATATAAACGCAAAGATAAAAACTGGCATTACTATCTTTCATTTGCAGTTGTAATCTCAATGTTAATTCATACATTCGTTTAATTAATTTGTCTATTCTGAGAGGTTGATTAGTATGGTATTGCAGCCTAAAATACTTGTCGTTACATCGAGTTTTGGAAATGGGCATAAAGAAGTATCAAAAGCGTTAAAAAGTGAGTTTGAACATATTAACTTTAACGATGTAACAATTATTGATATATACGAAGAAGCATATCCAACAATAAATGTATTTGCAAAAAATATTCATTTGCAATTATTCCAACATGCACAAACAATTTATAAATGGTTTTTCTATGGGACTGAGAAATTATTCAGTACAGTCATTTTTGACAGGCTTTTAGAATTATGCGGAAAGAATATAAAAAGTATTCTTCAAAAAGAGAAGCCAGATATTATTATTACTACATTTCCAGTTGGGTCAGTAGCAAAATGGAAAAAATATTCATCACATCCTTGCAAATTATATACAGTTGTTACAGACTATTATATTCACCGTTCGTGGATTCATAATGAAATCGATCGCTACTATATAGCGACGGAAGGATTAATACATCAAATGGTGAATTTAGGCGTTTCTTTATCGAAAATATTTGTAAGTGGTATACCTTTACGCCAAGAATTTA
The DNA here is from genome assembly GCF_004138285.1 of Gottfriedia acidiceleris. Classification (GTDB taxonomy): domain Bacteria; phylum Bacillota; class Bacilli; order Bacillales; family Bacillaceae_G; genus Gottfriedia; species Gottfriedia acidiceleris_A. Next base: position 69,678 of record NZ_SCFN01000017.1, on the reverse strand, counting down.
AGGAAACAAATTTTTTAAATGAAGGAACAAGTAAATCGAAATCAAACGATCAAATCTTAATAGTTGCTGGGGCAGTTGGATTATTAAAGGACGTAGAAAAAATGGTCAAGCAGTTACTTGCTGAAACAAAACTTAATGTAGCAGTTGTTTGTGGCTATAATCGCATACTTTATAATAAATTAAGTAAGTTGAATGAAGAATACGAAGACCGACTACAAATATTTGGCTACGTAAATAATATACGTAATTTGTATAAAAAATCTGATCTCTTAATAACGAAGCCCGGTGGTATTACATTATCAGAATGTATTGCATGTAGTTTACCGACAATCCTATATAAACCAACACCAGGTCAAGAAAAAGAGAATTCCCGATTATTTGAAAATGCTGGTGCTTCAGTAACAGTAAAGTCGTTAAATGAATTAACCTTTTATATTAATCGAATTCTTTTCAAATCAAATCATTTAGAACAAATGAAATCATCTTTAACTGCATTAAATAAAGGATTTAGTTCACAATTAATTGTTAATGATATTTTTAGTTCGATTTCTTAGATGTTTTATGAACAATAACTTTATGAATACGTAAAAACACCACAAGGTAAAGAGTATCCTTGTGGTTATTGGTTTGAATGAATAGCTAGTCATCAATCCTAACAAATATATATTGGTTTTGAAAACAATGTTCAATAAATCTTTCTAAAGCTTTTATTGTATGAATAGGTGCATCTACATCTGCACCTAGTGTATCTCCATTATCATGTAATAAAATAATTGATCCTGGTTTCGTTTGATTTAACAAACGAGTATAAATGCCTTCACTTCCTTTTTTACTACTCCAATCATTTGCCATTACAGACCATAAAATAATTTTGAACTTTTTTTGAAATAGGAGTGGCAGTGAAACTAACCCCCAAGGTGGTCGATAATAAAGTGGATCACTGTTCGTTATTTTCTTAATAATACTTGCAGTTTTTTCTATTTGATTTTTTAAGTATTTTGGACTGAGAAACCAATTACATTTATGTTTATAATTGTGAATTCCTATTAAATGACCGTCTTCATGTATTCTTTTAATGATTGATGGATACTTTTCTGCCTCTGAACCTAATACAAAAAAAGTCCCTTTTATTGAATGACTTCGGAGTAAATCTAAAAGTAAAGTTGTATAAACTGGATGTGGGCCATCGTCAAAGGTTAAAGCAATGCGTTTTTGACTTTTATTTGAAACATGATGTATTGAAAAAATTTTAAATAAACGAGTTAGTAAACTTGGTATTGGTCCATAAAGAATAAATAAAAGTAAACCCCCAATTATGATGAAAATTGTAAGCATAAATTCTCCTTAACTAACTTTAAAAAATGATAATATAACATTATTATAGTCTAATTTGCTAATTGTTGGTAATTAATTGAGAATAATATTATGATGAAATAAGATTGTAATTTCGATGATTATAATTGATCAAATATGAAATTATATCAATTTGAAAAAGATTGGTATAAGCAATTAAACACTAAGTTTATTGATGTAAAAGAGAAGGCATCAATTGAAGTAGAAAAATCAGTCTTGCAAATATTAACTAATAATAATTTTCTTAAAGATTGAAATTCACTTTAGTAAAAAGGGATTAAACCTATTACATAGAATTAATACATTATACGTTTCAAATTTTCCATTTTTAACTAAAGAAGTTTAAAAATGGTTTTGAAATGCATACACAAAATTGGATAAATATATTTGTGTAAAGAATAAAAATTTTGAGGTGGACAATATGATCGTAGTTACAACTGAAAACATTGAAGGGTATAAACTAGTTGAAGTAAAAGGACCTGTATTTGGAGTAATTGTACGTAGTAGAGGATTAGGGGGCGATATTTTAGCTGGTCTAAAAAGTCTTGTTGGTGGAGAAATCAAACAATACACTGCAATGCTTGAGGATGCGAGAAAAGAAGCGATGGATCGAATGACTAAAAATGCTAGTGAAATGGATGCAAATGCAATTATCATGATGCGCTTTGATTCAGGTGAAATAGGGCAAAACATGAGCGAAATTGTAGCATATGGAACCGCTGTAGTAGTCGAGAAAATATAATTAAAAAACCTTGTAATTACAAGGTTTTTTTTATTTCAATTTTTATAGAATTAAATATAAATATAAAAAGTGCGGACAATTTCACGCACAGGTTTACAAGAAAACCACACGAAGCGTTCTCTTTTTAATTGTCCTAAAATAACAATAAGTTTTAAAAAAAGAAATGTCGATATTACATTCAATTACTTAAACAAGATGAAGTTATTGGAGGGTAGCGTTTTCCTTAAAGTAGTTTAATAAACTCTTGAAATATTAAATCTGATAGACTAGAATATTAATATCTAATAAATTAAATACTAATTTGTTAACAATTAGTTAAGATGCCTTAGGGCTTAATAGGGAATCTGGAGAATTACCAGAACTGTCCCCGCAACTGTAAGTGTGGACGAAATAGACAAACCACTGAAACGTTTATATGGACGTTACGGGAAGGGTCTAAAGTAGGAAGATACACAAGTCAGGAGACCTGTCTTAGCTTTTAAAGTTTCGATTTCTTCGGGGGTTGAGAAGATGAAACGTTCGGACAAAAAGGATTATTTTTTAACTTTCTTTGTGCTGGCGTTTTATCCGTTCAACTTATGTTGAACGGATTTTTTCGTTTTAATGATTCTAAATCATTTTTTTATGCTTATAGTATGCCTCTAGAAGAAACAAGTCTTTTTAAAAATTGAATAGATTAGGATTGGTGCACTTTGAAAAAGTGCTTAATAGGGAAGTACGGTTTAAATCCGTCACGGTACCCGCCACTGTAAGGGGAGTTCATTGCAGATGTCACTGAAGGAATTTCGGGAAGACGCAATAGAATGATGAACCTAAGTCAGGAGACCTGCCTTTACCTAATAGCTTCATTCAACCTACGGGAACATAGGTAGAAGTGCTGAACTTACATCGCTATTTTTTTGTGTGTATATTTTCTGCACCCCTATGTCCATAGGGGTGCTTTTTTTATGAAAAAAAACAAAAAGGAGTGTGTGACATGACTACTTGGAATTTACAAGGGACGAAACACCATGTTTTCATTTGTAACGGCAGCAGCTGTATGAGAAAGGGTGGGGAGGAAGCGACACAAGCGATACGGAATGAAATCACAAATTTAAGCTTAGATTCAATCATACATACTACAAGAACGAGATGCAATGGGAGATGTAAGGATGCACCCGTTGCCATCGTCTATCCTTCAGGGACTTGGTATAAAAACGTAACCCCAGAAGTGGGAACTACGATTGTAAAGCGTCATCTGGCGGAAGGTCATTGCCTTCAGGAGCATTCGATCTATCAATATTCCGAAGCTGGATTCATACATCCAGAAGGGTCGGAATGCATCGAAGGAATACAAAAAGCGGTTAAAGAAAAGATTTAACAGCGGATAGTAGCTGGATTCTAGTTTGAAATTGTGGAAGGTGGCGTAATAGTGTGAAAGGCAAATTATTGGTTATTGGATTTGGCCCTGGTGATGAAAAACATATTACCGGACGGGCAAAGGAAGCCATCCAAGAAAGTGATATCATCATTGGCTACAAAACCTACGTTGATTTAATCAAGGGATTAATAGCTGGAAAGCAAATCATCAGCACAGGAATGACAGAAGAAGTGAGCCGTGCCCAGGAGGCTGTGAAACAAGCTGAGCTCGGTTACACGGTAGCTGTTATTTCGAGCGGTGATGCCGGTGTATATGGAATGGCAGGACTTGTTTACGAAGTGCTAATTGAAAAAGGCTGGAAAAAAGACTCAGGGGTAAATGTGGAGGTGGTCCCTGGCATTTCTGCCATCAACTCCTGTGCTGCTTTATTAGGCGCGCCGGTCATGCATGATGCCTGTACGATTAGCTTAAGTGACCATTTAACACCTTGGAGCTTGATCGAGAAACGAATCGAAGCGGCCGCTCAAGCTGATTTTGTGATTGCCCTATACAATCCAAAAAGCGGGAGAAGAACACGGCAAATCATGGAAGCACAAAAAATTCTATTAAAATACCGCTCGCCAGACACCCCTGTAGGATTGGTAAAGAGTGCATACCGTGATAGTCAAAAGATCGTCTTAACAAATTTACAAGAAATGTTAGAACATGAAATTGGCATGTTAACTACCGTTTTAATAGGCAACTCTTCAACATTTTTCTACGATGAATTGATGATCACTCCGCGTGGTTATCAGCGGAAGTATACATTAAATCAGGCAATTCAGCCGTTGAAACCGCATCAGCGTCTGCAAAAGGAAGCCGAACCATGGGCACTGGAGCAAATGGAAGATGTAATGCCGGTAAACAAGAAACTAGTCACCCCAACCTCAGTGAAAGAGTCGCCAAGAGAGTTGGCTGAGGAAGCCTTGCAAATGATCCTTGGTGAGACCTATGGACGAACCCAAGGTTTAATTGTGAAGCAAGACTTTCAATCTATTTTTGAGGTAGCGGTCAGCCCTGGTGTCGCCAATAAAAAATTTACCGCGCATCAGATGGTTATTCTTTCCGAAATTGTCGGAGAAGAAGGAGTCATGGAATACACACAAGACCATTTTATGAAGCTGCAAATTTTAACCTCTAAGCCTGATGAGATTATTAAAAAACTAACTGCAGCCAACTTTTTAATTGCACCTGTTGGCGATGTATTAACCGTAAAAGCCTGTGATTTTTGTGACGGAGAAAAGAAGGATTCCATCCCTTATGCCAATGAGCTTCAAGAAAGGCTTGGCGGCATGGAACTCCCAAAAGAATTGAAACTTGGTGTGAATGGCTGCGGTATGGCCTGTTATGGAGCCGTTAAAGAAGATATTGGCATTGTCTATCGTAAGGGAGCGTTTGATTTATTTTTAGGAGCCAAGACAGCTGGAAGAACCGCTCATAATGGCCAAATCGTAGCTGAAGGAATCGCACCGGACAAAATTGTCGGGGTCATAGAGGGGATTGTTCAAGAGTACCAACAAAAGGCGTATCCAAATGAACGTTTCTATAAATTTTTTAAACGGGTCAAAGAAGTTCAAGGTTTTGTGTACCAGGATATCACACCAAATCTTAAGATCGAAGCAGCTGTTTGCGGGGAATAAGGGAGAGAAGTCTAGCGGTAATTGGAAGGTAAGGCATTTACAAACAAAGGGGAGGAAATATTTTGAGAGCAATTTTATTTGTGGGGCATGGAAGTAGAGATCAAGAGGGAAATCAGCAGGTTCGTGAGTTCATCCGTGAGATGAGAAAGACTTGGGAAGGTTCTTTCCTGGTCGAGACGTGTTTTTTAGAATTTGAACGACCAACGGTGAATCAAGGCATCGATCTATGTGTGGAGAAAGGTGCCGACCATATTGTCTTGATTCCGATCATGCTCTTACAGGCAGGACACTCCAAAATTCATATTCCAGCAGCTATTGATGAGGCAAAGAATAAATATCCGCTTGTTCAATTTACTTATGGCCGACCAATTGGTGTTCATGAGGAAACATTTGAAATTCTAAAAACTAGATTAATAGAAATTGGCGAGAATGTAGAAACCATCGAAGACGATACGGCTGTCCTTTTGTTAGGACGTGGCGGAAGCGATCCTGATGCGAATAGTGATTTATATAAAATTGCTAGATTACTATGGGAAAAAACAAACTATAAAATCGTCGAACCTGCTTTTATGGGGGTGACCAATCCCTCTGTGAACGAAGGGATTGAGCGCTGTATTAAGCTTGGAGCAAAAAAAGTAGTAATCCTGCCTTACTTTCTATTCACTGGCATCCTGATTAAACGGTTAGAAGATATGATGGTACCTATTCAAAATCAATATTCCGCGGTTGAAATTAAGTTGGCTGACTATTTTGGTTATCATCCAAAATTACAGACGATTTTAATAGATCGGGTGGAAGAAGCCCTTCGTGATGAAGTGAAGATGAACTGTGATACCTGCCAATACCGTCTTAATGTGATGGAACATATCGATCATCACCACCATCATGACCACGATCATCATCACGGCCATGACCATGAGCATCACCATGATCATCAACATGATCATCACCATGATCACAAACATGCGGTGCAAAAGGCTGGAGATAGAGGATGATTTTCGTATTAGCTGGTACAAGTGATGCAAGAGCCCTTACTTTAGAAATAAAAAAGGAGGGCTTTAATCTCTTGGCCTCAGTTGTCACAGAAAATGCAGCGGTTGAATTAAGGGAGTCAGGTATATGTGTTCAAGTAGGCAGATTAACGGATGAGGACATGGTGGAGTTGATTGACACAAAAGGTATTCTAGCGGTTGTCGATGCCAGTCATCCGTTTGCGGAAGAAGCTTCGAAAAACGCTATCAAGGCGTCCGAAACAGCGGGAATCCACTATATTCGATATGAACGGGAGTCACAAAATTTCCAATATGACAAAATGAAAGTCGTCGAAAGCTACGAGGAGGCTGCGGAGCTTGCATTGGCCAATAAAGGCGTGGTGATGCTGACGACAGGCAGCAAGACGCTTCAAATTTTCACAGAAAAACTATTAGGTAACCCGGACATTCGCTTGATCGCCAGGATGCTGCCTCGTATGGATAATATGGAAAAATGTGAGCAACTAGGGCTGCCACAGAAAAATATTATTGCGATCCAGGGCCCATTTTCAAAAGAGTTCGACAAAGCCCTATATAAGCAATATGGCGTGACCTTAATGGTGACTAAAGAGAGTGGGAAAGTCGGATCGGTCGATGAAAAGGTGGAAGCAGCCAAGGAACTGGGGATTGAGGTTATCCTTATTGGCCGCCCGAAACTGAATTATGGCACCGTCTATGCTAATTTTATCGATGTCATCACAGAATTACATAAAAAGATTGGTTCCACACAAATTGTCACAACAGAACAATCATTTTAATACAGGAGTGAGAGAAATGGATTTTCGTACTGAATTTAAACCGTTAACCGTCCAACCGGAACAGATTGAAGGTAGAAGTTTTGAAATGATTAATGAAGAAATTGGGGAGCACCCTTTTACTGAGGATCAGTATCCAGTTGTCCAGCGTATCATCCATGCATCCGCTGATTTTGAACTTGGGCAAAGCGTCCTCTTCCATCCTGACGCAATTCAGTCCGGTATTCGGGCGATTCGGAGCGGGAAAATGGTAGTTGCAGATGTTCAAATGATTCAAAGCGGGGCAAATAAAGCACGAATTCAAAAATTCGGAGGAGAAATTAAAGTCTATATTTCCGACCCGGATGTCATCCAGGAAGCCAAACGGCTGAATACAACAAGGGCGATTATTTCGATGCGGAAGGCGATCAAAGAAGCAGATGGCGGTATTTTTGCCATTGGGAATGCCCCAACCGCCTTACTCGAACTTATCCGCCTGATTAAAGAAGGAGAAGCAAAACCTGGTCTTGTCATTGGATTGCCTGTTGGGTTTGTTTCTGCGGCTGAGTCAAAAGAAGAACTAGCTAAGCTCGATATCCCATTCATCACCAATATTGGCCGGAAAGGTGGCAGTACCGTGACCGTTGCCGCATTAAATGCCATTTCCATTATGGCTGAACGGGGATAACCCATGCAGGAAGTACCAAAAGGAAAACTGCGGGAAGGATATACGACTGGGGCCTGCGCAACAGCAACCACCAAAGCAGCGCTGACGGCATTAATTACCGGTGAACCGCAAACAGAATCAACGATATACTTGCCCGTTAAGCGGTTTGCAACCTTCCAGGTAGAAAGTTGTGAAGTAACGGAACAAACGGCTACAGCTAGTACGATAAAAGACGCGGGGGATGACCCAGATGCCACCCATGGGGCCTTGATTGTTTCCACTGTGTCATGGCTCGATGAACCAGGCATTGTGCTTGATGGGGGAATTGGAGTTGGCCGCGTTACAAAGGACGGCTTGCCCGTTCCTGTCGGCGAGGCCGCGATTAACCCCGTTCCCCGCAGGATGATCCGCGAGACAGCCGAAGGGGTATTAAAAGATTTCGGGATTACAAGAGGCATTAAAATCGTCATTTCCGTACCAGCGGGTGAAGAAATCGCCAAAAAAACACTCAATGGACGCTTAGGAATCATTGGCGGGATTTCTATTCTCGGAACTCGCGGGATTGTCGTTCCTTTTTCCACAGCCGCTTATAAAGCCAGTATCATCCAGGCTATTAGTGTTGCCCGGGCAAGTGGCTGCGAGCACGTAGTCATTACAACAGGCGGGCGGAGCGAGAAAAATGCCATAAAGCAATTCCCTGAGCTGTCTGAGGAAGCTTTTATCGAAATGGGTGACTTTGTCGGGTTTACCCTTAAACAATGCAAGAAGCAAGGGGTAAAGAGAGTTTCGATGGTCGGCATGATGGGGAAATTCTCAAAAGTGGCAATGGGGATCATGATGGTCCACTCAAAAAGTGCCCCGATAGATTTTGATTTTTTAGCTGAGGTGGCAAGCCGTACCGGTGCTGATGCTACCCTGGTCGAGGAAATTCGAACTGCCAATACGGCATCACAGGTTGGTGATTTGATGGCAGCACAGGGCCACCTATCCTTTTTCGAAATGCTTAGCGACTATTGCTGCCTCGCTGCGTTAAAGGAAGTCGATGGTGGGATCGACATAGATACCACCCTATATACCATGAAGGGGCAATTGTTAGGAAAGGCGGTGCGAAAGAGTGGCATCAATTAAAATGATCGGCATTGGGGATGAAGGGAAAGTCAGCCTGCTCCCGATGTACGAAAAGTGGATTAATGAAAGTGAACTATTAATAGGAGGAAAGAGACAGCTTTCTTTTTTTTCTGAATTCGCCGGCGAAAAAATGGCGATTGAAGGCGGGCTTTATTCTCTAGTGGAACGGTTGCAGTCGGAGACTAGAAACGTAGTGATTCTAGCTTCAGGAGACCCGTTATTCTATGGAATTGGAAGCTATTTATCTTCTAAAATCGATTTGGATATTTATCCATATATAAGTTCAATCCAGCTTGCTTTTGCCAGAATGAAAGAAAGATGGCAGGATGCTTATTTTACTAGTGTTCACGGCAGGAGTATAAAAGGGTTGGCACAGCGAGTGGATGGAAAAAAAACAGTCGCAATCTTAACCGACACAGAAAATTCCCCAAATAAAATCGCTCAATATTTGCTTTCCTTTGGCATGACTGAATATGAAGCGTTTGTGGGCGAGAACCTTGGCAATGACAAGGAACGATGCCGCTGGTTTACCCTTTCTGAAATGAAGGATGAAGAGTTTTCACCGCTCAATGTAGTAATTCTTAAGAAAAAGGGGGAAAGCCCACATTGGCCGATTGGCATTGACGATTCGGAATTTTTACAGCGTAAACCAGATAAGGGCTTAATTACAAAAAAGGAAATTCGGACACTAAGCATTAGCGGCCTAAGGTTAAAAGAAGATAGCACAGTTTGGGATATTGGGACATGCACAGGTTCTGTTGCGATTGAGGCTGCGAAAATCGCCAGGGAAGGACAAGTGTTTGCCATCGAAAAGAACGAGGGCGACTTAGAAAACTGTAAGCAAAATTTAGCAAAGTTTCGTGTGGATGCAACACTCGTCCATGGGAAAGCACCAGAGGGACTAGAAACCTTCCCGGATCCGGATTCGGTATTTATTGGCGGGACGGCAGGTGGGATGGAAGACATTTTGGATATTTGCTGTAGCCGCTTGAAAGCGTGTGGACGCATTGTCTTAAATGCCGTCACAATTGAAAATCTATCAGAAGCGATGCTTGTGTTTAAAAAGCGGGGATATGAGACGAACATTACGCTTGCTCAAATATCCAGAAGTAAGCCCATTTTGAATTTGACAAGATTTGATGCATTAAATCCGATTTACATAATTGAAGCATGGCGCAAGGAAGGGGAGTAAACATGTTAGGTACATTATACGGCCTTGGGGTTGGCCCGGGGGATCCAGAGCTCATTACCGTTAAGGCGTTCCGTAAATTAAAGGAATCACCAGTGATTGCATATCCGAAAAAACAAAAGGGCAGCAAAAGTTATGCCCATCGAATCATTGATGTCTATTTTCAGTCGAACGAAAAAGAAATGCTGGGCCTTGTCTTTCCAATGACAAAGGATCCAGCCACATTAGAAAGAAAATGGACGGAAACCGTGGAAAATGTATGGGCGAAGCTGCAGGAGGGAAAGGATGTTGCTTTTGTAACTGAAGGGGACCCTCTTTTATACAGCACGTTTATTCATATGATGCGTTTGATGCAGCAGAAGTATCCGCAAGTTCCGATTGAAGTTGTTCCGGGGATTTCGTCCATCAATGGGGCGGCTTCTAGGCTGGGAATTCCATTGGCAGATGGGGATGAGCATGTGGCAATTGTTCCAGCACGGGAAGACTATGAAACCATGAAAAAAGTCATTCAAGACAATGATTGTGTCATTTTTATAAAAGTAGCGAAAGTGATTGATTTAATGCTAGAAGTATTACGAGATTTAGATTTGCTTGACAAGGCTTCAGTCGTCACAAAGGTAACATCGGATGAAGAAATTATTTGGAGGGCAGATGAGCTCGAAGGAGCTGAGCTTGAATATTTAACACTAATGGTGGTGAGAAAATGAAGCTTTATATCATTGGTGCCGGACCGGGTGATCCAGATTTAATCACGGTAAAAGGTCTTCAGCATCTTCAGGAAGCAGATGTTATTCTATATGCGGATTCTCTTGTAAACGAAGACTTAATTGCAAAAGCAAAACCTTCCGCCGAAATATTGAAAACCGCCGGGATGCACTTAGAAGAAATGGTTGACGTCATGGCTGACCGAATTCTACAAGGGAAAAAGGTTGTTCGTGTACACACGGGCGATCCGGCTGTCTATGGGGCGATTATGGAACAAATCGTCTTGTTAAAGAAGAGAGGAATCGAAATAGAGATTGTTCCAGGTGTGAGCTCTGTGTTTGCGGCCGCCGCGGCCGCTCAAGCTGAGCTGACGATTCCTGATTTAACCCAAACCGTGATCCTGACAAGAGCCGAGGGTAGGACACCTGTGCCAGAATTTGAAAAGCTGGCGGATTTAGCAAAACATAATTGCACGATTGCGCTTTTCTTAAGTGCGACGTTAACGAAGAAACTTGTCAAGGAATTGATCGGGGCAGGATGGAGCAAGGATACTCCTGTTGCGGTTGTTTATAAAGCGTCGTGGCCAGATCAAAAAATTGTCCGGACCACACTGGAACGCTTAGACGAGGATATGCGGGTAAACGGGATTCGTAAACAGGCGATGATTTTAGCAGGATGGGCGCTGGATGAAAACATCCACGAACAAGATTATCGTTCCAAGCTTTATGACAAAAAGTTTACACACGGATTCCGCAGGGGGGTGGAATCGTAATGATCGAGCTGCAAGAAGCGCAAAGGGCGGTCATCCAGCAGAAGGGGGACTATGCGGTTGTCGCCATTACAAAGCATGGGGTCGAACTGGCTCGAAAGCTGGGACATTCGTTTCAAAATGCCGATGTGTACTATATGGCGAAGTTTGAAAAAGGAGATGAGAAGAACAAGGACATCCAGTTATTTACCGGGAGCGTTCGCCTTCTTCTGCCCTCTCTTTTCGAGGCCTATAAGGGGCTGATCATTATCATTTCCCTTGGGGCCGTGGTACGAATGATTGCACCTATTTTAAAGGATAAAAAAACAGATCCTGCGGTTGTCGTTATCGATGACAAGGGCGAACATGTGATCAGCGTGCTGTCAGGCCATATCGGCGGTGCCAATGAACTAACGAAAGAAGTGGCGGCCACTCTACATGCCCGTCCCATTATTACCACAGCTTCAGATGTACAGGGAACGATTGCGGTTGATTTGTTCGGGAAACGATTTGGCTGGATTTGGGACTCGGCTGATAAGCTGACGCCCGTTAGCGCTTCGGTTGTGAACGAAGAAAAAATCGCCGTGGTTCAGGAGTCAGGCGAAAAAGACTGGTGGCCATATGACCGGCCGCTACCAGGAAATATTCAGCCGTATTCATCGATCCAAGAAGCGCTGGCCGCAAAGCCAGATGCTGCCTTAGTAGTAACCCATCGGAATTTATCCGAAGACGATACGGAGATTTTACATAATGGTGTTTTATATCGACCAAAGGTGATCGTCCTTGGATTGGGCTGCAACCGCGGGACCACTGCAGCGGAAATCGAAGCAGTAATCGACGAAACGCTTGAGGAATTAGGGTTTTCAAAAAAAGTGTCAAAGCAGTTTGCACGATTGATCTAAAAAAGGATGAAGCGGGACTGCTCGAAGTGGTGAAAAAAAACCGTTGGGAGTTTATTTATTACACACCAGATGAATTGAACTCCATTAAACTTCAGAACCCTTCTGAAACAGTCTTTAAATTTACCGGTGCATACGGCGTCAGTGAGCCGGCTGCCTTATTGTACAGCGCAGCGGAACATCTAACGTTGATGAAGAAGAAATCAGGTAATGTCACCATATCAGTAGCGGTGATTCCCTATTGAGAGAGGAGGGAAATAGAATGTCTACTCGTAGACTTTTAATTGCAGGGACAGGCAGCGGTGTCGGAAAAACAACGCTGACAATCGGGCTGATGTCTGCTTTAAGGAAAAAAGGCTATACCGTTCAGGGCTTTAAATGCGGTCCAGATTATATCGATCCGACCTATCATACGGCGGTCACGGGGAGAACGTCAAGAAACATTGACAGCTGGATGCTCAACCACGAGATGGTCAAAGAAATTGTCAACCGAGCAAGTAATGGGGCGGATATTTCCGTCATCGAGGGGGTAATGGGATTCTTTGATGGGAAAAATCCTCTAAATAATACAGGATCAACTGCCGAAATCAGTCTCGTCACCGAAAGTCCGGTCATTTTGGTCGTGAATTGTGCCAGCATGGCCCGTAGTGCGGCGGCCATTGTGAAGGGATTTCAAGCGTTTCTGAAGGAAGCCAATATTGTCGGAGTGATCGCCAATCGGGTGGGTAGCGAAGGCCATTTTAAAATCGTTCAAACCGCGATTGAGCAAGAATGCGGTATTCCCGTCCTTGGCTATTTGAAAAGAAACGAGGAACTCTCGATTCCGGAACGGCATTTAGGGTTGATACCATCCGTTGAACGGGGAGAATTGGATCCATTTTTTGAGCAATTAGGTGATTTAGTCCTTGAAACCGTTGATGTAGATTCTATATATGACTTGGCACAGGCCCCCTTTTTAAAGATAAAAGAATCCCAGTTTAAAAGAGCGGAGCAGGCAACTGTTAAAATTGCAGTCGCACGAGATGCTGCTTTTAATTTTTACTATCAGGAAAACCTCGACATGTTAGTAGCCGCCGGAGCCGAGCTAATCGAGTTCTCTCCATTAAAAGGTGAATGCCTGCCGGAACAAGTCGATGGCTTGTATATCGGTGGCGGTTTCCCAGAGGAATTTGCGGAGGAGCTGACCAAACAGACAGAGGTAAACAACTCGATTCGAACGGCCATTGAAAAAGGACTGCCAACCTTGGCGGAATGCGGCGGTTTTATGTACTTAACTGAATCGTTGGAAACAACGGATGAAACGAGTTACAAAATGGTCGGAATCATTCCTGGAAAGGTGAAAATGCAGACAAAACTAGCTACTTTGGGATACCGGGAAATCACTGCAGAAGAAGAAAATTTCTTGTTAGCGGGAAATCTGAGTGCAAGAGGCCATGAATTTCACTACTCCACCTTTCATCCGAGAACGGTTTTTGAACCGGCCTACCAAACGAAAGGAATGCGTGGGTTTAAGCAAGAGGGCTATAGGAAAGGGAATTTAATTGCAGGTTATACCCATTTTCATTTTGGCTCATGCCCTGAGCTTGTCGAAAATTGGGTGGAGAAATGTAAGGAGTTCAAACAAAATGACTAAAGCTCTTCCACTTATGTTTCAAGGTACCAATTCGGATGTTGGCAAAAGTGTTATCGTGACCGCCTTTTGCCGGATTTTCGCACAGGACGGATATAAAACGGTTCCGTTTAAATCACAAAATATGGCATTAAATTCCTATATCACAGTGGATGGAAAAGAAATCGGCAGAGCACAGGGAGTTCAGGCCGAAGCCGCATGTATTCAGGCAACCACCGATATGAACCCGATTCTACTAAAGCCGAACCGGAATAACCAATCCCAAATTGTCGTCCATGGTAAACCATATAAAAATATGGAAGCAGGAAGGTACCGCCGGGAATTCTTTCAAACGGGATTGGAACTTATTCAACAATCACTGTCCACCCTGTCCCAAAATTATGAACGAATTGTAATTGAAGGGGCTGGTAGTCCGGCCGAGATTAATCTGAATGACCGGGAAATGGTTAATATGCGGGTCGCCAAAATGGCGGATGCCCCTGTGATTTTAATTGGGGATATCGAAAAAGGCGGAGTGTTTGCTAGTTTAGTAGGAACCCTTCAGCTGATGGAACCAGAGGACCGCGATCGAGTAATTGGTGTAATCATCAATAAATTCCGCGGTGATCTCCGCCTGCTAGAATCTGGTTTAACGTGGTTTGAGGAGTATACAGGAAAACCCATTCTCGGCGTGATTCCTTACTTGGAGAATCTAAATATTGATGCCGAGGATTCTGTGATTTTAAATCAATATACATATACTCAAAATACTGAAAAAGAATTGGATATCGCGGTGATTCAGTATCCGAAAATCTCAAATTTCACCGATGTCGACCCGTTTTTTGCTGAGCCGGATTGTCATGTCCGTTTTATAACGAGAGCGGATCAATTACTCCATCCAGATTTAGTCATTCTCCCGGGCAGCAAGAATACAATTGAAGATTTACTGTTTTTACGAAAGAGCGGCATCGCTCAAAAAATAGCAGAATTACACAAAAAGAAACACTCCGTTCTTTTCGGGATCTGCGGCGGCTATCAAATGCTCGGTGATAAAATTGAGGATCCGTTGGCAATCGAGTCTCTCCATAAAGAAATCGAAGGACTTCAGTTTCTGCCAATTGAAACTACCATTACGAAAGAAAAGACGACGATCCTATCAAATGGGAAGTTGCATCTTTTCGGAAAAAACTTTCATGTGACAGGTTACGAGATTCATATGGGTAAAACCGCGGCGACAGGAACGTCCCATGGGCTTATTTTTACAAATGAAAAATGGGATGGTTGTCATTCCCCAGACGAAACCATCATTGGCACTTATTTTCATGGAATTTTCCATAATGATGAATTTCGTGAGGAATTACTTAATCAGATCCGCCGTAAAAAGGGATTGGAGCCCATCCACATGCGCCCATCTTTTAACCAATTGCGGGAAGAAGCGTTTGACCGGTTGGCAGAACATGTAAGGGCACATGTTAAACTAAATGTCATTGAACATTTAATGAAGGATTATCAAAAAAGGAGATCATCCAATGAATAGCGTAAAAACAGGAATTCAGCCTCTTGATAGAGAAATGGGACAGCAAGTTCGTGAGTATATCGAAACGTTAACCAAACCTCCGGGAAGTTTGGGGAGATTAGAGGAATTAGCCATTCATCTGTCGGAAATGACATCTGAATCATTCCCGGTCGTGTCACCGCCCGGTGTGATAGTTTTTGCCTCCGATCATGGTGTAGTCGAAGAAGGGGTGTCCGCTTTCCCACAGGAAGTTACCGTGCAAATGGTCATAAACTTTTTAAACAGCGGTGCGGCCATCAATGTTTTTAGCCGGCAAATCGGAGCCATGTTTGAAGTCGTCGATATCGGTGTGGCAGCAGATATTGAGGCTGACGGGTTAGTGAATAGGAAAATTCGCTATGGAACCAACAATTTTTGCCAACAAGATGCAATAACAAGAGCAGAGGCCGAACAAGCCATCGCTGTTGGCTATGAACGGGCAGAACAGATGATTAAACAAGGAATCAAATGCCTAATTGTTGGTGAAATGGGGATCGGTAATACAACGTCAAGTAGTGCGATTGCAGCGGTTTTAAGCGGGCAGGACATCGATGTACTCGTCGGTCGAGGAACAGGGATTGCACAAGAAAAAATTCGTCATAAACAAGAGGTCATCACAAGGGCGATAAAGGAAAGGAACCCTGACCGGAAGAATCCCATCGATATCTTAGCAAAAATTGGTGGTTTGGAAATTGCCGGAATGACAGGTGCAATGCTCTCCGCCGCTCAAAATCGGATTCCGATATTGGTAGATGGGTTTATTTGCACGATTGCAGCTCTTTTGGCAAGGGAAATCTGTGAGACAGCAGCGGAGTATATGATTGTTGGCCATCGTTCCGTCGAGCCTGGACATGAAATTGCGCTGCAGTTATTAGGCAAGAAGCCACTACTTGATTTAGATTTGCGGTTAGGAGAAGGAAGTGGAGCAGCAGTGGCCTTTCCAATCTTACAATCAGCGACCTTAATGCTGAAAGAAATGGCAACTTTTGCATCAGCTGGAATTTCAAATGAGTGATTTAGGAAGGAGCGAGAAGATGACAAATGGAAAAGTGTATCTTGTTGGTGCTGGACCGGGAGACCCTAAGCTGATCACGGTTTACGGGATGGAGTGTATCCAACAGGCGGATGTGATTTTATATGACCGTTTAGTAAATGAGGAACTGTTGAAGTATTCAAAGGCGGAGGCAGAGTTGATATTTTGTGGAAAACTGCCAGGAAAACATCAGATCATTCAAGATCAAATTCACCAGCTGTTAATTGAAAAAGCCAGTCAGGGCAAGACTGTCACTAGATTAAAAGGAGGCGATCCCTGCATTTTTGGCCGTGTCGGTGAAGAAGCGGAAATTCTCGCAGAACATGGGATTCACTATGAAATAGTGCCAGGGATTACAGCTGGTATTGCAGCGCCTGCTTATGCCGGAATTCCTGTGACCCATCGCGATTATGCTTCCACTTTCGCGATCGTCACAGGCCACGGCCGTGCAGAAAAGGGTGAGGATCAATTAAATTGGTCAGCTCTCGCTCAAGGAATCGATACGATTGCCTTTTATATGGGAATTGGGAATTTACCTTATATTGTTTCCAGATTAATAGAGAACGGAAAAAGCCCTGATACGAAAGCCGCCGTTATCCAATGGGGGACCACGGCCAAGCAGAAAACGGTGACCGGAAGTTTAAAGGATATCGAAGTCCGGGTTCTAGAAGCCGGGATTACTCATCCAGCAATTGTTCTCGTGGGTGATGTGGTCGGCCTTCGCGAGAAATTACGCTGGTTTCAAGAAGCAGAAGAAAAACAATTAGTTGGAATAGGGAGGGTCTAAGATGTCGATTTTAGCGGAAATCAAAAGCCGAAGAGCGATCCGTGATTATGCGGCTCGAGAGGTCGAGGACGAAAAGATTCACACCTTATTAGAAGCAGCGACATGGGCACCGAATGACCGGATGCGTGAACCATGGAGCTTTTATGTGATTAAAGGCAAAGCAAAAAAACGCTATGAAGAGTTGGCCAATGAATATCTACAGGAACGCTTTCCAACCAAACCAAATTTAATCGAAAGCTCATTAAAGGTACTAAAAACAACACCGGTCCATATCGTCGTTACCGCTGACATCGTTCCAGACGATGAAGAGGCATCTGCCGATAATGAATATGCCGTATGCTGTGCGATCCATTCGATGTGGCTTTCCGCCAAAGAATTGGGATTAGGTCTGGTCTGGCGGACAAGGGGAGTCGGACTTGTTCGTGACCAACGAATGTATGAGTTTATTGGCTCACCCGAAAACAAGAAAATCATCGGTAATTTGTTTATCGGTTATCCCGATCTAGCAGTATTAAAAAAGGCGAAGGTGCCGGCTCGGACATCCTTTAAAGAAAAGACAGTCTGGCTGTAACGAGGAGTGAAGCGTATGGAAGAGGTAACTGAAAACAAAGCAAAGCGCGGTCTTACATTAGTTTACACCGGTGATGGAAAAGGGAAAACGACGTCAGCCCTTGGGCTCGCAGTTCGTGCCGCAGGACGGGGAAAACGAGTGCTTATGATTCAATTTATTAAATCGCCTGAACGAACGTATGGGGAAAAAATTACGTTCAAAAAATTAGGGATTGAAATCGTGCAGACAGGAATCGGCTTTACGTGGACGAAAACACCAGAGGAACATCGAGCAGCCCTAAAAACCGCGTGGTCTTATACAAAAGAAAAGGTCCTTGGCGGCTATGATGTTGTCATTTTAGATGAACTAAATAATGCGCTCGCGATTGATAAATTCCCAATAGACGATGTCCTTCCGTTAACAGAAGTAATTGAGTTGATTCAGCAGCGCCCTAAGGGGATGCATTTGGTGATTACCGGACGGTCCGCCAAAGAGGAAATCATCGCTTGTGCGGATTTAGTAACCGAAATGAGGCCCGTTAAGCATTATTATAACGAAGGAATTCCTGCCGTGAAGGGAATTGAGTTTTAATGGTCTATATTGAAAAATTTGGACATGGTGGCGATTTACTGACGGCTCAACAATTGTTTGGTAAAGATTCATCGCAGTTGTTAGATTTCAGTGCGAATATCAATCCACTCGGTCCACCTACTAGTGTAATTGAGTTGATAAAGAAGCAACTGGAGTCGATCTTCCATTATCCCGATCCCGCCCATCGTGTTCTCAAACAAAAGCTGGCGGAAAAACACTCCGTTTCACCAGAACAGATTTTGATAGGAAATGGAGCAGCTGAGTGTATCGCCCTTGCGATTTTAGGATTGCAGCCTGAAACAGTGGGAGCCGTATATCCTTGTTTCTCGGAATACGAACAGCTTGCTAGAGCTTATGGTGCTACCATCAATTCATTGGTTGGCAGGGAAGAAAATGATTTTAAGCCTGATCAATCGGAATTCCTTCAATTAATAGCGAAAACCGATCTTGTATTTGTCGGACATCCCAACAATCCCACTGGTGTAACATATTCGAAGGAAGAACTTGTCGAGATGGCAGAACAGGCAAAGAAGACAAATACATATTTGATAATAGATGAGGCATTCATTGATTTTCTTCCGATCGACACACGAATCACGCTGCTTGAGGATTTGCAACGTTGGAAACAAGTAATCCTGGTACGCTCGATGACAAAGTTCTATGCGATCCCTGGTCTCCGGCTAGGGTATATGGTGGCCGATCCAACCCTGATATTAAAGCTGCAGGCAAAACAAGTAACTTGGAGTGTCAACCAAATGGCCCTATTGGCTGGTGAAGCGGTCCTAAACGAAAAAGTATACGAGGAAGCAACGATTACCCTAATTCAGGAGCAAAGAAGCTTTGTCAAACTAGCCATTGAAGAAAAGCTTGGGTGGAAGGTTTTTCCGGGACAAGCGAATTTTCTGTTAGTTAGGATAACAGCTGGCATCACGGCGGCTGAATTACAGTGGCTCATGGGTCATAAAGGAATCTTAATACGCTCCTGTAACATGTATCCGGGGCTAACGGATCAGGATTTTCGGATTGCGATTCGAACCGAAGAAGAAAATCAATGCTTAATCCAAGCTTTAATTGAAGTAAGTAAAGAGGTGAATCCATCATGACCTTAACCTATGTCACTGGAGGAATTCGCTCCGGAAAGAGTGAATTTGCGGAACGCTTGGCTTTCAGTCATGTAGGAAGAGTCCTTTATGTTGCGTTCGGAGTTCAAACCGATCAAGAAATGGAGAAAAGAATTGATAGCCATAAGAAGCGGCGCCCAAGTGAATGGGACGTATTAGAAGAACCGAACGAACTAACTTCCGTTCAAACCGTCTATCAAGGCTACGATGTTATTTTAGTTGATTGTATTTCTTCGTGGCTGTCCAATCATTGTATGTGGTTAACAGATCAGGAACTGAAGGATGAAAACAAGAAAACCAGTTTAATAGAGGAAGTGGATCTTTGGATTAAGGTAATACAAGAAAATCATCAGCATGTGATTGTCGTTTCTAATGAGGTAGGTCTAGGTGGTGTCGCGTTATCGTCGTTGGGGCGTTTTTTTCAGGATGTTCTAGGAAAAATCAATCAATTATTGGCAGCAGAAGCAGATGAAGCATACACCGTCTTTTCCGGTCTGCAACTAAGGCTAAAATAATGAAGGCGTTCCTAGCAGCCCTGATGTTCCTGTTCCGAAGATAGAGGTTTCAAAAATCGATTGGAAAAAAAGCCCTGTTTATTTGCAATGATCGGTTTGTTGATTGGCAGTTTGAATAGCTATGGTAATGGAGTGGAATGATCAAACGAAGTTGTTTAGATATCAAATTAAAGATAAAAGCGAGGAGAAAAAGGTGCAGCCATTTCGCAAGCAGAATCAGTATACATCTAGAATATGGCCGGAAATAACGATAGTGAAAAAAGAGGAGCATCTCTTATTTCAGTTCCCACGGAGATTGGCTGCCTTGTTTATGAGGCCATATGTGAAGCAGTAAGGAATCAGGAGGGCTGAGAATTCGATGTTAGTTCATGCCATTAATATTGTTATTGCTTATCTTATTGATCGAATCATTGGTGACCCCCGAAAGCTGCTACATCCGGTGGTCATCATTGGGAAGTCTATTAGTCGTTTGGAAAAAGCGATTCGTTTTTTCATCGTAAAGGAAAGGTATTTGAAACTGGCAGGACTCTTATTTCCTATTTTGATTGCTGGCGGCAGCTATTTAATCGTTGCTTTGCTGCTTTTCGGCCTCAATCAGGTGAATCACGTTCTTGCTGTCATTGCGGAAATCTGGTTAATTTCAACGACCATCGCGACAAAAGGATTGGCTGATGCAGGGTTGGAAGTATTCCGACACTTGAAAAATCAGGATTTAAGGTCTGCACGACAAAGTCTGGGAATGATTGTCGGAAGAGATACAGAAAACCTTGAGGAAAGTGAAATTTCGCGGGGGGCAGTGGAAACCGTAGCCGAAAACATTGTCGATGCCATTATATCACCGTTATGCTTTGCCCTTATCGGGGGTGCCCCGCTTGCAATGTTGTACCGAGCGGTTAATACGTTAGATTCGATGGTAGGATATAAAAATGAAAAATATCAAAACCTAGGCTGGGCCTCGGCTCGACTAGATGATCTATTAAACTATTTGCCTGCCCGGTTAACGATTGGAATGATGCTGCTTGCTTGTTCGATTAAACGTCTCGATATACAAGGCGCTTGGAAAATGATAAAACGGGATGCTAAACTTCATCCGAGTCCAAATAGCGGTTACCCAGAAGCGACGATTGCAGGTGCACTTCAGATACAACTTGGAGGAACGAATTATTATTTCGGTAAAGTCTCTGAACGGGCAAAGATGGGCGAACCATTACGGAAGATCAAAGCAGATGATATTTTACATACAGTAACGGTTATGAAAACTACCTCCATTATCTGTGTCGTATTATTTATGGTACTTTCGATATTAGTGGAGCTTTCCATGAAGTAAGGGGATAGGAGCCTGTACAATGAAACTAGGAAGAGGAAGCTGCAATGGCACATTTGGAGAATTGGTCCAAGGTATCATGGAAGAGCGTCCGTTTTTAATCACTTTGCCTATCCAGAGTTTACGAAGTGAGGCTAGATTTGTTCCTGACGCAGCCGTTTCCCAGATAAGGGTCGTAAATTCAAAAATGAAAGCGAAGAAAGCGGGTGAATCGTTACTCCAACTTTTTGGGATAAGAGAAGGTGGGTATCTTGAAATACATTCCAATATCCCTGCCGGCAAAGGGATGGCTAGCAGTTCTGCGGATATTGTTGCTTCATTAAGAGCAATTGCTGACAGCTATAGTTTTCCGCTCACAAATGAAATGATCTCGATGATTGCCGCAAAAGTGGAACCTACCGATGGGGTAATGTATGAGGAAGTCGTGGTCTATGAATATATTAAAGGTCAGCTGATTGCAAGCTTTGGGACCTTACCCCCATTCATCCTCGTTGGTATCGATCTTGGTGGTATGATCAACACAATAGAATTTAATGAAGTTCCGAAAGTGTACAGCCAGGACGATCAACAGCAATTTATTAAAGCTTTTGATCTGGTTACAAAAGGGTTTAAGGAAAAAAATATAACTTATATTGGCGATGCAGCAACCCTAAGTGCAAGGGTGAATCAAAAAATATTGCCAAAGCCTGTTTTTCCTTTATTAGATCAGTTGGCCGATCGCTATCAGGGCGGAATCGTTGTCGCCCACAGTGGAACGGTCGGGGGTATTTTACTAGATGGAAATCTTCCAAACAGTGAATTGGTAGTTTCACACTTAATTAGGGAAATGTCACTCGCTTACAAAGGTGTACCTATAAATTTATTTCATTATGAAAGCAAGGAATAGATAATGATTTGAATGATTCACAAAGTTTGACTACAAAAGGGTGGTAACATGTTTAGTCAAGAGGAACGAAAAGTGATTTTTCAATTATAAAAGGAGAGTTGACCGCACTTTTCTCCCGGATGTCCTCATAAATCCTCAATCTGTCAAAGGGTTAGGATTGATTTTTTATGTTGCAACTGTTTAAAAAAGGGAGGAATTTTTTTTATGGAAACTTTATCAATGTTTTTACTTGTTTTTGTATTGGGGCTTAGGCATGGGTTGGATGCTGATCATCTTGCCTTTATTGATGGACAAACTCGTTATAATTGGAGAATGGGCAGTTCGTTTGCACGTTGGGTGGGAACATTATTTTCATTGGGTCACGGAGGAATGGTAGCATTAACAGCAGGTATTTTAGGAATGGTGATACAGAATTTTTCATTCCCTGCTTATTTTGATAATATTGCTTCATGGGTGTCGATTTTTTCTTTATTCCTAATTGGAACGTTAAATACATATAATCTGTTACGCACTAGAAACAATCACGAAGAGTTTCAACTTAGCGGACTAAAGGGAAAGTTTATCCCAAAAATTGCCAAGGGGACTACAAATCCTTTTCTTATTATTTTAGTGGGAGCTTTGTTTGCCTTGGCTGCCGAGACAGTAAGTCAAACCGCCGTCTGGTCTTTGGCGGCAGGAAGCGTAAGTGAATATACCCCTATATTTTTAGGGCTAGTTTTTATGTTTGGTATGATGATTACGGATACAATTGATTCGATGATTATCTATAAAATGGTTAACCAGTCCAGCAAAATCGGTCAAGCTGCGTCAAGACTAATGGGTTGGGTGATTGTTGTCTTGGCATACGGAGTTTCCTTCTATCTGGCATTTACTTTTTTTAACCCTTGGGCAGAACTAGATTTCGAAATCGTGGGAGTCATTCTTTTCATTTTCTTAGTCACATCATTTATCTTTATAAGCGTTTACTCAAAAAAACAGAATCACAAAATAAATACTATGAATTAATTATAAAGCTCTGACAATTTTATAGTGTCAGAGCTCTTTTATTCTCTATAATAATCGTCCATAAAATTGCGTAAAATATGAATCTATTAGGATGAGATTATGCAGATGTACCGTGAAATTGTCGCATATGGAACTGCAGTTTTAGTCGAGAAAATATGATTAAAAAACCTTGTCATTTCAAGGTTTTTTGACGCATTCATTGCGAGTTTTGGGAATGACGTGAATGGATTTCTTTTCGTTTCGGATTTCTTACTGTCGGCATTGTAATGGTTTCGTCTTAAACAACTAGAGATCAGAATATATTAAATAATGAATAGGTAGACTGGTCCTTCGAGTCTGTTGGTTTTAGTGTCCCACATTCGGAACCAAAAAAGCATCCTTACTGGATGCTTTTTATCTGTGTCACGATTTCATTGTGTTCGTTAATTAATTTCGTTAACTGTTCCGCCAGCTGAGGATCATGTTTTTTCGCTAAGATGGTTTTTACGACGTCGATGGCTTCGCGCGTCTTAATTAATTCTTTTTGTAACTTTTCGACTGCATTCAATTTCCCCATGTGACACCCTCTTCCTTCAGTTTAGTTGAACCGGTCAATAACTGTCCGTTAAGCATACCAAATAAAGCGGTGAAATGCACTCATAAAATAAGCGAATGAAGAGAAACATCATTTATACACTAAACAAAAGAGATTAAATGGTCATGAAGTAGAAGTGCCTCCTTCTCTTGCGCAATGTAATTAAGAGATTGTCTAAATCGAGAGGCTTCTTTAATTCTTACGGATTTTCGCATACTTTGTTGTGATGGTAAAAACAAGGTCCCTAGCAGTAGCTAGTGATCTACTTAAAATCCTCTCCATCTCTTTTTTATGTAAAAATAAAAGAGCATACCAATCTGGTATTACTCTTTATCTTTCCGAACGGAGACCGCTGAATCAATCACAATTCCATTCTTAAATTTAACTGCTGACGGTCTTACTGGGGTGTTAATGGAAACGGCTAATTTAATTAAGAGTCAAGCTGCTTAAGTGGTGAAGGAGAACTCCCTTCCAAATTAATAGGTAAAAGAAAGTAACTATTGTTATTAAAATAAACGGAAACGATTTTGAGAATTTTACTAGTTTTCGGATTTGCCCAATCGTCCCAAATCTTACCTTTTTAGTCAATAACATTATTTTGCTAAGCCTGTATATGGTTACGCCAACCAAATGGATTATGTTTTAGGTGAACTAAGAAGAAATCCAACTTCATGCAAAGCTGTAATTGCTACGGCGGTCTTTTTTTATTGGACTAAATAGAGGTTAGTGTAATAAGACATACATATGGAATTACAGAAACTTAATAGATGCTTATTTGTTTTGCTTCTAAGGACAAATTTTAATTCCAACTGGAACTGCATAAAATTAGACTAATGACCAGCAAGAAAGGTGATGATTAGTGTCGACAATAGACCTCGAAATCAACCCTTCTTCAGTAATATACCACAGTTGATAAGAAATGATGGTGCCGGTTGGTGGGATTTGGGTCCACGGGATATTGGCGAGACCTTCCATTAGAATTGTAAGGAGGGATTAAAGTGAAACGTGAAATTTGTCCGTGTTGTGGTTACCCAACATTAGAAGAACGTGATAAATGTGATATCTGTATGTTATGTCATTGGGAAGACTTGCCATTCGGCGAAAATTTTGAAGATGTCGATCCAAACAATGATTCCTATATCGCGGAATCAAGAAGAAACTTTAATAAGTATTACATTATGTATAGTGAAAAAAGAATTCTCGATATGCAAACTCCTCAGAAGATTGAAGCGAAAAAAGCGTTAATCAGTGCCTATGAAGAATTAAAAAAAGGCAATTCCGATCCGGTAACATATAGGAAGCTTTGGAGAAAAGCAAAGTGTTGCGAGTACAATTTAATGAGGGAAAAAGGGTATCTGGATGGAATTGTTTTCTGCGTGGCCAAAACGTTTAAAGAAGTGCCTAAATCGGATGAATATATAAATTTGGGAGATAACGCACACTATTTCCTTATGAATAAAGAAGGTTTTTTTTCTCGTGATTTAACAAAGAATTCTATACAAGTTGATATGCTGCTTTTCTTAAATGATCGTGGGAAAAAGAAATTCAACACGCAAGAAATTAATGAATTAATCCATATCTGTGAAACGTTAGTAAATATGTATACAAAAAATACTAGAGAGGAACAGGAAATAAAAGAATTTGCAGAAGATTTAAAAGATTTATCTCAAAATGCTTTAAGTATGGGCAAGTTTGTAATTGCTGTAGGAACGAAATCTAATTTATTCCATTAATTGGTCGTTTTTCGAATAGAAACGGTTAGCTATCTTTCTTAAGGGGAAATCAAAATTAGCCCAAAAATTGCAAATTATTCATATTATACGAACGCATGCATTAGTTGAACAACAAGATCGGCTGTGTTGGTTAATTTTTTTATTAAGCTAAATGGCAGTTTAGTCATAATGAACGAAACGCTCCATTTTGCTTATCGTAAGTTGCAGTTAAACACAATAAATGAGGTGGTTGGGCTACATAAGTGCCATGTGGAAAGTTTAATTCTAGTATTGCCCATCCGCGTGAAGTGATGAAGTCGGCTATTTTAAACAATGCGGCTTCTATTAATATTATTCATCAGCAACCAAGCGGAGATAGTACACCGAGTAGGGAAGTCATTGAAGTAACTAAGCGACTTGTTGAAGCAGGAAAAAATCATTGGCATTGAAGTCCTTGACTATAACATCGTTAGTTATAAAGGGAATCATTACAGCTTAAAAAAGCACTTAAACATGTTCCACAAGACTACAGAGAGCAATCTTTTTTAGTAGAATTGTTTTGTATGTTTACCATCATGCTGTTGGGAGTTAAAGCAATTGAAGATAAAGAATTTATGCTACTTTTAGGGATACAATCTAGTGGTCTCTTTAAAAAAGCATATAAATAAACTTATAATAAAAAATAAGCCTTTCTCACTATGAGAAGGGCTTAATTAGTCTACTTATTATCTTTCACATGCAATTTTATCTTTATCTCTATCTAGTCCTTTATTCTTGTCATATAATGCTTTTGAAACAAACGGCTTGTACTTAGTTTTTCCACCTTTATTTTTAACGTTCTTAGCTTGTGCAACTCCACCAGGATATACTTTATTCAACGCCTTACAATTTTTATATTTAACGATTTTTGTAGCAGCGTGCGATGTATCACTTACACCTGTAGACATTCCTAAAATTAGTCCTGTTGATAATAAAATAGAACATACTTTTTTCATAGTAAATCATACCTTTCTTTTATGTGTTGTTTGAAATTATCCTTTCCTACTTAACGAAAATAATCCTTTATCATTTTTGTAGGGACATAGTAACCCCCACTTAAAACAGAAATTCCATAGATTGCTTCAATACCTGATCTATTTCTAGTAGAGTCACTTCGGTACGATTCATTGGATTTTTGTCACTACCCCAATAAAAAGTTCGGAAACGCTTACAAACCGTCCGGATAAAATTACGAATAATTCCTCTGTATTTGATGACAACAGTAGTTAATTATTACTGCAAAAATTACAAAAATATTAACAGTCTGAAGTGAATATTGAATGTTCGGAAACTTATTTTGTAAGGTCTTATTATTAAAATTACGGATATATTTCTAATAAGCAGGTGAACAATTTTTTTCATGGGGAACTTTTGTTAAGGCGTGTAGTAGTAGATGAGCCAAGATCGTTATACGGAAAATATGCTGATGAAAGTAGCCTGGTACTACTATAAAGAGAACTTAACTCAAAATGAGATCGTTGATTTACTAGAATTGTCAAGGGCCAAGGTTGTTAGGATGCTGGAGCGGGCCAGGTCTGAAGGAATTGTACAAATCCAAATTAAAGGAATTGGTAAAAATGGTTTAAGTATCGAAAAAGAATTCAAGGAAGCCTTTTATCTAAAAAACGCCTATATTATACCAACCCCTCTAAATAAAGTGGATTTGAGCGATTCTTTATCAAAGGCAGCTGCTCAGTATTTACAGAACAAACTGCGGCCAATTGATATGGTTGGCCTAGGTTGGGGAAGAGCCGTTTCCAGAACGATTGAATACTTGACAATTGAACCCATTAGTCATAGTTCAATTGTGACCTTAACTGGGGGAGTTCATTACTATCTCCATAATCGTCGCCAAAAAAAAGGGCGGTTTGGAAAAGTTTCAGGATATTCATGTAATTCCTGCTTCATTTTTGGCTTCAACCGAAGAAATGGCAGGAAAATTCTTATCTGAGCCTTCAATTTAGGACATTCTCGAGCTGGCTAAATTCACAAAATATATCATTGTTGTAATTGGCGGAAATATCCTGATGCCACGATTATTCAGGAAGAAAAAATGACCATGAACGAACTGACATTTATTAAACATCAGAATGCAGTCTGCGATATTTTAGGTCAATTTTACGATCGAAATGGTAAAATTATCGATTTGCCACACCATAAAAGGTTAATCAGAACGGACTTGAAGAGTCTAAGAGCCTTAAATGTTATAGCTGTGGCTGGTGGTGAGAAAAAATTGATGCCATTTACGGAGCTTTAAAAGGTAAGTATATTACGACGTTAATAACAGATGAAGCTACAGCTATTTTATTACTCAATATGGAGGTGAAATAAATTAATGGCGTACATTCTGGCATTTGATGCTGGTACTGGTAGTATTCGCGCTGTTTTGTTTGATCAATTAGGAAATCAAGTCGGGTTTTCACAAATAGAATGGAACCATTTATCAAATGATAAGTATCCAGGATCAATGGATTTTGATTGGGAAACAAACTGGAAGTTAGTTGTTCAGTGTGTAAAGTCTGTTATTGAAGAAACAGGAGTTGACGCAAAAAATATAAAAGCGATAAGTGCCACGAGTATGAGGGAAGGAGTTGTCCTTTATGATGAAACGGGTAAGGAAATTTGGGCTTGTGCAAATGTAGATGCTCGAGCTTCGGATGAAGTCAAAGCATTAAAGGAATTAGATCCTGAATTAGAATACAAGATTTATAGGTTATCAGGTCAAATGTTTGCATTAGGGGCACTGCCTAGGCTTTTGTGGATAAAAAATCATTTACCAGAGATTTATGAAAAAGCCACGGTCATGACTATGATTAATGATTGGATTCTTTATAAATTGTCAGGGAAACTACAAGTGGATCCTTCAAATGGGTGTACTACAGGGATATTTGATATTGAGAAAAGGAATTGGGAAAGTGATGTAGTAAAAATGTGCGGACTAAAAAATAATTTATTTCCGCCGGTAAATGAAGCTGGTACCGTTATCGGTTACGTGACAGATGAAGTAGCGGCGTATACAGGTTTGAATTCAGGAACTCCGGTTATTTGTGGAGGCGGAGACGCTCAAATGGCTTCTGTTGGTGTCGGTGCGGTAAAAGCGGGGCAAGCCGTTGTATCAGGTGGATCTTTTTGGCAGCAGGAAGTCAATGTGAGACAGCCCTTAGTTGACAAAAGTGGCCGTATCCGGGTTAACTGCCATGCAGTGCCTGAATTATGGCAGCTAGAAACCATTGCTTTTTTCCCCGGGCTCGTAATGAGATGGTTTCGTGATGCATTTTGTGATTTGGAAAAAACAGAAGCAAAAGTGACCGGTCGAGACCCGTATGAAATTTTAGAAGAAAAGTCAAAAAATGTTCCAATCGGGGCAAATGGGATTATTCCTATATTTTCAGATACGATGAATTATAGCGCTTGGCGCCATGCATCTCCATCATTTATTAATCTCACTCTAGATCCTCAAAGGACTGGTAAAAAAGAAATGTTTAAATCGATTCAAGAAAATGCTGCGCTTATCACACTAGGAAACTTAAAGATTATAGAAGAAGAAACTGGTTATTATCCAAGTGAAGTTATTTTTACAGGTGGTGCCTCGAAAGGAAAGCTTTGGAGTCAAACCCTAGCAGATGTCCTTGGAGTACCAGTGAAAGTACCTGTAGTTAAAGAAACAGCAGCACTAGGCACCGCATTATTTGCGGGGATTGGCATAGGAATTTATGAGAATATCCATCAAGCAGTTAATCAAGTTGTAAAGTGGGAGAGGACACATATACCTAACAATGAAAACCATGACCAATACCTAGAAATCTATGAAAAATGGAGAAGTGTATATTTAGAACAGCTTCAACTTGCTGATCGTGGTATAACGACTCATATGTGGAAGGCACCAGGTTTGGAATAATGTTAAAGGGGGGAAGGGATGAAGAAAGTTCACGAAAATGACTTCGATTATCGGTTTGGCGACAACGGGCCAAAATATTTAACAAAAGGTCCGAACATAGATATTGGTGTGGTTGTATTGAAACCAGGTCAAGACTTCCAAAACCATTATCATACAGTTTGCGAAGAAATTTTCTATATTCTAGAAGGGCAGATAGATTTCTATATTAATGGTAATAAAGTTCCTACAATACCAGGTGATATGATTCAATGCCGCCCAGGCGATGCTCATTACCTTATCAATCAAACTGATAAAACCTTTAAAGCCCTCTTCATTAAATCTCCGCATATTTTGGAAAGAGATGTTGTTAATATAAAAAATCCAGAAATCAAGTTAAGGAGTGAATAGATAGTGAGCTGGGGATTTCAAAATCGATTAAACAAAATTTTACCAAATAAGAGGGCAGTTATGCTTGCGATAGATCATGGCTATTTCTTAGGGCCAATAAGAGGTTTAGAAAAGCCTGAGGAAACTGTCAGAGACTTACTTCCATACACGGATTCGCTATATTTAACAAGAGGTACACTTGCAGCGTGTATTCCGAAAAATACGGAAAAACCAATGGTTCTTCGTGTTTCAGGCGGTCCTACAACGTTAGGGAAGGACCTAGCGAATGAAAGGATCGTTACTTCAATAAAAGAAGCAATTCGCCATAATGTTGTTGGTGTAGGGGTTTCAGTTTTTATCGGATCTGACTATGAAACTCAAACAGTAACAAATCTAGCTCATGTTGTAACTGATGCTCATGATTACGGAATACCTGTACTCGGAATTACTGCAGTTGGAAAAGAGCTTGAAAAACGGGATGCTAGGTTCTTAGCATTAGCTTCAAGAGTTCTAGCTGAAATGGGAACCGATATTGTTAAGACTTATTACTGCGACGACTTTGAACAGGTAACGAGTAAGTGCCCAGTTCCAATAGTTATTGCAGGTGGCCCAAAATTTGATACAATACGTGAAGCACTAGAAATTACGTATAATGCTATGGAGCAAGGTGCAGCTGGTGTGGATATGGGAAGAAATATTTGGCAATCTCAGCATCCTCTTGCAATGATCCAAGCGATACATTCCATCGTTCATAAAGGATTCACAGTAAATGAAGCGGTAGATTTATATGAATCTTCCTCAAAAGTAAAAGCTTAAAATGTGTAAAAAAAGGATAGCTTGTACAATAACACCCTTATTGTACAGAGCCAGTATCAGCAGAAGTGGTTAGTAAACAAGGCTTTAAAGTTACGACAAGTCCAAAAACAATAACAATATCACGAAAAAAATTAATCAATTAAGAAAAGTGTAGGGATGTAAAAATTTCTTGCACTTTTTTATTAATTTAAAAGATTGTTAGTTTTAATAAGTGAAAATTGATACGAGCAACGTGTTTTCCCAGTTTATATAGTAACTCGAAAATGCAATTACACTACAGTTAGTCCCAGTTCTTTTAAAAAAGAGACTGATCTTTTTTGTAGTTTATAGAAATCTTTCAATAGCCGTAGTATCAAATTAAATAAAAAAGACGATACCCTAAGATACTGTCGTTCCATTCTCTTATATATAGATTGGTGGGAAGTTGTTTTCATACAGGTTAGTGATTTACTTTCCGAAAAATTCGGCCACTATTTGAGGGATGTTTTCTTTTCCTTTGTACTTGCTGTCTCAAACTGCGCTTGTTTCTGTTCTTGAGTAAATGCTGAAAACATTTGCTTTAATAGTTTATTTTCCATAAGCACTTTTCATGTCTTTCCTCTGCCTTTTGTTCATACCCCTTTAATGCCTTTTCTACTCTAGCATTAACCAGATCCCTCATTAGCCCAGATTGAATTTCATAATCCCATATGTCTTTATGAGTTGAAAAAGTTCTATGTTTCTTTACTATCCCTCTCGATGTCAAAACCTTCATTTTCTAGGATACTTACACAATGTCTAAAAGTACTTTCTTTAATGTTAAAAATGAAAAGTCGATGCTACACTCCTAAAATTTTATTATTTAATATAAATACTATATTTATATCTAAAATTTTGGTAATATAATAAAAAAGTAGTTTGCAAGAAAAAGTAATTAAAATCATTACTTCTTAATTTTTCATCATTTTATGAAACGAATAAAAAAATGTCCACTAGGTTATTTGAATAAGATAGAATTACAAAAAGGATTTAGTCGTATTATTCATTAAGGATCTAGCTAACTTGGTACGAATTAATGTTCATCTACATATTGATGAAGGCGTTTTCAATTGTGATTAAGAAAAATCAAAATATAACAACGAAGTAAAACTAAGAAAAATAATGATGATGATTGGGGAGAAGAAGATGAAATTCAAAGCAAAAAAGATAGCTGAGTTAGGGGAACATGTCTTTTTTAAGAATGGAATTAAAGGGATTGTTGAAAAGGTCAATGAAAATACAGTTATTGTAAATATAATTGATAATAAAACGGAATTGGTGTTTGAAGGAAACAGAACAGTTGTATCACATAAAAATTACAAAGTGATTGATGGTGTCTGAAGGAAAAGAAAAGGCAGTTATTCTTGAGTTATTAAAATATATTTAATGAATATTCTAAAAATTGAAAATGTAAGCGTTTTCTGTTATACTAAATAATAGGTGGATGGCATGTGTGGCTATCATTGTATTTGGCGTAGGCGGGGCCAATACAAGGGACTAATGAAATAGTATATGTAATGGAAATTGTTAATGCTTTTGAAAATGTGATGAATTAATAAAAAGTAATAAGAGTAATAATGTAATTGGATAAAAAGAAAGTACTGGATAGTTTTAAAATGCTATCCAGTTTTTGTTGTGGAAACGAAAACCCTAGGCTATTCTCTACCCCCTCCCATTTGTATGTTAGTATCTACTTCCCCAAGTTATTCGGCTATTCGGCATTTCACCAATTCGATTAGATTGTTTCTTCTTCATTCATAATAGCTTCTTTCTAAATATCTCTCATAAGAAAAAGGCAACCGGGGGTGGCTGCCTTCTTCTTGAGGGGGGAAAATAATGATAACTAAGAAAAAATATAGATAGGCTTAACAAGTTTAGTATTCACGGGGAGGTGTGAGGTCGTAAAACTTGAGAGGTAACTTACATTCTTAATAAAACTTCTTGAACCGAAAAATGCAAACTTGTAAAAAAAAAATTAATTTTTCGTTCTTAAATTATCCGATAAGCCATTGTCATTAATGATTTTGATTACCGAGATTTTTCCTTTATATTTGGAATAAAAGTAGACTTTACCTTCTACATTTGCAGTTTTTTCTTCATCTTCATTTTTCTGATAGCTGACTTCTGCTATGAAGGTATAAAGAGTTGAATCATTATCACTTTGCTTAATTGAAATCTTCTTAAGACTAAACTTATATCCATTATCGTAAGCATTCGAATATTGACTAAGAATTGTTGAAACAAAGGGATCGAGATAAGAATCTGTAATGTATGGTCCGTATACCTTTGCTACATATTTATCGAACGTTGGGTTTTCTTCTTTATTATTTACAACAGTCCTATATTTAGGATTCCACATTAGATCAATAAGCTTCTTATCTGGGCCAGTAAAAAGGTGCTCAAGAACTTTTTTAATTGCTTTCTTTGATGTTTCAGAAGATGACGCTTCGGTTGATTGTTCATTTTTTTGTTTTGTTGTTTTGCTAAAATCAGAACAGGCAGTAAGCATCATTGCAGCAATAATTATAATATAATTTCTTAATCATAATTTATTCTCCTTTTAATTAAAACTTAATTCATTTTATATTAGCATGATAATAAATATAAATTTGTCGATAGAAGGAGAGAGAAAGTAAAAGATAAATATAATATTAAAAATAACTCTTTCATTC
This sequence comes from Gottfriedia acidiceleris, assembly GCF_004138285.1. Classification (GTDB taxonomy): domain Bacteria; phylum Bacillota; class Bacilli; order Bacillales; family Bacillaceae_G; genus Gottfriedia; species Gottfriedia acidiceleris_A. The sequence goes on along the minus strand of NZ_SCFN01000017.1, from coordinate 36,372 downwards.
ATTTTTAAAAATGATAAAAGCTAAGTTTCCTCTGGAAAATGTGATTAATTCAGCAAATATACCAATTCTAAAAGCAATCATTTCTTTTGTTCAATTTATTTCATTAAAAAATATGATTTTGTGAGTTTGACAACAGCGGGTAACGTCAATGCAGAAATTATATATACAGAAGAAAACTTTAAAGAAAAGCCTTTTATGGAAGTAGTTGAAAGTGTTTCAGAACTTGTTAAAGAGGCTGGAAAATTTGGTGTCATTGCTGGAATCGAAGCGGGAGTAAATCATCCGATTTATTCTGTCCCAACCATGAAGCGTCTTTTAGATATGATTGACTCTCCTAATCTCCAAGTTATTTTTGATCCGGTTAATCTATTGACCATAGATAACTATATAAATCAGGAGGAGATTTTTGAAAACGCATTTAACATATTAGGAGACAAAATGGTTATTTTCCATGCGAAAGATTTTATTATTGGGGGTGGCTCACTAAAACAAGTGCCAGTGGGGCATGGATTGTTAAATTACGATAAGCTATTTGGTCTAATAAAGGAAAAAAAACCAAATATAAATATTTTAATAGAAGGAACAAAGGAACCGTTTATAGATAAAAGCATTGCCTATTTGAGAAGTAAATAAGAATAAATATAAGTTCACATTCGCGGTATTTTTTCAATATTTCTCCAATATTCATGTAATATAATTAAAAAAATCTAATTAGTGATAATTATGAGTAAAAAGATATATTTAAAGAATATTTAAAAGATCAAAGTAAAGTGGGTCGATGTTTTTTCTAAAGGGGTTAAAGGAGGAATTACTCATATTGCTACGTAGACCTAAAAAAATAAAATTGATATAATCAAATTCATAATGTGATTAGGTAATTCTAGAGGAAGAACTAACTTGTTAAAATATTGCATGGTCTTTAAAGTTATGATTTCGAACTATCAAAATACCGTACATTTATTAGCGAGTGGAATTGTTTAGTGTTGTAACATCAATACTTTTAGGAGGTCTATTTACATGGAGAATAAAATGATAGATATTGTCGCTAGTTTAACTTCATTAATAGTTGAGAAAATATAGTGAAAACATTTATTTTCGGTTTTTATGGAATCCAAATTTTATTTTTAATTATTTGTTTATTGCTTGGTTATTTTATATACGATAAACGGTTTAATCGAAATCATGGAAACCAAATACCAGAAGGATTTCAACGAACTAGCGAAGTAAATATTGATCCGGTAACAGGGGAGAAAACAAGAGTTTACTATAATCCAGATACAGGCGAACGATTTTATAAAAAAGAAAAGTGAAATTTTTAAAAACGCCCTTTTGGGGCGTTTTTGTCTGGAAGTTAAGTTTATTTGATAGTTGAGTTAATCAATTCAAGCATATCATCAAAATCAAACGGAGATTTCGATTTTACCGTCTCAGCAAATTGAGATACAAGTTTTAATGTTTCAATGCTTTCGATTGGATGGTGGCCAGCAGCACTTTCAGCGGATAGCATTACGGCATTGGTGCCGTCCATCACAGCTTGAAATACATCAGTTACTTCAGCTCTTGTTGGAAGTGAATTATCTACCATTGATTGTAGCATTTGAGTTGCTGTGATCACATATGTCCCATTTGAATTACACTCATGAATCATTGCTCTTTGTAAGAGAGGAATCCATTGATAGGGTAGTTCAACACCTAAATCACCGCGAGCAATCATAATTGCATCTGTTTCTTTATTAATTTCTTGGAAATTTTTTATTGCTTCGATCGTTTCAATTTTTGCTATTAATTGAGGTGTTTTATCACTTTTTGAATTCATAAAACTTCTGATTTCCTGTAAATGCGATGCCCGTCGAATAAATGAGCATGCAATATAATCTAAACCTTCTTGCAAAATGAATTCGATGTCTTTTCGGTCTTTTTCTGTAATAGCAGGTAAACTTGTAACGACTCCAGGTAAATTAACCCCTTTATGTGAAGAAATTTCGCCACCAGTTTTCACTGAAGTGACAATCTTATTTTGTTCTATATTTTCAACAAATAACTCCACGGCACCATCATTAATTAATATACGATCTCCTTGTTTCACATCGTTTATTAATCCTTTATAATCAACACTTGCTTGATTACGATCACCTGTTATTTCATCAATTATGAGTGTAAAAGTTTGATTAGGTTCAAGATTTATTTTTTCCCCTTCAATTTTTCCTAATCGAATTTTTGGACCTTGGAGGTCTCCTAAAATCTTGATTTCTTTTCCTGTCTCTTTTCTGATTGATTTTATTAGTTCGATTACAGTGTGATGACTATCATGAGTTCCATGTGAAAAATTTAGTCTTGCGATCGTCATGCCGTGTTCAATCAATTCAGACAATATTTTTTTATCAAAACTTGCTGGTCCAATCGTACAAATTCGATCGATTGTCATTTGATATCGCCTCCATTTACTGGAATTATTATACCCAAGATGAATTAGAAGAATCTAAATAATTTATGAAGTGTTAATTAAAGAAGAATAGCTCAAATAATCTTCATTTCTAAATTTTGACATTTTTCTACATTTTATAGAAGGAATTCATGTAACTTTTGTAGAACACTACTAATCGATCAAAATTTAGTATGAGGTGAATCTACTAGTGATTAAACAAGATAAATTAAAAGTTATAATTGGAGCAGGTGAATATAACAATAATCCAACATGGATTCAAACTCAGGAAGAAGAACTTAATTTATTAGTTAAGTCAACTTGGGAAAATAAATTCGAGAAAAATTCTATTACAGCTATTTTAGCTGAACATGTTTGGGAACACCTTACATATGATGAAGGTTTAGAAGCTGCTAAAATTTGTTATGAATATTTAAAACCATCAGGCTATATTCGCTGTGCGGTACCAGATGGATTTTTTCAAGACGAAATGTATCAAAGTATTGTTAAGGTTGGTGGACCTGGACCAAAAGATCATCCTGCTGCAAGCCATAAAATTGTATATAACTATAAAACACTAGTTAACATGTTTGAAACAGCGGGTTTTGAAGTTAAACTACTAGAATATTGCGATGAAGAAGGAAATTTTCATTGTAAAGAATGGGATGGTAAAGACGGTGTTATTTTCCGTTCAAAAAAATACGATCCTAGAAATCACGGGGAAAAAGTCCTGTTTCCTTCAATCATTGTCGATGCAATAAAGCTATAATTTAATAAAGATATATATTCTTATGAACTGACATTTCAATTCTTAATTGAGTGTTGAAATATAAAACGGGGCAATAAGGAATATGTATATTAAAATAAATGTATTGAATAAAATAATCATTTTTTTGTATTAATGATTTTAAATGTTAATATGTTTGGGCAATTTTGATGAATAAGTTGATTGGAACGGAGGGATGTTCGACTCCTATGGGAAATGCGGGAAGGCTGAGACCTCGCAGGGAACGAGGAGGCTCAGGTCTCGCCCCATGGAAAGCGAGCATCCTGTAGTGGAAATCAACATCACGCATGCTCCTTTTACGAAAATTTTAAAATTAATTAACCAGATTGTTTTTTCAACTGCATGCAAAGAACTGAAGCTTCACTTCAGTTCTTTAAATAGATTTAATTAGTAGATCATTATATCTCTGATTTCTTTTGTTATTCGTTCGATTTGACCTTGAAACATCATAGATGGGATGAAAATAGATTCTTCGGGATGGTTAATTACTAGATAAGCACTATGTGATGGTGTTTCTTTATAGCGATATTGTAAATTAACACGTGTAATATGATGTGCGGGTATCGTTCGCTTAAAACCCCAATGTTCGTATGTAACACCGTGATCGTTTATCCTGATAACCATACTACGAATATAACCAATATAAGCTAGAAAGATTATGCCTACCATAATCAATATCATATAGGACTTAATCGTATTAGGAAATCCATGCCTTCGTACATAAAAGATGAAAGTGATCATACAAATCGTAAACAATATCGCAACTAAAAAATTGGAAAGCCTTCCACTACTTCTAAATTCCACTTATGATACACCTCTTTCATATTAATATAGTTTTGACTAAAAACTTTTAATATTAACATTAGGATGATCTCTTTTAGTATGAATCAATAATCATTTTTATTAATGTGACTTATCCACTAGAAGTAGTACACAAACAATCCTTCTTTTCTATTAAAATAAAGTATACAAGTGTAAGGAGTATATGATGAAAATACAATATCAGAAATTTACGATAAATGGCCTTCAATATATTATTAGACATGCAGTACTTACTGACGCGAAACAATTATCTAGTTTGAGAGTACAGATTGACGGAGAGACAGAAAATTTAGACCGAGAAGCAGGGGAAGCATTTATTGATCCAAAAGGCTTTGAACAATTAATTATCTCAGATACAGAAACTATTAAAAATTTATTTTTAGTAGCTGAAGTTCAAGATAAAATAATAGGTTTTTCTAGATGTGAAGGAAGTCAATTAAAAAGACTTTCCCATAAAGTAGAATTTGGAGTTTGTGTCTTAAAAGAATATTGGGGATACGGGATTGGTAAACATCTTTTAAAACAATCAATTTCTTGGGCGGATTCTAATGATGTTCATAAAATCAATTTGTGTGTTTTAGAAACGAATGAAAAAGCAATTAACCTATATAAAAAGTTAGGCTTCGAAATTGAAGGCGTATTAAAAAACGATAAACTACTTTCTGATGGGAGATTTTATAATACAATATTAATGGGTAGATTTAAAAAATGAATGTTATAAATAATAAGTATTAAAAAGTGGGGGATTCATAAAAATACATTTTAAATATTATAAAATGTATTTTCTGAAAAATCCAGTGTTTTATGCGCTTTCTAGGATTTTAAAATTGAGCAAATAGATTAATTGAAAATGCTCTATTTATAAGCGATTGGTAATTTTCTAAAATAAACTCTTTTAAATTTGAAGGAATGAATGACTTGAAATAGAAATTATTAAATGGGAACTTAATCATGACGAACTCGTATAGCTATAGGAGATTAACAATAAGAAATAAAAAGAAGAGATTAGACCAAAATTTTAAAAAGAGGTGTTTTTAATGATTTTAGGTATAAACCCTTATTTAATATTGAATGGGAATGGACAGGAAGCTGTTTCATTTTATGAACATGCATTCAATACAAAGACCCTTGTCCTTCAAAGATTTGGCGACATGCCTGGGGAAGAAAATACAAATCTATCTGAAGAAGAAAAAAATCGTATCTTACATGCACATCTCAAAGTTGGATCAACAGATTTAATGATTTCAGACACATTTACAGGTCTACCTTATCAAATTGGCGACCAAACCACCTTAGCTATTTTAATTAATGACGTTGAAACAACGAAAGAAGTATTCGGTAAATTACAAGATGGTGGAAAAGTGATCATATCATTACACGAAACTTTTTGGAGTCCTTTATACGGACAAGTAACCGATAAATTTGGTGTTACATGGCAGGTTTCAACACAGTCAGCTCAATAGTTAAATGATGCTTCTTGTATAGCGTATAAGTCCGGCAAAGTGTGGAGATAACTCCTAGGAACTGACGAATAAATAGTTTAACGACAAGAGTTACTTTTGTGACTCTTTTTTTATTTTTGGGAGTTCAACTCCTAAATTCCTACCATTTTGATCTATTACTTTTTTAAATTGAAAATAAAAACCGTTTTATCTTGCATTTTTCAAGTATAATGAATCATATTCAATTAATGAATATGATTTTTCTTTGAGAGAAATCTATACATATATCGAAAAAAAACAAAAACGAGGTTAAGAAATGACTAAAAGAAGTTATGCGGAATATCATCTAAGTGATGAAATTAAAAGAGCACTTGCTGTATTAAAATACGAAACTCCAACTGAAGTTCAGAGTGAAGTCATACCATTAGCAATGGAAAATCAAGATTTAATCGTTAAATCACAAACAGGAAGCGGCAAGACTGCCTCTTATAGTATTCCTGTTTGCGAAATGATTGAATGGGAGGAAAAAAAACCACAGGCTTTAATTCTAACTCCAACTAGGGAGCTTGCAGCTCAAGTCCGTGAAGATATTACGAATATTGGAAGGTTTAAACGCATAAAAGCGGTGGCAGTATATGGCAAAGAACCGCTTACTAAACAAAAGGTAGAATTGGAACAAAAAACACATGTAGTAGTTGGTACACCTGGAAGGGTATTGGACCATCTTGAACGAGAAACCCTCGATATAGATCAAATAAAATATCTTATCATAGATGAAGCTGATGAGATGCTTAATAGAGGTTTTATCGATGAGGTAGAATCTATCATCAACCAGCTACCTTTAAACCGGGTAACGATGGTTTTTTCTGCTACCTTACCTAAAGATGTTGAAAATCTCTGCCATAAATATATGAAAGATCCTATTCATATAGAGATTGAATCAACCGGTGTAACAGCCGATACCATTGAACATTTTTTAATAGAAGTGAAAGAAGAAGAAAAGATATCACTCCTTAAAGACGTCACGGTTGTAGAAAACCCAGACAGCTGCCTAATTTTCTGCCGGACTAAAGAACACGTTGATGCTGTGTATAGTGAACTGGAAAAAGCTAATTATTCATGTGAAAGACTCCATGGGGGACTGGAACAAGAAGACCGATTTGCTGTAATGGAAGGATTTAAACTAGGGAACTTCCGCTATCTAGTCGCAACCGATGTAGCTGCCAGAGGGATTGATATAGATAATGTAACATTAGTCATTAATTATGACGTTCCTATGGAAAAAGAGAGCTATGTGCACCGTACTGGAAGAACTGGCCGTGCCGGAAATAAAGGAAAAGCAATTACGTTTTCCACACGTTTTGAAGGTAAGTTCGTAAAAGCAATTGAAAATTACATCGGTTTTGAGTTACCTACCATAGAGGCACCGAGTCATCAAGAGGTGGTTGGTGGAAAAGCTATCTTCGAAGAAAAACTAAACAGCAGGCGAATTGTAAGAAATAATAAAACAGCCCGAATTAACCAAGATATTATGAAACTCCATTTCAGCGGCGGAAAAAAGAAGAAAATTCGTGCTGTTGATTTTGTTGGAACAATCGCAAAAATCCCCGGTGTCACAGCAGATGATATCGGCATCATAACCATTCATGATCAAATGTCATATGTTGATATTCTGAATGGAAAAGGATCACTAGTTTTACAGGCCATGGAGAATGCGACGGTCAAAGGAAAAAAATTAAAAGTGAGTAAAGCAATTAAATAATGAAGTATATAGAAAGCCCTTTAATTCCTAACACTTTAAAAATTACTCGCTTATAGTGAAAAAGGGGCCTAACATTTAGGACCTAAATATTATTTAAAGGGTTTAGTTATATAAGAACAAAAAAGTCGATTTTCCCAAAAGCGGAAATCGACTTTTTGTTCTTCACTATCTTTCTACAATAGAAGGAATAAATCAATTTTATTTTATAAACAAGCTTCTAATGCAAGTTTCATCATTTTATCGAATGAAGTTTGTCTTGCTTCTGCACTAATCTCTTCATGAGTAACTAAAGAATCTGAAATAGTAAGTAAAGAAGCTGCTTTCTTTCCTAAGACTTTCGCATTATGGAATAGTGCATAGCTTTCCATTTCTGTACAAATACACTTATGCTCTTTATAAAAATCAACAAAATTTGGAACTGAACTTTCATAATAAAAAACATCACTAGAATGTATTCTTCCTTTAATAAAAGGAGTATTTATCTGCTTTGCAGTATCTTCAATTTTGTTTGTTAATGATTCACAAGGATACTGAATATCGCCTTCTACGCCTGCTTGAGTCTTTGCAAATGTAGATTGACTCCAAGCACTATCTACAAGCACAATATCGTGAATGTTTAGTTCATCTGTATAAGCTCCTGCACTACCTACTCGGATAATATTTTCTACATCATAAAATTTAAATAATTCGTATGAATAAATTCCTATACTTGGCATGCCCATACCAGATCCCATAACAGATATTTGTTTTCCTTTATATGTTCCTGTATAGCCAAACATATTACGTACAGTATTAAATTGTACTGGGTTTTCTAGATATGTTTCCGCAATAAATTTTGCACGTAGTGGATCCCCTGGCATTAAAACTGTTTTTGCAATTTCTCCTGATTTGGCTGTATTATGTGGCGTTGTCATATTATTTTCTCTCCATTTCTATTTTAAAAATTTACTTAACTAATCCTATACAACTAATATTCTTACTCATTTCACATGTTAAATTATCTGTAGGTTATCATTCTTTCCTAATATGATTCCGTTTACAAAATAAAACAAAACAACTTATTCAAAATAATGATAAATTAATACTACGAAGTATAGTTGTATACATAGTTGTCTATTTTTCTTCAACTAAATTATATTTCAACAAAATATAGAAATCAATAGAAAACTAAGCACTCTATATTTAATACTTATAAATTTTCAGGGAACGTTATTTAAAAGAAAAATGATCGTGTTTACCGTTTCCACTTTAACAGACAAGTTTGCGAATAATTCATAACTCGATATAATATTTATAAGGAGTGTTGATATGTCCGTTGAAAATAAAAAAAAATTACCTTTATACGTAGGGGTTTATGAAAAACTATTTAAACTAATTAATGAGGGAGTCTATCCAATTGGAAGTAAGCTTCCTTCTGAACCAGAACTTTCTAAGATGATGAATGTTAGCAGAATGACCCTAAGACAAGGATTGGGTTTACTAAAAGAGGACGGTTATATTGAAACAATCCATGGACAAGGTAACTTCATAAAACAAAATGTGAATTTAAGAAGTGTTGGCTTAGAAAAAATAGATAATACAGTTTTTCAATGTTGTACAGAAACAATTGATGATGTAGATGCTTATTTAGAAATTAGTTTTTCAGATGACTTTGAATATGTTAAAAAGATATTTAATCAAGATTCGGCAGTGATGATCAGGTTTAATAGATGGTACAAATCTAAAAATAAAATTGTCGCCCATGTTTTTACAATGTTCCCAAGTGAGACAGCTTCCCAATATCAAATGAACTTAGGTGACCAGCAGAGTGTACTAAAAATACTTGAAGAAGATATTTATAAGTTAATACATTCATCAACAATCGAAATAAAATTTACAGAATCAGTTCTTCCTTCTTCAAACTATGAATTACGTTCAACTAATAATTTATTCGTTTTACTAATTGAAAACCTATATGATTCAATGGGGAATATTGTACTTAAAAATAAGATTTATATTCCAATAGAACTTAGCTCAATAAAAATAAATCGAATAAACAAATAGTGGAAAAAGTAGTATTTGTAAAAAAAGAATTGTTAACTAGGTGAAGTATGACAGTTTTTAATTGAGAATTTTAATTACATAAGATTTTGCTCTTCCAATCTATTGTGAATCAAATTATGAACATTTCAACAAACTATATCATATTTAGTTGATTTTAAAGGAGAGCAATATGATTAAACTTGTATTAATCAGACACGGACAAAGTATATGGAATGTTGAAAATCGGTTCACAGGTTGGACTGATGTTGATTTAACGAAGAGCGGACTTTCCGAGGCAAGGGAAGCTGGCATCGTTTTAAGAAAAAATGGATTTACATTTGATATTGCCTATACATCAGTACTTAAAAGAGCGATCCGTACATTATGGATTATTTTAAATGAAATTGATATGATGTGGATTCCTGTTTATAAGACATGGAGATTAAATGAACGGCATTACGGTTCACTTCAGGGGTTGAATAAATCCGAAACAGCCCAAAAATATGGTGAAGAACAGGTTAATATTTGGAGAAGATCTATGAATGTTAGACCACCTGCTCTAAAACCGGATGATCCAAGATATGAAATAAATGAACCTCGTTATAAAAACTTGTTAAAAGATGAATTCCCGCTTACTGAAAATTTAGAGGATACAGAAAAAAGAGTATTAAAATATTGGGATGAAGAAATTGTACCAGCATTGAAAGCAGGCAAAAAGGTTATTATATCTGCACATGGAAATACTTTGAGGGGAATCGTGCAATATTTAGATCAAGTCTCAGCTGACGGAATTGCCTCGCTTAATATTCCAACAAGTATTCCTTTAGTCTATGAATTGACTAACGAACTAAAGCCTATTCGACATTACTATTTAGGTATGGATGGTGAACTTCCACCCGATGTAATTCCAAAACATATCCCTAGCGAATTACTTGACCAATTGGATGATGATCATCCTAATATAACAATACAAGATGAGTAAGATACAAAAAAGGATGGGTTGAGCAATTGTGTTTCCCATCCTTTTCATTATGCTTCAGATAACTTTAGTTTTTTTATTTGTAGTTGTACTAATCGGAAAGATAATGTTAGTGCTGACACTCCTAAACCGACAATTAATCCAACCCAGTATCCTTTTGCACCAAGATTTGTATTAGAGAGTGCATACCCGACTGGTAATGCTATTACCCAATAAGCTAAAATCATCATAATTAACGTGGCATTCACATCTTTATAACCTCTTAATGCACCTTGGATTGGCGCAGCAATTGCATCAAATAGTTGGAACATGACTGCAAAGATTAAGAATCCGCCTGCCAAAATTTGTACAGATGGATCATTTGTATACCATCCAGCTACATCATATCGGAATAAATAGATGATGATACCAAAAAATGAAGCAATTGAAACTGCCATTACTAAACCAATTTTGCTATATTCTTTTGCATTTTGAAACTCTTTCGCTCCAACTTCATAGCCGACAGCAATTGTTAAAGCCATCGAAATACTTAATGGAACCATATAGAGAAGACTCGCAAAATTCATTGCCACTGTATGTGCAGCAATGGTTTCAGTATCAAATTCACTTAATAATAATGTTACGACCGAGAATACACTTACTTCAAAAAAGATACTAAGTCCAATTGGAACTCCTAATTTTAAAATACTTTTCCAAGTTGCAAATGAAATTGGAGGAAGTTTTTTAAATAGATTGAATGTGCTAAATGGCTTTTTAGTTTTAATAATGTAAAAAGCAATTCCAAAAATAATCCAATACGTTATTGCAGACGCTACCCCCGAACCTACGCCACCTAAACGTGGAAGACCAGCTTTACCGAATATAAGGAAATAGTTCAAAATTACGTTAACTGGTACTGAAATAACTGTAATGACCATAGTCGTTCTAGTTTTACCTAAACCATCAATAAACTGACGTATGACTGTATATAGAAATAAAGGTAAAATTCCAAATGATAATGCGAATAAGAAATGAAGAGCAACACGATGAACTTTCGGATCAAGATTCATATGATTTAAGATTGGATGAATTGAAAATATACCAATAATAATAATGACAATTGCAATAATCCCAGCCAAATAAAGTGCCTGCATAACAAGAGGCGTTATTTTTTCATCCTGTTTTGCACCATTTAAATTGGCAACCATTGTCGTAATTGCGACTAAAATGCCAGTTAACCCAGTACTGATTGGAGTCCAAATACTAACACCTATCGCAACCCCTGCTAAATCCCCTGGACTACTATTACCAGACATGATTGTATCAAAAAATGACATCGAAAATAATGTCACTTGAGTGATTAAAATCGGAAGTAGTAGTTTAAAAAAGCGTGATATTTTATCCGTTTTAGTAGTATTCAATTTATCGACCTCCTAAACAAACACTTTTACAATTGTATCATGTTTTGGTTTAATAGCTATAATGAAATTATTCGGATAAATATTTTATAAAGAAAGTTGGTCTAAGATTGGGAAATCAAGTTATTATAATAACAGGCGCAGGAAGTGGATTAGGAGCGTCATTAGCTAAAAAGTATTCTGAGAATGGAGATCACATTTGTTTATTAGGAAGAACTGAAAGTAAACTTAGAGAAATTGGTAAACAATTACCTAACAATTATTCAATACATACTGTTGATGTTTCAGAACATGAAGATGTAAAAAGAGTCTTCGATACAATCATTCAAACATATGGAAAAGTTGATTTATTATTTAATAATGCAGGTGTTGGAATTTTTGAACTTGCAGAAGAATTAAATGAAGAAGCAGTACATAATATGATCGATATTAACCTAAAGGGAACCATTTTCTGTTCACAAGAAGTTTTAAAACAAATGAAAAAACAAAATAGTGGAACGATCGTTAATATTGTCTCTACTGCAGGTCTAATTGGAAAAGCAACTGAATCAGTTTATTGCGCAAGTAAGTTCGGAGTTAAAGGCTTTACCGAAAGTTTGGTTGTTGAATTAACAGGAACGCCAATTTCGGTGTTTGCAGCATATATGGGCGGAATGAATACAGATTTTTGGGCAGGTATTTTTGATGAAGATAAAACTTCAAAAATGATGAATCCAGAAGATATAGCTGAAATCATAATTGAAAATATAAAACCACGCAAAAATATATCCATACCTGAAATTATCATAAAAAACATAAAATAAGTATTAACGAAGCCGCCTTTTACACAAACTATATCCAAATCATTAAGGACTAAGTGAGGTATAATAGATGAGCAAATCAAAAAAGCACAAATCAATTGAATCAAATCAAAATAATTTTGACGAATTATTACTTGAAGATCATAAAGCTGCAGATGATATTCCAATCGATTGGTTACCAAAAAGTGAACCGATTACGGAAACAATGTCATATAAAAATGCTGAAGATTAAATAAACTTTTGTTTGAAAAGACTTGTTTTGTATCATAGGATGAGTAGGCTTAGTGACCTGGAAATTAAGCGCTTTCAATTAGTCTCATTGACATGTTTTTTTGACTTTGACTTCAAACTGTAAAGAATAGCCATTTTGGCTATTTTTTTTTATTTTGATATGGTATTATTATTGAAGCGTTTTATATTTAAGCCAATTCCTGGCATTAAAATACATAAAAAAATGAAAAACAAGATATAGTTAGGAGAATTTTTGATGGAAAAAGTACTAGTTTTTGGTCATAAGAACCCAGATACAGATACAATTTGCTCTGCAATTGCATATGCAGAATTAAAAAAGGCATTAGGTGAAAATGCTGAAGCAATTCGTTTAGGTGATGTAAGTGCAGAAACACAATTTGCACTTGATACGTTTAAATCTGAAGCACCACGTTTAGTAGAAAAAGTTGTAGCTGAAACAAATAATGTAATTTTAGTTGACCATAATGAGCGTCAACAAAGTGCTGATGATATCGAACAAGTTCGTGTACTTGAAGTTATTGATCATCACCGTATTGCTAATTTTGAAACTAGCGATCCTTTATACTACCGTTGTGAGCCAGTTGGATGTACTGCTACAATTTTAATCAAATTGTATAAAGAAAATAATATCGAAATTCAGAAAGAAGTTGCTGGTCTAATGCTTTCAGCAATTATTTCTGATACATTATTATTTAAATCTCCAACTTGTACTGATCAAGATGTTGCTGCTGCAAAAGAACTTGCAGAAATCGCAGGTGTAAATGCAGAAGAATATGGTCTGGAAATGTTAAAAGCAGGTGCAAATCTAGCTGATAAATCGATAGAGTCTTTAGTTTCACTTGATGCTAAGGAATTCCAAATGGGTAACTATAAAGTAGAAATCGCGCAAGTAAACGCAGTTGATACAAATGACGTACTTTCTCGTCAAGCTGAATTAGAAAATGTACTTGACGGCATCGTTGCTAATAAAGGATTAGACTTATTCTTATTCGTTGTTACTGATATTTTAACAAACGACTCGATCGCAGTTGCAAAAGGAAATGCATCTAATGCAGTTGAAAAAGCATACAATGTAACTTTAGAAAACAACACTGCTTTGTTAAAAGGTGTTGTATCTCGTAAAAAACAAATCGTTCCAGTATTAACTGAAACATTTAATACACTTTAATTAGTAATTTAACAACAAAGTCTTTTGAAAGGCTTTGTTGTTTTTTTATAAATAGCTAATAAACGGGGGATTTGAAATGGAAAATTTAAAATATCCGATTGGCAGATTTACTTTACCATCAAGCTACACTCATCAACAACGTAAAGAATTTATTAAAATTCTAAGAGATGCTCCTATTAAATATAAAGAAGCAATCATATCACTTACTGAAGAACAATTAAACACACCTTATCGTGATGGTGGTTGGACACCAAAACAAGTTATTCATCATGTTGCTGATAGCCATATGAATAGCCTTATTAGAGTTAAATTAGCTTTAACTGAAGAAAATCCTACTATCAAAGCATATGATGAAAATGCATGGATTTCATTAAGTGATTCGAATTTTGCTTTTCATAGTTCTTTAAAAATAATCGAAGGTATTCACGAACGTTACGTAGTTTTACTTGAATCACTAACAGAGGAAGAGTTTAATCGAACTTGTTATCACCCTGAGCTTAAAATCAATATTAGTATAGATTTCATCTTAGCTTTATATGCTTGGCATACTGAACATCACTTGGCTCATATTTATTTAGTGAAAAATAATTAATAGTAAGGTGTGAAGAAGAATTAAATTATTATTCATTTGTAGCAAAAATCAATGGAGAAGTCCTACAGCAGAAAAAATTTTTCACTTATATAATGGCTACCAAGCAAGATCAGCAGGGACAGAAGCTGGTGCCAGGATAAAAGTGACAGAGGGACATATTGGTTGGGCAGATATTATTTTTGTAATGGAGAAAAAACATTTAAGAAGAATTCGCGATAAGTTCGGTGATTTACTTTATGAAAAAAAGATTATCAATCTAGATATAGCTGATGACTATCAGTTTATGGACGAAGTATTAATTGAAATTCTCCAAAATAGAGTATCCGAAATAATTCAGGTAAATGGGCAGGAAGCGTAAAAAATTTATAAGTTTTTAAGGAACCCACTCAGCAAAAGAGTGGGTTTAGTTCATTTTACCTATTTGGTAGGTGAGTTACTAAGCATTTCGTCATGAAAATAGAAATTTCCAAAATAACCCAATTTTCAACTGTGTCAAAGTACATGTTGTACACATAAAAATAAAAATAGAACAAAATAAGAAAAAGGTGTGAGTATGTACTACAAATTATTAAGGCAATATATTAAAAATTCAAATTTAAGTTTGACTGATATAGCCAAAGAATTAAATAAGTTGGGTTTTTCAAAAGACAAGAGCTATTTAAGCAAATTACAAAATGCGAAGTTGACTCCACCTGAGGAAAAATTAACTAGAACGATTGCAAAAGTGACTGGTGGAAATGCTGAAGAATTAATTTGGTGTGCTTATATTATTAATGCACCTGAAAGATTGAAAACTCCTTTACGAAACATTTCAGAAGAAGTACTCAATCTTGGAAAGAAAGAAATGGAAGGTAATCTGAAAATAGATGTGGTCTATAAGGATAAAATTATTGAGGAACGTTCAAAAATATTTTCTGAATTTATTAGACAGACACGATTACAAAAAAAACTATCAATAAAATGCCTTGCAACAAAAGCAAATGTATCCCATTCATATATTTCACAAATTGAGAATGGTAAAAGAGGTATTCCATCAACTGAAATTATACGAAAGTTGGCAGAACCACTCGGTGTTCCTGTTATGCAGTTGTTTCAATTAGCTGGGTATGTACCAATGGATGAAAATGATTGGATAGAAGGTATGAACCTCATACGTAAAGCTAATTCAATGCTAAACGAGGAAGAAAAAGAGAAATTATTGAGGTTAATAGAAGCTTTTCTAACATTGTCTTCTTTCCACTTTTTCTAATTTTATAGAAAAAATTAAAATGCAGGATTCAGGATATATCCATTAACTGCATTTTCTATCCAGCTAATATACCTTTAATTAGATAAATTGCAATACACCAAATTATGATAGCCGATATTTTATTAATAATCAGCATAAATTTACCTGATTGATCAAGTTTTCCAGCCGTTCTACCGGCTATTGCGAGTGACAAAAACCAGATCCACGAAACTGCAATACAAGTTACCAAGAAAGCAATTTTTTCAATTCCATCATATTGAAGTGAATTTGTTCCAATTACTCCTATAGTATCTAAAATTGCATGAGGATTTAGAAGTGAAACTGATGTAGCAAACAGTATTTGTTTTTTTACTGAAAAATGCTCCTGACTTGTAGTTACTTTTGAAGATTTAGCTTTCCATGTTTGCCAGCCCATATATGTTAAAAACAAAACGCCAAAGCTTAAAAGAGCGGTTTTTAAATAAGGTGATGTTAAAATTAGCACTGAAACCCCTGTAACAGATAAAGTAATTAATAATGTATCGCAAATCGATGCAGTTATTACAGCAGGAAGTGCATTAATAAATCTTTTTTGAGTTGCACCTTGTTGAAAAATAAAGACGTTTTGTACCCCTAAAGGAAGAATTAATCCAAAAGATAATAAAGCAGCGTGTAAAATAGTTTGAATCATAGAACCACCTAACTAATCATTTTTATGTACAATTCATTTCTTTTTACGAATCTTGACTAAATTTGTAAATTTTAGGAAAGGATAGTAAGAAACTGTAAAAGGAAGTGAAGAGTATGTCACAACAATTTGAAAATTTACCTGATTATGAATTATTAGCGAATAATCCAGCATTATCATTACATGAACTGTCATATCACTATGATATGAGTTTTAATGATATTGCTGAAATTAGAGGGATCTCTGTAGAAGATTTAGTAAATTACTATCAGACAAATACTTCTCACGATTCATTATTTTATTTTGAATAAAATATACTTAAAGCTGAGCCAATATTAAATTGGAATCAGCTTTTTTTGCGTAATCAAATCATCTACTTATTATATTGAAAAATTAGTGAGAATACTAGAATTATAGATAAACATAACGGGTTCTAAAAGGAATTTGGTTCAAACAAAGAAAGCTAAGCCATCGTTAGACTTAACTTCATTTTTTCTTTATTGTCTTTAGTCGCCAATTATTACATACCATAAATTGACCGATTGGATATTCAAAATTACATTTTTTAATAAACTTGAAATTTAATTTTTCACATATTTTATTAGATGGAATGTTATTAGCAGAAGGAAAAGCGTGAATATATTTATGCTTTGATTCTTTTTGAGCCTTCTTAATAGCTTTTTTTACTGCAATTGTTGCTATACCTTTTCGTTGAAATTGTGGTAAAATGCTCCAACCAATTTCATAAACAAGTTTACCATCCCATATTCGATCCCAGTAGCCAACAGTTCCAATTTTTGTTCTGTACGGAAGTAAAATGATTGCAAACATTTGTCCTGTACCTATTCTACTCATTTCAAGATAATGCTTGTGCCGACTCATAATTTGGTTCAAACTTTCTAGTCCTCCAAGATATTTCATCATACTATTCGTATTTGATGACAGAAGTAAATTAAGATCTGCTTCGTTCCAAGGCTCGATTAAAATGTTTGATTCATCTGTTTTTGACAACTAATTCACTCCAAATTTAAATTAAAAAGCATCATAATAAGATAGTATTCTTAAGTGAAGATGATATTTCTGATTAATTAACACAAATTAAATAGGAGAGTTGCTTAACACAAAATCATTTGATGTGTTTTAAAAAGTAGAATTACATAGGTGAATTACAATGCAGCTTTATTTGGACAAGAAAATCCTAATTTTTTGTTGAAATTAAAGATTTATATGAATGATAGGTGGCTTAAGAATATGTGTGATAAATTCAATAAAATCATTAACTGGGTTGAAGAAATAAAAGTACGCAATCAAAGTTCAGGCTCAGCTTTAATCATTATGAAAGATAATAAAATCATTTTAGAAGATTATAATAGTTTCCATAGTAATGCTGTCATTCAACTCCAATATTCGAAACATCTCGGTTCAATAATGCCTCAGCTAGTAAAAGTTATATCATCACAGTAATATAAGCACTTGGATTTCTTATATTCTTAGCTGGAGACAAGAGTTGTTTAATGTTTTTGTGTAAAATATGGGCATGGATACATATAATTATTTATATATTAGTAATTTACTTTAATTAACAGGAAAACTTTAATAGTTGTATATTTTACTGGTTAATTTTTTAATAAAGGGGAGAGGATTTTTTTGCAGACTTTTTTTAAATATAACTGGGTGGTTAGAGAAGATTGGTATCGTTGGTGTGAAGAGTTAAGTGAAGAGGAGCTTCTTAGAAAACGAACGGGTGGAATGGGAAGTATTTTACATACTCTTTTTCATATTGTTGATGTGGAGTGGAGTTGGATCCGCTTATTGCAAGGTAAGGATGATTTTCAAGAGAATTTCGAACAGTATAATAGCTTGGAAAAGGTTCGAAAATTAGATATAAAATTTCATATCGAAGTCGAGAACTTTGTGAACAAGTGGGATAATCGTATGGAAAATCAATTATTTTACGATACACTTCCAGATGGTAGAGTTTTGACGGATACTTGGGGAGAAATCATGCGACATGTTATCGCTCACGAAATTCACCACATCGGACAATTATCAATTTGGGCAAGGGAATTAGGTAAAAAACCTATTTCTGCGAACTTAATAGGACGAGGACTAGCTTCTATTTCGAATAAAAAATAAGTAAGTGAAACGTCACTCATTTGTACATTTCATGGGAATAATTTATCCTGTAGAAGAAATGAATAGCTAATTTAGTAGGTCGACTCTTTAGTCGATTTTTTTTTGCTGATAATCTTATTTTGCCACCTAGTAAATATGTTGCTAAAAAATAAAAGGGCTCTTTGTTTTTTTAATACTACATATGAATAAACTAAAAAGGGCTGTTTGCAGGTGGTGAATTTTTGGACAGCCCTTTAAATGTGATTTTTTCTAATTTTAAAATCTAATCTTATTCATTAATTTTCAACTGATAAGCTCTGACGATAATCCCATCATTTGCTGGTTCAAAGTCAAACTTCTGCAATCGTTTGAATCCGATACTTTCATATAAACTTATGGCATTTTTCATAAATTCACCAGTATGTAATCCGATCGCATCGAATCCTTTTGCCTTAGTCCGATTAATACATTCTGAAATTAGCGCAGAAGCAATTCCTTGACCGCGATAGTCTGACTCTACAGCAAGCATTCGTATTTCAGGGTAATCAAGCTCGTCGACATAACCTTCATAGGCATTTGTTTTTGCAGGAAATAAAACAACACTTCCGACAATTTTTCCTAGAAGCGTGGCAACAATTATTTCCACACCTTCTTGTTCATCAACATTCGAGAATAAGGAATTCTTTAAAGCATTCCAATGATTAACTGGTAATAAGTTCACGTATTCATAATAAGCGTTAATTCTTTGTTCTCGAATGGACTGAAACATCTCTTTTTCGGCATTACAAATTTCTATTTTTACCATTTCGATTGCATCTCCTTTTGCTTTAATGAATGAGGAATTTTTCTTTTTGTCCACTTAAATCTTCTCGATTGTGTTTCGAATTCCAAATCGTAAGTTCTGGACCTTTTGGTAAGACTTTTGGTTCTTCCTTGTCGGGCGAAATGGTAATCGATAAATGGTAGTGTCGCTTAATCGCATCAAAATCAGTAGTATCCCCAAACCCTGGTGTTTGATATAAATCTCGTGCATAGCTCCATAAGTTTTTATACTCTCGTATTAAATTTCGATTCGTATTAAAGGCTGTAAAGTATGCAGCATCGAACCGTACAAGTGTTGTAAATAACCTAACATCAGTATCAGTAATTTTATCACCAAATAAAAAACGTTGTTTAGATAAGCGTTGCTCTAGCTCATCTAATCTATTAAATAACGTTTCATAAGCATCTTCATAAGCTTTCTGGGATTGTGCAAAACCACATTTGTATACACCATTGTTTACATCAGTGAATATGATTTCGTTTAACGCATCAATTTCTTGGCGGATGGAAACTGGGTATAAATCTGGTGCATTCTTTTTATGATACGGCTTCCAAACAGTTTCGAAATAATTTGTTAGCCTAAAATAGTCATTATTGACAACCTTACCAGAACTAATATCGATAATTGCAGGTACTGTCGGTCGTCCAGAATAGTTTTGATCAGATTTTTGATAGATTTCACTCATATAGCGAACGCCTAATATTGGATCAACTCCTCCTGAATCCAAAGAAAATTCCCAATCCAAGTGAGGCAATCTCGGACGCATTGGACTGACGGTTCCTAAACTAATCGTATTTTCTAAGCCTAGCACTTTTCGTACAATAACAGCGCGATGGGCCCATGGACAAGCAGCTGACCAAATGAGACGATATCGACCTGTTTCAACAGGGAGTTCTCCTAGTTTATTTCCAAATGGTGTAGAAAAACGATTTAACTGACGTTTAAAGAAACCGTCAACTGTTACTTCAGTTGGTTTAGTTTTATTCATACCTAAACTTCCTTTCTCACTACTTTGGATAATATTTTTGATTAGAATTTTTGAAGAGGAACATAGAAGTAATTCTAATACTCTATTATACTCTAAATATTCAGAAAATGTATTTTTTCTCGAAATACATATAATGACTAGTTAACGCTGTTATACTACTTTGTTAGAATTTATCTCGAATTTGAGGTATATTTAAAAAGATTAATAAATATAGCAAAAGAAACTTGTAAATCTACTCAAAATCTGATTAAAAATTACAGAAATTCGGAGGAATAGTTTAATGGAAATAGGAATCAGTACTTTTGTAGAAACAACACCTGATGCAAATACGGGTGATGTAATAAGTCATGCAGAACGATTGCGTGAAGTGGTTGAGGAGATTATTCTTGCAGATCAAGTAGGATTAGATGTATTTGGAGTAGGTGAACATCATCGTAATGATTTTGCAGCATCATCGCCAGCTGTCGTACTAGCAGCGGCTGCATTCCAAACAAATCGTATTCGGCTAACAAGTGCCGTAACTGTACTATCATCAGCAGATCCGGTAAGAGTATTTCAAGATTTTGCTACGCTTGATGGTATTTCGAATGGACGAGCGGAAATCATGGCGGGACGGGGTTCATTCATCGAATCATTTCCTTTATTTGGCTATAAATTAAACGACTATGATGAACTTTTTGAAGAAAAACTGGATTTACTGTTAACCTTGCAAAAATCTGAATTCGTAACATGGAGTGGAAAACATCGTCCAGCCATTAACAATATAGGAATCTATCCTCGTCCAGTACAGGAGCCCCTGCCAATTTGGATTGGAAGCGGCGGAAACAGTGAGTCAGTTGTTCGAGCTGGATTATTAGGACTTCCACTAGTAATTGCTATTATAGGTGGACGGGCAATTCAGTTCGCACCACTTGTCGAGCTTTATAAAAAAGCAGCAGCTCATGCTGGTCATGATGTAAACAAACTACAGATTGCATCCCATTCACATGGGTTCATCGCAGAGGATACTAGGACTGCAGCTGATAAATTTTTCCCATCAACACAGCAAGTTATGAATAAGCTTGGAAAGGAACGGGGATGGGGAATTTATGACCGATCTGCATTTGATACGGCACGAAGCTTTGAAGGTGCACTTTATGTTGGTGATTCTGATACTGTAGCACAAAAAATCATTCACCTCCGAAAAAATGTAGGTATTACAAGATTTATGCTTCACGTACCAGTTGGTTCGATGCCACATGCAGACGTAATGAACGCAATCGAACTATTGGGTAAAGAAGTTGCACCAATCGTACGAGAAGAAATCGCAAAATGGGAAGCAAATCTATAACTTGAAATAAATTAAAAACTGTTTTCTCTAAAGAGAACAGTTTTTTTATACCAGTTATTTTTAAAAAATCGTGATAATATTCCATCAAATGGAAAAGAATATTGCATAGGAAAGGAGGGAGTTCAAATGTTAATAAAAAATTGGTTATCAGGACTAATTGTTTTTTTAGCAACGATTGTGTTGATGGCAACACCAGGTAATTTCAAAGCTTTTGCTGAATCTAAAGGTTCAGATGCAAATGACCGAGCACAAACAATCGTAGTAGAGTTGAATGATGATTACTTTAATCCGAAAAACATCACGATTCCAAATGGTACAAAAACAACTTTATTATTGAGAAATAAAGGGAGTAAACCACATACATTTACTGTGAAAATGCTCAATATTGATGAAGAAGTTCAACCGAGAAGTGAAAAAACCATTTCAGTGTTACCAAAACAAGCAAATACATATGATCTTACATGTAAGTACCATTTTAATGTAGGTATGGTAGGAAAAGTAATTGTAAAATAAAGTCAAGGCCACCCGGCCTTGACTTTATTTATATATTGATAAACTTCCACATTAAAGAAATGCCATCTTAATTTCTAACTTATAAAGGCATTTCATTACTTTTTAATAAAAACTCCTCATACAATTAGAATGAGGAGGGATATGGATGGAGAATATCGATTTTCATATACTTCAATGGTTTTTTGGTAGTACACCGATTCTTGGTTTAGCTTTAATGATGTTTATTGCTTCATCGCTTGGGAAGCGCCTGACTATTCCAATTATTACCGTTATCGTAACATCATGCTTGTGGTATATTTGGAAAACGCTACCAAACGATATTTGGCATCATATGGGTGCTGTTGATGACGTCGGTCTGTACCAACATATAACCTTCGCGCTAACCCTTGGTTTTGTCACATCGAGCATTCTCGGAATGTTTCAAAAAACTCGTCACGTTAAATAAGATTATCATTAAGATATATAAAAATTTTAAAAGCTTTCAATGATATTATATAGATTAATGCAAAGTACCAATTACAATGAGCTTCTCTCAAAGAGGCTCTTTTTTATATTTTAAAGAAATAGATTAAAAGATTTAATTTAATAAAATTAAGAAAGCGAATTCATAAAAATAGAATTTAAAAATGATAAAAAAATCAATTGACTCTCCCCTTGGAGGAGGCTTTACATTATGTTTTGTAGAGTTTTAAAAGGAGTTGAGTTAAGATGAAAAAACAAAACATAATGTTATCTTTAGTATTAATGAATTTATTCATTATTTTTTTAGGAATTGGCTTAGTAATACCAGTCACACCTTCAATTATGAATGAGTTAAATATATCTGGTACAATTGTCGGCTATATGGTAGCTGCATTTGCTATTACACAATTATTTTTTTCACCAATTGCAGGTCGCTGGGTAGACCAGTTCGGACGTAAAAAAATGATTATAACGGGTTTATTAATCTTTAGTATCTCAGAGTTTTTATTCGGAATGGGTAAAACGATTGAGGTTCTTTTTATTTCACGTATGCTAGGTGGTATAAGTGCGGCATTCATTATGCCAGCTGTAACAGCATTTATAGCAGATGTTACAACTGTCGAAACAAGAGCAAAAGCACTCGGCTATATGTCGGCTGCAATTTCAACAGGTTTTATTGTTGGACCAGGTGTTGGAGGATTTTTAGCAGAATATGGTCCACGCATACCTTTCTTCTTTGCAGCAGGATTGGCGATTTTCGCAGGGATTTTATCTATTACAGTCCTTCCCGAGCCAGAACGAAATCAAGTCAGTAATGAAGAAAAAGGACAAAAACCAGGATTTAAACGGATTTTTGCACCGATGTATTTTATCTCGTTTATGGTTATATTGATTTCACAATTTGGATTGTCAGCTTTTGAATCATTATTTTCACTGTTCACAAATCATAAATTTGGTTTTACACCGAAAGACATAGCAATCATGATTACTGGCGGCGGGATCGTTGGTGCGATTGCTCAAGTAGCACTATTTGATCGATTAACTAAATGGATGGGAGAAATTCGATTAATTCGATATAGTTTAATCCTTTCTACAATACTAGTGTTTTTAATGACAATTGTGAACTCATACTTTATGATTTTACTTGTGACGATTACAGTATTTTTAGGCTTTGATTTAATGCGTCCAGCCGTTACAACCTATTTATCTAAGATTGCAGGTAATGAACAAGGCTTTGTAGGTGGAATGAATTCAATGTTTACTAGTTTTGGGAATGTAATAGGACCTATAATAGGTGGAATCCTATTTGATATAGACTTAAACTATCCATTTTATTTTGCAACAGTCTTATTAGCGAGTGGTGTTGGTTTAACAATTGCCTGGAAAATGCCAGTATATCGAACAGCATAATTAATCAAAAAAGCGTATTCTTTTTTTCGAATAAAGAATATGCTTCTTTTGCTAAAATAAGATTGTGGAGGTGATTGAAGTGAAGGAAAAACTTTATACAATAGGTGAGGTATCCAAATTAGTTAATATTTCAATTAAAGCACTCCGATATTATGATAAAATCAACTTATTTAAACCAGCCTATGTCGATCCAGATACGAATTATCGATATTACAAAGACTCACAAATTCATCTTCTCGATTTAATCAAATCACTCAAATATATTGGTACTCCATTAGAAGAGATGAAAGAAGTACAGGGGCTAAAGAGGGATGAATTTTTCTCCTTTTTAACAGAACAAGAAAAAATTGTAAAGGAAAAAATAGATTCATTAATCGAAATTGAAAAAATCATCGCGAATGCAAAAAAAGGATTGCAAAAACAAAAGGATTATCCTCAATTTGGTGAAGTGTTTTTTTCGTATGAAGAAGAAATGCAAATCATACAGACAAAAGCTAAAGGGATAGACCCGAAAAATATTTTAAATGCCTCATACAGTAAATTGAAGAAATTTGCTGCATCTACAGAAGGTTTTAGGAACAATGGGTATGGTGCCATTGTGCCATATAAATTTTATACACATGTTAATGAAGTAACATATCAATATTTATTTACACCCGTTTTAACAAAAAAACAAACTACACTACTATTGCCGGGTACCGAGGTTTCAACAATACCCGAAGGAAAATACATATGCATTACTTATAAAAGCGTATCATCGGATGATTATTTTACAAACTTACAAAGACTTATTAACTATATAGACAAACATCAAATAACGATTAAAAGTGATATATATGAGTCATTAATACATAATAATTATTCACCGAATCAAAAAGAAGAATTTTTAATTGAAATGAGAGTATTGGTCGATGATGAAAGAGAATAGATAGACAAAAAATATGATCCTCTAAAGCTCATAGATAATGAGCGAGCTAATTAAAGATTTTATCCAGACTCCTTAAAGAGTCTTTTTTTTTACTTTTATGATCCAAAAATAAATTTATTTAATATACACATTGAATTAATGAATAAAAAGATAAAGATTTATAGAAAGATTAAACTTTTACGTTCGACGAATCAATTTATTAAATATAAATATTAAATAATTTAATTAAAATATAAATTTTTATAAATAAATTTAAATTTTTGTTTGAAAAATTAAATATATAGTGTATGATATGATTAAATAAAAGAAAGGAGAACAGTATGTCGTATCCTTTACTCACTAATTGTCCTGTTTGCAGCAAGGCACTTAAAATTACTAAGCTACATTGTAATCATTGTCAGACAACGATCGAAAATGAATTTGAAGTATCGAAATTAGCGGCTCTAGGCCAAGAACAACTTCATTTTATTGAGATTTTTCTTAAATGTCGTGGAAATATCAAAGAGGTCGAAAAGGAACTAGGAATTTCTTATCCGACCGTCAGAGGAAAATTAGATGAAATTATCTCTACTCTTGGATATTCCACTCAAAAGAAACCAGAAATAGATAAATCAAAAATTGTAACATTATTGGAAAAAGGCGAAATTACGGCTGAGAAAGCAATTCAATTATTAAAAGAGGGGGACTTTTAATGAAAGACGAGATTTCAAGAATCTTAACGTTGATGGAAGAAGGAAAGATTGATAAGGATAAAGCAAGTGAATTGATTAATATTTTACAAGATAAAGACCAGCCAGAACGAGTATCTTTAAAAAAAGAACCATATGGAAATAAAATTTTAAAGATTCGTGTGAACTCTGAAGTTGGAGATAATGTTAATGTTAATGTACCGATTAATCTTGTAAAGGCTGTTTTAAAAGTAGGTACAAATATTGCTGAAAAAATTCCTGAAGCTGAAAAATATGTAAAAGATATTAACGTTGATCTCTTAATCGAAGCAATCGAAAACGAAATGGTCGGACAAATCGTTGACATCACTTCATCTAACGGTGATAAAGTTTTTGTTGTGATTGAGTAGATTATGTTAAAGGTCAAGGTGAAAATAGAAGGAAAGCGATTCTCCATTCCCGTTCCATATGCGGCTTTAAATTTAGCTAGTTTGATCATCACATCCAAATGGCTTAATCATTTAATAAATAAAGCAATTAAAAAAAATGGTAACAAATTCAATTTTCCTGAAATTGATAGAAAAGATTTGAAGCCGTTACTGCAGGGACTTACTAAAAACCGTGGACTAATACTTGTTGATACGAAGCTAAAAGATGGAACTGAAGTAGTGGTAAAGCTTTAAAGTTCCATCTTTTAGTCACTAATTTATATTTTCATATTTCGCCAAATATTTTAAACGAGTTATTTATAATAATATTATGTAAACAAGCATAAAGTATAAAAACCCCCTTTTTTTTAAAATGGGGGTTTTCTTATTAATAATCTTCATCATCCCAAACATTACTTGCATTTTGTGTTCGATTCATCATTTTTGCTAAATAAAGTTCAGTCGTTTGAATACTTTCATGACCTAAACTTCGACTAACTTGATAAATGCTGGCACCTTTTTCAATTGAACGACATGCATAATGATGTCGAAAGAAGTGAGGACTAATATTGTTCGTTCGATTATGATCTTTCACAAAAGTTAACTCAGAATCTTTTATCATTTCAATTACATATTTTGATAAATATTTAAACGAATAATGTTGATTCAGTTTATTTGGAAAAAATGGACTTGAATCAGTTTTTGAAATTTGATTTGATAAACCACGTCGACTCCTTAGTTTACATAGATCTATAAATACGTGATTTAATAATTTAACTTCACGTTTTTTATTTCCTTTTCCAACAATTTCGAGCCAATAACCGTTTGAATCCTTTGTAACTTTACCCCAATTTGCCTCAGCTAGTTCCCGAATTCGCATACCAGTTGTAGCTAATAATTTGATTATAGTCGTTTTTAAAATATTTCCATTATAAAAATTCAATAATGCTTTAACTTCACTTTCTTCTAAATCGCGATTTGGTAGGTCATCTTTTGTAATTTTTGCATTCAATATTCGAGTGTATAAAGGTACTTGAACATAATGACTATCAAATAAAAACTTAAAAAAGCTTTTTAATATCACAAGTTTTCTTGAAAGAGTTGTAACACGATATTGTTTCTTGTTTGAACCGTACTGATAAGTAGATAGCCATTGTTGATAAGAATCGATGTGTCTTTGTTTTAAATTTTTGAAAAATGAAGTCTCTATATAAGATTCTACATCCTGACGCAAAAATTCTTCACTCTTCATCAAGTATCGAAAAAACTGCAGTAATTCTCGTATGTATTCCATCTTTGTACTATCTTTTCGTTGTTTCGATTTTTGAATATCTTTTCTTTGATGGACAAAGTAGTAGATCATGTCTAAATCAGAAAAACTTTCATAGATCATCAGATGATTTTTTTCATTTTCAAACTTTGTTTGTAGAAGAATAGGAAAGTATGTTTCATCTATTAAATACTCAATTATGTTGGATTCAATAAGATTCGTAGCTGGGAAATGAATTGAATTTGTAATAAGTAGATTGGATTTTACTAACATATTACTCACCTCATAATCTATTATACATAAATCATTGTATTTATAGTATTAATTCGAATACTTTTTCCAGTTAAATAATTCACTTCAATTTTTTATAAATATTAAAATGCATGAAATGATTAAGGTAGAAAAATACACTATTATTCTACTTTAAACAAATTACGTATAATTAATTATTTATAAATAAATAGATTAATTTGTATCTGTTTAATTACTTTTTAACAATTTGTTGGAAATAATTATGATATAATGAGTCTATAAACCAATGAAAAAGGAAGAATTCCAATGTTAGAACAAGATCAAAATACGAAAGAGATTGTTACAACAAATGAGGCTGTAGAACTGTTAGGTGTATCGAAACAAACGATTTACAATTATGTAAAGGCTGGGAAACTTAAGCTTGTTTATGAGGATTGGCAAATCGATGGGACAATGAGGTTTTACCTAGAGGATCTTAATCAGTTAAAGTCTCAAACTGTAAAACCGGTAGGATTAACTGTTCTTGAAACAGCTAATTTATTAGGAGTATCAAAAGCAACAATCCATCAATATATAAAAGCCGGAAAAATTAACGCAAGTAAAGTAAATTTTAAAGGTAGATTAACTGTATTTATTCCAGAAGAAGAAATTGAAAATCTAAAATTCTCACAAAAAAATGCATCAAGAAAAAAGTCATTTTTTACAAAAGACTTAGAATTTTACTTATTCGGTCTATATGAAATTCCAAACTCGAACGAAAAAGCCCGAATCATCGAGCTTAATGAAAATACTGAAATCGTAGCAAAAACGAATATGGGAGAACTTTTAAACAAAGAAGAACTTATAAGCCGTGGTTTTAGAAAGGCCTATGAAATGAAGAAAGCCAGTCATAGTACTAAAAGAGGAATGATCTCATTTCAATTTCCAATACCTCAATCAATTAGCGCCCCGATTTTTGGCATTATCGATTCATTTTATAAACACATTGGACATCAAAATATGAATCTTTATATAATGAACAACTCAATTAAGGTCGAAATAAAACCAATTAAACTACCGTATCTTGATGTACAAATTGAACAAGATTTTGAAATTTTACAAAACTGTTTAATTGATGGTAAGCTTTCTACTAGACCAGGTTTTATTGTGTTTACGAGTAATCAAGAGCAACTAACTATTTTTGTGAAAGATTTAATAAAAGAAAAGATTAAACAAATTGCACTAGATCATCATACTGGAATTGAGGACATTACTGAGAAGCTTTTGCTTATGGGTTTAAAGGAATTTGAAAAAAACAACGCATTTAATAACTAAATTTATCCTCCAATTTCCGACAACGAGATGGGTACTTGTATTAGAAATTAAATCTCGATGCGTCTATTAAACTAGTTTAGATAATTCTGAAAATAGTAAAAAGGGGAATGAAAATGAAGTTTATCGATTTAAGAAGTGACACTGTAACAAATCCTACAGATGAAATGAGACAAGCCATGTTTTCAGCCGAGGTCGGCGATGATGTTTATGGGGATGATCCAACTGTACAAAAATTAGAAATTCTAGCTGCTTCTATGGTTGGGAAAGAAGCTTCTTTATTTGTGCCAAGTGGTACATTTGGTAACCAGCTTGCTTTGTTTACACATTGTGATCGTGGTACTGAAGTCATCCTTGGGGAGGATTGCCATATATTCGAACATGAAGTAGGTGCTGCTTCAATTATTGCAGGTGTTCACCTAAGAACATTACAAACAACTTACGGAAAGATGGATATTAAACGAATCAAACATTCTATCCGACCTGATGACATTCATTATCCAGAAACCTCACTAATCTGTTTAGAAAATGCTTATTCAAATGGATCTGTAGTTGATATCGACTATATGAAGCAAGTTTATAGCATAGCAAAAGATGCAAATATTCCTGTTCATTTAGATGGTGCAAGGATATTTAACGCTGCTACTTATTTAAAAACGGATGTTAAAGAATTATCTCAATATAGTGACTCGGTAATGTTTTGTTTATCAAAAGGTCTTTGTGCTCCAGTAGGTTCAATCCTTGCTGGAAGTAAAGATTTTATTGAAAAAGCGAAAAAGAAACGAAAATTACTAGGTGGAGGCTGGAGACAATCTGGATTTTTAGCAGCCGCTGGTATAATCGCATTAGAAAAAATGACAAAACGATTACATGAAGATCATGAAAATGCTCAATATTTAGCTAATAGACTAAGTGAAATCCCAGGAATTAATGTTGACACATCTCAACTTCATATCAATTTAGTATTCTTCCAAATGATTGATATGAGAAGAAGTCCAGAAGAAATTGAACAAATTTTTAAAGAGAACGGAATTATCACTTTTGCGCCAGAAGAAGATGGCATGATGCGTTTTGCTACACATTACTGGATTACGAAAAATGATATTGATAAAGTAATTGATGTGATGAAAACAATATAAATTTTCGGTGTGAAATTTAAAAAAAGAGGAAAATTCCTCTTTTTTATTTTGGATACTTTTTGTGTAAATGGAAAACTTTTTTTATTCAACTAGTTGGCAATTTAGTTGAATAATGAATTATCAAATAAAGGAAATAGGGCTGAAGGTAATATAGGTGAAAATTATATAATCATATGGTCAATAGAGGGCATTTTTGGATTAAATGATGCTTACGGTGTACATGATTTAGCTAAAGGTATTACATGAATTATATTACATCTCTTTAT
This sequence comes from Gottfriedia acidiceleris, assembly GCF_004138285.1. Classification (GTDB taxonomy): domain Bacteria; phylum Bacillota; class Bacilli; order Bacillales; family Bacillaceae_G; genus Gottfriedia; species Gottfriedia acidiceleris_A. The sequence continues at coordinate 6,108 of NZ_SCFN01000017.1, read as the reverse complement.
AAAACTTTATACGGTAATAACTGTTATATCCAAGGAAAAACATATATGCAATAACTAATGGCAACAACATTATTAAATCTATATCCATCAAGGAAAATGCTAAAATTAAAGCTCCAAACATAATAACCATCATGTCATATGCTTTCGCCTTTGCTTGATTAGCGATTGTCAAATTACGCTCATCTTTCTTGTCAATCTCTAGCTGCTTTGCTGCGACGGGATTATTCTTCATAGCCAAGCGGATCAATATTTCTCCCATACCGTGACCAAAAATACTACAGCCAAGGCCAAAACAGATATAAGGTAACACTCGCTGCAAACCTTGTGGATTTCCATTTGTTTTGATGAAGTATATACCACCTACTAGTAGTACTAAGGCTACCACAGTAAGATAATAAATCGATTTAGTTTTTTTCATATACTTTCATCCTCCTCATAAATAAAAATTTCTTCGATACTCATACCGAAAAAACGAGCAATCTTGAACGCTAAAAGGATAGATGGGTTATAACGCCCGTTTTCTAGTGAACCTATAGTTTGCCTTGACACTTCAAGAGCTGTTGCTAATTCCTCTTGCTTAATTCCGCGTTGTTTGCGGATTTCTTCTAAACGGTTTAGCAACGTGTTCCCCCCTTTGTTATGGAAAGTTAACTTTCCGTAAAGTAAGCTTATCGTGCAACAAGAGTAATGTCAAGCGTACTTTCCATTTAGCTGTTATTATGCGGCTTTTTTTATTTTGGTAAATGGCAGTCTAGTTTTATTAATGATTCTCCACTTCATCAAAAATAAAAGTTAGTTTATTATCAAATTAGTAAACGTATTGGGGGAAATCACTTGAGTAATGGTTTTGTATGCAAGTGTTGTGGAAAATATCATGAGGAGTTACCGATGAATTACGGAAGTGCAGCTCCTGACTATTTTTTTGAAATTCCAGTTAATGAGCACAAAGGTCGAGTCGAGATGAACGATGATTTATGTATTATTGATGATAAGTATTTTTTTATTCGTGGAAATATTGAAATTCCTATTATCGATACAAATCAAAAATTTATTTGGGATGTATGGGTATCATTAAGCGAAGAGAACTTCGATAAAATAAATGATTTTTGGGAAATGAATTTTTATAATAATTTGAACTATGAAAATACATATGAAAAAGTAATGAAATTGTTCAACTAATGTTTGAATATAAGACGTTGTTCTGTTACTAATTCTCCTTGTGTACATAATTTTTAGTATCAAAAGTTAGTTATTTATAAACTTAAAAAATATTACTTTATTATAAAAGTATAGTTAATATTAACGGAATTATCAGGAAACTATTGTGCATAAGTAAGACCTTGTATATATTTATAGTACAATATGAACGAACAATTGCTCATATTACGTTGAATTTTACTTAATAAATTAATATGGAGGATGAATGATGGAAGAAATAATTGAAAAAGCAATACAAGATATTTACCCTGATGATTTCGCTTGGTGTTATGGGTGTGGTCGATTAAATAAAGATGGTCATCATCTTCGGACTGGGTGGCATGGTGATAAAACTGTTACGATCTTTACACCGGAATCAAAGTACATGGGAATTCCAGGATTTATTTATGGTGGATTAATAGCTTCGTTAATTGATTGTCATGGGACAGGTTCTGCCTCACTTGCTTTACACCGTAAGAATGGGAACGAAATAGGAGATGGCTCAGTACCACCTAGATTTGTAACCGCTGCCCTCAATGTGGAATATCTTAAACCAACTCCACAAGATGTTCCACTAAAAGCAGTTGGAACTGTTGAAGAAATCCATCCTAAAAAATGGAAAGTTCATACAGAATTATTCGCAAATGATATTCTTTGTGCTCGTGGAGAGGTAGTTCTTGTTGTAATGCCTAGCACATTTTTAAAATAAATAGTTAAAGATTATGAGTAGCTTTTCGCTACTCTATTTTTATGTACTAACTCAAAAATATAAATCTATAATTCTCTATATAATTCAATTTCAATTGTTTTAATCAAGAGTATATGGTAAATTAAGGTCATTAACTTATTAAAGTCGTTTAATAAGTTTTTTAAGGGGGTGAATTTAGTGAATGAATTTTTAGCAACTCCAAGCACTATGAAGAAAATGGTCCTTCGTGGTATTCGTACAACACTTTTAAAACTAGGAAGTGCAACTAAAATTGAATTAAGTCAAAGGCTAGAAATTAGTTTTCCGACAATTAGTAAGTTTCTAACAGAAATGGAAAAAGAAGGAGAAGTTCTTTTAGTTGGATTAGATAACTCTAGTGGTGGAAGAAGGGCAAAAAGATATTCTTACAATCCTGAACATATGTTAGGATTAGTAATATTTTTAGAAAAAACAGAAACGAATTATAAAATTTTTAATTGTGTCGGTGAAATAAAGGAACAAGGCAATGCGCCAAGTGCATTAATAGATAATAGTTTGCATTTTTTAACGATGACTATTGAAAATATAATAAATAAATATCCAAAAATCAGTTCAATGTCGATTGGAGTTCCAGCGGCGGTTGATAATGGAAAAATGTTTTATATCCCAGGATACGAACAGTTTCAAAACATTAACTTAAAAGAATATTATGAAGAGCATTTTTCGATTCCTGTCATAGTAGAGAACGATATGAATGCAGCTGTTTTAGGTTTTCACAATAATAGAGATATAAAAGATAAGCAATCCCTTGTTTATTTGTATTCAGGTCAAAACGGTCCAGGTGCGGGAATTATGGTAAACGGTGATGTTGTTAGAGGAAGTACTTTTTTCTCAGGAGAGGTTTCATTCGTTCCTCAGTATGATGAAAGAAATTTTGGGCAGGCATTAAAAAATAGAAGAGGACTTAAAAACCTAAACATAAGTGAGGACTATGAAATTGATGCAATCAGCAGGTTAATCGCCTCATTTGTAGCAATAATTAACCCTCATATCATCATTTTTTGTAAAGATGAAGTTGAAAAAGTTATATTAGATAAAATTAAAATTACTAGCTCAAATTACGTTCCGTCCGAACACCTCCCTGTGCTTACAACGGGTGATTGGAAACAAGACTATTTATTTGGATTACAAAGTCTTTGTCTTAAACTTATGATCGATTGAATATTTAAAAGATAGTCAAAAAAGGTGGTGAGCCTCAATTAATTCTAAAATATAGAAAAAAATAATACTGGGGAGTGATAAATAAATGAAAATTGAACATGTTGCTATATGGGTTAATGATCTGGAAGGGATGAGGGAGTTTTACGAAACTTTTTTTAATTGTAAGTCAAACAATAAATATCATAATAGTGAAAAGAAATTTGAATCTTATTTTCTTACTTTTGAATCTGGCGCACGATTAGAGATTATGCGTAAAGAGGGAATTGTTAAGACAAATCCCGATGATTAAATTGGTTGGGCTCATATTGCAATCTCCTTAGGAAGTGAAGACGCCGTCAATCAGATGAGTGCCAAATTTAAAAATTGCGGTTATTCCCTCATTAATGGGCCTCGTTTGACTGGCGATGGGTACTATGAGAGTGTTATAAAAGATCCTGAAGGGAATCTTATTGAGTTGACTGTCTAACTTATTAAAGATGTTAAATAAGTATTTGATTCTTCACTTTTTAAATAAGTTTAATAAGTTTGTTTTCACCATACTTTTTAAACATGTTTAAAAAGTTTTATAACTCTATAACTAGGAGGTTAATTATGGATTCTTCATTAAATAGCCGGCAAATTCAATTATGGCGGGTCGCCATTTATTTCATTTTTGCACTGACTGGATTTGCATTCGCATCATGGGTATCTCGCACGCCTGCAATTAGGGATGCTCTAGGTTCTACAACAGCAGAGATGGGTGTAATCATATTTGGGCTTTCCGTAGGATCGATAATCGGATTGACAAGTGCTAGTATTCTTATTGCTCAAAAGGGCGGACGTTTTGTCATGGTTTTTGGTCTATCAGTAGTTTCTTTTGGACTCTTAATTGTTGGTATCAGTGGTTCATGGCTGATAAATAGTATTATGGTATTTTTAGGGCTAGTTGTTTTCGGTTTTGGGCAAGGAATTTGTGATGTAGCGATGAATGTAGAGGGAACCGCAGTTGAGAGAGCTGCACAAAAGTCGCTCTTAACCGGTTTTCATGCTGCGTTTAGTTTGGGTACGCTTCTTGGAGCATTGGTTGGTTCGACAATGACTAAGTCGGGAATCTCTGTACCTATTCACTTGTCACTTACAGCCTTGGTTATCATTTTGACTGCTGTTTTGTCTTTATACCGTTACATACCTGCCGACACAGGTAAAGAAGTTAATAGTGACTCTGTTAAGGTAAACAGAACGAAAGAATATATGGCTGTATGGAAAGAGCGACGCACAGTAATGATTGGTATCATTGTACTTGGAATGGCTTTCGTTGAAGGTTCTGCTAATGACTGGTTACCCCTTATTGTGGTTGATGGCTACAATGTTACCCCAGCTATGGGTTCCATTGCATATGGTATTTTTGTCGGTTCAATGACTATTGGACGGGCAATAGGTGATAAAATATTAGACCGTTTTGGTCGAGTTATCGTTTTGCGAGCATCAGCACTTTTGGCTTTTGTAGGACTGATGATTGTTATAATGAGCCACAGTTTCGAAGTAGCAACTTTTGGTATTGTTTTTTGGGGACTTGGGGCAGCATTTGGTTTTCCAGTTGGACTATCCGCTGCAGGAGACGATCCACATAGAGTAGCTGCAAGAGTAAGTGCAGTATCGACGGCTGGTTACCTTGCATTCCTAGTAGGACCACCATTTTTAGGAATTATTGGTGAATATGTAGGGCTACTTCGCGCTCTGATTTTCGTATTAATTGCTGTTACTATCTCTGGACTGCTTTCAAAAGCTGCGAAACCAATTAGAAAACAAAATAATTTGGAAATGGACTCGAAAGTATCTAATTCCCTAAAATTGTAGTTAGAAAGATTTATTGGAATGAGTATTTTCTTATGTGGATTACACATGCTTTTGTTCAAAAACAAAAAGAGGGCGTACTATATCAATCGTCCTCTTTTTCATTTAAGTCTTATAATAACCATTAAATGAACAGCGAAATATCGATATCCATTCTATAAATCTACTAAAACATTATGGTTCTCTAAAACCAAATATAGCCATTAGCAACAATGGCATAATTGTAACCCCTATAACGAATAGAAATACAATTAGCATTCCAACATATTTTAAGAATCCTTTCTCATTATTTTTTACTCCCAAGATTCCAAATATAATACTCGATATCATAGAAACAATTCCTGAGAAGAAAAATATTCCTATGACGATTTTTTCTCGCTAGCAAAATCAGAAAAATCATTATTAAACGCTAAGTGGATAACGCCGTCAGCAGCCTTGGCACCGTTATATATACTCTCGAGGTCGTTAAGATTTCCTAGATGTACATCAGCCCCGGCTTCTCTTAGTTTCATTGCACCACTGTCTGAGCGAGTAACCCCGACGACTTTATGACCTGCATTAATGAGGTCTTGTACTACAGCAGTACCGACGTATCCTGTTGCACCTGTCACAAATATTCGCATAATTTTATCCTCCTGAAACTGTTTAGTTGTATAGTTGCTTGAACAATTGTAGTATAAACTATAGAGTTGGCTCTAAGGCAAGGCGTTTTAGGAGGAATTTTTTTGAAGATTAATGAGTTAGCTAAAAAGATGGGTTTAACAGTCCACACTATTCGGTTTTATGAAAAAGAAGGCTTATTGGATAGTCGTCACGTTCAAAGAGAGGAAAATAATTATCGTAATTATTCAGACGAGGCGGTTAAACGACTGAAACTCATCAAAAAATTTCAGGGAATAGGGTGTTCTTTAACTGAACTAAAAGATATATTAGAGGACAAAGATAAAAATACCCGTTCTAATCAACAGGTAATTGAATGGATATCTCAAAAAATTACTGAAATCGAACGGATGAGAAATGAATATGATCAAATGCTTGTTACACTTAATATCATGTTAGAATACAGGAAGACATTAAATAATGATACTAAAAATGTATAAATTGTTTGACTAATTTATATTATTAAGTGGTGTGCAAACGGTCTTCTTTTAATAGAAATTTGTATATCC
>NZ_SCFN01000016.1 GCF_004138285.1 Gottfriedia acidiceleris | reverse complement strand
AAGTGGTGTGCAAACGGTCTTCTTTTAATAGAAATTTGTATATCCATTTTTTATAGGCTATAATACTTTAAACCATTTCTTTACCTGATCTCCACGTTTAAATTCCCCCCTATTCAATGAATAGGGGGTTTTTATTTTTATTAAATAAAAAAAGTCAGATTCTAGAAATAGAATCTGACTTTTTAAAATTATGCTTTTTTAACGTTAGTTGCTTGAGGTCCGCGTTGTCCTTGTTCTACATCAAAAGTAACTGCTTGACCTTCATCTAATGATTTAAATCCGTCAGTTTGAATTGCTGAGAAGTGAACGAATACATCATCACCATTTTCACGCTCGATGAATCCAAATCCTTTTTCTGCATTAAACCATTTTACTTTA
>NZ_SCFN01000015.1 GCF_004138285.1 Gottfriedia acidiceleris | reverse complement strand
GGCTGTATAGTCGGTTTTTTTTATTCAACAAAATGGCAGGATAGTTCAATAAGAAAAGGACTTGTTGAATAGTATAGAGAATAAATTTTATAATGATCTAAAACCTTATGTAGGAGGAAATTATGGAGATAGGAAATGAAAGAATACTTAACAATACATTTGCTGAAAAAGGTTTAGATAATGTAATAATATGGGATGTACGAAAGATAAATGATGGTCAACTAATAAAAGTGAAATTTATTAGTAAAGGTTCACAACATAGACAAGGAGTATGGCTAAGAACGAATAAAGGCATTGAAATTCCTGATGTAAGTAATGATGTACATCCAAGTGTTAGTATATGGGAAGATACTGCACCACAAGAGGTAATATGTAAATGTCATACAAATGATGGGAACTTAAGTATCTATAATATATGGGATGATGGTAATGGAAGAGAATCTCAATCATATTCATCTGGTATGATAGTCGAAGAACAAGATGGTAAGTTTATTTATAAATGTAATGATTATGGTTTTGAAACGAATTTTGATGATTTAGTTTTTTCAATTGAAAAACTTTAGGAATCTAATTCAACTAAAGCATGCTTTAGTTGAATAGGAAAAAGCAAAGACCACATTTTGTGGTCTTTTTCTTTTGTTCAAAAATCAACAATTTACTTTAACAGAGCTTATTTTTTGTAAAAAAAATAAGCTAATTCCTTACTTTTAAGTCTTCTATTTTTACGGATTTTAGCCCGTTCTTCTCCGCCTTGATATAGGAATTTTTCTTCCTCAGTTTCGGGAACAATTTGTGGGACTTTAATTAAGTTACCTTCCTGATCCAATGCAACAAAAGTTAAAAAAGCAGTAGCAGCGATTTTCTCTTCACCCGTTTTTAAGTTTTCTGCAGTTACTTTAACGAATACTTCAAACGATGAGGTACCAGTCCAAGTTACATAACTTTCGAATGCGACCGAATCTTTCATCGTGATTGGATGAAGAAAGTCAACTGAATCAGTTGAAGCAGTTACAATTGAAGATCGGCAGAATTTCATTGCTGATATACTTCCGATAATATCTAAGTCATTCATTAATTTTCCACCAAACAAAGTGTTATGACTATTTACATCATTGGGAAGAACTAAATTTGTTCTAATGACTCTTGTTTCATTACAAGTTACCATGTGATTTCTCCATTCTTTAATATCTATAAATTGTACACTATTTAATAGAGAAATTAGCATACTTAATTAAAAAAATTATATGAACAAACTTTCCATTAAAGGATATTTATGAATAAGGAATTCTTGTAGTTGTTTTTAAACATCACGTAGTAAAATTTATATTTGTCAATGAAATTTGTAGGAAAAAGTGCAAATTTAAATAAGTTTATTTCAGTCGTTTACATTGACTTTTACTTCTTAAGTCGGTATATTTATATCTTGTTGAGACGGGATAAATACTACATATGGGTGTTGGAAAGAAAGAGAACACCTATATATCGATTTATGGTAAAATCGATATAATCTATACGAGGAGGAACAGGTGATGATAAATACAATAATTGATGCTGAATTACCTGCGAATATACAGAAATTAAATCAAGACATAATGCATTTTCCAATGATTACACCTATTAATCCAAAGATGCATAAAACAACATTTAAAGGTGTATCTAGAACGGTTATGTTAGATCGATACGCATTTAAAGATATTAAGCTTGTTACATTAGGTGTAGGTGACCTAGTTGTACTAACATATAAGGATGATCCAAAGTTTCCTCGTCGTGGTTATGGTGAAGTAATTGCTATTGACCATAGTCTTGAAGAAGTAACTGTTCAATTAGATTCTCAGTTTGAAGACGGAGCAATCATTACAGTTGCATTTAATAAAGTAGACAAACCACTTGAAATCTTCTACGAACAAATTGCAGACCGTGTTGCACGTGGGCTTGCATCTGCAGAAACTCCAGAAAAATTCTCCGAAGTAAAAGAGATGTTTTATGAAATTTTAGCTAACAAAACTTTTGTACCAGCGGGACGTGTTTTGGCTGGTGCCGGTACAGGAGCTTCAACAACATTCTTTAACTGTTATGTTATGCCTCATATTCACGATTCTCGTGATGGGATTGGTGAACACCGTAAGAAGGTAATGGAAATTATGTCACGTGGTGGTGGCGTAGGAACAAACGGATCAACTTTACGTCCTCGCGATGCAATTGTATATAGTGTGAATGGACGCTCAAGTGGATCAGTTTCTTGGTTACATGATTTATCTGAGCTAACAAATTTAGTTATTCAAGGTGGTTCAAGACGTGGTGCCCAAATGATTATGATGAACGTCAATCATCCTGATATTGTAGAGTTCATTGTTTCAAAGAACCAAAATCCAAAGGTTTTACGCTATATTGCGCAAACTACAAAATCAAAATTAATTCGTGAAGAAGTAGAGCGTAAATTAAAGTTCGAGCCAATTAGTGCAACTGAAAAAGCAGCTTATGAAGCATTAATTCACATTGCAACAATTGAAGGGAAATTAAATACACCTGAAATTGAACAGGCAAAAGAACTTCTTAATGATGGTGGTAAGTATTCAGTTCACAACCCTGAGTTTTTAACAGGTGCAAATATATCTGTTTGTTTAACTGATGATTTTATGGAAGCAGTTGAAAATGATGGAGAATACAAGCTTCAATTCCCTGATTTAGAAAATTATGACGATGAAATGCGTTTAATTTATGATCAAGAATGGCAGGAATGTGGAGATGTACGTGAATGGGCTGCACGTGGATATGGTGTACGAACGTACAACACAATAAAAGCAAAAGAACTTTGGGATTTAATCAACGTGTGTGCAACATACTCTGCTGAGCCAGGTATCTTCTTCTTAGATAATGCAAACAAAATGACGAACGCTGTATCATATGGTCAAAAAGTAGTTGCAACAAACCCTTGTGGAGAGCAACCACTTGCTCCATTCTCTGTTTGTAATTTAGCAGCTGTTAACTTAGCCGAAATGACGGAAAATGGTAAAGTTAACTGGGAAAAGTTAAAGAGAACTGTACAAATCGGAACGAGAATGCAAGATAACGTAATCGATGCAACGCCATATTTCCTAGAAGAGAATACGAAGCAAGCAAAAGGTGAACGCCGTATCGGATTAGGTGTGATGGGATTACATGATTTACTAATCCGTTGTGGTCTAGTATATGGATCAGAAGCTGGCAACAAACTAGTTGATCAAATTTTTGAAGTGATTGCAACTACTGCTTATAAAACTTCAATTGAATTAGCGGAAGAAAAGGGAGAATTCCCGTTCTTATCGACTTTTGAAGATGGACGCGAACGTTTTATTAACTCGGGATATATGAAGAAAATGCCTGAAGAAATTCGTGAAGCTGTTTTAGAAAGTGGTATACGTAATTCGCACTTACTAACAATTGCTCCTACCGGAAGTACTGGAACGATGATGAATGTCAGCACTGGACTTGAGCCTTATTTTAACTTCGTTTACTTCCGTTCAGGACGTTTAGGTAAATTTATTCCTGTTGTAGCTGATATCGCACTAGAATGGTTAGAAGCTAATGGATTTGAAGTAACTGAAGAAAACGTTTATGAGATGATTGAACATCTTCCAGAACAATTTGTTGGAACAATGGACCTTTCTCCAGAGGCACATGCTGATGTTCAATGTATTATCCAAAGATGGATTGATTCTTCAATAAGTAAAACAGTTAATGCTCCTAAAGGTTATTCTGTTGAACAAGTAGCAAAAGTGTATGAAAGATTACACAAGGGTGGAGCAAAAGGCGGGACTGTTTATGTAGATGGTTCTCGTGATGCCCAAGTACTATCGCTAACAAATGAAGAAAATGATTTTACAAATGTAGAAATAGAAACAGTTGAAAATATAAAAGATGCAACGAAAAACGATACTGATGAAACTGCTCAAGTTAAAACAGGTAACGTAGGTGTAGAAAACGGAGACACTTGTCCAATTTGCTTAGCTGGTACGGTAGTTGAACATGGTGGTTGTAATACATGTGATAATTGCCAAGTTCAGTTGAAGTGTGGAATATAAAAGTAAGTATTAAAAAGCCGTGAAGAAATACCTCTTTAGATGTGATAATCTAAAGGGGTATTTTTTATGTTCAAAAGAATAAGGACATTAGCTAGAAGAAATTATAAAAAGTTCAACCTTATTCCCAAAATGGCCATATTCTTGAAGAATAAGAGGAAATAATAGAAAATAATATAGAGACCCAATTTATTGGACAACTAAAGCCAGCTGTAACTCAAAATTGCTAATTAGAGTCTTTTTTAGAGAAATCATCGTTAGGAAATTTAATTGGATAATCATCCACTGAATGTAACGATAAATAGGAGGAAAATAGTTGAAAGCTATATCTATTTTAATAGCGGATGATGAACAGGAGATTGCTGATCTGATAGCCTTACATTTAGAAAAAGAAGGGTATCATGTTATTAAAGTTTCGGATGGACATGAAGCTGTTCGTGTAGTCGAGGCCCAATCGATTGATTTGTTGATATTGGATATAATGATGCCGAAAATGGATGGATATGAAGTAACTCGGCTCATTCGCGAGCGGCATAATATGCCAATAATATTTTTGAGTGCTAAAACATCTGATTTCGATAAAGTACAAGGACTAGTTATTGGAGCAGATGATTATATAACAAAACCATTTACCCCCATTGAATTGGTTGCACGTGTGAATGCTCAATTGCGGCGCTTTATGAAGTTGAACCAACCCAAAGTAGATGATCATAAAGTTATCTTGGAATTTGGTGAAATAATGATTTCCCCTGATCAACGTACAGTTTTACTTTATGGTGAAAACATCGAGCTAACACCGAAAGAGTTTGATATTTTGTATTTATTAGCCAGTCATCCGAAGAAAGTTTTTAGTGTAGAAAATATTTTTCAGCAGGTTTGGGGTGATGCATACTTTGAAGGTGGTAATACAGTAATGGTACATATTCGCACTTTGCGGAAAAAACTCGGAGAAGATAAGCGAAAAAATAAGTTAATCAAAACGGTTTGGGGAGTGGGGTATTCATTTGATGGATAAAATTATACGTAGCTTTCGCTCCAAAATCATCGTATTATTTGCTTTAAGTATGACACTGGCTGGTATTATAACTTACATAATTTTTAAAGGATTACAGCTTTATTATCACACGATGGTTCGATATGGTGACCCCTTGGCCCAGCTTCGTCGATTCATACAGAGTATTGGAGACGTTAACTTCTTTTTATTTCTATTTATCCCACTTGCGATATTGTTTTTCTATTTACTCACTAAGCCCTATTCTACTTATTTTAATGAAATATCAAACGGAATTCATTATCTTGCTCGTGGCAACTTTAAACATCGGGTTTCTATCCAATCAAATGATGAGTTTGGAGATATTGCTCAAGCAATTAATCTAGCAAGTGAAAAATTAGAAGAAGCCGTACAAAGAGGCGATTTTTCAGAAAACAGTAAAGAACAGTTAGTTGTAAATTTGGCACATGATTTACGTACTCCGCTAACTTCTGTGTTAGGTTATTTAGATTTAATCCTAAAGGATGAGAAGTTAACTAAGGAACAAGTCAGACATTTTTTAACAATTGCCTTTACGAAATCTCAGCGTTTAGAAAAACTGATTGATGAATTATTCGAAATAACTAGAATGAACTATGGCATGTTACCTCTTGAAAAAAAGCAAATTAATTTAAGTGATCTACTTTTTCAATTAAAAGAAGAATTGTACCCTGTTTTCGAGAAAAATAATTTGATCGCTCGAATGAATATTTTGCCCCATTTACCTATTTTGGGTGATGGAGAGATGTTAGCTCGTGTGTTTGAAAATCTTTTAACTAATGCAAATCGTTATGGATATGATGGTCAGTTTGTAGATATTAACGGGTTTGTTGATACTAATGAAGTGATTGTTCAGGTTGTTAATTATGGAGATCGTATTCCTCCGGAGGAACTGCCATATCTTTTTGATATGTTTTATACTGGTGACAAAGCACGAAGCCATAAAGAAGATAGCACAGGTCTTGGTTTATTCATTGCAAAGAATATTATCGAGCAACATAATGGAACAATTACGGCCGAAAGTAGTATAATCCGTACTGTATTTGAAGTTAGATTACCGCAGGAAAGTGTCCAAAATGACCAAGTTTAAAAGTTCATAAAGAATTTAAGAAAAATTTAAATTTTACCCCACTTTTTATTTAAAAAGTTTTTCCTATTCTAGAATCAATCAGAATTAGGAGGAACGTGAAAATGAAGAAGTGGGGATTTTTAGTGTTTTTAGTAATTTGCCTAAGTTTTACATTCGTTAAGAAAGAAGCGTCTCTTCAAGATAAAGTAGAGATTCAAACATATAAAATTACCAATAAACAATTAGATAATAAAGAGACTTCTGAAAGTTTCCAAACGAAGGACATTAGAAAAGAATTGGTATATAAAGGAAACTTACTCTTGATTAACAGAAAATACCCTGTGCACCAGGAGAGTATAAAATCAGATGTTGTAAACTTATTTACTCACAAAGAATTGAAAAAGGGATACGAATTGCATGATACAAAAATTGAATTGTCAGAGGATGTAGCACGTAAATTTTCGGAGATGATCGTTGCTGCTAAAAAAGAAGGGGTTCGTAATTTTACAATTAATAGTGGCTTTCGAGACTTTGATGAGCAAAATGCACTTTATCAAAAAATGGGATCAGACTATGCCTTGCCAGCAGGCCGTAGTGAACACAATTTGGGTTTATCACTTGATGTAGGATCGACCAAAATGAAAATGAATGAGGCACCTGAAGGTAAGTGGCTAGAAAAAAATGCTTGGAAATACGGCTTTATTATACGCTATCCAAAGGATAAAACGGCAATTACAGGTATTCAGTATGAACCTTGGCATATTCGCTATGTTGGACTGCCACACAGTGTGATTATGAAGGAAAAGAATTTTTCTTTAGAAGAGTATTTGGATTTCCTAAAAAAACAAAAGTCTATTTCAACTATTATACATGGTGAAAAATACGAAATATCGTATTACCCTGTTACTAAAAATACGACCATTCAGTTGCCTACCAATCTTCGTTATGAAATATCAGGCAACAATATGGATGGTGTGATTGTGACGGTATTTAACAGCTCAACAATTACTAATCTTAAGGAGGATAGCTTAGCGGAATGAAGATAATAAAATTAATTAGCAAAATTTTTGTTTCAACACTATTTGTCCTTTATATGTATGCAATAATTAGAGTCATTCTCTTTAAGTTCCGCTTGAGAGATCTAACCTTTCTTTGGTATCAACTTCAGACTAATCTCGGGAATCCTGTTAATCTCATAAACGAATTGAAAATGGGAAATATTATCCCATTTAAAACAATATTCATTAATATTCAGAGTCTATCATCATGGCCAGATTTTAGTAATTTGGTTGGGAATATCGTAGCATTCATCCCATTTGGAATGTTTCTTGTATTTTTGTCTAAAGATAGAGGGATGTCATTTATAGGCGTATTCGGACGATCTTTGATTTTTAGTTTATGCTTAGAAAGCTTACAGGTTGTTTTTTCTCTAGGAATTTTTGATGTGGATGATCTAATACTAAATACCTCTGGAGGATTGCTAGGCTATTGTGCTATAAAGCTTTGTGATAAGGTTTATAATAAATTTATAGTAAATACATCAAGCAGTGACCAAGACAGAAAAATTGTTAATGAAAAGTAATTTTAAAATTTCGAGGAAGTTGAACCGTACTGTTTATCTTGAACCGTTACTAGAAACGGCTGCTGTGGAGTAGCCGTTGTTTTTGTTAAATGAGCTAATTGAAGTTATGCCTTTTTCATGCAATGTTAGAATATATTGAAGTTGTGGAGTAGACACTAACCTGAAGAATGGATTGTGAAAACAAAATCATAGAAAATCTATGGTTTTTTTGTTATATGTAGAGAGTAAATAATAAAAAAGAAAAAAGTGGAAAAGGGGGATAAGATGACTCAGGGAAAAGTAAAAAGTGATGCAGGATGGAATTTTGATAATAGTTATTCAAAATTACCGGAATTCTTTTTTGCTACTCAAGACTTAAATCCGGTAAGTTCACCGAAATTGGTTGTTCTAAATAAACCAGTAGCATTATCACTTGGTCTAGATGTTCAATCACTTCAAAGCGAAGAAAGTGTAAATGTATTTGCCGGGAATCAAGTGCCAGAAGGTGGATTGCCACTTGCCCAAGCATATGCAGGGCATCAGTTTGCACACTTTAATATGCTAGGGGATGGAAGAGCTTTATTACTAGGTGAACAGATCACTCCAAAAAACGAGCGATTTGATGTACAACTTAAAGGTTCAGGTAGAACACCTTATTCACGAGGTGGAGATGGTCGTGCAGCACTTGGCCCGATGCTTCGCGAATACATTATTAGTGAGGCGATGCATGCGCTAAGGATACCAACTACTCGAAGTCTTGCCGTTGTAACGACAGGTGAACAAATCCAGCGTGAAACTCGATTACCTGGGGCAGTTATGACCCGAATTGCAGCTAGTCATATTCGTGTTGGTACGTTTCAGTATGTTTCAAGATGGGGTAGTGTGAGTGAACTTCAAGAACTTGCTGATTATACAATCCAAAGGCATTATCCAGACATTGAACAAAATGATCCAAATCGATATCTTTCACTGCTTCAAGGAGTCATTAAGCGCCAAGCTTCCTTAATAATCAAATGGCAATTAGTTGGTTTTATACATGGTGTAATGAACACTGACAATATGACAATTAGTGGTGAAACAATTGACTATGGTCCATGTGCATTCATGGATGCATACGATCCAGCAACAGTTTTTAGCTCAATTGATCTTCGCGGTCGTTATGCATATGGAAATCAACCAAAAATGGCAGGATGGAATCTTGCACGATTTGCTGAAACATTATTACCTTTATTGCATGATGATCAGGAAAAAGCCCTAGAAATAGCACAGAATGCAATTTCTGAATATCCTATTACTTATGTTGATAATTGGATCACAGGAATGAGAAGTAAATTAGGAATATTTAATGAAGAAGAACAGGATAAGTCATTAATTGATGGGTTACTTGAAATAATGGAAAAGCATAAAGCAGACTATACGAATACGTTCAAAGCATTATCATATAGTAATCAAGATGAGTTGCCTTTATTTACATCATCTGAATTTAAACAGTGGGAGAAGCAGTGGCAGGAGAGATTAAGTAGACAATCAGAATCAAAAGAAGCATCTCTTCAATTGATGCGAGATAACAATCCAACCGTAATCCCAAGAAATCATCGCGTAGAAGAAGCACTAGAAGCAGCGGTAGAGAACGGAGATTATAGCGTGATGGAGAAATTGCTTAAAGTACTTTCTAATCCTTTTATTGAATCGAAAGAACAGATAAATTATTGTACACTACCTCCTGACCCGGATCGTCCTTATCAGACTTTCTGTGGTACCTGATTATATTCTTATATTTTTTATAGTACAAATACTACCTTTTTCTATAGGTAGTATTTTTTTAAAAGAAAAACGAGGAACATATTTTTAGTGTATCTGAGCATACACTTTGAATAAATCTCAAAAATTTACTATATTAGAAAAAGTAAATAAAAGTTTTCAGATAGAGGGAAAATCTTGATTTCAGAGCTTTCCCTCTTTTTATATTTAGGCCAGTAGAAAGAAGTGGAGAAGTTGAAGAAGCAACAAATTTATATCATTTTATTTTGTATTATGGTGGTATGGGGATTTAATGTAATTGCAACAAAAGTTCTAGTAGAGAACTTTATGCCAGTTACGATGACAGCTATTCGTGTTTTCACTGCTGGAGTAAGTGTTTTTATTATTTTATTTTTAATAAAAAAAGTTCGTTTGCTTACTAAGAAGGAGTTTGGGTATGTATTTTTTGCGATGCTCTTGAATGTAGTTGCCCATCATTATTTTTTATCGATTGGTCTTTCCCAAACTTCAGCATCAAACGGGGGGCTAATTCTAGGAATGGGTCCGCTCTTAACAGCCTTATTGTCGGTTTTCTTTTTAGGTAGTGTAATGAACTTTGTTAGAATTTTAGGCGTTTTATTTGGTTTTGCAGGCGTTGCTTTTATTGTCTTCCAGAGTGGTGGAGGTTTCCATGGCGTTTCGCATGGAGATTTTTATGTGTTTTTAGCAATATTAGCTCAAGCATCTAGCTTTGTTTTAATTAAAAAAGTTTCGAAAACTTTAGATCCAAGATTAATGACTGGATACATGCTAGTGATGGGTTCGATTATTTTATTTGGAATTAGCCAAATACTTGAACCAGGTGGAATGGCAAGTATGGTGCATCATTCAGTAGGAATTTGGGCGGTATTTTTTGCATCAGCAGTTGTTGCAACAGCTATGGGGCATATGCTATATAATTTTGCTCTTGGTAAGGTTGGCACAACAGAGGCGGCTATATTTTTAAATCTAAATCCATTCTTTTCACTTATCGGTGCGGTATTATTTTTAGGTGAAAAAATTGTTTTAACTCAAGTAGTCGGATTTATTTTAATTTTAATAGGTGTGTTGTTTGGTTCAGGAGTATATGAAGATGTAACTCGCAAATTTAAAAGGGATAATCAAATCCAATTCTAAATTCAAAATAGTATAACGATGTATCATAAGACAATTTACCGATAAGGTGATTGTCTTTTTTTATCTGAAGAAATGATTTCTAATTCATCATTTCGTGAAAAAAAACTGCTTATTTAGGGCATATTATAAAGTATTCAAGCTATTAGGAAGGACTTATCAAGATGACAATCGATCCAAGAACTCATTCATTAAATGCAGAAACAATTGAGAATGAATTAGAAATACCTAGTTGGTTTATAAAATTAAATAAGTTTAAATCTAATTTAAATAATTTGGACATAGAGTCTCAGTTTTATGAACAGTTCTTAACCTTATTAATTAATGAAGAAACAGCGTTAGAGCTGCATTATAAAAATATAAAGTATATTGAAAAGCTAGAGAATGAAATTCAAATAATGGAAGAACGTTATCGAAAAGTAATGCACTCAAAGCTTGGCAGATTAATTCAGTTTTATTGGAAAGCTAAAAGATGGCTTTTTAGAAAGTTAAGAGGTTGGTGAGTCAGTTTTGAACAAATTTGAAATTCAGCAAAGATTAGAAGAAATTGAAAAAATTAAGATCGAAATTTACCAACGAATGAATAAAGAAATCCCGGAAGACTTAATATTTTCAAAATATCATTTTAAAAAATTAATAAACGGTATTAGTGTAATCGTCCCGACATACAAAGGTGAAAAAGTGATAAAAAAATGTATTGAATCATTAAAAAATCAAACTTTATCACCAAAATATTTTGAAGTGATCTTTATTATCAATGGAGAAAAAGATCTTACTGAAGAGATATTGATGAATTTCATTAAGGAACATAATATTAATCACTTCAATATTCTTCATTCAGAAGAAGCTAGTGTTTCAGCTGCAAGAAATTTGGGAATTCAACAAGCATCAAAAAAATACATTACATTCTTGGATGACGATGATTATATTTCACCTAACTTTCTTGAAAAACTATTCGATCATGCTGATGAAGAATCTGTTGTCATTTCACAAGTTGTAGACGTAGACCTAGAAGGTAATAGTAATCCTAATAATCCTGTTAACTCCCAAATAAAAAAAGCGTTAGATACTAAAGTTTATACTTATACTGATTTAAATAGTGTTTTAACAATGAATGCTTGTAAATTAATACCAACAAAGAAAGTAAAAACACAACGCTACGAACTTGGTTTAAAAAGTGGAGAAGATGTAGTGTTTTTTACTAAATTATTTGCTTTGCATCATTTTCATCTAAAGATTGTTCCACTAGAAGAGCAGGCGATTTATTATCGAATTTTAAGAGATAACTCAGTTTCTAGACGTAAAAAGTCATTTGAGTTTAATGTAAAAGAACGTCTGGAAGTAATGAAACATCTTGATGTTTTACTAGGGGAAACGAATAGTCCTACAATCCAACAATTTATTAAAGGGAAAATCCACGCTCAATACGGATTTATAGATAGATATATAAACAATAGCAATGAATTGAGAGAAAAAGTTATTGAAGAAGTAAATAAACATTGTTTCGTCTATTTCCCTTATTTTAAGTTATACAACAAAGAGACGCGTTCTTTAATTATTTCTTATTGTTTTCCACCATATGTTGATACAAGTGGAACTGTAATGGCTAAGCGTATTATCGAAAATAATGAAGTTGTGGACGTAATTTATAATAATATGTCGAAGGTAAGGGATATTGATTATCGACAAAATGCAATGGTGGATGGTTTTATTAATAATCGGATGGAAATATCATCTGCCAGTAGTTTTAAACAATGGAAATCAATGAAAGACTTTATTAAAAAATCTCTTAAGGAAATTAAATTTAACGAAAGAAAAAATGGTACATACCATAAAATTTATAGCCGAGCACTATGGCCTGCTTCACACTTTTTAGCATTTGAATATAAATTAAAAAATCCAAAGGCAAAATGGGTTGCAGAATTCTCTGATCCGATTCTATTAGATATTCATGGAAATGAACGGAAGTCAGCAATTATTGATTTGGGGTTCTATAAAAAAGTAAATGCACTTTTAAAGAAAAGAAAATTACCACTAGCATTAAATAATAATATGTTTTTTTGGTGTGAATACATTGCTTATGCATTTGCTGATGAAATTGTTTTTACAAATGAAAATCAGTTGAAATACATGTCAGAAATGTTCCCAATGAAAGAAATGAAAGATGTCATTTTAAACAAAGCAAAAATTTGTAATCAACCGACATTACCGAAGCAATATTATCACGTTAAAGCAAGTAAATATAGAATTGATGAAAATAAAGTAAACCTAGGGTACTTTGGTACGTTTTATCAAACGAGGAAATTAAATGAAATAATAGAAGGACTTAAATTAACGAAGCCTGAATTAAGAGATAAAATTAAACTTCATGTTTTCACGTCTGACCCTAAATCACTTGCAAATGAACTTTCGGGAGAAGTAATTGAAAAACATATAAAAGTAAACCCATATGTAAACTTTTTAGAGTTTTTAAATTTCACAACAAAATTCGATTGTCTAATTGTTAATGATGCGTTTACGAAGGATTTTAAAAATATTAATCCATACTTACCTTCTAAGTTGAGCGATTACAAAGGTAGTGGGAATAATATATGGGGAATTTTTGAAGAAGGTAGTATTCTCAGTAGATTTGAAACAAAATACAAATCAGAAATTGGCGATATTGAAGGTGCCACTAAAGTGTTTGAATCATTAGTTACGGAGAAGTTAATTCAACAATTCAACCAGCTTGATGAAGCATTACCGAATGAGAAATTAATGTAAAAACGAAAATTAACAAAGTTAATTATTATAATTTTGTAAAGGGTAGATTCTTCATGATTAAAAGGAGTTTTAATTTGCTAGGACCAATTCTAATCGGATTGGTCTGTAGCTATTTACTTGTTATTTGGTCTCATAATTATTTGTGGAAGAACAATGTAAATCTTTATCAGAATTGGATTATCACGGATTTTTTTAAGTGGAACTTTATGATTGTGTCAGTTGTTGTTTCAATACTAATAATCGGACTTCTTGTCCTAGGCTATAATGTTTGGTGGATTTTAATTACGATTGTAGGTTCAATTGGGATTTTTTCATATGCACTATCAGAAAAAATAAAATATACCGGAGAGCCTTTTCATCCAAGTGACTTATTTTTCCTGCGTGACCCAATCGTTTTTTTACAATTTTCAAAGCTTCCATTTCTTCTCAAATGGGGAGGGTTAATTGGAGTCATAACATTTCTTTTTTTAGGTACTTTTTTTGCCTATAAAAAATGGAGAAATGCTTCTGCAAGGAAAAATAGTCTACGTTTTTTTCTTATCGTATTACTAGGGGTCTTTTTTTCATTTGGTACAAAAGAAGGCTATGCTTATTTTGTAAAAAACTCAAATGTAAAATATATACCTTGGAATTACGAAACTAGTGTTGAAAGATATGGTATGTATCCAGCATTTTTAGTAACTTATGTAAATAGCAAACGTGAAGAACCTAAAGTATCTAATAAAGTAAAAAATGAAGTCATTAAAGAGATCAATTCTTTAAAACCACTTTCTAAACCTAAACAATTACCAGATATTTTAGTGATTCAAAGTGAGGCATACAGTATTCTAGATGACATGAAATTAAAATGGAACACTGATCCAAATGCACCTCTTCGCTCTATAAATGAAGGGATTCATGGAACTCTAATAAGTAATACATTTGGTGGCCGGACAGCTAACGAGGAATTTGAAGTATTAACTAGTCTAAAATTAAAACGTAAATTCGAAGATCGTACACCATACCAAGAAGGAAAAATGGGGAATAGACAATCACCTAGTTTCATTCAAGATGTTAGATATTTTGGTATGGATACAATAGCCCTTCATCCATTTAAAACATCATTTTTCAAACGAAAAGAAGTTTATCCTAACATAGGATTTAATCAGTTCTTGTCAGAAGCAGATTTAACTTCTTGTCAAAAGTTTGGTTCATATTTATCAGACGAGTGTAGCTCGAAAAAAGCATTATCATTAATTAATAAAAAAGGGAGCCAATTTGTATTTTTTGTGACAATGCAAAATCATTTTGATTGGCGTAAAGGCCATTTTCCTGAAGAAAACATGAAGGTTAGTGGAGTACCTATGGATGAGGATTTAAAAGGAAAAGTGGAGAGTTATGCAAGTGGTATTTATAAAAGCGGTAATTCTCTTGTTTCAGTATGGCAAGAAATAAAAAAACGTAAGAATCCTACAATCGTCCTTTTTTATGGTGACCATCGTCCAACATTTGGCGATAAAAAGGCAACATACGAGCATTGGGGAGCACCACTGGAGAAAAGTGAAGGAGAAGATTGGTATAATGAAACACCGATGTGGATTTGGAGTAACGACAAAAATACAATGGACAAGATTAGAACCTATTCGAAGCCATTTTTAGAAAAAGGCAATCTTAAATTAGAATCCTATGAAATTGCACCTCTTTTAATGAAAGTTCTAACAAACGGTCAGATCGAACATTCATGGTATGATTGGGTACTTCAAAATCATTCAAATGATATTTGGGATTGGGTAATATATGATCGAGTATATGGTGAAGGTATAACCTTTAATAAATAATAAAAATGGGGCCAATAGGTCCCTTTTTTATTGGATAAAAAAATGACTTATTTTTAGATTTTAGAAGGAAATCTTATTGCATCTCAAAAGTGTTTACATAAATTGGGAGTTCTTGAAAAAAATACAAAAAGGGATAATTATACTTTAGGAGGTTTGAAATGAGGAAACTAGTTTTCTTAAAAGGTCCTTTAATATTACTAATAGTATTTGTTAGTTTCTTTTGTAATGTTCAACTTAAAAATGTAAATGCTTTTACAAGCCAAGTGCTTCAAATTGGTGCTACAGGAGAAGATGTTATTGAATTACAGTCTCGTTTAAAATACAACGGCTATTACACTAGCAAGGTGGATGGGGTGTTTGGATACAACACATATTGGGCAGTTAGGAATTTCCAAAATAATTTCGGAATGCCTGTAGATGGAGTTGTTGGAGCTAAGACAAAAGCGATGCTAGTAAAAGCTACAAAATATGAAAAAGGTGAAAATGCAGGTGCTGGATCGAATGTTCCGAATGGTTATTCGCAAAATGATATTCAGTTAATGGCTAATGCAGTTTATGGTGAATCACGTGGTGAACCGTATATCGGACAAGTAGCAGTTGCTGCAGTAATTCTGAATCGCGTTAGCAATTCATCATTTCCAAACACAGTGTCTGGTGTTATTTTTGAGCCGGGTGCATTTACGGCCGTGTCTGACGGACAAATTTATTTAACACCAAATGAGACGGCCAAAAAAGCTGTTTTAGACGCTGTAAATGGTTGGGATCCGAGTGAAAGTGCACTTTATTATTTTAATCCAGACACAGCGACAAGTGCTTGGATTTGGAGCAGACCACAAATTAAACAAATTGGTAGACATATATTTTGCCGATAAGAAAGGAGTGTTTTAAGTGATTAAGGAAGCTGCAATAGGCGTTTTAGCAATTGGAATTATCGGAACAGCATATTGGGGTTATACAGAGCATAAGGCTAAAAACGAAATCAATATCCAGGCAGAAAACAACTATCAACGAGCATTTCATGAACTAACTTATGAATTAGATTTATTACATGATAAAATTGGCGATACTTTAGCAATGAAATCAAAGTCATCCCTCTCTCCAGCACTAGTTGAAGTATGGGGACTAACTTCTCAAGCTAGATCTAACGTAGGGCAACTTCCTTTGAGACTATTACCAGTTAATAAAACGGAAGAATTTCTAACAAATATTGGTGATTTTAGTTATCGAACTGCAGTAAGAGATTTGGATAAAGAACCATTGACTCAAAATGAATACGCAACACTGCAAAAGTTATATGATAACTCTGCTGAAATTCAAGGAGAGATTAGAAAAGTTCAGCATATGGTATTTGAGAATAAATTACGCTGGATGGATGTAGAGCTTGCTTATGCAAAAGATCAAAATCCGAAAAATAACGTAATTATTGATGGATTTAAGACAGTGGAAAGGAATGTAATGACATATTCCGATGCAAATGCAGATCCATCACTGACAAATTATAAAGTAATTCGTGCAAGCCTTTCGAATGTAAAAGGTGAAAAAATAACGACAAAGCAAGCGAAGGACATTGCGAAAAAATTTCTTAAATTAAATAGTACAGCACAAATAAAAGTTGATCTTACAGGTGAAAAATTAGAAGATCGGTACTATAGCTTAGAAATTAAGGAACCAAAAACAAATAGCGAAATTTATATGGATATTACTGAAAAGGGAGGATATCCAGTTTGGGTTATTGATAGTCGTGATATAAGTGCACAAAAAGTCGATTTAAATCAGGCTTCAATTAACGGTCTGAAATTTTTAGAACGTAATAAATTCTCCAATATGGAACTAACAGAAAGCTCTCAATATGATACGATTGGTGTATTTACATACGTAACAAAGCAGGATGGTGTAAGAATCTATCCTGAATCTGTTACGATGAAGATTGCTCTTGATGACGGAAGTATTGTAGGATTTTCATCAAAAAATTACTTAGCAGCATATACAAAAAGAACGATTCCAAAGCCGAAAATATCGGTTCAAGAAGCGAGAAATAATATTAGTTCAAACTTGAAAATAATGGAAGAGCGCAAAGCGATCA
The DNA here is from genome assembly GCF_004138285.1 of Gottfriedia acidiceleris. Taxonomy (GTDB): domain Bacteria; phylum Bacillota; class Bacilli; order Bacillales; family Bacillaceae_G; genus Gottfriedia; species Gottfriedia acidiceleris_A. The sequence continues at coordinate 117,990 of NZ_SCFN01000015.1, read as the reverse complement.
TTTTAAATAAGTTGAATCAAGAAGTACTTTGCTATGAATTTGTAGGGACACGAGGTAATGATACATATCAAATATTCGTGAATGCGGATACTGGTGTAGAAGAACAGATTAAAAAATTGAATGTCTTAGTCGAAAACTACGACTGAAGCTCGCACTTTTTTAACGATAGAGGACTTAAGTATATAACTTAAGTCCTCTATTTAATTTAAAGATTCTCCTAATCATAATGACGATTTAAAAATGGTAGGAATGCCAAACTAGCATTTCAGTTCAAAATACATGCATTATTTATTACAAATACGAGATTTTTTTCAGATAGTTTAAATGAATAATCTTGTCAGTTAAGTCTGATAAGTTATCATACTTTAGGCTTGTACAAAGCTTTGTTTTAAGCGACTTTAGGAGTAGGAATTTATAGAGTTCAATTAGTAAAAAAATATTTTTTATATTTGTCCTAATGTCCAAAATAGTGAATATATATTTCTTGAGATTAAAATTCTAGAGGGAGAGAGGTAAGGGGTAGATTCTGCTTGTTAGTAGAAGTTTAATTGTATTGTAAGCGTTTCCTTTAGAGAGAAAGGGGGATTAAATGAACATATTATTATGTTGTGCTGCCGGTATGTCTACAAGTTTATTAGTTACAAAAATGGAAGCTGCTGCAAAATCTGAAGGAATCGATGCAAGAATTTGGGCAGTGAGTGCTAATGATGTTAAAAATCATATTGATCAAGCAGATGTATTACTTGTAGGTCCCCAAGTAAGGTACCTACTCCCACAATTAAAAAAAGAAGGTTTACAAAAAGGAATACCAGTTGATGCCATCAATCCGGTTCATTACGGGATGTGTAAAGGAGCAGAGGTCCTGAAATTTGCAATCGATTTAATAGGTTCATAATTTCATATAGGGGTGATTTGTGATGGCCAACTTTACTCAAATGTTAGAAGAGAAAGTAATGCCTGTTGCTGGTAAAATTGCAGGTCAAAGACACTTGCAAGCATTACGTGATGGAATTATTTTAACACTACCTCTTATTATTGTCGGTTCTATTTTCTTAATTTTAGGCTTCTTACCGTTTGACGGATATCCAGATTTTATGGCAAAAACATTCGGTGAAGCTTGGCAAACAAAGCTTCTTTATCCTGTAAGTGCTTCATTTGATATAATGGCGCTCATTGCAGGATTTGGTATTGCATATCGACTCGCTGAACATTACAAAGTAGATGCATTGAATGCTGGAGCGATCTCGATTGCCTCATTTATTTTATCAACACCATACTTCACAATGTTTAGTCCAGATGGAGCAACTGCTGCTATTAAAGTAGGCGGAGTACTCCCTATGGCATTTTTAGGTAGTAAGGGTCTATTTGTTGCTATTATTATTGCGTTGTTCTCAACTGAAATTTATAGATGGGTAATTCAAAGGAATTTTGTTATTAAGATGCCGGATGGTGTACCACCTAGTGTAAGTAAATCATTCGTTGCATTATTCCCTGCATTTCTAGTAATTCTCTTAGTATGGATTATTCGTTTATTAATTGAAAATACACATTATGAAACTCTACACAATGTCGTTGGGGATCTATTACAAGATCCACTTAGTAGACTTGGTGGATCATTAGCTGGCGCGTTAATTGCTGTGTTATTAATTCAGTTATTATGGTCAGTTGGTTTACACGGTGCGGCAATTGTTGGTGGTGTAATGGGTCCAGTATGGTTAGCAGCAACTGATGCAAACCGTTTAGCTTTACAAGCTCATCATGCAATGCCAAATGTCGTAACACAACAATTCTTTGATATCTTCATCTACATGGGTGGTTCTGGTGCAACAATTTGTTTTGCTCTTATGATGCTATTATTTGCAAAGAGTCAGCATGCAAAACAACTAGGAAGGCTATCGATTGGACCTGGTATCTTTAATATTAATGAGCCAATTACGTTCGGTGCGCCTGTAGTAATGAATCCATTACTTTTAGTTCCATTTATTCTAACGCCATTAGTACTTGTTGTAACCACATATATAGGAATGAAAACGGGATTTGCTCCAAAAACTCATGGTATTGCAATTCCTTGGACGACTCCACCAATTATCGGCGGTTGGCTAGCAACTGGAGGTAACTGGAGAGGCTCTGCAATGCAATTGATTAATCTTGTTATTGCATTCTTAATTTACTTCCCATTCTTTAGAATGTGGGATAAACAAAATTTACAAACTGAACAAGGCTCACCAAAATAAGAAATGCAAAAAGGGGCTTGCTTTCAAGCAGGCTCCCAAACAATTGGAAAGAGCTTGTTTTCAATCAATCAGATTACAAGGAGTTTTGATTCTACGTAAACACACTGGAAGCTTGCCTATAGGCAGGCTCTTGGTATTGTTTTCTTAAATTCTAGTAAAGGGTGTGATTCTAGTGACAAAAGAAGAATTGTACAACCTTTCCTTTCAGTTAATCTTGCATAGTGGAAATGCTAGAAGTCTTTCAATGGAGGGAATCTATGCAGCAAAGGAAAAAAATTTTGAGCTAGCTTTTGAGAAGCTTTCAGAGGCAGATCGCGAGTTTAGTCAAGCACATCGCTTTCAAACTCAATTGATTCAGGCAGAGGCTGGTGGAGAAGATTTTGATACACCAATTCTATTAATTCATGCACAAGATCATTTAATGACAGCAATGACGCTTAAAGATTTAGCAAGGGAGATTATTGAACTACGGCAAGAAGTAAGCAACCAATAAAAGGAGGTTTACATAGTATGAGTAAATCAATCAAAATTGCGACAATTGGTGGAGGCTCAAGTTATACTCCAGAGTTAGTAGAAGGTTTTATTAAGCGGTACAATGAGCTTCCATTACGAGAGCTATGGCTTGTAGATGTTGAAGAAGGCAAAGAGAAATTAGAGATTGTTGGTCAATTAGCAAAACGAATGTTTCAAAAGGCAGGTCTTCCTGTAGAAGTTCATTTGACACTTGATCGAAAAAAGGCACTTAAAGATGCTGACTTTGTTACAACGCAATTCCGCGTTGGTTTGTTAGATGCGAGAGCAAAGGATGAAAGAATACCTTTAAAATATGGTGTACTTGGTCAAGAAACAAATGGACCAGGAGGATTATTTAAAGGTTTGCGAACAATTCCAGTAATTTTAGATATTGTAAAAGATATGAGGGAGCTTTGTCCCAATGCGTGGTTAGTTAATTTTACAAATCCTGCTGGTATGGTTACTGAGGCGGTACTTCGTTACACCGACCATCGAAAAGTAGTAGGTTTATGTAATGTCCCAATTGGAATGGAAATGGGAATTGCCAAATTATTAAATGTCGAGCATTCTCGCGTACGAATTGATTTTGCTGGATTAAATCATATGGTTTATGGGCTTGATGTATTTGTTGACGGCGAAAGTGTAAAAGATCAAGTCATTGAATTATTAACGAATCCGGAAAACTCTAGTTTTGTTAAGAATATTCAAGGATATGGATGGGAACCTGAGTTTCTTCGTGCTTTAAACGCACTACCTTGTCCATATCATAACTATTATTATAAAACTCGTGAGATGGTTGAAAAGGATATTAAAAATGCCGAAACTGTAGGAACTCGTGCTGAAGTTGTTAAAAAATTAGAGGATGATCTTTTTGAACTTTATAAAGATCCAAATCTATCAATCAAACCACCTCAACTTGAAAAAAGAGGTGGAGCTTATTACAGTGATGCAGCGGTTCGCTTAATTTCTTCTATTTATAATGATAAAGGTGATATTCAACCAGTTAATACGATGAATAATGGTTCGATTGCCAGTATTCCTAACGACTCAGCAGTAGAGGTTAGCTGTGTTATCACAAAGGATGGGCCAAAACCAATCGTAATGGGGGATCTACCGGTATCTGTAAGGGGGCTCGTTCAACAAATCAAATCATTTGAAAGAGTAGCTTGTGAAGCGGCGGTGACTGGTGATTATGATTTGGCAATTCTAGCGTTAACGATTAACCCGTTAGTTGCATCTGATAAAGTTGCTAAGGAAATTGTTGATGAAATGTTAGAAGCACACAAGAAATACTTACCTCAATTTTTTAAAGAGGTGAATGTAAATGATTAAACTAATTGTGAATGCAGATGATTTTGGCTATTCAAGGGGAATTAATTATGGAATAATTGATGCACATAAAAATGGAGTTGTTAACTCAGCTACGATGATGATGAATATGCCCGGCGTAAGTCACGCAGTAGAGCTAGCAAAAGAAAATCCTAGCCTTCAAGTAGGAATCCATCTTGTTCTAACTTGTGGAAAGCCACTATTAAATGATGTTCCAACACTTGTTAATGAAAATGGTAACTTTAAAAGTCGACATGAATTCTTTGAAGATAAAAATATATCACTAGATGAATTAGAAAGAGAATGGACTGCACAAATAGAAAAATTCTTAGAATTGGGACTAAAACCAACTCATTTTGATAGCCACCACCATGTTCATACCGTACCTGAGTTTTTACCAGTCGTACAGAAGTTAGCTCAAAAATATAATTTAAGTGCTAGACGCATTTCTGAAAATGCTTTACAAGGAATCGCTCCTTTTACGGATGTTTTTCTTCATGATTTCTATGGGGAAGGCGTGACGGATGACTATTTTGAAAAGATAATAACACGCGTTCAGGACGGTCAATCTGTTGAAGTCATGTGTCATCCTGGTTATCTTGATTACGAGATACTAAACAATTCCTCTTACGCTAAAGATCGAGTAAAGGAGACGCTAATTTTATCTGCTGTTAAACTACCAAAAGAGATTGATTTATTATAGGGTAATTTAATTACTAGCATAGAGTCTGAAATGGGCTCTATGCTTTTTTTTTAGTATATATATATAATTAGAGTTTTATAATCATGGGAAAAAATGTAAGATGAAATAGGAGTAGTTTTACACTATAATGAATATTAACAATATTAAAATAATATTTAAGGAAAATATCTATGAAAATTGGAAAAATTATTAATTACCATCGAAAAAAACAACAGATGACACAAGAGCAACTATGTGATGGAATTTGTTCAATTTCTCATTTAAGTAAGATTGAGAACAACTCAAAAGAGGTTAATATCGAAACTTTAAACTTATTGTGTATGAAGTTAGGTATATCAGTTGAAGATGAAAAAAATAAAGTTAATCATATTAAAATAAAACTACAGGAGTTCTATGACGCAATGGAACGACTGCATCATAAAAAAGCAAATACACTCTATCTAGACCTCACGGAATATAAAGAGTTTGTCCAATATACGGAATTGCTTTATGTATATGAATTATACATGTTAAGGTATACTTTGTTTTTAAATCAGGTCGATTTGGCAGAGCAATTGATTGAAAAAATGGGTCAAAATACGAAGATGTTTTCTGAATTTGAACTATTTGTTTGGAATGTATTAAATGCAATTTTTAATCATAAAAGGAATAATTTTATTAAATCTTTAGATTTACTAGAAGAAGTAAAAGATTTAAGGAAACTGTATCGAGATGAAATAACTGAATATTATTATTTAAAATCCTTAATGCATTGTAGATTAGGACAATCTGCATTAGCAATCTATTTCGGCAATAAAGCGCTAGAAGTTTTTAAAAAAAGGAATAATATTATTAGAATGTTAGATGTGAAAACAATTTTATCAATCCATTTAACTGAAACAGGTGAATATGAAAGAGCAGAAAATTTATTAAAAGAAATACTAGATGATGCAGAATTAATTCAAAACACAACAATTGAAGAAATGGCTTGGCATAATTTAGGTTTTTTATATGGTACTCAAAATTTTTCAGAAAAAGCGTTGGAGTGTTATTATAAATCACTTGCGTTAATAGAGAAATATACTGAGAGTTATTACCTTACATTAGGAAATATTGCTACTCATTTGCTAAAGCTACAAAAAAATGAACAAGTTGTGAATATGCTAGATCAGGAACTAGAGTCATTTGAAGATACAACAAAATTAGAATATGTGAAATTACGAGTATTATATTTTGAAGCAAAAAATGAAGAGAGGGCACTAATCCGGTATTTAATGGCAGACGGCTTACCAATTATGGAGAAATACGGTAATCGAATGAAGGTTTATGAATACAGTGAACGAATTGCCGAATATTACCAAAGACAAGGCGACCCACTTTTAGCTAATAAGTATTTACAAATCAGTTTACATCAAATGAAGAAGACACATAATAAAGGAGTTCTCAGATGAAAAAGAAGATTAAACTTATCACTCTTTCCCTAATTATCACTGTGCTGGTGAGTGTAGGAGTAAATACTATTCAAAGTCATCATTCGCCAAACAATGAAATTTACGCATCCAATAAGATGGAAGATGATCCAAAACCTCCAGGAAGTTGATGGGGATATAAACAAGAAACACAAGGTAAATCCATTTTCCTTGTGTTTTTTGTTTATAGTTGAATTAAGCCGAGTTCACAAAGTATTCGTGAATGATCTTTAACCAAAAAAATGGGATATCTCAAAAACTTCGAGATATCCCTTATTTATTTACAAACTTACTGGCTTACTAGTATCTTGTTGTCTACGCTGTTTTCTAGATTTTCTAAAATAAAGTAACTCATAAATGACAGGGATGACAATTAGTGTTAATAATGTTGAAACAGTTAATCCGCCAATTACAACAACTGCAAGGCTTTGGGATACAAGGCTACCGGTTTCGGCCTTTTTGAATAGTAGCGGTAGCATTGCACAAATTGTAGCAACAGCCGTCATGAGAATTGGTCGAATTCGAGTTACTGCAGCATCGATAATTGCTTCACGAAGAATCATTTGTTTTTCTTTCTGTTTTACTCGGTCTAGTAATACAATTGCGTTTGTCACGACAATTCCGATGAGCATCAGTGCTCCTAATAGTGCTGTAGGTTCAACTGATATACGACTTATAATTAATCCAAGCACAGCTCCAATCGCCGCTAAAGGTAAAGAACATAGTATAGCAATTGGTGCACGGAATGTTTTAAATGTAATAATCATGATTAGGAAAACTAATCCGATTGAGACAAGCATGATCATATATAGATCTGAGAAGTCTTGTGATTGTTGTGCAAGAGCCCCACCAATGTATACATTTACACCATCAGCAATTTTCATGCCTTTTGATTTTTTATCTCCAAAAATAACTTTATTTAAATCCGCATTAATTTTTGAAAGCTTATCTGGCTTTACTTCGGCAGATATACTTAAATACGGATCGCCATCTTTATGGTATAGATTAGTAGGCTTTTCATCTACTTTTAATGTAGCTACTGATGATACTGGAATCATTCCGGTTTTAGTCATAATCGGTACTGATTTGATATCCTCAGGAGATTTAGGTTCTAATATTGGTTCAAGATAAACATCAGTCGGTTGTTGATCAATTGTAACTGTTCCAAGTGGAGTTCGATTCAACATAACAAATAATTGTTGCGATAGTTGCTCAGCATTACCTTTGGAAGGGTCAACATCTAATGAGTAAACAGTTTTTTTATCTTCCTCATTTGTTGTTACCTTTTTAACTCCATCAATATTTTTAATCTTATTTTTAATTTCACTTGCGGTATTCTCTAAATCATTTAGATTATTTCCGACTACATCGATAGTAATTTGAGTTTTAGATCCTCCAAATAAACTAGATGCCATCGTACTTAATTCTGCATCCGCATAGTTAGATTTTTGTGTATTGATTTTTTTGACAACTTGATCAGTAAGTTTTTTATCGTCTAGTGTAATTAAATAGATTGCTTGGGTAGAAGAGCGAACGTCTCCATATTTTGCTGCATCAGCTGTACTGCCTAATTGAGTGTAAACTCCTTTAATACCTTTTTGTTCAAGAATATACTTTTCTAGTTTAAGAGTGTTTTCCTTTACTTTTTCGACTGGTGTATTACTTGGATACGTTAAAGTTGTTTGAACAAAGTCTGAAGAAGAATTATCTGTTGCACCTTTTGGCATAGCGAAATAAGTACCAATTGAGCCGACAAATAATAACAATGAAACGACTAAAATTACCCATTTATGATTCAATGACCAACTAAGAACTTTTTTATATCGTACTGAAGGATTATGAGCTTTTAATTTAGCCTTTTTAAGGAAGAATGCACTTAATAATGGGACGACCGTCAATGCGACAAATAATGAAGCTAATAAAGAGTAAGTAATGGTTAAAGCAAATGGAAGCATGAAATCTTTAAGCCCCGTGCTAATAATTCCTATTGGTAAAAATACAGCAACAGTCGTTAAAGTAGAGGCTGTGATTGCACTACCGACTTCTTTCGTAGCGTCAATAATCATTTGGACTGAAAATTTCTCTGATTGAGTTTTTCTAAAAATATTCTCAATAACTACAATACTATCATCAACTAATCGTCCAACTGCTACTGCTACTCCACCGAGTGTTAAAACATTTAGTGTAATGCCAGACTCCGCAAGTAGAAATAATGTTAAACATAACGATAGAGGAATTGAAACAATGGTAATTAGTGTTGAACGTACATTTCTTAAGAATAACATGATGACAATCGTAGCAAATAATGCACCAAGTAAAACTTCCTTAATCATTGCATGTACAGAAGTCTTAACCATATCTGATGTTGCAACCATGACATCTGAATTCATATTCTTATATTTTTTATTTAAGTGTTTAGTAGCTTCTCTTACATCCTTAGTAATACTAACTGCATTAGAATTACTATCCTTCGTGACGATTAATAATAATCCGTCTTTTCCGTTGATTCTTGTTAGATTGTTTGCTGGCTTTTTCACTTCAACAGTTGCAATATCAGCTAATTTAACATGATCAGCGACCATAAGATTCTTTACTTTGTCTATATTGTCTAAATTCCCAACAACCTTTATATTACTAGTTTTATCATTTATAACACCTTCGCCAACTGAAACTGCAGAATTTTGGCCGCGAATAATACCCATGATAGTTTCTAGTGATACTTTATTCTGCGCAAGCTTCGCATTATCGATTTTTACAGAAACAAAAGATTTTTCTGTACCGTACGTTTGAACGTCAGCTACGCCTTTTATGTCTTTAAAATATGGAATAACTTTTTTGTTTGCAAAATCAATATTATTCGGACTTAATCCATCCTCGAAAGTGATTGCAACATCTGCGATAGGGATCATGGAAGTGTTTAATTGAACAATTGTAGGTTTACTAACATTTTGAGGTAGTATGACTTTATTTAAAGATTCTTGGACTTCTTGTTTAGCGTCCTTCATATTTGTTCCTGATTCATAATATACATCAATTTTTGAAAAACCATTGCTTGTGCTTGAATAAATATGACTTTTACCTTTTACACCAGAGACAGCACTTTCGATCGGAGTAGTTACTTGATCCTCCATTGTTTTCGAATCAGTACCTTGGCCCATAACAATGACAGAAACAATTGGTTGGTCTGCAGCAGGTAGAAATTCCATTGGAAGCTTTTTATAACTTAGTACCCCAATTAATAAAATGAGAACTGATAAAAAGGTAATGGCGGCTTTATTATTAAAGGCCCATTTTGTAAACCACGACATTCAAGTTATCCTCCTTTATGGTAAAAATATCCAGTAACACGCAAGTTGAATCGTAACACACTAATCTTGAAAATAAAATACATTTTATTTAGAATTTACAAAATATTTATAAGCACAATTCGACATCTGAACAGTTAAAGAGGTAAATGTATTAGTACATACTTTACTAAAATATGAGACAATTTGTCTTTTATACTTGTTTAATAAAATTCAGTTTTGCGATATTTTAGTTGCTTAGTTGGAAAATTCTGAAATGATAGCACACATAAATCACATGTGGTAAGGTATTAACATCTAACAAACTAGAAATTCAATAGAACTGAGGTGCCGTATTTTGATTAAACGTTTTTTTAGTTATTATCGCCCGCACAAAAAGCTATTCTATATAGACTTTTTCTGTGCATTATTAGTAGGGTTAATGGAACTTGGATTTCCTTTAGCAGTGTCTTGGTTTATCGATAAACTGCTGCCGGAAGGGAATTGGAGTAAAATTATCTCGATCAGTATCGGACTTTTACTACTTTATTTAGTAAGTTCTGGTATGCAATTTGTTGTGAATTATTGGGGCCATAAACTTGGTATTAATATTGAGACTGATATGCGTCGTGAGTTATTTAATCATGTTCAACGTCAATCTTTTCGTTTCTTTGATAATACGAAGACTGGTCATATAATGAGCCGTATTACAAATGATTTAATGGATATTGGTGAATTAGCGCACCATGGTCCAGAGGATTTATTTATTGCAATTATGACCTTCATCGGTGCATTTTGGATTATGCTAACAATTAATGTGAAGCTTGCATTAGTAGCAATCATAATCGTTCCATTTTTAGTTTGGTTGATTTCATACTCAAACATGAAAATGAATAATTCATGGAGTAAAATGTATGGAAATATTGCGAATGTAAATGCGCAAGTTGAAGATAGTGTTTCAGGGGTAAGGGTAGTTCAATCTTTCACTAATGAACAATATGAAATGAAACGATTTAATAAAAATAACCAATACTTCCGTAAAACGAAACTAAAAGCTTATAAAGTAATGAGCGTGAATTTATTAGGAATCTATGTATCTACTCGGTTAATGACACTTGTAATTCTAGTTTTTGGAGCTTGGTTAAGTTTTACGAAAATTTTATCGTATGGTGAATTAGTAGCGTTTATTTTATATTTAAATATTTTATTTAAACCGATTGATAAGATAAGTGCTTTACTTGAATTATATCCAAAGGGTATGGCGGGCTTTAAACGTTTTACTGAATTGATTGATAATGAGCCAGACATTGTAAATACTCCTGATGCAATTGAAGTAATTAATTTAAGAGGGGATATTAAGTTCAAAAATGTTTCTTTTGGTTACGAAAACAAACGTAGAATCTTAAATGATCTTTCCTTCTCTATTGAGGCCGGTAAAACAATTGCCTTTGTAGGTCCTTCAGGAGCTGGGAAAACAACAATTTGCTCATTAATTCCAAGATTTTATGATGTTTTAAACGGTGCGATCACAATTGATGGAATTGATATTCGAAACATGACGAAAGAATCATTGCGATCAAATATCGGAATCGTACAACAGGATGTCTTTTTATTTACAGGTACATTAAAAGAAAATATAGCTTACGGTAAGTTAAATGCAACCGAAGAAGAAATAGAAGAAGCAGCTAGAAAAGCCCACTTAACTGATTTGATTGCTTCATTGCCTGATGGTTATGAAACTCAAATAGGTGAAAGAGGTTTAAAGCTTTCTGGAGGACAAAAACAACGATTAGCAATTGCTAGAATGTTTTTGAAAAATCCACCAATCCTAATATTAGATGAAGCTACTTCGGCATTAGATACAGAAACGGAAGCAATTATTCAAGAGGCATTGAATGATTTATCTAAAGATCGAACAACATTAGTTATTGCCCATCGATTAGGCACAATTAAAAAAGCGGATCGAATTTTAGTAATTACTGAAGAAGGAATTGCTGAAGATGGTACTCATACAGAACTACTTTCACAGGAAGATGGAATTTTTGCCAGACTTCATGCTCATCAAATTTAACACAAAAAACATTTTTGAAAAGAAGGTGTTTTTATATTGATTGAAAATTTTACTGGTAAAGCAGATTTATATTCGAAGTTTCGCCCAAGTTATCCGAATGAATATATCAATTATTTACTCTCAGAAAATCATTTAGGTGAGGGGAGTGTTATTGCAGACATTGGTTCAGGTACGGGTATTTTAACGAAACTTTTACTTGTAAAAAAGTTAAATGTTTTAGCAATTGAACCAAATGATGATATGCGAGGGATCGCTGAGAAGACTTTGGAGTTATATGATCAATATAAGTCAATTAATGCAACAGCTGAAAATACTTCTTTAAAAAATAATAGTGTTGATTTAATAACAGTAGCGCAAGCATTTCATTGGTTTGATAAAGAAAAATTCCGGTTAGAATGTAAACGGATCCTAAAAAAGAATTCAAAAGTATCTCTAGTTTGGAATAGTAAAGATTTAATAAATCCATTAATGATTGAATTGCGGGAGATTTGTAAAGAAACTTGTCCTAAGTTTAAAGGGTTTAGTGGTGGAATAGAAGATACGCCAGATGTTACTAACCAATTTTTTAAAAACGAAATTTATGAAACAATGGTTTATAGAAATGATTTGGAAATGGATTTAGAAGGATTTCTAGGTAGAAACTTATCTTCTTCTTTTTCTCCATTAAGTGGGGAAAAAGAATTTGAACCATATAGAACTGCACTTACAAATTTATTTGATAAGTACGGTTTAAATGGCAAAATTATTTATCCTTATATTACTAAAAGTTATTTAGGTTTTGTGTAGAATAGGCAACATAAGTAGAAAGAGCATCTTAATCGATGCTCTTTTATTATTGGAAAAAACATTGTTTATTTTACTACATATAAAATTTTAGTCCCGTTCACGTGTTGATCCATTTCATATGTCTAAATAGACTTCCGACTATAAGATATCCCGTAATTTAGTAAAAGACTACTATACATTATTTATTCTATGAAAGTACTAAATCCCATCTTTCCTCAATTAACTCAGATCCAGTCCATTCGAAGTTAGGTTTCTCTTCAGTTAATGTAAAGTTATATTTTTTATAAAGATAACGTGCGGTCTCTAATGTGCTTACAGTCCATAAAAATACATGTTCGAATTGATTTTCCTGACAGAAGTTGAGTGCTGTTTCAATTAGCTTTTTTCCGATACCTAAACCTTGGTATTTTTCATCTAATACAAACCATCTAAGCTGTGCTACTGACTCATTTGTCTTCGTAATAGCAATTGATCCGACGATTTCTCCATTTACTTCTGCGACCCAAAGTTCTCCTCCGTTAGGATTCAATAAAAATTCGCTTAACCCTTTCATTACATAATATTCAAATACACGTCCAAATTGGTAGCTTGTACTATAAATCTTTCCATGAATATAAGCGACATACCCAACATCGCCAGGTTTAAATGGTCGAATTGATATTTCAGGAATAGGTGCCTGATTTAATGAGAAAATTGATTCAATTGTTTCCATTGATTTTACTAGCTCTTTTACTTCAGGAGTAGAAAGGCTTTGAATCATACTTTCTACTCCAATGTTCGCATCATTAACCAATTTATTGTAAATTTCGTTTCCTTTTGCCGTTAAATGAAGAGTATATTGACGTTTATCTTCAGGAGATTGGATTTTTGTAATGATGTTTTCATCATCGAATCGTTGAATAATGCGACTTAAATAACCTCGATCAATGCCGAGTTTTTCGATAATATCTGTGGCAGTACATCCGTGGTTTTCGTTGATTTCTGTAATGATTCTGGCTTCGGTTAATGGAAAAGGGTGATTATAGATTTCTTGATCAATTTTTCCTAATACATTAGCATAATGTCTGTTAAATTTGCGTATTTTTTCAATATAATTCATATTCTTATCTCCTTTAATATTCTGAAATTTTAGATTACTAATAATATAAACTAAGATAGTTGACTAAGTCAACTATCTTGAAGGTGATAAAAGTGTAAATGGTGGAAATTGTACTAGAATATTCAAAAATTTGGATAAGAAATTGATAAAAAAGGGAATATAATTAAAAAGTGGTTAATAAAAGGTTAAAAGTAAATTAAATAGGGGGAAAAAATGGAACTATCTTTATTATTAGAGTACGGTTGGGTATTAATTATTCTAATTTTATTAGAGGGTTTATTATCGGCCGATAATGCACTAGTGCTTGCTGTTATGGCAAAACATTTACCAGAGGAACAACAAAAGAAAGCGATAAATATTGGTTTACTTTTAGCTTTTATTTTTCGAATCGGTGCCATTTTTATTATTTCATTTCTTTTTAATGTATGGCAGGTTCAAGCGATCGGAGCAGCATATTTAATATTCATTGCATTAAAGCATTTATTTAAAAAGCATGATGATGATAAAGGAAAAAAAGTAAAAAGCTTTCGTATGACAGTAGCTCAAATATCATTAGCAGATATTGCATTTGCGATTGATTCTATTTTAGCAGCAGTAGCTCTAGTAATTGATCTACCTAATACAAAAATGAGTAATATAGGTGGCATGGATGGTGCAAAATTTATAGTCATCGTTATTGGAGCAATTGCAGGTTTAATCGTTATTCGCTTTGCGGCAGGTATTTTTGTTAAATTGCTGACAACACGTCCAAGTCTAGAAACAGCAGCTATGCTTTTAGTTGGCTGGGTAGGGGTTAAACTACTAATGCATACTTTGGCACATCCTTCTCTACACATTATTTCACATCATTTCGTTGAAGGACCAATCTGGAATACGATTTTCTGGTCAGTCATGCTATTAATCGCTTTAGGTGGTTGGTTTCTCTCTAAAAAGAAATCAACAGATACTAACGTAGAATAAATGATAAATAATAGATAAATCGCTTAGTTTGTAGCACTAAGCGATTTTTTAGTTTTCACTATTTAACCAACATAATAAAATCATGCAGTTTATCTAGCGACATAATATTTTGATTGCATACTTGGCTATCTTTGCAAATGTAATTTCCTCTTTGTGTAAAAGTACCTTCAATTTTTCCTTTTGTTTTTGTCATGAATAATCCTAAGTCTCCGTATTTATTACATATTGTGCAGTTGCCTCTTTTTTTCATAGGATTAAAAGTACCTTGTAAACCAATTAGTTTGTCATTTAAATATGTGACAATAAACTTTGAATTAGAGCCTAAGTCATCCCATCCAATATATGTTGTCTCAACTAAATCAATATTTTGTAATAAGGGAAGCTTTAATTTTTTTGCTTTAGGAAATAGCTTTTTGATGGATTGTTCAGATACTTGTTTAAAAGGAATTATATAAGGCTTTAGTCGGCTCAGTAAAGCATCTGCTTGATCAGAATTTTTAATAGTGCTAATTGGACTGAAGAGTATATGATGATCTTCAGTGAGTTCAGGAAATAAACTTAGTATTTTATCATTAACTAGTGAATGTAAAGCATTTAAAACAGTTCTATCATTTACAGTAGAGTGTCCATTTGTTAAGACTTGAAGTTGATGTTTAATAAAATTATATTGTTCTGTTCTAATAAAAGGTTTCATTTATATCACTCCTAATTTGAGAGGAAAATTCGATTTATAACTTAACATCTTTAATTTACATCAAAAAAGTGAATTTATATATGTTGAGTTTATGTAAGAAACAAAGTTGCCATAAAAAAACACTGATGAGGTTATCAGTGTTTTTCATGCTGTTGAAAAAAGAATTTGTCAAATTAAAATGTTAGATTGAACATTGATAAGTAAGTTGGGTCATATTGATTTCCACTACATGGTGCTCGCTTTCCATGGGGCGAGACCTGAGCCTCCTCGGCGCCGCCTCCGGGGTCTCAGCCTTCCCGCTTCTCCCATAGGAGTCGAGCACCCTTTCGTTCCAATCATGTTCTTTATAAAAAAAAATAATCTTAAAAACATTAGAATAGTCAATTGAAATAATGAATTATCCTTTATTAATCAAATTGTGTCTTATGATGACGACTTACACATCTTTATAAAGATTGAACGTCAAAAAAGAAGGGATTTTTATTTTTTGCAAGTTAGTTAAAACATTAGATCAACTAAAATCACTCGTTTATCAATTAGATGACAGATAAAACAATAATAAATAGATTATTTTTTCATAGAAATTCATTTAATGTTTTTATTATTCAATATTGACTACAATATATTTCAACACTCTAAAAAAACACTGATGAGGTTATCAGTGTTCTTTTATTTATTTAGTGTATACAATTTTTTTTATCGTTTCGACTGAGAGAAAATATTCCTTCGCTAATTGCTCAATTGATTGACCGTTTTTAAATGCTTCTTTAATTGCTTTATTTCGATTATCTATTAGCTTTCTTGTACCTGAACGTGAGCCCCATTGTTTGTGAACTTTTTCAGATTTTGGAATATAAAGTGTTTCTCCCTGTACGTATTTTTGTATTTCCAATAATAACTTTTCAGGTAAAATAGCAGTTGCTTTTATATATGCCATCTTTGCCAGCCCCTTATTCTTATTTAGTAAATAAGGTGCAAAGCCGTTGAATCAGAACTGCTTACTTGGGCGATTAGTAAAACCTACCCATGCAAAGTATCGCCTTTCTAAATCTAGGCTTTGCATGGGATGCTGATTTATCTGACAAACTAACAGTATTTGTCATAATAGATCACCTCCTAAGAAATCATGAAAACTTTTTATTTATTATAAATTATATCTGTTCGGATTGCATTTGTTACTTATGAATAATATGAAAAAGGAATAGAAAGCCTTATAGATGGATTGTTCCTATTCCTTTTCATTATTTATTTAATTGAAATAATATGTGTTTAATAATCTCACTAGATGAACTTGATAATCCATGTTCTTTAGAATAAATAGCCCATATATCCTGATATATGTAATTCGTTTCGTCAGTATAAGTAATCGGTATTACCTTGAGTTCATCATTACGAAATGTTGGGTAGTTTTTTACTGTAAACTCATGAATAAAAGAAAAACCAGCACTTTCCTTAACGACGTTTAATAGTAGTCTAGGATTATTTGTAGTTAAGATAACATGATTAGTAATACATTTTGAAAACTTTTTTACTATGCCATTTTTTGTATTTTTTAATATTACTATTTTCTCATTATTTAAATCTGCAGGTGTTACATATTCATAATTGAATAATTTAGAATTCTTTCCAACTACAATACCTACTCTTGCTCTATTGATTAACTTTTTATCCAATTTTGGATATTTATCTAATTCTTCTTTCTCTATTGGTAGGAAACCAACATCATAACGATCTGGATTAAAACTTTTTAGTAACTGTTCTTGAAGCATTTCCTCAACGTCAATTGAGATTTGAGGATTTTCTAAATTGAAGTTTGTCACTGCTTCTTGAAAAATATCAAAAAATGCTGTTGCTGCAACGATCTTTAACTGTTTTTCTTTTTTTATATTTAAGTTAAAAAGTTCCTCATTTAACTGCTTAATATTCGATAATATATTTATTGCTTTCATTATAACAATATTTCCTTCAGGTGTAGGAGTAGTTCCTATCCTTGAACGATTAAATATTGTTATATTTAATTCTCTTTCTAGTTGTGAAATAGATTGGCTTATAGCTGATGTAGAGATATATAACCTTTCGGCAGCTTTAGATATTGATTTTTCACTTGCTACATAAACAATATACTCTAATTGTTCGAAATTCATAGTAATCTCCTAATAATAAAAAATTCTAATACATGTAGTAACTTAAGAACATAAAAACGTAAAAGATAGTGGACATCGTTGGTTAAAATTTAGCAATTTCATTAATTTTGAGGAGCTAATAAAATTATATTGTGGAAACGGTATGAAGGAACACTTAAGATAAGAAAACAGTTTAATGATACACCTTTTTTACTGGAAAATCTTGTGCATAGTTAAATTTATATTATTAAAATAATTCTTAAGTTTTGTTCATAATCTCTTTTTACTAAAAAAGCAAGAAGTTGAAACGTTGTAAAGTAAAATTTTTCCTTGGAAAAATTATAGTAATAAAAAAAAACTGTACATAGATATCATAATATAAGACCGTAAGTTTTTGAAACCTTTATTTTAACGATTTAGTTTAAATTTTAATAACAATAATCTTTTGTTTAAGAAGTACTTAACTTTAATTTCAAAAATATTAAATTTATTTAATCAATTCAAATATGTACAATACAAATGTTGCTATAAAAAAATTGCAAATTGGAGGTGGCAGTAATGTTAGCAAAATTAGTTCCAAATCATCCAAGAAATAATAATACTGTTATTTTTGTTGAAAATTCGCTTTTCGTCGCGGGTATTCGTACAATATTAGAATTTAATCGAATAAATGCTATTAAAATTAATTTAGAAGATAGTTTTTCTTTCCAGGAAATTAGTAATTCAATTCTTATAACTCAAGTTTCGGGAGAAGAAATGGTAAAGTATGCAAGAAGTATTATGTTACACGATGATTCTTCAAAAATTATTACCATTAAAAACTCTTTAGACTTTTATGAAATAGATCGTTTATTGAAAGTAGGAGTAAAAGGTATTTGTTTAACAGATGTTGATGAGGCATATTTAGTGAATACTGTTAAGCTAGTACAGGGTGGACAATTCATGGTAGATAATCGCTTTACAAATGAATTGATAAAAGAATATAAGTTTCTCAAGGACAATTCAATCCATTTTATGCCGCCCAATGATTCATATATAAAAGAGTTACTTACAAATAGAGAATACGAAATACTTCACCTTTTAGTAAAGGGATTTTCGAATATCCAAATTGGTAAGGAATTATTTATTTCGAATAAAACGGTCAAAAATCACGTCGCCAATATTTTAATGAAATTAGACGTTCCAGACCGCTTAAATGCAGTAATAAAAGTAATTAAAAATAACTGGATTTCAATAAAACAATAATTTAATTAAAGTAAAAGAGCACTCTATTTATCACATCATATTACGTGTTAAATAGAGTGCTTTAATTTTTATAATTAATTATTAATGGATGAAGATTCTTCTAATTTTTTTAAGAAATACATTTCTTCTCTGTACATATGATCTGCCATTAAAGCGGAAAAGTTACTCAACATTTGGCTTGAAATATCTAATTCTTCAATTTCTTTAAGAAATATTTGAAATAACTGAATTTCTAATTTTACGTCTTGATTCATTCTTTTTAATGCAGGAAATGTACTTAGCTTAGTACGTAAATATCCGGTGAGTTCTACTGCTTTAAGATAGAAGTGTTCAAAATGCTTTGTGAATTCGTGACTTTTCTTTCTTAGCATTTTTTCTGTACTATCGAGATTCGTATAAATGGCATCTGCATGACCTGCCGCATCCAGCACCCATAATAAATGATGATGAAGTTCATTGAAGATAGGTGGGGTTTGATTTTGTTTTAAGTAAGATAGTACTAATAAATATTCTTCCAATTCATTAACCATATGGTTTAAAAATGTAGGCGTTAAGTAAATCGTAAAATTAGCGTCAGTAATATGTTTCGTTAGTAATGAAAGTTTAAAATCGCGCAGAGCTAAAGCACCTTTTTCTGCTTGAATTGTAATTTCGTTCATATTTTCATTGTTATTTACCCTAGTAAATAAATTATTAAAAATTACGTAAAATGATTTTGCAATCTTAATTTCTTCCTCTTGCTTAGACGGTAAAGCATCCAATATAAACTGAGAATGATCTCTTAACACATGCAACCAAAACGAATGCTCAAAATTGGCAGTTTGTACAAAATCCGGCATATAATCCCCCCTGTTAATTCTACAAGGTAATTATATTAATGAATCTCTTAAAATATTAAATTAAAAGTAAGAAGTGTTAAAGCTAGTGGTGTTCTTAGAGAATAGCTTTTTAATTTTGTGGCTATACCTGAAATGGTTGAGGGTTGTTATTATTTCATTCGTAATAATTTTTTTGGAATGGATGTTTGTTAGATTATGATGCGTTTTTTTTTTTCATTCAATGTACTCGTTATTAGAACCTTTCAAGGAGAAGTTTATGAGTTTTCAGAGCGTGCATATGATATTGATACTGACCAAAAAGTAAATGAATTAAACAAATTATTAAACTTAAGATAAAAATTATAAAATAATGTACACAGTTATGTAACTAACTAATGCATTAATTCAACAAAAAACAGAGGATGATTACCCGATCATCCTCTATTTTTTACTAAATAGTAGCTTAATTTATGAAGGAATATTGGTAATACAGAAGGAATAATATTTAGTTACATAATAAATAGATTCGAAGGGAAGTAAATTATTTAATGGTAAGTTATTTCATTCAATTATTTATATATCTAACTTTAATTATAGGAACCCCAATTTCTATTTGGTCTTTTTATAAAAAGAAGAAAAACAGTAAGCTAATGTATATAAAGGCTCGAAAAAAAAGAAAATTAGATAAATTAACCTTAAAGGAAAAATTTGGACTAGTAGCATCTTTAATTATTTTTTTGTGTAGTAGTATTGCTTCTATACAACTTATTCAAGATTTACCAGATGCATTATCTCATCATACAATATTGTATCAAGGGAATTGTAAAATTAGTAAGTATAATGGGAGAGGAGGTGGAAGTTTAGACGCTAAATTTCTTAAGCATGATATAACGTTCGAAAACAACCCTTATTATAAAGCTCAAAATGGAAATTATTATTGTAAAATTAAGTATCTTCCTAATTCAGAATCAGGGATTACATTAAAACTGTTCAAATCTAAGGGTGGAAAAGAAGTAGTAATAAAGTAAGGAGTCAAATCAGTAGATGTTTCAAAATAGAAGACTATGCAATTTAAAAATAGCCTTAAGCTAATATAGTATAAAACAAAAAAAGTGAAAGCGTTGTTAAATCAATGCTTTTCACTTTTTTGCCTTTTATTTAGTAATTGTAGTATCCGTTAATAGTTTGAACACCGATCGGGCCATTAGTTTTACACCAATTTTTATTGCGTCTTCATCGACCGTAAATTTTGGGTGATGCCATCCATACGTTATATCTTTTTCTTTATTTCCAGAGCCTAACCATATATAAGAACCAGGAACTTTTTGTTGATAGAATGAAAAATCTTCTCCGCCCATTGTCGATTCTGCAGTCACAATATTTTCTACTCCGACTGTTGAGATTGCTGCTTCTCGGACTACTGATGTAACTTTCGAATGGTTAAATACTGGGGGCAGTAATACTTGATAATCTACTTCTACTTCTCCTCCAAGTGAATGTACAAGGTTTTGAACTAGTGTTTGAAAGTTTTCTTGAATTTGCTTTCGAATTGTTTCATTTGAAGTTCGAACTGTGCCTTTTAAAACTGCAAATTCAGGGATTACATTATTTGTATTCCCAGACTGAAACGATCCAACAGTTATGACAGCAGATTCTTTTGGAGAAATTGTTCTGCTAACTAGAGTTTGTAAAAGGTTGACAACGGCACTGCCAATTACAATCGGATCAATTGCTTTTTCTGGAAGTGCTGCGTGACCGCCTTTCCCTTTAATCTTAATTGCAAAATCATCTACGCTTGCCATTAGGAAGCCTTCTTTAATTCCAATCGTACCAACTGGAAGATCCGGCATATTGTGAAGTCCGATAATTGCTTTTACATCATTAAGTAAGCCCTCAGCGATCATTCCCTCAGCGCCACCTTCAGATTCCTCAGCAGGTTGAAAGATCAATCGAACTGTACCAGGAATCAGGTGTTTTAATTCCTGTAAAATAAATCCAACTCCGAGTGTAATAGTAGTATGAACATCATGTCCACACATATGGGCGATTCCATCAACAACTGAACGAAATGGTAAATCAGATTCTTCTTGAATTGGAAGTGCGTCAATATCAGCTCGGAGTGCAACAATCGGCCCTGAATTGCCAATTATCTCGGCTGCAGTTCCTGTTTGACTATTCAATTGTATTTTTTTGATATTAGCTTTTTCTAATTCTTGATTGATAAATTTCGTTGTTTGAAATTCTTGATTACTTAATTCAGGATACATATGCATATGTCTACGGATTTCTATTAGTCTCGTAAAATATTGATCTACTAATTCATCTATTTGTGTTTCTAAATGCGACATCTTAGATTCTCCTTATTGTTATATAGATTTATTGTTTGATTATGTAAAGAATTGTATAATTATTCTGTTGTTCATTCAATACTTTTTTACTAGTTACTGATTTTTTATAAGTTAATTATGCCTACTTTATCAAAGTGATCAATGGGTTATTAGAAATTATCTTATATAGTTTTTTAGTAAGTATTATTTTTATGGTAGAGAGAGAAATGAGTAATAATTCATTATGAGAGAATTTATCATGGTAGATGTGTAGCGTCTAAATCAGTCTGTAAAAATCTCTTTCTATTCACTGATTTCTAAAAAAATCAACGGTTACTTTTTGAAAAAATTCTAAATAAACTTTCACTCTTTTCTTTTACAAATTTGAAATTCTGTTTTAAGGTATTATTAATAAAAATATGAAGGAGTGAATGAATTGGGATATGCAGTTGGATTAATGTCGGGTACATCTTTAGATGGAATCGATGCAGCTTTAGTAGAAATCACTGGATGTGGACCTGACACAGAAGTAAGATTGATTGATTTTATGACAGTTCCTCTTGAGGAAGTTTTATTAAAAGAAATTCAAGATGCGATAACACTTGTTTCTTCAAACGCTCAGCATCTATGTAGTTTAAACTTTAAGCTTGGCTATGCTTTTGCAGATGCAGTAAAGCAAATTTGTAGTAAAAACGAATTTTCAATAGATCAACTTGATTTTATTGGATCGCATGGTCAAACGATTTATCATCAGCCTGAAGCTCATGGGAATTTCATTCAATCTACATTGCAGTTAGGAGAGCCAGCGGTTATTGCATATGAAACAAACACGAAAGTTGTTTCTAATTTTCGAGTGATGGATATGGCAGCTGGTGGGTATGGAGCGCCATTAGTTCCACATTCTGAGTTATTACTTTATAAAAGTAAAACTAAAACGCGTTTACTACAAAATATTGGTGGGATTGGTAATGTTACGATCATTCCAAGGAATTCTACAATCGATGATTTGGTAGCCTTTGATACAGGTCCTGGTAATATGATTATTGATGAAATTTGTAAGCGTTTTTTTAATGTTCCATATGATGCTAATGGAGATTTGGCTGCTAAAGGTAATGTAAATGAGAGATTACTAGAAAGATGCATGAGAATTCCTTATATTTTAGCACCTATACCTAAAACAACAGGAAGAGAGTTATTTGGTACTCAGTTTGTTGATGAAATATTGGAAGAGTTTAGTGATATTTCACCGATTGATTTAGTGACTACAATGACGATGTTTACTGCAAAATCGATCGCTGAAAATTATAAAAAGTTTATTTTACCAGACCATCCAATTGATGAAGTAATTGTAGGTGGCGGAGGTAGTCATAATAAAACGCTACTACGCATGCTTCAAGAATTATTAGGTGTGGATTCAAAAGTATTAGTTCAAGAAGATATTGGCTTTTCTTCGGACGCAAAAGAAGCAATTGCCTTTGCGATTTTAGCAAATGAAAATTTAAACGGTTTACCAAGTAATGTACCTGGAGCAACAAAGGCAAATCGTTTAGTTGTTTTAGGAAATATTACACCAATACCATATTAGGAGGATTAATCGTGAAAAAATTAGGAATTTCAATTTATCCAGAGCACTCAACTGTTGAAAAAGATAAGGCTTATATTAAATTAGCTCATCAATATGGTTTTAAACGAATCTTTACGTGTTTATTATCAGTAAATGGTGACAAGGAACAGATTGTAAAAGAGTTCAAAGAAATAGTTGATTATGCAAATAGTTTAGAGATGGAAGTCATTGTTGATATTGCCCCTCGAGTATTTGGCACATTAAATATTTCATATAATGATTTATCATTTTTTGCTGAATTAGGAGCTTATGGGATTAGACTTGATATGGGGTTTACTGGGAATGAAGAGTCCATTATGACCTATAATCCATATGGATTAAAAATTGAAATTAACATGAGTAATGCTACGAAATATCTAGAAAATATTTTAGCCTATAAGCCAAATCAATCTAATTTAATCGGATCTCATAATTTTTATCCTCATCGTTATGCAGGTTTAAGCTATTCCCATTTTGTTAAATGTAGTGAAGAGTTTAAAAAGCATGGTATTCGTACAGCAGCATTTATTAATTCAAAAGCTGCAACATACGGACCTTGGCCAGTATCAGAAGGTCTTTGTACTTTAGAGATGCACCGTAATTTATCAGTCGTAACTCAAGCGAAACACTTATTTTATTCAGACTTAATTGATGATGTTATTATCGCAAATGCATATGCATCTGAAGAAGAGTTCAAACAACTTGCGGAGCTAAATCAGAACGGTAAAGACTTATTTACACTAAATATTGACTTACATGATTCAATTACAGATTTAGAGAAAAAGATTGTTTTAGAAGAGTTTCATTTTTACCGCGGGGACGTATCAGATTACTTAATTCGTTCAACTCAGTCTCGCGTTAAATATAGAGATGAAGAGTTTAAACCTACTTATACTCCACATATTCGTAGAGGCGATATTTTAATAGAAAATGAATTATATGGACAGTATAAAGGTGAATTACAAATAGCACTGCAGGATATGGAGAATTCAGGGAAAACGAATGTGGTTGGACGCATTGCAGAGGAAGAAATCTTCTTACTAGATTTCTTACATCCTTGGAGTAAGTTTCAGTTTAAGGAAAACTAAATGATCATTATTTAAGAAGATGTGAAATTTTTTTTTACATCTTCTTAAAATTTTATTTCATTTTTTAGTTAAAATAATTGAAATTTTATTTTATTAAGAATATAATTGCCTCATAGAAAACGTTTTCAGTTTTTCGAATCTTTTATTTATTAAATTTTATTTAGGAGGATAAGAGTATGAAGGTATTATTTGTATGTGCAGGCGGGATGTCAAGTGCGATTGTAGTAAACGCTCTGAAAAAAGAGGGAGAAAAGAACGGATTAAGTCTAGATGTTTTAGCAGTAGGGACTCAAGAGTTTGCTGAAGAAGTTAAGAATGGTTGGGATGTAGCGATGGTTGCACCACAAGTAAGACACCGATTTGATGGTTTTAAAGCTTCATCTGACGAAGCGAATGTACCTTGTGCTGTCATTCCACCTCAAGCATATAGTCCACTTGGAGGGCCAACGTTATTAAAATTAGTTCAAGAACTAGTTAAGTAGTTTCATAATTTAATAAACAAAGGAGAAGAACAAATGGATAGGTTTATTTCATTTTTGGAAAACAATTTATCAACACCAATGGCAAAACTATCTGAACAAAAGCATTTACGCGCAATTCGTGATGGTGTAGTTTCAGCCTTACCTTTTATCATTTTTGGAAGCTTGTTCTTAATTATTGCCTTTCCACCAGTGCCTGCAGATTCTGCGGTTGGAGTGTGGGCAGCAAAACACGCTGCGGATATTTTAATTCCGTACCGACTTACAATGTATATAATGACCCTTTATATTACTTTTGGGATTGGATATAGCTTGTCCCAAAGCTATAAACTAGATCCGCTTTCTGGCGCACTATTATCCGGCTCCGCGTTTTTATTTACAACTGGGGTTCAAATGATTGATAAAGTGGGATTTGTATTACCAATGGCAAACATGGGTGGGCATGGTCTTTTCGTAGGTATGATTACTTCTATTTTTGCAGTTGAAGTATTACGTTTTTGTAAAACGAAAAATATTACGATTAAAATGCCTGATTCAGTGCCAAGTTCTGTCGCACGTTCTTTTGAAGCACTTATTCCTGTAACGGTTGTTTTAACAGTAATGACGTTAATTACAGTTGTATTTAAGATTGATACACATTCACTTGTAGACAAAGCTGTTGCACCGCTAATTAGCGCGGGTGATTCATTACCAGGTGTATTAGTACCTGTATTCTTAATCACATTTTTCTGGGCATTTGGTATCCATGGGGTATCAGTAGTAGGTGCAGTTGCACGACCTGTTTGGGAAGTTTATTTAGCTAATAACTCTGCAGCTGTTGCAGCTGGTAAAGTTGGGAGTCAGTTACCACACATTGCTCCTGAAACTTTCTTCCAGTGGTTTATTTGGATTGGTGGTTCAGGTGCAACATTAGGCTTAGTAATTGCTATGTTAATCGCAGGAAAATCTAGTTATTCAAAGGCTCTTGGAAGAACAGCAATTATCCCAAGTATTTTTAACATTAATGAGCCAGTAATTTTCGGTATGCCGATTGTATTAAACCCTGTATTAATTATTCCATTTATGATCGTTCCAATAATTGGTGCAACAATTTCTTACCTTGCAACAGCAGGAGGATTAGTTAATCCAACTTACGTAATGGTTCCGTGGACTTTACCTGCTCCAATAGGTGCATATTTATCAACTGGTGGAGATTGGAGAGCTATTATCCTAGTAGTAATCAATCTGGCAATATCTGTTGTTATTTATTTACCATTCTTCAAAATGTACGATAAAAAATTGTTAGCGCAAGAATCTACAGTTGAAGTGGATAATGGTGTAAAAGTATCTTTATAAATTTTATAGTAAAGGGAGTTTGGGATCATTAATCCCAGCTTCCTTTATTTATTATCAAGTAATCAAGAAAGGAAGCTTAACATGAACACTACAAAGAATCTCCATTTTTTTAGTTATAAAGGTGCATTTGTATTTTTTGTATTTATTCTTGCGTTTAATCTTATCTTTAATCCTGTTCTACTCCTTATTGGAATGACTAGAGATCTTGCTGTATTTATTACAAATAGTATTGGTTTGAGTGTAGGACTTACAGGCGTGATTGTATTTATTGAAGGTAAGTTTAAGAATAAGAAACAAGCTTTAATTTTATTTTTTACATTATTAGTTTTCTGCACCGTGACTTGTTATCTCGTTGTATTCAATTCATAAGAAAAAATATGAAATGAAGGTGTGTTTTAGATGAATAAAAAAAGAGGAATTAAAATCGTGACAATAGGCGGCGGGTCTAGTTATACTCCAGAATTAGTGGAAGGTTTTATTAAAAGATATAATGAGCTACCTGTAAGTGAGTTATGGTTAGTTGATATAGAAGTAGGCAAGGAAAAGTTAGAGATCGTTGGTAATTTAGCTAAACGAATGGTAAAAGAAGCTGGAGTTCCAATGGAAATTCATTTAACATTAGACCGAAAATTAGCGCTAAAGGATGCTGATTTTGTAACGACTCAAATGCGAGTAGGCTTACTAGAGGCACGAATTAAAGATGAACGTATACCTTTACAATTCGGTATGATTGGTCAAGAAACGAACGGTGCAGGTGGTCTATTTAAAGGTCTAAGAACAATACCTGTATTACTTGAAATTGCTGAAGAAATGCAGCAACTATGCCCAGATGCATGGTTGATTAACTTCACAAATCCTGCTGGAATGGTGACAGAAGCATTACTTCGATATAGTAATCATAAAAAGGTAATTGGAGTTTGTAATGTACCAATTAATATGAAAATGACGATTGCTAAATTATTAGAAGTGGATCTAAGTCGTGTACATATCGATTTTGCTGGATTAAACCATATGGTTTATGGACTTCATGTTTATGTTGATGGAAAAGAGCTGACTGAACATGTATTAGAGTTATTAGCAAATCCGGAAATACAAATGACGATGAAAAATATCGCACCATTACCATGGCAAAAAGAATTTCTTATGTCATTAGGCGTACTTCCTTGTCCATACCATCGTTACTATTACAAAACGAAACATATATTAGATGAAGAATTAGAATCTTTTAAAACTGGCACTACTCGAGCAGAAATCGTTAAGAATTTGGAAGATGATTTATTTGAATTATATAAAGATGAGAATTTAGCTATTAAACCGCCTCAGCTTGAAAAACGAGGTGGAGCATATTACAGTGATGCAGCTTGTAGCTTGATTTCATCTATTTATAACGATAAAAAAGATATTCAAGTATTAAACGTTCAAAATAATGGTTCAATACAAGGGATTCCGAATGAATCAGCTGTAGAGGTAAATTGTATCGTTACAAAGCAAGGACCAATTCCGATATCTGTCGGTGAATTACCTCCTCAAATAAATGGATTAGTCCAACAGATTAAATCATTTGAACGAGTTGGAGCAGAGGCGGCTGTTACTGGATCTTATGAGAAGGCATTATTGGCACTAACGATTAATCCTTTAGTTCCAAGTGATGAAGTTGCAAAGGATGTACTAGATGCACTTTTAGATGCTCATAAAGAATACTTACCATTATTTTATAAAGAAGAATTGGTAATTCATTAAGGATAAATAAAAAAACAAAAATTAAGGAGTATGAATATGATGATGACTAACGAACAAGAAATTTTTGAAATTATTTCACACGGTGGGAATGCAAGATCACTAGCTTATGAGGCATTAGAGACTGCAGAAAAAAATGATTTTGAAACAGCAGATCGCTTAATCGAAGAGTCTCACCAAGAAATTGGTCATGCGCATAAAACACAAACGACTTTAATACAAGCTGAATTAAATGGTCAGCCATGTGAAAAGTCTCTATTAATGATTCATGCTCAAGATCATTTAATGACTGCAATGAGTGAACAAAAGCTAATAGAGCATATCATTCGTTTACATAAAAAATTAGCCGAGAAATAATCGATTCTTATAGTAATAGAATAGACGAAAGATGGTAGGGGGCAGTTTTAGTGAAATATGTTATAGGTCTTGATGGTGGAGGAACTAAGTCAGAGGCTATTGCTTATAATTTAGATGGTGAAATTATTAGTCAAGGTTATTCTGGTTTTAGTAATTTACTAATCAATGAAGAAGATGGAATTAATCACATTGTAGAAGCAATTGAAAATTGCATGAGCCCTTTATCAAAAGAGAATTGCCTGTTCTTATTTTTAGGAATTGCTGGAATTGGTGGAGTGAAAGATCGAGGTCCTTTAGAAAAGGCACTAAATGATGCTTTTCGTATCCCTTTTAAAATTGTAAATGATGCACAAATTGCACATGCAGCATTACTAAATGGACAAAGTGGTGTATTAACAATCGCTGGTACGGGGTCAATTTGTATCGGAATGAATAAAGAACAGACTGTTACAGCAGGTGGATGGGGACATCTTCTAGGGGATGAAGGAAGCGGATATTGGATTTGCATGGAAATCTTTAAAAAGATTACACAGGAATTTGATGAAGGTATTCCATTAAGTTATTTATCTTTGAAAATACTGGAAAAATTGCAGTTAAAAGAAGCTGAAGAACTTAAAAAATATATTTATCACAATACAAAAGCTGAGATTGCTTTACATGTTCCATTTATAGTTGAAATGGCCAACTTAGGTGATTTGATGGCCTTAACAGTTCTAGAAAGAGCTGGTCAACTTCTTGGAAAAACGACCATCCAAGCCATAAAAAAGTTAAATCTTCGAGAAGAGCCACGAGTTGCAATAAAAGGAAGTATTCTAAGTCGAATACCGGTCGTTCAGAAAACGTTTATTCAAACAATTCATGAGCACTATCCAACAGTAACATTTTACACGGACGAAATCTCTTCGACCTTTGGAGGATATCTATTAGCTATGAAAGAAGTAAATTCAAGTAAAGAATAATTAAGTACGGTAAAAACAGGAAGAGCAGGAAGTACAAAAAATCCTGCCTTATGATTGAGGTGTAATTGTGTTAGAGAACTTAACAACCGAAATTAGAAACAAGCGTACGAGTAACTTAGATCAACTAAGCGTCGATGAGTTTTTAAATATAATGAATGAAGAGGACCAAAAGGTGGCTCTAGCAGTTAGAGAACAAATTCCGATGATTTCAAAGGTAGTTCAACTAGTTGTTGAAGCATTTCAAAACGGAGGACGTTTAATTTATACAGGGGCTGGTACAAGCGGACGAATTGGTCTGCTAGATGCGGTTGAATGCCCACCTACATTTGGAACGAATCCTAGTGAAGTCATTGGATTAATTGCAGGCGGAGAGAGAGCTTTTATTAAAGCCGTTGAGGGTGCTGAAGATAGCGAAGAGCTAGGCAAGGAAGACTTATTACGAATATCACTTACAAAAAATGATATCGTGATCGGTATTGCAGCATCAGGTCGAACGCCTTATGTAATAGGTGCTTTAAAGTATGCAAACGAGATTGGAGCAAAAACTGTAGCGGTAGCGTGTAATAAAGGTTCAAAAATTGGAGAGGTAGCCTTCCAAAAAATTGAAGTAGATAATGGTCCAGAAGTGTTAACAGGCTCTACCCGATTAAAAGCTGGAACATCTCAAAAGCTAATTTGTAATATGATTTCGACAGCTTCATTGATTGGAATTGGAAAAGTATATAAAAATCTAATGGTAGACCTGCAACTAACGAATAGTAAACTAGTTGATCGAGCAAAAAGAATAATAGTCGAAGCTACTGGCTGTGATTATGAAACGGCAAGTAATTACTTACTGAAAGCAAATAATCAAACGAAAGTAGCAATCGTAATGATTTTAACAGGAATGAAATACGATGAAGCAATGATCAGTTTGAATAAAGCTAGTGGTTTTATTAGCAAGGTAGTAAAAAAATAATTAGAGGGCGGCAACTAGTCATTTTTTTAAACTAGAATGTCGCTTTTCTATTTCATATCAAAATATGATTCAGCTTTTCTATTTTTTACATTATAATTTGGTTGTAATCATGTTGATAACACGACTATAGAAGCAATAAAAGCCGTTTAAAGATTTTTATAATTCGTAATTTTATACAAATAAAGAGAGAGTTGAGTAGACTAAATGAATGCATTAAATGGCGGTTTAATCATGTTAAAGGAAATGCTGTATAAACTTCCACCATCTGAAAGAAGAGCAGCTAAATATATAATTGAAAACCCAGAAAAATCGATTCAATATACAGTTTTTGAACTTGCGGAAAAAAGCCAAACAAGCAATTCTGCAATTATTCGATTATGTCGTTCACTTGGTCTAAAGGGTTTTCAAGAGCTTAAGCTACGAATTGCAGGTGATATCATTACGACAACAGAAGTAGGATCAAGAGATATCAATTTAGGGGAATCAACAGGTTCCATTATTAAAAAGATGATGAATAACAATATTCAGGCCATCAAAGATACTAGCGATATTATTAATGTGAGTGATTTAGAGGAAGCTGTACAAGCTTTAACAAAAGCGAGAAATATTTATTTCTTTGGTGTAGGTGGGTCAATGGTAGTGGCCTTAGACGCACAGCAAAAGTTCTTGCGTATAAAAAAATACACATCTGCATTTACTGATTTGCATTTGTTAGCTGTTCAAATAGCGAACCATGAGGAGAATGATGTCTTAGTAGGAATTTCATTTTCTGGAGAAACGCTAGAGGTTCAAAAAGCTGTTCAAATTGCCAAGGAAAACGGCGTTAACACTATTAGTATCACGGGCTTTGGTTCCAATTCTGTATCAAACTTAGCGGACATAAAATTATTCAATTCTCCACATAGGGAAGCAACATATCGAAGTGGAGCAACATCATCAAGGATGGCTCAACTACATGTCATCGATATTTTATTTATGGCTGTTGCGACACAAGAGTACGATCAAACAATTCAATATATCGATCAAACAAGAACGGCTATTTCTTCATTAAAAAAGTAAATAGTGCAGGATTAAGGATAAAACAGGGTTTAGGTAATATAAGAAAAAGCACAAGGAAATCAAAGTTCCTTGTGTTTTTATTTTTAGGCTCTGTTAAAGTAGATTGTTGAATTTTATTAATTAACTAAATTGCAGGATAGTTGAACAAGGATTATTTGAAATTCTCTGGAAAAAGTGCAAAATTCCCCAAGTTACAAAAAACGATTGTTTAGGTATAATTAATTAGAAAAAGAATGGGTACCTTGCACCTTTTTTGTTCTTGATTAAGAATAAGTTCAAAGACTTTTGTATTATCATCACAAAAAAGTGATTTTAATAGATAGATTTTACATAAAACGGAGGGGTTATTTATGAAAAGGCTCTGTTATAAAAGATTGTTGAGTTTCTTATGCAACTAAATGGCAGGATAGTTGAACTAGAAATGGACTATTTATCATTAAAATAACTCAAACGGTGTAGTATTTTGAAATTAAAATATTCTTGATTGAGAACAAAACATTGTATACAATGTTTAAGGGGACTATTTTACCGGTTATTATTACATGTTTTATAACATGTGATTTTAATAAATACATACTTTCGGAGGGGTTTTTTACATGAAAAAGACAATTGGTGGTTTAATTTTAACAGGATTATTAACTTTAGGTGTGGTAACATCTGGAGCAAATGCGGCAGTTAATTTTGATTCAACAGCAGGTTCTGGATTTGTAGGTAAAGGAGATGTTCAGTTAGCATTTAATTGGAACAACACTACTTTACAAAAAAATGCGAGTGGTCTTACTTTTACTTATGAGACAAAAGATACATATGATGTAACAGAAGAGTGGGATACTCCTGCTGGTAAGAAAATTGTACATCACGATGTAACGATACCAAAACATGTATCTGTTGATGCTAACGTAGTTTACGAATCTCGTACAAATAAACAAACGTCAATTACTGGTTTTAACTTAAATAATTTTGGAACTGTAGTAACTGAAGGAGTTTTACCATCTGTAGGCGATCCTTTAACTGGTAATAAATTAGCTTATGACGAAGAATCTAAAACTTGGGTAACAGCCACTGTAACGGATGTTGAAAGAACAAAGAGCGAAGGCGGATTATTTGTAAACTATAATGGAACAAGTATTGCAATGCCAAATACTCCAGTTGAACCAATAGTAGTTCAATAATATTTAAACCAAGCCAATAAAAAAGTCGATTTCCAAATATGGAATTCGGCTTTTTTATTCCTTATGCAATAGAAACTTGCCAACGATTTGATCCACTTGAATATTCTTTCGGAACAAGTCCTGCCTAAGACATTAGTTGCATTGGATTTGAGAAACGAGAAAATTGCCCAACTTCAGTGACTAGTGTTACAGCCGTAATCTCAGCTATTCCTCTTAAATTTGGAGTGCTTGAACGACAGGCGCATGTTCACTTTTTATTGTTTCTTCATGAATCTGTGCTTCAATTCGTTTCATCCTTTCCTCAACTTCGTATATAGAATGAAGATATTCTTGGAATACAATTCGATGGGAGAAATACAGACTCTTCCTAAGTAAATTTCCACTACCCTCACCAAGAGTACTTTGGCAGCTCTTTTTTTGTGCTAACTGGCAGGATAGTTGAACAAGAATATTTTCTGTTTTAAGCGAATTATAATTTCAAACAAACCTTACACGAATACAGGTATTGAAAGTAACAGGAACATAGGAGGTATGAGATATGAAAATCAATAAAATAGATCATGTAAGTATAAACGTAAATGATCTTTCAGAGGCTAAAGCGTTTTTTCTTGATTTAGGACTTGAAGTGCAAGCGGAATGGGAAATGGATGGAGAACAGTTGGACAGAATAGTTGGGTAGCCATAATAAAATCCCCCTATAGTAGACTACCTATCCATTTTACTGGATGGGTTTCAAACTGTGTCTACTATAAGGGGATAATACCAGTATTAAAATTTGAGAAATTGGGTTTTTTATATAGGTAGGACCCAAAGTTATTTAAACCTATTACTTTGTATTAAAAGAAATTTTGATATTTCATCGTAAAATAATAAACAAGAGTTAAAAGAGCTAAAATCGAAAAGTTATAAAAGCTAAACCTTATAAGGTACATTTTACTTTTTTGTGGATCTCGCTTAATAAAAAGTTTAAATGAAATTACACTTGCGAGGGAAGCAACAATCGTACCAAGTCCACCTAAATTCACACCTACTAATAAAGGCTGCCAATTCACGGAGAATTTTGATAAAAAGATCGCAGCTGGTACATTGCTTATCAGTTGGCTTAAAATTATGGAACTGAAAAAGATTGATGTGGGACTTTTGAGATTTTCGCTGGCAAATGTGTGTACTACCTTTAATTCCGATATGTTTCCTATAAATATAAAAAAACATATAAAAGTAATAAGCAATAAATAATCAATTTTCTTCAATAATTTTATATCAAGTATACATGCGGTTCCCAATGCGATGATGAACGCAAGTTTGTAGCTTAAAACCCCTAGTATGGATACAGATATGATGCCAAATAGTATTCCCCATACTGTTGCCTTTTTTTTATTTTTTATAGGAATATGCGGAAGTTCCATTTCCAATGTTTTACTAGTCAATCTTTGATTAAGAAAGTATAACAGAACAATTCCTAGAACCACTAATAGAAGAATTGTTGTAAAAAATTGTATAGGCCTTATTCCGTAGTTAGTAAATATGAAAAGATTTTGAGGATTTCCCATTGGAGTTAGGCTGCTTCCGATGTTAGCCGCAATTGTCTCTAGTATAATAGTATCTAACATAGAAGTTTGTATAATCTTACTAATTATAAGTGTTAATGGTACAAATGTTATTAATGCCACATCATTCGTTACAAGCATGGAACTAAAAAAGCATAATAAAATTAGGGTTGCTGAAACACTTTTACTATTTTGACATTTACTCAGTATAGCAATGGCGAACTTATCCAATAGTTTAAGATCTTCTAGAGCCTTAACTACGAGCATAAGATTAAATAAACTGACTAATACTTTAAAATTTATATATTCTAGTTTTGGTGGATGGAATAAACAGCTTACTATTGCTAAAAAGAGTGATATGGTAAGTACAATGTCTTTTTTTAAAATTCCAAATTTCAATTTCACTTTTTTTTCGTTTTCCACATAAATATATTCTTTCATCAATCCCCCTCCAGTACAATCTATTCTACTACACACCCCTATTTCTTGCATTTGAAACCTCATTGCACTTAAAAAATACCATCATTTCCATTAAATTACAGAAAAAATGGCGTTTTTTCGTTATGGAGGTAATGATTTGTTTTGACTTGATGGGCATGGCGATACCCCTTATTCAACTAAAGCATGCATTAGTGAACAAGGAATTAATAAATACCTTTATAAATTTAAAATCATTAACTAAAGTATGATTCATATTACTTATCAAAGTTTATTCAAAATTGGAACGCCATATCACATTGCTAACATGATCTAGTCGATGTACTATGCAGTAAACAACGTTTAAGAATTAGCTAAAATAAAAAAACGCCTAAACAGGCGTTTACAAATTTTTACGATTTACATTAATTCCATCATAACTAAATAATACAGCTTTTCCATCCATTCTTGTCTCAATATGAGTCGTTCTTCCCCATAATTGGTATAAATATGGTAAAACTTTCTCTAGATATTTAACGTCTAATTCAATCTCTTCAAATGAATGCTTTAAATACAATTCACCATTTTTTTGATAGTCCCCATCATTTACAGTTATATAAGGATATCCTCCATTCGTACGCATATTTACCAATTGATCACGTACATTCACCCAGCTTTTATCATTAATCTTATATTCTTTTCCTTGTTTTTTAAACAAGTACAAGTCTTTGTTCATCACAAATTCTTTAGATAAATAGTTTCTAATAAAACTAGTATCTGATTCAAGCTCACGTACTTCAAAAATTTTTTCAGTTCCAGAACCGACTTTCACCCCATTTTGTTTCATTTCTTCAGAGGGATTGTTATATCTTTCTTCAATATCCTCAAACATTTTTAGTCCAAAATAGTAAGGGTTTATACTTGTTTTCGAGGGCTGTACTACACTTGCATTTAATTTTGCATATTCAATTGATTCACCTGATGTTAAATCTAACTCTCGCATAATACGTTGATGCCAAAGACTAGCCCATCCTTCATTCATAATTTTTGTTTCGAGCTGTGGCCAAAAATATAACATTTCCTCTCGTAACATTGTTAAAATGTCTCGTTGCCACTCTTCTAATTCGCGACTAAAATGTTGAATAAATAGTAAAAGATCCTTTTCAGGTTGTGGTGGGAATTTCTTTTTTCGAGGTTTTACAGGAGTAATATTTTCATTTTTATTATCCAAGTTCCATAAATCATCATATGGTCCTACTCGAGGAGGAGGGATGATCAGATCATCTTCTAATTGCCACGATAATCTATTTCTTACAATAGAAGGGTCAATATGTTCTTGGATACCTATAACTGCATTCAAAAATTCTTCTACTAACTTTTTTCCATATTTTTGTTCATATTGTTTAATTCTTTCAGCTGTTGCAGCCATGCTTTCGACCATATCTCGATTTGTATTGCTAAATCGCACATTATTTTTAAAGAAATCGCTATGAGCGAGTACATGGGCAACTATCAATTTGTTTTGAATCAGGCTATTGGTATCAAGTAAAAATGCATAACATGGGTTAGAGTTAATCACTAATTCATAAATCTTACTTAATCCTAGATCATACTGCAACTTCATCTTATAGAATTTTTTTCCAAAGCTCCAATGTGAATATCTAGTTGGCATTCCGTACGCACCAAACGTGTAAATAATATCAGATGGGCATATTTCATACCTCATTGGAAAATAATCGAGCCCAAATCCTTTTGCAATTTCAGTAATTTCATCTATTGCATACTCTAATTTACGTAAATTATTTGAGTCCATTATTATTCCCCCTACTATGTGTATTGACAATGTATGATAATTTTTGACGATATATACTATGGAGTTTAAATTAATAATTTCTACATAAAATTTGTAGTTTAAATGAATTTACAAGACAAAACCTCTTTTATGTCGAATTAATCTGTCAAGATTACAGATTTAGAGCATGATCCGAACCCAAAAGAAATACTTTATTTGATTACTAGATGGGGAGAAAAATCTTAATCTTATTCAACATAATGGCAGGATAGTTTAATAAGTATAGTTTGAACTTCTATGAAAAAAAACAAAATTACCCCAATTACAAATGTTGATATGAACTATATAATTAACTTATTAAGTTTAATAAGGCAAAAAAGCATTTCTAACAGGAGTTGAAAACAACAAGAATGAAAGTTTATAAGGCTAAAATCCAATTGATGTTTTTTTTTATAGTAGTTGCTTTAATTTCACTATTTTTAACAATTATGTTCACAGTTAGTTTAAATCGTTTTACTGTTTCAAATTTGTTCTATTGGATAGGATTGATAGCATTTACTATTTTACTATTTTGGTCTTCATACTCTATATTCCTTTCGAGAAAAAGAGGTAAGGGAGTTTATTGGGATGATGAAGGTGTGGTAGTTGATTTTAAAGGTAACAAAATTTTTTGGAATGAAATTGAGAATATTGAAATACATAAAAATGATAATGAATGGTTTACAAAATCAACATTTATACGAGTTTTCATTTATAAAGAAGAGCAAGTTAGATTAAGACATAAACTTCCTTTAAAAAATATTTTTTGGAGATATAGTGGTAGCATAAATTGGATTGAGATTGAAAAACCAAAAGAAATGCACGAAGCACTTATTCAATATTGGATAGAAAAAAATAAACTTAGTTCTATTTAACTTATCCAACTAACGCTGTGCTTTAGTTGAATAAGCATTAAAAAGACTGTTTGGTTAAAACAGTCTTTTTTAGTACGCAAAAATCAACATTTTAGTTTAACAGAGTCTATTTTTAAGAGAGTTGATATGATGATCAGTTGGGTATTCAAAAAAATGAAAGGGTATGTAGGTAAAATATGGTTAACATCAAAAATATAAAGGAGGATTAGAAAAGCTGTTCGGGAAGGCAGAAAAAACGCACATGTTATTGTGATTGATGTAATCCATTCACTAGGGGAGGTGATATATGAAATGAAGTGGTTAGTTACAATCACAACATGTTTTGATCCTAGAAGAGGGTGATTATGTGATCAAATTAAATCGGACTTAAGTACTGTTTGGCGGTCATAAAGTTTTATTAGTTTAAGGTGAAATTTATATTGCGTTTGGGGAATTATTGAAGGATACTAATAAGGGGTTCACTATAACGAACGAAACACAAAGGGGAAAGAATATTATGATGAAAAAGGGAATTTTATCTTTAGCAACTTTAGGTTTATTAGCTTCACCATTATCTTTCACAACTGCTCATGCAGAAGAGAACAGTTATGATATATTAAAGAAAACTAGCGAGAATCAAATAGAAAAGCAGCTTCCGGCAGTTTCAAATGATTTTCATACTTTTAATCACCCTGATATTACAGCAAAAGTAAATCGTTTTAATCAAAAGAAATCTATTAATCTATCTGGCCAAAAGCAATCTATAAATACTTCAAGCTATAGTACAACAGAAGAAGACGATACTTTATATGAATATGAATCTAATGATGATTTCGATTTGGCAGACGAATTACCATTTGGGCCACTTATGATAGGTCAACTACTTCCGTATGGCGATATAGACTTTTATGAAGTAAACGTACCTACAGATGGAAAAGTGTTGTTATCTGGAGCTACTAATTCAGATGCTATTGACTTACTTTTCCTTCTTGTTCAAAAAGATTTTGCAAACGATCCTAGTAAGGTAACATTTTTAGGTTCAGAATATGATGAAGAGACAGGATGGGAAGATCAGGAGTATCAAGTAAAAGCAGGTACATATTATGTAGGTGTCACTGATAATGATTACGATGATTATGATGACAATACGGAAAATGATATTTATGGTATCTTTGCGTTATTTGAAGATAATGTAGCACCAAATAAACCGTCAATAAACAAAGTTGATAACAATGATTTAGTTATTACTGGAAAGGCGGAGGCTAATTCTACTGTAACAGTTAAAAACGGTAGTACAGTAGTAGGATCTGTAAAAGCAACATCTACTGGAACTTATTCAGTTAAAATCACTAAAGCACTACAAGCTGGAGTAACTTTAAGTGTTTACGCTAAAGATGCAGCTGGTAATACTAGTGCAGCGGCTACAACAAAAGTTGTAGATGTAATCGCTCCTTCTAAACCAATAGTCAACAGAGTTGATAACAACGATAAGGTCGTAACTGGAAAAGCAGAAGCAAATTCTACAGTTACTGTTAAGAAAGGAACAACAACATTAGGAACTGTAAAAGCGTCATCAACTGGAACGTACTCAGTGACAATCGCTGTTCAAAGTGCTGGCTCAACGTTAACTGTAACGGCTAAGGATGCTGCAGGAAATACGAGTGCTGGTACAAATGTAGTGGTTGTGGATGTAATTCCACCAGCTAAACCGACAATCAATCGTGTAGACGACAATGATTTAAAAGTAACTGGAAAAGCTGAAAAAGGTTCAGTAGTAACGGTTAAGAAAGGTACTACGGTTTTAGGATCTGCAACAACTAACTCTAGTGGAGTTTATTCAGTTAGTATCAAAGCACAGAAAAAAGGTACAGTCATTTCTGTCACTGCAAAAGATAAAGCAGGAAATAAAAGTGCTGCTGCAACATATACAGTTGTAAGACATTAATAGTTACATGGGAGCCAAGGATTTATTCCTTGGCCTTTTAATTGTATAAAAATTGACGCATAATAGGGCAATAAAAAACACAAGGATTATATTCCTTGTGTTTTTTTAGAATTAGTTTGCTTTATATTCAGCAGCTTTTAAAAGTAAATCAACTATGTGTACAACTTCCACTTGTTCTGATTGATTCTCTCGATCTACACCTAGCTTCATTTGTAATAAGCATCCAGGGTTAGCAGTTACTATTGTAGTAGCTTTTGTTTTTGTTGCTTGCTTCATCTTGTAATCTAGTATTTGCATCGACATTTCGGATTCGACGATATTATATATACCAGCTGAGCCGCAGCAACGATCTGCATCTTTCATTTCGTGATAGTGTACATTTTGAATTGCCTTCAATAATGTTCTTGGAGCAGAAGCGGTTTTCATAACATTTCTTAAATGGCATGAATCCTGATACGTAATAATTTGTTCTGGTAAACTTAATTTTACATTATTATGAAATTCAACTTCTATTAGAATTTCTGAAATATCTTTTAGTTTATTTTTAAACGAAAGAGCTCGATCTTTCCAATTTGGATCGTCTTTAAGAAGATGATCATAGTCAATTAGGAAACCACCACAGCCACCAGCATTTGTAATTATATAATCGACTCCGAGATTTTCGAAGGCCTCGATGTTTTTCTTTGCCATATCTTTTGCAATCGACTTTTCACCACTATGACCATGTAATGCACCACAACACGCCTGGTCTTTTGGAATGACAATTTCACAACCAGCTAATTGTAAAAGCTTCATCGTTGCATTGTTTGTTTCTAAGAACATTGTATCCATTAAACATCCAGAGAAAAAAGCAACCTTCTTTACTTTTTCTTTTAATGGTGGTAAATAATCAGGTCGTGACTTCATTTGTTTCATAGTCGGAACCTTTGGTAAAACCTTTTCCATTGCAGATAAATTGTTTGGGATTAGCTTCATAATTCCAGCTTTTCTTGCTACGACTTGAAGGCCTGTTCGTTGATATAAACCTAATAAACCAACTGCAAGTCTCATACG
The DNA here is from genome assembly GCF_004138285.1 of Gottfriedia acidiceleris. GTDB lineage: Bacteria > Bacillota > Bacilli > Bacillales > Bacillaceae_G > Gottfriedia > Gottfriedia acidiceleris_A. The sequence continues at coordinate 77,962 of NZ_SCFN01000015.1, read as the reverse complement.
TTTTTGATGCGGGAAAAGTTCTTTAAATAAAACTTTACGAACTGCTCGTGCAGGAAGTGAATGTTTTTTGTGTTGAGCAATAATATCTCTAGCTTCTTCTAGTAAATGACCATATTTCACACCAGAAGGGCAAACAGGCTCACATGCGCGACAACCAAGACAAAGCTCTAGTGTACGTTCCACATCTTCATCAGGTTCAATTAATCCATCCGTTACAGCTTTCATTAAAGCGATGCGTCCACGTGGTGAGTGCGATTCTTTTTGACCGGATTCAATATAAGTTGGACAGCTAGGTAAACAAAAACCGCATCTCATACAGTTTAAAAGCTCATCTTCGTTCATACGCTCTTTAAATTGTTGACCGATAGCTTGTTGTTCTTGAAGTGTTGTCATTTTGACACCACCATTCTTTTACGACTGTCTTTTGCAAAGACTTTACCTGGATTCATAATATGATTCGGATCTAAAGCTGATTTGACAGCGAGCATTGCGTTAATGCCTTCTTTACCAAGCTTTAATTCAAGGTAAGGAGCTTTTACGATTCCAACACCGTGTTCACCTGTAATCGTACCACCTAGTTCAATTGCTTTTTCAAATATCTCTGCAAATGCCATTTCAACTCGTTCCATTTCTTCATGATCACGAGCATCGGTAGGACAGGTAGGGTGTAGATTTCCATCTCCTGCATGACCGAATGTACAAATTTTTACATTATGTTTTTCAGCAATTACATTAATTGCTGAGACCATTTCAGCAATTTTAGAACGTGGAACAGTTGCATCCTCTAAAATTGTTGTTGGTCTTAATTGTGCAAGAGCAGAAAGAGCAGAGCGTCGAGCCGTACGTAATGCTACTGCTTCTTCTTCAGACTTAGCTACGCTAACTGAAATACATTTTTCTTGCTGGCAAATTGATTTTATTAATTCGATATCTCTGTTTACAACTTCGCTAGGACCATCTTGTTCAATTAATAAGACAGCTTTTACATCGGTCGGTAGCCCAATCTGTGCAAAGTTTTCAACAACTTCTAGAGTAGGTTGATCCATAAATTCAAGGGAAGTAGGAATAATTTTATTAGCGATAATTTTAGAAACGGTTTTGGCTGCATCTTCCAAGCTATCATATAATGCAAGCATCGTTTTTTTCGTTTCTGGCATTGGAATAAGCTTTAATGTAGCCTCGGTAATAATACCTAAAGTTCCTTCAGAACCAACAAATAAACGAGTAAAATCATATCCTGCAACATCTTTTGCTAGCTTTCCACCAGTTCGAATAATGTCTCCGTTTGCTAATACGATTTCAAGAGCAATGACGTAATCACGTGTTACACCATATTTTAATCCACGTAAGCCACCTGAATTTTCATTAATATTTCCGCCAATTGTAGAAATTTTCATTGAGCTTGGATCTGGCGGATAAAATAAACCTTTTTCTTCGATTGTATTAATCATATCAAGAGTCACTACACCTGGTTGAACTGTAATTGTTAAGTTTTCTTCATCTATCTCAAGAATATTGTTTAAGTGTCTAAATAAGATAACGATACCACCATCTGTTGGACAAGTACCACCACATAAATTCGTTCCAGAGCCCCTAGGAACAATTGGAATATGGTGTTCGTTACAGATTTTAACAATTTCGGATACTTCTTTAGTAGAACGAGGACTAATGACTGCATCCGGAAGAGATTGCAAATTCGGTGTAGCATCGTAAGAATATACGAGTCTCTCCACTTTTGAATCATCATAATTTTCTTTACCAACAATTGCTATAAAACTTTGTGCAATGTCATTTGTAATCATAAATAAATTCCCCCCATTATCTTAATTCAAGTATAAAGAGTTAATAGATGAATTTACTATAGAAGAACATACAGAAAAAACACCATTTATCGGTGTTTTTTTGTAGAATCATCTAGTAGGTATGTTCCGATATACAATTTAAGTAAATCTTGGATGTCTTTAGGATTCAATTTCGTTAATTCAGTAATTTTACCTAGGCGATACAGAAGTGTGTTTATATGAATATGTAAAGATTGTGCGGTATTTTTAAGAGATTGATTTTGATTTAAATACTCATTAATTGTAATAAATAAATCCTCTTCACTTAAAATAGGAGCAATCGTCCGTTCTATAAATGTTTTCTTAATCTCTTGTGAAAGTTCCTGCAGAATTAAATCAATTGTTAAATCTTCATCAAAAATAATTGAACTTGTTTTTAATGCAACTTTTAATGCACGAGCTGCTTGATGATATGATTTATGTAATTGTTTTGGAGTGATTTGTTGCCCAACGCCTGCAGCAATGGGAAAGTTTAATCGACTTTTTATGATCTCATATAAATCATGCATTCTTTGTAGTTTATGAATATCCTTATTCGTATCATCAATTTTTATCAAAAATACAATTCGATTATTGCCCCAACGAACAAATATGTCATCTTTATTTCGATTCGCTAGATCAATTATTAGTTGTCTTGTATCGATTGGGACCATATTGGTATTTTCCCATTCAAAAATAATAACCTGCCTAATATAATTTAAATCAATATTTAGCATAGTAGAACGTTCATAAAAATAATCATCCCACTCAATCTCTTGAATCCAATCAAATACAAATGCTTCTAACGTTCTTTGTTGCAAATCAATTTGATCTGTATAATAGTTTTCTCTAATTAATAATTCTGTCATCCTACGAAGCATTTCTCCAAAAGGGGAAATTTGCTCGGGATTTCCTGTAATTCCAATTACTCCGACTATTTCATTTTGAAAATAAATAGGAAGGTTAATTCCAGCTTTCACACCATTTAACCGATTTTCATCTTCAGATGTGATCGTGAACGTTTTTCTTTCATTAATTGCAATTAATGAGCCTTCATGAAATGTACCAGTTCGTGCTGGGTCTGTACTTGCTATAATGATGCCACCTGTATTAATAATAATGATATCCTCTTGTATTAACTTTCTAACTTCATTAATGATCTTTAATGCCAACTCATCAAGTACCATGTCAAACTCCCTCAAAATTGTTACTATTAGTATAATGTAAAATGTCTCATTTCTACTATATAGTCTTAAAGTAGTTTGTGAAAAAGTGAAAAAAGTTATGAACTTAGAGCCAATAGGCTAAAAATAGGATATGTGATAAAAAAGTGGTAAAGTGTTAAGAGCAGGAAGTACAAAAGATCAGTACTTTAAAATCTTAACGTAAAAGGCAAAGTAGTACATACTTAGAGTTAGATAAAGGAGCAAGAGATGAACAATTATAAATTAGTCATTCAATATGATGGGGGCCGTTATAAAGGCTGGCAAAGACTTGGTAATGGTGAAAATACAATTCAAGGTAAAATCGAGAATGTAATATCAGAAATGGTAGGAAGAGAAATTGAAATTATTGGAAGTAGTCGAACTGATGCAGGTGTACACGCATTTGAACAGATTGCTAATTTTAAAATGAAAGAGAACATGCCTGAAATAGAAATTAAAAGTTATTTAAATCGTTATTTACCTAGAGATATTAGTATAAAGGAAGTTTCGATTGAATCTGACCGTTTCCATTCAAGATATAATACTAGTGCAAAAACGTATATATATAAAATTTGGAATGAGGAATATACGAATCCATTTATGCGCAAATATAGTATGCATGTAGAAGAGAAATTAGATCTTAAAAAAATGAAGGCTGCAGCCAAGTACTTTTTAGGTGAGCATGATTTTACAGCATTCTCAAATGCCAAATCTAAAAAGAAGTCGATGGTACGAGAAATCTACTCGATTGATTTTGAAATGATAGACGGATTTATTCAAATTAGAATAAGCGGAAATGGTTTCCTATACAATATGGTAAGAAAAATCGTAGGAACACTAATTGAAGTTGGAACAGGAAGATTACAAGCTGAAAATATATCGAAAATAATTGAATTAAAGGATCGTGCTCAAGTGAGTAATCTTGCTGATCCTGGTGGGTTATACTTGGAGAAAATAGAATTTAAGTCATAATTTTATAATAAAAAAGCATTGGAATTTATCGATTCCAATGTTTTTTTTTACTTTTGTTCGTTATCATTTTTCTTGTTATCTACTACCAAACAATCTCTTTCTTTAAATAAAATCATAAGGAAAAAACCAATTATCATTAAAATTAGCATGAAAAAAACTGAATGATTCCACGTTGACTGATTGCCTTTAATTAGTTGCATCGCCCCAATTACAATTACGGCACCTAAATTTCCTGCCATTAAAAGTAGTCCTGTTGCTTCACCGGAAACTTTTTCACCAACTAGCTCTTCAGTAGCCGACAATAATAAAGCAAAGGCCGGTAAAAATATGAATCCAAGGATACTACCTATTACAATTAGAAAATCAAAGTTCCCTGAAGTACAAACAGGATAAATTAATAGAAGAGAGCCGATTATAGTGATTAATAAGAAGGGCTTTCTTTTAGCAATTTTATCTGAAAAATGGGGGATAACGATTGATCCAATAATACCGCCGACTATTAAAGTGCCTCCTATAATTCCGGATTGTTCTGATGAAATTCCGTACGGTTTTAAGATTTGTTCAAGCCAGGATGTTAGTCCATTAAAGACTCCTAAACCTAGAAAGGAAACAATGTTTAGTAGTAAAAGATTCTTGTTTTTCAATAATTTAAATGTAGTACTAAAACTTCCTGAAGTACTGGAATTTCGGTTGAAATCTGAATTATGGTGACCGATGAAGTAAAAGACGAGTGTTGCAAGAATTGTTAAAATGGCCATGATGACTAATGTTGGTTGGAATCCAAAAAGATTTACAAGAAGTGGAGTCCCTGCTAAGGCGACTGCCATACCGATGAACATACCGACTGTGCCAACACCAGTGGCTGTTGCTTGTTTATTTTTAGGAAACCAGTCTGCTACTAAACTTGATATTGCATTTAAAATATAAGGTTGGCCAATCGCAACTCCTATTTGACCAATTAGTAAAAATGAGAAGCTTGAATCAAAAATTCTAATAGTAGAAAAAACGGACATGAAAATACCACCCAGTAAAATACTAAATCGATATCCAGCTCGATCAATTACTTTACCTGAATGAATCGAAAATACGATATAAATTAATGGAAATACAATTAATAACCAATTAATATCTGACTCTGAAACTTCGTAATGTGATTTTAAATATGAAATTAGAGGTGCAAAATTTAACCAAAGCATTTGGCTAATTCCTGCAAGTACAGCAAATGACAGTAAGACATACCAGTTCGATGAGAATGGCTTAATAACTTTAATGGCCGTCATTCTAACACTTCCCCAAATTATATTCTATAAAAAACGATTTAATAGAATATATGTTACTTCTCAAATTAATAACTACATGTTTACAAAATGGAATAAGTAATTTTCAACTATTTTCTTCAAATGAAAACCTCTAAAAGTAGTTTTCTGGTCTTCTACTTTTAGAGGTTTATTAAATTAACTAGTTTTTACTTTCTAAGTAATCTATTGCTTTTTTTAGACGATTTAATCCATCAATAAGCTTAGTTTTGGGACATCCAATATTCATGCGGATAAATCCTTTTCCAGCCTCACCATATGTCTCTCCGGGCATGATGGCTACTTTTGCGTGATGAACAAGTGCATGTTGTAATTGCTCACTAGAAAAAGGTAGCCCTGAAATATCAATCCATGCTAGGTAAGTTGATTCTGGCAATGTAAATTTAAGTTTTGGAAGATGATTGTTAAGATAATTTTTTACTGTTTTTAAATTATCATGAGTATATTCGACTAATTCATCAACCCAGTTCTCACAGGTTTTGTAGGCTTCGATTGTCGCTAATGTCCCAAAAATGCTTGCAGATGAAAGGCCATCTCGATTTTTTAAAGATAGAAGAAATTCTTTATTGATTATTTCATTAGGTAAAATTAGATATGATCCACCTAGCCCAGGAGTGTTAAACGTTTTACTTGCAGAAGTACAAATACATACATTCTCCAAATTGATGCTAGTGTTTATTATCGGAGTATGGAAATTAGGTTCATATACGATATCCATATGAATTTCATCAGAAATGATAAATACATTATGTTTATTACATAAACCTACAATCCTTTCCAATTCATGCTTTGTCCACACACGTCCTGAAGGGTTATGCGGACTACATAGTAGAAAGACCTTGGCTCGCACGTGAGATATTTTTTGTTCTAAATCATCAAAATCGATTCGATATTTACCATCTTCATAGATTAATTGATTGTCAGAAATGAAACGATTGTTATCTTGAATGACTTTAAAGAACGCATCATACGCCGGAGTTTGGATAACAACATGATCACCTTCATTCGTCAAGTATTCGATTAGTTTCGAAATTGAATAAATGACACTTGGACTATAAAAAATCCAATTTTCTTTTATTTCACAGGAGAATCTTTTACTAAACCAATCTATAATTGATTCTTTAAATTCAGCATGATTCCATCGCGTATAGCCAAATATACCGTGTTTCATTCGCTTTTCTAACACATGTATTATTTCATCTGGACTTTGAAAGTCAGTATCTGAAATCGAGAATGGTAGTAAATCTGGCACTCCAAATCGATCTTCAATATAGTCCCACTGTGTACAATAAGTACCGGTTCGATCAACTATCTGATCAAATTTGTATTTCATTTCGTACAACCCCAATTTATTTAAGATGATAATTTTTCTAATTGTGTTTTAAGGATACCAACTTGTGGACCAATAACGACTTGTAAATTGTGTTCGTCTAATTTCACAACCCCAAGTGCACCACAATCCTTTAGAACTTTTTCATTAACAATATTCATATTATCTACAACAAGTCTTAATCTTGTAATGCAGTTATCGAGCGATTGAATGTTCTCTTTCCCACCTAAAGCAGTAAGAATTTTTAATGCTTGGGCATTCGTACCTTTAACCAATGGTTCCTCACTTTGTTGATCATCAATAACTTCTTCTCTACCAGGGGTTTTTAAATTAAATTTTAAAATTGCGTATCTAAAAACTGAATAGTATACGGTAAACCAAATTGCTCCTACTATAGGTACAAGATACCATTTTGTTTTAACTCCTTGTAAAACGCCAAAGATAATAAAGTCTAATATTCCACCATCTGTGTTACCAATTGTTAAGTGTAATAAAGCCATTACCATAAAACCTAGTCCCGTTAAAATAACGTGTATGAAATATAAAGGTGGAGAAACAAACAAGAATAAGAATTCGATTGGCTCAGTGATACCGGTTACAAAAGTTGCAATAACACCAGAGATTAATAGTCCCTTAATTTTATTACGATTTTCTGGACGGGCAGTATGATAAATCGCAAGCGCTACTGCAGGTAAACCAAACATGAATGTTGGCATTTTTCCTTGAGATAAGAAAGCTGTCGCTGATGGACTGATTGGAGCACCGGTTTTTAATTGTGCATAGAAAATATTTAGAGCTCCTGAAACAGTTTGACCGTTAACAACTTCAGTACCACCAGCTTCTGTGAATCGAATCATTGCCACTAATATATGATGAAGTCCAAATGGTAGTAGTAAACGCTCACCGGCACCGAATAAAAATGGTCCGAAAACGCCAGATTTTTGAATTAAACTTCCGATTCCTGTAATGGCAATTGCGAAAATTGGCCAGATCATCGGAATGATGATTCCAACAACAGATAATGCAAGTGTCGTTATGATTGGAACAAAGCGGGCACCACCAAAAAATGCAAATGCATCTGGAAGTTTAATACTATAAAAGCGGTTATGCAAAAAATAGACAAGTATACCGGCGATGATTCCGCCCAATACACCCATTTCAATTGTTTGTATACCCATAACCATACCTTGACCAGCTTGTCGCATTTTATCTGCCGCTACTAATTGGTTTGTTTCTGTTAAATAAAAATTAATCGATAAGTGCATGATGACGTAGCCAACAAATCCAGAGAAAGCAGCGACACCTTTTTCATATCGTACAAGTCCAAACGGAATTGCCATTGCAAATAAAACTGGTAAGTATGAAAATGCAAATCCACCAATAGTGGACATAAAGCTAAAAATAACTTGGAGTAAGGAATTTCCTAAAAATGGGAATGTCTCGATAGTTGTCGGACTAGTAAATGAGCTTCCAATCCCTAATATAAGACCCATAAAGGCTAATAACGCTACGGGCACCATAAAGGTCTTACCTAGCCCTTGAAAAAATTCCCAAAGTTGTGATTTAACGGACTGCTTCTTTGCCATGTTTTTAGCTCCTTCGTTTTTTTTTTATGTCTTAAGAATACTAACGGCAAAATCGTTTAACAACCGTTTAAGGTGTTTATGTAAGCGTGTACATTTTTTGTATATTGCTTACTTTAAGTAGATTAATAAGCTCATAAATAAAAAGAGTCAGTAGTTGTCCGATAATAGACTACTGTCTCTTTTGATTAACTAATATATTTTCATTTCGTTTAAATAGGCAATAATAATGAAATCTAGTACCATACTTAATGGAAACCTTGAAGTCATATCAAGCTCACCAAAGTAAGTGTTTGTAATATAAGCTTGAAGAGATAAACTTACTTCTTTTTGTAAACGATTCGAGTGGTTTCCAGTTATGGCAATCGTTTTAACGTTCTTATTCTTTAAAATGTGGGCAAATTCTAACATATGTAAAGTCTCCCCACTATATGAAACTAGTATGGCCAAATCATTTTCTGTTAAACTATTTGCAGCACTACGTAGCTCGTCCCAATCAGTTCGTGCATTACATAACTTTCCTGCAAACATGAGCTTTCTAGAAGCGTCGACACAAGCAGGAAGTGAGTTACCAACTCCGAATATTTCAACATGTGTACTTTGGTTTAGATAATTAGCAGCTAGCTTAATCTTTTCTTCATCAATATATTCCAATGTTTTTTCCATTTCTACTTTCATTCTCTCAATATGCGTATTAAGTAGATAGGAGGTAGAAGAAACTGGACTTTGAACCTTATTTGTTTCCATTGAAAGAGTATATTTTAAATCTTGAAACCCACGAAAGCCTAATTGCTGGCATGTTCTACTAATGGTTGCTGTAGATACATAAAGCTCTTTTGCTAATTCATCAAGATTTAGCTTCGTAATATAATCCGTATTTTGTAGAATATAATCCAATACTTGTTTTTCAAGCTGGCTAAGTTTTTCTCTATTTTGTGATAAACGTTTTAATAGTATTTGCATAATTTCACCTACTTTTAGAGAACTAGAAATATACCTTATTATATAGTAAATTCTGAATGAAAAGAAATATAGATTGAGGAGCAAGATGAGGAATACTTCAAGTGATGAAGTGTAGTAGGGATATGTAAAATAAAAGGAAATGAATCCTATTAATGAAGGGTTCATTTCCTTTGTTTTTCTATAAATTAAAATTCACCAGTACCGTGATTAAACATCCAATGAATGCCAAATTTATCTGTTAGGCTACCATAAGCTTTACTCCAAAATGTTTCTTGAAGTTCCATTTCTACCTTCCCGCCATCACTTAATTTAGTAAAGACAGATCTAAGTTCTTCTAAGTCTTCACTTAAAAAAGATAAATGAATATTATTGCCTTGGTTAAAAGGGAAACCAGGGAAAGTATCAGAGAACATAACATTGCTACCGCTAATGTTCAGTCTAGTATGCATAACTAAATTTTTCGCTTCTTCAGGTAGTGGGTATTCTGGATTTGGGGGTGCTTCACCGAAAGTCATAATTTTTGGTTGTTCTGTGTTAAATACAGTCGCGTAGAATTCAACTGCTTCACGTGTATTACCATTAAAATTTAAATAAACATCGATTGGCATTTTTTTCACTCCTAATGTTATGTATTCAAGACTTTTAAAGCCTACAAATCCATTCTATCCAAAAAAAGGTAATTTAACAAACCAAGATTTAATAATTGTATGAAAAATTCTGATTTTTATATAAAGTGGGATGAAATAATAGTGGAATTGTAATTAAGATGGGAAATTGTATTAAATTCAGGGGAGCAATTAAAAGAGACAAATTGTAATAAAATCGTGGTATCGCAATTAAAAACGGAGAATCGTAAATAAAATCGCGGAATCGCAATTAAAAATGGGGAACGGCAAATAAAATCGCGGATTCGCAAATAAAATAGCTAAACCGCAATTAAAACAAGGGCATAACCAATAAATACATCAAAACAATCAAGTTTAATTTGTTGCCATTAAATTACTTCCTTAATTGTAGTATTTTTTCTACCCTTACCAATGTCTAGGTGAAAAATAAGTAGAAATTTGTCATAAATATAGTAAAAACAGATTATCCTGACTATTATTAATGCCATATTTTTACCTATTTAAATTTAATAAACCTCAATAAGAAATTACAAAAAGTTTCTTTAATTTAATATAAACCTTAAAATGTCTCAACCTATTAATTTAATTTTCCTGAGTTAATAAACTTTTTTCGAACATCCTCGACTGAATATGTCAAAATCTACTTTTTTTCTACTTGAATTCTTTAAGTTCTCTTCAAACTGTATATGCCAAAAGTCTGGTTGAATAACCCAATATGATTATAGAGTCAACGTAATTAAAATTAATATAGTATCAAGTTTCTTAGTAAAGCATTAGTAATTTATTAAAACAGTTTGGTTTGAATCTATTTTTTAAATAGATTAAGAACATTAAAGTTTACTGTAGAGGAGATTAGAAATGAAGAAGAGAAAAAGCTTTCCTTACAAAGTCCTTGCAACGACAACTTTAGCTTCAATGTTATTTACATCAACTGGATTTGCTGAAGGAACAAATGAAAATCAGGTGCCAGCTCCAAGTTTAGATGAGATTGCAAAGCAGGGTCAAAAGATTTTTGCTGAAGAACAAAAACAAACTGGGGAAAAAGCTGTAGATCCATTTGGCTATAAAGATCTAAATGATGCTCATGCTTATGAACCAAATGAAAAAGTACGTGTAATCGTTGAGGTAGAGCAACCAACAACTTCTGATGATTCTACTCAAACTAAAAAAGCACGTTTTAAAGAAAAGCAAGATCAAGTCATCTCAAAGATATCAAAGGAAAGATCTGTACCTAAAATAAATCAACGCTTTTATGAAGGCTTTAATGGTTTTAGTTTGGAGACAGAATATCGTAACTTAAAAGAAATTCAAGAAACACCAGGCGTAACGAATGTACATATTGCAAGAAAGTTCCAACCTTCAATGGGAGCAAGTAAAGAATTAGTACAAGCCCAAAAAGTTTGGCAAAGTTACGGATATCAAGGTGAGGGATTGTTAGTAGCAGTAGTCGATACAGGTATAGACTATACGCATAAAGACATGACAATCACTGAAAAAGGAAAAGCAAAAGAAAAATGGAATCAAGAAAACATTAAAAGTAAACTAGCTGAAACAAGTGTAGGAGAAGTTTGGTATAGCGACAAAGTTCCAACTGGATATGACTGGGCAGATCATGATACAGATGTCATTCCACATGGTTCAGGAAATGAACATGGTATGCACGTATCAGGTACAATTGGTGCAAACGGTGATGAAGCAAATGATGGTGTAGAAGGTATTGCTCCAGGCGTGCAATTACTAGCAGAAAAAGTATTCTCTGATACAGCAAATGGGGCGTATGAAGACGACATCATTGCAGGGATTGAGCATGCGGTAACTATGGGAGCAGATGTCATTAATATGAGTTTAGGAACTGATTCGGGATTTGTTAGTGAAGTAGATGATCCGATTCAAAAAGTGATCCGTGAAGCGACTGATCAAGGTACGCTTGTAGTTGTAGCGGGTGGAAACTCTGCTTATAGTACACAAAATAATTTGCTGGAATCTTCTTTAAAACCATATGCTGAAAATCCTGATATTGGTACAGTAGGAGAACCAGGTGTAAGTCCTTTCGCATTATCTGTGGCTTCATATGAAAATACAAGTATACATATGAGTACGTTACAAGAAGAAAATGGATTGCAACTTCCATACCAAGATCAATCACAATATAACTTTAATCTTTCAAAAGTATTATCACCACTTGAATCTTATGAATTGGTTTATGTAGGAGAAGGTAAAACTGCCGATTTTAAAAATCTTCCTGACTTAACAGGTAAAGTTGTAGTAGCAAAACCAAATGTAAGATATGCTACTTACTCTTATATTCAATCAGAGGCGAAGAAGAAGAACGCAAAAGCAGTAATTCTTGTTCCTGCTGATGAAGATATTGACTATCCATTAGTTTATTGGAGTCCTTATTTTAATACGCAAGCAGCTACGACAAGTAAAGCAATTGGTAATGCATTAATTTCTAAGTTAAAAAGTGGTTATGTTGTAAAAATGAAACCATCTAAAGGGGTATATGTTGATAACCCAGATAAGAATACGATGTCATATTTTTCTTCATATGGAGCACCACATACATTAGACTTTAAGCCAGAAATTTCTGCACCAGGAGGAAATATTTACTCAACTGTACCAGGGAATGGCTATGAGGTTATGAGCGGTACATCAATGGCATCTCCACATGTTGCTGGTGGTTCAGCATTAGTTTTACAATCGCTTTATGAAAAAGGATTAAAACATTCAGAGAGCACAGCTTTAAAAGCTAAAATTGCTTTAATGAACACTTCTAAACTAATACAGGATCCTAGTACGAATAATGAAGTACCGTATTCTCCACGTATTCAAGGATCTGGTTTAATGCAAATTCAAAATGCAATTAAAACGCCTGTACTTGTGACAAGGGAGAAAACGCCGCTTGAACAAGCTGGAGCAGTTGCACTAAAAGAAGTTAACAATAATATTCACTTCAAATTAAATGCAGAAGCTCTTCAAAATCTGAATGTAAAAGATTTGGAATATCAAGTATATGTAGATGTATTTACAGATGGCAGAGAAACAAAAGAATTTGACCTAGACAGTGATGGAAAGTTAGATTCAAAAGAATATTTAACATTAAAAAGTGAGCGTATCCAAGGTGCTACGGCAACTGTAAATGGTGAAAAAGTAACAAGCACAGAAGGAAAGACATTAAAAATTAAACCAGGACAAGAAAAAAATCTTGATGTTCAGATTCAACTTCCATCAAGCTTAAAAGATGGTTCATTTGTTGAGGGATATGTACGTTTAGTTCCTTCTGGAAAAAATAGCGATTCAGCAGTACCGTTATCAGTTCCTTACATGGGGTATTATGGCAAATGGGATCAACCAAAAAATATTGATCCAGCAGCATATGAGAAAGATGCATTCTTAGGTTATACTACACTTTGGAATGATGAAATAGGAGCAGAAGGGGTATTCCCATTAGGTTATGATCCAAGAACAGGAAGATTTAATATTGATCGAATTGTAATGTCTCCTAATACTCCATTGAAAGAAGTATATCCATCATTTACAGTGCTTCGTAACTTAGCTAAAACAGAAATGTACGTAGAAAATGATAAAGGTGAATTACTTCAATACTTAGGTGATTTTAGTGAATATACTGGTAAGCCATGGAAATTCCGTAAAAACATTATGTCTTACAGAGACTATTTGAATACAGGATATGGTTGGGATTTAAAAGATCAAAATGGACAAGTAGTGAAGGATGGCGTTTATAACTATGTTATCAAAACAACGCTTGATTATAATGGTGCGAACCCACAAATCGTAAAACTTCCATTGCATATTGACTCAGTTGCTCCAGTTGTTTCAGATATAAAAGTAACACCTAAAGATGGACAATACGAAATCTCGTTCAAAGCGGATGATGCTGGAAGTGGCTTTAATGGTGCGATCGTTTGGTATAACGGCAAATATAAGCCATTAGCTCAAGGTGAAACATCTACTCTAGTAAAAGAAGAACCAAAGAGCATTGTAGTATTAGGAGCAGACTATGCACTAAACCAAAGTTATACAGTTTGGGGAGATCCTTCATATATTAACGAGGGAATGCTTGTTAGCTACTTCAGTGTATATCCAAATAAAAATGTAAATGCAAAAACACCTGCAGGAATCAATGCCTTTGCAAATAACAATGTAAATTGGAAAATTTATATTAAAGATGCAAACGGTAAGGTAATTGATTCTCTAGATGTACAAAATGATAATGAAATCCACTTACATTGGACTCCAGAAGCAGATGTTCCAAATGGTACGTATACAATATCTGCGGATGTATCGAGTAAAGATGGATTTAAAGTTTCAGTTACACCACAAACAATTACAGTACAACAATAAATAATTAAAGTAAAAGTGTAGGGAATATTTTTTCCTACACTTTTTATTTTTAACAAGATTTTTAATGTAGAAAGAACTAAAAAACAACTTTAATTTGGTATTTAATATGATTTTCTAAGCATTTGGTTCATAATAGAGAATAATAGTATTTTGTATGTTTTTTAGCAGAAAGGTGTTTAGTAAATGAAACATTTAACAATCTTATCAAAAATTGAAAATTATATGGATCGATTTACGCAAGCCGAAAAGAAAATCGCTGTATATATAATGGAGCATGCTGAAATTGTACCAAACTTAACGACTAAAGATATTTCTAACAATACTGGAGCTAGTGAAGCAAGTGTTGTTAGGTTTTGTAAAACAATAGGAATCGGTAGTTTTAAAGCCTTTAAAATAGCATTAGTTCGAGATTTGACTGTTGCTGAAATGAATATTAATGATTTTTCAGTAATGGATAAGAAAGACACGCCGTATGACTTATTTAATAAAGTAACATATGTAAATAAAGCCGCTATTGAAGCAACGGTATCAACTTTAGATAAAAGAGAATTAGAAAAAGCAACAGATGAAATTGTAAAAGCTAAGAAGATTATATTTTATGGAGTAGGCGGTTCAGCTGTATCAGCTATGGACGGAGCATATAAATTTGGGAAAATTGGCTACCATGCCATTATGTCTCCTGACTTCCATATGGTAATCACTTTAGTTGGTCATATGGAAGAAGGCGATATTTTTGTTGCCGTTTCTAATTCAGGGAAAACAAAGGATGTATTAGAGCTTGCTCGTTTTGCTAAGAAAAAGGGAGCAACGATCATTGCGATTACTAAGCTTGGCAAGTCTCCGTTATTTAAGGAAGCTGATATCAAGCTATGCACACCTGACATGGAACAAGATATCCGAATAGGAAGTATAGCTTCTAAAATGGCACAACAAAATATAATCGATTCATTATATGTCATATGCTTTAACCGAATCGGTAACAAAGTATCTAGTAAACTTCATGAGTATAGTGAAGAAGCAAGCAAATTAAGAAGGTAATCCAAATCTAGTTAAGGAAGATAGGTAAAAAAATTTTACTTATCTTCTTTTTTGTTATATTGATAAGGAAAAAAATGTCAAAATTTGAAGAGTGAATTTTTTGTATATAGTTATAATTACATGTATTATATTTTTATTTTCAATTTTAATGCAATTTTAATAATTCTAAAGTGCTAGTTATAAATACTAGATAAAAAGATTAATATAAGACTAAAGGTAGATTCTTTAAAAAAGCAAGTTATAAAAACTGACGAAATTCGACGTATTTTTATGTTGTAAAGTAAATTATTTGTAAAAATATTGTGAATTTTGTAAGTATTTGATGAAAAAAACCCTCTGTGATTTAAAGAATTTTTAGAATATTATTAAAATGTAGTATGAAAATTATTAAGGGGGGCTTAATTTGAACAAGTTTGTAGTAACTAGTTTTGCATCAGTAATGGTTGCCGGAACTTTATTTTCTGGAATTCCATTAAAAACAGCATCATCTGAAAGCTTAAGTAAAGTGCATAGTGCATTAGCTAAGCATTCAAAAAGTACTTTAGATTTATCGTTAGTTAATGACGATAAGTTATTAGAATCATTAGTTAAACGTGGGGTGGTTTCTGCCAATGCTTCTCAAGCACAGAAACAAGCTGCATTACAAAAATATTTAGAGGTTAAAGGTCAAGCGGATCTAGTAACAGAAAAAGATCCAATTGCTAGTAAAGTAAAGAAAGCAGAAGCTACTAAACATAGTGAATTTAAGGATTTTAATAATGGCCTATTACACGGAAACGGTAAGAAAAATGGTCAATTAAAAGGTACTCCAGATCCAGTTAAAGAATCAGCTTCTCCAGGTGTTCAAAAGAAGGGTAAACTATTAACATTAATGGTAGAGTATTCTGATTTCCCTCATAATAAACTTACGAAGGAAGATACAGACAATTACTATTCTGATTATAATACACAACACTATGAAGATTTGATTTTTGGTAAAAATGGAGTCAAAGGTCCAAACGGAGAAACTTTCCTTTCACAAAAACAATATTATGAACAACAATCTGGCGGAACTTATACAATTGACGGTAAAGCATATGGTTGGCTAAAAGTACCAGGCACTGCAGCATATTATGGAAAAGATTCTGCAACTGGACATGATAATGTAACGCCAGGCGGATCAAAACAATTAGTAGTTGATACTTATAACGCTGCATTAGCTGCTGGAATTCCTTTACAAGATTATGATTTAGAAGATCCACATGATTTAGATGGAGATGGAAACTACTGGGAGCCAGATGGTTTAGTTGATCATCTACAAATTATTCACTCAGGTATGGGACAAGATGCTGGCGGTGGAGCACTTGGAGATAATGCAATTTGGTCACATCGTTCTGCTAAATTCTTTGATCCAGATGGACTTGGAAAAGGAAAACCTGGATTCTATGACTACACAATGATGGCTGAAGACGGTGCAACTGGTGTATTTGCACACGAATATGGTCATGATTTAGGATTACCAGATGAGTATGATACAATTTACTCTGGTGCTGGTGAAGCTGTTGAATATTGGTCAATCATGTCAGCTGGTTCTTGGGCAGGAAAGATTCCTGGAACAGAACCAACAGGTTTCTCTCCTTGGGCAAAATCATATTTCCAATCAACATTAGGTGGAAAATGGACTAACCCAACTGTTGTAAATTGGGATGATGTATCTACAAAAGGTACTCAATTCTTATTAGATCAAGCAAATTCACCACTTGGTCAAAATAACCAAGCTATTCAAGTGAATTTACCGAAAAAGGTAACACCTGTTAATAAACCTGCTGCTGGCACTTATGAGTATTGGGGTGGACAAGCAGATGAAATGGATAATAGTTTAGTAACAAATGTAGATTTAACAGGAAAAGCTTCAGCAACATTAACTTTTGACGCTTGGTACGATATGGAAGAACAATGGGATTTCGCATTTGTTCAAGTTTCAACTGATAATGGTGCGACTTGGAAATCATTAGGTAACACTCACACTAGAAGTGACGTTGTAGCTGACGGATATCCAACAATCTTAAATTCAATGCCTGGTTTCACTGGAACATCAAATGGATGGGAAGCACAAAGCTTTGATTTATCAGCATATAAAGGCCAAAAAATTCAGCTTCGCTTACGTTCTGCAACTGACTGGGGTACTTCAAACGTTGGATTCTTTGCAGATAATATTAAAGTAGTAGCAGATGGCGCTACAATTGTTGATGATGGTGCTGAAAATGCAACTTCTCCATTCACTTTAAAAGGATTTTCAAAATTCGATGGAAACAAATATTCAAATCATTACTACTTATTAGAGTGGCGTAACCATAAAGGTGCTGACGAAGGTTTAGCTCACATTAAACGCGGAAACTCTCTAATGAGCTACGATGGTGGTTTAGTAGTATGGTATGTTGATGATAGCTTTACAGAAAACTGGACAGGTATTCACCCAGGTGATGGTTTCTTAGGTGTTGTTGATGCTCACGACGATACAAACTTATTATGGAACTATGGCGCTGAAGCAAGTGCTCGTTTCCATGTAGCGGATGCAGCATTCGGATTAAATCCGACTTCAGGTTATAACATTGCTTATTCAACAGGAGAAGAATTGAAATCTCCAAGTCAAGAAGGTATCTCTTTATTTAATGATAGCAAAGACTACAATAATCAATTCTTACCAGATGCTGGTCGTAACATCGGACACTTTGGTTTAAAAGTTCGAGTTAATGGTCAATCTACTGACAAATCAGTTGGAGCAATCGTAGTTTATAAATAATAATGAACTAGAAAGGTAGCTTAATGTTACCTTTCTTTTTTAATTTTAAATGATTAATAGGAAACAATAGATTTATATTACTTTCTTTCGAAATTAAATTTCGCTTATTTTATATATTATATTGACTTTTAATTTCGTAAGTTTAAAATGATAACAGATTAGTATAATTCTAATAGAAGGAAGATGGAAAGAGACTATGTTAGGTATATCAATCTATTTATCTGAAAAAAATATTGAGAAGAATAAACAATATATCGAAATCGCAAAAAGTAATGGATTTCATTCAATATTTACCTCATTACACATTCCTGAAGATGACCCTTCAACTTATAAAACACTTCTTCAACTACTTGGTACAGCAGCAATAGAAAACGAAATGGAGCTTATGGCAGATATTTCAGCAAAATCACTAACTCATTTAGGAGTAGATTACTCAAACGTCAGCGAATTACAAAATTGGGGAGTTACTGGATTAAGAGTAGATTACGGATTAAACGAAGAACAAATAGTAGATCTTTCTAAAAAAATGAAGATTGCACTTAATGCTAGTACACTTACGCCTGCATTTTTAGACGAATTGCTTAAATGCGGATTACAAACTAAAAACGTAGAAGCTTGGCATAATTTTTATCCCCGCCCAGAAACCGGATTAGCAACAACTTATTTAATTGAAAAAAACAAATGGTTAAAAAGCTTTGGAATTTCAACAATGGCATTTATTCCTGGAAATGATGAAATGAGAGGACCTCTATTTAAAGGACTACCAACATTAGAAAAACATCGTGGAATTAACCCTCTTCTAGCTTATTTAGACCTAACTCAAAACTGTCACATAGATAAAATTTTAGTTGGTGATATTAGTATAAAAATAGAAACGATGGAGGCTCTTTCAAAAACAAAGGATTTTATTGAATTAAGATATAGACCGTACTCAAAAGATGAAGAAATCCTTTCCATAGTGGAGCAAGTTCACACCAATCGAGAAGATCCTGCACGCGATTGTATTCGATCAATGGAATCTAGATTATACGGTAGCTTTGGCGAGAATAGTCTAAAACCAGCAAATACGATCATAAGAAACATGGGCTCAATTACAATTGATAATGAATTATATGGCAGATATGGAGGAGAGCTACAAATTATGCTTACTAATCTACCAATCGATGAGAAAGTAAATGTAATAGGGATGATTATTGAAGACGATCTATCATTATTACAATATATTGGAGCGGGTAAGAAATTTAAGTTGAAGCGTGTTTAAATAACACGCTTCTTTTTGTAAGGTTAGACTGAACTATTTTTAAACGGTATGATAAAGATACTTACAAAATATTAGTTCGAATGGTCGTGGAAAAATGGACGATAAGTATTATGATAATCTACTGAATATAAAAACAGAGGGAGAGCAAAAAGGATTTAATGAATCTTTTCATTATCATCGATATGAGCCAACACCTTATAGCGCTTTACAACAACTATTTAAACAATACATACTTTCAAGCAAGGATCGAATAGTTGATTTCGGATGCGGTAAAGGAAGATTAAACTTCTATATAAATAGCTTATTTAATGCTACTGTTGTTGGAATTGAAATGAGTGAAAAATATTATAATGAAGCTATTGAAAATAAAAAGAATTACATAAAAAAAACAAAGACAAGTGAAGACAAGATCCTGTTTTATTGCTGCTTGGCAGAAGATTATCAAATTAATCCATTAGATAATTGTTTCTATTTTTTTAATCCATTTTCAATCCAAATTTTTATGAATATCATTAATAACATTTTAATTTCAGTTGAGCAATCAAAAAGAAATGTTGAAATCATTTTGTATTATAGTTCTGATGATTATATTTATTTTTTGGAAAATCAGACTGCCTTTGAATTAAAACAAGAGATATTATTAGCAGATGCTTATAAGAAAAATCAAAATGAAAGATTTTTAGTCTATCGATTAACTTACTAATTTATTAAGATTCAAGGATTTATTGGTCTTTATGGAGAATTTTTTTAAGTGGGATAAAAGTAAATTTAATAGTTGGAAGGAAGAGTTCAATTTGAATAAAATTAATCCTTTTATAGAATCATTTAAAAATACAAAACAACAATTAGCAGGTAATGGATTTAGAAATATTCAAGTACTAAAGGATGCACTAAAAGACTTTAATGGTAATGAAGAAAGCGATCTTTATGGAGTAGGGAATTTTATTGAAGATTTTCAAGAAAAAATGGCAGAGTTTTTAGGAAAAGAATCAGCAGTGTTTTTTCCTAGTGGTACGATGGCTCAGCAAATCGCTTTAAGAATTTGGTGTGATCAAAAAGGAATCAATAAAGTTGCTTATCATCCTTTATCACATTTAGAAATTCATGAAGAAGATGGTTTAAAAAAACTACATAATATACAGCCTATTTTACTAGCAGATAAAAGTCGTGTTATTGAGATAGAGGATGTTTTAGCAATGGATGAGGAAATCTCTTGTTTATTACTTGAATTACCACAAAGAGAAATTGGTGGGCAACTACCATCATATGAAACACTAGAATCAATTTCTTCATACTGCCGTGAAAAGGGAATTAAATTGCATTTAGATGGTGCTAGATTAATGGAAATTCTCCCATACTATAAGAAGACGGCTTCTGAATTATGTAGCTTATTTGATAGTGTTTATATGTCATTTTATAAAGGTATTGGGGGAGTAGCGGGAGCAATTCTTGCTGGTGACCGTGATTTTATCGACGAATCAAAAGTTTGGAAAAGAAGACATGGAGGAGATTTAATTAGTCTTTATCCTTACATAATAAGTGCAAATTTTTATTTTGATCAACGAGCAAATAAGATGGGGCAATACTATGACGATGCAGTTGAGTTAGCTAAATTCTTTAATAGTTGCCAAGCAATCAATACTGTACCAACTATTCCTGTTTCTAATATGTTTCATGTCCATTTTAATGCTCCGCTCGAAAAGATTAAAAACATACTTCAATCTATTCATGAAGAAACAAAAATTGGTATTACTGGTAATTTAAGGCCAGTTAATGAGGAAGTTTGTTATTGCGAGATTAGTATTGGAGACTTATATTCAACAATCTCTAAAGAGGATCTTCACAGTATTTTTAACAAATTAAACGAGGAAATGAAATCACTATAAAACCAAAATTGTTTATCAATGAATTTTCAATATTAATGAAAAAGGGAGTTGACTAAAAATGCAAAAAATTACAACATTTTTAATGTTTGAAGGACAAGCAGAAGAAGCAATGAATTTTTATATGTCACTATTTAAAGATTCAGAGGTTGTAAATATTACGCATTATGGAGCAGATATGGGGGAGTTTGAAGGGAAAGTAATACATGCTACTTTCACATTAAACGGCCAACAATTTATGTGCATTGATAGTACCGTTAAACATAAATTTACGTTTACACCAGCTGTTTCATTATATGTGACTTGTGAAACAAATGAAGAAATTGAAAATGCATACAAACAATTAAGTGAAGATGGAGAAGTATTAATGCCTTTGCAATCATATCCATTCAGTGAAAAGTTTGTATGGGTGAATGATAAATATGGTGTATCTTGGCAATTAACTCTCGTAAAAAATAAATAAAGAACCGCAAGAAAAAATCGTGTTGGAAAACAGTGACACGATTTTTTTTGTCGTCAATAAACGTGTTTTTAACAAATCAGCCAATATTTTTATAATATCAAGTTTAAAATGAGAAGATTTATTGCAAACTTTTACTATATGAATTTTTATAAAGGTGAGAGTTTAACTATATGAATGAAGTAAATATGATTACTGAAAAAGAATTTGACGAACAATTAATTAATAAATATGCCAGTTTAATGGCAATAGGTAATGGTTACTTAGGTTTGAGATCTTGTCATGAAGAAAGCTATGCAGGACAAACTAGGGGGATGTATATAGCGGGTATCTATAATCAGTTATCCCCAAGTCAAACGACAAAGATTGTGAATCTTCCAGATCTAATTGGAATGGAAATTGAAATAAATGGTGAGATTTTTTCGAATGCAACTGGTCAATTTACATTTTATGATCGAAAATTAAATATGCTGACAGGCGAATTAATAAGAGAGGTAATTTGGCAGAATAAAGATGGAAATCGATTCCACTTTTTGTTTCAGCGTTTTGTTTCAAAGGATGATTTACATTTACTTGCTTCGAAAATTACTGTCACAGCTTTAGATTGTAATGCCAAGATTAAAATAAAAACAGGTATTAATGCGGAGTGTGTCAGTCAACAAAAGAATGAACTTACAGAAGAATTAGTAAGAATAATGGATAATCGAATTATGCATGGTGTTTATCAAACTACTGAGACTAAACATAAAATTGCTATCGCAACATGCTGTGTAACTCCTGATGAGAGTGAAGTTTCATATTTTACGTTAAATAATCAGCTCCTAGCCTCCATTACACAAGAGCTCGTTGTTGAGCGAACTGTTGAGTTTTCAAAAATTAGTTCAGTTTATACTTCTAATGATATGTTACGGGAAGAACCTTCTGCAGCTTGTGTTAATACTGTACAGAAATTTTTATCAGAGGGTTATGATAATTTGAGAAATAGTACGACAATCAAATGGCAGGATTTTTGGAAGCAGAAAAGAGTAGTCATAACTTCAAAGGATCAAGCAGATCAATTAGCTCTAGATTTTTCTTTGTACCACATTGAAGCAATGACTCCTGGGCATGATGATCGATTGAGTATTGGCGCAAGGGGATTAACTGGTGAGGGCAATAATGGTTTAATATTTTGGGATACAGAGATGTTTATTGCACCGTTTCACTTATTTACTGAACCAGAGATTGCTAAAAGATTACTAAGATATCGTTATCATCATATTAAAGAAGCAAAAGTAAATGCATACCAATCAGGTTATGAAGGTACTTTATTTCCTTGGGCAAGTGCTTTTTCTGGAAAAGAAGAAACACAGAAAGGTTCGGAGAATACTACAATACCCGAGATCGTTCATAGTTCAAAATTAGCAAAATCAAGTGAACATATTGTAGCTGACATTGCATTTGCTGTCGTACAATACTATGAAAATACGCTAGATGAAAGCTTTATGGCCAATGATGGACTTGAACTACTGAAAGAAACTGCGCGATTTTGGGTAAGTAGGACAACCGATACAAATGGCGATTTAATCATTAAAAATGTCATCGGTCCAGACGAATATACAGATCAAGTAGATAATAATGCTTATACGAATTACATGGCTTTTTATAATGTGCAGAATGCGTTAAATTTTATGGGAAAATACAATGATCCTGATGCAGAATTAAAGCAAAAGTGTGATGATTTTTTAAAGCGATTATATTTACCAAACCAAAATGATGAAAATATTATTCCGCAAGATGATACATTTTTAACAAAATCCGAGATTGATTTAACAGAATATAGACAATCCATTGCAAGTCGGGAAATTCTATTAGATTATTCTCTACAAGAACTATATGAACTACAAGTATTAAAACAAGCTGATGTTGTAATGTTGCTCTATCTTTTCCCTGAATTGTTCTCAACGGAAATCGTTAAAAAGAATTTAGAATACTACGAAGAGCGTACTGTTCATGATTCGCCAATAAGTAAATCAATTCACGCAATTGTCGCTGCAAGATGTGATTATCAAGAAGAGTCTTACCAATTATTTCAAGAAGGATGTTTAATCGATTTAGGACCGAATCCAAAATCTTCAGATGATGGAATTCATGCTGCATCTATGGGAGCAAATTGGCTAGTAGCAATCTTTGGCTTTGCAAACATCTCCATGGACATAAATCGTTTAAAAATTGATCCAAAATTACCTTCAAATTGGGATAAAATGATTTTTCCTTTCCAATGGCAAGGATCAAGACTTGAAATAACAATTTCCAAAAAAACGATAACAGTTACAAAGGAGTATGGTCCACCAGTATCATTAGAAATTAATGGTGAAACATATAATTTATCAGATAAGATAAAGATTTCTCTTTAAAAAGCGAGAAGAGAAGGATAAAAGGAAAAAGCAAAACCCAATCTTTCATTAAGATTGGATTTTGTTTTTTAAAATCTATTCTTCATACAATTCTAAAGGTAAGCCATCGGGATCCTGGAAAAATGTAAATCTTTTATTTGTTAACTCATCAATGCGAATTGGTTCTACAAAGACAGCATTTTGCTTTAAGTATTGAATGCTTTCTTCTATATCAGTTACAGTAAAGGCTAAATGGCGTAACCCAACTGCTTCTGGATTTGTAAGTCGCTTCGGTGGATTAGGAAAGGAAAATAGCTCAATTTGTCCATTTTCTCCAATACTTAAGTCCAATTTATAAGAGTCTCGCTCCTCTCGATAGGTTTCCTTAATTACCTTACAACCTAATAAATTTATGTAAAAATGCTTAGACAATTCATAATTAGAACAAATAATAGCAACATGGTGGATATTCTTAATTTCCATATTAAAACTCCTTCTTACTTTGATTTACTAAAACTTTTCCTAGTTTAACATGATTAGTACATGTTTGAAAAAAGAATACTTTTCTTTTGGACAGTATAGTTCAGAGTTTTAAATGGAAAAATGAATTGTGAACTGTAAAACTGGGCAAAAACTTCAAAAAAAATAATGGGAATAATCTCCCATTAAGTTTTATAAATTTATCTTCTTCTTTTTTTATCATCTTTTGCTAAAACCTGTACTTTCTTAATAACTTCTAGTTCTACAATTACATGTACATGTTTATCATTTATTTGATTAACACTTAATACTTTACCTTTGCGACCTTTAATGAAAATGGCATCTCCTTCAGAGGGGACATTTTTGAGTAGTTGGTTTAATAGTTCAACGTTTTTCTCAATATAATGAACTACAATCATATAGCTTCAACTCCTCTAATCATTCTTATCTTTATACAATATTTAAGATTAAATAAAATAAGAACAAATTTAAGCTCATTATTTAACAATACAAGTTCATATATTAAGGAATAACTTCAATTAAAAGATGATTGTTTTATTTTTGAAAAATTCTAACAAATACTTTCTATTTTAAAAGTTATTTAATACAATTTAAGAAAATAACAGATTGTGAGGGAGCCAATGCATAAGAAAATTTTATCAATAATTGTGATAAGTATGCTTTTAGTAGGATGTAAGCATGGCGAAAAGTCTGTAAAAACAGTTAAAAATGACGATAAAAATCCTTCGAATGAACATGTAATTGATAAAGGAGAAATTGATACGATTTATTCTCCTCTAAATGGATTACCAATAAGTCAAGCTAGTGAACAAAGACCTGTTGCCGTTATGGTTAATAATTATTATTTAGCTAGACCTCAAAGTGGACTAAGTAATGCTGATGTTGTTTATGAAATGTTAGCAGAAGGAGATATTACAAGATTTCTAGCCATTTTTCAAAGCAATATACCCGAGAAAATTGGACCTGTAAGAAGTGCGAGAGATTATTACATCAATTTGGCAAATGGTTATCATGCGTTATTTATATGCCACGGAAATAGTCCTAAAGCGAAACAAATGATGGACTCAGGAATGATTGATGCATTAAACGGACTGATCTACGACGGTACATTATTTAAACGAGACAAAACGAGAAAAGCACCCCACAATTCTTATATTTTAAAAGAAGGTATTGAAAAAGGAGTTGCTCAAAGACATTACTCTTATTCAGAAAAAGTTACTCCATTAGACTTTACGCAGAAAGACTTAGTATTTGATAACTCTTGGCAAAATGCTGCAGAAGTTTTTATAAAATACTCTCATGATGCAAGAAATAATGTGACTTACAAGTACTCGAATTCAACTAAACAATTCCAGCGAGTTCAAAATGGAATTGTAGCAAAGGATGCCTTGAACGGGAAGGAGCTTCAAATTAAAAATATTATAGTCGTAGAAGCGACCCATAAAATTATTGATAGCTATGGTCGCCGTTCAATTGATATCGAACATGGTGGAAAAGGATATTATATAGTTGATGGAAAGTATATGAATATACAATGGAAGAATGTAGATGGTCGAATCATTCCGTTTACATTAGATGGAACTGAAATAAAACTTTCACCAGGTCAAACTTGGATTAACTTTGTTCCATTTTTAAAAGATGTAACAATTAAATAAAGTACATCAAAGCAGATAATTTTATATATTATCTGTTTTTTTTGCTAAAGAATGAAAACTACAAACAGTTTGTGAACACAGCTTAATTAATGTTGAAAGTCGCACTTAATAAGCTGTAATTCTATGTTTGACCAAAAAAAATTACGATGTTACGATAAAAAATATTATTCGTTTATATATGGTGGGAAGGGGGCTCAAGAGTGACTAGTAAAATTGAAAATATTGGATTAGTAAACGAGCGTTATAAAAATTTAAAAGCGGACTGTGAGAGTTGCTTTGGTCTATGCTGTGTTGCATTACCTTTTGCTGCTTCGGCTGATTTTGCTAATGATAAAATTGCGGGCAAGCCTTGTCATAATTTACAATCGGACTTTCGTTGCGGAGTTCACAAGAATTTAAGAGAGTTAGGTTTCAAAGGCTGTACTGTTTTTGATTGCTTTGGAGCCGGACAAAAAGTATCACAAGTAACCTTTAATGGAAAAGACTGGCGACAAAATCCTGAATTGGCTAATGAGATGTACGAAGTATTTCCAATTATGAAGCAACTGCATGAAATGCTTTGGTATTTAAATGAAAGTTTGATGATTAGTGCTGCAAGTGAGATTCATAATGAAATAAAAGCAATTTTAGAAGAAACAGAAAAATTAACACTTATGGACCCTAAACTAATACTAAACTTAGATATCATAGCCCACCGTGCGAAAGTTAACTCTTTACTTTTACGTGCTAGTGAGCAAGCAAGGACCGTGGCTTTGAAAAAATTTAACAACAATAAGAAGCGTCAAAAAGCTACTGATAGAGCTTTAGACTTTATTGGTGCTAAATTAAAGGATGCGAATTTAATCGGAGCTAACTTAAGAGGGGCCTATCTAATTGCTGCTGATTTAAAGGGAGCCGATTTAAGAGGTTCTGATCTAATCGGAGCAGACTTACGTGATGCAAATTTGAGTGGAGCGGACCTTACAGGAAGTATATTTCTTACTCAAGCTCAAATTAACTCAGCAAAGGGAGATTATCATACCAGAATTCCAGCAACACTTAAAAGACCATCTCATTGGTGAGGAAAATAAAAAATGAACCAATTTAGTGGTTCATTTTTTATTATATACATACCAAGAAATAGCAATTAAGTAACCGATAAAAGGAGATGTTCCATAACCCATTATCGGTACCGGGAAGTTTCCAAAAAAGCTTGAAAGAATACTAATCGAAAAATAGATCCCTAAACTAAACGATAATGGTTTTGCACTGGTTGGCGGAAATAAGAAAAATGGCATTGGTAAAATAAAAAGTGAGATTACCGCTAAGACTAGCCATCCGATTCCCATTTCCTTTACTAAACTTAAAATGTCTTCAACATAAGAAACTGGGGCAAGTTGATCTAAATGAGACCAGCTGAAGACAATTAAAAGTATAAAAACAATTAATAGGAGTATTTGAACGCTTTTACTTTTTTTCAGATTTAGTAATAAAAATGAGATAGAGATCGTAAAAGCAGTTAGTTGAGATGCATCAGGTTGAAAAAGTAACAATACTGTAAAGAATAATGCAAATCCAAAAGTAACCCAAAATGGTTTTGATTTCATTAAATTTGCTAGTTGTATTATTAATAATGGAACTAAAACTAAAGCGATATTAAATCTTAATGGGCCAATTGCTATCCAGCGATGTACACCATGTAATCCTTTGTCCAAAAAGGTAAGTAAAAATAATATGAGTATGCATGTAATGACAATGATATTTGTCTTTTTCTTGGTGGATTTCTGATCTCTAAACAGTACTAAAAAGGAGATTATTCCTCCTACAATAGCAATAAAAATATTTTGACCGTAAATGGACGGAGATACTTGGTTATCGATCATAGCAAGTACTCCGATTATCATTGCTGGCATGGTTATGACGAGTGGTAATAAGTTTATTTTTTTAAAATTAAGCATCTTGTTCTAAATGACCTTCCTATACAATAGTTTTATATTTGTTTAATTATATTGCGTAGTTTCTCTAACCCCTCGGCTAAATCATTTTCGCTAACTAGTGAGTAACTAATCCGAAATGAAGAAAGATCTGTATTGTTGTTAAAACAAGCTACGCCAGGTAAGAATGAGATATTTTCATGATTAGCTTTTCTTAATAAACTAAAAATATCTAGATTGGATTCATGAAATGTAAGCCACAAATTAAAGCCGCCATCAGGTATCCGAAAATTTAATTGATCATTAAGAGATGAAAGTATTTCAACACTTGTATCACGCCGAATTTGTAGAGCGATTCGTAGTTTTTCAACATGACTTCGCATTCGATTAGTTCGTAGAAATGGTAAAATCGCTTTTTGTGTTAGTAAAGGGCTACCCACATCCATTGAAGCTTTAACTGCAAGTAGCCATTCCAGAACCGGTCCATTTGCCAGCATTGCAGCAATTCTAACTCCGGGTGCTAAAGTTTTACTAAATCCTTTAATGTAGATGACGTGATTTGATTGATCATAATACTTAATTGGGTAATATTGAAATGCTTTTTCGAAATAAATATCACTAAATGAATCGTCTTCAAGAATAAAAAAATGATACTGTTGTGCTAGATCAATTAATTCTTTTCTACGACCATTACTCATTGAGATTCCAGTTGGATTTTGAAAGGTCGGGTTAACATAAATTAATTTTGGTGTAAATTTAATACACATATCTTCAATTAAGTCTGATCGAATTCCCTCTTCATCCATCTCGACAGGTATTATATGAATCCCCTTATTTATAAAAATATCAAGTGCACCACCATAGCATGGACTCTCGACTATAATTGAATCCCCTGGTTTTAATAGTACTTGTGCTACTAAGTCAATTCCTTGCTGAACGCCGCTTGTAATAATTAGATTTTCAGCTTTAGATCGTATTTTTTGAAATTCATATAAATGTTTAACAATTTCCGTTCTTAATTCATTATCTCCTTGAACAGGTCCGTAGGTTGTTAATATAGAAGGGTCATCTCTTAATAGTTTTTGCATTTCATCCGCTAAAAATTTATTAGGAAGCAGACGTGGATACACAACTGCCTTTGAAAAATCATATTTTAACTGTTCTCTATTTATTAAATATTGGGATCTTACAATATTGATTCCTAAAGTCTGTTGCCAGTTATTGCTTGAATCGACTTGTGATGTTTTTTTTACTTTCCTACTAATAAATACTCCTTTACCTGGCTCCACTGTGACATAGCCGTTTGTCTCTAACCATTTATAAGCCTTTCTAACAGTTAAAAGGCTTATTGAAAGTTCCTCTGCCAATTTCCGTAAAGATGGTAATTTTTCGTTAGGTAAAAGTAGACCACTTTGAATGCTACCTGCAATTTGATTGCTTACTTGGAGATAAATCGGAACTGTTGATTTTTTATGGATTTGAATTTTCATATATCACCACTAGTGTTTTAGTTATAAATTAATTAAAAAAAGATCAATCGTCAATGGAAACAGAGCTAACTGTTATATGCTCTATTATACTGTTATACTCCGACTTTAATATAATACTTTTATCAAAGGGGTGATGAGATGATTATTATTAATTATATTTTTATTTGCATTATTTTCGGTACAACTTTTCTAGCAATAAAATTCGGAATTGAGTCAGGAGTTTCGCCTTTATTTTCAGCCGGCATTCGATTTACATTAGCGGGACTGATTGTCATTTTATATTTCCTTCTTAAAGGGGTAAATATAAAGAAATTTATTTTTTCAAAACGAATTATGTATATTGGATTTTGCTTAACTTTTATGACATTTTCAACATTATATTGGGCTGAGCAATATATAACATCGGGATTAGCCGCAGTTTTGTCTGCAACTGGTCCAATGATGATATTACTTTTCCAATTAAGGAGAAATAATAAGGGGATTGAGCGTAAACAACTAATTGCGTTATTAATGGCTTTTGCAGGTGTGATTTTTGTCTGTTTACCTGGTATAAGTCAGCATGTCTCTTACCTATGGGTTGTTGCTTGTATCGCAGTATTATTAGGAGAAGCTTTTTACGGATTGGGCTCGATTTCCTCAAAAGAAATATTAACAGAATACAATACTGTATCGCCATTTTTAATTAATGCTTTTCAAATGTTATATGGTGGAATATTTCTACTATTATTTTCGTTTTTATTGGAAAAACCGAAAATTGCAAGTTTAAGTTCTTGGGAGGCCGGGTGGCCAATATTGTATCTTGTATTTATAGGTTCAATAGGGGGACACGGATTATACAGTTGGTTATTATCTAAAACGAACCCGGTCTTCCCCTCAACATGGCTTTATGTATCACCATTAATTGCAACTGTCTTAGGTTATTTCGTAATGGACGAACCGATCAAACCAATTATGGCGATTGGTGGCATACTAATCTTATCTGGAGTATTCATTGCAAATTGGTCAACGTTTTCTATGTATAGAAAGCAAGGGAGGCTTTTAAAAAAAGAAGTGAATATTTCAAAGTAGTGATCATGTGAACGTAAACTTAATAAAAAACAAAGAAAATCCACTAGGAAAATAAATTCCCTTGTGGATTTTCTTCGTTTATTGGAACTGTTTAGAAACCACTTTAATTATGATTTTTGAACAAATGCCCATATGTAACCGTCTGGATCTCTTAAGCAAAATTCCTTATAGCCCCATGGTTGAACAGTAGGTTCTGTGATGACTTTTTCTCCATTTGAGAAATCTAATGGCGTCAATTCTTTTTCCTTTACACTTTCAAATAGTGGATCGACTTCATTTACGACTAATTGAAAGACTGCATCAGTATTGGATTGGGTATCTGTAGGATGGAGCATTAGCTCGCCATTCCCTGCTTTAAACCAATACATACCATCGTGACCTCTTAAATATTCAAATCCAACTTTTTCATACCAGTTTTTAGAAGAGTTTGTGTCTTTACAAAAAATTACAATATCTAAAACTCCATTCATTTAATCAGCTCCTTTATTTACTGTATTAACTATTCTTTGCAGAGCATATGCTTACCTTTTTTATTATTTAACAAGTAGAAAAGGATCATATCTCTAGTATTTCAGTTAAAGAGTTTTTTAATGCTCAGGTTTCTTGCAATAATCTCGTATGTATCTATAACGTCTTAAAGTAGATTCATATTATTTTAACTAATTAATGGGGTTTTCTATAAGTCATTATTTGACGAATAGCCCTTTTCGATACTTAGTACTCAAATGTTATTAACGATTAAATACGAATTGACTAGATTTGTCAGAAATGAAATTATATCAAGTCTCGTTATAATGAAAATGTAATCTTACAGATTGAATAATTATGATTTTTTAATGAAAAGAAAAATCAGAAGCATTATGAAAATAATTAGTAGGTGAGAAGAATGAACGCAGCTCTATTTAAAGAAATTCAATGTATATGCCTAGAGAAAGGCTGGACAAAAACTGATTTGGCTCAGGAGTCAGGTATTCATATTAGTGAAATAAGTCGTATTTTCAATCATAAACGCTCGCTCACACTAAAATATTTGGATGCCATTTCAGAAGCTATTGGGTTGGAGGAAGGCGCACTTTATTCATATTTTTATGAAGAGTGTTTTAATGAAGAACAAATTTTGGATAAGCGTAAAAGTGTACAGTTTTTATTCAAATGCTTTACTAATGGTTACGAGGAACATTGTCAAAATCTGTTACATGTTATGACAACTGAAAAATCAGTTACGATTCAAATCAGTTATTTGAATTACATTTTTTTCGTCGCAGAGGAGCTTTTTAAAGCTGGAAAAGAAGAAAAAGCTTTGTTTTTGTACGAGATTATTATTAAATGTGATTCGAAGGACGTTTTAGAACTGTTGGCAATTAGTTATTATAGGCGCTTTTATATTTTAAGAATGACAGAAGATGGTCATCACGCATTGACATATGTGTTGGAGTATCTTTATTGCATGCCGAAAAAAGTTAGAATGGAAGCTTATCTATGGATTTCAGCTTTCTATTATAGGCGCGAGCAATGGGATGAGGTGCTTTATTACGCTGAGAGATTAAGGAAATTGGTTAAAGATGGAGAGTATTATGGAAGAGCACTTATGTATAAAAGCTTTGCACTTGCACGCCTTGGGGGCTCATTAGAAGAAATAATAGAACTTACAGAACAATATGCGGGGGTAAATGATTATTTTGCTGATTTAGCTATAGGTAATCGACTTGCTTCTTATTTGGATTACGGACAGCTTGAGTATGTAGATCAATATCTTAGTTGGCTAGAAGATAGAGAAGATGTATATGTTGGATTACCAAAGGTACTTGAAGCTTTTATTCGCTTGAATCGATTAGATGATGCTAAAAGAATGCTAGATTTATATCAACATACAATTGAAGAATTGATAATAGATGCCGAACCATGGTTAAAACAGAAGGTGCATTTGGATTTTCGTTATGCATATGCTTTTTATCAGTGTGAAAGCCTACAGCTACCAAATGGCTTAGATGAATTACTGGATGTAGCATATACAGCAAATCAAATAGGCAATATAGAAAGATTCAATAAATGTCTTCTAATTTATTGGAGGTATAAGGATCACGCGACTTCTGACCAAATAGATAAGTATATACAGCTATTAAGTATTAATGGTATTAAGGAGAGCTCCATGCGCAACTTTGCATAGTGCTATTCTATTTTATTTGAAGAAGAGAATTAAAACATAATAAATTTAAAAAAAATATAATTTGACATAATTTTCAAAAAAATAAAACATGTCAAGTTTCATTATAATGAACTTATTAAGAAAAGAAAGTAGGGAAAGTAGTTGAAAAAGAAAATGTTTAGAAATGTTTCAACATTAGCATTAACAACAGGACTTATCAGTACTACAATGACACCAGGTTCCTTTTCACAACAAGTTCATGCACAAGCAACTTCAAAGATTGAGCAAGTACTAGCACAACTTACTCCTCAGCAACGTGAGGCGATCAAGCAATTGAAGCTAAGTGACAAAGAGGGACTTCAATTGTCTCCTGATGTCGATCAAACAAGTGACAAGCTTACTTCTATCATTGTCGAGTTTAAGGACAAGCCTCAGCAGACTGCAGTTTTAGAAGCAGAATCGGATGGAGTAAATCTAACATCAGAAGCTGCAAAAGAAAAAGTGGATGCTTCACACGAAACGTTCCAAAAAGACTTAAAAACAATTTTTAGCAGTGAATTAAAAGCAAAGAAAAATCCATATTCAATTAAAAGATCATATAAAAAAGCATTTAACGGAGTATCTATGACTCTACCAGCTAACAAAGTAAAGTCGCTACTTAAATCTAGTGCAGTAAAAGCTGTTTGGAGTGATATACAGGTTCAAG
Source organism: Gottfriedia acidiceleris (assembly GCF_004138285.1). Taxonomy (GTDB): domain Bacteria; phylum Bacillota; class Bacilli; order Bacillales; family Bacillaceae_G; genus Gottfriedia; species Gottfriedia acidiceleris_A. Next base: position 44,504 of record NZ_SCFN01000015.1, on the reverse strand, counting down.
TAGAGCCACCGTCGATCAGTGAATCATCAACTTCAGAAGCGAAAGCTGCAACTCATACGATGGTTACATTCCCTGGCGTTGAAAAGCTTCATCAAGAGGGCTTTACGGGAAAAGGTGTAAAAGTTGGTATTATTGATACTGGAATTGATTATAACCACCCAGATTTAAAAGGTGCATATAAAGGTGGTTATGATTTCGTCGATAATGACAGTGACCCGATGGAAACGTCATATGCAGATTGGAAGAAGTCTGGTCAACCTGAATTGGCTACAAACGGAGAGGCTTACTACACTGAGCATGGTACACACGTGGCTGGAATTATTGCTGGACAAGCGAAAAACAATGCAGATTTTTCTGTAGAAGGCGTTGCACCTGAAGCTGATATTTATTCTTATCGTGTTTTAGGTCCTTATGGTTCAGGTTCTACTTCAGCTATTTTAGCAGGTATCGATAAAGCAGTATCAGACGGAATGGACATTATTAATATGTCACTTGGAGCAAATTACAATGATCCATTATATCCAACGAGTATTGCCGTAAACAATGCTGTACTTTCAGGAGTAACAGTGATTGTTGCAGCAGGAAACTCTGGAGATAGAATGTACTCACTTGGTGCTCCTGGTAATGCTCCTTTAGCAATTACAGTAGGTGCAAGTGACACATCTGTTACAATTCCAAGTTTTTCAGGTGCATTACATCCTTCAACAGGTGATATACCGGTGGATTTAAAGCTAGCTGCCCAAGGTTTAACTGATAACGTAGCAGATTTTGAAGGACAAACTTTGCAAATGGTGAATGTATCATTTGGTGGTGAGCCTAGTTATTTTAAGCGTGATGGAAATGGAAATTCTGTACCAATCGATGTAAAGGAAAAAGTTGTTCTTGCGCAACGAGGTAGCTATGGAATTACTCAAATCATTGCCACTGCTAAGTCACATGGAGCAAAAGCAGTAGTATTATATGATGCAGATGTTCCTTTAGGTGATGTATACCTTGGAGATGCTTACGGCTTACTTCCAACATTTTTACTGAGTAACGCACAAGGGAGAGCATTAGCTGCTAAATTACCTTTAGGTGCATCAGCTGGTATACCTTTAGACTTTACTTTTAGTAATATGAAACAAACAGTGACTGTGGGCGATAAATTAGCGCCATTCAGCTCACGTGGTCCATCTCGTGTGTTATATGATATTAAACCTGAAGTAACAGCACCTGGTGTATCTGTTTTCTCTACTGTTCCTTCTTATATGCATGGAGCAGATCAAATTGGGAACTATCAATACGCATATGAGCGTTTATCTGGAACATCAATGGCAACTCCTAACGTTGTTGGGGTAGCAGCATTGTTAAAGCAAGCTCACCCAGATATGTCTCCTTCAGATATTAAAGCAACACTTATGAATACAGCAGATCCATTATCTGATAAATACAGTGTATATGAAGTTGGTGCAGGACGTGTAAACCCTTATGATGCTGTTCATGCTCAGACGGAAATTCAAGTAAAAGACAAAACTTCAACTGTAAAAGATAATGCAAGTAATAATGGGGCAACTACTTTAGCAAGTAAGGGAATTAAACAAATTAAAAACATTACTGGTGCATTAAGTTTTGGAGAACAAGCTGTTACTGGTAAGGATCTTACAGATCAACGTTCTATGACTTTATTTAATAAAAGCTCAGTAGATAAAACCTATGATGTAAAGGTTCAATTCCAAAAATTGGATGGTCGTTTCACAAATGACTCTAGAGCAGACCAAGATGCTGCTGCAAATGGAGTTACATTAGATGTTAAATCATCTGTAAAAGTGAAGCGATATGGCATTGCTAATATGGATGCTACGATCAACGTTCCTAAAAATGCGAAGCTAGGAACGTATGAAGGTTATGTAGTCTATACAAACCAAAAGGATCCTAATGAAACATATAAAATTCCATTTGCGATTCATACGGTAAAAGAAGGAATTGACCATGTTGCGGGAAATCCACCTACATTTACGACTGCGGTAGAGGCGGGGTATAACGGAATAAGATGGTCAATCGGTCTTAACTTCCAATTAAATTCTCATATGCGTACGATGGATTTATTCCTTGTCGATCCGAAAACGAACAAAGAAATTGGCTTCCTTGGCACTTTGGACGGCATGGGTGCGGATGAGAATATTGAATATTATTTAAGAGGTGCAATGAACGAAGGTTTTTATTATCCATTAACGGGAAATTCAGATCAACCAATTGCATATGATAAGGAACAAACTGCACCAGGATTATACAAAATCAAGCTCGTAGGAACAAATGATAAAGGAAAAACGTTCAGCGCAGATGCTCCTGTTTACTATAGCGTTACCCAGCCTACACTCAATCTAAGCTCGGAATCTGGTATCTATGAATATAGCCCTGATCAGCAAGTTGTATCGTTAACAGGTTCAGTCTATGATCCTGATGTGGACGAGATGAAAACCGGCGGTATCAATGCTTCTCAGGGAAATAATAAAGTTTTCTATTCAGTTCCTAGTAAACTATTAGGAGGGGGGACTGTTTCGATTCCGGTGAACAGTGACGGCAAGTTTACAGCACAAATCCCGCTGAACAAGACAATCCAACCGTTTAAAGTGGATATGTATGCGGAAAACATGGCAACAGTACAAAACTATTATGGCCATAAATCCCTATACTACGTGAAACAAGGTACACCGTACGGAACAGCTATCGCTGATAAACAAACAGTAAAAGCGGGCGAAACGGTGACAGTTACCCTTTCCATGAACAATATGGCAAATATGAAGCAAGCCGTGTATTCATTTTTCGATCGAAGCTTATCAAATGCTGAGTTGGTAAGTATTAAACCAAATGCAACATTGAAAGGAAAAGTAGATATTCAGACAGTGAATACAGATGTAGAAGTAGACGGAAAAATGGTAAAAAGAACAGATATTGCTGCAACATTAATTGGTGATGCAGCTCAAACAGGGGTTTCTGGAAAAGTTCCAATGGTAGATATAACATACAAAGTGAAAGATGACTCTGACAGTGTAAGCCTAGGTTTAGAACAGTTCAATGTATCGTACACAAATACGGATAGCGAAACGAAATCCTCTTTTGGTATTAGTCCTCCTTATCAAGTGGAACGAACTTACTCTTTTATGAAATCATGGGTTTATGGAGAAGCATTTATGATTCCTCAACTTGATGAGCCATCAACATTGGATTATGTAAAGGCAGGCGCAAAAGTCAAAGTGACAGATGAAGCAGGAAAAGAATATCCAAACACGTTTGGAAGTAATAGTGGTTTCCCTTGGCATTTTACATCTAATCTGCCGTTAACGGATAAACCATTTACACTAGAGGTAGATATGCCTGGACATTTCACTGTTAAGAAAACCTTTACGATCGGGCTGAAAGAAAATGGGAAAGTGAAACCTTACTCGAAAGCACTCTATTATGAAAATGCACCTGCAGGAGATGTGAATAAAGATAATGTCATCGATGTGAAAGATGCTTTATACATCCAAACTTATTGGGGTACAAATAAGCGTGCGGCAGATATTAATTATGATGGTGTTGTTAATGAGAAAGATATGCAATATGTCATCAATAACTATCTAATGCAAAATCCTTGGAATGACAATTCACCAAAAGCAACTACAAAATATAAGAGCCAAACATTGGATGATGTTTTACAAGCTCTTGGATTAGAGTAATAGGATAACAAAAAAATCGGTAACCAATATTTGGTTACCGATTTTTTTAGTGTTGAAACAATACGAAATTGGAAAAGTAGAAATATTTCGTTGATAAAATAGGCAGAGTATTGATTATTTCACCGATTGATTGAGAAAAATAAATTGATGGAGAAGAAATCTAACTGAATTTACTAATTCAGTTAAATAGGATTATTTATAAAAGATTAATAAACGTTGTGATACAATGGATTAGTCATTTTTGAGTAAATATATGAAACAACCATTATTATTTATAATGATAGAAAATAGAAAGTAAGGTAAATATAATGAATAAATTTTCTAGTTTAGGTTTAAGTGAGGAATTAACTGAGTATTTAACTGAATTAGGGATAACAGAGCCTACTCCGATTCAGGAGAAGGCAATTCCAATCGTATTTGAAGGTAAGGATTTAATAGGTCAAGCACAAACAGGGACTGGTAAGACATTTGCATTCTTATTTCCAATCCTTGAAAGAATTAATTTAGAATTGCCACATACTCAAGCATTAGTAGTTGCTCCAACAAGAGAGTTGGCTCTTCAAATAACTGCTGAGGCTAAAAGGATTGTTAGTGAAGATTTCGGCGTACTTGCTGTGTACGGTGGACAAGACGTTGAACAGCAAGCGCGTAAACTAAAAGTTGGTGCACATTTAATTATTGCAACACCCGGTAGACTTTTAGACCATTTAAGACGAGGGACAATAAAATTAGATAAAGTTGATTTTTTAGTGCTCGATGAAGCAGATCAAATGCTACACATTGGTTTTTTACACGAGGTAGAAGATATTATCAATCAAACTCCTGTATCAAGACAAACCTTATTATTTTCTGCTACAATGCCAGATCAAATCCAATCACTTGCAAAGCGTTACATGAAAAAGCCGGAAATTATTAAAGTAAAAGCTAAAAGAATTACACTAGATGAAATTGAACAATTAATTATTGAAACAACCGATCGCGGAAAACTTAATGCCTTATTGAATCAAATCAAAGAAGCAGAGCCGTTTCTAGCAATCATTTTTTGTAGAACAAAAAGAAGAGCAAATAAATTAAATGAACAGCTAAAAGGAAAAGGTCTTTTATCTGAAGAACTACACGGAGACTTAACCCAAGGGAAGCGCGAAAAAGTTATGAAATTGTTCCGCGAAGCTAAAATACAATATCTTGTAGCAACAGATGTAGCAGCTAGAGGAATTGATGTCGAAGGTGTTACTCACGTATTCAACTATGATATACCATTGGATACAGAAAGCTATGTACATCGAATTGGAAGAACAGGACGTGCAGGAGATACTGGTATCGCGATTACATTTGCTACTCCAAAAGATTTTCAAGAAATGAGAGTAATTGAAAAAGAGCTTAATCTTTCAATTAAGAGAATAGAAATGGAAAGAGGAGAAAGTTCAGGCAGAGCGGATAGAACAGAAAATGCAGGTAGACCAGAAAGATCGAGAAATGCAGGTAGAGCAGAAAGATCGAGAAATGCAGGCAGAGCGGAAAGAACGGGAAATGCAGGTAGAGCGGAAAGAACGGGAAATGCAGATAGAGCGGGTAGAACGAGAAATGCAGATAGAGCGGAAAGAACGGGAAATGCAGGTAGAGCGGAAAGAACGGGGAATGCAGGTAGAGCGGAAAGAACAGGAAATACAGGTAGAGCGGAAAGACCGGGGAATGCTGGTAGAGAAGAAAGAACAAGAAATGCAGGTAGAGCAGAAAGAACGGGAAATGCAGGCAGATCGGAAAGAACGGGAAATGCAGGTAGAGCGGAAAGAACAGGAAATACAGGTAGAGCGGAAAGACCGGGGAATGCAGGTAGAGAAGAAAGAACAAGAAATGCAGGTAGAGCGGAAAGAACGGGGAATGCAGGTAGAGCGGAAAGAACAGAAAGTGTTGGAAGATCAAGCAGTACAGGGAGATCAAGAAATGAGGGCAGATCTGGTAGGAGAAGTAGATAAGAAAAACGTGAAGAGTAGGTAGGGAGTTAATTGTTGTAGCATACTCTTATAAAGTGATTTTGGGAATGTCTTTCCCTTAAAAATGAATAAACAGGTGATTTTATGACGCAGAATGGATTTCGAGAGGAAAAAGAAGTTCATCATATGGAAGAATTGAAAGTCCTTATTGAAGATGCAAAAGAGTTTATTCAGTATGGAAAAGTAGCCAATTATATTCCTGCTCTTGCAAAGGCGAATAAAAAGGATTTATCGTTGGCTGTGTTTTTGCCAGATGGACGACATTTTGAAGCAGGTAATACGAGCATTCGTTTTACTTTACAAAGTATTTCAAAGGTAATTTCACTAGCTTTAGTATTAATGGATCGTGGAGAAGATTTTGTATTTGAGCGAGTAGGGATGGAGCCTACAGGTGATCCGTTTAATTCAATTGCAAAATTAGAAGTTAGATCTGCTGGAAAGCCGTTAAATCCAATGATTAATGCAGGGGCCTTGGCAGTTACAAGTATGATTAAAGGTCATAGTATAAAAGATCGCTTTAAACGACTTTTAAACTTTATGAGGGTTTTAACAGATAATAAAGATCTTTCTTATTCGAAAGAGGTTGCTACATCAGAATTTGAAACAGCGCACTTGAACAGATCGCTTTGTTACTTTATGAAAGAGCATGGAATTATTACCGAAGATGTTGAATTGTTATTAGATTTATATACTAAACAATGTTCAATCGAAGTAAACTGTTTAGAATTGGCAAGAATTGGACTTATTTTTGCACTTGATGGTTGGGATCCAATTTCTAAAACGCAGCTTATACCTGAAAAAGTAGCAAAGATTTGTAACACTTTTATGGTTACTTGTGGGATGTATAATGCATCTGGTGAGTTTGCGATTAAAGTTGGAATTCCTGCTAAAAGTGGTGTTTCTGGCGGTGTTCTGGGTGCGGTACCTCGTCGATTTGGAATTGGTGTTTATGGACCATCACTTGATGAAAAAGGAAATAGTATAGCCGGTATAAAATTATTAGAGTTACTGGCTTCACGATATAATTTGAGTATTTTTTAAACATAGAGGGCTGTCCATAAGTCAGGTTAATTGACAGATGGGCAAGCCCTTTTTATGTTGAGGTGGGGTATCTCGTCGGTATTATTCATTTGTGATGGATTTTATGCCACTCTTTATAGGAAACTAGCAAATTTTATCCGTTTTTTATCCGATTAGAGAAAACTTAGATCAATTTTGCCATTATTCCATTTGAAATTAGCTACTTCAGTATTGCTATTCCATAATCAACCACAAATAATGAGGTCTTTAGTTTCCCTTTTTTCGAATATTTTGTGTATAGTAATGATAGACGCAAAAAAGGGAGATAGGAAAATGGACTCACTATTATTACTTTTTATTTTGGGAATCGGTGCAGCAGTAGTTGGAACATTAGCTGGTGGTGGAGGATTAATTACACTCCCGATGATGATTTTTCTTGGCATTCCTATTCAAACGGGTATTGCCACAAATAAGTTTGCCTCAGGTTTGGGGTCGTTTAGTAGTATTCTTTATACAATTAAAAAGAAAGATTTTAAGGCATCAGTCATTTTTCAATTTATATTAGTTTCGATCATTGGTGGAGGAATTGGTGCATTTGTAACAAGTATGTTAGATGAACATGTGATGAATATTGTTGCATTAGTTTTATTAGCTGGTTCATTATGGCTAACATTTGCAAGTAAAAAGTGGAACTATGAAACTACGAATAAAAGTGGTGTTGAAAAGCAAACATTGCTAGATAGGGGCATCTTAACGGGGATTGGTGTTTATGACGGGGGCTTCGGTCCAGGGTCTTCAACATTTGCAATCTTGTATTTTATTAAAAAAGGGTTTACTTATGTTAATGCAGTTCAGTTGGCTAGAGTATTAAATTTTGGGAGTTGTTTATCAGCATTTATCATATTTTATATGACAGGTCACTTCCAATGGAAAATTGCTGTGACGATGGCTGCTGCTTCAATTGTTGGTAATCAAGTAGGGTTAAGGTTTGCAGAATTTGTTCCAATGAAGCTAGCCAGAATACTATTAATTTCAGTTTCTGTTTTATTAATTGTTCAAGTAAGTTTGAAGTTATTTGTATAATGAAATCAAGGTCTGTGGGTATATCCGCAGACCTTTTATTATTTTACTTAAAGGTAATTTTTCCCACTCAGTAGAATAGATAATTAATCAATATATTAAGAGGTGACTGTAGTGAATCAGAAGGAATATCAATGGGTAAAAGAAAATCGTGAAGCATTATTAGATTTTTGTGGTGAATTAAAACTAGAGGATTTTACTCGTAAATTAGAGGGGTTCGGAGTCCAAAGTGTAAGAGAAACGCTACTACATATGGCTGAATGTTATATTGCATGGATTGGATCTTTTATATTATTGAAAACGAAAAAGCCAATTACGCCAAAGGAAAACATTGTAAATCTTAGTCTTGATGATATTAAATCAAGATTTGAACAAGCTGATTTATTCGTGAGTGAATTATTGGATATGACAGTTGATCGTTTAAATAAACCAATTGTTAGAAAGATTCCATGGAGAAATCATAATGAAGAATTATCTTTCACACCGATGAAATTGCTAGTACATACGATCACGCATGAATATCATCATAAAGGTCAAATTGTCGCGATGGCACGACAGATGGGTTATATCCCACCGAATACTGATGTTTTAGGTACAGAGGATTAAGGGGGGATAAAATGAATTTGAGATTGGCAGAAATAAAAGATATAGAGCAATTAATTAAGATGAGATGGGACTTTACTTTGGAAGATTACCAGACGGGAAGAATTAAAGAGAGCGAATACAATGACTTTTACAGTGAATGTCGTGATTTTTTACTAAATGCAATGAACAGTAAACAGTGGTATATATGGGTTGCTGAAATAGAAGGTACAATTGTTTCACATATTTATATTGAACTTATTCAAAAAGTACCTCGACCTGGTAGAGTGACTAATCCTTTTGCCTTCATGACAAATGTATATACATTAAAGGATTATCGAGGGAAGGGGATTGGAGGAAAATTAATCTCCAAAGTAAATAAATGGGTAAGCGAAATGAACTTCGAATTTGTTATTGTTTGGCCGAGCGAGCAAGGAGTTAATTTTTATAAGCGAAACGGTTATAATCAATGTATTGAAGCAATGGAGTATTTTCCAAATTTAGATAAATAATCTAGGAGAATGATTTATGAATCAATTAGATACAGCTTATATAGACACTCCGTTAGGTACATTAAGGATCGTTGGAAATGAAAAAGGAGTAGCATATATTGATTTTGTCAAAGAAGAGAATGACGAAATTCAAAAAACAGTACCACCTTCTTTGAAGGATGCAGGAAATGAATTGATTGAATATTTCAATGGAACTAGGAAGGAATTTAGTATTCAATCAATTGCAAAAGGAACTCCTTTTCAAGAAAGTGTGTGGAGGGAACTAGTTAAAATTAAATATGGAGAAACTGCTTCATATGCTGATATTGCTAACCGAATAGGGAACCCAAAGGCAGTAAGAGCAGTAGCGAATGCAAATGCAAGAAATCCATTAAGTATCATCGTTCCATGCCATCGGATTATTGGGTCAAATGGTAAGTTAACAGGCTATGCTGGTGGCCTGTGGAGGAAAGAATGGCTCTTAAATAGAGAGCAGGGAAGAGAGACGTTTAAATTGTAAAAAGAAAGAGCAGGAATAACGGAAGTGTTAAGAGTGAATATCACTCCAACTTCATTATTCTTGCTCTTATTTATTCTTTTTGGTCGTTATCGTTGTTAATGTTTATTTCGATATTTGTTTCAATGTCGTCATCAATAATCTTATCTGCGAATTTCGCTTTTTGCCTTAAATTGATAATCCTAGAGATATTAACAATCACTACTTTACAAATTGCATAGGTTGGCACAGCTAAAACCATACCAAGTACACCAGCAAAGTTACCAGCGAATAATAATAATAGGATAATCGTTAAAGGATGAATATTTAACTTTTTCCCCATGATATATGGTGAGATTAAGTTTGAATCAATTTGTTGAACAATTACAATGATTAGTACAACGAATAAAGCTAATTTTGGAGAAATTAGAGCCGCAACGATCACTGCTGGAGCTCCACCAATAAACGGGCCAAAGTAAGGGATAATATTTGTAATAGCAGCTACTAACGCTAAAATTAAGGCATTAGGTATTCCGATAATACTATATCCAATAAACGTTCCAATTCCAACAAAAATACAAACAATCGTTTGACCTTGAATGTAAGAAGCCAATGTTTCGCTTGTTTCGTTTGCAATATGAATTGCTTCATTCCTTAAGCTTTGCGGTAAAAAACGAGACATCGCAGCTGGAAATTTATGACCATCTTTAAACATATAAAACAGTATAAATGGAACTGTTAATATGATTAACGTTACATTACTTAAAATATTGAAAAACGCACCAATTCCACCTGTTATGCCACCGATAAATACTAGGGCATAGTCTGCAACTTTCTTTTCTAAATCTTTAATTTCAACGTAATTTTGACTTCCTAACCACTTCTCTAATAGGCCAATCTTATTTGTTGCTTCATTTACAATTGTTGGCATATTATTTACTAAATCTTTAAATTGTTCAGTTAAGGTTGGGAATACATTAATGATAGATACCACAGCAATTAGGATTAATCCGAGATAAAGAAGAAGAATGCCTATTGAACGAGGCACTTTTTTTCGCTCTAAAAAATCAACTATTGGTGCGAATAAGAAATATAGAAAGACTGAGACAAGTATTGGCGCGAATAAAGTACTAATTAAAATAGCAATTGGTTGAAATAAGAATGATATCTTTGTTCCAACGAATAAGACTAAGAATAATAATAGTAGTTCGATCGTCCAAAATAATAACTTAGAGTTTTTATACAATTAATATCCTCCCACTATATTTTGATTAAAAAACTTATGTATAAATACCATATTATAACAAAAAGAGATGCTTGTAAAAGCATCTCTCGGTGTATAAAACTAAAAATTTAATTACCGGACTATGAGGTTCTTTAGAAGTTCCTTTTATTGATTTGGTTCAGTTATTGTTTGCATTGTACCTGTTTTATGCTTGTTGCCACTGTAGAAACGGAATAAATCACCGTAAACAATATTATCTGAAAGTGTTAGCTCTTTTTTTGCTTTATCAATTAATAGTTTCGCTTCTTGATCAGGAACTTCTACTTTTTCAGCAGTTAATCGATTATAAAATTCATTAGAGCCAGCTACATAATAATATTTACTTGTTACGAAGCTTCCATCACGGAAAACAATGAATTCCGAATAATCTGGGCTAAATAAATCTTTACCAAATTCAATATCTGTTTTTGTATCAACACCTAACAGATGAAGAATCGTAGGTTTTACATCAATTTGACCAGCAACCTTTGAGATTGTTTGACCTTGTTTTTGCTTAGGTAAATGAATAATAAATGGTGTGCGTTGTAAATCCATATGGTCATACGGAGTAATTTCGTCTTTACCTAAGAACTGAGCCATTGCACGATTGTGGTTTTCAGAAATACCATAATGATCTCCATACATAACAAGAATTGTATTATCATATAGACCTGATTTTTTCAGACCTTCAATAAAGTGTTTAATTGATTCATCCATATATCGTACTGTCGTTACATAACGATCAAGTGTCTCGTCGCCAGAATTATATTGATCAATGTATTGATCTTGAGGATCAAGTACGAAAGGATAGTGGTTTGATAAAGTTAAGAATCTAGTATAAAACGGTTGTTTCACTTGTGATAAAAGAGGAAGTGATTGTTCAAAAAAATCTTCATCCTTTAATCCCCAGTTTACCGAGTTTTCATCGGTAATATTATAATCTACTTCATTAAAGTAGCGATCGTAACCTAAAGAAGGGTACATTACATTTCGATTCCAAAAGCTTTTATTATTTGCATGGAAAACAGCCGAATAATATCCTTGATCTTTTAAAATTTCAGGTGTAGCCATATATTCGTTATTTGCATGTGTAAAATAGACAGCACCACGATCTAATGGATATAAAGAGTTATCAATAATGAACTCAGCATCGGACGTTTTTCCTTGACCAGTTTGGTGATAGAAGTGGTCAAAATAATAACTTTCTTTAATGTATTTATTTAAAAATGGAGTTATTTCTTTACCATTAACCTTTGCACCAATTGTGAAATTTTGCATTGATTCTAAAGAAATAACAATAACATTTTTACCTTTATATTTACCGAAAAGCTTTGCATTTGCTTTTACGCCGTTACTATTTACATAGTTTTCAATTTCAGTTAATTTACTGCTATCCGCAAAGGCCTTTTGTGTTGAAGTTTTTGTTTGAAGTGATAAATCGTAGCCTTGGTAAACATAAAGTCCAAGATTTTTTACTAACATTTCACGATCAAACGAACGAGTAAGCAATTCAGGTCTTTCCATTTCAGCTAAACCTAAATTTAAAACTGCAATTGCAATCGTAATTAAATAATAGGTTGATTTCATAAATGAAGGTACTCGACCAGTGTTTGAAAATTTAGGAAATTTTTTTGAGATTAAATATAGGATAAGGATATCAATAAACATCAAAATAATTTTAAAGCTTGCTAGTTCTTTTACACTTGATCCTAAATCACCCATATTACTAGTTTGGAACAGCACTGGTAAAGTTATGAAGTCATTAAAGAATCCGTAAAATAAAACGTTTCCACATAATAGCAAGGTTAAAATGAAATTAATCAAAAGCGCGATTGTATTACGCTTATTCCCTTTGAAAAAAAGAGCGATCCCTACAAGGAATAATGAGGATGCCAAAGGGCTAATAAATAATATTACATTTTGAAAGACTGTATCAATTTTTAAATCGAATCCAAACAGAGTAACAATATACGTTTTTAGCCAAACTACTAACGCAACCAGTAATACGAATCGTACACGTGAAAATGTTGCTTTAAATGAAGTAGGCATAGTCCTAATCCCCCTTAAATACAAACAAACTAGCGGTCATACACTAGCTTTTCTTTAAATATGCATCTCTCTAAGTCGTCAAAATTTATCGTACTCCGTTTAATTTTAAAAATCAATAGGAAATACGATTTCGTTATGTAAATCTGTTCGACAAAATATTCAAACTACTTATAAAATAAAAAGAAATAGGCTACTAGTAAGCCTATTTCTTTTCATTTTATGGACAACTATCTTATTCTATGCTTCTTAATAATAATTTTTTTAGCATTGGTTTTAATTGAAGTCTTAAATCTTCTGCATTTGAGGCGATTAAGTAATGGTGCTGATAAATATTTTTCATTAATTGTGAAGTTTCTTCTTGATGTTCTTCTTCCTCGATGAAAGTACCGATTACTTCAATTCCAAGTTTTCTAGCTTGTTTAACTGCTTCATGCGTATCGATAATCCCATCCTGGAAATAATCTAATGCTGAAGGTTCGCCATCAGTAAACACGAGCAAAAATTTATGCTTTTCCGAACGTTTAGCGAGCTCTTCTGAAACAATTCGAATCATTAAGCCGTCACGATTGTCCTCTTCTTCTTGAAGCTGCATAATATTAGGACCTACTGAAGGAGATAAAGAGCTTGAAAACGGAATGACTTGATGTAAAATATTTGGTTTATTTTCTTTTGTAGCATTTGAAGCATCCTCCCAAAAGCCACTAATGCTATGAGAGATTTTTAATTGTTTTAATGTTTCATGGAATAAAATGACGCTTTTTTTCACTTCATCCATTTTATTAAACATCGATCCAGAGCAATCAACTAATAAGTAAAAAACAGCATCTAATTCTTTTGATTCAGTTTGTTTTTTATAGAACATTTTAGGATTTTCTTCTGTGAAAAGTCGAACCCATTTTTTATTTAACCTACCATAGTATTTATCAGTAGGTGCATTTTGTTTATTTTCTAATGATTTTTCTATCGTTTTTCTTAGTTCTTTAACATCTTTAGATACCATTGAAGACAATGTATAATACTGTTTCTTTTCGGTAACTGTTTGCCCAATTGCTTCTTTATATTTAATGGAAACATTACTATTGTATTTACCAAAAGGATTTTGCTGTGAAGAGGATGAATTCGTAGCCTCATATGAATCAGTTTGTTTTGACTTTTTATTCTCTCCTTGTTTGGAGGATCCAAATGCATTTGCAATTGCCTGATCGCCGGCCTCTTCTTCTCGTGCAAAATTTGCTTTAATAGAAGTTTTTGTACCACTTTCAACTTCAAATCGTAAAAAATTATCATCTGTTTCATTATTTTTACTTTCTCTATGCCAGGTGGATAATCTTTCATCTTCGCTGTTTCTTTCATCAAGACCCTCTTGCTGGTCCTCATTTTGAAGCTCTTTTACTTTACTATTACATGAAGCTAATTCGTTAATTTTATTTAACGGTAAATAGCCAAAATATGTGTGAATCATATCTTCCTTATACAGTGAGAGTAACCTCTGCTGTACTCTATATACAATAGAAGAAATATCACTTGTTTTCTTAGCTTCAAACGCCTGAAAGAGGATGGGTAAAATATCCTCGAGATGTTCATTCGTTTGATATGTTAATTGGGTAGAAGTAAGTGAAAGATAAATTAAACAAAACAATTGATCTAATTGGAAATTACGTATTTCATTTGCTTTGAATTGTGATTGAAAATAATGTCTATATATTTTTTTTCTCGTAGAAAATAATTGTCTTGTACCTGGTCTTTGATGAATAATTAACTCTTCAAGTCGAATATCCTCAAGAAGGACAAACAATTGTGTGAAAAAACTTTTTAAATGAGTTTCTTGTAATTCCTTTAGTGTATCTTTGAATTCACTAAAATCTGAGTAATGTTTATTACCTAAAGCTTTTAAGTACACATCTGATTTCAAACCTTGTAACTGTGTACTATGCTCTTGTGTATCCCAAAAGTGACTTACAGTAAATTTTTGTTCTTCATCGTCGTAATACGCCTGAAAATCAAATTCTAAAAATGAATTACGATCTTTCGAAAGAGAAATCGATAAATTTTCCATTTGAAGAAAAGTGGAAGCGTCGATTTTTTTATTGTTAAAAATGATTTGTTTCATATATTAATCATCACTCATTTCAAGAAAGAAAATAACTTTCAGCTAGTTCTCTAACAGTCTCACGTTCAATGTCATCACTTAATTTAGCGATAATTGTGCGTTCAATTGCTCGAAGTACAGGTATATGAACAGATAAATCACATGCGTCAAGAACACCACGAATACTTGCTGCATCTTCACTAATTCTGCCTTCACTTGCTAATGGAATTAAATCACTTGAAAAGCTTGTGAATTTCTTCAGTAGTTCTTCATCTTTTAGCTCAGATTCATCTTTTAATAACTTAAGTAATGAATCCCCATTAATATATGGAACATCTATAATAATGAAGCGATTTTTTAAAGCTTCATTTAATTCACTTGTTCCTACATATCCTTCATTTATTGCTGCGATTACTCTGAAGTTTTCGTCACCTTTTACTACTTCTTGAGTAAATGGATTTGTAATCATTTTTCGATAATCAAGTGCACCATGTAATAATGGTAATGTTTCTGGTTTAGCCATGTTAATTTCATCGATATATAAAATATGACCTTTCTTCATTGCTTTCATTAAAGGTCCATCGATGAATACTACTTCAGATCCGTTCGTATTAGAAGCAATGGTGTTGTATCCAACAATTCCTTCTAAATCTAAATCGACTGAACAGTTTATGCTATGCATCGGTTGATAAAGCAATTTTGAAAGCGTCTCAGCTAAAACCGTTTTACCACTTCCTGTTGGACCTTTTAACAATATATTTTTACCAAGAAGAAGGGCAGTAATAGCATCTTCTAAAATCGTTGTGTCTTGAGAAACATATTGTTTTGTTCCGATTAATAATTGCTCTTCTTTTAGTACTTTTTGAATTTGTTCATTATATATTAAATTTAATTTTTCATTAATCGAACTAGAAAGATTTAGTTTTGTATTCATAAATTACTCCTTTATATAAACATTGTTCAATTGAATTATTCATTTGTGTATTAACCATAGTATTATCGCATATTTGGTTTGTGAATGTCTTGTCCACAAATTTTCATGAATCTGCTAATACAGTTACTATCTTTTGAGTATAACAGTTAGTTGTTTAACAGGAAAGTTTTCAGAGTGAATTACTATATATATGAAGCAACTGTAATTTAGTGGAAGGAATTAAGTGTTATATGAGTTAACTTTTTAACTACTTTGTTCAATATTTCACAATATGTTCATAATATAATCGATTGTTTCAGTTCAGCGTATGATAAATTATATACGTAATCTGTTATATACTTAATTAACTTTCTGTATTATATGCAGAAGAGGAGGAGTAATACGATGGAACAATGGAGACAATTTGAAACTGGACGATGGGAAAAAACGATTGATGTAAGGGACTTTATTCAAAAAAATGTTAAATCTTATGTTGGAGATGACTCTTTTCTTTTAGGACCAACGGAAGCAACTAACAAACTATGGGATATAGTACTTAAACTATCTAAAGAAGAACGCCAAAATGGCGGAGTTTTAGATATGGATACAAAAATTGTATCTACGATTACTTCACATGAACCAGGATATTTAGAGAAAGAATTAGAACAAATTGTTGGATTCCAAACAGATAAACCTTTTAAGAGATCATTACAACCATTTGGTGGGATTCGAATGGCTGAAGCATCTTGTGAGTCTTATGGATATAAAGTTGATGATGAAATAAGCAAAATATTTACAGAATATCGAAAAACACATAATCAAGGCGTATTTGATGCCTATACATCAGAAATGAAAGCAGCAAGACGATCTGGTGTTATTACAGGTCTACCGGATGCATACGGTCGTGGAAGAATTATAGGCGACTATAGAAGGGTAGCGTTATACGGGGTAGATCGACTTATTAAAGATAAAATTGATACATTAAATAAAACAACAAGTGTTATGTCAGAAGAAGTAATAAGAGATCGTGAAGAACTAAATGAACAAATCCGTGCATTAAATGAATTAAAACAAATGGCAACAAAACATGGGTTTGATATTTCTAGACCTGCAACAAACGCAAAAGAAGCTTTCCAATGGTTGTATTTTGGCTATTTAGCAGCAATAAAAGAGCAAAATGGAGCAGCTATGAGCTTAGGGCGAGTTTCAACATTTTTAGATATTTATATTGAACGAGATCTGGAAGAAAGTACTTTAACAGAACAAGACGCACAAGAATTAGTCGATCATTTTGTAATGAAACTGAGATTAGTCAAGTTTGCTCGTACTCCTGATTATAATGAATTATTTTCTGGCGATCCTACTTGGGTAACAGAGTCAATCGGTGGAATAGGAATAGATGGTCGTCCACTTGTAACGAAGAACTCATTTCGCTTTTTAAATACTTTAGATAACCTAGGGCCAGCTCCAGAACCTAACTTAACTGTCCTTTGGTCAGCAAAACTACCAGATGGATTTAAACAATATTGCGCTAAAATGTCAATTAAAACTAGCTCAATTCAATATGAAAATGATGATATCATGCGTCCGGAATATGGTGATGATTATGGTATTGCATGTTGCGTTTCCGCTATGACAATCGGAAAACAAATGCAATTCTTTGGTGCACGTGCAAATCTTGCCAAAGCATTATTATACGCAATTAACGGTGGTAAAGACGAAAAGTCTAAAGCTCAAGTAGCACCTATGTATGCTCCGATTACATCTGAATATCTTGACTATGAGGAAGTAAAAGTTAAGTTCGACGTTTTATTAGATTGGTTAGCAGGCTTATATGTTAATACATTAAATTGTATCCACTTTATGCATGATAAATATAGCTATGAACGAATTGAAATGGCGTTACATGATCCAAATATAAAACGTACAATGGCAACAGGTATTGCAGGATTGTCAGTATGTGCTGATTCATTATCGGCTATTAAGCATGCAAATGTTAAAACAATTCGCGATGAGAATGGAATCGTTGTTGATTTTGATATTGAAGGAGAGTATCCAAAATACGGGAACAACGATGATCTTGTAGATGATATTGCAGTAGAACTTGTTGAAAGCTTTATGGCAAAAGTAAGAAAGCATAAAACATATCGCAATTCAATTCATACAACATCAGTGCTAACGATTACGTCTAATGTTGTTTATGGTAAAAAGACAGGTAATACACCAGACGGAAGAAAAGCAGGTGAACCATTTGCTCCTGGTGCCAATCCTTTACATGGACGCGATACAAATGGAGCTCTAGCATCATTAAGTTCAGTAGCGAAATTACCTTACGAAGATGCACAAGATGGAATTTCAAATACTTTCTCAATCGTTCCAAAAGCTTTAGGTAAAGACGAGGGTACACAAGTATTAAACTTAGTAGCAATGTTAGATGGATATACAGAAAAAGGTGGTCATCACTTAAACGTAAATGTATTCAATCGAGAAACATTAATGGATGCGATGGAACATCCTGAAGAATATCCGCAATTAACAATCAGAGTCTCGGGATATGCAGTTAACTTCATAAAACTAACTAGGGAACAACAAATTGACGTAATAAATAGAACTTTCCACGGTTCTATGTAAAAATCTCTGTAATTCATGCCTAGTGGGGGACATACTTCACTAGGCTTTAATGTTTTTACTAAATCAGGAAAAAATTAATTAAGAGGTGAATGACAATGATTTCAGGAAATATACATTCAATTGAAACTTGTGGAACTGTCGATGGACCGGGTCTTAGATATGTAATCTTTACACAAGGATGTTTATTAAGATGTCAATATTGTCATAATGCAGATACGTGGAAAATTGGAGCAGGTAAAGAAATGTCAGTTGATCAATTAATGAAGGATATCAAGACATATATTCCGTTCATGAGGTCATCTGGAGGTGGCGTTACGGTTAGTGGTGGAGAACCATTATTACAATTAGACTTTCTATTAGAACTGTTTAAATCTTGTAGAAAAAATGGGATTCATACAACGATTGATACATCTGGTGGATGTTTCAGCAGTACTGACCCAAATTTTCTTTTAAAATTAGACGAAGTATTAGAATACACTGATTTAGTATTATTAGATTTAAAGCATTTTGACGAAAAAAGACATATAAAACTTACGGGTAAATCAAATAAGCAGATTAAAAGTTTTGCTAAATACTTGGACAAGAAAAAGATCCCGGTTTGGATTAGACATGTCTTAATTCCTGGAATCACTGACTCAGAAGATGATTTAATAAAACTAGGTGGTTTTATAAACACTTTATGTAACGTGGAAAAAGTAGAAATTTTACCATATCATCAATTAGGAGTTTATAAATGGGAAGCATTGGGATTAAAATACCCTTTAAAAGATATTCAACCACCATCAAATGAAAGTGTTAATCATGCTTATCAACTATTAACCCAAAAGAAAGAATTACAAACTTGTTAATAAAACTAATTACTTTGAATTGTCCTTTAAATGTTAGTAGGCGTCTAACATTTAAAGGACAGTTTATTTTATAAGCTTTTTATTATTATTTAGACGATTGACTAAAATAAATTTGAGGTTCGTGAATATAATGAAAAATAGTTATTTATAGTTTCTTATTTTAAAGGGTGAATTTTTATGAAGGAGTTTCGATTTTCGTGGTATGTTTTACTAGATGATCAGAATGGAATCGAAGGGGGATCTTTTGTTCGAGGAGAAAAAATTGAAGATGAAATGCATCGAATAAAAGAAAAACTTAGTAAGGAATATTATGTTAGACCGTCTTCGGTTTATATTATTGAATCAAGTGAAATTTAATTAAGATATTGTAAATTTTGAAAGATGTTTATACGGAGTATTACTGGTTGTAAAGTTATTCTAGAAAAACAAAAAAAGGCTTCCTAAGAAAGCCTTTTTGAAAAAATTATTTGCCTATTCCATTAAAATTAGTATAACCTGCAGCACGATCAGCTCTCTTAAATTCCTTTGCATATAATACTTCTTGAGTAGAACTTAAATTTCGTCTCGTTTTATCTTTTCGTTTATCCACAAAAAACACCTCGCTAAGTTATAAAATCCTTAGTAAGTCTCTCCATTTTTTGTGGCTGGTATACTAAATTAAGCTTCTTTTAAATGTGTAACTTCATGTTGTTGGTAATCTTCACGCATTGTATGCAATAAATAATTGTCTTTAGTGATTTCAAATAAATCGTAAATTTCTTCATTTTGATTAATTTCATCATATAAACATTTACGTGATTCATTTGCTAATGATGCGTATGGTAGTTTACTTGCAGCATAAAAAGAGCGCTTATTAACTTTACGAATACGCATAAAAATAGAGTTTATTCCTAAATCGTGAAATAACTCATGGAAGAAAGCGTCTTTTGCTGGTTTGTTATAACCCATTCCGTGAAAAGGTTTGCCTAACCAAGTTCCTAAAAAGCCATATCCATCTTCAATATCATGTAAAGAAATGTTACCAATAGGGTTACCCCACTCATCTAAGATTGTTCTTGATATCATTTTTCCTTGTTCTTCTAGTTCGATTGCTTGCTTTGTGATAAATAGAAATTCTTCGTACGAATTTGCTTTATGGCGCACAAAGGGAAAGACATCAGGATGTACCATAAGTTCAAAAAGTACAGAACAATCTTGTAAATCTCGCTGTTTCAGCATCTCTACTCCTCCTCATAATAAGGGTAGCGAAAGAAGGTTACGCCACCCGCGAAATTTTTGTGAGGACTAAACAATAAAATTTAAAGTCCTGTGAAGCGCATTAACTATGAATAAATTATGAATAATTTTTTAATGCACCCTAAAATTTCGGGGTGGGAATCGAACCCACTAGGACCAGCGATTTACTGGTGGCTCACCATTTGCCTTTCCCGTTAAAATACTATATAAGAAAAGTGTTTTCACACTTTCTATTTAATTTACCGCAAACGTTCTTACTATACTATAATAAACGATTTTGTTCAAATTGCAAACTAAAATTATTCGATATTTTTATACACAATTCTACCATCTATGACAGTGAGTAATGGTTTAGCCATATAATGAAACGGATGATGGGACCATAATACTACATCACCATCTTTACCAATCTCTAAGCTACCAATTCTATGAGATAAATTAAGGTTTTTTGCTGGATTGATTGTAATTGCTTTTAAAGCTTCGAGCTCAGGTAAACCTTCTCGAACTGCTATAGCTGCACATACATTTAAATACTGAATTGGCGTATAAGGATGGTCAGTTGTAATTGAAACACTTACCCCAATATCAGCAAGAGCTTTGTATGTAGTCCAGGATTTATTTTTTAATTCGATTTTTGAACGTCTAGTTAATGTAGGACCAACAGATACTTGAAGGTTTCGATCCTTTAGATGGTCAATAATTAAATGACCTTCTGTACAATGTTCAATTCGTATATCTAAGTTAAATTCTTCGCCAAAACGTATAGCTGATAAAATATCATCTGCACGATGAGCATGAATTCGCACTGGAATTTCTCTATTTAAAGCTTTAATAATTGGTAAAATTCGAAAGTCATCTGGGTTATGCGAGTTTTTAGCTTCATAGAATGCTTCACGAAGCATTCCCATAATACCCATTCTAGTAATTGATTCTTTATTCCCGTTACTGTGAGTTCTTTTTGGATTTTCACCAAAAGCGATTTTCAATCCAGACGGCTCTTGAATAATCATTTTATCGATACTTTTACCATATGTTTTAATTGTACAAGTTGTTCCACCAATTACATTTCCACTACCAGGCATGATATGAGCTGTTGTAATTCCATGTTGGATCGCATCAGTAAAAGCAACATCAAGTGGCAATATTCCATCCATTGATCGAATATGTGGAGTCAATACCTCAATTGTTTCATTCGCATCATTTCCAGCCCAACCAGTTCCTTCGTCATATAGTCCTAAGTGAGTGTGTACATCAATAAAACCAGGAAAAAGTGGTTTTCCTGCACATTCTACGACAATCGTTTGATCTTCAATCGAAAAAATCTCAGGTGCAATTTCTTTAATTTTCCCATTTTCAATTAACAAATCATGATTATATAAAACTTGAGATGTAATGGGGAAAATGGTTGCATTTTTAAATAATAGATTCATGATAAATCCTTTCAAATACTAATTTAAAGTTAACAGTAAAGCTTCTTTTAAAGATGGGAATTGAAAGTTATAATTAGTTTGAATGGCTTTAGAAGGCATAACTTTTTGACCTTCTAAAACTAGCATACTCATTTCACCTAGTAATAGTTGAAGGGCAAAATTTGGAACTTTTAATTTATTTGGTCGATGTAAAGCTACTGAAAGGGATGTGCTAAACTCGTTCATTGTTACTGGATTAGGTGACACTAAATTGAATGGCCCCCTAATTTCCGTATTTTTTATCATATGAAGTATTAAGCCAACAACATCCTTCTCATGAATCCAAGATATCCACTGGTTACCTTTTCCGATTGGACCTCCAATAAACAATTTATAAGGCAAAATCATTTTTGGAAGTGCTCCACCGTTTAATCCTAAAACTAGACCAAATCTAGCGAGAATAGTCCGAATTCCCAGTTCTTCAGCTTTTTTGGCAACAGTTTCCCATTCTCTCACAGTTGATGCTAAAAAATCATTTGAAATAGGCTTGTCATGTTCATTAAAAGTTATAGATTGAGAGGTTCCATAAAACCCTATTGCGCTAGCATTAATAAAAAGGTTTGGACGATGGGCTTGTCTTTCAAACCATGTAATTAGAATATTTGTTGATTTTATACGACTTTGTAGAATTTTGTCTTTTAATTGCTTAGTCCACCTACCGCTGTTTATTGATTCACCAGCTAAGTTAATGACTATGTCAATGGACTCCCGAAAAGAATTCGAGGTTAATTGATCCCAATTAATATAAGTAATAAATGGATTAGATGATGTTCTTATATTTCTGGTGACAATATAACATTTAAATTCATGTCGAATAAATTCATTTATTAATTGAGATCCAATAAACCCTGTACCGCCTGTAAGAAGAATCTTCATCCACGCATCTCCTTAATACATAATATGATATTATTATTTTTATGTGTACATAAAAACAAAATTTCTTTTGAGGTAAATTATGTCTATTATTACGAAAATTCAAGTTCAAAAATTAAATAAAGAACGATTTAATATTTACACAGATAGTGGTAATGGTGAAGAGTATTCGTTTAGTGTAGACGCTGATACTCTTGTTAAATTTAATATAAAAAAAGGTCAATCATTTGAGCCATTTGAACTAGAAGAGATATTAAATGCCGATCAACTTAGAAAGGCATATCTTTCTAGTATTGTTTATTTATCTAGAATGATGAGAACAAAAAAAGAAATAGAACAATATTTAACAAAGCAAGAATTCTTAATTGATACAATACAAACTACAATTATCCGACTTGTAGAAGAAGGGTATATTAATGAAGAAAAATATGCTGAAAGTTATGTCCGTACGTCTATTAATACGACGTTGAAAGGACCATCAATCATTAAGAATGAGCTATTAGCAAAAGGTATTCACAATTCTGTAATAGAGAAAAGCTTAATTTTATTTTCAATAGATAAACAAATTCAACATGCTATTTCACTTTGCCAAAAAAAAGTTTCTGCACTTTCAAAGTACTCAACAAATCAAAAAAAAGCAAAACTTGAAGAACTGCTGAGAAGAAAAGGATATTCTGCTAACATCGCTTCGATTGCAATTGAAGAAACACAGTATGAAAGTGAAGAAGATGATGAATTACAAGCTTTATTAATACATGCTAGAAAAGCGAAAAAAAAATATGAAAAATTAAGTGGTTGGGAATATAACCAAAAAATGAAAACAGTATTATTTCGAAAAGGTTTTCCAATTGATCTAATTGAAAAAGCGATTTTAATTTTAGAAGAGGAAGAAAACTAATTAATTGTAGTATGTAGACAAAGTTCAAAACAATTGGTTGTCTGTTATTAGCTTGATATAATAAATATATCTAAATGATTTAGAGGAGACTTAAAATGGAAATTCCAAAACGATATAGTGACTTAACGAAAGATGAATTAGTTCAAGAAATTAGCAATTTGAATCATCAAGCTAGAAAAGCTGAACAAATGGATATGATCAATGAACTTGAAGTTATCCTTCGTAAAAAAACGATGGCTCAATCATATTTATTAGACGCAAGTCAATTTATTCCTGGCGAGCAATATGAATTAATTGAGGAACCTGGAGTATTATTTATGATCACATACATGAATGGTATTTTTGCTTGGGGTCATAAAAGCACTAGTGAAGAAGAAATAGGAATCCCAATCGCATTATTAAAGAAACCAGGGATGTAAAAACCCTGGTTAAATTTCTATTCATCACGATTACTTTTTGCCATACGATCTTGTGGATTTGTATTAATGCTCCCATTTGGACGGATAGAAGCATTTTGTGATTTGTAATCTATATTACCATCAATAGCCATATCATGCTTTTGTTTTGAAAAACGTTCACTTTTTGTTGTCATCTTAAAAATCCCTCCTAGTGATAAAACTAATTGATGAAATGAACCATCATCGTTATGATGACCATTTTGAATTTAGATATGATTATAATAAATGTTTAAAAATTGGAAGGTGTAATTTATGGAGAAATATTTAGAGCAATTAACTGAGCTATTACTTAAAGAAAATAGCCATTTAACATACTCACAAGCAAAAATTTGGGTTGAATGGCTGTGGGAAGATTTTGAAGCAACTTATGCTAAAGCTGGAGAATATCATGGAGAACAAATGTCTAAAAAGGTTGTTCAACAGTTTATTTTCCAATATGGAAAATACTTGCATGAAACAGATATAAAAATTGCAAAGCCACCTGGTTTAGAAATTATCGAAACGAAAGAGAAGGATAATCTTCTTCATTAATTAAATAACCCTTAGCAAAAAAATTGCTAAGGGTTATTTTTTATTAGAAGATAAAACGAATTAAGCTTTTAGTTTTTTCTGCAATTTTTTCTCACTAAAGATCCAGCCAGTGAATGAACTGATAATATTATGTTCGTAGTCGAATTTGACTACTGCAACAAATGGGTAGTATGTTTCGGTTCGATACCTTAGATCGATTAGTCTTAATTCTTTATGGTCGTCATGTCCAATCAATTCCCAAATGTAAACTGGTGAAAATGCTAGAAAGGATTTAACGTTTTCGTCTTTAAAGGCTGCTTTTACGTCTTCAATTACTGGTAAAGGGATTCTTTTAAATACGTCGTGGATTTTAAAGATTCTTTTCTTTATTTTTCCAACGTAATGATGTGAATCTGTACTTGCTACAATATGATAATGAGTGTATTTTATAGAAGGTGAAACATAGACGCGTTTTACATCTGGTAATTTTTTTGTGACTGTTTGAATCACGATTTGTTTTTGTCGATATCTAAACGCATAGTAAAAAATCATAATGAAATAGAGCATGACACAGATTGGACCAGCTCTAAAATGAAAAATAACAAATGGAACTCCAACTAAATGGATTGCAAAAATAATTGGATCGAAAGTGTTTATGATGCCAAAAGCAATCCAGCGTTTTGAAAAAGGCCTTAGTGCTTGGGTTCCGTAGGCATTAAATAAATCAACGAATACGTGCACACTTACTGCAAGAAAAGACCAGAATAAATAGAGTCCAAAGTGTTCTCTGTTGTTAAATAATGTCATAAGCGCAGAAAGTGATAATGTCCATAAAATGACTGCTGGAATTGAATGCGTAATTCCACGATGATGTTTTAAATATTTTGCGTTATTTCTTAATTTTAATATCGTGTCACTGTCTGGTAATTGTGATCCGATGATTGTTGTTAATAAGAGTGAGTTTGTCAAATGTGGGTCATGTAGGACAATAGGACTCAGGGTTGCTAATCCGCCAAGTGTAAATCCCATTACAAGATGAGTACCAGTATCCATTTAGTTCCTCCCTTTACTTACCCTTTTAATTTTTATAGTATTGACTATTAACAAAACATATAGATGTTAGAGAAAGGTATAAGTTATGAATAATGATTTAAATAAGACATTAGAAGTTTTCCCCAAAAATGACTTTAAAAATAATTTAGTTAATTGGTTTTTAGCAGAACAGAGAGATTTACCTTGGAGAAAGAATAAAGACCCATATCGAGTATGGGTTTCAGAAATAATGCTTCAGCAAACACGTGTAGATACAGTAATCCCTTTTTATAATAAGTTTATGCAAAATTTCCCTACTATTGCTGACTTGGCGAATGCCGAGGAAGAAAAAGTACTAAAGGCATGGGAAGGACTTGGTTATTATTCTAGAGCTAGAAATTTGCAATCGGCTGTACGAGAAGTCCATGAAGAGTATTCAGGGAAAGTACCAGATACGCCAGAATTAATAAGCAAATTAAAAGGCGTAGGACCATATACTGCTGGAGCTATCCTTAGTATTGCATATGGAAAACCAGAGCCAGCAGTTGATGGGAATGTAATGAGGGTATTATCTAGAATATTAACAATTTGGGAGGACATTGGTGTACCTAAAAACCGAAAAATTTTTGAACAAGCTGTAAGAGCTTTAATTAGCCATGAAGATCCATCTGCTTTTAATCAAGGTTTAATGGAGCTGGGTGCATTAATTTGTACACCAACAAATCCTGCATGTTTACTATGTCCTGTGAGAGAACAATGTTTAGCTTTCGAAACTGGAGTTGTTACTGAGTTACCTATAAAAAGTAAAAAGAAGGCACCAAAACCAATTGATTTAGCAGTTGGTGTCATTAAGAATAGAAATAATCAATATTTAATTCAACAAAGACCTTCTAGTGGATTACTTGCTAATATGTGGGAGTTTCCAACTGCTGAATTACAATCAACGATGCTATCTAAAAGTGATACGCTTAGCTTCTTCTTAAATCAAGAATCTCAATTAGAAGTTGAAGGTTTATCTTATCAATTTAATATTGAGCATGTTTTTTCACATCTTGTATGGAAAATGGAAGTTTATGTTGGAGAAGCAGTAAATGAGGGGAGTTTATCAAGTAATCAGAAATGGGTTACATTAGATGAGTGTAAAGAGCTGCCGTTTCCGGTAGTGCATCAAAAAATTTATCAGCAAATCGAAAAACTACTTTAAATATTGACCACAAAAAAATCCCAACAACGTGTTGGGATTTTTTGTGGTTATCTTAAATTTGTTAGTCTATAGTAGGGCGTGTACCACTAGTCCAGTCTGCTTCATTTCTATGAAGACCACCACGAGATTCAATTTCTTTTATAATTTCTTTTTGCATTGTGCTACCTTCAATATTTAAATAACCAGTAATTTGCTGAAGTGAATGATGATAGTATTCTAATTCACTGTCTCTCCATTGCGTTTTTGGAGTCATTGATAATTCTGAAAGATCTCTCCCAATGTACATATAAAACCTCCTCATAATTTCTTCAAATAGTTTTCCACTCGAGCAGTTCATTAAACAAAAAAAATAAGTAAAATTTTTTTACATATTAACCCGATTAATGGACATCATATTATTCGTGGAGGTGATAAATCATGAACAACAACAACAATCAATTCAATGCTGGAAAAACAGCAGCTGGAACTAACATTGGAAAAGTTAAACAACAAAACCAAAGTTTTGGACAAGAGTTTTCAAGTGAAACTGATGTTCAAGCAGTAAGAGAAGCAAATCAACAATCTGCTCAAAAAGCTGCTTCTAAAAACTTTGGACAACAAAACCAACAATAATAACCTAAAAAGAGTATTACTAGAAGTGCGCTGTTGATGAAAGGGTAGTAAGGCAAAGAAACTTACTTTCTATATTCATCTTCCTGTCTGATGAGAGATCATGCAGTCTAGTTGTTATAAAGAACGTTCAAAAAGAGCACCCTTATAAATAGGGTGCTCTTTTACCTTCGTATAATTAAAGTCCAACATTTTAAATCCACATAGAATTATTAATTTCTTCTCAATAGTCAAATATCGTCAAATGTAGTCAAAGGGATTATGTTAGTTTTCAAGAAATAGTGTAATAATGAAATAAGGATGGTGAATGGTATGCAAGTATTCGATGAATTGGTAAGTCGTCAGCTTGAAACAATGGATCAGTTAATAAAGATTCAAGAAGAAATTGAACGATGTCAAGAAATTGAAAACCAACTATTTGAATTAGAGGATTTGTCAAAATTGTCTTCTATCCAAGATGAAATACATATAATGAGATCTGAATTAAAAGCTATCCAAGACACCTTTTTAATACAAACACAGCAAATTATTAAATCTTTCTCAGATGAGAGAAAAATTGCATTAAAATAAAAAAACAATGGGGCATTTTACCAAATTAACCTCCCTTTTGTTTAAAAATGGATAAGAACTAGTTATAATAGAAGTGTAAAGTATAAATAAAGTGTTGAAATGCGTCCACACTAGAAAGAAGGGAGAAATAATGAACGTTCCCAAACCAGGAGAAAAAATACAGATACATAGTTACAAACATAATGGACATATTCATCGTATATGGGAAGAGACAACCATTTTAAAAGGGACGCAGCAGTTAGTAATTGGCGCAAATGATCGCACGCTTGTAACTGAATCGGACGGTAGAACATGGGTTACACGAGAGCCAGCAATTTGTTACTTTGATATGGATTATTGGTTTAATGTCATAGGAATGATTAGAGAAGATGGAGTTTATTATTACTGTAATATTAGCTCACCATTCGTCTTTGAAGATGGTGCCATTAAGTATATTGACTATGATCTAGATATTAAAGTTTTTCCAGATATGACTTACGTGCTGTTAGATGAAGATGAATATGAGAATCATCGACAAATAATGAATTATCCTCCTATTATTGACCCAATCTTAAAAAAGAACTTAGGTTATTTAAAGGAATTAATTCATCAACGAAAAGGGCCGTTTGCTACTGATTTTATTGATAATTGGTATGAACGATTCTTAATGTATCGTGATTAATCGAAACTGTTGAGCGGACTTAGTCTTTTGAGAATCAATCATCTCAAAAAGATTGCTCAACAGTTTCTTTTTGAATGATATGAAAGGATGAAAATATGGGAAGTATTAAACGTTATTTAAGATTTGTTAAACCATATCGATTTCATATTTTTTTAACGATTGCTGTCGGTATCGTTAAATTTGGAATCCCATTAATATTACCGTTTTTATTAAAATATGTAGTTGATAACATCATTAATTCATCATTACCAATTGCAACCAAAAGCTCACATCTTATCTACATTATGCTAATTGCATTTGGAATTTTTGTTATTGTAAGACCACCTATTGAGTATTTCAGACAGTATTATGCTCAATATATAGGTAGTCGAATTTTATTTGACATTAGAGATCATTTATTTAAACATTTACAAAAACTAAGCTTAAGATATTATGCTAATGCAAAGACGGGTGAAGTCATTTCACGAGTAATAAATGATGTTGAATCTACTAAAGACTTTGTTATTACTGGGTTGATGAATGTTTGGTTAGATTTAATTACAATCTTAATTACAGTTACAATCATGTTAACAATGGATGTAAAGTTAACGCTTGTATCATTAATCGTATTGCCGTTTTATACATTAGCAGTAAAGTACTTTTTCGGTCGACTTCGATTTTTGACTCGCCAAAGATCTCAAGCTTTAGCTGTTTTACAGGGGTTCTTAACAGAAAGAATTCAAGGGATGCAAGTAACACGAAGTTTTGCATTGGAAGATTATGAAAGCGGACTATTTAAAGAAAAAAATGGTGAGTTTTTAGATCGTGCTCTTAAACATACAGGTTGGAATGCGAGTACGTTTACAATTATTAATACATTAACTGATATTGGACCATTATTAATTATCGGTTTTTCTGCATATCAAGTCATACATGGTCACTTAACACTTGGTGAGATGGTAGCATTCGTCGGATATATTGATCGTTTATATGATCCACTTAGAAGATTAGCTAATTCGTCAACAGCATTAACACAATCGTTTGCATCGATGGATCGTGTCTTTGAATTAATGGATGAAAAGTATGATATCGTTAATCGTGATAATCCAATTTATGCAAAGAAGTTAGATGGTCAAATTCACTTTAATCACGTATCTTTTCAATACAATGCCGTTGATGATGAGGTCATTCAAGATGTAACTTTTCAAATTGAACCTGGTCAAAAGATTGCATTGGTTGGATCGAGCGGTGGTGGAAAGTCTTCGTTAGTTAGTTTAATACCACGTTTTTATGACGTAACAAAAGGGTCTATTAAAATTGATGGTGTCGACATAAGGGACTTTGATTTAAAAAGTATGCGTGAAAAAATCGGTATAGTTTTACAAGACAATTTTCTATTTAGTGATACTGTAAAATCGAACATTCATTATGGGAATCCGAGTGCTAGTGAAGAAGAAATTATTGCAGCTGCCAAAGCAGCCAATGCACATGATTTTATCATGAGTTTACCAGATGGATATGACACGCTTGTTGGGGAAAGAGGAGTAAAGCTTTCTGGTGGTCAAAAACAACGTGTAGCTATTGCCCGTGTATTTTTAAGAAATCCTTCTATTCTAATATTTGATGAGGCTACTTCAGCTCTTGATTTAGAAAATGAAAGGTATATCCAAGACGCGATTCATGAATTAGCAAAGAACCGTACAACAATATTTATTGCACATAGATTATCTACCATTACACATGTAGATAAAATCGTTTATATTGATCATGGTCAAGTTGTCGAAATTGGTTCTCATGAGGAATTAATGGCTAAAAAAGAAGCTTACTACCATTTGTTTGAAATTCAAAATTTAGAGATAAGTTCGAGTTCGGTATAGAAGGTTAGCACAAAGAAATTTTAGTTTTCTTTGTGCTTTTTTTATTTGAAGAAGTGTAAATACGGTTTGTCAGAAGAAGAGTAGTGGCGGATTAAATCCGCGCTGTAAATAAGTGTGAGAAGAACGCAAATAAGGGAAGTAAGTGTGCAAATAAATAAGGATAAGTTGCAAATAAACAGCCAACTGCAATTAAAATTCAGAAATCGCAAATAAAATTGGCAGAACTGCAATTAAAATTCAAGAATCGCAAATAAAACCAGAAAAACTGCAATTAAAATTTCAAGAATCGCAAATAAGATAAAAAATTACCCATACCGAATGATTGTACAAGAAGATACTCTTAATAGGAAAAACCAGCAATATTGCTCTAATTTCTTTGCAATCGATCTGAAAATGGATAAAAATAGGCTAATTTCTATGGCATGGATTGAAAAAATCAGCCTCAAATAAAGAACGCCATCGAGATACCCCACTTTTTCAATAAACGAAGTACAATTGATTCAAATACAAAATAAAAAGCCTCCACAATTAGGAGGCTTTTACATTGTTTCAACCTGTTCAACTTGAACTTGGTATTCTTTGTGATAAGTTTGATGGCTATCAACGAGTGTATTTAAATGCTCAACATTTTCGCTATATTCTAAAATGGCAGATACGACTTGGAATAAATGTAACCATGTTTTTTGTTTTTCTTCGTCATTAATATCATGATGGTCCAAGAATGCCTTTGTTAATTTATCTTTTAATATATTTTCTTCTCTATGAAGTGGAGCAGTTTGATCAAAGTTTACTTTGCCGATTAATTTCATTAAAGCATGTTCGTGAAATTGCATTAAGCATGTTAGTTCATTTTTTACTAAATCTTGGAACTCTTTTGGAGATGCGTTAATTTCATATTCTAATCGGTTTAAAGCTTTTAACGTATCAAATGCGTTATCGGCTGTGACAAGCATTTGTCTAAACAATACGATTTTACGAGATTTTTCATGCTCTTTTTTCTTACGACCAACAAGAATGATTCGGTCTTCTTTGTATAAGCGATATATTTTCGTAACATTTCTCATGATTTCTTTTAATTGATAAATTTCATCTTTTAAACCATTATGGCTAACAGTTTTGTGTAGAGCCATCATCATTAATTTATTTGTTTGTTCAGTAATCGAAATCATGCCACGAGATAATTTTTTTTCATAATTTGGAGGCATTAAGAAAATATTTACAAATGATGCAGCTAAGACACCAATTGTTACTGCCAAAATACGATCGAAAGTAAAAATGGCAAAGTGTTCGGTACTTGTACTTACCTCCATAATAACGACTACAGTAACTAATGTTGTAGCAATTGTATTTTCGAGTTTTAGTTTTAATGTAATGATAATCACGAGAATACATGTAAATCCTATAATTACCGGATTATTCCCTAGAGTAATCACTGCAATAATTGCCAGTATCGCACCAATCAAGTTAGCCTGAAGTTGTTCAATTAACGATTTATATGATTGGTTTACTGATGATTTTAATGCCGAAATAGCAGAGATACCTGCAATTGAAGCTGTTGATAAATCAAAAAACATCGCGCTATAAATGGCGAGCGTAATAGCTATACCAGTTTTTAGAACACGCGCTCCTAATCTCATTGTATTACTCCTTTTTGTTTGTCTAGCTTAATGCTTGTAATGAAATATGAACGTTAAACTATATTACTACTAAACTACTATTTATTACATCGAGTGTTCTTCAAAATTGTTTCAATTAAAAGTAACTTTTATTTTTTTCTCATGTAACATCCTGTAACTATACAATGAACTACACGCATTATCAATACAATTTTTTAAGAAATTTTGTTAATTATATGAATGAGTAAAAAGATTAAATTATTAGTTAAATTAAAAGATTTCGAACTTAAAAATGAAAGGGCTTTACCTTTAAATAAGGGGGTGGAACAGAAAAAAGAAGCGAAAGATTTCGCTTCTTTTTTATAAAATCATTCAGTTGAAACAGACGGATCCGCTTGTTCTTTTTTAGGTTTAATTTGTAAGAAGTTTTGTTCAATATCGTCTAATAAACTTTGAACAAATACAGCTTCGTCATGCTGATTATGTTGAGTTAAAAGAGATATATATTTCTCTAACAATTCATTTAGATCGTTTTTACCTGTTTCATCGACTGGTACAATACTCACACTTGCACCTTTTGCAATTCGGTTTTGGTAAGCATCCTTAGTAAGACCTAATTCAGATGAGTTTCGAACGTAAATTACTCCGCCAGTCATACCCGCACACATCCATGGACCTGGATCTCCTAGAACAACTGCACGACCACCAGTCATATATTCAAAAGCAAAACCGTTTATATTGGCTTTTGCACCAAGGCGAGTTTTCTGTGAAATAGGTTGACTAGAGTGATTATGGCCACCAATTACTACATCGGCTCCTGATAAACGAATGCCTGCTCGCGAGTCAGCGTTACCTTGGATAAAGAATTGTCCTTTTTGCGCTCCATATGCAAAGCATTTTCCGACCGAACCGCCAAAGTTTTGTCCGTTAGCACCTAAAGCTTTACTAATAAAAATCGTTCCACCAAAAGCAGTTTTCGCTACACCATCTTGAGCTCCGCCTTGAACGAATACAGAATAATCTTCTACTGTATAGGTTCCTAAGCCATTTCCAGGAATGGATTGATCCTCGAAGCAAATCTCGACAGGGGAAGCTACACCTTGCGTTTGTTTTTTTACTACTAGATCATGGATTAATAAGCTGCCGGCATGTCGATATTCATTGTCAACCTTTGCATAAACTCCAACGTCATTACTTTGAAGTACTTTAGCAGATTCTCCTTTTGAAAGTACATATTCTTTAGCTTCAATTTTATTAGTAGATAATAAATTAGTTAAACTTAGCGTATCTAAAAATCTTGTTTGTTTTAGGAATTCAGTTTTACCAACAAGCTCTTGAGCATTTTTTACTCCTAATGAACCAACAATCACTTGCAATTCATCTTTGAATGCAGTGAAGAATTGTACTAAATTTGTTACTGCTGTTTCAAGTTGTCTAGGTGTGAATTTTCGTAAACCGTGACGCATTGCTTCTATTTCTGATTCGATTTGTGTTGCAATACCAACGTGGCATGTATCTAAATGACAACCACGACATGTCGTACAACCGATCGCAATCATTGATAAAGTTCCAAATCCGATTCGGTTTGCACCTAAAATCATCATTTTTACTACATCATTTACGCTTTTCATTCCGCCATCTGCCCAAATCTCGACAGAATTACGTAAACCAGATTCTAGTAGTGCATTGTGGGCTGCGCGAACACCTATTTCAACTGGTAAACCTACATTTTGAATTGCATGAACACGGGCAGCACCAGTTCCTCCATCAAAACCACTAATATTGATAAAGTTTGCACCAGCTTTTGCAATACCAACAGCAATTGTGCCGATATTCGGAACAACAGGGACTTTTACAGCAACTTTTGCTTTAGGATTAACAGCTTTAATTTCACTAATCATTTGAGCTAAGTCTTCAATTGAATAGATATCATGATTATTTGAAGGTGAAATTAAATCAGAACCAAGTGTTGCATTTCTCGTTTCCGCAATTTTTTGTGTAACCTTTGAAGCTGGTAAATGACCACCTTCACCAGGTTTTGCACCTTGACCGATTTTAATTTCAATTAAGTTGGAAGAGTGAAGTAAGTTAGCATTAACTCCGAATCGGCCCGAAGCAATTTGCTGTCCACGAGTGTTTGGATATTTTCCAATCATATCTTGGATTTCTCCACCTTCACCATTTAAGCTAATCATGTTTAGTCGATTAGCGCCTTCAGCGTATGCTCTGAAAGCAACTTCATTTTGAGATCCAAAAGACATAGAACTGATAATAAATGGTAGTGAGTGAGTACCTATTTCTAATGAGACCTGACTAGAATCAACTGGTTTACTACTCTCAACTAAAGAAAGCGCATGACGTACTGTAGTTGGTCGCTCTTCTTCAATTTGATTTAATTTTTGACGGTATGTTTCATAACTACCTGTTTGTGCTGTTTCTCCAATAGCTTTCCAAATTCGAGGGAATACATGGAAAGATTTTGGCATAGTTGCGTTATTTGCGTTGTAATCTTCAGATCGTTTTTTCGAATCAGCCTCTAATAATTTGAATCCAGAAACTGTTTGATCACCGAAGAAATTTATTACGCCTAAAGACGAAGCGATATCTTCTTGTAATCCAATGCTACTGAACATTTTTGCATAACCTCGTAACTCATGCATACCTATTGTTGAAATAACTTTTTCGATTCCTTTATTTAAAACATCATAAAGTTTTACTATTTTTTCAGGAGCTTCCAATTCTGAAATTGTTCCAAAAAGGAAATGAGGATTAATTGCATCTGCTCCTAAACCTTTCATTACCATTACATCGTGAAGATTACGGACTGCAGCTGTCTTTAAGACAATCGAACAGTTTCTTCTTAGCCTAGCATTCACAAGTCCATTATGAATTATTGCTGTAATAAGAGCCGGATCAATCCAGTATTGATTATTTTTATGAGCCTCATCATCGGTAATAACAATACATTCTGCACCATTTTTTACAGCTTCTACTGCTTCGTATTTATATTGGGACAATGTTTCTTCTAAAGGCAAATTAGAAAATGTACTTTGAATTGTATAAAGTTTATTTTCTAATTGATATAAATTTATAATTTCTTCATATGAAATTTGTTGACGACTAGCTTTTAGCGTATTTCCTACAAAACCATCACCTAATATCGGAGAAGGGAGTTGTAGAACAATTCCCGAATCTTTCTTTGTAATGGATGGCCTTTTTCCTAATATGACAGAAATAGAGAAATGCTCTGTTTCACGATCACGATCGATAGCAGGGTTCGTTACTACTGCCACTGTTTCTTTCATAAAGTCAGAAATGTTTTTTCTAGCTTCATCTAAACATGCTAGTGGTGCGTCATGCCCTAATGAACGAATAGGTTCTGCACCTTTTTCTGCCATTTGTTCAACTAATTGGATTTGTTCCTTTTGCCATCCAAAAGCTCCATATTCATACGGATGAATTGAAGGAGGTGAGTGTTCTACATAATCAGCTGAATTTGCTTCTTTATTTGCTAGATTCATTGTTAATTTTTCGTTTAGTTTCGCTGTAACGAAATGTGTTAATTCACGGTGTGTTAATAGTTGAGCACTGTCTTTTAGTAAATTAATACCGACTTTTTCTCCAGGCGAAAGAGCATGTGGCTCAGATATAAATAATTCTGGAGAAAGGATACCTTGCTCAGATGAAAATACATAATAATCATTTGTTTCAAGTAACCAAACTGGGCGTAAACCTAAAGCGTCCACACTAGCAACAAATTCATTTCCTTCTCTTGTAAGTACACCTGCGGGACCTTGACAATATGGACCGAATGTACTTCGAATTGTATTGTAAATGGAGTTTACTTCATGATCTGATTCATATTCTGCAGGTACAGGCGGGAATAATAATTCCATTGCTTCTTTCAAAGTGTAATTATATTTATGAATAAGCGTCTCAAGTGTTATATTTACGTCTTGTGAATCACTGTTTCCATGCTTAATATTTGCGCCAATTTGTTTTGCTTCAATTCTTAATTGTTCGATTGTATTAATTTCTCCGTTATGTGCAAGCATGCTAAATGGTTGAACTCTTGAAAACGAAGAAGATGTGTTTGTTGAGTATCGATTATGACCTACCACAACAGATGATTGAAAATTAGGATGTTGTAAATCTGAATAGTATGACAATAAAGTATCGATTGTTCCCATTACTTTATAAACGCAAGTTGATTGACTGAGAGAGACAACAGTTACATTTGTTTTTTTGCTAATAATATTTGTTAAATCAAATAGAGTTGTGCTTTGGTGATTTTTAATTGGGAGTAATGCTACTTGTAAGAACTCAGGTTCTACTGCTTGAGCGATCGGACCAAGTGCTGAAGTAAAGGTTTGATTACAACTATGATATAAAGTTTCATAACCATTTTCTTCAAAAATTTGGAGCAAAGTTTGTATTTCTGATTTTTCATCTAAAAAGAAATGTCCAACTGTAAATGAAGGGTGTGAAACGACTTCCGGACTAATTCCTACAGACGTAAGTTTTTCTTGCCAGAGTAGTGTAGGGATGTCAGTCTGAATTCCTACACCATCACCTTCACCGTTCGTAAATCCCGCTCGATGATTCATCTTTCGTAAACTTTCGGCAGCAATATCGATTGTATCTCTTGTTTGAGTTATAGAACGATTAATAAAGGCAACGATCCCACATGCATCATGTTCGTTATTGTAATAATCTCTAAATAAACCTGGTGACCATTCTGTTTTCGTTTGAAATTTCATTTAACTACCTCCTATTTATAATAAAAAAATTGATTATTCAGAATTAACTATGTATGAATAGAGGTCACTTCAACTTGTAGTGACCTCAGATATATCATAGTTTAATCGTAGATAATTTTAAGAACGCGTTCCCAACAGCGTTAATTGTTTGGTGAACATCTTGTTCAGTGTGAGCTGTAGTTAAGAACCAAGCTTCATATTTTGATGGTGCTAGATTAATACCTTCTTCTAAAAGAAGTTTAAAAAATCTACCGAAAACTTCTCCATCTGATTCTTTTGCTTCTTCATAATTCGTTACTTCGTCAACGTTGAAATAAACAGTTAAGGCACCTTTTAAGCGGTTGATTTTTATATGGATGTTGTGCTCATCTGCTTTTTCCTGAATACCTTTTTCAAGAATAGTACCTAGACGATCTAATTCTTCATAGACACCTTCTTGTTTTAATACTTCAAGACATGCAATTCCAGCTGCAATTGATGCTGGATTACCTGCCATAGTACCAGCTTGATAAGCAGGACCAAGTGGGGCAACTGTTTCCATAATTTCTTTTTTACCACCATAAGCTCCAATCGGTAATCCACCGCCTATAATCTTTCCAAGAGCTGTTAAGTCTGGTTCAATTCCTAGTAAATTTTGTGCTCCTCCATACATAAATCTGAAGGCAGTAATCACTTCATCATAAATAACTAATGCACCATGATTGTGCGTAATTTCATTTACAGCTTCTAGGAATCCTTCTTTCGGTTCAACGATTCCGAAGTTACCGACGATTGGCTCAACAAGTACTCCAGCTACTTCATGACCCCATTTTTCCATTGTTTCTGCATATGCCGTAACGTCATTAAATGGAACTGTAATGACTTCATTAGCAATACTTTGCGGTACACCAGCGGAGTCAGGAGTACCAAGAGTAGATGGTCCAGAACCTGCAGCAACAAGTACTAAATCTGAATGTCCGTGATAGCATCCAGCAAATTTAACGATTTTAGTACGACCAGTGTATGCTCTCGCTACACGAATAGTTGTCATTACGGACTCAGTACCTGAATTTGTAAATCTGACTTTATCCATACTAGGAATCGCTTCTTTTAGCATTTTGGCAAATTGTACTTCAAGTTCATGAGGAGTACCGTAAAGGACACCATTTTCTGCTGTTTTTGTAATTGCAGCTGTAATATGTGGGTGAGCGTGGCCAGTGATAATAGGACCGTATGCTGCTAAATAATCTATATATTGATTGCCATCTACATCCCAAAAATATGCGCCTTTTGCACGCTTCATTGTGACAGGAGCTCCGCCACCAACTGCTTTAAACGATCTTGAAGGACTGTTTACGCCTCCAACGATGTGTTCTAAAGCTTCATTATGTATTTCAATTGACTTTTGATTATTCATGGAGTACCTCCCATTATTAATAAAAAAATGAAAGAATTTAACCGGCATCTTTACATTATTTATGTGGTTAAATTACATTCTAGCACGAAATTTTAGCTCGTGGTAAATGTAAGCCTTTACAAGTTGAAAAGAAATTTGAACATTTTGTAGAATCTATATTTTTCATAAAAATAGTACGAAAAAAATTGGAAACTACTTTTTAGTACTTTTTTATTGTACTTAGTTCGTATTTCAAATACACTAAGCGACGGAATAAAAAATGGAGGCAGTCTATGGAAAATATAATAGAAGTTCAAAACTTACACAAAGAATTTAAAACTTTCTTGAGTCGCTCTGGTGTAAAAGGTGCATTTAGAGATTTGTTTACAAGAAACTATAGAACAAAAACAGCCGTTAATAATATAAGCTTTTCTGTAAAGAAAGGTGAAATGATGGCTTATATAGGGGAAAATGGTGCAGGGAAGTCGACCACAATTAAAATGTTGACGGGAATACTAACTCCTACTTCTGGTGATGTAACAGTTAATGGTTTCCACCCTCAAAAAGATCGAGAGCGTTTTGTTAAATCAATAGGTGTTGTATTTGGGCAAAGATCTCAATTATGGTGGGATATTGCTGTACAAGAATCATTTCGATTACTAAAAAAAGTTTATCAAATTCCAGATAAACAATATGAAGAGCATATGGGGTATATCATTAAGACTTTGGATATTGAGCCATTATTAGATCAACCTGTAAGAAAGTTATCTTTAGGTCAAAGAATGAGATGTGAATTAGCTGCTGCTTTAATTCATAATCCACCTTTATTATTTTTAGATGAGCCAACAATCGGATTAGATGTATTAGTAAAATTAAAAATTCGCGAGTTTTTAAAAGAGTTAAACCAAAAATATGGCACAACAATTCTTTTAACAACCCATGATATTTCTGATATTGAGGCACTATGTGATCGAGTAGTTATGTTAGATGAAGGGAAAATCATTTATGATGGAAGACTTGAACAGTTAAAAGGTCAATGGGGCGAAGAGAAAGAAATTCAATTCCAGTTTATTAAGCCTGTAAATCATACTACATTAAATGAGTTAATCGGACGAACTGATGTAAAATGGAAGGAAGAAGAAGGCGAAAATATTTGGAGTGTTACATTACCGAATGATGAAACACTTATTTCTATGATTATTGCAAAAGTAGTACAATCAAATCCTGTTAAAGATATGAAGATGTTAGAGATTTCTACAGAAGAAATTATACGAAACATTTACCAAGAAGGTATTAGTAATGAGTAAGTATATTGAAATCATTCGTATCCGTTTTTTAATGATGTTAGCGTATCGTACTAATTATTACACCGGAATTGTTATTTATACGATTAATATAGGTGCTTATTTCTTTTTATGGAAAGCGATCTACGGTCACCAAGGATCAATTCAAGGTGTTTCAGTAAACCAGATGACTACTTATGTAGCAATTGCCTGGATGGCAAGGGCGTTTTATTTTAATAATCTTGACCGTGAAATTGCTGAAGAAATTGTAGAAGGTAAAGTAGCAATAGAACTTATTAGACCTTATAACTATTTACTTACTAAAGTGATGCAAGGGTTAGGTGAGGGGATTTTTAGATTCTTTTTCTTTTCAATTCCAGGCTTTATTATAGTTGCTTTAATTTTTCGTTTAGATGTTTCATTTAATTTGAAAACTTTAGGTTTATTTTTAATTGCTTCGATTTTCAGTTTTGCAATTAATACACAATTGAATTTATTAACAGGATTAATGGCATTCTTCCTTCAAAATAATATGGGATTTATTCAAGCTAAACGTGTCATCATTGATTTATTTTCAGGTTTAACGATTCCAATTACGTTCTTTCCGGTTTGGGCACAAGATGTAATGAAGTATTTACCATTTCAAGGGATCAGCTATATTCCTAGTATGATTTTTGCTCAAGGCATAAAAGGTGAATTGATTTTAAGAGGCCTTTTATTTCAAGTAATTTGGATTATTATTTTATGTATCCCTATTACTCTTATATGGTATAAAGCTAAAAAGCATCTTGTTATACAAGGAGGTTAAAGAATGTTTTATTTAAATATATTTCTACAATATTCGGGTCAATACTTAAAAACGAAATTACAATATAGAGCAAATTTCTTTTTATCATTTTTATCTGATTTGATGGCTCAGGCTGTAAATTTAATTTTTATATTATTAGTTTTCAATCATACTTCACTTATTGAAGGATGGAACCGAGACGAAATTGTATTCATTTATGGTTTCTTTTTAGTTCCATTTGCTCTCTTTGCTTCATTTTTTAATATATGGGATTTTAATGATCGTTACATTGTAAAGGGAGAGTTTGATCGTATTTTAACTCGACCAATTCATAGTCTTTTTCAAGTTGTATTAGAGAAAATGGAGTTAGAATCGTTACTAGGTGCTATTACTGGATTGATTATTATGATTTATGCAGGTTTTAAATTAGGACTTTCAATCACTTGGTATGATCCATTTTTATTTCTACTAATGGCTTTTGGTGGAATGTTTGTGTATGCCGGTATCTTTATTGCCTTAGCAAGTATCGGATTTTGGTCAGATGCAAGAACGTCTATTATGCCATTAATGTATAATATAGGAAACTATGGTCGTTATCCGATTAATATTTATCATCCAATAATTCGCTTTGTCTTAACATGGATTTTACCATTTGCATTTGTTGGTGTTTATCCAGCTGCGTATTTTCTTCGTAGAAGTGAATGGTATGTCTATTCATTTTTAACACCGGTTATGGGATTAGTTGTTTTTGTTATATCTGTTTTAATTTGGAACCAAGGTGTAAAAAAATATAAAGGTGCTGGTAACTAAGCAGTATTCTATTTCAATAGCTTGTTTCATAAATTGAAATGAGGTGATTGGAATGGGAACTGCTTTTTTCTTTTTTATTGCTATATTTGCGATTTTGTATAGTCTAGTGTATTTATGGAATACTTCAACTACAAAAGTCAATAAAAGTCTTATTTCAATTAATAATTACATACTTTTATTTTTAATATATGGAACGGTACTTATAGGCTTTAGCGCAGTGTATTTTATACTAGAGCGAGGGCCACATCCAATTTTAATTGAGCATTCTATTCCTATTGAAGGGACTAATTACCATATAATGGGGTTATGCTTATATTTTAGCGCAATCACCCTTTTGTCTGTAGGCTATGGGGATATTGTACCAGTGGGGATCGGTAGATGGGTTGCTATGATTGAAGCGCTCATCGGTTATACGATGCCAGCGGCTTTTGTTTTACAAGTATTTAAAGAAGAACGTTAATATTTA
Source organism: Gottfriedia acidiceleris (assembly GCF_004138285.1). Classification (GTDB taxonomy): domain Bacteria; phylum Bacillota; class Bacilli; order Bacillales; family Bacillaceae_G; genus Gottfriedia; species Gottfriedia acidiceleris_A. The sequence continues at coordinate 2,876 of NZ_SCFN01000015.1, read as the reverse complement.
TGATTAAGGAGATTGTTATGACTGTTGAAATTGGAATGAAAGCACCGGAATTTACTTTACCAGCAAGTAATGGAGAAGATGTAACTTTATCAGACTTTAGAGGTAAGAAAGTAGTTCTCTATTTTTACCCAAAGGATATGACACCAGGTTGTACTACGGAAGCTTGTGACTTTAGAGATTCATATGAAAGGTTTATGAATAGTGGAACAGTAATTTTAGGAATAAGTCCTGATCCTGTAAAAAGACATGAAAAATTTATTGAAAAACATCAATTACCATTTTTATTACTTTCAGACGAAACAACTGAAGTTGCAAAGTTATATGATGTATGGAAGTTAAAGAATAATTTTGGTAAGGAGTATATGGGAATAGAACGTACAACATTTTTAATTGATGAAGAAGGTTGTATCGAAAATGTATGGCAAAAGGTTAGAGTCAAGAATCATGTTGAAGATGTTTTTAGTGTAATTTATCGTTCTTAAAATTTGTACAAACTATTTTAGGTTAATAACTTGATTTATGTTAAGTTTTTTTGAGAAAGAATCGTTTTATCTAAAATAATCGAGCTTTTCGTCTATACCTATATTGCTTTAAGGAATATATTGAAGTATAGGGCATACCTCCTCAGATGATAGCATATTGAAGTGCGAGAGAATTCTCGCACATTTTTTTTGTTTTGGTATATGGGATACAAGCATTGGCTAATTTTTTTAAGAAATTCTCAAAAAGTTGACAAATATTCTTGCAGTTGAATAAACTAATAATAAGTAATTAATTTTGGAACTATTTTATAGAAACGGGGAGAGCGGCGTTGCATAAGGAAAATATTCAAGATGCAATTTTACATTTAAAGAATAGCGGCGTACGTATTACACCTCAGAGGCATGCAATTATAGAATATTTAATAGGAAGTGGAACACATCCAACTGCTGATGAAATCTATAAAGCACTTGAGGGAAAATTTCCAAATATGAGTGTGGCAACAGTTTACAATAATCTCAGAGTATTACGTGAAGTAGGAATGGTTAAAGAATTAAACTTCGGTGATTCTTCTAGTCGTTTTGATTATATAACAACTGATCATTATCATATTATTTGTGAAAAATGTGGTGAAATGAATGACTTTCATTACGACGGATTAGAAGGAATCAATCTTTATGTTGAAAAGGAAACGGGATTTGAAGTAACCAATCATAGAATGGAAGTATACGGTATTTGTCCTAAATGTAAAGAAAAAACATTATCATAATAAAGCACATTACATAATTGTAATGTGCTTTATTTATTATGCTATTGTTTAGCATCTCGTTTGCTATTATATTTTTCATTAAATTCTTTTCCTTCTAATGAAGGATCTAATGTAAGTGGCTCATTACAATACATACAGATGTCAACTTTACCAAGCATTTTAGTCGTTTTGTTACAATTCGGACAGATGACTTGAATCGTTTTTGTAGACAGCATTCCGATCCAAAAATAAACAACTGTACTACCAATAATCGCTAAAAATCCCACAAGCATAAATATCGTCATGACAATCTTATGCTCTCTGAAAAATACACCACCATACATAATGATGAAGCCAATAAATAATAATGAAAGTGCAAACGTTCTTATATTATTAATTTTACTACTTTTCTTTTTTGCCACTTTGTCCACCCCATTCATTGTAAATATAGCATAAATGAGATAGGAAATGTTAGTGCTAACATGGAAAACAATTCGAACTTATTTAATGAAATTGATGAATTTTGGATTTAAGCTAAATACAGGACATTCTCACATTATTAATTGATAGTATAATTGGATGGTACTTGGTTTATCTGCTTCTTTTGGTTTAAAAAATGAATTGGGAGAAATAAAATCAAAAAATAGGGGATAAGAATTAAGCCTAATACTATTAAGTAATATGGCCATGGCCCAAAAAATTCTAGCAAGTTTGCTCCAGCAGGTTTAGCTCTTAAAAATAAGTAGTTTCCGTTTATGACATAATCCAGTAAGTAAATAGGTATAGCTAATAAAATTATATAAAGGAAGGACTTTAATAATGAATGGAGAGTTGGAGTATATCCAAAGATAAATGTCATATAACAAATAGAAATAATAATTCCTCCGTGAGTAGTGAAAAATTGTATATATTTAAAATGAGGAAAGCTATATTTGATATCTGGAGTAAGTACAACTTGGATAGCCCCAGCTATCCCAAAAATAGATAATCTCATATACTTTATAATTTTTTGTAATAAGTGTATAACAGCATAGATACATACTTATACCGCATAGTTGGAGAGGTAATGAATCACCCCAATCCCACTGGTTTGTTTTAATAAGCCATCCATATAATAGAAATTCAACTGTAAACATTGAGACGATGTGCGGATGAATAAATCTACTTTTTTCTTATTGTTTATTAAATTTCTGAAGTAAAATAAACAGATAAGAAGTAAGAGAATGATTAATAATGTAAAAATATGTTACTTTGAAAACAATACGAAACCATTCATTATTTACACCTCTCTCAAATCGGATAGATGATATTGAACAATTCACTACTGTTAGGATCCTTTTGTTGTACTTTTTTAAGTGTATTCAGCTTGTTTGTATTAAAGTATTAAGAGTTAATATTTGTATGTCCAAATACATGTGTATTCTTTATTAGAAAAGAGTTTTCATTTTTTTTGAAAAAACTTTTAAAAAGTGTTGACGGTGTGATTTATCGATGTTATATTATTCTATGTCGCCAAGAGATGACGGCGTCGAAAGAAAAAAGATTTTAAAAAAATGTTGACAGGCTCTTCTGAGGATGTTAATATGAAAAAGTCGCTAATGACGCGATGAAGTGAACTTTGAAAACTAAACAAAACATGAAGTAAACG
>NZ_SCFN01000014.1 GCF_004138285.1 Gottfriedia acidiceleris | reverse complement strand
TTCATGGTAGCTGCATAAGAAAAACGATCCTTCGTTATTAAAGAATCGCATGCGTTAGTTGAAGTACAATATTTCACAATCTTATTTGAGGAGTAAAAAAGCAGCCTTCATTCGAAAAATCTTAACCATTTGTTTAATTAGAAAAAGGTTTATTTTATGGTCTATCATTCGGTTTAGTCCAATATTTAAGACCTTCCATTGCTCTTTCTAGGTCTCCCATATCATCATTTCCCAATGTATCATCAAATTTAAGGCTTAATATATGACTCGCTTTTGCTAACCTCTTGTATAAATTATATCTATCAATAAATCGAACTATTTCTCTTTTGTACTCTACCATATTTTTTTCTGTTTGCTCTTTATCTCCAATTACAATCCCATAGTAAGAACCTATTCGAGCCAATGATACCCTGAGAAGTTCAATTTCCTTTAATACCTCGATTATTTCTTCACCAGAATATGTTATTTTTTTATTTTCCTCTAACATTTAATTACCTCTCCTTAAAATTCTTTATAATAAAACAAACTCCTGAAAATCATAACTAAAGTCAATAATTCCACTTCTAGGTCTATAATCCTTCTTGTACTATACTGCCATTATGTTGAAAAAGTAAAACCGTATTTGCGACTCGTGATCTTATTCAACATAAGCATTGCATTAGGTCAATAAGGAATTATTAAAGATTAATATAAATTTGATAATTTTCTTCATCAAAACATACAAAAACAACTTCTTTAATTCCTTCATTGTTTTCAAGGTATTCGTTTACTGCTTTAATTGCAATTTGAGCCGCTGGTATTTTCGGGTATCCATAAATTCCAGTGCTGATGTTTGGAAAGGCAATAGTTTCAATTCCATTTGCACGTGCCAAATCAAGCGAATTTAAATAACAACTTGATAATAGACCCTCTTCGTTTTTATTTCCGCCGTTCCATACGGGACCAACGGTATGAATTACATACTTTGCCGGCAAGTTCCCACCGGTTGTAATCACAGCCGCTCCTGTTTGACAACCGCCTTGTTTGTTTCTTATAGCAACGCATTCATCGTATAAGCCCTTTCCTGCCGCACGATGAATAGCACCATCCACGCCTCCGCCACCAAGCAGGCTTGAATTTGCTGCATTGACAACGGCATCAACGGTTTGTTTGGTGATATCGCCTTTAATTACTTTTATTTTTACCATTTTCATCACCCTACATTTTAATTATAAAGGATTTTTTAATCATCCTGTCTTTGAGGTAATTCTAACCAAAAATAATTGATTACTTATATACCATCCGCATAACAATGATAATGTTGCGAGTTATCAACTTTTATTTTTATTAACTTCAAATTACTGTTAAGTCCAAATTTACTTTTGATTTCACCAATAATAGTATCAGTATTTATGTTTCTGTTAAGATAGATAATTACTTTACGATTTGAAATTTCTACTCTACCCCTAGGGTAATAATTATATGGATGTTGTCTTGCTAATTTGGCAAACTCAACATTTCCAAACAAACCGCTTTCCCATGTGATTTTATGATTAAAAGAATCACCTTTTTTTGAATTAGATTGTATTGCATAGCTAGACTCCACATCACCATTTTCATTACATGGCACTGAAAAATAAAGTAACTTATATTCACTTAAATCAATTGAGATTTCACCATTCCAATCTACGAAACTGCAAATTATCCAAAAAATCCCCTTTGATAAGAAGGTTTCATCTGCAAAATCATTCAATTTCGCACCTCCAACAAATATAAATTTTCAAAACTATTGAAACTACTTATAATGTTCCATTATCTATTCGTTTCAAGATATCAACATATGTTTGAATTGCACTTTGTTTGTACAAAAAAACATAATTCTCACTTAAAGAATTATATGTCTAATAGATTAATTCGATGGCATAATTGGAATTCCTTGTTCAACTAAACTGCCTTTTTGTTGAATAAAAAAAATCGACTAAACAGCCGATCATGTTGTTCAACTAATGCATGCGTTAGTTGCATAAAAAATTAATTAAAAACACTAGGCTCTTTTCATAAATATTGTTGCTCTTTGATATAATTCTGTCATATAAGTTTTATTAAAAGAGAGGAAAACAAATGAAAAAAAAACATTGTTGCGAATTAATGACTTATAATGTTAATTATGTTTGCAAGCAACACGAAGACCCATTTGATTGTCCAGATAACTTGGTATTTTACCTTGCTAAATTTGATCAATACGGAATAATTATTCACGATGGAAGGTCTTCATTTATAGAAATTATGTACTGTCCTTGGTGTGGTACAAAACTACCAATGTCAAAAAGAGAGTTATGGCTCGACACACTTGAAAAATTAGGTTATGACGAACCTTTTGAGCAGGATATACCTGAAGAATTTGAATCAGATAAATGGTACAACAAATAAGCCTCTATTATAAGGGCTTTTTAAGAAGCCCTTATGCCACTTACAGTTGTAAAATTTACTTTTTTACAAGAACCAAGAAGTAAATCTTTTAATCTTTCTTGATGTGGCATCCATCCAATCTTTCAGCCTTTCCTTATGCAACTATACTGCCATTATGTTGAATAAAAAAAATCGACTAAACAGCCGATCTTGTTGTTCAACTAATGCATGCGTTAGTTCGTTAAGAAGAAGAAATTTACGAAACTCAACAAAACTACAAAAAAATGAATATAGCTTCTTTTTTTGTTTAATCGAAATTCTCTTATACCTGACTTCAAGAACATTAATCCTAAGAAAAGGAACATATAATGTAGCGCTAATCCCATCTTATTAGTTTTATAACCGTATATACCTAAAACTACGACGATTAAAGGAAATATGCTTATTCCTAAAATTGTTCCTAAAGATTTTAACAATATATTCACCACCTATTAAATACAAACCAATTTCCAAACTTATTGATTTAGGAATTAATTTAATTATAACAATGGCGTAAGTAATTGTAATTTGGGGGAATTTTGCTTTTTTTCATAAAATCCTTATTGAACTAAACTGCCATTTAGTTGCATAAGGAATGGATGAAAAAGAGGACTAAGAGTTTATCTTGGTCCTTGTTTTATTTATCAAGTTGTTTAATCATCCAGGCACAAAATGTGATGAATAAAAAGCATCCAATTCCTACGATTAACATTAGCATACTATTTCCCCTCATATTGTTTAACCAACTTATAAAAGGTGCTTTTAGTTAAATTTAATACTTTCATTGATTCAACGGCTGATAACTCATTGTTTTTCCATTGCTTATAGACTGTTGCAAAGTTCTCTGGTGTTGATGCTTTAGGTCTCCCCAGGTGCTTACCTCTCTTCTGAGCGGCTGCAATGCCTTCTGCTTGGCGTGTTTTTATCTTTTGGCGTTCCTTCTCCGCAAGATAACTATATAACTCAAAAACTATATTTTTAATTAGTTGCTTCTCCAGATCACTCTTATTAGTAGTGTTTAATATTGGAGTGTCTAAAAGATTAATATTTACACCTAATTCTTCTACGATAATGTACCATTCACGCTTTAAGCCTTCGTAATCCCTTCCTAAGCGGTCTAATTCCTTTATGACCAATATATCTCCTTTTCTCAAACATTGCTTTAACGCTTGGTATGAAGGGCGTTCAAAGTCCTTTCCACTCTGCTCATCAATATAAATATCCCTCTCATCAATTCCCATTTTTAACATATCATCTAGTTGTCGATTAAGATTTTGGTCTTTACTGCTCACACGAATGTAACCGAATGTTTTTGACATGATAATCCCCACTCTTTTTGTTTTAAAAGGTATGTAATATTTTATGAACGTTTGCAAATCCAATATTACACTTTTACAAACTTAAAAAAAGTAGAAAGTAAAGAAAAGAAATATAGTTCTTAAAGGTACACCTTTAGAGACGGAAAAAATTGGTTAGATAGTTCTTAAAATAATTAATACTAGGATTTTGGCAATTAATATAAAATTAAATAAGCGAGATGTTCAACAATCTGCCTAGAGGTATGAGTGCATAAACAGAAAATAAGGGGAAAACTTGGATGAAAACAATTAAAAAGGTAAGTTCACTAATTTTAGTAGGTGGTATTTTATTAACTGGATGTAGTAATGAAGCACCTAAAAAGGAAGTCAAGAAGGAAACAGCAGTGAAAGAACCAGTTAAAAAGGAAACACCAGTAAAGAAAGCACCAGTTGAAACATCGCCTAGTATAGATGCTATATTTACATATCTAACTAAGAGTGGTGTTAAGATCACTGATAAAAGCGAACAATTAATGGCTAGCAGTATTGGCGCTGAAGAAGGTTATTCCTTCTCTACACAAGTTGCAGATGAATGTGAGCTATACAGATTCAAAACGATAGAGGATGCAGAAGCAGCTAAACGGAAGTTAATTGCAGATGGTACGAACGCTGATCAACTATATGTAAATGGAGTATTTTACTAGGCGTATATAGTAAAGACCAAAGACTAGGAGATATATTTATGCATATTCTGTAAGACCAGGTTACCCTGGTCTTTTTATTATGCACATTCTCACGCATCGAAATTTAACTTTATGGACAACTACCTTGCTCGATTCCTCTACATATCCCAGAAATCGTTCATTTTGGCTTCTGGTTTAATCTTTCGAATAGCCGTTAATACCTTCTTCATTACCGTTTGGCTTGGAATATAGTCATCATCATTACATAACTTTGTTACAGTAGGTTGACTTAACTTAGCTGCTTTCTCCAGATCTTTCTGCTCGTAACCGTTCGAATCTAAAAATCTACCTAATTTCGTCCTTTTTTTACCTAACCCCCAAATCATTTTTACATCCCTCCACAAAATCTAGTTTTTTCTTTACAGTCGTTTTAGCAAAGAATTCAAAAGGTAAATATGATCGAGAAACAATGACATACACTCACTACGAAGAAGTAACGCTTAATTCAAAAGGTGAAGTTCCTGCGAAGATCAGAAAAATTATTGAAGCCGAATATATAAAGTTTAGTGAAAGTATTGCAACTGGTGAATATATTGAGCCTAGCCGAAATAAGAAGCTAACATTTGAGAAATTCGCCATGGAATGGTTTGAAAAAGTTGCCATTAGTGAATTGAAGCCAAATACCATTAAAATGCACGAAAGTAATTTAAAATCACGATTGATTCCAAAGTTCGGGAAGATGTATTTAGATGAAATTACTGTAAAGATGATATCTGATTATGTTCACGATCTATCAAAAGAAGGTTCCCGATTAGATGGTAAAAAAGGTCCATTGTCTAAAGGCTCAATTAAAATGATCGTACAAGTGATTAAATCTATTTTTCAATATGCAGTTAGCTTAGAAGAAATTAGAAAAGACCCTACAGTTAATATCAAAGTAAAATTAAATGGAAATAAAACCAATGTTCCTTATAGCGCAAGTGAAGTTCAGCAATTATTATCTTCTTTACAGTCTGAGCCATTTATATGGCAAGTATATATTGAATTGGCTCTTAACACAGGAGCAAGAAGAGGTGAATTGACTGGACTTGAATGGAAGCATGTTAATTGGGAGGAAAAGACCCTTTCAATTGAACAAACACTTTCATTTTCTAAAAATGGTCAACCAATTATTACTGACCCAAAATCAAATAGTGGAATAAGGATCATACCGTTAAATGATGATATTTTGAGTATTCTAAAGGTTTATCGTGACGAACAAGTACGTACTCAATATACTAAAAATTGGCTTGGTGGCGATTATCGTTTTATCTTCTGTCATCAAGATGGTAGAGGATTTCATCAAGATCGGCCAACTGCATGGTTTAAGAAATTTTTAAAACGTCACGACTTAAGGTCGATTAGGCTACATGATTTAAGGCATTCTGTCGCAACTGCTCTTTTTCAAAAGAATGTACCAGTTAAATACGTATCTGCTATTTTAGGACATAGCTCGACTGCAATTACACAGGATATTTATAGTCATATTCTAAAAGAATCTCATAGTATGATCGCTGAAGAACTAGGAAATGCGTTCAATAATAAGAAAGCCTACTCGAAATGAGAGAGGCTTTTTTATTTATTAAGTGTCTAGGTTTGTCTAGATAATAAAATGCCTTCTAGACACGTTGGGACCTCAGAGCCACAACGGTTTGTCTAGATTGTGTCTAGGTGTCTAGTATAAACAGTTCTTACTAATAACTTTAGTAAATATAATAAAAAATCTCATATTACATCAATTTTACATCAATTATATATTTTCATTACTGAGGACACCTTATACAACAAGGTATTTGAATTATCGACAGTATTTCTTAGGAAATAATGTCGGAAATATACTTTGTTTTCTTGGGGAAATCACAAAATCACTTTCTTAAGTAGCTACGATGTCTTGAAATTTAGCTGTTTTTTGAAGAGGACATAATTGGTAAGGATACTTCAAAACTAGTGCCTTTTCCTTTTTCACTTTGCACTTTGATTTTCCCACCATGTTCTTCAACAATCCATTTTGCTATTGATAATCCAAGTCCAATTCCATTTTTGGATGTACGTGACACATCTTCCTGAAAGAAACGGTCAAATATTCGAGGAAGGTTTTCTTCTTTTATACCTAACCCACTATCTATAACCTTTATAAGAAAATTATTTTTTACTTGTTCGCAGCTAATATGAATCGTGTCATTTTCGTTTGTAAATTTCATTGCATTATCGATTAAAATCACGAGTAATTGGTGAATTCTTTCTTGATCCCCAAAATAAAAATACGAATCTTTAATAGACAAAAATATTTCTTTATTTTGAAAGAAAATGATTTCAGTGAAGTGTGAAACGACTTCTTCTAATAATTCATTTAAAGAGAATATTTTTTTATTTAATTGTATTTGTCCGGAATCTGATCTAGCTAACGTTAATAAACTTGCAACTAGTTTGGAAAGGCGCCTATTCTCTTTTAACATTATTGAAAAATCTTGTGCCTTTTCTTCAATTGTTGCACCTGGTTCTCTAAGCAATAATTCCAAACGTGATTGAATAACGGTTAAAGGCGTTCGGATTTCATGAGAAGCGTCGGATACGAACTCTTGTTGTTTTTGCCAAGCATTTGTAATTGGTACGAGTGCACGCCCAGCCAAAATATAACCTGCCACAACTGATAATGCACTTCCTAAAACCCAACCAACGATTAATATAATTAATAATGTATCAACTAAATCCTTTTCCGAGTCGATATTACGTAATATTTGTAGTGTAATTTTCCCTCGATTTGTCTCACCCTGAATTGAGATTGTTCGATAATTCATATCACCGATTTTATCATTATATATTTCGTTTATCTTTGTAGGATATTTAAGTTCATCTTGTAGTATAATCGCATTCATACCTGGCATCGGATTAACCAACTTTTTATTTTCATCCCACATGATCATTAACACCCGAGGATCTCGATTATTAATCGGAAAACGAGTCGGATTATCACTATTTTGTATACGATTAATATTCCATAAAAGTGATTGATCAACTTCTTTATATAAACGATTATTTGTATAAGAGTATATGATTAAAGAAAGGATGCCAATTAGCAGGATAAATACTACTGAATTTATAATCGTTAATCGAATTTTTGTTTTTTTAAACATCTCTTCACCTAGTCATCTTTCATAATATAGCCGATTCCTCTGACAGTCTTTATCATACTGCCATAATTAAATGGTTCTAGCTTTTTTCGGAGTTGATGTACATATACTTCAACGATTGCAACGGTCGTATCTGAATCAAATCCCCAAATTCTATCAAAAATTTGTTCTTTCATTAAAATCTTGCCTTGGTTTTGAATGAAGTATTCTAGTAATTCATATTGTTTGATTGTTAAATGAATCGTTTCATTATTGATTTCAACAGGATGCTCTTTTCCTTTTAAAATAATTCCTTGATACTTCAATGAACTATCAATTGTTAATTTACCACTTCTTCTAAGTAATGCATAGATTCTTGCTAGTAGCTCCGGCCCTTGAAATGGTTTTACTAAATAATCGTCAGCACCTAAGTTTAATCCTTCAACACGATCTTCTAATGAATCCTTTGCAGTTAGAAATAGTACTGGCGTATGTACACTTTCTTTTCTTAAGTCTTTTACGATTTCAAAACCATTTTTCTCAGGCAGCATTACATCTAAAACAATTACATCATATATATTTTGCATTGCTAAGAAAAAGCCTTCTTCCCCTTCTAAAGCTTTATCTACTGTAAAATCAATTGATAATAATTCAACGATTGAATTTAAAACTTCTATATGATCTTCTACAACTAATATTCTCACTTTTTTTGCCTCCATAGACTAAAAAAGAAGCGTTCCTTTTAATGCAACGCTCCTTTTCTTTTATTCAAAACTTAATACTGAATTGGATTCATAAAGGAAAATCCCGGAAATATATCCTACTAAAAGAGAAATGCGATGTTATACTAAACTATAGTTTTTTTAGCAACTCCCTCTAGTTTTACTCCTATCATACCACCAAAACGATTTATAAGATTTTTCAATTAAAGGCCGCAAAATATCTGTTTATTTAGCGCCAATAGTTTTATATGTTAATAATTCCAAAAGCTGAACAGATAAAGTACTTTCTACATTTAGTTTGGGATTCATCATAAAGTCTTTCCAAAATAGCAAAAACTTTTCACCCAACTTTTTGATCAAGATGATCTTCTTAATTGCTGTTACCTGATGGTGGTTGTTGATTAAAATAGCCACCGCCACTATTTTGTGGAAAGCCTCCTCCGTTTCGGAAGTTTCTCATCATATCTGCACGGTTATTATTTTTATAGCTTAAATAGCCTACACCTACTAAAGTAAAAATTCCAATTACTAAATTTACGATTAATAAAATTGAGATAACTTTAGGAGAAAGCCCACCTATAGAACGATTTTTCAAATTCGTTTTTTGGTTTTTTTCTACTAAATTTGATTCTAAATTATCCATCTTATTTCTCTCCTTTTATTTGAATAATTAAATTATGTAATAGAATCCTTAATTTTTACTTAAAAACTTAAATCACTACTATTTTGTTCAAAATCCGATTGTAGCTTGCTTTTAAATGACTACTATAAAGAATAAGAAAAAACCATCTTTGTTTAGATGGTTTTGATTAATTTTAGTACTAATTTTTAACTAGATTAGAAATATAACGATTTTCAGGTACTTGCAAACCTAAATTTCCTCTCAAAGTAGAAGATTCATATTCTGTTCGATAGATTCCTCTTTCTTGTAATATTGGAATGACCTGTTCAGTAAAATCCTTTAACGCACTTGGAATTGCGGAGTAAATCATTAGACCGTCAGCTGCTTCTTGTTCATACCACTCTTGAATTAGATTGGCAATTTTTTCTGGTGTGCCAATAAAAGCACTTCTAGGAGTAGCTGCCTGTAAAGCTACTTGTCTAAGTGTTAAGCCTTTTTCTTTCGCTTCTTTTTTAATCTTATCCGTATTACTTCTAAAACTATTTTTCCCTAAATCGCCAATATCCGGGAATGGTTCATCTAACGGATATTGAGAAAAGTCATGATGTTCAAAGAAACGCCCTAAGTAATCCAATGCATTTTCAATACTTGTTAAATTAACAAGATCTAAATATTTTTGCTCTGCCTCCTCTTCAGTTCGGCCAACAATTGGGGCAATGCCTGGAAAAATAACAAGATCATCTTTTGATCTGCCGTACTCTACCGCTCGATCCTTTACATCTTTATAAAATTGCTTAGCATCTTCTATATTATCATGACCAGTAAATACTGCGTCGGCTGCCTTAGCAGCTAAATCCTTACCGCTTTCTGATGAACCAGCTTGAAATACTACTGGTTGGCCTTGCTTAGAGCGTCCAATATTAAGAGGACCTTCTACTTGAAAATATTTGCCTTCATAATTTAATCTGTGTAGTTTTTTCGGATCAAAAAACACACCTGATTCTTTATCTCGGATAAATGCGTCATCTTCCCAAGAATCCCATAGACCTCTTGTTACTTCTAAGTGTTCTTCTGCAATTTTATAACGATCATCATGTGTAGGATGTAAGTTTCTACTATAGTTTTTAGCAGAACCTTCGAGTGGTGAAGTAACTAGATTCCATCCTGCACGGCCATTACTAATATGATCAATTGACATAAACTGTCTTGCTACAGTAAACGGTTCACTATAGGTAGTTGATAGAGTGCCGACTAAGCCAATATTCTTTGTAACGGTTGCTAGTGCAGATAATATTGTAATTGGTTCAAAACGATTTAAAAAATGCGGTATTGATTTTTCTGTAATATATAAACCATCTGCAATAAAAACTAAATCAAACTTTCCATTCTCAGCAATATTCACTTGCTCTTGATAGTAGGAAAGATTTACACTTGCATCTGTTTGAACTTCCGGATGTCGCCAGCCAGACATGCTGCCTCCTACCCCATGTACTAGTGCTCCTAGCTTTAGTTTTTTTCGTTTAGTCATTCTATTCCCCTCCATTAATTTGTTAATATTGCTGTATTGTTAATATTTAGTTCGTAGCTTTTAACAAGAATATTTCCATTCATAAATTCATATTGTTTAGCCCGTTTAAACCCTAATTTCTCATATAATCTAATAGCAGATTTCATCATATCGGATGTGTGAAGAACGATTCGATCCGATCCCCATTCTAATGAAAGATTGCAGCTTGCTCTAATTAGTTCTGTAGCAATTCCTAATCCTCTTGCTTTAGGAGAAACGCCTATCAACCGGATAATAGGATAATCAATTTCTAGATCCGTTAAACCATATGCCTTTTCAGCAGAATCATAGATAAAACATGCTCCTAATAGAACATTATCTGCAATCGCAACAAGTTTTGTCTTTGTTTTACTCTTTTCAGTTGCATCAATAATACTATTTTTATAGTTTTCCCACTGTTCTTTAGTAAGAATGGCAGCATATTGTTCATATGCTTCTATTAACACTTTTTTTATTTTATCTAATTCATTCGGCTTAGACTCTCTAATAATTAAGCGGTTTGAAGACATAATTTACCTCCTCATTTAAACTAAACTGTACTCATACAAAATACGTTGTATTTGTTTCAAATGAAGATGAACATGTGAGATAAAAGACTTAATAATTTCTTCAACAGTAACAATTACATTATGAGCATTTGTTCCGCTTTTCTTCCAATCATCAGTTGTTAATCGTTTAAGTAATTGATTATTGTAATGTAAATTAATACGGTAAGTTTCTAGTACGTCAGAAACATCTCCATCATTTGCATACTGCCCTTTAATCCATTCATCTTGATTAAAAGCAGGTAATTGAACACTTGATCCTGCTAATACTTCCCTTAGTCTGAAGTTCACTACAAACAGATGATCTAATAAATGTGTTAATACTTCTGCAATACTCCATGATTTATCATTTTTCTTCCATTGCAGTTTCTCTTTTGTTAAGTTGAATGTTTTTTGATGTAATAATTCATAAAGTTGACTAAAGTTACTTAATTCAATTGATAGAGTACTCATTTATTTCCTCCTATATTAACTACTTTTTTAGAAAGTTCATTCAGAATCTTGATCGAAAAATCTGTAAAAAATCTAATGCTTAACAAAATTGCACTCTCATCAAGGTCAAACTGAGGGTGATGCCACTCGTGTTTTCCTGAAGTACCAAAAAATACGAATAAGCCTGGAATTTCTTCTAAATAGTAGGAAAAATCTTCACTAGCAGCTGAAACTTTTGGCTCAATTACATTTAAATCTTGTTTGATTGCAATATCCCGTGCAATTCGTGCTAGCTTTTCATTATTTGTAACAGTAGGTGGGCCTGCATTCCAAATAGTATGAACATCCGTGTTAAATGCACCTCCAACGGACTTACAAATTTCATCTAATCGGTCTTGAATGGTCTGCCTTACTTTCTTATTAAAAGTACGAACCGTACCACTAAAAACCGCTTTGTCTGCAATCACATTCGATGCTCTCCCACTATGAAATTTCGTTACGCTTACTACTGCACTTTCAAGCGGACTAATATTACGACTGACAATCGATTGAAGTGAAGTAATAATATGTGATGCCGATAAAATAGAATCCAAGCCTGCTTCTGGCACTGCTGCATGGCTTGATTTCCCATTTATTTCAACAGTAAATCCATCAGCAGATGCCATTAAGGGACCTGCCTTTATGCCTATGGTTCCAGTTGGTAAATCAGGTTTATTGTGCATGCCAATAATCACTTTTGTATCCTTTAATACATTTGTTTTAATAATTTCTAATGCACCTTTTCCAATTTCTTCTGCAGGTTGAAAAATGATTTGAACTTTCCCAGGTAGCTCTTTTTCAATTTTTTTTAATAAAATTGCTGTACCTAGAATTGCTACTGTATGAAAATCATGTCCACAGGCGTGCATTTTATTAGGATTTCTTGATGAATAAGATAATCCAGTTTCCTCTTGAATTGGAAGCGCATCGATGTCTGCTCTAATTGCAATCGTAGGTCCGTCATTTTCATTACCGATTTCTGCAACAAGTCCCGTTTGTAAAGGCAATGGAAGGATTCGAATGTTATACTCTGTTAAAAGTTGCACAAGTGTAGCTGTTGTTTCATATTCTTCAAATGCTAACTCTGGATTTGCATGCAAATTCCTTCTTATTTGGACTAGTTTTTCAAATAGTGCTTCTGGTATATCAATTTGCATGGTCTTCAACTCCTAAACTTTTGTCTCACACGGTTATTTCTGTAAAAGCCTCTTTTATTAATTGAAGTGAACGAACTCTTCGTTTAAAATTTGGAATCAATGATGTAAAAATAAATTCATCGATCCCGAATTCTCTTTGATAATCAAAAATTCTTTTTTGAAAAGTTTCTTTTGTTCCATTAAGAACATCTGCATCTCGAACTTCAGTAGTATAGGTTTGACCCGCTTGCCTAGCATAAACCTCAGCCTGCTCTAGTGTTCCAACATTTACGATTTGACCATTTCCTAATGTAACTCTTACTGTTTGCAATTGATTTGAAAGTTTTAGTGCTTCTTCTTCCGTTTCAGTAACAATCGTAGACAATGCTAAAATGAACTTTGGCTTTCGACCACTTTGATGATTAAATGAATTATGATAAACTTTGATCGCTTCCTTTGCTGCGGTTGGATCATTATTTATGAATAATGCAAAAGCATATGGATAACCTTTTTCAGCTGCAAATTTTGCACTTGATGCACTCGTTCCTAATAAAAATAGCGGAACTCTAATCTGTGGTAATGGGGAAGCTTGTAAAGAATCAAAGGAGCTTACTTCTGAAGCTTCTTGATATAAAAAATTTTCTAGTTCATCGATTTTCTCTTCAAGAGATTGCGGTTCTTTCAAGTTTTTTTGTAGCTCCTGGCTCGATTTTGGAAATCCTCCCGGTGCTCTACCTATGCCAAGCTCTACCCTATTAGGTGATAAATTTGCTAATACGTTAAAGTTCTCTGCCACTTTATACGGACTATAGTGCTGTAACATAACTCCACCTGAACCAACAGAAATTCGTTCAGTTTTAGCAAGAATATGTGACACAAGTACTTCAGGTGAAGATCCAGCAATCCCTTGTGAATTGTGGTGTTCTGATACCCAAAATCGATTGAATCCTAATCTTTCGGCTTCCTTTGCTAGATTAATAGTGTTTAAAAGTACTTCGTTTGCAGTTTGGCCTGGAAAAATAACACTTTGATCTAAGAAACCATATTTAAGTCCCATTTACTTTCCTCCATTTTTTTAAATATAGTACATGTCTTCCTCTGAAAATCGTTTTAAAAACTGAATTGTTCTTTCTTCTTTAGGTGATTGAAATATTTCTTTTGGATTTCCTTCCTCTACAATTATGCCGCCGTCCATAAACACAACATGGTTGGCTACATCCCTTGCAAATGCCATTTCATGTGTAACGATAATCAATGTAATTCCTTCTTTTGCTATTTTGCGTATAATCGCTAATACTTCACCTACTAATTCAGGGTCTAATGCAGAGGTTGGTTCGTCGAATAAAATGACTTCTGGATTTAAAGCAAGAGCACGAGCAATTCCTACTCTTTGTTGCTGTCCACCTGATAACTGTATAGGGTAAGAATCTAACTTGTTTCCTAAGCCTACTTTCTCAAGCAATTCAGCGCTTTTTTTGTAAGCTGCTTCCTTTGACCATTTTTTAGCTACTATTAATCCTTCCATTACATTTTCAACAACTGTTTTATTTTTAAATAAATTAAATTGCTGAAATACCATAGCTGTTTTCTGACGTAATAAAAGAATTTCGTTTTTGGAAGCTTGACTAAAATCTACTTTAAAATCGTCTACTGTAATTTGCCCTTTACTAGGTTTTTCTAAATAATTTATACAACGAAGTAAAGTTGTTTTCCCTGATCCACTTGGTCCAAGAATTGCGACGACCTCACCTTTTTTAACAGTTAAGTCGATACCTTTTAGCACGTGATTTTTTCCAAAGGACTTTGTTACATTCGTTAAAGTAATCATTTCACTCCACCTCGACTAAAGACACTAAATCTCTTTTCTAATAAACTTGTCATTCTCTCAATGACAAAAGTGATTCCCCAAAAAATTAATGCAGCTGCAATATAAGCCTCAAAAAACTTCCAATTTGTAGAGGCTACAATTTGTGCCTTTGCGTTTATATCCACAACAGAAACAATGAATGCCAAAGTTGATCCATGTAGCATGCCAATAAATGTATTTGATAAATTTGGTAAACTCACAGCGAAGGCTTGCGGAAATACTATTCGTCTAAGTGCTTGTGTTGTTGTCATACCCACTGAATAAGCAGCTTCGATTTGCCCTCGATCGATACTTGTAATTCCAGCTCTAACCACCTCAGATAAGTACGCACCTGCTGTAATAGAAAAAGATATAATTGCAAAAGCCATCATTGGTATTGATGATGAATTAAATCCAAAGTGATAATGTTTAGCAAATGGATCTAGTAACATCGAGACCGAGTAATAAATAATTAACAAATGCGTTATCATTGGCGTTCCTCGAATAATCGTAACGTAACTAGATGCAGCCTGACTCAGAATTGGGACTTTATAAATCCGAACAATTGCAGTAAAAGTTCCTATAAAAAATCCAATAAAGACTGACAAAACAGTAATGAAAAGTGAAGTTGGAATCGCAGGTAGAATTTGTATAAATGCTTGCCATATAAATGAGATATCTAGTTTCATAATCTCGTACTCTCTTTCACAACTACGACGTCACGGTTCATTTTTCCGAATAGATTACGGATTTTAAAAGACTTTACATGCTTTTCAACACTAATACTTTCATATTTTCCAAACCGCTTTTCTAATAAGTTAAATCCTTTTTCAAGAAAGACACTTAAAATAAAATACATGATTGCAAGAGCAAGATAAGATTCAATGAAATGGCGATTTAGTAATCCTAATGTCTGTGACTGACCCGTTAACTCCATCACTCCTAACGTAAACGCTAATGATGTATCTTTTAGAGTTCCTATTAATAAATTCCCTAATATTGGTATCCAAATAGTGAAAGCTTGTGGTGCAATGATTCTCTTAAAAGCTTGGTAACTATCCATTCCAACTGAATATGCCGCTTCAATTTGTCCTCGATCTACAGCACTAACTGATGCACGAATCCCTTCTGAAATAAAGGCTGCACTGTGTAAGCCATATGTTAAAATGACAAAATACAAAACATCGATTCTACTAACGTCTACTTTTATTAGTTTCAATATCTCAGGTACACCATAATAAATTAAAAATAATTGAATTAAAATTGGAGTTCCTCTAAAAAACGAAACATATACCTGCGAGATTCTTTGAAAAATTGGTACCTTATACAATCTTGGTAGAGCTATAAGTAACCCAATGCCCAACCCCACTAAAATAGAGCTCCCGACAATGATTAACGAAATCTTTATAAAAGGTAGTAATTTAAGAAAATACTCAATTATCAAAACAGCTTTAAATTCAGCACCCATTTCTTCTCACCCTTTGGTTTTTGCTTTAATTATTTGTAAAATCTGCACCTAACCATTGTTTACTTAACTTAGCAAGTGTTCCATCAGCTTTTATTTTTACTAATGCTCCGTCAATTGCATCTGCTAATTGTTGATCTTTTGCATCATTTTTTCTAAATGCAAACAATACATCAGCCTCGGTTAAAGCTGGACCTACTGTCTTTAATTCACCTTTTGGATCAATCAAAGATAAAGTAAAATCTGCAGCAACTGTAGCATCTACTCGCCCAGACGTGATTTGTTGTACAGTGTCATTCGCTCCACCATTTTGATAAACAATTTTAATTGCGTTATTATGTGCTTTATTATAGTTTTCAAGAATCTGTGCTTCTGCACTTGTAGCCGATGTTAATACCTTTTTGCCTTTTAAATCATCGATTGATTGAATTGAATTATTCCCTTTTGCCACAACGATTTTATTTTTCCAATGTGCATAAGCTTCTTTATTAAATAAATATTTCTCTTCCCTCTCTGGATTTTTTTCGATTTCATGTGCAACAAAATCGATTTTCTTAGTTTCCAGACTTAACAATAAGCTCGAAAATTCATACGTTTTTAAATCAAACTTGTATTCTGGTAATCTTTTATCAATTTCTTTTACTAGTTCAACGTCAAAGCCAGTTAAATTTCCATCTTTATCGATAAAGCACACTTTAGGAAATTGTGTACCTGTACCTACGACAATCATTTGAACTTTTGTATTTGAATCAGAAGCTGTTGCTGCCTCTTTATCTTTATTTTTTAAAGCAAATGTAATGATTAAAACTATGACTACTAACGATACAAGTGTAATTACAAACTTTTTCATTCCCATTTCCTCATTTCTTAATAATTTTTTTTAGGGTCTTACTGCTAGCCAAATTAACTCTTCGGATAATTCTTCAGTTGCTTTATTTAACCTCTCTGTTAATTCATTTGATAAAGAAAAATGATTTTGATAATCTCTACTAATCCAATCATCAATCGCATAAACCCCCGTTACAAAATGGTTTCCCCCAAGTACAGAGAGAACTGGTTTTAATGCATATTCTAGACTTAGTAAATGAGCAATTGTACCGCCAATAAAAATAGGAAGGACAACTTTATTTTTCAAACCATTCTGAGGTATTAAATCTAAAAATATTTTTAATAAACCAGAATAAGATGCTTTATAAACAGGTCCTGCAATAACAACACCAATCGAATTCTCAATTTTATTAAGCGCCTCTTTAATTTCTTCATTATTAAAATCACTTTTAATTAAAGATTCCGATGGTAAATCCCCAATATTTACCTGACATACATTAATACCTTCTTTGATCCATTTTTCTTTAACAAATTGGAGTATGCCATTCAACCTCGAGTTTGGTGATGAACTAGCAGAAATAATGACGATATCCTTCAAAGCTTTCCCTCCTCACGTTTTACAAAACCAATATTTCTTATCGGTTAACTTGGAATTAATTGTTATAAACTTTATCACTGACAGAAAATTTAGTCAACGGGTTTTTCAATAGAACTTTTCTATCGTTCTATTAAATATTTGAATTAACTTATAGGACGAATTCTAAGTTTATGCTTGTACTTATACAGCATAATTGTTATCTATTGTTCTTAATAAGTCTCATGGATTTCTCTCAGTACTATTTAAATTGCATAAAACTTTAACTTTCCTAATAAAAAAAGAGCTGGTTATTTCACCAACTCTTTGCTTAAATCAACTATTTCATTCAGTAAATCTGTATATTCTCCACGATTACAGAAAATATTTGTTTGTAGATAAATTCCTTTTGTTTCTTCAATATGTATTGGATATAGCAATCCTTCACTAACTTCTCTCTTCACACTTATACTAGGCAAGAAAGCAATTCCAAATCGTTCTAAAATAAGTTTTTTAGCCATCTCGGAACTATCAGTATGAATTCTTATATTTGGAGGAGCTTCTAGATTTTCAAATAACCGATGAATTCTAAGCCAATCCAATGAGCCGCATTCAAAAAAAATAAGATTCTCTTGAGCAATATCTTGGATTGTAATTAAATTTCTTGAAATAAACGGATGACCTTGATATACATAAAGTGTAATTGGATCCTCAAATAATTTAATTGATTCTAAACTAGGGTGACTTATTTTCCGAACAAAACCTATATCAATTTCATTATTTAATACTTTATTTATTAATTCATCGCTCTTTCCTGTAATAACTTTATAATGTATTTCTTTATTACTTAAAGATAACTTTGGCAGAATTTCTGATATTACATAATTTGAAACTGATACTGTGCAGCCAATTTTCAATTCATTATTGTGAGATTTTTTTGGATTTATATGCATTTTCCCTTTTTCGTATATATGAACTAATTGTTGAGCATACGGTAAGAAACGCTTACCTTCTTCTGTGATATTAACTTGCTTACCAGTACGGTGAAAAAGTTGGCAATTTAATTCCCTTTCCAACGATTGAATTCTAGCTGTAACTGTTGGTTGTGTCAGAAAAAGTGATTCCGCAGCTTTGTTAAAGCTACCATAGTGTATTACATGTATAAACGCTTCTATATTTTCAATATTAATTACTTTCACATCCTTAATAACAATTTATTTTATAGTCCGATAACTAAAATAATGGTATTAGTAAATAACTAGAACCTATTGGGGATCTGATTAATTATTTTGTTAAATAGTATCATTAAAAAAGTTTATTAGAAAATATTATTTTCTTTAAATATTCCTTAATACCACAATAAATCCTTTATATATTCCACAAAATTGTTTGATTCATTTAATATATTTTTTCAAAGTAGTAAATCTAAAAAAGAAAATATTTACTTGAATAATTCAATAAAAAACCTGAGTCGTTTGAGAACTCAGGCTAAAGTCGGAGGTTAAACTGTCTAACAGTCTCCATTCATTATGAATAAGATTTTTAGATTAAAAATTTTAAGAGTAATATATATAATAAGTACAAGAAAATATTAGAACAAAATTCATTAAATTTTAAATTAATTAAAAATACTACTTACGCTAACTTTACTTTTCGAACCACTTGGATCTTGACGTGTTTTGGAATATCTCCTTTAATCGTTACCTCTCCATTCGATAAAGCAATTTTTGCTCCCCATCCATTTTTGAATTTTTTAATTTTTACTCGAAGTAATCTTATTTCCACCTGACCTAGTCCAGATTTGTTTTTCACTTCTAATTCCGGTGTTTTCGCATTACCTATATTTTGAAGAAGTAGCTTTACTCTAATTAGAGGTTCTTCCCCGCTTTTTACAATTACGTATGCGTTTCCTTGCTCATCCTCTTTAAATTGGTCGTATGAAACTGAAAAACTTTTCGTACTTAAATAAATTTCTCCTTCATCATTTACCTTGTAAACTGGTGAAAACATATGTCTCTTCTCCTTGCCGAATATAGTTCATTATGTAAATAAAGAAAACTTGTCTATTGGCAAACCTTTTTGAGCGAAGTCAGAGACGTAGTTGCACTTATACTCTATACCTAGAATTGGCTACTACGTCGAGCACTTATCATCGTTGCCAATATATAATTTCCTAAAGTGAAATAAAAAATTGACGATGAAATAATTAGGATTATTTTTACGTCAATTCTAATATTAGTATGGCTTAACTATTAAAAAATGTTCTTTCCAATATTTAATATGGTTAAAATATGATTCCTAGTACATCAGACAGATTATTCTAGTTTATTAAAAATAACTATAAAATGCAATTTTTAAACTCTGAAATTAATAGCTAATTTTTGGAAATTTCTACTTAAAATAAAGCCATTATTTTACATTAAATCTTAGTTCTAAAACATAGAATTTAGTGAATAAATATGCTATTGTTCTAATGAATTATTTAAAAATTTAAAATCGAATATTTTATCTAAATTATGAAATTAAAAAAGGAAGAAGGAACGTCAGTTGATTTACAGTAAACAGGATGTGCTACACAATGAATCCCAGAGTATTAAAAATGGAGCCGCATCTACAATCGCAATTAGTTTATCAAATAACTATTTTATATTGTTCGCAATTGCAATTTTAGGTGCTACCAATTATCAAGTTGGTTTAATTTCTTCCTTACCTTCAATTGTCGGAATGGCCGCAATGCTCCCAGCTGCGTTTATGGTTAATAAGTTAGAAGAGAAAAGAAAATTCACTGCTTACTCCATTTTCTTTACGCGTTTCTTTCTATTAATAATGGTTTTTCTTCCATTTATTAAATCAGAGCATATCGCATGGTTTTTTGTTATTTTAATTGCATTAATGAATTTTCCCGGTACATTTTTAAACTTAAGCTGGCAAGCATTTATTGGTGATTTAATTCCAGCAGATCGTCGAAACACATTTTTTGGCAATCGAAATAGAATACTAACCTTTACGGGAATGATTGTAACGCTTGTAGCAGGAATATGTATGAAATCCATTAGCCCAAAAAGTGCCCTTCCATATCAATTACTTTTTTTATTTGCATTTATATTTGGAATGATTGAGTTCTTTTATATATTGAAACATAAAGAGGAGAAGCAAAAAATTGAAATTTCAAATCATCATTCTCCTTTTTCAAAACATCTTTTTCAGTATAAACCCTATATCTCATTTTTAGTTTGTGCACTATTTTTTAACTTCGCGTGGCAAATGGCATGGTCTTTATTTTCGATTTATCAAATAAGATTTGCTCATGCAACTGCTTTTTGGATTAGTTTATTTACAGTAAGCAACCAACTTTCACAAATCGTTAGCTTTCGTTGGTGGGCAAAGATGGCGAACCGTTATAGTAATACTCAATTATTAATTTGGATTTCAATCGGAATGGCCTCTGCACCTATTTTAAATATTTTATCAACAAATTATGTATACTTATTTATCGTAAACTTTACTTCAGGATTTTTTGTATCTGGTACAGTTTTAATATTATTTAATAGCTTACTAGAGGCTACTGAAGAAGAACATCGCACTTCCTATATTGC
The DNA here is from genome assembly GCF_004138285.1 of Gottfriedia acidiceleris. Taxonomy (GTDB): domain Bacteria; phylum Bacillota; class Bacilli; order Bacillales; family Bacillaceae_G; genus Gottfriedia; species Gottfriedia acidiceleris_A. The sequence continues at coordinate 37,337 of NZ_SCFN01000014.1, read as the reverse complement.
TAATTATAATTTCTTACTTTCAATCGTTGCCTTCATCGCTCCACAATTTGGTGTTTTTTTACTTGAATCATTCAGTATGAATATTGCGATGATTATTTCAACAATATTCAGAGGACTGGCGGGAGTATTATTTGGAGTGATGGCCTATAAAATGTCGCATTCAAATCAATTAGATTATAAACAAAATAAGATATCTCTCTAGATAAATTTAAAGGAGTTCAAAATATTGACCTCCTTTATTTATGGTTTCAAAACTACTTTAATACAATTATCTTCTTTATTATTAAAAATATGATAAGCATGATCTGCTTCATCTAAAGATAATTTATGAGTAATAATTTTTGTTGGATCAATCTTTTCACTTTCTATTTGTTCATATAGGAATGGCATATAATGTCTTGCCGGAGCTTGACCCATTTTTATATTAATATTTCTACTAAAAAATGCGCCTAAAGGAAAAGCATTATAGTTCCCACCATAAACTCCTGTGATTTGAACAGTTCCACATTTTTTAACAGCTTTTGTAGCAATTTGAATTGGTCCTAGTGTTCCACCTTGTAATTTCATTTTCTGTTCAATGAATTCTAACGGCGATTTCTTCCCATCCATACCAACACAATCAATTACAACATCAGCTCCACCTTTTGTTATCTCCTTTAAGGTTTCACCCATATCTGGATCTTTCGAAAAATCATAGGTTTCAGTTTTATTCATCTTTTTCGAATGTTCTAATCGATAATCGATATAATCTACTGCAATAACTCTTTTTGCGCCTTTTTTCCAGGCAAACTCCTGAGCCATTAACCCAATTGGACCACATCCTAATACAATGACTGTATCTCGCTCTTTCACTCCTGCATGATCAACACTCCAATATGCAGTTGGTAGTACATCTGAGAGAAACAATAGATGATCATCATCTAACTCACAGCTTTCTGGTATTTTAAACGGTGTATAATTGCCAAACGGTACCCTTAAATACTCTGCTTGTCCACCTGGATAATCTCCAAACTTGGAAGTATAGCCAAAATAGCCACCTGAATCATAATGTGGATTCGAGTTATCGCACTGACTTTGTAAACCATGATTACAATATGGACAAGTTCCGCATGCTACTGTAAATGGAATTACGACTCGATCCCCTTTTTTTAAATTAGTAACACCTGAACCAACTTCTTCAACTATTCCCATCGGCTCATGTCCAATAATATAGCCTTCCTTAATTGGAAAATTTCCTTGGTAGAGATGTAAATCAGAACCACAGATCGCGGTTGAAGTAATTTTAATAATGACATCGTCTTTATGTTGAATTTTTGGATCATCTACTTTAATCGTTTTTACATTATAATGCCCTTGATAAGTAACCGCTCGCATAGTACCCTCCTAATTTAGGTCATTTTCATAGCGTTACCTTAAGGACTATAAATATGTAATTATTAATAAAGAACGTTATTATCGGGATGTTATTCACTAAATTATTTTTAGTCACTAATTTTATTTGCAGATTTGACTTTTTTAATTACAGATTTTCCAAATTTAATCAGTTTTAGCTTTTTTATTTGTACGTTTCTAATATATAAATACACTATTTTATTTGCATACCTTTAATACTGGACAGTACCTAATATCTTTATCATCTAAGTATTGATTTTACTCAATTCTCTTTTTATAGGAAACAGAATGACGATAAAATCATACTTTAATTAATGTGATATTTATTTAATTGACCCTCTTAGATGTTACTGTTATATTTTAGTAAAATTAGCTATTCTTGACGTTCAAATCCAAATTAATTTGATACTATTAAAATTAGTACGATTTAGGAAAGGATATTGATATGACTATAGATTATCGTTTTTATGAGAGTCCAGCAGATCTTGATTTGCAGTATGATTTTTGGAATAAGATGACAGAATCTCTACCATATGCTTGGAAACCAACTTTATCTCCAAAATTATTTGAACACCAATCTGAATTTAATGAAAAATCTAGATGCTTTGCTTTTGACGGAGATCAGCTTGTTGGCTATATGAGTTTTTCTGGTAAAGGAGAATTTGTTTCTTTAGGTTATCCATGGGTATTGCCAGAATATGAGGATACTGTGCGAGATGAATTATTTGAAAGAGTTTATCAATTTGCTGTTAGTGAGGAATACGGTGGCAAACTATTTGCACAGCGATTTAGAGGACAGTGGGGAAAACAAATAGACTATTTCTTATCAAAAGGCTTCAACATTACAAGTCGTTCTCAAATAGTTGGTGCGCATTATCCACTTCTTATAAAAACGATCCAAAGTATTCCTGGATTTTCGTATGAGATAAAAGATCAATTTCAATTTAATGTTTGGAAAGATTTAAAAATGAAGCAACAAATTCTTACTAACGAACAAGTTGCCATGATGAATGAGTATTATGGATCAATTGAATTCGACTATGCAGTTGAATGTAAACTAGAAAACCAAGTCATTGCCTATTTTGGTATGACAATAAGACCAGATACCGGGTATTCAGAAATATTAGCTGTTGCTTATACTGAAGCAGCTATACCTTATTTTTATGATATAATGTCGATCATCCATAATGAAAACATCAATCGAAAAGTTACAGCAGTTACAATCACTAAGTCACAAATTCCTAAAAATGTTTTACAAGAAAAACTTGGCTTTACACCATTAACAGAAGATGTGATGATGCACAAGAGACAAGGGTAAGTGGGAAAAGATAGGTAAGCTGAATTTTTAAAAACATAGAGATTCCAAAAAATTGGAATCTCATTTTTATTTTACCGTAAAGTCATACGTTCCACTTTCCACTCCATTGATTAGTAGTGTGATGCTATGTTGACCTGGGTAATGTTTTCTTGTTGATAAGTTTTTGAAAGAGTGTGTTTTGTTGTATGATAATGTTTTGTCATTTTCAATTGTGTTTTCGGATATTTTAAAGATTTTTCTTGTACGGTTACCTTTTGACTTTACGTAATCAATTGCGAATTCGATTCTAAGTTTTGTGGTGGTCGGTTCGTTACTATGAATCGTAAAAGAAAATTTTATGTCCCCACCAATTTCTATATTGTCTGATTGTAATTGGAATTGGTCTATATGGATTGCTTTTGTCGTTTGGAATCCAAAAATCGTTAAAGCTTCTATATTACCTTTTTTTAATAGGGTTCTACATGCGTGCTTTGTAATCCAATTGGTATGTGGAATTTTACCGTACCATTCTTTCGCAATCTTTAATACTAGAGTTGGGTGATCTTTAGAAATATCGTTTAAATTATTTGCTACACTTTTGCGAACATATAATGACTCATCTTCCTTTAAGTTTTCTAGAATCGGAAGAATTGGAGTTGGGTCTTTTTTTAGACTTTTAAGAACCATTCCCCATGGTAATTTGGGTCGGCATCCTTCACTTGCAAGCCTTCTTACATGTTCATCTGGATGAGTAGACCATTTTAGCATTTGTGTCATCATTCGTTCTTGGTCTTGTACAATGAAAGGTCTAACAGCAAATTCTGATGTTGAGTGCTGTGTGAATATTTCTAGGGCTTCTATTGATTTTTCCCAGTGATCTAAGCCGTACACTTCAACAAAATCAGGAAAGAAAATACTACTTAATTGGCCCTTTGGAAATTTCTCTAAAATACTACTTAAAATCTCTATTGATTTTTCATATTTGTTTGGAAGTGTCTCTCCCAAACAAATCGTAATATGTCTCATTCTTTCCTTTAATGTTTTTTCTTCCCAGTTTCCATTGAATACTTTATCAATAAAAGTTTTACGATTAAACTCTGTATAAACGGTATTGATTTCGTTTGCGATTTTTGAAATTAATTCGTGGTTATATACATTTTTCAAAGCATCTGCCATTTTAATTCTCCAATCATTTTATTTCAAACTATTAAACAATCTCACCTAGTAAAGTGATTGGCTGTGAGATTTGCCTTTTTAATTCTTCAATAGCACCATGTTTAATAATTGCTAGTGCGCATGTCGCTGGACCAGCTGATTTATGTAACGGGATACTAGTTTGACTCAATAATTTTATATCGATATTATTCGTCTCCATCAATAGATTCAATTCATACTGAACGCCCTTTGATCCAATTGGTAATAGATCAGAGACATCTTCGCAATTAGTTATATGCTTTAATGAATTAAAATTAATGATTTCGTTTTTATTTTTATTTAAATCCTCTAATACTTCATTTCCTACTTTTGGATAGCCAATTAATATTACAACGTCACCTGAAATGACTTCTTTTCTATTAAATGGATTATAAATTTCTCCCATTAAAGTAATTCCTAAACCTGTTTGTTTTGTTGGGATATTTTCTTCTGTACTTCCAGTAATGTTTATTTCTAAGTTGTCTTCATAAAAATTAGCTTCATTATATTCTTTAATCGCTTTTTCAATCCCGTTTATTATTCGCTTACCTCTTCCGTTCATTTCTACACATAAAGTATTGATTAATACCGTAGGCTTAGCGCGAAATGCTAATGTTTCAACTAAACATAATTTCGCCGTTAAATAACCTACAATTTCTTCATCAACTTTTATGAAATCAAGCTCGCTCATCCCTATTCCACCGCAGCTATCACAAGCAATTGTAAAATAACGATTCTTATCTATATGCATTAAGGTTAAATCCCTATATTTTGAAATTTGCACGTTTCATCACCTTTTGAAGTATAAATGCTAAAACAATATTGGCCGCTGAAGCTAAAGTCAATGGCACAACCATTAACATAAAAAAACTACTAATAGTCTTTACTGTAAACGAGTGATTCAAATAAGCAATTAATAGACCACTTAATAAAGTTGCGACTGGACCATTTAAAATAATTGCCACTACCATTGCGATGTATTGATTCATTTTTTTAAATAATACGCCAAAAATCCAAACAATCACAAGCATTTGTATTGCGATAAATAGATGCACTGGTACTGTAAATGGAAAACCTGAAGTAATTGCTGTAAGAAGATGACCTAGTGCCCCTACAATCCCGCCGGCAATCGGTGAAATCATCATAGCAGCCAGAAAAGCCGGCAATGAATCAAATGCAATAGAATAGACTATTTTTATATTAGACAGTACTGCACTTAATGCGATAAATAATGAAAGTAAAACAATTCTTTTTGTGTTCAAGTTTCTCCATCCTCTTAATTTAGTTGAATGATATTTTTCAAAAATCCAAAACCATCATTATACTCAATTTCAATAATACATCCATTACTCGTATAAAATTTCCAGAAATGACTTAAATCTAAATGAAGTAAATTTAAGAGTAGTAGCTTCATAATTCCCCCATGTGATACTACTATTACATCTTCGTTTTTCGATCTAATGTCATGACAAAATGTATTAACTCTTTCTGCACACTGCTTTAAGCTTTCCCCATTCGGAATTTGAAAATGAATCAAATCTTCATTCCACTTTTCTACAACTTCAGGCACTTCATTTAAAAGATCAGTATATGATTTCCCTTCAAATAGCCCAAAATTTGTCTCCTGTAACCTACAATCAACTATTTTTGATTCTCCTATTAATTCTTCAATCGCATCACTTAATAAAGTGCATCTACGAAGTGGACTAGAATACAAAGTATAGCGTGAAGTAGGTTCAATCATTTTCGTAAACTGGGTTATCACACCACCTATTTGACTATAGCCTTTTTCTGTTAAATCAAAATCAGTCATTCCTGCATAAACCTTTTGTCTATTTCCAATGCTTTCTGTATGTCTAATTAAATAAATTCTCATACTAATCTCTCACCTATAACAGCAAAAATTAAAAAGCATAATTGGGAAATTTCAATTGTAAATCCAATTACATCCCCTGTAATTCCATCAAGTTTTTGATTGATTCTTTTCGTTATGAAAGTAATAAAAATAAACGTGACGCATACCGCAACAATAATGGCTATTTCATTAATTAAAATACTACTTACACAAATGAGTAACACATAGACAATTAGAACAAATAATGAATTAGATTTTTTGGCTTCTATTATAAATTGACTTCCAAATCCTTCATTTCTAGCATAAGTACTTATTCTGCATGTGAATAAGGCGATGCATCTTCCAATAATCGGAAATAAAAAAATAACAAATGTTGTACTCTTTGATAAAAATAACCAATCCCCTAAAAATATAACAATTAAAGAAATTACCCCAAATGCCCCAATGCGACTATCTTTCATAATCTCTAGTATTCTTTCTTTTGAACGATGACTAAAAATTCCATCTGATGTGTCAGCTACTCCATCAAAATGTAATCCACCCGTTAAGAATAAATAGACTAGTAGAATAAGAAATGCACCCGCTTCTTTCTCCAAAATAAATGAAATTCCACTATTCAAACTAACAAGTATTAAACCAAATAACACACCTACTAATGGAACCAATCTAATTCCTTTTCCTAGTTCGGCTTCAATAAAATCGTAATTTTTAACCGGGATTGTTGAAAAAAAACTGAGGATCATTTTAAAACGATTCATATCGGTACTCCTACTTTATTCTTAATGGTATACCAGCTGTAACGAGTATAACTTCTTCTGCTCTTGCAGCAATTTTTTGATTTATACGCCCAGCAATATCTCTAAAAATCCTGCCTAATCGATAAGATGGAACAAGTCCATAACCTACCTCATTCGATACAATTATGAATGTCTTACCGTGTTGATCACAAACATCTATCAACTCGTTCACTTCATTTTCTATATCTGATTCTAGTTTATTTATTTGCTCATTCTTAATGGTTTCAAAATCAATATCAGTATAATGATCAAACAGTAAATTTGTAATCATAACTGTCATGCAATCTAAAATGACATACTTCGATTTAATAAATTCTTCATTCATTTTTAATTGATTAAATTGTTTATATCGCTCAACAGTATGCCAATCTATCGGACGATCTTCTTGATGTCTTTTAATTCTTTCATTCATATCTCCATCAAACGGGATTGCAGTAGCAATATAAACTACATCATTTGCGTTTGTTTGTAACTCCTTTATTCGTCTTTCGGCATAGGAACTCTTTCCACTACGAGCCCCACCAATAACTAGAATCAACGTCTTCACCTCCACGTATAAAATAATCTACCTTAATTAAAGAATCGCAATATCTTGTCCTAATTATCCTAACTCTCCAAGTACAAATAAACCAACTAACAAAATGATTATTAATATAACTGAACCAATTATTTTCTTCAAACTAGGTCTCGAACCATCTTTTAAAACTCTTAACCCAAGTGGTACAAGTGCAATGCAAAGTGCCAATGTAGCTACAATAGAAAATGGAGTTGTACCTTTTAGTACGCCTAATGGTAATGAACTCATAAGTCCTAACAGTATGGAACGAATTAACCCCAATACATTCGCACGATATGAGCCAATAGCTAAAATAATCCAGCCAAACATAATTAAAGGGGATAGACTATGGAATATATGAAACGCTCTATAAGATTGTTCCATAACTTTTGTAGCGGTGTCCACACCTAAAATTCGAACCATTTGAAAAGCTAGATGATCGACTCCAGCATGAAATGTACGAGCAAATAGGCCAAATATCGCAAAACTTCCTCCCCATACTGCCCAATTTGGCTTTTTTATACTGATTAATCTACAAAGTGAGATAACTGCTGGCCACAATAAGACATTCCCAGCAATAAAGAAACTATAAGATAAAAATAGTAAAGTTGGATGAGCTTTGTATGCTTCAAGTTGGTCAGGAAAGAAGAAATGAAACTTACTTCTTAAAATGACACCAACCAACATAAAAATTGGACCTAAAATTAAGGATATCCCACCTAACCATCGCCCTGGAAACCAATTATCTTTTACTCCTTCAGACATAACCTTTCTCCTTTTACTTAGTTCATTTCTATCATAATTCATTTTTAATAAAAATGAGCATAAAAAAGAAGGTCTCTTTGATAAAAATTAACCTTCCTTTTTCGCTCTTCTCAATTCAAAACAATTTTTATCTTTTATAAACTTTACTTCCTATAATATGCACATTTACTTTTATATCTTTTATTGAATTAGTATCAACTTCATTCAAGGCCCTTAAATCCCATTCTTTTCGATTAAATCGATAAGGCTTTTCCGAAATATTTAAGAGATCGGCATGAAGCTCTTCTCCCTTTTTCATTGTCTTTATAATTTCTTTTTTCATTTTATTTCTGATTTTAGAAGCAATTTTCTTTCTACTTAAATTATTCTCGTTCTGTACAATAGCTACATTTGTTTTTATATTTATAATATACTTTGGCTTCTTACCACCTTTTATGACTTTAACTGAACCATTTGAGCTTCTAATTTCTATATTCAATTTATCTTTTTCAAGTATTAGTGGCAAACTATAATTTTTTTGCTGCAAATAATCCAGTGATTTTATATCTTTTAATTTTACTTGACCTTTATATTTTTGCTGCGAGATTACATAGGCACAATCAATATAGGCTATCTTATCCTCTTTTTGCTCATTAAAATTCTTATCTTCAATACCTAGTGAAGGTATCAATACTGTTCCTACTGGTTGAGTATATCTTGAAATAAAATTATGAAATTGCATACTTAAAAGAATTAGGCTACCTCTGCTCTTTTCAGCAGGGGTATTCACTACTGTATATAAAAAGGGTAAATTAAAAAAACTTTGACTTAACAAGATATCTTTAATTTCCAACTCGGTACCATAGAACCACAATGTGTATCTTAATAACGGTCTTCCGCTAATAAATGAATTGACATCTTTCATTTTTTTTTCTATTACCGATTTACTTAAGATGACACTGTTAACATGACCATAATATAAAGGTATTGGTGATTTTGATTCCAATTTAGTAAACGCTGACTGTATACTTTTGCCTGTTGCTTGACCGATTAATGGAGGAGCAGGTACTTGTAATGCCCCGCTTTCTTGCTTCGCTATATTCGAAAAGTTAAGCGCTTGAATTGTTACAATATACTGATTGTCCTTATAATCAATTCCAAAACTCGTTACCAAAGTTTGATCAATAATCGTTCGCTCTCCCCAGCATCCTGTTAAAGTGAATAAATAAAAGACCATCAGTATGATGATTAGTAATTTTTTCATCCTATACATCACTCCTTCTGACGGTCTTCATCAATTGGCTTGAGAGCTTGATGTCTTGTCTTCTTATACTTTTGCGGCAACTTAAGAACTACATTTAAGAAGTCAGATAGCTTCGGAACTGATAATAAAGTTATATACGGTTGACCAAAGCTTTCTAACGAAACAATCATAGTACTAATTAGAAAAAAGCCAGTAAAAAAACCTATCAACCCTAAAATAGACGATAAAAATAAAACAAAAAAGCGTAGGATTACAATATTTCCTGATATATTTTGATTAATTAATGTATAGCCTGAAATAACAGTTAAAGCTATTACAACAAGCATAGAAGGTGATGTTAATCCTGCGCGTATCGCGGCATCACCAATGAATAGTCCCCCTAAAACGGCTACAGTTTGTCCTACTGCTTTTGGCAAGCGGATCCCGGCTTCTTTAAATAATTCAAAAAATGCTAGCATTAAACAGGCTTCTATTGGTGCTGAAAATGGTAGTCCATTCCTAGCCATACCAATCGTGGCAAGTAATTGATAAGGTATTTGATCTATATGAAATGTCACTAATGCAATATAAAATCCCGGTAGGAAAATGGTTGTTGCAATTGCAATAATTCTAAGATATCTAACTACGTTATTATAATAAAAGCTTGCATGTATATCTTCAGGTGAATAAATAAGTTGATTTAAATTGGTTGGTCCTAATAAACAAGTTGGATTTCCATCAACAATTACTGCAAATCTTCCTTGATTTAATGATTGTACAACGAAATCGGGTCTACCTATATTATCTAATAGTGGAAAAATTGAAAATGGTTGATCATATAGTGCCTCTTCAATTTCATAACTACTTACAATTACGTCTTTTTTTATTGAGTTAAGTCGTTGCTTTGCATCAGATAGAATCGAAGGATTAATAATATCTTCCATATAAACTAATAGAACTTTCGTTCGACTTCGTTCACCTATTGTAAATTCGACACTTTTTAATGTTGAGGTCTTAAGTCTTTGACGAATTAATGCCATATTATCGGAAATATTTTCTACAAATCCATCTCTTGGGCCACGAATTGAATTTTCTAAATTAGATTCTTCTGGATTTCGTTTTGGTGGATTCGCTACTTGTATAAAGAATACATCATTTAAATACGAACTAAATATGACTAAATCACCAGAAAATAAATTTTCTTCAACTTCCTTTTTAATATTTGATATTTCTTTCAACCTTTTAGTCTCGACTAAATTACTTAATAACTCAAAATTGAATTTCTCTTCTTTCTTAATCACATTAAAGATATCATTAATGATTTGATTACTAAATTGAGTGTCAATCAAATTTGGACAAAACATTATAATGACAAAATGCGAGTCTTCTCCTTCCTTATATGATTTCGTTCTGAAATCTATATCCGATGAATGATTAAAAGACTCCATAAATTTTAATAAATTAAGGTTTTCTAAAGTTGTCGATTCTTTAGTCATGCTGAATCACCTTTTAATTTTGAAATAACTAAAAATATTAGCATGGTACACGATAAAAAGATTAAATTTATTGGAAAATAGTAGTATTGTAAAAAGTAATAAAATGACGTTGCATTCCAGGGAATCATTACTGCTACTAATAAAAAAAGTGACAATACTGGTAAACTCCACTTTTTTCTTCCACTATAATTGATGATGTAATTTGCAATATATAGATTTAAACTGATTCGAATAAACGCGCCTGACAACCACTGAAAAATTGATAAAAAATCCAATCTAGTAATATTATCTCCTAACGTTAGAAGTTTCCATTGTTCATAAACGGGATTTCTCATTTTTTCTGCCTCTACAGGTCCAAACTCCATAATCGCTCCTGTCAGTGGCCCTAGGATTAACATTAATAATATAAAACTTACGATCATTAACCATTTTGCTTTTACTTTATCTTTTAAAAAGGAATTTAAAAATAATATGAAAATGATTTCAAAAAAACCTGAGCAAGTATATACAAAGCCATGAAAAAAATCATGATATCCTTTTTCGAAAATAGGAAATAGCAAACCATAATTTTTGTTCTTATCGTTCCCTATACCGACTAAAAAACCAAACAGAACAACTGGTGGTAAAATCAAAAATGCAATCGTACCAATTGTACGAATCCCTTTAAATGCCGCATAAAAGCAGATCATTAAAATTAAAAACGCTACAATAATATCCGGAATATCTTGGGTATAATTTGTATTTGCCCAAATAAGGGTAAATCGAAAGGTAACAAAAGCTGATAATAAAAAGTAGGCAACAAAGATGGTAGACAGTATGTACGCTATCGGTTTATACAATACTTTAAACATCACAGATAAAATATCTTCATTTTTAAGCTTTTTATACAAATAAAAAACTAAAGTTGTCCAAATCACGAAAGGGAGAATACTAGCAACAACCGTTACCCATGAATCTCTATGAGTAGATGTCAAAATACCAGGAACGATAAACACATGCAACATAAATCCGGTAGACATAATAATCAAGATATAAATATGAGTTGAATAAATAAACTTTTTATTCATAAAAAGTCTCCCTACAAATCCTTTATTCCTTTAAATTAACCTGAAATGAATTTTATTATGTATAAATTTACCAATTAACTAAAATAAAAAGCCTTCTCCAAAAATAATCGGGAGAAGGCTGCTTTTATTATTTGTTTAATCCTAACTCTGTTAAGATACTATCTAATGTAGCATCTTTATATGATTTTTTAGCTTTAGGAGGATTTGGAACTGTTGAATTTTGTAATCCAAAATTCTTAATTACATAATCCATATCTTTTGCATCAACTACTTTATCAAAGTTGAAGTCAGCAGATGCTTTGTTTGTGCCCCAGAACGTTTGTACAGCTAATGCATCTAGTACGTCGATTACATCGTCTTTATTTGCATCACCAGCAGGTGCAACATCTAATAAGTAGCGTAATTGCTTACCAATTAAATCACCGCGGATATTATCAAATAAAGTATCCATTGTATGATTCATCGTAAAATGTCCTGGTACATCTACAGATAATTTATAAGGTTTGCTGTCTACTTTCACACCATCGAATGCATAATCACCTTGTTTTGAAGTAATTGGTGCTTGTAAAACAGTTTTGCCATCATACGATGTTAATGTAATTTTTGCACCTAATTTACTTTGATCAATTGCATAGTTTGTTTCACCAGTTAGTGGGTTTTTTGCTCCTTCTACTTGAAGTGTACCTGTAAGTTTTGAAACTGATGGTTTTACATTGTATCCTTCAATATAAGTGTAAACATTTTTCGTTTCTACATTTGATGTATCAATTGTAGATGTACCGTTACCTGAGAAGTTAATCGCTGATCCTGTTGTAAATGATTTATCGGTTGTTTTAATATCGAAATTAAATAATTGAGTATCCTCTGGTAACTTAGCTGAACCTGAGTAAGTAAAAGTAAAGTCATATTGCGTAATATAATCCCAAGTAGTAGGAGATGTTTTTACTGTAACTTGTGCGTCTCCATATTTTTTAACTTCATCATTCACTTGAATATTATCAATGATCCCCTGATTATTATTCAATTGAAGTGTTAGTTTAGTTGTTTTTAAGTTACTAATATTATTTGCTTTTACAGAGTAGTTTACAGTATCCCCAGGTACGATATTTTGCTTATTCGCTTTTAAGTAATAATATGGTGTTGTATTTTTTACAAAAGCAATTCTAATTTGAGCAGTTGGATTTAACGCTGCATCCATTCCATAGAATGTTAAAGGTAATACTGAATATTTACTATCAACTAAAATTTGATCATTATAATCCCCGTTTTTATCAACGTTAATAGGTAATGATGGGAAGAAAGAATTATAAGTGTAAACAATTGTGTTATCTGATTGGTCAGCTTTAATACCATATTTTTTAGCTTCGTCGATTTCTGGATCATTTACGTTAATGTTGAAGTCGTATAACATTTGTCCATTTTTATCTAGTTGACTATCACTATACTCGATAACCTTTTGATCTAACTTATCAAAGCTTGAAGTCATATTTGGAACAGCATATTCCATCATAAAGTCTCTTGCTTCAGCAAAAGTTTTACCACTTTCACTCACACCAACTAGTCTTAATTTGTAATGACCTGGTTTAATTAATTCATATTTACTGCTAATCGGGTTTTTCGCATCTCCAGTGAATGGGAAGTAATATGCTCCTACAAGTCGACCAATATTGTAAACTACATCCTCTTTCATTACTGAAGTATTAAATGAACCAATAATACCTAAGTCTTGACCAGTTGTTGGGTCCTGAACGATAACATCTAATGATTTCATATGTGTTTTTAGAGAAACACTTCCATCAATAAACGGGTACGCATAAGTTGGATTCGTAATTTTATTTGAATAAAGTGGGTTGATTAAATTAAATGATTGGATACCTTCTTCAACTACACGAACACCAAACGGAATTTGATATTGTTCAGTTGGATCTGCTGTATTCGTGAATGTAACATAACCTTCATATGTTCCTTTTTCAGCAGTTTTTGGAATGTTTAAATTAAACTTAATTGCTTTCGAACTAATGCCATTTAACTTAACTGATGTGGGACCTGAAAGTGTAACATTATTTGAAGCTGCATCCTTCGATCCTCTTAATCCAGTTTGATATTTCACGTCAACACTAAATGTTTTTGCTTTTTCACTACGATTCTTTAAAGTAACATTGCGAGAATCTGCAATATCATTATTGTCAAATCCATATGAACCAAAGCTCATCCCACCGGTTAACTCATTAATTAATTTTTCTTTGCCATTTACGATCGTTGGTGTTTTATCAACCACTTCTAATTCTACATTTGAATGAATTGCTTCAAATGCATCTACACGTCCACTACCTACTTCAAATACGCTATACGCTTTTGATAATGGATCAGCTGTATTCATTAAGATTGATTTGATATCTTCAGGTTGTAAGTCTTTATTTGATTGAAGTAATAATGCGGATACACCTGCTACATATGGTGTTGCCATTGATGTTCCAGACAAACGCTCATATGCATACTTATAATCTTCAGGCTTTGATCCATCGCCTGTTTTATTATTTACATAAAATGGTACACTTGAAAGAATTGAAACACCTGGAGCTGTCACTTCTGGTTTGATATCATAGTTTACACGTGATGGTCCTCTTGAACTAAACGTCGCTAATTCATCTGAAGCTGTTTGCAGTTTAGAATAATCACCAAAAGTAACTTCATTTTTACCTGCTTTAACTGCAGCTGTGATTTTTAATCCCTCTTCATATGATACTGAGAATGAAGGAATAGCATCTACCGACTCACCTAAGAATGCTTGGATTGCCCCTTCACTTTGGTTATCAATATTATTAGCCATTAATACACCTACAGCGCCAGCTGCTTTTGCATTTTTAATTTTATCAATCAATGCAATTGTTCCACGTTGAATGTAAGCAATCTTGCCTTTCAAGTCTTTTCCTGTAAAATCAGATGGATTTGCTAAACCTACGTCAACAAGTTGATAGGTTTTACCTTTTAATGTCGTTAAATTATCAGAATAGTTTTGAGCTAATTGTCTAAAGTTGTATTTGTTTCCATCCTGTGTTCCGTTAAATTGATAAAGATCAATTGCAACTGATGAAGCTCCGACAGTTAATGCTAATGCAGCCGCTCCCGGTGAACCTAATGTGTCCATTTGGTCTCCATCATTTCCTGCAGCTACGACAGTCGTTACGCCACTTAATACAGCATTGTTAACCGCGATAGAAGTTGCATAAAGTGGATCATTTAACGATGCACCTAATGACATATTAATAACATCCATACCATCTTTTACTGCTTTATCAATACCAGCGATAATCGCTTCACTTGTTCCAACCCCACCAGGTCCAAGTACACGATAAGAATAGATATCAGATTCTGGTGCTGCACCAACCTGTTTGTATTCACTATCTGATGCACCACGTCCACCGATGATACCTGCTACGTGAGTACCATGCTCAGTATAATAGTCAGCTCCATTTGCAGAACCTGGTTTACCAGCTTTAACCCAATCAGCATATGTAGTCTCCATTGGATCATTATCATTGTCTACAAAATCATATCCACCTTTGAAAGCGTTTTTTAAATCTGGGTGGTTGTAATCGATACCTGTATCAAGAATACCGACTTTGATACCCTTACCTGTATAGCCTTCAGCATGTAGCTTATCCAAGCCATCATATGGTGTATAGTTAGCTACTTTAGACTCGTCTGCTTTTAATTCGCTATTCTTATCTGATTCTTTTGGAGGGTCAATTGAGAACTTTTCATTACTCCAAACAGTTTTAACTGCTTTTGATTTTAATAGATTCTTAATTTGATTTGCTGGTAGACTCATTGAAACGCCGTTAAAGGCATTTTTATATGAACGCTTAATTTTAAAGTCTACCTTTTTATTATTTTCATCTTTAAGAACTTGTCCTACTTCTTCATTAAATGTAGCATGATCTTGATCAACTAATTTCCCTGCTTGTGTCTCAGTTAATGATTTGCCTTCTACCTGCGCCTCAATTTGAGCCACTTTCGCAGGTTTATTTGCAAACTCTACAATAACTGAAGTTTGTTTTGTAGTCGTTTGATCTATGTCTGATGAAACTTGTAGCCCTGTCGCTTCATTTGTTGAAATTTGTTTTAAAGCAGCTCGTTGCTGGGAAGTTAAATTTGCAAGTATTGTTTCTGTCTTTGTTTTCTCTGCTGCCTTTGAAACATTTGTTACATGTGCAATCGGTGCAACTACAACACTAGATGATAGAGCTAATACGGTAAATCCTGATACAAACTTACTTTTCTTTACTCTTTTCCCCATTCTTCTTCCTCCTGGCTTCTATTTATCTAAAGTAAAATTCAATGAAGATCTATGATTTATAAAATAGTAAGCTACTTTTTATCTTCATATTTAATTCTTTACATCAAATTTACTTTCTACATTTATTATCAATTTTTTCCAATTTTCGGTCAATTGGGTTATCCCTCCCCTTATTTACCAATAGTTCGAAATTTTGCTCTCTACATTCGACAGGATTCTTCTAAATTCTCCCGTAAAAAACAATCGAAATAACCCAATTTATACATCATTTCAAAAGAAAAAATAAATTCTTTGAAATCGCTTACTTTTTTAATTGCAGAACTGCCAATTTTATTTGCAGTTTCCTCAATTTTAATTGCAGTTTCACCGATTTTATTTGCACTTCACTACTTCACATATCTTCCAACAACCTAAAAAGGGAAGCCAATTTAACTGGCTTCCCTTTTCTAAAAGATTATTGATCTAAACCTAAATCTTTTAAAATACTATCTAAAGTTGCACCTTTATAAGTAGTTTTTGGTTTTGGCGCATTATCAACAGTAGGATTTTGTAATCCATAGTTTCTTACAACAAAGTCCATATCCTTTTTATCTACTACCTTATCAAAGTTAAAGTCTGCTGTAGCTTTATTTGTACCCCAATACGTTTGTACAGCTAATGCATCTAACACATCGATTACATCATCTTTGTTAACGTCTCCAGCTGCAGCTGTTAATAAACCTAAATTATATCTCTTTCCTAGGGTTTCTCCACGTACTTCATCTGATAAAAGTACTTGTCTGTTCATTGTAAAATGTCCTGGCACATCAACTTTATAAGTATAAAGTTTTGGATCTGCTTTCAGTCCCTCTGCACTATATTGTCCGCTTTTGTTGATTGAAGGTTGAACAGTTGTTTTTCCATCATAAGAAGTAACGGTTACTTTTGCCCCGATTACACTTTGATCAATTGAATAAATTGGGTTACCTGTTGCTGGATCTGTTGTTCCTTCTAAGCGTAATGCACCATCTATTTTTGAATAAGTGTTCTTAATTTTATAAGATTCCATGTACGCATACACATCATTTGTCACAACATTTGATTGGTCAATTGTAGACGCAGTCATTGTATACCAATCATGTGGCACATTTCTAGTGAACTTCTCTGCTGTTTTCATGTCAAAATTAAATAATTGTAAGTCATCTGGTAAAGCTTTTGTTCCAGTATAAGTAAATGTAAATGTATAAACCTGACTTAATCCAGAAGGTACTGAAGTTACTGAAACTTGTGCATCACCATATTGCTTTACTGCATCATTTACAGTGACATTTTGAATTGTTGCTAGATTCGGATCAACCTTGAAATTAATTTTAGTTGTTTTTAAGTTTTTAATATTATTTGAACGAACACTGTAATTTACAGTATCACCTGTTGTTACTGTTTGTTTATTTGCTTTTAAGTAGTAGTAAGGGAAATTTTGATCAACAAATACAAGTCTTAAGTTGTTTGTAGCATTGCTTGTAAAGTTTTTTGCCGCATCCATACCATAGAATGAAACTTGTAATGGTGTTGAACGTTTTTTCACTAAAATTTGGTCAGTATAGTTACCGTTCTTATCTGTTTTAATTGGATTAGCTGGGAACGGACTATCGTAAAACGATACAACTCCATTCGTTGATTGATCAACCGGCAGGCCTAAACGGCTTGCTTCAGCAGTTTCAGGATCATTTAGATTAATGTTAAAGTCGTATAAGAATTGTCCGTTTGAATCAAATTGGCTATCTTTGTATTCAATTACTTTTTGATCTAATGTGTCAAAGCTAGAAGTCATAGTTGGTGCTGCAACATCGTAAATAAAATCAGCAGTTCTTACGAATGTTTTACCTTTTTCATTCGTACCAACTAATTTTAATTTATAGTTTCCTGCTTTTGCTACCACTGGATCATAACTAATCGGATTTTTTGTATCACCAGTAAATGGATAGTAAATTGAACTAAATCCTCTTCCAATAAAGTAATCTTGGTTTTCATTCATTGTGATTGGTGTAAAAGAACCAACTAAACCAAGATCTTCACCTGTTGTAGCATCTTGCAATAATACATCTAATGTTTTCATATGTGACTTTAATGAAAGATCGAATGATAAAAATGGAAATGAATTAGCTGGCCAGCTTGTATCCGTACCAAACATTGGATTGTCGATTTTAAAATAATCGATTCCTTCATTGACTACACGACCGCCAAATGGAATTTGATAGTTTTCTGTTGGATCCGCTGCATTTGTAAATGTAATAAAGCCTTCATATGTTCCTTTTTCCGCTGTTTTTGGAATGTTTAAGTTAAACTTAACATTCTTTTGGCTAATCCCGTTTAATTTTACAGATGTAGGTCCAGTTAAAGTTACATTATTTTGTGCTGCATCTTTAGATCCTCTTAACCCAGTTTGGAATTTCACATTTACATTAAATGTTTTTGCTTTTTCGCTACGATTTTTTAATGTAATATTACGAGAATCTGCAATATCTTTATCATCGAAACCATATGATCCGAAGCTAATGCCACCAGTTAATTCTTGAATTGATTTTTGCTTGCCATTGATATATGTTGGCGTTTGATCTACCACTTCTAATTCTACATTCGAATGAATTGCTTCGTATGCATCAACACGTCCACTACCTGCTTCAAATACACTATATGCTTTTGATAACGGATCAGCAGTGTTCATTAAAATTGATTTGATATCTTCTGGTTGTAGGTCTTTATTTGATTGAAGTAATAATGCTGATACTCCTGCTACATAAGGTGTCGCCATCGATGTACCTGATAAGCGCTCATATGCATATTTGTAATCTTCAGGTTTTGATCCATCACTAGTTTTATTATTTACATAGAATGGTACGGTTGAAAGGATCGCCACACCAGGAGCTGTTACTTCTGGTTTAATATCATAGTTTACTCGAGAAGGACCTCTTGAACTAAATCCAGCTAATTCATCTGATGCTGTTTGCACCTTTTTAAAGTCACCAAAAGTGAATTCTGATTTACCAGCTTTGATTGCAGCTGCAATTTCTATACCCTCTTGATTAGAAACAGAGAATGCTGGAATTGCATCAACTGATTCGCCAAGGAAAGATTGGATTGCACCTTCAGCTTGATTTGTTTCGTCGTTGTACATTAAAACGCCAACTGCACCTTTTGCTTTTGCATTTTTAATTTTATCGATTAATGCAATCGTTCCACGTTTGATGAAAGCAATTTTCCCATTTACATCTTTACCGTTGAAATCTGCAGGATTACCTAAACCAACATCAACTAACTGATATGTTTTTCCTTTTAATGTTGTTAAGTCATCTGAATAATTTCGAGCTAATTGTCTAACTGAATAGTTTTTACCATTATTTACTCCAGCATATTGATAAACATCTAATGCGATTGACGATGCACCAACTGTTAATGCTAAAGCTGCAGCACCAGGTGAACCAAGTGTATACATTTGATCCCCGCTATTTCCTGCTGCAACAACTGTCGTTACACCACTTAACACAGAGTTATTTACTGCAATCGATGTTGCATAAAGTGGATCATTTAAGGTTGCACCTAATGACATATTTATAACATCCATACCATCTTGAACAGCACGATCGATTCCTGCAATAATGTCTTCCTCAGTTCCAGATCCATAAGGTCCAAGAACTCGATAAGAATAAAGGTCAGCATCAGGTGCCGCACCAATTGTTTTATATTCACTATTCGCTACACCACGTCCACCAATAATTCCAGCTACATGTGTACCATGCTCAGTATAATAAGTTGAAGAGCCACTAATTTCAGGTTGACCTGATTTTTTCCAGTCTGCATAAGTTGTTTCCATTGGATCATTATCGTTATCAACGAAATCATACCCGCCTTTATAAGCATCCTTCAAGTCTGGATGATGATAATCCATTCCTGTATCTAGAATCCCTACTTTAATTCCTTTACCCGTAAACCCTTCAGCATGTAAGCGATCTAGGGCATCATATGGAGTATAGTTTGCAACATTTGCTTCATCAGCTTTCAGTTGATCATTTTCTTTCGGTGGATCAATTGTAAATGTTTGGTTACTCCACACCTTTTTTACAGCTTTAGATTTTAGTAGATTCTTAATTTGGTTTGCTGGTAATGTCATGGAAACACCGTTAAATGCGTGTTTATATGAATGATTGATTTTATAATCTACTTTTTTACTTTTACCACTTGATATAACTTGGCTTACATCTTTCGTAAAAGTATCATGATCTTGATCAATTAGCTTTTCAGCATCTGTTTTCGTTAAAGTTTTCCCTTCTACACTCGCTTCAATTTGAGCGACTTTAACTGGTTTATTAGCAAACTCTACAATGACATTCGTTTGTTCAGTAGATTCCAAATTAATATCAGACGAAACTTGTAGCCCTGAATCTTCACTAGTTGAAAGTTGCTTAAGAGCTGCTCTTTGCTCTGAATTTAAATTTGCCAAAATATCTTCTGCTTTACTTGGACTTGCTGCATTTGATACATTTGTTACTTGTCCAAGAGAACCTAAAATAAAACTAGATGTTAAAGCTAAAACGGTAAAACTTTTTAGAACTTTACTTTTTTCTCTCTTTTCCCCCATTTTTCTTCCTCCAGTTCATTTTTCTTCTTAGTTTTCCTTTTATGTTAATTACTAGAAATAAGTTTTTTTGACAACTTCTTCTAGTAATCAACAAAATAGAAATGACATTTGTCGTTTATTTCTATTAATTATATTATTGAGAATTTTCTATTTTTAAGCAATTGGGTTATAACAAACCTTGATTTATCAACGTTTATTCAATACCCATTAAAAATTCGACAAATTACAACATAATTCCCCTTCAGATTAAACCAATTTCATGCACTTTAAATTCAATATATTAATAAATTAGCCTATTTCTAGGAAATAAATTTCTAAAAAAGACAAAAAAAAATACATAGACACGTTATTTAACGTTGCCTATGTATATTCTTTTCTACATGCTAACAAATGTATGTTCAATAGATTCATACAATTCAGCAGCTTTTTGATATTCTTTGATCTCTATATAGTATCTATATAATTTCTTACCGAACTGTTCGATATAAAATTTATTATTAGTAGAATAAAAGAATGGGAGTGCCTCATCCGATAGGTATTGATAAAATTTTTCTGGGGCTCCCTCAGCTTTAAACTTAAATAGTTTAATTAAGGTAATGTGCACTGGGCTTTTTAACATTTTCGCTAATGCTAGTGCTCTTTTCAACACACTAAGTAGTATCTCTTTTTCTAATAGTGTGCCTTCAGTACATGTCTCTAAATAATTGCACAAACGTCTTAGATAATTTATTGATTTTTTATTTTCGGTTTCATTAATACTTTCTTCAAAATAATACAATGCAGCTTCATATTCTTCTCGCTTAAAATATTTCACTCCAAGATTATTTAATAAAATAGCTTTACGTTCTCGATCCCCTAATACTTCACAGTTATGAATTAAATCTTTATACCGTTCTACAACTTCATTAAAGTTCATTTCTAATTCACTACCGTACTGCAATAGCATAAGTGTTTCGGAACTAATTGCGAATAAATAATTATTTGTTCTCTGAAAATACTTAAGTGCCATTTCGGCATATTTATATGCTAAGATTTTTGAACTTCCATAATGATAGGCAATTGCTAGATGGTGATAATATTCTTCATTTCGATATTCATCAATATTAATCATCTTTAATACTTTAATTGCCTTTTGATGGTCTTCACTACTTAGGCTAGTATAGTTCGATATATAGTACATACCTTGAAGATGATAGAATAAATTTTTCTCGAATGGAGATAAATCACTAAATTCTTTTTTCACATATGTAAGTATTTGCTTTACCATATCTAAATTTTGATAATGAAAATAATACCTTGCTCTTAGTAAATTATAGTGGGCTGCATATTGTGAATAGTCAATAAAGGGCATTTGTTCAAGTTCTGCTTTACATTCTTCTATTTGAGCTTCTTTTTTCATTATTAATGCATCATGCCAAATGTGTAACTTTTTCTCTAAATTATAAAACGATTGGACTTCATGATTAATATTAATTCCTAAACGATCTGAAAATAAAGCAATAATATCAGGTGAGTATGCCGTCTTACCTCTTTCAATCTTACTTACATGAGTAGTTGTACATATACCTTCTCCAAGCATAGCTTGAGTTAACCCCATTTTTTCACGATAAAACTTTATGATTTCCCCCTCAATCATATGCACCCTCCTCTATCTCTATAAACATATTTATCTAAATATTCTTTACTAAATTTTAATATCCTTTTAAGGAAAAAACAATTAATGATTTTTACCTAATACTAGGAAATTTTCTTTCAAAATCAATACAATATAACTAAAAAAAAGATAGGATTTGAAAATGAAATCCTATCTTAAAGACTATTTTATATCATTATTCCAATTCTAAAGACCTATCTGAACAAATATTCTTATCTTACATCATTTCTCATTCAAACCTAAGAGAAACTTCATTTATTTGACTCTTAGTATCACTTAATCCACTTATTTTGGAATTTGCTATGCTTCCATATTTTTGATTAAACCAAAACCACCTTTCGTAAAATATAAATCAAACTCTTTCTTATACAAATATAAAAATTATGTGTGAAAAAATTTTTTTTGACAAAAATGATAATATACGAAATAATTTTCACAAGAAAGGGTTTTCATATTATTATTAAAAAAAACTCTTTTTTCCTATATAATAATTATTAAGCAAATTATACTGCATTTCTAAATTTTTAAAATACAAACATTTTCAATTTAATACTATATTAAAAATTTATTTATTCTAAAAATCAATTCCCTAAGGAAAGGTGTAAAGAATATGGAACAAACGAACAGTTTAGGTAAAATTCGTTCTTATTATGCGCGATTAAGTGATAAAGAAAAAAAGATCGCTGATTATATATTACAAAACCCAAAGCATATTATTCACAGTACGATTACAGAAGTAGCTGAAGACTTAAACGTTGCTGATGCAACTGTTTTTAGATTTTGTAAAAGGATTGGATTTAAAGGATACCAAGCGCTTAAAATTGCATTAGCAACTGAAATTATGACGCCGATCCAGCAAATCCACGAAGAAATTAACGAAAAAGACGATGAAATAACAATTGCAAATAAAATATTTCAATCTAATATTCGAACACTTGAAAATACTGCCCAAATTCTAGATAGTACATCGATTAAAAAAGCAGTAAATCTTATATTAAAAGCTAATAAAGTTGAATTATACGGTGTCGGTGGCTCTTCTGTTATTGCGATGGATGCGTTCCATAAATTTATTCGTACAGGAATAAAAGCGAACTCGTACACAGACTCGCACTTTCAATTGATGTCAGCTTCTCAACTGACAAAGGAAGATGTGGCAATCGTTATCTCACACTCAGGCTCAAATAAAGACATCCTTCGTATTTTGCAAGTATTAAATGAAAACGGTACCAAAACGATTGGAATTACAGGTTTCCCAAAATCTCCTTTAAGTCAAAATGTTGATGTCTCGCTATACACATCTTCTGAGGAAACAGAATATAGACCAGAAGCACTTGCTTCAAGAATTGCACAATTAAGTATTATAGATGCATTATATGTAAACCTAATGATCTTAAACTCTCACAAAGCTAAAACATCATTTGAAAAAGTAAGAACAGCAATATCAGAAACAAGATCTTAATTAAAAGATGTCTCAAATGTCAAATTCATTTGAGACAATTTTTTTTGACATCGAAAATAGAATTTCTTCCTTAATCCCGCATTATTTAACGATTTGACTAACAAATTGCTTCATAAACTTCAATAGCTTCATATGCATGATAGCCATTTCTTCAGGGGTAATTGGTTTTTCTTTTTCTAACCATTGCTCCATAAGACCAAAAAATGCGGATGAAATAAACGCTGTTGCGTATTCATGTGGTATATCAATAATATGTTCGTTTTCTATAATATCCACTAGTTTTTCATAGATTGTTTCTTTTATATATTCTTTCATTTTCTTTGGAAAAGCTGGGTCACCTTTTGTACTGATTAGAATTTTAACAAATCTTTGATTTTCTTTTAAATAATGAAATACATTAAGTATAGGCGGATAGACCATGTCTATTGAATAAAACTCATTCAATTCTTTCGGCCTTACAAATTTAAGTCGATCCTGTAATCCTTCTAATACTTCATTTTGACTTTTTTCCAGTAAATCAAATTTATCTCTGTAATGAAGATAAAATGTACCGCGATTTAGTCCAGCTTTTAAAGTAATATCTCTTACTGAAATAGATTCGAATCCTTTTTCCTCTATTAAATCTAATAATGTCTCTTTAATTAATTCTTTCGTTTTTGCAACTTTTAATTCTCTCAATGATTGAGTCACATTATACCATCCCTTTGAAATATAAGTTCTTACTAAACAAATTTCATAAATGTGTTTAGCAATGAACACATTTGTATGATTTGCTTATTGTGATTTATTAAAACTCATTGTAATATCTTCACATAACAATAGTCAACACGTTGTTCATTAATTTAATCATAAAGGAATTAGGAGGTTTTACAATGAACTTATTTAAACAAAAGCAATCTATATTAGCTCCTATACTAGTGTTAGTTGTTGCGATTATTTTCAGTCTTACATTAGCGTCGTCCGTTAACCCTACACCTAAAAATCTTCCAATCGCAATCGTAAACGAAGATCAAGGAATCCAAGTTCCTTCAAAAGGGAATGTTAATATAGGTGATATGATGGTTTCAAAAATAAACGAACTATCTAAAACGAATAATGGTGAAAAGCCAGCGATTAAGTGGATCCAAGTATCAAGTGAAGAAAAAGTACGTAAAGGACTAAATGACCAAGAATACTATGCTGCACTTATACTTCCAAATGATTTAAGTAAAAACCAGACTTCATTAAAAACAGCAAATCCATCAGCAATTACGATTAAAATTCTAGTTAACCAAGGTATGAATACAAATGGATCAACGATGGCTAGTCAAATGCTGACTCATTTAGTAGAAAATCTTAACCTAAATATGCATACTGAAATTTTTAATGAATTGAAGAAAAATGTGAGCTCAATTTCAGTCAATCAAGCTGAAGTGTTAGCAAATCCAATTATAACGAAGGTTGAAAACGTAAATGCAATTGGAACACATACAGCAAATGGTAATGCACCAGTAAGCTTAATCACTCCACTTTGGATGTCTAGTTTAATTGGAGCAGTAATTGTATTTTTAGCAAAGAAGAAAACACAAACTTCAAATCCAATTGGAAAATTAAAAGTTATTTTTGAACAATTAATATTGGGAGTTATCTTATCATTCCTAATCGGTTTTGGCATAACAATAATGGCGAAATGGATTGGCTTTACTCTTCCAAACTTCTTGGATGTTGCACTTTATTTAACAATTGCTTATTTCTGTTTCCATATCCTAATTTCTGCTGTCATATCATGGATAGGTTTTGGTGGAGTAGGGATTTTTGCCCTAATTTTCTTCTTCTCAGGTTCTTTAATTGGAATGCCAAAAGAGCTTTTACCAGTTTTTTCAAAGGACTGGATTTACTCATGGGTTCCAATGCGATTTGGTGCAGATGGATTAAGAGAAATCTTCTATTTTGATAAAGGATTATCAATGAGTCATCCAATGAGTATTATTATTTGGATTGGTATAATCTCTATCATTGTTTTATCTTTATCTGCTTTTAAACCGAAAAAAGAAGAACTAAATCAAACTTTATCAATGAAGTAAATTAAACATAAAAAAAGGGAAACCAACTTAATTTGGTTTCCCTTTCCTTCTTACTGATCTAATCCTAAATTTTTAAAAGGCTATCTATAGGTTTTCCTTTATTTGTAGTTTTTGGTTTTGCCTATTATCATCAGTATAGTTGCCGTTTTTATCTGTATACTTTGGTTTAGCAGGAAACGGGATATTGTAAATAGATACAACTGCATAACTTAATTGATCAACCTGGCAGATTTGTTGAAGAAGGATATTTTCCTGTTTTAAGCGAATTAAAATTTCAAACGAACCTTATGCGAATACAGGTATTGAAAAGAACAGGAACATAGGAGGTATGAGATATGAAGATTAATAGAATAGATCATGTGAGTATAAACGTAAATGATCTTTCAGAGGCTAAAGCGTTTTTTCTTGATTTAGGACTTGAAGTGCACGCGGAATGGGAATTGGATGGAGAGCAGTTGGACAGAATAGTTGGGCTTAATGGTGTTAAAACGGCATGTGTAGGATTGGGGATGCCCGATGGTCAGACATGGATCGAGCTAGTCAAATTTTATTCGCCGTCAGATGAAAATGATATTCAGCAACCTTTTGCAAATACGCTGGGTATCCGACATATTTGCTTTGCTGTTGAAGATATTGAAGCTATTGTTGCAAAGTTGAAAAAAAAGGGCACGGAAATCTTCAGTGAGATACAGCAATATGAAGAAAGTTATAAGTTATGTTACGTTCGTGGTCCAGAAGGAATTATTTTAGAGTTGGCGGAGAAAATCAGATAAATATTGAATGGGATATTGAATGGGACTTTAAATGATTTAGCTTTCCAACTTTAAAGATTTCTTTTTAAACTATCTGGTGCATTAGTCAAATTATATAAGACTAAGCTAAAACAGACCACACATATTGTGTGGTTCCTTTAATTTCAGATGTTTTATCTTTCAACCTAAATATAAAATTAGCCTGGCCCTTTCCATTATATTAAGTATCAAATAGTTGCCCATTCAATGCTTTAATATATCTCTTAGCAGATTTATAGACTACTAATTTTGCATTTTCTTTTACGATTCCGTGAAATGCATTATAAATCCTATCAAATGATAGCTTCTCTACGGCTAACGATATCTCTTTTACTTTTTTTGCTGGTAATGGAATTAAATTAGGATAACTGTACATAAAACTTACCCAATTTGGATCTGCAACTACTTGAATAATATCTCCTGTTAACAGTATTCCTTTTTGCTCATTTCCACCTTTCCATTCCAATACTGCTCCGCCTTTAAAATGTCCACCTAATCGATGAATTTCAATTCCTTTGTTAAGCTCTAACGATTCGCCGGACCAAAAAATAATTTTATCGCTTTTTCTCGTAACCCACTCTTGATCATCTTCATGTATGTATACAGGTACATTAAATTCTTCAGCCCATTCAATTTGACTAGAGTAATAATGTGGATGTGATAGAGCAATCGCATTCATTCCTCCTAACCTCATAATTTCTTCAATCGTCTTCTCATCTAGATATGAGACACAATCCCATAACACATTAAATCCTTCATTCTTAATGAAATATGCAGTTTGACCAATTCCAAATTTAGGGCTAGGTACAATACTATATAAATTTTCTTCTTCCAAGCGAATTATATTTTGATAGTTCTGTTCTTTCATTGATTGTAATGTTGTCCAACTTTGACCACTTGGATTGATATATTGTCTTTCTTCAGAACAAATTGTGCAGTACTCAGGAGGATCAATAGACTTGTTATACTGAACACCACAAGTCGTACAAATAAAGTTGAACATTTGCTCATTCATCTCACTTTCCTTCGAATTTACTCTGACGTATTTCATATGAGTTTCAAGGTAAAAATTCCCAATATAAAAAGACACATTTAAGTATAGTAAATCAAAAACTGATTTATTACACTTGAATGTGCCTAAATAATTAAAATTAAAGCATTCTATTATTTAATTTTTACAACTTTACCTTTCGTCATTTCAATTAATTCATTTGGTGTTAACTGAAAAATTGCTTTAGGATGACCGGCAGCAGCCCATACTTCGCTATACTGTAATAGATCCTCATCAATAAATGTAATTACTTGGTTTTTGTGACCGATTGGTGATACTCCTCCAATTACGAAACCTGTTTGTTCACGTACGAAGTCAGCATCTGCTTTACCTAGTTTATCATTTAGTATTTTCTCGATTTGTTTCTCATTTACCCGGTTTATTCCACTTGCTACGATTAGGACAGGACTATTTGAGCTTTCTAATTTAAATATAATAGACTTTGCTATTTGAGCCACTTCACAATTTAATGCATCCGCTGCTTCCTTAGCAGTTCTTGCACTATTTGGCAGTTCAATCACTTTATTTGAATAACCTAACTCAAAAATTAAATCTTGTACTATTTTTGCACTTTCTTTTAATGCTTCCACCAACATCACTTCCCTAAAAAATTGATTTTTTTATTTTTCAACAATAAAAGATATAATCCTTCTATTATTCAAATAAATAAACTACTTCCACCAAATTGAATTAGGATATTCACCTGTACTTATGTTAATTGTTTCTCCAATTTTAGGTGTGGAATACTTTACCTCATTTTCTTTAGCAGCCTTCACAACACGTTCAATCGGGTCATTCCAGTCATGAAATGCTAATGTAAAAGCACCAAAATGAATTGGTACAAGAACTTCACCTTTTACATCAATAAAAGCCTTAACTGTTTCTTCCGGCAGCATATGAATTGCAGACCATCGTTTATCATATTGACCACATTCCATTAACGCTAGATCAAACGGTCCATATTTTTCCCCTATTTCCTTAAAATGAGGTGCATAACCGCTATCTCCACTAAAGTAAATTTTCGTTTTCTCACTAACAATGACCCAAGAACACCATAATGTACTGTTACGATCAGTTAAATTTCTTCCTGAAAAATGTCTTGCTGGCGTACAAGCTAATGTTAACTGTTCAAATTTAAATTCATCCCACCAGTTATGTTCAGAAATAATCTCTTTCGGTACTCCCCAACTCACTAAATGACTTCCTACACCGAGTGGAACAATAAATCGTTCTACTTTCTGTTTGATTTTCTTTATTGTACCGTAATCTAAATGGTCATAATGATCATGCGATAAAATGACAGCATCTATTTTTGGTAATTCACCGATTTCAATTGGCAAACCTCCACTATATCTTTTACCGCCAAATTGCGGAAACGGCGTTGGTGCGTTCCCAAACATAGGATCAACCAAAATATTTTTACCGTCTATTTCAATTAATAAAGCTGAATGTCCAAACCAAGTAATTTTCGAGTCTTTATTTTTGGAATGAAATGCTGAAAGATCAATTTTCTCCATTGGAATACCATCTTTAGGAGTTCGATTCGGATTTTTATTAACAAAATCTCTAATCATAGAAATATTTGTCTTTAAATCCATACTCATACTTGTAGGGACTGGGTTTATAAACTTACCATTTTGATAATGTTCTAAAGCATTAAACGACTCCATTTTATCTTTAGAGTATTTCTTCCCAAAATGTGGATATGTATTTAAAAACGCCATAATAACGATTAATAATATGACTAAAATTAGTAAAAATAACATTAAATTTCGACCTCCAAACTAACCTTTACTAAATTTTACACTACCACAAATTCAGAAGATTAAACAAATATTCAGGTTGTTTTTTCGAATGAAAAAACACCTTTTATTTTGAAATCATAAAAGGTGTTTTATATTACAATCTAGGATCGATTTCCTTTGCCTGCTGTTCTTCGAATAATTTATTTGCAATTAATTGTTTATACTGCTCATTATCATTGGAGATTGACGATAATGGATATTCAAGCATCTTTTGCCCTAAAACATAATCTTTAATTGAGGCATTTATCTTCTTATTTATCCGCTTTTGTTTAATTAACTTCTGATATTTATGTTCTAATTTATAATCATATCCATAAACAAGCGTTAAATAATCAGCATTTCTAACCTTTAAGAATGGAGCACTATTGAAAGATTTATGGCTAGGTTTTATGACTACCCCTTCCATTTTTCTAGTTGTCGTTAGTTTCTCATAATAACGATTAGCTTTTTCAAAGTAATGTTCATCGTCTAATGAAAGAACTAAATAATCGTCATCTGATACGAGTAAGAAAATTTCAGCTGTACTTAATGTAGGTAATTTTTCCTCACCATTTTCATAAACCATTTTTAAGAGGTTAAATGGCTTATACTCTATTTCTGATTCCGCTCCATATATTGTTAGTTGCTCATCATAGATATCTAGTAACTCTTCATGCTTTTTAATCGGTACGTAGGACTTTAACGTTTCTTTTACTGCACTAAATGTTGAATAGTCATTATGACCATATTTATTCGTTAATACTTGTTTCGTAGTATGATTTACTTCATCATGAAAGTCCGTTTGCTCATATCGAGAGATCAGTTTGTTAAAATGCTCATCAAATCCAGTCTCTTTTAATATGTTTAATTCAGATCTCAATGATTTTGATAAGACATTAAATTTACCCTCTATTAATCCCGTACCTAATACGCTCCATGGCAATAACTCTCCATCTAGAATTAAAGTTTTAATATTCTCTTTTTCCATAAAACTACTAAATCGCTCTAATAACTTAGAATAAACTCCCGAAAGATCAACATTTTTTACACGGTACCCATTACGACTGACTGCGTGACAATCTTCAATCGTTTTAGATAAATAAATATTACATCTTGATCCCATATATTTCGGTTGGAGTACAACTTCTTGAACCTTTTTATCTTTAAAGTATTGTAGTCCTTGCTTTAAAGACTCCAAATCATTCGCATTTGTATCCTTATCAGCCGGACTCATCGTACCCGAAATATAATTAATTGAATTTTTTAATACGTAATTGAGACGTCGTTTATCTCTTTGATCCAATTCATTTAAATTGATACTTTTTTCTCTTCCCTTAAATAATTCAGGTAATTCTTCTTTATTCACGAAGTCTTCATCAACTGAAGGAACACTATACAAATATGGGTTATTTGAATAAATTCTAATACTAGTCAGTTGATTACCACTAGCAGCACCAGTATCAATTCCAAATTTATTCTTAATACGAATTAATTTCTTACTAGCAACATGGCCAAATACATGATAAGGATGATTTGAAACAGCTTCCTCAGCTAAAAATTGTAATTGCTCCTGAATCGGTTTACTACGGTCAATTCGGAAAGAACGTTGATGGCGTGATGAATTATTGTCCATTTTTCCAATATAATTCTTTTTACATGGAGCATGAGTAATATAATA
The DNA here is from genome assembly GCF_004138285.1 of Gottfriedia acidiceleris. Classification (GTDB taxonomy): domain Bacteria; phylum Bacillota; class Bacilli; order Bacillales; family Bacillaceae_G; genus Gottfriedia; species Gottfriedia acidiceleris_A. The sequence goes on along the minus strand of NZ_SCFN01000014.1, from coordinate 6,301 downwards.
TGAAGGAAAGTCTTCACCTATATAGTGATAAAACTCCTTACTTTCATTAACCAGTTCTAAAAACTTATCTTGAAGCTCTTCATCTTTTTCCAAAGTTTTAATAGAAGTAAAGTATGTTTCTACTAAACTCTGATCAATTGAAGAATCTTTTAATTGACCTAATAAATACTTACTAACAAAATTTTCATGATTACCTTTTATTAAATAAAACCATGAACGGTTTGAATAAATGAACTCTATTATTTCTTTAACTTTGTTTCCTTTATCAATCCAATCTCCTACCAATAGTATGCGGTGATTACTACTTTTCTCTGATTCTATTATTTGATTGTTTTGAACCGTGAAACCAGCTTTTGACAACAGCTTCTGAAATGTAAGAACCTGCTCATGAATATCCCCTACGATTGTATATTTGTATTTTGTAGGTAGCTTACGTGAAATATACTCTTCCATATTTTCCACATTAATCTCAAATTCAGTCGGGTTAAGAAAATTCTTCTCACGAATACGATGTAAATTTCGATAATTACTTCTTTTTATATTTGGAATTACTTCCGTTCTAAGGCGTCTTACGTGATTATCAATTAATTTCTTTGATCGGTCTGAAGAATAGTACTCGCGAATGTTTTTATAATCAAATAATACTAAATCAACATTATATGAATTTTCATTTGCAATCTCTACAACTTGATCACGGAATGATTCTGATAGACCAGTTGTATCGACAATAACAAATTCTGCATTAATTGGGAACGTTGTAACCATCTTTAATTTAGTAAATAGAAGTTCAAATGCTTGTTCACTCGCCTCGAGCATAATAGTACTATGTTTATCAAAATCTTCCCCTAAAATTTCCCGTCTAATATCATCAGATGATAAATACTGTATATTCGTTTTATAATTTCTCGACTCATCTCTATAAGATAGGGATGGAATTAAAATATTTTTTGCAAAAGTCGATTTTCCACATTCACTAGAGCCTACTAAAAGAAAAATCGTATGAACATTTGTTGAGATTTTCATTCCTGATGCTCCTTTACTTTTTGCTTCGTTATAACAACTGCCTGAGAAAGTGAAATTCCGTCTACACGATCTCCTACATCTGAGAACGTATAAGAATATGTCGTATTACTTAAAATTGAATCAATCCATTTAACAAATTCTTCTTTTGTCATTTCCCATTTATGATCATCATGCCTAAATCCATCTAATTGGTATAGATTATTAAACTCTGCATTTGGAGTCGTTATGATGAAATTCTCAAAATTAACATAAGATAGTACGCTCTTTACTAATTTTGTAGCATCCTTAACACTCATATGTTCAACAACTTCAGTTAACAATACATCAACATTCAAATCGCGGTCGTAAAATTCTAGAAAGTGAGTTAAAGACTCATAGATCGCAATATTTTCAATCACTTTGTTATTTATTTTAAATTTCAATCGCTCTCTAATTTCGGCATCAATATCAATTGCGAAATAATCGTACTCACTGATTTTTTGACTATAAGGAATTGCATAAGCTCCCTCACCACAACCAATATCAAGAATAGAACGCTCAAATTTTAACTGTTCTGAAATCCACTCCTGGCGTTGTCTTGCAGTATTTCCAAATTTAAACTCAATTTTATAATGATTTGTTTTTTCAAGTTCATGTTTAAATGCAAGAAATTTTTTACGACTATTTAACACATTTCTAGCAAATAAATAACGTATATAGTAAGGTGCATCAATGACTTGCATACTAGTTATATATTTTCGTATGACATCATCTGTAAAATCGATATACTCATCTGAAACGATGCTCAAGAATACGCATAGCGCTGTCGTATAGTGAAGTAGCTCATGAATTGTTTTTGTTGTATTAATACGTAGCTGATAAGTTTTACTAGCTAACTCTTCAAAGGTTAGATCAAATTCATTTAAATGCCTCTGAAAGAAGTTTAAGTAACTAATGTTTTTCACATGAATAGCATTAATCAATACGCTACTTTCATATTCATTCTGATCTTTTTCATGTAACTTTTTTAACGCTGAAGAAAAGAATGTGTTGATTGCATTTAAAGGGAATAGGGTTGAACAATATCTTGTCGTATTTAAGTATTCAAACATTTCTTCTGCTTGTTCTCTATACGAAATTTCATTATCAGCATCTTTAAAATAAACATTGTATGTATCTTCTGTAGAATACCACGCAAATGCGTTTCCCTTCCTAATTGTCTTAATACTCATCCCAGAGCTTGGATTTTTTGCAATTATATAAGAAAAATCAGGGTTATTTGAAATTAATTGAAAAATAGCCACTTGAGTGAATCATCCCTTCTTTTCGAATTATCAAATTATTAATCTTATTTTAACATGTAATTTCTAAAGGATTATTGGTTATTTCATAAAAAGGCTCTATTAAATGTTGGTATTTGAAATAAAATAAAAACCACTGAACCTCAGTGGCTTTTTTACAAAATATATATTATTTGTAAGATTAGACCGATTAAAGGAATAATCAAATAAAGTCACCATCCTAGCTGCTAATTCTTTAGTATTGTAACAAATCATTGTTATTTAGTCTTATGAAAATTAACAATCTTTGACACAGCCAATAAAAAAAGAGAGGTAAAATTCACCTCTCCTTAACCAGTTTCTTCTATTATATATACACTTAGTTTAAAGTTCTTAATAAATTAGCCATCTCAATTGCCGAAATACCAGCATCCCAGCCTTTATTACCAGCTTTTGTGCCCGCTCTTTCAATTGCTTGTTCAATATTTTCTGTCGTTAATACACCAAAAATAACAGGGATACCAGTTTGTAGAGTAATAGCAGCAACACCTTTTGCTACTTCGTTACATACGTAATCATAATGAGTAGTTGCCCCACGAATAACTGTTCCTAGCGTGATAATTGCATCGTATTTTTTTGAATCAGCTAGTTTCTTTGCAACTAATGGAATTTCAAATGCTCCTGGTACCCAAATAACATCAACGTCTGATTCTTCTACACCATGACGATATAGAGCATCTTCTGCACCACCAAGTAGTTTTGATGTAATAAATTCATTAAAACGTCCTACGATTACAGCAACTTTAAGCCCAGATCCTACTAAATTTCCTTCAAATTTCATCTTAATCTCTCCCATTTTTAATAGTGTAGTAAATGTCCCATTTTTTCGATTTTAGTATTTAAATATTTTTCGTTTTCTATTTTCATTTCAGTTTGAATTGGCACTCGATTGTTTATCCGTATTCCGTGAGATTTTAGTGCATCTAATTTAAGTGGATTATTAGTTACTAAATCAATACTCACAATACCTAAATCTTTAATAATTTGAGCACTTATCGCATAGTCCCTTAAATCTGCATCAAATCCTAAGTTTAAATTTGCTTCAACAGTATCAAAGCCATCTTCCTGTAACTTATATGCACGTAACTTATTGAGTAAACCAATCCCTCTACCTTCTTGACGCATATAAACAATTACGCCTTTGCCTGCTTCTTCAATCATCGATAATGTTGATTGCAACTGAGGTCCACAATCACAACGACATGAGCCAAATACATCACCTGTTAAACATTCTGAATGAATACGTACAAGTACTGGTTCACCATCGTCAACTTTACCTTTTACAATCGCAATATGCTCTTTACCATCTATTTCATTTGTATAACCAATCATCTTAAAATCACCAAAATCAGTTGGTAATTTAATTTCAACTTCTCTTTGTACAAGTTGTTCAGTTTCACGTCTATAGTGAATTAAATCTTTAATTGTTATCATTTTTAAATTAAACTTGTCTGCAATTTGAATTAAATCCGGTACTCTTGCCATCGTTCCATCGTCATTCATAATTTCACAAATGACACCAACTTCTTTCGATCCAGCCATTCGAGCTAAATCTACTGCCGCTTCTGTATGGCCCGGTCTCTCAATAACTCCTCCATTTTTAGCGACTAGAGGAAACATATGCCCAGGTCTTCTAAAATCTGCTCCAGTTGATTCATTATTTAACATTTGTAAAACAGTATGTGAGCGTTCAAATGCTGAGATACCAGTAGTAGAATCGATATGATCTATACTTACAGTAAAGGCAGTACCATGAGAATCTGTATTTTTTGCTACCATATCATATAAATCTAGTCTTTTAGCTATTTCTTCAGAAACAGGCGCACAAATTAATCCGCGACCATGTGTCGCCATAAAATTTATATTTTCAGGAGTTGCATATTCTCCGATAACAACAAAATCTCCTTCATTCTCTCTATCTTCATCATCACAAACAATAATAATTTTTCCATTTTTTAAGTCTTCAATTGCTTCTTCTATTTTAGAGAACATGAGCTTACTCCTTTATATATAGCCATTTTGAGATAAAAATGAAGTTGTTATTGCAGAACCCTTTTTCGTCTCATTCATACCAAGCATTTTTTCAACATACTTACCTAATAAATCAAACTCAATATTAACAACGTCTCCAACTTTTTTACTGCCTAAGATCGTATGTGAGCGTGTATGAGGAATTAAAGAGATTGTTACAATATCAGTTTCAACTTCAAATATTGTTAAACTTGTACCATCAATCGTTATACTACCTTTTTGAAGGCAATATTTAGCAAACTGACTTGGAATATTAATTTTATACATTACTGCGTTTTCCATTGCTTTAACAGATACAATTTTACCTGTACCATCAATATGACCCGATACAATATGACCACCAAACCGTCCGTTTGCAGCCATTGCTCGTTCTAAATTTACTTTTTGGCTAGAGCCCAAAGTACTTAGATTAGATGCTTGAAATGTTTCAGGCATGACATCAACAGAAAATTCATTTTTAGTAAAATCCGTAACGGTTAAACAAACACCATTTACAGAGATGCTATCTCCCAAATGAACATCCTCTAAGATATTTAATGCTCCAATTGTTAGCAATAAAGTTTTACCTTTTTTTACGATATTTTTTACTGTTCCTATTTCCTCAACGATTCCAGTAAACAAGTTTTTTCACCTCATTTCGAAAAAGCACATTACACTCAAGCCCGGTAAATGACTTTGTAAGATCCATCTCTAATTTCATAAATAGTTGATCCAACTTATCACACCCTCTAATTCAAATTAATTTGAAAAAGTGAAAAGCCCCTTAGAGAAAACTCCTAAGGGGCAATAGATGTTTAAGAAAGGAAGCATACTTAAATAAACGCTAGTACACAATATGAGTCTATTTAAAGACAGTACTATAGCGCGTCTATTGTTGTACTAAAATATGCACAACGAACTAAGCCTATACGGATAGTATTTTTGAAAAAACAAATAACCATACCATATATGCACTCCATCCTTCTCCCATCCAGACTATACTGTCGGCTCTAGATTCTAACTAGATCAGCAACATATAAAAAATCTATATGAAGCTCACGGGCTTAGTATAAAAATATACAACACCGCCGGTTGGGAATTTCACCCGACCCCGAAGGACACTAATTATCAAATTTGGTTTCATTATAACTAGCAATTATTTGATTGTAAAGAATTTATGCTTCTATTTTCTTTTAAAACAATTAGATAGAAAACAAAAATAGTGTAAAGAAACCTTATAAAATATGGAAATTTTCGCATTCTATTTAATTAAAAAATTTATTAATTTATTTCTAACTTTAATCCTCTTGATTCATATATTTTTTGAAATTAATATTAAAAATGTATAAATATTAATTATCGTAAAATTTTCAGAAATGATAGAATTCTATAAATACTGTAGTAAGTAAGACCTTCACATTCCATAATTACATGAATTCAACACAATTGTTACTACAAACGAATTCGATTTTTCATTAGTATAAATTCAAGTTTTTCATTATATCGTTATACTGTTTTTTATCAAAAGTAATAAATCACCCTTAACAATATACGTATATCTCTAGAATTCTTATCATGTTGTTTTTTCGATGTATTTATTCCTACATTAAAAATAGAAATAAATTCCTTAATTGGTTTTTAAAATTATATATAATTCTAATAAAACAAAAGCCCTTCGTATGCACTACAAAATGGAAATAATTGAATAGAAAAATACGAAACATTTTATTGATTAAAAGAAGGATTCACCATATTTCAAACTGACAAAAAGGCAGAATATTTTAGTGAACATCCCTTTCTAAATAATAATAAATATACAACAGTAAGAATTATTATCAAATCTTAGTTTCAAAAAAAAGAAACTTCTTTTAAAGAAGTTTCTTGCTGTTGAAAAAAGAATTTGTCAATTAAATTGTTGGTTTGATCCTTGATAAGGAAGTTGTGTCATA
>NZ_SCFN01000013.1 GCF_004138285.1 Gottfriedia acidiceleris | reverse complement strand
GTCAATTAAATTGTTGGTTTGATCCTTGATAAGGAAGTTGTGTCATAGATTTCCACTACAGTGTGCTCGCTTTCCATGGGGCGAGACCTGAGCCTCCTCGGCGCAGCCTGCGGGGTCTTTAGCCTTCCCGCTTTTCCCATAGGAGTCGAGCACCCTTTCGTTCCAATCAAGTTCTTTATAAAAAAAGAATAATCTTAAAAACAATAGAATAGTCAATTGAACGAATGAATTACCTTTTATTAATCAAATTGTAACTTATGATGACGACTTACACATCTTTACAAATATTGATTCAAAAAAGAAGATAATTTAATTTTTGCAAGTTAGTTAAACATTTATCTATCAACCAAAACCACTTGTTTATCAATAAGATGAAAGATAAAACAATAATAAATATACTATTTTTTCAAAGAAGGTTCCAAACTAACCCATTATTCATTTCCAACTTGTAGAATTTTTTCATGTTGTTTAGAATCTCTTTTTTGTAGCCAAATAAAGTACACTGAAACTAATACGATCAATATTAGAATGACCGGTGAGGAAAATAAGAGTATTCCTAAAAAGCAAATTGCTAGAATAAAGGAACCGATTTTAAAAAATACGGAATCAAATAATCGCAAACATGCCAACACTCCTAGTAAAGCGTTGCATAAGAAGAATGCATTTGCAATTGCTACAAGTGTTTGAATACTTAGGAAGTCATTAAAATAAAGAATAAATACAATTATATGAATGCCAAACAAACTAAATAATGATCGAGTTGCCACATTATTTTTATTTTTAAAAGAAAGCCATGAAGGTAATAAACCGTTTTTGGCTTGATCGGCGATTAGTCTTGATACTGCTCCTATTACTAGCAATACCGTACTAATGCAAAGTGCAATTGTAATTGATGAAATAATCGGAGTTGACCAACTTCCAAATAAACTCTGAAGTAACGGCGCTAATGATTGATCCATCATATTTACATTATTAGAATGAATCCACTGGAAAGCAAATGCAACTGTTAGACTTACTATTGCTATAATCGAGAAACTTAAGACTACTGCTCTAGGAATTGTTCGTTCTGGTGTTTTTACTTCTAAAGAATAGCTACCGATGACCTCCCACCCGATTAAAGCCCAAAATAATAAAAGTAGACTTTCTCCAAAATCAGAAACAGTAATTGGATTCGATAAAGTAAAGCTCCCATCAACTGTAAATAATGTATGAATACTGCCAACTATAAGCGTCACTACAATGAAGCTAGACATAAAAAAGGCAAATTTTCCAACATCGGCAATGCTTCTAGTTAAAATGATATAAACAAAGCATAGTATTCCTAAAGCTAACCACTTTTCATTGAAGAAACTTTGATTCGTCAGTAGTTGTAAGTAATGCCCTGCCGTACCTGTAACTGCAATTGGTCCAAAACAAACTGCAAGTAAAAAGAAAATAGCTGAAAGATTTTTTATTTGTGTACCAAATGCACGCTCAACTGCCAAAGGTACTCCAGAATCTCCTGGAATCAGCAGACTTAGCTTTCCAAACATTAGTGCAAATATTAAACTTAAACCAAGCATAAGAACCCAAGCATAAATAGCATAATTGCCTGCAGTTTCATACACTGCAGGTGGTAAAATGATAATTCCCGAACCTAAAATAGGTCCAATCATTAAACCGCTGAGCAAAAGAAAACCAATTTTCCGATTCCTCATTAATATCCCTCCAATAGTTATTGAAACAAATTGTAATCTCGTATACTTTAATTATATGAACCGACCTAACATCGGTAAAATGAATAGTTATGATATAAACCATCGGAAAATCCGATACTTAGGAGGCTATTATGGAAATCCGTCATTTAATTACGTTTAAATCAATTGTGGATATGGGCGGGTTCTCTAGAGCTGCGGTCCATCTCGGATATGCACAATCTACAGTTACTGCACATATACAAGCACTTGAGCAAGAGTTAGGTGTACCTTTATTTGACCGATTAGGTAAAAAAGTTCATCTGACCGAGGTCGGTGAGAACTTTTTAGTTCACGCAATTGAAATGATTCAGCTCTATACAAAAGCAAAAGATGTATTCCAAATGGAAAATGAAGAGGTATCCACGTTAAAGATTGGTGCTCCTGAATCTTTAACGATCTATCGTCTTCCACAAATTATCCAAGCTTTTCGAACACACAATCCGAAAGTAAATATTATGATGAAATCTGGTTCATGTTGGGAATTACAAGATGAATTACGTCGAGGTGATTTAGATATTGGCTTCTTCCTACAGGCTCCATTAACGGATTCAGATTTGTATACGGAAACACTGATTGAAGAACCACTTGTCATTTTGCTACCTCCAACTTCTGATATTAGATCACTTTCATCGTTTACACTAAATACGAATGAAAATATAATTCTCACAGAACAAGGCAGTTATCGTGATTATTTTGAAGCATTTCTAAGAAGTAAAGGTATCGCAACTGAGTCTGGAATGGAATTTTGGAGTGTTGAGGCAATTAAACAATGTGTTATGTGTGGACTTGGTATATCCATACTCCCACTCGTAGCAGTTCAAAATGAAATACAGCAACAAAGACTAAAAGTCATAAATTGGGATACAAATTTAGGAAGTGTATCTACGATCATGTCTTGGCATAAAAACAGATGGCAATCACGTGCTGCTAGAAAATTTATGGAAGTTGTTAGAGAACAGTCTCATTTGTGGAATCATTCTATCAAAAGCTAGTTTCTTACTAGTTTTTGCTTTGAAGCTATTTACTCAGGAAAAAGTTCGAACACATTGTTAACTTTATTGATCAAGGTGTGAAATTTATTGATAAAACGTTCAGACTAATTCTTGAGCAGTTATGCTGATTTTTGTAGATACGACTGTTTTATTTGCATATATATCAAATTTATTTGCAGTTTGTGCTTTTTTATTTGGCTCTTCACCATTCAACGACATGAAAAAAAGCTAGTTCCTGACTAGCTTTTTTATTATACAGTTTGCCGTTCGATTAATTTAAACGCAATTTCTTCTTGTGTAATTTCAGAATTAATCGCTTGAATAAAAAGTTTCTTACCCACTTCCCTTAATGGAATTTCGACTGTTGTTAACTTCATTACTTTTGCAATAGGTTGATTATCGAACCCTATTATCGCTAAATCTTGAGGAATAGCTATTCCATGATCATTACAGCAAGTTTGTACACCCGCAGCTACTTGATCACTTGTTACTAACAAAGCTGTTGGTCTCTCTTTTAAATTTAACAAAGATTGGACAACTCTTTCACCATCTTCGAAATAATAACAATTGTCAAATACGAAGTCGCTAATTATTGACTCATTATATTTCTTATGAAAATCAATATAGGCAGCCTCTCTTTTTTTACTATTCATGCCTGTTCTACGGCCAATACAATAACCGATTTTTCGATGCCCTTTTTTATATAAATATTCTAATGCGATCATGAAACTATTGTAATGATCGATAAAGGTTGAAGAAACCCCTGTATTTCTCGTATCTTCAAATAATATGATCTGTCCATATTGCTTATACTCTTCAATCAGTTCAATTGAACAAATTCTAGAACAAATAATGAGTGAGTCTATTTGTTTATGCTGTAACATCTCTAATGCTTCTATTTCTCTCTTCTCCTCATAATTTGATTGAAATAGTACGAGCTTATAATTATTTTTTATCGCCTCGTTTGCGATCCCATCAATTAGCAATCCAAAATACGGATGATGCGAGAACGGAATGACGACTCCAATTAGATTAGTTTTTCCTTTACTTAAATTGACTGCATTTTGATTTCGTTGATAATTGGTTAACTCAATTGCATTTAAGACTGCTTTTCTTTTTTCCTCACTAACATATCGTTCATCATTTAAAACTCGTGAGACTGTTGTAACCGAAACGCCGGCAATCCTCGCAATTTCTTTAATATTAGACATTTTCTCACCTTTTCTAAACTTTTTCTTGCTCTGAAACTAGTTCCATACTTTACGCTGTTCTCATAATAAAAAGGAGGTACGAATATGCAAATACTTTTTGGCTTACTTTGTTTACTATTTATGTGTAGTTCAATATTATTTTTCGCTTTCTTTGCTATCATACAACAAGAAAAGAAACGAGTTAAGAAATGAAGGCAAAACTTAAAACATAATTTATTTTTGCTCCAACAATTTCCCTCCCTGTCCTATATTACATAATCCTTTAAAAAAGCACCTATTTTCCATGAATACTCTAACTTTGCTATGTGAATAATAAAATAGGCTAGTTATTAAAGGAGGTATTATGATGGATACTGAAAGAGCATTAGAAATCGTAGCTGCACCTGGTATGATTAATGTAACATGCGATGGAGTACCGGTTTATATTCAGCATGTTAATAAAAATGAGGGTACAGCAAGAATTTATCCTCTTGATCAACCACAAAATGATAAAGAAGTATCATTAAGTCACTTAAAAGAACATTAAATGATAAAAAAGACCCAAAAATAAACCTCTATTAAGGAGGTTTATTTCATTTTTGAAGAAAAAACATTAAAATATATATATTTAGCCTGATTACAATTGCATCCCTATGAAATATGAAGAATTTAGTGATTCATTGTTACTTATGGCATAACTGCCATCTAGTTCATTTCAACCGAACCACTAGGTATTGAGTAATATGTCGAATTTACTACATTTTTTTAAAAAAATTGAAAAAAAAGTCGAAAAATTCTTTGAATATTTTTATAAGTGTGTTATCATAAAAATCACTTAAGAACGACAATATATTACATTACTTCGGAGCTAATTGTCAGAATTTTCTATTTTTTGAGGTAAAATTAGAAAATAATAAACTTTCTAAATAGAAAATTAAAAAACTACCAAAATAGGATTAGAGGAGGCTCATATGAATTTATTTCGAAAAAAATCAGTTACAAGCAGTTCGCCTAGTTCACTTAAACAAGTTCTAGGGGCGTTTGATCTTACAATGTTAGGTATCGGTGCCATCATCGGTACAGGTATATTCGTATTAACTGGTGTAGCAGCAGCTGATTACGCTGGTCCAGCACTTATTCTTTCATTTATTATCGCAGGTTTAGCTTGTACATTCGCTGCACTTTGTTACTCTGAATTTGCATCTATGATTCCAGAGGCTGGTAGTGCTTACACTTATAGTTATGTTGCTTTTGGTGAAGTCATAGCTTGGATATTAGGTTGGGATATGGTACTAGAGTATGGACTTGCATCTTCAGCAGTAGCAAGTGGATGGTCTGGATATTTCCAAAGTTTATTACATGGTTTTGGAATAAACCTTCCTACAGCTTTATCAAGTGCATTTGATCCATCTAAACATACTTTTATTGATTTACCAGCAGTAATCATTGTTTTACTTGTAACGTTCATACTTACTAGAGGTGTTAGAGAATCAGCAAAACTTAACACGATAATGGTAATTGTAAAATTAGCAGTAGTAGCACTTTTCATCGTAGTAGGTGTTTGGTACGTTGAACCGCACAACTGGACTCCATTTATGCCAATGGGATTCCATGGTGTAACAGCTGGTGCTGCAGTAGTAGTATTTGCTTACTTTGGTTTTGACGCAGTATCAACTGCAGCTGAGGAAGTTAAAAATCCTCAACGTAACTTACCAATCGGTATTATCTCTGCTTTAACAATTTGTACAATCTTATATATTGTCGTTTCATTAATTCTTACTGGTATCGTTCCGTTTGATCAATTAGGTGTTAAAGACCCTGTTGCTTTTGCACTAGCATTTATTCACCAAGATTGGGCTGCTGGTTTCATTTCACTTGGCGCAATCATCGGTATTACAACTGTATTAATCGTAATGATGTTTGGACAAACTCGTCTATTCTATGCAATCAGTAAAGACGGTTTATTACCAGGTAAATTATCAAAAGTTAATAAGAAAACTTCAGTTCCTGTAACAAGCACTTGGGTAACTGGCGGACTAGTTGCATTATTCGCTGGCTTAATTCCATTAAACAAATTAGCTGAATTAACAAATATCGGTACTCTATTCGCTTTCTCTGCTGTTTCTCTTGGTATACTTGTATTAAGAAAAACTCGTCCAGACTTAAAGCGTGGATTCAAAACTCCTTGGGTACCTGTAGTACCAGTATTAGCTGTTGTATTCTGTGTATATTTAATGCTACAACTTTCATCATTTACTTGGAAAGGTTTCGCAGTTTGGTTAGTAATCGGTTTAGTAATTTATATAACATACGGTTATAAAAATTCTAAACTAAACGGTAAAAATAAGTTTGATAAGGATTCAAATCAAACTGCATAAGTAATGAAATCCCACTATAGTAACCTATAGTGGGATTTTTTTGTTAGTTACATATTTTCCTCATCATTCTAGAATAATTATAAATATCCACAACAGCAAACTTTACAAAAACAGATTTACTTTATGATATGATACGACTTAAGAAATTTTATTTTCGAATGAACAGGAGCTGTTAAAATGTTCCCATTAAAAAATTATTATGAATCATTTATTAAAAAGGATCTTATTGGAGTGAAAAGAGATATCGCATTAAAACGACTAAGTAATTTACTTGCTTGTCAAAAGATTAGTAAAGATACGAAGGAAGTTGTACATATTCGTTATTTTACTTGTACCGAAACACTTCAGCCTACTGACACTTATTTGGGTACAATTGCTGTGAAGTTTCAAAATGGTTATGTAGTTGAAACAGCAATTTCACTGCCTAAGGAAAAATAATTCATTTATTAAAACTTACGTCTAGGTATAAGCCTAATTACATTATAGACTAGTTTCATAGTTGGCAAAAAAACATACGATACATTATCCACCTCTCCTAATTGTAATTTTCACAATTAGTTACATGACCCTAAGGGAGGTTTTCCCTTAAATATCGTATGAAGGAGGTCACATGTATGAGTACTGGACATCACGGACATCATCACCTTAACGGTTTTGCTTTAATCGTTGTTCTATTTATCTTATTAATCATTGTTGGAGCAGCTTGCTGGTCTGGATATGACGGATATGGATATGGACATCACTGGTAATCATTAAAAACTATAAAACTCCTGTTAAATTTTAACAGGAGTTTTTTTATAATATATTAAGAAGCTTGTGCTTGCTTAGAATGAATTGTATTAATATGTACTGACCTTTTTAAGAGGAACAGTTTTTCTATTCCAAGGTAACGATCTAAACTTAACACGTAAACTCGATTTAAAGAAAATAAAATTCCAAAAGCGCTTGTATATAAGGTTAAACTTATTAAGTTCATATTACCGGAAAGAATGAAATTAATATGCATAAAAAGACAAAATAAAACAGAAGGAAGAATGAATAAACCCATTATTAATAAAATGCCAATTAGAATTTGAACTACTGGAATCGTGTAATTAAAAAATAAGTAATGCTTCATTGCAAAATGTTGAATGAAATATTTATAAAACTCAGGGACATTTGGCTTTTCAATGGCCAAAATAAAATAGTTTTTAATAAAAACCCCAGGTTCACTATACCAACGCTTTTCAGTAATTTTCGTAACCCCAGCAAATAACCAACCAATTCCAAATAGAATTCGCATTAAGGTAAATAAACATTGAAAAGCATTAGTTTTAAGTTGCTGAATGAATAATTCCATACAAATAAATTCTCCAAATCTTTAAAGTAAGAAAGTCTAAAAAAATTAAATTTAATTCTCAAATTAGATTTCCTCTATAAAATCCCCTTCTTTACAACTTATTGAAAATAGTTATCATTATCAATTACATTGATAATCCTATCAGTAATGATAATGATTTTCAATGGTAAATTTTGTATATAAACCTTCTTGATTTTTCCTATTCCCACTTTATTTCTTTACCTTAAGTATTTTCACTTAAAAGCCAAAAAAAATAGACCTTCTCTAACATTTAAAAGCGTAAGTCTTTCTGTTATTTCTTTTTTATTTATCTTAATCCTACTGAAGGTTTTCTTCCTATTTCCACCATGTCCTTTCTTTAATGTGTTAATAATGTATTTAAAAACATAACATGCTTTTTAAGATGAAATAACTTTCAAATTATAAATGAATACCTAATCACATCACGGTTAATAATATGTTAGGTTACTATTTTTAATTTAATTAAGTGGAGGTTACTTATGAATAAACAACGAGCTCAAGAAATCGCTTCTTCAGCTGTAATGGCTAATGTTACATATAATGGAGTGCCAATTTATATTCAACATGTTGATGAAGCAAATGAAACTGCTAGAATCTATCCGCTGGGTCAACCAGATCGAGAGGAAGAAGTCTCAATCAATAGTTTGTCAGAACATTAATTCTTGAATAACAAAAAACAAACCTCTTAGTTTTGAGGTTTGTTTTTGCATGCTGTTGAAAAAAGAATTTGTCAATTAAATTGATGGATTGATCATTGAAAATTAAGTTGTGTCATATTGATTTCCACTACAGGGTACTCGCTTTCCATGGGGCGAGATTCTTGAGCCTCCTCGGCGCCGCCTGCTAAGGTCTCAGCCTTCCCGCTTCTCCCATAGGAGCCTGGCACCCTTACGTTCCAATCAAGTTCTTTATAAAAAAATAATAATCTTAAAAACAATAGAATAGTCAATTGAAATAATGAAGTTTCCTTTATTTATCAAATTGTAACTTATGATGACGACTTACACATCTTTACAAATATTAATCGTCAAAAAAATATATATTTTAATTTTTACAAGTTAGTTAATACATTTAAAAATCAAGCAAACTATTTATCAAAAAGATATGGCAGATAAAACAAAAATAAATAGACTATTTTTCATAAAAATTCATTTAATGTTTGTATTTTTCAATATTGACTAAAATATATATTTCAACACTCTGAAAAAAAAAACCCTTAGTTTTGTTTCTCCATATTACCAAGACAAGCTTTCAATTAAACTGCATTTAAGGCATTTTTGAATCGTATCTTTATTCTGGAAATCATGTACACAATTTTTTTGAATTGCATTCAGTTCAATTTTCAACTGATTCATATTTCTTTCCAAATTCTTTATTTCTTTTATAATTTCTTCTACCCTATTCATATAAGGCTCACACCCTTATTGATAGATTTCTCCGCCTTGTTTTCTAAATTCAAGTGCTTTTTCTTTCATTCCTTCTTCAATGATTGAATCATTCTGAAGTTCTTCTTGTTTTACTAAATCTCGAATATCTTGTGAGATTCTCATACTACAGAATTTTGGACCACACATAGAACAAAAATGCGCTGTTTTAGCTCCTTCAGCAGGTAATGTTTCATCGTGATATTCAATTGCTCTTTCAGGATCAAGAGAAAGGTTAAACTGATCACGCCATCTAAATTCAAATCTTGCTTTTGAAAGTGCATCATCTCTTTTTTGTGCACCAGGGTGTCCTTTTGCTAAGTCAGCTGCATGTGCCGCTATTTTGTATGTAATAACACCTACTCTTACATCTTCTTTATTTGGAAGACCTAAATGCTCTTTCGGAGTTACATAACAAAGCATTGCAGTACCAAACCAACCAATCATTGCTGCACCGATTGCTGACGTAATATGATCGTATCCAGGTGCAATATCAGTCGTTAGCGGTCCTAATGTATAAAATGGCGCTTCCTGACAAATTTCTAATTGTTTATCCATATTCTCTTTAATTAAGTGCATTGGTACATGTCCCGGTCCTTCAATCATAACTTGAACATCGTGCTTCCATGCAATTTTCGTTAACTCACCTAGTGTTTCTAACTCAGAAAATTGTGCTTCGTCATTTGCATCGGCAATTGAGCCTGGTCGTAATCCATCTCCTAAAGAGAATGTTACGTCATAACGCTTCATAATTTCACAAATTTCTTCAAAATGAGTATATAAAAAATTCTCTTTATGGTGAGCTAAACACCATTGAGCCAAAATAGACCCGCCACGAGATACAATACCTGTTACTCGTTTTGCAGTTAATGGAATATAGCGTAATAATACACCCGCGTGAATCGTAAAGTAGTCTACCCCTTGTTCCGCTTGCTCGATTAGAGTATCTCTAAACACTTCCCAGCTTAAATCTTCAGCGATTCCATTAACCTTTTCAAGCGCCTGATAAATCGGAACTGTCCCTACTGGTACCGGCGAGTTTCGGATAATCCATTCACGTGTTGTATGAATATTCTTCCCAGTTGAAAGATCCATCATCGTATCTGCTCCCCAACGAGTAGCCCATGTCATTTTTTCTACTTCTTCTTCAATTGAGGATGTGACAGCTGAATTACCTATATTGGCGTTTATTTTCACATGAAAGTTACGACCGATGATCATTGGCTCACTTTCAGGGTGATTAATATTCGATGGAATGACAGCCCTTCCTTTTGCAACCTCATCACGAACAAATTCAGCTGAAACATTCTCTCGAATCGCAATAAATTCCATTTCAGGAGTAATAATCCCTTTACGAGCATAATGCATTTGAGTAATATTTCCATGATTCTTTGCACGTAACGGTTTTCTTTTTAACCCTTTAAATACCTCAACATTATGTTGATCTGACTCTTTTCTATATCCATTATCTTCAGGCTTTATTTCACGCCCTTCATACTCTTCAACATCATTTCGTTCGATCACCCAGTTTTGTCTAATCGCCTTAAGGCCCATTCGAATATCAACTGAGCTAGCTGAATCTGTGTAAGGTCCGCTAGTGTCGTATACTCTAACTGGAGCATTTTCTTCTTCGCCAAAAGTGCCAGTTGTTGGACTTAATTGAATCTCACGCATTGGCACCTTAATGTCAGGTCTAGATCCTTCAACATACACCTTCTTACTCCCTGAAAAACTAGACATGATGGAAAAATTCATTTCATTTACAGAATTGTTCATTTGATTTCATTCCCCTTTTTAATTGGTTTAAAAAGGACTAAATCCAATCCATTTAAAGCATGAAAAAAAGCCGGTATCTTATTTTTAAGACCCGGCTAAGTGTTAGCAAAACTGCATTAATAATTATGAAATCATTAATGAGAAATTTCTAACTTCCCCACGCTGGTATGAACCAGATCAGGTCCTGAGGGTTAAGAAACTTAATCGCGTTCCTCTCTCAGCCCAACTAATTGGACACCCCTAGTCAATCTATTAAATTGTTCAAACTAAATATAAACCCACAAATTTAAAATGTAAATGTTTTTATTTCCCTAAATTTTTACAGAAATTCCAAATTAAAAAAATTATGGGCTTTTTTATACTACCAAAAATACCTGATTTCACTATACTTCAAGCCCAATTTCTGGTAAAAAATTAGACTAGTAAAAATAAATTTAGTATTGAATATTATTTTTTATATGCTATGCTAAGATTAATTTTCATACATATTCATCACTAGGGGATCCCTTGATAAGGGCTGAGAATAAAGTAGTTACTTTTAAACCCTCAAAACCTGAACAGGCTAGTACCTGCGTAGGAAAGTGGCGCATTTTATATTTTTCTTAGCGTGCAATGTAACCACTTTCTTTTTTTAGGAAAGTGGTTTTTTTGTTTGAAAAAATTTTGATAATGAAAGAGGCTGGGACATGGAACTTATTGCAATTACAGATGATCAGCACTCAGTCGAAGTACTTGCTACAAAAATAATTCAAATAATCGATGCAGTCGACTATGTACATATTCGCGAAAAATCGAAAAAGGCAATAGAGCTAATTTCACTCTTAAATCTTCTAAAAATGAACAAAGTAGATATGAACAAAATTGTTTTAAATGATCGTTTAGATATAGCAATTTTCTCTAACCTATCAAATATTCACTTGCCAGGACATGGTCTTCCTCTTGTTGATGTAAAAGAATATTTTCCTAATTTACGAGTAGGAAAATCTGTTCACACACTTACTGAAGCAATACAGGCAGAAAATGATAAAGCTGACTATATTATGTACGGTCATTGTTTTGAAACAGAATGTAAAAATGGGTTAACACCTAATGGGATTGAACTAATTCCAGAAATGAAAAAAACGTTAACGATCCCAATCTATGCAGTCGGCGGAATATTACCTGAACATATCCAAGTTCTAAAAGAGAACGACATTAATGGTATAGCTGTAATGTCTGGCATATTTTCTGCCCGAAATCCTCTAGAAGCTGCGCTACAATATTTTGAAAGGTGCAAATTCGCTTATGAACAAGAAATTTGATGTTGTAGTAATTGGTGGCGGAATAATAGGTTGTTCCATTGCTTATTATCTAGCGAAAGAAAACATTAATGTCGCAGTTCTTGAAGGACAGCAAGTTGGACAGAAAACAACGAAGGCAGCTGCTGGAATGCTTGGTGCCCATTCCGAGTGGGATCACTCTGAGTCATTTTTTACTTTTGCTAGAAACAGTCAATTAACTTATTTTCACCTTCAAGAAGAATTAAAAGAATTATGTGGAATTGATATTGAACTTAAAAAAGGTGGCATTTTCAAACTAGCTTATACAGATTTAGAAAAAAAACAATTAACTCCACTATTCACTCAAACTTCGGCACTTTGGTATAACCGGGAGGAGTTGAAAAAACAGATACCTGGCGTCCATCCAAACATAATTGGAGCAGCTTATATTGAAGACGACGTGAATGTATTGCCTGTTTCAGTCTGTAACGCGTTTTGCAAAGGTGCTCAAATTTTAGGTGCATCTATTTTTGAATATACACATGTATTTCAGATTCAAAAAAATGATTCACATTATTTAATTAAAACAACAAATGGCAATTTTGAAGCAAAAACCATTGTAGTTGCAAGTGGCGTTTGGAGTAATTCATTGTTTGGACAGCTTGGATTACAACACGAAATTATTCCCGTTAAAGGTGAATGCATCTCGGTCAGAAGTGAAAAGGTTGCATTAAAACATACCCTTTTCCATGAACAAAATTATATTGTTCCAAGGAATGACGGTCGCCTTGTCATCGGAGCTACTATGGTCGATAACGAATGGAATGAGAATCCTAGCTTAGGAGGGATTGAGTCATTAATACAAAGCGCTAAAAAAATGCTTCCCGAAATTGAAGACATGAAAATTGATTCTTTTTGGGCAGGATTACGACCGCGAACTCTCGACTATAATCCCTTTATTGGAACTCATCCAGAAGAAGATCAAATCTTATTTGCGACCGGCCATTTTCGAAATGGAATTTTGCTTGCACCAGCAACCGGAAAATTAATTCGAGATTTGATCCTTAAACGGAAAGTCGATTGTAACTGGATCGAAGCATTTAAAATCAATCGTTAATTTTAATTTTTTGGAGGTGTAAACATTTGGAAATAAAATTAAACGGAAAGAATATCGACATTTCGAGCAAAATCTGTACAATTCAGGATTTGCTTAATGAATATCAATTAGAAAACCGAATTGTTATTGTCGAGGTTAATAAAGAAATTATTTATAAGGAACAGTATTCATTAACTCATCTCTCTAACGGAGATTCTATAGAATTAATACATTTTGTAGGTGGAGGCTAATTATGTTAAAAGTAGGAAATCATACGTTTCATTCAAGATTATTATTAGGAACAGGAAAATACCCTTCATTTGAAATCCAGAAAGAAGCAGTTGAAGTATCGGAAGCTGAAATACTAACTTTTGCTGTTAGAAGAATGAATATTTTTGAGGAATCTCAGCCAAATTTTCTCGAACAATTAGATTTATCAAAGTATAAATTATTACCTAATACGGCTGGTGCAAAAACTGCAGAAGAGGCAGTTAGAATTGCAAGATTGGCAAAAGCGTCAGGCTTATGCGATATGATCAAGGTAGAAGTAATTGGGTGTGATAAATCATTATTACCCGATCCAATCGAAACATTGAAAGCATCAGAAATGTTATTAAATGAGGGATTTATTGTATTACCTTATACTTCGGATGATGTTGTGCTTGCAAGAAGACTAGAAGAACTTGGTGTACATGCGATTATGCCAGGTGCATCTCCAATCGGTTCCGGAAAAGGAATTATTAATCCATTAAATCTTAGATTTATTATTGAGCAATCGAATGTACCAGTTATAGTAGATGCTGGAATCGGGTCTCCAAAAGATGCAGCTTTTGCAATGGAGTTAGGTGCTGATGGAGTCCTTTTAAATACTGCGGTTTCTAATGCGAAAGATCCTGTAAAAATGGCAGTTGCAATGAAACTTGCTATTGAAGCAGGAAGGCTTGGTTATGAGGCAGGAAGAATAAAAGAAAAAAATTATGGTGAAGCTAGTAGCCCAATCACAGGGTTGGTGAATTCTTGACAAACCGTTATGCAAAACAAGAATTATTTTTAGGAAGAGATCGTCAATCAAACTTACAAAAAGCCAGTGCCATTATTATTGGAGTTGGTGCACTAGGCTCATCAATAGCAGAAATGCTTGTAAGAGCAGGAATTGGAAATATAACAATTGTTGACCGTGATTACGTTGAATGGACTAATTTACAAAGGCAGTCTCTTTATTCTGAAGAAGATGCTAGAAATAAACTACCTAAAGTAATTGCAGCTAAAAATCGAATTCAACAAATTAATAGTGAAGTTTCGATTACTAGTTTAATAAAAGATATTACTAGTCTTAATATTGAAGAGCTGATAAAAGGTCAATCAATCATACTAGATGCAACAGATAATTTTGAAACTAGAATGGTTGTGAATGATGCAGCAATTAAGCATGGGATTCCTTTTATTTTTGGTGCGTGTGTTGGAAGCTATGGCCTCTCGTTTCCAATTATTCCAGGAAAAACGCCTTGTCTTAACTGTTTATTAAATCATATACCAACTTTAAATATGACTTGCGATACAGTAGGAGTAATCAGTCCAATTGTGCAAATGATTGCTGCCTACCAAGTAACCTATGCCCTGCAATATCTTACTAACTATGAACTTTCACCAATCTTACAATCAATTGATGTTTGGAAGCATGAAAAGTCTGATATAAACATTGAAAAATTAAAAAATATAAATTGTGCAACATGTGGCCCTATAAGAAGTTATCCATTTTTAAAAGATGATGATCACATGAAGTCATATGTTTTATGTGGAAGAGACGCAGTCCAATTAAGAGTATCATCTCCTAAAATTCCAACACTAACTAACCTTTCTGAAAGATTACAAGGGTTAGTAAATGATTTGATTGTAAATCCTTATTTATTGTCATGTACTTATGAAGACCATCGCATTGTTTTATTTAAAGACGGTCGAGCAATTATTCACGGTACAAAGGAACCTTCTGTTGCTAAAGAACTCTATCGCAAAGTTTTAGGTTGAATAGAAAAATACCCTTTCAAAGACTAATAATTTACTAGTCTTTGAAAGGGTCAATTATAAACAATCTCTATAAATTATGGTTTAAATCATACAATGCTAGCATTAACAGGAGTTTTAGTCGTTGAACATTCGTTTCAATTGCATGGGCACCTGAAACTAAATACTTGTCACTTAACGATGCTAGCAAGACTGATAGTTTTAAAAAAACAAATAGTCATCCAGCAGATATTAAGCCCAATATTTTATAAAACTATTAATATGTTAGTATATTACTTTAAAAAAATATAAAATGAGCATGAAAGCAAAGTGTTTCCTGCTTTTTATCTGTTTAATTTATGGCACTTCCACGACAAATGGTACAATAAACACATCTCCATTTTGTTTAAACTGTCCCCATATTTTATATAATCCTTTTTTAGGAAAACTAGTCATAAACTCTGCTTCAGATCCACTTGATTTTTCATTCATCGGATGGACATGTAAGTAAGTATTCGTATCACCACTAATCGCAACAACATGACCAATAGCACCCAAATAAGGCTGTAAATCAGTAATACCTTTTTTTGTTTTAGCATCTTTAATCGTAAATGTCATTTTAACTTCAGCTTTAGTCTCTAACTTATTAAATTTTAAAGTGACCTCTTTTCCATCAATTACTTTTGTTAATATTTTATCTGGTATTAGCGAAACTGGTTTGGCTTGCTCACCACCTGCCACTTGTACTAATTTTGTTTTTACGTTTTTATCAGAGCCCTCAGGTATAAAATCTGCAAATAATTTATATTCACCACCATTTGGAAAATCCGGTGTGACTGTAAATAATCCTTTCCCTTTATATACTGGATGCACATGGTCAAAAAATGATAAATCCTTACTTACAACAATTAAATGCATTAATTTTTCGTGCTCGAGCTCAAATTTGTTTACTGTTTTCCCCCTCAAATCATTAACTTGAATGTTTAAGTTTACTTTTTTACCACTTTCAGGATTACCGTTAAACGTAAATTTTACTTTGGTTGAATCTTTTTCTTCTTTTGTTTTTTCATGATTCATACTTTCATGAGTAGAAGCTGTATGAGACATATTTCCACAGCCACTTAAACCAATCACAGTAACGAAACTTAGTAATAATAAAAAGTATTTCATCCAATCTCTCCCCAATATAGTTATTTTTCGCCAAATAAAAAGCGAACCAATAAGTTCGCTTTCTTATTTAGATAATGTCATACCCTTGATCTTCAATAGCCTCTTTCACTTTCTCAATTGTTTCAGCGTTTGAAGTATTGAATGTTACTTCTTTATTTTCTAAACTTACGATTATATTATTTGTACCAGACACTCCTTCTACCGCTTTCATAACTGCAGCTTTGCAGTGTCCACATGTCATACCTTCTACTTTTAAAATTGTTTCCATTACTAAATCCTCCTAAATTTTTATACGTTTTAATCGTAATGCATTTATGACAACCGATACGGAGCTAAATGCCATTGCAGCACCTGCAATCCAAGGCTGCAACAACCCTAAAGCAGCAATCGGTATACCTAAACTGTTATAAAATAACGCCCAAAATAAATTTTGGCGAATATTATTCATTGTTTTCTTACTTAAGCTAATAGCTTTCGGAATATGTGATAAGTCGCCACCTACTAGCGTAACATCCGCTGTTTCAATCGCTACATCTGCACCAGTACCAATCGCCATACCAATATCAGCTTTTGCAAGAGCTGGAGCATCATTAATCCCATCTCCAACCATCGCAACAATTTTCCCTTGTTTTTGTAGTTCAGCTACTATATCTGCTTTTTTCTCTGGTAGAACTTCAGCAAATACATTTTCAATCCCAACTTGATCTGCAATCGCCTTTGCGGTGTGTTTATTATCACCAGTTACCATAAAAACTTCTATTTTTAAATCCTTTAATGCGTTTATCGCATTTCTTGAAGATTCTTTAATTGTATCGGCTACAGCAATAATTCCTTCAAGCTTCTCGTCAATTGCTACTAACATTCCTGTCTTTCCGGCAGATTCAAATACAATTAATTGTTCATCAACTGAAGAAAAATCGATATTCTTTTCATTCATTAACTTTCGAGTACCGATATATACCTTTTTATTTTCGATCATGGCTTCTACTCCATGTCCAGGTATGGCAATAAACTCTGTAATATCAGTTAGTTGCAATTCCTGCTTAAGAGCGTATTGAACAATTGCTTGTGCTAAAGGATGCTCTGACATTTTCTCTACACTTGCAACGAGCTTCAATAAATCCTCTCGTTGATTTAAATTAATGATATCTGTTACTTCAGGCTTTCCTTTTGTAACAGTTCCTGTTTTATCAAGAATGATTGTATTAATTTTTTGGGTAGTTTCTAAAAATTCTCCACCTTTGTATAAAATACCATTTTCCGCACCTTTTCCACTTCCAACCATAATCGAGGTTGGTGTAGAAAGTCCTAAAGCACAAGGACATGCGATGACTAAAACAGCTATTGCTACTTCAATTGACTTAGGCAAATTTTGTGGATCAATTACAAAAAACCAAATGATAAATGTTAAAATGGCTATGCCAATTACAATTGGAACAAATATATTCGAAATTCGATCTGCTAATCTTTGAATAGGAGCTTTTGAACCTTGTGCCTCTTCGACTATTTTCACAATATTTGCTAATGCCGTATCCTTACCAACCTTATCAGCTTGAATCGTTAAAATACCATTTCCATTAACTGTTGCTCCAACTACTTTATCATCAGCCTTTTTATCAACTGGTAAAGACTCACCAGTAATCATTGATTCATCAACTGTAGATACTCCTGATACAATGATACCGTCGACAGGAATTTTCTCACCTGGTTTTACAAGAAGGAGATCTCCAACCTTTACAGCTTCAAGTGGTACATAAATTTCTTTTCCATTATCTAAAACTATTGCTTCCTTTGCTTGTAATTCCATTAGTTTAGAAATTGCTTCAGTTGTTTTTCCTTTAGCTATATGCTCAAAATATTTTCCAAGTAAAACTAATGTTATTAATACTGCACTTGTCTCAAAATAAAGATGCGGCATATACGAGCTATTATTTATTGTCTTAATCGACTCAACTAAGCTATAAAAATAAGCAGCCGATGTTCCAAGTACAACAAGAACATCCATATTTGCACTATAATTTCGTATTGCTTTAAATGCTCCTACATAAAAATGCCAACCTATAATAAACTGAACTGGAGTTGCAAACAAAAGTTGAAACCATGGATTCATTAATAAATGTGGCATCCATATATTAGTACTAAATGGCAGATGAGATACCATCGAATACAATAGTGGAATTGAAAGTAAGATTGAAACGATTAATTGAATCCGCTTGTTTCTTGTTGTGTCTTTTTCTTTAACTACATTTTCGTCTTTTATAGCTGCAACATAACCGATGTGACTAATTTTATCTATTATGGATTGGACTGAGCGTACTTCAGGTAAATAAGAAATCGTTGCTATATTCATAGCTAGATTCACATTGATTTGAACAACTCCATCCATTTTCCCTATTACTTTTTCGATTCGAGCTGAACAAGCAGCACATGTCATTCCTTCAATATTTAGCGTAATTTTTTCAACTGCAACCTCATAACCAATCGTATGGATTTTTTCTATTAAATCAGAAGTTTGATATTGCCCTTTATCATATATAATAGTAGCTTTTTCTAAGGCAAGATTCACATTTGCTTTTAAACCATCCATTCGATTTAAGCTTTTTTCGATTCGGGTTGCACATGCGGCGCAGGTCATACCCTCAATACCAAGGGTTAACTGCTTTGCATCATTCATACTAATCAACCCCCTTTACTTTACGTAACGCTTAATAACCTCCATTAATTCGGTTACTGATTCTTCGCCATTGTTTTCTTTAACTGCCTTAACCATACAATGATTCGCATGTCTTTCAATTAATGAGAAGCTTACCTTTTTCATAGCAGCTTCAACTGCCATAATTTGCGTCAAAATATCTATACAATATCGGTCCTCTTCGACCATTTTTTGAATACCTCTTACTTGCCCCTCTATTCTACGAAGACGTTTCATTAAATCGTTAATTTCGTCTTCACTTCTTGGAACCATTTGATTATCATGGCAATTTTCCATTTTATCACCTCACCATTATTATATACTCATAGGGGGTATAGGTGTCAATTTTTTATTCTATTTATTTTATGTTGTCCATATGATGATAAAAAGCGAATAGTTAGGGGGTATCATATATGTTCACCAGTTGGGTATGTATTAGCATAATGCTCTTTATAACAATCATTTCGATCCACCTTAAACCAACAAAAAATGACCAGATGCATCAAATGATGTATATGATGATGATCAGTATGACTACTGGTTTAACAATAGGTGTACTCATTACACTTTCAAATCACCAACAATTTTTTAATTCCTTACTCATTTCGATGGGCTTATCTGCATTCATTGGATTATGTATCGGCTTTCGATTACATTTTCTTGCACTACTCGAGGGGATCTTTACTGGAATGATGGCCGGTATGATGGGGAGCATGATCGTCGTTATGATTTCAATATCAGAAGCACATGCTTTATTATTAATTTGTTTATTATTATTAACTTGTTCAGCCATATTTTGTTCTACTATGTTTTTAAGTCAGCGATTCCCAAAACTACTATCATCATTCTTTCCAGTAATTATTATTTCTAGCCTGCTGCTCATCTTAACTGTGTTTTATTCTTTTACACATTTTGGAACTACTACTGTTTCCCAGAGCTATAAAATTAATGTGTTGAAAAAATAGAAAGACACCCTCATTGTAGGGTGTCTTCAAAATGTTGAAAACTTCTATTCCTAAAAATTCAATAGAGATTGTATTTTCAATAAAGCAATGTAAGTATACAAAATAATAGTTAAATTTGGGTTCAACTACCTGAGACACAAAAAATATGTCTAGTTAGTCATTTCATTTATTAATTGAAATTTTATTGCCAACAATTTCATCAAAATACTTTAAATGAATTTGTTCTTTATTAATTTCGTCTTTAAAATATCGTTCATGGATCAATACTTTTGCAATGTACTCTTTTCGATTATGCTCTTTTGCATCTTTAAGAGCAGTAACTGCTTCAATTAAATCCGCCATTTTATTTGCTATTTTCTTTGCATTATATGATTGAGAATTTGCATCTAAAGTAAATGTATAATAAACAATTTCATTTAATTCCTCCAGCTTTTTCTTTACGATTTCACTTTCATCTACTAATGTTTGAGGTGTATCTACTAATTTTTCTTCAATATATGATTTAAAGACTTGATAACCATCCATTTTTTTAAACAGTCTTAAAATCTCTAAACCTAAAATATTAGCTGTTCCTTCCCAGACTGTAAGTACCTGAGCATCTCTTAAAAGTCGAGGTGTAACAAAATCTTCAATATAACCATTTCCTCCATGCATTTCGATCGCTTCGTGGGAGAAATGAATTGCTTCTTCGGCAGTGCGCATTTTTAATATAGCAATTAAAAGTCTTACTACTGTTTGCTCCTCGGTTGTTCCATTTTCTTTCCCAACCACTCGATCATATAAAGCAACTAAATTAAATACTGCACTAGTTTGTACTTCTTGAATGGAGGCAAGTTTTACTAGTGTCTCTTGAATCATTGGATACTTAGTTAATATTTGTCCAAATGCAAGCCTATTTTCTGCATATTTCTTCGCTTCCACATAGGCTCTTCTCATAATTCCAACTGATGCTACAGCATTACATATTCTAGATAGATTCAGTGCTTCCATCATATAGTTAATTCCTCTAGAAGGATCTCCGATTAGAAATGCTTTCGCTCCATTAAACTCAATTTCTCCTGATGGAACAGCTCTTACACCTAGCTTATCTTTTAAGCGACGAATCGTGAATCCATTATTTGTACCATCATCATTCTTCCAAGGAACTAAAAATAAACTTAGCCCCTTACTACCAGAAGGTGCTCCTTCAATTCTAGCTAAAATCGTTGTAATACCACACTGCCCTGCATTACTAGCAAAATATTTTTCTCCATAAATACGATAGTAATCTCCTTCTTTAACTGCTTTCACTACATTGGCTCCAACATCTGAACCACCCTGTCTTTCAGTTAAAAAAGTTGCCCCCTCATATAATTCTGTTTCACCGGTCGATAATAAATGAGGTAGATATTTTTCTTTCAGTGCTTCATCTGCATATCTTTCAACTAAAAAAGTAGCAGCCATTGATAATGATACCGGACAATAAAAACCAGCTTCAGTTTGTGATAATAAATACCCTTGTGCATAGGAATAAATATAATTTCCCTTAATACCAAGTTCTGGTATTGGCTTATGGATATAGCTAACGATCCCTCTATTATAAGTATCTTTTACAGTTTGCTTATAACCATCATTTACCCAAACATGTGAAATATCATTACCATATGCATCATATTTGATTAAACGTGGTTGACCTTCTCGGTCTGTATGAATTGCACGTTGATCGATTTCATTCGCACAAAGCTCGCCAAATTCTTCTAATTCTCTATCAGCCCATGCAAAAAAATCTTCATTAAAATATTTTCTTAAAATCATTTGTAGATTAAGATCTTCTTTATAAAAATTCATTAAGCCTTCCACACCCTTTTCCAGAAGTATTTTTACTAAATCTGTAATAAATTTCGCTCAAGCTTACTCTTCATTCTTATAATTTCTTCTTTTAATTGGATTAGATCGTTAATCTTTTTATCCAACTCTACAATCTTCTGATTTCCATATTCAATTGTTTTTTGTAATTGTTTTTCTCCTGTTCGATCAATTGTAAATAAATCAATCATTTCTTTTATTTCCTGCAAATTAAAGCCTAAATTTTTACCTCTTTGAATTAAATAAAGACGTGTTCGATCTTTTTGAGAATACTTTCTTCTACCACTTTCAGTATAGGTAGGGTGTAATAATCCGATTTCTTCATAATATCTAAGGGTTCTATGAGTCGTATTAAATTCATTCGTCATCTCTCGAATCGAGTAAAACTTCAAAATGCCCTCCTCCTTCTAACTATAGATTTATTATAAATCTTACGTAAACGTCAGTTTCAAGACGGATTCCTTCGACAAAAAATTCGAGGATAAGATACTTTTTAAAGTACTTATTCTTAATACCTCCTACTTTTCCTTCCTTTTTTTGGTATAACGTTTTGAATTTATGCAAAGCATAATTTTATCTGTAGCCTAAGGCTTAATAATTGAAGTAGTTCCATATTGGTGAACTAGAAGGAGATTACAATGAGGAAAACAATTGCTGATTTACTAATTGATTCATTGATTCAGGCAGGAGTTACTAGAATTTACGGTATTGTTGGCGATTCTTTAAATGCTGTTTTGGATTCAATTAAAAACTCCAAAAGAATTGAATGGATTGGCGTTCGTCATGAAGAAGTTGCGGCTTTTGCTGCGGGTTCAGATTCTTTATTAAGTGGAAGTATCGCAGTTTGTGCTGGAAGCAGTGGCCCAGGTAATCTACATCTAATTAATGGATTATACGATTGTCATCGAAGTCGTATTCCTGTACTTGCGATCGCTGCACATATCCCAAGCATCGAAATTGGAAGCGAATATTTTCAACAAACTAAACCAGAGCAATTATTTAAAGAATGCAGCCACTTTTGTGAAACAGTATATAGAGCAGAACAAATGCCTCGTCTAGCAACGATTGCCATGCAGCATGCAATAGCAAGAAAAGGTGTATCTGTACTTGTTTTACCTGGAGATATTGCTGCATTAGAAGATCGACAAACTGTTCCAGAACAAGTCATTCATGTCACTAATCCACTAATTACTCCATCTAAACCAGAATTAGAAAAACTAGCTGGTTTTCTTAACGATGGTAAGAAAGTTACTTTACTTTGCGGAGCAGGCTGTGAAGGTGCTCATTCTCATTTAATGCTACTTTGCGAAAAGTTAAAATCTCCAATGGTTATTGCGCTTAGAGGAAAAGAATTCCTTGAATACGATAATCCATACAATGCTGGGTTGACCGGATTAATTGGCTACTCATCGGGGTATCACGCGATCATGGATTGCGATGTCTTATTGATGCTTGGAACAGATTTTCCTTATCGACAATTTTATCCGGACGATGCAGTTATTTTGCAAGTAGATGTTCGAGCTGAGCATTTAGGTCGACGAGCTGCACTTACTTATGGACTATGTGGTGATGTTAAAGAGACAATTAGTCAGTTATTACCTCTCTTAACAGATGTGAAAGATTCAAGCCATCTAGAAAAGTATGTTTCAGCATACAAAAATGTCCGTGAAGATTTAGATAAATTTGCTGTAGGAAAACCAGGACGCACACCGATCCACCCTCAGTATTTAACTAAGATTGTAAGTGATCTTGCAAATGAAGACGCTATATTTACATGCGATGTCGGTACGCCAACATTATGGTCTGCAAGATATTTACAAATGAATGGAAAGAGAAGATTACTTGGATCATTTAATCACGGAACAATGGCTAATGCCATGCCTCAAGCAATTGGTGCTCAAGTTTCGAAACCTGATCGCCAAGTTGTCGCAATGTGCGGAGATGGTGGATTGTCAATGTTAATGGGTGATTTATTAACAATACATCAGCATAAATTGCCTGTAAAAATAGTTGTATTTAATAATAGTGCGCTAAGTTTCGTAGAATTAGAAATGAAAGCTGCTGGTTACCTAGAAACTGGTACAACTTTAGAAAACCCTAACTTTGCAACATTAGCTGAAGCGATGGGGATTGAAGGAATTCGTGTAGAAGATCCCGCTGATTTAGAATCCGCTGTACAACGTGCATTTGAACACAATGGACCGGTATTAATCGATGTTTTAGTAAACCGTCAGGAATTAGCAATGCCTCCTAAAGTAAGTATTGAACAAGCTCATGGATTTACACTTTGGACATTAAAAGCTGTATTAAATGGTCATGCAAATGATGTAATTGATCTTGCTAAAACGAATCTTTTAGATCGATTCCATCTATAATTAATGAACCCGTTCAATTCGAACGGGTTCTTTTGTTATTTAGGTAATTGGAAGTCAATATTCATACTCATAAAAGTTTCATGAGTAACCAAAATAGCTCGATCTTCAAAATAACTTACTCATAAACAATCTAAAAAGAACCCGTTCAATTTAAACGGGCTCTTCCTTAAATTTGTTCAGTAAGTTTTCCATTTTCAATATAAACAACACGGTCACACAAGTCTAGCATCCTTTTATCATGAGTGACCATTATCGCAGCTTTTTGTCTTTGCTTCACTTCTTTAGATAGCATTTCAACTACTGATCTTCCTCTTTCAGAATCGAGACTAGCTGTAGGTTCATCCGCAAAGATTACTTCTGGATCATTCATTAGTGCTCTTGCAATGGCTACTCGTTGTCTCTCACCTCCTGATAAATTTTCTGGATAATTTTTCATCCTCTTGGATAATCCTAATTGTTCAAGCAATTCGTTAGCTTTCTTCTCGGCAATTTTATTTTTTATTCCAGCTAATTCGGCAATTAATAGAAGCTGATCTTTAACTGTTAAATACGGGATTAAATTAGACATTTGAAAAATGAATCCGATTTTAGATAATCTAAATTCATTCAGCTTATTTGCTGGAAGATTACTTAGTTCAATATCATCTATTAGAATTCTCCCACTAGTCGGAGATAGTAATGCACCCGCTATTGAAAGGAAGGTACTTTTACCTGAGCCAGACGGTCCTACAACTGCCACTAGTTCACCAGCTTTTACTTGCATAGAAACTTGATCTAATACCGTTGTTGCTAAAGAATCTCCGTCATTGTATGTTTTGCTAATATTATCTAGCACTAGTTTATTACTCATTAAAAAGCCCTCCCTATTGCTTCAATCGCATCAATTTTTACTACTTTTAATAAAGAGATTAATGAGCCGACTATTGCTACAAATAGGAATAATAATGAACTTCCGATGATTAACGGAGCATCAAATACAAAAGGTAAGCCAGCTGGTAATACTTTCGATAATCCAAATGTGATTGAAATACTTATCATTAGACTTAATAGTGTAAGTGTTAATACTTGAAAAATAATATTTTTAGCTAAATAACTAGTTTTTGAACCAATTGCTTTTAGCACGCCAAATTGATTGATTTTTTGAATCGTAATGATATAGAAAAAGACTGCTAACACAAATGCTCCGATAAAGAATAGAAAAACAATCATAATTAGTAAAGATCCCTGTTCTTCTTTATAACCAGGTATGCCTTTTAATGCTTGTTTTTTATTAATTACCTCTACACCAGAGACTTTTTCATTTACCTTTTTTGCAGTACTTTCGTTTGTTTTTAACGCAATTGCATTAAATGAATTCTTACTATTCACCATCGACCACTCTTTGTAATTCATATGGATAACCGGTGCATGACTATATGATTGATTTTCTGTAAATCCAATAACTTTAAATTCTTTACCTGAGATTTGATCTGAAATTTTGTCCCCAAGCTTGATTCCTTTTTCTTTCAAAGAGATATCTCCTACAACTTCATTCTTTGTTGAATTATTAATCATGTCTCCTTCAATTACCTTTGGAGCCGCTAAACCATTCACATCAATTCCAAATAATGTAGCATCAATTTTTTTAGATGTTCCATCCTTTAGAAACGTAGTCATTTGAACTCCTAAAGTAGTAGAATTTTTCTCATCAACAAATTTCTGAACTTCATTTATTTGATTTTCCGTTAACATTGAATGATTAATTTGTTTACCTGATTCCTTTTGTAAAACAAAATAGTTTGATGCCATGCTATCAATAGAAGAAGCATTATCAAAAGATAATCCTTTCGCTAATCCTGAAACGAATAATACTAGGAATGATATAAGGATCATGATTAGACTAATTAATAAAAAACGTAATTTTGCGTGTTTAAATTCCCTTAATGCAAGAAACACCTGTCATTCATCTCCCTTAACATACTAAATTTTAAAGAGTGTAAAAAGTAAAATCACTCTTTGTAATTTAAAGTATAGGAATGTTAGATGAACAACAGGTGAACAGTCGATTACAATTATAAATCAGAACTCTTTAATATTAGGTATGGATAGATGAAATTTAGTTCCTTCGCCTACTTTACTGCTTACTTCTATATGCCCATTATGCAATTCGATGATTTGTTTAACAATTGCTAAACCTAAGCCACTACTGGATTCCTTTCGATTCCTTGCTTTATCAACAATAAAAAATCGATTAAATATTTGTTCTAGATCATTTTCGGAAATGCCAATTCCAGTATCTTGAAATTCAATTTGAACATACTCTTCATTACTACTCAGTTTTATTGAGATTGATCCACCTTCATGATTAAATTTAATGCTATTCGTCATTAGGTTTGTCCAAACTTGATGCATTAGATTCTTGTCAGCACATACATAAGTTTGTGGTAATTCCAAATCAATGGCCAACTCTTTGTTTCTCCAACTCCATTCAGTTGTAAAAACTACTTGTTTAATTTGTTCGGCAACATCAAAAGTTGTTTTTTGCAATATACTTTCTTCCTTATCTAATGCGGCTAACGTTAATAATTGTTTACTTAACAAGGACATTCTTTTACTTTCTTCTTCTATTATTGATAAGTAATGATTCTTTTGCTCTTCGGTTAATTTTTCAGTTTGTAGTGACTGTGAAAAACCTTGTATTGATGCAAGGGGTGATTGAATTTCATGAGATACATTCGAAACAAACTCCTGACGCATCGCTTCAATTTGTCTTAATCTTTGTGACATGTGCGAAAAGTGATTAGCAAGTTTTCCAATTTCGTCTTGGCGTTTAATTTGCAATTGAACATTATATTTTCCTTCTGCAATCTTTTTAGTTGCTTCTGTTAATTTAATAATCGGTTTTACAATATATCTTGTACTAACTAAAACGAATATAATACTTAATACGATTGTCAGTAAAAGGAGAATGGAAAAGAGTATACGTAATTCACCAAATTGAAGCTGTACATTTGGACGCATAAAAAGCGCAAATTGATTAGAAGTCGATTTTAAAGGAACACCCACTGTATTGTTCAATGTATTATCAAAAAAACCAGTCACAAATAATGATGTTGGAAATTCGGCAATACCATGATAGACCTTCCCGTTCAAAACAGAATCAATCACTTTGCGATCTAGTTTTTTTTCTCTAAAAGAACCACCATAAAAAGATTGATTTCCTTGTTGATCTACTAATAAAATTTGATATCCCAATTTACTAATACTTTTTAAGTAATTGCTTAATTCGATATCATTATTTTCTTCATAAAAAGTACCAACGTCTAAAGCCATTTTAGTTAATTTTTTATCATTATAAGGCTTTAGATTATAGTGGTAATACACATTTGAAAGAAAGAAAGCCAATAAACTGCTAAAAATCATTACACCGAGGATTGTAAGAACAATTCTTATGTATAAAGTTTTCACTTTCTAGTGACCTCCAATTTATAACCAACACCGCGAACTGTTTTTATACTAAAGTCATTCGTTAAAGTAGAAAATCGTTCACGTAATCGTTTAATATGAACATTTATTGTTCGATCATCACCTTCAAAATCAGCACCCCAGATTAATTGGATCAGCTCATCACGTGTAAAAATTCGATCCGGATAACTTGCCAATTGAGACAATAATTCAAATTCCTTCATTGGAAGCATAAGTAATTTTCCATTACAGTATACTTCATAGCTTTTTCGATCGATAACGGTTTCGTTCAGTTTTATTTTTTGAGCACTAATCATATTGTATCTTCTTAACAGTGCCTTAATCCGGAATAGTATTTCTTTTGGTTCAAATGGTTTGGTCAAATAGTCATCTGTTCCTACAGCAAAACCTTTTTCTTTATCAGAAAGCTCGCTTTTTGCAGTTAACAATATTACTGGAAAATCATAATACTCTCTTATTTCTTCACAAAGCTGGTACCCATCTTTACCAGGCATCATGATATCTACAATCGCTAGATTAATTTGTTGATGTTCAAGTAATGTAGAAGCTTCGTCTCCGTTAGCTGCTTCAAATGTAGTATAGCCTTCTGTTTGTAAATACATTTTTAGCAACTCTCTTATATGAGAATCATCATCTACAATTAAAATTCGAATCATAACTTATCCCCATTCTTTGAAATTAGTGCAATTATTTAAAAAATCATATCATATTTTAATTTTAATTTCCTTTTACTATTTTTCATGGGCAGAAATGCTGATGTATTATAACATGATTAAAAAAATTTCTGTAATATAGTTTGTCCCCCATACATTTCTGTATTTTTAAACATAATATTAATATGTAGTTTATAATGGCTGTTTTCGTAAATCTTGTTGCTCTTTAAAGAGATGTCTAGTTGAATATACTCGGGAGACATCTCAGATTTTCCTTTTTCTGATACTCCTACAGAAACCCTACACCTTGTTTCCAACCAGCTTCTTTATTTACTGTGTGTTTTAAAAATGATCGGTTTATAAACAACAACCATTTCGAAAAGAGTCAATCATGAGAGTATTATGTTAGAAATAGTAAGATTTGCCCCTACTTTCGATATTATTATTTCAACATAATAATATTTAAAAAAAGTTCCTTTATGGAACTTTTTTGCATTTTATTGAAAAAATTAGTTGCCAATTAAATTTTGTAGCACTTTTAATCATTATTGATAATTTTATTTGCAGTGCAACTTTATTCGTCACACTCCTTCTTTGATCTGAAAAAATAAAAACTAAAGGAACTTCCCTACAACAGTCCTTTAGTTATGAATTTTAATAGCATCTATTAAGAAGTTAGACATTTCAACTGCCTTCTCAAACTCTTTTTCTTTCACATAATAATCATACAACTCCTTACCATATCGTTTCATGAAAATAGTATGATTGCGTGATTTAAAATATGGAAAAGCTGTCTTTTCTATGTACTGTATATATTCTTTCGTTTTATTTTCAATCAAATAGATTAGTAATGTAAAAAGGATTTGATAATGTTGATTCTTTAAATTATTTGCGATTGTTAGACCTTTTTGAGCACTATTTAATAAAGCAGATTTGCGCATTAATTTACCTTCAAATGAACTTTTAAGATAATTATTCAGTCGTTGAAGATAAATTACCGATGGCTTTTTCTCCAATTGTAATGCTGCTTTATAATATTTTTGCGCTTTTTCATAATCTTTTCTTTTAAAATATTCCAAAGCAAAGTTATTTAATAACATCCCTGTTTTATCTGGTGCATTGAGCGTTTCACTATCATGAATCAGATTTTTATATGATTGTTTCAATTTTTTAAAGTCTAAATGCCCATCGTTGCTTGATTGTAAAAGCATAATTGATTCAGCATTTATGGCACGTAAATAATTACTTGTATCTTTAAAATATTTAAGCGCCTTTTCTGCGTATACATATGCCATTACTTTAGAATCAACCCATCCATATGCTACTGCTAGATGATAATAGTATTCTGGATTTCCGTACTCGTTTAGATCAATCTTCTTTAAAGTTTGTATTGCTTTATGATGATTCTCTGTACTTGAATTATTGTAGTTATTTAAATAATAAATTCCTATTACATGCAAAAGGAGATTTCTTTCAAATGGAGGTAGGTCTTTATAGTTTCCTTGTATAATTTGAATAATTGTATGAGTGTTCTTATAGTCGTTCTTTAAGAGATAATATCTTGCTAGTAGCAATTGATACCACGCATCATATTTTGGAGAATTAATAAAAGGGGTTTCTTCCAGCTCTTTTTTACATGAATCAACTTCCTTCATTCTTAGTTTAATAATTGCTGTATGCCAATCTTGTAGTTTCTTTTCTAGATTTTCAAAATTAGCAATTTCTTTTCGAATATCAATTTGTAATCGTTCAGAAAATAAGGAAATAATCTCAGATGAATAGGATGTATTCCCTCTTTCAATTTTTCCTACGTGCTTGGAAGAGCAGATTCCTTTTCCTAGTTCTTCTTGTGTTAGCCCGGCTTTAATGCGATAAAATTTTATAACTTCTCCTTCGATCATTACATGCTCCCCCTATTCCTAAAACTTATACTAAATATACAATAGTTAAGCATAGATTCCATCATGCTATACACACAAATTATTAAGTTATTCTAATGAAAAATTAATAATAAAAAATAGTAATTTAATACTAATTCTAATGAATAATAGGTAAAAGTTAATAGTTAATAAGAAAACCATGAACAAGACAAGTTTGTTCATGGTTTTTAAGTATATTTATTATTGAACACCTACAGCAGTATATGCATCCATTACTGCTTTTGTTTGTGTTGATGGTTGACCAGTAGTTTTGTTATCTGGGTATAAATCACGAGCAGCTTGAATAGCAGCTTCACGCATTTCTTTAAATCCAGAAGAAGGTGTTAAATACATTGTTAATGCACGGTAGTAAATTTTTTCTGCTACTGTACGTTGTAATTTAGTTACTGTAATGCCGTTATGTGTGCCACCTTCAGCGATTAAATATGCAGCTTTATTGTTGATACTACTGTTGATGTGTACGCCACCTTTATCTTCTGTACCTAAATAGCGATCAGCGTAATGATCTGGATATTTGTTATCTTTTAATCCATAAATAGGACTAAGTGACTTAGATTTTGGATTGCTTAATGAACGAAGACCGCCATCTCCATCTTTTGTAGGAGTGTAGATATCTTCACCCATTTCCCAATCAGATGGAACTGTAGCGCCTGCAGCATTCATTTCGGCTAATGCTCCAAAAATATCTGCTAATGATTCATTAATTGCACCAGACTCATCTTGATACGTAAGGTTTGCAGTATTTGAGATTACACCATGTGTCATTTCGTGACCTGTAACGTCCAATCCGCCTGCTAAAGAACCAAGAACAATTCCATCACCATCTCCGTATAGCATTTGCTTTCCGTTCCAAGCTGCATTATTCCATTTTGATCCGATATGAACCGTGCTGATTAATGTCATTCCTTTATTATCTAAACTGTTACGCTTGTGCACTGTTTGATAATATTTATTTACTTTATCAGAGTTCATATGAGCTGATACTCCAGCAGGATCATAGAAAAAATTAGTTGAACTTTTTGTTTCTATTTCAAATCCTGTAAATCCTAATAGTGCTGAAAGAAGAATAAATGGAGTTTCACCCATACGATGAGCATCGAAAGTTGCAAGTGGCACGATATTTGGTGACGTTGTAGTACCACCAGCAATTGATCCACCATATAAATAGCTAGTACCAGTAGATGTGTCTTTTCCAACAGGGAATGTC
Organism: Gottfriedia acidiceleris; assembly: GCF_004138285.1. Classification (GTDB taxonomy): domain Bacteria; phylum Bacillota; class Bacilli; order Bacillales; family Bacillaceae_G; genus Gottfriedia; species Gottfriedia acidiceleris_A. Next base: position 101,028 of record NZ_SCFN01000013.1, on the reverse strand, counting down.
TGCATATTACCAAATACATCTAAACCTCTTCCAACCGCAACAGAAAGTTTTGCTGGATCTGCTAAATTATCTATTGCATCAAAGCTGTCTACTATTTCTCCATTAGTTGCATCCACAAAATAATGGAAGTAACCAGGTGCTGGCACAGAAGTTGAAGCCTTAACTAAATATGTTAAATAATACTTTCCATTATGTGGGTAAATTGTTAATTCAGTATCAATTCCATCATAATTTTTAACAGTGCCAATTTGAGATTCGATGCTCTCCTTAGCAGTTGCTTCTGCATCTTCTTTAGAAATAGCCGCTTCAGTTGGAATAATTGTACGTGATAATTTTTGAGTTACATTACCAAATGATGCGTATACATTGTTATTTGCGTCTAGTGCAACAGCTTGTCCAGATCCATAAATTGGAATTCCTTTGTACTGTTCAACTGTTCTGACATGGTAAGTATTTGTCGTGCTGTCAGCTTGTTCACTAATAACTTTAAATTGTTCCCATGCGGAACCTGCTCTAGCAAGACCTTCTACTTTTGAATTAAGAAAAGCTTTTACAATTTCATCCTTACTTAAAGCTTGATCAACTGTTGCTGCACTTGCTTTTACATTTACAAATGAAGGTAAAGTTGTTAAACCTCCTCCAAATGCTACAGTTAATGCCATTACTGCTGGAATTGCTTTTCTTCTCATTCTTTTCTCTTTTTTCATTCTCAAAACTTTCACCCCTTATTTAATTTTGTTGCGACTGCAATTTTCATTATTGAGAAAATTCAAAATTAAATCAATATGTCGAAGTCGGGTTCTTTTTTAGGTGATTTTATGGCTTTTTACCCTACAAGCGACTAATTCTGACAAAAAACTACCGATAATTGACAAGAAAATAACCCGCTTTCAATTTTCTGACAACTGAGCAATAATGAATTTCAACAGAGCTTTTGTAAAGGAGTGAAAATTTGAAACAAGCAAGAAAAAAAGTCTCCATCATCGTAAGTTTATGTTCTATTCAATTTTACTTGGCAATGCAAACAGTTGGCCAAACGGAGGCAACCTTTTCTAGTCAGGCATCATCAGAACAAATCGTTTCAGCAGCAATTGTGTTTCCTAAAACAATCCAACAACTAGAAATAACTGCAAAGGATCATTCAACAAGAGCTAATCATATATATAAGTCGATCCTAAAGACATCAATTAATGGCACTGGATCTGATTTGTCAAATTTACTTACTACTGTTCTTAATGAGGAACAAGAATTAAATAATGAGATTAAGAGTTTACAAAATATACAAGAGCAGTTGAACTCTTACCACAATCAAATTCATGAACTACCTGAAACTGAACAAAGTAACTATGAATATGAGAGAAAAGGCTACCAGGTTGTTAACCAACTAATCCAGCAATTAAATGAAACAATTAATCTTCAAAAGATAGCGTTCATTAAATCTACAATTCAAACCCAGCTAGGTGAAAGTAAAGAAATGATTAATAACGATACTAGTGAACCTAAAAATGCTACCGATTCTGGTCAGGGCCAAAGTTCTAATAGTTCTGATACAGATTCAATTCCGAGCCAGGATTCTAATAACTCTAATACAGATTCAATTCAGAGCCGGGATTCTAATAATTCTGATACAGATTCAATTCCGAACCAGGATTCTGATCATACAGATTCAGTTCTGAGCCAGGATACTGATAATACCAATACAGATACAATCACAAACTAAAATTCTAATAATTCAGTAAATACAACTCAAAACGAATAGGTGATATCTCATGTTGAAGAAAGTTTTATCAATTGTAGGTAATATTTTTAAAAGTATTTCTATTGTCATCTTGTGTTTCTTAGCTTTTATTGTGATTTCTTCTAGGTTTACAGGTGGAGATTCTACCATTTTAGGCTATCAATTAAAAGCTGTTTTATCCGGATCAATGGAACCTACTTTTCAAACGGGTTCAATTATTGCCGTTAAGCTAGGTGCAAATCCATCGTCTTATCAAAAAGGCGATATTGTTACCTTCCAAATGGATAATAAGCTAATCACTCACAGAATAGCAGCTGTCCATCATAAAAATGGCGAAATTTCATATAAAACGAAGGGCGATAACAATAATGCCCAAGACTTATGGACTGTGTACCCTCAGAATATCGTTGGAAAATATTCTAATTTTACGATTCCATATGTTGGTTATGCATTAAATTTTGTAAGCTCCAAAGCTGGATCAGCGATATTGTTAATTGTTCCAGGTATTCTTTTGACTCTTTCAGCAATGCGCAATTTATTCCAATTAAGAAAAGAGTTTGAACAAAAAACTGCAGGATGAAGTTGGTTAGATCTCTTAAGTACAAAATAAAAGCTTAAGAGTTTAATAAATAAACCTTAAGGGGGAAATGAAATGAGTTTTACTAAGAGAATTGGTCAGGTAGTAATGAGTGGAGCAGTCGGTTTATCATTAATTAGTGGAGGTACCTTTGCATATTTTAGCGATACAATTAAAACTGATAATACGTTCGCTGCAGGTACATTAGACTTAGGTATGAACCCTAATGCTGTTGTAAACATTAGCAATTTAAAACCTGGTGATGAAGTATATCGTGAATTTACGCTAGAAAACAATGGTACTTTAGATATTAATAAAGTTCTATTAAACACTAAATATCAAATTGAAGACGTAAAAAAAGATAATACTGAAGATTTGGCTAAAAATATTAAAGTAACAATTATGTATAACACTAGCAGTGCTACCAACGAGATTGTTGATACAACATTATATGACCTACAAAATCAAACTCCTGATTTAACAGCAATTAATCAATTTGTAGGTAGTACAAAAGATCCAGATGGCATTGCAGCAGGACAAAAAGAAAAGATTTTCGTATTATTCGAATTTGTTGATAATGGACAAGACCAAAACCAATTCCAAGGTGACAAACTGAAAGTTGACTGGACATTTAATGCTCAAACTGGTGGAAGTACATACCACGACGACACTGATCCTAACAACAACTAATAAAAAACAAAACCACCTAAATTTAATTAGGTGGTTTTTCACACTGTTGAAAAACAATCTTATCAATTAATTACCAAATTTTTGTAAAAGGAGAAGAGTGAGGTTGATTTCCACTCCTTTTTGCTATTTTACTTACTCATGAACCTTTTATGAATAAGCTATTATCATCTTCTTATTTTTTTACTTACTTAATAACCTATTAGTAAACTAATATGAAAGTTAAAAGTGAATCCATTATTTTACTACTTACAAAGCAAATCTTTCTTTTATTAATTTAGCTACTTCTTCTGCACTCATGTTTGTGTTATTTATTCTTAGATAATTCTCCTTCTGAATTTCCCCTTCTATTGAATTTAATCTAAATTTTTCCATTGTCTTCATTAAATTGTTTTCAGACCATTCAATATCTCTTTTTGTTGGCTTATGCTCTAATCTGTGCGGAGTTTTATTTCGCACAAGTCTCTCATCTAGTTCTGCTTCTAGTTCAACAAAATAGGTTGTCGCCCCTTTTGACTCAAATATGGTACAAACTTTCTCAACATAATCCCAATCAGATTTTAGATCGAGAGCCCAAACATAAGTAAAAATAATTCCGTATAAGTCACTTTTGGACACCTCTTCAAATATTTCTTTTCGAAATAAATTAACTAGTCGACTTCCCTCTTTTGTTCCATAATCAAAAAACTTACTAACCAAGTCAATTGTCATGTGGTTATGAAACAATTTTAAATCTGTTATTTTTTCTAGTTCATGTCCTACAGTCATTTTCCCCACAGCTTGTGGCCCAAATACTAATACAAACTTCATGGATCTAGCTCCCAAATATATTAATTTTTTTATAAACGCCTACAAATATAACTGAATTTTTTGACTAGTATATCACACTTGATAATAATTAACTCGATAATAAACTTCAGCATACTAAAAAAACAGAACTATCTGAATGAATTGCATAAGAAATAGTAAAAAAGCAGAAACAAAGAAAAGGAAAATATTCTATGTATATTTTCCTTTTACTAAAAATTTACGAAGTTATCAAAAATTTTTTATTACATTTGGGAACTATTGTGTTAAAATCAGCATATAATTTAAAAACTTTCCCTAGGGAAAAACTATTTGATGTGTACAATAAAACAGGTGGTGGGAAACATGTCACAAGAGTCACAAGAAAAAGTCATATATAAAGAAGCCGGATGGAGACAGGAACATTCACAACCTAGTTTGCAAGAGGTTCATCGTTCATTATCTGTTCCAAAGAAAGCTAGTAATTTCCGTAAGTTTCTAGCATTTGCTGGCCCAGGATATTTAGTTGCAGTTGGATATATGGACCCTGGAAACTGGGCAACTTCAATAGCAGGTGGATCTGCTTTTAATTACACTTTATTATCTGTTATTTTAATTTCAAATTTAATGGCCATTATTCTACAATCATTAGCTGCTAAATTAGGTATCGTTACCGGTAGAGATTTAGCTCAGGCATGTCGAGATCACTTCAGTAAACCTGTATCATTTATACTTTGGGTGCTTTGTGAAGCCGCAATTGCTGCGTGTGACTTAGCTGAATTAATAGGGTCAGCCATCGCTTTAAATTTATTATTTGGGATTCCGTTGTTTTATGGAATATGTTTGACAACTTTAGATATATTACTTGTTTTACTTTTACAAAATAAAGGATTTAGATATATCGAGGCTTTTGTAATTTCATTGATCATATTAATAACAGGTAGTTTTGTTTTTGAGTTGATTATGGCTCAACCTGATGTAAAAGCTGTATTTGGTGGATTTATTCCAAGTTCTCAAGTTATTACAGATCCAAAAATGCTTTATATTTCTTTAGGAATTTTAGGGGCAACTGTTATGCCTCATAACTTATATCTTCACTCTTCAATCGTTCAAACTAGAAAGTTTGAAGTATCTGATGCTGGTAAAAAAGAAGCAATTAAATTTGCTACAATTGACTCAACAGTTGCATTAATGATTGCTTTGTTTGTAAACGCAGCAATTTTAATATTAGCTGCTTCAACTTTCTACAAATCGGGTCATACAAGTGTTGCTTCAATTGAAGATGCATTTCAGCTTCTTACTCCATTACTAGGAACGACTTTAGCTAGTACATTTTTTGGATTGGCATTATTGGCTTCCGGTCAAAATTCTACTTTAACAGGTACTCTAGCTGGTCAAATTGTAATGGAAGGCTTTTTAAATATTAAGCTTAAACCTTGGCTAAGAAGACTAATAACTCGTTTAATTGCCGTTACACCAGCTCTAATCGTCACTTATTTTTATGGAGCAAAGGGAACTGCAGATTTATTAATACTAAGTCAGGTAATTTTATCTTTACAGTTATCTTTCGCGGTTATACCACTAGTCATGTTTACTAGTGATGCTAAGAAAATGGGTAAATTCGTTAATAAAACTTGGCTTAAATCAGTCGCTTGGACAATTGCTTCAGTTATTGCAGTATTAAATGCATATTTACTTTGGGCCACATTCTTTAAATAATAAATTGAAACAAAAAAAGATTGAACAGATGTTTGAATGACATTTGTTCAATCTTTTTTATTTATCTACTGTTACGTTGTTAAATCTGAGTTACAAATAAGTCTTGTAGGCTTGCAAATAAAGAGTTAAACTGTGCAAATAAATGCTGAAAAGTTACAAAAGAACAGTGGACTGCAAATAAATTTCGAAAACCGCAATTAAAATTAGCATAACTGCAATTAAATTTTGAAAATCGCAAATAAAAATATCATAACTGCAATTAAATTCCTAATAACCGCAATTAAGACGAAATATTACCCGTACCAGTTAATGTATTATGATATAAAAATTGTACAATATTGGCTATTCCCAAATGGAAAACCTGCAAGCATGCTCTAATTCTTACTATATTGAATAAAAAATTGATAAAATCTGCTTATTATTTATAAAAAAGGTGCAATCATATCAACTACAAATGAAAAGTACAGCTATGATCCCCCCATTGCTAAATCAACAGAGTTCATCTGTTATATTTTCAATAAAAAAAGGACCGCTCCTTAGTCAGTAACCTGACATATGGAACAACCCATATTTTCAAATAGATCGCATAAAACCTAAAAATTATTTAAAAAAATTATCAATAATTGAGATTTGCTCATTTGTATTTAAAGCAGGTGCATGACCAACTTTTGGTATTGTTTCCATTTGAAACTTCTGCGTTTCCTTCATTTTTAATGCTACATCAAGTGGCAAGACGTCCGAAACTTCTCCTCGAATGAGTAAAATGTTGGACTGAATAGCCTCCCAGTAATTCCATAAGGTTAAATCTTCAGTATGCTGAAATTGTAATGCAATTTTAGGATCATAATCAGGGCCAATGCCACCCTCATCTCTTCTGCGGCAAGAATTTTGCGTAAAATCATTCCATTCTTCTTCACTCGAAACACCAAATGAATGATAAATTAACTTGTAGTAATTCTTCAATTCAGTAAATGTTTTATATTGAGGTGGTGAACCAACATAGCTAATAATTCTCTTAATTCCTTCAATATCTTGTGGTTGGTTTTCTGAAGCTCCTGCCCCGATATCATTTAATACTAAATGAGAAATACGATTTAGATGTTTCGGCGTACCAGCAAGTCGCATTCCAATTGCTCCACCCATCGAAGTCCCTACCCATCGAACTTGTTCAATTTCTAAACGGTCTAATAAATCAATCGCTATATTTACATAGTTTTCAAAACAGTAATCTTGCTCAGGAGAAGTACTCCACTGACTTAATCCTCGTCCAATCGTATCCGGGCAAATTACATGGTAATCCTTAGCTAAATGACGAGCTAAAATATCAAAATCCCTACCATTCCTAGTTAAACCATGCCAGCAAACAACTGTTGGATTTTTTCTTTCTCCCCATTCTGTAAAATGAAGCTCCATTCCATTAATCGTTTCAAACCGAGATTCAGGATAAAAAATATCAATCACTCCATTCATATTAGTGTCCACTTTATGTAATATTCGATTTTTATAAAAATATCCCTATAAAAATAACAGAGAAAAAATAGGTTTATTTGAATAATAATAAAGACAAATACAGCACAATCATGAATATTAAAAATGAAAATAGAATTGATACAAGAATAATTGAATTATGAGCAGGTATAAAAATTCCATTTTGGATTTCTTTCCGCTTTTTACTGTACTGAATAGTAGCTAATACTCCAGAAATAAAACCAACAACACATGCATATATGCCAAGAAAAATTGCTAATCTATTGATGAACTGGTTATCACTAATTTTAATTGTAAAGTGTAGTGAAGTTGTTAAAAATCCTACACCAGTAATTGAGATTGCAGTTCGCAACCATGCTAAATATGTCCTTTCGTTTGCTAGATGCTGTTGTGCATATTTAACACTATCATCTGATAAATCTTTTACTTTACTAAAAGAAACCATATTAAATTACCCCTATCAAAGATTTATAGAGTGATAAACTTATAGAAAACATATCTAATGTTTAGTTTAATCTTTAAAATTTAAGATTTAGTAAATTTGAGTTTACGTTTTGATAAAATTGAAATCAGATAATGTAGATTTAAAACTTTTATTAGGTATTTAACGGAAGGAGAAGTTATCAGAAGACTACTATATAAATAGAACAAATAACGACATTAGTATGAGCTATCAAAAATAAAACGGTCAAAAAGATGGTAATTCCGCCCATCTTTCTGACCGTTCAAGCTAACTATTTTTCTGTTTGTTGAAATTCATTTTGAACCTTTTCCAAAAGTTTTTTATCGGTAATTAAACGATAGCCCGTCAGAGCCAATGCTTTTGCCCCCGTTACTAGAGCATGATCACCAAGTGGCGACCTCGCAGCTTCACGGAATTCATTCGTATGAGCAATTAAATCATCAGGTCCAATTTTAATATATGCGTGAGAAGTCGGAACAACATGGCTTACGTTTCCTGCATCAGTAGATCCAAGCCCGCCGCTTTTGCCATTCACTACTTCACCCAATAGGCTTAGTTCTTCTCCTACAATCTCATCAAGAGATTGATTGATAATAAAATCATGGACTTCATTTTGGAATCTTTCAATTTTCACTGTACTACCAGTTGCTAGTGCTGCTCCTTCGGCAATATTACGAACCTTAGTGGATACTTCCTTCGTACTCTTCCATGTACTAGCACGGATGAAAAATCTCGCTGAAGCATACTCTGGAATAATATTTGGTGCATCGCCTCCATGAGTGATAATTCCGTGTATGCGAACATCACTAGAAAGCTGCTGACGAAGGGCATTAATTCCATTGAATAACTGGATTACTGCATCTAAGGCATTAATTCCATGTTCTGGTGACCCAGCAGCATGGGCTGCTCTTCCAAAAAAATGGAAGTCTAGTGGATCTACTGCCAAAGATGGACTCGACAAACTTGTTTTACCACTTGGGTGGAGCATAAGAGCTGCATCCACACCTTCTAGTAATCCATTTTTTACGAAACTCCCCTTTGCACTTCCGTTTGGTCCACCCTCTTCTGCAGGTGTTCCAAATATGACAACCTCTCCTCCGGTCTCAGAAATGACTTCAGCAAGAGCGATCCCTGCTGCTACACTCGTTGTCCCAATAATATTATGTCCGCATGCATGACCAAGACCAGGTAGTGCATCGTATTCTGCTAAAAAAGCGATGGTTGGGCCTTGCTTAGATGACGTTTTCCTTGCAACAAAGCCTGTTTCATGTCCCGCAATATTACGTGTGACATCGAAACCAGCTTCTACTAGAATTTTAGTATGTGTTTCTGATGCAAAAAATTCTTGATTGCCAATCTCAGGTTTCTCATGAATTTGGTGGCTAATTTCAAGATAGATTTCCTTCGATTCCTCAATACTTTTCACAATTTGTTCTCTTTGTGTGTCAATTTTGACTGTCATTTAAACGATCTCCCTTCTATTCTTTTAAATAAGAATGAACTAACTTTATAGATTTTTAATTTTATCAATCGAAATGACTACCGGAACCGTAGCACCTTTGTCACGTTTAATAATGTAATCATGAACTTCTTTTGATTGATATGCCTTCACTATCTTTGAAAAGTCCTTGTCGTTTTTATTCTTCGTACGAGATGCAATAACATTGATATACGGCATAGCTGCTTTATCATTAGGATCTTCTTTATAAAGTGGATCCTTTGCAGGGTCTAGGCCCGCTTGAACAGCAAATCCATTATTGATGATAGCTGCTGCCACATCATCCAATGATCTAGCTGTTTGCCCTGCAGCAATCGGTTTGATTTTTAGATGCTTAGGATTTTCTTTAATTTGTTCAATACTTCCTTTAGGGTCAAAATTATCTACTAAACTAATTAACTTTGAAGATTGTAATAGTTTAAGTGCACGGCCTGCGTTCGTAACATCATTTGGTATAGTAATAGTTGCTCCATCTGGAATATCACTTAGCTTTTTAAATTTATGCGAGTAAATCCCCATTGGCGCAATCACCGTCGAGCCAATCGCAGAAATATCTAAATTATGATCGCCTTTGAATTGGTTCATATAGGTAATTGTTTGAAAAGAATTTAAATCAAGGCTACCGTCATTAAGTGCTGTGTTAGGCTGAACATAATCTGAAAATGAAATAATTTTCAATTTAATGCCTTCACTTTTTACTTGTTTTTGTACAATATTCCAAAGTTCATAGTCATCACCGTTAATACCAATCTTAACTGTTCTCTCCTTTCCGTTACCTGATGACTCTTTAGAACCACATGCTGATAATACCGAAACCGTTAATAATAATGCTGCAAAAATAGTAAAAAACTTTTTCATCCTCTTTTCCTCCTTACATATCTTGACCACGTATTTCCCAAACTTTGTATGATTTGAACAATAACTACTAGTAATACAACAGTAATGATAATAACCAATGTTTCAAAGCGCTGATAACCATATGTAATAGCTAAGTCACCTAATCCACCAGCACCAACAGCACCAGCTGCCGCAGTCGATCCAATCAATCCAATCGTTGCTGTTGTAAATGAAAGAATCAACGATGGAATCGCTTCAGGTAAAATAAACTTCACGATAATTTGAAACTTTGTTGCTCCCATTGAATAGGCTGTTTCTAGCACTCCCTTATCCACTTCAAGCATGGAGTTCTCAATCAATCGCGCCAAATAAGGGCCTACAAAGATCGAAAGCGGAACAATTGCTGCTACTACGCCAATGGACGTTCCCGTCAATAATCTAGTAAATGGAATAATGGCAACTAGTAAAATAATAAATGGTACGGATCGAACAATATTAATAATGGTATTTAACAACGTAAATAAAGGTTTGTTTTCCATTATATGACCTGGCCTTGTTACAACTAGGATAATGCCTAAAGGCAATCCTATGATTGTGCCAAAAATAAATGACCCTAGTACAGTTAGAAATGTATCTTGAGTTGCCTGCAAAAACTGCGGCCAAAAGAATTCCCAATTAAGCTCCATTTAACTCAACCTCCCTTACATCTATCCCCTTTTCCGAAATAAATTTAATAGCTTTTGCGCTTTCCTCTTTTGTCCCTTCTAGTGCCACAAGTAAATTCCCATAAGGTCTTTCTTGTAGCTCTGTAATCGATCCATAAAGAATGTTTAAATGAATATCGAATTTTTTAAGAACCTCTGATAATAATGGATTGGCTGCCTTTTCACCTAGGAAGACTAATTGATAATATTTCCCCTTTGATAATGTTTTCGATAACTTAGACGGCACCTCATTTTGTAATACAGTGTTAACAAAATTCTTTGTAATACTTTTCTGTGGATTCGTAAAAACGTCGTAAACATTACCTTCTTCGACAATTTCTCCATTATCAATGACGGCCACTTTATCACATAAATCACGAATTACACTCATTTCATGGGTAATAAGGAAAATTGTAAGATTATAGGATTTATTTACCTTCCTTAAAAGCTCTAATACATTCTTTGTTGTTTCAGGGTCTAATGCAGATGTAGCTTCATCACATAGCAAAAGATCTGGGTCTGTTACGAGTGCCCTTGCTATTCCCACTCTTTGCTTTTGTCCCCCCGATAAGTGCCCCGGAAATACATCTTGCTTCCCTGTAAGTCCAACAAATTCAATTAATTCCATTACCTTTTCTTGAACATCCCGTTTCTTCTTTCCTTCAAGGTATAGCGGCATTGCTATATTATCAAAAACCGTTTTGGCTGAAAGGAGATTAAAGTGCTGGAATACGACACCAATTTTTCTACGTGTCTTACGTAACTCTTCATCTTTTAATGTCATCAGGTTCAATCCATCAATCAGAACTGATCCTTCTGTTGGCTCTTCAAGTCTATTTAAACAACGAATCAATGTACTCTTTCCTGCTCCAGAAAAGCCAATGATTCCATAAATCTCGCCTTTCTCAATTTTCATATTAATATTATTTAAAGCTTTAATCGGTGGCCTTCCAGGATAAACCTTGGAGACATTTTTAATCTCAATCAAATTACTTCCTCCAATGCAAGTTATTTTAACAACTATAACTTAGTAAACAGATTCGAAAACTAGGAATTATAACTATATTTCTCCCTTTTTCTCCTATGGCACCTCATCAAAAAACCCCCCTTCTTATCCAATAAAACAGATAAGAAGAGGGGTTATAATATATAAGCCACTTTACTTCTTATCTTTCAAATCGCATGAACGATTTGCAGGAATTAGCACGGTATTTGTTACGAAACAACAAACCCGTTGCCGAGGTATCGCAGGGCCAGTCCCTCCACCTCTCTGGATAAGTAATAGAATTTATTAAGTTTTTAAATTATTGAGTTCATGTTATCTCTCTTTTTATAATACGTCAAGAATTATTTTCAAATTTTTTAGTAAAAATTGTGTTTGCAAATAGCATTTTTTTTACGCACACTGTTTTACACGGGTCTTAGGTCCTTCATATTCAAATCAAGAAACCTATTTCATATACTGTTTGAAATAGGTCAATATACTTATTTTTTTGAGTTTTTATTAGTATTTTCATTTAAGAGAAGGACAAAAAAGCAGACAAGGCTTCTTCCATAAAAGAGAACCCTGTCTGCTTAATTGAATTATACCTACCATAATGTAGGCTTTACCACCATGAACCATAGCATAACCATTAAAAGAACGATATAAATCCAGATTGAACGACGAAGCAAGTGAATCAGCAATCTCTTGTCTTGGTCTGGTTCACTGAATTTCCGAATGGTCGGTGAAAAGGCTCTAGCTAGGAAAAATAATGAACTCACCAAAAGAAGAATAGTCATCACAATCCAAGATGTCTTCCACGACCAATGGCCCGCTAGTACCAACAAGACACCTGATCCAACCAGTACATGCCCAGCATGCTTTGCCAATCTGACAGCAAACCGGAATACATCCAAATAGCTCTGTTGTATCGCGGACTGTGAGGTATGTAGCTTTTTAAGTATCGGAATCAATACGAAAAAAGGACCGATTGATAAGATTACACTAGCAATATGTATGTAAAGAAGCAGTCTATAAAGCATATGAATTAATCTTGGATGAGACGAAACTCATGAACCCATACCCTCATTTTTGGCAACCAAGGCATTCCAGGATGGATTGACAGGATCGATTGCTTATACTCTTCTACTGTCGTATAGCCTTCCTGCTTAGCATCTTCATCGGTCAATTCACCTAGGGCTTGCGAATAAACTCGTTCAACAACAAACTGGCGATTTTGAAGAGTCATCACTTCCCCAACATCTGCATATCTCCCGTTGCGGCGAGTAGCGGTTTTTTGTCCTGCCAATACTTTTTCGACATCCTCTTGCAGCGTTACAAGGCGTTCAATCGTACATGTTTTTGGCGGTAAAGCGTTTGTTTCATTCTGATTTGTCATTTAATCCATTCTCCATTTCAATTTTAAAGTAAAAGCTAAAAAACAATTAGTTCCATTTTATTTTAAATAGTACAATATTAGCAAATTTTATTTAAAGATATTGAAACGGCAATAATTTATATAAGCAACAAAAAGGACTTTAAATGTAGCGCAGAATTAATAAAAAAAGAGCTGTGAGAAAAATTGAGCTTTTAACTAATTCAGTGGATGTTTTGATTGATGATCATCTTCCTATTTGTTGTTCAGCTAAAACATGCGTTAGTTACATAAGGGTTAAAAAAGCCGAATTCCATATTTGGAAATCGACTTTAATATTGGCTTGGTTTAAATATTATTGAACTACTACTGGCTCAACTGGAGTATTTGGCATTGCAATACTTGTTCCATTATAGTTTACAAACAATCCGCCTTCGCTCTTTGTTTTTTGAACAGCTGTTACAGTTGCGTGTACCCAAACACCCTCTTCAGCATCATAAACTTCACGATTACCAGTCAAAGGATCGCCTACAACCGGTACAGTTCCTTCAGTTACTACTGTTCCAAAATGAGTTAAGTTAAAGCCATTGATTTGATTAGCTTTACGAGCGTCATATGCTACATCAGCACTAACAGATGCATGTTTTGGGACAGTTACTTCATGAGTTACGATTTTAGGTTGTTTACCACCAGTTAATGTTTCCCAATATTCTGTTACAACATAAGTATCTACAGCCTCATAAGTAAAAGTAAGACCACTTCCATTTTTCTGTAAAGCAGTATTGTTCCAATTAAATGCTAATTGAACATCACCTTTACCTACAAATCCTGAACCTGCTGTTGAATCAAAATTAACTGCAGCATGTGCACCAGATGTTGCTACGCCTATAGTTAATAACCCCGTTAAAATCAAACCACCCATCGTCTTTTTCATGAAAAAACCCCCATTGTGTAATATGTATTAATAGTACATCTTAATTATAATGCATGAATTTGATTTGAAAATTGGGGTAATTCATCACCCTCCCCTTAGTTTTTCTAACCATTTTCAACTATTTTTTTACTCTATTTTTTAAATTTGAGTTGAATACATTGCTAAATAAAGTGTTTCGAATTAATTATATTTGGGGGAAAATCAGTAAATTGCCCTTTTTTATATTTCCAGTATTACAAATTTAGAAAAAAATATTACAATTATGTCTTTTAATTAAAACCTGGCTCCTAAGATAACCTATGAATACCAATCCTAATTGAACTATCCTGCCATTTAGCTCAATAAAAAAATCGACAATAGAGCCGATAATGTTTTTCAACTAATGCATGTATTAGTTGAAAAAGTTTAAGGCTACTTAGGCTACTTTTTCATTGTGATAATTGGAAATTTAGTAAATAAGAAGTAGGAATCTCTTAATAAGAATAGAATAAATTATAAAAAAATGATTTGAAAGTTTGGAAGCTGTTTATAAAAAATTCTATATACAAATTTCTTCATATAGCATGTTTAATTGTAATTGCAATAAGCTTAGGTCAATCTTTAAAATTTCTCACCATAAGGAAATGTGTATTCCCCAAAATTTAAAAAGTATTTTAAAACCCCGAACAATGCACACCATTTTTAAAAGTGTCCGTTATTCGGGGTTTAGTCTACACTTAGGAAATTAACTCTTTTTATTTGAGCTAATTTTCATTATTAACTGATCTACAACAACTTGTATTTTTATCGCACACCGTATGCTCTGATTGTTGTTTGTTCAACCTGACTGCCTTTAGAGTCCCACGCTTTGACACGAAGTGACACATATCCAGATGCTGGGTTTTTCACGCTTACAGTATAGTGGCCATTATCTTGCTTCTCCACCATTGTGTTGCTCCAAATATTACCGTCGTCAGTGGATACTGCAACTTCGACTCCTTGAATATCTGGAGTTTCAAGAGACTGATTTCTGAATGATAGATCAAAGTGGCCCATACTATTACCATTTGCTTTGTTCTCCATATCCAGGTCAAAGCCATATTTCGGCCACAGCAGTGCCAGGTTTTCCTTTGCGTTAGTTGGTCGCTCGGACTTGAACATCCAATCAGTACTTGTCTTTGTAGACACTGGTAACAATGTTTGAGTCGTGTCAAAAGTAATTCGGTAGTTCGCAGGGTCAGCACCGACTGGCACCTTTATACCGAGTAATTTATTGCCACTCTTCTCCGTTAGAAGCTTCCCGTCCTGGTACATACGCAATGTTGCAACATCTTCCCAAGCTCCCATTGAGAACCAAGCATAGTGCCCTGGTGAGCTGTCACCAAATTCTAGCATAGATAGATATGCGTTATCCCCTTGGCGGTATGCTAAAGTATACGGATTTTCCGGTCCGACAAGACCGATCGCCGCACCCAACCAGGTATCCTCGCTCTTGGTTCCAGGTTGATAAGAACGCAGGTCCTTCATATTGCGTGCAGTATTATTTACGTCTAGCATGACCTCATGGTACCATTTCATGTCCTTCATTTGCCACTTACTACCAGTGGAGTACCACTCCTCTCGATCTAGTGGCGCTTTCTCTAATAGATCTAAATTCATGAAAACCTGCGAATCACCAGGACGAACCGCTATGTTAGTCTCCAATAGACCCATCGACTTCTTCGAGCTACGGTAGTGGGTATTTACCACTTCAGAGTTCTCCTCGGTCACATCGTCTGTAGGGTCGGCCGGAATCTCACCAGGAACCGACATCGCGAGGTTGTACATATACGGGCTATTAGCAATACCCTTAAGGTTGATGAGAGTTGGAGCGTTGCTGTTTGTAATTCGGTCGATAAGTACCGCTCCGTCGTCCGAGCCAATTGTCCAAGCCGGAATGGTTATTTTATCAGTTGTACGCATAGCAGTAATATCGTTGCCTGGAATAGGGTTCACGAGGATCACTGCCTCGGCACCGGCATTCTCCGCTAGTTTAATCTGCTCTCCAGGATATTTATACATTTCCTCATCGCGACTTACGACCACAAGCTTACCATGAACGTCCTTGTTGCTAAGATCCTCTTGACTTCCCTTACCAATGTAGACAGTTTTAAGTGTTTTTGCACCGTCTAACTTAGGTACTGAGCGAATTGGCTCAAGCGGAATCGAACCGCCGCGTCCGTCAAAGGATGCCTTGATCTCTGGTGCGAATTTGCGCTGTTTGAAGAAAAGATCAAAGCCCTTCGCTGGCCCAGTTGGCACCACGTACGTGTGACTAAAGTTTTGCCATCCCCCAGTATTTAACAAGACTTCGAACCCAGGGTTGTTATTGAGCCTTCTTTGGCTGTAACCTAAACTGAAGTTTTTCGACACGGACTCCTTAGGAGTTGCGAACTTGATCTCCTTACCCAAACGTGCATCAATAGTTAATGCCTTTTCCTCCTTGTAAAGCAATTCCACATTAGTATCGCCACCAAGGGTGTAGTCTTCAGTTATTCCTGCCTCATTTTTTGTTTGAATAAAATTCATCACCGACCAATGCCCCGGCGGCAACTCAAGGATTGTTTTGTACTCGTCATCTTGATCATATAAGCCTATTAATCTCCCCGTGTCGGTGTTATACGCATAGATTTGTCCTTTCGCAGGGTTTCCTTTGCGGTCAATCCTATTAAGAGTTAACTTAACTTTTGCTTCTGTCTTCGATGCACCAATCGTCGTGTTTATTTTTTTACCATCACTTGAGGTAGCCGTAACTACTGCTCTATAATCCGCAATTTTACTAAGTTCTAAAAGTGCTGGATTAAATGTCACCTTTACCTCACTACTACCATGTGCTGGTATAGTGACCTCCGTCTTGTCGATTGAGAACAATCCATTCGGTATCTGTCCTCCCAACTCCACATTGGCTGACAATGCGAGATTCAATGTTACATCACTATCGGATGGGTTGACGTATTTAAATGTCTGTTCCTTAAGTTTATCTACACTAGCTCCCATACTGACAACAGCAGGACTGCTGTACACGTTAGCATTCAAGGCTTGTACAACATCTACACGCCCGCCACCTTGTTGATATGCTTGATAAGGGGTTTTTGATACCGCTGTACCCGCTAATACCTGCTTGATATGTTCTCCCGTCCATTCCGGGTGTCTTTGTTTTAAAATAGCTGCGGCACCAGCAATATGTGGTGTAGCCATTGAAGTACCATTGAGATTAGTGTAGTTTGCGTCAATAGGGATACCGATATAGGTACCTGCTGCACGTGCAGCTACAATGCCTACTCCTGGTGCCGTAATCTCAGGTTTAACTTTAAAATTATTGATAAGAGGACCTCGACTTGAGAAGCTAGCCAACACGTCGGATTTGGAAACTGCTCCAACGGTCAATGCTTTTTCAGCTGCTCCAGGTGATCCGATGGAACCCTTTCCATTTGATCCTGAATTACCAGCAGCAATAACAAACAAGGTGTTGGAAGTTTCACTTAGAGTGTTGACCGCTTCACTCATTGGATCCGTGCCGTCACTCGGTACATCCGAGCCAAGACTCATGCTGATGATATCGGCCTTTTCTTGAACGGCCCATTGCATTCCTGCGATGACTGCCGATTCAGAACCTGAACCCGCATTGCTAAGCACTTTTCCGATTAGAAGTTTTGCACCAGGAGCTACACCTTTCATTTTACCGCCTGAAGCAGCACCAGTACCTGCGATTGTCGATGCAACATGCGTACCGTGCCCGTGGTGATCGACATAATCTTGTCCATCTATGAAACTTTTCTCTTCCAAGATAGCATCTTTAACGTCAGGATGAGTCGGATCAATCCCAGTGTCCAAAACAGCAATTTTTACGCCTTTACCATCATACCCAGCTGCCCATGCTGTAGGCGCACCAATCTGCGGAACACTCTTGTCAAGTAAAGCTTGTACGGGCCTGTCCAACCAAATCTTTTTAATACCAGCTTTAAGCTCTAATGGAGCTTGTTTTGTTACGGTTGTGTCCTCTCCGTCAATAGCATCCCAGAATTTCTTGGCATGCTTTTTGTTCGTTTTCACTGCGACAGCGTTGGCACTAGGAAGTTCTACTTTTTCCGTTGCCCCAATAGACACTGCCTCTTCCGCAGCCTCGCTTACAGATGGATCAAGCTTTCCTGATTCCTCTGTTACAATCAAAGGAATACTCGATTGATGTGAGTCGTCGTATCCATATTCAACCAATTTCGTGATGTTAAACAGTTCTTCATCCAGTTGGCCAGATGCTATGAATTGTGAAGCATTCTCGGGAATCAAATACGAGTTACCATCAATAGTTTGTGTAAAAAATGATGGTGAAGTTCCGTCCTCCCTTGGTTTTAGAGTGCTCGCAAGTGTTCCGTCAATAAGTTTTTCTACATTAACGACATCACCAGTCACAAGCGTGATCGTGTACGTGCGTTCAACCGAACTATTCTCCTGCTCTTGGGCAGTCGGGCTGACAGTCGATTCAGTAGTGTCATCAAAAGCTAAAGAATCAATAGTACCAGTTCCCAATAGTACTGCAGAAGCCAAGCTCGCGGTTAATACATTAATCATTTTTTTGTTTCTTCTTTTCCCCATTGAAACTAAACATCTCCCTTGCCTAATAAAATAATAGACTAATATATTTGTAAAAATATGAAGGTTTCGTGTTGATGACGTAACTTCACATTTAATACACTGACTGTCTTTCAACATGAGTATTTTTTACTTTCTAAACGACCTAGTTTAAATTGAGAGTTTAAACACAAATTGTTGAATATTCAGAAATATCACTTAATACAAATTATAGGTTAGGCTTCAATTTGAGTACATTGGGGTAATAGCTTATGAATTTTATTAGCATTTTTCAACGTTTATCTACAAAAAATAAATTTTAATGTTTTATTTTGTCTAATAAAATTTTAAAAAAGAAATAATATGAAATAATTTGTTAATTAAAGTAGAAAAATATTGGGATTTGTTGGGGGAATATTAGAATTTCATTTAAAAATTGTAATTTTCGCTTCCATGTTGCAAAAATAAAAATCACGGTAGAAACGTCGTGATTTTACACGTTAACTAACTTTTCTTATTGAACTAAACTATCATTTAGCTCAATAAAAATCGACCATAAAGCCGATCATGTTGTTCAACTAAAGCATGGGTTAGTTGAACAACAAGGATTCTCTTAAAGTTTACATCTGACTTTAACAGAGCCAAAATAAAAAGATCTTCTATAGAAGATCCTATTCTTGATTATGATGTTGTATAAAAAACTGTTGCTGCCACACCATTTGGTAATGCTCCATCGTATGATGTAACTCTAACTGATATTAAATCACATGGATTAACGGTAAATTTTTTTTAAAAAAAAACCTAAAAGTAGATAAAATAAAAATCTACTATTTAGTGAACTTCAAATTTTATTATAAAGATTTCGCTTAACGAGATGCTCACTATTTATTTTCAAAATATACGGATATTGCATTTTTTAAATGTTCGAAGTCTCCACTAGTATGAATTAAATAATGGTCACCTCTTACTGTAGAAGAAAAATCATGAATTCCTTGAATTCTTAAAAAGTCATCGACATCTGAAAGCTTTTCACCAGCGCTCTTTAATGTTTTATGTCCGACCAACTCATCATTTACATACACTTCATATGTATCCTCATTTAATTTCACATTGTTTTGTGAATCTAAACCTAATCCTGAAATTGGAAATGGATAACTATCATTAGGATTTTCAGTACTCACTTTGATTTCCTCCATTCATGTTTTTTAATACGTTTTCCTTAAAAGAGTAGAAATATGCTTAAACTAGACTCAAAAGTAATTGGAACCATATTATTTTCTTGTTAAAAAAAAAGATATCTTATCATTTTGAATTTATTGATTAGTAAGAAGTTGACCATGCGGTGATGAGATAAGTTAACTAATTACTTCTATTTTAAACTTCGGTTATTTTGAAAAATTTGAAAGTCATGATCAAACTAACCTACCATTAGTTCCATAAGAAGACAACACACTATTAAAAAAGCCAATAAAAAAACAGAAAAACTCTCATAAAAAGTTTTCTGTTTTATAAATCTTATCTTTATTCAAATAAGCCATGATTTAATAATCGTAAACCAAATCTTCAAAGCGGTAAAACCAATTAAGACTGCTAGAATCCCTCGTAAAACCTGCGTTTTTGTTTTTTTGCCTATTTTTGCACCTAATGGTGAGGCGATTAAACTTGCAATAACAACAATAATTGTAGGCAAAATTTCAACTTGACCAGTAGAGATTTTCCCAATCGTTACGCCTATTGAAGAAATAAATGTAATGGCTAATGACGAAGCAATTGTCACACGAGTTGGTATTTTTAAGATCGTTAACATGATTGGTACTAACAGAAATGCACCTCCTGCACCAACAATACCTGCACTAGTTCCAACGATAAATGCCAAACCTGAAGCAAGCCATACATTAATTGAAATTTGACCATCTGCTGACATCTCGACGTTTTTTCTAGGAATAAACATTAAAACGACCGCAATCAATGCTAAAATTCCGTAAACAAGATTAATTCCATGTTCTGAAAGTAGATTTGAACCGAATCCACCAAGAAAACTTCCTATTAGTACACTTATTCCCATACTTAATATTACTTTTTTGTTTAAATAACCGCTTTTACGATAGCTTAATACTCCGCCTAAAGTTGCAAATACTACTTGGACGGCACTTATACCTGAAACTTGATGTGGTGTGAAAGCAGCAAATCCTAATAATGGAGGAATAAATAAGAGCATTGGATAATTTATAATTGCTCCACCAATCCCTACCATTCCTGAAATAAAGGACCCAAAAAAACCAACTAAGAAAAGTACTAAAATTAAGGTCCACTCCAATTTAAGTCCCCCTATAATAGAAAAGGAGATGTAACACTTAACTCTCCTTTTCCTATTAATCTATTAACTTATCCCTTTTTAATCCAAAATTTTAAAACATTGTCTTCTTCGGTATAATCTAATAATTCGTGTCCACCTGATTTAGCCCAAGCTGCAAGGTCGTTTTTAGCACCTTTATCAGTGACATGAATTTCTAGTATTTCGCCTGCTTCAATCTCTGCAATTGCTTTTCTTGTTTTTACAATTGGAATTGGACATGCTAAGCCTTTTGCATCTAATAATTTTGTAGATTCCATTCTATTTCCTCCAAGTCTCATTATCGTACTGCACAGCGATTTGGACCAATTTCCATTTCTCTCTGTTTTTCTTCATTTAAATTAATTTTGCCCATATTTACTTCACGGATTTCTTGATATGAGTTTGGTTGTGGTGGTAAGTTCTCAGTTACTAACTTTCTAAATTCGCTTTCACTCTCAATGTTCAACCCATGATTCTGATCAAATAAATATCCGAGTTTTTTATAAACACTACCATCTTCGTTCAATTCACTAATCACCATAAAGTGTGATGGGAGCACGGTTAATTCAAGCGATAAGTTTCGGTATTTTTTATAAAGGGTTTCGCGTAAGTCCCCTACCCAATCCTCTGCCATACCAGCAAGATCAGGTCTTCCAATTGAATCGATAAATAAAATGTCACCAGAAAGTAAGAACTTTTCATCAATAACAAAAGAAGTTGATCCGATTGTATGACCTGGTGAATAAAAAGCCTCAATACTGATTGCTGTTTCACCAATTATTACCTTATTACCATCTTCTAATGGACTATATTCAAAGGTAACCTCTTTAGCATCCTTTGGCGGTAACCAGTATGTTGCGCCAGTAAGCTCAGCTATTTTTTTTCCACCAGAAATATGGTCTGCATGAAGGTGAGTATCAAATACATGTGTAATTTTTGCGTTCTTTGTATTTGCAAAATCAATATAGATATCCGTCATTCGAGTAGAATCAATAATAGCTGCCTCATTATTTGAGATAACCATGTAGGATAAACAGCCCTTACCGATTCTGACAAATTGATACAGCTCACCACTATTTTTTAAATCTGCAATTTTTACTGGTTCTAGATGTTCACTCCACTCTTTCATTC
This sequence comes from Gottfriedia acidiceleris, assembly GCF_004138285.1. GTDB lineage: Bacteria > Bacillota > Bacilli > Bacillales > Bacillaceae_G > Gottfriedia > Gottfriedia acidiceleris_A. Next base: position 79,187 of record NZ_SCFN01000013.1, on the reverse strand, counting down.
CGCCTTTAAGGTAAGCTACGTCTAGTCCCTCGTCTGAAAGCATCTCTGCAATCATGATGGAAGATCCTTCTTTAGCACACACAACTAAAACATCTGTACTTGAAGGAATCTTATCTAAGATGTCTTCAACCCCATCAAGTAAATCAAAATAAGGTATATTTAAATGTTCAAAATTTGAACCTTCTATTTTCCAATCGTTATAATCATCAGTATTTCGTACATCTAGAATAAATAGTTCTTCTTTATCAAATATTTTTTTTGTAATCTCTTTTGCAGACATTGATGTGACTGCCATCCTTTATACCCCCCACAGTATATTATTATTCAAAAAAATTAGATTAACCTTTTATGCTCGCTGTTTCACCAGACCACTCAGTCATTCCAGGTATTACATTAAACACGTTAGTAAAACCACTCGAAACTAGTAATTGAGCTGCAAGATCACTGCGGTTTCCAGTTCTGCAAATGATATATATTTCATTATCTTTATTTAATTCTGTCATACGGCTCTCCAATTCACCTAAAGGAATCGATACCGCATTTGGTATATGATTAAATACATATTCTGCTTCTTCTCTTACATCTAAAACGATTATATTTTCATTTTGTAGCTTTTGACTTAATTGATCGTTTGAAATGACGTTTTCAAATCTTTTTTCAATTGTATTTTCATCTGAAGATTTTCTTAAATAATGAAGTAATACTTCTCCATTTTCGATTGTTCCTAAGTATTGATTCCCAGTGCTTTCCGCCCAAGCTTTAATGTCTGCTTTTGAACCTTTATCCGTTGCTTGAACCTCGATTACTTGGCCATTATCTAAATCCTTCATTGCTTTTCTAGTCTTTACAATCGGCATTGGACAAGCTAATCCTTTTGCATCTAATTTCATATTTGTTTTAATGAACTCCATATTATGACCTCCGCACATAGAATACCACTAGGGGTATATATTTAATCAAAAAAATTATTCCACGTTCCCTTCCCAAGAAAGCATTCCGCCTACCATGTTTTTAACGTTAAACCCTTGAGATTGAAGGAATTCCGTTGCACGGCCACTTCTTGCACCTGAGCGACAAACCATAATATATTCTTTTGATTTATCTAATTCGTGTAATCGAAATTCGATTAATCCAAGTGGAATATGAATAGCTTCTCGGATTTTTCCAGCTGCAACTTCATCTACTTCACGAACATCGATAATATTTAATTCTTTTCCAGTTTTTAATTCATTTTCAAGCTCAATCGTAGTAATTTCTTTCATATTCTTCAAATCCTTTCTAATTAAATAAATAAGTTAACTTGACCTTCTTCTGCTTCACCAATGTAGGCTGCAACACCAGCATACTGAATATCCTCTAATAACTCTTCTGTTTGTAGACCTAACAGATCCATTGTCATTGTACATGCTACTAAATTTATATCTTGTTCTTGAGCCATTTCAATTAATTGTGGTAAAGGCAATGCATTATGCTTTTTAATAATATCCTTAATCATCTTTGGTCCAAAACCAGCGAAATTCATTTTAGAAAGTCCCATTTTATCTGCGCCTCTAGGCATCATCTTTCCAAACATCTTTTCAATAAAACCTTTTTTTGTTGCTACATGTTCACCTTTTCGTAAAGCATTCAATCCCCAAAATGTATGAAAAATAGTTACTTCATGATCAAAAGCTGCTGCACCGTTCGCAATAATGTAGGCAGCCATTGCTTTGTCATAATCTCCACTAAATAAAATGATATTAGTTTTCTTAGTTGTCATATTCTTTCTCCTTATCGTTCTTTATACCCACTAGGGTATATAACAAAACAAAAAAATATATCTTATATATACTATTACCCCTATGGGTATATGATATTAAAAATAAAAAATTGTGTCAAATCATATATTATCTACTTTTTACAAGTAAATTTACTGCTTCTTTCACTAAATCTTCGGCATCTTGCCCGTTTTCATTCGCATTTCGGACACAATCAACTAAATTTGAGCTTACTATTACGCCAATCGTACGATCCAAAGCTGATTTAACTGCTGATAACTGTGTAATGACATCTTTACAGTCTTTGTCTTCCTCCATCATTTTTAAAATTCCACGAATCTGTCCCTCAATTCGCTTTACTCTATTTTTTACTGGATCATCATATTTCATTAAATCACCCCTAACTTACAGAACTAAACAAAGCTTAACTTTTTTTAGAATATATGTGGAATATTCTTACTTGTAATATATACCCCACAGGGTATTATGTCAATCGTTTTATTTTAGTTAAATAAATCAACTTTTAGTTGGTTAAAAGATAATCATGAACAAAAAAGATCACAATAACGTGATCTTTTTTTAATACGTTATTTTAAGATTTTACTGTCATTTCCATCTCAAAATAAGTTCCTACTTCCATAACTGCTTCGTCTTTATGGATAAAGTCATTTTTCTCTTTTAAATAAATATAATCTTTAGACCATTCTCCAATGTTTTGAATAATATCTTTTAAAGCATTAGTGAATATGACTACTTCTTCATTCGTGGTCGTTGGATGAACACTCATGCGAATCCAACCAGGCTTTACGCTAATATTGCCATTATCGATTTCATCTGTAATTGCTTTAGACATTTCTCTTGTAATATTCAGTAGCATATGTCCATAAGTACCCGCACATGAACAACCACCTCGTACTTGAATTCCGTAACGATCATTTAATAATCTAACTACTAAATTATGATGAATATTTTTTAAATAAAAAGAATAAAAACCTAATCGTGGATTACTTGAATCTTCAAGTAACACTACATTTTCAATTGTTCTAAGCTCATCTAATACGATGTGTGCCAATTCTTCTTCACGATTCAATATATTCGCAGTACCCATTGCATTTTTCACCTTAATTGCAAGAGCTGTTCTAATTGTTTGTAGAAATCCTGGAGTACCCCCATCTTCTCTTTCACGAATATTGTTAATGTATTTTTTCTCACCCCATGGATTTGTCCATTCAACAGTTCCTCCACCTGGATGATCTGGAATTTTATTTTGATACATTGAAGAGTCAAATATCAAAACTCCACTACTACCAGGTCCTCCTAAAAACTTGTGAGGTGAAAACAGAATTGCATCAAGTTTTTCCATTGGGTCACTAGGATGCATATCAATGTCAACATATGGCGCAGAAGCTGAGAAATCCACAAAACAAACACCATTATATTCATGCATTAGTCTAGCTAGCTTATGATAAGGTGTAATTAATCCAGATACATTAGAACAAGCACTGAAGGATCCAATTAATTTTCGTTTATTTTTATAAAACTCAAGTCGATTTCTTAAATAGTTTAAATCGACTACATTATTAGTACAATTAGGCACAACTTCTACATCACAAATTGTTTCTAACCACGAAGTATGATTGCTATGATGCTCCATACTTGTTATAAAAACAACTGGTCTTTCTTCCTCAGGTATACTTAAACGGAAGTGGAAATTTTCATGAATTTTTAGCCCTAAAATACGTTGAAACTTATTCATAACGCCAGTCATTCCTGATCCATCAGTTAAGATTGTGTCGGAAGCGCTTGCATTAACATGCTCTTTTATGATCTGTAATGCTTCATGATAACAATTCGTCATCGTGCTTCCAGTTATATTTGATTCCGTATGCGTATTTGCAACATATGGTCCAAAAGTTGAAAGTAATTTTTCTTCAACTGGTCCATATAACCTACCGCTCGCAGCCCAATCTAAATAAATAATTTTCTTTTCACCAAATGGCGATAAGAATGTTTTTTCATTTCCAATAATCTCTTTTCTAAATTGTGAAAAATACTTTTCTAAATTCAATTTTATCGCTCCTAATGAGAATATGTTTTGTGCTTTTTAATCGGAAGTCTCTGTTTAAGGTAATTAAGATAAAACCGAGTATTCCAATACCCTTATGGGTATTATATAAAATGCACTGAAGCCAGTCCGCTCATGACGGAAAGGCTTTTTTAAAATAGTTTATCAATTTTTAAACAGAACCAATTAAAAAGAAAATATCTTGCGTCAAAATCTAAATAGAAAACTTATTTACATATACAAATATATGTCAAATTATTCTGCATTAAAAGAATTTTTTCACTTTTAAAATATTAGTAAAATTTTACACTATCTATTTTATTTAAAAAGAGACCCTTTTTGATAGTACTCTTTCATCATTTTTTCTGGGACCATACTACCACCTGTGCCCCAAATGACATGGGTACTATTTTCCATTTTTTTCAACAAATTATTTTTTAGTAAATAATCCTTGCCTTCTTTAAATAATTTAATTGGACCGATCATACCAGCTAGTGCTGACGGTTCTAAATAAAGATCCTCAGTATCAACTAATTCTTTTAACATGGAATATAGTTTTTCATCACTTATTGTATAGCAACCACTTAAAAAAGGCTCCATGATTTTTCCTACAAAGCCAGATGGTCTCCCCACAGCTAGGCCATCTGCATCCGTTTTATTATCAATGCCAAAATCTTGTACAGAAACTTGATCGTGAAGTCCTGTCATTAATCCAATCAACATACAAGGAGAATGAGTTGGCTCGGCAAAAAAGAAATGAACATTATCTTTAAATAATAGTTTCAGACCAAATGCGACACCACCAGGTCCTCCTCCAACTCCGCAAGGTAAATAAACAAATAATGGATGATTTTCATCAATTGTAATGTCTAATTCTTCAAACTGCTTTTTTAATCGTGATGCTGCTACTGCATATCCTAAAAATAAATCTTGTGAATTTTCATCGTCCACAAAATAACAATTAGGATCTGCTTCTGCTTGAATTCGTCCTTCTTCTACTGCCTTACTATAATCCGCCTCGTACTCAATGACATTTACGTTTTTACTTCTAAGTAAATCTTTTTTCCATTGCTTTGCATCCGCTGACATATGTACAGTTACTTTAAACCCTAACTTTGCACTAATAATTCCAATGCTCATACCTAAATTACCTGTTGACCCTACAGCAATTGAGTAGTTTGAGAAAAAGTCTCTAAAAATATCACTATCTATTTTTGAGTAATCATCTTCAATCCTTAATAGTTGATGCTTTATAGCTAGGCTTTCAGCATGCTTTAATATCTCATAAATGCCACCTCTTGCTTTAATTGACCCTGATATTGGTAAATGACTATCACATTTTAAAAATAATTCTCCTAATATAGTTTGTTCGAAATTTTTCTCTAACGATTGTTTCATAGAAGGAATTTCTACTAAAGGTGACTCAATAATGCCATTTGTATCTTTAGTTTCTGGAAAAACCTTTGATATATATGGGGCAAACCTTTTTAATCGTTCATCCGCGTCGTTTATATCATCTTGAGTAAGTGGTGACTTTTTAATTGCTTTTTGAAACATCTCAAGATTTGGGTTCAACCAAAGATATTCCTCTAAGTTCATCAGTTTTTTTAGGATTGGATAATTTTCTATATATGCCTGTATATCAATTCTTTTCATCTATTTTCCTCCTAGGCTTAAACAGTTTATATGTAGTTTATCAGATATTACCACTAGGTCAGTAACATTGTTTTCAAATAGAGTTTCAAACATAGCTTTGATTGTTAATCTTTTGTAAATTCACACGAAAAGAGATTGGTTTAGACTTTGATTCAAACTATACTATTTCTATATATCATTGTTGGAGGGAATATGAATCCTAATCATAAAAATAGTAAGTTATATCTTTTGTTAGAAATACTTATTGTTTCTACTAAACTGGGCTTAACTTCTTTTGGTGGACCAATTGCTCATTTAGGTTATTTTCGTGAAGAATATGTAAGAAGGAAAAAGTGGATTGACGATCAAAACTATGCTGACTTAGTAGCTTTGTCACAATTTTTACCTGGACCAGCAAGTAGCCAAGTTGGCATTGGTATTGGCGTAATACGTGCAGGGGTCTTAGGTGGCATTGTCTCATTTATTGGATTTACATTACCATCCGTAATTGCACTTATGTTATTTACATTATTACTACAAGACTTGGATATAAAGAATTCAGGTTGGATCCATGGACTAAAACTGGTTGCAGTGCCAATTGTTGCACAGGCTATTTTAGGCATGGTGAAGAACTTGACACCTGATTTAAAAAGGAAAGCTCTTGCTTTGTTTGCAATGACTGCTACACTAATATGGCAAACGACATTCACTCAAATTGCTGTCATTTTAATTTCTTCAATTGTAGGATATTTTCTATATCAAGATAATGAAAATAGTGATAAAACTACATTAATTACGAATATATCAAAAAGGGTTTCAGTCATTTGTTTGGCTATATTTTTTATATTATTAGGTTTATTACCCTTAATTAGTTCATTTACATCGTCAAAATGGATTTCTATATTTGACAGTTTTTTCAGAGCAGGATCGATGGTATTTGGTGGAGGCCATGTTGTTCTCCCTTTACTTGAACGAGAGTTTGTTCCTACTGGATGGCTAAACAAAGAAACATTTTTGGTTGGATATGGTGTCACCCAAGCTGTACCTGGACCATTATTTACGTTTGCAGCCTATTTAGGAACTGTAATGGTAGGCTGGCGAGGAGGTTTAATTGCAACGATCGCCATCTTTTTACCTGCATTCCTACTTATTTTAGGTACTCTCCCATTTTGGTCTAGTATGCGTCGTAATTCGAAATTAAGGAGAGCTTTATTAGGTGTAAACGCAGCAGTAGTTGGGATTTTAATTTCAGCTTTTTGTAATCCAATATGGATAAGCTCTGTATTTTCGATTTTTGACTTTCTAATCGTAGCGATCTTATTTAGTATGTTAGTAATTATGCAATTACCACCATGGATTATTGTACTTGTAGGAGCAATTAGTGGGGAAATTTTATCTAAAATTTAAATTTTATTTGGTTAATTATCTGTTCAAACTTTAGGAGAACAGCTCCTCGCCATTTTTAATAGAAGGCAAATCCAATAAAAAAGCAGAAAAACTCATACAATGTTTTTCTGCTTTTTTATTTTCAATTATTTTAACAATACAGCAATATTTCTTGCAGTTCTTTCAATATTTTCAAATGCGTTTTCCATAACATCTTCAATCGGTAAGATTGCAGGAATCGTAGGAAAAATGGCATCGATTCCGTGTTTATACAATTCCTCTATCCCATCACCAATACTACCACAAATTGCAATTACTTTCGCATTAGATGGGGCACAAGCAGCCGCTCCAACAGGTGCTTTACCATAAATTGTTTGTCCATCCATTCTGCCTTCTCCTACAATTACGATGTCAGCATCCTTACATACTTCTTTAACATTTAATTGTTCAAGAACAAGTTCAATCCCTTTTTTTATTGAAGCATTTGCGAATAGCATTAGGCCTGCACCCATGCCTCCACCAGCTCCACTACCGGGGATCTCTGAGACGGATTTATTTAGATAATGCTCAGTAATCTGATAGAAATTTCCCATTGCTTCATCTATTGTAGCTAATTGATCCGCAGAAAGTCCTTTCTGTGGTCCAAATATATATGTTGCTCCATTTCTACCAATCAATGGATTAACAACATCTGCCGCAATAGTGATTTTTACTTTATCTAATAGTGGTGACTTGTTTTCGTCAGACATTGAAGCTACTTTTAGCAATGCCTCACCATTGCTTTCAATTTTTTCACCATTTTGATCGAAGAATTGGTAACCTAGCGCTGTTGCCATACCAATCCCACCATCATTTGTTGAACTACCTCCAACACCAACAATAAGCTCAGAAACTCCACGCTCAATAGCATAAAGAATTAATTCGCCAACACCAAAGGAAGTAGTTTGTAAAGGATCACGTTTATCTAGTGGTACAAGATGCAAACCACAGGCTTCAGCCATTTCTATAAATGCTGTTTTATTATCTTTAGAAAATGCAATTTTAGCTTGAACGCTTTCATTAAGAGGCCCTGTTACATTAATCGTTTCTACTTCTCCACCATTTGAAGCGATTAAAGCTTGAACAGTGCCCTCCCCTCCGTCTGCTAATGGTAATAAATGATACTCTGCATTCGGATATACGGAATGAAAGCCTTTATGAATGGCATTAGCTACATTCATTGCATCCAAGCTTTCTTTAAAGGAATCAGGTAATATTACTACTTTCATTTGTCCTCCTCCTTAAAGTGATGCGATTATTTGATCTGTTAAGTTAAATAATTCTCCATTAATTTCGATTACAATTTCTGTATCAGTTTGTTTTGTTACCGTTACAGATTCGTGCGTAATTGAAATCTCAAGATTTGTACCTTGCCAATGGAACGGGAATGAAAGTTTGTCCCAGTTTTTAGGTAAGTTAGGATTAATTTTTAGCTTATTTGATTCCATCGTAACGTTTGCAAAACCAAATATTGTGGCTAACCAATTCGCACCTAGAGATGCTGCATGTATTCCTTCATCTGATGATTTCGGATTTGGACCTAGATCGATTAAGCAAGCTTCTTGGAAGAATCGATAAGCATTTTCTTTTTCTCCACATCTTGCAGCAACAATTGCATGGATGGCTTTACTAAGTGAAGAATCATGAATTGTATGCTCCTCATAATAGTGCAAATTCTTTTTAACAACATCCTCTTCAAATAAGTTAGGGAAAAGGTATAATAGCATAACTACGTCAGCTTGCTTTAAAATTTGCATCTCATTTACTTCTTGACGTGAATAGTCAAAAAGAATTGCCTGACTACCTTGTTTTTGTTTATATTTTGATAAATCAATTTCTGGTTTTGATAAAAATGTATCATCCTGTGGAATAATATTTTCTGCATTTGGTTTTGGTAAGTAAAGTAGATTTAGAAAATCCTTACCAGCCTCAACAATTTCAGCATCGATGTTATTATATTTTTCCATAAAACTTAAAGCTTGTTGAACATTATAATATGCCATATAGTTCGTATAAGCATTATTATTAATATGTTCAGTATATTCATCTGGTCCGATTACATCTTTAATAGAAAGTGCTTGATTTTCTTCTGTCGTACGACTTATCCAAAAGCGTGCTGTTTCTTTTAGTAATTCTAGCCCTTCATTTGCCATAAATGACTCATCAAGTGTATTTTCATAGTATTGAATAACCGAATATGCAATGTCAGCAACAATATGGTGTTCAGCAAGAGCTGAAGCCACTTTTTGGCGTTTACCCGTTAGTATATTAATAGCTGCATATTCTGGCGTTTCTTCCATACCAGAAAATGCACTTTCCCATGGGAATAAAGCTCCAGAATAGCCATTTTTAGTTGCCTTCTCTTTTGCTTCTTTAATATGAAGATAGCGATATCTTAATAAATTTCTTGTTACATCCGGATCAGTGAACAAATGAAACGGTGCAATAAAGATTTCCGTATCCCAGAATACATGACCTTTGTATCCTTCACCTGTTAATCCTTTTGCTCCAACGCTAAAGCGATCATCATGTGCAGGTGTCATTATTTCAATATGGTAAAGTGAAAAATCTAATGCTATTTGATCTATAGCTTCTTTAGAAGAAATGATTACGCGTTTCTTTTTCCAAAACTCATTCCATTTTATAGATGAGCTTACTAATAAACGATCGTAACCATTATCAAGATTTTCTTGAACAGTATGAATACTTGATAGTGCGGGATCATCTACAAACAAGTCATTTGAAGTATAAACAGCACTTATTTTTTCTAATTCAAACGGCCGATCAACGACTAAATCATGTTTAATAATCGCCAAAAGCTGTCTGTTTTTAGCCACAAAAGAAACATCACTTTCACTTGAAACTTTACATGAAGTTGCCATTGCGATTGAGTGATCGCTTTCAGTTGTTCTATATACAGCATGCATTATTTTTTTATCAATAACTCGTACATTTTCTTCTAAAAGATGTTGCTTTCCAAAGTTAGACATTTGCGCATCGATACCAGTCGTAACTTTAATTGATGCACTACAATCTAAACTGACTACACTAACTTTAGAAGCAAGTAAATGTAAATTATCTTTTGAAACAAATCGTTGGAATTTTAAACAAAAGCGATTACCTTCTTTGTTTTTCCAGATAACTTCTTTCGTTAGTTCTCCATTTTGCATATTTAAAGTACGGTCATAAGATAGTACTTCTCCTGTTAAAACTGAAAATATTTCATTATTTATTTCGATTTTTATACCAACTAAATCTGGCAAATTGACTAACTCTGTAATATCATTTGGTGTAAATTTATTATAAATACCAGCCACATACATACCACGAGTTTGTTCAGAATAATATTCCTCATGACTAGCACGTAAACCTAAATATCCATTTCCAAGAGCCATGATCGTTGCATATTTATTTATATATTGTAAATCAAATTGTATTTCATTAATTACATTTACTTCATTCATAAAGATATACTCTCACCTTTTTCAGCTGATTGATAAATCGCTTCTACAAGTCTTTGAATAGCATAACCTTGTTCTCCATCTGCTAACATAACATTCTGTCCTAAGCAACGATTAACAAAGGCTGCCATACTTTTAGTATGACGGTCAGGGTCAGCCTCTTCTCTCTTTAATAGGGATACAAGCTCTCCTTTTTCATCCGTATAGATTTCAGCCGGGAACATTGTTGCACCAGCTTCTTCTCCGCATAGTTCTACATTCATTTCTGATTTTTCTTTTATATTTAATGCAAAAGATGTTTCAAGCTGAATTAAACATCCATTCTCTAACTCTATATAAGAAAATAAAGAATCTTCTACTTCAAATTTTGATGGGTCCCATTTACCAAATGCACCTTCATCTTTCTTAGTACCAATCTTCTGAAACATTTTTGCTGTAACTTTCTTTACTTTTGGATAATTCATAACGAAAAGTGCAGCATCAAGCATATGAATTCCTAAATCGATTAGAGGTCCCCCACCTTGAATTTCTTTATTAGTAAAGCTACCCCATCCAGGAATTCCATTTCGTCTTAAAGCTTTTACTTTTACAAAATAAATTTGACCTAATAAACCTTGATCTATTTTTTCTTTTATAATCGTTACGTCATCAGCAAATCGATGATGAAAATCATAAGCAAGGATAAGCCCTTTTTCTAAAGCTGTTTCATACATTTTTCTTGCATCCTCTGCCAAAATTGCAGGAGGTTTTTCACAAAAAACATGACAATTATTTTCTAACGCCTGCATTACATTATCGAAATGAAATTTATTCGGAGTGCAAACACTTACAATTTCCGGTTTTTCATTCGCATACATTTCAGCAGCATCCGTGTAATAGTTAGGAATCTCATTACGCTCTGCAAAGCTCTTTAATGCTTCCTCATTTGTACCGACTACGGCAACTATTTCTAAATCTGCTCTAGTTTTATAGTAAGCAACGTGAACTTTTTCAGCTATTTGGCCCCCGCCTATAATAGCTACTTTCTTTTTAATCACAGTGCTTCACCTTTTAAGTTTAAAGATTCTTTTATATGATGAAATGCTTTAATATATTCATCTTCTAAGTTATTTCCTCTTACACGACATTCAAATGTTAAAAAGCCTTCATACTCATCTTCTTTAAGTTGGTCAAAATACTTTTTAAAATCAAGAGATCCACTTCCTGGTTGGAAACGGTGGTTGTCTGCGATGTGAATATGTTCAACTAAATCACGATTAGCGTGAAGTGCCTCAGAAATACCATCTTCCTCAATATTCATATGATAAAAATCTGCAATGATTTTGACGTTTTTAAACTGATTATCTTCAATATATTTACGTGCATCAGCTAAAGTATTAATCATATGATCTTGATAGCGATTTAAAGGTTCTAAGTAAATAGTCGTTCCAGTTTCACCGGCCACTTTATCTAGAAAAACTAGTGATTCAGTAACTGTTTTGCGATCTCCTTCTAGACTTCTTGGAGAAGACATAGGTGGTAATCGGAATGTAAACATTCCCCAAGCTGCAGGTACAACAATACCTTTTCCTCCAACTTCTTTTAAAGCTTTTAGAATTTCTTCAATATCTGCTAAACCTTTTAAACGACGCTCTTCAATAAAATCACCAATCCAGCCATAATAACCACCACAAGCTGTCGTTACCGGTAAGCCAGTCTCAGCAATTGCTTCTTTAACTTCTTCTAAATTATCAACTAAAAACTTGCCATCGATTTCAAATCCTTCAAAACCAATTTCTTTTAAGTATTTAAATTTTTCTTTAATATTTTCTGGAAAAAATGCTTGATTTTGTGTTCCAATTTTCAACGAAATCCACTCCTAAACAGAAGGGAGTGTAATACACTCCCATGATTTTAATGATTGATATTCTTATTATTTTTTAAATTGAACACCCATCTTAATGCTTAGTTCGGGCTTTTGATCAACAAATTCCATATACGATTCAGCTACTTCTTCAAATGAAACAACTGGTTCAATTAAATCTTCACAATTTAAATAACCATTCATTAATAATTCCCAACAAGTATTTTCGATTCGTTTACGTGACCAACGTGGATAATCCGGGTTGGGTTCACTACTACCTCTTGAAAATACAATTTTAGCATTATTAAAATGTGCTTCACGACCAAGATTAAATCCTTCTGGGAAAGGTTTAGCAAAAGCTACATAAGAAATTGTTCCACCGTATGCAATTCCTCTTAGTGCTGCTTGCAGTGAACTTGATACACCACTTGTTTCAATGATTGAATCTGCACCTAACTTATTAGTAATTTTTTTAATTTCATATCCTAAATCGCAGTTAATTGGATTGAAGCAATAATCCGCTCCATTTTTTAACGCGATATCGCATCTATGTTGTAATGGATCTACACCAATTACAATACTAGCTCCAGCTTTCTTTGCTAACTGGATAGCAATTTGTCCAATTGCACCTAGTCCTACAACTACTACATAATCACCGGCTCTAACATTTGCATCCCTAACTCCGCTCATTGCAAATTGTGCTGGATCATAATAAACTGCATTCTTCCATGAAGAACCTTCTGGCATTTTACGTAATTTATAATTATCTACAGCATTAACGATTACGGTTTCCATGATTGGACCATAAGTACAAACTTGATCTCCTAATTTGTACTCAGTTACTTCATCACCGATTTCACAAATGCTACCTACAACCATATTTCCTAATTGAAATTCACCAAATACGATTCCACGAGCAGCTCCTTCTTCACGTGGCATAAACATTTTCCATTCTTCATTGAACTCTTCATCAATAAATGGACTAAGTCCTCTAAAATCAACCACTTCTGTACCATGTTTTGGTGAAGCAAATTCGACTTTAATTTTTACTTCATTTGGTTGTACAAGGCGATCTTCGTACTCGACTAATGCTGCAACTCTTGGTTCAACTGCTACTAATTTTTTCATTTTATTTCATCCTTTCAGTAAAAAATTATTTCGAATTAACCTTTTACTCCACCTTCAGTTAAGTTACCTTTAATAAAGTGCTCAGATAATGCATACATAATAACTACTGGTAAAGCAGTAACTAAAGATGCTGCCATCATACGACCCCACACATAATCTGGTGTACTGAATAAAGTATTTAAACCGATTGGTAACGTAAAGTTTTCTGAACTTGATAAGAAAATTGATGCAAATAAATAATCATTCCATGCAATCATAAATGCATATACGAAAACAGATACGATTCCCGATATTGACAAAGGAATAATAATATAGAAGATTATTTTTAATCGACTAAGACCATCAATCATAGCCGCTTCTTCCAAATCTTCAGGAATTGTATCGAAATAACTCTTTAACATAAAGATTGCTGTTGGTAGAGTTTGAACAATCATCGTAATGATCAATGCCATTTTTGTATCATATAAACCGAAACCAGAAATGATTTTAAATAATGGGACAACTAGTAAGATCCCTGAAAACATATAAACAGTGTAAAAACTAGCATTTATCGTCACTCTTCCTTTAAACTTTAGTTTCGATAAAGCGTACGCTCCTAAAATACCAAGAACGACTGATAATGAAGCTGCGATTATAGCGACAATTAAACTATTTTTAAAGTAGTTTAAATATGGGAAAATTGTCGGATTAAAAATATCAATATAATGCTGGAAAGTCCATTCATGTGGCAATAATGTCGGATTTGTTGCAATTGCTTCTTTTGAACTTTTTAATGACGTCATTAGCATTACAAAGAATGGGAATAACATGATTCCTAATAAAAGGATTAATACTACATAAAAACTTGTTTTCTTAATGATCTTGCTTCTTTTACTACTTGCTGCCATTTAAGTTCACCCTCTTTCTTGAAACGATAATTACGATGAATAAGATAATAAATAGGATTACTGAAATTGACGATGCTTTTCCTAAATTATTGAAAGCAAACGCTGTTTCGTATAAATAAATACCTAAAATATTTACTTTGTTTGTTAATAAGTAAACATCTGTAAACATGTAGAACATCCAAATAAATCGTAAAGTTACAACAGTTAGTAATACCGGCATAATCGCTGGTAAAGTTACAACGTTAAACTTTTGCCATTGTGAAGCCCCATCGATATCCGCAGCTTCGTATAATGATTTATCTATCGTTTGCAAGATTGCTAAAAACGAAATAAATGCATAAGGGAAATACTTCCAAATCGCAAAAACTACTACAACTATAAAACTATAAACTGGATTGTCAAACCATAGTGGCGCCCTTTTAAATAGATGAAAAACATCCGTTCCTAAGTAATTGATAATCCCATATGAGTTATTAAACATATATTTCCAAGCAAAAACTAATGAAATAGATGGAGTTACATAAGAAAGGATTATTAAAGAACGAGCAGTTTTACGGAACTTAAATGGACGATTAAAGAATAAAGCAACACCAAGACCAACTACTGTACTACCAACTACAGTTAATACTGTATATAGAATGGTAATTCCTAAAGATTTATAGAACTCGATATCTTTAATAACATCTGTGTAATGAGATAAACCAACAAACTTAGCTGGTAATCTAGGGTTAATCGGCTGATCAAAAAAACTTATTTTAATATTAGATAACATCGGATAAGCAACTAGTAATAATAGTAGGAAAATACTTGGTAAAAGTAGTACCATGGCTAGCTTTATATCAGATTTTTTTCGGACAATCGGTTTCATACTTCCTCCTAAAAAACAATCTATTCTCTTATTTGATAGATTGGTGATAAAAGAAAAGTTGTTTAAAAAGCAACTTAGCTTGCTTTTCAAGCGTTCGTTCTTAGTAAACAACTTTCAGTAAATCAAATAATTATTACTAGGTAAATTGAATTAAAGGTATCTATTTTATTACACCTTTTAATTTTTCTCCAGCTTCTTTAATTGCAGAATCTACGCTTTTTCCACCAACAGTCACATCATTAATTAACTTAGCAACTGCTCCTGAACTTGTAACATCACCCATTTTTAAGAAGTTCTTGTTATCAACAAGACCAAATACTTGAATGTTATCAAAAGCGCTTGCGATTTCAGTTGAAAGCTCACCAAATGAATTTACAACTTTATTTTCTTTATATTCTTTGCTTTCTGTTACTTCTTTATTTACTGGTTGAGATCCACCTGGAGACATTAATACTAATTTCGTATTATTTTCAGGTTTTGCCATAAACTCTACTAATTTTTCTGCTGCAGCTTTTTGGTCATCATCTAAACCAGAAGAAATCGTGTAAGCAGATACTGTTCCATAAACTGCTGGTGATTTTTCAGTTGGAATTACAAATCCAATATTGTTTGTTTTACCTTCTTCATATACTGAAGGAAGAATATAAGTAGAATAAACAGCCATTGGAGCAGATCCATTCATGAAAGCATCTTTTACTTCTGTAACATCATTAGAACCTGGCATTGTATATTTTGATAATTCTTTATAGTAGTTTAAAGCTTCTTTCATTTCAGGTGTATTTAATGTTAAATCACCTTTGCTATCGAACATATTTGCATTGTTTGATAAAGCAAATTGTGAGAAGGCTTGTTCAGAAAAACCACCTTCAGCAGTTGGAATTGCAATACCGTATTTTTTACTTCCACTATTCGTAAATGCCTTTGCAATCTTTAAAACATCATCCCAATTTTTAGGTTCTGCGAATCCTTTGTCAGCAAGCATTTGCTTGTTATACCAAATTCCTTGTACCCAACCACTAATTGGAACACCAGTATAATTTTTGCCGTCCTCAGTTTTTAAAAGCTTTAACGCACCTTCATAATACTTATCTTCTCCAACTTTAGAGATAATTGATTTAACTGCATCTTTATCAATTAATTCGTCCTTGTCCATAACTTTTGCATAGTCCTGTCCAACTTCAATAACCGCTGGAAGCTTGCCTGAGCTTGCCAAAGTTACAACTTTCGTATTGTAAGAATCTTCCTCAACTGGAACTTGCTTTACTGTAATATTTGGGTTTGCTTTTTCAAATTTAGAAATTAAATCAGTAATTACTGCTAATCTCTCTTGTTCAACAGAAGAATGCATAAATTCAATCGTTACTTTACCATTCTCTTTTTTCCCACCACACGCTGTTAATCCAACAGCTAACATTAAAACTAAGAACATACTTAATACTTTTTTCATTGTTCTGCCTCCTATTTTAAAGGTTTTAACCAAAGGAATTCATATGGATTTAAAGTAATGTTTTCATTAAATTCTTCAACATTTCCCGTAATAATATTCATAAATTTTCCGTTTAAATCGCAGTTCGCTTGCTCATTTGATAGGTTATGAAGAATTACAACACTATCCTCTTCATTAATACGTTTGATCGCAAATACATTTTCATTTACTTCAAGTACTTCCATTTTTACATCAGGATTAAATAGTTTTTCTTCTTTACGTACTTGGATAATTTTTGTAAGTTCTGTGAAAACTTTATTTCTTAATGAACCTTCTTCCATTAATTCCTTTTCAATCGTATCAAGTGCATATTTTTGACGATTAATTGAGCGATTCATTCCAGTTTTTTCAACACCCGCATAATCATTTCTAGAACCTAACATACTTTGGATGTAAATAGCCGGTACGCCTTGGAATGTTAATAAGATTGAATGCGCTAACAAGAATCTTTTTACTCTTATATCATCACTTGTAGATTGTTTATTTAAAGCATCTAAATAAGTTACATTTATTTCATATGGACTTTCAGTACCATCTGAATTCTTCTTATAATTTACTAATGCTCCTTCTACCTTTAAATCTTCTACTAACGAAAGAATTTCTTCTTCAGGGATAATTCCACGAATCGGATTTAAACCAATTCCATCATGTGAAGCTAAGAAGTTGAAAAAAGTTGTATCTTCTCCAGAACCTTCTAGATTTTTTGCCCAATTTGTTAGTACACTACCATTCCCTTTATGAAGTGAATATAAAACTAATGGAGGTAATGGAAATTGGTAAACCATATGTGCTTCATCATGTCCGTTACCAAAGTAAGAAATATTATCTAAATGAGGTACATTCGTTTCAGTAATCATTACTGTACCTTTTGCTGCCTCATCTAATAAGTCACGGAATAATTTCACGATTTCATGTGTTTTTTCAAGATGGATACATGAAGTACCAACTTCTTTCCACATATATCCTACTGCATCAAGTCTTACATATTCTGCTCCTTGTTCAAGGTAAAATAGTAAAACATCAATCATATCTAGTAAAACTTGTGGATTACTAAAATTTAAATCAATTTGATCATCACTAAATGTTGTCCAAATGTATTTTTCCTCACCATTCGCTAATTTAAACTTTGATAGCAATGGAAGTGCTCTAGGTCTAGTTACTGAGCTTAAATCATTTGAGGGATCCATTTCAATGAAGTAATCATTATATTTTGGATCATTGTTCAAATAGCCTTGGAACCACTCACTCTTACTAGAGATATGATTACATACATAATCAAACATTATTCTTGCTGATTTTGATAAGCTCTCGATATGTGACCAATCGCCTAATTCTGGATTTACTTTTTTATAATCAACTACTGAAAAACCATCATCAGATGTATAAGGATAAAAAGGTAAAATATGAACAAGTTCAAATTTATTTGCTAAATGTTCATCAAACATTTTTTTAAATGTTTCTAATGTTGGTTTTCCCTCTTCTTGGAACTGATCACCGTAAGTAATTAAAACTACATCTGACTCGTCCCAATTTTGTTTTCTTTTTTTCGTAATTTTTATTTTAGCTTCTTCAATGCGATTTACGATTGCACTATAAAGTTGATCAATGTCTTTGTTTTCATAAATATAGGCTAATCTTTCTTTAATTTTACTCATAAGATTCCTCCTTGTGGTATCGCTCCCACAGAGATGTGAAATTTCCTTGGTACCGCTCCCACAATCAATATATTATAGAAAGCGCTTACTGTCAATTTAAAAACTTTATGAAAATATGATATTTTTTTGAAAAATATGTCACATTAAACATTTTAATCATAGATTTAAAACAATCACTATTCATATAAAGTGCTAACGATAGATAAGGTAACATTATTTACCTATCAGTATTTTGTCTATAGTCTTGACAAAAATAATAGAAAACTCGATACTATCATTTATAATTACGAAAAATTTTCGTACTCGCTCCTAAATAAATTTATCTACAACACTATTTTAGTATAACTATAACCCTGCGTTTTATTCTTAAATTAAAGAATCATTTAAAAAATTAAAAATGAAAACGTTTTTATGAAATAACTTCAGAAAACAAAGAGGAGAATACAAATGGGCCCAACAATTTACGATATTGCTCGCGTGGCTAACGTTTCAAAGTCCACTGTATCTCGAGTACTTAATAATAAAGATAATATTTCAGAAGAAAGCCGTATACGAGTGATGAAGGCAATTGAAGAGTTAAATTACCAACCTAATAAATTAGCTAGGGCTCTTACATCATCAGGCTTTGATGCAATCTTGGTAATGTCCCGTTCTACGAAAACAACTGCCGGAAACACATTTTTCTCTGAAATTATTCACTCTATTTCAACGAGATCAGAAGTAGAAAATTTCGATGTCATTATCCAAACATCTAAAAATAGCAAAGATGAGTTAAATAAGTGTATCGAGAAGATTCGTGGGAAAATGATTAAAGGAATTCTAATGCTGAGTTCACCTGCAAATGAGGACTTTTTCAAAGAATTAGATAAATATAAAATTCCAGTAGTCGTTATTGGAAGAGTAGAAGGAAACTATCAACATATTTATTCAGTGGATACTGATAATTTTAATGATAGTTATCAATTAGTCCAACACTTAATCAATCAAGGACATACTGACATTGCCTGTCTACATTCTTCTCTCGATTACCATGTATCAATTGACAGACTGGAAGGATATAAAAAATGTTTAATTGATAATGGAATTCCTCTTCGACCTGATCGAATTATTGATAGTGGATATACAATGGAAAGGGCATACGAAGTTTCAGAATCACTTTTGAAATCTAAAGATTTACCTACAGCAATTTTTGCAATAGATGACCTGAAAGTGATTGGACTTTATAATACAACTGCAAAGTTAGGAATATCCATACCGAAAGATGTATCAGTTATAGGATATAATAATGGGATTTTTTCACCATTATTCTCGCCACCTTTAACAGGGATTGAAATTCCTGTTATGAAGCTTGGTGAAATTGCTACAGACTTACTTTTTAAGCGAATAAAAAATATACCTAAAAAATCAGAGCACATTATTGTTCCAACAAAGCTAGTCGAACGAAAATCAGTAGCGAAATTAAATTGAATGAAATTATGGAGGTACCATTTTGAAAAAACAAGTTGAAGCATTTATTTTTGATTTAGACGGTGTAATTACTGATACTGCTGAATTTCATTATTTAGCGTGGAAAAAGTTAGGTGAAGACTTAGGAATTCCTTTTGATCGTGAATTTAATGAAACATTAAAAGGTGTAAGCCGAACAGATTCATTAGAAAGAATCCTAACATTAGGAAACCGACAAAATGATTTCACTGAAAGCGAAAAAAATGATTTAGCAACAAAAAAGAATGCACAATATGTAGAACTAATTCGCAATATATCTGAAAAAGACTTATTACCCGGCATTGAATCATTTTTAAAGCAAATTAAAGAAGCTGGTATTAAAATTTCAATGGCATCTGCTTCAAAAAATGCATTAATGGTCGTTAAAGCTTTAGGCATTATTGATTATTTTGACCATATCGTTGACGCTGCAACAGTCATTAATTCTAAGCCAGATCCTGAAGTATTTTTAAAAGCTGCCGAAGCAGTTTCTGCTAAACCTGAGAACTGCATCGGTGTGGAGGACGCGGCAGCTGGTGTAGACGCGATTAACTCGGCTAATATGTACTCAGTTGCGATTGGAGATGCTGCAATCTTAGGCCATGCTAACCTAGTTTTATCATCAACTGAAGAATTAGAACTTAATCGTATTATTGATAAGTATTTAACAGTTTAATACCAAAGTAGCATTTTGATTAATTAATAATAAAAAAACGAAAACCTGATTTTCATTTTCTAGGTTTTCGTTTTTTTATTATGAGAATATCTTTTCTTGTTTTCCAACCAACTCAATCTCAAACCCCAAATCTTCTAGCATTGCATGGTCACTATTTGTTTCCTGCCCCTCCGTTGTCAAATAATCACCTATGAATATACTATTTGCAGCATAAAGTCCTAGTGGTTGTAAACTACGCAGATTTACTTCACGTCCTCCAGAAATTCGAATTTCTTTCGTTGGATTTATAAACCGGAATAGTGCCAATACTTTCAAACAATAACGTGGATTTAATTCGTTCACGCCTTCTAGTTTTGTTCCATTAATAGCATGTAAAAAGTTTACCGGAATGGAATCCGCATCCAATTTATGTAATGACCTCGCGATCGAAATAACATCATGTTTTGTTTCCTTCATCCCAATAATGGCTCCGGAACACGGAGATATACCTGACTGTTTAACTTTCTCAACGGTATCGATTCGATCCTGATATGTATGAGTTGTGGTAATATAATTATGGTGCTCTGCTGATGTATTTAAATTATGATTATATCGATCAACACCCGCTTCTTTAAGCTCATTTGCTTGATGATCTTTAATAATCCCTAAGCAAGCACATACTTTCATACCATATAATTCTTTAATTTCCTTAACAGCATCAGTTACTACATTTACATCTCGATTCGTTGGTCCGCGCCCACTTGCAACAATGCAATATGTCCCTGCTTTTAATTCAAAAGCACGCTTTGCCCCATCAAGAATTTCTTCTTTAGATAGAAAAGGATATTTCTCAATAGGTGCATTAGAAATCGAAGACTGGGAACAATAGCCGCAATCCTCAGGACAATAACCACTTTTAGCATTAATAATCATATTAAGTTTAACTTTTTTTCCATAATAATGTTTCCTAATGATAAATGCACCATTTAAAAGTGAAAGTAACTCATCATCGTCACATGACAATATGCTTAAAGCTTCCTCATCAGAAATTTCTTTACCTAGAATAACCTCTTGCGCTAATTTAGTCCAATTCATATGATCACTCACCATTTCATTGATTTTTCGTTAATAATTGCTGAAATTCTAAAATAGATTTTTCTGTAAAGAAATCCGTCTGCTCCGGTATGACTCCAAGAATGTCATGACCTGTTAATTTTTCTAGCATAACTAAATTATCTTTTTCCATTTCACCCATAACTGATGGTACTTTATTAATTAATAATCCCATTAGATTAATTTGGTGTGATTTTAAATATTCGGTTGTTAATACAGTATGATTAATTGTTCCTAGCTTTAATGATGTAACAAGGATTACTGGTAAGTTTAATCGTTTTATTAAATCAATCGTTCCAAAATTTTCTTTTAACGGAACCGCAACTCCACCCGCTCCTTCAACAAAAACAACATCATGCTTATTTTCTAATAACTTATATTTTTCTAAAATAACTTGTTCATCAATAAAAACATCTTCTAGTTTACTAGCTAAATGTGGTGAGACCGGTGTTTTCATTGTGTACGTACTGTAGTATTCATGCTCTTCTGTCAGTTTTAGTTTCTCTTTATAAAATGCTACGTCTTCCCCTATGACCGTATTGTTAATATTGACTACTCCACTTTGAATTGGCTTATAAGGAATTGCATCGATTCCTTTGTTCCGTAAACAATCCACCATTTGAGCAGTTACATAAGTTTTTCCAATATTCGTATCAATACCAGTAACAAAATATCCTTTTCCCATCTTAAGCAGCCACCTTTTTTTCATTTTCTCTAGCTTTTGCAAAATGAGAATGTAGGCGCACCGCCAGTACTCCTCCAAAAACAGCTAGTAACAAATCTTGCCCAATACTATATACGAGTCCCATCATTAGAACTTCTTTTAATGAAACGGGACTACCTAACCAAGTGTTTAATGAAATGTATACATATGTAATGCCTAAAATATAAACAATCAATAGCCCTATTACATTAGCTAAAATAAAATTCTTAAGTTTTGGTTTCCTTGTTTTTTCAACGATCGATCCAATTACAAACGCAGCAATAATGAAACCGATTAGGTACCCAAATGTTGGTTTTAAAACATATTCAGGTCCACCACCTGAAGCAAATACTGGTATTCCGATTAATCCAATTCCAACATACAGTAATTGACTCATCATCCCTTTTTTACTTCCTAAAAGGCAGCCCGCTAAAAATACGAAAAGTATTTGAAGCGTAAAAGGAATCACTGGTAAAGGAATCTTTATAAAGGCCCCAATCGATGTTAGCGAGGCAAATAATGATATTACTGTTAATGATAATGTCCTATTTTGCATCGTATCCCCCCTATTAGTTTATGAGTTTGACAAATTAGCAAAATTTGACAAACTAACAAAATTAAATTAACATGCAATTGAAATATATGTCAACCAAACTATAAATTTAGGTTAACATACAAGACAAGGGGGAACATATATGAATCATGAACTCTATCAAGAATTATCTATTAAAAATAAACAGTATCTTTGGCACCCATTTACCCAAATGAAGGATTATATAAACGAAGATCCGCTAATTATTTCACATGGTAAAGATCGAAAATTATATGATGTATTAGGCAATGAATATTACGATGGTGTATCCTCTATTTGGTTAAATGTTCATGGTCATAATATTCAAGAATTAAATGAAGCAATTCATGAACAATTAAAGAAGGTTGCCCATTCAACACTTCTAGGAATGGCCAATATACCTGCCATTCTATTAGCAGAGAGACTAGTCGAAATTTCTCCTAACGGCTTAGAGAAAGTTTTTTATTCAGACTCGGGAGCAACCTCAGTTGAAATTGCGATTAAAATGGCCTATCAATATTGGCGAAACAAAGGTAGATTCAATAAAAATACTTTTGTTACGATGAAGGAAGCTTATCATGGGGATACAATCGGAGCAGTGTCAGTAGGAACAATCGATTTATATCATCAAGCATATAATGAGTTACTGTTTCCAAGCATAAAGGTTTCCTATCCACATCTTTATCGTTCAAAACATGTGGGAACTGAAGAAGAAATAATAAATTCCTATTTAAACGAGGTTGAAAATTTATTCATCGAAAAGGCCAATTCAATTGCGGCATTAATTATTGAACCAATTGTTCAAGGAGCAAGTGGTATTATTGTCATGCCAAAGGGGTATTTAAAAGCAATACAGGAATTATGCATAAAGTATGATGTATTGTTAATAGCTGATGAAGTTGCAACAGGATTTGGTCGAACCGGTAAAATGTTTGCTTGTGAGCTAGAAGGAGTTACACCAGATATTTTAACTTGCGGAAAAGGGTTAACTGGTGGCTATTTACCAGTAGCAGCAACTTTAACGACAAACAGAATTTATGAAGCATTTTTAGGTACGTACGAAGAACAAAAAACTTTCTTTCATGGTCACAGTTATACAGGCAATCCCCTTGGATGCGCTGTTGCATTAGCGAATCTAGATTTATTTAATAAAACGAAATTATTACAACATGTCGAAAAAATCTCGTCTTATGTCCAAGAGAAACTGATGCAATTTAATGAGTTAAAACATGTTGGAGATATACGTCAAAGTGGCTTGATGATTGGAATTGAACTAGTAAAATCTAAGGATACTAAAGAAGCTTTCCATTGGAACGAACGAATTGGTGTGAAAGTAACCAAAAGAGCAAAAGAGCTTGGACTACTCACCCGTCCCCTTGGAAATGTTATTGTATTTATGCCTCCATTAGCTTCAAAGGAATCAGAGCTTGACGAAATGTTAGACATTCTTTATCGCGCTATTTCTGATATTACAGAAATGTAAACTAGTCACCTAATCTAAGTCTTAAAATCAAATTTCTACTTTTAAAAAGGAGCATCCAAATGTCTCTCTAAGAGTAGTAGAAAAAGGGTCTAAAGATATCGTGGAAGGTGTAATAAAACAAAAATATGATTTTGGCTTAATTCAATTTCAAGATTATTTAACGAAGGATATAAAAAAAAGTTCAGTCAGAAGTTATACTGAGGAGCCCTATTCATATTTGCGCTAGTAAGGCCTCTCGTTTAGCTTTAAAAGATTCGGTAACAATTAGTGACTTAAAAGATGAAAATTTTGTACTGTAAAATGATGATTATGTAAACTCTTTTTCCGAGTACTTAAAGGATTTTCCATTAAATGTATTATTGGTCACTAATAATTTAGAAGTTATAAGAGGTGCCATAATTGAGGAATTGGCGGTCACATTTGATACATGTATTTCCTTAAAAAATGAAGCTTCTATTTTGAATGGACAAACTGTTTCTATTCCGTTAATAGATGTAGAACCTTCTACAATACCGGTTGGCTTCGTTCAAATAACTCCTTCTTAACGTTGTTGTATGATAAATTTGTAAATCTTTTAAAGTTTGAGTTAGAATGGCTTGAGAATACTTAATCCATCATTAAAAAAACAGAAAAACTCTTATAATAGTTTTTCTGTTTTTATTTTCTAATGGCTATAAGAGATTAATATTTCTAATCTACGGATCAACTAAGGAAACTGCGTTAATTCTGAATTCAAAACTCGTTGTGCAGTGATAATTAAATTGTTAGCAGTTCTTCCGTAAACAGAGAATAATCCACCGTTTTGATCAGGAACAATCTCAACTTCATATTGAGCTGCTCGTCCCAAAATTGGATGAATTAAACTGAGGGTTAAAAAAGTGGATGCATTCGGTGCCACGTTAAAGCTTTGTTGTTGGATTAAAGTTCTCGTACCATTAAGTCTAAAAGATCTGACTACTCCAGTAAGTCGGCCAGCAGTTCGATTGAGGATCTTAACCCGAGCGTTAGTTGCATTGCTAGGTTGATTTCCTACATTTTCAATTGGACCAGTTGTAAATGCCAATTAAAATTCACCTCCAACGGATTAATAGATTAGAAGCTAGTAGATTACAATTACATAGTATTCAATACTCTATTAAATGTTCTAAACAGAATGTTCAATCTACTTAAAATAAGGAAATCTCTTTAAATTGTTTGGTTGGACGAATCAAAGATATTTTCACAACATAAAAAAACAGAAAACCTTAATCGGTTTTCTGTTTCCAAAGTCATCAATCCATATCCGAAAATCGCCAACTGTTTTCTACTTTTAAGTCAATCTGATCGAGTACCGGAATAAAATTTCAACAGACTAGCTAAGCTTTCTGATAAGCCATCAATAACCCCAATTATGAACGGTCCTGAAGCTGAAAGAATAATGGGGATTAAAGGTGTTACCATGTAAGTACCCATGTCTGTAAAAAAGCTGACCAAACTTAATACCCAAATATTCTTGCTCCTCATAATCTTCAACCTCCTGGAATAATTTTCAAGGAAGATACTGATTTATTCAATTTGTGTTTTTAACAATTTTTCCGCACGCATATTCTCTTTTAACAGTGATACAAAACGAAACAACTCCAGCGAGAATATGATTCCACTTAACCAAACTGAACTGAATACAAATCCAGCAGCAATGTCACTAGGCAATAAGTGGTGCAAATAGACGCTGCTTATAGAAAATAGTAAAACAACAAATATAAAACTGAAGAACATTACGATATTAAGTAAATAAGCTTTGTTGTGTCGAATTAACATAATAATGAAGTAACCTAATACTGTCAAAATTAACATAGACTTTTCATTAGGAAAGTTTTTACTTACATTACCTCCTAGCATAAAGTTGAACATCCAAGGAATCCCTATGGATAGTACAAGAATCCCCGCTAAACTAGCGATAAAAAAGAGCAATTCTAGCCATTTATTTTTGTTATTTATCAGTATCACTAAGATTGTAGCTAGCGAAATCGTCATTAAAACCTTCCAAGTCGATAATGAATAAATAAAATTCATACTTCCATGCCAATGTTGATTAAATAAACTAAAAACAATGGTCTTGAATACGGAATTGAATTTAT
The DNA here is from genome assembly GCF_004138285.1 of Gottfriedia acidiceleris. Classification (GTDB taxonomy): domain Bacteria; phylum Bacillota; class Bacilli; order Bacillales; family Bacillaceae_G; genus Gottfriedia; species Gottfriedia acidiceleris_A. Next base: position 52,850 of record NZ_SCFN01000013.1, on the reverse strand, counting down.
CAAATTCATTGCTAATTGTGTCTTGAATTAACCCGACCATTAAGATAAAAAACGTAACGAAAAAAATTAAACAGATTAAGATGATCAATTTTATTTTCATGAAGCTTTTAAATCTCTTGAAACTTGATTCAAAAATTAATAGTAATGACTCTTTAATTATTTCCTTATTTGCTTTAACAATAAAAAAAGCGAGCACTATAAATCCTAATAATATGCTACCCAATACTAACCACTTTTTAATTTCTACTTGATAGATATCCCATTTAGGTCCCATGGCCTGTCCTAACCAAATAAAGGTTCCAATCCAAAGAAAGACACCTATATAGGAAAAAATAGCAAAGGATCGATATGGTAATTTAATGATTCCAGAAATAATGCTTGCGAAATGTCTAATCCCCGGAATAAAGAATGATACTAGCAATAATACCTTCCCATACTTTTCATACCATTTTGACATCTTCTCGATCTTTTCTGGGCCCATATGGATATAGTGTCCAAACTTACGAAAAAATGGTGTACCAAGTTTATATCCTAACCAATAAGAAATGGTTACCCCAGCTACTCCTCCAAGCCCGGCAGAAATAATAGATAATACAATATTCATTTTCCCATGAAAACATAAAACACCTACATAACTCATCAATGCTTCATTCGGAATTGGAACTATGATCAATTCCAACATCAATGATAAAAATAAGATGATATAGCCATATTCATTTAATAAATGGATGATTTCATTCATATTAAGACCTCAATTTTCAAGACTCTATAATGTACTAATTATTTTCACCTAATCTCATCTAATGGAAATACTATCTCTACTTCTGTTCCTACATTTTCAACACTTTTAATATTAATTTTTCCGTTATGCAAGTTAATTATATTCTTAGCAATTGAAAGACCAAGTCCAGTGCCACCACTAACTCCACGACTACGTGCTTTATCAACTCGATAAAATCGTTCGAAAATATTTTCTAATTCTTCCTCTCGAATTCCTATTCCATAATCTTTTATTTGAAGAATAGCAGCTTCACTTGTACAACTAATATATACTTCTATTTTTTCAGCACTGTATTTTATAGCATTATCTAAAAAGATAATAATAACTTGTTTAATTTTAAGCTCATTTCCTTTAATAAATATTTTCTGCTTTTCTGAGTGTAAAGAAATTTCTCGTTTATACACATTTTGCAGTTGTACTAGAGTTGAATTACACAAAGTAACTAGATTTACTGGATTCATTTCGATATTCTTTAAATGTTCCGATTCTGCTAAAGTTAATAATGTTTTTGTTAAATCTTGCATACGGTTGGCTTCAGAATAAATCGTCTCAATTGCTTCTGTCGCCATTTCCTCATTTTTAAAACCACGTCTTCTTAATAAGTTAGCAAAGCTACTAATAACCGTAATAGGAGTCTTTAACTCGTGTGATGCATCTGAAACAAACTGTTTCTGTTTTTCGATGTTGTCTTGAAGCCTACTAATCATTCGATTAAACGTGCTTGCCATTTTGTGTAATTCATCTTTTGTTTCATTTTTTATTAAAATCTTTTTTGGAACTCCACTTTTTTCAATATCTTCCATCGTCGTTATCATAGAAGTAATTGGGTTCATTATGATACGTGTTAACCATCTTCCAGCCATCATTGATAAAATAGCAGAAACACCAGTAACGATTGCCATTATTGTTAATAGCATATCTTTCCGACCTTCAAGCCCTACTAACAACTCTCCAATTTCTAGGGTTCCAATTACTTTTTGGTCTTGTAAAATTGGTACACGTACGACTATATTTTGATGCTCACTAAAAGGAATTAGCTTTGTTTCTTCTTTTCTAGTGAACTTAGGTTTAATGCGATTCAGTAGTTTATCATTACTAACTTCTGTCACAATTTTTGATTTTGGATCAATGATTCGAATATAAGAATGATTAGACATAAATGGATATAATGCCTCTTCATTCATCTTCAATGTTATAGGAATATCCTGTTTTTTTAAGATTTCATGAGCCTTTTGACTTACAACATGCTCTTCCATATTGACAGTCGTTTTCATAAACAAATAAAAAACTAACCCGTTAATTAAAACCAGAATGATTAAGATCCATGAAGTAATTAGCAAATTTATTTTAGTCGTTATTTTCATCTTAACCCTTCCTCATTGTGTACCCCACACCTCTTATAGTTCGAATTAAAGGAACGTCAAAGTCCTCTTCAATTTTCTTTCTTAAATGTCTAATGTACACATCAACAACATTTGTTTCGCCTTCATACTCATAACCCCAAACGGTTGTTATGATGCCTTCTCTTGTCAAAATTTTATTTTGATTTGTTAATAGATAAACTAATAAATCATACTCTTTTGGTGTTAATGAAATGACTTTATCATCCCTCTTTACTTCCCTAGCTTCCAAATTAACAACTAAATCCTCAATCGTTAAAATGGGATCTTCGTCTTCGCTTTTCTTAAATTCATGAACAAGATTACTTGATCTTAGACATGAACGTATTCTTGCTAATACTTCTTCGATTTCAAAAGGTTTCGTAATATAATCATTTGCACCATAATCGAGTCCGATAATCTTATCATGTGTAGCATCTCTAGCAGTTAATAAAATTACGGGCACAAATTGATTTGTTTTTCTTATTCTTCTTAATACTTCAATTCCACTCAATTCAGGTAACATAACATCTAATAAAATTAGATCGACATTATTGCTTAAAGCCGCCTCTAAACCAGATTTTCCATTATGTTCGATCAATACTTCATAACCCTCATATTCTATTTCTAATTTTAAAACACGAGCTATATTCACTTCATCCTCGATAATTAAGATTTTCTTCATTTAACTCACCTATTTCTATTAATAGTTTTAGTGTCTCGAAAAACTCTATTCTTTTTTTAAGACTGATTGTAGTCTTAGAAGTTCCTAGTATACATGCCATTATAGAACGTTTAATTCGTATTTTTTTCATTTTAATCTAATTTTAATTGATTATTCATTAAAGTTTCAGTTAGGAATTTTACAATGACATGGAGTTGATTTATGAAATAATTTTCAATTTATAATAAAAATCTTAGGAGGTATCAGATGAAAAAATTTATAGAAGGGACCATGCAAAGAGCAATTTTAATGATTGTTTGCGTCGTTATGATCGTAACTTGGGGTGCTATTTCAGCTTACCAAATGCAACGCGATTATTTACCAGGTATAAACAATTCAACTCTTACAGTAAGCATGCGTCTACCTATGTACCAGGCCGATCAAGTAAAACAAAATATTACCAATAATCTTGAAAGTGCTGTAAGAACAACAGAGGGATTACAAGATATTGAAACTAGCTCTTATGATGGTGGAGTTTTTATGAGTCTGTATTTCCCAATGAATACAGATATGAAACAAGCCGAAATTGATGTAAATAAAGCTTTAGAAAATGCGGATATTCCTCCGACAATTACATCTAAACCTCTAGTTACTAGACTTACAACTAGTTCATTTCCAATATTAACCTACAGTTTAACTAGTAATAAATTAGATGATAATACTTTAAAATCAGTAACTCAAATGGATATTGTACAGCATCTTAAAACAGTTCCAGGTGTATCCGATGTATCAGTATTTGGTGGTGCAAAAGACGGATACGTACTAACTGTTAGAACGAAGGACCTAGCAAAAAATAAACTTACTTTAGATGACTTAAATAAAGCCCTAGCTGTATCAGTTCCATCCTTACCTGAAGGAACTATCTTACAAAATCAATTGTCTATTCCAGTTAAATTTGATGGATGGAATTTAAATGTTAAACAATTAAATGATGTAAAAATCAAAAATTCAGATGGCGAACAAGTTCCACTTTCAGCATTTGCAACTGTTACTCACGCTTTAAATGATGTAAAAACTATTGCAAGAACAAATGGAAAAACAAGTGTTCAATTAAATGTTATTAAAACACAAAGTGCAAATATTACAGATGTAGCAAAAGATGTGAAGGACAGAATTCAAAGCTTACAACAAGTAAAAGACGGTACTGTAAAATTGACAACACAATTAGATCGTGAAAAAGAATTAAATGATTCATTAAACGGTTTAATTCGTGAAGGTTTACTTGGATGTCTTTTCTCAATGATTTGCGTATTTTTCTTCTTCCGCAATGTAAAATCAACATTAGTCATTGCAATTTCATTACCAATTTCTTTATTAGCAACAACAGCTATCCTAAAATCAATGGGCATTACACTTAATATTCTAACCGTCTCGGGTTTAATTGTTGCAATGGGTCGTATTGTTGATGATTCCATCGTTATCCTTGATAATATGTACCGTAAAAGAGAACAAAATCCTGATAAATCATTACTATTTTCATTAAGTTCAGCAGTTTATGAAATGACACCTGCAATTTTAGCATCTACACTGACGACAATTGCTGTTTATATTCCAATTGCCTTTGTAGGTGGAGCTATTAGTGCTTCATATAGCGGTTTTGCATGGTCTGTTGTTATCTCCCTAATTATATCGTTCTTTGTAGCAATTCTTGTTATTCCAGCACTTGCGCTAATGGGTTGGAAAAATAATACAAAGAAAACAAAAGTTGTTTCTTTAGAACCAATGATGAAACCGATCTTACTATCATCATTAAAGAATAAAAAACTTACAATTTTCATTTCAGCTTTACTATTTATTTTCGCAGTAGCATTTGGTTCGTTTTTACCGGTTTCATTCTTACCAAGTGCTAAAACTGGTCAAGTGGCAATTAAACTTGAATTACCTCAAGGAAGTACATTAATGCAAGTAGATTCTGAGGTTCAAAAGGTAGAAAATCAATTAAAAGATAATCCAAAAATAAAATCTTATATAGCTAATTTTGGATCTACTAATACGCCGCAAAGTGATGATGTATTCGACCAAGGCGGTGGTTTCCTACAAAAACCTAATGTAGCGAATCTTTCTGTTGTTTTAAAGAACGAAAAGGACTCAGACCAAGTCATTAAAGAACTTGGAAAACAACTACCACAATTATCTAAAAATGTAGCTTATACTGTTTCAAGTCAAAGTATTGCCGGCGATGATTCTTTATTGAAAGTCATATTTGCTGGCTCTGATCAAGCTACACTAGACAAAATTGCAGATCAAATGCGATCAAAACTTGTAAAAATTGATGGACTAAGTGTTGATGGAAAAGTAGATTTAACATCCGGACTTCCAAAATTCAAAATCACATTTAACCAACAAGCAATTGAACAAAATGGAATTCAAGTAGCAGATGTAATGAAAGTAATTAATCGTTATATGTCACAGGCAAAAGACGCTACATTTGTAGTTGACCATGTAAGCCTGCCAGTTGATATGTATCTTGATCAAATTAGTAGTGGAAAAACTCGAGTTCAATTAAATGCATCGCCAGAAGATGTAATCAATTCGCTTAAAAATGAAACATTTCTAACAAGTGGTAATAAAACCGTCAAACTTGAACAAATTGCCACTATTACGAAAGATACTGCGCCTTCAACGATTAATGAACGTAATGGAGAGCCTTATTCAATCGTTACAGGTCAAATTACTTCAAATGACATTAGTAAAGTTTCAAAACAAGTTGAAGACGTCATTAGTAAGCAAGCTCTTCCTAAAGGAGTAAGTTACTCTATGGGAGGTATTACTCAACAAGTTAAAGAAATGATTTTTGATATGTCAATTGCCGTAGCCTTCTCTATTCTATTAGTTATGGTCATTACTTCATCCTTATTTAAGGGCTGGAGAGCTCCAGTTTCGGTATTATTTAGCATTCCATTAGCATTAAGTGGTGTTGTCATCTCTTTAGTATTAGTAGGAGGAGAGTGGAATTTAGCAGCATTAATTGGGGTCTTAATGTTAACTGGAATTGTAGTGACAAATGGGATCGTACTAGTTGATAAAATTGAACGTAATCGTAAAAACGGTATGAATATTGAAGACGCCGTTATTTCCGGTAGTCTTTCAAGGATTAGACCAATCTTAATTACAGCAGCTACAACGATTTTAACATTATTACCACTAGCATTTTCACATCAAGGTGATACTGTCATTTCACAGACATTAGGAATTGTAGTAATAGGTGGGATGATCACCTCTACTTTAAATAGCTTTTTAGTAATACCAATTATTTATCAATGGTTGCATAAAAAACAATCAAACAAGAAAGTAATTTCAACTGAGGAAGTTAATTCGTTTTAGCTAAACTATAAAGGTAACTCTTATTTTTGAGAGTTACCTTTTCGATTGTCACTGTGAAAAAGGTGAAAAAAATCATAAAGATTCAAGTTGCATAAATGTGATTGCTGTACAGATCTAATTGCTAAATTATTAAGCGCTGTACAAAAGTCATCATCTTCTTCTCATTGTAAGAATCAAATTACTATTAATATTCAAATTAACAATAAATAATATCTTTCCGATTAATTCATCTCAATCGTTTGCATAAAAAATAGAGTGAAGAAACCTAGTGTTTCTCACTCTATTTTTGCTTATTAAAATAATTTTCCTTCGTTACTGAATAGCCTTTTATTTCATCTAATGAATTAAAATAAAGCTCAATTTCATTCATTTTTAGTTGAATATCTTTAATTGCATCTTCTAGTATTTTTGTTAAGTCATTTTGTACTTGTTTAATAACTTCATCATTTTCTAGACCATCAAATTGGATAATACGTTTAACTTTTAGTTCTTCAAGTGCCATCTTCATTTCGATCTTTGTAACTATCTCTTTCATCAAACGATTGACGTTTTTTTCAAAGTATTTTTCTTTAGCTTGTCCTATTTCTGTAGTAGTATTTGTTTGTTCGAAATTCAATCCATACACACCTCATCATTAAATTATCACATATTAATATATGCAAAATTTTAGGAAGTGGTACAAGTTGTAATTAAAAACTTGTATATTTTCTGTAAGTAATCAGTAATCCACCCGTATTAATTAACGTATGAATAAAAAACATATTCCCCTGTTATTACTTTTTAATAGGTTTATTATAAAAATATTCTTATATTACTAAATTAATGATTTACATTGTTTTATATTTTAACTACTATCAAATTAGTAAATAAAAGAAAGGTAGATTTGATGATATTCCATATTGATCCGTCGTTATTATTAACTTTAATTGTATTTGGATTTTTAGCTGCATTTATTGATTCTGTAGTTGGAGGCGGTGGGCTAATTACTTTGCCAGTATTATTATTTACTGGTCTATCTCCAGCTGCTGCTGTCGCAACGAACAAATTAGCTGGGTCAATCGGCTCTTTAACGAGCACAATCATGTTCTATCGTTCTGGAAAGCTTGATTTGAAATCTGTCTATAAGTTATTCCCACTCACCTTTATTGGTTCCATTTTGGGAGCTTGGACGGTTCATTTAATTGATCCTACAGTTCTTAAGCCTCTTATGCTCGTTATGCTTGCAGCAGTCGCAATATATACTATTTTTAAGAAAGATTGGGGAGATACTACTACTAATAAAAATCTCTCAGTTACTCGTATTTTTCTGTTTATGCTTTTAATTTTTGGTATTGGTTTTTATGATGGATTCATTGGGCCTGGAACTGGTTCATTCCTAATATTTGCTTTTTTAATGATGGGGTTTGATTTCTTAAAAGCTGCAGGCAACGCAAAGTTTTTAAATTTCGGTAGTAATATAGCTGCATTATTAATGTTTATGTACTTGGGACAAATTCATTATGCCTATGGGCTAGCTATGGGACTTGCACAAATAGCAGGTGCAATTTGTGGTTCAAAATTCGCTATTAAAAAAGGAAGTGGCTACGTTCGAATCCTTTTTATTACAGTAACCTTTATCTTATTAGCAAAAAATACTTTTGATTATCTTCATTAAGATAATCCTTAACGCTCAAACCGAATTAGATTGGTGTAAAAAATGGTAAGCAAATTATTGTAGAATTTGCTTACCGTTTTCTTTTTAGTTAGATTATACAGCTTCTATGATAATTGAAACTCCTTGCCCGCCACCTACACATAAAGTTGCTAAACCAATTTGTTTCTTTTGACGTATTAATTCATGTAATAAAGTAACTACAATTCTTGTACCTGAACAACCGATTGGATGTCCTAATGCAATAGCTCCTCCATTTACATTAATAATTTCTTCTGATATATTTAATTCTTTATTTACTGCTAGTACTTGTGCAGCGAATGCTTCATTGATCTCTGCCAATTCTATATCCTGTATCGTTAGATTTGCTCGTTGCAGTGCTTTTTGTGTTGCTGGAACTGGAGCAATTCCCATAATCGAAGGAGAAACAGCAGCGCTTGCTACCGAACGAATTTTGGCAAGCGGTTTTAAACCATATTCTCGAACTGCTTGTTCAGATGCAACAATGACTGCAGCAGCACCATCATTTAATGATGAAGCGTTCCCAGCTGTCACTGTTCCATTCTCTTTAAAAGCTGCTTTAAGAGTTTGTAGTTTCTCTAGACTAGTATTTTTTATGTTCTCATCTTCTTTAAATAAAATGGGCCCTTTTTTAGTTTGAATCGTAACTGGAACAATTTCTTTTTCAAATTTGCCCTGCTCCTTAGCTCTAATCGCTTTTTGCTGACTTTCTAAAGCGAAAATGTCTTGCTCCTCGCGCGATATACGATAGTCTTCAACTAAATTTTCAGCTGTAACTCCCATATGGTAACCTTCTATTGCACAGTGAAGCCCGTCATGAAAAATTGCATCTACTGTCCTTAAATCTCCCATTTTTTGTCCCCATCTTGCATTCATTACTAAATGTGGGACATTACTCATACTTTCCGTCCCTCCAGCTATTACAACATTTGAATCTCCAGCTAGTATTTGATGATAGGCTAATGTAATTGCTCGCAGTCCAGATGCACATTGTTTATCTATTGTAATGGCTGGTATAGAAACAGGTAAACCAGCATTAATTGCGGCTTGTCTTGCTGGATTTCCTTTAAGCCCTGACTTTAGAACATTACCTAATACTACTTCATCAACACAATCAGCAGATAGACCAGATCGTTGCCATACCTCCTTAATAACTGTTGATGCAAGCTGTACAGCACCTACATCTTTTAATGAGCCTCCGAAACACCCAATTGGAGTTCTGAGCGCTTCAACTAAATATACATTCTGCATTTACGATCCCTCTCTTCTTTATATCTTAATCTCAAATATGGTACTTACACTTTTTCCTCGATCATCTTTCGGGTATAAGTAGTTACCCACTTCCTTGGCAGTATTCCAACAGATTTTGCCATCAGTTTATTTTTAAAGCCTGGAATAATCACAGTTTTATTTTTCATTAAGCCTTCGTAACCACACTTGGCAACTGCTTTAGGGTCCATTAAGTTTTTAATGAAAATTTTTGTTCCTGTTGAAGCAAGTCCCTCAGTAAGTGGTGTCTTTGTTGACGGGGGACATAATACACTAACTTGAACCCCGGTACCTTTTAGTTCTTCGGCTATCGCTTCTGTAAAAGATAAAACATATGATTTACTTGCCCCATACATCGACATCCGTGGAGTTGGTTGAAAAGCTGCCGTTGAAGCAACATTTAAAATTTTACCGTGATTTCGCTTAATCATTTCATCCGCTATAAGTCTAGTTAAATAAGTTAAGGAAATCATATTCAGCTGTAAACATTCTATTTCTTTCTTAATATCTAATTCTGTCATTAACCCTAATCCGCCCGCTCCGGCGTTATTAATCAATATATCGATATTGATTTCTTCCCTTTTTAGGTATGTATACAAGCTCTCTACGGTTTCATGATTACTTAGATCACCGACAAAAGTATTCACTTCTATTCCGTATTCCTTTTTTAAAAAACCAGCTTGTTTTTCCAACAACAACTCATCTCTAGCAACTAAAACTAAATTATAGCGATGTCCTGCAAAGATCTTTGCAAATTCCAATCCAATACCTTTTGTAGCGCCTGTAATTAACACTGTTTCAGCTGGCATATTTAGATAAGCCTCCTCGTATTTAAATATTCTAAATTTTAAAAATATTAATTTGTAACTAATTATACTCATAAGTAATAGTTAAATAAAATTAAAGAATTTAATTTACAAGTAAGTCTTGCTTATATATAAAAATCTTAAGATTTTTATTCATAAGAAAAGAGAATCCTTTTCGTCACTGGACGTTTTCAGATTCTCTTTTCACTATTTTTTAAAATTTAGTCACATCAACAGGTTCGATACCTTCAGCTGCACAATATTCATAGTATCTATTTAGGAATGTTTCCCAATTATCTCTAGCAAGAATTTCGCCATTCTCACCGATGTAATCCAATGTTCCTTCTACAATATTAAAGGTAATAACATCTTCGTCACCAACAGCTGTAGGTGTATGTTTCGATCCAGCAGGCTCATAAACAACGTCACCTGGTTTAGAAATCCAAGACTCTTCTAGATATCTCCAAGTACCTTGAACAGTATATACAATAACTGTTCCAGGATGGAAATGTGCAGGAAGCTGCATTTTCGCAGGTACATATAATAATGTAAGAGTTTGCCCTGTTACAGGGTTTGCTTTAAGTAATTTAAACTTTGAATCTCCAAAATAAGGAATCCAAGGCAATTCTTCTACATTAATATTTCCAGCATGATGTACTACTACTTCTTTAACATCCTTTACATTACTCACTTAAATCCCCTCTTCCAACTTATGTTTTTTTAAATTCGTCTAGAGTAGTTCCTTACAGTGGTAAGCCAACTAAAAACTATTTCGAATTCGTTATTATCAGTATATTTATAATTTTCTGTAAAGTAAAATTAGTATTTTTAACTTGTTTATAAGTTTGGCTAATCTACATTGCTAAGTTACTTTGAAGAAATTTACTTAGCACCAAGACCACCATCAAGAACTAATATTTGTCCTGTACAATAGTCAGATGCTGCTGAAGCAAAGTAAAGGGTTGCACCTACCAAATCATGATCACTACCTAATCTTCTAAGTGGAACTTGAGTAGCAATGAATGGACCTGCTTTATGTACAAGTGTTCCAGGTATTTCTGGGTTATTCATTCCTGTAGTGAAAACTCCTGGAGCAATTGAGTTTACATTAACGCCGTGGCGCCCCCACTTAACTGCTAAGTCCTTTGTTAAAGTCATAACAGCTCCCTTACTTGTTGTATATCCAACAGAATCTACAGCTTCAGGGTCAACACCTTTAAAGCCTATACTAGAAGAAATATTGATGATTTTTCCATATTCGTTATTAATCATATGTTTCCCGACTGCCTGACACATTAAAAAAGTTCCTGTCACATTCGTATCAAGCATAGATTGCCATTGTTCTAAAGGCATTTCTATTGCTGGCGTTTCAAAAACAGTTCCACTACTATTTACTAAAATTTCGATGCTTCCAAATTGGGAAATAGCTTGTTCCAATCCCTTTTCAATTGATTTGGGACTAGTTACATCTAATGATATAGCTAAAGCTCGTCTGCCTAATGCTTCTATTTCTTTCACGACTTCTTCACAAACTTCTAAACGCCTAGAACAAACTACTACATTTGCTCCCGCTTCTGCTAAAGCTATTGCCATTACACGTCCTAGTCCACTTCCGCCTCCTGTAACGATCGCTGTCTTTCCTGTTAAATCAAACAATTGTGCTAATGACATTCTACTCTTCCTCCTGAATTTAGAATATTCTAATTTTTAAAAATCTTATTGATATTGATTATACATATAAATTATAATGAAAAAAAATTAAAGATTTTAATATGTAAGTTAGTATCACTAATATTCAAAAAAAGGGGACAACCATGAATATTGAACAATTTATTTATATTGTTGAAGTCGCAAAATACAGTTCCTTGTCAGTAGCTGCACAAAATCTACACGTGACTCAATCAACAATTAGCCAGTCTATAACTAACTTAGAAAAAGAGCTAGAAATTAAGGTATTTAAACGTTCACGGGGACATGGTGCTGTCCCAACTGATGAAGGCAGAGTCATTTTAAAACTTGCTTATGAAGTTCAAAAAAAACTTGAAGAAATAAAAGAGGCAGCTAACCTATTTAACTCCACCGAGGTGGGTGAGCTTAACATATCTTCTTTACCTGGCTTAATGACATTTCTCGTTAAAGCAATCTCTTCATTTAGTCATGATTATCCTCATGTAAATCTTGAGGTTACTGAAAAAAGTGGTACATCAGTGATTGATGATGTTAGACAGCATAAGACTGATTTTGGGCTAATTACCTATTCAAGTGATTTAGGGGTAAATATGGAAGGGATCGCTTTTGAAGCACTCCTTGATGGGAAGCAAAAGGTATACGTTTCAAAGCATTCTCCTTTAGCCATTCTTGGTTCTGTAACCCCAGAAGACATTTTCAATCAAACCCTCGTCATATATAAGGGAGAATTAATGCAATATTTTATCCAAGATTTTTTTAAAAAATATAAACCTTTGAAAATTCTTTTTACAACAAATAATATGGCTGGACTTCTCCAAGCCGTCAATGAAAATTTGGCAATTACATTTGCTCCTGATTTTGTCATGCAAAATTATCCATCCGTCATTAATGGTGATATTATTCCAATCGATTTAGTGAACCATAGTACTGTTAACATTTCTTTAGGATTAGTTCGATCAGAGGATAAACATTTATCTACATATGCAAACAAATATATTCATTTTCTAAAATCGGAAATTATTAAAAGTTAAAAAAAGAGAAGCAACTGCGTTCAAAGTGGACGCGGGAGCTTCTCCTTTTATTCGAATCTATTTTTATCTCGAACTAGTATTTTGCTCAGTTTTGACCTCTGTTTCTATATTGATGTGGTCATCAGCATAAGTTTCAGTTATTTTATCCTGGCAACTCCAGCAGTTACTACGATTTCTCTCCATAATAGATAATTCTTCATGACATTCTACACAACAATCAATTCCATCTAAAACTTTTCTATTTTTACACATTATCTTTCCTCCTCGATTACTTCATACTTTTATATAATGACTTGTTCCTCTACCTTGATCGTAGTGCTTGGTTGCTTAGCAGGACGCACGGCGATCCAAAAAATTAATCCGAAAACAAACATGACTAAAGACGTCACCAAAAATCCGTAACCATATCCTATTGACTCACTTCCTGCATTTTCAATAAAATTACCAAATATAACAGGAGCAATAATACTCGTTGAACTTGATATAGCAACATATGTCCCTTGAGCTTTTCCAATGTTTTTAGGTGAAAAGAACTCCATTAACATTGCTGGCGCTAGAGAAAGAATGACAATTGCAAAACCCGGTGCAAGGATGAAGAACAAGATGGAAATTGCACTTGAATTTGCGACACTTCCAATATATAAACAAATAGCGGATAACATCATTGAAGTTCCTGCAAGATTTATTCTTGCTTTACGAATATCCTGAGTTTTTCGGTAAATGCGGTCTGAAATTAGGGCAAATGCAATTTGGCATATAGCTGCAAAGAGAAAAGGTAAAGACACTGCCATTTTTAATGTTTTACCATCAAAATGTTGAACTTTCGAAAAGTATGCTGGAAACCAAACCGCTTGGACAGACAATAACCAATATGCACAGCCTGCGCAAATAGCGGTGAAAATAAAATTCTTCGAAAAAATATGTGGAAGAAACTGCTTCCATGAAACCTTATTTGGGATCACTGTGTTTTTATCCTCTTGCTCATATGTAGAGATCCCTATATCTTTTGGGCTCTCTTTTCCAAAAATCATCCATAAAAGTAGAACAATACATCCGACTGCTCCCATTGCTACAAAAGCGGCTCTCCAACTATATTGATTAATTAGTGAGATTAATAGCGGAGAAGCAATTGCAGGTCCAATTGTAGCTCCAAAAAGCACTGCCCCAAAACCAATACCATGTCTATGTTTAGGAAACCATTTTCCAATTATTGAAGTTGAAATAGAAATAGCTGGTCCTTCCCCTGCTCCCAATAGCATTCTAGAAAATATTAGTAGAGATAAACTAGATACAAAAGGTGTTGTAAATTGAACGATTAACCATATTAACATAATCCAAGTAAACATCTTTTTTGTGTTTTTAGAATCAGCCATGCCACCAAGAATGAAAGAAGAGATCGTAAAGAACCAAAAAAACGAGCTTCCAACTAACCCCCATTGTGATGGACTTAAATGTAATTCTTTCATTAACGGAACCGAAACTAAACCTATGATGATTTTATCAACTTGATTGACCATGCCAGAAGCAACTAGAATTAATAAAATAATCCAAGAATATTTTGGTGTGTTCAAAAAAATCTCCCTTTCTTTCCTTCTAATTATTGAACATCTCTAAAAAGCAACCTGTTTTCTAACTAAAACGTTTATAACAAATTAACAATTTTTACGCTTTGGTAAAGCGCTTACAAATTACTCTATAACCTTCTCTATCAAATTAAAAAATGCCCTTCCCCCCTTTATTTACATAGATTCATTTCATAACTTTAATTACATATCAATATTCTTTATATTTATTATATTCATAATTTTCAGTTAAATAAAATTAAACATTTTAACTTTCATGTAAATACTACTAATATATGAAATATACACCATTGTACATGGGAAATTTTAACACCACATTATATTAGCACAATTAAATTACAAATTAAAATCTTTAATTTTATATAAATATTATTTATAGGTAGAATTAAGATAGAAATGACTAAATACTAAATCATTCAATTTTTTTGTAGTACTATAGAATCGAACTGGAGGCTGAACAATGGACTTAAAGTTATCGGGAAAAAAGGCACTGATTGTAGGGGGTAGCCGTGGTATTGGTAAAGCTGTTGCACGCCAACTAGCACTTGAAGGTGTAGATTGTACGATTTGTTCAAGAAATGAATCCACATTAAGACTTGCCGCAGAGGAACTGGCACAAGAAACTAATCGAAATATCTATCCAATCGTGGCAGATACTACCGATCCAGATTCAATCTTAAATTTAGTAGAAAAATCAGCGGAAGTAATGGGTAGCATAGATATATTAATTAACAGTGGAGCCCGTGTTGGAGGACATGAGCCAGAAGACTTTAATAGTATTAAAGAAGAACTTATTATAAAGGATTTTGAAGAAAAATATATGGGGTATTTTCGTAGTATTAGAGCCGTTGCGCCATATATGATTGAAAACAAGTGGGGACGAATTATTAATATCAGTGGACTAGCTGCTAGGATTGGCGGCAATTACTTTAGCTCTGGGCCACGTAATGCATCTGTCGTCCATTTAACAAAATCTGCATCAATGGAATTAGGGAAGCATGGAATTAACGTCAATGCAATATATCCTGGAATTGTTGATACCGAAACGTTTAGAGATAAAGTGACTAATGAGGAAGCAATTCAACAAGTAAAATCACTAAATTCTCTCGGTCGCTTGATTACCCCAGAGGAGATTGCTTATGTTGTCACCTTCCTAGCATCTCCATTATCAGCATCGATTACTGGAGAAGTAGTTCCTGTAACTGGCGGCATTGGAAATACCGTTTATTTCTAATATACTAGGTTGAAATACTTTTAACGGTTTCATAGTTTATAAGTTAATCATCAAAGAAAAAGAGCCTCATTCATAATTTAATGAGGCTCTTTTCATTTTAGATCTTTAATGTATTATTTACTGTACGTAAAAATTTATCAATCTTAGAAACCGTTGATTCAATATTGTTAGAAAAAATAGCCACATGTGCAAAATAGCCATGAATCATTCCGTATTCACAAGCATATTCAACCTGAACTCCAAATTTTTTCAACCGATTAGCATAAGCCAATCCCTCATCACGGAGTACGTCATTTTCCGCTGTAATGATTAACGTTTGTGGGAGGTCACTTAAGTCTTTTGCTATTAATGGAGAAGCGTACCTATTCATCTTATCCTCTTCATTTCTTAAATAATGATTTCGGAACCAAATTAGCTGTTCTCGATCTAAACCAAATCCTTTTGCAAACATTTGATGTGATTCTGTATTAAACTCAAGATTTGTTGGAGGATAAATTAAAACTTGTGCAACAATGCTGGGACCCTTCCTGTCTCTTGCGATCATTGTCACAACTGTCGCAAGGTTTCCCCCTACACTATCCCCTCCAACTGTCAATCTAGAGACATCCCCATTAAAGAGAATGCCATTTTCATAGACCCATTCCAAAGCTGAATACGCATCTTCCACTGCTGTCGGAAACTTATACTCCGGTGCAAGGCGATAGTTTACGGATACAACGATGCTCTGTGTTCTATTAGCAATTATGCGACAGCTTGCGTCCGTTGATTCAATATCTCCGAGTACCCATCCACCACCATGGTAGTATATGAATATTGGAAATGGGCCTGAACCTTTTGGTATGTATACTCGACATTTAATTTCTTCATCATTGCTTACCGGAATCATAAAGTCCTCTACTTTTGATAGTGTTTCTAAATTTATAAGAGGACGTGGTGACTTTGATAATATTTCTCTTACAGTTTTAGGGTCTAGTTCATGAATAGGTGGCATTTGCTTTAATGCATTTAAAAACTTCTCTGCTTGCGAATCTAACTTTGCCAAACAACATCAACCTCTCTCGTTTTAATTACTTTACTTACTTTTATCCAGACAATTAGTCAATCTAAATGATAAATTGGTGATCCTATTCACGTTATCGCTGAATAAAATCACCAATTACTTAATAAGCTAAATTCCCACTAGTTCTTAGCTATTTATGGGTGCTCCACCAATATAAAACTCAAAACCTGGAGCAATTTTACGACCATTTGGCATCATCAGCCATAATCTTAATAAATGACGTTTTTTATCCTCTTCCTCGAAATCTTCAAAATGAGTACGTGAATGGAAAACAGTATAATTATTAACGAATTGCATGTCACCTGGTTCCATCATCATATCGATATGGAAGTTTTTATCATGAGTAAGGGAATCAATAAAATCAAATGCTTCAATTTCCTCATCCGACAAAAGGATACCAGTTTTCGTTTGTGCTGATTGGACATACTGGCGAATATATCTGCAGCTTAATTTACCATCGAAGTAGCTAAAGATTGGTGAATGAACAACAGGTGATTGACCTGGCGTTTCCTCTCCGCGAAGGTCATGGGCAAATGAGCGATAGAGAATTTCAAGATATTCTGGGTGTTTTTCCAGAATTTCATTATAAATAGACATCGCACTTGCAATACTACTTAAACCACCAGATTTTGCTTTACGAAGACATAGTAATCCAACCACATCAGCAAGATCTGTATGATAATCAAGATGTACATTCGTTTGGTAACCACGTACTTTTGAATTATCGTTAAAGTCCTTGCCTACATTTTTAATATGACCTAGGAGTTCGCCATTTTTACTTTGGATGATTGGCAGTCCTAAATGGAGTCCAAGCCCCCAGTAAATGATACTTGCTTCTTCATCGGAATAACGCTCCATTGGCAATCCACGGATTAAGAGAAAACCTCTTCCATTCTCTAATTCGTCAACAAAGTACTTAATTTCGTCAGCTAGATCAGGAATTGGAAAATCTTCTTTTTTAAAATCAGGTGCTTTTAACCCCCTTTGTTGAACACATAATACAGCCTTCTCAAGTACAGCAATTGTTGTGTCGGTTAAAAAATATATCCATGATTCATCTTTAGCAAGATCAATACCTTTCCATGCAGATCGCCCTTGAATTTTTTCATTTAAAATGATTGACATTAAAACTCCTCCTTCGAAATTGAAGATTACTAATTTAATAGCCAAATATTTAAAACTATTATTTTCAACTCATATTTTAAGTACTTGTAGATCTTTCTTTAATTACTCATTTGCTCCCCCGACTCATTTATTGCGTTTCTTTGATTTGCGGGATGTACTCCAAGCCAAAATACGATACCTATAATCAGCATTCCTAATGAAGAAAAGCCAAACGCGTAATTATAACCAATTGCTTCAGTTAGGGCATGTTGGATAAAGTATCCGAAGACTAGTGGAGCAATAATACTAGATATACTTGCAAAGGCAATGAATGCTCCCTGTGCTTTTCCAATGTTTTCGGGAGAAAAGAACTCCATCAATATAGCGGGAGCAAGTGAAAGAATTACATACGCAAAACCAGGTGCAAGTGTAAAAAAAACAATAGACATAGTAACTGAATTCACGATTATCGCTAAATATAGACAAATAGCTGATAACATCATCATGAAACCCGCAAGATTAATTCGGGCTTTACGAATATTGCCTGTTTTACGGTAAAGACGATCAGATAGCATAGAAAATCCAATTTGGCAAAAAGCTGCAAAAAGAAAAGGCAAAGATACCGCTAGTTTTAAAGTCTGAGAGTCAAACTGTTGGATTTTTGTAAAGTAAGACGGGAACCATACGGCCTGAATGGACAGTAACCAATATGCACAACCACCGCACAAAACAGTTAATATAAAGTTTTTAGAAAATAGATGCGGAAAAAACTGTCGCATTGATACTTTAGGAAGGCTAGACCTGTGCTCCGTTTGATGAATGGCTAGTAGTCCAATTTCTGTTGGACTTTCTTTACCGAAAATTAACCATAAAACTAACACGAGCAGTCCAAGAACACCCATCACTAAAAATGCCGATTTCCATCCATGTTTATCAATTAATGATATTAATAATGGAGAAGCAATTGCCGAACCCCCGGTCGTTCCTAACAGAACCGCACCAAAACCTATACCATGTCTATGTTTTGGGAACCATTTCCCCATGATTGCTGTAGAAAGAGCTGGGGCTGGACCTTCACCTAATCCTAAAAACATTCTTGTTATCAAAAGCAAAGTTAGGCTAGAAGCAAAAGGAGTTGCAAACTGAACAATTAGCCAAACCAATGACAGCCAAGTCAACATTTTTTTCGTATTTTTCGAATCAGCCATTCCTCCAAGTATCATTGAGGAAAATGTAAAAAACCAAAAAAATGAACTTCCTACAACTCCCCATTCTGTTGGACTTAAATGTAATTCTTTCATTAAAGGAACGGAAACCAAACCAATGATAATTTTATCTACTTGGTTGATCATACCGGTAAGAACTAGAAATAATAAGATTACCCAAGCGTACTTTGGAGTTCTTGACATACAAGTATATCCTCACTTTTCACTATTTAAGGAACACCCTTTCCAAAATAGAAAAAGGTGTTCACACTCATTCTTACAGAAGTAAAATTACTTTAATGTTTCAACAATACCGCCCGCTGTTTTATTACGAGCAGGTACGCCGCCACGACCCGGTTTTCCAGTATTTTCGTCAAAAAACATTGCAAAATCCGGAGAAATTTCACGGCCATTTGGCATCGTGAGCCATAATCTTAATAAATGGCGTTTTTGATCTAGTTCTTCATAATCTTCGTATTGAGTTCGTGAATGAAGAACCGTATAATTATTTACAAATTGCATATCGCCTGGCTCTAACATCATATTAAAATGTAAATTTTCATCATGAAGAAGAGAGTCCAGTAAATCTAATGCTTCGATTTCAACTTTTGATAACTTGATACCCGTTTTCGCTTGTGCTGATTCGATAAATAAACGAACATATCGGCAACTTAGTTTTCCATCATAGTAACTAAAAATTGGTGACGTAAATATTGGCGATTCTCCTGGCCCCTCTTCTCCACGGCGATCAAAGTTAAACGGACGACAAAGTATTCCTAAATATTCAGGGTTCTTCTCTAGAATCTCATTGTAAACTGCCATCGAGCTTATAATGCTACTCTCCCCCCCTGATTTCCCTTTTCGTAGACTTAATAAACCTACTACATCAGAACCATCAGCGTGAAAAGGAAGATGCAGTTTCGTTTGGTAACCGCGAACGTTTGAATTTTCTAAACTAAGACCTTGATCTCTAACGTGCCCTAAAAGTTCACCATTAGCATTTTGCGATACTGGAGTACCCATATGAAGGCCTAGACCCCAATAAATGATGCTTGCTTCTTCGTCTGTATATCTTTCAATCGGTAAACCTCGAATTAATAGAAATCCTCTTCCGTTCTCAAGTTCTTCAACAAAGTAATCAATTTCATTTAAAAGATTTGGCACTTGGAAGTCTTCTTTGTTAAAATTTGGTGCTTTTAACCCCTTTTGTTTTACATGAACTAGTGCATTTTCAAGCTCAACAATTGTTTCCTCAGATAAGTAATAAATCCAAGATTCATCTTTTGCTAAGTCTGTTCCTTTCCAAGCTACTGGCCCTTTAACCTTTTCCTTTAAAATTGTTGACATCATGAATCCTCCCTTTATGAATGATTTAGTTGTTTACTTTACTTCAGTCAATTCTCTTAACTCTCTACGCAAAATCTTCCCAGTTGAATTCTTTGGTAGCTCTTTAAAAAATTCTACATATTTAGGAAGCTTGTATTTAACTAGCTTATCTTTACAAAATTCAATAATATCGTTCTCTGTAAGCTGTTCATCTTTAACTACGACGTATGCTTTTACATTTTCTCCGTATTCTTTATTAGGTACGCCAACTACTGCTGCTTCTACAACTGCGGGATGTTGATATAGTACTTCTTCCACTTCACGAGGATAAACATTGTAACCTCCAACAATAATCATGTCCTTCTTTCGGTCAACAATGTAGATATATCCATCTTCGTCCATTGTTGCGAGATCACCGGTGTAAAACCACCCGTTTTTAAAAGCGGCCAATGTAGCTTCCTGCATCCCTAAATATCCCTTCATTACATTTGGTCCTTGAACAACTAATTCTCCAACCTCACCTATTGGCAATTCTTCTCCAAATTTATCTACTACTTTGATTTGAACAGCGGGAATATTTCTACCGATTGAACCTGGTTTCCTAATTCCTTTTAACGGATTAATTGCTACAAGTGGCGCTGTTTCCGAAAGTCCATATCCCTCTAATATAGGTACGTTGAACTTACCTTCAAATTTTTGCAGAAGCTCTACAGGAATCGAAGCACCACCCGAAATACAAATACGAATGGATTTGAAATGCTCTGACGAAGCTTCAGGTAATTGATTGATAAAATTGTACATCGTAGGTACTCCTGCAAATACAGTGGCATTTCTTTTTTGAATGGTATTGACTACATCGACAGGACTGAATTTAGGCTGAATTAAAACTGTTGAGCCACAAGCAATCGGTGCGTTCAAACAAACTGTCATACAGAAAACATGAAACATTGGCAGAACAGCAACTACTCGGTCGTTTTCATCCAGTTCTAGCAATTTTGAAATAGAATCTGCATTCGATGCCAAATTTCGATGTGTTAACATTGCACCCTTTGGTTTACCTGTAGTACCCGAAGTGTACAGAATAACTGCTAGATCTTCTTGATCAACGAATGGACTTCCACTTACACTTGTACTCGGTTTCATAAGGTGCTCCCATGTCCATTCCTGTTTCTTTGCTTCTGTATAAATGACTAAATTTAGATTAACCAACTGTTTCTTTACTTCTGATAACATTGGCTCAACAGATTCATGAGCAATAACCGCTTTTACTTGACTATTTTCCAATATGTAGCTGATTTCATCTTGGGTAAACAAAGGATTAATTGGAACAACAAATGCACCTAGTCGCAAAATTCCATAGTATGCAATAAGAAATTCTGGGCTATTTCCTAATAAAAGGGCAACTCCATCTCCTTTGCCGATTCCTTGTGCAGACATTCCCGTAGCAAATTGATTTACAAGCTGATTTAATTTCCTGTATGTAACACACTGATCACCATACATATAAGCGATACTATCCGGGAAATTAATTGCGCTTCTATTTAAGTTTTCGTATAAGTTATTACTCATTAAGTGAATTTTCCCCCTTTCAACCGCTTGGAAGCGTTTTATAAATTAATTATTTTGAATATTTAAAATATTACTACTCTAAGTATACTCATAAATAAAAATGAAATAAAATTAAAGATTTTAATTTGTATGTAAGTCTAACTAATATTAAAATCGTTGTTCAATATAATAAGGTTCCACTGAGATTCATTAACTCTTCATTCAGCTAGCTCTAAAATAAAAAAACAAAGCCCAAACTTAAAAAGGCTCTGTTTATTTTTAGTTAGTTTATAGACTCTTTTTCTTACTATCGTATTTCCTTATCATAACTATAATAATAATTTATTTTCCTTATGATAAATGATTCGATACGATAAATAATACTAGAACGCCCTGAGGAGATGAACACAATGGAACAAAAGGCAATAATTAATACAAATACAGCGCAACAAAAAAAGCCTACTAAACAGTTAAATGTAGCAATGATCTATGGAGTAGCTTTTACATTCATCATAGCTGTTTTAGGTTTTCTGATGGCAAAGTTACCAGGGTTTGATCATATTGGACCACTTGCATGTGCCATTTTACTTGCTTTAGTGTATAGACAATTTTTTGGTTATCCTGAAAAATTGCGCGCAGGCATTCAATTTTCTTCAAAAAGACTTTTAAGATTAGCCATCATATTGTACGGATTAAAACTAAACATGGTTGTCATTTTTAGTGATGGTTTGCCTTTATTACTGAGAGGCATGGGAACAATCATATTTTCGATTGTAGTCCTTATGGCTGTTGCAAAATGGCTTAAAGCAGACGTTAATTTATCTCTATTGTTAAGTATCGGAACAGGTATTTGTGGTGCTGCTGCAATCGCTGCCGTATCACCAATTATTAAAGCAAAAGATGATGACACAGCTATGGCCGTTGGAATCATCGCACTAGTCGGCACAATATTTTCCATCATCTATACTTTAATCTATCCTTTATTACCAATCGGCCCAACTGAATATGGAGCATGGGTCGGAATAAGCCTTCATGAGATTGCTCATGTAGCTTTAGCAGCTGCACCTGCAGGTCAGGATGCGCTTGCTCACGCATTGCTAGCCAAACTTGCCAGAGTATTTCTATTGATTCCGGTTTGTTTTATCCTTTTATTTTGGATGAAACGTAAAGGAAAATTAAACGGAGAAGCAAAATTGGAGTTCCCATGGTTTTTAACTGGCTTTGTTATTATGAGTTTTGTTGGAAGCTACATCCTTGAACAAAAAATTCCGGTATCAAATGAAACTATGTCAGATATTGCTGTTTTTACATCATTTATTTTAACAATGTCTATGACTGGTTTAGGATTAAACATTAACTTAAAAGAATTGCGCACAAAATCAATTCGTCCGCTTATTGCAATCGTGATTACATCTATTCTCTTATCTTTCGTAACATTTTTTAGTCTATAACTTGAACCTTTTTAATTTCTGAACTTAAGTCAATTCCAAATCCTGTGCATGTTGCAGAAAATCAACCAATGACTCCTATCACTCAAAAAATTAGAAATCTATTAATCCGCAATATGATGGAATCGATTTTGGGGTTTCTATCGGATGATTCTAATCAAAGCTTTTAGGAAAGTAAAGATACATTAATTAAAAAAATCAGAGAAACTTTATTCCAGTTTCTCTGATTTTTTATTTACTATATAGGGTCTATAATATATTCGATTTCTTATGTTTTGCTTTCTTCATTGAATTTAATAAAAATCCACCCTTAAACCTTCTCGCTTCATATGAAATGATAAAGGCATTCGGTTCATATTGAGCAATTAAATCCATAAGTTCAGGTTCTCTACTACGTTTAGTTAATATATCCAAATGATAACGCTCGCTATCTCTTCCTTCTCCTTGGAATACTGTCACGCCGAATCCTTCCTCACGAAGTCGGTTAATCAGCAATTTATTTTTGTTCGTTAAATTAACTACTAAAGTCGTATATCCGATCGCTAAGCGATTTTCTACGTAACTTCCAATTAAAATGCCAATTCCAAATCCGACTGCATAAACAATCATTGATAATGTACTTTGGTCTCCGGAAAAAACAAGCGACAACCCAAAAACATAGATTATTGCTTCTATAAAGCCAAATAACGCGGCAGCCATACTCAGCCCTTTAACTAGAAAAATAGTTCTTAATGTTAAAATAGGTACATAAATCAATTGTAATAATAAGATTAGTAAAATATCCTTCAATGTTGACACCTCAAAGTTTAAATTTTTGGATAGCAGATCTAGGTATGTAATTCTTTTCATCCTAAGCCTTGCTTTTAAACTTTTTTTTAAGGAATCAAAGTGAAAGCCTAGTAGAAAATTATTCTAATAATAAAGCTGGAATTGGTGCGTACAAAATGTGAATTTTTTGTATTATTTACCAGTTGTAGTACTTAATTCAACTTGTTCAGTTAAATTCCTGCTTTTCTTTAAGGACATTAAAAGATTACTATAAAAATAAAAGAGGACCTATTATTCTAAAGCATTTACTCATGAACCTGTTAACTGTAATTGTAAGTTATTTTCATCATCTCGATTTTGAATATGTATTATGTTTTATTTAACACTCAAAAAAGAAGATCTACTCAAAAAGTAAATCTTCTTTTATTTTTTACCCATTATTCCATTCCAAAAGAAATCTATGATTTGATCGGCCATTTCATCTATTGTTGAAAAAATTGACTTTTGATCTGTATCCTTATAATTACCAATTGATAGAATTGCAAAGAACAATTGGGTATAGAATTTTGAATTACCTTTAGGTATTTCTCCATTCTCTATTGCCGTTGTCATTGCTTTTTCGATCACATTATACATCATTTCTTCCGCGTTATTCATCTGTTGTAATTGCTCATCTGATAAAGAGACTTTCGCTTCTTTCGTAAAAGCTTTTAAATCAATTTCAAAAGTTGCTCTTAAATGGACTTTAACCATTTCGTGGAGATTTTCTTTTAACGATCTATCCGTAGATAAAATCTCAGCAATTCGATCACTTATTCGAAGCATCATTTGAACCATTGCATCCGTAAAGAGATCTGCTTTTGTTGGATAATAATAATAAACCGTTGCTTTGGTCACACCACACTGTTTAGCTACGTCATCCATTGAAACTAATTGATATCCATTTTGAAAAAACAATTGGATTGCATTTTCAACGATTGTTGTTTTTGTAGGCTTTTTTTTTGAATCCTGTGGCGGTCTTCCAAGAGGCCGTTTCATTTGTTCCAATATGCTTCTCTCCTAACCTTTTAATTCCCCTTCATTATAGCATAATAAAAGTTCTTGAATAATTAACTGACCAGTATATATAATTAAGTTAATAAATTATACGTGAGGTGAATTCCATATGAAACATCACCCTTTTCATTCTTGGGGCAAATTTGTTAGTAGTAAACGTACAAGATGGTTAACATTGTTGGTGTGGGTTTTATTAACGGTTGTATTATCATTTACTTTTCCATCTGTAAACGAAGTAGAAAACAATACTGCAGATAACTTACCTAAGCAATCCATGTCACAAAAAGCGGATCAGCTAATAAAAAAAGAATTTCCAACTGATTCTGGAAACCCTTTATTAATTGTTTGGAACCGTAAAGACGGACTAAATGAGGACGATTACAAAGTCATTCAAACTGTTTATAAAGAACTTCGAAATAATCCATTGAAAAATCAATTAACATCACCGTCATATGATTTAATGCCTATCCAGGCAATTAAACGAAGTACTTCAGAGGATGGTTCAACAATCATTACAGCTGTTCTTTTTGACAAAAAAGCAGATGATAAAGTACTACGAAAAAATATCAACATACTAGAAAAACAAATTAAAAATAATACTGGTGATGACCCAGTAAAACGAAAATTAACAGAATCTGGTCTAAAAGTCCGCTTTTCTGGCCCGGTTGGTATTCAAACAGACGCTGTAAGTTTATTTTCACAAGCCGATGTTAAACTTTTATTATCAACTGTATCACTTGTATTAGTTTTCTTAATCCTTCTATATCGTTCGCCAATTATGGCAATTGTCCCGTTAATAGTCGTTGGTTTCGCGTATGGAATCGTAAATCCATTATTAGGTTTTTTAGGTGATAAAGGTATTATTACGGTGGATTCTCAAGCCGTTTCGATTATGACAGTTTTATTATTTGGTGCAGGTACTGATTATTGTTTATTTTTAATATCTAGATATCGTGATTATTTACTTTTTGAAGAAAATAAATATAAAGCACTTCAGCTCGCGATCAAAGAATCTAGCGGGGCCATCTCGATGAGTGCTTTAACGGTCGTTATTGGATTAGGCACACTCTTATTAGCTCAATATGGTGCGTTCCATCGTTTCGCAGTACCATTTAGTTTGGCAGTTCTTATTATGGGTATTGCTGCTATAACGCTCCTTCCTGCTCTACTTTCCATATTTGGCAGGATTTCATTTTTTCCTTTTATTCCAAGAACAGAGGAAATGGAAGCATTAAGAGCTAAGAAAAAAGGAAAATCAATTAAGAAAACACAAATCAAAGTAACATTTAATCAAAAAATAGGAAAACTAGTTACTCATAAACCTTGGACAATTATACTAGCCTCTATCATACTCTTAGGAGGGTTAGCTCTATTTGTACCTCGAGTGCAATACACATACGATTTACTACAATCATTTCCTAAAGATATGCCTTCAAGAGAAGGATTTGATTTAATATCTGACCATTATTCATCAGGTTTATTAGCACCTGTTAAAGTAATAATCGATACAGAAAATAAAAATATTCCTGTAAAAAAAGAATTAGAATCACTTTCATTCGTAAAAGATGTGTCTGATCCTATTACAGGTAAAGATAATAAAAAATTACAATTATATGAAATTTCTTTAGTCGATAATCCATACTCTATTAAAGGATTAGAGCGAATACCTCAGCTAGAAAAGAAAATTAAGAAACTATTGAGCGAATATGATATACAAAAAGTAAATAAGCATTACTGGATTGGTGGCGAAACAGTAACGAATTTAGATACAAAACATATAACTGAGCGTGATCAATCGGTGATCATTCCGGTAATGATTGGATTAATTGCATTATTACTGTTAACTTATTTACGCTCCTTTACAGCGATGATTTACTTAATTCTAACCGTCATATTATCTTATCTTTCAGCATTAGGTGCTGGCTGGCTAATTCTTCACTACGGATTTGGGGCTAGCGCGATTCAAGGTTCGATTCCTTTATATTCCTTTGTATTTTTAGTAGCCTTAGGTGAAGATTACAATATATTCATGGTTTCCGAAATATGGAAAAATAAAAAGAAACAAGCTCATCGCGAAGCAGTTTCAAATGGAGTTGCAAAAACTGGGGCTGTTATTTCATCTGCTGGATTAATCTTGGCTGGTACTTTCCTAGTGTTAGCAACACTACCAATTCAAGTATTAGTACAATTTGGTATTGTTACTTGTGTTGGAGTATTAATTGATACATTCATAGTTCGTCCACTTTTAGTTCCAGCAATTACTACAGTATTAGGTAGATTTGCATATTGGCCAGGTGAACTTTCGAAAAAAGAGTATGACTCAAAACAAGAAATGCAAATAGGAAAATAACATAATAAAAACACCACAATGCATTATATACGGAAATGATGCGTTGTGGTGTTTTTTATTGGAACAATCTTTGTATATTACTTATTAGTTTGATTAAGCTGTTTCATCATCAGATTAATCAATTGATATAGACCATATATCCCTAAGTATGAGCCAGAAATTAAAAAATAAATATTAAGAAATACAGCATGAATATTTGTCATAAAAACAACATCATGTTTTATAATCTCATAAATTGATATTGCTGAAATTCCCCCAAAAACTACATAAGAAATGATTGCGATCAAATTAAAGATTGTGTTAAATATTCGATTAAATCTAGCTAATCCATTCATAATAAAAGGAAAAATAATAATTGAACAAAATATTAAAGTTTTCAAGTGGTTTACTTACCCCATTTTATTATTGAATTATGATAATTTTATTCTTTACAAATTTATATTAACTATCCAAATTGACCACACTTTTCATTCTCCCTCTAAAAATCACCAAATAAATACCAAAAAAGCTTGGAGACTAATCAAGCTTTTTTGGATAACCGTATGAAAAAGGGGTGGGGAATTATACATAAGGTTTTATGACATCATTTATCAATACCGGGGTTATTTGTATTGAATGTTATCTTAATTAAATGATAATGATTATCAGTATCATTGTCAATCTTTTTACAATATCATATCAAATAAACATATTACACGATTGTTTTAGTCATGATAAAGTCTATTTGTTCTTCATCCCCCATATAAAATGAGTGTGACCCAGTTTGAACAAATCCCATTTTTTTATAAAATGCGATAGCATTTTCGTTTTTTTCCCATACGCCTAGCCAGATTTTCTTTTTATTAAGTTCCTCCGCAATTTCTATGGCCTTATTAAACAGAACTTTACCAAGTCCGTGTTTTTGAAATTCCTTCTTTATATAAATCCTCTCGATTTCAAGTGATTCATCACCCATTTCTTCAGATTGAGCATTATCTGTATTAACCTTTAAATAGCCAGCAACGGTTTGATTAAAATAAATGAAAAAGAATTGCGAAGACTGATTTAACAATTCTTCTTCTATTTGATTTAAATTAAACGCTCTTTCTAAATAAGTATTCATATTTTCAAGTGTATTTTGATGCTTAAATGTCTCATTAAACGTTTCATAACCGATTTGTTGAAGTTCGTGTGAATCCTTAGAGCTACACTTTGTTATATTGATAGTCATATTAATACGTTTCTCCTCTTATCTAATCAATAATTTCTCTTGTTTCCCTTTTTTACAAATTCCCAATCTTTTTCTACGTTTTTTCTTACCTTTTGAAGTAGATTAAAAATTGTTTCAACTTCTATTTCGGACAATCCCTCTAGTGCAACGATATTAGAATAATCGTTTTCTCTTTTTATAAATGGATATACATTTTCCCCTTTTTCTGTTGCAAAGAGTTTTTTTATTTTTTTATTCTCTTTATCCTCTTTCTTTTCAATAAATCCATTCATTTCAAGTTTTTTTATAGCACGTGCTGCTGTAGTTCGATCTACTTTTATCATCTCAGCCAATTTTTCTTGAATGATTCCTGGATTTTCAACTATTCGCACTAGATATAAATACTGCCCTTTTGTAAGATCATGCTCTTTAAATTCAATATTACTGATCGAATCTAGCGCCCTTGCGATCATTCCAATTTCACGAAGAATTTCCTTCATAATAAACTCCTTAGCATTAATTTTGTTGTAAATGCAATAAAAATGATATATATTGAATTTAACTTATTTTTGTTGTATTTGCAATAAAACAACAAAAAATATTAATTAAAAGGGACTGATAAAAATAATGAATACAAAAAAAGTAATAAATGAAGAAGAACTAAAAATAGCATTTGCAATAAGGAAAGAGATATTTGTGAAAGAACAAGGCGTACCTTTAGAAGATGAGTTTGATCAATACGATAAATTAAATGGTGATTGCGTACACATATTAGTTCATTACAATGAACAACCAGTCGGAACAGGAAGAATTAGGTTTATTGATGGAGTAGGTAAATTAGAAAGAATTTGTATCCTTGAGTCTTTCCGAAAATTTGGTCTTGGCAAAACCATTATTAAAGCTTTAGAAGAAATCGCGGAAGAACAAGGAGCTTCGCAAGTAAAATTGCATGGCCAAACACATGCAGAAGGTTTTTATAAAAGACTTGGTTATCGTACTTCCTCTGATATCTTTATAGAAGATGGTATCTCTCATATTCTAATGCTAAAAGAAATAACTAAATGATAAAGCGATTAATTAAAATGAAATATGTTTTTTACGTATTAGGAATTTTAATATTAACCTTGGGTATTTCAATCAATATACAATCTAACCTTGGAACTTCACCTTTTGATGCGCTTCTAGTGGGGTTATCCCAAAATGTGGGGCTGACTGTCGGAAGTTGGGAAATAATCATTGCTTTATTACTACTATGTCTAAATTCTTTATTAAAAAGACAAAGACCAGAATTTTTAGGATTAGTAACTGCCTTTATTACGGGTATTGGTATTGATATGTGGCTTTTTTTATTACACAATTTAATAACACCTGAATTTTGGTACAGCAAAATAGCTTTTTATATTATCGGATTAGTTATTTCAGGGTTCGGAACTGCAACTTATTTATACACAAACTTTGCACCGATTCCAGTGGACAGATTAACATTAATCCTACAAGAATTAACCAGAACAAATATCTTTTTTTCGAAAACACTTATTTACCTCATTTTCTTAATAACTGCATTAATGTCAAATGGACCAATCGGCATTGGAACTATACTAACCGTTTGTTTTGGTGGGTTAATACTTAATTGCTTTATGCCACTTACAAAAAAATTTTTAGACCGCGTATTATCTCAACATAGTACATCTCCTAACTTTGAAAAAGAGAAAAATCTTTCTATATAGCATGTACTAGATTACTTTTACTCATAAATCTACTGTCTTCGGAAACACTATCCTTGGAGGTGAGCACATGAGTAAAAAATCATCTGGAAGAGGACAAAAGGCTCCAAGTGTTAATCCACAAGGATACGGAAAAGACGTTGAATTTTCAACTGAGCCTCAAAGTGAACTACAGAATTTAGCAAAAAAGTCGAACAAAAAATAAACTTTGCTACTAAAAACAACCAGAGTAACTCATAACGGGGCTACACTGGTTGTTTTTTAATTAATTCTATATTGGGGGTTTTGTAACAATTACGACTGTGGCGTCCAATTCATTATTGTGTATTAACCTAGCTATTAATCCACATTGATTAAAAATTTCAACTGTTTGAGGAGCCTGAATTTTGCTCGTCTCTATTAATAAATGCCCGCCTGAAGCTAACCAGAAAGACGCATTTTCTGCCACTTTTCGATGAATAACATTTCCATCCTTACCACCATCAAGTGCCACTTTTGGCTCATAATGACGTGCCTCGTGAGGGAGAGACTTCATTGCCTCAGTTGGAACATATGGTGCGTTCGCCACTATAATATCAACATTCCCGATTAATTGAGGTGGCAATGGATTATAAAGATCACCTTCATATACAAGACCACCTAGTTTAGAAACATTGCACTTGGCACACTGGACTGCAGTAGGATCAATATCGACCGCATACAACGAAACCAACCCCACTGCCTTAGAAATCGCTACACCCACTGCACCCGAACCACAACAAAGATCAACCACTTTGACACCAGGTACAGATAAGTCAACAGCCTTTTGGACAAGAAACTCTGTACGACGGCGCGGAACGAAGACACCTGGGACTACTGCAATCCTATTGCCATAGAACTCCGCAAAGCCTAGGATGTATTCTAAGGGTGAACCAGTAGCTCGAAGTTTTACCATTGTTAAAAGCTCTTCCAAAGTTTCAGCTTCAGAAATAAGAAGCTGAGCCTCTTCTTCAGCAAAAACGCAACCAGCGTTCCGAAGTTGCTCGATTATACAATTTTTAAGTTGGTCACTACGATAAATTTCATTTTGCTTTACTATAATTACCACCCAATCTTTATAAAGGTTATTACTGGGAGTTCGTTAAAAATAAAAAAATACCTTCTTCAAACTAGTAGTTGGAGAAGGTACTTTCTACATTATTAATTTAATTTTTAACATTAATAAAAACAAAATATGAGAGACCAATCGTTCTGTTCCTTCATAACTTTACAAAAGAATTTACTTTAACGTATTTTCTATAGCTTTTATGTAAAAATATAGTAAGAAAAAAAGTTAAAGGTGAAGGTAATGATTGGAACATTTGATGTCATAATTCGAACTCTTTCAGCGTTTGTTTTACTTATTTGTATTACCCACTTACTTGGAAAACAAACCATTTCAAAAATGACTTATCATGATTATATTACATCAATTACATTAGGGTCTATCGCAGGTAATTTGACTTTTAATACTTCCATACGATTCAGTAACTATATAACTGCTTTAACAATCTTCAGTACGTTTTTGTTTCTCGCTACTTTAGTTTCTTTAAAAAATAAAAAAGCCAGAGCAATATTCAATGGAGAACCTACTGTTGTTATACAAGATGGAAAAATACTTGAAGAAAACATAAAAAAATTAAAAGTTACAATGGATTCATTCAATCAAGCACTAAGAAGGAGAGATATATTTGATATAGATGAAGTAGAATTCGCTATTTTTGAACCTGATGGGCATTTATCTATATTAAAGAAACCTTTACATCGTTTTGTTACTAGAAAAGATTTAGGTATTTCTATTTCTACCCAATCAGATTTCCCTATTGAAATCATTATGGATGGTCAAATTATAGATAAAAACATCACTCAAAACCACCTAACAAAGGATTGGATCGTTACTGAAATTGAGCGGCGAGGTTTGAAATTAGCTGAAGTTTCATATTGTGTTCGCGGAACAAATGGTCAGCTGTATTTTGATTTGTACAAAGATCGGATTAATTCGCCTGTTGATATAGAGGAATGAATATAAAAAATCGGTAACCTCCTTAGAGATTACCGATTTTCTAGTCAATTTTTAAATTACTCTAACCCTAGAGCTTCTAAAACATTATCCAATGTTTTGCCCTTAAATTTCTTAACTGGTTTTGGTGAATTATCATTCCATGGATTTTGCATGAAGTAGTTATCAATTACATATTGCATATCTTTTGCATCAACAACTCCATCATAGTTAATGTCTGCATCACGCTTATCTGTACCCCAATATGTTTGGATGTATAACGCATCATTTACGTCAATGACATTATCTTTATTGACATCTCCACCAGGGATATAAGGATAATCAACTGGTTTAGATCCAGCGGTAACTTTACCGTCTTCCTTCAAACCAACCGTAAAATCTTTCTTGAATGTGAAATGTCCTGGTACGTCAATTGATAATGTAAATTGTTTATCTGTGATTGGTAGTCTAGTAGTAAAAGCAGTTACGGAAACTGAACTATATCCTAATGGATCCGATACTCCGTATTCTTTTCCATCCGAATCTTTCACACTAATTTTTGTACCGGCTTTATTATAGTCAAGTTTTTTCATAGTAGGTTGGCCTGTAGTGTCGATTCCGTTAATTAATCCTTCAGGGTAAGCAATCCCTCTCATTAGAGAATAAGTTGGAGTAATATAGAAATAAGGTTGAATACCTTGTGTTGTTAAGGTACTATTATCCACATTTGTATAGACTGCTTTAAAGAATCTAGTTGAACCATTCGGATCTTCAAACTGCATTGGACCTTTGTAATAATTGTCTTTTGCTTTAAACGTTAAGTCTACTAAAGAAGTATCTCCAGTAATGCCTGTAGTCGCAAGATCTCCAAGTGCTGTTGCTGTAATCGTCATTTTATCGTAAGAGCTGTTAAATGATGTAGTTGTATATTGAACGTCTAGATTTCCATTATATGTTCCATGTGGGTTAACACTCACAATATCTAAGTACTGCTTAGGATACAAGAATGAGTATTCAGCTTTTTTGACTTTCGTTGCCATATTTTTTGTTGAGAACGTTACTGTTGTTGAATCTCCCATGTTGATTCGTTGTTTATCAGAAATTGCTGTAGAATAAGCAGTTCCTTTTTTCACAAAGTAAACGTCTCTCACACTTCCGTAATTTTCTACAGTTGATTTATTTCGGTCATAGAAATCATACTCTGTAATTGGCAATGTGTTTGGACCAGCTGTAGATAAAGGAATTGTTGAATTAAAGTTTCCATTTTGGTCTACAGGCAAGTTAATTTCACTAGAGTTGTTTGGATTATAATAATACATTTTATTATCACCTTGTGAAGCATCAATACCTGCTGCCTTCATTTCAGCTACGTCTTTATCAAATGCATTACCTGTTACGTTAACAGTTTTGTCGGTTGGATTCGCCGTTTCAACGATTTGACCTGCTTCATAGCTCATTGTGACCTTTGGCTCTTTTTCTCCATAGAAAATTGGAGCGTCATTCGTAAAGGTTACACCTTTATCATTTGTACCAACCATTCGTATTTTCCATAATCCAGGGTCAACTTCCTTATAATCAAATGTAATCGGGTTATCAGGGTTTCCTGTTAATGGATAATATTGTCCTTGGTTCAATATACCTTGGAAATAATATTCAATATTCTCATCCGCTCCCATTCCGTCCGCTGTACCAAGATATCCAATTTCTTCGTTTGTTTTTGGATCGACAAGGAAGAAGTCAAATGTACGCATATGAGATTTCAATTTGAATTCTAAGCCCACTGACCATTTTGTTGAAGTGCTAGCTGCTTCGTAAGGTATTGTGAAAGCAGATGGTTCACCTTTTACATAATCAATTCCTTCATCAACTGTATGAATTGCAAATGGAATTTTATACGTTTCATCAGGATTCTTTTGATTTGTGTAAACAACATATCCTTCGTACGTTCCAAGTTTAGCAGTTTTAGGCACATTGATTGTAGCATCCATATTCGCACTGCTATATCGTTTTACTTTTACAGATGATTTCACATCTAGCGTAACGCCATTAGCTGCAGCATCTTGGTCTGCTCTAGAGTCATTTGTAAATCGGCCATCCAATGTCTGGAATTGAACCTTTACATCATACGTTTTATCTTCAGAGCCTTTATTAAATAAAGTGATGGAACGTTGATCAGTCAGATCTTTACCATTAACTGCTTGCTCCCCAAAGCTTAATGCACCTGTAATATTTTTAATTGTTTTAATTCCTTTACTTGCTAGAGTAGTATCACCCGAATCTTTCGCATTACTGCTTAACGTTTTCGTCTTGTCTTTCACTTGAATTTCTGTTTGTGTATGAACAGCTTTATACGGATTAACTAGACCAGCACCTACTTCGTATACACTATATTTATCATTTAATGGATCAGCTGTATTCATTAATGTTGCCTTAATATCTGCTGGCGTCATGTCTGGATGAGCTTGTTTTAATAAAGCCGCTACCCCAGAAACATTTGGTGTAGCCATCGATGTACCAGATAAACGTTCATACGCATCTTGGTAACCAGTTAATGGATTACCATTGTCATCTTTATGCATATAAGCAGGCACAGTTGAGAAGACAGAAACCCCTGGTGCTGTTACTTCTGGTTTAATATCATATAGGACACGTGATGGACCTCTTGAACTAAAGTCTGCTAATTTATTACCTTGTGTGACAGTTTGACTCATATTACCAAATGTAAAGTCGATCGAAGCATCTAACTTTGCGTTTGTTAGCGGTAAATCACCTGTAATAGCATGACCTTGTTTACTGTTTATTAAAAATGTTGGGATATATCCAAATGTATTTCCTAAATATACATCTTGTAATGTATCATTATCTGCATTGCTTAATATAACAGCCTTTGCTCCATGCTTTATAGCAGTAGAGACGATATCTGCTATACTTACGCTACCACGTGTTGCAACAACAATTTTTCCATCAACATCTCTTGGTATCATATTACCATTCGAATCACGTTTATAGTATGAAGTATCTTTACCAAATCCTACATTTACCAATTTAAATGTTTGACCTTGTAAATCTGCTACATTATCAGAATACCCTTGTGCAGCTAGCTTCATATCAACTGGTGTATCACCTGTTGATGGATGAGCAGTTGCTGAATATTGTGGTATGGTAACAGAAGTATCGCTTGCTCCAACCGTGATTGCCAAAGGTGAATTTCCTGGTGAGCCTAGTGTATACATACGATTTCCAGAATTTCCTGCTGCAACTACTGCTGTTACCCCTGAAAGTACGGCATTATTAACTGCAATTGCCGTAGGGAATAACGGGTCATTGTAGTTTGCTCCTAGTGACATACTAATGATATCCATACCGTCTGATACTGCTTTATCAATACCAGCCAATATTGCTGAAGTTTGACCAGATCCGTATCGTCCTAACACACGATAAGCATAAATGTCAGCATCTGGTGCAACACCCGTAACCGCATAGTCCGCATTATTTTTACCTTGTCCAGCAATAATTCCGGCTACATGCGTTCCATGCTCAGTATAGTAGGCTTCACCACCACTTGTCTCAGGTTGTCCCGATTTCTTCCAATCCGCATAGGTTGTCTCCATCGGATCATTATCATTATCAACGAAATCGTATCCACCTTTAAATGCACCTTTTAAATCCGGGTGATTGTAATCGATTCCCGTATCAAGAATACCGATTTTTACACCTTTTCCTGTATAACCTTCTTCATGAAGTTTTTCAACGCCAGGGAACGTTACCATATTATGAGTTGGACCTTGTTGTCCAGACGCTTGTTCTTTAACAGATGGATCATCTAACTGAACATGCAAATCACTCCATACTGCCTGAACAGCATTCGATTTAAGTAATGATTTAACTTTATTAGCAGGGAGTGTCATTGAAACCCCATTAAATGCTTTTTTGTAAGAGCGTTTAATTTTGTATGGATTTTTCTTCTCATTTAACTCTTTACTAAAAATCGTTTTTAAATCTTGATCAAACGATTCGTGTGAAGCATCTACTTTTGCTTGTGCATCCTCTTCAGAAAGAGTTGTTCCTTCTGTTTCTGCTACCGTTACTGCTGTTTGTGCTGGCTTGTCCTTAAATTCAACAATGACAGAAGTTGGAGCGTCACTTGTTAGATCTAAATCAGGAGATACTTGAAGTCCCGTTTTGTCACTAATTTTTAATTGTTTAATTGCCTCGCGTTGAGCCGGAGTTAATGCTGATAAAACTTGTTCCACTTTTGACATTGATTGTGCGTGAACGTTTTGCGTAACAGAAACAGGATTAAAAACGCTAGCTACAAGACCTGTTGTAAGTGCCACTGTCGTAACATTTTTTCTAATTCTCTTTTTCATCTTTTCTCTCCCCCATTAATTTTTGCAATTATCTTTCAATTAATATTATAAGGAAATTTGACACGATTCGACTATTCTACAAATGTAGTCAAAATTTCGACTAATTTCGACTTGAAAAAGCAAAACAAAAAGAACCCAATTAAGAGTTCTTTTCTTCCTTTCACTGTATTTCGTCAAATTTTGAACCTGATAACATATGAATATATTTTTCTTCAATTTCCGAATTGAAATGTTTTCTATATTTCCATAATGCCAAAATCGTATGAAAAAATTTTTCACTATGATTACTCTTCAAACGTTCAGCAACATTAATTAGTTCAATCAATCCTCGATGATATTCTTTTTTTTCACATAAAAATAGCGCGTAAAAATAACAATATTCATTATATAATTGCTGCTTATACAAATCCGAGCTGGTTGATAAGTTTACTAGTAAAGTATTATACTTTTCAATTAAGTGAGTAGCATCGCTTATTCTACCCATTTTTAGAAATGTATCCAAAATTTTTGGTATTCCTACATAAAGATCATCTCGATTAGATAGCCACTTTAAATAGTCATCAACATAATCGTAATGACCAAAGTTAATGAATGCTACAAGTCGATTACCTACTGCAATATCAGCAAAATAATCATTAATCGTTGCATATTGATCTATTTTGTCTAATACTTCTTCTAATGAGCTTCCTAACCTAGTTAATGCAAAACATTGATACAAAAGAGCTCTCCCTAAATGCTCTGGTTTTGATGTTATTTTTTCTAATCTCTTTGCATAATGGAGCACTTCATCCCATTTTTTTAATATATAATAAGTGGCCGTCAGATATAAATAGGTTAACTCTTGAAACTGTAGAGGCATATTAGCGATATTTTCAATTACTTGAGCAATTGCAAATTGGCCATATTCGGTAAATCTATTCACATAAAACTTCCGAAAATAACTAATTGCAACTTCCTCTGTATTATAGTCTGGCATATGATCAATAATGATTTGATAAATAGGTAGAGACTCTTTTTCAAATCCTTCATTAAATAATTTTTCAGCTGCTAGAAAAAGAGTTTGCATATTCCTAGTACGTATCGTTTTCGCTCTCTCTTCCAATATTAAAGTAATAATATGATTTAGTTCATTTTCATAGTTTTTAATAGCACATCGATAGATATATGCAGTACTTCTTCTTTTATCTAAGTATTTATTCCGATTAAAGCATAATTTGGAATACTGGAGATAGTAAGTCTGCTCAGGTAGCCCAAATGCACGTGTAATATCATTTAAATAATGGAAGGAAAGTACTTTTTTATTTAGAAAAACTCTTGAAATGTCACTAGGATGGATTCCAGAGTGATCAGCTAAATCATTATGATTCCAACCCTTACTATACAATTGTATTTTAAATTCATCTAAAAGTATCTGATTCATTTTCTCCCTCCTACCTTATAAACTAATTTTAACTGTAGGATTTATTTAAATGTATTTAAACAATTTCATGTCACTTTAAGGAAAACTTAATGCCCAGTATTTACATATTCAAACTTCTATCTATTAATTCAAAACTAATATATTATATTTCTAAAATGATAATTTTACTTTCTGAAGTAAAAGGGGTACATTCAAATGAATTTTAATCAACTCGAGTATATTCTGGAAGTAGCAAATGAGAAGTCAATATCGAAGGCTGCAGAAAAAATTCACATTTCACCATCTGCTATTAGTCAATCAATTGCTCAATTAGAAAAAGAATTGAATATTACAATTTTTCATCGAGATAATAGAGGGGCAATTTTAACTCCTCAAGGGAGAATTCTTGCAGACAAGGCTCATGATATATTAAACAATTTAAAAGAATTACATCATAAATTAAACCAATACGAGAAATCTCTTACGAATCATCTAAAAGTATCATTCACACCTGCAATATCTACTATAGTTCATCAAGCAATATTAAAGATTTCAGATGAAAGAGATGATATTACGTTCGAGTTAGAAGAATCAGATTCTATAGAAATAATAAAAAGTTTTAATAATACCAATACAGATTTAGCATTTTTATCAGCGTCAAAAAATGAATTAGAACAAAATCATTTAAAGTATGAGCACTTGCATATTGGTTATCCTTGTATCGTAGTAGGAAAAAAATCTACATTATATAATAAGGATTTCGTCACTCTAAATGACCTAGTTGAACAGAAATTCATATTTCACAGACTAGGCGGTAAAAGCTTACAAAATGCTATTAAAATGAATGGTAACAAAGTCTTTTTATATGCAGATAGAGGAAGTGCATTAATCCAAATGGTTGCCGATAATAAAGCTATATCTGTTGGATACGATATATCTTTAATTAATTACCCTAAAGTTTTAAATGGTGAACTAAAGGTAATTCCGATAAAAAATTCGGACTTACTTTATCAGGATTTTTGGGTACTACATTCATATAAACAAAAATCGGATATTGCTAATTTGTTAATCAGTTATGTAAAATCCATTTTGTTATTAAATAATTAGATTCAATAAGAATAGAAAAAAAGCTTTCTAACATTATTTAATATGACACACTCCTCTTAACCCGATTAATTAAACTTTAACTTATTATGACAAAAACCAGAAAAACCTAGACTGCCCCCCTTAAAGTAGATGTTGAAAAACCCCTCCGTTGGGAGTAATCAAACATTCTAATGAACAGTGGTCTGCAAATAAAATCTGAAAATCGCAAATAAAATTAAAAGTTTCCCTACCCGTTAAGGTATTATGACCTAAAACTTGTACAAAGGTAGATACTTTCAAAAGGAGAACTTGCAAATATGCTCTATATTGAATAATAACTTGATAAGGATCTGCTAATTCTCTATTAAAAGGGCTAACATAACAACTACAAATGAAAAGCGTTATTGAAATACCATTTTATTTTAACAATTAAAAATAGGGCTCTCACATGTCAGTTAATCTGACCTATGAGATAGCCCTTTTTCTTTATTTATAAACATTCATTTATCAGTCAATTACTTAAAATGACCAATGAATATGTTTTTCTATTTTACAAACAATATACGATAGGAGGTGGAATATTATTGAAAAGACAACAAACACTTACAATTTCTAAAGACATTAATAGTAATTTAGAAAAAATAAAAGAAGAGTTTTCAAATGTTTTTGATTTCAAAACTAGAAAGATTACTTTCAATAATAGACCACTATGTATTGCTTTTATTGATACAATCTCGAATAAAGATATTATAAATGAAAAAATTATTAAAGTACTCTTAAATATCAAACAAGGTAATATCATGACCGATCTACCTGTTTCAACTATTTCGACAACTAATTGTTTGAACGAAATACAAGAGGCTCTTACGAATGGAAATACGGTATTGTTAGTTGATGGATCAAATGAAGCGTTTATTATAGATACTGTTTTATTTGAAGTGAGATCGACAAGTGAGCCTACAAATGAAAAAGTTGTTTCAGGTTCTCATGATGGTTTTGTTGAGAGCCTTAATAAAAATATAAATTTTCTAAGAAGTAGAATTAGAAGCTCTGATTTTAAAATAGAAGTTTTACCAATTGGAGATCCTGGTACAAATGTCGGAATTTTATATTTAGATAATATCGTAAATAAAGATATTCTAGATATTGTTAAAGACCGTATTAACTCTATTCAACTTAAAAATAACTTAACAACCGGTAAGTTAGAAGAATTTATTGAGGATAGTTCACTTTCACCCTTTCCACAAATTCTAGAAACGGAGCGCCCTGACCGAGTTATTTCTAATTTATTTGACGGTAAAATTTGCGTAATAGTTGAAGGAAGTCCAACGGTTTCAATTATGCCTGCTTCTTTTTTTACGTTTTTCCAAACTCCCGATGACTATAATAGTAGAGTTTTCATAGGGACTTTTCTAAGACTAATTAGACTATTTTGTTTTTTTCTCTGTATAACTTTACCTGCAGTATATATAGCTATTGTTTCATTTAGCTATGAAATTCTCCCATATGAACTAGTGTCTACAATTCAGAACAGTATTGAATACGTGCCCTTTTCTCCATTTGTTGAGGCTCTAATAATGCAAGTGGTTTTGGAACTATTAAGAGAGGCGTCAATTCGACTACCTAGCCCAGTTGCACAAACTATTGGTATTGTTGGAGGGCTAGTTATCGGTACAGCTATTGTTGAAGCAAATTTAGTGTCGAATACAATGACTGTAGTACTTGCAATTACAGCAGTTGCTTCATTTGTTGTTCCCACAAACGAAATGAGCTTTTCACTTCGATTAATCAGTTTTCCAATGATTATTTTGGCATCAATTTATGGATTTGTAGGTATTATATTCGGTTTAATGCTTATTTTTATTCATATTGTTAAGCTCGAATCGTTCGGTACTCCCTATTTTTCACCACTTGCACCAATTCGAATAAAAGATTTAAAAGATGCTTTAATTAGAGTACCCAATTGGAAAATGAAGACAAGGCCAACAAACGCATTGCCTGTTGATACAAATCAGACCAATGAAACGAAAGGGTGGAAAAAATGATAATTAAGAAAAACGAGACCATTTCATCCTTTCAATTATTTTTTTATATGGTTATCGTGCAATTAAATGTTGCAACTTTAACGTTACCAATGTATTTATATAAAGAAAGTTCTCATGATGGATGGATTTCTTTATTATTTTCTTGTCTATATTCTGTATGTACTATATTCCTATATTCATTTCTACTTAAGCGGTTCCCTAATTTAACAATTTTTGAAATTTGTACGTTTTTTTTCGGAAAATGGATCGGTGGAATACTAAAAATCAGTTATATTTTATATTTTATTTTTATAGCTTATATAATTAATCAATCTTATCTATTTGTTTTTAGCAAATGGGTTTTTCCAAACTCACCAACTTGGAGCATTTTACTCCTTTTATTGATAATTGGGATCTATTTAGGGAAAGAAAATATTCGAACAATGACACGATTTTTCCAATTATCTTTCTGGACAATTTTAATCATTTTTATTTTTAGTATCGAAGCATTTCAACAGGTGGAATGGAAGTTTTTACTACCAGTTGCTCAAGTTAATTTTGCCCATATATTGAAAGGAAGTTATACGTCTTATTATTTCCTACATGGTTTTGAGTGTCTCTTAGTTGTCTACCCATTTGTTAAAGGTCCTCATAGAAAAAAAATAAAAAGCTCTATTTTTTCTATACTAATTATTACACTGATTAATCTATTTACTGTTGTTTTATGTTTCATATTCTTTAGTAAAAAAGAATTACAGTTAATTCCGGAACCGACAATTTATATCTTTAAAACTTTAACTTTTTTCAAAGAACTAGAGCGACTTGATTTACTATTTCTTTCAGTTTGGTTTGTCATCATTGCCTCTTCTTATGTTTCTTATTTAAATTTGGCTAATATCGGTATTTCAAATTTAATAAAAAGGAAAAGAATTAGTACATTTTCTACTATTACTATTTGCATAATTGTATTTCTAATTGGTAATTTAGTACCTTCTTCAAATGGTTTTATCGATATGCTAATAAAAACTTTATCTTTTTCGAGTTTTATTTTTATCCTTTTGATTCCAACATTGATCTTATGTATATCCCTTCTCTTTAAGATTAAAAGTAAGGAAGTTAAATTGTCATGAAAAAATATCATTTTATTCCTTTTATATTAATCTTCTTATTAACAGGATGCTGGGACCAGCACTCATTAAAAGATTCTGCACTAGTACTTGGCGTCGGATTTGACCAACTTCCAAAAGGTAAGGTTAAAGGAACAGTAAGCATCAGAACTAGCATTTCGAAAGGTGACCAAACTGAAAATATCAATTATATGGTCAGTGATCAGGGGGTATCTATAAGAGATATACGTAACAATATTGATTATCAAATACCTGGTAATTTTTCATCTAACAAACTACTAG
Organism: Gottfriedia acidiceleris; assembly: GCF_004138285.1. Lineage (GTDB taxonomy): Bacteria > Bacillota > Bacilli > Bacillales > Bacillaceae_G > Gottfriedia > Gottfriedia acidiceleris_A. The sequence goes on along the minus strand of NZ_SCFN01000013.1, from coordinate 10,275 downwards.
TTATGCTTTTAGGCGAAGATCTTGCAAAAAATAATTTGTATCCTTATTTTGATAATTATTTCCGATTTATTCGAAGTACGCTAACTTCAAGAGTTGCAATTGTAAAAGGAAAGGCTTCTAGCATCATTGAAATGAAAACATATAAAGATATTTTTATTAGTGAATCACTTTCAGAAATGCTTGCAGCCGCTGAAAATATTTCTGTTATTCCAAAAGAGACGCAAGAAACTGTTTACAAAAAAATGGATGATCCAGGTACTGATTTAGTCCTACCTTATTTAGAAAAAACGGACGATGAAACAATTAAAATTAAAGGTGTGGCACTTTTAGAAAACAATCGATTTACTGGCAAAATACTAAATAATAAACAGTCAAAATTATTGTTATTACTAAAAGACAAAAAAAGTAATACGATGAGTTTGACGGAACCATTGGGAAGATATAATGAGATTGTTTCTTTTAAAGTAAAAAGTTTAAAAAGAAACCTACAAATCAAAAATGGAAACCTACCTAAAGTAAAAATTGATTTAAAATTAAAGATTGATTTAACTGAGTATACTGGCGAAGATCTAGCAGGTAATTTAAAGAAAATGGAGATAGAAAACAAAATTGCTAAAAGTATTGAAAAGGAGCTAATAGAAGTATTTAGCATACTTCAAGAAACAAATTGTGATGCGTTAGGGATTGGCAGGTATTTAATGGCTTATCATCCGGATACATGGAAGAAGCTAAATTGGGAAAAGGACTATTCAAAAGTTCCCTTTGAGGTCAATACAAAAGTGACTATGTATACAAGTGGGATTATTTTATGACCGTTAAAACAAGTAAAGTTTAGCAATCATTTATTTACATTACAAAACCAAAAAAAGCCCTTTGTCGGGCTTTTTTTTGGTTTCACTTACTATTCGTAATTCATTTAAATCGATCGTCCAGCGTTTATTTTGCTGCCTTCTCATGCTCTTGTTTAAAGAAACTCTTCATTGAATGGAATACATCTGATTTTTGTTTAAGGATGTAGTAGCGGAATTTTTCATCGTTAATGTTTTTATATGCGGACATTAGAGTAGAGTGTCGGTTATATTGGTTTACTTCTCCGTATCCGAACATATTGCTCACTTTCATTAATTCTTGAACTAATTTTACGCAGCGAGCATTATCAGATGTTAAATTATCTCCATCAGAGAAGTGGAATGGATAGATATTATATCTTTCAGGAGAATATTTGTATTCAATCACTTCTAAAGCTTTACGATAAGCAGATGAACAGATCGTTCCTCCGCTTTCTCCTTTTGTGAAGAACTCTTCTTCTGTAACTACTTTTGCTTCAGTATGGTGGGCAATAAACTCGATATCAACTGATTCATACTTTGTTCTTAAAAATCTAGTCATCCAAAAGAAGAAGCTTCGTGCCATATACTTTTCCCATAAGCCCATACTTCCGCTCGTATCCATCATTGCGAGTACTACGGCTTTAGATTCCGGTTTTCTAATTTCATTCCATGTACGGAACTTTAAGTCTTCTGGAGATATCGGATAGAATGATGGCGTACCACTCATTGCGTTACGTTTAAACGCTGACATCATCGTACGTTTTTTATCAATGTTACCCATTAACCCAGTTTTTCGAATGTCATTAAATTCAATGTTTTCTACTGTATTTAAATCTTGTTCTTTTCTTTTTAAATCAGGTAATTCTAACTGACTAAAAAGAGCTTCCTCTAATTCCATTAGTGAAACCTCTGCCTCATAATAATCTTCGCCTGATTCCTTACCTGCTCCTTGCCCTTTACCAGCACCTTTTTGCGGCTGGCCACCTTGTGAACCATCTCTTGCCACTACATCGCCAACTTTACTGTCTCCAGTACCCTGACCAACGTGTTTATTTTTATCGTAGTTGTATCTAATCTTATACTCATCTAGTGACCGAATTGGAATTTTTACTACATCGCGCCCGTTTGACATGATGATGCTTTCTTCTGTGATCAAATCTGCTAAATTCTTTTTAATCGCCTCTTGTACCTTCTCTTGGTGGCGCTGTTGGTCGTCGTGTCCTTTACGATGGAGGGTCCAGTCTTCCTGTGAAATGGTAAAATTATGCTTTTGTTCGATGTTTTCATTACTCATTTTCTTTCCCTCCCTTACTTATTATGATTTATTGTAAAAATAAAAAAATCGTCACACAGTAATGCTAAATTGCATAAACTAATTCGGTAGGTGATTTTCTACCCTTTTTTATGGATTACTCTATCATATGCAGAAGGACACAATAATTGACAATGTTTCTTCTAAATTTTACACCCATTTTTTCAGAAAATTGGACGAGTCCTTAAAAATAAATATATTTATATAAAAATCCTAATAAACTTTTGCCTTTAACTATATGTAACAATACGTAAAAAAGAACAAAAAAAAAGTGGAAAACTAGTAATAAGTTCTCCACTTTTTTTTATTTAAGGTAAATTATGACCCATTCCAGCTACGTAAATTCGTAACCATTGTTCCGCTGACATACTTAACTTTGTAGACTCAACTGCTGTTTTTACACGTTCAATTTTACCAGACCCTACGATTGGCATCATTTTAGCAGGATGAGCTAATAACCATGCATACATTACTTCGTCGATTGAATTTGCACCAATTTCACTAGAAATCTCTTCAAGCATTGCACGAACTCTTAACGCTGATTCAGACTGACTAGTAAAAATTTGTCCGCCTGCTAATGGAGACCAGATCATTGGAGCAATATCTTTTTCAAGTAATAAATCAATTGTTCCTTTTTCAAAATGCTCTAATTGCATTGGCGAAACTTCAATTTGATTTGTTACTAAAGGCATGTTTAAATATGCTTGTAATGCATTAAATTGAGAAGGTAAAAAGTTTGATACCCCAAAGTGGCGTACTTTTCCCTCCGAATGAAGTTGATTAAACGCCTCTGCGATTTCCTTTGGATTCATAAAAGGATTTGGTCTATGTATTAATAGTAAATCGATATAATCTGTTTGTAGATTTTCCAAAGAATTATTAACACTCATTAGAATATGCTCTTTACTAGTATCATAATGATTCATTTTAAGTTCAGGAAACTTTGATGACTTTAACTTTATACCACATTTTGTAACGATTTGGATTTTTTCACGAAGCTCTGGTTTTAATGCTAAAGCCTTTCCAAAAATTTCTTCACATGTATACCCACCGTAAATATCGGCATGATCAAATGTTGTAATTCCTAAATCAATACATTCATCTATAAAAGTGACTAATTGTTCTGATGTCATTTTCCATTCAGATAAACGCCATAATCCATGTATAATTTGTGAAAACTCAAGATTTTCAGCTATTTGAATTCTTTTCATATACACTACACACCCTTCTTTTTAATCATTATCATCATTATAGGATAAACGTTATTAATTGCAAAAGAAAACGGCTATCTAATAGATAGCCGCTTAAACAATTTATCGGTTTAGTAATGAGCCTACATAGCGTAATAATTCATTTGCTGATGTTGAGTTATAACCATATTCATCAACTAATCTGCTGACAACGTCATTGATTTTCTTTAATTGACGCTCGTCAGGAGTTTTTGTGGACGTCGTAATCTTCACAACATCCTTCAGATCCGAAAAAAGTTTCTTTTGGATAGCTTCTTTTAATCTTTCATGTGAATTGTAATCAAAACGTTTGCCTTTCCTTGCATATGCAGAGATTCTGATTAATATTTCTTCACGGAATGCTTTCTTGGCATTCTCAGAGATGCCAATTTGTTCTTCAATCGAACGCATCAACTTTTCATCTGGATTCATCTCTTCACCTGTTAAAGGATCACGAAGCTTATTCTTATTGCAATATGCTTCTACATTATCAAGATAATTATCCATAAGTGTTTTGGCAGACTCTTCATATGAATAAACAAAAGCTTTTTGAACTTCTTGTTTTGCAATATCATCGTATTCTTTTCTTGCGATTGAGATAAAATTCATATAACGCTCACGATCTTCGTTAGAAATAGATGGATGTTGATCTAAACCATCTTTTAATGAGCGTAATACATCCAAAGCATTAATTGAAGGGATCTCTTTACGAATAATTGTAGATGAAATACGGTTAATGACATATCGTGGATCGATACCATGCATACCTTCATCTAAATATTCTTTCTTCAGCTCCTCTAAATCAACAGTGTTATAGCCTTCTACCATTTCACCATCATATAGACGCATCTTCTTAACTAAATCAATATCTCCTCGTTTTGGTTCTTTTAAACGAGTAAGAATTGTAAACATTGCTGCAACACGTAAAGTATGTGGAGCAATATGAACATTTGAAACATCACTTTCAGAGATCATTTTTTGATAAATTCTCTCTTCTTCACTAACTCTTAAGTTATAAGGAATTGGCATTACGATTATTCGAGAATGAAGCGCTTCATTCTTCTTATTATTAATAAAAGATCGGTACTCTGTTTCATTCGTATGAGCAATGATTAATTCATCCGCAGAAATCAATGCAAAACGCCCTGCCTTAAAGTTTCCTTCCTGCGTCAGGGATAATAAGTGCCATAAAAACTTTTCATCACATTTTAACATCTCTTGGAATTCCATCATTCCGCGGTTTGCTTTATTCAACTCACCATCAAACCGGTAGGCACGTGGATCTGACTCTGATCCAAATTGAGCAATTGTTGAAAAATCAATACTTCCTGTTAAGTCTGCAATATCTTGAGATTTTGGATCAGACGGGCTAAAAGTACCAATACCAACTCGACGATCCTCTGATAAAAATACTCTTTCTACCAACACATCTTCTATTCTTCCACCAAATTCTTGTTCAAGTCTCATTAAATTTAAAGGTGAAAGATTTCCTTCAATTCGAACTCCATATTCTTTGAAAAAATCATCTCTTAAATGGTTAGGAATTAAATGCAATGGATCTTCATGCATTGGGCAACCTTTAATAGCGTAGATTGCACCTTGATCAGACCTTGAATAATTTTCTAATCCTCTTTTTAACATCGTTACCAGTGTAGATTTACCACCACTTACAGGACCCATTAACAATAAAATACGTTTTTTTACATCTAATCTCTTGGCAGCAGGATGGAAATATTCTTCCACGAGTCTCTCTAACGCTTCTTCTAATCCATATAGGTTGTTATTAAAGAAACTGTAGGTTTTTTTACCATTCACTTCTTCAATACCTGCGTCTTTAATCATATTATAAATTCTAGAATGTGCAGTTTGTGCAACCCATGGCTCCTCTTTTAACATTTCAAGATACTCAGCAAAAGTGCCTTCCCATTTCAATCTTTGTTCCATGTCCCGATGCTGCTCAAGTTTCTTTAAAATATCCATGGACAAGTACCTCCTTCTTCTCATCTGTAAGAGAGATTATTAAAGGATATGCAAGGATGTCCGTACTCATGCTATATCTTTAATTAGGAAAATATATTTTATCGAAATCCGATTCTCATAATTTTACTTTCATATTTCTATGTTTTTTTTGTATAATAAGGTTTAGGGTGTTGGGAATTTTTCAATTGGGAGGATACATACTGATGAGACTAGTATTAATTTTATTAGTGACAGCATCATTCTTAGCAGCAATTTTCACAGGCGGCTATAATGACAAACCTGGACTGAAAAACAGATAATATTTTTTAAAGGATGCTTCTCAAACGCGGTCTTAATTTTATCTAGACCGTTTTAATGGAAGCATCTTTTTTATTTGTGTACTCTTTGATAAACTTTTAAATTAATAAAAAAAAATCACCAAAATATGGTGACTTTTGTTTATTAATTAGAATAATCCTTTACCTTTAACAACTCACGGAAATCTTGCTGACGCAAAGCTTCGTAAATTAATATCGCAGCTGTATTTGATAAATTTAGAGACCTAATATGATCTGTCATTGGTATACGTAGGCAAGTTTCCATATTTTTTTCAATTAACTCTTTCGGAAGCCCTGTTGTTTCTCTACCAAATACAAAGAAAATCTCTTCATCTAAATTTGTATAGTCAAAGTTTGAATATGTTTTTTCTCCAAATTTAGTTATAAAATAAAATTTGCCGTCTTTATACTTATCAAATAAATCGTCCAAAGAATCATGATAATGTATATCTACATGCTCCCAATAATCAAGACCAGCTCTTTTTAACATTTTATCGTCAGTTGAAAAACCTAACGGACGGATTAAATGCAAACTTGTATCTGTTCCTGCACAAGTACGTGCAATATTTCCTGTATTTGCTGGAATTTGTGGTTGATATAATACAACGTGTATTCCCATTTTTTCACCTCTATATTGTTTCAATGCTTTATATTATACCAAATTCGCAATTATTAAGGTATTATTCTATTGGAGGGTTAGAAAAGCCATCAACGATGTGAAAAAACTTATACTTAATATTCTCCGTAAAAGCAGAAGAATCATAATATGACCAATATCTTTTACGGCTATTTACAGTATGTGCATTAACTAACGGTTCACCATTTTCATCCTTAGCAACAACGATCGTACAATGATTCCATACTCCATCACCTTCGAAATCATATATGATAATATCCCCCAATGTAAGATCTTTTGGAGTAGGCACCTCTTCTGCTTTAATTCCAGTTTTAGGCGCAGGTAAAAATCTTCTTAATGCGTGAGCAACTCTCCAGCTATAACTACTATTAGAATGATTTTTATACCACCACCCTGTCCCCGGTTTTGGCATTCCAACCATTCGAATGCCTCCAGCCCTTAAACATTGAGATATAAAATTAGTACAATCATTTGCATACAATGGATATTCTTTATTATGGCCATCCCACCAGGTTTCAGCATATTTAACAGCATTAAATCGGTTATATCTGTTATTTCGTTCTAATGATTCATTTTCACCTAAATCATCTTCTTCGAGTTCAAATTTTTCAACTTGATTATCAATCGGGAACGCTATGTCATATAAAATTTCATCATTTTCAATCGCGATCTGTCTTTCATGTTGATCCTCTTCAAAATATAAATCGGATTGCTTTAAAAAATATCGCGTATGGAAAGTATAATTTATATACGTTACATCCTGTTCATTCCAAATATTGTTTACATCAAGATTTCCATATACTTTCACTAATGAAATATTACGCATATTATATAATTCAACTTTACGCCTTATTGCCTGATATTCTTTTTCTTGTATAAGATGACTTCGATGTCCTTCACCAAAATAAAGTTGTAATCGTTCTTTTAAATAACGCTCTAAAAGTTGACGATTAAACAAGATAATCCCCCTTTTCAACATATATTCTTATTCTATACGATGTTGAAAAATAAGAGATTATACCACTAAGTAGTGATTACTTTGAAAGAACAGCCTTAATTTCATTTAATACAATCTCATCTTGCTCTTTTTGTAAACAACTTTCAATAAATGGTGTACTGTTCTTTCCCTCAATCTCAAAAATAGCCCAAATAGCTGTACCTCTTATTACTGGTCTTGCATCTTTTTTCGCTAATTGCTTTAAATCATCTAATGCCGATTCATCTTTAAAATGTGCTAAAGCAATAATGGCATTTCGCTGAATAGGATTCTTTCCTCTCCATGACCCAGACATTTGACCAAACTGACTTTTAAACTCTCTATTACTTACTTTTAATATAGAGCGTAATAAAGGTTTTACAGTTTCCGGATCAGGTTCCATTTCAGTATGATGAGTAAAATTAATTCCTTTATTTTTAGGACAAATTGTCTGACATGTATCGCATCCATATATACGATTTCCCAGCTCTTTTCGAAACTCAACAGGAATCATCTCTTTTGATTGGGTAAAAAAAGCAATACAATTTTTAGCATTTAATTGACCTGGAGAAACAATCGCACTAGTCGGACAAACATCAAGGCATTTTGTACACTCTCCACACTGTTCCTCAATAGGCGAATCTGGTTCAAAAGGTAATGAGGTTATCATTTCCCCTAAATACACATAAGAACCAAATTCTGGCGTAATAATTGAACAATTTTTAGCACTCCAGCCTATACCTGCTCGCTCAGCGACAGCTCGATCTACTAGCTCACCAGTATCTACCATCGACTGAACCTTTGCACTTGGATAATGTAATAATATAAAAGACTCAAGCTGAAGTAATTTCTTTTTAACAACTACATGGTAATCTTCTCCCCATGAGGCCCTACAAAAGATTCCTCTTGTAGATCCTTTTTTACTTTTAGGAGGATTTTTTAATTTAGATGGATAAGCTAGAGCAATTGCAATAATTGAATTAGCTTCTGTCATAATTTTTCTTGCATCTACTCTTCGTTCAATATCCTTTGTCTCAAAACCCGATTGATAATTTAATTCCTGCTGCCTATATAAACGATTTTTTAATGTTAAAAATGGATCAACAGTCGTAAATCCAATCTTATCTATTCCAATTTCTTTACTATATGAAATCAATTCTTTTTGAAATTCTTTTATATTCACAAGAATCACCTAACTGCCTGTTAATTTACAAATTATATTTTCTATTCTAGTCAGAAAATTATTTCTTTATCTAATTATGACACAAATGCTTTTAATAATAGACTTTTTAATATAAAAAAACGCAATGTATCGTTCTTCGAATGAATCAATACACTGCGTTGTTATCAAGTTATAAGTGCTAAACTACTAATACAAATGTAATATGTATTTAGTAGGTTTTTAATGAACTTGTAATTAAATTTATCATAAATATGTCATAAATTCAAGAATAAAATCATTTTTTGTCGAAAGAGTTCTAGCATGGTTTATGAAGGAGTCAAGAATAGAAAATGTTTAAAGCAGTTAAAAAATAACAGATGACGTGAGTAAGTAAAAGATAAATATTCATCAGGACCTTATTAATTAGCTAATTGCAGAGATATTGAAAGATTTGTAGAAATTTGAATAAAGGTATAATTAATTTTCCCATAGAATTCTTCTTTATAGGTTAAATATATAGGAGGAGAGTAACTATGACAGATCCTTTGGTAAATGAAGAGAAAAATCCTTTGGTCGAAAGTTTCGAAGGTGTCTGTAGTTTGATTGAAGAAACAAACGACAGAATTGATTTTACACAGGATACACTTAAGGAACTTGATCGATACAATAATGAGAAATTAAAAGATGCAAAACAATTTACTATTAAAGTAGCTGCTGCAAGCCTACTAATAGCAACAACAGGATTAGTAGTTACTTTAGCAAATAAAAGAAAACCAAAACAATTTGATTGGCTTGGTGCTAAGCAAAAACGTAAATATGTAAAAATGAATGAATAATAGTCACATAAAGAAAGGCAGCGATCATTGTTATAGTCGCTGCCTTTCTTTATAATGATGATTAAAACAAAATGAAGTCAATTATATAATGTTAGATGAAGAATTACCTAATCACTAAAAACTCTATTCTTTTTTCCCCTAACCCTTACTTTCTAAATAAAAAAAGGATTCTGCATCTCTGCAAAATCCTCTTCTCTAATTTCAATATAGCGGTGACAGGACTTGAACCTGCACATCCGTGAAGATACCTGATTTTGAGTCAGGCGTGTCTGCCATTCCACCACACCGCCAAAAAGTTATAAAATAATTATAATATATGAAAGACAAATTGTCCATTCAAATCTGTAATTAAAAACCTCTTACTTTTGTAAGAGGTTTAATGATACCGAGGGCCGGACTCGAACCGGCACGGGGTCAACCCCCGCAGGATTTTAAGTCCTGTGTGTCTGCCATTCCACCACCCCGGCAGAAGTAAATTAAAAGGCGGTAACCGGATTTGAACCGATGATAAAGGTTTTGCAGACCTCTGCCTTACCACTTGGCTATACCGCCATATTTTGGAGCGGAAGACGGGGCTCGAACCCGCGACCCCAACCTTGGCAAGGTTGTATTCTACCACTGAACTACTTCCGCGTAATGGCTGGGCTACCTGGATTCGAACCAGGGCATGACGGAATCAAAATCCGTTGCCTTACCGCTTGGCTATAGCCCATTAATTAAGAACTTTATATACTATATTCATTTTATTATAAATAATATTACTCACTTGAGTAATCGTTACAATAATTTAAATGGGGCGACCGATGGGAATCGAACCCACGAGTGTCGGAACCACAATCCGATGCGTTAACCACTTCGCCACGACCGCCATTATTGTATTATTTGGCAGGGGCAGTAGGAATCGAACCCACACCAAAGGTTTTGGAGACCTCTATTCTACCGTTAAACTATGCCCCTATAAATGGTGGAGGGGGACGGATTCGAACCGCCGAACCC
>NZ_SCFN01000012.1 GCF_004138285.1 Gottfriedia acidiceleris | reverse complement strand
AAAAAAATATGGATCTATTTCTATGGAATTTGGGGATTGGGATTTAAAAGTAAATAGTATAAATTGGGTTACACTTTTACAAGAATTTAAGAGAATCTTAGTACCAGGTGGCACAATGGTAATTTTTTATGATATTTTTAAAATGAGTGATATTGCTGCAATTGCAGAAACACTAAAATTAAAGCAATCTAGAATTGGAATTTGGGAAAAAACAAATCCTGTTCCAATCAATGCAAAAATAAATTACTTATCAAATGCAAGAGAGTACTTTATTTCCTTTACTAAAGGAAAAAAAAGAACGTTTAACTCATACTATGACAGGGCTTATTATGAAGCTCCTATTGTTAGTGGCAAAGTTCGATTTCATCCTTGCCAGAAGCCAGTTTCGCTTCTTGAAAATATTATCTCTACACATAGCAATGAAGGTGAAACTGTATTAGATTGTTTTATGGGTTCGGGATCAACTGGACAAGCTGCAATAAATCTAAATCGTAACTTTATTGGTTTCGAATTGGATAGTATTTACTTTAACAAAGCTTCAAATGTTTTGAATAAGACTGTAGCAAGTTAAGATTGTAGAAAAGGATTAACAATGCTTTATAAGATTGAACTAAGGTATTATCCAAATAAAAATGGAATAAACAAAGAAAACTCGCCATTACTTTGGCGAGTTTTAAATTTTTTATTAATAACAAAGTATTTTAGCTCATCCATTCATATTTGTTTTCACTTTATTGAAAACAATTCATTTTTTAGTGACCTCTTTTTACTAAGAGAAAAAATAACAACTTGTAACGAAATTTAGTAGTCAATTTAAAAGTTTATTTGTTTAGAAAATTACTAGAGGTAAAATGTTTAAAATGACTGCTTCCATCCCCTGCCTACATTCACTTCTCTTTCATCGATAAATTAGTCATTCAACTCACTACTTTTTTAGTTAATAGTATAAAAGAATATATTAATGTTATAATATATTTGGAATTTTTTTCTAATTTCCATTTGATTTTCAAATTGCACTTTTTTACGACAAAATAAAATAGCATTCTTTCTAGAATTAATATGAAAGGAAGATTTATATTTGACTACTGTTGATGATTTAACCTTAAATGAAAAAATAAATAAAGCTATCATGGAGGCAATTGAGCATTTAAAGGAACATATAACTTTTGAATTATATGAAGCCACTACTCATAAAGCAATATTAACAAATGGTTGGAACAACAATATTGATACGATTAAATCTATTGCAAAATATCTCGTAAGTATAAGAGCAAGCGCATTAGATACTGCTTTAAATATTTGTTCCTTTCTATTAGATGATACCCCTGAAGGAAGATTAGATATTTTAACAAGTGTATTTGAGATTGTGGGTGAAAATCCTAATAGTTTAACAGAAACTCAAATTGTCGATGAAAGAAATCCTTGGTTAGCTGAAGGACTTTGGCATCTTTGCATGTTTTTATCAAAGGAAATAAAGGACATTCATCCTAACGGTGATATTATTGCTATTGGACCAGTACATGTAAAAGCTAAGGATCACGGGTTAGATGGAATTGCTCTTTATGAAAATAATAGTGAGATAGGATTAACATTGATTGAATCTAAAGCATATAAAAACGACCCTAATCGTGCTATTAATAAAGCGCTCGGTTTTTTCAAAGAAATTGATAATGAAAATCATACAACAAGAATTCGTCAAGATGTAAATAATTTACGTAGTAGCTTACCTTTTGAAAAGCAGAGAAATATTAGCGGTGCATTTTGGAAGAGAAAACGTACATACATCCCTAATCCGCATTATGATAGTTCTATTTCTATTAATTGGTCTAGGAAGCGAACTTCTTTTAATAGTCTACTACTATCAAGAGAAAATATAATTATCATGCCAAATATTATTGCGGGATTTGATGATTTTTTTACAGCAATTTCAAATGAAATGCGTAACTTTGCGAGGAGTTTATAAAATGTACAATAAATTTACTCAAGATTTAATAGATAAAATCCCAGAACTTGAGGGATTTAATTCTGTATCATGTAGAAGAATTTTGACAAAAGCCTATTTATCTATTACTCAATTAAAAGTAGGTATTAATCAACAAGAAATTTTAAATGAAGAATTAATTGAAACTAGGGATACCTTAAGAAGATTAGCTGACGCAATGGAAAGTTTTTCTATATTCGATAAATTAAACGGGTTAGATATACCTGAAGATGTGGAAGTGTCATGTGCGTTTGTAGCAGCAGAAGCCCTATCTTTATTGAATACAATAGCTAATCTTTTGAGTGAGACTGATGAAGTTTATTATAATGATCATTTTTTTTACCATAAGAATTATATTGCTTTAGAATCTGCACTCTTGTATATGGTAGGTGGATTCGACATAAATGCAAATTCAATGATAGATTTAATAAACTATGAAAACTTTAATGAACTTAATGATGGTGATTACCTTGATTTAAATAAGAGTTCAATATTACTCATTAATTCCTTAAAAACTTTCATTAATGGGAAGGTTTCAAATTTCCAATTTTCTTCTAATAATTTACCTAAGATTCTTTTTTCTGAACCATATAATGAACTTGTAGAGAAAATAAGAATACATTTTTATATTCAACTTTCTGTTAGTATTAACCAGTATATATCTTGGTTAAATGGAGATGATCAAGATGGTTTAAAAAATAGCCTTCTGACATTAACTAAAGTTAGAAAAGCATCATCAAGTGAAAGTGATTCAAGAAACATAGCCTACTCAGATATTTATCATTTTAGTTCGTTATTAGCAGTAGCAATTGAAAAAACGCAATTACGATCCTTATTCAATACTATTCCTGTTCCTGAATCCGATGATGCACAATATCAAGATGGGTTTCAGAACTATTTAAAAAGTAGAGCGAAAGGTACAGGTTTCAAACTTGGTAGACCCTTTTTATGGCCATCTGCATTATCTTATGTAAATCAATGTTTACCTGGTCCTAAAAGAGATTGTGTAGTGACAATGCCAACTGGAAGTGGAAAGAGTTTCATTGCTGAAATTGCTATGATTCACGCTTTATCAAAAGGGTGGGTATTATACTTGGCACCAACCAATGCTTTAGTACACCAAATTCGACGAGACTTAAAAGACACACTATCAAATCTTCATAATACTAAGATTCGCTCTTTTGTTGGGGGTGAAGAATATACCACGCTTAGTGAGGAGAATATAGATTTTGAAGAACGATTTGTGGCAGTTATGACACCTGAAAAGTGTGCTCTAGCTATAAGGTTATATCCTGAACAATTTAAAAATTGCTCCTTATGTATATTCGATGAATGCCACCTAATTAATGATAAAAATAGGGGGACTAACGCAGATATTTTGCTAACCCGCTTAATAGAAGTGGCTGAGAATATTAAATTTCTTTTAATGTCTGCTATGATTAGTAATGGTGAAGAATTATCAAATTGGCTAAAAAAGGTTCATGATAAAGATGCTATTTGTGAACCAATTAATTGGCGCCCATCCAGAACGCTAAGAAGTGTAGCAGCTCTAAATCTTCATGATATTAGAGAAAAGTTTCCTATTAACAAAGAAAAAGCTAATAAATTAAGTGGTAATAAGAAATATGTATACTTTGATTGTTCATTATTATTGATTTCTGGTCTTTCTGGTCCTTGGACTTTAGACAGCTTAGATTATAAAGTCAGTAAAATACCAGTATCCTTTAGGTTAAAAGCATCAAAGGATAATTCAAGTTTCTTAATAGAGAGTTGGAAAAATACAGTCTCTCGAAATGTGTCTGAACAGTTGGCCAATAGCGGAATACCTGTAATAAATTTTATACTCACAAGTAAGCATCATGCATTTAGTAGTGCTGGAAAAATTAACGAACGTTTAGCGGGATCATGTGGTTCTATTGAACATTTACCTGAAATGGTAAAAGACTATTTAACAATTGCTGACAAAGAATTAGGTTTAAGAACTGTATTATGGGACCTTTTCGCCAAAGGTATTGCTGTTCACAGTAGTTCCATGTTGCAGGTAGAACAATCTGCTTCGGAATACATATTTACGAATGAAAAAGCTAGCCTAATGTTTGCTACTGGTACATTAGCTCAAGGTTTAAATCTCCCCGCTGTAGCTGTGGTAGTTGCTGGGACAACTATGGGTGACCCTAGAGAGTCTGACGATTTATATGGGATAACTAATGAAAGAGCTAAATCAACAATTTTAAATGCATTTGGACGAGCAGGCCGACCAAGTTTTGGTAATCAAGGGTTAGCCATTTTAGTTCCTGATAATCCACCTATTGTAAATTATCATAATATTATTAGACCTATTAGAATACAAGGAAATGATATTATGAGTGAACAGGACGCCTCTGTGGTAGTACATAGCCCAATTGAAAATTTTATTGATCTTATATCAAATGAGCAATACAACATCGAAACTGCAACTATCGAAGAGCTCACACTGACATCACTTTTGGCAGAGCTAGATAATGAAAATAACATTAGCAGTATTCTAAGTAAAACCTTTGGAGTATTCAATAAAGGTAACTTAATAACGGAAAAAATGTTAGAAATTGCTCGTCAGAGAATATTAAAAATAAAGAAAGAATTTTTAGATACTCCTAGTGCCCCTGAATGGATAAATTTAGCTACAATGAAAGCAGGGGTAGACTTTTTCAGGGCTCAAGGAATGTGGGAAGCATACCTAAAAAGAGGTCTTATAATTCCTGAAGCAATTGCAGAAAACAACGTTATGGATTGGTTATCAGTTTTTTTTGATGTTCTATCTCGAATGCACCCTAGATTTATTAAATTTTACCCAACTCCTGAAATTCGGACTAAAACTCCCCTTACTAGAATGAGGGATTACGTCGTAAAAAATAATCTTTTTGCTAATGAGGATTTCGAAGTAACTCCTGAATGGAAGATTCTATGGGAAGAACTAGAACAACTTTTCAGATTATATATGAACGGAGCAAGTTATAAAACAATTGCTGAGAGGTTACTTGGTATGGAAGTAAGAAATAATGGTCGAAGTAGTGGTTCAAATCCAATTCCTGCTGTATTTAAATTTATCAAAGATGTTATTGAACCAATTGCGGTAGATGCAGGATGTTTTTTAGCTTTAAATGAGTTAGGTGTCTTTAATAGCGAAGGCGATTCTGTTCCTGAAGGACTTCAAGCATTACCAATTGCTATTCGAAACGGATGTAATAATTTGGGAACTCTTGCTTGGTTTAGATTTGGGTTTCGCCAAAGAATATGTGCTCATTACTTAGAAGAAGCATTCCCCGTTCCAAATGAGATAATAAAAGACCAAGAACGAGCTGACTGGGTTAGACGTACAAGAAGAAATTTCTTATCCACCCCTTCCGAACAGCCTTTTCTCGAAAGTATTAGGAATATAATAATTCAAGAAACATAAAATTGTTTAATCGAGTTCGTATAAAATATAAAATCCGCTCATAATTCCAGTTATGAGCGGATTTTATTTAAATATGAAATTTTTTTGTGAGGAGTTTGTATATGTATATTAAAATACATAGATTCTCACTAAATAACTTCTATCCATTAACTTTCGCATAAACCTCATCCATCATATCTTCCATAATGAAGTTTTTAAACTCTTCATTTTCTAATATCTTCATAAAGAATTTCTCGTTACTACCCATACGATCAATCACGAAGTCCATGAATGATTTTTCAAAAGCGAATTTGAAATTGTCTTTTGTATTATTTTTCGCTTTTTGTTGAATATCTTCACTTTTTAACATGTCTTCTTTTACTTGGTCACGTGAAAGGAAATCAGTCTCAGTAAATTCAGTACCGAAACGTTCATTTAACTTATCTAAAATTGAAGATAATCGCACTTTTTCATCTTCCACTGCGCTACCTGCACCATGTTTAGTAGGCTTTAAGTCAACTCCACCTGTTTTCTCTAACTCGATACTGCCTTCAAACACTTTCTGATTGCGATAATATTGAAGGGATATATCGTCAACCATATACACGTCTTTATCTATACTGCTACGAGGAAGCTTTCGTAAAAGATAGTTCAAATAAATATAAAGCTTATGCAATTCAACATCAATGAAGGTTGCTATTTGTAAAATAAATGCGTATGTGCGTACGAATTTCGTAGCCGATGCTTTGAACGCTTCTCTTTCTTCATCATTTAATCTATTGAAACGGTCCACACCTTGATCAATCCATGCATTCAGTTCTGTTTGTGCCTTTGTGGATCTAGCTTTTCGATTTGACGGTCGAAATCAAAGTGTTCCAAAATATCGCGTGCTGTTTTCGAAAAGCCGTTAATATAATCACGTAAGTTATCGGCGATGTTATCAGCGTCACTTAAAAGTTTCGTAAAATTGTAGTTACTTGTATTATGGAAGTTTTGCTTTGCAATTCGATTTAAAATTTGTTCCCGAGCATCCTCATTCATAGCTTTAAACTTCTCAAAGTTTGCTAATACTTCACTTTTTGTACTATCTAATACACAATCAAATCGACGTAATACAGCTAAAGGTAAAATTACCTTACCATAGTCCTCTGGTTTATACGGGCCACGCAATATCTCTGCTATTGACCAAATGAAACTTACTTTATCTTGAAAATTAATCATTATTTATCTCCTTAATATTCGAAGTGTATATATATTCTAGTTTACCTAACTCTATTATTTTAGGAAAGTATAATACAAGTTATATTTAACTAAAGATATTTAAATTGAGACTTTATGAATGCCATTACTTGCATAAAAAAAGAATCGCTCATAATGGTTATTATGAGCGACAAACAACATATGGAAAAATTTTATATTTATTTTCTTCTTTTCTTTTTAAAATTATAAAAGAGTATTCCAAAGTAACTACCAAAAATCAAACGCTTACGTTGTTTCCCCCCTGCCGAAACCTATAGTTTCTGCTGCGTTTTAATTGATGATAGCTGTTTAATGATTAATTCCTGATCTCTCATACGCTCTAAAATTTGTTGCTTAAACAGCTCCTGACCTTGGCGAAAACCATCACTAAACCCTTGTTGATAGTCGGTTTGGAAAGAGTACTGCAAGGTTTTTTTGTTCTTATCATCCATAAAAAAACTCCTCCATTATTATAAAAAATAAATTTTCTTTTTTAAGAGTCTACTCTACGACTTGATAGATAGGAATTTAATGAAGTTATAACACGCTTGTCATGAAATCTTCCTAGCATTTGTTGCTCAACATCTAAAGGAAGTAAGTGAAAAGAAAGAAGAATGTCTACGAGAATCCTGTATTGATCAATATCTCGTTCAGACAAAAATCCCATTAACATATACTCCTGCACCTTTTCAAGGGAAACCTGTCCATAACTTATTAGAAATTCAGCACCCAATTCATTAAAAATCTTATAAGAGTCATATACAGGTTGGCATTTAACGAGAGATAGGCTCCCGTAATTAAAGTTGATTTTTTTTTCCTTTTGAAGAATTGGGCAATGTAACATTTTTTCCTTGGCCTTAGCATATAAATATTGCATTTTCTTATAAATTTCATAGAACCTGTTAAACAAGACGGCAAGACTATCGATATCCAAATGTTCCAAAGGGGTAACACAAGATGCGATTATATCTATCCTTCCCTCAAGCTTCAAAGTAGGTCTTACATAAAATTTATCTTGTTTCCGGAATGGTTCTAGCCGTTTAACTAATTCAGAATTATCATTAATACTTTTATGAGAGATCTTTACTACAGCAGGAAGAATACCTATGCTATGCAAATAATCATTTAGAGCAATTTGGTCTGTATAATGATATTTTTTTCTTCTAGTAAACTTTGCCACCAAATTATGTTTGAAAAATTCAATTCTGTTTCCCTCGTAAGAATTTAAACGATTACGGAATTCTTCCTTGATTAGTTTTAAATGTTTTTCAGCTTTCTTGTATTCCTGATAAATTCCCTGTTCAAGTAATTGTTCAGCGATATATTCTGCATTTATTTCCATTTATTTTAGCCTCCCATTCTTTACTCCTAGAATACCCAAACGTACGTTTGGATATTCTAAAATAAGAACAAGTGTTTCAGATTGATCATTTAAATACAATTAAAATTATAATGGCAGTAGAGGGGAATGAGGTCAAAAAAGGCAGCATCTGAAAGAATGCTGCCTTTTTATAGAAGAGTTGCGACAACCACTATAATAGGAGGTCAAATAGATAACAGATAAATTAAAACCCTATGTAGATAACGAAAATAAAAGAATTGCTCCCTTTCAATTTAGGACAACTATTACCTCAGACAAAAAGATAAACACCCCCAGTGAAGTGTTATTTAGTGAACTTTTTATCCTGGATTATTATAGGCAAGCTCTATCAAATCTAATAGGTTTTCAACATCAGTAATTACTTCTAGCCAAATATCTTGCTAGGGGAAACTCCTAGTTTACCGTTCAATAAGAACCGATTTGAAAAAAGCTAGTTATTTTAGTCCTGAAAATACTGGCTTTTATAGAGTACTTTCCCCTAAAAAAGTTCTCCAGTTTATGTACTCTCCTACCTTTTGAACCTCTTTTTGATAGTAATTTAACTGTTTTATTATCCATCATGAATCTCTTTTCCCTGCATTTATCTAAAAAAGTTCTCATTTTTGTGTACTCTCTTTGTCTTGTGTATCCTGTTTATGAACTACTTGGCACTCTTATTTCATTTTGTAAATATTTAGGAAATAACATTCTTCCTCTATATATGTAATAAATGTATAATCTTGTTATTGGCACAAGACATTTATTAAGTAAAAGGAGAAAGTAATGCATATTGCTTATATTTGGGTTAAAACCTACAGAAAGAGTATACGAGAACAAGGATTTAATTTTAGTGATAGATTCCGAATTGACTATAATTATAAAGAAAAGGTTTTAACAATCAATAATAACCCTAACTTTATAGAAAATTTCTTTACAACAGAAATGACAATTGGAAAAGAATTAACCTCAATAATTAAGCAATTTTCAGCCATTGTTGGTGAAAATGGCGTAGGTAAAACTAGTGTTTTAGACTTAATTAAAGAAAACTTATCAATTAAATATGATAGATACAATAATAAATCTTTTAGTATTAAGGATGAATTGATTATTGTGTTTACTAATCCATCTAATAACAAGCTATATATTTATAATCATGAAAACATAAAGATACAAAAGATAAAGGCACCTTTAGAACTTTGTTATTTTCAATATCACTTCCAAGACTCTTCTCCTAATTTAAGTAATACTCAGATCATTCACTTTTCTAACATTTTTGATAATAAGAAGCTTGGAAGTGAAGAAAATAATATAATTGATATATCTACTAATTATCTAGTAAGAAATGATAAAGGTGATAAATTAAGTAGTAATAAAAGTGAAGTATATATTCATAACGTTTATGAAACAATTCGTAAAATTAGCTTTTTGTCTAATAAAAGAAACGAACCTATAACAACGTTGCCTTTTAAAGTACCAAAAACACTTTATATAGTATTTAATAATATTGATATACATGATGATCAAGTAGATTTTAGTGATCAAGTAATTTCATTCCTTAAAAAAATTGATAATAAATTAAATCAGAAAATAGAAGATAGAGTAATATATAACTTTTTATGTCACTTTTTCATAGAACATGGATCCTTGGAACCTTACCAATCTTCTCTTATTAATGATTTTTCAAAACTAAAGATTCAAAATGGTCCGAATAAATATAATAATATTTTTAAGTGGTTGATTGATGCACTAAAGAACAGAAGTTTTGATAATAAAGAACTGTTTTTAAGTATGGCTAAAAACCTAAAAGATATGTTTGATATTATCAAAGGGTTACTAGAGGAAAAACGCCTAAAACCTTTTAAAGAAAATTCCTTAGAAACCTTAGAAATTGAAATTATTAAAGGGGATTCTAAATTAGAAAGATTTTTCAAAATTTATCAAGAGGTAGTTTATACTAACGATTTTATTGAACTAGATTGGCAGGATATGAGTTCAGGAGAAACAGCTTTCTTTAATTTGTACTCAAGGTTTAATTATGCTTTTTCTTTGATGGAGCACAGAAAAAAAGTTAATGATATCATAATCCTTGTCGATGAGGGAGAGGTTTATCTTCATCCACAATGGCAAAAAAGGTTTTTAGATGAATTTATCAACTTAATTTCCTATTTATTCAACGATATAGAAAATAAATACAATATTCAAGTTATAATGACATCAAACTCACCATTTGTTGTATCAGATTTACCAAAATCGAATATCACATTCTTAAAAAGAAACTATTTAAATGAATCATCGATCTTAGTGGAAAAAATTGAAGACCACCAACAAACTTTTGCCTCTAACATTCATAATCTTTTAGCTAATTCATTTTTTATGCAAGATGGTTTAATAGGAGAATTTGCCAAACGAAAAATTAATGAGGTTGTAGACATATTAATTGGGGAAGATTACGACCCTACTATCGTAAAAAATAGTGATATTATAAAGCGAACTATAGACATAATTGGTGACCCTATTATTAAGACAAAATTACTTAATATGCTTCAAGAAAAAATTCAATTAGATTTTATAAATATTCGTAAGGTATTAGATGATTTCCAGGATCAAATTGATGACCTTGTGAAGTCAAATGATCTTAATAGAGGTAAAAATAAATGATACATATTACAAGACCCGAATTAGATCAACTCGCTGAAGATTATTTTTATAATTTTTTCATAAAAAGAGGTTTCTTAAAGAAGCTATTAATTTCCTATCTTAAAGAGAAAAACGATCATCGAGCATTTTTAAGAATTCTATTAAAGAGAATAAAGGAAATAATTACTGGAAGACCAGATGTACTTGAAGACATTCTTAAGAATGAATTTGAGAAAAACTTCCCAAATTTATTAAAACAAATAAAAAATACAAAACCAACCCAAGAAGCAAAAAAAAAGGTTAATTCACGAATAAGGAAATATAATAAATTTATTGTTCCAACACCTGCACAAATTTTTTCTGCTAGAGTAGAGTATTCATTTCACTATAATTCTTTTGTTAACGTCGAAGACCCAAAAAGCTGGGGTGCAAAATATCTTGCAGAAAAATTAGGTGTAAACGTATGTCCATATTGCAATAGAAATTTTACACATACACATCGTCCCCACTCGACAATCAAAGGGGCAACACGTCCCGAATTTGATCATTTTTATAGTCAGGATGAGTTTCCTTTTTTTGCATTATCCTTCTTTAATTTGGTTCCTAGTTGCCATGTTTGTAATTCAAATTTCAAAGGAAGTCAAAAATTTGACCTTCATTTAAACCCCTATGATCGTGGATTTGACGATGACATTATGTTCACACTAAAAATTCGAAAAAGAAAAGATAAAAAGTATCTAGAAAATTGGTATAACAATCCTGAATATTTTAACATAGACTTTAAAGTTAATTCATTAGCAGATCCCGATTTCATAGAAAGGGCTAAAAATAACATAAAATCTTTTCAATTAAGAGAGTTATATAAAAATCATAAAGACTTTGCTATGGAAGTAATTATAAAGGCAAAAATTTATGATGAAGACAAAATTAACTCAATGGTCACTGAATTTCCAAACCTCTTTCCCAATAGAGAATCTGTTATTAGGCTCATAACAGGCAATTATTCAATGTACAACGAATTAGGCAAAAGGACTCTTTCTAAGCTCATTCATGATATTGCTCAAGAATATGGATTAAAATAGTTTCTTAAATTAGCCTTTGTGTTTTTCAGAAGAATTTCAAAAAAAAAAATCGTGCCACAATGAAAGTAACATTGTTTGATATCCAACAATTTTGCGAGTCACTTAAAAGAATTAATGAGTATCATATAATTTTCTTATTTTTGGAAACAGAACAGCCAATTAATTTTCAAAAAAACCTAACGGATTGCGATAGAATTTAAAAGGACTGTCTAAAATTTGACAGTCCTTTTTCATTTATTCGATATAAACTTACTTTAACAGAGCCTATTTTTAATAAATTTTAATTATTTACTATCAAGCAAACTGATTATTTTTTTTACAGTTTCGTGAAT
This sequence comes from Gottfriedia acidiceleris, assembly GCF_004138285.1. Lineage (GTDB taxonomy): Bacteria > Bacillota > Bacilli > Bacillales > Bacillaceae_G > Gottfriedia > Gottfriedia acidiceleris_A. The sequence goes on along the minus strand of NZ_SCFN01000012.1, from coordinate 184,571 downwards.
CAGCAATATTTCATTTGTATTTCTAGATTCTAAAAGTTGTTTATGGAACTTCAGAATCTCTTCCCTATCTAAATCATTAGCGGGAAAACTCGGTTTGTCGTTGTGAAAAATTACGGACGGTAGAACATTTAAAGCATTACTTATTTTTTCAAATGTTTCTAACGAAATATTTCTTTCCCCACGTTCAATACCACCTATATAGGTATAGTGAACCTCTGCTTTTTCAGCTAACTCTTCTTGGGTCAATCCTTTTAGCTTACGGAGATATCGAACTCTATCTCCTACCATTTTTAATAATTCGGACATAATTTTCACCTCACTACTATGGTAGAAAAGTAAAAAAAAGGAATACAGTAGTATAAACTAGAAAAAATTGTCAATATTAATACTTATAAATATTAAAAGGAGGTAAATCAATGACTTTTCTTAGAGCTAGAATAAAAATAAGGGGAACAAGACCACTTCTTTATAACAATATGAGACTGGATGCTATCTCCCCCTTTAGAAAAGAAAAATCAGGTGTTCCTGGAAATAACCCTGAAGAATGGAAAGACACTTATTTAGCGACCTCAAGTGATCAACTATATTTAAAACCAGATTATTTATTTTCTACTATAAGGGCAGGTGCAAAACATACAAAAAGAGGCTTGGGTTCACTGGAGCCAAATGTTTCTGCAACATTACAAATTATAGATGATGTAATTCTATTAAATAGATATATTTCGGTTAATTCTATTGACGACGATCATTCTAAAGATGTTTATATTGATATCCGTCCAGTTACAAGGAATAAAGTAAAAAACATTCGATACCGATTGGCAGTTGGAACAGGATGGGAAGCGGAATTTCAAATTGCTTGGGAATCGACTTTGGTTGCAAGAGAACAAATGCATTCGATTTGTATAGATGCTGGCTTATTTGCTGGTATAGGAGATGCGAGAAAATTAGGTTACGGCAGGTTTGAAATATGCTCATTTACTGTTGAAGAGGAGATAGTAAATGCCCAAATTAAGAGTTCCTAGAGAAACCTGGATAAAGAACGTCAGACCATTTATTTGGAAAAGGGACGGAAAAAGATGTGTTAAATGCAGAAAAGAATTGTCCCTAAATGAATGTCACATTGACCACATTAAAAGTGGGAAATTTGCAGATAACAAGTTTTCGAATTTGAGAACATTGTGTAGAAGATGCCACGTTTTGAGAGATGATAAGAATCACTTAGGAATGATTGCTAGTGCATTGAAAGATGCTATTATCCCAACTAATTGGAGAAATCATACTTGGAAGGATTAGGATAAAAATTAAATCAAGAAAAAATTAAATATGGTACGGAAGGTTAGGTACGGTAAGTTTAGAGTAAATATTGTTTATTCTTTCGGGGTAACTTAAATAAAATCTCTAAATTAAGAAATGCTACATTCATACTAGACAATTAATTCGAAACAGACATTACTGTTCAATAGGATTGACCTTCCTATTGCTGATGAGAATATGGTCAAATCTGGTATGGTTGGGCGCGGTTAGGTACGTTGCGGTTCGGTTACGTGCGGTTTGGTGCGGTTAATTATTTGTAATAGTACCCAAAACTTTAAAAATACTATTTTTAAAGTTTCACTGTAGATAATAACCTTCATTAAAAAAGGAATTAGGTCTTCCTCAACTTCTAATCAATAATGCCTAGGTAACCCTATGTGTACATTTCTATAAAATAAGTTGTTCCTTAGTTTCTCCACATTTTAAAAAAAATCTATAGTGAGAAGTTGTGTTTCAATAAGACAAAAATAAAACAAGCACCATTCCATCTACATAAATTGATGATGCTTGTTGAAATAGATAAGTCATATAGCTAGTAATTTTAAATGAGTATTTGATAAAAATCCAGATATTTCACCTCTTTTAAGTTCTGTAAAAACAATACCTCTCTAGCTCTTGTTACTCCAACATAGTGAGGGTTTACGTCCTGAATTTTATCGGCATTATATGATTAGGTAATATATATTCGTATAAGTCTAAATGGAATACGATATCACACTCTAATCCTTTTGATTTGTGAGTTGTCATTATTTGCAATTCATCATTTCTAGCAGGTAAAAAATAATTGTGGTGGTATCGAATCCCTTCAATTCAATGTACTGAAATCCTGCCAAATAATAATTGAGATAATTGGTCGCGACTCCTTTCTTTCTTTCAACTTTAGGTTTCACGACACTGCCACCCATTAACTTTTTCTAAACCTACTTGAAAACTTCGTTTTTGAATTATCCGCAAGGTTAAATGGAATAACCTCATTGGCTAACTTCTCATTTCTTTCTTTAAATTCTAAGAAACTAGTAGGCGAACTGAATACAGTTTTCATTGCATAATCAGTTTTTTGTTGCACTTCAGGATTAGAAGTTTCTGATAAGATTCTCCACATTAAATACACTAACTCTTGTAAAGAACTGTTTTGTTGTTCCACGGATTTCTTTTTAATCTTTTCTATTTTCAAATTCTCTTCAAGCGATTGATTTGCTTCCTTTAGTTTTTTTTCCCTTTGTAATGTTGAATGAAATTGTTTTTCCATTATTATTAAATTCGTTAACAATTCCTCTTTATTCTTATACTTTTTATTTACCAAATCGACTACGTTAGGCACGGTAATTTGTAAGTCTTTAGCAATGACAATTGTTTCGCTAAATACCCTGTTAGCTTTGTCTACTTCACTCCTACCTAAACGACCTTCTTTTCGCCAAAACGAATCAGAAGTCGATGCTGATAATTCATTCGATTCGAAAAGCTTATTAGCGAATTTGTGAATTTCAGAGTATTTGATATTTCCGATTGGCTGTTCATTTTCTTTAAATAATCTAATTACACTTCTAACTTCTTCTTCTGAGAGTTTGTGATTACGACCTACCGATTTTATCACCATTTATTATTACTCCTTCACCTAAAATCGTGCATAACTTTGCTAAGCTATTGATTTCGTGTTGTGCAGCGTTTGCTTTAGTTTTTAGTTGGGTTAAGATACCCGTGTCCCTCCTTGACAACTCATCATTAATAAACTGTCTGTTGAGATTACTAATCATTGTAACAAGTTCGGTAATTTTGTTTTTTCTTGTGAAGATTATCTGTTTAATCGTTTCTTCTTTTTCGATAAATTCATCAGGAGTTATACCCCAATGAGAACACAGGTAACATTTTCTTGATTCACATCTTTGATCTTTATCTTTACAGTAACCAATCTTTAGCTTTTTTTTAAATTCACTTTCTACTCCATAGGCTTTTAACTTGATTTCTTTTGGGATCGTTCCTAAATTAAGATTCGAATTTGTTACTTGTTTTGATTTAGTCATTAACTTAAATACTTCACAATCAACCCAAAACTCAATATGAGCACTATAATGATATTGAGCAGAGATTGTTGAGTGTCCTCCCAACCTTGCAATTTCTATAGGGGAGTAGCCTTGCATCATTAATGAGACAAATGCAAGATGTCTTGTGTCATTGGGGCGTATATAGTTTTCTTTAGAGATGATGCAATCAAATTTTTTCTCCATGACATTATAGAATCTTTTAATTAAACCAGACAAAATATCAATAGAGAATATGTCTAAATTTTTTTTCGTCGATAAGCGATTTCTAGATAAATCTGAATAAGCAAGCGATTTATAAGAAATCAAAGTATCAGTTTTGCCGAATTTATCAGTTATATCTTGGTAGTGACTAATAAGATTGAACATTTCATAATCAATTAAAATCGTATCTAAATTTTGTATTCTCTTATTCGAGGTTTTTCTTCTTGGCAATTTAATATAATACTTATCATTTACGGGAGATACACAATTCCTTTTGATATGACAAAACTCAGTTGGTCTCATAGGTATTATGTTTGATAACCTCCACCAAATTACTAATGGATAAATAAAGTAAAGTTCATTTTCCAAGTCTCCATTATGAACTGATTCGTCTTTCAATTCTTCAAAATACAAATCAAGAAAATAAGAAAAAGAAAGAATGTCCTTTGAAGGTGGTAATCTTCTTATATTAGATACCTCTGGAATTTTGTTCAATAGTTCTACAAGAGAAGGGACATAGACTTCTGATATTTCTAATTCGGTAAAGTCAAAGAAATTGCAAACCGCCACTGCGATATCCCGTTGTGTTTTAGCACCAAGATCACTGTATTCAATATAGTTCATTAAACTATTTTTCTCTTCAACTCTAAATCCTTTAGTCACTTCAAATGCTTTTACAAAATAAATAAAGGAAGTAATGAATTGTCTTTTATATTTCTTAACCAATTGTACAATCCAACATTTTACCATTAGTTTAAAACTATCTGGTAGAGTACCATTAAATAATGCAAAATCTAATTTACTAAAATCTAGTTTATTATGTTGCTTTGCATAATCAGTTCTTTCAATTAGCCAAACATCATCATCAAATTCCGAGTTAATAAATCGTGTCTTCATTTCATGAAAGACTTGTTTACTTTCCTTTACGCTTAATTCAATGTCAAATTGTTCGTCGGAAAAAAATTCTATATCAATATCTATTTGTATATTTTCTAAGGACATTGGAGCCTCCTAATTTAAATAGACCGGATTGTATGTTAAATACTTTTCGTAATCTTTTTCTAAGACAATATTATCCAGTAAATTAAGTAATTCATTGTACTTCTCTTCGCCACCATCAAAAAATTTAAATACTTCTGATTTACCAAATCTTTGAATGGCTCTCTCGAAATTATCCATATCTATAAACAAATGATTCATTAACTTAGTCTTTTCAGCTTCAAAACTCGTAGGATCGTATTCCTCAATAAAATCAATAATAGTTGATTTAATATTTTCACTTAATGTTGATATAGCTAAGAAATTTGGCACCGAATATTGGCAATCAAGGCAATTTTCAAGTTCTGGTCTTATACAGCCGTCTGAAGCCAATAGGCACTGGACATTTTCCTGTCGACTTGGTAATGCATTTGCATTTAAATCAAACATCAAATCGGTAGCACCATCTATTCCAAGATTAAAAATAATATCAGCTACAGTTTGCCTTTCAGATAATATTTTGTTTACGAATCCTACTGTTGCTTCTATTTTTTGAATATCACCAAACTTTTGATTGATCCTGATAATTTCTTGTGTTCTATCATTTCTATCGAAATTTTCTCCAATAATAACTTCTGCTAAAAGGTCCGTAATGAATCCAAAATGCTTTCTACTAAATAAACTTTCACAAAGCTCGTCCAATTCTTCTTGAGGGAAATGCATATATATATTTGTAGTTTCATAGTCCTCATGTGCTCTCAATCTTTGTGCCATTTCTAACGCTGCACTTCCGCGGCCTTTTTTCACTAAAACCATATAAATTAAAACTAGTACAGTTCTATTCATTTGAAGTGATTTAAAACTAAAGCCATCATTTTTATCAATAAACTCTTTGAAAAATATATTGTGGCATTTACTAGAAAATTTACTATTTTTGGTGCCAAAGTTAATCATAGAATCATTAAATAGACCAGTCGTTTTGTTTAATATTAGAGTACATATTACTGATGCAGTTGCAATTGGAAGCACCAGTTCATCTGCACAATAAAATTGGTTTGAGGAACCAGTTTTATTAACAGTAAGTTTTTTTCTTCTTAACTGATTTACAATACACTCTGCTTCTTCAAGAGTTAAATCTCTTTGTTTTAAAGTCTCTAAAGAGTAAATATTTATCTCGCTTAAATCAACTGAAGTAAGGGAAATAACATCAATATGCCGCCAGCCATTACACAGATGAATTAGAACGTATAGCCATGCAGAAGAATAATATTGTTTATCTTGGTTTCCTTTAATTATGTTCTCGGCATCTAATATGGATCGTTGTTTATGTTTCATATCCTTTGAATACTCATAAATCTTTAAATATTCATCGTAGGAATATAACTCTTTGGGTTTTTCTTTCACTTCATTTAGATAGGGATTTGTTACTTTTTTTATATCAAAAGTTTTTGACGTACTGTTTCTATTTAAAGCCAACCTCATAACATTAGAATGATATTCTATGATAAAACTATATAAGTATGTTTGTTTCGATTTAGCAACAGAATCATTAAAAATAAAAAGATTAATTTCGTTTGAATGGAAGGAGTACAATTCTTTTTGTTGGGTAAGAAGAGAAAGATATTCTGTACAATCTACTAAATTTTTTATTAAAGCTTTTGTTGCTTGAACATTTGATCTCGTCAATAGTAATTTTTCTTTACAATGCTGAAACCACATTTTTTTTGTGTACTGACTGTTCACTGAAAAAGAAATTTTTTTTATATCCAAAATAAGATGAAAAGCAGTTAAAGAATCATTTTCCATTGCTTGATTTATCAAATCTCGTACTTCTTTCTCGGCTTTGTATTTTTCGACTTCTTCCCTTAAAAATACGGTATTTTTAGTACCATTATTTAAGATTGTATTCATTAAAGTAGAGGACGGAAATGATTTTAGCTTATCAAAAGGAATATGCTTAAGATTAAGAATATTTTTTGTTTCTTCAACGGAACAATACTTAGATTTAATTTCAGATTCTCTTTTAAATAAGTTATCAATTTCGCTTTTTAGAAAATACTTCTTACCTTTTACTTTAATAATTTCTAAATTTTCTTCGTTACTAAGAAAATTTTCTATTTTATTTCTGGATGCTCTGAACATCTTACATACTTGTACTATAGTATAAAATTCTTCTGCTTTGGGTTTAATAAAATACTTTTCTGCTATATCACTTAAATAGTACCAAATCGTCTTCGAAACTACTTTTCTTGTAATATTAGAACTCCTCTCCAAATAGCACAGTTCAACGTAATCAAGATTATATTTTTTATAAACATCTAACTGACAAATATGTGTATTAAGGAATTGATCAATTTGATTTTTATTTATGTATAATTTCGCACCTTTGAAAGGTTTGTCGTAATACTTAAATTCTATCCCTTCACTATTACATAAGCTTTTAATACCATCTATTACCCTTCTTTTAGAATCCGAACCAGCAATTGCATTTACCCCGGAAAAACCTAGTAATTTTGCAACTTCTTTATCTCTATAGTAGTTTGATTCAAGTGAATCGATAAACTCTATTAATTCGTCCAATTCTCTCCTTTTTAAATAGGTAGTTCTACACTTCCCATACTGTTCGTATTTTATTTGCAAGAAATTTTCTTTGATGTAATAGTTGAAACCTTTGTGTGTGAATGCTATTTTAGTGTATTTACCCGATTTTACTACTTGAGTTAAAGTAATCCATTCATCTCTATCTGCCACTTCTGATTACACCTTTCTTCCATAGCTTCTTTGCCTTTTCAATATTGATGATTCCTAATCTTTCTTCTGGATAGTTTTTAAATTCATTTATTGCTTCTTTAATTTGTTGATTAGTTAGTGTTGCATCAATATAATCTAAAGCTGAGTTTATATTCCTATCCCCTCTTGCGATAGCTAATTGAGTTACTGTAAAGCCCATATCGATTAGTAAATTTGTAAAAACGCCTCTCCCAATATGTGTGCCCCAAATCGAAGTATCAAAAGTATAGAAATCTTTATGACCAATTAACGAAAGCAGAAAAGCTTTTTTAACTTTACTAAACCGTCTTTCATAAACCTTACCAGACATCGGATTTCCACTTTTATCAACAAATAGGGCACTTGGATTCTTAATTTTTTTATTTCTGATCATAATGTCTAACATTTTCATATGGTCATCATAAACTTCCCATACCAAATCATTATCTAAGATAGTTTGTTTAGCTAAATCGACACTCAAATAATTTAACCTCTTTGGATTCTCAAATTTAGTATCCTTTAGATGAGAGAAAAACTCCTTTCTATTGTCCCTAATATTAACTACCATCATTTCTCGATAATTAATGTTTAAATCTCCTCTAGACACATTAACAACTTCTCCTCGTCTCAAACCTCCATAAAATTGCAAACATAAACCAAGAGCAATGTCAGGGGCAATATTTCTAGCAATGATAATAAACTGAACAATTAATTCTCTACGGTTTTCTCCGAAATCCTTCAATTTAGCAGGTCTACTCTTAGAAGTTTCTTTAGAGGGAAATCGAGTCGGTAGAGTGGGGGTTCTAAACAGTGATTTTGTTATAGTCTGACCTTTCGAATTTACCCTAGCCTCAATTTCAAACTTTTCATTTAGGTAGTTCATTTTTCTAAGGTATAGGAAGAATTTATTGATATATTTTTCATATTGTTCTACAGTGTTTTTCTGTAAACCATTTAAAGATAAGCTAGTTATATACCGACTTCCGTGAATTCTTTTCAATCCTCTAATACCTAAATCTTTTAAGTCAATAAACTCTTCATCTTCACTTATTACTTTTTCTTGTAAGTAATTTAAGAATCTACAAATTGTATTTGCGGGAGCTGACTGAGTATTAATGCTTCTCCCCATAAATTCATACTCTGCTTTGATGAAATGAGATAATGGGTGAGGATATTCTATTCCTGTTTCTAGATCTAATACTCCAATGTTAATGGCTTTAAATTTTTTTATTTTCCCTCTAACCATTTCAATAGTTTCAACTTCTTTACTTACGAACTTATATCTTAAATTTTCAAAACTCATTGCCTAACCCCCAAAATAAATACGACCTAACTCATATGTTTAATATTCTACTATTAAACCTCTACCTCCTTTTATTTTTGTCCAAAGATAGCATTTTTGAGCGAATTAAAATTATTATAATTTCCCTTATGATCTTTATATTTTTAGTAATTTATCTCTAAGTTTTTTGCTTTATGACCAAAAATGTACCTATAAGGAACTGAAAATCGACTAGCTATTGCTCGTAAAGATTATAATGATGCAGTAACTGTTTACAACCAAAAAATCAAAAAATTCCCGGGAGTACTAGTAGCTGGACCTTTTGGATTCGAGAAGAAGGATTACTTTGAAGTATCTGAAAAAGATAAAGCTACACCTGAGGTTGACTTTAGTGGCGATGGTAATAAATGAGAAAATTTCTCTCAGCAATATTCCTAATAGGATTTCTTTTTTCATTTGCTACAGGAGCAAATGCTGAAATTAAAGTACCTTCTCAAGTAGGAGACATTTATGTACAAGATTATGCAAATGTTCTCAACAAAGAAGATACGCAAACTCTAATTCAATTAGGGAAAAAATTGGAAGACACTACCTCTGCTCAACTTGCGGTATTAACGATCCCAAGTCTGGAAGGAAATGATATTAAAGAATATGCTAATACAGCATTTCGAAAATATGGTTTAGGTAATAAAGAGAAAAATAATGGTGTTCTTTTGTTATATGCTAAAAAAGACAGACAAATAAGAATCGAAGTAGGATATGGTTTAGAAGGAGTTGTAACAGATATTAGATCTGGGAACATTCTGGACCAGAGTGCTATTCCATATTTGAAAAAAGGTGAAGAATCCCTTGCGATAACAAACACATATAAATCACTATATAATGTTATTTTAAATGGCTCTGAACAAACAGGTCATTCTAAAACAAGTAATTTATGGGACAATTTAAAAGTATTCATCATCATTGCGATTGTGATCGCGATTATCATCATTGATATGATATTCTTTAATGGTATACTTACTTATTTCATTTTGAATTTATTACCTGCAATATTAAACTCATCCGGTGGCGGTGGCCCAAGGGGCGGTGGCGGAGGAAGCTCCGGCGGTGGCGGCTCCGATCGAAAATTTTAAAACAACAAAAAAACCATTGGATTTTTTTCCAATGGTTTTCATTATATAAACAGAGTCCTACAAACTTGAGTTTCAGACTGATTGCAAGCGCTTGTCTTTCGAGGCGCGAAGCCTGGTGAGGAGCGGAGTTACCCTAGACGGTAATGAGCACCGCAGACAGGCGAAGCAACGAAGAAAGCGAGCGTTTGTCAACAGTCTGAAAACCATTGGATTTTTTTCCAATGGTTTTCTTTTTTTATTAATCTTCCATCGTTGATAAATCACCAGTTGGAAGGTCTAACTCCCATGCTTTTAATACTCTTCGCATAATTTTTCCGCTTCGAGTTTTTGGTAATTTATCACGGAACTCGATTTGTCTAGGTGCTGCATGAGCTGCTAGTCCTAGTTTTACAAAGTTACGGATTTCTTCCTTCAGTTCATCTGAAGCAGCATAACCATCTCTTAGTGCAACAAATGCTTTAATAATCTCACCTCTTACAGGATCTGGTATACCAATTACACCAGCTTCTGCAATCGCAGGATGCTCGACAAGCTTACTTTCTACTTCAAATGGACCTACTCTCTCCCCAGAAGTCATAATAACATCATCTACTCGACCTTGGAACCAGAAATACCCATCCTCATCCATATAAGCTGAATCACCTGAAACATACCACTCATCATTTAAGAAATATGATTGGAATTTTGCTTCGTTATTCCAAATTGTGTTCATCATCGACGGCCAACCCTTTTTAATCGCTAGATTTCCCATCGTATATGGAGCAACTTCATTACCGTTATTATCAACAATAGCTGCCTCGATTCCAGGGAATGGTTTACCCATTGAACCTGGGCGAATTGGCATACATGGATAGTTACAAATTAATGAAGCTCCAGTTTCGGTCATCCACCAATTATCATGGATTCGTAAATTAAATACTTTTGCTCCCCAACGAACTACCTCTGGATTTAAAGGCTCTCCAACACTTAAAATATGTCGAAGTGAACTTAAATCATATTTCTTAATAATGTCTTCCCCTGAACCCATAAGCATACGGAATGCTGTCGGAGCACTATACCAAACCGTTACACCGAATTCTTGAATTGTTTCATACCAAGCATCTGGACTGAAACGACCTCCTAATATCACGTTAGAAGCACCATTTAACCAAGGTCCAAAAATACCGTAAGAAGTTCCAGTTACCCAACCTGGATCCGCTGTGCACCAATATACATCATCTTTTTGTAAATCAGTCACCCATTTACCAGTTTGATAGTGTTGGATCATCGCTTGTTGAACGTGAAGAACACCTTTTGGTTTTCCAGTTGAACCCGAAGTATAATGTAAAATTAAACCATCATGACGATTTAACCATGTAATCTCAAAATCTGTTTTCGCCTCTTTATAGCGAGCTTTAAAATCTACAAATTTACCGCCTTCCTCAACGTCATCACCTATAAGGAAGATTGTTTTTAACGCAGGTAGATCATTAACTGGAACACGTGATAATAATGCTGGCGTTGTGACTAATACCTTTGCCTCACTATCCTCTAAACGATCCTTAACAGCGCCTTCCATAAATGCTTCGAATAAAGGTCCAACAATAGCACCTAATTTTAAAGCTCCTAAAAGCGCAAAATACAATTCTGGTTGACGGGGCATGAAAATAAATACTCGATCACCTTTTTCAACGTCACCGAATTGTTTTAAAACATTTGCAGCCTTATTTGAATTAATTTTCATTTCTTCAAACGTATATTTTTCATTTCGCTTATCATCTTTGTAATACAATGCAACTTTATCTTTTCGATCAGAATTTGCATGACGATCGATAGCTTCAAAAGCCACATTATACTTTTGTGTTGTATACCAAGAAAACTCTTTTTCTACATCTTCCCACTTAAAATTTTTATAAGTTTCCTCATAGTTTTTTAAATTAAATTGTCCATTTTTTACAGGAAGCGCTTCCACCTTCATATAAATCCCTCCTTGATATTCTCTACTATCATTATACAATGATAAGATTTAATTTTCAGTATTTTTAATAAATTAACCATTTATATGTATTAGACACCTACTGTTTTTTTTCCTGTATGTCTTTCCTGCATTTTTTAGTATGATTATTAAAAAGGTGTTTTCTAAAGGGAGTGAGAAATATTGGATCACCCAAAAAAATATTTTTCAAAAACAATTCAAACTGTGCATGGTGAATTAATTATAGAGGGACCAGTCGAATCTGCCTTACTTGAAACATATCATTTTCATGAAAATTTAACATCTTTTAGACAACCAGCACAACAACATAAAGCAATTGTTGAAATTGCTAGTCTACCTGAAGCTAGAATTATTATTGCTAGACTTGATCAAACAATAGTTGGTTATGTAACTTATTTATATCCAGACCCACTTGAAAGATGGTCAAAAACAACTCTAGAAAATTTAATCGAGCTTGGAGCAATTGAAGTAATACCTGAATTCAGAGGATTTTCAGTTGCCAAGAACATGTTAATTCTCTCAATGCTAGATGATGCAATGGAAGACTATATCATTATCACAACAGAGTATTATTGGCATTGGGATTTAAAAGGTACTGGTTTAAATGTATGGGAATATCGAAAAATGATGGAAAAAATGATGAATGCCGGTGGACTCATCCAATTTGCAACTGATGATCCTGAAATCTGTTCCCATCCAGCAAACTGTTTAATGGTAAGAATGGGAAAACGAGTTACAACTGAAGAAATTCAAGCATTTGACGCACTACGCTTTTTACAAAGATATATGTACTAATTGAACTTTAATCTCGAAAGGTAGGATTCAAAATAATGCTTATTCAAGATATTATGCGCAGTTCAAACATTACTTTAAAAAAAGAAAATACTATTGGTGAAGCAGTAACAATTTTTCGAACAGGTGATGTTCGTCATATTACAATCATTAATGAAGATAATCAAGTGGTTGGAATCATTTCTGATCGAGATGTACGGGATGCCCTACCTTCAACATTATTTCCACAAGCATTTTCATCTGTACTTGAGGTTCCTGTTGAAAAAATTATGACTACTAATGTTATAACTTGCAGTCCAATTGACTTTGTTGAAGAAGTAGCAACTTATTTCTATCAATATAAAATAGGCTGTTTACCTGTCGTATCTAGCAAAAAATTAATAGGAATTGTGACCGAAATTGATGTTTTGCACACTCTAGTAACTTTAACAGGAGCATATCAACCTAGCTCCCAAATAGAAATCTTAGTCCATGATCATCCAGGTATTTTAAGTGACGTTGTTAACGTATTTTCAAAAGAACACATTAATATTGTAAGTGTCCTTGTTTACCCTGCAAAAGAAGTGGATCATAAGGTTCTTGTATTTAGAATTCAAACGATGAATCCACTTACGATCATTCAAACATTAAAAACTGAAGGATATAAAATTCTTTGGCCAAATGAAGCGAGTGAATCATGATGAAAAAGGATGCATACTTAGTATATAGCGAAGAATACCATGCCTATCAGTTCAACGAAAAACATCCATTTAATCCGATTCGCTCTCAATTAGTTTATGAACTATTAAAATCTAGTAATCTATTAAATGATGCTGATATTATTCCACCAAGATTAGCAACTGATGACGAGCTGCTCCTTTTTCATGATTTACAATTTATCGAACAAGTTAAAAAAGCAAGCCGCGAACCAGTTAGTGCAAATATCGCTGAACAATTTGGGCTTGGAACTGAAGACACACCCATTTTTAAAAATATGCACGAGGCCAGTTCTTTAATTGTTGGAGGCACATTAACAGCAGTAGATGCCGTTCTAGAAGGAAAATCCAATCATGCTTTTAATTTAGGTGGTGGGCTACATCACGGTTTTAAACGAAAAGCCTCTGGTTTTTGTGTTTATAATGACTGTGCAATCGCCATAAAATATATTCAACAAAAATACGGTTTAAAGGTGTTATATGTAGATACGGACGCACACCATGGAGACGGAGTTCAGTGGGCATTTTATGATGACCCGACTGTTTGCACACTCTCAATCCATGAAACTGGTAGATATCTATTTCCTGGTACAGGTGCGTTAACCGAAAGAGGACAAGGTAAAGGTTTCGGATACTCATTTAACATTCCAATTGATGCATTCACCGAGGACGAATCATTTCTATTAAGCTATAAAAAAGCAATAACCGATATAGCTGAATACTTTAAACCAGATGTAATTCTCACCCAAAATGGCTCCGATTCGCATTGTTTCGATCCATTAACTCATCTTTGTACGACAATGAAGACATTCGAGGAAATCCCAAAAATCGCACATGAAATCGCTCATAAATATTGCGATGGAAAATGGATTGCTGTTGCTGGAGGAGGATACGATTACTGGAGAGTAGTACCAAGAGCTTGGTCACAAGTATGGCTAGCTATGACAAATCAACAACCAACCTCAAACCTAATACCGGATAGCTGGCTAGAAAAATGGCAGAAAATTGCTAATGTTAAGTTACCTACAACGTGGACAGACAATCCATCAATTGTTAAGCCAATTCCAAGGAAAAAGGAAATAGAGGAATACAATGAACAAGTCTTATACCGTGCACTTGAGCCATTGCACATTCAGCAAAAGAAGCCTTTTATATAATAAAATGTGCAAGACGAAAAAATGACAGGATCTTCAATTGAAGACCCTGTCATTTTTATTATTACTCTACTTATCTATCAATCAAATTAAACTCTCATTGTCGAACTGTAATTTCCTCTGGTCTCGTTGTTACTTTTAGGCCACTTTTTGTGACTATATCGGCCGAAATATAATATGTTCCGTTTGGAAGGTCAGCCTTAGGTGCCCATTGAGTTCGTAGTGAATGTTCATTTTTCACTTCAAAGGAATCAACGATTTCACCTTTACTATTTTTAACATTAATTTTCCAGTCTACTCGATTAGATGCATAACTAATAATATATGCTGGATTATCTTTATTTACATCAGAGACTGGATCTACCCAGAAAAATGAGATAACCATATCTTGATTAATATACGACGGATCTCCCCACACTGTATAACCTTGATTATAAGCATAGTCAACACCCATCACTACTACACTTTTCGGTTCCTCATCGACAATTAATGATGTTTTTCCAAGTTCTACGGTATCCATAAACTGGCCATTACACCAAATAAGTCCGATTTTAAATCCACTTCCATTTTTTGTATCTTCTGCTTTGTAGGAAATTTCATATTTTCCATCTTTTGATTTTACTTGAATATCAGATATTGTCGGGGCTACTGAATCCACTTTAATAGGTAGCTTTACTTCTTGTGGTTTGGCATTTTTATAATCTAATGTTGTTTTAATAACATACTCATAATCTCCATCAGGTACAATATTGCCATTTTGATCTGTCATGTCCCATAGATATCCACCGAACATATAATCTCCATAAGCCATAATATTTTTTCTAAACTTCCACGGTTTACCTGTATATTCACTAAAATCACCTAGATACTGAATGGTTTTTCCTTTTTGGTTTTGTACGAACATTTCTGTTTTTTGTAAATTACGTAATGCAGTGAATGTAGAATAAGCACCATGACCATAGAAATTCGGTGACACAGCTATATGGTTTATATCAAATCTACCTGTATAAGGATCGTATCCCATAGGTAATGAGGATACATCATCCCAAAGTGCCGTATATCCTAAAAATGCATCTTTATCCAATGCTGCTGGATCGATATTTTTTGCTTGATCCCACTCTCCATTAAATCCCATATATGGAACTGTTAATGGAACTGCAGAATCACTGCCATTTCCATTAGGAACTAATCGAACAAACCCTTCTATAAATGCACCATTCTTTAATCCCCTAGGCAATCGAATCTCAACATTTAGATTTTTTTCCTGCCCTGATTTAATCTTTAACGTCGTTCCTTGTACAGAAGTTACTTTTTCACCGTTAACATATGAGTTAACACCCTCTAAGCGCTTACTTGATAAAGTTAAATATTCTTTCGAATCCAATGTTCCATCATTATCTAAGTCAAACTCTTTCATTTCTGTTTCATCAGTTAAAACATCTACATAAACGGAATATTCCAGTTCTTCCTTCGGTTTAAGCTTTTGAAGTGATTCTGCATTCAAGTTGAAAACCACTCTGTCATTTTTTATCTCTTTTAAAGCAACAGCCCCTGCTTTCTCTAAAGGCATATTTTTGCTAGTTACAAGTACAGGAGTTTTAATCGCATTTTGAATTTGCATTAAACCTGATCCTTGAACGCGTGGAGAGTAAGGTACTTCATTGTTCTTACGTGGATCTTGAAGTATTTTTGCTGTATTCATTAATGCAATTTTTGCTTTTAAAGCTGTTTCTTTCGAATGTGGTAATCCTTTTTCATATAGAGATTGTAATAATAATGCTGAACCACCAGCTACATGAGGAGTTGCCATTGATGTTCCACTCATAACTTCATAATCGTTTCCTGGAACAGTAGAATAGATACTACCTCCAGGTGCAGATAGTTCAGGCTTGAAATCCAACGTATGCGGTGCACCAATTGATGAAAAATCTGACATCGTATTTTTAGTAGGATTATCAATATATATCCCATTTGATAAATGCATTTTTACAACTTGACCACTTGTCAGTTTATTAATTAAAGCATCTCCAACAACTTTTCCAGTTGTTGCTACTGGAATTGAATATGGACTAAACCTTTCGTATGAGTAATCTTCCATCATATTATTGTCTGGTGGTATAATAACTAGTGCTTTTGCACCTTTACGCTCAGCATCAAATTGGAAATTAGAATAAAAGCTATATATATCCTGAAGCTTTACGACTGCAATCTTACCAGTTAAGTCTTTATTAAAATCAGAAGCTTCTAACCCCCCACCAACATAAACCATTTCATAATCTTGACCATATGATAAAGCTTTAGATAATTTTATGTTGTAATAAGATGGATATTGAGTTTGATCTTGAAAAGGTAACTGAATTCCATTTGTTTCTGCCATTGTATTTAAATGAACTTTCGAATTTTCATAAGATGCTACTGAGATAGCATAAGGGCTTACAGATGGTTCACCAACTACACCAATATCAGGATTCTCTGCATATGGTTTTAGAGATGATTGTAATAAATTATTTTTACTACTGTATGATGCATTACCGCTTGCAACGATAACAAGTGAACCTTGCTCAGTTGCTTGACGAATTGCTTTTTGTATCGGGTCGTTTTCCTCTCCTACATAACCTGAGTCAGTACCTAAACTCATGTTAATGACATCCGCGCCCATTGTAACTGCATGTTCAATTCCAGCAATAATATCATCCTCAGTTGCACCACTACTATTATCAGAAAATACTTTTTCAGCTAATAATTGAACTCCAGGTGCAATTCCTTCAACACCGTCTTTTGATTCATCACCATTTGCTCCAACTGTACCAGCTACGTGTGTACCATGTGAGCTTCCATATTCTCCAGGTATTACATCTGTATCATCATCTGCCCAATCATATCCTGTCGGAACTTTATCGCTATACCAAACTTCGTTTACCGATGTTTCAGCAAATTTCGCTTTTATACCGTCTTTAGTCCACTTCTCTCTTTGCTTCCCTTTTTCAGTCAACGTCATATCTTTATGAGTGTAATCTATACCCGAGTCAATAATTGCAACAAGTAAACCTTCACCTTCATACCCATATTGATTCCATACTTTTTGTGCTTGTACCAATTCTTTGCTTGCACCCATTGAAGGTTGGTATGTTCTTGCAATATGTACATTCGTTACGCCAGGGATTGATTGAATTTCTTTTATATTTTGAAACTCTGTTTCTAGACTGAAGCCGTTAAATCCTTCATAAAAGCGATGCTTAACTTTCATAGAAGATTTAGATTTTGAATTTTTATTACTTGGAATTTCCGCTATTACTTGGTCTTGTTTTTGTTTATAACGTTCTCGTTTACTTTTAGGTGATTTTTCTAAGGTAGATGGTTCTTCAACTTCAACAATTACACGTACTTGATCATTTGGCTTATACTCATTGGCTAACCCTTTTTCTTTTAAATCTTTATAACCGAATTGGTCTTTTGCGTCTTTTACATTGGCAGATAGGAGCTTTTGTCGTTCTAAGAGAATCTCTCTTCCTTGCTTTACGATTTCTTCTATATTTTTTGATTGTACCGAGTTGTTTTCAGGACTTTCGGCAAAAGCAGTAAATGTCGAGAAAAACATTGATAACATGGATGCAGTTGCGAGTACTTTTAAAGATTTCCTTTTAAATTCCTTCATTAATTCCTCTCCTCTTGTTTATTCATTTATAATTTAAACTCGATACCTCAAATAGAAAAGCATCAAGTTTATAACTATACGTTTTTTATTTGTAAACGATTCAAATGAGCTTAATTAGGAAGATGATTAATAGACTGATTGGGGCTAATACTATGAGAATTAATAGAATGGTATTGAAATGTAATTAAATATACTAGTTTTTTAGAACCGAGTAGCTTTATACTTATTCATATTGTACTTGGGCTCCGATCCGCAGTAAATTGGGGGAAAATTCCAGACAAAAGTTAAGTCACTAGCTTACCATTTTATCAATTTTCATTAAAAATTTTGTCGCTTTTTAAGCTACAAAGGAGGAATTTGTAATATTTGCTGAAATTTAATTTATTTCTAAATTTTAATTTCATATCTAGTTAATGAATAGGGGTTCAAACTTGGGGGAATTGTATTTTTCAAAAATTGTACTTGACAGTTGGATTTTAACAAAAAAAAAGAAGCATTCGAACAATTCAGTTCTTTGCTTCCTTTTAACATTATTTTGTTGATTGTCGAATTTGAAGATGATGCGGAAGAATGACTGTATGATCTTCCACTGTCTCTTTATTCATATACTTCGTTAATAATCTCATTGCAACTGCACCAATATCATACATTGGTTGAGCAACCGATGATAATTTTGGACGCACCATTAATGCCAGTCTTGTATTATCAAAACCAATAACCTCAAGGTTATTCGGTACTAATATTCCGTGGTCTTGGGCACTGTGGATTACGCCAATCGCCATTTCATCAGATGCTACGAAAATCGCGCTCGGAATAATATTACGCTCATGGAAAGCTTCAAAAGCTTCACTGCCTGATTCATACGTATTATCACCATAAGTTATTAACTCTTCATCAAACTCGATTCCATTTTCTTGTAAAGCACGTTTATATCCTTCTAACTTACTTAAACCAATAATATTCGTTTCAGTAGGACCGTTTACGAATGCTACCTTTTGGTGACCTTTTTTAATTAAATAATCTACTGCATCAAATGCTGCCTGAGCATAGTCGATATTTACTGAAGGGATCTTATTAGCTTCATCATATGTAGTCGCTAATACGATTGGAACGCCAGCCTTTTCGTACTCTTCTTGATGAATATCTGTAATGGTTCCACCAATAAATAAAATTCCGTCAACTTGTTTTGCTAACATATTATTTATTAATGTAATTTCTTTCTCAATATTCTCATCCGAGTTACTTAAGATAATATTGTATTTATACATTGTTGCAATATCTTCAATACCACGTGCTAGTTCTGCATAAAAAGTATTTGAAATGTCTGGAATAATTACCCCAACTGTAGTTGTTTTTTTACTTGCTAGTCCTCTTGCTACTGCATTTGGTCTATATCCTAAACGGCTGATTGCTTCGTTTACTTTTTTTCGTGTAGTAGGTTTAACATTTGGATTACCATTAACTACTCGTGAAACTGTAGCCATGGAAACGTTTGCCTCACGTGCTACATCATAAATCGTTACCGTCATTTTCATCACTCCTCTATCTTATTCTATCTATTATGTAGTTTGTTTTTTATTTAGTTAAAATAGTCATAAAACGTAATATTCCACAAAAATAGTGCTTCATTCTATCTTATAGTGAAACGAATATTCGTTCAATACACCTATTAGAAAAAAATGTAAATTATTCGTAGTTTATCACTATATATTGCTAATTTAAAACAAACGTTCACAAATTATTCAAAAAGCGCCGACTGATTTTGTTCAGCCAGCGCTTTTATGTTGATTATCGATTTATGAAAGAATTAACTTCAGACATAAATTGGTCAAATTGGTCAAAATTCATTTGCTGAGATGAGTCACTTAAAGCAGTAGCAGGATCAGGATGAACCTCTGCCATAATACCATCAGCTCCAATTGCTAGTCCCGCTTTTGCTGCAGGTATTAGTAAGTCTCTTCTACCTGTTGAATGTGTAACATCAACTAAAACTGGTAAATGTGTCTCTTGTTTTAAAATTGGAACAGCTGTTATATCTAGTGTATTTCTCGTAGCTTTTTCATAAGTTCTTATGCCACGTTCACATAAAATGATTTCTTGATTGCCTTCTGACATAATGTATTCAGCTGCATAAATGAATTCTTCGATTGTCGCTGATAAACCTCTTTTTAATAAAATTGGTTTATTTACAGAACCTGCTGCTTTTAGTAGTTCAAAGTTCTGCATATTTCTAGCGCCGATTTGAATGATATCAACATAATCTAATGCCATTTCAATATGTTCTGGGCTTACTATTTCACTAATAATTGCCAACCCATGGTTTTGGCCAACCTCTTTTAAAATCTTTAAGCCCTCTTCACCTAGTCCTTGGAAGTCATAAGGCGAAGTACGTGGTTTAAATGCACCGCCACGCATAATTTTAATTCCTTTTTCCTTTAACACTTTCGCTACAGAATCAACTTGTTCATAGCTCTCTACTGCACATGGACCTGCAATAATAATTGGGCTTCCATCACCAATATTAACACCATTTACATTTACGATTGTGTTTTCTGATTTTCTTTTTCTTGAAACAAGGAGAACTTTTTTATCGTCTTCTTCTTGAAGCTCTAAGCTACTTTTAAAAATTTCTTTAAAAATATGTTGGAGGGTAGCCGTACTAAAAGGACCTTCATTAATTTCGGCAATATGATCTAGCATCTTACGTTCCCTAACTGGGTCATAACGTTTAACGCCTTGATCAATTTTTGCTACTCCAATTTTCTTAGCGATTTCGCCTCTTTTATTTAATAACTCAAATATTTGATGATTAATCTCGTCTATTTCAATTCTAAGTTGTTCTAAATCATTTTTAGTCAATTTAAATCCTCCTTGCAAATACCAATATCTCATTTGTTATTATGACACTTTATTGAAAGCTAATCAAAACATGAGCATTATTTTAAAAAAATGTTTTTTTAGTGAATATTTTGTATTCTCGTGGGGGATAGTTGCGAGACCAAATAAAAAGAAGAGTTAGCAAAGTAACTCTTCTTTTCACGCTGTTGAAAAACAATCTTGTTAATTAATATCGAACATTTAATTTATAAACTAATCAATTGTACTTTTTTCTAAAATTAGCTCATAATATTTTTAACTTAAAAAAAACATTATTACTAGTGTTTGTTAGAATTATAAAATTGCTCAAACATATTAACATTTAAAACCATTAAAAGATCATCTTAAGTAATAGTACGTCCTTCTTCTACATCTAATACTCTGTCTAACCATTCTTTGATCAACGAGTTGAATAGATTCTCTTGTTCTATTTGAAGATTATGACCAGCTTTATCTAAAATTGCAAAAGTTGCTCTTGGAAAATTTTCAAGAATATTAAATGCGTCTTTAAATCCTACGACCGAGTCTTGTAATCCTAATAAAAACAAGCTAGGTTGATTAAACTTAATTTTATCTATTTCAAATGAAAATCCGTAGTTATTCCTAATTTTAGATAAAAATTCTTGATCGGCGATTGAACATCCACTTGCAATTTCATCTTTATAGCGAACCCAAGTTTTCTTATCTAAAATTACATTGTTTGAACGAAAATCAGTTTCTTCAATTTCATTTAATTGATTTAAAAAAGTTTTATCTTCTACTATTACGGTATGGCTTGGTAACGACCTTTTCTCGAATTTTGGAATAATCATTGGGCAAATAAATGCAGCACCTTTGATTTTTTCAGGTCTATTAGCAATTATTCCTCTTGCTAAATATCCCCCGTAAGATTCTCCGGCTAATAAAAATGATTGACCTGGTATGATCGTATCAATAAATTCTAAGACAATATTCAGCATATCATCTGTCGTATTAATGTTTGTTCCACCCTTTGTTTTACCCATACCTGGAAGGTCAAAGTAAATCCTTTTATAACCTTTTTTCTTATTAAAAATTGGTTCCATGCAACCTTGCATTAACCTAGAGTCTGGGGTAAACCCATGAATCATAATGATTGGTTTTCCTTCTCCAATTATTTCATAGTTTATGTCAACACTATTTAAAGTACAAAAAGGCATTTAATTAACCTCCAATTTTCAAATCTATTCATTTTTATAAATTTGAAGTGATATTAATATTATGAGGCAATACAGCATGGACACCCTTAACATGGTTAACAATTTGAGTTATTCTCAAATCAACACAAACACTAGCTAAAGCAACCGCTTCTGTTTTTTCAATAGAATATAGCTCTTGAATTAACTCGACCATACCATTTAATGCTGTTTTAGTTGCTAGATTTAAATCTTCATCAAAACCAAAAGTAAGCCACCCTACTGGTGTGTTAGCTCGTGGCATATTAATCTGCATGTCCTCTATTACTGTAAGAGTAAGATTCACTTTATCAAATGGAGATTCAATCGCTTGACCAGATACTTCCCCATCTCCTTGTGCAGCGTGTCCATCACCTGCAGAAAAAAGTGCTCCTTCAACAGCTATAGGTAAATACAATGTACTACCTTCAACCAACTCCTTACAGTCGATATTTCCCCCACAATATCTCGGTGGTATAGTTGAATGAACACCTGATTCAGAAGGCGCAGTACCTAGGACCCCTAAAAATGGTACTAATGGTACCGAAACTTCCTTATCTCTGATTTTAGTCTTCGCTGTATTGTTTTTTTCATTGATTAGCCAATCTAATGTCACTTCTAGTTCTTCTGAAATACCTAATGCGTTATTTTGCCAATTCTTTTTACCACCTGCACAATTCCAGCCGTACCAACCAGCTTTTAAATCGTTTATTTTAATTTCAAGTGTCATCCCTGGTTTAGCACCCTCTACAAAAATTGGACCAATCATAGGATGACCCCATTCTTTTTCCTTCTCCCTTGACTCGAATCTTACTCTTTCTCCATTTTGATGCGTATACCCCCACCCGATATCAATCGTATCAAATTCAATCGAATCACCAGAACGAATGACTTGAATTGGTTCATATACGTTACTAAAAGATGCATGCAAATGCTGATCTGATGTTTTAAATTTATATGTTTCTGGCATATTTACTCCTTCTTTCAACGCTCAATTTCAGTATGTAAAAATAATTTAACTATAATTAATTTCTGCACGTAACTTAATTTCCCTTGTTTTATTTTTCAATTCTCATTACTTTTTTCCTATAAATTCTATGATCGGCTCCATCAATTTGAATTGCATAAGACTTTCGGTGTATTGTATAGATGAGATTTCCAAATTTAGGAATTTCCAATTTCATTATACTGGAGGAGTAAAAATGGCAATTACATTTAAACAAATGGTTGCGGAAGCACGCGAAAATGTACAAGGTATAAGTTCAGTAGATGCTCGTGAAAAAATTAATTCTAATCCTGAAACATTAGTAATTGATGTACAAGACTCAGCTGATGCAGGTGCATGCGGATTAATACCAAGCAGTCTGAATATCTCACTTGGAATGCTACCAATCCGTGCTGATTTAGAATTACCAGAACATTTACGCGAGCCTAAATTAGCAGATCGAAATCGCCCTGTTCTTGTAACATGTGGTGCAGGTGGCCAAGCATCTTTAGGAGCATATTTACTTAAAAAAATGGGATTCACTGATGTTGCATATATCGATGGTGGTACTGCTGCGTGGAAAGCTGCTGGATTTGACGTAGAATAAAAAACTGCACCTTAAGTTACGATTTAAGGTGCAGTTTTTTTATTTTTTTAGTAAAGCATTTTCAATTGAATCTTTCTTAATTGAAAAATGAGAAGTATTATAAATTGCTTCTCCATTTTCAAAAATAAATAATTGAGGAGATTCATGTTTAATTGCCGTCTTCTCAGCAATATAGTTAGATAATTCTCTGTCATCTTGAACTTGTAAAAAATACAATGGTACATTCTCATATGCAGATGCAAATGCTAAAAATTCAGTATAAGCTGCATGACTAATTGGGCATGTTGTACTATGCTTTAAAAACACAAATTTCTCTTCGTTGTTAATTAGTTCATCAAACTGTTGAATCGTTGATATTCGATTTACCATTTCTCTTTTTTCCCTCACGCTTCGTTTTGTACTTTTCCCATAAATCCATTGCTGTATTTCCCCAATTTGCCAATTGGGACATTTTTTCAGTACTAACTTTTACAGTATTTGATACATTATTAGCAGTATCTCGTACTTTTTCATTCATTTCTGAGATTGTAACTCCGACTTCTTCGACTGATCTAGCTAATACATCAAGGGATTTTGCTCGTTCACGCATATCTTTCGTAAGTTCATTCGAATTATTCACAAAAATTTTAGCCTCATTTGCTAAATGATTCGAAGTATGTACTAATTGAACGGCTTCAACACAAACATTATGTAAATCTTTTTGTGTTTCAGCAATAGTAGACTCTACACCTCTAAATACCCTCTCTAGTCGGAATAAAGTACGACTAATAAATACAACTAAAATCACAAATGCAACTGCTGCGATTAATGCACTAATAGAAATTAAATCCATTCGAAAAAACCCCTTTCCTTCATAGCCTTCCACAAATTTAATCACTTATTTCGTATTATACTACAAATTTTACCAAACACTAAACTAGTCGTATAACAAGTTTTCAAATTCTTTAGTAAAAAAAGAATACTTTAGTAAACAAAACCGACTAAATAGTTTACAATAGGTATATAGTTATAATTATTGGAGGGAATTTTCAATGAAAGATCCACGCATTTCAAAATTAGCTAAAAACTTAATCAATTACTCAGTAAAATTACAACCAGGAGAAAAAATCTTAATTGAAAACTTTAAGCTAGAAACAGAATTAGTTACAGCTTTAGTTAAAGAAGCATATGCTGCTGGTGGTTTTCCTTTCGTATCAATCAAGGATCATAAAGTAGATCGCGCATTATTAATGGGTGCTACTGAAGAACACTTTAATAAAGTAGCAGAATACGAAGCAAATGTAATGAAAGATATGGATGCATATATCGGTTTACGTTCAGGTGTTAATATTAATGAACTTTCTGATGTGCCTGACGAAAAAACTAAAATCCATGGTAAAACTGTAGGCCAAAAAGTACATAGAGCAATTCGTGTTCCAAAAACAAAATGGGTTGTACTACGTTACCCAACTGATTCAATGGCTCAATCAGCAAAAATGAGCACTGAAGCATTTGAAGATTTCTATTTTAATGTATGTAATTTAGATTACGGTAAAATGGACAAAGCAATGGATGCTCTTGTTGAATTAATGAACCGTACGGATAAGGTCCAAATTAAAGGTCCTGGAACTGATCTTACATTCTCAATTAAAGATATCCCAGCTATTAAATGTGCTGGTGAAATGAATATTCCTGATGGTGAAGTATTTACGGCACCTGTTCGTAATTCAGTAAATGGTACACTTTCTTATAACACGCCATCTCCTAACAATGGATTTACTTTTGAAAATGTTCAACTTAAATTCAAAGAAGGTAAAATTGTTGAAGCAACTGCTAACGACACTGAGCGTATCAACAAAATCTTTGATACAGATGAAGGTGCACGCTTTATCGGTGAATTCGCAATTGGTGTAAATCCATACATCTTACACCCAATGGGAGACATCTTATTCGATGAAAAAATCGATGGAAGCTTCCACTTTACACCAGGTCAAGCATATGATGAAGCTTACAACGGTAACAACTCAAATATCCACTGGGATATGGTTTGTATCCAACGTCCTGAATACGGTGGAGGAGAAATCTATTTCGATGATGTTTTAATCCGTAAAGATGGTCTTTTCGTAATCGAAGAATTAAAAGGATTAAACCCTGAAAATTTAAAATAATTTTTAGATAAAGAGAACACATACTACGCTATGTGTTCTTTTTTGTATCAATTGATATGATTCTGACTTGCACAAATATTGTCTTAGGCGAATATCTTGCTTTGACTAAATAAAGTATAGGGGGGTTTTACTTGATTCCAAAATATCCTTATTATAGTTACGAAGAAAAATGTGAACAAGTTCCAAATACTTTTCCAGCACAACATCAAGATATGCAGCCTGGTTTGGAATATTTAATGAATCCTATGCCAATATCAGATAATCCCGAATATAAGGGGAGCGGAAAATTAACAGGAAAAGTGGCCATTATTACTGGTGGTGACAGTGGAATTGGTCGTGCGGTAGCAATTGGGTTCGCAAAAGAAGGAGCTAACTTAGTCATTGCTTACTTATACGAAAAAGAGGATGCAAAAGCAACGAAAAAAATGGTCGAACAGTATGGAAAAAATTGTTTATTAATCGAAGGCGATCTTAGAAGTCCTGATTTTTGCAATGATGTCATAAAGAAAACCATTGAATCATACGGAAGATTAGACATTCTTATTATGAATCAAGGAGTTCAATTTCCTCAGGAAAGTATCGAAAATGTTTCTAGTGAGCAAATAGGACTTACTTATCAAACGAATATTTTTCCAATGTTTTACTTAACGAAAGCTGCTTTACCCTATTTAAAAGAAGGTAGTTCAATCATTTCTACAGCCTCTGTTACAGCTTATGCCGGTGCTCCATTACTCATCGATTATTCGTCTACAAAAGGCGCAATTGTTTCGTTTACTCGCTCTTTATCACTTCAATTAGCTAAAAAAGGAATCCGTGTAAATGCAGTTGCCCCTGGACCAATCTGGACTCCGCTAATCGTTTCAAGCTACTCAGCAGAGTATGTGAAAACATTTGGTTTAGAAACCGCTATGAAACGTGCCGGTCAACCATTCGAACTTGCCCCAACCTATATATATCTTGCTTCTGATGACTCTTCTTTTGTAACAGGCCAAGTACTTCATGTAAATGGAGGTATTATGACTGAAACTTAAAAAATGAGAAGACAAGTAATAATACTCTTACAAAAATAAAAGACTGGGAGATTCCCAGTCTTCGTTTTTATGCAGACTTTTTCCCGTTAGTCAATCTCTCAACTAACATGCTCACAGATAAATCACCTGTTGCATTTAACATTGTTGCAGGCGGATCAATTAACGTACTAATTGCTGCAAGAATTGGTAAAGATTCTACTGGTAAACCAAACAGAGAAAGAATTAACATTTCCCCGATCATTCCACCATTCGGAATTGCTCCCATTACCATACCAACTAGTAATGCAATACCGATTGTTACAAGATAAATATTCAAACCAGAGAAATTCATTCCAAATACACCAAAGGCAAAGGCAATTTTTACGACACCACCCATAACCGATCCATCTTTGTGTAGTGCACTAGCTAATGGAATAACAGTCTCTCTAATATTTTTAGATACGCCCATTTTTTCAGCTGATTCAAAATTTGTTGGAATAGTTGCTGCACTACTACAAGTTCCTAAAGATGTTAACGTTGAAGGTAATACATTTTTCCAATAAATTCCAAACCCATATCTACCACCGGCCATATAAGCAATAATACTATAAACGATAAAATAAAATAGAATAGCAGTTACATAATATAAAACAAAAACTCGCTCATATGAACCTATTAATTCCTTACCGTATGTTGGAACAAGATAAGCAAAATAAGCTCCAAGTCCAACCGGTGCAAGATACATTATATAGTTAACCATATTCATGATCACTACATTACCACTTGATAATAATTTTTTAACAATGTCTGCTTTATCGCCAGCTTTATTCGTTGCTAATCCAACTAATACAGCAAATACAATGATTGCCAACATATTGCTTCTTGTAAACAAACCAGAGAAATCATTAACAGTAAATGTATTTACAATTTGCTCCGCTACTGATACTTTATCAGTTGCATCTGGCTTAACAATTGGGATATGAACTCCATGTGCAGGTGGATAAACTTTCATAACAACAAGCATTATGATTGCTGCAATAATACCTGTAAATAAAAATACCCCTGACATATTTCGAATAATCTTACCGAATTTTTCTCCTCCGCCATTTGCAAAACTTGAAGCTACAGAGAAAAACACAAGCGGTACAACTACTACGAATAATAAATTTAAAAATAAATCCCCTATTGGTTTAAGGGCAACTCCAACGCTTTCAGAAACAAGACCGATGACTGAACCAATGATGATACAACTAAGTAAAATCAAAGGGAAAGCGTAATTTCTAAATGAAAATTGCATAAGCTTCCTCCTAATATAATTGCTACTTGTAGTATACCGAAAATTTAATAGTTTGTACTCCAATTTTTTAATAAAACCTACATTTTTCTACATAAACATACAAAAAAGAACACTTTGTATTATCTACAAGTGTTCTCCTTTTATTAAAACTAAGAAATACTTCCTATCCTTTTACCCGTATTCCTATCCTTTAATCCTACTTTTTTCTGATCTTATTATCTTAAGACTTCATCAAAAGCAGCTGAAACTTTTTCAAACTCTTCTTCTGTTTCTATATCGTAAAACTCGCCATCTTCTTCGACTCTTAAGAAGAAAACGTCAATATCCTCTTCACTTTCTTTTTCTACTTCTTCTAGTAAACCTACTGCTAAGTATTCATGACCTTCAATTGTAATTGAGCCTAGCACTTCGTAATCCTGCTCGTCTCCTTCATCATAGCTAAGTGTAAGAATTTCGCCTACTTCAATCTTTTCCATAAATCTTTACCTCACTTATTTGGAATTCATTTTGCATAAAGACAAACCTTTATGTTCCTTTAGTGTAACAGAATGATGCAAAACGTTAAATTGTAAATACACTTAAAGCTTTTCTAAATCGTTCTACTTTTAAACCATCTTTTTATGGAGAATCAATTTTAGTAAAAAAAATAATTTTAAAAATTTACATGAATATTTTTACCAGCGCTGTAATAAGATTTAGAACAACCTATTCTTATGTTTCTATCAAGTTTATTAAGTTGGACAAGCTCTATGTCTTCAAATAGTAGATATTTTCTATATTTAGGGAGGATTACTGAATGTCAAAATTAATAACTGGTCAAGAACAAATAATAACTAGAAAAAAAGCTGTCAATTTAAAATCATTCTTTCAACGTTTTACTAAAAACCAATTAATTGATGAAACACCATCTCAACTTTTACATAATGAGTTAAGAAGCTTACAAAAACTTTTGGAGCTAAAAGAAATTAATTTTATTTATGCCGATCCCGAATACATTGATGTGGCTATTATGGAATTAGAAGCTATCCGTACAAAATACAGTATTACTGTTAGACAATTAAAGGAAATACAATCTACTAGAGTTGTATGAAAAAAGAGATAAATAGCATATTAGCTATTTATCTCTTTTTCTATCTATTACCCTTGAATTGTAATTTTCCTGATTAAGAACTGACCTCATACTTCGTTTCATAGGTTTTAACTTTTTTAAACACATTGATGAAAATCGTTAAGCACGGAAGAAGCCATAAGAATATTGCATAAGGTAAATACTCATGTAACTTCATATTAATGACTGTACTACTCATGATTGCAAGAACATTCCAAGGTATCATCGCTGGAAATAATAAAGTTGTATCCGCCATTAACCGTGCTAATTCCTCTTTGTTATATTTATTTGACCAATGCGCTAAAAAAGATCGCCCTGTTAAAATAATAGGCATCGTTTGGTTACCAGCTATTACACATATAACAGCTGTTGCACCAATTGTTTTTAATGAATCGGATAACATTGAAGTTGAGGTTTGAAGCCATTTATCTAACATTGGCTGAATGATATTAAGCTCCTCTAATAATGCATTATAAATTCCTGCAACAGCAATAAACAATAACAAGCTATACATATGACTTAGCCCTCCACCAAGTCCATTAATTCCGTGCCAAAAAGAATTCACAATTTTACTAAAAGAAATTCCATTAAACAAAGCTATTAAACTACCAGACAAAATACTAATGACATACGAATAAATAATATTGATTCTAAATAAAACAAGTACAACTAATAAGATTGGTGGAATAAATTGAATGAACGAAATGTCCTTATTGCTCACGATTTCATGATGTGTCTGGTTAATTCCTTTCGCAAACTGTAAATCCATTACGCTAAAAAATAAGATTGTTACGATTACAGCAGTAATTGATGTAAAAAGCATCGCTTTACCTTGTTTTTTGACAGTTGTTTCAAGAATATTAGCTAGAAGTTGATGTGCGCTTGAAAAAGGTGACGTTCGATCACCGACAAATGCACCCGAAATAACCGCTCCCGCCGATATTTCCACAGGTATATGCAGTAGTATAGCACTACTAATAAGAGGAACTCCTAAGGCACTTAATGTTCCAATCGACGAACCTAAAATCATTGAAAAAATCATCGTCGTTAGAAAACAAAATACAAAAAAATGATGTG
The DNA here is from genome assembly GCF_004138285.1 of Gottfriedia acidiceleris. Classification (GTDB taxonomy): domain Bacteria; phylum Bacillota; class Bacilli; order Bacillales; family Bacillaceae_G; genus Gottfriedia; species Gottfriedia acidiceleris_A. Next base: position 154,280 of record NZ_SCFN01000012.1, on the reverse strand, counting down.
GATTTATTGCCTGTAAAGTAATCGAAACCATCGATGTTATCGTTCCTGATAAATACCAAGATGGAAGTAAAAAGCTAATTAAAAATAAAATAAAGAGAACAATTTTAACTTTTCCCATTCCTTGATAGCTTAACTTCATAATATTTCGAACTTCATATCCTCTTTTTAAGCTTAATACGATTAAAAAAATTAATCCTGGTAAAATTCCAAATACGAGAGAGATATGTAATATGACGGAACTAATAATTCCAGTCAAAGTTACTAATATTAGAAAACTCGCCTGTTTAACTGAATATTGCTCCATCTTTTTTCCTTCTTTCGAGCAGATTTATTACACTAAAATTGATTAAATGTCATTCATAATTATATAAGCTTTCAAGTAATAATACACTTATATTTCAATTAAAAAGCACTACTTCAGTTTAAGAAGTAATGCATTAGCACTAAAATATAGATGCTTTTAACTAAAATGTAAATCCGTTCCATATTGAACTAATTGTAATTTTCGTGCGACAGCTTGAGATGCATAATTATCCCATGAGGTACTATACAAAGCAGTTCGGCCTTGGCTTTGGATGTCCGCAGCCCATGCATTTGAAACGATTAAACCATACTCTTTTCCCCGAAAATCCTCGAGTGTATATACGCTTGCTTCAGCAGCTTCCGCTGATTGTCTGGCACTACAGCAAATCGAAACGGCTATGTCATTTTCAATAATTGCATAACATGGTTCTTTACATTCTAGCTCCTCATATGTATAAGGAAAGTTTGGTAATAAATATTGTTTATTTGCCTGGGTAATTTTTATTGCTTTCGATGATACTTTGCCAACTGTTTGAAATACATATGCCGGACCCATCCATAAACTATCTATCTGATGAGTTTTACTTAAAATCTGCATGATATATACTATAGGTATACTAGAGTTCGTGTCTAAGGCTTTCTCTAATTCAATTAGTTCCTCTTTTTTAAGACAATCTAAAAACCTTTTCACATTTCCCATTTTAGTGCTTCCTATATAAAATCGTGGTGCTTTTGTATATGGTGGTTCATTTATTTGTGTTATTTTTCCAGCTTCATTGTGTTTAAATAATACGTTAATATGCATTTCCATAAGTTCTAGCTCTGATTTCAAAAGGACTCCCCCTAGCTTCAAACTAGTTAAATTACATACATCAATTTTCTTTATACTCTATCTTTTAATTTTTACAAATGTTCCTTTTTCAGACTTTTCAATTGCGATCTTATTCATTTTAGCAATGTTGTCTGATAAAAGAGATGATTGTTGGACAGTTTTTCCGTCTAATGATACAGACACATCGATAATCCTTCTTTTACCTTTTCGATGAATATCATAATCCTGTTCATTTTCTTCAAGTACAACTTTTGCATTTAAACTGTTTAATAATTCTTTAATTTCTTTATCATTGCTTTTTTGAATTAATTTCATTAACTGCATATCGTCCAATAATAAATCGTTTAACTTAATAATTTCTTTTTGTAATGCCAGTTTAATAATCTTTGCAAGAGAATCATAAGAATAGATGCTGATCGGACCTAAAAAATAATCAATAGCAAGCTTATAATAAATCATTGTAAACCACTCCGCCATTTCAATAGAGTTTACACAGATTTCTCCATTTACAATAACTAATGAATTTAAGAATACTTCAATTTCTTTTTTAGGTGTTCCAAAATATGTATGCATATCTCTTAATGTATAATCTATTCGATCTGCACATAGCTTCGGAAGCTCTTTTTCAAGTATTTTCCATTTATCTATATCAAAAATTTCTTTAATATCGATATGATATTTTTCAAGTATTGAAGGGATCTCCGAATCTAAAATTACTTTTTCAAAGATTGTTTCATGATAATTTTCTTCACCAATATCAAAAACAAAATCAATAACATGAGAAAATGCCGTGTGAGAAACATCATGTAATAAACCCGCTATTTGTTCCTTGACCGAACCCCCTAACCTTTTTATTAACAACATAACGCCAATAGAATGGTCATATCGAGTTCCATTAAAATGATGATCCACTAAAAAGGTTGCACCAGCTTGATGAATTTTTTTTAATCGTTGAATTGGTTTTGTATCGATTAATTCAACAAGTACTTGATCAATATTGTATTGTCCATATAGTCTATCGCTCAAAAACATACTGTACTCCTTTTCATTTTATATTTGAAATTCCATCTCCTTAACATAAACAGCATTTCCAGTAATATCTATGTCATAAGTCTTATTTACTTTTTTTACATTTACTTTTACACGTCCGTCTTTCTGAATTTCCGTTCCTTGCTCAACAACTAATTCAATTGCATCATTAACATCATTATTAATATATTTAGCATAATAAGCTCCCATAATCCCTGAGGCAGTACCTGTAACCGGATCTTCAATCGTTCCTGAAAATGCCGAAGAAAAATGGCGTGCATGGAAATCCGCATTTGAATCGTATGTTTCTAAGCAAAAAGGATGTACAGACGCTCTCGGAATTTCTTTCAAAATACTAGAAAAAAGTAGATTATTAGGTTTCATCTTTTCAAATGAAGATAACTTTTTTATCGGTAAAAGTAAATTCCAGGCACCTGTACTTCCATAAAGAGTTGGTAGACTTTTATCGATTTCTTCTACTCTAAGACCAATTGAGGACGCTACATCATCAATGGAGCCTTTAAACTCTACAAATTCTGGAGTTTTTTGCTTCATCGTTATGTATATCTCATTATTCGAATTTTGAATCTTGATTGGCAAAATCCCAGCCTTTGTTTCAATTGTTAACTCCCTTTTAAACTCAATTACCCCTCTAGTGACTAAAGCGTATATTACTGCCATTGTCCCGTGACCACATAAATCCATTTCATGACCTGGTGTAAAGTAACGAATTTTATGATCAGCAACTTTCGAATTTAATAGAAATGAAGTTTCATTAAATCCCACTTGTTTCGCAATATCCTGCATTTCATAATCAGTCAAAGAATCGCAATCTAAAACGACTCCAGCAGGATTTCCTTTATTGGGCTCTTTACTAAAAGCATCGTAATGGTATACAGTAATATTTTTCATTTTCTCACCTCAATTAGTTTTTATATTCTATTCTCTACTATCAAATCAAACATAAAATAATTTTTGAGATTGTTAGAGTAGTAATTATTTTCAATTATTTAATAATATACATTAATAAATTGATTAAATAAATCGTTTACATTTTCTTTATGATTTTATATTTTCCCAATATTAATAATTTGAAAGTTTGATAAAATAATAATAATCATTAATATTTTGGAGGAAAATATGTCATTATTCATAACAGCTTTCGGAGGAAAACTTATACTATGCTTAGCCTTTACCTTAATCTGCTTCTTAATTGCATGGCCAGTCGGATTATATTTTCGATACAAGGATGCACAGAAAATGAAAGAAATATTGCGTGACCAACCAATCAATCGACGCAATTACTGGCTTAAACAATTCTTAAAATTAAGTTTATCAATTATAGTTTTATATTTTATATCATTTTTAATTGCACTTTATTTTGATATGCCATTTTCATCTACTGCACCGTTTGTCGGTCTATTTGCTCTATTAATCATGCTTTATATTAAATTTGCCCCACGTACAACTGGTGAAGCAACACCTGAAATTGATGGATGGTATACAACATCTGTAATCATCGATCCTGATGAATATTTCACTTCAACAGGAGCAACTATTATTTTTGGATCTTTTATATTTACAGCCTTTGAATTTATAAGCGTTTTATATTAAAATCTTTAGCAATTATTTTATATTTATCCATAAGAAAAGCATTAATGATCAAGCTGATTATTAATGCTTTATTTTATTACTTTTTCGATTGGTTATTTAACTGTTCTAATTCTTGCTCTATTCTACCTACATCAATTCTTTCAAAAAGAGGCTTTACTTCGTTAATTTCTACTAAAACCGGAGATATTTCCTTCCATTCAAAGTTTGGTAAATTTAGCATTTCTTTTATTTCATTACTCGAAAACGGTAGGATTGGATGTAAGATTTGCGCCAGGTTGGCAATAGCATATATACAACTCACCATCGTGGTATGACACTCGCTCAAATTCTCCTTAACTTGTTTCCAAGGCGCTGCTTCATCAAAATATTTATTTGCAGATCGAATAAATTCAAATACTTCCTCCACGGCCTTTTTGAAATTAGCCGATTCAATCTGTGAACCAACAGCCTTATAAAGCCCTTTAATCTCAGATCTAATTGATTGTTCAATTTCCCCTTCTGGGACTACACCATTATAGTACTTTTCAAGAAACTTTAATGTGCGGTTTACAAAATTTCCATATGCGCCTAATAATTCACTATTATGACTATAAATAAATTCCCTCCAAGAAAAATCAGTGTCTCTATTTTCTGGAGCATTTATTGTTAAAAAATATCGTATTGAATCTGGATGATATTTTTCGATTAAATAAGGTACCCATACAGCCCAGTTTTTACTAGTGGACAGTTTTTTCTTCTCAAGCGTCAAATATTCGTTTGAAACGATATGAGTTGGCAGAGCTTCTTTTTTTAAACCAATTAAAATAGATGGCCAAATGATTGAATGGAACGGAATATTGTCTTTCCCGTGAATATAATATGATTTTGTTTCTTTTTTCCAAAACCTAGAGTCATCTTGATTCGTTCTAAGTGCCCATTGTTTACTTGCCGAATAATAACCAGACACTGCTTCGATCCACACATATACTTTCTTCTTTTCGTACCCTTTTACTGGTACGCTTACTCCGTTTGGCAAATCCCTTGATACTGCTCGGTCATGAAGCCCTTCATTTAAATATCGTTCTGTTAATTGGATAGCATTCGAACGCCAGCATCCACTCAATTTAGCAAAATCAAGATATTCCTTTAGCTCAGCTTGTAACTTGCTTAATGAAAAATAAAAATGCTCTGTATTTTTTACGGATGGAGGATTTCCACATAGCTTACATGTTTTATTTAATAAATCTAAAGGATCTAAAATAGCAGAGCAATAATCACACTGATCTCCACGCGCATGTTGACCACAATTTGGACAATTTCCTTCTACATAACGATCTGGTAGGAATTGTTCAAATTCTTCACAATAACATTGTTCAATTTCTTTTTTATAAATTAAGCCATTTTGTAATAAAGTTAAGAAAATTTCTTGTACAGTATTATGATGATGATCTTCGTCTGTCCTTGTATAAAAATCATAGGTAAATCCTAATTTCTTAAAATTATCCTCGAATTCAAGGTGGTAACGATCTGCAATTTCTTTATAAGTTACATTTTCTTGTTTTGCTTTAATAGCAATGGGTGTGCCATTACAGTCACTTCCTGAAACGTATAATACATTCGCCTTTTTTAAACGAAAATATCGAGCTAGAATATCACCTGGCAATAAAGCTGCAATATGCCCCAAATGTAATGAACCATTTGCATAAGGCCAAGCTCCTCCAATAAAAATTTCCATTCCAATTCCTCCTTATTTATTAAATGCAAAAAACCTCGCCCCTATCTATAAAAGATAAGGACGAGGTATAAGATCCACGTGGTACCACCTTAGTTCACAAAGTATTTGCATACATTTGTCTTTGCAAGTACGAAAAGCAAAAAATGCTTATATACTGTGACTTTGATAACAAGTGCCAACTCTTGTCGTAGCCTACTAATATGAAATATACGTTCAGTACGAAGCTCCGAGGCCATTGTTCAAATGAGTATTCATGCTTCTTTTCAGCTACCAAAGCTCTCTGTAAAAAATAACATCATTCTACTTTTCCTCTTCATTGCTTTTATTCAAATGTTAAAAAGATTTTATATAAAAAATATCGAAAAGTCAAACTATTCCAAAACGATTATAGGTTTTTCTATATAGTATAAGTTACAAAATAAAAGTTGATTCACTTATAGAGCTTTTTTGTCGAAAATAAAAATGATTAAGAGTGAAGGGATTCTAAAGAATAAAGTTAAATATATTCAATTATCAAAGCTTTAGGAGGAGAAGAAATGTCAAATTGGAAGACTGCATTATTTGAGTTACAAAAAACAGATATGTCTTTTTCAACATTTAATGAAGTAAGAGCTGAAAACTTAGACTTTAATAATGTAAGCCTAGCGAATTCGAAATTTACAAATGCAAACATGAGAAATCTGGAATTAAATGACGTGAATTTATTCGGAACTCGAATTTCAGATGTTAACTTATCTAATACTAAAATAACAAATGGTAATTTAAGAGACTTAATAATTGATCATGTTCACTTAGCTGGTACAAGCTTCCGCAATATTGTCATTCCGGAAGATCTAAATCTTGACGATCACTCTAATTCTATTAAATTTGAGAAATGCAATTTAACAAATAGTCAGTTCACGGACTGTGATTTAAGTCATGTCGAAATCGATAATTGCAATATATCAGGATTGAAAATTAATGGCATTTTAATTGAGGATTTGTTAAAGCGTTATATTCAGAGAAAATAATTTCTAAGGAAGTAGTGCATTAAATGAGTAATATCATGTTGATTTCCTAAACGTGTTATGAGTAAGGTAATTTCTTCTTTTTGCTGTTTTACTTACTCATTAACCCCTCATGAGTAACCTATACAATTCAACGCGCAGTAAAAAAAGAATCTTTATTCAGATTCTTTTTTCGTGTCTATTTTAGTAACTTGCCTTGTTCTTAATGGTCGTCCAGTATAATATTTCTATTCCCATTCCCTGTTAACTGTGCTTCGAACGCGTCAATTATATGCAAAAATCGATCTGCTTCTCTAAATACATGGTCTGCTAGTAGTGGGTGAATGATACTTTTGATTCTACAAGCTTCTATTAGGTCACGAGCTGTTTTCTTAAAATCCCTGAGTGATTTTACCGATACACGGTTTTCATCGAGGAATTGGTCAAGTATAGGAACAGTTTCCGATTGTGGTCTCATTGATTCTAAATCTACGGCTTGGTATAAAAGTTGATCAAAATCATGGCTAAATTCCCTGGCTTGATCTACTAATTTTCTTTCTGACGGATCTAATAAATGTCCGATAAATTTTGCATGGTCTGCCATAATTCTTAAAAAGAAAACATTTTCCTGGATAATTGCAGCAGGTAGCGGTTGGAGTTGACCATTATTTAATTCAGTCAAGCGATTTGCAAAATAGGCTGCTTCTCTACTTGTATGGTCAACTAATAGGGGGAAGTTATTGCCTGTTATTTTACAAGTAAGGAGTAAATTAAGAATTTTCCGCTTATAAGCCCAAATCATGGAAGCTGCTTGATGAACCTCACTATTAAACTGTTTAATTTGCTGTGGATCCGTTTGAAGCGAAAATGATTGGGCTTTATTTCCAATTGCTTCAAAGACTTGATAAAATTGATCTGCTTCTTGAATTAATTCAGTATCATCACAATTAAATCCTAATTTAAGAAATAAGGAATGCTCTTTCATTATCCTAGACCAAAACAGAATCTCATCTAAAGAACGTGCTATAAATGCATCCGACAATCGGACCCCTCCTAACATAATTCATTTCACTTTCTAATATATTGATGAAAAAATGAATTATTACAGATACATCTTTATTAAGTAGAAAAGCTATTAGACTACTAAATTTAACATTAGATTTATAAAAAAAGCATTACTTCAAATAGAAGTAATGCTAAAGTATTTATTTAATCATAGATTATGATTTCAAAACATCATGATCAACATATCGTTTACCATCCATTTGACTAATAACATTAATCGCAACTTTTGCTCCATCACCTGCTGTAATAATCGTATGAACACTTGTTCCTGCAACAGTTCCCGCTGCCCATACTCCTTCTATATTTGTTTTACCAGTCGAATCTACATCAAGTACGGTCTTTATGCGAGGTTCTGTTCCAGCCTTTGTGTTTAGTCCAACATTTTCAGCTAATTCCACACTTAAGCCTGTAGCTAAAATGACTTGATTTGCTTCATAAGTAGCTGTTTCAGTTTCAATATTGAAGCCATTTTCTATACTCACTATTGTTTTGACAGTACCTTGAATAATTTCAGCTCCAAATTTTCTAACTTGGTTTTTTCCTGTTTCTATTAAATCTGGGCCAGTAATTTCTGAAACTCCATAATGATTTTCAATCCATGCTTTTTTCGTTATACTCTTATCGTTGTCTAGAACTAAAGTTTTTTTACCAGCTTTTGCTGCAAATAAAGCAGCACTTGCTCCCGCCGGTCCGGCGCCGATAATTACGATATCATACATTATTAAAATCGCTCCTTTTTACATATAAGATTGATTTAAGTACAGTAATTATTATTCTGTCGTCGCCTTATTAATCCCTGCATGAATTAATCGCAAATTAATTAAATCCCGGGAAATTTGAGAGATCAGAATAATTAATCCATAAAAGTACAAACGCAATAATACCTAATAATAATATTGTAAAAGTTTGTTTAAACGAATCCTTAACACGGATATGTGATATTATTCCACCGATTGCCACAACTCCTAATAATAAACCACCCGCTGGAACCCAACTTTCTTCCCAAAATCCAATAATCAGTGAAACTGCTCCAACCAATTCTACTAATCCTGTAATTACTCTGAACCATTGTGCTAATTTCAAGTGATTAAAACTTTCAACACTCGTTTTTGAACCAAAAACTTTACCTAAACCAGCAATTAAAAACATAAGAGCTAATAAAATTTGCAAGATAATTGATAAAATATCCATTTTTTTATCACCCCTTTACTAATATATATGCAATTGAAAAAAGCACATATTACTACAAAAGTAACTATTCTATCTAAAATTTTGATTAGAATGTTTACTAAAATCAGTAATAATGGTTAAATATGACTTAATTAAAGCCAAACAACTAAAAACATTCAGTTCAAGCTGTTGAAAAAAGCAGTTGTCAATTAAATAAGTAAAATGCAATTTTTAAAAGCAAAATTTAGACAAAATAAAAAAGCAGTGTTACCTGCTATATTATTTAGTACTTATAATTCCTTATCAAACTATTAAACTACATTTTAATCCTTGAAAAAGTCAATTCTATTCATAACATCTTCAATTGTAAATTGCTTTAAATAATCTAAAGCCTGGCGTTCCGCTTCAAATAATATTCTTTCTATTTCTAAATCTAACTGTTCTGCAGCTTCACCACAGTCAACTGACATTTCTTGTTCTATGGGACCTTTATTAACAGCATTATAGATTTCACCTAAGGTAATCGAATCAATCGCCTTTTTTAAAATATAACCGCCTTCACGGCCACCTTTGGATTCTACAATGCCTGCTGAGGTTAAAGATTGCATTACCCTTCGCATGAATGTCGCATGGGAATCCACTTGCTCTGCGATCATTGCACTTGATAACATACCACCACTATTTGCCAACCAAACTATTGCATGAACTGCTATTTTAAAACGAGGTGGACCAATATTGACACCTCTGTTTGCACTACTCATTGCTTTTCACTCCTATAATTACTTGGTTGAATGCTTATTAAGCAAATGATAGAACAATAAATTTTCATAGGCAATAGAATGGTTAGAAGAAAGTTATTAACAATTTTTACCATTAATTACTCAACAATTTGTTCAAAGAAGATGTTTACTAAAAAACCGTAAATCTTTTATTTTTAAAGCCCAAAATGTTGCTTTGCTAATTCCCTATATCTCTTTTCATCAATATCCTCTTTCGTTACTACACCGTTAATCCATTGTGTAAATGAAGTATTCGTTAAAGTTTTATTCCCCTCATTTGTCAGTTGAGTCATTAAAGGGTTTTTATTAAATGGAGATTCTTCGTGCTTAGCAATAATTGATTGAATCTCATTAAATTCAGACACATCCGAAATCACGTCGCGTGAATCAAATGCATATCCAATTCGCCAATTAGGATCTTTATGTTTTAGTTTTAACAGCAATACATAGTCCCCGAATTCTGTGTCTTCTTTTTTAATTCGAAACTCACCATTACTAGAAGTAATCATCTCACCGGAAAAGGGAACTTCTTTTAAAGGAAGATTCGCTCCAAATCCCGTATCAATTAAGTATGTTTCTTCATCTTGTGTTAATAAGATTGTGACATGTGTTCTTCCAAAAGTAGGATATTTTTGAGCTATATTGTCATAAACAACCCCTCTTGCTAACCTCACGTTAAACCCATTTTCAAGAAGAAATAAATACAGTAATGAATTCAGTTCATAACAGAGACCACCTTCATTTTTTACTAATAATTTACTAATTAAATTTTCTCGGGTGATCTCATTCGTTTTATTTTCTATAATACAAAGATTTTCAAAAGGTATATTTTTTGCAGTTTTTTCAAGAACGTCATTTAAATTATTAAAGTTAATCACTTCATTATCTCGTAATCCGATTCTTTTTCGAAACAATAAATTAAGCTCGCTCATTAACTATTCCCCCTGTCTCATTAAACTGTTAATTAATCATACCAGTTATGTTTATAAGCTAAAAAAAATAAGCTGCAAAAGCAACTTCATGCCAATTTAGATTGTCTCTTATAATCTTTTTTCAAAATAATATTGATTATACCCTTTTGGATGACTCTCAATTATTCCAAATACTTTAAAACCATGCTTCTTATAAAATTTTGGAGCTTGAAAACTAAAAGTATCTACTTTAATAAGGCGACATCCATTTTCGATTGCAAATTCTTCCATGTGATTGATTAGCTGACTACCAAAACCTTTATGTCTATACTCTTCTGATACCCATAAGAAGTCTATAGATAAGTGGTGCCAATACATCCTTCCTGTAATTCCACCAACTATTTCCTCTTGATCATTTCTAACGACAAAACTTATATTTTCAGACGGTGCTTTCATCTCATCTGGAAGTTTTTTAGCATTAAACTCGATTACTTTTTTTCTAATAAACTCACTATCTTCTTGTACCCATTGTTTTACTATTTTCATTTTTATTTTTCTCCTATTATTATATTCGACTTATAGCAACTAAATTTTCTTAATTAATAGTACATTCTCTATATAACTCTATTTTCCTTTTAAAAACATTCTTAACCAAGAACCCAGCTGAATAAGTTATAAACAAAAAAACCTTCAAAAATAAGAAGGTTTAAATATTAATCTTATGGTATAATCTTCCAAAAGGAGTGAAATTAATATGCATAATGTGTTTTTTCCTCTATTTTCAATCATACCGATTTTGTTTTACTTAGCACCTTTTGTTTTTATGGTTTGGTTTCTTTTAAAATCCCTAAAAATTCAACAAGAAAAAAATCAAATTCTCAAAAGTATTTCAGATAAACTAGATCACTTTAATAACAATAATTCAGAAACTTGAAAGAGCGTATGTCTCTTTCTTTTTTTATTTTTTAGAGATTGGTATCCATATTTCGCTCTTAAAAGTTGGTGATGTGATGTCTTTCTGTTCATTCCATAAAATTTCGGGACCTTCCACTTGATGGTAATTAGAAGATGGAAACCATTCAGAATAAATTCGTCCCCACACTTCTTGCAATGCATCTGGAAATTTTCCAATTGCTTTGAATACTGCCCATGTAGATGCAGGAACTTCAAGTTGAATTAACTCTTTTGGACAGTCATTTGTAGTGGCAACACCAATATAATGATCAAGCTCTCCTTTTTCTTCCATTCTACCTTCAGAAAAATTTGTAGATGCACTTATTATGCCAATCGGTTCAACATTAGAGAGTTCTTTTAGTTTCGTTATTTTTTCCATCGTTAAAGTTTTCCACATGGCTGCAATTTCCGGATTAACTCCTTTAAAAATAATCGGAACTCTCTTTTTTATACCTACAATTCGAAATGCTTCTTTTTCTTCAATACGATAGTTCATTTCATTTCCCCCTTTAATTGATAATTGGAAGGTCATTCGTGGAAATGCTTTAAGCGAATTGCCGTTATTTCTAGCTTCTGACGGAGTAATTCCATGTAAGTTTTGAAAGGCTCTCGTAAAGGAATCCGGAGAATTGTATCCGTATTTTAAAGCAATATCAATTATTTTCTTGTTTTGATCTTTAAGTTCAAACGCTGCAACGGTAAGGCGGCGACGACGTATATACTCTGAAAGAGAAATTCCAGCAAGAAAGGAAAACATTCTTTTAAAGTGATACTCAGAACAAATTGCCCGTCTAGAAAGCTCTTTATAGTCAATCTCACTTGTCAGATTTTCTTCAATATATACTAGAGCATCATTCATATTCTTTAACAAATCCATTTTATAACCTCCTTCATCAATAGAATAACAGGAACGCAATTAACTAATCCGACATTTCATGCTAAATTATGTAGGGTGTTCCCATGTACTATTTTAAAGGGAGCCACATTAAGTAGCTCCCAAAATTTATAACTTTTTACATCGATAATTTAAAATCTTCTTTTACATTCAATTTCTTATTAACTTTAACATAAACCAAAATTGCATTAAGGAGCAATAATGCACTTGTAACAAAAAATACGTATTTCACACCTAAATATGCTCCAATTTGCCCACCTAAAATGGAACCGACAAATACACCTAAATATCCAGCTGACATATTAAATCCAAATACTCGACCAGTAATGGCATCTGGTGTAATTCGTTTAACTAATGTATTAACAGACGGAGTTAAGCCTGCAGTTGCCAAACCTAGAATAAATCGTAGTCCCATCAATTCCCAAGCGTTATTTACAAATGCTTGGGGAATAACCATCAGACCTGAAACAATCAGTGCAACGAATATAACTTTATGTGGACCAATTCGATCTGAAATCTTACCTAATCTCGGAGCAGCAATAATGCTTGCCAAACCTGATGCTGAAAATGCCATACCCGCTAACAATGCAACATGTGTAGAATGAGCAGATAGCTGAGAAATGTAGACAGTAATAACTGGTTCAATCGAATAAAGAGCTATTGTTAAAACAAAGAAAGTAATGAACATTGTGATCATTAAGCTTTTATCGGGAATAATACTCCATATTTCCTTAAACTTAAGCACTTTTTTATCTTGGCGAGTAAATGATTCTTTTACAAATAATGCTGTTGTAATAAACGCAACCATCATAAGTCCACCTGTTACAAAAAACACATTTTGTAAGCCGACAGTCTCTCCAATATAACCTCCAATCATAGGACCAAGTAATGAACCTGCTATACTTGCAGTTGAAAGTGTACCTAATGCCGATCCCGCATGCTCTTTATCTGTTTGCGTTGCGATTAGAGTTGTACAAGCTGTACCGTAACCGGTAATGACACCTTGTAAAAGTCTTAAACTAATTAAAACATAGACATTATGTGCAAAACCCATACAAAAAATAATAATTGACATACCAAGACTTGCTCTTAGCAGCATTGGTTTTCGTCCAAACTTATCCGCTGCCAAACCCCAAATAGGAGAAAAAATTGCTGAAATAATAAAAGTTACTCCAAAAGCAATCCCTGAAAATTGACTAATTAATGCAGAATTATGAACACCAAGTTTATCAATATATAGGGGTAATACCGGACCAAGTTGGCTCATCCCAATGCTAGTTACAAACATTCCAAACCAACAAACAATTAAATTTCTTTTCCACAATAACATAATATCCCCCTCCTTTTTGATAAAAATAAAATCAATTTTAAAAAGTCCCGAGAATGAGACAAATAAAAATAACAATGAGTTTTTATATACACATAACACTAAACTATAATTTATAGTTTGTAAATTATATTATATAGTTTACGAATTATCATCCGAAGTGTTAAACTATTTTCTGTAATATAGTCTCTCTTTAAAAATACTTAGTATTTAGGTATTGTATCTTTAAGGACATAAGTTGATTGGCAGTTGAAATCAACCTAAATTTTCTTAGAAAAAATACAATTTATACGTAAAACAACCTAAACATGAGACGGGAGCAAAAAAATGGTTCAAAAAAGAAATTTAACAAAAGAAAAAATTATTGAAGTTGCTTTTTCATTGGCTAATGAAATAGGGCTTAATCAAGTTACTTTTCCAAAAATTGCAGAGAAGCTAGATATTAAATATCCATCTTTATATAACCATTTTGCGAATATGGACGATTTAAAATTGAAAATGACGATTTCTCTTTTAAATAAATTAAATTCGACTTTAATGCAAAGATTAGTCGGTAAAAGTGGTGAACAAGCGATTAGAGAAATTGCTTATGTATACCGTGATTTTGCATTTGATAATAGAACTGGTTATGGACTTTTTATGAATATCCCAAGTACAGAAAATGATGATGTTAAACGACTTGCTAGGGAAACAACTGGAATTATCCATCAAATTCTACAGTTTTATATTACGGACCCTACTTTATTAATTCATCAAGGCCGAGCATTAAGAAGCATTTTACACGGATTTGTCTCGATGAATTTCCTTGGATATTTCCAACATCCAGTAAATGTAGATGATAGCTTTGACGTTATGATTGATGACTTTATTTCTTCTGTTTCAAAAACGCAAAAGTAGAAAAAGTTTTTAGTCAAAAAAAATGTGAACACTAAACTAGGCAACTTTCTTTAGATGTCTAGTTTAGTGCTCACATAAAACAAAGGGAGGTGTGGTAAAGGTAATAAATGCTTTTACCATTTAAATGAAAATAGCTAAAGGTATTGAAACAATTGAATTAGAAATGAACTTTACAGGACAAGTAAATATTATTCATCCAACATTACTTTTGGATGAACAAGAAGTGATCATAGTAGATACAGGAATGCCAGGACAAACCGGGGAAATTCGTGAAGCGATTGGAAAAGCGGGATTGGAATTTAACAAGCTGTCTAAAATCATTCTTTCACATCAAGACATCGATCATATCGGGAGCCTCGCTGAGCTTTTAAAAACTGCTGATCAAGAAATTGAAGTGCTTGCACATAAAGAAGACAAGCCATATATTGAAGGCGATAAAGCTTTAATAAAAGTGAATCCTGAACGAATCGCAAAAATGATTGAATCTGTTCCTGAAGAAATAGGAAAAAAAATAAAAGCAATCTATGATACTCCACTAAATGCTAAAGTTAATACAACTTTATCTGACGAAGAAGTTTTACCATATGCCGGTGGAATCACTGTGATCTTTACACCCGGACATACGCCTGGTCACATTTGTTTATATCATCAAAAAAGCAAGACATTAATCGCAGGTGATGCTGTTGTCGCAGCTGATGGCGTAATTATGGGGCCAAATCCAAATGTCACACCTGATATGGAAACTGCTCTTTTATCCATTAAAAAATTGACAAAATATGATATTGAAACAATCATTTGTTATCATGGCGGAGTTGTAAATGAAAATGTAAATGAACAGCTTTTAGCATTAGCTAACAATCATTAATTTATTGATATAAATTTGGGCACCAATTAAGGTGCCCTTTATTTTTTGTTTAATGAATTTGACTTTTTCTTTTTATAAATGAACATAAAATTAATACAACTAACATTCCTAAGCAAACAAAAATACTTAATCTATTCTGTTCACTGAATGCAAATGCTACACAGCTAACACATAATGCAATTACTGTAAATGAAGTTACGTATGGAAATCCCCAAACTTTGTAGTGTGGTTGCTTAGTATATGTTTTGCGAAGCTTCAATTGTGCTAAACAGATGCTAATCCATACTAATGATACTGTAAATCCTGGGATTGCCATCAAATAACCAAATACGCGATCGGGTGAAAAATAAGCTACAAATGTGCCCCCAATTAAGATTATTGCACTTACAATAACAGTATAAACTGGTACACCATTCTTAGAAATTTTTGCAAAAACCTTTGGCGCTTCCCCCTCAGTTGCTAACGAATACATCATACGCGTACAGCCGTAAATACCTGAATTTGCAGCAGATAATACCGCCGTAATTAATACAAAGTTCATAATATGAGCTGAACCTTGAAAACCTACTGTTGATAAAACTTGAACAAATGGACTTTCTTGATTACCAATTTCATTCCATGGAATTAATCCGCAAATAATTAGAATTGGAAGCGTGTAGAATAAAACAATTCTCCAAATAACCCCTTTTATAACTTTTGGTATTACTTTTTCTGCATCTTTTGTTTCTGTTAAAGTCAATCCAATTAGTTCTGAACCACCGTAAGAAAAAATGACTATTAATAAAGCAGAAAATACTCCTGACCAACCGTGTGGGAAAAATCCCTTATGCTGAACATAATTTTGTACATAACCACTATGATCACTTGGAATAATTCCAAATAAAATTCCAGCGCCTAACGCAATAAATAAAACAATCATTGTAATTTTAATTCCTGCAAACCAGAATTCTATTTCACCATATCGTTTCACATTCATAAAATTAACAGCCACAATAAAAATTGCACTAATAAAACTTAAAGACCATAAAGACATTGAAGGAAACCAATATTGTAGAAAGCTACCTGCAGCGATTACTTCAATAACACAAACAACTAACCACATAAAACAGTACAACCAACCAATTACGAAAGAAACTCTTGTACCAAACGCTTTACGAATAAATCCTTTCATATTCAAACCAGGAAACGCAATTGCCATTTCCGCAATCGCACTCATCACAACAAGAAGTAATAATCCAGCAAACAAATATGAAAAAATAACTGCAGGTCCTGCAATCGATACAGTTTCTGATGTTCCTTTAAAAATACCCGTGCCAATTGCTCCACCGAGTGCCATAAAACGGATATGTCTTGGTAGTAAATTTTTTTGTAATTCCATTTTCTATCTCCTCTTTCTAGCTTGTAATTATATAAAAAAAAATCGCCCCTGCCACTAACGACAGGGACGATTTTCACCGTGGTACCACCCTAATTGCAGAATTATTTCTGCCACTTGTTTTATTTAACGATCGATGACCGTCTTTTCCAAAGTAAATGTCGACCTTTACTTCGAAAAAGATACTCCAGGATTGTAATTCATGCTTGTTTTTGTACTGATTCACACCATCCACCAGCTCTCTTAAACAGTGAAACAAACATTACTGTATTCCCTTCATTGCATTTCCTATATTCAGTTTTAAACTAATAAAAAAGTCCCTACTGATTGTATCAGTAGGGACGAATTATTCGCGGTACCACCCTAGTTGCAGAAATATTCTGCCTCTTAAAATTTGATAACGATCAAATTTGACCGTTTTTCCCTCAGTAAAGATTTAAATTTACTTCGAAAAAAATAGCTCCAGGACCGAAATTCATCCTTATCTTTGTACTGATTTCCACCAACCATCAGCTCTCTATTACATTGAGATAAGTACTACTTAAATTCCCTTCATTGCTTAAAACTATATTAATCTAACATTAATAGCTTGTTTCTTTTTTTAATATGTTTTGTATTATAGTGGTTATTTCATAATTCTGTCAACATCTTTTTATTTCATTTAGTTCAACCTCTATACAAAAGGTGAGTTTAAATAGTTTGTGAGCTATGAAATTAATATAATATAATTAAGAAAAATGGAGGGAATAAAATCATGCTAAACATACGAAATGTAAGATTGGAAGATTTAACTGAACTTGTAGAAATTGAACATCTTTGTTTTTCAAAAGAAGAGGCAGCAACAAAACAGGCATTCGAAAAACGCATTAAATTAATTCCCGATAGTTTTTTTGTAGCTGAGGAGAATGGTAAATTAGTTGGTTTAGTAAATGGTCCTGTTATAAATGAGACTTTCATTACAGATGATTTATTTAGCGAAATTAAAAAAAATCCATCTACTGGTGGTCATCAAAGTATCTTAGGCATAGCAGTTGCTCCACAAAACCAAAATAAAGGGATCGCATCAAAATTGCTTTCTCATATCGAAAGAGTTTCAAAAGAAAATAAGCGTGATTCAATCACTCTTACATGTAAAGAAAACTTAATTCATTTTTACGAAAACCATGGCTTCATCAATAACGGTATTTCTAGCTCAACACATGGTGGAGTAAAATGGTATAACATGAGTAAAAAACTGTAATAAGGCTATAGCTTTATTACAGTTTTTTCTTTGGATATTTATATAAGACTTTATGATTCTATTTTATACCACTCCATTACTTCAAAAAGCTTCTCCCTTATACTTTGGATTAGCACGGCCGGTTCCTTCACAGTCACATTTTTTCCAATTGCAATGACCTCCAATTTTTTATCACTTATAGAAACTGTTATCACAAGATTGGAATTCACATGAACAAACTCTGGATTTTTTAGAGGGAATGCCCCAACCGAAAAATCAGTAAACGTATCTTTATTTAGAGAATTCAAAGTAGAAAATGGTAAAATTTTATCTCATCGTGGATTATTTGATACACCGACACTCATGAATCAATTAGTGGAAAAATAAATGAAAGCTACCAACAACCTTTAAATGTTGGTAGCTATTTAACGTTATTAATTACAATACAATCCTACAATTTAGATAAAACCTCGGTTACATTTTCCCACTCATAAATTAGTAAATTTAATTCAGTTCCTGAAAATCTAATCTTATCTGTTTTCAATAACTCGGCACCATAATATTCATAGAAAAAGCGTGTTTTATTGTCTTCTAAAACCTCGACGAATACCCGATTATACCCCAATTTTTGAAACTGAAGGAATAATTGTTTCATTAATTGCTTTCCGACTCCTTTACCTTGATATTCCTCAAGAAGATAAATAGATGTTAAGTCACCAGAGTGATCGACTTGATTCCTCTCTCTTTTTCCACAATCTGCAAAACCTATAATTTCCCCGTCATCATTCTCAGCAACAACTACATAATCCCCCTCTTTTGAAAGATTATGATTCCACAATTTTTCTCTTTGTTCATATGACAACTTCTCTAAAAACTCGTTAGGAATTATATTTCGATAAGTAGTTTTCCAACTATCAACGTGAACTTTAGCGATGCCTTTTGCATCTGACATTGTAGCTTTCCTTATAATCAAATCTTCCACCTCGCACCACTCTTTTTAAAAATATATATACCTTTAAAGTGACGAAAAGTCCTTCAACTTTTCTTGAATTTCCCTTGTAGTGATCATAAAAAGTAGTTATTTCCTAGTTAAACTAGTTACTTATAAGAGCGTTTCAAGGATTTTATTGGTATTTTGCCAATT
The DNA here is from genome assembly GCF_004138285.1 of Gottfriedia acidiceleris. Taxonomy (GTDB): domain Bacteria; phylum Bacillota; class Bacilli; order Bacillales; family Bacillaceae_G; genus Gottfriedia; species Gottfriedia acidiceleris_A. The sequence goes on along the minus strand of NZ_SCFN01000012.1, from coordinate 135,201 downwards.
TTAATTGCGATTACCCTTCTATAATTGCGATTCTCTATTTTTATTTGCGATTCACCTTTATTAAGATTTTTAATTCTTAAATAAAATACTTACAACAAAAAAAGCACCCCCACAGGTGCTCTTTACTACCTTTTCCGATTATACTTCTCAAAAGAAATCGTCTGAACCTCATATTTCTTTCCATTCCAATTATATAAAAGTTTCAAATTTCCAATCGCTCCTCCGCCGTCGGTTGAAATCATTACGACAGCATCTGCAACTAGTTTTTTCTTATCAACAATATAGTCCACTGGCACGTGGGTATATACACTATCGTCTGAAGACGTATCTTTAAACCCTAATGATTTCAAATTAACTTTATAAGCTTTTTGTTTAGTTGTTATCGTTACAATATCCCCTTTTTTTTCCATTTCGACAAGACGTTTAACTGCTTCAGGCACCGATTCAATTGGAACTTCCTTATATTCTTCGCTTTGATCATCGCTAGTGCTAATCTGCAATAAATGAATCGGATCATTGAAATTATCCAATACGATAATGACTTCATTTTGTTTATCTTTATTTAAATCTTCACTAAACATTTTGGTACCATACTTCCCACTTTTCCATGTTGGGAAGTGATATAAAGATCCTTCATTTCCAATTTGAACATCAAAATTTCGGTATTCTTTCCAATCTATTCGGTCAGCGATTAAATAAATATTTTCCTGCCACACATCACTCGGGATCCCATTCATAACCACTCGTTCCGCTTGTCGCGCACTTACGGATGAACAAGTAAAAAATGTAAAAGTACTTATTAAAACAACGATTAAACGTCGGTTCATCGAAACACCACCTTTACCATTAAGGTTTCCTAATATGGAAAATATAACCTCAAGCAGACCTTGAATGATTTGCCCATATATCTTATTCTCTGCAAAAAAAATAGAGCTGCAAAAAGCAGCTCTTGTAAATTAAGAATTTATTCCAGCAGTATGGCCCTGCTCCTGCAATATTTCTCCCTTAATTCTTCTTTCCAATGCAGGGGTAATACGAACAAATATTAGAATACCGATTACACCTAAGCTTGTTAAAAAGAAAGATGTCGCGAAATTCGATAAGTATGCACTAAGTGAAACGGTTATTGAGCAAATAAACATCGCTAAATTAAATGTTAAACCTGCAACCGCCATATAGGAACTCCTTGTTTCGTCAGCTGGTAAGTTAGCCATATAGTTTTGTTGAACAGGTACTCTTAATACTTCCGCAACTGTTGCTACAAACATCGCTATGAATAAAAGCCAAATTGAGTTACTATATGAAATCACTGCATATCCACCAACAAATGCAATACAACTCCAAATTAACGTTTTTCGATCATCCAATTTTCCTACTATTTTAGAAGCAAAAAGTGCCATTACGACTACTAGTATCGTATTTTCTGTACGCAAGAAACCATTCATCTCGATTCCACCAAATGTCCAGTTCAATAAATGTTGTGTGTGGAAATCATTCGCTAATCGAATACTTATATAATTTGTTAATTGAAATTCCATTGAAAGCACTAGCAAACCTGCCAGTACATAAAGAATAAAGAGCTTATCTTGAAAAACATCACGGTAATTTGAAATCATTTTTTTAGCGTGATGAGCAATCGTCTTTGTTTCCGTCTTTTCAGAAACTAAGCTTTCTTCAACAAAGAATGTAATTAAGACCCATGTAACAAGTGAAGCAACTGATAGTGCTAATAATAATTCAAATAAATATGATTTAAATAAAAATCCTCCAAGCATGCCACCAATCGCAATTGATAAATTGTTCGACCAGTACATGATTGAGTACATAAGCTTTCGTTCCTCTGGCTTACTCACATCTATTAACATTGCCTGATTAGCTGGCCCTGCTAGCCCCCAACAAATGCTATTTAAAGTCATCATAAAGAATGTAATAAGTGGTGATGAAAACCAAGGTGAATTACAAAACATCATCGTAATAAACGCGAGTAACCGAATTGTTTCGGCAAACACCATTGTCTTTTTACGGCCAAACTGATCCGAGAAATATCCACCAAAAAAGTTCATAATAATTCCTACAAATACATTTACAAGCAAAAGTAATCCTGCTTGTTTTACCCCAAAATGCTTTGATAAATATATCGCCATAAATGGAAAAACCATACTTCCAATTGACGAACTTAAAAACGATTCGAGTAATCGAATTTTTATATTTTTATGAAAATTAAGTATCCCCAAACTCTTTCAACCTCTCTTTAACTATTGAATCCCCATAGTTTTAAATTAGTACTAGAAAGACTGATTATTTGCATGAAAATTCCCCCTTTTTCAATTTTTCACTTAATTAGCATAGCAGTTATTTTCGATTATGCCAATATGCAATTCCAATACTTTTTTCCTATATAAATGAGAAAAATTGGAATGCTTAAAGCAAACCAATTTAACTCGTTTTAAAAAACTGTATGAGTATTATTATGTAAGGCTCCTAGTCTATATAAAATAGCTGCGTCACTATTTTCACACCACATTTCTTTTACTTTAGAGCCTTCGAAGTAAAATATTAAGATTCCTGATTCTTTCACACGTTGATTTTCTGACGGTATATTGAACCACCCACCTTTATATGTCATCCACCCCGTATAACGTACAACTAATTTATGTCCTTGTTCTATTAAGTCATCTATACTCCATTCATCATCATGAAAAACAGAACGATACCAAATCATAAATTCTTTCATTTTATCTTTTGAATTTTTACCATTTCTAGAGTGATAAATGAAATCTTCAGTTGTAAGTTCGTCTAATACCTCAAGATTTCCAGTTGTAAAGTATTCCTTAAACCATCTATTAGCAACATTCATTTTATCAATACTTATCACCTAGTATCCCTCCCTCTAAACTGCTTTTTTACTAGTTTAATAATGAACATTCGTTACAAGTTTATCGTTATCCTATCTAAAACATTAACTAAAAATATTTAGTATAAAATAACTAAATTTAAATTCGTATAAAGCTACTTATTGAAACTCAATTCTAATTAGATTATTATCTAATTAGATAAATATAAAAGTAGGTGTTTACTAAGTGCAATTAAGTAAAGTTGTGGATTTCCACAAAGCATTAGGTGATCTTACCCGTGTGCGCATTATCGCATTACTTCAGCAAGGTCAATTAAGCGGGCAAGAAATTGCTAGTAAATTAAGTCTTAAACCCCCAACGATTACCCATCATATGTCAAAGCTTAGAGAGGTTGGTCTGATTAAGGAGCGCCGTGATAAAAACACAATCTATTTCACTCTAAATACTAAAATTTTAGAAATGAGTGCTAATGCAATTTTTACAGTAGGAACAGGAGGAGATTCTAATATGGAAATGTCAGTTACTGAAAGTGAACGCTCAAGCATTATCAATAATTTCTTTACTAAGGAAGGCAAACTTAAAATTTATCCTGCTCAGCGAAAGAAAAAGCTTGTCGTTTTAGCGCACATGATTAAAGGCCTAGAATTTGGTAGAGTTTATCAAGAGAAAGAAATCAATGAATATTTGAAGGGTTTTCATGAGGATTACGCTACGTTGAGACGTGAGCTCATTATGTGCCAGTATATGTATCGCGAAAATAATCAGTATGAATTAAATCCAGTTGAATTATGGTGGTTAAAATAAGACGGAATTTCTCATCTTTATAAGCTCAGTTACTGACGATTAAATAATATTAAAAAGTGTTCCCTGAAGGAGTATCATTTGTAAGTTCCTCCTTCTAAGAACACTTTTTTATTTAAAATGGAAACTTGATGAATTTTTCATAAACAAAATATCCCATAAACTCCCTTTAAAATTAACTTGTAAGTTATGTATCCAGCTTGCAAGTTACAATATTTGCTATAAACAAGAATGAAAATTTAATATACTTTTGCTACTTGATATAGAGTCGCGCAAAATTCCACTTGATTCATAGACTCTTAGAAAAGTTTATATAAGGCAAGATCTTTAGTAGATCGAGTTTATTCTAGTCTAGCGAAATTAGTTCATTCTATTAAGTAAAGATTGTTTACACACACCAGGATACAAAAAGAAAAATAAAGGGGGATTAACACGTTTTAAGTAACAGAAAGGCTATTTCTAATGATTCTAAAGGGAGGAATACAATGAAAAATAGTTTCAAAGTTTTAAATGTGTTAGCTGCTACTTCACTTATCTTTGGTATTTCCCAGTCAACAGCGACGGCAAGTCCAGATACTGCAACTTCAGAATCTAAGTTAAACCAACAAACCTCGTCTCCATCACATATCGTTTCTACTAACACAATAACTTTAATCACTGGTGACGTAGTAATCCTTAATCGCTACTCTGATGGAAAATTAGCAGGTACCCTGCAGCCTAAAGAGGATGGTATGCCAATTTCGTATACTACCAAACTAGTTAATGGAGACTACTATTTAATTCCTGATAAAGCCGTAGCTTTCCTAGCTTCTGGCCAATTAGATGAGGAGCTATTTAATATTACAAAATTGATTGAGTATAAGTATGATGATGCTCATCGATCAAGCGTACCTTTAATTGTAACGAAGGAATCCAAAAATGTTTCTCAGTCAACTAACAAAGCTGTCTCGACTGGGGCTACACGACAGTTAAATCTCCCTAGTGTAAATGCTGTTGCAGTAAATACTGACAAAAAGCAGACTGCTAAATTCTGGGATGCAGTTGATGGAGAGACAAAAGTAAAATCGTCTCAAGTTGAGTTAACTGATGGTATTGAAAAGATTTGGTTAGACAAGCCAGTAAAAGTTGCACTTGATAAGAGTGTTCCTCAGATCGGTGCGCCTGTAGCATGGGCCTCTGGATTTGATGGAAAAGGCATAAAGGTCGCTGTTTTAGATACGGGTATAGACTCGAACCACCCTGACGTTAAAGCCTCTATAAAAGAAGCGAAGAATTTTACCGATGATGCCGACTTTATTGATCACCACGGTCATGGTACTCATGTAGCCTCGACTATAGCGGGATCTGGCTCCGCCTCTGGTGGAAGGTTAAAAGGTGTTGCACCAGGTGCAGACCTTTTGATTGGAAAGGTGCTCAACACTAGTGGTTCCGGTGAAGAATCTTGGATTATTGCTGGGATGGAATGGGCTGTTAAGGAAGGGGCTGATATCGTCAGCATGAGCTTGGGAAGTACTGAGGCGAGCGATGGTACGGATCCAATGAGCCAAGCAGTCAATCAATTAAGTGAATCTAGTAACACTCTATTTATCATCGCTGCAGGTAATGCGGGGCCAGGTAAGAAAACTATAGGGGCACCAGGTGCTGCTGAAAAAGCATTGACAGTTGGTGCAGTTGATAAGAATGACCTTTTGGCCAGCTTCTCCAGCCGTGGACCAATCATTGAGAATTACAGAGTTAAACCTGAAATTACAGCGCCGGGAGTCGGAATCGTGGCTGCTCGTGCTGCTGGAACTGCTATAGGTACAGTTGTAGATGACTATTACACGTCTCTCAATGGTACTTCAATGGCTACACCACATGTTGCTGGTGCAGCAGCAATCCTACGTCAAAAACACCCTGACTGGTCAGCTGACCAAGTCAAGCAAGTATTAGTTGAAACAGCGAAACCGCAAACAACTTATACTGCTTACCAACAAGGTGGAGGACGCGTAGATATCGCTAATGCTCTTAACGCTAATGTTTATAGTAGCCCTGCAGTAGTTAGTCTAGGAAGTGCAATGGCAGAAGACAAACCGATCGAAAAATCCTTTAAATATTTCAACCCATCCAATAGTGATGTCACATTATCGCTTAGTATGATCCCTAGAGGAGAGACTGGGGTTGTAGCACCTTCTGGTATATTTACACTCAATAAGTCAGGGGTTACTATACCAGCTCATGGTAGTAGCGAAGTAAAGGTTACTTTTAATCCATCTTTTGGTACTGCTGGAGATTACAAAGCAGTTGTCACAGCTACTGGAGACGACGGGAAAAAATTTAACACTACAATCGGTGCAACGAAGACAGAACCATTAGTCAATTTAACCGTTTCGACAATTGACCGAAATGGAAACCCAGGTGGCACCGCAACAACTGTTGTAGCTTATAATCTGGATACAGGACGAGTTTACGAAGTTATTCCGAAGGCTGATCAAAAAGGAACCGCAAATATTGAGGTAAACCCTGGTAATTATTCTGTCATGGCTAGAGTCGTAACAACAGATAAGTATAATACTTTTGGAGAGTCTGTTACATTAGGTGGAAATCCTAATATTGAAGTTACGAAAGACACCAATATGACAGTAGACGCTCGATTAGGTAAAGAGATTGATGTTCGTACCCCTAATGAGTCAGAAGCTCATGGATACAAGATCGGATTTTTCCGTCAAGGTCAAGATATTACTAAAATGCCTACAGCATATTTTTGGAGTGGTACCAATTCTTTTATCTTCCATGCATATGTAATCCCTAGCAAAAAAGTGGATGTGGGCAAACTTGAGTTCATGTACGACACGAGGCGCTATGCTCCAGTTATTCGCGCATCTTATGTGGATTCTGCCCAAACTGCGATTCCGCTTCATCCAGTCATTTATGCGCAAAAATTGGACGGACAAAAAACACTACAAGCAATTAATGTAGGAACTGCACATGCTGACGAAATCGCTAAGGTAGATATCTCCGGAAAGCTCGCGATTATTAAGCGTGATATCAGTATGAAATATGCCGACCAAATTGCGGCACTTGCAACGGCTGGTGCTGAAGGAGTCATTATTGTGAATGATCGACCTGGTTTATTCACAAGCATCCTTCCAAATTTTGCGGGATCTGCTATTCCTGCTTGGTCTCTTAACCAAGACGAAGGTGAAGTATTGATTAAGCGAGCTACCGAGGAAAAAGTTATGATAAAACTTGATGGCATTGCAAACAGTCCTTATGTTTACAATGGTTCGTTATATGTTAAAGGGGAGCTGCCTTCTAAGCCAGTTATCAATTTCACGAAGAAGAATTCGAAAATCGTGACAAACAACTACTTTGGTAAAGAAGGTATTATTGGTGACACGAACCCTGTGTTACGCCCTTGGCAAGATATTACAGTCGACACAGTTGACTACTTCCCTTCTCAATTCCAACGGGAAGAGTGGTACAGTACTGGGTCAGAATATCCAGCGATGGATCAGGTCCGTTTTTTGCACAATGTATTTCCAAACAACAAAAATATCTCTTATACGTTGAGCGGTCCGTGGGATAAATATTTTAGTCCTAACACGCGGTATACAGAGAACTGGTTTGAGTCAGCTCAAGGACCTGGAATGGAGTCATCTAAAGCCTACCGAAAGGATAATCTAATGACACTACACATTCCTAATATAGGTGATTCAGACGGTTCACATTATGGTTGGTTCAACAGGACCGGAGAGACTAGTTCTGCGACGCTTTCGGCGGATGGTAAAGAAATCTATAATAGCAAAAACATTACGCAATATGGTCCAATCACTGTTGACGAAAAAGCGTCAACCTATCAACTAAAGGTAAACGGTACCCATAACGGTACAGGTTGGTTCCCGTGGGCTACATCGATTAGTACAAACTGGACATTCCAATCAGCTAAACCAACTAGTGGACTTACAGTATTACCATTACTGTGGCCTAAATATGACTTAGGGGTCGACCTTGGAAATTCAATTTATGGAGGAAGACCTTATAAATTTAACGTTTCCATAGAGACTCAACCTGGTGCAGATGTTCATGACATTGTTCAAACGGAAATGTGGACTTCAACTGATGATGGTACTACATGGATTCCTGCTAAAGTAAACAAACGGAACGAGAATAAATTCAATATTACTGTGAATCATCCTGACTCAGGGTATGTATCAATTCGCTTGAAAGCAACTGACTCTGCAGGCAACCAAGTAGAGCAGACAATTCTTCGAGCTTACTCACTAAAAACACCGGGCAGATATCCACCAATTCAAGATTAAAAATCAGCTATTTTGAAATTCGTGTTATTTGCTCATGAAAGAAGATGAACTCTAACTTGTGTAGATGTTCATCTTCTTTTTTATCTTTTTATGCGTTGAATAATACACAAAAAAGCACCTCGTTCACATCATAAATCGGTGATAGCTCGAGGTGCTTTTTCAATATTTATTATTTACTTGGATTTGTAGAAATATATTTCTTAACTACTTCCATTACATACTCCTGACATGCATCAGCTGTAGTTGGATCGTATTTACCGCCATTAGTTTTATTGTTTGATAATACACGAATTCCTAAGAAAGGTACATTATATGCTTGAGAGATTTGAGCTGCAGCAGCGCCTTCCATTTCTTCTACTGAAGTACCATATTTAGTATGGAACCATTTAATGCGATCAACTTCATTGTTCCAAACGTCTGCAGATCCGATTGTACCTTCTACAACCTTACCTTTAGTGTATTTATTTTTTACTGCATTTGCAGCTGTTAATAAATCTTTATTACCTTCGTAAAAACGTGGTTTTTCAGCGTTTGGATCTTCACCTGCACTACCTTCTGAAGCCATTAAGTCCATTGGTTTCCATTGAGTTGCATCAATTCCTTGGTTTTCGTCTTTCGTTTCTGTTTTTAAAGAACCAATATTAGTTGTATTTTTACCTAATACGATATCAAAAACATTTAAATTTGCGTCATGACCACCAGATGTTCCTTGGTTAATAATTGCGACTGGTTTATATTTTTCAATTGCAATCGCTGTAGCAGCAGCAGTATTTTCCATACCTTTACCTGTTTTTGCTACAATAACTGGATAATGATCTAAAGTACCTTTGTAAAATACGAAACTACCTGATTTTTCTACTTTTACATTTTTTAGCTTACTTGCAAATTTTTCAGCCTCTATTGGCATTGGTCCCTCAATAACGATTGGTCTTAATTGTTTTGATTTTGCTTCTACAGTATTTGTTTTAGCGTTATAACCTACAAATGCTGAAACTAATAGTGCAGATGCTACTCCTACTATACCGTACTTCTTTAACATGTCTTTTCCCCCTGTTGTTTATCACACTCGAAGTTTTGGTCCAAAAAAAAAGTCTAGAAAAAGTAGAATAATTCCTACCTTCTAGACCTACGAAAGTTAAAGTATAGATAAGCATTAAATCAGGTTTAATGCTAGACCTTAAGTATTGGTTACATAAAATGACGACCAATAACTACTTTAACTCGTAGTCTAGTTCTTTCATTGGGAACCAGGTAGAAACGCTCAGACCATATTACTGAGCATATACGAGTAATGTTTATGAATGATTACACTGCTAATATATCAAACTAGAAATATATTTTCAATACAAAATATGAACTTTTTTATAAAAAACAACAAAATCGTTCGTATTTTAACTAAAAACAAACGATAAAACACGAATAAAAGTTACAAAAACAACAAATTTATTGTTTTTTATAGAGTTCCCGAAATAAAATTTCATTTTTATTGAAACTCAAATTTTAGTGGTCTTAAAAATAATTCCTCCAAAGTTTCTTTCGCATTTTTATGTTCATAAATGATTTCAAACAATGCGTTACAAATCGGTAGTTCAATATCATACTGATCAGAAAGTTCCTTTAAAGCCTTAATTGTAGAAACCCCTTCCGCTAATTTATCAAATGGTTTTCCTTCAACAAATGCCTGTCCAAACTTTCGATTATGACTATGCATTGAAAAGAGTGTTGCCTCGTAGTCTCCTAAATGACTTAAACCGTAAATTGTTAAATCATTTCCACCCATTGCTCTTATTAAACGAGAAATTTCTCTAGTGCCTCTAGCCATCAATGATCCTTTTAAACTACTATATTTCAATCCATCTAGCATTCCTGCAGCTATTCCCATGACATTTTTTGTTGCAGCTCCAATTTCATTACCAATTAAGTCTTGGCCGTAATAAAATCGTATTAACTCGCTATTAAATACTTTAGCAATTTGTTTTGTTACTTCAATATTTTCCGAACCAATTACCATGCAATTAGGTATATTCATTACAAAATCTTGTACGTGACCTGGCCCTACCCAAACGGCTACATTGCAGTTTTTCCCTACTTCTTCACTAAAAACTTGTGTGAGTCTTTTACCGGTGGTAGATTCTAACCCTTTCATACAGAGAATAAAGGTTTTACCTTGTATTTCATTATATTGACTTAAGCGGTTAGCAAATGTTCGTAGCTCTTGGGCACTAATTGATATAATAATGACTTCTGCAAATGATAACGCACCTTCTAAAGAGCTCGTTAACTCAATTCCATCTGGCAGGCTTAAATAGTCATTTTTTCTTGTTTGAATTAAGCCAATAAAATTTTTAGAATTTTCTCTCCCCCATAAAACTACTTTGTGACCAGATCGATTAGCGTACCAAGCTAAAAAAGTTCCCCATCTACCGCAGCCTAAGACAGATACATTCATTAAATCCTCTTCCTTCCGAAAATTATTAACAAGTAGTGTACAATCCTCTACAACCTAAAATAAGAAGTCTAATTAAATCACTTATTAGACTTCTTATTATTTTTGATTAAATGCGTTTCTTGCTTATAGACTCAAATTTTATAAAGTCCAATTAATAAGTAACCCGGCATGCGTTAATCCACCGCCGAACCCATAAAGTAATACCTTATCCCCATATTTAAGTTTTCCTTCCTTCACTCCCTTTGCTAAAGATAAAGGAATCGTGGCAGATGATGTATTTCCACAATCGACTAAACTATATAAAGTCTTATCAATTGGAAATTCACTTCTTTCACAAATTGATTCAATCATTCTTAAATTTGCACTATGAGGGACAAACCAATCAACTTCATTTAACGAGATCGCCCCGTTATCTAGTACAGCTTGCATCCCTTTTGGAACTGTAGTAACTGCCCATTTATATACCTCACGACCATTTTGAATAATATTACTGTTATAAATTATTTCTTCTCCAAACATTTGGTTTGATAAATTTGAACAATATAAATGTTTCCCTTTTTCGCCTTCTGATCCTAAGTAAGAGGAAATGAAGCTAGGATGTTCTTCATCATACTCAACTAAAGCTGCACCAGCGCCATCACCAAATAAAATGCAAGTAGTGCGATCTTCATAATCGGTAATTTTAGACAAGGTTTCTGCACCAACTACTAAAATTTTACGATTTAATCCGGATGTAACTAATCCATTTGCCATATACAAACCGTAAGTAAAACCTGCGCAAGCAGCATTTAAATCAATTGCCCCAGCATTTTTTATCCCAAGCTTTGCCTGAATAATTGAAGCAACACTTGGCGTTTTGAAATCTGGCGTTAAAGTACAAACAATGATCATATCGACATCTTCCACAGACTTATTGTATTTTTCCATCAAGTCTTTTATTGCCTTAAAGCTTAAGTCACTTGTGTATTCATTTTCAGTTGCAATTCTTCTCTCTTTTATTCCTGTTCGTTTTACAATCCATTCATCATTCGTTTCAACTATTTTTTCTAAGTCCTTATTCGTTAATACTTTTTCTGGTACATACGAACCTATTGCAGTGATACGAGCTTTCGATTTTTGCATTATAGTCACCTCAATCGTATTAATTAATTTCTTTCCAATATTATATCACCAGATATTAATACTAGGTACTAATTTTATTTTAAAATTTTTTCATTCTTTTAATTTATCAGTTGGGCATTGAAATAAAAGGTATTAAACTAAAAAAAGTTGCTACAACAGCAACTCTACTTTCAAAAATTTTACAATTCTAATGTCATAAAAACACTATTAGGGTCATCTTTATATTCAGCAAAAGGCTTACAATACTTAAAACCAAAGAGTTCATACAGTTTTTTTGCTGGATCGAATGCTTCCATCGAACCTGTTTCCAAACTTATTCTCTTGTAACCTCTACTTTTCGCCTCTTCGATTATGTATTGGAGCATGTGCTTTGCCACACCTTTCCTTAAATGAGCTGAAGAAGTTCTCATCGATTTTACTTCTCCATGCAAAGGGTCAAGTTCTTTTAGAGCCCCACATCCAACTAAATCACTTTGTTCCCATACACTCCAAAACGTAATTTCCGGTTTCTTTAATCCTTCAAGATTTAGAGCATGAATACTTTCAGGTGGAGAATGCTGTGTCATACCTTGTAGATGCTCACCAATTAGCTTAGCTACTTCAGTTCCAGTTAAATCATCAACCTTTATTTCCACGTAAAGACCACCTCATTCCTCTTTTCTATGTTTGCTAATATTATACTAAATTTTAACAAACTTCTAACTGGTTTTTTAGTCACAATAAATTACTTAGTTAGCTCTTAAATAAAATAGAATTTTATGGAAAAAATAATGATCTAGAAGAAAATTCAGAAGTAAAAAGAAGGAATTCAAATGAATCGCAAATTAAATATAAGTGGTTTTCAATTCTTTTGTATGATTTTTATGTTTGGGGTCGGTGCTTCTCCACCGGTCGAAATATTTGTTAGAGCTAAACAAGATGGTTGGATTAGTTTATTAATAGGTCTCATTACAGCTTGTTTAATCTTTGCGGTGTATATTAAGTTATATTCATTATTTCCTGAACTCCCACTAACAAAATATATTCAAATTATTTTAGGAAAATATGTAGGAAAAATACTTGCATTAATATATATCTTATATTTTCTTTATATTGCTGCACGTGCTTTACGTGATTTTGAAGATTTATTAACAATCACTTTATATAATGCTTCTTCTCTAATTTCAATTGGATTAATTATGATGTTATTAATCATGTATGCAATTTCTAAAGGACTAGAAACGTTCGCTCGTTCATGTGAATTTATATTTATCATGATCATATTTCTTACTGTAATATTTATAGGATTTGAAATCATTTCAAAATTAATAAAAATTGATAATTTAAGACCCGTTTTAGAAAACGGATGGAAACCAATATTTAAAGCTTTTCCTATTTCTTTAACAATACCATTTGGTGAGATTCTGACATTTACAATGATTATGCCACATTTAAAAAAACAAGATTTAGCAATAAAAGTAGGAATACCAGCCTTATTATTTTCGGGACTTATATTAACCTTATTTGCAATTTTAAATACTGCAATTTTAGGCCCTTCCGTTATTGAAAGAACAACCTACCCACTTCTAACATCAGTTAGTTATATTAATATTGCCGATTTCATCCAAAGATTGGATACTTTCATTGTTGTAATTGCAGTATGCAATGCCTTTGTAAAAATTACAATTTACTTTTATTGTGCGGTATCTGGAGCTGCTGATTTATTTAATGTAAAGAAAAGTGACCAACTAGTCTATCCTATGGGCATTATTACTGTTGTTACTTCATTATGGATTGCTTCTAGTTTTCTTGAGCACCAATTAGAAGGGATCCATATAGTACCGTATTTACTTCACGTTCCACTTCAAATAATTATTCCGGTAAGTTTATTACTAATGCTCTTAATCCAAGGGAAATTAAAAAGTAATAAAGACTTGAATTATAGTAAATAAAATTCTTTCAGCAGTTCTATCAAAAGGCAATTCAAAAAGGCTCTAGTTTTCACTAGAACCTTTTTGTCACACTTTTATAAGTGTAGTTAGAACCTATAATATTATTGAGTAACCGTAATTGTTTTAGGCGTTGTTGTTACTTTAAAACCGTCTTTCGTAACAACATCTACTGTAACTGTATATGTGCCATTTGGAAGATCTTTTTCTGGTGCCCATTTTGTACTAAATTGAAACTCATTTTCGAATGTAGATGAATCTACAAGCTTTCCGCTAGCATCTTTAATATTAATCGTCCAGTCTACTTTGTTATAACCATAAAGTGAAATTCTTGCAGGCTTAGATTCGTTTACACCAGTAGATGGAGTAATACCCCAAGTTACCATTGCCATACTTTGTTTATTATAACTTTGATCTCCCCATGTTGTCCAAGCCATGTTCCCTGCATAATCACTAGATCTAATTACCATACCTTTTGGTTCAGAATTAACTGTTAGAGTTGTTACACCAGGGTTTAGTTGATAAAATGTTCCATTTACATAAAGATCAGTAGCGTAAAAGTCAGTTGCATTATCTGTCGCATCAAATGTAATGACGTATTTTCCGTCTTTTGGTGTTACCTTAATATTAGAAATCTTTGGTGCAACTGAATCCACGATCATTGGCATTTTAACCGTTTGTGGTCTTGCGTTTGGATATGCTAATGTTGTTTTAATTACATAATAGTAAGTACCGTCTGGAACAAAATTTCCTGATACGTCTTTCATATCCCATTGGTATAATTGATATCCATAATCTCCGTTAAACATTATGTTTTTTCTAAATTTCCAAGGCTCTCCAGTTCCAGTATACTCACTATAGTCGCCTAGATATCTAAGTTGTTTTCCAGTAGAATCTTCAATAGAAACCTCTGCTTTTTCTAAATTACGTAAAACGGCCATTCCACCAAAAATTCCCTTATCAATATTGTTTGGAGAGAAAGCAATATGGTTTAAATCAAAGCCTACTCCATTGTATCCTAATGGTGCTCCTCCCTCTGTATTATCATTCCAAAGTGCTGTATGACCTGCAAAAGAATCTTTTTCCCAAGCTGGAGCATCGATATTTCGTAGCTCATCCCACTTTCCATAGAATCCCATATAAGGAACAGTGATCGGTACAGCTTTATCTTGGTCTTTTGCTACTGGTACAAGACGAACATATCCTTCTACAAAACCATTTTTCTTTAATGAATCTGGTAATGATACATTAACAGTTAACATTTTTGATTGACCTGGTTTGATTTTCAATGTAGATCCTATTTTATCTGTTACGATATTATCATTTACAGTTACTTTTGCACCTTTAATTTGTTCACTTGATAAAGTTAAATAATCTTTTGAATCTAATTGTCCATCATGATCAAAATCAAATTGCTTTGTTTCTGTCTTATCTTTCAATAAGTCAACATAAACATTGTATTCAATATCAGCGCTATTATTTTTACCTTTAGGTGCATCAAAAGCATCTACGTTTAATTTAAAGCTTGTATTTTGTCCGATTTCCTTTAATGCTACTGAACCAGCCTGCTCTAATGGAGCATTTTGATTTGTCACAATAACCGGCGTATTAATCGCATTTTGAATTTGCATTAAACCAGACCCTTGAATACGTGGTGAATATGGAACTTCACTATTTGTTCTTGGATCCATAATGACTTTAGATGTATTCATTAATTCAATTTTCGCTTTTAAAACTGTATCTTCTGAGTGTTTTAATCCTTTTTCATAAAGTGATTGTAATACTAATGTTGAACCACCTGCAACATGTGGCGTAGCCATTGATGTACCACTCATCACTTGATATTTGTTACCAGGAATTGTTGAATAAATATTTCCGCCCGGAGCCGACATTTCAGGTTTAAAATCTAATGTTGGAGTTGTACCCATTGATGAGAAATAAGACATCGTATCTTTATCAGGATTATCTACCCAATAATCGCCGATATTTTTCATTCTTAAATATTGGCCACTAGGCATATTACTCATTTTATCTAATAATGCTTGACCGATCGATTTACTTGTTGAAGCAGTCGGTGTAGCCGACGGAGTTACTGGTAGAGTTACATAGTCTGGCCATTTTGAAGGTGGGATCATAATAATAGCCTTTGCTCCCGCTGACTTTGCAGTAAATTGAATCGACGAAACTGTGCTATATGAATCTAAAAGTTTAACTACCGCAATATAATTCGTTTTACCTTTTGGATAATCAGTAGCCTTTTTACCTTCATTAACATATACCAAATCGTAGTTTGTATTCGTTAATAGATTATTAGATACATTAAAAGCTTGTCCATATTGAGAATGGTCTTTGAAAGGTACTGCCAAGCTTCCATCTGAAATTGCGTTCATATGAATTTTAGTATTTTCATAGGAAGCAACTGATAAAGCAAATGGGCTTACACCTGGCGAACCAACCGTTCCAATATCAGGATTTTCCGCAAATGGGCTTATTGTTGCAGGTGTTAGCAAGGCTTCCGAACTGAATGCTGAATTTCCTGCTGCTACTACAACTAGCGTACCTTTTTCTGTCGCATTTCTGATTGCTTTTTGAATTGGATCATAGTTTTCGTCTACATAGCCTGCATCACTACCTAAGCTCATGTTGATTACATCTGCGCCCATTGTAACTGAATGCTCAATCCCAGCAATAATATCATCCTCGTAAGCACCGCCACCATTATCTGAGAATACTTTTTCTGCTAACAGCTGTACGCCTGGCGCAATACCAGCGACTCCACCATTAGCATCGTCACCATTTGCTCCAATCGTTCCAGATACGTGTGTTCCGTGTGAGCTACCTTTTTGTCCAGGAATGACATCCGTATCGTTGTCTGCCCAGTCATAACCAGATGGTACTTTATCTGAATACCAAGTATCATTTACATCTGTTGTTGTTGCAAACTGGCCAAATTTATCCTTTGTCCATTTTTCTTTCGCTTTAGCTGCATCTGATAGTGTCATATCTTTATGAGTCCAATCAATACCAGAATCTACAACACCTACTAATAAGCCTTCTCCTTTATAACCATATTGCTCCCATACCTTTTGAGCTTGTACTAATTCTTTACTTGCTGACATATTTTCTTGGAATGTTCTAGCAACAGAAACATGCGTAACCCCAGGGATCGACTGGATATCTTTTAAATTTTTATATTGTGTTTCAACACTAAATCCGTTAAAACCTTCAAAATAGCGATGTTTCACCTTAAAATCTACATTTGATTTTGAATTTTTTTCTTTTGAGATTTGATCAATTACATTGTCTTGCTTTTCTTTAAACATTGCTTTTTTACCCTCAGGCGTTGCTTGTGCTTGTTCGCTATCCGTTGGCTGTGCCACCTGAACGATTAAATGAACCTCCTCATCAGGTTTAAATGTTTTCATAGATTCTTGGTTGTTGTCTTTGTACATTGAATCTTCTTGTGAATTATCAAAATTGTGCTTGACTAAAAGTGACGCTCCTTGTTCAACAACATCATCAGTTGAGTCAGTTTGAGATGTAATGTTATCATTATCTGCAAAAGCCGTTAAGGATGTAAAAAGTAATGATGTTAACGCAGCTGTAGACATAACTTTAAACGCTTTCATTTTTCCGTTCTTCATAACAACTCTCCTATATATATCCTTATTTCGTATTTATTTAAACCACTTTGGAACTAAAGAGATTAATAGTTACATATCAAATAAAGATTTACTATTCTTCTACTTATGGCTATTAATTAAATACATTCAAATTTTACTTCCTACGCCAATAAACGTGTATTGGGGAAATTCTACTTTGTTTATTAAACATTTTTTATCAAATTCGCACGAAACAATGTCAAATAAATATAGAAATATGTTATATCATGGAAAAAAATATATTTTTTTGTCGGATTTTATTTTTTGGCCAAAATAATTAAACTGAAAATTGGGTAAGTTCAAATAAAAAAAGTTATTTTTCATCTAAAATACTATAACTTTGACGAAAAAACAGGAGAAATGTCCTATCTTATTATAAGATAGTTATCTAAAAATTATGAATTTTAATGAAAACTTTGTTATTTTACTAGAAAATTTTAATATCCCAGAGCGTAATCCTTTCCAAAATAAAAAAAGAGCCACAAAGATGACTCCTTTACCTTAACAATCTTATGTTTAAATTAAAAATCCA
Source organism: Gottfriedia acidiceleris (assembly GCF_004138285.1). Taxonomy (GTDB): domain Bacteria; phylum Bacillota; class Bacilli; order Bacillales; family Bacillaceae_G; genus Gottfriedia; species Gottfriedia acidiceleris_A. Next base: position 117,551 of record NZ_SCFN01000012.1, on the reverse strand, counting down.
CATTTTTTCCTAAAGAAAAACCTTCAAACAGTTGTCCTCCAAATGGATGCAAAACTTCATCAACTAATTTGATTATTTGATTCTTTTCACCAGCCGTATAATATAAATCAAAAGCTTCTACAAAGCGATTTGCAAAATCTTCATTATATTGTATTAATGAGCGTACAACCCACTTTGAAGAACCAATCCATTTACCATTTGTTCTTAAAACGAATTCGCTTACTAGTTCGGCTAGTGTATTTGCGATAAATATTTCTTCCGCTCTATTAGAGGAACCTATAAAATCATTTAGTGTATCTGTAATAAAATATCGCTTTACTTTAATTGTTTCCTCTGACCATTTTTCTGGACCTTTATCTAATAAATCATTTGCTTCTTTTTTAATCTCTTCAATTACTCCTTCATCCTTTAAGATGATTCCTTCTGAAACCATCCTTGGTAGTGAAGGTCTAGCTCTCTCATAATCACTTTCAAAAAAATGTTTATAAGATGTTAAGTTGTGTACAAAAACTTCTATATCCCAATCAAGTTCTTTTAATGACTCTCTATATGAAGAACTAAGGCTTTTCTCAAAAATAACGATATCAAGATCAGATGTTTCTGTTGCCTCGTTGCGGACTACGCTACCTGCTAATAATGCTCCCTGACAGTTTGGAAAATATTTATTTACAAAGTGGTGTGCTGCTTCAATAGGGTTTAACTTATTTAATTGATTCATTGTCATCTCCTATAATTAAGAACTTTTTATTAATCAATTTTATCAAGTTTGCCAGATTGTAAAAAAGAAAGCAAATAGTTTTTTACACTTTTATTACAATATTCTAATATTTTGATAATAAAGATTTCTTATCCTTAAAAAGTAGTTAAAAAGAAAACTAAGAGAGGATGAGAGTCTTGTTTAAAAAATTATTTATTTTTACTTTTATTTTATTGCTATCAGTAATTCCTATGTTCTCGTACAACAGTAAATCAATTTCTGCAGAAGAAACTACTAGTTTTGAAAAAGGTAAACAGTCTCAAATTAAAGTCATGTCTTACAATATTCACCATGGAGAAGGAACAGATACAATTTTAGATTTGAAGAGAATCGGAAATGTCATTAAACAATCTAAATCTGACATTATTGGTTTGCAAGAAGTAGATAATCATTTTTCAGAGCGAAGTAATTTCGAAGATCAAGCAAAGTGGTTGGCAAAATATTTAGGAATGCATTATACATATGCAGCAAACCTCGACTATGAGCCTTTACAAGTAGGTCAACATCGACGTCAATATGGAACGGCTGTATTAAGCAAATATCCAATCCTTTTTTCTAAAAATCATCTGCTCACAAATATCCCATATCCAGTAAGCCCAACAGAACAGCGTGGTCTTTTAGAAACTGTAATTAACGTAAAAGGAAATCATATTCATTTTTACAATACTCACCTTGATAATAAAAGAGCAGAACAAAGAGATCTTCAAGTTAGAGAAATACTTGAAATAGCAAATCAAAACGAAGGTTCAAAAATTTTAGTAGGAGACTTCAATGCAACAGCTGAAAGTGCAGAAATGTTGAATATGACCTCGCAATATAATGATGTATTTAACGTCCTTGGTCAAAATGAGGATTATACCATTCCAGTAGAAAATCCAGATCGCCGCATTGACTATATTTTTACTTCTGATGACATCAAAATTTCCTCTGGGGAAGTAATAAAAACAATAGCATCTGATCATTTACCAATTGCTGCCGAGTTTTCACTTCCAATGAAGAGAGATTTTTAATAATCTAACTAGAAACTAGCAATATATCAAAATAGCCATTAAAAGACACTCAATAATGAGTGTCTTTTAATGGCTATTGCTAGTACAAAGCCCTTCACTCATTTTATAAACTAGGATACGTAATTTTATATTTTTTTGACACCTCAATCAACTTCTGAATTTTCTCAACTGAAGGAGGATCTTCAGGCTTTTTAAATCCTTTATGAAATGGTACAGATAGTTCTTTTACAAATAGGTCAAAACCTGATGGATAAGCAGTAACTATAAATTTAGTTTCTTCCGATCGCACTTTAAATGTATGAGGTATACCTCTTGGGGCAAAAACATAATCACCAGCTTTTGCAAAAATTGTTTGATCCCCAACAAAAAAAGTAATCTCTCCTTCTAATACATAAAACGATTCATCTTCTAATTCATGAATATGAAGAGGTGGCCCTCCATCTTTTTTACCATTACAATGCAAAACACAAAAAGCTCCGTTTGTGTCTTCCCCGCTTACTAGTATGGAAGTAAAGTCATTCAAAAAGAAGTAAGTATTCTCTTCTGTTATACCTCGGTGCATAAAGCCAGCTATACTCTTTTGTTCGAATGTCATTTTTATCCCCCCTCTACTTAGACATATATAGTTTGATCTTGAACTTTTAACGTACTAATTAATGCTATTCATAAAAATTTCACATATTCATTCCTTGTAAAGTTTTAATAATACTAAATAATAGTTGTTTAACATGCCTTAAATTATTAAAATCCCCTATTACTGAAATTCGTCTAATTGCACAAAAAAAGGCTAGCATTGCTAACCCTTCTTCTCTGAACAATTTAAGTTAATTATTAGGATAGAGTATCTCATCAATGATTCCATATTCTTTAGCTTCTTCTGCACTCATAAAATAATCTCGATCTGTATCCTTTGCAACCTTTTCAACTGATTGACCTGTTCGGTCGGCAATTATTTGATTAATATGCTCACGTAATTTTAATATTCGACGAGCAGATATTTCGATTTCTGTTGCCTGGCCCCTTGCCCCACCTAATGGTTGATGGATCATGATTTCACTGTTCGGAAGAGCAAAACGCTTACCCTTTGTTCCTGCTAGTAAAAGCATTGCACCAAAGGAAGCTGCCATTCCTGTACAAATTGTTCTAACATCGGGCTTTATATATTGCATCGTATCATAAATCGCAAATCCCGCTGAAGTCGACCCTCCAGGGCTATTAATATAAAGTGAAATTTCTTTATCAGGTGCATCTGCAGCTAAAAATAATAATTGTGCAACTACACTATTTGCTACATGATCATTTATTTCATCACCGATGATAATAATCCGATCTTTTAACAAACGGGAATAAATATCATATGAACGTTCACCACGATTAGATTGTTCTATTACATAAGGAACAGTTGTCATTTAAAAATCCTCCTTGAAAGCGTTAATTGGCTATGCAGCCATGCAGAGAGTGCTTGAAGGAGATTGTTTTCGACTTGATTGGAAATTACAGAAAACCATTTTAGGACTATCAGCTAGACTATCTAAAGAAGGTAAAGCTTCAATAAGAATAGCAGGATCTTGAACTTCTAAAGCCATCTGAAAAAGCTCATCAAGCTTCTCGCGCTCTTCCTCATTCCAAAAATATTCAATAGAAAGTGTTTGCTCATCTTTGTTAGTTTTTTCCAAACGCTTCTTTGCACGATGAAGACTAGACTTAATGGCTATTTCTGTTGTTCCTAAGATGTCTGCAATTTCCTTAAGTTTATATTGGAATGCTTCTTTTAGAAAAAAGATAACCGCTTGTTTTGGAGTGAAATGTTTAAGTAAGAGCTCTACACTATTGATTTTATTATCAATTGGAAAATTTGTTGTATATTGAGAAATTTCGATATTAGTACTAACTGTTTCATCTTTTCTTTTTCGCAAAGTATCGATCCAGTGATTGTAAGCTATTTTATTTAATAAAGCCGAGCTCAATTTCTCATGATGATAGTATTTTACCGCTTTAAAAAATGCTTCTTGAGCAACATCGTCACCATCCCATTCATTTTGGGTAAGAAAACGACAATAGCGTTGCAATTTTGGATAGTACTCCTTCCAATAATATTCATCAGACTTTTCAACTTGATTTCCCTTTTCAATGCTGTGCAGATTATGCTTACTTAACATTCCTGTTCACTCCTTTTTCAACACTCTCTACCCTATAAACGTTCAGGATGTATAAAAAGATACGGGGTCAAAAAGTTTTTTTATTTAATTTATGTAATTTAAATAAAAACTCTTCTAAATTTATCCTTTGTTTTCTACTTTAATGCATTTTAACATAATTTTTAAAAAATCTAGCAACACAAAAAAGCGTGAACCATTTATCCCCGCTTCTGTTTGTATTTAACGTACACATTAGCGGTTAATAATTTTTAAGTTTAAACGATGAATCCTTAGAAAATAAGGGGCTTCTAGTAATTAAAAACGTAAGTCCTTTTTCCAGTTAATTAGCCTGAGTACCTTCTTTAATTGCTCCAATCACTGAAATAACAGAGCCAATTGCTTGGATCCAGCTACCTGTTGCTACCAACGATTCTGATTCGGATGGTACATTACTTTTTTTAATATAGTCCTCGTAATAGCCTACCTCTTTTTGCTTATTCACATCTTCTCTAATTTCAAAAAGTGCCTCTGACCACCCAATTGCCTGTAAAGTGTTACCTATAATTTGTGTTATGCCTCCAACAATGGTTTCGGATTGACCAGGGAATGGAGTGGTATCAATTGTTTCTCCAGTGTTAACTCCTAACCCTAACGCTTGTAACAAGTTACCTGCAATGAATAATTTATAGGAGGCTTCTTTCCCGATGTCAAAAACTAGACCTGTTATAACGGTCAAATTTCCACTTGCTGTTATTTCTTTTCCGACTGCTCTAAGAACAGAACCCTTTGCCTCAGCATCAATCGCATTTCCTTCAGCCTGTAAAACGTTACCGATCAGTGTTAAATCATCTCGAACACTACTATTTAAATAGTGGGACGGAGTAGAACCAACTGCAGCTACTATTGTTCCAATTGATACGATCACAGAACCTACTATCGCTTTAGATTCGCTTCCCATTTTAACCACCAACCTGCTAAAGAAACCTTTATCGTAGTATTATGAAATAAAATCAGATTGTGTGCCTAATTATTTAAACTAAGTTTCTTCATAAAAAAAGCTACACACTTAATTGATTTAAACCTATTCCCTTCCACAGGGAATAAAAAAATCGGTAACGAAGATAGATCGTTACCAACTAAAAATATATAAATACTATTCCATTACTCTAATCCAAGATCCTTTAAAACATCATCTAAAGTTTCACCTTTATATTTCTTGACTGCCTTTGGTGCATTGTCATTCCATGGATTTTGCATAAAGTAATTATTAATTACATACTGCATATCTTGCTCATCAACTACACCATCATAGTTGATATCTGCATCACGTTTATTTGTGCCCCAATATGTTTGGATGTAAAGAGCATCTTTCACGTCGATTACATTATTTTTATCTACATCTCCACCAGGGATATAATCATAATCAACTGGTTTAGATCCCGCTGTTACCTTACCGTCTTCTTTTAAGCCAACTGTAAAGTCTTGCTTGAATTTGAAATGCCCTGGAACGTCAATTGATAATGTAAACGGCTTATCCGTAATCGGCAATTTAGTTGTAAATCCATTTGGAGCGGTTACACTATATCCTAAAGAATCAGATACCCCGTACTCTTTTCCATCGGAATCTTTCACACTAATTTTTGTTCCGGCTTTGTTATAGTCAATCTTTTTCGCAACAATTTCTCCTGCAGTGCCAATACCTGTAACTAATCCTTCCGCCTGAACCGCTCCCCTCATTAGAGAATAAGTAGGAGTAATATAGAAATAAGGTTGGATACCTTGAGTAGTTACTGTACTATTATCTACATTTGTATAAACTGCTTTAAAGAATAAACTTGCACCCGTTGGATCGTAGAAATTCATCGGACCTTTATAGTATTTATCTTTTGCCTTAAATGTCACATCTACTAATGATGCATCCCCAGCTATTCCAGTATTCGCTAGGTCTCCAGTCGCCGTTGCAGTAATCGTCATTTTAGTAAGCGAGCCATTAAAAGGTTCTGTAGTATATTGAACATTAAGTTTATCTTTGAATCCATCGTTCGGTTGTACTTTCGTTACATCAAGGAACTGACTTGGATATAGGAAAGAATATACCACTTGCTTTACATTTGTAGTTACATTTTTTGATGAGAATGTAACAGTCGTTGAATCTCCCATGTTGATTCTTTGTTTATCAGCAATTGCTGTAGTATAAGCAGTTCCTTTTTTCACGAAATAGACATCTTTTACACTTCCATAATTTTCAACAGTTGATTTATTTCTGTCATAAAAATCATAATGTGTAATTGGTAATGATACTGGACCAGCTGTAGCCAATGGTATTGTTGAATTAAATTTTCCATTTTGATCTACAGGAATGTTTATTTCACTTGAATTATTTGGATTATAATAATACATTTTATTATCGCCTTGTGAAGCACTAATACCTGCTGCTTGCATTTCAGCTATGTCTTTATCAAATGCCGCACCTGATACTGAAACAGATTTATCAGTTGGATTAGCTGTTTCAACGATTTGGCCAGCTTCATAGTTCATCGTAACCTTTGGCTCTTTCTCTCCATAATAAACAGGTGCATCACTAGAGAAGGTTTCACCATTATCATTTGTACCTACTAATCTAATTTTCCATAATCCAGGGTCAACTTCCTTATAATCAAATGCAATTGGGTTATCCGGATTTCCAGTTAACGGATAATACTGGCCATTATTCAATACACCTTGGAAATAGTATTCAATATTTTCATCAGCACCCATTCCATCAGCTGAACCAAGGTAACCAATCTCTTCGTTTGTTTTTGGATCTACTAGGAAGAAATCAAAGTTACGCATATGGGAGTTTAGTTTAAAGTTTACTCCAACAGACCATCTTGTCGCATTGCTACCAGCTTCATATGGTAGGGTAAAAGCGGCTGGAGCTCCCTTAACATAGTCGATTCCTTCTTTTACTGTATGAATAGCGAATGGAATTTTATATGATTCATCAGGATTTTTTTGATTCGTATATACTACATAGCCTTCGTATGTTCCAAGTTTTGCAGTTTTCGGAACATTAATTGTAGCATCCATATTCGCACTGCTATATCGTTTCACTTTTACAGATGATTTCACATCTAATGTAACGCCGTTAGCAGCAGCATCTTGGTCTGCTCTAGAGTCATTTGTAAATCGGCCATCCAATGTCTGGAATTGAACTTTTACATCAAAAGTTTTATCTTCTGAATTTTTATTAAATAAAGTCATTGAACGTGAATCTGTAAGATTTTTTCCATCAATAGCTTGTTCACCAAAGCTTAATGCTCCAGTAATATTTTTAATTGTTCTAATACCTTTACTTGCAAGGGTAATTGTACTATCTGAATTATTAGCGTTACTACCTAACGTTTTAGTCTTGTCTTTTACTTGAATCTCCATTTGTGCATGAACAGCTTTGTATGGATTAACAAGACCAGCACCTACTTCATATACACTATATTTATCATTTAGTGGATCTGCTGTATTCATAAGTGATGCTTTAATATCTGCTGGCGTCATGTCTGGATGAGCTTGCTTTAATAATGCCGCTACCCCAGAAACATTCGGTGTAGCCATTGATGTACCGGATAAACGTTCATAAGCATTTTGATAATCAGTTAATGCATTTCCATTATCATCCTTATGCATATAGGCAGGAACAGTAGAGAATACAGAAACACCCGGTGCTGTTACTTCAGGTTTAATATCATAAAGTACGCGTGAAGGACCACGGGAACTAAAGTCCGCTAATTTATTCCCAGTTGTAACGGTTTGACTCATATTACCGAAAGTAAAGTCGATTGAAGTTCCTATCTTTGCTGCAGTTAAAGGTAACTGACTAGCAATAGCATAACCTTGTTTATTATTTAATAAGAACGTTGGAATATAACCATATGTGTTCCCTAAAAATACATCTTGTAAAGTATCTCCAGAAGTATTGTATAAAACAACGGCTTTCGCTCCGTGTGATTTAGCTATTCTTACGATATCAGCAATGCCTATGCTACCACGTTGCGCAAGTACAACTTTTCCTTTTACATCTATTGGTACTGTATTCCCATCCGCATCTTTTTTATAATATGAAGTGTCTGCACCAAAACTTACATTGACCATTTGCAATGTTTGTCCTTGGAAATCAGCGATGTTATCAGTATTTCCTTGTCCAGCTAACTTCAGATCTGCAGGTGAATCACCTGTTGATAAATGAGCTGTTGCTGTATATTGTGGAATCGTAACAGATGTATCACTTGCTCCAACTGTTATTGCCAATGGTGCATTTCCTGGAGAACCTAATGTATACATTTTATTTCCAGAATTACCTGCTGCAACTACTGCTGTTACACCTGAAAGTACGGCATTATTTACTGCAATTGCCGTAGGATATAATGGATCGTTGTAGTTTGCTCCAAGTGACATACTGATAATATCCATACCGTCTGATACTGCTTTGTCAATACCAGCTAAAATTGCTGAAGTTTGACCAGATCCGTATCGACCTAACACACGATAAGCATAAATGTCAGCATCTGGTGCAACACCCGTAACCGCATAATCTGCATTGTTTTTACCTTGTCCAGCAATAATTCCAGCTACATGCGTTCCATGCTCAGTATAGTAGGCTTCACCACCATTTGTTTCAGGCAATCCAGATTTCTTCCAATCCGCATATGTTGTCTCCATTGGATCATTATCATTATCAACGAAATCGTATCCACCTTTAAAAGCACCTTTTAAATCTGGATGATTATAATCGATTCCCGTATCAAGAATACCAATTTTTACACCTTTTCCTGTATAACCTTCTTCATGAAGTTTTTCAACGCCAGGGAAAGTTACCATATTATGAGTTGGACCTTGCTGACCAGAAGCTTGTTCTTTAACAGTCGGATCATCTAATTGAACTTGCAAATCACTCCATACTGCTTGAACGGCATTCGATTTAAGTAATGATTTTACTTTATTAGCAGGGAGTGTCATTGAAACCCCATTAAATGCTTTTTTGTATGAACGTTTAATTTTGTAAGGATTTTTCTTCTCTTTTAGTTCTTTACTGAAGATCGTTTTTAGATCTTGATCAAACGTTTCGTGTGAAGCATCTACTTTTGCTTGTGCATCTGATTCAGAAAGATTTGAACCTGCTGTCTCAGCTACCATTACTGCTGTTTGTACAGGCTTGTCCTTAAATTCAACAATAACTGTTGTTTGTGCATCACTTGTTAAATCTAAATCAGGAGCTACTTGAAGTCCTTCTTTGTCACTAACTTTTAATTGTTTAATTGCCTCACGTTGAGCTGGTGTAAGAGTTGATAAAACTTGCTCCACTTTTGAAACTGGTTGTGCATGAACATTGTGTGTAATCGAAATCGGATTGAATACGCTAGCTACAAGACCTGTTGTAAGTGCCACAGTTGTAACATTTTTTTTGATTTTTTTCATCTTTCCCCCATCTTCCTCTCTCTCTTGATAGTCTCATTATATTGAGATTTGACAGAATTTTAGATTTCATAAATTTTATCAAATACAAATTTTTTTATAATTCGAATATTTTCAACAAAAAGGATAGAAAAAAAAAACGGACCAGCCCTAAACTGATCCGTTTGTTTTTCCTATATTAGCTTAATACATAGTTTAGAGGTTTTATCTTACATATTTCCTAACAATTTTTTAAGCTCGTCGCCCATTCTCACCCAACCAAATTTCGCACCATTGAAAGCTTGATCTTCTTTTTCGAATCCTGTTTGTTCAAGATGTAAATAAGTTTCCATCTTCATGCTTCAATGTCCATGTAATGGTAGTGTTTATTCCACCACCGACCCATGTGTAAGAAAGCTTATTTAGTTCTTCTACTTCAAGAACTTCACAATCAAGAATTAAATTGTACTGCTCTAATCGAAAGTTAAATTTATGTCCAACGATAGGTTTAATATAATTCATCAATTTTAAGTGTCATAGCTAAAACAACTACAAAAATAAGTACCTTATCAATAAAGTTCACAGCTTTATCAACAAAGTACACATTTTGTTCGGTTCAAATTCAACACAAATATTAATCATTTGTGACAATATCGACTATTTTGTTTTTTTAACTAATCTTTTTAATAACCTTTTCAACTCGTTTTCTTTTAGACTCTTTTTCAATTTCATCCAACCTAGAAGTTAATGTTTTAATAAATAAATTTTTATTTTCTTCATTAATAATAGGCATCGATCTTTCCGCATACATCGGGAGTTGGTTTGTTGGACTTTTAACTAATTGATCAATAAGCAAATTAAATGACTCTTCTGCATATGTCTTAATGGAACATAATTTTATAAGGATATTTACAACTTGATCTTTTGTAATAACTGTACCATTATCACCTGCAACAATGATTTTTTGGATATTTGAAAATATTATTTCAGGAACGTCACTTGTAATACTGTTTAGAGCAGTCATTGCTCCCCATTGAAGTCTATTACTTCTACTTTCTAAAAGTGAAAAAAATTCATTAGTATAATCGGATATTAAAGATGGGCTGCGTTCACCGATTTCATATAAAACTTTTATACAATCATTCTGGATGTTTTTATTTTTGTTTGTAAGATTTTCGATCAGTTCTTTTACAGCACTTTCATCATTTTGATCCACAACTTGAATCGCTAATTCGATGTTAGGCTCTTCATCTCTACGGCTTAAAGAACTTGCTAATTTCTCTATTACTGTCATTCATATTTCCACCTTTTTAGTTGAACTATCGCTTTGATCATTATGCTAATCAGTATGTACATTGACAAAAGCAAGTACACTTCCTGATACTTATTTAAGTTCTAACTTTTAATAACAAATCAACTCTAGTCTATATACATAATTTTTCTTGAAGAAACCATCCTATTGTCAGGAGGTGGTAATATGTCTGAACCATTACAACCAGGGAATAAAAAACTACCTGATTTTAATGAATTAAATGATCGGATTATTGCTGAGCATGGTACAACCGGACCGACATTAGTGATTAAAACAAACTTGGATCCTAAAGATTCTACTGTAGATAATCCTTATTATCGTAACGAAACGCATACACCTAAAAAACCATTTAAAAATTATTTCGAAGAGTAATTTAAAAATGAGCTCGGTTTACACCGACTCATTTTTTTTATGAAAACCGTCGATTGAATGATTTTTACTCTTACGTACATACTAAGAAAAATATGGCAATTTCTAAAGAGAAAATGTTTATACTTTTCAATGTACTAGGAGGAATAAGATTTTGAGTCCAACAAAAAGTATGCTATCAGTCTTTGCCTTAGGTGGCATTAATGAAATTGGTAAAAATATGTATGCCATTCAATATTTAAAAGAAATCATTCTAATAGACTGTGGTTCGAAATTTCCGGACGAGAGTTTATTAGGCGTTGACTTGATTATCCCAGATATTACTTATCTAAAAGAAAATCAAGAAAAGATTAAAGGCTTATTTGTTACGCACGGTCATGAAGACCATATTGGTGGAATCCCGTATCTTTTGAAGCAATTGAATATCCCAGTCTATGCAACAAGATTAACGCTTGGATTAATTGAGCTAAAATTAAAAGAGCACGGACTATTAGGAGAAACTGAACTAATTTTAATAGACTCTGATTCGATTATTAAATTTGAACATTTTTCGATTTCATTTTTTAAAACAAATCATAGTATTCCTGATTGCTTAGGCATCGTATTTGATACTCCTGAAGGAACTGTAGTACATACCGGGGATTTTAAATTCGACTTAACTCCTGTTAACAATCAATATCCAGATATTCATAAAATGGCCGAAATAGGTAGTAAAGGTGTTTTATTACTTTTATCTGAGAGCACTAACGCTGAACGACCTGGCTCGACCCCTTCTGAACGGATTGTTGGAGAGCATATTGTAGATGCTTTTATGAAAGCAAAACAGAGAGTCATTATTTCAACATTTGCCTCTAATGTCCATCGTGTGCAACAAATCGTTGATGCATCGATTATCACAAATCGAAAGTTAGCACTACTAGGTAGAAGTATGGTTAATGTTGTTCAAGTTGCGATGGAGCAAGGTTACTTAACAGTTCCTGAAGGTATGTTAATTGAAACTGATGAAATTAATAGTTTTGCACCAGAATCTATTACAATATTATGCACAGGTAGTCAAGGAGAACCGCTTGCAGCTCTTGCTCGACTAGCAAGCTCTAGTTTTAGAGGTGTTGATGTTTATCCAGGTGATACCGTGATTTTAGCTGCCTCACCAATACCCGGTAATGAGCGAAGTGTTTCCCGAATTATCGATAATTTTTACAATCTCGGAGCAAATGTTATTTATGGTTCAGGAAGCTCAACAGGAATGCACGTTTCAGGCCATGCCTATCAAGAAGAACTTAAGCTCATGCTTACACTTATGAAGCCAAAATACTTTATTCCAATCCACGGTGAATACAGAATGCTTCATCACCACCGCTCTCTTGCTGAATCCGTTGGCGTAGAACGAAAAAATATCTTTATTATTAAAAATGGTGATGTTGTAGATATACTACAATCTGAAGCAATCCAAAGCCGGAGAATTCCAGCTGGAAATATTTATGTAGATGGCATGGGCATTGGTGATGTCGGCAACATCGTATTAAGAGATCGTAAACAGCTTGCTGAAGATGGTATGCTTGTAATCGTAATTACCATTAATAAAATGGAAAGAAAAATTATCTCTGGTCCCGATACAATTTCAAGAGGATTTGTCTATGCACGTGACTCTGAAAGTTTACTTAAAGAAGTAAATCAAATCGTCACATCTTCCATAAATGAATTACTTGATGAAAACAAACTCCAATGGGGAGTTATGAAGCAAAACATTAAAAAGTCTCTTGGACAATTTTTATTTACGAAAACTAAGAGAAAACCGATGATTTTACCAATTATCATTGAAATATAGAATCAAAGAAACTCCCTACTCATAATCATTAGGGAGTTTTTACTTAGATTGGTTTTCTTTAATTTTAGAAATTAACTCGTTTAAAAAATTGTTTTCTTGATCAAAATATTCGTGCATTGGACATGAACTATTTTCTAATCGATTTAGTACAAAAGGGATTGTGTATGTTTCCATTTTTAATTCATCATTTACCTCATCCCAAAATAGAGGCGTTGCAACAGTTGGTTTTTCCTTTCCCCTTGTAGAGTATGGGGAAATAATGGTCTTTCCCTTTGCATGCTGTACATAATCAATATAAAGTCGATTCCCTCGATTTTTTTTAAATCTTTCGATCGTAAAATCATCTGGAAATTTTTCAATTAAATAATGTGCAATAAAAGATGTAAATACTCTTGTATCATCATAGGTAAGCGAGTTTTCTTTAATTGGAATATGAATTTGAATCCCTTTACTTCCAGACACTTTTGGGTAGCTTTTTATTTGAAAAGAATCAAAGATTAATTTCATTTCCAATGCGGCTTTTATTGCTAAAGGAAATGCATCTGCATTAGGTGGATCCAAATCGAATACGATTTCAATCGGGTTATTGGCTTTATATGTTTGAAAAGGAATATGGTATTCAATCGCTAATTGATTTCCTAACCATAGCAATGTTGATACATCATTGCAGATAATAAAATTATTTCCCTCATGTTCTTCAGTTTTAATAAAACTCGGAGCATAATCTGGACGATTTTTTTGAAAAAAAGATTCACTGTCTATTCCATTCGGAAAACGGATTGTTGTCAATAAACGATTTTTTAGAAATGGAAGCATATAAGTAGATATTTGAGCTAAATATGAAACAAAGCTCTCTTTATTTATATATGGATCCTTCCATATTACTTTTTCAGGACTAGTTAGTGTTAATTCTTCCTCCAAATTAAGATTACCCAATAGTAAACCATCCCAAGTACATTCATTCCATGCATGCTGTAATTGAAAAGATATAAATTTTGCATTTGTTAATTGGTTGTTTTCTATACTTTGAAACTCAAGTTCAATACAGATCCCAGGCTCAACAAATTGAATATTACCTTTTTTGCTTTTTTTATTTGCTTCGATTGCTTTAATCAAAATGCCCTTCTCTTCCTCGCTTATTCCATTTGAGAAAGACCCTATTTGTAAAATATCATTATCTTTTTTAAGTCCCACTAAAAAGGTCTTCTCTTTTAAATGGAAACCTAAAATAAAGAAAAAGCCTGCATAAATTTTATTACGTTTTTGAAAAAAGTAATGATTCATATCATAATCCCCTAATCTGTAAGAGTACATTCTTTAGGATCTTTTTCGACAAACGCTTGGATACTTGGTTGTCTTAATGAATGACCTTCAGTCCATTCAATGAATTGAACTTTAACAGTTAACAATGGTTGAATCCACTGAATTTCCTTTATTCTTTTTGGTTGGCTACTAAATGGATTGTTTTCTATTTTTATTGTATTAATGACTGTAGTCAGGTCTTTCCATTCTGATTTTGATAATTTTCCTGTTCCAACATGACCGATAAACACGAGTTGATTCTTTTCATCATAAAGTCCTACTAAAATAGAATTAACAATTCCAGAACGATACGTTACCCCACCAATTACAGCAATAATATCCTTATAATTTTTTACTTTTTGCCACGCATTGTGCTTTCCATTGATCAAGTATTTACTATTTAAATTTTTACATACGATTCCTTCTAAATTATGTTGTTTCGCAACCTCAAATAAAGCAACTCCATCAGTATTATTTGGAACTAATTGAATCTGCTTACTAGGTTGAATCGTTTCTAATAATAAATTTTGTCTCTCTTGAAGAGGTAATTGAGTAACCCATTCTCCATTGTAAAAAAGAATATCAAAAATCATATAGAAAATTGGTACAGCTTCTATAGCTGAATCAATGCGATCCATGCGCCTGATTCCATCTCTACGCATTACCTCATGAAACGATGGATTACCATTTTGATCGAGGGCGATGACCTCCCCATCTAAAATGATTGATTGAGCAGTCGTATAGGATTTTATATTTGTTAGCTCTGGAAAAATATTTGTACGATCATTTAATTTGCGGTTAAATAATTTAACTTCTTTCCCATCAAAATAGGTTAGGATTCTAACACCGTCCCATTTTATTTGCGAAATCCACTCAGGACCAATTGGTACAATATCTGAAGAAATAGGCTCAAAAGGAAAAATTGGATTTAGCTCCATTACTACCTCCTATTTAGCTTGTTGCTTTTTTGGGTGCTTTTGTTTTAGGCTTTTTCGGAGGTGTTGCTTGTCCTTTTGTTCGATCGATACTTGCTTGTAATGCAGACATTAAATCAACAACATTTTTTTGTTCTGCCGGTTTCTCCTGACCTGTCGCGATATAATCATTTTTATTAACTTTTTCCGAAATTAATTGCTCTAAAGCTGTACGATATGTATCGGTATAGTTTTCTGGATTAAACGTTGTCGTTAATTGTTCAACTAGCATCATACCAGCCTGTAATTCACGCTCCGCCAATCCTGCCTTTTCAGGTACACCGCCAGGAAGATTTTCGATTGCTCTAATCTCATCTGGAAAATGTAATGTTTCAAGAATAATCGCGTTTTTATATGGCCTAATAGCAGCTAAATGCTGTTTGCTACGAATGGTAATTTTTGCGAGTCCGATTTTCTTACTTTTCTTTAATATTTCTGAAAGTAAAGCATATGCCTTTGTTCCACCGGAATCCGGACCAATATAATATGTTCGATCAAAATAAACTGGATCAATTTCTGCAAGTTTGACAAAATCAATAATTGATACAGTTTTCAGTTCAAATTCTTCTTTTAATTTATTCATCTCTTCTTCAGTTATTTCTACAACTCTTCCATTCGGTGTTTCAAATACTTTAATAATTTCTTCGGGAGTAACTTCATCGTCACAACTAGCAACTTTTTTATAGGAGATCGGTGTTTTACAATCCTTATGATATTGGCGAAACTTTATATCCTTATCCTCAACTGCTGAAAATAACTTCACAGGAATTGTAACTAATCCCATACTGATTGTACCTTTCCAAACTGTATGCATATATTCACTACCTTTGTTATTTTTACAATAGCTTTTGTTAAAAGAAAGGGTTTAATTCAATTTGCTTTACTAGAATGTCTAAACATGATTTTCTAAATAGAAAAGTTCACTCTCAATTAAGTGAACTTTTTCTTTACTTTTGGCATAGGTTCTTGTTTAGGCTTAATATACCTTATGGATAAAAAAAGTCCAATTACAGCTAATAAGATGGAAAAATACATCATATAATTATCTGGTTTTTTCATTAAGTATGCAAAAGTAGGTGGACCTGCTGCTACACCTACAAAGCGTAAAGAACTATAAAGAGAAGTAATTGTTCCTCTTTCTTCTTTTTCAATCCCCTCTGTTATTAATGCATCTAAGCTTGGTAGAGACATTCCGATTCCAATCCCACTGATCAATAAACTTGTGATAATCATATAGATATCTTTGTTGATAATAGGCACTACAAAAGAAAGACTTATGAAGATAAACCCAATGACAATGCATTTTTTCATTGCACCTTTTTGATTTCCAATTTTTTTACCTGTTTTATAAGATGTGTAGGATAAAGCAGCAAGTGGGATCGCTAACACACAACCTTTCCATATTCCAATTATGTGATAACGCTTTTCTAAAATTTTTGATAAATAAAAAAGCATACCAAATAAAATAAACATTATAATGGCACCTAATATAAATATGGTATAAAGCCATTTACCATTATTTCGAAATATTTTCCGAATTGATCTGATAAACATTTTAAACTTTTTCTTTCTTTTATCTTTTCTTTTTGATCTCATAGGTTGTTTTGGAGGTTTTACAAAAATTAAAATTAAAATAATTGATATTAAGCAAAGGAACGGTATTGATAAAAATGGTAAATACCAAACTATCGCTGCTAATGCAGAACCAAGTATTGGGCTAAGTACTTTCCCAAAGGTATTCGATGTCTCAACTAAGCCTAATCCTTTACTAACTTCATTTTCATCCTTAAACATATCTCCCACACAAGGAATAACAACTGGCATTGCCCCTGCAGAACCAATACCCTGAATGATTCTCCCAACAATTAACCACGCGTATGGATTTTCTAGTTTCCAACAAACAAAGCCGGCTAGGGACCCACCAATTCCCGCAATAATTAAACTTGGAATGATTACTTTTTTTCTTCCAAATAAATCCGATAGATAACCAGCTATAGGGATAAGAATGATTGCAAAAACTGAATAAACAGTTATAATCATTGAAACTTTAAGGCCAGATATATTTAATTGTTGTTCTAATTTTGGAAGTACGGGAATCAACATTGAATTACCTAAAGTCATTACTAGAGGTACTGTAGATAGCGCCCATAAACTCCGCGTTTGTGTTTTATCCATATAACCTCCGCGTTTTGTGTAACTAAAAACAATCACAATCTTTATATTTCCCAAGTAACCTTTTTGGTCGAATTGTAATTTTTACTAATTGCGATTTGATAGGTAAAAGTGGGGCAAAATGAAAAATATACCATTTTTAAAAGGAGGAGTATTTATAACTACTCAAGAGAATTCAGCTAATTATTTTCAATTAAATTTATGGTCTGGAATTTTATTTGGCCTTGGATTGGTAGCATTTTTTGACGAAGCAGTTTTTCATCAACTTCTTCATTGGCATCATTTTTACGATAAGTCTACAACAAGTCTAGGGCTTATCTCTGATGGTCTTTTTCATGCCTTTAGTTGGTTCGCAACGATTGGCTCCTTATTTATGTTTGCAAATTTAAGGAGAAAAAAATCACTCTATATTAAAAGATGGATAGGCGGAGTTTTACTCGGAGCAGGTTTGTTTCAACTCTATGATGGAACAGTACAGCATAAATGGATGAAGCTTCATCAAATTAGATATAACGTCGATATTATGCCATATGATTTAACTTGGAATATTACTGCTACTATTATGACTTTAATAGGTTGCATTCTAATATTTAAAACTCGAAATAAAGGTGGTCATTTTGAGAGATAATTACTTCAATTCGTATGATCTATTCATTATTTTACTAATTTTACTTTCTATTGTTGTATATTTGGCTGCTGCAATGAAACATAAAAAAAAGCCATGGCCAAAATTACGCTCTATTTTATGGGTAACAGGGTTTGTTTGTATTTTAGTTTCTATAGTTGGACCAATTGCAAAACTAAGTCACCATCTTTTTGTTTTCCATATGATAATGCATTTGTTACTAGGAATGCTCGCTCCCTTTTTTATCGCTTTATCTAGACCGATTACATTATTATTAACATCATTAAAAACACAACATGCAAGGCGTGTGTCCCGTCTTTTAAGATGTGCTCCTGTTCGACTATTAACTCATCCTATTAGTACATTGCTTTTAAATATCGGAGGACTTTGGGTATTGTATACCTCTACAGTGTTTAATGTAATTCATGAAAGTACCTTTTGGTTAAATTTTGTACATATCCATTTGTTTTTTGCAGGATATCTTTTTACAATCTCAATCATTGCGATTGAACCGATCTCTCATAAATACAGTTATTTCTTTCGCTCATTTATTATGGTTCTTGCATTAGCAGGTCATGATATTTTATCGAAGTTGCTTTTTTCAAATCCATTAGACAGTTTCGATTTTAATGATGTTCAATTTGGTGCAGTCTTAATGTATTATGGAGGGGACTTTGTTGATTTGTTATTAATTACCGCACTTTGTTATTTCTGGTACAATTCATCAAATTCAAATAAAACTAGAGCTTTTATTTAATGGACTTTTTTGCCACATATATTCCTTCTAAAGATGCACAAAATATTAATGCATAAAGAAGGAGGGTTAAAGATGAATAAAATTTGTCTTACATTATGCACTGTATCATTATCATTTATCATTTCAGCCAATGTTCATGCTGCTTCAACGGGACCTGACGCTACACAATTAGAACCAAGCTATGATCATAATGGTAAACATATCAAAAGAGATTTTGACAATGATTTTAATGATCCAAACCACGTTGTAAATAATACGAAAAACACGGTTAAAGAAGGGTATTATGATACAAAAAATACGGTTAAAGAAGGGTATTATAATACTAAAAATAATATAAAAAATACAACAAATGACATGTTAAATAACAATAATGGAGTAAATAATCCTGTTAATAATGATGGAAATTATTATCGTCGAAATGTAAGTGTAACGCCTACTCCTGTTACTAACACTTTAAATACAACTGACAATACCGATAATAACCATTTCAATTATGGCTGGCTTGGACTTCTTGGATTATTAGGATTTGCGGGTTTAAGAAAAAAAGAAAGAGTTGAATAAAATAAAAACCTTATTGGGATAGTCTCCAATAAGGTTTTATTTATTGATTATGTTTTTATTATGAATTACCTCTTTATAAGAATTAATTTTATTCTCTAACATTTTATTCGTTTCTTCTAATGTTTTAAGCTGATGTTCAATAGACTGTTTATGCTCAACTAATAGATTCAACCTAGCCAAAGATGTGTGCTCACCTTCTGTATATAAATGAGCATACTCCTTAATCTTATTAACTGGCATTTGTGTTTCTTTTAACTTTAGTACAAATTTTAACCACTGAATGTGTGATTCAGAATACATTCTTTCACCATTTGCATTTCGATTAGGAAGAATGATATGTTCTTTTTCATAATAGCGTAATGTATGTGTGCTTATTCCTAACATCTGAGCGACTTCACCAATTAAATACATAAGTACCTCCAGTTTGAGTCAAAAATAAAAACAGTTTGACTTAGAGTTTACTCTAACCAGTATAATGAATCCGTAACTGTTACACAATTAATTTAATTTTAGTATAAACCAAATTATTGGGAGGAATTTAGATGAAAAAATATACTGTCATTACAGGTGCTAGTTCAGGAATTGGTTATGAATCAGCTCTTGCGTTTGCTGCACGTGGAAAAAATTTAGTCATCGTTGCTCGTAGAACGGAAGAACTTGAAAAATTAAAATCAGAAATCGCTAAATTGAATACAGATCTTGATGTAGTCATAAAAACTGCAGATTTATCTGTTGTTAAAAATGCATTTAAATTATATGAAGACCTTAAAGAATATGATATTGAAACTTGGATTAATAATGCAGGCTTTGGTAATTTCGCTTCAGTTGGTGAACAAAATTTAGCAAAGATTGAAAGTATGCTTAATTTGAATATTGAAGCTTTAACGATTTTAACTTCACTATATGTACGCGATTATTCAACAGTCGAAGGTACGAAAGTCATCAATGTTTCATCTGGTGGAGGATATACAATTATTGGTAACGCCATCACATATTGTGCGACTAAATTCTATGTAAGTGCCTTTACAGAAGGGCTAGCTCATGAATTAAAAGAGAAAGGTGCAAAAATGCAAGCAAAAGTATTAGCACCAGCTGCAACTGAAACAGAATTTGCAAAAGTATCATATGATTTAGAAGAAAATATTAAATTTGAAGGCGTTCTACCAAAATATCATACTGCAAAAGAAATGGCCGGTTTCATGTTGGACCTTTATGACAGTGAAAAAGTGGTAGGTAAAGTTGACGGAATTACTTATGAATTCCAATTATTAGATCCACTTTACCCTTATGCAACAAGATTAGAAAGGCAGGATTAAGGGTAAAAAATAGTTTATTAAAACAATTTCCTTAACCTTAAACTCTGCATCCTAATTTTAATTTTCTAACACTAAATTTAAATGTGGATATTTAGTAGCCCTATATTCAGAAGGGCTATTTTTTATGTATTTTTTAAATATACGACTAAAGTAATTCGAATCTTGAAAACCAATTCGTGTAGCAATTTCTTGCATGGTTAAATCAGTCATTTCTAAATAAAACATTGATTTTTCAATCCTTATTCTATTTAAAAAATCGATCACACTAGTGCCAATTTCTTTTTTGAAAAGGTGACTGAAATGATATTTACTTACGCAACAATATTGAGCAATTTCTTCTAGTGTTATACTAGTTTGATGATTTTCTCGAATATACTTAGTTGCTTTACGAATAACAGGAGTCATCTGATTATTAAATGAATTGGCTATTTGAATCGTTAGCCAGTAAGCATATTCGCAAACCTTTTTTACAAATTTATCATAGCGAATAATATGATATAGTTCCTGGATTATTTGAGCGTTTTTTGACATGATGAGTGTTGCATTCACGCCTGACTCTACTACAACCCTAGAAATTAACATAATTAAATCGACTACCTCAGTCTTAAATACATCTTCATTTAATCGGCATGCATTTGCTACCTTTTCGAGGAAACTTTTTAATTGATTCACTACACCTTCTTCATCACCAATTCGTACAAGTGCTAATAATTCAATACGATCCTCGGTTGATAGTGCTCTTAGTGTATTTTCTTCCACTGGTTTAATACCACTATGAAATATCAGTTTGTTCCCTTGAAAAAAACGACCTGACATTGACTTTCTAGCCTCTTCAAAAGAGTGGTATAACAAATAAGGATCACTATATTTTTTACCTATTCCAATTGAAACGGTAATCTGAGCCCTATCCAATGAATTTTGAATTTCTTCTGCCATTCTATAAATCTTTTTATTGAACTCGATTTCACTATCTTTATGATCTAGCTCAATTAGAAGTGCAAGCACACCTTCCTCTACCCAGTTCCATAAATAAGAAACTCCGATCGTCTGATCAATTTGATTTATTAGTTCATGGCCAATTTCTTTTTTCCACTGAATTGGGTTTTCTACTGCTAAATCAGGATAGCGATCGATTGAAATCACCATTACAACATTTGGATAAGTATTAATGCCACATCTTTTTTGAACTTCATCAAAAGTTCCTATATGGACGAGCGTACCAGAGAGTAACAAATTTGAAAAAGCTGATTGAGTAGCATTTCGATTCATCTTAATATCTCCTTTTTAGCCTATGATTTTTCTTAGTTGAACATCTAGTAGTAGTATCGAAAATGATTGATCCATAAAAAAAGAAGCTGTCGTACTCTTAGAGTATAACTGCTCCCTTAAAAATTTCATAATTCCATAGCGCCTATTTTCTCTTCAACAAGTTTAACAATGTCTCCATCATGAATTTGATTACGTATTGTTTCAATATCATGATAAAAATAGCGATCCTCTTCAACTGCTGGAACTTGATTTCTAATTAACTGATGTACACTTGCTGTTACCGGTGATGGTTTTAGTGAATCATGGAATTCTAGTGCTTGAGTGGCAACCATTAGTTCGATTGCTACTATATGTTCAAGTTTTTTTGAAATCTGATAAGCTTTCCTAGCAGCAAAATAAGCAAAGCTAACAACATCCTCTTGATTTGCACATGTAGATGTATTATCAATCGTTGCTGGATGCGACAGAACCCTTATTTCATTGAGTAATCCTGCCGCAGTATATTGTGGAATCATATATCCGCTATTTAAACCAGGATCGACAACTAAGAAACTAGGAAGCTCACTTACATGATAATTTACTAATCGATCAATACGACGTTCTGTTATTTTTGCTAAGTTTGCCATACCTATACAAATAGTGTCTGCATCAATCCCCACATAGGAAGCATCAAAATTTCCACCCATTAATGCAAGCCCGTCTTCTTCCTCTGGCCATATAATCGGATTATCACTTGAAGACTTCATTTCATTTTGAATATTTTCCAATGCATTTTTAAATACCTTTTTAACTGCTCCATGAACTTGCGGTATACATCTAAGACTTAGTGCATCTTGTAATCGATAGTCTTTATACTGTTCGGCAATCTCACTTCCATCTAGTATTTTTGAAACGATTCTAGCTGTCTTTGCTTGTTCCACATGTTTTTTTACCGAGTGCAGACGAGGATCTAAGGCTTTTATCGTTCCCTTTAGTGCTTCTAATGACATAGCACCAGTGACATCCGCTGTTTTAACGGCTTGAATTGCATTATATATCGAAAGTATAGCGAATGCTGTTACAGATGTAGTACCGCTTAATAGTGCTAGTCCTTCTTTACACTCGAAGGTCACTGACTTTAGTCCAGCCCGCTCCAATGCTTCGTGGCCGCTTAATAACTCATCCTTATACCAAGCTTTTCCCTCGCCCATTAACACTAGCGCCATATGAGCCTCAGGTGATAAATATGCTACAGATCCCTCACCAGGTACAAACGGCAATATATCATGATTAAGTATGGCAGCTATTAGATCTAACACTTCTATTCTAACGCCTGAATAACCTTTACCTATATTATTTAAAACCATTAATTGAATGGCTCTTACCACTTCTTTCTCAAGTGGTTCACCCACAGAAACAGCATGAGAACGAACAATATTTCGTTGAAGTGTATGAGCATCTTCCTTTGAAATCACTTCGGTTACATTGCTTCCAAATCCTGTAGTTACCCCATAAACCGCTCTTTCTTCTTCAAGAAACTTTTCAATTAAATTACGAGACATATTTATTCTAAGATAATAGTTTTCTGTAAATGATACTTTTGCACCATATCTTGCAACAGCAATTACTTCATTAATTGATAACTCATGGTCTCCAAGAATAACCTCTTTAATATTTTTTGGATGAATAAAATCGTTCTTGGTCATCAAAACACCTCTTACTTTGAACTATCTTAAGTTAGTGACTTGAAACGGATTGTTGATTTGGCTCAGGCTGATCCTCTTCAAGTAACGGATTGCTAGCTTCATTTAATGAAAGTGATTTTGTTTCTGGAGCCCAAGCGATCGAAACAATTGTACCGATGAATAGAATAATAGACATTCCAATCATAGAAGGTGCCATCCCCATTGAGCTAACGCTTATCGGTAAAAGGAATGTTCCAATAGCTGAGCCAATTCGACTAACTGCTGTTGTCAAACCAACTCCAGTTCCACGAACCTCGGTTGGAAATAGTTCAGCAGGATACACTAATGTTAAATTAGAAGCCGCCGACATTACAAATGTAAAGATTGCAAACACAATAATTGCAATTGTATGTAGACCTTGTGGTAAAACTGTTAATGCGAATAATGAAATCGTTAAAATAATAAATGTATTAATAGTAAAACCTCTACGAGTTAACTTTTCAGTACACCATACACCCGCTAACGCTCCTACCAGAAGGAACAGGTTTAGAACTATGTCTACACCAAATGTTTCTTCAAATCCCAATTTACTTAAAATAGTTGGTAGGAATGTATAGATTGCGAAATATGGAACAACCTGACACATATAAAAAAGTGATCCGAATGTTGTACGTTTCCAAAGCTGCTTATTGAATAAATCTCTAACCTTGTATGCATGTTTAGAATTATCCACTGATTCATCCATTACAGCATTTTCACCAATATACTTTCTTACAATAGCACGTGCTTCTTCAACACGGCCCATCTTTAATAACCAGCGTGGAGACTCAGGTGTTCCAAAACGTAAAAGCAAAACAACTAGACCAGGAATTGCTGCACTCACTAACATCCAACGCCATGCGTCTGGCCCTGTTTTTTCTAAATAATAACCAACTAGATTTGAAGCAACATATCCAACTGTCCATAAAACGTTTAATGAAGATAATAACATACCTCTATACTTTCTAGGTGCAAACTCAGCTAGTAAAGTAGACCCTACAGCATAATCTCCTCCAAGTGCAATACCGATTAAAATCCTTAATGCAAAAAGCGTATATGGGTCGTGAACAAAAAACTGCAGGGCAGATGCGATTGTAATAATAACAAAGTTTGCTAAATAGATTTTTTGCCTACCAATGCGATCTGATAATCCGCCAAGAAACAAACTACCGAAAAAAAGTCCGATTAATGCGGAACTACCGATTAATCCTTCCCATACAGAATTTAATTTCATCTGTGGACCTAGGAGTGAAAGTGCCATGCCTATAATTCCTAAAGCATAACCATCCGAAAAATTTGATCCAAAAGTAAGTGTCGTAATCCGAATATGGAATTTATTAAGCGGTGCATCATCCATCATAAATTTTTTTTCCTTCAAAAGAATACCCCCTTTTTGATTTTTCAGATAAAATAAATTGTAAAAAATAGTAAGTATTAAAATAACTACTTACTAAACCGTTCCTAAAGCGCTTCCAAAATTTTCAGTATTTTTAATAAATTATAATTATTACTCTTTAAATTATCTCTAGATAAAGTTTCGGATTACTAGCACAATATTGCTGAAATATTAAGTGCAGGGGATGAAGGATTTATGAGAATGATGAAGGTAAGTGGAAAAGAATTTAAAAGAATAAGAGATAGCTTATTGGCTATCTCTCAGAAATCTATCATAATCAATCTAACATACTCAACATCGGGAAAGACGAACACAATGTGAACTTCGTATAAACGATGAACTTTAGTGATATAATTTTCGAACCATTTTTTCAACATTAATTTAGAAGTATTTTTATATTTAATCGATTTTCTATAGATTAGACTGTATCTCAATCTGTTTTACTGTTATTCCTTCTATTTTTTGATCCATTCACACCTTTTCTACATGATTCGTAGGCTTATTTGCAGTTTGAACATTTTTATTTGTACTCCAAAAATTTACAATCTCTTGCTTAAAAAACGATTTAATGAAAACATACTCAAATCAAAAGCAGATTTCTGATTTGTTACTAGGTCTGCAATAATCTCACCTACAACACTTGCAAACTTAAAGCCATGTCCAGAGAAACCAGTGGCAATGATTAAATTTTTGTATTCTGGATGCTGATCAATAATGAAATGCTCGTCCGGAGTCATTGTATATAAGCATGTTTTACCTTTTACTAATCTACCATTTGCAAGTGGCATATACTCGCTTAAGAAATTTCTCAGGTCCGTTTCATCTTCTATGAACTCTCCAAATTCTCGATTAAATTGATTCGGATCGACAATTTGTCCTCCATCATGTCGACCAATTTTCAGTCCGCTATTATGCAGACTTGGAAAGCCGTAATAATGTCGATCAATTAGATCGATTGTAAATGCCGGTAGCGAACTCGAATCATATAGCTGATGATCACATTCAAACCAAGCAACTGTTTTACGTATAGGTTTTACAGGTATATAAATACCAGTCTTTTCAAGAATTTTACCAGACCAAGCTCCTGCACATACTACAAGTTTATCTGCTGTGTAAACAGCATTCTCTGTACGAACTAGTGTCTTATTAGTACCTACTTCAACATCTATAACAGGCGAGTTTGTTTTAAGACTATTTCCTTTCTGGATATATAGTTCTCTATACGCTCGAATACATTCTTCACTAAAAAGAATTCCGGAAGACGTTTCTAAACAACCAATAAATCCTTCAGGTAAACGTAAGCCCGGCCATCTTGCATTAATCTCTTCACTATTTATTATTTCTAGCGGCAACGAAAATTCTTTTGCACTATTTATTACTTCATTAGTAAAAGTCGAGCCAGGTGCACCAGCACATAAAACGCCTGTTCTCGAGAATAATTGTTTTCCAGACAATTGTTCTAGTTCTTCCCATAATTGTTGTGCTCGCAATGCTAGCGGCACGTATTCTCTACTTTCTCCATATGCATGACGAATGATTCTAGTATCGCCATGGTGGCTACCTAAGCTATGAGGTGGATCAAAAGAATCTATTAATAATGTATTTTGATTTCCTTTTGATAAGTAGTATCCTGCTGCCATTCCCATAGAGCCCGCTCCAACAATAATTACATCATAATGATTATTCAATCATTTCACTCCTTACCTACTTCATTCGTATGACATATTCTTTTTGTTTTTACAATTTACCTTCTTAACTAAGCAATTTTTGTAAAACAAGCTTTTTCTATAAAACAAAAAACCCGTCTATGATTATTCATAAACGGGTTTTATAGTTTTTATAGTTTTTCGTATGCTGCTTGGTATTTTTGGATATCTCCAGCACCCATAAAAATTAATACGCTATTTTTATGATTTTGTAAATTGCTGATATTGTCATCAGTCAATAGTTCAGCACCTGCAATTTTACAAGAAAGGTCTTCAATTGTTAAAGTACCTTTATCTTCTCTTGCAGAACCAAAAATATCACATAAGTAAACTTTATCTGCTTTTTCTAATGTACCAGCAAATTCATCTAAAAATTTACTTGTGCGTGTAAATGTATGTGGTTGGAACACTGCTACGATTTCACGATCAGGATATTTTTGACGTGCTGCTTGAATCGTCGCTTGGATCTCAGTTGGATGATGAGCATAATCATCAATTAACATTTGATCTCCGAAGCGTTTTTCACTGAAACGACGCTTTACGCCACCGTATGTTAATAATCTTGCTTTAATAATATTAACATCGATTTCTTCATAATGGCAAAGCGCAATTACTGCTAAAGCATTTAAAATACTATGATCACCATATCCTGTAATATCAAAAGTAGCGTAATACGTATTACGGACGAATACATCAAATGTTGTACCATTTGTATGTTTTTCGATATTACGAGCTTGGAAATCATTGTCCTCGTTAAATCCATAATACATTACAGGTACTTTTGCATAAATTCGTTGAAGATGTTCGTCATCTCCACATGCAATAATACCTTTCTTTACTTGATCAGCCATTTGTTGGAAAGCATCGAATACATCATCTACACTCTTATAATAATCCGGATGATCAAAATCAATATTAGTCATGATGCAATAGTCTGGAAAGTATGAAAGAAAATGACGACGGTATTCACAAGCTTCAAATACGAAATACTCGCTGTCCTTTTCACCTTTACCAGTACCATCTCCAATTAAAAAAGAAGTTGGACGCGCACCAGAAACTACATGGGCTAATAAACCTGTCGTAGAGGTTTTACCATGTGCTCCAGTAATTGCAACGCTAGTAAATTTATTCATATATTCCCCTAGGAATTTATGATAGCGTGCCATCGGAATTCCTTTTTCAATAGCAGCTGCAATTTCTTCATGAGTATCAGGAAATGCATTACCTGCTATAACGAATTGGCCTTCTTTAATATTTGCTTTATCAAATGGTAAAATCGTAATATTTTTTTTTCGTAATTCATTTTCAGTGAAAAAGTGCTTTTCATAATCTGATCCCTGCACGGTCAAACCAGAATCATGTAATATTTGTGCCAAAGCACTCATTCCAGTACCTTTAATTCCTACAAAATGGTAAACTGTCATATTAAAAGAACCTCCAAAATCGATCACTAATACAACGGCCTATCTCTTAGACAGTATATGTGTGAATAAAAGAAATGGCATCAATATTTTATAAATTTGATGCATTGTTACTTTGCCGAGTCTAGTTATTTTTTAAATGATAACTAACTTAAATTTTTACGCAATTAGTATTATATCACTTTAACTCCCATAGGACTATTTATTTTAAGTCACACTATTAGGAAATAGATGGAAAGATAAATACTTTAAGTTATTTGCTTATATTAAAATACTATCAATCTTAAATTGATTTTTTTGTCCCTTTATAGTCTAGGGCTCATTTCTACTCTTTCTAATCGAGGATTTTCACGAAGCTTTCTTCCAGCTTTCGCTTGTTGCACACCATTTAACTCGACATTATCTCCTGTAAAGCCTACATTAACTTTTAATAAACTTCCGCCTACACCATATAAATCTACTGGTACACCTTGTTTCTCAAAAGCTAAGATTCTTTCTACAGTAAATCCACCGCTTACTACAATTTGTACATGCTGATACCCTTCTTGATCTAGTGCATTTCGTAAAGCAAAAATTAATGGAGGATTTACACCCCTAGGGTCAAAACTTCCTAATAATTCTGGATTACCAATAAAATACTGATCAATCATTGTTTTCGATGTATCTACACGTACAGCCTTTAATTTACTACCATATTCTCGTGCAACCTTTAAAGCGTCATTTATGACATCATTATTATAATCTACTAAGACAATTAAATCATCTTGTGGATAAACTTCTGTGTATGCACGCGCAGCTTCCACAACATCACCATTATACATTTGGATCAGTGCATGAGGCATTGTACCCATACCTTCATTGCCCCACCATTCATTCATTGCATGAGTTGCTTGTGCAGTTGCTCCACCGATAAATGCAGCATAACCGTCACCTGCTTGTGTCGTGAAATGATCATCACGATCTCCCATGAAAATAACAGGCTTTTTAATGCCTGCAGATTTTGCAGAATGTTTTACATTGTATACATTAGTAGCAACAGAAGTACGTCTAGCCAAAATACCATCAATAATTCCCTCTAAATAGCCAAAATCAGCATATTTACCTTTAATTGTTAATACAGTTTCAAATGGTTCAATCATATCTCCATCCTTTAATGAATGAACAATAAGATTTTCTGGATGATCTGCAAAAGTTTGTAAAATCGCAATTGCTTCATCCGTGCCACATAATACTGCACTTTCTCTTTGGAAAAATTGCATTGTTACTTCTGTATCTGGCTTCTTTTTTCGAATGATTTCTCTAGTTTTTAAAAAATATACAGCTGAAAACCAGCCCTCTCCGATTCTCTCATCAAATTTAAATGTTTGGTTCGTTAATCGGCTTATTTTACCTTGTAATTTTAAATCTAATTCTTTTTCCATGAATCTTCACCTGCTGAAAAGTATCGTTCTTTTTTTTCTAGTATGGGTTAAAAAAACTTTAACATTCGTTACTTAATTTTTATCGAATTTCTAATTTATCACTCAGAACGAAACTCCTCTAATGATGTAATCAGTACATCACGAGGTTTACTTCCATTTTGATTCGATACGATCCCGTGATCAAACATTAGGTCAATTAATCTAGCTGCACGGTTGTATCCAATTCGAAAACGTCTTTGTAACATTGAAACAGAAGCACCTTTTTGATCAATGACAAACTCCACTGCTTCTTCAAAAAGTTCATCATCAACATCATGTGCATCCGCTTTTGCTACAAGTTCCTCTTGGTTAAATAAGTAATTCGGTTTTTGTTGGTCTTTAACAATCTCTACAACATGTTCGATTTCATCATCCGAAACATAAACTCCTTGTAATCGAATTGCTTGAGATTTTCCATTATCTAAGAATAACATATCTCCTCGTCCAAGTAACTTTTCAGCTCCGCCAATATCAATAATAGTTCTAGAATCTACTTGTGAAGAAACTGTAAACGCAATACGTGTCGGTATATTTGATTTAATAATACCTGTAATAACATCAACTGAAGGTCTTTGAGTTGCAACTAATAAATGGATTCCGCATGCTCTCGCTTTTTGGGCAATACGACAAATATAAGTTTCTACATCTCCAGGAGATACCATCATTAAATCCGCTAATTCATCGATAATAATGACTAAGTAAGGTAACTCATCATTATAAGCACCTTTTTTCTTCGCTAAATCATTGAATCGCTTAATATCTCTTGCACCAGCATGAGCAAATAAATCATAACGTCGATCCATCTCATCACATGCCCACTTTAAAGCTGCAGTCGCGGCTCTAGCATCAGTAATAACTGGCGAAATAAGATGTGGAATATGATTGTACGGTGCAAGCTCAACCATCTTAGGATCGATTAAAATTAATTTCACTTCATGAGGTTTCGCTTTATATAAAATGCTAACTAAAATTGAATTAATACATACACTCTTTCCAGATCCTGTTGCCCCGGCAATTAGCCCGTGTGGCATTTTTGAAATATCTGCAAAGACAGGCTCACCACCTATATCAAGTCCTAGCGCAACAGTTAAAGGTGACTCGCTTTGCAAAAATTTATCCTGATTAACTAATTCTCTTAAGTACACAGGCTTACTTTCTTTATTTGGTACCTCTATGCCAATGGCACTTCTACCAGGAATCGGTGCTTCAATTCGAATATCTCTAGCTGCTAAGCTCAATTTAATATCGTCTTGTAAGTTCGTTATTTTATTTACTTTCACGCCAGGATCAGGCTGTACTTCGAAACGAGTTACTGTTGGACCTTGAGTTGCGGCAATTACTTTAGCTCCTACATTAAAATTGAGTAATGTTTCTTGAAGTAGCTGTTTTTGATCTTCAACCCAATCTCCATCATTAAATTGTTCAATTGGGGGTTCAACTAATAAATCTAATTCTGGTAATTCATAAAGTACTGGTGGCAATTTATCTATACTATTAGTCTCATCAGCCTGACCAATCTCTTTAGTTAAATTCGTTTCTGTTTTACTTTCTTCATTTTCAAGAACTGGCTTATCTTGAATTCCTTCAGGAGTAATTTCATGAATTACTGCTTCAGCAATTATTTCACTTGGTTGAACTTTCTCTGAAGTTAAAATTTCACTTTGTACAGATAAACTAGCATTCTCGAACATCTGTTCATTTTGTTTTGTCTCAACTTCTTCATTTACCTTTTCTACTGTTGCAACAGATTCATTTTGTAATTCACGAAGTTGTTTCATTATATTTGCTTTTCTTGACGCCTCTACGTCACTTCTAAGCATCATTACATTAAAAGGAAAATGGCGTTTTTTCTGACGTTTCTCGATTGGTTTAGGTTCAGATTCCTCTTTATTAGTTTCAATTTCAGTTTTTATCTGTTCATTAGAATTCGTATCAGAATGTTGATTAATTTCAACGGATCCTTCTACTTTAGTTTCTTCATTTGCACTTTCATGCTGTACCACTTCTTCTTTAATCTCTATTAGATCCACATCTGACTCTTCTGTTAATTCCGACGCTACATCATACGCTTCATTATTTTGTACGAGCTCAATACCTTTGTCTTCTTTTTCATCAAATTGGACCAAAGTCTCAACATTGTGATCATTCGACTCATTTTGTTCAATGATGTCTTCCATATTTAGATTAATAAGAGTATGGTCATCGTTTACTCCGTCTTCTTTAATGGAGACAAAATCCGACTCATGAATATTTACTTCAAGCTGTGCTTCTTTAACCTCAACATCAGCCTCTGCTTTGATTTTAAAGGTGTCGAGTTGTACTTCTTCATCTTTCACTTCTACTGCTGCTTCAATTTGAAGGGCCTCATTCTGTGCACCTTCACTCGTCTTGTCATCAACAGGTTCTAAATCTTCATACTTCTCTTCAGCTTCAATTACATGAGTTTCAACTTCTTCAACTTTTAACGCATGTTCTATTTCATTTTGATGTACTTCAGTTTGTAAATCTTCTTTTTCAACTTGATTAGCTACAGTTTGAATGTCTTCTTTTTCGACTAGATTTAATACTTCAATTATTTCTTGATTTTGAATGCCGAAACTTCCTTTTTCGAAAGTGTCGATTTCAATTTTTTCAAATGAATTTTCAAGTTCATTATTTATTTGAGAAGCTTCAACTCTCATTTCTTCTTTAGTTGAAGAAAGGTCAGAATCAGTAGCATTTTCTTCTTTTATCGTAGGCTTTTGATAACCATAAATTGGTGAAATATATTCACTTGGTCGAAATGGTGTTTTTCTTTTTGGACGAAATACAATATCGACCTTTTCTTCTTTTTCTACTTTAGCTGGTTCTTCACTTTTCGAGACCTGATTTTTTTCAAGTCGACTAGATAAATTACTTTTATCGTATTGATTACTTTGAAAAGTATTTCTTACAAAATTATTACTCTGATTATATGTAGGTTTATATTCTTTATTTAAATTGT
Organism: Gottfriedia acidiceleris; assembly: GCF_004138285.1. Lineage (GTDB taxonomy): Bacteria > Bacillota > Bacilli > Bacillales > Bacillaceae_G > Gottfriedia > Gottfriedia acidiceleris_A. The sequence goes on along the minus strand of NZ_SCFN01000012.1, from coordinate 85,065 downwards.
TTGGTGATAAATTGTTTGGTGACTTTTGCCAAATATCATCATTTTTTTCTTGTTTAAAAACTGGTTCAATTTTTGTTTCCTTTATCGGCTTTTGTGACGGTAATTCTTCATCTAATTCAATTGGAAATCTAAATTTCGGACGCTCATTTAAAGCGTTTCTCTTTTTTTCGATAGAGTGTGATTGATATACTTTCTCCTCAACAGGATTTTCTTCAAACCCTTCTTCAAACTCATCTTCAATCTCATTAAGGCTATTCGCCTTAAAAAGGCTTTTTAACCATTTTTTCATTTTTCTCACTCTCTCTATTTCTTTTCATACCTTTTATTTTACCATGTGACATAATGACAAAAAACACATTATTATTACAAATTGCGCTAGTTCAATCATATTTCCATATCAAATATATAATTTAATCAAATTATTATTAAAATAATAATTCTTTTATTGAAAAACATAAAAAAATACTAGACCAATTAATGGCCTAGCATTTATACGATCAATTATTTAGTTAAAAAAAGCTTTTCCAACTTCAGCATCAGCTTCTAGAACTAATATCCCTTTTTCTTGTGGAGCGTCAGGTAGATCAAGTTCACGTGCAGAGCAAATCATACCGAATGAATCCACTCCACGTAAATTAGCATCCTTAATGACTAATCCAGATGGCATAACTGCACCAACTTTTGCAACAACAACCTTTTGTCCTTGTTCAACATTTGGAGCACCACAAACAATTTGTAATGTATCTGTTCCAACATCTACTTTGCAAATATTTAATTTATCAGCATTTGGATGTTTTTCTTTTTCGATCACATATCCAATAACGAATTTAGGTGAAAGATCCAATACTAATGTATCTTCAAATCCTTCTTTTGCTAGTAGTTCATTAACCGTATTAACAATGTGTTCAGTAATCGTAACGATACCATTTTCTTGAACATCTACATAAGTAGACGCCTCAAATACATTAATAGCAACCGTTTCATTCGTAACTACACTATATACGCGTGCAATATTCCCTTTTCGTTCAACTTGACGATCTTCTGATGGAATTTGTTTTAATGTAATTAATAGAGTATCGCCGATTCCCTCTTTGTTATAAAAAATATTCACTGATTTCTTCCTCTCTATTGCTTCTTTTGTTTCCCTAAAATAAATACTGGCATTAGCTTCTCATTTTCGTAAGCAAATGACAATGATGTAATTGGTATTTTCCCACTTGCAAAGAAACTCATATTCATTTGCGCCATTATATCATAACCTATGTTATTTCGAATGTCAGCAAGGATTAGTACATCTCCATGAGGAATTCCTACTAATAATTCACCTTTTACTTTTGATTGAATTTCTTTTATAAAAGTACTGTTCAGTACTCTGCTCGCATCGTATCCATCATTTGTACGTACAAAATAAAAAGTATTATCGGCAACAATATCTTCTTTTACTTGAACAGGCATTTTTCTTAAATTAAATAAAGCAATAGAATGGAGCTGCTCTTTTGTATAACCTGACTTTACTAATAAATTTTCATCGATTAGTTGATACGTTTTTTCTGAATCAATAGCATAGTAAATTCTAGTTTCTGCAGTATGCTCATCAGTTACAAATAAATTTCCTTCTTCCTTTTCTGTCGGAAACGATGTAGCTCGAATAACTGGTCGAATTTGTTCTTCAAGAAATACAGTTTCAGAGTGCATTGCAGAAAGTGCTTCTTTTATATAATAAATTAATTCATTAAATGCCTCTTCGCCTTCTGCTTCATACTTTGCTACTGCACTATTTAAAGAGACACTCATCCCTTTATTACTTTCAATCCCTTCAATTCGAAGGTCTTCTTTTTCACGATCATAGATAAAACGCCAATCTTCATTTCCAAGGCGGTTTTCTATCATTTTTTTTAAGTCTAGTGTTGTTTTTTTAGCCAATTGTTTTACCTACCTTATTAGCCTCTTAATCCTTCAAGAAACTGTTCTACTTGTTCTTTTGTTTTACGATCCTTATTTACATAACGACCGATTTCTTCACCATTATTAAACGCTACAAAGCTTGGTATGCCAAAAATATCTAGATTTTGGCATAATTCAATAAATTGGTCACGATCTACATAATAAAACGTAAAATCTTTATTTTCATCAATTATTTCTTGAAAGAACATATCTAAAAATCTGCAATCTGGACACCAATCTGCTGAAAATTGGAAAACCACTTTTTCTCCTTGTTTCGCTTGTTCGAATTGTTCAACTGATGTAATCTTTTCCATTCTTTTTCCCTCGCTTAATTCATTTTCTTTTATTTTATCTTATTTTTATCGATATGCAAAAAGGACGACTCTCAATTGTTTTCTTCTTTTCGTTTCTTGAATTCATATTGTCCAAATAGTAATTCACAAATATGTTCAAAGATTTCTGTCCTAGTAATTCGGCCATTTGTAAATACACCTACTGCCCCTTCTTTACTACGTATATCTTTTTCATTCGTATATCGTTCCATTAATAGAGCTAGCTCAGTTCCATTTCGTAGCTCATTAATAAATTCGCTAGGTAATAAAATTTTTGCTCCGCTGGCTAATATTACTTCATCTTCATATACAAGTGCTCCCCAGTTACAAAGAAATAATCGATCATCTTCAATGATTACTCCCCCTTCCAAACCTATGCCAATATCAGAATTCCCATCCCGTTTCGCATTGTGTGCTCGATTAATCGCACCTTCCATCGTTTCACGGTCAGTCATCGGTTGGTTTGAAACATTGGATGGAACATCTAGTCCCTCAACTTTAAACTGTTTAAAGACTTTTTGTACCGCTTCTACTTTTGTCGGATTTAAAGAACCTATTATTATTTTCATTGCTGTAACTCCCATTCACTGGTCTAATGTTTTATTAAGTTATTTAAATATATTTTTAATATACAATAAAAAAGATACTTTCAAAATGAAAGCACCTTTCCAATTATCTCGCCTATTAATTATATCTATGGCATGTTTCTGTTTACTCGATTACCATTGCTTCGATTAGAGCAAAAAGTTCACTATCAATTTAACATAGAAACACTATTTCCAAACTTTTTATTTCTGAACTACAAAAGTATCAATATATCGATAAATAGCATGAGCAACACCATTTTCATAATTATTTAGAGTTGTCTCTGTACAAATTGCTTTGATATCTTCTTTTGCATTCCCCATTGCAACACTATATCCTACTTTTTCAAACATCGAAATATCATTATTACTGTCTCCAATAGCCATGGACTGGTCTAATGAACCCCTCAATAAAAAAACTAATTTTTCTAATGCTAATCCTTTTGATGCAGAGCGACTCGTAATCTCAATATTATGCTCCGCAGATGAAACAACCATTAACTCATTACATTTATTAAATTGATTTCTAGCTTCTTCTAATTTTTTCTTATCAAACGTACATGCTAATATATTATTAACTTCTTCATTTCGTTGAATTATTTCTTGATAATGATCAACTAAAACATACCCAAACTGATCGAATTGTCTTTCAGCAACATTAACTAATTCCTTCATTTCTTTATCTAACTCAACTTTTTTAAGGCTATTAATCTCATTTTGGAAAAGTTCTCTTCTTTCTTTAAGAGCGTAAATGCCTTTATCTGTAAAAACTTCAAAATAATAGTTTCCCTCATCAAGCCACTTTATGATTTGTTCAGCATTAGTTTTTGAAATTGTAATTGAGGAGATACATTCTCCGTTTTTAGAATGGATAGTTGCTCCATTTGTTCCGATCACATATGATGATAGCCTAGATTCTCCACAAATTTTTTGAACATCAAAATACGCTCGACCGGTTGAAATAACTATTTCAATTCCATTTTCACCAGCAAATTTAATTGCTTTAATATTTTCCTCACTAATTTCATTCTCGTTATTTAATAATGTTCCATCTAAATCTATTGCAATGAAACTCATTGATTATATCCCCTTTAATCCATTATGCTTTTCATATAGTTTAATAGTGTTCAAAAATCGGGCATCACTCGAATTGCATGCTTAGGAAGGACAAAAACGGTTCATTAGTTACGTTCTTGTCCATTTAACATAAAAAAATAATTTTTATATTGTCCGTTTTTTTTAATTTGCTTGAATCCATTTGATTTCTTCCAATTTTGCATGCTCATTCCATTCTTCAGGAAATGAATGATCACACACGATTACATCTACTTTTTCAAGAGAACAAACTTTACAAAATGTATCTACACCAATTTTCGAGTAATCTGTTAATAAAATGACTTGCTTTGATACTTCCACCATTTTTCGAGAAACTAAGGTTTCATGTAAATGATAATTGCTTACTCCGTTTTGAGTTGAAACTCCACCCGCTGAAATAAATGCCTTATCAATATTAAATTGACTCAATAGTTGTTCTGTAATACTTCCACTAATTGACTGTTGCTTTGGATCAACTATTCCACCTAGTAATAGTATTTGTCCGGTAAATTTATTTTGATTTAATGATTCTGTTAACAGAGAAGACACTGGTAATGAATTAGTCAATATCGTAATGTCTTTTTTATTTTCAATACACTGAGCAAATTCAAGCATTGTTGTGCCTACATCAATTGCAATTACATCTCCATTGGAAATTAGATCTATGGCTTTTTTACCAATTTTAACTTTTGCTTCCTGATTCACAGTCGTACGCTGCATAAAAGGAGGTTCCTCATTTTGATAAACTGCTTTTATTGCTCCACCGTACACCTTTTTTAAAAGACCTTTTTCCTCTAATATCATTAAATCTCGACGAATCGTTTCCTCTGATACATTAAATTGTTCAACTAATTCAACAACTTTAACTTTTCCATTTTTATGAAGTTCTTTTAAAATCTCGTTTTTTCTTTCCTCAGGTAAAACAGACATTTTAATCCTCCAGAAACTTTAATAATTTATAAAATAACGCATTCTTTCTTTGGTACAACAATGTTAACATGCGCCCCTTGCTGAAACATTTCTCCTCGGTGGTTAAGATTGTCTACTAGAAATGAAGATTCTTCGGTTTCAACTTCGTACCTTAAAACATTACCAGTCATAGTAACATCTGTAATAACCCCCTTAATTCCCCAGTTTCGCTGTAAATCCATTCGATCATCCCCTACAGCTACTATTTTTAAAACTTCAGGTCGTATAGCTACATCATTTCCAATTAATTCATTACTACGAATAAGTTTATTGAAAACGTCCATCTCATAAACATTATAATTTCCGATGAATTTTGCTACGAATTTATTTACTGGTGTTGTATATATTTCAGAAGGCGTACCTGCTTGTACTACATTTCCATTATTCATAACAAAAATTCGATCGGACATTGTCATTGCTTCCTCTTGATCATGTGTAACGAAAATTGTTGTAATATCTAATTCTTTCTGTATTCTTTTTAGTTCCTTTTGTAAGCTTTTTCGAATTTTTGCATCTAATGCGCTTAACGGTTCATCTAATAAAAGTACTTTTGGTTCCATGACAAGCGCTCGAGCTAAAGCAACTCTTTGTTGTTGTCCTCCTGATAATTGGTGAGGGTATGATTCTTCTTTACCTAATAAATCTACTAATCCAATCATCTCTTTTACTCTTACATGAATGTTTTTAGCTTTTTTCATTTTTAGACCATATGCAATATTTTCAATCACTGTCATATTTGGAAAAAGTGCGTAAGACTGAAATACCATACCTACTTCACGTTGGCGTGGAGGTAAATTTGTTATGTTTTTCTCATCAATTAATATATTTCCTACATCAACTTCTTCAAGACCAGCAATAGAACGTAATAAAGTACTCTTTCCGCATCCGCTTTGACCTAGAAGCGTCACGAATTCACCTTTATTAAATGTTAAGGAAATATTATTTAATACGACTTGATTTTGAAATTTTTTAGTCACTTGATCAATAGTTACGAAACTCATTTAACTTCACCTTCTATTGCTGTATTTTTATAATGACTTTGTTTTTTTAAAATAGACCACTTTTTATTTAACATAACTGGATTTTTTTTAGCTCTAAACGAGAGTTTTAAGACCGTTCCAGTTAAGAGTAAAATCACTAAATAATAAGTAATAACTATGGCACTTGTTAAATGTCCACTGCTATTTAATTTATCGACAAGATATATTTGCAGGGTCTCAAATCTTCCTCCTACTAGTAAATTAGCAAAAGCAAATTCACTAAATAAAAGAGCTACAGATAATAAACTTGAAACTAATATTCCAGATAAGATATTAGGAAGTACAACAGTTCTAAATGCTTGAAATTTAGTTGCACCAAGTAACTCTGCTGCATCTACAAGTTGAATGGCATTTAATGTTCTAAGACTATTACGAATACCTTGATACATAAATGGCAGAATCGTTATAAAGTAAGCTCCAATTAATATCCATGGAGTACCTGCAATTTGCAATGGGCCATCAGAATATAGCTTAATTAACCCAACTGCTCCTACAATAGGTGGAATGCCATATGGAAGCATCGCAATTGCTTGGAGAATTCCTTCAAATTTACTAAAATATACCGTTATGATAAAGATTGTTGGAAGCATGATTGAAACACTTAGAAAGACAGTTATGACAATTAAAAATAATGTTCGTTGAAAAGCATCAAAAAATCGTCCATCTTGAAATAATTCAATATACCAATTTAATGTATAACTTTCAGGTAATATTGAATGATCCCATTTATTTGCAATTGAAAATAAAAATGTACCTACTAGCGGAATTAATAAATAGATTACAAGTAATCCAACTAATAATTTAAAATACGTTGATGATAATTTCATCGTAAATCCCTCCTAATGCGACGCATCATTCTTTCATTAATCCACATCGAACCTATCATTGTAGTTGCTAGAAGGACTCCTAGTGCGCTACCTAATTGTGGTTTTAATGTAACATCACTTGCGACAAGTGAGGCAATTTGCAATGACAATAAATTATAATTGCTACCAACTAATGCGTAGGCTGTAGCATAAGCTCCCATAGCGTTAGCAAATAAAATACTAAATGTACCTACTATACTTGGTAAGAGTACTGGAATTCCAATTCTTAGCCAAAATGATATTGTTGATCCTCCTAATAACGCAGAGGCTTCTTTCCATTGTTGTTTAATTCCTTGAAACGAAGGATAAATCAACAATATTGCTAGAGGAATTTGGAAATAAATATAGACAAGTATCAGTCCGGTCCATGAATATAAATTAAAATCAGAAAATAAATTCCAACCAAGTTTTGCAAAAAGCAAAGTAAACAATCCGTTGTTTCCAAGTAAAATAATATATGAGAAAGAAAGAGGGATTCCTTCAAAATTTGAAGTCATATTAGCAATCATTAATAGACGATTTTGTATTTTACGTGAAAACTTTGTAAAAGAATAAGCCATGACAACAGCTATTAGAATCGAAATAACTGCCGAAATAATAGAAATAACTATACTATTTTTAATAGCTTGTAAGTAAAACTTACTTTTAAATATAGTTATATATTGATTAATAGTAAGATGTTTTCCGTCATCAGCATAAAAACCATTCTTAATCATTGCCATCATTGGCCCTAATTCAAAACCTATTACAAACAATACAAATGGCAATAAAAGAGCTAATAAGTAAATCTTATGTTTTTTTATTTTTTGCAAAACTTCTCGCTCCCTTAAATTCTTTAAACATTAGAGAATTGGTAAAATTTCGCTAAACCAATTCTCCTTCCCTTAAAATTTTCATTTCAATAAACTTCACTTTTTTCCTTATATCCGGGTAAACGATATGAAATCATCTTATCCGACGGCTCAATATTTAAGAGTTCACAAACAAGGGGTGCAAATGCCAACTGAGGAATTACTTCGTCATAAACACCAGGCTCAACTTTCGGACTGATGATAAACAGTGGTACATCTCGTTCGCCTGCTGTTATTCCTCCATGATTTCCAGTTTCACTCATTCCATGATCAGATGTAATTAATATGTGATAACCTTCTGACATCCAAATTGGAAGAAGTTGCGCTAACAAGCTTCCTATTTTTAAAATTTGTTCACGATATTCTTTTGATTCCGAACCATATTTTTCTCCTTTAACATCTACACCTAAAGGGTGAATGTATAAAAAGTTGGGATCATATTTTCTACGTAAAGTTTCTGCATCCGCAAAAACGTGACAGTCTGGATAGTCATCATCCCAATAGAATTTCCCATATTGAATCGCTTTAGAGATATCATCTTGTTCTCGATCTTCAATAAAATTAAATGGTGCTCGATTATATAACTCACTTACCCAATAATAAGATACCGCTCCGTTTCTCAATCCATTTTCCTTTGTAAGGTGAAAGATACTTTTTTCATTAGATAAACGAACTGCTTGATTAGAGGTAATTCCATTTACTGATGATGGTGTTCCGGTCAATAACACTTCATATAATGGGCGTGAAAGACTAGGAAGCTCCGATTTCATTTTGTAAAGTGCCGCTTGATTTAATTCAACCAAATGTTGTACATACCCGAGAGCTTCACATGCTTTGTCATATCTCATACCATCAACAACAATAGCTATAACTTTATTTGACATTTACTAACACCTCTTCTTGCCAGATTTGTGGTAATGTTTTTGCTGTTTCTTCCCAAGCTTTAAAATCTCTTATTGGTTTTGCATTTTTGTACTGCTCTTTTGGAATCATTTTTTCAGCTACATCTTTTGGAAGTTCTACGTCACGAATAGGACGTGCAAATCCTTTTGCTAAGTTTATTTGTCCTTCATCACTTAAAATATATTCTCTTGTAGCCATAGCAGCATAAGGATGTTTAGCGTATTTATTGATAATAGTTGAGTATCCACTAACCACTGAGCCATCACTAGGTATAGATACATCAAATTGATTACGATTAATAGCTTCAGCATATCCAAGCGCATTAAAGTCCCAAACAAGCGCTACTTCAACCTCTCCTTTTTCGATATTTGCTGGTTTAGCATCCGTTAAGCTTAAACGACCTTGCTTTGCTAGCTTTATAAAAAAGTCGATTCCCGGTTGGATATTTTTTTCATCACCACCGTATGCAATAGCTGCTGCAAGTACGGCCATTTGGTTCTGAGTACCACGCTGAACATCTCCAACTGTTACTTTATATTTTCCTTTTAAAATATCGTCCCAAGACTTAGGAGGTGTTTTTACTAATTCTTTATTTGTCATAAAAGAAATAGTTCCCTGATATCCAACTACCCAGTCTCCATTATCATCCTTTGCCCAATCAGGAATCTCGTCCCAGTAAGATGTTTTGTAAGGAATAGTTAATTCCTTTTGTTCAGCAATTGGACCAAAAGACATTCCAACATCCCCAATATCCGCAGTAGCATTTTCTTTTTCAGATTCCATTTTTGCAATCTCTTCTGCACTAGACAAATCCGTATCAATATGTTTTAAATTATAATTTTCATTAACTTCATTCCAAGTTTCACCCCAGTTAGCCCATGAATCAGGCATACCAACACTATTAATTTCACCTTCTTTTTTTGCTTTTGCTTGAATTTCATTAAGAGTTAATGAATTTGGATTTAATACAGATTCACTTTTCGAATCCACAGCTTTTCCGCATGCTGTTAATCCTAGAACTGTCATACCTATAACAACACCTTGAATCGCCTTGTAACTTTTCTTCTTAAAATCAGTTTTCATGTTTAATCTCCTCTTAATAATGTGGATTGTTTAATTTTCATTAATGATTATTACGGTTTTATCATAAAACAACTTCGTAAAACCCACATTAACTGCATGTTAAGAATTTATTAATAACATTAATTTAAAGAAGAGTTAAGGCTCAAAGATCAAAGGGATAAGGATTGGAAAAGATATAAAGTGGAGGATTAAGAAAGGCAAGATCAAGGTTTTTCAATAAAAAAAGAAGCCTCTTTTTTAGGCTTCTTTCTTACTTTTTTAATAATTACGTAATGTTTCAACGGTTGTTTTATCAGTCGCTTTAACTAGCTTAACCAGTAATTCCTTTGCAGCTAAATAATCATCAACATGAATAATTGATGCTGCAGTGTGAATGTAACGTGAGCAAATACCAATTACAGCAGATGGTACGCCATCGTTTGAAACATGAACTCGTCCAGCATCTGTTCCACCTTGTGAAACAAAATATTGGTAAGGAATTTTATTCGTTTCTGCAGTATCTAAAATAAATTCACGGATTCCTTTATGAGTAACCATCGTGCGGTCTAAAATTCGTAATAAAACACCTTTACCTAATTGACCGAACTCGGATTTCGATCCTGACATATCATTAGCTGGGCTTGCATCTAGTGCGTAAAAGATATCAGGTTTAATCATATTTGCAGCTGTTTGTGCCCCTCTTAGTCCAACTTCTTCTTGAACAGTAGCACCTGAATATAAAATATTTGGTAATGTCTCGTTTTGAACTTCTTTTAATAATTCAATCGCAAGTCCACAGCCGTAACGGTTATCCCAAGCTTTTGCCATGATTTTTTTCTCATTAGCCATAGGAGTGAACGGACATACTGGAACAATTTGTTGACCTGGACGAACACCAATATTTATTGCATCTTCTTTATTATCTGCACCAATATCGATTAGCATATTTTTCATATCCATTGGTCTAGCTCTTAACTCATCGCTTAATAAATGCGGTGGAATTGAACCAATCACTCCAATAACTGGTCCTTGTTCTGTCATTACTTGAACTCTTTGAGCAAGCAATACTTGGTTCCACCAGCCTCCTAGTGGTTGAAATCTTAACATCCCGTTTTCTGTAATTTGAGTAACCATGAAACCAACTTCATCCATATGACCTGCCACCATTACAGTAGGTCCATCTTCAGTTCCACGTTTAACTCCAAAAATACTTCCTAAACGATCTTGCACAATCTCATTTGTATATTTCTCAAGTTCTTTTCTCATGAAGTGACGAACTTCATGCTCAAATCCTGGTGCACCTTGTAATTCTGTTAAAAATTTAAAAAGCTGTAGAGTGTCTTGATTCATAATTTCGTTCCTCTCTGTACAAAACATAACTTCTTTTTTTATTTTATCTAAAAATATCACATAATACCAATGCTAACCGTTGAAATGTTGCCCCGGTTTGACTAAGATAAGTAGTAGAATATTTTTTCAAGCGCATAATACATAAATAGAGGTGGTACAAATGAAACTTAAACGCGTCTTAATTGGCTTAGGTTTAGGTGTTGCTGGTGGACTATATTTACAAAAAAAATTATCTTCACAATATATTCCAGCAGAAAAAGCATTAAAAACAATTAAACCAGTATTTCTTTCATATGGTAATGTAACTGGAACTTGGATTCATTCAGAACCAAAGTGGGCAGATTTACCTGATTATGAAGGTGATGTTTATGAAGGTGGTTTTACAGTAGTAGAATCAGATAATGATACTACAAACTATTCATTCATCATTAATGCAGTAAATGGTGAGCTAATTTCTGCTCAAATTGTTTAACAACACTAGCCAAATTATTTGGAGCGTTCGATCGACTGTAATACTTGTCCTTCAGCGCTCCATTTTATTGCTCTAATTACATCGTCATGATAGAACGTAAACCAAGATTTTTTTTGCAAACCAAAATTAACCCATTTTTCTTTTGCATAAATAGATGTCATTGGGTAATCATCATATGCCATAACCCATAATGGTGATTGATGTGCATGTGTAGGCATTAAATCTCCCATATGCAATAATAGCTCATCTTCAGTTTCAATTTTTATAATACTGTGCCCATCGCTATGTCCACCTGTGTGAATAATCGTTATTTCATCCGTTAAGGAATATTCTTTTTCAAATGCAATTACTTGGTGCTGAATTGCTTCCCAATTTTCTTTCCAATAAGTATTACTTGAACGAATATTCGGATTTCTCATCTCATCCCATTCAATTTGAGATGTAATAATTTTTGCATTCGAAAATACAGGTTTGAATTCACCATTTACAAATTTAGTTAATCCACTAGCATGATCAAAATGCAAATGCGTCATAATGACATAATCAATATCGTCTAGTTTTAATCCGTGCTTCGCTAATGATTCTTCTACCGCTGAATCCTCGGTAACGCCAAAATTTCTTTTTTGTTTCTCATTTAATTTGTTAACACCGATGCCACTATCAATGATAATGTTTAAACTATTTGTTTGAATAAATACCGGATCAGTTCGTAAAGGAATTTGGTTTTTCTCATTAACAATATATTTTTTTGACCAAAGTGCCTTTGGAACAACTCCAAACATTGCTCCACCATCTAAATGGGTATTTCCTCCAGTAAGCCATTGAATTGTACAAGTTCCAATTTTTAACTGTTCCATACTTATCCCCCTTCTGTTTTACTAGACCTAAATATTATACCACTTTTACGAATTTACTGAATATTTTAAGAGCAGGAATAGGCAAAAGAAAGGAATCCATAGTGAATATAAAATGAAAAATCGTTTTGATTGCTTAAACATAAAGATTTTATTAAAATTTCTTGTGTTGTAGCAAAATAAAAAAGACTATCATGATTAAATATATCACGATAGTCTTTTGTTTTTAGTTTAGTCTCTATAAGCAGCTTCAACTCGGTAAATACGGTTACCTTTTGAAGAAAACTTTTCTTCATATTCAGTCATAATATTTCCTTCAAAATCACTATTATGAAGGTCTAAGCTTAAGAAATGCATTGTCATTCCATAGTTCGCCATACTCATGATTGAAAACTCAAATAAATCTTGATTATCTGTTTTAAAATGAATTTCCCCATCATTTTTCAAGATTTGTTGATACATATTTAAAAATGTTTTATGTGTTAATCGACGTTTTTCATGACGAACCTTTGGCCATGGATCAGAAAAGTTTAAATATACTCGATCTATTTCTCCGTCCTCAAAGAAATCCGTTAATTTTTGAGCATCTACATTTAACAGCTTTAAGTTCGGAACTTCAGCTTCAATTAATTTATCTAATGCATCAGAAATTACACTTGTATATTTCTCAATGCCAATATAGTTAATATGAGGATTGGCTTTAGCCATACCGACCATAAAACGACCTCTACCCGTACCAACCTCGATATGAATTGGTTGATCATTTTGGAAAACTTCTTTCCACTTTCCTTTTTGTTCAGACGGATTTGGAATTACATAATGAGCATTTTGTTTAACTTGATCTGCCGCACCTGGCTTATGTCTTAATCTCATAAGATTTTACTCCCTCTCGATTTTGCAATTTATATTTACTCAAAGAAAAAACCAAGCACTATGGCACTCGGTTATTCAGGTATAGTATAAAATCATTTCTTGTAACACAAACTATTTCAAGTGTACTTATTAAAAAAAGGATGTGAATTTATGCCTTTAAATCATGAACATCAATTAACAATTTTACGTGATATTTTAATGAATCACCAATCTGACTGTTGTGGAACTATATCAGAATGTGAGCAATTAGAAAGACTTGTTCAATCCTTATTAACGAACGACCAAATAACAGATGATGTAAAAAGCATGTTAAATGACGTTTATTATTATAGTCAGTCTGGAAAGTATTCTGCTGATTTAGATCAGCACATTACAAACCACCAAAATCAACTCTCTCAATGGGTGACTGATTTCAATTCTTATTCTTAATCTATATGACAATTTCCGAGGAAATTTTTATTTAATCTAGTATCTTCTCTAGCAGGCTCTTCATTTTTTGAGTCTGCTTTTCATTTTCACGAAGAGTATACCATTTAATCCAAATGATTGTTTGAGCGACTACATACCAAGTCATTCGATTTAATAGGTCTTCAGTTAATTTTATTCCATAATTTCGAAGCCATTTGTCCCAATCGTTCTGCTCTACATAAGTGAATAAAAACATGCCCAAATCAAATGCTTTATCAGCAATGATTGCCTCATCCCAATCGATTAAATATAAATTATTTGTCTCAGTAAGTAACCAATTATGATGATTTAAATCACTATGACAAACGACTAAATCCTCTGAATCAAAAGATGGCATATTTTCCTCTAAATATTCGATGCCTTTTACAATTATCTGGCTTTGTGTAAACTCTTCAGTAAGATTGCCTACAATTGTTTGCAGTAAATCCTGAGGTTCTAATGGATTAATCCCTAGCTTCGTTAACATATATAACAATTCTTTGGAAGAATGGATGCGATATAAAAATTGCGCAACCCCTTTCGCAGAGAGCTCAAAAGGTTCTAAACTACGTGCGATCACCCACTCTTGAGCAGTAAGTACATCACCATTTTCTAGTCTTCTAGTCCAAACTAATTTTGGAACAAAGCCAGCTGCTGATAAAACTGCCAAAAAAGGAGAAGAATTTCGTTTTAGAAATAATCTCTTATCATTATTTTCTGCTATATACGCTTCACCAGTAAAACCACCGGCTGGCGAGATTGTCCATTCTTTTCCGAGTATTTCTTTTATATAATTATCCATTGTTCTTCCGTTCCTTGTTGTTATATATGTTTGTATTTAAAATTATTTTATTACAAAAAGAAAGATAGCCTATTACAATCAGCTGTAATAAGCCATCTTTTACAAGTTTACATTGTTTAATTAGAATCTGCAAGTAGTTGCTAGTATTTTACTAATACAACAGTCGAAAGCGATGGTATTGGTAATTTATTACATTCCACTTTCATCCCTTTATTAACATAATGATTATGTCCATCCCATATATATTCCCAATTGTCTTCTTCATTTCCTAAATCAATATAATTATCAATAAGACCATTATGAAATAACACCATTATCTCTTTAACTTGGTCGATTTCTTCTAATCCGCTAATTCGGTAACCAATTAGATCTCGATGAAGATTGACTGGCGTTACATACTTTTCTATTTCTTCTCTTAAAGAAAAACGGAAACATTTAAAGCGCTTTCGAATTGCGATAAATTCTTTAACAATTTTGATCGATGACGCTTCGCGTTCAGCTCTTGCCCAATCAATACTATTTATTGTGTCGCCTGAATTATAACTGTTTTCTATCCCCTTTTTTGTTCGAAAAAACTCCTGGCCACTATGAAGAAACGGTACACCAAACGAAAATAATACAATACTTGTTCCAAGTATATGCCTTTTCTTTAGTATTTCCTCACACTCTTTCTGATTGGAAAGCTTTAATCTATCCCACATAGTGTGATTATCATGTGATTCTACATAATTTATCGATTGATATGGCTCTTTAAATAAATTTACTTGTTTATTAATCCCAACACTTCCTAAAAGTAAGTCGGACAAGTATTCATTATGAATGTTATTGCCTTGTATAAACCCTATTTCCTGAAATGAAAAAGTACTTCCTTTTATTCCATCGCGAAATTTATCATTAAAAAACCCTACCATTGATAGTTGATGACTTTCGTTTATTGTTGCTTTTCGAGAAGATGGACTTAATGATGTATTTAAATCCCAACCTTCTCCAAAAATGATTATTTCTGGTTTTAAGATTGTCAGTTCAGTTACAATTTCATTCATTGTAACCGTATCCAATATTCCCATTAAATCAAACCTAAACCCATCGATGTCATATTCTTTAGTCCAATATTTTATTGATTGCAGTATAAAACGTCTAGCCATCAACCTTTCAGATGCAAAGTCATTCCCTACACCTGTTCCATTCGATGGTAAACCACGTTCATCTTGTCTAAAATAATATCCTGGCACAATTTTTTCGAATTGGCTAGTTTGTAATTCATAAACATGATTATAAACTACATCCATGATAATCCGTAAACCATGTTCATGATAAACTGAAATAAGTTTCTTTAATTCATTTATTCTTTGGATTGGTTCATCCGGTTTTAAACTATAGCTACCTTCTGGTGCATTGAAATTCAATGGATTGTAGCCCCAATTATAGCCTTGGAAAGGGTTATTTTCATCTATTCCTTCAAAATCAAAAAATGGTAATAATTCAATATGTGTAACTCCTAGCTTGCATATATAATCCAAACCTGTTGAAAAACCATTGTACATCGTATCTTTTTCATGAAATCCTTGAAAAGACCCCTTTTTTTGAATACCGCTTAGTGGATGTGAAGTGAAATCTCGAATACTGGCTTCGTAAATAATACAATCAGTATACTTACTGGGTGGTGTACTATTTACTTTACTAACTTTGCTACTCTTTGATAAATCAATCACTACACTATGTTTACCATTTACAGTAACTGCTTTTGCATAAGGATCGACAGCCTCTCTCCAAATCAGATTCACACATACTAAAAAATTATATATTAAACCGTCACAATCACGATCGATTACTGCTTTCCATGTCCCTTTTCCATCTCGCTCCATAAACATTTCAGTAAACTTTTCTTCTTCACCGTATTCTTGATAAATTCTTAACTTAACCTTAGAAGCAGTAGGTGCCCATAATTTAAATTGTGTAGATTTACGTGTGTAAATCGCACCTAAATCCTCTCCATCATAGGCATATTTTTCATCAAAGTCCTTTGAACGAATAACTCCACCTACTTGTAAATCTGTGCGAATACCAAATTCATCTTCAATCTCATACTTTTTTTCTAACAAAAGGACTTCAGTAGTCAAAACAGTATATTTAAAAAATCTATCAAACTCTATTCGAGATACGACAGGAAGCCTAGTTTTCCGACCATCCTCTTCAATTAGTTCAAAATATGACTGCACTGTATGTTTGTTCGATTTGGGAATAATCATTGTTATTTCTTGAAATCCATCTATATAAGCTTCAAAAGCCCTTTTAATATGAAACAACGCTATTCACCATCCAGACTATAAATTTAAACCTTTTAGATAAAAACTATGCATTTTCGTTATTTATTAAATCGATATGATTAGTATATTCACAAATAGATAAAATGGATTCAAAACAAATACTTAATGATTTGCTACCCACTTATTTTGAATGTCAATTCATTCCGCTTTAATGCTTCTACTGAAAGTATTCGTTAGTTTCTTCAAATATTTCTTATATTTCATCAATTTGTTCAAGATTTTCGGGTAATATTTATTTACTTTAATTTAATTGATTCAGCAATGTGGTAACTCGGTTTTTTAGAAGGTTGAATCTTATATAAAACGACTTCATTCACTTTGAAATTTAAAGGTTTTTCTTCCCAACTAAGTGGGATTTCAAATTCTTTATCAAACCTATCATTATATTTCTTTGCAATTGTAATATGCGGATTATATGGACGTTTATCAATTGAAAAACCGATTTCTTCACATATCTTACGAATTCTATTTTGTAACTCCATTAATTCAACACTATTCTCTAAACCAAACCACCATACACGTGGCTGTACAGTACTCCCAAAAACACCTAACTGATGAATCGACAAATCAAAAGTTTTAAACTCGTTAAGCTCTTTTTGTAATTGATTCATAAGCTCTACACTTTTTGTATATGTAACTGGACCTAAAAAAGATAAAGTAATATGAAAATCATCTTTAAAAGTCCATTTCTTTAAAGGTAATTTTGTATACCATTTTTTTGAAAAATCATCTAAAATTTCTTTTATTTGTATAGGCAAAGGAACAGCAAGAAAATAATGTTCACTCAAATTACGCAATCTCCTTTTTATCATTTATGTTAGAATCCTTTTTTAAGTATTGCATGATTCCAACTGCAACTATACTAAGAGAGCCAAATAAAATATAAATTGCTTTAATTGAAAATGCCTCTGATATGAATCCACTTATGAAAGTACAGAACCATTCTCCCATCCCTAGACCTAAACCAGAATAAATTGTAACAGCTGTTGCTTTTAAAGAATCCGGTGCTTGATCTCTCACAAACTGGAGAGCTGCAGGAATAAATAATCCAACCGATAGCCCTTGTGTAAGACAGGATATAAAAAGAATCGAAATCGGAGGATTTGTAAAATAAAAATACCATCTTAAGGCTGATACTAAAGCGGTTGCAATTAATATATTATATATCCCAAATCGATTAATTAATCTCTTGGCTACTTGCAAAAATGGTGCTTCACTACCTGCAGAAATTAAGAATGCAATACCAACACCTGTTAATGTTCCACCTAAAGATTGAATATATAAACCGAAGTAAGTATTATTTGCACTAATTGGTCCAAAAACTAAAAAGGCACAAATTAAAAATAGTAAAAATCTTTTATTAGATAGCAAAATCGGGACCCCTTTTAAGATTGGCTCCCTTTTGCTAATTGTCGTAGCGTTAGGAATAAAGATTGAAATACCTAAACCGACTAAAATACAAAAAGCAAATACGAAAAATATAATGACTAAACCGAAAACTTCAGCTAATCTTCCCGAAACTAATACAGCAAAAGCAAAACCAATTGAGCCATATAATCGAATAGCTCCGTAATTCCCACCAATTTTTTGGACATAATTCAGTGCAATACTATCTGACAGAGGAATTAAAGCACTTTGTGTCATTGATAACATGATGACAACAAATAAAAGCATGCCATACGAAGTGATTGTAGAATAGAAAAGTGCAATTACGATTGTGGAGATTTGCGCTATAAGCAACATTTTTTTAGGATTAAGCGTCATGTCACTAACCATTCCCCATAGTGGCTGTGAAAAAATAGCAACGATTGGTGTTAGAGACATTAATATTCCAATTTGTGAAGTTGATAAATCCAACACATTTTTAAAGTAAGAAGAAAGTAAAGGTCCTAGCGATCCTATTGCAAAAAATAAACAAAAATAATAGCCCTTAAAAATTAGTAAGATGCTATTTTTACGTGCTTGTAATGTGTTCAAAATTATTCTCAACTCCTAAAAAAATACATAAAAAAGGGGAGGAAATTTCTCCCCTTACTGACGAAAAACGCTCGTTACACCTTATTGTCTCAAAAAATCGAGTCGTTTAATCAGTCTAAAAACTATCATTACTTAACTAATTCAGCAATCGATTGTGCATAAATTGCAATTGCTTTTAATAAATCATCAATTTCAGCATATTCGTCTTTTTGGTGAGCTACTTCCGGTTTCCCTAAGAATAATGGTCCAAAAGCTACACCTGCACTTAATGAGCGTGCGTATGTGCCACCACCGATTGTTAACAACGTTGCTTCCTCACCCGTTTGCTCTTCATATACTTTTTGTAAAGTTTGAATTAATGGGTGATCCTTTGGAACATGGTGAGGCTTCGAATTTTTAATTTCATTATACTCAAAGCTATATTTACTTCCGCGTTCAGTAAGTGTTGAAATAACAAAGTCAATATCAGTTGTCACTGGATAACGTAAAGTTAAACCAAATGAACCACCATTATTTTCTTCGTATTGCATAATTCCTAAATTAATTGTTAAATCTCCAGTAATATCATCATTAAACGCAACGCCCATGTTTTTGCCACGAGAGTCACCTTTGAAGTTATCAACGATAAATTTTAAGAAACGATCAGCATTAACATTAAATTCAAATTGATTTAAGAAGCTTGCTAATGCAATACCCGCATTCTTACCTTTATCAGGTTCCATTCCATGTACTGAAACGCCTTCTACTGCTAAAACTTGGTGTCCATTTTCTTCAGAAACCTGAGCTTTGCAACCTAACTCACTAATATGTTTTGTAAATGCTTCTTGATCAAAGTTTGGTCCTGAAACGATTGCTTTTGCATAATCAGGTACCATATTTACTCTTCTACCTGAAGAGAATGATACTAATTTATATTCACTCTCGTTATCTTCATTTAATTGTACTTGTTTAAAATTAATATCTAATATGCCCTTTTCAGCGTAAATAATCGGGAAATCTGCATCAGGTGCAAAGCCCATTGTTGGCATTTCTTCTTTTTCAAAGTAGTGATCAACACAACGCCATTGGCTTTCTTCATCTGTTCCAAGAATCATACGTACGCGTTTATTAATAGGCAAACCTAATTCTTTAACAATCTTCATTGCATAATAAGCAGCCATTGTAGGACCCTTATCATCAATTGCGCCACGTGCATAAATATTTCCATCTTTAATAATTGCATCAAATGGATCATGAGACCAGCCATCGCCAGCAGGTACAACATCTAAGTGACAAAGAATTCCTACTAGTTCTTCGCCGCTTCCCATTTCTAAGTGGCCAGCATATCCATCAACATTTTTTGGAATAAAACCGTCTTTTTCACCTAAATTTAACATGTATGTAAGTGCTTCATTAATACCTTTACCCATAGGTGCTTCTTTTGAAATTGTCGCTTCATCATAAACGCTTTCAATATTAAGAAGTTCAATCGTTTGCTTTAAATATTCTTCTTTACGTTTTAAAACTTCTTCCATCCAATTAATTTGTGTCATAGAAATACCTCCTTTAATATAATTAGTTTATCATCTTTTAAAATTTAAACATAATTTATTAATAAATGGAACGAAAAAAGAAGGAATATGACACTCTTTGTAGAATATATTACCTTAAACTTGCAAAATGATTACGTTTGCGCAAATTTTCATTAAATTTTTGTATTATTTTCATAAATTTCGTTATGAAACTACTGAAAAAGAGTAAAATGAAAATATAAGCTTAACTAGTAATATACTTAACTAACCTGTTATGAAACAATGCGGTAGGTAAAGGAGTGGTTTTTTGAATTCTGGAACTTCTCGAATGCTGACTCGAATTAAAGCCATTTACATGTATATTAGTGAAAATGGCACCGTTTCTACAAAAGACCTAGTGGAGGAGTTTGGTATTACACCTAGAACAATCCAACGAGATTTAAACATTTTAGAGTTTAATAATCTAGTTTATAGTCCAAGTAGGGGAAAATGGGCCGTAACAGGGAAAAAAGTAAAAGCTTCTTCGTAAAAAAGAAAAACAAAAACCTATGATTGTCTTGTCTGACGTCTAATCAAGGGTTTTTGTTTTTCTTTTGGCTCTCTATTAAGAATTATATTAGTTAATATCCGTTTTACGGTTGCTCGTTTTTCGTAGGTCACACCTGATCACACAAAATGCTCCAATAATTACATTTTGACTCAGCTTAACCCATTTTTAAGTAACACTTTATTTCTCTTCGTTAACCGACTTTAGTAGGTCAATCTCTCCATCAGTCAGTTCTCGATATTCACCTAATTCTAAATCTTCATCTAACTTTAAAGGACCCATCTCTAGCCTTTTTAAATAAGTAACTTTCTTTCCTACTGCTTCAAACATTCTTTTTACTTGATGGAATTTACCTTCCATAATAACTAATTCGATCTCAGATTCTTCTCCGGATTTAAGAATAGTAAGATAACCAGGTTTCGTTAAATAACCATCCTCTAGTGTTACGCCTTTTTCAAATGCTTTAATGTCAGTTTCGGTTACTACTCCATCAATCGTTGCATAATATTTCTTTGGTACGTGTTTTTTAGGAGAAAGTAATTGATGTGCCAAATGACCATCATTCGTTATTAATAACAATCCTTCAGTATCTTTATCTAAACGTCCAACTGGAAATGGCTCGAAAATGATATCTTCATATTCTAATAATCCGATTACAGTTTCATGCTCAGAATCTTCTGTGGCAGATATAACACCTGGTGGTTTGTTCATCATTAAATAAACAAACTCTTTATACTCCACTACTTCACCATTTACCGTTACAACCTGCTGTTCAATATCAACATGCTCTTTTGGACTTTTTACAATATTATCTCCAACTTTTACAACACCTTGTTTTAGTAGAGACTTTACTTCTTTTCTACTGCCATATCCCATATTGGCTAAAATTTTATCAATTCTCATTAATTAGCACCTTTTCTTTCTAAATAAAAGTTTAAGAAAACTCGCCGATTAGCGAGCTTTTTAGCGTAGTCACCAGACGTAGTTGCACTTATAATTAATCCCTGAAATTAGCTACTACGTCGTTTTTTTCTCCGCTGTCAATTTATACTTTCTTAATGTGTAAAAAAAGGTGAACCACTACAAAAGAAGGTTCACCATATATTTTTATCCTCTTTTTCCAAACTTAAAACGATTCTTTAAACGAGCTCCTAAAATAATTTCAAATAAGTTTAATTTGTATGCAACACCTAAATAAACAATAGCCCCTACAATTGCTCCAATGATGACAAGGAACATTGAAATCATTCTACCATCTTTATAAGTCCACCAGAATCCTAATAAGTATTCTACAGCATAAACCGCTCCGGCCATTATTCCAGATAAGATAATCATAAAGATGATCCTTCTAAACACTTTATTGAAAGAGAACTGCGCATTTTTACGAATATAATAGAAATTGTATACGATTGAAAATAAATAGCCTAACGCGGTCGCTAATACCGCACCATATGTTTTAAATAAATAGATTAATGGAACATTTAATACAATTTTTAATATTACTCCGCCTATTAAACCAATAATCGCATATTTTTGTTTATCTAAACCTTGTAAAATGGCTACATTTACTGTGAAAAGTGAATACAATAAAGCTACTGGAGCATAAAAGCCTAGTATACTTCCACCAAGTGTACTTTTTTGATAAAAAGCACTATAAATCGGTTCAGCCAAAACTGATATACCTACTACAGCAGGAAGAGTAAGGAAAAATACAACCTGGTAGGTTTGGGTAATTTGACTTTGTAGCTTTTTATGATTGTTATTTACGAATGCTTCAGTTATAGCGGGAACAAGTGTTAAACCAAATGCCGTTGCTAATGACACTGGAATCATTACTAGTTTGTGACTTGTGTATGAAAACATTACATAAGTATTCTCTGCAATATCTTTTAATCCAATTGATTCCATTGCTCTATTGTATGTAAACTGATCCACTAACTGATATAACGGGATTGCAAGTCCAACAAACACATATGGAATTGAATAAGAAAATAACTCTTTAAACATTTCTATTTTAGTAGGATAGATTAATCCTTTTGATTTTGGTAGAAGTTCATCTAAATGAACTTTTCGCTTTCTCCAATACCATAGTAAGTTTAAAATACCACCTACAGCACCAATTGTAGCTGCAAACGTCGATAAGCCTACTGCTTGAGTAATTGTTCCACCCATAACTTTTAGAATGATATAACTTCCAACTAGTGTAAAAACAATACGTACAATTTGTTCAATTAGCTGAGAAACAGTAGTTGGGCCTGTTGATTGATGCCCCTGGAAAAAACCTCTATATAAACTTTGAGAAGGTACTAATATTAATGCAGTACTTACTATTCGCATAACTGTAACTACATCTTCTACACTATTACCTTTTGAATCCTTTGGAATCATAAGAGGTGCAATATAAGGTGCAATGATATATAACGTTAAAAATGAAAAAATACCTGTACATATTAGGAGTAGCTGACTTGCATGAAAAAGCCTTCTACTTGTTTCATATTCTTCAATAGCATTGTACTTCGAAACGAACTTTGCAACAGCTAACGGAACACCTGCAGTTGCTATACTGATGAACAATGTATATGGAACGTAGCCATAATTATATAATGCAGACCCTTTTGAACCAACTAACGCATAAAAAGGGAATGTATAAATCATTCCTAGAAATTTTATTAAAAACGTACCAGCAGTTAATATGAAGGTACCTCGTAGCAATTTTGAATCTGACATAAACTGCCTCCTACCAATTCTCGATCAAACTAACTAATCTATCTTACCATATCATATAAAAAGAAAAAATTAAAAAATGATAAGAAGTTGGAGCTTACTTGAAATAATGGTAAACTTACTAAAAGAAATTTGTAACGAAAGTAGTGAAATAATGGTTTATGACGTGATTGTAATTGGTGGCGGAACTTCTGGTCTGATGGCCGCAATTAGCGCTGCTGAAAACAAAGCTAAAGTACTTTTACTTGAAAAAGGAACTAAATTAGGACAAAAACTCCTTATATCAGGTGGTGGTCGTTGTAACGTAACAAATCGCTTACCTATAGAGGAAGTGATTAAGCATATACCTGGAAATGGCCGGTTTTTATATAGCGCATTCTCTATATATAATAACGAGGATATCATACAGTTTTTTGAAAACATGGGAGTCGCATTAAAAGAAGAGGATCACGGGAGAATGTTTCCTGTTTCAAATGACTCAAAATCAGTATTAAATGCATTAATGCAAAAACTAAAAAAACATCATGTAGATATTCAAACGAATAGAACCGTTAAAGACGTACTCTATGAAGATGGTAAAGTAGTAGGAATCTTATTGGATGATCGAACAGTCATTCACTCAAAAAGTGTAGTCCTTGCGGTAGGTGGTAAATCTGTTCCACACACTGGTTCGACGGGTGACGGGTATGCTTGGGCAAAAAAAGCTGGTCATACAATTACTGAACTCTTTCCTACAGAAGTACCTATTACTTCAAGCGAAGAATTCATTCAAAATAAATCATTGCAAGGCCTTGCTTTAAGAGACATAGAATTAAGTGTATTAAATCCAAAAGGCAAAAAAGTGATAGCCCATAAAATGGACATGCTCTTTACTCATTTTGGAATTTCAGGCCCAGCCGCACTACGTTGTAGCCAATTTGTATATAAAGTACAACAAAAGTTTAAAACAAAAAATGTATTGATGGCGATTGATTGTTTCCCAGAGCAAAACGAGGAATCACTATTTCAAGAAGTAAACAGTATTCTAAAAGAAGAACCAAAAAAAGCGATTAAGAACGTACTTAAAGGTTATGTACCTGAAAGATATTTACTATTTCTGCTTTCAAAATGTGGAATTGATGAGGCAACTCCTTGTAATGAAATCGCTACTATGAAATTAAGAGAGCTTGTCCAATTATTTAAGAGCTTTTCATTTGTAGTAAACGGCACTCTTTCAATTGAGAAAGCATTCGTTACAGGTGGTGGCGTATCAACAAAGGAAGTTCATCCAAAAGAAATGTCATCTAAAATCATGAATGGTCTTTATTTTTGTGGAGAAATATTAGATATTCATGGTTACACTGGTGGCTACAACATAACCGCTGCTTTGGTAACTGGTAGATTAGCAGGAGCATCAGCTGCAGAATACTCTCAAACGAATTTTTAACAAATAAACAAAGGACCGAACGAATACATTTTTTCGCTAGGTCCTATAATCTTTACATATAGAAAAGCATAAGGATTGTTTCATAAGAAACTTTATAAAAGTTAAACTGTTATTCCCCAAGGTTATTGCCATAGTTGTATTCGAAAAACAATCAAACTGATTTTCTAATATTAACTTATGCTTTTCAATTATTATATTTTTCTTTGGCACAAATCCACCGTCCCTAATTTAAGGTCAAAGGCGAGCGTTCGATTGTTCGTGTTGCAAGTTCACTAATAAATAGAATCGTCCATCCTCTTCAACATACCCATCTGCCAATTGGAAAGATTGTTTTAAGTCTTTAAAGTAAAACTTTCCAATTAAATACTTTGAAGAATACAACTCCATATGCCCATCTTTAAATTTACCAATTATTTTATCGGTAATATCAATTTTTAATGTTTTAGGCAAATCAACCCCCTCCTTTCTAACAAGCAAAGACCTCAATGAAAAAATATATGAGGTTCTACTTTAATATATGTCACAACTCCATGGTTAATATACATTATGTCAAAAAACATTAGCCCAATTTAAACCAAAAAAATAAAAAAATCCAACAAAAACGTTGGATTTCAGTAGTTAGACAAAATATGGATACAGACTGATTTTTTTATTCGATCTCGCCTTCCCAGGCCATCATTCCACCTTCCATGTTGATCGCTTTATAGCCTAACTCATTTAAATATTCACAAACATTCTCACTACGAACGCCTGCCTTACAAATAAAAATGTATTCAAATTCTTTATTAAAAACATCTAATTTGCTAGGAATTTGCCCCATTGGAATATGAACTGCTTCAGGAATTTTCCCGTACTCAACCTCATAGTCCTCTCGTACATCTACTAAAAATAGCGTTTCTCCTGATTCTAAACGCTCTTTAACTTCATTTGCAGAAATCGTATTCATCTTTATTCATCCTTTCTTTATAGCAACATCTTAACAACTAATTATTTTCTATGCAAAAAGTAAGTTTAATTGGATAAATTTGCAGATTAAACATAAGTAGTTCTATTTACAAAAGTCTTTAGGGCAAAGTAAACACAATTTTCTTGCCAACTTGATTCTTTCTTAAAGGGTTCATGCGTTAGTAAATAAGCAAAATGATGAAATTTACTTACTCATATAGGGATCTTGAGTTAGGTAATAAGTAATAAACAAAGAAAAAACCTCATAAGAGGTTTTTTCGAATTAGCTATTTAGTTAGCAACGATATTTACTAATTTACCTGGTACAGCAATGATTTTTCGAACAGTTTTACCTTCAACTTGTTCCTTAACTGCATCGTCTGATAATGCAATTTGCTCCATTTGCTCACGAGAAGCATCTTTTGCAACAAGTAATTTCGCTTTTACTTTACCATTAATTTGTACTACGATTTCAATTTCGTCTTCTACAAGTTTAGCTTCATCGTATGCTGGCCATGTAGCATATGCGATTGAATCACTAGCCCCTAGTTTACTCCAAAGCTCTTCACCGATATGAGGAGCAACTGGTGCTATTAATTTTACGAAACCTTCAACCATTTCTTTTGGTAATTGGTCAGCTTTATATGCTTCGTTAATAAACACCATCATTTGTGAAATTGCAGTGTTAAAGCGTAAACCTTCAAAGTCCTCTGTTACTTTCTTTACTGTTTGGTGATATGTTTTTTCAAGACTGCTAGAAGTAACGCCTTCAACAATTTTATCTGAAAGCTCTTCATTATCAGTAACAAATAAACGCCATACTCGGTCTAAGAAGCGACGAGAACCATCTAATCCATTTTCTGACCAAGCGATTGATGCATCTAATGGACCCATAAACATTTCATATAAGCGTAATGTATCAGCACCGTGGCTAGCAACGATATCATCAGGATTTACAACGTTTCCTTTAGACTTAGACATTTTTTCATTATTTTCCCCTAAGATCATTCCTTGGTTGAATAGCTTTTGGAATGGCTCTTTTGTAGGAACTACACCTAAATCATAAAGGAATTTATGCCAGAAACGAGCGTATAGTAAGTGAAGCACTGCATGCTCTGCTCCTCCAATATATACATCAACTGGTAACCAATGCTTTAGTAATTCAGAATCTGCGATTGCTTCGTTATTATTTGGATCAATATAACGTAAGTAATACCAGCAGCTTCCGCCCCATTGTGGCATTGTATTTGTTTCACGTCTTCCTTTTTTACCTGTTACTGGATCAACTACATTAACCCATTCAGTAATATTCGCTAATGGTGACTCTCCAGTACCACTTGGGCGAATATCTTCTGTTTTCGGAAGAATTAATGGTAATTCCTCATCAGGAACAACTGTCATAGTACCATCTTCCCAGAAAATTACTGGAATTGGCTCTCCCCAATATCTTTGACGAGAGAATAACCAATCGCGTAAACGATAGGTAACTTTTTTCTCACCTGCTTTTGAAGAATCTAACCATTCGATCATTTTTACAAGTGCTTCTTCTTTATTTAAACCGTTTAAGAAATCAGAGTTAACATGTTTGCCATCTCCAGCGTAAGCCTCTTTTTGAACGTCTCCACCTTCAACAACTTCAACGATTGGTAAATTAAATTTAACTGCAAATTCGTGATCGCGCTCATCATGTCCTGGTACTGCCATAACTGCACCAGTTCCATAGCTTGCAAGTACATAATCAGCAATCCAAATTGGAAGCTTTTCGTTATTTACAGGGTTAATTGCGTATGCTCCTGTGAAAACGCCTGTTTTATCCTTCGCTAAATCAGTTCTTTCTAGATCACTTTTCGATTTAACTGAATCGATGTATGCTTCAACTGCATCTTTTTGATCAGCTGTTGTAACTTTATTAACTAAATCATGTTCTGGAGCTAATACAACATAAGTTGCACCGAATAATGTATCTGGACGCGTTGTAAATACTGTTACTTTTTCATCGAATCCATCAACATTAAAGTAAACTTCAGCACCTTCAGAACGGCCTATCCAGTTACGTTGCATTTCTTTTAAGCTTTCAGGCCAATCTAATTCTTCTAGATCTTCTAATAATCTATCAGCATAAGCTGTGATTTTTAAGATCCATTGCTTCATTGGACGACGCTCAACCGGATGTCCTCCGCGCTCACTTTTACCATCGATTACTTCTTCATTAGCTAAAACTGTACCAAGAGCTGGGCACCAGTTAACAGGAACTTCATCTACATAAGCTAATCCTTTTTCAACCATTCTTAGGAAAATCCATTGAGTCCATTTGTAATAATTAGGATCAGTTGTATTTACTTCACGATCCCAATCATATGAGAATCCTAATGCCTGAATTTGATTTCGGAAAGTATTAATATTCTTTTCAGTAAACTCAGCAGGGTCATTACCTGTATCTAATGCATATTGTTCTGCAGGTAGACCAAATGCATCCCAACCCATTGGATGAAGTACATTATAGCCTTGCATTCTTTTCATTCTTGAAAGGATATCAGTAGCTGTGTACCCTTCTGGATGACCTACATGTAATCCCGCTCCAGATGGATAAGGGAACATATCAAGTGCATAAAATTTCGGCTTGCTTGTATCGTCAGTTGTTTTAAACGTTTTATTTTCTAACCAATACTTCTGCCATTTCTGTTCAATAGTACCATGATTAAAACTCATATTATTGCCTCCTTTTTTCATGTATAAATGGCTCGGCTGTGGTCCTAGCGGCCTACAAATAAAAAAATCCTCCCATCCCAAAAGGGACGAGAGGATTTCCCGCGGTACCACCCAAATTAATGTAAAAATACATTCACTTGTTTCCGTAACGTGGAACACGACATTTATTACTTGGTAAACACCGTTCACAAATGTGGCTTATGGGCGAGTTCATGAATAGAATGGATTGACTTTCACCAGCCGTCAACTCTCTAAACCTCTTCATATTCACTACTATTCCCAATCATAGCCGATCATTTAGATTTAATTTATACCATTTTATTATAACCAAAGAAAAAGGTCAATTATACATTGCCTATTTTTAAGAAGCAAAAGTTTGATTTTCAGCTTTTACTACTTTTTTTGCTAATCTTTCATAAAGCACAGAGAAGACCATGCTTATTACTAAAAAGACAACTAATATGATAAATAATACCCTCATATTAAAAGTATCAACAAGTGCTCCTCCAATAACAGGTCCAAGCATTCTTCCAACCGTCGCTGCACTATTTACAATCCCTTGATACATTCCTATACGATCTTTTGGAGCAAGCATATTCGCAATAGTTGGTACTGCAGGCCAGACGAACATTTCTCCAATTGTTAAAATGATCATACCTGTCATAAACATTGAGAACTGGTCGGCAGTGCTCACAAGAATGGTCGAAGCAATAAAGAATCCAATTCCAAACAACATTTGCTTTCTCATACTTAACTCAAATTTACGTATCGCAGTTGATACGATTGGTTGAGCTAAGACAATAAGCGCACCATTTATAGTCCATAACAGACTATATTTTTTTAATCCAATATGCAGATTTTGCATTTCTGAAGCAATCGTAGTTTGCCATTGCACATAAACTAACCAACATAAAACATACGCAACACAAACAATCATCAGAGCCTTCATTGAAGGAGTAAATGAAAATTTTTGTTTTTCTGCTTTTTCTACATGAGCTTCTTTTAATTGCTTTGGTACACCAATATCTCTAAATCCAAATAAAGCTACTAAGAAGAAAATAATATATAATAGCAAATTAGCGGAGAAAATATAATTAATATTAAAATCTGCAACAATTCCACCTAAAGCCGTACCAATCGCAACACCAAGATTTTGTGCTACATAAATTGCATTAAAAGCTTTACGACCTCCCTCTGGCCATGCCGCTCCAACCATCGCATACATTGATGGAAATACGATACCGACTCCAAACCCTAATATTACAAAGAAACAACTGTAAAATGTCCAAGTATGATTAATTACCAAACCTAGAATCGACAAAAACGTAATACTAATGCCAGTTAGGATTGACTTATATCCCCCAAACTTATCAAAAAGCCAGCCACCGAGCATATTACCAAATACACCAGCCAATGAATTAAACATTAAAATAAGCCCCGCAACAGACAAGGACTTTCCTAAATACGTATGGATATATACTGTATTGAATGGCCATAAAAAAGAATTACCTGTTACATTTAAAATCATACCGATTAACAAAAACCATAGTTTTTTTGGCATCCCGTACTCCCCTCAAAGCTGTCCCTTTTTATCTATTTTTATCTCGTTAACTCATTAATTGTAGAGGAGAATCTTCCTAGTTTCAAGAGGCACGCATTAAGTGTGGAGAGATAAAAAGGACAAAAAAACTAGAAAGTATTAGAAAAGCACCATATAAACCCTAAAATTACCAAATGAAAAGAAAAAAGGAAGGCATGCCTTCCTTTTCTTTTGCTCTCGCTATTCCCTTTTTCCTGCCTTACCCCTGCTTTGATCTCTGTGGTTGACCTTTTTTAGAGTTATTTATTTTCACTTGATCTACAGCAGAAAGTTCACCTGAGAATTCTGTTTTTGTTTTATTTTTTGTTGTTTGTTCAGGGTTATTACTTTTTGATTTCTTCTTTACCATTTTTGGATTCCTCCCAAGTAGAGTATATTCGCGAACGTATTCTTGCATATTCTAATCTCCTTTAGTGCGGAGTTATAATCATTTGATGTTGTAACTGTGTTAATTGTCGACGTAAACGATAGAATTCATCTTTATTTTCTGCATTTGCAAGGTTTGCAACTTTTTCAAGCTCAATAAGTGCTTCTTCAATCCCTGCTTGTGCTTGTGAATATTCAATATCATTATAATGCTCTTGTCTCATACCAATTTCTAATTGCTCTACTGCGTAATCATACGCTAATTTTGCTTTTTGTACTTGTTCTTGTCCGTATGCGCGATCTGTTATTCCCAAGAAAATACCTCCTTTGAGACTTTAATGAAGTATCCGATATGTAGGTTACCTCAAGGATAGTATTTCCGAACCTTTCAATCAGAGTACAATTATTTCTTTACAAATAAGAAAGGTTTTTCCATTTGGTTTTCTTTTTAGAGCATGATAAAATCGATAATATTGACTTAAATTAAGGGAGGGATGAGGAATGACAAAAAACAATCCTTTTCCATATACAATAGATCATAAAAGATATCATTCGTGGAATTATCATTTACGACAACAATTTGGCGAAAAAGTTTTTAAAGTTTCAATTGACGCTGGATTTGATTGTCCAAATAGAGATGGTACAGTTGCATTTGGAGGTTGTACTTTTTGTAGCGCATCTGGTTCGGGCGACTTTGCAGGAGATCGAGCTGAGGATGTTGTAACTCAATTTCATAAAATAAAAGATAAAATGCATGAGAAATGGCAAAACGGAAAATACTTAGGCTATTTCCAAGCCTACACAAATACTCACGCACCAGTAGAAGTATTAAAACAAAAGTTCGAACCAATATTAGAGCAAGAAGGCGTAGTAGGTTTATCAATCGCAACAAGACCGGATTGTTTACCAGATGATGTTGTTGAATATCTTGCAGATTTAAATAAACGAACTTATTTATGGGTTGAATTAGGATTACAAACTGTTCACGAAAAAACTGCAAATATTATTAATCGTGCACATGATTATAAAACTTACGTAGAAGGCGTAGAAAAATTAAGAAAGCACAACATCCGTATTTGTTCACATATTATTAACGGGTTACCTCTTGAAACTCCAGAAATGATGATGGAAACTGCGATGGAAGTTGCTAAACTTGATATCCAAGGAATTAAAATTCACTTACTTCACCTATTAAAAGGTACAGCAATGATGAAGCAATATGAAAAAGGATTAGTTGAATTCATGGATTTTGACGCTTATATTAACTTAGTCGTTGATCAGCTTGAAATCATTCCAAGTGATGTAATCGTACATCGTATTACTGGAGACGGTCCACCAGACTTATTAATCGGACCAATGTGGAGCTTAAAAAAATGGGAAGTATTGAATGCAATTGATCGTGAGTTTGAACGTAGAAATAGCTGGCAAGGTAAATTCGCAAATAATCGAGTACAATTAACATGATTCTAGATCGTATTTTACCGTATGCTAGAAAGCTTCTCCAATCAACTGTTAAAGAAGGCGATATTACCATTGATGCCACAATAGGTAATGGTCATGATACTGTATTTTTAGCAAAATTGGTTGGTGAAACTGGTCATGTATACGGATTCGATATCCAAGAATTAGCTGTACAAAAGACGACCGAAAGAATCAATAATGAAAATTTAAGCAATCAAGTTACACTTTTGCAAAGAAGTCACGCAGAAGTAAAAAAAGTAATCCCTGCTTCTTTTCACGAAAAATTAAAAGGTGCAATTTTTAATCTTGGTTATTTACCTGGTAGTGATAAATCAATTGTAACAGTACCCGAGTCAACCATTTCTGCAATTGAACAAATACTCGAAATGATGGCTCCAGAAGGGATTATCGTAATCGTGATTTATCATGGTCATGAAGGCGGAGAAATTGAAAAAGATGCATTAATGAACTTTGCTCAAAACATCCCTCAAGACTTGGCACATGTATTAACTTATCGATTTATAAATCAAGCAAATAATCCCCCTTTTATATTAGCAATTGAAAAAAGGGCTTAAGAAAAAACTGTCTAATTTTAGACAGTTTTTTTCAGTGTGTTGAAATATATTGTAGTCAATATTGAAAATACAAACATTAAATGAATTTTTATGAAAAAATAGTCTATTTATTATTGTTTTATCTGTAATCTTATTGATAAACAAGTGATTTTGGTTGATATATAAATATTTTAACTAACTTGCAGAAATTAAAATATCTTCTTTTTTGACGATCAATATTTGTAAAGATGTGTAAGTCGTCATCATAAGTTACCATTTGATTAATAAAGGGTAATTCATTCGTTCAATTGACTATTCTATTGTTTTTAAGATTATTCTTTTTTTATAAAGAACTTGATTGGAACGGAAGGGTGCTAGGCTCCTATGGGACATGCGGGAAGGCTGAGACCCCACAGGCTGCGCCGAGGAGGCTCAAGAATCTCGCCCCATGGAAAGCGAGCACCCTGTAGTGGAAATCAATATGACACAACTTAGTTATCAATAATCAATCCAACAATTTAATTGACAAATTCTTTTTTCAACAGCTTGGATAAAACTGTCTAATTTAAGACAGTTTTTTTATTTTGGCCCCAAATTTCCCAAAAGTACAATTATAGAATTTTGTTTTGACCTCCTCATAACCATTATAAATATCTTAAAAATTCATTAAAAAATCATTTATGGTAAATTTTTCTTGGGAAATTGGTAAAGATAAAAAAATCAAAATAAGAAAAGAGGTAATCAAAATGAAAAAAGCTATTTTTGCAGGTGCAGTAGTTAGTCTTTTTACACTTAGTACAATTTCAGTAAATGCCGAAAACATTGCGGCAGCAAATTATTATGTCCATCCACATCATGATCATGATGCAACAACAGATGATGGTGAGCATCATAGACATCATCACCACAACAAAAAAGCAAATAAAATGTTAGAAAACCACAAAAAGGAAGTTGTTAAGTATATTTCAAATTACTTAAACCAACCTGAAGCTAATATAAATAAAGCTGTTGAGCAACATAAAATGGAAATGAAGAAATTAATATTTATCGCAGTTGTATCAAAACTTTCAAATAAACCTTTGGAAAATATCATCGCTCAAAAGGGTAAAACAAATTCATTTAAAGAAATATTAGATAATAATAATATTAAACGTGAGCAATTTTTTGAAGAAATGAAAAGAGTTCATCGAGATATATTTACTCAAATTGAACCAACTAAAAATTAAATTAACAAAAGCGCCCCTTAAGTCATTGTACTTATTGGGCCTCTTTTTTTGTAATGAAGTTTTAAAAACAGATCAAAGTTTTTTATTAAGAACATACCCCCTTTGGATAAAACATAAAATTTATTTATCAAGTAACTTTATCGATCTATAGAAATTTACAAAAAATTATTAATAATATCTAATTACGGCGTATTCATGGAATCAATTGAATATTATGTAAAGATATAACCACTTAATTGATTTTTTCATACAAACCAAATAGTAGTTGATTGATATAAACCAACTCTAGGGGTGTGAAGAGTTGACTACAAACCTAAACAATTTGAATAAAATATTTCGTAATGTTTTTCAGTTCATTTTACGGAATTCGAATTGGATATTATTATTAATTGGATTAATTGCGTTCATCAATTACTGGTCAGTTTTTTACCTTGTTTCATTATATAGAGGATTTCATACAGAATCTTCACAAGTCAATCAGATGACCCTTTGGGTAATTTATGGGTATTTTTATGGTTTCTTTGGGAGTATGATTTTAATTTTTTTTCATTCTTTTGTCCTAAAATATATGTTATTTTTTCGAAAAATTAAAAGTGCCATATCGTTTATACTCCTTCATTTTGCTTACTTTATTTCACTTATTTTATTAATTCTATTAAACTAATTTTCTATTTATATTGAGACAAATTCATTACTTAAACTTGTTTTCATAGTCAATATTAGTTTATAATTATATTAAATTAAATGCATTGTACGGAGGAGCCTGTCACGATTAGGATAAGTGTGTAATTTACTTAACCTATCGTGGCAGGTTCTTTTTTTATGCGTTCAGACGGGAGATGAGTTTATGCTTTATGTGCAACTTGCTATTATATTGATTGCCTCTAAAGTTTTTGGGGATCTAAGTACAAAGCTTGGTCAGCCTTCAGTTTTAGGAAAGCTATTAATAGGAATCATACTAGGTCCAGCTGTTCTTGGAATCATTACTGAAACAGAAACATTACATGAAATGAGCGAAATTGGCGTCATTTTACTTATGTTTATTGCAGGTTTAGAAACTGATCTTAATGAATTTAAACGAACTGGGAAAGCTTCTTCTTATGTAGGGGTACTCGGAATACTATTCCCATTATTCTCAGGTTATCTTTATGGTATTTCCATAAATTTAAGCCAATTTGAAGCTATTTTTTTAGGGCTGATCCTATCTGCAACTAGCGTAAGTATTTCTGTGGCTACATTAAAAGAAATGGGTAAACTTAAAACAAAAGATGGGGCAACAATTTTAGGAGCTGCCGTAATTGATGATATTGTTGTCATCATAGCATTAGCATTTGTTATGAGTTTCAGTGGTAGCGCAGTTAGTTTACCAATTCTTTTATTTAAAAAGTTTATATTTTTTACATTTGCCATATTAATCGGTTGGAAGATTGTACCTTGGTTCCTAAAAAGATTTATAAAACTAAACGTATCAGAAACACTAATCTCTGCAGCTTTAATAGTTTGCTTCTTATTCTCAGCCTTTGCAGACCAAACAGGTATTGCTGCAATAATCGGAGCTTATATCGCAGGAATTTCGATATCCGTTACTAAGTTTAAACAAGAGGTCTTTGAAAAGGTCGAAACTATTGCTTACTCTGTATTTGTACCTGTGTTTTTCACTTTAATAGGTGTATCAGTTCAATTTACGGGGTTGAGTCATTCGATTCCGACTATTATTATGATAAGTATTATCGCTATTTTAACGAAACTAATTGGTGGTGCATTAGGAGCAAAACTGGCGGGATTTCCAACTAAAAATTCACTCGGAATCGGTTCAGCAATGGTATCACGCGGTGAAGTTGCACTGATTATGGCATCCACAGGTTTAGCAAATAATCTTTTAAGTAAGGAAATGTTTGCAATCCTTGTTATAGTGGTACTAATCACAACAATTGTAACTCCACCACTTATGAAGTTATTTTTCACTGAGAGTAAATTTTTCACAGAGAGTAATAGATCAACTATGCCATGACCCTAGATGGCATATGGGTCTAGATATAATATTTTAGAGGAAAAAAGACCATAAATAAAAGCAGATTGTATAAGTATGATACAATCTGCTTTTAATTTTTAAACTGATTCCTTCACTCTTCTATTACTCGCCTTTAACTCTTTTAATTTAAAATATAACTTAGCATTTCCATAGAAAAAGAATGATGTTAAGCCACCGTTTTTAACAATCCCTCTTCTAATCCTTTTCATCTCGTCTGGTCCTGCCATTTTTTTATCGGCCAAGTAAATGCCTAGCAATCCTTGACATATCATTCGATGAAAACGATAGTCTTTTAAATCTTTTAAGGCTTGATCACTTTTAGTTGAAAAATACTCAATCCTATTTAACATGACATCTTTAGAAGGATAATAACTGCAGAAATTTAAATCTCCGCCTTCTTCATCTTCCTTTTGATCAATTACATAATCTAGTAGTATATGAAGTCCTTGTACATAAGGGAAATAACTTTTATAAACTTGTTCAAATAATTCTTCAGAAATTACTTCGTTAAATGAATAAGAAACTAAACAAAAAATCCCAAGAGTTGAACCTGCGCACGCAGAG
Organism: Gottfriedia acidiceleris; assembly: GCF_004138285.1. Taxonomy (GTDB): domain Bacteria; phylum Bacillota; class Bacilli; order Bacillales; family Bacillaceae_G; genus Gottfriedia; species Gottfriedia acidiceleris_A. The sequence continues at coordinate 48,652 of NZ_SCFN01000012.1, read as the reverse complement.
AATTCATACCATTCTAAGTCAGAAAGATCTGGCTGATATTTTTCAAACCAATTTGTTAATCTAGGAACTCGCTCTTCTTTTTTTACATGCTTATGTATTTGTAACTTACAATAATAATCAGCAAGTTGGACTAAGTACTCTTTAATTCCCTCATAATGCTTCGATTGATTTAAACTACTATGACACTTTGAAACTAGTGCACGTAAATATCCACCATCATCTTGTTCTTCTCGGAAGCGATAATACATTTGATCTGATTTTTGACATTTTACTGCATCAATCATTGACTCATGTAGTGCTTCAAAATCAACTGGATCAAGCGAAGTACTACGGTCGCATAAATTATCTAAGTAATCACTAATTGTTTGATATGCAACGATAAACTCTATTACTGGTTTTAAATTCTTTTCAGAAAGTAATGCTAAAATTGCACCACCTTCACAATGGAATGTTTTTGTATCGATACTCATTAATGCTTGTTTTCTAAGTTCTGGATCTGGGATTGTCGTTGCAAAATTTCTCCAATAGTTTAATTCCTGATGCACTAAAGGAAAAACAGCTTTATAAACTTTCGGCATTAATTGTATCGGATTTTTAGGTAGTGACATTTTTTCACTCCTCCCTATTTTTCATTAATTACATATTGGTGAAATAAGTTATACTCATATTGAAGTAAATATTATGGAGGTGAACTACGTTGCCTTGTTGTTTAGACAATTTCAACTAAACAATCATCGTATTTTTTATATGCTTGGCAACGGTATAGTATGATATTACCATACAAAGGGAAGCAACCCAAAATCGAACCATCAGCTTTTATCGCTTCAACTGCAACTGTTACCGGTTCTGTCACAATTGGAGCAAATAGTAGTGTATTTTTTGGTGCAGTAATCCGTGGCGACGTTAATGATACAATCATTGGAAATGATGTAAATGTTCAAGATTTATCTGTTCTACACCAAAGTCCAAAATGCCCTCTAATTTTAGAAGATGGCGTAACAATTGGACATAGCGTTATTTTACATAGTTGTACAGTTAAAAAGAATGCATTGGTTGGAATGGGTTCAATCGTTTTAGACGGTGCCGAAATCGGTGAAGGTGCAATGATTGGTGCAGGTAGCTTAGTTCCAGGCGGAAAAGTAATACCTCCTAATACATTAGCGTTTGGTAGACCTGCTAAAGTAGTCCGTGAATTAACAGAAGAAGACATCACTGATATGGATCGAATTCGTAGAGAATACATTGAAAAAGGACAATTCTATAAAAAAGTAGAAGAAGAAAATCTTTCGAAATAATTAAGGTTGAATTTGAGGATTTTTCTATAAAACGATATGAAAATCAAGATTTATTACTTTTATCACACTGAGAAGGAATTTATGCCTTCTCTTTTTGTTTTGCTGAATCTTGTTTCGTTTTTGGTCTTCTCTGAAACTATTTTAAGGTTATTTCTTTCAATTTTTGTGCTTTCTGCTCAATTTTATTTTGGATTAGCTGTTTTATTTGCAGTTTGAGCGATTTTATTTGCAGAATTAACTTTTTTATTTGTAGTTCCACTAATTTTATTTGCAGTTTCAAGAATTTGTTTTCAGTTCTAGCTTTTTTATTTTTACTTTCCATTATTTTAATTGCACTTATCCCGATTTTATTTGCACTTCAGACAAATGTGCTTGTCCTATCATACCTTAATCATCCCCGCTCCGATCCGTTTAATAAAAATTTACATATCTAAATTATTCATTTACAAAAGCTTCTATTTAAATCCATAAACCCTTTTTATAATGAAGTTAAAAATATCAGCATAATGGAGGATGAAAAATGAGCGCTATTCTTCAAAAGATTCACACATATGAATGTCAACTTTTTTATCGCGTTAATTCATTGTTCCAGAAGCGTTACTTGAATTTTTTCTTTCGTAATATTACACATCTTGGCGGAGCTACTTTTACAATTGCATCAGCATTAATTTTATTACTTTATTCCAAAGGTGAATTGCATGAAGCATCAATCTTATGTTGTTGTACCCTTTCTCTTAGCCATATTCCTGTTCATTTCCTTAAACGTTTTTATCCACGTAAAAGGCCTTATCTTAAACTAGAAGGTACTTTTGTTCTAAAAAATCCTTTAAAAGATCATTCCTTCCCTTCTGGTCATACAACGGCAATTATTTCTGTTGCACTTCCTATTATGATTTATTTACCATTTACAGCATTTATTTTACTTCCTTTAGTTTTGTGTGTTTCTTTCTCTCGAATTTATCTTGGCTTACATTATCCAACAGATGTGTTTTTCGGAATATTACTTGGTATATTTACTACATTTATTTCACAGTTTTTTATCTATCATTTGTGAGGAGGAAAAATTATGAGAGTAGCTATTTTTACAGACACCTATATTCCTCAAGTGAATGGTGTTGCCAAAACTTTAAATCGATTTACAAATTACTTAAAAGATCATGGCCATTCATACCATGTGTTTGCTCCTGAGGACTACGGTTTATTTTCAACGGAAGATGTAACAAGATTAAAATCTGTACCATTTAAAATTTATCCTGAATGTAAAATTTCATTTCCAAACCTTTCTAAAATGAAAAAGACGCTTAAAGAATTTAATCCGGATATTATTCATATCGCAACGCCATTTACTATTGGATTAAGCGGTCTCCATATTGCTAAAAAAATGAAAATTCCTTTAGTTGCTTCATACCACACAAATTTTGATCATTATCTTCAGTACTATAACTTAACATTCTTAGAAAATATTTTATGGAAGTACTTAGATTGGTTTCATAAACCTACTCAAAAAATATTTGTTCCTTCGAAGGATACATTCAATCATTTAGTGACAAAAGGTTTTAACAATCTCTCTATTTGGACCCATGGCGTTGACTGTTCAATCTTTCGTCCAACTCCTAATCATAATGAAATAAAACAAAAATATAATATTACTTCTAAATATACGGTTTGTTTTGTCGGAAGAATTGCACCTGAAAAGGATTTAGAAACCTTATCGAAGATAATAAACTATACTAAACAACGTTTTAACAAAAATTTAACTTGGATAATCGTTGGAGATGGTCCCAAAAAAGAAGAAATGATCAAGAAAACTGGTACTGATCAAATTATCTATACAGGCTACCTTCAAAAAAAGGACTTAGTTGAGATATACGGTGTGTCTGATTTAATGGTCTTTCCGTCTGACACTGAAACATTTGGAAATGTAGTACTTGAAGCAATGGCGTGTGGAACACCAGTAATTGGTGCAAATGCAGGTGGAGTTAAAAATATAATTAGAGATTATTCAACTGGTGTCCTCTGTGAGCCCCAAAATATATCTTCTTTTTGCCAAGCAATTGAGGATTGCTTACAAGGAAGTGAAATGTTGAAGCATATGTCAAAAAAAGCAAGAGATTATGCATTAACACAGGATTGGACTAGTATCTTTAATAAACTAGTACTAGAATTTGAACTAATCTTTACACCACAACCACCAATCCTCATATCTAAGAAGGCTTAAGATTTTTCAAGTTTTTATTTTCTGAATATTATAAATAAAACGACAAAAAAACTTATCTATCAGTAACTCCTCAATCATCAACTTATGTGAATAATGAATAATTCAAAAACCAACAATATATATTGAGTAGTTACACTAGCGACTATTGTACAGTCGCTTTTACTTTTCGTACGTACTTTTTCACTTTGTAAAATTAGGAGGACAATAGATGAATATTTCATCGTCAAATAATTTTCAACTTTATGGTTTTAATAACTTAACGAAATCATTAAGTTTTAATATGTATGATATTTGCTTTACAAAAACGAAAGAAGAACGTGAAGCCTATATTCAGTACATCGATGAACAATATAACGCTGACCGTTTAACAAAAATTTTAACTGAAGTTACGCATATCATTGGAGCTCACATTTTAAATGTTGCAAAACAAGATTATGATCCTCAAGGAGCAAGTGTTACGATTCTCGTTTCAGAAGGTCCGGTTGATAACCCTTCATCTGAAACTTATTCCGAATCACCTGGTCCATTACCGGAGCTAGTAGTAGCAGCTTTAGATAAAAGTCATATTACTGTTCACACTTACCCAGAATATCATCCGGATGATGGAATTAGTACATTCAGAGCAGATATTGATGTATCTACATGCGGAGAAATTTCTCCATTAAAAGCATTAAACTATTTAATTCACCAATTTGATGCCGATATTATGACAATTGATTATCGTGTTCGAGGATTTACTCGTGATGTTAGTGGTTATAAATTATTTATTGATCATGATATAAACTCAATCCAAAATTACATTCCTCAAAAAATAAAGGAAATGTATCAAATGATTGATGTGAATGTGTTCCAAGAAAATATTTTTCATACAAAATGTAAGTTGAAACAATTTAATTTGGATAATTATCTTTTTGGCTACACAAAAGAAAAATTAGACGCGGATGAAATTTTAGAAATAGAAGAAAAAGTAAAGTATGAGATGGATGAAATCTTTTACGGTAAAAATTTATGGAATGGTCCTGATGTGGAGGATATTGATGGATGATGGATCACAGTAAAACACCGCTTTTAACTGAATTAGTCCGTTATGCTAAGGAAGATATTACAAGCTTTGATGTTCCCGGGCATAAAAGAGGTAATTCACTCGAGGAATTAAGAGAGCTTTGGAGTGATATGGCTCTTAAGATGGATGTCAATTCTTCAAAGCGTGTTGATAACTTATCGCATCCAACAGGTGTAATCCAAGAAGCCGAAACATTATTAGCGGATGCCTTTCATTCAGATAATGCTTATATGTTAGTAAATGGTTCGACTTCTGGAGTTCAATATATGATTATGAGCGCCCTTGAACATGGAGATAAAATTCTCCTACCAAGGAATGTACACAAATCCGCAATAAATGCATTAATCTTAGCGGGTGCTAAACCAGTATTTATTGAACCAGAAATTGATTATGAGTATGGAATTGTAAATGGCGTTTCAGTAAAATCTGTTCTTCATGCTCTAGATTTAAATTCGGATGTAAAAGCTATCCTTATTATAAATCCAACTTATTTTGGAGCAACTTCAGATTTAAAACAAATTATCGACATTGGTCATTCCAGGGGGATTCCTGTTTTAGTAGACCAAGCCCATGGTGCTCACTTTTCGTTTCACCCTGATTTACCAAGTAACGCTGCCCTTCTTGGTGCTGACCTTGTTACCCTTAGTTTGCATAAAACTGGAGGTGCTTTAACACAAGCATCAGTTCTACTACATAATGATGGGATCATTACTAAAAATAGGGTTCGATCTACAATTAATTTATTTCAAACAACATCTGCTTCCTATTTACTTATGTGTTCAATCGATGTTGCTAGAAAGAAATTAGTTTTAGAAGGTCAAGAGCGCTTTGAAAAATTACTCAATTTAACGAAAAAAGCTAAAGATGAAATTAACTCCATAAAAGGATTAAAATGTATTACACGAGATTCATATCGAAATGGAGTTGGAGTATTCGATTACGATGAGTTAAAACTCGTTGTTAAAGTTTCAGATTTAGGAATGTCTGGTTTTAAAGTATATGACATGCTTGCAGAACAATATAAAATTCAAATCGAACTTGCCGAACCTAATGTCATTTTAGCAATTATCTCGCTAGGTGATAATGAAGACACCATTCAAACATTAATTGATGCATTAAGGGATATTAGTGACCGATATTACGGTAAACTTCCAAAACTTGAGACAGATATTAGTGTTGCATTAAAAAATCCTAAGATGGTCATGACTCCTAGAGAAGCGTACTATCATCCAAAACGTATTATTTCAATTCATGATGCTAGTGGATTAATTAGTGGCGAATCAATCATGATTTACCCTCCTGGTATCCCTCTTTGTATACCTGGTGAACTAATTTCAACCGAATTGATTCAGCATTATCTTTATTTAAAAGCAGAAGGAACGATCACAATCAACGATGATGATGACCCTTATATAATAAAGGTCGTCGATCGAAGTTTGGAGGAAAATTTAATGGATTTATGGTATACAGAGAATCACCAAGAAGATACGAAGTTCTCCATAAAGGTTCAAGAACATATTCATTCTGAAAAAAGTGAGTTTCAACAAATCGATTTCTTTAGAAGTGAAACATTTGGAACATTCTTTACACTAGATGGTTATATGATGGTTACGGAAAAAGATGAATTTATCTACCATGATATGATTACGCATGTATCAATGGCCGTTAATCCAAACATTAAAAAAGTACTAATTATCGGTGGGGGCGACGGTGGTACTGCTCGTGAAGTACTACGATACCCAAGTGTGGAAGTTGTTGATATGGTAGAAATTGATGAGCGAGTGGTAAGGCTATGCCAACAATACTTACCTTTAACGGCTTCAAAATTAGATCAAGATAATCGATTAACCTTATATTTCGAAGATGGCCTAAAGTTCGTACAAGAAGCTGATGAAGGTTATTACGATCTGATTTTGGTCGATTCAACTGATCCTATTGGACCTGGTGAAGGGCTTTTTACAGTTGCTTTCTATAACAATTGCAAACGGGTATTAAGTGAAGAAGGTATACTTATTAACCAGCATGAAAGTCCATATTACGCTAGTTACGCGCACGAAATGAAACGTGCTCATTCCAAAATTAAAGAAACATTTCCGATTTCAAGAGTCTATCAATTCCATATGCCAACTTATCCATCTGGACATTGGTTATTCGGATTTGCTTCCAAAAAATACGACCCAATTAAAGACATTAAAGCTGATGAATGGAATAAGTTAGGAATCGAAACAAAATATTATAATACAGACCTACATGTTGGGTGCTTTATGCTTCCTACTTATGTAAAAAAACAATTAGATAATGAAGAGTAAGTATAAAAACCAGCAAAGTGCTGGTTTTTTTGAATTGCAATTAAAAAAGCTGCCCCATAAGTAGTACTTTCACTTTAGAGACAGCTACATTTAATTACATTACTTCTTCATCCTTCGTTCCATTTAATGTGAAACTTGCTGTAATGTTAGCGTTTAAAGAATGAGCTACCGAGCAATATTTATCCTTTGATAATTTAATAGCTTTTCGAACTTTTTCTGCATCTAACTCTCCACCTAATAGATAATGCAAGTGAATGTCAGTAAATCGCTTAGGGTGCTCTTCTGCTCGTTCACCATTTACTTCAATTTCGAATGAAGTTAGTTTTAATCTCATTTTTTCAAGGATTAATACGATATCAATTGCTGTACATCCTGCAACTGCATTAATTAAAAGTTCAACTGGTGTAGGTGCACTATTCTCTCCACCTAAAGACTCGGCAGTATCCATTTTTATCTCATGGCCAGATGGTGCAATTCCTGAAAAAGCTAACTTTCCATCCCATTTAATACTTGTTTTCATTCCCTATTTCCCCTCCAATAATTAGATCATTTCATCTATTATTTTTTCATTTCTACTACTAAATAATGTGAAAAATCTTTTGATTTTATTTTAATATCTTCTTCAATTATTTTTGCAGCATCACTAGCTTCCATTAGTTCTCCATTCACAATGGCATTTCCTTCTAATAAGACTAAATACGCTTGTCGATCCTTTTTCATTTCAAAAGAAATTTCTTCATTTTCATTTAATGCAAGCGAGTAAATATTTGCATCCTGGTGAATTTTGATCGGGGCACTCCCTTCAACTGGAGATACCATATGATACCATTTTCCTTCTCTCTTTTCCCAATCTGATATTAAGTCACCGTAATTTGGAGTATGACCTTCTTTGTCAGGAATAATCCATAATTGAATTAACCTTAATAAATCCTTACCCATATTGTGTTCACTGTGATATACACCCGTTCCTGCACTCATGTACTGTATATCGCCACGTCCAATTTCATGTTTATTCCCCATACTATCAGAGTGGGTTAAATTTCCATTAATGACATATGTGATGATTTCCATATCATTATGTGGGTGAGTACCAAAACCTCTGTGTGCTTTAATTAAATCATCATTTAATACTCTTAATACACCAAAGTTCATATTACTTGGATCATAATAATTTGCAAATGAAAAATGGTGAATTGTTTTTAACCAACCGTGATCAGCATGACCTAATTGTTTATTATTAATTTTTTCAAACATAGTTTATCGCTCCTTTTATTTTTATCTTTAATTCAAGATATAATATAAAGAATAACCTATATAGATATCTCATTTATTTATCTGTTTAATACGATATTTTATATTTTATTTACCGAGATCTTAACTATATTGTATCAAAAAATATCTTTAATTCAAGATATTTTTATATAGAAAGTTTTTCTAAACTTTCTAATCAACAACTAAATGTAGAAATCCATATGTGGTTTTGATTGTTTATAATATTCAATTCGATCTTGTAAAGTACCTGTATGAAATTCAAACTTATGTCCATCTGGATCAGTAAAATAAATTGAATTTTTATCACGTTTATCTCTATCGCGGCCATTCAATATATTCACCTTTAGTTGAACTAGTTTATCATAAATTTTTTCAAAATCGTCTTCATCAATTGTAAAAGCCATATGCGTATACGATTGATGAATTTCTTTTCTAGGTATATCTTTCTCTACATTTAAAGCGAGCCATATACCATTCAAATCAAAATATGCTGTTGTTCTGCCTTTCACTAAGAGAGTTGCATCAAATACGTTTCTATAGAAATCGATTGCTGTTTCAAGATTAGATACTGAAAACAACAAATGATTTAATCCTTTAATCTCCATTTTACTCCCTCTTTTCATAGCTATATATTTTTAGTAAATCCTCCATTCAAACCATTTTCCATGACCTTCTGTTTCTCCTATTACTTTTTCAGACTTAATCCCACCGATATAATAGTCAAGATGTAGCATCCGATCCCAAATATTATTATATAGATGAAATACATCTCTATTTTTACTAATATCCTCAACAGTTTTTAGTAAACGTTGTTTTCCTTCTTCTGGTATTTGATTTGCAACATGTGTGTGAAAAATGCATAGAATTGAATCATTTGATAGCTGTTTAACTACATCTGGAAGGATATTAATACCGTCTGCCTCTAATAAATTGATTTCATTTTCCTTCATACATAGAACGGCTTTTTCAAATAACTCTCTTCGTTCAAAATGCTCAGGCCAAATTAAGGCTTTTAGCCACAAATAGTCTTCTTCATTTGATAAATCATTTACATGTAAATCTATTCCATATCGATCAACAACTGGAGGAACTTTGTCTAATAATGTGAGAATAGTTGAGCCTTTATCTTTTACTTTCGATTCGATAAGAACATTCGATTTTATATCCCCATAAATAGTTTCGCATGAGCTATAAGAATACTTATATTGATCCCATAATAGCTGAAGTCCAGCACTAGTTCCTATTTCAATTAATGAGATTGGTTTATTAACCTTTTGATAAATGTAGGAAAAGCACGGATAAAGATAGGCACAACGTCTAACTTCATTTGTTTGGACAATTTTCGTTTGAATAAGCTGAATAATTTCGTTTCTAAATTTTTTACAAAAATCCTGAAAATATGGATAGGAATCTTCTAATTTTTTTGGAGTTTCTACTAGACTTGGATAGAAATCCTTTAACGGATGACGATTGCCATTCATTAACAAATAATGAATCGAACCTAATAATAAATTGGGAATAGGTTGACCGTCTTGCGCAAAAGAACACAAATCAAGTATTTCTTCGTCTTCTGCAATTTTTAATGATAAATATTCATATAGTCCACTAGAATTTTCACATTCAATTTTTGCAAATTGCTTAAAACGTTGCTTCAGCTGAATATTCATATTAATCATCCTTAATATTTTTATTTTTCAAACTTCTATTTACTTAATTTTACCATACTATATAATTTCCTTATTGTACTATGCTTTGTTGATCTTAAATCTAAAAACTTTGAGGTGATTAATAATGATGTCTAGACCAAATTCAAACGAATATAATCCACACTTTAAAGGTTATATTGAGCTAGTTCCTGAAGGTGACCTACAAACTATTTTGAGGAAGCAATTTGAGGAAGCAATTAGAGGAATCAATAAACTTTTTTAAAGCAATCTCGAAAGAAAAATCCGAATATCGATACGAGGAAGGGAAATGGAGTATTAAGGAGGTTCTTGGACATTTAGTAGATACTGAAAGAATAATGTGCTATCGTCTGTTGGCAATTGCAAGAGGAGATCACACTCCATTGCCATCTTTTGATGAGAATGCCTATAATGAAAATGCAAATTTTAACCGACTTGATCTAGAGCAAATTATTTATGAATTTCAAACTGTTCGTCAAGCCACTTTATCCATGCTAGAAAACTTATCTTATGAAACATTAGAAAATGAGGGAAATGTTCTAAATCACCCAACGACACCTCGTGCTATTGCTTATATTATTGCAGGCCATGAATTACATCACTTAAAAATCATCAATGAACGCTATTTTTAAATTAGAAAGAGCAGGAAATTACTTTTCCTGCTCTTCTTTGTAAACTTCTTCTAAGCAAATCTACTCTGTAATCGATTTACTTCTGAAATTACTTTTTCTTCATCAATTGTTAAACTAATACGGTCCTTTACTACTGCTTTCCCATCAATGAAAACATCACATACATCGCTACCACGTGCAGCGTATAGTAAGTGTGAATATGCATTACTTAATGGTTGTAAATGCTCTTTATCAAATGGATAAATTGTAATAAAGTCTGCCTTCTTATTGGCTTCAAGTGATCCAGTATGTCCCATTCCTATAGCTTCTGCGCCACCTCGAGTAGCCAAAGTTAATGCAGTTTGTGCTGAGAATTTCGTAGCATCTTTATACATTCCTTTTTGTAGCAGTGCAGCTATTCTCACTTCTTCAAACATGTCAAGATTGTTATTAGATGCAGTGCTATCCGTTGCTATACCTACTTTTACTCCAGCGTTTAATAAACTAACCACATCAGCAACCCCAGAACCTAACTTCAAATTACTAATTGGATTATGAGCAACTCGTACATCATATTCCTTTAGTATCGCTCTTTCTTCATCATTAAGAACTACTCCGTGAGCCATTACTGTCGGTTGATTAAATACACCTAATTTGCGAAGATGTTCTACAGGGCGGTTCGAATAGCGGGTTTCAATATCTTGAATTTCATAATCTGTTTCAGATACATGAATGTGCATCATTAAATCATTTTCTTTTGCAATGCGTGCACTTTCGATTAGAGCTTCTGGTGTACATGCATATGGACTATGGGGTGCAACCATCGTTGTAAGACGGCCATCAGCAAAACTTTTGTAGTCTTTTGAAAATTGCTCAGCACCTTTAAGATTCAATCTTTGCTCTTCTTCAGTTCCAAAGCTAAATATTGAATATGAAAATGCTCCTCTAATTCCAGTTTCACTAATTGTCTCCATGACAACATTTGGATCGATTCCATTAGGGTTAAACATATCTGAGAACGTTGTAGTGCCTGACTTAACCATTTCTAAAATACCAAGCTGTGCACTTATAGAAGCAATTTCTGTTGTATATTGTCTTTCGATTGGCCATATTTTAGTTTCTAACCAAGGCTTTAGCAGCATGTCATCTCCAATACCACGTAAAAGAGTCATAAGAATATGTGAATGTGTATTAACAAGTCCTGGCATTACCCATTTCCCTTGAAGATTAACTACTTGATCTGCATCCTTCATTAACTCTTCAGAATGATTTCCTACATAAGTAATGAATTGATCTTGTACGATCATCATACCATTATCAAAAATTTGATTCTCCTGATCCATTGTAAAAAATGTTGCATTTATATAGACTGTTTTCATTATTTTTCCTCCCTAGTCATTTTCATAATTGTGTGAAAACAAAAAAAATCCTGATTACGAAGAAGGATGTAAATAAAATTACATTCTTTTTCGTAATCAGGATTTTACGGTTCCTGGTAGAGACCCTCATACCATATCAATGAGGTTATACATTTTTTGTATGTTGTTATATTAAAACATAATATATGATTAGTAAGTAATGTTCAAGGATTTCTATAATTTAACAAAAATAAGCAGGCTCATCGAGATTCCTCCCCTTCAATTTGCCCTCTATTCTAATTTCCCAAGTATTCTTATGATTTTGTGCATTGAGTAATCTAAATCAAGCAAGTCCTCCTCATCTAGTTGTCCAATTCGTTCACAAAAAATATGATAAAAATCTTCCCACCGTTTTGTGACAACTTTTTTTCCTTTTTCAGTAAGTATAATTTTTACACTTCGTTTATCATTCAGATCCTGAATTTTAGATACATATTCCTTTTCTTCTAATTTCATAATTAATGGAGTCATTTGCTGTTTAGATATGCTTATATTTTGTGCTAGCTCTGTAATTGAGATTCCATCTACTGTTTGAAACAACTCTTCTAGTATATGACTTTGTAAATGAGTTAACTCGGTCTGCTTATTCTTTAAAGAATTTTTAGAGCCCGGCTTGTTAAACTTATTAAAAATTAAAGGAAGTAGTTGGATAAACTTCTCTGCAATTTGATTTGGATTTGAATTCATTTTATTACGAACCTTTCTATGAAAAAAATTTCTAAATTGACATTTAGTAAATAAAAGTTTATTATTTACCCGATATACAAACCGATAATATCATAAATATATATATTTGAACAATAAAATGTAAATATATATTTACTAACTAACTAAAGGAGTGATGCAGATGAAATCAACTGGGTTAACTTTTGGTATCTATCCCCTTAGCGTAGCTGGTACACCTATAGGATTAGCTACAGGTCCTGATGATAATTATGAAAAAATATCATCTGCTCTTAAAGAGCTAAAAGGTAATACTAATCAGCTTTTACCAAGAATGTATGCTGTTTATACGGGACCTGAAACAGAAGAAAAAGTATTTGACGCTCTAAATCGATATAAAAGCGCAGGTTTATTAGGAGATTTAACAATTGGCTGCCTTATGGATCCAAGCCTTTCACTGGATTATTGGTTAAATTTTGTTCGTAAAGTAATTAAAGCGTATGGCACTTGCCTTGAATCAATTCAAATTACAAATGAGCCTAATTTATCGTTTATGGATGGATCCAAACCATATGTATTAGAAGCGCTTGTACAAGGCGTTCTAACTGTAAGAGAAGAAATTGAAAAAAACAATTTACCTATTAAAATTGGATTTGGCTCTGTTCCTGAGGGAGAAAAAACAATTCCACATTTTTGGGAAAATCTAATGAAAATTGGTGGGGACGAATTAATTCATTCAATTGATTATGTAGGTCATAATTTTTATGTGGATGTATTTGAGGAACCATTAAAAATTGAGGAAGTTGCTGTTTCAGTAGAAAACATACTACGTAAATTTCGAGAAACATTGGATAGTAATGGTTTCCCATCCACTCTTCCAATCCACATTACAGAGAATGGATGGCCTACCGGAAAAAATCCATTTATACAAATCGAAAGATCATATGAGCAGCAATCAATCGTACTTGAGAAAATTATTCGAACAGTCTATTCACTTCGTCAGGAACTAAATATTACTCATTATGAATTTTTTGGTTTAAGGGATGCTGATAGTTCAAAAGACGACCTATTTCATCAATTTGGTATTATGAAGGATGATTATACGATTAAGCCTGCTTATCTCACCTTTCAAAAATTAATAAATGAATTAAGCCAGTAAATCAAATACTTCTATAAATTTGAATGAAGTTAGTCAATTCGTTAAGACTAAAACAACGATGAGTTTCATCGACTTTCTACAATATATATGGAGGTAATAAAATTGAGCAAAAAAAATATCCCCCTCATAAACGAAGAGCAAATGAAAATACAAGCAGACCTTAATAATCTCGATCCAGGGCATTCCGTGGATGAGCACCGTAAAATTGAAACAGCCAATATGATGTTAGCTGGTGAAGAAATCCGACAGCAAAATGAAAATCTATAAAAGAAATCCCTCAAAAGGTCATTTTGAGGGATTTCTTTGTGTAGATAAAGTATATATTTCGAGGCGGTGTAACCCCAAATAGTAATGAGCACCGCGCTAGGAGGCGAAGCAACAAAGAAAGCGAGCGTTTGTCAACAGTCTGAAATCTCTCGAATGTTAATAACGACATTCCCCTTCTTATGCCCTTTTTCTACGTAACGATGTGCATCAACAATTTGATCAAGCGGATACTGTCGATCAATAACAGCTTTTAACTTATCCGCTTCAATAAGTGCTTTTATATAGTTTAAATCTTCATTGTTCATATTTGCTACACCAAGTATGGCTTTTTTATTACTAATCAAATTACTCCATATTGCTTGAAAATAAACTGAAAGCTTCCATACTGCACTTAATAAATAAACGCCATCTTTGTTAAGCATTCTTTTACAATTAGAAAATGAGCTTTTTCCTACCGTATCAAAAATAATGTCATAAGTTTTCTTACTCTTAGCAAGATCTTCATTTGTATAATCTATTACTTCATTTGCGCCTAAAGCCCTTACCAATTCTAAATTAGAAGTACTACATAAGGCGGTAACTTCTGTACCAAAATATTTAGCTAACTGAATTGCATATGTTCCAACACTTCCTGAAGCACCATAAATAAGTACTTTTTGTCCATTTTGAATAATACTTCTCCTTAGAAAGTGTAATGCAGTAAGTGCCCCAACAGGTACTGCTGCAGCTTGCTCAAATGACATATTTATTGGTTTTTTAGCTAGAACACCTTCCTCATGTAAAGATATATACTCAGCATTAGCCCCAAAAGTAAATCCACTATATCCAAAAACTTGATCACCTATTTTAAAATTTCTTACGTTTTTGCCAACTTTGACTATTTCTCCTGCAAGCTCACAACCTGATATTTTATTTTTCGGCTTTGTAAGGCCAAACATAAGGCGTGAAGGCAGCCAATACATAAAAGGAAAATCGGAGCTTCTAAGTTTTACATCTCCAGCGGTTACAGTTGTTGCGTGTATTTTAATTAATACCTCATCATCTTTTATTTTTGGTTTTTCAACTTCTTTGATTTGAAGAACTTCTGGTGGACCATATTTTGTACATATAATCGCTTTCATAGGTTCCTCCATTACAAACATTAATTTAGTCATTTAAACCTATGAAAAATGATTTTTAAGTATACCTATATAAAGAAATGTAATTCTATATAAATAAAGAAAACTCGTCGATTGACGAGCCTTTTAGGTGAAAACAGGGGCGTAGTTGCACTTATATTTTATTCTTAAAATTGGCCACCACGTCGTATTATCTTCCTCTTTGCCAATTTATCCTTTCTTAAAATGCAAAAAAGACTGAATATAGCATATGCCATATTCAGCCTTAATCATTTTATTATAGACCTGCTTCAGTTTTTAAAACTTCTGCTTTATCAGTACGCTCCCAAGGAAGATCGATATCTGTACGGCCAAAGTGACCATAAGCAGCAGTTTGTTTGTAAATCGGACGACGTAGGTCAAGCATTTTAATAATTCCAGCTGGACGTAGGTCGAAGTTGTTGCGAATTACTTCAACTAATTTTTCTTCTGAAACTTTACCTGTACCAAAAGTATCAATAGCGATTGAAACTGGTTTAGCAACACCAATTGCATATGCTAATTGAACTTCAGCTTTATCAGCTAAGCCAGCAGCTACGATGTTTTTCGCAACGTAACGTGCAGCGTAAGCAGCAGAACGGTCAACTTTAGTTGCATCTTTACCAGAGAATGCGCCACCACCGTGACGAGCATATCCACCGTAAGTATCAACAATAATTTTACGACCTGTTAAACCAGCATCCCCTTGAGGTCCACCGATTACGAAACGACCTGTTGGGTTGATAAAGAATTTTGTGTTTTCATCAATTAACTCAGCTGGTACAACTGGTTTAATTACAAGTTCTTTAATATCATTTTCAATTTGAGCTTGAGTAGCTTCTGGACCATGTTGTGTTGATACAACAATTGCATCAATACGAACTGGTTTGTTGTTTTCATCATACTCAACTGTTACTTGAGTTTTACCGTCTGGACGTAAGTAAGAAACTGTTTCATTTTTTCTAACTTCAGTTAAACGGCGAGCAATTTTGTGAGATAATGAAATTGGAAGTGGCATTAATTCAGGTGTTTCATTGACAGCAAAACCGAACATTAAACCTTGGTCTCCTGCACCGATTGCTTCAATTTCTTCATCTGACATGCTACCTTCACGAGCTTCTAATGCTTGGTCTACACCTAAAGCGATATCTGCTGATTGCTCATCGATAGAAGTTAAAACTGCACATGTATCTGCATCAAATCCGTATTTTGCACGGTCATAACCGATTTCACGGATTGTTTCGCGAACGATTTTTGGAATATCTACATAAGTAGAAGTTGTAATTTCACCTGCAACAAGTACTAAACCTGTTGTAACTGAAGTTTCCGCTGCTACACGAGCATTCGGATCATTTGCTAAAATTGCATCAAGAATAGAATCTGAAATTTGGTCACAGATTTTATCTGGATGTCCTTCTGTAACTGATTCTGAAGTAAATAAACGACGTTGTGACATTGAGTCCCCTCCTAAATTGAATTGACGGATCTCTTTTTTCAACAAAAGAATAGAAAAAGTATTTCCTATACTAATGTTCCCCATTTAAGATAAAGATAACTCAGTGTAAATTACGAAATTGCCACTGTAATTAAGTTTTGAGCAAAAAAAAAGCCTTCCTCTTATCCAAAATTGCGTGAGGAAAGGGTTAAAGTTATTTGCCTTTCACTCTTATCGTCCAAGACAAAAAAAGCCTTGCATCAGGTTCAGCACCTTTCACATTATGTGAGGTTGCTGGGCTTCGTAGGGCCTGTATCCCTCCACCTACTCGGGATAAGAGAGTATCCGTATGAAAAGTATCATATTAAAATTTCACTTTCTTGTCAACAATTTTCATCATTACTTAGACATAATTCTACAATAACTTAATTTCTACATTCATTTCTATTTAATGGGAAATTACTAAATATTATCTTACAATTAACTAAATTCCTTCAATAAAATAAGTAAATTTTACTCAAATTTATTTTTTAATCAAATTCATAACACATTTTGCCAACTAATAGTATACACTATTAAAATAAATGTGTTATACTATTTATCGAGATACCTACATGGCAGACAAATTATATTTAAAGGATGGTATTAGTATATGAAGACAGTTGATGTAAACTTTGAATTAAACGAATTACTTACTAGTAATCAAATGTATAACCAACTAAGCGTTTCTGAATTAGTTGAAAAAGTTCTAACAAGACAAGAAGGAATTTTAACGTCAACAGGAGCAGTTAGCGTTTCAACAGGCAAATATACTGGACGTTCACCTAAAGATAAATTTATTGTTAAAGAGGCATCTGTTGAAAATTTAATCGATTGGGGTTCAGTAAATACACCAATCTCTGCTGACGTATTCGAAAAATTGTATAGCAAAGTACTTAATTACTTAAAAGATCGTAACGAATTATTCTTATTTAAAGGATTTGCTGGTGCTGATACAGAGTATCGTTTACCAATCCAAGTAATTAACGAATTTGCATGGCACAACTTATTTGCTCATCAATTATTTATTCGCCCAACTGAGCAAGAACTTCAAACTCATGAAGCAGAATTTACAATTGTTTCTGCCCCTACATTTAAAGCAGACCCAGTAGTAGATGGAACAAATTCAGAGGCATTTGTTATTATATCATTTGAGAAGAAAATAATCTTAATTGGTGGTACGGAATATGCTGGTGAAATGAAAAAATCTATTTTCTCTATCATGAATTTCCTATTACCACAAAATAATGTTTTACCAATGCACTGTTCTGCTAACGTTGGTAGCGAAGGCGATGTAGCATTATTCTTTGGACTTTCAGGAACTGGTAAAACTACATTATCTGCAGATGCAGACCGTAAGTTAATCGGTGATGATGAGCATGGCTGGTCAGATAATGGTGTATTCAATATTGAAGGTGGTTGCTACGCTAAATGTATCAATTTAACATTTGAAAAAGAGCCTCAAATTTTCTCTGCAATTAAATTTGGTACTGTGTTAGAAAATGTTGTTGTTAAATCTGATAGCCGTTTAGCTGACTATGATGATACAACTTTAACAGAAAATACTCGCGCTGCATATCCAATGCAAGCAATTCAAAATATCATTGAGCCAAGTGTTGCTGGACATCCGCATGCAATTATCTTTTTAACTGCTGATGCATTTGGAGTATTACCTCCAATCAGTAAATTAACAAAAGAGCAAGCAATGTACCACTTCTTAAGCGGATTTACTAGTAAATTAGCTGGTACTGAGCGTGGTGTTACTTCTCCACAAGTAACATTCTCTACATGTTTCGGATCACCATTCTTACCGCTTCCAGCTGTAGAATATGCAAAAATGCTTGGTGAAAAAATTGAAAAACATAATGTAAATGTTTTCTTAGTAAACACTGGTTGGACTGGTGGAGAATACGGCGTTGGTAAACGTATGAATCTTTCTTACACAAGAGCAATGGTTCACGCTGCACTTGAAGGAGATTTGAACTCAGTTGAAACTACACAAGACGAGTTTTTCGGTCTAGCAATTCCAACTCATGTACCTGGTGTACCTGATAGCGTATTAGTTCCATCAACAACTTGGGAAGATCAATCAGCTTATGATCAAAAAGCTCTTGAATTAGTAAATAAATTCAAAGAAAACTTCAAAAAATTTGAAGGCTTTGATGCTAAATTAGCTGAACTTGGTGGACCTTTAAAATAATCTTATAAATTAAAATGTAAGGGCTGTCCAAAAAGTCGGAATCTATGACTTTTTGGCAGCCATTTTTAATTTCAGTATAAAAAAACAACCTCCAGATAATTCTTTAAAAGTTCTATTGCTACTTCAAATATGACAGTGGATCAAAAAAATTTATATTAAAAATAATTATGATCTTTACACTATAAAAATTTATTCTAATAAAAATAAATTAATAAAAAGCGATGTTATAGAAGTAAAAAATTTTAATAAAAATTGAAATTACATTAAAAAAATGAGCCACTCTTCGGCTCATTTTTTTTATATCAAATTTAATTAGGATATTATTTTTCAGCTGGTTTATTACCCATAGAAATAGAGATACGATTCCAACTGTTAATTTGATTGATGATGAATACAAGATTTGCATATTCATTTTCGCTAAAGTGTTTACTTACACGATTATATAGTTCATCAGATACACCTTTATTCGAAATCAGTGTGATATGCTCAGTTAACTCTAAAGCTACTTTTTCTGCATCTGTGTAAAAATCGCAATCTCTCCATGCACTAATACAGTATAAACGTTGTTCCGTTTCTCCTATTTCTCTTGCTTCAGAGGTATGCATGTCAAGGCAAAATGCACAACCATTTATTTGTGAAACGCGAATTTTAATAAGTTCACGAAGTTTATCGTCTATACCTGCTGATTTAATATACTTTTCCATTTCCATCATTATTTTTAATGCTTCTGGTGCTAATTTTGAATAATTAATTTGTTTTTCCATTTTAATTCCCCCTAAAAAAGTTAATTCTAAAAATAATTAAAGTAAATGTAGTTTATTGAAATATATAAATTAGCGACACTATTAATCGCCGATTTATATTATCTATAATAATTCGTTTATTTCATTATGTCAAACTTCTTTTAACTTTGAATTACTCCTAAACGTAAATGTTTGACAAAGAAATAAAACATTTCTAAGATTAATTAAAAATAATCTCATTTATGAAGAAGGTGTTTTAATGCAGTATAGCGTTGGAGTTGAGTATGCACTTCACTGCCTTGTTTATTTAATTGACACTCCTGAAGATTCTCCAATTGGAATAAAGGACTTATCCTTCTTTCAAGGTGTTTCAGATACATATCTTTCAAAGATTTTTAGTAAGTTGTCTAAAGCTGGTATTGTAAGTTCAGTTCCAGGAGTTAAGGGTGGCTTTAAACTTGCCAAGTCTCCAGAAGAAATTTCTTTTTGGGATGTAATTGAAGCAATTGAAGGTTCTAAGCCAATATTTCAATGCAAAAATATTAAAGATAACGGTTATCTTTTTAGAGAAAAGGGTTGTACTCCAAGTACCTCCTGCACGATCAATTTAGTCATGCTCTCTGCCGAAGAAAAGATGCATGATTATTTACGTAATAAAACACTTTCATGGTTAAACAAAGAATTAGAAAGTGTTTTACCTAACGAAATACGTGAAGATACTCGAAAATATTTTTCAAAGAGTAGATAAAAACCTCTCTAATTTCCTAAAAAGGAAGTAAGAGAGGTTTTTCTTTATTTTACCATCTTATCCTGTACATCTCAGATGTCTCATAAGTTTCCAAGCGATTTTAGCACGGTCAGTACTCCGCATTCACCCATTTTCTCCTATTGCATAGGCTAATTGTATATTTTCGATTAGGAGGGATTAAATGAAAATCAAATGGCTCGTTATTTTGTTTTTATTAGTTGCTTCTATTTTAGGTGGATGTTCGAAGGATAAACCTAAAGATGGTACCACAAAGGTAAGAGTTGCAGAAGTGACACATTCATTGTTTTATGCACCTCAATATGTGGCCATTAGTGAAGGAATCTTCAAAAAGCATGGATTGGATGTTGAAATAACAACTACTGCTGGTGGAGATAAAACTATGACTGCTGTATTGTCAAACGGTGCAGATATAGGATTAGTTGGGCCTGAAACAACTATATATGTATACGCTCAAGGTGCAAATGATCCAGTAAAAAGCTTTGCCCAATTGACTCAAACTGATGGAACATTTCTAGTAGCTAGAAATCAAACTGTACCATTTAATTGGGACCAACTAAAAGACAAAACATTTTTAGGTCAAAGAAAAGGTGGAATGCCACAAATGGTTGGCGAATATGTCCTAAGTAAACATGGGATCGATCCACATAAAGATCTGAACCTTATTCAGAATATTGACTTCGCAAATATCGCGAATGCATATGCTTCAGGTACTGGAGAGTATGTTCAATTGTTTGAACCTACAGCAAGTATTATGGAAAAAGAAGGAAGAGGTAAAATCGTTGCTTCATTCGGCTTGGAGTCTGGAAAAGTTCCTTACACTGCTTTTATAGCAAAAGAAAGTTATTTGAAGAAGAATGCGAAAACGGCTCAAAAATTTACTGATGCAATTTATGAAGCTGAACAATGGGTTGATACTCATTCCGCAGAAGAGATTGCAAAAAGTGTTGCACCATTCTTTAAAGATACTCCTTTAGACATTTCAATAAAAGTTATTGAACGTTATAAGTCTCAAAATTCTTATTCAACAAATCCAATATTAGAAGAAGATGAGTGGAATAATCTTCAAAAGATTATGAAGAACTCTGGTGTATTACCAAAAGAAGTTCCACACTCAGTTTTAGTTGATACAAAATTCGCCGAAAAATCTACGGAGAAGTAGTAGGTTAATAAAATGAATTATCTATCAGTTAATGAAATTTCTCATGTTTTTTTATCGAAAGAAAAAGCAATTAAAATATTGGATGGCTTAACGTTTGAAGTTGAAAAAGGTGAATTTGTATCTGTATTAGGTCCAAGTGGCTGTGGAAAAAGCACACTTTTATCGATCATTTCTTCATTGCTTACACCATATCACGGTTCAGTGAAGTTTAAAGGTAAACCTTATGATATAAAATCGGGAGAAATTGGTTACATGCTTCAGCATGACTATTTATTCCCTTGGAAAACAATTAAAGAAAATATCTTTCTAGGTCTTCAGATTCTAGATAAGGATTCCGAAGAAAATAAAAATCGAACGCTAAAATTGCTAAATGAAGTTGGACTAAATGGTTATGAAAATGCATACCCAAGAGAACTATCCGGTGGGATGAGACAACGCGTTGCATTAGTGAGAACTCTTTCTACAAGCCCTTCAATTGTATTATTAGATGAACCATTTTCCGCTCTAGATTATCAAAATAAAGTTAAGCTTGAAGAATTAGTTTTCAACTTATTTAAGAAGTTAAACACTACCGCTATCTTAGTAACTCACGATATAGAAGAAGCAGTAGCCATGTGTGATCGGGTTATTACGCTAACAAATGCTCCTACAAAAATATCAAAAATTTTCAATTTACCAGAAGAATTATGTATACGCTCCCCTTTTGAAACACGACACCAATCACTCTTTTCTTCTTATGTTTCTGCGATTTGGAAGGAGTTGGAGAAACGTGGATAAAGTAAATGACGAACTAAAATCCTATCACGCCAGTATCGTCAAAAAAAATCGTCGTACAAAGCTACTCATATTTTTCTTCCAACTATTAATTATTATTATCTTTTTTATAGCTTGGGAGCTTTTAAGTCATCGAAAAATAATTGATCCATTATTGTTTAGTTCACCTATTAGAATTTACGATTTACTCAGCGCAAAATTGGGAGATGGCTCCATTTATCATGATGCTATGACTACAATCACTGAAACACTCGTTGGATTTATTTTAGGCACAATTATCGGGGTCATTCTGGCAATCATTCTTTGGTGGTATCCATTTGCCTCAAAGGTACTTGATCCATTTTTAGTAGTCTTTAATGCCATGCCAAAAGTCGCGCTTGGTCCAATCATCATTGTAATTTTTGGCCCCTCATATTCTTCCATAATTGCCATGGGGATCATAATAAGTTTTGTCATAACAGCGCTAGTTATTTATCAAGCCTTCTTACAGGTAGATGAAAATTACGTAAAAGTCATTAAAAGTTTTGGAGCAACAAAAACTCAAATATTTAAAAATGTCATCTTTCCTGCTAGTATACCTACCGTCATTTCAACATTAAAAGTAAATGTCGGATTAGCTTGGGTAGGAGTGATCGTCGGAGAGTTCTTAGTTTCAAAAAACGGACTTGGCTATTTAATCGTTTATGGCTTCCAAGTATTTAATTTTACTCTTGTTCTAATGAGTGTATTAATCATAAGTGTATGTGCTGGTTTGATGTATATTATTGTTGAATATATTGAGAGAAAAACAATAAAGAAGTAATTTGGAGTAATATGAGTTAAAGGTATAGGAAAAGTTTAATGTATCAAAGCTCACTTAATATAGTGAGCTTTTTTCACTCTGTTGAAAAACAACCTTGTCATTTAATTTCCAAATTTTCGTAAAGGAGTTTAGTGAAGTTGATTTCCACTACGGGATGCTCGCTTTCCATGGGGCGAGACCTGAGCCTCCTCGTCACGTTCGTTCCTGTGGGGTCTCAGCCTTCCCGCTTATCCCATAGGAGTCGAGCACCCATTCGCTCCAATCAACTTATTCATCAAAAAAATGCTTACACTAAAAACCTATTTAATATCCTTTACTTAGAGTAGCATAATAACTTGTTAATCCGTTTGTAGATCAATTGAGATCGAACATTAACTTATAAACTAATCATTTGAACTTTTTTCTAAAAATTACTCTTGATATTTTTAACTTCAGAAACAATAAACATTTACTAGAGTTTGTTGGTTTAATAAAATTGCTCAAACAGATTAATATTTAGAATCATTTATAGATCATGAACCCCTTATAATTATATATTTCAACACTAAAAAAAGCTCACCTTATAAAAGTGAGCTTTTTTTAGTATTCAAGTAACTTAAACTTTGTGAAAATACTTCGTCACGCATGATAAAACTAAATCGGCGATCTTTTTTTATGTTTGGTGGAAATTCGTCTAACAATACAGGGCCGTTTGTTTCAAAATAATGCTTTTGTGTTAAAAGTTCTCCTATTTCGGCAAAATAAATATTTTTTATGATAATTTTATCCTTACCTGTAACACGGTATTGCCCTAAATAATTAATTTTAGATACATTTCCACCTGTTTCTTCTAAAACTTCACGTTTAGCTGCTTCTTCAGGTGATTCGCCTTCCTCGACTTTTCCGCCTGGGAATTCGTATCCTCTTCTTTGATGGTCTGTGAGTAACCATTGGTCATTGTATTTACAAATAACCCAAACATGTTTTGGATCGGGTGAAAATGGATGTTTCTCAAACGATAATTCAACTGTATTATGGTAAAAATCTTTAAATATGTACATTTTAACCTTCCTACATTCATACTTGTTTTTCCATTGTACTATTTCTATTAAAATGTTTCATCATTATTGAAATAATATTCCTGAAACTTTATGAAAATATTTGAATGCCTTGCATATTGGACAGTATACTATATCATAGTAGTATAACTATTTAGGAGGATATAGTATGACTGGAGTTTTTGTTGTTAGTGGAATTATTATCGTTGTTGTATTCGGTGCATTCGTTCTTACCGTAAATAAAGGCTATGGTGTACAACATAAAGTCGATAAGCTAGAAGACGTTAAAATGAAAAATAACCATGATGAGAAATAATTCTAGCAGACGAAAGGTTTGTATATGAATAAAATTTTAATTGGAATCATTAGATTTTATCAAAAATGGATTTCACCTGCAACGCCACCATCATGTAGATTCTATCCAACTTGCTCAAGTTATGGACTAGAGGCAATACAAACCCATGGTGCCCTTAAAGGAACTTATTTAACTACTAAAAGAATACTTAAGTGTCACCCACTACATCCAGGTGGATATGATCCTGTACCTGATAAAATAAATAAAGAAACAAAAAAAGATACGGTCAAAGAAACTTGAAACGAATAACAAGTTTAATTTGATCGTATTTTTTTATTAGGCTATTTCTGTCTATTATTGAGTGTGTGTTAAATTCCACCCTAGAATACTGTTTCTGTTGTGTGAGACCTTTGTTACCAAATTTCCTATTTTTAAGTATAATATTTATAAATCTTTTTAGAAATGCTTCGGATTCTCTCTTCATCCACTTCGACTCCTAAACCAGGGCTAATTGGTACTTTAACTTTTCCATTTATTAAAGCTACCTCTGGAAAAATGAGATCATGCTCCCAATGTCTAGATGAAGCCGAAATATCTCCCGGTATTGTAAATCCGGGAAGAGATGCTAAGGCAACGTTCTGAATTCTAGAAATCCCTGTTTCAATCATACCTCCAACCCAAATTGGAATATTCTTTTCCACACAATAATCATGAATTTCAATTGATTTAGTTAATCCTCCGACTCTCCCAGGCTTTACCGTAATGATTTCGCAAGCGTTTAATTCATACGCAATTTGAACATCTTCTAAGGAACATATACTTTCATCTAAACAGACAGGAGTAGAAATTTCCTTTTGAAGAATGGCGTGCTCGATGAATTGGCGTTCGCCGAAGGGCTGTTCAATCATCAACAGATTAAATTCATCTAATTTTTTTAGTTTCGGAATGTCTTCAATCGAATAATCTGAATTGGCATCAATCATTAGAGGGATTGTTGGATAGCTATTTCGTATAGTTGATACAATTTCATAATCATTTTCTTTTGAAACTTTAACTTTAAATCGTTCATAGCCTTCTGCTACATATGCACCAATTTGTTTCAACATTTTTATTGGCTCGTCTATACTAATTACAACCCCAACTGGTATATCTGCCTTATTGCCCCCTAAAGCTTGTGCTAAAGTGACTGAATTTAGTTTACTATACAAATCCCAATATGCACCTTCAAGTCCAGATTTAGCCATTTGATTGCCTTTAAATTGATTTAATTGTATAGCAACTTCACTTGGATGATTAAACTGTTTTTTTAATAAGTTCGGTATAAAGAAATCCTGTAAAGTATGAAGAGCTGTTTGAATTGTTTCTTCTGTATACCACGGCTCTGAAAAAGCAACGACTTCCCCATAACCACATATTCCGTTAGCATCTACAATTTTAACAATAATACTTTCACGTTTTTCATATGTACCATAGCTTGTTTTAAAAGGTATTTTTAGAGGCTGTTCAATTAAAAATAATTCAATTTGCCAAATCAACATGTTTATTCCCCTTGTAGAAGCTTAAGTAGCTCTCTTCTAACTAGCTTATTTGTTGCATTTCTTGGTAGGTTGTCTACATAAAATATTTCCTTTGGAATTTTATACCCTGCGATTTTATCTCTACAATACTCGATTAGTTCTTCTTGTAACGGAGGATTAGAGGATTTACTTACAACAAATCCAACAGGTACTTTACCCCAATTTGGGTCATCTTTGCCTGTTACACCAGCTTCAATAATATCTGGATGCGATAGTAATACTGATTCAATCTCTGCTGGATATATATTCTCTCCGCCAGAAATAATTAAGTCACTTCGACGGTCAACTACAAATAAAAAACCATCCTCATCTACATAACCCAAATCTCCTGTATATAGATACTCAGTCGAATCAGTTAACTTAGCAAGTTTATAATAACCTTTACTCACGTTCGGCCCCTTGACTACAATTTCTCCTACTTCTTTTGGTAAACAAGTTCGATGATTGTCTCTTATTTCTAGCGTACATCCAAATAAAGCTTTACCTGCCGAACCAATTTTAGAAAGCATATATTCAGGAGAGAGCGTTGCAATTTGTGAACAAGTTTCAGTCATTCCGTATGTTTGATATACTGGGACATTTAATCCTCTTGCCTTATGTAAAAGAGGTAACGGAGCAGGTCCTCCACCAAGTAAAGCTGCCCTTACGCTGTTTAAATCATTTGTACCTTCAACAATTGTTAAGAGGTCATTTAATACTTTTGTTACAACAGATAGAATTGTTACATTATGCTTTTTGACACAGTCCTTAATGGTAAGTGCATCAGCTTTTTTCGTTAACACAATTTTCATGCCATAAATCGCACTTTTATATACAGTAGATAAACCACCCACATGGAACATTGGCAAACAAACTAGCCATACATCTTTATGATCTAATCCTAAATTTAATACTGAAGCAATTGCACTGCTCCAATGATTAAAATAAGTTTGTAAAACTGCTTTTGGGAAACCTGTTGTACCAGATGTGTACATCATAGTTGCGATTTTATCTCCATCAAAATTAGACTTGATCGGAAATTCCTTTGATTCACTGTTCTCCATTTCATTAATATTTAACAGTTTTATATTTTCAGGAATCTTCACCGTATTTAATTTCGCTACGATTAAAAATTCAGAATCACTATTTTCTAATTGATATACTATTTCGTCATCACTTAATCTTATATTCAATAAAATTGATGTTGCTCCGATATAATGAAGTGCATAAACAACTTCTATAAATTCAACGGAATTATTCATTAAAACCGAAACGTGAGATCCGTCTTTTATGCCAAAATGGTGAAGTTTATATGCAAGATTTATAACTCGTTCATGTAAATCCTTAAACGTAATTTCCTCTCCATCTGTTGCAATTGCTATTCGATTAGGAGTTAATCTGACTCTCTCAAGTAAAAAATTCGGAATTTGATTCATAAAAAACACTTCCTGACTCTTATCAAAATTTACAAAAGTTCATTTAAAGAAAACTCTTCTATTGGCGAGATTTTAGGCGAAGACAGAGGCGTAGTTGCACTTATACTTAATTCCTAAAATGGGCAATTATGACGTGGTTTCTTCTCCGCTGTCAATTTATACTTTCTTAATGTGCAAAAAAAGCTTGATGATTTCTCATCAAGCTTTTATCTTCTTTCAAATCAAGGAAAACGTGGGAATTTATCGAAATCAGGTGTACGTTTTTCTTTAAATGCATCGCGACCTTCTTTTGCTTCTTCAGTTGTGTAGTAAAGAAGTGTTGCATCTCCAGCTAGCTGTTGAAGTCCCGCTAAACCGTCTGTGTCTGCATTCATTGCTGCTTTTAAGAAGCGAAGTGCAGTTGGACTTTTTTCCAGCATTTCTTCAGCCCATTTAACTGTTTCAGCTTCTAATTCTTCTAAAGGTACTACTTTATTAACTAAGCCCATATCTAATGCTTCTTGTGCATTATATTGACGGCATAAGTACCAAATTTCACGAGCTTTTTTGTGCCCTACAATACGAGCTAAATAGCCTGAGCCATAACCAGCATCAAAGCTACCAACCTTAGGACCAGTTTGTCCAAATTTAGCGTTTTCAGCAGCGATTGTTAAGTCACATACTACGTTTAATACGTTTCCTCCACCAATTGCATAACCTGCTACCATTGCAATTACAGGTTTTGGAATAACGCGAATTAAGCGTTGTAAATCTAATACATTTAGGCGAGGAATGCGGTCTTGTCCAACATAACCACCGTGTCCGCGAACACTTTGGTCTCCACCAGAACAGAATGCTCTTCCACCTTCACCTGTTAAAATAATAACACCAATTTTTTCGTCGTCTCTTGCATAAGCAAAAGCATCAATCATTTCTGATACTGTTAATGGTGTAAATGCGTTATGTACGTGTGGACGATTGATTGAAATTTTAGCGATTCCATTATATGTAGAATATAAAATTTCTTCATATTTTCTTTCTTGTACCCATTCAATAGTCATGAAATTTCCTCCTTTTCACTTTTCAATAAAAACCCAATTACTATTGTAGCAAATTTTTCCGAATGTTCCACATGAATTGCATGTCCTGCATGTGGAATTTTAATAATTTCACTATTTTCTAGCCTCTCGTTCATTTTCCCCATTATTAAGCAAAACTTTTCATCATATTCTCCACAAACTAATAAAGTAGGTTTTTTAAATTGCTTCAAATCACTCCATAGTGATGGCTGAATGCCCGTCCCCATCCCTTTTAGACTATTACTTAAGCCAATTGGTGACTGATTTAATCTTCCTTGTTTAATCGTTTGTTGTGACTCTGATGTCAAATTCTTTTGAGTTGAAAACAACGGAATGTTTTCCCAATAATTAACGAATACTTCAATACCTTCATTTAGGATCATTGATGATAGATGATTGTCTTGTTCGATTCGAGCAAATCTTTCATTGTCGGTTTTAAGACCAGCCGTGCAGCTTTCTAAAATGAGCGATCTAATTTTTGTTGGATAGGCTAAAGCGAAATAGAGGGCTAGTCTACCTCCCATCGAATAGCCTAATAGATGCACAGAATCAATTTGCTTTTGTACTAAAAAATCATGTAAATCTTTAGCAGCAAACTCCATTCTATACCGCTCATCATTAATTGGACAATCTGTCTTTCCGTGTCCTAATAAATCAATTGCTATCACATGATAATTTCGTTCTAGTTTACTGATTAAATCTCCCCATGTCTCCTTTGAACCTGTGAAACCATGCAATAATAATATTGTTTGTCCTTGGCCAGATTCAATGTATGAATATGTGACATCATTTATTTTAATTTCCATGAACAAGAACACCTAATTTCATTTCTCGTATTCTGCTTTTACAATGCTCCAAACTTTTTGATGAAGATCATAATTTTCTTTACGATTTGTCTGAATTTCAATTACATGTAATCCATTATTTTTTTTAGATAATTCATCTTCAAGTTCAAACCAATTATGAATTTTTGTATGAACTCCACCGAAAAGAGCTGTTGCATGCTCGAATTCCAATCCTAAAGGAGTTCCAAATAAGTCTTCGAAATGTTTTTCTTCTTTTGATTGAGGTAAAAATGAGAAGATTCCACCCCCATCATTATTAACAAGTATCACTCTTAAAGTTAAATGATGTAGTTTAGAAAGGACCAGACTATTTAAATCGTGATAGAAAGATAAATCTCCAATTAATAATGTGACACTTTCTCCAGCTGCTGCCATTCCTAATGCGGTTGCAATCGTCCCATCTATTCCATTTACCCCTCGATTACAAGCAATTTTTAACTTTTTAGATTGATTATGTAAAAACGTATCCACATCACGAATAGGCATACTGTTTGAAACAAACAATGTACTTTCTTCAAGTAAATTTTTTGCTAAAACTTGAACGATTTTTCCTTCAAAAAGTTCATCAAACTGTTCTGCTTGTTGTAGTCCATTTTTTGTTTTTTCATTAATTGTTTTCCATTTATTCAACCAATCTATTTCTATACTACTTGTTTTCTGATATGACTCCAAAATTGCATTACAAAACTGGATATCATCACAAGAAATCATTTGAGTTGCTTTTAACGTCGGATCCCTCCATAAGTCTCCTTCATCAATAACAATTAGCTCGCAATCTTTTTGCTTTTGTATATATTGAGTAAACGTTTTTGATACAGGCATTGCCCCGAATCGTACGATAACTTCAGAATCAAGCGAATCAACAATGTCTTCAAAACGAAGAAATGTATCATATGTATCAATTACATTCGATTCATCATTACCACTAATCATTCTTCCATTTGAAAGAGGATCACACAAAACTGGGTAGTCTAATAAATTTCCTAAAGTTTTAATCTTCTTTAAAGCTTCTTCTTCAACATAAGGACCACAAACTAATAAGCCTTTTCTTTTTGATTGAAAAAGCTTGGTGAACTCATTACTTGTTTCGTTTGAAATTGTCGCAAGAGTTTCAGTAAGTATTGTGTGAGCAGAATTTTTACGCTTTCCTGCTGAAAATAAATCATCAATCGCAAAATTTGGCACCAATGGTTCTCGAAGTGGCACATTCATATGTACTGGCCCTATTGGAGCGGTCACACAAGAACGGTACAGTCGATTAACGCTTGAACGTGCATATTGGTACATTGCTTCCGATGCCTCTGGTAAGGCTAGTTCAATAAATTTTTTTACAAATGAACCGTATAAACCAATTTGATTCATAGCTTGTGGTGCACCTATATCTCTAAGCTCATGTGGTCGATCAGCTGTCAGTACGATTAATGGAATTCTAGATTCCTTTGCTTCAGATATAGCTGGCAAATAGTTAGCAGCAGCTGTTCCAGAAGTACAGATTAATACTGTAGGCTGTTTCGTACTTTTAGCGATACCTAAAGCAAAAAATGCTGCCCCTCTTTCATCTACTGCAATATATGACTTTAATTTTGGATGTTCATTTACTAACATCGATATTGGTGTAGAGCGTGATCCAGGACTAATTACAACGTTTTGAATATTTAATGCACTTATTTCATCTACAAGTGCGCCAATATACTTTGTTAGTGCTTCATTATCTTTCATTTCGTAACCCTCCTAATGCATTTAGCATTGGCAGAAACTTTACACCAGTTTCAAAAAATTCTTCCTCTGGTTTTGAATCTTGTACAACACCACAACCGGCATATAATTTTGCTTTATCTTCTTTAATTAAGGCACTACGTATACCTACAGCAAAATCGCCATTTCCATTTAAATCAATCCATCCTATCGGTGCACCATACCATCCTCGGTCCACAGGTTCAAGTTCACGAATTAATTTACATGCCTCTTCCTTAGGAAAGCCACCAAGTGCAGGGGTTGGATGTAATGCTTGAATTAATTCAAATAAAGAAACATGATTATATAATTTTCCTTCAACTGGCGTGAATAAATGCAATAAGCTTTTTGTCGCCATTATTCTTGGTGTTGAGGGTATTGATAATTCATTACAATATTGTTGTAGTGTTTCTCGGATATAGTTTACAACAAAAGCATGTTCACCATTATTTTTTTTACTATTTAATAACCAATTAGCGGCTTCTGTGTTTTCTTCCTTCGTTATTCCTTTTGCGGCAGATCCAGCAAGACACATCGAAGAAACTGTATTATTTTTCTTAGAAATTAATCTCTCAGGTGTAGCGCTAATAAATACAGTATCTTTTAATTGATAAGAAATAACATAGTTAACATTTCTTGTTGCTTCTAATTCATAAATTACTTTTGTTGAATTTACTTCTGCAGAAAATGTTGCATTTAAAGTTCGATTTAAAACAACTTTTTCTAATTCTTCGTTTTTCATTTGATGAATTGCTTCTTTTACACTTTGAATCCATTCATTTGGTTCAAATTCATCTTTGTTAATACATTCTGATTGTGTAAAACTTGGTTGCTTCATTCCAAATCTTTCTAAAAAGTCATCATATTCTTTATATTGAAGCAATAAATCCTCTACTGAAGTTTGTTCATTAATTTCATAATTAGAGGTGATGAATGTCCCTTCGTTTGTAACCGTCACCATTAATTTAGGTACATAGAAATGGGAGGTACCAAAATTCTTCCAATCTTGATCATTTTTATAGTTATCAAAAAAAGAGAAACCCCCAAGAGCTATCGGTCCTGTACCAAAGCAATTTTCTTGCTCGATATACACTTGCTCTCCAAAGCGTTTCCATTCTTTTTCTATTGCAGAATACTGTTCTTCTGTACTATGATGAAAAGGAACTAAAGTACCAATTCCTGTGAGAATTAACGAGTTTTCTTGGTTTGACCAATAAAAGCGTTCAGTAAAACCCAATTCATGATAAAAATGGTAAACACTTAGGGGATGGATATTCATTATTTTTTCCACTTTACAAATGAAGCGTTTTGAACAAGCTTTTGCCTTTTGAAGTGAATGCTCAAAGAAGGCAATCGATTCCAGTTGACCTGTTCTAAGCATAATAGTTCCCCCTAGCTTAAATATACGTTAAATACATGATATAACTAAAGATACAACGATGAATGTAGACTGTCAATTTTATGAAGTTCGTCCATACTTTTTTAAAGTAAAATGACCTACATTTTCAAATAATATTAAAAAGGAGGATGTTAAAATGCAACCAACTGTTCAATCTCCAACTTCCTCAACAGGTTTTAGAACATGGTGGAATTTATTAAGACCACATACATTAACCGCAGCGTTCATTCCTGTTGCGATTGGAACAATGTTAGCGCACATAGATCACTCATTTCATTTACTTTTATTTCTTTCAATGCTTATTGCAAGTTTACTGATCCAAGCCGCTGCAAATATGATTAATGAATATTATGATTATAAAAGAGGGCTAGATCATGAAGGTTCTGTCGGTATCGGAGGAGCAATCGTAAGAGATGGTATTAAACCTTCAACTGTCTTAAATCTTGCTTTTACTTTTTTTGGTATCGCTCTTCTATTAGGCATTTATATTTGTATTCAAAGTAGCTGGTGGATAGCAGTTATTGGACTTATTTGTATGGCAGCAGCTTATTTTTATACTGGAGGACCACTTCCAATCGCATACACTCCATTTGGTGAGTTAGTAGCGGGCTTTTTTATGGGAGTTGTAATTATTGGAATTACTTACTATATTCAAGCTGGAAATTTACCATCAAATGTAATCTTACTTTCTATCCCTACTTCAATTACAATTGGAGCAATTTTAACAGCAAACAATATTCGTGACCTAGATAATGACAAAGAAAATGGACGTAAAACACTTGTTATCTTATTAGGTAAAAAGAATGCAATTATCTTTATTGGTTCATTATTTGCCGTTGCTTATGCTTTAGTTATTGTATTTGTTATCATGAATTTAATTACACCTTTTGCACTTATTTCATTAATAAGTATCCCTGTTGCAATAAAAGCAACAAAAGGATTTATAGGTAAGACCCAACCAATGGAAATGATGCCAGCCATGGCAGCAACAGCAAAAACAAATACTATAATGGGATTCCTTCTTGTTATAGGCTTAATAATTGGAAATATTTTTTCCTAATTAAGAAAGAACAATTCCTCAAAAAACTTAATTCATGTTTTCCTCCTTTTTGAACAAAATATGGATAGTCAAATTCATTTATTGAAAAGGGGGAGCATGATGCTTTCACAATCACAAATCCAAACATTTAAAAACGAATTACTAAAACAAAAAAAACATATAGAAGAAAGACTAAATGATCCAGCCTTTACACCATACTCACTTAGAGATTCTGTTGATGAGCTTTCACTTGCAGACAACCACCCAGGTGATTTAGGTACTGAATTATTTGAGCGTGAAAAAGACATATCTCTTCATGAGCATTTAAGAAACGAACTAGTTGATGTTAATACAGCGTTACAAAAAATAGAAAATGGAACATACGGTATATGCGAAGTAAGTGGTGAAGAAATACCTTTTGAACGGTTACAAGCTCTTCCTACAGCAAAAGCGATGATCGAACATACTCACGATCAGCATATTTCAAGTTCTAGTATAAGATACGATCGTCCTGTTGAGGAAGAAGTACTAAACCCTCCATTTAGTAGAGACCCTAAAGATCGCTCAATGATGTATGACGCTGAAGACGCTTTACAAGATGTTGAAAGATATGGAAATTCTCAAACACCGTCTGATTTTGAATTTAATAATATTGAGGAGTATGGAAGCACATTTACTGAGAGTTATGAAAATGTAGGTTATGTTGAGGAATTTGAAAACTTTATCGGTACTGATATTTACGGAAAAAATCAAACTGTTTACCCTACAAAAAAACATGAACAATATGAACAAGATCTTGATGACTATGAAGAACAAGCTTTAAACGGAGAATTATCTGAAATTGATGTGAAAGACATTGAAAAGTACTAAATGAATTAAACTTTCATTAAAAACGATCACTACAATGTGGTCGTTTTTTTTATATTTTTTAATTAAATACATATACTTAATCAAGACAACTTAATTAAGGAGGTTTTATGAATATTAAGTTAATTGTATTATTTTTCTCCTTATACTGTTTATTTTTTGTTGCTTCTATATTATTTCCGATCGACTACGATTGGTATAGTCACCTAAATAAACCTAGCTATACTCCTTCAGGAAAAACAATCGGAATTATTTGGGCATTCTTATATTCCTTCATTTCTTTGAGCGTATGTATAATCGTATCTTTAGGAGAATCCTTCAAAAAAGCAAAATGGTTTTATATTATATTGATTATTAATTATGTATTTAACCAGATGTTTAGCTATTTTCAATTCAAACAAAAAGATTTACTTATGGCTACAATCGACTGTGGACTCGTCTTTGTTACAGCAATTCTTTTAACGATCATCGCATATAAACATTCAAAAACTTCATTTGTATTACTCATTCCCTATTCAATTTGGTCATTATTTGCAACCTATTTAAACTACAATATCTACTTACTGAATTGATAGATTTTTAGATTAATATAAAAAGGCATCCTAAAAAGGATGCCTTGAACATAACAAAAATTATTTTTTGTTTACGTTAGCTGCTTGTGGTCCACGGTTTCCTTCGATAATTTCGAATTCAACTTCTTGACCTTCTTCTAAAGTTTTGAAACCTTCGCCTTGAATTGCAGAGAAGTGTACGAATACGTCGTTTCCACCTTCAGTTTGGATGAATCCAAAACCTTTTTCGCTGTTAAACCATTTAACTTTACCGAATTCCATCGATAATACCTCCTAGAAATACATATATACACTATTAATGCGTGCATAAAAGAGGGATAAAGAAAAAGAACGTCATTGTCCAATCAGCTTAGGATTGCTACAACATTGAAAGTGGTCAAAACTTCTTTTCAAGACAAAGAAAAATGAGCGTTACTAAAAATTTTGTAGTGCAAATGTATCGTTAATTTCTTACCTTCAAATAAATATGCAGTTAATAGTAACCTAAATATATCATATCTAAAAAAGTGCGTCAATGACACTTAGGCTTAATTGAGGGAATTTTTTATATAATTCATAATATTTATCTTTTATACATTTAGGCCTAACTGACGTCCTAAAAAAGTTTATAATTTCTTAAGCAATTAATCTAACTAAATGCGGATTCTGTAGTAATTTATCAAATTATTTATAAATAAATAACTAGATTTTAGTATTAGAATATTTGTATAGTTAAACTAAAAGGAGGAATAAAAATGAAAAATTCTCATGAAGTTACATATAAAATTCATGGCCATGATATGCAGTTTGTACAAGTAGAGCTTGATCCAAAGGAAACCGTGATTGCTGAAGCTGGAGCAATGATGATGATGGATGATGGTATCGAACTTGAAACAATATTTGGTGACGGTTCATCGCAATCAGGAGGTGGATTATTTGGAAAGTTGGTCGGAGCGGGTAAGCGCCTTGTAACAGGTGAAAGCTTATTTATGACTAGCTTTACAAACCGATCAAGCTCTTTAAAAACTGTCAGTTTCTCCGCTCCATACCCTGGAACAATAATTCCGTTAGATTTACATGAGTATGGAAATAAAATTATTTGTCAAAAAGATTCTTTCTTGGCAGCAGCAAAAGGAACTTCAGTTGGAATCGAATTTAGAAAGAAATTGAGTACCGGTCTATTCGGTGGTGAAGGATTTATCATGCAAAAACTCGAAGGTGATGGTCTTGCTTTCTTACATGCTGGTGGCTCAATTTACCAAAAAACACTTCATCCAGGTGAAAAAGTTAAGATCGATACTGGATGTATTGTTGGCTTCACTGGTGATGTTAATTATGAAATTGAATATGTTGGAAATGTAAAAACTGCACTTTTTGGAGGAGAAGGTTTATTCTTCGCTACATTACAGGGTCCAGGTACAATTTGGGTTCAATCATTAACTTTAGCAAGATTAGCTTCTCGAATTGGTCAATACTTACCAAATTCATCTAAAGAAGAAGGAAGTATATTAGGTGGCCTTGGTAATCTACTGGATGGTAATGATTAATTCAGACTACTTTAAAAGCGTTTTTTTGTTTACATACAAAAAACTAGTCAACGAAATCTTGACTAGTTTTTTTCTGTGCCATTAGATTACTTCCTCTTCTGCTGGTTCTGCTTCACGTAATTTGTAAGTAAAGGTTGGAGTATAATCATAATCCAACTGCATCTTTTTAACGCCTTCAATATAAGTCGATAGATGGTGGCTATTCTTAATTGACCCTTTATTTAGTGAAAAAGTGATTGGATGTTTCACTTGAACGTATTCTAAATAAATGTTTAATGGCTTCACTTCTACTTTAAAGGGTGGGCTTAAGGGTACTATATCATATAAATTTACAAATCTTAAACTATGCCTAACATTTTCATCATAGTTTTCTTTAAACTTTATATTTCCAACTTTTGGAGAGCCAAATGAATAGACATTCGGGTTACAAATTCCAGTCATTGCTATTTCATATCCTAATAACGTGGCCAATGAACCACCTAAGCTATGCCCAGTTATGAATATTTTTTTTGAAAGAGCCTTTTCCTTCACAATTGCTAAAAGCATTTCTCGACAAGACTGATAAATTGATAGAAACCCTGAATGGACACTTCCACCGTTCATCACATAAGGAAATAAGTCTTGATCAATTTTCAAATCAGCTAACCAATCCAAGTCTGATTTCGTTCCTCGAAACACAATGATCACGGATTCATCATTTTCAATAATATAGCCAAACCATTCTAGCTCGCTAATAACACACGCTTTAATTGTATCTACTAATGAATAGCTTGCTGGAATCATAAATTTACCATCATTATCAAACTGAGCATATGCCTGTTCAATGCAAAGTAATAATTCTAAGGCCTTATCATAGTCAACTGAAAGGAATTTCAACGTATCTCTCCTTTCTCGCTTTTCATCATGATATGAAAAACCTCCTAATAATCTAAGAGGAGGTTAAGAATGGTGTAAGGTCCTTTGATGAATATTCCATATTTCTGATGCGTATTGACGAATCGTCCGATCACTTGTAAAAAATCCCGATTTCGCAACATTGTTAAGGCTTTTTATAGCCCAATCTCTTTTATTTTGATACGTGTGATTGATACATTCATGCGCTTTTACATACGAAGAGAAATCTCTAAGTAAGAAATACTCATCATTATAAGACATGAGCGAATCAAAAATTGGTTCAAATTCTTCTCTTGGTAACGGAAATAACCCGTGAAGCAATTGATCTAACACCTTTTTTATTCGCAGATCATGATGGTAATAATCACTGCTTTTATATCCGCCGTATTGGTAATAATTTAATACCTCGTCAGCTGTTAGTCCGAATGTAAAAATATTCTCCTCGCCAACTTCTCTTAAGATTTCAATATTTGCACCGTCAAGTGTACCAAGCGTTAAAGCACCATTCATCATAAATTTCATATTTCCAGTACCCGAAGCTTCCTTACTTGCTGTCGAAATTTGTTCACTAATATCCGCTGCTGGAAAAATGATTTCACCTAATGAAACACGATAATTTTCAATAAAAATTACTTTAATAAATTGACTTATATAACGATCATTATTAATAATATCAGCTACTGAGTGAATTAATTTAATGATCTTTTTAGCAAAGTAGTAACCAGGAGATGCTTTTGCTCCAAAAATAAATGTTCTAGGATGCATGTTAAAATGTGAATCTTCCTTCAAACGATTATATAAATACATGATATGTAACACATTTAGTAATTGTCTTTTATATGCATGCATCCGTTTTACTTGTATATCAAAGATTGAATCTGTATCTAATGCAATTCCATTTGTATAGTGAACATAATTTTCGAGAACTTCTTTTCTCTTTTTCTTTACATTCATAAATTGCGATAAGAATGCATCGTCATCTTGATATTCTAATAGATTCTCAAGTTGAGTTGGTTCGTGTATCCAACCGTCTCCGATCGAATCATTTATTAAGCTACTAAGCTCAGGATTACATTGGAGTAACCATCTTCTATGAGTAATGCCATTTGTTTTATTATTAAACTTAAATGGTTCATACTCATAAAAAAGCTTCATTTCTCTTTGTTTTAAAATTTCCGTGTGGATTTCAGCAACTCCATTAACGCTCTTACTGCCTACAATTGCTAAATGAGCCATTTTAACGACTCCATGAGCAATAATAGCCATTTGTTCAATTCGATCCCAATCACCTGGGTATTTGTTCCAAAGCTCTTTACAATATCTTTCATTTATTTCTTCTACAATCATATAAATTCTTGGCAATAAAGGCTTAAATAAATCAACTCTCCATTTTTCAAGTGCTTCCGATAAGGTTGTATGATTCGTATATGAAATCGTTTGAGTTGTAATTTCCCATGCTTCATCCCAGGATAACTTTTCAACATCAATTAAAATTCTCATTAACTCTGGGATCGCTAAAACGGGATGTGTATCATTTACATGAATAGCAATTTCTTCATGGAGCTTACGAATATTACCATATTGTTCCTTATATGAATCTACTATTCTTTGAATACTTGCAGAAACTAAAAAATATTGCTGTTTTAGGCGTAAAATCTTTCCTTCATCATGTGTATCATCTGGGTATAAGAATTCTGAAACTGCTTCTGCCTCTCGCTTATACTTCATCAGTGATTTATTTGAAGAATGAGTAGATGCCTCAGCACTCCATAATCTCAATGTATTTACCGTGTTTGTATGGTAGCCAATAATCGGTAAATCATATGGTACCGCTGTGATTGCTTCTGCACCATGAAGGCGGAATTCCAATCGATTTTTATTATTAAATGCTTCTACTTCTCCTCCGAATAAAACTTCAATTGATTCATCATCTCTTCTAACTTCCCAAACATTTCCATATTTTAGCCATTGTTCAGGTAGCTCCACTTGATATCCATCAACAATTTTTTGGTCAAATAGGCCATGTTTGTAGCGGATGCCACATCCATGACCAGGCAAGTCTTGTGATGCTAACGAATCCAGAAAACATGATGCTAGCCGTCCAAGTCCACCATTTCCAAGTCCAGCATCGCTTTCAAACTCTTCAAGAGCACTTAAAGAAATTCCTAATCTCTCGAGGCCAGATTCACATAACTCTCTAAGCCCTAGATGAATTAAATTACTTTTCAAAAGCTTTCCTAATAAGAATTCAATTGATAAATAATAAACTTGTTTTTTTCGCTCTAAGCGGTATTGTTCACTCGTTCCTAACCAATTACCACTTATATGTTCACGAATCATTGTTCCAAGTGTTTGAAATTGCTCTTGAGTAGTGCTATCTGCAGTACTCTTTCCATGCATACTTTCTAGTTTCTCTTTGAAACTCCACTCAAACTCCTCCACACTAGAAAACATGGAATCACCTCGCCCTAAAAGATTTTTACTTTGAAGACTGCATATATAATTTTGCATATTCTTTAGCAGATTTTAACCAACTTGAATCTCTTCTAATTGCATTCCTTCTGACTGATTTCCAATGTTTTTTATTCTCATAAATACTCAATCCACGTTCAACTGTGTGAAGCATATCGTGAGCATTATAGTTAGTGAAGGTAAAACCATTTCCACTATTCGTCTCTTCATTATATGACTGGACAGTATCATTTAGCCCCCCAGTCTCTCTTACGATTGGAACGCACCCGTACTTCATCGCAATTAGCTGACCTAGTCCACATGGCTCAAATAATGAAGGCATTAGGAATAAATCTGCACCTGCATAAATCTGATGAGCAAAGCCTTCATCAAATCCAATATAAGCTCTTACTTTATCGTAGTAGTTATGCTCCATTGCTTTAAAAAAGTTCTCGAATTCTTCATCACCGGAACCTAAAATTACTACTTGGACATTATGATCCATAATTTGAGGGAATACGTGTTGAATGAGATCAATGCCTTTTTGACTTGTTAATCGAGAAACCATTGCAATGATAGGAATATTTTCATCCATTTTTAATGCAAGCGACTCCTGCAATTTCAATTTATTTTCTGTTTTATTTTCGATTGTAAACTCATCGTAATTAGAGTAAATTTTTCGATCAGTAGCTGGATTATAAATTGTTTCATCAATTCCGTTTACAATCCCAAAAAGTTTGTGATCTTGCTCACGTAATAGTCCATCTAATTGCTCTCCAAAAAATTCATGCTTAATTTCTTCTTTATATGTTGGACTAACAGTTGTTACGAAATCACTTGAAATAATTCCAGCTTTCATAAAATTGATGCAATCGTAAAATTTCAAATAGTCATCGCGAAAATATTGTTCATCGATTCCTAACATATCGTCCATTACTTCTTTTGAAAATACGCCTTGGAATTGAAGGTTATGGATTGTAAAAACAGATTTCATTTTTGGATTAATATCTTTTAATGCACCATACTCTTTCATGAAAAATGGGATCATTGCTGTATGCCAATCATGACAGTGTATTACATCAGGTTTAAAATCTAATTCTTTAATGCATTCAATTGCAGCTAAAGAAAAGAATGCAAAACGTTCTCCATCATCAAAATGACCATACAACTTATCTCGATTGAAATAGTACTCGTTATCAATAAAATAATAAGTTGTTCCTTCTACTTTCAATTCAAATAAACCACAATACTGTTTTCTCCAGCCTAGATTTATAGATAGCTCTTTTACCAGCTTAGCTTCTTCTCTAAATTTAGCGGGAATTAACGAGTAGAATGGAAGCATTACTCTTACATTCGTATTTAGTTTATTTAAATACTTAGGGAGAGCGCCTGCAACATCTGCAAGCCCTCCCGATTTAACAAATGGTACACACTCTGAAACAATATATAAAACATTTACCACTGAATCAACGCTCCTTGGACTGAACCTTTTTGAAGCACTACTGGCTCACTTAAGCTTCCTTTTATTTCAACACCATCTTCAATTCGAACATCTTTATCTAATATAACGCCATCTAATATACAATTATCTCCAATGTTTGATTTTTGCATAACAACACAATTGCGAATAATCGTATTTTTTCCAATTTTCACAGCTCTTGAAATAATACTATTTTCAACCGTTCCTTCAATTTCACATCCATTAGCTACAATTGAATTTTTTACAATTGCTTCTTTTGAATATTTTGTTGGTGGCTCATCTTTAACCTTAGTAAAGACAGGATAAGATTTTAAGAATAATTGATTCCATATCTCAGGATTTAATAATTTCATACTTTGCTCGAAATAATCCTCAATTGTTTGAATGATTGCAACTTGTTGAGGTATTTCATACGCACTTAGTTCAACCTCATTATTTTGATCACGTACAACGTCCATAATTGTTTCATAGCCTTTTTCGTGGAAGTTTTCAAAAAGCTTTAACAATAACTCTTTTTCAAGGATATAGATATTTAAAGATTTACCGAACTGCTTTAACTCAGTAATTTGTGCATTTGTTTCGATATGTCTCTTTAAAACTGGTCTAAAATCCACAGAACAAATTGTATAAGTATTTGCTACTACTACATACTTTTGAGTAGAACGTTGTAAAAATTGAATATGCTTTTCGATGAAATCGAATGTACCAAAAGCTCCATCAGTTGGCTCTGGCGTAAAAATAAATAGTCCATCCTTTTTACGATTTAAGTCCCAATGTTTACCGGAGCCTAAGTGATCAATAATTGATCGATAAGGTTGATCAGGAAATACAGCGACACTCGTAATACCCGAGTTCACCATATTACTTAACATAAAATCGATTAAACGATATCGACCTGCATAAGGAAGTGTTGCTAATGGTCGATGCTGTGTTAACGGCTTTAAAGATTCAAAATGTGTTGACGCCTCAATTATTCCTAGCATAGTATGTTTCATCAAATAACCCTCTCAATCTATTTTTCTATTTGAGGAATGAGCCACCTCTTATTCTTCGCTTGTAACTAGAATTACCTCTTCATAATCTTTCTCAGGACCTAAAAGACTTCCATCAGGAATAACCATTCCAGGAGCTACTACTGCGTTTTCGATTCGAACATCTTTTCCAATAACACAACCTGGCATTACGACAGAATCTTTTATCATACTGCCTTCTCCGATTGTTACACCTTGGAATAATACAGAATGTGATATAAACCCTTCAACAACACACCCCTCATTAATTAGAGAGTCTTCAACGATTGCCGTAGGTGCAATATATTGTGGTGGTTGATTTGGATTAACTGAATATATGCGCCAATCACGGTCATATATATTTAGTTCACTATCTTCATTTAATAAATCCATATTTGCTTCCCATAAGCTTTTTACTGTACCAACGTCTTTCCAATAACCTTTGAAAGGATAAGCAACTACTTTTTTCTTTTCTTCTAATAAAAGTGGAATAACGTCTTTACCAAAGTCATTACTTGATTCAGGATTGCGATCATCCATCTCTAAAAACTCTTTTAAAACATTCCATTTAAAAATATAAATTCCCATTGATGCTAAATTACTCTTCGGATATTGAGGTTTTTCTTCAAATTCTATAATATCCATTTCATCATTTGTATTCATAATTCCGAAACGGCTAGCTTCATCAATCGGAACTTCGATAACAGAAATAGATACATCTGCCTCTTTTTCAACATGATAGTCTAACATTTTACTATAATCCATCTTATAAATATGATCACCTGAAAGAATCAACACATATTCAGGCTGATATTGCTTTATATAATTTAAATTTTGATAAATTGCACTTGCAGTACCTGTATACCATTTAACTCCAGATGCTTCTGAATATGGTGGTAAAACAGTTACCCCACCATTTAAGCGATCTAAATCCCATGCACTTCCTATACCAATATATGAGTTTAGTACTAGTGGCTGATATTGGGTTAGCACCCCAACAGTATCAATACCTGAATTTGTGCAATTACTTAAAGTAAAATCTATTATTCGATATTTACCTCCGAAAGCTACGGCTGGTTTTGCTAGTTCTTTTGTTAAAGAACTTAATCTACTCCCTTTTCCCCCTGCTAGTAACATTGCTACGCATTTTTTCTGAACCATTGCTGCTAATCCCCTTTCGCATTTTAACTGGACGAATGATTGTAAAACTAAAGGCAGGTAATGCTATTTCAATACTGTATGGTAAACCATGGAATGGTATTTCTTCTGATTCAATGGCAGAACGATTTATTTTACTATCGCCACCAAATTGTATATAGTCACTTGAAAGCAATTCTTTATATCGATGTTTTGCAGGTACTCCAATTCGATATGTGTCATAAGAAATTTCTCTAAAATTACAGATTACGATGACATAATCATCTTTGTTTTTTCCTTTACGGATAAATGAAAATACACTTTGATCTGCATTATTTGCATCAATCCATGAAAATCCATCCCAATGATTGTCAACTTCATAAAGTGATTTATTTTTTTTATAAATTGATAATAATTCTTTGAAATATTTGTTCATCTTGGAATGATTTTCATAATCTTTAATCATCCAATCAACTTGCTCTAAATCCTTCCACTCATCAAATTGCCCAAATTCACTTCCCATAAATAAGAGCTTCTTACCTGGATGAGATAAATAATAACCAAATAGTACTCTTAATTGAGCAAACTTTTCCTCATATGTACCTGGCATTTTATTTAGCAAAGATTTCTTACCATGTACTACTTCATCATGTGAAAAAGGTAAAACAAAATTTTCTGAGAAGGCATATAAAAACGAGAAAGTCATCTGATTATGATGATGCTTTCTTTCCGTTGGGTGAGTCTCCATATAAGTTAAAACGTCATTCATCCAACCCATATTCCACTTAAAATTAAAACCTAATCCACCTTCGTATGTAGGTGCAGTAACTAATGGCCAATCCGTAGAATCTTCTGCAATCATTAATACTTGAGGATCATGTTCAAAAACCGCTTCATTTAACCTTCTTAAAAAAGAAGTTGCAAAAGGATTCTCTTCATTTCTATTTTTCCAATATAAAATATTTGCAACAGCGTCTACTCGGAAACCATCAATATGAAAATATTCCATCCAATATAAGGCGTTTGAAATAAGAAATGATTTTACTTCTGGTTTTGATAAATCAAAATTCGCTGTTCCCCATACTTCATTTTCTCTAGCATCATAACCTTCATATTCATATGTCGGTTCACCATCAAACATGTATAATCCGTGTGCATCCTTACAAAAATGACCAGGTACCCAATCCATAAT
This sequence comes from Gottfriedia acidiceleris, assembly GCF_004138285.1. Classification (GTDB taxonomy): domain Bacteria; phylum Bacillota; class Bacilli; order Bacillales; family Bacillaceae_G; genus Gottfriedia; species Gottfriedia acidiceleris_A. The sequence continues at coordinate 4,107 of NZ_SCFN01000012.1, read as the reverse complement.
GACTCCTAATCCGTGCTGGTGGCATTCGTCAATAAAGCTCATTAGTTCATGAGGATTTCCATATCGACTAGTAGAAGAAAAATATCCTACTCCTTGATACCCCCAAGAACGATCATATGGATGTTCTACTAATGGTAATATTTCAATATGTGTAAAACCATGATCTTTTACATATGGAATTAGTTCTGTCGCTAGCTCTGCATAAGTGTAGAAATCACCGTTTTCCTTCTTTTTCCAAGACCCTAAATGCACTTCATAAATTAAAACTGGTTCTTCATATACCGACTTTTTAAATTTCTGCTTACGATATTTTGCATCTTTCCATTTATAACCCGAAAGATCATAAACAATCGAAGCTGTGCTTGGTCGAAGTTCACTATAGAAAGCAAAAGGATCACTTTTTAATAAAACTTCACCATGTTTGGTTGAAATTTCATATTTGTATATCGTCCCATGACCTATTTCGGGGATATATATCGTCCAAATCCCTTGATTGTTCAACTTTTCCATTTTATGTTCAGAACCATTCCAACTATTAAAGTCCCCAACAACTGAGACACCTTTCGCATGTGGAGCCCACACTGTAAAAGTAGTTCCAACTTTATTCCCTTTTTTTACTACATGTGCCCCAAAGCATTCATGACTATGGAATAAACTTCCCTCATGGAATAAATGCACATCAAACTCAGTTGGCCGTGTCAAAAGCAACATCCTCACCTCATTACAATCTCTTAAATTCTTCTATCTCTTAATATTCTACAAATATATATATTCACCTTGTTTTTATGCAAAAAAAATTCAAAAACATTTTTTGGAAAATGAATAACCATTCATGAAACCGTTGTCATTATTGCACTTGTCGTAAAAATGTCGAATTTGTCGAACGAATATTTATGTATATTTATACATAATATTTTAAAATTCCCTTGTAACAATTTGTAAATTTTTGATTTTTCATAAAAATTCATACATATTTCACACTTTTATCTCATATAAACTTTGTATTTAAAAAGAATTGTAGAATATTGTCGAATTGTAAGGGAGAGTTTTTTTTGACAAAAATATTTAGAAGCTCATCACAAATTATTAGGAAATTCAGATGCAAAAGTAAAAATTATCTCTAAACTAATTCTTATTTATTCGGTAATATGGAAGACCAAGCAACAATATATATTGATCAAAATAGTGGAATTAAATTATCTGACTTACGTTTTAGGCAATTTAATAAAATTATTGAGATACATAGGTTCACTTCAAAATAACTAAAGCTCGTGTCAATATCATTAGTTTCCGAGTTGTGCTACCTCCTTTGGTTGGACTTATTTTTATCTCAATAAAATAATAATCGTAATATAGTAAAAAGGATCTTCGTTTTTACGAAAATCCTTTTTTTGCATTATTATTTAAAGGCTTATTAGACTTGCATTCGCTTTCTTGACGATACTACACCTAAACGAATATCTGAAATCAGATATACACCACATAAAATGACAAGAAAACCAAACAACATTCCTAATGTAATATGTTCTTTCAAAATAAGAACTCCCCAGATCATTCCAAACACAGGTATTAGAAAAGTAACACTTAAAGTTTTGGTTGGCCCAACACTTTCGATTAGATAAAAATACAATAAATATGCTATAGCAGTACAAAATAATGCTAATCCTAGAACTGCCAATATAGCAACTCCCGATATTTTATCTGTAGATACAGTGAAATTTAGAAATGTAAAAGGTAAAAGTAAAATTGCAGCACCAATTTGTTGACCAGCTGCAAGTGAAAGTGGTGGTACCCCAACAAATGCTTTCTTTGCATAAACTCCTGCAATTCCATATGAAATAGTCGACAAAACCGCTAGTCCAATTGCTATTTTAACATCATAAGTAAACGGAATTGAACTCCATCCTACTAGCAAGATCACTCCTATTACTCCCACAATTATTCCAGTCCACTTTCGCATACTCAACTTTTCTTTCGTCCATAAAAAGACAACTAGCGCTGTAAATAATGGTGTCAAGGAGTTTAGAATTGATGACATTGAGGCTGTCAAATGCAATGCTGATGTAGCTATTAATGTAAATGGAATTGCTGCATTTAATGCCCCTATTATTAAATATTGTCTCCATCTCTTTTTAAAGTGTAATTGCTTTTTAGTAATAACCAAATATAGCACCAGGGCAAACGCAGCTATAGTAACTCTTCCTTGTATTGTTAAAATTGGACCAAAAACTGGTGAGGCTATTCGAATAAATAAAAATGAAGCTCCCCATAATGCAGCTAGGCTAAATAAAGCTAATCCATCTTTTAATTTCATTTATTTAACCCCTTTCTGAATGCAGTTGGAGTGTAATTAAAATGATGACGAAACATGCTTGAAAAATGTGCCGAGCCTTTAAAACCAAGAATATGCGCTATTTCAGTTATGGCTTTCTCAGTATCTCGTAATAATCTCAAAGCTTCTCTCATTCTTAACTTAGTTGCGTATTCTAACGGCGATAAACCCGTGGATTTTTTAAATAATCTTTGCAAGTGAAACTTACTTACTCCAACTTCAATTGCTAACCGATCCAATGTTAAGCTATTTCGATATTCTTTTTCAATAATATGTTTAGCTGATAAAATAATATCCTCTTCATTTGAGTGAAGTAAATCAGGACGACATCTTTTACATGGACGGTATCCATCATTAATTGCCAAAGAAAATGACGGATAATATGATACATTTTCTTTTAATGGGGTTCTTGACCTACACGAAGGTTTACAACAGATCCCCGTGGACTTAACTGCATAAATAAATACTCCATCATAGTTTTCATCGCATGATTCAACTGCATTCCACATGACCTGTTTATTTAATCCGTTCATTTAATCACCTCTTCTTTAGCTATTCACATTTTAACACTAAGATAATGCGCCTGCTTTCAATTTCTTGCTTTCTAATTTTCTTCGGAATAAGGATAATAGTTAATAAACCATCTTAAAATGAGTGAAAGGGCTATTAGGATTGAAAATGAAGAATATGTGACCCGAATGAAGATTAATGGAAAAGGAGAATAGCGAGACCGTGGAGAGCTATGACTGCGATGTGCTGTTTCCATTACTTTATTTGTAAAAGAGACAGAAAACATATTGAATCTACAAGGGAATATTTATTGAGATGTAGCTTACCCTAATTTTCTTAATGGAGGCAGTTTAGTTGATTGTTTAGTTGATTTTATTGAGGAACAAGGATATGAATATAACGAATTCAAAGAATACTGGAGTCGAGTGAAACGGCTAGCAACTAATGTCTTTTTAGATGATGAAATTAAAGCGTATCAAAAAATGATAAAGAATGATTAAGTAACCGTTTAAAGCAAAGGTTACTAATATTCAGATTAACAATTCAGTTAGTCCGTTTTTTCATACACAAGAGAAAATTAGTTATTAAATCAATCTTTATGGAGTTTAACGCTAAAACACTAACTTTTTGCTATTCTGAGTTATGAAATAGGCTTCTACCTTTAGCTTCTAAGACATTTTGTATAAAACAAAGCTTTAATTCGAAACGATAACGCCCTGTACATCTTAAAACGAACGAAGAACACTCTAACATAATGAAGACAAACGGATTCAATTAAATATCGTTAACTAAAGTCCTAATAAAAGACAAATAAAAAACTCAGTTACCTGTGTTATCACAAATAACTGAGCTTTAGATATGACCCGTACGGGACTCGAACCCGTGTTACCGCCGTGAAAGGGCGGTGTCTTAACCGCTTGACCAACGGGCCAAAAAAAAAATGGCAGAGAAGAAGGGATTCGAACCCTCGCACCGGTTACCCGATCTACACCCTTAGCAGGGGCGCCCCTTGAGCCACTTGGGTACTTCTCTATCATATGGCTCCGCAGGTAGGATTCGAACCTACGACCACTCGGTTAACAGCCGAGTGCTCTACCACTGAGCTACTGCGGAAAAATTAATTATAAATATAATGGTGGGCCTAAATGGACTCGAACCATCGACCTCACGCTTATCAGGCGTGCGCTCTAACCAGCTGAGCTATAGGCCCATTAAATTTTATAAAAAGCGGGTGATGGGAATCGAACCCACGACCGAAGCTTGGA
>NZ_SCFN01000011.1 GCF_004138285.1 Gottfriedia acidiceleris | reverse complement strand
TGAGTAGTAGTCGCTACCTTCATTGGTGTTTTTGTAGTAGCGGCGTTACCCACATCATTATGAATCGACATAGCTCCTAAAGTACCTAATCCTAAAGATAATGCAACGCCTAAACCTGTTAATTTTTTAGTCATGCTTTTCATTTTATCCATCCCCTTGATTATTAATTTGTATTTTATAGTTAATTAGATTACGAAATACTATTATTTAAAGAGTTTTTAATTCGAGATATTTTTTAAACGAATAAAAGCACCTAGTGCACCTAATCCTAATGATAAAGTAAGCCCCATTACTGTAATCTTTTTTAGGTTATTTCTCACTTTAACCATCCTCCCCTCTAATGTTCTATGAATTAAAGTTTACTTAAATTATCAATCTTTTGTTCAAAGTTAATTTAATCAATTTAAAATCCTATAATATATAATTACTTACTGATTTGTTTAATACATTTAATTAAAGTATCTTTAATTCAAGATAATCATATCTCCAAATAAAATTATTGTCAATTACTTTATTAAATATTTTATAAAACTTTTTAATTTATTAATCATAGTAGATTATTTTTGTAACAGCTGAATACAATCATTCTATTTCAGTGGTATTAAAAATGCCATAGACTATTTTCTAGAGTAGTTCAAGTAATAGTGAAAAAAACTACTATGATCGCATGAGATACGTAGTAGGTGTAGTTTTTTCTGGACTTTATGACATCCAAACTTCTCCATTTAGTATCTATCTCCAAGACCATAAGCACCCTGTTCGAACTTAAAAGTATACAAGTATCAATTATCAAATTAGTAGTAATAGACAGAAAAAGCACCCTTTTCTTTGAATGCTTTTAAAAGGGTGCCTATTTTTACTTTTGAATTCGGTATAATTAGCCTTGAACCTAGGAAGTTCCTAACCTCGTTCTAACAAGTCGACTGTTCTACCAGAGTTACAATTTTGTCAATTGCATTTTATACATCAATACTTAGGTGATTTCGACTGCTTTTAAGTAAAGAGCTATTCGAACATTTGTCGCATAGCTCTTTACTTTTTATTGATTTGCTTTTTTAACCCATTCTGCCACAGTGATGGTGCGTTTTACTTGATGCTTTACAGCCGCTTGAACAGCAGAAAAGTCTTCAGCTATTTTACCATTCTGGTCAACTGTTACACTTGTTCCATATGGGTTTCCACCTGATCCAAAGATAACTGAATCAGTATAGCCTGGTGGCACAACAATAGCTCCCCAATGTTGCATTGTTGTATATAACGATAATATGGTTGCCTCTTGACCACCGTGAGGGTTTTGAGCAGAAGTCATTGCACTTACAACTTTATTCATTAGTTTTCCGTTAAACCATAATCCGCCTGTTGTATCTAAGAACTGCTTCATTTGAGATGGCATGTTTCGAATCTAGTCGGGACACTAAAAATGATTGCGTATGCCCATTCTAAATCGTTTAGGGAAACATTTGGAACACAAACTGCGACTTATTCAGTAAAGTGCTTCCAAGCGGGATTTGAATCAATAACCGATTGAGGAACTAATTCTTGAACTTTTAAGATTTTGACCTCTGCACTTTTATTTTTCAATGTGTACAAGGCAAAAAAAAGGCATGAAATACTAGTTTTCATGCTTTTTCCTATTTGCTTTAGTGATAAAGAACAGTTGTTATTACCACATTATGATGTCTAATTAACAACACTTTAAGTAACAAGGCAGTTTGATTTTATATCATTAATATTTAAATATTTTAACTGAGGATTAAAGGATCGTAGTTCAAATATTGTTTGACCTTATTGATATCCAATTACTACGTTTCTTTTAGAATATGTGCTAAATGTATTTTAGCAGCAGCAACATAAGTACTACTATCTTCTTTTCCCCATTTATTCCTAATTGCTTCTATATTCCTATTCATTAGATAGACACTAAAGTTGAACATAATCAATTCAATCCAAATAAAAATCTTTGGTATAGTTAAGAAGCTTTACTTAGACTGGTTGAAATTACTAATTTATTGAATACTTTTTTATAACGATAATAGACATAAGTTGCTAGTAGTATACTAATCAATGCAATTATAAAATCTAACCAGAATACTGCAGTTACACCGATATTTTTTACTAATAACCCTGTAATATATGGGATCACTATGAATGCAGAACTTGATGCAGTGCTTACATAAGCCGATATTGTCGCTTTATTTTTAGGAAAGAATTCGACTATTACTGTAATACATAATTGAAATAAACCTGCAGTTGAAAACCCAATAAGAAAAGTACTAATTATTAACAAAGTTGGTTGTTGACTAAATAATAAAAACAATAAAGATATAGAAGTTAAAAAAGGATACAACATTAAAATTATTATTGGACTTATAAATCGATTGATAACTATTGCAAGTATTAATACGGAAATTAGAGATCCGATGTTGAAATAACTCAATAACTGAATAGATTCAGTTCTGCTCATATCAAGTATATTAAGACCATAAGTTGGGAGCCAAACTTGTACGATCATAAATAATGTTGTGGTCGTAAATCCCATAAAAATGGTAGCCAAGCCTTCTAACCAGATGATTGGTTTCGTTTTAAATCGATGTTCTTCATTTATGTTATCTTCATCATTTTTATTAGAATTCTTAGGAAAACGAACTGAAGATAAGAAACTTCCGTTAATAAAAAAGATAAATGCAAGTATAAAAAATGAATATCCGTAAAAAATATTATGATTGATAATAAATGAAATTAAGATTGGAAAAATCATAGCGCCAATTGATATAGATGCTTTTATTAATACAGTAGATATTCCTGAATTTTTTGGAAATGCTTCAATCAGTGCAGGATAAGCTCCTGAGTCTAATATTGAATTACTAACCCCAGCAATTATGGCAATAATAAATGCAATTTCATACGTAGGTGCTAGAGGTATTCCAATTAAAAATAGTAGATATAGAAATGAAGCTGTTATTACAAGTGGCTTTCTGCCGTATTTATCTGAAAGCCTACCTGACACACTTAAAGTGATTAATTTTCCAATCCCTATTCCTGAAACTAAGAAACTTATTCCAGTATTATCTGTATTTAATTGTGCTGTTAGGAAACTCATATTAGATGAAAAAATGATATTAATCATACCTAAAAGGAAGTAATTAATATATAACCCTATCGTCATCCCAATGTATTGAGTTTTCATTTGAAATCCCCCCAATCTAATTTAATATCACTTATAGATAGAAAAGTTATATGAAAAGAAGCTGAAAAATCCAGAATATCCTTATTATATAAATTATCTTGAATTCGAGATATTTTTTTAAAAAAATAATCTAAATTTTCCATCATAATCTAAATGGTAATATTTGAAGATTAAAATAATTAGTAAATTACTTTCACATTTATTTTTACTCAATGATTTTATTGAATATTATCTCGAATTCAAGATAATGATAATATTTATCATATTTCCTGTCAATTACATTTTATTTTAAAATATAGAAATCATATTTTTAACGAAGTGAAATAAAGTTTACACTTTTATATATATATCCCCTCACTTAACTATAGTTTTCCTAATAGGAAAGCTCATTTTAGTATTCAAAATAGTTACTGCGAAGGGATTGTATTAGTATTTGGTTCATTATTAAATAATTTTCTTTATTCTAATTCTTCTCTATCAGTGACTGTAACCTTAACTTTAATAGTACCAAGGGATTTTGATGTTAGTCGAAATTTATTTTTTTTTTGTAATTGATTCCCAAGATTTATAGTTATTTCTAAACAATTCTTCTTCTAAATGAAATATATCCAAGTTTTTACTTATTCCTTTTGAAAAAGTTGTACGGATTTCCTTTTTAATTTCTTTTTCAGCTTCATTTTGTATTATTTTATTACTGACTTGAGTATTTAATTGAGTGACAGTTGCATTTACCTTAATATTCATATTAAATTTTGGAACACCTGATTTACTAACCTTAGAATGAATTTTAATAATCGGATTTTCAATTGGAAGCAATGCTTTTATTTTTCCGTTTTTTTCATTAAGAGATAGAGGTGTACGTTCAGTATTCCGATCAACCCAACGTAATCCTTTTAAATCGTCTTTGGATAACCATTGTGGTTTTTTCGCTTTATAAAACAAAAAAGCTCCATTTACATTCATCATTGGCATATTTTTGTCATCTTTTTTCCACAGTTCATCATTTATATCAAGTGTTGGTACAATAATTGAAGTACTAGGTTCATTAATAAGTGCAGCGAATTCAACTAATTTCATCGGTGATATTAGTGAATGTTGTTCATAGTTTCCATTCGGTAAATGTAATAAAGTCATAATTGGAGAATTTGGTAACATAGGTTCTACTGCAAAAATTTTATCAATTGGCTCTTTTGTAGTATAAATCCAAGGTGTGAGTCTTGCATCTACAAATCGCTCAAATGTATCTAAGGATTCCGCTACTTGTTTTTTACCTAAAGCTGCTTCTTTAAATACAACCGAACTTATTTGACCAAATAATGTCCTTTGTTGAGTGCTATTGTATAAGTCATTCCAAGCCATTGCAAAAGTTGGTCCTTTTCCTTTACCAACCCAAGTGTTAGGTCCTTCAGCTCCACTACTTCCTTGCTCTGATTTACCAATAGTTGCAAAATCCAATACTTGTACATATAAAACAAATTCATTATTTACATAATCTACTCCTAGAGCTGAAACATATGTTGTTTGACTTAGTTGTTTTAGATCCCAGCATCCGGTTAAAAGTAAAATAGGAGCAATTAGTAGTATTAACCTCCGTTTCAATTTAACTTATCCCCCTGTTGTCGTCCAAGTTTCGTATATAGAAATTTTGGAGTCTTTCTATTAAATGTTTTTGGAAGCTGAATTAAACCTTTTAAGTAGTCGCTGTCACTTGGATTATTAAATGAAGACATGTATGGCACTCCAAAAGATTTTAAAGTTGAGACATATATTAATAATAGAAAAAGAGCAAGCATTAAACCTGGCAAACCTAAAATACACGCCATTAAAATACTTACAGCTCTCATTAAAATAACAGCACTTCCAAAAGATTGGTTTACAATTAGGAACTGAGATATCAAAGTAATTGCAACAATGACAACTACATTAGGAGAAGAAAGTCCTGATCGAATCATGGTTTCTCCTACAATTAACGCTCCTACCACCGTAACAGTTTGACCTGTTGATTTCGGCAAACGCAAACCTGCCTCGTACAGAATTTCAAAAAGAATAGTCATGATAACTACCTCCATTCCAGGAGGAAATGGTATCCCTTTACAATTAATTGAAATTGTTGCAAGTGCTGGAAAAGGAATCTGGTCTTGATGAAAAGATACCATTGCAATGTAAAAACCTGGAAGTAAGAACGAAATTAATAAGCCTAAATATCTTAATAATCTTTCAAGTGTCACAAAATAATAAGGCATGTACAAATCTTCAGCGGATTTCAGTAAAAATTGTAAATTAATTGGTGCTATTAATGCTGCTGGAGCACCATCTATTAATATACAAAAGCGTCCTCTTTGCATTGACTCAACTACCATATCTGGCCTAGTATTATAAGTTAAAGACGGGATAATCGTATATGGTGAGTCTGATAGTAACTCCTCAAGAGGAGAAACCCCATTAAGAATGTCTACATCTATTGAATTCAGTCTGTTTCTTGCTTCCGCAATAATACTCTCATTTATTACATCTGAAAGGTAGAGTAAAGAAACGCTAGTTTGACTTCGTTTACCAATCGTAAATATTTCATTGCATAAGGTGGTACTACGTACTCGTTTTCGAAGTAATGCCACATTTGTTTCTAGAGATTCCGTAAATCCGTCACGAGCACCTTTAATTGAAACCTCATATGTGGATTCCTCAGGTTGACGTTGTGGAATTTTTGATATATTTAATGAACAAAGTTCACCAGTTTCTTCAAATAGTAATATTAATTCACCAGAAAAAACTTTCAATGTGATTTGTTGATCAGTATCTTTTTCGTCACAAATGATGGGTATTAATTGTAAAGTATTACTTTGGAGATTAGGTAAAACGAACTGGTTCATATGAATGGTATCAATCATTCCACTAGAGTAGACAAAAAGCACTCGTTCACTTTTCGAATTATTATATAAGATATGAACTTTTATTTGAACATCTGCACAGTTGCTAAATAGCTTTCTTATTTTTTGTTCATTTATTTTTGAAATTGGACTCACCCCGCTTTTGGTTTTACTTTAAATTTTAAAACAAAGAGTACTAATAAAATTGATATGAAAAAGATAACTGGTACAAATATAGGGATATAATTATATTTAAAAAATGAATGAAGTTTTAAATCAGTAATTGGAATACAGATAACTGCTAATAAAGCAAAACTTAAAGACCATAAAAATTTTTTTTGGGTACGTTTTGATCTAATATTTAAAATATCGATACATAAGTACAAAGTTAAGGCAATTCTAATAAAGGAAACTGACATAAATTGATAAACAGAGATAAAATCTACATGTTGAATAAATTGACCTATTCCTAGAAGTCGCCATTGCTCAAAAACAGGGTAGCGCATTTTTTCTGATAATTGAGGACCAAATAATGAGATTGAATAAAATAATGGAAATAGTGATGAAAGTAATATTAAAAATCCTAAAAAAAATAATTGCCGGAATTTAACTCGCTTTTTGATATGGTGTTGGACTAGTAATAAAAACAAGAGTTCAATATATCCTCCTGCAATAAAAAAGCTCCCTTTAAAAATAGAATTCCAACCATTTTGCAACATCGGTTTCATCCAATTTATGTGCATAAATTGGATATTTGCTCCATCAAGAAAAAGTTCAAACAATAGAACAAAAGGAAAAAGAAATACTGATATGACAGCAATGGATGTTATGCCCGCATGAGCACAATAAGTGCAGATAATTAATAAACATACTTCGATAACAATTATTGGCGTTTTCGGTAAATAAATTATCGTGATCCAACTTGAAATGTTTTTTAAAGCAAAGTATGTATTTATCAATAGAAAAGCTAATAATGGGATTACAATGATAAAATAGGCTATATTTCCATATCGCTGTTTTATCAGTAAGGTGATGGATTTTTGTTCTGTTTTAATCATGATGTAATATAAAATGCAAAGCCAGATTATTAGAACTGGAAAAGCAATAACTACAGATATCCACGAATCTCGACCTGCTATGTCAAGTAATATTGGAATCAATATAAAATGGTGCATAAGTATACTGGAAAATAGTACGAGGATTAATGCTGCACTAATGTAAATTTTTTCATTATTCATGAGCAATACCTCCTTTTTCTACTTGTAATTTAATTCATAAACATGTATATATTTTCCATTGATACAACAAACTATTCATCAAAAAACTGCAGCCGTACCATCCAAGAAGATTGGTAAAAGCTGCAGTTTATTTTTATAGTTAACAGAATTTAAATCAACTACTTTATTAATTTGATTGTTTCAAAGTGATAGCTTCTTGTTGGCTATCTCTTTTTCTTTCTCCAGATCTTTATTACTCGTCGTTTCAAGTTTAGTAAGGTAATCCTTTAAGAAGCCAATAGAGCGGTTTATATAAATGGTGTCATAATATAGCTTGGTCATCATAAGAGATCCTTCAATTGTGGATATAAATATAGTTGTAAAAGTTTCAGAATCTATCGTAGGGATAATTTCTCTGTTTTTTATACCATTTCGAACTATTCGAATGATCATTGAATATAAATCATTCATGGCCATTACTGTCGCCTCCCTTAAATCGGGATGTGCATCATCTGACTCTATCGCTGCATTTAAGATCGGACAACCTCCAGGAATGGGCTTCCCATCTGCTAAAAACAAAAAAACATCAAGTATAGCATTCAGTTTATCAATAGTAGATTTTTGGTTTTCAATTGCTATTTGAAATGTCATGGACATGGTTTTAATTGAATAAGAAAATGCATCCAATGAAAGTTCTGCTTTACTTTTAAAGTGATTATATATTCCTCCCTTTTCCATCCCGGTTTTTTCCATGATAGTAGTAATAGGAGTACTCATATAACCTTGTGTATTTAATAGTCCAGAGGCTTTTTCAATAATCATCAACTTAGTTCGTTCGCCTTTTCGCATATTTGTCCTCTTTTCTGAATTATTTTTCAAACTAAATAGTCTGTTATATTTAGTATAACTCTTTAAGTCTTCAAAATCACATGATTTTATCTGAATATTATAATTATATTGACAAATCACATCTATTCAAATGTACAATAAAAACAGACCGTTTTGTATATTTTAATAATGGAAGGGTGTTAATATGAGTAAAAGAGTTTTTGAAATGCAAAAAATGATGAATGGTGAGGTTCCACCACCGCCAATTGCGAGGTTAATTGGTACGGAACTTGTAAATGTCGAAGAAGGAAAAGCAGTTTTTGAATTACAATGTGATACAGAAAAACATGCAAATCCTATGGGAACAATCCACGGTGGGATTTTATGCGATATTGCAGACATGGCAATGGGTGTAGCCTTTGCGAGTACATTAGAAACTAATGAATCCTTTACAACTGTTGAACTTAAAATTAACTATTTAAAACCCGTCTGGAACGAAAAAATTATAGCAAAAGGAGAGGTAATGAAAAGAGGAAATACTATAGGGTTGATTAAGTGTGATGTTTTTGATGAAGGAGGTTCCTTAGTCGCCCATGCTTTAAGCACATGTATGATTCTTCGAGGAGAAAAATCAGCAGGTAGATAGGAGTATAATTTTAGCATAGAAATTAATGGTGTTAAGATGTATAAGTTATATGATATATAGTGATTTAGATTCTTACCTTAATAAAAAGAGGGAATTTCATTCCCTCTTTTTTACATATTAATTCGATATTAATAAACTTTTTCAACACAATAGATGACAACATGAACACGATTTTGATTGCATATGAACAACCAAATCACAATTGTAGCTGTTTGGTTTCTTTAATTGTGACTCTTGCTGTTTCGCCCACAAACAAAAACCCTATCCTATTCTTTAATTCACTCTCAGTAGGGTTATTTGTTAAATATCGATTCAATCCCTCAAAACTGTTTGGGATTCGATTCGTTCCTAAATATTCTTTATTAATTTCACTCATTCCCCATAAACTATAATTTTTATATTTCTTTTCAATACATTTAGAAAGATATGTAAAAGTCTCATCTGTAAAATATAGGCAAAGTCATAGCAATGTGCGATGGTAAAACTCCAATAGCAGATGCTTTAAATAATTTATAAGAATTCTTTGCTCATAAGAGTATATAAAATTTTCAAAAAAAGGCGGCTTATCATTTTTAGCAACCTGCCGTTTTTTATCAAAGAGAAAAGTAACTCCTTGTATTTATTTCAAAATATTTAAAGCTTCCTTCGTAAATGAACGCAGTTCTTCGGTGTTACCTTCACGAATTTTTGCTACCCAAGTCGGATCTGCTAGTAGTGCTCGTCCAACGGCCACAAGATCAAACTCTTCTCGCTCAAGACGGTCGATCAGATTATCGATATCTGCCGGTTGTCCACCCTTACCTTCCGTGAATAAGTTCATGATCTCAGAATCCAAACCAACTGATCCGACTGTAATTGCTGGTTTACCAGTAATTTTACGAGCCCAGCCAGCCAGGTTAAGGTCTGATTCCTCGAACTCTGGCTTCCAGAATCGTCGTGTAGAAGCATGGAAAATATCTACACCAGCCTCAGAAAGCGGTTGAAGGAAAATTTTCAATTCATTGGGAGTCTTTGCTAGTTTGAAATTATAGTCGGTAACTTTCCATTGAGAAAATCGGAAAATAATAGTGAAGTTAGGACCGACAGCTTGACGAACGGCTTTGATTACGTCTACAGCAAAACGTGTGCGACTTACTAGATCACCACCATATTCATCTGTACGCTTATTGGTTACGTCCCAGAAGAACTGGTCAATAAGGTATCCATGAGCGCCATGTATTTCCACTGCATCAAACCCAAGTTTCTTAGCATTAGAGGCAGCATTTGCGTAAGCTTGAATGAGTTCTTGAATCTCTTCGACGCTTAACGGTTCAGATACCTTTTCACCAGTTAAATTGATACCTGATGGACCGATTGGATTGACATCTGAACCAGGAAAATTTTTCTTTTCGCGCGCCATACCAGTGTGCCAAATTTGTGGAGCAATTTTTCCTCCAGCCTCATGTACTTCCTTAACAACTTGCGCCCATCCGTTAAGAGCTTCTTCACCATAAAAATGTGGAACATCAGGTTCTGCTCCAGCTGCAGGATGCTCAATTAGAGTACCTTCAGTGATAATTAAACCAACTCCGTTCTCAGCTCGTCGTCGATAATATTCAGCTACATTGGAACCTGGAATCCCATTCGGTGAAAACTTGCGGGTCATTGGTGCCATAACAAATCGATTTTCAAGCTTCAATTCTCCAATTTCAAATGAGGTAAATAATGGTTCAACAGATTTTGTTGATTTCATAAAATTCTCTCCTTTTTAAACTAATAAAAATAATCAAAAGTAGTCTCTGCAAGGAGTAGGACACTTATTCTAACTACAATTTTTATTGGATTTAGTTTAAATTCATTTTGTATGGCGAATTTAATTTTCATGGGAGTGCATTAAAAAAGTTGCCATTGGCAACTTATAATCTTTAACTAACACATGCGTAGTTCAATATGGACTTATATAAAACTTATAAATTAACTGTATGGTTTTTAGTGAGGACAAAAGCAACCAAGGTGGCTCAGTCGGGACTGTATCAGCAAAAGCAAAAGGTTCGCAAAAATATCGTGTGTATCTCCAATGGGATCGCGGATGGCTCAGGCTATATTGCAACAAAAGTTGAACCTGCTTCATAAAGGTAAATAAGATGTACCTAAGGGACATCCTCAGGCTGTTAAGAAACACTCGACAGCCTATTTTAAGTCATTTATTCATTGGGATAATCGTTTTATGCTGGTATATTTGCTGGATTAATCACATTTGTCGGGGGTATTTTAGCCATATTCATTACCAGCCTTAAAATTAATAAGGAGAATAATACAAATACGATAAAAAAGATAACATTTAGTCTTGTAGGTAATATAAATTTCTTTTGCCTCGGTTTATTTTTCAATATTTTCCCTCTACTCTTCTAGTTTTTCTTAATTATTTATCACATTTTTTTCATACTGGTTGGGCTTTTTTAACTCTACTGATAGGAAGCCATTTTCTTTTAGAACACTATTTTAAGTTTTATACTTTGAGTCTACTTTCATATACTCAAGTGTGTATCTTGTTAAATCTAAATGATCTACAAATAATTCACTCTCGCAATGGTATAATTTCTTCATTTTTGACTCAATAACAAATTGATAACAAAACTCTAACATATTAATTTAAAGTTTATTTAGTAATGATTTTGAAGTACTCTTTATTTTTTTATAAAATTAATAATCTAGTTCCTGGCTTTTTTTCCTTATTAGGGGAGACAACAAATAATATATTATCTTTACAAATTAGTTGCATATGATATACTCTTTTTTGGTTTAACTAGATTAGCTTTCAAAGGAGTAACTACATGAGTATTCAAAACGTGTATCTTTCTATAAAACAAGGGGAACTAGCCACAAATCAGAATAGAATTCCTATTTCCTCTAATGAAACGTTGCTAGGGCGTTTGTGGGGTGATGATTTCCCAGATATTCCTTTTACTAGTCAATATATATCAAGAAAACATGCTTTAATTAGTTTCGATAAAGAAGAAAATTACACCATTGTTGATCTCATGAGTAAACATGGAACACAAGTAAATCATATTTTTTTAGAAAAAAATAAACCATTTTTCCTTCGTGATGGTGATAGTATCAGTCTTGCAAGTGGTGCCGCTGTACTTATTTTTCATAATCTATCAGAGCAGAACTTTGGAGACACACTTGATATGCCATTAGTTTTAGATAAACACTTAAACGATTTAAATGGTATAACTGTGAATGTAGTTAAGAGAGAAATTTTAATTGATGGGGTAAGAATCCATCTAACTAGTAAAGATACAGAATTATTTTTGTTGTTATATCAAAGAGCCAATAGCGCAGTTAGCTATAACGAAATTAAAATAAATGTTTGGCCGGAACGAATTACTAAAGATATTGAACAGCCTGATGTAGGACGTGAAGAAATTAATACCCTTCTATATAGATTACGTAAGAAATTAGGTAAATACGGTCAAAAGATTGTTTCTGTCCCTCGATATGGTTATATGTTTGAGGATATTTAATAGATTAAAGATATAAAAACTAATAAAAAAGAGTGTAGAATTTTTTAAGATTCTACACTCTTTTTTATCAAATAATTGTATTTCCTTTTTAGTTATAATATTTAACAAATACTTATTTTTCGATTAATTATGTAGTTTATAATAGATTAGCTCTTACTTTTTTCTCTAAAATAGTTAATTCAATATAAATTGCTATAAAAGAACACAATGAACCCACTAAAAAAATTATTGCGCATACATATACAGGTAGAATTAACACAATGTACCCTAATATAGTTCCAACAATTAGTAATAAATAAAACATTAAAATTCACCCTTTTTCACATTAATCAAGTTAAATGAAAATCGTCTATAAAAAAATTATGTACTCAAGTAAGGTTATTACTTCCTGCCTTCTTACTCAATATCACATTGGTAACAAAACACTAACATTAAAATATTATTTATATTGAACTTTCTTATTAGGGAAACATTTATTGTACTTATTTCACTATCGCTGATCTTTAATTCTATAAATAAATAGTATTAGGAAATAGTCTAACAAATCATATACGCTGGACTATATTTCATCATGTGGATATGCGTGCTTGCTTTTGATTTAATTTTTTAAATTACATACCTACGTCATACATTTGCCACATACTTTTACAAGGAACGAAAAATTATTTAAATAAAAATAGCTGTCCGTCTCAAAGTGATGGATAGCTATTTTTATTTACATTCCCATACCTTTTTCAATATTTGATAATGGGTATTATTCAATTAAAAAATAGATTTTTTATGACAAGGAGACGTCTCTTTCTATTTTGGAAGCTGAGGATGCGTCAGCGGCTACCCACGGTCCTCATTTCCTGCTTTCTTCAAAGAAGAGAGTACCCTGCATAAAAATTTTTCAAATAAAAAAGGGGAAAATCAAGGTGCCCTTTTACAAAAAGGAGTGAAAACAAAGTTCATTACGATTCCAAACGGAGAACATGTATTTGATAAGGATTTCGAACTTCCAATTGTTCAAGGTTCATTAAAACAAATGATTGAATTTCTCCGACAGTATGTATGAGAATATAGTAAAATCAGAAGACTAATGGGTCTCTTTGGATGGAAAACATAAAAAAAGGGTGTCTCTTTGTCAAAAAAATGACTATGAGACATCCCTTTTCTTTACTTATGCGATTGAAATACCATAAGAACGGGCAATTTTCCCATTCGAATTTGAAGAATTAACAATAATGACAGTTGTTCCTACGTTAACTTGCTCAAAAAGCCAATGGATTTCACTATTATGCATTCGAACACAGCCTGAACTTACTGATTGTCCAATGGAACTTTCTTTATTGTTTCCGTGGATACCATATGCAGCACCAACGCTTAATCCTAGCCAGCGGTTACCAAGTGGATTCCTAGGATCGCCTCCAGGAATATTTCCCTTGTACCATGGACGGTTCTTAACTTTGTTTGAGATCACAAATTTTCCAGTAGGTGTAGGTGTTGACGACTTACCTGTTGCAACAGTAAAGGTTTTTACAAGGTTACCATTACGATAAAAAGTTAGTTTATTCGTCTTTGTATTGATTATCATCAATTGGCCAGCTGACAACGATGAGCTATTTTTAACTGTACTTCTCACTGGTGAAGTATAATGTGATACGTGAAATGTAAATGGTTTACTTTGATTATTACTCTGATCTAGAACGATTACTTTGAGGATTGAATTCGCTTTTTGTTTACCAATTTTAACAGTGAACTTTCCTGTTGAGCTAACTGTATTATCTCCAATTAGATTTTCGTTCAAATATACTTTTACAGTTGCGTAAGGCTCAGATATTCCAGTTACATTCTGTGATTGATCAGATATAGCAGAAAGAGAAGTAATCGATGGTGCAATCGAATCTTTTACAATTACTGTAAAAGGTTTACTTTTTAATCCTTCACTAACCCCAATGATGCTTATTTTAGTAAATTCTTTCAATGGTTTTATAGCCTCATTAAATTCACCTTTATCATTTGTTTTCACGGTATTAAATAATTTAGAATCTTTATACACTTCTACCTGACTATTTGAAAGAAATAACCCTTTAATAGTTGTTGATTGATTTGTTACTTGATCAATTGTTGGGGTCGGTAAATCTAAAATTGTGAAAGTGATTTTTTTATCAGAGATTACTAGATTTTTATGATTAAATTTAATTGAATCTAGTTTATATTCTCCTTTTGCAAATGAACTTGTAATCTTCATTTTTCCAGAAAAAGAGGTCTTTGTTGTTTTTATTAAAGAAATATCTTTTCGATTCTTACCATTTGAAAATGTTAACGAAACTTTTTCACCGCTTTTTTTCGTTTTTAAACTGATCTCAATTGTCTGACCATAAGTAGACTTTGTCGTGTTTAAGTTCACATGATCTATATAATTAGAGAACTCATTATTGTTAAAATTAAACTTAAAAGAAGTTGCATTCGCTTTCGGTATGAGGATAAGGATTAATAACATTCCCAGAAGTATCCAAATAATCTTATTAGACATAAGCTCTCTCCTTATTTATATTAAATTACTTAACTAAAATCCTTGGAGATTCCAAAATTCATTTTTGTTAAGTATTAGTAACGTTACATTTCAGCAATTTTTATTTTTCATTTATCACACTCCTGAAAACTTATATATGTATCATAGTTTTTAAATGTATCTTTTTTTGTCATAGGTTGTTTCAAAGTTGTAAACATTTCGTTTATTGGCCTAAAAACAAGATAAATGAGATGAAAATAAAAAAGCCAAGAAAAAATTCTTGGCTTTTTACATGCTGTTGAAAAAAGAATTTGTCAATTAAATTGTTGGATTGATTATTGATAAATAAGTTGTGTCATATTGATTTCCACTACAGTGTGCTCGCTTTCCATGGGGCGAGACCTGAGCCTCCTCGGCGCCGCCTGCGGGGTCTCAGCCTTCCCGCTTCTCCCATAGGAGTCGAGCACCCTTCCGTTCCAATCATGTTCTTAATAAAAAAATAATAATCTTAAATACAATAGAATAGTCAATTGAACGAATGCATTACCCTTTAAAAATCAAATTGTAACTTATGATGAC
>NZ_SCFN01000010.1 GCF_004138285.1 Gottfriedia acidiceleris | reverse complement strand
AATAGAATAGTCAATTGAACGAATGCATTACCCTTTAAAAATCAAATTGTAACTTATGATGACGTCTTACACATCTTTACAAATATTGATCGTCAAAAAAGAAGATATTTTAATTTTTGCAAGTTAGGTAAAACATTTATATATCAACCAAAATCATTTGTTTAACAATAAGATGACAGATAAAACAATAATAAATAGACTCTTTTTTCATAGAAATTCATTTAATGTTTGTATTTTTCAATATTGATTACAATATATTTCAACAATCTGAAAAAAGCCAATAAAAAATTCTTGGCTTTTTTATTGACGTATTTTCTTTTGGTTGTCATATGTAAAAAAGATACAGTATTAATACTTTTCTTTTTTACATGTTACTTACTATAAATGGTATAGTGATTACTGTTATTAACATTAAGATCCAATTGTGTTTTTTAAGTTTATCTTCAAATTTTTGCATTTCATCTGCTGAAATTGTTTTAATGGGCTTCAATTAATCCGCCTTCTTTCTGTTTAAGTAATATTTAAGGATAAAGTGATTATAATCTATTGATGTGAACTTAATGTGAATTTACATAGAATTTTATAAATTTAATATACTTTCTTGTAAAATATCCTACATTAATCAAAAACTCCAACTTGAATTTGAATCTGACTTAATACGCTACTTAGTCTAAAATTGGTAAATATTGATAAAAAAATCCTGATGCCTCCAAAGTGGCAATCAGGATTTTTTTGAATCTAATAAATATTTGTGGTATGCATTGGAATATTTCGAATCGCCTACAACGATAATATGAAGCGAAGTTATTCACCCTAAAATAGCAGGTTCAAATGTTTTAACAACTTCATACATACCAGGTACGAACGTTGCGAGTGTTCTAATTCTTTGTTTTTTTAGTCGTCAAGTGTATTTACTATTTTTTCACCTGTTGCTTTTGTTTCAAACTTATCCCTCTTAATATAACTTATTTTACTAAATCATATTCTCAGGTCTAACAATTCGATCGAATTCTTCTTCCGATAAAAAACCCGTTTTTAATGCAGCTTCTTTAAGTGTTAGGTTTTCGTTAAATGCTAATTTCGCTATTGTTGCTGCTTTTTCATAACCAATATGAGGATTTAATGCGGTTACGAGCATAAGTGATCGATTTAGATTTTGTCCAATCACTTCTATATTTGCTTCTATACCTTTTGCACAATGATCGTCAAAAGAACTGATTGCGTCTGAAAGTAATCTAACTGACTGCAGAAAATTATAAATAATGACTGGTTTGAACACATTCAATTCAAAGTTACCTTGACTAGCAGCAAAGCCTATTGTCATATCATTTCCCATAATTTGTGTAACAACCATTGTTAGTGCTTCAGATTGGGTTGGATTTACTTTCCCAGGCATGATTGAACTTCCTGGTTCGTTTGATGGAATAGTTATTTCACCTATACCACTTCGAGGACCGCTTGCCATCCAGCGGACATCATTCGCGATTTTCATTAAATCTGCCGCTAAAGCTTTTAAAGCACCATGAGTATAAACGATTTCATCATGACTTGTTAAAGCTTGGAATTTATTTTCAGCAGAAATAAAATGAAGTCCAGTTAACGAACTAATTTCTTCAGCCATCATCGTTCCAAAACTCGGATGTGCATTGATTCCTGTACCAACAGCAGTCCCACCAATAGCTAACTCAGCAATAAATTTCAGACTATCTACTATCATTTCTTCGCTTTTTTCTAACATACGATGCCAACCACTGATTTCTTGACCTAGTGTTATTGGTGTTGCATCTTGCAAATGTGTTCGGCCAATTTTAATAATCTGTTTAAATTTATTCATCTTTTCGTTTAATGTCATTTTTAAATTTTTTAATGCAGGAAGCAATTGCTCATTTACTGCAATAGCACTTGAAATATGCATTGCTGTTGGGAATGTATCATTTGAACTTTGAGACATATTAACATCATCATTTGGATGAATTCTATTATTGATTCCTTTTTCTGCTAAGAACTCATTCCCACGGTGAGCAATTACTTCATTAACATTCATATTTGTTTGTGTACCACTTCCTGTTTGCCAAACAACAAGTGGAAAGTGATTGTCAAGCTTACCTTTTAATATTTCATCTACGGCACCGATGATTGCATCTGCTTTTTCACTATCCAATTTTCCTAGTTTTTTATTAGTAATTGCTGCACTCTTTTTAATTAGTGCCAAAGCATAAATTAATTGAATAGGCATTTTTTCAGTACCGATTTTAAAATTTTCAAAACTTCGCTGCGTTTGAGCTCCCCATAGTTTATTTACCGGTACTTTAATCTCACCAATTGAATCTTTTTCAATTCGATAATCCAATTTTTTTGCCTCCTAGTTTATAATTACTAATTCATATGTAAATAGATGGATTCAAAGTAATAATTTTGACATTAGAAACAGTAATGTTATGTTTGTTTATGTTTAATTTGAAAGTTTAGTTAACGATAAACTATTTGAAAAATCATTTTTAAAAGAGAAGTACATTTAAATTTTATATTGAAAAAATTCATGATTATTTAAAATACAAGTAAGCTAATCGAACAAGACTCGATTAGCTTACTTTATTTGTCTTTTTCTATTATTTCTATTTTTTATGATCAGATTCATTATTTAACAACACATTTAATCTAATTAGAAATTACTTTTAAATTAAATTCTAAAGTGATTAATTAGAATAAAAATGCATCTAACGCATATTTACCAGGACCAATTAAAGCTATACCAATAGCAACTGAAAGCAATGTTAAGTTGTATTCATATCCATTAGCTGTTGCCCATAAACCATTTGGTGCATGAACTTTAATAATTGCCATCACCATTGTTCCCGCAATCATAATTCCTGCAAGTGGTGTTAATAGTCCTAGTGTAAACAAAATTCCCCCGATCAGTTCTGCTAACCCTGCGAAAAGTGCGATTGTTACACCTGGTTTCATGCCAATTGAATCAAACCATCCACCTGTTCCTTTCAATCCATAACCACCGAACCAGCCAAATAATTTTTGAGCTCCATGACCTACAAAAAGTAAACCGATTACTAAACGAATAATTAATAAACCAATATTTATCATCTTTAAATCCTCCAAATTTGTTATTTATCTTTAATTTGAGATAATATTATAAAAAAAATATTGAATTGAATTGTTTTTTATACAGTATTTCTAAAACAAAAATTGCGTAATTTTTATAAAGTTCTTAATCAATTCTGTTTTCAATCATCATATTCTCCTTTAGATTAGTGCTTCAAAAGTGAAAACGAAGGATTTCGCATTCATTTTCCATTATTACCACCTCCAGATTATTTCGAAATAAAATATCTTGAATATGAGATAATCATATTATGAATAAACTAAGTTGTCAATATACCCTAAACAAAATTTTTTTGTACAAGTTTAGAGTAAACATTCCAAGTTCTTTCTAAAAAATTTTTGAATAAATCAATAATAGGTGTTGATTACTTGATGTCTTTAGTTTTGATCGCTTAATGATACGTTTTTTGCTCAAAACAAATTACACTAAAAAGTAATGGGGGTAAATCGCGTTGAAAAAAAGTGTATTTTACTACATGAAGGAAAGTATACTTCAATGACCTTTCAAATGTGGAGTCCATTCCATTTTTTATTTATGTCGAGCCCTTTTCTATTTGTCATTTTTTTTTATTTTCTATTTAGGCGCTTTAACAATCAGACGCTACGATTGATTGGTATGAGCTTCTCGCTTATTGGAATTGCTCTTTTAGTTGGGCGTAATATCGAAATTTACCACAAAGTGAATCAAATCTCACCTGAAGAAATCCCTTTACAAATTTGTCATTTTGCTAATTTTATTTTATTTTTTGCTTTTTTATATGAAAGTGAATTGCTATTTTCAATTGCGTTTTGTTTCAACCTTCCTGCTGCTTTAGTAAGCATTATATTTGCTAACGGTCTTACAAACTATCAATCTCTCCTAACATGGCAAGGAATGGCATATCTTTGGGGGCATATGCTAATCGTAGGAATTGTATTGTGGGCGTATTACAATAATATGGTTGTAATTAATTTAAAAATTTTGCGAAAAACAATGTCGCTCATTATTTTATTGTACATTTTATCAATCTTTGTAAATAATTTATTTATGAAATGGATGGAGCCCTTTACATCTAATTACTTTTACACAATGGCTCCCGAAAATGGAACACCATTAGAATATTTTTACAAATTGGGTAAAGAAACAACAACATTTGGACTTCATTACAACCCAATGTATTTATTGATTCTACTTTTAGTTGGGCTATTTGTTGTATTCCTCTTTTATTTAATTTATCTATTTTTGAATTTATTTAAAAATAGTGAAATGAAGAATCTTAATGAGCAGAATAATATGAATTAGGTATAGGTCCCTTAAAAAAAAAGCCTCTTACTAAAAAGAGGCTTTTAAACTGTTGATAAATAACAATTACGATATATCTTAAACGTACTTTTTCAATACAATGGCAGAATTATGACCACCGAAGCCAAATGAGTTTGAAATACCAATGTTTATTTCTTTTTTTCTTGCCCCTTCCGATACATAATCTAAATCACAATCAGGATCCGGCTGAGTTAAGTTGATTGTTGGAGGAATAATACCTTCTTGAAGACTTTTCACTAAAGCTATCGCCTCTACTCCTCCTGCTGCCCCAAGCATATGTCCAAGCATTGATTTATTTGCTGTAACTGGGATTTTATAAGCATGTTCGCCAAACAGTGTTTTTATAGCCAACGTTTCAGATTGATCGCCTAATGGGGTACTTGTTGCATGTGCACTTATGACATCCACATCTTGTAATTCTATTTCTGCTCTATTTAAAGCATTTCTCATAGCTAAAAACGCTCCTCGTCCTTCTGGGTGAGTTGCAACCATATGATAAGCATCTGAACTTGCTCCATAACCAATTATCTCACATAAGATAGGGGCATTTCTTTTTACTGCGTGTTCCAATGATTCTAACACTAAAACCCCCGCACCTTCACTCATTACAAATCCATCTCTTTTTGCATCAAAAGGTCGACTCGATGAGGTAGGTTCAGTATTGATTGACAATGCCTTAGCATTACCAAAACTTGCTAAAGATAATTGAGTTATAGCAGCCTCTGTGCCACCTGCAAAAATAACATCGGCTTCTCCGTTTCGAATTGTATTGAATGCCTCTCCAATTGATGAATTTCCTATAGAGCATGCAGTTACTGGTGATAAAGATGGACCAAGTGCACCTAATCTTATACTTATTTGAGCCGCTGCCGCATTTGATATCATCATCGGTACTAAACTTGGACTAACTCTCCCAGGTCCTCTCTCGTTTAATAAATTAACATTTTCGATAAAGGTATTAATTCCACCAATTCCTGATCCTACATAAACTCCTAAACGTTCAAGGTCAATTTTTTCTAGATGTAATTGGGAACTTTCCAAAGCCTGTTCAGCAGCTGCTAAGGCAAATTGACAAAAACGATCTAATTTTCTTGCTTCCTTTCTTCCCCATCTTTCTTCGGCATCAAAGTCACGGACAATTCCTGCTACTTTCGTTTTTATATTTGATACATCAATCGTATCAATAACGGTGATACCTGATTTTCCGTTAATTAAGTTATTCCAAACCGTATCTACATCATTTCCTAATGGAGAGATAACTCCCATTCCTGTAATAACAATTCTTCTCATAATAAGTCCTCCAAGCGTTTTTCTTTATTTTAACGCGTATTTATCCTATTACAAGTTGTAGTTTATCCTAGTATAATTTATACTACGTTCAGAAGGGAGTTATAAGATGAATCCAGAAACACGACTTCAAGCACTGTCAGAATTTCTAAAAACGCAGCGGTCTAAAATAAATCCGCAAATGGTAGGATTACCAGTCGGAACTCGTAGAAGAACTCCGGGCCTTCGTAGAGAAGAGGTTGCCGGGTTAGCAGGAGTAAGTACAACATGGTATACGTGGCTAGAACAAGGAAGAGATATAACAGTATCTAATTCTGTATTAGACGCCATTTCAGATGCATTACAATTAACTAAGGATGAGCGAAATTATTTATATGCACTTGCATTACCGGAAGCTGAAAAACGGTCATTTTCAAATGAAGAAGAAACAGTTATTAGTCCAGCTTTGACTAAAATATTAAATGAACTTCGGAACTGTCCGATCATTATTTCGGATCGAAGGTGCCATATCGTTGGATGGAATCAGGCAGCCGCTCACGTATTTTTAGATTTCGAACAAATACCAAAAGAGAAACGAAATCTTATTCAATTGCTCTTCTCTAGAAAAGAATTTAAAAGTTTAGCAGTGAATTGGGTCCATTTTGTAAAAGGCTTTTTAGCAATTTTTCGCACTTATTACGGACAATACGTGGGAGATCAATGGTACACTTCCTTTATTAATGAAATGGAACAAAATTTCCCAGAATTTCATGAACTCTGGAATGAGAGCGAAGTTAGTTCGGCTCCAGATGTATTAATCGAGTTTAGACACGCAAAAGCAGGAAAAATGCTTTTTAACTTAACATCCTTACAAGTTCAAGGAAACATTGATTTAAGATGCAGTGTTTATACTCCTGTTGAAAATACAAATACAGAATCTAAATTAATAAAACTGATGGGTAATGAGTAGATTTTTAAAGTGCAAAAGCTTGGCAACCATGCTTTTCAGACTGTTGTAAACATGAGTTTGTCAATCAGTGTCCAACATGATGATTGTTAAGTAAAGTAGGTTTTGGGTGAAAATCTTATGAGTTACTAATTTTCTTATTTTTGTCTTTTTTTCATATTCAAGTACCTTTTATGGAAGATTTAAAAAAAGAAATTGAAGTAATTTAAAAACAAAAAAAGGGTAACTAATTTTAGTCACCCTTTTACTTTAATATGCTGTCATTTGATCTGGAGTTCCGTATTCTGCTTTACGACGGAGAACAACAATTCCTCTTTCAGTTTTACCATTAAAATCAGCAAGTCCCTTTTGGCCAATACCTTTTTCAACTTTTGGATAGAAATCTTTCTTGGATTCCTTTTTAGCATCATTTAAGTTGATATGCCTAGTCATACAGAAACACCTCCAAATAGTTCGTTTATTGTTTTCATTAATCTTTTATTTCTTCCTAAAAGGAAGTCTTTTTCATCTTCAGTTAGATCAATTGCTTCATACTCTTCACTTGAAAAAGTGACAGTTAGTACCATACTATTTTCAATAGGATAGCATATTAAGTATGTATTGTAAAATTCACTTTTTTTAATGAAAATAATTTCGCTATTTAGATAACTATCGATCACAAAGATTCGATCATCAACAATACCTTCATTCACATCAAAATGATAAAAATCGATTCTAGATTTTTTTCCAGCAACATGTTTTAAACCGTCAGACCCTTCTACTTTCCATACACCTACATCAGCAATTTCATAACCTTCAGGTACACTATGAGCCCTTTTTAAATTATCTGATAAGAAAATCGCAACTTTATTTCGGTCTGATTTTAAAAGTTCAAGTGTTAGAAGTGTACTAAATTTAGCAACAACTTCACTTTCTTTTTTTTGTACGATTAAATCATCAATTTTATTTTGAAGATCAGGAAATAAACCTGTTTCTCTAATTTTTCTCTTTATTTTAATACAAGCACCAGTCACTTCTTGAACTATATCCTTATCATCACGTATATCATATTTTAATGAATTAAGACCGGTTAAATCCGAAAGTAAATGATAGTTCAGAGGTTCTATAGAGTTTTTATGTACTATGCCTTTAGTATCATTTGGCATAATGTAAAAAACACGTCCTCTTTTTAAACGCCCCCAAAATAGTCCCATTTCAAACATTGTATTATCTCTTGTTGCTAAATATTTCTCATTGCGAATTTCTAAAATATCGTCTGGAGTAAAAATGAATACTGCAAAGTCATTTGTATCTAGTTGCTTTTCTAAATCATCCATCGTGTACTCTAGTTCTTCAAAAGCATTCATCCACATCGTAACTTCCGTATCTCTTTTTAGTCCTTCAAATACGGCTTCAACATAATGAATAGCTTCCGCTGAAGAACCAATAAACACTCTTGGTTTCCAATTTTACCAAATACATAGAAAAACCTCTATATTATTCAAAATATTTCACAAAATTTGTCACTATTTAATTTCCTTTAGTAAAGGTAATTTTATAAACTAGACTAAATTGAAAACAAAAAATCCTGATAACTCAAATGAGCCATCAGGATTTTTTTTTAAACAACTGCTGATCTTATTATTTAACTAAAGAAAACTGAGTTAATTTAAACGAATCAACATTTATTAACTTGTTTGTTGCAGCACTAGATTTTGTCCCAGTAGCAACAATTTTAATAGTGTGAGCTTTGTTTGGTAAGTTTTGCAAATTAAAAACATTCACTTTATATTTGCGGCTTGAAGAGTAAAGGTCAATTTGCTTGATTTTTTTACCATCAATATAAACATCAGCTCTACCCATATTTTTATCTTTTAAAGCATATACAGTAATACCCGTACCACTAAAATTGTATTGAAGGGATCCAGTAGATCCTTTTGTTTGATTAATCGTACCGCCAGAAGCGCTCGTATATTTTAACTTACTCCAAGTTCCAGAGTATTTAACATTAGTATCAGTGTTCTCTACTGTTTTTGTCGTTTGCACGGAAATAGATAGACTATATTGACCAGAGTCTTTTCCAGTAGAAGGAACAATATAATACTTTCCAGTTTTCGTTGGCTTAAAGACGATTTTTTCAGAAGAAGTATTACTAGCCGACTGTTTCAATACAAGCTGACCATAAATAGTTGATAAACCTGTATTGTATAAAGAAAGATCAAAGTTTGCATTTGATGGGCCAGTTAAGTTAATTTCATATGTTTTATCTTTTTCTAACGTTTTAGACCAAACATCTTTGAAGTCTTTTGCGTCAGCATTTAGACTTCCTTTTACAGTACCATTCAATGGTAGACTTGCTTTAATATCATCATCGTTTACGTAATTAACTGATGTTGAAAAAGGTGTCTCAGTTTTATCCAGTGTATTAATTACTACTACATAGTTGTACGTTTTTCCAGGTGACATTGCAGTTGTATCTGTATAAGACGCTGTAGAAGACTCTGTAGTAATAGGCGTTTTATTTAATTGTACATAACCAGTTTGTGACGACTCTTTGCGATAAATATTATATGATTCAGCCCATTTTGGAGCAGTCCATGAAATAACTGGATATTTCTTTGCTGTATCAAATGATGTTTTTAATGAAATAGGATTATCTTTTACAATAAATTTATCCAAATTGATCGCTGTAGCAGATTTTCTTGCCGCTGGATCACTTTTTCCAGTCCAAACAATTCTTATAGAGTGATTGCCATAAGATGTAAAATCATATTTTAATAAACTTTGCTTTGATTTTAACGTACTATCATAAAGCGATGGAGACGCTATCTTATTGCCGTCTATATAAACATCGGCAATTCCTTGAGATGGATCTTTAAAACCTTGCCATTCAATGCTAGACCCTACAAAAGAGAAATTAACTTCACCTCTAGAATTAAGGACTCCTGCCATTTCTTCAGAGAATTGTGGATTAAATGCTGGATTCCAATCTCCCTCTAAAGTGACTGAGTCAGAATCATCTTCATACGATCCACCGAAATTGCCAGAATAAAGTTTATAGTTTCCTGAACCATTATAGTCGTAGACATTTACAAAATAAATACCAGTTCTAGGAGCGATAAAGTTTATCTTTTCTTTAGATGAATTTACGTTTTCTGAGTATGCAACCATACCATTCTTATTATTTACACTAGCTGCTAATTCATTATACACATATAAATCAAAATCGCTTTCTGCTTGACCATTTAATGAGAATGTGATGCCCTGGCCTTCTTTTAATGATATTGCATAAACATCGTTTTTATCTTTTGTAAAATCTAGACTTCCATTTAATATACTTTTATCTAATGGAACTCCTGGTGTATCATTGTCATCAAAGTTATCTAAAGTTGAAGCTTTAACAATATTTCCAGTACCTACAAGATCTTTTAGTGAATCTAATTTCGTTCCTTTTGCACTCGTATATAGTTTAAGCATCTCAGGTGACATATCCGGATGTAAACCTAATAAAATAGCAGCAGCACCCGTAGTATGTGGAGTTGCCATAGATGTTCCACTATAATAATCGTATGCTTGTGCATAATCAGAAACATATTTAGAATTAATGATTGTTTTTTGTTCATCATTCGAAGTTACATAATCAGCAATATAGTAAGGTAAATCATATCGGTTTACATCAAACTTAGTATTTTCATAGATTCCACCAGATAAACCTTCAACATTTAAACTTGGACCCATCTCTGAATAAACATTTAAATGTAAAGAATCCTTTACAAATGATGATTTTTCTTGGCCTATTAAGGCGTTAACACCTGATAATAATAATTTACCGCCGTTAGTAAGATAATTTTTTAATAATTCTGTATCTGATTTTGTTAAAGCATTACCTTCCTCAGAGTTAAATCCAATACCGTTCCCTGTAAACCAAACTACAGCATCGTATTGTGATAAATCATTATTGCTCATGGATAAAGACGATTCTGAACTGATCGTAACCGTTTTTACCGAAGAATACTTAGACAATAGAGTTTGATACATTGGTAAATAGTTTTTAAAGATTTTAGAAAGTTCTGGAATATCTTTTAACATGTCTGCAAGATCACTTTCATCATCTTGAACTAGTAATATTTTACTTGTATCTGTTAAATCTAAATAACTTAGTGCTTTATCAAAAGCATCCTGTCTTTGTTTTTCAGATATCTTTTCATATCCAATGCCATCAAAGATCGCTTTGTAATTGTCCCCATTAATTTGGGCTGATGCTCCAGCTTGATCAATTTTCAATGATTTTGTAATTTCATCGATTGGGTATTTAGGAACTGAACTGATAATGTCAACTCCAGGAGCAGCAACATCTACAGATTCAGTACCATAATTTGAGAAAGGTGCTAAGTTACCTTTGTTATCAACAGCAGCTACTGATAAGATATTAGAACTTTCATAGCTTGCAGGATAAGCCCCTTCTTCATCATTATCCATACCGTCATTACCCGCAGCCGCTACAAATAAGCTATTAGAATTTTCAATTGCTTCTTCAAGTAATGGATCGTATTCTCCGCCACCCCAGCTGTTATTTGTGATTTTAACGCCCATACTTTTAGCGTATTCGATTGCTTCGATCGCATCTGCAGATGTTCCTCCATCAGGACCGATGAATTTTAACGGTAAAATTTTTACGTTAGGAGCAACACCAACTACACCTTTATTGTCTGTTAAATTTGGTCCTTCTAAAGCTGCAGCAATTGTTCCGGATACATGAGTACCATGCTCATCTCCATCAAGTGCATCGTAAACACTGTTATCATTGTTATAAAAATCCCAACCATTTACATCATCAACATAACCATTATGGTCGTCGTCAATTTTATTATTAGGAATTTCTTTAGTATTTGTCCAAATTTTTCCTGCTAAATCTGGATGGTTAATATCCACACCTGTATCGATTACACCAACTACTACTTGCGCTTCCTGATTTGCTAATTTTGAACTAAAATTAGTCCAACTTTCAGGTGCGTCTACATCAATATCCTCTTTTCCTACACTATCATTAATCGTTTGTCCTTTATTATTAAGTCCCCATAATTGATCATAATAGTCATTAGCATTATTGAAGTCAGAAGCGTAATATTTGTAGTTCGGTTGTACAGATTCAACGTTTGGATCCTTTTTTAGTTTCGTTATGTACTCACTAGTGCTTTCACCTGTTGGAATATTTACTACTTCAGCGTTTAAATTCTTTAATTTCTTTGAAGACTTTAAAGAATATTTTTTCTGAAGTGAAGTAATTTCACCTGTAGTCACTTTCTTTTTATATTTAACGATTAATTCACCTGTTTGATCATTATGTTTCGTTACTGATTGTTTATTTTTTAATTTATCTCTTAATTTTGTTTCAATTTTAGATTCTGCCTTCTTAGGGAGTACTTTACCACTTGCTTTTGGCACTTCTTTCATTTGGCTTTTTCTAAGGTTTTTACCAGAGTTTACCTGATTAGCAACTGTACTATTAGCTCCTGTTACTGAAGCGGCTTGAACTGTCCCAGAATAAATACTTGAAAATAACAGAATTGTTGATACAGGTAAAGCTAAATAATTTTTTTTCTTCATTGTTGAGCCCCTTTATTTAATAGTTTAATAGAAAATTACTAGACAAACATATGTAACAATTAAACATTAATCCATTCATTTAAAAGAAAGATTGAATTTATTATGTATGAAAACAAATGGATTAAATTTTATATGTAGTTACATCAGCTCCAAATCAAAACTGTCAAAACCCTCCTTTCTCTTGGAATTATTTTCTAGTAAACACTTAATAATACCTTTTAGATTAGTCAAAAATAGAACTTTTGAATTTGACAATAGATGTTTTTTGGAATTTTTAAGGTCTAATTACCTGTAACGCAATGACCGAAACAAGCGTTTTTACTCACTATCAATAGAATAAGAGTTATGATTGTAACAAACTCTTATTAATTGTAATTGATTTAATACAAAATTGACATATAATTAATTATTTTTTTAGATAAATAGAAAAATCTTCCTTATTCATTTTTTCACCTAGAAAAAACTGGGGTAAAAATAAGAACTCACCTATTTTTACCCCACAGAATATTATTTTCTATTAATTATTAAACTCAATATAGGTTGTTGAATTTACATCAATTTTAATGTTACCGTATCCTTCTAAATAATAAGTCCCTACCGGAACGGTTTGTGTAAGTGTGTCGCCGTAGTAGAATGATAGTTGAGTTGGTGTAATTTCATTTACAAGATTTAATTTGATATTCTTAGTAGGATCAGCTGGTACGATCGTACTTCCATTCCCTTCAGAATTATTAGGATTTGTGTTTGTTTTTACTTATAATTGGAAATTAATAAATTAAATGGTATTTTGTGAAGCAACTAAAATAATGTGTCGAAATGTTTTTTAATTTTTTTGTTCTAAAATAAAAAAGAGGTAGCGAAATAGCTACTCTCTTTACTTAAATAGGAAACCAAACATGTACTTATAAATACCAATTAAAAAGAGTCTCCTAAAATTTGGAGACTCTCGCTTTTTAATATTGATCACTAAAAATTCGTTGGTCCAAAATGGAATGAAAAAACGATTCAATTTCTTTGATGTCTTCAGCTGCAATTCCAAGCTTTTGGTCCCAGTGTTCTGGATGGTCAATATCTTCTCTGCAAAGTAATACCATTCTCCCACTTTGAATAGAGACAACCATTGCCTTCCCTAGAAATTTTCCCGAAAAGATAACAGCAAAGTCGTAGCGATGGCTACCTGCAGCGATACAGTAATAATGAATGTTTTGGTTCTCTTTCTCTTCCGATATAATGTAGAAATTCATCCCTACCACTCCTTTTTTTCACCATAGTTTTTACTTTGAGCATCTTACACTTAAATCGAATTGTTGCATCGATTATTAAATAGAAAAGAGAGTATGAACTCCCTTTCTTATTAATTAGCTAAAATATGCCAATTTTCCTTTATTTTTATTGTTAAAATTTTATGACAAATTAAAAATTATGTCGTAAATGCATCTAAATTATTTTCAACTAATGCAAAATTGAACTTTTTATATAGATATTAAAATTATTTTCCATTAAAAAAAGATAAACAGTAAACTGTCTATCTTAAATTAAACAAAATATTTATTTTACCAAATTAGCTTTGTGCAACCTTCTCTGCAAATTCTTCTTCTAAGATTGCCAAACAAACATGATCATACCACTGATCTCTAATTTTTAAGTTTTTTCGATAATACCCTTCCTTCACAAATCCAACCTTTTCAAGTACGCGTAAAGACCCTAAGTTTTCTGGATTAACTTCTGAAGTCACTCGGTGGAACTTCAAATCTTCAAATGCTATTTTCAGAGCAAGTTTCAAAGCTTTCGTCATATATCCTTGCCCATTAAATTTTTCCCCAATATGGTAACCAACCATACAACTTTGTTTAGGTCCACGTGTAACAAAAATGAACTGTACTTCTCCTATTAAAGTTATATCATTGTTTTCTTTAACAAAAATCGCAAAATCATATCTACTATCTTCTGCACTTTTTTCCATAAACTCTTTAATACTATTCATTTGTCCTTCAACGGTGTAAAAGTCCTCTTTCCTTAACGTAGGAGACCATTTTTCAAAATGATCTTTATTTTCTACATGTAATTTTAACTTAGCCTCTGCATCTTCAAATGTATATGGGCGTACTATAATTTCTTTCAAAATAACCCCTCCGATGTACTTTTCTATATCTACTATTCGTTATCTACAACTCTTTTTAAAAAGAGAAGATTTAATTATACGGAAAATTGTTAATAATTAAATTTTACCATAAAATTTTACAAAAATGCTATTTCTTAAACATTTATGGACAAATTAAAAAGGGGTGATTCGATGGAAATAAAACCGCTGTTAGAAGTAGAAAAGTTAGCCTTAAAGAAATTAAAAATATTTGAGCAAAGCCATCTTCGCTACATATTAAGAAGTATGCTTGCAAGTATGTTTATAGGTTTCGGTGTAATGGTAGCTTTTAAGACAGGAAACGGCTTTTTCTTAGTTAATTCTCCTGTTGCTTACCCAATTGCCGCATTAACATTTGGAGCAGCTATTGTGTTGATTTGGTATGGTGGTGGAGATCTCTTTACTGGGAATACATTTTATTACACTTATGCTGCATTGAGAGATAAAATGAAATGGCCTAAAGTTTTTGAGCTTTTGGTATATAGTTATGTGGGAAATGTTTTAGGGGCATGTCTTTTTGCTTTTATCATTTATACTACAGGACTCTTTGATGCTCCTGACTCTAGTGCATTTCTATTATCAGTTGTCGAACATAAAATAGATAATTCTATTTTTCATTTATTCGCAAGGGGCATCTTGTGTAATTGGCTCGTGTGTCTTGCCTTTTTCATACCAATGTCTTTTGGTGAAACTGAAAATCTAACAAAAATTACTGCGATGATGTTATTTGTGTTTTGTTTCTTTATGTCCGGTTATGAGCATAGTATTGCCAATATGTGCTCCTTTGCAATAGCACTTGTAATTGATCATCCTACCACTATTTCTATGTCAGGGATTATTCGAAATCTAATTCCTGTTACGATTGGAAATCTTATTGGTGGAGAATTTATGATGGCAGTTATGTATTATTTTGCTAACAAACCATTTTTTGATGAAGTAAATTCAAAATAAGTCTAGTAATGCTAAATCTTGGACTTTGTCTACACATCTATAAACTACTCAAGTTTTTATAGCTTCATTAAAATTAAAAAGTACGCTGATCAATAAGCGTACTTTTCTAATTTATTTTTAATATGCTCTCTCATAAGGTTTTGGAGTCAAAGGTTTCCCATCAAGAAGGATAGAAGCATCATTTGCCCAATAAGGATTGCTTAGCATCCCACGACCAACAGCGATTAAATCCGCTTCTTGATTGCCGAGTACAGATTCTGCAAGATTTGCATCATCTAATTTCCCTACTGCAATGACAGGGATTTCTACTTCTTTCTTTATTTGTTCAGCCAATTTGACTTGATATCCGGGATGTGATCCAGGTCTTCCTCCTGAACCAATTGGACCTTCACCACCAGATGAAATGTGGAAGAGATCAACACCTGCATCACGGAATGCCTTAGCCATTTCTACAGAATAATCTAGTCCATAGCCTCCATCCACGTATTCTAACGCAGAAATTCGCATAATAAGTGGCATGTCAGCTGGCATTACACTTTTAGCTGCTTTAATGACTTCTTTTCCAAATAAAAATTTATCTTGTCCATATTCATCTGTTCTTTGATTTGTATAAGCAGATGCAAATTGATGGATGAGATATCCATGTGCTCCATGAAGCTCAATCGTATCTACCCCTGCAAGAACCGCGCGTTCTACACCTTTTTTGAACTTTTCAACCATTTCTTTAACTTCTAAAGTTGTTAACTCATGTGGAGTTTTTGATTTCTCATTAAAAGCGTTTGGTGAAGAGGACACTGGATTTGGAGCATCTTCAGCTTTACGTCCTGCATGAGCAATTTGAATCGCAACTTTTGCACCATATTTATGACATTCATCGATAATGCGCTTAAATGCTGGTATATGGTCATCACTCCAAATTCCTAGGCAATAATCTGAAATGCGGCCTCGATCTTCAACATTTGTCATCTCGATAATGATTAAACCCGTACCCCCGATTGCACGACTAGTATAGTGAACGAAATGCCAATCTGTTGGAATCCCGTCTTTTAAATGGACTGAATATTGACACATCGGTGGCATTACAACACGATTTTTTAATTCTAATCCTTTGTATTTGAATGGTTTGAATAAATTAGACATAGTCAACGTCCTCTCACAAACTTTTTATTTAAGCTACAATCCCATATTATCCCAATCAATTAAAAAGTTCTATTTAATTGCTCAACTCACTCATTTATCTTACCCAAGAAATAAAATATAAAAAATAGAAAGCATATTGCTTCCTACTTTTTAAAAATAATTTACTAATCTCAAATTTCAATTGTTAAAAATTCCATATCGTGTTATATGCACGTTTCCATGAAAAGAAAGTCACCATAATTAGCAATACTAAGTAAATCATTACACCAAAAGGAATAAAAGTTATCCCCCAGTGAATTAATGCCAAAATGCCCCCCAATATTAAGGCAATCATTATTTTGATACCTGAATTTTGTTGAGCATCCTCAAAAGACTCAGAAAATGGCAGTGATCCTTTAAGATAATTTGAGCAAATAACTGTATACAAAATTGAGCTTACAAAAACTACTAATATATCAGGAATTATTTTAATACCAAAGATTCCGATAAAAATTATGCTTAAAATAAAATAGACAGGAAAATAGAGATTTGCGATAAATACTTTTAATGTTGCACTATATAATGGTGCGAGGTTCGATACTGGCGCTGTTTTATAGATCCAGGCTCCTTTATATTTCCCGGAATATTTTAGCATTGCGATCGCATTTGGAATAATTAAGCAAGACGAATAAATCGTTAAATAACTCTTACTTGAAACTATATGATGATATGAAGAAATTTGTAATTGATTGAATAGAAAAACGAATGGGAGAACGAGTGATAATCCCAATGATGGATAAACCTTTAGACGGAATTCCCTCTCATTTCGCATCATATTATCTGCGAATTTAAAAAATACCTTTTCTTCATTATTATTGCAAAATACTCTAGACAGCCAGTTCTTCCACTTACTTTCTTTTTTTCTGTTTATCCCACTATTATTTGATAATTTTTGAAGATTTTTCTCAAATGATGGGATCAATAAACTATAGAACATGATTGCAATAATGGGGATTATTACTGCTAAAATAGAAAATCCAATAAGATATGTACTTGTATTACGATTTAAAATCAACTCAAATGGCGCCCCAAACCAAATAGGCGGAATAAGAAAATGATACCAAGTTGGCGTAAATGACATATCTAAATTTACAAAGCTAAACGCTCTACCAACAAGTTGATAACCTACAGCGATCGAAATTGATAATCCGATTTGAACGTAATTGATAATATCTTTTAACTTTTCACCATCAAAAAATCTTAAAATAAAATAATAGATAATTGACGTTAAGACAACTATAAATAAATTGACGAGAAGAAGCTCTATAATCGCCAAAATTAAGAATAAAAAACCGTGTCTAAATGTCCCAACTATTACTGGCAATGCTGTAATAGATGTAGTTATTAATAAAAGATAGATTGATATGTGTACCATTTTAGCAGCAGTAATCGTCTTTTTTCCAATCGGTTTTGTATGAAGAATCCCCTTGTCTTTCACATCCAGTAAGACATTTGAAAAATCCGAGATCATTGATGTCATGATGAGAAACATAATAATGCCAAAAAAAGCACTCATTTCATATATATAACTTTTTCCAAAAATCACTAATGGAATGAGCATCAAACTAAGTAAAGCATACATTCCTAATGATTTTGTGAATCCATTTTCTTCGTCTTTCTTTGTTTTTTTATTGTTTTGATTAAAAATGGTCGGTGTCCTACGACTATCCATTGTTAATTTAACTGCTAAAATTTTACGCATGATTGGATATTCAACACCAAATAGTTCAAATAGCGGTCGAAAAAAGTCTAAAATTTTTAACATAGGGAAATCCTTCACATTTATCCCCCTTTAACAATGGAAACGAATTCCTCAGCTAAAGCTTGATGTTCATTAAACCCTGTAAGCTGATTGAAAATCTGTTCCAATGATCCTTCTTCATTTTGCTCCTTTAGTTCTTTAAAACTACCATCTGCAACGATTTTACCATCATTGATCAAAATAATTCGATTACTTATTTTCTCTACAACATCCATTATATGTGATGAGTAAAAAATCGTTTTTCCATTTGCTGCTAGAATGCCTAATATTTCTTTAAATACCATTACACTATTTGCATCAAGCCCACTAAGTGGCTCATCCAAAAACAATAAGTCAGGATTATGGATTAAACTTGAAATGATAAGGACTTTTTGCCTCATCCCCTTTGAAAAAGAAGCTATTCGGGAAAAATAAACTTCCTCCAAACCAAATACCTTCATTAACTTCATAGCCTTCTCATCAGCTTCATCAAAATCCAGCCCATATAACTCGCCAACGAATGTTAAATACTCTCTAGCTGTAAGATTATCGTATAGTTCGGCAATTTCAGGAACATACCCAATTTTCTTCTTGTATTCAACATTCTGTTCTGAAATTTCTTCCCCAAAAATCTCAACATTCCCAGTGTAATTTCCTTCTAGCCCTAATAAAATTTTTATAGTCGTGCTTTTACCTGCTCCATTTGGTCCAATATAACCAATAATTTGTCCACGATGAACAGTTAAATCAATTCCTTTTAAAACCGATTTTGCACCATAGTCCTTTTTTAGATCCTTTAAGCACAATATGACTTCTTGTTTTGTCTCGATGATGATCACCTACTTTTTATTTAATACTTCAATCTTAATAGACTACTAATCTTGTTGAAATGAGTAAGATTTACCATATTTTAGGAGTTTTTTTGACAATAACAGAAGAATTGTCTGTTTTAAGGAATAGATTGAAAATGATTCTATAGTTTTAGAAGTTCAATCGAGTCAATATAAAAAAGCATCGATCTGTAAAATCGATGCTCCTTTGAAAATTAGTATTAAATATTTGTAAATGCTTTTAATTAGCGCTTAGTTAAAATAATTAGCCAGTTGATGCAACGTGACATCAATTGTATTTATACTGTCTGAAGTGGTGATTTTTCAATTAGTGGAGATTTGTTTCCAGAATAAAGTACGATTAAATTATGAAGTGCTCGAGTACATCCAACATAAAGTAACTTAGCGTCTTGTTTAGTTTTTTCATAGTGCATGTCATCTACATCGACAAGTAGTACAGCATCAAATTCAAGTCCTTTAGAAAGATAAACTGGTACTACTGAAATTCCACCTTCGTATTTTCTCTGTTTTGAATGAATAAAGGATACTTCTTCTCCAGCTGCGGATAATTCACTATGTAAATTTGCACACTCATCCTCAGTACGGCCAATAATTGCAATTGTATCCATTTTATCCATTTTTAATTGTTTGATGGAATTAATGATTACTTGAATCCGATTTGTATGATCTACTTCTAGTAATTTAACTTTTTCTCCACTTCGAAAAACTGGATTTGCTAAGCTAACAGGTATATTTGCTTTTTTTATAATCTCATTCGCAAAATGAATGATTTCCATTGTGGAACGATAGCTTCTATTTAACTCGTAATAGGTTACTTCTTTTTCATTGAATACCTCTAAAAATTCATCCCAAGTATTAATCCCTTGATACTCGTGAATAGCTTGGGATAAATCTCCGAGAATGGTGAACGAATTTCCAATTGTCATCTGCTTTAATAATGCAATTTGAAAAGGTGAAAAATCCTGCGCTTCGTCTACTATTACATGATGAAACTTTTGCTTTGACTCAATTCCATAAAGACGATTGTGAATATATACTAGCGGAGCCAAATCCTCCTGATCCATCTCTTTCTTTTTACAATTTAAAGTTGTAGATTTAATAATATCTCTCGGTATTTCGTCTACAATAGAAGCATTCTTTGTTGTAGTGAATAAAGATTTATAGAAAGTAAGTGCAGTATGCTTTGGCCATTGTTTCATATAAGAATTTAAATATTGAATTGCTTTTTTCTTTTTTTCTTTTTTTATGTTAGTTTCTTCTATAACCTTTAGCTCATTATCAATCCATTTCTTAAGCCTAGCAACAATGCGTTCTCTCCGTTTAGCAAGTGGATAATGTTTATATTCAAAACTAAACCAATGTTTAAGTGTTTCTTTATCAATCATTCTTTTTTTCCATGGTTTGAAATCATTTTCAGGTACAGCTGAGGCTTCATACATATCCATGCATCGATCAATATATGACATAAAATGAGTGGAGCCTTTCCATTTACCTGGACTATTTTGATTGATTTCAAGGCGATTAGCACCAGTTGCGAACCATTTGTTAAGGTTTTCTGAGGAATCCTTTTGTTTTACTTCATGGTCGAGGGTATTTAATGCCCAATCAGAAAATGTTGTTTGTTGAATGCCACCTACTCCTAATTCAGGAAGAACGTTTGAAATATAATCTAGAAACATATTATTAGGTGCAAAAATAATCATTTTATCTGCCCTTAATGTTTCACGGTATTGGTAAATCAGAAATGCTAGTCGATGAAGAGCAACAGTTGTTTTTCCGCTTCCTGCTACTCCTTGAATGACTAAAGGTGTATTTTTGGATGAACGAATAATATCATTTTGTTCAGATTGAATAGTAGATACAATATCCTTCAAGCGATTATCTTTGTTTTCACTTAATCGATATAGAAGAAAATCATCAGTTGTTGATACATCTTGATCGCCTCTTACATATGTATCTACAACGCGTTGGAGATTTTTTTTGCGGATTACTATATTTCGTTTTAAAAATATTATCCCTTCGATAATACCTTCAGGTGATTCGTAATAAGCAGGATCGTCTCCTCCTGTAAACGAATAAAACATACTTGCAATTGGGGCACGCCAATCAATTATCAATGGATTTTCCGTAGTTTGTTCTGATATTCCTACTTTTCCTATGTAAACCGGTATCGAATCTTTATGCTCCTCTTGAAAATCCATTCGGCCAAAATAAGGTTCGTTTTTAGCTAAGCGAAGATTTCTTCGATTTGTTTCTCGAATTCCTTCAAGTACTTGTTCTGTTACATCACTTCCAGTGTAAACAGGAATCCCTTCAAGTTTCGTTAGCTGCCGTTCCATTTCAGATAAAATTGTGTTTAAATATAGAAGTTCTTCTTCGTATGGTTGTAAATTCATTTTCCTAACCTCCTTATATGTAAATTTAATTGCCGAATTTTCAGACGGAAAGATATTGTATCAAGAACTAATTACTAAAGTAAAGAGTTAATTAAAAGAAAATAAAAGTTTTTGGTTATTTTATCAGAAAAATGTTAAATTAATTGAATTGACGTATATTACTGTACATCAGATGTTTAAAAACTATTCAATATTATTGTAACAGCAATTAAAAGAAAAGTTCCTCATAATAAAAAAGGTACGATTCCGCTACAAATCGGATTCATACCTTAAGATTGTAAATATAAATTGTGAGATTTCTATCTTACATTATTTTGTGTGGCGTTTCCCTTTTTACTGGTGAAACTATTACATTATTGTTTTTCACATCATATAATCCACTTGGAGTTAATCGAATAAATGGTAAATGGGTTGCAGAAAAGAATAATAGCGTAAAAGCAGGATCGTCGTATTTATATCCTTTTTCTTTTAACAATTCAATCATTTTTTTCTCAATTTGAATTAAACTGTCCATATCTAATTCAGACATGCTACCTTTTAAAGCTAAAGAAATTTCGTGAACAACTTTGTTCTCTTCTACTAGTACCAAGCCACCACCAATTTCTTTCATTCTTTCAAAAGCTTTCAACATATCTGATTTTCTTTTGCCTAAGATTAAAATGTCACCAGTACCAGAATAAGAGCTCGCAAATCCACCCATATGCCTAGCAAATCCTTTCACTAGCGAGTTTAATCTCCAAGAACCATCTCTTCCAACCATTAAAAGAAAACATTCATCATGTTCGTATGATAATTCATCACATTCTACATCAATCATACTTTCATATGGTTTTGTAATAACATTATTTATTAAGTTTATACCATATGAGTTTGTAAGCCTCAGATCCTCTTTTTGTAAAGTCCACTTTAAATCTAGTTTAGAGAATTGATATTTCTCCCAATCGATCGGCAAATATTGATTGATTATGTTCCCGTCTTTCTTGATCCATTTACCTTTTGCTAAAACACTTATAGGTGTTGGGTTTTCTTTACTTTCTAGTAGATTAATATTTGCTATTCTTCCTGTGGCGATTGAACCATGTAAATGTTCCATATTATAATAGCAAGCTACATTATAACTTGCCATATTATATGCTTCAATTAACGGTATTTCGTGACGGATAGCTATTTTTATTAATTCATCAGTCATTCCTTTTTCATAAAAATAAGGATGTGAACCGTCAGTCGTAAAGAAAAAACGATCAAATTTTTGAATTCCGAGTTCTTTAATTTCCTTTAAAAGCACTTCTAAATCAGGTCGTATCGAAGAATTTCTTAAAGAAACCATATAGCCCTGCATTAAACGTGAAAGTACTTCTTTTCCTGTCATTGCTTCATGATCACAATCTGCACCTAATAACATTAACTTAGCTAATGTGCGTTCTGAAGCTCCAGGAAAATGCCCTTCCACTTTCTTATTTAGCTTCTTCGTCTCCTGTATCCAAGTAAGCATTTGATTATTTCCATTAAGTAGCTTTGGCCACGCGGTTAGTTCTCCACCTTGTAAAACCAATTCATTTTCAAGCCAAGACATAACATCTTTCGAATTAAATAGCTCATCATTATTCGGAAATTCAGTTTGTGCGTCGAAACGGCACCACCAATACATGCTTGATGGTATATTTTTAAAATCATTCAATAATTCAAAAGCAGCATGACTAGGCAATTCTAAGAAGAATTTTAGATTATCGTTTATTAATGTTGTTGTACCGAGTTGACCAGCATGCTTTGCTAATGTAAGAGGATTA
Organism: Gottfriedia acidiceleris; assembly: GCF_004138285.1. GTDB lineage: Bacteria > Bacillota > Bacilli > Bacillales > Bacillaceae_G > Gottfriedia > Gottfriedia acidiceleris_A. The sequence continues at coordinate 212,464 of NZ_SCFN01000010.1, read as the reverse complement.
TAGAGTTGATAGGGATGAGCATGAGGTTCTATATAACCTGGCACTAAATATTGCCCTTCACAATCTACCACTTCAATTTCATTTAAGTTTTCCGGAAGAGCTTCTCCAACATAAACAATCCGGTCTTGATAAACCCAAATATTCGCATGTAACCATTCGTTCAAATATGAGTTTAAATACGTTGCATTTTTTAAAATGATATGCGGATTCATTACTCCATCAAGAACATTTACTTGGTTTCTAATTTGCTCATTACTCCATCTATAATTTTTCATCATTTCACTCCTATTTTGTTAAAAAACTAATTGCACAAGAATCATATAAACAATCGTACCTCCCGCTATCGAAAGAAGCATCATTCTCTTCCATAAATGGAGAATCGCAACAACAATTACTGAAATAAACTCAGGAATACCGTGAGTACCAGAAAGTACATTTACATTCTTAAAACAATAGATAACCAATAGTCCAATTACTGCAGAAGGTAGGACTTTACCTAAATACTGTACATACTTCGGTGTAGCTTTCCCCGGTGGAAAAATGATAAATGGAAGAAATCTTGTAAGCATTGTACCTAAAACAACCATTGATACTGTAATAATTTGCTGTGTAACATTCATTGTCATACTGATACCTCGACTTTCTTAGATGGTTTTCTAAGTACACTAAGTGTAACAAGAATTGAAAGCATCGCAGGAATAATGAAGTGATCTCCACCAAAAATAATCAGACAAATAGTTGAAAGACTGACCCCTGTTATTGCACTAATGTGTTTTGTCTCTTTTTTCCACTGCTCTATGAATATAACAACAAAAAGGGCAGTCATGACGAATTCAAGCCCTTTTGTATTGAATTTTACAAGTGATCCAAAAATTCCTCCAATTGATGCACCAATTACCCAATACAAATGATTAAGGAATGTAACAAAAAACATAAACCAACTCTTATCCACGCTATCTGGTAGATCAGCAGTATAATTTATCGAAAAAGTCTCATCACATAGTCCGAAAATTAGATAGATCTTTTTCTTACCAGTGCCTTTATATTTATCTAACATTGAGATTCCATAAAACAAATGTCGCGCGTTCACCATTAAAGTTAAAAATAGTGCGTTTATTGGATTAAAACCCATCAGTAATAAGTTTGCTGCAATAAATTCCATAGATCCAGCAAATATTGTTAACCCCATCAAGATCGGATAAATGGCACTGAATCCTAAAGAGTTCATAAAAATCCCATATGCTATACCTAAAAATAAAAATCCTGCAAAAATGGGTATCGTGTGTGGAAAAGCAAAGCGAAATGCCTTCCAAAGTTTGTTTCCCTTTTTCATACCTTCACATCCTGTATCGTTAAATTTATTATAATTTAACATACAGAATCCATACAAAAAATGAAATAATTGTATGGATTACAATTTTCTAAAAATTAAATCAAGTACTGTTAAAGTTGATTTAATTAAATTCTGACTCAACTGGAAGATAATCTTACTTTTAGAATTCCATACAAAAATGATACAATTGTATGGAATTAATCAATAGAGGTGACCCCTATGCCAGTAAATTCATTTGATAATTACCCAATGTCTTGGAAACCCGACAAAATGACTTTAAAACGTCCTTTTTATCATTCGATTGCCATACAACTAGAACAAGATATTATTAATGGCTTTCTTGCTCCCGGTACAAAGTTACCACCGCAGCGAGAATTAGCCGATTTTCTTGACTTAAATTTTACGACAATCACTCGAGCCTACAAAATATGTGAAGTAAAAGGTTTAATCTATGCGATTACAGGAAGTGGAACTTTTGTTGCACCAAATGCTGCCCATTCAATAACGATTTCAACAGATAAAACAGCAAATAGTATTGATCTTGGCTTTGTGGCTTCTTTTGAACAAACGAATAGTATTGTGTCCGAAGCAATTCAGAAAGTAGTCAGTAAAAGCTATTTAGATCAATTATTAAATTATAATGATCCCACCGGTATCCCACATCAAAAAGCAGCAGCACTAAACTGGATGGAAGCTTTTGGTATTAAAGCTAAACAAGATAATTTAGCAATTGCCTCTGGTACTCAAAATGCTTTGGTCCTTGCTTTGGCTAGTTTATTTGAGCCAGGTAATCGAATTGCGACAGATTTTTACACCTTTTCAAATTTTATTGAGTTGGCAAAAACACTTCACATTCAATTAATCCCAATTCCTGGAGATCAGTTTGGGATGTTGCCAGATGAACTTGAAAAGCAATGTAGCCAAATTAATATACATGGTATATTCCTAATGCCTTCTTGTAGTAACCCAACCACTATAATGATTTCTGACTTTCGAAAACTTGAATTAGCTTCCGTAATAAGGAAGCATCGTTTAATTTTAATCGAAGATGATATACATGCATTTATAACAGCGGGAGTAATTTCAGATTACAAACAACCGATGTATAACCTACTTCCAGAACAAAGCGTATATATTTGTGGTACATCAAAGTCCATCTGTTCTGGATTGAGAGTTGCTTACATGGTTTTTGGGGATGCACTACGTGAAAAGATTTTGAAGGCTATTTTTAATCTTAACGTAAAAACATCATCACTTGATGTTGAAGTCATTACAGAGTTGATCTTATCAGGAAAAGCGCATGAAATCGTTCAACAAAAGAAACAGTTGGCTGAAACTGTAAACGATATTTATTCATCCTATTTCCCTGTAAATAAGATTGGTCATCCGCTTAGTTTTTATCGTTGGCTTCCAATACACGGACATAGTAATGGGGTAAACTTAGAAGCAGACTTGAAAAATCAAGGTATACGTGTGTTTCATTCTGATCGTTTTCTAAGTGGGCAGGCTTCTTCCGAAAAGTATTTACGTATTGCACTTTCTTCTACACAAACTTTAGATGATTTACATACTGGATTGAAAGTTCTATCTCAATATCTCGACAAACAGATGAAGTAATTTTATTACCAAAGGTCTTTTCATAAAAAAGGAGCTAGATGTTTAATAGCTCCTAGTTTTTGTTTTATATTATATTAATATTTCTAGTAGAAATTAAAAATATTTTAGGTGTAAGCCCAATAAGGGGAGCTTTAGTTTTTTTAATAAAATTTCTATGTTACTTGATTATGCCTAAAACCGTATAGCCATAAGTCATCTCCTTTTTTGAATAAAATAAAAAAAAGACCCTATATTAGGGACCATTTAATATCACTCTACCTCTAAAACCATTCACATTTCATATATAATCGATTCTCTTTAAACTCAGCGGTAATATTTCCATTCATTTTTTCCATTAAACTTTTAGCAATTGGCAAACCAAGGCCTGTGCCTTTACCTGTTCGAGTTTGATCTGCTTTATAAAAACGATCAAACATACGTTGTAAATCCAATTCATTAAACTCGTTAACTGAATTACTAATTGATAATAGAATGGATTTATTTGATTTTTCAAGGCGGATATTAATATTTCCACTAGAATGTTTAATCGCATTAATGATTAAATTTTCTATGACACGTTTTACTGCAGAAGAATCAGCCATAATCATCATTTCAGTATTCGGAATTTCAATAGTTGGTTCTAAATTTCGATGATTAAATTCTTCGTAAAATCCTAATAGTACTTCTAGAATCAATTGATTTAATTTTATTTTTTCAACCTTCATTGGATAATCAATTTGATCTATGACTGAAAGTTCAAAAAACTCTTCTAGTAAGACCTTCAACCTTCGTGCACTATTTTTTACGATATTTGTATATTCTTTTCTTTTATCTGACGTTATTTCATTTGATTCTAAAAATTGAATATAGCCTAAAATCGACGTCATTGGCGTTCGTATATCATGCGAGATGTATGAAATTGCCTGTTTTAATTCATTTTCACTTAAACGCTTTTCTGCTTTAGACTTTCTTGTTAGATCAATTTGCTTATTTATTTCTGCTGTAAGAATTTCAATGTCTTTATCAAAATACTGAAGGTCAATTTTCTTTTCAATCGTATTTTTATTAAGAGCTTGTAATTGCTGAGTAGTTCTTTTAATCTCTTTTTTTAACAAATAATAACGGGTGAGAAAATATGACAAAAGAATGATAACACTTATTGTTATATATTTCATAAAACTCACCCACTTTCGATCTTACTTAATTTCTTTTTTTCTAAATATGAAACTTCCTAAAATACCTAGTACAATAAATGTCAAAATTGGAACCAAAATAAGTGTAAACACTTCACTATGATCTAACTGATTGACTTTATATATTTTTGGAAATTGCATAAATACTGAATTTTTAATGATTGTTTGAAGGAAGGTTAATTTAGAACCAATAAAACTTAATAAAGAATTAATTAAAGCAAAAAACATTAATAAAAATCCAATTGTTTTTCCATTGTCAGTAAAAATAGTAGCAATAATCGTCATGACTGAAGCAAACGCGGCTCCATAAATTGTGATTAGACCATATGTTTTAAAGATAAACATCCAATCAGTTGGACCATTAAAATCAAAATGTAATGCAGCAGTCGTCGACATAAAAATTGGTAGTATTAATAAAATTATGGCTGAACCAATTGAAAACATCGTCAACTTTGAAAAATAAATTCGTAATCTACTATTTCCCGAAGATACAATCGATTTCATAGTTCCGTTCGAATATTCACTTGTAATAAAGAAACCTGCAAAAATACAAGGTAATAATTTTATAATATCGTTGTTTATACTTAAAATATTATAAGTATAGTATTCATCTAAAGAAAGTTTAGATGCTGAATCTATATTAGTCGTAAAAGGATACAATAAAGAGAATAGAATTAAAATAAATAGTAATGTTCGAAATGAACGATCATTTTTTAATTTATACAGTTCCGTTTTCAATAGATTACCCACGATTTACACCCCCGATGCGAGTTGTAAAATACGCTTCTAAATCTTCTCCCATTGGCATAAATTGCTCGATAATTAAACCTTCACTAGTTAATGCCTTCGATACCTCTCTTGGTCTATCAACATAATCAAATAACTTGATCGAACCGTCCGGCAAGACCTCAAAATTTTGAGTAGTAAAGGATCTTTCAATAACAGTCGCAGCTTTGTTTGGGTTATCAACTTTAATATGCAAAAAGTGTTTACATTTTTCATCAAGTTCTTTAATTGAAAGTTCTTCTAATAACTCACCATTATGAATGATGCCGTAATGAGTTGCTAATAAATGTAGTTCACTTAAAATATGACTAGAAATTAAAATCGTAATTCCATACTCTTTATTAAGCTTTTTAAGTAATTCACGTATTTCCACAACTCCCATAGGATCAAGTCCGTTTATTGGTTCGTCTAATATTAAAAATTCAGGATCCCCCAATAAAGCGATTGCAAGACCAAGTCTTTGCTTCATCCCTAAAGAAAAATTTTTCGCCTTCTTTTTACCTGTATCTTCTAAACCAACAAGCCTAAGTGTTTTTTCGATACATTCTTTCCCAGGAATTCCTTTTAAAAGCCTATGTGCTTCTAAGTTTTCAGCTGCTGTCAAATGCGGATATAACGCAGGACCTTCAATTATTGTCCCAACTCTTTTTCTTGCTTCAATTAACCCTCGCTCATTGCTTTCTCCAAACAGTTCAAATGAACCGGTTGTTGGATACCCCAAACCAGTAATTAAGCGTATTAATGTGGACTTCCCTGCACCATTTTGCCCGATAAAACCGTAAATGGATCCCTTTTTAATCGATAAATTAACATTATTAAGGGCCATTTTATTATGATATTTCTTTGATAATTGATTCGTTTTAAGTACAAATTCATTCATAAGTTACCCCTCCTTATATAAACTCTTAGTGGCTCGTCCAACGGATATTTAATTAACGATCCTATTGAACCAATTTATTTTTGTGAACACTTTTACTATAAGAAGGAAAACATAAGAATGTCTTAAGTCAATTCTTAAGAAAACCTTAAGTTTTTAGTCTGTAACCCATTCCCCAAATTGTTTCTATATACTCTTCATTTGGATTGGCTTTATTAAGCTTGCTTCTAATATTACTCATATGTACATTTATTGTATTATCATCTCCATGGAATTCCTCATTCCAAACACTCTCAAATAAATTTGCTTTTGTGAAAACCTTTTTAGGCGAAGTTACGAATAAACACAATATCTCGAATTCAATTGCTGTTAATTTCAACTCATTTCCGCTAACAGACACTTTTTTTGATTCTGTATCAATAATAAGATCCTTGTGTTGAATTTGATTGATTATTGGTACATTAGCCATTCGACGATATCTTCTTAAGCAAGTTTCAATCCTAGCGGAAACCTCTTCTATATCAAATGGTTTCGTAATATAATCATCCGCTCCGCCCCTTAAAATATCTATTTTAGTTTTCATTTCAAGCTTTGCTGAAATGATTATGACCGGGATATTACTTTCCTCTGTTATTTTTTTTAATAATTCTTCTCCTGATAAGCCTGGAAGCATTAAGTCTAATAAAACCAAATCCCACTTTTGGTTTTCTAAATAAATAAGTGCCTCTGTCCCAGAATACGCAGATTTTGGGTTATATTTGTTTTTGTAGATAATATCACAAAGCAATCGATTAATATCCTCGTCATCTTCAACAATTAATATATTTGCAGTATCATTCATTTTTTTATCCTCACATACGACATCATTTTTTTATACTATTAAATTGGATCTATATGTAATATATCATCTTAATTCTTATTGCCAAAATATAAAAAACGAGCTACAGTTATAGCTCGTTTTTGTTTATTAGAAAAAATATCTTAAAATTAATTTATTTTTAAATCAACTATACAGACTGACTCTGAGTTGTCGATATTTCCATTTCCACATTGTTTTTTGATTTCCACAATATAATGAGTGAACAAATTACAAACAATATACATAGTAAATAAACATTTCGGAAACCTGCTAATTGTGCAAACAGACCTCCTCCTAAATTTCCTACTAAACTTCCAATCGTCGAGCAATTCGCATAAATTGATGCAGAAAAACCGGGTGAATTTGGTAGTAGGTCGTTAAAATAGCTTATACCATTCCCCATAACGATTGCGATGTATGTTGCCTGTAGCAATTGTGCAATGATTAACTCCCATGTATGGGTTGATATGCTTAAGATTAAATAATAGAGTAAACCAATAAAGCAACCGTAGATCATCAATGCATGATTCGAGATTTTTTTAGAAAGCACTCCCAACACAAGCATGATTGGAATTTCTAAACCTGCACATAGACTTACGACTAATCCAACATCAGTATTAGTACCATGTAACTCATTGACGATAAAAAGAGGTGTGTTGATCCAATTAATCGAACTAACTGCAAATAATAAGATAAAAGCAATAAATGGTAGTCGAAGCTGTTTTCGTTTAGCGGATGTTACTTTTGTCTTATTTTTCTTTTTTATATTGTTTTGAACTGGCTTTCTCTTTTCTAAAAAGAAGAATACTAGTAAAGTAATCATTATATAAATGCTAGATGTTCCCCAAAAAAGTCCATGATAACCTTTTGCTCTTAAAATTAAAGTGCCTACTAATGGTCCGATTAAAAATCCTAAAGAAACAAGCGAACGTAAAGTTGATAATGCTAAAGTCTTATCTTTAGATAAACTTGCATTTGCCGATTCCTGTGCGGATGCAAAAATTTGTGGCATGGCCGCTGCACCTAATCCATTAAATAAAGCAACAAAAACTAATAATAAATAGTAGTTATGAAATATTAAATAAGATGCATAACCTATTGCTGATGAAATCATCGCAATCATAATAAGCCATTTCCTGTCAATCCCTCGATCAGAACGTTCAGCAATAAATGTATTAACTAAAACACCACTTAACGAAATCACTGCCATGAAGATGCCAAATGCTCCAGAACTCATCCCTATATATTTTGTAGAATACAATGATAAATAAGGAGTTGTAATTGAAAGTCCGATCCCTACAAATAACAAACAGATGACAAATAAACTATACCCCTTAATGGCAAATAGATCTTTTATCCGTCTAACCAAAATATTAGTCCCCCTTACCATTCTATATTTTAATCGATTCGTTTAAATAGACAAATAAAAACAACCTTGGATAAAGTAACAAACTCACACATTTAACCAAGGAAAACGTTGCTTATATAGATGTATTTAGATTTCTTTACTATTATAGTACATTTGACTCTGTAAAAATATATTTTTCGAATGCATATGCAACACCATTTTCATCATTACTTAATGTAACAAGATCACTTGAGAGCTTTACTTCTTCTTCAGCATTCCCCATGGCGATTGATAATCCGGCTATATTAAACATCGGTAGATCATTTTTTTCATCTCCAATAGCTACTGTATTTTCTAACGGAATTTTAAAATATGATGCCATTGCTTTTAAACCATATCCTTTATTTCCATTTATATGTGTAATTTCAAGATTAAAAGGGGAGGAACTAGTGACAAAAGTCTCATCTATGAATCTTAATTTTTTTTCAAGTCGCTCCATTTGTTTTGGATCAAGGGTTAAAATCAGAAACTTTTGAACCGTAAAATCCTCATTATCAGTTATTTCTTGAACTTTGTTAAAAAACGAATGCCCATGTACTCTTGGAGGTGTAGTAAACATTTTAAAGTGTCTGTTTTTGAAGTATTCTTTAGGAACACGCCCAGATGAAACAACTTGTTCAAATCGTTCATTCCAATTACTTGGGGCAAATATTCCCTTATTTGTAGAAACATTGTACGGTAAGTCTTCTTTCTCAACTTCTAAGGCGATTTTTTGTATTTGAGGTCTCCCTAATGAATTTAGTTCAATTAATTTTCCATTTACATATAATGCCGTCCCGTTGTGACCTCCTACTGGACAATTTAAGCCATACTTTGAAAGTTCATCATTTACTGAACTTGGTGAACGGCCGGATAAAATCATCACGATATGTCCTGCTGCCTGAGCTTTTTTAATCGAATTTAACGTTTCTTCACTTATTATTTTTTTAGAGTTGAGTGTAGTACCATCCAAGTCCAATGCAATTAATTTCATAAGAATCTCTCCCTATATGGGTTTTAAATTTAAGAGGTGAATTGATAGTATTATAGTTTTGAAGATATGTTTGATATACTTAATTATGCATTAAATTAAGCAGAGTTCGTTAACTCATTCCTCCTAAATAATTGCCTAATCCTCTCATTTTTACATATCATATGAAATTTTTATGTTTCTTTTAATATAAAGTTAGCAAGGAGGACTATATGTCTGAAATTAACGTTTCTTATTTAAGCGAACTAATCCAAATTATTGATCGTAATACTAGAGATGAAGGTGTTAACAATACCTCAATTAACTCGTTATTTTTCATCCGGGAGTCAAATATTACTGATCCAAAATATAGAGTCTATAAGCCATCTTTATGTATTGTTGTTTCTGGTGTAAAGGAATTATTACTAGGAAATGAAAGTTTTAAGTATGGCCCTGGAAATTATTTAGTGTCATCCGTTGATTTACCTGTTACAGGCCAAGTTATTGAAGCTACACCAAGCGCTCCATATCTATCTTTAAAACTTGAATTTAATCCAAGTCAAATCTTAGAAATTTTAACTGATACTGAAATTCACACTAATTTAAAGGAACATGCAAACCGAGCGATTTTTGTCAACGAATTAGAGGGTCGATTTTAGATGCAGTGATTAGATTGGCCCGTTTATTAGATTCGCCTGAAGATATTCCAATTCTTGCACCTATTTTTACAAAAGAAATTCTCTACAGAGTATTGCGTGGACAGAATGGGAGTATATTGCAACAAATTGCCATCGAAGGAAGTACTACTAATCGAATAAGGGAAGTTATTGAACAAATTAAGGCGAATTTTTACAAGTCAATACGAATTGAAGAGCTTGCAGAAATAGCAAATATGAGTGTTTCTTCCCTACATAGACACTTTAAAGATGTAACTGCAATGAGTCCTCTACAATTTCAGAAGCACTTAAGATTGCAAGAAGCACGACTTTTATTACTGTCCGAGTCTTCAGATGCAGCAGAAGTAGCATTCCGAGTAGGATACGAAAGTCCATCCCAGTTCAGTAGAGAATACTCTCGTTTATTTGGTTTTCCACCGAAAGAAGATCTTAAACGAATGAGAGCGAAATAATATAAAAGTTATAAAGTTTTCAGTTTTATTAATTATTCTGATGATAAAAGTTCAAAATTATTAATAAGATTGAAAAGGCAAAAAACTAAGATCAAAGCAATCTTAGTTTTTTTAAGTCCAACACCTATAATCCAATCCGATTCCCTTTTTCAAGTCTTTCAATCTGTTGTGAACCCACTTCAGTTAATTCTTGAAATTGTAGGATTGTTTGACGCATTTTTGGCAAAGCTTCTTGTTTAAATATACTAATCGATTCAAACGCTGATATAACGTTTGTAAATGAGGTTTTCAGTGTTTCAACAGAAACCGCTGACTCCATCGCTTGCTTTTGAATGGCAACTCCCTGCTCCTTTAATAATCTAGAAGTACCTTCAATAATAGTATTTGTTGTTTGATTTAAAGCAGTGATTTTTTGTAAAACAATTTTTTGATTATATAGAGCACTTGCTACAGTTACAGCTGTATTCAGTGCAGAAATCGTTACCGTTTTTGCACGTTCCACACCTCGAATTAATTCACGATTATTCCGAATAACAACCTCATAGGACATATCTCCTTGGTGATTTACAACTAACATTTGCTGTAGGTCCATGACTCGTTGTCGTAATGGATAAAGTACTTCCTCTGAGATGAATTTAATTTTTTCATGATCTTCACCTTCGATTTTTGCTTTTTCAATTTGATTTTCAATTGACTCATCCATTAATGTTCCAAGTTGAATTTCCTTTTCTAGCGTTTTTGAAAGAATACGAAGTGATAGTTGTTCATGCTCTAATGTCGTGTTATCATTTTCAAGAATTTTTTTCCCCTTATCAAGTGACTTTACGATATCTGCGATTGCTACATCTGCTTTTTCAAATCTCTGAAAATATGAACGAATAGGATTAAATAACTTACCTAAAAAACCCGACTTTGCAAAATTAATTACACTTGGATCTAAATCCTTTAATTGAACTTGAAGCTCTGCTAATCCTTTTGCAACTTGCCCTCCTTCGTCTCCACTTTTAGCAAGTTGACCAAGTGAAACCTTAAGAAGAGAATTTTTATTCGAAGAAGATTTCATCGTCTGTAATCCAAATGATTCGATTGATTGAAGAATTTCCTTTCGTTTTTCGTACGTTTCCTTTGAAACAGTGTCTAATTCCATAATCATCGCTACATTTGCATCCGCTGTTGCCTTTAATTTCATTAATTCCTCTGGTACAGGCTTTACTTGCTCTTCTATTACTGCCTTGATTTCCTCTTCATTTACAACTTGCATAGAAAATGACATTCTTAAATCCTCCTACTATTTAAAGTTGAACATTAAAGAGATTACGAATTTTATAGATTACGTCATCTGAATCTGCATTAATATTTGCAGCTTCGTTAATATTCGAAATACTTTCAAGCGCTTTAATATTAGCGTTATAACCAATCGTATAAATTGGAATTTTATATGCTTTTATAATTCCTTTTACATTCTTCAATGAATTCCCATGATTGGTCTCGCCATCGGTAAGGACAAAAATGAGCGGCCTTACATTTGGATTTTTTTTCATTTCGTCTTTCAGCATATTAATTGCAACAAGGATTCCATCATTTGTTGCTGTATCTCCACTTGCATCGAGGCTAGATACTGCACCGACAAATTTTGACTGTTGATTTGCATCATATTTTGCAATTGGAAGATTGATCGTAACATCGGCAGAGTATGAGATTAGGCCAATACTATTATCTCTTCCTAAATATTTTTGACCTTTAAGTAAAGATTCTTTTAGTTCATTTAATGGTTTACCATCCATACTACCTGAAACATCTGCTACAAAAACCGCAGCAATTGGATTTGAAGTATTTTTCTTTCCTTTCCAAAGTTTCTGTGCAGCACTTAAAGTATCTCCATCAATCGTTTTAAGCTCAGATTTGTAATTGTTCAACCCATTAAACCCATCTTGTTTCGCAAGTGATTGAAGGTTATTTTGACCAGTAAATTCAGCAAATTTTTTCAAAATATCCATTTTCTCTTTTGGTAAATTTCCTAAAGCATAAAGTGGACTGTCGTGGCGCACACCAAATGGTATAAATTTATAACTATTTTTTAAATCAGGTGAATTAACAAATGTTTGATATTCTAAGACAAAGGCATCTAGAACGCCAGATTCTGCTGCATCACTCATTTGTAGAGTCGTAGAAGCAGTGAATGGCACATTTGCTTGGAAACTTTCAAACCCTTTTACAGCAGTATCACTAAGTACATTATTTGAATCAAAGGAATTTAAAGTCGTAACTAAAAAATTTAATCCTGTTGAACTAGTAAATGGGTCGGTATATCCCATTGATAGTTCATTTTTTGTCATTGCCTCTATGACGGTTTTCGGATCGACTTTACTATACTTTTTCATTAACTCATTATATTTTGTATTTGAAATGACAATTCCAGGAACATTGCCAACTAATCGCGATGATACGGTTTCTGTTTTAACACCACTTGCTGTAATCATTTGACCCCAAAGTTCATTTGAAGGTGTAAAGGCATCAGGAACATATTTACCAGATTTAATAAAATCGGTTGCAATACCAGATGCAATGTTTCTAATTTTTACAGATACTTGCTTTCCATTTAGATTGAATTTTGCATCATTAAACTCATTTGCGACTTCATTTAACCAACCATTTTTCCCATCACTTGATTTTTCAGTAGATGAAAAAATTTCAACAAAACTATCAGTCGTATTGTCTACAGATATAGGAAATTTAGAAATATCAGGGAGTTCACTTGCGACATCAGCTGTACTTAAGTCAATTTGACCTTTAATTGGTTTTGCTTTCGAAATATTAATTTTTGAGATCATTTTAGTTAATTGCTGATTTTTATTTTTATCAGTAATTTTCACAACTTTATCCCCTGAAGTCATATTAACTCCAATATAGACAAGAAGAAAAACTACAACGATCACTGCAATAGATGCAAAAAGAAACTTACTTCTACTCATTTTTTTCATCCTTTCATTCATTGCCTATAATATTTTGTTTGTTGAATTAACGTATCGATTTCTTTCATACATTCCATTTTTTCTATATCATCGATTCCTATTTCATCAAGTCTTGAAATTTCTAAAATTAATTTATCAATATTGACAAGAATCTCTTCATTCATTTCAATTGCTCTTTTTACGAAGTTGAAATATTCATTATAAAGATTTGTTTTCTCTTGAATTAATGACTTAGAGTATCGTAATCCGTCTTTCCCCTTTATTTTTTTATATTCAAATTCATCAAAAGTACTGATCTTGTTTATGATGTTTCTTATAGTTAAATAAAATAATGTTTCAACCTCGTCCACAACAGATGCAAACTTGTTGTATGTAATTTCGGTTGGAGAAAATCGATCCGTTAATAAATTATAAAATACTACTTTTTTCTTTTTCATTCGTTCGATTTGCTCAATTGAAGTAACAATATCTTCTTTTAGTACTTTACTATTTTTATATCGACTTAAAGCAAGAACGAAATCTTCATTTGTTTTTAGCTGCTTAATTGGCTTTTCTTTAACAGGCTTGAAATATAGTTGAAACATACTAAATAGTAGTACTAACAAATTCGCTATTATGAACGATACCCCAAATGCAGTTTGAAAAGCACTCGCATTAATTAATTGGATTCCGATTAAACCTGGAGAGAATACAATCACATTCAAAATCGAAATGAAAGCAATTAGCCCCACTAATTTTAATCCTTTTGTCATCCTTCACTCCTCCGCTATACTCTATTTATGCTCTATTACTCATTTATATTTATCATTCTGATTTTTTAGTTTAATAAAATTACAGAAATAATGACTAGACTTAAAATTTTTACATCTGATTCTTTTCAACAAACAAAAAAAAGACTGCTAAGCAGCCTTTTAAGTTTGGCGGGAAGTCTGAAAGTTAAACACCCTTTCTCTTCATTTCTCCCCAACCCTTTTTTTGTCCTAAGAATATGCTGATTGTTGCTACTACACGCCAGTATGTCAAAATTGGACGATACCAAATCGCTTCTGTCAACGAATAGAAAAATAAACGGTTTAACTCACTAATTTTTTTATATTTTTCTAAACGCCATTCTTCTAATAGCACTGCGCTAACAGAGAAAAATGAGCCATATATAATCATGAGAATTAAAAACGCAATGGAATACATTATATTTATATTGTGTAAAACAACATTTAATATTAACGACGCATAGCCAAAAAACTCGATGATGGGTCCTAAAAATTCAACGAAGAAAAAATATGGCATTGCAATAAATCCGATTGAACGATAATTTTTATTAAAAATCATTTTACGATGAGCCCACAAACTTTCAAATAATCCACGGTGCCATCTTACTCTTTGTGATTTTAAATATTTGAATGAATCTGGTGCTTCAGTATAACAAACTGGATCGGCTACATACTCGATTTTTGCTCCCCAATTTTCTTCTATGTTCTTACGATGTAGACGAACTACAAGTTCCATATCCTCACCGATCGTATTCGTTAAATACCCTCCTACTTGAATGACTCTTGACTTTTTAAATACACCAAATGCTCCAGATATAATTAATAATAAATTCTTATTACTAAGTCCAATTCGTCCAATTAAAAAAGCTCTCATATATTCGATAACCTGCATTACTACAAGTGGATTTTTCGATAGAAGCATTTCATTTACTTTACCAAGCGAGGTTTTACTCCCATTTGCAATTAATACGTTTCCACCAGTAGCAAGTATTTCGTCATCTGTATTTTCAATAATCGGTTTCATAATTTTAATGAATGAGTCAGAATCAAGAATTGTATCGCCATCAATAGAAGCAAAATAAGGATACTTACTAAAATTAATTCCGGCATTTAATGCATCAGCTTTTCCACCATTATCTTTATCAATTAGAAATACGAAGGGATAAATTGCTGATTGATATACATTTTTAATCGGTTTCGTTTCAATCCCTTTATGTTTATGAAATACCTTGTTTTTTACCACTTTCATCTCGAATCGGTCGATCGTTTTTTGTAGAGTAGAATCTTTTGATCCATCATTAATGACGATTACTTCAAATTCTGGGTAATCTAACCTGCCACTTCCAGTCACTAAGGATAAAATCGTATTAATTACCCCTACTTCTTCATTATAAGCAGGGACTAGTATTGAAATTGGTGCAGTAAAGGCAGACTCTTTTAATCTTTTATATTGTTCAATTTGATGTAGACCTTTTTCTCTCTTTAATCTCATAAATGCTAGTAAAAATAAAATTAAATAAGTTGAACAAAGGAGCAACACGTAAATGATAATCACTTTATTAACAATTAAAAAGAATATATTAATCAATTTCCGCAGTCCTCTCCAACCATTCTTTTGATATATTTCTTGCGTATGCATCGGGATGTTCTTCGATAATTTTTTTAAGAACTACCTTTCCATTCTTATATTTTTTTATCGATTTAGCAGCTTCCGACCTTACCATATAAGCCTTGTCTGAAATTAACTCAATTAAATAAGATAAAAATAAATCATTGCGAATACTTCCCATTAATCGTACAAACATTAACTTTTCCTCATTACTTAGTTGACTCTCTTTCTCATTTGTTTCCAAGAGTTGAATTATTAAATTTGGTGAAGAAATATATCCTAAAGATGCGATTGTTTTAACGGAACGTATTCTTAATTCTCTACTTTCTGATGTCATTAATTTCTCAAGAAATAAATGGATTTGCTCAGATCGCAAATTTTTAATTCTAATCAAATCCAAAATAGGGTTTTTAAAATTGTCAGGTAAATTATCAAAGTCTTTAAGCAGTTCATGGATATTCTCTTCATTAACATATAGATACAAAATTTCCGTGAGTAAAAAAGAGGGTATTTTTTTCTGGTCAACTAACAATTGCATTAATTTTTCATATTTGAAACACGCCAAAATAAGAAAAATATTAAATTTTTCTTCAAGGGAGCAATGTTTACATGATAAATGTTGAATTAAATCGTCTTGCATCATTTTTATTTTAAATTGATTGATAAATAACAATGAATTCATCCGTTCGCTCCAATTACCATGTTTAAGTTTATCTTTATATCTCGAGATAAAATATAAATTGACAATGGGCCTAATTGGATCAAATCCTTCTTCAAATTTGATAATACTCATAAAACTGCTAAATATATTTTCTAAGGCTTCAAACTCAATTTCTTTTCTTGGAATAAACGAAGCAGATAATTCTCCTTTGATTAAATAATTTTCAACGGATAAGATGTTTCTATTTAACCATTCTTCTTTTTGCTTAATTTTTTGTTGTTTAATAATTTTCTTGTACACTAAATAAATATAGATCGAAAATAGTAATAGAAAAAGGATTCCTGTTAGAAAAAGGATGATGACTATATTCATTTAACTATTATACCTAACATTCTATTTAAACGAAGACGTAGTTCTTTCAGACTAAATGGTTTTTCCAAGTAATCATTTGCACCGCTTTGTAATGCGATTGCAATATCATTCTCAGAGCTTTTATTACCTATCATTAAGCATAAATATTTTCTACGATCATAGGTAGTACGCATTTTTCGGATTATTTCAAAGCCGCCCATTTTAGGTAAAATACGGTCAATTATTAATAGATATCTTTCATTTTGCTTATGCCAAGGATCATTTAAAAATTCTTCTCCATCTATAAACACTTTTATTTCAACGTCATATAAATTTCCACCTAAATCGGACAATTGATGTTTTAACATTTCACGTATGAGACGATCCTCATTAATTACAGCTACTTTTAGCCTACGTATCATATTTTCATTCTTACTAGCAGAGGAATCAAATCGATTCATTGAATCCATTTCATTAGAAGTGAGTATTGTTAAACAATCGTCAGCGCATATACTTGGATCAGTAATTTCAAGCACATTAAAATTAAATGAGGTATAGTGAATTCGATTATCAAAAGAGATCGGTACCTCCGAAAATGATTGTGACAAACGATTCATTAATATAATGCCATCTTCTTTAACAGTTTTTGGTAGCAATAGTACAAATCCATTTTTCTTGTAATGTGCTAGAAAATCGGACGACCTTAAACTTCTTTTTAAAAATTGTATAATACTTTTTTCCGTTAAATGATTCAAAAAATAGTCTTGTTTTTGTTCAATTTTTACGTATACCAACGAAAATGATTCGTAGCTACGATTTAAATCTTCTAATTGTTTTTTTACCTCATTTTTCAAATATCTAAAATTGTAAACACCAGTCATTGGATCAATTAAAACTTGTTCCAGTATTTGATTTCTACGTTGAACGAATTTGTTAATATATTTCCGAATTTCGATTCCAGCAACTGATTCACTAAGTACGGCATCTGGCATAAGGGCACTCATTGTCATTTGATCAGTCGTATTACATATACAAATTGTTGAAATATATCTTCTTTCACAAAAATCCCTCAATTGATTGAATCTCTCTATATTAAATGTGTTTAGTATTTCTTCAATAAAAATAATGAGTACATCCGGATTAAATAAATCTATTTTTTCAAACAGAGCTGAGTTATTCTGATTGGGCTTAACTAATTTATAATGATAGTTATTTACATCACAAAAGTTTTTATAATTAGATTTCTCTTCACTTCCTATAAACATAACAATTGGATATTCAGTCTGAATATCAATCACTCTATCACCCGCTCACTTTAATCTAGTTGGTTTAATCGGTGAATATTAAATCGTTATATTATTCTTCTATGAATTAACTTGGTACACCGTTAACTAAACGTTAAAAACTAAAATAAACTCCAAATTAAAGTTTACTTTATTTAATATTAACGTCAAATTAATATACAATCAACGTTATATTTGTTGGTAATTTAAGACATCATCGCCATTATCTACTATCTACCAAATATAAATAAAAACCACAATTCGGCTATTTTCGAATAGTGGTTTTAATATTTTTAAGATTCATTTTTCATTTTAAAGTTAACTCTAAATAAACCATTCTTAACTCCAACATGATGATACTAGATAAAATAAAAAAAATCGTCATCATTAGTCTAATCATTACATTTTTTCAATCAATTTATCTACGATTGTGTTAATTCTCTTATTTTGTTCCTCAATCATTTTTTGTTGTGTCTTTAGAGTTTCTCTATTCTCGTCAATTTTCTTTCTATTTTCATCAATTTTTTCTAGTGCATGATTCAAAAGCTCAGTTCTTATATCTAAAATTTCAAATAATCGGTCCAAACTAGTTTTGATATCATGTAGTAATTGTACTTCTACAGGCTGAGATAAAGCGCTATTTTCATTCATTCCTCTGCTTTTTTGAAATTTATAAATCGAAGCAGACACATTTACTTCTTTGTTTTCTTCAATTACATTACTTTCTAACCATTGAAGCTTAATCATTATTACACCATCTTTTAAATAGCGATCTAATACCTTAAATTTCCCACTAGCAGTCTCGTGTACTGTTCCATTCGCATATTTCCTTGAAGGTTTGATTCCATCATTATTATTCATAATTTTTCCTCACATGATTTAAAATATAACGATTTTTAATTAAATTACTTTTCTTAACGTTAATTTAACCACATTTTACTTTTTTTAACCGACATTTTCAATATATAATTTGACCTTGCTTTTATTTTTTATCAAAAGAATGCTTATTTAAAGGAGTTAAACTTTTTCACTCCTAACGCATATAGCAAATTACCTTTCAGCATACTAAACGAATAAGTTAAGTTTTAACTGTTTTGGAGGATAGAATGATGAAACAAAAAAAAAAGATGGCTAATTTTGCTGATGCTTTGTCTAATGATTGGTGTGGCGTTTATAATATTTCATCAGTCAAATACTAGTAAAGTTATTAAGAAAGTTAACACATACACATATAAAACAAATAATATTACAATTCCCGCTCAAATCGGTAAAAATTATTTTCAACTTTTTGATAAAACAAAAACCCCACACGATTTCCTTCTGAAAGGTGTAAATATTGGAATCGCAAATCCAGGACACTTTCCTGGTGAAACAGCTATAACAAAAGCCGAATATTTAAGGTGGTTTAAAGCGATTGGAAAAATGCACGCAAATGTTATTCGAGTATACACCCTTCATCCTCCTGCTTTTTATGATGCACTATTTGAATACAATCAAAAAACTAAACACCCTCTCTATTTGATTCACGGTGTTTGGCTTAATGAGGAAAAGATGAATTCATTAGGAGATATTTACAATGAGAACCTTACAAAAGAGTTTCAACATGATATACGTCAAACTGTTGATGTAATTCATGGGAAAGCACAAATCCCTCAAAAGCTAGGTCACGCTTCGGGTAAATACCATTCAAACATTTCAAAATACGTTATTGGATGGATTTTAGGTATAGAGTGGGACCCAAATATGATGAAATCAACAAATGATAAACATAAAGGTCATATTGACTATAATGGTCAGTACTTTCAAACAAACAATGCAACTCCATTTGAAGTTTGGCTTGCAAGTATAATAGACAATACCGTGAAATATGAAACAGAAAAATATGCTTGGCAGCGTCCAATTAGCTTTTCGAATTGGGTAACTACTGATCCAATTCATCATCCAAATGAACCAATGGAAAATGAAGATATGGTTTCATTAGATCCGAATCATGTCAAACCAAAGTCGACATTATATCCTGGATATTTTGCTTCCTATCATGTATACCCATATTATCCTGAATTTTTAAATTATGAACTAACTTATACGAATTATATTGATTCTCGAGGTATGAAAAATAGTTATGCTGGATATTTACATGATCTAAGGAAGGTACATAATATGCCAGTTTTAATTTCAGAATTTGGCGTACCATCTTCTAGAGGTATGACTCATCGAAATCGTTATGGATGGAATCAAGGTTTTCACAATGAAACTGAGCAAGGACAAATTACTGCTCATTTGTTTGAAGATATTCAAATTGAAGGAATGGCAGGAGGAATTGTATTTTCATGGCAAGATGAATGGTTTTAAACGAACATGGAATAATATGCAATTAGATGATTCTGAACGCCGACCATTTTGGTCAAATGTACAAACGAGCGAACAGCAATTTGGTTTACTATCTTTTGATCCGAACAGTTCAAAACATGTCATTTCTGTAGATGGTGATCCAAGTGATTGGGAGAAAAATAAAATCAAAAAAGCAAGTATGAAAAATGCTAATTTTATTAATTCTCTTGATCAAAACGATAACGGACGGAAATTAAAGAATTGGTCAATGACTAGCGACGAGCGATCAATAAATTTCCTTTTAAATTTTGAAAAAACTAAACAACCTTTTGATTGGTCTAAAACGGGAGTTATGCTTTTACTTGATACTATTCCTGGTCAAGGACAACATTAACTTCCAAATGACAAAACGGTTAAAACTGAAAATGGAATTGATTTTGTGATTGACTTAAATGGACCTAATAATTCCTATGTTCTTGTGGATAGCTATTATGATCCATTTTATTATGAATACGCCCATCTTTTACATTATGAGCCAATTGAACCGAATGTAAATTTAATAAATAACGGCATCTATCATAAAGTCATACTTGGATTAAATAAACCACTAGTAATCCCAAATTTAAACGGGAAATCACTAAACTTACCTTTGGAGTCTTACGAAACAGGTAAACTAATATACGGAGATGGAAACCCACATCATAAAGATTTTAACTCTTTAACTGATGTATCCTTAAACAAAAAAGATCATGTGTTAGAAATTCGTATCCCTTGGCAATTATTAAATGTGAGAGATCCAAGTACACGTGAAATCATGGGTGATTTATGGAAAGGTGGACTTGAAAGCTACGAAAATGTAAAAAAAATTCATGTAGCAGTACTTACTTATCGTCCACTGAGTTCGCTAAGGAATTATCCTATTCTACTGTTAGACAAAAAAACGGAAAACTTTTAACGGATGATTTTTATTCTTTTACTTGGAAAAAATGGGAAAAGCCTAGTTATCATGAACGTCTAAAACAATCGTACTACATCTTGAAAGATACTTTTCAAAAAGCTGGTCCTATTAAATAGCACACGTAATAAAGATAATCAATTAAAGCCCCTGATTTTTCGGGGGCTTTAGCATTGTCATTTTTTATAAATATTTGCATTAAGAATGTTCCTACATTTTTTAATCTTTTGTTTGATTTGCATATTTTCAAAGAAATATACTTCTGTACCTGACCAAATAAATACCCAACAAACTATGCTTAATATGCCTCCGATATAGGCGTGACTTTTTTGAAGCTTTAAGTATAACAAGCCAATGATAATACCAAACACAAATAAAATAATTGTTTTTTTAATATTTCTAGAATAAATACGTTCATCAGTTTCCATTAGATTAGAAAAAGAGTTCAAAGTCGCAGTTTTTAATGAATTTTCATCAAATTTATTTTGACCAACAAATAGAAGTTCAATATTTTTTCTTTTAGCATTTAGTAATTTAGATAATATAAAATCTTCTAAATCAGAGCTTAAGTGTAAATAGTCATGGCTATAATAACTTGCAAATGGATTATCCGACTCTTTTAAAAAAATGTTAATGCTTAGTTTATCATCCATTTTAAAACTCCTTTAACATTATTCACTTAAAAAACGCATTGATATTTCTCAATGCGTTTTAAATTTATATTTAATGTGGATTATTAGGATTAGGGACGATTGGATTTACAATATTATCTCCATTCTCGTTTCCTGTACTTGGCGTTTCATCACCTGGCTTCGTACCTTCACCTGTCCCGTTTCCATTCCCTTGCTCATTACCAGTTCCCTGTCCATTTCCTTGTCCACCTTCATTTACTGGTGGAGTAGTTGGTTGTTCAGTTGAAGATAAATCAACAGTAACTGTAACAGGTCCACTCTTACCTTCAACATTTGTAGCAATTATCGTTATTTTTACAATATCTCCAGGGACAATTCCATTAATACTTGTTGCTGTACCCTGAATTTTTTGAGTTTGTCCTGCTGCACCATTTACAGTATAACTTACTTCAAAAGACGTTTTTTGAAGCAGATTTGCAGGATACGTCCAATTTAATGAAATATTACTTGTAACAGGGTCATAATTTGCTTTAACATTTTTTGCAGACTCAATCACAATATCTTTTGGAATATCATCTACTTTTTCTCCTCGAATGTATAATTCATTTCGAATTTCTTCAACTGATGAAGGTTTTCTAAATATTGCGTTTCGATCTCCATTTGAAGCTAGCATATCTCTTGCAATGAATTTTGCAATATTCGTTGAACCTTTACCAAGAAAATTATTCTTTTTATTTTTTTCATACCCTGTCCAAACAGCCATTGTAACATCAGAAGAATATCCTATAAACCAACTATCACGAGTGGCGTTATCCGGAAATCCGTATTTTTGTTTTACTTCATCAGAGTAGTTTGTCGTACCTGTTTTACCTGCCATATCAAGACCTGGTACATTTGCTCTTTTACCAGTCCCAAGTGGTGTTTTTACTACATCTCGAAGCATATCTGTTATCATATATGCAGTATAATCACTCATTACTTGTTTTGGTTCAGTTACAAATACTTTTTCCGTTTTATCAGGATAAATAATTTTTTTAACGGAGTGAGGCTTATTATATATTCCGCCATTTCCAAAGGCAGCATATGCTCCTGCCATCTCCATTGCTGATACACCTGTGAATCCTCCTATAGAATAAGATTCATAATATGTATTTTTCGAAAAATTAAACCCTAAACCATCCCCAAATTCTCTAGAACGATCACTTCCTACAGCTTGGAAAGTCTTTAATGCTGGAATATTTCGAGAATCGACTAATGCTAATCGAATAGAAATATCACCTTTATATTTTCGATCCCAGTTTCTAATAGGAGTACCATTAGAATAAGTATAAGCCTCGTCAAGAATTTGATGATAAGTTGACCATTTTAAATACTGAATAGCTGGACCGTAATCAAGAATAGGTTTAATTGAAGATCCCGGCTGTCTTTTAATATCAGTAGCAAAGTTTAAACCACCAGTACTTGTATTTCTTCCAGCACCTACTGCTCGAATTTCACCCGTTTTCGTATCTAATAATACAAATCCAGTTTGAAATTCATCACTTGGATAGAAGCTTTTTCCTCTACTTAATATTTCATCTGCTTTGTCTTGAGCTTTAGGATCTAATGTTGTTTCAATCGTTAGTCCATCAGTATAAACATTTGCATCACTGTTTTTTTCCACTTCATTTACGACTACATCAATAAATGAATTGTATTTTGTACCACCAGATTCATGAACCTTTACTAATGATTTCATTGGTATTGCTTTGGCATTTGTATATTGTTCATCAGTAATATAACCATATTTTTTCATTTGGCTTAAAACTGTATTTCTACGATTTTGTGATTCAACAGGGTGCTTTGCAGGATTATAGTTATTGGGGCTCTTCACCATTCCTGCTAAAGTTGCTGCTTCTGGTAATGTAATTTTAGATAAATCTTTACTGAAATAAGTTTCACAAGCTTTGGCTACACCATAAACTCCTCGCCCTTTAAGACCATTTGAAAAGTAAACTTTATTTAAATACATTTCTAATATTTGATGTTTAGAGTATCTTTGTTCTAATTTAAAAGCTAAGTACCATTCCTGAACTTTACGCTTAATTGTTTTTTGAGAAGATAAAAATGAGTTTTTAACTACTTGCTGGGTGATTGTACTTCCACCTTGTGATCCGAAACCTCCAGTAATATTCGCTAAAACTGCACCGAATACCCGTCGAATGTCTACGCCTTTATGTTTATAAAACCGCACATCTTCAGTAGCAATAAATGCGTCTTCTACAACCTTAGGAATTTCATTGTAGGACACTTTTGTTCGTTGTTCTCTACCTAACTCCGCTACAACTCTGCCATCCTTGTCAACAATAGTAGAGGATAATGGTACTTTAAGTTTTGATTCATCTAATGCGGGTGCTCCACTAACTAAATATGAAAATATTCCTACACCAATCAATATGAAAACAATTACGATTGATAATAATGTTACAGTAATTTTTTTCCATAAGCCATCAGGCTTATTGGGAATTTTCGAAGGCTTTTCCAGCCGTTTACGTTCCTCTCGCGAACGATATTCATTTGCCATCTTAGTTCGCCTGCCTTTTCAGTAAAATAGAGCTTTTTGGGGCAAAAATTGTACTTTTTATTTAAACCAATTTATAAATAGTAGTATTTTCTACACGCTCTACTTTCATGTACTGAAGAATATCTTTCACAATTAAAAAAACAGATAAACCTATCCTTAATGTTCATCTGTTTCATAAAATATAATTAGTTATTCAATTTGCATTAGACGAAAACGTCTTTTCAATAAAATCAATTACTTTCTTAGTATATGGTTCCGGTTCTTCAATAAATGTTGTGATATGTCCATGTTCTGTCAGCCACAATGTTTTTTCGTTTTCATTAGGGATCTGATCATAGATCATTTCACTACTACTGAATGGTACTTTCAAATCATTCTTTCCATGTATTAATAAATAATTTGTAGAATTTCCTTTTTGAACTGATATAACCGGTGACACTTCTTTTGGGTCTATTTTTAATAAATGTTTCATCGAACGTAAAATGATTGAAGTAAAAGGTTTTTTCGGTAGTTTAGACCAAACACTTAAATTATCTTCCAAATATGTTTGTAAATCATGAAAGGGACTGTCTGCAATAACTCCTTTAATTTGCGGATGAAGACTACCAACTAGTAAACATGTCGCCCCACCCATACTCCATCCAAGTAAAATAATTTCTTGTTGATTTCGTTCGTTAATGACATATTCCACTGCCGACGATAAATCATGCTGTTCATAATATCCAATTCCTGTTGTTCGTCCACCTGATATTCCACTATTACGGAAGTCAAACATCAATACATTAAGCCCTCGATCATGGATTGATTGCACAATTCGAAGTCCATTAATCTTTTTTTGACTTCGTTCATCTGTGTACCCGTGTGCAGTTATAACAGTTTTAGAGGTTGAATTTTTTGCTGGTATCCACCATCCTCTTAGCACAACTTGATCAAGTTTACTCTTAAATTCAACCTCTTCAAATTGTAAATTGTAATCGGCTGGGGTTTGTTCGGTTTTTCGTCTAAACGGATGGGTTAAGATTAAACCGACTAGTATCGGTATTAGGAAGAATAAAACCGGAGACAAAATTAACATCCAAATTAAAAGCTTATTTATTTTTTTCCGTTCCATCATGCACACTCCTTTTGTCTGTTAGCCAAATAGAAGTTCTTTTATTTAAATTATGAAATATGTTAGACTTTGTTAGTCATAATGAACTTTTATTTATGTATTAATTGTATCTTTTTAAGTTCCTGCTAATCAATAGATAAGGGGTGCCGAAATTTCAGTTTTACCGAATTTTTAGGCACCCCATTTAATGAACTTTATAATTTCTATAAAAATTTACTTATGTGCTAATTTTGTGATGTCTTCCATTATACAATCCTGTGGTCCTTGTTTACATGTTAATATAACTAATGTTGTGATTGCGACTAAATAAAATAAAAGCATTGCACAGAATCCGATCACTAAGAACATAAGATTACCACCTTTTTGTTTGTTATGACTTTCACAAGTTAAATTTAACATATAAAGTTTAAAGTAAATTCTCGATAATATGTATATTTTGTGACAAAGTTCACAATGTAAAATTTGAGAAACTTTGTTAATAAGAAATTAAATCAAGTCTTCGTATTTCTTCTCTAACGTATACGATAATCAATCCATTATTAGTCATAATTTTATTGTTAAATACTGGAAAATATTTCAAATGCTTGTAAGCGAAAAAAGTCGTAAATGGTATAATAGAGATACTACATAACTTGGGAATCGGCTGACCTACCGTTCTATGAAAGGTGGTGATGCCTATGACGGTGCATAAAACAATTAGTTTAATGCTAGAAAGTGTAATGGCAACGATTGCGCTAATTAGCTTAATCGTTGCCATCATCAACATTACTTCTAATAAGAAGTAACCGTCCTTCCCCAAGGACATATTTGTCAGCCGTATCACTACGGATGTAGTACATTAGTTTGGTTAAAGCTTTAACTAATTTTTAGCGAAAAGTAGTCATCTATTAAATCTAATATTAAAATCCGTACCATTTGTACTTGTTGTAAAATCAATCGTTGCGTTATTTCTCTTAGCAATCGCATAGCAAATTGCTAATCCTAATCCAGTTCCATTTTCTTTTGATGTGACAAATGGGGTTGATATTCTCTCTATTATTTCCGGTGGAATGCCAGTTCCTTCATCATTAATTGACATAACAATTTTATCGTCTTCAATATAAGTATGTATCTTTACAATTTTTCTAACATCCATTGCATCTAAAGAATTACTAACCATATTTAAAAGTAGCTGTCGGATTTCATTTTGATCAATGATTAAATTAGGAATTTCATTTAGCTCTCTTATAATCAGTTTGTCCTCTTTTAATGCTCTAGTTTCAAGTAATGGATATAAAGTATTTATAATTTGATTTAAATTATGTTCTTCAAGTTTGTTAGGCTTTTTCTTTGCAATATCGAGAAATTCAGTAATTATTGAGTTTACCCGATTAATTTCATCGATCATAACCTCAAATATTTGGCTATAGCTTTCAAAATCTTTATTTTGTAACCCTAATTGTAAAAATCCCTTTACTGTAGTGAGTGGATTTCTAATTTCGTGCGCTACACCAGCAGCCATTTCTCCAATTATTTTTAGTTTTTCATAATATCTCTGCTCTTCTTCTTGTATTTTTTTCTCAGATATATTACTGAAAATTGCTAGTATCCCATTCTGATCGGGTATCACCTTAATTTCATATGGTATAAAAGAGTACTCCGTTATTGTTTCAAACGATTGGATTTTTTGTTCATTATAGGCCTTATTGTAATAATGATATACATCTGTATTCACATAATTAGGTAATGCATTCCACATACATACACCGATTAACTCTTCTTTTGGCTTTTCAATCATTGCTTCAGCAGCCTTATTAATAAAAACAAATTCCATTTTCGAATTTAAATAGTAACATCCTTCAACCATGTTATTAAATACTTCATGTAGGTCAACATGATTAATTAATTGATTATCTTCATTTAATGGTAAATTACTATTTGAAACCAAAGTCATCATACCCCTTCCTTTTTTGATGACTAAAAATTCTAATATTAAACCAGTCTATTTTTAGAATATCATATTTCTGAATTTTCGGAAATAAATCTTTATCCTACTTTTCAGTTAAAAATTTCATTAAAATACTTAAAAGAAAATGACTTTACTTCTTTTTTTTTTAAACTAAATCCATGTAAAAACCCACCTTTTTGACGTTCTTTTATTATGATCATTAGTAAACAAAATAAATAGAGCAAAGAATGAGAATTATTATTTATCACTAGATTACTTATTATTTTCAAAATACAGAAACCAGCGAATGCACCATATATGAAATTTAAAATATCTGTAATCACAAAAAACCCCCTCATATTTACCCTATGAACGATAGGAGAAATATAGAAGGACAAAGTTTTAAACTGGTATAATTTAGTCTTACTAATTTAGAATTAAGTATTATTCTTATTTATTATTGCAATTGCTTTTTTGATCGAATGTATTATTCCTGCATATCCTGTACACCTACATAGATTACCCGATATTGCTTCTTTGATTTCTTCCTCCGTTGGATTTGAATTTGTGTCGATGAGTGCTTTTACTGCCATAATCATACCAGGAGTACAGTATCCACATTGATAACCACCCTCTTCTAAGAAAGCTTTCTGAATAGGATGGAGCTCTACATCTGCTATACCTTCAATTGTACAGATAGAAGTATTATTTACTTGATAAGCCATCATCAAACATGAATTAACTAGTTTATTATCCATATGGACAGCACACGCACCACATCGACCAATTTCACAAGAAACTTTTGTTCCTGTCATTTTTATCTGTTCTCGTAAAATGTCGATAAGACGTGTAGTAGGTGCAACAAGAAATTGTTTTTCAATATTATTAATTTTTATATTAAGTTCAAGCAAATGAATAGGTTGATTTTGAACATTTTTATTCATAACCATTGGCTCATCTCCTTGAATTTATTAATTGTAATAAATATTCCGGAGAAATTGGTAATTTATTTATCCAGCAACCTGTTGCATCAAAAATTGCACTAGCAATTGCAGGAGCAACAGCAACTGTGCCGATCTCTCCAACCCCTCTTGGCCCATATGAATCTTCGTTTTCAAGACTTTCTATTGGTACTACATTTAATTGATAAGGAACATCACAAATTGTTGGTATTAGATAAGTATCAAAGTTATCCGAAACGTATACACCCTTTTCCATTATCGAGTCTTCCATCAATGTATACCCTAATGCCATAACACCCCCACCCTCTATTTGTCCTTTATAACCTAAAGGATTAACAACTGGACCAGCAGCTACTGCTTGGTCTAATCCGATTATCTTGGTTTTACCAGTAAGGAGATCAATCTCAACCTGTGCCAAAACGGATGCAAAGGAATAAAGATAGTGACTACCTCCAACAATAGCATCAGGACTTATTGGAAAATCAAAAGAAGTTTGAACGATTATTTCTTGTTTTTGAGGCATTTTTTGAGCAAGTTCTTTATAAGTCATAATCAATTTATCTTCTCTACCATTAACTTTCATCCAAATTCCATTAGGTCCCAATTTAAGAATGTTAATAGGTATTCTAGTAACCTTTTGGGCTAGTTCAAGAAGTTGAATCTTAAATTGAGCTTCCATTCTTTTTAAAGAATGCCACACAATGCTTGTAGCTCTAGATGCTGTTGAAGAACCGCTAATTGGCACTAAATCAGTGTCGCCAATTATAATATTAATATCCTGTACAGAACAGTTAAATTCATTGATTAATAATGTTTCAATTACTGCAAGTATACCTTGACCACATTCTTCAAATCCAAATGCTGCTTCAATTTTACCCTTTCGTGTAAAAGATAAGCGACCACCTGCTGGATCTATCCTGTCAACTCCTAGCCCCCCTCCATGCATTGTAAGTGCAATACCTTTTCCATAAACTTTCCAATTCTGACTAACTTCTTTATCATTCTGTTTATTTAGTATAGGCGTTTTAGATATTTGACTTAAAACATCATAAGCACCATTTGTTGGTACGATTTGTTGACCTAATGGCCCTAAATCATTTGTTTTTCTTAAATTTTTCAAACGAAATTTAATAGGGTCCATTTTTAGTTTCTCAGCAAGTCGGTCTATTTGCCCTTCAAGACCAAACGTAATTTGATTTCCACCAAACCCTCTAAATTCACCAGCAACTCCATTATTTGTAAATACTGATAATCCTTCAATTTCAATATTAGGTATAATATATGGTCCTGGAGCATGCTCAATAGCAAAATCTAAAACTGCGGGGCCTAATGTTGCGTATGCACCAGTATCAGCAATAATTTTTACTTTATGTGCCACAATTTCCCCATTTTCGTTGACACCCGTTTTCATTGTAATTTTCATTGGATGACGCTTTAGTCCAGACTTAACAGATTCACTTCTACTTTGGTGAATTTTTATTGGACATTTCGTTTTTAAAGCTAACAATGCGCCATATGGTTGAATATTTAATTCATCCTTACCTCCAAAAGAACCCCCCATAGGGCTTGAGATAATTCGAATACTTTCTTCTGGTATATTTAGTATTCTTGCCAATTGAAACCGATCTTTAAAACCGTGCTGTGTTCCAACATATACTGTTAGATTCCCGTTCGTTTCAGGGACAATTGTTCCTCCTTCTGTTTCCATGTAGGCATGCATTTGCCTAGGTAAATCATAAGTTTCTTCTACAACCGTACTACAATCTCGAAATCCCTGCTCAACATCACCTTTTTGATATTTAGATTGATGTAAAATATTTCCTTGTTCATGTAATTTAGGAGAGTCATGGCGAAGCGCTATTTCAGGGCTATCTATAACAGGTAGTTTTCTATATTCGACTTTAATCAAATGTAATGCCTGTTCAGCGATTTCTTCTGTATCAGCGGCAATAGCTGCAATTGCATCACCAATATATCTTACCCGATCTTTACAAAAAACGGGTTGATCGGGAACTATTAGACCAAAACCATTTATACCAGGAATATCTTTATAAGTAACTATAGCTCTAACACCCGAGAGTTTTTCAGCTTCCTTAATCGAAATAGATAATATGTCAGCATGTGGCTCAGTACTTCTTAAAACTTTCCCATACAACATGTTTGGAAAAGAAAGGTCTGTAAGATATTTCATATTACCTGTCACCTTATTAAGACCATCTGGACGTATTCTTCTTTCTTTATTTGAAGAAATCTTGTCTTTACTCATCCGGCCACCTCTTATTTTCTAACTAGTTTATCAATCTCGGAAACTATAAAATTAGTTGTAATTTCCTGTTTATAATTTGAAGATGAAAAAGGATCAGAAGGAGGGTTAAATTCATTTTTTATAGACTGTGCTATTTCTTTTAATTGAAAAGTTGGAACAAATAACTCTTTTAATAACTCTTCAGTACCAACTAGCCTTTGAGGCATAAATGAGCTACCACAAACTGCTAAGCGAATTTCTTCTATTACTTTTTTTTCATTCATCTTAAAATAACCAGATATGGTCACAATACTTTGGCAGAAAACCTCTCGTAATCCTATTTTTTTATAGAAATAATAATCACTTGACTCCTTTTTTTGCACAGGTATATTAATACTCACAAGGATAGAATTTAATATTAAATTTTTTTCTTTTATACACTCAGATAGTTTTTTTACTAACAATTGATTTCCGTCATACAAAGTTAGATTAGCTTCCAATATAACTAATGCAGGAATTAGGTCTCCGTTACCATTCGCAATATTCCCCCCAATTGTGGCTCTATTTCGAATTGCTGGAGATGCAATATTTCGAACAGCTTCCACTAGTATTGGGACATTTTCAAGGAAGATTGGTTTATTTCTACAACAATCTAAAGTGGTCAATGCTCCAATTTGCATAAAAGTTTGCCCATTTTTATTGATTAACTTATATTCCTGCAATTCTTTTATGTTTTCTATACTAATTAAATTTTCAGGACACTGTATTCCCTTTTCCCAATAAGTTTGTAAATGAGTGCCCCCTGCGATAATGCATGAATCATTAAAAAATTGCCGTTTTAAATCGTATGCTTTTTCAATTGTATCTGGAAACCAAACAGCTGGATAATATAAGTTCGTGCCTCCTGGTTTAATCACAAACTAAGATCAACTCCCTTCGCAATTTCATAAGCTTCCTTTGTATCAATATCGAAAAAGTCCCACTTATTCCCAAATTCAACTAACAAACCTTCTAGATTAGTATGATTCCGAATAATTGCTCTTGCGCCTTCATCTCCATTTAACATGAATAAGTCAGGTATCGAATTAGGCGCCAGTATGATTGGGGGTCTAGGAACACCTTGAAAGCTTGCTGCTAAAAATGGAATTGCTGAATTCTCACTTAAACGCGTTAAAAAATTTTGATGCAATTCATTAATTGTTTGAATCGATAAAAAAGGTTGATCTGCAAGGAGGATCATTATCCCTAAAGGCTTTGATTTTAGAGCTTGATTTAAACCACATTTTAAAGAGTATGATTGTCCCTTGTTAGCACTGCTACATGGAACATGGGTCCAAGAATCTTTATATGGTTTTTGAAGGAGATCATTGCTTATCCAATTTAGTGAATCATTTTCTTTTGTTACGACAAAAACATGGTCAATATTAGAATTGATAAATTTACGTAAACCAAAGCTTCCAATTGTAGAATTACTTAATGGAAGTGAAATTTTATTCTGACCCATTCTTTTACTACCACCTGCAGCAAGTAAAATTGCAATAATTCTGCTATTCTTCATGCTTAGTTTTCTTCTTTATTCTTTGTCTCTGAATTAATTCAGCAACAATACTGATTGCAATCTCTTCTGGGCCCTCAGCACCAATTTGTAGACCAGCTGGACTATTTATTTCTGCATCTACTTTTTTACCTTCTAAAAGTCGTTGGATTCGTTTTTTCCCACCAAGAACTCCTATATACTTAAGATTAATATTTAAAATATGATTTAATATTTCTTTGTCTTTTTGAAATTGATGGGTAATGATTATGGTAGAATCAGAAGAAGTCAATTGAAGTCTTGGTATGATTTCGCTCGGAAAGCCAACAAGTATTTGTTCAGCGTTTGGAAAGTATTCTTTAGAACATAGATTAGCACGCCAATCGGTTATAGTTACAAAGAATCCTGCTAATGATGCAATTTTTACTAAAGGAATCGCATCTTTACCTGCTCCAAACACGAATAAGCGAGGCTTCGGATGAAAAGTATGTAAATACACATTCGTTTCAAGCGGTTCGATTGTTCGAAGCCCACTTTTTTGATTAGTATGATGTAATTCATTTAGAATACTTTTAAGCTGTTTTAATTTTCGCTCATTACAATTTCCAAAAAGGGTCTTTTCATCCACTAAGAACAAAGTTTCAACGTCATTATTTTCATCAGATAAAATTTTTATCATCGATACACTCGTACCATTTAATAGGGATTCTTTTAATCTAGTTAGTAAATTAAACATATTTTCATCAATTGGCTCTAAAAGCACAGTAATAATTCCGTTACACCCTGCTCCATTACCCCACGTTAAATCATCCTCTGCACTCATATCATAAGTAATAGTTTGAGGTGTTTTTCTTACTCTTGTTTCTTGAACTCGATATGACAAATCTGCTTCAAGGCAACCTGCGCTTAGTAAGCCAACCTCTTTCCCATTGCCCTTAAATAACATGGAAGTTCCTTCTTTCCGGTATGCAGAGCCTTCTACATGAATAATTGTAGCTAATACATCACCCTCTTTAGATGATGTAATCTCATTTAGTATCTCATGGATACTTTCCATTGGATCCCTCCTAATATAAAATCATTGATTCCAAATCAAAACGACATTTTTAGTAAATATTAATATATAGTTCTATGATGAATGTGTTATGTCTCGATTCAAAATTAATTAATATAAGGAGTATCTACAAAAAAAGATTAACCACAATCTATGGTTAACCGATATTTATTATAAAGTTAAAGTGAAATAAAAAATTAATACAATAATTTTATTATTTTATACCTAGCGCATTCCTTCCAATATTAGCTAGTACAGTTTGTCCATCAATAGTTGGATGTATATCTCCCTGTCTAACATACGTTGCTTGTTTTTCACCAAACGCAGAAAAAGCATCAGCTATTTTTACATTTTTGTATTTACCTGCAATGCTAGAAATTTTCGGATTAATGATGAACGATAATAATTGATTTGATAAATTATGCATCGGTTGATTACTTACTTGAAATGGATTATAGAAATTGTACAAAACAATTGGTGCATCGCTAAGTTCACGAATTTCCTTAATTATGTCATTTAAATTTCCTGCTAATTTTGCATCATAGCAATTTTTCCAGGAAGTTCTTCTAAATTATTACTTGTTTTCAAAGTATGTAACAAATCATTATTTCCTATATCCAAAGTAATATAGTCTGTATGTTTTACTGATTGTCTGAAATTGGTATCATATTTTATTGCTTGCAAAAGATTATCTGTAGTCCAACCTGGAACGCCTAAATCACGAACTACAAGGTTTGCGTTTTCACCAATAAGAAAAGGGAACGCATAATTTGATGGTATATTATTAGTAGTACCTAAATTGAAACCAAATGTAATGGAGTCTCCAAGACCTACAAGATCAATCTTTTCATAAGGATTAACATTCTCATCTTTTGCAAGTGCTGTAGTTGAAAACAAAGAACCTGCTAAAGCAAAAGTAAGAAACGTTATACTAATTTTTCTTCTTCTCAACAAATACGCCCCCTTAAATAAGTGTATTAAGATACTAACTTCTTTTTACGATTAATAAAAAGTAGTAATACAAGACTTAAATTACGAATTTTCAGGAATATACTCAAATTACCTTTTTTAAAGGAATTGTGTTTTATTAAATTATTTGTCTAAAAGAACAAAAACATGTAACCATTTACATAGTTTTGATAATAATAGAAGGATTTGAGAAATAAAAAAAGCTAACTGCATTAGCTAGCTTTTTTATGAATTGGCTTAATCTCTAAATTTAAATCTCAGCAACCTTTGAAGGATTATTTAGTTTATATTTAACCTCTTTGTTTAATTTCTTATCAACTACTTTACCATCAAATTGATAAGATTTACCTACCTCTAACTCAGCTGCCTTTAAAGATTTACTCAATGAACACCAAGCATTTCCTATTAATAATTCCTGATCTCCTTTGACAGCCACATTTTCCCATATAATAATCTCTTCTTCGCTATCATTAAAATGATTATATTTTGTACTAAATTCTTTTACCGTGCCATTAAAATGTGATTTATCAGTTGGTAATGTGATTGAAACTTCTTCTTTCTTTTCTACTTTTTTCTTTGTAGTCGTTTTAGAAGTACTTTCTTTCGACTTTGTTACTGTTTCTGTTTTCTTCTCTTCACTGTTCTTCGTATCACTTTCACCAACTGTGTATACTTTCTTAAAGCTTGGAGATTGCATTTCTTTTAAATAAGCAGGATGAATACATGTTAAATTGCCATCTTCAAATTCAATAATAATTGTATGATACTCATCAGTAACCCCATAAGTTTCATAGCCAACAAGCTTTACATTTACTTGAAAATCTTGACCTTTGAATAAAAAATCATGTTTTGGATTTTTATTAAACAAACCCCAAGTTCGTCCTTTTTCTAAATAATCCTCATCAGACAAAAATTTTGAAAATTCTCCTTTTGGAGGTATGTATTTTATTAACTCAGTTTTCTCATTTTGAACTATATTTTCTGTCATTTTATTTACTCCTTTGGTAAATCTTTTTTATTTCCATTTTTTAGTAGCAGTTTTATTAGTTATATGTAGAAATTATAGTTTAGTTTGGAACTTTTTGTCCATCTTATCGTTAAAAGAATTAAATTCAAGGAATATATTACGGTACGTGAAATTCTTATGATACTCTTTTGAAAGGCAGTCATTAAGATTCATTAATAAAATTGTATTTTAAGTTCTAAAATTTTTTTGATTATAAATTACGGTGAGTGAAATTTCTTTTTTTTAAAACTACTCTGCTCTTATGTAACTAAAACACAAAAAACGCCGATTTTTTAACCGACGTTTTTAAAAACTAAAATTCTACCTTATCAAAATGATAACAATTTGTTAAATATGACGTTTTTGAATTTACGACTAACTTTTGGCAATAATCTTCTAAAACTTTTGGTCCTGTAACAAATTTACTCATCGCAAATGTCCCTTTTCGATATCTGTCTGTTCGATCCCTTGAACTATCAAATCGATAATAAATTAATTTTCCATTAAATTGATATTCGGTAATCACTGGATCACCTTTTGAAGTAAATTCAACAAATCGAATAAAGTCAGGCTTCTTATTTTTTACATTATTAATAAATTTTTGAATCCGTTCATTATGATTAGTAGTTCTTCCTATTATTAATATATCTCCATTTTTTAGCGCATCTTCTTTACTATAGGATGCCGGGATTTTGTTAGTTGCTTTTTCTCCGTAATTCTCGATTTCTTTTTTTAACATTTCTTTCGTAAATACACTAGCCTCTGCTACCATGAAATGATCGAAGGAAAAACCAAGAAATATTAAAAGCATAAACGATACGATTGATTTATACATTTTGCCCTCCAATAGTACGATTAATATATATTGGTTAGTTTTTCCATTCCATTATAACTTATGCAATTGACAAAAAAATCCACCTTAATGTAGTAAGGTGGATTTATATTTAGGAAGAGTATGAGCTATATGAACTCGAATGTCTACGATGGTGGCGTCTGGACGATGAAGAGTGTCTGTAGTGATGCCTTGAAGATGAGTGATCATGACGTCTTTTATGTTTTCGGTGACGTCGATGGGAACTACCAAACAAAGATTTAAAAAATCCTAACTGGAGAGTTTCTTCTTCAAGTGAAAATCGACCGACGTCAACAATTCGAACTTCGCCATCATTCGATAACATTAAATTATGATTATGTAAGTCGAATGCATTTAAACCTGCATTTTGAGCGTCAAAGATTGCTTGATTAATCTCTGTTTCATATTGTTTACGTAAATTTTTACTATGTCCATCTAATTGATAAAAAGTTTCACCAAATACTCGATCACTTACCATAAAATCATTCGTAAAAGCATGGACTTTTGGATAATATATACTTCGTTCGAGAAGGTGAAGTTTCATTCCGTCATCTCTACTTTTTCCATCTTCCTTAAATACTTTTATAACATAATTGTCTCTAGTGTAAACATCTCCATCTTTTCCACTTGCTAAGTATTCAAAATGATCTGCATGTTCACCAAATAAAGTAAAATCATGAATTTCCTGCAAAAGCGATTGTTTCATTCTTAAGCCCCTTTCAGATTGTAAATAATCTTAAAAGTTAATTCATCAAGATTAGAATTTTCTATACAAATATATTCTCTAAAAACATTCTTTTTACCTACCAACCATTTGATTTACAAAAAAAGTTTTCTTTATTGTAGTAATTTGTATTAGCTATGATTTTTGGGGATAATACCCTATTAACAGAGATGATTGGCATATGTATCCATCGTTATACAAAAAGTGTTGAACAAAAAGGAGTTAGTAAATATGCATGAAATAATTATGAGCTTAATCGCAGGTTTAATTGTTGGAGTTGTATTTACATTCTTTAAATTACCAATTCCAGCACCACCTGTATTTTCAGCAATTTGTGGGATTATAGGTGTATGGGGTGGCATGAAATTAGTTCAGCTATTTATATAAATAAACATTACTTTATTTAATGATATTTTTATATTGATTGGTAACAATAAGATTGCAAATTAGAAATTATTCTACGATTTTGTAGTTTGGAGGAAAATAAATGTCATATATTATCGCAATCATTGGCATTATCTTAATACTTATTATTTGTTGGCTAATGTCTAATGATAAAAAGCACATTAACTATAAAGCTGTTGCAATTATGTTAGTGGTTCAATTGATTTTAGCTTGGTTTATGCTAAAAACCTCAATTGGAAGAACAGTTTTACAAAAGATCGTCGCTTTCTTTAATAAAGTTTTATCTTTTGGTAACGAAGGTATTTCATTTGTATTCGGCGATTTATCGACAAAGGGTTATTTCTGGATTAACGTTTTAATGATGATTATATTCGTATCTTCATTATTATCAATTTTGACTTATACAAGAATACTACCGTTAGCAATTAAATATATCGGTGGTGCAGTTGCAAAAGTTACTGGATTACCAAAGATTGAGTCATTCGTTGCTGTAAATAGTATGGTATTCGGTGATACAACAGCAATCCTTTCTGTTAAAACTGAATTACATAAACTTACACCTAACCGATTATTTGTTGTCGTTACATCTTCGTTAGTAGCGGTATCATGTTCTATCTTAGGTGCTTATATGCAAATGATTCCTGCTCAATATGTACTAGTTGCACTGCCGATCAATGTGTTCTCTGGTTTAATCCTTTCTTCTATGGCATGTCCTGTTACATCAGAACAAGATGAAGAAATTAATGTCAAAGAAATGATTAAAGAAAAGTCATTATTTGAAGCCATTGGTAACGGTGCACTTGATGGTGGTAAAGTTGCCTTAATTGTAGGTGCAATGTTAATAACCTACATTGGTTTACTTGCAATGATTAATTTCGTATTCAATTCAATTATCGGAATGACATTTACCGAAATTTTAGGATATGTTTTTGCACCTGTTGCTTTCATCATGGGTATCCCAACAGATGAATTAGTACGTTCAGGATCAGTAATGGGGACAAAAGTTGCTGCTAATGAGTTTGTCGCAATGCTTGATTTCCAAAAAATCATTCCTAATTTATCAACAAAAACTGTAGCGATTGTGTCATCATTCTTAGTATCATTTGCTAACTTTTCATCAATTGGTATTATATATGGTGCAGTTGCAGCAATTGATAAAAAACAATCAGAGCTTTTTGCTAAAATTGGTTTAAAAGTATTATTAGTTGCTACACTAGGTTCAGTATTAACAGGAACGATTGTAGGATTATTTGTTAGATAACACTTTAAATCAATAATAATTAACGTAAAACAAAACAGCCGGATCTTTTTATAAAGTTTTCGGCTGTTATTTTTTATTATTCCTCTTTTTCACGAATTTGTTCTAACAACTAATTCTCCTTTAATCCATTGATTTCAACATTAGGGTATATATAATTAACTGTCTTTCTAATTGATATATAGTGCAATCTTTTTTGTCATTCCACTTCAAGGAAATACATTTTATTTACTACGTTACCTTCAAAATGATAATCCCCCCTCTAGAATTTAAAGCAGTTTTAAGCAATAACAAAATATCTTTAATTTAATTATAAATAAAATGCGGTATGTGAAATTTCTACTGATTTCAAAAACATTTTAATATTTGTATTGTTAGTATTCATTTTGAAATAAATTGTTCAAAAAATAACATATTAAACAAACCAAAATCTCGTTAATATAATCTTAGTAGAAATCAAATTTTGTTACGACTGATTGATTAATGTCTTTCATACTTAGATATTGAAATTACGTAACAACAAGTTTTAAGGAGATTTAATTATGCAATTTGTTACAATACTCACCCTATTCTTATGTACATTTTTCCCAATCTTACATATGATAAATGCTCTTCCAATCTTTTATAACCGTAAGAAACGAATACAAAACCTAGTACGAACTAATAAAAGCTTGAGCATACTCATACCATGCTATAACGAAGAAAGTATTATCGAAACAGCTATAAAAGGTATTAATAGATTAGATTACTCAGCAAAAGAAGTTATTTATATTAACGATGGGTCTCAAGATGGTACTATGAAAATTTTAAATAAACTCCTTTGCCTTACACCGGAAGAGCGAAAAATATCAAATCAGTTAAAGAGTAATAAAATCAAAAACTTTTATAAATCTACTATTTACCCTAATGTATACGTAATAGACAAAGTAAATGGTGGAAAACATGACGCCTTAAACGCTGGAATCGAATACTCAAAAAATGAATTAGTCGTAACTTTAGATGCAGATAGTATTCTTGCAAACGACGCTTTGCATGTTCTGAATGAAGTTTTCCAAGATCCTGATGTAATAGCAGCAGGTGGAATGGTGCATCCCCTTCAAGGTGTCCAATTTAATCAAAAAAATATCGAGCGTACTTTATCGGTAAATCATGTCATTCGATTTCAAATTTTTGAATTCATAAAAGGATTCTATATTAATCGAGTTTCACTTGCGAAATTCGATGCACTCTCCGTTATTTCCGGGGCATTCGGGGTTTTTAATAGAGACATTTTATTTAAAGTTGGTGGATACAGAAAGACTTTAGGAGAAGATATCGACATTACATTAAAATTCCAACAATACATTTTAAAAAATCCTGGCAATAGAATGGTTTTTGTCCCAAATGCTGTATGTTATACAGAGTGTCCGGAAACCTTTAAGGATTTATTTAAACAAAGAATTCGTTGGCAAAAGGCATTTATTGATTGTGTCATTTATTATTTTCCGATGCTTATAAAGACCTTTTTATTTCGCACTGTTTCTTTCTTTATGCTAATCGATTCTTTTATTTTAGGTACAGTTGCTATTTATTTTACGATTTTTAATTTTGGCTATATGTTGTTTACAAATATAGGACATGCTCAAAATCTACTATTATTCTATTTGCTTGGAGTCGTATCTTTAAATTTAATTTACAGTATATTTGCTATGTATCTGGCTAATTATTATGGTGTTAAATTTAAAGGCATAGAAAAGATAAGATTGACGGTTACAATTATTCTAGATTTATTTGTCTATCGATTTGTAACATTATTTTTTGTACTATTTGGAACTGTTTCCTATTTTATAAACCGTAATGATTGGAACAAAGTTTCACGATCTGGGAGAATTTATGAGTTAGAAAAGGATAAAGGAATGAAGAACGTTGGATAAAAAACTTGTTATTGTATATGCTGTTCTAATTTCATCATTTTTGATAGCATATCCATTTATGAAAAGTAGTGCTTCTTATTTGTCAGAGCCTAAACCACAAAATAATTTGCTGCAAACTACAAATTGTAAAACTTTGCAAAGTAAAGTACAAACACCACAAGAAATTCAAAAAAAACAAAATAAAGCTAACATTATTTTTACAATGGATGATGGATGGGAAACGCAATTTACGAAAGGTTTTCAAATCTTAAAAGATAATGATATGAAAGGAAGTATTGCTGTCATACCTTCGAAAATAGGTACTGAAGGATATATGTCATTACGTCAATTAAATACTTTATATCGTTCTGGTTGGGATTTGATGAATCATACAAATACACATCGACATTTAGCAAGTTTAAATAAACAAGAGCAAAAAAGTGAAATAAACGATGCACGTGAATGGCTAGATCAACACTGTTTTACAAGAGCAAGTAATATCGCTGTTTATCCATATGGATCTTATAATCAAGATACATTGAATACCTTGCAGGAAGAACATTATCGAAGTGCTCGTACCATTAAGGATGGAATACAAACAAACAATATCAAAAAATATGAAGTTCGTACGATTAACTTACTACCTAGTACTGACATTTCATGGGTTAAAGATCAAATCGACTTTGCAATTAAGACGAAACAATCGATTGTATTTACTAATCATCGATTTGAAAAAAAAGCTGATAAAGCTCAAATGAATTTTGATCCAGAAAAGTTTAAAATGATTGTTAATTATATAGTAAGTAAAAAAGATGAACTAAACATTTTGACTTATTCTGAATGGCTAGATTTAAAAGAGATAAATTAATTATATATATATTAATTTTAATTTTTTTACAGGAACAAACTCTAATATAAGGTTCAAAAGCTGCTTTGGCAGCTTTTTTTTTATAAAATAGGAGAGTGGGAAGTTACTCTCCTCCCACTCTCCTAATATTAACCTGAATGAACTTAACTTAC
This sequence comes from Gottfriedia acidiceleris, assembly GCF_004138285.1. GTDB lineage: Bacteria > Bacillota > Bacilli > Bacillales > Bacillaceae_G > Gottfriedia > Gottfriedia acidiceleris_A. The sequence continues at coordinate 171,247 of NZ_SCFN01000010.1, read as the reverse complement.
TTGAATTTTAGAATTAGTTAGTTAATAATTCTAAATTGTTTAAATCTAGCAGAGAATTATGTTTAATTTTGCACTGAAAATCTAAACTATTGGTAGAATCAGGTGATGTGAGGAAAACTAGATACATATTTTTCTTTATTAATGGCTCTGTTAATGTTAAATATTGATATTTTTTATTGAAAAAGGACTGTCAATTTTTTAGACAGTCCTTTTTAGATCTTATTCAACTATATATGAAGTAATTATAATAACTTAGCCATTTAATACTCATCAAAGTTATTACCAACTATTATTAAGGAATTTTTTATTTTTATATATCAAAATTTAAATCCTTTTATTTAGGAATTTGGCTATTGCCTCCACAATCAAATGATGGTCTTCCTCTTGTGCTAAGCCTGAAACAGTAATTACGCCAATTACGCCCGATCCTTCAATTTTAATTGGAAATGCCCCACCATGTGCCGCAAACTCAGACGGACTGGCCGAGTAAAATTCATTATATGATCTATTTTTCATCTCGTTGTAAAGTCTCATATAATATGAGCTACAATGATGACGGAGAACAATATTAGATTTTCGCTTGATCCATAAATCTTGGTCTGGAGAAGTGTGATCCATTGCATAATGGAAAATGCTTTGACCGTTTTTCAAAATATTTATAGCAACTGGTTTATCAAATTCTTTAGCTGCTTCAATAATTAACAAACCAATTTCTAAAGCATTTTTATTTGAAAAACTTTTAAAGATTAGATTTTCTTCTTGTTTCCTTACCTCTTCAAGTCTTTGTTGAATAGTTGTCTCTACCATACATCCTCCAATTATAGATAAATCACTTTCTTTTCTTCACTACTTTTAAGTGCCGCTTCAATAATTTTAATAACAGATAAACCTTCTATACCCGTAATTGGAGCATCTGAACCTTTTAAAATACTTTCAGCAATTTTCTTATAATACGTTGTATACGAGCCTGGTATTGTTTCAATTATTTCTTTTTCACCGTCAATAGAATAAACCTTTCCATAGAATTGTGGTTCATCTGTTCCCCATGTTTGTTCAGTTGGTTTTTTACCTTCTTTTAGAGCTGCTTCTTGTCCATCAATTCCATCTTTAATAAAGCTTCCTTTGTTTCCATGTACTTGAAAGCGTGGTCCGTTACTTGGGATGATGGATCCAGAATGTAAAATTACACGTAATTTGTCATATCCTAAAATAATATGGAAATAATCATCTGTTTCTGCATTTTCTCTTTGTGCAAATACATCTGCAAAAATGAATTGAGGTTGTCCAAAAAGGCTTAAAGCTTGATCAATTAAATGTGAACCTAAATCATATAACACGCCAGAGCCAGGACCTTGTTTTTCTCTCCATCGATTTCTTACTTCTGGTCTATAACGGTCAAAATGAACTTGATATGTATTGATTTCTCCCAATACACCTTCACTTATTAGCTTTTTAACTGTTAAAAAGTCATTATCCCATCTTCTGTTATGATAAACGCTTAGAAGTAAATTCTTTTCATTAGCAATCTTAATTAAGTCTTCTGCTTCCCATGCTTCTACTACCATCGGTTTTTCTAAAATAACATGTTTACCAGCTTCTAAACTTTGTTTTGCCATTTCATAATGCATACCACTTGGCGTAGTAATGACAACTAAGTCAATCAATTCATCTTTTAAAACCTCATCTAAACTTCTTACTACCTCTACATCTCCTAAATCTCTTTGGACATCTTCCTTTTTTGAACTTACAACTTTTAACAATTCAAATTCTTCTAATACACTAATAAATGGTGCGTGGAACGTAGCTCCCGAAAAACCATATCCAACTAAACCAACCTTAATTTTTTTCATCCGAAATCCTCTCACTTTCCTCTTCTTCTAAACTAATTAAATGAATATTGTATTCGATTATTTTTCTTTTAAATTCTTCATCTGGATCTTTGTCTGTAATAATGATGTCTATCCCCTTTATATCACATACCTTATGCAGAAAAACTTTTTCAAACTTTGTATGATCTGCCAATAAAACTACTTGTTTTGCACAACTGATCATTTTTTTCTTTAAAAACGCTTCCTCTTCATCTGGTGAAGTTATTCCGTCTGCGCTAATTCCACAAGCACCAAGAAATAACTGATCAACTTTGTAGTCATTAAGTGTTTCAATTGTCCTAGGGCCAACCAAATTTCTATTTTTTCGATTAAATTTTCCTGGTAACATAAAGGTTTGAATTTCCTCAAACTCACCTAATAAATCAACTATATCAATTGAGTTTGTAATCACATTAACTTGTTTATTGGACATAAATTTAGACATGAGTGCACAAGTTGAAGATGTATCCATCAATAAGTCACTAGTTTCACGAATTAGTAATGCAGCTCTTCGCGCAATACTCTCCTTACCTTTAGTTGCATTTCGTTCTTTATAATCGGTTAAATTTCGATTAGAAGTTGGAAGTGTTGCTCCACCCTTTATTCGCATAATTTCCCCGCGTTCTTCAAGTTTGACGAGATCTCTTCTTGCTGTATCCTTTGAAACACTAAGCATTTTACATATTTCTTCTAAAGTAATCTCACTATTTGAAGCCAAATACTTTATTATCAAAGCTAATCTTTGTTCTTGATACATGCTTTAAAGCCCCTTTGTGTATTTCCTTATGTGTGAATTCTAAAGATAGTATAACTAATTATTGTAAGTATTTCCACAAAAAACTTAAAAAACTTAATCAAATTACGTTTATTAAGTTTAGCTAAAGGATTATATTCAACAAAAAAATAAAAAAGACGGTATTAAACTTTACCGTCTTTAAAAACTGTTTTATAAAAATTTAATTTGGTGGAATATATGGTTTTTTCCATTCCATTCGATAATAAATTCTTCGATCCCTAAAACTGCAGTTTCTGGTTTTGACACTTGATTATCAATCCATTTCTTAAGTTTAGGTAATACTTCATTATGAAATTGAGATTTCGCCTTTTCAGGATAAATAGTTTGGGAGATTGGATAGAAATAAATTCTAATATCCTTATCTCTATTACAAGTAACAGAAGCTACAACTGTACCGCTGATTTGTGGCGGTCTTGCACAACGATTATCAAATTCAAACTTTCTTGTCAGGCCAAATATAACACTAGCCTCTTCTTTACTAGGAAGATTCAACTTTATTTGTTTTCTATTTGCAGCATATGTTTCAATTTTATTGAGATTTCTAAAAAAAACGATCTTCAATTTCGCACCTCCTAATAATAGCCACAACAATATAATTTCTACTTCATTTAATTTATGCCCCTACTAATAATCATATTGACCTACTTCGAAATAATCACAATAAAAAAAATCGACAAAAATATCGATTATGTAAAAAAGCTATTAAACTATTTGAGTTATGACTGAATTAAGTCATAAAATAATTATTTAATATAGTATACAAGTCCTCCAATACAAATAAAAAAAATCCCAATAACTCCTGACCATATGGAGAATTGATCCTTATTTAAGTGCCCTAACTTAAAAAATCATCTTTCAGAACTCTTTGTTGTTCTGGTGCTTGAAATGCACCTATGAGTATTCCCGAAATAAGTATAAAAATTGCACCAATAATTAAACAAATTTTCACCAAATTTATACCAGCTCCTTTAAGAATTATATTCAAAGGAGAAGTCCCAAAACCTTTATTATTTAATCCATTTATATAATCGATTCAACTACTAAACTCCAAAGAAAATTTGCAACTAACAATGACAATCCAAGATACAGAACAAAAATGAGAAGTACTACTAAGAACCTTTTAAACTTATTCAGCATAGTAATCCCCCATTATGTAAAAGATTAGGTGTCAAAAAAAGTAAATTTATATAATTTTATACTGATAATGGGGAGAAAGAACTTATTTGGTTATTATTTTCTTTTTAAAATTGTAATGATTACTTTATGATATTAAAGAAATTTATCCTTTATTTCATTACAACCTCTTTGCTCTTGGTAATACACTATGATAAATAAGCTCTCTTAATAGAGAGGTTATTTATCAGCTTTTAGGTTGTACACCGGTTTCATGAAGAAATCAATCTCAATCTGTTCAGTAATATTTTCTAATATTAATTTAGGTTTTTTATATACCATTGGTGATTCATCGACTGTATGTTTGTTGACAGATGTTGTATATACGCCCTTCATTGCTTTTTGATAAACATCCAAGTCGACTTTATAGACTGCGTCTGTTCGGCTCATTATTCGGCCTGCCCCGTGTGGTGCTGAATAATTGTAGTCACTTGAACTTTTACCTTTTCCTACAACACAACCATATGCCATATTAAATGGAATAATTATTTCTTCACCCTCACGAGCTGAAATTGCACCTTTTCTTAAAATATTGTTTTGAAGGTCGATATAATTATGTACCGATTCAATTTTTTTAATCGAATCAAAATCGAGCTTAAAATATTTTTGAATGATGATTTTAGCAATCGTTTCTCTATTTAACGAAGCGAAATGTTGAGCAATTGATAGATCTCTTAAATATGCATCTTTGTCTTCCTGTTTAGATAAATATTCGAATCCTTTATAATTTTCTCCGAATAATTGTTTCATATTTTCTTTAGCGACATTCATATGATGTTTTGCAATTTCAAATCCAAAATTTCTTGAACCTGTGTGGATTACAAGCCAAAAATGATTATTCTCATCTTTATCAATTTCTATAAAATGATTACCGGAACCTAGCGTTGCAATACTGTTCATTACATACATGTAGTTAAGATTAAGTCTCTCAATCGCTTCTGCAATCTCTACCGGTTCAATAACTGGCTCGTCATGGATATTTGAACCAATCGGGATATTTTTTCGGATGAACTTATCAAGTTTTTCACTCTTTATTGATTTCATTCGACCTAGATGGTATGCACTAACTCCACATCCAATATCTACACCGACAATTGAAGGAATAATAAAATCATTCAACGTCATCGTAAAACCTACCATGACACCTCCACTAGATATATGGCAGTCTGGCATGACAACAATGTTTGAATTTGCAAAGCATTCAGTATCCAAGATTGTTTTTAATCGTGTAATGACATTTGTATCAACATAATCAAGTAGTATTTTTCCATTATTGTGTTTTCCATTGAATTCTAACATGCGTGATCCTCACTTGTGTTTTTCTAAATCTGTTTTTTCATTTAACCATGGAACGAACTTAGAAATATTATATCATCTCTTATTTTACGATTCGTTAATTTACTGAAAAATAAAGAATCGTCAATTTCTTTCACCATTTTCAAATTATGCATTTTTTAGAAGAATATCAAAAAGAATTTACGAGTTTGAAATTCCTTTTTCATATAGAAACTTCTATTCTTTTTATCTACCTTAGAGTAGTTCAAAATTAAGAAATTCCCTTACACTAATTCCATATTCTTTTCACTTCAACTAATGATTCACCTTCAAAAGTTAATTTATAAATATCCGGCATAGCAAGTCCATTCCAAAAATTGAAATCATATTTTTGATCAAAATAATTCATAATGAGTACCATCATATTACCATGCGTACCAATAACAATATTTTTACCGGAATAATTTATTAATAGTTTGCTTATTGCTTCTATTCCTCGTTTTTGAGCCATATTATTTGACTCTCCACCATTCAACGATCGATTAAAGTCCATCCAAACTTCTCTTATTACTTTTTCAAAATCCTCAACTGGCTCATGTGATAGGAGTCGCTCTTTAAAATTTTCTTCTATAATAATTTCTAAATTTAATGATTTAGCTATCTCTTCAACAGTTTGAATTGCACGTTTATATGGACTTGAAATAACGTAGTCGATCTTTTCTTTTATTAGTAGTTTAGTAACAATATTTGCATCAGTGAATCCTCTTTTAGATAATGGTCGGCCCAATTCATCAGGAGTATAAGTTGAATGCGCATGTCTTACTAAGTATAAGTTTGTTATCATTTGGCACCACTCACTATATATTTATTATATAATGTAAATTTCGACATTTTTTTAATAGTTCCTTGTTCTTTTATTAGGTCTTGGTGGCTCTGGGTTCAGCTTGAATAGTATATTGCTGAAAATCACTTGGATACCATTCGATTTCATGATTTGTACACAATAAAAAAGAATCGACGAAATTATCGATCCTTCTACTACTAGTCTACTTATTATGATATGAAGCTAAAGCTACAAATCTATTATTTTTAATTATTTAGCAGGACGAAATCCAATTATTACTCAAAAGTTTACGTAAAAAGTATTTCTACTCAATGCGAGTAAAATCACTGATCCAATTAATTATACATAAATATTCATAACTTCTCCTAGCAATAAAAAATAACAATTATTATTTTCATAATTATATAATTTCGAACATTTTTTAAAGTATAGTTAAGAATAATTCAACTTAAACTAAACCAAAAAATTATCACGAGGTTTGGTGTGAATAGATGAAAAAAATATGTATTACTACTATTTTAAGCACTTTCATTTTTTTAAGTTCTTCGCAGTTAACGCTAGCAGCAAAGTTAAATGAAGTTTCTGCAACACTTACAGTCCAAGTTGGCCCTACAGCTACCTCCTCAGGAGAAACTGGTCAACCTATTAAAGGCGCTAGGGTTATTGTAATCAATTCATTTGGTAAAATTTTAGGTACTGAATTAACAGATTCAAAAGGAATTGCAAAAATAAATGTAATAGTGAACAAGGATCCTCTTTTTCCGAAGAAGCAAATGGGAGAGGTTACTATAATCACTGTAGCAAATGGATATAATGAACAGATTGACTTTAGAGTACCAATCAATGAATTCAATGATTATACGGCTAAAGATTCGGTGTCACTGTGGATTGTGGATCCAAAAAGAAGAAATGAACCACGATTTACCAATGGTTCTTATCATCGGTTAACCGTTTATGAAATGTTAGATGATTATGCAAATCAAGTCGGATTAACGAAACAAAATATTATAATGGATGCAGGAGCAGAGCCGCCTTGGGGACCAGATTTAAAAAAACAGTAAGATTGAACATTCAATGTTATTTATAGTTTGTTATTAAAACAAAAAAATAGACTGTTTCAAATTAACAGTCTATTTTAAACTTTTACCCATTCAACATTCTCAAAGTTAAAACTTACTTCATGCAAGAACTAAATCTGTATAACAAAATCTAGTTTCTCCTGTATAAACATCAGCAGTTAGCTTCTTTTCTCCAATGCCAAACTGAATGGGATTATTGAAAATAGGACCATCAAATACAAATGAATGGTATTCTCCATTCTCACCGCAAGGATCAACCTCTTTTGGAAGTTCGTTGATTAATTGATAACCTATTTCTTTACCAGAAAATTCTTCTGATAATCTAGTTAAATCAACACATGTAATAATCGTTTTATAGCCTAAGGAAATAAACCGTTCAATCACATTTGTCGTACCTTCACCCCATAATGGAAAAATTGGCTTAATTCCTAATGGTTTAAGCATTTCCTCTCGATATTTTCGTACGTCTTCAAGAAATAAATCTCCAAATGCAATACATTCAATCCCTTGTTCCTTTAGCTCTAAATTTACCTTTGTCATAATTTCTTGATATTTTTGATTAGAACAATTTTCTGGAATCCAAATTTTCTTTAATGGTAGACCGATTGAATTTGCTTGTGCCTCCAATAATTCAACCCTAACTCCATGAATGCTCGTCCGATTATATCCTTCAGTTACTGATGCGATTAGTACAACTACTTCAAATTCATCAGAATGCAAAAGATCATGCAATGCCAAAGTTGAATCTTTACCACTAAAAGATACTGCTATTTTTTTCTTATTAATTGCGATTACCACCTTTTTTATAAACTTTTCTATTAATTAAATTTTAAGTCCCTATCGGACATAGGTTCCATCATCTTCCATAAAAAATTATAGCATTTTTCAATCAATTAATATTCATTTAAATAACATAAGGCCGAGGTAATATGATTAACCTTCAAAAAATATAATAAATTTTTATAAAATAGCTAATAAATAACGAAGAATGATTCTCAGAAAAATAAAATTGACATACAACCATAAGGTGTTATAATTTATATAACACCTTATGGTTGTATAAATTATTTATAGGAGGCAACAAGAATGGACAAGCAAGGTCAAGAAATGTTTTTAAATTTTATTTTACAAAGAGTTCAAGAAGGTAAAGAAGATGAAGCAAGGGAAATTCTTTTAGAAAACTTCAGAAAACAAGATGAAGGCACTTTTTCATTAGAAGAAGTTCAACAATTTGTCCCTAAGATGATTACTTTATTAAAGCCTGATAAACTTGAAGAAGTTAAAGCAGTTGTAATGCAATTCGCTGGAAATTTTGGTAAATAAAGTGAAAAAAACTCTGTCTATCAGAGTTTTTTACTTTATTTTTATTAAAAACTTCCCACTGAAATTTAGCAATCTATATTATTCTAATAGATCGCTTAGCGTTTTCAACTTCGATCAATCCTTCTACTTCTCTAAATGTCTTTCAAAATTAAAAAATGAATATAGTCTATACAATATTGCGATCAAAGCTAAAATTGACAAATAGATCATCAAATGGTCATCAATAAAAAATGTTGCAATACAAATCGCAAATGCTAGAAATGTTAGAAAGTTACCAGAGAAACCATTAATTGGCTGATTGTTTAAAAAAAGTGTTTTGGCACCTTTTAAATCTTTTGCATAACAATCCTCATGATAAGGAACGACTTGAAAAAACATCGTAGCAGTAACGAGATCTCCTCTAATCCTAATTTCTTTTAAACATCGATCGCAATGCACAGTTTTAGCCAAATAAGTCACCCCATACTTTTTAATTCAACTTTAATCATTCATTCTATTTTTTTGAATCGATTCCTATTAAACTCTGAAAATTTACCCTTCTTGTTATACTTGCTATTTGACGTTAGAACATTCATACCCCAATTCAGGGTAAAATTTTGTTAAAAATTCATTTAAAATAACCTTGTGACTTTTAACAATATTATTTGGTAGCTCATTTGGATAAAAGAACTCAAATTTAATAGATTCCGAATCATTAACACTTAAAGTCCCTTTATATTCTTCTGTATAATAAGCAACTGTAACTACAAAAAATTCATCTCCGTTTTCAGCTATAACGAAGTTTTGTGGTCCTGAATAGACATTTATTAAATTCAAATGATCTACAATTAGTCCCGTTTCTTCAAAAACTTCTCTCTTGGCTACATCTTCGGTAGATTCCCCTAACTCCATTAGTCCACCTGGTATTCCCCAATAGCCATTTGGATATTTTCTAAGTTGTAATAATAATCTACCGGATTGGTCAATGATGATTGTAACTGAGCCTACAAATATTAAAGGTCTATGTCCGACAATACTCCTTAACTCTTCTATATATCCCATTTTTACTCCCCCTTATTATTACTAATTTTACCAGAGACACTTTTATCTTGATTCCCAAAATGCAGTTTACATTTATTGTTTTCATTTCCATGAATAGAAATACTTGGAAATAATCATACTAACTTTTAGTTAAATTTTGACTTTTGAGATTGGAGAGATTGAATTGTCTTCAAAAAAAACTGAGAGAGCTGAGAGAGAACAAGATCATAATTTAAATGGAACTTTTATCAGTGTACTTGTCCTAGGTGTTTTCATTATAATTTTATGGTTTAGTTTCTATGCTTTTTATTTACATCGTTAGTAAGGAGGATGTGTATGCATCTACATAAATACGAAAAAATTTGGTTAACATTTGGAATGATTTCGTTAATTGTTTTTCTTGTAATTATCGGTATTACAGCATTTCGTTCACATCTTCAGCCAGCAGGCGGGATGAACACAGTAAATCCTCAAACAGTTGAAAAGACTGCTCCTTTCAATCATCCAGGTGTGTATCAAAAAGATGATGGTACATACGAAGTTGTATTACTTGCAAAAACCTTTGCTTATGCACCTAGTAAATTGAAAGTCCCAATCGGAAAGAAAGTCCGATTTGTTGTGACTAGTACAGATGTGACACATAGTTTTTCGATTGTTAATACAAATGTCAATATGATGGCTGTGCCAGGTCAAATTAATATGAAGGAGTATTCCTTTAAAAAGCCAGGAAATTATTTAATTTTATGTAACGAATATTGTGGAACGGGTCATTCATTTATGCAAACAACTATCGAGGCGGTGAAATAATGAATGAAATGATTGGACGACCTGATCGTAGACTAGCTTTAACACATATTATAGTGGCATATACTGCTTTTTTAATAGGAACATTAACTGGGCTTATGCAAGTATTTGTACGAAATAACGCACTTGAACTACCAAAATGGCTTGATTACTATCAAATTCTAACTGCTCATGGAATTCTACTTGCAATTGTCTTTACTACATATTTTATATTTGGTTTCTTAATTACAGGTATGAGTAAAACATTAGGTGATTTTGGTTCGAAAGTACAGACATTTACTTGGTTAGGTTTTATTGTAATGACAATTGGAACAATACTTGCAGTGATTATGATTTTATCTGGCCAAGCCTCTGTTTTATATACCTTTTATGCCCCATTGCAGGCTAGTGCATGGTTTTATGTCGCATTAGCACTTTTTGTTGTTGGCACATGGATCAGTGGATTTGCATTAGTTGGACATTATGTTGCTTGGAAAAAGAATAATAAAGGTAAAATAAGTCCACTAATCGCTTTTATGACTGTTGCAACAATCGTATTATGGGTAATTGCTAGTCTAGGTGTAGCTGCGACAGTTCTATTTCAATTCATTCCGTGGTCGTTCGGATGGGTAGATACAATCAACGTTGAATTAAGTCGATCGCTTTTTTGGTTTTTCGGTCACCCACTTGTTTATTTTTGGCTACTTCCTGCTTATATTGGCTGGTATGCAATTATGCCAAAAATAGTTGGTGGAGAAGTATTTAGTGACTCTCTTGCACGACTCGCTTTTATCTTATTTCTTTTGTTCTCTATACCAGTCGGCTTTCACCATCAACTTCAAGAACCTGGTATCTCAACCTTTTGGAAATTCTTACAGACTGTATTAACTTTTATGGTAATCATACCATCATTAATGACGGCTTTCTCTATGTTTGCTGTGTTTGAGATTTCAGGAAGAAAAAAAGGTGCGAAAGGATTATTTGGGTGGATTTTTAAATTGCCATGGAAGGATGTTCGCTTTACATCGCTTTTTATTGCAATGTTGTTTTTCGCTCCTGGTGGTGCAGGTGGAATCATCAATGCAAGCTATCAATTAGATGAAATTGTTCATAATACACTTTGGATTGTTGGACACTTCCATATTACAGTTGGTACACCTGTTGCAATGACATTTTTCGGTTTAACTTTTTGGCTTATTCCTTATTTAACAGGAAAAAAACTGACAAAAGCATTCCAAAAATTAGCGTTTATACAGATTTTCACATGGGCGATCGGAATGTTTTTAATGTCGACTACAATGCATATTTTGGGAATTTATGGTGCACCTAGACGCACTTCATACACTGATTATATGGGACATCCTGCAGCAGCTAAATGGTTTTCTGGTATATTCACAAATCATGTAACTGTTGCTGTTGGTGGATCAATCTTGTTTTTATCTGCTTTATTATTAATTTTTATTGTCCTACAATCGTTATTTACTTTACCAACTGCTAGTTCGAAAGAAGAAATAGTTGAATTTCCGGTTGCCGAAAGTAATACCGAAAACACACCTCGTATATTGGAAAATTGGTGGCTTTGGATTGGTGTTTCAATTGTATTAATTGCAATTGCTTATACAATTCCTTTATCACATATGATGCATCAACATCATCCGACTGGCTCGGAAGGTTTCAAAACTTGGTAGGAGTGAATTAATTTGTTCGTATTTACATTTTCGTTAATTCTAGTATGTGTCATAGGTATTGTTATTCTTGTTGATTTAACAACAAAAGAAGAATAAAAAAAGAAAAAATCAACCATGAGTATATTTATATAGTAAAAAGAAACAACCTTTTTCGATTTTTGGTCTAAGGTTGTTTCCCTTACTTTTTATTTTTTCAAACGAAACTTAAGATGCTTTTTTATTTTCATTATATTTAGCATTTGAATATTTTTTATTTATTGCTTCCGAACTAGAAACCCAGTAAGCTGCTCCTACAAATAAACTACCGCCAATAATATTTCCAATTGTAACGGGTACAAGATTCGAAATCATTCCAGCTAATGTTACTGTTTCTGGATGTTTAATAAGTAATGAGATTGATAATAATGTCATGTTTGCAATACTATGCTCAAATCCTGAGGTAATAAATGCAAACAGACACCAAAATACCATGATTAATTTTCCTGTTTCTGATTTCATTTTAAATGAACACCAAAGAGCTAGACAGACAAGTATATTACAGAGAATTCCACGAACTAATAATTCCATAAATGGTGCATTCATTTTTGCTGTTGCAGCATTATTTATAAAATCTGCCACTCCATTAATTGCTAATCCTGAATAAGCAAATAACAAAGCCACAAGTACCGAGCTAAGTAAATTTCCTAAATAGCTATAGCCCCATACTTTCGTAGTATCAACCCAGTTAACCTTTTTTTCTAACATGCCTATAGACATAATCATATTATTTCCAGTAAATAAATCCGCTCCTGCCATAATGACTAAACTTAATGCAATTCCAAAGGAAACACCCATAATAATTTTCGTACCAGCAAAACCTGTTGGAGCGAGTAATCCACCAATCGTAAAGATTAAAATGATACCAAGTCCTACAAAAAATCCTGCCATCATTGTAGGGACCATATATCTAGATTTACTTGATTTAATTTGGTTTGTCTTAGATATAGCTGCATTCCCTATTGAATTAATAATTTCTTTCATATTGTTCACCCTATATTTAGATTTTAACCTTTTCATGTATCCGTTCTATAAGTGCTTGACTCATCAATTCATCAAATTGTAAATTCTCAAATAGATAAAATTTTTCATTTTCTACGGAAATTCGTCTTTTTATTTTTTCAAGAAGTAATCCTGTAAATAATAAATATGGCATAACATATATATTTTCAAATTCTTTACTCATTTTACTAATCATATATTCTAACCTAGGTTTACCCACTGTTAAAAAAGCTGTGCGAACTGGAATTTTCATTTGAGCTTCTACTGCATTTCCAATTTGTTCTAGCATTTCAATCGGCTCGGGGTCACTGCTTCCACGTCCTACTAATAAAATTACTGAGTTACTAGTTCCGTATGCTGCCCTTGCACGCTTGAATACAAGTTGAATCATTTTTTCATGAACACCAAATGGCTCAGTTATCTTAATATTTACATGTGGAAATAGTTTTAAAACAATATTCAATTCATCCGGAATATCGCGTTTATAATGTCCAGCTGCAAATAATAATACTGGTACAACTAAAATATTTCTCGCACCTTCTACTATAATTTTTTCCAAAGTTTGTTGAATAGTCGGATCCACTAATTCTAAAAACGCATATTCTTGTTTTTGAATAGGAATCTCTTTAAATATAGATTGAATAAAGTGTATAAATTGTTGATTACCTTCTTGCCTACGACTTCCGTGTCCAATATATACAACAGCATCAAACATTTTTTCACTTCCATTCACCTAGCATTAATTCCTTTTGTAATTCTTCATCAACTTTAGTAAACCCACATTTAAATGCATATTCCCTAACTGATTCACCAATATATGCAAATGGTAAATTCATTAAATCACTTTCCTTAGTATTCTTTAATTCTTTTATAAACCAATCAACAGATGAACGATTTGGAAAAATAATTGATTCCCATTTTGTTTCTTCAAGCATTCTTTGATTGATTACATCAAATCGAGAATCTGCAATATTTTCATGTGTAGCCAGAAATTGTGAGTTAGTTGGTAAAGGTATATCTTTGTCTACCGATCCCACAAAAACAGTTTTATTTTCATCACCACTAACTTTCTCAGCTAAAATTCCATACTTTTCAAGTTCCTTGCATGTTTTTGATGAAATATACTCAATTTGATTAGGAAGACTACGAACATCGAATTTAGATTTATACATATTTGTAAAAAATAATTGCACACTTTCTGGTGAACAAAAAACGATTTTTTCATGGCCTAGGGCATCAACTAATTGATCATGCTGAATTGGAAGTTGCACTGATTTAAGAGTAGGAAAAGCATAAACCTCAGCACCGTTTTCTGATAAATAAGTTTCTAATCCGTTCTTTTCGACTGATGCTGTTCCTTTAGCTAATAAAATTTTCCGACCAAAATAATTTTTCTTTTCAAACCAAGAAATCTTTGAGCGTAATTTGACAACATCTCCAATAATTGTCATAGCAGGATTTGTTATTTCTTCTTTCTCAATAACTGATACAATTGTTTCAATCGTTCCCTCTACGACTTTTTGTTTTCCAATTGTTCCCCATTGAATAACAGCTACTGGAGTATCCTTAGATTTACCATTCTTTATTAGGTGCGTACATATTTTAGGTAGATTACTTACCCCCATATAATAAGCAAGCGTATCCCCTAACTGATCAGAACAATTCGATTCAATAAGATCTTCATTTTCCATACATTTATGGCCTGTTCTTAAGGTAAAACTTGTACTATATTCTCTATGTGTAACTGGGATTCCAGCATATGCTGCTGCAGCAATGCTAGATGTAATTCCCGGAATAATTTCAAAAGGTATATCATGCTTTGAAGCTTCCTCTGCTTCTTCACCTACTCGACCAAAAACGGATGGATCTCCGCCTTTTAATCTAACGACATATTTTCCATCTTGGGCGATTGTTACTAAAGTTTGATTAATCATTTCTTGACGCATAATATGTCTGTCGGGGAGCTTCCCACAGTAAATGAACTCACAATTTTCATTAGCTTCACGAAGTAGCCTAGGATTAGCAAGTCGGTCATATAAAATAACTTCAGCTTCTCGTATACATTTCATTCCTTTTTCTGTTATTAATCCTAAATCCCCAGGTCCTGCACCTACAAATGAAATAAATCCAGATTTTTTTGTCATACGTTACACCGTAATATAAACAGAACCGTCGATTACATTGGTTTTATATGTTTTTACTATGCCATTATCTGGCTTTTGAACTTCGCCAGTTATTAAAGAAATTTTCCAATCTCGTAGAGGACAGAATACATATTCTCCTGAAACAATCCCTTCAGCAAGTGGACCATTTGTCCCAGGACACTTGCTTTCGATTGCACGAACATCTTCATTTGATAAACGGAATAATGCGATTGATTCCCCTTTTATAACGACTTCCTTTCCAATTTGAATTGGTAAAGAAGCTAGATCAATTATCTTAATTTTCTCCGTTGTTTTGGTCATTTTGATTGCTCCTCTCAATTTTGAAATTACTTTCTAATAACCTCATATAGTTCTAATTGATTGTTAAGTGCTTGTCCCCATGCTTCTTCGTATGTTGATTTTGCAAGATCAAATTTCTCTACTAAAGCATTTTCTTGTTCCTTGTTTAACAATACTTCTTTAATCAGTTCCACTCCAGTTCGCACTACCCATGGAGCAGTTCGTTCCCCGTAAATACCCGTTTCACGATAGAATTGAACATAAGCTTTTGCCATGTGAACTACTTCTTCTTCTGTTGTTACAGTCGTTAATAAATCGCATTCTCGAACTTCTGTTCCACCATTACCACCAATATATAACTGGAAACCATTTTCCACGCAGATTACTCCAAAGTCCTTAGTAAGCACTTCTGCGCAATTTCGAGGACATCCTGTAACACCCATTTTCATCTTGTGTGGAGTGTCAACCATTTCAATTGCTTTTTCTAATTGGATTCCTAAACCAAGTGAATCTTGTGTTCCAAATCGACAAAATCGATTACCGACGCACGACTTAACATTTCTAAGCGATTTTGAATAAGCATAACCTGAACGCATCCCTAATTCTTGCCATACTTTTGGTACGTCTTCTTTTTTAACACCATATAAACCAACACGGCTTGCACCGGTAACTTTTACTAAAGGTACGTTGAATTTATTTGCTACTTCACCAAGTTTAATTAATTCATCACCAGTCGTTACTCCCCCATACATTCGCGGTACGATTGAGAATGACCCATCTTTTTGAATATTTCCTTCCATTCTTTCATTAACGAAGCGTGATGATTTATCATCCTGATAATCATTTGGATACATCATTCTTAAATAATAATTTAGGGCTGGACGACATTTTGAACATCCTTCTTCATTTTCAAAACCTAATACAATACGAACCTCTCTAGGAGTTTGTAATCCTTTTTCTTCGATTTCATGTATTACTTCATCACGAGATAATGTTGTACATCCACACATACCAGGCTTTGCAGCATTAGGATCAAATGTATCACCTAATGTAGCTGCTAAAATACTTTCAACCATTCCTTTACATTTTCCACATGATGCGCCAGCCTTTGTGCAATTTTTCACATCTTCGAACGTAGTAAGCTCTTGTTCTAAAATTGATTGAACGATTGTGCCTTTCGTGACGCCATTACATCCACAAACTGTATCATTTGCACTCATTGTAAGAACAAAATCTTCACCAGTATCCTCACCTGATTTATGGAGAATAGATGCACTTGTATATTCTTTTATATTTGTTTCATTTTTCAACATGTTGAATAATCGATTTCCATCAGATGCATCACCATATAAAACTACTCCAACAACTTTTTCATCTTTCACGATTACTTTTTTGTATAATCCAGCAAATTGATCATTTACAATGATCGCTTGCATATCTTCTTCTTCATGAATTAATCCACCAGAAAATAAATCACAACCGGATACTTTTAACTGAGTTGATAAAATGCTTCCTTTATATCCGTTCGTTGAATTACCGGTCATATGATCAGCAAGCACAATCCCTTGTTCGTACAGCGGTGCTACTAGACCATAAGTAGTTCCGTTATGTTCAGCACATTCACCTACTGCATAAATTGATGGTTCTGATGTTTGCATAAAATCGTTAACAACTATTGCACGGTTTGCATCGATTCCTGCTTCTTTTGCTAATGAAATATTAGGTCTAATTCCTACTGCCATTACGACTAAATCACAATCTAATGAAGTTCCATCAGAAAAACTAATCCCTTCTACACGATTCGTTCCATTTATTGAAATCGTTTGTTTCTCCATTAAGAAATTCATGCCTTGAGCTTCTAAATCTTTTTTTAGCATTTTCGCAGCAGTTGCATCTAATTGTTGTTCCATTAAGGTAGGCAGTAGATGAACAACATGTACTTCCATTCCTCGATCAATTAAGCCTCTTGCTGCCTCTAAACCTAATAGGCCTCCCCCAATTACTACAGCCTTTTTATATTTTTTTGCATAATCTATCATTAATTCAGTATCTTGAATTGTTCGAAAACCGATTACTCCTTGTAGATCATTTCCTTGTATAGGGAGTATAAAGGCACTAGATCCAGTAGCTAAAATAAGCTCATCATATGAAATCGTTTTTCCTTTTTCTGTTTCAACTATTTTTTCTGTAGGAGATATTTTTGTAACTTTTTCGTTGGTAAGTAATGTAATTTGATTCTCTATATACCAATTCCAATCATTAATATTGATTTCATCGAAGGTTGTTTTTCCTTGTAATACATTTGATAACATGATCCTGTTATAGTTCGGATAAGGTTCATCTCCAATTATTGTGATCTCAAATAAACTTTTATTTCTTTTTAGAATTTCTTCTATGCAACGTACTCCTGCCATTCCATTACCTATCATCAATAATTTTCTTTTCATCTCTTATGTCCCCCAAATATAATTTGTGAATTTTTTCACAAATTTTACTAAAAAAAATCAACTTCATCATTCATTACTTGTTTTTCCTAACTAGATACAAGTTTAGTATAATGGATAAAGGAATATAATACTGAAAAATATTTGACAAAATTTTGAACAAAATGATCAGTCCTTTTTACTAAAAAACCTCCAAAGCTAAAATTAGCCTCAGAGGTTATGAACTTATTTTTTCTTTTTTAATTTTTCTTCAGCTTTTTTAATATCCTCAAGTTCTCTATACTTTACAATCTTTTTTATCAAATCAAATGGAAGTGGATCGTTTATCGGAAATTGTACAGATCCTTTAGCACCTTTATAAACTGATAATTCTTGTTTAAATGCCGCAATCCCACTAGCTCCTGGGTAAAATCCAATATGATTTTTAAATGCAGCAAAATGTACTAAATTTTTATTTAGCGCAAAAGTAGGCATTTGATAACTAATTCTCTCTACAGCATTTGGTACAACTTCTTTAACAATCTTTCTTAAAGCTTGTAATTTTTCCTGAACATCAGGCTGAAATTGTGAAATATATTCATCAATCGATTCAAATGTTTTTTTAGTATTTTCCATAAATTCTCCTTTAACAAATTATCCTGCTTTTTCTGTTTTGTCTCCAGAAAGTGAATTAATTCTTCTAAGTGAAGGGAATAAATACATCCAAAGTCCAGCAACTAATATCGTTCCAAGCCCTCCTACAAATGCAGCTGGTATGGCCCCAATTAATCCAGCCATCGTTCCAGATTCAAATTCCCCGAGCTGATTTGAAGTTCCAATAAATAGCGAATTTACTGCATTTACTCGGCCTCTCATATCATCCGGTGTCTGTAGCTGAACAAGAGAAGAACGTATTACTACGCTGACCACATCTGAAGCTCCAATAATAAATAATGCAATTAATGAGATGACTAAGTTTGTTGAAATTGCAAATAGCATTGTTGCCAATCCAAAAATACCTAACGCTTCAAATAATATCGGACCATATGATCTTTTAAGTGGAAAATAAGCTAATATTAGAGACATTATTAATGCTCCAACAGCTGGTGCAGTACGCATCAGACCTAAGCCCCAAGCTCCAGTGTGTAAAATATCTTGCGCATAAATTGGTAAAAGTGCTGTAGCTCCTCCGAGTAAAACGGCAAATAAATCAAGTGAAATAGTTCCTAAAATGATTGGGTGCTTATAAACAAATTCTAACCCCATCAGCATTGTTCGTAAAGTTACTGGCTCTGATTTAGGGATAAATTGACTATCTAATTTAATAAAAAATGTTAGGATTGATGAAAGTAATAAAGCAATTGCTGACGTTGCATAAACGTATGCTGGTCCTACTGAAAATAATACACCACCAAGAGATGGTCCTAGTATTTGTGCTGTTTGACCCGCAGATGTACTCCAAGAAATAGCTTGTTGTAAAATAGATTTTGGCACAACTTGAGGTAATAATGCCGAAGAAGCAGGTCCTTCAAATGATCGGCATGCACCGAGTATAAATGCAGCAATTAATATTTCCTCTCTGCTAAGCCAATTAGCAAAATTACCATATAAAAGAAGTCCTGCAATTAAAGCTTCTATCATTTGGCATATGAAAACAATTTTCCGACGATCAACTCTGTCAGCAACTTGACCAACTACTAAAGTAAGTAAGACCATTGGAATAAATTGTGCCAAACCTACTAGACCTAGACTAAACGCGTCATGTGTCAAATCATACATTTGCCATCCAATTGCTACCGATAGCATCTGAAATGAAGTAGAAGTAAACATTCGTGAGACCCAAAAATTCGTAAATGAAGTCCCTTTAAAGATAGATTTTTTTGATGCAGACAAATTCAAACTCTCCCCTTTTTAACTCTAACAAATAGCAATTTGAATATTTATACTATTGATGAAATTTAAATACATATCATTATACTATTTTGAGTCTGAAATTGTGGATTAATTCAACTTACATTAAATGAATTTTAATAATTGGAGTGCTGTATTATATTTCTACTCCAACTATTTATGAGTAGGTTATTTTCATCTTTTTGCTTTTTTACTTACTCATGAACACCTTAGGACTCACGAAAATTTTATGAGTAGTAATTTATTATTTTTCAATATTGACTATGTTATATTTCAACACGTTGAAAAACACTTCTCCATATAAAGAAGTGTTTTTTAGAGTTGTAATCTAATTAATGAACTGCGGTTGAAGTTAAAACAAAACCTTTATATCCATTTGTAGCTATTTCATCGCATTTTTTACGATATACCCCTACACCTCCAAGGTAAATTTGAAATCCTCGTGGTTTTCCTTTAATATTTGCCCCGGTGTACCATGAATCTGTTTTTGTAAATAGTGTTGCCTCTGCAACTTCTCTACAATGTCGGCTCCATTCATTCTCTGCATCAACATTAGCTTCAATCACATCAATTTCATTCGTACGTAAGAACTGAATACAATCTGCAATCCATTCTACATGTTGCTCGATTGAAACTGGCATGTTGCTAAGTACTGAAGGACTTTCAGGCCCAGTAATCATAAACATATTAGGGAAGCCAGCATTAGCAATTCCAAGATATGTTCTTGTTTGTGCACCTCCGTCCCATTTTTCTTTCAAACTAACTCCATCTTTTCCTTTAATATCAATCTTCATCAATGGTCCAGTCATTCCATCATACCCAGTAGCAAATACAATCACATCTAATTCATATTCATTGTTTTTAGTTTTCAACCCATTAGGTGTAATTGATTCAATTGAATCGTTCTTGACATCAACTAAAGATACGTTTTCACGATTGTATGTTTCGTAATAATTTGTATCAATAATTGGACGTTTTGTACCAAAGTAATAGTATGGCATTAACTTTTTGGCAACTTCTGAATCATGTACAATTTCACTAATTTTTGATCTTATAAATTCAGCAACTGTCCCATTTGCTCTTTCATCTATTGAAATATCATTGAAGGATCCAAAAAGTCCCAGTCCACCATTTTTCCAAATATTTTCATATATTTGATTTCTTTCTTGTGGATTAACCTCTAACGCAGAGTGTGTAGGTGGTACAGTCGGTTGACCAGCGATAGATTCTCTCATTTGTTTTTTTATATCTTTAAAGTTTGCTTTAGTTTTTCGTATATATTCCGGATCATAAGGGTGATTTCTTGCTGGTGCACTGTATTGTGGTGTACGCTGGAATACTGTCAGATGACCAGCATGCTGTGCAATAACCGGAATCGCTTGTACACCGCTAGATCCGGTTCCAATAATTCCAACACGTTTACCTTTAAAATCAACTTCTTTATTTCGTGGCCAGTGACCTGTATGATACCATTCACCTTTGAAGGATTCGATTCCTTTGAAGTTAGGTACATTTGCCGCTGATAAACAACCGACTCCAGTTATAAAATATTTAGCCGTTACAATCGTATGATCATCTAAATGAATCTTCCATATATTATTTTTCTCATCGTAATGGGCAGATTGAACCCTTGTATTAAATTGAATATCTGAACGTAAATCAAATTTATCTGCCACAAAATTTAAATATCTTAAAATTTCAGGTTGCTCAGGATACCTAGACGTCCAAGTCCATTCATTATATAACTCTTCTGAAAATGTATAATTATAGTAAACACTTTCTGAATCACATCTTGCTCCTGGATAACGATTCCAAAACCAAGTTCCTCCTACACCTTCACCTGCTTCATATACACGAACCGAGAGTCCATCCTCTCGTAAGCGATGAAGCATATACAGCCCCGAAAAACCAGCACCAATTACAACTGCATCATAGTGTTGAATGTTAGTTTTCATTTCATATCCTCCTTCTATAAATAAATTTATTTTTATTTTTTTAAAGTCTATAATTTACCTTTTATTTAAAACTGTTTGATCCACTTTATTTAAAAACTCATCAATTCGATTGATTGACTCTTCAATTCGCTCATGAAACACTGCCATATTTGTAAAGTATCCATGAACTAGACCTTGTTCACAATGCATCTCTACATTTACTCCTGCATCTCTTAAACGTTTACCATATTCATTTCCCTCATCTCGAAGTACATCATTTTCCGCAGTAATAATTAGAGCAGGAGGTAAGTTAGATAAATCTTCAGCTAAAAGTGGTGAAACATATTTATTTCTAGCATCTTCTTTGGAATTTATATAATGATTTCCAAACCAAATCATTAAATCTCGATCAAGTCCATAGCCTTCTTGGAAATCTAAATATGATTTTGAATCATATGTTAAAGCGGTAACTGGATAAACTAGCACTTGTGCTACAACTTTTGGTCCGTTTTGATCTTTGGCAGCTTGAGAAACTACCGCAGCAAGATTCCCTCCTGCACTATCACCGCCAACGACTATATTGGAAGCGTTTCCATTACAGTCTTTAGCATGTTCACTTACCCAATTTAATGCAGCAAGCGAGTCTTCAAATGGGATTGGAAACTTGTATTCTGGAGCAAGTCGATAATCTACTGAAACAACGATTCTTTTCGTACGGTTAGCAAGCATCCTACAACTGGCATCTGAGGTTTCTAAGTCCCCTATTACCCAACCGCCACCATGGTAATATACAAATACTGGTAAAGGACCTTCACCTTCAGGAGTGTAAATTCTGATTTTAATTGATTCATCTTGTCCGACTTCAATTAGTTTATCTTCAACATTCGCTAATGGAGCAAGTTCTAATTCAACCGGTGGAGCATTAGCAAACATTTCTCTTACAGCCTCCGGTTCCATTTTGTGAATCGCTGGCATTTGATTAAACATCTCCACATACGCTTTTGCTTTTGGATCTAAATTAGCCAATATACCTCTTCCTTTCAGAGTGAATTTTAATTTACTTTCGTGAACCTATATCTCAAAAAGCCTATCTAAAGAATATAATTTTTAGTATAATTAGAATATTCCTAATTTTGAATATATAATATCCCTAAAAAGGAGATGATAACGTGGTTTCTGACTATACCATTCAAGAACATATTCGAAAACTTGAAGTTAGTACAAGTCATGAAGAACATATGTACAATGTTCTTGATATCTATATAAATCTTTTTCCTGTTCGAAATGCTTATTTATTTAGATATTCTCCTTTTGGATTTTTAGGTGAAGGCATTATTTTGATTACGAATGATGGATTATCACATATACGTGAGATAAGAGATGATATTCGTTCGCTCCCGATCATCTTTTCAGCAATTTGTGAGAGAAAAGCAAAGTTTTGTTCAGGGATTGAATATTTAAAACAAACGAGTAGTAAGTATATCTTCCCTTCTAGTGTCAACTCTATGATTGCTGTACCAATCTGTTTTGGATCAGTAGTTGTTGGTTATATTTGTTCATCCGAATTTAAAGATGCACTGAAAATGGATGATAAACTACTCTCTTCATTTACATACTATGGTAAGTTAATTGGTAAATTTTTAGAAAATACAACTGGGTCATACCATTCGATAAATTTAAGTAATAGAGAATTAGAGGTAATGAAACGAATTGCTTGGGGCGAAAGCACAAAAGAAATGGCAGATTCCATGAATATTAGTGAATTTACAGTAAAACAATATGTGAAATCCGCAATAAAAAAACTTGGTGCTAACAATCGCTCTCATGCTGTTGGTGAATTAATTCGAAAAGGAATTATTTCTTAAATTATGAAAGCGCTTTTAAACCTAAAAAAATACTAATCCTTTTATGTAAAAGATTAGTGTCACGCTGTTGAAAAACAATCTTGTCAATTAATTACCAAATTTTCGTAAAAGGAGTTTAGTGAGGTTGATTTCCACTACAGGATGCTCGCTTTCCATGGGGCGAGACCTGAGCCTCCTCGGCGCCGCCTGCTAAGGTCTCAGCCTTCCCGCATTTCCCATAGGAGTCGAGCATCCTTCCGTTCCAATCAACTTATTCATCAAAAAAATAATATATTAAATACCTAATCAAATAGCCTTTACTAAGAGAAAAATAACAGTTCTTTATTAATCAGTTTGTAGGTCAATTAATATCGAACACTAATTTATAAACTAATCTATTGAACTTGTTTTTCTAAAATTAGCTCATGATATTTTTAACTTCTGAAAAAAACATTACTAGTGTTTGTTAGAATTATAAAATTGCTCAAACTTATTAACATTTAAAACCATTGAAAGATCATCCAAAAATGATAAATTAATCATTAATAATATTCACTTAATGTTCGTTTTCCCTATTGCCCGTTTTATATTTCAACACTCTGACACTAATCCTTTTTTGTAAAAGATTAGTATCATTTTTTACTTAATCAAGCGAAATCCAATTATTTTTTAATGCAAAAATCACAGCATTTAATCTGTCAGATACCTGTAATTTTTGGATTATATTTGAAACATGATTTTTAACAGTTTTACTCGAAATAAATAATTCAGATCCTATTTGAATATTGGAATATCCTTGAGCTAGAAGTTGTAAAATTTCAATTTCTCTTTTCGTCAAAAGATTAATCATAGCTTCATAATCAAGTTCTTTCTTTTTCATTCCATTCTCAAGAAGACGTGTGTTTTCTTGAATGATTAAATTTGTCAATCTTGAATCTAAGAAGAATTGGCCATTTTGAACTTGTCTTACAATATATAATAAATATTCCTCATCAATGTCAGTTAAGCAAATTCCATTTACTCCAAGTTTCATCAAACTCTCTATTTCTTTATAATCTATGTCATTTTTTATGATTACTATTTTAATGTTCTGATTACGTAACTTTAAAAGCTGAGATTTTATTCCCATCTCTTCATTTTTCACATGACAAATAAAAAATGTTTCATTTAAATCGCTTGTATTAATTTCATGGAAATCTATTTTTCTAGCATCCAGATTATGATGTACTAAAATTGTACATATTCCTGATACAAAAAGAGTATTTTCTACAAAAATAAATGTTTTATTTTCGTGGTGATTAAACTCATTGTTATTAAACATTTTATTCCCAACTTTCAACAGTAACTAGATTCAATTACTGATATTTCATTGCCTAATCCTAATTATTCCTATAAAATTATATGGAATTAAGTAGTATTTTACATCGTTTACGAAAGAAATTATATTTCATATATGTTAAGCTATTGTTAAGTAATACTTAACAATGTAATGCATTTAAATATATTAAACTATTGATAGGATGTTTTTATATTAGGAGGTTAATATGAACTTTGAACAACTAGAATATGTTGTAAGTATCGCGAATGAGAAGTCGATTTCAAAGGCAGCGAAAAAATTGCATATATCTCCTTCTGGGGTTAGTCAAGCCATTAGTCAACTTGAAAGAGAGTTAGAAATAAATATATTTAATCGTTCTAGAGGAGGAATTACTTTAACTTTTGAGGGAGAGTTAGTATTATCTAGGTCGATTGAAATTTTAAATAATTTAAAAGAATTAAAAGAACAGCTTTCGGATTTTAAGGAAACTAGAGTAAAACATATGAAAATTGCATGTGCACCTACTTTTACTTATACAATTCACGATGTTTTAAAAAAATACTCTGGTAATAACAATGGAGCAACGATTGAATTAATTGAACAAGGTACACCTCAGATCATTAACAATTTAGCAAAAGAAGACTATGACTTAGCGTTAGTTGTATCTTCAAAAGCGGAATTAGAAAAGGAAAATAATATTAATTTTGAATTTTTAAGTAAAGGAAATGTTTGCATTTTAGTAGGTAAAAATTCTCCTTTATATGAATTAGATTATGTCACATCTGAAGAATTACTCTATCAAAAAGTTATAATGTATAATGTTTCTAATAAAAATTTTCTACAATTAGCTAAAAAATTTAAAAATGAGATCGTTCTTAAATCAAATCGTACAATGACACTTATTGAAATTATTAAAGAGGGACGCGTATTTACATTTGTGCATAATACTACTTTAAAATATTTTCCAGAAGTATTAAGCGGCGAATTAAAAATAATCCCAGTTAAAGAAACAGATTATATTTATCAGGACTTTTGGGTAATATCTCCAAATACCAAAGAAAATACAAGTGAAAAAAATGAATTCATAAAGTGTGTAAAAGATCATTTAAATGGTATTTCTTAATAAAAAACGCTAAATGATACAAAACAAATTTGTATAATTAGCGTTTTTTATTTTTATTTAAGCATTAGGAAAAATCTTTTTTAAGGATTCCTTCATATCAGGATTCGATTTAATTGTTGGACGTATTGATCTAGCCATTTCTTCAGCTTTTTCAATTGTTTCTGCTTTGTTTAGTGCAATTAATGCTCCTATTGCCACTGTACCTGCACGTGTATTACCACCACCACAATGGAAATACACTTTTTGATCATTTTGATAAGCTTCTACCACATGATCAATCGCTCTTTTAAGTGTTTCTGCTTGTTCTTCTTTATCATCAACAATCGGACTATGTACACGGTTAATTTGAGGGTCAACCTCATAATTTTTTACTCTCAGATCAAAAACAATATCTGCATTTTCGTTTTTCATCATGTCTTTAACGTCATCTGCCCCACCGAAAAAGACACGATCTTTTATTAATTCTTGATAGTTCTTGTTGCTCATATTTTTGCCTCCATAAACGATTTTTTAATATTTTTATTGAATGATTTCAATTAATCTTTCTTTTACATTCCCTTCAAATAAGCCACCATGATAACAAATCACTTTTTCAATATCAAATGACAATAAAGACTCAAGTGATTTTATCGATTGTTCAATATTATAAGTGTATTGTGGGTTTGAAGGATTTAATTGACCATTTTCAATCATTAGCGCATCTCCTGCAACTAATGTTTTCGACTCTTTATGATAAAAACTTATATGTCCTGGTGTATGTCCAGCAGTGTCAATTACAATAATACCACCACAAATTGCCAAATCATTTCCTGGTGTAACAATATGGTTAACTTTACCTTTCGGTGGATTTTCTAATCTGTTTTTAAATGCTTTTCGAAATTCATCTGTTGTATCGGCTGGCAATGAAGCTACAGCTTTCTCAATTTTTTCTGGGGTAATTTTAATTAGTAACTTTTCACCTTGAATATAAGGTTTTTCTATCTCACTCGCATAGACTTCAATTTGGTTAGTAGACTCTTCTACGATCGCAGAAAGACTTCCAATATGATCAATATCTTGATGAGTAATCAGTATTTTATTAAGTTTTTCAAAAGATACTTCAACAGTTTCAAAGCAGTTTTGAAATTCGTTTAATTGTCCTGGATAACCTGTATCAATTAATACGACATCTTCGTCATCCCAAATTAATGTTGGATGAATTGTATTAGTCATACCATTTGAATTCATCGTAATGCTTAACATTTGGATCTTACTTCTACCAAGCATAAAATCACTCCCGGACTATATTGTGTAATCATTTCCAAGTACTATCGTACCGATTATAGCCCATCCAGTCAACATAAAAATATTATATTATAACATAAATATTTATGTTTGTCAATATATTGGTTGATTTATTAAAATGTAATTTTTAACATTTTCTCACAAAAAAACTAGATATACTAATCTTTCAGTATATCTAGTCATTCTGTCGTAATATGGACTTGTCGACTAAAATATTCACAGTAGAGGAAGTTTAGTGACGTTGATTTCCATTACAATTCCCTAATTTTTAAAGTGGTATATTTCCATGTTTCTTCTTAGGTCGTGTTTCACTTTTAGTTCTTAACATATCTAATGATTGTTTTAAGACTTTACGTGTTTCTCTTGGATCAATAACATCATCGACCATGCCGTGAGAAGCTGCTACATATGGATTTGCAAACATTTCTCTATATTCTGAAATTTTTTCAGCACGAGTTGCAATTGGATCGATACTTTGATTAATTTCTTTTGCAAAGATAATATTCGCTGCCCCTTCTGGTCCCATTACGGCGATTTCTGCATTTGGCCAAGCGTATACTACATCTGCACCAATAGCTTTAGAATTCATTGCTACGTATGCCCCACCATATGCTTTTCTTAAGATTACCGTAATTTTTGGAACTGTAGCTTCTGAATATGCATATAAAATTTTAGCTCCATGACGAATAATTCCACCATGCTCCTGGTTTACACCTGGGAAGAAACCTGTTACATCTTCAAATGTAATTAAAGGAATATTAAATGAATCACAGAAACGGATAAATCTTGAAAGTTTATCTGAAGAATTAATGTCAAGACCACCTGCCATTACTTTTGGCTGATTTGCTATGATTCCAACACTATGTCCATCAATTCGACCAAATCCGATAACGATGTTCTTTGCAAAGTTTGGTTGTACTTCCATGAAGTCTCCATTATCAAGAATTTGCTCAATTACTTTTCTTACATCGTAAACTTTCGTAGATTCGATCGGAACTAAGTCAATTAGATCTTCTCTCCAATCATCTTTTTCGAAGAATGGAACTCCTTCTGGTTTTTCATTATTATTTTGAGGTAAAAAGCTGATTAATCTGCGTACTTGTTCTAATATTTCTGGTTCTGATTCTTCGGTGAAATGTGCTACTCCGCTAATCGAAGAATGAACTTTTGCCCCACCAAGATTTTCCGTCGAAATTTTTTCTCCAGTAATTGTTTCAATTACTTTCGGACCTGTAATAAACATTTGGCTTGTCTTTTCAACCATAAAAACAAAATCAGTAATTGCTGGTGAATAGACCGCTCCACCTGCACATGGACCCATTATGACAGATATTTGCGGAATAACGCCAGAATAAATCGAATTACGATAAAATACATGACCGTAACCGTCTAAAGAAACTACTCCTTCTTGTATTCTTGCACCACCAGAATCGTTTAAACCTATAATCGGAGCACCTACTTTTGCAGCTAAGTCCATAGCTTTCGCAATTTTTAGAGCATGCATTTCACCTAATGCTCCACCAAATACTGTAAAATCTTGTGCAAAAACATATATTAAACGTCCATGTACTTTACCGTAACCTGTGACAACACCTTCACCCGGACTATCCATTTTATCCATTCCAAAATTCGTAGCACGATGTTTAATAAAAGGATTTAATTCGACAAAAGTATCTTCATCTAATAAAAGATTAATACGTTCTCTAGCAGTTAATTTCCCTCTATTATGCTGTGAATCTATTCGCTCATCTCCACCGCCTAGTTCAATGACTCTCTTTCGATCCATTAATTCATTAATTTTCTCATACGCTGTCGTCATAACTTTATTCAACTTCCTTTCTGGAAACACTTGATGATGGTTGGCAAAGCTCAAACAATACTTTATTCGTTGAATTTGGATGAAGGAAAGCAACTAGGCTATCGTGCGCACCCTTTTTTGGAACTTCATTTATTAGTTTAATTCCGTGTTCTTTCACAATTTCAAGCTGTTTCTCACAGTTCTCTGTTTCTAATGCAATATGGTGAATTCCTTCGCCTTTTTTCTCAATAAACTTTGCAATTGGGCTTTCTGGACTAGTTGCTTCTAAAAGCTCAATTTTCACTTCACCGATTTCGATAAATGCTACTCGTACTTTTTCACTTTCAACTGTTTCAATTCCTTTAAGTTTTAAGCCAAGTACATTTGTATACAATTGAATAGAAGTCTCTAAATCTCTTACTGCAATTCCAATATGATTAATTTTTTTAGGACTAGTCTCATGCATTACAATGTCTCCTTCCTATTACCTTCAAAAATGGATAATAAATAGTTTGCAGCTGAAGTTGCTGTTAATTCTCCATTTACAATTGAGCTTTCAATCGTTTTTAAATTTAGTTTCACACATTCATGATTCATAAAACTTAGTTTCAACTGTTCAAAAACCATGTTGTACATCCAATCAATCATTTGTTTTTGACGGCGCAAAGAAAAATAGCCAGACTCAATTGTTAGATCTTTAAAAGCATTAATTTCACTCCATATTTCTTCAATACCTTCACCAAGTAACGCGGAAGCTGTATATGCTTTACTAGACCAACCGGGAGTTGAAGGCTGTAATAAGTGAAGTATTCGATTAAATTCAGCCTTAGCCGCATTGGCTTTTAATTTGTTTTGTCCATCGGCTTTATTGATAACAATTGAATCTGCAAGTTCCATGATGCCTTTTTTAATTCCTTGTAGCTCATCTCCTGCTCCAGTTAGCATGACTAATAGAAAAAAATCTACCATTGAACGAACTTGTACTTCACTTTGTCCCACACCGACAGTTTCGATTAAAATTACGTCATAGCCTGCTGCTTCGCAAACTAGCATAGATTCTCGTGTTTTACGTGCAATCCCACCAAGAGAACCACCTGATGCTGAAGGCCTTATAAATGCATTAGGATTCTTTGAAAGTGAATCCATTCTTGTTTTGTCTCCTAAAATACTACCTTTTGTAATTGTGCTACTTGGATCGATTGTTAAAACGGCTACTTTATGTCCTTGTTCACACAAATATGTTCCAAAGCTTTCTATTAAACTACTTTTACCGGCTCCTGGAACCCCAGTTATTCCAATCCGGATCGAACGACCTGAATGAGGAAGTAACCTCGTCAACACATTTTGTGCAGAATTCATATGTGCTGACGAATTACTTTCTATAAGGGTAATTGTTTGGGCTAAAATAGTTCGATTGCCTTCAAGTACTCCATTTACATAGTCGTCTTCTGAAAGCTTTTTCTTTCTTTTGTTTTCGTGATCCATTTAAATCGAATCCTCAAGTCGGCGATTAATTTCTTCAATAACCTTTTGTGCCGCAACTGGGATAACAGTACCTGGTCCGAAGATTGCTGCAGCTCCATTCTTCAATAAAAACTCATAGTCCCCTGCTGGTATTACCCCTCCAGCAACAAGAACAATGTCCTGTCGATCTAGTTTTTTTAACTCTTCCATTAATTGTGGAAGTAGCGTTTTATGCCCTCCTGCTAAAGAGCTCATCCCGATAACGTGAACATCATTTTCAACTGCTTGAAGTGCCGTTTCCGCTGGCGTTTGGAATAAAGGACCGATATCTACATCAAAGCCTAAATCAGCAAATGCTGTTGCGATTACTTTCGCTCCACGATCATGACCGTCTTGTCCTAGTTTAGCGATCATAATTCGAGGACGACGACCTTCTTTCTCTTCAAAATCATCAGCCATTTTACGTACAATCTCTATTTCATCTTTTTCACCGTATTCGGCACTGTAAACGCCCATAATCGAACGAATAACAGCTTTATGTCTACCTACTACTTTTTCATAAGCATCCGAAATTTCACCTAATGTTGCACGAGCTCTTGCAGCCTCAATTGCAAGCGCTAACAAATTACCTTCCCCAGACTCCGCTGCCTCAGTAATTGCTGCTAATGCTGCCTGAACTTTAGCTTCATCTCTAGATGCTCGAAGCTCTTGTAATCTCATAATTTGTGCTTGTCGAACTGCAGTATTGTCGACTTCTAAAACATCTAATGGATCTTCTTTTTCAAGGCGATATTTATTAACGCCAATAATTGTTTCTTTACCTGAATCAATGTGTGCTTGACGTCTTGCTGCGGCTTCTTCGATTCTCATCTTTGGTAAACCAGTTTCAATCGCTTTTGCCATACCACCTAATGATTCAACCTCTTGAATATGTGCCCATGCTTTTTGAACTAATTCATTTGTTAAAGATTCAACGTAATATGAACCTCCCCAAGGGTCCACTACATTACAAATTCCTGTTTCTTCTTGTAAATAAAGCTGCGTATTACGGGCAATACGAGCAGAGAAATCCGTTGGTAATGCAATTGCTTCATCTAAAGCATTCGTATGAAGTGATTGAGTATGTCCTAATACAGCAGCCATCGCTTCAATACAAGTACGAGTCACATTATTGAATGGATCTTGCTCTGTTAAACTCCAACCAGATGTTTGTGAATGCGTTCTTAGCGCCATTGATTTTTCTTTTTTTGGATCAAATGATTTTATCAATTTAGCCCAAAGTAAACGTGCTGCTCTCATTTTTGCGATTTCCATGAAATAGTTCATTCCGATTCCCCAGAAAAATGATAAGCGAGGAGCAAACGAATCAATGTCTATTCCAGCTTTTAAACCTGTTCGAACATATTCCAATCCATTTGCCAAAGTATAGCCTAATTCAATATCTGCAGTTGCCCCTGCTTCTTGCATATGGTAACCAGATATACTGATGCTGTTGAATTTAGGCATATGTTGTGAAGTATAAGAAAAAATATCAGCAATAATACGCATTGATGCTTCAGGTGGGTAAATATAAGTATTTCTCACCATATATTCTTTCAAAATATCGTTTTGAATCGTTCCTGTAAGCTGTGATTGATGTACCCCTTGTTCCTCAGCAGCAACAATATAAAATGCTAAAACGGGAAGTACTGCACCATTCATTGTCATTGAAACTGACATTTTATCTAAAGGAATACCATCAAATAAAATTTTCATATCAAGAATTGAATCGATTGCAACCCCTGCTTTTCCAACATCCCCTTCAACACGAGGATGATCTGAATCATATCCACGATGTGTCGCTAAATCAAAAGCGATAGATAAACCTTTTTGACCAGCAGCTAAATTTCTTCGATAAAATGCATTACTCTCTTCTGCAGTTGAAAAGCCGGCGTATTGACGAATTGTCCAAGGTTTGTTTATATACATCGCAGGGTATGGTCCACGTAAAAACGGAGCAATTCCAGAAACGTAACCTAAGTGTTCCATCTGATTAAGATCAGTTGAATCATATAATGGCTTTACATCTATTTGTTCTAAAGTTTTCCAATCATCATGATTTACTTGCATCTGTTTAGGAGGTGCTATATTTGGTGCTGAAAATGTTGTATTAAATGGCATCTTTGTAAAGTCTGTTAGTTTGTTCATTTCGTAATCCCTCCATCCTTTTGAAGATTTTGTAACTTCTCGAAATTATTTACATTGATATGAATAAAATCATCAATTCCAACTTCTTTGTATAAATTCATATCATCTATTGACGGCTTTCCTGCTAAAAGTACTTTTGCATTCGGATTAATTTTCTTAATCTGATTTGTTATAGAAGGTACAATTTCTGAATATTGATCATCAGTTGAACAAATGACAACAATAGTCGATTCTGTATTTTTAAATGAATCGATTATTTCATCAATGGATGCAAAGCCTTTATTTTGTAGCACCTTAAATCCTCCAACTTCAAAGAAATCAGTAACAAAGTCAGTTCGAGGTTTATATGCTCCAACTTGTCCAAAATTTGCTACAAATACAGTTGGAAATTCACCTGTACTATTTTTATAGCTTTGAGAATTTTGACGTAATGATTCATAGGGTTTTGCACCACGATGTATATTTAATTGATTAACTCTAGGAAGTTCTGAGTCTACTAAATTCATTGCATTTAAAATGTTCATTATTGATGCACCATTATTTGCTGCATCAATAATATCTTCAATTGAACAACCACTTTGTAATACGAAATGTTCTGAACTGTCCTCGAAGTTTTCTTTATTCCCTTCAACTTCTTTACAATCCAATTCTTTTTTCTCTAGCCCGGTTTCATTAAGATTTGGATAAATATTAGTCCCAATAAATTTATCTTTTCTATTTTTTATGTTGCTCGATTTTTCTTCTGCAACCTGTTTAACTAGTGCTTGAGGGAAACCTTCTTGTATGGCCTTAACCATTCCACCTTTTTCTTCAATCTTTTGGAATAGTTCCCATGCCTTTTCAGCCAAGGAGTAAGTAAGTGATTCAATATACCAAGAACCACCAGCTGGATCAGCGACTTTCGATAAATTTGATTCTTTTTCAAGAATTAAATGTGTATTTCTCGCAATACGTCTAGAAAACTCATCAGATGATTTAATTGATTCATCGAATGGGGAAACATGAAGTGAGTCAGATCCTCCAATTACACCTGCAAAAGCTTCAACAGTTCCTCTAAGTATATTTACATAAGGATCATAAATCGTTTTCGTCCATGCAGATGTACGAGAATGAATGTTCATTTTTTGTGAAGCTTCATTACCACCTAATTCTTTCATAATTCTTGCCCAAATCATTCTAGCTGCTCTTAATTTTGCGATTTCCATAAAGAAGTTCGATCCAATAGAAAACGAGAAAAGTATTTTCGTCGCTGCATCATCAAGCGGAATTTGTTGGTTATCCATTTCACGTAGATACTCTAAACCAGTTGAAATAGCAAATGCTAATTCTTGCACTGCGTTTCCTCCAGCATCGTGATAAGGATGTGACTGCACTAAAATATTTCTTAAATTTGCTGTATGATTAACCGACCATCTTGTGATCTCAGCCATCATTTTGTAAGCATTTTCAAGAGAATACGGAAGTGTCCCTTCTTTCACTAAATTACTGATCGGATCCATTCCAATAAAGCCATTTATTTTATTAAAATCGTAATTTTGTTGTTGCAAATATGCGATAAATGAACCAAAAAACGCTTGCCCGCCGTTAACTGTTTCAATATATAAAGGAACTTCCTCTAAATTTATATTTTGAAAGGCTATTCTAAAATCATGAATAGATTTTAAGATTAACCCTTTATTTAAATTATTATTTGTACTATTTGTTTCTAAAGATTCGTTAAGTTGAATCTTTAACATCGTTTGACCTTTGTCTAAATCATGTTTTGCAACACGGTTGAACTTCACTGGCGAAGAGCAATCTAATTCCTGACTAATTTCCCATGACTTTTCTAGATAGCCTTGTTCACTTGTTCCTCTAACGAATGGAAATACTCCTGGTTGTGCATTTAAATAAGGATAGTTAGCGATATCTTCTTTGCCATACATCGGCTTCAAAATTATTTCTTCATATGTTTTTGTTACAAGCTTTTCCTCAATAGTGGCTCCTTTTAAGGATTTTTCAACAACATCTCTCCACTCTTGTACAGTAGGCTTTGGAAATTCAGCAAATAAATTCTCTTCCAAGTTATGGTTCGAAGTTTTTGTATTTTCTGACATGTATAAAGCCACTCCTTTCTTTGTCTCTTAATTTAATAAGATGTAAAAATAAATTAGATCATCGAATTTATCTATGTAATAAAGTCGATTTTTCTTTTCATTAAGAATATAAATGCAAAGAATAATTAAAATTTCGACAAACGCTTTCAAAAATCCTCTAAAATTATGAAAATTACGTATTTTTTAAATCCTCTTATTTATAAATATATTTTGATAATAATTTTTTTAAAAAAAGCATAAAAATAAAACAGCTAGTCTACCAATTAAATGGGTAGTCTAGCTGTTTTATTAAAATTTATATTTCAAGGATTATTTGATTTGATTTTGCCCTAGAGACACAGGTTAAAATCATTTTATTGCTTTTTCTTTGATCCTCATCCAATAAAAAGTCGTGATGCTCAATTTGGCCATCGATTACATTTACTTCGCATGTCCCACACCTACCAACTCTACAGGAATATGGTACTTTTAAGCCCTCATCGAGTAAAACATCTAGTAAAGTTTTATCAACGGGAACTTGTTTTGTAGTACCATTCGCCAGTCTTACCTCAAAAGGTCTAGAGTTAGCCAATAATTGTGGTGTAAAAACCTCAATATGGACACTTGATTTCGGATAGCCAAATGCATAAGCTGATTCATTAAATTGAGAAATAAACCGATTAGGACCACAAAAATATACATGAGTTCCGATTGAATGGTCTAAAAGCGTTTCAACTTTTATTCGACTAGAATTAAGCTCTTTCGTAAAGTAAAAAGTAGTTTCTTCTTTATAATATTCATTTAAAAAGTCATGAAATGCACTACTTGACTTTGTTGCCGAAGTATAGTGTAGTTCAAAAGACTTATTTTTACTTTTTAATTCTTTCATCATCGATAAAAATGGCGTTATGCCAATTCCCGCTGCATAAAACACATGATGTTTCGCTCTTGAACTTAATGGAAAATGATTTTTTGGATAGCTAATCCGTAGTCGATCACCTACTTTAATTTGTTCATGCCAATATTTTGAACCGCCCTTTGATTCCGAACTTAAATGAATGGCAATTTTATAAGTGTTATCAATAAGTGAATGATGAACTAAAGAATAAGGTCTGCAAATAATCTCATTTTCTGCAGCAACATATGTATTAATATGAGAACCTCCACTAAAAGTTGGAAGATTAAATTCGTCAATTGGAATAAAACTAAATTCTTTAACCTGTTGTGTTATTTGCTTTATTTCATTAACACGAACTAGTATCGTATTCTCAATCAATACATTCACTCCCATCTACAATTTAGCGATGTTTCCTAAATATGCGTCATAATGGACCGAATAATGATCAGAAACTGAAAGTAATAAATGACAGTTTTGACACTGAATTTCTTTACCAATTTCTAAATTTTTTAATTCAGTTAAACTATGACAACGACAACAAAAAACCTTCGAGTTCAGTTCACCATAACCAACATATTGTACTTCATCTTCAAAAAATCCAACATCTTCTATAATTGGCCGTAAATTTTTAAGCTCTTCTTTACTTAGTGCTATATATAAATAGCTACCCATTTTCTGACTTTGTAACCAAGTTTTGATATTATTTTGCAATTGTTCTGGACTTGAATCAAATCCGATGAAGACAAAATCAAAAGAATAATTCTTCTCAAGTAACTTTTCTAAAATTGGCTGGATTAACGGCCTCCCTCTATGATTCGAACAGATTAAATATTTTCTTTTTCCATCTATAAAACTAGCTTCTTCAACTATTAAATTATTCATCGCATTCTACCCAACTTCATCAAGTTTATTTTTTAAGTATGTTATTACTTCTTTTTTATATGAAGAGATTCCTTTATAATCTAAAATGAAATCCGGCAATTCACATAGAATTTTATAAAATTGCTCTAACCATTCCTTATTGAAGGCTAATTGCTCTAGTGGTAATAAGTGAGTATGAATCGTAAATAGGAGCCCATTACTAGCAGCCAACCTAAATAACTTTTGAACTTCAACGCGTAAGTGAACAAATTTCCCAACATTATCAGTTGTAACTTTTTGTCTATCTTTACCCCATTGATCGTATGTTTCTAATGAAGTATCTAGTCTTTTCCCTGCCATTAGTGACCAATTTTTACGAGTCCACGGTGCACCTTGTTCAATATTTTTTAAGAAACGAAGAATTCGATCATCCAATGATTTTTCACTAAACATAGGGATCGGCTGATGAATCTCTTTAAATCTCATTCCTAATTTAAAAGAAAGTGACCAATTAGAAGGAAAACAGAGATGTCCAGCATCTAAAAATAAATCGCCATCTCGTTGACTCATATAAATTAAATCTTCTTGTACATGTCTACCTATGAAATTCAAAGGCTTTCCTAAAACAGAAGTTCGATCCCCAAAGCTAAATTGTTCCTCCTCCATCAGAAGCTTATTATAAATAGTCCAATATTCATGACCCTTATGAACTTCAAAATAGTTTGGATAATACCTTATTAAATGATCTAAAACTAATTCTACAATTTCCCATTGCCCTTCAAAACTAGTAGGAAGTGCTTGATAACAATGGCTAGGTGAATTGTGTAGCAAACTTCTTTTTAATTTTATTTCATTCTCATATTTTGGAGTAATCTCGATGCTTACAGGTGGATCTAATAGAATAGAATTATTAGAGTAACGATAAATGTCCTCTTTAAACGGATACGGAAAGCTTTCTAATTCATTAACTTGATTCATCTGAACACCCTTTATAGTAGATTAAAAGTAAATCGTTCAAATTAGTTAAACTAGACAAAGATAAGTATACTAATAACTTCTGTGTTTTTTCTACATTAGATTTTAATTAATTATAAGAATATTCTGTTTTTTATGTCAATAGCTAGTCCGATTTATTGTGCATTTTAATAGAAAGTTTACGAAAGAATCATTTATGAGAAGTTTATTTTATTTTTTGGTTTTTTACTTACTCATGAACCCTTTATGCATACGTACTTTCATCTTTTTGCGTTTTCTCCAACTAATAACCCTGAGTATGTTACTTTCTTTCAATACATATAAAAAAAATTGCTTATATTCTTTTATAAGCAATTTTGATCATATCGTTTATTCAATTTCTCCTGTCCAAGCAAGCATACCGCCAGTCATATTCACGACATTAAATCCATGACTTTCTAAAAACTGTACTGCTCGGCTACTTCTGCCACCAGCATGACATACAACGATGTATTCATTATTTTTATCTAGATCAGCCATGCGAAATTCGATTAAACCAAGTGGAATATGTGTCGCACCTGGGATCATTCCGTTTGCTACTTCATCAACTTCGCGAACATCAATTATATTAACGGTATTTCCATTCTTTAATAGATCTTCAAGTTTTTCTGCTGTAATTTCTCTCATTAATTATTCTCCTTTATTAAGACCAGGTACTCATTCCGCCTTTTACATTTGTAATATTGGTATAACCCATTTTTTTAAGAACTTTACATGCTTTTTTGCTTCTCATTCCACTCTGACAAATAATAATTGTTTCTTGATCTTTTGATAGATGATTTAAATTTTGCTTTAACAGATGTAATGGAATATTTTTGAATTCTTTAATATGTCTTCCTTTATATTCTGAAGAGGTTCTAACATCAATGAATTGTTTTTCTTTACTTTTCAATTCATTTTTTAATTCATTTGTTGAAATTTGCTTAACCCCTTTGATTGGAAGAAAAGTTTGTACTAGAAAATAAGCAATTAATAAGATGATTAGAATATTTAACATTTGCATTTAAGTCCTACTTTCAAGAAGTTGATGTTCTGAAATATTTTGGTCAGTGATATGTTTTACGAATGTTTTTTATCTACTTTTTACTAATAAATTAACTGCTTCTTTTACAAGCTCTTCTGCACTTTCTCCATTTTCATCAGCAAGTCTTACACATTCAATTAGATTCGTACTTACGATGACTCCAATTGTACGATCCATTGCCGCTCTTACTGCTGATAATTGAGTTATAACATCTTTACATCCTTTATCCTCATCCATCATTTTTAAAATGCCTCTAAGCTGCCCTTCAATTCTTTTTACTCTATTTTTTATTTGATCATCATAAGACATAGAAAACTTTCCTTTCTAAGTAAAATTTTTACATTAGTTAAAATGAACTATATACCCAGATAGGTATGAAGTCAAATAAATTGTCGTCCATTTTAGATTAATAGAAAAAGAAGAGCGAATGGCATATGCGAGTTGAAAACAACATGAAATAAAATATTTAATAGACAATTACTTTTTAAACAGTATAAAAGCCTGGTATTTAACTATTCCAGGCTTTACTTCTTTACATATTTATTACTAAGAAAGGTATCGTGATGATCGCTACGATCATTAATAACCAATTATTCTTCTTAATTTGAGTAATCTCTTCCTTCAATATTAGCTCTTCGCTTTTTTTCATTATATATTCCTACTTTCAGTTTTGATTAATTTATTCTTATATTTAAGATTTATTTCCTTAAATAAAGCTTAAAATACCTGTAAGTATCAATTTTGTTACTTTTTTATTTTATATAATGAAAATGAAATTTTAATGAAAAACCTTTTTCTAATTTCTATTATCCCTATTTAATCCATTTTACTTTTCCTTTTAGTGTATTATTCTTACTCGATCAAAAGGGAAAAAAACGCCTTCAACTTTGCCGACTATTTCAGACTGCTTAATATACCCTAAACCATTTCTGCTATCTTTACTATTAAGTCGATTATCTCCCATTACTAAATACGACCCGCTAGGTACTTTAACTTGATTAAATTGAAGATATTCTTTATAAACATTTTTTAAATGGCCATTTAAATAGTTTTCAGATATATGCTTTCCATTAATATACAAGAGTCCATTCTTTAAATTAACGTTGTCACTTGGCAAACCAATTATTCTTTTGACATAATACTTAGGGTCATTTTGTTTTTTTATAATGACAACTTCGCCTCTATTTATTGATGAGATATGAAATGAGGCTTTGTTAACAAACAAATAATCATGATTATGTAGGGTAGGCTGCATCGAAGCACCTTGAACAATAAAGGGTGA
Organism: Gottfriedia acidiceleris; assembly: GCF_004138285.1. GTDB lineage: Bacteria > Bacillota > Bacilli > Bacillales > Bacillaceae_G > Gottfriedia > Gottfriedia acidiceleris_A. The sequence continues at coordinate 131,476 of NZ_SCFN01000010.1, read as the reverse complement.
AAAAATAAAAATCTTAACAATTAATGCGATCGTAAAAGAATAGACTATTATTTTAAAAGTCTGCCATGTAGAATCCTTTTTTCGTATTTTCAACTTTGTATCCCCTTTAAATTTTTTGTCTCCACATTTTAACATAATACGATCAATTGTTTGAATATTCCTTACAAATATTTTAATTAAAAATAGCAAAGCTTTCTGTTTCACTTTGCTATTTCTTTAATGATTAAATGAGATCAATTAAACTTGTTTTTGTGCAGTTTCTACTGCTTGCTCTCTAAGTCGGAATTTCTGTATTTTCCCCGAGGCAGTCATCGGATACGCTTCTACAAATTCGATATATCGAGGAATTTTATGTTTTGAGATTTTTCCTTTACAGTACATTCGAATATCCTCTGGTGTAATTTTTATTCCTTCTTTAAGAATAATCCAAGCCATTACTTCTTCCCCATACACATGATCAGGAACTCCAACAACTTGAACATCTAACACATCTGGGTGAGTATATAAAAATTCTTCAATTTCACGAGGGTAAATATTTTCCCCACCACGGATAATCATGTCTTTCAGCCTACCTGTAACTTTGCAATAGCCATTTTCATCCATGATTGCTAAATCACCAGTATGTAACCATCCATCTTCGTCAATTGCAGCACGAGTAGCTTCTTCATTTTTGTAGTAGCCTTTCATAACATGATAGCCTCTCGTACAAAGTTCACCTTGTACTCCACGTGGTACTTCATTAGTTGTGCCTGGTTCTACTATTTTCACTTGAACATTTGGTAATGCCTTACCAACCGTTTCAACTCGTACCTCAATTGGATCATTCGTTCTAGTTTGTGTGATTACTGGAGAAGACTCCGTTTGGCCATATGCAATTGTAATCTCTGTAATGCCCATTTTTTCGATTACTGCCTTCATAACCTCAATTGGACAGTTTGAACCTGCCATAATTCCAGTTCGTAATGTAGATAAGTCATATTTAGAGAATTCGGGTTCATTTAATTCGGCGATAAACATTGTAGGAACACCATGTAATCCAGTACATTTTTCATCTTGTACTGTTTGAAGTACTCTCTTTGGACTAAAGTCTTGGACAGGTACCATCGTTGCTCCAACAGTAACACAAGCCATTGTTCCTAAAACACATCCAAAGCAATGGAAAAATGGAACGGGTATGCATAAACGATCAGCCTTAGTTAATTCCATACAATTCGCAATATTAAATCCATTATTGACGATATTAGAGTGTGTAAGCATTACACCTTTTGGGAAACCAGTCGTTCCAGATGTATATTGCATGTTTATAACATCATACGGACTCATTGTTGCAATTCGCTTATCCAACTCCAAGTCTGATGTATTTTTAGCCATAGAAATAAGCTCATTCCATGAGAATGTTCCAGGGTATTTTTTCTCACCAAGAACAATTACATTCCGTAAAAATGGCAGTCGACTGCTATGAAGTTCTCCAGGAACAGCATCCTTTAATTCTGGTATAATTTCATAAAGCATTTTAATATATGAAGAATCTTTATACTGATCCATTAAAATAATAGTTGTTGAATCAGATTGCTTTAACAAATATTCTAGCTCAGCTGTACGATAATTTGTGTTCACTGTAACAAGAACTCCACCCATTTTACCTGTTGCAAATTGTGAAGTAAGCCATTCAGGTGTATTTGAAGACCATATTGCAATATGATCACCTTTTTGAATTCTAAGACTCATCAAACCTTTTGCTACTTCTCTACAGTGGTTTTCAAATTGTTCGTAATTCATCCTTAAACCTCTATCCGCATAGACAACAGCCTCATGAGTAGGATGTAATTTCGCTTTTTCTTCTAATAGTTTCCCTATCGTAATATCTAGTAAATTTGTCATCTTATCCTCCTTAATTGGTTCCCTTCCAATAGGACGCGTTATTAGAACTTAAATTAAACACAATTAAGAATATTCTATGTTTTTAGACTTTTCCCTTTAAAAAAACTTCTGTAAAAGAAGAAAAGCCACAAGGAAAATTCTTTTTCCTTGTGGCTTTTGTTTTTAGTTAATTTATTTGAGAGTCAAAATTAAAATATCTTTACTATATTATACGTTACATAGCAACGTTATTGTCATTCTTCACCACTTCTGGTTTAAATGCGCGTTCCCATTTAGCAATTACAACAGCTGCTAAAGAGTTACCTACTACGTTTACTGCTGTTCTAGCCATATCTAGAATTCGGTCAATACCAGCAATAAATGCTAAACCTTCAACTGGAATTCCTGCTGTACCTAATGTTGCTAATAATACAACAAACGATACGCCTGGTACACCTGCGATACCTTTTGAAGTGACCATTAGAACTAACATTAGTGAAATTTGATCAGTGATAGATAAATGAATACCATACATTTGAGCGATGAAAATTGCTGCTAATGCTTGATATAATGTTGATCCATCAAGATTGAATGAGTAACCAGTCGGAATAACGAATGAAGAAATTGATCTTGGTACTCCGAATTTTTCTACTTTTTCCATAATTCTTGGTAAAACTGTTTCAGAACTCGCAGTAGAATATGCTAAGATCAGTTCATCTTTAATTAATTTAATGAACTTAAAAATATTAACTCCTACCATTTTAGCGACTAAACCTAGTACTACAACGATAAAGAATGCCATCGTTATATAAACAGTTATGACTAATTTTCCTAATGGAATTAAAGATTCTAATCCAAACTTTGAAACTGTAACACCAATTAATGCAAAAACACCAAATGGAGCAAATTTCATAATTTGATTTGTAATGTAAAACATTGTATCAGCTGTTCCTTGGAAAAATGCTAATACTGGCTTTCCTCTTTCTCCTACCGCTGTAATACCAAGACCAAACAGTACTGAGAAAAAGATAATTGCTAACATATTTCCTTCAACAAAAGCTGAAAAAATATTTGGTGGTACGATATTTACAAAAGTATCTGCAAACCCATGACTTTTCACTTCTTTTGCTGTTTCAACATAAGTATTGATATCAGTTTTGTGAAGAATACTCATATCTACACCAGCGCCTGGTTTAACGATATTCGCTACTAATAATCCGATTAAAATCGCAACTGTTGTGATAATCTCAAAGTACAGAATAGTTTTTCCGCCTAAACGGCCAAGTTTTTTCGTGTCACCAACACTAGCAACACCTACAATGATACTTGAAACAACGATTGGTATTACAATCATTTTAATCAGACGTAAAAAGATGTCTCCAATTGGTTGTAAATAATCTGCAACCTTTGGATTTCCATAAAAAATTGCGCCTACAATGATCCCGATAACAAGACCAATTAATATTTGCCAAGCTAAACCAATTTTTTTCATAATAAAAGTCCCCCTTGTAGTTGAATTTTGCCAAGTTTTTTAATTTACTAAAAATAACAAAACCATTTAAATTTTTTTAAATGGTTTTAAGCACTACTTGGCTTATTAAGATATCGATGGAACTCTCATAAATTACCCATCATTTCCATAATTTACTTTTTGATTATATTCAGAATATAAAATCAAAAAAGGTTATAAAAAACAGTATAACAGAAATCATTACGATTTCAATTTTACTTTATTTTCCAAATGTCTATTAAGGTACATTACAATTCTACTAAAAAACTGAGATTTTTACAAATTACTCTTACTTTTTTTTAATTATTTTTTAATTTTCAACCAAATAATTACATATTTTTATTTAAAATAAGAAAAAAGTTGTATTATCCATTTCATTTAAAACCTCTTTGTTTACAAGGAATAACAATAAAAAAGTTAAATATTATCAAGACTCTTATTTACGAATCTATTCGTTTTGTTTATGATATAAGATGAATAATTTGGAAATTTAATTTATTTTTTAATAATTAATGAAAATGCTTTCAAAATTTTTTTTTGAAAGTGATTTTACATATTTTGTATAATCAGCATTGATTATTACTAAAATAAGTTAGTAATTTATGTTTAAGAAGTGAGGTAAATTAATTGAAAACTAAAGTAAACCCAAAAGCAGTTATTGTCATTTTTGGAGCAACAGGAGACCTAGCAAAAAGAAAGCTTTTTATCTCAATATATAGATTATTTTTAAGTCAAAAAATTGATGAGGGTTTTGCGGTTGTAGGTGTAGGTAGAAGACCTTGGTCAAATGAAGAGTTTCGTGAAACTGTAAAAAAATCAATACAATCTATTGCTTCATCTGAGACTGAAATTGAAAGCTTTTTATCTCATTTTTATTACCATCAATTTGAAGTACTAGAACCATCTTCATATATAGAATTAGGAAATTTATTAACAAACTTGGATAACCATTATTTAATCCCTGGTAACCGTGTTTTCTTCCTAGCAATGGCACCTGAATTTTTCGGAACAATTGCTAAACAGTTAAAACAAAATGGTTTGGCTGATACAGAAGGTTGGAGTCGAATTGTGATTGAAAAACCATTTGGACATGATTTACCGAGTGCTATTGAATTGAATGATGAAATTCGTGAAGCATTTTCAGAAAATCAAATCTACCGTATCGACCATTACTTAGGAAAAGAAATGGTTCAAAATATAGAAGTGATCCGTTTTGCTAATGCAATGTTTGAACCACTTTGGAATAATCGATTTATTTCAAATATCCAAATTACTTCTAGTGAAATTCTTGGTGTTGAAGACCGTGGAAAATACTATGAGAATTCGGGAGCTTTAAAAGATATGGTTCAGAATCATTTGCTTCAAATGGCGGCACTACTTGCTATGGAGCCTCCGATTAAATTAACAACTGAAGAAATTCGTAGTGAAAAAGTTAAAGTATTTAAAGCTCTTCGTAAAATTGATGAAAACGAAGTAAAAGATTATTTTATTCGCGGACAATATGATGCTGGTGTAATTAACGGTGAAGAAGTTCCTGCATATAGAAATGAGAACAATGTTTCCCCTGAGTCTCAAACTGAAACATTTGTTGCAGGCAAACTTTTTATCGATAACTTTAGATGGGCTGGTGTTCCATTTTATATTCGAACTGGGAAAAGAATGGCTACAAAATCTACTAAGATTATTGTTCAGTTCTCAGATATACCAATGAATCTTTATTACAATACAAAAGAGACAATGTCTCCAAATTTATTAATTATACATATTCAACCAGATGAAGGAATTACATTACAATTAAATGCAAAAAGATCTGGCTCAGAAGAAGGTTACACAAAGCCAATTCAATTAACATTTAATAATAATTGCGTTGATTGTATTAATACACCAGAAGCATACGAGCGATTAATTTATGATTGTATGTTAGGTGATGGAACAAACTTTACGCATTGGGATGAAGTAAAATATTCTTGGAGCTTTGTTGATGTCATTTCAAAAGCTTGGGACAATAATTTAGCACCACTTACAAATTATAGTTCTGGTTCAATGGGTCCAAACGAATCTGATACTTTATTGACAGTTGATGGTCATAAATGGTGGCCTGTTACTGATCGATTAAATGAAAATTAGGAACGAATTATATAAATAAAAAGTTACCCCCTCATAATATCGAGGGGGTAACTTTTTTATGTCCACTGAGTATGGAACTTACCTTCTTTATCAATTCGTTCATAAGTATGCGCACCAAAATAATCTCTTTGTGCTTGAATTAAATTTGCAGGAAGTGTTTCAGTACGATAGCTATCAAAATAAGCTAATGCTACAGAGAAACATGGAATTGGTACACCAGCTTCAATTGCCACTACGCTAATTTTTCGTAAAGCACCCTGATAACTTTCTACGATTTCTTTGAAATATGGATCAAGTAATAGGTTAGAAAGATTAGCATCTAGATCGTAAGCTTCTTTAATTTTTTGTAAGAAAGCTGCTCGAATAATACATCCACCTCTGAAAATCATTGCAATATCACCATATTGTAAATCCCAGTTATACTCATCAGATGCAGCTCTTAATTGAGCAAATCCTTGAGCATATGAGCAAATTTTACTCATATAAAGAGCTTTACGTACATCTTCAATAAGTTGCTCTTTATCACCATTATATGTACTAGTTGATGGTCCAGATAATAATTTACTTGCTTTTACTCTTTCATCCTTCATTGCCGAAATGAAACGGGCAAATACAGACTCAGTAATAATAGAAGTAGGTACGCCTAAATCTAGTGTGCTTTGACTAGTCCATTTTCCAGTACCTTTTTGTCCTGCTTTATCTAAAATAACATCTACTAGTGGTTTACCTGTTTCTTCGTCTGTTTTAGTAAAAATATCGGCTGTAATTTCAATTAAATAGCTATCAAGCTCACCCTTATTCCAATCACTAAATACATGGTGCAATTCGTCAGCACTTAAGCCAAGTACATTTTTTAATAAAAAGTAAGCTTCTGAGATTAATTGCATATCACCATATTCAATTCCATTATGAACCATTTTTACGTAATGACCAGCACCATCTGGACCAATATATGTTGTACAAGGCTCATTATTTACTTTTGCAGCAATCGCTTCAAAAATAGGTTTTACTAGTTCAAATGCTTCTTTTTGTCCACCAGGCATAATTGAAGGTCCTTTTAAAGCTCCCTCTTCTCCACCTGAAACACCTGTTCCAATAAAATGAATTCCGCTATCAGAAAGCATTTTGTTTCGTCTTTGAGTGTCTTTATAGTATGTATTTCCACCATCAATTAAAATATCACCTTTATCAAGATGAGGTAATAACATTTCAATGGTTGAATCAGTTGGGCCACCTGCTTTTACCATTATTAATATTTTTCTAGGTGTTTCAAGAGAATTTACAAATTCTTCAATTGAAAATGTTCCAACTACATTTTTACCTTCTGCTTCTTTTAAAAATTCTTCTGTTTTTTCAACTGATCGGTTATATACAGAAATTGAGAAACCTCTACTTTCAATATTTAAAGCTAGGTTTTTTCCCATTACTGCTAAACCAATTACGCCTATTTGTTGTTTAGCCAATTCAATTAGTCCTTTCTAATTAAAATTTGCAAGGGTTTTCAAATTAAAAATTGTAAAATATTTACTATCTTTAATATATCCTCCGATTAGTTTTGCTATCCTGTTAAATATTCTAACGACTAACCGAGCAAAATCCTTGCATACCATAAACTTAAGGTCAATAATGATATTAACATAACAAGCGCGATGAATAAATGTAAACATCATCTTTACATTAAAATTTTATAATTTGAAAAGAAGTGAAATTATGGTAATAAATTACAACGATAATAAATGGACTCAGCTTTTATTTACTTTAATTATTGCAATTATTGGTGGATTTTTATTTCAATTGATTAAACTACCAATACCTTGGCTCCTTGGACCAATGTTTTTTGTACTTATACTTTCTAAAATTAAAGGGATAAAATTGTATTGGCCAAGTAAAATTCGAGATACAGCCATGATCATAATCGGCTACACAATTGGGCTATCATTTACATCTTCTACGTTTATTCAAATCGGACATCAATTAACATCTATGATTTTGATGACCTTTCTTCTCATCCTTTTTACAATTACAATTTCGATCATAATTTCTAAAGTATTTAAAATACATTATCCAACTGTTTTATTAGGTAGTATTCCAGGTGGACTAAGTCAAATGATTGCTCTTGCTGAAGAGATTAAAGATATTGACTTTACAATTGTCACTTTCTTACAAATTTCTAGGCTTATGATGATTATTTTTATGGTCCCATTATTAATTTTCAGTCCATTTTTTAATGTACATAAAAGTTCGATTTCAGAAGCCATTCACCACACTTCAGCAGGCTGGCATGGCTTATTTCCAAACATCATTATTTTTGCTATTTTCAGTACATTACTTGGAATTTTAGGGAAGAAAATAAACTTTCCAACTGCATTACTTTTAGGTCCAATGATCGCTACCATTATCCTTAATTTATCAGGACTACATGGACCTGCCCTACCGTCTGTTATATTAGACTGTTCCCAGTTAATGATGGGAAGTTATATTGGCTTATTATTAAAACCAGAAAACTTAAATAACAAATTAAAAATAGTTTTAGTTTCAGTCTTAAGTGGCGTCGTTTTATTAACATTTTCCCTTTTATCTAGTATATTTTTAACACATATTCACACCATTGATCATATCAGTGCCTTACTAAGCTTAGCCCCTGGTGGAATGGATCAAATGGCATTAATTGCAAAAGAAGTAGACGCAGATATAACTGTAATTATGTGTTATCAACTATTTAGAACACTATTTATATTTATTGTTGTACCATATTTATTGAGATATATTTTTAGAGCAAGGATACAAGAAAGTAAGGTTAAGCGAATTAGTAATGAATAAAAAAAGCAAGGAAAATAACTTTCCTTGCTTTTCTACTCTTCATAGATCATTTTTCTAGTCATTCCACCATCAATTATTATATTTTGACCATTTATAAAGTTATTTTCTGGATCAGCTAAATAAATACAAGCTTTAGCTATATCTTCAGGCTTGCCTACGCGATTTGACCAATGTTGAAGATGATCAGTTTCTTTTAATTCTTCATTCTGATCAACTTGAATCCATCCAGGGCTAATGCAGTTTACTGTTATACCATTTGGCTGAAGCGATGCAGCTAATGAATGGGTAATTGATACAATTCCACCCTTTGATGCTGCATAAGCTTCCGAATTTGGCTCCGACATAATCGCTCTTGTTGATGCCATATTTATTATTCTTCCACCATTATTCATCACTTTAGCAGCTTCTCTTGATGAAATAAAAACACTTCTCAAATTAGTATTTATTACTTTATCCCATTCATCTGTTGATAAACTTAATAATGGCTTAAAAGCGGAAATTCCTGCATTATTAATTAAAATATCAAGTTTACCAATTTTATCAATGACGGTGCGAATAAGATTTATGATGTCTTCTTCTTTACTAACATCAGTCTTAAAGAATATTGCTCTTCCACCATTTTCCTCAATTTTCTTTACAACTCTATTACCTTTGTGTTCATTAACATCAGCTATAAAAACAATTGCTCCTAATTTTCCAAATGCAATTGCAATACCCTCTCCAATTCCATTCGCACCTCCTGTAATAATAATTGATTTCCCTTTAAACTTTTCTTCCATATTTTTATACCTCATATTTCAATTAGTCTATTATTATTATTTCCAGCCTTAACAAAAAAAGCCGTCAAATGACAGCTTTTAATACGATTTAGTTCGAATTAAGTTATCTCAACATTGAGGTTGATTTTTGCTTAATCCAATCTTTTTTAATAAATAGATTAACATATCTTTTTCAGCTGAATTTAGTTGAGAAAATAAGTTATGAATCAATTCGCTATGAACTGGAAAGATGCAACTAACTAATCTTCTACCCTCGTCAGTCAAAGCTGCATAGATAACTCGTCGATCTTTTGGACAATGAATGCGTTTAATATATCGCCTTTCCTCTAATTTATCTAATACATACGTCATATTTCCGCTTGAGATTAATATCCTTTTTCCAATTTGTTGAATTGGCTGATCTCCTTTATGATAAAGCAATTCTAAGACTGCAAACTCAGTTAAATTCAAACCAAAACATTTAATATTATTAATAGAAGCATCAGTCAAAAATCGATTTGCTTTACAAATGTCAGAATATAATTGGAGCGAATTAGTTGAAATTTCATTTTGATTCAATCCATATCAACCCCTTTCAACTATCTTGAATTAAAGATAATTTTAAAGTATTTCTTTAAAGTAGTCAATGTCCTAATATGGATTCATTCATTATATGATGTTTTTTAATTTTTATAGTTTACATAATAATATTATTAAATAATTTCTAGCGTACGAAGCTACAACTTCATTAACATGTACCAAAGTTACGTACTGTTCAACAATCGTATTCAAAGGATATATGGAGCCAATTAAATATTAAGTCAAGTCCTGGCAGTAGCCTCTTTTGAGTAACTACCTTTCACTTTTTTGCTGTTTTACTTACCCATGAACCCCTTATGAGTAACTACATTCGAACCTCTTATGAGCAATTACTTTTCACATTTTCCTTACACATGAGCCTCTTATTCATATTGAAAAGGTAAATTGTGGGTATCCTAACTTTGAGAATCGTTTTGCAATAGACCATTTATAATGGTCCCTTAGTAAGCGAGACATTTATATTTAGGACGTGAGATTATGTCAGAGACGGATATGTCAAAATATGAGAAGAAAATTGAAGTTCGAAATATACGTATGGAAGATATTAGTGAAATTATGAAGTTATCAAACCGTTGTTTTCCTGGCATGGAGGGATGGAAACGGGAACAATTAGAAAGTCATATTCGCATTTTTCCTGAAGGCCAGTTTTGTGTAGAGTATGAAGATAAAATTATTGGTTCCTGCTCAAGTTTAATGGTTGACTTCGACGAATATGATGACCAGCACACTTGGAACGTCATAACTGACAATGGTTATATTACAAATCATGATCCGAATGGGTTTAATTTATATGGAATTGAAGTAATGGTTGATCCTGAATACCGTCGTATGAAAATTGGCCATCGCCTTTACGAAGCGCGAAAGGAATTGGCTCGACAGTTAAATCTTCAAAGCATTATCATTGGTGGTCGAATCCCAAATTATCATAAGCATAGAGATGAAATGTCACCACGTGAATATGTAGCTGCAGTAGAAAAACACAGTATTTATGACCCTGTTTTATCATTCCAATTAATGGAAGGTTTTACAATTAAACGGATTAATACTCGTTACTTACCGGATGATAAAGCGTCAGATTCATTTGCCACTTTGATGGAATGGAGTAATATTGACTATCTTCCAAAATCTAAACGCGTTTATCGCGCATCATTTCCAGTTAGAATTTGCGCAATACAATACATGATGAAAAAAATCGATTCATTCTCAGATTTTACGAAGCAAATCGAGTATTATGTTGACATCGCCGCTGACTTTGGTTCGGATTTTGCTGTTTTCCCAGAGTTGTTTACAACACAATTGATGTCTTTTCTAGAAGAAAAACGCCCCGATCAGGCTGTTCGTAGGCTTGCAACTTATACCGAACAATACATCGAACTTTTTACAGAACTTGCTGTACGGTACAATGTCAATATTGTTGGGGGATCTCACTTCGTTGAGGAAGATGGTAATATCTACAATGTTGCTTATTTATTTAGACGCGATGGTACGATTGAAAAGCAATTAAAAATTCACGCAACTCCTAATGAGCGAAAATGGTGGGGAATTTCAGAAGGTAACGAAATCCATGTGTTTGACACAGATTGCGGAAAAATTGCTATTCAAATATGCTACGATATCGAGTTTCCGGAACTTGCTCGTATTGCAGTTGATCAAGGTGCAAATATCATTTTCGTTCCATTTTGTACGGATGATCGCCAAGGTTATCTCCGTGTTCGTTATTGCGCTCAAGCTAGAGCAATCGAGAACCAAGTATATACTTGTATCGCAGGAACAGTTGGGAACTTAACACATGTAGAGAACATGGACATTCAATATGCACAATCTGGTATTTTCTCCCCTTCTGATTTTGGCTTCGCTAGAGATGGCATTGTTGGTGAATGTGATGCAAATGTTGATACTGTCGTAGTCGGAGATGTTGACCTTGAAAAATTAAGACGTTCACGAAATACGGGATCAGTCCGTCAATTACGCGATCGACGTCGTGATTTGTATCGAATTGAATTTAAGAATTTAAAGTTAGAATAAGGAACTTGATTGATAAGTAAACACTAAAAAACTTTATATTAAAGAATTAAGCTCAGTCTAAGTAGGCTGAGCTTAATTCTTTAATATTTTATAAAAAGGACTAGAATAAATAACGTAATCGATTTATATGCGTAATAAATAGGCTTCCAATTGTAAATATAGAAGAAACATAAAATGAAAATGGAACTTTAAAAACTTCTGTTTCATTATCTATTCTTGCTGTGATTCCTGTTTTTCCTTGAACTGTTGATTTATCTATTCTTCCAATCAAGCCATCACCACTTATACTAAAAAAAGCGATTATAGCTGTAATGAGCAAAGAACTAGCAAAAAGCCAATCGGTCCAAGTGGAACCCATTGCATGGGAAAATCCAAAAGGTGTCAGTATCAAGATTACAAATGTAATAACTCCTGAAACTAATTTTTTCACTTTTCCACCCCTTTGTCTGCCTGTTTTTTAAGCTCATCTTTTACTATATTCTACCAATTTTTTATGATTCAAATATTTTTATATTTTAATTAACAGATTTACCCGTAAAAAGCATATATCTGCACATTGAGCCTTAACTACTACCACTTTGAAATTTTGACATATTTAGACACCAGTATAAACCTGTACTATTCTGCAAAAATGTTTAAATGAGTAATTTTTACTAAAAAGTTATTAAAACTACAAATTTGTGTACGATAAAGGTTTTTTGTGATATGTTTACTTTATAATTTGATTATTCAGAAATAATTATGAATTAAAATAATATGTCGAATTATTTTATATTCATAATATTTCTAATGAAATCTTTTTGATATGAGGAGTGAAAGTTTTGGAATTTAATGATGTTTTACATGGGCACAGATCAATACGAGAATATGAGGACAAGGAAGTAAGCCAAGTGCTTTTAGATCAAATATTAGATGCAGGTATTCGCGCCTCATCAAGTGGCAATATGCAATCTTATTCGATTATTGTCACAAAAGATAAAGAAATTAGAAAGAAATTATATACAGCACATATGGAGCAATCAATGGTTGTTGATGCTCCGATCCTTTTAACTTTTTGTGTAGATTTTAATCGAATGAGAAAATGGCTTACGCTGAATGATGCACCTGTACATTTTGATAATTTCATGAGCTTTATGATCGGTGCTATTGATGCTACTTTAGCATCTCAAAACTGTGCTTTAGCTGCTGAGAATGCTGGACTAGGTATATGTTATATGGGCTCTACTCTTGCAAATTGTAATCAAATTGGAGAAATCCTTAACTTACCACCAAATGTCGTACCAATTGTAGGATATTCATTAGGCTATCCTAAAGAAAACCCAGCTTTACGTGACCGACTTCCAAGGCATGGTCTAGTACATAATGAACAATATAAAGATTATACGGATGAAGATATTCTTGAAATTTATAAAGAAAGAGATGAAAAAGGTTGGCAACGTTACATGGACGTTCCAAAGCTTAAAGAAATGACAGAAAGACTAGGATTAAAGAATTTAGCTCAAATTTATACGATCGCAAAGTATACACAAGAATCTCATCATGAATATTCTCAAACAGTTCTAGAATATTTAGAGAAACAGAATTTTATGAATAATAAATAATCAATAATAAAAAAGTCGATTTCCATTAAGGAATCGACTTTTTATATTTTTCTCTATTAAAAACGTAATCACTTTAATAACATTAGTAAAATTAAGTTAATAATTGATCCATTATAGGTTATAATCTAATGAGTTTTTATTGTAAGATCGTCTTTCTAACAAAGCTTCAACTAATTTTATAGCCTCTTCTTTTCGATTTGCTTGTACGTGCAATCAATAATTACTTTATGTTTAATTTAAGATTAATAGTTTTGTAACTCGAAAAATAATATAGACTCAATTTTAATTAAATAACCTTATCATTTATAAAGATATACATATAAACTGATATCCTCTTGCTTAATGTTATAATTCTTAAATTCAGTTTCATTTAAAAACATCTCAAAATTTTCTTTTGTATAAGCACCTTTTTTCAAGAAAGTTTTAAATGCAAATTTTACAAAATACTTATCAAACCCCTTCATTCCAGTTTTTCTAATTTCACCTTCAATATCTTGCGCAGTTGCATTAAAATTCATATCGATTATAAGAGATGTTCCACCTGGTTTTAATACCCTATACATTTCTGATAGTGCTTTTACTGGATCCATAAAGTTCTTAAATGCTGTACTGCAAACAATAAAATCAAATGTGTTATCATCACAAGGTAGATTTGATGCATTGCCTTCTTTAAAATCTACTAAAACATTTGCTTCCTTTGCATTATTTTTTTCGATTTTAATAAAATCTGGACTTAACTCTACCCCTGTAACATCAAAACCCATTTTTGCTAGCTCAATAGACAAATATCCTGGTCCGGGTGCTACTTCTAAAATCCTTGCACCATCATTAACTAAAGATTTAATTTCGTTTGCATATTCTTGCATTTGTGTTAGCCGACTTTTTCGTGAGTTTTTGTCATACCATTTTGCTGTATACCCATAAATACCAACATCTTTTTTCTTGCGCATATTTTTCATCATCATATCCACCCTATCTCTTTTTAATGTTATCAATCATTGTTCACAAGTCCTTAATATTTAAATTTATTTGATTTAGCTAGTAGGTAATTTGTTTAAGCTTTAAAGTAGTTTATATTTCTAGTACAATAAGAGAACAAAAACGTCTAACAACGTTAGTTATCTAACATCGTTAGATTACCATCTAACAGTGTTAGAGTCAATGACAATTATTAAATTTTTGGAGAGATTTTATGGCTATAACGAAAGAAGCAATTGTAAAAGCATCCCTCGATATTTTAAATCGTGACGGAATAAGTAATTTATCGATGCGAACATTGGCAAAGGAACTTGAGATCAAAGCCGCATCCTTATATTGGCATATTAAAGATAAAAAAGCTTTGTATGATTTAATTGCTGAGCATCTAAATAATGAAATTGTCCTACCTGAAGAATTAGATAATGCCAAGGAAGCTTTAACAGCTCTAGCATTTGAAGTTAGAAGAGTTTTATTAAAGACAAGAGATGCAGTAGAGGTTTTTGCACAGTCAATGCCAACTACACCGAGTAGATTAAAAGCAGTCAAATTCACTTTAGAAAATTTGAAAAAATACGGAGTATCTGATAAAAACTGTCTTGTTGCTGGTAACCTTTTTAACAATTATGTATTATCATTTGTAGCAGATGAACATCGTGCAAAACAGTTCACATACACTCCGGAAGAAGTAACTGCATTTACTTCGTTTTTTGGTGAACAGTATCATTTTAGTTTTGATTTTGAGGAACAATTTCGATATGGATTAAGAGTATTATTTGCCGGATTACATACTGTATAAATATAAAAGTCACATCATACTTTCGATGTGACTTTTTGAAATATTATTTCGAATTTACATCAAATTCTAATTCGCTAACATTCTTTGAAAACGTTGGTTTATAAACTAATATATATTTATCCTCTTTAGGGATTTCAAAATAAAGTGAGCCCTCTATACCTCGAACAGTATGATCAGGTTTCTTTTCTCCAGAAAGATTTCCGGAAATTTCTTGTCCAATATATCCTTTATAATGTTGTTTCATTTCACCTTTGGAATCATATAATTCAAAATCAGAAGCATTCACATGAACATCTTTTGAATATGGCTTACTCCAGAGCTGTAAATCAACTGTAAGAACATTGCCAGTGTATTTGGATTTATTTGAAGGTTTAGTAATATGAGCTTGATCAATCGTAATCTGAATCTTATCAAATTCGATTGTTTCTCCTATTTTATAAAGTTTATCTTTCATTGGCTTTACTGTTTTTTGTGTATATACATCATAACCAACATCAGTATTTACATTTTTAGTATCGCAACCACTAAGTACAATTCCACGTCAATATTTGCGTCAATTGGGTTATTTATCTATTTAAATATCAATCTTTGCATTTGTTCTAATTAAAAATCGACAAGACCTACATTGCAATTTAACAACTCTTATAATATATCTTACCTAGAAATGAAAAAGAGCTGTCCTCTGATCAGCTCCTTTTCATAATTGTTAGTAATGAATTATTCATCCTTTTTATTTATAACTGGCTTCCCGTCCTTATCCAATAATGGGGTAATTCCTCCAGCATAGCCATCCCAACTAAATAAATATTGTATTCCTGTCACTTGATCTTCTATTATTTTTACGCCAGACATCATTTTTGCTTCTTTATAGATTACATTAAATCGATTATCCGAATCTTTTCCAGACATATGTATTCCTCCTTAATCAAACCGTACAGTATCAAAACCATCCATTAGATCTTCTAATTCAGTTAAAAAATTTAATTGGACTGGACCAGGGATTTGCTCCATCCACTTTTTAACTTCAGGTAACTCTTCAGCATCTTCTATATTTGTTGGTTTTGGGTCAAGCGTTTCCCACCATTTCTTCACTTCATCAATGAATTCATAGAAGTAGCGTTCGAATCTTTCTGCCCATTCTGCTCCTTCATCATCAGTCGTTTTTTGCATCATGCTCCATGCTTCCATTGCTGTTTCAAAGTATTCATCAATCTTTTTCATGTTATTTTCCTTTCTAGGTAATAGTACTACCTACTCAATTATATTAACTTTTTCAAGTTTAAACTTCATTCGGAAATTAGTATACTGATTTTTATAGGCAAAATAAAAATCGACTAGTCGTCGATCTTGTTGATTTATAATTAACTGCTATATTGACTATTTTACAACCTATGAATTAATTCAATTATTCCAGGTATTATTATCATAATTATTGAGCAAGAAATTAAAAGGTTCGTGACAATTTTAGTTAATTTTTCCCTTCCTTTTCCATTATACCATCCACTGAATTGTATTTTATTTCGATACATAACAAATATTAAAACAAGTATACCAAAATAACACCACCATCCAGTATGAATAAGACTCACACCAAATTCATTATATATTTCTGATACAACTGTTGAAATTAATGCACCAAGTAACCCGAAGATCAATATGATTCTAATCACTTCTAGTATTAATCCAATTGAAGCGGATAACGCCTTCATTTAATGCCTCCAATAATCTTTTAATCTTTTTTTTATTTGTTCATATGTATTTATTATTCGATATTTGGTATTTTTCCCCTTTTTTAATTTTACAAACTTGATAAATATATTACTATGAAGATTTAAGAATAAAGTGTAAATAGTTAGAAAATACTATTGAAAGGTTTTTAATGTTCAGGGGGGATACTTTGTTTAGTCAGGTCGTAAAATCTATACCCAATTTACTTACAATCGGAAATTTATTATGCGGTGTTCTCTCGATTACGTTTAATATGAGTGGTTTAATCATGATCTCTTCAATTTTTATTTTCATCGCTGCTATTTTTGATCTTTTTGACGGAAGAGTTGCAAGGAAACTAAAAGTGAATAGTGAATTTGGGGTAGAGCTAGATTCTTTAGCGGATATTGTTAGTTTCGGCGTTGCTCCTGCGCTTTTATTTCATTCCATTTCGGCACCATCAATCTTAACCTCACTTGCATTTATCCTTTTTCCTACGATGGGGGCATTAAGATTAGCAAAATTTAGTGCTAAACCTACTATAGGTTATTTTAAAGGGTTGCCTATTCCTGCCGCTGGTTTACCTTTAGCTGGTATGGGAATGTTTTTTTATAGTAATGCGTGGATTACTTTAATTCTTGCTTTCTTAATGGTTAGTCCAATTAGGTTTAAAAAACTTTAACAAACTTCAATATAAAATGCTATTACCTTCTGTAGAGGAAATAGCATTTTTAATTTTTATTAAAATATTTTTTTCGCATTAAATTATTTATTATTAAATGAAATGATTGCATTTTTTAAAGTGTAGAGTTTTGCTGTGAAAATATAAAGTTCATTATAATTATTTTCTACGTATTCATCAATAATGTTTATTCCTTTTATAAAGTTCTCGATCAATAAATATGTATATTTGCCATCCCATGCGAACCGATTAATTCTGAATAGTTCATCTGCCAATACTTGGAACCTAAATTCCTCAATTAATAGTTTTATTTGATATATTTTGTCTTTATTATTAGTAGAAGTGTATTTACTATTTTCATAACTATTATGTACTAATTTGACAAAATCAATTATATCTTCAGCCAACATATTCGCTTTTTGCATCTCAAATTTCATTTCTCCATCCCCTAAAGTGTTAAAAATTTACATCACTAGAGTGTATGTTTTTATTTTAAATGATATCACAAACATTTCAAGTAATCCCGTCTCCTACAAGGCAATTCAAAAAATATATGAGCCACTATTGTGACTCTCATGCTGTTGAAAAAAAATTGTTGGATTGATCATTGATAAGTAAGTTGTGTGATATTGATTTCCACTAAAGGGGTACTCGCTTTCCATGGGGCGAGATTCTTGAGCCTCCTCGGCGCCGCCTGTGGGGTCTTTAGCCTTCCCGCTTCTCCCATAGGAGCCTGGCACCCTTTCGTTCCAATCGAGTTCTTTATAAAAAAAGAATAATCTTAAAAACAATAAAATAGTCAATTGAACGAATGAATTACCTTTTATTAATCAAATTGTAACTTATGATGACGACTTACACATTTTTACAAGCTTCATCTATTTTCTTTTTACAGATCTCACTCCATAATGTTTTAAGTTCTTTAATTTTTTCTTCACTAGCATGTTCTGGCTCCATCTCAGCGCCAAAATCTATATGAGAATCAACATCCGAAACTAAACCCTTTTCATCCGTATAGGCAATCTCATTCGGAACATATGTTAAGCCTCGATGTTGACAATTATTTTCGATACAATGAAAACCTGGTTATTTCACTTGTTTACAAAATCCTGGAACTATTGACCTTTCTTCATTTTCAATACTATGTAAACAATAAATTTCTAATAATAAGTGGTTATATGAAATAATAAATCTGCCCCTTTCAACAATCTTAACCTATTAATTAATCAATCTGTTTTCCATGTTCATCAAAATACTGATTTTCTATACTAAATGCATTTGATGCTTTGTACATTGTAATGATTTTAGCGCTCGGTCTGCCAACTTTTATTTCAACTTTTTCAGTGCTCCCAGTAGCATTCACAAGGCGAACGCTTAATTTAGAGACAGTATTAAAATGATTTGTGATGACTAGTAATTTCAATGGTAAAGGCTTGTCATCTTTATATTTGATAGGCAAAGCAAAGTCTTGTAAGTTTGAATCTATTTTATTTTCATTATTTATGTCACTTTCATAGTTCGAACCGTATTCAGCATTTAGAAATCTATAGTTTCCAATATTGTCTTTTATAAAGTGAATGTACGACGGATTTTCGTTTTGCAAATATGCTACATATCGATCATTTCCAAAATCAAAAACTTTAATAATATCAATAGATTTTTCCCCATTGGTTACTGAATGGATTGTTGCTAGGATATTTTTTTGATTGTTTCCATTCTTTTGTAAAGTAGGCTTAAGAAATTTGTAACTGATCAAGGCTAAACACAATAAAAACAATAGTGTGAATTTTAATTTCTTGCTGATCACAGTCGACCTCCATTGACTATTTTTTGATTCTATTGTTCTTAATTATCCATTACACCCAATTTGCCGTCAATTGGGTTATTTCCTATTTTTACCTATAATTATTCAACTCTTTTCGTTCACATTAAAAACGAGCTATTTTATAGGTTTTCTCCTTATCCTACAAATTAAATCATCTCCAAATATGGTAAATCGTTCAAATAAATGGAAATTTTACTATCAGTAGGTTTCATTCGAATATATAATATAAAGTGCGGAAGTGTTCGATTCAAACTTTCGCTCCATCAAATCGTAATTCCTAACTGATCTGCCTTGTTGTTAAGGGAGGAAGTAAAATGCAAAAATTGATTTATATGATTGGAATTCCTGGAAGTGGGAAAAGTGAAATGGCTAAACAAATCGCCAAGAAAGAAAAAGCCATTATTTTATCCACTGATGAGTTACGCCAAACACTATTCTTTAATGTGAATAAGCAAAAGAGGACGAATCTTTTGTATATGGAATTATACAAAAGAGCCAATCGTTTACTTGCTGAAGGGAAAAGTGTAGTGATTGATGCAACTAACATTGAACGTGGAAGACGCATGAAAGCACTCAGTAAGTTCGTAGACGTTAAGAAAGAATGCTATTACATGGATGTGCCGTATGAGGTTTGTGTAGACCGTAATAAAAAGAGAAAGCGGATAGTAGAAGATCGGATTCTTGTTAGGATGAGGAAGAACCTTGATTTTCCTTTAAAAAATGAAGGCTGGGATGCCATCTACATAATTCATGAGCCATTTTCTTATGAAATGACAAAAGAAGAACTAACAAATCTATTAGTAAGTGAAGTTTCATACGAAGAGTTATTCGAGAAGCTCAAAACTGTACCTTTTTTTCAAGCAATGAAGAATTTTGACCAAGAGAATCCGTTTCATTCAATGACGCTATGTCAACACACATACGGACTCATTGATTACATTAATGAAATGTACGAAGAGAAAGATAAGCTACTTCTGCAAATTGCGGCTCTGTTTCATGATGTTGGGAAGATATTCTGTAAGACGTATAAAGTTACCAAAGGGTATTATTCTTACTTTGGTCATGAAAAAGTTTCTTCACAAATTGCATTTCATTTCTTAACAGAGCTTGGTTTTGAAGATGAAATGATTCAAGCTGTTGTTGGGATTATCGAAATGCACATGTTAATTAACTATGGTGGTAACGAAGGCGCGACTGAAATTTATCATTTACTTGGGGATGAATTACTCGCAAAACTTTATTTCTTTCGTGAAGCAGATACGTTTGCGAAATGAGGTGTTAAAATATGAAAATTAAGTATCCAAAGACATTTCACTTGCCTTGGTCAGAATCTAAAACTTTTGATGATAAAACACTTCATAATATTGACCATTTTATTGGAAAAGAAGTTGTTGTAACGGAAAAAATAGACGGTGAAAATTGCACGATTTATAGAGATGCGATTCACGCAAGATCAACTGATAGCCTAGACCATCCATCCAGGCATTGGGTTAAAATGCTACAAGCTACGATTGGCTACCAAATCCCTGAACATTGGCGAGTTTGTGGGGAGAATGTATTTGCAATGCATTCGATACTTTATAATGAACTAGATAGTTATTTTTATGTCTTTTCGATATGGGACGAACAAAATAAGTGTCTATCGTGGGAAGATACGATTAAATGGTCCAAATTATTAGGTCTAAAAACAGCACCGGTTTTATACAAGGGTGTATTTAATGAAGAAGCTATAAAAGCTTGCTATACTAAGAAGTCAAATTTAGGCGGAGAACAAGAAGGATACGTTATACGATTAACTGATGGATTTCAATACAATGATTTTAAACACTCGGTTGCAAAGTTTGTTCGAGAAAATCATGTTCAGACAGACAAACATTGGATGACCAAACAGGTTAAAGCAAATCGACTTAAAAAAGAATAGGAGCGATTATTTTTCTCCTATAAAAACAGCTAATTTAAGCTTAATTGAAAGGAATGAGAACAATGTAATTTGCTAATTGTATTAAAATAGTTGTTGTAAACCATAACTTAAGATTTTGTATTTGCAAGTACCTCGTATACCTCACTTCTTTAAATTCACATAAAAAAAGAGACGCAAAGAATCGCATCTCGAAAAAAATTCTTCATTCATAATCAAGTAACCCGAATCCATATTCAAAAAGGAATGATATTAATCTATTTAATATAAGTTAATCCTATTCGATTATTAAAAATTTGATTTCGATTTTTGAAAATAAAAGATCCATCAACATAATCGATTACAAGTTGGTCTTCGTAAACATCTTCAAAATTTTTATTTACCATAAATTCAAACTGGTCTCCAATTATCATTTTTTCATTTGGACCACATTCTCTTTTATTAATAACTTTTATCTCATAAATGTTATTAACTACATCACAGCTTCCACGGTCAAATTCTAATTGAAGTATTTTATTTTGATCTACAGCGCCAAGTATTTCTTTGGCTGCATCAGTTATTTTAAAATCCATATTAAAAGTCTCCTAATTTAGATTAAACGTTTAAAAATTTCACACATACTGCTTCAGGTACTAGTACGTCTGATTGAATCACTGTTAATTTTCCAGTAGTTTTATTTCTTGCATATAAAACTAGATTCCCTGACATTTCATTTGAACCAACTAAATAGTTCTCAGAAGGATCTAAAACGAAATCTCTTGGCCAATTACCCTCACTTGAAGTGATTTCCACTAATTCAAGCTTACCAGTATCTTGATTTACACTAAATACTGCGATACTGTTATGACCACGATTTCCTGCATATACGAATTGACCGTCTTTTGAAATATGAATGGCGCTTCCTTGATTGTTTTCAGTAAAATCGCTAGGAATTGTCGAAATATACTGTAAATCTGTAAAACTTCCATCTTCATTTAATTGTAGAGCAATTACTTCTGAACTAAGCTCGGTCATAATATAAGCGAACTTTCCATTAGGATGGAATGTGATATGACGTGGCCCACTTCCAGGTTTAACAGATAGACTGCTTACTTCAATTAGCGAATTGTTTTCGATTTTATATGTAATTAATTGATCGATTCCTAAATCTATTGCAACAACATATTTTTCATTTAGTGTATAACCAGAAAAATGGGCATGAGGTTTTTCTTGGCGCTCTTTATTTGGACCTGTTCCCTCATGTTGCATAATCGATTTAGCATCACTAGCAAAACCATTTTCTTGATTAATTTTATATAATTCAATTGTACCTTTATGATAATTTGCTGTAACAATATTTTGCTTACCTCTGTCAACACTAATATGACAAGGTGAAGCGCCTTCATTAAGCTGTTCATTTATTTTTTTAAGCTCTCCGCTGTTTTCATCGATAGAATAAACAGCAATTCCACCTAAGTTTCCTTCTTTTGCAACAGCATATAGATTCTTATTGTCTTCACTAATTGTTAAATAAGTTGGATTTCCTAGTTCTGCAACCGCTTTAACATCTGTTATTCTTTCTTTTTCTGTATCAAGCGTAAATTGATATATACCTTTGCTATCACTTTTTGTATATGTACCTACATAACCAACAAATTTCTGATTCGAATTCATGACCATTTCCTCCTCTATTCCTTGTTTTTATGTAAATACCCCCATTTCATAGCAAGTTTCAATGAAGATGGGGGCTTTATACTTATTAGATTTAAAGTTTCTTACAAATTATAATGAAGTTTTTGCCCAGTCAGCAGCAAATTTTTCAATACCTTGATCAGTTAATGGATGTTTAGATAATTGCTCAATAACACTGTAAGGAATTGTTGCGATATGAGCTCCAGCTAATGCTACACGAGTAACATGGTCTGGGTGACGAACTGACGCAGCAATGATTTGAGCGTCCATATTATGAACTCGGAATAATTCAGCAATTTTAGCAACTAATAATACGCCATCTTCAGAAATATCGTCTAAACGACCTAAGAATGGAGATACATACGTAGCACCTGCTCTAGCCGCTAATAATGCTTGGTTAACAGTAAAGATTAATGTTACGTTTGTTTTAACACCTTTTTTCGTTAAGTAGCGGCAAGCTTCTAAACCAGCAAGTGTCATTGGTAATTTAATTGTAATATTTTTATCTCCACCATTTATTTTAATAAGCTCGTCAGCTTCAGCGATCATTTCTTCAGCAGAAACAGCGTTTGGCGTTACTTCTGCAGAAACTGATTCTACTTCAGGAACTAATTTTAAAATTTCTTCGATACGGTCTTCGAATTTAACTCCTTCTTTTGCTACTAAAGATGGATTTGTAGTTACTCCAGATAATACGCCCATTTTATAAGCTTTTTGGATGTCTTCTACATTAGCTGTGTCAATAAAAAATTTCATTTTTAAATTCCTCCAATTTTTAGGGATATTTCCTATTTTATACTTTATTTATTTCTTTTCAACTGCATGTCCACCAAATTCATTACGAAGAGCCGCAACAACTTTACCAGTGAACGTATCGTTATCTAATGAACGGTAACGCATTAATAATGACATTGCAATAACTGGTGTAGCAGCTTGAAGATCTAGAGCTGTTTCAATTGTCCATTTTCCTTCACCAGATGAATGCATTACGCCTCTAATTTCATCAAGCTTAGCATCTTTTGAGAATGCATTTTCAGTTAATTCCATTAACCAAGAACGGATTACAGAACCATTATTCCATACTTTCGCAACTTTTTCATAATCATAATCAAAGTCACTTTTTTCTAATACTTCAAATCCTTCACCAATTGCAGCCATCATACCGTACTCGATACCATTATGAACCATTTTTAGGAAATGTCCACTACCAATTTTACCAGCGTATAGGAAACCATTTTCTACTGAAGTATCTTTAAAGATTGGTTCTACGATTTCCCAAGCTTCTTGGTCACCACCAACCATATAACAAGCACCGTTACGTGCGCCTTCCATACCGCCTGAAGTACCAGCATCCATGAATCTGATACCATGTTCTTTTAATTCATCATAACGTCTAATAGACTCTTTATAATGTGAGTTTCCTGCTTCGATGATAATATCCCCTTCTGATAAGAATGGTTTAACATCATTAATAACAGAATCTACTACTCCATGTGGTACCATAATCCACAGAACTCTTGGAGTATCAAGATTTTTTACTAATTCTTCTAAGCTTGAAGTACCGACAGCTCCAAAGCCTTTCATTTCTTCCACTGCAGCAGTATTTAAATCAAATGCTACTACTTCGTGATTATGATCCATTAAATTTTGACCTAAGTTTAGACCCATTTTTCCTAATCCAATTAAACCAACTTTCATTACGTTATCCTCCCATAATATCTACAGTAATATTAATGTTTTTCTCTAAGTAAAAATTTTTATGATAAAAAAATAAATAAAATATTATTTAATCAAGAATTTAATAAAGTTTTACTTACGTTTACTACATTCTCAGTACTAAAACCAAATAATTCCATTACTTCATTACCTGTTCCAGATGCTCCAAAAGTCTCAATTGAGATTTTTTTACCTTTGAAACCAACAAAGCGTTCCCATCCAAGTGAAATCCCCATTTCAATTGAAACACGGTTTAATACATGTGATGGTAAAACAGACTCTTTATATTCATCTGTTTGCTTATCGAATAATTCCCAACTTGGCATTGCTACTACACGAACTGATAAGTTTTCTTTTTCTAACTCATTTTTACTGTTCACTGCAAGTGATACTTCTGAACCTGTAGCGATTAAAATTAAGTCTGGTTGATCGTTCGTTTCTGTTAAAACATATCCACCTTTTGAAAGATTATCTAATCTAGATGCTGTTTCTTCAAATACAGGTAAATTTTGACGACTTAATACTAATGCGATTGGTCCATTTGTATTTTGTAACGCATATGCCCAAGCATTAGCTGTTTCATTTGCATCTGATGGACGAATAACTGTTAAACCAGGGATTGCACGTAAAGCAGCTAAATGCTCAACTGGCTCATGTGTAGGACCGTCTTCACCAACTGCTATTGAGTCATGTGTGAATACATATGTTACTGGTAATTTTTGTAATGCTGCTAATCGAATTGATGGACGTAAATAATCATTAAATACGAAGAATGTACTTACAAAAGGCTTAACTCCACCATGTAATGCCATACCATTTGCAGCAGCACCCATCGCATGCTCACGTACTCCAAAATAAATATTGCGTCCTGCAAATGATTCAACAGCAAATTTACTTTCATCTTTAATATCAGTCATTGTTGAATGTGATAAATCTGCGCTTCCACCGAAAATTTCAGGAACTGTTTTAATGTAGTGATTAATTGCTTCTCCACTTGCAACACGTGTAGAAATTGTTTTATTCTCGTCAAAAGTTAATAAATCTTCTGTTTCGATTAAAACTTCACCTTTAATTGCTTTTTCAAGCTGAGTTGCTAATTCTGGGTAAGCTTCACGGTATGCATTAAATAATTGATTCCACTCAGCTTCTTTTTCACTGCCTTTTTCTTGTATTTCTTTGAAATGTAATTTTACTTCTTCTGGAACAAAGAAATCTTCTTCGTAGTTCCAAGCATATGCTTTTTTCGTTTCTTTTGCTTCTTCAAGACCTAATGGATTACCATGAGCTTTATTAGTACCAGCCACTTTTGGACTTCCATATCCAATAATTGTTCTAACTTCAATAATTGTTGGTTGGTCTGTATTTTGCTTAGCTAATTCGATTGCTTTAGAAATTTCTACATGATCGTTTCCATCTTCAACTCTTAAATATTGCCAGTTAAATGATTCAGCTCTCTTTTTCATATCTTCTGAATAAGAAAGATTTAATGTTCCATCTAATGAAATATCGTTTGAATCATATAATACAACTAGCTTTCCAAGTTTCATATGGCCAGCAAGTGACATAGCTTCGTATGCAACACCTTCCATTAAATCACCATCACCAACTAATGCATAAGTAAAGTGATCAATAATAGAAAGGTTATCTTTGTTAAACTTACCTGCTAAATGAGCTTCAGCCATTGCCATACCAACAGCAGTAGCAATACCTTGTCCTAATGGACCAGTCGTAGCTTCAACACCATCAGTGTGTCCAAATTCAGGATGTCCAGGTGTTTTACTATTTAGTTTACGGAAATCTTTAAGGTCTTCGATTGAAACATCGTAGCCTGCAAGGTGTAGTAAACTATATAACATACTTGAACCATGACCAGCTGATAAAACAAAACGATCACGGTCAAACCATTTTGAACTTTTTGGATTGTGCTTTAAATGATCTGCCCATAATGCATATGCCATTGGCGCTGCACCCATTGGTAAACCAGGATGACCAGAATTAGCCTGGTTAATAGCATCAATTGAAAGTGTACGGATTGTATTAATTGATAATGTAGAAATCGAACTCATAATTTAAATACTCCTTTTTAGATCTGTTTTGTTGTTTTCATTTTCTTGTACAAAATCTGTATCTAACCACCATTTGAAACCATCTTCTGCTAATAATTGATCAGCAGCTTCTGGACCAAATGAACCGGATTTATAAGTATGAAGTGGTACTAAATTTTCTTCAAATGCTTCTAAAATTGGTTGAACCCATTGCCATGACAATTCTACTTCATTCCAATGAGCAAAAAATTTCGAATCGCCTCGAACCGCATCGTAAACTAATAACTCATACGCTTCTGGACGCTCTTCTTTATTCGCAAAATACTCAGCTTGTACAGGTTCAATATTGCCTTCTACGTTTTTACTATTTAAATAGAAAGAAACTCTTTCATTAGGATTAATTTCAATAACCAATAAATTTGGTCCATTATTTGTTCCGTTCTTTTTGGAAAGGTTTTGAATCGGGCTTTTGAATTCAAAAACGATTCGAGTAGATTTTTCTTTCATTCTTTTACCTGTACGGATATAGAATGGGATTCCCTTCCAAAAATCATTTTCGATTAATACTCTAGCTGCTACGTAAGTATCATTTTGTGATGAAAACTCAATTCCTGGTTCTTGTCTATACGCAACTACTTTCTTACCATTTTGTTCACCTGAACCATATTGACCTCTAACTACATGAGAAACTACTTCTTCTTTTGATAGTGGTCGAAGAGATTCAAGAACCTTTTTCTTCTCGGCTCTAACATCACTTGCTGAATTTTGGTTAGTTAAATGCATAGCAGACATCATTAACATTTGTAACATATGATTTTGGAACATATCCCTGATTGCTCCAGATTTATCATAATAACCCGCTCGTTCTTCAACTCCGACTGTTTCACTTGCCGTAATTTGAACATTTGCGATATATTGATTGTTCCATAATGCTTGTAAAACTGGGTTAGCAAACTCTAAAGCTTCTAAGTTTTGAACCATTGGTTTGCCTAAGTAATGATCAATTCGGAATATCTCATCTTCTTTAAATGACTTACTTAATCTTTCATTTAAATCTCTAGCAGTCTTCAAGTCACGTCCAAAAGGTTTTTCAATGATTAGACGCTTCCAACCTTTTGTCGTACCTAGCCCACTTTCCTTAATATTTGATGCAATAACTTCAAAAAATTCTGGTGCTACTGATAAATAAAATAATCTGTTTTCAGGAATCTGTAATTCCTGTTCTCTTTCTTTGACTAAATCTAATAAATCAACGAATCCTTCTTTATTCGTGATATCTAGCTGTTGATAACGAATTGAATCTAGAAATTCTTGGACCATTTTTTGATCTTCTAAAGAACGTCTTGAAAAAGTAATTAGTGATTGCATTACTTGATTCTGAAATTCGTTATTTTTAAAATCTTTCCTACCAATTCCAATGATTGAAAAAGACTCGGGCATCTTTTGGTCAATATATAAATTATATAAGGCAGGAAATATTTTTCGTTTTGCTAAATCGCCTGTGGCTCCGAATAATACAAATGACATAGAATCCATTAACTAAACCTCCTCTTAGTCGAACTTTTAAATTGTTGATAATAAAAAATATATTTTCAAACGATCTATAATTTTTATTTAGAGCTAATGTTAGTTCAAATAATTCATTCCAATTTTTCATTCGGAAAATATTTTTTACCCAAACATATAATACATGAAAAAAATTTTTCTTTCCAATAAAATGCTTATGTTTCTATTTATTGGATTTTTAATTTCATTTAAAGAAAACTCACCGATTGGCGAAGCTTTAGGTGAAGAATAGGAGTAGTTGCACTTATACTTAATTCCTAAAATTGACAACTACGTCGATTTTTCTTCTCTGCTGCCAATTTATACTTTCTTAATGTGAAAAAAACCTTAATTAACTTTTTACGTTAATTAAGGCTTTAAAAGGAAGTACTATTTGAATATTATGTAAAAATCAATCTTAGGGTTGTCAATACTAAACCAATAATAAATCCACAAACAGCTCCATTTACACGAATCCAAGTAATATCCTTACCAATTTTATTTTCCAATAAATCAGTTATTTCTTCAGTAGATAATTTTTCAATATTAAATCTTACTAAATCACTAATTTTGTGATGATATTTTTCAACTGTATTGGTTAATAGTTTCTTAAAACTAAGCTCAAAATTATCAATCCAAATCGAATTTTTAATGAAGCTGATTATTTTTTGGATCGTATTTAAAATAAATTCTTCATCATCAATTTTATTTCTAAAGATTTTAATTGCTTGATCTACAATATATTCATAGCCTTTATTTTTCCATTCATCCAATTGGCGAATAATATTTTCATTTGATTTATTTTTTTCAGCTTCCATTCGAATAAACGATAATATGAAATTCCGCCTGTCACTATTAGGGTGTTTTAATTCCGTTAGTAAATCGATTAATCCGCTATGTACAAATTCTGTTATTTTCTCTTCTCCAATCATTGGTAGAAAAGCTTTAATCATAAAAAACTTTCGCTCGATAAACTGTATAACCTCTTTGCCGATTAATTCTTTAATATGTGGTAAGCTAACTGTTTCTTCGATTTTATTAATTAAAAATTCATATGTCTTTGCATCCCATTCTTTTTCAATAACAGTATCGACAGCTTTACTTAATAAGTTCTGAGATGATATGGACTCGATTGTCGGTTTAAAAGTATTTAATAAAAATTTTTTGATTGTGTCATCCTGAATAGATGCACCAAACTGGCTGATTGAATGAACCATTTTATTTCTTGATTCATCATTTTCTAGCAACTTTTCAAAAGCATTAATACCTTGATTAATCCAATCACGTTCTTCTACCTTTTCAATTAAACTTTCCTTACTTAGCCATTGATTATTAAGTGTATTTAATATCCCATCAGTAATCTTCTTTCTATTTTTAGGCAATAAAGCTGTATGTGGGATAGGTATACCAAGAGGATGACGAAACATTGCAGTTACAGCAAACCAATCCGCAAGACCCCCTACTAAAGCTGCCTCAAATCCACCAGAAAGGATTTGAAATAATTTAGATTGAAACGGCATTGTTGCAGCGAATCCACAAGTTGCCACTATTAGTGAAATATTGGCTAGCCGTTTTGAATTCTTTTCTTTCATTTACTAAAAGCCTCCTGTATCTATTTGAAAATAGTATATCATTCCTTTAATCTATTTTCTAAAATCAATTCTAATAAAATAATAAAAGATTTTGTCAGTAAGTGATTCATTTCATATTTGTAAAGTTTTTTAAACTTACTTACAAAAAAGAGACTGTTTTCACAGCCTCAATTTAGATTATCTAACTAATTTTGCAGCAGTTGTGTTCACACTGATTTAATTAAAAATTCAATTGAAAATGATGACAAGTAATATTTAAACTATTTTTGAGATAAAACCTATGAGCATCGTAACGTTGGACCCCTGAATCTAGATGGAATTGTTCACAATTATTTTGTGTTGCTTCTTTTATTAACCAATTCCATAAAAGTTGTGCATAGCCCTTTTTACGGTGATTTTCACTTGTGATTAAATCGTCAACATAAAAATATTTTCCCCATGCTAATGATTCTGTTATACGATAACCAGCAACGGCTGTGACTTCTTCATTTTCGATCACGGCCACAAGATGATAATTATTTGTGTTGATTAATCGATTAATCGTGTTAACATATTCATCTTCTCTTAAATGTGGGCGTAATTGCCTTACTGTTTTAAACGTTTTCAAAATATCCGAACTACTTTTCATTTTTTTACTTCTGCCATCTTTTATCTCTCCATTTACAAATAACGTTCTACTATAAAAATACCACAATTTTCTATCGTTTTTTATAAATCGATGTTTTTTGTTTATGGTTCAAAACCTTTTTGACTGATAAAAAGCTGATTCTCTGAAAAATATTTTTTAAACCGTTGATAAACTAATTGATAAGCTTCTGGACTATACCATTCTTCTAGACCTGGCTCAGTATATTTTTTTTCAATGCCAAGACGACCTGTTCTTTTCCCTCCGCTTCCGTCTCCCATGAAAAAATCATCGATACAGATTCTATGGACAATTTCCGATAACTTTTTTGGGAAATCCTCGCTACTAGGCAGAATAGGAGCGATTGTAGCTTGGGTTGGAATTCCAGCTTTTACAAGTTCTTCTATAGTTTTAAGTCGTGCATTAATAGAAGGTGCATTTGGTGAGAAAGATTTTCTTATTTCATCCAAGTCAGTTTCAATCGTCATACTTACTCGTACTTTTTCCTTAAATTGCTTTAAAAGATCAATATCTCTTTTTACAAGTGGACTCCGAGTTTGAACGAATAAAAAGTCTGGTTGATTTTGCAGCATGACTTCTAATAAACTTCTAGTTAATCTTTCTTTAAATTCAATCGGTTGATATGGATCTGTGCTAGATGACATAAAAATGGTTACTTTATCTTTGCTTTTTGCCTTTTTCAATTCTTTCTCTAGTATAGTAGATGCACTCTGTTTAATATCAATCCAACTACCCCATTCTTTTTTCCGAAAAAGTGAAACAGGCATTTGTCTTACATATTGAACTATCCTGCCATTTAGCTCAATAAAAAAATCGACAATAGAGCCGATAATGTTTTTCAACTAATGCATGTATTAGTTGAAAAAGTTTAAGGCTACTTAGGCTACTTTAATTATCACATTATTCTTCAAATTTATAAAAGGGAACTCGCTACCTTTCACTTCAATTCCCTTTGAGAATATAAGGTTATTACTTATTTATTTCCTTTTATAGAAATCAAATTTAATTTAAAAACAAGTAAAACACAAGATAGGTTCACACAACAAATATTACATATTTTTGTTTAATTTATCTTCTTAATAATTTTTTTCCTTATTATTTACGCTACCT
The DNA here is from genome assembly GCF_004138285.1 of Gottfriedia acidiceleris. GTDB lineage: Bacteria > Bacillota > Bacilli > Bacillales > Bacillaceae_G > Gottfriedia > Gottfriedia acidiceleris_A. The sequence goes on along the minus strand of NZ_SCFN01000010.1, from coordinate 99,944 downwards.
TAAATAAATATAAACAGTCTAACTAAAGATAACTTACTTGTATAAATACTTTATAGAGTTTAAATAATATTTGAAATACAATAATGGTTAATAAAGTTATTTTTATTTGTTTTTTGAATTAATGAATTTTCACATAGGAACAATATTTTTCAAAGTTCAATAAACGAGATGGTCAACTTTCCTGCCAGAAAGTGTAAGATGTGCACTGATACTGATATATTATCGGTAGAACCCAATGAAGCGAATTTTGCATATGAGTAAGATGGGTTGCTTCTGAAACTTTAATAAATGGCAGTTTAGGTTAAGGCTCTGTTAAGTTAAAATGTTGTTTTTTCAAATTAAAAAAGGCTGTCAAAATTAGACAAACTTTAGGCACTCATATGAAACTAATGCAATGCGTAAGTTGTACAACGAAATTTATAATACATGTAGATTTTCGATTGTAAAATAAATTATATTTTCGTTGAAATCCAATATTGCTTCACAGAGATAGTTAAATCGCTTTGTTGATAATCAATCCAAAGTTCAAATTCCAAATCATATCCCGAACCATCCTCGTATTTATAAAAATTCACTTCCTCTTAAGCAATATCAGATGGAATAGTATCTTACTTTTTTATTTACTACTGAACAGTAACGTTGTACTGTTCAGTAGTAAATAAAAAAAAAAGCGGAAGTCATTTCAAACTTCCGCTTCTTTTTATAACGTTCATTATGTTAAGCGTAGACTAGGTTTACGCATACCACTTGTTTGTAAACTTCTACTTTATACTATATAGCAAAACGATTATGTTGATAGTTTATTGGTTATTCGAGTTTATCCCCTCTTTACCCCAGGGTAGGGTTATGAGTGATTGTGACAGTGCATCGAAATTTATACTGAAACCTATTATCAGATAACCTGGCATACACTAGAAGATTGCTCGTCTGGTGGTTTGTATGATCTGTTATAATTGTATGAGTTGGTTCATTATATTATTTAAACTACCCTATATCTACACTCTTAAAAATATCAAAATTACTGCATATTATAAGAAAATCTATACTGAGTTGTCGTTTTTGATGCTTCAAATTCGTCAATGCTATGTGGTCCGTCAATATGCTCTTTTTCCAAATCAACTAAATATATCTCATATGATTCTGAGTGTTCGTGTGCAAAGTGGTACTCAGCTTGATGACATATAGAAATTATTAACTGCAGCTTTAACTTCAACATATACAGTCTTTCCATTTCTTTGGTATTCCATATCATATATAGATGATTGATTTCTCTCCGCTGGAATATCCGAATTTTCCGATGTCCATCTTAATGTTTGGTGTATGCCTTTTAGTTTGTTATGCACTAACCTTTCAGCATCTTTACCATTTTTACTCTTTGCAACCTCACTTCTCTCAATTGCGGACCTAGTTTGCGATTTAATATGTGATGATTGATTCGTTTTTTCTCTAGGCTGGATTGGCTGTACAACCGCTTTCGACAGGGTTGGATCACTATTTGGAGTAGGTGGTTTTTTTCTAAATTCTGATACAAAAGCTACATGTATTTTCTAAATCCGGCATCAACAACTATGACCATAAAAGTGGAGCAATTTTGCGGATCAAACAGAATGGCTTACGCGTTTCACAGACGGAACAATCTATGCGGAAAAACAAAAGTTACCCCTATCTTCCTTGAGTAATTGATCAAAATTAATTAGTACCATCAAATTGTTTTTAAATGAACCACTAGAAACATCCGTTCTTATTTTTAGAATAAAAAAACATACGTTCGGTTATTCTAAGAGTAAAGAAAGGGAGGCTAATTATTATGGAATTAAATGCAGAACAAATCGCTTTACAATTACTTGAACAGGGGATATTTCAGGAATACAAGGAAGCTGAAAAGCATTTAAAAATAATAAAGGAAGAATTCCGTAATCGATTAAATACTTACGAGGGGAGCAGATTTGAATTTATCAAACATAATTTGGTGGCGAAGTTTACTCGAAGAAAAAAATATCATTATACAGATCAAGTTGCTCTAAATGATTATTTGCATAACATAGGTATCCTTCCTGCTGTTATAAAGATCTCTCATAAATGTATTAAAGATAATCCGAATTTAGTAAAACGGCTAGAACCTTTCCGGCAAAAAGATACATTTTATGTAAGACCTACTTTGAAGCCTGAGGGAAGAATAGATATAATTGCACCTAGTATTGCTCCCTTTGAAAATTTGGATATAGATAGTCTTGCTGTTTTGTTTAACAGGTTCTATGAAATCCACAAGAAAATGCAATATTTTTATGATATGGCCAAGCAAAGAATGATACATTGTCCAATTCTTCAAAAAGAAAAAAAAATCAACTTTAAGTATGGGAGCCTTTCTCTCGTTAAATGCCAACCTGTATATGACTCCAATATGATATTTAATGATTTGGGTGCTGAATTATTAATAAATTATGGACAGGTTTCCCTTGAAAAGTTGCAAGAGTATATATTAAAGGGAATTTTGTCTGAACGAGATATTGATCAATACAGGATTGTCATAGACATTCTTCTTTCATTTCACTTACTTCCTTTAGATGTTGAGCAACAAATCCTAGAAAGATTTCATAACAAGCGTATTATGACTTCTTTAAATTCCTATCTATCAAGTCGTAGAGTGGACTCTTAAAAAAGAACATATATTTTTTATAAGGGACGGTTATTAATGGACGATAAGAACAAACATTTCGTGCAAAACTCTTACCAATCCGGTTATCAAAAAGGATTTAATGATGGTTACCACCAAGGTCAGGAGCTATTAAAACAACAAATTTTAGAGCGTATGAGGGATCAGAAATTAATCATTAAACAGCTATCATCAATTAAAACTCAGGAGAATTTTAGGTTTCGGCGAGAGTTTTGACAACGTAAAACGACTGATTTTAGTCTGAAGATTGTTACTTCTATCTAAAAAAGCACTCGGGTTCAAATGATGGGGATAAAACTTAAAAAATATCAATATTTTGATTTAGAAATATAAGTAACATAACAATTGGTATTAGAGAATGAAATGAGAAAAAGTCATTGCTTAAGAGCAGTGACTTTTATTGTTGTTGTTAATTTTCTTAAGCAACTAATGCATGCATTAGTTGAACATCGATTGGCTGCATCTGCAGTCTTTTTCTTATTTACTAATTGTTAGTTTAGTTAGATAGGGTTACCAAAAATTTCAATATATTCCCTGAGTAGAATTAAGAAATACTGAAAAGAAATACGGGAATCTAATGTTTTAGCCTTTTTCTAATTGAAACGAATTTAAAATAATAAAATCTTTATAGATGTATATATTAGTACGACCAATAAAAGTAATAGTTATATACTTTTTCATTAATTTAGTATTGATAAAAATTAACACCACTTTAATCTGTATACTGTCATTTAGGATCTTTTCTTATCCTAAGACTCGTTAAATCGACGAAGATAAGGTTCCTCTTTTCTAATAGTTTTAACCGGGCCGTGTATTGCCATCACGTCAAAATTAGCTCATTTTTTTTATTATTTTAAAAAGTAATAATAGGAGCTTTTATCAACAGTTAAAATTTTGTATTTTTCAAAAATAAAAACAGTTATATATTATTTATTATCAATGAAATTAACTATTCTTTGAACTGTTTCATGAATTAACATTATTTCTTTTGTACTTCTGGATTCTAAAAGTTCTTTATGCAACTTTAAAAGCCAGTCCCTATCCAAATCGTTAGCAGAGAAACTTAGACTGTCTTGATGAAAAATTAAGGATGGAGAAACGTTTAAAGCAATACATATTTTTTCAAGGGTTTCTAATGAAATATTTCTTTCGCCACGTTCTATCCCTCCGATATAGGTATAATGAACATCTGCCTTTTCAGCAAGTTCTTCTTGAGTTAACCCATTAAGTTTGCGGAAATATCGAACTTTGGTACCTACCAAGTTTAAAAATTCGGTCATAAATTTCACCTCTCTTCTATGGTAGAAGAGTAAAAAAAAGGATTACAGTAGTATAAATTAGAAAAAAATGTCAATATTAATACTTATAAGTATTAAAAAGAGGTAAAAACAATGACTTTTCTTAGGGCTAGAATAAAAATAAGAGGTACAAGGCCACTACTTTATAATAATATGAGGTTAGATGCCATATCTCCCTTTCGAAAAGAAAAATCTGGAGTTCCGGGAAATAATCCGGAGGAATGGAAAAACACGTATTTAGCGACCTCAAATGGTCAACTTTATTTAAAACCCGATTACTTATTTTCTTCTATAAGATCCGGTGCAAAACATACAAAAAAAGGTTTAGGTTCACTCGAGCCAAGCGTTTCTGCTACATTACATATATTAGATGAAATAATTCTAATAAATAGACATATTTCAATTGATGCAATAGATGATGATCATAAGAAAGATGTTTATATTGATGTACGTCCAGTAACTAGAAATAAAGTAAAAAACATTCGTTATCATTTAGCATTAAGTCCTGGTTGGGAAGCTGAATTTGATATCGCCTGGGAATCTACCTTAATCGCAAGAAATCAAATGCAATCAATTTGCATCGATGCAGGTCTCTTTGCTGGTATTGGTGATGCAAGAAAATTAGGTTATGGCAGATTTGAAATATGTTCATTTACTATACAAGAGGAGATTGTAAATGCCTAAAGTAAGAGTTCCTAAAGAAACCTGGGTAAATAACGTTAGACCACTCATTTGGAAAAGGGATGGAAAAAAATGTGTTAGATGTAGAATAAATTTATCTCTTAATGAATGTCATATAGACCATATTAAAAGTGGGAAATTCGCAAATAACTATTTTACGAATCTAAGGACATTATGTAGGAGATGCCATGTTTTAAGAGATGATAAAAATCATTTAGGAATGATAGCTAGTGCTTTGAGAGATGAAATTATCCCGACTGATTGGAGAAAGTATACCTGGGAGGGATAAGTTTAAAAAGTAAATGTTTTTAAGTTATTCTTTTGATACGCTAAAGTTATTAAGGTACGGTATGGTAAACTCTGACTAAGCAGATAATAATATAATAAAAAGGGATTAATAATATAGAACTACCATTTTGAGAGCACATATCAGTAAAATATCGAAACAGTGATTACTGTTCAATAGGATTGACCTACCTATTGCTGATGAGAATATGGTCAAATCTGGTATGGTTGGGTGCGGTTAGGTACGCCGCGGTTCGGTTACGTGTGGTGTGGTGTGGTGTGGTATGGATATAAACAAAAGTCTAAGTAAAATTCTAGAAATAGATATTTAATTATTTCACAACATATTGCCTTCATTAGAAAAGTAGAAAAAGTTTTAATGACTTATTTGTTATTAGACTTATTTTTTATTGCTTTACTACCTTGTGTTTTAGTTCAGTTGATTAGTGATTAAATTTTATTCCCTTGATGGTAAAATAAAATCCCCCAATAGTAGACTGCCAATCCATTTTATGAGATAGGCTTTTTATCATGTCTACTATAAAGGGAAAATATCAATCTACCAAAACAAATCGGTCCATTTGGCTTAAAATTACTTTTTGTTTGGAGCTTACAAGATTTATACAAATGTATTTTTCAACTCATAGCAATAAATCTTCAAATTGACTTATGCAAAGCCATTAGATATAAGACAAAGTATAGCTTATTTCTTTATTAAACTTTTTTAGAGAGGTTAAATTATTATTAAAACAAAAAGCTTTTTATTGCTATATTGTGATATTTCAAATGCTTACCATTTTTTAAGAAATAGTTTCAACTTTTTGTTGCCTTGTTCAAAACATTGGAAGCTTTGTTAAAATATATACTATCTAATTCAATCCCAATAAAATTACGTTTTAGATTTATAGCAGCTTGTCCCGTGGATCCGGGTCCCATAAAACAATCTAAAACTGTTTCACTTTCATTAGTATGAGTGGAGATAATTTTTTCTAGTAGAGTAACAGGCTTTTGACAAGGGTGAAATCTAACTTTTCCACTTACAATTGGTGCTTCAAAATAAGCCTTATCATAATAGGCATTAAACGTTCTTTTCTTGCCCTTAGTATAGGAAATAAAATACTCTCTGGAATTAGATAAATAATTTACTTTTGCATTAATTGGGACAGGATTTGTTTTTTCCCAAATTCCAATTCTTGGTTGCTTTAACTTCAATTTTTCAGCGTTAAGCCTTATATCACTCATTTTGAAAATATCATAAAAAATTATCATTGTACCACCCGGAACTAGTACTCTCTTAAATTCTTGTAAAAGATTAAACCAATTTATTCTATTTTCTTCTAAATCCCACTCCCCAAACTCCATTGAAATGGATCCAAATTTTTTTTGATCACCACCTCCTTTACTAAAGTTTGTCTTTCTAGATATAAAATATGGCGGATCTGTGCAAATTAAATGAACTGAATTACTAGCAATCTTATTAATTTCTGAATAAGCATCTCCATTTATTAACTTTAAATCTATCTTATAATTTGTCATCAAAATTATCCCCAATCGAATTTAATTTCCTTAGTTGGCAAGGATATTTGAATTAAATTCTATTTATCAAAAGAAAAACTAGGGGACATACATACTTTTTAACAAATTTATAATTTATCTCAAAAATTTATTATCATTGTTCCCATCTTATACGGTAAAAAATATGTAAAGGAACCACATTATTCAATAAAAAAATCAATATTTATTTTTGTAAATTTTAAAGTAAATTATAAAATTTTATTTGTGGACGTAAAAGTTGAAGAAGATGAATAGGTTAACTACTGACAAAAATAACTAAAATTTTTATAATAAAATTTTCAAAACCAAATTCATGAAACAAAAACAGTAAAAAATTATTTTCTGCCCCACATCTGCCCCATTAGGTTTGTTTCATTCAAATTAAAGTTGTGTTATAAAACAAAAAACCTCTTGATATAAGAGGTTTAGGTTTGTTCCCAACTGGACTTGAACCAGCGACCCCTACCCTGTCAATTACAGAGTACGAGTATAATTCAGTATTTATGAATATTTTAGGTCAATAGAGTCCAGTAAATCAAGCGTTCGCTGCAAATTTATTCATTGTAAGTCTTTTAATTCTATTGTTTCTATTAAGTCTGTGCAATTTCTGTGCAATCAAAAAGTAACGCTTTATTATGAGGTAGGGTGAATTGCACAAATATGAAGTTGAAGAGATCATAGAATTTCACCATTAATTAAACACTTTGATATCAAAATACCTAGATGATTACATGGAGAAATATGACTACCTTGTATATCTGCTTCGATTAAGCGAAGCGCTAGTAGATCATAGTAAAAATATAAATTACGATCCTACATTTAAAAATAAACGAAAAAACGTATTTGGATGAATGAAATAAGTAAGAATAAATTTTTCACACTGTCTTTCTCTTATCAAGGCTCTGTAATAGTAAAATCCTTGAATTTAATAACTGAAAAAGGACTTACTTAATTTTGACAGTCCTTTCACAATTTTATTGAACTAATCTAAGTTAGTTCAATGAGAAATTTCAATTTGTTTAGCTATTAAATAATTTTACCAACCTATTTTGAATGGACTTATATTATAAAGAGTTTAGAAAAAAGTGGATAGCCTAATTATTACTATCCAGACTATATGTTTAGTTTGTAATTGACAATACATGAGATGTTGGTGAGTTTCAACGTTTATAACAATCATAATAATATCGATTGATTGTGCTCGAACATTATATTGCTCTTTTTCTCCATGGATATTTTTTAACTTTTTGTTGTTTGACATGTTTCGACTTATGGTGTGAAAAGATTAATTTGTCCTTCGATAACTTTACAAGGACTTAAACTAGTTTTACAAATCTTTAACCAGAAGGGAAACCCTAGTTTAATGTTCATTTGATTTAATAGAGTTGTGGAAGAAAATCAATTTGCCAGGAGGAGAACAATGAATAAAAAACATTTTATTAAAAAGGTGTCTGTGCTTGCACTAGGATTATCCATATCCATTCCAGCTTTGACACATGCTGCTGTATCAGGAAATGGTCATGTAACAATTGATTCTGTAAGATTTATTGGAATGGAAGCACCAAAAACGATTGATAAAATGGTTCAAACCTATACGAACGCATCAATGGAAGTGAAATATAGCAGTGGTGAAGTGAAGAATTTTCCACTTTCTTATAAGAGACTATTTAAATCTGAAGACAACGTAGCAATGAACAAAGGAAAGTTGATTCCAGCAGGCACACCAATTGATGTGAATGGTGACCCAATAATGGATATGAGTATTGAAAGCAAACCTACATATTATGTATCAGATGCCCCGGATTCAAACAGTTTATTGAAGCCAATTGACGGAAAACTATTCATGGTAACCCATTATGAATATCAAACAATCGATGCGGCTGGTAATTCAGCATATGGTATCGTTCCTGCATCCATGTCATTATCTACACTTCAACAAGATAAGCAAACGGGTGAATTGACACCTAAATCGGTGAAGAAAATTGATTTTTCAGGAGTAAATGGGCTTTGGATTCCATGTAATGGTTCCCTTTCGCCATGGAATACTCATCTAGGTTCAGAAGAGTATGAGCCGGATGCCCGCAGTTTTGAGCAAGATCTAAACTCTTCAGCAAGATCTTCGGTTGAAAGCTTTGCTAAGCTTTATTTCGGTGATAAATCAAAGGCGAACCCTTATTTTTATGGATTTATTCCTGAAATTAGTGTCAACAAAGAAGAGGAAGCTTCTGTTTCCAAACATTACAGCATTGGTCGTTTCTCACATGAATTAATGAAGATGATGCCTGATAACCGGACTGCTTTCTTTGGTGATGACGGTACTTATACAACGTTGTTCATGTATGTAGCCGATAAAGCGAAGGATCTTACTGCAGGTACGCTTTATGCCGCAAAATTCCACCAAACTGGTACTGATAATGGCGGAGCGGGTAACTTAGAATGGATAAAACTTGGCCATTCGACCGATAAAGAAATCAAACAAATCATCGACAGCGGTATCAAGTTCAGCGATATGTTCGAAACATCCGATGTTCCAAAAGAAGGCTTTAAAGCCATCAAGCAATATTCGTACGGTAAAACTGAATATTTAAAATTGAAGCCTGGCATGGAAAAAGCTGCTGCATTCTTAGAATCACGTCGATATGCAGCAATGCTTGGTGCGACTTCTGAATTTAATAAAATGGAAGGTGTAACTTTAAACGAGAAAGATAAAAAGGTTTACATTGCGTTTTCCGATCAAAGCAATGGAATGGTTGCAAATGCTACGGATCAAGTAGATGATATCAAACTTCCAAAAATTAAATCAGGTGTTACGTATCAATTGGATTTAACAGACAACCAAAAAGATAGTATAGGTGAAAAGATTAATAGTATGTATATCGCTGCTAAAATGTCTGGGTTAATTGTTGGTAAGGATATGCCATCAGCAGATGCATATGGAAACACTGCTGATGTCAATTCAGTAGCTAATACTGATAATCTAAGTTATTCTGAATCATTAAGAACATTATTTATCGGTGAAGACAGCACAATGCATACCAATAACTTTGTCTGGGCTTATAACGTAGATACAAAGGAGCTATCTAGAATTTTATCAGTCCCAGCTGGAGCTGAATCAACTGGTTTGTTTGCGGCCGATGACCGTAACGGATTCTCTTACATTATGAGTAACTTCCAACATCCAGGGGATGAATTAGAAGGGAAGAATATTACTGCAGTCGATAAAACTGCATTAAAACAGGCGATGGAAAAAGAAATAGGAATAGATCGCACTGGTGGAGTAGGCTATATTTCCGGGATGCCTTTTGTAGGTGACTTCCAAAATACCAACCGTGATGTAAAAAATGATTTGAAATAATAATAATTAGAATCAAGTTGTTTATCAAAAACATTCTTCTTGAAAGAGGCTGACTCAAAAGATCCGTTGAAATGACGACTTTTTGAGTCAGTTTTTTTTTAAGTACTAGCTTAAGTGAAATTTTTCTTATTGGTAGGAGGAAATTATACACCTTTTGGTACAAAATCTGCATACAATTTATATTCGCCACCTGATGGGAAATTAGGTGAAATTTCAAATTTCCCATCCCCCTTATATTCCGGATGAATATGTTCGAAAAACGATAAATCTTTACTTATTATTATCAAATGCATTAATTTCTCGTGCTCATATTCAAAATCCTTAACTGGTTTTCCTTCATTATTCTTAACCATAATACTTAAAGTTGATTTTTTACCACTTTGAGGTGTTTCTAAAAATTTAAAATCCACCTTGGTATTATCCTGATTTTCTGTTCCTTCTTTTCCGCCGTGCATACTGTGACCATTTTGATTTTGACCGATCACTGCATTATGGTCCATATCCTTAGATTGAAAATAATTGGTGTAGATAGAGTATCCTCCTATTAAAACCAACAAGTAAACAATAGCTGAAATAGCCCATTTTTTCATATTGAATCTCCCTTATAACTTGATTCTTTGTAATCGAAGTGCATTTAGTACAACTGATACTGAACTAAATGCCATTGCAGCACCCGCCAACCAAGGCGCAAGAAGTCCCATAGCTGCTAAAGGAATACCAAGTGTATTGTATGCAAATGCCCAGAATAAGTTTTGCTTAATGTTACTAATTGTTTTCTTACTCATATATACTGCATCTGCAATGCTATTTAGATCTCCACGAATTAAGGTAATATCCGCTGCTTCCATTGCAACATCTGTTCCTGTACCAATGGCCATCCCAATATCTGATACTGCTAATGCTGGAGCATCATTAATTCCATCTCCAACCATTGCAACCTTTTTTCCTTGCTCTTGTAATTTTTTCACTTCGTCTGCTTTACCCTCTGGTAATACTTCCGCAATTACATTTGTAATTCCAGCTTCTTTTGCTATTGCCATTGCTGTTTGCTGATTATCTCCTGTCATCATGATTACTTCAAGTCCAAGTTCTTGTAATCGTTTAATAGCCTCTTTGGAAGTGGCTTTAATTGTATCTGCAACTGCAATTAGCCCTGCGTATTTCTTGTTAATAGCTACGAGCATAGCTGTTTTTCCCTCTTGCTCAAAATTGTCTTTTTTAGTTAACGCTTCATTTGGGACTTCAATGTAGTTTTGTTCAAGCAATTTTTTTGTTCCTACAAGAACTTCATTTTCTTCTACTATTGCTTTTACACCATATCCAGGAATTGCTTCAAATTCTGAATTATTTTTAAGTGTAATCCCCTTTTCTTTGATGCCTTCTACGATCGATACTGCTAAAGGATGTTCTGATGAGAACTCCGCAGTACCTACTATTGTTAAAAATTCTGTTTCGTTTATTTCCTCTGAAACAATGATATCAGTAAGAACTGGTGTACCATGTGTTACAGTACCTGTTTTATCCAAAACAACAGTTGTAATGCGATGTGTTGTTTCTAGATGTTCTCCACCTTTAAATAAGATTCCATATTCTGCTGAACGACCTGAGCCTGCCATAATTGATGTTGGAGTAGCTAATCCTAATGCACATGGACATGCAATAACTAATACGGCAATTAATTTTTCTAATGCTTCAGCAAAATCTCCTGGTGTCACCCAAATGAACCAATTAAGAAACGTAACAACCGCAATTCCAACAACGATAGGAACAAATATACCTGAAATTGTGTCTGCTAACCGCTGAATAGGAGCTTTCGATCCTTGTGCTTCTTCAACTACCTTTACAATCTGAGCTAGAGCTGTGTCTTTTCCAACCTTTGTTGCTTTAATTTTTAAGAATCCATTTTTATTTATCGTAGCACCTATTACAAAGTCACCGATTGATTTATCAACTGGTACGCTCTCACCAGTAAGCATAGATTCATCAATGGCAGATCGCCCATCAATAACTTCCCCATCAACTGGTACTTTTTCACCTGGTTTAACATAGACAATATCTCCAACAACAACTTCCTCTAGCGGAATTTCTATTTCTTCACCTTCACGTAATACAATTGTCGTTTTTGCTTGAAGGCCCATTAATTTTTTAATCGCTTCTGACGATCTACCTTTTGCTTTCGCTTCAAATAGTTTACCTAAAATAATTAGAGTAATTAATATCGCACTTGTTTCAAAATATAGACTTAACATATGTTGATTACTACCAATTGATTTGATGGTAATATACAGACTGTAGAAAAAAGCTGCAGAAGTACCAAGTGCAACTAGTACATCCATGTTAGCACTTTTATTTTTTAACGCTTTATAAGCACCTATATAAAACTGTTTGCCAATCACAAATTGAACAGGTGCAGCTAATGCAAGTTGTATCCATGGATTCATAAACATTTCAGGCAAATATATAAAACTAGTAAAATTAAAATGTCCTACCATTGACCACAATAAAGGAATCGATAATATAATTGAAAACATTAATTTTCCCTTTTGGGTTTCGATTTCCTTTTCACGATGATCTACTGCTTCCTTTTGATTATCTTCACTTTTAATAGAAGCTTTATACCCTAACTTATCAACCTTATTAATCATATCTGATGGCTTAACAAGTTCTGGATTATATTCGATCGTTGCTTTTTCAAGAGCTAGATTTACATTAGATTGTATTACACCTTCAAGTTTTGATAATCCTTTTTCTATTCTAGTCGCACAGGCTGCACACGTCATACCGACGATATCAAATTCAACTTTTTCTGTGACTACATCATAACCAAGATCCTTGATTTTTTTTTGAATCGATTCGATGTTAATACTCGCGGGATTGTATTTTATCGATGCCTTTTCTACTGCCAAGTTTACATTAGCTTCTTCAACCCCCTCTAATTTATTTAATCCTTTTTCTATTCGAAGTGCGCAAGCTGCGCATGTCATTCCTGTAATTTGATAATTGGTTTCTTTGAATTTTTCAGTCATTCTAAAACCTCCACATACCCATTAGGGGTATATTTTTATTTAAAAGAAATCGTGCCCTATTTAGCACGTTCTTTTTCAATATTATTTTACATCATAGCCTTGATCATCAATTGTTTCTTTGATTTTAGCAATTGTTATCTCATTCGTGTTAAACTCTACTTCAACAGTTCCAAATTCTAAACTTACTTTTACAAATTTAACACCTTTTAATTCACCTACACTAGCTTCTATTGCTTTTATACAATGTCCACAAGACATTCCTTCAACATGTAAGATTGTTTTTTCAATAACCATTTTGGACTCTCCTTATTTTTTCATTAATTTTTGAAATGTCACTAATACTTCATCTAAAACAGCTGTATCGCCTTCTTGTATTCTTTCAAGTACACAACTTTTCATGTGACCCTCAAGTAATATTTTTGCTACACTATTTAACGCTGCTTGTGTAGCAGCAATTTGAGTGATTATATCATCACAATAGGTATCTTTATCAATTAATCCCTTAATCCCTCTAACTTGCCCTTCGATTCGGTTAAGCCTTGCCACTAAATTTTGTTTTGTTTTTTCAGAGTGGTGACTTTTTCTTTCATCTGTTGTGCAACACTCCTCATTTACTTTTGAGTTTTCATTATTTAATGACATTCTTTCATCCCCTCTTATTTTATTTCTAATATAACCTATTTTTTAATAAAGAGGATATTACATAATTTCAAATATTTAACCGATTTTAATTTTTAATTCTTCAATACCGATTCTTTTAATAAACTTATTAACTGTTTCTCTTTTCTTTCCTTCATGTTTATAAACATCAAGGAACCTCTCTATATAATAATATAATTGATCAGGTTCTAACCTCTCGTATAGTATCTGCGCTACTTCAGCATCTTTTCCTTTAGATTTCCCACCAATATAGAAATTATAGTGATCGTTAACTTTCATAATACCAATGTCATTCATCAATGGCTCACCACATCCCACAGGGCAACCTGTGTAAGCAGCACGAACTGTAAAAGGAACTTCTTTCCCAGCTATCCGATTATTCAGTTCTTTGGCGACTGGCATACCTTCTTCTAATTCACCCTTACAAAAATTACAAGTTCTTAAGCTCTTTACTACATCTCCTACTGGATAACAATGTAAGCCTACACTAATAAATTCATTAATAATTTCATGCTGTCGTTCTTCCGGTACATCTATATATAATTGTTGAAAAGTAGTTAATTCTAGTTCTTCTTCCCCTATATGCTTAGCAATTGTTACTAGTTGTTTTGCGTTTAACTTTGCTCCAAAGCTAATTCCACCGTTAACTGCAATTGTTATTTTTTTAGTCTTCTCCATTCTGTCTCACCCCCTGAATAGACAATTTTATTTTTAAAGTCCAGTATTGTCATATTATTTCATTTAGATTCGAAAATAATAATTTACTTCTAAAAACCAAAAATCAAGCTTCATATACTATACCCTACTATGGTATGTTGCACTTTCATTTTAGTTCCAAATTTTTTGTTTGTAAACAAAAATTTAATTAAGTTTTGATATACTCTATAAAACGAGAAATTATTTCTTTACTAATAACCTTAGGAGTATTAATGGAAACAATTATAAATTTTCTTTCTGATCATCTATTTTTCTTTCAATCGCTTTTAGTATTTTACTTAACATCTTTATTAGGATCATCGGTATCATACCAAGTGCGTTTTTAACAACTATTAATATTAGTCTTTTCGGATTTATTGGAAGTATAATAATTGGTTTTATTGGAGAATCAATCGGGGCAGCCGTTTCGTTTTTGCTTTATCGTAAAGGCTTTATAAAGCTTGAAGAAATGAAAAAGATTCCTAATTTTATCCAGGCTTATCAGTTAAAGAATAATTTAAAATCATTTATTCTAATCTTACTTTTGCGCATTCTACCTTTTATCCCATCAAGTGTAGTAACTTTACTAGCTGCAATTGGTTCAGTTAATTTTATTAACTTCTTTTTCGCAAGTAGTATTGGGAAAATTCCATCTTTAGTACTTGAGGTATATTCAATGAATACTCTCTTAAAAATAGCTAATTTTCCTATACTGATCTCAGTTTGTTCGTTTCTTTGGCTTATTTTTTTCTTTTTCAAAAAGAAAAAGAAATAATTTTGCTTCTATTTATAAAAAAATGCACTAAATCTGCACATTTATTAAGTACACTAGTCTTACTATATAGAGGAGAATTTCAATGAAAAAAATTTATCTATCTGCTGCATTATTATCATCATTCCTTTTAACAAGTGCATGTACAAATAATAATCCTGTTGAAAAATCAAATAACCTAAAAAAAGCTTCAGATCATACAAGTAAAGTGGAGCAAATTTCTTTAAATGATTCATTTTATAAGAAATTAAATGATGTAAAAATCGAGCATATCCACGGTATTGGATACGTTGGAAATATAAAAGGACTTACAATTGCAACTCATTCTGGATTAAACATTTATTCAGATGGAAAGTGGTATACAACTAGTAAAAACCTAAATGATTATATGGGGTTTCAGGCTACCTCTGATGGATTTTATTCAAGTGGACATCCTGATCCAAAAAGTAATCTCAAAAATCCATTTGGAATCGTACGTAGTTTAGATGGTAATAAAACACTTGAAAAAATAGGTTTTTATGGAGAAACTGACTTTCATAATTTATCAGTCGGATACAATAGTAAAGCTATATTTTTATACAATGAAGAAAAAAACTCTAAGTTAGGTACAGGATTTTACTTCAGTAATGATTTAGGAAAGTCTTGGAAAAATGTAAAGGGCTCTGGGCTACCTGATACTTTAACATCTTTTTCTATTCACCCAGATGATCCTAATGAAATTGCAATGAACTCTCAAGAAGGAATTTATTATTCAACTAATGGTGGAGAAAGTTTTAGTCGTATCACACCTACCTTAAATATAACGTCATCAGTCCTATTAAAGGACAGCATAATTTATAGTTATATTAAAGATAACCAATCGTACCTTGAAGAATTAGACTTCTCGTCAAAGAATACAAGAAGTATACCGATTCCTTATTTAAATGCTAAAAATATGATTATGTATATTGCCATTGATCAAAAAAATTCAAATAACATTTCGATTGCTACGATGGAAAGTAATGTTTATTCTTCAAACAATTTTGGAAAAGAATGGCTAGAAATCGTGAAACATTAATAAAATTAAATTCATCATATTTTCCCGTAATCCAGATATGAGAGGATAATGTACTATGTATGGCTTCTATAAACCTCCCAACAATAAGAGATTTTCTTTTTTAATCTTGATTACCTGGTTTATTTTAATCCTATGCGCTTTTTTACTTAGTTTATTAAAAAATAGCTCTATTAAAATTAACTGGTGATTTCGGAAATAATAAAAGGCTGTCTAAATAGACAGCCTTTAGTAATGCATCTAAAATGATGAAAAATCCTTTTTTAAAACTCTACTGCTGGAGATGATTGACCTCCATTTTTTTGCAAAACCTTTAAGCCTGATCCTATGTCAGAAGCCAAAATATAGTTCCGGTCTACAAAAACTCCCCAAATATTTGCTCTGCTTGGGATATACACTCCTGTTTGTCGTGGTGATGCTGGGTCGGTGATATCAACTGTTCTTACTCCACCAGAATAATGCGAAAGATACAATGTATTACCATGCACCTTTGGATCATGAACAGTAGCCCCATTAGGAATTGTTTCTGTAAAATCAGTCCTAAATGTGCTTAATAGCTTAGGTTTTGTTTTATCTTTAATATCATAAATCATTGTATATCCATAAGCAGATTCGAATCCTTCTCTTGTTGGACCGAATACTTCTCTAGTCTCAACTAGTACAGTTCCGCCTTTAGCAAGATCCATGGAATGAGCTGCTCCTTGTACATTAGAAGCAAAGTCTGTTCTTCCGAGATATACAGGTTTTTTTGCATCACTTATATCTAAAATAATGGTTCCTAAATCCCAATAAGAAAGGAACGCTGTTTTTCCTGTTTCATCTGTTTTTACACTATGAGCAAATGCAACACGCTTTACTCCTTCTTCATCTGTCCAATTGTAACCATCATAATTTTCAGCAGTTACTTCTGAAATATAGTCACGTGGATTAAACTCAAATATCGTATTTGGATTAGTAGGATTTGATACATCAACAATAGATACATCCCTTTTTTTGCCATGTGAGTAATAGTCGGCATAGCAATCCGCTGTTAATACATAAAGATTATCACCTTGTTCAGTTAAATATAGTTCATGGGTACCCCTTGCTCCAGAAGAAGAGGATTCCCAAAAACCGAGCTTTTTAGGTTCACGGGGATTTGTTACATCATAAAGTACAAAACCGCCCTTTGAATTTGGATCATTTTGATCCATCTTTTGAACACTTACAGCAGCTAAATCTCCTTTAAAGCTTTTAGTGTTCACCGATTTGACAATCACTTTTTCTTGCCAAGTACCTGCGATATCAGCAAAGGCTGAAACTTCAACAGGGTTAGTGGGATCCTTCAAATCAAAAACTCTAACACCTCCAGCTCCTCCATTAGCTCGATGAGTACCTAAATAGGCAAACCCTTTATGAGCATACACATCTCCTGTTGAGTTTTTTACACCCTCACGGATTTCTTTCAATGGAACAGCAGCCACTTCCTTGAGATTATCAGTATTCTTACTACCTTCAATCAATGGGACAGATAATTCGACACCAGCTAGGTTATCGCCTTTTTCTACTCCTCCTCCAATTTCATCATGAGCTAATACAGAAGCTACTCCACCCGAAAATACCAATGCTCCCGCCAATGCAGATGTCACAATAATTCTTCTTTTCAGTGTAATTCCTCCCCTTTGTAAAATTTTTACTAATCAATTATGTACTAGCTTCTAGGTATCACATAATAACTGTCCGAAAGAAAAGTTCAATACTAGAATTATGTGTAATTTACATATTAAAGAATATTCTGTCATTTTTGTATACCCTAGATTTCCTATTGTTTCTACATAAAAAATACAATCAAATGTCACTATTTAATTTGTAAAATAATATTATTCTAGTCTAATTAAATCAGGGTAATTTTTCCAACCCTTGGAAAATATATACATTAGAGAACCTCGATAATCTCTAATATTATTCTAATATTTTTCTAATGTTCTTTATTAACTCCACTTTATAAAAAGAATTAGCAGCACCAAATATCAAATATTACGAAAAAACTCTAATCACTTATTATATATAAGAAATTAGAGTCTTTTTTCGAAATCAATACGTTGTTATTTTACTGGTGACAATTCTAACTCAGTTACCCATTTATGATTTTTTACTGTTTCTCCACCATCTGTTGGTTTAAAATCAATCATATAAACTGTCGTACGCTCTGCTGAGTCAATTGTTGCTTTTGCGCCTCTCATGCCTTCCATATGATCTTTATTTATCTTAGATAACTGAAACTAAATAGTGCAAAATTTAAAAAGCGTATTATGAAAATTATGGTAAAATCATCTTATAATATACATTTTATAAAGGGGGTTATATGAAAAGAATTATTATTATTGTTGCTTCGATAGGGATTATTCTATTGCTAACGGCCTTAACACTAGACCAAATCTTTCCCCGTTCATATCATCATTTGATTACAAGTAGCACAAATTTAGCAAATGAGAATGTCGATGGTCTGTTTGTAAATGATGACTTTTACAGTAAGAAAATATCTGAAAAATACGGGGAGAAAACGGAACAAAGTCGTGATGTTGAAAACTATGATTATTTTAAACTAAATAATGGAATTGAGGTAGCAGTAAATAACAAAGGTAAAATTACAAGATTTATTGTAACTGACAGTAATTTAAAAACTGCTAAAGGAATAAAAATTGGTGATGAAAAGAAGGCTATTGTACAAGCATATGGAGAAAATGACTATTTTCGCACAGAGCAAGGTGCAGATATTATCGGTTATGTAGATAAGAAAAGAAACATCTCCTTAGAATTTTGGTTGTTCGATAACAAAATTAATATGTTTCGACTTGATGATAAATCAATGAAATAAAGCTAAGCAACTATGCTTAGCTTTTTTTAGTGATAATTGAGTTGTTGAAAGATAGATTAATTAATATGCTGTTTCACTAAATATTTTGATTGATAATCGTTATTTTCTCCACATTATCTGAATTACTTATACCGAGTATGATCTCCTTTTATAATTCATAGAATTATACCACTCATATACTAGTTCTCTTTTTAAGCCCTCGAATTCTCTAATGCAGATTTTATTTTGAATCTCAAAGTTGCGAATTTGCTTTTCTAACTTACTATACCCATTGCTGTGACCATGACATTTCTTATCTTTACTAAACATATCTCTCAAGTACAAAGTAGAAATGGTAAGTATTTTACTATTTTTCTATCATTTTTCATCAACTCAAACTATTATTTTGAGACGATTAGTTATTCTGGCATATTCCCAGCATCTGGATTAGGGGTATAGTTTGATTTAAAGTCAGTATATTTTACTTCTGAAACCATTCCAGCTGCGGCATGATGGAGATCATGACAATGAAACATCCAATTACCTGGATTATTTGCTTTGAAAGCTACAACATACTCTTCACCTGGTTTTAAATTTAGCGTATCTTTAATGATAGGCGCACCAGAATAAGCTTTACCATTTTTACTTAACACTTTGAAAAAATGACCATGTAAGTGCATCGGATGATCATCCATCATTGACGTATTTTTTAGTGTAACCTTAATTAAATCTCCTTTTTTTACATTCAATGGTTCTATATTCGGGAAGGTTTTTCCGTTAATCGTATACTTCATTTCATTCCCATCCATCTCAGTACCTAAACTCATTGAATAGCTTAAATTATATTTTGTATTTAAGTTAAGGTCACTTAGACCTTTCTGTCCATAATTTGATAAATCTACACTAGGTAAACTAATAGAATTATTCGATACATCATTTGATTTGACATCATTTGAATATGCAATAAAGGCTTTCATACCATTAACAGCGTCTTTTGTCCCATGTTCTTCAATCAACCATTTCCCACCCTTTTTATTTGCAGTAAATTCTATGTCGTAACGTTCACCGGGTGCAATCGCTAATAATTGATCTTTAAGATCATTAGGTTTATTAATTGTTTGTCCATCTGTCGCGATGACTTTAAAGTCATGTCCATGAAGATGAATCTTATGAGTTAAATAACCGGCGTTAATTAATCGTAATCTTACACGGTCACCTTTATTTACTTTCAATTCCGGAATTAAATTTCCACTTTTCCCGTTAATTGTAAAAACATCATAATCATTCATGCTATGATTCATCATCATCCCACCTGTTGAATCGCCAGACATATCCATTGAATGATCAGCTTTTTCTGATGAAGGATTTGTCATTGCATCTAATTGATCTGCAATCTCTTTCTTATTACTAACCCACTCATCTAACATAAGTGTATAATCTTTATCAATTTTTTCATTGTCTTCAACAACGAATGCGCCGTAAAGCCCTCGATCTAATTGATTTACAGAGTCTTGATGAGAATGGTACCAATATGTACCAACCTCATTTGCAGTAAACTCATACGTAAAAGATTTACCTGGTGCGATTGCGTCTTGTGTTACACCAGGAATTCCATCCATATTATTTGGTACTGGGTATCCATGCCAATGAATTGAAACAGGTGCTGGTAATTCATTCTTTAAGGTTATTTTTACCTTGTCACCTTTTTTAACACGAATTTCTGGACCAGGAGCTGCACCGTTAAATGTCCAAACAGGTACAACAACACCATTTTTAAGCTTTTGCTTTCCAACCTTTGCTACAAGGGTTACTTTGGGACCTCGAATGATTTGTAGTGGTTTACCCTCTTTTAATCCCTTTAAATCCAATTTTGTATCTCCCTCTTCTTTTCCATTTTTATCATCCATTTTTGACATATCGTGTTCATTCATATTAGACATATCATGTCCATTCATTTTTAAATTAGAGCTTGAGCATGCTCCAAGTACAAGTACACTAGCAATAATAACTGATCCAATTAAATATTTTTTCATAGAGTTTCCCCCCTTTTCACACGTAGTGTATGATATGTTTGTGCAGATTTCGTGCAGAAACGTTGGAAAGAAAATGAAAAATCTCTAATAAATCTGCATAATTTCTGCAAAATTATATGATAATCTTAATGAAAAATTTAATGGGAGAGTAAACCAATGATTTCAATATTATTAGTTGATGATGAACCTAGAATGCTTGATTTACTTTCGCTCTATCTAATTCCTCTTAATTTTAATTGTACAAAAGCGCAATCAGGTGAAGAAGCAATTACAAAATTAACAGAGCATCCTTTTGACTTAGTTTTACTCGATGTCATGATGCCTAATATGGATGGATGGGAGACGTTAGAAAAAATAAGGGAATTTAGCAATGTTCCGATCATTATGGTGACAGCTCGTGATCAAAAAAGCGATATCGTTAAAGGACTAAAATATGGTTCAGATGATTATATTACAAAGCCATTTCATGAAGAGGAGCTTGTAGAAAGAATAAAAGCTATTTTAAGAAGAACCTTGCCTAAAGAACGAATTAATTTTAATGGAATGGTGTGGGATCAACAAAAGCATCTTGTAACATACGAGGAAACTCCAATTACACTTACTCCAATTGAATTCTCACTACTTGGATTATTCCTAAGTAATTTAAATCAAGTATTCAGTAGAGATCATTTAATTCAAAAAGTGTGGGGATTTCAAACTATTACAGATGGACGAACAGTTGATTCGCATATCAGAAATTTAAGAGATAAACTAAGAAAAACCTCATTTCCAATAGATCAGTATTTATTGTCCGTTTACGGAGTTGGTTACAAATGGGTATCACACTAATATATTGATGGTGAATTATGATTAAAACTAAATCGATTTCTTTTAAATTAGGACTTTCTTTCTTACTTCTAACGATAATAATTGAAACACTATTATTTTCAATTCTTTATTTTTCATTAGTTAATACAAGAGTAAATGAAGAAATACGATCTTTAATTAACAGGGGTAACAGCCATCGTGATGTACTTGAGAAACATTTTACTGATGAAACAATAAAACATGTTGCTTTAATGGAATCTGAAGCTGATACAAAAGTAATTGTTCAATCAATAAGTGGTGAAGTATTAGGGAGCTCCCATCCACTAGATAAGGTAATGAGAGAACATTTAAATGTAAACAAATCTCATATTAACAAAAATGGAACAATTATTCATTCTGATTGGCGTCACGAAAATTATATTTCAACTATCAGTCCAATCACTGTTAATCAAAGTATTAAAAGCTATGTTTATATGTTTCAAAAAACTGAATCTATCCAACACTTAATCCTTAGATTAAAGATAATCTTTATTATTACAATGATGGTGACTTTTATCATCACGTTGAGTACAATCTTATATCTATCAGGAAGATTAACTCGTCCACTTATTAAAATGATTGAAGAAACAGACAAAATGGCTAAAGGTGATTTGTCTGTTTCACTTAATATATCATCAAATGATGAAGTCAGTGAGCTTGCGGATGCGATTCAACATTTAGCATCTGAATTATCTTACATGAAAAATGAACGAAACGAATTTCTAGCGACTGTTGCACATGAATTAAGAACGCCTCTAACATTCATCCGAGGTTATGCAGATATAGCACAAAGAGATACATTAGATGAAAATGAAAGACAGGACTACTTAAAAATTATTAAAGAAGAGACCGATCGTATTACGGATCTCGTTCAAGAGTTATTACTCCTTGCACAAATCGAACAACATAGTTTTGCTATCAACAAAACAGAACAAAAAATTTGTGAACTTTTAGAAAGTACGAAAGAAAAACTTGCAGGGGTTTTAATGGAAAAACATATTTCAATAACCTTACAATGTGATAGCGATTGTAAGGCAAATGTCGATATCCAAAGATTTAACCAAGTTTTACAAAATTTAATTATGAACTCATATCAATACGCTTATAGTCATTCAACAATCAAAATTAAAGTAAAAACCATCGATAACTTTATACAAATTTCAATTCAAGATCAAGGAGTAGGAATTCCTCCTGAGGATATACCTCATATTTTTAAACGTTTTTACCGTGTTGATAAATCAAGAACAAGGTCCACTGGTGGTACAGGATTGGGGTTAGCTATTGTCAAAGAAATTGTTGAGTTACACGGTGGTACTGTTTCTGTTAATAGTGAACAAGGTATTGGTACAACGTTCTTTATCAAATTACCAAGATAAAAAAGTCAAACGGTTCTAATAAGAGTACTAGGAGTTGTTAAACAAAAAACCAGCATCTGCTGGTTTTTTTGTTGGATGAAAGACATTTATTTAAAAGTTAATATACTTTTCAGGATCCACTGCATTAGACTTAGATTGAGTCCAAGACCCTGCATGAAATTCAAAATGTAAGTGTTGCCCAAACGATTGGCCTGTATTTCCCATATATCCAATTTGTTGACCTTTTGAAACAGTTTGACCACTGCTTACAATATAGCTATTCATATGTGCATAAACAGTTGTAAACACTTTTCCATCTATATTATGAGATATAAAAACTACGTTTCCATAGCTAGATGATTTGTATGATCTAATTACAACTCCATCTGCAGCTGAAACAACAGGTACTGTACCTTTTTTTACAATGTCGATTCCGGCGTGCAATTCATTATCAAATGAACGATAGCCATATCCAGAAGAAATATAGCCATCTGCTGGTCTAGTAAAATTCCCACTCGAAACTGCAGGTAAATTTACTGAATTCGGTGCACTTGTCCCATTTGAGTATCTTGGTTTATTCTTAGTAGCCTTCATTGCTTTCTCTTGTTCTTCAAGCAATTTTTCTTGTTCTTCTAAATTTAATACATCTTCTTCCTCATCATGTTGCTGTTGTTTTAATAAAGTTACTAACTTATTTTTTTCTTTCACTTTTTTACTTAAGTCCTGATTAATTTCTTTTAAATGTAATACATCCTTTTCTAGTTTTTCTTCATTAGATAGAATATCTTCTTTCTTTTTTTCGACCATTACAAGATCATCATGTTGAGCTTGCATAATATCTTTATCCGCTTGCATTATCGTTCCAACAGCATTTATTCGTTGAACTAAATCACTAAAACTGTTTGACCCAAAGATAATATCTATATATGAAATATTACCGCCAGACTTTTGAAGTGAACGCATTCTTTCATCTAAAATCTCTTTTCTTTGGTCAATTCGTTTTTGAATTTCTTTTATTTGCTTATGTAACGTAACAATTTCTAATCTTGTCACTTTAATTTGTTTATCTTTTTCTTCTATCTTTTTATTAGTATTATTTATTGTTATATCAATATCTTCTAGAACATTTAGAATTTGCTCTTGTTTTTTTTTTCAATTCATCAATTTTCTTCTTTGATTCCTTTGTTCGTTTTTGTATAGTAACTTTCTTTTCTTCTATTTTATTAATCTCACTTTCAGCAAGCGAAACAATTGGTAATGATAGTATACTTAAAGTGCTTGTAAATGCAACAGCCGTAAATTTCTTTGTAATTTTCATTATGATTTACCTCTTTACTATTTATTTCTTAATCTTTGAACAGAAAATAAACTTTCTATATGCCGATCATGACCTACAGAAAATTGAGAAACGCAAAGAATAATTGAAAGCAGTGTTAACTCTGTATCAGCGATTTTTTGCAAAATAAAATTGGGTCCTAACAATCCAAACCTTAATTTGACAACATCCCCTACATTTCGACTCAACTAATTTTAATAATCAATAGTGAAGAAAATGTGCAGATTAGAAGTCATTCATTTTACAATTGCTTTACAATAAATAACCTCAAACTTATGAAGTAAGTTTCCTTCAGGACACCTTCACTAGATATAGTTTTAATCTATTTTTCATAATCACTCGATATTTTCTTGATAATTCTGTGATACAATCATGTTTATTTACATTTGAAATGGAGAATATTTATGTTCAATTGGTCATACCAGTTAGTGGAATATTTTATGAATGTCTTTCGAGCTACACAATCCATACCGATCATTGCCTCATTTGTTTTAGGGATTGTTGCGACACTTGCACCTTGCCAAATTTCAGGAAACCTAAGTGCGCTAGCATTATTTTCAAGTAAATCTTTACAAAGAAAAACTAGTTGGAAAGAAGTGCTCGGTTTTATTGGTGGAAAAATCGTTGCGTTTAGTTTACTTGGTTTAATTGTCTGGATTTTTGGAAGAGAAATCTCACAATCATTTACGTCATTTTTTCCGTACTTTCGAAAAATGACTAGCCCATTAATTATTTTCACTGGGTTAATTATGATCGGGTACTTTAAATTTGGAAAAGTTATAAACTTTTTCCCTAAGAAACTTAAAAACTTAAAGTTAAACTCTATGAATTCGTTTATTATGGGATTTTTTCTCTCACTCGGTTTTTGTCCAACAATGTTTTCGATTTTCTTTTTTTCCTTGATCCCTATGGCCCTTTCGTTAAAATATGGATTTATACTGCCAGTTTTATTTTCCTTAGGGACCTCAATTCCTATTATCATTTTTATTTATTTCCTTGATTCATTTGGATTAAGTGGTTTGTTACTTAAGAAAAGTAGAAAAACTGGACAAGCAATTCAACTGATCTTTGGAGTCTTATTAATTCTTTTAGGAGTTTTTGATTTTAGTATTTTCTGGATTGGTTAAAAGAAATATGAATGTTTTGGAAGGAATAAAAAGCTAATAAAATAAAGAAAAAAGGCACAAATCATTAATTTGCTTGTGCCTTTTTTCTTGCCATCAGCTAGTTCGGATCAAATGGTTTTATCGTATAATCATCTATTCTGGTATTATAATATAAAGAATGACAATATCTGGAAATAATTAACTATGAATTTCTAAAACCTTCAAACAGTCATATGCAAACAAAACTAGATAGCAAATTTTTTCTACATCTAACTTTATCAATTCACAAAATATATGGATCATCTTCAATTACAAGTACTTTAACTTTGCTTGCTTATTTGCCGACCTTCTAAACATACCTGTTTTATAGTAGCATTTTTTTTGAACTGAAAGGGGAGAGAAATTTGATCAAAATAATTCGTATTCCTTTATGTATATTCCTAGCATCTTTATTATTATCGGCATGTGAAACAATGAGAAGAGAAGAAGTAATGCTAGATTCTAAGTCAACGGATTTATCTAAGGAGGTAATTGATGGCATTGGATTAGGAATGCCTTTTAATAGTATTAATCAATCTAAACATTTTGTTCCACACCCTGATAATAAACAATATACTTCATCTAGGAATTTCGATCAATATTGGAACGAACACGTTATTATAAGTGTTGATCGAAAAACAAGCGTCATTTTACAGGTTGGTATACTAGACGATAACAATCATTCTAGTACTGCTAAGGGTATTAGGAATGAGATGCCTATAAAACAAGTAATTTCAACATACGGAAGAAATTATTATAAATATGATGACAAAGATCAATCAATCCATCAAATTGGTTATGTGGACTTACAACATAATATAGAACTAATATTTACATACTCTAATGGAAAGGTTAAAACTTTTAATTTCAAATATGCATTTAATCGGTTGAAGTGGACAGAATAATTCATCTTCAAGTCAATCAAATTGGAGCCTTAAGACATGGTATCTTTTTATAAGAAATGAACACAGATTATAAAGAAACAAATTAGTAAAAGTACTCAAAAGAGCGCTTTTACTAATTGCAAATCTGATAACGCCAATAAGTCATTTCCCATTTACTTTTTCTGTTTTCCAATAATAATTGCTCAATACTTCTGCTAGCAAATCCACCGTGCGGTTTAGTTCAGTTAAAGTATTATCTACACCACCAATTTCAACTAAGAACGAATTTGGAGATAAGTCTTGATTATAGATTCCATTTCCGTCATTATAATTTTTACTATATATTCCTCTTGTTAACCCTTTATTGATTTTACTGATTTCAGTATTAATCTCTTTTGCAAATTCCAAGTTCTTTTTATAGTTCTTATTTTCTACACCTACAATAAAGAAAAGTTTTGCATATTTTTTTCCGTGTATATCTATTGTGGTCGTTTCTTTTCTTGAATCATCTCTATGAATATCAATAAGAAAATTTAGATTTTTATCATGTGCCATGGCCTCTGTAACAATTTCTCTAGACATTTTATAAGATGATCTCCAGCTCCAGTCTTTTTTAGCCAACTCATTACCAATATTTGTCTTATCACTTATTGCTCCAATCCCATTTGCTTCTAAATTCTTTTTTAATCTGTCACCTAATAAACTCACATTTACTTTAGGGGAAGATGCTTGATTAGGTGTTTTGGCACCTGGAATAAGTGGTAAAAATGATTCCCAACTATGTGTATGGTAAATAAAAAATACATTCCGACCATTCGTAGTATATTTTGGTGGTTTAATTGGAGTAATTGGCTCATTAATTGGCTCGTTAACATCTGGATCTTGATTTATCTCTTCAATTGTTAAGTTAGATTCTATAGGTAAGTTGGTGTAATCCGAATCTTCACCTGCAACTAATATATTATTCTCATACTTTTCCATACTTGGGATTCCATGTACTATCAAGCTCCTTGGATCATACAATCTAATATTTGTTACAAGTGAAAAAATGATATTCCCGATCGATTGTGTATTAACATTTGAATTGCCTGCAAAATTGAAATAGTGATTTTCTAATTCAAATGCTTTTATAAAGGTCTCATAACTCATCTTCTTAAACCATTGATTGATAGTATATGATTTTGCATTTTTCATTGAAGTCACAAAAAGACTGGATATTAAAAAGAATAAAACTATAATAACGATGAAAATGGCTATTATTCTTTTTAAAGTAACCGATTTAATAAAGATTGATTGATGTTTCACTGAATCACCTCAATGTAAGGATATGTTCAATTGATCATAAAACTTGAAGCAATTGCTCTAATCAATAATTTAATTTTTATCTATTTTCGCACCTTTCGTTGGTTTTCATTAAACATACTAAGCTTTTATTCCCTTAGGCTTTTTCGATAGGAATTATCTAAAAACCTTTCCTAAAATGAAAGAACAGTTCGACATTTTATATAAGAGTTAAATTATTTATTTGAGAAAGTAATTCATAATGAAAATCAATCTGTGCATATCATACTGAAACTCTATAAAAGTACATTTTTAATTAAAAATGACCTTTTTAAATGTGCTTTAAATATTCACGGTAATTCAGTCCTACAATGCTTTTTCCTTAATACAAGATAATAAGGAATACAAATGGACAATACACTTAACCACAAAGTGAAATATCCAATGTTTTCTTTATAAACATCTAATACTCCATACCTTGGCATCATATTAAACAGATAATCTATCACATCATTGTGGAAAGTCCAAATAGCGGCCACAGCCAAATGCCATCCTTTAAAACGGTAGAAAGGTGAATATAATAATCCTTGTACTGCCATTGCAAAATGGGAAACTATTAGCATATAACCTTGCCATGAGAGTTCTCCTGTTACAATTAGTTCTAATAAATTCATAGCAACCGCCCAAATACCATATTTAAATAAAGTGACAATTGCTAACGCTTCCAACAAAGGGTAATTTCTTCTAATTAAAAATCCGAAAATAACGATCATAAAAAAGAGACTTGCTGTTGGACTATCGGGTACAAAGATAAGATATTTCGGTGACGTATCTAACAATTGAGATCCATACCATAAAAATCCGTAAATTGTTCCAAAGATGTTGACTAATAAAACAGACCATAATATCCACCTTTGACTTAATAATTGAATAATTGCTTTCATTATGAAATTCTCCTGTTCCTACTAATCTACAATTTATGTAATATTTTTATATCAATTTGATCTGAAACTAGTAATTAGAAAATAAGGAATATCTATATTGGATATTATCAATATAGTATAAATAATAAATGTGCATATTTTAAGGATTTTCTGTGAATTTTACTCAAATTGGAGGTTTTTATGGAGATCTTAAAACATGGGAATTAGAAGTTAGGAGAAACATGCAGGTGAAAAATAGTGATCCAGCGCTTTCATATAGTAATTCAACTAAAGCATCTAATAGAATGTCAATATTTTTCAATATAAAAATACTAAAAATGCGCATGCCAAATACCCTTCCATCACCTTATAGGAACCCTACATGAACATATTTCATACTGAATCCCTCACTCAATTTATTAAATCAAAAAAAATTGATTTAACCAAAATTCCTTATGGAACTAATCTGCTATTTACTGCAAGAAAGAAGGTAGGGAAACCTTTCTCAAGGCTTTCCCCTTATCTAACCGTACGTGCCCTATTAAGGCATACGGCTTACCCATATGTTATATTGATTACCAAGAAGTTGCGTTCCAGGCAAATTTCAAAATGTTTTTTCATAATGGCTCTGTTAAAAACAACATGAAACATAGATGTCGAATTGCGTTGTTATTTTGAGTGAAGTTTCCCTAGGAAACTACCAACTAGTGCGTTATAATGAACAAAGCGTGTAAGAACATAACTAAAAAACTATAAATTGGTATTTTATTGACAGATGGTGTTCTTTATTAAGCACGTAGTAAAAATTTATTTTTAAAAAATTAGAGGAGGGTTTCAAATGAAAAAATTAGTAACAGGTGTCATGACAACAATTATGAGTTTAACAATTGCAGGAAATGTTTTCGCTGCACCAAACACAGATAACAGTAGTGAAGTGAACAAACAATTAGCTCAGGTTCGACAAGCTACTGAAAAATACCATGATGTAAATATAGCTTTAAAAGACGGGTACATAAATACGGGCGAAATCGCATCTAGTCCAGAAGGCGTAATGGGTATTCATTTTATAAATCCCAATTTAATGTTCGATAATGGGGTATTAAATCAAAATCAACCAGAAGTTTTACTTTATATGCCTCTAGAAAATGGAGAATATAAGTTAGTTGGTGTTGAGTATTATGTTCCAGCTTTTATGGCAAAAGAACATCCAAGTTTATTCGGTCATAAATTCGATGGAAGTATGCTTAATCACGACTTAGATCCTTCAAAACTTTCCGAAGCTGAAAAGAACAATCCTATGAATCGACACTACGACTTACATGTTTGGTTATGGCATGCAAATCCAACCGGAATTTTTTCTCCATGGAACCCTGGTATTAATATTAAATAAACGAGTTAAGCCTAACTTTTCTTTTTTATCAAGTGAGTAACCAAATGTTTTAAAAATTTCTGCTAGAGAATACTGGTGTATCCAAATACTCCGCACGAATTAGAAAATCAACAATCTACTTTAAAGATCCAACAAAAATATATATTTATGATGGTCTGAAAGCACAACGAGTTTTTAACCTATTAATTGTCCTTAATTTGTAACATTTATCACAAACTAACAATTAAAAAAATGTTACTATTTTAAATGAAAAGAACTCGCTCAAAGTCTTTTCCCTTTAAAAATCTTTAAGCCCTATTGACTTGACACCCACAAATAGGGCTCTTTTTTTATGCTCATTTTTTTATTGACTTTGTTAATATTTGAACTGAAAAAAGAGACTGTCTCAAGCGACAATCATTAAGTAACTCTTATTAAAAGCACCCATTAGTTGAACAAGAACTTCAACTCGATTGAACCTTTTTTAATAAAACGACGATTTCAAATATCCCAATTCATTAAGTAAATTAACTATAGTCAAAATTGTTCCATAAGGTGACTTGCTCACTCTTCCTATAATCTAAGAAGCAAGTTCAAAAATGCGCTTTTGTGTTTCAAGACAATGTTGCAGATTAATAATTGGATTCTCAGATTGCAAAGGTGTTTCTTTCTCTAGACTCTATAACTATCGGATCACTTTCAACTTTTAATGCATCTTCTAAAACCTTAAGTGCTTGAAGTCCTCCCATAAAGCCTAATGCGGTTGCTGTATTCTCCCTTATATCTGGAATTTTATCATGAATACAAACTTCAAGGAACTGGAGTAATTGCTTGTCTGCAAAATCACTTGCAATATGGGTAGCCCAGTACCTTATACCATTTTGAGGGCTTTGCAAAGCAGTAATTAAATATGGTAATACCTGATTTATACCAAACTTAGTTAAAATTAAACTTGCTTCTTCATATAGCCCCCAGCCACCGTATTCTCCGAAAGATTTTAAGATAGGCTCTATACAAGATGGATGAGGATTTAATTTCAGATAATCAATAGCTACACCATATTCATCCACTATTTCCTGTGTTAGTTGATCATCCGCAGGCATTGGATCATACTTATTTAAAATTTTCATTGCCTCATTTAGGTTCACTCCTATTAAAACCTCCTGTTTGTTTGTTCGTATTTATCCAATGTACATTCCCATATTTTTATCAATATTTTAATAATAATTATATCATTCCTTATTGAACTAAACTGCCATTTAGCTCAATAAAAAAAATCGACTTATATAGCCTATCATGTTGTTCAACTAAAGCATGCGTTAGTTCAATAACGACTAAAATAAACAGGCTTATATAGGGAATAATAATAACGAGGTGACACCATGAAGAAGAAGTTTATACATCATTTAACTTACTAATGGAGGAATCTATGAATATAAAATTGATTCAAATTCAATGGGACGGGCCTTTTAATTTGGTTAACTTACCTGATTTAATGAATACTGAAACTGATTATGGCATTTATCAAATCTATGGGAAACACCCTGTTTATGGCAAGGATGTATTGCTATACATAGGTAAAGCTGTTCAACAAACTTTTGGAAAAAGAATCTCTCAAGAAAATTGGTTCGACACGAATGATTCAAATAATCATAAAGTTTACGTCGGAAGATTATATGGTGAAAATACCCCCTCCAATGAGATTTGGTCAAAAGAAATTGATTT
This sequence comes from Gottfriedia acidiceleris, assembly GCF_004138285.1. GTDB lineage: Bacteria > Bacillota > Bacilli > Bacillales > Bacillaceae_G > Gottfriedia > Gottfriedia acidiceleris_A. Next base: position 68,156 of record NZ_SCFN01000010.1, on the reverse strand, counting down.
AGCTGAAAGCTTATTAATCTATGTACATAAACCTGCTTACAATGCAATGAAGGTTTCTAATTTGCCTGAAAACGAATTACAAAGTGTACATATACTTAATTGGCGTGACCATCGAGATCTTCTTCCTGAAATATCTGGCCTTAGATGGACAAGTAAATTAGATAATGCTATATATGAAGTGTATAAATGGGTATAACTATACCTATTTATATTTTTCTTGATTAGCATAATCTATCTACTATGCACAATGTTTATAGAACTAAAGCATGCGTTAGCCAACCATGAATCCTCAGATTCACCACAGTGAATGGAAGTTTATGTCGCACTTCCATAGTAGTTGTACAAGGATTCTTTCTAATACTTTATCCAAAAAATTTTTTATTCTTTATTACAAATATTCCTAAACCAACAATAGCACCAACTATTCCAATTACTAAAGTTACTCTAAGAAGTGGAACAATATATTCAATAAAATCTACATTTTGTGAAATTGATACTCCATCACCAGACTCACAATTTTAAATGGTAATTTAAATAGACCTATTGTTAGTCCAATAACCATTCCATATAAAAATCCAATATTAACCGATTTAAACATAAATTTCACCTCTAATTCTTGTTGTCTTCTGTTTAATTATAAATAGATTTATTCATTCATTCTACCATTCCTTATTGCACTATCCTGCCAGCTGGTACAAAAAAAGATCGACAAAATTGCCGATCATGTTATCCAACTAAAGCAAGCGTTAGCCATCCATGAATCCCAAAACCAACGATTCACAACAGTGAATGGGAGTTTAAATCGTACTCCCATAGTAGTTGAATAAGAAATCCTTCTTTGTTATGTTTTTATTTTTCTTTAGTTAGCTTAATATCAGAGAAATTTAATCTTATATAATTCAAAATCTCCTTTGTTTCTTCTCTCATATTATAAGGGGCAACAGTACCTCTAAAAGAAGGCTGAATTAAAATAGGTTCTTCCTGGTTCTTTTTTATTAGAATAAACTGCTACATACCATTCTGCTACTTTACGATTAGAAATGGAAGAAAAATAAACCACAGCCATAGGTGTTATTCCAAGAAGAATTAAATACAAATTTTTTCCGAATATTCCTTTGATTATTGAAAATACCCCAAAACACAAGATAAAAGTTAGTAAAATTGTATCTAATAAAATGTTTTGATTTTGTTTAATTTTGTAAAGAAAGATTGGATCTTCCAATTAAATACCTCCAGGCTTTCAAGTACTGTATTATTGTAATTATATCTAACCTAGGGACATTTGTAATTTGGGGAAATTTAGCCTTTTTCATTAGAATTTCAAAGAATCCTTATTCCACTAAACTGCCATTTTGTTGAATAAAAAAATCGACTATACAGCCGATCATGTTGTTCAACTAAAGCACTGTGTTAGTTGCATAAGAAGAGATAAATTTTGTATAGATTTTTACATAAAACAATTAAACCATTATGCAAATATGTTAAATGAATTCAATTCCCTATGGTTACTTTTAATAAGATTCCTATACTAATCACGAACCCTAGAAAAGCTCAACAACATAGATTCTATTAAAATTCGATAAAATTTAATAGCAATAATGAGAATAAAAATAAGTAGTAAAAATATAAATAATTCCGACATGGGTTGTTCTCCTATTATGTAGTATTTAAATTTAAACTTGATAAATACTAATATTCTATGGCGGATTCTTATATTCCTTGTTCAACTAAACTGCCATTATTTACAAAAAAAAAATCGACTATACAGCCGATCATGTTGTTCAACTAATGCATCCGTTAGTTCGATAAGAGAATTAATTAAATTTAAATAAAATAAGAAAACCAAGCAAGGCTAAATGGAAAAGAAAGGTAGTAAATGTTTACTAAGGAACCTATTATCATTACAAACTTAAATGTTTTTCTCCTGATAAGAATTGATAAAGAGAGACCAATAATAGGAAAAAAAATCACTCCGATTTGAATAATAATATTAATAAAATTATGCATCGTCCAAGGACTAACATTTAACATTCCTTTGTTATGAATGTAAATAAAAGTTCCAGATAGTATCCAAATAAGAATAATCATAATTGAATAAATTATGTTTTTCATTTGCCACCCCTTTAGATTAATTTTACGCAATAATTTAACCTTTAAAATACAATTCACCAACAAATATATTTATTTCTTAATTAATAATTATATAGTAGCTATCCATTACTGTAACTTGGGGGATTTTTGCATTTTTTACATAGAATTTCAGGTAAATCTTATTCAACTAAACTGCCATTTAGTCCAATAAAAAAGACGACCGAAGTAGTCGATCGTTGTTCAACTAGTCGAGTAGAATGGAGTCTCTTTACCTTGCGGTAAATTGCACTCCAAACCCTCTCAGAACCGTGCTTGCACTATTAATGCACACGGCTCCTCCAGTAATCATTTACAAAATGTAGCTAATTTCTTTTCTTAAATCATAAATATTCACCTTAACCCTTGGTGAGGGTAGTGGAAATTTGCTAAGGAAGAGTCTGTATTTCTCCCATTTAAAGGATTTCCTTTGACTTCTTCTATTGAGCCACTTAAATATTAGATTCTCGATTTTAACTTTGAAAATGTTAACATTTGGGATATTATCAGTGATGCAGTAGTAGTTGAAGTAGCCAATAAGCGAGCGTTTGAATCTGTCCATGATTATATGAATATTATTATTTCTATTCTTCTTCAACCATTCTTTAGACTCTTTTAATTTGCTTTGTACTTTCTTCCTACTTGATTTCCGTTTCACTCGAAACTTTCCTTGCTTGCTGTTCCCACAATAGTGCGTAAAACCTAGAAAATCGAAGGTTTCTGGTTTTCCTTTTCCCTGGTGCTTTCCAAGTTTCTCCGCAAGCCGTCCGAAAGGGATAATTTTGGTTTTATCTTCGGCTATTTCCAAATTAAACTTCTTGAGTCTTAATTTTAGAGATTGAAAGAATTCCTGAGCCTCATTCTTAAATTGAAAACAGCACACGAAATCATCCGCATACCTTACTAAGTATGCTTGCCCCTCGCACTGTTTCTTGACACTTTTCTCGAACCATAAGTCAAGTACATAATGAAGATAGACGTTAGCTAGTACAGGAGATATTACCCCACCTTGCGGTGTACCAATATCTGTTTTGTATTTCTTTCCTTCTTCCATATATCCACCTTTAAGAAACCTACCGATTATTCTTAGTAAGTTTGGGTCGGCGATTCGGAGTTTTATGAACTCCATCATCCATTTGTGGTCAACATTGTCAAAGAACCCTTTTATGTCTACATCCACAACATAGTTTACTGACCTCTTTTCAATATAGAAGTTCAGTATTTTCAAAGCATCATGACAACTACGATTTGGGCGAAATCCGAACGAACAGTCCAAGAAGTCAGTTTCATAGATGGAGTTTAATATTTTCGTCACGCCTTTTTGAACAATCTTATCTTCATGTTCCGGTATACCTAATGGTCTTTTCTTCATCGAATTGAGCTTCGGAATATACATTCTCCTAACTGGAACAGGACGATAACTTTTGCTTTTAAGTCTCCTTATTAAATCCTCTATATTTTCTTCGAGATTAGCACTGTATTCTTCTTTAGTTGTGCCTTTTATCCCAGTTGCTTTCTTATTTGGCAATTCAATGTGACATTGAACTAGTGATTGCTTATCTAGTAAATGTGCAAGAGATGTAAATTGCATTTTTGGATCAGATTTTGCTAATTCTGCTATCCTTAGTAGTTTTGTTTCCATTTGTTATACCTACCTCTGTGTGTAGTAAATGTGTCCCTATTAAGGGTGATAAACTGGTAGTAGCCTTTCCTCCATCGGCATTACCCAACTTCATAGGTACTACGCTACTATCCGACTCCCTACATCGGCATTTGGTTTCCTTACTTTTTATCGTTTGTACACCATACTCTTCTAAAAAAAAGAAAAGACCGGTAGGGTCTCCCGAGTTGCCGTATCATATCAATGTATAACGTGCCAAGGTCTATGACTCCAGAGAGGCTTTACCATTCTTGCCTTACCGAAAGGTAAAGTGTAGCTTTCTGCTATGCTTAAAGCATCAGCCCTCTCGTTTTACTAACATTATGGAGCTCAATCCCTTCAACCATTTGGCTTTCGGCCCGCTACCTAACTGTCTACGCTTAAAGATTAAAGTTACCTCTAAACCCTCCAAGACTCGCTACGAGCGAATGGCTAATTCTTACTCGACGGGAATCCCACCCGTTATATGATACGACCTAGGCTCGGCCGCACAAGCATGCGTTAGTTGCATAATTACTTTTTCTTTTTCACTTTGTTTTCTTGAAATCTAGCTCCCAAACCATACATAGTTTTAAACTGAGTGTAAGTAAATAGACCTCCTGCTAATGCAAGAATAAAAGCCATTATTACAGGCATATCTGAGTATAGAGGTAACGTTAAGATACAGAAAAATACGCCGATCATCATTTTCTTAGGTATTAGAGTCTTTAATTTACTTATGTCATATTTTTAACCAGTTTCTCCTGTTAATTGACTGTATTTTGCTTTTGGAAAATATTTAATTCTTACGTATATAAACCAAAGTGCAATTAAGAACATTAGTATAAAAAAAGGTGTATTTCCTTTCATTAAAAGTCAATATCCTTTCAGATAATTTTAAACCTATATTTCCCAGCGACTCTTGTTCTTAATCAACTAATGCATTCGTTAGTTGAATAAGGATTGACTTCTCAGTCAATTTAACCGATCAAAAACCTTTGGAGAATTTTTTTCTAATTCATTAATAAGGTAATTCTCCTGAATTAAGATAATTAATCCATTGTTTTCCTGTAAGCCTACAATTGCCTGTGTGAATTTCAACATCTGGAAACTCTGCAATTACTTGTGTTAATGCTATCCATAAATCTTCTTCAGCTCCATAGTGCTTTTCAAACGAAATACCAAAACCATTATATTTAGGATGTATGTGTCTTATAAAAATTCCAAATTGTGTATTTTTGATTTTATTAGTTTCCTGAAGAAACCAGCCTGAGTAGTCTGGATAAGGAACTTGCTCTGGTAACTTTATTTCACTACCTCCATATCTCCAAGAAACACTAAAACCTTTTGCTTCAAGCTGTTCAATCCAAGTAAGTGGTTTTGGTATCTCCAAATTAGGTACCTTTGCATATAATTCATTCTCACTTACCCAGGGTTTAGTAATAGTCCGAATATATCTAGGTTCTTCAACCCATAATTCTTTACAATATATCTGCACAATTTCAGGCAAATCTACATCAATTCCAATGCCTTTCGTTGTTTCAATATGAAATAAGCCCTCAATAATGTGATCAGGGTCATATTGAAAATTATTTTTAAAATTTCTTACACCTTTAGCAATAATGGTATATTCCTTTAATACTTTTGGAGTTCCAGCTACGTAATTCCCTTCCACTTGAATACCAATACACATTCTAACTGTTCTTTTGTCAATCTTTTTTATATCTGAAACATACCCTTCTTCGAAATTGAAGTTATCAATAAGCCATTTAACTAAATCCGTACGTTTCTTTATTCTAAGCATCCATTCCCAATCCTTGGACATTTTCTTTCGTAGCCTTTTTTTCATATTCCCCCTCCTAAGAAGATCATTTTATCTGAGTAAAATCTATTATATACTTATTTACTTATTCAACTATCCTGCCATTATGTTGAACAAAAAAGAGCTGCCGAAGCATATTCACACCTTTCTTCCCTCTCCTTTTACAACAATATGAAGAAAATGAATACCTTTTGTCCATAAAAAAATCCATTGAAAGTCCAATGGATTTTTTTATTAACACAATAATTCAATTCACTAAAAAATTTATTAAATATAAAACACCTTTAACTATTAACCATCTATATATTTTTCATAATCTTCCATTTCTTGATCGTTTAAGAGTTTGCCATTCAGATAAACTTTCTTCCAATCATAGACATCTTTATAAAAATAAACATTGAAAAGGATACGAACCGTTTCATTATAGCTATAATCGTAACCCTTGAATTCCACCTCATAATATCGATCTCTTTTTTCAATCACTTTCCATTGTGGATTGTCGGTATAATCCTCTAATGCAATGCCCTCATCAGTTCCAGCAACAGTATTTACTATGTTAAGAGACGTTGGTATATAAGTTGCTACCGCTACAATCACAAAGTCTAAAAATAGCAAAAGGCAACCCAAACCGATCATTATACCAACATGGGTCCCACCCTTGTTTTGAATATAATAATCTCTTCGTTTCTCAGGCAAAGATTTTGTTTGCTTCAAAAGTTTTGAAATGTGAAGATAATACAAACGATTAGCATGCCATCCCAAAAGCAAAGAGATTATCAAAGGAATTACCCAGTAAATAAGAACTTCCAACCAAAGTGGGCTATCGATAATTAAATAGGTTACAGTCCATAGAGTCACTATGAAACTTAGTAGTAAAAACACCTTATACATTTTTCGATAAGCGAACCAAAACAACGTAAAGAAAAAAGCCGCCCAATTCCAAGTGTTTTTCTTTGCTGGGTCTGAAACTAGATCCCATTTTAAACCATAATACGATGTATTATTTTTCACCACTTTTTCATATGCCTCTAAACGATGTTCCAAAGTTTTTTCTTCATTGAATTTCTCATCATAGTCAGAGGGACACACATTATCATCTCCATTCTCTCATTAGTCATTTTACTGTTCCTATTTCGTTAATAATGGCTTAAAATACTTAATTATTAGCCTTACATTATATGTTTTCTATCGTTAAACCATACTCTTTTGTTTTGACCCTTGTTTTTTATTTACGATGTTTTACGACCCCAATTCATAAGAAAAAGCAAGTTTCTTTTGAAAACTTGCCTATACTATAATCCTTATAATTTTCAATTACACTGAATCACTCTCTAAGATAAGTATTTTACTTGTACATACCCCTCTTTACCGCCAACTTTTACTTTATACCATAATCCATTTTTCGTAATAATTTCAACTCACGTTGTACAACTAACGCATGCATTAGTTACTAAATAAATATCTTATTCAGAATAGGTAATAATACAATTAAATATTCGTAAAGAGGTGTACAGAGAAGGATGAAAAAGATATTAATCACTTTTATATTATCCACTCTTCTGATTATTTTTTTTCAAACATCACCCACTTTAGCAGATGAACCAACTCAAGATTCCGAAGAACTTCGATTACAGGATATGCTTATGAATATGCTCACCCCATATATCAGAGAAGATTTGGATAAATACTATCATCCGAAGATTTTAAAGGATTTTTCACCTCAAGTCACTCCATGGTTAATTGAAGTGATTGAAACAAGAAGAGTAAATCACTTCCGTGGTTTAATATTGGAAATCACATTTGAAATCGAACCTGACGATGGTGGTCACCACGTTCCAGTCGGCAAGGACAGAATGACTTATCAGATTTCTTATGGACCTGAAGTGAAGTTAATAAATCACACACATTTAAAAACTTATAAATACCCACCCAACTTGCGGTCTTCTTTTGATTTTAATAGGCTGCCACGTTTGTTTTAATATGTTCTTACGAAACCATTTTAAATTTATTCTTTTTTCAACTAACTGCCAAATACTTAAAAAGGAGTCGAGCATCGACTCCTGAATTTGTTCAACTATTGCATGCGTTAGTTCTATAAGAAATCTAGCCTAATTAGTAGATAAAAAATTTACTACGCATAAAGTGACACTACTTGTGTTTTCCTTTCTCCGTTTATTTCAATTAAGGTCAAAGTTTTAACTAAATAAATTGTGATAATAGTTGGTTAAACTTGTCACGTTCTTCCCAGAAGGGTCCATGGCCACTATATTGAAACGGAACAAGCTGTGAATTTCTTATTTTTTGGTTCATCTCGTTAGCCTGTTCAAATGGAATGACTTTATCATGAATGCCGTGAATAATTAAAGTAGGGGCAACTATTTTTGGAAGATCTTCATTCAAATTCTCATCTCTTAATGTAATTATAATAGCAGCTGTCGACCATCCAGCAGCCTGTAATCCCATTTGAAAAAACCAGTGCGAGAATGGGCGAGTTACATACTGAAAGAAAAAGTCATCAGTTACGTTTTGCATCATTTTAGGGCGGTCATTTAAGTTTTCTTTAAGAAATTTATTAGCAGTCTCTACGGTAAAGCCTGTTGGAGCTGCAGCGGAAACAAGGACAAGCTTAGATACACCGTAACCGTTGTATCTAGACATATATCGAATCGAAATCGCTCCACCCATTGAGTGGCCTACAATCGTAAAATTTTCTAATTGAAGTGTACCAACAACAGTACGGATATCATCAGCCAGTCTATCTAAAGTGTAGCCACTAAATGGTCTATCCGATTTACCAAAGCCCCTCCAGTCTATACCAATGCAGCGGTAACCCAATGCAGGAAGTACATCAAACTGATATTCGAATTGTTCATGGCTTAACGGCCATCCATGTATAAACACTATGGTCTTGTTACCTCCTGGGTTAATATCTTCAATATATAGATTTACACCTGCCTCTACAGTAACAAAGTATCCCATGAAGATTCCTCCTTAGTTAAACTGTTTTCAACAATAAGATATTCGTCTTTGTTTATAAAAATGAATATCTATCGATTTGTAGGATAGGGCTTATTGAACTAAACTGCCATTTAGTTTCATAAAAAAAATCGACTAAACAGCCGATTATGTTGTTCAACTAATGCATGCGTTAGTTCTACAATTAACTATTATTAAAAAAAGTATGTGGGGCTAATGTATTCCCCTCAAATGTTCAAAATCCGAAATATCGATTGAATTCGTATTAGGCTGCACAGTATAAACTACAACTCAGGTTCAATACAATTAACAAGAAAATGGCGTACCGTTGGGCACGCATTTTAAATTTTGAATATCTCTATTTTGAACTAACGCCCCTGTTAGATGAGTAAGCAATTTAATATTAGTTCAACGAACAGAAAGCTTTCTTTCTGTAACATGTCGAGCACCACCTTCTACTTCGTCTAAAATGCGGTGGAGGTCGGTTAACATTGAGCCAAATTCCCTCAGAATTTTTAATGATTGAATATCTTTAATATGCAACAAACAAAGACTTTGGTGCTTCTTTGCTTCTTCCAATGCAAGCTTCAGAGCTTCCTCTAAGTCATTTGAAGAGTTGATTTCCTGTTTTGCAACTAATTCAATACAAATAGCTGTGGATTTCATTGCTTCAATGAAGTAATGATTAGGGTGATCTTCCTGTTCTAGGTCGACCAGCCCACGTGCGATGCCACGAATTTGACTCGTAATTCGTTCGAATCGGAGTATGATATTAGACAAAGCTATAACACGAGAACGTCTATTACGTAACAGTGGACTGTATCGCAAACTCTGAAGGGAAACTTGTACGGCTTGATACGTTTTTTCTGTTTCATGTAAAAGTTCTTGTACATACGGCATATCGACAGGTCTTAAACTTTGTACCTGATATGCGAAAGCAAGATTTTTAAGTACCGTTGAGGCGTAATCACTCAAGTACAAAACCTTTTTCTCTGCATCTGGAATGGGATTAGGTGGAATGACCACGGTATTAATCAATACGGCGATTACGCATCCAAAAATGGTTTCAACGATTCTATCAACGGCGTATCCCTGCATTCCCCCGAACGCTAAGATAAGAAGTGTACTTACAGCCACTTGAGAGATAATCTGTGGATGCAACTTTAGTGCAGTAGAGAAAGCCATCCCAACGAATACGACAAGAGCGATGGTGAGAAAATTAACGGGAAGCCAATGTCCAACGATGATGCTGACAATTACCCCTACAACAACACCACTGACTCGATATATTCCTTTATTAATGGAATCGTAGACAGTTACCTGTACAGTAAGAATTGCACCGAGTGCAGCAAAATACGGATAGTGGCTGTGGTAAATCGTCGATGCTACTAGCCACGACAATCCCGCAGCGAGGGCTGTTTTAATGACATATAGCTTTATACCTAATCTATAAAAGATGTCTAAACTTGTAATTTGAAATCACCTCGTTATGATGCGTCGTCCCCACAATGGGTGCAACCCAAAGTTATACATCCTTACGAAAAAATCCTATCAGCGATTCAGTCGGTGACAGCGGTGTATGATTACTCCAATAGCAGAGCTTTAATGGGTGGTTGGTGTTTCCTAAGAAAAATCGAAATTAAGACATTTAAGTTTATAATGAAACCTACTTGCAAAACGTTTTATTAAATCAATTTATTTTATTATTGTATAAATGTAAATTCATTTTGTACTAAACTGTCAAATAGTGAAAAATGGAACTGATTGCTCGAGACATCAGCTCCTAAATGTTATGCAACTATCTCATGAGTTACTTGCATATATTGAGAAGTCCATTGGTTGCTATTTATAGGTGAGAATCTCGATGCTTGTATTTCTTTATTATCATATTAAAGTTAATAAATAGTGGACGAATATAACTAAGAAACCTATTCCAATACATAACTGGATTCAATTTTCTTTTTTCTCCTCTTCATTTGTTACTTTGTTCATTTGTATCACCTCTGATGGTATTTTCCCATTAGAATGATAATTTATTCTTTGATTTCTTGATTTAGTTCTTCAACTATTGCGCCAGTTAGTCATAATGAACGAAACGGCTCCTTTTGCTTAGCGTAGGTTGCACTTGGCAATAATGGGAGTGATTAAAAGCCTACCCAATCCAAATGTAGAGCTACAAACAAAAAGGAGCCGTTTATATTATGAAGGATAGTCAAAAATTTATTGGTTTAGACGTGTCAAAAGACATTATGTTGGTATTGCTGAAGAAGGACGTGGAGAACCACGATTTCACGGTAATATCCAAAATACACCTGAAAGTATTCGTAAACTTTTCAAGAAGTTACATGCGCCGTTAGATCGAGGCAGCTCCGTAACGGATAAAATGAAATGTAGTAACCAACCCACGCATATCAGACTGTAAATCACCGGTAATTTATTTGCCTTCGTGCCAAGCTTTTAAGACATTAATTTTATCTTTCAAAACTTAAAATATCTACTATTATATGTTGTCATTCACAGACTTAGAAAATCTAATTTTTGAATTCTAGGTTGGTAGTCTTAATTTAAGTCTGTCTAAAAACTGAAAAAAAACAATATTTAAACTTTTTGGGTTTAGTGGTTTGACAGTTTCGTTCATATCAATTGTATAACAACTTAGTTTCAATATATTTCTAGTTCCTGAATAGCCTGTGCGCAGTGAATTTGCAGTCTGCCGTACTTCATACCAATTTCTGTGCAAGTTCCTTTTTGACCGGTTTCGATATACCATTTCTTTATGAGGTTGATTGAATTGAAAGATGCGAGACTCCTGTGGGAGGTGTGGGAAGGTTGAGACACCACAGGCTTGCCAAGGAGGCTAAGGCATCACGCCCCACGGAAAGGGAGTATCCTGTAACGGAAATCAACATTCTTTTTTAACAGAGCTAAAAATAAAAAGGATGACTAATTAATTTAGATAGCATAATTATGGTAAAATTTAACTTGAAGGTTTATGAAATAATTTTGTAAGTTATTATCTAATAGAGGGAGGATTTTTTATGAATTTTAACCTAAAAGAAGCTATTGAAGTGTTAGAAAGGACACCTAAAACATTGGAATCTTTTTTATCAGGATTATCTGAGCATTGGTTACAATGCAATGAAGGTGAAGGAACATGGAATGCTTCTGAAGTGATCGATCACTTGATTGAGTGTGAAAAAACAAATTGGATTCCAAGGTTGAATTGCTTTTTTAGTGAAGGAGAACGTAAACACTTTCCTCCATTTGATCGCTTTTCACATTTGCACAAAAAGCATGAGCTAACGATAGAAGAGCGGCTGCTTGAATTTATCAGGCTTAGAGCTGAAAATATTAATAAACTGCAATCATTAGTTAATCCTGATGTACATCTTGATTTCGTAGGGATACATCCTGAATTTGGAACAGTTAAGTTAAGAGAATTATTGTCTACATGGGTTGTACATGATTTAACTCATATAAATCAAATTGTAAGAGTAATGGCGAAGAGATATAGAACGGACGTTGGACCATGGAAAGTAAATTTAAGTGTATTAAAAAAATAGCACGTTCTTAAAAATAAGAGAAAGAGCTTACTTATTAAAACGGCACTGTTAAAGTAAAATGTTGATATTTAATATTTGAAAAAAAGGACTGTCAATTTAGACAGTCCTTTACGATCTTATTCAACTAATGCTAGCACTAGTTGCATAACGTGATCAGCAGCATTGCCGGTCATTTTTTGTGCTAACTGACAATTTAGTTTAAGTGTACTTATTCACAATCTGTATTTTTAAATTTCCTTTTCCTCCATACAAAAAGACTCCCACCCCATGAAAAAGGAGAATGAATTCATTATGAAATGATCCCCAAAAATAGTTTGAAAATGCTTAACCTTATATTACTCCTAAATGACTCGCTAAACGTTTTTCAAAATCCGCCTTAAACAACAGAATAGCATCAATATTTACAGCAAAATCGTGGTCACTGATATTAAAATTAGTTATAAACTCGTCAGACCTCTCACGAACTATAATTGTCGGACGGATATTGTCTCCAATAGAGTCCTGAGTAACACCACTTCCATAAATATTCCAGTTAGTTTCAGTAGGCTAGGGTTTTGTGCAAAATCCATGGCACTCACTGACAACTGCTTATTCACAAAAAGATACATTTGGAATATATACTCTAAATTCCTAGATATAGTTTTCCTGTGTTCCTAAACATTGAGCTAATTAATAATTTGTATTGTAGAACTATAGTAAATGATGAAGCCTTACATTTGACATAATTCTTTTAAAAAAAGTACTGTATCCATATTATTCAATAACCTCAAGTGTTACATCAATATTTCCTCTTGTAGCTTTTGAATATGGGCAGAATTCGTGTGCCTTATGCACAAGATTTTCTAATTTTTCTTTTTCAATTCCAGTTCCTTTTACTTGTAGCGTTACAGATATTTTATAACCTTGATCCGCTTCATCTTTTAAGAAATTTACATTTGCAGTTACTTGTGTTTCGACTTTTATATGCTCTTTCCTAGCCATGTGCTGTAATGCACCATCAAAACAGGCGGAGTATCCAGATGCAAATAGTTGTTCAGGGTTGGTAGCGTTTGGTAACTCTTTTGCTCTTGGACTTCCTGGCATTGCGAGATCAAATTTTATCTTTCCATCACTCGATTCAACTCTGCCTTGTCTTCCTCCAGCAGCAGTTGCTGTAGATGTAAATAATGGTTGTTGATTCATTTGTTATTTTCTCCTTTTGTGTAAATTTTCATTTTTCTCTACCTATTATTTCCATCTATCTTTATTGATATCCTAATTAATGAATTCAAATTTATTAACACAATCCTTAAATTGTGTCAATCAATTTACATGATGCCAAACACTAGATTTGAGCAATTGCAATTAGATACATGGCTCGAAGAAATTCACAACTAGTTCCTTTTCAAAACAGTGGTCATGGTTCATTTTGGGAAGAATGTAAGATTTCGTACTTTTCATTCCTTTTTTACCAGTTTTTAAATCGCCTAAAATAAGCCCAGTTAATGTAGCAACGATTTTGGGACAATAAGTATTTATCTAAACAACCTCCATGGGGAGAAAATATCCCCCACGAAATTTCAAATCTTTCTAACTATTTTTTGACAAGTAGTGGCACTAATATATTTGTAATCTCGTATCTGCGTAATAGGAGAAACCCCGGCAAATTTAATTAAAAGGTAAGTATTAATAGCCGCGAGTGACTTTACTAGATTATATTCGCGCTGCTCATAAAAAAAGAAAGGCAACATCACCAATTTTGGGATATTGCCTTTTTACGTTTAATCTAACCAAATTACAACAACAGTTGTTTCTGTCCTATTGTTGATGCCTCAGCAATTTCTTGGTGCACTATTCTCTCCACCTATAGCCTATAGATTCTGCAGTTTCCATTTGAATTATATTTCATTCACCTAAAAAAGAACTCGTTTTACTCATTTGCTTGACTTTCAATAAAATAATACCAGCAACCAGCAAAGCCTCTCTTTGAAAATGAGTTAAACTGCCACCGAGTGTAACAACTCATTTTTAACATAGATGAAAAAAACACCCTTCATTTAGTGTAACTAAAACACTTCAAATATTTCAGTTATCCTTCAGAGAGTGGAACTTACCCTCTCCATTAGGATGCTAAATCACCTTCCAGGTTTTACCTCTTCAACTTTTTTTTGAACCTTTATATTTTATGACTACCTATGGCGCGTGTTTAATACTAAACATATCTAAGGCCTATTTTATTATTAAATATTTGGTTTTTATTTTTAAAGATAAATGATCCGTTTAAATAATCTATTACTAATTGATTATCATACACTTCTTCAAAGTCATTATTAACTAAAAATTCAATGTTATCTACTGTTAAAATTTTTTCATATGCGTCATTTGGTCTTTTGTTAATAACTTTCATTTCGTAAATATTATTTACTATGTCACAGCTTCCACGATCAAATGACAATTGAATAAATTGATTCTCATCCATTTTATTGCACAATACTTCCTTTGCAGAATCAGTTATTTGAAAATCCACTTATAAACCCTCCTTACAGTAAGGATATTGTTCTAACAAAAAACCATAATAACACTAATCATATCCATACGATTTAGCTTGCTTTATTAATTCACCATTTAAAAACTCTATAATAAAACCTGGTTACTTCTTGTACTTTTTCTCTTAGTACTTGGGGTAACGATCACCTCTTATTTACTTTACAATCATTACAGCACAATTCGCATGCTGGACCACTTTATGGCTTACACTTCCCAAGAGCAGTTCTGAAAAGAGGCTAAGTCCCCTGCTACCCATTACGATAAGATCGTAATCTCCCTCTTTTGCCTTCTTGCATATCATTTCTGCAGGATCTCCAATATGGTATTCGCTATCATATTGTATAGATGACCCTGAAAGGACTTGTGCGGATTCATCTAAAATCCTCCTAACTTCCTCTACTTGCAATTGTTCAATATCAATATCCACTCCGAAAGCAACTGTAGTGATATTGTTACTAGGAATGATATGAAGAAGCGTTATACGGGCATTTATCCCCATGTTTTGCGCCAACCTTTTTGCCGATTTCAATGCATGTTTAGAGTGTTCGGATCCGTCAACTGGAACCAAAAATCGTTCATACATATTGTCACTCCCCTTATTATAAAATCTTATTTTTATGATAAAACCCATGACGGTGATTATCTTTTTTATTAATCAGATATGATCCTCCGCTTTGATGACAAAACTTGACGGAGATCGTTAATAACATATTTTAATTTGATGCTTTTTAATAGAATCCCTCAAAGATTTTCCATTGTATGCGCAACTTTTCCATTGATCGCGAAATCATAGGGGAGATTCTCCTATCTATAAAACCATATTTGCTGTTGCTTTAATCGTAACTAATAGCTGAAGACCCAACTTGAGAACATTCATTCTCAAATATCTAAATAAAAATTAATGGTTTGTTTGCATTCCCCCTCTCCGTTCATTATTACATATCATCTTGAAGCTCCTTTATTTGGAACTGTTGTACTATATGTCTCACGTTTAAATCGAACTGAATACAACAATACATAAACGACAATCAAGGAAGAAAACAGATTTAACACGACAAGAGAAATGTTTAAATTGAAAATTTGAGTAAGTGCTCCAACAAAAACAGGAGGCACAATAAACCCTATATACGCACATATCCAGAAAGCCGAAATCACACGTGGTTTCGCTTCAGGTTCAGGCAGTTGCCCTGCAAAAAATAGTGCATTTTGGAAAGTCCATCCACCACCAAGTGCTTGTATGAATATACTGATCCATAATAATGGTAAACTTGCTGTAAAACCAGATGTAACAATCAACCAAGAACCAATAGCTAAGAGCAATATCCCCCATCTAATACGTGTAACAGGTTGAGAAGGTCTAGGAATAAACTGTGCGAATGCACCACCACCTAAAAGAATTAAAAAGATCAAACCAGAAATAAATAAATTAGATGTTTGAATAACATTTTTCACGAAAGTAGGAATTAGAGCAAGTGCTGTTCCTTGGATCGTAAATACTGTAAAAATAGCAAGTCCAGACATCGACCAAAAGTGAGAACGTATTTTTTTGGGAACCCCAAGTGATATCTTATGTTTTGCAAGCTTTTGTTCTTTCGTAACTACATCCTTTGGTAGAGATCCTAGTATGACAATCGAGATAATTAATAATCCTATTAAGATCCAAAATGGTAATCTAAGTGGTTGAATAGGCAAATATTGTAACATGAAAGCCGCTATTGCTGGTCCAAGTCCAAAGCCAACAAGTACAGTAACTCCTGAATATTTAATAGCTTTACCAATTTTTTGGGGATCTGATTGTCTAATTAGAAAAGCCACAGACGTACCAGTAAACGAACCATACGCAATTCCCTCTAAACTTCTTCCAACATATATCATCCACGCTTCTGTACTACCAATCATGAGCAAAGTTGAAACTATTGAAATCAAAATACTAATGCTAAGAACTTTTTTCAGTCCCCAAGCACTTCCTTTTGCCCCCACAACAAGTAGAGTCGGTAACAGGAATGCAGCATAGATAGCAAACAAAATCGTAATTTGCAAACTGTTTAATTGATAATATTCGCTATACAGAGGAAATAATGGAGTTACAAAAGTTGCTCCACAAGACATCAATAATATAACTAATAACATTCTTTTCACATTCATTTTCCTTTCTAATACTTAATTTAAATTCTTATCTTTTTTAACCTTATTAACAATTTTCTTACTGTAGAGCCATTCGTCCCTCTTTCGAGAATGGTCATTCTTAAATATTCAAACCTCCACAACTCCGCGATTAACAAAGGATATACTCACGTTTCAGTAATATTACTATTTGTGAAACTTCGCAGTTATCTAATTTCATTAATATAAAAATTTCAGGTTGATTTCATGCTCCAATAATTGTATTTTAATTATCGCTTATTTTCGAAACTCAATACATAAAAGCTATTTATATTAGTTTCAGATACTTTTAATTGTTTATTGGCTATTCATCAATGCAATGATTAACTTCCTTCGACGTTTATAATTATAACATATTGAGAACGAACGGTAAAGAATTATTTTTTACCGTTCGTTCTCGAATGATTATTAAAATAAATAGCAACAAAAAAAGTTAATGTCTTAAGATAACTATTTTTCATTCACTATAAAATTAGAAATCCGGTCCTAATCTAATACAGAGAGTGTCGTATCAATAATATTTTTAAGTTTATTTTTATCGTTAGTTGTTTTGACTAATACTCGTAAACCTACATAAGAATTATGAATAAACTGAGATAGTTTTTCTATATCATGGTGTTTAGGAATTTCTCCTGAATCTTGTCCACGTAATAGTAATTCAAGTATAATTTTTTCTGTTTTAGAAAAATTTTGTTCAATTTTTTCTGCTACTTCTTGATCATGTAAAGTCAACTCAACTGCACTATTAATTGTCAAACAACCAACCGATTTTTCGTTATCTTGGTAAATGGCCATTTCTAATATACTTCTAATAGCATCTTTCGCAGTTGGTGATTTCTTAACTTCTATATCCATTTTTTTCTTCATATTGTTATCATAATGTTCCAATGCTTTAATAAATAGCGTATGCTTGTCACCAAATGTATCATATAAACTTCTTCGGTGAATCCCCATATGAGAAACAAGATCTTGCAATGAGGTTTTTTCGTAACCTTGATATCTAAATAGTTCAGTTGCTTTTTGTAAAACTTCTTTTTCATCATATTCCTTATGTCTTGCCACACTAGTTCCTCCTTTTGAAAGATTATAGCATACTTAAAAATAAACATTGTATTATCAGTAATACACTTTTTAAAAGGAGTTTGACAGATAAAGGATTCTAAATTCAAATTGCGGTTTAATAAGTGTTCGTTAGTTATGTTAAACGATTAAGTATTTTCTAGATTAAAAGGCGTCTTCGTTAGTTTCCATACCCTGTATACGTCGACCACCTCTTCGTTGTGATAGGTAAGTTGAAACAGGTAATCCTTTGGTATAAACATTTTAAAATTTCTTTACTCATTTCTTCCATTATCTGTGAGTTTAACTTAACATAAATAGAACCTCCAACTTTTTACCTATTCCTTTCGAAAAAGTTGTACGAATTTCTTTTTTTATCTTCTTTTCAACTTCATAAATTAATATTTTATTGCTGACTTGGGAATTTAACTGGGTTATATTCGCTTGCACTTTTATATTCATATTAAATTTTGGAACACCTGATTTGCTATCCTTAGGGAAAGTGCTACCTTAAAGCCTGCAAGTCTGGCACATCGCGTACGTTTTATTAAATCTTTTTTTTGGTGGGCGCATGAAGAAGGTACAATCCAAAGAAATCCTTCCTAAGAACTAAAAGAACCGAAGTCAGGAATTCGAATCCCTAAACTTTTAACTGAAAAAGAAATTGAACACCTTCGCGAAGCATTTCAAACTACAAAAGAACATGCAATAATTGAATTTATGTATTCATCAGGATGTAAGATAGGTGAAATTGTGTTAATAAATTGAATAGATATAAATTGGTCTAATAACTCCGTTGTTGTACGAGGGAAAGGTGACAAGGAAAGAGAAGTTTACTTCAATATTCGTACTGAAATTTGGATAAACAGGTATTTAATTGAGCAAAAAGATGAAGATGCCGCATTATTTGTAACAGAGAGAGCCCCTCACAGTGGATATTGGTGCTCCTCTTGAAGTTATTCAAAGTTTATTATGTCATGTAAAGAGTGAGACGACACACATTTATGCCGAATTAAGTGGAAATGAATTTATTATCTTTATTTCTATCTATCCATTTTAACCGTGAGTTAAGTGTTAACACTTCAAATAAATGGTAAAATAAATTACTCCCTTTCGTTAAAATTTGTCCGATATTATAAAAACACGGATGAATTTAGGTTTTACAAATATAAAAGCACGGTCCAATTTGTGAATGTTTTCACTTAAACTATACTGCCAGTTAGTTGAATAAGAAAATCAACAATCTGCTTTAACAGAGCCTTTCAAAAAAGAAACCTGTCCCATTTTATTGTGACACAAACCCTTGTTTTGCTGAACTATTTTCCACCATATTTTATTCTTCTGTTGTTTTAACAGTGGTGATATCTTTACCTTCTTCTACCTTACTTTCTCTTAGATTTTCCTCTTTATTTAGTTGAAAAAGAAAATATCAGTCTTATTCTTAAACAGATCCATTATTTAAAGTTTTTATCAATTGCACCTCAGACCTTTAAATAAAATACGAACAAAAGTTCATATATGACACAAAACTATTGTATACAAGAACAAATGTTTGTGTATAATAATTAAAGAAACAGAATTAACAAGAACACACATTCTGTAAATGAGAGGTATTTATTATGTACGATTATTCAACTTTCCCTGAAGACCTGGTTTATTTTGTTGATATGAAGTCATTCTTTGCATCAGTAAGTTGTATTCTAATGGGATTGGATCCACTAAAGGTTAAATTGGCAGTCGTTGGTGATACAAATAGAGATGGATCAGTAGTCTTAGCAGCTACACCTGAAATGAAGAAATTAGGCATTAAAACAGGTAATCGACTTTTCGAAATACCTAAACAAAATGACATCCATATTGTCAATCCATCAATGAGTTTGTACGTAAGTATTTCAAATAAAATTACTGAACTTATGCTTACTAAATACGTTGCTCCTATCGACTTTATGCAATATTCAATTGATGAATTTGCTTTTTCAATGAAAGGTTATGAAAAACTTCATAAGCTATCCCCTGTTGATCTGGCTCACAAAATCCAACAGGATATTTATGATAATTTTGGTATTTCGAGTTCTATTGGTATTGGCAGTAACCTATTACTCGCAAAAATCTGTATTAATTTCTTCATGGTCTTATTTAAATCCTATTATAGACTTAATTAAGAAAAATGGACTGTTATTAGAATGAAAGAGCAAGAATTTGAAATTATTTAGTATGAATTGCAAATAAAGTCTTGGTGAACTCTGCAAATAAAATCTGGAAATCGCAATTAAAAATAGCTAAACTGCAATTAATTTCCAAAGAATCGCAAATAAAATGAAAAATCACCCATACCAGTTAGGGTATTAAAACCTAAAGATTGCACAATCGTGAGTACTTCAAGTGAAAAACTAGTAAATATGCTTTTAATCTTTCTAGATTGAATAAAAAATTGATAAAAACATCATGCAGGACCCTCTTTATGTCATTAGACCTAACAAATAAAACAGCCCCTCACTGATCGACAAAGTTAAATTTTATTTCTTCTTCTCAATAATATCCATTACTAATTTTTCAGCTGCATTTTTATATAAATTACTCATATTAACGAAGGAAGTAATTAAGAGCAATTGCTCAATATATTCTTTACTTTCATCATCGATCTGTTCAACTTCATTGTTTATATTTTCACCGGATTGTTGAAGTTCAGTTTTAAACGTTTCGAGGTTTAGTTCATTTAAATGTAAAAAACTTGAATAAATATCATCAATATTTATTTCATTGTTTTCAAGGATTCTTTGATTTAACCCATTTAACGTTTCTTTTATATCATTAATCGAAAGAGCACCTTTTAAATGATAAATTAAACTGATTAAAATAATATGATTCTTTGTGTATTTCTTATTTTTTATTGGGAAAAGCAATTTAGCTTTTGCGTAATTATTAATCATTGTTTTTGTCATAACTTTTTCATTAGAATTCGGTTTTGTAAATTTATTATCAAATAGTTGGATTACTTGATCCATGTATAGATCTAGATTAGGAATATCATCTAATAATATTTTTTTATCTAAATCTATTTGTTCTATTATTTCATTAATCTTTTTCATTTTTCGTCCTCTTTTTATATAATTTACAGGTTAATTCTATCATAAAAAAATTGTTCTTAAAACACTTGACTATATATCGTCGTTGATGATAACTTTATATGTAGTTATCAAAACTACATAACATGGTTGGAGGAGATATTCGTGGGGAACTTTATGCGTGAGCCTATTAATTCCATGACACATTTAGTTGGAGCTGTATTATCACTATTTGGATTAATAGCGATGGTTTTTAAGTCTACTTTTTCTGGTGGAAGTGTTTTACAAACATCTGCGGTTATTGCATTCGGTATAAGTATGATTCTTCTCTATTCAGCTTCAACTACCTATCATATGGCAAAAGCCAGCGATAAAATAATCGCTTTTTTAAGACGGATGGATCATTCAATGATATTTGTCTTAATCGCAGGTACATATACTCCTTTTTGTATCATTAGTCTAAAAGGTACATTGGGATGGATAATCTTTTCTATTGTTTCTTTCATTGCATTTAGTGGTGTATTGTTCAAATTGATCTGGTTTAGTTGTCCAAGATGGTTATCTACGACCCTTTATATAGCTTTAGGATGGGTAATTGTCCTTGCTTCGGCACCTTTATCTGATGCAATCAGTATGAAAGGAATGTTTGCACTTATTTTAGGTGGGATATTCTATACGGTTGGTGGCGTTATTTATGCCGTTAAACCTAAATTCTTATCTTTTAAAAATTGGGGTTTCCATGAAATTTTCCACATTTTTATTATGCTTGGAACACTTTGTCACTTCTTATGTGTTTATTACTTTGTAATCTAAATAAACAAAAAACCATCCACTTAAGAATCGTCCAATGGATGGTTTTTTATTATTTTAAGATACCTGAACCGACAATTTTCACTTCAACTTTAGGTTTAATTGTAATTTTAGCATAGTCTTTGTTCCAATCCAGTTTTTTCCACACGTCCGGATGAAATGAAATTAATTGTCTTCCAATTCCTAAAGCATCACAATTTGATTCTTGAACTGTCTTTATGACCTTCTCGGCTTTTTTTGTTAATTGCTTTGATAGTGCTTTGTTTAACTTTTCAATTTCTTTTTTTGAATCTAATTCGTCATGTGCGTACTCAAGTGTATCAACTTCTAGTTTTAAATTTAAATTTACTGAAATTTTATTTTCTTTTGACACTTCAATTTTCATTTTTGGATCGTTTTTTCTCACTTCAATCGATATATATCTTTCCCTTATGTCTTTTTCTTTCGGACTAACTTCTACATTAAATCTAGCGAACTTCTTCAATTGATTTTTAAATAAAAGTAACATTGTAGGTTCATCATCTAAAAGATTATACCCTGTATATTTTTGATCGTTAAATAAAGCTAAACCAGATATATCGATCAATTTTTCATCAACTTTTTCAATTAACGGCAAAACAATATCTTCACCTGGGTCAAACATAATTGTACAGATCGTTTGAACATTTTCAATCGGAACAATTGTATGGCTTTCTGCGGTAGTAATTAAATCCAAAATTTCTTCACTTACAAGAGTTTCCTCTACTTTGTTTAGTTTTAAAATTTCTTCCGCTCGGCCCTTAGCTAAAATAACTTTAGCACCTAATGAACTTCTTGGATCTCTATATACAATATCGAATATAGGATAAATATTTTGTTTAGCCAACTCATTTCCAAGTAATAAAACCCTTGTTTTATTCGTAGCATAATCACCTGATACTTTTCGAGTAACTTTTAACCGTGCATCACCAGAGGTTTTTCCTGTGGCGTTAATAAAGACATTTGTTGATTTAACTTGTGAGGGATCACTCCCTCCTTGGCTAGTTGATTTAATGACTGCAGTTACTAACATATTATTATCCTCTGTTAAATCATATCCTGCACTATAAACTAGCCTAGATTCCTTAAGTAGTCTTTGATCCCAACAACTTGTTAAAGGTAAAAGACATATTAACGAGATAAGTACTATTTTATACTTCATATAAATTACCAAGTTCTTTCTTTTTTCTAATAAACGAAACGATTAATAAGATTAAAGGGATAAGAAAGATAAATAAATAACTTGTAAAAGAAAGCAATGTCCCAAATTTCATTATAAATTCTTCACTTTCTGGTATAAAAAAGCAGATAATCGCTAATACAAGCCCGGTAAACATAGTTGTTTTACTATGGTTTTTAAACTTTAAGAGTTTGCTGATTCCGAAACTAGTTAAATATAAATAAGTCACAAATGAAGTTAAAATTGGTACAACCCATATAGAAAGAAAAACAAGATCTAATCTTTCAATTACTTCGTAAGATAATGATTTTAATAAATATAATATTGGCTCAGGTACGATAGCAATTTCTGCTGTGCTAAAACTCATATAACTTGTAATTAAAAAAAATGTATATAAAATGCTTACAAAACTAATGGAAATCGTTCCAGCTTTTAAAATTTTGTTTGGGCTTCCTTTTATATACGGAAATAATACTAAAATGAATTCAAATCCCATCATTGAGATTAGCGCATCGTGAGCTCCAAGAAGGATGTTTTTAACACCCGCCTGTCCAACTGGAAATAAATAGCGATAATTTATATTATTGTAAGAACAAAATTCAAAGAAAATCAAAAATAGAATTAATATACAGACGAAAGTAAAAAATCGTGCGATTACTTTCATATTTTCTTTTGCTAAATATACTCCTGTACCTACTATAAATAAGATTAATACAAAAGGTGGAGTGAATGTTAGAATCCATCTTTTAAGGACTGCAATGGTGATGATCACGACATAAATCGCAACAATAAAGAAAAATAAGATATAAAGATACGAAATAATAATCCCAATGTATTTCCCAACTATTTTCGTTGAATATTCATAGATCGTCTCATTCGGAAATCTCTTTCCCAGCAACCACATAATTAGTAATAGTAAAAACACCCCGATCCCAGCAACTAATGTAGAAATCCAACCATCGTGTCCTGCATGTTTATGGACTACATATGGTAGTGAAAGTAGTCCTACACCAATTTGAGCTTGAATGATGACGAATGTAAATTGTGATATAGAAAGCATCTTTTCATTTTTCATCATTTTCCCATCCTCTAGAATTATTTTCTCGTTTGAATTTCTTTGGTAAAGGTGCAAATGGTCGTTTTTTCATTTTCCATTGTGGAGCGCGAACAACTGTATCTTTTAGATCTGATTTTCTAAATGGAGCAAATGGCGTGAAATAAGGTGACCCGAATGATTCAAGTTTACAAAGATGGATTAGGATAATACTAAGTCCAAAAACAATTCCTATTAATCCTATTAATGATGCTGCAAACATTAATGGAAATCCAAGCAAGCGGACAGAGGTACCAATTTCACTGTCTGGTACAACAAATGATGCAATTGCAGTAAGTGAAATGACAACAATCATCGTATTTGAAACTAAATTTGCCTGTACGACTGCAGTTCCAATTACTAAACCACCAACAACACCTAATGTTTGTGCAATTGGATTAGGTAGTCTGATTGCAGATTCTCTAAGTAATTCTAATGTTATTTGCATGCCTAGGGCTTCAATTAATGGTGGGTATGGAACGTTCTCTAGTGAACTTTTCACATTAAACACTAGATCAATTGGAATAATTTCAAAGTGAAAAGAAACTAATGCGATATATAATGCCGGTAATGATATAGCAATTAAAAAACTAACTAATCTTAAAATACGTGCAAATGATGCGACCATCCATCGGCTATTATAGTCATCAGGTGATTGATAAAACGTAAAAAAAGTAATTGGTAATACAAGTGCTGAAGGACTACCATCTGTTAGAATAGCAACCTTTCCTTCCATTAAATTACCCGCTATTCGGTCAGATCTCTCAGTTGTTAATACTTGCGGAAAAGGTGAATATGGGTCATCTTCTATAAATTCCTCAAGATTACCTGGTGAATGTAAATAATCAACATTTATATATGAAAGTCGTCTATGGACTTCCTTAACTAACTCCTCATTTGCAATCGTATCAATATATAAAACTGCTAATCGTGTGTCAGATTCTACCCCTAATGATAAAGTTTTTACAACAAGATTAGGATTACTTATTCTTCGTCTTATTTGATTAATATTTGTCAGTATACATTCTACTAATCCGTCGTGGGAGCCCCTGATTGTTTGTTCACTACTAGGCTCTTGAATTGATCTATTTTGAAAAGAAGTAGTTTCTAAAATAAATACATTTTTTTCATCTTCTGTGAAAATGAGCGTGTTGCCTTTTACGATACTGAGAATGCATTCATCAAATGACTCCGAACTTTTAACATCATTAATTGATACTGTATTTGGAATCGTATCCTTTGGATTATTAATAATTTGTTGAATGATTTGGACTTCAAGAGCTTCTCTACCTATAATTGTACTAATATAGACAACTACAATCTTTTTATTTTGAAACATTAAATGCCTAATCGTTAAATCACTCGAATTTAATAATGATTTCTTTACATACTCTACATTTATATCCAAATCGCCACTAATTTCAATTTTTGAATTCCGATTACTTTGGTTATGTTTATTTGAACGCATGATGCATTTCACCTAATTTCCAAACTCATACAATAAATTAGATTTATTTTGCGTTAAATTAGGGTTATTATTCACTTGAAAATTCCAATATTTGTAAAACAATTACCTTTTGAATAAAAAAAAGGCGATCCTATAAGTCAAAGTATTGACTTTAAGGTCGCCTTTTTATTGTACTTAATTATTCATTTACTCTTTTTTTCCAAATTCCAAGTATGATCGCTGTGATGATTGAGCCAATTAATATAGCTAGTAAATACAATACCGGTTTATTTACTAACGGAATAACAAATGCTCCACCATGTGGCGCAGGTAATGTAATACCAAATGCCATTGCAAGTCCACCTGCGATTGAAGAACCTATAACAGAACTTACAATTACTCTCACTGGGTCAGCAGCAGCAAATGGTATCGCTCCTTCTGTTATAAAAGAAATCCCCATTATATAGTTTGTGATTCCTGATTTACGTTCCATTTCAGTAAACTTTGTTTTGAAAAGTGTAGTAGCTAAAGCAATACCTAATGGAGGTACCATACCACCTGCCATTACAGCAGCATGTGGTGCAAAATTATTTGCTGCAATTGCAGCTATACCAAAGGTAAATGCAGCTTTATTTATAGGTCCACCCATATCTACTGCCATCATTCCACCAAGAATTAATCCTAATAATACAGCGTTTCCACCATTTAAACTACTTAACCAATGAGTTAAAGCTGAATTTAAATAAGTTACAGGAGGATTTACGACTAATTCCATTAAAATACCAGTAATTAATAATCCAAATACTGGATATAATAGAACCGGCTTAATACCTTCTAATGATTTAGGTAACTTAGAAAATACTTTCTTTAGTCCAAGTACAACATAACCAGCTAAGAAACCTGCAATTAAACCACCTAAGAATCCCGCGCCAGCACTTGAAGCTAAAAATCCACCAACTACCCCTGGTACAAATCCAGGTCGATCTGCAATCGAACTTGCAATAAAACCGGCTAATATAGGAACTAAATAACTAAAAGCACCAGTTCCTCCAATTTTCATTAGTAGTTCAGCCACTGGACCTTTTGTATGAATTCCTCCAAAAGCAAATGCTAACGCAATTAGAATTCCTCCACCAACTACAAAAGGTAACATATTACTTACACCATTCATTAAGTGCTTGTAAATCCCCGACCCTGGATTAGTTGAAGAACTTCCACCACCATTATTATTAGCATGAAAAATTGGTGCATCTTGTTTAACAGCTCTTTCAAGTAATTCCTTTGACTTACGAATTCCATCTGCTACTGGTACTTGGATGACATGTTTTCCATCAAAGCGATTTACTTCTACTTGTTTATCCGCTGCTACGATAATAGCTGCTGCTCTACTAATCTCGTCTTTTGTTAATTCATTTTTTATCCCTGTTGATCCATTCGTTTCTACTTTTAAATCAATATTTAATTCTTTTGCTTTTGCTTTTAAAGCATCTGCCGCCATATAAGTGTGAGCAATACCTGTTGGACATGCAGTTACTGCAAGGACTAGTGGACGTGAAGAATCTTCTATGACTGTTTCTTCATTTTCATCATTTAACGATTTTTCTTTTTGATCGATTAATTGAATAATTTCCTTTGCGTCTTTTGCACTTAATAAAGAGCCGCGAAATTCTTCATCCATTAATAGTGAAGATAATCTAGATAATGTTTCCAAATGCGCATTATTTGCTCCTTCACTAGCTGCAATCATAAAAAATAAATGAGCCGGTTGACCATCAAGTGATTCATAATCAATCCCATCTTTTGATCGACCAAATGCAATTGCAGGAGTCTTAACAGCCGCAGTCTTAGCATGTGGAATTGCAATACCTTCTCCAATTCCTGTTGTACTTTGACCTTCACGTGTTAAAATCGCTTCTTTAAACTGTTGTTTATCATTTAATTTCCCTGCATGATCTAAAACCTGTATTAATTCATCAATTACTGACATTTTTGATGATGAATTCAAATCAATGAGAACTGTATCTATTTTTAATAATTCTGTGATTCTCATAATTCGCCCCCCTAATCTTTTTCAATCTTTACTTGATTAAGTAATTCTTCAATTTTCTCTCTTTTTGTTAAATCCTCTGAAAAAGCGGTAGCACTACCTGATGCTACACCTACTTTAAATGCAGTTTCAATATTATTTGTTTTTACATAAGTACCAACAAAACCAGCCACAAGTGAATCACCTGCACCGACTGAATTGATTACTTCTCCCTTTGGAACATTTGAAACATAAACGGAAGACTCAGTAATAAGAATCGCTCCATCACCTGCAAACGATATTCCTACATTTTGAGCACCCATTTCAACTAACTTTTTACCGTACGGGATTGCTTGTTCAATTGAAGTAATTTTGACATCAAATAAGTCACCTAATTCATGATGATTTGGCTTGATAAAAAATGGACGATGCTTTACCACATCTAAAAGTACTTTTCCACTTGCATCTACAATGATATGAATCCCATTTTCTTGGCCCCACAATGTCAATTGTTCATATAAATCAGATGGTAATGTATTAGGGATATTACCAGCTAATACAACATAATCACCTTTTTTAATTTGTTTTAGTTTATAAAAGAATTGATCTAGTTTTTCCTCGGAAATCGCAGGGCCTTGTCCGTTAATTTCAGTTTCTAATTGAGATTTTAATTTTATGTTAATTCTAGAATCGCCTTCCACTTGAACAAAGTCAGATGTAACCTTTTCATTTTCCAAGACATTTTTAATAAAATCTCCAGTAAACCCTCCGACGAAACCAAGTGCTATGCTTTCGACATCTAATCTTTTCAAAACTCTAGAAACATTTATTCCTTTACCGCCAGGAAATTTATTTTCCCTTTTCATTCGATTAATTTTTCCTAACCCGATATCGTCTACTTCAACGATGTAATCAATTGAAGGATTAAGTGTTACTGTATAAATCATGATTTCACTACCTTTATCAAAGATGTTTTTTCCTCAAATTGTTTGGCTAGAACATCATCTATTTCGTCCGTTATAATAATCGCATCTTCAATTTCACCAATTTTTGCAAAACTTGTTTCGCCAAATTTACTATAATCAGCTATTATAAATACTTTCTCTGAAATAGAGATTGCTGTTTTCTTTACAAACGCCTCTTCAGGATCTGGCGTAGTATAGCCAAATTGAGAATGGATTCCGTTCGCTCCAATAAAACATTTATCAAACCGATAATTCTTTAGACTTTCAGAAGCCATACTCCCTATCAATGCTTTTGTATGCCCTTTCATTTTTCCACCTATAAGATATGCGGACACTTCATTTTCGAAAAGAGCTTCAACATGCATTAATCCATTCGTAACGACTGTTACATCTAAACCTTTTAATAAAGGAATCATTTCGAATGTAGTACTACCAGCATCTAAATATATACAATCGCCTTCATTAATTTGAGTTACCGCAAGCCCAGCGATTAATTTTTTACTTTGAACGTTTTTGGATGTTTTTTCAGTCATGCTTAATTCAGTGGCTTTGCTATTGATTGAAGCTGCTCCACCATGAACTCTTTTTAAGAGATTAAGAGACTCAAGCTCAACTAAATCACGACGTATTGTCGATTCAGAGGTATTTGTAGCCTCTACGATATCCCTTAATTTCACAATACCCATTCTTTTTATCAAATCTATAATGAATTGTTGTCTTTCCGGAGTTAACATAGAATTCATCCTTTCATAAAACCAAGTATAAGACACAAAAAATAAAAAATCAATCATTTTCTTCCAAAAACGTTCAATAACATTCTGATTCGTTCAAAAGCGTTCAAACCCATTCAAATTTGTAAAAATTTACAACCTACATTAAACTAAAAATAAGTATTTATATTTGTTTTTTATATTATTTCTTATGATTACTCATAATATTTATCTAAATAAGTTGTACTCAATTTTTAGTTTCATAGAGTCTGGTAAAAGCATTTTTGTTTACAATTATTAAAATAGAAATGGGGAATATCCTATGAAAGAGAATATCCAAATTCGTGAAGAACTTATGGAAGTTATTGATCATTTAACAGATGAACAGTTAAATAAGAAGGTAAATAATGAAAAATGGTCCATTATGCAAGTTCTTGAACATTTATACTTAATGGAATCTAAATTAGTAAAGCTGATGACACGTACATTTAATGAAGCACCAAGTGAAGTTATACAAGATAAGCCAATTCATCTAGCAACTGATCGCACTAAAAAAGTAACCTCTCCCCCTCATTTTGAACCAACTGATCAATTCATTACTAAAATGGAAATGGCTGACAAGCTAAACCAATCTAGAAGATCACTACTTGATTTTGTTGAACTAACGAAAGATCATAAATTGGATGATAAAGGCATGCCACATCCGATTTTTGGACAAATCAATTTAAAACAATGGATTCCTTTTATAGGTGTTCATGAAAAACGTCATATTGAGCAAATTAGAGAATTAAAAAACGAATTATTAATTAAATAAACAGATGAAAGAAACTTGGAAACTGATTATTCATTACAAATTGTAAAAATATCTGATTTCCTTTTATTATGAACAATTGTTTTTTGTTAATATCTTTTATGGTTTTATTAAAAACTTCAATCAATATAAAAAAGAGCCTACAACTGTAAGCTCTTTTATATTGAAGAAATACCCTCTAATTCTTTTTGATAAAGACTAAGTATTTGATCTTTATGTACTTCTAACTGATTTGAAACTTGAGAAATTGAATAGCCGATAAATAATGGAGATACAACAAATCTAGGAATAATTTTACAAATAATTTTCCCCTTCCATTTATAAAAGAATAAATTATAACTTTGAAGTCCTTTATAAAAATGGTTAAGTAAATAATGTGTAACCGTTTGTAAGTAAACGGCCATTTGTGGAATAAATTTCTGATCATCAATTAAAATATTGAATTCTCTAAATCCCATAATTGGATGAGTAGATATGTTTAATTCATATCCATTATCCGACGAAATCGTAATCCCCTGGAAATACACATCTGTTACTTTTTTGTTGTAATCAATATTTTTTAATCCAACAATTTGCATATGTGGATGACTTAGTGTTCCCCCTGATAATGGGCCATGATTTTTATATAAAATAACAGATTTGAATTCTCCTGTCGATTCCATTTCATCCCATTTATCAATTGCAAAGGCTAATAATTCTGTCGTATGTGTTAAAGAATATTTCGAAGGATCTCCTTCACAATCATCGCTTTCAATAATAACAGTTTGAAAAGTATCTTTTAAAGTTGGAAATTTATTTTTCAAATAAATGATCGAGCCAGATGTATCGATAATATCCGTTAAGTTTTCACGATCACAGAATGGACATTTAACTTCTTTATTTTTAATACTATCAGGTTTTTTAACGCCAATATCCATTTTAAATTGTAAGACCTCATTTTGAATTTCCATCACGGTTTCCCCTTTGAATAAATAATTATATTAACAATATCATTATCGTAATAATGCTTCTAATTTTTTTCCTCTTTGCAAATAGTAATCTAAATGTTTGTTTAAGTTATTTTCGTTCGTTTTGATTAGTCCATAGGTTGTGTTGAAGAAATTCCAATTTATACATCCTGTTAACCAAAGTAATGAAGAAAGTCTTTCAATATGCTCAGACCCAATCTGAATATAGTCACTGTATTTAGTCAAAAATTTGTCAACTAAAGTCTTTGAAACGTAGAATGAAGTATTCTCGTTTGTTTTTGAATACCATTTAATTAACCAAGCTAATCCCTCGAGTTCGATCAACATATGTAATTGATTCGAAATCGATTATTCCTTTTATGCATAAATCATCTTTACTCCATATGATATTTAATGGGTTCATATCTGATTGAATAATAAAGTCAAATTGACTCGTATGTGCTTTAGCATATTCTGCTGAAGTTGAATGAAATTTGGCTTCCATTTCTCCATCCACTTCTGCTATCGAATCATTAAAAGTAGAAATATGTATTCTATCTATCCATTTAAATAATATAAAACGATACGTTCGATTATCAATTAATACGCTCAAAAAACGATCATTCTTTTTGGTTTTCACAACTTGCATGAATGGTATATTATTTTCACCTAAAAACTCTGTGAATTTTATTTGATCTTCTATAATTTCATCTGAAAGTTCACCAAAAAACTCATTATTTGAGCGTTGCATACTGATAAATCTAGCTGAATAATCGTAATTGTTAACAAAAATCTTATAATGTTTATCGTTATACCAACTTTGTGGATTCAATTCTTTTTCAACTACAATAGACTCTAGTGACAATGGATATTGATTTAATATATTTATTAATAATTTTTCCATATTTTGAATCCTTTCAAAAAAATTTATTTAGAATTTAAAAGAATTCAATAAAATTTTTATAATTCCTTCAAAGAATAATATCGATTTATACTAAAAACTAATTGAGGCATAGGTGGACTACTCCTAAGTTTCAATATGCTTTATTTCTATATTTAATTAAGTTTTTAATACTTGTATCATTTTCAACTAATTTTCAAATACTAAATACGATATTCAGTTGAATATCACAGATATCCTAAATTAACTTAGAGGTGAATCAAACATGACAATAAAAAATCATTTAGATCCACATTCTCAGAAGTTTTACCACAATTGGACGAGACCTAAACGCGCTAAATCGCAAGTAAACGGCCATACTATGATGTCTCAAAACACAATCATTTTAAAAAGTGATGCTAAGGCTCATAAGTGGTAATTTTATGGATATTAAACAAGAAGGAAGACAACTTGTTGTCTTCTTTCTTTAAAAGTCAAAAATAGAAAAGCCATGACTTTAGTCACGGCCACCTTCAATTATTTATTTGTTCCATGTTGCTTAGTAGGTAATTTTTCGTTTGGTGTTCCATTACCTTGATGTTCTTTATTTTTTTGGTCTTTTCTTTGTTTTTCATGTAATTTTTCTACAAACTCATGAGTATCTTCCATTTTTATTCCTCCTTAGAAAAGAATCTAAGTGTACTTTAACCAATCATGGAGGAAAAAATTCATAAAAATTATGATGTATAAGTTACATAAGAATTTTTGTCAAAAAAAGAACAAACCTTATAATCAATATTGTCTGAGCAATGCCAAATAGTAATCCAGTTATGAAACGT
The DNA here is from genome assembly GCF_004138285.1 of Gottfriedia acidiceleris. Lineage (GTDB taxonomy): Bacteria > Bacillota > Bacilli > Bacillales > Bacillaceae_G > Gottfriedia > Gottfriedia acidiceleris_A. The sequence goes on along the minus strand of NZ_SCFN01000010.1, from coordinate 35,490 downwards.
AAATAATTATTACTTTCCCGCCAATTCCATTTCTGGGTATATCCGTCAATTAATAATGGCATCATTAATAAGGGTATATACCACCAAAGTAGTAATGATGAGATCATAAATAAAAATGGAAGAAACAAATAACCAATTAATACTGCAGAACATCTTGCACAAAGTGGAAAAGTATAAGAGCCTATATGAAATGACCTTTCTTGCTTACGATGACAAGGAATCCAATTAAAAATCAAAATTTATCCCCCTATTAGCTTGGACAATCCGGACTACAATCACAATCGGGTGCACAATCTGGTGTGCAATCAGGCGTGTGATGATGACAATCAGGGATGTCACAATCTGGTATAAAACCAAAATCACCGCAATCACACCAATCGATTCCTCTTCTATTCTTTCTTCTCCGTTCATAGTAAATAATCATTACAATTCCGAAAACAATACTTGCGCTAATCAATATTAGTCCTTTTACTAAAAAACCCTTTACAATTAATACGATTCCTACAATAAGAAGAATGAAAAAACCACTGATTAAGAAAAAGACCAACTTTACCACTCTTTCTTAAAAATAATTGAAAGACTAACGTGAAGTTAGTCTTGTACTTAGTCACAAACATAAATCCTATTAATAAGCCAATAACTTCATTTAAAAATCAGTCTATTTTGAACGTTGAGTAGCCGCACCAATCAAAATAAAAATGGCTGAGAGAATATGCATGATCATTCCTAAAATAGGAATCCATGCAAGACAAGATGTTATTATTCCAAATATATTTCCACTAGCAGAGACACCAGCTTTTTTCGCTAACACGAGTGTAATAATATGGAGGATTAAAGCTATAAATAATGGCGTATAACCAAAACCAATAACGATTGAACCACCTAAAACAGGTATACCGAGTAAAGCTTCAAAACCACCCGAAATCCATTTCATATTTTTAACGTTAGATTTCATAAAAACTCCTTTTCAACATAAAAATGTTAATTTTTTCTAGTAAATACTATTGTATTCTATAAATTCTTATACGGATAGTTTTTATTATAAATTCCATTTAAATTCAGTCTAAAGAATGAGAATTTCCGACTTTGTAAAAAATAAAAAGTAAGAGACAATAACTGTCTCTTACTTTTTATTTAGTTATATTGTTGTAAAAATGCCCTAACCGTTTTTGCAATTGATTGCGCATCTTTAAGTTGCTCATTTTTAAAGCTAAGTGATGTTTTCTTTTCATCTAATCCTAGTGATTCTTGTAGTAAACCTGTTAAACCACGATGTGAACCAGCTTTATCTACTCCTACCATCATAAACAGACCATCTTTATTCGGTTCAATCATACATTCAATTTCATCAAATCGCCATTCTCTTTTTGAGCTTGGAACAAACTCCCACTCTTGATAGAATCGACCATTTTGAGCCTCCACCTCAACCTGACGTAAACGGAAGCCAAGAATTGTAAATGCTTCAACAAAATTTGCTAATTCTTCATGTGCATGAACCTTTAAGAAATCAGTATCAGTAGGGTCTATACTTAAATCTATATCTAAATCAGTCTCAATCCAAACTTGGCCATGTCTTATTGTAATCGGTGTGTAAAATGGCAGTTGGAACGAAAAAGGAATTACTTTTTGTTCATTCGCTTCAATTTTCATTTTGCCTGATACACGTTCTTCATGTAGTTGGATTTTAACGTTTACCTCATCGTCTCCACTTTTCTTTTTAGCATAAGACTTTAATTTAAGCCCAATATGATTAATTTCTTGTGCAACTGAACCACCTTTAATTTCAACTACACCTTCAACATTTTTTCCTGGATATAAATCTCTCGTATGAATAATTGTATTTACCGTAGCAGCTCCAATTCCTAGTCTAGCTAGTACTTTTTTAAACATCAGATCCCCTCCAAAAAAATTACTACATTTCCATTATATAGTAGATTACCAATCTTGAATAATCCAAATTTAGTAATTATTCCCTTCTATTACATTATGAATAAAAGAAATAATTATGTAATTTACGAAAGTAGAATTATTAGACAAGTTATTAATAGGATAAGCATATTTTATAATATGAAATTATTTTTGGAGGTGTCTTATGCACTTTATTTTTATTAAGAAAAAATGGTTATTAATTTGCTTTCTCCTTGTAGTTATTGGATTAAGTGGTTGGTATTACTTAACACCAAATTCAGTTCAAACTGCAGTAGAGCAGCAGCACGTAAAAACAATAGACATCGATATGATCACAGCCGAATTTAGTACAAAGCTAGATGATGGAACGGAAATTGAAGCCTATAGATGGGATCCAGGTACGATTGTTATTGAAAAAAACCAAAAAGTAAATTTAAAAATTCATGGAATAAACGGAAAAGAACATAGTTTTCATATCGAAGGAACGAATATCACGGGTGTAGTTGCCAAAGGTAAAACGACTGAAGTACCTTTATTCTTTAAAAAAGAAGGTACATACCGATTAATTTGTGATACTCATTCTCATGACGGGGCACCAATGATTGGTTATATTGTTGTAGATTAATTATTTAATAACAAAAGCAGGTATACCGACCTGGCTTAAATGGACAACCAATTGTATTTCATGAAAAAAGATAGTAAAAATAGTCTAGCTTACTAAATTTACTATCTTTTTTCTTATTCATCTTTATCTAATTGATACTTTACGTTCATTTTTACCCTTTTTTAGAGTAATTTGTTTACTCCAAGTCCCTTCCATTGGGAGTTCTAAACTCACTTCATATATACCTTTATTTATTTTCTTCATACTCGCTTCAACATGATGATTCATACTTTTCATTTCCATTTTAAAATTAACCGAATCTACATCTACTTCTTTTCCATCTGAATTTACTAAATTTACTTGATATACATATGTATGGTTTTTATTTGTTATTTTTTTTTTCGTTAATTGATAATTTAATATGATCTAAAAAAGGGCTCGATTTAATTTCAGCTTTTTTTCCACAGCCAGAACAAATTAGTAAAATACATAACAAGGTTATGAATATGTAAAATAATTTCTTCATTTACATCACTCCTTTTTCCGATAAAATCCTCACCCTTACTTTACTAAAAAAAGTTAAGTAAATTTTGTGATAAAAAAGTAAAAGTATAAATAAAAATAAAATTATTCTTATCTCATTCATACAATTAAGCTTTTTCAACATATAATTGAACATTATAACTCAAACAACTAAGGATCCAACATAGGGAGGAGTTTAACTTAATGTTCTTAGAATGGGCTAGCATTGTATTAACTGTTCTACTTTCATCATATGTCATTCTAATCGCAAATAGAAAAAAAGAAAAACTTTCTTGTACAGCCGGAAAAATGATCAGTATGACGAATTCAATGATGACAAGTGTCACTGTGGGTACAATCTTTGGTATTTTTTTTCGGAATACAGATTTAACGATCCCCACAATTATTTCAATGTCTGCGGGCATATTAATAGGATACTTAACTGGTAAACCATTATCATTAATGGCTGTATTAGAAGGAATAACTGCGGGAATTATGGGTGGAATGATGGGAGCAATGCTTGGCATTATGCTACAGGAAACTTATTTAAATATATTAATCTATTTTATAGACGTTGTTTTTGTATTAGTTACAATCCTATTAATTAAAGTGATTGATCAAGAAGTTAGCAAATTCAATAAAAATGAAAAATCTTTCCAATCAATTTGATCATAAAAGGCCTACCTATTTTTAATTAGGTAGGCTAACATATTTTAGTAAAAACATTAAATACGATCCAAATGAGTTGTATCGCAAAGTACTTCAAATTCCAACTCTTTATCCTCACCAAAATTAATAATCGTTAAACTTGTTCCGTGGACATAAGGTAGATCCCATAATTTTTCAATAGGTGATTGTTTTAAATGAGCTACAATTGTTGCCAAAACAACTGCATGTGTAACAATTAATATATTTCCTTCTTCATTTGATTTTATAATGTTCTGAATTACATTGCCTACTCTTTCTCTTAAGTCGAGTAAACTCTCACCCTGATTTCGACTATGGTCGTATAAATGTGGTGTTTTCCAAAGCGATTCGAATTCATTTTCAAAGCACTCATTGATTTCTTTTTTCGTTTTACCTTCCCAATCGCCAAAATTAATTTCTTTTAAATCATCTTCCTCAATAATTGGAATGGAGGGATTGTTTTTTAAAATATGTGCAGTTGTTACTGCACGTTTACTCGAACTAGTATATATTTTACTAAAACTCACTTTAGCTAATTTTTTACTTAATAATTTAGCATCACTAATCCCACTAGCAGTAAGTTCTGAATCTTTTGATCCCTGTAATCGATTTTCGATATTCCACACCGTTTCACCGTGTCTTGTTAAATAAATTGTTAACAACTTTAGTCCTCCAGCTTTAGTAAATTATTCCTTAACTTGTTTTTCTTCTCTTCGTTCATATAATATACCTGCGATTAAGGCAAGTAAAACATTTGTTATTAACAATGGGCTAAATCCAGAACCACAAACTAATGATAAAACTAACGCAATAATTACGAAAAGGATTGGCAAATTCATTTTATATTCTCCTTAAAAACTAATAAATTTCAGACATATTTTAGTCAAGGTTTTTTTTAGTAAATTGTTTTACTTCCTTAAAAAATAGTTCCTTCTCTTCTAAAAATGGATAATGATTACTTTCATTTAAAATGACTAATTTCGAATTTGCAATTCCTTCAGCCATTTCTTCTGAATATTCGATTGGGCATTGTACATCATGTTTGCCACAAATGATTAAAGTTGAACAGCTTATTAATGCTAATTTTTTTGTTACATCGTAAATTTGATATTCCCTATTAAAGTAATTTAGTCTAATTACAGACATTTTTTTAGAGATTGGTAAATTAAAATATTCATGATATCGTTCAGGCTTATGTAAAGATAGCTTTGTCCGCTCAATTGATAGAGCTACTCTTTCTTCATTAGACAATGCATTACCTTTTAGTCTTTCAATTAATTCTTGCATTTTATTAAATTGTGGATGAGTCCTGTTATAAATACAGTTTTTTGAAAATGTTGAATAGTCTCTTGCTGCAGCTCCAACAATAATATTATGATTTAAAGAATTTGAAAAATAGATCCCATAAATGATTCCAAGCATTCCACCGGTAGAATGTCCAGCAAAATTCCAGGATGAAAAACCTAACGTTTTCCTAATTTCTTCTAAATCAAAAATTGTTTCTAACATACTTAATTCATAAGGAAAATGTGCTTTTTCAGAATTACCCGTTTCTCTTAAATTTATTAAAAATACTTTAAATAATTTAGTAAATGAATTTGCAAAATAATCTCCTGTATCATTAAACTCAGAGTAATTATGTGTTACACATAAAGGCTCTCCCTCACCTTTACAAAATACTTCAAATGTACCTCGTTTCGTATTAATTAGTCTTCGTTCCCATTTCTCCATAGCGTAAAAACCCCTACTTTTTGACATACCCAACTATTTCTTGAAAATAGGTACTAATTCCTATCATCTAAAAAAATGTTCACATAATATTCATAAAATAATAATACGTTAAATTCAGTTATCTCTGAATTGTGTAATACCAAACTTCTTCTTCCCCAAAGTAGTCACCAGTCGGATTAAATCCGGATTGCTTATATAAATTCATAGCTAATTTATTATCTTTATGAACTGTTAATCGAATCTCATTGCATTGCTGAAATTTATTCACAATCCATTTTATCATTTCAGAAAATGCTAATTTACCATAACCTTTACCTTGAAACTGTTTATCAATTAAAAACCCATTTATCCAATAACTATTTGTTGTATGTTCTTCAAAAGCATGCATAATAAATCCGACCATTGTCTGATCATCATAAATTGCAAATGGGATATATTCCACTTTTTCGCCATCTGGTTTTATATATACTTTTGCAATGGATACTGCAACCGAAGGAACAAAATTCAATTGTTCTCTATCTACTTCAAGTTTAATAGCTTCTTCCCAATTTTCTCTTGTTACGATTTTTAAATGAATAGTCATCGATAGCCTCCCTTTAAACTTAAAATTTAAATCTCTTATATCATATCACTTTCTTTACTAAATTCAGAAATTTCCGAAATTACGGTAAATGAAATTTTTAATCAAAGGCGAATATTTTTTAGTCTTTAGGTAATAACAACCTTGAAAAGCAATTTTTCATATTTACTAACTAATTTTTATTTAGCTAGTACATTTAATAAATATGAAAGGAAAATATTATGAAAAAAATTGTTATTATTCTCTCTATCTTATTTGCATTTGCCATTGGTTCCTTGGCTGGCATTGGTTTTAGTAAAGCTGAATTTGCAAGAAGCACACAAGAACATAATGTTATGTCTACTAATTGGTTTCAATCCTCTGCGGAAAATAAGGCTTTGCAAGTTCAAATTTATAATCAGGCGAAAGAAGAGCTTGCTGAAACAATGGTTAAAAAGAAAGCAAGTGATAAATTAAATAATAAAGCGAAACCAGCCGCAGTTGTTTTAGACATTGATGAAACAATCCTTGATAATTCCCCTGATACAGCTTGGTCAATTAAGAATAATACTTCCTACCCACAAGGCTGGGATGAATGGATCCATATGGCAAAAGCTGATTTAATCCCTGGTGCAAAAGATTTCTTGCTCGCAGCGAAAAAAATGAACGTTGATGTTTTTTATCTTACAAATCGTTCTGAAAAAACACGAAATGATACAATTAAAAATATGAAATTACATGGTTTACCGAATGTTGACTCTAAACATTTATTTTTTAAAACAGATACAGCTCAAAAAGGACCGAGACAAGCAGAGATTGCAAAAACCCATGAAATTGTTATGTTAATAGGCGATAATTCAAACGATTTATCAGATATTTTTTATAAAGCGGATTTGAAAACTCGAAAAGATAATGTCGACAAAATTGCAAAGGACCTAGGCATAAAGTATATCCAATTACCAAATCCAATGTATGGAGATTGGGAAGATGCGCTCTATCATTACAAAATGTCAAAAAATGCTGATGAAAAAGCAGTCGATCGATATAAGGCTTTACAACCAATGAAATAGATAGCTTACTAAGGTTAGATGAGTTAGTATTAACTTATCTGACCTTTTTCTTTATTAACCTCCAACATTTGATTGGATAAATACTATTTTCATATGATAAATTTATATTTTTTCTAATTTTATTTAGCTCAAACTACTCCATCTTATTATCAATACTATGGGTTTTCAACACATGAAAATCGACCAAAACCTGAACTTCCACAATTAAACTACTTTAAAATTAATTTTCTAAAATTTCTTGAAACTTTGGTCTGATAGTCTTGGATTTAAGCAGGAAAATGACATTATAATGAGGAAATTATTCTAAAACCAGTTTTATTGTCTATGGTATTACAGCCTTGATTTAACAATCTATATTTTAGTTTTTTCTTTTCTACAAAAATGATTTACCAAATTAAAGGCCGATTTTGAGTTTTCATTTATTTACATTCGTGTAATTTGTTCCAGGCAATGAGCCCACCAATTTTTCCCAGGATTTGTATTAATGAATACACAAGGAGATGTGACAAAATGTTAGAAGTAGGAAAGTTAAAGGAAACCGAACAAACCATTTTTAATCATACTGGCCCGATTATCCAAACAATTGATCGCGAGATTGAGATTCTTACTCGGAAAGAGGAACCATTAGTTGTATTACTTGATAATGTTTTAAGTGATGAAGAATGTGATGAGCTAATCAACCATGCGAAATTGCGCATGAAAAGGTCAAAAATTGGGTTATCTCATGAGGAAAATGAGATGCGAACAAGTAGTAGTATGTTTTTTGAGGAAAGCGAAACGAAACTTATCAAACGTATTGAAAAACGAATCGAAACGATCATGAATATTCCAATCGAACATGCAGAACCATTACAAGTTCTTCATTACGAACCAGGACAGCAGTATAAACCGCATTTCGATTACTTTTCCAATCATCGGACAAATAATAATAGGATTAGTACACTCATTCTCTATTTAAATGATGTGGAAGAAGGCGGAGAAACGATTTTTCCTACACTTAATTATTCTGTTTCCGCAAAAAAAGGCACTGGTTTATACTTTGAATATTTTTATCAGGACGAAGCAATCAATGAACTAACGATTCATGCAGGTAGCCCTGTTATTAGCGGAGAAAAATGGGTTGCAACTCAGTGGATGAGACGACAACGTATTCGCTAGTATTTAAAAAATAAATAGATTCTTTAATAGAATATTTTGTATCTTTAGGACCTGATATTTCAGATAATTCTAATAATATCCGGTCTTTTTTTATTTAAGGTATTTTCATTTTCTTGCTTTTTCAGTAACTCATAATTTTTTGTTATTTAGTAACTCATGTACCCTTTATGAGTTACCAAATCTCACATGCCCCCTCCACAACTAACGAAATCCACCATCAAAAAAACGCAAGGTATCAACCTTGCGTTTCACAATTTAATTGTTTATTCAACTTCCTTCAAAAAGCTTTCAACTACTCGTATATACTCTTCTGGCTCTTCTATGTACGGCATATGTGCACTTTGCTCAAATACGTGGAATTTTCCATTAGGCGTTAGCTCGCTGAAATATTCTGTTGATTTAGGTGTTGCTTCATCGTATCTACCGCAAGTATACATTGTAGGGACTTGGATATCTTTTAATTTTGAAGTGCAGTCAAAATCCTTTAAGTTCCCAGTTACATGAAACTCTGATGGTCCCCACATAATATTGTAAACTTCTGGATTCCTGTATTGTTTTCCTTTTTTTAGGAATTCTGGATATGGGTCTAATCTGCAAACAAAATGCTTGTTAAATACAGCGTTAGCATTTTTGTATTCTTCCGAATCTGTTGTTCCATTTTCCTCACACTTTATTAATGTTTCTTGTACATCAATCGGGAGTAGTTTTCGATTTCGATCCTGATCCTCAGCCCATAACGGGGCACTTAAACAAGGGCTTGAAAAGATTATACTTTTCACTCCAACTGGTCTCGATAAATAATAAGCTGCACCAAGTGTTGTTCCCCACGAATGACCTAGTATATGAAACTCATCAAGCGAAAGTGCCTCTCGGATTTGCGCTAATTCTTCAACAAATCTATCAATATTCCATAAAGTGGTTTCTGTTGGACGGTCAGACTTTCCACATCCTAACTGATCATAAAAAATAACTGGACGATCTTCTGCTAATACGTGTAGTCCTTGCATTGAATAATGCGATGATCCAGGCCCTCCATGTAAAACAACAACAGGGATTTTAGATGAATTTTTATTATGAAACTGATACCACACTTTCCCGCCTGTTACTTCAATAAACCCCTCAATCACATTCATTTATTTCTCTCCTTTTCATTAAAAACATATATTAATAAGGAAAATAACCACCTATCTCAAACATTGGTTTTTTTGATGATGTAAGCAAGTACGAAAGGAATCATTGGAAGAAATGCAACCAACTTAAACCAACTCTCTGCGCCACCAAAGTAAAGTGTTGGTAGTATTAAGGCAACTCCGCTCACTATTAATGTTTTCCAGGATTTTTTCCTTAGTCCCCAAACTAATAGAATGATTCCAGAACTAATTAATAACCAAAAGATTAACCCTACCCAATAGAATCCAGCATATTCCATTAATTCACACCCTAGTCAGTTTTATGTATTACAGGAAATTTTATTTAAAGATTCTTCCGGTAAAAAATAAACGATAGGTATTCTTTGCTTGAATAAATTCTATATTTATCTGAATTTTACCACATTTTTATTTTAAATAGAAAAACATTATGAATTTACATTTCATGATAGTAATAAAATAGTTAATTAAATTTCAAATCTACTGATCACTTTTAATTAAACAACCTTATTCAAAGAAATTGCAAATTGTCATGAATTATTATGAGATGAAATAATATAGGAAAGTAAGACATTTAAAAGCCAATGGGGGCGATTAAATTGGCATTTGTAGAACTTGATTCTCATACTAAGCTCTATTATGAAGATCACGGAGAAGGTCAAACAGTTGTTTTTGTTCATGGAGTTATGATGAGTTGTAAGTTTTTTCATAAACAAGTACCGTATTTTAGTAAAAATTATCGCGTCATTACTTTAGACTTACGAGCACATGGAAAGTCCTCAAAAGTTCAATATGGGCATACAGTAGCACAGTACGCACGTGATTTAAAATGCTTTATAGAAAAACTAGATTTAAAGGATGTAATTTTAGTAGGCTGGTCAATGGGAGCTTTTGTATTGTGGGATTATGTTAATCAATTTGGGAGCAAAAATATTAAGGCGCTAGCAGTTGTTGATCAATCTGCATCCGATTATATATGGCCAGATTGGGAGTTTGGGGCATTTGATTTTACGATTTTAAAAAATGTAATGCAGTCTATCCAGGAAGACCAGAACAAATTTAATAGCGATTTTATATATGGAATGTATATGGATCAACCTGATCCAAAAGAACATAAATGGATATTAAAAGAAATGAATAAATTACCTGCAGCGATTGCAAGTACAATCGTATTTAATCAAACTGCTGTAGATTATCGGGATACTCTTTCTAATGTCGATATTCCAACATTAATTTGTTTTGGTAGTCATGGATTTTTCCCATTAGCCGCTGGTGAGTTTATCCAGAAAAATATAAAAGGTTCAAAATTTGTTCCATTTTATAATAGTAGTCATTTATTATTTTTGGAAGAAACAGATAAGTTCAATCAGGAACTAGACGATTTTTTTAAAGAAGTACAAAAATCAGGAAAAGGAAAAATAAAATCTAGAAAAAAAGAAAAAAGAAAAACAGGAAACTAAATAGTGAACAAGGAATGCGGAATTTTGGGGTAAAGGATTGAAAAAATTCAATTCCTGCCAAACCTGCATTTCTTGTTTTTCAAGCTTCCTGCCATTAACTTCACTTAAACCAACCTTTTTCTTTTGATTGTTTTATAGCTTCGATTCTATTTTTAACTTCTAATTTGTCCAAAATCATAGAAATATAATTTCTCACTGTTCCAGTTTTTAGACTTAATTCATCCGCAATTTCTTGAGTGTTCTTACCATCAGCTACTAACTCTAAAACTTCTTTTTCTCGGTCAGTTAACGGATTTTCCTCTGCATATACATCGTCCATAAGTTCTGGAGCATAGATTCTCTTACCGGCAATAATACTTCTTATTGAACTTGCTAACTCTTCACTTGGACTATCCTTTAATAAATAGCCTTTTACACCTGCTTTTAATGCTCTTTGAAAATAACCAGATCTAGCGAAAGTTGTTAATATAATAACTTTACAATCGAAAACTTTTAATTCTTCTGCAGCCTCAAGTCCAGTTTTACCAGGCATTTCAATATCCATTATACAAATGTCAGGTTGTAATTGCTTGACTAGTTTAACTGCTTCTTCTCCGTTTGAAGCTTGACCAACAACTTCCATATCATCTTCTAGATTAAGTAAAGAACCAAGAGCACCTAATAGCATTCGTTGGTCTTCAGCAATTACGATCCTAATCATTCTAGTTCCTCCACTTCAATTTGTTTTACATCGATTGGAACTTTCATAATTAAAGTCATTCCGTTTTCACAGTTTACCTCTAATGTTCCATTCACAAATTCGAGTCGCTCCTTCATTCCAATTAACCCATAGCCGGTTGTAAATTTTTCCGATTTACAACCAACTCCATTATCTATAACCGAAAAAATTATTTCATTTTTCATTTGTTTAATAGATATTTTACATAAAGTAGCATTACTATGTTTTACAACATTTGTTACAGCTTCCTTTAAGCACATACTAACAATATTTTCTGTAAGTAAGGATACATTTGTAAGTTGAAAGTTATCATTACATTCAACTGTAATTTCAGCCGCATGTAGAATTTGCTTAATCCTTATTAATTCATCTTTTATTCGAATCCCTCTCATTTGAGAAACTATTTTTCGAACCTCATTTAAAGCTGTTCTGGCCGTTTGTTGTACATCCTTTAATTCATTTTGAGCTAAATCTGGATCCTTTGTAATTAACTTTCTAGCTAAGTCACTTTTTAAGCCAATCAGTGAAAGTTTTTGACCTAGCGTATCATGTAAATCTCGAGCAATTCTTTGACGTTCTTCTAGTTTTACAAGATCTGAAATACGTTTATTAGCATCTACTAACTTTTCTTCCAATTGCCCTCTCTCATTTTTACTGTAAAGACTAAAAGGTAACAAAATAACGCTAATCCAAGTAATGATAATAAATGGAAGCTGCCTAATTATTAATTCTTCTTGAAGGATAATCGTGATGTTGATTGATATTGTAGTGATTACTAAATGAAGGATATATAAAGTTAAAAATGTAACTCGATTTTTTCTCTTTCCAATCATATATGCTATAAAAAATGCAAAATATACATAACTAAAAAGTATATTCATAGAAGTGGATATGATGATTAACATGGATGACCATAGAAAAATTGACCATCCTTTTGATATGTACGCCAATCGATAAATTATAAAAAATGATATTGTTAGTAAAATTCCTATTATGATTCTTAAAGTGGAATGTGCAGAAAGAAAAATAAAATAAAATGGTGAAATTCCTAATACTGTCCAAATATATGGCGAGATTCCTGTACTTCTTAGGAAAACTAAATATCTTTTAAACATAAATTTACCTCATTATTCAAACGTTTTGTGACCTTATATAACAATCTTATCATATTTAAGCAAAGTTAATCTGTATAAAAATGTAAATAAAATACATCAAAAGTTCAGACAGTGTCTGAACTTTCGCGATTTATTTTATAGATTGATTTTATATCTTTAAATCCTACAAATTGCTTTTTTTCTTCATCCCATAATTTGAATTTTAAAGATGTTAAACTAGTTTTTAGTGTAATCGTCGGTACACTTTGTAATGGAAGCGTATTATTATGAACAGACTCTAAATTATAATTCGGTACTCTTGGACTTAAATGATGAACATGGTGGTATCCAATATTACCTGTAATCCATTGCAATAATTTTGGAAGTTTATAAAACGAGCTTCCTTCAACCGCTGCTTTTACATATTCCCAATTCGCATCTTCTTCAAAATAAGTGTCTTCAAATTGATGCTGTACATAGAAAAGCCAAATTCCTAATACTGCCGAGATAAAAAAGATCGGACCTTCTACTATTAAATAATTTTCCCAACCTATTGTAAGGCAAAATAACGCTGAAACCCCAACGATTAAAATATTAGTTAAATAGGTGTTTAATCTCTCTTTTAATTTTGCATTTTTCGTATTGAATCGATTTGAAATTAACACGATATAAATCGGTCCTAAACCAAACATAATTAATGGATTACGGTATAGACGATATTGTATTTTTGTCCAAAGCGATGCTTCAACGTACTCTTCAACAGTTAAAACCCACATATCTCCAATCCCGCGTTTATCTAAGTTACCACTTGTCGCATGGTGGATTGAATGACTATGCTTCCACTGGCTGAATGGAAATAAAGTAACAACGCCTGTAATTGTGCCAAGAACTTTATTGGCTGTTTTGTTCTTAAAAAATGATTGATGACAACAATCATGGAAGATGATAAATATCCTTATTAAGAATAGTGCAGCAACAATATCAATAAATATCGTTAATACTACTGAAATAGAAATACTCTTATAGGCAAAATACCACAAAAATATAAATGGAATAAAAGTATTAATCATTTGCCAAATACTAGCTTTTAAATTTGATTTTTCATAAGGAATAATTTGCTTTCGTAAACTCTTTTGATTTTCTTTTGACATTTAGAAGTTCCTTCCTAATGTTGTAACTTTTATTATTATATTATCCTAATTATATAAGTTATTTTCCCCAGTGGTAGTAGCAGGCGTCATATGTAAAAGATGACAAATGTCATATTAAATTAAACGCTTACTTTCAATCTTGATTCTTTAAAAACACATTAATTATAATGTTTAATTTTTTGGTAAATATTATAGTTTTTTCATAAAAAAAAGTAATACTCAAATAGTATTACTTTTAATCAGTTAGAACACCATAAAAAAATGATTTTTTTATGGTGTTGCCACTTTTTTATTCTTTTTTATTTTTCCAAAAGGTTTAAAATACGTAATGAATGTCATAAATGCTAAGCAACTTAAGTTAAAAATTCCAGTTATTATAATTGAAAGCCAAGTTGACTCAAATTTATTTTCATTAAGTGCACCAGCCCCTAATACTTCTGCGGTTTTTACTAGATAGGCGAACCAATCATTAATCAAAAAGATGCCAATCAAAATAATTAAGACAGTTAGAACAAGTTTTATAACAACCCAATAATATTTTACTAATCCCCACTGCGTCCAAACTGAAAGTAAAATCCCAGTAACTAAAGTTGCAAGTGCAGGATATTTTAGTAAATTTTCATCTATGATATGCATACTCGATAATGTATAAATAAGCTGCTCTGAGTTTTGTGCATTTTTCAAATATAATCCTAATATTATTAAACTTAATGTACCTCCAAACCAAGCACATACTGCTAAAACATGTACACTAACTAATATATTTTTTTTCGTTAAATTTATTTTCTTTTTAGCCACTACTCTGTTCCCTCCGTTTTCATTAATTTATACTTTTAATCATAGTGGCAAGATATAAAACTACTATTATCAATTTCTTAAATAATTCTTAAATCAACTCTTAATTAAAATATAGCTTTTTCCATATGTACTTTCTCATTTAAAATGTGTATATCAGCAATGTTGGAAAATAAAAAAGAGCCACCCCTAAAGTCAGTACAACTTACTCACGGGATAACCCTTAAATATATTAATTTTTAAAAATTAATCTTTAAACCGATATCCCGCTCCCCATATCGTCTCAATATAATTCGGGTTGGATGGGTCAACTTCTATTTTTTCACGGATTTTACGGATATGAACAGTTACAGTAGAAATATCTCCCACAGTTTCAAATCCCCATATTCGATCAAATAATAATTCTTTACTGAATACTTTATTTGGATTTGAAGCAAGAAAGGTAAGTAAGTTAAACTCTTTCGTTGTGAATATTTTTTCTTCTCCATAAACAAGAACTTTTCTAGAATCTTTTTGAATTGTAAGTCCTCTTACTTGAAGTTCTTCTTCATTAATTTGACCTTTATTTGCTAAACGTTGATACCTTGAGAGATGAGCTTTGACTCTGGCTATTAATTCACTTGGACTAAATGGTTTCACGATGAAATCATCTGCCCCTAGACCAAATCCCCTAATTTTATCAATATCTTCTGTTTTTGCTGAAACAATTAAGATCGGGATGTCTTTACATTCCCGGATTTTTTTACATATTTCAAATCCATTTAGTTCTGGCAGCATTAAGTCGAGTATGATTAAATCATATTCCTTTGATAAAGCTTTTTGAAGTCCACTTTTCCCATTAGATTCTATTTCAACTTCAAAATCATTTATTTCTAAGTAATCTCTTTGTAATAATGCGATACTTTGATCATCTTCAATAATTAAAACCTTTTTCATTATGTCACCTTTAATATTAATTTCTTATTTAATGAAAGAAAAATATTAGTATATTCACCAATTTGACTTTCTGCCCACACTTCTCCACCGTGCTCTTCTATAATTCTTTTTGCAATAGCCAGTCCTAATCCAGTACCACCTGTCGATAGATTTCTTGATGGATCAGCTCGGTAAAAACGATCAAAAATAAACGGAAGCGCCTCTTTAGAAATCCCCTTACCGTTATCTTGAAATTTTATTGTTATTTTTTCTTTGTCATCTATTAATTTTATGGTAATTTGTTTTTCATCTTTATCCATGTATTTCAAACTATTTTGTATGATATTTGTCATTACACGTTTGAATTGTTCCCGGTCTATCAGAACAATACTATTTTCTCGATTCACATTCTCACTATAGCTAATACTTACATTTATCGGTTCTAAATCAAATTTTAACTCCTCGATACGATCGACTAAATAATCATGAATATTTACTTCTTCAAAATGAAATGGTACCCGTTTTAAATCTAACTTCGAATAAAGGAATAGTTCATTAATCAATTGATCCATATCCAATGTTTTCAGATAAATTGTTTCAATATACCGGTCCATTTTTTCTGGTGTATTCGCCACGCCATCTTTAATCCCTTCAATATAGCCTTTTATTGATGTAATTGGTGTCTTAAGATCATGTGAAATATTCGCAATTAATTCTTTACGATTTTCTTCGTATTTTTTCTGTATTTCAGCTGACTCTTTTAGATTTCTCCTCATTAATTCAAAGCTAATTGCTAATTGACCGAGTTCATCTTTATTGATTTGTTTAACTTCAAAATTTAAATTTCCTTCACTAATTTGTTTAGCAGCATTTGTAAGATTTTTTACTGGTCTTAGTATACTTCTGGAAACAAAATATGATAGCACTCCATTTGTAATTGCAAAAATAGGGACAATGATTCCGAAACGGAAAAAATAAAATGAATGTGGTGGATGACCATTAAATTTAGGTTCAAAAACTTTGTAGTAAAACACACCGAGCAAAATCTCGATGAGGATAAAAGAAATGATTGGAATAACAATCATAGCAATATTAGATAAGATTAACCGTTTTCGAATCGACAAAATATACTCCAACTTTCAGGCGTGTGATGAACTATTACTTTATTACATTTTAGATATTAGTATGTGGCATAGTATAATTTAGAAAAATTAATTGCCTATTATTAAATTCTTAAATAATTCTTAAATTTTATACTACCATCCTCCAGAAAACTTTATTAGGTTAAATATAAAAAAAGTGTGACACATACATAAGCGTCACACTGTTCATTAAAATATTAATGTTTGAAATCTACAGGCTACCAATAAAATTCATTTTATCTACTTCCATCGAATCGTAAGCACCATCGATTAGTTTTCGAACATCTTGTAAAGTACTTTGCAAATTAACAGATGCTCCTTTTGTACCTGTGAATTCTTCTGCTACGAAAAATGGTTGAGTTAAATATGCTTCTAATAATTCACCACGTTTATACGTCAATTTTTCATTTCCAGGTAATGAATCAATTCCATGTACTGTTACTAATGACCTTAGTTCACGATATCTACGTAATAATTTCTGTGCTGCTTTTTGTACTTGGTTGTGGGTTTGATCTAGTTGATTATCTTCTAAAACTGTAGATGTTGAATGAATAGGATTAATTGCAGGGTATTTATGTCTGAAAGCTAAGTCTGCATCAAACTGCCATAATGTTTCTAAAGGTCCGTAAGGGAAATCTTCGTCCACCGCTTCTCCTTTTAAATCAACTAAAAAAGTAGTTACACCTTCAATACCGATATCTGCTAATTTTTGTTGGAGACGGTTAATATCACCTGTAATGACGTTTGAACGATCCGCTGCGAAAGCAAACTCTACGTTTTTTCCCTCTTTTGCAATTGTTTCATACACTTCAGCAATTGAATGACATACTAAATTTACATCAGCTAAAATATCGTCTATTTCTGGATGCTCACCTTCTGGTTTTAATAAAATTGTAAAATAGGAATCATTCTTTAATTTATAAAACATTTCTGCTAATACAACTAATTGACCCATACCTGGTCTTGCAACCAACCCGACTGTACCACCTTTTACTAATGGAGCAAATAAATCAAGCGTTTTTATTCCCGTTTCAATCATCTCAATTTTCTCCCCTCTAATTATAAGTTCATCCAATGTACATTCTGCTAAAGCAGCTAATGCGACTAGTGTTCTTACTTCTGAGCGACCAATTGGAATTTTTCCGGTACATAAGTTTGAAACGGTTGCTGGTCGAAGTCCAACAGTTTTTGCAGAAGTAGTTAAATTCGGTACTCTACGACGTAACAAAGCGACATTCAAGCGTAAATTTTCCATTTTTCTCCTCCTATAAGTTTAATTTATTCGAATTTACAGAATTGTGCAAGTGTTTTTTACTTTCAAAAGTATTTTTTTTACCTCCCAAAGTAAAAACGAGTATTTTTCACTAAAAATACTATGTTTTTTGGAAATTAACTGGATTTTTTTGATCACTAGAATAAGTAGAATTTCCTAACTTTGAACATTAAAAAAAAAGAGAAGTTGACCAGTCTTCTCTTTGAAATGTTTCTTTATGAAATTGTCATGCTCAAAACCTTCATAATCATGATCTTATTTACTTATCGCAAATATCCCTAGTTATTTAACTATCAGCCCAAACAAAAAACATTCATTTTCATACTTTAATAATGATTAAACTAAAAAGGAGTTGATAAAATGAACTTTTTCCCTCAATATAGAACATTTCCAGGCTTTCCAGGACAACCAGGCGGATTCCCAGGGCAACCAGGTGGATTCCCAGGATTTCCGGGACAACCGGGTGGTGGAGGTCATGGGCAATCTCAAGGTCAACCGACTGCACCACCACCTTCATTTACACCACAAATGTCGCAAGCTACAGCATTTGCAGTAGATCCAGGTGCAATTGCTGGTTGTCGATTTAGAAATACTTATGTATGGTTGAATAATGGCGAACAATTTTGGTTCTTTCCAACCTTCGTCGGCAGAACCTCAGTTGCAGGTTGGAGATGGATTGGCTGGAGATGGGTATTTTTTGGAATTGATACACATCGAATTAGATCGTTTACGTGCTTCTAAAAACTATAGCTACTTTAACAAAAAGCCTTGTGATTAAATATCACAAGGCTTTTTTAACGAAAGAATTTTCCAAATTACTAGAATATACATTTACTTGATTTCTACCATTCAATTTAGCCAAGTAAAGAGCTTTGTCGGCAAAATGTATGGCTTCTACTAAGTCAATTGAATCATTTGGCACTAAATTTACCAATCCAATACTAGCACTTACAAACGGGGAAACTAATGACTTTTCATTTGGAATCTTTAAATCTACTATTACATTTCGAATTTTTTCTGCAATATTAAATGCTTCTTCTTCACTTGTTTCTGATAAAATACCAACAAACTCTTCACCACCATATCTTGCAGAGAAATCATTATCTCTTAATAAATTGATCGAAATGGCATTTGCTACAGTTTGTAGACATTTATCTCCTTCTAAATGACCATAAGTATCATTGAATATTTTAAATGAATCAATATCGATCAACATGATTGTAATCGGAGTTTGATTCGTTCGAGCCTCATTCCATTTTATTTGAAAAACTTCATCAAAATATCGTCTATTTGCTAATCCTGTTAAACCATCTGTAATTGATAGTTTATGTAATAAATGATTTGCTTGTTGTAATTTTCGTTCTGACTCTTTTTGTTGAGTAATATCCCTAAAAACAACCATCGTTGCTAATTGGCCCTCATATATTACTTTAGAACCTGAGAATGATAGATCAATTTTTAAACCATCTAAACGGATATAGCTACTTTCTTTATGATCCTGTATGAGATCACTATTAATAAATTGTTGATAGCGACTAAATGAATCATTTAACCCTGTATGTTCAATCAAGTCAAATACATAGATTCCTATTAATTCAGAAGGTGAATTTGCTCCAAGTAGATTAGCAGCTTTTTGGTTTGCTAACTTAATTTCTCCATCTATTTGGACAAATATTCCATCTGGGGAAGTTTCTATTAATGTTCGATATCTTTCTTCACTTTCTTTAAGTGCAATCTTTAGTTCGTCATTTTTATTTAAGTAGTGAATAAAAAAAGCAATGAATGTTCCACCTAAAATAATCGCTACTTCATAAACTGGCATTACTGGAACAACTGAATTGGAAAATTTAATATATTGATAGACAAAGAAGAAACTGCTTAGTAAGACTAAAAAGGAAATCATACTAAACCATTTAGTCCAATATTGTTTAATCCAACTACTTAGAAGACCACTGACGACCGCATTTATTGCAATCGTTACACATGCATAAATTGAACCATCACTTACACCAAAAAAAGAAAAGCGAAATGCAATAAGCATCATGCTAGTAAAAATGGTAGCTCTAATTCCTCCAAAATATGCCGCAGATAAAATAGCAAGATGTCTAAAATCTAAAATGTTATTTTGATAGATGCTCACTCCAAAAACAATTAAAATAATGCCAAATATTCCATGTAGTACTCCTACAATTATTGGATATTCTTTTTGAAACTTTTGCTTTAAAAAATTTTGAATTCGATTAAATCCAATTAAGAAAAATATTAACAATGCAAAATTAAGAAATAAATCTTTAATCATATTTACACCTTTATAAAATGATAATCTTTCTAATTATATAAATGCTCTAATTGGATTGTAGTTCGTATGCTATTAAATAAAAACTTTATTCATTTGAGTGTCTATAATAGAGCGTTTAAACTTGTTATTTTCAGTACTATTTAATAAATAAGCCCATCATTAAAGTATTACAATACTTTCCATTTAAATAAGTATCTTCTTTCATTACACCTTCAATTTCAAATCCTAAATTTTTATACAATTGAATGGCTTTAAGATTATCTTCATTCGTAACTAATTGAATTTTTCTAGTTAGATCATTTTGTTTAGCCCAATCAATTAATGATTGCATCAATAACTTCCCTAAACTTAATCCCCAATATTCTTTTTTAATTACAATGCCTAGAGTACCAACATGCTTCGTACGTTCCTTTTGACTGGAATTGATTGAACCGATACTGATTATTTGATCATTGATCGTACCTAATAATATAATTGAATTTTTTTCATTGAAGGTATCTTCTAAAAATGTCTGATATTCTGCTTCATTTCTTTTAAACTCGTTTCCTCCAAATGATAAAAAGTTCGTTTCTCCACCTACGATGTTATAAAAATCTATAATTAATTTAGCATCAGTTCCTGTTGCTTGACGAACTTTTACTATTTCTCCATTTTTTAATTTTAATTCAAACATTCTATTACTCCTTTACAAATTAAAAATAGCTGCATAAGCAGCCATATTAACATTTAAAAATTATTAAACTAATATTCTAAATACATTTTAGCATATAACATTTAAAAATCCATTTTATTCTCAACAATCTTTCTTTTCTCACTAGTAAGAACAACTAAAAGTGCTCCACCTAGAACAATTGTCCCACCGATTATTTGAAGTAAACTCATATTTTCATGAAATAGAATAGTTGAAAATGTGATTGTCACAACTGGCTCCACCATACTTAATACGGCTCCTTTTGTCGGTCCAATTCGTTTTACACCAGCAAAAAATGCTCCCATTGATATAACACTTGAAATAATTGAAATACCTAAAATTGAAATCCAACCAATAAATTTAAAATGAATGTGGATCGTGTTAGTCGATACGCCAACTAGTAAAAATGAAATTGCTGCAAATAAAGAAATATATGCACTTGTTACTAATGGAGGAACATGCATCGAAACCCTACCGCCAACAATTATGTATATTGAGTAAACGATTGCTGCTGCTAATGCTAATATGATTCCGAATGGATTTATATTTTCTGCAGGAGCTCCCAACACTAGTACAATTCCAGCTAACGATAGTAAAATTGATATCGTTATATTTTTTGTTAATTGCTCTTTGTTTACTAAAAATGATAGAATTGCTACAAAAATGGGATATAAATAAAGAATTAGTGCTGCTAATGAAGCAGGAATATATTTTACTGAACTGAAATAAAAACTTGATTGAAGCATATACAAAACTCCACCTAGTAAAACAAACAATACTAATTGTTTTTTAGTAATTTTAACTAATTTTTTACTAACCACTAAGTAACTAAAGAACATAATTGTCGCAAATGTAAACCTTAAAAATAATAATGTATTAACACTAACATTTTGATCATAAGCATAAAGCGCAAAAATAGGCATTAATCCAAAAGCTATAGCAGATATTAAAATTAATAAATAACCGAAATACAAAACATTTTCCCCTTTCTGTTTTATTTATCTGAACATTATAATTATTAGATAACAGTTTAACATAAAACTTTACCTCAATCTCTAACCATTTACAATGTGTACATAAAAATTATGAAGGTCATATTATTACAATAAAAATTTTAAAGGAGTGATGAAAGTGGAATTATTGGGAATTCATCATGTTTCACTACTTACTACAAAGGCTGAAAAAAATTACGAGTTTTACACTAAGGTTTTAGGGATGAGGCTTGTTAAGAAAACTGTAAATCAAGATAACACTTCCAGTTATCACTTATTTTACGGTGATGCAAAAGCAAATCCCGGAACAGAAATAACATTTTTCGATATCCCTAATCTAGGAAATACATACCCAGGTCACTCGATCATATCTTCAACTTCATTAAGAGTGGCCACAACTGAGTCACTACATTATTGGAAGAATCGCTTTAATAAACTTAATATTTCACATGATGAAATACTTAAAAGAGCAAATCGAGATACACTCGCATTTCAAGATTATGAAGGTACAAGATTAATTTTAGTAGCAGATAATGGTGAAAAAGGTGTTTTACCGGGCACTCCTTGGAATAAATCAGATATCCCAACCGAACATGGAATTCTTGGCTTAGGTCCAGTGACACTTACCGTAAAAGATTCGACTCCTACTAGCAAAACTTTAACGGATGTTTTAGGTTTTAGACTTGTTGGAACTTACCCTTCTACGGAAGGGAATTTTGCAAGTATAGAAGTTTACGAAACCGGATTAGGTGGTGCTGGAGCAGAAGTTCACTTGGAAGTAAGACCAGACTTACCGAGAGCTAGACCTGGACGAGGTAGTGTACATCATGTAGCTTTTAGAGTACCGAACATAGAAGAATATAATAAATGGGCAGACAAAATAAATTCACTTGGGATTACGAATTCAGGAAAAGTAGAACGCTACTATTTTAAAGCGCTCTATTTTAGAGAACCAAATCATATTTTATTCGAATTATCAACTGATACCCCTGGATTTGATGTAGACGAAAATATTGATACACTAGGTGAACGTTTAGCATTGCCTCCATTTCTAGAGCCTAAACGTGCTGAAATCGAAGCAAGTTTACGTCCATTAGATTTTAATTAAAATTAATTTGCGTACTCAAATTTAAGAAGTAAGAGGGTGTCCTAAAAGTATTACAATATGGGAACCCTCGTTTTTATAACCGCAAATAAGATTAGAAAAACGTTAAAAGCTGGAATCGAGGCGATTTACAAGACTTTAAAAATCGCAAATAAGGAGCCTGACTATGCAATTAGTTGATGAAACGTTTGAAAAGAAGAGTGGTCTGCAAATAAAATCCGGAAATCGCAAATAAAATAAATAATTACCTATACCTGTAAGTATATTTGGAGCTAATAATTGTACAATAGCAGAAAATTTGAAATGGAAAACTACTATGAGATACCCTCACTACTTAGATCAATATAACATAGGTAAAATATATGATGTTCCCGAAGCGTTCGTATAACTATTAAAAAAAGAGGCGCCTTTAGTGTCAGTTAACCTGACTTTAGAGACAGCCCCTTCCTTTATTCTTAAATAAATAAGTCTAAAACTAGTGTAAGTCCAAACGCTACAAACGAAAGAATCGTTTCCATTACTGTCCATGTTTTGAATGTTTCTTTTACTGTTAATCCAAGGTATTCTTTTACTAACCAGAAACCTGCATCATTTACATGTGAAAACATTAGTGAACCTGCGCCAGTTGCAATAACAAGCAATTCTAAGTTTACACCAGTCATATGTGCGACTACTGGAGAAACAATTCCAGCTGCTGTTGTTAAAGCAACTGTAGCTGAACCAGTAGCTATTCTTATTAACCCTGCTACTAAGAATGCAAGCACGATCGGTGATAGTGACATTTGCTCAGACATTGTTGCAATGGCAGTTCCTACACCGCTTTCTATTAGAATTTGCTTAAATGCGCCACCTGCACCGATGATTAATATAATTGAAGCTAAAGGTGTTAAACATTCATCAGTTAATTTTTTTATTAAAGTTTTGTCCATTCCTTGTCGATACCCTAATAAATAATAAGCTGCAAAACAAGAGATTAATAGAGCAATTACAGGGCTACCAATTAAAATTAAGAATTTAGCAATTGCACTAGGTAGAGATAAGTATGGTGTAATTACAGTTAACACCATTAGTAAAACTGGAAGTAAAATGATGAAAAATGATACACCTGTACTTGGTAAAGCATTTGACTTCGTTTCAACTCGAATTAATTCTGGTTCACCAATTGGTGTTACACGTTTGTGAATCCATTTTGAAAAGATCGGACCTGCAATGATTGCAGTTGGAAAAGCAATGATTAATGAATAAAGTAGGACTCTTCCTAAGTCTGCATTATAAATACCAATCGCTGTCATCGCACCAGGATGTGGTGGCACTAAACCATGTACAATCGATAAACCAGCGAGTACTGGGATACCAATTAATAGAATATTTGAATTGGTAGATTTACGAATTGATATAACAAGAGGTAACAAGATTACTAGACCTACCTCAAAAAATACTGGTATTCCAATAATAAATCCTGAAAGCAACATTGCCCATGGTAGGTTTTTCACACCGAATTTTTTAATAAAGAAATCAGCTACTTGCATACCTGCTCCAGAATCTGACATCATTTTTCCTAAAATCGTACCTAAAGCTAAAATCCCAACAAGATGGCCGAGAACGGCGCCTACTCCTGTTTCATAAGCTGTTACAATTTTATCCATTGATACGCCAGAAAAAACGGCTAGGAAAAGGCCAGCTACTGATAAACTAATAAATGCATGCCATTTCCACCACGAAACTCCTAAAATAACGATAACGATTGCTACTAATGTAATTCCTATCAAATATAAATCCATTTTTGCATACTCTCCTTTAGTAATCGCTTACATTTTATAAAATGAAGATAAATTACTGCGTTGAATCATTGTAAGTTACAACGTAATTTTGTTTGGCCGTATTATAGTAACCTTCACTGATTTCTAAAACATTTCCATCTTCATCACTAGAACGACGAATTCTTTTTAATGTGGTTGTGCCTTTTTCTATATTTAAAATCTCACAAACATGATCCGGAGCAACTGCTACTGCAAATTCATCTCGGAAAGATTCTAATCGAATATTATTTTCTTCTAAGAATCGATATAAGGAACTGATCTGTATGTCTTCTATTTCTTCTTCCGTTACGTCAATTGAAATATAGTGCGTAAAGTGAATATATGGTTCATTTTCCAGTAAATAAATTCGCTCAATTTGGACATATTTATCACCAAATACAGAATAAGGTATAGAATCCGCTGTTATTTCTGGTTTTTTTATACTCAGCACTTTTTTAGTAATATGATGCCCTTCCTCAACTAAAATTTCTGTAAAACGTTTCCCTTTTGAAAGCTTCGCGCTCGTAACATTCGCAATAACCTTTGTTCCTTTACCACTTTTCTTTTCTAAATATCCTTCTTGGACAAGTTCTTTTATGGCATTTCTAATCGTAATTTTACTAACACTAAACTCTTCTTCTAATTGAGGTTCTGAGGGAATATTTGTGTGAATTGGATAAACTCCATGTAAAATTCGATCCTTTATCATCTCTTTAATTTGTAAATACAACGGTCCTTTTTTACGATTCACACTCATTCCCTTACCTCTCCTTTTTTAGCGCTTAATATCATCAATTGTTCCAGCCATAGCTGATAAAATTTCTGCTTCAGTTGACATTGGCGTATCTCCAACGATTGTACATGCTAACATTCCCGCTGTTTGTGCAAAGTGAACGGTTTTTTCTGGTGAAAACTTAGATAACACACCATGTAATATACCGCTAGTATAAGCATCTCCAGCACCAATTCGATCGTATACGGAAAAAGAAGTATTTTCCGAAAAGTGAAACTCTCCATTAGTGAATAGATATCCACGTAATGAATGTGAATTGTCACTATTAATTGCTCGGTGCGTTCCAGCAATAGTTTGTATGTTATATTGTTTTGCAACTTTAGGAATAAGGTCTTTTAGTTGCGTTTCCCTAGAAGCTTCCTCCGTCTCCATTCCTAAAATATACATTGCATCTTTCTCATTCATCATGACGATATCAGCTAATGCTAGCATTTCTTCATAATGAGGTTTTGCTTTACTATATCCTCCCTCCCATAAAGAAGGTCGGTAATTACAATCGAAACAAACTAATCCGCCATTTTCTTTTACTTTTTTCGCAAGAATTTTCATTGTTTCTTTTGTATCATCTGTCATCGCTAGTGTAATACCGCAAAAATGGATAACATCTGCTTGTTTTGCAATTAGATCAAGATCATAATCGATATAAGATGCAGTATTAAAGCTACTTTCTAAACGATTAGTATATGTCACACGACTAGAGCGCTGCCCAAAACCATTTTCTAAA
Source organism: Gottfriedia acidiceleris (assembly GCF_004138285.1). Classification (GTDB taxonomy): domain Bacteria; phylum Bacillota; class Bacilli; order Bacillales; family Bacillaceae_G; genus Gottfriedia; species Gottfriedia acidiceleris_A. The sequence continues at coordinate 9,152 of NZ_SCFN01000010.1, read as the reverse complement.
AAATACAGTCCAAGATATTTTCCGCCTCTAGTAATATAATTTCGATTAATTCCTAATCGTTGCAAGTAAGCAATCGCAGCATCTCCTAATGGATTATTCGGCAATTTTGTTATTAAATAGCCATCATGACCAAGCTTAGTCATTGCGGACGCAACGTTTACACCAGTTCCCGAGAAAGAATATTGTAAAGCGTTTGCCTGTGCCAGTAGTTCATACCCTGGCACTTGCAATCGCATCATTACTTCTCCGAAAGCAACAATTTGTTTACGCATATTTTTCAACCAAGCTTTTAGTGATTGCTAATAATTTTCTTACATCTTCAGGATTAGTTTTTCCAGTTTCTTCATTAATAATTGATGAATATACGTGTGGGATAATTTTAGGTACTTTTTCTTCCAATGCAATTTCTAAAATCTCTTCAAAATTCTCTAAATCAATACCACCAGTAGGCTCCAAGGCAAAACCTTCTTCTCCACATGCTTTTGCTACAGCACGAAACTCTTCTACGTGTTTTAACCCTTTCATTGGGAAGTATTTTAATGCATTTCCACCCATGTCACGAACTAACGCAATCGCAGATTTGATTGGTACAATCGCTGTTTCGCTAGCAGCACTAACAGGTCCAGTAGAGATATTTACATAGCCTACTTTTCCAGTTGGAGATACTAGGGAATTGATCCAGCTATCTTTTTCACCTAAGTTGGCGCGTGTAGCACCTACTGCAGGAAATACTTGATTGATATGACTTCCTGGATAATGTTTAGCGATTTCTGCAACAACTGCTGCTTGTTTGTTATCACCAGCACCAAGACCAATCGATACTGCTTCATCAATTGCTGCACCGTATTCTTTCATTGCTGTTACAGCAGCCTCTACCGTTGGGTAATCTTTTGAAAGAACACCTACTAATACGTGACCTTCTGCAGCTTCAAAAACTTCAACTGCATTTTCAATACTATTTGCTAAAACATTTAATGCTACTCGGTTGTTATAAAATCGTTTTTCAATATTTGTCATTGTTCAGTTCCTCCTAATATTGCTCTTAATTGTGCTTCAATTACGTAAATATCATCAGATTGTAGTGGTCGTGGATCAATATCGAAAAAGCCTTGACGAACTCCGTAATCGCGAGTATAAATCGCAATATTACCATTCTTTAATTGATCGTTTACATCCTTCGCTGTAGTTTTCGTTACAACAGGATCAATTTGGATTCGTGCTCTAAAAATAGCTCGTCCCGCTTCATCTTGTACAATCGTTACTTTTATACCATCGATCGACTCTAGCGATTTTAAAACTTGTAAACTAGCTTTTTCATTTTCACTATTGTCTTTTTTGACAAAATACTCATCCAAAGCTTGCAACAGACCAAAAGTGGTTTCTTTACCAACTTTCATACTTCTACCGATACAATGTAATTGTACTTTTAACCATTCGATATATTTTTGCTTACCAGCAACAATACCTGAAGTAGGTCCTTCAATTGCTTTCGAACCGCTATATATTGCTAAATCAGAGACTTTGACATATTTTTGTAAATCTTCTTCAGCGGCAGCATCTACTATTAAAGGTACATTATTGGCTTGAGCTACTTCCCATGCTTCTTCAACTGATATCATATTTTTTTGTACAGCATGATGCGATTTCACATATAAAATTGCAGCTGTTTTTTCATTTATAGCATCTGCAATATGCTCAACTTTCCCCTCATTTGCATAGCCGACTTCTACTAATTTTCCTCCGCCAAGGAAGATCATCGTTTCTACTGGAGCACCATACTGTACGTTGTGTCCCTTTAGCATTACGATTTCATTTTTTTCAATTGATTCTTGGTGTAATCTTTCGCTTTTACGTCGGTTTCCTTCAGTTACAATTGCCGCTACTGAAAGGGCAATTCCACTTGAAGCTGAGTTCACTACAACAGCTGCCTCTGATTTAAGTAGACCCGCAATATGCATTCCAGCCTTATTAACTAAGTCCGAAATTTCAACATAATTTTGTCCACCAATTTTCATCGCTTCCATGACAGTGTCCGTAGGAGCAGAAACACCTAATATACTCATCCTACCGCTTGCATTAATTACCCTTTTTAAACCATATTTAGCATTCAACGTGTTCTCCATTAATAACCACTCCTTTTACTACGATGTTTTGTTCAGCTTTACGCTCGTCTCCTTCAGAATCTAGTAAGGATGTCACTTCATCTTCAACAGTAAATAAAGTGAGGTTTGCAATATCTCCTACTGAAATTCTTCCAAGTTCCGGTTTATTAAGCCACTTAGCCGCATTAACTGTAACAGCATCAATAATCTCTTCTAGTGAATAACCTAAGTATAAAAATTTTGATAAAACATGTGACATACTATAAACTGGTCCATTCAATCGATTTTTTCGATAAATATCAGTACTAATGGTATCGAATTTAATTCCATGTTCTTTAGCTAGCAAAGCCGTTTTGAACGAAAAACTTGCATTTCCGTGCCCAACATCTAAATGAACACCTCGATTAATTGCCTCTAGAAATTTAGGAAGAGGTCTTCCCATCTCATCAAACAAATTATTTGCTTTACCATTTAGGTAGTGAGTAATTATATCTTTATTTTCAAGTAGGTTTAGAACATCATTAATATCTGGCGGTCCTGAACCAATATGAACCATAAGTGGTAAGTCGGTTTCGTTAGAAAACTTACGAGCTATTTTTAAAGGTTCTACACCATTGTCACCTACTACACTTTTGCTAATCCTTGCCTTCAGTCCGATAATAAAATCTTTATGTTCTGCAATTGTATTTTTGAGTTGATCCTCATCTAACCAAGACAAATCGGATAACTCGTCAATTCGTTTTAAGCCAATTCGCGAAATATTTAAAAATGCGAAAACATTTGTTTTTGACTTTTTACAGCTACTTACCAACTTGGACAAATTATCAGCGCCAGTACTACCCGCATCAACAATTGTAGTAACACCTGTTTTATAACCAATCTCGTCGACATCATCACCATATGGCTCAAATTCTGCATATGCATGGACATGCATATCAATCCAACCACTAGAAACAAATACATTGTGCTTGTAATCTACTATTTTCTCACCATTACCACATCCAGCAGCTACAATGTCTATAATCTTTTTATTTTCTACTATGATATCTACAGAACTTCCGTCTATCATTTTTACATTCTGCAGTACGAAATGATCCTTCATTTCCCCTCATCCTTTTCAGTAAACAAACTAAATTGATTAATGTATTCGTTTACAACTATCTTGTTTATTATTCCAATGTAGAATAACATCTAATTTCGCATTAGTCAATATAACGTTATAATGTTTAAATGTTTTTTTATCATATTTCTTAAAACCTTTCACGAATAAAAGGCGTCAGTTGGTTCTAGTCGTGACTTAAATCCTACTTTATATTTACCTTTTAAATTTTTTTATTATACAAAAAAAGCTTGTAAACATGGAATAAACTCCAAATTGTCTACAAGCTAAAGAGAAAGTGAATTTACCGCATATATTGACTAAAGCAGTAAATATTTACTTTTAGTTTACAATTAATTCTTTCTTAAATACTTTTTGTGATTTAGTGTTTTCGAAACCAATCTTTTTATAAAAAACAAGTGTCTCTAATCTAGTTTCATTTGTCCGTACTCTTATTTCTTTAAACCCTGATAATTTTGACCATTCTTCGCATCTTTCCACTAGAATCTTACCAATTTTTAGACCCCTATATGTACTGTCAACAATCAAACCACCAATTTCAATATAGGGTGGAGACTCAATCAAATATCGTCCGTGAGCATGAATCCATCCAATAAGTTTACCTTCAATTTCTGCTACAATTACAACATTATCTTTCTGTTCTAATATTTTATTTAATCTTTCAATGACTTGATTTTTTTCGACATTGTAACCCAATTGACCTGATAATCTAGCAATTTCTGAACTATCATTTGTTGAGGCAATTCTATATCTAATATCCATACTACACCTCACATTTTAATTTGTATTTGCAAATTGTTTTATTGTTTAATACTTGTTCTTCCGAGCGAACGAAAACTTTAGTCATAATGAACGAAACGGCTCCATTTTGCTTAACGTAGGTTTAATGGGAGTGATTAAAAAGCCTAAATTAAAAACATTTGAGACAACTCTTTCATTATTATTAAATCTTTATCACCAATATTTTTCCATCAAAGACTTTGACCATTCTGCTTGTTTGATCTCCCCCTTAGGAAGAAATTCTTTCATAATTGGTTTAATATCAATGATTGGCGTACCATCGATCGCATCTAACCCTTTTACTGTAAGAATGCGGCCACTGTGTTTTAATAGTTCAACTGATGTTAGCCCTAATTTATTGGGCCTGTTTTTACCTCTTTGAGCAAAAATTCCAACTTTTGGATAATGAATATTATTTCGAGGATGTCTAGCATTGTATTGAATCATTTCATCAGTCACTTTATTGAAATAAAAAATAATCTCTAGATGTGAAAAATCACTTATGCCACTTAATGCTTCTTCATTAAACTCATCAACTAACTCGATTTCAGAGATAATTGAACCCCAGTGATCGTCTTCAATTTCTTTTCTTGAATTTTTAACAAAAGCAATCGGATTAATTGTAAATGTCATCATTTAATCTCCTAACTTATTGTATTTTGTCTATATTATACAGAATATTTTGTTAGCTATTTATAAAACAAAAGAAAAAGTATGCTATTTATCCACATACTTTTTCATGAATCGTTTTTAATTTCTACCTTTCATTTTTAATGGTGCATTTAACATCATTGGATATGTTAATAATTGAAGCACTATTCCTACCAATCCAATTAAAGTAAACAAATTGATCGGCTTAATTTTTAAAATCAAGTTAAAAAAGTCTGAACTTATACCATTTATAGATAAAAAAGTCATTAAAATACTAACTAAAACTAGTGTCATTAGAAAATAGAGTATCCCCAATCTTCTAACTAATACAGCAATAAAGGAAGAAAGTCCTAGTATAATAAAACCAACCATTAGGTCGACCCAATAATACGTAAAGAAATGATATTCTGAAGAGACGAATTCAGCAGGATGGAAAAAGTGAAAACTATTTATTCCTTTTTCTAATAATATATTCATAATGTAATAAAGTATATTTAAGTAAGTTATACTAGTAATAACCATTAAAACTGACATTACAATATAAGATTTTAAAAACTGTCTTCTTGTACTACCTAATCCAATTGCAACTTGAAAAGGAATCACCAATCCTGCAACCGCGAATGTACTAATGCCCCCATAAATCGGTCCAAACAAAGCTGCACCACTTTGTAAAGGGATTTTAAAAATTATACTAACGGATACATAAACAACTGATAACAACAAAGTAATTAAAGAAAATATTTTAAAATACCATTTCAATTCATCAAAAACTAGTTGATAAGTACCTCTTATCGAGTTCATCTTTTCACCTCTTTATTTTTTGTTTTATTTATTAAATAGTCTTGTAGAGTTGCTTTTTCAATTGTAAGATGGTGATCTTCAGCGATTTTTTTCCATTCATTTGTAAATAATTCATCAATCATTACTTTTTGTGTCGAACTGATTTTAGAGGATTCCAGTATAGAAATATTTTTAGTTACATGTTCTATTGAATCTATATTTCCAGAAAGAATAATTCCTTTCTCTCGCATTAATTCCATTTGTTCATGAAATAGTACCTTGCCATCATTTACTACGACGATCGTTTCACATAATGGTTGAATTTCTTCGATATGATGTGTTGAAAGTAAAATGAGTCTCGGATTTTCTTCATAACTTTCCATTAATGCATCGTAAAACTGTTTTCTTTTAACTGCATCTAACCCATTAGTTGGCTCATCGAGAACTGTTATTTTTGCATTGCTAGCTAATCCTAAAATGATTTGCACTGCTGTTTTCATTCCTTTTGAAAACTTAGTGATTTTTTTATTCTTTGGTAATTCAAAAACTTGAACTAAATGTTCTGCAAATTGTTGATCCCAATTAGGATGAAAGTACCTTCCGTATTTTAACAAATCATCTATTCTCCAATTATGACCAAATGGATGATTTTCTTGGATATAACAAATATTCTCTAGTACATTTAAATTATTATAAGGTTCTTCTCCTAAGACTTTTATTGAACCTTCGTTTGGTTTATAATGGCCAGCAACTAAACTCATCAAAGTTGTTTTTCCTGCACCATTTCTTCCCCATAATGCAATAATACTCGGTTCTGTTTCATTAAAATTGAAATCCGTTAAAACTGGTGTATGCTTATAGCCATATGTCAAATTTTTAATTTCGATCAATTTATACCCCTCCTAATTAGAGTCGTTATTTCTCTTAATTAATTCAATTACCATTTCTTCATTTAAATGAATTCTCGCAGCTTCTTTAAGTAAAGGTGCAACATAATCTTCATAAAACTGCTGTTTTCGCTCTAAAAGTAACTTTTCTTTTGCACCTGTTGAAACAAACATACCCACACCTCTTTGTTTAAAAATTATTTCCTTATCAACTAATTCTTGAAGACCTTTCCTTGCAGTTGCAGGATTAATATTAAAAAAGCGAGATAATTCATTTGTTGAAGGCACTTGTTCACCCTCTTTAATTCTTCCATCTATAATTTCGTCCATAATCATAACCGCAATTTGTTGAAATATTGGCTGTGATTCATCTAATGTAGGTTTCATTAGCACCTTCCTTTCAGGTTAGTTATTTACTTGGTTAGTTAGTTATTTAGTTAGTTACTCATGTAACTAACCATACTACTCTTTAAATCATATGTAAAGTGTTTTATTTAAGTACGCCTATTTTTTATGAAAAAGGTTTTTTTAAATATAAATGTTGATTTTTGAACTAAAAAAAGGTTGTCTAATTTAGACAACCTTTAGGAACCCTTAATCAACTAAAGCGTTGGGTTCGTTGCATAAGTTCAAACCCTCTATTTTAATTACAAAGCTTTTTAGCTTAGAAATTATAAAATTTCACTCCACTTTTGTATCTGATTTATTGATCGCTATAACGTGAAATATAAATCTAATAATCAATTGACCTAGAAAATATAATATAAAATAGAAAATTGGAGAAATATTTCTTTCAATTATTTTATATGGACCATTTTCTGGTATAAAAAATTTCACTAAAATAATAGATAATAAAAGTACTAATGCATTTACTATGAAAAATGTGACTCATTCTTAATCGAATTAGTAATAACCCCATAATAAGAGTTGCAAATAATAAAAAATAAGATGTATATGGTACTCTGTTCAAATCAAACCATGTGGTAAAAAAAGGAATCGGTAATAAATATATTAAATAAAAAGCTTTTTTCACTAAATCAACCTTTCTCGAACTTTTAATAAGAGCTTTAATTGCCTTCATTATAGTAACATATTTTATGATTCCTTATTGTACTATACTACTATTTAGTTGCATAAAAAAATCAACAATATACATTAAAAGAGCCTATGAAAAAAAAGCTTAATGCGATTATGCAATAAGCTCATGTTTATATAATATGTGTTTATTATTTATCAATAATTTTACCAGTAATACAATATTTACCTTCTAAATAGATTGGAGATTGACTTGATTGTAGTATGGTTACAGATTTTATATATTGACTAGTATAACTACTCGTATTACCTGGCAAAACGGTAATTATATGACAAATATTGCTATTTACTTCGATTGTTATAGCTCCAGTACTGCTTTCGCTATTATAGACTGAAATCGGTGCTATAGCAGTTAAATTTCCACCTAAACTCCACAGTTCAACTGGTTTTTCAAAATTATCTTGAATCAAAATATTACCACATAGATCAATTGGAATACATGGATCACATTTTGTTGGAGTTGGTATTGGTGTTGGTGAAGTAGGTGGTGTTGGCGGAGGTACAGGTGGTAAAGGAGTTGGTGATGAAACTGGTAATGTAATACTAGGTAAGTTTGGTACATCTGGTCTTTTTTGTTTCAATTTTTATCCCTCACTTATTATAGTTAATAACCTATGTACTTTAAAATACTAGAAAGCCATATTTTTAGTATATAATTCTTAAAAAGAAAAGTGACCACTATTAAACTTTCTCATATAACTTGTAGTCACTTGTTAAATTAAAATATTATAAATTAACCTACTCTAACAATGGAAATTGTAGCAGCGGTTGTACCAGCTGCTAACGATACTGTTGCTGCTAAAGTAGCAGACACCATTGCTTGTATCGTGTCACCTGCATTTATATTAATAATCACTTGGTTACTGACTAAACTTAATCCAATTGCAGCAGATATATTTGTACCTGCAACACCAGCCCCATTACGAAATAACTGAAAAGTCGTTAGTAAAGATAATGTAGGATACACTTGATAAGTTATTAGATATCTACCACTTGTATTAATCGTAAAAATGGTAGCTGTCGGGTTGTTCACTGTTATATCTGCTGATAAATTTTGTGCGTTCGGAAACGGTATAGGTGAAGGACCTAAAAGTGTAATTGCAATTGTTGCTCCAGAAGTATTTGCTGCCGAGCCGGATGTATTAAAACTTGCTCCGGCTGCTCCGGTTGAGCCTGTCGGACCTGTTGCTCCAGTTATTCCCGTTGGGCCGGTTGCTCCTGTCGTTCCCGTTATTCCAGTTGAGCCTGTTGACCCTGTTGCTCCGGTTGTACCTGTTATTCCTGTTGTTCCCGTCACACCAGTTGAGCCAGTTGCACCTGTTTCTCCTGTCGTTCCCGTTATTCCAGTTGAGCCTATTGACCCGGTTACTCCGGTTGTACCGGTTGAACCTGTTGGACCTGTTATTCCGGTTGATCCAGTTGGGCCTGTTATTCCTGTTGTTCCTGTTGTTCCCGTCATACCAGTTGAGCCAGTTGCTCCGGTTACTCCGGTTTGGCCGGTTGGGCCGGTTGGACCTGTTTCTCCTGTCGTTCCCGTTATTCCAGTTGAGCCTGTTGACCCTGTTGCTCCAGTCGTTCCAGTAATTCCGGTTGTTCCAGTTGTTCCAGTTGTTCCAGTTGTTCCAGTTGTTCCAGTCGTTCCAGTAATTCCGGTTGTTCCAGTCGTTCCAGTAATTCCGGTTGAGCCAGTCGTTCCAGTAATTCCGGTTGAGCCAGTCGTTCCAGTAATTCCGGTTG
>NZ_SCFN01000001.1 GCF_004138285.1 Gottfriedia acidiceleris | reverse complement strand
ATAAACAAGTGATTTTGGTTGATATATCAATTTTTTAACTAACTTGCAAAAATTAAAATATCTTCTTTTTTGACGATCAATATTTGTAAAGATGTGTAAGTCGTCATAATAAGTTACAATTTGATTAACAAAGTGTAATTCATTCGTTCAATTGACTATTCTATTGATTTAAGATTATTCTTTTTTTATAAAGAACTTGATTGGAACGAAAGGGTGCCAGGCTCCTATGGGAGAAGCGGGAAGGCTAAAGACCCCACAGGCGGCGCCGAGGAGGCTCAAGAATCTCGCCCCATGGAAAGCGAGCACACTGTAGTGGAAATCAATATGACACAACTTACTTATCAATGATTAATTCAACAATTTAATTGACAATTCTTTTTTCAACAGCTTGAAGACTCCTTAGGTAAACTAGGAGTCTTCACTTATTTTATTTTTATTCACTAAGAAAAACCGGAATAAATTTAAATTCATTTACATTAAATAAACCTTTAGTAGTTATTTTAATACTCGGAATAACAGGCAGCGCTAGAAATGATAATGTTAAAAAAGCGTTAAATGTATTGTTTGGTCTAATTTGAAGTAAGGATTTTTCAATTTGGTGTAAACCTGCTTCTACTTCTTCTGCAGATTGATTACTCATTAAACCGCCAATTGGTAAAGATAATTTGGCAATTACTTTTCCAGATGATACGACTACTATTCCACCGTTCATTTCTTCAATTGTTTTAATTGCAAGATACATATCATTATCATTTATACCGGCAACGATTAATTGGTGTGAATCATGAGCAATGGTTGTAGCGATTGCTCCCTCAATTAAATTTAAACCTTTAACAATTCCAAGACCAATCTCTTTTTCAGAATGATAGCGATCTATTACTGCTATTTTACATAAGTTTTCGGCGACATTTGGAACAAAATGAGTATGTTCATTTGATAATTTTTCAATTAAATGATTTGTTACTATACTATTTGGATTAATTTCAATTATATTTGCAAGCGTTTTAGAGTCTGTTTTTAATTCAAGATCTTCAATCTTTAGATCTCCTAAGCTTACTTTTGAATCAATTAAATTTGACTCTTCATTTTTGATTCGTTTACTAATTTGTTTGTTTTTAACGATAAACTCATTTTTACACCATACGTCCGAAACTTCTACTGATTCTAAGTCGTTTAAAAATACTAAGCTTGCTTCATACCCAGGAGCAATTGCACCTTTTTGTTTTAAACCATAGCATGCTGCTGGATTTAATGTTGCCATTGAATAGGCAGTCACTGGGTGAATTCCATAATTGATTGCTGTTCGAATACAAAAATCAATCGAACCCTCTTTCATGATATCGTCCAAATGTTTATCATCAGTGCAATACATAATTCGCTGTGCATTTCGATCATTTACTGCAGGTAATAAATCCTTTAGATTTCTTGCAGCGGACCCTTCTCTAAATGCTACATATAACCCTGCTCTCAGTCTTTCCATTACTTCCTGAACATTTGTACATTCATGATCAGTTGAAATACCTGCATACGAATATGTGTTTATTTCATTTTTAGTTAGTCCAGCTAAATGACCATCGATCGGTTTTTGATAAGCGTGAGCTAATTTTAATTTATCGATCATTTGTTTTTCCATCGACATAACCGCTGGATAATCCATTACTTCAGCTAATCCAAGTACTCTCGGATGTGTCATAAAGGGCTCTAAATGTTCTGCATAAAGTATGGCTCCTCCACGCTCTAAAGAGGTTGCAGGTACACAGGACGGTAACATAATTCTAACGTCTAACGGAATATTTTCTGATGCGTCTAACATCATTTTTATTCCATCCACCCCAGAAACATTTGCGATTTCATGTGGATCGCAAATAACAGTTGTTACTCCATGTGGTAGTACAGTTTTCGCATATTCACTAGGTAAAACCATTGATGATTCAATATGGACGTGGGAATCAATAAAGCCAGGTGATATATATTTACCTTCTGCATCTATTATTACATTAGCTTCATAATCACCTATTCCAACTATTATTCCATTTGTAATTGCAATTGAATCTTCCATTATTTCTTTCGTAAAAACATTTATTATTTTCCCATTTATTATTAAAAAATCAGCCTTTTCAGCTTTTGTTGACGATTTCATTTCATGTAAGTTCATGTTTGTTTCCTCCTAAATATTTAGGAGAGAATATGCTATGTCATATCTCTCGTAGTCAAACTATATCGGCAGCTTGGTAGATACTTTTGGACCGGTTATTTCCAAAATTATACGAGCGTATTAAGAATCTCTTTATTTTTTAGTGACTCAGATTAAAAAAAGTCTTAGGACTTTGTCTTCACACTGAATCATTTAATTTAAAGTGAATGAACTTAATTAGCTACTATTTAATTGTAAAAAAACTATATTGATAGTATTCTAATAAATTTTGAGTCTAAAAAGCAATAACTATTTTAAGAGTTTTAAATATAAAATAATTCATAATTTTCATGTTAATGAATACTATTTTAAATGGGATCGTAGGATGGTAATCATAGGAGGTATGTAGTTTGAACAAAGTAATACAAAAAAGTCGAATAAACCCGAATATTTTTAATCATTTTTCATCCTATTCAAAAAAAGAGGACAATTTGTTCCAAGTTAATTATAATCGATTTGATTCGTTCCAAAGACTAATAAAAAATAATTCACCAAAAAGTAATAAACAGGACAAAATAATAAAGCAAAATTTAGCTTTTATAAGACTTATAAATGTTTTACCTAAAAAAATAAGCTTAGACATTTATATTAATGGTACTAAATTTATTTCGAATTTAACTTATAAAGAATCAACTCAATATTTAACTTTACCTTCAGGGGTACAATTTGTTGAAATTTTTAAAACTAATGATCAATCAAAACTAATTCATTCTGAACAAATAACTTTACTTACTGAGCAAAATTATACGATTGCTATTGGTCATAACTTAGACCAAATCTCGCTGTTTTCATATATGGATAATAATTTTTTGACTCAAGGAGAAGCTAAAATCCGCTTTATAAATTTATCTCCTAATTCACCAAATCTAGATTTTGCAGTAAAAGCTGGTGAAGGCGATGTTGTTTTCCCAAATGTCCCATACCAAAAAGCCTCAGAATATTTGCCTATATCACCTATGACAGTTAATTTGGAAATACGATTAACAGGTACGAAAATGATCATATTTCCTCTCTATAAATCAAAGTTTGAAGAAAATATAGTATATGATTTAATTTCAGTAGGGTGTGTTGAAGAGAACCCCAAATTTGAAGTTATTACATTATTTTAGACCGTTAATTAGATAATGCTCTCTTATACAAAATAAAAAACTCGGATTAATCATCCGAGTTTCTTTATGCCTCTTTTGGCAACGTTATGTAAAATGCTGTCCATTCGTCATCAGAAAAACATTCAATTTTGCCATCATGTTTATCAATGATTTGTTTACATACAAATAAGCCAATTCCAGTACCATGATTTTTTGTCGTAACAAATGGTTCAAAAATTGTCCGCATGCTCTCTTCACTAATTTTAGGTCCATTATTTCTTATTTGAATTTCAATCATATCCTCTAAATCTGAAACTTGATAATGAATCGTTTTTTGACCATCGTTTTCAGCCAAGGCATCGATAGAATTCATTAATATATTAAGTAAAACTTGACGAAGTTCATTTCTGAAACCTGGTATGTATATTTTTTGTGAAATTCCTTCTTGTAAAATGACATTCGAATTTACAATACTCGGATATAAGAATTCTGTGATTTCTTTAAATAAATCATTAATTAAAAAAGATTCCACCATCTGATCATGATCCTTTTTCGAGACATGAAGAAATTGATCAATTCTAAAATTTAATTGATGCAGTTCATGATCTATGATGTCTAAATATTTTAATTGTGGATGATCTCCTTTAAGTAATTTTACAAATCCAATAATTGAAGTAAGTGGATTTCTAAATTCATGAACGAAACTAGCAGACATTTGTCCTAAGATTGTAAGTCTCTCTTTATGAGTCTCGTCAATAAACTGTTTTTTCTCTTCTATATCTTGTGTAATGAGATATGAATATTGCTTTACAGTAAAATAAATAAACTGGTCAAAAACGTAATTAATTTTATTAATGAGTGGCTGTAGTAGACTAATACTTTCTTCAAATTCCGACAAATGTTTAAATAATTCACTTCTACCTATATTTGAGTTATACACAAAATCTCCGATGTTAGCACTTGCTTTAGCTCGTTCAAGGGCTATTTTATGGGCCAAATCTTTGACTTGATCCTCATTTATTTTGCCCTCAATAAATAATAATGTAAAGTCAATCAATTTAGTTCCATTAATGATAATCTCGGATTTAAATGGATCATCATCGCTTATTACCGCTTGAGCGACCCAATTCTTTACTAATGTAGGCATACTTTCCTGTATGAAAGTGCTATACCTACTCTCTATTGACATATCAATAAGGAACACCTCCAATAAAAAATCTATTAATTAAATAGTAACAAATTTTTAAATATTCGTTAAGTAAAAATATAAAAATTTGTCGAATTTATTACGACAAATTAATATTTTTTACAATATTCTGATTAAATTGTAAATTTAATTTATGAATATTTCATTCATTTCATTCGGCAACTAAACATTTACGATTGTCACTTAGTTCTAGTTATAATAAAACTAAAAGTATACAAAAATGTCAATAATATGGTGTGTAGAATAGAATAAAGTTAGATACAATTAAATTAATAAACTGAAGGTAGGTATTTTGATGGCTGGAAATAAAGTTGAAGATTATTTAATTAAAGGTATCTATGGTGAAAAGCAAATAAAAATTGAAGAACGAAATATTTTTTTAGGAACAATTCGTGAAAGAATTGAAATTGCTTTAACTACAAGCCAAGTGATGGCAAATTCAATTTATCCAATCGTTGAAAAATCAATCAATATGAAAAATGTTACTTTATTATTAAATGGTACACTTCCCTATAATACAATTTCGAAATATATTTTAATGGCAAAGAAAAAAAATATTCCCTTTTCACTAGTCAATAATTTACCAGTCCCTACTCCGATCGGACTTGTCGTTACGCATAATGACGCAGTTGATAAGAATGAAATATTTATTAAAGATGAACTTTATAAATCAACTAATTTTTAACTAATTCGGTATGTGAAATTTCTTAAAATGTGGATAAAAGCGCAGCTCAATTGTTTTTACAATTTAAGTTGCGCTTTCTTCTTCAAGTTCAGGTTTTTTAATCGGTTCCCGTGTTAATTCAATTGATTTTATATAATGTCCGTCTAACTTAAGTACTTTAAATGTACAATTATGATATTTAATCGAATCTCCTTCTTGCACATCAAAATTTTCAGTTAAAATCCATCCACCAATTGTATCAACATCTGTATCATCAATATCTAAGCTAAAAACATCATTAATTTCACTAATTAAAACTTTACCTGCAATGATGAATTTATTTTCGTTTACTTTACTTATATCCTCTTTCTCATCAACATCAAACTCATCTCGAATTTCCCCAACAATTTCTTCTAAAATATCTTCAACTGTTACTAAGCCAGATGTACCTCCGTATTCATCAACTAATATCGACATATGTATATGTTCTCTTTGCATTTTAACAAGTAAATCATGAACAGATATTGATTCAATAACTTGAATAATCGGTCTAATATATTGTTCAAGTGTTTTTACCTCTGCTTCTCCTTTGTGAAGAACAAAATCAGTAAAAACATCTTTAAAATTTATTAAACCAACGACATGGTCCTTATCTCCATCTACAACAGGAAAACGAGTATATTTTTCTGTACTCATAAAGTGAATATTCTCATAAAAAGCTTCACGCAAATCAATTGCAACCATTTCCGTTCTAGGAACCATTATTTCTTTTGCTACTCGCATATTGAAATCAAATATATTGTTCACATACTTAAATTCAGATTGATTTATTTCGCCACTTTTATAGCTTTCTGAAAGGAGAATTCTTAATTCCTCTTCTGAATGTGCAACTTCATGTTCTGAAGCAGGAGGAAGTCCAAATATTTTTAAGACCATCCTTGCTGAATTATTGAATAACCAAATGAACGGATAAGTAATTTTATAAAATAGAATCAGAGCTGGTGAAAACTTTAATGTAATCTGTTCAGCCTTTTGAATAGCGATTGTTTTAGGTGCTAATTCACCAACTACAACATGAATAAATGTAATAATTCCAAAAGCAAGTAAAAAAGAGATCGTGCCGCTTACAGCAGTAGGTAAATGCAAATCGTCAAGTAATGGATGCAATAATTCATCTACAGCTGGTTCACCTAACCAACCTAAACCTAAACTCGTAACTGTAATACCAAGTTGACATGCTGAAAGATATTCATCGAGATGTGTTATTACTCGTTTTACAGCTCTTGCTTTTTTATTTCCCTCGCCAATTAATTGATCAATTCTAGAGCTTCTAATTTTTACGATTGCAAATTCTGAAGCAACAAAAAAGGCAGTAAATGCAATTAATACAACAACTAATAATAACTTAGTACCAATTCCAAACAATTGAGTCATCCCTCCAATTGGAAGTGAAGGCCATCTTCTTTATTAATATTTTTAAATTAGGCTTATCTTAGTATATTCAGTTAAATAATTTGTTATCAAAATTTTTTTATTTAGGCATTTTTTAAACAGGATAGAAATGATTTTAGAAAAAGGTTCTGCATTTCCTGTTTTTTACACTCAAGATGCCTTCTTTCCTATTACCATTCTTTACCTTATTTCTAAATTCCTTCTCCGATACGTGTCTTGCATTATATGCTATATATCAACTTTATATTCTAAAATTTGTAGAATATTTTGCTAAAAACACCGTAAAAAACCGAGTTTCGATAAAAATCAATACAAAAGTAATTAAGTTTACATTTTCAGCCATTTTGAATGTTTAGAACCTATTTATTCGAAGTATTTTAAGAACTTTTGCCGAGTCAACACTAGTTTTGTCAACCTCAAAGGAATGTGCAGTTTAATAAAGAATTTTTAATATATAAATTATTTGGAGGAGGAATAGCGTATGTATACAACTTCTCAAGTGGCAGAACAACTGCAATTAACAAATAAAAAAGTATTATTTTTTTTAAAAAAAGGAAATTTAAAAGTAGAGAAAACTCATAATGGATATTTATTTACAGAGGAACAAATCGAACAAATTAAAGAAATTTATGAAGCTTCGATCCAGACGATCGAAACAAAACAAAATGACGCTGATCACATTGACATTATAAAAGAATTAACTCAAAAATTAATAAAACTTGAAGAAAAAGTTGAAACAAAAGCAAATGAAGTCGTTTCAGTACAAATTTTGGAACATCGATGTGAAATTGAAGATTTAAAGAAAGTAGTTGTTAAACTTGAAAATCAAGTAGAACAATTAAATGAACAAGTGACCTTATTAAAAGCAGATTTAGAGGATCAGAAAAAGATCATTACATTTAAACCGAAAAAACGATTTGCAATTTTATCGATATTCGGAGTTTAAAAAGTCTGAGAACAAAGACAAGTGCCGTAAAGAAGAATGCAAGAGTTTGGCGTGCAGTCAAAAACGTAGAAGAATTTTCTTCTACGTTTTTTTTTACATACTAAAATGAATGTTGGTCAAAAATAAATTTGTATGAAAGGAGGAATTTCCATGCAAAAAAATGCGCGTCAATATACTCAGGATGCAACTACTGAACTAAAACACGCAATTGAATGTCTTCAATCTGCATTAGAAACCGTTGAAAAACCACAAAACCATGAAAGAATCGAACAAGCGCTTCAAGCTTGTCAAACAGCTTATAATCAAACGAATCAGGCTGCAGGTATTCTTGAACAAGAATAGTTAGCAAATTGAAAAACTCAGGTTTATACCTGAGTTTTTCGCAATTACTTATCATAATACATTAATATCTCTTTAAATTCATTTGAATATTTCAATAGTTTAATAGCATGCTTAATATCTAATAAAAAAGGTACAGCAATTATATCATCACTTATTTCAAAATATTCATCAATAGGTAAAATTTTAAATCCTGCACTTCTAGCAAACATATATAGTCTTTTATTTATTGTACCAATATACCAATCAGCGTTAGTTTGATTAGCATGATCATAGCATGCTAGTAAAATTTGTTTAAAAAATCCTTTACCTCTATTTTCCCTTGTAATTAATAATTTACCAATTTCATAGATTTCTTCATTCTGAATATATTTAATATATTTGTTTTCGGAAAAATTATAATAATATTTATTATTATCCTCATTTTCAATATTATATTTACTAAACTCGAGGGTACCAATTAACTTTTTATCCGAATTACAAATTCCATAACGAGTAACTTCATTACTTCTTACTAAGAAAGGTATTTCGTTTTCTTCACAAAAATCTCCCCAAAGCTCGTTAAATAAATTATTCTCTTCTTTTGTATGAATAACACGAAACACTCTCACTCACCCCTAAAATTCCTATATAAATATTCTTATTTTACGTCAATATAACAACGTTTATACCAAATTTTAATATTGTCTCTTTAATTCTATTTAGTTATTTTGTTAAAAAAATATTTAATTGGCCTGTATATATATGGCTCTATTGTATGGTAAAATTTAGCTTTTGGCAACGCTTACATAACTAATTATGTATAATTTGTGAAATCAAAATTATCTCATAATTAGTTTTGTAGTATAGATTATTATTATAAAGTAAGTTTTTAACCGAAATATTATTTCGTAATTTATAATATAAACACTGTATCAAAATGTCAAAGAACATCTTCGAATTAAAAAATTATGCCCTATGCCGTCGATTGGTAAAGGGCACATAAATTTTATTTGGCTGAATTTCTTCATTCATTTTCTATTACAATAGAACAAGCTCATGTCAATTTGGGATTATTTAAGTTCTTCAAGTGTTCTGTTTATTATATCTACTAACTCTCTTTCACCTACTAGTTCATAAAAATCCTCGCCCTTTTTCTTAGGATAAAACTGAATATAAGTACCACAACCCGCTTCAAGAACTTTACGATGAACATTACTACCCGGATATAAACAAATCACTTCATTGATTGGTTTACGCACATATGTCATTTTTCCATTAACACGCTCAACATACTTAAGTCCCCAGTATTTATACATTTGTTCCATTGCCTTTGTATTCCCTACTGGTTGATAAATATTAAACATTGGACTATATTTAATTTCAAAAATGATCGAAGCAATGTATTCTTTATTTTTTTTTCGATAAAAATCTAATCTTATATCCGGTTTTTTCGATTCTTCACCACTAAAAAAATTTGTTCCTTTTAACAGTGATACTTGCGGACTTCCCTCGATAATTTCGTTATAAACTAAATTAATTATCCAACTTTTATTTTCCAGAGACACAAATGCTCCATCCATTAACTCATCGTCTTTTATATGCATTAAAATCTGTTCAGCTAATGGTTCTGAATCATTTTTAAATTTTAACTTTAAGAAAATATCGCATAATGAGAAAAAGACAAAGTATTCATATAGTAAAAAAGTTGGCTTATATACAGGTAAAAGCATTTGTTTTTTTCCGTATTCCTTTACCTTTTTATCAAACAAACTTAAGGAATGAATAAAATTTAAAAATACTTTCGATGGACTAGTTGGATATCTTGAAGTATCAGTATCCGTCGCTATACGAAAGATTCCGATTGTATATTCTCTAAAATAAACTTCATAAAGTTTTTCTAAAGAATTTGTAATGCGTTCTTTTTCTGAAACACTTTTAGTTAATTTTTCTAATTCTAGCTCTTTTAACATTTTTGACTGTCTATATTTAGCTTTTTCTCGATCAGTAATTGAGCCATTCCCAACTACATTCTGCATCATTTTTTCTATATCCTTCACTTGAAAATCGATTTGATCCATTTTATTTTTGTCTTTTACTAATTCATATTTTACAAAGGTTAATAATGTTTCAATTGTAAGTAGAAATTTACGAACTTTATTTTTAGCATATTTTATCTCATCTATATAATTTTCTTCTTGAACAACCGGTTGCATTGTTAAATTAGTTGCATTTGAAATGGCTGGATGCATTAGGGTCCATCTAATTGTATTAAAATCTAATTTTTTTACCTGTCTTTTTAATTCATATTCCTTTTTTTGTTTTCGCTTTAATTTACTAATAAACTGCTGAATAGCAACTAGTAGTCTCTCTTCATTTGACTCGATAAATCGAATAATTGGCCAAAAATACATTGTTCCATTTTGAGTAAATGAAGCGGAAGATTTTTTAAAGTATTGTGAGTCATTCATTATTCCATTTATTTGTTGATTTAATGTTGAATGCATCCACTCTAATTGATCATACTCTAAATTTTTCGGTACTATTTTTATCATTCCGTAAAAGTGTTGTTCTTGATAAATAATACAAAATTCATAATATCCGCATCTCCAAGGATAAGCATTCTCGGTTTTACCATGTTCATATATTAATATTTTTCTTTTTTCAGATGTAAAAATAAACTGCTGATCATCCAGATTTTCTTGTTGAAAATGATAAAGATTATTCCAAACGAACGTAATTTTACCGTCAAACTCACCATCGACTTGAAATAAAAATCTTTTTAATTCTTGTATTTCATAGGCAAATAAGTAAGCCTCTTTCGGGTTCATTGTAAGTGCATCAAGAGATATTTTTTCCTCTTTCCCCCTAGTTCCTACAAGAATTGCAATCGTAAATGGTAGATAAAGTGGCTCAAATATTTCTGGACTATTATTAGTTGACATATCCATCAATCTCCAGCTGTTTCCTTTTCTTTTTCAATTCTTTCATAGAATACTCAAAGTCAGAAATTGATCTACCCAAATTAGATTTCATGACCATATTTAGTAGCCCTTCCTGCTCGTTCCCTTCACCTGTACCAATTAATTCTTCTAAATTAGCAAATAATCCCCTAACTTTAGTTAATACTCGTTGCTTAACAAAGAGATCGATAGCTTCTTTGCGTTCGAATTGAATATGGGAAGGAAGAGTAGGTATGTTAGCTAAATAATTTGATAAATCTTTAATCATACGCGGAGAGATTATTCGTTCACTTAGTGAATGTTCAACTATTTTATTAAACTCATCAAAAAACTTTAATTCATCACTTGTAAGCTCAGATGCACTTAAAGTTTTCTTTGTCCAATTACTATAGTTTTCTGCATTAATATAAATTTGAGGTACAGTTTCATAAATATTTTCGTTATTCATCTTTTCTGCATAATTTACGAATGAGGTTGATCTAAGTGAGATTATATTTACACGATCTAATAATCTTAAAGAAAACTCACTTGAAGTTTCATCAAAGTTAACTGTTCCAACAAAAATAATATTTTTCCCTATCCTTACTTTAGGCTTATAATATTGATTAATGACTACGTTATGATCATGGAATAGGGTAATGACTCTCTTATCCTGAGGCATTTCTAAAATTGATAGAAATTTACTAAACCAATGTTCAATTTGTGAAAGATTCATTTCATCAAAGATTACCATATACATCCTGTGTGGAAATTGTTCAGCCTCAATAAGTAATTTCGTTAATCCCGTCTCAGAGTCTATATAAATCCCAGTAGTCGGATTTAAATAACCTAATAAATCATAATGTTCTCGATATGACGGAGAAATTGGAACAAATAATAACTCCTTTCCAAATTCAAGACCTAAGGTTTCGCCATATATACGTGCTAATTGAGATTTCCCAGTACCACTTACACCACCTAAAATTGTTAGAGCCTGAAATTTACAACATATATGAAAATTAATAATATCTTTTTTTTCGTATAACAGGCCTTGCTGCAAACAATTTTGGTAAAATCGTTCAATAAAAGCATTTTCAGTATCATTACTCCATTCAATTGGAAAAGCTTGTTTCTCGGTAAATTCTTGCGTATAAATAAGTTCTTTACATTCTTTTTTAAAGCTTTTACTCAACTCTTCCCACTGTTTTTCGGGAATAAAATAAATTAAATGATTTAAATGAATAAAAGACTTTTTAAGTTCATCTTCATCATAATCTTGAAATGTAACTTCATTTTGTTTTTCTAAGTAACTAATATCATTCATCATCGACTTTAAAAACAAATTGCCATATAGTCTATTTTCATAAAAGACAAATTCAGGTTGATCAAAGTCATTAAAATATTTTGGCAGATGAATTGGCAAAGAACCTTTTATTAGTCGGTTTTCGACCTCTTCACGCTTTCCCTCTCCCCTAAGTTCAATGACAGGCAGTAGATGGTAGGAAGTGTCCCGTTTCCCATCAAAAAACTCAACTAGATCTGCTGTGACTACTTCATTTGCGTATTCAAGACGAAACATGACTAATTTAGAATCAAAAATCTTTTTTAGTCCTTCAATTATGTCATCTTTTTTCTTACTTTTAATTAGTGGTTTTATTTTACTTTCATTATTTTTATTTGCAGTTGTCCCTACAAACAAAACATCTTGAGTTGAAAAACTAGCTTTTAACTTTGATGGAATCGGAGATAAGCACTCTATATAAAAACGAATATGATCTTCATCTTCATAATAAAGTAAGTTCTGCTTCTCTTGGTCCACTACTCTTTCTGTAACAATTTTTCCAAGGAATAAAAAGTTGTGAATTTTTTTCGCTAATTTCTGGGTCAATGCGCGTTTTAATTTCAAAGTCATTTCCCCCACTTTCCGACATTTCTCCTACATTTTACGTTCATAGTATAGAAATTATGAATAATACGGCCTTTTTACAAATAAAAACACCCAGGTAAACCTGAGTGTTTCTTAGTGCCATTTTACTTTTAAAGTTTTGTATTTGGGTTATAGCATTAATTGATAATATACGATATCTAGCCATTGATTAAATTTCTGGCCAACTTTATAAAAAT
Source organism: Gottfriedia acidiceleris (assembly GCF_004138285.1). Taxonomy (GTDB): domain Bacteria; phylum Bacillota; class Bacilli; order Bacillales; family Bacillaceae_G; genus Gottfriedia; species Gottfriedia acidiceleris_A. Next base: position 1,046,668 of record NZ_SCFN01000001.1, on the reverse strand, counting down.
GACCTACCTTTTTATATCCTAATTTCTCATGTAATCTTTCACTCACTTCATTTCCGCTAGTTATACAAGAAATAATTGTAAAGTGACCTAATTTTTTAGCAGTTTCAATCATGTCAGTCATTAATGCCTTCGCTAGCCCTTTACGACGATGATCAGGATGAACATATACAGATAGTTCAACCGTATGTTTATATGCATCTTTTTCCTTAAACTGTGTAAGTGAACAATACCCAGTTACTTGACCATTTTCTTTAGAAACAATTACTGGGTAAAGCTCTGTATGGTTGGAAAACCATTTTTGCATTTCTTCTTCTGTTTTTATTTTCATATCAAATGTTGCTGTAGTGTTTAGAATTGCATCATTATAAATTGTTACAATTTCTAGAACATCATCTTTTGTTGCAAGGAGTATTTCCATTCTATTTCCTCTTCTCACGTTTTATCTTTCCATTCATTGTACATTACATAAATTGATTTTCAACATTCGTATAAAAAAATCCTTACATCTAAACAAGCACAGTGTTTAGGCTCCTTACATATACTGCGTTAGTCGGAATGATAGGAGGTATGAGTATGAGTGAGAAAGAAAAAAACAACGCTCAAGATGAAAAACAAAGTCATTCATCTATTGATCTTCAACATTATTTAAAAAAGGTGGATGATCTAATAGATCAGTCACCTATTAGAGGTCTTTTTGATGAAATTGATAAATTCTTTCATAAACATGGAGTTTTTTCCTCAATCGGTGTAGAGATCATTGAAAACGGTGAGGAATTAATCATTCAGGCAAGTATGCCGGGTGTAAGTAAAGAACAAATTTATATGGACCTTGAAGGTACAATTTTAACAATTGGCTTAAAAACTGATACGACTACTGAAGTACAAAATGATCAATCAAATTACTCCTATAAAAAATACTCTTATAGTCAATCCCAAAGAGTCGTAAAATTACCTTTCCCAATTAATGCAACAACAGCAAACGCAACATACGAAAACGGAATGCTTGTCATAAAAGGTACAAAATTACCTGAATACCAAAAACAAATCTTTTTAGACTAAAAAGTAACACTGCTTGCATATTACCGACAACCTAAACGAATCAGATGGGGTTTGGGTTTTAAACGACTTTTTTAAGTACTTGTGATACGAATCCAATTAACTAAATTCAAATTAAACAAAAAAAACTGAGTATCTTTTAGAAACTCAGTTTTTTATTAAATAAATAGATAATCTTTTACTTAAACAGCTTTATTTCCCTGTCAATGTTTCGATATCAGATAAAATCTCATCAAATGGCACATTACTTACACCACTATAATCTTTAACGATTTTTCCGTTTTGATCAATTAAATAAAATTTAGTACCATGGATAACTTGTGAATTGTTTTCAGGTTTTTTAACAATCGTTTTAAAATTTTCAGAAGCAAATTTTTCAATGTGTTTTTGAGAATAACCCGTTAAGAAATTCCAATTACTAAAATCAGCATTAAATTTATTTGCGAATGTAGTTAATAATTGTGGCGTATCAACTTCAGGATCAATACTAAAAGAGATGAAGTCTACATTCAACTTCTTCTCTGCTGCCTTTTGTTGAAGTTTTGCCATATTTGCTGTCATTGGCGGACAAACTGTTTCACAACTTGTAAATATAAAATCTGTTAGCCAGACTTTTCCTTTTAAATCTTTTGTCCCAAAAGTCTTACCGTCCTGGTTAGTGTATGTAAATTTTTCTAAATCCCAATTTAAAGGATTATCAATTTTATTTCCACAGCCACTTAATAATGCAAGACATAAAATCATTATTAATGTCACAAATACCGTATTTCTCTTCATACTTATCCCCCTACGCTAGCATTGTACTTGTCCATTGTATCAAAAACAGATAGTTTCTTTCTAATAATTTAAACTAATTAACATATATATTTAAAATTTTTCAAATGATACTTTTACAAAGTAAAGTTAAACTAAACATATTGATAAAGAATCTTGAAAGGATGACTGATAATGGCAAATAAAAAATATGAAAATTTAGACACGAGTTATCGTAAAACTTTTAAAGATTTAATCAAATGCGGAATAGAAAGAAGTAAGACAAAAAAGGATTATAGTAGTGTAATTCAACAATGTAGTCATAAAAAAATCTCCTATTTAAAGGAAAATCGTGATGAAACAACAATTACTTGGATTGGACACTCTACTTTTTTAATTCAAATTAATGGAATCAATATATTAATTGATCCTGTTTATGCTAATCAAATGGCTTTAAAAAAACGATTATCAAAACCAGGAATACTTATATCAGAATTACCTCCAATTGACATAATTTGTATTTCTCATGGTCACTATGATCATCTAGATTTTAATACATTGCGGCATTTCCCTAAAAAAACACGATTTATTTTACCGATCGGCTTAAAACAAAAATTTGTTAGTAAAGGCTATAAAAATGTCCATGAAATGAAATGGTGGGAGACAAAAGACTTTTTAGGGATCAATATTTCATTTGTACCTTCTCAACATTGGACGAAGAGAACCTTATTTGACAGAAATAAGTCACATTGGGGTGGATTTGTATTCAAAACGTCCAATGAATGTATATATCACGTTGGTGATAGTGCTTATTTTTCAGGCTTCAAAGAAATCGGTAAAAGATTTCAAATTGATACAGCACTCATTCCAATCGGAGCATATGAACCTGAATGGTTTATGAAACACAACCATATGTCACCTGAAGAAGCTGTTCAAGCGTTTTTAGATTTAAACGCAAAGTTATTTATCCCAATGCATTACGGTACATTTAAACTTGCAGACGATACTCCTTTAGAGGCTCTAGAGCGATTATGTTCTGAATGGAAAAGAAAAAAAATAAAACCTGAAAAGCTTAAAATTTCTTTATTAGGTGAAACAATTCACCACTCAATCGTTAAAAATAAAAAAGAAGAAGCCATTATTTATTAGGCCTCTTCTTTTTCCTATGTTAATAAATAAAATGTTGAATATAAAATCTATTCAGCATAAAAAACGAATCCTATAGCACCTTTTCCTGTATGTGTACTAATTACTGGAGTTGTATAACCAGTTTCATCTAATTCAAGGTTCGTTAGCTGTTGAATTGAATTTCTAAGAGTCTCTGCAAGCTCAGGAGCATCAGCATGTGCAATTCCTACACCTTTAATCGTTTTTCCTAGTGTGTCTTGTTCAAAATATTTAGTTAAAGTTTTTACTACTTGCTGATGGCTACGCACTTTACCAACTGGAGAATAAACTCCCCCTTCAAGTGATGCAATCGGTTTAATATTAAGTAATGACCCAATGAAGGCTTTACCCTTTCCAATTCTTCCACCTTTAACTAAGTTTTCAAGAGTATCTACCATAATATATAAATACGTACTATTTTTTATTTCCGTAAGACGGTTAACAATTTCTTCAACAGTGGATCCGTCTTCAGCCATTTGTGCTGCCTCGATGACCTGAAAAGCCATTGCTCTTGTAATAAAAGCTGAATCGATTACTGTTACATCACCTTCAACCATCCCTGCAGCTGCACATGCGGTTGAATAGGTACCACTTAAACCGCTTGATAAGTGAATTGAAATGACTTTACTTCCATCGGCTGTCAATTTTTCAAATGTTTCTATAAATGTTCCTACAGCTGGTTGAGATGTCTTTGGCAATTCAACTGATTGTTGCATTTCATCAATAAATTGCTTTGGAGATATATTAACCCCATCTAAATATGTTCCACCATTTATTTGAATTGTTAAAGGAATGACTGTTATATTTAAATTTTCAATTTCTTCTTTTAATAAGTCGGCCGTTGAGTCAGTTACAATCTTAATGTTTGCCAATCAATTCACATCTTTCTTCTCTAAAATTCTACAAAATTTGCAAAGCAAATTCATTATATCATTTTTACTATCAGTTAACAGTAAATATTAAAGTTCCATTAAAATTTCAATATTTCTTTGAAAATCATATTGACATGAATGTAGTTTTAAGTATGAGGAGGGACAAAATGTGGCTTTTGAATAAATATTGGTAGATGAAGAATTTTCCAAAATAAAAAACTCGGTACTTTTACCGAGTCTTTTACTGATTTATTTGCCGTTCTTTTCGTCTTTGTCTTCTAAAAGATCATTTGTTAAACCTTGTGTAGAACGCTTAAATTCTCTAAGTGTATCTCCAAATGCTCTTCCGATTTCAGGTAATTTTTTTGGTCCAAATATAATTAATGCTAAAATTAAAATTAAAATTAAACCTGGAAAGCCTATGTTAGCCATTATTTTCCCCCAACTTCCATCCACTATTAATAAGTAAGTACCAAACTTTCCTTATATAGTAATATTGTCAAAAATTTGTTCATTCGTCAAATATTTTAAGGAATTTTAATAAATTTTAATAACTTATTTGGATTTAGTTTACATAATAATATTATTGAATCATTTTACTATTTTTAACTTAAATTAATTTTTCTTTATACTGTAAATACTCTTCTTTATTACTAGGTACCACTAAAGCACCTCTTTGAATTTTATCCTTATATTCATTAACCTTTAATAATATTGGGTCCTCAACATTATTATCCGCGAGTATTAATTTTATACCATCTTCATTTAAACCATAAATTAATGTTTTACCACCATGAAATTCATTTGATTTTGTTTGTTTAGCTAAATCATATACTGCCTGATCAATTTTTTTCACAAGTGAGAAAAGAGTTACGTTTTCAGGTAAACCGTGTTTATACTCATTACGGTCAGCTCCTATTACCCATATTTCTCTTTGATTTGATCGCTTAATCTTTTTTGCTGTAGTAAATACGCCTTTACTTGTTAAACCCGCTACAGGAAAAATAATATCTACGTCTTTCATAAAAAAGTCGTTTGCTATTCTTGAACCTATTTTAGCGTCATTAAAGGTATTTGAATACGCTGTTAGTACTTCAATTTCTTTATTTACCGATTTTACTCCAGAAATAAACCCATACTTATATCTGTTAATAATTTCATTGTCGTCTCCACCGATAAATCCAATTTTTTTTGTTTTTGTTTTCATTGCTGCTATTACACCTGCTAAAAAACTTCCGTCTTGTTCAGTAAAATTAATACTAATTACATTTGGTTGGTCAACCCTTGAATCAATCACACCAAATTTAGTGCTCTTATTGTTTTCTGCAACCTTATTCATTACAGTAGATAAATTATTACCTATTCCGATAATTAAATCATAATTTGAATCAGCCATTTTAGTAATTTTCTTTTCAAAACTTTTAGTACTACTTGTTGTAATGTATTTATAATTCTTATCTTTTTTTAAATTTTCCTCATTTGCAAATTTAGAAATACCTTTCATTGCAATTGAGTTTAAATAACTGTTATTTTTACCATTTGAATTTGAGACGATCCCGATTTTGAAAGCATTACTAGATTCTTGATTATTGCTGCAAGCCGAAATGACGACTGCAATTATCGAAATTATGATTAATGCAGTCTTTTTTATATACAAATCATTCACCTCATTCGAATACAATTATTTCTAGTATGAATTTTCGATTATTGTTTTATTCGTTGAAAGATGTGGGATTAAGAAATTGAGGGTTTTTGGATCTGAAATTTTTAAAAGCAGGAAGTACATATACTCCTGCTTTTCTACTACTTAAATTTTATTCATTCAAACATACCTTTTACTAATACTTCCTTATCTTGCATCATAATTTTTCCTTTTGAAATAACTGCTTCAATTTCTAGTGAGGATTTATTTAGGAAGACTAAATCTGCATCGAATCCATTTTTGATTTGTCCTTTTTGTAATTTTAATATATTGGCTGGGTTTTTAGTGATTACGCTAATTGCATCTTCAATCTTGATGCCTTCATTTAAAATTGCGTCTTTTACTTCGTTATATAAACTGCTTACTCTTCCAACCTTCATGCCTCTTAATATACCGTTTTCATCAAAATCGGGTAGACTACCTTGTCCATCAGATGTAAACGTGATTTGTTCAATGCTAACACCTGAATTGAGCATTCTTTTCAATCCTACACTACATTTCACTTCACCATTATTCAAAAAGTGTGGGATTGAGCTAGTTGTAAAGTCAACAAACCCTCCTTTTTTAGCAAAGTTAATTCCAGCTTCAAATAAATAGCTATTGCGGTTAATATGTGTAGGGTAAAATTGAGTAATAGGTAATTCGGTTTCTTCGACAATCTCCTCAATCATTGATAACATTTTTTTACTATCTCCTATATGTACATTCACAACTCCGGACTTACCTGAAAGCAAGCCCCCATTTCGAGCTTGTGCAGCTATTCTTGCAAATTCTTCCTTTGTTGGTTGAGATGATCGATGGTCCGAAATTGCAATTTCTCCTACACCGATAATCTTATCAATTAGGATAATGTCTTCTTCAATTTTAGAGAATAACGTTTTGACAGGTGTTTGGTACGAGCCTGTATAGACAAATGAAGTTATTCCCTCTTCTTCCAATGCCCTGCATTTTGCTAGTAGACTAGCCATTGTTCTTGTTGTTCCATCTGTACCAATTACTCCTACTACGGTGGTGATTCCTCCTTTAATACAATCAGACAACAATAATTCTGGTGTTCTTGTTTTAAAGCCACCTTCACCTCCGCCACCAATAAGATGAACATGTGCATCGATGAAGCCAGGCACAATATAGTAGGCAGATGCATCCAATATTTGTATAGGTACCGAAGATGAGGTAATGTCTATTTCTTCATGAACATACTCAATTTTTTCATTTGATATTAAAATATCGTTTTTACCTATTGACTTTGGTGTAAATATTTCACCATTTTTTATGAGTAACATATATACCTCCGATTAGATAATTTTGTTTAATTTGCAGATTTCCATATCTTTTTGTTTTATAAATCATTCTTGCTTTTTAGTAACTGTTTAAAATGATCTATCAAAATATACATACAGCTATAAAATATTGAAAACATTAAATCTCTAGATTTGTTCATAATACTCTCAAGGTTAAAAATGAATCAATTAAAATAGGAGGCATTTTTATGAGTAGAGCAATGAAAGAAGAGTTAGCAAATGCTATTACTCATGGGATTGGTGCAATACTGAGTATCCCAGCACTATATTATTTAATTAGTAAGGCTATGTATAAAGGGACACCTTTGCATTTAATTTCCTTTACAGTCTTTGGTTTGTCAATGTTGCTGCTTTATATTTGCTCAACATTACTTCATAGTGTCAGAGACCCAAAGCTAATTAGGCTTTTTACAATTTTAGATCACTCTGCTATTTATTTATTAATCGCTGGAACTTATACTCCATTTTTACTCGTAACATTAAGAGGAAAGATTGGCTGGTCCTTATTTGCAATTATTTGGAGCTTAGCAGTTTCAGGTGTAATCTTTAAATTTATATATGTTAATAGGTTTGAATTATTTTCAACCATTGTTTATTTAATTATGGGTTGGTTAATGATGTTTGCAATTAAGCCTATTTATGTAGGATTATCTGAAATAGGATTTTTCTACTTATTATTAGGAGGGCTATTTTATTCGATCGGTACAATCTTTTTTCTAGTCAAACGCTGGCCATATAGTCATGCGATATGGCATTTATTTGTATTATTAGGTAGTGCATCTATGTATTTTTGTATATTAAAATTCGTTGTTTAAAAAAGCGCTTCATTTTAAATGAGCGCTTTTAGTTTTATTATTCAATAATCTCTTTAATATAGTTTGTTAATTCTTTGGGATCAGTTATTCCAATTTGTTCAGGATAAACTGGTGGAAATACTTTAAGTGTAACATTTGCTGGTTTAATTCGATTACCATTAGCTTCTAAAATATTATAGGTCCCTTCAATTCTTACAGGAATAACTGGAACCCCTGATTTTGTTGCTAAATGAAGGCTCCCTGATTTAAATTCACCCATTTTACTCCCCTTACTTCTAGTACCTTCTGGAAAAATAACCAATGAATGGCCATTTTTAAGTTTATCAACGCCTTCTTTTATGGCTTTAAGTGATTGTCTTCGATCACTTCTGTCCATAAATACACTATGCATTTGTTCCATCCAGTCTGGTACAATCGGCAGTTTTTTTAATTCGATTTTTGCAATGAATCCAATAGGCTTATTTAAATATCCTAATAATAGTGGAATATCAAAATTACTTTGATGATTACTTACAAATAGGACTCCTTGGTCTCTAGGAATATTTTCGATCCCTTCAACCTTTACTTTACTACCAGTACAACCAATCATCATTTTCCCAAAATAATCAGGAAATTGGTGCATTATACGGTCTTGCTCATGTACAGGTATATCTTTTGGTATTTTTTTTACTGATGATAATTTTAGCTTTGCTTCAATTACACCAACGACAATCCGTGTTGCAGCAAATATTGTGCGAAACATATTAATCCTCCGATAATTGAGTATGTTAATTATTATACAAAATGCCCAACCACTTGAAAAGTATTATCCATCCTGATTATTTATAAAATGAAAATCACAAAAAAAGAATCGGCTGTATTTGCCGATTCCTTAATATAGTGAATCTTTAGTTCGAAACTTTTGCACCACTGAATTCTGCAGCAAGAACTTTTGCTTTTTCAATTGCATTTGCTTTAATTTCTTGTGCTTTATCTGGCATTGCAGCCATACCTTCTACGAATAATGTAGTTACATCAGTAACACCTACAAAGTTTAAGATACTTGTTAAGTATGGGCTAGAGAAGTTAATTCCAGCTGCAGGACCTTCTGAATAAACGCCACCGCTAGCTTGAATGTGTAATGCCTTTTTATTCTCAAGTAAACCAACTGGACCATTTTCAGTATATTTAAATGTTTTGCCAGCAATTGAGATATTATCAATAAAGTTTTTTACAACTGATGGGAAACTAAAGTTCCAGAATGGTGTAACAAATACATACTCATCAGCTTGAGTGAAAATTTCTAAGTTACGATTCATAGCAGCTAAAGTAGCTTGTTGATCAGCACTTAATTCTTCAAAAGCAGTACCGTTTCCTAATTTGCCCCACGCATCAAATACATTTCCATCTAACATAGGAACATTTTCTTTAAATAAATCAAAATGAACAACTTCATTTTCAGGATTTGCTTTTTTGTATTCATTAATAAATGCTTCCCCTACAGATAGACCAAATGAATTTTCAATTGCATTTGGATTTGCAGTAATATAAAGTAATTTTTTCATCTTAAACATCTTCCTCTCAGTTTCGTTTATCTTTAATTCGAGATTTATTTTTAAAAATTAAGGGATAATCAAATCCCTTAACCTCATAATAATATCTCTAATTCAAGATGTCAACAATTTTTTTCATAAACAAAATATCTAAATTTAATTTTTGATTTTTCATCGACTTGTACATCAGATACAGATTTAACATTCCATTCTTCCTTTGAAAAATTTGGGAAGAAAGTGTCGCCTTCAAAGTTATGTTCAATTTCAGTAATATAAAGAGTATCTAAATATGGGAATGTTAAATTAAAAATTTCCGCCCCACCAATAATAAATAAATCTTTATTTTTATTTTCTTCAACATAACTTATAACATCATTAATGACTGTAACGCCTTCTGCATGAAAATCCTTTTGTCTTGTCACAACGATATTTTCACGGTTTGGAAGTGGTCTACCAATCGAATCAAAGGTTTTTCTTCCCATAATAATTGTATACCCAGTAGTTACTTTCTTAAAATAAGCAAGCTCTTGTGGAAGATGCCAAGGCATCTTATTATTTAAGCCGATCACATTGTTTTCTGACATCGCAACTAATGCAGCAATCATACACTTACTACCCCTTTGATTGCAGGATGGCATTCATAATCTTCTAATGTAAAATCCTCATATTTAAATTCAAAAATGTTTTTAATTTCAGCATTTAGCTTCATTTTTGGTAATTTATGTGGCTCTCTAGTTAGTTGTAAATTTATTTGTTCAAGATGATTTGTATAGATATGTGCATCACCAAATGTATGTACAAAATCACCTAATTCTAAATCACATACTTGAGCAATCATCATTGTTAATAGTGCATAAGATGCGATATTAAATGGAACTCCTAGGAAAATGTCAGCTGACAAAATCTTCAACCAAGTTCGTTACACTTGGCCCGTCCTTAAAAAGAACTGCTGCATGTCACCATGCAGATGAGACTATATCACGACCTCTTATAAGGTCCCTTGCATTTCGGGTGCCAATCACTTGCACCCTACTCCATATTTGGATAGTCGTTAGGCATTTATTATTCTTTGTATTTGTAATTATGAAATTTTACAAAGAATAAATTTAGCACGGGATTGTCTTAATTTAAGAGTTTCCCCGTTTAGCAAGGTTTTCGATACAGATTACTCTGTAAAGGCGCTCAGAATTAACGCTGATAAAGCTGACAAGAAAGTTTTCCATCATTCACATAAAATTGGAAAAAACAATGACAAGGTGCTAATGCCATCTTATCAAGTTCTCCAACATTCCAAGCAGAAACAATCAATCTTCTAGAATCTGGGTTTGTTTTTATTTGGTTAATTACATCAGTAATTTGATCAATAGTAGAGCCATCAGCTGCTTTCCATGATCTCCATTGTTCGCCATAAACTGGACCTAAATTACCATTTTCATCTGCCCACTCATTCCAAATACGAACACCATTTTCTTTTAAATATTGAATATTAGTGTCGCCTTTTAAAAACCATAATAATTCATGAATAATTGATTTTAAATGAACTTTCTTTGTTGTTACTAAAGGAAAGCCATCTTGAAGATTAAATCGCATTTGATAACCGAAAGTACTAATTGTTCCTGTTCCAGTGCGGTCTGTTTTTGTCATGCCATTGTCTAATACGTGTTTACATAAATCTAAGTATTGCTTCATATTGACCTCCTAATTATGTATTGTTAATTCATAATGATCTTCTTCATGAATTTCAATATAACCAAAATGAAATTCTGATGATTTTCGAATTAATTGATTAAATCCATATTTTTTAAATCTTTCACTTCTAAAATGATCTTTCAACACTACTCTTTTCTTGGCAACACGCTTAGCTTCGTTGATTACTTCATATGTTAGGTCATCATATGATGCTAAATTTTTCAATGCTGCAATACCCGAAGAGGCTTCGATATTTTTTTCAAACATCGGATCAAAATAAACGATATCAAAAGATTGATCTGGAAGTGTCTTCAAATAAGTTTTATAATCTATATTTTTCACTTCAATTTTGTTAATGATACTCGACCAATCTTTAATGTTCTGTTTATTTGTTTTTAAACCCTTCTTAGTTAGGTAAGCAATAATTTGGTTTTTCTCTAATCCTAAAACTTTACCTTCTTCACCTACAACGTAACTTGCAACAATACTATCTGAAGCCATTCCAAGTGTACAATCAAGTAGAGAATCACCTTTTGTTAATAAACAAGCGTCACAAAATGGATCATGTTCACCCTTCATCAATCTTCTAATTCTAAAAACTGAGGAGTTCGGGTGAAAAAAATATGGAATTGCTTGATCATCCTCAAACCATTCTAATCTATTTTTGCCTAAAACAAGTATAGGTTTTTTAAATTTATCGTAGATTTCTTCAATGCTAAATTCTTTTCGGAGAATTAATTGTCCATTTAAGTCTGAAGCAATTATTTCAGCTTCCTTTTCTAAATAAACATCTGGTCTTAAACAAGTTGTAATTATCATATGTCTCCTTAATTAAGAAAAAAAGAGGAAAAATCCTCTTTTTACATTTGTGCGAATATCGATTGAATTCTTGCTTTAATATCTTCAGGAGTTGAACCTTCGATTTGTTCACGAGGAATAAATCCAACTACCTCTTTACCTTTAAATACTGCCATTGAAGGTGAAGATGGTGGGAAGTCAGCTAAATATTCTCTTAAAGTTGCAGTAGCTTCCTTATCTTGTCCAGCAAATACTGTCATAACATTTGCAGGTTTTTTCTCTGATTCATTAACAGCTTGAACTGCAGAAGGTCTAGCAAGTCCAGCAGCACAACCACAAACTGAATTGATTACAAAAAAAGCAGTATCATTTAATTCATTCATAAATGACTCGACTTGTTCCCCAGTAGTTAATTCTGTAAAACCATTTGAAGTTAATTCCTCTCTCATTGGCTTTACGATCCCTTTCATGTACTCATCATATGCATTCATTAGTTTGTTTCTCCTTTATCATTTTCTAATTTATTACGCTCAGTCATTTGTTTCCAAACTGAACCAAGTGCTTCCTCACCATTCTCAATTCGATGCAAAGCAAGCTGAACTTGTAATTTCACTTCGAATTCTGGGTCTTCTAATGCAGCTTTTAATGCCGGAATTGCACTTTCATCACCTAGTTCAAAAAGAAACATTGCTGCACGCCATCTAACTAATTTGCTAGGATCTTTTAATGCTTCAATCATAGCTGGCATGGCTTCTTCAAATCCTAAGTCTGATAGACAATCTCCAGCAATTCGTCTTACACCGACTGCCTTATCCTTTAAAGCCTCATATAAATAAGGTAACACTAATTCTGATTTTAACATACCTAAATAAGCTGTAGCTAATCTTCTTATTGAAACATGTTCATCTTTTAATGCGATCTCAAGTAAAGGTAAATCTTCAATTGTAGGATCTATTTTTACAAATCTCGCATACCTTTTTTTCCAATCTTTTTCTTCAAAAATATCTGCAGTAAATGGTTCAAATTTAGGAACTTCTTTTTTCTCAGCATTAGATGCATCATTCGTCATCACTTCGTTCACGATATTCTTTATATCGTTTTCAGTGTGAGTAGCCGTTAATTCATCAATAATTTCTTTCTCAATTGTTGCTAATTCACCATAACGAATTCCATAATCAATCCACTGTCTTTCAAATACAACATTTGATGCAGAGGTTGTTAGTTTCATAATTGCTTCTTTATAGAATGGAGGTAAAGCTGCTCTTTGTTCTTCACCATTTACAATTAATTTCAACTGCATTGGTATATTATGATACATTTGAACAAATACTTGTACCTCGCCAAAATGATTATCAATTATCGTTTCATTTGTAGCTTCATCATTTACTTCTTCACCAAATACATTTCTGACTTGAAGCAAAATGGTTTGCCAATTTGCATTTGACTTACGATCAATGGCAATGAAATCAGCTACATGATAGACACTTTTGATTCCTTCTATTCCTAATATTTCTTGAATTATTTTTGGTGCCTTGTCAATATTATCAATAGAATAATGATTTCTACTACCTGATGGCAATTCCTCATCTAATAACACTTTCATTGTATTAGGACTCGGTGTTGGTTCGATTGACTTAATTTTCATCTTAATCTCCTCTTCTGGTTATTTAGTCCATTCTATCAAAAAGAGGAAAAACTCACTATTGTAACGCCTTAACAAATTCTTCAAAGTCATTTGTACTAGATTCGACTGCGTTGTGAGTTAACTCTTCAGATCGACGAGTAAAAAGGTGAAATTTCTCAACTATTATTTCCGTCACATAAATAGGTTTTTCAGATTCCTTTACATAACTTGAAGTTTTTATAACACCTTCAATAGATACTTCCATCCCTTTTTTTGCTTTTTTAGTAGCATATTCAGCAATAGGGCCCCATAATTTTACTGAAACATAATTCGTTCTAGTTTTTTTCAGATAATCTGAATAAACATTCGTAGCAATATTAATAAAAGTTGTTTTCCTTCCATTCGGTGTAGTTTGTAAAATGGGCTCTTTCGTTAATCTTCCTACTAATACAACATTGTTTATCATTATTACCATCTCCTTTATTTTTTTCTACAATACAAAATTATTGTAAGTTCGTAAAAAAAGGAAAATAGTATTTTAAGCAAACTTTTATTTTAAAAAATTCATTATGAGTTAAAAAAACTTGATTAGTAAAATGACATCATAATCCAAAACTCAAAATTAATAATCTACTTTAAACTTTCAACTAAATCACTTAAAACTGACCAACGCTCCATTTTCTGTTCTAATTGAGCTTCTTTCTCCTCAATTTCTTTAGAAAGTTTATAAGCTTCATCAAAATTAGAGCCTACACCTTGTAATTTTTCATTTAGTTGCTCAATCTCATTCTCCAGTTTTTCGATATCTGATTCAATATGATCCCATTCTTTTTGTTCCTGATAAGTTAAACGCTTTTTCTTTTGTTCTTTTTGATAAACTGGTTTTTCAATTATCTCTTTTACAACTTCGACTTCACGTTTTTCGATAGATTGTCGTTCTAAATAATCCGTATAGCTTTCTAATGTAGATGAAACTTTTCCTTCGCCTTCGAAAATTAATAATTTATTTGTAACTTTATCTAAGAAATAGCGATCATGTGATACAGTAACTACTACTCCACTAAAATTCTCAATATAGTCTTCTAAAACCGTTAAAGTATCAATATCTAAATCGTTTGTCGGCTCATCAAGTAATAATAAATTTGGAGCAGTCATTAAGAGTCTTAATAAATATAATCTTCTTTTCTCGCCACCTGAAAGTTTTCCCAAGTGTACCCCGTGCGATTGAGTAGGAAATAAGAATGTTTCAAGCATTTGTGAAGCTGAAATTGTTTTTCCATCTGGTGTATGAATGACTTCTGCTTCTTCCTTAATATAATCAATCATTCTCATAGTTGGATTCACATTTTCTTGTATTTGAGTATAGTATGCTACTTTAACTGTTTGTCCAATTTCAATTTCACCAGAATCAACTTGTTCTTCTCCAACAAGCATTTTCAATAAAGTTGTCTTACCCGCACCGTTTTCACCAATTATGCCAATTCGATCAGTTTGTAGTAAAAGTAAATTAAAATTATCTAATATCTTTTTCTCGCTATAAGACTTATTAACATTTATAAACTCAACAACTTTTTTACCTAAACGAGTTTGTTGAAAGTTCATCTCTAATTCCGCTTTTTCTTGATTGTTGAGTTTACCCGAAAGGTCATCAAATCGTTGAATACGAGCTTTTTGCTTAGTCGTTCTAGCTTTTGCCCCTCTACGCATCCAAGCTAATTCTCTTCTAAATAAATTGTTTCTTTTTTCATTAGTAGCTGCCTCTTGCTCTTCTCGAGCAGCTCTTTGTTCAATATAATACTGATAGTTTCCTTCATAACGATAGATATTACTATTTGATAGTTCCAATAATGCTGTAGTAACTTCATCTAAAAAATAACGATCATGTGTTACAAATAATACTGCGTTTTGCAGTCTTTTTATGTATTCTTGTAAAAATACGATACATTCATAGTCCAAATGGTTCGTAGGCTCATCTAAAATTAATAAATCACTTGGATGTATTAATGCTTTTGCTAAGGCTACTCGTTTCTTCTGACCACCTGAAAGTAATGAAACATCTAAATTTAAATTTGATAAACCTAATTTCGATAAAATTGTCTTTGCATTTGCTTCTAAATCCCAACCATTTAATGAATCCATTTCAGCTTGTAATTTAAGTAATTCATTTTGTAATCCTTGATTAGATGGATCTTCTCCAAGTGCTTGTAAAGTTTTTTCATATGATTTTACTAAAACCATTACTTTATCATCACTTTCAAATACTGCTTCAAGAATCGTTTGCTTTTTATCAAAGTCTTCATGTTGAGGCAAATAACTTATAACATAATCCTTTGGAGTCGTAATTTTTCCATCATCAGCTGACTCGACACCAGCAATAATTTTTAATAAACTTGATTTACCAGTTCCATTTATACCTAATAATCCAATTTTCTGTCCTTCGCTTACGGTAAATGAAATTTTATCGAATAAAGTTTTTTCCCCATAAGTTTTAATTAAATTCTCTACACTTAAAATCTTCATATTTTAAAATTCCACTCTTTCATAAATTCATCGATGAATTTTTCTACAAATAGATGTCTTTCTTCTGCCAATGCTAATGCTGTATTTGTATTCATTAAGTCTTTTAGTTTTAATATTTTTTCATAGAAGTGATGTAACGAAGAACTTTTATCACTTCTATATTCTTCGATCGTCATGTTTTCTCTTATTTTAAACTCTGGGTTAAACATACTACGACCTTTTTTACCTCCGTATGCAAACGTTCTTGCAACACCAATTGCTCCAATTGCATCCAAGCGATCAGCATCTTGTACAATTTTACCTTCTAAAGAGGTTGGAATAACCCCATTCCCTCCTTTATAG
Organism: Gottfriedia acidiceleris; assembly: GCF_004138285.1. Lineage (GTDB taxonomy): Bacteria > Bacillota > Bacilli > Bacillales > Bacillaceae_G > Gottfriedia > Gottfriedia acidiceleris_A. The sequence goes on along the minus strand of NZ_SCFN01000001.1, from coordinate 1,030,497 downwards.
GAGATATTTTCAATTATGTACATGATTGCGTTTACGTCTTTATTACTATTTAATAATTCATTTAAAACTGATTCTAATTGAGTTTTCTGAGCTTCAAGATCATCATGTAATTTATCATCTATTACATCGTGTACTAATGCAGCACATTCTACGATGAATTGATTTGCATTTTCTTTTTGAGCAATATGTACAGCTAAGTTTCTAACCCGGTCAATATGATACCAGTCATGTCCAGAACTATCACCTTGATGAAGATTTCGAACATAATTTTCTAATTGTAATATGATTTCCTGCTGATTCATACTCGTACCTCCATAAATCGACTAGTGATATTATATCATTTTTCTATCACCGTAAAACATTAATAGGTTTATGTGGGAATTAAATTTACGAAAAAACCTTCACTAAGGGTGAAGGTTTCATGCTGTTAAATACAGAATTTGTCATTTAATTAGTTGGATTCATCATTGATAAGTAAGTTGTGTCATATTGATTTCCACTACAGGGTGCTCGCTTTCCATGGGGCGAGACCTGAGCCTCCTCGGCGCCGCCTGCGGGGTCTCAGCCTTCCCGCTTCTCCCATAGGAGTCGAGCCCCCTTTCGTTCCAATCAAACTCTTTATAAAAATAATAATCTTAAAAAACAATAGACTATTCAATTGAACGAATGAATTACCCTTTAATAATTGTAACTTATGATGACGACTTACAAATCTTTACAAATATTGATTGTCAAAAAAGAAGATATTTTAATTTTTGCAAGTTAGTTAAAACATTTAGATATCAACCAAAATCACTTGTTTATCATTAAGATGTCAGATAAAACAATAATAAATAGACTACTTATTCATAGTAATTCATTTAATGTTTGTATTTTTCAATATTGACTAAAATATATTTCTACACTCTGAAACCTTTACTTAAGGTGAAGGTTTCAATAGTAGATAAATTCTACAAATTATGATTTTATATTTAAATATATTGAGTAGTATATTTGTTCTTATATCCATTAGGGTTAGTTTTATGCCATTTCCAAGCATCTTTAATAATCAGATCAATGTCTTCATGCTGTACTGTCCATCCTAAAACTTTTTTAGCTTTCTCTGAAGAAGCAACTAAAATACTTGGATCTCCTTCTCTTCTAGAACTGAATTTATATGGTATTGGGTGCTTTGTTATTCGACGAACTGCTTCAACAATTTGTAATACTGAATACCCTTTATTATTTCCAAGGTTAAAAATATCACTTTTTCCACCATTAAAAAGGTAGTTAAGTGCTAATAAATGAGCATACACCAAATCTTCAACATGAATATAGTCTCTAATACACGTCCCGTCTGGTGTGTTATAATCATCACCAAAAATAGTAATCTCTTTTCTTTGATTTAAAGCAACTTGTAAAATCAATGGAATTAAATGAGTCTCTGGAAAATGATCTTCTCCAATTTCGGCTGAACTTTTTGCTCCAGCTACATTAAAATATCTTAGTGAAACATAATTTATACCATATGCTAAACTACTCCATTTCATCATCTTTTCCATCATTAATTTTGTTTCACCATATGTGTTCGCTGGATCTGTACTGAAGTCTTCTGAGATAGGTACTATTTTAGGTTCACCATATACAGCAGCTGAAGATGAAAATACGATATATTTAACATTAAACTCATTCATCACTTCTAATAGAACATGTGTGCCAAATACATTATTGCTAAAATACTCCAACGGTTTTTCCATTGATTCACCAACTAGACTATTTGCTGCAAAATGTAACACACCATCAATCTTTTCATTTGAGAATACTGCCCTTAAAAAGTCCTTATCTCGAATATCTCCATTATAAAAAATGGCTTGTGAATGAATCGCTCCTATGTTTCCTGTCTGCAAATTATCAACAATTATTACATTTACGCCATTTTCAATCAGCATGTATACTGCATGCGAGCCTATATAACCAGCTCCGCCAAGTACTAAAATATTCATTTTGATCACATTCTTTCGTTTTCAAGTTGTTTTTTAGTTATATTTTTAAAAACAAGCAATTTTTGACCAAAATAATTTAAAATCGTATATAACCCAGAACTAAATAAAACAGCTAAGTCATTTTTAAAATTTAGAGATATAAAATCCTGTAAATTTAAAATGTAATCAATTATTTTATCACCAAGATTAAACGCTATAAAATAACAGGATAAAATGACAATGATAAACATTGGAATACTTTTTTTAACAGAGCCTTGGCTTTTAAATGTAAAATTCCGATTTAATATATAACTTATACATGCTCCTATTGAATTTCCAATAAATGTTGAAATCCAATAAGAAAAACCAAATAAATGAAGTAGTAAATAAATGAATGATAAACCTACAGCTGTATTTGCAAATCCTACTGCAATAAAACGGATAAATGTCTTATTCATCTTTGACTATTATTTATTAGTTCAGAATCAATCATTGTATATAAATCTGTTTCAATAGCATATCTAGGCCGATTTTTAACTTCGTGATAAATCTTTCCAATATACTCACCGATCATTCCAATCCCTATTAATTGAACTCCACCTACAAACCAAATTGAAACCATTAATGATGGCCATCCACTAACCGTATTTCCTAATAAATGTTGAACTATTGCATAGCCACCTGCTATCAAACTAAATATGATGGATAAAAACCCCAACAGTGATACAAATCTAATCGGAGCTATACTAAATGATGTGATCCCGTCGAAAGCAAAAGATAGCATCTTTTTTAGTGGATACTTTGATTCTCCTGCAAACCTTTCTTTTCGGTCGTAATAGACTTTAGTTGAAGGAAAACCTACAAGAGGTACTAGTCCCCTTAAGAATAAATTTGTTTCTTTATATTTGAATAATTCATCTAATGCCCGTTTACTCATTAATCGGAAATCAGCATGATTAGGAACTAGATTTATCCCTATTTTCCCCATAAATCGATAGAATCCAAGTGCTGTTGAACGCTTAAAAAAAGTATCTGTTTCTCTACTGTCTCGAACGCCGTAGACAATATCAAAACCCTCTAAATATTTTTCTACAAATTTACGTATTACATTAATGTCATCTTGTAAATCCGCATCGATTGAAACTACACAATCGGATAGCTTGTTTGCAATTTCAAGCCCAGCAATCAGTGCGTTTTGATGCCCTACATTTTTAGCAAGCTTTAAACCTTTAACAAATAGATTATCTTTACTTTCATTTTCTATTAATTCCCATGTTCGATCCTTACTTCCATCATCTACAAATAGTATTTTGCTATCATCTGAAATAAGTGAATCATAAATTAATTCTTCAATTAAGTAAGTGAGTTGATAGGCTGTTTCTTCAAAAACTTCCTGTTCATTGTAACAGGGTACAACAATCGTTAATAAAGGTATCATGTATAATCACGTCCTTTTCAAGTGGTTATTTTACTTCATATAGATAGATGCGCCATGCTGAATTATAATCATTAAAAATCTTCTTCAATCTAAGACCATTACTATTAGCATTTTCAATCGGGACAGCTGCAAAAATATATTCCCCACCCAACTTTTTAAATTCATTAATATTTAGTTGTAAATGATGGATTTTTACGTTCGAGTCTTTTTTAAATTCATAATTTTTACCAAGTTCAGCTACAAATAGATAGCATCTTCCACCCCAATGGTCGAAGTAATTTTCAAGTAATGGGCTTTTTTCAAGTTCAGGTGCAATTATTTTTCTAAATTGGTGCTTATACTTTAACGAATAAAAATTATTATAGGTATCGAGTGTGTAAAAACCATTATACTGAGCAATCGCAGGGTGAATGCCTATACTTGCAACCCGATAACTATTTTTAGGTTTTCCAATATATTTTGAGATTTCATTAAATTGATTTACAGCATAAAATTGTTTAAAAGATGGTTTCCCCCATACTCGATATACAATCTCGTCATTAGCACAAAACATTACGATTACTTGAACTACTAAACAAATTTTCACAAACTTTTGCCAACCTTTTCCCTTTAACCAAAGAAGATAGGCTCCAACAGCAAACATTAAATAGATTATTAAAGGTCTTAAAAAATGAAATCTAGCGAAATTAAACGTATTTAAAAGCTGAAATTGTTCTTTTACTGACTTCCATCCTTTATAAAACCAAAAGGCGTACCAAACGGATAATAAAAAATTAAGAATAAATAAGTATAGAAACCTTTTTTCAATACTTCCTCTTTTTTTATTTCTTAAAGTCCAGAATACAATAAAAGATAAAGGGACAATGACTAGCGTGTGAAGTGTTAGAACATGGGTATGTCCTAAAAAATAATTCTTAATCACTAATCGAATCGTATGCCAAAAACCCAATGTAGAACTTAAAAACTCATTTCTACTCGTTGGTTCAGATGGAATGACTAGTGAGAATACAAGGCGATATTCTATTGCTAAATACATTAAAGTCATTAATAAAATACTTAAAAAGAACACTAGATTGATTTTCTTTTTTACAAATACATCTCTTAACCATAGCAATCCCATAAATACTAAAAAGAAAAAGAATCCTAATACAAAACTAGAATAGAAGGGTAATAAAATAAGAGTAATCCAGTCTTTCCAGGAATACTTTCCAATTCTTATATTTAGAAACGCCCAAAGTGCTAGTGGCATTCCTAATGTACTTATCATTCCAGATGGCCAAAATGGTGTTAGTGCAAATGCAAGTGATACATATACTCTAATAAGGTAATTTTCCTTTGATGTTATAAAATGCTTTTTTAACAAGATATACATCCCAAGAAACGCGAAAACCCTAGTTATTGTCTGTCCTATAGAATAAGCTAGCATAAGCGGAAAGAGATTATTTAGCCACTGTATACCACTAAATTCCGTTCCATAAGCATTTCTTGGCAATCCATTAATAATCTGCGGGATTGTGGAATTTAATTTACCAAATAATTGCCCTGAATTTCTAAGTGTTTTATACCATGCAATATTTGAATCTAAATTATCATGTACTCTTATATGAGCATTTTCTCCTAATATGAAAAGTGGAGAAACATAAATGATCATTAAAATTGTTGCAATCATTAAATGTTTTTTTTCCTGACTTAATTTTTTAAATAATTTCATATTTATTACACCACTTTGTTTATATATAGTTTTTAGATTACTGACTTTATATTTCCCTCCCTATTTCTTTGTGTTTTATCCTTCCTCTCTATCTCACTTCTATAATTAATGATAAATATTTCGTTTAATAGACGTTTAATTATATGTTCAATTAATATTAAAATTCTTTTCTGAAAATCAGATGAAAATTACACTAAAATTTCATTTAAATTTTCCCTATTCTTTTAAATTAGTAAAAAATATTAATTTTATAATGTGCATAAAAATTTGATTAGGTTAATTTCTTTAATAGTATAAAAAGTTTTTAGAAGTAATTAAATCATGTACTAGAGGTGTAATCATGTTGATTTTTGTGGATGACGAACAAAAAAAGTTTCATCTAACAAACGGAAGAATTAGTTATGTATTTTATGTCATGAAAAATGGTCATCTTGGGTCTTTGTATTTTGGAAAAGCGATTGACATACATTCAAATTTTACTCATATCCAAAATGACAATTCTTCTACAACATATACTTCTTATTATTATGCTGATCGATCGATTAGTCTTGAAACGATCAGACAGGAATATCCAGTATATGGCACTTCAGACTATCGTGAACCGGCAATAAGTATTCGTCAGTTAAACGGCAGCCATATAACTAACTTTATTTATAAATATTATTCAATTACAAAAGGGAAACCAGCTTTATGCGGTTTACCTGCCACTTATACAGAGAATGAAGAGGATGCTGAAACGATTCAGATTGTGCTAGAGGACCCAACACTTAAAGCTGAATTAGTCTTATGCTATACAATTTTTAAAGATTTATCTGTTATTACTAGAAGTGCTTATATTTGTAACCAAGGTTCGGAACCTTTTTATTTAGAACGTTTTATGAGTGCATCCATTGATTTTCCTGATTTTGATTTCATTATGATTCAACTAAGTGGCGCTTGGTCTAGGGAGAGACATTTAAATGAACGTCAATTAGTGATGGGTACACAAGGCATATCTAGTTTACGTGGTTCAAGTTCACATCAACATAACCCATTTCTTGCCTTTAGAAGAAAAGAAACTACAGAAAATCATGGTGAAGTATTTGGTTTTAATTTAGTTTATAGCTCAAATTTCATTGCTCAAGCTGAAGTTGATCATTACGATATGACTCGAATTACGATAGGAATACATCCGTTTCGTTTTACCTGGAAACTATCTGAAAACGAACACTTTCAATCCCCTGAAGTAGTGATGGTGTATTCTGGTCAAGGAATGAACGGAATGAGTCAAGCTTATCACGATTTATATCGAAACAACCTAATTCGTGGAAAGTGGAAAAATAATGAACGACCTATATTAATAAACAATTGGGAAGCCACTTATTTCAATTTTAATGAAGAATCCTTACTTCAAATCGCAAGAGAAGCAAAGCAGCTTGGGATTGAATTATTTGTATTAGATGATGGATGGTTTGGTAAAAGAAATAATGCTACTAGTTCTCTAGGAGATTGGTATTCAAATACTGAAAAATTCCCTAAAGGAATAAATAGTTTTGCAAATAAAATTAAAGAGTTAGGTTTAAAATTTGGTCTTTGGTTTGAGCCCGAAATGGTTAGTCAAAATAGTAATTTATTTAAAAATCATCCTGATTGGATTATTCGTACACCTAATCGACAAGTTTCTTTAGGAAGGCATCAACTAGTATTAGATTTCTCGAGAAAGGAAGTTGTCGATCACATTTATAAAAAAATGGCAGATGTTATAAAAAATACACAATTAGACTATATAAAATGGGATATGAATCGAAATATTACTGAGGCTTATTCTAAGAAGTTAGCTAATGATCAGCAAGATGAATTTTTTCATCGGTATATTTTAGGTGTGTATGAATTATATGAACGACTAGTAAGTGATTTTCCAAATGTGTTATTTGAATCATGTGCTGGCGGTGGTGGTCGATTTGATCCTGGTTTATTGTTTTATGCACCCCAAGCATGGGCTAGTGATAATACAGATCCAATTGAACGATTAAAAATTCAATACGGTACCTCACTACCATACCCAATTTCTAGCATCGGATCACATGTATCAGCATCACCAAATCATCAAACATTTCGTTATACCCCATTATCAATTAGAGCCAATGTCGCATTCTTTGGAACATTTGGTTATGAATTAAATCCTTTGATACTTACTGAAAAAGAAAAATCAGAAATTAAATCGCAAATACAATTTTACAAACAGCACCGATCATTAATTATAAAAGGAGATTTTTATCGGTTACTTGATCCTTTTAAGGAAAACGAAGTAGCTTGGATGGTAGTAAGTAAAAGCAAAAATGAAGCCATTATAGGTTGGTACAAGATATTAGCAAGCCCAAATCCAATGAAGTACCAGACTTTAAAACTGAAAGGTTTAAATCCAAATAGGAAATATTTACTAAACAATACGAATCTCACTTTTTATGGAAACGAATTAATGGAAAATGGAGTCCCCTTACCACTCGAATATAATGGTGCGAATAAAAAAATTGCAAAACGAGCAGGTGATTTCCAATCTTGCATCTTTCATCTTGTTTGTTCTGATTAAATGAACGAAACCCGTCCTTAATGTCCAATGAAAAAGTTCAAAAAAATTGAATTATTGACCTATCAAAACGCTTGTCTTTTCGTTTAGCAAAACTTGCAGATGTGCGATAAACACAAGCGTTTTTATATGGTCTATAACCATTCAACATTAAAGAAGGTTCTTAAGCTTTCAATAATTTCTCAATTGTTGATCTCATCTCTTGAGGATTTGTTTGAGGAGCAAATCGTTCAATAACTTCACCATTTTTATCAATAATAAATTTAGTAAAATTCCATTTTATTGATTTTAACCCCATAATACCAGGAGCTTTTGAGCTTAAATATTTAAATAGTGGATCTGCTTTGTCACCATTTACATCTATTTTTCCAAAAACAGGGAAGGTTACACCAAAATTCAATTCACAAAAACTTTGAATTTCTTCATTTGAACCTGGTTCCTGATTCATAAATTGATTACATGGAAAACCAAGAATTTCTAATCCATCTTCTTTATATTCTTCATATAATGCTTGTAAATCTTTATATTGAGGAGTATATCCACATGCACTTGCAGTATTTACAACAATCATCACTTTGTCTTTATAATTCGAAAGAGATACATCTTCGCCCTTGCTATCTTTTACTTCAAAATCATAAATACTCATTTCACATTCCTCCTACTTCCTTATAATGTTAATAGTAATTATTTTCCATCAAAAAGTCTATTCTAATTACTATATTTTGAAAAAAACCTTCAAACCTATTAGTATTTAAATTATAGTTTAATTAAACTAATTTCTTCACCTTTTTAACTAATGAATGGAGGTAAGAGTATGCAAGATTTAGGCTTTAATACATATTTAATTGATTTATATGATTTATCGTTTCAGGAACGAACGGGTAGCTATATTATTTTAGATGAAGAAGTTACAATCATTGAAACAAGTGCAAGTCCTTCCCATGAGTATTTAATAAAAGGTTTAAAAGAGCTACAAATTTCATTAGACAGAATTAAAAATGTTATCGTAACACATATTCATTTAGATCATTCAGGTGGCGCTGGCTTACTAATGGAAAAATGTCCTAATGCAACTCTTTTTGTACATCCAAAGGGAGCAAGGCATTTAGAAGATCCGACAAAATTAATTGTGAGTGCAAAACAAGTTTATGGTGATGATTTTGATCGTTTGTTTAACCCAATTCTTCCAATTGACTCTACTAAAATTTATCAGGTAGCCGATGGTGAGGAGCTTGTTATTGGTAAAAATCGTAAACTAACATTTTTACATACTCCAGGTCATGCTAATCATCATATTTCAATTTTCGATTCTTCTAGTAAATTTATGTATACAGGAGATACATTAGGAATTTATTATCCACAGCTTCAACAGGAAATGGGTACATTTATTTTACCATCGACATCACCTAATCAATTTTCATACGAAGCAACGCTAAGTTCATCTAGAAAAATTCAAGAGTATAATCCAGCCGCTATTTGCTTCGGTCATTTTGGATTAACTAGAGATACAAATTTCGTATATGAGTCTTTAAAACTATATTTAGATCGTTTTATAAAACTAACTGCTACCACGATTGAAGAAAATAAAGAAAAACCTTTTTATGAGAAAAGCAAGATTCTGTCAGCAGCATTATACAATGAAGTAAAGCAAGATCTTCAAAATAAGAATATAGATGAGAGTCACCCAGTTTTCCAGATTATTAAGTTAGATTTGGAAGTTTCATCTATGGGATTAGTACTGGCAATGGGTCAAAATTAACAAAATAAAAACTTCAGTCATTTGGCTGAAGTTTTTCAAGCTGTTGAAAAAGAAATTTGTCAATTAATTATAAGAATTTATCACTGATAAGTAAATTGTGTGATATTGATTTCCACTACAGGGTGCTCGCTTTCCATGGGGCGAGACCTGAGCCTCCTCGGCGCCGCCTGCGGGGTCTCAGCCTTCCCGCTTCTCCCATAGGAGTCGAGCACCCTTTCGTTCCAATCAAGTTCTTTATAAAAAAATAATAATCTTAGGAACAAAAGAATAGTTGATTGAACGAATGAATAGCCCTTTATTAATCAAATTTAAGTGATATGTTACAGACGACTTACACAACTTTACAAATATTCATTATCAAAAAATGATATTTGTAATTATAATAACATTAATTAAGTTTAATTTTTGCAAGTTAGTTAAACATCAACAAAAAAACACTTGTCTATCAATAAGATGGCAGTTAGATCAATATAAAATATACTATTTTTTCATTGAAATTGATAAATGTTCTTATTATTCAAAATTGACTACAATATATTTCAACACTTTAAAAAACTTCAGCCATTTGGCTGAAGTTTTATTTATTTTTTAATTTTTTTCATTGGTTTATTTTTGCTTGAAACAGTTTTTTTATTTTGATTTGAAACTGGTTTCGTTCTTTTTTCATTTGATTCATTTTCATTCAGTTGTTTTTCTTTCATTTCGACTTTTTGTATTTCACCATGTGAAACCATTAAATGTTCAAAAAACAATTTTTGCGTTCCTCTTAAGCTAAATAGATTCTTTTTCTCTCGAGGTGTTACCAGATTTATGACAGTACCTTGTTTACCCATTCTTCCTACACGGCCACTTCGATGAGTATATTGTTCAACTTTTTCTGGTACATCAAGTGTTATGACATATGGTAACTCTTGTAAATCAATTCCTCGTGCTGCTACGTCTGTAGAAAATAGTAAAGTAGTTTTACCAATTTGAAGATCTTTTAACACTCGGCTTCTTTCCATTTTCCCTAGTTTTGAATGTAGTACCGCTGTTTTAATTCCTCTAAAATTTAATTTAGAAGCGAATCCTTCAAGTTTAAATGGCTCATTACTAAATACGATTGCTTTCATATTTGGAACAGATCCAATTCTTCGAAGTAATTCTAACTTCTCTCTTTCTTCACAAGGAATAAACCCATGAATTATATTTCCTTCCAAGCTTTGTTCAATCGAAATTTCTTTTAGATTTGAACTTGTTTCTTTTGCAAATTGCATTGCCCCCGGTGTTATTGTTGCAGATAAAAATATTAGTTGGCGATCTTTCATCGTTGCTTTGACAATTTGCGGTAAATCTTTTTGATCATCTGTTTTTAATAATTCATCTACTTCATCAAAAACAATTGTCTTAACACAATGCATTTTTAATTTTTTCTGTTTAATTAATTGTGAAATTCGACCCGGTGAACCAACGATAATTTTAGGTTTCTGTTTTAATTTTTCGATCTGACGTTTAATATCAGCTCCACCAACAATTGAAGTTGCCTTTATATTCGTATTTTGTGTATAGTCTTGAACAACCTGAAAAATTTGCATTACAAGTTCACGAGTTGGAGCCATGATAATAATTTGAGGATTTTCTTCCATTTCATCAACCTTATTAATCAAAGGTAAAACATATGCAAGAGTCTTACCAGTACCTGTCGGAGATTGCGCTATGACATCGTTCCCATCTAAAATTGCTGGGATTGCTTCTTCTTGAACTGCTGTCCATTTCGTAATATTATTTGCTTTTATTTTTAAGATTGTTTGTTCTGCTAATTGAAAATGTTCCATTTAAATCTCCTTTAATATTTGCTCATCGTACCATTGTAACATTATTTCTGTAATATGTACCAATTCTTCTATTAGATCGAAGTCATCTTCAGTCATTTTATTTTGAAATTTTATGTTTACTGACGATTCAATGATATTTTTATCTAAAATAGAGTGTTTAATGTTATAAATTGGAGTGAATTGCTCATCTGTCTTATTTTGAAATAAAAGTAGACTTCTTTGAATGATTTCGATTTCTAATGGTTTAGGAAAGGAAAATTCAATTTCAATATAACATCCTACTTCAGTATTTCCATTAATTAATTCATTATATAAATCACTAGCTGTTGTACTCATTGAAAATGTGCAACTTGTTGTCTTAGTCGACTTGTTTAATTTTTTAAATTGAATTGAGAATAACCGATCCATTTTGGAAAGATTAACAAAGTCATTTCGATCAATGATTTCATATTCTCCATCTAAATCTTTGTCATATATGAGCCCTTCTATTACAACCTTCATATTATCAAAAGCGGTCGGATCAAACATTATATAAACTCCTTTAATCTATAGATTCCTGAGTTCGCTTATTTTCTATTATGTATCATAATAAACAAACCACACAAAAAATAATCCGATAAAATCCACTTGCTTCAATTTTATCGGATCAATTTTTATTTAATTATCTCAAATTGGCTATTATAAAGATTTGCGTAGAAACCTTCTTTTTCCATTAACTCATCATGCGTACCTTGTTCAATAATATCGCCATCCTTCATACAAAGAATCAAATCTGCATTTCGAATAGTCGAAAGGCGATGCGCAATCACAAAACTTGTTCTTCCTATCATTAAATTGTCCATTGCTTTTTGAATGAGTGCCTCAGTTCTCGTATCAACACTACTTGTTGCTTCATCTAAAATTAATATTTCAGGATCTGCCAAAATTGCTCGAGCAATCGTGATTAACTGCTTTTGACCTTGCGAAATATTATTCACCTCTTCGTTAAGAACCATATTGTATCCATCTGGCAAAGCTCTAATAAAGTGATCAGATTGAGCAGAAATAGAGGCATTTTTAACTTCTTCATCCGATGCATTAAGTCTTCCAAAACGGATATTATCTGCAATTGTACCATTAAATAGCCAAGTATCTTGTAGAACCATTCCAAATAATGCTCTAAGTTCATCCCTTTTAAAATTCTTTATGTTATGTCCACCGATTGTGATTTCCCCACTATTAACATCGTAAAACCGCATTATTAAATTTACAATTGTTGATTTACCAGCTCCTGTTGGCCCAACAATTGCAATTTTTTGGCCAGGTTTAACGACTAAATTAAAATCATGAATAATTATTTTTTCAGGTGTATAACCAAAAGCCACATGATTAAAACGAACATCACTTGTAACTTCATTGTGTTTAATTGATAAGGCATTTGTTACTTCAGGTACTTCTTCTTTCTCTTCTAAAAATTCAAATACTCTTTCTGCGGCAGCTGCTGTTTGTTGAAGTATATTTGAAATATTAGCAATTTGTGAAATTGGCTGCGTAAATGAACGGACATACTGAATGAAAGCTTGAATTCCTCCAACTGTCATTGATCCATTTGCAGTAAAATATCCACCTAATATACAAATAGCAACGTAGCCAATGTTTCCAATAAAAGCAGTGATCGGAATCATAAGTCCTGATAGAAAATTCGCTCTCCACGCCGATTTATATAACTCATCATTATACTCACTAAAAGCTCTTGTAGATTCATCTTCACCACTAAATGCTTTTACTAAAACATGATTTCCTAACATTTCTTCTACATGTCCATTTACTTTTCCTAAATATCTTTGCTGGTTAATAAAATGTTTTTGAGATTTTTTTACGATCATCATGACAAATACCAAAGAAAGAGGTAATATACATAGCGCTACTAAAGTGAGTTGCCAGCTAATCGAAATCATCATAATTGTTATACCAATAATCGAGGTAATCGAGGTAATTATTTGCGTTAAACTTTGGTTTAATGTTTGATTAATTGTATCAACATCATTTGTTATTCTAGAAAGAACTTCACCGTGACTAGTTTGATCAAAATAGCTTAAAGATAATTTATGAATTTTATCATTTATATCACTTCGAAGCTTATAAGTTACCTTCATCGTAACACCACTCATTACATAGCCTTGAAAATATGCAAAAAGTGAGCTTAATAAATATAAACCGATTAACCATAAACCAATTACACTTATTTTTCCAAAGTTAATTTTTCCACTACCGCTAATTTGTTTCATGACACCAGAAAAAATTTCATCTGTCGCTTTCCCAAGAATTTTTGGTCCTAGTATTGTAAATACAGTTGAAACAATTGCTAGTATAAAAACAAAAATGATTGTCTTTTTGTGCGCTCCTAAATAACTCATCAATTTTGCCAACGAACCTTTCAAATCTTTCGCTTTTTGACCTGGTGCCATTGGAATATTTCTTCCAAACATTTGACCGGGCCCGCGACCCCCGCCCTGATTTTGAAATGTATTTTTATTAGAATTGCTCATGCTAATTCCTCCTTGGATAACTGCGATGAAGCAATTTCTAAGTATTCTGGGCAATTTTTCAGAAGTTCTTTATGAGTTCCTTTGCCTACAATCCTGCCATTATCTAAAACAACAATATGCTCTGCATTCATGATCGTATTTACACGTTGGGCAATTATGATCATCGTAGTCGATTCTATATCTTCATTTAATGCTTTTCTTAGCGCAAAATCCGTCTTAAAATCAAGCGCAGAGAAACTATCGTCAAAGATAAGAATTTCGGGTTTTCTTGCTAAAGCCCGAGCGATCGAAATCCTTTGTTTTTGACCACCTGAAACATTATCTCCACCTTGAGAAATTTCAGCATTAAATCCCCCTTCTTTTTGAGAGATAAATTCACTAGCCTGAGCAATTTGGGCTACTCTTTCCATTTCTTCATCAGAAATATTTTTATTTCCATATTTTAAATTAGAAGCAATTGTCCCTGTTAGTAATAGTCCTTTTTGAGGTACATACCCTATTTTAGTGCGTAAATCCTTTTGCTTTACTTCCCTTAGATCTACACCATCAACTAAGACTTCCCCTTTGGTAACATCATAAAAACGTAATATTAAATTTGCAATTGTTGTTTTCCCCGAACCGGTTGGACCAATAATGGCAGTTGTTTGTCCTGGCTTTACAACAAATGAAATATTATTAAGTACATCATTTTCAGCACCTTCATATCGGAAACAAACATTTTTAAATTCAACAAATCCTTTTTTCTCTGCTTCAAAGTTTTTATGAAACTCTGGATCGATAATTGATACTTCAGTAGACAATACTTCTGAAATACGTGTAGCAGAAACAGCAGCTCTAGGAACAAGGATAAACATGATTGAAATCATTAAAAATGCTGTGATGATTTGCATTGCATATTGCATAAATGCGATCATATCACCTACTTGCATATCAGATTTAGCAATTTGATGTGCACCTACCCAAATAATTAACAGTGATGAACCATTCATAATCAACATCATTGAAGGCATCATCATTGTCATAATTCGATTGACAAATAAATTAGTTTTCGTTAATTCGCTGTTTACCTCTTGGAATCGCATTTTTTCATGTGAAGCATTTCCAAAAGCTCTAATCACCATCAATCCCGTTAAATTTTCTCTTGAAACTAGATTTAACTTATCTATTAGCTTTTGAATTAATTTAAACTTTGGAATAGCAACTGTCATGATTAGCATAATTAAAGAAAGTAGAACGATAACAGCTAATGCAATAATCCAGCTCATCGAAGCAGATTTATTGATCGC
Source organism: Gottfriedia acidiceleris (assembly GCF_004138285.1). Classification (GTDB taxonomy): domain Bacteria; phylum Bacillota; class Bacilli; order Bacillales; family Bacillaceae_G; genus Gottfriedia; species Gottfriedia acidiceleris_A. The sequence goes on along the minus strand of NZ_SCFN01000001.1, from coordinate 1,015,434 downwards.
CATTATGATTCCGCCAATTCCCATAATTGGCGCATAACAGAGCATGCGTATCCCCATCATTAAAAGAGTTTGAATTTGCATTACATCATTTGTACATCTTGTAATCAGAGATGCCGTTGAAAATTTATCAAATTCATTGTTTGAAAAGCTTTCAATTTTTTTGAAAACATCTTTACGTAAATTCCTAGCAACACCTGATGCAATCTTCGAGGACAAAAAGCTGACTAAGACTGTTGCTATTCCTCCAAGTAAAGCGATCGCAATCATAATTAAACCAATTTTAACGATATATAAACTTCCTATTTTATGTAAATTAACCCCTAATTCAGTATAAAATGCTTTCGTCATCATAATACCACTTTGAGTTAGTAAGGTTTTATCCGATGAAATAGCTTTATTATGCGCATGTATTATCACATTTTTGGAAAGTTTATCAAACATTGGTTGCAACTCATATAGTTTTGTTAAATTAATCTTATTTGAACGTGGCGTACTACTAGTTTGTGCATGACTGACTTTTCCAGTAGATTCTTCTTGGATTATATTAATTAGAGTCCAAGTAGAAGCACCAAATAATTGATCAAGTTGTTTTTCTACATTTTTTTTAAAATTTTTCTTTACGTATATGTTCTGATCTGCCTTTTTGTAAATACTTATGTATGTTTTTCCTTTGGAGTTTTTATCAGTTGTAGATATTAATTCATAATTTGTCATTACAATTTCTTTTTCTTTATCTGTCATAAAGGTAGTCATTAGTTTCATACCTTTTTGACTAATTGCATCTGGAGCGACATGTAATATACCATTTTGCTGAATACCATTGTTTACGATTTCGGACATAAAGTTAGGTAAGTTCAAATCACACATGGCCTGACCAAATAAGAATAATATAGCTAAAACTATACTTGTACTAAATGCTTTTAAATATTTAGCTAACTTAATCAAATGAGCATCTCCCCTATTGTGATGTATTTTTACTCCGTAACAGTAACTCATACTGAAAAAACTCGCATCAAATGCGAGTATCTTTTCAGTATGTTATTAAGTTAATTAAAACAATCCTTTTGGACGGCCAAGTTCATCCACGTCCATATTTAATGCAGCCGGTTTTTTCGGTAAACCTGGCATAGTCATTACGTTACCTGTTAGTGCAACTATAAAACCTGCACCAATTGATGCTTTAAGTTCTCTTATTTCTACTTTAAAACCAGAAGGTCTTCCAACTAAACTTGGTTGATCTGATAAAGAATATTGAGATTTTGCCATACAAATTGGTAGGTTGCCCCAACCATTTTCATTAAATTCCAAAATTTGTTTTTTGGCTTTAGGAGAAATATTCACTCCGTCTGCGCCATAAACTTCTTTTGCAATTTTTTCTATTTTATTTTCAATTGAATCAGATAATTCATATAAATAATTAAATTTTTCCTTAGGATTTTTTAACATACTAACAAGTGATTCAGCCAGCTCTACGCCACCTTTACCACCATGTTCCCAAACTTCTGTTAAAACGATCTTAATGCCGTTATCTTGTCCCCATTGTTTTAATACACTTATTTCTTCCTCTGAGTCAGAAATAAATTTATTAATTGCTACAACAACAGGCACATTAAATTTGCGAACTGTTTCTACATGCTTTTCTAGGTTTTGAATCCCATCTTTAACTGCTAAAGCGTTTTCATTAGTCAATTCATTTTTATTTACTCCACCATGCATTTTTAATGCTCTAATTGTAGCAACAATTACGACTGCATCAGGTGTAACACCTAAGGCTCTAGTTTTGATATTTAAGAATTTTTCTGCTCCTAAATCTGCACCAAAACCAGCTTCTGTTACAACATATTCCCCTAATTTCATAGCCATTTTAGTTGCAATAACACTGTTACAACCATGAGCAATATTAGCAAATGGACCACCATGAATAATTGCTGGAGTGTGTTCAATGGTTTGAACAAGATTTGGTTTAATTGCGTCTTTAAGTAATAATGCTAGAGCTCCTTCAACTTTTAAATCTCCAACAGTTACTGGAGTTTTATGTATTGTATAGGCAACGACAATTCGTTTAAGTCTTTCTTTTAAGTCTTGAATTGATGTCGCTAAACAAAGAACTGCCATAATTTCAGAAGCAACAGTTATATCAAATCCATCTTCTCTTGGTACTCCTCCAGATGGACCACCTAAACCTACAACGACATTTCTTAAAGCACGATCATTTAAATCGACTACTCTCTTCCAAGTAATTCTACGCACATCAATTTCAAGTTCATTTCCTTGATGGATATGATTATCAATAAATGCTGCTAAAGCATTATTCGTCGTAGTAATGGCATGGATATCACCGTTAAAATGCAAATTAATATCATCCATCGGTAAAACTTGAGAATAGCCTCCTCCAGTTGCACCGCCTTTTACTCCCATTGTTGGCCCTAAAGAAGGTTCACGCAATGCAACGATTGCATTTTTGCCAATTTTGTGGAAAGCTTGTGCAAGTCCAACAGTTACCGTTGATTTACCTTCACCAGCAGGAGTTGGATTGATTGAAGTAACTAAGATTAATTTACCATCTTCATTTTTTTTTTAATCGGTCTAAAATTGATAATGACAATTTAGCTTTATAATGCCCATAGTTTTCAACTTCTTCATCAAAAAGATTTAAATTATCTGCAATTTCGGTTATTTTTTTCATTTCTGATTCAAAAGCAATTTCTAAATCTGACTTAACTTGACTCATTCAATCATCTCCAATTGCACTTCATTATAATCAAAATTATAGCACAATTTTACAAAAATTTCATTTTTAAAAATTCAAAATTCTTTAATCATATCATTCAAAATTACTAATACTTTCTACTTATCAATGGAATTCAAAGTTACATACTAAAGGTAAGGCATTAAAAGAAAGGAGTGTAATTATATGTATCGTCATAAAAAGCATAAAGAACATAAACGTAATCACAATTTACCAAAGGATCAAAATGAAGAATATAGTGCAGAGTTTTATCCCACAAGGAATGTGTTTTATTCGGAAACAACTTCAGATAAATCTCATGCCTCTGGAATTGTAATTGGATACGTAGCTCTATTTTTTTCACTATTTTCGTTATTTTTAATGCCTGTTTTATTTGGAATCGTAGGAATTGCACTTGGAATATACTCTGTAACTAAAGGTCATTCCACTTTAGGATATACAGCAATTGGATTTGGATTATTTTCGGTTATTGTAACTATTTTCTATAATTTATTAATTGTCTTAAGTGCAATACTTTAGAAATAAATTGAGGAAAAGCAAAAAAAGACCTTTTAGGTCCTTTCAGAATTCATCTACAAACTGAAAGGACCTAAAAGGCCAATTTAACTTCCCCCGCAAACGTTCACTTACTCCATTGTTCATCATCTTTCTTAAACTTGAACTACAGACCATTCGTCATCTTTTTTTGAATAAGTTAAATTTGCAATATGATTTGTGAGTTCACGATACTCTTCGACATTTTCTAAAATTTCATCTACGCCAGAATAAAAATCAACTCGGAAAATAGGGATTTCAATTACCTTTCTATTTTCGACTCTCTCACTTAAATCAATGATTAATCCATCTTCCATTAAAGGGTATAAAGTCAACATTAATTTAATATTGATTGGATTAATTTGTTTTGAACGATTAAATATATTTAAACTTCTTCTCTGAAGTTGTGTAATTTTATATGATATGACATTACATAGCATAAAAATAAAGTCATTAGTTCGTTTATAATAAACCTTTTGATACATTCCATCACTTATGTTCATGTATGCAAATGAATTGTTTAATCTTGGTACAAAAGGTTTTTGTAATGGTTCTTTTTTGTGAGCAAGATACAGTAATTCTGCAATTTCTTTAGGCTCTAGCTCATCTAAATCTGCTAATTCTTCAAAATCGATCCAACAAAGGTCATCATGTTCACTATGCTCTAATATAAATTGATTAATATATTCTCTTTCAACATAATAAAAAGAGGAATTTAAATTAAATTCGGACCATTGAATATCGTGTTTTAGCAAAAGAATGTTTTGAAGAGGAAAAGGAAGTCCTTGAACAAATTCTTTATAATTTATACCTGATGTTATAAAGCAATGATTATGGTTATCACCATAAATATAGATAATCTCCTTTATTGAATCAATTCCCGCCAACGATATTGCCACCTTTAATTTTTTTCTTTATCATATCATACTTTATACTAAATTTATCATCAAAAATGATAAATTTAATTCTTTTTACCTAATATTTTTTTACATTTTTTACCAAAATCGCGCATGCACTACCTCAATAATAATGTTATACAGGAGGTCTACATAAAGAAGTCGTTTTTGTTTGAATTGGTTCTTTTGTCACGGAGCGAATACTCCATTCTCCGTCATCATTTGAAAAATTAAATTTAACAAGAGTGTAAGGTGGTTGCTGATCTTGTTTATATGCAATTAATTGAATTGTTGCTCCGAATACGTATGTACCATTATATTTCTTTTTTATATTTGTTATTGTCGCACAATTATATTGTTCTCCAGGACCGAACATTTTATATAAGCGGTTATTTATACTAGGAAATAAGATTGATAACACCGCGTCCTCTAATACTTCATTTTGAACTGCAAATGCATATGCCGGTTTTGATGTCGCAATTATGCACATTAATAGTATGATTATAAATCCTCTTTTCATATCTAATCCTCCATTTTAAGGTTTTAACAAATTACTTAGTATCTATTCTTTACAATTTACTGATGGTTATGAAAGAGAGTTTAAATGAACTAGGCATAGAAACTTTAAGGAAAAATAAAAAAAAGACCATGAAAAGTTTTTTCTTTTCTCGGTCTTCTTTTTATTTTTTAACTACACTATTGATGATCCCAATAGTATTTGCTCAAGATATCTGAGAGCAAGTCGATTGTTCTATAAAGTTCAGGTAATGTATTATCGACTCCTCCTACTTCGATTAATATTGAGTTTGGTGATAAATCTTGGTTATAAACGCCATTTCCTTGTTTATAGTTTTTACTAAATATTCCTCTTGTTAAACCTTTGTTAAATTTCATAATTTCACTATTTATATCTTTAGCTAACGCTAAGTTCTTTCTATAATTTTTGTTTTCTACACCAACTATAAAGTATAGCTTTGCATATTTTTGACCATTAATCTCAGTAGTTGTCACATTTTTTCTTTGATCATCACGATGTATGTCAATAAGATAATTTAAATCTTTATCTTGATTAATCGCATCTTGTACAACCAATCTTGACATTTTATATGAACTTCCCCAATTCCAATTTCTTTTCGTTAATTCAGCTCCAATATTTGTTTTATCGTCAATCGCACCGATTCCATTTGCTTCTAAATTTTTTTTCAATCGTTCACCTAATAAGCTTACATTTACTTTTGGAGAAGAAGCTTGATTTGGCGATTTTGCACCTGGGATTAAAGGTAAAAATGATTCCCAGCTATGTGTGTGGTAAATAAAAAAGACATCTTTTCCATTTGTAGTTTTTGATGGTGGATTTGTTGGATTTTTTATTGGTTCATTCACTGGATCTTTAACAGTTGGATCTTGGTTAATTTCGTCGAGTGTTAAGCTTGATTCTATTGGAAGATTCGTAAAATCAATTCCTTCTCCAGCAACTAAGATATTATTTTCGAATTTTGTCATACTTGATATTTCATGTACTAATAAACTTTTTGGATCGTACAGTCTAATATTGGTAATAAATGAAAAAAGAATATTACCGATAGGTTGTCCATTTTTATTGGCATCGTCACCTAACTTAAAATGACCATTTTCATATTCAAACGCTTTAATAAATCCTTCATAGCTCATTTTTTCGAACCATTGATGTACATAATATGATTTAGTATTTTTCATTGATGTCACAAATAAACTAGCTAACAAAAATAATAAGACAATGCCTACAAAGACACTTGCCGTTACACGTTTAAGATTAATAGATTTTATATATATTGATTGTCTCATTAAATCACCTCTACTAAAACGTATGTACAAGCCCTATAAAATAGAATGAAAAAATTATTAAATCATTTAAAAACGAAATTGTGTTTTTACTTTTGAAATAAATTTTTGCTTTTGCTCCAGAATATTAGCTTACCGATATGGATATATTTGAAATAGAAATGAAAAATAAAAAAAGAGATGTCTCAAGACACCTCCGGAAAAAAAGTTCGTATATTGTAAATATCAAGTAAGTTTCTGAATCTTAAATTATCTAGTGCAACGACTGAAGTTAGTTAACGGATTCACAATGCAACCATTTCTTGCTGCTTCTAGTTGTCTTTGACAGAATGACGTTTCTGCAGGTGATACCATAGTATTGTTATTTGATCTTCTTCTGTTTCTTCCACATCCACAGCCTCTGCGCTCAGTCATAGCAGGTTCAACTTCATTCATCTCTTGCATCTCTTTCATCTCATTCATCATTTCAGCCATTACTCTGTCATCTTCTTTATGACAGTCTTTACATGGTTTACGAACTTCAACAAACTCTCTCATATCTCTTGCTGGAGATACTTCTTCTCTTTCTCTTCTACGATTGCAACCACAAAATCCCCACATTTAAGAACACCTCTATAATTATTTATTGTACATTTATAACATACGTAGAAATTTAGATATTGAATGTGTACATGTCTAGATATGAACAAGTTTTTTATATTATTTTTCTATTTTTAATGCAAGTTCGGTAAATGAAATTTTAAAAATGGTCATTTATATAAGAAATAGTTAGTTGTTTATCCTAAAAGTAAAAAAAAATGAGCCAATTAGGCTCATTTTATTTGTTACGGTATACATACTCGTCTTTTGGTGGTTGAATTTCCTTAATTTTTGTGACGTCTAAATAAGGAATGTTTACTTTAAATGGTTGATAGTACATTTGTTGTATATTACCAGTTGCTTCAATCCATTGATCATTTTTCAATGTTTGTCCATCAGGCAAATCAATTAGCACTCCATATACACCGGAATCGGCAACACAGTGAATAATTCCAAATCTAAATAAGAAAACCTGATTTTTCTTTAATCCTTTTTCATGATAAATAAAGCCTTTATAAGTTAATTGCTTACCTAAATATTTTCCAGGCTCATCATATAAAACTTCCATACCTTTAAGAAAGTCATAATCATTTAGGACAATGCTTTTTTTATTAATATATTCTTTGGATTCTTGTTTAATTAATTTTTGATATCCTTCTTGCCCATAGTAAATACTTAAATCAGGCTTTAAATACTGCCTTTGCATAAAAGGATCATTATTACCCGGTTCTGAAACGGGGAAATGAAACCCTTTTGCTTGTACAATTGTAGAGTCCAATGTTGCAACTGGTAAAAATATACCTGTAAACAATGGAAAGATGAAAACTAAGCCATTTAAAAACTTTTTAAAACCTTTTGCTTCTTTATGAACATGTCCATGTACACAAGTATGATCACAACTATGATCATGATGGTGGCTATGGTCGTGGTCATGATCGTGGGTATGCTGTTCATCTTCATCATGACTCGTTCTTAAAGTATGAATTACTTGAATTAAAGTTAGAAATGCAAATAATATCCCAGCTGTCAGAGATAAATAAGAGTATTTCATATTAATATATTTTGAGATCGTACCTTTAATATGCAATTGCATTAAAAAGAAGGTAAATCCTAATAGTACATATGCTCTTGCCATATTGATTCTCCCTTAAATGAATAATGTTGTGAAAAACGTTAATACAATAACTAATCCAATAATAATGAATACATATCTACTTTTGAAATGTTGGAATAACATTAATGTATTTTTTATATCGATCATTGGACCAATAACCATAAACGCAACAATTGAGTTTAAAGAAAACGTACTTTGAAATGAAGATGCTACGAATGCATCAGCCTCAGAACAAAGAGATAAAATAAAGGCTAATGCCATCATTACTAGAATACTAGCAACTTGTCCATTACCTATATGCATTAACGTTGAAGTTGGAATAAATGTTTGTACGAATGCAGCAATAAATGCGCCTAAAATTAAAAACTTACCCATAGAGAAAAATTCTTCTATAGCATGTACACAAACACTCCATAATTTTTTCCTAGCAGGAATTGAATGATCAACTGGAATTGTAACTAAATCGTGTTTTAATGGATTCTCAATTTTTAAATATGATAATACAATTCCAATTATATAAGCAATTATCATAGCGGCTCCAGCACGATAAATAACCATTTCAATATTATTACCAAATGCAATAAATGTAGCAAACAGTACAATTGGGTTAATGATCGGCCCTGTTAACATGAACGCGACCGCTACATAGTGTGGCACACCTTTTTTTATCAACCTACTTACAATTGGTACAATTCCGCACTCACAACCTGGGAAAATAAATCCCAATAAAATAGCTACTAATACTGCTTTATATCTATTCTTTGGTATTAATTTATATAACATTTCTTCAGTAATAAATATTTGAATGATCCCCGAAATAAAAACACCAATTAAAATAAATGGTAATGCTTCGACTACAATCGAAATAAAGATCGTATTCATTTGTAAAAACGAATGATAAAAATTCGTACTCATAATCTCTCTCCCATGTACTTTTAAAAATGAAAACTCACAAAACCTCCGAATGACCGGCGGCTTTGTGAGTTAAAAGTACCTTTTTTTCCAAAATATTAGTGCAATTGTTGTTGATAAAATTGCAGATATACCAATTACGATTGGAAACGCATGTGGTATTTTTGCTAATGGTATATTATCAACGTTCATCCCATAAAAACTTGAAACCATTGTTGGGATTGATAAAATAATTGTAATAGAAGTTAAAAATTTCATTACAATATTTAAATTATTCGAGATAACTGAAGCAAATGTATTCATCATTCCACTTAAGATATTACTATAAACTTCTGCCATCTCTATTGCCTGTTTATTTTCGATAATTACATCTTCTAATAAATCTTCATCATCTTCATACATTTTTAAAATATTCCCTTTAAGAATTTTTTGCATGACGATTTTATTCGATTTAAGTGAAGTAGTAAAATAAACAAGACTTTTTTCAAGGTTCAGCATAGTAAATAACTCTTGATTTCTCGTAGATTGATGTAATTCAGCTTCAATTTCATTTGTTTTGCGATTAATTTGTTTAAGATAACGTAAATAATATGATGATGTCGTATGCAATAGTTGAAGTGCAAATCTAGTCTTTTTAAAAGTAAAAAATCCTTTTACTTTTTGGTAAATAAATCGTTCAAAGATTGGATTTTCACTTAAACAGATTGTCACAAAAGTGCTAGATGAAATAATCATCCCGATTGGTATTGTATCAAAAATTGTGTGCCCATTATCATCATGAGCTACAATTGGAATATCAACAATAATTAGAGTGTGTTCCCCTTCAACCTCTATCCTTGAACGTTCTTCATCATCAAGTGGGTCTTTGATAAAATCTAAATCTAAGTCTAATTTTTGAACTAGATATTGAATTTCTTGTTCTGTTGGATTGATCGCATTGATCCAACAACCTTTCTCAATAACATCGACTTGATTTAGTTTCCCTTGTACATCTGAAAGATAAAAATTTAGCATCTTAATTCACCTCTAATTCTAAAACAAAAACTACACAATAATAGCATACGAAACATTTATATATGTTTCAACCTTTATTAAAAAGAAAGTCCATTTTCTAATAATCAAGCGCTTTTGCGTGGCTATTTTAGTGAGCATTTATACTATTCACAAATAAAGAAAAAGGCCACTTAAAGTGACCTATTTCTTAGTATCCGCTTTTATAAAAATAATGCATATCACTTAATTCATCAATGTATTGATAAACTTCTAACTGACTTTGTAATTGCTCTTTTGTATGTAATGAATAATCTTCCGTAGTCAATTGATTTTGAACATTTGAAAGAGTATTTGATAGATCAGATTTTAATGCATCATACGACATAGAATACATAAAATTCATCCTTCCAATTGAAATTTATCATATTATATGTAATATCATGTAAAACAAATCATATTTATTTTATTTTCTACCTTTTGCCACTAATTTTTTTATTAAAAAATATACAACAAATAGGGCGATCGCGATAATGATTAACATTGGGGTATATGGAGCTAAAACCTCTTTAGCAGTTTCCCAGTTTTTACCTAATTTCTCACCTATTTTAATAAATAGTATAGACCAAGGAATGATTGCAAGAAGTGTATAAAGTGTAAATTTACTTATTGGCATTTTTGCTAAACCCGCTGGAATCGAAATCGCATGTCTAACAACTGGAATAAAGCGAGCCGTAAATACTACTCCTACACCATATTTTGAAAACCATTTTTCTGCTAAATCAAGGTGATGCTTATTAATTAGAATATATTTACCATATTTTTCAATGATAGGGCGGCCACCATAATAACCTAACCAATATAAAAACAATTGCGCAATAGTTCCCCCTATCACTCCTGCTACTAAAGCACCTACAAAATTTATATGCCCTCCGGCTACAAGATAACCAGCATATGCTAAAACAATCTCACTCGGAATAACTTCTATCATTAATCCTAAAGCTACTCCTAAATATCCTAATGATGCAAAAAATTCTAATATATTATGTATGATATTTGTCAATAGGATCCCCCTCTCGAAAACAACTTGTACTACAATGATAATACATAGGAAGATAAAATATGTCAAAATAAAGAAATACTCGGTTGAAAGTAACTTATTTCATATAAAAAAAGGCTGTCCAAGTCAGTGACCTGACTATCGAACAGCCTTTTATTAATTCTTAATTATTTAATTTCAATGTTTTTGTAAGTGTAGTCAGCACCAAATGCATGCTCAATTAATCCAGTTACTTTTGGCTTCATAACGTATGCAATAGCACGTTGGTAAATTGGAAGAATTGCTGCATTGTCTTGAACTAAGATTTTCTCTGCTTGTAAGAATGCATCAGAACGCTTAGCTGGATCTAATAAGAACTCTCCACCAGCTTGTGAGATTAAGTTATCATACTCTTTGTTTGAGAATCCCATTTGGTTGAATGGGCTTGTACTAGTCCACATATCGAAGTATGTCATTGGGTCTTTGTAGTCTGGACCCCATCCACCGAATGAGATGTCGTAATCTTTCTTAGAGTTTAAATCTAATTGTTGTGCAAATGGAACTGATTTAATGTTAATTTTTAAACCTGGTAAGTTTTTAGTGAATTCACCTTGTAGGTACTCACTGATTTTTTTGTTAGTTTCAGTATCAGAACCTAATAATTCGATTGAAACATCTTTCTTACCGATTTCTTTTAAGCCTTGTTCCCATAATGTTTTCGCATCAGCTGGATCGTATTTTACAAGTTGTCCAGAAGCATCACGGAAGTCTTTACCGTTAGCATCTAAGAAGTTACTTGGAGCTAAACCGTATAAAGGTACTGAACCGTTATTTAAGATTACGCTTGTGATTGCTTCACGGTCAAATGCTTCATTTAAAGCTTTACGGATGTTAACGTTTTTAAGAGCTGGATTTTTCGATTCGTTTACACGTAAGAAGAATACAGTTGGCTCTTTAGTTGTTCCATAGTCAGGGCTAGATTTATATTTGTCAACAAACTCAGCAGTTAAACCAGCACGGTCAACTTCACCAGACTCATATAAGTTTACAGCAGTTTGTGGATCTTTTACGATTTTAAAGTTGATTTCTTTTAATTTTACGTCTTTAGCATCATAGTAATCAGGGTTTTTAACTAACTTGTAGCTCTCATCATGTTTCCACTCTGATAATTCAAATGGACCATTGAAGATTAAGTTACCAGCTTCTAAAGCGTAATTTTTACCTTGAGATTCAACATACTTTTGATTTAGTGGTAAGAATGTTGGGAATGTTACTAAAGAATCAAAATATGGAATTGCTTTAGCTAATGTAACTTCTAAAGTTTTATCATCAACTGCTTTAACTCCTAATTGATCTACTGGTTTTTTACCTGTAGTAACATCTTCACCGTTTTGTAATACATTCATCATGAACGCATACTCAGAAGCATTTTTAGGATCTGCTGCACGTTTCCAACCGTAAACGAAGTCTCCAGCAGTTACAGGGTCACCATTAGACCATTTTGCATCACGTAAGTGGAATGTATAAGTTAAACCATCAGCTGATTTATCAAAAGATTCTGCAATACCAGGTTGTACTGCATCATCTTTACCTAATGTGTTTAAGCCTTCCATAACGTTACCTAAAACGTTGAAAGATTCAGCATCTGTAGTAGTACTAGAATCTAAACCTGGCAGTTCAGCTCCGCCTAGTAAGTTCAATACTTGTGGTTTTGCTTTTGCTGTTTCTTTTTTACCTTCATTTGTTTTGTCTGAGTTACATGCAGTTAAAAGCATACTCACAGCAACAGATAAAGATAGAAAATACGATACCTTCTTTTTCATTAGATTGCCTCCCCAAAATTAAACAATTAGACTTAAAAACTATTAAAATATTCAAACAATTTATATTGTTCGAATAGTTAATAACCTTCTTACTTTTTATTTTACATACTTTTTAGAAAATATCAACAAAAAATCGACATTTTTTTCAAAAAAATTAATAAATTTAAATAAATCTTTACTTTTTTGTAATAAAAACTACGTTTTGAAGTATTTTTTTGCATATTAAATCAAAACTATTAATAATTGCCCCAATTTCAATAAATGTTTAAAGTTGGACAAATATGTATATTTTTTTTAAAAAGTTTCAAAAAAATCAGTTTTAAATTTAATTTTTTTCCTGCAAACAAAAAAATAAAACAGTATCCAGCTAAAAAGTGATCATCTGGACACCTTTTAACATTTACTTTTACACTTTCTCTTATACATAAAAAAAGAAATTAAAACCATGAGTTGTCAATTAAATTGTGGATTGATTATTGATAAGTAAGTTGTGAAATATTGATTTCCACTACAGTGCGCTCGCTTTCCATGGGGCGAGATTCTTGAGCCTCCTCGGCGTCGCCTGTGGGGTCTTTAGCCTTCCCGCTTCTCCCATAGGAGCCTGGCACCCTTTCGTTCCAATCAAGTTCTTTATAAAAAATAATAATCTTAAAAACAATAGAGTAGTCAATTGAACAATGAATTATCCTTTACAAATCAAATTGTAACTTATGGTAATGACTTACACATCTTTACAAATATTGATCGTCAAAAAAGAAGATATTTTATTTTTTGCAAGTTAGTTAAAACATTTATCTATCAACCAAAATCACTTGTTAATCAATAAGATGAAAGATAAAACAATAATAAATAGATTATTTTTTTATATAAATTCATTTAATGTTAGTATTTTTCAATGTTGACTACAATATTTCAACACTCTGAAAAAAGAGAAGGGTGATCCCTTCTCTTTTTGTTAATACTATTAGTTTTCGTTAGATGCCCATTTGTAAGAGAAATCTCCGCCAAATTTGTGCGCAATAATACCTTTAACTGAATCTTTTTCTAAATATGCACGGCCGCGTTGGTAAATTGGTGAAATACCAGCTTCATCCATAATTACTTTTTCAGCTGCTATCATATCATCCCAGCGTTTTTGTGGGTCTGCTTCTTTCTTAGCAGCACTTACAAGTTCATCATATTTTGGATTATTGTATGCCATTTCATTGAATGGACTGTTAGATATGAACATATCAATAAATGTCATTGGATCTGGATAGTCTGGACCCCAACCTGAGAATGAGAAGTCGTAGTCTAATTTTTTCTCGTTATCAAGTTTAATTTCAAACGGTTGTGGAGCTACAGTAATTTTTAAACCAGGTAAGTTCTTCTCAAGCTCACCAGCGATATACTCAGCAGCTTTTTTGCGAGTTGTATCATCATAAGAAAGCATTTTCAGCTCAAATGTATCTTTACCAAGTTCTTTTTTAGCTTCAGCCCATAATTTTTTAGCTTCTTCGACGTTATATTTGTTAAAGTCACCATTATGATCACGGAAATCTTTTGAATCTGGTCCTTTTACCCACTCAGAAGGTACTAACCAGTATGCAGGTTTAGAACCATCATTTAAGATAGAAGATGTAATAGCTGATTTATCGTATGCTAAGTCAAATGCTTTACGAGCTTTAGCATTTTTAAAAATTGGTAGTTTTTCATTGAAACGGAAGAATATTAAACGAGCATCTAATTGAGTTTTGTATTCAGGGTCATTTTTATATTTATCAACGTACTCAGAATCAAGCATTACTTTATCAATATCACCGTTTTCATATAAGTTAACTGCAGCTGAAGTATCTTTAACTACATTATATTTGATTTCATCTAATTTAACTGAGTCCTTGTCCCAATATTTTGGGTTCTTCTTTAATGTAAAGCTTTGCTCATGCTTCCACTCACTTAAAGTAAATGGACCATTATATAATTGAGTATTTGCTTCTAAACCATATTGATCTCCTTTAGACTCAACCCACTTTTGGTTTTCTGGTAAGTATGTTCCAAAAGTAGTTAATTGTAAGAAATAAGGAGTTGGTTGTTCTAGCGTTACTTGTAAAGTTTTATCATCTAGTGCTTTCACACCTAATTGGTCTTTTGGCATTTTTCCATTGAAAATTGCTTCAGCATTTTTCACATAGTATAAAATGAATGAATATTCAGATGCAGTTTTTGGATCTACAGCACGTTGCCAACCATAAACGAAATCATTAGCAGTTACTGGCTCACCATTTGACCATTGTGTATCACGTAAATGGAATGTATATGTTAAACCATCTTTACTAACTTCAACCGAATCTTTCTTAGCAACTCCATCTACTACTTCGTCACCCTCTCCTAAACGAAGTAAACCTTCATTTACGTTGTCTAAAACTTCAAATGACATTGAATCAGTAGTTTTTGCTGAATCCATTGAAGGAATCTCAGTAGTTGTAGTTAACCTTAACGTTTGCTTCTTATCCTTCTGTGAGTTAGTTGCTGTTTTTTCTGTGTCTTTGCCACAAGCTGCTAGTACTGTACTTAGTACCAATAAACTTGAAACAGTTGTTGCTAATCTACGCTTCATTAGAGCACCTCCATATATTAGTGATTATTCATTGTGTAATTTACTTATTTTTCTGAAAAATCACTTATTACTTTTTCAATATACTACAAACTTTTCAGAAAAAAAAGTATTTTTTTAATATTTAATTTTTTTTGTTAAAATTTCTATAAATCTTAGTTCAATTTTCATACTTTTTATTAAATTTAGTGTAGTTCAAAATGATTGTATTACTATTCACATATTTTTTTGATACAAAAAAATGCAATTTTTTATAATTTTTATGTCGATTCTACAAACATTTTATGAACTTAATTATTAGTTTCCATTCTTACTAAATTTTGGGTTATAATATATCTTATCAATTTGAACATATCTATTTTTTTATATCAATTTTAGGAAGTGAATTTATGATAAGAAAAAGTATCCCAAACCTATTTACTCTAGGGAATTTATATTGTGGATTTCTATCGATCGGTTTTGCAGCTAAAGGAGAATTTAGAAATGCAGCAATTCTTATTTTAATAGGAATGATGCTCGATAGTATGGACGGTCGAGTTGCTAGAGTTTTAGGTGTCCAATCACAATTAGGAAAAGAACTAGACTCTTTAGCTGATATAGTTACTTTTGGAGTTGCACCTTCCTATTTGGTATTTTGTACACAATTTTCAACTGAAGGTATCTTTGGTCTTGCAATTGCTGGTTTATTCCCACTGTTTGGCGCATATAGATTAGCACGATTTAATGTAACACCAATTTCAACATCATTAAAATATTTTACTGGGGTACCAATTACAGCAGCTGGTGGTCTTGTTGCCTTTTTAACATTATTTGGAAGTCGAATACCACAAATTGTCATCATTACAGTTTTTGTTGCATTAGCATTCTTAATGGTTAGTAGAATTAAAATTCCAAGTTTTAAAGATATTCCGATCCCTAAGTATGCTACAATTATTACGATTTTTTTAGGATACGCATTATATCTTGTATGGCATGCTAAAAAAGAACAGTGGCCATTCTTTATTTATATAGCAATTCCGCTTTACATCTTCTTTATTTTCTTTCAATTTTTCAAAAGTAAAAAGAAGCAATCTAGTGATGAAAATAAGAAACCTCGTAAATTTCGTTTAAAAAGAAAGTCTTAATAAAAAGTATGTTTTGATGCATTGTTTTTTCATCAAAGCATACTTTTTTTTATATAATAATCCTTTTAAATCTCATTTTTCTTGCACATTAATAATTACTGTTCTATAATGACAAAGGATTAAATCGTATTTATTACGATTTTGAATATTATATATATATTTTTGTACCTAATTGTTAGATAAAAATTATCTTACATTTTTTTTAAAACATAAAAAGGAATGATTACGAATTAATTAAAATATTTTAACCTTTTTCGTTTATTAACAACCTCATTACAAAATACTAAAATGATTAAATTTTTTAGGGAGAGAAAAAAATGAAATTTAAAAAATTAGCAATTACGACTTTGCTATTAACAAGTGCAGTTCTGTCAGCTTGCAATAAAGACACGCATCAGCAAAGTACTAAAAACAAAAATAAACTGACGATTTATACAACCATTTATCCCTTACAAGATTTTGCTGAAAAAATTGGTGGTAAATACGTTGATGTTCATTCCATATACCCTACTGGTGTTGATACTCATGATTTTGAACCAACTTCTAAACAAATTGTAAAAATCGCAAACTCAGATTTATTTGTTTACAATGGTGCAGGTATGGAACCTTTTGCAGATAAAATCAAAGATACACTTAAAAATAATAATGTTGCGATCTTAGAAGCAACTAAAAATATAGAATTAATAAAGTCAAACGAAGAAGAAATTGAGGAAGATGAAGACCATCATGACGTTGACCCACACGTTTGGTTAGATCCATCGCGAGCAAAAATTGAAGCTCAAAATATTAAGGATGAATTAATTAAATTAATGCCAAAAAACAAACAGTACTTCGAAGCAAATTTTGATAAAATTGAAAATCAATTTGATGAACTTGATAATGAATTAAGAAATTTAGTTTTACATTCTGCACGTAAGGATATTGTCGTTTCACATGCAGCTTATGGATATTTGGAACAACATTACGGAATTGAACAAATCCCAATCACAGGACTTTCCCCTTCTCAAGAGCCATCACAGAAGGATTTAAAGAAAGTTGTTGATTTTGTTAAAGAACATCATGTCAAATATATTTTGTTCGAAACGTTTGCTACACCAAAAGTAGCATCTGTTGTAAAAAATGAAACTCACGCTGAAATCTTAAGACTTAACCACCTAGCAACTATTTCAGAAGATGATTTAAAGAATCATAAAGATTATTTCGACTTAATGCAAGAAAATATAGACACGCTAGATAAGACATTAAATAATAAATAACCGTTAAAAAGAGGACCCAATTTTTTGGGTCCTCTTTTTACTACTATTTATCCTACCTTCATATTATCAGAAATCCGTTCAGATTTTCTCTTGATCTCTTTAAACATCACTTCAAATAAATAAGCTCCGATCAAAGCTAGTAGTGTAATTATACTAAATGTCCATTTATATCCAATCAGCCCAGCTAGTGGAATCGTTAATGGTGCAATAGTTCGTCCAAGTGACCAT
This sequence comes from Gottfriedia acidiceleris, assembly GCF_004138285.1. Lineage (GTDB taxonomy): Bacteria > Bacillota > Bacilli > Bacillales > Bacillaceae_G > Gottfriedia > Gottfriedia acidiceleris_A. The sequence continues at coordinate 997,776 of NZ_SCFN01000001.1, read as the reverse complement.
CTTAAACCTGCTGCTGCAAAATACTGTCCACGTTGATTTTCAGGAGCAATTTTTGCAATAAACGAGTTCTGATTTCCTACAACTAATATCTCACCTAAAGTAAAGAGTGCCATTGCAATAAAAATAACATAGGCTGATAGCGTGAATCCAAACAATAACATAGATAAAGCATAACAAACAGATGATGCAAAAAATAAAAATCTTTCATTAAATTTATTTGCAAATTTCGTTATTAAAACTGTAAATAATGCGACAATTAAACCGTTTTCGGCTATGACCCAGCTAAATAATGTTTCACTATTTGTCTTTAAAGTAAACTCGCCAAAACTAAATAATGTTTGAACGGGAATACTTTCTTTTATATAAACCGCTAGTAATAAATCTAATTGAGTAAAAGTTTGAGAGATTAATATACCAGCTGCAACAAATAAGAAAAAAACCTTATCAGTAAAAATAATACGATAATTCTTTACTTGTTTAATTAAAACTTTTGAGATAGAAGCTTCTTTTTCTTGTCTTACAGAGTTTGGTAATGACTCCTTTATTAATAGTAGAATCATAAATGCGACAATTAGAAAGATCAATGAGGATGTAGCAAATAATAAAAATCTTGCTTTAAAAAATAAAATCCCACCTATAATTGGCCCGATCACAACATTAATATTTATCATCGTATAAAAAACAGCGAAGACTAAGTTTCTTTCATCTTTATCTTCAACTGTATCTGCTACCATAGCCGAACTTGCTGGATTATATAGCATTCCTGTGACACTAATAATTGCAAACCCTAAAAAAGTTAGCCATGGAGAATTTAAAATTGGTGAATTTGCAATTGTTAGCAATATCATTCCTCCAGCTTGTATAAAAGCTGATATAACCATCATTCTTTTTCGGCCATACGTATCAGCCAAATATCCACCGATTAAATTTGCAAATACTCCAACAGCTTGAGAGCACATAAGTAAGATCCCTGCTGTCACTTTACCTAATTCTTCAGCAAAATAAATTGCTAAAAATGGTAAATACATCCAAAAGAATAATCCGAAGAAAAACTCAGCAACAAGCCTGATCTTCATATTAAAATTCCATTTAAGTATATTCATGATGTCCGTCCCCCTAACCTTCTCACTTTATCATAATTAAAAAAATGCGTAAATTGAATTTTATCTGGTACTTCCTTCTTCTAAGAAATGTATAAGAATAAATGCATTTTGATCAGTTTATAAACTTTTACTAAGGGAGCATGTCTATTTCCCTAAAATGCATCATACAATTTAGTACTACATTTAGGAGGACTTCCTATGAAATTCAACTTTAGTAAAGAAGCTCGTAATATAGCCTTTACATATGTCGGAACTGTTATTGGAGCAGGTTTTGCTACGGGTAAAGAAATTGTAGAGTTCTTTTCAATTAATGGGGTATATGGTGCAATGGGGATTCTTTTTGCCACTATATTATTTTGTTGGTTTGGAACTAAAATTATGACAATTGCTCATACATATAAATTAAATTCTGCTCAGCAATTTAATGTACTATTATTTGGAGAAATCGGAGGAAATATTATTAATGGGCTATTATTCTTTGTTTTAATTGGCGTTACAAGTGTCATGTTGTCTGGTGCTGGAGCTGTATTTAAAAATTACTTACATTTTGATTCTTTTATCGGTTCATTATTTTTTATCATTTTGACTTTTATCGTTTTAAGAAAAGGGACAAGTGGTTTATTCAGTCTAAATAATACAGTAGTCCCAATTATGTGTGCTTTTATCGTCGCTGTTTTCATCAACTCACATTTACCATTTACAATGCATGAAATAACATTAGATCATATTTTACCTTCTATTAATACGCTTAACTATACAGTGTTTACAAAACCAATAACCTATGTTTGTTTAAATATGGCATTAGCCCAGGCTGTTTTAGTTCCTATTGGTTCTGAGTGTAAAGAAAAGTCTTCAATTATTCAAGGCGGAGTATTAGGCGGTTTAATATTAGGCACTATTTTATTACTAATTCATCTGAACGTTTCAGGTGTAACTAATTTTCAACAATATGAAATTCCTATGGTTGAAGTAATCAAAAAAATCCATCCAATTTTCTATTACTTTTTCCTAATGGTTATATTAGCTGAAATTTTTACCACATTAGTTGGAAACATATATGGAATGTCAAGACAAATTAATTCATATATACGATTAAATACAAATCTTGTCGTTATCTTATTATTAATATGCTGCCTGTTTATTAGCATTATTGGCTATGGACCATTACTAACATTCCTTTATCCACTTATCGGTTGGATTAGTTTTCTTGTAATCCTAACCTTACTAAAACCTAAAAAATCATCTTAATCGCAATCATCGCAAACTTCATAATATAATCCAAATTCAATGTGTAACTTTGGCTTCCATTGAATCTTAAACATCCTACTTTGCCAACGTTCTAATACAAATTGAATTGAATTCTCATCAGGATCGTTTATTAATATCATTTGATGAATTTGTAGGCTTTTTACTGAGAAGCGATTCTCATTTTCGATATACCAATCAATCGTTAACTCATCGTATTCATTTATAACAAACTTAACATACGTGCTTGGTTTATCTTTCAGACACATCTCACTAAAGATTCCTTCGTCAGTCACAATAATCGGATAATCACCTTTATCATTTTTTTCTAATTTTATTTGAAAGGTATTTTCTAAAAAACAAATCATTTTGTCACCTTCTAATTTATGATATGTTGATAGTTTAACAAATAAAGACATGAAAAGACAGGAATATGCAGGTTCAAAAGATCTTGTTTAGGCGGAATTTATTCACAAATTGAAAAAGGATTACCCTTATAACAAAGAGTAATCCTTTTTATTTATTTTCGATTGTATAAAGCTTTATATTTAGCCCATGTATTTCTTCTTTCTTTCATTAAACTAATGAATTCCGGTTTACATTCATCTAAATTAGTTAACGCTACCAGTTCGTTATTTTTCCATTTTGTTACAATACCTTCTGTAGTATAAATTAAGTATTGGTATTCTAAGTAACTTCCTAACGTTGATAAGCTTATTTGTTCAAAAATATTCTCTGCAAAACTGTTAGAAAATGATACACATACCGGCCTGGTGCCTACTCGATCCAAGTCAAGAACATGTACAATTTTCCGATTACAATCTATACATAATGAATAAACGGAAGGAACAATTCCACCAGTTAGAAAAACTTGTTCATTGCTATAGAATTCCTTCACTTTAATCCTCCTATTATCATTGTATATAAGTATATGCAATAAAAAATAGAATTGACTAGTTAAATTACATTACGTCTCACTTTATTTAATGGAATTTTGAATAAACATAATCTTCCCTGATTCATTAAATTTTAAAGAAGCTTCAAATTCTTTGCCATCCTTTGAAAATCCTTTTATAACTTCTGTAGTCTCACCGTTTAATAATTGCTTCATTAACGCCTTAGTAATTGTTTTTCCTAATATTTTTTTTGAAATTGTAACATCACATTTTGTTTTTTGGAATTGATCACACCCATAAAATGATCCTTTATCAATCATTTTACCATCGCATTTAATGCATTTTCCAACACTAGATGATTTTTTCTTCGGACCAAACTTTGAATTTTGCATCTCTTCAATTTTAAACTCAGAAAAATTCCATATCTTCTCATTTTCATATGCATCAAGAATTATTTTTTCAGTTAATTTTTTGGTTTGTTCCATAAACTCAAGACTACTTGCTTTTCCTTCTCCAATTTCACCTAATCTCTGCTCCCATTTTGCAGTCATATCAGGTGATGTTAAAATATTTTCCCCCAGAGCATAAATAATAAGCTTTCCTTTATCCGTCGCGAATACTTGATTTTTCTTAACTTCAATATATTTTCTATTTTTTAAAGTACCTATAATACCAGCCCTTGTTGCCTCTGTACCTAATCCTTCAGTTTTATTTAGTATTTTCGTTAATTCCGGATTATCAATATGTTTTCCGGCAGATTTCATTAATGTTATTAATTGTCCTTCTGTATATCTTTTAGGTGCTTGAGTTTTCTTTTCTTTTACCTCTACTTTTTTAACAATTCCTTCTTGCCCAGTTTCAACAACGGGTAGATTTTGTTCTTCTGTATTTTTTTCTTTTGATTTTTCGAAAATGACTTTACGCCAACCTTCTTGAACCATTGTTTTCCCTTTTGAAATAAAAGTCGCTCGCCCGTCTACTAATGTATGAATTGTTGTATAGTCAAAAATTGAATTAGGATAATGTGCACTAATTAAACGATTTACAATTAGTTCATAAATTTTCAATTCCTCATCATTCATTTTATGGATATTTGGTACTTGCTCAGTAGGAATAATTGCATAGTGATCAGTGACCTTTTTCTCATTAACGAAACGACTATTATTTAATATAGATTGATTTGGCAGAGGAAAAAATTTTGAAAATTGCTCAATATTTTCAAATTTCTTCAATATATCTGGGAGCATCATTGCTTCTTCTTTCGTAATAAAACTTGAGTCCGAACGTGGGTATGAAATATTCCCTTTGACATAAAGCTTTTGTGCAATCTCGAGTGTTTTTTGTGGTGAAAATTTATATTTACTGTTTGCATCAGCTTGGAGTGCCGATAAATTATATAGAAAAGGTGATTGAAACTCTTTTCTTTCTTGCTCAATATCAGTAATTTTTACGTTTTTATTTTCACAAAAGCCAGCAATTTTTTCAGCTAATTCCTTTGACATAATTTTAGATTCTGATTCGTTATGCCATTTCCCAAAAAACTTTTGCTTATCAAACTGAAATGTAGCAAAAACCTCCCAATAAGGTTCGGAATTAAAACTTTCAATCTCAAGTTCTCTTTTGACAATAAGAGCTAATGTTGGTGTTTGAACTCTTCCTAAAGAAAATACATCCTGGATTCCTTTTTTTTGTAAATGTAATGAATATACTCTTGATGCATTCATTCCAACTAACCAATCAGCACATGCTCGGCTATACGCCTCAAAGAATAAGCTTTTTGTTTCACTTTCATCCAATAGTTGACTAAATCCTTTTTTAACGGCATTTTCTGTTAATGACGAAATCCAAAGCCTTCTCATTGGTTTTTTATTTCCAGCTAAATTTAAAATAAGGCGAACGATATGTTCTCCTTCACGTTCACAGTCACCTGCAAGAATTATTTCATTAACTTCATCTAGGTGGACTAAATTCTTTATAATTGAAAATTGATCCCATTTTCCTTTTGATACTTTATGTCCAAAGCGATTAGGTATAATTGGTAAAGTATTTAATGACCACTTTTTCCATTTTTCATCATATTCTTCAGGTGATAATAACTCACATAAATGCCCAATAGCCCAAGTTAAATAAGCACCTTTTGGAAAAAACTCGTTAGGTTGAATGACTAAGAACCCTTTTTTCTTTTGGAACTTAAAAGGGGCTGCAAGCTTTAAACCTTGATCAGGCTTTTCGGCAATAATTAATTTCATTTTCTTCCTCACAATTTAAACTAATTTTTGAATCACTTTATTTATTAGATATAGTTATTATATAACTTATGTAATGGTAGGGAAAGCAGGAAGAAACAGAAAAAGGCAGTGCCAAAAGAATTCATTCTCTTGAACTGCCTTTCTTCTCTTCTTGGTTAGAAGCTTTAACTACATCCTGGATTACGTGGTATTTGAATATATTCTACTTCTTCTAATATTTTAATTCGTTTTGTTACAATGACAACATAGTTAGCTGTCCAAATATATTGAGGAAAGTTATTTTCATCAACCATCATTGCTTGAAATGTATCATTCATCATTTCTTCAAATTTTTCCTCTGTTATTAAGTCATTTTCAATTTTAAAGTCAATCCATTCACAATGAATCATTTTCATCTCTCCGTCTCTTTTTGAAGTGAAATCAAGATTGATTCTTAATAGTAATTTAAATCACTTACTATGGTTGTAGTATATCATGTACTTTTCTATTTGTGAATAATTTCACAAATAGATTTTAATTTTTATTTTATTTATGAAATTTTTAAGTCAATTGAATGTATATTTTGATATTAAGCGCTTACTTGACTTATATTCTTAATAGTTGTATATTAATTTCAACATTTATTATTAAAATTATTAATAAATGGAAATTCTTTCGCGCTTCATGTGCAATGTTTTAGGAGGAAAAGAAAAATGCAAGGAAAAGTAAAATGGTTCAACAATGAAAAAGGTTTCGGATTCATCGAAGTTGAAGGTGGAGACGATGTATTCGTACATTTCTCAGCAATCCAAACTGACGGATTCAAATCTTTAGAAGAAGGTGCTGAAGTTTCTTTTGACATTGTTGAAGGTAACCGTGGACCTCAAGCTGCTAACGTAGTAAAGCTATAAAATAAACTTGACTACATAAAGGACTGATTTATCAGTCCTTTTTTATTTTTTCTAAGAGCTCATAATAAAAATTATTCAGTGATCTTAAACAAAAAAATCCTCTCGCTTTTCATGATTCCTATTTTATTTGGGAATACTATGAAGTGAAATAAGGAGGGTGTTTATGTCGAACTTTAATAATTTTGAGGATGTAGAAATGAAAGTTAAAGCTGCTCAAAAGCTTGTAGGCTATGCAACAATGAGCATGGACGAGCAACAATTAACAGATGCAACAACTGCAGTTAATCAAGCAAGAGAACAGCTTGAAAAAATGAAGAACCTTGCTACTGATTTAGATGATGAATTTTTAAAGAAACAAGAAGAAGACTTAATGCAAGTTGAGCAACAAATAAGAGAAGCTCAGATATAAGATATAATGAAAAAGAAGGTACTTTCATTAGTACCTTCTTTTTCATAGTGTTGAAATAAAAATATTTAAGAGCTAATTTTTAGAAAAACAAGTTCAAATGATTATTATAATAATTTATGTTCGATCTTAATTCACCTACAAACTGATTAGCAAGCTTTTATGGTACTCTAAGTAAAGGATATTAAATTAGGTTTTTAGTGTAACCATTTTTTTGATGAAAAAGTTGATTGGAATGGAGGGATGCTCGACTCCTATGGGATATGCGGGAAGGCTGAGACCCCACAGGAACGAACGTGACGAGGAGGCTCAGGTCTCGCCCCATGGAAAGCGAGCATCCCGTAGTGGAAATCAACCTCACTAAACTCCTTTACGAAAATTTGGTAATTATTTGACAAGGTTGTTTTTCAACAGCATGAAAAAGAAGGTACTGTCATTAGTACCTTCTTTTTTTTTGAATTAAAACGTAGTCAATATTTAATAGTAAAACTACGTAAACATTAATTATTAGGTAGTTACTTAGGTATTGGGGTTCTGGTTCTTTTTTTGTTAGTTTTTTTTGTTAGTTTACTTTTAATGTTTTAGAGTTAACAGTCAGAAGTTAATTGCTTACCGATCGTTTTTATTTTTTCTCCAATTGTGCATTTATTAATACAAAATGATTGAGCAAATTTTTGGCTATGGTCTTTTCTAAAATGTTTATAGACAAAACAGCCATCACAATAAGTCTTTATTAAAGTATCTATTTCATCCAAGATTTCTTTACGTTCCATACTTTCATTTCACCTCTTCATGTAACTTCAATCGTACTTATTATCTTATTCCCTTTAAGTGCTTGCGTTGCTAGATTATGGGCTTCTTTATTATCATTACGTTTAATAAGTTCTAATTGTAAAGTTAATTTTAAGTTTTTACATTTTCTTTCAATTCGATTTATAAATCGTTCATGTTGTTCTTCATAACAAGGCCAATCTCCATTTAATTGATTAATGACAACTTGTGAATCTCCTTTAATTATAATCGTTTGTCCGGTAATATTCATTTCCTCTAATAGTAGGATTGCATTTTCAATAGCAGCAAATTCGGCTTCATTATTTGTCAATAACCCATCTAATTTTTCATTAAACCTTTTTCGATAGTTTTTACCATTTTGACTAAAGTATAAGCATACACCTATTCCTGATATAGATGTTGATAGATCAAATCCACCGTCAAAAAAAATTGAAATATTATGTGGTTCTTCTTCGAGTTCTTTTAAGTACTTTATTACTTGTTTTTTAGTCCACTCTGTGTCGAATTGATCTAAAAAGATGATTTCTCTTGTTCTACCTGTACTTTCAAAATCTTCCGCTAAAAGTAGTGCTTCTTTTATTTCTAACCATTCAGTTTCAAGTGTAATTTGATATTTCTTTTTGGTTTGATACTTCCAACTGATCTTTAGCTTCATCCGACACACCTCTTCGATTGTTTATTTTAGAATAGCCTATGGTTGAATATAAATTACTTCATTTCATATTTTAAGTTTTCATTTTTTTGAATATATACTAAAATGGTACTTATATAAGTGTTGGAGGTTTACTATGATTGAAGTTTATATTGACGGAGCTTCCAAAGGAAATCCTGGCCCCTCAGGTGCAGGTATTTTCATAAAAGGAATTAAAGAACCTGTTTTTTTAAGTATTCCATTAGATACGATGTCTAATCATGAAGCTGAGTTTCAAGCATTGCTACTTGCGTTAGATTATTGTGTCAAAAATAATTTAACAATTGTTTCATTCCGTACAGATTCAAAAATCGTTGAAGAAAGTATTGATAAGAAATATTCGAAAAACGATTTGTTTATTCCTTTATTAGAGAAATCAATTAAGTTGATTAATCAACTTGATCTTTTCTTTATTAAATGGATTCCATCAAGCGCAAATAAGGTTGCTGATGAACTTGCTCGAAAAGCCATAAAATAAAAAAGGAATGGACGATATGAAAAATAAATTAATCGCATTTTCTTCTTTACTCTTTGTGTCCTTCATTTGGGGTTCTTCGCTTTTCATTGTTAAAGAAACACTTAAGTTTGTCCAACCATTTACTTTTAATGCATTACGATTTATTGTAGCAGCAATTGTATTATTTACAGTTCAAACTTTATTAAATCAAAAAAATAAGAAAAGATATCGCGGAAAAGCGGGTTTTATTTTCCCTGGAATCGTTATAGGATTATTTTTATTTCTAGGTTTTGTATTTCAAACATTTGGATTACATTACACTTCTATATCCAAATCGGGTTTTATAATAGGTATTAGTGTAGCGATTGTTCCTTTTCTTTTATTCTTTAAATATAAGAAAAAACCTACTTTACGGGAAAATTTATGTGCAATTATTGCATTCATCGGATTATTTTTATTAACTCTCTCAACAAATTCCAAGTTTAATTTTGGTGATATTATTTCCTTTTTCAGTGCGATTGCGTTTGCTCTTCATATTATTTATTCAACGATCTACTCACCTAGTTATAATTCACTACAACTAGCAACTGTACAAATAACTTTTGTAGGTTTAACCTCTTGGACATTTGCTTTAATCTTTGAAGATTGGCAGGTCATTTTCAATCAAGAATTGTGGACAAATAAATTTTTTGTTTATTCGATACTATTTACTGCAATTTTTTGTACCGCAGCAGCTTTCTTTATCCAAATGTTTGCCCAACGTACAATAAGTGCGACAGAAGTAGGAATTATTCTCGCAACTGAGCCAGTTTTTGCAGCGATTACTGGATATTATTATGGTGGAGAAAGACTACAAGAAATCGGTTTATTCGGTTGCAGCTTAATATTAATTTCTACAATCGTAATTCAACTTAGAAAGAAGAAAAGTATAAAACAATTATATAAAGAAGAAAAAACCATTCACAAAATGTGAATGGTTTTTTTCCCCGCAAATGCCGTTATTCCTTTTATGTCTAAGTAAACCGAACTCCAAGGTGGATGTCCTCACAAGTAACGCTCATCCTCCTATATGTAGGCACGATGTTGTTACTTAAATATCGGTCTTCCGGTATACAAATCATTGGTTTAAGACATAAACTGACAACGCACACAGCAGGTTTTGTTTAATTTGTAATCTCATTCTATACCAACTAAAACTATTTTGCAACTTATAATTTTTTCTTACTCACAATATTTTCTTCATAAGAAATCCAGTCACTAAAACTTCCTGGATAGAGTTTTACATTCGTATACCCAGCTTCAACTAATCCTAAATAATTAACACAACCAGTGACACCTGAACCACAATAAACAACAGTTTCATTGTCATTTTTAAATGGTTTAAAGAGAGATTGTAATTCTTCTTTTGTTTTAAATTCCCCTGTTTCATTTAAAACATCTTTCCAAAATGAATTTTTTGCTCCAGGTATGTGGCCAGCAATTCGGTCAATTGGTTCAAATTCGCCAATATATCGAATAGATTCTCTAGAATCAATTAAATTGAAATCCTCATTTTTACTATTCTTCTTAACTTCATCCATCGAACTAATCATATACTCTTGTACTTTAATCTCGAATTTTTTAGGTATTACTTCTTCAATTTTAGTAGTTACTTCAAAATCGTTTTCCAACCATTTTTTATAACCACCATTTAAAACAAAAGTAAACTGATGCCCTACTAAATTACATAAAAACCAACATCTTGAAGCATTATCATTCGTACCATCGTCATAACAAATTACAATCGTATCATGATCGATCCCTAGTTCCCCTAAAAGATTTCCAAAATCATTTAAGTTAGGAAACGGATGTCTGCCTCCATGCTTTTGTACCGGACTAGATAAATCATTATTTAAATCAACATAACGCGAAAGCGGAATATGATTTTTCTGATACTCACTTAAACCATATTCAGGATTTGACAATTGAAATCGACAATCTAAAAATACAACATTTTTATTTAAGCGCAATTTTTTTGCAATGTTTACATCAATAATATTTTTCAATTTTAATTGTCCACCCTCATATTAAATTAATTTTTTAAATAAGTTTAATACTTTTTCATCTACTACTACTTCATTTAAGTTTTCAGTTGCTTTAATTGTTTGTTGAACATCATTTTCGATTTGATTGCTGCAGTTTTGCAATACAGAATTTAATGCTTCAACATATTGAATGTGATAATGCTCTGCAAATAAGCTATTCATATTTGCTAAATACTCTTTTAATGGTGTTCTCAATTCGTTAATGCATTCATCAATCATAGTTTCTTTCATGTTTTCAACAAAAAAGCTTTTTGGATTTTTAAAGTAATTCTTTAAACTTTCAAATCGATCTACATTAATAAATTGATCAGGATTTTTTATCGAAACAGGTAAGATCTCATTAATTTCGCTTTTTTGAACGATAAATTCAGATTGAATAGAATGTATTTCATCAATTACTCGATCTTGCGACATTAATATTTCATTCGTTAAAAACTTCTCTAATCTAAATCCTGTTACTCTTAATTCCTTTAAAATCTCTTCCAATACTTCATAAATAAATTCACGAATTTTAGTTACAAATAATTGTTTAATATTTTTCGTTGTATTATTGAAAATACTTGGATTAAAGAAATAAGGGAATAAATCTCGCATCCTTAATTCGATACGCTTTTCGATAAAGAAAATTAATTGCTCGTTTTCTTTCATAAATGCTCTTGGTAAATTAGTCGGTTCTGCATTTCTAATCGCTTCTTTAACTTTTTTCTGAATATGCTCAAGTTCGTTGAAGAATTGATCTTTTTCACGTTTTATTCTTTCAAATCGATTAATCGTATCACGTAAGATTTTTTCAATTGTTAATAGGTCATTAATAAATGTTTTAAAGACTTCATTCGCAATTTCAAATTGGAAGAAATTTTGGATTTTTGTATTTAATTTCTTATAATTATTCTGGATTTCTAAGTTTAACTCTGAATCACCATAGCCCTTCATCTGAAGCATACTTGAAATAGCAAAAACAGATGGGAAACGAACTCCTAGTTTCGTTAATTGGTTAATAAAGAAATTTTGCACGATTACAATTTCGTTTTGATCCTTTGCCAAATCTGAAGCATTTAGCACAAAGTAAACTTTATCACTATCAAAGCTTTCTCTCATTCGTCCGATTTGCATTAAGAAAGACTCATCTTGACGTGTAAAGGCATGTTGATAATGTGCAACATATAAAATTAAATCAGCTTTTTTCAAATAGTCGAATGCTAGTTCAGTATGTCTTGAATGGATACTATTTCCCCCTGGCGTATCCACTAATACAATCCCGCTTAACGTGATCTCACAATCGAAATAAACTGTACTTTCTTTTACAAAACATGCTCTATTTTCTTCACTTATAACACTTACATACTCACTTAAGTCATATCGCTTAATTGTACCTAGTAAACTTCTCATTTCTTCATAATTTTGACATACGCTTTCTGCATATACGAAAGCATCAGTAGGGATTTTATCCTTTTGTTTCTTAATTAAATTTTGAAGTGTACTAAACCACTCTTTTTCATTTGCTTCCACACCCCATTTTTTGAAGAAATCAAGAAACTCTTCTTTTAAAGATTCCTCTGATTTATAACTCACATCAGCTTTTTTATTACCAGATTCAACTGTCGATCGTTTAATCTTACAAATTGCCGCTGTTGTTGGGTGTGGAGAAACAGGTAATACACGATCGCCTAGTAAAGTATTTATATATGATGTTTTACCAGAACTAAACGCTCCAAATAATGCAATTGTATATTCGTTTGATTTTATTTGTTCTCTTTTTTCTTTTAGAATACCGATTTTACGCTGGATAAATTTATTTGAAGTTAATTCGTTTAATATAAAATCAGCGACTTCATATTTAGCTTGAATTTCTTCATTTGAATACTTTTTGGAATTAGTTTGTTCAATGTCAGTAATAAGTTCTTCTTTTATTTCCGGTGCTTGAACAGTTAAAATTTTATGATTAATTAATTCACTTACTGATATTAAAGTAGGCTTAATTTCCGCTAGCTCTTGATTTAATTCTTGATGATTATTTAAAATCGTCTTAATTTCCGAAACCATATGTGAAATTTTTTGATTATTAAACTCTAATTCATCAAATCCATCAATTTTTGATTGCAAATCATTCTTTTGATTTTTTAATTTTAGAATAGTTGATTCATTTTGTACCTTAAGTTCCTTAGAAAGTGTGTAAATAAATTCAGAAATACTTTTACGATATACCGCCTTAATTCCTTCACTTACTTCCTTCGTATACTGTAATAAATAATTTCCACCTGTATCAATCAAATGGGATGGCTTTGGACAAATTACCTCTTCACTCAAATTAGGCTCTAAGATTTTATCAAAGTCACTGCTATCAATTTTATTATTTTCAATTTGTTTTACAGTTCGAATTGCTGCTTCTTTTACAAAATACTCAATTTGTTTATTTGTTAATTCTTGTACTTTGTGAATAAATTGACTTTTAGATTCATGTACAGCATTTTCAAGTTTTTTTCTTGATTGAAATAATCCTTTATTTTGCAATGCTTTTTCTGATTCTAAATATTTTGATGCTAATTCTCTCATCTCAAATGGTGTAATGTTAGAATTAGTAAGAACATGTTGTGTAGACTGCAAACAATTTTCCTCAAATGAAGAAACTGATGTTTCAATAACTTCAATTTCATTATTTAAAGAATTATATTCCGATCTAATCTCATCAGCATTTTGATCGAGATCAATGTAATCGTTCTCAAGTTGTTGTATTTGTTCGTTCATAATTGTTAAAAAGCTTGCATAGTCATTTTCAATTTGCACTACATCTTGATGACTGTATAAATCATTTAAATAATTAATGAACTGGATATATTCGTTATTATCTACAGATTTTTCTCTTGTAGAAATATAAAAAACTTGTAAGTTACCTAATCCTTGTTTTTTCAAGTTTCCAATTACACCATGTTTAAACTGTTCGAACGTTAATTCTGTTTCATCGTGTTTATCAATACATGTAATAACTAAACAAACTTTATTATTTTTTTCAACTAAATTATGAATAAAATCGATATTTGTTTTCGAATGAACATGTTGATAATCCATTAAATAAAAAATACTATCCGCTAGATGAATGACTGAATTTGTCGCTTCTAAATGATCCATATCTGTTGAATCAATTCCTGGAGTATCAATTAAAACTGATCCAGCTGGAATTTTAAATATTTCTTGTGCCCACTCAAGCTCAATAATTGAACCACTATCAGAAGCTAACTTTTTTAGTTCATCTACTTGAATATCCTCTTGAATCTGGTACATTTCACCATCTTTAAGGGTAATTAACATTTTACTTTCGCCATTTTTTAATTTTACAACGTTTGCACTTGTAGGAATTGGGCTTGTAGGTAGTTTTTCTACTTGTAAAAGATCATTAAGTAAAGATGACTTACCAGCAGAAAAATGTCCACAAAATACGTAATAACTTTCCATATTTTGTATTTTGTATGCTAATTTTTTTAATTGAAATAATTCCTTCGAATTTCCTTGTTCAGAAAGTAAATTGATACCTGAAGAAACCTTATTCAGTAATTCCCCTCTGTTAATCTTAGTGTTTTGCAACGTGATTTCCCCATTTCATTTCATACTCAAATAATTTCCCTAGCATTATTTTATCCCCATATATATTAATTTGGAAGAAGAATGTATAGGCATATGCATATAAAATAAAAAAAACTAGGTAACATCACCTAGTTTTGAACTTGTTTAAGTACATATTTAGTTAATAAAAAGTATAAAAGAATTGTAGCTGACACAAATCCAAGAACCATTTGACGCACAACCTTTCGAAGTTGATAATGATTTTCATTCTACATTAATCATAATCAGTTATTTTCCATTTGTCAATAACTATTCGATTGATTGTAAAAGCGCTTTATTTTCCTCTCGGATTCTTACTTTTAATAAAATTAAATTACAAACAGAAAAGATTACAGTTGTAATATACGCATGAAACATAATTGGTATTACTAATAATTCAATTGTAACGATTATGTAATTTGGATGCTTGATATATTTATAAAACCCACGTTTTACTAATCTTTCATTAGGTAAAATAATAATTTTTGTATTCCATCTTTCCCCTAACGTTGAAATAACCCATACCCTTGCTAATTGTAATATGATAAAAACGATTAGGAGAAATGTAAAAAATCCATTTTCTATATATTGAATGAAATAATTCTCAATTAGAATTGAAATAAAAAACATGCTATGTAAGATGATAAAAAATTTATAATGCTCTTGGCCAAATTCAAGTGCACCCCGCATCTTTAATTTTTTTTCATTATTCTTTGCTATACCTAGCTCAATCACTCTTTGTATGATGATGAATAAAAAAATAATCTTTAACATTAGCATTCTACCCACTTTAACAATGATAACTCTGAACTAAATCCTGGTCCTAAAGCACAAAGAAGACCGTACTCATTCGTTTTTCCTAACTTCATAAACTCACATAACACAAATAAAACAGTACAAGATGACATATTTCCATATGATTTTAAAATATTTAAGGAAATTCCGATATTCGCTTCGGAAAGATCTAAAGATTCGATATATGCATCCAATACTTTTTTCCCACCAGGATGAGCAATGAAGTGAGTTATATCTCTTATTGTTAGTTCATTTTCCATTAAAAAATTTGAAACAATTGGTTGTAACCAACTTTTAACGATCGATGGTATATCTCTTGAAAAAATGACAAATAAACCATCATTCCGAACATCCCATCCCATTACGTCTAGTGAATTTGGCATTAGAGTTGAATTAGTTTGTTCAATTGACGGTAAAGATTTATGTATCGTTCGATTTTTCAAATCACTCTCATCGCCAATAACTAGAACCGCTGCTGCTCCATCAGCAAATAATGAAGTTCCTATTATATTACTTTTGGAAAGATCTTCTTTTTGAAATGTTAAACTGCATAATTCAACTGCAACTAGTAAAATATTTGACTTTGGATGGGCTTTACAATAATCAAATGCTCTAGAAATACCACTAGCACCACCTGCACATCCTAAGCCCCATATAGGTATTCTTTTAATTGAAGAATTAAATGGCAGGATATTTGCTATATGAGCATCAATTGTAGGGGTGGAAATACCAGTTGAAGAGACAAAAATAATTCCATCAATGTTTTCATATTGAACTTCTGAAGATAAAAATTCATTACTTGTCAAACAATTTTTAATAGCTTCTATTGATAATTCAATCGAGATTTCAGTGTAAGCCTGATTTTTTTGCTCAAAGCTATGCTCTTCACTATACCAAGAAAGCTCTTTAGAAATATATCGACTTTGAATCTCACCATTTTGAAATACAGATAATAAGCGATCGATTGAAGGGTATCTTTTCAAAAAAAGATCTCGAATAAAAGGTACTACATTTTCCTGATCGATTTTATATTTTGGTACAGCTTTCCCAACAGATAAAATTAAAGGCATAATTTCCCACTCCTTATAGTCCTTACTTTTTGTATAAAATTGGAAAATTATTCTTTAATATATGAAAAATCCTGGAGTGGAAATAAAATGACACTTTAGCAACAAAATTTTTAAACAAAAAAAGACAATTCACTATTCATTCATGGACCATGAACAAATAATAAGAATTGTCTAAGCGTTTCAAAGGAGTTTTCTTTCTGTTGTGCAGTTTTAGTATATCTCATTTTACTCAAATCTACATTCGCAATTATTTCCATTAAAACGATTCTAAAAATAAACCCTTCTAATTCACTATTATGATTTATTTACTTCTTCCAACTCATACAATTTTGTATATTTTGATTCTAAATAATCAACAAAATATTTCACATTTAATTCTTCACCAGTAACATCTTTCAAAATTTGTTGCGGTTCCTTCATTGCACCATATTGATGAATATTCACTTTTAACCAATCAAGAATTGTTTGAAAATCATTCGTTTCAACTAATTCATTAAAATTTGGTAATTCTGTTTCCATTGTTGCTTTAATTTGGGCAGCATACATTGCACCTAATGCATAAGTTGGAAAGTATCCAAAATGCCCCATTGACCAATGTACGTCCTGTAAAACACCTTCTCGATCAGTTTCAGGAATTATCCCTAGATACTCCTCCATTTTTTGATTCCAAATTGAAGGAAGATCAGTAACTTGAATTTTGCTGTCTAATAAATCCTTTTCAATTTCATAACGAATCATTACGTGTAAAGGATAAGTTAATTCATCAGCTTCAATACGAATAAATGAAGGCTTACTATTATTTATCACTTTATAAAATTCATCTAAAGTAACATTATCTAACACTCCATTAAGTTGCTCTTTTAACTTTGGATAATTTGATTTCCAGAATTCATAGCTTTGACCAATAATCTTTTCATATAAAAGTGACTGAGATTCATGAATACCTAAGGACGCTCCTTGAGCGATCGGTAAACCTTCTAAATCTTTGGATATGTTTTGCTCATATAGTGCATGACCACATTCATGAATTGTACTAAAAATGGCTTTTTCAAAATTATTTTCATGATATTTCGTTGTTACTCGAACATCACCTAAATTAAGAGAAGTAGCAAAAGGATGTGGAGTAGGATCTAATCTTCCGGCATCAAAATTATAACCAAGAGAAGATAATAGTTGTTCACATATTTCTTTTTGTTTTTGCATCGAAACGAATGCTTTCATCTCTTCTTTTTCAAAGTTTTTCCCACTAGTCGATACAGCTTTAACAATCGGTACTAATTTTTTTCTAACTTCTGAAAATACTTCGTCCAGTTTATTTACAGTCATTCCAGGTTCATATTGATCTAAATATGTATCATATTTACAGTCTTTATATCCTAAATATTCAACGAATTTACGTTTATACTCAATTATTTCAGTTAAATAAGGTTCAAATTTAGCGAAATTATTTTCTTCCTTCGCTTCTGCCCAAACACTTTCAGAAATTGCTTGGCATTTAACAAAGGCTTCAAACTCATCAACTGGTATTTTCGTATTTCGATCGTATTGCTTTCTTAAGTATTTTACAGTTTTTTCAACTTCTAATGAACATTTACCTGCACTAATGGCTTCTTCCATTGTAATTAAATAGTGAGCCATATCTTTTGAAGTACTCATTTTAAAAACATCGGCTGATAATTGACTAATTACATTTGAACGCTGACTAACAGCATTTTTAGGTGCACCTGTTCGAAGATCCCAATATAAAACACTAATTGCTTCTTCAATGTTTAACATTTTTCTAACATACTCTAAAAACGAAGCCTCATAATCTTTTAGGCTCATCAAAACACCCACCTTTTAAAATCAAATTTTTGAGTCAGCTAAATAGTATCATAAAAAATATACGGATTAAGAGGAATTATCTTTTTTTTAAACAATATTTCTCGACAAAATGGATATTGTCTAATCACTTCGTAAATACTACTCAAGTCTTTGAACCATTTTTTAGATCAACACAAAATTTGCATCCTGAATATTCCTTGACAGGAATATTCCTCTTTAGGTATATTCAATTTATGAATTTGACTTTAATTGCTCTTGCAGAGCCGAACCGGTTACAGATTGTCGAACTCTTACGTGACGGTCCTCTATCAGTCGGTGAAATTGCTGAAAGCTTAGGACTTAAGCAACCACAGGTTTCAAAACATCTTCGCGTTCTAAGTGAAGCTGGGCTTGTCGAAGTTCAACCAATCGCCAATAAAAGAATTTATAAACTAAGACCCCAGCCGCTAAAAGAAATTGATTCGTGGATTAAGTCATTCCGACACGTCTGGGAACAGAGATTCGATCAATTGGACGATTATTTAAAAAAATTACAAGGCAAATAATCATAGCTTATTCAAAGCACACAATTTGATTAGTATTAACTATTAATGAAAGGAGAAGTACCTAGTTTTATTTTTTTGAAAAGCGCAATAAAGTTGTAGAAGAATACGGCGCTATTGAAGGTGGAAAACAGACATTAAGCCGCCTAGCAGATTATTTAGAAAAATATAATATAAATGGAGGAATTAATAATGAGTAAAAATACGTTTAATGTAGATGAAAAAGGATTAGTTTTAACAAGGGTTGTTGATGCGCCACGTGAATTAGTATTCAAGGTTTGGTCAGAAGCAGAACATCTTAAAAACTGGTGGGGTCCAAAAGGTTTTGAAATGGATGTAGCAACGTTAGAATTTAAACCAGGAGGTAAATTCCACTATAAAATGGAATCACCAGAAGGATTCGTAATGTGGGGATTATTCGTTTTCGGTGAAATTATTGAACCTGAGAAAATTGTATTTGTTAATTCATTTTCTGATCAAGAAGGGAATATGGTTCGCGCTCCATTCTTTGAAGTTTGGCCATTGGAAATTCAAAATACATTAACTTTAGAAGAAAATGACGGTAAAACAACTATCACATTAAAAGGTTTTCCAATCAATGCTACTGATGAAGAAGTTGCAGCATTTATTGCAAATAAAGATTCAATGCAACAAGGCTTTACTGGTACTTTTGACCAACTAGATGAATATTTAGCTAAAACTTCAATATAAGATAAATATATAAATACCCTTTAAAGCTTGAAAATAGCTTTAAAGGGTATTTTTTAGTGCTTTATTAATAATAAACAACTTTCGTTTTAGCGATTAAATCATGCAATGTTTTCCGATCTTTTCGGAAGATAAAAAATAGATCAATTAGATACAAAATTCCGATTACTTCAATAAATATTGGCAAATATAGCTGACAACTAAAAGCAAATATCGAGCGTAATGTCATTGTTTTGAAATCAACTAAGTCTTCTGTATCCCTTACAACCATAATACTTAATAATCTTTTTCCTATTGTTTGTCCGTTCCAAATATAAGTAGGTACTATGACGTAAAAAAGGAAAATAAATAATAACGACCAAATTGAATATAGAAACAGTTGCTTACTACTAAACATAAATAAATCTAAAATGTCTTTACTTTCTAACCCAAGTATTAGTAACCCCAGTTTAGAAAATAAAAGATTTAATGAGCCATCGATCCAAGCTGCAAACAATCTTCTAATACGACTTGCCAGTTCGAAATCCATCTAGAACCTCATTCCACATTTTTATAAAAAATGGATATTAATCGATATACTCTATTATACTTAGGTAATTTCGTTTTTGATTAGTGATTTTTAACTATTTGTTTTAATTTTTTTATACAAGCAGCATAGTTAGCATTTATCACTACAAATCGTATAATATTTTTTTGAGGTCAGTTGACATACAAACGATAAACTTCTCGACTTCTTAAATCGTCTCAAAACTGTGATTTTTTGAATGCTGTTTATTCAATAAAAAATAAGAATTTTTCATTTCAAGAATAGTTAAAATAATTATTTTGTTAATCTTAATATTAATTCATTATACAATTAATGAACTTCCTTCTGATGTACTAACTACCCTTGTTCTAACAAACTTTATTATAGAATCTATAAATAATATTTTTCATCAAAGAATTTTAAAACTTATTAATAAAAAAAAAATTTAGCTATTTGTTATCAAATTCTTTTTACGAATAGCTTTCTACTACGAAAAAAATAAGACCACAAAAAAATAATTTGTGGTCTTATTACTATTTTTTCATATTGGTTTAATGTTAATTTTCGATTGTTTTCCTGCAACCGTTTTCAACAATTTCTGTAGTTCTCTTAAATCAGTGTCCAACTGATGACGAATCTTTACTACTTCTTGATGATTGTCATTATTTTGATTTTGAGCTTCTTGCAACTTGATTCGTTTTTCTTCAATATTTCGTTCTAAATATCTGGCTGTCCTAAAAAACATTCAAATTACCTCCTTTTCAAAAAAGTATGAACACGCTTTCATTTTTATTTATAATACTATAAAAAAATATCTTAAGTCTTTCTAAATGTGAATATTTTTTGAATTTAATTTCGGTTAATTTAAATCTTCAGTATTTCCCCTTTTTAAATTCAACTCTTCTTATTAAGCAACTGTGAACACGCTTTCATTTTTATCTACTATACTATAAAAAAGTAATTTTTTAAATATCTAAATATGTCTATTCTTTGAACTTATTAAAAAAACTTAAAAAATAATAACTGGGAATTAATCATTTATTAATGTTTGCTTGAATGATGAGTATGGGGAGGTTGTTAACAACCTCCGTCCACACGAATTAGATTATGCTAAATTATACAATTTTGAGTATTTATTTTCTAAGTACTCAATAAAGTATTTAACATTTAAATCTTCACCTGTAACATCTACTAAAAGTTCTTTCGGTTCTTTTAGTTTTCCATATTGATGAATATTAAGTGTTAGCCAATTAACAATTTGATGAATCTCGCCGCTTTTTAAGATCGTTTCATAATCGCTTAAATCCTGTTTCATTTTATGCTTAAACTGCGCTGCGTACATTGCACCTAAAGCATACGAAGGAAAATAACCAAAATCTCCACCTGCCCAGTGAACATCTTGAAGAACACCTTCTTTATCGTTTGATGGAACAATTCCTAAGTATTCTTCCATTTTATCATTCCATACTTTTGGCAAATCCTTTACCTGTAAATCACCATCAAACAGTTCTTTTTCAATTTCATATCGAACCATTATATGCAATGGGTATGTACATTCGTCCGCTTCAATTCGAATTAACGAAGGCTCACTATGGTTTATTGCTTTATAAAATTCTTCTACTGATAAATTTTTAAAATAATCACCAGTTTTCGCAATTAAATTTTCATACTGTGTTTCCCAAAACTCTTTACTTCTTCCAATCATATTTTCAAAGAATAGAGATTGAGACTCGTGAATTCCCATCGATGCACCTTCACATAATGGTGTCCCAATTAAATTCGATGATAAATTTTGCTCATAAAGTGCATGACCACATTCGTGAATGGTTCCAAAAAGCGCACTCATAAAGTTATCTTCTATATACTTCGTTGTTACACGAACATCACCAGGATTTAAAGTAATCTGAAATGGATGAACTGTTTCATCTAAACGACCAGAATCGAAATTATAACCTAATTTTTCAAGTATATCTTCACTTACTTCTTTTTGAAGATCAATTGAGATAGGTTGTGACAATTCTTCGCGAATTAGTTTAGTTTGCGATTTTGAAATTTTCGCTACTAATGGTACAAGACTTTCTCTTACTTTACCAAAAACTTCATCAAGCTTGCTGGTTTTCATACCAGGCTCATAAAAGCTTAATAAGGTATCATATTTCTTTTCTTTGTAGCCCCAATATTCAATGAATTGCTTTTTCATTGCTACAATTTTTTCTAAATATGGTTGGAACTTACTAAAGTCACCTTCATTTTTAGCATCTTCCCAAGCATTTTCACTTAATGAACAAAGCTTTACATACTCTGCATATTCATTTTTAGGGATTTTACAGTTTAAATCATAATTTTTTCTACATTCCTTAACAGACTTTTCAATGATTTCATTTAAGTTCCCAGTGCCTATTTCTTTTTCTAATAAATTTAAATAGTTTTCCATAGTACTTGATGTTGTCATTTCAAATACTTCTGCAGAAAGTTGACTAATGACATTTGATCTTTGCTCAGCTCCATTTTTAGGAGCTCCAGTTCTTAGGTCCCAATACATAACATTAATTGCTTCATTATAATTTTCGATCTTCTTTAAATAGTCAATAAATTCTTCTTGTATCTTATTAATTTCCATTTTTACCCCTCATTTCTAAATTTTAGCAGTTAATTTCATTCTATCATAACTTTTAAATTGAATTAATATTAAGCTTAAAAAGCACTTTCATTAACAGAATTCCAATCATTAAGTTTATATAAAAGACATAATTAATAAAAATATTGTACAATACAGCAAGGTGATGTTATGAAAATATTAATATTAGGAGCAACTGGAAGAGTTGGTTCTTTTTTAGTGGATTTATTATTAGAAGCTAAGTGTGAAGTATTTGCTTTAGTAAGAGATGAACAAAAAATAACGATTAATCATGAAGCTCTTACAGTTTTAAAAGGAAATACGCTAAATGAAAAAGATTTAAATTTAGCTTTAGAAAACGTAGATGGAGTAATTTCTGCCTTAAATACGGGAGGTGATAATATTTTATCTAAAACAATGGAACTACTAATCCCTCTTCTTGAAATGAAAAAAATAGGTAGGATCGTTACAATTGGAACTGCAGGTATTTTACAATCAAGAGTTGATCCAACAATTCTTCGTTATTTAAGCTCTGAATCAAAACGAAAATCAACAACTGCAGCAACCGATCATGAAAAAGCTTTTAACTTATTAAATGAAAGTCAGTTAAATTGGACGATTGTTTGCCCTACATACTTACCAGATGGTCCAATTACTAAAAATTTTCGTGTTGAAAAGAATTATTTACCGATTGATGGCCATCGTATTACGACTGGAGATACAGCTTTTTTCGCATTTAAGGAATTTTTTGAATGTAATTTCAGTAAGTCTAGAGTTGGAATATGTAATTAAAAAAGCTAGCGATAAGCTAGCTTTTTTTTATGATGGTTCAACAGGTAAACTGTTTAAGATTTTTTCTTTGGTTTCATTGTTTAGATCATTTTCGATAAATAAAACGATTTTTCCTTTATCTTCATGACTACGGATTAGTCGTCCAATTCCTTGTCGTAATCTTAATAACATATACGGCTCGTCGATCTCGAAGTAAGGGTTTTGTGAATTTTGACGTTTTGATTGGAAAACTGGATCATTTGGCGGGAATGGTAACGCATGAATAATCACTTGACTTAGTGACATTCCTTGAATATCTAATCCTTCCCATAAATGAACAGCACATAAAGACGCGTTAATATCTTCTTGGAATTTTTGTACAATTGAACTAATTTCCTCTTCACCCTCAAAGTATAAATTGAAGTTTAATTTTTCTTTTTCAACTTGCAGTTTAAATTTTTTCATTTCTTGGGTTGAATTGAAGAGAATCAATGTACTTCCGTTATTATCCTTTAACTTCTCAATTATTTTTTCATTTTTTTCCGCAATTTTGGTTGGGTCAACTTGATTTAGCTCTATTTTCATTTGTTTATCGTAATCAAACGGAGAATCGACTGAAAATGATAGGTAATCTTTTATACCTAAACTACCTGCGATATAATCAAAAGAACTATTTTGAGAAAGAGTTGCAGATGAAAATACAATCGGCATTTTGTGATTAAATACTTTTTCTTGTAAAAGCTCATTTACAGCCTTTGGCATGATGACTAGTGTTAATTCATTTTGATTATATTCAATCCATTGAATCGCTGTAATTTCATTAATAAATAAATTTAAGCAACGCTCAACATCATCTAAATGCTCATCAACAATATTTAACTGATATTCATCAATCGTATACATTTCACTTTCAAAGACTAATTCATCACCTATAATACTAATTTGAGATTTTAATCTCCTTGCTAACTTAATTAATCTTTCATTCATATTCAGTTTAAAACGTCTAGATCCTTCAACTTCTTCAGTATTATTATCTAATTCAAAAAAGAATTGATCATACGTTTCTAATGTATCTTCTAGTAACTGTTGGAAGCTTTCACGTGTACCTGATTGCATTAAAAATGATAAAAATGTATTTAATGTCTCTTGTTGCAGTCGATAAGTTAACGATTTTTGACTTGCAAATTCAAGTAAGTGTCCTTCATCAAATACTACACAACTTGGATTAGGTAGTAATGGCAATTGACCTTCACGTTTTCTAGATTCTACCGTCCAAATATGCTCCATATAAAATTCTTGTGAGCATACAATTAGGTCAGTTGCTTTTCGATAATGTTCTCTTGATATAGTTTGTCCACATCTATGTCTTTGTTCACAAGTAGAACAATCCTGGAAATAATCATATGAAATTGTATCCCACTCTTCATCTGTTAGATCCTTATATTCAGTACGGTCTCCATATGGAGTAAATTTTTGGAGTGTTCCATAATCATTTACAAAGCCTGGTAAATTTTCATAAACCCCTAAAACGGCATCCGATACATCAATTTCTGAACGTTGTAAATCTAATTTTTTTAAACATAAATAATTTGTAGTTGATTTAGCTAATCTAACATCAATTGACAAATTTAATGCATTCGATAATTTTTCAATGTCCCCATTTTTCTTTACTAGCTGTTCGATTAAAGATTCATCAGCACATGCGATAATAGCTGGCTTACCAGTATATCTTGCATAGCATAAACAATATAGTAAATAGACAAACGTTTTACCTGTACCAACACCTGCTTCAGCAAAAATAACTTTCTTTTCTTTAAACGCTCTTTCAACCTGATAAGCCATAAAGATTTGCTCATCTCTTAATTCATAGCCTGCATCTGGTAATAAATCGTAAAAAACGTCCCCAATCCATTCCCCTAACTTTTCAATGAATTGGTCTTGCTTTCCTACCTCAAAAGGTAATTTAGTTGAATGACTCATTGCTACCCCCAAAATGTAAATTAAAAAGAAAAAGTCCTCTTGTGAGAACTTTAATTTTGCAAATTTATTCGATCCATTATGTTATTTTAAAAATTGTCTCTACCCGCTATCATACAAAAAATGTGAGGGAAAGGCAAGGGAAATAAGGCATGATCACCTAAAGACTATGGGATAGGTGAATTAGGAACTAATTAAATGTTCATTGCTTTAAATTCTTAATGTCCTTTATCTCCCTCTAGTTCTCTTTACCAACCTTTTGCTTGCTTGATCATTTCTTCAACAATCATTTGAGATTTTAATGCTTCTTCTCCATTGATCGTTGGAGTTTCATCAGAGTATATGCAATTGATAAAATGGTTAATACAATCCTCAAAACCTCTTTGTTTTAGTGTTGTGTCCCATGATGATGAAAATGAATTATTTATTGAGTTATTTTTTTCTACTTCAAAGTTGTTCATATTTTTTACCCTTATAATCGAACCTTCAGTAATTAATTCTAGGCGCTCAAGATTTGTTCCTGACTTTCGGTGCATTACTGTATTAATAGTAGTTCCTTCAATCGATTCATATTGGTGAGTAGCATACTCTAATTGATTAGTATGAGTAAGTTGAACTCTTCCATTAATCAAGTT
Organism: Gottfriedia acidiceleris; assembly: GCF_004138285.1. Taxonomy (GTDB): domain Bacteria; phylum Bacillota; class Bacilli; order Bacillales; family Bacillaceae_G; genus Gottfriedia; species Gottfriedia acidiceleris_A. The sequence goes on along the minus strand of NZ_SCFN01000001.1, from coordinate 971,901 downwards.
AACCTCTCCATCTGCAAACCATCTAATAGTATCAACTAAATGTAAATAATCATCCAGCATCGTAAACTCGAATGAATTAGACCCAATTTTATTCTCTCGATGTTTTTCAAATCTAATTAACGCTATATTCTTTGCCTGTTCTTTTGCCTGCACATACATTGGGCAGAATCGGCGGTTGAATCCCACCATAAGTTTACGATTTAGTTTAATACTTAATTCAGTTAATTTTTCTGACTCTGGCAATGTAGCTGCTAGTGGTTTGTCAACATAAACATCTTTACCTTTATTTAATAAATACGATACAACCTCAAAATGTGAACTAGTTGAACTATGTACAAATACTGCATCACTTTGTTCTGCAAGCAACTCCAAACTTTCAAAATCTTGAATACGGTATTGTGAACATATTCTCTTACGTTTTTCTTTATTTGGTGAAAATGCACCGATAAAATCCCAGTTTTCTTCTTTTGTAAGAATTGGTAGATATGCTTTTTGTGCAATATTGCCTAATCCTACCATCCCGATACGAGGTTTTTTCATTTTAATCAGTCCTTTAAATTGGCTTATTTTTCTAAATTTATTGTAACAAATTATCATTCTTCTTTTAAAAGAAAATGATTATATTTCTAATATATCTAATGGCAATAACATTCGAATTATCGGGAAATCTATAAAATAATGATAAAATAGTAGTTTGGAGGTGTTTATTTGTACTTATATTCTTTAATTCAGACTAATTTTGATACGAATGATGATATAAGTGTTGTAAGAGACCTTTATTTACTTCAGCATGAAAAGAGTTTCTCCAGTGATGAATTCCATGATCTAGTCACTCAATATAAAAGTACTGCAGAAACGAATTGGCATGTTGCACACTTACTTGAAAAAAATCACGGATTTAGAATTGTACCTTCAATAAATTTATGATGTTAACAAAACTAATACAATATTTGTTCAATTTTGTTCGTTAAATCTGTAATGAAATAAGTTATTATAAATAAAAAGGTGCCCCAATCGTCTGTATGGACAATTGGGAACACCCTTTTAACTTACTTTTTTATTCTTCGATTCTTCTTGGAGGTCTTTTTCCAAAGTATTGATAGTAGTCAGTTTTAATGAAACCATTAAATAATTTACGTTTTTTTGTTGCTGGTTTACCGTAAAATTGTTCAAATCCCTCATGACTAGTTAGTACATACACCGACCATGTATCTAATTTTGTAAAAACATTCCCCATATCTGAATATAACTTTTCAACGTAAGGTCGATCGTTTAATCGCTCACCATATGGTGGGTTGGTAACTACATACCCATACTCAGATTTAGTAGTAAAGTCTTTTACTTGCATTTGTTTAAAAGCAATTGAATCTGATAATCCAACTTCATCAGCATTTGCTTTTGAAACATTAATCATTCGATGATCAATATCTGATCCGATTATTTCAAGTTTTTGATCATAATTTGCTAAATCTTCTGCTTCTTGTCTTGCTTCATTCCATCTTTTTTTGCCAATCCAGTGCCAATCTTCAGACGCAAATCTTCTAAACGATCCTGGAGCGATATTATGTCCAATTAATGCAGCTTCAATTGGAATAGTACCAGATCCACAAAATGGATCAACAAAAGGTAAATCAGCATTCCAATTCGTTAATAATACTAATGATGCCGCAAGTGTTTCTTTTAATGGTGCTTCACCTTGATCTACACGATATCCCCTTTTATGTAAGCCTTCACGACCAGTAGTATCAATCGTTAATGTTACGATATCTTTTAAAATAGAGACTTCCACTCGAAATAACGGACCATCTTCAATTAACATACCTTGAATATTTTGGATTGTTTTTAATTTATCTACAATTGCTTTTTTGACGATTGCTTGGCAATCTGATACTGAAAATAATTTTGATTTATGAGATTTTCCTGACACAGGAAATTGACCGTTTCTTGGTATAAACATATGCCAAGGTAAGGCTTTTGTTTTTTCAAATAATTCATCAAATGAGGTTGCCTTAAATTCACCAACACGAAGTTTCACTCGGTCAGCTGTTCGAAGCCACAAATTTGCTTTCACAATTCCATCTTCGTCTGCTTTAAATAATACTCGACCATTTTCAACTACTACATCTTCAAAACCTAGGCTTTTTATTTCTCTAGCGACTAGAGCTTCGATACCCATTGCAGCAGTAGCAATTAATGTATATTTCGCCAATTTAACCACCTATCTCATTCAAATTAAGAATGAATTTTTCTTTTCATATTTTCATTTTGATCCCTATTTTCATTATGAACAATTTACGTCTAAATTACAAAAAACTCTCCATATAATGAAGAGTTTTTAAACAGTTTCATCATTTCATATGTTCTGTAAGCCATGTTCTGTACCATTCGTACTTCAAGCGGCTCTCGCCTCGTACTACAAGGTGGTAATCATCTATCTACAGAATAATCTGTCCCTTTCTCAGTTCAATTCCTTTGAAAGGATTCCCCTACCATAATTTGGGTTTCTCGCTCGTGGGGTTTACCGCGTTCCACTCCTCTCATTTCTTCGAGGACTACGTCACTGTGGCACTTTAAAGGTAGTAGAACCATATCCTTAAAGGACTTAGGTCCGTTCCCTGCCGTTAGCTGATTACACAGCTACCCTATCTTATGACTTCGATAGGCACGAACACTACAGCCATCGCAGGACTGTGCGAGCATGGACTTTCCTCAACAACGTCAAGCGTTGCAGCGATTACCCGAACATATTGAAACGAACATTTATTAGTATAGTAAATTATACTCAAGTTTGCAATGCTTTCTTAAAATATAAATTTAGTTAAAATTATTCGAATAGTTTACTTCCGAAAACATGCTTCTCTAAATTTGATAATCTTTTAAGAACATCAGTATTCGTATTATTAAAAGGTGATGGTGGAGGTGTAGCTGTGTTCTTTTGATCCTCCAACAATTTTTTATACTTTGCATTTTCTTGTTGTAGGGCTACGATTTGATTTTGAAACGATTCATAATCTTTAATGATAGTGTCTAAGTATTGATCCACTTCCTCTTGATTATATCCTCGCATTGAAACTTTAAACTCTTTATTTAGGATATCTTTTATACTTAGTTTTATTTTTGTTGATTCCATGTGTGTCACCCCAAAACATTTAGAAATATTTACCTTCTATTTTTTCAAAGTCTTCATAAATTGTCAATTATCTATTCTATATTTCCCTATATTTATTCTCATCATTCTCAAATGACTCTTCTGCAATCACTTGTAAATCGTCAAAAGTGATGATTTCTACAGGATAATTAAATAGTTCATTTTTCTTGTATGCTAAATCATATAAATATCTAGGACTACCTTCTTTTTCATTATCGTAAAATAAAATACATCCGTCACTTTTACTAACTAAAAATTCATTTTTTGCTTTTAACTGAATTGGAGATTCGTATGGTTTTCTTGAAATTGAGTCGACGTGATCCGCCCCAATTAAGATTTCATTATAATATTCCTTATTTGCCTCATTCCAATTTTTCTCTTGATCTTCGTAGGGTGTAAAAATACCCAACTTTAATTCGGGATAGTCAAGCTGAAGTTCGAATACTACTTCTGCGGCCCATAATTCAGTACCCATTTGCCCTGAAATAATTATCCATTCTAATTGATCTATAAATAAAAGTATTTTATTTTTTATTGCTTTTTTTATGTATTTAACTGCATCATGTTTATTCGAAAAAATTCCTAATTCAAATGATTTATAGCCAGATATTAGTAGTATCTTCATATTACCTCACAATAATAAATTAGGAAGAACTAAAAGTTCTTCCATAAATTAAATTTTATTTTATTAAATACTCTGCTTTATTTCAAATATTTAGTAACAAATAAAAATTGTAAGTATAAATTTATCTCGCAAAAATCATTAATTTTAATAATATTCAAATGTAGAAATTTATATTGAGGGAATCTAATATTTAACTTTACTATAGTAGTCACAAGCTTAGTGGAAATCAACTATTAAGACAATTTAAGATCAATATTTCAATATTTGATTGCTGCTCATAGAGGATATTTTATTCCCTTTTAGATTAGTTATTATGATAGGAATATTATTGTGAAAATTTTTTCGTCGAAATTTTTACTTATGATAAAATTACATATAAAGCTTGTTTAAAACTCGTAAAAATAATTAATGTTAATGTAATTGTGAAAAAAAATAAAAAAAGTATTTTGTTCAAAGTTATCCTCTCCAATATCCTAAATATACTTTAATGTCAACTTTTTTATTTTATTAGGTTTGAACATATTTCACAACAATAAAATTAATAATGTTTAAAAGTTTAAATATTCTGATTTTTGTGAGTATACACAATGATTGCCGAAAGCATTTTATTCCTTTAAAATGAGTTATGAAACCGTTTTAAATATAGATAAAATATAGATAAATGCAATACAAGGAGTAAAAAATGATTAACAAAAATTCCCCAATACCAATTTATCATCAATTATTAGAATACATAAAATGTAAAATCGCATCAGGTGAATACCCCGCTGATGAATTGATTCCATCAGAAAGAGAGTTTTCAGAGAAATTCCAAATATCTCGTATGACCGTTCGACAAGCATTAAATAATTTAGTTCAAGAAGGAATTGTTTATAGACAAAAAGGTAAAGGTACATTTGTTAGTCGTCAAAAAGTTGAAAAAAAAATAAGTAGATTAAATAGTTACACAGAAGAAATGATTGAAAGAGGCTTAAAACCAAGTAGTAGATTAGTTCAATTTGATATCTTAAATTCTGATAAAGCATTATCCAATATTCTAAAGATAAAAGAAAACGATCCTATTTATTTTATTAAACGGATTCGTTTAGCAGACTCAATTCCTATGTCGATAGAAAGTATCCACGTTTCATGTGATATAGCACCAAACCTAAATCAAAGTGTTCTAGAAAAATCTTTCTTTGATTATGTTAATGCCAATATTCCTGATCCTATTCAATATGCTGATCAATCGATTCAGGCTAGAATGCCTTCTGAAGAAGAAGCGCAATTATTAGAAATCCCGCCGAATTGTCCCGTTTTAGCAATTTATCGTACAACATATTTAAGAAGTGGCAAAGTTTTAGAATACGAATTAACTGTATACAGAGCAGACCGATACAAGCTTGTACATTCTTTATCTAGAAATGATTAATAGGGATTAAGAATGGTATAGAACATAAAAAAAGCCAGGGATTCCTGGCTTTTTTTATTTGAATAAAACCCCAATCTGTTTAAATAGTCCACCTACTTGATTCATGGTATTCATCATTTGACCCGCAGTAGACATCATTTTGGGGACATCGTATGATCCTGAACCATTTTTAAATTGATTTAATATTGATGAAAACTGAAAAGATTGACCATTATTATTTTGCTGGTTTAATTTTTTGGGTTGAGTTGGATAAGGTGTACTTGGCGCAAACATTGGTGGAGTTGTAAATGGACCTTGTTGTAACATTTGAGCATTTTGAGGTTGCATTGAATATTGGTGATTTTGAGGGCTAGTTAAATAGTTCGTTTGATTACCGAATTGTGAAGGGTTCATTGGCATATATGGATATTGGTTTTGCATCATTCCGTAAAAATTAGGATCGTATTGGTACCCTTGGTTATACGAAACTGTAGGAAGTTGCATGGAATATTGCTGTGGCACAGCATACTGGACTTGACTTAATTGACCATAACTACCAGTTTGTATTGATGGTCCCCCGTAAGGAGATGGTTCAATCATCTGTGATTGTTGGATTTGTTGAGTTGGTTGTGTTAGTTGAGTTGTCTGTGCATGTTGTGTCTGTTGCGACTGAACTGGTGGTTGTTGTGTATTAATTGTAGGATTTTGGGAAAAAGGTTGAATTGTATTTCCATAGTAACGCTGATTTTCATTCGATAATTGATTCATTTCTGGATAATTAAAATTCTCATCAATCATTTGATTTTGCTTTCTAAACCAATCAAAGCTGTTATCTGAATGATTTGGAGGAAACATTTGAGATTTCATTTTCTCACATCCATTATAAGTTTTCTCATTTATAAATATGTTACAAATGCCTATTCTGTTACTTCTATTATCTTATGCGCTATTTGTCATAATATGTCGGAAGTTTAAATTTTTAAAAAAATTTAAATTTTAAATATTTATGGTACATTTTATTTAGTTATACAAGTTGTTAATTAAATTTTAATGTTGGAGGGGTAATAATGACTTTACAAGAATTAAAGAGCAAGTTTATTTCATCAAAAAGTTTCGAACCAACTGACTTTAATCAATTAATGGACTTTTTACAACAAAATTACCTAAATGGTGAGGTTACTATTCAACATTACAGAGAATTAATTAAAGAACTTGAACTTTTTGGCGCTTGTAAGCCAATTTAGTAATCGGGAATATTAATATTATAATAAATAAAGCGATACACATTTACTAAATTGTAAAAGTGTATCGCTTTATTTAATTCCATTTATCTACCAATCCCATCATTCAAATCAAACGTCTTCTACTATATATCAAATATTAAATGCTAATTGTCTTCCTAAAAATGGTGTTGAGATCCAACTACCACCCTCTTTTGCTTGACTTACTTTCTTTTCAAAATGATGAAGATGCACTGTTGTTGACTGGATCTTATTTAAAAGTAAATTCTTTTCTTCATCACATTTTTGATCAATTCTTAACGCTAAGGAGTGCTCAATAAATTCAACCTCATTTAAAAATTCATCAATTGCTCGAAAAAAATCATCTCTTTGAATTAACTCCATACAGTTCAACTCCTCTTCCTAATTTACTAAATTTACTTTACAAAATAAATTCAACAGCAGTTCATCTACCTCCTTCTCCATTGACAAAACTAGAACTATTTCGCTAAACAAAGTGAATAAAGGTATTTCCATCTATAATTTCGACAAAAAAAACTTGTAACGTGGAACAGAATTGGGAAAGGTATATTACATGGAGGTGTTTCAAAATGGCAAAAAACAAAAATGAAAAAAAGAAAAAACAAGAAAAAAGTAAAAATCAACAAACTGGTAATCCTAAATTAGATGGCCCTAATTTCCCTGCTACATAAATATTTGGAAACACTCGATTTGATTGACATTCTTTCTATTGAAAAATCGCTAAATTAAGAAAAAAGCTAGCATTTGTTTGCTAGCTTTTTTCAGCTAAAATAGAAGCCCTATTGGAAAATAAGCATCCTGTAGTGCAATTCAACCTTACGTGTGCTTTCTTTATCGTGTTAAATTTGGAAATGATAGCCCTTTTTCAAAACAAAAAAAGCTAGCATTACGAACTAGCATTTTTATTGAAAGATCGATTTCAATTTTAACAAAGAACCAAGTAGCTCTTGCTTTATTAAAAAAGATTGCTTAAAACTATCTCCATTAGTAACTACTTCATCTTCATACCAATCATTTAAAATTTTACTATTTGTATACCAATCTTCCTCAACAGTTCGTGTGTGAGGAATGATTGGATAGACGTCTCTTAATTTCGGATTATTTGAGCTTGTAATTCCAACTAACGCTTCATAATCATTCCTACTGCCTGTGTGAATAGTTTGCATAGCAAAATCGATAAATTCATTGTGTAAATTCTTATGAAATAAAATTGAATATAATTGTTTCCCAATTTGAATCCTTTTCGTTAAATCTTCAAATTGGAAAACAACAAGTCCATATAATTCCCCTTTACTTGATGGAAATACAACATAACTTAGTTTTAATTGTTCCTGAAGTTTAAATGCTAAAGAATTAAAAACTTCACTTTTAAAAAATTTATTTTGAATGACTGGTCTTTCGATCATATTTTGTTCGTTAATGATCAATGAATAGACTAGTCTTTTCTTATCTCGATCCGTCCAATATTTCTCCCATTCAATTTCCATAAAACTAGATACTGAAAAATACTTCAATAAATAAAATAATGGCTTATTTTTTACTTTTGAATATTCAAAGAGAAGTAACTGTGGAAAAGCATCTAAAAAAATAATCCAATTTGCACGTTCATACGTCATAAAAAGTTGTTTCCTTTGTTTTACACTTAGTCCATTAACGAATATTTGGTTTTCCAAATCAGTCATGTTATAGCCTGCATTACGTGATACCATACTTGCAAGAAATGACCATTCTATTTCACTTTGTCTTAAAAAATATTCTTGGTATGCAATCGTTCTGGAAATATTATCAGCATTATATTTAACTGTTTCTTTCTTTATTAATTCAATAAGTTTTGATTCTTCCTGTGATAAATTGTGATTTTCTCTTCTTTTTTTTATAAAACCTTTCCAGCTTTCATGGTTTGCATTCATTGACTCACCCCAAGCAATCTGGTATTTTTTTACACGAACATCTGTTTTAGTGCTATAATACAAGTTGTATGTAAATTAAGGTGGAGTTGGTTTTATGACAATAAGTTACCCAAATCGAAGAAATAATGTAGTTCAAAAAAGTCAAAATAACGAAACACAAGTAAAATCAAATAATACTTATAGTAATCGCGGAATGTCTCTTGAAGATGATTTAAATGCTACTAATACGTATTATTTATCAAATAACATCGCAAACATACATAAAAAACCAACACCTGTACAAATCGTAAAAGTAGACTATCCAAAAAGAAGCGCTGCAGTCATTAGAGAGGCCTATTTTAAACAACCTTCAACAACCGACTATAATGGCATCTATAAAGGGAAGTATATTGATTTTGAAGCTAAGGAAACCAATAATAAGACTAGTTTTCCTTTACAAAATTTCCATTTACACCAAATAGAGCATATGGAAAATGTACTGAATCACGGTGGAATTTCGTTTGTCATATTAAAATTTTCATTATATAATGAAATTTATTTTATGAAAGCTACTGATATTCTTACCTTTTGGAAAAGGCAAACAGATGGTGGAAGAAAATCAATATCTAGAGAAGAATGCAAAGAGTATGGAACGTTACTTAAACCAAGTTATCCAATCATTGTTCCATACTTAAAATGTATTGATGAACTTTTTGTAATTTAATATTTTAATAATTTCATTAAGTTCATTTGAAAGGCAGGAGAAACAAAAAAATGGCAAAAGAGTATAGTTCACGACAAGAACGAAAACAAATGGAAATGGAAAAGCCTTCAAATGTAAAACCAAAAAAACGTGAAGGTTTATGGAAAAAGATTACATTAACAATATTGACTTTAGCGGTACTTTGTATTCTTGGGGGAGTTGGAACTTTCTATTATTTAGTAAGTGATGCACCTAAACTAGATGAATCAAAGTTAAAAGTACCTTTATCATCTACGATTCTAGATAAAAATGGGAATGTTATTGCTGAGCTAGGAACTGAACAAAGAACGAAAGTTTCATATAACGAGATTCCTAAAGTAGTAGAAGATGCATTTATTGCTACTGAAGACGTACGTTTTTATAAGCATAAAGGTGTTGATATCCGCCGTGTACTTGGAGCAGTTTTAGCTAATATTACTGGTGGATTTGGATCACAAGGTGGTAGTACGATTACTCAACAAGTTGTCAAAAACTCATTCTTGTCTCCACAAAAAACAATTAAACGTAAAGTACAAGAATGGTATTTATCATTCCAACTTGAACAAAAATATTCTAAACAACAAATTTTAGAAATGTATTTAAATAAAGTTTACTTCTCAAATGGTTTAAAAGGCCGAGGAGTTTATGGTGTAGCAAAAGCAAGTGAAACATATTTTAGTAAAGATTTATCGAAAATTACATTACCTGAAGCAGCTACACTTGCTGGTATGGTACAAAGTCCAAATAACTTCAATCCAGCAAAACATCCAGCTGAATCAGAAGCTAGAAGAAATGTTGTATTAAGCCAAATGAAAAAATATGGTTATATTACCAATGAACAATATGCTAAAGCAAAAGCAATTCCAGAGAAATCATTAGTTAAAGTTCATGAAAGTGGCCAAACAAAGTATCAAGCATTCATTGATGTAGTTATGGATGAGGTTAAAAAATACGGTGATGCAGATATAAATACAGATGGATTAACAATTGAAACAACTTTAGATCCAAAATCACAAGCTAAAGCAGATGAAATTATTAATCGTGGGTCTGAATTTTATCCAAGTGATGATTTCCAAACTGGTTTTGTATTAACTGACACTAAAACAGGTGAAATTAAAGCTGTAGGTGCTGGCAGAAATACAACTAGTGGCGGTCTAAATTTTGCAACAGATATAAAAAGACAACCTGGTTCAACGATTAAGCCAATCCTTGACTACGGTCCTGCGATTCAATATTTAAAATGGTCTACTAACCATCAACTTGTTGATGAGCCATATCAATATTCTGATGGGACACCTATTCGAAACGCTGATAAATCATATAAAGGTAAATTATCGATTCGTAAGGCGTTAATCGGTTCAAGAAATATTCCTGCTTTAAAAACAATGCAGGAAGTTGGATTAGATAAATCACGTGAATTTGGTAACGGACTTGGGTTTAACTTCCAAAAAGACAGTTTTTACGAGTCTCATGCAATCGGTGGATTTACAGGTGTATCTGCAATGGAAATGGCAGGTGCATATGCAGCCTTCGGTAATGGCGGTGTTTATATAAAACCACATGCTGTAACGAAAATAATCTATCAAGATAAAACTGAAAAAGTATTATCTCCTGAACCAAAACAAGCAATGAGCGATTACACTGCATATATGATTACAGATATGCTACGTGACGTTGTTAAGGCTCCAGGCGGTACGGGTGGTAGAGCTAATGTACCTGGTCTTGATATGGCAGGTAAAACTGGTACTACAAACTACCCACAAGAAGTAAAAGACAAGTATGGCTTCCCTTCAAACGCAACTCGAGATAGTTGGTTTGTTGGTTATACACCAGATGTTACTGTTTCGGTATGGACTGGATATGAGACAAATAAAGAAGGTCATTATTTAAGTAAAACATCAACAAATTTAGCTAAATATATTGCAAGAGATATGTTAGCAGCAACAGCTGATCGTTCATCTGAGTTTCATAAACCAAGTTCAGTTGTAAGAGTTCAAGACGAATTATATATTAAAGGTGAAAAAATGGATGATCTTCCTACACCAGATACATTAGATCCAGCTAAAAGTGTTACAGCGAAATATGATGAAAAAACGAGCAGTGTTTCGTTAAATTGGCAGTATCCTGCTGAGTTACTTGCTTCTACTACTTTTGAAGTAAACTATGATATAAACGGTGTTAAAGGCCAAACTCAAAAAGTAAATGGAACATCAGCAAAAATTAATGGTATCGTAGCTGGAAACAAAGTAAAAATTACGATTGTGGCAACTAATGGCGATACTAAGAGTGCTGCGGTTACTGTTACAGTCGATTTAACTACAACCCAAGAGCCAACTACCCCACCAGCTGATAACAATGGTAACGGCAATGGTAATGGCAACGGTAACGGTAACGGCAATGATAACGGCAATGGTAACGGTAATGGTAACGGCAACGGTACTGGTGACGGTACTGGCAATGGTGACGGTACTGGTACTGGTGACGGTACTGGCAATGGTGACGGTACTGGTACTGGTGACGGTACTGGCAATGGTGACGGTACTGGTACTGGTACTGGTGACGGTACTGGTACTGGTACTGGTGACGGTACTGGTACTGGTGATGGTAATACAAATCCAACTACACCTCCTACTACACCAGATCCATCAAAGCCATCAAAACCAACTAATACGAATCCAACTTCGTATAACTCAGATTCATACTCTAATAATCGATTTAATAAGTTGGAACGTAATATTATTGCATAAATTAAAAACCTCCTCGTTTTTTGAGGAGGTTTTGCTATGTAATTGATATTCTGTATGAATTCCTTTGCTTTACTTAACATAAAGTTTTGGAATTGCTAATTTACTCTAAATCTAAAATAAGCCTCCTCATCTTGAGGAGGTTATTTTTTGCTTATAATAAAGCTTTTCTAACTCCGTATATAAGCCAGAAAGTTGAATAAATGAGTGATAGTGATCAGGTTGATTTAATACAAAACTAATACGCTCGTCTAAATTGATTGGCTTAATCTTTAATTTATCTAACTCAAATAATAAATTATTTAAATTAAGTAGCATTTGGCCATTTATCCATGTAAGAATTGATATAAAATTAGCTAAGCCTCTTATCATCGGCTCACACGCAAGTTTTCGATTCCGTTGTTTAAAGTAGGTAGAAATATGTCCAGATTCCTCTTTCCACTCATTAATCATTTCTTTAATAATTTCATCACTTTCATTCGGTATGCTAGAGCTCTTATTAACTAGAATCTGATTGCTTTCATAGAAAAACGGTTTATTTTTAATTTTAATTTCTTCATTCATTATTTGTTCATTAGAATTGTCTTTATAAAATGGCGTAACGATAAAATCCTTATAAATACTATTTGTCATTTACTTTCTTCACTTTCATTCGTTTTTTTCCTTCTCTACACATATCAAGTAAAGGACATACCTCACAACTCGGCCTTTGAGCTTTACAATGGTATCTACCAAAAAATATTAAACGATGGTGAGTTACTCCCCAGTCTTCGATTGGAACTTTTTTCATTAATGTCTCTTCTACTTCTAATACAGAATCTTTCCAACGACATATAGCTAATCTTTTTGAAACCCTCTCAACATGAGTATCTACAGCGATAGCTGGAATATTAAATGCAACTGACATTACTACATTAGCTGTCTTTCTACCAACTCCAGGCAATTTTACTAGCTCTTCCCTAGTACGTGGAACTTCTCCATTAAATTCATTAATAATCATTTCGCTTAGTTTCTGGATATTTTTTGCTTTGTTCCTGAAAAGTCCAATTGAGCGAATATCATTTTGTAATTCCTCTAAAGATACATTTAAATAATCCTTAGGTTCTTTATATTTTTCAAATAGATTTTTAGTCACTTTATTTACTAAAACATCAGTACATTGAGCAGATAAAGCGACTGCTACTACTAATTCAAACGGATTCTTATGGTTTAACTCACAATGTGCATCAGGGAACATATCACCAATTATATTAAGAACTTCATTTATTTGTTGTTTATTTAACATCTCAAAACACTCCTTACTAAACAAAAGCGAGCGCATATCCTCGCTTTAGACTGCCCTTCAAGCGCTTATAATTAGTCTATAAATCAAATTTTTGTAACTTTGTTACACAATAAAGCGAGGAGCATGTCCTCGCTTTATTTTTCAAGCCAATTATAAAAAGGAATTGATCCTGTATACTTTGTTTCGTTTTGTGGTTCTCTTGTTTCTTTTTTTCTAAAATGCTTACTATAATTCATTGCTTGGTCTACTTGCTTAATTCCATTTTTCTTCCACTCAAAAAGAATACGATCTATATAACGAAAATTTAATTTCCCACTTATTACTGCTTCTTTAAGTGCAGTTTTTATTAGTTTTTCATTATGATCATCTTGGTCCATCCACATTGTTAGAGTTTCAATCTCAAAAGGAGACAATAATCTACCAAATTCTTTTTCAAATACTAAGTAAATTGATTCCTCATCTTGTTCAATAATTGAAGGAATAGTATGTGTTTCATTTGATTGTTGACCATTCTGGGTCAAATCAACTAATTTTAACCATAATGGAGAAAGTGAATATGCCTCACATCGTAAATTATGATGATCAATTTCTTCTGTAATTTCTAATAAACCTTTTTTAAGAAGTTCTCGAATAACTTCCATACATTTTTGTTCATTTATTGACATAATCTTTGCTAATTGAGTAGGTGTTGGAAACGTATGACCTTGTTGTTGAAAAGAGTAAAGCTGTAGAATCATGACTAGTTCTTCTTCATTTATGTTTAAAGAAGAATAATGACTGAGAAGTATATTTGGAATACTAATATTCCCAAATTGAATCCAGTTTAGAATGCTATTATTATTCACTTCGAACACCTCTAGCATAGTATAGCATGATTACATAAATTATACAGTAAAAGAAACTCGTGAAATAAAAATAAATAGAGGCATGGAAATCACACCTCTATTTTAGTATATCTATTTAGTATTTAAAAAACCGACTAATAAATTATTTAATTTAGGATATAGTTTGTTTAATAAAGTGGGAATGGTTTAGCTTTATGGTTAATAAGTCATAAAAAATAAGTCTAATGAAAAAAGCTAAGCATATGCTTAGCTTCAGTATTTAATATATGTTTTTCACTGATTGAAATTAATTTAAGATACTTGCTTTCATAAATTGCTCAATGCGCTCTAAAGCTTTATCTAACTGTACTTGAGATGTTGCATATGATAAGCGAATATTGTCAGGTGAACCAAACCCTGAGCCAGGTATTACCGCAACATTAGCTTTTTCAAGTAATTCAGTAGAGAATTCATCTACATTTTGATATCCAGCCATTTTAGCTGCCTCAGTCACATTTGGGAATAAATAAAATGCACCATTCGGTTTAACACAGCTAAATCCTGGAATTGAAATTAAACGCTCATAAGTTTTATTTAAACGATCTTCAAACGCTACTCTCATTTCTTCAACAGGACCATCGCCTAACTCATATGCTTTAATCGTAGCGATTTGGGCCATTGTAGTAGGATTTGAAGTAGAATGACTAGCAAGATTTGTCATGGCATTAATTATTTCCTTATTACCAACAGCATATCCAATTCTCCATCCTGTCATTGAATGAGATTTTGATACACCATTGATAATAATCGTTTGTTCTTTAAGCTCTGGGCTTAATGAAGCAATTGAAACATGCTTTGCCCCATCATATACTAATTTCTCATATATTTCGTCAGAAACGATTAATATATCATGTTTTAAACAAATTTCTCCGATTGCTTTTAATTCTTGCTCATCATAAATCATACCAGTTGGATTACTTGGTGAATTTATAATGATCGCTTTTGTATTCTCTGTAATTGCTTCTTCGATTTGTTCAGGTGTTACTTTAAATTGTTGATGTTCATATCCTTCAATAAATACTGGCACACCTTCTGCTAATATAACTTGCTCAGGATAACTTACCCAGTAAGGTGTCGGAATAATTACTTCGTTACCAGGATCTAAAATTGCTTGGAAAAGTGTGTAAAGTGCATGTTTTGCACCATTTGTTACAACAACTTCTCCTGGCGAATAAGTTAATCCTTGATCTTTCAATAATTTATCACAAATAGTTTTTCTTAAAGCTGGCAAACCGTTTGAAGGAGTATATTTTGTTTGGCCTTTAAGCATTGCTGAATAAGCTTCTTCAATAATTTCAACTGGTGTATTAAAATCAGGTTCTCCAGCTCCTAATCCTATTACATCAATTCCTTGATCTTTCATCTCTTTTGCTTTTGCTGTAATAGCTAGTGTTGTAGATGGTGTTAGTGCACTTACTCTTTTTGCTAGTTTCATCTTGTTAATTTCCCCCTAAATACTATAACGTTTTAAAAGCTCTCCATTTTCGAAAGCAGCGTAGTAAAAATTATATCGGCCGTTTTGGTCTATATATACTACTTCCCAAAGTGGTATTTTGTTCTCTATTCCTAACTTTACTTTATGTATTTTTTTTGGGTTTCTCTCACTGACTACTTTGTCAATGATTTGTTTTTGGGTCAATCCTTCACTTTTCTTTCGTGTAATAACTTCTCCATCCTGTACCCACGCAATCATTTCATTATTTGCATCATCTTTACCACTTACAACAATCGCTTGTTCTTTTCCATGGAAATAATTAGAAGTTTCCACAGATTTTAAATACCCTTGATTTAAAACAAGCTCTTCGGCATGTTTTTTATCATCATTTAGATTTGAAATTGATGATTGATATGTGGCGATTAAAAATAATGAAAGAAAAATGATGCTTAATCCAAGGATGACTAACCATTTTTTCATATATACCTCATTTATGTTCGATAAATTGTAAATACCGCATATTCTTGATTTTCTTTATCAAGTGCAAGTCCAAACATTAAATCTTTTTCTTTTAAAGTACGATTTAAACTATCAACAATTTTGTATAAATCTCTAGTATATTCAATTTTTGTTGTTGATAATACTTCAATATTTGAATTCATGTTGCTCCTCCTAAAAATGTATTATAAATACATTACAATTTATGTCATTATACCACACGTCTAGCCTTAAATCCCCTACTATTCTCATGCTAAATTTTGAAAAACTACTAAAAATCTTTTAATAATTCATCAATTGTATTTATTTTTATTTTAGTTTTTGGGATTAACTTTAAAAATTCTGCTCCATAACTAGTATTTATTATGCGATTATCTAAAACAAATAATGAACCTTGATCTTTTTCATTTCGAATTAGACGACCATAACCTTGTCGAAACTTAAATACTGCTAATGGTAGAGCCAAACTTGAGAAAGAATTTTCTCCAGCTTTTTTTAATAAATTTGATTTAGCAATGAACATAGGCTTTTCAGGGTTTGTAAACGGTAAGCGTACAATGATTAAACAATCTAATTCTTCATTAGGTAGGTCAATTCCTTCCCAAAAAGTGTTCGTACCTAATAAAATTGTTTGTTTAGATTGTAAAAACTGTTTTATTAACTTTTGTTTTCCTCCAGGAGAAACACCTTGAGCTAATACAGATGAATTCATTGAGTCTAAATCTTGTGTTAAATGATCATAAGTCTGTTTTAATAAATCAAAAGCTGTAAATAAAACTAATGTTCTACCTTTTATTTCGGTAACAATTTTGCGAATTGTATTCGAAGTTTGTAATGCATACTCTTCTTGCGTGATCTCTTTTATTCCCATTAAATCTGAAGGAATATACACTCTCATCCCTTGGGCAAAATCATCTGGAACGGGGTATATTTTTTCAATGACATTGATATTTTCACTAATTCCTAATGATGACTTTATAAATGAGAAGGATGAATCAATCGACATCGTAGCGGACGTTAGTATGATTGAATTTCTTCCACTAATTAAATAATTTTGTATTAAATCTGCATTTTCAACTTTCTCACAATAAAGCATCGTTGTATGAAATGAGCCTTTTGCTTCAGTTTCCATCCAACAAATATAATGATCATTTTTATCGAATAATATTTCATAAAGACCATTTTTCATGCTTTTTAATTGTTCAATAATCATTTTAAATTCCGAAACGATAGAACGATGAAACGCTGATATTTTTTTCTCTTCAATTAAATTCAAATATTGCTCACATCCTGTGAATAAAGTATTATTCACATGAATTAATCTATTTGCACATTCTTGAATAACCTTCCAATTTTGGCTGGCAGTATTTTTATCACTTAGTGTAATTGACTGTCTAATATTTTCTTTATCAAGTTCATTTTGTTTACTTAAAATAAAATCACGTAATAATCTAAATAACTCATCTGATTCATACTTTATTTCTTTTACTAAATGATCAACTTTTTTCCACCATTTTTCACGATTAGGTTTTCCCTCATCAAATTTATATAATCGGTGAACAAGTTCATTGCTATCAGTAGTACTTAATCTACTTAAATATTGATAATATTTTAAGCATGAAAAAGTGATTCCAAAAGTTTTTGATGCAGTCTCTTCAAGCGCATGTGCCTCATCAATTACAATCGTTTTGACAGAATTAATTAAGTGATCTTTATTTTTTAAAGTCGATAATAAATAAGCATGGTTTGTAATAATTATATCGGCTAACATTAATTGATTTTTAGCTCTTTGATAAAAACATTTATGAAACCAAGGATTTGTTCTTTTATTTTCACTTTCTTCGTTACAACAAACACGATCCCATAAATGTAAGCCACCTGAAGGAAGGGATAATTCATCTAATTCTCCATTTTCAGTTTCAGTTAACCAAACTGTTATCATAGCCTTAGATAAAATACTATCGTAATTATCATCAAATTGTTCGCCAACAATATATTCAAATTTTTGGAGACATAGATAATTTCTTTTACTTTGTATAGAAGCTATTTTCAACTGAAAAGGAACTATTTTTTCAATCGTTTTTATATGTTTTTTAAGTAATTGTTTTTGTAACGAGATGGTACTTGTACTAATGACAACTTGTTTGCCAAATTGTTTTGAGAAAAATGCTGATGGAATTAGATAGCCAAATGTCTTACCAACACCTGTTCCAGCCTCAGCTAAGAGAATATTATTCTGTTGAAATGAATCGAACACATCATGCATATAGGCAAACTGTTCTTCTCTTTTTATAAAATTTGGAATTTCCACAGCCATCTGATCTACAAGTTCACGTTTTAGATGCTCGTCGAATTCTACGAAATCTTCTTCCTCTTGTGGTAAACTAAAGCTTCTTTTTTTAAGGGATATTCGTCTAAATTCTTCATAATTAACAGATTCATTTGAAAATGATTCAGATTGCTTTTGAAGTATTTCCGAAATATAGTATGTAATGTCACTTTTAAAACTAGTGCTAAGTTTTTCTAATATTTTTAATGATGCATATGGCAAGCTTTCAAGTTTTTTTAATAAAATTGTTAATAATTCGGCAGTTACTTCAGCATCACTATCAGCTTGATGAGGGTTTTCATGTTGTATATTAAATACTTTTGCTAAATCAGATAATTTATAACTGGTTAAAGTTGGATATAAAATTCTTGTTAACTCCACTGTATCAATAGCTAACGGTGAAATTTTTGGTAAACCAATCCGCTCAAATTCTTTTTGCAAAAATGTTAAGTCAAAATGCACATTGTGTGCAACAAAATAGGCGTCATTAAACATTGGGTATAATTCTTCAACTATTTGTTCAAATTGTGGAGCGTATTGAACCATTTCATCTGATATCCCTGTTAATTCGGAAATAAATGTTGGAATATTCATGTTTGGATTAATAAAACTTGAAAACTGTTCAATAACTTCTCCACTTTCCAATAAAAAGGCTGCAATTTGAATAATTCGATCTTGACCCCTATTATTATTTCCGGTTGTTTCTAAGTCAACGACCACAAATTTATTCATATTTTGCCACCTCCAAATTCTCTATATAGATATTATTTTGCATAAACATATTAAACAATACAACCAACAAAAAAATCCCCTAAAGAAGGGGATTTCAAATTGCCCTCAAACACTTGTTTTCTTTGTTGTTTCTCTTGTCTGTTAAATAATTTTGATCCTCATCAAGTAATTTCATGATTCGAAATTCAATAGTTGACAGACAGTCTATAAATCAAATTTTTTGGGCTATTTCCTAAAACAGTCCCATTTCTTTACTTAACTGTACCTGCAATTTCTTTGCCAATCATTTCGACAATTTCATTTGCATCATTTAATATAGCAATCTTTGGTTCATGTTGATCCAGTTTCTCTTCCTCTACTTGACCATATGCAATAATAATTACTTTGTCGCCTTCTTGAACCAATCTAGCCGCTGCACCATTAAGACAAATTACACCACTTCCACGTTTTCCTGGAATGACATATGTCTCAAGTCGTGCACCGTTATTATTATTTACAATTTGAACTTTTTCGTTTTCAAGTACATCAACAGCATCCATTAAATCTTGATCAATTGTAATACTTCCAACGTAATTTAAATTAGCTTCTGTAACTGTAGCTCTATGAAGTTTTGCTCTCATCATTGTGCGAATCATGTCATTTCCCCCTAGTTGTTCAATCCCTATATAGAAATAATAATATTATCGATTAGGCGAGCATTAGAAAATTTTACTGCTAACGCAATAATTACTTTTCCGTTTATTTTATTTAAAGGCTCTAAATCTGGATAAGAATAAATACTTACGTAATCTACTGTTCCAGATGTTTCGTTTTGTATTGTAGAAATAATATTTTGCTTAAGTTGATCTGGATTTAAATTCCCATTTTTTATATCTTCAATTGCTTTTTGTAAACTTTTATAAAGAACTGGTGCTTCTTGTCTTTCTTTGTCTGATAAATAAACATTTCTAGAACTTTTAGCTAATCCATCTTCTTCTCTAATAGTTGGAACTGGATTAATTTTAACAGGAATATTTAAGTCTTCAACTAAACCTTCAATTACAGCTACTTGCTGAGCATCCTTTAATCCAAAATAAGCCTGATCTGGTTGAACAATATTAAATAATTTTGTTACAACTAATGCAACACCATCAAAATGTCCAGGTCTTTTTTCACCACAAAGGACATCTACTCGTTTTGTTACTTTCATTGTTGATTTTAATTCATTTGGATACATTTCTTCAACTGTTGGATAAAAGAGGCAATCTACACCAGCATTTAGGGCAACTTTTTCATCTCTTTCAAAGTCCCTTGGATATCGATCAAAATCTTCATTAGGGCCAAATTGAGTTGGATTAACAAAAATACTTAAAACGACGATATCATTATTTTTTCTAGCTTCTTCTAATAATGATGCATGACCTTCATGTAAAAATCCCATCGTTGGAACAAAGCCAATCGATTTTTCATTTTTTCTGTGAATTTTTAATTCATTTCTTAAATCATTTATCGTGTGAAACACTTTCATTGCGAACTTCCCCCGTATAATGCCTTTAACTGCTCTTCTTTCATCGTAAACGAATGTTTAGTATCTGGAAATTGTCTAGTTTTAACTTCTTGTACATATGAAGCAATTGCATTTTCAATTGTTGTAGATACATTTGCATACTGTTTAACAAACTTAGCTACTCGACCAACACCATATGTTATTAAATCATGGTAAACAAGTACTTGACCATCTGTATCAACACCTGCACCTATTCCTATTGTTGGAATTGAAAGATCCTTAGTAATATCCTTTGCAATTTGCTTCGGTACACATTCAAGTACTATTGCAAAAGCTCCTGCTTCTTCACATTTTTTTGCATCGTTAAACAATTTCATCGCACTTTCAGAGTCACGTGCTTGAACTTTATACCCACCTAATACACCTACTGATTGAGGAGTCAATCCTAAATGAGCTACAACTGGTACTCCCGCAATTGTTAATGCTTTTATCACTTCTAAAACATTTTCATCTGCGCCTTCAACCTTAACAGCGTGCGCATCACCCTCTTGCATAATGCGACATGCACTACGTAAAGCTTCTTCTTTTGAAAAGTGGTAAGACATGAATGGCATATCAGTCACAATAAACGTATTTTTTGCCCCTCGTTTTACAGCCTTTGAGTGATGAATCATGTCATCTACAGTAACCTTAATTGTAGAATCATATCCTAGGACAACATTCCCAAGTGAGTCACCAACTAAAATCATATCTACTTCACTTGCTTCAGCTAATAGTGCTGAAGGGTAGTCATAAGCAGTAATCATGACGATTGGGTCATTGTTTTGTTTCATGTTTAAAAAATCTTTTGTTGTTTTCATCTTTTTTCCTCCTTTTAAATGAAGAGGAAATGGGGGCTACAATAAAAAACCTTTGCTCAAGAGAGAACAAAGGAAAATTGTAAACCGTCTCATTCCTCTGTCCCAGTCCTTATAGGATCAAGGCAGACACATTTTTAGAATTGATTTTTTAAAACCTGGTGTAGTTCTTCTTAGGATACTAAAGTTTGATTGACCCTATTCAGATACCACCCTTGAAGCGTCAGCGAAAGTCGCGACCCTTCCACTACAGTTTATAGTAAGAATAGCAATTAAGTAAAGAAAAAACTTGGTATTATTTACAAATATACGTGATAATTATTCATCAAATAAAATAACTCTCTTTCAATTATAAAAAGAGAGTTGTTTTATTTCGTTTTACTTTATTTATTTATCGAAATATCCGCTGAATAGATTGTATGAATATTACCTAAGTGATCTTCAATCAATAATTGACCTTCATCAGTAATTCCAATGGCATTACCGACAATTTCTTCGTTTAAAGTCGTGGCTTTTATTTGTTTCCCTAACGAAATTGCATAGCTTTCCCATAAAATTTTTATCGGTTTAAATCCTTTTTCTAAAAATATTTCATAGTACTTTTCAAATTCAGCTAAAATAGCTTGAATTAGATTCGCTCTCATAAAGGATTGTCCTTTTTCAATACGTAAAGATGTAGCGATATCTGACAGTTCTAAAGGGTAATCTTCTTCTACTTGATTTACATTAATCCCGATACCTATGACAACACTTTTAATGCAATCAGCGTCTCCTTGCATTTCAGTTAAGATTCCACAAACTTTTTTATTATTAATTAAAATATCATTTGGCCATTTTATATTTGGTTGTAAGCCGGTCACTTTTTCGATCGCTGAAGCAATAACTACAGCTGTTAATAATGTTAGCTGAGGTGCTACTCTTGGTGAAATAGCTGGTCTAAGGATAACACTCATTGCTATTGCTTTTCCATCTGAAGTTAACCAGTTTCTTTGTAATCTGCCTCGACCTAATAATTGACGCTCAGCCAAAACGATTGTACCTTCAGGGGCATCATTTAGCACTAATTCATTTGCAATCGTTTGGGTTGAATTAGTTTCTTCTTGGTATACGACATTTCTTCCAAATTTTTTCGTTTCTAAACCAAGTTGAATATCAGTTGGGGTTAACCGATCAGATTTGCCTGTTATTTTATACCCAACTTTCCTAACTGCTTCAACTTCAATTCCCTCATCTTGCAATTCTTTCATGTATTTCCAAATTGCAGTACGTGAAATTCCTAATTCATCACTCAAAAATTGACCTGATAAATATTCATTACTATTTTCCGTAAATAATTGTATAATTCTTTCTTTTACTTTTGAAGCCAATTTATGAACCACTCCTTAACAGCAAGTTGGTTATTCTCAAGTTGGTTCTCTACTAATTGAAATTCTATTTCACTTAATACTTCTTTTAACCATGGACCACCTTTTAATTTTGACCATTCTAATAAATCATTACCTGTAATACATATATCTGACTTTGTATAAATCGGTAATTGATTATATATAGCCTTTAATAAATGCTCATTAAATTCATTTGCATCGATATTGTCAATGACACACTGTAAACGCTCATATTTTATTGCATCCGGTAATCCAACTTGATATAACTTTGTATTGCTCCATTTAATTTTCGTTTCATTTAACAAATTATAAACCTTCAGTATTTGTTTTATACGATTATTCGACATCTTCCAACTTCTTAAAACGTGTTCTGGGTTGTCAAAATTACATTTATATAAGATTAGCGCCCAAATCTCTTCAATTGTTTTTAATGATTGAATAGGAAGTTTTAATAGATTTTTAAACTGATTTGTATATTTTTTTAAGCTTGGAAGATGATTTACTAAATTTGTTTGTATTAATAGTTCTATGCCTTTTTTAGGTGACTTTCCTATTAACATTTTTTCTATTTCAACCGAAATGCGTTCAATTGCTATATTTTCAATTAAATGTTTATTTGATTTAATTGCGTTAAACGTTTCATTATGTAAACGAAAATTTAATTGACTTACAAACCGTATTCCTCTTAGCATTCTAAGAGCATCTTCTTGAAATCTTTCCGTAGCTTCACCGACACATCTAATTAACCCATCATAAAGATCGATTGTACCATTAAAAGGATCTATTATTTCATTTTTTGTTGTCATAGCAATGGCATTCATAGTAAAATCTCTTCGTTTTAAATCTTCTTCGATTGATTTTACAAATGTAACCTCCGATGGTCTACGATAATCATGATATGTTGATTCTGTTCGGAATGTAGTAATCTCATAAGGTTCATTGTTTTGTATAACTAAAACCGTACCATGCTGTAACCCGGTAGGAACGGTTTTTGGAAATATTGACATAACTTCTTCAGGTAAAGCTGAAGTTGCAATATCAATATCTCCAATTGTTCTATTTAATAATTTATCTCTTACACAACCACCGACAAAATAGGCCTCGTAACCATTTTTTATTAAATTATCTAAAATCGGCTTTGCTTTATCAAAAATTTCCATATTATTTCATTCCTAATAACTCATTATAAATGGATAAATATTGTGAAACGATTTTATTTGATTGAAATCTTTCTTTCACAATTTCAATCGCTCGACTTGATATGCGTTTATGTAGTTCTTCATCTTGTAATAAGTTAAGAGTATAATAAGCGATTTGTTCAATATCTCCTAGTTCACAAATATATCCATTTTCCCCATGTTCAATTACTTCTGGAATTCCACCAACTCTTGTACCGATACATGGAACTCCACAAGCCATCGCCTCAAGTAATACTAAACCAAAGCTTTCTTTTGACGAAAGTAGTAATTTTATATCGCTCATTGAAAGTAACTCTTCAACATTCTCTTGCTTTCCTAAAAATAAAACATCATTCTCAATTCCAAGCTCTCTTACTAATTTACATAAACTTGAGATCTCCGGACCATCACCGACTAATAGTAACTTGGATGGAATTTCTTTTCTTACTAAGTTAAATACATCGACTACATCTTTTGTTCGTTTAACTTGACGGAAATTTGAAATATGTATAATGACTTTTTCATGTTCTTGAATCCCGTACTCTGCTTTTAATGCGCGACAATTTCTTTTGTAATACACTCTTTCATCAATAAAATTATATACAGTTTGTAATTCTTTATCAGGGTTAACTAATTCCTCTGTTTGACGTATTAAATCATTTGAGACCGCTGTTACAACATCCGATTTTTCAATCCCGAACTTAATTAACTCTGTTAAAGATAGGTCATAACCAAGAACTGTTATATCTGTTCCATGTAAAGTCGTTACAATTTTAATATCATGATGAATCATTTGTTTTGCTAGAACAGCACATACTGCATGCGGAATCGCATAATGTACATGTAAAATATCTAATTTTTCACGGTTTGCAATTTCAGCCATCTTACTCGCCAATGCTAAATCATATGGTGGATATTGGAAAACTGAATATTGATTTACGTCAACTGCATGATAATAAATATTAGGATATACTTTATTTAAACGAAACGGCATACTTGATGAAATAAAATGAATTTCATGTCCTAGTTCTGCTAATAACTTACCTAGCTCAGTCGCAATCACACCAGAACCGCCTACTGAAGGATAACATGTAATCCCAATTTTTAATTTCATTTTATCTCTCCTAAACTTCTTCATTTCTTCTTAAACTAACCAATCTGCATTTAAAAGGAGTGGTCTCTTTGTCATAAACCCTTCCCCATATGGGACTCCTGCTTCTTTCCCAAAAATTTTCTCTCTTGCAATTACGCTATTTACATAGTCGTTTGTTAAAGGCGTAACTACACCATCTGGACCGGGAGTAAATTGACTTTCATATGCTTCTAAAGCTGCCCTTTTGACTTCAATCGTTTCTGAAACATCAACAATAAAATTTGGTCGATGAAACCCATTAATCATATATTGAAAAACATGTTTAACTTTGTGAGCATCATGATTTGTATTTACATTAAATTTTCTAATCCCTGATGAAAATACTGCTTCTTCTACTATTTTTGTACAATTACCATGATCAGGATGACGATCCACTTCATATGGTGAGAAAATAATACTAGGCTTCGTCATTCGAATTAAAGCAGCTACTTGTTTAATCGCTTCCTCAGATAAGTATAGCCCCCTATCTGGTAATGATAAATTAAAACGCTTTGAAACCCCTAAAATCTTATCTGCTTCTTCAGCTTCTTTTCTTCTAATAAAAGTATCCCCATTTGATGAGAGCTCCGCTTCAGTTAAATCACAAATAGCAACCTTATAGCCTAACTTAGTAAATTTAGCAATCGTGCCTGCCATACCAATCTCAACATCATCTGGATGCGCTCCAAATGCAAGTACATCAAAATATTCCACTTTTCTCACTCTCTTTCAAACTAACTAAAAAATTTCACAACTGCCTTAGCGGTTTGAATATTCGTTGCCACCGGGACATGAAAAACATCGCATAGCCTTAATAAAGCATTTACATCTGGTTCATGCGGTTGAGCAGTTAATGGATCCCTAAAAAAGAAAATCGCGTCCATTTTCCCTTTAGCTATTAATGCACCTATTTCTTGATCTCCTCCGAGAGGACCAGATTGAAAGCGATAAATTTTTAAAGTTGTATTTTCCATTACACGTAGTCCTGTAGTACCTGTTGAAAATAGTTCATGTTGCTGAAAAAAAGATTCATTTTCTTGAACAA
This sequence comes from Gottfriedia acidiceleris, assembly GCF_004138285.1. GTDB lineage: Bacteria > Bacillota > Bacilli > Bacillales > Bacillaceae_G > Gottfriedia > Gottfriedia acidiceleris_A. The sequence goes on along the minus strand of NZ_SCFN01000001.1, from coordinate 945,855 downwards.
AAGTTACTAATGCGTCTTTTCTCTTATCGTGAGCAATTAGAGCTATTTTCACTACCTGCACCACCTTTAGTCCATTATATTTTCTAAACCATAGACTAGCTCTGAAAGTTTCATTACTTCCTCAACTGCTACTTTAACTCCAGACATAAAAGAAGCTCGATTCATTGAATCATGTCGGATTGTTAATAGTTGACCATCACCACCGAATAAAACTTGTTGATGCGCAACTAAACCAGGTAATCTTACGCTATGAACTCTCATTCCATTTAGATCAGCACCTCTAGCACCAGCTTCAGTTTCTACTTCATTAGGATGTCCTTGTACTTTCGATTCACGAACTTCTTCAATCATTTGAACTGTTTTAAGAGCTGTACCTGAAGGCGCGTCTAATTTTTGGTCATGATGTAGCTCAATGATTTCGATATCTTTAAAATATTTCGCTGCCATTGCAGAGAACTTCATCATTAATATAGCACCAATTGCAAAATTTGGCGCAATAATACAACCTAGCTCATTATTTAAAGCTAACTCTTTTAAATCATCAAGTTCCTCTTTTGTAAAACCAGTTGTACCTATTACAGGTCGAATACCATTTTTTAAAGCTAAAAATGCATGTTTTTTTCCAATTTCAGGTGTTGTTAAATCAACAAGTACATCAAAGCTTTCATTTTCGATACATTGTTCTAATGTTTCATATATTTTTGCTTCACCTTTAAACCCAGGGTTAACCTTTTGGATTTGTTCTCCACCTAATTTATAATCTACTGCAGCTACAAGGTGAAAATGCTCAGTTCGATCAATTAATTGTAAAGCTTCAATTCCCATTTTACCTCTTGGTCCCGCTAATACTACTCTAATTACTTTATCCATTTTAAACTTCCTTCCTTGTCCAACGATCTTTATCTCGAGTATTAAACTTATTCATCACCATATCATGTGCTTCTTGTAAGTCTATATTTAGGCTATTTGCTAAACAAATCATAACAAATAATACATCACCTAATTCTTCTTCAATTAGCTTTTCTTTTTCAGTGCTTTTCTTAGGCTTTTCACCATAGGTATGATTGATTTCTCTAGCTAACTCACCCATTTCTTCAGTTAACCTAGCCATCATTGCTAAAGGACTAAAATATCCTTCTTTAAATTGACCTATATATGTATCGACTTCTTTTTGCATTTCTTTCATCGTTTTTTCGTGCATACTAATATCAACTCCTCAATTAAATCTTATCGAATTGACCACTTTTTGACAAATTATATATTATTTTACTTGAAAAAAATACAAGATAAGATAAAAATAAGAGTTTAGGGTAATTTTTAAAGTATGGAGGAAGTATATGATTTTTAAATTGAAGTTACGCAATATCTTATTTATTATTTTAGGTTCTGCAATTTTTTCTTTTGGAATTATGAATATAAATATTCCAAACAATCTTGCTGAAGGTGGCTTTACAGGAATTAACTTAATTCTTTTAGCTGAACTAAATATTCCGGTTTGGATCTCAAACTTAGCCTTAAACGTCCCTTTATTTTTTATTGGTTGGAGATTACTTGGTACAGTGACAATGCTTTATACAATTATTGGAACTGTTGCAGTCTCTTTTTTCTTGAAATTATTTGAGAAATTTACTTTCAATATAGATGTTCATGGCGATTTAATGTTAGCCTCACTATTTGCGGGTGTATTTATTGGTGTAGGATTAGGAATTATTTTTAGATTTGGTGGAACGACTGGTGGTGTCGATATCATCGCTCGTTTAGCATATAAGTACAAAGGTATTAACATGGGAAAAACGATGTTTATTTTTGACTTTGTTGTCATTACACTTTCTCTTTTGACTTACTTAAAAGCATATGAAGCTATGTATACTTTAGTCGCAGTTTTTGTCGGAGCAAGAATAATTGATTTTATGCAAGAGGGTGCATATGCTGCACGTGGAGCAAATATTATTTCTGAGAAAAATGATTTAATTGCAGCTCGAATTATGAAGGAAATGGAACGTGGCGCAACTTACTTAAAAGCAACTGGAACATTTACTGGAGAAAGTAAAGACGTTTTATTTTGTGTCGTACCGAAAAATGAATTAGTTCATTTAAAAAACATCATTCAGGATATCGATCCACACGCTTTTGTAGCCGTTACAGAAGTGCATGATGTACTTGGTGAAGGCTTTACATTAGATGAAAATAAAGTCCCTCTTCACCCTTAATATTTAACTCAAAACAAAAAGAGGTTCTTGGCATTGATAGCCAGAACCTCTTTTAATTTTATTTTAATACTAATCATCACTACGTGTCATACCCGTATAAATCAAAATTAATCTTAATAATTCTGCGACAGCTACCGCAGCCGCTGCAACATATGTTAATGCAGCTGCGTTTAAAACACGTTTTGCATAAACATGCTCATTCGAATTGATAATGTCCAAAGTTGTAATTTGTTTTAAGGCTCTACTTGAGGCATTAAATTCAACAGGAAGTGTAACAACTTGGAACAGTACACCTAATGCTAATAAAACAATTCCTATTAAAAATGCACCTGATAGTTGAGAAAACATGCCAATTAATATAAAAATATAAGAAAAATTGGAGCTGAAATTTGCAACAGGTACTAATGAATGACGGAATCTTAAAAAGCTATAGTCATTTGCATCTTGAATTGCATGTCCTACTTCATGAGCAGCAACTGCAGTACCCGCAACTGAATATCCATGATAATTTTCAGTTGATAATCTTACAACTTTTGCACGTGGATCATAATGGTCAGATAAATATCCTCGAGTTTCCTCTACTGCCACATTATATAATCCATTTTCATTTAAAATCTTTCTCGCTACTTCTGCACCCGTTAAATGTGATGTAGAACCAACTTGTGAATACTTTTTAAAAGTTGATTTAACCCTCATTTGCGCATATATAGGTACAATCAACAAAATAAAAAAGTAAATTAAATAACTCATTGTAATTCCTCCAAGGAGTGTGATTTTACGATATTGTAATAACTTTTAGAGAAATTTGTCAATCATTATGTTCTCTTCTTTTTTTGTTTTTATTTCGATCACCTATATATTTTCTCCAACCGACATAACTTAATGTACCCACAATAATTACTCCAGTTGTAAAAATTGTCCAAATGGAAACAGGAGGAATAATTGAGTTACCTTGATCAAAAATGAATAATAATTCACTTTTTGTCTCATCCAACTTTTGTTGAAAAGCTGGAATGGATTCTTGATTAATTCGATAATCATCTAAAAACGAAACAAGTGAATTTAATTTTTTTACTTCATCATATGGAAGATCCATGATAAGACTTGGATAAATAATCTCAAATTGGTGTAAGAATTGATTTAATTGCGTTTCATATGCTTCAGAATTACCTCGTTTATATGCTGACTCCATATTCAGTAGTGGAGTCATAACCGACTTTTTCATTTCCTTCCACATCGGCTGCATTGTCGTTTCTCCAGCATCAATCAATAATCTCAAACCAAGTACATCGGCAACTTTTTCTTGTGGATCACTTGCATCATTTGTTAAAGATACAAGCGCATTTTGAAAAGTAACTGAAATGGTTTCTAACTCCTTTGGTGTGAAATCCTTATTCTTTTTTGCTGAAGCCATATACTTTGTTTCTAATTGTTCTAATAAATTAGCCCCATGAACATAATCACCATCTTGTACTAAAGAGAGCGATTTTTCGATTAGTGAAGTTTCTTGATCTATTTTAGCGTACCCTTTTACCGTATTAAATGAAAAGAAAATAAAAAAAACGCTTATCCCCGCAATTAATTTTTTCATCAAACCCCTCCCTCATAACTACTAATAATTATGAGAGAAAGGACAAGATTAGAACTTGTTCAAACACGAGCTCTATTTTTTAAAATTAAGTGGTAATAAGCAATTAAAATAACAAATATAGTTAGCCAAAATGTAACTAAAGCAATCCAAATTCTGTAATCAGAAAGCATATAATATTCTGGCATTGTTCCAAAAACATAGTCAAAAATTAAATCCTGTAAGATCCAAATACTTGCAACAGTCAAGTGCCATTTTTTAACTTTAAATGTTGGTGCATACAAAACCGCCTGGATTGCCATAGCCCCATGCGAAAAAATTAATAAGTATGCAACCGCATCAAGTCCACCTGATAAATAAAGAACCATTCCATTCATTAAAACTGCCCAAATTCCATATTTCATCAAGCTTACATATGCTAGTGCCTCTATTAATCCATTCCGTTTATTTAGAATGAAAAGTAGCAATACAATACAAAAAAATAATGATGCAGTTGGACTATCAGGTACAAATATTTTTAAACAACCAGGAGTATACTTCAGTTGAGATTGATACCAATAGTATCCATAGATTGTTCCTAGTACATTTATTATAAATAAAGCAATTAAGTTAGGTTTAAGCCGTAGCATACTATAGAGTATGTTCACTATTTCACTTCATCTCGCTTTCACTTAGGAGATTTAATAAATTTATAACACAAAGTTCACAATTTATATGTATCATCACATTTTTTACATGTTATTATTTCAGTATACAATACAACATAAAAAAAGAGTCGAAAATTCGACTCTCTTTTAATTACTCTGTTTTACCTGCTTTTGAAACGAATTCAGCTAGCACTTTAAGTTCTGCGTCAGTACCTTTAAATACACCAGCTGGCATCGCTTTTCGACCGTTTCTTGCGATATGAGCGATTTCTTCAGGTTTTAAACCATTATTTTGAAGACTTGGAGCTGCTGCGCCACCTTCAAGATTATCGCCATGGCAAGATACACAAGTATTTTTTTGCAATAGTTTATATGCTGGATCTTCTTTATTTAATTCAACAAAAGTACGGATTTTACCTTGTTCTTTTTGTTTTTTCCAGTCATGGTGAGCCGCAGCTTCCCATGTTAAATAAATTACACCAGATAAAGCTAATAGCATAAATCCTGTAGCTAATGGACGTTTAATTGGTTTTCTATGTGGACTACGATCTAAGAATGGCGCTAATAATAGGCCACCAAATGCTAATCCAGGAATTACGAAAGCACCAATTACGTTATAGTCACCAGAAGCATAGCTATATTTTAAGAATTGATATAAGAATAAGAAATACCAGTCTGGTAATGGCGTATAGCCAGTATCAGTTGGGTCTGCAACCCTCTCAAGTGGAGATGGATGTGCAATTGTTAATGTTAAGTATCCAATTAAGAAAACTGCTCCTACCATCCATTCTTTTAATAAGAAGTTTGGCCAGAATGCTTCAGTTTTACCAGGATATTCTGAATAATCCTTTGGTACATTAGGTTTACGTCCTGCCATTGCAGGTACACGTGAGTCACCTACAAATTTCATTCCTTTACCGCGATGCATGTTCTCCCTCCTTTATTTCGACACACTTTAGTCATTTTTTACTAAAGCCCCATGCACTAAATCTTATAGTGGACCTGAAATACCTTGCTTACGAATAATTAAGAAATGGGCACCCATAAGAGCAAGTAAAGCACCAGGTAAGAAGAATACATGGATTGCGAAGAAACGAGTTAATGTTTGTGCACCGATGATTTCCGGATTACCTGCAATTAACGTTTTCACTTGCTTACCAATAAATGGTGTTTGTTCAGCAATTTGCAGACCTACTTTAGTCGCAAATAACGCTTTCATATCCCAAGGTAATAAATATCCTGTAAAGCCTAATCCAAGCATTACGAAGAAGATTAAAACCCCTACAACCCAGTTAAGCTCACGAGGCTTTTTATATGCGCCTTGGAAGAATACACGTAAAGTATGTAAAAACATCATAACAATTACTAAACTTGCACCCCAGTGATGCATACCACGAACGATTTGTCCGTATGCAACGTTGTTTTGTAAGTAATAAACTGATTCCCATGCATTTTTGATATCTGGAACATAGTACATTGTTAAGAACATTCCAGATAAAATTTGAATTACTGTAACGAAAAATGTTAATCCACCGAAGCAATATACGAATGCTGAAAAATGATGTGCTGGATTAACGTGTTCTGGTACTTCATGATCAGCGATATCTCTCCAAAGAGGCGTAATTTCTAATCGCTCATCTACCCAGTCGTAAATTTTGTTAAGCACGATTATTTACCTCCTGTATTTGGTTCTAGTTTACCAAGATAGAAAGAATCACCTTTCACTTTTACCGCATAGTTGTCTAGTGGACCAAGCGGTGGTGTACCTTTAATGTTTTTACCATCCTTATGGTAACGACCGCCATGACATGGACAGAAGAATTGATTTGGAAAATCTTTATTGTCGTTCCAACCAACTGTACAGCCTAAATGCTTACAAGTAGGTGATAACGCAACGATGTCTCCATTTGAATTCTTGTACACCCATGCAATGTGTGACGCATCAGATTTAACCCAACCATCTACCTGCTTAACTTTAAAGTCAAAGCGTTTTGGGTCAGTCGTTAAATCTTTAACTAGTCCAACTTGCACCATTGCTCCAGCTTCTTCTTTTTGTAAAACTGGGTCAATGGCAAAACGAGCCAATGGCATTAGCATTCCTGCCGCCATAAAGCCGCCTACACCTGTTAAAGTGTAGTTTAAAAACTGGCGTCTTGAAACCTTTTCACTCATGAAAATTCCCCCCTCTATCACAAGTACTCCTGTACGGACAACAGCTATAATAATAAAACTAGGACACTTTCATAATATAATAACAAATTTAGAAGGTCAATAATATCCTAATAATAATCATAGTAATAATGTTGTTTTTATTTTTATCCCCATATTTTAGAAAATAATGCATTTATGTGAGATAATTGTTTATCTACTATTACTCTTTGTGATGATTCATCTAAGCTATTGATATTTAAATTTGGTAACCAAATTAATGATTCATCCATTTCAGCTTCTGACTGTCTCCAATCAAAATCACATGTTAAATAAAAAACATGCTTAATTCCATTAGCTTTAAACTCTTCATACCAAGCTTTTAATCGGTTTATTTTATTAGATTCTTCAGGTAAATAAGTAAATTCCGGAGCAATTACAACTCTGCCTTTATATGTACGTTCAAGTTCCGAAGTAAGTATTATTAAGTCCTCTCTTTGCTCGGCTAGACCAATATTTTCTTTTTTAAAAGACACAGGACAAAGTGGAATAATGATCGTATCGATGTACTCCAGATTCTCAATAACTTGATTTAATTCATTAGTTGTCCATTTCATCAAAATTACCTCTTTCTATTAAAATAATTTATTTATAATTGTGAAATTTTTGTGAACAAATTTCTATTTTCCATTTAACCATACATTACTATTTTAAGAAAGAAAAAAAGTCCGCTAATAATGGATTTTCCAGTGAGTTTAAAAGGATCATTCAGAACTCCCTTTTACAGCTTACTGATTAATATTAAAAAGTTGCGAATTTAGTTGAACTACTCCATTTCAAAGCAAATATTTCGATGAGATCAATCAATAATGCAAGAATCTTTCTATTTAAGTGACTTTTTTACTAATTTTTTTAGATGAGTATTTTTTTATGAGTAATTAGCTAATCTTAAGTTAATACTGTAATTTTTAACTCGTATAAGTTGATTGAACGCTCGACTCCTGTGGGATATATAAGAAAGCTAAAAACCAAAAAGGAACGCATATGACGATAAAGAGCATGAATCTTGCCACACTTAAAAGCGAGGGTCCTAAAAATGGAAAATAATCTCACATATCTTATTTAACAATAAAAATTAATTGTGTTCAATTAGCAAATACCTTTTCAACAGTAAAAAAGCCCCCATAAATGAGGACTTTTTTCAGGTTTACATTAAGTTAATGAATTCAGTTGCTTAGTTAATTCTTGGAAAAGCTTTTTGTCTTGTTTATCTAAAGCTTCATCAATCATTTTCATCAATCTGTCTTTTTGGAAATTAATAATTGAATCTGACAATAGCTTTTCAGCAATTACGCGGTCTTTCTCGTTACTATTTAAGTTTTTTGGTATATGTGGGTTCTCTTCTAAAACTGAAACAAACATCGGATATTGAAAAGAAGATTTAAAATTGAGCTGGATATAAATATCCTCATCCCTATTTAGTCGAATATCGTGAAATGATTTCTCTGCATCCGTTGTCATAACATTTTGTTTATAAAAATGAAATGGCACTTCTTTAACACAGTTTGTCGACATCACTAATCCACGTGGACAATATTTAGATTGTTCTACGAAATGAACCTTTTTCATTAAATAATCATGGCTCATTAGGTAATTTAAAATCCAAACACATTCTCTTTGCTTTAACTGAAAATTACTTAGAAACCACTTAACAAAATCTTTCTTCTCATTCACAGATACAGGGGTTGCCATTATTAAATCCCTCCTCTGTCCTTAAAATTTGTCCCCTTTTCTGAATAAAGAAAATTACAGAATTTCATTTATTCTTTCAAGACGTTCTCTTACTTCTTCCTGTAGATACTCATCGTCTACAAGTTTACTGTAAACTTCTTTTGCTTCTTGTACTAAGCCTTCTTCAAACAATAGGTCTCCGTATTCCTTTAAGAAGGAAATTTCCTGGTTAAAGTCATTATATGCTAGACGATATTGTTTTAATGCCAATTCATAATTTTCATTTCCATAATATGCTTTGCCTATGTCCCAATTAAAGTGAGGATCTGAAGCACCATGCTCAATTGCTAGTTCAATTGTACTAATTATGTCATCGAAATCTTCTTCTTCGAAAAGAATTCCGACTAATAACTGAACTGCCTCGATAAGCGAAGGATCATAAATTAATGCTTCCTGTAAATGTTTTTTACTTGCTTCTAAATTTTTCATTTTACGAGCTAATTTTGCTGCTGATAAAAGGCATTCTACATTTGTTTCATCAACAAGTAAAGCTTTTTGTAATATATCATAGCCTTCTTGAATTTGGCCTTCAAGGTCATGTGCTTTACTTAGCCATAAATGTGCTACTAAATATTCAGGATCAAAGAAGATTGCTTCTTCGAATACTGGAATAGAGGCTGCATATCGTTCAGCTTGAAATAGCGTAATGCCATATCCTAATAGTGTATGGAAGTCTTTTGTTTTCTGAATTCCTTTTTCATAATAGGAAATTGCATCTTCCCATTCACCTTCAGCACTTAAACATTCAGCAAGTCTTAAATCTTTATTTACGCCACTCACTTCAATTTCTTGATTAGCAAGTTTTTCGTAAAATGGAACTGCTTTTTTATAATCATATTTACTAAAATAATACTCCCCTAATGCAAAATCTACTACAGGTTCATTAGGTAAAAGTCTTTTTGCTTCAAATAATTTTTGTTCAGCTACTTCATCAAGACCTTGAACTTGATATAGATCAGCCATTAATAAAAGTGCTTGAACTCGGCTCTCACTATCTTCATTTATCGCAAGTAAAATTTCTAAAGCGTCGTCTTCCAAATCAAGGTCCAATAGTATTTCTGCATACATTATTTTAAGATCATCGTCGTCATCGTATAAGTAAACTAAATCTTCAATGATATTTTTCGCATCTTCCACAAATCCTAATGATTGAAAAAGAAGTGCTGCTTCGTATTTTTCTTCATCGTTTGCAGTTTTTAAATTCTTTCTTAATAAATCTAATCCCTTTTCTGTATGACCGTTCTCTATTAACTGAACAGCTTCGTATAAACTCATTCTTACACCTCATATGACTACTTAATTAAATCATTTAATTGCTCTTTAAAGTTCGGAAAAGATACAGCTATACATTCTGTATTTTCAATAATTGTATCACCTTTAGCAAGTAATGCAGCAATTGAAAGCATCATTCCCATTCGATGATCTCCATGTGAATTTACATTAGCACCTATTAAAGAACTATTTCCTTGTATAATCATACCATCTTTTGTTGCTTCAATGCTTACACCAAGATTTGTAAGTTCTGTTACACAAGTCTGGATACGATCTGTTTCCTTTACTCTTAACTCTTCAGCATCTTTAATAATGGTCTCTCCATCTGCTAAAGCTGCTGCTAATGCCAAGATAGGTAACTCATCGATACATGTAGGAATTTCAGCCCCACCGATTACAGTAGATTTTAAATTTGATGATTTCACTCGAATATTCGCAATTGGTTCTCCGTTTACAACTTTTTCATCCTCTAATGTTATATTGGCGCCCATTCTTTCTAAAACAGTTAATATCCCTGTTCTAGTAGGGTTGACCCCTACATTTTTCAACAATATTTCGCTATTAGGAACAATCGAACCTGCTACTAAGAAAAATGCTGCTGATGAAATGTCCCCTGGTACAATAACATCTGTTGCAGATAATTCTTGGTTTCCATTAATTGAGACTTTGTTTCCATCAACTACTAACTCACACCCAAATGCCTTTAGCATTCTTTCAGTATGGTCACGAGATTTTTCTGGTTCAGTCACAGTCGTTGTACCTTTTGCGAATAAACCAGCTAGTAAAATTGAAGATTTAACTTGTGCACTTGAAACAGGAGAAGCATAAGAAATACTATTCAGTGAACCTCCTCTAATAGAAATAGGTGTATATGTAGCGTCTTCACGTCCATCTATAGAAGTTCCCATCATTTTTAATGGTTTTGTAACACGTTTCATTGGTCTTTTACCAATAGATTCATCACCAATAATAACTGAATGGAAAGGTAAACCACTTAATATTCCCATCATTAATCTTGCTGTTGTCCCCGAATTTCCTACATCAAGTACTTCATGTGCCTCTTTAAGTCCTTCAATTCCTTTACCATAAACGACTACTTCATCTTCTGATACTTCGATTTGTACACCTAATTTTCTAAAACACGCAATCGTACTTAAACAATCTTCACCTAATAGAAAGTTAGTAATTTTTGTAGTCCCTTTCGCTAATGATCCAAACATAATTGCTCTATGAGATATTGATTTATCTCCTGGAATTGTCACATCACCAACTAAACGGATTTTTTCTAACTGGGAATTTCTCATCATCGTCACCTTATCTAACCTTTCTATATGTATTTACATTCCATTTTTTATTAAATCAAACCTTTTTTTTCTCTGAAATTCTATTCGACGAATTGTCCTATGTTTTTCATTTTCAATGATTAAGTTGGCTTAATTTAGAAAAAGAAAATGATATTTTGATTTAACATTTGATCAAAACACCATTTTCAGGTAAGTATTATGAAATTATTTGTTTTAAAAAACAATCTAAATTTTCTTTTATAAAGTCTTCCTCTAATTCACAAATCACTGGATTCCCAAAACTTTTTAATAATATATAGTTTATTTTCAAATCTATATTTTTCTTATCTTGTTTCATTAAATTTACAATTGGTTCTACTTCTAAATTTGAATAAACAGGATAATTCAATAGATTATACCAATTTAAAATCTCATTAAACTTTAAGTCAACTTCAAAGAACTGTTCACTCAAATAGATTGAAAATAAAGTTCCAAATGCAATTGCCTCACCATGAGTTGATTTAGCATAACCTAAATAAGCTTCAATTGCATGCCCAAGTGTATGGCCTAAGTTTAAAAATGCTCTTTCACCATTTTCTCTTTCGTCCTTGGATACAATTTCATTTTTTACACTTATTCCCATTGTCACACATTTTTGAACTAACTCATTATCTAAATCTTCAAGTGAAAGAATATTTTCCATTAACCAATTCAAATTGTCATTAGAAGAAATCATAGCTTCCTTACTAATTTCAGCAAAACCTGATCTCCATTCCTCTATTGGCAAAGTAGTTAAAAAGCTTAATTCATACAATACTAGTTCCGGCTGATAAAATGCGCCAACTATATTTTTAGCTTTTGGAAGATTTATAGCTACTTTACCACCTATAGCACTATCGTGGGCGAGTAAAGTAGTTGGTAATTGGATAAAACGAATACCACGCATATAAGAAGCTGCAACAAATCCTGCTAAATCACCAACTACTCCCCCACCTAAAGCAATTATTAAACTATTACGATCTAATTGGACATCAAAACAATAAGTTAAACAATTTTCGTATATTGCAAAACTCTTACTTTTTTCACCATGTGGAATGATAAATTGTTCAACTTTATAAGATTTACTACAATTTAGTAGTACTTCCTCTAAATAACGTGGAGCAACTTGATCATCTGTAATGATTAATATTTTTGAAACTTTAGGTACTAAGTTGTCCAACTTTGACTGCAGTTGACTCAATACTCCAAACCCTATACAAACATCGTATTGTTTAGAGCTTGTTTTTACTGTTATCACATTCATTAAAAATTCCTCGCATACTCACGGAAATCTTCAATATTACGCTTTAAACGCTCAAGTTGATCTGATTCAAATTGTTCAATAATTGCTTTTGCAACTTCCCAAGCAACAATATGTTCTGCTACTACACTTGCTGCTGGAACAGCACAGCTATCAGAACGTTCGATACTTGCTTCATAAACTTCCTTTGTTTCAATATCAACGCTTTTTAACGGCTTGTATAGCGTCGGGATAGGCTTCATTACTGCTCGAACGACAATTGGCATACCTGTTGTCATACCGCCCTCAAAACCGCCAGCACGGTTCGATAATCGGTAGTAGCCTTGTTCTTCTGAATATGCAATCTCATCATGAACTTCACTACCAGGTAAGGATCCAGCTTGAAACCCGATTCCGAATTCTACACCTTTAAAGGCATTAATACTTACGATTGCTCCTGCAATTTTAGAATCTAGCTTTCTGTCATAATGAACGTAGCTACCAACACCAGCTGGCATACCTTCAACGACAACTTCTACAATCCCACCAACTGAATCTCCATTTTGTTTTGCATCGTCAATTAATGATTTCATATTTTCTGTAGCTTCTGCGTCTATACATCTTACTTCTGAGTTTTCAGCTCTATTATGTAAGTCTTCTACATTTTTATAGTCTAAATTTTTTGCTTTAACTCCACCAATTTCAATTACATGGCTAGCAATTGTGATTCCTAGCTCACTTAACAATTTTTTCGCCACCGCTCCAGCTGCAACACGTACAGTTGTTTCTCGGGCTGAAGATCGCTCTAAAACATTTCGTACATCTCTAAAACCATATTTTATAGCTCCATTTAAATCGGCATGCCCTGGTCTTGGTTTTGTAATGCTTCTTTTTCCTTCGTATTCTAGATTGTCTAAAGGTTCAGCACCCATAATATTAGTCCAATGTTTAAAGTCGTTATTTTCAACAACCAATGCGATAGGAGAGCCTAATGTATAACCATGTCGAACACCGCTAGTAATTTGAGCAGTATCCTTTTCTATCTGCATTCTTCGCCCTCTTCCATATCCACCTTGACGTCTACGAAGTTCAACATTTATTTCTTCTGCTAAAATTGGTAGGCCTGCTGGAACACCTTCAATAATTGTAGTTAATTGTGGACCATGTGATTCACCAGCTGTTAAATAACGCATGTCAACACCTTCTCTTTATGTAAGTTTAAAATTATTTAGTTACTACTATACCATAACCTAATCTGAATTTAACATAAAAAAAGAACCATAATTTGGCTCTTTTTTTGATTTTTTGCAAAAAAATGAAATATCCCTACGAAAAAAGTAATTTTCTGCGCAGTTTTTTGTGAATACTCTACACATGATCATTATTTCAAATAAAACAAAAAGCCAGCAATTATGCTGACCTTTTTGTGTAAAACTATTTTATTAGTATACCCACTCTTTAATAAGCTTAGAGTATTCAACTAATTCATTTTGATTGAAGAAAATACCGATTTCACGTTCTGCACTAGTAGGTGAATCTGAACCATGAATAATGTTCTTACCTACAGTTGCAGCATACTCACCACGGATTGTTCCTGGTGCTGAATCTTTTGGGTTTGTTGCTCCCATCATTTGACGAGCGGTAGCGATTACATTTTCGCCTTCCCAAACCATAGCGAATACTGGGCTTGAAGTGATGAAGTCTACTAATTCACCAAAGAAAGGACGCTCTTTGTGCTCTGCATAGTGAGTTTCAGCTTGTTCTTTACTCACTTGCATTAATTTAGCTCCAACTAATTGGAAACCCTTTTTTTCGAAACGTGAAACGATTTCACCAATTAAGTTACGTTGTACACCATCAGGTTTTACCATTAAATAAGTTCTTTCCATTATGCTCTACCTCACTTGATCTCAATTATGTATAAACAACACAGTAGAATAGTAACATCAATTTATAAAATTATCAATAGTTTAAAATCTTGTTATATTATAAAAATTGAAATCGCTTCCAGATTTTTTGATTAACTTTTATAAATATAACTGATAAACGGTAATTCTATACGTATTAAAAAGCCAAAAGAGGCAGTTGTAAATGCACTAGCATTTTCCCCGCCTCTAGTTTTTTCGATTTCCAATATTTTTAGCAATTAATATTAACATATCCTTTGCTTCACTATTAGGAAGGCTATCGATACTGTTTAAAGATTTTTGTAAATATGCTTCACTAACTTTTCTTGCTGCTTTAATATATGTACTTTTACGAATTTGATTTATAAGAGGTCTAACAGTTTCCGGATCGATTCCTTCATAAACAGATACAATTTTCTCTTTAAGAGCTGAATCATTCATCGCAAACAAGACAGGTAATGTAATATTCCCTTGAATTAAGTCGCTACCTGCTGGTTTCCCCAATTCTTTCTCAGAAGCCGTAAAATCAAGAATATCGTCCATAATTTGAAAGGACATACCTAAATAGTATCCGTAATCTTTTAAACACTTTTGAAAAGCTGGAGAGGCTCCTGATGCAATTGCACCTATTTCACAACTTGCTGAAATTAAAAGTGCAGTTTTTCGTTTAATTCTTCTTAAATAACATTTTAAATTTTGGTCAAAATTATATTTATCTTTTATTTGTTCAATCTCACCTAAACAAATCTCTAAAATAGTCTCAGATAATTTTTGATGGGCCAATGGGATTTCGATTTCTGACATACATTCCAATGCTTTTGCAAATAAAAAATCCCCTGCATACATAGCAACACGATCATTGTATGTTGAATTGATTGTCGGTTTACCTCTTCGTAAACTAGCTTCATCAATTACATCATCATGAACTAATGATGCCATATGTATGATTTCCAAAGTAGCTGCTACATTTTTAATCGATTGAAGGTTATATTGTCCAAATTTAGCACTAAGCAATACAAAAACTGGTCTAATTCTTTTACCACCAGATTCAAGCAACTGTACAGATGCGTTTTTCAAAATTGGCTGTGAAGAATTGACTACTTTATGAAGCGTGCTTTCAATCTCATTAATGTCCTTTTTTAAATAAGAATATTTCCATTTAACCTTCATTCCGTTCACCTTACTATTCATCCCATTTTCTCGCTTTTTTGTAACTAGATTTTTGGTTTAACACCTAAATGCATTGCTGCTACACCAAAAGTATAAGGTTTAATTTTTATTTTTTCTAATCCTGCTTTTTTGAAAAGATTTGCAAGTTCATTCATTCCTGGAAACGTGCTTGCACTTTCTTGTAACCAAGAATATTCTTTAAAGCTTTTAGCAAATATTTTCCCAAAAATCGGCATGATGTATTTAAAATACGCTTTATACACATGTCTAATACCAAATGCAGTCGGTTGTGATGTTTCTAAACACACAACAATACCTCCAGGCTTTACGACTCTTGTCATTTCCTTCAACACTTGAAAATAATCTGGAACATTTCTTAAACCAAATCCAATTGTTACGACATCAAAATAGTTGTCCTCAAATGGTAACTCCATAGCATTTCCATGAATTAATTTTACTTGGTCTAAATGCATATTTTTAACTTTTTCTTCACCAATTGATAGCATATTTTTACTAAAGTCTAATCCTACTACCTCTCCATCTTTTCCAACTGTATTTGCAAGTGCAATTGTCCATTCACCAGTACCACAGCATACATCAAGCGCTTTCATACCTTTTTGAACATTCATAATTTTCATAGTTTGTTTACGCCAAGCAATATGTCGTCTAAAACTAATAATACCATTCATTGTATCATATTTATTGTAAATCTTTTCAAACACGTCATGTACGCGTTCTTCTTTTGATTGAGTCATATAAACCCCCACTAAACTAATTACGATTACTTCTATGTAGATTAATTTTGTAATTGTATTATTTTTGATAATTCTTCTTTTGTTTTAGCTAAATCAACAATCCCCATTATTCTTTGAAATTGCAAAATAAAATCAGAGCAGTTTTCAACTGATGATTGTTCGAATTCTTTTTTCAGCCTTGACATTAAACACTCTTGCTCTATATGCTTTATTGATTCTTCAGCTGATATAAATTTTGCAAAATGTACAAGTATAGTTGATTCGATTACAGTTATACAGTTGAAAAGATCTTCTAAAGAACTAAATTGTTCGTGAACTAGATTTATCTTCTCTTCATTCATTTCTTTAACAGCATATGAAAGTTCTCGAATTAAACCAATTTCCCCAGTTTTAGACAATGCATCGTAATATAGTCCACTATATAAGTCCCCTTCTAAAACGGTTAATTGTTTCTTTTCGCGATCCATTGGAGTACCTTCAAATGTGGATACCTTTTCGTGTGTATCTAATGCAATTTGATGAATCATCAAGGCTTTACAGTAATGTACAATTTTATCACTTGAAAAATTGTGGTCTTTTAATAAATTTATTAATAAAGTAACCTTTACATCATCAATGGTCGGTGCTAGAAGTTGTTGATTTAAATATGGGTGTCTAATCGTATGTAAGATTTGAGTGATTACTTCATTTTTTAACTCGTGAATACTATTCATTATTTCCATCCATTCCATTTATAACTGATTTTTTCATTATACCATAAGTATTTTAGATGGTATAAGTTGATTGCTCAATCAACTTGCATTATTTATAATGAATATTTTAAAAAAAGCAGGACTTCTGGCTTTCAGACTGCCTGTCAAACGCCCTGCTTTTTTTTATTTGATTCTATTTAGTTGAATGAATCATTGCAAGAATTTCATTTCTTCCTTGCACATCCTCTTTAAGTGAACCACGCACTGCAGTCGTAACAGTTTTTGAGCCTGGCTTTCTTACTCCACGCATAGACATACACATATGTTCTGCTTCTACAACTACCATTGCTCCGTGAGGCTGTAGTACATCCATAATTGCATCTACTACTGAAGCAGTAATACGCTCTTGTAACTGAGGTCTTTTAGCTACTGTTTCCACAGTACGTGCTAATTTACTTAAACCAGTTACTCTACCATTTCTAGGTATGTACGCTACATGTGCAACTCCGTAAAAAGGTAATAGATGATGCTCGCACATTGAATGGAATGGAATATCTTTTACAAGAACTAACTCTTCATGATCTTCACCAAATACTTTATGTAAATGAGCTTTTTCATCTTGGCGCATACCAGAGAATACTTCAGCATACATTTTCGCAACTCGCTTTGGCGTTTCGTAAATTCCTTCTCTATTTGGATCATCACCGATAGCTTCGAGAATTAGACGAACCGCTTGTTCAATTTTTTCTAAATTAACTTCATTCATTAATTGATCCCCCATGCTAAAAAAAATTCTAATATTCACTATCAGATTCGTTTTATTTTAACATAATTCTTTTTTTATAGGCAAAAAAAAGAAGGATACTTTCTTTTTCCTTTCTTTTAGACCACCTGAAACAACGCTTTCTTTGTCCAAAATTAATTATTGGTCCAAAAATCATGGGACTTTTTTTAGAAAAAAAAGAAGGATGCTTTTTTTAGCATCCTTCTTTTTCGCTTAAATTATGTAATTATTTTACTGCATCCTTAAGCGCTTTACCAGGTTTGAAAGCTGGAACTTTACTAGCTGCGATTTCGATTTCCTCGCCAGTTTGTGGATTACGTCCTTTACGAGCTGCACGCTCACGAACTTCAAAGTTACCAAATCCGATTAATTGTACTTTATCCCCGTTTTGTAACGCACCAAGAATTGATTCGAATACAGCGTCTACTGCTAAAGTAGCTTGTTTTTTAGTTAATTCACCAGCTTCAGCAACTGCATTGATTAAATCTGTTTTGTTCATGTCTTTCACCTCCTCCCAAAATTTTAGAAATGTTTCTTAATTTCATTTGTGACCAAAATTTTAAATTTTATACAACAAATTCCAATTAATTTCTTTGTCATGCCTTATATTATACGATTCTACGGCTTTTTTCAATATGTTTTATAAGAAAATGTTGGAATTACTCGAAAACAGGTAGTGATTTTTCTGAAAAATTCATTTTTCGTCTTCAATTTTGCTATAAGTACTCGTGAAAGTACGATGGTTACTGAATTAATCGGCATTTTTTTAATTTTTTTGATGATTTTTAATAAATTTATTTTTGTTGTTTTTTGTCGAATGGCGTTTAATTTATCTGACTAATTTTCTTTGATTTTTTCAAATTTCTTTTCCTTATATAAAATATGACTAATAGATTTTTATAGATTAATCTTTATTTTTAGCAAACACAAAAAAAATCAGATGGTTTTTACCACCTGATCAATTAATAATTAAAGGATAATTGCAATTAATCCGCCACTTCCTTCGTTAATAATTCTTTCTAAAGTTTCCTTCAATTTATATCTTGCATTTTCAGGCATTAGAGAAAGTTTCGCTTGGATGCCTTCACGCACGATTGAACTTAATGAACGTCCAAATATATCTGAGTTCCAAATTGATAATGGATTATCTTCAAAATCTTGCATTAAGTATTTAACAAGTTCTTCACTTTGTTTTTCAGTTCCGATGATTGGTTCAAACGTTGACTCGACATCAACTTTAATCATATGAATAGAAGGTGCTACTGCTTTTAATTTGACCCCAAACCTTGAACCATGGCGTATAATTTCTGGCTCATCTAAGCTCATATCTAAAAGCGAAGGTGCAGCAATACCGTAGCCGGTTTGTTTAACCATTCTTAAAGCATCTGCTACTTGATCATATTCTTGTTTTGCATGAGCGAAATCTTGCATTAATTCTAATAAATGATCTTTACCGCGAATTTCTACTCCTACAACTTCTTTTAAGACTTGATCATATAACTCATCTGGTGCAGATAAATCAATTTCTGCAACCCCTTGCCCCATATCTATTCCAGCAAGTTGTGCATGTTCAATAAATTCATAATCACTAAATTGGCCAACTACATAGTCTACGTCTCTTAAACGCTTTATATCTTTAACTGTTTCTTGAATTGCTTCTTGGTAGCTTTGGCGTAGCCAGTGATTTTCTTTTAAAACTAATACCCAGCTAGGTAGGTTTACGTTCACTTCAAGGACTGGGAATTCGTATAAAGCTTCGCGAAGTACGTTTAATACATCTCCTTCGCGCATTGCTTCAACACTTAATGCGATGACAGGAATATCGTACTTTTCAGATAGTTCTTGTCTAAGTGCCTCTGTATTAGGATGATATGGCTGAGAAGAGTTGATCACCATAATGAAAGGCTTTCCAACTTCTTTTAATTCAGCAACTACTCGTTCCTCTGCTTCGATATAATCATATCTAGCTATTTCTCCAATTGTGCCATCAGTTGTTACAACAACTCCAATTGTAGAATGCTCTTGAATAACTTTTCTTGTACCGATTTCTGCCGCTTCATTAAATGGAATCGGTTCTTCATACCAAGGAGTGCTAATCATTCGAGGACCATTTTCATCCTCATATCCTTTAGCGCCTGGCACACTATAACCAACGCAATCTACTAATCGAATATTTACATCTAACCCATCCGCTACATGAATTTTTACTCCTTGATTCGGAACGAATTTTGGTTCAGTAGTCATTATTGTTTTACCTGCAGCGCTTTGAGGTAATTCATCATGTGCTCTAGCACGATCCGCTTCATTTTGAATATTAGGGATTACAACTGCTTCCATAAAGCGTTTAATAAATGTTGATTTACCAGTACGCACAGCACCTACAACACCTAAGTAGATATCTCCTCCTGTGCGCTCGGCAATGTCTTTAAAAATATCTATCTTTTCCATGTGTTCCCCTCCCGATTTATCAATACATGGGAATAATTGACTTGAAGTAGTATACCTATGACAATATCATTCTATGATGTTGTCCTAGTGAGTTATGACAAGATTTTTTATTTTTTCTTTTTATTCACTTGGGATCAAATAAAAAAATCCTTCGATAAAATGTATTCTTTTATCAAAGGATTATGATTTATATTATTTATTTTTGTTCTAAAAACACAGGTTGTCCATCTTTAATCGTATATGGAAGTGAGTATGCAGGCACGATTGGTGAGTCTTTTACTAAAATAGAACGAATATCTTCACCGAACTTATAATTTTTCGCTTCTTTAATTTTTGCATATAAATCAGTTGAATAGTCAACATAAAACTCCCCATCATTCCCCATTATGATTGGTAAGTTCTTATTGCTATACGGACTGACTACAAACGGTTCTTCCTTGAAACCCATTTTTTTATAGTTTAATAGAAAAACACCATTAGCCAATGTTTTCTTGATAGGTGGGTAAGTATGTTTATCTTTATATACTTGTACTCTTAATGAAACATCTCTTAATTTTTCTGCAATTCTAAGATCGACTAATTTAACAGTCGGATTCTTCTCTGCATCTACTAATACGTACTGAAAAATACCACCATTTTCATAAGAATTACCAGGTGCATCACTTAAATAGCCAGGTGTTAGTTTTGTAAAATCAATTGGATATTTAATATAAATTGGTGTATTCATATCCTTGTTTTTTATAGGTAACATACCTGAATTGTCTTCCTTAAATTTATTAACTGCAGTTTGAACAGATTGCAATTGATCATCATATGGTACTTGATTTTGTGCAAGTTTATCTTGTGGATATAAACAGCCACTTAATACACTTATTACAAAGCACATTAGAATGGAAAGAAATAGCTTTTTCATGTTAGTCCCCTTTATTCTCATTAACTAGGCCAGCTTAATACGATATATGTAATTAAAATCCCTGAAATAATTAAAGACATATATGCAATGAAGGCTGTAATCATTTTTAAAAATTTTATTTTTATTTTGTTTCTACTCAAGAAAATTAAAAATAATGATAAAAGCATTAATCCGATTCCTACAAAAGAAATAATTTCATTAATATGTGCCGCGTTCATTATGTTCCCCCTATGTATTTTCTACCTTTATTATAGTATCAAAATAATCACATGATTTGAATTAAAATCTTTTTAATCCTATTAAGACATTATCGACTTATTTAATACTTAAGTATACTTGTCTGTTATTAATTTATTTCCTGCTTCATTAAAAAATCCATTAGAACATATTCACTAGTTACAATCGAACAAACACCATCAAAATACCTCCTTGTTAAAAACCAATCAAGGAGGACCTTAGGACTATTCACATATTTAATAATGCAAAATAAAAAGAAAGAAAAAGTAAAAATATACTCCTTCTTTCTTCGAAGCAAACTGGGGCAATTGCTTCGTCATCTTCTTCGACTAACACCCACCAGAATACATCCGGTATAAGTCATTCTATATTATGCATAAATGTATGATTATGCACTAAATACATCGCTGAAGAATAAGCCCAATTATTTTTGCTTAAACATATTTGTTAATGATTGAAAATCTAATGGCATATTATTTGTAACAATTGCTTGAACGATTTTGTCTTCTTTTTCCTTAGAAACTTGACGACCTGTCATCAATGCTATTTGACGAACTAGTTTTCTAACAGTTGCTTCATCTTTAAAGTTTGCATCTTTTACTGAATCAGCGACTTTAAAAATATCTGATTTACTTACATTTGCTTTCTTTTCAATCTTATCGAAGAAACCATTTGGATTATTATTAGTCACCATTCAAACCTCCTTCTTTTCTATACAACATATGCTATGCAAAAAAAGAGAAATGGTGAAACGCCTATTTTAGTCCACAATAGAAAAAGCACTAAAACAAAGTTTTAATGCTTTTAATCTATATATACAAACTTTAATAAAATTAATTAATCAGTAAGATCGCTAATATAATTTGAAGTACTTTCGCCTTCATGTTTTTTTACACGAGACATAAGTGCATCAACTGCTAATTTTGGATTTTTATTTTCAAATAATACTGCGTGTAATTCATTAACAATCGGCATTTCTACATTTACTTGTTTTGCTAATTGATATGCAGCCTTAGTCGTGCGAACTCCTTCAACGACCATACCCATATTATCTAGTACTTCGTCTAAAGATTTGCCTTTCCCTAATAAATTACCCGCTCTCCAGTTACGGCTATGAACACTTGTACAAGTTACGATTAAGTCGCCCATTCCTGTTAAACCAGCAAAAGTTTGAGTATTAGCTCCCATAGCCTTACCTAAACGAATTATTTCTGCAAGTCCTCGTGTCATTAAAGCCGCCTTCGCATTGTCGCCATAACCAAGTCCGTCAGTTATACCAGCAGCAAGTGCGATAATATTCTTTAATGCTCCACCAATTTCTACACCAATTACATCTTCGTTTGTGTACACACGGAAATAACCATTTGAGAATAATTCTTGAACGATTTCCGCATCTTCCATATTTTTTGATGCCGATGTTACAGTCGTTGGATGTCTTAAAGCAACTTCTTCAGCATGACTTGGACCTGATAATACAACTACCGATTTTAAGAATTTCGAATCAATTTCTTCAGCGATCATTTCTGAAACACGCTTAGAAGTGTCTGGCTCAATCCCTTTACTTGCATGGATTATCGTAACCTCATTCGTTAATTCTTTATTTAATTGCTGACAAACCTCTCTTATTGCTTTGGTCGGTACAACAAGCAAAATATAGTTAGCTCCATATATAGCTTCCTTTAAATTGACCGATGCCTTTAAATTTTGAGGCAAATTAATTTCTGGCAAGTATCTTTTATTAGTATGCTGTTCATTTATTTCATTTATTTGTTCGGATTTATTTCCCCATAAAGTAACTGTATGCCCATTATCTGATAAAACCATGGCTAAAGCAGTTCCCCAACTACCTGCACCTAAAACAGCGATTTTTTCCAAATCAACACTCCCCTTCATAAAGAATCCATATTTTACATCGAATTACGCTCTTGCACGACCGATAATTTTAATTGGAGATCCCTCAAAATCAAAAGCATCTCTAATACGATTTTCTAAGAAACGCTCGTAACTAAAGTGAAGTAATTCAGGATCATTTACAAAAACAACAAATGTTGGTGGTTTAATTGCTACTTGAGTTGCATAATACACTCTTAATCTTTGTCCATTATGTGTAGGCGTTGGATTCATCGCAATTGCATCCATAATTACATCATTTAGTACATTTGTTGGAACGCGTAAACTATGGCTTTCACAAGCTTTATTAATCATTGGCAATAAAGTTTGAGTTCTTTTCTTTGTTTTAGCTGATAGGAATACAATTGGAGCGTAGTCTAAGAATTGGAAATGTGCTCGAATGTTTTCAATGAATTCATTCATCGTTTTTTCATCTTTTTCTACTGCATCCCATTTATTTACAACAATAACAACTGATCTACCTGCTTGATGTGCATAACCAGCAATTTTTTTATCTTGTTCAATAATACCTTCTTCACCGTCTAATACAACTAAGACGACATCTGATCTCTCGATTGCACGTAAAGCACGTAATACGCTGTATTTTTCCGTACTTTCATAAACTTTACCTTTTTTTCTCATACCAGCTGTATCGATAATGACATAGTCTTGGCCATCTTTTGAATAAGGTGTATCGACAGCATCACGTGTAGTCCCTGCAACATTACTTACAATTACACGTTCTTGTCCTAATAATGCATTTACTAAAGATGACTTCCCTACATTTGGTCGTCCAATTAAACTAAATTTAATTGTCTCTTCATCGTAATTTTCATCTTCTTTTTCAGGGAAATGTTTTACAACTTCATCAAGTAAATCACCTAGTCCTAAACCATGTGAACCTGAGATTGGAAATACTTCTCCAAATCCTAATGCATAGAAGTCGTAAATATCGCTTCTCATTTCAGGATTATCGACTTTATTAACTGCTAATACTACCGGTTTTTTTGTTTTATAAAGGATTTTAGCAACTTCTTCATCTGCTGCTGTAACACCTTCACGGCCATTTGTTAGAAAAATAATAACATCTGCTTCATCAATTGCGATTTCAGCTTGTTGACGAATTTGCTCTAAAAATGGCTCATCACCAATGTCAATTCCACCTGTATCGATTAGACTAAATTCTTGATTTAACCACTCTCCTGAACTGTAAATACGATCACGAGTAACACCTGGTATATCTTCTACAATTGAAATTCTTTCTCCCACTATCCTATTAAAAATAGTTGATTTCCCTACATTTGGTCGTCCAACTATTGCAACTGTCGGTTTAGACATTTAATTCATCCTTCCTAGCATAACTATGTACCATTTAAATCATCTAAATGAGTTTTAGTTTAGTTTTAAAAATTGATTTATTTAAATAACTTATCTATTTTAACAAAAAATACAAGAAAAGACCAATACACTTCAACTTTTTAGTAATTTTCTATTTTTGAGACTTATTTTTGATACGTAAATTGCTATGAATTGAATTGCTGACAATATTAAAATGGACATAAATAAAGTATCAAACCAATTTAAATCTCCAATTATATATTTAAAATTAATCGACTTAAACGTAATATAATTAAAAATTTCTCCTTGAACTAGACCAATTGTTATATAACGCATTTTGTCATAATAGGATTTACTTAAAAAGAAAGTAAGTAGTATTACTAAAAATGAACTAATTATCATCTCATTAATAAAAAAGCTTGCAGGATCATAAATCGATAGCAGTGTAACTACACTATATGTCATACCTATAATCAAGCCTTTAAAGAAATGAGCTATTTGTTCAATTAAAATTAATAAACTAATAAAGTAGCTTATGATAAAAATTATAATGATATATGAAAAATTTATTTCAATTGAAAAAAGATCAATTGTGTAAGCTGAACAGCTGATTAATATAAGCACTCCAGATAAATACAAGAAATTCTTTTTAGTTCGATCCCGATAAAGCAAAAGAAATAAAACAATAATCCAAGAAGTAATGATAAATAAACTACCTTGCACACGAAAACCTCCTAATAGTACTAGTATGAACAATTCATATTCAAAAATAATCAATTAGAAAAGAAAGTGTATAAGAAGTTGCATTTAAAACGAATCTATAAATGAGATTTTTTTGGAGGTGAAACGAGTGGGAAAAGATCGTCAAGAAAAGAAACTAAAACAATCTAGAAGAGTTGAATCTGATCGAGATCAAAGCATTCATTACAAAGGTGCTACACGTTTAGACACACCTGAAGAAGCAAGAGCAGAAAATCAACATAACTAAAGTGGTCTAAAATAAAAATCCTTCAGCAAATGGCTGAAGGATTTTTATTATTTTTTAAATTTATTTAATTTATCACCAAGAAGTTCGCTTAATTGGAAACCACTTTCACTTGGTTGTACGTATTTAGCAATATCCTCTTGAAGTTCAGCTTCACCAGCTTCTTTAATGCTTAATGATAAGCGTTTTTCAATAGGATTAATATCTAAAACTTTAACTTTTACTTCTTGACCAACTGTTAGGACTTCATTTGGGTTTTTAATATGTTTATCAGCAATTTGAGAAACATGAACTAATCCTTCAATTCCATTTTGAACTTCTACAAATGCACCAAAGTTTGTAAGACGTTTTACAGTCCCCTCAACAACTGCCTCGGCTTTAATGCTTGGATTTAATTGATCCCATGGTCCTGGTTGAATTGCTTTCATTGATAAAGCAATACGGTTTGTATCTGTATCAATTGAAAGAACTTGAACTTTTACAGTATCTCCTACAGCTACAATCTCTTCAGGTTTTGTAACTCGTTTATGAGACATTTGAGATACATGGACTAGTCCATCAACTCCACCAATATTTACAAAAGCACCGAAATTTGTTATTCTTTCTACTTTACCTTCAACGATTTGCCCAACTTTAATAGAAGAGTATGCTTGACGGCGATTTTCAATTTCATTTAATTGCTCAACAGCTTTATGAGATAAGATTACTCGATTTTTTTCACGATCTAGTTCTTCTATCACTACTTCAAGCGATTGACCAACATAGCTTCCTAAATCTTCAACGAATTTTTTTGAAACAAGTGAAGCCGGAATAAATCCACGAACGCCTACGTCTGCAATTAGTCCACCATTTACTTGCTCTGTAACGATTACTTCAAAAACTTCTTTAGTAGCTAATTTCCCTTCTAATTGTTCCCAAGATTTAACAGAATCGACGGCACGTTTAGAAAAAACAACTGTATCTTCCTCTACTTTAATAACCTTTAATTCAATTTCTTGTCCAACAGTTAGCGCTTCACTTACATTTTCAATATGTACGTTTGAAATTTCTTTTATTGGAAGAATACCATCTGTTTTTCCACCGAAACCTACGATTGCTTGCTTATCTTCAATTTGTTCTACTACACATGAGATAATTTCCCCAACTTCTGGCATTACTTTTTCAACCATGTCATATTCCTCCTTATGTTTTAAAAATGGATAGACCAATTATGTATTATCCTCTTTTACCTTCTAATAAATAAGCAGAAAAGTCAAGAAATCTGATGACTAATTCTTCTAAATATTTTTTATTTTCCCTTCGACAATCGTTAATATTTCATTTACGACATCATCAATGTTTTTTGAAGTAGTATCTAATGAGATGGCATCATCAGCTTTTTTCAATGGTGAAACTTCTCTTTCCGAGTCAATTCGGTCTCTTGTTGCTATTTCTATTTTCAACTGCTCTAAATCACTTTCAAAACCGTTTTTGACATTTTCGATATGTCTTCTTTGAGCTCGTTCATCTACAGAAGCAATCATGAATATCTTAACTTCTGCACCAACTAATACATGAGTCCCAATATCTCTTCCATCCATTACAACCCCACCATTTACAGCATATTGACGTTGTAAGTCGACCATTTTTTCACGAACTAAGCTATGTTTTGCAACAAATGATACGTTTCTAGTTACTTCTGGTGTTCTTATTGGCTCTGAAACATCTACATTATCAATGAAAACTTTTTGAGTCCCTTCTTCCGGGATTAACTTAATCGTTATATTTGATAGTAAGTTACTTAAATCCATCTCGTTATTTACATCAATATTGTTTTGGATCGCTTTAAAGGTTAGAGCACGGTACATTGCACCAGTGTCTATATATACATATCCTAATTTTTTTGCAACAATCTTAGCAACTGTACTTTTACCAGCAGCTGCAGGTCCATCTATCGCTATACTAATTCTTTTACTCATAAGTCCTCCTACATAAAAAAAGTGCTACTTCAATAGCAACCTTTAATCTTATCATGTCCTAAAAAAATAAAAACAAATAAAAATAAAGCAGGCTAGCCTGCTTTATTTTATATTACCATATGATTCCGACGAATTCATCTATTTACCAATATGATTATATACTTCTCTCGTTACGTCCTTAGCTTTTTGCGTAACGCCTTCATACAATTCAATTTTCGTTAAATAGACAGAAAGACTAGGGAATGATAAGACGTATTGACTTATGACTAAACAAAATAATTGAATAATAATTAATTTAAATAGTATTCGTTCGATTCTTTTCATTTAAAATCATACCTTTTTTATTACCAGTATGATTAGATTCAATTAATTTTATACACAATTTTGAATTTAATTTTTAATTCATCTATCTTTTAACAGTATTAAACAAAAAAACGTGCTATGCACGTTTTTGAGAAATGTATTAACAAGTAAAATTATTTAGAAAATCCTTCAAGAATATCATCTATTTCGGATGCTAACATAACAGTTAATTTAATTCTTGCCTTTTTACTATCATAATCTTTACCTAAAATAACACCTTTATTTACTAAATCATAGGCACTTCCGTAATAATCATAAGTCGGATATACTTCGCCTTCTTCGGAACTTGTTGTGATGACTACTTTAATGCCGTCTTTAACAGCTTTTTCAATTTCTTCAGTCATATGTGGAGATACTTGTCCTCTTCCAACACCTTCAAGGACAATACCTTTAGCACCATTTTCAACAGCTGCTTTAATTAAATATCCTTTTGCTTCAATATAACATTTAATTATATCCACTTGAGGTAACTCACTTGTAATTTTGTATTTATCCTTTAATACCGGTTTTTGATAGATATGTACTTTATCGTTATCGATAATACCTAAGTATCCGAATCCAAATACGTTAAATCCTTGAATATTAGATGCATGTTCTTTTTTTACATATTTTGCGGTAAAAATACGTTCATTAAAGACAACAACTGTACCAACGTTTCGAGCAGATTCGTCAGAAGCAGTATAAATTGCATGTCTTAAATTAATAAAAGCATCAGTACCTAATTCACCTGGTGATCTTTGAGAGCCAGTAATAACAACTGGACGTTCATCGTCAATTGTTAAATCTAAAAAATAAGCCGTTTCTTCTAATGTATCAGTTCCATGTGTAACAACAACCCCATCGATTGTTTCATCTTGATAGTATTCTTCAATTTTATTCTTTAACAACATCCAATGTTCGAAGCCTATGTGCATACTTGGAACTTGGAAAAAAGAATCAACAATAACATTTATATCTTTTGGTAAATTGAGCATTTCTGCAATTTCTTGACCTGACAATGCCCCAGAATCTAATTTACCTGATTCTGCATTTGGTTTACTAGCAATCGTTCCACCTGTTGTTATTAATACTACTTTTTTCATTTTAGCACCTCATTTCACAAGAAATTATAACATTATAAAATTCTTTAAGTAAACAGAAAACGGCTTGAAAATCTTTAATAAAAAAACGTAGCATAGCTACGTTTCATTCTGTTCAAAAAAGAATTAGTCAATTAATTGTGTGATTGATCATTGATAAGTAAGTTGAGTCATATTGATTTCCACTACAGGGTGCTCGCTTTCCATGAGGCTAGATTCTTGAGCCTCCTCGGCGCAGCCTGCTAAGGTCTAAGCCTTACCGCTTCTCCCATAGGAGCCTGGCACCCTTTCGTTCCAATCAAGTTCTATATAAAAAAATAATAATCTTAAAAACAATAGAATAGTCAATTGAACAATGTTACGTTTCAGTTTGTTGATAAATTACAAAAAAAAAACTTCATCTTGTTTAAAAAGACATTAGTCAACTAATTTCCAAATTTATCATTAATATAACCATTATTTTAAAGACTTGCCTTTTATTTATTAATTTGTAGTATACTTAATAAAGATAAATTCAATCAATTAGAATATTATTTATTACTTGCTAAGTGGGAAACTATTAAGTCACCATGAAAACGACCATTTTCTATAAAAATTTCGTTTGCATTGTTTCCTGCAGCAATTACCCCTGCAATATAAATGCCTTCTATATTTGTTTCCATCGTTTCTGGATTAAATAAAGGTCTTCCTGTTATATCATCTACTTTTACGCCCATACTTTTAATTAATGTATGATCAGGATGGTATCCTGTCATGGCATAGACAAAATCATTCTCAATTTCAACTATTTGCCCTTCTTTTTCGTATACTACTGATGATTCTTTTATTTCAAGTAGATTTGCGTTAAATTCCATTTTAATTGTTTCAGAACGAACAAGTGCTTCGAATTCTGGTAGAACCCATGGTTTAATACTTGGTGAATAAGAACTACCTCTATAAAGTACAGTTACATCCGCTCCACACTTTTCTAGTTCTAGTGCTGCGTCAACACTTGAGTTTTTACCACCAATAACGACAACCTTTTGATTAAAATGTTTATGACCTTCAAAAAAGTAGTGTGAAACTTTATTAAGCTGTTCACCTGGTGTTGATAAATAGTTTGGTTGGTCATAATATCCAGTTGCTACAATAACAGCTTTTGCTTCATAACATTTTTCTTCACCGTTTATTGTAACTGATTCGATGATAAAATCACTTTTCTTACTAACCGTTTTTACCTCTTCAAACGCATTAATTTTTATTCTATTTCGTTTAACAACGTCACGGTAATAGGCTAGAGCTTGGTGTTTTTTTGGTTTTCTACCTTCAATTATAAATGGAATATTTCCCACTTCTAATTTTTCACTTGTACTAAAAAATGTTTGATGCGTTGGAAAACGACTGAGGGTATGAACTATATTTCCTTTTTCAATTATTAATGCAGATATCCCCTTATTTTTTAATGCTAGATAAGCTGCAATACCACAGGGTCCTCCGCCAATGATCAGAACTTCAACTTTTTCCATTTGAAACATCTCCAATAAACTAGAGTCTTAATTATATTTACTATTTCTATTTTACGTAAAATATTCAATTTGTCTAATAATAGCTAATCAAAAAAAAACAAGATGGATATTTCCACCTTGTTTTTAACCTCGAATATAATCTTATACCCAACCTCTAAATCGGCTAGCTTCAGCCATTTTACGCGCACCTACCATATAAGCAGCTAATCGCATATTTACTTTTCTATTTACACTTGTTTCATAAATATTATTAAATGAACGTACCATAACTTTTTCTAATCGTTCTTCTACTTCTTCTTCAGTCCAGTAGTAACCTTGGTTATTCTGTACCCATTCAAAGTAAGAAACAGTTACGCCACCAGCACTAGCTAATACGTCTGGAACTAATAAAATATCGCGCTCCGTTAAAATCTTAGTAGCTTCAAGTGTTGTTGGTCCGTTTGCAGCTTCAACTACAATATTTGCTTTAATATTATGAGCATTATCTTTTGTAATTTGATTTTCGATCGCTGCAGGAACTAAGATATCACAATCTAATTCTAATAGTTCTTTATTTGAAATTGTATTATTAAATAGTTTAGTAATTGTACCAAAGCTATCTCTACGATCTAATAAGTAATCAATGTCTAAGCCGTTTGGATCATGAAGTGCACCATAAGCATCAGAAATACCAATAACTTTTGCGCCAGCATCATGCATAAATTTCGCTAAGAAGCTACCTGCATTACCAAATCCTTGGATAACAACTCGTGCACCTACTAAGTCAATACCTCTACGTTTTGCTGCTTCACGAATAACAATCGTTACTCCTTTAGCAGTAGCTGTTTCACGGCCGTGAGATCCACCTAATACTAATGGTTTACCAGTAATAAAACCAGGCGAGTTAAATTCATCTATTCTAGAATATTCATCCATCATCCAAGCCATAATTTGTGAGTTTGTAAATACGTCTGGAGCTGGAATATCTTTAGTTGGCCCTACGATTTGGCTAATTGCACGAACATAACCGCGGCTAAGTCTTTCTAACTCACGGAATGACATATCACGTGGATCACAAACGATACCACCTTTACCTCCACCATATGGTAAATCTACAATTCCACATTTTAAGCTCATCCAGATTGAAAGGGCTTTTACCTCATTTTCTGTTACATTTGGATGGAAACGGATACCACCTTTAGTTGGTCCTACTGCATCATTATGTTGAGCTCTGTAACCAGTGAAAATTTTCACTTGTCCATCATCCATGCGAACTGGAATTTTTACAGTCATCATACGAACTGGTTCTTTTAAAAGTTCATACATTTCATTTGAATATCCTAATTTTTCTAACGCTTCTTTAATAACTACTTGTGTAGGCGCTAGTACATCTAACTGTTCTTCAGTGTTGCTATTTTTCTCTGTAGATTTCTCGGCAACCATTGTAAACCCCCTAGAAATTTGAACTATGAAAAGATTCATTCATTCTGAAATTAGTATACAACTTTCCATCCCTTTTTGAAAGTTATAAACACATAGAAAACAAAATATAATATTCGTTTAATGTAAGCGTTTTCTAAGGTCATTATACTCCTATTTCCAAAATTTGAAAAGGAAAGAATCTGTAGAAATACAATATATTAATAAAAAATTTACAAAAGTAAAACCTCTCGTAATAAATTACTGAGAGGCTTTATTTTTAACGAAATAAAAATGCAGTTGTTCAATCGCATTTTCTGAGATAAGTTCTTTACCATATTCAATAATACGGTAAATTGTTCTTGTGGAAGGATTACCATATTCAGCTAAAATCGCATAAAATGTTTCACGATCTAGTCTTCCTATTTCATTCTCCTCGAACTTTAAGTAAAACGTATTTTCAAAAGAGAATAATCTCCCGCCTAAAGCATCACATGAAACCAATTTTTCAGAAAGTAGGATTAGATCATCTAAAGTAGAAAACTCGTACAATATATGTTCACTTTCATCTAGGATTACTTCCATCGAGATAAAATCGTCTTGAAATTCATCTTCCTCTTCTTCAATTTCATCGGATTTTGTTACAATTACAACCATTCCTTGAGCTTGAAGAGAGAAAACTTCAACGGATACTTTTCCATCTACTTCGAAACCTAGTTCTACGCTAGCTTCATGCATCATATCTTGAAAAAGCTGTTGAACTTTTGGTGCATTGTACCATAAGTCTTCTTTTGTCAGACCACGTTCAGATAAATCATCAGATGTAAGAAAAACTTTTATTTTATTGTAGTTCAACCGTTCCAACCTCATGAACTAGCCTCCTTGCTGCATTTACCATAGTACAGTTTATGTTTTTATATAATTTTGGTGATTCTAAAGTCAAAATTCATTTATAATTAAAATTCTGCTTTAACCATTCATCCCAGTTCGATTGCTGACTACCAATATAAAATTCCTGTATGGAATCCATAATTGGGCTCTCACAAGTTGAAACTGCGTGTCCACCAATTCCAATAATAATATCAGGTTTAATTTTTTTGATTATGATGGCTAGATCAATTGTTTTCTTTAAATTTTCTCTTAAAGTACACGTCATGATAAATCCAGCTGGATTCACTTCATTTATTACTTGTTCAACATCATTTGAATCAATTGATGCTCCTAAATAAATAACTTGAAAACCAATTCTTCTTAAATAGATCGTAAAAATTAATAAACCTAGTTCGTGCTTTTCTTCTGGTCCACAAACAGCGATTAACTTTGGCAAATGTTTATTGTTAGGTAAATTTTGATAAATCATCCCTAATCTCGTTCTCAAAAAAGATGTTGCAAAATGTTCATGGGCACTTGTAATTTCACCATTACGACATTTATCACCTATTAGTATGAAAACCTTAGAAATAATTTTAAATAATACTTTATCTACAGAAAAAAGACTAAAAGCGTCATTCACATAATTGTGGGCTTCACTTTCTTCAAAAGATAATAATGAAGAAACAATTCGATTTACTAGCGCATCGGATTGTAGATTTTCAGTGAGCGACCTGTCATTAGACGATTTATGCTCTTTTGCTTCATATAAATTAATTGCTTGTCCAATAGTAAATCCTTCATTAACTTTTTGAACGAGCCATTTTAATATATAAACATGTTCCTCTGTATATAGTCGATGGCCAGCATCATTTCGTACAGGACTTATGATATTATATCTTCTTTCCCAAGCTCTTAATGTGCCTGGTAATATCCCAACAATGTTAGAAATTGCTTTAATATTGTACTTTCCTATTTGGGCCAATTTTCTTTCCTCCTGCATGTAAACAAGAAACACTTATTTCATAACTTCAAAATTTAAAACTGTTATTGTGTTTTGTTTTCGAATTCCTTTATTGTTATATAGCTCCAAATATACCGTTTTCTGATTTCGATTTACATTTAATTGACTTCTTTCAAACAGATAAACTTGAATACTTTCAAAATTATTACTATTACTATCCGTGACTTCAGTATAGCTTGTTAAAATACTAAGATCGCCTTCATATCGCTCTTCAAGTGCAAAGTCTAAATGATCTCTTTTTGTTTTTACATCATCTAAACCAACAATTGAAAACTTTGTACCATTTTCAGTCTCAAATGAAGCACTTTTATTTTCTAAAATTGTAACTTTACAATCTAGTAATAATGCATTTAGATCCCTATAGTTGCCACTATAGTCAAGATCATTCCACAAAAAATAGACAGGAGCCATAGAAGATAAATAGCGGATGTTTTCATCATTATATTTTTTTGATTTCTTTTTTGAATAGCCGCTTAAGAGAATTAATGTATTATGATTGCAAATTTTTTCAATCTCACTCAATTTAAAAGGAATATCGCCTATATTTGGAATCCATATAAGCTGAATTGACTGTAATGAATCATCTAAGTGCTTTATTTTAATTTTTTTATTTGTAATTTCTAACTTACTTTTTCGATTAAACAATAGAATAATTGCTACTATTACTACGAATCCGATCAATGATAATAATTTTATTTTAATTTCCCCCTTGTAACTTAACCAATCAATAAAGCAAATGTCAGCTTGTTTCTCTGATTTTGCTTCATTCTCAAAAATCAACTTTATCTATTTCTTTTTGTTACAGTTCAAAGTGCTTTTATTTATTATACAAAAACTAGTAGAAATTGAAAAATTTTAAACAACAAAAAAACTTATATCCATTCTCAATGGGCATAAGTTTTTAAATTTGACTTAAATTTACTTTTGATTTAATTGCTTCCTAATTAAAGCAATAGCTTAATTTCTCAACAATGTTAAGTTCAGATAAACTTAAATCGTTTCAATTTTCCTTATAAGGATTTTAATGAATTGAATTGAAGCTAATTTTGCTTAGATTTCAAATTTCATTTTCTATTCCCCGCTTAACATTATTTATCCACATCGACATTTAATGGGATTTTTAATATCTGGCCTGGCGTCACTTCGATCCCATTTAAATGATTTGCATCTTGAATAATTTCTTCGCCATCACGATTACCATAATATTTCATTGAAATAGTATATAATGTTTCTCCTTTTTGGACTTCGTGATTAATCTCTTCCACTCCAACAGTTTCACTTGAATCTGTTCGAGGCTTTTCTACATTTTTTATCTCTTTTTTGATTGGTGCTTTTTTCTGAGTTTCATTCTTTTTTTGTTTTTTTAAATTATCGGTAGCAGCTAATTCAACTTTTTCAAATTTATTTGAAGGAATGATTAAACTTCCTTTTTCAGTAAAAATTTTATCATATTTACTATGTACAAACTTAACTACTCCAAATGGTAGCATGATAAAGATTATGACTAAAGCAGTGATTAAAGGATATTTAATTTTCCACCAAGGTCTTCGTTGATCCTCTTTTATTTTCATTGTCTCACTTCTTGGTGGTAGATTTAACAAATCAACTGCTTTAGGTTGATCATTTACTTTCTTATTTTTTAACTTCTTATTTTTTTTCTTTCGACTCAAGTCAGCTATACTATTAGTCTGAAGCTCATTTTTCATTCTTTGTCTTCACTTTCCAAACTTAATTTCATATACATTCCTAAAACATAATCTAAGATAAAATGTGCGATAAATACTATAACAATATTATTTGTTTTCAAATATAAGTAACCTAAGAAAAAACTTTCAATTAATACGATCGTTAGTAAAATTGGTTTTTTCACATAGCGAAAATGAACTAAAGCGAAAACGACTGATGCAATAATTAGTCCAAATTTAGCTTGAATAAATCCTCTAAAAAATAATTCTTCAGATAATGCAATCAAAATACAAAGTATTGTCATTTCAGGAACTGAAAGTGACGTAAAGAATCTTTTATTAAATCCACCATCATCCAACAAACGCTCTGGAATCGTATAATTTAATAAAATATTAAATAGGACGAGTGAAAATCCAGCACCGAATCCAAATAAATATGTTTTATAACTTTTAAATAAATGTAAATCATCTATAAATTTTTCTGTACCAATAAAAAAAGCAATACATAAAATAGCGATCACTAAAATGATTAACTGCGTACCATATACACTTTTCTTCAAATAGTTAACAGGAATTTCTTGACGGTTTAATTCACTTTCCATATAGATTCCTCACAGCCCCAATTTATTTCTTAATTCTTGTTCCCATGAAAGTACATTAGTATGTTCATTTTTCTCATGATCATTTGAACAATACTCATCAAACGAAATACCACAAATGTTACAGCAATTTATTGGTCTCTGTACTAACATTTCATCAAAAAGTAAAAGGTATTTTTCGCGATAACAAGTGGATGAATATAGAAAATCAATCATCGCTTTGAGTTTTAAATATTTTACTTTTTTTCGCTCCGAAATTAACTCTTTAATCGATTCTAATAAGCCATAATTTATTTTTTCTAAATACAAGTGTTCATTATCGATTACATTAAATTTAACCATTTCAGAATAAAGCGTTGTCCACTGTATTTCACTAAATTGAAAAACTGATTTCCAATTAGACACAAGCGTTTCAGTCAATTTGATCAGATTTTCTTCCAATCTTTTTAAATACGCTATAAAAGACTCAACTTGATTCACAGTAAGGATTTCGTCATCAATTAGCCTTAGTGGTAACTCATGATCTTCTTCACATACAATTAGTATTGCAATACTAGGTTCACCATCACGGCCGGCACGTCCAATTTCTTGAAGATAATTCTCAATATTTGACGGATACTGATAATGAATCACAAACCTTACATTTGGCTTATTAATCCCCATACCAAAAGCACTTGTACAAACTATGATATCTATTTGATTTTGTATAAATTGTTGTTGAATTAAAATTCTTTGTTCATGTTCCATTCCACCATGATAATAAGCAACTTTGCAATTTAACTTTTCTCTTATGGTATGTGAAATTTTCTCACAAGCAGCTCTTGTACCACAATAGACGATGCCTGGACCTGTTAATTTAGAAAGATGGTCAGTTAGAGACTTGAGCTTTTCTATTTCAGAATCTACTTTTTCAACTTGAATTGCTATGTTCTTTCTATTAACAGAATTGATATATTTTTGAACATGTTTTAACTGTAAAGTTTCGATTATTTCTTCCCGCACATTTTTGCTAGCTGTAGCGGTTAAAGCTAAAACCGTCGGATTATTTAATTTCCGCTTTATTTCCCCTAAAGTTTTATATTCTGGTCTAAAATCATGCCCCCACTGTGATATACAATGTGCTTCATCAACAACAAATAACGAGATCTTAGACACAGAAAGCTTTTGAATTAAAAATTGATTTTGTAACATTTCAGGCGAAACAAAAATAAACTTATAGCTGCTAATATTATTAAATAAATACTTTTTTTGCTCAAAACTTCTAAAGCTATTTAGTGCAATGACTCGTTTATCCCCAAATGCTTTAATTTGTTCTACCTGATCCTCCATCAGAGAAAGTAATGGTGATACGATTACTACAACGCCTGGCAATAGTAGCCCTGTTAATTGATATAATAATGACTTCCCCCCACCTGTAGGGAGCATTGCTAAAACATCCTTTGAGTTTAACAAGTCATTAATAATTTCTTTTTGGTTATTTCGAAAACTTGAATAACCGAATTTTTCGTATAGGACTTTATTTAGGTCCATGTAAATCACCCATTCTTGCAAGAGTAATACGAATTTGAAAATATGTTACCTCATTTAATAAAGCTTCTTTAATAATTTTTAATTTCCTTGTATTTAGATCAATAATTTTATTTTTTATTAAAGTAAATTGTTTTGCTGTAATAAATTGATTAATTGGAAATAATTTATCACCTAATACACACTCAACAATATGATCCTCTATTGTACTAATCTTTAAATTACGAATCGCAGCTATTTCTTGAATTGTTTTACCCTCAGTAAATAATCGCTTCGTTTCAATTGAGGTATTCGTAATATTAGTACTCTTATCTCCTTTAATAAATTTACTTAAAAAAGGATAATTATTGTTAGGTTCAACTAAAATAGTGATCATATGATGCAAAGTATTAATCGATTTAAGATAAATTTTTTCAACACTTACTTTGTGTTCTGATGCAATTTGTTCAAAAGTCATGCCATAAGCGTTTGCCCCAGACAATCGTTGCACAAATAGTAATGCGTCTTCGTCACTTATATTTTCTAAAATTGTATGTAATTCTTTGTAAAATTGATTAACTAATTCGTTTTTATTCCCAGTAAAATTAAGAATCTCATTTTTTACCCATTCTTGTATATCTTGGTCTTGAATAACTGCCCTAAAATATTTTAAATTCACATTCAGATTGGACACCGTTTGAAAAAACAATGAAAATCTTTTCCAAAATATCTTTTGAATACTAGAAAACCTTAGACCGTTTATATATGAAAATTCCATAAACTGTAATTTTTGTTCTGCTAGATAATCTTGACCATTTTTATTTAACAAATAAATATTTTTATTTTCAGATTGACTTATAAATCCTTTAACCTCTAACCCATTTATAATTTCTTGCATATTCTGATGAGTAAGGAAATGAAAAAGTCCGAAAAATGATGTGACATGATAAAAATGAGAATCTTGAATAATTTGAGCACTTTGTTTACCTTTTAATAAATACATTATACCTTGGATCGTTCGTTCACCATTATATCGATGAAGTAAAAAAAGGATGATTTCTTCCAATATTGATAGTTTAGACATCATAAACCTCTCAAATAAAATTATTCCATTAATATATTTGAATATTTTTTCGAATAATAATTAGTAGTACAAAAATATTTGTGCATTTTTTCTAAATAGTTTTTATTTCTTCTAGCTTATCATATGTATCAATAACCAAACCATTTTAAAGATATAAAAATCATTATTTATTTTATTTGAGATTTCATCATTTCTCGTTTTTTTCAAAACCTTGTACAATTATATTGAAAAGTTTTGGAAACCGTTTTAAAATGTTTACAGGTACATTACAAAAATAGTATCTGTAACAAAAACAGGGAATAATTTGGGAGGTCAATACAATGGCAAAATATACAATCGTTGATAAAGACACTTGTATCGCATGTGGCGCATGTGGCGCAGCTGCACCTGATATCTATGACTATGATGATGAAGGGATCGCATACGTTACTCTAGATGATAACCAAGGAATCGTTGAAATTCCAGACGTTTTAGTTGATGACATGATGGATGCATTTGAAGGATGCCCAACAGACTCAATCAAAGTTGCTGACGAATCATTCGATGGCGACGCTTTAAAATTCGAATAGTAAAAACTGCGGCGAAGTTATTTCGTCGCTTTTTTTATTTTTTCAAATTTAAAACGAGCTTTCCATGTCTCCCCTTATATTAGTTCATAAGAAAGAAAAATAAGCCATAGAAACATCCAGTTTTATCTTCTGTTTCGAATGAAGGATCTAAAGGATGAACTATTTCTCTTTAGTTGACGATATCCCCTTTTAAAACATCCCTATTTCTACTGTTCTGGGCTTCCTGGTAATTTCTAAGTCACTCACTGTACAAAAATCTGGATCTATCCTTCTTTATTTTATTAAAACAATGGTCATCGTACATAATCAATACTCCTTCTTAATTATTTCCTTTATTTACATATTCAGAATAATCTAATAACTTGTTATAATAGACAAAACATCAAGAGAGGATGAACAGCATGGAACAGATGACAATTACCGAGAAAAAAACATTTTTAAACAAGTTCTTAGAGAAAAATCAGGTAAAAAAAGACATCGAGTTGATTTTACAATATCTCCTTGCTGTTGATGAAGTACTAACAAACATCTCGTTTGTAGATGATGCAAAGAGTACACCGAATGGCATTGTAATTAATTTTCGAAAGGATAACTACTCTAACTACTCTTACCCTCAGGTTTCGTATTACGAATATAGTAAAAAGATCGAAATGTCGCCGGAATCGATTTACCATAAACTTCGATTACACGGGAAGGATACAGCGTTTTATCTTGAGTTGTTATTTGATGTGATGCCGATCAAGTACGCTTTGATTTTAGATACCAATCCATTTTCGACAACTAATTTTGAACCAAACGAAGAGGTGCAAGCAGAAATCGATGCGTTTCTTTCATCGCTTATAGCTCAAACTTCACGCACACTTCTTCTTCGTCAAATTGACAAAGCACTAGATGAGAGGAATGAACAACAATTTCTTTTGTTATCCTCTCAGCTAATAAACTAAAAAATAAACCATCTATCGTTCGATAGATGGTTCTCTTTTTTTAGATAACGATCAAAATCTAACACCGTTTTTCATTAGAAATTAATATCTTTATTAATTTAAATAGTGTTTTAAAAAACAAAAAGTGTCTACCAAAATTTAGTAGACACTTTCATTTATTTATACGTTATGGACATTCATTCTTTGAGTTAACCAAACCTTTAATTTAGGGTAGATAACTAAGAATAAGATCATGATTAACAGACCTTTAATTGCATTAAATGGCATAATTGATGTGACAATTACTTCATTTGGTAGGTTAAAATTCATGAAATGTGCATATGCAGGTAATAACACAAAATAATTTAATAGGCTTAAAATCCCCGTCATTACTACAGTACCAACGATTAATCCAAGAGTTAAACCTTTTACTGAACGATATTTTCTAAAGAAATACGACGCAGGTAAAATGTATAATACTCCAGCACTAAAATTAGCAAATTCCCCTATTGGTACGCCAGTCATACTACCATTTATAACGTAGTGAAGGATGTTTTTTATTAACTCTACGCCAATTCCAGCTACAGGACCAAAAACAATTGCTCCTATTAGTGCCGGAACCTCACTAAAGTCAATTTGTAGCCATACTGGGAATGCAGGAAGTGGAAAATCCAGCATCATCAGAAGATAAGAAATACTGCTAAGCATTGCTACTACTACCATTTTATTTACTTTGTTGCGTTGTTGCATAATACCTCTCTCCTTTTTCCCGATCATATCAAGAAAAATGAAAGGTTCGCTTAAGAAGCGTTATTATTTGCACATATTATAATAAGTCCAAATTAAAAAAATGAAAAAATAGTATAAAATTATGCAAATAAAATAAAATCCCCTATTTTTTGAAATAGGGGAGAATTTTCAGCGCGCCAAATAAGCGTTCAAAAAGAAAAATTTTTTGAACTTGCGAACCTCCATCTTCTCCCATCCAGACTATACTGTCGGCTCTAGAATCGCACTAGATCCTGCCCAAAAATTCAGGCTCGCGGGCTTATAAGCAATGCTTAATTACCGCCGGTGGGGAATTTCGCCCCGCCCCGAAGATAGATCGTTTATTAAATTACAGTTTAATGTTACTAAATTAAATACAGTTTGTAAATAAAAATCTCCAACTAATCATTTAGTGCATTATTTAGATTTTCTTGACAAAATCTTACTAACGGAATATCCTTTTGATCGTTCGCATACAACAACAAAACAACTGTTGTATAGACGGCTTTAAACTGAGCTAGTTTCTTTGACGCTTCCGAAACATTACCATAAATACTAAAAAACGCACCTCTCATATCGTTCGGAATTAGACTATAAATAATAGATAAATCTAATTCACGATTTCCGATATGAGCATCACCCCAATCAATAATTCCTACAAGTTGATTCTGTTCATTAACAATCATATTCTTAAAATGTAAATCACCATGAACAAGAACTAAGGGTGTCTCACTTTTCATTTCAACTAAGCTTCCAATATATTGTTTAATTTTTTGTTCATCTTCAATTAGTTTCTTCTGTATTGCTTGTTGTATATATTTTTTAGCCTGAGGTTTACGGAAGTTTATATCTAATCTCTTCAACTCATCATACGGTAAATTAATCCCCTTTAATTCATCGAATTTTATTGAATGCAAATTTTTCAAGAAATTTGCGATTGGTTCAATCATTAAAATTCTCTCAGTTCTATTTAAATAAATTGGAGGCTTTCCCACAATAAAATTATATCCTAAAAATGGCCAAGGAAATAATTCAGATGGTTTTCCATCTAGTATTGGTACTGTTGTCTTCAATTCAAAATGATTATTTATAATTGGGAGTAATTTTCTTTCAACGTTTAATATTGCTACAGCTATTTCTCTTCGCGGAAATCTTAGTAAAATTTCATCATTTAAACAAAAAACAGTATTGTCAAATCCTTCACCAATTTTTTCTATTACATTTATTTTTATTTCTGGGAATTGTATCTTTATTATTTCTTTCGCTAATTCCTCTTCAATTACAATCGCCGGATCCCATATATTAGTCATTTCTTTCTCCTTAAAATAAAAAATAGAACTTCACATATAAATGTACTTTACCAAATTTATTAGTAATTTACATTTAAAGTAGAAGTTCTAAAAACAATCGGTCTTTTTAACACTAATTATTAAACTAATAAGGCCAAATAAATGTCTAAGGATTTGAAACTATTTTTAATTCATGAAAATTTTTATCTAATATTATATCCTTTAATTTCTCTCGATTCCCTCCGATAAATAAAAGGCCAATCGTTAAAACAAACACAACTATCAACAAACATCTCCTAAGAAAATCAAACATTATTTGCCTCCTACCTGAGAAATGTTAATTCATTAAAAAATTAGACTATGCGCATAAATCATTTCAAATCTTTAACTCTTTTTTATGTATATTACTTAAGAAGTATTGAGCAAATCGAATTTGTAAACGCCAAAAACATACTTTTACTAACATACACTCAATCATTCTATGATTGAAAAAAATTATTTATACAAAAAAAATAGCGATTGATTAGAAAAATTTAACTATTCAAACGCTATTTTTATTATTTATTTTTTATCAGTTCGAAATACGATAGCTCCTCTTTCGTATTCAACATCCTTAATATTTAAACGGGTGTTGATTACCCTTGCAAGTGCAAAGAAATAATCAGATAATCGATTCAAATATAAAAATACTGGAAGATGAATGTTTTCTTGCTTCATTAATGTTACGACCGTTCTTTCTGCACGTCTCGTTACCGCTCTTGCTTGATGAATGATTGCAGCAGGTTTTGACCCACCAGGTAAAATAAAACGCTGTAATGGGGGAGTTGCTTCCATATATTCATCTATTAATGTTTCAAGCTCTTCAACCATTTTCTCTGTCGTTTTAAAAGGGATGCTATCCTTTACTACTGCCAAATCTCCACCACAGTCAAATAGTTCATGTTGGATCTTTTGAAGTGCATTGTATATATCTCTCGTATCTTCATGATCTAAATATGTCATTGCGTACCCAACGATTGTATTTACTTCGTCAATTG
This sequence comes from Gottfriedia acidiceleris, assembly GCF_004138285.1. Taxonomy (GTDB): domain Bacteria; phylum Bacillota; class Bacilli; order Bacillales; family Bacillaceae_G; genus Gottfriedia; species Gottfriedia acidiceleris_A. Next base: position 902,861 of record NZ_SCFN01000001.1, on the reverse strand, counting down.
TCCCGTAAGACTCTACCCTTAAATCATCTTTATCTACTCGTTTACCTACTAAGCTAGTCTGACCTTTATCCCCAGTTTTTGTATAAATTTTCATGAAAAACCTCTCCTTTTTTCAATTTTAATTTACAATACATTACTTTTATAAATAATAACCTTTTTATTTGTTTCGGGATTATCTAAAATTTGAAAAGATGTGTCATATAAACCTTTTAATAAATTTTCACTTAAAACTGCGTCTGTTTTTCCTTCGATATAAATTTTTCCGTCCTTTAATCCTAATAATCGATCACAGTAAAGACTTGCTAAATTTAAGTCATGAAAAACAGTTACAATCGTTTTATTTTCTTTTTTTTGTAATTCCTTTAAAACGTCTAAAATTTTAATTGTATGCATTAAATCTAAATGGTTACTTGGTTCGTCTAAAAAAATATATGGTGTTTCCTGAGCAAAGCATTGAGCAAGAAATACTCTTTGACGCTCACCACCACTAATTTCATTTATGAAGCTTTTTTCCATCTTCTTAGTACCTGTCATCATCATTGCATTATTGACCGCAGTTTCATCGATTGTGGACCAAGTAGGAAAAAAGGAAGACGAATGAGCAAGACGTCCAAGTTTAACTGTTTCTTTTACCTCATAAGAATATGTATAGGAATTTTGTTGCGATAAAACAGCAATCTTTTTTGCTATTTGTTTATTAGACATACTAGAAACAAATTCTCCATCCAACATTACATTTCCTTTAGACGGCTTAAAAAGTCCACAAAGAATATTTAAAAACGTTGACTTTCCACTCCCATTTGGACCTATAATTCCTAGCCATTCTCCTTGATTAATAGAATATGACAGTTCATCCAAATCAGTATGAATTCCATCATATGAATATGAGATATCTTGACATTTGATCATACTTTTCCCCTATTTCTTTTCAAAGATAGTAATATAAAAGCAAATATTGGAGCACCAATTAATGAAGTAATTACCCCGATTGGTAACTCTCTTGGGGCTAAAACAACTCTCGATAATATGTCAGACCCGATTAAAAATATTGCGCCATTTATCATCGATAAAGGAAGTAATTTTTTATGTAATGGTCCTACAAGTGTTCTAGTAAAATGGGGAACAACTAATCCTACAAATCCAATTGTTCCAGAAACAGCTACTGCTGCACCAGATAAAATACTTCCAGTCAACAAAATTAAATAAGTGGATTTTTTCACATCAATTCCGATATGTTTTGCATTTGTGCTACCGAATGTCATCGCATCTAGCTGCCTATTTTGACTAAATAAAATTAAGAAAGAAATTATGAAAAACGGTAATAAACTAAGAGAGTACTGAATGCCTCTCCCACCAATATTACCCATTAACCATCCAATTACTGCACGTAATTCATTATTTGAAAAAGTTATAAATAATGATAATAATGCAGAACAAAATGAACTTATTATAATACCACCTAATATGATTGTCTCTACATTAAGAGAGCGGTCTAGTTTTCGAACAAATAGTAATAACAAGATGAGTGTACCAAATCCAAATAATATACTAACTACTGGCAATGTAAAATAAGTTACAAAGGGTAAGCTTATTTGAAAAAACAAAACAACCACCGCTCCTACAGAGGCACCTGAAGAGACACCTAATGTAAAAGGGTCAGCTAATGGATTTTTAAGTATTCCTTGAAACGCTACACCTGCTAATGAAAGACATGCACCGACTAAGGCAGCTAACATTACTCTTGGCACTCGTATATTCATAACAATTGTTTGTATATCTGCTGGGACATAATCAGTTTTAAATAGAGCATCTGAAAAGCTAGAAATAATAGAAGAAAAGGGAATCGATGTAGACCCGATCGAAACCCCTAAAATAAATAAAAAAATTAATATGATAACTGGAATTAAAAAGATTAAATATGTATTATTTAAAAAGCTCTGGGTATACCGCCTTTGCAATTGCTTCGACTCCCTCTGCAAGTCTTGGACCTGGTCTAGATGTTGTATCTGCATTTATATCATATACACGTTTATTTTTAATTGCATTTACTGTTTGCCAGTTTTTTCTAGCCATTACAGTTTTTTCTAAGTTTGGAGCGAAATCTCCATAAGTTGTTAAAATCACATCAGGATTCGCTTTGATCGCTGATTCCTCACTATACTGTACCCATCCCTTTTCGTTTTCCGCTATGTTTTTAGCATGAATAATCGAAATCATTTCATCTAGGAAAGTACCTTTACCTGCAGTATATATTTCCGGTGGTCCTGATATTTCAAGCCAAACCTTTGGATTTGTAGATGCTTTTGCTGTTTTTTTACTAATTTCATCTAATTTCGTTTTCATGCCACTTATAACTTTTTTAGACTGCTCAGTTTTTCCCGTTATTTCACCAACTTGTAGAATTGTATCATAAACATCATTAATAGTTGCAGCATTTTTTACGACAAAAACATTAATTCCAGCTTGTTTTAATTGTTCTAAACCGTCAGCAGAAATCCCTAAACTTGATTCATGTGCTAAAACTAAATCAGGTTTTAATGAAATAATTTTTTCAACATTATACGTCATATCGGCATTATTTCCGCCGACTTTTTCAATTGTTTTTACTTCTTTTGGATAATTGTCAAAATCCGTTACCCCTATAACATCCTTGCCCTCTCCAATCGAAAACAAGATTTCCGTATTACTAGGAATTAGTGATACTATTTTTTTAGGTGCCTCTTTAAAACTAATTTCTTTGTTCGTTGCATCTTTCACAGTCATTGGAAAAGTTGCTTGTTCACTCTTACTTACATTCGATTTTTTTTGCGTCGTATCATTATTACAACCAAATAAACCTAAACACAATAACATAATGATTAAACTTGATAAAAACTTCTTCATTTAAATCCTCCTAATATAATTGGAAAGCATAAAAAAACCCCATTCATTTTGAACGGGGCTGAAACAACATATATATACAAGAAATCTTGCAACTGCTGCTTCAAATTCTTACTCCCCGAAGAATTGAACAAGGATGAATTTAGCAGGTCTACTGACTTTGTTTCAACCTACTCCGACCTTCCCATTCTTTCGAACAGTGGATATTCGTTTCGTCCACATTACAGTTGCGGGGACAGTTCTGGATTATACCAGATTCCCTTTTAAGCAATACTTGCACTAAACTCATCAATATTTCATTAATTCAATCGTAAGATAAATCGGGTAAGAATTCAATTATTTTATTTATATGTTTATTATTTTACTAACCATCTATTTGTTTTTTGTGTGTTTTGCAGAAATTTTGTCTCTAAACATTATGGTAATATGTTTTATATGAAACAAGATTACTCTACATCTTTTTCGTTCATTCGTAAATTATGCGGTATTTTAACTTTAAATGTCGTTCCCTGTCCTTCTTCACTATAGACTTGGATGGATCCACCATGTGCTGTAACAATATTTTTAACGATTGATAAACCTAAACCCGTTCCACTTCTACCTCTTGTACGAGCTTTATCCGCTTTATAAAAACGTTCAAATACAAATGGTAAATCTTCATTTGAAATACCTGCACCTGAATCAATAAAATTAAATGTAGTTGATCTTTCATTTTGATTTACTGAAACAATTATTCTTCCATTTTCATTCGTATGTCTTATTGCATTATCAATTAAATTTGTAAAAACCTGTTCCATTCGATCCTCATCTATGTAGATATTTAAATGTGGAACGTTGTCGATTTCACCAAATAGTTTAATATTCTTTTCCTTTGCTAACCCTTTAAACTTGCGTAAAATTCGATCTACAAATTGTACTAGAGGAACGAACTCTCTATTTAATTCAGTAAAACCGTTCTCCATTCTTGCTAGATCTAACAAATCATTTACTAATCGACCCATTCTAAGTGACTCATCATAAATGATTTGTGACAATTCTTGCATTTCTTCTTTGGATTCTGCTACACCATCTACAATCGCTTCGCTATAACCTTGTAATAAAGAAATAGGCGTACGTAACTCATGAGAAACATGCGCTATAAAATCTTTTCTCATCTTTTCTAAACGTCTTTGCTCTGTAACATCTCGAATCACCGCTACAACGCCTCTTATATTTGTTTGATTATAAAGAGGCGACATTAAAACTTGCCAATTGCCTTGATCGAAATTTAATTCAATAAATTGCTTTTTCTCACTTTCGACTACTAATACAAATAAATCTAATAGTTCCTTCGTTAAAACAAGAGAAGAGGGTTCTTCTAACTGATCATCATTAAGCATTTTCAAAAAGCGCTCAGCTGGTGGATTTGATGTCACGATTTGACCTTCTTTATCAATCGAAATTACACCATCTACCATACTTGTAATAATATTAGAAACTTTCTCCTTTTCTTGTTTTAATTCATTCATATTAAAATTTAATTGTTTACTCATCTTGTTAAATGAATAAGCAAGTTCTCCAATTTCATCACTCGAATGGATTGGTACTTTCACATTAAAATTCCCTGAAGTCATACTACTTACAACTTCTTTCATCTTTCTAAGTGGTGCTGTAATTTTAGAGGAAAGAAAGAATGAGAAAAATGTTGTTAATACGATTCCAATCGATGCCGCAAGCAAGACAAAATTAGTCGTTTGGTGAATCATCACTTTTACAGGTTGTAATGTTTGGTATATAAATACAGCTCCATTTTTTGAGTTTGTATTTAACGGAACACCCACTACTAATTTTTCTCTCTCACTATTTTCACCGTAAACAAGTCTTTTACTGACCTCTTTATTTTCAGTTAACGTTTTATTTAAGATTTCATCATTTTTTATTTCTTTAAAAGGTAGCTCCTGTATGCCATATGTATTATTTGAATACCATGGCTCTTGACCGTCAATAGAAATGATTACTCTTGAATATCTACTAACAATATTATTTGACAAATACTCAATATTTGAGAGTGGTTGACCATTTTCTATTAATTGTGCAATTTTCGTGGCATCATCTTTCATATTTTGTACTTGAAGGTCAATGTAAAATTTTTCAAAAAATCCTATTAAGACAAATGTCAAGAATGATAATACAAGAGAGACTAGTAAGATAATTGTCAGCCAAAGCTTTCCAACTAAACTTCTTACGATCATTACTCCTGACCTACTTCAAATTTATAACCTACACCCCAAACGGTAACGATCATTTTCGCAGCATCCTCAGAGCTTTTACTTAGTTTTTCCCGCAGACGTTTTACATGTGTATCTACGGTACGTAAATCTCCGAAAAAATCATATTGCCAAACTGATTTCAATAATGTTTCACGATCAAATACTTTGTCAGGTGCCTTAGCTAAAAACAACAGTAGTTCATATTCTTTTGGTGTTAAACTGATTTCTTCTCCTTCAACAATTACTTTATGAGCGTCATTATCAATCGTTAAATGTGGAAACACAACGATATCCTTCGCTGAAGTATTGTCTGAAGTAAATACTGGTACTGGTGAAGAGCGCCTTAATAGAGCTTTTACTCGAAGAACTACTTCACGCGGACTAAATGGTTTTACGATATAATCATCTGTACCTACTTCAAAACCTTGAACTCGGTTTGTTTCTTCACCTTTTGCCGTTAACATGATCACAGGCGTTGTTTTTGTTTTTCGTAATTCCCTACAAACTTCAATTCCATCAATTTTAGGCATCATCAAATCTAATACGATTAAAGAATATTCATTCTTCAATGCTAAATTTAAAGCATCCTCACCATTTTCAGCTTCATCAATACTATATCCATCACGTTCCAAATACATTTTTAATAATCGTCTAATACGATCTTCATCATCTGCTATTAGTATTTTTATATTTTGATCCATAATTTCGACCCCCTCTTCATAATTTTACATAATAAAAATTGGATATTCTAGTATAATTTGTGAACATTTTTACATAATTCTTAGAATTTATTATTTCCATAAAATAGTGAAAAAAAACTAGAAAGCAAGAGTACCATTTCTAGGGAGCCAAATTTAAATACATATGAACGTAAAAATATAAATTAGAAAAAAAGCCCTGTAAAGGAAGTTTTATTCCTTTACAGGGCTTTTTATTAATTACGCATAAGAGTGTAAGCCTGCAATGATTAAGTTAACAGCGATTAAGTTAAACATAATAATTGCAAATCCTAGTACAGCTAACCAAGCAGATTTTTCACCTTGCCAATTTCGTTTGAAACGAAGATGTAGAAACACTGCATAGAATAACCATGTTATTAATGCCCAATCTTCCTTTGGGTCCCAGCTCCAGAACTTTGTCCAAGCAATTTGAGCCCAAATCATAGCAAAGATTAGTCCACCAAGTGTAAATACTGGAAAACCAATCGCTACAGCACGGTATCCGATTTCGTCTAATAATTCACTATCGACTTTTTGTACAAAAGGCTGTAAAAATGCGCCAATTCGTTTTCTTAAAATTAAACGGATGATTGCATATAATGCTGCTCCAGCAAAAATTGACCAAATTACAGTGTTCAATTTTTTAGCATTAACCATAGCAGGCATTTCTGCAAGTGCTTCAAATTTATCTTTTGTAGTCAATTCACCTTTATGTGGACCAACAAGTGATGGAAGATTATAGACCATTTCTTCTTGTACTTTATCTTTATTAACCCAATTATATTTAGCTTCGTATCCAGATGCAGTAAATGCTGTTGAAATAACGACGAAACCAACTACCGTTACTAAGAAATATAAAACTGCTTCTAGCCAAAATGTTTTCTTTGTTGATACTTTTTGATCGATATTTTTAATTAAATAAATTAATCCTGTAATAAAGCTAATCGCTAAAATAGCTTCCCCTAAAGCTGCAGTCGTTACATGGATATGTAACCAATAGCTTTTTAAAGATGGAACTAATGGTTTGATTTCATGTGGAAATACTGATGCATAAGCAATGATGATAATTGACAACGGTAATGCGAATAATCCAATTATATTTAAGCGATACATAAAATAAATCATGATAAACGCAAAAATTAACATCATTCCAAAGAATGTAATAAATTCAAATAGATTACTTACAGGTGCATGTCCAGCAGCAATCCATCTTAAAATAAAATAAGTAATTTGCGATAAGAATCCTATTAATGTAATCGTAATACCAATTGTACCCCATCTATTAGGACCATTATCATTTGTTTTCATCGAGCCGCCAAAAAAGAAAGTAGCTACTATATAACAAATAAACGCGATAAATAAAAAATTACTACTTAGCTCGTACATATTTTCCCCCTAGTTAAACACTATTCATTAGCTTGTTGATCGACCGGCAATTCTATTTTTGTGTCTCCAAACACTTTCTTTAATTCCATCTTTAAACCATAATAGTTTTTATTTGTAAATGCCGCAACCCAAACTTCCCCATCTTGATTCTGAATCCAAATGCGTCGGTGATACCAATACATACCTTGAATTACACCAATCATAAAGATTGCTCCTCCAAGTCCTAGTAACCAAAGAGTTAAATCTTTACGAACTGTTAAACCTGTTGAATCTTTAGTTTCAATACCTGCAAATGACATTTTATATTTGTTTTCACCATTTGGTTCAATATTTTGTTTGATCGCAACAAATGCTACTTCACCTTTTGGTGTTTTTGGAGTAGTCATTTTAAATACAAACGCTGGATTGTTTGGTTTTCTTGTTTTTGTATCAGGTTGACCATCAGAGTTAAAATAGAAATCTGGAAAATAATTTTTAAGTTCTACTTTATATCCATTTTTTAAGTCATATACTTCTTTTGGATTTTGTAAATCTACTGTTATAGGCCCTAATTTTTCACCTGTTTGTTTATTTTGTAATGTAAATAAAAATGCACTAAATTCACCAATTCGATAATCTACTTGATATAGAGCGAAGTTTTGGAATTTTAGAGGTTCATTAACTTTAATACTATAATCTTTTACTTTTTTAAGTTTTGGATCTTCTCCTGGTATTAAATTTCCTTCGCGTTTATACAATGTAACATCGGCTTGATAGTTTTTTGGTATTTTATCATTTCCAAAGCGCTCAATCGCTTTTTTATAAACTTTACCTTCTTTATCTTTATCATACGTTTCCATATGGAAATCATTTAATTTAATATAATAGTTTTGGTTTGTACCAACGACAGGTTTTAATTCGCCTTCTTGAACCCATAGAGCCTTATCCATATACATTCCTGGTACATATCTCATCATTACCCCAATAAGGAAGATAATTAACCCTATATGGTTTACATATGGACCCCAACGAGAGAAACGACCTTTTTCTGCTAAGATATTGCCGTTTTCTTCACGTATTTTATAACCTCTTTTACGTAAATTAACTTTAGCTTTTTCTATTTCGTCTGGAATATGATCAACTCTACTAATTCCAAACATTTTTTGTCTTTTTAAAAAGTTTGGATGTCTAGTAACAGTTTGTTTGTTTAGAGCTTTATAGAGTGGTAAAATTCGATCTAAACTACAAATTACTAGTGATATCCCAATCGATGCAACAAGTAACATGAACCACCAAGAGTTAAACGTATTATCCAAACCAATTGCATCGTATATTTTACCAAAGATTCCATATTCATCTTGATAATATGTTGCAGGATTCGCAGTAGGCGGTAGTAGATCTCTTTGCGGAAAAATAGTACCTAATGCTGCTGCTACTAGCGTAATTAGAATGATTACAACAGCTACTTTTACAGATGAAAAAAACGTCCATATTTTATCTATATAAGTTTGATTATTAACGATTGATCTTCTAGCAGTCCCTTCATAGCGCATATCAAGTATGTCGGTTGCTTTTTCATCTTGAGGTTTACCACATGACTCACATATTACAGTACCTACATGATTAAGATGACCACATTCACATTTAAAAGTCTCCATTTTATTTCCCCTTACTAATGTACACTCATCATTTTGGCAATATTTCTTTAATATAACTTTCAAAAGAATTTGGTGTCATTTGACCAGTTACGATTCTCTTTATTGTCCCATCCGGACTTACAAAAAACGTAGTTGGTAAAGGGTTAACACCATATGTATTTAAAACCTCTTGATCTTTATCTATTCCGACTGGAAAATTAAGTTTATAATCGCTTACAAATCTTTCTACTGAAAATTTAGATTCATCTGCGTTCATTGCAAGTAACTCGATACCTTTTCCCTTATATTTCGAATAGATTTCATTCATAAAAGGCATTTCTCGCTTACATGGCTCACACCAAGTACCCCAAAAATTAACAATTACGCCTTTTCCCTTTTCACCTGAAAGAGTATATTTTTTACCAGTATTCAGCTCCGTCATAGCAAAGTTTGGTGCTTTACTTCCTTTAGTAATAACTTCATCTTTCTTAAAGAAATTTATGTAAAAAGTATAACCAATTGCACAAACCAAAACTAATAGGATAATCGTTCGAATTAACGTTCTATTTTTCTTCATATATACAGTTCCTCCCATATGATAGAATATCATTATTTCCTATTCTTGAATAGAAATTTGATACGTTTCAAAAAAGACTAAATTTTCAATCTTTTATCCTGAAATATTAAATGTTTATAGCAAAGAAAAAACTCGGTATTTACCGAGTCGTAGTGAAAAAAATAGGATATCAGACTGTATTAAAACCATTTTCTAAAAATGTTAACCGGATTATAAATAAGTACTTTAAATAGGTTAGGTAACTAAGTAAGAAAGTAGTGATCAACAGTCTGACTTATAATTAGCGTGGCTTTGCTGTAGCCATTGCTCTTAGTTTTTTCACTTCATGAGGTGATAGTTCTCTTGCATCACCAGGAGTTAATCCGCTCAAATCTAAAAACGCATATCGTTCACGTTTTAACTTCATAACTGGAGTACCAATCGCTTCAAGCATTCTCTTGACTTGACGGTTTCTCCCTTCATGAATGATCAGTCTTATAATTGCAGTATTTTTGCTTTTATCAAGTGAAATCATTTTAATTTGAGCTGGAGCCGTTTTCCCATCCTCAAGTACAATTCCTCTTTCTAATTTACGTAACTGCTCTTTAGTTGGAATACCTTTTACTTTTGCGATATATTCTTTATCTATTTCATATTTTGGATGTTGAAGTAGATTTGAAAATTCTCCATCATTTGTTAATAGAATGATACCCGATGTATCAAAATCCAATCTACCAATTGGATAAATACGTTGTTTAATCATTGGAAAAAAGTCTGTTACAACTTTTCTACCTTTATCATCTGAAACACTTGAAATTACACCTGATGGTTTATATAAAAGGAAGTAAACTGGTTCTTCTTTATCAATCGGAATCTCTTCCACTTCAACACGATCGTTACCACTTACTTTTACACCTAACTCAGTAACAACCTGACCATTTACTTTCACTTTTCCTTCTTTAATTAACTCTTCTGCTTTACGACGAGAAGCAATTCCCGCTCTAGCAATAACTTTCTGTAATCTTTCCATTCGATCATTTCACCTCTTCAACCATCATACAGATTTATACAATTGAAAACAAGTGCCAGCTACAAGGTTTTTTGTGAATAAAGTGAGTTAAACACCAAATCTAAACCTTGATTCCATTTTTCAAGTAGTGCCCCATCGTCATTTTTCCCCTTAATCCCTTGTTCCTTATTCCTTCTCTCAATATCATATTTTTAAAAATCTATCATATAATTTACTAGATTTGCAGAAATGAGGTAATAGATATGAATTTAACTTTAAAACACTCCTCAGCTTTCGACCGGTCTAAAATTATTACGCCAGGTAGTGTCCTTATTACTAAAAAGAATGAAACAGTCTATATGCTTGTATTTGAGGAAAATGAAGACGATTTCCCGTATGTTCTTGTCTCATTAACCGATGCTAGACTAGTCCAAAATTATGACATTATGCCAACCCTAGGAGATATTGAAGATTGGATTGGTGAAGTCACAATGGTAACTCAAAAAAACAAACTATCTATTACAATACAAGCAAATTACTAGTTTGCTGTTTAATCTATTAAGAACCCGTCAATAATATAATAAGTAAAATGAAAAAGGAGCTTACTATATGAATTATTCTTTTAATCCAGCAGTAAAATATAATTCAGTTGGTTCGTTTAAATTAGGCGATGTATTTTTCACTTCCGATAAACCTTCAAAGGCATACAAATTAATCTATGACTCTACAGAAACTAATTTCCCTTATATTTTATTATGCTTAGATGATGCCATTTCAATTCAAAGCTTTGATGATATTCCAACAATTGAAGATATTGAAGAAAATATTGGAGAAATTAAATTCACCGTTCCAAAAGAAAAATTACTTCTTGTGATCAATTAAGTTTTTTAACATTTTGTTGATTTAAATTTTAAGTTATATCTAGTAATCATTAGCAACATTAATTAAAAAGGCCATAAATTAGTTAATCAAAAACGCCATCAAAATTAGGATGACGTTTTTTTCATTCTGTTGAAAAACGAATTAAGGAGCCTGCATGAGGTTGATTTCCACTACATGATGCCCACTTACCTTGGGGTGAGATTCTTGTTTATCTTTTTTAAATGATATTATTTTGATTTGTTCATTTCTCAATCCATTTTACAATTAGTCTTCGAGATTCTTGTGATGTTCGCTCTAATTTATGAATGATCCGTGGTCTTTTTTGCAGTTTAATTTTATTTGCAGTTTCGACTTTTTTATTTGCAGATCTGCCATTTTTAATTGCAGTTTTAGCTTTTTTATTTGCACTCACTTAATTTTTTTTGCAGTTTTGACCTTTTTAATTGCAGTTTCACCTATTTTATTTGCACTCTAGCATGATCTTTTTTCCAACAGTCTAATATAAAAAAACGTCATCCATTTAAGATGACGTTTTTCAATATTAAGCAAATACGCTTTCCAACGTTTCGTCTGTTTGCTCGCTCCAATATTTTAACCATTTTTTTGCGCCTTCAAGGTCGTGAAGTTTTGCTTGGCCGCATTGAAGCTCATTTGCAGCAGGTACTTCTTCAACTTGTAGTCCAAGTTCAGCTGTTTTACGTAATAATGTGATTACTTCTGAAATAGAAGGTGTACCAGCGATTATTAAATAAAATCCTGTTTGGCATCCCATTGGTGATAAATCAATAATTTTAAAAGGGTCACCAGCTGGTACTGCTTCACGAACGTTTAAAGCTAATAAATGTTCTAAAGTGTGAATTGTATCTGGCTTCAGTGCTTGCTTATTTGGTTGGCAAAAACGAATATCATATTTTGTAACAACTCCATCTGTACCAACTGCATGAGTTCCACAGTGTCTAACGTAAGGAGCAACAACTTTTGTGTGATCTAATTCAAAACTTTCAACTGATGGCATATTTTATTTCCTCCTAAATTACTTTCTCTCTATTTTTTTGTAGCTTCAACGATCCATACAAAATCATTATATTGTTCGAATTTCACATCAAATCCATTTTTTTCAAAATGTGAACGAACAACTGGAATTAATGGATAATATTCTCTAATTAAATCATCTCTTAAATTGATATAATTTGCATTTTCTGCTTTTGTAATTTCATTCTTATATTCGTTTTCAGTTAAAAACATTGTATCTGCAAATACGATTTTTCCATTTGAGTTCAATAATGAGCTATATATTTTAATAGCTTCATATTTTTCTTGATCAGTTAAATGATGAAAAACGTATGAACTTACAATTGTATCTATCTCGGCCTGTGGTTTTGGAAAATCAATTAGATCTCCGTCGTGAATCGTAATATTCTCTCCTAATTTCTTTGAGGCAATAATTCTCATCTCAGGAGATGGTTCGATTGGAAATACAGTTTTTCCTTTATTAAGAAGTAACTTTGTTAAATTCCCTGTACCGATTCCAAATTCAAGGACGCTGTTTCCACTTCTATTAACAATTTCGTTAAGTATTTCATCATAACGTCGAAATGCTTCTTTATATTCTGGGTCATGGCCTTGAACAAAAGAATCGTAACTTTCTGCCCAACCAGTAAATACATCTAAAAACTCTCTACCCATTTATCTCACCTTTGATGTTTGAAATATTAATGCTTGTTCTAGGTCTTCGATTAAATCTTCTAAATCTTCTAGACCAACTGATAATCGAATTAATTCATCAGAAATTCCGGATGCAATTCGTTTTTCCCTTGGGATCGAAGCATGCGTCATTTTTGAAGGGATACCTACAAGACTTTCAACTGCTCCTAAACTTTCAGCTAATGTAAACCACTTTAATTTACTTACAAATTCTTCTGGATCTAAACCTTCTTTTAATTCAAAAGATAACATGCCACCAAATCCACTGCTTTGTTGTTTTGCTAATTCATGATTTGGATGTGTCGATAATCCAGGATAGAAAACTTTATTTACATTTGGATGATTCGATAAGAACGTCACAATTTCATGCGTATTTCTTTCATGCTCTTCCATTCTAATTCCAAGTGTTTTAATACCACGTTGTAATAACCAACTATCGTTTGGTCCTAAAACCCCACCAATCGAGTTTTGATAAAACGCTAAATCTTCAGCTAACTCTTCTTTATTCGTTACAACAATCCCAGCTACTACGTCACTATGTCCTCCAAGGTACTTAGTTCCACTATGAACAACAATATCAGCACCTATTGTAAGAGGTTGTTGCCAGTATGGAGTAGCAAAAGTATTATCAACAATCGTTAATAAGTCATATTCATTAGCAAGTTTTGCAATTGCTTTAATATCAGTAATTTTTAATAATGGATTACTAGGTGACTCAATAAAAATTGCTTTTGTATTTGGTGAAATAACATTTTCAACTGAAGTAATATTACTTGTATCAACAAATGTAGCTGTTATACCTAAATTTGATAACACTCTTGTAAGTAATCGGTAAGTACCACCATAAACATCATCGCCCACTACGATATGGTCACCAGTCTTGAATAAACTAAACACAGTATGAATAGCTGCCATTCCAGATGCAAATGCAAACCCTGCAACACCGTGCTCAATATCTTTCATTAACTCTTCAAGAGCATGTCGTGTCGGATTGCCTGTTCTGGAATATTCAAATCCCCTATGTTTGCCAACAGCATCTTGTTTATACGTACTAGTTTGATAAATTGGAACACTAACCGCACCAGTTGTTTCATCTCTACTAATTCCCCCGTGTATTAACGCCGTCTTTTTCTTCATATTTTATCCCTCACTATATATGTTTTTACTTAAGTATCTTTCACTACTATCTGGGAAAATCGTTACGATTGTACTCCCTGGTTTTGCTTTTTTTGCTTCTAATAAACTTGCATATAACGCAGCTCCTGAGGAACTTCCAACTAAAAGTCCTTCTTTCGTTGCTAGTTCTTTTACTAAACGAAATGCGTCTGAATCAAGTACTGTATAAATATCATCAAATAAGTTTGTATCTACAAAGGCAGGAATGAATTCCATTCCAATTCCTTCTGTATCATGTGAACCTGGCTTGCCGCCATTTAATATTGATCCTTCTGGTTCAACAATAACTGTTTTTACATTTTGTAATTTATCTTTTAAATACTGAGCTGTTCCAGTAAATGTTCCTCCACTACCAGCTCCAGCAACAAATACATCTATTTTTCCATCGAGTTGGTCAACTAACTCTGGACCTAATGTTTTGTAATAGGTTCTTGGATTTGCTTCATTACTAAATTGTGAAGGTACAAATGAATTCGGTATTTCTTTTGAGAGCTCATTCGCTTTTTTTATTGCACCTGTCATTCCATCTTCTGTAGGTGTGTTCACAATTTTTGCTCCAAGTGCTTTCATCAACGTTTGTTTTTCTATACTGAATTTTTCAGGAACAACAAATATCACATTTACGCCATATTTTATAGCTGCTAGTGCTAAACCAATTCCTGTATTTCCAGCGGTTGGTTCAATTACTGTACCACCTTTTTCTAATTTCCCTTCATTAAGTGCACTTTCGATTAATTCCATTCCAAGTCGATCTTTTACACTTCCACCTGGGTTACAGAATTCTAGCTTTGCAAATAGTTTTGTTCCTTTTGGTAAAGGGAATGTTGTAATTTCAAGCAATGGTGTTGATCCGATCAGCTCGTGTACTGACTTTACAACTTTCATAATTTCAAGCTCCTTTATGTCACAAAAAGGTTAGTTTCTTCCAATCCATTATATGCAACATGGGTAAAATTGAACGTTGTCTTAATACCAACTATTCTTATTGGTATTATAAGATATTAATTTTAAATGCGCAATAAAAAAGTACTTTTATCCTAAAATAAAAGTACTTTTTTAATCGTATCGGTTGAGTTAAGAAAAGAACATCGTTACAAAAATAATTGAAAAAATAATACTGATTGCATCAGCAATTAAGCCTACTTTTAATGCATCACCCATTTTACGAATACCTACCGCTCCAAAATACACCGTTAAAACATATAGTGTTGTATCTGTACTACCTTGCATAGTTGAAGCTAGCCTTCCGATAAATGAATCTGGTCCATATGTTTTAATTAAATCCGAAGTAATACCTAAAGCAGCCGAACCAGAAATAGGTCGAATAATTGCCAGCGGAAAAACTTCTGCAGGAATACCTAGTGAACTTAATAACGGACGCATTAGTTCTACACAAAACTCTAGAGCACCTGATGCTCTAAAGATCGAGATGGATACTAGCATACCTACTAAAAATGGAATTAATTGCACTGCAATTGTTACACCCTCTTTTCCACCTTCTACAAAAGATTCATACGTCGGCACCTTTTTCCAAGTTCCATGTATTAATATGACAGCGATAATAAATGGAATGATATAAAGTGATATCGTATTCATATATCCCATTTATTTTCTCCCCCTTCGATTTCGCCTACTTGCAAAAAAACTATTTACTGCGAGTCCCCCAATAAATGAAACGACCTGTGCAAGTATTGTAACACCTACTATTTCAGTAGGATTTGAAGAATGATAAGACATTCTAACTCCTATGACAGTTGTAGGAATTAAAGTGATTGCACTTGTATTTAAAGTTAAAAATGTAATCATGTCATCACTTGCTTCAATACTATTTCTATTTAATACTTTTAGTTGTTCCATCGCCTTTATACCTAATGGAGTTGCAGCATTTCCTAAACCGAATAAATTGGCCACCATATTTGACATAATATAACCAAGTGCTGGATGGTCTTTAGGAATTCTCGGAAACAAGAATGATAGAAATGGTTGAAATAATTTCGAAAGAATTTTTAATAACCCTGATTCTTCTGCTATTCGCATTAATCCTAACCAAAAAACAAGAACACTAACTAGTCCAATAATAATGGTAATTGCTTGCTTTCCTCCGTCAAATACTGCTTTATTCACTTCATCCATGGTGCCATTAATCATCGCAAAAATAAAACCAATTATTGTAAGAGCAACCCAAATAATATTAACCATCGGAGTGCTCTCCCATTAAGTTTAAGAGAACCTGTTTTCCATTTTGGATTATTTCTTTCGTAAATACTTTGACCTTGCTATCACTATAAAAAATATTTCTAAATCCAATTTGTTCACCTTCTAGTTCAATAATCGCTTTACCAACAATTGCATCATTAGCGATTTTTTTCTTGGTCGGCTTTTGCATTTCAATTGTGATTCTTACTTGATCTCGCTCTTTTTTATCTAATGGATAAGAGAAGTCATTTTTCATATAAACATGTCCTTTATATTTTTTATTTGTGACCTCCTTAATTCCACCTTTACTTAATACTTTCGTTAAAGGATAGTTACTGAAACCATATTCGAATAGTGACATATGATCTTGCCAATCTTGCCCATCATTTAGTGTTACAACAATTAAATCCATTCCATTTTTTGAAGCAGTTGAAACAAGTGTTCTTCTTGCTTTTTTAGTAAATCCAGTTTTTCCTCCAGTACTATACTTGTACATAAAAGTAAGCAACTTGTTTTTATTCTTCCAAACATAATCCCAAGATTCTGCCGTATTTGGGGCACGGTGTACTTTTGTACCTGCAATTTTTGCATATTTAGGATTTTCCATAGCGTATCTTGTTAATAGCGCCATATCATAAGCAGATGAGTAATGCTCTTTTCCTTGCTGATCAAGTCCTGATGGATTGCTAAAATATGTATTACTCATACCGATTTCTTTTGCTTTCTCGTTCATCATATAAACAAAACCTTCGATGCTACCCCCTACAGCCTCGGCGATTGCATTAGCTGCATCATTCCCTGACCTAAGCATTAAACCATAAACTAAATCTTCCAGCTTAATTTTTTGTCCAGGTTTTAAATAAATGGATGAACCTTCTGTTTGTACTGCTCTTGAACTAATTGTTATCGTGTTTTGCATTTTACCGGACTCTACAGCAAGAATTGCAGTCATTATTTTTGTAATGCTGGCGATTCTTTCAGAGTCATGCATTGCTTTACCATATAAGATTCGTCCAGTTTTTTGATCCATCAAAACTGCATTTCTAGCACTAACTCCTCCAAATGCTTCAACATTATTCGTCGGAATAATAATTCCGATTAAAAATAAGCCAATGATTCCTACTACTAGCCATTTTTTCATCTTTCGCATCAACTCCACAGTTAGTCCTAATTAGTACAAGTTTACGAATTACATTATAAAAAAATGACTTTTTTTAAGAAAAAAAGTGCTGAACTTGTTCAGATATACAACCTGAGCAATTCCAGCACTTACTATTTTTCGCCAATTAATAAAAGGGTTGCCATTTTAATTGACTAGCATAACCATATCGATAATCTACATCCGGCCAATTAACTATGTTCCAAAAGTTTGTAATGTATGAGTCTTTATCAAATTTATACTGTAAATAATAAGCGTGCTCCCAAACATCCAAAACTAGCAATGGAATTGTATCCCATTGAGTAAAGAATTGATGTTTTTCAGTTTGAAGAATTTCCAACCGATTCGATCTTGGAACCCAAACTAAAATCGCCCAACCGACACCTTCCACTTTTTTAGCAGCTTGTGTAAAATGCTCTTTAAAGTCTTCATAACTTCCGAAGTCATCTTCAATTTGTTTTAAAAGAACTCCATGAGGTTGCCCTCCACCTGATTTACTTAAATTATTCCAAAATATAGTATGCAAGTAATGACCCGACCCATGAAATGCAAGCTCTCTTTCCCAATGCTTTAATAAATCGTATTCCTTATTTTTTCTTGCCTTTTCTAATTCAATCTCAGCTTTATTTAAGCCATCTACATAACTTTTATGGTGCTTATCATGATGCAGCATCATGATTTCTTTTGATATATATGGCTCGAGTGCATTATATGGATATGGTAAAGGTGGAAGCTCATGTTTACCAATCCCTACTCTCTCTTCGACTTCTATTACCCGATACGCATAACTATCATCATATTCCTCTTCATTTAAAATTGAAATTAATCGTTCCTGTATATCATCCACATCCATACTAATTTCATCTAAAAAGGAATTTTGATCTACATAATGACCTTTTGTTCCCATTCTGTTTAACAATAGTTTTACTTTATATTCTAATAATTCTTTTTCTTGAATATGGTCAAATCTTTCAGACAGCAACTGTAATACATTCGCACACCAGATTTCTACCTCCTGAAAGTAAGTGACGAGTTCAGATTGATTTAACATCATACACCTCCATCAGAGAAAATAAATTTCTCTTCTACTTTCCATTGTATGATATTAAATTTATAGCTATTACCGGTATTCACGTGTTTCACACGATTAATGGAAATCACGTAAATTAAGATGTTAATTCCGCATGTTCTTATATAAAATGATTAGTTTAGCTTCTCTAAAACGGTCTGATTTTCTGAGTAAAACTCCATTTTTAATGAAATCACTTTTTCCAATTCATAAACAATCATCATTAAACTAGCCCTAGTCTCAAACTCATCTCTTGATTCAGGTAATGGCATCTTTCTAAAGTCATTCATCATATGACTGAATTCCCCTAATAATTCAATCCCCGTAGATTTTTCTTTTAAGTAAACACCTGTGTCCTCAAAAAATTCTGCAATAATTTTTGAATGTGGATAATTTAATGCAACCTTCTTTAATAAAGGGATGATTTGATTCGATATGATTTCAAATTGACGTTCTCTCATTTCAAAATAATTAATATAATATAAGTTTGATTTTATAAAACTATTTTCAACTTGCCTATAAGCTAATGTTTTCGCCGTTTGTAAAAGTATTTTTGTTTCATAAATTAAATCATTTTGTGAATCTTCGTCCTTACCCTTCATTTTTAAAGCAATACCAAGAAGTAACATTTTAAAATTTTGCTCGATTTTCTTTTGAGATTCGACCATCTTCTTCTCAATACTCGGCATATATGTATTCATTATTAAAGCAATTAAGATCCCAACTGCTAAAATTTCAACTTGATTAAATAAGAAAGATATTGATTTATTGTTACTCACATAGATTTGCAAAACAATCACTGAGCTTGGAATGATTCCCTCTTGTAACTTCAATGTGACTAATAAGGGTATCGTTAAAAGAAAATAAATGACAACTGTTAATGGCGTATAGCTTAAAAATTCAAACATCATCCATCCAATTAACATGGCAATAACTGATGCAACAAATCTTTGAATTGCTACTATAAATGATCTGCGTTTTGTATTTTGAATACTTAAAAGTGTAACGACGGCAGCAGTACTGTAATTTTGTAAATGTAGAGCTTCTGCTATTAATAAGGATATACCACTTCCGATTGCTGTTTTGATTGTCCTTTGTCCAATTGAATACATTTGTTTCATTTCAGGTCCTCTTCTCTTACAAAGAAATTTCTATTGTATTGTAACGTATCTTATATAAAAATTACTATATATATCCAATTTTTTTGAGTTTTGTACAAAATGAAAAGACTAGAAAATTTCTAGTCTTTTTCTCTTAACATTACTATTTACATTTAACAATTTTTCTAATTACTGTTTGTATTGTTGCATAAGTTTTGTTGAATAATCTGTTTCATAATACTCAAGTTCTTCTCGCATTTGTTGAAAAACTTTTTCTAATGATGAAAATAGGTCTTGGACAGTTCCTGGCACAGCTTTATAGAATGTAATCGCTTGATTACCAGTGTATGCTGCACGACTATTTTCATACCATGCATCGTTTTTAGGAGAGAAGAATTCTGCGATACATCTGTGATAAATTTTATGTAAAGTATCTTCAGCTGTTGCTTTATGGAACTGTCCACTTAAAATTTTCTCACAAACTTCTTTAGCATCCTCACAATATACTGTAATTCTACGTAATGAAGAAAGTATTTTTTCTAAGTAGTTAGGATCCACTGCTTGGTTTTCATGTTGAAATGACGGTAAAGAATTCTTATTTAAAAACAAATTACACTCTAGACCAACAATCCCTAATTGATTACCAACAATTTTTAATTGATGCTCTACCATCTTATTCGACATTTTTTTCCCTCCGTTAATTTAAATCGATATTTCTATTTTATTTGAATTTTGTTTAATACTTCTCGCATATCCTACCAATTTATCAAAATCAACACCTTGTAGCTCTTTTACAAATTGATCTAATTCATTAATATATATTCGCTTTCTTCCTCGATAATCAGGATTTTTAATAATTAGCGCAAGTGCTACTATATCACGAAAATCTACTGATTGATCGCCATTTTCATATAATCTAGTTGTTTTTAAATCACTTACTTCAGATAGTTGTTCTTCAAAAAAGCGAACATACAAGACAGAAGTTACAATTTTTTGACCATTATATTCATATTCAACTTCAGATCGATTAAAAAAATCTTCCGAAGTATTTGGTTGAGCCTTTACTAATTCATACCCATGACAATTATAAATTAACAATTCTTTCACCCTCCAAGATTTCCATAGTATTAGTTTAACATAGGATGACAACAGATTTGCAGAATTTTTTAACTAATCTTGTTTTTCAAATTTGCTAAAAAATAAATCTGCTTCTTCTTCAACCTCTTCCATTTTTAAATCTTGTGGTAGTGGAGGTAATTCTTTAATGTTTTTTAGACCAAAATAATCTAAAAACTCAGAAGTAGTACCGTATAAAATTGCACGTCCAGTACCTTCAGCCCGTCCAACTTCTTTAATTAAATATTTCGAGACAAGAGTTTGAATTGGTTTTTCAGTCTTAACTCCACGAATATCTTCAATTTCTGTCCTCGTAATTGGTTGTTGATATGCAACAATCGCTAAAGTTTCTAAAGCTGCTTGTGACAACGAAGAGTTCGATGGACTTTCAACTAATTTTTTGAAAAACTCACCATGTTCCCTTTTTGAAGTAAGTTTATATCTGTTAGCTAAAATTCTAATTTGTAATCCTCTATTAGGATTTTCATATTCTTTTTTTAGACTCTCAATTAATTCTAGAACATCGGTTTGACTTAATTCTAAAGTCTCAGATAGCTCGACAATCGATATTCCTTCATCGCCAGCTACAAATAAAAGTCCTTCTAGAACTCCTACTAAATTTTTTTCCTGTTCCATTACAAGTACACCTCAGCTTGCTTATCTTCAAAAACCTCCCGTGATGTAAGAAAAATTTCTGAAAAGTTTTGTTCCTGTTCTACTACAATGTCTTTTGTTTTCATTAACTCCAAAATCGCTAAAAAAGTAACTACAATACTTTCTTTATCATTATATGGAAATAAACTGATGAAATTAGTTCTCTTTTTTATACTTTTTAAGAAGGTAATTATTTCATCCATTCTTTTTTCGATCGATATTTCTTCACGAACTATTTTAGTTTGAAGTGGTTCTTGTAGCTTTTTACGTTTAAATAGCTTTTGAAGTGCACCAAACATATCGTAAATCGTAACATCAGTCGGCATGACAATATCTTCTGGTCTAGGTCCATATTCGGACAAATCAACTGGATTTCGGGTAAAAATCATCGCACGTTCAGATTCTTTTTCCTGAAATAAAATCGCCGCTTCTTTAAATTGCTTATATATAATTAATCGATTCATTAATTCTTCTCTAGGGTCTTCTTCAAGTATTGCATCCCAATCAGCTTGTTCTTCATGATTAGGTAAAATACTTTTACTTTTCATCGCAAGTAATTCAGCTGCCATCACTAAATATTCACTTGCTATATCCAATTCTAATTCTTTCATTGTATGAATATATGAAACATATTGATCTGTTATTTCAGATACAGGTATATCATAAATATCAATTTCAAATCGTTGAATTAAATGAAGTAATAAATCTAATGGCCCTTCAAATGCATCAATTTTAACTTCATATTGCTTCACAAACTACTCACCAACTTACTTTAAAATAAAAATATACTCAATAACAGTATAAAGTATTATTTCATAAAACTATATAACAGAAAAGGTTTTTTAATCGATGAAGTTACTTTGTTCCTAAATTTTTAGTTTTACGCCTATACCATTTTCTAAAATTTTTCATAAGATATCAGTGCAAGAAGAATTATTTTTTGGTAAGGAGGTTATTTCATGAGTAGAGGTGCTGTTTCTCCAGAGTTCGGCGGTTTCGGCCACGGCAGAGGCTTTGCTTTAATCGTAGTATTATTTATTTTATTAATCATCGTTGGATGTGCTTTCGTCTGTTAATTTAACCCCGTGAATAAACAAAACGTGAAAGTCTAGACATTGCTCTAGGCTTTCTTCTTTTTAAATAACTCCATTTCTGATAAAATTTTAGTAATAAAGAGGTGAAAAACTTGGTCCATTACAATAAAAACGAGCGATACATAAAGTATTTATGCCATTTCCATTTTGATCAAGATTTTTTTGAATGTCATGAAATTCTTGAGGAACAATGGAAACTTGAATTAAATCATCAATATAAAAAAGTCTGGTTAGGTTTAATAAGATTATCGGTAGTGTTATATCATTATAGAAGAAGAAACTTTACTGGTGCTAAAAAATTATTTCGACACGTCATTACCTTTTCAAATGATTCTAATTTATTGGAAATGGCTGGAATTGATCAATTTCGCTTTCAACAAATCATATCAGATTTACAGCTAAATCTTCAAAACGAAACGGAATTTCACCCTTTCGATCTCCCAATAAATGACCAAGAATTGATTAAAAGATATCAAAATCAAAAAGAATATTACTCGTCTTTCACGGAAGATTTAATTAATAAACATTCTACAAGAGATCGAACAGATGTCATTTCGGAAAGATTAAAGCAATTAGAATTACGAAGAAAAATTTAGAGTTAAAGGAAAAGGTGGCAAAAAATTGGGCACCTTTTTCAGTGTTTCGAAATTAAGAAAAATAGCAATTTGTTGGTTCGTACTTACTCATGACTGGTCCATGATTAAGCACTTTTTTCAACAGCGCAAAAAAAGTGCTCAAAAAAATTGAGCACCTTTTTCTATAATACTTTCAAACTAACATGACAATGTTCAATAAATGAAGCTACTTCTTGCGTTGTTACGATTGTATAGTCTGTATACTGAGATCTAATAGCATCGTAAAGTGAAGTTGCAATACCTTGATTTCGAAATGAAGGGTTTACACTTAAATGTTTAATCATAATAACCTTATCTGGTAGTAGTTGTATTCCAATAATCCCAACAATATCGTCTAATTTCCAAAGGAACAAATGATTATCATCTTTAGTTTCATAATCTTTAATCGTATTTACTAAGCTCTTCACATTCTTTTCATTCGGCATAAACGAAAGCAGGCCCATTGCAATTTTCTCATATGTTTTCTTATACCTAATTAACATGTTAACCCCTCTTAAAAATTATTAAAACTCTAATTAGCTTCTAAACCAATACATAATATATGATTGATTATCCCTCTATAGTACGATAAATATAAAAATTCGTTCCAAATATATCAATATTTCAAATATATAATTCTCACATTTTTCTGTCAAGTCAGAAAACCAGATAGAAGGAAAAACGGGATATATGGTATAGGAGAGAATTTAAAATAATTTAGCGTACTAGTCATGTATTCTTCCTGCCCATCCAACCTCATAGGCTTTTGTCACCAATTAGATAAATTTGATTACAGTAAACTTTAATTAGAGTTATATAAAAGGGTGATCATTATGAGGCTGGATTTAGATTATACATCGCCAAGTATTCAATTTACTTATGATTTAAATAAAAATCATGCATTTGTGAAGGATAGTCAAAACTTTATCAATCAATTAAGTGTTAATGATTTGAATACTTTGGATAATTTGTCATTATTGGATATATATTTAAGTGTGAATAATGTTGTAGAGCCACATTATCACCAAAATTCATCAGAATTAGTATATTGTATTTCTGGCGCTGCAGTTGTATCGATTTTGAATCCTTATACAAAGCAACTATTAAATTTCCCAATTACTCCTGGTCAAGTTGCAAACGTACCACAAGGCTGGTGGCATTATGAAATTGCAACTGTTGACAACACTCGTTTATTAGCAATATTTAATGCACCTTCCCCTGACGTAATTTTATTCTCTGATTTAATGAAATTTACACCTTCAAATATCGTCTCACATACTTACTGTCTTGATGAAAACCAATGGAAAAATGCAACAGCAAATTTACAACCTTCTATATTTATAGGACCACCAAAAAACTGTAATCGACAAGTTCAAAACCAGCATGAATTTGCAAATCAGCAGAATCAAAATTATTATCAAAATTCCTATTACAATCAGAATTATTATCAACAGCGTTTTTAATTGTAAGATCAAGGTGAGACCAGTAAGTGCAATTAAATTTAGCAAAAAGTGCAATTAAATCTGGGCAATTGCAGTAAAAAAAGCTAATACTACAATTAAATTTGACAAATCTGCAATTAAAAAAGTCATATCTGCAATAAAAACTAAGAAAACTGCAATTAAGAATATGAATCATGTGGAAATAGATTATAAGAAACAAGAATATAGAAGAAATTACATGAAATAGAATGTGAAACAATTAAAACTAAACATATTTCAATAAAAAAAACCAAAATTAAATCTTCTAAATTTAACCTTCAATATATAGTCCGACTGTTATCAAATAATTTCATCGTTTAATCAACAAAGAACATGATAAAAAACCACAAGGAAAATTTCTTTCCTTGTGGTTTTATTCAGTTGAAGTCGTTTTAGAATAACCTCGTCTTGGTTTGACTATTCTTCGTCCCAAACCTTAACTTCTTGCATAACATCGCCATTACGCATTCTTAAAACTGTATCCATACCTTCGATTACTTGACCGAAAACTGTATGAACTCCATCTAAATGTGGTTGTGGCTCGTGAACGATAAAGAATTGGCTACCACCAGTATCTTTTCCAGCATGTGCCATTGATAAAGCTCCAGCTTTATGTTTTAATGGATTACCAACAGTTTCACATTTAATTTTGTATCCTGGGCCACCTGTTCCATTACCGTTTGGATCTCCACCTTGAGATACAAATCCAGGAATTACACGGTGGAATGTTAATCCATTGTAGAAACCTTCACGGATTAATTTTTCAAAGTTTTCAACTGTACCTGGTGCATGCTCTGGGAATAATTCGATTAAGATTTGTTCACCATTTTCAAACGTTATACTTGCTTTTTTCATAATAAAAATCCTCCTTATGTATGTACAATTTCATAAGACTTAATTGTCCTATATTTTTCATTACTGAATAAACTAGTAACGCTGATATTATCATACAAAAAACAAAAAGTAATGACAAGTTTTCTAAAAGTACTATAATAGTGTTGTAAGATGTAAAATTTGGATTAGTGTAAAGGGAGTGTCTCTTTGTTGAAACGAAAGTTATTAGCGTTCACCATCTCAATGGGATTAATAGCTATGCCTTTATCGGTATTTGCTGATTCTGTTCCTGGTGAAACGATTGTTACTCTTGGACAAAATTTATCTGAAACGCAAAAGAAAGCATTATTAGCTGAAATGGGTGCACCATCTGATGCTAGAATTGTGACTGTTTCGAATCAAGAGGAGCATAAATATTTAGATGGTACTGTACCTAGTGCTCAAATCGGTACTCGAGCTCTTTCATCTGCTATGATTACAATCGGTGAAAAAAATACAGGCATCGTCGTTCAATCAAATAATATTTCATGGGTTACTAACTCAATGTATACAAATGCTTTAATCACTGCTGGATTAAAGGATGCAAATATTGTAATTACTGCACCATTTGAAGTATCCGGTACTGCTGCTTTAACTGGGATTATGAAGGCATATGAGCTAAGTTCAGGTGAAGTTATACCTGATGATGTTAAAAAAGTAGCAAATGAAGAAATGGTTAAAACGGCCGAACTTGGTGATTCTGTAGGTAATGAAAAAGCTGTACAACTTGTCACTAAAGTGAAGGAAGAGCTTGCTAAAAATCCAAACATGTCAACCGATGAATTAAAATCTTTAATTGATCGATTAGCAAAGGATCTTGGTATTACATTAACTGCTGATCAAAAGGCTAGTTTGATGTCTTTATTTGAAAAAATGAAAGATTTAAATATTAATTGGGATCAAGTAGGAAACCAATTAACAAAAGCTAAAAATAAAATCTCAGAATACTTAAATTCTGAAGAAGGTCAATCTTTTATTCAAAAACTTAAAGATTTCTTCTCCGCATTATTTGATGCGATTCTTTCATTCTTTAAATAAGAAAGAAACAAACCCGGTTACTAAAAAAAGTAACCGGGTTTGTTTCTTTTAAAAAGAGAGTTGTCAACTAAGAAAAAAACGAGCTAAGCCTCGCATAAGCAAAAGCTTCAAATATGGGGTCCGTCTGTGCAAATAAACGATGAAATATAGCATATAAAAAAAAGCTTACCCATACCAGTACAGGTAGTACAAGTTAAAAATTGTACAATATCAGCTCCTTTTAAATGGATAGCTTAATTCTTTTCTATTTCCAAAAAAAATTGATCAAAATTTGGCTAATTTCTATAATAAAGTTCGATTTTATCTACTACAAATGAAAAGCGCTGTTGAGATACCTCCCCAGCGCTAGTACATTTTTTTAGGGCGTCTATTTGTCAGTTAATTTGACTCCTAAGACAGCCCCCCTCTTTTATTTCATCAGCATTACGAATCTTTCCTTAACCTACCAGATTAAATGGTAGCATCACCGATTGTTTTTCCACCTTTTTTATGTTGACTTTCACTAGCTTTTGTACGGATAATTAAATGCCAGAAGGCTCTGCCATCAAATGGGATAAATGGCCAAAAATAAGGTGTATTTAAAGTATTGAGGCTTGCTAAAAACAGTATAAATAATGTCGAGCCAATCATAAAGCCTTTAACACCTAATATTGCAGTTAAAATTAATATAAAAAATTTGGCTAATTTATTTGCAAGTGCTAGCTCATAACTAGGCGTAGCATAGGATCCAATCATTGACACAGCCGTATATAATACTACTTCCGGTTGGAAAAGGCCTACATCAATTGCGACTTGTCCAATCAATACTGCTGCAATAATCCCCATCGAAGTGGAAACTGCATTTGGTGTATGTATACTTGCCATTCTCAGGAATTCAATCCCCATATCAGCAATAATTAGTTGTAAATAAATCGGAATATTACTTGTTTCTTTTGGACCAATATAACTTAATGATTTTGGTAATACCTCTGGATAATTACATAATAGTAACCAAAATGGTAATAAAAAGACTGACATAAAAATTCCCATATAACGAACCCATCGAAGGAATGTTCCGACTGAAGGAGTTTGTCTGAATTCTTCTGCATGTTGCATATGGTGATAATACGTTGCAGGCGTAATGATTACGCTCGGAGATGTATCCACTATAATACATACATGTCCTTCAAGAATGTGGTTTGCCACAACGTCAGGTCTTTCCGAATATCTAACTAAAGGAAATGGATTATATCCTTGTTTTAATATAAATTCCTCTAATTTCTTATCTGTCATTGTAAGACCATCAACGTGAATACCTGTAATTCGATCCCGAACTTCTTTAACAAGTTCCGCGTGTGCTAAACCTTCTATATAGGACAAACAAACGTCTGTCTTAGAACTTTCACCTACCTGAAGAATTTCATTTCTTAAATTTTCATCACGAATACGTCTTCTAATTAGGCCTGTATTATTAATAATATTCTCAGTAAAACCATCTCGTGATCCACGTACTACTCGCTCGGTGTCTGGTTCTGTTGGACCACGCCCAGGATAACTCCTTACATCGACTGCAAGTCCTTTATCTTCTCCATCAACTAATACTACAATTAAACCAGATAATACTTTCTTTATAACATCTTCAAATGTTAATACAATCTCTACTGATTGATGGACAATCGTATCCTCAATATTTTTAAACATTGATTTATTTTTCTCGACTTTTTCAAGCCCAATTAAGTCATCTAAGAACCTTTGAATAAAACTTGTATCCGTTAATCCGTTAACATAATATAGATTAACTTCAACTTTATTTACAAAAATCACACGTTTTCCAACATCAAAACTTACTCCATAACCGATTCGATCACTTATTGTATGTGCATTTGTAACTAGTTTATTTGTAAGTTTTGTCGGCTCTTTTTTCGTAGTCAGTGGAGTTCACTCCTCTCGAGGATATATTCAATTGCTTTTCTTGTAATGGGTGAACCGATTTCAATATCATCTCTTCCACCCATTTTTCCAATATCTCCAATTCCTAAAATGAAAGGGATGTTTAGTTGATCCAAATTATAAACAGTGTCTCCATTTATTCTTCCTATTTCAATATCAGGTACTCCATACTTATCGACACCGTATTCAGTTAAATTTCCTTCGTTATCAATACTTACATCGACTTTTGTCCATTCTTGATGATGTGTATTTGATGCTACTGCTAGTGCAGCAATAACTTCTATATGTTTATCACTTGCTACATATTTTAAAGCCTTTTCTCCAGGACCTTCTCCCATAAAGCCACTGTCATCAAACAATACAAATACTGGTTCTTTTTGTGCTTGCATTATGATTTCAACCATTCTCTTTCCAGAGAACTTAGTGGGATTACCTTGCGATTGTGATATTGTGCATCCGCCAAATTGTTTTGCCAAATACTCAATACTCCGATGTGCATAAACATCTCCGTCGGTTACGATAATGATCCTTTTCTTTTTCATAAGTTAACCTTTTGGCTTAAAAATAAGAGCAATTATAAATGAGAATAATATTGCTGCCGAAATTCCAGATGAAGTTAGGGAAAAGATCCCCATTCCAATACCAATGAAGCCGTGGTCATTTGCTTCTGCCATCGCCCCGTGTAATAAAGAATGGCCAAAACTAGTAATTGGAACGGTTGCACCTGCACCTGCAAATTTTATTAGCTTATCGTAAATGCCAAACCCATCTAAAATTGACCCAATTACTACAAATATGCACATCACATGACCTGGTGTTAATTTTGTGAAATCAAACAATAACTGGCCAACTACACAAATTAGACCTCCTACTATAAAAGCATTAACAAAATCCATCTGAACACCTCCTAACAGCTTTCGAAAACGACAGCATGTGAAATAGTTGGAATTGACTCTTTCTGTTGAATCATTGTTGGGCTTAAAAGAGCGCCGGTTGCCGCTACTAAAATTCGTTTATAAGTACCTTTATTTAACTCTTGAAATAAATGACCATATGTTACGACCGCTGAACAAGCACATCCACTTCCACCAGCAAAAACTTCTTGATTATCTCGATCATAGATTAGCAATCCACAATCATTATATTTTCCTGCCATATCATATCCTTCTTCTCTAACAAGTTGTTCACAAATTGGTGCGCCTACAGCTGAAAGATCTCCAGTTACGATAAAATCATAATCATTAGGTGTTGTATTTGTGTCCTTAAAGTGTTGTACGATTGTATAGGCTGCTGCAGGTGCCATCGCAGAACCCATGTCGAATGGATCTGTCAAACCTAAATCCTGAACTGTACCAATTGTGGCGCATTTTACTTTTATTCTGCTTTTTTTATTTGAAAGGAGAACACTTCCTGCTCCAGTTACTGTAAAAGTTGCAGAATCTGGTTTTTGTCCACCGTATTCTGTAGGATATCTATATTGTCTTTCAGCAGTAGCATTATGGCTACTTGTTGCTGCCAACGCCATTTTTGCGTAACCACTATCGATTAACTGTGCACCAAGAGCAGCCGTTTCCATTGAAGTTGAGCACGCTCCAAACATACATAAAAAAGGAAGTTGCAATTCCCTTGCCATAAAGTTCGCAGTAACATTTTGATTTAATAAATCACCTGCTAAAAATACATCGATATCTTCAACGGTTTTGTTTGCTTTTTTAAGTGCAACCGAAATTGCATTTCTCATTAATGCTCTTTCTGCTAATTCCCAATTATCTTCATTACAATGAAGATCTTCATAAGCATAATCAAATTTGCCAGCTAACAGTCCCAAGTTTTCTCTTGGTCCTACAGCGGTTCCAGATGCTTGGACATAAACACCATTTTGAAACTCCCAAGTTTGTTTACCGACTAAAGCCATATGTACTCACCTCCTAAAAGAATACTTTAAATGCGTATCGAATCATTCCAACGATATATGCCGAAACAACTCCGTAAACAATTACACAACCCGCTAGTTTAAACATATTTGTTGCAACCCCTAGAACTAGACCTTCACTTCTATGTTCCATAGCAGCACTCGTCATAGAGTTGGCAAAGCCTGTTACAGGAACAGCAGATCCTGCACCTGCAAATTGTCCAATTTTGTCATATATACCTAACCCTGTAAGTAAGCTAGAAATTAAAACAAGTGTAGCTACTGTTGGATCACCCACATTTTTTTCAGTAAAGTTAAAATAGTTAATATAGATTTTCGTAATACACTCACCTAAAAAGCAAATAAATCCCCCAACTAAAAACGCTTTAATACAATTTTTTAATACCGGCTTTTTCGGTTGGTATGGTTTTATATTCTCTTTATAATTAGCTTTTAATTTCCCACTCATTTCATCCATCCTTTACTCTATAAAATAAATCCAATGAAATAACGACCCAAAAACTTTTCCTAGTGCGATTGCCATTAATAAGTACACAATTTTCTTTTGAATGCCAATTCGTTTTGCTAAGATTGGAAAAACGTTTAAAACTTCGGTTAAGGCTGCAGCTAACATTCCAATAAAAATACCTGCTAATAGCCCAATAAAAACTGAAAATATATTCGGCAAATTAAATACGGTATTTCGCAAACTAATCCAGCAACCAAAAATTGCTCCTAAAATAACTGCAAACTCATAAGCGCGAATTTTTTTAATCGTTTTTGTTAACTGTGTTAGTCTCGGAATAATCCCAATAACCGATAAAAATGCTACAAAACCAGTACCAACAGCAATACCTCCTGAAAAACCTACAAACACTATAAACAATTGTCTAATCATCAGTATTTACACTTTTGTTTGGCTTCTTATTTTCATTTACTAACACGTATTCATCCATTGAGCGTTGATACTGAAACATTTCTACTTCAAGAGGACTCGGTTCTTCGTTTAATCTAGTCTTAAACCATTGATTAAAAAATAAAATCATCCCAATTCCTAGTCCAAAAGAATATGGTACTTGAAACAATAATGGTTTATGATTATGTTCTCCTGTAATCATATAGTAAATTCGTTGTTGAACCTGCTGCATGCTAACATCTTCATGGAAATAAATTATTGCTAATGAAGAACCTGTAAATAACAAGATCCAAACGAAACAAAAAAGAAAAAAACGATCCTTTGAAACTTCATTTTTAAGTTCTATAATGCACATTGTCACTCCAACGAGTTCAAACGAAATATCAGGTTCAATTTCTTGAATTAATGGTAAAAGATCTAGAATATCAATAACTGTATGTGTACCATCCTCCTTTTTAGATTCATGTACAATGATATTTTTCATTTGGGTTAAATCAACATTAATCCCTTGTAATCGTGCAATCTCTCCTAGATGTACACGTTTACCTACTTGTACAACGATTCGATTAAGTAATTTAATATATAACACCTTATTCATAATTTCCCCTCAGTTTCAAAGCTTTATGAATTCAATTACAACTAGTATGTGAAAACTTCCCAAAAATATAAGTCCATGAAGATTAATCTGAGTAGTTCAGTATGTAAAAATAGGAAAAGTTAGGCATCAGCCCCTTCGAAATAAAGCATCTGATAGTGGAACTTGAAGATGTTTCTTCTATTTGAAACCGGAGCTTACAGTAAAAATTCAAAAATAAAGACAAAATAAAAAAGCTGAAAAATCGTATTGTATTAACTACGATTCTTCAGCTTAAATAGTTTAGGGATTTTATTTAATTTTGTCTTTCATTTGTTGGAGAATTTTTTTCTCTAGTCTTGAAACTTGCACTTGAGAAATTCCTAATCGTTCAGCAACTTCTGATTGAGTTTGATCTTTATAATATCTTAAATAGACAATTAATCGCTCTCGATCATCTAGTTGTTTTATCGCTTCTTTTAATGCAAATTTCTCAAACCAATTTGTTTCATGGTTATCAGCAATTTGATCTAACAATGTAATAGGATCACCATCATTTTCATACACCGTTTCATGAATTGATGAAGGTGCTCTACTAGCTTCTTGTGCAAGTACAACATCCTCTGGTGTAATTTCCATATGAGCAGCAATCTCGTTAATTGTAGGCATTCTTCCAAGCGTTTTACTTAATTCTTCTTTTGCTTTTCGAATCTTATTATTCGTTTCCTTTAATGAACGACTCACTTTAACTGTTCCGTCGTCTCGAATAAATCGTTGGATTTCTCCGATAATCATCGGAACAGCATATGTAGAAAATCGCACATCATAAGATAGATCAAATTTATCTACCGATTTCAATAATCCGATACAACCAATCTGAAATAAATCATCTGGTTCATATCCACGGTTAATAAAGCGCTGAACAACTGACCATACCAGTCTCATGTTGTGCCCGACGATGCTGTCTCTAGCCAATTGATCTCCAGCCTGACTACGCTTAATTAACTCTTTTAATTCATGATCCTTTAACTGCGCACGGGGTTGATCTTGCTTGACTTCTACGTCCATAGGCGATTCTCCTTAATTACTTAAAACATTGCTATTTGATAAGTACTTTTTAACCGTAATCGTTGTACCAACATTGATAGTGGACACAACTTCACATTGATCCATGAAATTCTCCATTATCGTAAATCCCATGCCGGATCTTTCTAAATCTGGTTTTGAAGTATATAAAGGTTGCATTGCTTCATCTAAATCAGCAATACCAATCCCTTCATCTCGAATTGTTAAAGTTACTGTCTGATCTTCAAGTAGAACTGAAATGAATACGATACCTTCAGGATTATTTTCATAACCATGAATAATCGCATTTGTAACAGCCTCAGATACTACAGTTTTAATTTCAGTTAATTCATCTAATGTAGGATCTAGTTGGGTAATAAATGCAGCTACCGTTACACGAGCAAATGATTCATTTTGACTTAATGCGGAAAATTGAAGGTTCATTTCATTTCGCATTATGCCACCCCCAATACATTAAGTCCATTTGACTCATCATCAGCTAAATGAACAATCTTAAATAAACCAGACATATCAAATAACCGTTTAATTGATGGAGAAATTGAACATACAACCATTTCTCCACCTTTATTTCGAATAACTTTATATCTACCTAAAATGACACCTAAACCAGAACTATCCATAAATGTTAAATGCTCAAGATTTAATAAAATATGTTTGATAGTCCGTGACTCTAATACCTCATTTACTTGTAAACGTAAATCCTCAGCAGTGTGATGATCTAGTTCCCCTGCAAGTCTTACACAAAGGATTGCATTTTTCACTTCAAGTTCAATATTAAGACTCACTACAATAACCTCCTTATTTGACGGTTATTGAGAGTTTCGTTAAAACTAAACCGAATTCCTTCATGCATGACAAAACTAGTGGTAAAACGCCAAATCTTTTAGTAATACTCGAAATTAGTCGGAAAAAATCAGTTGAATCCTCCAACAGTACGCTTAAATAGATCGTACCAATTAGCTTTACTTACCGATTTATTAGCAACCAAGTCTGTTTTAGATAAAACTTTACTACCTTGTTTTAATACTAAAACTCCGACAACTTGCCCTTTTTTAATTGGTGCTTGAATATTTTTGTTCAGCTTAATATCTTTCGTAATTTTATTCATCGCTTCACCCTTCTTCAATACAACTGAAACTGGGCTTTTTGTGATAACATTTACACCTTTAGACTTACCTTTGCTAATACTAAGCCTTTCGATATTCTCACCTTGTTTAATTAATTGCTTTACTTGATATTGATTAAATGCATAATCAAGTAAATTTGTCATTTGTGCATTTCTTTCTTTAGAAGTTGGTGCACCCATAATCACGCTAACTACTCGCATGTTGTTCTTCTTAGCAGTAGCTGTTAAACAATATTTTGCTTCTGCAGTAAATCCAGTTTTCAATCCATCCGCTCCTGGATAAAAACGAACTAGTTTATTCGTATTAACTAACCAAAATTGTTTTTCAGTATCTTTTCTCAAGTAATCTTCATAAGTACCAGTAAACTTTGTGATTAATGGATATTTTAAAAGCTCTCTTCCCATGATTGCCATATCATACGCCGATGAATAATGACCAGGTGCAGGTAGCCCAGTTGGATTTTCAAAATGTGTATTTTTTAATCCTAACTGTTTTACTTTTTTATTCATTAAAGCGACAAATGCTTCTTCTGTACCTGCAATTTTCTCTGCCATTGCGACGGATGCATCATTTCCTGATGCGATTGCAATCCCTTTTAGCATTTCTTTTACTGTCATCTCTTCGCCAGGTTCTAAAAAGATTTGTGATCCGCCCATTGACGCAGCATGTTCACTTGTCATTACTTTATCATCTAACCTGAGTTTTCCTTTATTGATTTCTTCCATAATAATAAGCATTGTCATGATCTTAGTCATACTTGCTGGTGGAAGCTCTTTTCTAGCATCTTTTTCATATAAGATTTTCCCAGTATCTTGTTCAATAATTACGGAAGATAATGCATTCTTTGCCAAACTTACATCATTATTTTGTGTCTCTCTTGCATTTACTTTAGGTAGTGATAAAGAAAAGATCATAACACTACTTAAAAGAGTTAGTAATACCCTTTTCATCTATAACCCTCCATTCTTTTCATACATATTTTTTCCAAATATAAGTAGTTTAATCAAGCACAGAAGAAAATATTAGAAAGAATGGAACTATTTACATACATGAGAACATATGATATAAGTAAAGTGTATTAATTATACTCATACACTTAACACACTCCATACACTTAAGAAAACATTTGAGGTGGTGATCTCTTGATTATTATTTTAGACCCAAGAAGCCATTTACCCCTTTGGGAGCAAATTGTTCTACAAACAAAAGAACAAATGCTAAGAAAGATTTTGGTAAATGGAGATAAACTTCCTTCCGTACGTGAATTAGCAACTACATTGGTGATCAATCCAAATACTGTAAGTAGAGCCTATCAAGAACTAGAGCGCACTGGAGTCATCGAAACGATAAGGGGTAAAGGAACATTTGTAATTGGTTTAACAAAAGAGACTGTTTCAGCAGATACCCTTTTAAAATATAAAAATAAACTTTCTAATTTATTAATTGATTGTTTAACAGATGGCGTCAAAGAGGAAGAAATAATTAATTGGGTAAAAGAGTTTTATTCTAATAAAGGGGCTGAATAGTTTGTTGAAAATCCATCATTTAAGTAAAAAACTCGATGAACATGAAGTGTTAAAAAATCTAAACTTTCAAATAGAAAGAGGTAAAATCACAGGCTTAATCGGTAGAAATGGAGCTGGTAAAACGACTCTTTTAAGAACGATTGTTGGCATTCTATCTCCAGACGAAGGCTCAATACGAATTGACGATGAAGAGATAAACGAATCACCTATTACTAGAAGACAAATTGCATATATGAGTGATTCTACAAATTTCATTAATCAATATAGTGTGAAAGAACTAATAACGATCTATGAAAATTCATATCCAAACTTCAATAAACACAAATTTCTAAAAGCATTAAATAAATATAAATTACCTAATACATCTCTACGTAAATACTCAAAAGGGATGAAAACACTTATCTATTTATTATTAACCTTTTCCACAAATGCAAAATATGTCATTTTAGACGAACCAACTAACGGTTTAGATCCAGTCGTTAAACGGACTGTTTTGCAATTAATAATTGAATATGCAAGCACAAACTCAGTCGGAGTTATTATCTCATCACATCATCTTGCTGAGCTCGAAAAAATAATTGATCAATATTTATTTATTAAGGATGGAAGAATTAATTCAATCTCTACAATGGAAGAAAGTACGAGTCAATTTTATAAATTACAAGTAGCATTTGAAAATGGCTTACCTAAAATATTTGAAGATGACCCGTCTATTTCTGTTTTCTCAAAAACCGGCAAAGTAGCCATCATCATTATTAATGGAAATAAGAACGAATATATAAAACGAATGGAAAATGAAAATCCGCTTCTTTTAGAAGAACTTCCATTGACATTAGAGGATTTATTTTTCATAAACGATGGAGGGGACTTATATGTTTAGTAAAGCATTGTGGCTAATAAATTCTAAACAATCTAGGCTTGCACTTATTTTATTATATCTTGTCTATCTGATTATTCTTCCATTTAGCTATTACAATAATACTGATGAATTAAATCGAGCATTACTAACAAACCCGAGTAATCCTTACCTTTATATATCTGACTTTAGTATGCTAGCATTTATTTCACCGATCATTGTATTAATATTAAGTATCTTATTAATAGGAATTGGACGAAATACAGGAGGAATTGATTTTCAATTTTCGCTTCCATACTCACCAAGACAACTTTATCTATCAAAATGGATGTTTGGAATTGCTCATATTTTTATGGCGACTGTTGGATTAATTATTTTAACTCTACTAATCCATTACAATACTAATCTTCACAAGTATATTGATGCTTCATCATTTGTAACAATTTTTTCTGTCATATTCCTATTTACGGTTGCTTTTTTTACAATTGGTCTATCGATTGGAACAATTACAGGTCATTATTTTTCTCAAACACTTTTCACTATTTTTACGATTTTCTCACCTAGTATTATCTATTTTAGTATCTATTCAAATTTAAATGGCATCTTTAACTATAAATTGCCTGTCAATAGCTTCGAAAAAACAATAACTAGTTGGTCTATTCCATACCTAACAGGCCCCCTATCAATTTCAAAAGATTTTAATGAAAAAATCGTTCAATATCCAACTTTAGACTACGGAAATTTAACGATTATTATCCTTTATATCGTTGCATTTTTAATAATCGGTTTATTATGTTATAACAGGTTTGCGAATGTCAATAATGGCAAATTATTCGTATATAAAAAATTTGGTATATTCGTAAATGTCTTATTTGTATACCTTGCAGCGACATTAATCGCTTTATTAACATCTACCATTGCAAATGGAAATAACACGATTATTTACGTGATTGGATTAATAATTGGTACCGTTGTTGGCTATTTCTTCTATAAACGATTAAATAAATTTTTTGATTAATGTTTTTTTAATCTAAGTTTCAAAAAACAAGAAAAAAAGCGCTGGTTCTCAGTAGAAGAATCAGCGCTTTTTTTTATGAAATAAAGTTTAATGCAAAACGCACAAAGAATAATGCTGAAATTGCCACCATATATGGTGTGATTTCAGTTTTCTTACCTGCTGCCATTTTAACTAATGGATAAGCAATAAAACCAAATGCAATTCCGTCAATAATACTATATGTTAAAGGGATGAATGCTAAAATTAAGAAGGCTGGTATTGCCTCAGTAGGATCATCCAATTGAATATCTGTAATATGTTTAACCATCAATGAACCGATTATAATTAAGATTGGTGCAATCGCAGATGTTGGAATATATGCTATTAATGGCATAAAGAGTAAACATCCTAAAAATAAAAATCCAGTGACAACAGAAGTAAGACCTGTTCTACCACCAGAACTAATACCTGCACTACCTTCAACAGCAATAACTGTTGGACTAGTTCCAAGTAAACCGGATAAAATAATACCAAACGCAGTTCCTTGAACAACCTTTTGTTGCTTATGCTCTTGGTTCATCATGCTTAATTGACCATGAATAATACCGATTGATTCGAATAATACAACCATCGTTAACGAAAATACTGCAATCCAAAATGGAAAACTCAATAGATGAGTAAAGGTCAGTTGTCCGACAACTTCACTAGCAGATTTCATTGTAATATTTGTTGTATCATGTGCTTTTTCAATTCCACCATGTAAAATGAATGAAATGATTGTACCTAAAATAACTGTAATTAAAAAGTTTGCAGGTACATTTTTAATAAATAGATAAATCGCAATACCTAGTGTTATAACTGTTGCTAATACATCCACGTTTGTAAAATTTGCAATCGATACAAACGTACTTTCATTTTTTACAACAATCCCACCAGCTTGAAGACCGATAAACGTTAAGAAAAATCCAATTCCTACTGTAATTGCACTTTTTAGTGATAATGGAATCGCAGTTGTTAATTTCTTAATTAATTTTGTGAATGACAAAATTGATAATAAGATTCCACTTACAAATACAACAGCAAGTGCTTCTTTCCAATTCATTCCCATTTCTCCAACCATTGTATAAGTAAACAATGCGTTGATGCCCATTCCCGGAACTAAAACTAAAGGTGAATTACTCCATAATCCCATCATAACGCTTCCAAAGAAAGCTGACAAAATTGTGGCAATCATTGCACCTTGGAACGGTATACCTGCATCATGCAAAATTGTACTATTAACGGACAAAATATAGACAAGTGTTAAAAAAGAAACTGCACCTGCAATCAACTCCGTTTTAATGGTCGTACCGCTACCTTCAAGATTAAACTGTTTGTTCAATAAATTTTTCAAAGAAATTCCTCTCTTTTAGTGTCTCCCTCTCCCACCCATGCAACAAGGCACGATTATAATTATACTAAATTTAATCAAATAATTAAACAAGAAAATAATTTTCTTTAGTGTTTTGAATTACAAAATGCGTCACGATCACAACACTACTAATAGTTTCTCTTAAATACGAGGAAAAAACCTTTTGTTTTAATCCTCTTTCCATATATCATTTTCGCGCTTATGTTTTTTGGTAGCTTAAGCATTTAAAATATCAAGGGTTTGACAAATGTAGCAATAAAATTTAAGTTCGAATCAAATAATTTTAGAATTTCTCCCCAGTCATAACTGACATAAAATCCTTATAAAACCCTTCATAATCTAAGCCTACTGCGATATGTTGTTGCGGTCTTCCATCAAATTTCTCAGGAGTATCAGTTACTCGAAAATCTGCAATACTTTGGCCCCTAGCGACATCAGTTGAATCAATTACAACAGCAGATTGATAGAATTTAAATAGATCGCTACGTATGACTGCCATGAGTGTTACCGCATCATGAACTGGACTCCCTTTTATGCCGGGTACCTTCTTTTGATAAAAGTTGAAATAATAGTAATCTAATAATGGTTTTACAAGATCAGTTTTCCCTTTAGAATGGATATAATTGACCATTGAAGGAGTAACAATAGCATTTTGCGTTACATTTAACGGGAAAATATATGCATCTTTTACATACTTCATAACGATATTAGCTGCTATCGGATCACCATGAAAATTCGCTTCTGCTATTGGTGTAACATTTCCAGGATATAGAAAGGCCCCGCCCATGATAAAGTAAGAATTCACGCTTTTCATCAAATCTTCGTATAAGATAAAAAGGGTGGCTAGCGAGGTTAGCCTCCCAGTATTTACTATAATTAGTTCATGCTTATACTGCTCAATCAAATTGATAACTTCACAAAAGTTTTCTAAGTTCTCTAACTTTAATCCTGGATCTATTGGACCTAAACCGAACGGACCATGTATATCAAGGTAATAGGTTGGGATTTCTCCCGTCATTGGTTTCTCAGCACCTCCATAGACTTTAACATATTCTTTGCCTGACCTTTTAAGTAAAAACCGAACATTCCTAGTCGTTTCTTTTTTAGATACATTCCCATAATCCGCCACAATCCCAATTATATCAATATCTTCTGTTAATCGTGCATAAACCAAAGCGATGGCATCATCAATTCCTACATCACCGAAGAATAACACTTTCTTTCCCATTAGCTTAGCTCCCTTTAGAATCAAAACTTCGGAACAATTCTTTTATTATTTATCCCTTTGGTATAATGGTATGTTGTTATCTTTTTGATAAGTATAAAAAAAATCCTATATTTTTAACTCGATAAGAAACCTACTATTTCTGTTGAAAAGAAGAACAAAAAAAGCTATTCTCATCACTGAGAATAGCTTTTTAAAATTTTTAAGCTTCCATAATTAAATCATAAACTAATGTAGGTTCTTCTACTTTTTCAGCAGAAATTTTAATGTTTTCTAGTAAGTCTTTTTCAACTTCACTAATATCTTCTGTGCTTGAATAAACAGTAACTAATGAATCGCCTTTTTTAACTGCTTCGCCTACTTTTTTGTTTAGCATTAATCCAACAGCTAAGTCAATAACTGATTCTTTTGTTGCACGTCCTGCACCTAATTTCATAGCCGCTGTTCCTAC
Source organism: Gottfriedia acidiceleris (assembly GCF_004138285.1). GTDB lineage: Bacteria > Bacillota > Bacilli > Bacillales > Bacillaceae_G > Gottfriedia > Gottfriedia acidiceleris_A. The sequence goes on along the minus strand of NZ_SCFN01000001.1, from coordinate 862,280 downwards.
TGCATCTGCGACGATTTGTGAAACATAACCGTCTTGCTTCGCTACTACTTCTTGTACATATTTTGCTTGAGGTAGTTTAGATGGATCATCTACTATTGAGCCGTCTCCACCTTGAGCTACTAAAAATGCTTTAAATACTTCTAAAGCTTTTCCGTTTTTCATGTTTTCTAGTAGTTTAGCTCTTGCTTCTTCTAATGTTTCAGCTTTTTTAGCCAATACAACCATTTGACTACCTAATACTAAGCATAATTCTTCTAAATCTTTTGGACCTTCACCTTTAAGTGTGTCAATTGCTTCTTTCACTTCTAATGCATTACCAATCGCAAAACCTAATGGTTGGCTCATATCAGAAATAACTGCAACTGTCTGTCTTCCAACGTTGTTACCAATTTTAACCATCGCTTTAGCTAAATCGCGTGCATCATCAATATCTTTCATAAATGCACCTGCACCAGTTTTAACATCTAAAACAATTGCGTCTGCACCAGCAGCGATTTTTTTGCTCATAATTGAACTTGAAATTAATGGGATTGAGTTAACAGTTGCTGTTACATCACGTAGTGCATATAACTTTTTGTCAGCAGGTGTTAAATCTCCTGTTTGTCCAATAACTGCTAATTTAATATCATTTACTTGTTTAGTAAATTCTTCTTCTGTTAATTCAACATGGAAGCCTTCTACAGCTTCTAATTTATCAATTGTACCGCCAGTGTGACCTAAACCACGTCCGCTCATTTTGGCAACTGGAATATCTAAAGAAGCTACTAATGGACCTAATACAAGTGTAGTTGTATCACCTACACCACCAGTTGAATGCTTATCAACTTTGATTCCTTCAATGTTAGAAAGGTCAATTGTATCACCAGAATGTACCATAGCCATTGTTAAATCACTGTATTCTTTCTCAGTCATGCCCTTTAAGAAAACTGCCATTGCAAAAGCACTCATTTGATAATCAGGTACACTTCCATCTGTGAAACCTTTGATTACAAAATTAACTTCTTCCGTTGTTAATGTTTTTCCGTCACGTTTTTTTTCGATTAAATCTACCATTCTCATTTATGAAACGCCTCTTTCTAATTTGTGTATATTTCTTCTAATGAAAAGTGACTTCCACATAATGTAGAAGTCCTTTAATATTTCGTTAATTTTTGAATTAACCAATTTTACGAATAATCTCTTTAACTAATGATAAAAATGAAGTTCTTACTCTTTGTGTTGTTTCAATAACTTCTTCATGGTTTAGCGGTTGATCTAAAATTCCCGCCGCCATGTTTGAAATACATGAAATACCAAGTACTCTTAATTCAGCATGACGTGCCACAATTACTTCAGATACAGTTGACATCCCTACAGCATCAGCACCTAATGTTCTAAACATACGAATTTCAGCTGGTGTTTCATAAGATGGTCCTGTCAGTGCAGCGTAAACTCCTTCTTGAAGTTTTACATCTACTTCACTAGCAGCACTTTTTGCAAGTTCTCTTAATTCACGGTCATACGGGTAGGACATATCTACAAAACGAACGCCTAGCTCTGGGTTATTTGGTCCAATTAGTGGACTAGTGCCAGTAAAATTAATATGGTCTGTAATTAACATTAAATCACCAGGTTCGTATGAAGTATTAACTCCACCTGCAGCATTCGTTACGATTAATTTTTCTACACCTAATTCTTTCATGATACGTACAGGGAATGTAACTTTTTCCATGCTATAGCCTTCGTAGTAGTGAACTCTTCCTTGCATTGCTACTACTTCAATACCGTGTATCGTTCCAAAAACTAGTTGTCCTTCATGCCCTTCTACTGTAGATGTTGGGTATTCAGGAATCGTATGATACGGTATTTTTTCTTGATTTTCTATTTCATCTACAAGAACTCCTAAACCTGATCCTAAAATCAATCCAATTTTAGGCTGTCTGTCAACTTTACTTTTAATAAAATCTGCGGCTTTATCGATATTTTCTTTATTCATATGTAACTCCACCTTATCTCAATTTTTCAAAAAAACTTGATCCATGTGATGGCATTGCAATTTTAAAGTTTTCTGCAATGGTTGCTCCAATATCAGCAAAAGTTTTTGGTATTTCTAATTCTTTACCTTCAGAAAACTGTTTACTATAAACTAGTAATGGAACATATTCTCTTGTATGATCTGTACCAGTATATGTCGGATCATTTCCATGATCGGCAGTAATCATTAATAAATCATCTTCTTTTAATAAATCAAATACTTCAGGTAATCTTGCATCGTATTCTTCTAATGCTTTACCGTAACCTAGTGGATCTCTTCTATGACCGTAAACAGCATCAAAATCAACTAAATTCAGGAAGCTTAAACCAGTGAAGTCCATTTTTAGTGTTTCAACTAATTTATCCATACCATCCATATTTGAAACAGTACGTAATGCTTTCGTAATTCCTTCACCATCGAAGATATCAGCAATTTTACCGATTGAAATCACATCAAAATTCGCATCTTTTAACTCATTCATTACAGTACGTCCAAATGGTTTTAATGCATAGTCATGGCGATTTGGTGTACGTTTAAAGTTTCCAGGCTCACCTACAAATGGTCTAGCGATTACACGACCAATCATGTATGGATCATCTAAAGTTAATTTACGTGCAATTTCACAATAACGATATAAATCTTCTAAAGGAACAACTTCTTCATGAGCTGCAATTTGTAAAACAGAATCAGCAGATGTATAAACGATTAGATCGCCTGTTTTCATATGCTGTTCACCAAGTTCAACTAATATTTCGGTTCCAGAAGCAGGTTTATTTCCAATTATTTTACGATCAAAATGGGTTTCTAATTCGCTTATTAATTCTTTAGGGAATCCATCAGCAAAAACTTTAAATGGCTTATCAATGTGAAGACCCATAATTTCCCAATGTCCAGTCATTGTATCTTTTCCAACTGAAGACTCTTCCATTTTTGTGTAATAAGCAAGTGGCTTATCAGCCTTTGGAACCCCTTTCAATTCTCTTATATTACTTAAACCTAGTTTTGCCATGTTCGGCATATGTAATCCATTCATTTCTTCCGCAATATGGCCTAGTGTATCTGAACCAACATCATTAAATTTTTCTGCATCAGGAGCTTCTCCGATCCCTACAGAATCCATAACAACGAGGAACACTCTATTAAATTTTCTATTCATTTGTTTTCCTCCTAACTCATCGAAACAAACTGAAACTTAAATGATAGCGTCAGATGTCTGACAACTAAAGTATACTTATTGTCCTAATTCTTTTCAAGAATTATATTTTCCAATTTGTGTCTATTGATACTATAATTCACCAGAATTATGTTAATTTGACATAAAAATTTCATAAATAAATTCTTTTTTATTAGGTACTAATAAAGATGATTATGATAAATTTCGAACTTCCATACCGAAATGCAAAAATAAAAAGCCCAAGCATATTAGCTGGGCCTTTTAAAGTATTAAGCTGTTTGATTTTGTGAATTTGCAATTTGATGTTTTTGTGCTTTTCTTTTAGCAACAACTGTACCAGCTACAATTACGATTGCAGTCATGACAATTTTGAACGCTAAAGCAATTGTATTATTTTCAAAAACATCGTGAATCATCTTTTCATGAGTAATCATACCAGCTGCAGTCCAAGCTAAGATACCTGAACCAATTGTTGTAATAATTGGGTATTTGTTCATAACTTTCATTAATAATGAGCTTCCACCAACAATAATTGGAATTGAAATTAAAATACCAATTACGATTGCAACTAAGCTACCGTGTGATACACCAGCTAGTGCTAAAACATTATCAAGACTCATTAACGCATCAGCAATGATGATCGTTCTAACTGCTCCCCATAATGTTGCACCACTTTTAACTTCGCCGTGTCCAGAGTCATCGACTAATAACTTAAAGGCAATCCATAATAACATTAACCCACCGATTGCATAAATAAACGGAATTTTTAATAAATACACGATTACCGCTGCAAATACAACACGAAGTAAAATTGCACCCATTGTTCCGAAAAATACTGCTTTTTTCTTTTGTTCTGCTGGTAAGTTTTTAGCTGCTAATGCGATTAAAATAGCATTGTCACCACTTAATAACAGGTCGATAAAAATTACATTCAATAGTACTCCAATACTTAATCCACCTAATAAATCCATGACTCTTCCCCCTTTTAGATCTAAGATTAATTAAACAACCTGTACCCGTGACTACAAAATAAAAAGACCTTTGCCTATAGTTGTAGTACTACGGCAAAGGTCTTGCTGAGCATACAAAAGTATGCCAACAAAGCCGATGAGAATTTCTTCTCATGTAATGACGACTTTGTTTCAGGATCTCTCCTGACGCTACTCCCCTTTGGAGTATTCGATTGTTTATTAATACTATAATAGTATTCTAGCTAGTCCATTATGTCAATAGATTTTAATTCATTTTTAATTAATAAGTTTATCTTTTAATAGCTCAATTATAATTTTTTATACTTTCATTATCAATGTAAATAATTACCTTTACATTGATTGCTTTGTCAAAATTTTTGGTCCATCACTTGTTATCGCCAAAGTATGTTCATATTGTGCTGAGTTTTTTCCATCTCTTGTTCTTGCTGTCCAGGCATTGCTATCCATTGTTGAATGCCAAGACCCTAAATTAATCATTGGTTCAATCGTAATGACCATCCCTTCACGCAGTCTTAAGCCTTTACCTGCCATACCGAAATGAGGAACATATGGTTCTTCATGAAGTGTCGGTCCTATGCCATGTCCTGTAAAATCACGCACAACAGAATAACCTAATGATTCAGCATATGATTGAATCGCAAAGCCAATATCACCAATACGATTTCCTACTACAGCTTGCTCTATACCTTTATATAAACATTCTTCAGTAACTTTTAATAAGTCTTTGTTTTCTTTTGAAATGTTTCCTACACCGTATGTCCAAGCCGAATCAGCAAGTGCACCATTTAAATTTACAACCATATCAATAGTAACAATATCTCCATCTTTTAATGGTTTTTTACGAGGAAATCCATGGCAAATCTCATCATTAATTGATGCACATGTTGCATATTCATAGCCTCGGTAACCTTTTTGCTCCGGTTTCGCACCATTTTTAGCTAAAAACTTTTCAACAAACTGATCGATTTCCCAAGTCGTAATCCCTGGCTTGATCATTTTTGCAATTTCCTTATGTGTAGCAGCTAATAATGTACCTGCTTCATTCATTAAGTTAATTTCACGTTCAGTCTTAATCGTAATCATTTATTTCATCCTCTCAAATCGCCTTAGTTCAGTTCAAACATGATTAATTTAATATATTATGCTTTTTACATTATAACAATCATTTTACAAGAAAAAAGAGCTTAATTTAAGCTCTTGGGTGAAACTCCTTATAAACATCCTTAAGTCTATTTTTCGTAACATGTGTATAAATCTGAGTTGTAGATATATCTGCATGTCCTAGCATTTCTTGAACTGATCTTAAATCAGCGCCATTTTCTAATAAGTGCGTTGCAAATGAATGACGTAAAGTATGCGGTGTTAATTCATGTTGAATATTTGCTTTTTCAGCTTGTTTTTTTAAGTTTTTCCAAAATCCTTGTCTAGACATTCTATTTCCATGATGATTTAAAAAAAATGCATCATTACTTTTTTTACCCTTTAATTCGTTTCTTGCTAATTTTAAATAATTTTCAATTGATTCAATCGCAAGTTTACCTAAAGGAATAATTCTTTCTTTACTCCCTTTACCTAAACATCGCACAAAACCCATTGTTAAATTAATGTCAGATAGATTTAATGATAATAACTCAGACACCCGCATGCCAGTAGCATATAACAATTCTAACATTGCTTTATCTCTTAAACCAAATGTAGATTGATCAGGTACTTCTAATAAAGCCTCTACTTCCTGTAGTGATAAAACCTTTGGAAGTACTTTTGGGGCTTTTGGAATTTCTATTAATAGTGAAGGATCGTCTTTCATCCCATCAACCTCACGAATTAAAAATTGATGAAATGAGCGAATTGTTGCTAATTGACGAGCCATTGTTCGAGCCGTTAAATCTCTTTCTTTTAAATATTTTAAATAACTAATAATATGTAACCTAGTTATATTTGAGAGACCATTTATATTTTCAACAACGTCCAAATATTTTCCGTAGCTTTCTAAATCCTTACCATATGATAGAATTGTATTTTTAGATAAACCTTTTTCAACTTGGATAAAATGGATAAAATCCTCAGTTGCAAAATCAAATTCTTTTTTAAAAGGTGTTTTATCAGTCGTTGTCACATTTCATTACTCCCCGTTTTGATAAAACCGTACCAATTGGTTAAAAGCACCATCCTTTTGATGAGTGTCCACCTTTAACATTGAGCCTTCAGGTCGGTCATATCGATGCATATTTTCATATTCAGAATGAATCCATTGAATAGCAAAATAAAATAAAATTGTACATGTAATGAATAAAATTGTAACTTTTATTACATTAAAAACAATACTTGCTTTTTTTTTCATATGACCACCACCTTTTGCTAGAAGTAAAGACATCATTACTACATACTATGCAAAAATAGGACAAATCATACTTCAAAAAATCAACATTAATCATTCAGTCTATTTTTTAGAACATGAAAAAGAGCAGACTCTTTTTATTGAACTGCTCCGTCTTTTAAGAATCAAAAATAAAATGATTTTAATTAAATTAAAATCATTTTACTACTCTTCGTTTTGATCATGGCAACGATGACATACACCATGAAATGATAATCGATGATCTTTAATTTTAAAATTCCAACGTTCTTCAACTGTCTTTTCAACTTCACTTAATAGATTTTCATGAATTTCATCTACTGCTCCGCAAACCGTGCAAATTAAATGATGGTGAAAATGTTGTGCACCTTCATGTCTTAAGTCGTATCTTGAAACGCCATCACCAAAATTTATTTTATCAACAATTGTTAACTCAGTTAGTAATTCTAACGTACGATAAACAGTAGCAAGTCCAATTTCTGGCGATTTTTCTTTCACTAGGAGGTAAACATCTTCTGCACTTAGGTGATCTTCTTCGTTTTCTAATAAAACACGAACAGTGGATTCCCGTTGTGGTGTTAATTTGTATCCTGCTAAATGTAGTTGTTTCTTTATTCTTTCAACTCGTTCTTCCATTCTTTTCACTCCCTCGCCACTTGATAATAATTATAACAAAGAAAGAGAAAGTGTCAAAAATTATTTGTTAATTTTTTGAAACAATTATTTCTGAGATGGCTTTTAAAAAATAAGTTGAACCATATGCCTCAATAATACTTGCAATACTTAAGCAAACAGCAACAATTCCAAATACAATAGAATACGAGACTAACTGTTTCATAATTGGTTCATTATCATTTTTAATAAATTGTTTTCGAAGCATTCGAATAGATAGCTGAACTGCTAAAACTGTTAATAGTATATATAATGGTAAAACGATAACATTTTGTGGAAAAACAGAAGAAAATGCTAATAAAATACCATGCCATCCTAATTGATTGACTAAAAATCCAACTGTAAATCCAACTACCAATCCTTTCATAAATAATAAAATAAGAATGATTGGTAATCCGATGATTGAGATCCCTAAAATCCAAATCAATGCTAAAAACTTCAAATGAGAAGAATAGCTAGAAAGGAACACTTCATTTCCGCTAATATAATCTCCATTATTAACTTGTCCAAAAAAATGTGTAATAAAGGATAGAATATCCTGCTTTTGACTCACATTCATACTATTTACGATGACTGCTCCAAATACTACACCAAAAAGTAAGATCACACTAACAAAAATATAGAGTGACAAATAATCTTTAACATGTTTTTTCATCGTTGATTTGACTGAGCTTCTTGTCATGATATCATCTCCTGCACTATATTCTCTCTTCATTTTATGAATGGACAAGTAATTTATTCTATTAATTTATAAAAGTTGGAAAATTAATAATAAAGAAAAAGTAGCTCTTATTGCTATTTTATGGAGAGGAATAATGTTTCCTTTCTAGGACGCTCTTTTTTTCGTAGCGTAAACATTTGAATACGAAATTGAATTATTTTCAACAAAAATTTTGAAAAAAATATAAAAAAGCTGTTAAAGTCAGGCAACGACTAAAACAGCTTTGTTTTAATTTAATAATTCAATTTGTTTTTTTATGATTTGACCGATCGATTTTGCATTTTCTTCATTATTTCCATAAATAGTTGAATGTGTGTAGCCTTCTAATGTTTGACGGTTACCATGATTCGTTGTTTCACAATATTCATTATGATATTGTTCAACTTTATGTAGTAATTCCTTTTTTTTCTTCAGGTTAAGCTGTAAGCCACTTTGATTGGAAGCTGTTAATACTAGTAAAGGAATATTCATTTTTATTTTCAATGCGTCCTTTATACGAAAGTTACTATATTTTAGGTTTTTCCACTCACTGACAACCGTCTTCCAATGCTTATAGCTCTTAATTGAGCTAATAATTTCGAACTGATTATCTGGGGCAGTTTTCATTATTTTATTAATTAATTTATTTGGAATTGCCTTAGTAAGATTAAATTGGTTCGCATTCTTCATCATTAACGCAAATTGATATAGTAACTTATCATATAATTTCTGCTCATGTTCCTCTAGAGTCGGATGTGTTGGATCGAGTAAAATCATTGATTGGATAGCATTTGGAAAAAGCCGAGACAATTGGAATATAATATATGCCCCTAGAGAATGTCCTACAGCTATTAATGGACTTTTAATATTTAATGCTAATAAAATATCATAGCATTCAAAAGCTTGTTGCTCTGTTGATCGTTCTGTCGTCCATATTCCACTTTTTCCATAACCTAATCGATCGTATGTTATAACTTTGGCATATTTACTCAACTCTTCTTGTAAATACTTCCATTGATGAAGAGTATGCATCATTCCACATTCTAAAAGAACTGTGACTTTGCCATCCCCTTTTACTCGAACGTGATATGTGCCAAGCTCACCATTAACAAACAATATTCTCACCTTCATCGTATTTGATTAGTTGTCTTATTGTATTCATTTTTCCTGTTTTCTATTTTATCTTTAATTTTTGCTTAATAAAAATGCTGTTTTTCGACATCAAAAAAAGACGTTAAAAAAATTAACGTCTTTAGTCTTAAGATTTTTAAATTGTTTCTTTTTTTGCTTCGTAGGCTTCTTTTACTTCCTCATAAAATTGAGCCTGAGAAGCATAAAAATATGGTGCTACATAAAACAAAGCAAGCCCAAAAGTGATGATGACTAATAGACCCCAACCGATGAATGAAAGCCCTAGTAAAAAGAATTTCCATTTATACCCATCCATCATTCTTCTACTTAAAGTAATTGCATCTAAAGCATTCATATCTGGATAATCTTTTAAAATATATCCAACTTGTGAATAAGCGATCGCTTTGATAATTCCAGGAATGATTAATAAAAGAGTCCATAGTACTGTAAATAAAGTTACTAAAAATCCAACTATTATTCCTCTTATAAATTGATGTCCACTTTTAAAATAGAAAAATATGTCCGATATGCTTTTTTCCTCATTACGAATCAACTTAATAAAGTAAACTAGTAAACCATAGCCTAGTAGCGTATTTAAGATTGCATTAACTATTTCAATTACGGTTTGGATTCCACCAGGGATTAAGTCTTGTTGATCCAAATCTAAAAATATACTCCCTGTATAATGATGATTGACTGGCCCATTAAGTAATAGATAAATAAGTCCTTGTAATACACCAAAAACTACGAGCGTTAAAATCGCTTTTCCCCAATTACCAGATAGACGATTTTTAGCTGTTTTTTTAATTGACGAAATTCTCATCTACTCATCCTCTCAAAAAATGTCACTTTATTTTATCATGTTTATTACCATATTTTGAGAATTATTTTTAATTTTATTTTAATTTTTTTGTAATAATTGTAAATATTGGACTGCAAAACATGTTTTTGCATCATGGATTGAACCTTTTTTTAGCTCTTCTAGACACTCGTCTAATGTTAGCTCAAAAATTTCGACAAATTCATCTTCGTCTAAAGCCGCACTATTTTCTAATTTCTTTAAACCTTTTGCTACATATATATGTATGTACTCGTCTGCAAACCCCGGTGAAGTGTAAAAGGATTGTATATGCTCCCACTCGGTTGCCTCATATCCAGTCTCTTCTTCTAGCTCTCGTTTAGCCGTTACAAGTGGTTCTTCGCCTTTTTCTAATTTTCCTGCTGGAATTTCTAGAAGACTTCTTTCTAGCGCTTTTCGATACTGCTCTACAAAAACAATTTTTCCTTCATTTGTAATTGGAATAACAGCCACTGCGCCGGGATGCTTTACGATTTCACGCGTACTTGTATTTCCATTAGGTAATTCTACCTTTTGATGATAAAGAGAGATAACTCTTCCTGTGAATATTTTTTCTTCTGCTAGTGTTTTTTCTTCAAATTTTTTCATTTTTTTCATCACCTTGTTCTAATTTATATGGTTGTCACATACATTTTATCATTTATTTCATTATAATACTTTCTGAAATGAGGTAGTCTGATGAAAATGTGTATGACGGAAAATTCTGTTGTCCTAGTAGGATCCAAAACAGAAATTTTAAAAACCCTCGAAGTTATTGGTATGCAATATAAAACCGTTCAAGAATGGATTCAAAATTCCAATGGCAAGCTTCTCTATGTTGTAAAATAATTCTCTTTTCCCTACAATTAAATTTGGAGGGATTTATATGAAAAAACGTAAGCTTGGTTCTACTTTATTAGAAATATCCGAAATTGGTTTAGGTTGTATGTCACTTGGGACAGAGGAAAATCAGGCGATTTCAACAATTCATGCTGCAATCGATGCTGGAATCAATTACTTTGATACTGCTGATTTATATGATTTCGGTAAAAATGAAGAAATCGTTGGAAAAGCTTTAAAAGGTCGTAGAGATCAAGTGGTTATTGCAACGAAAGTCGGAAACCGTTGGAATAATTCAAATGATAATAAATGGTATTGGGATCCATCGAGAGCATATATGAAAGAAGCTGTAAAAGACAGTTTACGTAGACTAAATACAGATTATATCGATTATTATCAACTTCACGGTGGAACTATCGAGGATCAATATGAAGAAACTATTTTTACTTTTGATGAACTAGTAAAAGAAGGCTTAATTCGCCATTATGGAATCTCTTCAATTCGTCCGAATGTTATTAATCGATTTGTAAATCATTCATCTATACAAGGTGTTATGATGCAATATAATGTACTAGAGCGTAGACCTGAAGAATTTTTTCCGCTTTTCGAAAAACATAATATTTCTGTCATTGCACGCGGTTCCGTTGCAAAAGGGCTATTAACAAGTAAATGGGAAAAGAAACTATCGAACAAGGGCTATATGTCATATTCAGAACAAGAATGTAATGAAACAATCCAAAAGCTTCTCCAACTTCTCGATGAGGAACAATCCTTACATAGTTTAGCATTACAATATGTTCTTTCTCATAAAGTAGTTGCATCATTAGCTGTTGGAGCTAGAAATAAAGAACAATTACTAGATAATATTAACGCTTACTTTGCAAAACCATTAAATTCACAACAAATCGCTAAAATAAAAGATATTTCACTTCTTACGAAATATGAGGAACATCGTTAAGCCACTCCTTCCTTCTATGGAAGGAGTGTTATTTCTTCCATTTACTCGCTTTTCTATCGATTTCATCTAAAAATTCTTTTCGTCCCCTTTTATATTCTGATTTGTTTTTAGCAAGTTCTTTTTTTAATTTTATATATTCCATTGCTTGATCAGTATGCGCGATCATATATTCCCTAAATGCAATATTTCGTTCAACAGCAGCATTTCCTTTTTCGTATACTTGAATATGGAAACTACATTGATCATCACATTTGATAAAAAATCTTCTGTCTTGCTTAGATTGATCCCCCATTTGTTCGTAACCTAAGGTTTTTAGAACATCACTATACTCATCAAACTTTTTTAAGCATTTTACCACGATCATTAAGTCAATGATTGGCATCGCAAACATATTCGGAATTGAAGTACTCCCTATATGATAAATCACTGTTTTCTCTGGTAATAATAGATCAATTGCCTTTTTTTCAGACTGAAAATCTTCTTCCCAGGAAGTACGATAAGGTACAATTTCAATAATCTTTTTCATTGTGAACACCTACACTTTTTTCATTAACTTCCTTTTATAGCATTCGTTAAAGGACACTTAATTATTGAAAAAGATAATTGGATTATTAAAATCTGTAAAAAGACCATTGACCTTTTACCTATTCCTTATGACCTGAATCTAATCTAGTTTAATTAATACCCCTAATTCCTTTTCTCCCTAGTCATACTTAAAAAATGTTCAAAAATCATTATTTAATACTAAATTAAATTTTGGTTAAAATACTCACAATTTCTTCTTTAATTGCTTTCTTTGAACTATAATTATTTTAGTTACTAAGATATTTAGTTACGTTAACTTTTTTAGTACTTCCTATATTTTAAGGAGAGAATGTAATGTCAGAAAACCCTATAATTCGAAGTGAATTTATTCCGTCTCTTATAATGGAATTTAGAAAATTTAGCACTTCAATCGTTCTTTTTAACGAAGGGCTTGCCTCTAACCTTCATTTAAATGCGACTGATTTACGATGTCGAGAATTACTTTGCCACACTGGTCCGATTACAGCTGGAAAGTTATCTCAATTAACACATCTATCTACTGGTGCTATAACAGGTGTTATTGACCGACTTGAAAAAGTCAATTTTGTTGAACGCATCCAAGATCCTAATGACCGTAGACGAGTAATTATTCAACCTGTGTATGAACGTGATGATGAATTAGCAGTACTTTTTAAACCATTATCTGACTCTCTTTCTAATATTTTTAACCAGTATGATGACAAAGAGTTAACATTATTATTTAAATTTTGGAATGATATTAATGAATTGATTCCAAAAGAGACTAAAGAATTAAATAAGGGGGAAACTTGATGGTTTCAAAAGAAAGTAAGGTTGGCTTTGTCGTAGCAGGTCTATTATTAGGAATGCTCATGGCGGCTATGGATAACACAATTGTTTCAGCTTCCATGCCGACAATTGTTGGAGAACTAGGTGGTTTAGACCAATTTATTTGGGTAACCTCTGCATATTTGGTTGCTACTATGGCAAGTATGCCGATATTTGGAAAGTTATCTGATATGTATGGACGTAAACGATTTTATTTATTAGGACTTTTAATTTTCTTAATTGGTTCAGCATTATGTGGAACAGCAAATAGCATTGTTCAATTAAGTGTTTATCGTGCAATTCAAGGAATTGGCGGAGGATCACTAATGCCAATAGCCTTTACAATTATTTTCGATATTTTCCCTCCTGAAAAACGAGGAAAAATGACTGGTTTATTTGGTGCAGTTTTTGGTCTTTCTAGTGTATTCGGACCACTTTTAGGAGCATATATTACTGATCAAATTGATTGGCGTTGGATTTTCTATATCAACTTACCTTTAGGTATTATTTCTTTATATTTAATTTCTCAGTTTTATAAAGAAAATCTGCACCTTAGAAAACTTAAAATCGACTGGTTTGGTGCAATTACACTTGTTGGTTCAGTTGTCAGTTTAATGTTTGCACTTGAACTAGGTGGAAATGAATACGATTGGAATTCTGGTCCAATTATTTCCTTATTTACAATCTTTGCAGTATTGTTTATCGCATTTATTCTAATTGAAAGAAAAGTTGAAGAGCCAATTATTTCATTTAGCTTATTTAAAAAGCAACTATTTGCGGCAACTCAAGGTGTTGCATTTTTCTACGGTTCTGCTTTTATTATTACGACTGTATTAATTCCACTTTTTGTTCAATCAGTTTATGGTGGTACAGCTACAAATTCTGGTATCATTCTTATTCCGATGATGCTTGGCTCAGTTGTAGGTAGCCAAGTAGCAGGACAATCGGTACGTAAATTTAGTTATAGAAGCATCATGTTAGTTTCAGTTGTTTTATTCTTTATTGGAATGTATTTATTAAGCACATTAGATACTGATACAGCTCGGTCAACAGTAACGTTTTATATGATTATCGCTGGTCTTGGAATGGGTTGTTCATTCTCATTATTAAGCATGGCAACTCAACACAAAATCGAACCTCAAAAACGAGGCATCGCAACATCAACAAATACTTTCTTTAGAACATTAGGTATGACAATTGGTGTTACTATTTTTGGTACAATTCAAAACCACGTATTTAAAAATAAATTAAGTGATTTACTTGGTAATTTAGGTGCATTTGGCGGAAAAGTTGACTCACGTGCATTATTATCCGCTGATGCTAGAGCTAAAATTCCACCAGAAGTACTTCATAAAATCTCAGAAGCAATGGCTCATTCAGTTGCAACTACTTTTAAATGGACACTAATTCCGATTACTTTAGGATTTATCGCGATTATCTTAATGGGTAAAGAAAAGTTAACTTTTGAAGTAAAAGAAAATAGAGCGAAAAAAGCTCAATAAAAATAAAGCCAAATCCAATCTAAGATGGATTTGGCTTATTTTTTTCTCTAAAAAACTAATAATTTTTACATTTTTCAACATTTATTTACTTTTATTTATTATTTTAATCATTTGAACTTTAAATTTATCATCTATTCTTATAGAGTAATAGATTTATATGAGGAGATGATTAAAATTGAATGGGAAAAAGTTAATTTTAGCAGCAATAACATCACTAATGGTATATTCAGGAGTTAGCCAAGTTTCAGCACAAACACCCTCTGAGAACAAGAATTCGTTTAAGTCATTTGGTCCAAAAGAATTTGACCTTCAAGCACACCGTGGAGGACTAGGGCTTACAGTTGAGTCAACTTTAGCTTCATTCTCTCATGCACTTGAACTCGGCGTAAGTACTCTTGAGCTTGACGTACAAATAACTGAAGATCATCAAGCTGTCATTACGCACGACCGTAAGATTACAGGTACCAAATGCTCTGACACAAAACCAGCATTCGTTGGTGATTCGGAGTACCCATACGTTGGCAAATACATAAAAGATTTAACGCTAGCTCAAGTAAGAACGCTTGATTGTGGTTCAAAGGGTCTACCCCAATTTCCTGGTCAGCAACTGAGTCCTGGTGCTCGTATGCCAATGTTATCCGAAATATTTAATCTTGTAAAACAATACAAAGCTAAAAAAGTTTGGATGAATATCGAAACGAAAGTAGAAGCTGGAGCACCTGAACAGACAGCTCCTCGCGAAGAATTCGTTCAAATTGTTGCCAAACAAGTTCGAGAAGCTGGTATGCTTAACCAAGTGTCAATCCAAAGTTTTGACTGGGGTGCGCTCAAGCTTATGCATGAGGTTGAACCTCGATTACCTCTCGTTGCGCTAACTAATGGTCCTGAATTTCTACAACCTGGTAAACCTGGTAAATCCCCTTGGTTAGGTGGAATCGATATTGATGACTTTGATGGTAATCTCGTTACTGCGGCTCATTCATTAGGTGTAGATGCAATCTCTCCAGTACATGGTTTCCCACAGGATGGCAAAATTACTGATGCGAACTACACGCCTTATATTACTAAAAGTATGGTTCAAGAAGCTCACCAGTACGGTATGAAGGTTATTCCATGGACAATTGACGACCAACCAACTATGCAAAAGCTGATTGACGATGGTGTTGATGGAATCATAACAGATTATCCTGACCGACTACGTGATGTAATGAATCAGAATCATTTTAAGTTACCTAAAAGCTACTCTGCTAAGTAGTTCATAAATTTAAATTTACTCTATTATTCTCTCAATATATAATTTTTAAAAATCAATCATATGCTTTGTTAAATCTAAATGTTGATTATTGAATAAAAAAAGGCTGTCTATTTAGACACCTTTTTTTATTTGAAATAATTTATTTATTACTTTAGAGATTTCATGTGATTTAAGTCACAAACATTGATTATATCCCGCCATATAATAAGGTTAGTAAAAATGTTAGGGGGATGAATGATGTTTTGTAACCAATGTGAACAAACTCCGGTTGGTGGTTGTAAGATTATAGGTGTATGTGGAAAAGATGAATCAATTGCAAGTTTACAAGATACGATTGTATATGGGTTAAAGGGGATTGCAGCTTATCGAACACATGCAGCTCAATTAGGGTATACTGATCCATTTGTTGACCAAGTAACACATGAAGCTCTATATATGACTTTAACAAACTCTAATTTTAACTTACAAGAACATATTGATATGGCTATGAAAGTAGGTCAAGCTGCAATTCGTGTAATGGAGCTATTAGATGAAGCTCATACAAAACATTTTGGAATTCCTGAACCTGTACAAGTTTCTTCTAATAAAATCGAAGGAAAATGCATTGTTGTAACTGGTCACAATTTATTTGCATTAGAAGAATTGTTAAAACAAACAGAGGGGAAAGGTTTAAATATTTACACTCATTCTGAAATGCTACCGGCTCACGGTTATCCGGTATTGAAAAAATTTAAACATTTAAAAGGTAACATTGGAAAAGCTTGGTTTGATCAACGTCGTTTATTTGAAAAATTCCCTGGAGCGATCTTAGCAACCACAAACTGTGTGATGCCAATAAAGGGAAGTTATGCAGATCGTTTCTTTTCGTATGAAGTAGCGGGATTAGAAGGTGTAACAAAGATTATAGGGGAAGATTTTTCGCCATTAATTCAACGTGCATTGGAACTACCAGAAGCAAATATCGAATCAGAGGAAGTAATGACTACTGGTTACCATCACGAAACAGTTTTGTCTATTGCGCCTGAAATTGTAGAAGCTGTAAAAAATGGGAAGATTCAACGCTTCTTTGTTGTAGCAGGTTGTGACGCCCCAGGAAAAGGTGGAGAATATTATCGTGAGCTTGTAACTTCTTTACCAAATGATACAGTAGTTTTAACAACATCTTGCGGTAAATTCCGCTTTAATGATGTAAACTACGGTACTGTAACTGGTACAAACATTCCTAGATTTATAGATTTAGGGCAATGCAATAATTCAATTTCAACAATTAAAATTGCGGCTGCATTAGCAGAAAGCTTTAATTGTGGTGTCAATGAATTGCCAGTGAGTATTATACTTTCTTGGTTTGAGCAAAAAGCTGTGGCCATATTATTAGGATTATTTAGCCTTGGAATCCAAGATATTCGAATCGGACCAAAAGCACCTGACTTTATTAATGAAGGCGTATTAAATGTCTTAGTTGATACATTTGGCTTAAAATTAATTACAAATGCACAAGACGATTTGAAAACAATATTACAAGGATAATAGCCTAAATAAACAAAGAACTTCTCTTAAATGAGAAGTTCTTTGTTTATTTTTGTTTCAGTTCTAATACCAATGAATGCTTATACTTTGTTCAATAAGAACGAACGTATTTTTCTGTTTTTTATGTTTTGTTTCAAATACAAATGAATCATAGGCACTAAAAAAAACAACTATTGAAAAATAGTTGTTTTTTATCCACCAATATAAGACATTTCAATTTTACGATTTTTATGACTTTCTTCTGTACGGATCTCAGAGTATCTGTCATCTCGTTTTTCCCATATTGATTGAATTGTTGCTGAAATAAATTTATCTGTAACGCCCGAACGCAACATTCCCCTTAAGTCATACCCTTCTGAAGCGAATAGACAGGTGTATAGCTTTCCATCTGTAGATAGTCGCGCTCTCGTACATGAACCGCAGAAGGTTTCTGTAACTGATGAGATAAATCCGACCTCGGTATTCGTTCCTTTATATCGATATCGTTTTGCTACCTCGCCAATATATTCCTTCTCTACGGGCTCCAACTGATATTGTTCTTGGATCATATCGTATAATTGCTTCTTCGAGATAACGTCTTTAAAATTCCATCCATTTGTACACCCTACATCCATATACTCTATAAATCGTAATGTAATATTTTTTTCTTTAAAAAAACGAACCATTGGTAATACTTCAGTATCATTTAAACCTTTCTTTACTACCATATTTACTTTGACTTCTAGCCCTGCTTCCTTAGCTGCAGAAATTCCGTTTAAAACTGCGGAAACGCTCGTATTCATATTATTTATCTTCATAAAAACTTTATCATCAAGAGAATCTAGGCTCACATTTACGCGGCAAATTCCTGCTTCTTTAAGTGCTTTGGCGTTTTTTGCCAAAAATACACCATTTGTTGTTAATGTCACATATTTAATTCCTTCAATTTTTGAAAGACGCTTAACCAGTATTGGTAGATCTTTTCTTAAAAGAGGTTCCCCCCCTGTTAAACGAATCTTTTCCACACCTATTTTTGCAAATAATTTTGCTAATCGAACAATTTCCTCAAAGGATAAGATTTCATCTTTACTCATAAAGGGATAGTCAACTCCAAATATCTCTTTAGGCATACAATAGCTGCATCTAAAGTTACAACGGTCTGTTACAGATATTCTTAAATCTCGTAATGGTCGATTACAGGTATCGAGAATATTCATCATTTTTTGGCCCCCCTTCTTCTTTTGTACGATTTATAGTTTATATTAGCATACAAAATTATTTCACCGTATGATGTATGTCACAACCTTGTTGTTTAAACTATTCATTATTTATGTTCCAGAATGCCTTGGTGGACGAGTAACTTATCAATTTGCTACATAAGGTTTCCAGCAATCTTTTCATATTCTATATCCTTAGAGTTCTATGCTATTCAATAGCATGGTATTATAATAATAAATGTAATACATAAAATACTTGTTTTCTTGTTAAATACATAAAAACATTTATGTTCAACTATAACGGAGCGGAGATACTTTGATGGAAAAAAATAATAATAGAAAAAGTGACCTTTCAATCGTTTCTGATGATTTGGCTTCCTTATTAAAATCAATCGGATCAACTCGTTCAGTAAAAAAAGGCACCTTCTTATTTCAAGAAGGAGAAGATGCTAAAGAATTGTATCTTATTAAATCAGGAATTATCCAAATAAGTAAGCTGACTCTATATGGTGATGAATTAAATCTTCGCATTTGTCAAAAAGATGACTTAATTGGAGAATTGACTCTCTTTTCAGAGAATGCAAATTATATGCTTAGCGCTTACGCATTAGAAACAGCAGAAGTGCAGGTCATTCCTAAAGATATTTTGGAGAAAAAACTAATTAACCATGCTCCATTGACATTTGAATTTATGAAATGGATTTCTACTCACCTTAGAAAAAATCAATCAAAGATTCGAGACTTAGTATTAAATGGGAAAAAAGGCGCACTTTACTCCACACTCATTCGTATATCGAACTCTTACGGGGAATTAACAGAAAACGGAATTCTTCTTAATATTCATCTTACCAATCAAGAATTAGCTAAGTTTTGTGCTGCTACTAGAGAAAGTGTTAATCGGATGTTAAGTGATTTAAAGAAAAAAAATGTTATTGGTTATTCTCCCGATGGAAAAATTATTATCAAAGAATTACAATTTCTTAAAAATGAAATCGGCTGTGATAACTGCCCAAAAGATATATGTAACATAGATTAGTTCATTATAAGACTATTAAAGTATTAAGCTGATTAAATTAGTCCTTTACATAGTATTTTAAAAGCTTGATATTTCGTAACCTTAACTTAGGCTCTAAATAGTTAAGGTTATTTATTTTATAAAGAATTACATGTAATTCTTTATAAAATAAATTGGTCCATTATAGATTCCACTTGTATAATCAAAAAATTCCCCCTCCTTATATCTGATTTCACAACACCTTATCGCTATTATTTGAGCTAGTTGTGTGAAAAGAGTCACAGTTTGGCTCAAATCGTTTTTATATAATGATGAAAATATACGGTCTTGTAATATAGGGAGAGAAAAAAATTGTATAAACCTGATTATTTACTTTATTTGAAAAGCCTCTGTTTGTTTCAAGATATCAATCATAACATCTTTAAAAAAATAGTTGATGCATCCAATCTATACTTTAGAGAAACAAATGAAAATATACCTATTCGCAATGAACAGAATTTGATTATCATTTTATCCGGTAAGGTAAATGTTCATATGAAAGAATCGAGTGGACTTCAATATAAAATTGGCTACTTAAAATCAAGTGATGTTTGCTTGCCTAGTATCTTTCTGCATACTCATGTTAACAATTCCATAATTCTTGAAGTTACCCAGTGTACGACATATATAGAAGTCCCATTTCTATTTATAAAAAACTTGTCTTGTAAAGAGCCTGTTTTAAAACGTAATATTTTACGCTCTTTACATAAAAACCTTCAAAGTACTTACGAAGAAATTTTCAATATGATGAGTTAACGAATAGTTTAAAATACGTATTAATCCTTGCCTCATTTGTGTGATATACTTCACAACATTTCTTTCGATTGATTGGTAATATTTAGTTAGTAAATTTTATTATTGATCCATTGAAAGGGGCATCATTATATGAAAAGTTCTAAAATCCAATTACCTCTTCAAACTTCAAGTCTCATCGTAGGGTTCATGGTATGGGTACTCATTTCTTCACTCATGCCGAATATTCGCCAAGATATTGAATTAACAAATGGTCAAGTCTCTTTAGTCACTGCCATCCCTGTAATTTTAGGAAGCATCCTACGTATTCCAATCGGGTATTACACAAATCGATTTGGAGCAAGACCCATTTTCACCATCTGTTTTCTTGCACTTTTATTTCCTGTATTTTTCATTAGTCATGCTGATTCACTTTTAGATTTAGTTATTGGAGGATTGTTTGTTGGTATAGGTGGTGCAATCTTTTCAATCGGAGTAACTTCACTACCAAAGTATTACTCTTCAAATAAACATGGTTTTGTAAACGGAATCTATGGATCTGGTAACATCGGTACAGCCATTACTGCATTTTCCGCACCTGTCTTAGCTAAATCATTTGGTTGGGAAACAACGGTCAGATTTTATTTAGTATTACTAATTGCGTTTGCCCTATTAAATTTTCTATTTGGTGATAAAAATGAGAAGAAAGTAAATGTTCCGATTGTAAAGCAAGTAAAAGAGGTTTATCGTAATTCAACTTTATGGTCACTAAATTTATTCTATTTTATTACATTCGGATCATTTGTTGCTTTTACAATCTATTTACCAAATTTCTTAGTTAATAATTTTAATTTAAGTCCTGTTGACGCTGGTATACGTACGGCTGGATTCATTGCCCTAGCAACAATTTTCCGACCAATCGGTGGCCTTCTTTCAGATAAATTCAATCCTTTCAACATATTATTGTTTGTCTTTGGTGGATTAACATTCTCAGGAGTTCTATTATCTTTTTCTCCTACTATTAAACTATACACTGTAGGGGTTTTATTAGTAGCAGTTTGCGCAGGGATTGGAAACGGTACAATCTTTAAATTAGTGCCACATTACTTTACAAAACAAGCTGGAATTGTAAATGGGTTGGTTGCTGCTATGGGAGGTTTAGGGGGCTTCTTCCCTCCATTAATTTTAACATCTGTGTTTAGCTTGACAGGACATTATGCGATTGGATTTATGGCATTATCTGAATTTGCGCTTCTCAGTTTTGTAATTGTAGTATGGATGACTTTCCGTGAAAAATTGAAAACCGAATATAAAATATTAGAAAATACAGCCCAAGCAATGATGGTAACAAATGAACAAGGAGTAATTCAAAAAGTAAATCCTTTCTTCACTAAAGTAACAGGCTACAAAAAAGAAGAAGTGATTGGGAAAAAGCCAAGTATCCTTCAATCTGGTCATCACAACAAAGCATTCTATACACAACTTTGGAAACAGCTTAAAGACCAAGGTAATTGGCAAGGTGAAATTTGGAACAAGCGTAAAAATGGTGAAGTTTATTTAGAATGGCTGACAATCACTCAAGTGTGTAACGATAATGGGAAAGTGATTTATTATATTGGTCAATTTAGTGATTTATCCACAAGTAAGAATAAAATAAACTAACTTAAAATGTAGTTTATCCTATATCTATAACTTGTCAAAAACGTCACTGAAGCAGATCAAAGAAACCATCTATTTAGTTTTTCAAAAATCCACATTTCAAATGTGAGTAGAATCACATCACTGTCAGTCAATATTTTATATTATTAAGTTAGTAAATAACTCTATTTGGAGGAAAAAAATATGTTTGAATGTCATAATATGATTGGAAGTAATAATCAAGTAGAATTATGTGAAGCCTTACAGTTACTTAAGGATGAACATGCTGGATTAAATGTTCAGAAGTTGGATTTATTTGAAAGCTCAAATGCATTGATAAATGAAAGTTTGCTAGAAAATAAATTAAAAAAACTAGAAGAACTACTCTCCAAAGTCATGACATTTATAGCCATTCTAGATCCTCACTCACAAAAAGAAGAAGGTCATTTATTTGAATTAATGGCTAAACATATTGGAAGGGAAAATGGCCCTATTGCAGTAATGGAAATGGAACATGATCAGGCGAAAAGTTTAATAAGACAATTCCTCACTAAAACAGAGGTCATAAGTATTAACAGTAACTTTGATGAAATTTGTAATCTAGTAATTGAAGCTTATCATGTATTAACTTCACATTTTATGAAAGAAGAACAGGTGCTGTTTCCTATGGCTCAGTACATCCTGTCTGAAAGTGAAAAAAATAGTTTATTAGATGTTATAAAAGACTGAATCTAATGGTTTGGTGCGACCTGATGCTTTAATTAAAAACACATAAGGTGGTCCTTTTAATGGGGACCACTTTCTTTTTGTGTGATGAACTATGTTTATCATACTTATCCTCCACTTACCTGTAATAAATGTCACAGGAGCTTTCTTCGTTATCTTCTATAATAAGGAGTGAATAGATCGTAAGCGATAAAGTCACAGGAGGAGATATTCATCATGTTAACTGTTGAATTACACGCTATTAGCCCTGAAAAATCTATAGAACATACTCTTCATATGAAAGGATTTAGAATACAAGAAGGAACGTATATTTACACAAACAATAATATTAAATTAGAAGGTGTGATAGATTCCAATAAAAGATCTATAAAAATTAATTTCTCCCCACAATTGAATCTTAAACAATATACCATTGTAAATCATATTATTAAGAATCTTATTCTAGCTCTTAATGCTGAATATAATGATTCTCAAAGTCTATTAGGTTACTTAACAAATGGAGAAGGAGCATACATCATTACAAATTGGGAATATTGGGTTGCCTTTCTTCAAAAAGCGAAACTACGTAGTTTAGAGGGAAAAAAAGTACGAGTATACGATGACACAAATAAAGAAATTGCCTCTGGTTTGTTTATAAGCTACAAGATGGATGAACACTCATCAAATATTACAGAATGTATATTGATTACACATTTTGGTGAGAGTTCCTTTAAAGGAAGCAATTTATTAATTGAAGCAACAAACGAGTGGTAACTTAAAAATACTTAACCTATTAAACATGCAAAATATGATTAATCAATAAAAATCCCCCAGTTTTTTAAAAACTGGGGGATTTCTATGATTACTTCTAAAGCATACACTCTATCTTTTACCCTTGATTATTTTTGATATTCTTTCTTTCTCCATTTTAAGTAGGTAAGAAAGCAAACGATAGAAGAAACAACTCCTATAACAGTATATAGCCTAACATGTTCATATTCTTCTCCATAAAAAGACTCAATCGTCCATTGCAGCATCACTACATTTACAATTAAAGTTATAAATATGATTAACCAATATTTTTTATGAACCATGACGAACTTTCCTTCCGACTGCGTAAACAACTCCATTTTTTACTTCTAACTCAATCAGTGGTAATTCACGCTGAGGTGGACCAGCTAGAGGCTGACCATTGTCCACGCTAAAGAATCCTCGGTGACAAGGGCACAATAGCTTTGATTCTTCCTTATCATAAAAAACAGGACATTGTAAATGAGTGCATTTATTATTATAGGCTTTTAGATTACCATCTTTTGTGTGTACTAGTATCGCAGGTTCATCGGCTGTTGGATAGTTAAAGTTTATTGCACTATCTTTTGGTAAGTCTTTCAATCCGATAATCTTTTGTCTGTTTAAATCTTCTTTCTTGTTATTAAGGGCAATAGCTGAAAATGGAACAGTTGCTAAGCCAAGAGTAACAGAAGCACCTACAACAGACTTCAGAAAAGATCTTCTATTTAATTTTAAATCTTCATTCCTGTTTAAGTTATCGATTAAGTTAATCATATCATCATTTGTTTCTTTTATATTTCGTTTACTTTTATTATCTTGAGGCATAAGTCCGTCTCCTTTCGCCTTATATGAACTTATTCTGTATATACTCCAAAGAATTCTGGAACGTAATCCCACTTATTTCCTTCTTGTGGTTTTTTACCTTCAACGAGATTCATCTGAGATCTTCTTCTACGCAGCTGCTGCATTTCATCAAAGTCAATAAAACGAATCGCATCACTAGGACATACAGAAGCACACATTGGTGCAATATCGTATTTTGAGCGATCGTAGCACATGTCACATTTGTACATTTTATTTTCTTCAAAATCGAACTTAGGAATACCGAACGGACATCCAAAAGTACAATTTCTACATCCAATACATTTCTCTTCCATTGCTGAAAGAACTACACCTTCCTCTGTTATTTGAATGGCATTCGCGGGACAAACTCGTGCACAGGCTGGATCTTTACATTGCATACAAAGCATCGGATAGGTTTGTCGACTTTCCATGAAATCAACATATTCTACATAGTTTCTTTCTTTTGCATCATGATCACCACATTCTCGGCAAGCTGCTTGACATGAACGACATCCAATACATCGCTCAAATTCTAAATACATGATTTTATTCATCTATCCCGACTCCATTCAAAAGTTATTTATATTTCTCAATCTTCAGTGAGCATACTTTAAATTCTGGCATTCTCGAAATCGGATCTAAACATGGATTTGTTAATTGATTGACCGCTAATTCTTTTCCCCAATGATATGGAACAAACACCGTATCTCTTCTCGTAGCTTTTGTTAATTTCGTTTTTACAACCATATGGGAGCGCGGTGTGATCAACTTTACAAGGTCGCCATTCTCCAATCCATATTGGCTTGCAAGTGCCGGATGCATCTCAGCAAATGGCTCTGGACATTGTTCCATCAGAAACTTGACTCTTCTTGTTTGAGCACCAGATAAATAGTGAAACACAACCCTTCCTGTCGTTAAGAACAAAGGATACTCCTTCGTTGGAGTTTCACCTGCTTCTTTCCATTCAACGCAAGGTAAATTAGCTTTACCGTCTGGCGTTCCAAACTGGTTTATAAACATCGTTGGAGTTCCTGGATGGTCTTCGGAAGGACAAGGCCAAAACACTCCGTCTTCTTTATCAATTCGATCCCATGTTATTCCGTAGTAGTCTGCTTTTCCACCTTTAGTGGCTAAGCGAAACTCTTCAAAAACTTCTTCAGCATTTTTATATGGAAAATATTTACCTTTACCCAATCGTTTGGCAATTAAGCTAACAATCTCCCAATCTGGCTTTGATTCACCTAAAGGTTCACGTACTTTACGGATTCGGATCACTCGGCCTTCGAGGTTGGTTGTTGTTCCTTCATCCTCTGCCCATGTAGTAGTTGGTAATACTACGTCAGCAAACTCTGCTGTTTCAGATAAGAAGAAATCACTGACAACTAAGAAATCAAGTTTCCTAAACCCGTTCCAAATATGTTCGAGATTTGGTGCAGAGACTGCAGGGTTACTACAAATAACATGCATACCACGAATGTTGCCTTTTTGAATTTCATCGAACATTTCATAAGCAGAAACACCTGGTTTTGGCATTTCGCTTGGATCGATTCCCCATACTTTTGATACATACTTCACAGCTTCTGGATCTGTTAGCTTTCTATATCCTGGTAAAAGGTCGGCTTTTTGCCCGTGCTCTCTTCCTCCTTGACCATTTCCCTGTCCAGTAAAAGTAGCAACCCCGGAAGCAAATTTACCTATTTGTCCTCTAAGCAGTGCCATCGATGTATAAAGTGAAACGTTATCTACACCTTTTGACTGTTGCTCTACACCTCTCGCAAACATAACAACTGATTTTTGAGATAATCCATAAATATGAGCAGCTTTTAAAATCTTTCCAATCGACACGCCTGTTATCTTTGA
Source organism: Gottfriedia acidiceleris (assembly GCF_004138285.1). Classification (GTDB taxonomy): domain Bacteria; phylum Bacillota; class Bacilli; order Bacillales; family Bacillaceae_G; genus Gottfriedia; species Gottfriedia acidiceleris_A. The sequence continues at coordinate 836,130 of NZ_SCFN01000001.1, read as the reverse complement.
AGTATATTCGGGTGTAAACTTTTCAACTGTTTTCTTTAGTTCTTCAAAATTATTACATCTTTCATTTACATAGTCTTGATCTACATAGCCATTTTTAATAAGTAGATGAAGCATTCCGTTCGCCAATGCAGAATCTGTACCCGGCTTAAGATCCAAATGTACATCTGCAACACGCGCTGTTGGAGTCTCTCGCGGATCTGCCACAATCAATTTAGCTCCCTTGTCCTTAGCTCTCCACAACCATTGAATGCTCGTAGGATGACACTCCGCTGTATTTGAACCAGCGATAAAGAAACAATCCGTATGTTCTAATTCAGGCCACGGAAGAGTTGAACCTCTGTCAGTTCCGAGTGTCTTAAGGAATCCACCTGCAGCAGAGCTCATACAGAATCGACCATTGTAATCGATAAACCTTGTACCGAGACCAACTCTCGCATATTTACCTACTAAATAACATTTTTCATTCGTCATAGATACCCCACCAAAAACAGATATAGCGTCTCTTCCACTTTCTTTTTGGATCCGTTTAAAGTTTTCTTCTATAAGGTCTAGCGCTTCTTTCCAAGTAGATTTAACAAATTCACCGTTTTTCTTAATAAGTGGTGTAAGGATTCGTTCATCGTGCTCAACAGTTTGGTAAGCGGTTACTCCCTTTGGACACATTTTCCCTCTTGTAACTGGCCAGTCATATCTTGGCTCTACCCCAACTACCTTTCCCGACTTCTCATTCACACGTATATGCATACCACACTGCATTCCACAGTAACAGCAATGGGTAGTAATTAATTTTTCTCCTGGTTTATGAAGGTTTTTAACACCTTCTTTGACAATGTATTGGCTCATTTTTCACGATCCCCTTTGTTATATTGATCAATATCTCTTTGTACTTCCTCTGGAAAATGATAATAGTCATCAGATCTCTTTTTGCTAAATCCAGACATTTGAATTCCATTTAGAGTAGATATTGGATTACTGCTCTTAAGATGTGGCTCTGAATTTAGCTGTTTCATGACTCTAATTCTTCTTCGACACGGTAAACAATAGTCTGAGAGATAACTTCTATCTTCTAGTTGTAAATCAAAACTTTGGGCAGCTAATATATCTTTTACATCACTAATTTGATCATCAGAACTATAGAGTGTCCCACATCTTTTACATGGCCTCGTATCTACCCTAAGTTCTTGTTGATAGTTCATTGGAACTGCTGTTGCTAATGGACGGATCGGTAAATGAAATAACTTTCCGAATGGAAAATAGATAAGTAAAATTACGACTGTCAATTGGTGAATAAGTGTTAAGTAATGATGCATCCAACCGTCTAAAAGTACATATGAAACAGTTAATAGAAGTCCTGTAACTGTTACAGCTAATAGTAGATATAAAGGTAATAAATCAAATTCAGCTCGTTGTGTCACCTTCACATCTTGACTCATAATTCTTCTTACGATTGCCATGATTACACCAATAAGAACCATACTTGCTGTTATGTTTAGCCCGTTGTAAACCATTTCAGCAAATATACCGTGTGCCGCCATTGTAATGGTATCTACACCCATAACGACAATCGTGTATGTATTTGGATCAACGAGCTCAAAGTGCATCCAACCAAATGTCAAACCAAAGGTGATTGCAAAGGAACCGATGCATCCCCAAGAAATTAGAAAATGCTGTACTCCTCTGTAAATTCCCCTTTTAAAGATAAATTTCTGTAAGAAAATATTTTCAAATGCTGTTTTGGTGATCGATACTAGATTACGTTTTTTTCTAGAATTTTCTTTTAAATTTTTCAAACTGCGCTTTATCACCTGATGTGTTGCCGGCCTGATAAGCCATGCTGACATCCTGATCGTTAAGCCTACTGCAAAAATGAGCGAAGAAATAAAATAACCCATTAATGCCATATCGAAGTGTAAAAACCGGTCTGTTCCAACCCACGTTGTAAAGAGTAGAAGTAAAATAATAAAAAATGAATACATACTGCTTTTTGAGTAAAATGAGCGCTCGAGGGATTTTCTCATCTCATGTTCAACCTCCATGTGACTTTTTTAACATCGAAGTGCCTGATTAATTGATAAAATTGGGTACATGATGAAGTCTTCTTCTTTGTCATAATTGTACAGAAAGACTATTTCAAAGACTGTGAAGTACATCACACAATAGACCCTTGAAATTTAAAAAGAGGTGTGAACATGTTATCAGGTAGTGTAATCGCTATAACAAGTGGAAAAGGTGGGGTAGGTAAGTCAACCGTAGCGACAAATCTTGCAGTTTCCCTTGCTAGACAGGGAAAAAGAGTTGCTTTAATTGATTTAGATATTTATGGATTTAGCATTCCTAAAATGCTGAATACCGACATCAGGCCAAAAACTTTTAATGGAAAAATCATCCCTGTGGAGTCACACGGAGTAAAAATTATATCGATGGGTTTTTTCATCAAAAACAACGATCCGGTTGTTTGGAGAGGACCTATGTTAGGAAAAATGGTTGAGCATTTCAGTAAAGATGTCATTTGGGGAGAATTAGACTATTTCATTCTAGACATGCCTCCAGGGACCGGTGATATCGCACTCGATATGCATCACATTATTCCTCAAAGTAAAGAAATTATTGTCACTACCCCTCATCAAACGGCATCAATTGTCGCCGAGAGAGCAGGAACGATGGCCCTAAAAGCAAACCATGATATTCTTGGAGTAGTTGAAAATATGTCCTACTTCCAACCTAACGAAGGATCCGAAAAGTACTATATATTCGGAAAAGGCGGAGGCGATTTTTTAGCCGATCGATTAGGAACGAAGGTACTTGCCAAACTTCCGATTGAGGAAGTTATCGAAAATTCACCTACTCCGTCCATTTATGATGAGAATACTAGTTTGTTTCATCATTATAACGAGTTAGCTACTACAATTAATCTGAAATTTAACGCTTTAAATGCTGTTATAAGGGATTGAAATATACTAAAATAGCGACTTCATTTAGTAGAAGTCGCTTTTGTTTAAAAGTTATTAATGTTTTATTACTCACTTCTAGTTCATTGAACCTTTTAAGTAGGTATGGGCAGTATCTACAAAAATAGAAAACTAGTTGCCACTAAGAATATAACAGAATTAAAAATCTCAATGATTCCCAATTGCATAATAGTAAGTTTTTTATTATGCAAGGAAATTGCTCTTATTAAACTAGGAACAAAAGGAAGAATCCAAAGCCAAGAATCTTTTAAAGTAAAAATTAATAATAAGACGATTAAATGGTATCCCCATGAATACCAACGGAATCTCTTATTCTTTTTTTCTCGAATCATTGATTTCACAAAAAATGTACTACCTAAAAAGAACAAAAATACTAAGAGTGCTACACTCCAGCCTTCGCTTGTAAGTGCCCCCTTCCCTATATAAAAACTAGCCAATCCACCTATACAAAAAACGCCAATCGCAACAATGTCATTCGTAAAGGCTCGTTCGTTTTTTCTCTTAACGAAGTATATGTTTAATAAAAAGAATGGAATCATCGCTAAACCGAAGTAAATTAATCTCCACTCAACAAACATCACGAGTGCTAAAAATACGAATGAAATGAAAAAATAACCTACCGCCCAATTAAAATAAAATGACACTTGTTTCCCTTTGATCACCATAATTAAAGGATAGGTTGCAAGGTATAGAAAAAACCAACCAATAAATAAAGGGATATGAATTAAACGAAATGAACTTGCGGCAACTCCAAGTATATATGGAATTAAAAGCATTGCCCAAGCACCGTGTTGGTTTGGAACTACTATTTTCACAATATAACACCTACTCTCCTTATTATTCTTCCATCATACTGATACAATTGAGAGTTTTCTGTGATATAGTTCACTAATCTTTCAATTATTGTCCTGTATCATAAAGTAAAAGCCGACAATTGGAGGAATATCTATGTTTGAGACTAATTTCGATAAGGACCCATTTATTGTGATATGGGAATTAACTAGAGCCTGTGAGCTCAATTGTCTTCATTGCAGAGCTGAAGCTCAGTACAAACGGCATCCCCTTGAACTTGACTTGGATGAAGGTAAAAAACTTATTAATGAAATTTATGAAATGAATAATCCAATGCTTGTATTCACCGGTGGCGACCCACTCATGCGACCTGACGTTTATGCTCTTGCTTCTTACGCGATTCAAAAAGGTGTGCGCGTTTCCATGACGCCTAGTGCTACACCAAATGTAACAAAAGAAGCCATTGAAAGAGCAAAAGAAGTAGGTCTTGCTCGTTGGGCATTTAGCTTAGATGGTCCAACTGCCGAAATCCATGATCACTTCCGAGGTACTTCAGGATCATTTGATTTAACAATGAATGCAATTAAATACATTCACGAGTTAGAACTTCCATTACAAATTAACACTGTAATCTCGCGTTATAATATCGATTTCTTAGAAGAAATGGCAGATATGATTCAACAATTAAATTGTGTATTGTGGAGTGTATTTTTCCTTGTTCCAACAGGAAGAGGCAAAGTAACTGACATGATTTCACCGGTAGAACACGAAAAAGTATTCCGTTGGCTAAATGAATTAAGCAAACGAGTACCTTTTGATATTAAAACAACTGCTGCACAGCACTATCGACGAGTAGTCATCTCAGAAAAAATAAGAAAAAATAAAGATACTCAAAAGAATATTCAATACCAAGATGCATTAAATGCTGGTAAAACAGGACAGTTCGACTTGGGTAGAGCACCAAGAGGCGTAAATGATGGAAATGGGATATTGTTTATTTCTCATATTGGTGACGTATTCCCTAGTGGTCTGCTTCCCATTAAAGCCGGCAATGTAAGAGAAAAATCGCTTTCAGAAATTTACCGTTATTCTCCAATTTTTAAAGAATTAAGAAATCCTGATAAATATAAAGGAAAATGTGGAAAATGTGAATATCGCTATGTTTGCGGTGGATCTCGTTCTAGAGCTTATGCACTCACTGGTGATTACTTAGAAAGTGAGCCAGCATGTGTTTATATTCCTAAGGTTTTATCTTGAAAGGAGTATTCCAATGATAAAAAGAGATGATATTAAAAAGCATCTGCAAACAGTTCCATTATTTAAAGAGTTATCAGAAGATGAGTTAGAACCTATTATCTCAATTTCTTCACCGAGAAAATATAACTCTCATTCCATCATTTTTATGCAAGACGAACTGTTAGACCGAGTATTCTTTATCCATACTGGTACAGTGAAAATTTATAAAACTGATGCGAATGGCAAAGAACAAATTGTATCGGTCCTCCAAGAGGGAGAAATGTTTCCTCATGCTGGCTTTTTCCGAAAAGGGACGTTTCCTGCAAATGCAGAAGTAATTGAAAATGCACAGCTAATCGTAACACCAATAAATGATTTTGAGAAAATTTTAATCAGTTATCCAGAACTATGTATAAAAATGTTTCGAGTATTGGGAGAAAAAATTGTTGATTTACAACATCGTCTTGAAGAAAAAATACTTCACAATACATACGAACAAGTGATTATGCTTTTAATACGATTATCTAAATCAAATGGCGAGAAAATTGGAGACTCCTACAAAATCACAACCAAATTCACAAATACAGAACTAGCCAATATGATAGGAACTTCAAGGGAAACAGTAAGCAGAACTCTAACCCAGCTACGAAAAAAAGATGCCATTTCACTTGATAGCAAAGATTTTTACGTCATTAATCTATGTAAATTAGAAGACGAAATCAATCATTAAAGATATCAATCGCAAATTAAATTGAAATTTAGAATATCGTTTCTCTTAAATTATTGACATGTCTTAGTATTCATGAGAAACAGAAAAACCCTCATCAAGGCTTTTCTGATTCTCACTTTCTTCTAATTTTCGTACTACATTTAATTCTCCAAACTATTTTGCTGCCTTTTCATACTCTTGCTTAATAAAGCTCTTCATTGAGTAGAAAACATCTGACTTTTGTATAAGGATATAGAAGAGGAATTTTTCATTATTAATGTTTTTATATGATATTTTGTAGGTAATTCCTTTTTAAACTAACCAACCCTTGAAGGAGCAGTTTTTCAATGTCTAAAATTGCTATGGTTGATAAATTAGTAGCGGTTCAAACAATTTCACTTCATTGTAACCATCAAACTTAAGTTTACTATTCCAAAATATGTAAAAGTATTTATTTTATCTATCTATTCTTTACAAGATAAAAAGCCCCTTAAAAAAGGGGCCTTTTTTATTCGTCCTTTGCAACTCCACCAACGGACCAATTTTCTTTTTCGAATTCGTTTATTAAAATTCTTACCTGTGCTGGCTGAACATCCAATGTACGACAAACAACTTCATTAATTTCTCTCATTAATTGTTTTTTTAATTCTGGACTTCTACCTTCAATCAGTTGAATTTGGATGATTGGCATATGTACTACCTCGTTACTTGTAGTGTCATTGTCTCGATTCCATCAAAACGTGCTTTTACAACATCGCCCTCTTCAACATGGATCGCTTCTGTAATACCACCAGTTAAAATAATCATCCCTGGCTCAATTTGTTCGCCGTTTTTACTTAGCATCTGAACTAATTTTACGACTGATTCTACAGGATGATTTAGTACATCAGAGCTTACGCCACTTTGTACTTTTACGCCATTTTTATATAATTCAACATTAATTTCATCCCAAGAAGTATATGTAGGAGAATATTGTTGTTTACCAATGATAAATTTCGATGAAGATGCATTATCTGCTACTACATCTGTCAGTGTAAATGAGAAATTTTTATATCGACTATCGATTACTTCTAATGCAGGTACAATATACTCAGTTGCTTCCCATACATCTTTTGCAGTTACATCATGTCCAAATAATGGCTTGTTAATCATAAATGCGATTTCTGGCTCAACCCTCGGATGAATTGAACCTTCCATCTTTAATTCATTTTCTTCTAACTCCATCGATTTTGTTAAGCGTCCATAAATTGGCTCATCAACATTAACAGATTTTTGTTTAGCAATACTTGTTAGTCCCATTTTCCAACCAATTAATGGATCACCATTTTTAATCGCATTATCAATACTTAATTTTTGAATTTCATAAGCGTTATTAACGTTTAATTCTGGATGTTCAATCGTAATTTTATCCATTTCTAGACCTTTTTTTTGGTGCATATATATTTTATTCGCGATTTCAGTTATCATAAAACTCTTCTCCTCTCAAAAAACAGACAATTTTTTATTTGCTAACATACAAGCAACTTCTTGAATCATGTCTTCTTGCCCACCGACTACTTTTTGTTTTCCTAATTCAATTAAGATATCTCTTGCATCAACATTCCATTTTTTAGCTGCTCGATTGGCATGTAATAGAAAACTAGAATACACTCCTGCATAGCCTAAAATTAGACTACCTTTTGTAATCTCTTGTGGTGTTTGAAGAATTGGTGCAACGATCTCCTCTGCTAAGTCCATCATCTTATAGAAATCAATTCCTGTCTTGATTCCTAATCGCTCTAATACACCAATTAACACTTCAGTTTGTGTATTTCCCGCACCTGCTCCTAAGCATCGTACACTTCCATCAATTCTAGTAGCTCCTTCTTCAATCGCTACTAATGTATTTGCCATCGCTAGAGAAAGATTATTATGTGCATGGAATCCAACTTCAATATCAAGAGACCCTCGTAAAGCAGCAATGCGTTCTTTTACTTCATGTGGAAGAAACGCTCCTGCAGAGTCAACCATATATACGACATCCGCACCATAGCTTTCCATCAATTTGGCTTGTTCTACTAATTTTTCAACTGGTGCCATATGGGACATCATTAAAAATCCGACAGTTTCTAATCCCAGCTCTTTAGACATAGTAATATGTTGTTTCGAAACATCAGCTTCAGTAACATGTGTAGCAATACGAGCCATTTTTGCTCCGATTTTTGCTGCCGTTTTTAATTCTTTTACTGTTCCAATACCAGGTAATAGTAAGACAGCAATCTTTGAATGATTACATGAATTTACTGCTGCTTCGATCAATTCAAATTCATTTGTTGTTGATAAACCATATTGTAGTGAAGAACCACCTAAACCATCTCCATGTGATACTTCAATAAAAGGCATTTTTGCATCGTCAAGAGCTTTCGTAATTTGAACGACTTGATCTACTGTATACGAATGAGCAATTGCATGACTTCCATCTCGAAGTGCTACTTCAGTTACAATGACTTCTTTTCCAAACATTGCACTCCCTCACTTTCTTTAGGCACTTTTTTAAACAGTTTTTACAACTTCATATTGTGCAATCTCTTCTGCTACTTTTACTGCTGATGCAGTCATAATATCTAAGTTTCCTGCATAGCTAGGTAAGTAGTCCCCTGATCCTTGAACTTCTAAATAAACAGTTACAGTTGAACCATCTATGATTGGATCCATTCTTAATCGGTATCCTGGGACATACGCTTGAACCTTTTTCACCATTTGCTTAACGGAATGAATCATGCTTTCATGGTTAAAATCTTCATTCGTAACTTTACAATAAACTGTATCTCTCATCATAATTGGGGGTTCTGCAGGATTTAAAATAATGATCGCTTTTCCTTTTTTAGCTCCACCAATTTCTTCAAGTCCACGAGCCGTTGTTACAGTAAACTCATCGATATTAGCACGTGTACCAGGACCGGCACTTTTTGAGCTAATTGTTGCAACGATTTCTGCGTACTCAACTTCTGCAATTTGACCGATTGAATGTACGATCGGGATCGTTGCTTGCCCACCACAAGTTATTAAATTGACGTTTTCTTCGACTATATGTGAACCTAAATTTACAGGTGGTACGACAAATGGCCCAATTGCCGCTGGCGTTAAATCGATCACGCGCTTCTTTAATTCGCCAAGTACTTTTGCATGATGAAAATGAGCTTTTGCGGATGTTGCATCAAACAATAAATCAGCTAGTTCTTTTCGTTCAATGAATCCTTGAATACCATTATCGATTACTTCAATTCCTAATTCCTTTGTACGTTTTAACCCATCAGATTCTGGATCAATTCCGATCATCGTTGTTAATTCTAGAAATGGATTATTTTGTAATTTCATCATTAAATCTGTTCCAATATTCCCCGAACCAATGATTCCGACTTTTAATTTATTCATAATTACCACCTCATTTATTTAAATGAAATCGTGACTTCACCTAATAATGGGAACTTCGCAGTAAATAAGTCCCCAGCATTTGCATTAATTGCAGCTGATAAAGCTCCTGATAAAATAATTTCTCCTGCATTTAGCGAGATTCCAAATTCACTTAATTTATTGGCTAACCATGCTACACAATGAATTGGGTTTCCTAGCACTGCTTCACCCTTACCTGAATTCATCAATTCTTCGTTACGATATAATTCCATCGTAACATTCGGTAAGTCAATTTCCTTTACATCGAAACGCTCATTGCCAAGAACAAATAAGCATGATGAAGCGTTATCGGCTACTGTATCCTCTAATCGAATTTTCCAATTTTCAATTCTACTATCAACTACCTCTAATGCAGGCACAATATAATCTGTTGCATTAACTACATCCTCAAATGTAATATTGGGACCGATTAAATCCTTTTTTAAGACAAATGCAATTTCAGCTTCGACTTTTGGTAAAATCATATTTTCAACTTGAACTTCACCGAAATTAGGAATATTCATATCTGTTAGTAAGTGACCGTAATCTGGTTCATCTACCCCTAATAACTCCTGCATGGCAATCGAAGTTAATCCAATTTTTTTACCGATAATTTTCTGCCCTTTTTTCAATTTTTCTTCGACATTTGTTAATTGAATTTGATAGGCTTCCCTTTCAGTTAATCCAGGAAAAATCTCAGTTAAAGCTTTTATACTAACTCCACTCACTTCTGCTTCTTGTAGCAGAATCGTTAGCTCATCTACACTAGTAATCTTCACTTTCTTTGACCCCCTTTTTTATTCTTATAATTTAATCGTGATATTCGATAATTCACTATAAAACTCAAAGCTATGAACTCCACCTTCACGACCTAATCCGCTTTGCTTCATACCTCCAAATGGTGTACGTAAATCTCTTAAATACCAAGTGTTTACCCAAATGATTCCAGCCTCAATTTGATGAGCAACACGGTGGGCTCTGCGTAAATCATTTGTCCAAATCGTTGCACCTAAACCATAATGAGTGTCATTTGCCCATTCAATCACTTCTTCTTCCGAATCAAAAGGCATAACTGTTACGACTGGACCAAATATTTCTTCTCTTACACATCTAGAATCACGATTTAATCCAGTAATGATTGTCGGTGTGATAAAGCAGCCTTTTTCAATTGATGCTGGTCTACTGCCACCCGTTAAAATAGTTCCGCCTTCTTCTTTTGCAATCTCGATATAAGATAATACTTTTTCATAATGTTCTTTACTAATTACCGCACCGACTTTTGTACCTTCTTCAAACGGATCGCCAATTTTTAATTCTTTTGTTTTCACGACAAATTTATTAATAAAATCATCAAAGATTGATCTCTGAACATAAATTCTAGATCCACATAAACAAACTTCTCCCTGATTCATAAAAGATGATTTTAAAGTTGTTTCAATCACTTCGTCTAAATCAGAGTCAGCAAAGATAATGTTTGGATTTTTTCCTCCAAGCTCAAACGATAATTTTTTTAACGTTGGAGCTGCCGCCTTCATAATTGCTGAACCTGTTTTTGTTTCACCAGTAAATGTGATGGCATCAACATCGCTGTGCTCTGTTAAAGCTGAGCCTGCGGCATTTGCTCCAAATCCGTGTACAACATTCACAACTCCGTCAGGTACACCTGCATCTTTACAAATTTCAGCTAAAACTGTAGCTGTCATTGGTGTCCATTCTGCTGGCTTCATAACTGCTGTATTGCCAGCCGCTAAACAAGGTGCAAGCTTCCATGTTAATAGCAATAAAGGCAGATTCCATGGGTTAATCATTCCGACTACACCAACAGGCCTACGATATGTATAATGTAAGGCAGTTTGATCTTGCATATGGGACTCAGAGCTTAAAGTTGTAATATAATCAGCGAAAAAATAAAAATTGTGAGCCGATCTAGTAATATCAACTTCTAAAGCAAGATCATATGGCTTTCCAGTATCCATTGCCTCTAAAGCCGCTAATTCTTCTTTTCGAGCTAATATTCCGTCGCCGATTTTTCTTAATACTGCCGCTCTTTGATTGCTAGTAAATTGTTTCCACTCACCTTTTAGCGCTCGTTTTGCTGCTTTTACTGCTAAATCAATTTCTAACTCGCCGCCTTCAGAAACAGAACCTAACACTTCTTCAGTCGCAGGGTTAATATTTAAAAAAGTTTTTTGATTAAAAGAAGGAATATATTGTCCATCAATAAAGTGCTTACAATCGATCGGTAATGTTTTATTTTTCTTCTCTGTAACTTGCATAATAGGCACCTACCATTCTAATAGAATAAAAGGTGACACGAGTGCCACCAAATTTTTCAATCCTCTATTTCTACAACCATTTCAATTTCGATCGCTGTATTATGTGGAAGCTGTGCCATCCCAACAGCTGATCGGGCATGTTTTCCTCTTTCACCAAACACTTCTACTAAAAGGTCAGAAGCTCCATTCATCACTTTTGGATGATCATAGAAATCTTCTGTACTATTTACGAAGCCTAATATTTTTACAATTCGTTTTACTTTTGAAAGTTCACCTAATTCGTACTTTAATACACTAATTAAATTTAACATTGACTCTCGAGAAGCAGCATATCCTTCCTCGAGCGTTAACTCTCGTCCAACTTTGCCATGGTATTCATCTACACCTTGACCAGATGTAAATAGTAGATTACCTGTACGAACAGACTTTACATAATTACCTGAAGCCGGTCTTATTGGTTTAAGTGCATAACCTAAACTTATTAATCTATCTTCTGGAGTCAATACTTTGTTTTCCATGAAGTAAATCTGCCTCCTTAATATTTAAAAATTTTAGGGCATTTTTTCCTAAAATCGCTTCTTTCATTTCTTTATTAATATCCATTTGATTAATAACTCTTCCAGGTGGCGTTTCTCTTAATAAGAAAGGATAATCCGAGCCCATCACAATTTTGTCATAGCCAAATCGGTTAATTAAAAATTGAATATTAATAGGATCATAGTGAAGAGAATCAAAATAGAAATTACTTACATAATGACTTGGTGGATAGGCAGTTTTGCGCAAATGAGGCCATACCTTCCATCCTTGATCTAATCTAGGTAGAATAAATGGGAATGAACCTCCGCCATGTGCAAAACAAATCTTTAATTTTGGATATTTCTCAATCACACCACCAAAAGTTAAACTAGCAGCAGCTAAAGCTGTTTCACTCGGCATTCCAACCGTGTACATAAAGTTATGATCCGGTGTACGATCCTTCGCTAATGTTTCCCACGGATGAATAAACAATGGGACATTCCATTTTTCAGCCATTTCAAAAAATGGACTAAACTCATCACTGTCTAAATTTGTTCCATTTACATTTGTACCAATTTCCAGCCCACTTAATCCAAGTGTATGAATACAGCGATCCATTTCTTGAATAGCTATTTCAGCGTTCTGCATCGGTACTGTCCCTAATCCAATAAACTTTGAAGGATTCTTTTTAACTGTATTTGCAATGAAATCATTTTGAATTTGAGCCATTTCCAATGCAGCTGGAGCTGGTGCCCAATATGAAAATGTAACTGGAATTGGCGACAGCACTTGCATTGTTACATCTTCATTATTCATGTCCTCAATTCTCTTTTCAGGACTCCAAACTTGATCAGTTACTTCCCTAAATACTTTTCCAGCAACCATAATATTAGCACCGCATGAACATGTCGGTTGTAGAATAGGCCATCTTTCATGACCATATTTTTCAAAAAAATTCGGTAAATCCTCAGGAATTATGTGTGTATGAAAGTCTATACGCATACCCATTCATCCGCTTCCTCTTTCATGACATGACCACAGTTTTTACATGTTCTTAATTCAAGACTAGCATTGAATTGTTCAATCGCCTCTTTCACTTGCGTACCAATATCCGTTAATTGAACTGTCTTTTTATGCATTTCTTCATTACACTCATCACAGAACCAAACAAAGCTTTCTAATTCACCTTCTGCTCTTTTTCGTTCAAGCACAATTCCATATGAATCTTTTACTCTATGAGGTGAATGTGGAACAAAAGAAGGAAGCATAAAAATTTCACCTTCCCCAACTGTTACCACTTCACGCTTTCCATCTGGTGTAATACACTCAACATAGCAATTGCCTTTAATTTGATAGAAAAATTCATCTGCAGGATCGATATGGAAGTCTCTACGTTTATTTGGTCCTCCTATGATCATTGCAGCATACTCTGAATCTTCCCAAATAACTTTATTATTAACTGGTGGTTTTAATAGCTCTTTATTATCCTCAATCAATTTGAAAATATTAAAAACTCGACTTTTAAGATTCATCTCTAATCCTCCAATTAATTCATTTTTATTTGAACTTAAGTAAGCGCTATCATTATGCATTAATATAACCAAGCTGTTTTGAGACTGTTTTAGCAGTTTTCACAACGTCCTGAATCATTCGACCAATGTCTTGGCTCATCATATATGAAACTGGTCCAACCATATTTAATGCTGCAAAAGTTTGACCAGAGTATGTTTGAATTGGAGCTGCAATTCCGAATAATCCTAAATCATTTTCATTGTTGCTAATGCTATAACCATTCTCTTTAATCGCAGTCATTTCTTTTTTTAATGCATCAATATTCGTAATTGTATTTGTTGTATAAGCTTTAAAGCCTCTTTCAATCGTTGTTTTTAAGTAAGCTGGATTATATGATAGTAGAATTTTACCGGTACTCGTACAATATGCAGGCCGCTTAGCACCTATAAATGTTGGGACAGGTATCGAATGTTTAGAGGAAACTTTTAAGACAAATCTTACGTCCCCTTTATCAAACATTCCGATATGAACGGTACTATCATAATTTTTAAGTAGATTTTCTAATAATGGAATGGCTTCACTATATATATCTTGTTGATACATAACGTGATTACTCCATTCAAGCAGCTTCCAACCAAGTCGATACTTTTTCTTACTATCCTGAATTAAAATCCCTTCAGCACAAAGAGTTCGAACTAAATGATGGACAGAGCTTGCATTCATATTTAACTTTTCAGCTATTTCTAAATTTCCTAGGACTGGTTCTTCTTCTGTAAAGCAATCTAATATTCTAGAAATCTTTTGAACCGAAGAGATCATTAGATCCCTCCTCTTTGATGCTAAAAAATTTCATAAAATCCCTGCTTTCTAAAATTAATCAGTTAACTTTAGAATTCGCTAGATTAGTCGATACTCCTTTTAAGTTTTTTGCTCCGTTTAATGCATCATCCACCATACTAAATGTTTTCTTACGTTTCATTTGGTTATAGTAAATTGCTCTTTTTCGAATTGGATCACCAGTATAATATCTTTCATATTGAAGTGCTCTTTGTCCAAAAGCTTCTCCACATAAATCCCATGCAAGTTTGAATAATTGAACTCGGTCTAAAGAAGATACACCTTCACGTCCAACATAGTATTTATCCATAGCATCTCTTAGCTCAGGATGTTCAAAGTCTGCTTCTGTAGGTGACATTAATAAGCCACCTGCACCAATTGTTTGAATCACTTCAATTGCTCTTGGGTACATAGTTGGAAGTAAGCCACGAATTGTCTCAAGTGGTTCCCATTTCGGTCTTACTTCGCCTGAAGGTAATGTCTCATACTCTGTTTCAGAAACGCGAAGTAAAGCACGAATTGTTTCAACTGATTGTAGTAGTTCACCTAAGTCATTTTGGACATTTAAATAAACATCTACTCCAATTGAATCAGCTAACTTGCATGCTACCTCTACTGCAAAAGCTAATTTTACGTAGCCTCTTACGCCAGACTGGTGAGCAGGCTGTTGTGCAATACCTGTTTTTGGATATAGATTATTTGCAGCTTCAACATTATTATGAATAAATACACGATTCCAAGGAACTAACACATCCTCAAATACAAGGACAGCATCCATCTCTTCGAATCTAGATGCTAATGGATGATCAAAAAATGATCTTTTACCATCTTGCATTTGCTCTCTACATAAAATTTTTAATCCCGGTGTGTCAATCGGAAGTGCAAATGCTAAAGCATATCGCTCATCGCCTTGGTGGAATCCAGGGAATGAATAAATAATGACTTCATCTGTAATTGGTGCTAATGTTGCAAGCATTTTAGCCCCTCTAACGACTAATCCATCAACCGTTTCTTCAACAGCACCTAGATGAGTAAATAAATCTTTTTGTTCATAAGATGGCTTGCTGCGATCATTTTGTGGGTTAATAATTGCGTGCGTTAAGAAGATGTCGTTATCACGAACAAATTTGAAATAATTTTGGACATTTTTTGACCACTCTGGATTATATTTATCTAAAAACCATGAATTACTTGCCATTGAAGTTAAAACAATGTTCAAGAAATCTGGTGTTCTTCCCATTAAACCAAATGTTGACTTTGCATATGCTTCGAACAAGTCTCCACGCTTTTTAATATCTTCAGATGACTTAGGCACTAAAAATGCATTAGAAATTCGCTCACCAGTTTCTTCACAAATATGTGTGATTTTGTCTTGATAAGCCGGATCGAACTGCATATCATATAATTTTGCAATCTCTAGAATCGGTTGTTTGAAAACTGGATGGTTTACGATATCTTCTACCTTTTCTCCACCTAGCCATACCTCTGGCTTTCTAGATCTTAGTCCATCAATATATTGCGCTCCTGTACGAATACCCATTTAATAATTCCTCCACTCCGATATGTAATTTTTTTAACATTTGTTTTTTAAATCGAATTCGGAAATTTTTTAAAGCGCTTTCAAAAAGAATGATTTCACTATCTTAAATTAATGCACCACCTACTACCTTTTATTTAGCTTAATTTCACTATAAAAAATTTTAAAATTTTGAACAATCAAATAATTTCATAATATGAAATTCCAAAAAAATGATTAAATTAATTTTTTCCACGTGCAAAAAAAATAAGACGCCATTTCGCGTCTTATTTAAAGTCTTTCCAAGAGATATTACTCTCGTTTAGTAACTCTTCGAATGATTTATTTTTCTCACGTAATCTCTTTTCTTCACGAATGCGTGCTTCTTCTTCCTCTTTTAGCTTCGTTTCATTTTCTTGCAATTGTTTTTTTGTATTTTTTAATTTTTGTAGAATTTCTTCATTCATTAATGATCCTAATGATATTTTTTCTTTCTGTTCGTACGTTGGTTTTACGGGCTGCTGTGGTTTTCTTTTTTTCATTTTATATCACCTTCCATTTCCATTATTTTATCATTAATTTATAGTAGAAAGAGAAGTATTTCATCCTTGCTTATATTATAAAACTACTATTTCTCTTTTTTCAAATGCTAAAACTCATATCTTTTATAGATTGATCGTGCTTCATAAAAACAATAGGATGCCGCAGCATCCTATTGTTCATTTTTATATTTTTATATTTAAAAATCTGCATTTCCTGGTGTACGTGGGAATGGTATTACATCACGGATGTTCTTCATTCCTGTTAAATACATAACAAGTCGTTCAAATCCAATTCCATAGCCAGAATGTTTTGTACCGCCGTATTTTCTAAGTTCCAGATACCACCAGTAATCTTCTTCATTCATACCAAGTTCTTTGATTCGCTCTACAAGGACGTCTTCTCTTTCTTCACGTTGACTTCCTCCGATTAACTCGCCAATACCAGGAACTAGTAAGTCTGTCGCAGCTACTGTCTTGCCATCCTCATTCGCTCTCATATAAAATGCTTTAATTTCTTTCGGATAGTCAGTTACGTATACAGGACGCTTGTAAATTTCCTCACTTAGGTAACGTTCATGTTCAGTTTGCAAATCTGTTCCCCATTCAACTGGGTAGTCAAACTTTTTACCAGAGTTTTGTAATAATTCAACAGCTTCAGTATAAGTAACTCTACCAAAGTCAGATTCTAATGCATTCTTTAATCTTTCAATAAGTGTTTTATCAATAAAGCTATTAAAGAAGTCCATTTCTTCAGGTGCATGTTCAAATACGTAATTAATGACAAACTTAACCATGTCTTCACCAAGGTCCATGATATCTGGTAGTTCTGCAAAAGCAACTTCCGGCTCAATCATCCAGAATTCTGCGGCATGTCGTGCAGTGTTTGAATTTTCTGCTCTAAAAGTCGGACCAAATGTATACACATTACGGAAAGCAAGGGCATAGGCTTCACCATTTAATTGGCCACTTACAGTTAAGTTAGTTTCTTTACCGAAGAAATCCGCTCCTTCATCCACTTTTCCGCCTTCATTTTTTGGAAGTTGGTTCAAATCCATTGTTGTCACACGGAACATCTCTCCTGCGCCTTCTGTGTCGCTTCCAGTAATGATCGGTGTATGTACATATACATATCCTTTTTCTTGGAAGAATTTATGAATGGCATATGATGCAAGAGATCTTACTCTGAAAACCGCTGAGTAGGCATTCGTTCTTGGACGTAAATGAGCGATTGTTCTTAAATATTCAAGAGAATGTCTCTTTTTTTGTAATGGATAGTCTGTATCTGATAGTCCTTCAATCACAATTTTTGTTGCCTTAATTTCAAAAGGTTGTTTCATTTCCGGAGTTGGAATAAATTCACCTTCTATTAAAACAGTAGAGCTAATAGGTAACTTCGTAATTTCTTTGAAGTTATCAAGATTGTCCTCAAATACTATTTGTACACTCTTAAAGAATGTACCGTCGTTTAACTCCATAAAACCAATTGTTTTAGAGTCACGAAGAGTGCGAATCCATCCTGAAATTTGAACGGTTTTGTCTTTAAAATTTTCTTGATTTCTGTATAAATCTTTTACTACAGTCTTTATCATAATTAGCCTCCTTATGTTAATTTTCCAATAAAAAAAGCCTTCTATCCCTATAAAAGGGACGAAAGACTAACTTCCGCGGTACCACCCAAATTGTCATAATATGACCAACTTTAAAGCTAACATTGCTTATCCCAGTTAATAACGTGCTGGTAACGTCTAAGCCTACTTAAGGGATCCCTTTCGGTTAGAACTCAAAGGTGTTCTTCATTCATGCTTCATCACTAGGCTTCCACCGTCCCTAGCTCGCTATCGAATATAGCAAAAACTACTTTCCTTTTCATCGATTTAAAATATGTAGTTTTTAAAGGAATTTTTCTTGTATAATTTATCATAAATCATAATCTTTTGTCTAGTTGTCCCCCAAAATATATTCATTGGAATCTCTACTTTTAAACACCTTAACTTAATTGAATCTATATGATACACAACATTTTTCACTTCAGCCTTTACAAACCCATTCCTAACTAGCGCAAATTAAAAATCCTAACTATTAAAAACTACCTAAGATCATAAAATCTACAAGAACTCCACTAACGGGATTTTCTGAACCTAATACACTAATTCCTAGAACCGTTACACCACTAATATTCGTTACATTAGCAGATACATATTTTCCTGCAACATTCTTCTCTCTCATTTGCACTCTCGGTCTTGCATTTATATTAACATTTGTAGAATATACACTTGCCACTGCATAGTCGATCGCTGTTAACAATGAATTACCAGTGGCTAACCCATTATCTGTAAAATAAAGTGTCGCTACACCATTTGCGTCCGATGTAGCTTGTCCATACACAATTCGCTTTACTTTTTTAGGATGTGATCCTCCTGCTTTCAACACTTGAAAAGCTGTTGGCGATAGTGAAAAAAATTCAACGCTCATATCGATTCCCCTTGTAATAGTTTGATATCTATTACAAAAACAAAATTTGCTGATATTTATATTCATTCAAGAAAATACAGTGAAAAAATTTAATGATTGTCCAATACATTACTATTCTATGAACAGTTTTTTTGTTTGTTACTTTAACGTGTTTTGATGTTTTTTGTTTTTAGCACAAAAAAAGAGCTTACATGTGTAAACTCCTAAAAATGACCATTATAATCTCAGATAAACTCTGCTTTAAAGAAAGTTTTATTTCAATTTCCCCATTATATTTTAACGAATTACTTGATTTAATTGTCAAAAACTAAATTTCAAAATTTTCTTTTTCCTATGATACACTTTACTAAAAAGGAGGGTTTTATTTATGGCTAGAGCAGAAGAATTGTTAAAGGATAAATTTGTTTGTTCGAAATGTAAACATACTCACGCTAAAACTAAAGAAGTGTCAATGTCTGGTTCAGGTTTAAGTAAGTTACTAGATATTGATTATAATCATTTTTTATTTGTTTCTTGTTTAAATTGCAGTTTTGTTGAGGTTTATAATCCTTCAATTTTAGAAGGTAAAACCCGTGGTGAGTTAACTACAATTCTTGATATTCTTTTTGGATAGAGAGTGATGGTTCTATTATGATGATCTGGCTTGTTGTAGCTGTTCTTTTTCTCGTTTATTTTATTGGAGTTGGCTACTATTTTACGCAGCAAGTTTTGTTTATGAAAACAAATTCACTTGAGTTTATTTATCAGCGCGAGTTGGAAAATTTCCGATTTGATGAAGGATTGTATCGTTCTGTTCAAAAACAACCCTTTTCTATTCAATCTCGTTATGGGTATGAATTAAGGGGATACTTGTTTGAGGCCTTTGATACAAATAATTGGGTCATTATTACACATGGTGTAACGGTTAATAAGAATAACTCAATCAAATATGCTGAGCTATTTTTAAAGCTTGGCTTTAATGTACTTACTTATGATCATAGGCGACATGGGGAGTCAGGTGGACATACAACTAGCTATGGATATTATGAGAAATATGACTTACAATCTGTGGTTCAATATTTAAAGGATTTAAAAGGTGAGATTGTGCTTGGCATTCATGGGGAGTCAATGGGAGCTTGTACAATGTTACAATATGCTGGTTTTGTTGAGGATTCTGCAGCTTTCTATATTTCAGACTGCGCGTTCTCTACATTTGAGGAACAACTTACATATCGTTTGAAAATGGATTATAAACTTCCTAAATGGGCAATCCTTCCAGTTTCTAGCATTTGGTTAAAGCTTCGGAATGGATTTTTCATTAAAGATATTTCCCCTTTACTGGCAACACATAATATTAAAAATCCCGTTTTATTTGTTCATAGTAAACCAGACCCTTATATTCCATTTACACATACACTTAAATTATTTGAAGCGAAAAATCAAAATAAGAGAGAACTATTCATTGCTGAAAATGGTGCACACGCTATGAGTTTGAATGAAAACAAAGATGAATACTATTCAATTGTTTCATCTTTTTTAAATAATATTGGTGTTAACCATTATTCAATATAAAAACTGGACAGAGCGTTTCCTCTGTCCAGTTTTTATTCTTAAAGAGCTGCCTCTAAAATTTTCAATGCATCTTCTTGATCTAATTTTTTAAAGTTACCAAATGGACCATATTTAACCGTTTTAGCAGCCATTTCAGGTAGTTGTTCTTTTGTTATTCCGTACTCACTTAAACGACTTGGCGCACCTATCTGGTTCCAGAATGTGCGTAAAGCTTTAATACCAGCTAATGCCCATTCTTCTTTTGACGTTGATTCTTGCTTTATATCAAATACTCTATCTGCAAATTGACAGAAACGATCAACATTTTCGCTCATTACATATTCCATCCAATGAGGGAAAATAATTGCTAACCCTCCGCCGTGTGGAATATCTGTTACTGCAGAAACTGCATGCTCAATATTATGTGTAGCCCAATCACCTTGGACACCCATACTTAAGATTCCATTTAATGCCATCGTTCCACTATATAATAGCGTTTCACGCGCTTCATAATCATTCAATTTCTCTACTGCGATCGGAGCAGTTTCAATAACTGTTTTTAAAATACCCTCACAAAAACGATCTTGAATTTTTGTATTCGTTCCATGGTGGAAATATGACTCAATAACATGTGACATTATATCCACTGATCCATAAACTGTTTGATCACGAGGAACTGTAAACGTATTTTGAGGATCTAGTATTGAAAACGTTGGGTAACTAAATTTACTTCCCCAACCTAATTTTTCATTTGTTTCCCAATTTGTAATAACTGACCCAGCGTTCATTTCTGAACCAGTTGCTGCAAGCGTTAATACTGTACCAAATTTTAATGCATCTGTTGGGAATGCTTTACGTGTAATAACATCCCAAATCTCACCATCAAATTTCGCACCAACTGCAATAGCTTTTGTACAGTCGATTACAGAACCACCACCAACAGCTAAAACAAAGTCAATATTTTCATCTTTACAAATTTGTATACCTTTATGAACTGTTGTTAATTTCGGATTTGGTTCAACTCCACTTAGTTCAAAAACTGTTTTGTCAGCTTCTTTAAGAATACCTACTATTTGATCGTATAGGCCATTTCTCTTAATACTTCCACCACCGTATACAAGTAAAACATTCTTTCCAAAGCTAGCAGCCTTTTCTTTTAACTTTTGTACACTATCTTTACCAAATATTAATTCTGTTGGATTCGCAAATGTAAAAAAATTCATATGTATCCCTCCTTCTGTTCAAACTTAATTTTAACTTAAACAATCGAAAGGATGCATCTTAAACGACTTTTGTTTCGAATATTTTTTTATTTAATGGGAACACTAAATAATCGTATGAATGATTCATTATAAATCTAACTTTCTCATATTTAAATCCCACTTTTTCATATAATCGGCGAGCAGAAGGTTTGTCTTGATCAACATTTAATGAAACTCGTGCAATCCCTTTGTTTTTGGCAAAAGAAAGTAATCCTTCTAATAATTCAGTTCCAATTCCTTTGCTTTGATAATCTGGATGCACTGACAATGTATCAATATAAAAATCTTCATCATCTGCTTCCTTATCTACCTTAACATTTTGCATATTTAAATTACGACTTATTATTTCAAGCATTTCACGATCAAGCACTGATAATTCCAAGGAATGGTAGGCTATAATCACTCCTACAACTTTTCCTTCAATTTCTTTAACTAAACAATTATGATAACTTAGTCGATTTTGTTCAGATTGGACATAATATTCTAAAATTGGGGTTGCTTGTTCGTATGATGATGTCCCTGTTAACATAAATACAATATCTTCAATCGCTTGTACAATTAGAGGGACAATTTGTTTGGCATCTTCTTTTTTTGCTATTCGAATCATGAATTGTCACTCCTTAACTTAAATTTTTCTTAGATTATCTTTAATATTTTTTTAGTTATAAAAAAATAACCTTTTCATTTTATAATAAATCCATATTAATTTCATGTTAAAAATTAATATTTTATTAAAATCCCCCATTTATTTTAACATGAATGTAATATATAATAATTTTAAGATGTGTAGGAGGAAATTTAATATGTCTGATGTTCAAATTAAGGTTTTAGATAATGGTCCTTTACGTGTCACTGGTACTGTTGAGTTAGTTGATGCTGAAGGTAATACATATCCGCAAAAAGCAGCTTTCTCATTATGTCGATGCGGCATGTCAAGTAAATTACCATATTGTGACGGTACTCATAAAGGAAAATTCGAATCTGTCGTTCGAGCACCTAAAGAATCAGAATAATTTTATTTTTCTGACGCCGATTATTGAGCAATTCTAAATAATCGGCTTTCTTATGCCCTCATACCTTTATTACATTTGAATCATTCATAAAACTGATCTAATCACATTTTACATTCAGGGAATGCATTATTAAGGGGGAAACAATATGAAAAAGGTATTAGCTTCAGTCGTTTTATCTGCAGCATTAGTAGTACCAGGCGTAACTGCATATGCAGCGCCAGATGCAAATGAATTAAAAACTTATTTAGTTAGTATCGACCTAACTCAAAAACAATTAGAGGATTATTTAAATTCTTACTACGGTGAGTCGATCTCTGATTTCGATTCAGTTGATGAGTTAAAAGATACTTTAGGTGAAAGACTTACACAAAAAACTTTAGACGATCTTCTAGATGAGTACGGTTACACTGAAGATGAAATTATCGATCTAGCAGTCTACTATGATGATATGGACGAAAATGCATCATTACTAGATACGTATTATTTTACTTCTGATATCGAAAACTTAATTTATTTAGATGAAGATGAGTCAGGTAGTGTAGAAGATGAATTCCCTTCTATGGAAGATATTTCTTCTGCTCTTTCAGAGTTTGGAATTACTGAAGATGAGATTAATAATCTATCTGCATACTTAGAAAAAGTTGTTAATGATGATCCTGCTGTTGAAGCAAAATTAGAAGCATTAGCAGAACGTGCATCTGCTTTAGAAGAAAATTATCCTGAATTTTTCTCAATGGATACTGAGGCTGCTCCAGAAGAATTACCAGCTGAATTAAAAGTAGAATTAATGAATATCGTAAAAGAACTTCAATCTACTTTAAAAATTGATATTAAAGTTGCCATTGAACAAAATGGCGTTAAAACTCCTTTAACTTTTGCTAAATTACTTACAATGGATGATTCTATGGAGTCTATGGAAAATGTAAAAGTATATTTAGAGATTTATGATAACGCTGGTAATCTATTATTGGACGCTGTATTTTCACCAGATGAACTTATTGGTGATGACGAAATAGTAGATATCGTTAAAGATACTCAAAAAGCAATTAAAAACCCAAAACCAACTGTTACAGTAAGAACGGAAAATGGCGGTAAACTTCCAACTACTGCAACTCATACAACTGAATGGACAATGGTTGGTATGTTAATGATGTTAACTGCTGTTGTTTTACGTAAAAAGGTATTAGTTAAACGATAAGCTATGAATCGTAAACGAAAAGTTCTACTTATTTTTGCAGCACTCCTTTTTCTTGTCGGATTATTTTTTGCTACAACAAATGCTTATTCTTTAATTAAAACCTATGTACTGTACAAACAGTCAAAGGATGATTTCAAAAAAGAAATCAAAACAGAAACAGCAACTAAATTGAAGCAAATTAAAAGAGACGAACCGCTTTACAAGACTTATCCTAAATTTGGCGATGAAATGGGTTCATTAACGATTCCTCGAATTCAAGCAACTCTACCAATCTTCCACGGGACGGATGAGGATGAGCTTGCAAAAGGAATAGGTCATTATGCTAAATCTGTGATGCCAGGTGAAAGAGATAATAGTGTTCTTGCTGGACATCGAGATACTGTATTTCGTGAGCTTGGCAAAGTAAAAGTGGGCGATCCGTTAATTGTTAAAACTTCGGCTGGTACATTTACATACAAAGTTCATAGGATTCGTATCGTTGATAAAGATGATCGCACTGTTATTATCCCAAAACCAAGACCAACTTTAACGGTAAGCACTTGTTATCCGTTTAATTTTATTGGACATGCACCACAGCGTTATATACTTGTAGCTGGTTTAGTCAAATCAGAAGTAAATAAATAAACAAAAAAATGCTTACTATTCAGGTAGTGAGCATTTTTTTTATTAGTAGTTTCATATTTTTCATTAATTTTCAAGTGCCGCCCAAAACTTTTCGTTATTTAAATTACGAACACTCCATTGGTAGTGTCCATCACTGCAAGTTTCCGAAAAGAAATTTGCCGAATAGATACTATAAAAAAGAACGTACAAATGTATTGTACTTCTAACCTCTTCGCCTAATCGATTAACTACTTTATTTAAATATTTTTCTAGCTTTATTTCACCCAATTCATCATATAAATCAAATAAAATCCAACTTAATGCCACATCAAATAACGGGTCCCCATATAACGTCATTAATCCGAAGTCAATTACACCATTAATTTGCCCATCTGCATTTACTAATAGATTTGATGGATAATAATCACCATGTACTAATGCATATTCCCCTTCATATCCAACTGAAAATGCATCCATTAATCGTTTTAATTTCACATCGTAATCTGATACATCTCTTTTTAAATAACGATCTACTTCTGTATTTTTTCTTAGTAACGATTGTTTTAAAAAATCGTTCCAGTCTTTTGAAAAAATTTCATCATAATCACTTAATAATTTGATGCCTTTAAATTGCTTTTCAAATTCAATCCTTTGAATACTTAATATTGTAGATAGATAGTTTTCAAAGAAAGAATCTAATACTTGCTCATCATAATTCGATAATTCTTTTTGAATATTTCTGCCTTCAATTCGTTTTTCAATTGTTAAAACAACGTCCTTCTCTTTTATAATCTCGTGAATTTTTGGTAATTCAAAATTTGTATCACTAGAATTCATTGATTCATAAAATTGCTTTAATATTTCTAGCTTTGAATATGCGGTTGGTTTATATAATTTTAAGACTCTCTTTTGATCATAAGAGTAAACTTCCGCTTCTTGTCCCTTTCCTAAAAAATTCGCTTCGCTTATATTGTACTTTTTCAAAATGTAACCCCTAACATTTTGTGTTATCATCTTTTGTTCCCCATTTTCTCTTATTTATCTTTTTTTCTATTCATTTCCGTCTATTCCTACTTTTTCCAAAATAGCCTATGAATTCTTGTACGGCAATACAAATTATTGAATGATTTTTCTGTTTATTACCTGTATTAGCTCTACTCTTCTTTTGATACCCATGAATCTTGTGCTTTTCGTATGTAGAGGATTTGCCCGATATGATAAGCATTATGGGTACATAGATTAGATAACGCTCTCCACCAGATTGCATCTACTGGAAAATTTGGAATCGGTTCATATAGCTTTGATTCATCTGCTTCTTTTATAGCTTGTTGCCAATTCGCTAAATTCTCATCTAACCGTTCAACAAGCTCCTGCCAATCTTCTCTCGTTAAATTTTCCATCTCTCGAAAAGTTGAAGCATTACTTTCAATCACTTCAATTGGTATTTCTCCTTTAAATCTTCTCAACCATCGTTCATTATAAAAATACAGATGGTATACGATTTCACCGATCGTATGAGTAAAATCATTTTGTCTCCAACTTATATCCTCTAAACTTAAATTCTCCAATGCCACACTTAAAGGTTGAATCCAACTTTCAACATTTCGACAGACTTCTAATTGATCTAATAAAAATTCTTTTTTACTCATAGATCATTCTCCCTTGTTAAATTTATACTTTACGATATGTACTTTCGTGGTTATTACTAGATTCACCTTTATTACTTTATGATTTTAACCTATTAAAAAATGCACTACTTTTTAAAAAGTAGTGCATTCTTGTAACGGAATAGGGAATCTTTTGAGGAGTAACGATTAAATCTTGTACTAATGAACTCTGAATATATTTATTGTTGCTCCAGCGCCTTGTAACAGCTTAACATCTCCAACAAAGTCAAACAGTTGAAGTGAAATTGTATCTCCAGCATCTAATGGTAAGATCATTTGACTACCGTAAATGGATCTATTCACTTCATTTACGATTGCTGATGCACTTATAGGTCTACCATTTACTAATATTCTTGTAGATACGTCTAACAGTGCATTTAAATTCACTGTATAAGTAATAAAGTAATTACCTGGTGCCTCAACTGTTAATCGCTCATTTGCTCGATCAATTGTGATTCCTTCACCTAAATACTGAAATGATGGAAAAGTTACAATTGTACCTTCTCTTATAACGGAAACTGTTCCACCACTATTAGTAACAAATGCAAAACTTTCGCCAGGAGGTATTGGTGGAAAATGGTGTCTTGGCGGTCTTGGATATCTCATACTATCACCTTTTCTTATTATTAGACATAAATCCTCTTAGGAGTAACATATTAAAGGCTTGTCTATATTTGTTGATATATTTTATTAATATGA
The DNA here is from genome assembly GCF_004138285.1 of Gottfriedia acidiceleris. Classification (GTDB taxonomy): domain Bacteria; phylum Bacillota; class Bacilli; order Bacillales; family Bacillaceae_G; genus Gottfriedia; species Gottfriedia acidiceleris_A. Next base: position 809,349 of record NZ_SCFN01000001.1, on the reverse strand, counting down.
AAGTTTTTTCATTTCGTTACAGTATGTCCACTAGTTTTTTACTTTTTTTCAATTTTAATAGATTTAAAAAAACTTAGTCATCAACTGACTAAGTTCTTTTAAATCATAGTATTGCAAAAGTCTATGACCTCTCTAGTACATTTACAATCCGATTTAATAGTTCATTTTGCTTCTTTAATTCCTCGTTTCGGATTTTAAATAATTTATAGAAGTAGGAGAATACTACTATAAGACCTATAGGAATTGCAATGTAAAAAAGCATAATAATGATTGGAAATATACCTAATGCTGTATCCATCTTAACACTCCACATCCTTTATAGTTTATATTTAGATTATGTTAGCCTATACAATCTTTATGTCTTTAAAAATTGGGCAAAGGAATAAGAAGTGTCTACTAAGTATGGAAAGAATGCAAAAAGGAACTATTTCAAATGGTAGAAAATCAGCAACATTTTCCATAAAAAAAGAGAGTCTCAAAAGCACCTTGCTTTTGAACTCCCTCTTTTGCCAGTCTACAAACTGAATTTAATTAACTTTGCTTTAATTTTTGTTTTTGATCTAAAAAATGATAAATTGCATGGGCTACCCCTGCTTCTTCATTTGTTTTTGTAACAAATGTACAGTAGCCTTTTAGCTCTTCTTTCGCATTTCCCATAGCTACTGGAAAACCTACTCGATTAAACATAGAGACATCATTAAAACTATCTCCAATTGCCATGCTCTCATTTAAATCTACTCCAAGGATTGTTGCAAGCTTTAATAATGCCGCTCCTTTACTTACATTTGCTGCATTAATTTCAACGTTATTTGAGCCTGACGAAGTAATTAGTAGTCCCTCTTCTTGCATTAGTTTTAGACGAATGCGACTAATAACCTCTTCATTCTTAGAAAGAAATAATATTTTATATACATCAAGATCATTAAAATCTTCAATAGAAGAGTAAGTTCGAACCTTTCTTAAAGTAGCTGTCAATTTTTGTGTCTTGCCAGTTTGCTTATCAGTAAAAAATTCATCATATAGTGTATCTCGACACTTTGTAAATGATCCTTCACTAGTACTAATAATAAATGTTTTATTTTCTACTTCACATATGCTTAAGGCTTTCGCAAAAATTTCTTTATCCATTGAATCGTTGTGCAAAATTTTCGCCTCATAGTCATATATTTGAGAGCCATTTAAACAGACAATCGGACAAGTTAGACCAGCTTCATCTAATACTTCCTTCGCACTTTCATACATTCTACCTGTAGAAATGACAACATGGATTCCTTCCTTTTGTGCTGCCCGGATGCTTTCAATATTTTCCATTGGTATTCCATTCTTACCATTTACCAGTGTACCATCCATATCAATTGCAATTAGTGCCATGTCGTTCTCTCCTTTTCTACTATTCTCTTATAATCTGAATGCTAACTATTCACCAATTCTACTAAAGCATTCTTATTACAATTTAACTATTTTCTATTTTATGATTTCATTCCTTATTATTATAACGCAAAAAAAGACCTTCTGCATTTCAGAAGGTCTCCACATGCTACTGAAAAAAGCATTTGTCAATTAAATAAGTAATATCTTGTTGATTTCCACTGCAGGATGCTCGCTTTCCATGGGGCGAGACCTGAGCCTCCTCGGCGCGCCTGCGGGGTCTCAGCCTTCCCGCATCTCCCATAGGAGTCGAGCAACATCCGCTCCAATCAACCTTCAACAAAAAAAGTTTTACATTATCACTTACACACATAAAAATTAACATATAACTAAACTATCTTATTACCTCTATTCTGTATTGACTCATTTATAAATAAATAAACAATATATCAAAAATGATATCACCAATTAAAGTTGAGTATTTTAAGGAAGTATAAATAAAAAGCTTAAACAGCTAAAAAATTTGGTAAATTGTAAAAGATCAAATCTCCAATAAAAATCGGCGAAACTACAGATAATAAGTTCAATAACCTGAATTAATATTCAAACCATGAACAGAAGATTTTAACAACAAAAATCTCAACGAAGTTCACAAATTTATCAACAAAGCTCACTTAGTGTTCGTATTTTTTGAATATTTGACAATGCTATATTTCACCAATCTGAAAAGACCTTCTGCATTTCAGAAGGTCTTTAGACTGCCTACAAAACTCATTTTCTAACCTTAATAGAAGCTTATAACTCTATCTCAATAATCTCCTTACCAACCAGGCGTGCGCCTTGTTTGGCTACGACAATTCCACTTGTAGAAGTGAATACGTTGTTTGCTACAATTTTATCCATTACTTGATTGATTAATGTTGGATTAACTGGAATTGTTGGATTGTCTACTGTTAGCGTAACAACCTTTTCGTTTTCATTTAAAAATTTAAGCTCTAATGTTTGAATCATATCGCTTTCCTCCTTTTTTACAGACTGTTTAAAAGTAGTCCATTGCTTAATACTTCTAGCTCTACTAATGGTAGATCTTGCAATGATGCTAATGCATTACCAATTTCACTTAGCTTCACTAAATCAACATCAACTCGGACATTTTTATATGCCTTCCTCTTGATAATGATTTTTCCTTGTGCATCTTTTCCTGCATGTAAATTTACATACAATGTTAGTTGTTGAGTAGCAATTTGTGCCATTTTCAACTCCCCCTTTCGATGTATATGTACAAAATAAGGGGGGAGTTTTCGTTAATGGTTAATTATTTTTTTGATTTTCAAGATCCAATTTTCACGTCCACAATATCACTTAATAACAGCTCCATATATCCAGCTTGTTCTTCATAAATAGATAGCCTATTTTGGTGTAAATTAATTTTTCCTATTTTTCCTTTTACATTATGGTGATAGTGATCTTTATAATAAGTAATTTGTACACTTTCATCTTCGTGAATTGCCTGTTGAAGATGACGGTTCATTTCCTCTAATAGTTGTTCATCTACATCTTTTTGTTGTTCATAATTTTGTGATACTTTCCAATCACGAAGCATTTTTACATGTTCCGGTAACATCATTGACGTCCATTTAATCGTGCCACGGTCACGAATCATCGGCATTCTTCTCCTTTTCTTCTCTTTTTATCGGGGTAGAACTAGTGGCTTTCACTTGCAGGGGAAAAAGGACAAAAGGAAATTTTTTAGCCTTTATGTCCACCTACCAGCTTGCTTCGGGCAAGTGCTGTGCCTCCTTCCGCATAAGAAACAGCCCAGAGGAGTGAAGATGATCCGTATTTTTTTCGGACTGCGTCCATCACATATCCTAAATTGCGCTTTTGAGGTTTTTTCTGATCAAACAAATTTAACTGCATGATTTCATCACTTACAATATTCGAAAGAGAAATGAGAACTTGCCGAACTGTCTTCCCTTCATAATATTGATCAAATAGTTTTGTACAGATCTCATACAAATCTGAAGTAATATTTGTAGGTTCATCCATTGTATATGCATGGGAGAATCCTCCACCGAATTCTTCACGACTATATCCAATTCCTAATGTAATCGTACGTCCTGCCTTCTTAGCATTACGAGTTCGGCGTGCAACCTCTTCACACATTTCACGAATAACAAATTTAATTTCTTCGACTTTCGTATAATCTCTCATTAATATTTGGCTTTTACCAAAACTAATTTGTCCGTTCATTATTGGCGCACCTAGCTCAGACAGATCTACTCCCCACGCATGATGATATAGTTGATTTCCCATCACTCCGAATTTCTTCTCCAGCAAATGAAGAGGATATTTCGCTAACTGTCCTACGGTAAAAATACCCATTGTATTTAAAGTTCGTTCGGTTCTTTTACCGATTCCCCACATTTCACTAAGAGGACTCACCTGCCATAGTTTTTTTTCTACATCCTCATAAGTCCACTCCGCTATCCCATCTTTTTTTCCTTCTAAATCTAAGCAGAGCTTCGACAAAAGCATGTTCGGTCCAATCCCAATCGAACAAGGTAATTGAAATCGTGCCATAATCTCAGTACGAATTTTTTCGGCAATCTCCCATGCATCCCCCCATAATCTCTTCACTCCATCCACCTTTAAAAAACATTCATCAACACTGTATACATGTAAATCCTCTAAAGGTGCAAATTCATTTAATAACTTTACTATGTTTGTTGAGATTTCTAGATATTTTGACATTGAAGGATTTACAATTTTGATTCGCGGATCTTTTGGTATTTCAAAAACCCTTGATCCTGTTTTAATCCCAAATTCCTTTTTTAATCGTGGGGAGGCTGCAAGTACGATACTTCCTTCTCTCTCCACATCTCCAACAACTGCTAAATAACATCCTAATGGATCTAATTCGAGCATGACCGCAGAACAACTTGCATAAAAGCTCTTCATATCGATGCATAATATCCGATGATGTGGTAACTCTTCATAACAAATGCTCATACATATCACTCCGATTTTCCAAAAAATAGCAGAACTAATGTTCTTATTTTTATTATAAACATATATTAAACGAATATACGTTCGATTTCAATAAAATTTTTTCGCTAGGAACAATACAAAATTTTAGCTATACTAAAATTAGCTTAAGGGAGGAAAGACTAAAAGTGGATGGACAGTTTGTAAAGCAGATGATTAAACGAGCGTTAATGCAATATAGAGGAGAGCACGAACAGTGGATTACAGCTGATATGCTAGATGAACTGTACGATCAAATCGTTACCGAACAATTAAATGATGACCGCGAATTACATGAATTAGTACAAGATATTGTTTACGAATACGTAACAAATTATGCCTAAGCAAGCAAAAAAAACCCGAGAAAGAACGTCCAGTTCTCTCTCGGGTTTTATGAATGGATAAATGATATTTCACTCGTAATTCCATCTTCTTCATCAAAACCAATAATGATTTCCATTGCATAGGATGAAAAACGATGAATCTCTTCCAAGTAAAAACCAATTGCGTCAGATATTTGTTGCTCGAAATAGATTAAATTCCGATGATTAGCTGATACTTCACAGCTTACTCCATCATCTTCATTAAATTGAAATTCAATTTGTACGCTTTCTGGTCGAACCCCTTCCAAATCAGCAGCATATACACAAATCGCATTAGCAACATCTTGTTCATCAAAATAGATTTTCACAAGTCACCTCAGAGGGGAAAGTTAATATCGGTTTCTACGAAAGATTTTCTTAATAAACCAAATAATCACTATTATTACTAAAAAATCTAATAGTAATCCAAAAAATGAAAAACCAAACTGCTGACCACCATAGTAGCCACCAAATGGGTTTAGCATCGAACCAAAAAGAGAGCCTAACCCAAATGCACCTGCATACCCTAAAAAATTCCTTCCAGGACTTCTATAAGATCGATAACTCGACCTAGGTGCTGTTGGTCGATAACTTCTATTAGAACGATACGATCTCCTAATTGCAAGATGCGTTGATGGTTTTTTGCTAGAAACAAAGGAATTAGTATTCACCTTAATACGTTGATGATTATACGTATTACTACTTGCATCAACCGGGATTGACAAAAAAAGCATAAAAAACAAAATCCACATGGATATTAGAGAATTTATTTTTTTCAATATTGACCCTTCTTTCATCATCACATCTTTCTTAGTATGGATTATTTTAATAAAAAAATGTGATAATTAAAGAAGTCTATAACCACTTAATACTTTGTTTTGTGAACAACTGATCCGCTAATAAGTGAGAAAAATAACCGACTGTACCAGCTAACCATAACCCATTTATCATTAAGTCTTTTTGCAGCAAATAGCAAATTCCACTCCAAACAGCTAAAAAGTAAAGAGAATGGGTTGGTCCACGATGCTTTAATCTCGATGAAACAGCAACAAATAATCCAAGCGCAAAGATTGACCAATAACCATAAAAGAAAAACCAACCAATAACTGCAATTAATATGCCTGTTAACATTAATATTGTTTTTAAATTCCGTAGCCAGCTAACACAAACAATAAATAATGTGAGAATACCTACTGCATAAATCCATGATCCAGAATAAATTAACTTCCCTGTTTTCACAACAATAAATAATGTAACTGCTAAAAATAATAAGCTGAAAAGAACTTTTAGCGGCATTGAAACTTTTTTTGTTAATGAACTATTATGATGATCTAAATCAGGAGCTAAACTACTGATTGCACCAACTATAAGTGGGACGGTCATAGAATCATTTTTTGTTGCATACATTGTGACACCAGTTGCAAATAATCCTACAATTACATGACTTTTTCCATCCAAAATATTTACCATCCTTATCTTACATACTCATACTTTTATTATAGTCGGATAAGGTTAGTTTTCATATGAATATATTTACAAATGATGGTAATTTAAGAATAATTAATGTCTTTATATTCATTGACGATTGTTCTTTTTTCTGACAAAATATAGGAAGCTCAATATTATAGAAAACTAGTCGATTGCGAGCCTTTTAGGCGAAGACTAAAGACGTAGTTGCACTTACACTTTATTCCTAGAATTGGCTACCTACATCGAGTAATCGACATCGCTAGCTAATTTATACTTTTTAAAGTGTAGTAAAATACTTTCACAGGTTGCTTTGGGGGAAATTATGCAAGAAAAAGAAATGAGTGTCATTGACCATTTAGATGAGCTTCGAAATCGAATAATAAAAGTTATTGTTGCGTTCGTTATTTTTTTAGGGATTGGATTATATTATACGAAAGCTATATTCAATTTCCTTGTTCAAGATTTGCATGGAAAGCTTCTAGCACTTGGTCCAAGTGATGTCCTTTGGATTTATCTAATGATTGGTGGAGTGTTCGCAATAGCGTGTAGTATCCCTGTCATAGCTTACCAAATATGGGCGTTTGTAAAGCCGGCCTTGCATGTAAAAGAACGAAAAAGCACAATGCTTTACATACCAGCTTTATTCATATTGTTCGTTTGTGGATTAGCATTTGGCTATTATTTCATCTTTCCAAACGTTTTAAAATTTTTACAGGACATCGGAGAAGACTTAGTAACAGTTACATTCACAGCTGAACGCTATTTTAGCTTCTTATTTAACTTAGTTGTTCCTTTTGCGTTTTTCTTTGATTTACCAGTCATTATACTATTTTTAACAAGTATCGGAATCGTATCACCAGCATTTTTAAGAAAATCTCGACGATTTGCATATTTTATCCTTATTATTATCGGAACAGCAATTTCACCGCCTGATTTTGTATCTGATATGATGACAAGCTTACCATTATTAGTTATATACGAACTAAGTATTCTTGTTTCATCAATTGCATATAGAAGACGTATTAAACGCCTACAACATGAATCAGAATAAAAAAAAATGGACAGCAATTAGTATGCTTGTCCATTTTTTTTTTTTGACTATTCCTCATAGTAAAATATGTGATGTATACAAAGTAACAACTAAACCTGAAAAACTATAAATTAACGATGCTTTAATAGCAATTTTTCTTTGAAAATCTTTATGTAAATCATTAAATTCTAATCCAGCAGCACGCAACCATTGATACTGCTGCAGGGGAGTATAACTTACTTTTTTAGCTGTTTTCCAATAAAGGAAGACCGTCGTAACGAATCCTACCATAATAGCAATATTACTAGCCGATGAATCCGAGAGAACACTAACAAGGAACGTCAAAATTACTTGTACAATTAAAATAGCAAAAACGTAAATGAACTTTTTCATGTTAATCCTCCTTATTTAAGCTTATTTAAATTATAACAAAGATGTATTTTTCAGAATAGTAAAAATTTTGTAGAAAGCATGGGTAATTAGAACCAAAAAGACAACAAAAGGATAAGAGAAAGAGTCTGTTTATAAAAGAAAACTTTAAAAGATATTAAAAAATTCTATTCCCTTCTTCCTATTTAGGTTCGTACGTTCGACTTTAAACTTGCACGAAACGAACGCTAGTTCTATAATAAATATAGAAAAAAGATTCCCAAATATATGAGAATCTTTTAGTTTAATTAATTATTAGTTTTTAGTTGGTATCATCTTTCGATTTCGGCACGATGATGATTGTTTCTCCTTTTTTAGAGAACATGTATTGATCACGAGCGTAGTTTGCTATGAAATCCGGATCATTTAATAGTCTAATCTGTCTGTTTAAATCCTTTTCAGTTTTAGCCACTTTTTTTTGTTCGACATGTAATGTTGAAAGTTCATGTTGCTTTGCCAAAGCTATCTTGTTTTGACTAAACATATATATTCCAGACGCGACAATTAAAGACAAAAATAATGTTGTCAAAATGATTCGATGGATTCGTATTGTTTTTCTTTTTTTAGTCTGCGGAAATTGATTACGAGAAGGCTTGTTTAATTCTTCTCTTTGTAGATTATATAGTTTTCGCGCTTCTGCCTTCACGTTAAAAACCTCCTTTAAAAATATTATTCTACTCTAGTTTAACAATTAATATCTTTTTAGAAAAGAAAAAAAAGGTAAAACAAGTAAAAATTTGACTATTTTACACAAAAACTCGTCTTTTTTGTCGAGTTGTATTCGCGTATATTACCAATAAAAAGATACCATTAATTACCTTAATTGATTATTTTTTGAATATTTTAAATTTTTTTAACAAAAGAGGTTGACGAATATTTTCCCATCATGTATATTAAATATAAATTAACTGAATATTTAAACAGTTAAATTTTAGTAATCATGTTATACACATCCCCCCAATCCCTATCACCCAATTAGATAGGGATCTTTTTATGTTCAAAATCACAAGCCAACAAATTACCAATTTAGGGAAAGTTGGATTATAATACTTTTTAAAGGAGGTACGAGAAAATGCAAAAATTAGAAATTGGTGCTGCCCAAGATGCACTTCAAAATTATATAAATCAAACAGTCTATTTACATTTAGAAACTACAAATGGTGCATATGCTAATCACTTTAATGAAAAAGTAATGACAGTAAATGCCTTTATCAGAAATACGAAAGTAGTCATTAGCCGTGCTACGATCACAGGCAAATACCCATACCGTGTGGGATTAAAGCTTGAAGAAGGCTGGGTTGTTGCAGAAGGATTAACTGATTTTGAAGTTGATGACCAAGGTCGCCTCCTACTAGCAGGTCATAATGAGGATGGAAAGCTTGCAATCGCGATACATTTAAGCTATACGCCATTTTAAGAGAGGAGCACTAAAAATGAGTCAAAAACAAGAAAAAGTATTACTTGTGTTCCCTCACCCTGATGATGAAGCTTTTGGGGCTGCTGGAACGATTTCTAAATTTACAAATAAAGGGATTCCAGTTACATACGCTTGTTTAACTTTAGGAGAAATGGGACGAAATATGGGAAATCCATTTTTCGCAACAAGAGAATCACTTCCTACAATACGTAAAAACGAATTAATCGACGCTTGTAGAGAAATGGGAATCCAAGATTTAAGAATGCTAGGATTCCATGATAAAACAATTGAATTCGAAGACCCTGAGGATGTAATTAGTCCAATAAAGGAAATTATCGATGAGATTCAGCCAACATTATTAATTACTTTTTATCCAGAGCATGGTGTTCACCCAGACCATGATGCAACCGCAAGAGCTGCTGTTGAAGCAGTTCGACGAATGGATAAAGAAGATCGTCCTACAGTATGGTGTATTGCCATTACAAAAGAACGCTTTGAAGTTTTAGGGAAACCAGATATCGTGAATGATGTAATGGATGTTGCAACCCAGAAACTAAGAACATTGAAAGCACACCGTTCTCAAACAGAATCGATGCTAAAAGACGTTGTAAAAATCGAAAAATTTGAGGATATACCAGATGATCGATTAAAATCATTTTTTGCGAAGGAATCGTTTTATACCTATCAGTTTGAATAAGCATTTGCCAAAAACAATGTAAGAAGGTAAAAAACTTATATATGTAGAAAGAAAAAGAGATTAAACTATTCTGGAGGTTAATGAAATGTTGAAAATGAGGTATTTAATTTTATATGTTTCAAGTCTAGAAAAATCTCTTACTTTCTACACTGAGTCTTTAGGTCTTCCTATTCGTGGAAATCATGGTACGTATGTGGAATTAGATACTGGCAATACCGTACTTGCTATGATTGAACGTGGTAATGTTCAAGAGCTTACCGGATTAAATTATAAAAATACTGAGGCATCCTCTCAAACCTTTGAAATCGGATTTGTAACTGATGATGTGAATTCTACAATAGAAGATTTACGAACAAAAGGTGTAAACATCATCAAAGAACCAATTACAAAGCCATGGGGTCAAACAGTAGCATATGTAGCAGATCCAGACGGTCATTATATTGAAATTTGTAGTTCAATGGACTAATAAAATAGCGAAAAAATCCATCTCTAAAAACGAGATGGATTTTTTTTACTTACACAAAATTTCTAGTAGAACTATTACGACTAAACTTATAAATAGCAATTAAGAAAAATGCAGCCGCAAAAACTAGAAGGATTAAAATGTTTAAATATAAGCTTCCTAAACTACTTCCTTGTTGTAACTTCGTCAATGTCTCTAACGTCCATCTTTGAGGAAGAAAATCTGCAATTCTTTGCACTGATGACGGCATAATCTCAATTGGCCAGAAACAACCAGAGATCATGACAGTTGGAACAACGATTAAGTTCTGCAATGCTCCAGATGATTTTGAACTATTAGAGAACGCCACAATCATTAATGAAATCCCTACTGAGACCAAAGCAAAAAGCATCATAACAATTGCCGCTTCCCAAAACGGAATATGAATATCGATATGAAACACTTTAGTCATAAAGAGGAGCGTAATAATTACTTGAATAGTCATTACAATCATATTTACTACAACATTTGAGAAAATATATTTTCTAGCATTAATAGGCGCTGACAAAAGTCTGTAGTAAATTCGATTTTCTTTTTCCTTTAAAATAATTTCAGAAAGATTCCCTGCAGACATTAACATAATCATAATCAAAAAGCCTAAACTATATGTCGTCATATTTTCAGACTGAGATGAATCTGATAATGTTTTTGTTGCTACCTTGAAGCTTGCGTTTTGGTAGTTGGAATACATTTGATTAAATTTATTTTGGTCTGTTTTTGCCACTCTACTAATTGCTGAAACATTGTCGATATAATTGTATAAATAAGATTTTACAAAGCTCGTAATTTGAGCACCTTTTATAGAAGATATTTGAATATGATCTGGATTACTAGAACGTACACTATCTGTAAAACCATCATGGAACGAAATAACACAATCAAGTGATCCTGAAGCGATCTTATCATCGGCATCAGAATTGTTTATTATTTCAATACGAACGTTATCTAAGTGTTCTAAAAACTTAATCGTATCATTTGCAATATATTGATAATCTTCATTGACAACTCCAACGTGAACGATCGTTTTATTAGATCCCCCATAAGCAAGAAAGGAAATAAAAATACCAATTAGAGGTACTAAAATATACATAATAATATTTTTCTTATTTTTAAAAGTAGCTCTTAAAGTATTCGAAATTAGCCAAAAAACTGACTGCATCCTACAGCCCCTCCCTTCTTTGTAGAGAAATAGATGCAAAAAATAGAAATAGCAAAGAAAAGCCTATATTAAAGACAAGCGCTGGGATAGCAGCTGACAAGTCGTTTGCATAAATAATTTTTGTAATTGCAGTATTAACCCATGTAAGTGGTGAAAGCTGAGTAATGATTTTTAAAATCCCACTAGTATCGCCCAATTTAAAGTAAGCTCCACCAAAGAATGAAGATAGCTGCACAACAATCATGATGATTGCTCTAGATGATGCATTTGATTTCGTTATATAGCTTACAACCAACCCTAAACTAATGGATAGAAGAACTTCCGTTAATAAAACAATAAAGACTAATAATAAATGGCTACCCCAGTTGGCTTTAAAAAAGAATTTACTGAAATAGACAACTACAATAATGCACAGAAAGTTAGCAACCAAACTTCCAAGTATTTTCCCTATAAAAATCTCAAACTTAGAAATAGGAGAAACGATTAATCGATCTGCAGTTTTTCTAACTCTTTCTCCTGTAATCAATTTACTTGCAGACATAGCTGCATAAAGAACAATCATAGTCGTCATGGCAATCGCGTAATAATCCATTGAACCTGGCTGTTTATTTGATGCAATCGACGTATCCTTAATATAATCATCATGAGAATTACCTAAAAAGACTTCTTTAACTTGAGTTCGATCTATTTTTGCAACTTCAACACTAACATTATATTTATCTACAAATGAAGTTAACATTCCTTGAATCACACTACCCTCAACACTGTTTCCTTCATTGATATAAAGCTTAATTCCGTTATCTTGAATAGAAATATAGCCATCATAATGATTTCGTTTAACTTCTTTTTCACCATTTGTATTACTCGCAGCTTTTTTAAAATGAATTCCAGACTTTTTCGTACCTTTTATTAATTGGTTAAAATACTGCGAAAACTCACCAGTTGTAGATTGATCTTTATATAAAACATGCACATCCTTAATCGGGACGGATGTTGAAAAAGCATTTGAAAGTGAAGTCCCTAAGACAAGCATTAAAATGATTGGAAATGCTAACATAAAAAATAGGTTCCTTACATCTCGAAAGTCACGCTTAATTTCCATGAAAGCAATATTAAAAATATTCAAGCCAATTGCCTCCTTATTAAATAATTTTCCATAAAGTTAATCACGTAAATTTCTACCTGTTAATGTAAGGAAAACAGTTTCTAAGTTAGGCGCATTTTCCTGTAATGAACTGATTTCGATTTCATTATTAATAAAATGTTGAATGATTTTATTTAAATTATTCACACCATTATCTGAAGTAATCGTAATAACATTATCTAAAATATGAACATTCTCAACGCCATTAATTGCTTTTAGCTCCGTAACATCAATATTTTCAGTCGTTTTAACTTCAATTCGAATATCCTTTGTATTCGTAATAATCGATTTAAGCTGTTCCTTCGTTCCTTCAGCGATGATTTTCCCATGGTCAATAATCGAAATACGTGAGCATATTTCTTCAACTTCTTCCATGTAATGGCTCGTATAAATAATTGTACAGCCCATTTCATTAAGCTTACGTACGCTATTAAGAATATAATTTCGTGAATGTGGATCAATCCCAACAGTTGGTTCATCCATAATAATAAGCTTAGGTCGGTGTGCAATCGCACACGCAATATTTAGCCTTCTCTTCATTCCACCAGAGAAATTTTTTGGATATTCCTTAAATTTATCTTCTAACCCTACAAATTGTAATGCTTCTTCTACTCTTTCATTTAGTTCCGAACCTCTTAAACCATAAAGTCCTGCGAAAAATCTAACATTTTCATAGGCAGTTAAATCTTCATAAATAGCTAAGTCCTGAGGTACCATTCCAATATTCATTTTTGCGAACTTACTATTCTTCTTACTGTTTTTACCTAGGATTTCTACAGTACCTTGATTACTTCGAAGTAGCCCTGAAATAATATTAATTGTCGTACTTTTTCCTGCTCCATTTGCTCCAAGAAATCCAAAAATTTCTCCTTCTTCAATTGATAAAGACATATTATCTACTGCTATAAAATCCCCAAACTTTTTAGTTAAATTTTTTATCTCTAAAACTTTCATCCTCTCACCTCTTAAGCTTTGTGTATGATGCTATTATAAGCAAAAGGGTGAACTAATATCAGTGTATTAGTTCACCCTTTTCACATGAGAATATTCATGTTTTTACTTAGGCAAAATCATGATGGACTTAATAGAAATTCATATCACATGATGAAATTATTGGATTGGAAGCAAAGTTGTAACTGAAAAACCATCATGACCATCAACTATTATTTTCCCGTTTATAGCCGCTGTTCTCTCTTCCATCCCAATGATGCCTAAACCTTTTTTAATTTTCACTTTGCCTTTACCATTGTCTTTTACATTAGTTTTTATCATTTTATTCATGACATGTATTTCGATCGAAACCTCTGTAGCATCTGCATATTTCATCGTATTTGTTAAAGCTTCAACTACATTTTCTTGAATTACTTTCCATTGAATTGGCGTAATAAGGTCGAGATTTCCTTTATAGACAAACAATGTTTTTAAATCATGCTTAGCAGAAAATTCATCTATGAATAATTTCATATGATGAATTCCCATTTGTTCAGTTGGAGGCTTCATATTTTTTAAAGTGAGTCTTATGTTTTCAATACCATCCTTTGAAATATTAATCGCATTTTGAAGCAATTCTAATGCTTTATCTTGATTAGTACTCATTAAATGTTTAGCTGCTTCCATTTGATATAGAGCACCTGTCATTGAATGCCCTATTTTATCATGTATTTCTTGAGAAATACGATTTCGTTCCTCCAATTTAAAGGTATATTCCGACTGCTCAATAAACTCATTATGGTTATTTATCTTTTTTGAAAGCTTTTGAATTGTACTCCTCATCTTGTCAATTCGATCTTCTTTAAACCGTAATCTGGTGTTATACAAATTAACAATCGAAAAGACGATAAAACTAAATAATGAAATTAATCCATAAATAGGCTGTAAAGAATTAGGTAAGTAGAAGATTGGAAGTATTGCAAGAAAACAACTAATCCATTTTTTCGAAGTAAAAAAAGAAACGAGCTCTAAGATAGACATTGGCAGTAGTAAAAGAAATAATGGCTGAATCTTTAAATTGGAATAGACAATTAAACAAATTGATAGGATTAATAAAAATTTTATCAATGATCTATTTTTTATTAAATAAAGACTAATATTTAAACAAAAATAAACAAGTAATGCAAAAAGTACCCAAGAGAAATTAGGAATTTCTTTTTGAATACAAATTAAAGCTATATACAAAATAACAGAAAGCTTATTTAATATAATCCAACGCTCCATATGTAACTCCTTCGCGTTAGTCTACTTTCCCAGTAATATAGAAAATAGCAATTTGTGTCCGATGTTCTAGCCCTGTTTTTCCGAGAATTGAAGTAATATAATTAGCAACTGTTCCTTCAGAAATATAAATTTGCTTAGAAATTTCCTTATTCGAAAACCCTTTTGCGATTAAAGCCATTACATCTAACTCTCTTTGGGTAAACAAACTCGTATCTATTTTCGTATCTGCTATATTCGCATTGCTTGTTAAATTCGTTCTAATTTTATCTAGTACTAAATCTTGCATAATTGTATTCCCATGATAAACACTTTTGATCGCTTCTCGAATTCGTTCTGGATCATTATTTTTTAATAAATAGCCCTTTGCACCATTTTTCACAGCATCAATAATGTACTCATCATCATCAAAAGTCGTTAAAATAAGTGGCTTTGTTTTAGTTTGCTCGGAAATATGCTTCGTAGCTTCTACACCATTCATATTTGGCATTCGAACATCTAAAAGCGCAACATCTACTTCATTATTTTGACAATATATTAACGCTTCATTCCCATCATTTACGGTTTCCAATACTTCAAACTCTTCATAAGAGCTCAATATGATTTTAAGACCTTCTCTAATAAATGAATTATCATCAGCAATAATTAATTTTATTTTCATTTGAATAGAGGGAGAAAATTTCTACCTCGTTTTCACATCCTTTATCCCATGAATTATATTTCCATTATATACCACTATTGACTAAATACCATGAGAACAAGATTAATCTTATTGATTTCACAAAATAAATCACTTAATTACATAATTTTATTGTTTTACAAAGTCTTGACGTATTCATTAATAAAAAGGTAAACAAAACACACGAACTCTCACTTTGTGACTAATTTCACAATTTATTCAATAGTTAAAGTAAAATTTCTCGAAAAATTTAGTAAAATTTAATTGAGCGCTCTGTTAAATTTTACTAAAAAATGTTTGCCATTTATCTTATTTGTTTATACTTCTGTCGTTTTCAAAAAAGTTACAAATAAGTTAATACTTTAATTAACGCCGGCTAAAATGAGGTAACCTTTTTCCTTATTAAATAAGAAAACATTACAAGTCTTATTACAGGAGAAAAATAAGTTCATGAAAAAGCTTAATACTAAAAAAATACTTATTACATTTATATTGGTGTTCCTAACTAGTAGTTGTAATTCCTCTAATAAGACATTTTTATTGAGAGGTACATTTGCGTGTAATGAACTGCCATTTGTATCAATGGTCTTTGATCCAGAAAATGACTATACATTTTATTATTATTACGCTGATTTACAAGGTAATGGAAAATTAGATAAAGGAACATTTTTAAGAAAATCTGATTCCCAATATATAATAAAAAGTTCAATTTTTAAGGACATAGAAGTCACTTATAAAAATAGTGGTTTCAAGATTATGATAAATGAAAAAGCATATTACTTTAAACAAATCGATGCAAACCCAAGTATCCAAACAAATTATGAAAGTAGGAAGTTTGATTATGAAAAAAATAGTAAGTCTACTAGTCTTTTTAAGCATCTTAATTTCTTCAACCTCAATTAATGCACAAGAAATTCCAACTGAAGAGACAAGCCAAGAAGCTTTTGTAATACCTGTACCTCAAGAAGAAATTGATAGAGAAGAACAACAACAATTAGAACAACAAAATAGTAAAGGAAGAACTCCATTATATGAGTATAAAACTGAACTAGTGGGAACTCAAATAGCAAAAAAGGTCAAAATTGGTTATGCAGAAGGTCAACCGCCAAAAGGGACTATATTTCACTCACCAGGAAGTTTTTATTGGTCAAATAGTGGAAGTAAAATTACAGTTACAATATCCGTTGCATACGGTGCTTATTCAATAGGAGTAACTCCAGGAAGTATAAGTGGTACTGGGGTTGTAGTAAAATCGCCATATACTGGAAAAGCAGTTAAACTTTTAATTCATAAGGATATTGAAGTAAAAAAATATAAGCAATATAGAAAAACTGTTATGGGTAGCGGAAAATGGGAATATGTAGGTGATGTATATACAAAGGTACCTGTATTAAATCATTTTACTGTAGTAAAAGTATAAATCATAATACGCTCCACAATAATAGGAAGAAAAATACAACCATAAAAACTAGAAAGCTCAGAGATCTGGGCTTTTTTTGACTGATAGGTATGATTATGTGCTCAAAATCCAATGATTAAAATTGCTATTTGAAGATATAACAATAATCCATAATTACACTACTAAGACCCGAAATCATTCTAAAATTATTGAAAAAAATCCCAATGCATATGCAAAAGGGATTCAATAACACTTACTTATTTTCAATTAATACTTTACCAAATTGTACTTCATCATTTTCAAAGTAATCATGAGCTTCTTTCACTTGATTAAATGTAAAAGATTTTGGATTGATTAACGGTTTTAGCTTACCTTCTTCAACTAAAGTAGCAATTTTATTTAAAATAGCACTATGTTCTTTACGCCCTTCCTCAGTTTTTTGAGTAAGCAGAATAAAAATTACATGTAAAGATAAAGATTTGTTATGTAAAGGTGTTAAATCATGCGTCGAACGTGCTGCAATTGCTAAAACAGTACCTTTTGGTTTAACTGCAATAAATGATTTATCTAGGTTTTCTTTTCCGACAGTATCAAAAACAAGATCAAAGCCTTGCCCTTCAGTTAGGCGGTTTACATATTCTTGGACGGTCTCTTCCTTATAATTAATGACGTGGTCTGCACCTAGCTTTTTAACTAAGTCCGCTTTTTCATTCGACGAAACAGTTGTCGTAACAGTAGCTCCAAAAGCTTTCGCCAACTGAATAGCTAGATGACCAACACCACCTGCCCCGCCATGAATTAAAATATGATCACCTTGTTTTAAATTACCTCTGTCAAAAAGTGCCTCCCATGCAGTAATAGCTGTTAATGGTAAACTTGCCGCTTCTTGAATTGGTAAATTTTTTGGAGCTTTAGCAATTACTGATTCTTCTATTAAAAAATAATCTGAAAGAGTGCCAGTAAAGACATTTAAACCGAAAACAAAATCTCCAACTGAAAAACGTGAAACATTTTCACCCACTTCAACAACTTCACCAGAAAAATCACTATGTAAAATCATCGGAAAATTAGGATGGAACGCATTTGGTACAATCCCTTTTCTAATCTTTGTATCAATCGGATTGATACTAGTCGCAGAAACTTTAACTAAAACTTGATGACCAGATGGCTTCGGTATTGAAAGTTCAACATTTTTAAACTCAGAGCTATCTCCATATTGATGAATGACAATTGCTTTCATAATAGCCTCCTCTTTCGAAATAGAAAATATTATTAAGTCATTGTAGCATACAACAGATCGAAAAAAATACAATTTTGACCTCAAATTGAATCATAAGGTTTTGATTATAATGGTTAAAAATTTATAATTTATATTGTTTTTTCACATTGATTCAGTATAATCAATATTAATCTTTTAATCTTATTCATGGAGGAAAATGACTATGGTAAACAAATTAGAGGAATTAAATGAGAGAAATACGTTAAACCATAGAAATATTGTAAAGTATGTAAAACACGTCTTTGATGAGTTAGACTTAAAAGTTAAAAGATTTCGTGAAGAAACAGCAATTAAGGCAGCTCATCATGCAAAGCCAGATTTAGAAGAAGAAAAATTATTTTATAACAATATTCACCATATGAAGACGTTACTAATTGACGTATTAGAACGTACTACTGAAGATCTTGAACATGCTGGAGATAAAAACTGGAATAAAAACTTTAAAGATGGCGTACAAGCTTAATTTTAAATAAAAACGTATTTTCTCTATAAATAAGGATAGGAGGGTATTTAAACCTTCCTATCCTTTTGATTATTACTTTCTTTCCGGCTTCAAATTTCTTACATAATTTTTCAATACAAAAAATACACTTTCATCAATTGGAATATTTATTCCAAATCCATCACTTTTTTCAAGCGAAACAAAACCATGGAGCAAACTTCTTAAACCTCTAACCGCATGAATAAGTTCAATGTCAGTTAAATTATACGGTTTCAATACTTCATAGATTAAGTTCAATATTTTATTTCCAGTTAATCGATACTCATCTCCTGGTGTTTGAGACGGAGATAATGTAGCTTTGTATAAACCAGGATGAGTTCTAGCATAATCAAGATAAGCAAAAGCTAATGCAAAAATTGCTTTCTCATTATTTTTACCTTCAACCGAATCACGAAGTTTTTCATAAAGCTGTGTAATCCCATGTAATGCAACACTATTTTTTAGTTCATCCAAATTCTTAATATGATTATAAATCGATGGTGGTTGAATCGTTAGCTTCTTAGCAAGATAACTAATCGTTAAAGCCTCCCACCCTTCTGTATCAACAATTTTAATTGAAGTTCTCAGTAATTCATTAAAATTCAATCCAATTCTTGGCGACATTGCTTATACCCCTTCACTTACTGCTTTATAAGAGCACGGTCAATCGCTTCTTGTGGATGGCTTAACATCGTACCATGACCGACTGCTAATAATGTAGGTTTTAATTCACTAATTTTCTTAGCACTATTTAATGCAGCACCTTTATTCCATGTTGCCATAGATGGAAAAGGAAATAAAATTCTTAATTGACCAGAGATCGCAAAGCCACCTCTTAATGAAAAAGCATCACCAGCGATAATGGCATTTGTACGTTGATCTAAAAATGCCATTGAACCAGGTGTATGACCTGGAACTTCAACTGCTATTAAAGACCCAATAGTGTCTCCTTCCTGTAGTAAACGATCCGGAATGGTTTGGATATTTTTAGGAACGCTACCTTTTATAGGAGTATTTGGCTCATTAGCTTCTAAACTAGAGTCTCCTTTTAATAATTTTGCATCTCGTTTTGAAATGGAGACGACTGCATCTGGAAGTAGTGATTTTAATTGATCAAGCGATCCAACATGGTCACCGTGCGCATGCGTTAAAACGATATTCGTAATTTTTTTGCCTATTTGATTAGCTGTATTAATAATTTTAGTCGCACTAAAAGATAGCGCTGTATCAATTAACGTAAGCTCATTTTCTTCTTCAACTAAAAAACAATTCACAGGAAAGAAATTGGGTAAAAAGCTCAACTCATAAAGATAGTTATTTTTCGTAATCTTCATATTATACCCTCCTAATAATAAAAACTAATACCTTTAGTTTTATAATACTAAAGGTATTAGTTTTTGTGAACAAAAATTCCAAATTTACATAAAAATCGTTAAAATGACCAAAAAACCCTTCCATCCAAGATGAAAGGGTTATACATTATAATTATTTTCTAGATAAATCCATCTCTTTATAAGAAACAACTTTTGTTTTGTGTTTAACTTTATAACCTAACCAAACAATTAAGAAAACAGGAATACCGATGTAAGAAACAAGTACACTTTGCCAATCGATAACTTTACCTGTAAATGCTTGATAGTTTTGAGCTAGCACTATAAATAAACAAGCTAAGAAAGCTAAAATTGGTCCAAGCGGGAACCATTTTGCACGGTAAGGTAAGTCATTCAAATCTTTACCTTGAGCAACATAAGCTTTACGGAAACGGTAATGAGAAATCGCAATACCTAACCAAGCAAGGAAACCTGATAATCCTGATAAATTTAGTAACCAATTATACACTTGACCTTCACCGAAGAATGAAGATAAACAAGCCAATGAACCAACTGCAAGTGTCACATATAAAGCATTTGTAGGAACACCATTTTTATTTACTTTTGTTAAGAATTTAGGAGCTTTTCCTTCAATTGCTAAAGTATATAACATACGAGTTGAAGCGTATGTTCCACTATTACCTGCCGATAAAACTGATGTTAAAATAACTGCATTCATTACAGAAGCCGCAAATGCTACACCTAATTTTTCAAATACTAAAGTAAATGGACTAACTGCAACGTCGCCTCTTATTAAATCAGGATCTGTATAAGGAATTAATAAACCAATTACGATGATAGCTAAAACATAAAATAAAAGGATACGCCAGAAAATTTGACGAATTGCTTTTGGAACATTTTTTTCTGGATGTTCTGTCTCCCCTGCCGCAACACCGATTAACTCTGTACCTTGGAATGAGAAACCTGCAACAATAAAGATCGATAGTACACCTAGAAATCCATTATGAAACGGAGCATCTCCAACAGTAAAGTTTTTGAAACCTGCATGATGTCCACTTATAATGCCAAAAATCATTGCAATACCAACAACTAAAAAGACAACTACAGTTACAACTTTAATTAATGAAAACCAAAACTCTGATTCACCATAACCTTTAACTGAAAGTAAATTTAAACCTAATATAATAACTAAAAAGATTCCGCTCCATAATACTGCTGGAGAATGAGGGAACCAATATTTCATCAGCATTGCTGAAGCTAATAATTCAAATGCTAGAGTGATTGCCCAGTTATACCAATAATTCCAACCCATAGCAAAACCAAATGCTGGATCAACGTAGCGAGACCCATAAGTACTAAATGAACCGGAAACAGGTAAATAAGTCGCCATCTCACCTAAACTAGTCATTAAGAAATAAACCATAATACCAATTAATCCGTATGCTAAAACAGCTCCTCCAGGACCAGCTTCACTAATTGAATTTCCACTAGCTAAAAATAAACCTGTCCCAATTGAACCACCAATTGAAATCATTGTTAAATGTCTTGCTTTTAGGCCCCTTTTTAAAGAACCATCGTGAGTATTCGATACCACTTTATCATTTTTAGGGTTTGTTAGTCCCATCTTGTTTTCCTCCTCTTCATTCTTGCAATCTTATCTTAACGCGAGAATATGGGACGGTATAAAAGTGTTGTATGATGTGTATTTTACTCAGTTTTTTCGGCAATATGTAAAGAATGGAAAATCTGGTAAAATACAAAAAACACGTGAAGCAATGTTCACGTGTTTAAGACTCATTATATGTGTCAAACAGCATCAACATCTCTTCAATAGCCCTCCACAAGAAATCTTGTGACAGTCCTATGCTTATTCAGCAATAGGCCCAGTAATAAATTTAAATGGTTAAATTATTACTTCGGCAGTTTCACCTTTAATTACTTTTCACAGGTACCATAAACCTCATAGTAACGACTAATCAAAACTGCGCCTCTATCCATACGAGATAAAGATTATATTAAATTAATTTTTATAAATTCAATATACAATCTATTAATCTAGTTTGTCAATAGATTTTTCGACAAAAATAGACTCTACTTAAGAGATGCATTGCTTGATTTTCGCTTTAGGATGCTCATGCCTTGTACCCAGCACATATGTTTTTGTATAATAATTCTATGTAATTCAAAGGAGGAATTTTTCACATGACAATTTATAAAGCATTGACACTTGCGGGGTCTGATAGTAGTGGTGGCGCGGGATTACAAGCTGATATTAAAACATTTCAGGAACGTAATGTTTATGGCATGAGTGCAATTACAACTTTAGTAGCGATGGATCCTCATAATCATTGGCATCATCAAGTATTTCCAATTGATATAGATACAATTGCAGCACAATTAGAAACAATCGTTGTTGGCGTTGGAATTCAGGCAATGAAAACAGGTATGCTTGGTTCAACTGAAATAATTGAGTTAGCTGCAAAAACAATAAAAAAACATAATATTGATCGAGTTGTTGTAGATCCAGTTATGATTTGTAAAGGAAATGACGAGGCTCTTCACCCAGAGACGAATGATGCATTAAGAGAAATTTTAGTACCACTTTCAACTGTTGTAACGCCAAATTTATTTGAGGCAGCTCAATTAGCTAAAATGCCTCCAATCTGCACTGTTGAACAAATGGAAGAAGCAGCACGCAAAATCCATGAATTAGGTGCTAAATATGTTTTAGTTAAAGGTGGAAGCAAAATTCAGCATGAAAATGCAATAGATGTATTATTTGATGGTGAAAAAATCGAGCATCTAGAATCTGACAGAATTGAAACTACATATACTCACGGTGCGGGTTGTACTTATTCTGCAGCGATTTGTGCAGAGCTTGCTAAAGGAGCAGAACCAAGAGAAGCAATCTACACTGCAAAGAAATTTATTACTGAAGCAATTCGTCACTCATTCCCACTTAATCAATACGTTGGCCCAACAAACCACATGGCATATCGATTACATGGAGAAGGCTAATAACAAATAATGGGGCAGTCTCATAAGTCAGATTAACTGACGCATGGGGCGCCCTTTTTTTAATAGTAAAAAATGGAATGTATTGACGCTGGTAGGGGATCTCAACAGTGCTTTTACTGGAAGCTGATATGATTGATCTTTTTTATAGATCATTAGCAGATTTTTATCAAGTCTTTATTCGATTTGGAACAGAATTACTAGTTTTTGATTTGAAAGTATCTACTATTGACTAATTTGGAGGTCATAATACCTTAACTGGTATCGGTAATTTTTTATTTTATTTGCGATTCCCTGGAATTTAATTGCAGTTTCGCTAAATTTATTTGCGATTCTCTAATTTTAATTGCGATTTTCAGATTTTATTTGCATTCCACTGTTCAATTGCAACAATTCATCATTTATATGCATAAAAGGACTCTTTATTTGCAAATTTTATAAGACTTATTTGCAGCTCAGATTAAACTCGCCACTACTATACATTTAATCGCTCTTGGATACCCTCTTTTTTATCTTAGAGAATATGAAAAAGGGCAAGGGTTCCCCTATCCCCCATGTTCCTACTATTCACTTGACGATTCCCTTAATTGTCTTAAATATATTTCTTCCTTTGAAATATATGAATCTTTCCCATTTAGCTAATAAGCCATTTCCATTTTCACCATTTTCAATCTGAATCGCGTGCTGTTTGTGAAACTCCGCAACTCGTTCATTATGTTTCGTATGGAAAGTGTTTAGACGCTTGTGAAGATTGTGTGCATGTTTGTTTTGTCCCATATGAATCCCCTCATTTCCTAAAGATATTATTTATTAACTTCCACAATACTTCTTTTTAAATACTTTTACCAATTTGATGAATCGGTATAAAGTAACATGTTATTATATATTGTAAAGGCATGTATTTTATGAAAAAAATCCTTTCATATTCCTCTAAACAAAGAGCAGGATTAATCATAATCGCTCCTAAGTTTTTTTTGTTTCAATAAAAAAATACTAATCATTTAATCCTTTTCCTTCGAGAATTTGATCAATATATTTTTCAACCCTAGACGTACGTGTTTTCGATTGTTTTGGTTGAGAAAAATAATAAATATAAGCTCTTTGACGTCCTGGCGTTAATGCTTCAAAAGCCGTTTTTAAGGCTGGGTTTTCATCTAATTTAAGTTGTAATTCTTCTGGGACTTCATAATCTGAAGTCTTTTTTAGTTCTACTTGCAAACCTGCTTTTTCCACTTCAATTGCTTCTTTAATATAGTCCTTCAAAACGCTTTCCATTTCTATTATTTCCTGAATATTGGTGAACCGAATCTGACGTGCTGATTGTACATTTTCTGTTTGTTGAATCAGAATGCCTTTTGGATCTTTTAACAACGCACCTTTGTGAAACAGAAGTGCACAATATTCTTTAAAACCATGAATTAAAACGATATTTTTATTATCAAGTGTGTAACAAGGATGCATCCATTTAAAATCTTCAGTCAGTTCACAGTCAATGACGATTTCTCTCAATTTATAAAATTCCTCTTGCCACTTTTTCGCTCTCAATAAAAACGCTTCAACTTTAGGATGCATATTATTATTTGTCATCGATAGACACCTCTCATTAATTCTTTCTACCACTTGTTTAGCATTACTTGAATATAAATTAACCTCAGAATTTTCATCTCAATAATATTATTAGTGCTTCATCAAAAATCTTCGCTTTAAATTTTACTATACATGTTTTTATAATACCACTCGTATCGGCTTATCCACTTTATTTCTTAGCTAGTTTGTTGACCAATTAGTTCCCTTCGAGATAATAATTTTAAGAACTTATTCTTTAAACGGATGCAAATTTCCTTCAAACAAAAAAAGAACAGGTCTAAGGTTTCCCTTATCCCTGCTCTTCATACACTTACTTCTTAGTGCTTAGTACTGATCCCAAGCAACAACTTCATCTAAAGTTAAACGAACTTTTTCGAAGCCTGCTTTGATTCCTTTACCAACTGAAATTAACATAACTGGTTTGAAGTTTGCTGGTACATTGAATGCTTCTACAAACTTCGCTTGGTCAAATCCACCCATTGGAACTGTATCTAAACCTTTTGCTTTTGCTGCAAGCATAAATTGCATTGAAACTAATCCACCATCAACCATAGCAACTTTTGTTGCAATTTCTTCTGGTAAACCACCGTAGTTTTTCACGATTGATCCTACGTAGAAGTCTTTCACTTCCTGAGTCATCATACCTTTTTCAACTAATTCATCATAAATGCGATCAGCATTTTTGTAAGCTTCTGTATCACCTAAAACAGCGATAACCGCAGAAGCATCCACAACTTGTTGTTGGTTATTAGCAATTGGTAATAATTTTTGTTTAGTATCTTGGTCTTTAATGACAAGGAATCTCCATGGCTGTAAATTTGAAGAAGATGGGGCTTGAACTGCAATTTCTAGTAACTCCTTAATTTCATCATCAGACATTTGAAAGCTTGGATCGTAGTGACGAACTGATCTTCTTTCCTTTGCTACAGTAAAGAAATCCGTACTGTCAAGTTCTTTTGGAGCTTCTTTACCAAAATCAATTTCGTTTACTTTATTTAAATACTCTTCTTTTTCAGATTTAACATTAGACATATTTAATCTCTCCTTAATTAACTGTATTATTTATAAATACAGTATATGACTTTAACTGTATAAAAGTCAACTACAGTTTATAAAAAAATAAAATCGAAACAACCTAGTTTCGATTTTATTTTACCCATTTTCCTTTGGTAATAAGTCTGAAATTGTTTTCTTTGCAAGACCTTCAACAAGCCAGCTTTCCATCTCATCTTTTAAATCATATAAAGCAGAACGTGTAGATGGCGCAAAACATTCCTTACTATTTACATCTAAAAAGCCTTTTGAATATGGATCTGATCTCATCGCATCATAAACATCTTTTAAAGTAATTTCATTAGCACCTCTGGCTAAATAATATCCACCATCTCGTCCTTCTTTAGCTGAAATAATGCCTGCTTTAACTAAATTAGCAAGAATTTT
This sequence comes from Gottfriedia acidiceleris, assembly GCF_004138285.1. Lineage (GTDB taxonomy): Bacteria > Bacillota > Bacilli > Bacillales > Bacillaceae_G > Gottfriedia > Gottfriedia acidiceleris_A. The sequence goes on along the minus strand of NZ_SCFN01000001.1, from coordinate 783,322 downwards.
TCTTAAAAAAGTAGACTGTGCTTCAAGTTTTTGAGCTAATACTGCGCTTGGACAAATTCCGTCTTGCTCCGCTAAAACTAATAGAGATTGCAGTGCTAGTCCAAACCACTTCGTACTAGAAACCTTATCTTTCAAGATCATTCACCTCAGTTACTAGTCTAAACTATTTTTTGAAAAAGACAACCTTATCTAAATTATAAAGAGATAATGTTATAAAATGGTGAAAAAAATTAAGTGAAATAGCTAAGCCCTACGTCTTTCCAAATTGCAATAATATTTCGTAGTGATTTTAGTGACAATAAGCTTTGTAAATGATTATTTCTTTTGACATTTCACCATAGTAAATTTAAACGGAAGTTTACTTTCCATATTCTTATGTGGCTCAAGAATTTCCGAAACTTCGATCAGTCCATAGTTTCCAAATTCTTGTTTGATTGAGTCAGAACCATAAAAAAACATTTTTACACCTTCCATTATTTCGTAGTAGTCCTTATCTAACTGTTTGCCCTTTCCGAACATTGGAGCATCTTTTGAAATCGTAGTAAATACCATATAGCCATTTGGCTTTAACTGATTATAGCAATCTTTAATAAACTTCTCTCTCTCATGATTATTCAATAAGTGAATAAGTGCGTAACAAAATATACCGTCATACAGCTTTTGATCAAAAGGCATGTCGGTTACAGAACCATGAAAAATAGTAAAATTAATCCCATTTTGTCTTGCCAATTCAATCGCTGTTTTTGATATTTCAATACCTGTTACGTTTATTCCGTTGTCAGTAAAAATCTTTGCGTTTCTACCATATCCAATCCCAGGAATCAATACATCCTGAACTTTCTTTTCAAGGAAAAAGTCCTTTGTTAAAATTGCGGAGTCTGAAGGTTCATATCCCCACATCATTTGATTTTCTATAAAACTTGATTCCCAAAATTCTGTCATATCTAAATCCCCTTTCAAAATCATCCAATCTACTTACCTACTTGAGCTATACTATTGTGTTCAAAAAAAGAAAGACCCAAGGTCTTTCTTTTTTCATTACTATTTATGACGCATTGCTCTTAGCCATTTCTTTATCTGATAAACGTTCATTACCCATTAAGAAAATTGAAATCAATGCGAATCCTACAGGAACTAATGTCCAAAGGAATGTATGAGCAATTGATGTTGAAAACACGTCAGTAATTTTTGTCAGTATTGGTGCAGGAATCAATTTGGCAGCTTCAGGAGTAAAGGCTTGATTAATATTCGAAAAATCCTGTGGTGCGCCGCTTTTTGCAAATGCATCAGCAATTTTATCGGTAAATACATTTCGTTGAATAACACCAAAAACAGTAATACCAACCGTCATTCCTAAAGCACGAAGGAATGCGTTAGTTGAACTTGCCGAACCACGATTTTCATTATCAAAATGATGCATCGCAGACATACCAAGCACTGAGAATGATGCCCCTACGCCTAGTCCAACGATGACCATATAAACGATTACTTGGAATTTAGTCGTATCAGGAGTTAAAGTACCTAGGCAAATAATACCTGCTAACAGAAGCACAACTGATCCGACCATTATATTTCGATAACTAGTTTTATTCGCTAAAGCCCCACCAAATGAAGCAGAAATACTAACACTTACCATCATTGGTAATAAAACTAAACCAGAATTTGTAGCTGTTCCACCTTGAACAAACTGGATAAAGATTGGAATGTAAATTGTTGCAGCGATGAATGCCGCTCCATAAAATAATCCAACAAAGTTACTAGCAGCAAAAAGACGATATTTAAACATACTAAATGAAATAATCGGTTCAGCAGCTTTACGTTCAATAAATAAAAAGACAATAAGGAAAAAAGCAAATCCAGCAAATAATCCTAAGATTTGAACAGAATCCCAAGCGTATTCTTTTCCACCTAACTCAAGTGCAAACATTAAACAGACGATACTAATAACAAATGTTGTTGCACCCCACCAGTCGATTTGTTGCTTCGTGTGATTTTTTGACTCGATATAAAAATAACTAATTAGTCCAAGTGTTAAAAGTCCAAAAGGAATATTAATATAGAAAATATATCTCCAGTTAATATAATCTGTAATATAAGCGCCAATTAATGGTCCAAGAACACTTGATAATCCAAAAACGGCACCAAAAATACCGCTCATTTTACCACGCTTTTCAACAGGAAACACATCCCATATAATTGAAAAAGCAATTGGCATTAAAGCACTTCCACCAATACCTTGAATTGCACGGTAAATACTAAGCTGAATAATAGAGTTCGCTGTACCACAAAGAACTGAACCTAAAATGAATAATATAATTCCTAACATAAAAAATCTTTTTCTACCGTACATATCAGAAAGTTTACCGAAAATTGGCATACCAGCCATTTCTGTAACTAAGTAAGCCGATGTTACCCAAACAAATTTATCATAGCCACCTAAATCTTTTAAAATTGTAGGCATCGCCGTAGAAACAATTGTGTTGTCAAGGGAAGCGAAAAATATCCCAAGTAATAACGCAATCATAACAGGAACCAATTTAGTTTCCCTTTTTTGCATGACCATCTCTCCTTTAACATTTCAAGCATAAAATTTAATTTCAATTTTGTATTCATGGCCTAACTTAAGTATCTAACTGACTAAAAAACGCTTGTCTTTTGGGGCGCATAGCCTGATAAAGAGCTAAAGTTACCTTTGGCGATCATTAGCACAGCAGTCAAAATCAGTCTCTATTAATGTATAAAATAGCATTACTTAATAGACCTAAACCTATTCCAATTCCAAAACCAAGAAATCCTCCTACGACTAAATGTGATGTAAAATAACCTACACCTAAACCAATCGTTAAGCCTAAAATTACAAAAGCAGCATAAAAAATTCCTACAGCTTCCTCATGTCTCATAATATATAATCATTCCTTCCATACAATTTAACTTCACATAAAGTAATAAATGTCTCCATAAATACTTTATTTAATTTAAAGTTAATATAACATTGTTTCGTTACTTAAACAATATATAAATTTAAACTTATTGTTTTATTTTTATTAAAAACAGTACTTTATATGTAAAACATGCTACTTGTTCATTAACTTTATTGTATAAAAAGGAATATAACAACGTTACGCATAAAAACCAATCACAAAAAACAAAACATTGTTGTGTTACTCTGAATTTAAATCAATCGTTGCAAAAACCTTCAACTAGTCTGCTGCTTACTCATTATCATTTTATAACAAAGACCAAGTGCACTTATTAAGAAAAGCCAAGCCGCTAAATGAAACATAAATTGAATGTCAATTGATTCAAGCAAAGTTCCTACACCTATAATACAAATAGCTGTTACAAAAGATGTCCAAAATAAGTAACTTCTATAAAAATCAGATGAAGCGTTCATAAATAATTTCTTTTCAGCAATCTTGAATAACGCAGTAAATCCTCCAAATAAAACTTGCCCAATATAGACAATCTTTATATTATCGATCAAAGGCAGTGAAAAAAACAATAAACAGCAAAATATTGAATGGAATATCATTAATATAAATGGTGAAACCCGGTCAACGAATCGGCCACCAAAGTATACTACCACACTCAAACTTAATGAAAAAAGTCCATATAATAAACTAAATACGCCATACGCATCTCCTATATTCCTTAAGAAGAGAACATAATAAGGGAATACTAAAGAGCTACTAAATCCAATAATACTAAGTAATGCGATTAAAAAACGATTCATAGGATTACTCCCCATAATTTTCATAAAAAGTATTCATAAATACACTTTTTGGATCAAACTCTCTTTTCTTATTAAAAAAATCTTGCGTTTTTGGATATGCTGTAACCATTTGTTGCTTAGACTGATATGGATAATAAGGTAAATAATAAGTTCCTCGATGCTCCAAAGTTATATCAGTCCACTTTTGAATTACCTCCTTTGCATATTGAACAGAATCTTTATCTTTACCGTGTTGAATCAAAACAACGAAAGCAAACATATCATCTTTCGCATAATTCATGACTGTTTCATCATCTTTTTCAACGTAACGAATCGTTATATTTAATATATTTAAATTTTCATATTGTAAATATTCTCTAATATCATCAATGTAAAGAACAAATTCATTTACAGGTACAAAAAATTCCTGTAAAACTTGTGTATCTTGACGGTCATCGAATTCCATAAACTTACTTTCAGAACGCATGACATTATTACGAGTTTCATAGTTTCCATTTAGGGAATGAATAAAGCGATATTGAAAATCCCAAAAAAGATTTTTACCAATGTCCGAAGTTCTAGACATACCTAGTGCAAACTTCGGAAAAAAAGCAGAATGATCTTCCTTTAGCTCTTGATCTGAATCGGACATTTTACGGGATGTTGCCATATAATTAATTGCATAAACCTTATCTAAAAAGCTATCTGGTGCTACAGAAATTCTAGCAATATGCATTCTTGCATTTTGGTTTTCTAAAACGTTCTTGTTAAAATAATTTGGATACTTCTTATAGTCCATCGTTTTTGTTTCTATTTTATATAATTCATTATCCGTTAGTTGAAACTCTACTTCTAAAATAATTCCAAATAATCCATATCCACCTAATACATAAGGGAATAATTCTTTATTCTCAGTGCGGCTTACTTTAATTACTTTCCCTTCAGGCGTTAATAATGTAAACCAATTAACAGTACTAGCTAATGAGTGATTCCGAATGTCACGACCATGTGCGTTCACACTTAATGAACCACCTACTGAGAATATCTCTTGTGACTGAGTTACCTTTAATGCAAGATGAAAAGGATTAATCGCTTTTTGTATATCTCCCCACGTTGCACCACTTTGAACAATAACTGTCTTTTGAACAGGATCCACTTTTTCAACCTTATTAAATGTTTTTAAATCAATCACCACACCATCTTTATAATATGTATGACCACCTTGACTATGTCGCTCGCCTGCAATTGAAACTGTCTTCCCTTGTTTTTTTGCATCGATGACAATTTTCTTTAATTGATCTACTTCGTTTCCTTTGACAATACGATCAATTTTAGTAGGAAGAAGATGGCCAACATCATCAATCACTCCATGCTGTAATGGTGCAGGTTTATTCCACAGCGTATGTAAAACTGTCACAAACACGGTTAAGAGGAGTATTCCTACAAATATTCGTTTCCCCAAGTTCTTTTCCTCCTAATAGCAAAAACAAATTAAGCGTTAAAAAAAGACGTGCTTACACAAATGTATACACGTCTTCTTTTAACAATAAAGCTATATGATCATACTAAATATTTATTAACTAAACCAACCAATCATTCGATTTACATCTTTTTCATCTAAATGTCTTACCTGATAAGTACGGCCAAATTGGCTTGAAAGAATCGTAATGTATATAGATTTTAGTTTTACTCTTTTTTGAAGGAAACTTTGTTCACCGATCAATACTTGTATTCGCTCTTTTGGTAAAATCGCAGTTGTTCTTGAGAAATAACCAGACTGAACGATCACAGTTCGATCTAATAATGTATAGCCTGCATTTCTAAATCCTAATTCCCCAATAAATATACCGATTAAAACAATGCCATAAACCCAGAAGTGAATAAATGGAAGTAATACAATTCCACTTGCTATTAGAAGAAAAGTAATAATCATTCTTGAATAATACGTTTTTCGAGCTCTTTTTGGTGCTCGGTTTGATATTTCATCATAGTTAATAGAAGGAATAAAATTTTTTAAGAATAAGTGGACATCCTTCGTTTTAATAAATGGATGTAGAACATGTCTACCTTGTTCCTGCTTATCCCCCATGCCAACAGCTTCGACGTAAACTGTAGAATAGCCAAATAATTGACGAATGATCCCTTCTTTTATAACTACTCCTTGAATTCGTTTTAACGAAACCGTAAATTCATTTTTTTCGAATAACCCTCTTGTAATAATAATTCGCTCATCTCTTCTTTGGACAGTAAAGTTTGCAAATTTTAATATGTATCTAATGGTTGAAAAAATTAGGGAAAGTAATAAACTACCTAAAAATACAATAAAAAACATCATGTAAGTGAATGTTTGTATTTGATTATATATTGCCACATAAATACTATGTGGAAGTAAATCCTCGATTTGTGAAAATAATGATGCTAAAACGGCAAAAGCTAGTCCAACTTCAAAGGAAGTGATTCCAGCTAAAAAAAGCTTTCGCGTTTCAATTGTTAAACTTATATCAACTAATGGCACTGCTTGTACACTATTTTCCTCAGCTACAACCAAACCTACTTTTTTCTTTTTAGAGTTTAATACTTCATTTTTTAATGAAAGTGCCACTTCCTTAGGTATTGCATTTAATATACCTTCAGCTTTTTTTCCACCAGCTGTTTCAATTCGTACGCTCACCACATTAAAAAGCTGTTGAATAAATCCAGCATTAATTGAAAAAGACTGAATACGCTCTTTTTGAATAAACGTATTTTCGATTACAAACAATCCCGAACGAATTCTAAATTCATCTTCAGTTATATAGTAGGTAAATCGATACCATTTTATGATTGCTGAAGCAACTGGAAAAACGATCAGAACAACAGCAAACAAATATTGAAACATTGACCCTTTACCACCTGAAACTAAAAGTATAATAAGTGGTATTAGTACGTTTTTAATTTGCTCTAAAAATACGGTAAGTATATAAGCTGGATGTTGTCTTTTTGGCTCAAACATCGTCATCACTTATCCTTGCTAAGTAGATAATTTTATCTCTAAGCTTTTCTGCGACATGGTGTTCTAAGCCTTCAATTTCATGTGTGGTGGCTGCCGTGGAAATATTCACTGTAGATAAACCGTATCGACGTAGGATTGGTCCTACTTCTGTCGTAACGTGTTGAACTCTGACCATAGGAATAACAATTCGTTTAATAACAAATATTCCTTTTTGAATTTCTAACTCATTTTCATAAATCTCATATGCGGTATATTTCAATTTAAGTGTAGGTAAAAACAAAGTTAAAAAAATTATTAACGCTATAACGACACCTATAATAATCATTAAAATAAAGAAGGGAAGTGAAAAATGTCTCATAAGAAAATAATAGATAATTGGTAATGCAACTAGAGAGATACTCATTAATAGTGATGTAATTCTCCATACTGACCTCATTTTAGGTGATGGTCTTTGTGATGGATTTGCTCTCATTTAATCACCTTTTCTATCTCATTAATCTATCACTTACTATATCATACCATGAGACAAACTATTCACAAACCTCCTATTTATCGACAAAGCTAAAAAAGAGTAATTTTTTCAATAAAAATATTGATTAAGAAGTACTTAAAAATTAAAAAAAAGATGAAATTTTGGTACGTGAAATTTTATTAAATGGCAGATTCCCTTATTGAATATACCCTTTATTTTTCATTTGAAGTAGCCCCTAAATTTGATGGAATATAGTAATTGTTTCAATCAATAAAAAAGGATATCTCATAAGATTTAACTTGCATTGTCTTATGTGAAACCCTCTTTCAATTGATTTATTATATCCGCCACTATGGTAATTATAATGACAACATCTTGATCAAAGCAGTACTTAAGATTTTAACTCCGTTTGAAAGTGAATCTAGATTAAAGCTCATATTCGGATGATGCAAGCCTGGCTCCAAGTCTGTTCCTAAACCTACCATTGTTAATTGCAAATGAGGGAAATTTGTTTTGTAAAAATGGAAGTCCTCTCCTCCAGGAGTATTAACCGCTGGGGCCAAGCTTTCAACTCCAATCGCTTCCACGATAGCCGCTTTTACTACATCTTCCATAACGTGACTCTTTTCTGCAGCCACCATTTCTGCAATGGTTTCCATAGATACTTCTGCATGATTGGCCGTTCCAGCTGCAAAAACCGCTTGTTTAATATCTTTGATTAACTCTATCATTATCTCATTTCGTTCGGCTCGTACATCAATTCCGAACTCAGCAAAGTCTGGGATGATATTTACATTATCTCCACCGGCCTTTACCATTGTCACCTTTGCAGATGCAGAAACAGATGGGTCTACCTTTACCGCATTGACTGCTTGAATGATTGCTCCAAGGGAATCTACTACATTTATACCAAGATTCGGTCTAGCGCCGTGAGCCTGTTTCCCTTTGATGGTCCCTTTTAATAAAGTAGTAGCCCCATGATAGATGGCAGGTGCTGCTTCACCAAATTTCAATTCTTGAACAGGGCGCACATGAAGACCAAGTAACAGTTTCACGTCATTTAGAACCCCTTTTTCAATCATTGCTTTTGCACCTTTCCCAGTTTCCTCAGCTGGTTGAAAGATTATTTTTACTAGTCCTTTAGGTTCATAACCAATTTCCTTCAAACAAGTTATGGCAAAAAGGACCATGGTCATATGAGCGTCATGACCACAAGAATGATTCGCTTTCCATTCTCCATCCACTAGCTGCCACAAAGCGTCCATATCTGATCTTATCCCAATTGTTGGTCCTTCTTCTTTATTGCCCCAGTAACCAACGACACCTGTTATGTCCTCAAACGTTTCGTATGGAATATCCAATTTTTCTAATTGTTTACATAAGAACCTAGTTGTCTCAACCTCTTTCCAACTAATTTCAGCATGTTTATGAAGGTACTGGTAAGTGGATTTTATAGACTCGTCATGCTGAGAAACCCATGTATTTATCTCATTCATAAATGGCCAATCTCCCTTTTGCTAATTATTCTGGTAACCGTGATGTTACAAAATCTAGCATAGCTTCTAACCTTTCAATTCGCAGGGTAGGTTTCCCTACTTGAAGGAGTGCATGGCTTGAGTTCGGTATCCGTGCAAATTCAACCTCTCCTCCTCTGCGCTTAATTTGTGAATAAAACTGTTCAGCCTGTTCTATAGGACACCTCAAGTCGCTCTCATTATGAAGAAGCAAAAGTGGAGTATTCACATTTTCCACATAAGCAAGTGGGGAGCGTTTCCAAAGTAATTCTACATCCGTTTTCCCTTGAAATTCTACATCCATAAATTCAGGGGCGATATCACTAGTACCATACATCGACACCCAGTTAGAAATACAGCCTTCGGATACGGCAGCAAAAAATTGATTGGTATGAGTAATTAACCAATTCACCATAAATCCACCATAACTAATACCATTGACTGCCACCTTGTTTTTATCAAGAAAATCAAAACGACGTAAGGCCTCGTTTAACCCATTAAAAAGGTCCTTCATATCCTTCCCGCCATAATCACCACACACTGCGTTAGTAAAATCTTCACCAAACCCAGAAGTCCCTCGTGGATTAAGGTAGACAACAGCAAAACCATGTGCAGAGAATAGTTGCATTTGGTGAAAATAAGTATAGCCAAACGAAGAATGGGGACCACCATGAATATCTAATAATACAGGGTATTTTTTCCCTTCTTCAAAATTAGCTGGCTTAAGAACAAATCCTTGAACGTGCCAATCATCTTCTGAAAGATACGATAAGACTTCTGGTTTGACCACCTTTACCTCAGATAAAAAGGCATCATTGCAGTGATCAATTCGTACTTCATTTGTGGAAAAGGATGATACTTCTTGAATAGAAAGATCTTCTTTTGGTTCTCTCTTTTTATAATTGTATCCTGTATCTTTCTCAACATTAACCACAGCAATTTTTCCAGGGTGTTCAACAGACGAATACGCTATAACAAACGTTTGATCCCCATTATAGGAGAAATGAAAAATAGTTCTGTCTCCACCAACTACTATACGCCCTCTTCCATCTGAATCATCCACTGCAAAGCGGACAATTTCATTTCTCCCTTCACGAGTTCCGAGACCAAAAACATACTTTCCATTTTGGGACCACTGAGGTTTCAAAGGACTTTTTAGGAAGCGCATATCAGTAAAAATCATATCACTTAGCGTATCATGATATTGTTTGCTTAGACATCTTACCTCTCCTCCATCAGCCGGAATAAGGAGTAATTGAATTTGATTATGATGGTTTGAAAAATACGCAATCCACTTTCCATCAGGTGAATAAGATAGCGAATGCGCATTTGCTTTTGAATATACCAATTTTTCTTCTCCACCATGAACGGATATAGAGTAGATTCTTCGCCCATAGAGACCACTCTCCCCATCATTTAAAGAAGTAAAAGCAATATATTTTCCATCCGGTGAAATAGCAGGATCTGAGATATGATTTGGCCTATTCGTTAATTGTTTGAATTCCCCAGTTTTGACATTTATCGAAACAAGCTGGCGAGTGTATAAGTTTTGAAGACCAATCCCATCATTTTTGTAATAAAGCTGGTTGAAACTTTTCGAACCTTCGAGCCATTGCTTATTTCGAGCACTGATTTCATCACTGGCTTGAGCTTCAGTTATATTTTCATAAAACACTTCAACTTCTCCGTCTTGCGCCACTGGCACTAAACCATAAATCATATCACTATTTGGTGACCAAATAATTGAGCTAATACCATGTTTAAATTTAGTTAGACAGCTCTCTAGTCTTGAGTCTAACGATAACACCCAGATTTGCGAACCATAACTACGATTAGATAGGTAAGCAATAGTGTTGCCATTTGGCGACCATACAGGATGAGTATTTCTTGTTCCTTTAGTAGTTAGTTGCTGATCTGATGTTCCTTCTATATTAGCTAAGAACAAATGGGTTAAATAATCATTTCCACTCTGACAAGCAGTCGATTTTTCATAGATTACTTGTTTCCCATTAGGTGAAATCACGGGATTACTAGGCCATTCAAACCGATAAATATCTTCTGGTATTGTTAGTCTTAAACTCACGATTATCTCCTCCAAAGTGAAGAAAGTGAATCCAATTATCTGGGCTTCACTATCCGTTCATCAAACTTTATTCTCTTCATTATATAAATGACAAGCTACTCTTCTTCCTTCTACTTCTTTCATTTGAGGCTTAACCGTTTTACAGGAATCCATGGCGTGGATGCATCGTTGATGGAAAGCACATCCACTTGGAGGATTGTCTAGGGATGGTAACTCTCCAGTAAGAATGATACGCTCTTTATTATCGTCTGGATCCGTCTTCGGAATAGCAGAGATAAGCGCTTGCGTATATGGGTGCAAAGGCTTTTTAAATAATTGTTCCTTATCTGCAATTTCTACGATTTCCCCAAGATACATTACACCGACTCGATGCGCGATATGTTCTACTACGCTTAAATCATGTGAAATGAATATATACGAAAGACCTAATTCTTCTTGTAAGTCTTGTAACAAATTAAGAATTTGAGACTGAACTGAAACATCTAGTGCTGAAACGGGTTCATCAAGAATTACTACCTTTGGTCTTATGATAATCGCTCTCGCAATCCCAATACGTTGGCGTTGTCCCCCAGAGAGTTCGTGTGGATATCTTGATAAATAGCTTTCAGATAATTCTACTAAACTAAGAGTATCTTTAATTAATTCATCATGTTCTTTCCTTGGAACACGATTGGATATTAATGGTTCAGATAGAATTTCTCTCACTGTCAGTTTCGGATTTAAGGAAGCCATTGGATCTTGAAATACCATCTGAATGTCCTTACGAAATTTATTCATTTCTTTTTTACTAAGCTTAGTGATATCTGTTCCTTGAAAAATTATTTCTCCACTCGTAGGCTGGGTAAGGCGTAATAAGCATCTGCCAGTTGTTGATTTTCCACAACCGGATTCTCCAACGATCCCAAGTGTCTCTTCCTGATTTAGATTCAAGCTAACCCCATTTACTGCACGTACATATTGAGGAGGTTTCAACCAGGATTTATTGGTCTTAAACTTTTTTTCTAAATGTTTCACTTGTAAGAGGGGGGCTCTCATACGAACGTCTCCTTTTGTTGTAACAACCAACATCTGCAAGATGTTTGATCATCAACTTCGATAAGTGGTGGAAGGCTATTTCTGCATATTCCCAACACCTTTGGGCATCTGTCAGCAAAACGACAACCATTTGGATATTGGTCAGGAGTTGGAACTTGACCTGGAATCGATTTAAGACGTCGATCGCCTTTAGATTGATGAGGAGTGGATTGAATCAACCCGATTGTATAAGGATGCCTTGGATTACGCAAAAGTGTTCTTGTATCAGTTGTTTCCACAACCTGTCCAGCATACATAACCACTACTCGGTCACACATTTCTGCTACTACTCCAAGATCATGGGTAATAAGCAAGATAGACATATGCAAGTCATCTTTTAAGGATTTAAGTAAATCTAATATTTGAGCTTGAATCGTTACATCCAATGCAGTGGTTGGTTCATCAGCAATTAAAAGTGCTGGATTACAAGAAATAGCCATGGCAATCATGACACGTTGCTTCATTCCTCCCGATAAACGGTGAGGGTATTCGTGATAGATGGCTTCTGGACGTGGTATGCCAACTAATCGCAATAAATGTAACACCTTTTCCTTCAAATTTGATCCAGTTAATTTCTTATGCTTTTGTATCACTTCGCCTATTTGCATTCCGATGGTTAATACAGGATTAAGAGAGGTCATAGGATCTTGAAAGATCATGGATATTTCGTTTCCTCTTATTTTCCTCATATCTTTTTCTGTTTTATCTACTAAGTTACTATTATTAAATGTAACACTGCCACTAGAAATTTTAGCCTTTTTATCTAATAACTGAAGGATAGAAAGTGAAGTAACACTCTTTCCACAGCCTGATTCTCCAACTATTCCTAGTATCTCGCCTTTTTTTACAGTAAGGTCAATGTTCTCTATTATCTTAAGCGGACCATGCTTACTTTTAAATTCAGTGGTAAGGCCTCTTACTTCTAGTACATTAGACATAATCGCCCTCTCCTTTTCGTTACCTTGATGTTTTCGGATCAAATACATCTCTCAAAACATCACCTAAGAAATTAACTGAAAACACAACAGCCGTAATCGCTAGACCAGGAAATGTAGCTAACCACCAAGCGTCATTAATATATTGCTTCCCCTCACTGAGCATGGTTCCCCATTCCGGTGTCGGCGGTTGGGCACCGAGTCCAATGAAACTAAGTCCAGCTGTATCTAAAATGGCAACTCCGATAAATAACGTTGTATAAACAAGCAGAACCCCAAAAATATTGGGTAAAATTTGTCTTCTCAAAATCCAACTATTTGAGCTTCCTATTGAACGACTAGCTTCGACAAAATCAGAAAATTTTACAGTCAAAACAGCACCTCTAGTTAATCTAGCAAAGCCCGGTATTGAAGCGATTCCAACAGCAATCATGGCATTTGTAAGGCTTGGACCTAATATCGCGACAATGGCAAGAGCTAAAACAATACTCGGTAAAGCTAACAATACATCCATGATACGCATTAAAATGTTATCAACAAGCCCTCCAATATATGCACTAATTAACCCTATAAACGTACCAGCAACTAAAGTGATACCTAAAGCTAGTGTGGATACAGTTAAAGTAACGCGAACTCCATAAACTAGGCGCGAAAATACATCCCTTCCTAATGAATCCGTTCCAAAAATGTGCTCCTTATTTGGGGCTTGTAAAATGGCATCATAGAAAGGCTTCTCAGGATTATACGGTGCAATGAATGGGGCAAAAATGCCAATTAAAACAATTAATAGTAAGAAAACTAGGCAGTATTTTGCCCGCTTATAGCTAAGAATTTTATGGAAAGTTGTGAGTTTAATAAGTTTAGGTTTCCTACGTAGAGTGGGAGCCTCAATTGGTTTATATGCCTCACTCAATTTTGCCATTACCCTTCACCCTTTTCATTCAAATTAACACGTGGATCGATTAAACTGTAAACGATGTCTACTAATATATTAACGCTAACATAGACAGCTCCCATAAATAAGATCGTGCCTTGAATCATCGGAAAATCCCTTGACATTATGGCCCCAATGGAGAGTGTACCTAAACCTGGCCAATTAAAGACTTGCTCAATAATGACCGTGCCACCAAGCAGAGCTGCTATTTGCAATCCAATGACAGTAATAATTGGAATAAGCACATTTCTAAAAGCATGGTGGAATAATATATGACGTTCCTCTAGACCTTTCGACCGTGCAGTACGAATATAGTCATTTGATAGAACCTCTACCATTCCATTTCTAGTTAATCTACTAATCATAGTAGACATGACTACTCCTAAAGTAATAGCAGGTAGAATGAGTGATTTGAGTCCAGTTCCATCAGCTATCGGAAACCAGCTTAATTTTACTGAAAATACTAAAATTAATAAGATACCTAACCAAAAGCTCGGAATAGATACGCCTAAGGTTGCTAGACCAGTACAAAATGTATCGATTATCGTATCCTTGTATTTCGCTGCTAAAATACCCAACGCGATTCCAATAATGACGGCAAATACCATCCCAGATGCTGCTAACTTTATTGTTTCAGGAAAACGATCTAAGATTTCAGTCAATACCGGTCTACCGGTTTTCAAGGATGTCCCAAAATCGCCGTGAAAAACATTATTAATGTATTGTAAATATTGAACCAAAAGGGGCTTATCCAGCCCCAAATGGTGTGTTAGTTTTGCTACTTGTTCCGGTGATGCATTTATACCGAGCATTATTTTGACTGGATCACCAGGTATCAAGTGTATTAGAAAAAATGAGAGGATCGAGATACCAAAGATAACAATGATGGCTGAAATGATCCGGTTTAGAATGTATTGAGTCATTACTTACTCACCCAACTGTCATTTAAAAGTATATTCGTTGACTGAAGTTTTATATCATGTACTCTCTTATTGACAATATAAAACACTTTAGGAGAATAGACTGGCACCCAGTATGCATTTTCAACAATCAACTTTTGAGCGTCAGCATAAATTTGCTTTCTTTCCTCAGCATTGGTAGTTGTTCTGCCTTTTTCTAATAAAGCATCAAGCTCTGGATTTTTCACTCGAATATGATTTAATCCACCAATTTGACTTGAATGGAATAGCATATAAAGAATGTCAGGATCAGAATAAGAATAACTTAAGAATGAAAGATCGAATTCTCCTTTAGATGCTTTTTGGATTAGGGTTGCTGTTTCCATTTGCTTAATATTAATGTTAACGCCTATATCCTTTAACATCGCTTGAACGATTTGTGCAGCTTGACTTTGTGTACTATAGACTGAAAGATCAAACTCTAGTTTCTTTCCGTTTTTCTCCATAATACCTTGACTATTTTTACTCCAGCCTGAGCTTTCTAATAGTTTGGTAGCTTCGTCTTTATTGTATTTAATGCCATATTCTTTCACATTCGGATCATATCCAAAAATAGAGGATGAAAGTGGTCCATATGCTGCTGTTCCTTCACCATTAAGGGCTGCTTTAATGATGGCATCTTTGTTAATAGCCATATTCAATGCTGTTCTCACATTTTTATCCTTTAACAATTCGTTATCAAGATTCATCTCTAAGAATAATCCTAGCCCTTGTTGATCAGCATCGAGGACTTGGAACTTATCATTTTTGCGATATCTTTCAGCATCTTTTGGAGCTGCATTTACTAGGACATCAATCGAGCCACTATCAAGAGCAGCAAGCATCGTTTGGGGATCCGTAATAAATTTATAAACTAATTTATCTGGGTAAGCCTTTCCTTTATTTGCAAAAAAGGATGGCGCCCAATTATAATCATTATTTCGATCTAATGTAACAGATTGTCCTGTTGTCCATTTCTCAAACTTCCAAGGACCAACTCCGACAGGGTTTCTTCCATAATTAGCTCCATCCTTATTGATAGCGGATAATGATAATGGCTGTAAAAACCCAGTTGTTAAGTTATTTAGGAAAGGTGCCGATGGTTGTGCCAATTCAACGACTAGTGTTTGATCGTCTGGAGTCGAAACCGATTTTACACCAGCTAAAAAGCTGACTAAAGGCGCACCAGTTGCTGGATTTAACATACGATCAAAAGTTTCTTTAAATGACTTTGATGTTAAAGGAGTTCCATCATGGAAGGCAACTCCTTGACGAATTTTAAACGTAATCGTTTTACCATCACTTGATACTTGATAGCTCTCTGCTAGACCTGGAGCTATTTCATTGGTTTTTGGGTCAAGAGTTAATAGTGTATTTCCTAAGCGATTTGAAATTTCATCAGCTGTACTCATTGCTGTTTTTTGAATATCAAGAGTATCTGGTTCCTGAGAAAGTCCTACTGTAATCGTTCCACCTAATTGTGGAGAAACTGAAGAGCTTGTTGCATTTTTCTTGTTATTCGTCGATGCTTGGTCAGTAGAATTACAAGCAGTCATTGCAAAAATAGTAAGAACGCTCACCGATAATAATGCGAATTTCGGGATTATTTTACGTGCAGTTTTTGTACGCAATTGACAAACCTCCTTATTCCGTTTTTACTAATTGTCTGAATCCAAATAAACAACGAATAATCTTACCTTCTTCATCTCTTTTAAATTGAATAGAATATTCATCTTCTCTCATTTCAAATAAAAACCAATCTTCCTCAATCGGTTTTACGACGGAGTCTACCATTCCTTCCATTTGAGCACAAAGTTTTCCTTCATCATTGATAGAAAAGTCAACCTTTCCGCCCTCACCTGAAGCATATTTCCCTACATATTCTTGTAATTGATCTACAGTTAAATGTATTTCTGACATGTTTAAGTGTGAAGATCTTAATGGTTTTTCCAAATAATCTGCAAAGGCACTATTTAAAAGTTTCTTAGAAGGAACGCCTATTAAATTAGCATTAGAAAAACCAGTTAAACCTAACTCAGGGATAATATTCATTTGAGCTGATACCCCTTTAATAGAACCACCATGTTCAACAAGTTTATATCCATAGAAATCTGGATGAATCATTACTCCGTATCCATAGAATTCAGTATATCCGCATTGGATATAAGGAGTCGTCATGGCTTCAACACTCTCAGGTGTCAAAATTTGAGCCTCTCCTACTTTGCCTTCATTTCGGAAGATTTCTGTATATTTCAGCATATCGTTCACTGTTGATTTTAAGAATCCTGCTGCACGCATCGATGGTGCATCCCATGGATTATTTGACTCAAACACAATCGTCTCATCATCTTTTTTTCTAGATGCATATAAGTTAGAAATATCTTCGTGCCCTTCCAATTCATGAAGATGGAAGACACTATTCTTCATACCAGCAGGATCTAATATAAAATCCTTCATATACTGCTCATAAGTTATGCCACTGACTCTTTCCACAACAGCTCCGAGTAAAGCATAACAGTCATTAGAATAACTAAATTCAGTACCAGGAGCACCAAGCAATGTATACTCTCCCTTAGCGATCGATTCCATTAATTCCTCATATGTAGCAATGTATGGAATGTCAGGAGACTTTTCTTCCTCTTTGCCGCCATCAAATTTCGGATCTAATGCTAGCGTTTTACTCATAGCACCAAAAAGACTTGGAATTGGAGGAAGCCCTGCTGAATGTGTCATAAAGTGGTGGATTGTCATCAGTTTTGTATATTCATCATTGCTTGTCTTAAACTCAGGTAAATATTTAATAATAGGATCCTGAACCGATAATTTCCCTGCCTCTTGTAATTGGAGAATTGCTACACAAGTAAAAGATTTAGTTACAGAGCCAATTCCAAGTACTGTGTCAGAGGATAATGGTAACTCATTTTCTTTATCACGGTAACCGAAACCGTTTTCATAGAAAAGTTCACCATTTTTTGCTAGACCAATCGCATACCCAGGAATTTGGTACTTCTCTACTATTTCATTACAATAAACCTCAAATTCTTTTACTTTTTTCAAAACATTGTGTCCCATAACAGCACTCTCCCTTAATATTTTATTAAACCTAAAATTATTTAACTTTAGGTGTGACTACTAGAATTTAAGTTACTCTCTTCTGGTGATTGATTTTTGAATGAAAGGGTAGGAACATTACATTTACTAAAGTAAGATTTTTTAGGGGGGTAGATTAGTTGATTAGTTGATTAGATGATTAGTTGAAGAATCAAGTTGTATTTTCAAACCTGTTAGTATTTCTTTAAAAAAGTAAAAACTTCATTTTTATAAATTATAAAGTATTTCCTTTTAACCTATTATATAATCTCTTAGAATTTCTAGTCAATTGTATTTTCTGACTTTTCAAAATTTTAAGTTTTCACTTTGTAACTCGATTCTTAGAATACATTTTTTTCGACGCAATAGTATTCTAACGCCTCTCGATTAATGTCATAGCCGATGCCGAATTTCTTTGGTATGTGAATAACTCCCTGGTCTACAATTACCTCAGGATCGATAATATCTCGCTCCCAGTAACTTGCTGAAGCAGCAGTATCTCCTGGTAAAATAAACTGATTTAATGAGGTTAAGGCAATATTATGGGCACGTCCAATGCCTGCTTCAAGCATACCTCCACACCAAACGGGAATTCCTTTCATTAAACAATAATCGTGTATCCTTTTGGCCTCAGTCAGTCCACCAACACGCCCAATTTTGATATTAATAATTCGACAACTATCTAATTCTATTGCTTTTCTAGCATCCTCTAGTGAATGGATACTTTCATCCAAACAAATTGGCGTTACTAGCTGTTTCTGCAATTTGGCATGGTCAATAATATCATCATGACTTAACGGCTGTTCAATCATCGTTAAATTAAATTCATCGAGTTTTTTTAATGTCTCCATATCAGATAAAGTATAAGCAGAATTTGCATCAGCCATCATTGCAATATTTGGAAATTCCCTTCTTACTTCTTTTAACATTTCGTAATCGGATCCAGGTTTAATTTTTAATTTTATCCGTTTGTAACCAGCCTTGACATGAGACTCCACGAGTTGAAGAAGCCCTTTTAATGTTGGCTGAAGACCGATACTAATTCCAACATCGATTTTGTCTTTATTTCCACCAAGTGCTTGATAAAGCGGTAATTTTTGTCGTTTAGCATAAAGATCCCAAACTGCTCCTTCTAGTCCAGCCTTTGCCATATTATTTTTTCTAATGGACTGGAAACGTTGAGACACTTCATCAGGGTGATGAATAGGTGCCTCAAACAATAATGGAATAAGAAAATCTTCCATAATATGTTTATTCGTTTTAACCGTTTCCTCACTGTACCAAGGACTGGAAAAGGCAACAGATTCTCCAAATCCAATATTCCCTTCCTCATCCTCCACTTCAATGATATAAAACTCTTTATCTTGAAAGGTACCAAAGCTCGTGGTGAATGGAGCATTTAACTTCATGTTTAATCGGTTCAGCGTAATTTGCCGAATCGAGATTGGACTATACGTCATTCTAAAACCTCCTATTAAAGTGAACCGGTTTCGTAAAAGCCTTCCACTTTGCTAATAAATTCTTCTAAAATTACCTCCTAATATCGCTGTTATTTCGTCTTGTTTATACCCTCGATTCATTAGCTCTTCGATAAAAAGAGGTAATTGGTCATGTCCATCTATCACATCAAAGGGCACTCTTGGCAAACTTGCTAAATCATCTGGTGATAGGTATTTCATAAAGTCATTACAAAGGTCTAACCCTATTCCAACATGTTCAATTCCTGCTACATCTACAAGATGATCTAAGTGATTAACGAGCTGCACAATGTTGCTCTTAGAATCATCTTCCGATACTAGCATACTAGCAGCATTAATCCCTATTACACCATTTGTGGAAGCAATTGCCCCTATTTGTTCATCCGTCAAATTTCTCAATGTTGAACAAATAGAACGAGCGTTAGAATGGGAAGCAATAACTGGCGTTTCACAAATTTCAATGACATCCCAGAAGCCTTCATCATTTAAGTGCGATACATCTATAGATATACCCAGTCTTTCTGCCTCTTTAATCAACTTAACTCCAAAGCTTGAAATCCCCCCTTTTCTTCCTTCAGGAACTGGTTGAAAGAAACTCCCATCCCCTACTGCATTTCTCCTGCTCCATACCAGTCCCAGATTGCGAACCCCTAATTCATAGAAAACTCTTAATAAACTAAGATCTGTTCCTAACGGTTCTGCTCCTTCAATGGAAAGTAAGAAACCAATCTTTCCTTTTTTCTTAGCAAGGTCCATGTCAACTCCGTTATAACAAATCATTAATTTATCAGGAGACTCTTGCACTTCTTCATAAAGTGCACTTACTTGACTAAGTGCTTTGCGTAGTGCCATTTCTGGTAAAAATGCACTGTCTATAAATATAGAAGCGATAATGACGTTAATACCGCCTTTTACAAATCTAGGGTAATAATCTGTTTCAATTACTTTCTTTCTTCCTTTTTCCCTTTGGATCTGAACATCCATTAGAATATCAAAGTGCCCATCAATCGTTAATGCACTATTTCGAGAATTAACCAAAAAAAATCTCTCCTCCTCTAAAGAGTTTAGAAGCTTAAATAGATAAATTTTCACGTTTTTCAAAAATATAATAACTGACTCTTTCATCTGGATTTCGAATAACGTCACTTGCAGCAAAGTCATTTTCACACAAGATTTGAAACCATTTTCTTGTTTTGTACCGCCATTCCTTCGCAAGCTCAGGCTGTTTATTTTTTATTTGTTGAAAGTCTTCAGGTATAGGTATTACATAAATATCTTCCGTAAAATTAATTTCATATTCCTTGCTAATTGTCGGAAAACCAAAGTTATCAAGCTTTGTTTCTACTATTGGTTTGTACCCTTGTACGTCTACCCTGCTTGGGGCCTTACATACATGATCACTACGAATCCACCATTCTACTAAAAAACGATCAGTAGGCAGCCCTTTGTTTAGTGAGTCAGTCATCTCGCCATAATGATTTTCGATGTAGGTAGCCCCAATCCCCTTTAGCTTATGTAGGTTTAAGTAGGCATTAACACTCTCTAATGGATCAAATGTCCAAACTATCAATGAATAGCCCATTTCTAAAGCATACTTCCGCTGTGCCTCTTTCAATTTTTTACCTAATCCACTTTTTTGATAGGTAGGTAAAACCCCTAGCATATGGGAGCATAAATAGGATCTACCGTCAATATACCCTGGAAAGCTATATTGAAACCCTATTAATTGATTATCGTAATAAGCTCCTAAAATTAGCCCACCATTATGAGATGCTGTGTACGTTTGATGAATGGGTATTGGTGACATATTCCACACTTCTTTTTCAATTTGTTGAATGGATTCTATTTCAGCAATATCCTCCAATCGTTTAATTTGAAACATTCTCATACCCACTTTCTTTATAAAAATAAGAGGAAAAGCTTTTATTCCCCAAAGAAATGGTGCAAATGAAAATTCTCATATGCCTTTGTACGCTTCATAAACTGATCAGAATTTTTTACTACAACTCCACCAAGTAAGGAATTCATAAGAGAAAAAACTGCTGGACTAACATCCAAAGTTGACTTGATCGGTAGTTGTACGGTAAATAATACATCAGTATACTCCCGAATAGGTGCAACCTCTGAATCGGTAAAACTAATCACAAACGCCCCCCGCAATTTCGCCTCTCTAGCCATATTAATTGTTTCTAATGCGTACCGATGAAAAGAAAATGCCACGAACGTACTATTTTCATTCATTTCACCTATACGTAAAACAATATCATCCGTATCTGGTCGAAACATCCTAACGTTCCCTCGGATGAGTTCAAGTGCAAACGAAAACCAATGTGCCATTGCATGGGAAGAACGTGTACCAGAAACAAGTATCCTTTCGGATTGACTTAATCGTTCTACTGCCAAATTAAAATCCTCTTCGTTTAAACCTTCAGCAGTTTGCAATATTAATTCTGCGTCCTTATGCATCATTTTCTTAGAAAAATCTCGATCCATGTCCATCTTATTTTTCATGGAATGGTATTCAACCAAACTGCTTTTACGATTCAACAGTTGGTTCTGGATATCCTTTTGTAATGAACTAAAGCCACTATAGCCTAGTGCATGACAAAATCGAATAACAGTTGTTTCACTTACATTAATCTTCTGTCCAACTTGTACACCTGAGTCCATCGCGAAGTCTTCCGGATTTGCAAGGAAATATTTTGCGACCTTTTTTAACCCCTTCGAAAAGTTATCGAATTCATCTTGAACTTTTTGTTTTAATTCTTCCATTGCAATTCTCCCATTCATTTATGAAGGATTTCCTTTTTTTTCATTATATTGAAGTTTATTCTTTTATTCAAGATTAAATTCTAAATTTTCAAAAATATTTTAGTGCTACATTGAGAACAGTTCTAGTGTCCTATACTAGATTAAAATAATTCATTAGAATTGTCGCTTAAGTGATATTCTTTCAACAATTAACGATCATACTTGTTAAAACAATAAAAACGCCCAACTCTGTTAGAATTGAGCGTTAATAGCTTGCTGATTATATAACACTAGTATTAGAATTTAAGTTTACGATTTAGCTGTATTTGAAGGAAGGTACAAAGTGCTTTTACCTCTACTTGAACGGGGTAAGTCCAAATATTTAAAGCGAATTTGACCTAAGAAACAACTCTTTCAATTTTCATAAATAGTCTCAGACTCCCTAAAATTTACAATAACTTTAGCCTGTCCTTCTACAATCTTAGCAAATTCATCCATCGTAGTGTCATACTTAATATAGATTCTAGGTAAAAGATAGACTTCATTCTTTGTACCCTTTTCTAGATAATATTTCGGATCTGTCGCTACTGCAAAAGTATAGTACTTCTTTGTTTCCTCAATTACTTTATCATTATGATAACCATAAGGATACGAGAGAGCTATCACAGCTTTTCCAGTAATTGATTGAATCTTATCTTTGGAATCTTTCAACTCATGCTTATAATCATCTATCTTCCTTAAATCTTGATGGGTTGCAGTATGAGATTGGATTGAAAACATCCCTGAATCAGACATCTTTTTTAAATCCGTGCTAGAAAGACGATCCGGCCATCCAATATAGTCGGAAATCGCAAATATAGTTGCTTTTGGTGTAAAAGTATCCGATTTCAATTTTTGAAAAATTTTTACCACATTTAAGTTATTTTTATAACCGTCATCAATTGTAATAAATACAGGTTTCTTTACTTTATTACGGTCTCCCCATTGTTCAAAAGTTAAAAGTGTAAATCCATGATCACGTAAATAGATCATTTGCTTTTCAAAATTCTCTGGTGAGACAAACAAGTCTCTTACTCCGTGCCCAGTAAACTCATCAATGGAATGATAAATTAAAATTGGAATTTTGTCTGCAGCATGTGTTTTTTCTGGTAGCTGTATCCACAAAAATAGACATAGAAAAAATAAAGTTATCTTTCGCATAAAAATCCTCCCTTTATCTTTTTACTATTTAGTGTTCCAATTTCCATTTTAACTATCATTATTTCTAGTAATTTTAAACTAGTAAGAACTTAATTGTCGCACACAATAATTTAAAAGCCCGTTACTCTTATTGTAGTAACGGGCCTTTCTATTTAATGATTCATTTTAGAAGGATCAATTTGTATAAATGTTCCTTCAATCGGATCGATTTCAAAAGCTTGCCCGAATCCAGCGATATATCGGCCTTCCATTGGTGTAAGCTTGAATAACGACAGATCGATTCCTCTTAAAACCTTAATCATCTGTTCTCCGTGATTTTCTATAAACTTATCAAATATGTGCTCTTTGTCTACATTACCCACGTATTCAGGAGTACATTTATAGCGAATTCGTTCTCTAGCAAATAAAATTGGAGAAGTTGCTTCGTCTGCAATAATCATCACACTAATAAACTTATTGTTTTCTAAATATTGAAAATGAGCTGCGATTTTACTAATGAAAATATAGAAGTTACCTTCGTAGATGACAAAAGGTGAATAACTGACATGTGGATCCCCTTTATCATCCATTGAACTAATCATCAATGTTTTACATTCAGATTGAAGTTTTTCATATTTTTTAAATTGAACTTCTAATTGTTTTTCCATAAGCATCTCCTTAAAGAAAATATTTTTGCTACACTTCAATAATAACAATAATCATTCTCATTATTAACGCTGTTTTCTGAATATTAAATCAAACTTTAAGAGCCTTAGTATTAAATTAAGGCTCTTAAATAATTTAAAATTTTAAGTCAATAGTTAAGAGATCATTTTTTGATCAAACATTCATGTCGTCAATTTTAGCAAAAATATAACAATTATTTCCGTGAAAATATTTTGAGACTTCAACTTCTTTTACAAATCCACGTTTTTGTAATGTAAGTAGTCTTCCGTTCTAGTTTT
Source organism: Gottfriedia acidiceleris (assembly GCF_004138285.1). GTDB lineage: Bacteria > Bacillota > Bacilli > Bacillales > Bacillaceae_G > Gottfriedia > Gottfriedia acidiceleris_A. The sequence goes on along the minus strand of NZ_SCFN01000001.1, from coordinate 759,205 downwards.
AACAATTAATTTAGTAAATCGATCCGTAGGTGCTTTCTTGCTCAATAAAATATAGTAATGCTTCTATGTTGCCTCTATAATCTTCTACTCTTATCCGTTCATTAAAATAATCAAAACAAATATCTGCAACAAGGTTACCATTTGTGATCTACTTGTTTTGATAAAATACTTCATTATTCATCTACTCCACACCAATCTAGTAAAGTGTAGGCAATTACCTCCGCACAGCGAAATAATTCATCTAGATCAATGTATTCATTTGGATAATGTGCAACCTTCGTTTCCCCTGGTCCAAACACAATAGTAGGTATTTGTTTTATTTGTGTAAATAATCCGCCGTCCGTACCCCATGGAGAAGCTTCAATAATCGGTTCATTTTTATAAACATATTGATAGGAATTCTTCAGAGATTCCATAAATGGATGCCCAAGATCGATTCTACCTGGTAACCATCTTGCTCCAAAAAATTCAACCTCAACCGGATTTTCAATAAACCAATCATCAATTAATGAAAGTGTTTTTAGCCACCTCGTTATTTCAAGTTTTGCTTCATCGATTGTTTCATTTGGTGAAACACCTAGCCTTCCCTCAAGAGTAACTAGATCTGAGACAGAGGAGGGCCAAGTACCCCCATTTATTTTCCCGATATTAATTGGAATTGGAATTGGCACATTTTTGTATAGTGGATCATCTTGTAATCTTGTATTTCGAACTTTTTCTAATTGATTTATATGATTAATAACCATTATACTTTTTTCAATTGCACTAACACCTTCATACCTCGTTCCACCGTGGGCAACTTTACCTTTTACTTTTACTCGAAACCAAACACTGCCTTGCTGTTTCGGAAACATTTTCATTTTAGTTGGTTCTGGAATAAGGACAGCATCTGCAACGTATCCTCGTAATATCGTTGCTAGCGTACCTGCCCCTCCGCTTTCTTCCTCAATAACACTTTCAAAATAGATGTCGCCTTTAAGTGGAATATTTAATTTTTTTATTGCCTCAATCGCAAATAATGCAGCAACATTCCCGCCCTTCATATCTGTTGCACCCCTACCATATAAGCGATTTCCTACGATTTCACCGCTATACGGATGGCGCTCCCAACTACTTATTTCACCTTCGGGAACAACATCAATATGTCCATTTAATATAATAGATCTACCATTTCCTGTTCCCTTTAAAATTGCAACTATATTCGGACTGTCTTCAAATGAAGTTCGTTCTGAAATAAAATAGGTTGATTTCGTTAATTCCTCAATTGACGGTTCAAAGCGATCAATCACTAATCCAAGATTCTGTAAATAATTTGAGACAATTTTTTGTGCACTAGCTTCATTTCCTGAAACACTTTTTTCACGAACAAGATTCTGAAGTAATTCAATTGCCTTGTTCTTATTTTTATGAATGTAGTCATTAATTTTAGCTTTCAAATCCAATTTTGATCACTCCCAACGATGAACAATAACATTTGGGTTCACAAATAGTGGGGCACCAGTTTTCTCAATCACATCGCTGACTAAATATGGAGACATTACTTCATTTAACCAAAGCTCTCCACTTTCTTTTTTAACTTCAATTACGGCCATTTCAGTAATGATTAAATCTACGCAACTTGGAGATGTAAGAGGAAGTGTACATTCAGAGACTATTTTAGGGTCACCATTTTTATTAGTATGGTTCATTAAAACAATTACTTTTTTTGATTTTTGAGCTAAGTCCATTGCTCCACCAATTCCTGGCACTCTTTTACCAGGAACAATCCAATTTGCTAAATCGCCACTTTTACTGACTTCGAGAGCACCTAGTACTGTTAAATCTAATAAACCTTTTCGAATAATCGCAAAGGCTATGCTACTATCAAAATAACTGGAACCTGGAATTAGTGTTACAGGTAATCCTGCAGCATTACATAAATTTTCGTCTTCTTCACCTTTTTGTGGAGTAGGCCCTAAACCTAACACGCCATTTTCTGCATGGAACATTACTTGGCAATCATCTGTTAAGTAATTTGGGATGAGTGAAGGAATTCCAATCCCAAGATTCACAATCATACCGCTCTTTACTTCTTTTGCTGCACGTTTTGCCATCATTTCCCTAGGATTTATTTTTCCCAAACCCACTTCCAATTCACCCCTTCCGATTGAACGATGTGGTTAACGAAAGCGCCAGGTACGATAATTTCTTCAGGTTCTAATGCTCCTAAAGGAACAATCTCTTCAACTTCCGCAATTGTGATTTTTCCAGCCATTGCTACATAAGGATTCGTATTGCGAGCACTTTTATCAAATACTAAATTTCCAAACGGGTCTGCTTTCTTCGCATAAACAATTGAAACATCTGAAATGAGAGGAGTTTCAACTAAATACTCTTTACCAAATACATTCACTCTCTGTTTATCAACATCAATTACACTATCAATCCCAATATCTACTAAAACGCCACCTAATCCAACTCCACCTGCTCGAATCCGTTCGATAAATGTACCTTGAGGACTGAACTCTATTTCTAACGTACCATCAGTCATTTGCTTTCCAGCATTCGGATTTGATCCAATATGAGTCGTAATCATTTTTTTTACTCTTTTAGCCGTCACTAACTGTCCGATTCCAACATCAGGGAAACCCGTATCATTTCCAATTAGAGTAAGATCTTTCACACCTTTTTCTAAAATACTCCTTATTAATGTAGGGGGGTTACCGATTCCTCCAAACCCACCAAACATTAACACCATATCATCTTTAAAATAAAGCAAAGCTTCTTCAATACTAATAATTTTCCCGAAAGTATTGATTGCCATTATTCGATCTCCTTTGCTTCTTGATTTAGCTCATTAAATACTTCCTTCAATAAAGTTAGCAATTCATTGACTTGCGCATCAGTAATGACTAAAGGTGGAGCAAGCAAGAAACTATTTTCAGATCTTCCATATGGACCACTAACAGATGGATAGAGTAATAATCCATGATTTTTAGCGATCTCAATTACACGATTTGTTACACTTTTACAATCAAAGAAATCTTCATTTATTTCTATACCGATCAGTAGTCCTTCACCCCTGACATCGAATAAAAAAGGATACTCTTTCTGCCATTCTCTTAGTTTTAATTTAATCTTTTCACCTTGTATTTTAGAATTTTGTACTAATCCATTTTTTTCGACATAGTTTAAAACAGCTAAAGCTATACTTGCAGAGAGAGGATTCGCACTAAACGTATGTCCACTCATAACAAGCCGACTGCCTTCTAAAATAGGTTGCATTACTCGATCACTTGCGATCGCTACAGCAATTGGCGTATAACCAGCCGCCAATCCCTTACCAAGGACTAATAAATCGGGCACACAATTCCAATGATTCATTCCGAACATTTCTCCTGTTCTACCTATTCCCGTCATTACTTCATCCGCAATAAGTAGCACATCGTGTTTATCACAAATTTGTTTAATTTTTTCATAATATCCTTTTGGGGGAGTTAACGCAGCTCCTGCCGCACCAACAATTGGTTCTGCTATAAAGGCTGCTACATTTTCAGAACCTAATTTTTGAATTGTACGATCAAGCGCAGTCGCACAAAGCAAGCCACAATTTCCAGGCTCTAATTCAAATGGGCATCTTTTACAATATGGTGCTTCAACCATTGGATAATCCTCTAGTAAACTAGTAAAACGTTTCCTTCTTAATGGATGCCCTGACATAGATAAAGATCCGATTGTGATGCCATGATAGCTCATGCTTCTTGATATAATCTTCGTTTTCGTATGAATACCTCTTTCTTGAAAATGCTGAATTGCCATTTTCATAGCGGTTTCAGTAGCTTCAGTACCACTATTAACAAAAAAACTCCAGTTTAAATCTCCAGGTGCTAGCTGACCTATTTTTTCAGCTAATCGTTCTGCCGCCTCACTCGTAAACTGTGATCTATAAACAAACGCCACTTTAGAGGCCTGCTTTACCATCTCATCAATTATTTCCTTTACTCCATGCCCAATACTTGCCGCTACTGCACCCGAAGAACCATCAATATATTTCTTTCCTTGCTTGTCCCATAGGTAGATAGTATCTCCTCGATCAATTGTTGGATAACTATCACCTACAAGCGGTTTTATTAAATAATCTCTTTTAGTCATCTACCCCACCATCTTTCACTTAGATCTCATTACTATATATATAGTTGAAAGCCCATGAAGTTAGACTAATGAAAAACAATAGGGTTTACTTCGAATAAAAGAATGAGGTGTAAGGATGAAAGATTGGAAATAATAATGAGGCTCAAAAACAGGTTAGTATGTCGTTAAAAATTGACTACTAAATAACAAATAGAAAAACAGCCAGTTAAGTTAACTGGCTGTTTTTGAAATGAAAATGTAAATATATTTCACAAATAATAAAACAAGATTTAGTAAGCTTTAAATATCAAGTTTACGCGTACCAATCCACTTCACCATTTCAGGATCTCTATGTGAAAAGAATAAGCTCTCTTTCGTATCTAACTTGGCAATTTGGTCCATATCCTCTTGGCTTAAATCAAAGTCAAAGATATTGAAGTTTTCGATGATTCTTTCCTTTCGTACCGACTTCGGAATCGCAACAACTCCTCTTTGTGTTAACCATCGTAAGACAACCTGTGCAACGGATTTATTATGCTTTTCAGCAATTGAAACTAAAACTTCATTTTGAAACATGTTATTTTTCCCTTCAGCAAATGGTCCCCAAGACTCAATCTGAACATTGTTCTCTACCATGAATTTAGCACTATCTATTTGTTGGTTGAAAACATGTGTTTCAACTTGGTTAACCGCAGGTACAACTTCATTATGAATGATTAAATCAATCAGGCGATCTGGATGGAAGTTACTTACTCCAATGGCCTTTATTTTTCCTTCACTATACAATTCCTCCATAGCACGCCAAGAACCGTGCACATCACCAAATGGCTGATGAATTAAATATAAGTCCAAATAATCCAATTGTAGCCTTTCCAGTGAATTAGCGAATGCCTTTTTTGTGCTCTCATAACCAGTATCCTGAACCCAAAGTTTTGTTGTAATAAATAGCTCTTCTCTAGGTACTCCACTTCGTTTAATTGCTCTGCCGACTGCTTCTTCATTTAGATAAGAAGCCGCTGTATCAATCAAACGGTAACCTGCTATAATAGCGTCATAAACAGCTTGTTCACATTCATTTTCATCTTGAATTTGAAAAACTCCAAATCCTAAAATAGGCATTTCGACACCATTGTTTAAAATTACTTTTTGCATATAAATTCCTCCTGTTTCCTAATTAATTGGATTAAACTACTTACTTAAATAAAATACAGTTTCTTTATTCAAGGTGATGTGCTAGCTAAATATCGAATATCCCTTTATAACATTATTGTTCTACACTTGAAAGCTCACGATTCTTTCTAAATGAAAAACACCCTATCAATAAAGCAATCAAGACTGATGTAGCTCCAACTAAACTAATTTCTAATATAGTTGATCTTCCCGCTACAATACCTCCAATACCAGCACCAACTGCGAATCCGAGTTGTACAAAAGAGCTATTCAGACTAAGAACGATACTAGAAGCTTCAGGAGCCAATAAAACTAGGTTGAAGTTTTGGGTCGGTCCAAATGTCCAAGCTGCCAATTCCCAAATCATGAGTAATGGGAGTATCACAATTACCCACTTAAAATCCGAAACTGTATACAACATCAATAAAGAAATAGTATGGATAGCCATCGAACCGACAAGCGTTCGGACTATGCCAATCCGGTCTGCCAATAAACCACCAACCTTAGAACCAATCAAGCTCGCAATACCCATTGCTAAAAGAATTATACTCAGATTCTCTTTCATACTCGGTATTATGACGGTCAGAAAAGGTGTGATATAAGTATTGAGAATTGAATAACTAATAAATACAAAAAAGGTTATACATAGTGTTGTTAAGACTCTTGGATTTCTCAGAAGTAAAAGTCGTTTACTTAGAGAGACTGACAATTCACTTTCCATGAATGGAAACGTCCTAGCAACAGTAAAGATTGATAGTAGACTAAAGAATCCTATCCCCCAGAAGATAACTCTCCAATCATAAGACGAAGTTATCATACGCCCAAGTGGAACTCCAAAAACAAGGGAAGAGCTATATCCCATTGCGACATTTGCCATCGCTCGACCCTGCCGTCGGAGGAACTGCAAGTTTTGCAGCTATTCCATAGGCGGTGACAACGAAGACTCCTGTTCCAATCCCTAGTAAAACTCTCGAGGCCATAAGTAGACCAAATCCAGGTAAAGCAATTACTCCAATGACGCCTAATAAAATGATGGCGAGTGCAAGTAACAATTGTTTACGCTGATCCAGCTTCGTAGTTGCTATCATAACTAGAGGAGTACCGATCGCATTACCAAGAGCAAAAAAACAGTAATAAGTCACCTGCAGTTGCAACTGAAACACCAACAGAGATAGCTACTTTATCCAACGTACCTACAATGACAAATTGAGAAGTGCCTACAACAAAGCTAACAAGAGTTAGAAAGTAAATTTTCCAAGTATTGTTCATTATTTTTTCACTCCTTAACTGTGATGTTATTTATCTAAGATGATCTCTTATGTTTTAAAGTTTTAATTTTCAATTTGTGCAGTAGGTATATTGTTTTTGTATTCTTATTATGCAATAAATGAATAGGATACCGTTATCCAATTCTTATCAAATGATTGCATAATCCTCTCAATCCACTTATATAACAGTGCAAAATATATTAAAATAAAAATAGAAATAATAGGTATCCAGGAGGTTTTTATGTCTGATCAAATCGATAAACATCGAGCTGAACTTATTCAACTTATAGAGAGTCATATAGAACAGGATGGATCTCATCCGACTGCAATTCCTACTTTAGTTTTCTCTCGATATTCTAATGTTACTGGACCAAATTATGGGGTTTACAGGCCATCACTGTGTATTATCGTTCAAGGTAAAAAAGAAGTAGTATTGGCACAAGAGCATTATGTATACAGTCCAACTGATTACCTAATTGCTTCTGTTAACTTACCAATTACTGGAATAGTCACGGAAGCTTCTATAGAAAATCCATATTTAGCACTTAAACTTGAATTTACCCCCAAACAAATCTTGGAAGTGTTAAATGATTCGGAACTTACTTTTCATAAAGATAATACTAAAAGAGGCATGTATGTTAGCCAAATAGAGTTATCTTTATTAGACGCGGTAACTAGATTATCTCGATTGCTTGATACGCCAAAAGATATACCTGTACTCGCGCCTCTTATTACGAAGGAAATCATCTATAGACTTTTGCAAGGACAGCAAGGATTAACTCTTGGGCAAATAGCTGTAGAAGGTAGTTCCACTAGTCAAATCAGTGACGTTGTTAACCATATAATGAATAACTATAACCAGTCTTTTCGAATTGAAGACCTTGCTGAAATTGCAAATATGAGTGTTTCTTCGCTACATAGACACTTTAAGGAATTAACAGCAATGAGCCCTATTCAATACCAAAAACAACTGAGATTACAGGAAGCTCGTCGCATATTATTATCTGAGTCAACAGATGCCATAGAGGCAGCCATCCGTGTAGGCTACGAGAGCCCATCTCAATTTAGTCGCGAGTATTCTCGTTTGTTTGGTCTACCACCGAAAGAAGATATTAACCGCTTAAAAGCAACATATTTGTAAAAAAGTGCATTACTCCGATTAAGGAATAATGCACTTCTTTTTTTATTTAATCAGAAATATTCAGGGGGAAAAGTTAAGTTTGTGAAGAAGTGTACTTAAATTATACTGTCAATTAGTTGAATAATAAAAACAAACCTAAATAAAAAAGAGCTTCGAGAAGATTCCTCTCTTAGCTCTTTTTTCTATATCATCTAAGCTGTCTCTTGAACAACTTCTGTTATTTTTTATTTCCGAATTTCATCATAAAATAATAACTAACCCTGGGGAATACAGAGTAAAGTTTTGCTCCAAATCCCATCCATGAAGGTAAATCGATTTCATGTACATTATTTCCAATTAAAGAGATAACTTTTGAAGCAACTTTTTCAGGATCCAGCATCATTTTACGAACGGATTTAGCATACGATCCTGACTCATCTGCAATATCAAAAAAAGGTGTATCCATCGGACCAGGATTTATATTCGTAATATAGATACCGTCTTTTTCAACTTCTTGTCTCAAAGCATTACTGAATCCTAGTACTGCATGCTTAGAACCTGCATATGCTGCAGCCTTCGAAGTTGCTATCTTACCAGCTAAAGAAGCGATATTAATAATATGACCCTTCCCTTTCAGCTTCATAGACGTAAGAGCAAGCTTTGAACAAATCATGACTCCAAATACATTCACATCAAACATTTGCTTCATATCTTGAAGTGACATTTGTTCAACTGTTTGAAATAGACCATACCCTGCATTATTTATTAAAACATCGATTCCATCAAACTGCTCTTCAATTTGATGAAATGCATCGTATACTGCATTTTCATCTGTCACATCTACAACAAAATAATGACATTTAACTGGAAAATCTTCTTGTATTTTTGCCTTTAAGTTTTTTAGCTCTGTTTCTCTTCTAGCAATTAAGACGATATTAGCGCCTTGTTTTGCTGCAGTTAAAGCTAAATCTTTCCCAAGACCACTCGAAGCACCTGTTATTACTACCGTTTGGTTACTTAACCTCAAAAATTCCCACCTCTATTATTGACTGACTGAATGCTCATTCGTTTTATACTCAAGTATACCATCATTTCGTTCATTTAAACTAATAAAACCTAAGTTTTCCAGGTAGTCTAATTGACCAATTGTTTCAGATAAAGTAAGTGAAAGTTGTTTTTGATAAACCTTTGGAAATAACATTTGGCAAACTTCATATGCAGTTAACGGTTGTTTTTTTATCATTTCATATACTTTTTCAGCTCTAGTCTTCTGCTTTTCTAATCTACTTTTTACTAACCCTTTAATATCTGTAACTGGGTCACCATGACCAGTATATAATTTTTTAATCGGAAGTTCTGCTATTCTTTGTAAAGAGTGATTGTATTGTAGTAATGGCTTTACACGTTCGTTTTCACCATTTAATGGAGGCTCAATGATTGGGTTTGACGAAACCTTATCTAATAATAAATCTCCTCCGAATGCAATGCCATCATCCTCACTAAATAAAGTAATGTGAGAAGTTGCATGACCAGGTGTGTACAATACTTTCAATCCAAAAATACTATCAATTAAATCGCCTTCATCTATAATATGAGTTAATGAACGCTTACTAGTATAGGGCATTTTCTCAGTCGTACGTGGCATCCTTTGAACATATTCCGCTGGAACACCGTATAATAGGGCATTTTCAATAAAAAACTCATTATAGTAATTTAAGAATGATTGTTCCTGAGTTAAATACGGAATATTTCGTTCATGACCTAAAATTTTTACATCTTCATTAAACTCTTCTAATAATCCTGCATGGTCTGGATGATGATGAGTTAAAATAACTTGTTCAATATCTTCTAGTTTATACCCTATTTTATCTAATTCACCTTTAAGTGCATCTAATGTATCTGGAGTATTCGTTCCCGTATCTATTAATGTCAATAAATCTCCTTCAACTAAAAAAACATTTACTGTATTCATAGCATAAGGTACCGGGAGTGTAATTTGGTAAATCTTATCTTCAGGGATCAAGTTAATTCCTCCTTATCTGAATCTTCTTACAGTTAATTTTAATATACATTTTAAAAAATACAAACAAAGATGCATTAGAAATTTATATTAACGTAAAATCGGAATCTAGAAAGTGCAAAGAACAAGGGGATCGGAAAAGGGATTAATCGTTACAAAACTAAAAAAAAATTTCCCAATTACTTCTTTTCTTCTTAATATTTTGCCTGCACCTAAAAATTATTTAAAAATATTTTTAATAAATTATATAAAAGCAATATGTCAACAAGGAATATAGCATTTATTTCTCTAATATAAATATCTATTACAATAGATGTGAGGTGAATGTAATGTTTCTAGGAAAAGTTGCGTTTATTGGTGCAGGTAGTATCTCGGAAGCATTAATTGCAGGATTAATTGATAGTGGGTATATTGAGAGTGATCAAATTGCGATCACTAATAGGGAGGATTTAGAGCGTTTAGATAGTTTACATACAAAATATGGTGTATTAGCTACTACTAACCGTCAGCTAGCAATCTCTGGTTCAAGTGTAATTTTTTTAGCGATGAAGCCTAAAGATGTTGCAGTCGCTCTTGATCAAATTAAAAGTTTTTTCAATGAAAAACAATTAATTATTTCCTTAGTTGCAGGTGTTTCAATCAGTACAATTAAGCAGTTACTAGGAAATGAAAATCTGAATATTGTTCGTGCAATGCCAACTACGTCTTCACTCGTCAGAAAATCTGCTACAGCACTTGCTTATCCAGATGAAGTTCCTTTTGAAAAAGTGCAAACAGCAAAAAGATTATTTGAGCGTGTTGGTATTGTCGCTAAAGTTGAAGAAGACGAATTACATGCAATGACTGGATTATTTGGTAGTGGTCCAGCCTATATATATTATGTCATTGAACAATTTGAACGAGCTGCAATGGCACTAGGGATCCATCGTGATATTGCCAAACCTTTTATTCAACAAACTTTAATGGGTTCGATTTCAATGCTTCAAGAAACGAATAAATCTCCATTGACATTGAGGAAGAAGGTTACAAGCCCAAATGGCACTACTCAAGCTGGAATATCTGTTCTTGAAGACCGTGAAGTTGCTAATTCATTTTTAAATTGCTTTATTGAAGCAACAGTTCGATCACGTGAGATCCAAGAGGAATATGAAAAAATTAATAAAGTTTAATTAGCTTGTCATGACTCTCTTCTTTAGGTAATAAAATGATACAGGTAACTGTGTTGTCCTAAGGGGGAGAGTTTTCTGATGAAAATAACAAACAGTAGAGTATTACGAGCAAGTATTAAGCGTATTCTCATCACAATTGCTTTAATCGTCACATTAGTTTTAATTGTTGGCTTTCTAACAATCAGTTATGTTGTTGGCAATTCAATGGTAGAAGCAAAGGGCAAACCACTTAGCTACACTCAAAAAGTATCAACTCTCCTACTATTAAAATTCGATTCATTGAAGAAAAATAAAGAATCAAATCATGAAGTACATAAAAAGCTAAATTAAGGGTTTAACTAAGTCCAAACCTGTTAAACTGGTACCTAAAAATACAAATCAAATTAAAAATAAGCTTATTAAATAAAAGAGCAAGGGATTTTATATCGACCCCCTTGCTCTTCTTTTTAATCATTTTTGAGTAGCATGACTTGTTGCAACTTCTTCATGCATAATATGAAACTCTTTTTTAATGATATCTTTTTTCAACTTAATATAATCGTCTTCACTAATAGTTGGTGGTAGAGTAATTAAAATTCTTCTATAAACCGAATCACTATCTAGTGTAATACAGCTCTTCAAATTAGAATATTTATTTACAAGCTTAGCTAATCTTGCTAATGCACCTTCATGTTCCATCGTACTCACAGTTAATGAGTAACCGCCGTCCTTCAGTCCCCATGCTTCTTCTAATAATTCAAAAACTGTTTTATGCGTTAAAATTCCTACAAATTCATTTAGATCGTTTACTACTGCTAAATATGGAAAACGTTTAATCGTAAAGAATACTTTGAAAAATGGTGAATCCTCCTGTATTGGTGGACATTCTTTGCGCACAAAATCATTTACTGTTTTGCCTTGCAAAGAATCGTTATCTACTAAATACTCAGCTAAATCAACACGATAAAGATTTCCAACATACTCTTTATCGTTTTCACTTAAAACTGGAATACATCGATATTTTGATTTCTTTAAAAGATCCCATGCAAACTGCGCCTCAGTCGAAACCATACAGTGAACTACATCATGTTTTTTTACGATATTACCTTTAATTCTCAATAATAACCCTACTTTCAAAATTTATTTTACTAATCATTCTTAATTTTTCTTTTTTATAAACACATTTACTCAAATAAAAACTCCATCAAGTCGCATAATTTGATTAAAAGCACTGTTAACATAAATAGATTCGATTAAAAAGCCGCTCTTCCCAAAGATTGAAACTCTAAAAACCTCCTTATTCGTTCTTCAGTGTAGAATCTTTGAATGTTTATTAATGTGGGAATCTTACGGATCTTACGTTAATAAATAACAATGTCTTTTAAAACAATCTCGAAGCCTTTCATAATTAATTCGCCCTTTCTCAAAATGTACCTTTTTTTGTTTCATTAACTAATTCAAAATTTTCAAATAATTTTATCACCCTATTTAAAGTCAACATCATATCTATACTTTTAAAAGAGAAATTCATTCCAAAATAATCAAAAAAAAGGTGAGAATTACATCTTTTCTTTTTCATGCTGCTGAAAAATAACCTCTCAATTAATAACCAAATTTTCGTAAAGGGAGCCCTGTTAGTTGATTTCCACTTCAGGATGCTCGCTTTCCATGGGGCGAGACCTGAGCCTCCTCGTTCCTGCGGGGTCTCAGCCTTCCCGCATTTCCCATAGGAGTCGATCATCCTTCCGTTCCAATCACCTAATTCAAATAAAAAAGTCTACAATCAAATTCTGTTTAAATATCCTTTACTTAGAGTAAAAAAGCAATTTATTAAAGGAAAATACGATAGGCATTGAATTATAAACAAATAATTTGAACTTGTATTACTTAAAGACTTTAACTTCTGAAAAAGAAATAACGACTTACTTGAGTTTGATGGCATTATAATAATTCTCAAAAAAAATTAATATTTAAAATCATTAATATATCATCAAAAAAATTATAGATTTAACATAATTATGTTCGCTAAAAATACGTTTCCACTATTGACTACAATATATTTCAACAATCTGAAAAAGAAGAGAATTACATCTCTTCTTTTTCAAAGATAGTTTCATGAGTTGGTAAAAAAGCTAGCAATCGAAAATAACTTACTAAAAACAGGTTACACTCCTATTCTTTTACATAAAAAATTGAAATTTAGTTGATTAGTTCCTTTTTAACTCCATGAAAAAAAGAAGAGATTGGTGTGATCTCTTCTTCTCGAAACGATTATGCTTCTTGCTTTACTTTATTTGTCAGTTCTTTTTTTAATAAGTCAATTTTGTAATCAAATGATTGAAGATCAAATTCTGAACGTACTCTTAGCTCTAAATCACGAATTTGTTTTTCAAAGTAGTTAAAGTCAATTGATGGCATTTTACTATTTAGTAAATGGTGAGTTTCATTTATTTTTTTTGTCGCGTGAGCCATGTTTTGACGTGACATTAGGTCATATTTTTTCGTATGAAGCTCTTTTAACTTTTTTTCAATTTGATTAACTTGCTCATGCATAAAGCTAATTTCTTCTTCTGTTTTAGCGATTAACGTAACAAACTTTTCAGCTTGTTCTTTATAAAAAGCTAGATCTTCAGTAGCACGTTTAATTAGATCCTCTGCACCTGCTTCATTTGCAACCTTTAATTGCTCTTCACGTTTTTGCACCATTTGAAGTGCTCCCTCACGTTCGACCTGGAATTTCGTACGTAATGAATAATGTCTTTCAAGTAATCCCCTTACTTTACCTAATTCACTTTCAGATTGTTTGATGAAGTAATTCAATTGTGAGATTGGATTTTGTTGTTCTTTCTCATCTAATAAGCCATGTAAATCCGCTGAGATTTGATTTTTAATACGAGTAAATAAGTTTTTCATAGTCATACACTCCTCTTATTTTATAGGGTTGAAATTTTCATCATAAATATTAAATTCATCATCTTTTAGTTTTTTTTGATTTTTATAATCTTTATATAGGTAATAAAGCAAAATTGCTGCTGCTGCACCTATTAAAGAAGGAAGACCACTTATTGCAATCGATAAACCGATTAATCCAATAATTGTCCAGATGATTTTCATAAAAATCGAATCTGTTTTCATAAACTTTTTAAAACCGAAATATGTGATTACTAACCCAAGTGCTAAAGTAATCAAGCCACCTAAATTCGCTAAAGCAACTCCAATTAATATTAGTACGAGGATAAAAGTTAAGAACTTCTTCATGACCTCGTCGCCTCCTTTCAACTTATACTCTTATCTTATACAAGTTTCTATATCGGAATAATGGCCTGAGGAATGGTTTTATATCAGACTTAAGAAGGAGAAAAACAAGACAAACAAAAAACCAGATCAATTTGGATAATCCATTGATCTGGTTTTGACTAAAAATTAGGAAGTTTAACTCCTGCTTTTAATTGTAATAGTTGTGATACCGTTACAAACTGATAGCCTTGCTTTTGAAGAGCCGGTAAGATTTGTTTCAGTGCTTCGATAGTTTGACTACGGTCCCCTCCGTGATCATGAAAAAGAACAATATCTCCTTTTCTAGTATCTTTTAATACATTTGATACGATTTTATATACTCCAGGATTTTGCCAATCAAATGTATCCTGATGCCAAGACCACATAACAGTTAAATAGCCAAGATCATGCACAGTATTTATCGAACGCTCACTATAGTAACCAAATGGTGGTCTAAATAATACAGGTTCGACATGAGTTGCAGCTATAATTGCATCATGAGTTTTATGTAATTGATCTCTTATTTGTTCATCAGTTAAATACTGAAGTCTAGCATGCGTAAATGTATGGTTCGCAACTTCATGTCCTTCTTCTATTTCTCTCAATGCAACTTCAGGGTATTTCGCAACTCTCTCACCGACTAAAAAAAATGTTGCTTTAGCATTATACTTCTTTAATAAATCTAATACTGCTGGGGTATATTCATCATTCGGCCCATCATCAAATGTAATTGCTATTACTTTTTCTTTTACAGGTACCTCCCAAATAGCAGTACCTTGCTTTTCGTAGTAATATCGATTTTTACTTTCAGCTGATGCATTAATAGAACTGTAAAAAATAAATTGGAAACTAAAAATAAATAAAAGGATAACTTTTAACTGTTTCAAAGCCATGACCTTCCTTTTACACAGAATACTTATATCATGTCTCTAAACTATTCTTTTATGTAAACTTCTCAACTTTTTAAAAGCGCTGCATCTTAACTGAAAATTTCATTCGTGAAAATCAATCGTTTCTTGTGATTTCGTATTCATCAAAATCATTCGCAATATATGTATGATCAAAGATTTCACGTGCTTCATCTAATAATTTTTTTGAAGCTTCCCCTTGATATCTTGCACTTATATGCGTTAAATAGAGAGTTTTAATTCCCTCACATTTAGCAACATTTGCAATTTGAGTACTTGTAGTATGGAAATAATCATATGCATGAGCTATTTCATCATCTGCAAAAGTTGATTCATGAACTAATACATCCATACCTCTTGCAAGTAAATTACTTTTATCAGTTATACGAGTATCCCCTGCTATTGCAATGCGTCGACCTTTTTTTGAAGGTCCAATAAAATCCTTACCATTTAAAATTCTTCCGTCCTCTAAAGTTACTGTTTTCCCTTCTTTTAGGAATTTATAAACTGGCCCTGGTTTTACACCAATTTTCTTCAGTTCCTCTACGTTCAATTCTCCAGGTAAATCCTTCTCAATAATTTGATAACCAAATGATTGAATTCCATGTTCAAGTTCTACTGCTTGAACAATAAATTGGTCATCTTCAAAAACAATACCTTCAGAAGTTTCAACATAATGAATCGGATATTTTAAATAAGTACCACTAATCTTAAAGCTAGTCTCTACATAATCCTTTATTCCTTTAGGTCCATAAATTGTTAATAAATCTTCTCCACCTAAAAAAGTTCTACTACTTAATAATCCAGGCAATCCAAAGATATGATCGCCATGGCAATGAGTAATAAAAATTTTCTCGATTCGTCGTGGTCGAATTGACGTATGTAATATTTGGTGCTGTGTTGCTTCACCACAATCGAAAAGCCAAGTCGCTCCTCTTTCCTCTAAAAGCTGTAATGCAATACTTGTTACATTCCTACCTTTTGATGGCATTCCTGCTCCCGTTCCTAAAAATACAAGCTTCACGTTAATGCCTCCATCTTAATCATTTCTAATTGTTACAGTACCACTTGTATATTAAATTGCCAACACTTTAAAGAATGATTTATGAATTGATTGGGAAATTTACACAATAGAGCTTAGTTTTTTAAATATAATATATGGAGGAAAACAATGCGAAGACGTTTTTTCCAAATCGCCACAATCTCACTAATTGCTAGCCTGATTTTGACCAGCTGTGCTAATGGAAATAATAATATAAGTGCATCAGAGAAAGAAAAAGAAAATGATTTTAAAATTGGAATAGTTATGGGTAAAACTGAAATACACGATAAAGGATTTAACCAAGCAGTTTGGGATGGGATTAAAAAAACTGGAAAGAAACATGGTTGGAAGGAAAATAAAAATTATGTAAAAACAGATGCCCCAACAGACAAAGCAGCAAAAAAAGAATTAATGAAGTATGCAAAGAAAAAATATGATTTAACATTTGGAATAGGCTATTCATTTCAAAAAGCCATCTCTGAAGTTGCGAGTAAAGAAAAAAAATCTGACTTTGTCATAATTGACGGAATTGTTGAAAAACCAAATGTCGTAAGTGTTACATATCGTGAAGAGCAATCAGCATTCCTCGCTGGTATTGTAGCAGCGATGAACACTAAAACGCATAAGATTGGATTTATCGGAGGTACAAAGGATCCATTTATAAAAAGGTTTGAATACGGATTTAAAGCAGGAGTTATGTCCGTCGATCCAAAAATAAAAGTATTGACGAAATTTGCGAATTCATATGATAAACCTGCAGAGGGAAGTAAATTAGCAAAATCCTTATACAAGGATAAAGGTGTAGATATCATTTTTCAAGTAGCTGGGAAAACTGGCTTAGGTGTATTTACTGAAGCTAAAAAATTAAAGAAAAATGGTAAAAAAGTTTGGGTAATTGGTGTTGACCGAGATCAATATAAACAAGGGTTACCGGAAAATGTCACACTAACGTCAGCGATCAAACGAATTGATAAAGGTGTAGATGAAGTAATCACAAAGAAATTAAAAGGGAACTTTCAAGGTGGACGCATTTTGAGATGGGGCATAAAAGAAAATGGTGTTGATCTTGCAAAAACAGATAAGAATTTAAATAAAGATACAAAAGAACAAGTTGATTTATATAAAGCTAATATAAGAACAGGACATATCGAAGTACCAGAAACAAAAAAAGATTTTGAAAACTTCTCTCCTACAAAGCCTGAAAAAGCCGAAATTAAAAAGAAAAAAGTAAAAATTGGTAAATAAAAAAATCTTGTCCAATTATATGAATATTCTGCATATAGTATAGTACCAACAAAAAAAGTTAGGTGTGATACTATGTCAATTCGAGATTTCATATTACTCTTCTATTGTTTTATCATCTTTTTATCTGTACCAATTGGGTATAGGTATACCTCAAAGAAAACAAAAGAAACTGGACAATTTTTACCGTATTTAGTAGTATCGCTTGCCATTGTTTTAGCGGACGGAATCCTTTCAATATTAGTTTGGTCACTATTTACATCACAAATGGATACATTCATGTATATAGGAGGATTACTTACTGGAATGATTTTCACATCAATCTGTGGCCTATTACTATTATCCGTTTTACTTTTAAGAAGAAAATATTTTTTAAACTCATTTGTTGATCTTAACACTGCTAGAATCGAAACGAACCGACCACCCGATGATCATTCTACCAATGATTTTAAGAAATAGAGCTCTCATGCTCTATTTCTTTTTTACTTGTAAATCAGTTATTTCACTAAAAAAAATTCGTAATTCGAAGCTAATAAATTGAGATTTAGATCTAATTTTGTTTATACTTTCTTTAATTGATTTAGGAGGTTTCATAATGAAAGTTACAATTTATTCGGACTATGTTTGTCCGTTTTGCTATTTAGGTAAAAAACCACTTGAGGACGCTATAAAAGAAGTTAGCGATGTAGAGCTTGAATGGAAACCATTCCAATTAAGACCTGAGGGAGCTGAACCATTAAGTCCAAATAGTTCTTATATCCAACAAGGATGGAAATTCGGCGTTCAACCACTTGCGCAAAAACTTGGTGTTGAGATGATTTTACCAACAATGGATCCCCATCCTTCAACTAAAAAAGCTCATAGAGGCTTTTTATTCGCAGAGGAAAATGGAAAAGGTCCTGAATATGCTCAAGCAGTTTTAGCAGACTTTTGGACAGAAGGCAAAGAAATTGGTGATGTAAACGTACTTGCAGATATCGCTGAAAATCTTGGCTTAGACCGTTCTCAATTCATAGAAGCTGTTTCAAATACAAAGTATGACTCATCGATCCAAAACCCTAATTTTATTAATGCAGTACCAACCTTCATAATTGGTGATCAAGTTTTACAAGGTGTTCAAAGTAAAGAAGCATTTATTCAAGCTTTAAACAACCAAAAACTAGTTGAGCAGTCTTCATTAAGTTGCGATATTGATGGAAACTGTTAATATTTTAAATTAAATGGATGTCCCTTAAGTTTGTTTTAATTACTAACTTATAGGACATCCTTTTTAATTTTAATAATAATTCATTATTTTATTGAACGTTCTATAATTCGTTCTCAATAAAGAACAAATAAACACAAATAACAAATCATTTCCCAGCTACATTAACTTGACTCCAATCGATCACAAACGGATTACCAGTTAAATTTTTTCTTACTTCAGTAACAATACTCATTGGCTTTTTTACAACTTCTGATTGAATTAATTTTTCTCCATCCCCACTACCATCATAATACAATGGCTTCTTATCCATGATGTCACCTCCATTACTTATCAATGAATAATATTCTCTTTCTGTGTCTAAAACCCCTTTTTGAAATTGGTAATTCACAAAACTTTCTACTTAAAAAATAATTTTCCATGAGCAATTTGTAGCACCTCAAATATCTTAAGCTAAGAGCATCGTATCTATTTCTTTAATTATTTAATTTTTCTTACTATAATTACAATATAAATCTATTTCGAAAGGTGTTTTTCTCATGATAAAAGTTGGTATTATTGGTCTTGGCGCAATTGGCCAAAGATTAATTCCTTTATTTTCAAATCATCAAGAAACAAAAATTGTAGCAATATGTGACACATTAGAAGAAAGAGTTCAAGAAACAAGTAGCCAATTAGAATCAGTTTTAACTTTTACAAATCATATTGAGATGATTGAAAATGCTGAACTTGATCTCGTTTATGTTACAGTACCTCCAAAATATCATTATTCGGTAGTATCTGATGTAATCGCAAAAGGAATTAATGTGTTATGTGAAAAGCCTTTGGCAAATTCAACAGAGGAAGCTCTAGGACTTTATACTCAAGCAAAAGAAAAAGGTATTTTTCATGCTATGAACTTTCCATTAAACTACAATGTTGGTAGTGAGTCTTTTGCTAGCCTCATTAGATCTGGATATGTTGGTGACTTAAGAAGAATCGAATTAAAGATGCGTTTTCCAAATTGGCCGAGACTATGGCAACAAAATGAATGGGTTGCTACAAAAGAACAAGGAGGTTACGTACTAGAGGTTGGTGTGCATTATATTCAACAAATTCAAAAGATTTTTGGTAACATGAAAGTCAATACGAAACATATGCAATATCCCGCTGACCCTCTTGCATCCGAAAATGGAATTATCGCCTTTTTAGAATTAGAAGATGGTACTCCTATATTAATAGATGGCTTAAGCCAAATTGCAGGTGAAGAAGAAATTAAATTTACAGCATACGGCTCGAAAGGAACTCTTTCTTTAGTAAATTGGGCTAATTTAGAAGGAGGAAAGATTGGCGAACCAATTAGGCAAATTGAAGGCGATCAATCTTTAGCTGATTCATTAATTGATCATTTAGTAAAGGCTCTAAAAGGTGAAGTAGCAACAATCATAGATTTCTCTGAAGGCTACAAAGCACAAGTAGTTTTAGAAGCATTAAGAGGATAAATTTATACATAAAGATAAAGGTGCTCTCTTAATTGAGAAGCACCTTTTATAACGCTTTAAAAGATCGGATTTATTTTACCGGAATCCAAATTTCAGTATAATAATCTTCACTAAATGGATTTCCTTCTGGATAAAGTTCAAATTCTGGGATTCCTGCATGTGAATAGCCGCTTGAAGGAAACCATTCCGAAAAAATCTTCTTCCATGCCGATTGCATTGCATGTGGCATTGCTCCGTGAACACCAAATACAGCCCATTTTGATGCAGGAATTTCATGATGATAAAACCCTTCTGGTGCATCTCCTTCGTATTCGGTTGCAACCCAATATTCTAGTAGATTTTTTGATTTTTGCTCCTCGCTCATCATACACACACCTAAAACACCTTTAATGTCACAATTGTTAATTTCATACAAGCGGTCACTCGTACCATTTTCATTAACCTCTTCCCACATTTTAGGAATCAGTTGCTGTTGTTGATCGTTCAAATAAGAAAACTCTTTTTTCACTCCAACTACTTGAAAAGCACTTTTTTCAACAATATTAAATTGCATTGGTTCTGCTCCCTTCAAACTCACCTGAATCACGAGGCGGTTATATGATTTTAGATTCCCAATAAACTTTCTTGCTTCACTTGGTGTTACACCATGCTGTCTTCGAAACGCTTTTGCAAAAGCCTCAGGAGAGTCATACCTATATTTCAAGGCAATGTCAATTATTTTAAGATCAGTAGTTGTTAATTCATTGGCCGCTAGTGTCAATCTTCTTCGTCTTATATATTCAGCTATATTAATATCAGTTAAAATTGAAAATGTTCGCTGAAAATGAAAAACAGATGAATTAGCTTGTTTAGAAATTTCTTCAATCGTTAACTCGTTTAATAAATTGTCTTCAATATAATCAATTGCCTTTTGTAAAGATTCAACCCAAGCCATATGACTCCTCCCTTAATTACATCCTAACAAGTTAAAATTATTCAGTCCTGTCTTTTTATGCTCTTTTGTGACAGATAATAGTCAATTAGCCTCTTTTCGATCAGCCAATGATAAAATGACAATTGTACTAATAATACATAAGCTACCAATCCAGTCTAGCATTTCAAAATTTACTCTTAACCAAATTACAGATAGTACAGCTGCTGATAATGGTTCCACACATGCAAGTAAGCTAGATTCAGAAGCATTAATATACTTTAAACTCTCTAAATAGCAATAAAAAGCAATTAACGTTCCAAATATAACAATAAAAATTACTGCAAAATATGCACTCATCGACCAATGACCTTGAAAATTAAAAGGTGAATGTATGAAGCTAAAACAAATTCCACCGATTAGCATTCCCCAACCTACTACGATTGTCGACCCAAATTTTTTTAAAAGTTTTTGAGGCTGTATCGAATAAAATGCTAAAGCAAAAGCTGAAGCTAGCCCCCAAAATAATGCCCATCCAGTAATAGACAATCCTTTAATCGTTCCATGTGTTACCAACAAAAATGTCCCTGCAAGCGCTAATATGACAGCCAGTACTTCTTTTCTAGTTGGAACTTTTTTGAAACGCATTGCTAAATAGCATGTAATAATGACAGGTGCCAAATATTGTAAAATTGTTGCTGTAGCTGCATTTGAAGCTTTTATTGCGGCGAAGTATGTATATTGAACTGCTAACATCCCAAGAATACTAAATAACAATAAACTTAAGACATCCTTCTTTTCCTTCCAAATTGCTGTTATATCCCTCTTTTCTTTCAGACTAGCAAAAATTAATAGTATGATCCCTGAAAACAATAATCGAATAACGACTAACCATTCTGGACTAAAATGATTTCTTTGAAATACAAACTGTGCTACAGTTCCTGATATCCCCCATAATATTGCCGCAGTTAATACGAGAATAATTCCCTTCGTTCTAGAATTAGATAAAGCAATCTTATCTGCACTCATTTTTACTCCCTCCACAAAAAACAATAAATCAAATTAAGTTAATAGAAGAATCGTACCTAAATATTCAGAATATATCAATCAAAAATCTTTTAATTTTCAACAATTAGATTAATTGAGAAATTGTGATTAGAAATTGCTTAATTGGAAAAATTGAACATATATGATTTTGTATTAATTGATTTAGGAGACAAGTCTATGAATGAATTTTATGAGTGTATAATAGTTGGGGGAGGTTTCGCAGGTTTACAGGCATCAATTCAGCTTGGTCGATATCAAAGGAATGTACTCGTAATTGACTCAAATTACGGACGTTCAACATTATGTAAAACATATCGTAATATTTTAGGTTGGCCGAATAGTATAAGTGGGCAAAAACTAAGACAACTAGGAAGAAACCATGCTGAAGTTTATGGCGTATCATTCACCCAAGATAAAGTAATACGTATACAAAACGTAAACAATCAATTCTTAATAGAGACGAAAGCAGGAAAATCTTATTCTGCCAAAACAGTCTTATTGGCAACTGGACTAATCGATCGAATTCCTCCAATTAAAAACCTAGTCGATTGTCTTGGATCGACAATTTTTGTTTGTCCAGACTGTGATGGATATGAAATTTTAAATAAAAGTGTTTTAATACTTGGATCTGGTAAAGTTGGTGCAAATCTTGCCATAACATTAGCTTATTGGTCAAAACAAATAACATATATTAATCACGACGGACATGACCTTGATTCCAAATTAAATGACCAACTACAAAAAATTGGAATTCACTATCGAAAAGAAAAAATTAAGGAAGTACTTAAAGAAGAGGATTCTAATTTTAAAGGAATTTGTTTACAAAGTGGTGAAATAATTTATGGGGACCGTGCTTTTATTGGTTTTGGTGGAAATGAAGTACAAAATAATCTTGCTATCCAACTAGGAGTAAATCTTTTAAATAATAAGCATGTTATTGTAGACCCACGAACAAAGGAGACGAATGTTCCAAATGTATGGGCAGCCGGCGATTTAGTAGCTCATTCCCAACAAGTCACAATAGCAATGGGTGATGGTACCCAAGCAGCTGTTTGGATTCAAAAAAGATTATTAGAAATGAGTGTAAAAGACTCATAAACAACTTACAAAGACAAACGATTTAATCCCCCATCTTTTAGCCTTTACACAGCATAAGCTAAAAATTTCCTACCTACCCTATCCATTCTCTAACAAAGCTACTATTTAAGTTCAACAAAAAAAGTATTACATCATTTAATGAAGTAATACTTTTTGGTTGTTTTCGCTTAACAAATCGTTTTAGAAAAATACTTTTATTAAAGTATACATAGCAACGATTGCTAAAATAAACACTAAAATTGGTATTAATATTCGGATAAAAGTTGAAGGCATTCGATATCTTCTATAAGTATCCTCTATACAAATAATACATAGTAAATAGATTAATCCTGATATGATTGCTCTAGCTAAATCAAAATTTCCAAGTGATTTAATGTTGTGATTAACATGCTGAAATATATAAAATTGTACAAGATTAAAAATTAAAAATAATAAAAAATAATAAAATACACTTAATATATAAGTACTAAATTTTATTTTTTCACGCTCAATATTTTGGCGTTTTCTAATAAAGCGCTTCTTATGTCGCTCTTTCCTCGGTATAAATTGTTCGTCCATTTTAGTACATCCTTAGTTTAAAAATTGAATTATTTAAATCAAATTCTTACCTATATTGTACATAATCATTCCATTATTTAAAAATTTATAATACTTCTCTATAAAATTTACATCAAATTAATGAATCTTAAAAATAATTATACCAAAATTTATTGAATACAATTACTATTTTTTTCCAATAAAATATAAAAAAAGTGTACTTAGAACAAAACAAATCTAAGTACACTTTTTGGTTTAGGTTGATTTACATTACAGTATGCTGTTTTCCATGAGACAAGAGTCACTTGAATCCTTCATGAGTAACCCATTTTCTTTTTTTCCCTGTAATACTTACTCATGAACCTTTCATAAGTTATGAGCAAGTGTACTTAGAACTAGTCAAAGTACACACAATATATCAGACTTATTTTTTATGTTGCGTGTAAATATGAATTGCATCTCTTAAAAATTCAGCAGTTCCAGGTTGTTCTTTATCGTAATGTGCTCTAAAGCGCTCATCGTCTACATACATTTGTGCTAAACCCGCGTGCGCTTCCTTACTATATTTACTCCAATAAAATGTTAACCATTGTTTATGCAAATCAGCTGCTTTTTGTGCAATTTCACTTGCTGGATCACCCGTTTTATATGCTTCAGCTAATGTTTTTGCTAATTCATCAGCAAGTCTCGTTACTTCTTTATGATCTTCTTCTGTCATATTCATTACTTTTTGATTTGCTTTATTAACAGCTTCATCTCCATATTTTTCACGTGCTTCTTTTCCATATTTTTTTTCATTTTCTTCGATCATATCTTTCTTAAAGCCTTCAAATTTTTCTTTATTTGACATTGTAATTCTCCCCTCTGCTAGAGCAATTGATTTTTCAACATTTGAAATTAATAAATCCAATTGCTTTCTTTTATCAAGAAGCTGCTCACGATGCTCGTTTAATGCCTTGGCACTATTAAAATCAGGTGATGTAATAATTTCTTTAATGTTTTCTAAATTCATACCTAGTTCTCTATAAAATAAGATTTGCTGTAAGCGATCTACTTCCGCTTGACCATAAATCCGATAACCTGATGAGTTAATTCTTGCCGGCTTAAGAATTCCAATCTCATCATAATATCTTAAAGTCCTAGTGCTGATCCCTGCTAGAAGTCCAAGCTTTTGAACTGTATATTCCATTGCGACTACCTCCTGACATCTTTACAATACACCTTTACGCAACGTTAAAGTCAATTCTATAATTTTATTTTTTTTATTAAATTTTTTTCGAAGCAAGCTACATATCCCACATAAAGCGACAGCTTAATACAACTTACATTTGCATTAAAATTCCCTACCTATTGTTTGGCAACATTCTTTACAAGGCATAAAAAAATCCCCTCTGCTTTAGGGGATTACATCGTGTAGACAAACTACAATATAATTATTTACCTGTAAATACTTTCATACCATTTATACCATCAAATGGTTTTCCACCAGGAGCGTGTAAATGACGAACTGCTAGTTTAAATCGCTTATTTGAAGGTATTTCTTGTTTAAAAGTTAACAAGAATGAATTATTATCTCCTTGTACCTTTGTAATTGTAACTTGGTTATTTGATAAAGCATTCCTTGCATTAAATTGACTTTTGCTTCCGAGTGATGCAATACCGGTAGGAATTGTATCAGATAAGCTTTGAATCCAATAAAATGATGCTTTTGTTCCTAAATTAATATCAACTTGTGAATCAAAAGTTACTAGGATCTGATTCGTTGAAACCTGGAAAATATTAGCTAGATAAGGAATTTGGTTTACAGTTTGGTTTGGCTTATATCCTTCAATTCGCAGAAATTCCTTTTTGCTAGTTGCATTTACCTGCTTATTTCCTGGAAGAATAGAAGACATTACAATCAATAAAATCATAATCTTATAAAAAAATTTCATTATAATCTGCCTCCCTATATATATATAACAATGTTATAATTTGATGTTTTAGCAAAAAATATACTTAGACTTTTTTAATTTAATCAGTCTTTCTTCAAATAATTGACTAGGCCCAGTTAAACTACCTCTTTAGATCGAAAAGAAGCGCTCTTTTATGTGAATATCGCTAATTAGATAAAAAAATTGATTTATATCTAAAATAGTGGCAAACTATCTATAAGACTTAAGAGAGAATTATAGGTGTAATTATGATTGAAATTAAAACTTCTACGTTGAGTGACGGTGAATTTAATCGAGGTGTCTTTGCAACACGTGATATTGCAAAAGGTGAGTTAATACACGAGGCGCCAGTTATTTCATACCCGAACGAGGAACATGAGCATATCGAGAAAACTTTATTAGCAGACTATGCATTTGAATATGGTATTAATCATTCAGCTATTCTTCTAGGATACGGAATGCTATTCAACCATTCTTATGATGCAAATGCAACTTACGATATTAACTTTGATAATCACACATTTGATTTTTTCGCTTACAAAGACATTAAAGCTGGCGAAGAAATTTTGATTAATTATAATGGTGAAGTAGATAATATGGATCCACTTTGGTTTAACAAAGATTATGAAGAAGTAATGAGCAAGGAAAAAGAAAAAGAAACCAAGTAATTGGTTTCTTTTTTATTTTTAAAGATTAATGGCACCATAAATTAATGCGCCAAGTACTACAAAAGCAGGATGAATTTTAAATTTTTCCATTAAGAAAAATGTACAAACGGCAATAAAAATAACTTGAAATACTCCAATATCATGAAACGAATCAGAAAAAGATTGATATGTAAGTAGGCCTAATAGTACAACAATTGTCGGTTTTACATATGCTGTCATTCTCTTCACTCGAATTGAGTCACGATTTTTATAAAGTAACCCAATTAATAGAATCATTAGTAATAAAGAAGGGAATACCGTTGCAAAGACCGCTATAAAGGAACCAAAAATTCCGCCAATTTTATATCCAATATATCCAGCCATTTTTGTGGCGATAGGCCCTGGTAAGGCATTCCCCATTGCAAACGCTTCATGAAATTCTTGCTGAGTTAACCAATGTTTTTGTGTAACAACTTCATTTTGAATTAATGGGATCGTAGCTGGCCCACCACCATATCCTAAAAGATTCGTTATAAGAAATGAAAGAAATAATTTCCAATAAATCATTCGTTTGTACTCCCCTTCCTCGTCTGATGGTCATTTGAGGAAGTTGCTTTTACTGGTTGGAAGATTGCAAATATTAGTAAACCACCAATTATGATCGCAGGGTGTATATGTAAAAATTGTATTAGAAACAAACCGACAACTAAATGAATTAATATTGTTGGTGTTTTCAATCCTTTTTTTGAACTTTGATAAAATTGCCATGTTAATACACCTAACATTACCCCTACAACAGGTACAATTGATTCCTTCATCCCATTAACCCATTTAATATCTTTAAAAGACGATAATGATGTTAAAAGTATAATCATTAAGAGAATTGTCGGTAAGATCGTTGCAATAATCGCATTAAGCATTCCGATAATACCACCAATACGATAACCGATGTAACCTGCTAATTTTGTATTAATTGGACCTGGGAGCATATTACCAATTGCTAATATTTCAGAAAACTCTTCGTCTTTCATCCATTTATACGTATCGACGACTTCTTTATAAACTAGTGGAATCGTAGATGGTCCACCACCATATCCTAAAATACTACTTCGAAAAAACGCAATGAATATTTCTAATTGTTTCATTAAATCAAGTCCTTCTCATATTTACCAACTTGCTATACAACCGTCCGTTCTTGATTCTGTACCACCCATTAAAACACCAGAATCTTCATTTCTCCAAATAATTTGGCCTCGTCCGAAACTTCCAGTATCCTTTGCAACTTTAATTTCATGACCTTTAGCCTGTAACTCTTTTATAATCTCTTGAGGAAAACTAGGTTCGACTTCAACTATTTTCCCTTCAATCCATTGCCATCTAGGAGCATCTAATGCTTCTTGTGGATTTAAATGAAAATCAATGCTATTCATGATTACTTGAACATGGCCTTGAGGCTGCATATAACCACCCATTACACCGAATGGTCCAATTGCTTTATTATTTTTTGTTAAAAATGCCGGAATAATCGTATGATATGATTTTTTTCCACCAATTAAAGCGTTGGCATGTTTTTCATCTAAGCTAAAATCATAACCCCTATTTTGCAATCCAATTCCAGTTCCAGGAATTACTATACCTGACCCAAAGCCCATATAATTACTTTGAATAAAGGAGACCATATTTCCATCTCCATCAGCTGTTGCTAAATATACAGTGCCTCCACTAGGCGGTCTTCCTGGTAATGGTGTATGAGCAGTTTCCGTAATCCCTAAAAAGCGTTCTTTTCCATATTGATCACTTAATAGACTTTCAACTGAAGTCTTCATAAACTTTCGATCTGTTACATATTCCCTTCCGCAAGCAAAAGCTAACTTCATTGCTTCAAACTGTTTATGATATGTAGTTGCGTTCTCTTTGTCATCAAACAAATCATTTTTCAATATATTTAAAGCCATCAGTGCGACAATTCCTTGACCATTAGGTGGAATTTCCCATACATCATAGCCTCTGTAATTTATACTAATTGGATTTACCCATTCCGGTTTATAAGACTCCAAATCTTCCTTTGTTAAAAAACCACCATATTAATGTGAAGAAGCAATAATTTTATCTGCAATTTCACCTTTATAAAAATCTTTTCCATTTGTTTCGGCTATTTTTTCTAAAGTTATTGCATGGTCCAGTGACGACCAAATTTCTCCTACTTCAGGAGCTCTTCCATTTGGAGCAAACGTATCAAACCAAGCAGCAAACTCCTCAGAGTTTAACTCTTTTTTGTATATTTCATAAGCCTTTTTCCAAAACTTACCTAATGTTGGTGAAATCGGAAAACCTTCACGAGCATATTCAATTGCCGGTTCTAGCACTTCCTTTAACGAAAGTCTTCCAAACCGATTCGATAGTTCTGCCCAAGCAGCAGGAGCACCAGGGACAGTTATTGGTATCCAACCATATTTAGGCATTTTTTCATAACCTAAATTTTTTACTTTTTCAATCGATATATTTTTAGGTGCTGGTCCACTTGAATCTAAACCGTATATCTTTTCGTTCATCCAAACTAATGCAAAAGCATCTCCACCAATACCGTTTGAAGTAGGCTCTACTACTGTTAGGCAAGCAGCTGTAGCGATAGCAGCATCTACTGCATTACCACCCTTTTTTAAAATATCTAGGCCCGCTTGTGCAGCCAATGGTTGGGAAGTAGCGACCATTCCATTTCTAGCATACACCACATTACGATGTGATGAGTAAACGTGTTCATTCGCCTTCATTTTTGTATACATACACTTTCCTCCTTGGCTTTTTGCAATAGTTATATTGGATAACAAAATAACTTAATCTTTAAATTCGACAATATTTTAGGATTCCCCTACTTACGATCAATTTAAATAAAAGAATCTATTAAAATTGATGCCTAATTCAATTAAATCTCTTAATTTTGGTTATATACATTAGATGCTTGTCCATTTCAACTAATGGCTACTTTGAATACATTATCATTAGGAGGGTCAGTTGCAGTTAAAACGCAATAAAATTCTGTAAAACTTCTAAAACTTTATAAAAGAAAGGAGGTAACGTTGCCTTATTGTTTGCTATAAAATAATCAATTCATGATAAGCAAACATCAATGTATAGATTTTTATAGATTGTGGCAACGGGATTAGTATAATGTTGAAACTTTATTTAGATCCAGGTCATGGAGGCACTGATTCAGGTGCAGTAGGCAATGGATTAAAAGAAAAGGACCTAACTTTAGATATCGCATTAAGAATAAGAGATTTATTGAATAACTATAATGATGTTGAGGTTAGAATGAGCAGATCTACAGACACTGATCGTTCTTTAACTGAACGTACGAACGATGCCAACTCATGGGGTGCCAACTACTTTTTAGCTGTTCATATCAATTCATTTAATGGATCAGCATCTGGTTACGAGGATTATATACATGATAGTTTGTCAGATACATCTACTGCTGCTAAATATCGTAACGATTTACATGAGGAGATCGTAAAGGTAAATGGTCTAACTGATCGTGGAAAAAAGAAAGCTAATTTTCATGTATTACGTGAATCAAATATGCCAGCGATTCTGACTGAAAATGGATTCATTGATAATGCAAGTGATGCTGCAAAACTGAAAGACCCAAATTGGCGTCAAAAAGTAGCTCAAGGGCATGTAAATGGATTAGTAAAAGCATTTAACTTAACACCTAAGGCTAAGTCTGAAATGCATAGAGTAATCGTAGACGGAGTACAAATCGGAGCATATCAAGATGATCAAAATGTACTGAATGCTGTGGCACAACATCTTCCAACAGCAACTAAAATTATTATTGAGAAAGTTTAAACGATTATATTAACTATTTGAAGACTGTCTATTTAATAGACTGTCTTTTTTTGTTCAAAAAATTTTAGGCAACTTGAAAAAGACCTTCGATTGAAAGCCCAGCAGCTGTTTATTCTGTAGATTTCAATATATCTAATATATTGTTTGAGTCAATTTTCTTTTTTTGTCTACCTAAACTAATAACTTGTTCTCCATATTTATCTTGCAATTTATGTAATGTTTCAAACAATGGTTCTTGTTTGGCATCCTTTTCAAAAGAAAATAGGTCCAATTGCTTTGATATTTCATCTTTTGGATTTAATTGTGATGCTGTTACTCCGATTAAACGTAATGGTTCTCCGTTCCAATTTCTTTTCCATAGATCAAATGCTTCTTTAAAGATTTCATTTGCTTGTTGTACAGGTGTAGAAAGTTTTTTACTACGATTTATTGTTTTTCGGTCACTAAATCGTAGTGTAATTGTCACAGTGTCTGCAACTAAACCTTTCTTAATTAAACGTTCAGCTACCCGCTTAGATAGAGCTTCAAATTTTTCTACAATCATTGGTTCCTCAAAAACATCAAATGAAAATGTCGTTGATTGGCCAATTGTCTTATGTGAAAGCATACGACTAGGATCTACTTCTCTCTCATCTATTCCATTAGCCTTATTTCTTAAAGATTTACCGTTTATACCTAATAATTCTTGTACTTGTTTTTCATTACTATTTGCTAAATCTTCTATTGTAATAATGCCTATTTCATTTAACTTTTCTTCAGTTTTCTTACCAACACCATGCATCTCTCCTACTTTTCTTGGCCATAAAATAGTAGGAACATCTCTTTTACGAAGAACAGTAATTCCAAGTGGTTTTTTCATATCTGAAGCTGTTTTCGCAAGAAATTTATTTGGACCAATACCGATACTGCATGGCATGTCCAGATCTTCTAACAACATTGACTGGATCAATTCAGCTATTTTAATTGGATGACCTAGTTTTTCATCACAATCCGTTATATCAATATATCCTTCATCAATCGATGCCACTTCAATTTTAGGACTTATTGCACCTAATTTTTCAAATATTTGCCTTGAGACTTTTCGGTATGCTTCAAAATTTGGAGTTTTCACAATCATCTCAGGACATTTTTTTCGCGCTTCCCATAATGGCATTGTCGCCCGAATTCCATAAGCTCGAGCTTCATAGCTTGCAGTTACGATAATTCCCCTGCGCTCTTTTTCATTGCCTGCCACAACTACTGGTTTACCTTTTAATGATGGATCATTCGCTATTTCAACTGAAGCAAAAAATGAATTCATATCAACATGTAAAATTACTCTTCCGCTCTTTGGTGCCCATTGATTCATTGCTACACCTCCTATGCTAGTATAATATCATTTTTTTATATTTCCTATTTACGTGTATTAATGTTGAATATAGTTAAAACTTATAAAGTTTGAATCAATTCTAAAACTAATATCTAATTATTATAAACGTTTTTGTATTAAAGGAGAAAAGCTATGCAAAGTAAAATTAAAAAAATATCAACGAATTTATGGTTTGATACAAAAGCCGAAGAAGCCGTAAATTATTACACTTCTATATTTAAGAATTCAAAAATTGAAAGAATTACACGTTATGGAAAAGAAAGACATGACCCAAACAGTATGGAAGAAGGAGCTGTTATGACCATCCAATTTAGCTTAGAAGGGCTAGATTTTGTTGCGTTAAACGGAGGACCTTACTTTAAATTTACAGAGGCAATCTCATTCATCGTTCATTGTGACTCCCAAGAAGAATTAGATTATTATTGGGAAAAGTTATCAAAGGATGGAGATAAAAATGCACAAGCATGTGGTTGGTTAAAAGATCAATTTGGCGTCTCATGGCAAATTGTTCCAACCATTTTACCTGAACTATTAAATGACTCCAATCCAGAAAAATCTGAACGAGTAATGAAAGCAGTTCTCCAAACTAAGAATAAAATCAATATAAACAATTTAATTGAAGCTTATGAAGGAAACCCCTCTTCTAATTAGAATAGGGGTTTTAATAATAAATTACATTACCTAAGGTTCCTATTTACTTCTCATAAAGTCCAAAAAGAGATAAAATATACCTATCTATATTGTATTTTTTGAAATTAATGGAGGTATTTTCTTTTGAGTAACGAAAATCAATCAATGTATGATTATATAGGGAAAGAAAAATTAGAAGAGCTAGTGGATACTTTTTATTCTTATGTTTCAAAGCATGAGAGACTTTCACCAATATTTCCTGGTGACTGGGAGGAAACAGCACGTAAACAAAAGCTATTTTTAACACAGTTTTTAGGTGGACCACAATATTATAGTATGGAACGTGGTCATCCAAGGATGCGCGCGCGTCATTTACCTTTTCCAATTACAATTGAATTAGCTCATGACTGGTTAGATTGCATGGGAAAAGCAATGGATGATGTCGATTTAGATGAAGAAATTAAAGAGCCATTATTACAACATTTAAGAAATGTTGCTTACCATATGGTGAACCAAGAATAATCTTTAGGGGATATATTATGAGCGAGAGGCCAATTATTTTATTTGATGGTGAATGTATTTTATGCAATGGTGCTGTTCAATTTATTATTAAACATGACCAAAAAGGTTATTTTCATTTTGCCGCACTACAATCCACATTTGGCGAAAAGCTTAAGAAGGATCACCCCAAACTTGGTTCAATTGATTCAATTATTCTTGTACAAAATGGAAAAATAAAAATTGAATCTTCAGCTGCACTTTCTATTGCAAAAAATTTAGAAGGTTGGCCAAAATTATTCTATGCCTTTATGATAATCCCAACTACTATACGTGACTATGTATATAGACTGATCGCAAGAAATCGTTTTAAATTCTTTGGAAAAAACGAATCGTGTATGATCCCATCAAAAGAAATTAGGGATCGATTTTATTTATGATCAACAAAAAGTCCTCTTTAATTTATAGAACCACAAAGGTTATCATTTTCCCCCTTGTGGTTCTTTTTTAGTTTCCTTTTGCATTAACTTTTTATTAGAAATCTTGTTAAAGCGAGCCCTATAAATCCAACACCCATCCCGATTAGCCAACCTGAATGTGATTCATGTAATAAACTTCCAATTCCTCCGCCTAGAAACATACAACCTACAAAAACGATTCCTCCAATACCAGCACCTCTATTACTCAAAATCTGACCATCCTCTCCAAATAAATATTTCCTATCTATTTGTGATTAGACATCTTTTTGTATTTCTCTATTTTTTATTTAGCATTTCCCTAAAAAATTACAGTAATATTTTCCAATTTACTAATTTATTAGAATTTTGTTACTATTTAACAACAAATTTTATATAATAATATCAGACGTTAAGAATTTTTTTGAAATCATTTATACCTTCTTAATAGCATTTTTTAACGTCTGACAATTAAGTAAAATCTTACCCGGAGCGTGATTAAATTTGCAGAAGCACAGACGTAGAAACACACCAGCATTTACTGTTTTAGCATACTTTACATTAGTTGCAGGAGTATTTTTGTTTTGTATCGGACTTTACAATGCAGATATGCAATTAAACGAAAAAGGTTATTATATTGCAGTTATGCTGTTAGTAGCAGTGGGCTCAATTTTAACCCAAAAGGTTGTTCGTGATAATGCTGAAGATGATGATATTATCGCTGATCAAGAAATTCAATTAAAGATGAAGTTAGATAGTTCAACAAAGAAAGAAACAAATAGTTTATAAAAACAAAAAGGGGATCACAAAAAGTACATTGACTTTTGTGATCCCCTTCCTTATGATAATAAAGTTTTATTCCCAAACTCGTTTTAATTTAAAAAATTCTTGAATATAGCCATAAAGTGAAACTGGTGACATAATCATTTGATAGCATAATAGGAAGAATATAAATCCTATACGATTATTTCTTATTCTTAAATTTAAATTACGGAACACATAGTTTTTCTGGTAAAAATAAAGGATTGAATAGCTAATAAATGTTAATGGGAGAACTAATAAAGTCATTGGGCCAACAATGATGTTGATTCCAAAAAACGCTAAAATCAATCCAGGAATCCAACATACAGTGTAAATAAAATCTAAGTAAACCATCATGAGATTAATACCCGTTAAATACTTTGTATAAACTTGTGGTTGTTGCCACGGTTTTATTTCAATCAGTCCTTCAACCATACCTCTTGCCCATCTTGATCTTTGTTTAGCAAAATGTCCAAATGTTGTAGGTGCGTCGGTAAATGCTACTGCTAATGGTTCAAAGTATACCTTCCATTGCTTCTGTAAAAGTCTCCATGTTAAAACGATATCTTCTCCAATTGCATCTGGCCAACCCTTAACTACCTTTACACAATCAGTTTTATATAAACTAAACGCCCCTTGTGCAACAAGAGTTCCTTGATATAATCCCTGAAGTCTTTTTATGGAAGCAATTCCTAAGAAGTAGTCCCACTCTTGAATCTTAGTCCAAAATGTTTCACGACTATTACGAACTAACATTGAGCCAGCAACAGCACAAACATCAGAAGGACTACTTTTAATTCTTGAAACTAAGTATCTTACTGCAGAAGGATGAATTAATGTATCTGCATCTAGCGTAATAACATATGGTGTTTTTACATACTCCAATCCCAAGTTAAGTGCATGAAACTTACCTGGCTTTGGTTGATGTAATAAAGTAATATTTGAACTTAACTCTTTTTTCGCTCTCATTACTTCACGATCTGTACCATCGGTAGAATTATTATTAATAACGATAACGTTTATTTCACCAGTATAATCTTGATCTGAAATATATTTTAACGTATTAAAAATAGCGCCTTCTTCATTATAAGCAGCCACTAATACAGTAACCGAATCATTTGGAAATTCATTTTTAAAATTCGGTTGTTTATCGAGTAGTAAACTTACTACTAAAAAAGTGCTCATATAGCCCGGAATATAGGCAATACCACCTATTATGATAATTGCTACTGGTGTAGTAACAACATCAGATAAATCGTTTACCCAAGGAATTGATAAATAAATTGAAAAAAGTAACCAAGAAAATGAAATAAAATGGCTAAACCAAAATTTCTTATTTACAGTTAAATAATATCGGTTTCTTTTTTTTTGTATAGGAGACAAGTTGGGTTTCATAGCCTTCCCCCTTTTTTATGAAATTAAATCGATAAGATTCATTATATCACTATAATTTGATTTAATATCCTACCAACTTCTGGTAAAAATGAATTAATTAAAGCTTATTTATAACACTTTCATTACTTAATAATTACCAAATAAAAAAGAACTGAATTTCTATCAGTTCTTGATCTAGCCAATATTATTTCTTAAAAGATAATCCTTTCTCTTCCAATGCATTTTTAATTGTCGTAATCGCCTTAGGACCCATCCCATGTAATTTTAATACTTCTGCCTCACTTAATTGTGTGAATTGCTCCAAATTTAAGTAACCAGCTGAAGTTAGGGCTCTAATAGCGGGTTTAGCTAATCCATTTGGTAGTGAATTTTCACTCAATTAAAACCCCTCCGATTTAAAATTTTTATTAAGCCAATTGAATATGTCGTTTTTCATACTATTTGTGATCGTATGATTTACATCCTTATATTTAAGAAAATCTATATAATAATTATGTTTTGTTGTTAAAAAATCTAGTTGCCCACCAATTGGAATAACTAGATCCTGTTCTCCGTGTAAGAATAAAATAGGATTTCTTATAGTACTATATTTAAACTTAGGATCATATTTTACAAACGTTTCCAATTCCTTATCGTTTAATAGTACTCTTCCATCTTTTTTACGAAAATCCTTCTCAGAATAAATATAAGAACTTGATCCATTAATATTAATTAATCCGGCATAACTAGTATTTGAAAAAAACATTCCACTTGCAATAAAACCACCCATTGAACTTCCTAACAGAATTGTATTTTCTTTTTGTAAATTAAGCTGATGAATTATTTCATCTTCTTCATCAATTGTTTCAAATATTGTTTTCCAAAAATATGTTTGTAAAATCTTTTGATCAAAATGGTTATTCAGAGCTTGTCTCGAATCATGGTATTTAATTTCGGGAATAACAACTTTAAATCCTAATTCAGATAGCTCTTTACCAAGTTGTATTTGTGATTCAATCGTTGAACCCCAGCCATGAAACATAATGATTGATTCTTTTCTACTAAATATATTTGGGATTATTTCATAATAATTAATCATTTTTTCCACCTAAATTTCTTTATTTTCCAAGTAATATTAAATCATTCTAATAATAACAAAATTTTTTGAATTTTGAATTGCCATATTAAAGAAAATGCTATAAAATACTTTTGTTTGTATACAATGATATTATCTTTAAAATAATTTTTTAGCCTATCTACTTCACGCGGAAAAAATCGAGGATGTGTATGATCAATGGTTCAACATTTAAACTTACTAATTAGTCACTATGGTTATTTAGGCATCATTTTAGCATTAATAGGAGGAATTATTGGATTACCATTACCAGATGAAATTCTATTAACATACATAGGTTATAATGTATTTCAAGGTAGATTGTCATATTTACCTTCATTAGCTTGTGCGATTATCGGAATCATTTGTGGAATATCTTTAAGCTATTTGCTTGGATACATATTTGGTCTACCTTTACTAAATAAATATGGACCAAAAGTTTATATTACAGAGAAAAAAATTGAAATGACAAAAAGCTTATTTTCAAAATTTGGACCATATATTCTTATTATAGGATTTTTCATTCCTGGAGTTAGGCATTTAACTGCTTATTTCGCTGCTATTAATAAATATTCTTTTAGAAAATTTGCAACGTTTGCATTTGTTGGAGCAATCCTTTGGGGATTCACTTTTATAACATTAGGAAAAATTTTAGGTGAACAATGGGATAAAGTGGCGTCTATTTTTGCAAAGTATAGTTTAGTCATATTTCCAACTGCCTTATTGATTCTGATTATATTCTTTTTCCTATTTAAAAAACGATTAACTACAAATTAGAGTTGGCATTATGAGATTTAAGTTTTAGACTTCTTAACTATTAAAAAGACGAGACAACTAAATGTCTCGTCTTTTTGTACTTAATTATTTTGCAACTTCTTCTACAATTGCTATGACCATTTCAGCAGTTTTTACTAACTCTTTAATTGGCATTCTTTCATTTGTAGTGTGGATTTCTTCATAACCGATTGCTAAGTTTACAATTGGGAAACCGTGACCTGCGAATACGTTCGCATCAGATCCTCCACCACTTTGTTTTAATGCAGGAGTACGTCCAATTTTTTCTGCTGCACGTTTTGCAACTTCAACAACGTGGTCTCCTTCACCAAATTTAAATCCTGGGTACATAATTTGAACTTCTACTTCAGCACGTCCACCCATTTCAGTAGCTGCTTCTTCAAAAGCAGCTTTCATTTTAGCTACTTGAGCTTCCATTTTTTCACCGATTAATGAACGAGCTTCAGCTAAAATATTCACTTGATCACATACGATATTTGTTGCACTACCACCTTCGAAACGTCCGATATTAGCAGTCGTTTCTTCGTCAATTCGCCCAAGTGGCATTCTTGCAATTGCTTTAGAAGCAATCGTAATCGCTGAAACGCCTTTTTCAGGTGCAACACCTGCATGTGCAGTTTTACCATAAATAGTAGCAATTACTTTAGCTTGAGTTGGAGCTGCTACGATTATGTTACCTACTTCTTCATCGCTATCTAATGCATATCCAAATTTAGTTGTGATTAATTTTGGATCCATTGCTTTCGCACCATGTAATCCAGATTCTTCACCAACTGAGATAATGAATTGGATTTCACCATGCTCAATATTTTGTTCTTTAATGATTTTTACAGCTTCTAAAAATGCTGCGATACCAGCTTTATCATCTGCACCTAGAATTGTAGTTCCATCAGTAACGATGTATCCATCTTTGATTGATGGCTTGATTCCTTTACCTGGAGTAACTGTATCCATATGACAAGAGAAGAAAATACCGTCAACGCCTTCTTTAGTAGCAGGAATTGTAGCAACAATATTTCCAGCACCGTGACCTGTAACACCCATCGTGTCGTCTTCAAAAACATTCATTCCAAGGGCTTCTAATTTTTGTTTTAAAACCTTTGCAATTTCAGCTTCAAACTTAGTTTCAGAGTCTACTTGTACTAATTCTAAAAATTCTTCGACTATACGTTGTTCATTAATCATTTGTGTCATGCCTCCATATTGTATATGTAAAAAAATGTCTACAAAGGTATATTACCATGTTTTTTAGCTGGGCGCTTTTCATTTTTGTTTTTTAATACTTCTAATGATTGAATAAGCTTTTTTCTAGTCATCCTTGGATCAATTACATCGTCAACTAAACCGTATTTTGCAGCAACGTAAGGATTAGAAAATTTCTCTTTATATTGGTCCATCCATTCTGATCTTAACTCATCTGGTCGATTACTTTGAGAAATTTCTTTTCCATATAAGATGTTTACAGCACCTGCAGCACCCATTACTGCGATTTCAGCGTTTGGCCATGCAAATACTAAATCCGCTCCAATCGATTTACTATTTAATGCAACATATGCTCCACCAAATGCTTTTCTCGTAATGACTGTAACTTTTGGAACTGTTGCCTCAGAGTACGCATATAAAAGCTTAGCGCCATGCCTTATTATACCTCCATGCTCCTGTTTTACACCAGGGAAAAAGCCTGTCACATCAACAAAAGTAATGATTGGTATATTAAAACTATCACAAAAACGAATAAATCTTGCCCCTTTATCAGCTGAATGTAAATCTAGTCCTCCAGCCATAAATTTAGGTTGATTACAAACGAGTCCTACTACTTCACCATTTAATCTAGCAAATCCTACAACTAAATTTTTAGCGAATTCTTTTTGAACCTCAAAAAAGGAATCATCATCTACAATCATTTCTACTATTTTTTTAACATCATAAGGTCGACTACTTTCATCAGGTATTAGCTCCATTAAATCATCAATATCTTTTTCAGTTTTCATTTTAGTAGGTGCTTTTTCTTCCCAATGAGCCGGTAAATACTCCACTAAATTTCTAACGATCTTAAGGGCTTCTTCTTCCGACTCAGCTTGGAAATGAGCATTACCACTTATCTCATTATGGACTTTAGCTCCACCTAAATCCTCTGCAGAGATTTTCTCACCTGTTACACTTTCAATTACCTTAGGTCCAGTAATAAACATTTGGCTAGTTCCTTTAACCATTATGACAAAATCTGTAATTGCTGGAGAATAGACAGCACCACCTGCACAAGGCCCCATAATAACTGAAATTTGTGGTACTACCCCAGAATAAATCGTATTTCGATAAAAAACATGTCCATAACCATCTAAAGAAAGGACACCTTCTTGAATTCTCGCTCCACCTGAATCATTTAATCCAATAATCGGAGCCTTACACTGTACTGCCATGTCCATTAATTGACTTATTTTTTTTTGCATGCATTTCACCTAATGCACCACCGAACACAGTAAAATCTTGCGAAAAGACAAAGACCGTTCGATCGTTAATTTTCCCATAACCTGTGACAACTCCATCACATGCACCATTTTGTTCATCCATTCCAAAATCTGAACAACGATGCTGGACAAAACTAAATAACTCAACAAAACTCCCTTCATCTAATAGCATGTCTATTCTTTCTCGTGCTGTAAACTTTCCACGTTCATGTTGTTTCTCAATCCGTTCAAATCCTCCACCTTGCTCTATTTCAGATTTCTTTTCATATAGTTTATAAAGATCATCATACTTGCTCATTAAACTCCCCCCTTTTTTGAACAATTTCGATTTATACTCCAAATTGTTTAGGGTGTATAAAGGCAACTTTTGAACCTTCACTTCCATTTCGTGGTGAGTGATGGATTAAATTGAATTGGCGTTTTTTTAGTTCTAATAGTGATTTCTCAATGTCATCAACTTGAAAAGCAATGTGATGCAGTCCTTCCCCTTTTTTTTCAATATATTTATGTACAGGATTCGTTATTGTAAGTGGTTGGATTAATTCGATATTAGTTTTATTTGTTTTAAAAAACGCGACTTCTACACCTTGATCATCTACTATTTCACGATATGAGTATGATAAACCTAAATCTTCTTCATACTTTTTAATACTCTCGTTTAAATTTTTTACACAGATTGCCATATGATCTATATTT
Organism: Gottfriedia acidiceleris; assembly: GCF_004138285.1. Lineage (GTDB taxonomy): Bacteria > Bacillota > Bacilli > Bacillales > Bacillaceae_G > Gottfriedia > Gottfriedia acidiceleris_A. Next base: position 718,994 of record NZ_SCFN01000001.1, on the reverse strand, counting down.
GTGAACATTTTTTGCCCTCTCCTTCAAATCAATGCTTTTTTAGAAACATATGAGATTTTTTTGTACTGTAATCTATTGAAAAGTACATAAGCTATTATTTAAACAATATTCAAGAAAGTGGACAAACATGATTAAAAACGTAGCTAATACAACCGTATTTCAAGAGATGACAATGAAAACGAAGAGGTGATTCTGAAACGCCCCTCATTTAAACTAAACAGAAAATTACAAGCAATTAAAAAAGTTCGACGGCATTCCCCTCACTTTTCTCATTTAACAAAACAATATGACTACTTAACAATCGAGTGGTTAAATAGACTTGATATAAAAGACTTATTTTTTCAAAAAAAAATGCAATTATTGCAGTTTTTTGTAGTTTGTAAACCTACTAGATTACATGATAATATTAGCTCGTTATCACTATTTGTTAACTAGGGAGGAATTTAATTGAACAAAAAAGTTTTAGCAGTTGGGTTATCTTTAGGATTAGCAGCAAGTAGTTTTTCAGTAACAAATACATATGCTGCACCAAAAAATGTGTTATCTAGCTATAAGTACAATGAGTCTGTAGGATCTCCTGAATTTGTTTCAGGACAGCTGACAAAGTCATCAAATCAAAGTCCTGAGAGCATTGTACTTAGTTATGTGAATGCTAACAAAGATAAATTCAAACTCGGTTCAAAATCCTCAGAAGAATCATTCATTATTAAGTCTAGCAAAAAAGATATGTTAGGTACCGCTCTTCGACTACAACAAGTATATAATGGTGTACCTGTTTGGGGTTCTACTCAAACAGCATTAGTTGCGGACGATGGTGTTCTAACAGTTTTCTCTGGTACGGTAGCTCCTAATCTAGATACGAAAAAAGGACTTAAATCTGAAAAGAAAGTAAATGCCAACAAATCAATTAAAATTGCCGAAGCCGACCTTGGTTATACTCCTATCTATGAAAAAGACCCTACAGCTGATTTAGTAGTTTACACAAATGGTGATGAAGCTACTTACGCTTACCTTGTAAACTTAAACTTCCTTTCTCCAAAACCTGGAAACTTTAATTATTTCATTGATGCATCAACAGGAAAAATATTAAATAGCTATAATAATTTAGATGAAGCAGATAGTAGTGCCCCTGCTGCAAAACCGGGCGGTACAACAAGTAGTACGAATACAACTGGAACAGGAGTTGGCGTGCTTGGTGATACAAAAACACTAAATATGACCGTATCGGGTTCAACTTATTATTTACAAGATAATACTAGAGCCCAAGGTGGCATTTTCACTTATGATGCAGCAAACCGACAACGTCTTGCTGGTACACTTTGGACAAGTCCTGATAACCTTCTAAATAGCACTTATGATGGGGCTGCAGTTGATGCACATTATTTTGCTGGATTAACATTTGATTATTATAAAAATGTTTTTGCACGTAATTCCTATGATAATAAAGGCGGTGCACTTAAATCGAGTGTCCATTATGGCCGTAATTACAACAATGCGTTTTGGAACGGTACGCAAATGGTTTATGGCGATGGTGATGGTACAACATTTATTTCGTTATCAGGGGGGATTGACGTAGTAGCACATGAGTTAACCCACGCAGTAACAGAGACTAGCTCAAATTTAATTTATCAGAATGAATCTGGTGCACTAAATGAAGCAATTTCTGATATTTTTGGTACTTTAATAGAGTTCTATAATAATAAAAATCCTGATTACGAGATTGGTGAAGATATTTATACGCCAAAAATTGCAGGTGATGCACTTCGTTCGATGAGTAATCCAACTAAATATGGAGATCCAGATAACTATGCAAATCGTTACACTGGAACATCTGACAATGGAGGAGTTCATACAAATAGCGGTATTATTAATAAAGCTGCTTACTTAATTGCTCAAGGTGGAACTGCTTACGGCGTGTCTGTTACGGGGATTGGTAATACTAAACTAGCTCAAATTTTCTATCGTGCAAATACAACTTACTTAACAGCTTCCTCTACTTTTAGTCAAGCACGAGCAGCATGTGTGAAAGCAGCTGCTGACCTTTTCGGTGGTACCAGCTCCGCTGAAGTAACTACAGTAAATAAGGCATTTGATGCGGTTGGAGTTAAGTAAAATTTTAAACATATTTTGAGTAAAAAATGGATGTCTCGTAAGCTAAAAATGCTTATGAGACCTTTTTTTATTTTGGTAAAAGTGTGATTTTTATTAGTACATTGCTAACTACATATTTGTTTGTAACTGATGAATCACGTTTAATCAAGAGAGTTATTAAAAAAGAAGCTTATACTGTAAAAATTATCCTACATATGCTAAAATAGGACCACTTGTATTATTCTAATAAATAATTAATAAATTGTAATACTTTAATATAAGGTGGTAATCACATGAGAAAAAAAACACAAAAAGTAGTCGTTATGATTATGTTAATTTCAATGCTTGCTACTACTTTACTTGCAGGTATCGCTGCTATGTTATAAAAGGACAAATAAAATGGAAAAAGAGGATTCATCATCAAGATCTTGAGATTTTGATGGTGAATCCTCTTTATTATCTAATTGCACCTTGTTCACGAGCTAGTTGTTCAAATGAACTTGATGATGTTGTGATTAACACTTTCGTTCCATATGGGATTTTATCAAAAAGTTCATTCACATCATTTGTGTACATTCTTACACAACCATTTGATATATATTTACCAATTGTTGAAGGGTCATTATTTCCATGAATACCATAAATCGAACCGTCAGTACCTAATGCGTCAAAACCAATCCATCTAGTTCCGAGAGGATTTTTAGGATCCCCTCCTGGAATATTCTTTTTACGCCAATATGGATTTTTGGCTTTATATGTAATATTAAAAATACCTTCAGGAGTTAAATCTGCTGTTTTTCCGGTAGCAATTCGATAAATCCTTAGGACTTTTCCATCTTCTATATATGCCAAATTATTTACTTCTTTATTAATGATAATAAATGGTTCGCCTACCCTTGGGTTTTGTCCAAGTGGCCATACAGGACCAATTACTAAAAGTAGTGATAGAACTAGTTTAAGCAAATAAAGCAACTCCTTTTTAATTTCACTTAGCGTATTTTCCCTTAAACTTTGATTTCATAATCAAAAAACTTTCCATTTCATTGATGATTGTTAAAACTGCTGCTCTAGTTTCAAAATCATCAGATGTTTGTGGAAGTGGCATTGCACGAAACATGTGATAGATTTCTTCTAACTGATGTAAGCATATAACGCCACTTATAATTGGATTTATAGAAAAGCTTAAATCATTAAAAAATTTGGATAAAATATGTGATTGTTCGTTACTCACTTTAATGTCACAAACCGTGTCAATAATACGGTGAATAATTTCAAGTTGCCGCTCTCTTAATAAAAAGTATTCATAATCTTCATCGTTCGAGGATTTAAAATAATGATTATCGATTTCTAATTTTGAAATTCTTTTCGCTTCTTGAAGCAATTTTACTGTTTCATCATATTCTTCTAAAAAACACTTATTAGCTGGTTCTTTTAAATAAATAGAAATCTTCTCAAAAATAAAACAAAATTTAGAATCAATTTGAACTTTAAAGTTTTTTATTTGATCATCTAAACTAGGCATATATAAATTACAAAGTAAAGCTACACCAATTCCTATTACAATTACAGTTAACTCATCTACTATTATTGGAGCTGTAATTTTTTTTAGACCATATAGATGTAGCATGATCACTGCACTAGAAATGACACCTTCTTGAATTTTAAGCTTTACTAAGCTTGGAATAAAAAATAATAGTAATAATCCAATCGCTAAAGGTGTATAACCAAAAATATGAAAGAAAAAAATACAAAAAATTATGATCAGCACACATGCAGAAAACCTTCTCAATGCTGTATCTAATGAACGCTTTTTGGTTGGTTGTATACATAATATTGTTAATATTCCAGCAGACGAGTAAAAATGAACTCCCACCGATTGTGCGATAAAAATTGCAACCGCACTCCCTAACGCCGTTTTAACAATCCTTGAACCAATTCTATACATAATATCACCTATTATGTATGTTTTACTTTATGAGCTATTTGATTCATTGAATAGGGTAAAGTTAAGAAAAGATAAAATAAGATCAGGATTGATAAGAAATCAACCTTGTTGAGCTCCACTAAGCGTACTTTCTACCTTTACGATAATAGGTCACATTCTCACATCTATTTAATGAAAATATTTCATCTCATATTTACGCTTAATAATTAATAGATTGGTAAAAATATCATTATTCTAATAAAAGGTGTGAATTTATGAGTTCAAAATATTGCCATGAATCACGTTCAGCTTTAACTGTTCGAGTTTTTCCTACTGACTTGAACAATCACCAAACTTTATTTGGTGGAAAAATTCTTGCTGATATGGATATGACTGCTTCTATTACTGCTTCTAAACATTCAAGATTGAAATGTGTAACTGCTTCGATTGACCATGTAGACTTCTTACACCCAGTTACAGAAGAGGATTGTATCTCATATGAATCCTTTGTCGTCGTTACAGGAACCTCATCTATCGTAATTTTCGTAAAAGCAATTGCAGAGAACTTGATTACAGGCAATCGCCGAGTTGCTGCAACTTCATTTTTAACATTTGTTGGAATGAAGGATAATAAAACTGTACCAGTTCCATCTATCATTCTTGAAACTGAAGAAGAACGAGAACTTGCTGAAATAGCAAAAGCAAGAATCGAAAATCGTAAAAATAATAAATTAATCAGTAAAAACATTGAAACGATTATCTCTACGAAACCTTTAAAGTTAAAACAAAATGATGAGTAAATTAATTTGTTTCCTAAAAAAAAACTGACAAATAAATTTGTGCCCTACAGAAAAAAGAAACTGAGAAATTTCTTCAGTTTCTTTTTTCTAATTATGATTAATGCGTAGAAATACCAGATACACCATGACCAGTATTAGACTTCACGAGAATTTCATCAAATTTAGCTTCATTTTCTTTTTTACTTGAAAGAATTGTACCTAAATAAGCAGCTATGAATCCTAAAGGAATTGATATAATCCCTGGATTCGTTAAATTAATTAATGGATCCCCAACAAAGATGGCTTTTCCTTCAATTGGACTCCAAATATTTGGACTTATTGCTACTAATATGATGGCAGAGATTAATCCAGTTAACATACCAGTAATTGCGCCAGTCGTATTAAAACGTTTCCAATAAATTGTAAAGAGTATGACTGGTAAGTTCGCACTTGCAGCAACTGCAAATGCTAAGGATACTAAAAAGGCAACATTTAATGTTTGTGCAAATATTGCAAGTAAGATCGAGATTAAAGCAACTCCAATCGAGGCATATCTAGCCATTGAAACTTGCTCTTTTTCAGTAGCTTTACCTTGTTTTAAGATTTCATTGTAAAAATCATGTGCAAAGGCAGATGCAGCAGTTAATACTAGCCCTGCTACTACCGCAAGTATAGTTGCAAATGCTACAGCTGAAACAAAAGCAAATAAAAAGTTACCACCTAATACTTCAGCTAAAAGTGGCGCCGCCATATTTCCTGCTGGATTTGCTTTTATAATCTCAGAATTTCCAACAAATGCAGCTGCCCCAAATCCAAGGAATATCGTCATGATATAAAATGCTCCGATTAACCAAGTTGCATATACGACTGATTTTCGAGCCGTTTTCGCATCACGCACTGTAAAGAAACGGACCAGTATATGAGGTAATCCGGCTGTTCCAAGAACAAGAGCTAAATTAAGTGAAATTGTATCTAATCCATTTGTGTATTTTACACCTGGATTTAAAAACGAGTCCTTTAAAGGAGTTGCCGTTCTCATTTGACTAAACATTTCATTAATGTTGAAATTAAATTTAGCAAATACGATGATTGAAATGACTAATGTTCCAAGCATAAGAAGTATTGCCTTTACGATTTGAACCCAACTAGTAGCCCTCATACCTCCAAATATTACATAAACAGTCATTAATATACCTACTATTAAAACAGCAGTCGTATAATCAATTCCAAGTAATAATTTAATCAGTGCACCAGCACCAACTAGTTGTGCAATCATATAAAAGATTGAAATCGTCATTGTGTTTAACGCGGCTACCCCTCTTACTTTTCTTTGATCAAATCGCGCAGCAATCATATCTGCTAACGTGTATTTTCCAAGATTTCGTAAAGGCTCTGCTACTAAATATAAAACGACTAAATAGGCAACTAAAAATCCGATGCTATAAAAAAATCCATCGAATCCAGTTAAAGCGATCGCACCTGCAATTCCTAAAAAGGATGCTGCTGACATATAGTCACCTGCAATTGCAAATCCATTTTGCCAACCAGTCAATCCACCGCCTGCTGTATAAAAATCTTTCGCATCTTTTGTTTTTTTAGAAGCGAAATATGTAATAACTAGCGTTCCTAGTACGATAATTAAAAATAATGTAAATGCCGTCGTATTCAAATTTCCTCCCCTCCTTTATTTAACTTTTCCAGTACTTCATCTGCCATTTTATCAAAGGATTCAGCTTTCTTACTGTAAATCATACATAATACCCATGTCATAACAAATTGAGCGAATGCAAACAACCAAGCCCATGTTACCTCTCCTATTGCTTTTGTATTAAGTGCTTTAGAATAAGAAGTCATTAAAGGTAATGCAATGTAAAAACAAAAAAAGAATAAAGACATTGGTAGAATAAACTTTCTTTTTGCTTTCAGTAACTGTTTAAACTCATGTGATTTTGCAACTTCCGAGTATTTGCTCTGACTTATACTCGTACTAGAATTTTTGTCCAATTCCATTGTAATACTCTCCTTTCAAGTTTTTATTTCTTGAAAAATTAAAGATATTATTGCAAATAAAAATGAAAGAATATTCAGAAACTAAGATAATTTTATTTCATTTTGATCCGCTTTAATAAATGTTTTCGATAGACAAGAATTAACAAGTTCTAATTATTAAAAAATTTTTTTGTAGAATTTGATTACGAGCTGAAGTTGAAATACAAAAAACATCCGCTGACTTACAAACCTAAAACATATTTAGACAATTTCAACGTAAACCAATGAATTTTTTGTCAATAAAAAAATCCCTCTTTTCAGATGAAAAGTAGGGATTCTACACATTATTGATTAAATGACTTATAAAACTTTCTCAAGGAATAACTTTGCACGATCTGTTTTTGGTTTTGTGAATAATTCGATTGGAGTTGCATCCTCAACTAGATTTCCTTCGTCTAAGAATAGAATTCGATCTGCAACTTCCTTTGCAAAACCCATTTCATGTGTAACGATGACCATTGTCATTCCTGTATGAGCTAATGATTTCATTACTTCAAGTACTTCTTTTACCATCTCCGGATCTAATGCTGATGTTGGCTCATCAAATAACATTACTTTTGGTTCCATTGCAAGTGCTCTTGCAATCGCAACACGTTGTTTTTGACCACCAGAAAGCTTAGGAGGGTATACGTTTGCTTTTTCAAGAAGGCCAACTTTTTCAAGAAGTGACTTTGCGTTTTCTTCTGCTTTAGCCTTACTCATACCTTTTACATTAATCGGAGCATACGTAATATTTTCTAAAACTGTCATATGTGGGAACAAATGAAAATGTTGGAATACCATACCTACATCTTCACGGATTTTCATTATATTACATTTAGGATTCGTTACTTCAATATCGTCCATCCAAATTTCACCATATGAAGGAGTTTCTAATAAATTCATACAACGCAAAAATGTAGATTTACCAGAACCAGATGGGCCAATTACAGCTACAACTGAACCTTGCTCGATTGTAGTAGTTATTCCTTTTAATACATGAACGTTTCCAAAGCTTTTATTTAAATCAGTAATTTTAATCATTTGTACGCATTCTCCTTTCAACAGATTTACCTAGAAGTGACAGTATCATAATGATAATGTAATAGATTGCAGCTACAAAAATAAGTGGCTCCATAAACGAGTACGTCTCTCCACCTACTAAGAATGCTCTTCTCATTAAATCAGATGCACCAATTACTGTTACCATTGCTGATTCCTTCGTTAATGTAATAAACTCATTCATCAATGCTGGTAAAATATTTTTAAATGCTTGGGGTAAAATAATTTTTGACATCATTTTACGGTAAGGGATTCCTAAAGCTGAAGCAGCTTCTTGTTGTCCTTTATCAACTGCTAGTATACCTGCACGGATTATCTCTGATACATAAGCTCCTGAATTCAATCCAAAGGCTAACACCGCTGCTGGAAACTTTTCGATATCGAATCCAATTAATTGTGGTAAACCATAATAAATAATCATTAATTGCAAAACCATCGGTGTTCCACGAAAAATTGATGTATAAAAATCAGCGATTACAACTAACCATTTTGCACGGCTAATTTTCATTAATGCAAGTAAAATTGCTAAAACAAGACCTAATAAAATTGAACAAACAACTACTAGTAATGTTAATTTTAATCCGGCCAATATATATGGAATTGAAGGAACAATTTGAGAAAAATCTAAGTTCATATTGTAGTACTCCTTTACTATTTGTCTTTTAAATTGCAAAGTTTATTCGACAAAGTCTGTTTAGTTAAAGAGCACTGGTTTAGAAACCAATGCCCTTTGTTTCATATAATTCATATCCAATGGATTGCTCATATTCTGTTAATGCTTCATCTAAGATTGCTAACCCATCATCGATTTGATTCTTCGTTACTGTTAATGGTGGAATCATTCGAATTACTTCACTGTTGTTACCACAGAAGTAGAATAAAACACCTTTTTCCAAAGCAAGATCAAGAATTTTAAATAATCCATCACCGTTTGGTTCTTTTGTAGCAGGATTAATGATTTCAATGCCGATCATTAAACCAATTGAGCGAATGCTTCCAATTACCGAATGCTTTTCTTTTAATGCATTCAGTTTTTCTACTGCGTAAGCTCCAACTTCTTTCGTATTTTCTAAAAGCTTTTCTTCTTTAATAATTTCTAAAACAGCCAGTGCAGCTGAACAAGCTATTGGATTTCCCCCAAATGTTGTTCCATGACTACCTAGTGGCCACTGTTTCATTAGTTCATTTGATGCTACAGTCGCACTTAAGGGAATGCCATTTGCAATACCTTTTGCAATTGCCATAATATCAGGCGTTACATCAAAAGTATGTGCAGCAAACCAATCTCCTGTACGCCCAAATCCAGTTTGAACTTCATCAAAAATTAGTAAAATATTATTTTTATCACAGATTTCTCGTATTTTCTTTAACCATGCTTTAGGTGGTACTACATATCCACCTTCACCTAGAACTGGCTCTACAATAACTGCAGCTACTTCTTCTGGTGTAACTTGATGATTAAATAAACGTTTAAAATCTTTTTCTAATTGCTCTACTACATATTGTTCTTCATCATAACCTTCAGGGCATTCTGAAACATTTGCATAAGGTATTTGATAAGAGCCTATTGGTTGTAAAAATTTTCGATACTTACTTTTTGATGTTGTAACGCTTAATGCTCCCATAGAACGGCCATGGAAACAACCAATAAATGAAACAATATATGGACGTTTAGTAGCATGTTTTGCTAGCTTAATAGCACCTTCAATCGCTTCAGTTCCACTATTACCAAAAAAGAAAGTATCTAAGTTACCAGGAAGAATTTCAGCCAACTCATCTGCTAGCTTTAAAATCGATTCGTAAATAATAACACCAGACGGACCATGGGCTAAAGAGTCAGCGCCATCTTTAATTGCCTGTACTACTTTTGGATGACGATGTCCAACATTTGTAGTAGCAATACCAGATGTAAAGTCTAAGTACTCTTTACCATCTACACCATAATAGTAACAGCCTTCTTCCTTTACAACCGGTAGGTTAGGATGATCCTTTGCCATGCTTGGCGCAAGACGTAAAGGCATTTTTTCCAATAAGTGACTCCAATCTCTCTCCATCAATAATTCCTCCCCTGATTACAACAAAACTTATCATTTTCTATATCTTTTGGCATACCCTATATTTTTATCTTTTAATCTATTAAAATCTTACAAATTACTTCAATTCACCGAACCATTTTTTAATTAATTTATCAACAGTTCCATCTTCTTTTAATTCAGCTAGTGCTTTATCAAATTTAGGCGTTAATTTACTACCTTTTGGAAGAGCTACTGCTGAACCAGATTGTTCAAAGAAATCTTGAATTAATAATCCTTGCATTTCTGGTAATTTATTTAGATAACCACTTGCTACAGATTGTTCGATAACAACAGCATCAAATCGTCCAGCTTTTAATTCTTCTACCATCTCAGGAATACGATTACGGTTTTCAACTTTAAATCCAACCTTTTTAGAAACTTCAATTGCTTTTGTTTCTTGAATTGAACCAGCTTGTACACCGACTGTTTTTCCTTTTAAATCTTCAACACTTTTAATGTTTGAATCTTTATTTACAATTATTTCATTTTGATCTGTGAAATACGGTTCAGTGAAATCTGCATTTTTCGCACGCTCAGGTGTCTTTTTCATACCTGCCATTATAAAATCTACTTTATCTGCATTCATTGCAGTAATTAGTGAGTTAAAATCAATGTCTTTTACTTTAACAGTGTAACCAGTTTTTTTACCAAGCGCTTTAGCTAAATCAACATCAAACCCTACTATTTTGTCATTTTTTGTGTCAATAAATTCATAAGGCTTATAATCCGCACTTGTTCCTAAGATTAAGGTTTTATCATCTGACTTGTTACAAGCAGATAACATTCCAATTGATAATGCTGATGCAGCTAAAACTCCGACTATTTTTTTCATAAATGCTTCCCCCTAATTTTTTAAAAATTCAAACTTATTATTTATATTATCTTTTTTAGTATTCTATTAAACAACCATTTTTTTTGAATGAATAATTATTCCACAAAATGAATTTTAACACATACTAATAAATATGCAACTATATTTTTTAGGTTTTCGACAAAAAAATTAGATAAACCTTAATTTTACAAGGATATTATAAATAATATTTTTACATTAATATTCATTATATTTATATATTTATTCAACCAGTTGAATAAGAGTCTTGTTATCATACTTTTCAAATCTTTCAAAAAGTTTTCGACAAATCTCGCAAACCACTACATTTTTCATTACCGAATACTTAAATTCCCCCAAATTTAAGCGTTTTCACACCTATTCATAAAAAAAATACCACTTTAGAAATGGTATTTTCATAAAAATGATTACATTATTCATTTATAAATTATTTTATAATATTAAAATTTCTTCTTCTATTACTACATCAACTACCGTATTCTCCTTATAATAAAAGGAATAGTGATGATTCCGCTCATTATTTAATAGTATAGGAAGAAAATAAGGAATACACTCTCCTACTCCTTGATTTTTTTCATCTATTACCCAATCAATTTTTTTCCAATCTAAAATTCCCTCATCTGTTTTTAAAGGCGTATCATATGTTAAGCTATTTGAAACCTCGGCCAAAAATAAATACATACCTCCGAAATCCACATCTTCTTCATGCCAGGTCACTTTACCTTTATAAGTTATATCTTTCAATTCAATATGGATTCCGGTTTCTTCTGCAATCTCTCTTTGAACTGATCTTTCGATTGTTTCTCCTTTTTCTATTTTTCCACCAACACCATTCCAAATTCCCATTGTTGGAGCATTTATACGATTTAACATTAATAGTTCATCATTTCGTTTGATAAAGCATAAAGTATATTTCACAAAATCCCACTTACCTTTCAAGCATATTAGAAATTTTATTTCTATTAATTATGGCATAATTTACTATTAATTTGTTTGCAAAACAACTTTACTAATTATTTAGAATATTTTAAAATTTAATTAATATATTAGTACTACAAAGGAGAGGTGTGTTGTGGATCAATCAAACATTATCGATTTAAACCAATATAGAAAATTAAAAAAATATAGATTAGAATCCTTCGCTTTTCGAGTAAAATATGATGAAACAGCATATAAAGATGCATTAATGTTATTAATTTTTACTTGCTCTTTAGCTGCATTATCTTTCTTTTTTATCTTTTATTTTATTTACAAAATAATTAATTAAAACGCTTCATTTAAAACACAGTTTACATAATAATAATATTATGCACAAAAAAAGTACAAAAATTTATGGAATTCCCCCCATAAATTTTTGTACTTTTTATTTAAATTTCTTCACAAAATTGATCGAAGTAATTTTGAAGTTTTTGAATGACTTGCATTGGATCATGACCTTCTATTTCATGACGCTCAACCATCGCAACAAGTTCACCGTCTTTTAAAAGAGCAAATGACGGAGATGATGGTGCTTTACCAGTAAAATATTCACGAGCTTTCGCTGTAGCTTCTTTATCTTGCCCTGCAAACACAGTTACTAATTGGTCAGGTCTTGCATCATAATGCACTGAATGTGCTGCTGCAGGACGAGCAATACCACCAGCACAACCACATACTGAGTTTACCATTACAAGTGTAGTGCCTTTCTTTTCTAATGCTTGCTCGACTTCCTCTGGTGTTTTTAACTCTGCATAACCAGCCGCTACGATCTCTTGACGTGCAGTATGGACAACATCATTCATAAAAAAATTAAAATTCATATTCATTTCATCTACTCCTTACATGCTTTTTTTCATCTTACCAATTTAGCGGCTATTAATTCAAGCTTTTGAACCTGCTAGTTTTATTATTTCAAATTAAACTTTTATCGTCATAATTATTCATTCACTAGCTCTACGATTACATTCGGTAAATGAGCTAAAGTAGATATGGCGTATTGGTAATCTTCATTTAATTCTTCAACAACTCGTATAACGGTTACGAATGGATTTTTCATGACAAATTGATCAATCTTTTCCACATCTCCTGCAATAAATAAAACTTTTGCATCAATTTTATTTTTTAATCCGATTGAATGTAATGTGGATAATACATTTTTCATTAGCTCTTCTTCTTGCTCACTAGCACCTTCTAATATTATACAGTCCCAACTTAATAACTTAAGCTGATCAAAAAGAAGTTCGTCCATATCTCTCCCTCCATATCGCTTGTTTATACAAATATATGAGGAAATGAACGAAAGCATACTTTTTTAGTATGAAATGAATAAACTCTAATATTTAAGCTTCTCCTATACCGAACGGCAATATTAAAAAAAGTACTAGGAATGTAAATAATTAAGTAATAACTTTAACACTCTGAAAGAAAAAAGAACGCTTTTAAAGCGTTCTTTTATGAATTAACAGTTAATTTTGTATCCGATTCAACCTTGACTTCTTTTCTTTTTTGAAAAAGTCGATTTACAAAAAACATCATTGGAAAACTTATAAAAGCGATTGCACTAATAATAACAAATCCACGGCCGCCATTTTCATATCCGAAGTAAGCTAATAAACTTCCACCAAGCGCTGGACCGAAAACGAAACCGAGTTTTGAGAATCCCATTGCCCCAAAATAAGTTCCCTTTAATTCTTCAGGAGCAAGCTGATCGACAAATACATCTGTAAATGTAAATGCAAATATTTCTCCTACAGTTAACACAATCATTACGATTGCTAATAAGAAAAAGTTAGTAAATAACCCAAATCCAGCAACAGCTAAACTAACAATCACATTCCCGATCATCATAGATACAGTAGGTGAAAAATTCTTCATTCTACTTACAATTGGGAATTGAAGTATTACTACAGTTACTGCATTAATTGTTGTTAAATACGCATACAGTTTAACGCCATTATGAAACTGTGGTGCATTCGCAAAATATTGAGACATTGTTGAAAAGCTTTGTGAATAACCAAGACCATAAAAACAGATTGTTAGAATCGTTAAAGCAAAGATGATATCCTTACGTAAAATTGAAAACGACGCCTTCATCGAAACTTTGTTAGTTGCTGAAGCAGACTTTCCTTCTCCAATTTTATACTTTGATAACATAAATAATAATGTTAAACCATAAAAAAAGTACACAATTCCAGATAATACAAATGGCAATGTGCTTTTAGAGCTTCCTAGATATAAACCTACTAAAGGACCTACTGCAACCCCAACATTAATCGCAGCATATCGCAAATTAAAGACTAACAGTTTTGATTTCTCGTCGGTTAAATCAGAAAGTAATGCCCTTGAAGAAGGTTCGAAAAATGATGAACAAATATTTAAGATCGAGTTCAGCACGAAAAACCAGGCGAATGAATTTCCTAGTCCAAATCCAACCAATGTAATAGACCATAAGAAAATACTCGATAATAAAATAGTTTTCCTTCCAATACGATCAGAAAGAGTTCCTCCAATAAAACTAAAAAACACCCCTAAAAAAGATGAAACCGTTAACATAATCCCAACCATTGCAGGTGAGATATGTTTAACTGAAGTTAAATAAATAGCTAAAAATGGCATACTTACTGTGCTAGCAAATCTAACGAATAAAGTTCCAATAACGATATTCCAAGCAACAGGATGTACGGCAGATAAATTTTTAAACATCTTATCCCCCCTATTTCTCTAAGATGTCACATATTTGTAAATTATCTTACAAATATTACAGTTTGTAAAGGTTTTAGTTTAGGGATCTAAAAGTGAAATGGAGGTTGAGTAAAGGACTTAGGAAAAGGTCTAAATCTCTGAATAAAGTCAATTCTAGAGGTATTTTACGAAAATGGTATAGCATGAAGGCGTGGAAAAGAGGGCTATAGAGAAGAGGAATGGCATCCTATTCCCTATTATTTTTCATATTTCGATACAGATTTTCTTTTAAAATAGCCATGAATCGGTTGTTACTATTATCAATCACTTCGAAGCCGTATTTGCGATATAAGTTGTGAGCATCTCTTGTGCGAAGCATGAATGTTCGTACGGTTGATAGTTTTTCATAACTCATGATTTGTTCCATTAGCCATTTTGATAAGCCTTGTTTGCGATATTCTGGGAGAATAAATACATCTGCTAAATAAGCAAATGTGACGCCATCTGATACTACTCTTGCGAAGCCTACTTGAGTTGGTTCACTTTCTTCTGGATTCCCCTTGTAAACACCAAAACAGAAAGACCCTTTGATAAATCGATCAATGTATTCATAAGGAATTTCATTTGCCCAATATGAATCTTTGTCTAAAAAGTTATAAATAACTTCTCTGTTTAATAATTCTTTATTAGTTGATATGTAATAGCCGTTTTGTTCAACTAGCATAAATTCCACCCCTTTTTATAAAAAATACAGAATTTTATAATTATTTAATTTTATCACAAGTCACTAAAAAAGGTCTATTTTATAATTCAGGAATGAGGACACACATATACTCCTTTTTTTATTGATAAAATAATTGATTTTATTACCTGTAACATGGTTGAGGGGGGTATCTCGGCGGTGTTTTTCATTATGCGTTCTTTTATGTGGCCATTTTTATAGATAATTAGCGTTATACTATAACCGGTATAGGTAATATCTTATCTTATTTGGGATACTAAAGGATTTATTTGCAGTTTTACTAATTTTAATTGCAGATTCACTATTTTATTTGCACCTACAGCAGTTTATAATTACAGTTTCTGATTTCTAATTGTACGTTTCACAATTTTATTTGCACTACGATTTTAATTTTCACTACCTCAGCCTTTCAATCACTCTATTTTTAAATCGCATTTTTACAAAATAACAAAAAAAGAAGTTGCCCTTGGGACAACCTCTTTCGTTTAAGAATTAATATACGTTCGTATTTTCTTTTGTTGTATTTTCTAGGATTTCTTTTACTCTTCCTAAGAATTTACCACAAATGAATCCGTCAAGTACACGGTGATCAAGTGATAAGCATAGGTTAACCATATCGCGAACGCCAATCATTCCGTTTACAACCGCTGGACGTTTTACGATGCTTTCAATTTGTAAAATTGCAGCTTGTGGGTAGTTAATGATACCCGCGCTTTGAACACTACCAAATGATCCAGTGTTATTTACTGTGAATGTGCCACCTTGCATTTCGTCTGATTTTAATTTACCAGTACGAACTTTTGTAGCTAATTCAGTAATTTCACGTGCAATACCTTTGATTGTTTTCTCATCAGCATTTTTAATTACTGGAACAAATAATGCATCGTCTGTTGCAACAGCGATTGATAAGTTAATATCTTTCTTTTGGATGATTTTGTCTCCAGCCCACATTGAATTAATCATTGGGTATTCTTTAAGTGCTTGCGCTACAGCTTTAACAAAGAATGCGAAGAATGTTAAAGAGAAACCTTCTTTTTTCTTGAAAGAATCTTTAATGCTGTTTCTGTAATTAACTAAGTTTGTAACATCTACTTCGATCATCATCCAAGCATGTGGAGCTTCATGTTTACTACGTAACATATTTGCAGCAATTGCTTTACGGACACCTGTAACTGGAATTTCAATATCGCCAACTGCTGTAGGAATAACAGGTGCTGGTGCTGCAGCAGGTACTTTAGCTACTTGGGTAGCAGGAGCAGTTTGTGCTACAACTGGTTGAGCAGGAGTTTCAACTGCAACAGGTGCTGGTGCCGCTTGAGGTACACCATTTGCGATCGCATTTAAAACGTCTTTTCGAGTAACTCGACCATTATTTCCTGTACCAGGAATTAATGAAAGATCAAGATTATTTTCTTGTGCTAATCGAAGTACAGCTGGAGAATAACGTACTTTACCTGACTCATCAGTTTTAGCAATAGTTTGAACCGGTGCAGCAGCTACAGGAGTTTGTGCTTGTGCTACAGGTGCAGCTTTTTCAACTGGTTTAGTTTCTTCGATTGTTGTAGCAGCTACTTCACTAGAAGCTCCTTCAACTTCAATCGTACAAATGATTTCACCAACAGCTAAAGTTTCACCTTCATTTGCGATTAATTCTTTAATCACACCAGAAAATGAAGATGGTACTTCAGCATTAACTTTATCTGTCATAACTTCAGCAAGTGGATCGTATTTATTTACACGATCTCCTACTTTTACTAACCAAGTACTGATTGTACCCTCAGTTACACTTTCACCTAATTGAGGCATTTTAATATTTTCGATCATCATTATGTCCCCCTTTTTCAAACAGTGCCATTAAAATGCTGCAAGTTCTCTAGCCGCTTTTTCTACTTTATCTGGATTAACCATGAAGAATTTTTCCATTGTAGGAGAATAAGGCATTGCCGGAACATCAGGGCCAGCAAGGCGTGCGATTGGCGCATCTAATTCAAATAAGCAATTTTCAGCAATAATTGCTGCAACTTCGCTCATTATACTTCCTTCTTTATTATCTTCAGTTACTAATAAAACTTTTCCTGTTTTAGATGCAGCTTCGATAATAGATTCTTTATCTAATGGATAAATTGTACGTAAGTCTAAAACATGTACAGAAATACCATCTTGAGCTAATTTTTCAGCAGCTTGAAGAGCAAAATGTACACATAGTCCGTAAGTGATGATTGTGATATCTTCACCTTCACGTTTTACATCAGCTTTACCAATTGGAAGTACATAATCAGTTTCAGGTACTTCACCTTTAATTAATCGATAAGCACGTTTATGCTCAAAGAAAATTACTGGGTCATTATCACGAATTGCTGCTTTTAATAAACCTTTAACATCATAAGGAGTAGAAGGCATTACAATTTTTAAACCTGGTTGACCTGCAAATACCTTTTCAACAGATTGAGAGTGATAAAGTGCACCGTGTACACCGCCTCCATAAGGAGCACGAATCGTAATAGGACAAGTCCAGTCATTGTTTGAACGATAACGAATTCTTGATGCCTCAGAAATAATTTGGTTTACTGCAGGCATAATGAAATCAGCAAATTGCATTTCAGCTACTGGTCTAAGTCCGTACATTGCAGCACCAATACCAACACCCGCAATTGCAGATTCTGCAAGTGGTGTATCTAATACACGATCCTCACCAAATTGATCATACAGACCATGAGTCGCTTTAAATACTCCACCTTTTAATCCAACGTCTTCCCCTAATACAAATACCTTTGGATCGCGTTCCATTTCCTCTTTTAACGCTAAAGTTACTGCATCTATATAAGACATTACTGCCATATTGTCCTACCCCCTCTTATTCTTCGTAAACAAACTTCAATGCATGCTCAGCTGCTGCATATGGAGCGTTTTCTGCGTAGTCAGTTGCTTCATCAACGATCGCACGAACTTTTGTATCTAATTCTTTTTCTATTTCTTCTGTTAACACACCAACTTCATGAAGGTATTTAGCAAATGTAAATAAGCAATCTTTGCTTTTTGCTTCTTCTACTTCTTCACGAGAACGGTAAATACGATCATCATCATCACTAGAGTGTGCAGTTAATCGATAAGATACAGCTTCGATTAATGTTGGACCTTCTCCACGACGAGCACGGTCAACTGCTTCTTTTGTTACACGATAAACTTCTAAAGGATCATTTCCATCAACAGTGAAACCAGGCATGCCGTATCCAATTGCACGATCCGATACTTTTTCACATGCTAATTGCTTCTCAATCGGTACTGAGATAGCATATTTGTTATTTTCACACATGAAAATTACTGGTAACTTATGTACACCAGCAAAGTTTGCACCTTCATGGAAATCACCTTGGTTAGAAGAACCTTCACCAAATGAAACCCAAGAGACAATATCTTTACCTTCCATTTTTGCAGCTAGAGATACACCAACAGCGTGTGGTACTTGTGTTGTAACTGGAGATGAACCTGTAACGATACGATTTTTCTTTTGTCCAAAATGACCTGGCATTTGACGTCCACCAGAGTTTGGATCTTCTGCTTTTGCAAAACCAGAAAGCATTAATTCTTTTGCTGTCATTCCGAATTGTAAAACAACACCCATATCACGGTAATATGGTAATACGTAATCTTTTGTATTATCTAATGCATACGCTGATCCTACTTGAGCTGCTTCTTGACCTTGACAAGAAATAACGAACGGAATTTTACCAGCACGATTTAATAACCACATACGCTCATCAATACGACGTGCCATTAGCATTGTTTCATACATACTAAGAACGTCATCATTTGATAGACCAAGCTGTTCATGACGGTTTGAAGTTGTAACCTTTTCCATAAATATCCCCCTTTTACCACATACATGTGTGGAAGCGTTTTAAATCATTATAGTGATGAAATGTAGAGATTTGCTCTCTACATTTCATTTTTTTAAATTAAGAGTGAATTGCTAATCCTTCTACAGCAAGTGCTGCTTCACCAATAGCTTCTGATAATGAAGGATGTGGATGAATTGTATGAGAAATTTCCCAAGCAGTTGCATCTAATACTCGTGCTAAACCTGCTTCAGAAATCATATCAGTTACATGTGGTCCAATCATATGGACACCTAAAAGATCATTAGTCTCTTCATCAACAATTATTTTAACAAACCCATCATGCTCACCGTAAACTAAAGCTTTACCGATTGCACGGAACGAGAATTTCCCTTTTTTAACTGTATAACCTTTTTCTTTTGCTTCACGCTCAGTTAAACCAACAGATGCAACTTCTGGATTACTATAAACACACTTACTAACCATTGTTGGATCTAATGGAAGTGGTGAATTACCTACAATATGCTCAACTGCAATTGTACCTTCTCTTGATGCAACATGTGCTAATTGTAAGCCACCAATGACATCACCAATCGCATAAATATGTGATTCTTTCGTTTGGTAATTAGCATTTGTTTGGATAAAACCATTTTCAACTACGATGTCAGTATTTTCTAATCCGATTCCTTCAACATTCGCTTGACGACCAACAGATACTAACATTTTTTCAGCAGTGAAAGATTTTTCAGTATCTTTATGAAGTGCATTAATTCTTACACCATTATCGATTACTAAAGTTTCAGCTAAAACTTTCGCATCAGTAACTAATTTAATACCTTTTTTCTTTAATAATCTAGTCATTTCTTTAGAAATTTCTTCGTCTTCTAAAGGTAAAATAGTTTTACTATACTCGATTACTGTTACCTCAACACCAAAATCTGCTAACATTGAAGCCCACTCAATACCGATTACACCGCCACCAACGATAATAATTGACTCTGGAAGTGACTCCATTTTTAACGCCTCATCAGATGACATTACATGCTCACCATCAATTGTTAATCCAGGTAAAGACTTTGGTCTTGAACCAGTTGCGACTAATACGTTCTTAGGAATTAGCATTTCGTTCTCGCTACCATCGTTCATTTCTACTGAAATTGTTCCTGGCATTGGAGAGAATATTGAAGGTCCTAAAATACGTCCTAAACCATTGTATACATCAATTTTCCCTTGTTTCATTAAGTGTTCAACACCTTTATGAAGCCCGGCAACGATATTTTCTTTTCTTTGTTGTACTTTGCTAAAATTTAATGTTACGCCTGATGTTTCAACACCAAACTCTTCACTTTTCTTAGCAGTTGAAAAAACTTCTGCACTACGTAATAATGCTTTACTTGGGATACAGCCTGCATGTAAGCAAGTTCCACCTAGTTTATTTTTTTCTACTACCGCTACTTTTAATCCTAATTGAGAAGCACGAATAGCAGCTACATAGCCACCTGTACCGCCACCGAGTACGACTAAATCATATTCTGTTGCCATGATGAAATTCTCCTCACATTTATACTAAAGATTTAACTGCAAATTCTCCAGGATAGATTTTTGCTTCTTCTTCTTCTCGAAGTACGCGCAGTGCACCTTCACAAAGAGCTTGAAGTTCATTTTCACCTGGTAAAACAATTACACGTGCCATCCATTTAACTCTTTTAGTTATTTCATTAACAATAAAATCACTATAAGCAATTCCACCTGTTAATATAATTGCATCAATATTTCCTTCAAGAACTGCTGCCGCACTTCCAATTTCTTTTGCGACTTGGTAAGCCATTGCTTCATATACTAATGCAGCTTTTTCGTCACCATCTTCAATCATGTTTTCGACTTTAATTGCATCAGCCGTTCCAAGATAGCTAACTAATCCACCTTGACCAACCATCATTTTTTGAACTTCGTTAATATAGTAGTCACCAGAGTAACAAAGTTTTATTAAATCACCAATTGGTACAGTTCCAGCTCGCTCTGGACTGAAAGGTCCTTCACCATCTAAACCGTTATTTACGTCAATTACGCGTCCTTTTTTATGGGCACCAACACTCACACCTCCACCCATATGGGCGATAATAAGGTTTAAATCGTTATATGACTGTTCTAACTGTTTTGACACTTTTCGTGCTACAGCTTTTTGGTTTAAAGCATGGAAAACACTTCTTCTTTCCATAATTGATTGTCCGCTGATTCTTGCTACCGGATCTAATTCATCAACAACAACTGGATCAACGATAAATGCTGGGATGTTTAATCCTTGTGCAATCTCATTAGCAATGATCCCACCAAGATTTGAAGCATGCTGACCACTATAACCAATTTTCAAATCTTCTAACATGATTTCATTTACTGCATAAGTTCCACCTTCGATAGGTCTAAGTAGTCCACCTCGACCACAAACAGCACTTAATTTAGAAATGTTAATACCTTCTTTGTGTAATACCTCTAAAATAACATTTTTTCTAAATTCATATTGATCAATTATTGTTTTATATTTATTTAATTCTTCATCGTCATGGCGTATTGTTTGTTCAAAAATTGGTTTTTCATCATCAAATACACCAACCTTTGTGGATGTGCTGCCAGGATTAATTACTAAAATACGATGCATTGTCAACACTCTCCCTTCTAAGTTTACCTTACCTTTATAACTAGAAAGAAAGAGGTACTATTACTTCACTCTTTCTTTCCATCTAAAAAATAAAGGAATTTTAATTAAATTTTATTTAGTCAATTATCTTCTGCTTAAGATGTTGTGACCATTTGATAAGAATTGGCTACGAGATTTTGCCATTGTAGCAATACGCTCTTCAGCTAAACGGTCTGCAGCTAAATATGTTGGAATACCGTCACGTTTTGAAATTTCGATAACTTTTGCAATGTTATCATATAAGCCTTCAACTTTTTTCATTGCACGGTCGTAGTTATATCCGTATAACTCATCTGCAACGTTGATTACTCCACCAGAATTGATTACATAGTCAGGAGCATAAACGATTCCTAATTCATGGATTAAATCACCATGACGAGTTTCTTTTAATTGGTTATTTGCAGAACCTGCAATAACTCTTGCTTTTAATTGTGGGATTGTTTTATCGTTAATTGTTGCACCTAATGCACATGGTGCATAAATATCACATTCTACTCCATAAATATCATCTGGATCTACTGCTGTAGCACCAAATGCTTCTACTGCACGTTGTACAGCTTCTTTATTGATATCCGTTACGATTAATTGAGCACCTTCTTCATGTAAGTACTCGCAAAGGCTGTAAGCAACATTACCAACACCTTGGATTGCAATTTTTTTACCTTCTAAGCTGTCAGTACCAAACGCTTCTTTTGCTGCAGCTTTCATACCACGGTAAACACCAAATGCAGTAACTGGAGATGGATTACCTGAAGAACCGAATGATGGTGAAATACCAGTTACATAGTCAGTTTCTTCGTGGATTAAATCCATATCTGCTACAGTAGTACCTACGTCCTCAGCAGTAATATATCGACCATTTAAGCCTTGGATATAACGACCAAATGCACGGAACATTGCTTCGTTTTTATCTTTACGTGGATCACCGATGATTACAGTTTTTCCTCCACCTAAGTTTAAGCCAGCAGCAGCATTTTTATAAGTCATACCTTTCGCTAAACGTAGAGCATCTTCAATTGCAGCTTCTTCTGATTCGTAAGTCCACATTCTTGTTCCACCTAAAGCTGGACCTAATGTAGTATCGTGGATCGCAATAATTGCTTTTAATCCTGATTCTTTATCTTGGCAGAAAACAACTTGCTCATAATCATAAGTTTCTAAGTATTTGAAGATTTCCATGTAATAACAGCTCCCTTAATATGTGTAAGTTTAGTTTTTAGAATTACATATAGCTAATGCTAATGAATATAATTTTGTCATTGCAGAGTCAGAACGCGATGTTAAAACAATCGGTGCCTTTGCTCCAGCAATAAGTGCAGCCACTTCTGAGTTTGCCATAAAGACTAAAGATTTATATAAAATATTTCCAGTTTCTATTGTAGGAACTAATAATATATCAGCTTGCCCAGCAACTTCTCCAGTTAAGCCTTTATGTTTTGCTGCTTCAACAGAAATGGCATTATCAAGCGCTAATGGTCCATCAACAAGACAATTTTTAATTTGTCCTCTTGTATTCATGACAGTTAGTGTTGCTGCATCTAGTGTTACTTGCATTGCAGGATTTACTACTTCAACAGCTGCTAGTACAGCAACTTTAGGGGTCTCTATTCCTACTTTCCTTGCAATTTCAACACTGTTTTCAATAATTTTCACCTTTTGTTCTAACGTAGGTGCTATGTTCATCGCAGCATCCGTTACGATTACTGCATTTTCTCTACCTGGTACGTCGAATATTGCAACATGTGATAAAACACTTTTATCTCTTAAACCATATTCTTTGTTCAATACTTCTTTTAGAAGAACTGACGATGAAAGATTACCTTTCATTACAATTGAAGCTTCACCAGAACGAACAGCTACAACTGCATTTTTAGCAGCTTCTTTGTTTGTATGAGAATGAACAATTTTTAGTCTTTCTGCAAATTGTTCGTTTTTTAATAAATCTTCATACATTTCATAGATCGCTTGCTCATTTCCGAAAAGTAAAAAGTTTGCTAAATCATTATCTAACGCAATTGAAACTGCTTCTTTTACTTCAAAGTCTTCAGCAACAGCTACAGCAACAGTTTGCCTAGAATGATTTTTTGCGCGTAACATTATATCTGTTAAATTCATTGAAAGCCCTTCCTTTCATCCCCCTGCACTATATAAAGCAATTAGCGTGCCAACTTTTCAAAAAGGAAAAACTATTTTAAAAATAGTTGAAAAGCCTTACATAACCTACATTCTAGTACCAGGTACTAGTAACACCAATAAATCTATTCTACAACAATATTTTGAAAAATGACAGTAATTGTATGCAAAAATATTCATAGCACGCAAATTATTGCGTGCTATTTTTTGCAGTGTGGTATTTTTCCAATTTATAATACAAATTTCTTACTGATATTCCAAGCTCTTTTGCTGACCTTGTTTTATTACCATTATTTTTCATTAATATCTTTTCAATAATTTCACCTTCATAATTTATAACCATTTCGTCAAGGGAGCTTATATCTTCAGTATGAACTTCGTTATGATTAGCAGATTGTTCTTGCTTAACTTGTACAATCGCTGATAAATGTTCAGGTAGAATTTGCTTTTCATTAAATTTCATAAATATGACAGCTCTTCCTAGCACATTTTCCAATTCTCTAACATTACCAGGCCAATTGTAACTTTTTAATTTATTTAATGCTGATAATGAGATTCCCTCAACATTTCGACCGTAGTCTTGATTAATTTTTGCTAATAATCTTTCGCCAATCGGTAAAATATCTTCAATTCGATCCTTTAACGCAGGAATAATAATAGGAAGTTTATTTAATCGATAATAAAGATCTTCTCGAAACTTCCCTTCAATGATTGCTTCCTCCAGATGAACATTCGTCGCAGCAATCACTCGCACATTTATAGGAATAGACTTTGTCCCACCAACTCGTCTAATTTCTTTCTCTTGTAGGACCCTTAATAGTTTGGCTTGCATCGCAGGTGATAATTCTCCAATTTCATCTAAGAAAATACTACCATTATTAGCTTCCTCAAATAGCCCTCTTTTCCCACCACGTTTTGCGCCAGAAAAAGCACCTTCTTCATAACCAAATAATTCACTTTCCAATAAACTTTCAGAAATCGCAGCACAATTCACTCGAACGAATTTATTATATTTGCGATCGCTTTCATTATGAATCGCATGAGCAAACAATTCTTTACCAGTTCCAGATTCCCCACGAAGTAATACGGTAGCAGGAGTGCTCGCTGCTAATTTAGCCTGCATGATTGCTAAACTGATTCCTTCAGATTCACCAGCTATATCCTCGAATGAATATTTCGCCTCTAATGTTCTAATGATTTGACGTGCTCGATGTAGTTCATTCGTTAACTGTGAAATTTCAGAAACATCATGGATTACTCCAACACTGCCTTTTAATTTTCCGTCTACGATTACAGGAGCAACATTAACTAGTACATCACGATTTTGCTTTCCGACTTTCATGCGTACTCCACGAACTGCTTGCTTTGTTTTCAACACTTTTAAATGAACACTTTCACCTTCAGTAATATCAATCGTTGCATGTTTACCAATAACTTGTTCATTCGATAATCCAGTCAATCTTGTGTATGCCGGATTAATAATAATTCCATTACCTTTTTCATCTACAACTGAAATTGCTTCATCCGAACTTTGAATGACTGCTTCAAGCATGCTATAAACTTCTTTTAAATTTGTAACCTCTTCTGCTAAATCTATTACCTCAGTATCATCTTTAAAAACAGAAATTGCACCTTCAAGTTCACCATCTTCTCGAAAGATTGGAATACGAGTCGTAAAAATCTTACTTCCATTAATTAAAATATGCTCTTGATTAATTTCCTTCTTTTTCGTTTGAAGAACTCGGGGTAATTTACTAGTCGGGACAACATCCAATATATACCTACCAATCGCAGCATCTTTATCAGTATGTAGCATTCTTTCTGCAGAGCGATTAAATAAAAGAATTTTTCCCCATTTATCAACGACAATCATCCCATCGTGAGTGTTGTCCAAAATTAGTTCCTGTTGCCTTTTTTTATTATTGATTAAATTAAAAAGTGATTCTTTTTCTTGAACAAGATCAGATATCATTTTTGCAACAGAACCTGGGATCACTAAAGTATGCTTAGCTTTATATTCGTTTATTTCCTGGTATATAGTTTCATCTCCAGTAGTATTTATGACAACATCAATCTCATCGTTTAAATTCGACTTCCAATCCTTAAGTATTGGAATGTGTAAGCTTTTAGCAAATTCTAAGCCTTTAGCCTCTTTTATCATATCTACTACTGCAACAACATGAAATAAATCAGAATGTGATAGAAGTTTTAATACAGCTGTGCCTCCTGTTCCCATTCCAACGATCATTACGTTTTGTTTCATCTTAGTTCACCTACTAATTTCAACAAATTATTAAACACATTAGACTATTATATATATAAAGTCATTCTTTCGTCTATTTCAAATGTTTTATAAGTCTTGACAACACTATCCTTGTATAAGATTATGAAGAAAGAGAATTACGTAATTTTATAATTTATTGTTACTTTTATCGGAGGAATTAATAAACATGAAAGAATCATTTACACGTATGTTAGCATTCGTTGTGATTGTTGTACCAATAGCTTTAGCAGTTATCGGAATTAAATTACTTCGTGATACGGTATTTCTAATCCATTCTTTTGGCATTCCAAATCTTCCATTGCAATTATTAATCGGACTTGTTTCATTGGGTGTCGGTTTTTATTTAGTCGGAAGCTTTGTATTATTTAGAGATCGTAAACGAAGCAAAGTTCAAGGTAGATTTTTAAAAAGATAATTTTTGTGGGAGTATAGCTTTGCAAATTCACTTATTCGGGGTCTCATTAAAACCAAAAGATAAATAACAAAACAAAAAAAGTGCTAATGAGAGCACTTTTTTTATTTACTAAGAAGCTGACTTCTAACTTGGAAAGCTAACTCAGGATAATCTGTAATAATCGCCGTACAATTGACTTCGATTAATCGTTTCATAACAGCTGGTTCATTGATTGTATACGGTCTTACGGCTATCCGATGTTCCATTGTTTCTTCTATTTGTTTATCAGAAATAATGCGATAATTAGGATGAATTGCATTTGCTTTATAATCTTCAGCAATTTTCCAAGGTTCTTTACTTCTTCTATTAAATAAAACTGCTGTTTCAATATCTGGTGCCATTAAGTGGAATTTAAGCATACTTTTATGATTAAAGGAAGATAAAACGATTCTTTTTTCATATTCATATGAACGGATTAAATTTATTACTCGTTCCTCTAGTCCATGGTATTCGATTTTATCATTTTTTAATTCAACATTGATACTAAAGCTATTTCCTTTGGCCCATTCAAATACTTCTTTTAAGGTTGGAATCGTGCATCCCTTAAATTGGCGTTTAAATCGATAACTAGCATCAAATTGCTTTAATTCAGCTAAAGTATAATCTTTCACGAAACCTTTTCCGTTAGTTGTGCGATTTATTGTTTCATCATGAATAACAACGATTTCACCATCTTTTGATAAGTGTACATCTAATTCTATTCCGTCTGCCCCTAAATCTTCACATGCCATAAAAGAAACCATTGTATTTTCTGGGTAGGTTCCTGCAGCACCTCTATGACCTATAATATCGACCACTCAAATTCCCCCCACGTGAGAAAATATGTACTTTCTTCTTTTTCTTATTGTATACTATTTTTACGAAACTAAGGAGGATTATTATGCGACCATTGCAAATTTCGCCTGAAACGGCAATTTTACTTTCTAAGAAATTAAACGTTCCTTTAGAACAAATTATGCATATGCCACAGCATATATTAATGAAAAAGTTGATGGAATTGGATTTGTCTAAAAGCGAAGAAGCTTCTGAGGATAACGAATCTAAATAGTAAAATAGCGTCAATAAAAATGGCAGAAGTAGTTTTTCTACTTCTTTTTTTATTAATTCTAACCTTAAATTACATTTTTATGTAAAATTGTACAATTAATTAACAATTATGAGCTAATTTTAATTTAAACTTCCTTTCATATTAATTAGTTTTCAAGTAAAATGTAATGTATTGTGTATATTTTATAACGAAAAGTATTTATGGAGGTATTTTTAAATGTTACCTGATTGGTTAATTGGTTTGATCATGGGGATGGTAGAAGGATTAACAGAATTTTTACCTGTTTCTTCTACTGGTCATATGATTTTAGTTGCTGATTTATTAAATTTCACAGGTGAGAAGGCTTCATTTTTTGAAGTAATTGTTCAACTTGGTTCAATTCTAGCAGTAGTTGTTGTTTTTTGGAAACGACTATGGTCAGTACTAGGAGTAAAATCAGATGGTTATAGACAAACGAACCTCAACTTAATTCATATTATTATCGGTGCTATTCCAGCCGGTATTGTAGGGCTTATATTCCATGATTTCATTAAAGATGTTTTATTCTCACCTAAAACTGTTGTAATCGGATTAGTAGCTGGCGGTATTTTATTAATTGTTGCTGAAAAAGTCTCTAAACATCCTAAATCATCTGATTTAGATCATATCTCATATAAACAAGCATTTATTATTGGATGCTTCCAAATGCTAGCTCTATGGCCAGGATTTTCACGATCAGGGTCTACAATAGCTGGGGGATTATTATTTGGTCTAGATCGAAAAACTTCTGCAGAATTTACTTTTATTTTAGCAGTACCGATGATGATCGCTGCAAGTGGATTAGATTTTATTAAAAATATCGATATTTTAAGTGCTTCAGATCTACCATTATTCGCAACTGGATTCATCACTGCATTCGTAGTTGCATTACTTGCGATCGTTTCCTTCCTAAAACTATTAGAGAAAGTAAAACTAACAGGTTTTGCTGTTTATCGTTTTATTGTAGCGATTGTTTTCACGATTGTATTTATATTCTAATTAAAAACTATAAAGAGATAGGACAACCGTATTAGTAGTCCTATCTTTTTTATTTCTATACAACATTAATCTATTCATCCGTTTTAATCAGTTTATTTTACAAATGGAAAAGGCTATTCGTACAACGTATACGAATAGCCTTTGTAATATATATGTTAGTTATTTAAATTTAAAATTGTTGTCTATTGGCGAAAGCCCTACCTCTCTTTCGCAATTCGGCTCCAGGGCCGTTCCATTAGGCAGCTTGTTTCACAACAATCTTCACTAACAGACACTACTACTAATGTTTAAATTAGGTTGAAATAGCTGACGCGTCATGGAATACGTCCAATTTTCTTCCAAATTTCGTAGTAATAATATCGTGTTTCTAAATGTTTCAGTGGCGCAATTAATATTATAGCATACTACAAATTATTAGACAAACTAATTTTTATAAAGTATAAATTCAATGGATACTACCTTTCATTGTCCTTAAGTAAAATTAAAATATTGAACCTTCGTTGATATAGAGCTTTTTATTGTTGAAATACGGTAATTTTTTTGATAAATAATTGTTATTGAAATAACTCCTGAAAAATACAAACATTAAATGAATTTTTATGAAAAAATAGTATATTTATTATTGTTTTATCTGTCATCTTATTGATAAACAAGTGATTTTGGTTGATTTATAAATGTTTTAACTAACTTGCAAAAATTAAAATTTCTTCTTTTTTGACGCTCAATATTTGTAAAGATGTGTAAGTCGTCTTTTAGAGGGTAATTCATCTATTGTTTTTAAGATTATTATTTTTTTATAAAGAACTTGATTGGAACGAAAGGGTGCCAGGCTCCTATGGGAGAAGCGGGAAGGCTAAAGACCCCACAGGGGGAGCCGAGGAGGCTAAAGAATCTCGCCCTATGGAAAGCGAGCAGCCTGTAGTGGAAATCAATATGACACAACTTACTTATCAATGATCAATCCAACAATTTAATTGAGCAAAAGAAAACGTTGTCTACTATAGACAACGTTTTCATATTACAAATATAATTGTACAAATATAATTGCTAATGCGAAAAAGTACCGAAGATCTCAAAGAAGTTATTCGCTAAGAGAAATGTCTGTGGAATCACTGTCAGAAGTTAATCGGAATTGAATTTTTCTTGAGTAATTATAAATTAAGAAGCTTTATGCTCTAAACGTAATTTATCAGCTACCATTGCAATAAATTCTGAATTTGTTGGTTTTGCCTTTGACATTGAAATTGTGTAACCGAATAATGTAGAAATACTATCGATATTTCCACGGCTCCATGCTACTTCAATCGCATGTCGGATAGCACGTTCAACTCGGCTAGCAGTTGTATTAAACTTTTTAGCGATATCAGGATATAAAACTTTTGTAATTGAACCTAGAAGCTCAATATCGTTATATACCATCGAAATCGCTTCACGTAAGTACATATATCCTTTAATATGGGCAGGTACCCCAATTTCATGGATGATACTTGTGATACTAGCATCTAAGTTACGTGGCTTGCTTTCGTAATTTGAAACTAAAGAAGGTGCATTACGTTTAGTTACCGCACTACCCTTTCCAACTACTTGACGGATATTGCTAATTAAATGCTCCATATCAAATGGTTTTAAGATAAAATATGATGCACCAAGGTCAACAGCTTTTTTTGTAACATCCTCTTGACCAAATGCTGTTAGCATAATAACGTTTGGAATTTTTTCAACTAAGCCAGCGCGTAAACGATCTAAAACCGCTAATCCATCTAAATGAGGCATAATAATATCTAGGACTAGTACATCTGGCTTTTTATCCTTCACTAGAGGTAAGCAGTCTTGTCCATTAAACGCTACCCCAACCACTTCCATATCTGTTTGTGCGTTAATGTAGTTTTCTAACATAATAACAAGTTCTTTATTATCATCAACTAATAATACTTTAATTTTCTCCACGCCCGTTCCTCCCTACATCCTCTATAGTGAATTTACATTACTTATTACCGATAATTTCGACAATAAAAATTTATTTCCTGTTTTTATTATAAATTCTGAATATTTTTATTAATATAGATAGTTTTCTTCAATTTCTTCTAGCATTCGACGATTGGATTAAAAACCACTATGTATTAAGTCGAATTATACATATAATTCATTATATAAAAAATGAAATAGTATGTAAATTTATAATTTTTAATATACATTTACAATTCTGTAACATTAACCGTCATATCAACCATCCTCTACATTAAAATTTTTTTAATTTTTCAAAGTTGCCAATAGTATGTTACCATTTTTTTCCTATTTTGACTTATTTTTAACAAAAATACACTACAAATTTAATAGATGGATTTTTCCGTTTTGAATTTTCATCTCTATCTTAGCTAAAATACAAAATGGTATTTTAGAGTGTCCTGAAGTACTATTCATTAAGTTCTTTGAATAAAAGGTACTTAATACCCGTGAGAGATGCAGGGCGGCCCCCTAAGCCCCTTATACAGAAGTATCGAGTAGGAAGTATCACCTCAAGAAATCAAGCATCCTGTAGTGGAAATAAAACGTTTTAAGAACATGAAAAATACACCTACATAATTTGATAGGTGTATTTTTTAAATCAAGAAGCCTTTTTATTTTGATAGTCATAAATCGGTACTTTAGCCTCATCAAGCATCCACTCAATATGAACTCCATATCCACTAGTCGAATCATTTACAAAAACATGTGTAACTGCTCCGATTAATTTTCCATCTTGAATGATTGGTGAGCCGCTCATTCCTTGTACAATCCCGCCTGTTTCTTTAAGTAATCGTTTATCAGTAACCTTTAGAATAATTCCTTTAGTTGATGGAAACTTTTGTTGAATACTGCTTACTATTTCTATGTCAAATGCTTCTACTTTATTATCATGTATAACGGTAAGTATTTTAGCGGGACCTTTTTTCACTTCATTTGATAATGCAATTGGTAATGGTTGAGACATGATCCCATTGTCTATTTTATTGTTAACCTTACCGAATATGCCAAATGGACTATTTGACGTTATATTACCAATCGTTCCACGATCTAGAGCAAAATGCGCAATTTTTTCTCCTGGTGAACCATCTGCTCCTTTTTCAATTGCAGTAACTGTTGAATAGACTATATGCCCATCTTCTACTTCAATGGCTTTTCTCGTATCGCTATCAGAAATAACATGTCCTAGTGCACCATATTTTAATGAATTAGGTTCAATGAATGTCATCGTGCCAATACCAGAAGCTGAATCTCTTATATATAATCCAATTCGATAGCTATTATGACCTTGATCCCGAATAGGTTGTAACATTTTTGTGTAATACTTACCCTCGCGTTTTACAGTGATTTTTATAGGCTTTCCATACTTTCCTGCTTTTTGAATAAACGGTAATACATCTGACATTTTTTCGATTTGTTTACCATTCATTTTTATAATCATGTCTCCAACTTTAATACCGGCAATTTCACCTGGAGACTTTTGTCCTGAACTAGTATTTACTAAATGATGTCCAACGACTAAGACACCTACTGAGTTAAGCTTTACTCCTATTGATTGTCCCCCTGGTATTATTCTTAAACTGTTTAATACTTTAACATCTACCTTTTTACTTGGTAATTCATTCATACCAAGTGCTACATTAACAATTTCTTGTTGATCTTTATTTTTTATGGTAGATGAAAACACATTATTTTGATTTATATTAAACACGCCAATACCAACTATAAATAAAAGGAGAAGAATTTTTATTATTCGTTGAACATTTATATTTTTCACAAGCGAATCACTCTCCTTAGCGCCAAATTTCATTTTTTTAATTCGTGGCTATGTAGTTAATGTTAGCTTTGTAAAAGCAAAATATGATTGTAAAAATATGATAGATTCTTTAACGTATAATGTTGTATTAGTATGTTTCATTTAGCATTTTCCAATTACTAATTTATCAATAATTCCCATAAAAAAAAGAGAATATTTAATGTATAGAAAAAAATTTCTATCATCAAACATTCTCTTTTTAGTTCATTGAGATTGGTATTTTGCAGAAGCTGCCTGATCGATCAATTCTTTAGCGTGTTGAATCGTTACATCTGTAATTTCAACTCCAGCGATCATCCTTGCAATTTCATTTATTTTTTGATCATTTCGTAATGGTGTAACAGAAGTTTTCGTTCGATTTCCATCAATTAATTTAGCGATAAATAAATGCGTATCTGCCATAGAAGCAACTTGTGGTAAGTGAGTTATACAAAGTACTTGAGAATCTATAGATACCTTGTGTATTTTTTCTGCTATTGCTTGTGCTACTCTTCCACTAACCCCTGTATCAACTTCATCAAATATAATTGACGTAATCCCTTGATGTTTCGTGAAAATGCTCTTTAATGCTAGGAACATCCTTGAAAGTTCTCCACCAGAAGCAACCTTTGCTAATGGCTTTAAAGGCTCACCTGGGTTTGTTGAAATATAAAATTCAACAAAATCAAATCCATCTTTTTTAAACTTTACATGTTTATCATCCATTATTGGATCTGATTCTTGTCCTCCTTCAAACTCAAACATAATTTCAAAGGTTGTTTTATCCATATAAAGCTCTTTTAATTCTTTATGTATATCAGCAGTCAATTTGATTGCTAATTCTTTTCTTTTATTTGAAAGAGTCTTACCCGCTTTAATTAGGTTGATTGTAACATTATCTAGGTCTTTTTGTATCTTCTCTATGTGCATATCTTTATGTTGAATAGTATCCAACTCTTGTTCGATATTTTCTGCATATTTTAAGATATCAGCAACACTGTGCCCATACTTCTTTTTTAACATAGAGATCTCACTTAAACGAGTTTCAATTTCGTTTAATCTATTTGGATCATATTCCATTTGTTCAATAGAGTCACGTAATCGATACGATATATCCTCTAATAAGTAATAACTACTACTGATTCCTTCATGCATTTCTTTAATGTCATTATCAATATTCGTTACTGACTCTAAAGAATACATACTCGACCTGACGGAATCTAAACCTGATCCATCTTGCGATAAACTTTGATATGCCTCAACTAAAGATTTATAAATGCGTTCAAAATTAGAAATTTTGAGTCTTTCTTCCATCAACTGATCGTCTTCATTTTCTTGCAAATTCGCATTTTGTATTTCTGTTAGCTGAAATTGAATTAAATCTAACCTATGAGCCATTTGTTGTTCGTTTTCAGTTAATTGCTTTAACTGTTTTTTTAAGTCTGTATAGTTATTAAATATATTTTGATATTCAGTATACAAAGGAGCAATTGCTTTTTCATCATATTGTTGTAACATCGGCAAATGATGTTCTTGGTCCATTAAATCTTGGCTCTCATGTTGACCATGAATATCAACAAGTAAACCACCAATTTCCTTAAGTATAGAAGTTGTCACCAATTTCCCATTGATACGGCATACACTTTTACCAGATGAAGTAATATCTCTTTTTAAGATGATCATTTCATCTTCAATGTCAAAGCCTAATTCTCTGCATCTAGAATAAATTAGATGATTCTCATTTTCGATATGAAATAAGCCTTCAATTTCTGCTTTTTCAGTATCATATCTTACGAATTCTGCAGATCCACGACCACCAAGTAACAGACCGATGGCGTCAATAATAATCGACTTCCCCGCTCCTGTTTCACCACTTAGTACAGTTAAACCCTTTTCAAATGAAATGGAAACTTCCTCAATGATTGCAAAATTTTTAATGATAATTTCAGATAACAATGAGTTTCTCTCCTCTTTTTAAAACCATTCTCCTATTGAAGCATGTCAATAAATTTTTCTTTTAAATCCTCAGCATCTACAGGTGTACGACAAATGATTAAGATCGTATCATCACCACAGATTGTACCCATAATTTCTGACCAATCTAAATGATCAATTAATGCACCAACTGCATTTGCATTACCTGGCAAAGTTTTCATTACAATTAAATGACTTGAACTATCAATTTTAATAAATGAATCGATTAAAAGTCTTTTTAATTTTTGTAACGGATTAAATCTTTGATCTGCAGGTAAGCTATATTTATATCGACCATCAGATAACGGTACTTTTACTAAATGCAGTTCTTTTATATCACGTGAAATCGTTGCTTGGGTTACTTTAAACCCTAAGTCTCTTAGTGATTGTACTAATTCGTCTTGTGTTTCGACTTCATTTTTTGCGATAATTTCTCGTATTTTTATATGACGCTGACCTTTATTCATAATACACCTCTTTGCAAATTCCGACAAATATCTTACTTAAAGATTATCTTATCTAATCTACTGGTTATTGTATATATTTTTTTAATCGTTTTCATAAAATGCATTTTTCTGCATATTTTTTTCTTGTCATTTTTTTACTTATTTCGAGATCCAATTTAGTACATAATTTGAAAAAAGGAGAAAAAGGAAACCTTTTTGGTTTCCTTTTTATTATTTAACCTTCTTTAGTTCACTATGTGCTTCATTTACAATTTCCATTGGTAATTGATTTAACTCGCTATTTCCAACTTCCTTTGAACCTTCCCAATGAAGATGAATTAAAAATTCAATATTACCGTCTCCACCAGTGATAGGTGAAAAAGTTAAAGCTTTTATATCATATCCTTGGCGAAGCGCAAAATCAATCATCATTTCGATAACTTGTTCATGCACTTTTGGATCGCGTACAATACCCTTTTTACCAACTTGCTCTCTACCAGCTTCAAATTGTGGTTTAATTAACGCGACAACATCACTTGAAGGTACTAATAATGTTTTTAGGACCGGTAAAATCAAACGTAACGAAATAAAGGATACGTCAATTGAAGCAAATTGAGGTAACCCTTCAATTAAATCTTCTGGTTTAACATAACGAAAATTTGTTCGTTCCATTACAATAACACGTTCATCTTGCCTTAATTTCCATGCAAGTTGATTGTATCCAACATCAAGTGCATATGATTTTTTTGCCCCATTTTGAAGTGCACAATCCGTAAATCCACCTGTCGAAGATCCAATATCAATCATAATTTTATCTTTTACTGATAGATCAAATGTGTTTATAGCTTTTTCTAATTTGTACCCTCCACGGCTCACATAAGGCATAACTTCACCTTTGATTTGTAAAGGGAGTTCGATATCTATTTTTTCTCCAGGCTTATCTAATCTTTGTTCGTTTGTATAGACAAGTCCTGCCATAATTGCTCGTTTAGCTTTTTCACGTGTTTCGATTAAACCACGATCTACTAAAAGTACGTCTACTCGTTCCTTTTTTGCCATTTAAATGTCATCCTCTTATTTATTACAAACCATTTCACGTATTTTCTTAACCGATTCATCTTTTGTTAAATGAATTTCATCAAGTAATTTATCCACATCACCGTGTTCAACAAATAAATCTGGTATACCTATACGTTCTACGCGGACGTTTTGAAAATTATTTGAACTTGCAAATTCTAAAACAGCACTTCCAAAACCACCTTGTAATACTGCTTCTTCAATCGTTAAAATCGGTTTTCCGTCCTTAAAGATATCATTTAACATTGCAGTATCCATTGGTTTTATAAATCTCGCGTTTACTACTTTAACAGTAATATTTTCCTTCTCTAACTCATCCGCTGCATCTAGTGCCATTTTAATTGTTGTACCAAAAGTTAAGATAACTGCATCAGAACCTTCTTTTAATACTTCCCATGATCCAATCGGAATTTCTTTTAATTGCTCATCCATTGGTACGCCTATACCATTCCCCCTAGGGAAACGCAGCGCTATTGGACCATCTTCGTATTGAATTGCAGTTTTTACCATATGTTGGCCTTCATTCTCATCTTTAGGCATCATTAAAACTAAGTTTGGTATATGACGTAGGAAGGCAATATCAAACACACCTTGATGAGTTTCACCGTCAGCACCTACTAATCCTGCACGATCGATTCCAATGAATACATTTAAATTTTGTCTACAAATATCATGTAATACTTGGTCATATGCTCTTTGAAGGAATGTTGAATAAATTGCTAAAAACGGCTTCATTCCTTGAGTTGCTAAACCAGCTGCTACTGTTGCCGCATGTTGCTCTGCAATACCGACATCAAAAATTCGGTCAGGTAATTGAGCTTGGAAATTTTCCAATTTTGAACCGACTGGCATTGCAGGAGTAATCGCTACGATTCGCTCATCTTTTAAAGCTAATTTTAATACAGTATCACTAACAAGTTTACTCCATGCTGGTGGTGCTTTATCCGGCTTAATTAACTTCCCAGATTCTACTTTATAAGGACCTGTGCCATGCCAAGTTCCAATATCATCACTTTCTGCTGGCTTATATCCTTTTCCTTTTTTCGTTAGTACATGTACTAATACCGGCCCTTTAGTTTTCTTAGCATATTCAAGTGATTCAAATAAATCTTCAAAATTATGTCCATCAACTGGTCCAAAATAAGTGAATCCCATTTCCTCAAAAAACATTCCTTGTGTAACTAAGTATTTAAGGCTATCTTTTAATTTTTTTGATGTACTTGATAGTTTGTCCCCGATTCCAGGAATTTTTTTGATCACACCTTCAAGTTCACCTTTAGCCCAACGGTATTTCCCAGTTGTTCTCAGTCTTCCTAAAATGCTATGTAAAGCACCTACGTTCGGAGCTATAGACATTTCATTGTCATTTAAAATAACGATCACATCTTTTTGCTCATGTCCAATATGATTCATTGCTTCAAGAGCCATCCCACCAGTTAATGCACCATCTCCGATAATTGGAATAATGTATTCACCAGTTTTTTTAATATCTCTAGCAATAGCCATCCCCATTGCCGCAGATAGTGAAGTCGAGCTGTGTCCAGTTTCCCATACATCATGCTCACTTTCAATTCGCTTAGGAAAGCCACATAATCCTTTAAATTGTCTTAGGGTTGTAAATTCTTTTGCTCGACCAGTTAATATTTTATGAACATATGATTGATGTCCTACATCCCATAAAAATTTGTCTTTAGGCGAATCAAAGACTTTATGTAATGCAATCGTTAATTCAACAACTCCTAAATTTGGCGCAATATGACCACCAGTCTCAGAAAGCTGTTGAATAAGAAATTTACGGATTTCTTCACTTAATACTTCTAATTCACCGTTCGTTTTATTTTTTAAAAAGCTCGGATTTTCAATTGTCGTAAGATCCATCTTGGATCACTCACCTTCCTAGATGTTAAATCTATATAAATAATTCATTATTATGTAATTTTATCTATAAAATGATTTTACCATACTTGTAGTTAAACGCTAGTTTCTTAAATGACTAACTCTTAACACCATGTATCATAATACCATTTTTATTAAAATCTGTTTAATGTTTTTTATTTTTATAGAACAAAATTATAGATATTTTTCCTCAAAAAGAAAAGAAAGCCGCTAGCACATATGTGTTAACGGCCTACATTTCTGTATATTTTATTAACAACATTAACACGGTTATAAAGTAGTTACATTATACATAAATGAATAAATCTATTCAATGGACATGGAATTAATTATATAATCAAAGTTTAAAAACTACGATTTTCAACAAAATCACAAATTGAGATTAAGTAGTCATCTTTAATTCCACATGCTCGAACATGTTGTTTAGCTTCAGTAATAAATGTATGAAGCCTTTCTTTAGCACCCTCGACTGAATATAACTTAACATAAGTAGTTTTATCATTTTCTATATCACTACCAACTGGCTTGCCAAGTACTTCTTCATCACCGATTACGTCTAAAATATCATCTTGTATTTGAAATGCGATACCGAGTTTATAAGCAAATTGCGTTAGGTGAGATAATTGTTCGGCTGTTGCTTTTGAAATAATTGCACCTGCAATTACTGGATACATTAGCATTTTACCCGTTTTTCTTTCATGGATATATTGCAATTCTTCTCCACTTAGCTCTTTACTCTCACCTTCCATATCAGCTACCTGACCGGCAACCATGCCTTCTGGACCTGCAGCAATCGCTAATTCACTTATCAATTGTAGTTTCACTTGATCAGACACATGAAAATCATTCATTTCCGTAATTAGTTTAAATGCGTATGTCAATAAGCCATCACCTGCTAATACCGCAAGATCTTCACCAAATACTTTATGATTTGTCGGTTTTCCTCTTCGAAAATCATCATCATCCATACATGGTAAATCATCATGAATTAATGAATAAGTATGAATCATTTCTAAAGCACATGCAGGTTTTATCCCTATTAATGGGTCATTCCCAAATGCATCTAGAGTTGCAAAAAGTAAAAGCGGTCTAATTCTTTTCCCTCCACCTTGCAATGAATAGGACATAGAATCTTTTAATTTTTCTGGTGCTTTTAATCTTTCAACCGATTTAATCATTTCATCATTTACTATTCTACTGGAATACTCCATAAAATCTTTGAAAGTGTTCATATTATTCCTCCTCAACAGTAAAAGGAGTTTGCTCACCCTGTTCATTTAATATAGAAGTCATTTGTTTTTCAACTTTAGTAAGCTTCTCTTGACAAATTTGAGATAGTTTTATACCTTCTTGAAAGTATTCGATCGCTTTTTCAAGTGGTACGTCACCTTGTTCTAATTTTTGTACTATTATTTCAATTTCTTTTATTGCTTCTTCAAAAGAACGCTCATTTTGTGACAATTGATTCACTCTCCTTTTACTTCAAGCACTTCACAATTTAATTTCCCATCAGTCATTTGTAATTGGAATCGGTCTCCGCTTTTTGCCTGTTTAACCGATTTCATCAATTCGTTATCATTTTTATATGCTAATGAATAACCTCTGGCCATAACTTTTAATGGACTAAGTGCATCAAGTGTATGAATTATTCTTTCCATTTCAAATTTCTTCTGGGTAATTAGGCGATTAAATTCTTTTTGTAAAGCCATATGTAATTGCTGATGCTTTTGCTTCTCAAGCTGAACTCTATTACTTGGATGTTGAATAAGTAGTGACGAATTTAGTTCTTTATGCTTGTTTATTTTAGACTTAACAATTTCATTTATTGATGTATGTAAACGCTCATTAATCCGGTCAAATTGCTCTTGTTTTGGATGGAATAGTGAATTTGGATATCTAAAAACATAAGCATCTTGAACAGCCTTTAATTGCGCTTGTTTTCGTTCAATAATCGTACCCATCGCTTTATTAAGTCTTGATATTCGAACAGAAAATTGCTCAAGTATTTCTCGTTGGCTTAACGAAACTAATTCTGCTGCAGCTGTTGGTGTTGGTGCCCTCAGA
Organism: Gottfriedia acidiceleris; assembly: GCF_004138285.1. Classification (GTDB taxonomy): domain Bacteria; phylum Bacillota; class Bacilli; order Bacillales; family Bacillaceae_G; genus Gottfriedia; species Gottfriedia acidiceleris_A. The sequence continues at coordinate 679,060 of NZ_SCFN01000001.1, read as the reverse complement.
TCAGCGACATAATCCGCAATTGTCGTATCCGTCTCATGACCCACTGCGGAAATGATCGGGATTTTTGATTCAAAGATCGCTCTCACTACTTTTTCATCGTTAAAGGCCCAGAGTTCTTCAATTGACCCTCCGCCTCGTCCGACTATTAACACATCTATTTCTTTCATTTTATTGGCAGTTTCAATTGATTTTACAATCGATGCTTTTGCCCCTTCACCTTGTACAAGAGTCGGAATTACAACTATTTTCCCAATCGGGTATCTTCGTTGAATCGTAGTAATAATATCTCGAACTGCCGCACCAGTTGGGGAAGTAACAACCCCGATTACACTAGGAAAAGAAGGAATCTTTTTCTTAAATTTCTGATCAAAGAGTCCTTCTTCTAATAGTTTTTTCTTCAATTGTTCATAAGCTACAAAGAGACCGCCAACACCATCAGGTTGCATGTCTCTTATGTAGATTTGATAGCTACCAGATCCTGGGTATACATTTATTTCCCCTTGTACAATAACCTGCATACCATCGGTTGGTTGAAATGCGATATTTGCATTATAGGATTGAAACATGACCGCTGCAATTCTAGCACCATCATCTTTTAACGTAAAATAATAATGACCGCTAGATGAATGACGTTTAAAATTTGAGATTTCTCCACGGAGAAGTATATTTTGTAAATTACGATCCGCTTGAAATTTTGCTTTTAAATATTTAGTTAATGCGGTAACAGTAACTGGTAGCTTTTCCGTCATGCATAGCCCTTCTTTCATTCATACAAAGCAATAAGATTAAAGTTTAGTACTCAAATTTAACTTATTATCAATTTGAGAAGCTGCTTTTAACGTATTATGAAGTAGCATTGTAATTGTCATTGGACCTACCCCACCTGGTACCGGAGTAATATAACCAGCAATATTTTTTACATCTTCAAAATTTACGTCTCCACATAATTTGCCATTTTCGTCTCTATTCATGCCGACGTCAATCACAATTGCTCCCTCTTTAACATAATCAGCTGTAATTAATTTAGCTACACCAATTGCAACAATTAAAATATCAGCTTGCTTTGTAATATTTTTTAGATTAGTTGTACGTGAATGTGTATAAGTAACCGTAGCATTTTCGTTTAAGAATAGTTGCCCAACTGGTTTCCCTACAATATTACTACGTCCAATAACAACGACATGTTTACCACTAATCGGAATATTTGTATTTTCTATTAATTTTAATATACCAAAAGGAGTACAAGGTAGTAATGAATCTTGATTAGTCATCATTCTTCCAATATTAATTGGATGAAATCCATCAACATCTTTTAATGGAGAAATTGTTTCAATTACTTTCTTTTCTGAGATATGAGCAGGTAATGGCAACTGAACTAAAATACCATGAATTGACTGATCATCGTTTAATTTGTTTACTACGGATAATAACTCATCTTCAGTAACTGTTTCAGGTAATTCAATTACTTCAGAATACATCCCTAATTCATTACATGCTTTATGCTTCGAATTCACATATGTTCTTGAAGCAGAATTATTTCCAACTAAAACAACTGCTAAACCTGGTGTAACACCTTGATTTTTTAATTCTGAAACACCATTCTTTAATTCCTCACGAATTGATACTGAAACTTCTTTACCATTAATTAATGTTGCTACCATTTTAGTTTCCCCCTATGCATATAAACAATCTATCTATTTAGAATTTTGATAATACCGCATTGATAAATTTACTAGAATCATCATCACCGTAAACTTTAGCAATTTCAATCGCTTCATTGATTGTTACACTTTTTGGAACATCCTCTAAGTATTTTATTTCGACTAGAGCGATTCTAAGGATATTGCGATCAACGTTGCCTAAACGATCAATCGTCCAGCTTTCGATATTTGAAGCTAATTGCTCGTCAATCACTTCTTTATGACTAACAAAATTTGTTACAATCGCCTCTAAAAATGCATCTTGTTTTTCTTCAGCTTCTTCTAATACATGCTCTAATGCATCTGAAGCATTCGCTTCACTTAAATCCATTTGGAATAATGTTTGTAATGCAAGTTCCCTTGCTTTTCTACGTTTCATCAAAATAATAAACTCCTTTAAGCTAAATTCATCATTCGTTGCATAGGTAATAACGAATTCTAATTTGTTTAGTAACACGTTATTTTACCATTTTTTTTAATAAGTTCCAACGACTGTCTGTATTAACTCCAATTTTTATTATTATTAACGTTTCTAAGCAAACTCAATACTTTAAACTGTTTTCTACATTTTAACTTAAAATCCAATAAAATAACAGAATAATGTTTGTGTTTTTTAAAAAAAAATTCCTTTTTCTTACTTTAAAATAATATTTATACACCAAAACACGAACATTAAAATAGATAGATTAAGAAAATGCGGGATTAAAGGGGGTGTAAAAGATTTTTAAGAAATAAAAAAACTTTATAACTAAAACCATATTTTATTGTCTTTCCTGTCCTTCCTGACTCCCAAGCCATTCATGTTCCAGTATGCTGTATAAATAAGTGTCTCTCCAGCCGTCTCTTAATAATAAATCTTCACGCATTTTACCTTCTAAATTTAATCCGCATTTTTCAAGTACTTTTGCTGATGCAATATTTCTAACATCACATGTCGCAAATATTCGATGAAGCTTAAAATTTTTAAATCCAAATGAAATTACTTCTTTAGTTGCTTCACTAGCAAATCCCATCCCCCAATAGTTCGGATGAATTATATACCCTATTTCACCTATTTGATTAATTTCATCCCTAATATTAAACTCGATTGATCCTATTAATTCATCGGATTCCTTTTCTATTATTGCAAATGCAAATCTAGTCCTATTTATTTGTTTCATATCTTCTAGTATGTTTTGAATGAATTCCTTAGTCTCACTTTCTGTATTCGGTCCCCAAGGCTGAAATTGACATACAACTAATTGCGATGCATATTTATGTACTTGTTGCCAATCGCTTTCAACAAATTCGCGTAAGTTTGTTCTATTTGTGCTCAAATTTAAAATCATATCGTCACCTATTTCTATTTCATTTATAAATAAATTTTAACACAATTCAAAATAGTTAATAAAAACAGTTACATAAGAACTTCATAAAACTTTAAAGACTGTCCTTACTTCTTATCTAGCAAAACAAAAAAAGAGCCTCTATTAGATAGAGACTCTTTTTATAATATTAAAGTTCAATTGGAGCTTCTTGCTCAGGTTTCGTATCGAATTGAACTCCTACTACGTGAACATTTACTTCAGATAATTCAAGACCTGTCATCGTTAATAATGCTTGACGAATATTGTCTTGTACATTACCTGCTACAGTTGGGATTGACTTACCAAATTTAACTAGAATGTATACATCGATTGTAATTCGATCCTCTGATAAATCAACTCGGACACCTTTACCGTGATATTTCTTACCGATAATTTCAGAAATACCAGATGCTAGGTTTCCACGCATGCTTGAAACACCTTCAACTTCAGCAGCTGCAATACCAGCAATTACTTCGATTACTTCAGGTGCGATTTCTACTCGACCTAATGTCGCAGTACCCATTTCTAAAATTTGATTTTCGTTCATACAGATCCCTCCACTTTATCCTTTAACAAGCGCATGCTCCTCAAGGAATTTAGTATTATACTTCCCTTTTACGAAGATTTCATTTTGCAATAAATTTAAATGGAATGGAATTGTTGTGTAAATTCCTTCTACCACAAATTCTTCAAGTGCTCTTATCATTATAGCAATTGCTTCTTCTCTTGTCTTGCCATGCACGATAACTTTCGCAATCATTGAATCATAATATGGCGGAATTGTGTACCCGCTATATACAGCAGAATCAACACGAACATTCGGACCACCTGGTGGTAAATACGTAATGATTTTACCAGGAGACGGCATAAAGTTCTTATCTGGATTTTCAGCATTAATACGACATTCAATTGACCATCCTTTTAAAGATACGTCTGATTGAGTTATTTTTAATGGATGACCTTTAGCAATTAATAATTGTTGCTTAATAAGATCAATACCAGAAATATATTCAGTTACAGGATGCTCAACTTGAATACGTGTGTTCATCTCCATAAAGAAGAAGTTTTTAGTATGTGGTTCATAAATAAACTCAACAGTACCAGCACCCCAGTAATTTACTGCTTCAGCTGCACGAACAGCTGCTTGACCCATTTTTTGACGAGTTTCTTCGTCTAAAACAGGAGATGGAGCTTCTTCTACTAATTTTTGAAGACGACGCTGAATTGTGCAATCACGTTCTCCAAGATGAATCGTATTACCATGCTCATCTGCTAAAACTTGAATTTCAACATGTCTAAAATCTGTTATATATCGTTCAAGATACACACCCGGATTACCGAAAGCTGTTTGAGCTTCTTGTTGAGTGATTTGTATACCTTTTTCAAGTTCGATTTCATCTTTTGCTACACGGATTCCTTTACCTCCGCCACCAGCTGTAGCTTTGATAATAACTGGATAACCGATTTCTGCAGCAATCTTTTTACCATCTTCTATACTTTGAATAATACCTTGTGAACCAGGTACAACAGGTACTCCTGCTTCTTTCATTGTTTCACGAGCAACGTCTTTTGTACCCATTCTAGAAATAGAATCAGCCGTTGGTCCAATGAATTTCACATTGCACTCTGTACATAATTCTGCAAAACTAGCATTTTCTGATAAGAAACCATAACCAGGATGGATTCCGTCACAACCAGTTAATTTTGCAATACTAATGATATTAGTCATATTTAAATAACTATCTTTTGATAATTTAGGACCTACACAATAAGCTTCATCAGCCATTTGAACATGTAATGCTTCTTTATCTCCTTCAGAGTAAATAGCAACTGTTTCAATATTTAATTCTTTACATGCTCGAATAATTCGAATGGCGATTTCTCCTCGATTCGCTATTAAAACCTTTTTCATTTCTTCACCTTCTCTAGTAAAGTACTGTTAATTTTGTAGATATTAGGCCTTTACCAAGAATAATGGTTGACCGTATTCTACTAATTGACCATTTTTAGCAAGTACTTCAACGATTTCGCCTTCAATTTCAGCTTCAATTTCATTAAATAGCTTCATTGCTTCAACGATACAAACGATTGAATCGTTTTTAATACGATCGCCTATTGATACGTATTCTTTTGCATCAGGAGATGGAGATGCGTAGAATGTACCTACCATCGGTGATGTAATCTTATGTAAGTTACTTGTATCTTCTTTTTCCTCTACAGGTGCAGCAACTTCTGCAGCAACTGGTCTTTCTAAAGTAGCAACTGGAGCAGATGTAACTACAGGAGCTAACTCTTGGTGTGCAACTGGAGATGTAACTACAGTTGTTTGTCCACCTTTTTTAATTTTAACGATAGCACCATTATCCTCAAATTCGAATTCATTTATTGTTGATTGATCGATTAACTTAATTAACTCTCTAATTTCATGAATTTTCATTCTGTTCACCCCTTAAGACATATAGTCTAATCTTATAACCTAATACTAAACTTTTCAACAAATTATTTTAACCAAAGTAATTCCTAATTATTTTTAGCCATTTTACAAGGAATATTTATATATTATTCCTTACCAAAAATAATTTAATATAAACTATTATAACAGGGAAAACCAAAGACAGAAAGTGAATAGGAATTAGGAATAATCCTAAAATTCACATTAATTATTTATAAGCTTATTAAAAAAAATGAAGAGGGACTGTCCTAAATTCGAATCACTAGAATAACCAACACTTTGAGAACATTATATATAAACTCCGAACTATGTATGTCCATTAAAAAACGAGGGGTCCATGAGACACCCTCGTTGTTCATCAACTTATTTAACTTGGAATTTTACTACTACTAATTTTTCACCTAAGACACTTCTTGTCATTTGAATGATGTCATTCGCTGCTTTTCTGCTTGGTTTTGCTGATGTTACATCTACTTTTACTTCATCTTTGTCAGAACGAACTAGTGCATCTTTATAGCCAGCTTCTTTAATCATAGTTTCTACATCTGATTCTAATGCAGTTAATTTTTGAAGTTCGTTCATATTAGTGAATGCTTCACTCTTCTCTTGTGCTGATGCAGTTGCTGAGTCAACAGTAGCTTTATATTCATCAATTAATTGACTTCTTTGATCTTCTTGTTCCATACGTTGTTTTAAGAATACTTCACTAGTAGAATTTTCTTGAGAAGCAGTTTCTTTATCGTTTTGTTTAGAAGTATCTGAGTTTTGTTTAGAAGTATCTGTTTTAGAATCTGTTTTCTTAGTATCTTTAGGAGTTGAGTCTAAAGAATCTGTATTTGTACTATTATTCATGTTCATAAAACTTGTTGTTTTTAAATTATCAGGTGTCGTAACATAATAAACTGATAATACAACTACTAAACTTAACATTGTTAATAACCAAATTGTTTGTTTTTTCATTTAACTTTTACCTTCTTCCTCTTATTTTTTTGGTTGTACAGAGACACGATAGCTTGGAACATCAAGTAATCGTGTAACAGCTTCTCTAATCATTTGTTTAATTTCTAGATTTTGTGCACCTTTGGCTACAATTAAGACTCCTCTAATTCTTGGCATTTCAGTCTCGACTACTACTGGTTCTTGTTTATCTCCGTTATCAATAATGACTACTTGCTCTTCTTGAGATTGATCATCAATATTTCGTGTTCCACCTTGTTTATCTGTTTCATCAGTTTCTTGAGTACGGTTTGTTTTATTTGTTTGGTAGACTTTCTTTTCACTACCTTCAAGATTTACTTCTACTTTTACATTACTTACACCAGCCATATTATTTAATGTGTCTGTAAGCTGCTGCTCGTATTTTTTTTCAATTTCTTCTATTTTGTTCGATGAGGATTTTCCACCACCACTTCCAAGAGTCTCAACAGCTTGTTCATTATTTTTTGGTGTTCCACTCGTTTCTGTCGAAATAGGTGAAAGCATTGAATTCGTTTTTTGATTTGTATTAGCAAATAGACTGCTTGCAATCATCCAACAAATCCCGAGTCCCAGTAGAGCTAGTACATATTTTCTCGTCAGTTTAAATGGACTTTTTTCTTTGTCAGAAGAGGTTTTGTCATCGCCATTTCCTTTTAGAAAGTCTGCTAATTTTATTGGTGGAATCTTTTTCTTCATTTGTCATTACTCCCCTCCTTCCATTTTGACTTCGATTTGCTTGTCCTCAAGCTCCCATTTATTTGCTAAAAAAGTTTGTAACTCTTGTTGTTTAATTTTTTCATCGTCTGTCTGAACTGGCTGATCGGTATTAATTGATACTTCTTGAACAGGTTCTACATTGCTTGTCTCATCTTTTTTAGGTCCTACGTAAACGATTACTTTAGAAAGATCTTGAGCTGTTTTTACTGTATTAACTCCATCTTTTACTTGTAAATCCACATTTGTAATGACCTGTTCAAATTCTTTTGTAAAGCTTTTTTCAACGTCCTTTTTCATTTGGACAGCCATTTGTTTTAATATATATGCACGTTCTGCTTCTTGTATTTCATTTTTCTTATTATTTATTTCATTTTTTATTTCGCCATTTGCTTCATACGTTTTAGACTGGTACCCAGCTAGCACTTCTTTTATATTTACTCTGAATAATTGAAAAATTGGTTGGAGCATCATGACAATTAATAATAGACTGGCTACAAATCGTACATATTTTGCTAAGCCGGTATTTGGAATTAACATCATAATGACGGTTGCAACTAATATATAGACGATAATATTTGAAACCCAGTGTATAAAGAACCCCATTTTTCCACCTACCTAAACATGACGACAATGTTTCCTGCCGCTATTATTAAAGTCATACTTAAGAAAAACATTAATGAAACAATTGATAAACAAACGAATAAATAAGTTACACTTTTTCCGATCGTATCAATCGTGCTAATGATATTTTTACTTCCAACTGGTTGTAAAATCGCCGCTGAGAATTTATAAATTAAAGCTAAAACTAATATTTTAATAGCTGGGAATACAACGATTGCTAATAAAGTTACTAACCCTACAATCCCAACTGTATTTTTTAATAATAAAGATGCACTAATAACTGTATCTGTAACGTCTGCAAAAACTTTCCCAACTACCGGAACAAAATTACTTGTTACAAATTTAGCTGTTTTTACTGCTACCCCATCCGTTACTGCAGTCGTTAGACCTTGTACACTTAATACCCCTAAAAAAATAGTTAAAAAGATTCCTAGTACACCTACAGCAACATTTCTTATTAAAGAAGCTAGTTTTGTCACCTTTAACTCATCATTTATAATGCTTACAATACTTAAAATTGTAGATACAAGAATTAAAGGTAGTACAAAATACGTCACTAGTAATCCACTTGTATGCATTAAAAATATTAAGATTGGATGGAAAACGCCAACAGATATGACACCACCTGATGTCGCAATCAAAGCTAGTAAAATAGGTATTAATGCTCGTAAAAAATCAATCATGACTGTAATTGCATCTTGGGTGGCCTGCGTGGCAACATAGAAACTATTTAATGCAAAAACTACTAATACTAAAAAAACAACATTATCAGCAATCTTACTGACCGTACTCTTCTCAAATGCATTTTGTAATGATTGGAGTAAAGAACTAAAAATTACTAACATAATTAAGATCCCTAATATTTTTCCATTACTTAATAACTCAAAAAATATATATTTAGCAAATGCAATAAACCATTCTTGCAATGAAAATTTCTTTTCTCCCTTAACAAATTGGATAAAGTCCCCTTTTTGACTTTCTGGTAAAAAACCACCATATTGATGAACAACTTCATCCCAATACTGTTGAACTTCATCGATCCCTAACTTTTGTATTTGTTCATTTACTATTTCAGCAGGTGGAGGAGCAGCTTGTACAATTCTTGGTACTAAAAAAAAGAGAGTAAAGAAAAGAAGAAAAACTTTCATCCTTTTTGACATAATGTCCTCCTTTCCTTACATCTAAGAAATTTTTGGTAAAAAACTTAAAATTGTTTCAATTAAAGCTGTTAAAATCGGTACTGCAAGAACCAAAATGAGTACTTTGCCCCCTAATTCAATCTTAGAAGCAATTGCCCCTTGTCCTGCATCTTTCGTAATTTGAACTCCAAATTCAGCTATGTATGCGATCCCAATTATTTTTAATAAAGTTTCAACATACACATTTTTAATACTCGCTTGATTTGCTAGTTTTTGAATTTGATCTAATAAGAATTGCACCTTATCTAATAAAAATAAAAATAAGACACAGCTTATAAAAACAGTTATTGCTAAAGTAAAATTATTCATTTTAAATTGATTTAATAAAAGAATGACAAATGTAGCGGCTAACCCAATGCCAACAATTTGGATGATTTCCAAAGACTCTCACCCCTAATCTAATGAAATAGAAATACATCCCTAACTTTATTAAATAGATCACCAGCTTTAGTGATAACTTGAAGAAATACGATAATGAATGCAGTAATAATCGTCCAAGTAGCAAACTCTTCCTGTCCGGCTTTTTTTAAGACCGCATGGATAATTGCAGCAATTACTCCAATCCCAGCTATTTGAAACATCAGTGCATAATTTGTAATCAATTTAAATTCCTCCTACAAGAGTAATATAACGATTAATATTCCACTTAAAACGCCTAGCATTTTAGACATTCGTTCATAACTGCCCTGCGAATCGATTGCTTCCTGCTCTTCTCTTTCCAAATGTTTTAATGCTAAAATGATTTGTTTTTGTTGTGAATATTTATCATGCATACCAATCGTCTCACCAAACTGTAATAATACTTGTAAGTCAGACTCTTTAATCGAGACAGTTTTAGCATATTTCAGTAATGAATTTTCCCAGGCTTCTTTCGCTGAAAATGCACTCGTTTCAAGTTGAATTGCAAAATCCTGTAAACAACTATTAATCGGTCCTTTTAATTGACTCGAAATTCTTCTAAACGCTTCTTGCAGTGGCAATTGACTATACATGACCTCTGCTTCAAGAGATTGGAGAGCTAACTTCCAGCCCCTTAATTCTTTTGTCCGTTCTGATAATCTACCTGCAAAATAAAATCCAAGCCAGCTTGTTGAAAAAATGATAATAAGTGCTCCAATCCACCTCATCTAAAGCACCGCCCTCGGATGAAATAAACTAGTACAATCCTTATTTTTAATATCCGTAACAGTACCAGGTGACGGGAAATTTGAAATTTCAATAAATCGTTCAAATGTCCCATTTTGAAACAAAGGCAAAAGAGAAGGGCGTTTTCTTATTTCTTCTAGTGAATAGCCATGGACTGTCACTATTAATTGAACACCGGCATAGATTGCTTCTAAAATTGCATCTACATCTTCCTTTTTTCCAATTTCATCCACAAGAATGACGTGAGGACTCATCGACCTTACAAGCATCATCATTCCTTCAGCCTTTGGACACGCATCTAATACATCAATCCTCTCACCAAATGTATATTGAGGTACCCCTTTAACTGAACCTGCTATCTCAGATCGCTCGTCAACAATACCAACCTTCCCAGGTCTTATTCCCCTTATGGCATCACCTTGACTCACCACTCTTGCAAAATCCCTAAGTAATGTTGTTTTCCCTGCTTGTGGCGGGCCAATCAGCATCGTGTTTTTCCATCTTCCTTCATAAACATACTTTACAAATGGACTAGCTATTCCTACTTTTTCTTTTGCAATACGAAAATTATAAGAACTAATATCTCGAATCATTTTAACCATTCCGTTTTCGGTTACAACACGACCAGCTAACCCGACTCGATGCCCACCTTTAATTGTGATATAGCCTTTTTTCAATTCTTCCTCAATCGTATAAATTGAAAATTGACTTAACTTTCCAAGAATTTGCCCGCCTTCTTCTTCTGTTAGGATATAAGGTATAAAATTTGACTGATTATTAGAAATCACTTCAACTGGACGCCCGATCCTTAACCTTAATTCCTCTACTTGATGTAGGTCTCCATATGAACGCTGTAGCTTTTCTTTTATTAATGTAGGCAATACGTTGAAAACCTCTTCCATAAAAGGTCACATCCTATCATTTAAAAACTGCCAACAATATTAAAAACACACCACAAACTACTAAAACTAATCGAATAGGATCTAATTTAGATGCCACACCTATAATTCCAATAGCCATTGTTGAAATGAGGATAATAGGTCCGACAGTTGCCAAAACACTATTTACTGCTAATGCTTTCTTAATGTCGTTTAAATACAAAATTGTAAAAGCAGCAATCAATTCTACACTTCCACCAAAAACTCTGAGCATTCCCATACTTAGAACGGCTCGATCCATTGAGTCAATCCAATCCTTCATAGCTACACACCTTTTTTCATTCTTTTTTATTACTAATATGCTGAACATGTCCATTTCAGAAGACAAACATTAATTAGAAGGCACAAAAAAGAGAGAAGCCGTATAACTTCTCTCTTCAGACTTGCTTATGTATGGTTGATGTGTAATTGAAAAAGTAAAAATATGAAAATTACTTACTCATGACAGGTTCATGAGTAATTATTAAGAATAATCTTGACAATCACTTACTCATAAAGGGTTCATGAGTATTTATCAAAGCAGGAACGAGGAGGCTCAGGACCGGCTCCATGGATAGCGAGCATCCTGAATGGAAATCAATATGACTATACCTAATATTAAGGCAGACAAACTTTCTTCATTGTTTAAATATAAGATTCTCAAGCCAGATTAAAATATAATATAAACAAAAAAGATTATAACCATAATAACTTGCAATACCGCTTTTGCTAATGAGCTACTAATGAAAGAAACAACTGTTGCCCATGCAGATTTTATCGACTCTTTCGTATTCTTCCCTTGTAATTTCTCAGCTATAAAAACAGAAATGAATGGGACAATAATTAAGCCAAAGGGAGGAAAAACAAACGAGCCAACGATTACAGCTAAGCAACCTACTCTTTCACCAGTTTTTGTACTGCCGTATTTTTTAAGAAAATATTTATTAGCCAAAATATCCGCTAAGAAAATAACAGCTGTAAAAATCAGCATAATAATCCAAAACGACATATTTAAATTACTTTTATTAATACCAAAGTAATAAATTAAAAACCCTACCCATAATACTGGTACACCTGGAATTATTGGTTTGATTAGCGCAATAAACGCCAATGCAAAACAAATGATAATCAATGTCCAAAGAACAATTGATGTAACCATTTAATCACCCTTACTTGTTTAAATTTGTTAATAAGAAAAAAGAGACACTATTTAAATAAGTGCCTCCATTTTTACATTTAATTAAGATTTTGCACGTGAAACGTAGCTAGCTTCAGTTGTGTTAATAATTAAAACTTCGCCTTCATTAATGAAGATTGGTACTTGTACTACTAAACCAGTTTCCATTGTAGCTGGTTTTGTAACGTTAGAAGCAGTATCACCTTTAATACCTGGTTCAGTTTCAACTACTTTTAGATCAACTGTGTTTGGTAATTCAACACCTAAAATTTCACTTTCAAAAGTCATGATATAAACTTCCATATTTTCTTTAAGGAATTTTAATTCACGTTCAATATTTGCTTCTGGTAATTCAATTTGCTCATAAGACTCATTGTCCATGAATACATGTTGGTTACCATTAGCATATAAATATTGCATTTTACGGTTTTGAATATGTGCTTTTGCTACTTTCTCACCAGCACGGAATGTTTTTTCTTGTACAGCACCTGTACGTAGATTACGAAGTTTTGAACGTACGAATGCAGCACCTTTACCCGGTTTAACGTGTTGGAAATCGATTACTTGCCAAAGTCCACCGTCAGTTTCAATTGTTAAACCTGTACGAAAATCGTTTACTGAAATCATTAAATATCCTCCTAAAAAATGAAATGATTCTATAAGTATGTATTGTGTAAAAAAAGAACCATTTCTCTTACCATGAATTTCTTTTACAACTTTATATCATAAAGTAAAATACGCTTTTTGTGTAGTTCTAATTTCTAATCTAATGAAAACTTATAAAATGATTAGATTTTTTGGTGAAGACATTAAGTTTTCGTTACCACCAGTTTTAACGATTAAATCATCTTCTATACGAACTCCACCTAGATTTGGAATATAAATACCTGGTTCACAAGTTACGATCATATTTGGCTCTAATACTGTATCAGAACGGAATGATACGCCAGGTCCCTCATGTACTTCTAAACCAATACCATGGCCAGTTCCATGTCCATAATATTCTCCATAACCTTTTTCCGTAATATAATCACGAGTTAAAGCATCAGCTTCTTTACCTGTAATTCCTGCTTTAATCCCGTTAACACCACGTAATTGAGCTTCAAGAACAATATCATAAATTTTCTTCAAATCAGAATGAGGCTCACCAACAGAAACTGTTCTAGTCATATCTGATACATAACCTTTATAGTATGCTCCAAAATCTAACGTTACAAAATCACCTGTTTCAATTACTTTTTCAGATGCTACACCGTGAGGAAGAGCAGAACGCGTACCAGAAGCAACGATTGTATCAAATGATGATGAAGTAGCTCCTAATTTACGCATAAAAAATTCTAATTCATTCGATACTTCTAATTCAGTAACACCTGGACGGATAAAACCTAAAATATGATCAAAAGCAGATTCCGCAATTTTAGTAGCTTCCTTAATGATTGAAATCTCTGCATCAGTTTTAATTAAGCGCAATTTTTCAATTAAACCACTTACAGGAACTAATTCTGCTTTTACTACTTTGCGGTAAGAACCAAATTCTGTAAACGTAACATGATCTTGTTCAAACCCAAGTTTTGATACGCCAAATTTATCTGTTAAAGCTGCAACTTCAGCTGGAATTGAACCTTCATGTTTAACAATCTCATAACCTTCACATTGGCTAGTAGCTTGTTCAATATAGCGGAAATCAGTAATGAATAAAGCTTTGTCCTGAGTAATTAATGCAACACCAGCAGAACCTGTGAAGTTCGTCATGTAACGTCTGTTGTATGTACTAGTAACTAATAATGCGTCTAATCCTTTTTCTACTAAAGCTTCACGTAACTTTTTAATTTTTTCCATTGTTTTTCTCTCCCCTACTAATCTTTTTTAACGCACTTAAACCTAAATCATATCCATACACACCTAAACCAACGATTTGCCCTACAGTTACTGCAGCTAAAACTGAAGTATGTCGGAACTCTTCTCTTTTATGTATATTTGAAATGTGTACTTCAATTGTTGGAACGGTAATACTTGCAATTGCATCACGAATTGCATAACTGTAATGAGTAAATGCGCCAGGATTAAACAGAATCCCATCATAAACATTATTTGCAGCATGCAGTTTATCGATTAATTCACCTTCATGATTCGATTGAAAGCAATCAATCGTATCCCCATTTTCATGTGCAACCGATGATAAATGATCCTCAATATCCTTTAATGTAGTTGAACCATAGATAGAAACTTCTCTCTGACCGAGCATATTTAGATTAGGTCCATTCAATAATAAAAACTTAGCCATTTTAAAAGTCTCCACCCATCATTTTTTGCATATTTATCCCAAACAAACATATCTTGGAATACCCAAGGTTTATTTTATCATAGGCCAGACTATTTTGAATAGCCACGCAAATATGCCTTTTGCTCTTGAAATGCAAAAGAAACAGAATATGCAATAAAAGTTCCGTATAAAATGAATAAACAGATTGTAGTAACTGTCGTATCAGACGAGTAATCCTTAATTGCTTTTAAATCGAATGCTACTTTACCAAGAAGAATAAAAACAATAACCCAAAGGAGCAATCCAAAAAATATACCTGGAAGAACTCCGTTAAATTTTCTACCGATAAAATAAAATATAAACGCAATAATGATTGAAATAATCCCTATACCAACTATAGAAATTAAGTTTTCAACATTACCATTTGCCCATTTTCCAAGTTTGATTCTTTCAAAAACAAAATTTGGACCAATTTGAGTAAAGTCAAAATAACTAAGAACTAACAAAACAGTAGACCAAAATATACCACCGAAAAACCCAATACTTACAATCTTATTAAAGTGCTTATTCCCGCTCGATCCAGTCTGACCACCTTGCACTTGATTTTCATTTTGATTTTGACTTTGATCATCTTGATTTTGAACTTGGTTTTGATTGTTTTCTTTACCCTGCATATCCTTTTCTTGTTCTTGATCCTGACCTTGCTTCTTTTCTTGTTCTTTATCTTTTTCCTGCATTTAACATTTCCCTTTCCATACATTGCTAAATATCTCTGAGTATTATGTCCAACAAAGAAATTTTTAATGTGATTTCAAATCTTTATTAGAAAATTAAAAATATTATGATTATTATTTAGATTTTCCTACTTCTTACTTGCACCATTATTATGCTTACATTTACAATAGATAGTAATAGATAAAAAACAAGTTTAGGTTGGTGCAACATGAGAGAGAAAAATAAAGCAGTTTATGGGGGGCAAGCAATCGTAGAGGGCGTAATGTTTGGTGGCAAAACACATACAGTCTCTGCTATCCGCAGGTCAAATGAAGAAATACAATATTATGAAGAACCGATACATATAAATCGGACAATGCAAAAATTAAAGAAAATTCCTTTTGTCCGTGGTGTAGTCGCGATTATACAAGCAAGTATTAATGGATCCAAGCATTTAAATTACTCAACTGAAAGATACGGGATTGATCCAAAAGATGATGAGAAAATTGCAATTGAGCGTGAAAAACAAAAAGGTACGCTTGCAACTTATCTCGGACTTTCATTACTAGCCGTTTTATCCTTTTTAGTTGGTAAAGTTATTTTTACACTTGTACCGGTTCTACTGGCAGCAACATTGAAACCAATATTTGAAACCGATTTTCAACAAGTCATAATAGAAAGTATCTTAAAACTAGCTTTTTTATTAATTTATATTTACTTAGTCTCCTTGACTCCATTTATAAAAAGAGTATTTATGTATCACGGTGCCGAGCATAAAGTGATTAATGCATATGAAAACAATATTCCTTTAACGATTGAAGGAGTACAATCACAATCTCGACTTCATTATCGTTGTGGAAGTAGTTTTATCCTATTTACTGTAATTGTTGGTATGTTCATATACTTCTTAGTTCCAACAAGCCCACTATGGCTAAGAATTGTCGATCGACTTTTATTAATTCCAGTCGTTATAGGCGTTTCGTTCGAAGTTCTACAATTAACAAATAAAGTTCGAAATATTCCTATATTAAGATGGGTAGGTTACCCTGGATTATGGCTTCAATTATTAACAACTAAAGAGCCATCTGATGATCAAGTTGAAGTTTCAATCGCTTCATTTAACCGACTTTTAGAAGTGGAAAAAAATAACAAGATATAATTGACAGAATTTTGTAAAAAATATCAACTTATTGGATAAAATGTAATAAACTATAAGAAACAATATTTTTTCTAATACATTTAATAACTAATTTACTCTTCACATAGGAGGTGCTTAAAAGTGAATCAAAAAGTGTACACATCAATATTTTATGGAATAATAGCATTAGCACTTTTTGGCTTAATTGCTCAGTTGATAAACGATCCAGCAAAATTATTACAACGGTTTTTGTTTATTGGATTAATCCTTTTAATTATTTATTTTATTTATAGAGTTTTTTCATCTTCAAACAGCCAAAGAAGCCAGCAAGACTCCTATCGTAAGGCTGCAAAACAAACTATAAAAAAATATAACACACAAAAATCTAGCTCGTTTAAAAAATCGATTAACAAATCAAAGCCCACTTCAAGAAAAAGTACCTCCACACCTTTGTTAAAAAAACGAACAAAGGATGCAAGTCACTTAACTGTGATTGAGGGTGAAAAGGGCAAAAAGAAAGACCGTGCTTCCTACTAAGCACGGTCTTTTTAATTATTTGAATTCGATTGGGTTTCATTCGACTTTTGAATATCTTTTAATGCTTCGATTCGATTTTTATCTTCTTCAAAGAACTGAACTAGTTCTCCAATTCGATCAATCGCTTCCCAACTCATATGATGTTCCATTCCTTCAACATCTTGATAAATTAAGTTTTCATCCACACCAATAATTCTTAAGAATTGCTCAAGTAATACATGGCGATAGACAAGTCTTTTTCCCATCTTTTTACCTTTTTGCGTTAGGATTAATCCTCTATATTTTTCATAAATTAAGTAATCGTCTTTATCTAGTTTCTGTACCATTTTGGTTACTGACGATGGGTGTACAGATAATGCTTCGGCAATATCAGATACACGAGCATACCCTTTATCTTCAATTAAAAGGTAAATTTGTTCAATATAATCTTCCATACTAGGTGTGGGCATGTTCTTCCTCCAATACACTCATTCAAACTTTATTCCGTTACAATAAGCATCAATTAAAATGATACAACACATAAACCAAAAGTGCAATTAACATGAACTCATTTAAATGTTAATAGATCATCATTCTGTATAAGAGTATGATGAAAATAATAATAGTGTACCTATAAAATAGATACACTTCATTATGTAAAATATTGAATTTCTCCATTAGGAAAATACTTTTTTATATAACCCGAAATGGTCTCTTCAATTGAAGCAGCTTCTTCTTTTTGATAAACATATTTTCCAATTCCATATTTCCCCCATTTATATTTCCTTTTCTCTTCATCCATTTCAAGTTTAGTATTAGGATACCTCTCTAAAATCACCTTTTTGGCAGGCTTAGTAAAACGGTGCTGTATAAGTTCAAATGTCATCTTCTCATTTGCCAATTCACCTAATGCATCCTTTAATCGAATAAAAAGCTCCTCATAGCCCTCTTCCCAATCTTCATGCATATAAATAGGTGCAACAATAAATCCAAATGGATATCCTGCATATGCAACTTTTTTCGCGGCTTCTATTCTCTCATCAAATGAACCAGTTCCAGGTTCAAAGTTTTTGATAACATACCTAGAATTTATACTGAATCTAAATGTTGTTTTTCCATTATGTTTTGCATCAAGTAAATGATCTACATGTGGAAATTTCGTTACAAATCGTAATCGACCATATTCTGTTTCACCAATAAATTCAATCGTTTTCTTAAGTGAATGTGTTAAATAATCTATGCCAACAATATCAGAAGTACAGGCAGCTTCAAACCTTGTGATCTCAGGCTCGCGTTCCTTCATATACTTCTGGGCTTGCGCAAAAATATCTTCTAAATTTACATATACCCGAATATATGGCTTAGAACCAAGGGTTGTTTGTAAGTAGCAATAATGGCAATGCCCCATACAGCCTGTAGCTAGAGGAATTGCATATTCCGCTGAAGGTTTAGATGTTTCAAACTTTAAAGTCTTACGCAACCCAACAACTAAAGTTGACTTGGCAATCCGATATTTTTCCACATCATTTTCACCTGGTAAATTTCGAATTTGATTATGAGATGTTGTTTCTCTTATTTCTAAACCCATCTGCTCAAATTTCTCCTTTAATTCCTTACCTAATGGATACTCTAAAGCTTGGGGCTCGAAATAAACAAGCTTTGGTAAAAAAGGCTTCATATAATCTACTCCTTCTCCACATTTTGATTAGTATTAACCCCGATAATAATTAAAACAGTGGAAAAGGTAGGAAGTTCTCTTATGATACTCCTTTAGGACATCGAAATTTTTTCCGTTGATGCCTACTATAGACCGGTTCATTTGCACTCTTACATCTTTTATAAACATCTTCACCCACACTCAATGCAAAAAAAAGAAAGCCATAAAGGCTTTCAATAAAAAACTATATACTACTTACGTAAATTCCATTCCTCAGTACTATATTTTGTAGCAGCTAAATCCTGTACTTCCTTCTCTTGAGCCTCTGTTAATTCATAAGGCACCAACTCGATATCTAAGCCAATTTCGAAGCCTTTTTCAAATGCTTCATACAAGTCAGCCATTGTTTTAGGAGTATTACTTTCTGCATTGATCCATGTTGCACGATCTAAGAATCGTTTTTTCATTCTCTCTCTCACTGCGTCTGAAGAGAAAATATATAAGTCATATAACATATCAACATCAATATTTAAAGGAATTGAACCGTGCTGAAGAATTGAGCCCTTTTGTCTCGTTTGAGCACTTCCAGCAATTTTTTTATCATTTACAACAACTTCATACCATGAAGGCGCATCAAAGCAAACGGCACTTGCTGGGTTTTTTAATTGATTTTTTTCTTCAGCAGTTTTTGGTACAGAAAAAGAAGCATCTAAACCAAGTAGCTTGTACCCTTCTAAAATTCCCATTGAAATCACTCGATATGCTTCTGTAACTGACACAGGCATATTTGGATAGCTTTCTGGGACAATTACGCTATAAGTTAATTCATCGTGATGAAGTACGCTTCTTCCACCAGTTTGGCGTCTTACGAAATCACCATTGTATTTTTTTAATGCTTCTAAACTTATTTCTTGGTTTTTTTGGAAATATCCGATGGTTACAGTAGGATTTTCCCATTCATAGAAACGCAGTGTCGGAAGAAAACCTTCTTCACTTTGCCACTTGATTAAGCATTCATCAAGAGCCATATTATAGCTACCTGATTTTACTCCGCTATTAATAAAATTCCACTTTGTCTTTGTCATGTTGAAAATCTCCTCATTTTTCGATAAATTTTTACTTTTTTAATGAAAGTTTCTTGCACAATCCTACTAGAGAATTATAATAAGATAAGTAGGTAATTGAAAGGTGTTGAAAAATTTGAGTCAGTTTTTACCAATAATTTTTGTCGTACTAGGTATCATTGTATACTCAACAGTTATGTATTTCTACCAAAAACGTTTAATTAAAACGTTATCTGAGGAAGAATTTCGTGCTGGCTACCGTAAAGCTCAGCTAATTGACTTACGTGATCAAGAAGATTTTAAGAACGGCCATATATTAGGTGCTCGTAATATTCCGTTCGCACAATTAAAAACGCGTTCAAAAGAAATTCGTAAAGATCAGGCAGTCTATTTATATGATCAAATGGGCGTACGTCCAGGACAAGCTGCACGTATTTTACGTAAACAAGGTGTAACAGAACTTTACCAACTTAAAGGCGGCTACAAACTTTGGTCTGGTAAAATAAAAAAAGGATTATAATCCACATTTTAATTCAAATGAAAAAACTACTTCATTTTGCGAAGTAGTTTTTTGTGTTTTATGTAAAAGTCATAAAAACCAAGATAAATCTAATACTCACTATTCTTTATGAGTATTTGGTTTAGCGTATTTCTCGCCTTTTGTATCTACCTTTATTGACTCGATGATAACTGGAGTAACAGGTTTTTCCATTGAATCCACTTCCACTGCGTCAATTTTCTTAACAATATCGATTCCTTCTGTCACTTTACCAAATGAAGCATATTGCCCATCAAGGTCAGGTGTATCGTTTGCCATTATGAAAAATTGACTTCCAGCACTATTTGGATCACCAGTTCGTGCCATAGATAGTACACCTGTTGTATGTTTTAAGTTATTTTTAAAGCCGTTTGACGTAAATTCTCCATCAATTGCATATCCTGGACCACCGCCACCAGTTCCCTCAGGGTCACCACCTTGAATTACGAAGTCTCTAACAACTCGATGGAATGTTAATCCATTATAAAATCCTTTGTTTGCCAGTGAAATAAAATTATCTACTGTGTTTGGTGCGATATTAGGATATAATTCAGCTTTAATGACACCATAATCCTTTACCTTTATTGTTGCTATTGGTAATTTCCCATGTTTTTTACCATTTGCAGATTTTTCATTATTGTTACCACATGCTGCTAATAAGCTGATTGTTAATACAAGACAGCTTATTAAAATTGCTCTAATCGATCTTTTTAACATTTTTTCTTCTCCCCTCTTTCATTTTTTAGTTTACCAAATTTGACCATGTATTTTCTATAGTTTCGAAAAATTGGGAATTTTTACACAGACCGAGTTAGTTCACTTAAATATAAATAAACTGCTATTCAAATTAGAATTGAATAACAGTTTCCTTTAATTGATTTATCCAACTCGTTTAGATGGTTCCTCGATTTTATTTTTTGCAAATGGAAACCACCAATTCCATTTTCCAAATAATTGCATTAAACTAGGAACTAAAACTAAGCGAACGATTGTGGCATCCAAGAAAATGGCTATAGCAATGCCGATTCCCATCTGTTTAACAGGTACCATATCCGTAAAAGCAAATGCTCCTGTAATAACAATCATAATGGATGCCGCTGATGTGATAATACGGCTCGTCGATACTAACCCTTCTCTTGTTGAATAAGTATTATCTCCCGATTCATAATATAGCTCTTGCATTCTCGACATTAAAAATACTTCATAGTCCATACTTAAACCGAAAACTAATCCAAAAACAAACACTGGCAAAATCAACATGATATCAGATTGAGGTAAACCAAAATTACCACCTTGGAATAGCCAAGTAATGATTCCAAACGTTGCACTTAAAGATAATACATTCATTAATATCGCTTTAATTGGAATGATAATGGACCTAAACGCAATCATTAATATGACAAAAGTACTAACCATAATCACAAGTAAACCGTATACCATATTATCTGAAATCTCATCAAATAATTCTTGTTCAAATTTCACTTGACCACCGACAGTATAATCAAGTCCTTCAATTTTCCCATTATATTTATCCTCAAAATCTCTTACCCATTGTTTACCTTTTTCTGATTTAGGATCAGAATTCAAGAATACTTGAATATAAGTTTTATTCTTTTTAATATAGGCATCAATCGCAGGCTGAATTTTTGATGCGTTTGGAGATTTCAAAGCAGGTAATAATTGCTGAGCGTTTAAATTAACTGCATTCAACACACTTTTAACTTCATAAACATTTTTGTCATCTTCAAGCTTTTTCTGTATCTTATCTAATGCGTTTACATTATTTTGCTTTAAAAAATTATTATTGGATTCTAGTACAATTGAGATCGTTCCATGTTTTTGAGCTTCCGGAAGAAAAGCTTTTTGATATTTTTCATAATTAATTCTCGACGTTGCATCCTTTGGTAACGCATCAATTGTCGGTATATTTAGGTGCACATCCCTGATTGGAATGACGAAAAGATCTAAAATGATTAATGATGTTAGTGCCATGATGATTGGTCTTTTCATAACGAAATTTGCAAATTTTCTCCAAACTGCTTGTTGCTGTTCTTGGCTTCGATTCGCAATCGATTTTAACGTACCTTTATTAATATTTTTACCAAGAGCTGAAAGTACTGCTGGTAATAGAGTTAATGATAAAAATAAACTAACTAATACAACAACTGCACCACTTATTGCAACACTTCTAAATAGATCAATATTTATAATGTACAGGGCTGATAATCCGATAAATACACAAATACCAGAAAAAATAATCGCTCTACCTGCAGTTGCAAACGTTACGCTAATTGCCTCTTTCACTGATGAATGATTCTGTAATTCAGTTTTATAACGGCTTACGAATAATAGGGCAAAATCGATTGATAATGCTAATCCAATCATCGGTGCAACATTTAAGACAAAGATTGATAAATCAACATGCTTACCTATAAAGAATAAAATACCAAATGTACTTAATATACTAATCATACCGATTATGATTGGAATAGCAGATGCGACTAAACTTCCAAATGCAAAAAATAGAACGATAAATGCAATCGGTACACCAATCATTTCTGCTTTCTTTAAGTCTTCTTGACTAGTTTTATTCATTACATCACTAATGATTGTAAATCCAGTTGTTCCTACCTTTACTGTATCGTCTGAAAATGACTCTACTTTTTTTGCAAATTTATTGTTTAGATCAACAAGTTTATCGTGATCTTTCTCATTGTATAAAAGAGATAAGTAGGCAATATTATCTTTTTTCATACCCGGATTCATTAGAGGGTGATGAAATTGTTTTATATTTTTTTCTTTTTGAACTTCCTTCACAATCCGTTCAATATCAGATTGGAATTCGGCGTTAGAGGCACCCTTTTTTCTCTCAAGTAATATGATGAGTGAATCTGGCGATTGTTCAAATTCTTTTTCTAGTACATTCTTAGCTTTTTCATATTCTCCAGGTGTCCTAAAACCATCTCCATCTAAAATGCCAGGTAATTGCTTCGAATAAATACCTAGAATGATTGAAAATACAGCTAAAATTGCAATTACAATATATCGGAATTGATAAATCGATCGACCCACCTTTTTCCAAGCACTATTTTCACTTACTGTACTTTTCATTTTTCCACTCCTTATTTACATATCCTACCAATATCTTATCAAACTGATGTAAATTCGCCTATTGATATATATTTTGAGTCAGAAAATGTAACATTTTACCACCAAGTCGAATTAACTACCTCGATGCTAATTTACTTTTTCTTAATGTGTAAAAAAACGCCCATAATATAAATCAATTGATTTATATTAGAGCGTTAAAATTTTGAAACTATGATTGCAATGATGATTCCAATTAATGCTCCAACAACAACTTCATATGAAGTATGACCTACTAGTTCATTTAAGGCTTTATAATTTTTAATTCTTCCATGAAAAAAATCATTTAATAACTTTGCATGTTTACTAACTGCCAATCTTACACCTGAAGCATCATACATAATAATCGTAGCAAAAATTGCTGAGATTGCGAAAGTAACATTTTCAAATCCTTCTGTTAATCCAACACTTAATGCTAATCCAGTCACTGTTGAGGAATGTGAACTTGGCATACCACCAGAAGCAAAAAACTTAGATATATCAAATTCTTTTTCTTTAAATAAATGGATAATGACCTTTAAAAACTGCGCAATAAACCACGCTATAACAGCTGAAATTAATGGTTCGTTATGAAATATCGTCAAAAGGAACCTCCTTTAGGTGTAAATAATTATTATTCCATTATTATCTTTCTTAAATAAATGTATATTCATTAATAGCTTATAAGAACAAAATAATTTTTTCTAAATATTAAAATGCAAAACAGATTTTTAATGAATTATTTATAATATTGTTTTTTACTTATAATTTTCAACATTTGACATATATTGGAGAGCTTCAATCACATTATACAAAATTAAGAAATATATAAATTTTTAATAAATTATCATTTTTGAAATTGACAATCCATATAATTCTGATAGACTTAGTTGTAATTAAATTCTAGGAGGAAGCTCATGAGCCAAACCAACGACTTAAAACCCATCATTGAGGTCGTGGAATCGTTACTTAATGGTTTAAGATTTGGAACAATCACATTAGTCGTTCAAGATGGGAGAATTATTCAAGTAGAAAAGCAAGAAAAAATACGATTAAAGTAAATATGTTCCTGCTGACTAGAAAAACTAGAGGCAGTTCAAGTCTACGTATGAAAAATGTAGATTTGAGCTGCCTTTTCTTTTTAGGATAACTTGGCTTCTTTAGTCAATTGGAGGAAAAGAAAATGAGATTTGAAAATTGGAACGTGAAAAGCATTCCTGACTTTTCGATTGATAATGAAACAAAAGGTGCACTTGAAGTACTAGAGTGGGCCTACAAAACCTATGGTGATGGCCTAATTTATGCTTGTAGCTTTGGAGTTGAGGGAATCTTATTAATTGATTTAATTTCAAAAGTAAAGCCTGATGCAAAGGTTGTTTTCTTAGAGACCGGCCTACATTTCAAGGAAACTTATGAATTAATAGACCGCGTGCAAGCTAAATATCCAAGCTTACAAATAGAAAAGAAAACACCAAGTCTGACTTTAGAAGAGCAAGCAAGTATTCATGGAGATGAGTTATGGAAGCGTGAACCAAATAAATGCTGTAATATTCGCAAAATCTTACCACTTCAAGAAGCTCTAAAAGGTGCAAATGCTTGGGTTTCAGGCTTAAGAAGGGAACAATCTCCTTCAAGGCAAAAAACAGAATTTCTTAATCTAGATAATAAGTTCAACCTGGTAAAAGTTTGTCCCTTAATCCATTGGACTTGGAAGGAAGTTTGGCGATATGTATATTACAAAAATCTCCCATACAATCCATTACACGATATTGGGTACCCGAGTATAGGTTGCGAGGTATGTACATTACCTGCTTCAAATTCTTCGGATAGTCGCTCTGGTCGTTGGTCTGGATCACAAAAAACTGAATGTGGATTACATGATTAGTTGTCTATATTAGATGCTAAAAAACGAAAATTTATTCTTACTAACTATTAAAATAGGAAAATTTAAGGAGTGTTTAGAAATGAGTTTACCCCCTCATGGTGGAGTCTTAATTAATCGATTTAATCCAGAAGTTACTATTAAAGATGGTTTGAAGGAAATTCCCTTAGATTTAATTGCATTAAGTGATCTAGAGCTAATTGGAAATGGAGCTTATAGTCCACTTACTGGTTATTTAGGAAAAGATGATTATGAGCAAGTCGTAAGCACAATGAGATTAAAAGACGGGACTGTATGGAGTATTCCAATTACCCTTCCTGTGAGTGGACAAATAGCTAGCAATCTAAAACTAGGTGAACTAGTTAAACTAACTTGGGAAAATAATGTGTATGGCTTGTTAAAGATTGATGATATTTATACACCTAACAAATTACCTGAGGCACAGTTTGTTTATGGTACTACTGACACAAACCACCCTGGAGTAGCAAAAATGTATTCCCGTGGTGATGTTTATTTAGGTGGCGAAATAACTGTTATTAGACAAATTAATCGTACTCAATTCACTGAACATTATTTAAGTCCAAAAGAAACGAGAGAAAAATTTGCATCATTAAATTGGAAAAAAATAGTTGGATTTCAAACTCGTAATCCAGTTCATCGTGCCCATGAATATATTCAGAAAACCGCACTTGAAATTGTAGATGGCTTGTTCTTAAACCCATTAGTTGGAGAGACAAAATCGGACGATATTCCTGCAGAAGTCCGAATGAAAAGCTATAAAGTATTACTCCAAAACTATTATCCTACAGACCGTGTATTTTTAGCCGTATTCCCTGCCGCAATGCGATATGCAGGACCAAGAGAAGCTGTGTTCCATTCAATTGTTAGAAAAAATTACGGCTGCACACATTTTATTGTTGGTCGTGATCATGCTGGCGTTGGCAATTACTACGGAACTTATGATGCACAAAAAATCTTTCAAAAGTTTTCACAAGATGAATTAGGAATCTCTCTCCTATTCTTTGAAAATAGTTTCTATTGCTCAAAGTGCGAGAATATGGCATCGACCAAAACATGCCCGCATGGTAGTGAGCATCACGTAACATTATCTGGTACGAAGGTTCGTGAAATGCTAAAAAAAGGTGAAATTCCTCCTTCTGCTTTTAGTAGAAAAGAAGTTGTTGAAGTACTAATTGAAGGTTTAAAAGAACCTGAATCAATTTCTGTAGAATAGGAGAAACGTTAAATGTCTAAAAATATCGTTTGGCATCAGGCTAGTATTTCAAAAGAAGACCGTCGTCAAAAAAACAAGCACCACAGCTGTATTTTATGGTTTACTGGTTTATCTGCTTCAGGTAAATCGACGATTGCTAACGAGATTGCAAAAGCATTATTCCATCTTAATGTTCAACAATACGTACTAGATGGTGATAATATTCGTCACGGCTTGAACAAAGATCTAGGATTCACTGATTATGACAGAACTGAAAACATAAGACGAATTGGTGAAGTAGCAAAACTCTTTGTTGATAATGGGCAAATTGTCTTAACGGCTTTTATCTCCCCATTTATTGCTGATCGAAATATCGTTAGGTCATTAGTCGAACAAGACGAGTTTATTGAAGTTTACGTAGAATGCTCCGTTGAAACTTGTGAGAGTAGAGATCCGAAAGGACTTTATAAAAAAGCAAAAAATGGTGAAATTCAAAACTTTACTGGCATCAGCTCTCCGTATGAGGCACCAATAAAGCCAGAAATTACATTAAATACTGATCAGCAATCTGTACAAGAATGTGTTGAAACAATACTTCAATTTTTAAAGAGTAAAAATTATATTGGGTAAGGTGATGTTCGATGGCATTTGAAAAAATATGGAAAGACAATCTTAAGCTAAATGAAACTGAAAAAAAGAAACTCGTTAAGGATGGACTTAAAATTTATGATGACATCCCCTACTATGCTAAAAATGGGTTTGAATCAATTCCAAAAGATCAATGGGATTTATTCAAGTGGGCTGGATGCTATTTACAAAAACCAAAAGAAGCCGGATATTTTATGATGCGAGTTAATGTTCCGTCTGGCATATTAACACATGAACAGCTTAAAACATTAGCAGAAATCGCTCGTGATTATGGTCGAGATGTATATGATATTACAACTCGTCAAGCAATCCAATTTCATTGGCTAACAATTGAACAAATACCAGATATTTTCACTCGTTTAGAAAAAGTTGGTCTATCTAGTGCTGGTGCATGTGGTGATATTACACGTAATATCGTTGGAAACCCACTTGCAGGGATCGATCCAAATGAATTATTTGATACTACACCTATCGTGAAGGAAGTTTATGAATTCTTTCAGTTTAATGAAGAATTCTCTAATCTACCAAGAAAATATAAAATGTCGATCAGTACAAATAAAAATAATGCATCAAATGCAGAAATTAACTGCATTTCATTTATTCCGGCTATTAAAGAAATTAACGGCAAGGAAACTTCTGGTTTCCATTTAAAAGTAGGTGGCGGACTTTCTTCTGCTCCACATTTAGCTCAAGAACTTGATGTATTCTTGTTACCACATCAAGTGAAGGAAGTTGCAATCGCCGTTACAACAATCTTTAGAGATTATGGCTACCGTGAGAAACGCCATCACTCTCGTTTAAAGTTTTTAGTCGCTGATTGGGGCGTTGAAAAGTTTAAAGAAGTTTTAGAAGGATATACAGGTAAGCTATTAACAAAAGGAACTGGCTATGAAGAATCATGGAATGCAGGATATTTTTATGGAGTTCATCCACAAAAGCAAGAAGGACTAAATTATGTCGGATTAAGTATACCTGTTGGAAGATTGCATTCTAAGGATGTTTTTGAGTTAGCTAGAATTGTTAAAAAATACGGTAATGGTGAAATACGTAATTGTAATTCACAAAATTTAATTTTGCCAAATATTCCAGCAGAAAATATTGAAGAATTATTAAAAGAACCAATACTTGAAAAATTCACACCAATACCGCCAAAATTTATTGGTTATTCTGTTGCTTGTACAGGAAATGAATACTGCAATTTAGCTTTAGTCGAAACGAAGGCTCGTATGAAGGAAACAGCTTCTTATTTAGATGAAAAAATTACTTTAGATGTACCTGTTAGAATTCATATGGTTGGTTGCCCTAACTCTTGTGGTCAAAGAGCAATCGCTGATATAGGACTTCAAGGAATCAAGGCTCGAAATGAGAAAAAAGAATTAGTTGAGGCTTTTGAAATCTATGTAGGTGGTACATTAGCCAACGGTGGTAAATTAAATCAAAAATTAAAAGGGAAGGTTGAATCCCCTGCCCTTCACCTAGTATTAGAAAAATTCTTACAGCACTTTAGTGAAAATAAACTACCTTCAGAGCCTTATTTAGATTATGTATCAAGAGTTGGTATTGAAGAATTACAAACCTATTTAACTTCCATTCTTGAAACTGTTAATGCATCTTAAAGAAAGTCGGTGACATATGTTTTTATATCGATTTGAAGCATCAATCGAAAGCCGTATCGTTCCTATTGTTATATTAGCAAGTGATGATGAAAAAGCATTTAAATTAGTTGATACAGAACTTGAAAAGTTTTATGTTAAGAAACCGGAAGTTAATGAACTACTGATGTATGAAAAAAAGAAAATTAGTCAAAGTGGTGGCTTTATTTTAGATTTAGAAGTTTTAAGTAAACGATGATGATGAGGTGTGTGGAATGATTGGAAAAGTTTATTTAGTTGGTGCTGGACCAGGGGATGTTGATCTAATTACAATAAAAGGACTAAAGTGCATTCAAAATGCAGATGTCATTATATATGACCGACTAGTTAATAAGGAACTATTAGAGTATGCAAAAGAATCCGTCGAGTTAATATACGCTGGTAAACTACCAAACTACCATGCATTAAAACAAGAAACAATAAATGCTTTCTTAGTGAAGTATGCAAAAAAAGGGAAAAACGTAGTTCGATTAAAAGGTGGAGATCCTTTCATTTTTGGTCGTGGTGGTGAAGAAGCAACTTATCTTGTAGAACGTGGTGTCTCCTTTGAAATCGTTCCTGGCATTACATCAGGTATAGCAGCTCCAGCTTATGCTGGTATCCCTGTCACCCATCGTGATTATAGTAGTTCCTTTGCTTTTGTAACAGGTCATTGCAAAGAAGAGGATACGGTTAAATGGGCCTCTTTAGCAAAAGGCATTGACACACTAGCAATTTATATGGGAGTTAATAACTTACCATATATTCGTCATCAACTAATTTCAAATGGAAAACATCAAGACACCCCTGTTGCGCTGATTCATTATGGTACTACTGAACAACAGCGAACGATCATTAGTACATTAAAAAATGTAATATCAGACGTTGAAAAAGAAAAAATAACCAATCCTAGTATGATTATCGTAGGAGAAGTAGTTAAATTACACCATCAATTACAATGGTTTGAGACTGACTATAACGCGATCACTGAACATAAAAACATTAATTATTCAAGTCTATAAATTCTCCCTTAAAATGGAATGAGGTGCTTTAGAATGGATGCAATCTTATATGTATGTCATGGAAGCCGTGTAAAATCGGCTGTCCATTCAGCCATACAATTTGTTAAAAAAGTACAAAAACAAATCGATTGCCCTATTCAAGAAATTAGTTTTATTGAACTCGTAGAACCATCAATTTCAGTAGGATTAAAGAATTGTTTGCGTAAAGGAGCAAAATCGGTAACAGTATTGCCGGTTTTACTCCTTTCTGCAAATCATGCAAAGGTGGATATTCCTCTTGAAATCACAAAATTTCAAAAGGAATATCCACACATAAAAATAAAAATTGCCACTCCAATCGGAATTCACAAAAATATGATTGAATTAATCCAAAAGCGAATAAATGAAAAGGTTAAGCATTTAATAAAACCAACTAAAATTCTGCTAGTTGGAAGAGGAAGTAGTGATCCATTAACGATAAATGATTTCGTTTCAATCGTTAAACTTCTTGAAGTAAGTTTAAAGCATCCTGTACTCCCTGCTTTTATGGCAGTTTCAAAGCCGTCGATTCACGAAGCTTGGAATCAACTATTGACTGAAAAAAATCAACAAGTAATAATCGTTCCGTATTTATTTTTTTCCGGAACTCTTATGAATGAATTAAAAGATAAAATAAAATCGCTACCTCTAGAAATGCAAAATAACTGGATATTATGTGAAACCTTAGGGTATGATCACTTAATTACATCAATTTTTACTGAAAGAATACTTGAAGCTCAAACAAAGGAATTATATAATGCAATAAAATAAAAGCTCTTGTTTCCTCAAATAGAAAACAAGAGCTTTATTTTTCGTTTATTTACTTTCAACTTTTATAAAATTTGTTGGCTGGTAAGTTGGAAGCGTCTGTAAAAATCGATTAATCCTTTTTGTAGCTTCAATTAATTGATTTAATGAAGTTGCATAAGAACATCGAATATACCCTTCACCACAATCTCCAAAAACATTTCCCGGGACGACCGCTACTCTCTCTTTTAATAATAATTGTTCAGCGAACTCCTCTGATGTTAAGCCAGTATTCTGTATTGATGGGAATACATAAAAAGCTCCACCAGGAAGATGACATGATAATCCAATTTCTTGAAGAGATTGCACAAGGAAATTACGACGTTGCATATAACTGCGTCGCATTGCTTCTACATCATGATCTCCATTTCGAAGTGCTTCAACTGCAGCATGCTGTGACATAGTTGGTGCACACATAATTGCATATTGATGAACTTTAAGCATATGGGAAATAATGTCCGAAGGTGCTGCAACAATTCCAAGTCGCCAGCCTGTCATTGCAAATGTCTTAGAAAATCCAGAAATTAAAATTGTATGGTCTCGCATTCCATCGATATTTGCAAAGCTTGTATATTCGCCATCATAAACAAGTTCAGCATAAATTTCATCAGAAATGACAATTAAATTATGTTTTTTAACAAATACGGCTAAATCCTCTAATAATTCTTTTTCCAGTAAAGTACCAGTTGGGTTATTAGGATTACAAAGTAAGATCGCCTTAGTTTTCGGTGTAAGTTTCTTTTTCAACGCTTGAAGATTGATTTTAAATTCTTCCTCTCCTGTCGTTGCTAAATGAACTGGAACACCGCCCGCTAGTGAAACTAAAGGAGCATATGAAACAAAGCATGGATCAATAACGATTACTTCGTCTCCTGGATTTAAAATTGTTCTTAAAGCAATATCAATCCCTTGACTTGCCCCTACAGTTATAATTAATTCATCCTCTGAACTATAATGCACATCAAATTTCTTAGCAAAATACCGACTTACTTCTTGACGTAATTCTAACAGTCCAGCATTTGAAGTGTATGCTGTATGTCCTGTTTCTAACGAATAAATACTTGCTTCTCTCACGTTCCAAGGCGTGACAAAATCAGGTTCACCTACCCCAAGTGAAATGACATTATCCATACTAGCCGCTAAATCAAAAAACTTTCGAATCCCTGATGGTTGTAGTGTAGTTACTGTATTTGATAAATTAAATTTACTCATGGCGTGATCACCATACGCTTATCACTTTGTTTTTGACCGTATACGATACTATCATGTTTATAACGTTTTAAAATAAAATGGGTAGTCGTAGATAAAATAGATTCTAAAGTCGATAGTTTTTGGGATACAAATGAAGCAATTGATGTCATTGTTTTTCCTTCTACTACAACTGATAAGTCATATGTTCCTGACATTAAATAAACTGATTTAACTTCCGGGTATAAATAGATTTTTTCAGCAATCTCATCAAACCCTACCCCACGTTTTGGAGCAACTTTTACATCAATCATAGCAGTTATACTTTCTTGAACTGGCACTTTCCCCCAATCAATAAGCGTAATGTATTGAAGAATAACACGATCGTTTTCAAATTTTGTTAATATATCAGCTACCTCTTCTTCTGTAGCTCCAATCATTTTTGCTATTACGTCATTACTTAAGCGTCCATTTTGTTCAATACACTGAAGTAATTGTATTTCTTTTTCCGTCATATTCATATACTCCTTATGTATTCCATTTTCTGGAATTACGTTAGATTCATTCTATTCATCTATATTTTAGTAATTTAGTTAGATGACACTTTTTGAGAAGAATTCTTCATAAATAACTTGTACTGCTTTTTTCTCATCACATGATTTTACTCCAAACATCATACTTACTTCTGAAGAACCTTGGTTTATCATTTCAATATTTATTCCCGCATTTGCTAACGCTTTACTCGCTCTTGCAGTAGTACCAACATTATGACGCATCCCCTCACCTACTAACATGATCAAAGCAAGGTCTCTTTCAACGACTACATGGTCTGCATCTAATTCATCTTGAATCCGATTAATTATTTGAAATTCTAATTCAACTGGTAATTGATTTTGGCGAATAATAATTGAAATATCGTCGATTCCACTTGGCTGATGCTCATATGAAATCTGATAATCTTCTAGTATTTGCAATAATTTACGCCCAAATCCTATTTCTCTGTTCATTAAATACTTGCTTATATAAATACTACAAAATCCATTATCACTCGCGATCCCAATTAAAGGACCGTTTGATAACGTACGTTCCTTAACAATTCGTGAACCAGGAGCAGTTGGATTATTCGTATTTTTAATGTTTACTGGAATTCCAGCTTGAAAGGCAGGTATCAATGCTTCGTCATGAAATACGTTAAAGCCTGCATAAGATAACTCTCTCATTTCTCGATAAGTTAATTCTTTAATTTCCTTTGGATTATGAACAATCGCAGGATTTACAGAAAAAACTGCATCAACATCTGTAAAGTTTTCATATAAAGTAGCTTTAACTCCGTTAGCAACAACAGAGCCAGTAATATCTGAGCCACTGCGAGAAAATGTAACGATATGTCCATCTTCTGAATATCCAAAAAACCCTGGAAAAATAAGTATTCCAGATTTTTTTCTCAATTCAAATAAGTTCTCATAGCTTTTCGCTAAAACTTGGGCATGTCCTGGTTCATTTGTAACAAATAAACCTGCTTCTTTTGGATTAATATAACTCGCCTCAAGTTCTTTTAACTGAAAATATGACGCTACTAATCTAGCACAATTATCTTCCCCACATGCCATAACAGCATCCATATATCTTGCAGGATGATCCTTTTTACTACTTATTGAAAGTTCGATACCCAGTGAAATTTCATTCATAATATCCTCAGATAAACCTAATCCATTTGCAATCTCAGAATACCTTTGAATAATTTGATTGAATTCCTTCGAATAATCCTTTCCCTGTAGAGCAAGTTGTGCGCAACTAATTAGTAAATCGGTAACTTTAATATCATCTGGAAATCTTTTGCCCGGTGCAGATACAACGATAATTTTACGTTCAACATCTGATGTAACAATCTGAAATACTTTTTCAATTTGTTCAGAAGTGGCTAATGAAGACCCACCAAATTTTACGATTTTCATTTTTATTACCCCTAATTTAGTTAATTTTCAGTTAAAAATAATGTTACAATTATCCTCCTTATGCGAGAAAAAATCAACACCCTTTAATAAGTTTTTTGGGAAATTTTAGTATTTTACAAAAAGAATTTGATGTTGTTGTGGGTATTTATTCAATCAAGTGAAAAGAATAGCGTTAAGAATATGTAGATTCTATAGGGCAGAGTTTAGGTTTATATAAGCAAGGTGTTAAATGTAGGAAATGAAGAAAGCAGGTAAAGGTATACTAGTAGTTTTAAATGCTCTATTTCTCTTTAGTTCATCCTGCTCTCTCCTTTTTTCTTTTATGACTTGTATTACTGTTGGTCCATTTTATGTATTGTATAAAAATACAATTAAAAATAATTTTAAAAATATTAAATAAATAAATCAAGACAACAAACAAAAATAGCTGTAATCATAAGAAAACTCCCTATTTTAGCAAACAGGGAGCTTTTTATGATAAATCTAGTAAAACAATGAAATTTGTATACTCGTTTTCAATACTTGAAGCAGATATCGTCCCACCTAAACGATTCGTTATTGACTGAGCGATTGATAAACCAAGTCCATACCCTTCCGTTTTTTTTGCTCTTGATGGATCCGAACGGTAGAATCGATCAAATACTTTTGGCAAATCTTTAGCAGGAATACCCTTTCCACTATTTTTTATAGCGAACTTCACCTGTCGTTTTAATTTTGTAAGTGTTACTTCAATCTGTCCATGTTCATTAGTATATTTGGCTGCATTATCAAATAATATCATCATTAGCTGCTTAATCTTGTCTGGATCACTTTCTATCATAACATTCGATTCAATAGAATGATTTAATATAATTTTCTTATCCTTTAATACCGTTTCCATTGACATCATTACTTCATGTATTTCTGTACTGAGATCAAAATGCTTTATATTAATCTCATCTATTGCTTCTTCCATTTTTGT
The DNA here is from genome assembly GCF_004138285.1 of Gottfriedia acidiceleris. GTDB lineage: Bacteria > Bacillota > Bacilli > Bacillales > Bacillaceae_G > Gottfriedia > Gottfriedia acidiceleris_A. Next base: position 644,466 of record NZ_SCFN01000001.1, on the reverse strand, counting down.
TAAAGTTAATAGGTTATTAATCAGCTTTGTCATTCGATCGGAGCCCACTTTTATATGGTTGAACCATTTTTGCTGATTTTCAATTGTTTCTTCCTTATTAGCCATAAGCACATCATAATTCGCATTAATAATTGCTAAAGGTGTCTTTAATTCATGCGATGCATCTGTTACAAATTGATTTTGCTTTTTCCAAGCTTCGGCAATGGGTTCAATTGCTCGATTTGCAAAATAACGACTGATAAAATAAATAGCAAAAAGCGTGATTAGTCCAACACTTATTAATGTTGTTAGAAGTTTAAATAATGCTTTATGAGATTCGGTAACGTCTAAAAAATTTATTAAAGTCACTTTATTTATAATTTGTGGTTGTTCATTCATTTGATTAACAATCTTTTCTGATGGTTTGATTACATACTGCCACTTTTTCCCATCTAATGTGAAAGTTGAAAAGTTCTTTTTATTTTCCAAAGCAATTTCTGTAGCTTTTTTAAATGTCTCCGTAGGCATTGAAATAAATGAACGACCCTCAACAACATTTCCATTTGAATCAACTTCCACACTAAAAGACACTGAATCTCCAAGCGAAATTTTTTGAGTAACAATTCCACCGGTACCAATTATATTCGTTATTTCTTTCTTGGTTTCGACCTTACCTTTTATATCCTTATTATTTTTTAGCTCGGAACCTATTTCTTTATTTTTTATCTCTCTTTGAATCGTAATTAGTTTTTCAGTCTGTGCATCTAGTTTTTTTTTATTTTCATTTTGAATATTGTTGTAAGTCATTATGTAGATGATTGTAAAAGCCACAACCATTACCAATGAAATAACCGACATATTAATAAGGAGAAATTTATTACGAAGTTTCTTAAACATATTTTTCCCCAGCTTTACCATTTTTCAAAAAATAACCTGCACCTCGAACCGTTCCAATTAAAACATTTGATTCAACCTGTCTTAGTTTTTTTCGTAAAAGTGAAACTTGTACCTCAACATGACGATCGTCGGCATCTGTATCGTAGCCCCATAGCTTCTCGATAATTGTTTCTTTTGAACTAATTGCATCTTTTCGATTAATGAGCATTTCTAATAGTTGAAATTCTTTTAAAGTCAACTTAACTTCATAACCTCTACAGCATAAAACTAACATCTTTTGATTAAGCGAAATATCTTCATAAGTAAGAATACCATCTCTTATTAATTCTGTTTTTCGTCGTCCTAATGCTCTTAGTCGTGCTAGTAGTTCATCCGTATGGAATGGCTTTGCTAAATAATCATCTGCACCGCTGTCTAAACCTCGTATTTTGTCAGTAATATCCCCCTTAGCTGTCAACAAAATGACAGGAGTCTCGATTCCATTATTTCGTAATTCTATTAAAACTTGGATGCCATCCATTTTTGGAAGCATGATATCTAGAATAATAATGTCATATATATTTGACATACCACAGTCTAGCCCAAACTCACCATCACCAGCTAAATCAACACTGTAGTGATTCTTCCTTAAAACTTGTGCAATCGCTTCAGCAATATAAATTTCATCTTCAACCATTAATATTCTCATAATAAACCTCTTTACTTTGGATTCTTTTATCCGAAGTATCTCCAACAAATGAGCTGTACACTTCTCATTCGTTGGAGATGCTCTAAGTATATACTACTAAATTCATTTACATAATTAAGTGTATCTTTATACTTCTGTCAAATAAGATGTTCATTAATCAATTTTCTTTTTTACACTGATCGAACCATGATTATTTTTTATTATTGTTACACCTTCTGGAGCTTTCTCAGTCCAAGTTTTCCCTCCATCTATAGAAAACTTCACTTTTCCATTTTCTTTTTTCGTCATAAATGGTTTTTTCATTTCTGGCTCACCATTAATCCATGTTTTGCCACCGTCTTTTGAGAATTTAGCTATACCATTTTCTTTTTTAACAATCAGCTTGTCTTTCACAAAAACTGATTTATTGCCTTTTTCTACCATTTTGAAATTATCTGGAGCTTTATTACTCCAAGTCTTTCCACCGTCTTTTGAGAACATAAGCTTACCTTCCTCTTTCTTTACCTTTAAACCTCCAGAAGGTGTAGCATTTGAATCACTAAAAATAAAAGATTCCTTGCCATCTGCATTTTGGATGACTTTTCCCCCTTCAGGAGCACCTGGAATCCAAGTTTTTCCATCATCAGTTGAGTGACTAATAACACCATTTTCATTTTTAACTAACATTTTAGTTTTAATTTTCTCACTTACTTGAGTAACAGAAGCTTGATCATGTTTTGTTTGGGATCCATCATTATTTGCAGCGTATGCAGCTCCTGAACCGATACCTAGAACTAACGCACCACAAACCGATGCTGCAACTGCCTTCTTTTTTGTTGTATTTAACAGTTTATAAATTTTTTCTTGCATTTTTATTTCCTCCTAAATTCAAATTTATGTAAGCAGCTGTCTTACAATAATAATAGTAGCAGACAGACCTTTAACGAACCTTTAACGGTTTAATATTTCTTAAAATTGCTTTTATTTAACTAACCATTGACTAACATAGCTTGCTTGTTATACACGGCTCAATACTATTAATTTTTCTTAGGAGCTTATTGATAATCGGCTTTTAAATTTAACTGAAAATTCACACTAAAGTAAAGAAGCTTTAACAATCCTTCCCTATGCTTAGTAAGTAACCTACTAGCGAATTAGGAGGGAGAATATATTGAATTGGAACGCATTGAAAAAAGCAGTTCTTGCTTTTGTTCTTACGACTACATTATCTGTAGGAGTATTAATGGTTTCTGGTAAACCGGCTGCTAGAATTATTCCTATTAACACCAAGAAAGATAAGAACCGTTTCATTCAGGTACAATTACTTGGCATTAATGATTTTCATGGACAATTAGATACGACCCGAAAATTTAACGGCAGGAAAGTTGGCGGAGCAGAATATCTTTCCGCATATTTGATTCAAAAGAAAAAAGAAAATAAAAATACTATTTTAGTTCATGCTGGTGACATGATTGGTGGAAGTCCTCCAATCTCTTCATTTCTTCAGGATGAGCCTACAATTGAAGTATTAAACAAGATGGGGTTTGACTATGGGACTCTAGGGAACCATGAATTCGATCGTGGTGTGAATGAAATGATGAGGTTAATCCAAGGAGGAAACAATCAAAAAACTGGTTATTTTTCTGGGGCAAACTTTCCATATATATGCGCCAACGTAATCGACGACAATACTGGTAAGACCATTCTGCCTCCATACAGTATAAAAAATATTAATGGCGTACCGATTGGATTTATCGGCGTCGTCATAAAAGATACACCAAAGATAGCACCACCAAACAAAACAGATGGAGTAAAGTTTATTGATGAAGTAAAAGCAATCAATAATTCAGTAAAAACACTTAAAAAACGAGGTGTAAAATCAATCGTGGTGCTCGCACATAATGGTGGAAATCAGTCCAAAGCAAACGGAAATGCGACAGGTGAAATCGTTAGAATGGCCAAAGAAATGGATGATGAAATTGACGTAATAATTTCTGGACATACACATACTTATCTTAACAAAGAAGTAGACGGAAAGCTGATTGTTCAATCCTACTCTTATGGAACATCTTTCTCCGACATTCAGTTAACAATTGATCCTAATACGAAAGATATCGTAGACAAAAAGGCAAGTATACAGATGGTCTACCAAGATAATATAAAACCAGATCCTGAAATAAAGAAAATGATACAAAATTATGAATCTAAAATTGAACCGATCGTAAATAAAGTCGTTGGAAAAGCTGCAAACGACATTTTAAGTAAGAAGAATCATAATGGAGAATCTAGTTTAGGAAATATGATTGCAGATTCACAACGAATAGCTATGAAGTCCGATTTCGCATTTATGAACTTTAGTGGAATACGTGGTGATCTTCCAAAAGGGGATGTAACTTTGGATGAATTGTTCACGATCCAACCATTTAAAATTAAACTCGTTAAAATGACATTATCTGGTGAACAAATCCGAAAACTTCTCAATCAGCAATGGCAGGAACATGGAAGTGTACGAATGCTACAAATATCAGGTTTAAAATACACTTGGGATAGTACGAAAGATTCCGGGCAAAAAGTAGTTAAAATCATGCGAACAGATGGTACTCCAATTAACCCACAAACTAGTTATACTGTCACTACAAATAGCTATCTTGCAAATGGCGGTGACAATTTCTCGGTATTACTAGCAGGGAAAAATAAAGTGGAAGGTCCAACAGATTTTGATGCATTTGAAGATTATGTGAAGGAACAAAAGCAACCATTGGTCCAGGCATTTGATGGTCGGATTAATCGGATTAAATAGATTTTAAGAGGGTCCAAAAAAACGAGTTTCATTTTGATAAGATTCTATAATACTATTCAGAAATTCGAACATAAAAAAAGTTCCCTTCGATGAGGGAACTTTTTGGTTTATGCTTTAATATAACGTAATACAGGTTTACGAGCTGCTAAAGTTTCGTCAAGACGACTTACAACAGTTGTATGTGGAGCCTCTTGTACGATTTCTGGATTTTCTTCAGCTTCTTTAGCAATAGTAATCATTGTATCGATAAATGAATCTAATGTTTCTTTTGATTCAGTTTCAGTTGGTTCAATCATAATACATTCTTCCACGTTTAATGGGAAGTAAATTGTTGGTGGGTGGTAACCAAAGTCTAATAGGCGTTTAGCGATATCTAAAGTACGAACACCTAATTTCTTTTGACGTTTTCCACTTAATACGAACTCATGCTTACAATGACGATCGAATGGTAGGTCAAAATATGGTTCTAAACGACGCATCATATAGTTAGCATTTAAAACAGCATCTTCTGTTACTTGTTTTAAACCTTCTGGACCCATTGAACGAATGTAAGTATATGCACGAACATTAATTCCAAAGTTCCCAAAGAAAGGTTTTACACGACCTATTGACTCTGGACGATCGAAATTTAAAACATATTCTTCTCCAACTTTTTCAACGATTGGTGCTGGTAAGTATGGAATTAAATCAGCTTTAACACCTACAGGACCAGAACCTGGGCCACCGCCACCGTGTGGACCAGTGAATGTTTTATGAAGATTTAAATGTACTACATCAAATCCCATATCTCCAGGGCGTGCTTTACTTAATACAGCATTTAAGTTCGCTCCATCATAATAAACTTTTCCGCCTGCAGCATGTATGATTTCAGAAATTTCATAAATATCTTCTTCGAATAGACCTAATGTATTTGGATTCGTAAGCATTAATGCAGCAACGTTTCCATCAACTACACGACGTAAATCTTCTAAGTCAACTAAGCCTTTTTCATTTGATTTAACCGTGATCGTTTCGAAACCTGCAACAGTTGCAGATGCTGGGTTTGTACCGTGAGCAGAGTCAGGTACGATTACTTTAGTACGGTTGAAGTCACCGCGGCTTTCGTGATAAGCACGGATAATCATTAATCCAGTCCACTCACCATGTGCACCTGCAGCTGGTTGTAAAGTTACTTCATCCATTCCAGTAATTTCTTTTAATTCTTGTTGAAGCTCATGCATTAATTCAAGAGCACCTTGCACTGTATATTCATCTTGAAGTGGATGAATATGTGCAAAACCTGCGAAACGTGCAACAGCTTCATTGATTTTTGGATTGTATTTCATTGTACAAGATCCAAGTGGGTAGAACCCTGAATCTAAACCATGATTACGTTTAGATAATGCAGTATAATGACGCATTAAATCTAATTCTGAAACCTCTGGTAATTCTGCTTTTTCTTTACGAATATAAGCACTTGGAATAACTTCATTAATATCGATTTCTTCTACATCCATTGTAGGAAGACTATATGCAATACGACCTTCTTTACTAATCTCAAAAACTAACGGTTGATCCTTCAGCATGTTGAATCCCCTTTCCGTCTACTAATAATGCTAATTCTTCTACAAATGTATCAATATGTTGTTTAGAACGTAATTCAGTTATTGCGATTAACATATGATTTTCCATAGTAGGTTCAACTTTTGCTAAGTCATAACCACCGATAATTTTCTTAGTAAATAATTGTTTATTTATCTCAGAAACATTTTGTTTCACATCAATAACAAGTTCGTTGAATGCAGCACCTTGGAATACAACTGAGATACCGTTTTCAATTAATTTTTTCTTCATATATTGAGTACGAGAAATATTTTGCATTGCCATTTCTACAGCACCATTTTTACCAAGAGCTGTCATAGCAACAGACGCTGCTAATGCATTTAATGCTTGGTTAGAACAAATATTTGAAGTCGCTTTGTCACGACGAATATGTTGTTCACGAGCTTGAAGAGTTAATACAAATCCGCGACGTCCTTCTCCATCAACCGTTTGTCCAACTAAACGACCTGGCATTTTACGCATTAATTTAGATGTTGTAGCAAAGTATCCACAGTGAGGTCCACCAAATTGAGTTGGAATACCAAATGTTTGAGCATCACCTGCAACAATATCAGCTCCGAATTCACCTGGAGGAGTTAATGCTGCTAATGCTAATGGATTACTTGAAACAACGAATAAACTTTTACCAGTATGTGCAATTGGTTCGATTTCAGCTAATTCTTCTACTTGTCCATAGAAGTTAGGATATTGAACAACAACACATGCTACATTGTCATTCATTTCATTTTTTAATTCTTCGATATCAGTTTTTCCATCTTTAATGCCAATTTCAACAACCTCTAAATGTTGACCTTTTGCATAAGATAGGATAACTTCACGTGATTGTGGATGAACACCTTTTGAAACTAAAATACGTTTTTTACCATTGTGACCTGCTGCTAAAGTAGTTGCTTCTGCTAAAGAAGTACCACCGTCATACATTGACGAGTTTGCAACATCCATACCTGTTAATTCACAAATCATTGTTTGGAATTCAAAGATTGCTTGAAGCTCACCTTGAGAAATCTCTGGCTGATATGGAGTATAAGCTGTATAGAACTCTGAACGTGAAATTACATGATCTACTACAGTTGGTAAGTAATGATCATAAACACCCGCTCCTAAGAAAGATACATACTCTCTTAAATTGGCATTTTTATTAGCTAATTCAGTTAATTCTTTTAATAAATCAGATTCAGATTTTGCCTTTTTAATGTTTAATAAGCCATTAAAACGAACATTTTCAGGAATATCACTAAATAATTCATCAACTGATGAAACACCTACTACTTTTAACATCTCTTGACGATCTTGCTCTGTCGTTGGTAAATAACGATGCATTAAGGTAATCCCCTTTCTCCCCCTAGTTACTTCTTCTCTCTTTTGTAAAATGGTTTTGAAACTACAACTGCTTTTAATTTTTTATTTCGAATTTCAACTTCAAGTTCAGTACCTAAAGCAGAAAATTCAGATTTGATTAATGCAAGTCCAATATTTTTCTTTAACGTTGGAGATTGCGTACCACTTGTTACTTCACCAATTACTTCCCCGTTTACATATACAGGATAGTGAGTTCTTGGAATACCTTTGTCAATCATTTCAATTCCAACAAGTTTACGAGGTACACCTTGCTCTTTTTGATTTTTCAGAACTTCTTTACCGAAGAAATCTTCTTCTTTATTTAATTTCACAGCAAAGCCAATACCAGCTTCTAATGGAGTAATGTCTTTAGTTAGTTCTTGACCATATAATGCTAGAGCCGCTTCAAAACGAAGTGTATCACGTGCACCTAATCCACATGGTTTTAAACCGTCTTCCTTACCTGCTTCTAAAAGTAAAGTCCAAAGCTTAGACGCATCTTCAGCAGCTAAGTACAGCTCGTATCCATCTTCACCAGTGTAACCTGTGCGTGAAACTAAAACATTTAGATCACCAATTAATACATTATCTTTGAAAGTAAAATACTTAATATCAGTAACGTTCTCATTAGTTAAACGTTGTAAAATTGCAACAGATTTTGGCCCTTGAAGAGCTAATTGTGCAACTTCATTACTTTTATTAACTACTTTTACATCACCTTCAACATGTGAAATTAACCATGAGAAATCTTTTTCAATATTAGACGCATTTACAACTAATAAATAGTGTTCATCGTTATACTTATAAACTAGTAAGTCGTCTACCGTTCCAGCATTTTCATAGCACATTGCTGTATATAATGCGCCTTCTTCATTTAATTTTGAAATATCATTTGTCATCATTTTTTGTAAATATTTAAGACTATCTTTACCAGTTACTTCAATTTCTCCCATGTGAGAAACATCAAATAAACCAGCTGCTGTACGAACAGCTTCGTGTTCTTCTTTAATGCTCGAAAATTGTACAGGTAGCTCCCAGCCACCAAAATCAATTGTTTTACCACCTAACACTTTGTAATCTTCAAACAAAGGTGTGCGTAATAAAGTCGTCATGTAGCCATTTCCCCCTTATCTACATGCTAGCATGATGGAAAACTAAATTAATAGTTCGTCCAGCTAACCATTAAATAATTTACATATTTTATTTATTTTCGGAAAAACTAGTAGAAAACAAGAAAATATTATCAAACTATATTAGTTAACTGTTTTTTCTTAACAATAAAAGTTTTTTGTTTAATAAAAGAATAATAAATTTTTACTTTTTTTCTACACTATTATCCTAACATTAAACGACAAGTTTCATCAATATCCAAGTGAAAATTTTTAAAAATAAAATAACGAACGTTATACCTATTATTTTACAATAACGTTCATGATTATCCAATATAAAAAAGAAATAGGTGAAGTTTACATGTCAATTGAGATTAAATTCCATACAGAGTGGCAAGAAGAGTTCTTAGAGAAGCTTGAAAATGATGGACCATGGTCAAATTGGGAGAATTATAAGCTTGCCTATCATACTTCTACAAAATTAGCAATTCCATCTTTTACTGGTATGATTGCTCCTACTCATTTACCAAATTTAACTCCATTGCCTCATCAATTAGATGTAGCTACGACTGTAATTGAAAAAATGAATGGAAAAGCAATTTTAGCTGACGAAGTAGGATTAGGTAAAACAGTTGAGGCAGGTTTAATTTTAAAAGAATACATGATTCGTGGTTTAGTTAATAAGGTGCTTATACTAGTTCCAGCATCACTTGTATCACAATGGACCTTTGAATTAAATACAAAATTCCATATTCCAGCAATCGCACAACAAAAAAAGAATTATGTGTGGGATAGCTGTGATGTTGTTGTATCATCAATCGATACAGCAAAAAGAGATCCTCATCGAGAAAAAATATTAAGTATCAATTATGATCTCGTCATTATCGATGAAGCTCATAAACTTAAAAATAATAAAACAAAAAACTATGAGTTTGTACAACATCTTAAAAAGAAATATTGTTTACTGCTTACTGCTACACCTGTTCAAAATAACATAGAAGAAATTTTCCATTTAGTTTCTTTATTAAAACCTGGCCATTTAGGTAATAAATCTAGTTTTGAAGAATATTTTTCTGCTAAGAACCGCTCATTAGAGCATGAAGACTTATTACGAGAACTAATTGGAAAAGTAATGGTTCGAAATCGTAGACAAGATACAGGCATCGAGTGGACAAAGCGAAAGGTAGAAACAGTACTAATTAATTTTAATGAGGAAGAACAAAAACTATATGATTTAATCGATGAATGGCAGAAATCACAATATACTGGGGTAACCTCAGCATTCTCATTTTTAACATTTAAGCGTGAAGCTTGTAGTAGTCGTGAAGCAGTTTATGTATCAATGAAAAAAATGCTTCAAAGATTTGAAAAAGAAAATATTGATATTAACGATCCTTATATCGAGAAAATTTTTCATCAAATTAATCAAATTACATCTAATTCAAAAGCAAATAAAGTAGTTGAAATAATTAAAAAAATAAATGATAAAGTCATTATTTTTACTGAATATCGCGCAACACAGTTATATTTACAATGGTTATTAAAGCAAAACGGTATTACATCAGTGCCATTTCGAGGTGGCTTTAAACGTGGTAAGAAAGATTGGATGAAAGAATTATTTAAAAATCGTGTACAGGTCCTAATAGCAACCGAAGCTGGTGGTGAAGGTATTAACCTACAATTTTGTTCAAACATGATTAATTATGACCTTCCTTGGAATCCTATGAGACTAGAACAAAGAATAGGACGTATACATCGACTTGGACAAACAGAGGATGTAAGTATCTATAACTTTGCGACTGTTGGCTCAATTGAAGAACACATACTAAGACTACTTTATGAAAAAATCAATTTATTTGAGCGTGTGATTGGTGAACTGGATGATATTCTAACTAGAATTCCTTATAAAGATTTTGAAGCTCATATGAATGAAATATTTATTAACTCTAAAACTGAAGGTGAAATGAAAATTAAAATGGAAAATTTAACGTCCATCATTCAATTACAGCAACATAAGCAAGCAGGTGATAGTTATGCAGCAACATGAAATCCACGATTATATCGAATACTTTTTCAGGCATAATGATTGTGAAATCATAAAGAAAACTCCGACATATTTAGAAATACAATTAACAATTGAGATGGATAAAAAATTAATGAATCGTCCTTTCTATTGGCATTATTTAGAAAAAACAGGCGGTATCCCAAATCCAATGAAGTTAACACTTATCACAGATAGTGATAATGCACCTGAAGATCTTAAAGGTGAACAAATTCATTTTGGCTCGCCACGACTTCACCAAATTTTCTCAATCGTTAATGAACTAGGACAGTCAATTAGACTTTATGAAGACACAAAAGCACCTATGGGCCAACAAATTCCATTACACCCTTGGTTAGCTGTTAACTATCAGGTATCTTTTACTTGTGATCATAAAAAAGATTATTTATATTCTTTTGGAATCCATTTAATTTCCGGAAAGATTATTGAGGATTTTCATACAAAACTTGAAAAAATCCAATTCAACTCTAAAATACCTGATTTTTGCTATTCCATGTCACCTTTGATTAAACCAATAAGTGGTTTAAATCGAATGGAACAATTACTTCGAAACAAAATTGAAAAAGAAGATACGGTATGGGCTGAAGAAGCAAGGAATAGATGGCAACATGATTTAGATTTATTAAATCAATTTTATGAAGATGATGAAGAAAAACCTGAAAATTATCATGTAGAATTTAATGCACTTAAAGAACTTTATGAGCCAATTATTCATGTTGATGCTATTAATGGTGGACTTTTTTATCTATCACCAAACACAATGAATAAATTAAATTAAAGGCTTTTAAGTGGGGATTAAGTATAGAGGGAGATCTAAAAAAGATTGTTCCTCTTTCCTGTTCTTCCTACTATTAAAAATTTTATAGCCCAAAAATAAAGACTGACTTCTATATTTGAAATCAGTCTTATTAACTAAATACTTTTCTTTTCTTTGTCTTTACGATTTTGAATTTTTTTCATCAATAAAGCTAGACTTAATGGTAACATACCAAACATGTTAGTAGAAAATGGAGCTTTCAACTCTTCTTTTTCTTGTTTTATTGAGTCACGTTTCTCTTTAGGTTGATCGATATAATTAATAAATTGTTCTGTCATATATTTTACATAATCATTTGTTTTCAAAAGAAATCACCTTACTTTCTTATCACTTATTTCTACTATCTCCTCCTTTTGAATAATTTAAACAGTCAATGATTTCCAACGCAATTTCAATTGGTGTTAAATTATTCGTTGAAATTACATAATCTGCTTTTTTATATTGTGATTCTCTCCCTTGAAATAGTTCCGTCAATTCTTCTATTGATCGATTTACAGCATTGGGTCGGTTAGAATCCAAATGGATTCTTTCGTAAATTATTTCAATTGGAGTTTCAAGATAAATTATTTTGCCAGTTTCTTTCATATACCAAATGTTTTCATCACGAAGAATGATTCCACCACCTGTTGAAGTGATCATTTTTTTTTGATGGCAAATTTTTTAATACTTGCGTTTCTATATCGCGAAAACCGCTTTCACCAAACTCATTAAACAATTCTGGTATGCTTTTGCCTGTTTGAGAAACAATTTCCTCGTCTAAATCAATAAATTTTTTGTTTACTCTTTTAGCTAATTCCTTACCAACAGTCGTCTTTCCACACCCCATAAATCCTACTAAATAAATTGATTCCATTTCATCCTCCAACTTAATCGATCCAATCAGATACTTGGTTTGTACTTTTTTTATATTTAAATTGAACTACATGTTTTTTTATTTTTGAATTACTACTAGTGAAAGTTACATGATATTCATCATTTGTTATTAAAGAAGTATTCAATATAATTTTTGTATTATTATAATACTTTATTGTATTTCCTTGAAGTGGTAAATTACCATGCTTTAAATCGTAAATTGCTCGTGAATGTACACGGTCTAGTTCGTTTTGATTTCTCGTATAAGAATAAAAGGTATTAAACGAATGAAAGATATCTATTTGTATTAGAAAAAAAATTAGTAAAATATTTATCATAAAGATCGTGTAAGGTAAATATACTCCATTTTCACCAAGCATTTTAAATTTAATTGATAAACATCCGAATAGTTTTTTCATAAATTCCACCATTTAAATCGATTACTTTTACTAGGATTTGCTTTTCGCTTATTTGTACAAACTTTATATCCTTTATATTCTGAAGTACAATTTCATGTCCTAATCCAAGCCTTTGTCGTCGAATAATCGTTGCGTATTTGCGATAACTAATCGTAACTTGATTAAACTCTTCAAAGAGAAGAAGGTCGGAATGCACTGTAAAACTTATACTCTTGTTTGCCTCTTTTTGAACTTCTTTTATAAAATTATCTAATTCTAACCTATTTACGGATTCATAACTGTAATTTCGTTTAACAAAGCTTTTTATACTTGAAGTCGATATAGAAATAATCATTAAAAATAAAACAAGTGAAAAAAGTGTTTCTAGTAAAGTAAATCCCTTTTCATTCTGTAATTTCTTCACATATTTCACTTTCCTTATCTCGATCAGTCCAAGTTACACAAATCGAATTAAAATTATTTCTAGAGTTTATTTTTACTAAAAACTCTCTCCCATTCTTTGTATAGAAACCTTCTTTAAAATCTTCTCTGTTAATAAAATAAAGATGAACCATATTTGTTAATAAGTCATCTGCCAAATTGCTAATCGTTAACTTATCTTTTTTTTGTAAAAGTAATGACATAGAAGGAACGATCATAATACAAAAAATAATCAGTAAGTTTAAAGAAATAACTGCCTCGATAAATGTAAACCCTTTTTCATTTCCGATCATATTTAAATCGACCACTTCCTATATAAAAAGTAACAATATATTCAGCTTTTTTATATTTAATTGAAATCGTTCCAGAGCTAGAGATATTACCGTCGGAGTTATATCTTAACGGAGGTTTTAAAGTAAGGTAAGTTATGTTAATTGATTTGTCAAAATTTCGAATGACTACAGGAGGATTTAGTAAATTATCTTCCAATTCATATTTATTTTGATAAAAGATAATCCTAGTAGGAATTTGTTTTATTATTGCGTTCCTTTGTGCAAGAAAAATATCATTTTGAAGCATTTGAATAAATAATGTTAACTTTTGTTCATCTTCAATCTTCCTAACTTGATTGATAGGTAAAATTAGTAACAATATCATTATTGAAAGGACTAATAACATCTCAACAAATGTAAAACCAAACGAATTACCCAACCTTTTTTTAAGGTATTGATACAGAGCCAGTTGCTTTATCATACGATAATTCAACTTTGTTATTGCATTTATATGATGTTATATAGCCCTGTTCTTTTAAAACTGATAAACTTTCGGGTAATTGTTCATTTTCTAATCGATACGATTCAACACTTGACTGAACCATTTTTTGAAGTGCAGAACATCCTTTCGTTTGAATCGACTGTTGCTGTTTTCCTAAATTGGGTATCACTAGCAATAAAAGAAGTGAAATGATAAATAAAACAATTAACATTTCAATTAAAGTAAACCCTTTTTCATTCAAAATAACTCCTCCTAGATATTGTTCATCAATTGAAACATAGGAAACAGGATGGCTATATACAGTGATAGAATACTTGATGAAATGAGGATTAAAATAATCGGCTGAATGATCCTTATCGATCGGTGAAAGTAAGCTTCAATACTCTCCTTTAAATAATCAGCATAATCAGCAAGTTCTTTACTAAGAGTACTATTGTTCATGCCATGTTCAATCACAAATATAATATCTCTATGAAATGCACGTTCATTTTTAAATGCTTCCTGCATAGAAATTCCGTTTAAAATTTGATTGTAGAAAACTACTGCTTTTTCTTTTATAAATGTCCTACTATCATTATTCTGCATTGTTTTTAGTGCATCAACTATGGGAAAACCAGCATGTAATAATATACTTAACTGCATTGAAAACTCATAAGTATTCATTGTTATTAAATACTTACTAACTAACGGAATTTGAACTAATTTATTCATCCGTTCTATTGAATTTAATTTATTAATTGTAAATAAGTATCCAAAAGCAATCAATCCAATTAGGAAAAGAGTAGAAAACATAATTGAAGGTAATCTTTTTATAACTTGTAGATAGATAAAAATAAAAGAGTTCTGATTAGAATGGAATGTTGAAAATAACATTTCATATTGAGGAATGATTATATTTTTAAACAAAAACAAAATTAGCAACAAGATTGTGATTAAAAAAATAGGATATCCCATGATTTTTCTTATGTAAGCTCTATGTTGAATCTTTTTTGTAAGCATAAAACTGCCTTCAGCTAGCGCTAAGGACAAATCACCATGCTTTTCTGCATAATACAAGTAAACAAGTACATCTTGGTGAAGGCCAAGCATTTTAGCAAAATCGATAAATGATCTTCCCTCCACCAAAGCTATGTTAGCTTTATAAATCAATTCTTTTAGGTCATCTGGGAATTGAATCGTTAAGAATTCAATTGCTTGAATTAGAGGATAACCTTTTTGTAAAAGTTCTCCTAATATTTTTAATAGCTTAGCTTGTTCAATATAAGTTAATTTTCTTTTATTAAAAAATTTACCCATAGATTATACTTCGGTCCAAATTTTTGTTATCAATAAAACCTAAGGCATATCCTTTAATGAGTTGACTATTTAATGTAGACAATTGAACTTCTTCTTGTATCCCTCTAAATTCATTAATAACTGAATTTAGAGCATTACCATATAGCAATTCATATACCCCTAATCTTCTGTGACTTCGATTAACAAAACAACTTGGTTCACATTCACCCTCACAATAACGGCATTTTATTGGAACTAATCTTTGAGAAACGATTGCAACCATTGCCTGAAATAATTCTTCTTTTGGAATTCCAAGCTCTAACATTCGATATAATGCACCTTTGGTGTTATTAGAATGAATTGTCGTTAATACTAAATGACCGGTCAATGCTGCCCTAACGGCAATTTTTGCAGTCTCTTCATCTCTAATCTCTCCTACCATTACTATATCTGGATCAGACCGAAGAATAGCTTTTAATCCTGTTGCATATGTTAAGCCTGCTTTTTCATTAACTTGGACTTGAAAATATTCATCAGATTTCCTTTCAATCGGATCCTCTAAAGTGATAATATTTCGTGCTATGTCCTTTTTAGCTGACTGTAATAAGGAATACAACGTTGTCGTTTTCCCGCAGCCTGTTGGTCCTGTAAACATCATTAGCCCATGTGAATGATGTAATAAAGACAAAAGCTTACGAGTTGTAGATGGGAATAAGGAAAGACTTTCTATTGGAGCAATTTTTTGTTGGGGATGAATACGAATAACCATAGATTCATCGATAATCGTTGGTAAAGTCGCCAAACGAAGTGATAATAAAATTTCATTAATGTTAACAACTAAAATTCCAGTCTGTGGTCGTCTAATTTCTCCTATATCCATACTTCCTAAAAATTTCAAATGCATGATAATCCTCTTAGACTTCTCTTTATTTATTCGCTGAATAAGTTTCAATTCACCATCAACACGAAAAAAAATTTGTACATCATCCTTTTTTGGTAATAAATGAATATCCGATGCTCCAAAATGGCAAGCTTTTTTTAGAAGTTCTTCGACCATTTTTTCTACTGATACCATTTTTATTCCCCCTTTCTATATGAGCTATTATATTTTTGTTTTCCTTTTCAATCAAATCATGATAATTATGAAACGGAACGAAAATATAAAATTTAGCTAAAATTTATTTACAAACTAAAGGTAATTTACTGAAATAACGAACCAGAAAATCAAATTTATATCGTAAATCAAAAAGTATGTTTTCAAATCAATGTATAGAAAATCATTAAATAAGAAAAATAATATCAGATATAGTTAATTTCATTATCTCTTGAATCAATTTAGAATTGTATTAATACATTGTTTACAATTGTAACTTTCTTATTTTATAATAATGAATGGGTAGAAATTTTTTATGGGGGGATTTAGGATGGATCGAATGTTCCGCGTTCTAGGATTCTGGACAGCTATATTTACGGTAATGTTCTTTGTTGGACATATGTCAGCAGCTGCACTTATTTTCGCATGTCAAACAGCATTTTTCGTAGTATTAGGCTATCTAAAGCTTTCTGAGCGTATGTACATCTATATCTTTGGCGCATACTTAACTGTGTTCTTTATTGGATTTACATATTATAGTACTTTCTTATTAGTACCTGGCTTTAGTGAATAATAAAAAAACCAGTCATATGACTGGTTTTTTTATTTGTATTCATTTAATGAAATCAATTCATTCAACTTAATATGATCGTTTATTGACATACCTTTTGTTTGTAATAGCCATTGAAACGAATCGCTTATTCCTCCTGGCATAATTAAAGATTGTACAGCTCTATTTTGTTTATATTCGTTTGAAAATGGATTTGACTGAGCATGCGGAATAAGCCAATTTAATATACCAAAATCTAATATTGCATCTCTTTGGCTAGAAAAGTATAGATTTTCGATATTATTCTGTAATCCGAACTTTTTTAATTCATCCCAGTGAATATGAGTTGTAATATCCATATGTCCTAAATTCTCTAGTATATTTGATTTCATTTCATGCTTGTAATAACCGCGCAAGCTTCCCTTAATTCGATGGGGTGCATCCCATTCTTCCCTAGTAAAACCATAATCAACAGTTAAAATGATTCCTTTACTAATTTTCGACTGTAAAAGATCATAAACTTTTTCCATACCAACAGGAATTTCAACTCTTTGCCCATTTTTTCCTACAAAATTGTATCTACTTAGAAAATCACTGATTTCATTATCTTGTATTTTAACGTGATTTTCTTTCAGATTATTTAGTTCATCAATTATAATGACTACCTCATGCCATTCGTTTTGATAAAATTCAACTACTCGAACAGGTAAAGCATCAAACAATTCGTTTGAAAATACCATTCCATTATTGATTTGCTCGATTTCTAATATATTTGAGAAGTATTTACAATTCAAATGGTTCGCCAATAATTCTTTTTGTAATTTACGATGAAATTGACTTGCATCAATAATATAGTAAGTTAAATTATGATATATTTCAGGCTCTTTTTTTTCACAGTACGAAAGAAAGGATGATGCGAATCTGCCATTTCCACCACCAATTTCAACAAAAAGTGGTTCGATTAGCTTATTCTTAACAAACCGACAAAATGAAGCTGCAATTACTTCTCCATATACTGAACCTACTGAGCTTGAAGTATAGAAATCACCTTTTCGTCCAATTTTTTCATTTGCCTTTTGATAATAACCTTTTTCATGATCATAAAGCACTAACGAAATAAATTGTTCGTATGTAATAAAACCTTCTTTGCTATTATTTATCGCATTAATAATATTGTTTTTCATCATATTACCTTATTATAAAAATGGATTATGCCTTTTCTCATCACCAATCGTTGTAGTTTCTCCATGACCACTACATACAACGACATCATCAGGTAAAGAAAGAAGCTTACCTTTTATACTTCTGATCAACTGGTCGTGATCACCATCTGGTAAATCAGTTCGTCCAATGCTTCCTTCAAATAATGCATCACCAGAAAATACTGTCTTTATTTCTTTACAATAAAATGAAACACTTCCCGGTGAATGGCCTGGAGTTTCAAAAACTGAAAATAAGAAACGACCAATTTCCATTTTGCCTTCTTTTTCGATCAAGTGATCTGCTTCTCTTGCAAAGATTGACTGATTTCTCATAAATAATTCAGAACCATTTTTTTGTCCATCTGTTAACCAATCTGCTTCATATTTATGAATATAAACGGGTATATTATATTCATCACGCACATCGTCAACAGCCCCAATATGATCAAAATGGGCGTGGGTTAAAAGGATCGCTAATGGCTTTAATTTATTTTCTTCAATAACATTAAAGATTACATGTGCTTCTTCGCCCGGATCAAAAATAACCGCTTCATTCATATCATTACTTAAGATATAACAATTAGTTTGTAATGGACCTAATGGTAATTGTAAAACATTCATATTCATACCCTGCTTTCTTTTTTAATCTATATAATACTATATCATAATTTTGTTTTAGCACTTAATTTCAAATAGACAATTGTTCACAAAAGTTTTACAATAATAATGATGTGATAGCAAACAGGGGTTGCTTGAAGAAATTTATAGGGGGTTTACAATGGGTACAGTTATTATTTTTATACTAGTAGCTATTCTATGTGTTCCAGCTTTAATAGGATCATTAAAGAATAAGAACTTTTTAGCCGTTTTTTGGTCTGGTGTTACATTAGTTTTATTTGCTTGGTTTGCCATTATGACAATTTTACATAACGGTTATCCACCAGCGCACTTATAAAATTTATTTCCTTATGTAACGAGCAAATTTCTACATATAGAAAACATGTTCTAAAATAAAAAAGCTGACAAAATTGTCAGCTTTTTTATTTTGCAGATGATTGAATTGGATTGAAATTTTCTAAATTAAATAATGACGCTAACAGTATTGGAAACGTCTCGGAAAAAATGGATTCAAACATAGAGAGTGGCAATGGATTTATTCCTTTACCTAATTCAAGTGTAAATCCTGGTTTCCGAAAATCTTGTATATACCAATCCTTATAACCTGCATGGCTATCAATTGTTTTTACTGCCTTATAGGGACTGACACTAGAAAAATAGTTAGCATAGACTTCCGAGATAGGCGGTTCAAGATTGTCATAACCCCAATAAAATTCTTTACCTTGAGTATGCAAAGCCAAAATAAGATCAAACTTCCTTTCGATTGCTAAATTACTCATTGCAATTGTTTCTGGTTCAGTTAATGGAGCATCTCCTGGGTAGTCTCTAGGAGAGTATGTTTTTTGTTTCTTTCTTTCTTTTTCTAACTCCCAATTTGCAGGAAATTGATTGTTTAAATCAACACCTCTTATATTCGCTTTCCAACCAGTAAAACCGTCATTTCCTTCGTTAATTTTATAAACAAATTCCATATAATCGCTTTGATCAACAACTTCATTTATAACTAAATTTACCCCATCAGGATTAACCATAGGAACAATCGACAAGGTATTTTCACTTAATAAAGCTAATAATTCTTTATGAAAAGGCAACTCCTCAGTTGTTAAAGTGTTACATATCCAATAAAGCATTTTCATGATTACACAGGTTGTAATCCATTCATTTGCATGAAATGAACCATTCCAATGTACTTTTCTATGTCCATTTCCAATTTGAATCTCATATATAGGCTTATTTAATACGCTGTGCCCAATTGTATTTAAACGAAGAAAAGGAAATTCTTGAATTAATAAACGAATATCTTTCGAAAGTTCATTAAAATCGTATCTTCTTGGATGAAAGGATAAAGGCTGATCGTTTTTATACAAAATTTTCACCTCATCAGTTATTTTCTAGTTAATTGTATGTAATTAAAATAAAGAAAAGCACTTTCGTTTAGGAAGTGCTTTCTATAGCGTTTTAACATGGTCATATTGATATATTAAAGTTTGTGAGTTCTCGAGTCCTGTGGGATTAGCGGGATGGCTGGGAGATGGTGCTAAAAGACGCTGCAGTTCGAATGTGTCAAGGGAGCTCAATCTCGCCCCACTTAAAATCAAACATCCTGTAGTGGAAATTAACATGATATTACTTTTTTATAAGACAAACTACTTTTTATGTAACAAAAGAAAAGCACTCCCATTAAGGAAGTGCTTTTCATGTTTATTCAAACTTCGTATCAGCTTTTTTATATTTAACTTCATAGAAACGAAGTAAATCTTTATAAATAATTGAGTTTGAATACTCAAGTGATTTATTTGCTTTTGCTAAGTCTTCTTTAGGTGGTTTTTGTCCTTTTAATTCTTCACCAGTATTTGGATCATACATCTTCTCACCAGTGTAAATATATTTATCAGTAACAATTGTTCCATCACGGAAAACTACAAAGTTTTTGTGTTTAGGAGAGAAAATATCATTACCAAAGTTGATAGATGTTTTATTTGGATCTTCACCTAATAAGTTTAAAATTGTAGGTTTAACATCAATTTGACCTGCAACTTTATGAACTGTTTCACCCTTAGTTTGTCCAGGTAAGTGGATAAAGAAAGGTACTTTTTGTAATTTAACATGTTCTGCAGGTGTAATGTCTTGTCCTAATACTTCACTCATTGCACGGTTATGGTTTTCAGAAATACCATAGTGGTCACCATACATAACAATGATTGTATTATCATATAAACCTTTTGCTTTCATTTCTTCAATGAAATGTTTAATTGATTCATCTAAATAACGTACTGTTGTTACATAATTATCAACAGTTTGGTCTCCAGTTTTTAAACGAGGGATCATTAAGTCCTCATCATTTAATTCGAATGGATAATGGTTAGTTAGTGTAATCATACGGTTGTAGAACGGTTTAGGCTCTGATGCCATTTTGTCTACTGCTTGTTCAACGAAATATTTATCTTTTAGTCCCCAGCCAATTGAAGTAGCTGCAGTTACTTTAAAGTCAACTTCATTATAATAACGATCGTAGCCTAGACTTGGATACATCATATCTCGGTTCCAGAACGATTTATTATTTGAATGCATTACTGAAGTGTAATAATTTTGATCCTGTTTAAGAATTGCTGGTGTAGCAGTAAACGTATTACTACTGTTTGTAAAGTATACAGCACCACGATCTAATGGGAATAAACTATTATCAATTAAGAATTCAGCATCAGATGTTTTACCTTGTCCAGTTTGGTGGTAAAAATTATCAAAATAATAACTTTCTTTCGTAAATTTATTTAAGAAAGGAGTAATTTCTTGTCCATTAACTTTTCGTCCAATTACGAAATTTTGTAATGATTCTAATGAAACTACAACTACGTTTTTACCTTTATATTTACCATGTAATTGTGCATTCACACCAGTATCGTTAGCACGAATAAAGTTTTCAATTCCTGCTAATTCACTATCATCAGCCATCGCTTTTTGAGCAGATGTTTTTGATTGAATAACCATATCATATAAATGGTAATTGTATAATCCTAAGAATTTAACAATGTATTCTCTATCAAATGAACGTGTTAATAATTGTGGACGTTCAGTTTCTGCTAAACCAAGGTTAACTAAGAAAATAGCAACCGCTGCTAAGAAATAAGCTGTTCTAGCTTTCCCTTTGATGTTACCAGTAGTAAAGAATTTTTTACCCCAGAAATAATTAACCGCAATTAAGATAAAAATATCAGAAAAAGCTAAGATTGTTTTATAGCTGATCATTGCTTTAACACTTGAACCTAGATCCCCAAAGTTTCGTGTCATAAATAAAACTGGAATCGTTACGAAATCGTCAAAGAATGAATAATAAGCTGTATCAGCTACTAGTATAAAGGACATGATTACAGTAATCCAAATAACTGCTCTATTTCGTTTTGGTCCTTTTGCAAAAAGAGCTATACCTATAAATATTAATAATGAAGATATAGGAGCAATTATTAAAATAAATTCTTGCATTGAATTTTCAATTTCTAAATCAAAATAAAATTGGCTTAGAATAGTTGCTTTAATCCATAAAAGGAATACAGCAAGTAACGGGAATCCAAAGTTTTTAATAAACTTTTTCCACATATTCTGTTCCTCCTCTTGTTAAGACTATTAATCTATTTTATCTATTATAAAACAATGTTTGGCATTTCACATATCTATTTTATTGGCATTTTTATACCAAGAATTTTTGAAATGATTCATACAATTTTTAGCTACTAAATGTATGGATCAAAAAAATTTATTTGACGTAACCTTAGGTTTTTTTCTAACGTCATTCAATTTATCATAAACTAGTTCCTTCGTCAAATAACTAATTTTTTTTTCAATTCAATACAATAAACATAATAAGGTACTTCAATTAGAAGTACCTTAAATTTAAGTTAAATTTCATTAGTAATAAATTTTTTTACTAAATATGCAGCTCCAATTGCTCCTGCATCATTCCCTAACTTGGCAATTGAAAGTTTTGTCGAATCACGCACAGTAGTAAAAGCAAATTCGTCAAAATATTTCTTTAGTGGTTTTAATAACAATTCACCAGCATTTGATACTCCGCCACCAATAATGATATTTTCAGGATTTAATGTATTTCCAACTCCGGCTAAAACTAAAGCAAGATATCTCATTACATGATTAACGATTTCTTCTGCAACTTCATCTCCATTTGAGTAGGCTTCAAAAACATCTTTTGCTGTAATTGGCGAATCATTCGACATTTCTTTTAAAACTGTCTCTTTTGTCGTAATTTGTAATTTCTCGTTTGCGATTCTTGCAATTCCTGTAGCTGAAGAAATTGTTTCTAAGCATCCCGTTTTCCCACAGTTACATAATACTCCATTTTCAAGTTGTACTGTTATATGGCCAATTTCACCTGCAGATCCACTAATTCCATGCGCAACATCTCCATTTACAATTACGCCTCCACCTACTCCTGTTCCTAGCGTAACCATTACTACATCTTTTGCTCCATTTCCAGCACCTTTCCACATTTCGCCAACAGCTGCTATATTTGCATCATTATCAACGATTACAGGAATGCCTGATTCCTTTTCTAAAATTTCTTTTAAAGGATAATTAACCCAACCTAAATTTACTGCTGCAAATATAAGTCCATCTTCTAATCGAACCGAACCTGGAGCTCCAATACCGATTCCAGCGATATCTTCCTTTGTTTTATCCATCTGTTTAAGCTTTTCTTCAATTGCAATTGTAATTGTTTTAGGAATATGCTTACCACTATCAGATTTATCTGTTGGTACTTCCCATTTATCGATGAATTCCCCGTTATTCGTTAATAATGCCAATTTAATGCTTGTACCACCTAAATCTACACCTACAATCATTTTAGCCACAATGCCTTCTCCCTTCGCAGTGAAATCGTTTGCAATAGATTCTAAAAAAAAACGATTTCTTCAAACCGTTTTATTTTTTATTTCATCCATCTCTTTTTTTAATATCATGGTTGCAACTTGTAAATCTTTAATTTCAAGTATATTCGCTAAAAATAATTCCTTTAGCTCATCTTGCATTAACATCAAGTCAGCTAATCGATCACCTGTATAAATAATGGTGCCATAAATCTTTAGAAATTGTTGAATATCATATACGGATTTCATACTTAACTCCTATTATTTAATCTTTCTAAATATGTAATAAGTATAAGTTGGAAACGATTACTCGTCAATGTGAAATACCAAACAAACCATTTATTTTTTAGGCTTCATTACTTCTTCTAAAGCTAAATCATTTTCATAGAGATATGTAGCGTATTTTATTCCGATATATCTTATATGCCATGGTTCATAATTGTATTCAGTAATATCTTCTTTGTCCTCTGGATATCGAATGATAAATCCAAATTCATGTGCATGGTCTGCAAGCCAAGTTCCTTCTTTCGTTTCTCCAAATTCTTGTTCAAGCTTGTTACCGAAGTTTGGAGATGATACATCTATTGATAAACCAGTTTGATGTTCGCTTGTACCAGGAACAGCACTAAAAGATTGAGTCCAATCTTCTCCATGAATTTGTACATAATAATTATACAAGCTTTTTTGTCGATCAAAAGAGCGATATGCGGATACTGGAGTAAGCTTTATGCCATCTGACTCTGCTTTTTCAAATAGTTTTTCTAAAGCATGAGCTGCCTCTTTCCTCATTAATGTCTTATCTTTGTTTGCACCATGTAAAGGAACAATCGGATAAACTAAATCTGGCGGTTCATACCCATCTGGAAGCTTTCTTTCTTTATTAACTAATACTAAATTAGATGTAGGATTCGTTACAGCTAATAATCCATTCTCAGCTTCGATAGCTGTATCATCATAATTAGGAAATTTCAGCGAAGTCTCTTTAGGTTTTTTTAGATGATTATTAAAAAAATTTTGTTTTTCAAAAAATAAAGCTAGTCCAATAATAAATAATATTATTAAAACCCATGCGTACTTACTATTTATTTTTTTCAAAATTACCTCCTTAACTTCTATTTGTTACCTTTACAATATTAAAAGATGGCATATTTTTCAAATAATCTATACACTAAGACCTCTTTCAAATAGAAAGAGGTCTTAGTTGTACAAGTTTATAAAATAGGTTCCATCGTTTTTCTTAATGTGTCTACAGAGTTTTTAAACTGGCGTTGCTCTAACTCATTTAAATCTAGTTCAACGATTTCACGAATTCCACCACGATTAATTACTGCTGGAACACCAATATAGAGATCATGTTCTCCATATTGTCCATCTAAATATGCAGAAACAGTAATAATACTATTTTCATTTTTTAGAATCGCTTTTGTTAATCTAACTAAGCCCATTCCAATTCCATAGTATGTTGCACCTTTTTTCTTAATAATGTGATATGCAGCATCACGTGTATTTAAAAAGATTTCATCAAGTTCTCTTTGACTATATTTTGGATTTTTCTTTAATACATGGTGTATAGGTGACGTACCAACAGTTGTTTTAGACCAAACTGGTAGTTCACTATCACCATGTTCACCGATAATATAACCATGGATATTTCTTGCATCAACATTAAAATAATCACCAAGCATATATCTAAAACGTGCAGTATCTAAACTAGTACCAGATCCGATTACTCTTTCTTTTGGTAAACCTGAAAATTTCCAAGTCGCATAAGTTAAAATATCTACTGGATTTGTAGCAATTAAAAAGATACCGTCAAATCCTGAAGCCATAATATCTCCAACGATTCCTTTAAAGATAGCGCAATTTTTTGCAACTAAATCTAAGCGAGTTTCTCCTGGTTTTTGAGCTGCTCCAGCTGTAATGACGACTAAACTCGCCTCTTTACAATCACTGTAATCTCCAGCCCAAATTTTTGTTCTAGAATCTACAAAAGGTAGACAATGGCTTAAATCCATTGCGTCTCCTTCCGCTTTATCCTTATTTAAATCAATCATAACTAGTTCTTCGGCAACACCTTTATTTAACATACCAAAAGCATAGCTAGCTCCAACTGCGCCTGTTCCGATAAGTGCGACACGATTTACTTCTTTGTGTAACAT
Organism: Gottfriedia acidiceleris; assembly: GCF_004138285.1. Lineage (GTDB taxonomy): Bacteria > Bacillota > Bacilli > Bacillales > Bacillaceae_G > Gottfriedia > Gottfriedia acidiceleris_A. Next base: position 618,953 of record NZ_SCFN01000001.1, on the reverse strand, counting down.
AATATCCACCTCATTTGTATTATAAAAGTGTAAGTAATTGGGACTTCTATATTATATATGTATATCCACTCAAAGTTTGTGAAACATTTTACAAATTTGTTACAATGTTAGTCGTGTGCAAATACATTGTGTACAAATTTGATTATTAAACAATAAGACCTAATTAAGTCTTATCTATTTTCAAACAAATCTTGTCACATTATACACTTATTAAATCGCCTCTATTATTCTTGATTCTGTTAAAACTAACGGCATTTTAATGTCATGTTTTTCTGTTGGTAGTTCATCAATGATTTGGATGTCATATGCTAAGGCTAATAGTTGTTTATTATAATCTTCTAAGTAGCGATCATAATAACCACCACCATAACCTAGTCGTTCACCATTTTTTGTATATGCTACGCCAGGAACAATTATTAAATCAATAAATTCTTTTCTAATTTTCTCGCATTTTTCTTCAATTGGCTCGTTTATTCCAAAATAACCCTTCTTTAAATCATCAAATGAATTAATTTTGTAAAAATGCATTTCTCTAGTTTCATGGTTGCATTTAGGCACGACAACTGATTTATTCATTTTCCAACAAGCAGTGATTAAATACTTAGTGTTTATTTCATGTTCCATTGGCATCGTTGTTGCTATAATATCTGCACTCTTCATTTGTTCTGTACTTAATAATTTTTCTATAATTTGTTTTGACTTATCGTCTCGGTCCGAAATTGAAATATTTTTCAAGTTTTTCATCATAGAATTTCTAATTTCTTTTTTTTCCATAATAACGGCCTCCTTAGGTCAGGATCAATTTTCTATAGTAAAAGTTTTATTAAAGTAAAAAATGTATTCCAATTAAAATTATAATTTAAATATAAAAAAAACAGTAGGAAAATTCCTACTGTTTACTTTGTTTCGCGATGAACTGTAACTTTTTTAAGTCTTGGGCAATATTTTTTAAGCTCAAGACGGTCTGGGTTATTACGTTTATTTTTAGTAGTGATGTAGTTACGATCTCCGCATTCTGTACATGCTAATGTAATATTTACGCGCATTTTATTTTCCCTCCTGACATAGTGACATAATCAGACTTGTATATAATAACATTCTTTCGCGATAATTTCCATAGTTTTTATTGATTCAATTTATTTCTTTTGATATTTTTTTTATTGAATTATGTACAAACTTATTCTCATAATTCAGAGTATATTTTTGAAAGACAGCTTGGTGATGTAATACACTGCCTTGATCGATTCGAATATTAGAACTAATCGACACATATGGGCCAATTACACAGTTCTCTTCAATCGTAACATCATTCCCAATAATAACTGGAGAAACAATCTTAACATTATTATTTATCGTTACATGCTCACCTAAAAAGATTCTAGGTAATATTTGTACAGCAGGAATAGGTAAGTTTAATTTCTCTTCTATCCAATCTACGTTCAGCTTTGCAAACCTTCTAGGTGTTCCATAATCAATCCAATAACCTTCTAATTGAAAAGCATTTAAACTAATATTATTTTTCAACATTAAAGGAATTAGATCATTACTAATGTCAAAATAACGATTTTCTGGAATTTGAAATAATAATTCAGGGTTCATAATATAAATTCCAGTATTAACTAATTTACTAATTTCACTACCCACATTTGGCTTTTCAATAAAATCGATTATTTGTCCATTTTTTACTTTTACATTTCCGTATGACCCACATTTATCAACTTGTTTTACAAACATAGAAAATCTACTTTTACTTTCAAAATGAGTTTTTAATGCATCTCTAATATCACCGTCAAATAAAATATCACCATTCACTAATAGAAAGGGTTCATAAAGAAAATGCTTAGATAGTCTTAAACAACCTGCTGACCCTAAACTTTTTTCTTCTATAATATAATCAATTGAAACATTTTTTAATTTCATTGCATTGATCGTCTGAATTATTGCTTGGGACATATAATGAAGCTGAATGATAAATTCATTAAACCCAAGTCTTGTTAAATGTAATATTAAATGCTCAATTGCCGCTCTATTTGCGATTGGTAATAGTGGCTTAGGAATGTTGTTAGTAATTGGTAAAAGCCTTTGACCGTATCCTCCAGCTAAAATAACAACCTTCATTTATTACCACCTCAATATCTTTTACTAGTTAAAGAAGTATGCTTAATATTACATAAATATGACAAAAGGGCATTCAGGTAAATTTTGTCTGAACACCCTTTTAACTTATTTGACTGTTATAAACTATATCGTCTTATTTTTATTGATTTAATAAATAATGTTTACCTTTAACTAAATAATAAATATTCTCTGCAATATTTGTTGCATAATCAGCAATTCGTTCAAGATATCTACAAATAAATGCCATTTGCATAATATTGGATACATGCTCAGGAGAATTTGCAATACTTGACATTAGCGTTCTAACAGTTGTTCCATACAATTCATCAACAAGATCGTCAATTTCACCAATCTCTTTTGCAGCTTGTAAATCTTCTGTTCGGTATGCTTCTGCTGCTTTTGTTAACATGTCTAAGCCCAGTTCATGCATCTTTTCGATATTCTCTATAGGTAAGTTTTCTTGACGACTACGAATACGAATTGTCGATTTTGCAATATTTACAGCATAATCTGCAACTCGTTCAAGATCATGTGCAATCTTTATAGCAGTTAAATTTCTTCTTAAGTCAACAGCAACTGGTTGTTGTCTTGTAATAATCACTAAAATTAATTCATTAACTTCTTTTTCTAATTTATTGATGCGATCATCTTCGTCAATTACTTCTAAAGCTAGTTCAATATTTTCAGTACGAAATGCATCCATACTTTTAATAACTGCTTTTTTTGTTTTCTCAGCCAATTCGATAATCATTTCTTGTAATGATTTTAAGTCTGCTTCAAATTGATTTCTCATCTCTTTTCACCTGTTCCCTTCTATTATCCGAATCGTCCAGTAATGTAGTCTTCAGTACGTTTATCTTTAGGAGTTGAGAACAGTTTATTTGTATCTGAGAACTCAACTACTTCACCGCTTAAAAAGAAAGCAGTTTTATCAGAAACACGAGCTGCTTGTTGCATATTATGCGTAACAATAATAATACTAAAGTCTTTCTTTAGATCGTGAATTAACTCTTCAACTTTTAAAGTTGAAATAGGATCTAGTGCTGACGTTGGTTCATCCATTAAAATAACATCTGGCTCGATTGCTAAACAGCGTGCGATACATAAACGTTGTTGTTGCCCTCCTGAAAGACCAAAAGCATTCTCATGTAAACGATCTTTAACCTCATCCCAAATTGCAGCGCCTTTTAAACTTTTTTCAACAATCTGATTTAATGTAGCTTTATCTTTAATTCCATGTATTTTTGGTCCATATGCAACATTTTCCCAAATTGATTTAGGGAATACGTTTGGTTTTTGGAATACCATTCCTACGTGTGTTCTTAATTCTTCAACAGGATAGTTTTTATCGAAAATATCTTGTTCGCGGTAAAGAATCTTTCCTTCCGTTCGAACTGAAGGAACTAACTCAACCATACGATTTAACGTTTTTAAATAGGTTGATTTACCACATCCACTAGGTCCAATAATCGCAGTAACTTCATTCTCATAAATACTTAAATTTATATTTTTTAATGCTTTATCTTGTCCATACCATAAATTTAAATCTTGAGTATCATAAACAATTGATTTTTTCATTGTATTTGTCTCTTCATTATCATCGTTATTAATTTTATTCTCTCTATTTATTGTCGTTGTCATAACTTTCGATCCCCTCTCATCCTAAAGGAAGCTTTCTATTTTTAATATATAAAATATTAACTAAACAATAGATAAAATTTATAATCGTTAAAATTCAGTAATACTTACATGAATAATCATATTCTCAAACTATTAAACCTGTTTTAACCGAATGTAAAGATTATGTAAATAAGTTTAGAAGGTGAAGGAATGGTGTTAAAAAGGAGTTTTCCAAATAAAAAAAAGAGAAGGGTTTAACCCCTTCTCTACTTATTGATTTTTATTTTGAGTATCTTGATTATCTTGACTATTTTGATTGTCTTGGTTATCTAAAATGTCTTTTGGTTCGTCATTATAAATTGTTTGTCTGTCTTTTTTCAATTTGAAGTATTCATCCATAATATCCCGGCCAATGTATTTATTTACTGGCGCTTGGTCAGTTTGTAACCAAGGAACTACTACTACAAAGGCAACTTCAGGATTGTCATAAGGAGCATATCCCATCAATGTTTCATTATAAGTTTTTTGTGGCCCATTGTATTTTTTACGATCTGGTCCGTCGTATACAGATTGGGCTGTACCTGTTTTACCGGCTATTTTATAGTCTACTCCTAAGAAGTATTTGCGAGCAGTACCACCAGTCTCATTATATACTTTGATAAAACCTTGTTTAACATGATCGATGTATGATTGTTTCATATCAATTCGATTTAATATTTTAGGCTTAATTTCTTGTCTAATGACACCATTATCTTCACCGATTGAAGGTTGTCTCAATTCTTTCGCAACATGTGGTTGAATTCTGTAACCTCCATTTGCGATTGTAGATACATATTGAGCTAATTGAAGTGGCGTATAAGTATCATATTGCCCAATCGCCATATCTAGTAGGAAACCTGGGCTTTTGTCTACACCTTTAAATCCAATTGCTTCATTCGGTAAATCAATTCCCGTTTTAACACCTAGACCGAATTGACTGAAACTATTTCGGAATGTATCAAACGCTTTTACGTCGATATCTAAAGGCCTATTCTCTACGTAATGTGCATGTCCAATAGCCATAGCCGTTCTGAACATATAAACGTTTGATGAATACTTTAGCGCATCTAAATCATTAATCCATCCGAAGTTTTTATATGACGCTTTTACTGGTGTACCCGCAATTTTAATCGGTGTATCGAATTGCTTTTGCCCTGGAGTAATTGCCCCTGTTTGATAACCAGTTAAAAGAGTTGCACCTTTTACAGTTGAACCCATCTCATAAGATGAAGTAAGGTTTCCTGTTGCGTAATCTACAACTTTATTTTTTCCTGTCTTTTTGTCTTTAACAATTTGCTTACCAGACATTGCTAAAATTTCTCCCGTATTCGGGTTAATCATCGTAACAAATGCACGATCCAAATATCGACCATTTGACGTTGCTTTAGCTTTTAAAAGCTCTCTTTTTACTATTTCATCAACTTTACCTTGAAGTTCAATATCAATTGATAGTACTAAATCACTTCCAGGTTCCCCTTCTGTAATCACTTTCGTATCAACAACATTTCCATTTGAATCAATAACATTTTGTGCTTTACCTTTTGTACCACGTAAAACATCTTCATATTGCTTTTCTATATAACTTTTTCCTACACGATCATTACGGTCATAACCACGCGCTAAATAATAATCTACATTCTGAGCAGGTAATCCTTCTTTTTCAGAAGTAATATTACCTAAAATTGTTCGGAACGTATCATCATAAACGTATTTTCTTTCCCAATTTGTCGTTACATCTACACCTGGAAGCTCGTCCAAATGTTCACTAACAGTTGCATATTCTTTTTCAGTAACTCCCTCACTTTTAATTGTTTGTGGAGTTAGTGCATAACCAGCACTCATTTGCTTGTAAATTGCAAGTATCTGTAAATCATTTGCACTTAGTGAATTGATATTATCTGCTGTAATTTTATCAAGCTGTAAATTATAGTAAGCTTTATTGTAAGCAGGGTCATCATCTTTATTTTGGGCTTTTAGTGTTTTATTCTCTTCTTTTGATACTAGTTTTTTTGCATCTTTAGGATTTGTTAATAACCAATAATCTTTTTTATCTCGTTCAGTTATTTTATTAGTTGGCATCTTAAGATAACTTTTTAACTTTTTAGCCATTGTTAATAACTCACCTGAAGTTGTCCCTTTTTTTCTTGTGTACGTAATTGTACGTAAAGGCGTATTATCTACAACAACCTTTCCGTTACGATCTATAATTTTTCCCCTTGGTACAGCTTGATCGACTGTCATATTTTCTGTACGCTCTAATTCTAATTTATAGTCTTCACCTTTAACAATTTGTACGACACCTAATCTTAGAATTAAAAAAGAAAATAAGACAAACACAAGAAAAAATAGTGTATTCAGTCGCGTTGGTAATGTGATTTTATATTTCTTAGGCTTATTCATTTTTTCTCCTCTTTTTTTACAATTACTAATTCTACATATTAATATTTTAATGATTTGGAAAAGGAATCACTGTTAAGTTTTTGACAATTTAGTGACAATACTTAAGCATGCTTATATTCTAATTTCCTCATTACGAGATAGACCAAAAAGTGTCCTGCACCAAATAAACACATTAAAAATGGAATAACTTGTTCTGGCTGGAATATCGATGTACATACGATGAAAACTGCAATAGAAAACATTCTACCGCTATTTAAATACACTTCACGTATTACAATATATTCCACTCTATATTCCCTGGCCTTATACGATTTTCCTATTATATCATATGTTAAAGATAAGTAAGGTACTAAAATGATTGGATATGCCAAAGAAATTATTGCACCGTAAATTATTAATAAAGGAAACGAAACTTTAAAAGCGATTACAAAAACAGCGCAGAATAGTAGAAAACCGCCAATAAAAATAGCTTTCATCCTAATGTTTTCTTTTATAATCCTTGTAACAATATAATAGGTAATAAAGCTAATTAACGATGTAATTAATCCGTATTTCCCTAATGCAAATTCACTTCCTGTAGATAAGAAAATATAAATTGAAATAACAAACATAAAAATCCCTTCACGAATCCCCTGAAAGAAATTAGCATATGTTACTCTTTTCCAATTTTCATTTAATTTTCTTTCTTGAATGACGCGCTTAATATTGAACTCACTATCAAGTTCCCGTCTAATTAAGAAACAACTTAAGACCACTGCACATATGAATAAAATAACTGCAGCTAGAAACACAAAATGATAACCTTTATTTCCGATCATTGAAGAAATAATCGCTCCAGCTATGAATGGGCCAAGCATTCCCGTGAACGAATTAATTAGCCCTAAAAAACCATTAAAAAATTGTCTAGTTTCAGGTTCAGTAACTTCGAACGTTAATAAATTAAACGCTAAATAGTAACAGCCATTCCCAATTCCTAAAATCGCTCCTATCAAAATTGTTGCTAATAATGTCTTCGTTTCAAATAGTAAAACGACTATGTAGAATATTGCCAAAAAAGAAATACCCGCTCTTAAAATGACAACTCGATCAATTGTTTTAGCTAATCTACCTGCTATTACGAATGTAAGAGCTTGAAAAAATGCGATCGAAAATTGGTATGAAGCAATTGGTAAATAATTATTTGATTGCTTCCACAAATAAACATTAACAAATGTGCTTGATAAAGCTGTCGCAAAAGTAAACAATCCACCAACACTCAGTAAAAGAATTAAGTCTTTATTTAAATCAACGTCACCTAATAAAAATTTCCACTTACTCATAATAAACTCTCCTTTGTCTCATGAACTAGTTTTCCGAGTAAATGAAAATTTATCCTTTTTTAAACATAAAAAAAAACACTACTTAAATAAATTAAGTAGTGTTCATTTTTTATAAATTATTTAGCAGCTTGGTATAATTCTTCTACTTTTTCCCAGTTTACTACATTCCAGAATGCACCAACGTAGTCAGGGCGTTTGTTTTGGTAGTTTAAGTAGTAAGCATGCTCCCATACATCTAAACCTAAGATAGGCGTTTTGCCTTCCATTAAAGGTGAATCTTGGTTAGCTGTGCTAGTCACTTCTAACTCACCATTGTTTACTACTAACCAAGCCCAACCAGAACCGAAACGAGTTAATGCAGCTTGAGTGAAAGCAGCTTTTAACTCATCTAAGCTACCGAATTTAGCGTTAATTGCTTCAGCAACTTCACCAACTGGAGTGCCAGTGCCTTCTGGAGTTAATAAAGTCCAGAATAAGCTATGGTTAGCATGTCCACCACCATTGTTACGTACAGCTGTACGGATACCTTCTGGTAGTGCATCTAAGTTTGAAATTAATTCTTCAATTGAAGAAGCAGCTACTTCTTTACCTTCTAAAGCAGCGTTTAAGTTTGTTATATATGTATTGTGGTGACGAGTGTGGTGAATATTCATTGTTTCTTTATCAAAGTGTGGCTCTAATGCATCATAAGCATAAGGTAATTGTGGTAATTCAAATTTTGACATTTTTAATTTCCTCCCAAAGATAATAGTGAATTTCAATTTAAAGTTATCAAATAAACCGAAAGATTTCAATAGTAATGCTCACAAAAGGGAAAGAAAGTAAAAAAGATTAATTTTTGGAAGAAAAATTTTGATTAGGGTCAATGTATTTAGGGGTAGTGTTTCATAAAAAAATTAATACCAATACTCCAAAACGAAAAAAGTCTTCAACATTTTAGTTGAAGACTTTTTCACTAATTAAGGAGTAAGAGGGATTCGAACCCCCGCGGGCTGTTACACCCCTGTCGGTTTTCAAGACCGATCCCTTCAGCCGGACTTGGGTATTACTCCATAATAAAATATTGGTAGCGGCGGAGGGAGTCGAACCCACGACCTCACGGGTATGAACCGTACGCTCTAGCCAGCTGAGCTACACCGCCAAATTATTTAAATGGCTCCGCAGGTAGGGTTCGAACCTACGACCACTCGGTTAACAGCCGAGTGCTCTACCACTGAGCTACTGCGGAATAATTTTTGTTGTCCTTAAGACAATATTTAATTTATCATGTTTCAAATTAAACGTCAACACTTTTTATTATTTTTTTGATTTTTAATTTTTTATAACTATTTTTCAGTGAAAATAAATTGTTTTTTCGAGTTTTAAGGCAAAACTCAAATTCTTTCCTTAAACTATTGACTATCACTTCCTAACCTACTCTTATCATTTTAATTAAAGTTTAATATTCAATTTCCAAAAAAAGATTATAATATACAAAATAGCCCGAAAGTTACATAATAAATTTCGGGAAGTGAAATAACATTATATAAGAAAGGATGAGTTTATGAATATATTTAAACAATTTTGGTTTAGTTTATACTCTCCAAAAACAATATCAAGATATAGACTCCAAAAAATCGGTAAAACAATCTTTTTTCTTTTCCTACTAGCAATTTTATATACTCTTCCGGGTTTCTTTTCATTAGTAAAAGATGTGAGGCTTCAGGTGAACAATGTTTCTGATTTGCTAAAAGATAATATTCAGTCAATTTCTTTAAACAAAGGAGCTTTAACAATAAACGACAATACGCCATTCGAACGAAATATTGGTGAATATAAATATGCTTTTTATCCAAATAAAACAGTTATACCTACAAAATTAAAAAATGAACAGTATGCATTTGTTGTATTAAAAAATAGATTAGTCATTAAAAATGATAAAGGCGAGCAAGATTACCCTTACCCTTCATTAATATCTAGAGAAATAAATAAAGCGGATGTTTCGAAATTTATTGAAAATATAAAAGAAGCTCTACCAGTAGTCTTAATCGCGTTATTTTTCTTATTTTATTTAGGTTACAGTATCTTCATATTTATAATTGCTACAATATTAGCGTTTTTAACAGCTTTATTTAAGTCGACTAAGCACCTACCTTTTAGACAACGCTTTGCAATGGTTTCGTATAGCTTAACATTACCTACTGTTATCTATTTATTGCTAGGATTATTGAAAATAAATATTCCATTCCAAACTTTAATTTTTATTTTAATAACAATTGTTATGTATACATTAACAATTAAAAATTTACCTTCTAAAAAATAATGTTTACTGAAGTGTGTTTCACACTTCTTTTTTTTGCTTAAATATTTATTAGTCCAAGCTCCTAGTAGGAATATTCGTTGTGGACAAGCATATAGTCTACAAAAGGAGTGATTATTAATGAAAAAAATAGCTTTTTTACTTGGTTCTTTATTGCTTGCATATATAATATTCTTTGACCTACAAGTTGGGACGATCCCAACTAAACATATCGCTACAGTGGCAAAAGCAACAAAATCAGAAATAAAATCAACCTCACTTCCAAAATATGAAAAAATTCAAGTTAAAAATGGTGACACTGTTTTAGGAATTATCGAAGATCTTAACCCTGATTTTAACCAGCCAATTAGCCAAATTACAAAAGATTTTAGTGCATTAAACAATGGACTTTCACCTACTAAAATTCAAAGTGGAAAATCATATAAATTCCCTATTTACTCTTCACAAAAATAAAATTTGTGATATATTTCTTTAGAACCAGTTGATAAAATGAGTAATCATGAAGAAAATATGATAATGTAGATTTATACAAAATAGAAATAAAGTTATATTTGAAGGAGCGAGTTACTCGTGAACGAAATTACACATAGAAGTAAAACACGTGCAGTTAAAGTAGGTAATGTAGTTGTTGGTGGAGCAAATGAAATTTCAATCCAAAGTATGACAACAACAAAAACACACGATGTTGAAGCAACAGTTGCAGAAATTAAACGACTTGAAGAAGCTGGATGTCAGATTGTTCGAGTTGCAGTACCAGACGAAAGAGCTGCAAATGCAATCGCTGATATAAAAAAACAAATTAACATACCACTTGTTGCAGATATACACTTTGATTATAAATTAGCCTTAAAAGCAATTGAAGGCGGAGTAGATAAAATAAGAATTAATCCAGGTAATATCGGTCGTAAAGAAAAAGTTGAAGCAGTAGTAAATGCTGCTAAAGCTAAAGGAATTCCTATTCGTATCGGTGTTAATGCTGGTTCATTAGAAAAACGAATCTTAGAGAAATATGGTTACCCAACTGCTGATGGAATGGTTGAAAGTGCATTGCATCATATTAAAATTCTTGAAGATTTAGATTTCCATGACATCATCGTTTCGATGAAAGCATCAGATGTAAACCTAGCAATAGAGGCGTATGAAAAAGCTTCAAAAGCATTCAATTATCCTTTACATTTAGGTATTACTGAATCAGGTACTTTGTTTGCTGGTACAGTTAAGAGTGCCGCTGGTTTAGGTGCAATCATTAGTAAAGGGATCGGAAATACAATGCGTATTTCATTAAGCGCAGATCCAGTTGAAGAAGTAAAAGTTGCAAGAGAATTACTTAAATCTTTCGGTTTATCTTCAAATGCTGCGACATTAATTTCTTGCCCTACATGTGGTCGAATCGAAATTGACTTAATTAGTATTGCGAATGATGTTGAAGAGTACATTTCAACTTTAAAAGTACCAATTAAAGTTGCCGTACTTGGATGTGCAGTAAACGGTCCTGGTGAAGCACGCGAAGCAGACATCGGTATTGCTGGAGCTCGTGGTGAAGGATTACTATTCCGTCACGGAGAAATCGTGCGTAAAGTACCAGAAGCAACAATGGTTGAAGAACTAAAACGCGAAATCGACATCATTGCAAAAGAAAAACTAGCTGAACTAGAAGCAGCAAAAGGTTAATAATAACAAAAAGGTTAAGGACACTGCTCCTTAACCTTTTTTATTCTTTTCCTATCTTGTCATATCGAATAATCCTGAGGAATAAATACCTTCAATTCATTAGGACGGACAAACACCCTTTCTCCAAGTTGAATATTTAGTTCGTAGAATAATTCGTTCATGAGCTCGATTTCAACATAATCATTTGTATCCTCCCGAAGGACTTCTACATATACTATAGGTCCTACAGCATGAATATGGGTTACGATTGCACTGATCGAAGTCTGATTTGTTTCAAATTTTTCGATTGTGATTTGATGAGGACGAACATAACCCGTAACCTCTTTATGTTCTTTATGTTCTTGTTCAAATTCTGGTAATGGGATTTCTAATCCTCCACTTATTAAGCTTCCCTTATTTATCCTTCCATGAAATAAATTTACTTTGCCAAGAAAATCATAAACAAACGGACTTGCTGGCGTATGGTAAACTTCTTCAGGTGTTCCGATTTGTTCAATCGTCCCGCCATTCATAATGACAACTCGATCTGCAACTTCTAGTGCTTCCTCTTGATCATGTGTTACAAATATACTAGTAATATGAATTTCATCATGGAGTTTACGTAACCATCTTCTTAAATCTTTTCGAACTTTTGCATCTAATGCCCCAAATGGTTCATCTAATAATAATACACTTGGTTCAACAGCTAATGCTCTAGCTAATGCAACACGTTGTCTTTGTCCACCAGATAATTGAGAAGGAAACCGATTAGCAAAGCTTTCCAATTTTACTAATGATAGTAATTCCATGACTTTTTCATTAATTTTTCTTTTTAAAGGCCGTGTAGCCCTTGGTCTAACTTTTAAACCAAATGCAATATTTTCAAAAACAGTCATGTGCTGAAATAAGGCATAATGCTGGAATACAAATCCTACATTTCTTTCCTTTACCTGCACATTTGCTACATCCTGATCTTCAAAAAATATTTCACCCAAATCTGGATTTTCTAAACCAGCAATTATTCGCAACAATGTTGTTTTACCCGACCCAGATGGACCTAATAAAGCAACTAATTCCCCTTTTTTTATATTTAAATCAATTCCTTTTAAGGCAGTTTCATTTTCATAACTTTTTATTACATTTGAAACTTTAATTGACATACAATCCTCTCCTATTGTTTCTCTTCCTTTAGAACTTTCCATTCAATTATATTTTTAATAACTAATGTCAGAATCGCAAAAATGGACATAAGTGACGCAACTGTATATGCTTGTGGAAATTGGTACTCATTATATAAATTTTCAATATGAAGTGGCATTGTAATTGTTTCTCCGCGAATATGTCCAGATACAACTGAAACAGCTCCAAATTCTCCAACGGCTCTTGCATTGCATAATATAACGCCATACAATAGTCCCCATTTAATTTTCGGAAGTGTCACCTTCCAAAAAATATGCCAACCGTTCGCACCTAAAGTTAGTGCAGCTTCTTCTTCAGCACTCCCTGTTGCCTGCATAACCGCAATTAATTCTTTCGCTACAAAAGGCAATGTGACAAAAATTGTTGCTAAAACAATTCCTGGGGTTGAAAAAATGACTTTCAAATTATGTTCCTTTAACCAACCACCAAAAATCCCATTATTCGGACTAAATAATAGAACAAACAAAAATCCTGCTACAACTGGCGACACTGCAAAAGGTAGTTCAATTAAAGTTACTAATATATTTTTTCCTTTAAAATTAAATTTCGTTGTAGCCCATGCAATTGAAACACCAAAAATCGCATTAAGCGGTAATGTAATAATCGTTACTAAAAACGTCAATTTAATCGCGGCTAATGTCTCTTCGTTTACAATCGTTTCTTTATAAACTCCAAACCCATCTTGTAAAGCCTTTATAAAAATTGAAACTAATGGAAGAAATAAAAATAGCGCTAAAAAGAGTATGACAATACTGATTAAGATGATTGGAACAGTATTGACGCGTAATTTTGCTCTTTTCTCAGTACTAGCATTCACTTCTATTTTTCTTTCAATCTTAAATTCTCTTTCCATTCTTACCCCTTCCCCCCTTGAACAAAAGCACGATTTGCGTATCTTTGAAAAATACTAATGATCAATAAGAGTAAGAAAGAAGTTACTAATAACACAACTGCAAGTGCGGTTGCACCCGAGTAATCATATTGCTCCAATTTTGTCATAATTAACAAGGGAGTAATTTCAGTTTTCATTGGCATATTTCCAGAAATAAACACGACAGACCCATACTCACCTAATGATCTTGCGAATGCTAAAGAAAATCCAGTCAATAATGCTGGTAAAATCCCTGGAAAAATTACCTTCCAAAAAATTTGAAAACGGTTTGCACCTAGACTGGCAGCTGCTTCCTCAACATCTTTTTGAAAATTTTCAAGAACAGGTTGAACCATTCTAACTACAAATGGTAACCCGATAAATGTAAGAGCTATAATAATCCCGAGTGGTGTATAAGCAATTTTGAAGGAGAAAAATCTTCCAACCCAACCATCAGAAGAATACAATGTTGTTAAAGTAATACCTGCAACTGCAGTCGGTAATGCAAATGGTAAATCAATGAATGCATCTACAATTCGTTTTCCAGGGAATCGATAACGTACAAGCACCCAAGCTACTAATAAACCAAAAACAGCATTAATTATCGCAGCAATAAAGGCAGTTCCAAAACTTACTTTATAAGACATTAATACTCTATGTTCACTAACAATTTTAATAAATTTTGACCAACCTATATCGAAAGAATGTAAGAACAGCATCGATACCGGAAGAAAAATAAAAAAACTTATATATAATATTGAAAATCCAAACGTTAATCCAAATCCAGGTAGGATTCTTTTTCGCTTCTTAAACAAATTCTGTCAATCCTCCTTAAAATAAAAATCAAATAAAGAAGACTTGGCTTAAGCTCTAAAACGCCCAATAAAGTCCAATGTCCTCCTTATTTTCCAATTACGTGATTATTGATAAATTTGGTCGAAAACTCCGCCGTCATCAAAATGCTTCGATTGAGCTTTACCCCATCCTCCGAAATCTTTATCAATTGTTAACAATGGCAGGCTAGGATATTGTTTACTATATTTAGCGAGAATCTCTTGATCTCTCGGACGATAATAATTTTCTGCAATGATCTTTTGACCTTCTTTGCTATAAAGATAAGATAAGTAGGCCTTTGCCACTTCTTCAGTTTTCTTTTCCTTCACATTTTTATCAACAACCGCAACAGGTGGCTCAGCTAGAATACTGATCGAAGGATAAACAATTTTATATTTCCCCTCACCTAATTCCTTCACAGACAGTAATGCTTCATTTTCCCATGCTATTAATACATCTCCTATTCCTTTTTCAACAAATGTAGTTGTTGAACCACGTGCGCCAGTATCTAATACTGGAACGTTTTTATATAATTTCTTCATAAACGCTTTTACTTTTTTCTCATCACCATTATATTTTTTGTCTGCATACCCCCAAGCAGCTAAATAATTCCACCTTGCACCACCCGAAGTTTTTGGATTTGGAGTAATTACTTGAACTCCTTTTTTCGTTAAATCATCCCAATCCTTAATATTTTTCGGATTTCCTTTCCTTACTAAAAAAACAATTGTTGATGTATAAGGAGTTGAATTGTATTCAAATTCTTTTTGCCAATTAGGGGATATTAGTTGTGCCTTTTCATTGATCGAGTCAATATCATATCCAAGAGCTAGTGTAACTACATCAGCATCTAAACCGTCGATTACTGCTCTAGCTTGTTTTCCAGAGCCACCATGAGACTGTTTAATTGTTACAGTTTGGTTATGCTCTTTTTCCCAATATTTACTAAAAGCTTTATTATAATTTTCATATAACTCACGAGTTGGATCATAAGAAACATTTAACAATTCCACTTTTTTATTTGCTGCTTCAGTATTAGTAGCCTCAGATTTATCGTCTTTCAAAGTCGCATACAATACACCCGAAACTGCTAATACAACAACTACCGAGCTAATAATCCATTTCTTTGCCCCCACAATGATCTGCCCCTCTCAATTTCAATTTTCCGATTTTTATTTGTACCCATCTCTACACTTCAACACATTAAAATCTCCCCTTTAAGGCACAAATATAAAGAAAACTCGTCGTTTGCCTAGCCTTTTAGGTGAAGGCAGAGACGTAGTTGCACTTATACTTTACTCCTAAAATTGACAGCTACGTGTTGAGTACTCATCATTGATGCCAATTTATCCTTTTAAAGTGCAAAAAGACCCTTAACTATTGAAAATAGTTAAGGGCCTTTGGTCTTCCAATCAGCCATATTGATTTTTTTATATAAGCTTAATAATAAACACACTATTCCTATGTGTCAACTATGATTTTGGAAAATTTCAAATTATTTCTCTTATTATTTACTTTTTATACAATCCTCATTGTATACTCATTATATTTACTATTTACATTAAATTTTATGGAGGATTTCATGCTAATCGAGTCATATTTTAAACACATCCGTTTAAATAAAACCCAAACAATTTCATATTCCTCATTAAAACAAATTCATAAGCACCATTTACTTTCAATACCATTTGAAAATATCGATATTATTTCTCAAATACCGCTCTCAATGAATCCTTCTGAAATTATGAAAAAAATAGCTACAGGTAAGCGGGGTGGGATTTGTTTTGAAACGAATTCATTACTTTTTTCAGTCTTACAGGAATTGGGTTTTAATGTATCATTTATTTCAACTAAATTTTGGAATGAAGAAAAACAGTGTTGGAATCCCGAATTCTCACATTTATCTATATTAGTAAAAATTGAAGATCAAAACTACCTCGCAGACGTAGGAATTGGTGGCGGTTTTTTAGAACCACTCTTGCTTCATGACCATTATGAATACTCAGATCCAAATGGATCCTATCGAATAATCGAACAAGACGATTCGAATTTCATACTTCAAAAATTCAATGGAACTTGGAAGGTTTTACTACTCATTTCAATTATTCCAAAACAGCTCCAACAATTCGAAGAACAATTTAACTACTTCCAAACTAGTAATGAAACAATTTTCACCCAATATAAAATCGTCAACTTATTAACGAAAGAGGGAAGAATTTCATTATCAGATCACCAATTAAAAGTAACCAAAAATCATAGAATCTGTATAACTGAAATAAAAAATCAAGATGAGTGGCAATCAATTTTTAATAATCTATTTAATCAAAAAGCAGAAATAAAAGGTTAAACGATTTGCCCATTCCCTGAACAATTTTCCCCACTTTACTCCTCAAACTTCTAATAAATTAGTTAATTTTGCACAAATTAACTGTAATCGAAGTGAAGGGAGCAAATAATTTGAAAAATCGCGAAAAGCAAAACAGCATTATAAGAGAAAGAAGAGAAGACGAAATAAATAATATAACTCAAAGCAAAAAAAATAACCAACCTCTTCCTCAGCCAAAGGATATTGAAGAAATAGAATACTAAAAAAATAAACCTTCTAATTAATATTAGAAGGTTTTATTTTTCTCATTTTATTTTACTAATCATATGAATCACTTCTTCTACTATATAAGGCACTTCTTCAAATGCATTTCTCATATGTAACCTCTCAGTTAACTTATGAGCATCTTTTCCGAACGGTCCGATATTTAAAACAGGGGCATTTAATTTTTCCATTAAACTAAAAGGTAAAGTATAACTGTCTCCCCATACTGGTGTGTTCAACTCGAATGCTTTCCATCCGCTAGGCGAATCACTGTAATTAACATAACTTAAGTCACTTATTCCATTAAAATAGTGA
Organism: Gottfriedia acidiceleris; assembly: GCF_004138285.1. GTDB lineage: Bacteria > Bacillota > Bacilli > Bacillales > Bacillaceae_G > Gottfriedia > Gottfriedia acidiceleris_A. The sequence continues at coordinate 601,698 of NZ_SCFN01000001.1, read as the reverse complement.
ATACGTTTTACGGGTAAATTAAACTGGTTACTAGCAAGATCAGATGAAAATTTAATACACTGCTCCACTAAATCATCTCCAGTAGAATTTATTGCTGGATAGTAAGGTGGTGCAAATAAAATGATAATAGCAGGTGCAAGCTCCTGACATTCAATCATCAAATTGTCTGCAATTCTAAATGACTTCTCACGATCATCCCACTCACTGTGCGAATGAATTTCTTTTTTAAGGTTCAATACATAATCCTCACCGAGCTTCCTGATAGCATATTGCTGCAAGTCTGTATATTGGATAACTTTTACTTTTCCAACTGGATTTACGTTATGTTTTTTACAAATATTTTCATATTCAAAACTACATTCTTCAGCAGATTCGTGAGCTATTTTTTCGAATAAATTAAAAACTTCAGAAGCATTTCTTTTCATTAAAAACACATTGTATAGCGCACATGAACGAAAAGGTGTTTGAGTTGAATACTCTAATCTCAAGTCCTTCTGCTGTAATGTAACAGGTAACGGAGTCTTCTCACCAAAATCAATCTCTTGAAACTCGTCATTCCACTCCATTTTTCTAGTTAAAAAAGATGCAATATATGGAGATGTTATGCCACTTAATGGTTCTCCAGCATGAGTTTCTTTACCATAAAATAATGAGGCTGGCATTATTTTACCGATTGTACCAGAGTAAATATAATACTTTGGATCTCCTGGTTCTTGTGAAAATACGGGCTCACCATTTAAAAATAATTTATAATTTAAATCATATTCTTCCTGAAGATTTACAAGTGTTGAGATTGCGTCACGCATTCCAGCCGAATTTACCTCTTCATCAGGGACGGTTAATAATAAAAGATTAATTGGCCATTCCTCAATACTAGCTTTCTCAATTATACTCATATGCATCGCAAGTCCCATTTTCATATCCATCGAACCACGACCAAATAAATATTCACCTGAATTTAAATCACTTTGAACTTCTTTTGATAATTCATTTAGCCGTTTATGAAAAGCATTTGTTAAATCCTCTGTTTTTGTAGACAAATGTTCAAGCTCACCATATTCTTCTGTATTTACCGTATCAAAATGACTTATAAGACAAATCGTATCTTTTACATCTGGCCGTTTATACAATGCAGTTAAAAATTTCCGACCTTTATCTGAATCATGTAACTTAAGTTGATGTGGTAAGTCTTTAAAATATTGTAAAGCAGATAGCTTGTTAAATAAATTAATTGGAAATTGCCGTTCTCCTTCTGTTAGCGTTATACTTTTCCAGCTTACTAGCTCTGTAAGTAATGTTTTCAAGTTTTCAGGTGAATTCCATAACATCTTATTCATATTTGTCCCCCATAATCATTCTGTAGTTTAAGTTTCAATATCTCTAATTGTAAAAATGGGTAATTCGATCAATATCTCACCTATTCTAGAAATATAACTTAATACCTTTTTTAAATAGTAGAAACGGTGGTAAAAAATAAAAAACCATCTAATTCTAGATGGAAAAATTGGCTTATTAATATACTAAATGAAAATAGAAACAGTCTATAGTCAAATTATTCCTTAAAACTTGATCGCAGACTGATTTAAAGGGCTTGCCAGACAGTCTGACGCTTAATATTGAGCACCATTTATATTCCACACAATAAAAGTACACACAAAGATTAATCCAAATAAGAACATCAATATAAATCCCGATAATTTTGCTAGCCCTTTTTCTTCTTTTATAATTGCTATTACACCAGTAATTAAGCTCGCAAAAAGGCAAATATAATAAATATAAAATGATAAAACCTTTATTGTATTTAATGTTTCGATTGTAAATGCAAAAATCGCACTAATTAAACTACCTAAAACAAAAAAGTATGCTAACTTACCGATTTTTTGGCTAAACTTTATTACTCCGTTTGTAATAATTCCAAAACAACTAATTAGGGAAAACCAAAAAATCCCTTCTAAGATTCTTCTACTAACAATTGGCAACGGCTTAGCAAAATGTCCTATAAATGAAATAAATATAACAAATAATAATAAGAAGACATTTCTTCTATATTTTTTGAGCTCCTGCAAACCACTCAGCCTCCTAGGCTATAAGTTTATTAAACATCTTGCCCTAATGCATACTATTCAACAATTGAGGGAATTCCCCTCTATTAAACGGATAAAATAACAATTCAAAAAAGAACAAAAGTTCCCGTTTTATGTCGAAAAAATTTAAAGTAGTCGACATTGCAAACATATGTTCTTTATTTTATAATTTAGATATGGAAAGAATAGAATATGATAATGGATAGACAAGCGTTCAGAATATTTAAGTCATATTTCTTTCAACTTAACAAAATTAATTTTTAAACAAGGAGTGAAGTGGACATGTCATTAGAATTAATCCCTTATTTAATCATGGATGGAAATGCTCAAGAAGCAATTAATTTTTATGAAAAAGCCCTTGATGCAAAGGTATTATTTAGTCAAACTTATGGAGAAGTTGAAGGCGATTCAGAAGGAAAGATACCGTCAGATGCTAAGAATTTAATCATGCACGCAACGATCCAAATCGGAGAATCAGTATTAATGCTTTCAGATACTTATCCTGGTTACCCGTTCCAAAGTGGAAACCAAGTAACAATTTGTATTTCTACAAATGAAATTGAAATTTCAAAACGATTTTTTGAAGGCCTCTCAGATGGCGGCGAAGTAGAGTTACCATTACAAGATACTGGATTTAGCCCATGTTATGGTAAAGTAGTCGACAAATTTGGCGTATTATTTCAAGTATTTACACACCCTGCCGGGCAGCAATAATTTCATTTATTAATTCAACAACTATTCGTGAATACATTGCTTGTTTAATTTTACATAGTTCTAAACTTCCATATTCCAAAAAATTCAAATTCTTAGTTAGAAATTCATACATAATTAAGCAACTAAAAAACGACTCAGTCAAATATGACTGAGTCGTTTTGATAAATTATATTCTTCTTTGAATATACCTTACAACGTTGGTAACTAATTTTCTTGGCATGAATCGAACAGAATTTGCTAGTATTTTATTCGTCATTCCAGGAATCACAATTGTCTTTCCATCTCTAAATCCCCTATATGCTACTTTAGCAACATCTTTTACATTCCCTACTCCACTTTGGAATAAATTTGATTCATGCATATTGGCACGTTTTCCAAAATTCGTTTCTGTTGCACCAGGACAAACAGCTGTTACTTTAACATTTGTTCCTTTCATTTCATTCGAAAGTGCTTCAGTAAAAGAAAGAACATAAGACTTTGTAGCATAATAAACTGCCATTAAAGGCCCAGGTTGAAATGCTGCTGTAGATGCAATATTCATTACTCCACCTTTATTTCGTTCAATCATCCCTTTTAAAAACAGTTTTGTAAGATGTGTAACTGTACGTATATTTAAATCAATCATGTTTAACTCTTCGTCTAAATTTGTAGTTACAAACTCCCCAAATAATCCAAACCCAGCATTATTCACTAAATAATCAACTTGAATATTTTTGGCATTTAATTCCTTTTGTAAAGAAACTATTTCCTCTTCCTTCGATAAATCCTTTGAAAATAGATGAATCTTTACTTTCGACTTCGATTCAATTTCACTTTTTACTTTCATTAAATTATCGATCGATCTTGCTACTAAAACTAAATCGAATCCATCCTTTGCAAATAAAATAGCTAATTCTTTACCAATTCCTCCAGATGCGCCTGTAATTAATACGGTCTCATTTGACTTCATTTTTTTCTCCCTACTCTTCCCACTTATATTTTTTATCATTTAATTCCAATTATGATTATACGTTTAAACATTTAAACTTATATGATGAAATTTACTATACCTTATAAAAGAAAAAAAGACAATAATATATTGCCTTTAAGAATGTTGAAATAAGCAAGCATACTTAGCTTATTTATCAAGTTTCTATTTCAACTTGAGAGTCTACTAATCTTTTATTAAGTTTTCGTTTATTTTATCAAGCTTTGCCTCAAGTCTCTGCATTTGAAGCCTATTTTTCCTAATAGATCGAAAAATAAATACAACCAAAATAATAATAGCAACTGGTATTAAAAATACAATCAATTGAAAGATTAAATCTCCTATAGCCATATTTTTATACTCCTTTGTTTTTTAAGTGTATTAAAATAATTGCTCACTTCTAATTACAGTATAAACGAAATTGGAAAATTATGTAATATATTCTAAAATATTAGATTACTTATTCCTAAAACAAAAATAGAGAGTACCATTTGTACTCTCTAAAAGTGGATAGAATTCAACTACATTCTGGACAAAGACCGTATATTTCAAATTTATGACTTTGTACTGTATAGCCAGGTAAATCAACAGATAAATTGTCCATAGGGCATCGATAAATACTTTTTGTATTACCACAATCTAAACAAATAAAATGATGATGATGCTCTGAAGAAGAACACTTCGATCGAAAACGTTTTTCACCATCTAGTTCTGTAACTTCCACTACATCTACTTCAATAAATGTAGTTAAATTACGATAGATCGTATCGAAGCTAAGTCCTTTGTATTTATCTTTTAATGCTTGTTGAATATCTCTTGCAGTTACATATTTATTTTGCCTAAAAATATACTCAAGCATATCATATCGTTTAGGCGTATTTTTGAAGCCTCTTTCTTTTAATAATTTTGATGCATCTGCTAATTTCATTTAATCACTACCTTTGACTTGTTCTTAATTTCTTCAAACTTAAAGTAAAAATAAGAATAAGGATTTGCAGGATCACAATCGTACCACCAGGCGCGAGATTTAAATTATAAGAAAGCAAAATACCTGCAACAACTGAAAACTCTCCGAAAATAATTGAAAAGAAAATTGTTTGCTTAAACCCCTTCGAAATTCGTATACTCGCTGCTACTGGTAAAGTCATTAGAGAAGATACTAATAAAACGCCTACAACTCTCATAGAAATTGATACTACTAAAGCAACTAATAAGATAAACAAATAATGAATCCATTTTGCATTAATACCTGAAGCAACTGCATATTCTTCATCAAATGATAATAGGAACAATTCTTTATAAAGTACTATGATAGATATTACTACAAAAACAGCTATAATTATGACAGTAATTAAATCTTCTTGTGACACGGCACTAACACTACCGAATAAATAACTAAATAGATCTGTATTAAATCCATTAGCTAATGAAATTAAAATGACACCTAATCCCATTCCTCCTGAAAGAATAATTGGAATGGCTAACTCTTGATAATGTTTATAAACACTTCTTAATTTTTCAATTAAAAATGCTCCTGCAACTGAAAATGTCATCCCCATAAATAAAGGGCTAATAAAGCCAGATGTAAAGAAAAACTTTTCTAGTAAAAGACTTGCTGCAACTCCTGATAATGTCACGTGACTCAATGCATCAGAAATAAGTGATAATCTCCTAAATACAACAAATACACCTAATAATGGAGCCATAACTCCAATAATCATACCAGTGATTAATGTATTTCTCAGAAAATCATAATGAAAAAAATCCATCATATTCTATCTCCTCCATTCTCGTGATTGTGAGATAGTACATGCACAGAATGTCCATATAGCAGAGACAAATCCTTCTCAGTAGCATCTTTAAACTTATCTCGACTACCATGGAAGTGTAGTCTTTTATTTAAACATGCAACATGTGATACTTTATCAGTAATAATGCCTATGTCATGCGAAACTAATAATAAAGTAATACCAAGCTTAGTATTTAAATCGCTAAGTAATTGATAAAAGCTTTCTACATTTTCAGCATCTACCCCAACGGTTGGTTCATCGAGTATTAATAGTTCGGGATTACTTACAAGTGCTCGTGCAATAAAGACACGCTGTTGTTGTCCACCTGAAAGTTCGCCGATATTACGATTTGCAAATTCATACATTCCAACTGATTTTAAGGCTTCAGCGACTTTTTGTTTATCCGAATTTTTAAAACCGTTAAACAATCCAATTTTAGATACAAGACCTAATGAAACTACCTCAAAAACTGATGCCGGAAATCCAGAATTAAAACTATTCGCTTTTTGAGATACATAACCAATCTTATCCCAACTTTTCATTTTTCGAATATCTGTACCGAATATCTCTATTTTTCCTTCATCTGGTTGTTGGATACCTAATATACATTTTAGTAAAGTTGATTTGCCACTACCGTTTGGACCAACTAGACCTAAAAAGTCTCCTTTTTTTACTAGAAGATTAATGTCTGATAATACCTTTTGACGTTCATAGCTATAAGACAAATCTTCAATTTTTATGATATTTTGACTCATTTATTAAAACACCTTCATCTATTTAGGAATAATTACGTTTTACTTCAAGTTCTTAGTATAAGAGAATACTTCTTATTTGTAAACAAAGAAAACTCGGCAAAATATATATTCGTTTTTAATTAATTTCATGGTTTATCAAAACTTTAAATCCCTTAATTTTCCGAAAAAATCTTTAATGTATTTTTAATAAATGAGTCTTATCACTTTGTGACGAAAAATACAATGTGTTACAATTAATATATAAATATAGATAAAGAGGTGGTTTTTTGAACGCAATTACACATCGTAAGCTTTCAAACTTTAAGATTATTAGACGGGGGTTTTTTATTACATTAGGAGCTGCTTTGATGGCAGCTTGCTTAAAAGCATTCTTTATTCCAACTGATATCATTGATGGTGGAATCGTAGGTATCTCTTTGATCCTCTCCCATATTACTTCGATTAATCTCGGTATTTTTCTATTCTTGTTAAACTTACCTTTTGTAATAGTAGGTTATAAGCAAATCGGTAAAACATTCGCTATCTCAACTTTATTTGGTATCACTGTACTATCAGTATTTACCTCTCTTTTTAAGGACATTCCTCATTTAACTAATGACCCTTTACTAGCTGCATTATTTGGTGGATTAGGTTTAGGAATTGGCGTAGGCTTAGTAATTCGTAATGGTGGCTCACTTGATGGGACTGAAATTATAGGAATACTTTTAACAAAATCATCACCTTTTTCAATTGGTGAGGTTGTTATGGCATTTAATGTATTTATTCTTGGTAGTGCAGGATTTGTATTCGGATGGGATAATGCTATGTATTCATTAATTGCCTATTATGTAGCATTTAAAACAATTGATTTAACAATTGAAGGATTCCAGGATACTAAATCTGTTTGGATCATTAGTGATAATGATAAAGAAATCGGCGATGCTTTAAATGCCCGATTAGGTCGAGGAGTTACATATTTTCATGGCGAAGGTGGCTTTATGGGTGAAGATAAAAAAATCATCTTTACAGTCATTTCAAGACTTGAAGAAGCAAAATTAAAATCGATTGTTGAAGACTATGACGAAAATGCCTTTGTAGCAATCGGAAATATAGCTGATGTTAAAGGTGGAAAGTTTAAGAAGAAAGCAATCCATTAATAGTAAACAATTAAGCTTGAATTCTATCATGAATTCAAGCTTTTCTATTTTAATAGTTTAATTGAGTTATTAATTTAATTCGCTTTTAGATTTTCATCATTCAAATGTTGGTTCTGAATCTCCACGTGAAAGCATAGAAATGTCACAGTTTTCTAACGCTCCCTCCCACTGTTTTACATTATTTTTGAAAAATTAATTGTGTTTAGTGTCCTGTGCTCATTATTTATAACAACCTCTCATAAAATTTATTGATGTAATATTTCACCTAAGAGGAGGTTCAGAATGAATATTATCCAAACTCTCATAAATAAAAAAGTTAATAGTATAACACCAAAGGATTTATTAAAATTAAGCCAACAATATCAAGTGTATATTACTCCAGATCAAGCCAATAAAGTGGCTGCAATATTAAACGGGAAAAATTACAATATTTATGACGCTGAACATAAAAAACAAATTCTTTCCCAAATTGCAAATGTTACCTCTAAAGCCACTGCACAACAAGTTGATATTATTTTTCAAAAGCTAACTTAAGCTTGGTTAAAATGTTCATTAAAAAGCTTTAATTTATAACTCTACTCATTTCACAAATCATATAATGCTCATACAAAGAATCACCTAACTATTCTAAAACGAAATGAGAGGGATTAATATGGATTTGCATGAGCTACATTATGAAATTATTTATTTAGACAAAGAAACAGATGACGAAGTGAAATTCAAACACATGTTTCATATGGATGATTTAAGCCATAACTTAGCTCTTAATATCGCTAGTAGTTTAATCGAACGTGACAAGGCACATGTGGTCTATATTAAATTAATGCATTTAGACGAACATGATCACGAATTAGTTAGTAATGTTGTCACTGTGAAAAGAATTAAGGACGGAAAGATAATTGCTTCATATTTGGATAGTAAGTTAAAGAAGGTTGTAGAAATAGAATTATAAGAAGATCGAATGGGGCTGTCTCATAAGTCGGATTAACTGACTTATGGGTGCCTTTTTTTATTACTAACCGCTAGTAGGGGAGTACCTCTACAGCGCTTATTATTTGTAACTGATAATTTAAAAATAATTAACAGTTTTTTATTCAATTTAGTAAGAATAAGAGCATATTTGCTAGTTTTTCATTTGAAAGTATCTACTTTTATCAGATTTTTAAGTCGTAATACTTTAAGGGGTATGAGTAATTTTGGACATTATTTGCGATTCTTTGGAATTTAATTGCAGTTTTGATAAATTTATTTACGATTCTCTAATTTTAATTGCAGTTTTACCTATTTTAATTGCGATTTACAGATTTTATTTGCAGTCCATTTTTTTTCCAATTTCATCAAGAGCGAAGATAAAGTTCGAACGATCGAATAAGAAAGTAAAGAAAACCAGCCCATTATTTAAATTGAACTGGTTTCATTGAATTATGCTTTCAATAAATCTTGAATTAGGTTTTCATTGAATTCTTGATTGCGTAACATTTCAATTTCTAATTTATACGGTGGAACCTTGTTGTTTTTATCTTCACCAACATATGGAGTTTCTAAAATTTTAGGGATGTCCATTAGTTGTGGATGATGAACAATATAGTTTAATGCTTTAAATCCAATCGACCCAAAGCCAATGTTCTCATGTCGGTCTTTTCGACTTCCCATTGGATTCTTACTATCGTTAATATGAAGTACTTTTATTTTATCGATCCCAATTAAGTGATCGAATTGCTGTAAGACACCATCAAAGTCATTAACGATATCATATCCAGCGTCATTAATATGACATGTATCAAAACAAATTGATAATTTATCGTTGTAGTGTACACCTTCCATAATTCTCGCTATTTCTTCGAATGATTTACCACATTCTGAACCTTTTCCAGCCATGGTTTCAAGCGCAATTTGTACTGGCGTTTCAGCTGTTAATACTTCATTTAAACCTTGAATAATTCTGTCGATACCAGCATCTTCACCAGCGCCTACGTGAGCACCTGGATGTAATACGATTTGCTTTGCTCCTAATGCTGCTGTACGGTCTATTTCTTTTTGTAAAAATTCAACACCTAATTCATAGGTAGCTGGATTTGTAGTATTTCCAATATTGATAATATATGGTGCATGGACTACTATATCAGCAATTCCATTTTCAGCCATATGTTTTAAACCTGCTTCAATATTTAAATCTTCAATTGCTTTACGACGTGTATTTTGAGGCGCACCTGTATATACCATAAATGTATTAGCACCATAGCTTGCAGCTTCTTCACTTGCGGCTAAAAACATCTTCTTACCGCTCATTGAAACATGAGATCCAATTCGTAACATTCTTTCAGCTCCTACCTTAATTAATCATACTTACCATTTTAACATGAAAATCAATCATGGTTAAATGGTTCGCCTGGTTATAAAAGAAAAAGAAAGGAATATTCTTCCTTTCTTTTTTCAAACTATCTACTCGTTTTTCTTTTCACTTTATTTTTAAATGATTCTCTTTGTTCATTCAGTTTACGTTTATAGCCAGGTTTAACTTTAGATGGCTTTTTAATAGCTTTACCAGCAACTGCATCTAAATTTCGATCAGTTTTTTTACGTAGCTTACGTTTTGAGCGAGGTCCTAAATCAACCCATTCACCTTTTTTTAGTTCACGATGCTCAAATGTAATTCCACGATCTTGAAGTTTGTCTAATGCTTGTTCATCTTCTTGATCATAAATTGTGATGGCAGTTCCAGAGAAGTTTGCACGCCCTGTACGACCTACACGGTGGACATAAAAATCTAAATCTGCTGGTAGTTCAATATTTATTACATGACTTACCCCTTCAATATCGATGCCTCGGGAAGCTAAGTCAGTAGCAACAATATATTGGAACTCTAAATCTTGAATTTGCTTCATCATTTTTTTACGTTCACGAGGACTTAAATCTCCATGAATTTGACCAACTTTTAAGCCATATGATGATAATTGACTCGCAACTTCTTCAGCCTTTTTCTTCGTATTTGTAAAGACTATTGCTAAATATGGCTGAAAACTTAATAAAATATCTTTAGCCATTTTAACTTTGTCCTTATGGCGGCTTGGAACAATAATATGTTCAATTTTCTGAGCTGAAAGTTGTTGTGGATTAATATGAATATGTTCAGGATTTTCCATATACTTTTTCAAAAACGGTTTAAGTTTCTCAGGAATTGTCGCTGAAAAAACAAGCATTTGTAGTTTCTTAGGCATTTTTGATGCAACTTGGTCCACATCATGGATAAATCCCATATCTAACATTAAATCCGCTTCATCCACTACTAAATACTTCGTAGTATGAACTAATAATACATTATCATTTACTAAATCTTTAATACGTCCAGTAGTTCCGATTACGATATGTGGCTGTTTCTTTAGTTTTTCAACAGTACGTTTGTAGTCGGTTCCTCCAACGAAGTTTTTTGCAGTTAATTGCTCATCTTCTGGACAACATTCAATGATCGCTTGAACATCATTATAAATTTGAGTTGCTAATTCACGAGTTGGAGCAGTTATTACTAATTGCACTTGATCTACAGATGGATCTAATGTATTAATTGTCGGAATTAGGTATGCATGAGTCTTTCCTGACCCTGTTTGCGATTGACCGATTACACTACGTCCAGTTTTAACTTGAGGTATTATCTTTTGTTGAATTTCTGTTGGTTCTGTAAAGTGTTTCTTCTCTATCGCTTCCAAAATAAATGGTTTTAATTGAAAATTTTTAAATGAAATTGCCATATAACTCACCTTCTTAATTTAAACTTTCTATGAAATGAGGAATCTATCTCCTCGTACAAAATAGCTACAATTATTTATTATACAATAGATTTGCCCAATAAAGCTAATTCTAATTTTTCTTTCTTCTTTAGTAGCATTTTAATTTTTATTCTGTCCTATACTAACCATTTCAAATTATGTGCATAGCCTAAGTAATAAAGAGCATTTTTGAAAGGAGGTATTATATTGGGATTACTTGATAAGTTTAAGAAAAAAAATAAACAGCCTTTTCCGATGAACGGTCCAAATTTTTATAATAGTTATCAACAGCCTTATCAAAATTTACAAAATCCATACGGTGCAAGACCAAATTTTGATCAAAGATATCCATATCCTCAAACACCGCAGCAACCTTATCAGCAACATCAACAACAGTTTTATCCACCAGTCCAACAAATTATTGGGCAACAAGGTCATTATCATCAACCAATTGCATATCAACCGCAGTTAAACGCACATCAACAATATATAAGCCAAAATAAAATTTTACAACCTGTTCCTTTTCAAAATCAGCCAGTAATGCAGGCACAGGGCAGTGGTAATTTTCAGCAACAAGGATCACAAAATCAGTACCCAATGACTGGGCAACCACCCGAAAAAGATGATGATGCCAGTCCAGGATTTTTCTCGCGTTTAATGGGAGGAGACACTTCTATTACAGGTGTCATCGGTAGTATGCAAAAAGCTGTTCAAGCAGCACAACAAGTCACGCCAATGATTCAACAATACGCTCCTGCTATTAAAAATTTCCCTTCAATCTATAAAATATTTAAAGCAGTAAATACCGATGACCCGATTGATACAAAAAAAAGTAAAAATGAGGCTAATGGAATCATTGATGTAGAGCAAACACAAGAAACAAAAACAAAAAAAAGAAAAAAAGCTCCTATTAAGTCAGAAGAAGTAGAACCATCTCATAATATTGAAGAAACTGCATCAAACGTAAATCCAAAACCAAAATTGTTTATGTAAATTTTCTTTTTCTTTGTATAGTAGTATCTTCCTCCTTTATAATAAAAAATGACAACAATATTATAAAGGAGGGGCTACTCCATGAAAGTTATTAAAGTTACCCCACGAGGCTATTGCTACGGAGTTGTAGATGCAATGGTCATTGCTAGAAATGCAGCTAAAGATCCATCACTACCAAGACCAATTTACATACTTGGTATGATTGTTCATAATAAACATGTTACAGACGCATTTGAAGAAGAAGGGATCATTACTTTAGATGGTCCAAGCAGATTAGATATCCTAGATAAGATTGAAAAAGGTACTGTTATTTTTACAGCTCACGGAGTTTCTCCAGAAGTAAAATCAAAAGCAATTAAAAAAGGGCTTACGACGATTGATGCGACATGTCCAGATGTAACGAAAACACATGATTTAATTAAAGAACGAATGGCTGAAGGCTATCACTTTATTTATATTGGTAAAAAAGGACATCCGGAACCAGAGGGCGCAGTTGGAATCGCCCCTTCGATTGTTCACCTAATTCAAAATAAATCTGATATTGATGCATTAGAAATTCCTACTGATAAAATTATCATTACAAACCAAACAACTATGAGCCAATGGGACGTAGTAGAATTAATTCAATACGCAATTAAAAAGTATCCGACTGCTCATGTTCATAAAGAAATTTGTATGGCAACTCAAGTACGTCAAGAAGCGATTGCAGATCAAGCAAGCCAAGCAGATTTAACAATTGTCGTAGGTGACCCGATGAGTAATAACTCAAATAGACTTGCTCAAGTTTCGCATGAAATTGCAGGAACAAAGGCATTTCGTATTTCAGATATTACTGAACTTCAATTAAAATGGTTAGAGGGCGTTGAGACTGTAGCAGTTACGTCTGGAGCTTCTACTCCAACACCGATAACTCGTGAGGTTATCGCATTTTTAGAGAAATATGATCCAAACGATGAAAGCACTTGGGATACAAAATCAGGAGTAGAATTAAGTAAAATACTACCTAAAGTTAGAATAAAAGACTAAACAAATAGGACTTCTGGATTTTTAACCCAGAAGTCCTATTTGTTTATTTGTAAAAAAAACTTTTAAATAAATGTAAATGGATCAGTGTGGATCGTTGAAGCGATAATTTCACAAGCCATGTTTTTTTCTTTTAATTTATTATCTAAAAGACGTTTAACACCTAATTTCATTACTTTTTCAATATTGTGACCTGCATCAACTATATTTAAATTAAGCATTTTCCAATCCTGTGCCACGTGGTAATATATATCACCACTTAAATAAACATCTGCACCATTTCTTTTTGCATGATAGGCAAACTTATTTCCATCTCCACCTACAATTGCAACTTTTTTTACTCGATCTCTTAAGTTCCCTACCACTCTTACACCTTGTAAATCTAATTTTTCTTTCACATAATGCGCAAATTCTTCTAATGAAATTTCTTCTTTAAGGCTTCCGATTCTTCCAATCCCAAATGTTTTGCCTTCATTTTCTAGTATGTGTGTATCATATGCTACTTCTTCATACGGATGAGCTTTTTGCATGACTTTTAGAATTTGTTTTAATTTTAATTGGGGAACAACTGTTTCGAGCTTTACCTCATCAACTTCTTCTAATTGACCCTGTTGCCCAATAAAAGGTGTTGTCCCCTCTAACGGCATAAATGTCCCTGTTCCATTCGAACTAAAGCTACAATGGCTGTAATCACCAATATGACCTGCCCCAGCATCACAAATTGCATTTAATACAATTTCTGCATGAGTTTTCGGTACAAATACAACTAACTTAATTAATTTTTCTACATATGTAGGAGCGAGAACACTCGTATTTTCTAATTGTAAAGCTTCGGCTAAAAAATCACTCACACCGATTTCTGCAATATCAACATTTGTATGTGCTGCAAAAACAGCGATATCATGTTTAATACAAAGTTCAACAATTTTACCCGGTTCACTGTCTGTATCAATCTTTTTTAAAGGACGATAAATAATAGGATGGTGAGCAATAATTAGGTTCGCTCCTATTGAAATTGCCTCTTCTACCACCTCTTTTGTGACGTCTAATGCGATTAATACCTTTGACACTTGTTTTGATAATGTACCTATTTGAAGACCATTTGGATCACCTTCCTCAGCTAAATGCTTAGGGAATAGTTCTTCAAAATGTTGTACTACCTGAAAACCATTTACCGATTTCATGAAAGCACCTCTTTTATCCACTCAAGTTTCTGTTCGACTTCTTTAATTTTCTGAACTGATTCCTCTGTTTGTTTTGCAGATTCAAGTTGAGTTAAGATTCTTTCAAAATTATTTTTTTCATGTTCCCATTTCTTCTTAAATGCATCATTTTTGTTTTTTAATAAGTAGGGACCTATAAATAGTTCCATATCTTTCTTTTCACTGTAAGCACTATTTGGATTCGATTTAGAAGATACTAGAATTTCATAGATTTTTCCATCCTCTTCTAATATATCTTCTTCCACAAGAGAATATCCTTCTTTATCAAGCCAATTTCTAATTTGATGTGCACCAATGTTTGGTTGCAACACTAATGTTTCAACACCTTGAAGTTTTTCTTTACCATTTTCTAATATGCTAGAAATCAAAGAACCACCCATTCCAGCTATTGTTATGACATCTACTTCGTTTGGTACTAAAACCTCCAATCCGTCTCCCATTCTTGCTTCTACAATTCCTTCTAGCCCACTTTGACGAATTGTAGAACGTGCTGAATTATATGGACCTTCAGTAATTTCCCCAACAATTGCTGAGGTACATCTTTTATTTAAAACTGCATAACAAGGTAAATAAGCATGATCTGATCCAATATCAGCTAATTTTGTGCCCTCTGGTATGTAATCAAATACTCTTTTTAAACGCTTTGATAAATTAACTTCATTCATAACAAAATCACCATTTCATTTTATTTTCATATCATCATTTTACACTATAGTAGTCTAGAAACCAAAATGACCCCTTCTTAACGAAGAGGTCATTTCAGACTGATTGCCAAACGCTCGCTTTCTTTGTTGCTTCGGCCGCTTGCGGTGCTCATTACCGTCTTAGGTAACTCCGCTCCTCTTCGACCTTCGCGCCTCGAAAGACAAGCGTTTTCAATCAGTCTGAAAATCAAATTTTTGTACTTTGACCAAACAGTGAAATGACCCCTTCAATCGAAGAGGTCATTTTATATGCTTGTTTATTTTTTCTCAGATAACCATTTAGCAACAGCATCCAATTGTGGTCCTTGTAGTAAACCAGCTGGCATTCCGCCTTCTTTACCGTTTTTAAGAATGTCTTTGATTTGATCTTCTGAGTATTTTGAACCTACTTTAGTTAAGTTTGGTCCTACAACCCCTTGTAATTGATCACCATGACAGCTAACACATGTTTGAGCATATATTTCATCTGGCTTAGTTGATGCTGTTTGCGCCGGTTTTTTATCACCGTTAGCAATTTCATCAGCCTGTTTTGCTCCTTTTAATGAAATAATTAGCATGACTGCGATTCCTAGTGCTGCAATTAGAGCAAAAGGAATTAATGGATTTCGTTTCATTATGATCCCCCTTATGTAACCCCTTAAAAAAATAAAATTAATTACTATAACATTATTATTGTATACGATTAAAAACAATAAAAAAAGTATTATATTGGATAAATTTAAAAATTGTTAAACGATTTCAAAATTAAATAAACCTTCCTACTATAAAGAATTAAATTCGATATAGCATAATTGCAAATTATATTTGTATAAACTCACCTCTTGATAAATGAAATAAGTAAGTTTTTTTAAGAAACCATTTAAAACAATCATCACCCATTAAACTTTTAATTTGATTTTAATCATTTTCACAAAAAAGCTTAAGCAAAAGATTCATCCCATTCTATTATGAAACTCTAATAAAATAATTGCTAATACGATATAGGTAATATGTCTTCAAAACATTTATTTTATATTTAGTAGTATTGAACTAATTATAAAATTTATTAAAAAAGTAGGGAAAATGAGTATTTGCAAATTTAAAGACAATTCTGTAAAATAAAGTAAATAGGTATCCAATTGTATAAAATGATGGAATTACTACTAGCGTCTCCATAATTTATAATAACCATTTTTGCTTAAATTATCCTTTGATTCGTCTTCAGAATAAATTGTTAAAAGATCATTTTAATATTGTTCTAAGAGAATCTAGTTTCCATCACTATCTTTGGTCATCCAGTTCAGTATTACAGTATGTAGCATAGCACTACAGTTATTTATTTAGTACGGACATTCGATATATTTTGACAAAACTTTTATCGTGACTTATTTACTAATTAAAACGTTTTCATTTTTAATATAAGTAAAAAAGTTTACCCAATAAAGGATAAACTCTTTTTAAACATCCTATTCTAAGAAATCTTTTAGACGTTTGCTGCGGCTTGGATGACGTAATTTACGTAGAGCTTTTGCTTCAATTTGACGAATACGCTCACGTGTAACTCCAAATACTTTACCAACTTCTTCTAAAGTACGAGTACGTCCATCATCTAATCCAAATCGTAAACGTAAAACATTTTCTTCACGATCTGTTAATGTATCAAGAACATCTTCTAATTGCTCTTTTAGCATTTCATAAGCTGCATGCTCAGCTGGAGAGGTTGCTTCAGAATCTTCAATGAAATCACCTAAGTGTGAATCATCTTCTTCACCAATTGGTGTTTCTAATGAAACTGGCTCTTGAGCAATTTTAAGGATTTCTCTAACCTTTTCTGGTGGTAAATCCATTTCTTCACCAATTTCTTCAGGAGATGGCTCGCGACCTAGATCTTGAAGCAATTGACGTTGAACACGAATTAATTTGTTAATTGTTTCCACCATATGAACTGGAATACGGATCGTTCTTGCTTGGTCAGCAATTGCACGAGTAATCGCTTGACGAATCCACCAAGTAGCATATGTACTAAATTTATAACCTTTACGATAATCAAACTTTTCAACGGCTTTGATTAATCCCATATTACCTTCTTGAATAAGGTCTAGGAAAAGCATACCGCGTCCTACATAACGTTTTGCAATACTTACTACTAATCGTAAGTTCGCTTCCGCTAGGCGTCGTTTAGCTTCCTCATCGCCTTCTTCAATACGTTTCGCTAAATTGATTTCATCTTGTCCAGAAAGTAAATCAACTCGGCCAATTTCTTTAAGGTACATACGTACTGGGTCATTAATTTTTACTCCAGGAGGAACACTTAAATCATTTAAGTCAAATTCTTCTTCCTTCTCTAATTGAGTTCCTCTAGGTTCATCATCAGCATCACCAACAATATCAATACCTTGTTCACCTAGTTGCTCATAAAATTCTTCAAGTTGATCTGAATCAATTTCAAATCCGTTTAAACGATCTGCAATTTCTTCATATGTAATTACACCACGTTTTTTACCATTTTCAATTAATAATGCTTTTACTTGATCAAGTGTTACTTCTGTTTCCGTATCTTTAGAACGAGCCGATTTATCAGCCATCTGTTCCCCTCCTTCGAAAAGTTCGCGAATCATTTAACATATTTCATACTAGATCTTAGCTGTGTGATTTGTTGGAGAATCGTTGCAGCTTTTACAAAATCTCCTTCACGTTCAGCTTTTTTCAGATCTATTTCTTTTTCACGTATACGTTGTTGTTTATCATAGTTGTTTAATGCATCTAAATAATCCTTTAACTCTCGCTCTGTTAGTTCAGGTGCTATCTGTAAATTGACAATTTTTGAAACTACTTCAAGTAACCTTTTTGAAGGAAGGTAATTCATAAATTTACTAATGTTAGACTCATTGCCCTCTTCATAATAAGCATAAAGATGGATTATAATCTCGGAATAATCATTATTGTAGAATAGACCCTGATATTGCTGTCTTACTTTTTCAGCCACGTCACTGCTATTTAACATATGAGCTAAAAGTAGTTGTTCAGCTCTAACATGTGCAGGAAGAAGTGTCTTAGTAGTAATATCGCGTTTGATATCAGTTTTTACTTCTGTTACATTAGATATACGATTTGCCTGATTACTATATTGTCCAAATTCCTTCTTAAGTACTTCAATCGAGATAGTAAACTCTTTTGAGAGTTGATTTAAGTAATAATCTTGTTCGATCAGTTGACTTAGCTTAGCAATTTCTTGTAGCATTTCTTTTATATACTGAAATTTAACAGTTTCATCTAAAAGATTTTTTCCTTTTCGATGATATTGCATTTTAAAACTCATTAATGATACACTAGCTTCAATAATAGAGGTATTAAATTTTTCTGGACCAAATTTTCTTATATATTCATCGGGATCTAAGCCATCAGGCATTTGTGCAACTTTAATTGTAAATCCTTCTTTTTGAAGAATTTTAGCTGCTTTTTCAGTTGCGTTAATACCAGCCTGATCTGAATCATAGCATATAATAATTTGATCAACAGTTGTTTTCAAGACTTTCGCTTGATCCTCTGTCAATGAAGTTCCCATGGTTGCAACTGCATCATGGACACCAGCTCTAAACGCAGAAATGACATCTACGAAACCTTCCATCAAGATTGCCCGATTTTGCTTTCGTATGACATTCTTTGCTTGGTAAAATTGATATAATAATTTTCCTTTATGGAAAATTGAAGATTCAGGACTATTTAAATATTTTGGTGACCCTTCACCCATTATTCTTCCACTGAATGCAACAATTTTTCCTTGATGGTTATGAATTGGAAAAATTAATCGATTTCTAAATCGATCATAGTAATTACCATCCCGTTCACTTCGAACAACTAGACCAGCTTTCTCCATGATTGGCATTGGATAGCCACGTTTTTCTAACACCTTAGTAACAGCATCCCAAGAATCTAAAGCAACGCCAAGCTCAAAATGCTTTATTTCCTCTTTAGAAATTCCTCTGTTAAGTAGGTATTCTAATGCCTGCTTACCTTCTGTTGTGTTAACTAATAGATGATGATAGTACTTTTTGACAAACTCATGAGCTTCAAGCATAATGCCTTGCTCAGTAGCTTGTGGATTCTTGACTGTGTCAACTGTATCTGAAGGTAAAGTGATATTTGTCTTTTTTGCAAGCTGATGGACAGATTCTTGAAAGTTAAGTCCTTCAAGCTGCATAATGAAAGAAATCGCATTTCCTCCAGCACCGCATCCAAAACAATGAAAAATTTGTTTTTCAGGAGACACAGAAAAAGATGGTGTGCTTTCTCCATGAAAAGGACAAAGTCCAAAATAATTTCTTCCTTGTTTTTTCAGAGGAACATACTCACTTACTACATCAACTATGTCAACTGACTGACGAACCTGCTCGACAAGTTCATCGGGAATTCTGTTTCCCATACTGACAGCTCCATATACTATTTTATTCGATAAAACTCACTGTATTCCTTCATGATTCGACAAAAATATTTCCATATATTTAAACTTAAGTTAATTCACTTTATAAGTCATATATGAATTAATAATTATCTAAAAAAGAAGTGCTAAACAGTAGTTCATAAGCATTGCATCCAACTGCTAGTTCTGGCTTTCATTAAACCCATTTATTTATCGCTTATGATTAATTTCTACACGTCTTTTGTAATTCCTTCAAAACATGTATCGATTTATGTAGTTTTATTTCCATCTTCAATAAACTAGGAAGCACATATTCATAGTTTATTCGTAAGTATAAAAAGTTAAACCTATTATTAGTTCATTTCATACAATTTTTTATTATAATCTATTTTAATTAGGAAATCTAGCAATAAGTACTAAAGAATTTCAACTTTGCTAATTTATTGAAATTCCTATTTAAAAAGTTGAAAACACATTAGATTACTCTAATGTGTCAGTCTAAAAAGTTCGATCATCATTTTTAATTTCAAAAAAATTATCTAATCTGCTTATTTTGGTAATAATAATTTAATATTACATTTGCGGATTCTTCTACTGCCTTACTTGAAACATCTACAACTTTACAGCCAATTTGTTTAACAACATTATTGAAATGTTTTAGCTCTTCTTCAATTCTTGAAATATTAGCATAACTAGCTCCGTCGTGAAGTCCTAATGAAATTAATCTTTCTTTTCGAATATGGTTTAATTTTTCTGGAGAAATCATTAGCCCAATACACTTTTCTTTTGGAACTTTAAGTAGTTGTTCTGGTGGATCTACTTCTGGAACTAAAGGCACGTTGGCAACTTTAAATCCTTTATGAGCAAGATATTGTGATAAAGGAGTCTTTGATGTTCTAGACACACCGATTAAGACTATATCAGCTTTTTCAATACCTCTTGGGTCTCTTCCATCATCATATTTAACCGCAAATTCAATTGCCTCTATACGTTGGAAATAATCTTCATCTAGTTTGCGAACAACACCAGGTTCATTTCTAGGTTCAAGTTTATGAATCGTTGAAATTTTATCGATTAATGGACCGATTAAGTCATATACGATTACACCAGCATTTTGCGCTTCCTCTAATAATTTCTTTCTCATATCAGGTTTTACTAATGTAAATACAATAATACCATTATTTTCTTTTGCTACTTGAACTATTTCAATTAATGTTGCATTATCTTCAACGTATGGTACACGTCTAATCTCGAATTTTTGATGAAATTGACTAATAGCCGCCTTTACGACATGCTCTGCTGTTTCACCAACAGAATCTGATACAACATAAACGATTGAATTGCCCATATGTTCACCTCTTAACTTTACTAAAACATATCATTGTTCATTAAGTCTACAATCGCACGAGTAAAATTTGTTTTTGTAAATCGACCAATTACCTCAAGTCCATGCTCACTTTCACGAACAACAGGGACAGCATCAATTTGTTTTTCAATTAAACTCTTAGCTACATTATAAATTGTATCATCTTTATAGCAAATTGTAATGTTTGGCATCCTCGTCATAATAATATCTACGGGTAATGTATGCAAATCTTTATTTCCTATACTTGCACGGAGTAAGTCTTTTCTCGAAAGTACTCCTGTTAAAACCGAATTTTGATCAACAACAAATAACGTTCCTACATCCTCAAGAAACATTGTAACTATCGCATCATACACTGATGAACTTCGATCTACTACAACAGGAATCGCCTGAAATTCCTTTACAGTCAATTTTTTAATTCTGTCTATAACCTGTGCACCGCTTGTTCTTCCTGTGTAATAATATCCTACTCGTGGTCTTGCCTCTAAAAAACCAGTCATTGTAAGAATAGCTAAATCCGGGCGAAGCGTAGCTCTTGTAAGTGCTAGCTTATCAGCTATATGTTCACCTGTAATTGGTCCATTATTTTTTACAATTTCAAGTATTTGAGTTTGTCTCTTTGTCAGTTCTATTTCCCTCACCCCTAACTATCCAATATGTTATACTCTCTAATAAATATTATATACTATTTTTACAATTTAAAAAAGAAAGAAGGAAATAGGTAGCCTATTTCCTTCCTTAGGTTTCTGAATTTTTATTAGTTTTCAGAAAATTATCCATATTTTTTAATTGTTCTAAAAACTTGCGTGACTTTAAATAGATTCCACTATATTCATCATAATAAGAAAATAAAATTTGTTGTAAGTTTTTCTTTGTTGCTTCACTAACTTCAATTTTGCCAAGTCGATTTACATCAAAATGATAAAATAATCTCATTAACTTAACCGACTTTTCAGTAACTGAAAAAGCATATGGATCAGTATGTTTACAACGCTGACATAAGAACCCACCTTCTTTAACTGAAAAGGCTACAAATATATTTTCATTTGCACTACATCTACAATTCACACATTGATCAAAAAATGGGTGATATCCTAATACAGGTATCATTTTCGTCATAAATAAATAAGTCAAAACTTCAGCGTCTGCACCTTCATTCATGTGCTGTAGTAATTGAAGGACCAATTCAAATAAATACGGATTATTTTTTTTCTCTTCTACCGCTTTATCTGTAAGTTCTACAACAATCGAAGCATACGCAGTTGCAACTAAATCGCTTCTTAATTCACGAAATGAATCAATCAGTTCTCCTTGACTTAATGTACCTAAACCAGATCCTTTTTGAATTAAAAACGACCCATATGTAAAGAGTTGTGTAACAGAAGCAAGTCGACTATTCGTCTTCTTTGCTCCTCTTGCCACAACTCCTATCTTACCTAATTCTCTTGTTAAGAGAGTAATAATAACATTTGATTCTCCATATGCGTTTGCCCTTAATACAATTCCTTCTACACGCTGTAACATTTAACTCACCATCCAATTGGATGAAGGTTAAGTATGTAGGGAATCAATATCAGCTATTTCTTCATCAATGTAACTTTTCTGATCCACATGTTCCTGTTCAAGCTGCTTAAACAATAAATATGTCTCAACATTTCCAGTTTTAGAAAAGACATCCCAGGTAAAATTCAACATTGAGAAACCACCTTTCAAGAATAGCTACGACTCATTGCTCATTACCTATAGCCAATTACTTTCCCTGCTTACTTATAATGTGACCTTCTCTCCCGAATTTCATGTGTATAAAATTTATTAAAATAACAAATAAAAAGCTTGCAAAATCAAAAGAAATATGATGGGCTTTTTTGAACAAATGGTGATATAACTAGACCCCTGATTTTAAGCCACAATCCCTTGAATTTTGTCTCTTAATACTCATCCTCACGGAAACCTAAATCTCTTAATTGAGACATACGGTTACGCCAATCTTTTTGAACCTTAACCCATAACTCTAAGAATACTTTTGTATCAAGTAAGTTTTCTATATCTAAACGGGCACGCTTGCCAACCTCTTTTAACATGCTACCTTGCTTACCGATAATAATTCCTTTTTGGGAGGATCTTTCAACGACAATTGTTGCATTCACGTATATTGCATTTCCTTCTGGTCTTCTTTCAATTTGCTCAATAATAACAGCTATTGAATGTGGAACCTCTTCTCTAGTCAAATGCAATACTTTTTCTCTTATTAATTCTGAAATGATAAATCTTTCAGGATGATCTGTTACTTGATTTGCAGGATAATATTGCGGACCTTCTGGTAAATAAGTTTTAATAACTTTTAATAAGCGATCGACATTATTCCCTTGTAATGCTGAGATTGGAACAATTTCAGCAAATTGGAATAAATCTTTGTATTTATTGATTAATTCAAATAACTGATCAGGATGAATTGTATCAATTTTATTAATGACTAAAATTACTGGACTACGACTTCCTTGCAGCTTCTCAATAATGAATTCATCTCCGCGACCAAATCCTTCATTGGCATTTACCATAAATAACGTAGCGTCAACATCCTTAATTGATTCTTGAGCTACCTTTACCATAAAATCACCAAGTTTGTGTTTTGGTTTATGGATTCCTGGCGTATCTATAAAGACAATTTGTGCATCATCTTCTGTAAAAACGCCTTGAATTTTATTACGAGTAGTTTGAGGCTTATCACTCATTATAGCTATTTTTTGACCAATTACTCGATTTAGGAATGTACTTTTCCCTACATTTGGTCTACCTATAATTGAGACAAAACCTGATTTATAACTTTCTTTATTCATTCAAATCCTCCGATGTAAATGCTCCTGGCAATAATTCTTTTACTGTTGTTTCTTGAATTGCTCCGTTTAAGTTTGATAAATATACGACTGTATCTGGACCACTAAGTTCAAATAAAACTTGACGGCATGCTCCACAGGGAGCAACAGGTCCTTCGGTATCAGCGACTACCGCCACTGCTGAAAACTCCGTAATGCCATCTGAATATGCTTTGAATAATGCTGTTCGTTCTGCACAATTCGTTAGACCATATGATGCATTTTCTATGTTACAACCACGAATAACTTGACCATCCCTTGTAAGCAATGCTGCACCAACTTGAAATTTCGAATATGGTACATACGCGTTTACCCTTGCTTTTATCGCTTCATTTATAAGTTGTTGTTTATCCATTTATGTAGCCTCCTATTATAAGCCCGAACACGCAAGTGGGGTCTTATTAACGTAGTATAGTAAAATACGGAAAAAATAGCAAAGCACCTATAATGATTGAAACGATTGCAGCGACTAACACCGCACCAGCTGCAACATCCTTCGCTTTTTTTGCTAAAGGATGTTTATTAGGTGAAGCTAAATCTACAACTGCTTCAATTGAAGAATTTACAAGCTCTAGCGAAATAACAATTGTAATAATAAGCAAAAGGATTAACCAATCTATTCGACTAATATGTAAATAAAACGCAAGGCCGATTGAAATGAGTGCTGCAAATAAGTGGATTTTTATATTTCTTTCATCCTTTATGACTTTAAAAATACCACTAAATGCAAAACCAAAAGATTTAAATAATGGCGCTCTTTTTTTAGAGTCTTTCAAGGCCATATTTTTCTAATATTTCTTTTTGTTTTGTAAACATCACTTTCTCATCGGCTTCATTCATATGATCATAACCAAGTAAATGTAAACATCCGTGAACTGCTAAAAAACCTAATTCACGGCGGAACGAATGACCATATTCCTCAGCTTGTCTCTTAGTAGTAGGAATCGAAATGACAATATCACCTAAGGTACGTGGTAAGTCAACTCCAATGATTTCAATTTCGCCTTCTCCTAATTCTTCCATTGGAAATGAAATAACATCAGTAGCACGGTCTTTCTCACGATACTCTTTATTAATTTCATGAATTCTTTCATCATCTACAAATGAAACTGCAATTTCAACTTCACCCGTTACACCCTCATATTCAAGTGCACACTCTAGTAAACCTTTTATATCAGATTGCTGTTCTTTAGTCACTTCATTTGTTTCATCTATAAAATCAATTTCTAATTGAACCATTTTCTCACCTTATCTTTCATCTGGATACTGTATTCTTGAATGAAAAGTTCCTTTTAAAGTCTCACACAATGATTTCTCAACAATATGTAATTCTTTTAAATTTAATTCACACATTGCAAACTGACCATCGTTCAAACGATCATTCATAATTGATGAAACTAATATCTCGATTTTTTCCATATCAGGGTCTTTTAACGAACGAACTGCGGCTTCAACACTATCAGCAATTCCTACAATAGCCGATTCCTTTGAATGAGCTTTTGGACCAGGATATCTAAAATCACTTTCTTTAACATCAGGATTTGTCTCTTTTTCCTTATAATAAAAATACTTTAATAAAGTTGTACCATGATGCTCTGCTGCAATATCAATAATATCTTTTGGCAAATTATATTTTTTTAGTATTTTTACACCATCACTTACATGCCTTAAAATGATATCTTTACTTTGAATCGGTTTAATACGATCATGAGGATTATGACCACCCATTTGATTTTCTATAAAGAATCCTGGATTATTCGTTTTACCTATATCATGATAATATGCTCCTACTCTAGCTAACAAGCCATTTGCACCAATCGCTTCACAAGCACCTTCAGCCAAATTTGCAACCATTATACTATGATGGTATGTACCCGGAGCCTCTAATAAAATTTTTCTTAATAAAGGATGATTTGGACTACCTAACTCAACAAGTTTAAACGAGGACACCATTCCAAATGAATCTTCTACAAAAGGTAAAATCCCCATCGTAATGACACTTGATAAAACTCCTGAAGTAAGTCCCATTAATAAATAAATCCCAATTTCTACAGATGAATATTGACCATTCCGAATTAAGATCAAAGAAAACAGAGTAGCAATATTAACAAGTGAAATTAAAAATCCAGCATGGAGAATCATTGAACGCTTATTTTTAACCTCATTTAAAAATAAAACAGCGATTGAACTAAATAAAATATAGATTCCAGTCGAGTAATTAATTGCGCCATTTACATCTTCATTAAACATTAAACTGCCGCAAATAGAGAAAATAATCGACGAAACCATTAAATATCGATTACCTAATAAAAACTTTATCAATAAAGTCCCAATCGCAACTGGGGCTACATATACAAGCCCTGAGAACTCAACCTTTTGAAACAAGCTTACAATTTTCAAAATTAAGATTGTAAAAATTACAATGCTATAATATGTAACGATGTATATATTCCCTTTTTCTTTTAAAGTTGCCGTTTGCTTCAATACGAAGTACGCCAAAACTCCAATTAATAAAATTAATCCAATATACGGTTGGATCGACTGTTTGTTTTTTATTAAGCCAACTAATTTTAATTGATCATATTTTTCCTTTGTAATTGTTTCTCCGGCTTTTACTAAGACTTGTCCTTGTAAAATATAGACACTATCTACACTTTCACTTTCTAGACGTTTTCTCTCTTTTGTCTCCTCAGCATCAAAAAAGTAGTTTGGCACAATCGCAAATTCACCAATTGAGATCATCGCATCCTTTAGTGAAGGATTAACGCTTACATATGATAATTCATTTCTTAGCTTTCCACGAGATTCTTCGATTTGGTTCGTAGTAATTTCCTCAGACATTACATTGTTAATAGCTGTATTTAACGAAGCTTTAGTAATATTTAACTGTTCTTCTGACGATTTAACTAAAGTGCTAAATACACTATCTTCTAAGTTTTTACGAATATCGTCAGGTAGTTTTTTCTTAACATCACTAGTTTCTTTATCAATTAATGCTTGTCCTGTAGGATTATCACTCTTTGCATTTTCATTTTTCACTTCTGTTACAATATCAAAAATTGAATTTACTATATCTATACGTTTTTGTGTATAACTTTCCTCATATTTATATACATCCTCAACTCTTGCTGCAGCCTCAAGTCGCTTTTTAGCAGTAGCTCCTTTATCCTCAATCGTGATAGGTGAATAAATATTATCATCAGCAATTGATAATAGCTGAATGTCGTATTTTACCGGTCTAACATGACTAACTAAAAGAAGAAAACTTAATAAGCTGAATGCAATGGTACATAGTAATATGACAAGAGTTTGATTCTTAAAACGCTGAATTAAAGCTTGCAAACTATTCATTGTTTCCCCTTTCTAGAAATGCACCTCATCATAAAAATACGAAATGACCCTATCAATGTAGGGTCACTACGAATCATTCTTTTGCTAAATCATAAGCTTGAATAATCTTTTGTACTAGCGGGTGACGAACTACGTCAGTTTGTTCCAAGATCGTCATACCAATACCCTCAACACCTTTAAGTGTATTTTGAGCTGATATTAAACCAGACTTTACTCCTTTAGGTAAATCAATTTGTGAAGGGTCACCTGTAATAACCATTTTAGAGCCAAATCCTAAACGGGTCAAAAACATCTTCATTTGAGCCATAGTCGTATTTTGAGCCTCATCCAAAATGACAAAGGCATCTTCTAAAGTACGTCCCCTCATATAAGCTAAAGGTGCAATTTCAATTGTTCCTCTTTCAATTAAACGCACTGTATGCTCTTGCCCTAAAACATCGTGTAGAGCATCATACAATGGTCTTAAATATGGGTCGACCTTTTCCTTTAAATCTCCTGGTAAAAATCCTAAACTTTCTCCAGCTTCCACAGCAGGTCTTGTTAAAATAATTTTACTTACTTTATTATTTTTTAATGCTTGAACAGCCATGACAACTGCAAGATATGTTTTACCTGTACCAGCAGGACCAATTCCAAATACTAAATCATTTGATTGAATTGCACGAAGATAATGTCTTTGTCCAAAAGTTTTAACTCGAATTGGTTTTCCTTTTGAATTCTTAATAATTTCTTCGTCATACAACCTTGCAAATGATGACAGCCTTCCTTCTTTAGCCATCTGAATTGAGTACGTAACATCCCTCGATGTAATACTCACTCCATTTCGAATAACCTCTAAAAGAGCTTGAATGATTTGCTCAACAGTTTTCACATCTTCATTCGTACCTGAAACTTGTACAGATTGACCACGTGACACAATCTTAACATCAAGCAAATTTTCAATTATTTCTAGATGCTTATCGTTTGTACCAAATAAGGCAATTGCTTCGTTTGGATCCTCTAGTTGTTGATTGATCGTTAGTAGTTGTTCTGGCATTACTCAGTCCCCTTGAACAATAGTTTTCGTTTTTGTGATGTCTTCTAAAACTTTATAATACATTCTTAAATTAACTTTACCATTGTCTATTGACTCGTGCAAAACTTTTTCTTGTAAAATCTTGGCATCTGGACTTAACTTTTTCATTAATTCCTTCTTACCAATTTGTTTTCCAAGTTGAGCAGCCTGTACTTTAGAGTATGTTCTAACATATTTTTCACTTTCCAGAATTGTTTTTTTACTGAAAAAAATCGGCAATTTCCATTTTAAAAATTTAAATTGATACGAACTACTTTCATCTTCAAAAGACTTATATTTATTCTTATCAAAACCCCAAAATTTTATTTTATTTTCCTTAGTTCCAATATAATAACTAGTTTTTCTCTCTCCTGTAAGCACCGTAAACGGAGTATCTAAAGGAACACTTATAATTTCCTCTCTCCAAACTTCTCCCATGATTTTGCCAACAGCTGGGACTAAAATAGGATGATCTTCCGTCCCGATTATTCCGGATACTAATATTTGACCTTTTTTCACAAAATCATTCTTTACTACAAGTGGTTTCCCCTTTTCAACAAACATGCTTGAAATAACTGCTTCTTCACTTGCAATAATATGACGCGGACTTAACGCCTTCTCAGGCTTAGGTATGTGCTTTTCAACTACCTCAAAATGAAAGGTAGTCCCATTTAATTGTACACCAATCCAGGTTAATGTTGGATTCTCATCTTGTAACTTTTTCTGGATTGTTTGCATTCTAGGTAAAGTAAATTGAGATGCGCCAGTCTTAACTCCCATCCCAGTTAAATCTTTCCGAAGTTTATACTCAACTTCAGGTGAAGCACCTTTTATATCAATTCTCCAAACCATATTTGAAAGCAAAAATAACACAACTAAAAAGCCAACAACCCCTACAACAAATCCAAAATACTTCCAAGCTCGTCTAACTTCAAAAGGCAGCCCCTTCCTGCCAATAAAATAAACCTTATATTCTTTTTTCCGAGGAATATTCTTAATCCGTTTATAATCTTTCAGCTCAATTGTAAAAGTAATCGAATTTGTTCCACTTTTCTTCACATCACGAAGTGGAATACCCTTACGCATACATTCATTTAAAAAACGTTCTGGTCCAAGCCCAATCACTTTTACTTGAACCATCCCTGTAAGATTTGAAGTCCATTGGTTTTTCATCCTAATCCCCCATGTTCATTAGACTGATCATGGTGTAAGTTCTAGATGCTATTCATTAATAAAATACACATGCTCAATTTCGCCTTCTAACAAAATCTCCTCAGGTAACATCGTCTTCAAAACAAAATCTTTGCCCTTAATCAACAACTGCCCCTGCTTCATTAACAAACGCAATTCATTGTCCGAATACACGAGTAACCCTCTATGGTTTTCAATATAAATATGTAGTTGACCTAACATAGTAATACGTGGTAATTCCAATAATACATCTGGTGGTAAGTCCATCTTACTTGACATCCATGTTTTTAAATTATGCGCTAATCTTTTCAAGATAGACTCCTCCCCCTTTCATATCATATTTATGATGAATTTTGAGAAGGTATGATATAAAAAGAAAAAGGTAAAGGAAATTAAAGATGAATATTTGGATTTTATAAAAGTGGGGGTTATTGATTTTAGATTATGTTGAGGAATGCGATCTATGGGTACTGTCGTCTGGATGTGGTGCGGCAATCAAATGATTAAGGGGTCAAATTTCTTTATCAAGAGCCCTTTTGTTGTTGATTTTCAGTTATGTCAAAGATGCTCTATATCATTCGTGTATGGTTGAGTAGTATTTTTTGGCAAGTAGCAAAATCTTATAATGAGCGAGTGGGTAGAAACTTTTTTCGTTTATTATAAACTTTTGATACAAAAAAACCGAGAACAATTGACTATTCTCGGTTGAAATTTATATACGTTTTTACAATCTTCTTTGGTTTGTAACATCTTGATAAACATCTTGTTTTCCTTGTGAAGTAGTAACCCACCAAAGAACCCCTTGTGTGAGAAAGAAAAGACTCCACATTACTACAAGACCAATTGAAGTTATATCACGATTCCCATCACCGTATATCCCTTTGACTGTAACATAAGTGATGAGTCCACTCATTATCAAACCTATCAACTTAATTAGTAACGGCCTTTTAGCCATAGATGTATCCATTTGTGGTGAATCATTTGTTTCTGTTATGAATGGCTTTTTATAGGATCTAGCATAGTCATGAACCCCTTGCTTAATCTCATCTTGTAGTCGTTCTTCGTCACCTATTGCCATCTCTTTCGTAATAAAGATTAATGAAAATGCGAATGGTACGACAATTATTAACCAACCTAAAGCAAATGCTATTCCACCGAAATCATTATGTAAATCTCCGAACGGTGTCATTACTCATCTCTCCTTTACAAGTAGACGATAAACAAATGCATTGTTCATCTATATTCATCATACCGAGTAACATTATTTCTATATGTGATTTAAATCACACATTTAGTCAAATATAGACTAAAATATTAAATTTTTTCCCATTGACATATAGTACAAAAAAACCGAGAACATATAGCTATTCTCGGTTGAAATGTTTTATTTACTTACTTATTTGTTCATACGAACTTTTGATTGTAGTTTTCTCCAGACTGGATTATGCAGATTTCAATTAAGGGTAGAAATTCACACCCAAAATGGTTAAGTGCGGATCTTAATTAATTGAAGCAGTTTACAACCAAATTTGATTTGTATGGAGCTCAATTGAAGGATAAAGTTTACACCAAGACATTTAAGTGAAGCAATCATTATCACATAATTCATCCAGAACCACGCAATTAAAAAACAAAAAAATAAACGTCTATAAATAGACGTTTATTTTAACAGACTTGCTACAGCTTTATTCACAGAAGAGCCATCAGCTTGTCCTTTTACTTTAGGCATAACTGCACTCATTACTTTCCCCATGTCAGCTTTTGATGTAGCACCGACTTCTGAAATTGTAACACGTACAATTTCAAGAAGTTCCTCTTCAGATAATTGTTGAGGCAAGTATTCTTTTAGAATCAGTAACTCTTGCTTTAATTTATCCACAAGGTCTTGACGACCAGCTTTTTCGAATTCCAGGAGGGAGTCTTTACGTTGTTTCACTTCACGAGTTAAAATTGTTAACTCTTGATCAGCTGACAATGTCACATTATTCCCTAAGCTAATTACTTCATTTTGTAATGACGCTTTCACCATTCGAATAACTGCTAACTTGTCTTTGTTTTTTTCCTTCATCGCTTGTTTCATATCTGAATTCAAACGTTCGAGAAGACTCATAGTAACACCCTCTCTTAGAATTTACGTTTTCTCGCTGCCTCTGATTTTTTCTTACGTTTTACACTTGGCTTTTCATAAAATTCGCGTTTTCTTGCTTCTTGTAGCGTACCAGTTTTAGAAACTGAACGTTTAAAACGACGAAGAGCATCTTCTAAAGATTCGTTTTTACGAACGACTGTTTTAGACATCTTACTTTTCCCTCCCTCCAAGCTACCACTTACAATCAATAAAACACTGCAAAAAAGAACACTTTTCCACATGTCTTTTACGATTATAATACATAAACTATTGATAGGTCAACAGGTAAATGTCAAGTTTGAAACTTAACACCCTTTGCCATTAAAAGGAATCAATAGCCTTCTGTTGCTACGTTTCCTTGGACAATCGTGATTCCATTACTTGTACCAATTCGAGTTGCTCCAGCTTTAACCATTTCATTTACACTTGCTATATCACGAACTCCGCCAGATGCTTTAACGCCAATATCAGGTCCAACTGTTTTTCTCATTAATGCTACATCTTCTACAGTTGCACCACCAGTTGAAAATCCTGTTGATGTTTTAACGAAATCTGCACCGGCTTTTACAGAAAGCTTAGAAGCCATTTCTTTTTCTTCATTCGTTAAAAGACTTGTTTCAATAATTACTTTTACTAATGCTTTACCTTTTGCTGCATTTACAACTGCTGCTATATCTTGTTCAACAGTATCATAGTCCTTATCTTTTAAAGCTCCGATATTGATCACCATATCGACTTCCCCGGCTCCATTTTCAATTGCATTCTTAGTTTCAAACGCTTTCGTTTCTTTTGTATTCGCACCTAAAGGAAACCCAATTACAGTACAAACTAAAACTTCAGAGTCCTTTAACAAACTTGCACAATGACTCACCCAAGTTGGATTCACACAAACCGAAGCAAAATTATGTTCTTTTGCTTCTTGACATAATTTTTCAATTTGAGATTTAGTTGTTTCAGGTTTTAAAACTGTATGATCAATCAATTTATTGATATTAGTTGTCATTTTGTAGTGCTCCTAACTTATGTTTTTTTCAAAAATACCCTTTTAATAGACACTGAAATATCAGCATTTATTATTATTTGTTTTTTAATTTTAATTATGTGAAACCTGTACTTAAAATTTACTAACTCAGCAAAAAAAAATTCAAAGCATCAAATTTATATAGATGCATTTGAATTTTTTTCGACTGTTTTATGATTGTCTTTTACTTTAAGCATCATGAAGAATGAAATTGTAATAAAGAAAAAACCATACAAGAACATGAACTTGAATCCAATTAGATCCATAATTGCACCTAATAATGGTGGTGATACAATATTGGAAATCGATGAAAATAAATAATATAAGCCTGTGTAAGTTCCAATAAATCCCAGCGGTGCCATCTCAGCTAAGAAAGGATATGAATTAATGTTTACTAATGCCCAAAAACATCCCATAATCAAAAAGACTATTCGAATGAATAATAAGTCCTTTAAGAAAAATAAAACAATAAACCCAATCATAATTCCAAATATTCCAATTAATATACTGCGTTTCTTACCAATTTTTGTTCCAATAAACCCAGCAGGAATTGCAAAGATTAAAAATGCTAATGATATGAAAGCAAATGAAAACGCCGCTGCACTAACTTTTACCCCTAAATAAACTTCCCCATAACGTGTAAAAAAGGTTTCAATCCCATTAAATCCCGTAAACCAACTTAGAATTGCTAATAATAGAAATAATGCACTTTTATTCTGAATGGCTGAACGAAAACCTTCTCTTAATTTTACCTTTTCTTCAGCATGCTCATAAATTAAAACATCTCTTTTTTCTCTAATAAAGAAAAAAAGAATTAAAAAACTAAATAACATTAAAAATCCTGCCAAGTAAAAAGGAAATCCTTTATTTAGATCCCACAAAATAGAACCTACAAAGAATGCAATTAAAGCACCAATTCCACCCATAAAATTAATGACACTATTCGCCTTACTTCTTTGTTCAACTCGTGTTAAATCGGGCATAAGTGCTATAACAGGAGAACGGAAAATACTCATACTTAAATTCATAAACACAATAAAAAAAATTAGCATAAAAAGTGTTTTATGCACTGGAATTAAAAAGGTAAATAATGCTGCAAGAGGCATTCCGACCATTAAAAATGGCATTCTTCTACCAAATCGTGTGTCTAAACGATCACTATACATTCCAACGGCAGGTTGTAGAAATAATGCAAAATAATTATCAAACGTCATAATAAAACCAATTAAAGCAGATGACTTTAAATAATCGCTTAAAAGTTTTGGCATAAAAGCATTATATACGGACCATGTAAGACTAATTGCAAAAAATCCAAATCCTAAAAGCATAATTTTTTTGTAATTTAGTTTAGTCATTCGAATTTCTCTCTTCTATTATCTGTCTAAAAATATTTTCTAAATGAGTTCGATCCAATGACACAATCATCCCCCCTTATCCTCAGTATAGTAGGCAACACAATCAAATATTTACCCTTTTTTCAATTTTTATAAAATATTAATTTATTAATAAAAGTTCATAAAATAGGCTGTTTCATTAAAAAAATGGAGCCTTAAACCGACAAAAATACCTAGCGTAAACACTAGGCATTTTCTTTAATCATTTTAATAATATATAAAGTACAACCGGCAATAATGCCTCAGGCAACCACCAATTAAAAAAGATAATAGTAAATCATTATTCATCCAAGATACCTCATTACTTGCAGTTTACATTCTTTCTTCTAAGGCTTTCGCCGTATTACTTGTTACTACTTCCTTCTCATCCTTCAACGTACCAAAAATCCCGTCAAAAATAGGCGTCGATACGCCATACCAAAAGTTTTCATTTTTAAAATGATGCAGGATATGTAGCTTTTTAATTCGTCGTCCTACTTTCGTTATTGGTTTAATTGGTCTGTGAGCTACATAATGCTTCCATTCGTACACTAGTAACATAAAAACTAAACCTGAACCAAATGCGATCGTTTGTATTAGATCTTTCGATATCAAAAAATAAATGATACAAAGTGATCCTAAATTCGGAATGCTATACCATATCGGTAAAAATAACAATTTTAAATCATCAGGATACGTATGGTGATCATAATGAATTCTTTTCATAAATTTAAGAAATAGTTTATTTTTTGGTGCCTTTATGTGGAAAACGAAACGATGAGTTATATATTCACTAAACATAAAAAAGATTAATCCTATAATGAAAATTAAGACAGTAATCCACGATAAATGAAATCCTATACAATAAATAATTCCAACTAAAAAAAGTACCCCCATCACAATAATATCGAAATGAAGAAAAAATTCTCGATATAGTCCCTTCATAATTCCCCCCCTTATCTATACATAAATTATCTTAATATCAAATTTATATTTCAATATTATTTATGAAATTCCTTTTAAAGTTCTATTCGAGCTGATTATTAATTTTGAATAAAGCACTGGTCGGTGAGGATAATAAAAATGATAACCAAAAATACGTAAAAGGGAGATCTATATGGAAAAAAGGAGATATTATGTATCCGTTCAAGCAAAAACAATTGTTCCAAATCAAGGGGACGCACCATATGAGTTAGAAATCGATGCTACGATCGATGAAAAACATAGACTCGAAAGAATTTTCCATCAGATTGACAGTTATGATGAAGCAGCAGGTATTCAAACTGCTTTCATCATTCCAATCACGAATTGGAGCCAAGAAAACAACGATGGTTATGACTATTTTTTAAAACAAGCCTATGCAATGATTTATGAATTAGGTACTGAAGAAACACGTGCCCATATACGCCAGATGAAAATTTTAAAATAAAAAGAAAGCTCAGTGAGCTTTCTTTTTATTTTAAACATCAATTACTTTTGTTTTTGCAATTAAATCATGTAATGTTCTTCGGTCTGCAGAAAAAATGAAAAACGGATCAACAAATGCAACAAAACCTACAACTAATGAAAAATATGGTATTTTGATGTATCCTAAAAGGAAAAAAATTTCTCTTATAATCATCGTCTTTAAATTTACTTCTTGATCATTGTTCTTAACAATTGCAATTTTTAACCAACGCTTTCCTAATGTTTGCCCTTTCCAAACAAATGTAGGGATCAAAATATAAAATATAATAACACTAATAATGGATAGTAGAGAAGACCCTCTAGTAGGATTAAAAAATGTTGAAAACTTTGTCATTCCAGTAATAATAGAAATGGCAAAAATAAAAAGAAAAATTATAAATCCATCAACCAATATTGCTAATAACCTACTTGATCTACTTGCTAATTTAGAATATGATTCCAATAAAATCTCCACCTTTAGTTTCTAAGATGTCCTTAACGACAGTTTAAATTATACAGAATTTTTAATTGGAAAAATATAAAAAGCCTGATAGAAAGTACCTATCAGGCTAATAAATCTTGATTAAACTTTTTATGTAGATTCAGGTTATACACCTGGAGCATCGACTAATGTCCAAGTAACAATTGCTTCATGATTACCTATTGTTGCTGAGCCACCAGGAATTTGCAAGGTAACATTATTATTTACTGCACCATCATTAACATCAGGATTTGGGCCTAACCATCTTGTTAACCAAGTACCAAGTCCCGTACCAGGTTCTGCAGTTACAACTGATGATTCAGTTAATCCATCTGTATTTAATGTAATCGTTTGAGCAGGCGTTGGACCAGTTCCACTACCTGGTGTTACTACTGATCCATTTTTAAATGTAAGTACCGCTCCAGGTAGTGATTCACTTGCACCGTTTGTAAACTTACTAGCTTTTGCTGTCACTTTCCACCCTGCACCAGTACCTCTGCGATCAGAAACTTGGATAAAAGGCTTTTTAGATGTAGAAGAATAAACTTGATCACTAGTTGAAACTTCTTTCGAACCAAATTGAACTGAAGAAACAAAGTCCAAAGTTAACGGACCTGTCTCACCTGTAGGAGGATCTGTTGGATCAGTAGGACCAATTGGCTCTAATGGAGTTGCTGGGTCGGTTGGATCTACTGGTGTTACTGGACCTGAACCTTCTGTAAAATTAATACCTGCTTTTGAATTTGCTTGAGACGTAACAGCTGCAAAAGATGTGTTTGCCGCACCAACAAGTGTTGAAAAACTTACTACGCCAATTGCTACAATTTTTTTAACCTTCATTTAATCAAAACCCCTTAAAAAAATTCTTCAAAAAAGATGCTTTCAAAGAACTAAACATCTATCTAGAAGTTACTGCCAATTATAGTAAAGTAAAATTCAATTGTCTGTGAATAATTTGTGAAAACGTTCACTAAATTTTTACCTTTAATTTTACAAATCCCCTAAATATAAGAAATTTAATAGAGTCAAAAATGAATTTTACGTGAAATATTTCACGTAAAATTATAAATTCTAATTCGAAAGCTCCAATTTTCCGATTAAAATTCACTGCAAAAAAAGAAGCCTACTTAAATATAAGTAAACTTCTAAGTTAAAATTTTATTGATTAATTACTAAAATTTGGGAATAAGGAAAACTATGTCTTTTTCTACTAACCCCAAATTATTTGAAACTCTCAAGCTTTCCCTACTTACTTTTAAGTGTTATTTCCCATTCTATACCTGTATCAATTCCGTATTCATCGGTAAACGAGCCTTGATTTACAGCAACTGCCATTTGATCTAGACTGTTTGCATATAGGATTGGTTCTCCAATTGCTACATCAGCAAATGATTTTCCATATTTTACGGCTTGTTTGTATACTTTTCTTCCTTGATGTGTAATTAGTACTTCAACAAAGTCCCCATGAGAAACGCCTTGTTTAAGAAAATCTGTTCGACCAATATTCGTCCAAATACTACCATAACGAACATCAAGTATATCTATTGTTCCGGTTATCGAATTGTTTTCACTATGGCATTCTTTAATTGGTAATTTTATGTAAGAATTTGAATCTACTTCTGGACCTATATTTTCGAAGTCGATTACACCAGAAGCTAATCTTGCACCTGTAAAAGCAAATATATCTCTCCCATGGAAAGTATAAGATTCGCTTGAATTTGGTAGTCTATTAATTTCTTCGTCAATGACTCTTAATTGGTTGATTCCATATATTTTGCCAACATGTGTTAATGTTCCGTTATCAGGTGTTATAATGAAGTGATTTGTATTTGTTCGAGCCACTATACTTCTACGATCTGAGCCTACACCTGGGTCTACAACTGAAACAAATACTGTTCCAACTGGCCAGTAATTCATTGTTTGTACAAGTCGGTAAGAAGCTTCCCAAATATTGTATTGAGGTATATCATGGGTCAAGTCGTAAATCCTTATATCTTGATTTACACTACAAGAAACACCATACATAGCGCTAACTGCTCCATCTAGTAATCCAAAATCTGACTGAAACACTAATGCATTTCCCATCTAAACACCCCTAATTGTTTGAATATTTAAAATCAAATATAAATTCAATCTATTATTTAGTCAATGATATTATTCGTATTTTATTGAATGAAATTAATTATAGCTTTGCTTTTCTTTACTTATTAGGTTCGAATTGTATAGTTTTGGTAAATTTTAATTCTTTTAACCTTAATGTCCGTTTCGACGTTTCCCTTAAACCTCAAAATAAAAAAGATATAGTTGTTAGAGACTATACCTATTAATAACATTAATATTTAAAAGTATACAGTTTGGAATTGCAGGCACATCAACATTTATTACTACCTTTATTGTCCCCTAGATTTATATAATAATGTATTCTAATTTAAAAACTTGTGTACAATTTAGGGAACTTTTTAATTAAAGTGGACAACCCTTAATGAAAATTTAACTAAATCTTCCTATTAAATGTTAGAGTGGACGAACTGTATGAATGTATTGAAGAAAAGATCATATTAGTGGGCTATTTTTTGTAGAAGGAATATATTCAGTACCGGTGCTATTTTAGAACCCCAAAAAACGAAAATAGAAAACGGAACATATAGAATTGTTTTTATGGTATACGAGTTAATGTGATATAATTCTTCAGTGTTTTTAATTGTTTCTGAAAATTTTTTTATTATAGTAGAAGCTGTCTTACTTTGAGGCTAAATCAGTTATTAAATGTAATTGGGGGCTATATGAGAGGTAACTAAAACCTCCCATATAGCCCCCATATTTTATACGTTTTTTTATTCTTATATCGATCTATTTAAAAAAGATAAATTATTTTGGAGTGAAGAGTTGAATTAATTCTGTGCAACTAATCTTCCTTAGTAGATCGAAACTTGCCCAACTACAAACACGATCCTCCCAAGCTACTAAGCAATGATTATCTTTAGTTTCCATAACCGTTCCCACAGCACCATCTAAGCTAAACATAACATAGTTGCCTATCGAGAACATTCCAATCACCCCAATCTAAATATAATTCCGTGCCCACCTTTCGGATATTCCCATTTAATATTTTGATGAGGACAGCCTATTCTACAGCTTCCACATTCATGACATCCCTCGTATCCAACATGCATTCGAATATTTTCCCATTTATAAACTTCTGCTGGACAAAATATCGTACAGATCTTATCGGGGCATTTTGTCATACAAATATCGGAATCTAGTACAGTTAAGTGCGATTTTGTATCGGCATTAAAACGAACGAGATACTGCTTTTCTTCGATTGTACTTTCTTTTTTTGTCTCACTCATTTATTTCATCACCTTCCATGCTTTGTATACATCTTTCGCAAGCTTAAGCTTAGCCTTTGCTCCTCCTATGTTACTCATAATATTCTTTTGTTTTTCCCATTTAGATTTACCATCTACTGTAAACATTTGGCTGGCAGATTTATTTAATAGTGGAATATATTGCTCGAAATATTGAGGGAATTTTTCAAAATGATGTGTTGCATCTTTATATTTTTTCAAATCCTGTCCTACGAAGCTATTTAGCAATTTATCAGCGTACGGTTTTAAAGCAACATCAGAGTAGTTATCAATTGCTTTTGCTTCGATAATGGTCTCTGCTGCTAATCTTCCAGATGTCATTGCCATATTTGAGCCTTCACGATGAATTGCATTTACTAACTGTGCTGCATCACCAATTACCAATACTCCGTTTCCTACTAATTTAGGAATCGATTTGTACCCACCTTCAGGAATTAAATGCGCAAGGTATTCTTGCGGTTCGCTTCCTTGAATATACGGTCTAATCATCGGATGATTCTTAACGTATTCAAGTAAATCATAAGGTTTTAATTTGTTTTCAATCATTCCTGATAATAATGTACCGACCCCAATACTAAGAGAATCTTTATTTGTATATAAAAATCCTGTGCCAACTATGCCTTTTGTCGCATCTCCAAATAGCTCGATTGCTACCCCTTGGTTACCTTCAAGACCAAATCGATCTTGAATTATTTTACTATCCAGCTTTAAAATTTCCATTGTAGCCAAAGCGACTTCATCTGGTCTCCATTCTTTATGGAAACCTAAAGATTTTCCTAAAAGTGAATTTACGCCATCAGCCAGCACTACAACATCGGCATATAAATCTCCATCTGGTCGATCTGTTCTTACCCCAACTACCATATCGTTTTCAACAATACACTCGAGAACAACCGTTTCATTGATTAATAATGCACCTTGCTCTACTGCTTTTTGAGCAAACCATTGATCAAACTTTGAGCGAAGAACAGTAAAATTATTATAAGGTTCTTCAGCAAATTCAAGACCTTTATATCCAAAGGTTGTAGCGGATTGTTTATCAAGCATCATAACTCGTTGCTCTACAATCACACGCTCAATTGGTGCATCCTTCCAAAATTCAGGTATAACGTCCTCCATCATTTTACGATACAATACGCCACCCATAACATTTTTCGAACCAGGATACTCTCCTCTTTCAATAAGGACAACATTAACACCATTTTTTGCGAGCTCGTATGCACATGAAATTCCTGCTGGGCCTGCTCCAACGACAATTACATCAAATTTTTCCGGCATGATCGTGATTTTCCTCCTTTAAAGAAAAACTTTCTTGGAATTGGTTAATCAGCATTGGTACAATTTCAAATGCGTCTCCTACGATGCCGTAATGACAAGATTGAAAAATTGCCGCATTCGGATCTTTATTTATCGCAATAATGAGACCTGAATTTTGCATCCCAACAATATGTTGTATTGCACCAGATATCCCAATTGCAAAATAAATTTTTGGTGTAACCGTTACGCCAGTCTGACCTACTTGATGATGATGTTCGACCCAGCCAGCTTCAACTACATCACGACTTGCTCCAACAGCCGCTCCAATCGATTCAGCAAACATATGAATCAACTGAAATCCGTCTTTACTACCTAATCCTTTGCCACCCGCTACGATAATATCCGCTTCATCAATGCGAACCTTCTTAGTTGTTGCACGTACAATCTCTAATACTTTTGTACGAATATCTTCTTCTTTTAAATCAATTTCCTCTTCGATCACAACTCCTTCAGCACCAGGAATAGGAGCGAGCGCTTTCATTACCTTTGGACGAACAGTAGCCATTTGAGGTCTATATTTCTTACAAAGAATAGTTGCCATTATATTTCCACCAAATGCAGGTCGACTTGCTAATAATAGTCCTGTATCTTCTTCAACATCTAATACAGTTGTATCGGCTGTTAAACCTGTAGGTAAGTCAGTTGCAACTGCACTTGCTAAATCCTTCCCTTTGGAAGTTGCACCATATAATAAGATTTC
Organism: Gottfriedia acidiceleris; assembly: GCF_004138285.1. Lineage (GTDB taxonomy): Bacteria > Bacillota > Bacilli > Bacillales > Bacillaceae_G > Gottfriedia > Gottfriedia acidiceleris_A. The sequence goes on along the minus strand of NZ_SCFN01000001.1, from coordinate 560,477 downwards.
GGGCTTATATTTATTACAACATTCAAGAACTGCTTTCATATAAGATTCCGTACGATAATCCTTAAAAATTGGATCATCATATACATAAACGATGTCAGCACCGTATTCAAATAACGTAGAGGCTAATGATTTCACATTTTCACCAATTAATAATCCTGCTAATTCGCAACCACGTTTTTCTGCTAATTCTTTACCAGCTCCAAGTAATTCAATTGAAACGGGTGCTATGACTTTATCGTTTTCTTCAATAAACACCCAAATACCTTTGTACTCTGAGAAATCCATTTATACCCCTCCTTTCACTTCAAATAACTCTTTCTTCTCATTTAAAATCTTCATCAGTTCATTTACTTTTTCTAATGAAGTTCCTTCAAAAACCGTTCCACCTTTAGCCTTTGGTGGAGCCCATACTTTCGATACAATTGTTGGTGAACCTTTTAAACCTAATTGTTTAATATCAATATCTTCTAAATCCTTCACGGCCCAAATGGTCGGGTTATACCTTGCAGCTTTTATCATATTTGTGAGTGATGAATATGGAACTTCATTTATTTCCTTCTCAACTGCAAATAAACAAGGTAAACTCGTTTTAATCACTTCATGGCCATCTTCTATTTTTCGATGAACAATTGCATACCCTTCATCTTTATTAATTTCTTGAACCTTCTTAACTGATGTTAACGGTGGTATATCTAAACGACGTGCAATCCCAGGTCCAACTTGTCCAGTATCACCGTCAATTGTCATCTTTCCACAAATGATTAAATCAATCGCTTGAATTTGTCCTATTTTCTCAATCGCCTTTGTCAAAGCATAACTTGTCGCTAAAGTATCTGCCCCAGCAAATGCACGGTCTGAAATCATATACCCTTCATCTGCACCGATTTCAATACATTTTCTTATAGCTTTTACAGCAGGTGGTGGTCCCATTGTAATAACTGACACTGTTCCACCATATTTATTCTTAATTCGAACAGCTTCCTCTACAGCATGAGCATCATACGGATTTAATATTGCTGGAGCACTAGCACGATCCATCGTATTCGTTTTAGGATTCATCTTAATGATCTTCGTATCTGGCACTTGTTTTATACAAACCACAATATGTAACACTTTTTCACTCTCCCTTTTTCTTCCCGTCTCCCATAGTTAGTAAATGTACATGTTGTTCAAATATATTATTTTTATTTAAAAAATATGATAGAATGCAACTAAAAAATGAGAAACGAAAAAAAGAGACATTCACAACTTAGTAGTTGAAAATGTCTCTCATTATAATTTAAATTCATTAACCAACTAATAGTTGGATTGTTATGCCTGAAGGGTCCTTAGTAAATGTAACTCCATTTTCTACAAAAACAAAAGCTCCCATATTCTTTAAACGATTTACTACCACCGATTTTTCTTCTTCACTTGGATATAGCAATGTAAAGTTCTTTAATCCTGCACTGCTATCAGAAGGTGTAACTCCTCCTGCACTATGCCAAGTATTTAAACCGATGTGATGATGATAACGTCCAGTTGAAATAAATAATGCCTGGCTTCCATATTTCGTTACAACATCAAATCCAAGCCCTTCACAATAAAACTTCTCTGTGCTTTTTAAATCAGAAACTTGTAAATGGATATGCCCCATAATTGTTCCTTTTGGTAGTCCAGTAAAAGCTTCATTCTCAGCAAGTGCCAAAAGCCCCTCTACATCTAATCGTTTACTATCCATAACGACATACTCATTATGCCATTCCCAATTTTCTGATGGACGATCTGCATAAATTTCAATACCATTCATATCTGGATCCGCTAAATAGATTGCTTCACTGACTAAATGATCCGAACCACCTTGAAGCGGATTTCTAGTTTCAATCAGATGCTTAAGCACGATACCTAAATCTTTTCGAGTAGGTACTAATAACGCAAAATGATATAATCCTGTATTTTGCTCATTTCTAGGTGTAACATTGTTTGGCTGCTCTAATTTAATTAAAACATTTACCCCATCTGCTGTTAAACTAGCATTTGTAGTTGAATGTTCCAAAACTTTTAAACCAATAACCTCTTGATAAAAGGCTAATGAACGCTCTAAATTTGCAACTTTTAATTCAAGTGATGGAGCATAAACTTTTGGCTTTTGATGAAAATTCATTTTAATTTACCTCCTCTAGAAAATAGTACAATTAATGTTAACACTAACAGAATGAATGGAGCCATTGCAACACTCATGCCTTGACCCGCATGTAAATGAGTAAATACTGCTCCTACCATAATAATTGCCAATCCGACTGAAGCAAGCTTACCTAATATCAACTTCCAATAACCAACTAATAAACCAATTGCACCTAACACCTCAAATGAACCAATCGTATACATCATACCTTTTGAAAACCCATAAACCTCTTTAAAATCATGTAACATTTGAGTATTGCCACTTAATTTCACAAATCCGGACATTAGAAATGCAATAATTAAAATCCCTTGAATAATTCGCGTAAACCATTTCATTCAAAACCTCTCCCCTTTTTTTGTTTTTTTACTGAACTTATATTAAGTACAGTTAATTTTAGAGTTTTTTTACTGAATTTTTACTGTTCTTAGTTCGGAAACAGTAATACTTAAAAAAATAGTGTGGTTGAAGTTAGTTGGTTACTTTTTGTAAGTACCTTTGATTTAAGTACAGTATATGCGATAACTGTTCTCATTTCAAGTGCATTTTTTAAATTTTAATTAACTAAGTACCCAAAGCTAAAATTTTGGTACTTGGAGAGATATTATTTGCTTTACAAAGCCTTTTTAATAAATTTTGAAAATAATCATTTTGTTTCAAATAGAACACCTCACATTAATTCATTAAAAAAGTCCAATCGATCATGAATCTGAACAAAATCACTTCAATCGATACCAAAATTTGATATTTTTTCACGTAATTTATACTCTTTTATGTTTTATTAGCGATTTCGTTATTTTTATTTGTGATTCTTAAAATTTAATTGGGATATGACTAATTTAATTACGAATCCAAATTTTATTTGTGCTCATCTTCTTACAGCCCACCATCCCCAACAAAATAAAAATATCGTACATCCAAATGTACGATATTTTCAAAGTGATTCGATCGTTTTATGACTGGCACGTCTTACAAAATCCGCCAAAGTATAGTTACATAAAAAGCCAAGTAAGTGTTCTTCTGCTTCAATTGCAAAGTCTGAAAATACGTTGTTCATTACACGTCCACTAGTACAGTCAGATGTGGATTCAATTAGTGCGGTTGATAGAGGTTCTGTCATTTGTAGTGCAATGTAGACTTGTTTTAAGGTAATTTCCTCAGCTGACTTAGCTAATAAATAGCCGCCATCTCGTCCTTCTCTTGCTTCTACTATTTTTTCTTTTACGAGGGGAGCCATGATTCTTCTCATAAATGAAACACCTGATCTAATATGTTTTGCGATTGCTTTACTTGGTGTAACCCCTTCTGTTGTTGCTAGTAAAACTAATGCCTGAATAGCAAATCCGAACCACTTAGGTGTAACGGAATTTTTACAACTTGACATAATTTATCACCATCCAGTGATATTATTATCTCCCGTTTTTGTATCCCTTGCAAGTATATAGTAGTTTTTAGTCTTGTTTAAATATGAGTAGATAACGATTTACTGGATGGATATAGTTGTTTTTAGACAATAAAAAAAAGGATAGAAAGTTTGCTTTCCATCCTCATTTTTTATTTAACGAGCATATCCGCCTAGGCTTTGTTCTGCCATTTGAACTAGACGCTTCGTAATTTCCCCACCAACTGAACCGTTAGCGCGTGAAGTTGTGTCTGGTCCTAAGTGCACTCCAAATTCAGAAGCTATTTCGAACTTCATTTGCTCAATTGCTGAAGTTGCATTAGGTGAAGCATATTGATTTGAAGATCTTCTGTTTGCCATGTTGTCGACTCCTTTGTCTTTTGGATGCTCTGATGTTGTTTATCAGATTAAAGATAGTATGATTCTAAAAATTTATTCTATACATTTATTTACAAATTTTTTTCTTTTTACCAAAAGTACTTCTTGTTACCATATGAAGTTTTCCTGTATAAATATTTCCAAGTTCAAAAACTTGTATTATGTCTTTATATTTTCTATAATCTTAGCATACTGTATATAATTAAAACACAGTTTATTAAATGAGAACGTCTCGTTATTTCCATATATTGTAAAATGTTTTTTAGGAGGAAAAATTTATGATGAATAATCGTTTCCAAGATAAAGTTTCTAAGAATTTAAGTGAAATACCTTTATCTGTATTAGACTTAGCACCAGTTGTTGAAGGAAGTACTCCTGCTGATGCCTTTAAAAATAGTCTTGATTTAGCACAGCATGCTGAAAAATGGGGATATCACCGTTACTGGTTTGCCGAACATCATAATATGCCAGCAGTTGCAAGTTCAGCTACTTCAGTTGTAATTGGACATATTGCAAGTGGAACATCAACTATTCGAGTTGGTTCTGGAGGAATCATGTTACCAAATCACGCTCCTTTAGTCATAGCAGAACAATTTGGTACATTAGAATCACTACATCCAGGTCGTGTTGATCTCGGATTAGGTCGTGCCCCTGGTAGTGATATGTCAACAACGAGAGCGTTACGTAGGGATTTACGCAGCCATGAAGACTTCCCTGCTCAATTAGAAGAATTACGTAATTACTTTAATCCGCCAGGTGGATTAGGCAGTTCAACGGTTCAAGCTGTACCTGGTGAAGGTTTAAATATACCAATTTGGCTACTAGGATCAAGTGGCTTTAGTGCTCAGTTAGCTGCTGAATTAGGTTTACCATTTGCATTTGCAGCACATTTCGCCCCAGACTATACAGTCCAAGCAATGCAGTTGTATCACAATAACTTTAAACCATCTAAAACTTTAGATGAACCATATGCAATGATTGGCTTAAATGTTGTCGTTGCTGACACGGACCAAGAAGCAAAAAGACTTTTCACAACACAGCAACAATCATTTTTAAACTTAGTTCGAGGTGGTAAACCAGCTCTTTTAAAACCACCAGTTGACGATATGGATGAAATTTGGAGTCCATATGAAAAAGAAACACTTGAAAATCAAATGAAACTATCGGCTATTGGTACAATCGAAACCGTTACTGAAAAGCTACAAACAGTTTTAAATATAACAAAAGCTGATGAGATTATGGTAAATGGTTCTGTTTTCGATCATGCGGCGCGTTTATATTCATATGAATTATTAAGTAAAGTATCAAATAAATAAAAAAAAAGGAGGGTATAAGATGCTCTCCTTTTTTTTTGTATAGAAGCTCCTATTAATCCTGCTCCTTTAAAGCTTCTTGTTCAACTCTTTGTAAAAATTCATGTACTGCTTTTAAATTATTCCCCTTTGGATTAGCTAGCTTTAACATTGCACGTCCGATAAAATTTACTCCAGCATTCGTGCCTTCATAAATAAATTTTGTATGTTTATCATCTATTTTTTCTAATGTAAATGTCAGATTCGTTTCAAATGCATTTGCTAAAACAAAATGGATTTGCTTTTTTTTATATGATTCAGTATCTTTGTATGCTAAAGTTTCAACAATATAAGATTCTACACGTTTTCCTTCTCTATAACTTTGCTGATGCTTTGCACCTGCTTCGTTTTCGTTTTTATCGATTAAATTATGCTCTTCAACTTTTGGCATTATTTTCTTAATATTTTTATCTAAAAATAGACTCCATACTTTTTCGATATTTGTATTAATAACAATGTCTTCTTTCCATTTAATCATTATTTTTATTCTTCCTTCCTGGAGCAATAAGTTTATCTATTTCGTTTAATTTTAAAGTTAATCAATTTCTATTTTTTTTCGATTAAATTTCTTTAAAAAACTTGGAGAACACCATAATTTCAAATACTATTTCTATTATACCGAAATATGTTTTCATATCATAAAAAAAGCCCTCTCTTTTAATGAGAAGACTCTGATTTTTATTTAATTTACCTTAAGCTTTTTCGGTATTTATATTGGTTCCATTGAAAATGAATATAACATCCAATGCAAAATCCATTGATTGCGATAAACGATGCTAATGCGACCATAATTGAAAACACATAAAATAATACGTTCCAACCAACTAATGCACCAATAAATTCTAGAGATAAGCAGGTTACTGCAATAGATTGATTAAAATTTTGTTGTCCTTTATCCTCTTGCGGATAGCTCGATGGTTTCTTTTTTAAAAACCGTTTAGCAAATTTTATGATTGGATGGAAATCAAAAAGTAATCCACTAAGTCCACTTATTAAAGGAATAAGTAGTAGCCAGTACTGACCAGTGATCCAAGTTAATATAACAGAAATAAAGATCGTCCATTGATTTGTACGAACTAAAGGTAATGGAATTGTATTTATTTTTGGATTGGACATACCAAAAACCAACCTTTCGTATCGGAATAATTAAGTATAATCATAATATGATTTCAAAAACAATACAATCCATAAAATCTGAAAAAAGTAAAATTATTATAAAAACAAAAAAACGATCAAAATGATCGTTTCAGTTTTAATTAATAGGTGCTCCATATTTAACAGGATATAAGCTGCCTTTATAAGCGAAAGATATATTTCCTGTTTCTTCTGATACAACTAGAGCAAGTGCATCGCTTTGTTCTGAAATTCCAACTGCTGCTCGGTGCCTTGTTCCAAGTTTTTTATTATCGTATGTAATTTTAGAAAGTGGAAGTACATTACCTGCTGAAATGATCATGTTATTTTCAACCAGTACTGCTCCGTCATGTAACGGGCTACCTGGATAAAAAATTGATTCTAGTAATGCAGGTGATAGTTTTGCACCGACGTGGATCCCTGAACTCATCAATTCTTCAAGTGAGTCGTCTCTTTTTACAACAATTAATCCACCATGTTTTCGTTCGGATAAGTGTTGAACTGTGATTGTCAATTCATCAAATATATCAGTATACGGAGATAGATATGAATTTAAATAATATGAGGCTGCATCCATTTGTAAATTATTAAAGACGCGATGGATATTTTCAAATTCAGTTAATATGCCGCATCCTTTATTTTCAATTCTTCCAATCATGCCTTCGATTTTTAAATTAAGTTGAGTTAGTGTTTTTGTTATATTTTTTCTTATACTAGGATTTAATTGAGACTCGAATTCATCCATTTCAATTTTTCATCTCGCTTTCGAACCGAATTACCTCCACTTAAGTTTCCCAAAGGTCGCTATGTTATACCGATCACTACCATCCTTGGTTCCTGTATCAATAGCGATTGATGGTTCGTAACGAACTAAGTTGATTATCTTGCTGCCCATGCTTCTACTTCTATTTTAATGTCTGGATTTGCTAATGCTGATACATAAGCATAAGTCGTTGCAGGTGGGTTTCCAGAATGAAATTGGCTCCAACAGTCTAGAAAGAATTGACGATCGATTTTCTCCGTTAGCCAAAAGTTTAGTTTAAAAAGATTATTAAGCTCGACTTTCTCACTCTCAAGGATGTTTTTTATATTCTCAAGTGCATTGACAAATTGACTTTCGATATCATTTGGAAATACTCCGTTTTTGTCGTTTCCTACTTGACCTGATAAAACAACTAGTTCTGCATGTCTTGGGACAATTGTGACATGACTATATTGGCCAACAGGTGCAGCAACAGTTTCGGGGTTTACTTTTTTAATTTTCATTTTTATATCCTCCTTTTTTCTTTCAAAAAACCTCAAATGTCTTAAACATTTGAGGTAGTCATTTTATATGTATACATATTATCTTAATAATTCTATTACTCTAGCTAATCCTGTAGGTGTTATTGAAATATTAAATAATGAAGCAATTTCTTTTTGATCTACATCACTCTTAATCCAAGTTAAACCGTTTATAAATCCTTGCATTTCTAATTCAATTAATGCAGGTTCGACATCATCAATAGCTACTCCTACTTCATTATGAAGCCCTTTTTCAAAGTCTGGCTCTTTTTCTTGAAGTTCTTTAAAAATAGCCAATAGCATTAATCCTGCATCTGAAATCTTACTAGCCAGAAAGAACACCACCTTTCAGACTATTTATTCGACAAAAGGTGGTAATTTCCTTTTTTTGCTAATTTTTCTACTTATTTAATAACTTATTTGTTTTTTCAACGAGCTTTTGAAGATCCATCGGCTTTACTTGATTATTAACTAGTTTATATTTTTGTTTTAGTAAAATGATTCTTTTTACACTCTCGTTTATACGTTCTTCTGAAATTGTTTTGTTTTTCACGGCTGTTTCGATTTCTTTATAAACAGCTTTTACTTTGTTAGGATCATGAGCAACCATAATGATATCACTTCCAGCTAAAATGGAAGTAACCGCTGCTTTTTCCAAATTATAATTTTTTCCAATTGCATCCATCGTCATATCATCCGTCATAACCACTCCATCATATTTTAAATCATTCCTTAACATTGAAGTAATGACCATTTTAGACATTGAAGCAGGGTATTTATGATCGATTTTTGGTAATAAAATATGTGCAATCATAACAGCATCTGCGTTTTGATTGATAGCGTCCTTAAACGGTATTAATTCTAACGATTTTAAATCTGTATACGATTTGTTTACAACAGGTAATTCTAAATGGGAATCAACCGAAGTATCACCATGTCCTGGAAAATGCTTTACAACCGGAATGACTTTCTCTGATTGAATCCCTTTCATTGTTTGTATTCCTAACTTACTTACAGTTACTGGATTATTACTAAATGAACGATCACCAATGACCGGATTTTTAGGATTACTATTTACATCTAAAACAGGTGCAAAGTCCATATTTAAACCAAAAGCTTGTAGCTGCTCCCCTAGTATTTGACCAATTTCAAATGAGAATTGTCCATTATTTTTCTTTCCAATTATTTCGTTTGACGGTATCTGACCAAGATTTCCTGGTAAACGTGATACCCTTCCACCTTCTTGGTCAACTCCGAATAAGATTGGTAAATGATTATTTCGATTAGCAGCCTTTATTGAATTTACAAGTTTAAGCGTTTGATTGTTATTCGTTAGATTTTCATTGTAAAAAATAAATCCACCAATATGATATTGCTCAACTAGTTCTTTCAAACTAATTGAGTAATTCGGTCCGTAAAAACCTGAGATAATCATTTGACCTATTTTCTCTTGAAGTGTCATCGCATTCAAAAGCTGATCTATTTTAGTGCCCGTGCTAGGAATAAGCTGGTCAATAATAGATACTGACGTATGATGCAATATTGGATTATTATTTTCACTAGTTGGTCTTGGTAAGATAAACTTCAGTTCAATGCGATTTGGCAGTTCATAAACTAAAATAATTTGATCAACTTGTTGATCTTTATAATATTTAATCTTACTTGGCTTTTTTAATTGTTTCATAATATCGTCATAGTGAATTTGTTGTAAGTTAGAATCATATGATCTTACTTCATAAATTCGGTTTTGATGATCATATCCTACTGCAAATCCCTGTTTTTGATAAGTTAAGTACGTACCATTAGCAACCTGATCTTTTTGGGTAGATTCCCCAAACTGCTCCGTTATATCTTTTAAAAAAGTCTTCCCTACTTCTATATTTTTTTGGTTTGGAATTTCTCCTTGTTTAGCGCTTGAAATTATATTATTTAAAATTTCTTCCGTTGAAAGTTGACTCGAATGATTAGTTTCCGTTTGATGATTTGTATTTTTATTTGGATGCGAATTTGATGAATCTTGGAAAACTTTATCTTTCACTGCAAAGTAAACACTTGTACAAATAATTAACAATAGTATTAATAAAAAAACAGTTTTTTTGATAATATCTCCTCCTAAAATATTATTTTCCCCTCTTTACTTACTCATATTTCCATTGGTTAAGTGGGCACCTTCTAACGAATAGGTGCATACGATGAGAAAGATTAAATGAGGAGGGACTAATTAGCATGACCAGTAAAAAAGCCCATGAAATGATTCAACCTATAAACTGCAGAAATCAAAATATAAATCCAAATCAGAGTAATCCTTACTATGGTTATCACCAATATTGGTATAACGAATATCAATCATATCCTTTTCATCAACAGCATCATTCAATTGACCAATCTGACATTTTTTATCGTCAGCATGCTCAAAGCACTTTCGTTTTAGTTCACGGCTCATGGGTTGATCCATTCTTCTGGCACGGGATCACACGAGAACTACAAAAAATGGGACATATTGTTCACACACCACAGTTGCCTGGGCATGGTACAGATAAAGATAAAAATGTAAACCATGAGATGATTACAAAACAAGTTGTTCATTATATAACGTCTAATAAGCTTAATAATATTATTTTGATAGGTCACAGCTTTGGTGGTACTGTCATTCAAAAAGTCGCTGAACAGCTTCACGACCGAATTAGAAGATTAGTTTTTTGGAATGCTTTTGTTTTAAATGACGGTGAAAGCCTGGCTGATCAATTTCCACCACAAGCACAAAAATTCCTTTTAGACTTAGCTGGGCAATCTTCTGATAATACAATTAAACTACCGTTTCAATACTTCCGAGATGTGTTTGTTAACTTGGCTGATTTACAAACGGCGCGGCAAATTTATAGTGCGACAACACCTGAACCAGCAACGCCCCTTGTCGAAAAGCTAGATTTAAAAACGTTTTACCAATTATCTACTCCAAGAAGCTTTATTAATTTACAAGAGGATACAGTAGTACCTGCAGGCGAAAATTCTGGTTGGTACCCTCATATGGCTAGTAGATTAGGTGTATATCGTTTTATACAAGGAAGTGGCGATCATATGTCAACAGCAAAAATATACCCAAGAAGAATGGCACAGTTAATTGTAAATGCCTCACGAGACTAAAAATAGATTTTACTAGTTTATGATTGTAACACTTAATTTATTTACCTTTAAGTGAAGTGAACTGTTATAACTTCATTTAAAGGTAATTTAAAACAGATTTAATCCTATTAATATATATTTAATATTTTTGTAACATGTAATATACTAATAGTATGAAAAATTTTAATATTATATTATTAGGAGACCGAAATGAATAAATTTAAGAAAATCGCCACTATAGCAACTGCAACAACTCTATCAGCGGGTATTCTATTAGGTATGCTACCAACTGAAACCCAAGCCGCAACTAATACTAAAATTGTCCAAGCTCAAAATGATTTAAAAAAACAAGTAAGCACTTACATTAAAGTACTTAACAACTTAAAAAGTGAAATCTATTATACAGATCAGGATGTTTATGATTATTATAAAGAACTACAAACTGATGTTACTTTATTTAATAAGTACGGATATACAGGTAAAGACGAACTAGTGAAAAAAACAGCGAACTTTAAAACAAGAATTGATAAAGCTCGTAAAGACAATGCAGCAGTAGATATGAAAAAAATAACAGCACAGTTTAATACATATATCAAAAAAGTAGATTCAAAGAATGCTAAAACATACTTTACAACTCAAAAAAATAAATTAACGGCAATTAGAAATTACCAAAACCACACATATGATACGATTGAGTCATATGTATACGATATCGAAGACCAAATTTTTACTGAAAATGAAATTTATATTCGTAAGCAGTTACCTGTTGAATATAAAAACTATGAAGCTGAAGATACTTTAGTATCACAACACTTTTTTGGGATGACAGCTAAAGAACAAGAAGTTATTAGCTATGCTTATGATGTTCTTGATATGGATTACACAACACATCGTCAAATTGAAAAAGATCTAGATTCTATGTTTGATAAGTATTTTAAAGATGGTTTTGATGAGATCTATGATATTGAAGATAATGAAGGCTTAGATAATGCAATTCAAAAAAGAGATGTAGCAAAAGCAAAAGTTGTTCTTGTAAATTCAACTGCAGTTCTTAAAAAGTTTAATAATACTTACAATCAATTTGAAGCTGCGGTCAACGCATATAAATCAAATTTAACAGTTAAATTCGCTAATAAAGTAAAAGCAACACCTGCTACACAACAATAAGATAAGCATCTAAATAAAAACAGTCCTTTGTTTGAAAATCATCTTTTCCAAAGGACTGTTTTTTGTGCTTAACTTGATTTAATTTTTCTTGTTTCGTTTTTGTTCTACGCGTATTTAAATCTAACATCGCAAATGCACTTCTACTTAATTCTGGATTTCGTTTACCTTCTCTAATTAGTTTGTCTCGTAATTTTCTTGCTTTTGATTTGCTCATTCTTTCCACCTCTTTTAACTTTATTCTTCTATTATATACATGCTTTCAAAGTTTTCCACCACTTCATCATTTATTTTTTTGAAATTGGAATAAAGTGATTAAATAAACCGACCACTTTTATTTCCTTGTCTAAAGCCTTAACCTCGTAAACTGAAAAAAAGACATAATCTTTTTTAGTTGTAACCTTACTAATAAGTTTTTCCCCTAATAAGTCAATCCCGAAATCAAGATATTTATTTTTTGATTCTAATTTAAGTTGATCCTTTGCCCAAGTGACAAACTCTCCCTTAGATGGATTCGTTTGTGCAGAAATAATTAAACAGATTGCGAAAGCACCGATAACAAATAATTTTTTCATAAAGTCACCTTTTCATTATTTTTACTAATTATATGATAAAGGATATTACTGAATTGTCCAGAAAATATCCTTTTTTATTAATAAAATGTCTAGAAAAAATAAAAAAGGGCCCTAATTGCGACCCCAGAAAGTAAAATCAAGTTTAAAAATTTTCAGTTTGAAACTTATTTAATTACAGCACTTTTTACAATTTTTGAATCTAAAAATGGAATCACTGAAAAAATTTCATTAATGCCATGTTTTGATATAGCATCTAAAGCAAGTTCATTAAGTAGGTCACCTTCAATAAATGGACAGATTGGTGCTAATGACTTGATCCCATTTAATTCATAACTCTTTCTTGCACATTCATCAATTATGTCATCACTAATAAATGGCGCCATCGATGCTAGTCCTTTTATACCATTTGTTTCAAACTCTTTCTTTGCACATTCATCGATTATTTCGTCACTGATAAATGCTGCCATTGATGTTATTTCTTTTATGCCATTCAAATCAAACTCTTTCTTTGCACACTCATCAATGATCTCATCGCTAATAAATGGTGCCATTGACATTAATCCTTTTATACCATTTGTTTCAAACTCTTTCTTTGCGCATTCATTTATTACTTCTTCGCTGATAAATGGTGCCAAAGTTGTTAATCCTTTTATTCCATTCTTTTCAAACTCTTTCTTTGCGCATTCATTTATTACTTCTTCGCTGATAAATGGTGCCAAAGTTGTTAATCCTTTTATTCCATTCTTTTCAAACTCTTTCTTTGCGCATTCATTTATTACTTCTTCGCTGATAAATGGTGCCAAAGTTGTTAATCCTTTTATTCCATTCTTTTCAAACTCTTTCTTCGCTAATTCGTCAATTAATTCATTACTAATAAACGGTGCAACCCTAGTTAATTCTTCAATCCCATTGGACTCAAACTCTTTCTTCGCAAATTCATCAATTACATCGTTACTTATATAAGGTGCCATCCGTGATAATTCTTTGATTCCATTCGAATCAAATTCTTTCTTTGCACATTCATCGATTATATCTTCACTAACAAATGGAGCAATATCGGATGTATCAATAATCGTAAGATCATTCTCAATGTTTCTAAAAACTAAATCTGCTTGATCAATATTAAGAATCGGTGCAACATTTAAAAATTCTTCTTTTTTAACTTCTAACTCAATTGAAGAATCAGGATTATCTTTTTCAATTAAATTATTGATCAACTTAACTCCTTTTTCATTCCCTAAAATTTCATCAATACTTACATTAAATATCTCTGCAAGCTCGGGTAATTTTGAAATATCAGGCATTGTCTCTCCACGTTCCCAGTTGCTTATTGCTTGAAAGCTAACACCTAATTGATCAGCTAGCTTCATCTGTGTAATCTTGTTTGCCTTTCTTAATTGAGCGATTTGTCTACCTACTTTTTTCATATCAAACATTTATATCACCTCTATTTAAAAGTTAATTTCATTGTATCTAGTTAATTGAATAGATAAAATCAAGTGTTACTTGAATTGATGAAAAATGGACTCAAGTAATAATTGAGTTTCTAAAAAGTCTGCAATTTTAGTAAAGTTTAGTATTTAAATTAAGATGTAGCTATCTGGCTTGAGCTTAACTAAATGCTCAATTTATTATAACAATTTTTATACATATAAGTATTTGAATTTTCAATCAATAAAAAAAACAACCCAAAATGAGTTGTCTTCAGAAATATCATAAAGATTATTCTTTTGTAGTCCATTCGTAAAGTGCTTCAAAATTTAATTTTTCTAACCAATGTCGTTCCGCTAAAATAACTGGGTGAATCAATATATCTTTCCGATTTGAATCGTCACAAAAATTAAATAATTTATCTTTATAAGGTTCTAGCAGCTCTAGAACTTCTTTTATTCGCCATTTAAATCGTTTACTTGAACCCCAACCTACTATAATAATGTCTGCGTCACTAATCGCTAATTTTATTGCTTCATCGTTATGTTCGCCAACTTCGCATTCTTTCCCTTTTAGCTTTGTTGAATCCGGTTCCATTAATGCAAAAAGATTTACTAGTTCTAGCGATCCGAAGTTACCTTTCTTATAATCTATAAAAAAGTTAAGACATCTCGCCAATATATAATCACTCTTTAGATGATTTGCTCGACAAGGATTAAGTAATACAAGAGTAGCTTTCTTTTTTGATTCATCCCAAGTTCTTGTTAGCGAATATCGCATTAATTTATTTTGTTTATCAAAGACCGCCTTCGTATTAATCTGCATTGAATGACAGTTTACAAAATCCTCAAATGACATATACTCACTCTTTTCATCATTAATTAAAACAAAATCAACAAGGTATTATATTCCGTTTAATCGTCATTTGTACTATATTATTAATTTAAAATAAATAATCACTACATTGTATCTAAAAAAAAGTAAAATTTTAGTAGCTTCCTATTTACTAATTCATATTTTCCTAGTACGATAGTGGATAATTTATACAGTTCATATTAGGAAGGGGCTATTTTTTATGATTAAAGGAATCATTTTTGATTTGGATGACACATTACTTTGGGACCAAAAAAGCGTTCAAGTTGCATTTGCAAATACATGTAAACTAGCTACAGAAAAATACGGTATCGATCCAGCTGAATTTGAAAATGCCGTTCGTGATTCGGCTAAAAAGCTTTATGAATCATACGATACATACGAATTCACAAAATTAATTGGTATAAATCCATTCGAAGGACTATGGGGGAATTTTTTAGATGATCATGATCAATTTCCAAAAATGAGGGTAAATTCGCCTTCTTATCGAAAAAATGCATGGACACTTGGCTTAAAAGCATTTGGAATAGATGATCCAGAATTTGGTCATTTATTAGCCGAAACATTCCCTGAAGAACGCAAAGGAAACCCTTTTGTATACGATGAAACATTTGATGTGCTTGATCGATTAAATGGACAGTATAAACTACTTTTACTAACAAACGGCTCCCCTGATTTACAACATACGAAGCTTTCAATTACACCAAAGATTAAAGAATATTTTAATCAAATACTAATTTCTGGAGACTTCGGAAAAGGTAAACCTGATCCAAGTATTTTTGAACATGCCTTATCATTAATGGAACTTTCAAAAGATGAGGTTATTATGGTCGGAGATAATCTTATGACTGATATTCTAGGCTCAAGCCGAATTGGTATGAAAAACATATGGATTAACAGGCATAATAAAGAACGAAATGAAGTTGTACCTACATATGAAATTACTCATTTAGAAGAGCTTTATCCGATTATTGATTCTTTGAATAAGTAGGTTTTGTTTAAAAATCTAGTGGTCCATTTTTATGGGGACTTGCTGGATTTTTTTTATTGATTGGAATTTGAATTGGAAGGTAATTATTCAAGCAAGTGCAATTTTCACATCGACATTTTTATATAAATATTACGATTTTGACTAGATATACCCCCTATTTATGTCAAAGCTCTTAAAAATCTTCCCTTTGAAAGACTGCTCGTCCTATAAAATTTTTTAACTAATGAAATTGACCGTTTCGATGAGTAAGATTCGTTTCATAAAATGTAGTATCAAACTTATGGATGTTAACTAATATTGTCGGAACAAAATGGAATTAGCATAGCTAAAAGCACTTCACCGGAGAATAGAACTCATATTTTAATTTTATAGCTAAAATAAAAAGTACTTTCTAAGAAAAATTTAGAAAGTACTTTTTTATCAACTCGAGATTAACATAATGTATTGCTACTAGATTTAAGTAAAGCTTGTTGTAAGTCCGCTACGATATCTTCCCATGCTTCTAATCCAACTGACATGCGTAGCAGATTATCTGTGATGCCCATTTTTTCTCGTAACTCTTTTGGTACGACTGCATGTGTCATCGTCGCCGGATGCTGAACTAATGTTTCTGTATCACCTAGACTTACCGCTATTTTTATCATTTCCAGATGGTTAATGAGTTCCTGTGTTTCTTCCTTTGTCCCATCAATTGTAAATGCGAAAACTCCTCCACCTTTTTTCATTTGCTTACTTGCAATAAAATAATTTTGATTTTTAAAATCTCCAGGGTAGAATACATCCTTTACCAATGGATGCGATTGTAAAAATGAAACGACCTTTCTTGCATTTTCACATTGACGGTCCATTCGAACTGCTAATGTTTTTAATCCTCGAAGCAATAGCCATGCATCAAATGGAGACATAATCGCTCCTATATCTTTTCGGATAGGAATCATTCGATCAGCTAGCTCTTTTGTTTTGCAAACAACAATTCCTGCAACCACATCACCGTGACCACTAATATATTTCGTTGCACTATGTAGCACAATGTCACAGCCAAGTGTTAATGGTTTTTGTAAATAAGGTGAACAAAATGTATTATCAACTACTACGGTAATATTATTTTTCTTTGCAACTTCGACAACCATTTCAATATCAATGACTTTCATAGTAGGATTGATTGGTGTTTCAATAAAGATAACTTTTGTGTTTTCTTGAATTAAGTTTTGGATTTCTTCTTCAGTATCCATTTCACAAAAGTTATGTTCAATGCCGAATTTGCTCTCTAGAATTTCTAAAAAGCCATACGTACATCCGTATATGCCTTTTGAACATAAAATATGGTCTCCGGTGCTAATTAAAGAGAAAATTGTAGCAGACACAGCAGCCATTCCAGAACCAAACGCTAACGCTACTTCTCCTTCTTCTAACGCAGCCATTCGTTCTTCCAAAATTTGAACTGTTGGATTTCCTAACCTTGAATAAATAAAGTCATCTCTTTCTCCAGCAAAGGACTGTTCTCCATGTTGTGCAGTTGGAAATGTATAGGTAGACGTATGAAATAATGGAGGAGTTAAACTCCCGTGATACTCACTAGTTTTGTAGCCTTCGTGAATCAATTTTGTATCAAACTGATTTTTCTTCATTTCTAATTAGCCTCCTTAATTATGTGTGTGTTGATCAAACTTTAATTAAAGCAAAAACATAAAATGAAAGCCCTTACAAATTGTTCACTTAGACTACTTCTATGTATAGGAAAGTAATACCTTTTAACAGATCATACTATAGGTAAAATTACATACTCTTAATCTAATATAAGACTAAAATAAAAAATAGAAAGTAGCAAAATATTCGTTTTTGTATTAGTTCTTTCTATTTATTCACTAAAATTTTCTACCTAACTTTTTTCCTACTACTTTTTTCGTTCGATAGAGTTCTAAATTTAAACACAGAATTCTTTTATCAGACTTATTTGAATTATTTACAACCAAATCTTTACAACAGTCATTTTGAATTTCATAATATTCAGACTGTAATTATCAAAAAAAAAAGAATCATCCTCTTTAACAAGGTTGATTCTTTTTCTTAGTCGATAATGAAAAAAGCACTTTCTATAAATCTAGAAAGTGCTTAATTAATCTTATTTTGTTAATCTTCTAACCACTTCAGAATTTCATCAATTCCAATCGCTTCTTCAACTTCTGGAAATTTCTTAATAAAATTTAAATCGGTATCATTTGGTATCAATTCATCAAATTCGTTTGGATCATGGACGCTCATTGACTACACCTCTTTAGTAAATTTTATTTAATTTTTGTATTGTTAACAAACTTACTTAATAAAATACATATCCAATTTTTTATGAAAGAAGTACTTCGATTAACTGAATGAATTAATTATAATAATAGTTCGTAGTTTTTTTATTTTTTCCTCTTTTTTATCATAAAAAATCTTGTACAAAATAGTTCTTCGTCTAGAACAAACTCTTCCATTCGACCATTTAATATTATATCTATTTAATTAGATGTATTTTATGATCACATTTATTACCGAGTCTATGTAACGAAGATTTTCTACAACATTTTTATTACTGATTCTAAAGTCATCCTTATAATTACTTCTTCTAGCCTTATGTTTAATCAAAAATTAGTACTATTCAATTCGAAACTTCTTCTCCTAAACTACCCTTTCCACTTTTTCCTCCGAATTGATTTTAAAAGTAATACAAGCTATTATGAAAAATTTCATTTATGTAGATTTCGGTCCAAATAAAGTAGGTGTTATCTCAGATAGAAATAACATCTACTTTTAAATTTCTTTCCTAAATCCTTTCCTTGTTACTTTACCATTCCATTCCTAAGAGCCGTTACGACTACTTGTGTTCGGTCTTCACAGCCAAATTTTTGTAATATACGATGGACATGTGATTTAACAGTACCTTCCGTTATAAATAATTTCTTACCGATTTGATCATTTCGAAGTCCATAGGCCATTTCCTGGAGGATTTCTTGTTCACGTTCCGTTAGTTTTTCGATTAGTATTGATTCACCTTTTTTACTTGGAACAGCAAATCCAGAAACAATCGCTCTAGAAAGTGCATTTGCTGCAAGAGTTGTTTTAAAAATAGCTTCACCTCGAAAGGCTGAGCGAATTGCATCAAGCATTTCCTCAACTTCAGCATCCTTTAATAAAAATCCCACAGCTCCTGATCGAATTCCTTGGTAAATATATTCTTGGTCATCAAATGTAGTTAAAATAACAATTTTCGTCGTAGGTAATTGTTTCATTATTTCTTTTGTAGCATCTATTCCTGAAAGATTTGGCATCTGTATATCCATCAGAATGACATCTGGGAGTTTTTCTTTTGCTAACTTGATTGCTTCTATTCCGTCGGATGCCTCACCAATTAAGTTCATATCATCTTGTAGATTTATTACATAACTAAAGCCCTGCCTAATCATCGTTTGGTCATCAACTAATAAGACCTTTATTTTTTCAGATGACATACTTTCTCACCCTTTCCTTCGTCACAATGGTATTTTTGCAACGATTTCAAAGCCATGTGGAAAAATAACTGAATAGGAAAGACTACCATTCATTTTCTCTAGTCTTTCTCTCATTGATTTTAATCCAAATCCTTCACTAATTTTTTGAGCATTTTCTAAATCCCCATTATCCCTAATGGTCATATTGATGCCTTCAGATTCCTTTTTCAGTACAACATCTAGTTTTGTAGCTTGAGAATGACGTATAACATTTGTAATTGATTCTTGTATAATTCTAAACAGTATTTTGTATACCTCGACATCTAATTCAACATCACCAATCTCCGCTTTAAAGGAATATTGAATAGTTGATGAGGACTCCATATGTGTCAATAAAGTTTCTAATGTGCCAATTGCAGATTGAGGAAGATCATCAGCAAGAGAATGAACTGATTTTCGTATATCATCTAAACCTTTTCGAGCAACTACTAACATATCCTTTAAACTTTGTTCAGCTTGATTTGGATCCTTTTTTATCATATATTGTACAGCTTGCATTTGAACGATGATTGAAGTTAAACTATGTCCCACTGCATCATGAATATCCCTTGCAATTCGATTTCTCTCTTCTAGAATTGCATTTTGCATTACAGTAGAAGACGCTTCCTGTAGCTGACTATACGCTTTTTCTAAATTAACGACATGCTGTTTATTCAATTCATACATTTCATTTCGCTGCATTCTACTTCGAATATTTAAATAAATAATAATTGAAATTAAAATATAGGTTAAAACGTTTAATAAATCTTGGTGTCCGAATCGCGTATAGATTAAAGCAATGACGATCATAACGATAATTGATGTAATCGGAGTTCTCGATAAAGATGACCGAATAATCGTTATATGAAACATAAATGCTAAAAAATACAACACATTTATTTCTTTAAACATAATTAATCCTACCAAATTTACATTCGACCATTTATCTCTAGGAATTAATAAAATGCATGTTAACGTAACCCAAATAGTTAAAAAAAGTGCCGTTTTAAGAGGTGGCCCACTAAATAATTTCCCGGTGCTCATGAAAATTAAAATAATAGTAGCACCTATAATTGGTCTTAATAAGAAGACTTTGTTCTCCTTCAAAATAAACTTACTCCTCTCATTTACCCTTTAAAAAAATTCACTTTTAATTTTAATCAATATTCTTCCTGTTTTCCTCTATCTCTAGTTATAGACTTTATGAATAAATTTCTATCAAATAGAAGTCGGTTCAAAATAAATAAAAGAATATCATATGAACATACAATACAAATTAAGGAGAAAAACAATGAATCAACAATATATTTTTATCGGAATCATAATTTTACTTTTAGTTTATCGCATCTTTAAAAGAGTCCGTCGAAGTATCGGATGGCAGCAATTGAATAAGAAGAGAATGCGTATAAGTACAGTTATCTTCTTTATAATTGGAGCATTAATACTATTTCAAGGTGGTTTAAAACCAATTATATTAACATCAGATGTTATTGGTATTTTAATCGGAATCGGGCTTGCTTATTTCGCTTCAATCAAAACAAATTTTGAAAATAGAAATGGAGCATGGTTCTATAATACAAATATTTGGATTAGCAGTACTGTTACACTACTATTCTTCGGTCGCTTAGTTTATCGAATTTATGATATCTATTCAATTGAAAAACTTAATGGATTACAAAATGATGCTTTATCTAACAGATTACAAAGCATGGCTTCTGGATGGTCTGCTGGGCTAATGCTAATCATGTTTGCCTATTATATTGTCTTCAACTTATTCATTATTCAAAAAGTTGAAGGTTAATTGTTCTGAATGGTGAAATATGAAAACCCACAAGGAAATTTAATTACCTTGTGGGTTTCTTTTATTATTTAATACCTAAAGCAAAATCCACAGCACTTTCGGCATGAATTCTTGTCGTATCAAAAACAGGAATACTGCAATTTTCCTGAGAGATTAACATCGTTATTTCAGTACATCCCAATATAACAGCTTCCGCTCCTTGTTCAATTAAATGATCGATTATGTTTAAATAAACTTGCTTAGATTCCTCTTTCACAATTCCAAGACAAAGTTCCTCATAAATAATATTATGTACAAGTTTTCTTTCAGCTTCATTTGGGACAATAACATCTAAACCAAACTGCTCAATTAATCTTCCTTTATAAAAATCATGCTCCATTGTAAATGCTGTTCCTAACAAAGCAATTTTTTTAATTTCATTATTTACAATTTCTTTAGCAGTTGCATCAGCAATATGTAATAGAGGAATTTTGACCGATTCTTCAACTTCCTTTGCCATCTTATGCATTGTATTCGTACAAATAACAAGACAATCTGCTCCACTTGTCTCAAGCTTTTTAGCAATTTCAATCATTATTTTCGTTAACTCATCCCATCGATCCTCAAACTGAAGCGTTTTAATTTCTTGAAAATCGACTGAATACAGTAAGCTTTTTGCGGAATGATGACCGCCAAGCTTTTCTTTCACACGTTCGTTCATAATTTGATAATACAGTAAAGAAGACTCCCAACTCATACCACCAATCAGCCCAATTGTTTTCATCATCATCAACTCCAATTTCTTTTTAAATTTTTACTCATCTGTTGATCAAAAAATTCAAGATATGAATTAAAAGCTTCTATGTAAATTTAATACCTATTATTAACTCTTAGTTTAACAAGGAAATTTAACGAGAACTATAGAATAGTTTAAGCACAATAAAATGTTGTAGGAGAGAACAAAATGCATATTGAAAAAGAAAAAATATACCCTAATTGTCCATTTATTATTAGAGTAGTAGAAATTGGCGGCCTTACGAAATCTCAGTTAATCGAGAAATTACAACAATCATCTATCTCGATGAATGAATATGGTGAGATGCTATTAAAAGATGATCACTTGACAGTATCAAATACAAAGTACAGCCTTCAAACAGTTGAACTAACAGTTGGCGATCTTGGATTTTTAGAGGGAGCTACAACACCTCAAATTTATAAAAAAGCGATGGAACTAAATTTGGAATTATGCCCTCTTGAGCTAGGACCTTACATAAGACTATCGTATTTAGATCAACCAGAAGGTTTTTCAGGGAATTCTGTAAAGCAACATCAAGCTCCATCCGGTTCGATTACAATTGCTTCTGAGGCACTATCTGAAGATGAAGATTTTCCGAAAGGATTTTACATTAGACGAATAAACGGTGTACTATGGCTTCGTGGATATCGTGCCGATCATCTCCACGTTTGGAATAACGATGATCATTTTATCTTTTGTCAAAAATAGTGATTATTTTGCTTTAGATAGACTATCAATTGCTTCTTGTTCTGATGACACAAAAAATACATTATTCCCTTTATTACACTCATAAATGAAATCATTTAGAGCCTTACTAGTATAACGAGAAAAGTCACCTATAATCGCAAACTTAATATTGTAGTTAACGAACTTTTGAAGCACCGCACCTGCAAGTTTCGTACTAAGATTGAAAAAATCTTCTGAAATTGCTTCTTTGTTAAGTGCTATACGATTACTTTTATGATCATAACTTATTGTCATAATAAGATCTAAAGCACTTTGTTCATCCATAAGTATTACTGAATCTGCATTGGCGATTGTAATTATCTTTTCATTTACTTCTGTTGTTTTTATATTCATCTACTCTTCCCCTTTTCAAAGTATCTATTATTTCTACTATTTTAAAACAAAGAGTATGTAGCGTGAAGCGATATTTTTGTTTTTATTTTTAAGAATTAATTGTAGATGAAATATAAGAAAGTTTTTCTTTACCCACTGATTGACAATTTAGTTTCTTCTTTTTTACAACTATTTTGTACACAAACCATATAAAATTAATAGTCTTTTTTTAAAACCCAAAAATCTTTATAGTAATGAGTGACTAATCAAACGGATTAAATTTCATCCAACTTATTTAAAGAGAGGAATCACTATGAAAATCGATACACCTACTATCCCCAAAGAGTTAATAGCTAGAAATTTTTATGATATTTTTTATGAAGAAGACCCAGAATTGGGAATGTGTGAGATCTCTGGCTCTGTTTTTGAAAATGAAGTTGTAGATCGAGTATTTTTATATAAAGCGGTCATCAAGAATTGTAAATTTACTAATACAGATTTTAGAAATATCAGTATGACTGATGTATATTTTGAAGATTGTGATTTATCAAATTGCAATATGAGAAATTCTTCCATCCACAAAGTTATCTTTAAAAATTGTAAATTATTAGGCGCAAATTTTACGGAATCTAGCATTGGTAATGTACAGTTTGAAAATTCTGTTTTGAATTTGTCACTATTCGGAGATTCAAAACTAGAAAAAGTAATTTTTCGAGACTCTGTTCTAAAAAGTACTGATTTTTATGATTGTAAATTCAAAAAAGTTGATTTTAATAGATGTAATATTGATGGAGCAAATTTTGAACAAACTTCTCTCAATGGTATAGATATTAGTAGTTCTACTTTTAATGAATTAACAGTTTCAATTAGTAATTTAAATGGTTGTAAAGTTTCATCAAATCAAGCCGTTCAATTTGCAACATTGATGGGACTAAAGATAGTAGATTAGAAGTTAAGTATTTGATTAAATCTAAAGATTTTTAATTAGAAATACTATTTAAATCCTGTCAGTTATTGGAGTGATAAAAATATGGATTATAGTTCACCGAACGAAGCGGAGTTAAAAGTGAAAATCTGGCCTAAAGATTCTATAGCAGCAGGTTACCGTCATACCGTCGGGCTTAAATCAGATGGTACTGTTACAGCTGTAGGTGATAATAAATATGGCAAACTAGAAGTAAACGATTGGCGCGATATTTTGGCGGTTGCAGCGGGTAACGCCCACACGGGGAATTCCCATACCATTGGACTTAAATCAGACGGAACTGTTGTGGCTGTGGGATGGAATAAGCATGAACAATGCAATGTGAGTAGCTGGCATGATATTGTGGCGATTACGGCTGGTTGGCGTCGTTCCGTCGGGCTTAAATCAAATGGTTCGGTGGTAGCTGTAGGTCGAAATAACGATGGTCAGTGCAATGTAAGTGATTGGCACAACATAGTGGCGATTACGGCAGGTGACTGGCATACTGTCGGACTTAAATCGGATGGCTCTGTCACAACTGTAGGTAACAATCGGTATGGCCAATGCAAAGTAAGTGAATGGCATGATATTCTGGCGGTTGAGGCGGGTTATCTTCATACCGTCGGGCTTAAATCGAACGGCACGGTTGTTGCTGTCGGATTAAATAAGGATGGTCAATGCGATGTAAGCGAATGGCACGACATAGTAGCGATATCGGCTGGTAGTAATCATACGATTGGACTTAAATCGGATGGCTCTGTCATTGCTACGGGGTTGAATAGGCACGGCCAATGTAATGTAAGTGACTGGTGCGATATTGTAGCGATTTCGGCGGGTTGCACACATACTCTCGGACTTAAATCAGATGGCACGGTTGTAGCTGCAGGTAGTAATGAATTTGGCCAATGTGATATAAGCAGCTGGCAAGATATCCAACTATCTGCAAAATAGTTTTTAAGGTGTAAAAAATATCCAATTTTCTAAGGAGAGATTTATAAATGAAAAAAACAGCTCTTTTAGTAATTGATGTACAGGCTTTTATGTTCTCCGAATCTGATCCGGTATATAACGGTGAAACATTATTAAATAATCTAAACAAATTGATCGATAAAGCAAGGGCTACGAATACTCCAATATTTTATATACAGCATTCTGAAGAAGGTTCTCCACTTGAATATGGTACACCTGGTTGGGAAATCCAGTCAGATATTGCTCCAATTGATGGAGATATAATTATACATAAAACAACACCCGACTCATTTTTTAAGACGAATTTAAAAGAAGAGCTGACAAAACAGGAAATTAATCATTTAGTCATGGCGGGAATTCAAACGGAAATCTGTGTTGATACTACCACTAGAAACGCCTTTGGAAATGGCTATGAAGTTACACTTGTTACGGACGCTCATAGTACATGGAATTCAGATGAGCTTACGGCTGAGCAAATTATTAAACATCATAATCAGACACTGCGCTGGTTAGCTGAGCCTAAAACTACTAGTGAAGTTGAATTTTAAAAGGCAGCTAATAAGCTGCCTTTTCTTCTTAACAAATGCTCGTTTTCTTCTTTGCTTCCCCTATCTGCGGAGCTAATTTACAACTTAGGTAACTTCGCGCCTCGAAAGACAAGAGCTTGCATTCAGTTTGAAAATCTTCTGAAAGGATGCCTTTATTTCCCTTTAATGCTTAAGTATGCGAAACAATTATTTCACAATCACCATCTAAAATAAATTCCCCAAATCCAACAGGAATGATGAAGTTCGAGCCTTTTGATAAATTATATTCTTCTCCGCTATGGATTAGTTTTCCATTACCGTTTATTACACTTAAAAGTAAATATTGATCATTATAGGTTAAATAAGCTTTACCAGTAATATCCCATTTATATACGGTGAAAAATTCCGAATCTACAAATGTATTAATCTTTATATTTTCTTTTTCCTCCGTCTTAAATTCCACTTCTGTTTCTTGATGAGGAACTGTTGTTACATCGATTGCTTTATTTAAATGAAGCTCTCTTAAATTTCCTTCATGGTCTTTTCGATCATAATCGTATACCCGATAAGTTGTATCAGAGCTTTGCTGTGTTTCTAATACGAGAGTTCCTTCACATAATGCATGGATTGTTCCACTTGGGACATAGAAAAAATCACCCGGCTTAATTTTTACTCGGCGAAGTAAATCTGACCAATCGCCTTCTTTAATTTGGCTAATTAGTTCCTCTTTTGTTTTGGCATTATGGCCAAATATCATATGTGCGTCTTCTTTACAGTCAAGAATATACCAACATTCTGTTTTCCCGAGATCACCATTTTCATTAACTTTTGCATAAGAATCTTCAGGATGTACTTGAACAGATAAATCCATATTTGCATCTAATATTTTCGTTAATAGCGGGAAAACTTCCTCGTTTGGGTGACCAAATAACTCCGGTTGCTTTTTCCATAATTCATTTAATGCAATACCTGCAAATGGGCCATTTTCAATAATGGATGCACCATTAGGATGAGCTGAAATTGCCCAGCATTCACCTGTATTATCATTTGGTATATTATAGTTAAAATCTGATTTTAAAGCTGTTCCACCCCATATTCGTTCTTTAAATACTGGTTTTAAAAATAATGGTTGCATGCTAATTTCCTCCTATAGGCTATTTAAACTAGTGCATTCTTATTTAATGCATTTTGTGCAAGCATAAGAGCTCCAACAATTCCAGAGTTATTACCTAAACCAGGTGGTACTATATACTCATTCAATTCTGGTAAACTAACATAATCACAAACTAGCTCATTTAAATATTTGTAAACACTTTCAAAAACTTGCATTTGATTCATTACGCCCCCACCAAGAATGATTTTCTTAGGCGAAAGAATTAATATGTATTGCATAAGTGCTTGGGCAATGTAATATCCTTCTAAATCCCAAACCTCTTTTCGATCGATCAGATTTGAACCTATTTTCCCCCATCGCGCTTCAATTGCAGGTCCAGAGGCTAAGCCTTCTAAGCAATCACGATGGTATGGACAGTTCCCTACAAACTCATCATTCAGATGACGTCTTACTAATATATGTCCCATTTCAGGGTGTGTGATTCCTTGAAGTAAATTACGATTTACGACAGCTCCAGCTCCTATACCCGTACCAATTGTTATATATAAACAGCTATCTAACCCTTTTGCTGCACCAAAAGTAGCTTCACCTAGTGCCGCTGCATTCACATCCGTATTAAAACCAATTGGAACAGAAAAATGCTGACTAATTGCTTGTACGAAAGGAAAACCTTGCCAAGCCAATTTAGGGGTTGATGTAATCGATCCGTAAGTAGAGCTCGCTTCGTTTACATCAATCGGACCGAATGATCCGATACCAATTGCTTTTATGGGATAGTTCTTAAAAAATTCAATTACTTGTGAAATCGTTTCATCTGGCACAGTTGTCGGGAATTGAATACGTTCAATAAAATTGCCATTTTCATCTCCGATAGCACATACAAACTTTGTTCCACCTGCTTCGATTGCACCTAACATTTGCCATTACCTCCAGTTAAAATAAACTAATTAAACCTTACATTATTTAAAGTAGTTATAAGCTCGCCTTACTTTTTTTGTATATAGAAACATTTTTAAAGAGAAATCATGTGATTAATTTCACATATTTTATTGGACGAAATATATTTTTTAATCCATATATACTTATGAAAGCTATATAAAAATAAGACTCTTTTCATGTACAAAATAAAAAAGGAGCCCCTCTACCTCGAGCGACTTCCTTTTCCTTAAATTTAAAACTAAACTCTCCAAACGCTTATTTAACCGATTTCTCCAATCCTAAGCTAACTCAGGAATATCCAATATAGTTTTAATTCCTTCAACATTTTTTGGATCATGGAAATAATTCTCATTAGCCTATTTTTGTGTAAATGATGGACTTGGTTTTCTAGTTCAAACTGAATTACTCCGAAGAGGATTCAATGTACCAGATGATGTATCTGTATGTAGCTTTGACAAATGGTCAGCGAGCCAATACATGAAATTTTATTGCCTACTAGACTGGTTATTAGGGAATCTACTGGTGAACTAGGAAAGCAGGAATGATAGGATTTTAGAAGAATGGAAACTAAAAGAATACAAATGTTTTGCTGTTTTGACACGTTTACTTGGTTTGATTTTCTTATTCAACATAATGGCAGTTTAGTTGAATAAGAATTGTCATGATTTCTTTAGTTAAAAAAGGTAAAATGTTATAAAATTTAGAGGACAAAGTTTGAAAAAGGAGAACAAACATGAACAATGTAGAGTTCGTTAAAAATTTATATCAAATAGTAGTTAAGGAAGACCTTACTTTGTATGAAGATTTATTTGTTAATACTGAAATTAAAGATGCAACAGATCCTTATTGGAAAGATGCACTAAATTTCTATGCGGAGCTCACAGATGATAATAAAAAGATGCTTTTTAAAATTATAGAACAAGTTCAGGTTGATACTGTATCCACTGTTTTAG
Organism: Gottfriedia acidiceleris; assembly: GCF_004138285.1. GTDB lineage: Bacteria > Bacillota > Bacilli > Bacillales > Bacillaceae_G > Gottfriedia > Gottfriedia acidiceleris_A. The sequence continues at coordinate 532,002 of NZ_SCFN01000001.1, read as the reverse complement.
GAATATTTGATGGAGTAGTTTCTATTTCTGATGACGACTATGAAATTGAAATTAAGATTAACGGGAAAGCAGAACTTTTAAATAGAGATTTACAAGATTTATTTCTGGAGTATGTTGAAGAAAACGAGTAGTTATACAACTAACGCAGTGCGTTAGTCAAATAGTTAATCATGGGGGAATCTTAGAATTTATGAAAATAGAAAGTGATATCCTAAATCGTATTAATAATATTCAATGGTTCGTAAACTGTGGGAAAACAATAGAATATGATGTTCATTTAAATATATCTTTTATCGATTCATGGAAAAAGGCAGAAAAGCATTACAAAAAGTTATCATGGGAGAACTTTACATTAGATGCAAATAATGACCTTGCTGCATTTCTACGAAATAAATATTCCAGAGAATACTCAAATTGGAACAGTATTGCAGCCGAGGGTCGTAGTTTTATAAATAACGAATTAGTTCCTAAACTTAATGTAGTTAAAGAACAAAATGAGTTGGACCAAGATTTTGTTGGTAATGTATCATGGGACATCTTAGGAGCAATCATGGAGTATACATATAAAAACTGCAAAAATAGACCTACTTTTTTTCTAGAGTTACTTCGTATTTACGAGGGTGGAAATTTCCCATGTGGTTGGGAAGGTGGAAAACCTCCAAAAGGAAATTTAGTTGTATTTTAATAAAAAAATAAATCAACGAAGATTCATCCTTATTCAACTAACGCATGCGTTAGTTCAATAAGGTAAAAATGTTGTTGTAGTAAATGAGGTCCATTGTAGTACAAAAATAGGATAGAAATAGCAGATATCATATCTGTTTTTCTATCCTTCGTTTTTTGTCATATCATGTATGACTTTAAATAAAAACACTTAAATATACATATTTTTTTCATTTACTTGACTTTCAATAAAGTATTTTCCCAATCTTTTTTCAAAGTTTTAATTTTACTAAAATCCTTCATCTTGAGATGAAAAAGGTATATGAAGTCTTTGCTCAACCACACGAAGTCGCTGATTTAATCTATTTAAGCGTCTAGTATGACGTTCTGAAGTTTGTTGAAGTTGATTTACTTCCCTGTTTAGCTGATTTACTCGTCTTTCTAACTCATTTATTCGTCTTGTAAAAGATTGAATTTGTTGAAATTGTCCTTGCTGTCTATCTACGTCATACTCATCATGATAGGTTGGTTGATAATATTGATGTTGTAAGTATGAAGATTGAGGTGGATAAGTGTAATAATTACCATAGTAATACATAATATCTCGCTCCTTCCTTTTAAGATAACAAGATAAAATATGTAGGCAAATGAAGGATGGAAACGGCTCTAGCCTAATTTACTTAATGAAAATTTAATGTTATGAAGTTAAGTTGAAAAAAGGGATTAATGGACATTATGAAGAATTAATAGAAAAGAATTGGGCCAGTTTGCGAAATTTTTTAAGACTAAAAAGTAAACGTTTTCAATTACTCTAGTAATGAAAAGTGTTTAATAAATAGCAATAAATAAAGTTCTTATGCAATTACACATGCTTTAGTTGAAGATCATGAGTCATATTTATGACTCTTTTTTTATTGAAGTAAATGGCAGTTTAGTTCAATAAGAAAAAGGTTTATTTTATAAATAATATCTGAAAAATCATGGTAAAATTCAGATAAATAAAACCTTTAAAGGAGCTATCTCATGCGTTCATTTTTTAATAAAATTCAACAATTTTTAAAAAATGGAGTGAAAAAAGGAGTGATTATGAGAATGCAACTAACAAATGATTATGATGGTTTTGACATGGTATGGATTGCATCTGATATAAATGGTCAACTTGGCGCATTTAATACTTTCGGAGGAGGTCCTGTTCCATGTGAAGCGCTAAATTTTCCATTTGAAGACATTGAGGAAGCAGTGCTCCGATTATCATACAATTCTGGCACTCATCTACTTCCCCAATTGCCAAGCCAAGATAGATTTATTGAACTGGTAAATCGTGGTTTCTTTGTATACGACTGGAGCCACTCTAATTCTTATAAATTATATGAGGTACCTATAAAACCGCGCTTAATCAGTGAATTGCCGGATGATTTGCAAAAGTTGGCTGATAGCATAAAATTTCACATTGCATTTAAAGAAGAAAGTGAATTGAAGGTGGAGTAAACATGTTTAATTGAAGATTTAATTATTACAACTAAACCTTTCATTTTAATTTCGTGTGGGACAATTAGAGACATTTGTTATACAACTAACGCAGTGCGATAGTTCAATAATTAAATTAATAGTTGCAACTATTAATTTTGTCTTAATTATGAATGTTTACTTATTAAATAATGAATCTATCCACTAAGTAACGGAGGAAAACATGTTGAAGTTATTAAGAATAATACCTGGTGTGATAGCCTTCGCTTTGGCTATCTATGGCTTAATATCTAATAAGACGGTATTAATGCCATATATGTTCTTTTTCTTAGGTTCAATGTTTTTGGTGACAGGTATATCAGAATTTCGATTAAAAAGAAAAAGAACTGCTTATATTAATTTTTTTGTATCTTTGTTTGTGTTCGTTGTATCAATACAAGGATTCTTATTCAACTAACGCATGCGTTAGTTACATAAGATTTGATCATGGATGTTATTATTTGAGTGGTTCAAGTAGGGGTAAAAATGGATAAGAATATAGACTTAGAAAAAAGGAAAATAAGCGATTTTTCTTTTTTTGATGTTAAATTAATTACTGATTTTCATTTAAAAATGTTTGAAGAAGCATTTGAAAGGAAAGCAGTTCTTGATATTGAATTTGTAATTGAAAGAACTGGATCTTTGTTTAAAACAATTATTAGGTTTCATGATCCACAAGAAATCAAATTTGAATCTGGTGGAAACTATCACCAAATATCATTAGATATAATAGACATTAGCGAACGGAGATGGGAGAACTTAAGTCTTGAAGTGACGGATTATGAAGACGATAGGTTGCATTTTTATTGTTCGAAAGCTGAAGTTTTAGATATAAGAAAAACATCATATAGTAAATAACTTATACAACTAACGCATGCGTTAGTTGAAGAACGTAAAGGACTGTTAATCGGTCCTTTTGTGTATTAACTGGCAATTTATTCAATGGTATTATTAAAGAAAAAATGTAATGTGGTGATTTTATGAGCGAACGTAAAATACAATTGCAGCAAAAAATAAAAGTTACAAAGCAAAAATATAAGAGAAAAGAATTAATGAATATTCTACCTAAAGATTTGGCATCCGTTATAGAAAAATGCGAAATTATCACTTCACCAGAATTAGAAATAATCCTAGATAAGGTACATGCGAAGTGGAACTATGATTTACATAAAGTAGATTTTATATTAAATTATAGTAATTTTAGAAATGAATTTAGTTGGGAAAGAGAAGTAGTTCAGTATGTGCAAGGAATAGATATTGAAGAGCAATTAGTATACTTATTTTTGGGTATAGTAGATAGTCCTATATTTCTTATTAACGGTAAATGGGTAATAAAAAACTTTGATATTTTATGGCAATTTATAGACAATGAGGACATATGGATTGTTAGTCAAGATTACAGTTACGGAATACTTGTATCTCGTTATGGTGGATATTTAGAGCACGATCCAAACCCAAAAGAAATACTTTATGCGATTACTAAATGGTGAAAGAAATCATAAATCTTATGCAACTAACACATGCATTAGTTGCATAAGCAGCAAAAAAGGAATTACGAAGAAAATCCTTTTTGATATACCTCTAATGTTCATTATGTAAACAAGAATTGCATAACATTTTCATTAAAATTAAGCACTTGTCCATTTCTTTTTACTTGTCCAATCATAGGATGTTGAGATGAAATTAAAAAGAAAAGGTGTTGTTATAATGGGTTGCAACTGTAACAATGAAAGAAATAACGAAAGAAATAATGAAAGAAATAATAATAGAAATAACAGAAGAGATAGAGATATTACGTTTAATGCCAAAATCACGGTTGATAAAGAAGAATTCTGTCGTGCAGTAGATCGTTGTGACGATGACAGACGCGATAACGATCGTCGTAGTGACAGATGGTGGAACTTTTAAGTTCAAAAAGCAAATAAAAGGAAATTCGATTTTTTTCTATATTAAGAATTGAATGAAATATAGTATATTCTTCAATTTCTTTTACGAGAACATCTGTCCCTGCCTTTAAATAGGATAGATGTTCTTTGTTTTTTCAAAAATGATTGCTTGGATCACTATTTCGTTAGGTATCACTATTTCAGGTGTTTTAGGAATCATATTGAACCTTAATGATTAAGTTGTTCAGCTTACGTAATTCTTTAGTTGAACAAGACAATCGGAAGAATAGTCGATTTTTTTATTGAACTAAATTGCAGGATATTTGCTTAAGAATTTTAAATAATTAAAGATAAATTTGAAATGATTTATTCTCATAGTCCCCTAAGGATGTCTAATTAGGCATTCTTTTTTAATTCAAAAAAGCATTTTAATTTAAAAAGAAGCCACTCTAATTCAAGCGACTTCCCGTTAACTAATAATATTTTAAACTAAACTCTCCAAACGCTTATTTAACCGAATTCTCCAATCCTCAGCTAACTCAGGAACTTCCAATATCGCTTTTATTCCTTCAACATTTTTTGGATCATGGAAATAAATCTCGTTGCAATAAAGAACCGAAACTTTATTTTTTTGAGTTTCGATTAATTCTATGTTCGAATCTTTTCTGATCGTTCCCTCTTTTAATACACGGCATAAGTAGCCTGTAAAACCAGTTTCTACGATTCTCTTAAGTGCTACATTCGTTCTCCTTGTAATTGTGTCACAAGGTATTCTACTTTGAGTAATTTGTATAATTGCATCGCCAATTTGGTAAACATCGCCAATGCATACGTCTTTTTCTAACATATTTGTGACAGTAATATTTTCTCCGAATGCTGAAAGTGGTAAATTTATATTAAACTCTTTTTCCCAAAGTGCGTAGTGTTCATATGGATACACACATACAGCTCGTTCTGGTCCACCGTGATGTTTTAAGTCAGCTACTCCATCACCTTTAAAGCCTTCTTTTGATAAGTAAACTTCTTCTATTCCTTCTTTACAAATCCCCGTTATCATTTCTTTGTTTTCGCCGTATTCCATTTTACTCGGTAATCCTACTGCTAGATTAATTAACTCAACTTTATTTGCCATACCTTCCACCCTCTCTTTTTTAAGTTTCTAATTGTAAAACTGGGTTTTATTTTATGTAAACTAAAATTTTGGAGCATTATATACTAATTAAAGATGATACAAATCTACAAAATCATTTTTGTTTCAACTGTACAACGAACAGCATAATAAAAGAAATTAAGACCATTGAAAGCACCCATAACCAAGCCATTTTCATATTTCCAGCATCAATTGCTAAATAAATTGCTGTCGGGACAGTTTGTGTTTTTCCTGGAATGTTTCCAGCAAACATAAGTGTAGCACCGAACTCGCCTAGTACTCTTGCAACGCTTAATATACTTCCTGAGATAATAGCTTTTAATGAAAGTGGAATTGAAATCAAGAAAAAAACATTCCATTCATTTGCCCCACAAACTCTAGCTGCCTCTTCAATCTCGTTGTCTACACCTTGAAATCCAGTTTTTGTAGATTGATACATGAGGGGAAATGCTACAACAATTGATGCAATTACAGCAGCCCACCATGTAAAAACAATTGGCTGTTTAACTAACCATTCGATCATTTTTCCAACGAAGCTTTGTCTTCCGAAAATGACTAATAGTAAAAATCCTACGACTGTAGGAGGAAGAACTAAAGGTAACATTAAAATTGTTTCTAGAAGTGTCTTACCTTTGAAGGATTTCATAGAGAGAATTCTTCCAGCTATAGTCCCTAAAATAATAACGATAACTCCTGCCACGATCGTAACCTTAAGGGAAATCTTAAGGGGAATTAAAAACTCTTCAAACAATTAAATTCCTCATTTCAAAAAAAACCATATTTTCATCTATTTTTTTTCTCTATGAAATTACCTTTTGACATTTCATTCATCAAAAAATCTAGATAATTTTCTTCATCACAAAGATGGAAATATTGATAATCATTCAATCTACCCTCTTCAATCTCAAAATGGCTGATTACACAGATAATATTCGTTAATGAATCGAGTAAATTTAGATCATCCTCACTTCTTATTAATACTACTTTTGGATAACTTTCCCTTTTATAACCTTCAATAAAAATAATATCAGTTGAAAAAAAACGATATAATTCAATTGTTTTCTTTAAATCCCAATTGATAAAATTTGTTCTTAATTGCAAGACTCCATCACCTTCAACACTAGAAACGATTGCTCCTGCATCCAAGTGACGACTACTGTCTTTACGTTCTATTTCTAGATCAGGCGCACCGCCATGACCATGATGTTTTATAGTAGCAGCTAATAATCCTTGGTGATTGGCCTGTTTAATGAGTTTTTCAGTAAGTGTTGTTTTCCCACTATTTTGATAGCCTACAATTTGCAAAATGGAATAGTTCTTTTTCATCGCTCTCAATTCCTTTTTATTAAATACTATTATTATAAGGAGCCTACAGAAAAAACACCATTCATTCAAAAATCAATTTAATAGATTCTTGTATTGATGGTGGAGCAGTTAGTTAAATTACTATTATCGCTTACTTTTACTTGCATTAATTTTTACACTTAGTAAAGTCTTTAAGAAGATGTTTACTTTTAGTTTTTTTCTTTAAATTTTCTAATCATTGTTTTATGATAAGAAAAACAGAATTAAGTTAAGGGGTATATGTAATGTCTAAAGTCATCCATGAATTTAATGACTATATACGAAAACTGCGTAAAGAATTATTTGGTAAAGGCCCTGAAAGAATCCATACTGTTTTTGTTGAAAATATGGCTGTTTCAACTTTGTATGGAAATCTTACACCTACTGAGCTATTTATCGCTCAAACTTCTGAAGGGCGTGATATCGTACATAATGCTAGAACTAAGATGATTCAAGATGTATATGCGAAGAATCATCCAGTTAAGTTAGAAGAAATCGTTGATGCAAAGTTTATCAATCTTTTCTCGGATATGAAAGTTGAAGAAGATATTGCGATTTCAGTTTTTGTGTTTGATAAAAAATTGGAAAACTTAATTGATTAGTTAGTAGAGCTACTAATCAATTAAGTTTATATTCGACCTTATTTATGGAAAAAGTCGCCACTTTTCCCACCTTTCTTTTGAACTAAAAACGTTTCTTTTATGACCATACTTTTATCAACGGCTTTACACATATCGTAAAATGTAAGGCCAGCTACACTTACAGCTGTAAGTGCCTCCATTTCAACTCCAGTTTTTCCACTGCATTTCACTGTCGCACAAATGATTAAATCATATCCATTAGGTGCTTCTACATATTCGAATGTAAAGTCAGTTCCTGAAAGTGCGATTGGGTGACACATTGGAATAATGTCAGAAGTTTTTTTAGCTCCCATAATTCCAGCAATTTGTGCAACATTTAGTGGATCACCTTTTTTAATTAATCCATTTTGAATTGCTTCATATAATTCCGTTGAGATCGAAATTGTACTTTGCGCAATTGCAACTCTTGTAGTGATGTCTTTTTCTGATATATCGACCATTTTAGGTCTTCCTTCTTCATTCCAATGTGAAAATTCACTCATGGGAGTACCTCCAGGTAATTCTTAAATTTGATAAATTAAATCCAGTCAATCTGACTATTTATATTCTTAAAGACGATATCGTCACTTGAAAATTGGACAGTCATTACATTCACTTCCTTAAATAATAACTGAACTTTTCGATTGTTTTTATCTAAAATCTCTTTCATTTTTTCGATACAATTTCGATGATAGAGCGCAAATAGTGGTTGAAGTTTATCGGACTGGATTGGGACGATTGCATCAACATTCGTATTTTCTGCCCTTTCAATCATGTTTTTTACAAAGTCAGCTGTAATAAAAGGGGTGTCGCAGGCTAGGACAAAATACCAGTCTTTGTTTGGTATGTTGGAAAATGCATTGTACATCGCATACAGAGGTCCTTGGTATTCTTTGGCTTCTCCTTCAATGACAAAGTCTAGATCATTTTTACGAAAATACGGAACTAGTTTTTCGTTCGTTGAAATGATAATTGGAGAAATCGAATTTTCCTTTAAGGCTTCTACACTATATTCATACAATAATTTGTCTTTATACGTTTCAAACATTTTTGGTTTACCGTAACGGGATGACTTTCCACCTGCTAAAACGACGCCAGCTATGTTCATTGCCTATTTAATTCTTCAACAAAATGTTGGCATGTCGGTAAAATTAGTTTTGTCATTGCTAGATTTACTGCGTTCTTTGAACCTGGAATTACGTAGATCGCTTTATCATGAAAGCTACCTGCGATTGCTCTACTAAACATAGCCTTTGGACCGATTTCTGAATAACTTAATGAACGGAACAATTCTCCAAATCCTTGCATTTCTTTATCGAGCATTTTTGAAATTGCTTCATATGTAACATCTCTTTTCGTAAAACCAGTACCACCTGTTATAATAATAACTTGAATCGTTTCATCTTCACTCCATGATTTAACAATCGAATTGATCAATGCTATTTCATCTTTTGTGATTTTATAATCATGGACGATATGTTTTTGCTCGTCTAATAAAGATTTAATTAATTTACCACTCTCGTCATTTTCAATAGTTCTAGTATCACTAACTGTTAAAACCGCTGCGTTAACAATCGCTTTTTCATTATGTTTATGCATCATTCTACCTACTTTCAAGCTTTATGGAATCCATCAGCCCCCACTTACTGGTGGAATAAATGCGACAGTATCTCCATCATTTACAATTTCTTCATCTGTTACAAACTCTTCATTTATTGCAGTCATAATCTGATTCAGTTGTGGTAAATCATAGTTATTCATAAGCCAGTTTTTTAACTCTTTTACGTTTATTCCATTTTTATCGGTCACTGTGAATTCATCAGTTCCGGCTTTCTCACGTAAATGAGCAAATAATAACACTTTAATCATTTTGATTCCTCCACACTTGGTTTTCCTTCTTGGTATGGTGTATTTTCTAATTGGTCACCGATCCACATCGTACCATCTTCCCAAAACTCTTTTTTCCAAATTGGAACGATTTGTTTAATTCGTTCGATTGCGTATTCATTTGCTTCGTAAGCCACTTTACGGTGCGGAGAGGAAACTGCAATAACAACGGCAATATCGCTAATCTCTAATCTTCCAACTCTATGAGTAATTGCAACAATTGCTTCCGGCCATTTTTGCTTGATTTCATCACCAATTTGGGCAAGTTTTTTTACGGCCATTGATTCATATGCTTGATACTCTAGCGACAAAGTCTTTTTTCCTTTTGTTAACTCTCTAACTGTACCAATAAAAACAGTAATTGCTCCTGCATTTCTACTTTTTACTTTGTTTGAAACTTCCTCAACAACAATAGGTGTATCGACAATATTAAATAATGTTTGTTCCAAGTAAACCACTTCACTTTTCTTAAATTAATAGCGTTCTATTTATTTACTTATATGCAGGTATAAAATCATACCAAGGCCATTTACTACCTTCATAATCTTCTAATAATAATAAGTCAACCGACATACCTTTTTCATATTTTCTAGTTCCTCCAGGTAAAACAATAAAAGCATCCGTATAGGCTAATGAAGATACTGCGCTGGACTTATCAAAACCTGCTGGAATTGCTGTTAATTGACCTTCATGATAAACAATTTTACCTCTTACAAATCTTGTAAATGGATTTGGCTTTGGAAAGTTTTCTCCTAAAATGGCACTTACTCTTTTTAAATGTGGTGTTTCGTTAAATAAATAAGATTTGATAATCGGTCTAACAAATAGCTCAAATCCAACAAAACAAGCGGATGGATTTCCAGATAAACCGAATAATAATTTATTTTCAAAATGCGCTACTGTTGTTACACTTCCTGGACGCATGGCAATTTTATTAAATAAAACTGTAGCTCCTAATCTTGCGTAAATATCTGGTAAATAGTCATAATCACCGACAGATACACCACCGGTCGTAATTAGAATATCAACTTGCTCTAACGCATTTTGAACTTCTGAAAAACAAGTATCCAAATCATCGCTAAACTTTCCTAAATATTTAGGGATTGCACCTGCTTTTTGAATTTGAGCGAGAATCATATAGGAATTACTATTGCGAATTTTACCAGGTTCGAGTGGTTCATCGACATCTAGAAGCTCACTCCCTGTCGCAATGACTCCGATGACTGGCCTCTTCGCTACAGGAACTTGACTATATCCAAATGTAGCAAGTAAAGCAATCACTCCAGGGTTGATTTCAGTTCCTTTTTTGACAAGAATATCACCTTTATGCGTTTCTTCCCCTTGGAATGAAATATTATCGCCTTTTTGATACGAACGTTTAATTTCAATAAAAGTTTTACCTTCAGTTTTAATCTCTTTCGCTAATTCAAGCATGACAACAGCTGTACAACCTTGAGGTATTTGAGCTCCGGTCATAATACGAACGGCCTGCAATGGTACTACTTCATTTGGAAAAACTGAACCAGCTCCAATTTCTCCAACTACTTCAAAGATTGTTGGATTTTCATTGCTTGTAAGAATAGTATCTTCAGCCCGAATCGCAAAACCATCATAAGGAGAGCGGTCAAAAGCAGGTATATCCTGATCAGCTTTTAGATCATCAGCTAATACTCGTCCATATGCTAAATCGATTGATACCATTTCTTGTGATCCGTGTTTGGCAAAATCCATCACTTTACGAACTGCTTCTTCGATTGGTAGTGGTACTCGTTTTTCAACCATTCTTTTCATCCTCTCTCTATTAACCTAATAAACGATAATATAGTTTTTTGGCTTCCTGTATATCATTTGTGCCATGAACAAAAACTCTACCATCTTGAAAAATAACAAATCGATAATCTTCTATCTGACAAGAAATCAAATAAGGATTTCGTTGGACTTTTCCGTGTTGTTTTAGTTGAATTTCTAGTTCATTAAAGTCGTAATTTTTAGTCGTTGAAGGTCTGATTTGGACTGTATTTCGCCCACAAAGTGTACTTGTTTTTGTTTGATTTTCAAATGCTAAATAAGGATACGTCCTATTTGTTCCACATGAAGGACAATCATCTGATTTGAGTTTCGACACTTTAAAAGAAAAATGTTGATTATTCCATAAATCAAATGTAAGGAATTTTGAATTAATAGCTGAATAATCCTCAACTAATAGTTTTAATACTTCAGCAACCTGGTATGCCGCCACTAATTGTACCGCAGGACTAATGACTCCGGCTGTGTCACATGTCACACCAGGTACTGGTAAACTTTTTAATATACAGTTTAAACAAGGAGTTTTATTAGGCAGAATCGTACAACACATACCAAAGCTCCCGACACAAGAGCCATAAACCCACGGAATTTCATATTTCTGTGATAAATCATTAATGATAAAACGAATATCAAAATTATCTGTTGCATCAATCAAAACATCAGTGTCCTTCAAATGGACTTCCATATTATCTGCACTTGCATCCATTACTAGCGCATTGATGCTCACATCTGAATTTATTTTTTGGAGACGCCCTTTAGCGGCAATTACTTTCGGCAATTTCTCAAATGCATCTTCTTCGGTATAAAGCTGTTGCCTTTGCAAGTTACTCATTTCAACATAATCTCGGTCAATTAAAGTTAACTTTCCAATTCCAGCTCTAACAAGTGCCTCGGCGCTAGCACTTCCTAACGCGCCTGCCCCAACAATTAAAACATGTTTCTTTCTAATTAATTCTTGTCCTTTTTCACCGATCGGAGTAAAAAGTTGCTGACGTGAATAACGTTCTGACATAAGATATCCTCCATTAAAGAGCAGGACCTAGCGAAATAGATAAAAAGTTTTCTCCGGGTATCCTCACCAATTTTTCTGCTTTTCTTGTTTTCCCTCTATTAAATAAAGCAGCATTAAGAAATCCTCATCATATAAGGAGTTCTGAATGCTGCTTAATTTCCCTGCTAAACGAACAGAGATACCAATCATCACTTTCTAATTTTTAGTTAGAGCGTTACACAGAAATTGCATAAACTCCAAACCTTCTATTATTGGTGATGATTAACCACCTATATGTGACATTTCAATTTTATGTGATGATTTATCATTCATTTTTTTCGTATGACTTAATCGTTCATCTGAATAACGATCAGTTCGGTTGCTCCATATCGAAAGAATCGTTTCTTTTATTTGTTCATCATCTTGGTTAGACCTTACCAATTCTTTTAGATCAAAACCTTTTGTTGCAAATAAACAAGTATATAATTTTCCTTCTGCAGATATACGTGCTCTTGTACAAGTTGAACAAAATGAATCGGTCACTGATGAAATAATTCCAATTTCATCATCACTATCTTTGTAGCGATATCGATTAGCAACTTCTCCTACATAATTAGCTTCTGTAAATTCTAAAGGCATGACTTCATTGATCATATCGATGATTGTTTGTTTTCCTACTACTTCATCGAGCCTCCAGCCGTTATAATTTCCAACATCCATATACTCAATAAAACGAAGAATATGTTTTTTCTCTTTAAAATATTGTGCCATCGGGATAATATCTTGTTCATTCTTTCCTTTTTGAACAACCATATTGATTTTAACCTTCATCCCAATATCAGAAGCGGCTTGTATTCCTTCAAGCACAGACTTTACATTTCCTCGATTACCACTCATATATGAAAATCGTTCTTCATCTAAAGAGTCTATGCTGACGGTCACTCTTCTTAAACCGGCTTCATATAAATCTTTTGCAAACTTTTTAAGTAAAGTACCGTTTGTTGTTAAAGCAATATCTTCTACACCATCTATTTTATTTAATCGTTCAATCAGTTTAGGTAAATTTTTACGTAATAAAGGTTCTCCACCAGTAATTCTAATTTTTCTTACCCCTAAAGATACAAAAATACGCGTTAATCTTTCAATTTCATCAAAAGATAGTATTTTATCTTGTGATAAAAAAGAATAGTCCTGACCAAAAATTTCTTCCGGCATACAATAACGGCAACGAAAATTGCAGCGATCGGTAACAGATATACGTAAATCCTGTAAAGGTCGATGATGTTTATCCAATGCAACATTTTTCATAACCATTGCCTCACTTCTTTTATTTCATAAATGATCTGTTTAAGTTTCTATTTCACAATACGCTTTGAATGAGTATAAACATTAAGTGATTGATTTCGAATAAATCCCACTGTCGTAATTCCTAATTCTTCAGCTAATTGAAGAGCTAATTCTGTTGGAGCTGACTTAGTCAGTATGACCTCACAACCTATTTTAGCTACTTTTAGTAAAATTTCAGAAGATAACCGCCCACTAAAAACAATTATTTTATCTGAAATACTTATATTATTTTTAAGACAATAACCATAGATTTTATCTAATGCATTATGCCTGCCAATATCCATTCTATTCAAAACAATCCCATTTAAATCACATAAAGCAGCATTATGGACTCCACCTGTTTCTTGAAACAAAAATGCGGACTGTTGCATCTCATTCATTAATCGAAAACAATCTTGAAATGATAGTTGAACATTTACTTCTTTCATTTTTTTTGCAGTCAATGCATCATTTACAAAAACAAAACCTTGTCTACTCATTCCACAGCATGATGTAATATATCTTTTACTTTGAATATCTTTATAATATGGATTAATATTCTTTGTTTTTACATGGACAAAGCCTTCTTTTTCTTGGAACCATATGTTCTCAATATCCTCGTATTTTCGGATGACCCCTTCGGATGCTAGAAATCCTACGACCATATCCTCAATATATTCTGGGGTACTGACCATCGTAACAAATTCTTGTCCATTGATTTTTACCGTGACGGGAAATTCTGTGACAACGCTGTCTTCAATATAGTTTGTTTCACCATTTTCAAAGCGGAGAATTCCTCTTCTCACTTCAGTTGGTAGCATCGTATTAGATTCCCTTCTTTTTGAAATATTTTTAATATGTTTAAAAAAAATATTCATGAAGAGATGAACCATTCAATTAATTGATTTATTAAAAGGTTCATCTCTTATTATTAAACTCTTTTCTATTAAATACAAATTGTTTTTTCTATTATTCTTTTAGTCCTTTTCCCATACCTTTTAGAAAATTAATACCAAAACCAACTGCACGATTTACATCAGGATCTTTTAAAACTTTTACTAAATCAAGAATTCCTACTTTATCATCCTTTTCAAGATGTTTATTTCCTTCATCGATTCCTTTTGTTACGGAATTGATTAGCTTTGTAGTTAACTCTGGGTCTACACTTGAAAGTGCTCCAGCAGCTCCCATAATGTTATTGATGATATTTGTGACTGGCTCGCGGTTCATTTGTCCTAAAGCAATTTTTGTAATCTTCTCTTTAGATTGTAGCATTGAATTTGCAGCTTCAAGGACACCAGTATCATTTAATTCAGAAACGATATTTAATATTTTATTTAAGGAATCTTCATTTTCTGCTAATAAAAGCTTCAAATCCTCTAGTTTCTGTTGGTTTTGCTCTTCTTTGGTTGGTACGTATTTTTGAATCGTCGTGATTGGTTGTGCCATTTTTATTCCCCTTTATTTTGTCGTTAAGTGGACGTATCCTTCTCGTTCCCATTTGCGCTGTACCTCAACTCCATTTTGAGGATTTCGCTTTTTATTACGTGGGTTCGATTTTGGCAACGGACTTTCACCTTCTACACGTAATACTTCCATCCGTACTTTCGTTTGTTTATAAGCTGGTGTATTTGTACGGTGATCTTTAGCTGGACCTGTTAAGAAATTAATTGCAGATTCTTTATTTGTTGAATTCATCGGTAAGAACAACTCATTTTTCTGTACCCGGTCTGTTACTAGTGCTGGTAATTTCAGCGCGCCATAAGGTGATACTAATCGAACTAATGAGCCATCTTTAATGCCACGTTCATTCGCAAGCTCAGGTGACACTTCCACAAAAATTCCAGGCACTTTTAATTGAATACCGTATGATTTATTCGTCATATTCCCTTCATGGAAATGCTCAAGCATACGACCATTATTAATTAATAGGTCAAACTCTTCTGCAAACTCAGTTGGTTCCGACCAATCAGCTAAAGCAAATCTTGCTTTTTTATCTGGGAAATTAAAACCATCCTCATAAAGCAGTGGCGTACTTGCTCCGTCTAAGCTTCCCCAAAGGAAACTATCCCAGCCTTCCATCACTTCGTAGCTAGCTTGTGAGAATAGTGGCGCTAAACTTGCCATCTCAGCGAATATTTCACCTGGATGTTGATACTTCCAGTTTGCACCTAATCGGTTTGCAATTTCTTGGACAATCCACCAGTCAGCCTTCGATTCACCAAGAGTTGGTAATGCTTGATATAATCTTTGTACTCGACGCTCAGTATTTGTAAATGTTCCTTCTTTTTCAAGTGATGGCGCAGCAGGTAAAATAACATCTGCATATTGCGCTGTTTTTGAGAAGAAGAGATCTTGTACGACAAAGAAGTCCAAATCTGATAAAACTTCATCTACGTGGTTTGCATTACAATCGACAAGCGCCATATCTTCACCAACTAAGTACATAGCTTTCATTTCACCTTTTTCGATTGATTGAAGCATTTGGATATTGTCTAAACCAGGTTTCCCTCCGATTTCAACGCCCCACGCTTTTTCAAACTTCATGCGAGCCGCGTCATCCGTTACATGTTGGTAACCAGGAAGCCAGCCAGGTAGAGTACCCATATCACATGCACCTTGTACATTATTGTGACCACGAAGCGGATAAGCGCCAGCACCAGGGCGTCTATAGTTTCCTGTAGCAAGTAATAAGTTCGAAATCGCAGCAGATGTATCAGAGCCACCAGTGTTTTGTGTAACGCCCATGCCCCATAAAATACAAGTTCCATCTGCTTCATGAATCATTTCAGCTATTTGAATTAACGTTTCCTTTGAAATTCCAGTTACACTTTCGGCATATTCAAGTGTATATTTCTCAAGAACAGCTTTAAAATCCTCAAAGAAATGGACATTTTCATAGATGAATTTTAAGTCATGCCAGCCTTGGTCAATTATATATTTGGTTACAGCCATCAACCATACTTGGTCTGTACCTTGCTTTGGTCTAATAAAGATGTCAGAGCGTTCTGCCATTTCATTTTTACGAAGATCGGCAACAATTAGTTTTTGTCCATGTAGTTTATGTGCTCGCTTAACTCTTGTCGCAAGTACAGGATGACCTTCTGCTGGATTCGCACCGACGATTATAACTAGTCCAGCTTTTGCGATATCCTTTATCGTTCCTGCATCTCCACCCATACCAACTGTGCGGAATAATCCATCTGTTGCTGGAGATTGACAGTAACGTGAGCAATTATCAACATTATTTGTTTCAAATACTTGTCGTGCTAACTTCTGAATTAAATAGTTTTCTTCATTTGTAATTTTCGAAGAGGAGATAAATCCTACAGAGCCTTTACCATATTCTTGTTTAATGGAACCAAGTTTACTTGCAACTAAATCAAGGGCTTCATCCCAGCTCGCTTCAACAAATACGCCATTTTTTCGAATTAATGGCTTTGTAATTCGTTCTTTGGAATTTACAAAATCCCAACCAAATTTACCTTTTACACAAGTCGAAATAGCATTGACTGGTGCATCAGAGCTTGGTTGAACTTTTAAGATTTTTCGATCCTTCGTCCAAACCTCGAATGTACAACCAACACCACAGAATGTACAAACCGTTTTTGTCTTTTTCGTTCGTGTTTCTCGCATTGCTGCCTCAACTTCTGAAACTGCGAAAATACCACTATATCCAGGCTCTACTTTTTTTACTAAATCGATCATCGGATCAAGTAACTCGTCGTTTAATCCAGTCATAAAACCAGCTTCACCAAGCATTGATTTTTCCATTAATGCATTACAAGGACAAATTGTTACACATTGTCCACAACTTACACATGAAGAATCATTAATCGAAACACCCTTATCCCAAATAACACGTGGACGCTCAGCTTCCCAATCAATTGATAATGTCTCATTTACTTGAAGATTTTGACATACTTCCACACACTGTCCACACGCAATACATTGATTTGGATCATATCGATAAAAAGGATGTGTCAAGTCTACTTCACAAGAAGCACCCTTTGGCTGATAAGGATACTTTTGGTGTTCAATGCCCATTTCTTCAACTGTATTATGTAGCTTACAATTTCCATTGTTATTATCACAAACTGTGCAATATAATAAATGATTTTCTAATAAACGATCCATTGCTTCAGTTTGAGCTTCCTTCGCTTTAGGTGAAGTCAATTGAATATTCATTCCGCTCATTGCTACAGTTGAACATGAGCGCTTTAGCTCACCATTAATTTCTACAATACAAGTATCACAAGTTTGAATTGGATCGACTTCAGGAACATAACAAATTTGTGGATGACTAATTTCATTTTGATTGATGATTTGTAAGATTGTAGAACCTTGCTTTGCGATTACTTCTTTCCCGTCAAGCGTGATTGTAACCATGTTATTTTTCACGGTTTTCCTCCCCTTTTTCACATAAAAAAATCCACCATGAAATACACATACCCGATAAATAGGTTCAATGTTTTCATGGTGGAATAGTTTATTAGCAAATCGTACTAACATACCAATCCATTTTTTTGTTTACTAAATTGATAGAGTCATAACATCTCCCATACTATGATTCCATCTCAATAAATTAATTATAATCTTAAAATGATAATTAAACAATAGATTCACGATATGAAAGTAAAACGCTTACATTATTATTTATTTACTTACAGTTGATTTTAATTTCTCTGCATGTTTATTTAGTTTATTAACAGCTTCACTATACTCTTCTTCCAGTTCATCTATAATGTCGGCAATTGAACTGATTTTTGTAATTGCCCCAACACCATGACCAGCAGACCATATTTCTTTCCAAGCCTTTGCATTCGATTCATTTTTCATTCCATCGAAATCGACTTTATCTTTCTTTTTCAATGTTTCAGGGTCAAGACCAGCCTTCACAATACTAGGAATTAACATATTCGCTTTAACGCCAGAGAATGCATCAGTCAGGACGATATCATCTTGCGTTGCATCAACTAACATTTGACGGTATTCATCATTTGCTAAGCTTTCCTTCGCAACAATGAAGCGTGTTCCCATATAAGCCAAATCAGCGCCCGCAGCTTGTGCAGCCAATATACTTTTACCAGTTGAAATACCACCTGCTAACACAATAATGCCGTCCCAGAACGTACGAACACTATCAACGAACGCAAAACCATTTAAATTTCCAGCATGACCACCGGCACCTGATGAAACTAAAATTAGTCCATCTACACCTGCCTCTGCTGCTTTTTTAGCAAACTTAATATCACTAACATCAGAAAAGACAAGTCCGCCATAACTATGTACAATATCAACCACTACTTTTGGAGAACCTAATGAAGTAATGACAAGTTCAGGCTTATGTTTTTTCAACAGCTCAAGCTCTTCTTGTAATCTGCTATAAGAGCTATGAACGACCATATTCATTGCCCATGGTGCAATTTTACGCTCCGGCTCATTTGCGCGTGCCAAAGCAAGCTGGTCATTTAATTGACCCATCCATTGATCAAGTACCTCAATTGGGCGAGCATTCGGTGCTGGAAATGACCCAATTACACCATTTAAACATGCTGCCTCTACTAGCTCAGGACCAGATACTAAAAACATAGGTGCAGAAATAGCCGGCACCCTCAGTTGACTCCACCATTTTTCAGGAATTTGTTTACTCATTTACATGTCCCTCTTTTCTTTACGGAATATTCTGATTATTATTAATGATACATTAGTAAACTATTATTTTCAACTCTGTCTCTGTTAAAAAGCTTTTTGAAGGCTATAAGAAATAGCCACTCTGCTAAACTTGATATACAAATATAATATAGTGAATAATAAATAAAGAGTCTTATTTACTCAATACATTAATAGATTCGTAAATTAAACAATCTTATTCTTCAATAATAGATAGAAAAATATTATTAGAATTCCAGTAAACCATTACATAATTAATTTAAACTTTTTAAATCTATACTTTCTCTTAGCATGTTCAAAATAAAAAAAGGAAAAAATTTCTACATCTAAACAAATTGTGACAGAGTTCGACCGTAGAAAATTGTAGAATAGTCACATATAATTAAATAATGTAATATAATTGTAATATTCTAATCTGAATTTCAGTAAACATTGATAGATGGACTACTTGGTTATGGGAGGAATTGTTTTGGAAAGCACTTTAAATATTAAAGGAAATAATATTCGACAAAGAAGATCATTTAAACGGTCTTTACCCTGGCATTTCATTACGGTTGGAATCCTTATTATTATCGCACTCATCATTGCATTCAGCTATCAGGCTAACCATTTTAATGCTCAAATCAAGATCAACAGCATAAATATAGGTGGACTGAGCGCAAAGCAAGCACTAAAAAAATTAAAAACAAGTGAACTTAAAAACATCGTTTATGTGGGTGATTTGCAAATTTTGGATGGAAAAGATACAAAGATGGGCTTTACGGAAAATGATCTGCCGGCTATAAAAGAAATAGTAAAAAGCCAGCGGACGTTTTTTCCTTCTTCAAAAGAAAAAAATTATTCTTTAGTGCCGAGTAAACGTGATGAAAATCAAATTCACACAATGAAAAAACAGATTAATGATAAGCTTCTCACTCTTAATAAGAGCTTAAAAGCTCCAAAAGATGCGACTGTTCAATTGAAACAAGGTAAAATTATTGTCTCTAAAAGCATTAGCGGTGAGCAATATGATGTCGATCGTCTATTAAAAGACTATAAGGGACAAGAATATACTAGTACAATCCGTCTAAACCCTGTATACATACAAGCAATCAAAGAAGACAATCAAATTGTGAAAAGTGAAAAGAAAAAACTTCAAGAACTACTTGGGCGGACAGTTCAGTACAAGGTTCAGGATAAAGTTTATTCTTTAAAAGCGAGTGAATTAATTCAAAATGCCACTGTGTCAAAAGATATGAAAGTTACGATTGACTCAAGTAATCTTAAAAACAAGATTGCTGAAGTAAATAACTCTCAATCTACTTTACATAAAAATTTTACATTTAAGACACATTCAGGATCAGTCATTTCAGTTAAAGGAGAAGGCTATGGGTGGGCATTAGATGTCGATAAAGAATCAACACTAGTTCAGAAGGCTTTTGAAACAGGAGAAAAATCTATTTCTGCTACTCATATTTTCGGAAATGGCTGGAATAATGAGGGGTATGGTTATAAGACGACCACAAACAATGGCATTGGCGATACATATGCTGAAGTATCGATTGCAGAGCAACGTATTTGGCTTTATAAAAATGGCAAATTGGTTGTCACAACCAGTGTCGTTACAGGAAAACACATTACCGGTGAAGACACATCAAAAGGTGTGTGGTATATCCTTTATAAACGGACTCCATCTATCCTAAAGGGCTCCCATGTTGGTCTTGGGCCTTATGAAGTGAAAGTCGATTATTGGGCACCATTCACAAACAGCGGACAAGGTTTCCACGATGCTAGCTGGCGAAGCAACTGGTCAAGCAATGCCTATCTAACTGCAGGATCTGGGGGTTGCGTCAACACACCACCTGATGTAATGAAAACCGTATTTGATAACCTCAGCACATATGAGCCGGTAGTCATCTACTAAAAAATAGCATCATAAAAAACACTGAAACATGTAACGTTTCAGTGTTTTTTTATGATTAGTTTAAGATAGTTACTTTCACTTGTTTTCTTCCAAAATTAATCGCATCTTGTTTATTTGCTATAAAGACATCAATTCGTTTTCCTTTAATGGCTCCACCAGTATCTCCAGCGATTGCTTCACCATAACCTTCTACATACACTTTACTGCCAAGTGGGATAACATTTGGATCAACGGAAATCACTTTTGTATTTGGATTCTTTATTAAGTTGATTCCAGTAGCAGTAACCCCGGAACACCCTTTACAAGAAGCTGTATATGCAGTAGCTTCCACTGTAACTACTTTTGAGCCCGTTACTTTTGTTGTAGATGCACTTTCTTTAGGTTTAGATACATCTTCTTTCGGTGCAGGTGCACTTTCTTTTGGAGTAGATACACTTTCTTTTGGTGTAGATACTTCTTCTTTCGGTGCAGCTACAGTCTTTGGTGACACTGTTTCTGCCGGCACATTTGAAGTAGTTTCTGTTTTTGTTACAGTACTTGTATTTGTAACTTCAGATCGAACAGTATTTTTTACGCCTTCAAAGATTAATAGATTTAATCCAGGGTGAATGAGATCCGTATGTAAGTTGTTCCATTCTTTAATTTGTGAAACTGTTGTATCATGATTTTTCGCAATATCCCATAAGGTATTACCTTCTTCAACTAGATAATGTTTTTCTGGTGCAATGGTTAGTTCATCACCAGGATGAATAAGATCTGTAGTTAAACCGTTTAACATTTTAGTATTTTCTACAGTAGTATTATTTGTGCGTGATAGGTCCCAAAGGGTATCCCCTTTTTTTACTGTGATCGTTGCAGCCTGTACATTAGCACTTACAGTTACTGAGAGTACAGTAGCTGCTGTAATGGTCATTATTTTTTTAAGCATTTCTTTTACCCTCCATGTTCCTTCATTTGCTAATTTTCACTAATCGTAACATAGATTTTCCAGGAAAAAGTAACAGGGAGATGATAAATCATTTACTTTAATGGTATGTTTGTTACAGTAATATAACTAAAATTATGGAATTATCGGTAAAAAAAGGTACTTCCTCAGCCTCTTTTCAAGTTGAATTCCCCGTAATATTCGGTACTGAGCTCCACCATTCATTTTTTGAAATCAATATTACAATAAGACGAAAAAATTACATATATTAAATGATATATTCCAAATAATTCAATGACATCTTTATTTTTCCCAAAAATTTTCCCATAAAAAAAGGACCAATACTAAGTAAGGTCCTTAAACTAAAATTAAACGCGATACTCATCCGCACGCCAATTTTTAATATTTTGTTTAATCTCTTTCGAACTCAGTCCTTCATTTACCGCTCTTTCACTTAACGCTACAAATTCCTCATCACTTGAAAATCGTAATGCAATGATTTGCCCCATTGTTAATTGAGGATTTAACGGTTTACCAGTTAGCGTAAAATGACGAAAATTTTCTTCCATTCGAATGACACGGTCTTGCACTTTGTTGGAATAAAGTCTTGTTAACAAAAACGAAACAACTAATAAAAGCGAAGTGACTAAAATAAATACTGCTAACCAAATATGATCGCTATTTTTTATCGCGCTGCATAAGTTAACGATTGAACCAATGATCGTGATTAACGCTAATGGTGCTCCAAAAAAGTGGAAAACTGGATGATATCTAACGTGATGATCTAAGCTTTGCTGTTTCATATGTACATCTCTCCTCTAAATATGTTTTATGTCCCTATTCTAACATTATTATTCTAACTTCTTTTTTATCATTAAAGAATTTTTATTTACAATAAAAAAATCTAGTAAGTCAAAAGGGCTTACTAGATTTGAATCAAAATTATATCCTTTTTTCTGACACTGCTTCGCATATTACACTATACATATGATCAACACCCTCATTAGAAGATTCAAAAGTATAAGCATTTTCTTTTAAAATTCCTAGGCTACTTGCTTCTTTTGCTACATCCATATTTGCTCCCATAAAAATAAATTCCCATTTATACTTTTCTTGTTGGTGATGGATAAGATGCTTCACTTTACTATACGTAAATTCAACACTCGCATTCTCTAACCCATCAGTAGTAATAACAAAAATGACTTTACCAGGTCTTTCCATCTCGTTACATAAAGACAATCTGTTGCCTACATTTAAGATGGTTTTACCTACTGCATCTAAAAGTGCAGTAGTGCCTCTTACAAAATACTCTTTATCCGTTAATTTTACTTCATGTGCATTAATCCCGGTCCATAAGACTTCATATTGATCGTCAAAAAGCACTGTAGTTACATTCGTTTCTCCATCAAAACTACTTTGTTTTTTAATAAAGGCGTTAAATCCACCGATCGTATCACTTTCAAGTCCACCCATTGAACCACTTCTATCTATTAAAAATATAATTTCTGTTTTATTACTGTTCATTTAATCCAGCCCCTTCATTCTTGATGTTATAATAGTAACTGAATTAATTAGTAGATAGGTCGCCTTGAAAGAGACATTTTGAAAGGGGGATTTTAAAAATGCTTAGCCAAGAATTCTTGATTGAATTACAAATATATGTAAAACGCCATTTAGATGAAGTAAAAATAGAAGAATTACATTTTAGTAAGAATGAAATGTATGCTGCTGAGCCTTTAGAAAATTTAGAGATTGAAGCATTTATTAAAAATAAACTGAAACCAACATTTAGAGAGCTCTTATTTAACTTTATTGATAAAAAAAATGTCAGTGACCCATTAATCTATAAAAAGGCGGGAATTGACCGAAAACACTTTTCAAAAATCCGCTCCATTCCTAATTACCATCCAAAGAAAAATACAATAATTGCTTTATCACTAGCACTTGAACTAGATAAAATTGAAACCAGCGAACTCTTAAGTTCTGCTGGCTATACATTATCAGACAGCGATTCAAATGATTTAGTAATAAGATTTTTCTTAGAGAAGAACATTTATGATATCGATTTAGTCAACGAAGCATTGAACCATTTTAATTTAAATCCACTAATAAAATAAAGCAGCAAAATAAATAAAAAACATCTTAAATCACCTTTTTCAAAAGTGATTAATAGATGTTTTTTCATTTAACAATATTCCATATTTTAGCAACTCACTTGATCTCTTCCATTATGCTTCGACTTGTATAATGCCTGATCAGCTTGCTTAACTAATTTTAAGTAATCTTGTTCAGTTTCAGCAATCAATGATGCTACACCAATACTCAATGTAACCATTTTTTTCTCAGATTGCTCATGTTCAATCTTTAATTTTTTTATATTTTTACATAATCGATTACCTATTTTAATTGCATCATTCAGATCAGCTTTCGGTAACAGAATTGAGAATTCCTCTCCTCCATACCGTGCAACAATACCTGATGAGCTAGTCGTCTCTAATTGCAAACTTGTTGCTACTTTTCTTAGGCATTCATCACCTTTTGGGTGACCATATAAATCGTTATATTTTTTAAAATAATCCACGTCAATCATTAATAATGTCATTGGTATTGATGTTTCATAGGATTTGGAACATCCATTTAAAAGTTGTTTTTCAAAGTATCTACGGTTATATAGTCCGGTTAGACTGTCAACATTTGCGATTTTCCATTTTCTTTAACTTTATTTCTGTATTACGTGTTTGATAGGCTATAAAGTAACTTAATAATAATGCTGGAATAAACATTAAGATCCAATATCCAATCGTTTGGAATAACCTTCCTACTACAATGTCACCAATAGGTCTTAGCATCCATTTATCGATTAAATAAAAACCAAAACATTTAATCAAAATGATCAAAGGAGTCAAAATTAGAATACTTTTCTTTTCATCCCATTTTTGATAATTCATAAAGAAACCAAAAAATAAGATAAACAATAGCAATGCCGCATCTATTAGGTAAATAAAGTTAAATCCATTTATAAAATAAAACCCAATAATATCGAAGAAAAAAATTGTAACTAAAGTAATATTACCAAAAAAGATTGCTGCAATTTCCATTCCTAGCGTTTTAATTTGAATATTCATTCCAAGATCTGTGACAATCGGGAAATTAATTAATAAAATCGTTAATACACTTAATAGAACACCGATAAAAAATTCTTGTAATATCGATTTTCCTGCAAACCTTTTTCTTGCTTCTCCCCATAAGATGGAGGATGTTAAATAGAAAAAACTAATGATGATTGTAAGGGTTATAAAAATATTTTTAAAAAGCATAATCCCTCCAGGAATTACCTTAAAATAAATATGAATTTTTTTGAAAATGTTAGACTTTTTCGCAATTCATTTTTGCTTTATTAATATAGTTTATTTTTCCGCAATATTATATTAACATACTCAAAACACATTTTGTATACAATTTACATACGCTTTTTTGAATATGGACGATATAAAAAATAGGCGTCTTTCAGTCAACATATGACCTCCAGACGTCCCCTTTTTAATTATATTTACTTTTTAATAGTCCTTTTTGTGCCTTCATGCTAAAGACTATTCAACGATTCCAGTATGAAGTATATCTAAATTAACCTTTACTTTAATTTTTGCACTAGAATACTGTTTCCTCCATTTTTTCCCATCAAAGTCCCTTTGATGTGCTTCTAATTTTGAGCCGAAACCAATTGGATCTACATTATTTTTTTGAAGGAGTGAAATAAGCTCCTGTGCATTTTTTTCAATATCCCTCTCAATTGCTTTTCTTATTTCTTTAATATGCTTTGGAAATACGATTGGTTTATCACCAGTATATTCTTGAATTCTAGCATTCATCTTCAAATGAACTATAAACTCTGGTTTTCCTTTTTTTATTTTGATATCATATTTACTTTTAGATTTTATATTATCGATTGCTACATAATCTCCATCAATTTTGAACTGATGTAAACCTTGTTTATAATTTTCTTTCATCCCTTTAAAAATGAAAGCATATTTCCATGGAATAATTGTTATGAGTTTATCTCTTTTGAAAGTTGCAATGCCATTTAATTTAATCTTGTCATTCACTATTTTTAATACCGGTAAATACGGATCCTGCCCTACTTCAAAATATTGATAGACAAACGTTGAGAAATCGGTGTAGGGAAAAGGTCCAGTCTCTGAATTGTGTACAAGGAGATCGTAAAGATATAAAGCTATGTTTTCATCTTTATATTGTTTTAATGAAAGTAAATCACTTGTTTCACCATCAACTATAGCTAATTGTATGATATTCCCTACGGCCGGGTCCCGATTAAACGTATCAACAATGCGAAAAAAACCTTTTTTGGCTAAGTCCATACTAAATGTTACAACCCGCATCTGACCTGCCATTAGCCGATACCTCATTTGACTATCTAATCTTTCCCTTACTTTTTTTATTGATTCTCCATTTGCAGAAGACACTTTAAATTCGATCTGTCCAGATGGTCGAAACACAGGGAAAACAACAGTCCCTTTCAGTTGTTTCGGTTTTGGAAGGTCGAACCCAGCTGCTTCAATAATATTTAGTTCATTAACATTCGCAGACGGAACAAGTGCACATCCATTTAAAGATAATGCAATACAAATAATAAAAAATAGAAGATATTTTTTCATTTTGCTTTCCTAGACTTCGTTATCATAAAAATGATTGAAAAGAGTGGTATATAAACATAAAAAATGTATAGAGAAATTTTACTGGTATAATCTGCAAATGCATTAATTTGATATCGAGTTTCAAGTAATTGACAAACGATAAAGCTAATTACACTAATCAATATTAATGTATACTTTTGCTTCCATTTAAAAATTAATTTTAAGCCTCTACTTGAGCTCCATAATAATAGAGCTAAAATTGAAATAACCTTAATTAAAAAACTGGAAATTAGTATATATTCAAATCTTTCTAAAAATGGAAAATGAATTAATTTGGCTATATAGATTCTCGCCCAGATTACATGTTCAATTTGTTTTTCACTTAAAAGTAAAAATGTTGTAAAAGCCGATAAAGTGAAGACTAAAGTTGAAAAAGCGGTTCCCCATTGAGCAAACTTTTGAGAAGCATTTCCATTCCGAATAAATGGAAAAACCATAAGTAATATTTCAAATCCCGCCATTGTATAGATTGAATTTTTTGCAGACAATAACAAATCTTTAAACGAATGATCAAGGATAGGTAAAATATTATCCATATGTATATATTTATGTGGCAAATGAAATAGCAAAGCATAAAGCAATGCCGTAAAGATTCCAGATAGAAATGCAATTCCAACTACTACACGAAACCCACCTGATACGATGTAATAGCATAATAATAAAATGATAGACGATAATAGCCACGTTGATATAGACGGAAACATCCAAACTTGAACGATTTCAATATATAATCTTAAAACAGAGATACTTAATATTACATAATAGATTAGAATAAGTAAACTTAAAGCTGAACCAACTATATTACCAAAAAATTGCTTATGAGCATCAATAATGTCCCCCTTCGCATTCATTAATAATTTATACATAAACCATACAATTATATTAACAATAAACCCAGCAATTATGACACTAATCCATGCATCATAACCAGCATCTTTTGCGATGATTCGTTGAAATCCTAAAACACCTACCCCTATTTGAGAGCTTGTAATAATAAAAAATAGGAGATACGGTGAAACTTGTTGTCTTCTATACGATGCCATTAATAATTCTCCCCTTTTTATTCATCAAAATCACTCGGTGGACCTGGACGTTTTATATCATTTGTTGCTCGAAAAAGTGTAGCTGGTCTTAAATTCGTAGGTCTTTTTTTCTGCTTTGCAAATGGTAATCTGATCCACAAATCATTAAATGACGTTTTCCTAAACGGATACGATCCAATATATGGTCTCCCTAAAGAGGTTAAACGAAGCAAATGCGTAATTAAAAAGATAAATCCCATAAAAATCCCTAAAAGTCCAATTAGCTGAGCCATTATTATTACTGGAAACTTTATAAATCGAATTGTATTGTTAAATTTATAGATTGCAGATGTGTAGGATGCAAGTGTACCAAGTCCTACTAAGATTAAGAGAATATTACTCGTAAGCTTAGCTTCTACAACAGCTTGCCCAATTACAATACCACCAACAATACCAAGTGTTTGTCCAATTTTTGATGGTAATCGAAGTCCAGCTTCCTTTACTAGCTCAATAGTAATTTCTAAAAATAACACCTCAAAAATTGGAGGAAATGGTACAGATGCTCTAGATATTACTAATGATTCAAGTAAGCGAGGTGGAATAAGCTCATAATGATAGGTCAAAACTGCAACATAAAAGGGCGTTATGAAAATCGATAGTGCAAAACCAAACATTCTAAGAAAACGGAAAAAAGTTGCAAGCACCCAATTGACATAATAGTCTTCCATCGATATAAAAGTTTCGTCAATTAAAGCAGGTGTAAGAAGAACATTTGGTGAACCGTCCACAACAATGGCGATTTTCCCTTCAGTTAAACCTCCGACTGTACGATCAAGTCTTTCAGTTGGAATCGATTGTGGAAAAATAGAATGCGTGTTATCCCCGATCATAGACGAAATAAAAGAACTATCAGGAATATGATCATATTGAATATCTTTTATCCTCTGTGTAACCGTATTAACATTTTCATCATCAGCAATTCCACTAATATAGATAACAGCAACACTCGTTTTTGATAGCTTTCCAACTACCAATTCCTCGATATGAAGATCAGAAATTGGTAGTTTATTTCGAATTAAATTTATGTTTACATCCATATCTTCTACAAATCCAACCTGCGGACCTAAAGTAGTAGCTTCCATTATAGGAGGACCAATTGTTCTGGAAACATTATTCGAAATATTAACCAATAAACAATCAGTTAAATTATCACCATACTGAATTGCCGTATAGCCTTTTAGCAGTTTACTTTTGATTTTAGAACTATCTGAAGTAATCGTAAGTTGTTGAACGGGAAGCTGCGACATCAAATCTTCAAGAGTATAATTCTTTGACAAATATGGAAGTACTTGATCATGCATTATCTCAGATCTAATTAACGTTCGGTAAAAATAAATACTATAGTAACTATCATTCTCAAGATCACTTGAAGTTTTAAATTTAATAAAATCATTTGATTTCGATAATTCATCAATCCAATTTTCATTTGAGGAATCTTTTTTCATACCATCTTTATAAGTTCTCATACCATTCCCCTATTTTGATTTTATTTTATGATTTGAAATGGGGATGGAAATTATTCTAATTAATGGAAATAAATTACATCCTGTCTTATTAGAACATAAAAAAGTTACTGTATTGCATTTTTAATGCTTTACAGTAACTTTTATGAATTATATACATTTAATCAACTTAAACTAAATTCCCTAAATTTGTATTTAAACTCTTTGCTCCACTTGAATTTAGTTAATATTTAATCTGTTTATATTCTCATCCCCCTACGTTCCTTTATTAAAATAATGAAATATTTTATTCAAAAGTTTATCTATTAGATTTTTATTGTATACTAATTAAAGAATTCAATAAGGAGACCTTTTTTGAAATAGCTAATACATTTTTGGTAGGAGAGTAAAATGGCAAAAGAGAAAACATTAGAACAAATTGCATATGAAAAATTAAAAAGCTTAATCCTATCAGGTGAGTATCAAACTGGTATGCATTTGAAGGAAACTGCACTTGTATCTGAACTACAAATGAGTAGAACACCGATTAGAAGAGCACTTGGAAGACTTGTATCCGAAGGGTTGTTATCACACAATAACTTTCATGGAACGACTGTTACATATACTCATTTTACTTTACACGAAATTATAAATATGATTGAAATTCAATGGTGCTTTGCTGTATTTTGTGTAGAAAAATCCCAAAGGAAGCGTACTCCATTTAATGTAAAACTACTTAGAGAAATTACTGCCTCTATGGAAAAAGCATACAATCAAGATGATGCCCGCAATTATCACCGAGCGTTGACAGAGTTTTATAAAACATTCTTACTAAATTCTCAAAACAATTTAATCATTGAAATGCTTGATAATCTATGGAAAAGATTTACTGAAGAAGCAACGTCATCTAATGTATTTAATGTAAGAAAAAATAGAATTCCACACACATTAGAATTATATAATTCTCTTGTTGATCAGGTTGAAAAATCGGAATTTGATAAAGCGACTGAAATTTTAACTCAACTTAAAGAAGAAGCATTTATGGATTTAATGTTCTAATATATATTCAATAAAAAACATCTAAGACTTTTAAGGCTTTAGATGTTTTTTATTGATTACCCCAGAATTTATTAATAAAGATTATTTTTGTATACAATATTTACACTAAATTTCATCATACTTCGTATTGTTTACTTCAGAATGCATTTAAACATTCTCCTACTATTTTATCACTTTGATTAATCCGTTAAATAATTTCATTTAATACCATATTATAGTAATAATTATTTTCTATACTATTTAATCAATTATATTGTATACTTTTTGTATAATACTTGTTCTATTAACACAGTTTTACTTTTCTTCGATAAAAAAGGTTAGTGACATCTGTAGGACAATATATTAGAATTATGAGTTTAGTTGCTCATTAAAGAAACTTGAGTGGATTTAGATAAAATCGCACTCCTGTTTAGCTGTGTACAAAAATAACACTAGAAAGTAGGATGGTGAATTACTTGCCTAATAATATAACATTAGAACAAAAAGCATATGAAGAAATAAAAAAATTTATCATACAAGGTAAATATTCTCCTGGAACATATATA
This sequence comes from Gottfriedia acidiceleris, assembly GCF_004138285.1. Lineage (GTDB taxonomy): Bacteria > Bacillota > Bacilli > Bacillales > Bacillaceae_G > Gottfriedia > Gottfriedia acidiceleris_A. The sequence continues at coordinate 501,482 of NZ_SCFN01000001.1, read as the reverse complement.
ACTGAAGCATCACTTGAAAAGGATTTAAGTATGAGTAGAACTCCTATTCGAAGAGCACTAGTCAAGTTGGAAGCAACTGGTTTGGTTAAACATTTTAAAAATCAGGGCTCAATGGTGCAAAATATCCAAATTACAATGATTGATATTGTAAATTTTTTAGAATTTCGATTATTTTTAGGAATTGGAAGCATTGAAAAGGCTAAAAGAAAAATGCTTGATTTTCCAATTAATGAAATGAATGAATGCATTCAATTATTGAAAAATGCGGTTGCTGAAGAAGAGCATGAATTATATTACGTAGAAGCAAATCGCTATCATAATCTTATTTTACAAACAAGCCAAAATGATTTAATGATGGAAACGATCGGAACTTTACAAAATAAATTTGAAATTATTGCAAGTAAATATTATTCCTATAGAAGAAGTTCAGTTGAAAATCATATTAAGATGTACGAAGAATTAACTAAATTTTTTGAAGAAAAAGAGTATGACCAAGCATTGAAACTATATAATGAAATGATGAAAGAAAAAATACAATCATTATTTTAGAAATAAAAAACCTTATTCTACAATTAGAATAAGGCTTTTTTAATGAGATTAGTCCTTAAATAAGAACACTCTAACAACTTAAGCTGTTACATCTCGTTTTGAAAATACAACTAATGATAATCCTAGGAAAATAACAAAATAGACTAATAATACAATTACTGAAAATGTCATTGTCATTCCTTCAACCATTGGAGTGCCATTTACGTACTGCATTAAATTCGTATTTGCAAATAAGATAAATTTTGTCCAGTCAAAGAATCCAGCCAAAATAGTTGTTACCGTACTTCCGACTGTTAATAGTAAAATTGAAATACCAATCGCAATTGTATTGTTCCTAAATACCGTTGAAACCATAAACGCCATCGTAGCAAGCATAAATGTTTCGATGAAACTCATGACGTAAAGCTTTGCAGAATAGACAAGTCTACTTTGCTCTTCAACATGGCCATCGACAAATGCTAAATATGAAGTATTCCCACTTCCTGTACCAAAAAGTGCTAAACCTAATAGATTCGAAACCACAAATAATATAAATAACATCGCAAAACCAAATAGAATACTAGTTAAATACTTTGACATAATTATTTTTTTTCTAGAAAACGGACGGATTAATAAAAGCTTAATCGTACCCCAATTAAATTCACTCGCCACTATATTGGCAGAAACGATAATCGTAAATAGTCCTACTAATATAATTAAACTTGATGAAGTATCCATAAAGGTCCAAACATTCGTCTTTTCATATGGTGGTATATTATGCTCTATTCTGTACTCATTAATTGCAATTGATCGTTCTAAAAATGGTCTTTGAAGGTCATTTTTATCACTTATACCTTTTAATTGCTTTTTATCTTCTGCTGTTTGCACTTGTAGTGCTTGCTTCCAATTCTTATCTGCATTTTGCTCTTTTTTATGTTCATTATATTTTACAAATGAACCCATAGCTCCTACAAGTATAATAATAAGAGCAACCATCACAATTGTACCTGGTCTTTTAATAATCTTTATCCATTCATTTTGAATCAATTTTAACATATCCTAAGTTCCTTTCTTTTTGAAATTCTAAAGCATCAACAAACTAATAAGACTTCTAAAGAGTTGTTAAACATTCGTAATTTCTAAGAAACGATCTTCCAATGTTTTTGCATTTGCCTTAAATCCATATAAGCGAATGCGATTTTCGACCAATAACTCAATTACATTCGGTACATCTTCTCTCGTTAATTCAATATGTATTTCTCCAGCAACTAATTGAGCATTATGTTTAGATAATACTTTAAGTGCAGTTTCATTATTATTCACTTCAATTGAATATGTTTGTACATCTTCAGTTGTAAGATCTGTTACAGTTTGTACATCTACAAGCTTACCTTGTTGAATAATACCAATTCGATCACACATCATTTCCATTTCTGCTAATAAGTGACTCGATACAATAATGGCCATTCCTTTTTTCTTCGTAAGCAGCTGCAAGTGATCCCTCATTTCACGGATACCAGCTGGATCAAGTCCATTCGTAGGTTCATCAAGAATTAAAACCTTCGGATCATGCAATAAGCATTGAGCTAGACCAAGACGCTGTCTCATACCAAGAGAATACGTTTTAACTTTTTGACGAATAGCTCCAGTTAAACCAACAAGCTCAACAACTTCATCAATTTTCTCTTTTGTCACATTCTTATCCATTCGAGCATATTGCAGTAAATTATCATAACCACTTAGAAATTTATACAATTCTGGATTCTCTACAATTGCCCCTACATTCTTAATTGCATCTTCAAAATTGGACTTAATACTATGACCATTAATGACAACGTCACCTTCAGAAATATTCATCAAACCAACCATCATCCTGATCGTCGTCGTCTTACCAGCTCCATTTGGACCTAAGAATCCAAAAACTTCGCCTTCAAAAATATCAAAGCTTAAATCAGAAACAATCTTCTTCCCTTTTATTTCCTTTGATAAGTTCTTAATTTGTACAATTGCCTTTTTCATTTCGTCCTCCTTATTTCCAATATTTTCTAAATTTCTAATTCTATTTTAACAAAACTAATTGGAGAGCAAAACAGTCTAAAGTCTGAGTTTGTTAAAAACCGGAGGATATTGTTACAAAAATATGAAGAATATTACATATTTCGCTGTTTTTTAACTGATTTCTGAAATATTTTAGGGATCACAGTGTTAAATTGTGGATATTAGTGGCACTTGTTTTCTTTTCTTTAAATTTTATGTTGCCTAAAAAACTATTTTTATAGATTGTATAAATAGATCATAACAACAAAAATTTGTACTTAATTCTTTCATCAGAAATAAAATTTGTTAAGTTCTTTTTAAATCTAAAGTAGTTTTACATATTGAATTTTTACTATTTCAGAAATTTAATAGGTGTATTTGTACCTAAATTTAAAAATAGCCTTAACCCTTAAATTTGGGCTAAGGCTATTTTCTAGGAAATTAAGCTTGTTAACTTTTTGAAATAGAAGCTAAAATTTTATACTTTTTGTGGTTGATTACAGTGTGATCATGTTCGTAATATTTTCGGTGGGTACGATCACTTCTCATATCTACAATTACAGAGTTTGAAAGAACTTTTGTTACAATTCCTTTTACTAAATTTGGTTTGATCTCATTATCCTCTTTTGGCGTAAATTCGATTTCGTCACCAGGTCTAACATAATATTTATTCATTGTTATGATTGTTTTATTATTTTTGCACATATCTTAGTCACCTTTTTTCATCAACTTTTATTTAATATTACAAAAATATCTGAATATTCAAAAGAGAACTGGATACTAGATTTCATCGTGACGATGTACCTAAAAATAAGTGTATAAACAGTGCTAGATAACTAATGTTTTATTCTTTATGTCAGGATGCTTTATTAATTTAGTCTCTTACGATGTTTTATTGCCTTTTATTAGATGGGAAGTTATTTTGGAAAAGTAGGAAATTAATAACAGCAATTAAATGTTACTTTACGAAGAGAGTTTAGCGCTGATTATTTCTAATTAAACTCATTGGATTGAATATAAATTCTAGTTTAAAACAAAAAAGACTGTATGCATACACGATTTTCATCGAGTTTTTCTACAGCCTTTGCCCTCATTGTTCTATGAACATGGGGATAAATCTATTACTAATTTAAATTCAAATATATCCAAGCAAAGTTTGAATCGTTACCCCTTAGGCAAAAAACCTAAAGTAGATTCTCTTTTAACTAGTGCAACTTCTAGTTGATATTCTTCGGTATCATCTGTCTCTTCTATTAAATGGATTAATTTATTAGTTGCAGTGACGCCGATTCGATAGATTGGTTGGACGATTGTACTCAGTTCTGGTTCTACCATTTCAGCTATTTTAATTCCATCGAATCCAATAATGGCAATATCAGAAGGCACTTTGATATTCAGCATTTTTAATGCCTTTAAAGAACCAATTGCCATTAAGTCATTAGCAAGAAATATACCATCTACTTCTGGATGATCCTCAAGCAACTTTTGGGTTAATTGCTTACCACTTTCCATCGCAAAATCCCCTTGGTATACAATTGGTTCTTGTAATGGGAAGTATTTTTGCAAAGTATCTAGATATCCTCTCTGCCTGTCATTCGCAGGAATGAAAACATCAGGACCGCTAATATGAGCGATATTTTTACATCCAAGTTCATATAAATGTTCAACAGCCATTACAGCACCTTGGTAATTATCCACGCCTACTGAATTAGCTGTATGCGTATCGACTGCACGGTCCACTCTAACAAATGGTATTTGTAAATTCTGTAAGCTTTTTAGAATCTCTTCATTAAATTCAAATGATGCCAACACAAAACCATCGATATATCTGCTTTGAAATTCCTTCCAAAACATAGGGTTTTTTAGATCATTATTATTTGAATTAACTAGTATTAGGCCATACCCTTTTAACTTAGCAACTTCTTCAATTGCAACAACCAATTCTGGAAAGAACGGATTTGAAATATCAGGGATAATTAAGGCAATTGTTTTCGATTTTTGTTTCGCAAGTCCTCTAGCAATCTCGTTTGGTTTATAATCAAGCTTTTTCATAACTACTTTAATTTTTTGTTCGGTTTCGGGACTAATATAACTTATTTTATTTATATATCTTGATACCGTAGCTACAGAAACACCAGCTTCTTTTGCGACATCTCGAATCGTCGCTTTCTTATTCTTCACTAGATTGTACTCCCCTAAAATGTAACATATTTTCTAATATTTATTATCTTCTTATTCTGATTCAATTAATCGTTTTACTGTATCCTTAATCGTTAAGCCCTTTAAATGTGGGACACAGAAGCCTTTAAGTGTATCAACACTATCTACCCAACTTTTCGAAATTGATTCTATTCCGTTCATTGCGCCTGCCAATGCACCAACCATTGCTGGCATACTGTCGGCTTGTTTTGGTAACATAAGTGACATCATGATACTCTTTTCAAAATTTCCTTCTGTAGCAAGAATTATAGCATAGGCAACTGCTAATGTCTCAGGAGCAATATTTCCATAGTTATAAATTGAGTTGACTAGTTGATTATTCCAAAGTGGGATCGCAGCAAATCCATCGTTATTAGTTGAATCCAAAATCGAAAAAGCTTGGCTTACTTTTCTACTTATCCATGTATTCTCGGGGATCTGTTTTAAACCTGCGTCAATAACTTCCCTTGGTGAAGCTCCATCAAGAGCAATTGCAATACTAGCAGCCATAGCCTTTGCAGCATATACTCCATCTTCTGCGTTCGTAATGGATGCCATTTTTTCTGCTACAGCCGCTGCTTTTTCAGGGTTTCCATTAAATTTAATACCAATTGGTACTGCTCTAGCAACAGCTCCATCATCGAAATGATGAGGATTGTCATTTCCCGTTGCAGGTGGAATCAAACCTTTTTTAATATTTTCAATCGAAGCACGCTCACTAATTCCGCTCCAAATTTCGTTTTCGTGATCAACAACAAGCTTTTTCCACTGTTTAAAAAATTCTTCTTCACTATATTGAGTGCTTTCAAGTAATGTAAGTGCAGAAATCATCGCAAATTCAGTATCATCAGTACCTGAAAAATCTAGAATACTTTCATCCATTGCATGCGTAAATGGTAACGAAAACTTATTAATTCTATATTCATCAGTCTGTTTACTAAAGTCCCAAAGGCGATTCCTTCTTCTAGTAGGTAAAACCGAGGTACGATGGTACATTGCGGGAAATCCTAATGAATCTCCAACTGAGAGTCCTAAAAATGCTCCACATGCTTTGCTATATAAAGTTTGGTTATTCATTAGATCCCTCTCCCAACTATGACATCTGTAAATTTTTCACTTAAATCACGAATATCGATTCCTTTAGTTTTCTTTACACATACTCCTTTAATGACATTGATTCTGTTCTTCCAGTCCTCTGGAATCACACTAGCACCGTTTAATGCGCCAGATAATGCACCATTCATAGAAGCAATCGTATCCGAATCTCGACCAATATTTGTTCCGCCTAAAACTGCTTGTTTATAATCTCCTTTGGACGCAGCAAATACACCATACGCTAAGGCCGTCGCTTCAGGTGCAACGTCAGCCCATGGATAATAGAAAATTGAAACTTTATTGTAAAGCTCTTCCATTGCCTCTTGTACATTGGAATATTTCATCCCTATATTTACGGCTTCACTTATTTTACGATAAGACCATGAATCTTTCGGTAATACGTCTAGTCCATTTTGAATGACCTTTTCCCAAGAATCCCCTGTCATAGCATAAGCAACACTAGCAGCAATCGCCATTCCACAATAGACACCATCTCTGTCGTGGCTGATTCTTGCCTCAATTTCTGCTATTTTCGCAGCTTTTTCTGGATCTCCGGCAAAATAAACACCTACTGGAGCGATTCGCATGGCAACACCATCACTCCACATTTCATGATTATCCATACCAGAATAAGGAGCAACGAGACCTTTTCTTAAATTAAAAATAGCATCGACTTCACTAAAACCTCCGCCTTTAAACCCACCATTTTGGTCTAATAAGTATTGGCTCCATTCGTACGTCATATCTCGATAAGTTAAATTTTCACCATATTTTAGTAAAATTAGGGAAGTTAACATAGAGTATTCTGTATCATCTGTCCCCACAGGATCGTCTGAAATAAATCCATCTACCCAATTGTAGTTCTCTTTAATTCCTTCTAGTGTCATTCCCTCAGTTGGCGCACCAAGTGCGTCACCAACAGAAAGACCAATCAGACACCCATATACTTTATCGTAAATTTCTTTCCGATTCATTCTATTCACCTCGTTAGATTAATCAAAAATGTGATTGACCGTATAATAAAAGGTAGCTAAACGCTACCTTTCATAAACTTCATCCTTATAATTCCTTCACAGAAAAATCAGATATAATTGATTCTCCTTGTTCTATCATTGCAAATCCGACCATTCCTCGATTAAATTGATCGTCCTCAAATGAGAGAATTTCTTCATTATTAATAGATAAGCTGATTTCATTCCCTTTGCACTTCAGTTCAAATTGATACTCTTCCTCATGTTTCCATTCATAAGGAACAGAGTGTAACCGTTCAATTCCAAAGTCGTTCACAATGAGTGAAAGCTGATTTTTCCCATCAAAACCTACTTGGTAATGACGTTCTACTCCAGATGCTCTAAATAGTAGATTGTGAGAGTCACCTTTCTTTGGGATAATGGATGCATTAATGATTACATCTTTTGAATAATAGTTTCCTGTAAATGCTGCACAGTCTGTTAAACTACTAACCTTCATTTTCCCGTTTTCAAGGGTCCACTCTCCTCTATGGTGAGAAAATGGAGTTACACTTAGAAATTCAATTGCTTGCTTAGAAAAATCGATTGAATAGCATGACTTTCCAAAAATCCTGAATTCATCAACATATATTTTACCAAATGCTCTTTTTGTTAATTCAGACGGACTTTCAATGATAAAACCTACTTCATCTATTAAATCACCATCAGTATTTGGCACGATAAATTCGATCGAATTCCATTCACCATTTATCAGTTTAATAGAATTAAGTTTTACAGTTTCTTTTGAATAAGTATTTCGAATATAAGGTGTTAAAATAAAGTCTTCACCTTGAATTTTATCTGAATAAATTTTTAAAGAGACGTTTTGTCCACTATAAATCTGAGGCGCAAAGGTTGGTTTATATTTTTCATCATTAAATTCTTCTCTTCGGTAGAAAGGTTTATAGAAAACTTTACTACTTTCACCTTTTACCATTCTGTCGATAAAGATTTCAAGTGATCCTTTCCTTTGATACCCATGCTCAGAATTGTGTTTTAAGAAAGTTTTAAAAGGAAAGTCCGTTCGGAATCCATGTGTTGAACCTAGTAAAGTGAAATCAAAATAAATTTCTTCTTCTCGATAACTATCGATTAACTCTGTAGGTGGCTCTTGATTTGCCATCTTGTATCCTAATAGAGCTAGAGATTTAGAGAATGTAGGGATATCTAAAATATTTAAATAACCAGAAACACTAGATGTGGCGATAAAATCATTAATTGGTTTTCGATAACGATCAGCTATTCCGCTAATTCCAGTGAAAACACCTAAAATTGTTCCAACGTTTCCAGCATTACAGTCTGTATCCCAACCGCACATTGTTGCAATTTCAATTGTTCTTGCAAAGTCGCCATTTCCATAAAGTAAAGAAAGGACACATACACCTGCATTTGGTATAATATGACAAATTCCTGGGTATTTATCATATCCCCATTCGTCTTCAAGATATTGACGGCAAAGGCGGAAGTCGTTCGGTACCTGCTTATGAAAGTCAAGAACTGCTTTAACAACTAAAGCATAAGTAGATTCTTCTGGAATTTCTTTTAAGCCGGCTTCAATAATCTCTTTAATCGATTTTGCTGAAAATGCTTGAGCGATACATGCGGCAATAAATCTCGCCCCAAATAATCCATTTTTATCATGCGATACACTTGCTGCAATCTCAGCATAATCAGCTGCTTTTTTGGGATTATTAGGTAAAAATAACCCCCAGCTATCAACGAATATTTGCCCACCAATTTGCTCTGCAAGGACAATCCCATTCACTTCAGAGGAACCAGATTTTGGCGCAGAAATGCCTTTTTTCAGATTATTATAGGCAGTATGTTCTGTGCTAATACCTTCTCCGCCCCACCAAAACATTCCGATTCCTTCACGTGTATAGTTAAGCCATGCACGGCCTACGTCTTCTGGAGTTAATTCACGATCTTTCGCATCATCATATAATGCACGAAGGAAAAATACCGGTCCGTTTGCATCATCATCTGCTGAGAAAGTTTTATAATCTTTTAAATAACTGTTTATATCGCCGTAAACGTCTTGAATTATTTCCGGTGTCCACTCAGTAGGTTCTACAGGGGCACCTAGTCGGATTCCAGCATTCATTCCTAAAAATCCAGCGTATACCTTCTCTAAATAATCATTCGAAATCATTTCATTCACTCCACTTCCAGGTTACACTTTTGCTCACAGTAATCTTTTTCTTTGTTCATTTAGATTTAAATCTTGTAAAATAATCTCTTTTGCAAGGTCAGCAAATGTATCTGATAATTCGGTTAGATCCATTTTATTTTTCGATTCTAAAAGTTGAATATCTTCTTGATTAATAACCGCAGATCCATATTTTGCTCCAAGAATTACGCCAATCATAACGCCAATTGAATCTGTATCACGTCCCGAATTTATACCATCGTAAATAGATTTATAGAATTCACCATTATTTAAAACGATAAATGCCAACGCCATGGGTAGCTCTTCAATTGAAAACAGTCTACTCGGTGTATAATGATTTGAAGGAATGCCAACTTTCTCAATTTTCCGATGTACATCATCTTTCATTGGTGAAAACTTAGCAATGACGTTTTGGAAAGTTTCAATGACTTGATCCATTTCTGCATGCTCTGCTCTAAGTTTTCTTGCCGCTTCAGTCATTTCCATAATCGCTTGTTTTGTACCGTCTTTTGCATAGTAAATAGCTGTCTCGACAATTTCATCAATACTCACGTTTTCTTCAAATGCCTTTGCTACACATGCAGCTAAAACACCTGCCGCTTCAAGCCCGTAACTACTTTGATGGCCCATTGCAAATAAAATTGCTTCATCATAAGCTGCCTTCGGATTACCTGCATTAACAACTCCAATAGGGGCAATATACATAGCTGCTCCACAATTAATCATGTTTCCAATGCCGGCTTCCCTTGGTTCACAATTAGCTAAAACATGTCGCATGAAAATATACTTTTCAGGATAAAATAGACGGTCAATGATTAATGCTTCGCGACCAAATTCAGGAATATACGTCTTCTTAAAAGCAATCTCTTTCACAAATTCATTCCCTACATCGTAAGCATCAAGATGTCTTTTTTCCTTTAAATAAACATTAATTAAGGCTGCGGTCATCAAGGTATCGTCTGTTACGATACCTTGTCCACGCATTTTACCAAGTGTTACTTCATATGGAGCATCTTCTTTATACCAACTTGTATTCAATGACTCTACTCGTCTATATTTCTCTTTTATTTCTTCATAGGTTAACTTTTCAATCGGTGCCCCAAGTGCATCACCTAAGGCTGTTGAAAGAATAACACCTCTTACACGATCCTGAAACGAAACCATACTTTAGAACTCCTTACTTTATTTTGTCATTTGCATATTTCGTAAGCTCATCTCCACCAGCTTTTTTCCATTCTTTCACAAACTTGTCGAAGTCACTTACTGGGCGTTTTCCTGTAATAATATCAGTTGCGTACTCTTTATAAAGATTTTCCATCGCATCCCAATTTGCTACGAATTTCTCTGGCAAGATAAAACTATTATCTTCCGTATAAGATTGTTTTACTAAATCTTGTGATTTTAAAGCAGGCGCACTTAAAAGTGGTGTTTTTAATGGTTGCTCTGTTTTAAATTCTGTTGGTTCCCAATATCTAGCAAACCATTCGCTATAATATTTATCTGTTAAAGCAATCTGACCATTTTCAATTTTATATTCTTCATTTTCATATCCAAGGCGATCTAGCATTTGACCTTTTGGACTTGCTAAGTAATCTAAAACTTTAAACACTAAATCTTTATGTTTTGATTGAGAAGAAATCGCATAACCACGAGATTCTTTCGTTACATCTGTCTCACCGAAACCTTGGTAAACTCCTTTAGCGGCTGGAAGAACGACTAACTCAGCTTGCTTACCGTTTACTTGAGTCATTTTACTATTGTAAAGATCGATAACTTTACCATTTGTTCCTGTAATAATTGCAGCTTCCCCATCATAGAAAGCTTTTTCTTTTGTATCCCATTGTTTTGTTAAGTATTGAGGATCTAAGATTCCATCTTTATAAAGCTTGCTATAGTAAGCTAATAACTCTTTTTCATTATTTGATACTTTTGAGTAAACATATGTTCCATCACTATTTTTTAACCATGTTTGATTCATTCCGAATGCCATTTTAAACATAGAATCTAATTCTGAAATATCTCCTGCTGCTGTTAAGCCATAAGCAGGTTTGTTAGCTCCTCCTGGATGTGTAGAAACTAATTCTTTTAAAAACTTATAATAATTATCTGTTGTTGGATTTGCCATTAATTCTTGAGAGCTAGCCATCTTATCAAACCAGTCTTTTCGAATGACAGGTGTCTTTTTATCAAGTGGTTTAATCCATAATAAGTAAGGATAATTTTTTAATCTTTCTTGGTTATAAGGTTGAAGTAAATTTTTAATATACTTAGACTTATCAATATATGGAGTTAACTTTTCTAAAAGTTGTTGTTGTGAAATCTGCTGATCTCCACCTTGGAAATAAATTAAATCTGGAATATCTCCACCTGTTAATAATAGATTTAATTTTTCAGCATAATCCCCTTGTGGAACTTCTACTAGTTTAAATTTCACGTTAAGGTTTTCATCCCTTTTTAAGGCTTTTTCTAATTCATTGTAATATTTTACTGAAGCAGGATTTGATGGTGAATCATCTTTTGCAACCACACGGATAATTGTTTTTCCATCGGCTGTTTTGTCATTTGCATTCGTTGCTTTATCATTCGAACAAGCAGCTGATGTAAATACTAATAATGCACTAAAAATCAACATAAGTAATTTCTTCATTGTTTTTTTACCCCCTGATTTAATGTGTGTTATTTTTAAAAATTAGACTAGAGATTAGTCTTTTACCCCACCTTCAAGCGCACCTTTAGCGTAATATTTTAAAATTAATGGATACAAAATTAGTAAAGGTATCATTGAAATAATGATTGTTCCCGCTTGTAAGGAAGTAAAATCTAGGTTAGCAATTTGTTTATAAGATCCACCAGTTAAGTTTCCTAGCATTGAAGTATTATCTCTCATTACAACAAATTGTCTTAGAACAACTTGTAATGGCCATTTATGTGGATCCGTAATATAAATGGTCGCTCTGAAATATTCATTCCAGTGATAAACCCCGTAAAATAATCCAAGTGTTGCAAGTGCAGGTTTGGATAAAGGAAGCATAATTTTAGTGAAAATTTTGAAATGCCCCGCCCCATCTATTCTTGCAGCCTCTAAAATACTATCTGGAACATCTTCAAAGAATCTAATTAAGATGAACAAATAGAATACATTGATTGCCTTGTATAGAATCAATGAAGAGTAGGTATTAAGTAATCCTAGATTTTTAACAAGCAAAAATTCCGGGATTAATCCTGGTTCGAAAACCATTAAAACAATAAGGAAAACCATAATCACTTTTTTTCCTACAAAGTTCGTTCTAGCTAAAACATAGGCTGCCATTGCAGTCAAAAACAGGTTTAATGCAGTACCAACAACTGTGATTAAAAGCGTGTTGAAAATACTACGTATAATTAGTGGATTTGAAAGCAATATTTTATAATTAATCAAAGAAAAACCTTCTGGCAAAATACTTAAACCTTTTAATTTATGGACTTTTAATGGATCCGAAAGGGACATTGCCAGTAAGTTTAAAATTGGAATTAATATTGATAAAGATAGTAAAAACAACACTAAATAGATAACCGTTCTTGTCAAATTAATCTTCTTCAAATCTACACCCCCCTTTTACCAAACACCTTTACCAGAAATCCTTTTTGAGATAAAGTGTGTTCCAAGAATTAAAACTACGCCAATTACCCCCTTAAATAAACTAGCCGCTGTTGCATAAGAGTATTGAGCATTTAAAATACCAATTCGGTACACATAAGTATCTAAAATATCAACTTTACTAATAACAGAGTCATTAATTAAGTTAAACACTTGATCGAATCCAGCGTTTAAAAAGAAGCCTAAATTTAAGATAAAAACAGTAACGATTGTACTTGTTAATTCTGGTAAAGTAATATACCTCATTTGTTGTAAACTAGATGCGCCATCCATTCGCGCAGCCTCATATAGTGATGGGCTGATTTTCATAATTGCCGCTAAATAAAGAATCGAGTCCCATCCAGATGAACGCCACATTTCTGAAAAAACTAAAACCCAACGAATATGGTCCTTACTAGTCATAAAATCAATAGATGGTAGATGAAAAAAGTGACGAATTATATTTACGCCTCCATCTTGCGGATTTAATAGACTGATCCAAATACCGGCGATGACAACCCATGATAGAAAGTGAGGTAAATAAACAACTGATTGAACATACTTTCTAAAAGGCCCTGTTCGTAATTCATTGATTAAAAGTGATAAAATAATCGGAATCGGAAAAATAAAGATGATTTTCATTGTACTGATAATAACCGTATTTTTTAAAACATCTAAGAAAGCCGGTGAGCTAAACAACACTTTGAAATGCTTCATCCCTACCCACACATTGTCACCAATAATCCGATAGTCCTGAAAGGCAAGCTTCATTCCTAGCAAAGGTATTACATTAAAAATAATGAAATAAACAATTGCCGGAAGAAGCATTAAATAAATGACCCAATCTTTTTTAATTTTCGATAACGTGGTCTTTGCCTTCATGTTTCAACTCCTCTTTCCATAAAAGGTCTACTTCACTTCGATATGGCATACCAGTTTGAGCACCTTTTTTCGTAACAGATAATCCAGCAACGACGCTTCCGAATCGTATGCTGTCATAAAGTTTTTTTCCTTCTGAGACTGCTACAGCAAACCCTCCAGAAAATGAATCTCCTGCTCCAGTTGTATCGACTGGTTCTACTTTAATAACTGGTACACGAATAATTTCTTGTCCATCATAATAAACAACGCCATTCGTTCCACATGTAATAATTAATTGATTTGGATAGTTCTTAAGTAATTCTTCCATTGGAAGTTTGCTATCAAAAACGATTTCATACTCGTGCTCATTTGGTGTTAAATAGGTGATCTTTTCTAGTAAATCTTCTTTAATTTTTTGAGCAGGAGCAGGATTAACGACAATGATTTTTCCTTTTTCATGTAGAATAGGAATCAAGTATTCTATTAGCTCCATTGGTGTTTCCATTTGGAATAAAACGACATCATAAGTGAGCAATTCGTCTAAAACTCTAGTAATATAGTTAACATCGGTAAAATCATTTGCCCCAGGTACAACTAGAATTCTATTCTCGCTATTACAAATTTCTATAAATGCAACGCCAGTATGACTTCCTTCAACTACATTTAAATTCGTTATATCTACTGTTTCATTTTTCATATTTTCGATAAAAATCTCGCTAATCTCGTCTTTACCTACCGAGCCAAATAAAGCAACTTCAGCACCTAAACGAGAAGCGGCTACAGCCTGGTTAGAGCCTTTACCTCCTACCGATAAAAAGAAATGATTCCCTAATAGGGTTTCACCTATTTCCGGTAATTTTTCTGCTTCAACAAAATAATCGATATTAATACTACCTACAACTGCAATCTTCCTCACTAGTCATCTCCGCCTCATCAAAAGTAATCTTCATTAATGGTGCATGTTGTTGCGCACCATATACATCTCTGTCTCCTACACTACCTGAAGAGACATCTCTTTCAATCGTAATTTTGATTCCCAAAGCTTGGTCAAAGAAAACAAAATGGTGAATCTGTTCTTCTCGTAAATTATATAAGTGACAAATTGTCTGTTTCGTAATCTTTCCTGAGTTTTTTACCATTTGATAGACATGTTCTGAATCAAATAATATATCCAACGTTAATTCAAATGGTCCTGAATTTTTACTTCTAAGTACTTTTGCTAAATCAAACAATGTAGTCATTACTTCGCCCTCCTACAAGTACTCAACTTGAAACGGATTATGATGTATTTCCATTAAATGATAAATAGAGAACTCGTACACCGCTCCAAATTCGACATCACTTGGTGCAAATGGAAATGCTAGATTCCCCGCAGTAGACTTACGCTTTTCATAGCCAAAGTGAAGAAAAGTAGATCTGACTGTTGCACAAATACTATTTGCTAGTTCTTGAGTCTTAGCAATAACTTCAAATAAAACGCCAATTTCATGGCCTTTAAATGACTCTATTTCTTTTGAGCCAAGAACTGCATTCATTCCATAATTTAAAAAGTTAATTTTATAATCATTTCGGTCAATTTCTGGATAGTATTCAAAAACTTGTTCCTTTACGCGGTCCTCAATCTCATGAATATTTTCAATTAAAATTGGATCCCTGATGCCTGCCATTACAAATGTTCGATAGGCAGCCTTTTTTGCTCCTTCAAGCTTTATGAAGGTAGTGTCTTCAGGAATAAATCGACTTTTTGATACTTCTACAACGCCATTTCCTAAGTCATGAAACTCGCATTCACTTAGATCAAGTCTGAATCCAGGACCATGTAATATGTATGGATGTTCTTTTTCATAAAAAGTATGAGCTGCCACGCTAATCGGTGTACACTTTCGTAAAGGATTTAATGATTCAACTGTGAAAGAATCATCCTTTAAAACACCTAAAATACTATCTTTTGTCGTTCCAGGTTCCGCACACAGTGCACCACATTCTAAAATTTTGCCTAAATGATAAGCTAGTCCTGGATCTTTTTGATGATAAATTCCAATCGCCGCAAATGGTGATGGATCATAAGCTCGGCCACATATAATAATGTCACTATCATTCTCTAAAGCTTCTAAAATTGGTTCATGTCCCATTTGGGCAACGATTTGAATAGTTTCCTTAATCGTCTCTTCCTCTAGTTCAGGAATATTCTGACTTAAAGGTTTAATTTTATGAGCACGATTCGCTTCAATAATTTGATCTTGTGTAAAATCAGCCCAAATCACTGCAACCTTAGCACTTAATTCTTTTTCTTTTAATATCTTTTTTATAATTGAAATCGTTGCTTCTACATGTGGTCGCGCTCCTGCTCCACCAGCAGATCCTATGATAATTGGTATTTTTCTTGGAACACCATTTGTTATGATTAATTCTAAATCCTTCATTAACGCCCGTTCACTAACGATTGAAACACCTGCCCCTAATTTATGAGGGCCCGCATCCGTAGAACCAGCATCAACGACGATTCCATGTATTTTATCTTTTAGTCCATTTAAAAATGAAGCGGCTGGAAATCCATACCCAAGCATCCCACATGGAGACAAGATTTTAATTTCTTCTGACATCATTTCTACCTTCTAACATAGTCAATTTTTATTTATATGTAACCGGTTACATACTCTTTAAAAAATAAAAGCTACATTACAATAGCATTTTATCTTCATTGATGTGTAACCGGTTACATATGTTAATCATAATAACGAATTACGCATACGTCAATAACTAATTTTAAAATATTTAGAATTAACTAATTATAATGTCATTGTACGCATTTCTATCCTGCTTATTTATTCAACTTCTTTATTTAATCATGGCTCTGTTAAAGTAAATTAAATTTTTATCAAATAGGCTCTTTTAGAAAATATAGTTGCTCAGATGAAACAAAACCCACCATCTTTTGGTGGGTTCGATCATATTATTTAACCAACGTTTACACGAAGTCCGTTGCTAGCTAATTTATCCATATTTAAAAGCAGCGTTTTAACTTGTACAAAATCATCAGCACTTTCTAGTTCAAAGATTGCAACTAGATTGTTGTTATTGTCTTTAGAAACCTTCATTTTGTATTTACGTTTACGGAATAGTCGTTCTACCTTTGTTCCACGAGCTACAGAAATTCTGTAGGTCTCATTATTATAGACTGTACCCGCATCAAATCCATTGTATGAAAAATTTGTATAATCCTCAGTAGGTAAAGATACATCAATGTCTAATTCTTTGTTAAGAATAAAATCTTTCAGTAGGTCTAGTTTTGTCATTTTTAATTCCTCCTTAGCCACAATGGGCTTCTCTTGTAGTCGGAAAGTCAACCTCTGAAATATTAAAGGTCAGAGCTCATATAGATAGCTCTTCTTCCTATTCAAATGACCATTTACCTCAAAATGAACTTGAATAAGATTAATTTTATCATAATAATCCAAAAACATATAATAGTACCTATTTTTTTTTATAATGTCAATTCCCACAACTGCATTTACATTCAATTAATTTGACCTGGCTATTATCAAAAAAGGCAGCCTTTTTCTTAAATAAAGGCTACCTTTCTTGGAAAACTAAATTGAAAATTAAGCAGTTACGTCCCTTTTTGAGAAGACAACTAAAATTTGGTCTTTTTCTACTATACATAATTACTGAAGCTCTTCAATTTTTTATAAAATTATATTTCATACTTGGTAGACTTTGTCTTAGAAGGAATTGAATATGTTGATAGAATTCCAACTTTATTAACCTTAATCCCATGTAAAATCCCACCATATGCAGCTGCGCCATCAATACAGATCTTTGTTTTACAAGGTGAATACCATATATCGAATTTGCCTTCAGTCTTGTGAAGTATTGATGTTGGAGTATGGCCGAAAATAAATGTATTATTTGTTTCATTTTTTCCATAATGGAACTCATCGCGAATCCAATAAAATTCCTTGTCAGTCGTTTCTTTCCAATCATCAAGATTAAGATCGACTCCGGCATGTACGAAAACATAATTTTCCCATTCAAAATACAATGGTCTAGATTTAATAAATTGTAGTTCAGATTCAAATTGCTCTTTCATTAATTGCGCTACTTCATTCGGACCTCTTTTATTTGTAATTTCAAATTTAAAAAATGAATTAATTGTTTCTAAACCACCTTGTCCGTAATAATACGCTTGTTTAAACTCAGGTTGCTCAAGCCAGTCCAATAACATTTGCTCATGATTTCCTAGTAAAACAACCGCTCCATATTCTTTTTCTAATTGTTGCGCTCTTATCAAAACCTCGTATGGATTCTCACCACGATCTACTAAATCTCCAAGTAGCACTAGCCTTTCATAATCTGCATTCCATTGTTTAAGTAATTTTTCTAATTCATTTATACTGCCGTGTATATCTCCAATTGCAAATACCGTATCCTTATCCATACATCCAACCCTTTCTGTAAGCCTATTATTCCCACTAAATTGTTTAAATAATATAAATAGTTTAACAAATATGAATTTCTAAAGTAAGTTATCCGTCTTATTGCTTTTTTACGTAATAAAATTTTATTTAATTGTCCAATTATAGCTTGGATAGTTTTTTTACCACAGGGAATAATAAAAAGGTAAAATTTTGGTAAAGGGGATTTTGAAAATGAGTAATGAGAATAAAGATTTAAATAACAGTGACTTTTTTATTGCAGATTTAACTAGTGATGCGAAGAGTAAGATTGAGAATTTGGAAGAGGAATTGGATATTACTTTGGTTGCTTATGATTGTAAGAAGTGAGTTTTAGATAATAAGGTAAAACGACTGCTATTAGTTAGTCAGTCGTTTTATTTTGATAATAGAAGTTATTTTTTTCTTTTACAAAATAGAATCCTGTCCCATTTTTTTGTGGAACAAAACCTTGCTGTGCAGAACTATTTTCAACTGTTTTGCTCTTCAACGGTAATAGTTGTAATGATATCTCTATCAACAAAGCCTTTAAAAAAATTTTGTTTTTCTATAAAGTGGACACTTTTTGAAGATCCGCTAATTTCATTTTTTGGTCCCGGTGCTAAAAAGAAAATCAACAAAAAAACGATCACAATAAAAGTTAAAATAAGAAATAATATTACTCTAAAAAAGTTCCCCATTATACTCACCTTTTTCTTGAAATTACTATTTAAAACCATTTAAACCCCAACATATACTATGTTAATCCAAAGTGATGATACTAGAATTAAATTCAAACTTAGACCAATGTTGATCTTTTCTTTCCATCTCCTAT
The DNA here is from genome assembly GCF_004138285.1 of Gottfriedia acidiceleris. GTDB lineage: Bacteria > Bacillota > Bacilli > Bacillales > Bacillaceae_G > Gottfriedia > Gottfriedia acidiceleris_A. Next base: position 482,698 of record NZ_SCFN01000001.1, on the reverse strand, counting down.
CTGATGAAATAATTGAAACCAGAAAACTAAGCAAACTTAATAAAATACTAATACAACTTAAACTTAAAAATATATTGAAGTTGTTAAATCCGTTGAAGGTGACATTTAAAATGAAAATTGAGTAACTAAAAATTAGATAGTAGAAACTTTTCAAATTTAACCCACCCCCGAGAAAATGTTTTGTTTTTTTTGATTATATTAACATATTAATTTCTGGTAAAATGTTCTAAATTTGAATAATGTATGAAGATGAACTAATTATTAAGGTTTGTTCCTTAAATTGTAACTATTCCTCATAATCTCTTTTATTTTAGATGTTATCTTGAATTTAAATAATAGAGTACCATCGATACTTAAAAAAAAGAGAATCATTAAATGATTCTCTACTTAATATCAATTATGATTTGTTAATGCTTAAAGCTTAACGTTCTTGATTGTTGTCCAACCACTATATACTTTAGTAGTTCCAACTGTTCGATACGTTCTTACTTTATAGTAGTATGTCTTTCCTTTTGTTAAACCGCTATTTGTATAAGACGTTGAAGTTGTACTTTTTACTAAACTATATGATCCAGCACTTGATGTAGATCTGTAAATTTCATAACCGCTTGCTCCACTCACAGAACTCCATGATATTTTTGCACTAGTTGAATTTACTTTTGCCACATTGAAATTAGTTGGAACTGATGGAATTGGTTTTGCGCTTACTACTGTTGAATAATTTCCATAGACTTTCTTACTTCCAACAATTCTGTAAGATTTAACTTTGTAATAATAAGTTTTATTTGTAGTAAGCCCTGTATTATTAAAGCTTGTAGAAGAAGTTGTACCAGCAAGTGAATATGTTCCCGTACTTGACGTTGATCGGTAAACTTCATATCCACTAGCTCCACTTACAGCTGCCCAACTCGTTTTCACACTATTGTATGAAGATGAAACTGCTTTTACGGATGTTGGTGTAGACAGGACCGGTTTTGCTGATACTGCCTTACTATAATCACTGTATTGTGTAGTTGTTCCTGTTTTATAAGACTTAATCTTATAATAATAAGTTGTACCTGTATTTAAAGTTGTATTAGTATACGAAGTACTTGAAGTAGTTGCTATTTTCGTATACGTACCTGTACTAGAAGTAGAACGATAAATTTCATAACCTGACACATCATCAGCTTTTGTCCAGCTTAATTTAACGCTATTATATGAACTAGCTGCTGCCTTTACGTTAGTTGGTGAAAGTATAGGCTCTACATAATTTGGATCAGTTGAAAACCATCCGTATTTCGTTTGATCTGCACGAGAATCATAACCCATTCCAATTCGAATAATTGGATAGCCAACTGTTTTTTTCACTAATATACCGTAATAAACTTCAGATTCTGCACCCGGATATAACTCTACATCGTATTCATCTAAACCTTCTAACTGGCCTGAAAATGAAGCAGTATCAATTGGGTTAACTTTTTGACCAGATTTCGTATAAAAACTATCGTAACTATAAACCACATCATAAGCGTATAAAGGTTCTTCTGGTCCTGAAACATATTTTAAATTAAATCCCATCACAATCCATTCTTCATCTTCTGCTGGTTTAGTATTAAACATATTTTCATTTGCTACAATTTCATTTGCTTCTTCACCTGTATACATATCGGTTAATTGCAATTCCACTTCTTTAGGAGTATCCCATTCATATTCTTGAAGTAAAAAATTATAATTAAACCATGCACTATATGGAGTGCTACGATCTCCTATTTCAGCAAAAGCTGATTTTGAATAAAATGAAAACATAATTATAAATGTTAAAAATAAGTACATAAAACTTCTTTTTTTCATGATTTACCCCCTAAAATCTTTCAATTTATTAAACTACACATACAGAAACACTCTACTATTTATACCTCCTACATTTGATGACTTTATTATATAAAGTGAGGTGTTCAAAAAATTGAACATCAAAAAAAGAGAATCCTAATGATGATTCTCAGATTGTTCGCATATGATAATAGTTTGATAATTTACCAGAGTAATTCCAAATTCTTAAAAAATTATATTGATTCATTTATTTAAACTTTACTTGAAATCGTCACAGACAGTCTTATTTAGATTTATTACTATAATATTCGATTATTAGACTTTCATTAAACAAGCCTATAGTCTTTCTAATTGTCGAAAAATAAATGTGTATTGAAGCCCATGGTTATGACTTATTTTTTATAGTAGCATTAGAGACCTCAGTGTTCTTAATAATAAACATTAGGAGTGATTTGGTGCTTAATAAAAAAATCTTATCATTGGTTACTTTAGGATTATTAGTTTCACCATTGTCTTTAGGAAATGTTAAGGCAGAAGGAAACGCGTACGATTTTTCAAAGAAGATGATTGAACATCAGGTTAAAAAGCCTCTTCAAAAAGGAATCCTAGATTTTCATACGTTTAATCAGCTTGGAAAAGAAGTAAACTATGCTCGATCCTTTTCTGTAAAAAGCTTTAATAAAATGGGGACTATGAATAAAGGTAATGTCACTAGTGCAGATGATGATTTTATTTATGAGACTGAATATAATGATGAGTTTAATTATGCAGACAATACATCATATGACAAAATCTTGATTGGGCAGTTACTACCTTTGTATGATTTAGATTTACATAAAGTAGTCGTACCGACTGATGGACTTTTATATGTTGCTGGGGCAACTAACTCTATTAATATTGATCTATTATTTGCAGCTGTAGAAAAGGATTTTGTTGAGAGTAATAAATTAGTATACTTAGGTTCGGAATATGACGATGATGGGACTGAGTACCAAGCATATCAAGCAAAAGCTGGTACTTATTATGTAGGAGTTATGGATTATGATAATGCAGACGATATTGACAATAATACAGAAGATGACTTATATGCTATCGCGACTGGTTTCGAGGATAATGTTGCTCCAAATAAACCGATCATAAATAAAGTGGATAATAATGATGTAGTTGTTACAGGTAAAGCAGAAGCTAACTCTACTATAAGTGTAAAAGTAGGAAGTACTCAAATCGGTACTGCTAAAGCATCATCAAAAGGAACTTATTCTGTAACAATAAAAACACAAAAAGCAGGAGTTACTTTAAGTGTTTATGCAAAAGATTCTGCAGGTAATACAAGTGCAGCAGCAACTACAAAAGTTGTTGATGTTATCGCACCAGCTAAGCCTATAGTAAATAAAGTTGATAATAATGATAAAGTTGTAACTGGTAAAGCTGAGGTTAATTCTACTGTTACTGTTAAAAGAGGATCTACAGTACTGGGAACTGCAAAAGCTAATTCTTCTGGAAACTATTCGCTTCCTATTGCCGTTCAAAGTGCAGGAACAAAGCTGACTGTAACCGCTAAAGATGCTGCTGGGAATGTAAGTGCAGCAACAACTGTAACCGTTGTAGATGTTATTGCACCAGCTAAGCCAAAGGTTAATAGAGTAGATGATAACGATTTGAAAGTAACTGGAAAAGCTGAAGCCAACTCAACTGTAACCGTGAAAGTTGGAAGTAAAGTCCTAGGTACTGCCAAAGCTGATTCAAAAGGAAACTTTACTGTTAAGATCAAAGCACAGAAAAAAGGAACCACTATTGCTGTAACTGCAAAGGATGCTGCTGGAAATACTAGCCAAGCAGCTACTTTAAAAGTTGTAAGTCACTAAGTCAGATGATTGAGCCAAGGATTAATTCCTTGGTTTTTGTTTTTTTAGTATGTATCACAAGCATTCAGATTTCCCACTAATTCCTTCTTTTTTTAAAAATAAAATAGATACTAATTATAACAAGCAATAATGGAATCCCATAAATAAAAAATTGAAATAAGTAATCCCCAAAATACATTGCATCACCCCACTATTTAAAGTATATTTTTTGATAAATACTCATCAATACTTTCCCTATAAAGGTCGTGGAATTCATATAAATAATTAAGTTGACCTACTTTAAAAATATAGATCACTCTTTTATCTTTAGTTTGATATTCTCTTATTTTTATATTGTTTAGAATTTTAGTTCTAACCTTTTTCCCACCTTCGTAATCTAAGCCATTTGATGAATGAATCCTTATGTTAATTTTGTTTAAATGCTTCACTTCAACATGGGGTGAAGTAAAGCCATCGTCTACCAGATAGATACTTGATTTTTTATATCCAGCTGGAATCAATAGTTTTTGGTTAATTGAAGATAGTTTTGTGCTTATTTCATGCTGTTCGATTTTGGTCTTTGTTTCAGGGTTTGGCAAGGAAAACAATGCATATAAACAGATTATTAACCCTGTACCAATAATTGAAACAATAGAATAGAAAATTCCCTTCAACATTTATCCCCCCGCTTTATAGGTAGAAAAATCCTTTTATCTTGTCTTGTGAAAATAGTAACATATAGAAACAGAAATTAATTTAGGTAATTATGAAATAAGTATGAATGTTTTAGAAAATATGGTAATCAAACAAACTTGTTAAATAGAATAAGAACTCCAAGTAGCAAAAGGCTACTTGAAGCTATTATTTTTACTTCAAGATTCTTCTTCAAGCTGTTTTAACTTAATTAATATACTCAAAAATATCTTATCACTTATTGCATCTGCCCACATACCTTCACAAAACCGTTCTCCTCTAACGTAATATGTAAAAATAGATTTGATTAAATCCTTATCAGCCGTTTTTATTAATTCGAAATAAGGTTCTTGATAATGATTCAAATTTCCTAAATAATTAGGATCACTAAGATCAGAATTATAAAACGCATTAATAAACTCATTTACTTCTTCATCATATGTAAATGAGCGACCTCTCATTGTAAAAAATTCAAAATCGTCTTTACTAAAATAATCAATATAATGCTTAATTAGTTCAATATTCATTTGTTCACCTCTTACTATTTTATTCTTCGTTAAACGAAAAAAGAGTATCCAAGAAAGATACTCCATTTAGTAAAGATTTATTGTTGTAAATTCATACTATACAACTTGCTCATTTCAAAAATTTGTTCCTGTACTTTCTCAATCACTGAAGGTGGACTTATTACCTGAGCATCTCTACCCCATGTTAAAATCCAAGTAATCAATCCATCACTAATCGCAGCTTTTGTAGTTAAAATGAAATGCTCCTCATCCACTTGCTGAATATCGGCCTTTAATCCAAAACGGTCAAGTACGACATTTAATAATCCTTTTTTGAATTTGATTTTTACGTAATCAGGTTCACCAGCGAACATATTAAAAACTGTAGACAAATATTCATCTACATTAAAACGATCATCAGGGAATTTATCTTCCGTTCTCTTAACTTCTCGCATTCGGTCTACACGGAAATGTCTCAGTTTATCATCAGGTAAGCTTTTAGTAATCAAATAATAGTAGTCATTTGACCAAATTACTGCGAGTGGCTTTACTGAGTACTCTTTTCCATCATGGCTTAATTCAAATTCTTTCTTAATATTGTATCGACCATATTGAAATGTAAGTAGTTTTTTCTCGGCAATTGCTTGGTGAATTTGATCGATTGAAAAGTGAATTCGGTTGCTTTCACTTTTTATGGCTGTATCTGGGATAATACCATTGTGAAGCTTTTTAGCTTCGTTATCACTCGTAAGCTTTTTTAATTTATCAATAATCTTTTTTGTTTCTTGTTTATTTAAAAATCTAGAAGCAGTAACCGCATCTACTAATAAACGGAGTTCATGTAGTTCAAACAGTCTCTCTTGGTGGCTATATTTTGTTGCCTTTCCATCTGAAGCGTTTTCAATTATATCAAAACCTACATGTACTAATACAGATATATCTTTTAAAAATGTATTTTTACTATACTTAAAATCATCTTCACCTGCTGCTAATCTCTTCTTTATTTCATCAAAGGTAAATTCATGATCAATATCTGTTTTTCTTTCTAGAAGTTTCATTAAATTATAAAAGCGTTCACGGTTTTTTTCCATGGAATCCTCCGTTTATTTAGTAAAATTCATAAGATGTATTTTATATGTAACTTAATCTAATTTTAATTTTAACATATTTAATTGGTAAAAATTATGGTTAAAAAATACTAGTCTATTTTTACTAGCAGTTCCATTGAACCAATTTACTATTTCATAATAAATTTTAGTAAACAATAGCCGGAAACACTTCTATAGTGCTTCCGGCTATTGTTTTGATTCAGTTTATCTTTATTTTTTGTCTAGTACACAAGTACTCGTCCTAAAAGACTAAAAAGTAATTTAGCGTGATATGAAAATGTGAACAAGCATACATATAAAATATTGATTCCCAAATTTCTCCAATTTACATATTCGAAAAAATTGTACAGGAGGTCAGGAATGATTGAATTTAAACATGTAAATAAGTTTTATGGCGATTTTCAAGTCTTGAAAGATATTAATCTCACTATCAATAAAGGTGAAGTTGTTGTCGTGATTGGTCCGTCTGGTTCTGGTAAAAGTACTTTGTTGCGTTGTATCAATCATCTGGAAGCAATTAATGACGGGACACTTACTGTCAGTGGGATTTCAGTTGGGGATAAAAAAACAGATCTCAATAAGCTAAGACGCAATATTGGAATGGTTTTTCAGCATTTTTATTTGTATCCGCACAAAACTGTGCTTGAAAATATCACCCTGGCTCCTATGAAAGCGCTGGGCCAATCTAGAGAAGTTGCTGATGAAACAGCCAAACATTTTCTTGAAAAGGTAGGCATTTTAGAGAAGGCGAAATCTTATCCTTCCCAGCTTTCTGGTGGTCAGCAACAACGTGTGGCAATAGCTCGCGGGCTTGCGATGAAACCGGATATTATGCTTTTTGATGAACCTACTTCAGCACTTGATCCTGAAATGATTGGTGAAGTGCTAGATGTTATGAAGACTCTTGCTAGGGAAGGCATGACGATGGTTGTCGTGACTCATGAGATGGGCTTTGCCAGAGAGGTTGCCGACCGAATCGTCTTTATGGACGAGGGTCGCATATTAGAAGAAGCAACTCCGGCTGAGTTTTATGAGAACCCGCGTGAAGAACGGGCTCGCTTATTTCTCAGTCGTATATTAAATCATTAATAGGAGGTAATGGAATGTTTCTAAAAAAATTCATGAAAATGGCATTAGTTTCAACTACGGCCGCCTTAGTTCTTGCAGGTTGTGGTGGTAAGGATGATTCTAAAAGCAAAGATGCTCTTGCACGTATTAAGGATGATAAGAAAATCGTATTTGGTGTAAAATATGACACTCGTTTATTTGGATTGAAAAATCCATCAACAGGTAAAGTTGAAGGATTTGATATTGATCTTTCCAAAGCACTGGCAAAAGAAATGTTTGGCGATGATGTTAAACCTGAGTACATAGAGGTTACGTCAAAAACTAGGGTTGGTCTCTTAAATAATGGCAAAGTTGATGCGGTAGTCGCTACAATGACCATTAATGAAGAACGTAAAAAGGAAGTAGATTTTACTGATGTTTACTTTAATGCGGGACAATCATTGCTTGTTAAAAAAGGCAGTAAAGTTCATGGACTTGCTGACTTGAAAAAAGGGACAAAAGTGCTTGCTGTTAAAGGATCCACTTCTGCTGTAAATATTCGCCAGAAAGCTCCTGATACAACAGTACTTGAATTCGAAAACTATGCAGAAGCTTTTACAGCCTTAAAAGCTGGTAAAGGTGATGCCCTAACGACTGATGATTCAATCCTTTATGGGATGAAAGAAGAAGATCCTTCTTTTGAATTAGTAGGTGGAACTTTTACAGAAGAGCCTTATGGAATTGCTGTTAAGAAAGGTAATAAAGAGCTTGTCGATGCCTTAAATAAGGCATTAAAAAGCCTGAAAGATTCAGGTAAATACGATGAAATTAAGAATAAATGGATTAAAAATTAAATATTTTATCGTCGGGATCTGCAGTGTCCGTAATTTTACGGGCCTGCTTTTCCTGATAATTAGGAGGAAATCCTTTGATTGATTTCTCGATACTAACAGATCATATGGAGTATTTTTTAGAAGGATTAAGAGTAACCATTTTAACTAGTTTAATAGCTTTATTATGTAGTTTTATTTTAGGAACAATTATTGCTGTTATGCGAATTGCTCCAATTAAACCGCTTAACTGGTTAGGTTCGATCTATGTTGAGTTTATCCGTAATATCCCTGTACTAGTGGTTATTTTTTTCACTTATTTAGCTGGAAGCTTTAGTGGGATGATCGCAGGAACAATTGGATTAACCATCTATACAGCAGCCTTCATTTCCGAAGCAATCCGTGCCGGTATCCTCTCTGTTCCAAAAGGACAAATGGAAGCCGCTCGCTCGACAGGATTGACTTACGGACAGGCAATGAGATTCATTATACTTCCCCAGGCGATAAAAATCGTAATCCCTCCCCTTGGCAACCAATTTCTAAATCTAGTAAAAAATTCATCATTATTAGCAGTCGTAGCTGGCGGAGATTTAATGTATCAAGGCGATCTAATATCTGCAATGACATACGTTACGTTTGATACTTATATTTTCGTAGCCTTATTTTACTTAGTCTTAACGATTCCTTTAAGTATTGGAGTAGGATATTTAGAAAAACGCTTGGCTAGAAGTAATTAAGGAGGTGGATGAATGGATTTTCTGCAGCCGTTCTCTGATGTATACACACTAAATCATATCAAGTTTTTGCTAGAAGGATTTTGGGTCACCCTTAAGGTCGCTGCCATTTCAATTGTACTAAGTTTCATTATTGGTGGACTTATTGGTACGCTTAGATATACGAAGATTCCTGTTGTTACTCAATTACTAGTCGCGATTGTTGAGACGATTCGGAACTTGCCTTTGTTACTGATTATTTTCTTTACGTACTTTGCCCTACCTGAAATCGGGATTGAAATGAAAATAACGACAGCCGCCATCGCAGCATTAACGATTTTTGAATCAGCTATGATTTCAGAAATTATTCGAAGTGGATTAAACTCGATCGAAAAAGGACAGATTGAAGCAGCTCGTGCGTCCGGCCTCAATTACACTCAGACATTACGTTATATTGTCTTGCCTCAAGCATTGAGAAGAATGGTTCCGCCGATTGTTAGTCAGTTTATCTCTTTATTGAAAGATACATCGTTAGCTGTTGTTATTGCGTTGCCCGATTTATTGCACAATGGACAAATTATTTATGCGCAGAAAGAATCTTATGTAATCCCTGTTATGGTGATGGTTTCGCTGATGTATTTTATTGTTAATTATGTTTTGTCGTTGGTTGCGCGTAGATTGGAAATTAAGCAGACTTGAGAAATCTGGTTCATTTATTGGGCCGGATTTTTTTGATGTAAAAATAAATACGATTATAAATGCTCCTAATCCTAAAGATATAAGTAATATTATACTTGAAATAATTATAATATATTTTTGTTTTCTCATTAAACCAATAACTAAAGAAAATAATGAAAAAAGAAACATAAAAATAATAACAATTGAAATGCCCATAATTTATCTCCTTAATTTAATATTTAGTTAGAATAATTTGAAATACTTTCTCTTTATACATTATGAAAGTCAATTTTACATTTCTCTCTTTATCAAGATACGATATCGTTTCTCCTATTTCTTCAAGCGAGTGAATGTAGTTATTACCATACTTATTCATAATAGTAGACTTATCATCTCCTATTCCAATACCTTTATTAGTTTTTAGTTTAGGATCTTCAGAAATAATACTATTAATTTTGTTGTTTTTAATTCCAATATATAATTTCTTAAATTGATAGTTTCTATCATTTTCAACAGAAAGTATTACTACAATATCTGTGTGTTTAACTGTTCTACCATATTTACTTTTTAGATCTAACAATAGTTCAGGTGTAACTTGTTTATCAATCTTAATTTCATTCAATCTTTCACTTTTTAGTGAAGTACTTTCTAGTAGTGTATTTTTTACTAAAATAGAAGTACGCTCAACAATGAAAAAACCTATTAATAGCAATACAATAATTCCAAATAGTGCAGTAATATACTTCCAGGGGAGAATTTTAAATAATACGTTCCCCAGAATAAGTAATAAAATTAAAAATAAGACTGTTAATATCATTTTTATTCCCCCGAACTTTTACGAAATGTAGGTATTACAGACCCTTAACTACAAGAAAATAGCGAAGCCTTTCTGGATATAACTTAGAGGGTTTCGCATATTTAATTTGAACGAACTTTTTTAGTGTCATCTTTAAAAGTCTCTCTTCCACATCATTCAGTTCTTATTTATTCATCTTGTGATAGATGATTTAATGAATCAATTTTTAATTTTGCTAAACTAATTGGATTTTCACTATCAGCATCTATCAACCATTGATAAACAGGAATCCTATTCATATCATTTTCCCAACTCTTCTCATATAACTTTATAACCTCACTTGCAACAAAAAAATCCACTTTAAGATTTACACTCGGTTTAAACTCAATAAAAGTTTCTGCTAGTTCTAATAATGCATCTTGTTTATCGTCTCTTAAATTATCAAAAGTATATATTCTCACAAAGATTAGATTTCTATCATCATCCCAGTCATCTTCTAACACCATATAACCAATTAAACTAGTAGCTCTTTTTATTTCTTCTCTTATAGCAAGTATCATATGATTTTTACAATTTAACTAGTTTGAGTAAATAACAGCTTTTCTTCAAAAGTCTCACTCCTAAGTAAAATTTTACTAACTTGTGAAAAGATTAACATAGTAAATTCTATTAAATTCATTATAAATGTGATAATAAATTGAAGATTTCAGAAAAAAAAAAATACAGTCTTCAAAAATTTGAAGACTGCAATAATACTTTAAAATAGTATTGGTCACTGTAGACAAACTCCATAAAAATCAAGTTTGCCAACAGTCTGAGATAGTTAGTTCCTTCTTGAGAACCAATATTTTTTACTTCTTAAACTTATCTTTCACACGCTATTAAATCTTTGTCTCGATCCATTTTTTTATTAGCGTCATATAGAGCTTTTGATGCATACGGTTTATATTTAGTTTTACCGCCTTTATTTTTAACGGATGAACTACGGGCAACTCCACCCTTGTATACTTTGTTCAATTCAGTACAGTTTTTAAATGTTTTCACAGCTGCACTAGCATCATCAGTTGAAATAATTGAATAACTTTGAATAAGTCCAATTGTAAGAATACCAATAACAAGTTTTTTCATCTGTAATAACTCCAATCTATTTTTTTGTAACAAATGCTACCTAATTTAAAACATTTTTTAGTAAATAAATACGATTAATAGATTTCAAATCTACCTCTTAATCTATTTATAAGTTTAGCATAGAAAACCTTGTTATTTTAGTTAAAATGTACCAGATTTATTTAGGGAGTATTTACTAACTTTAATAAACCTACTCAAAAATTGAGTAGGTCTTTCGCATAACCGCATTTTATAAAAGTGGTAAAATTTTCATATTTTTGTAATATTTTAGTGAAAAAATACAGATTACACTCTGTTAATATTATTTTATAGAGATATTAATTGAGAAATTTTTTTTATAGATTAATTGAATTTAGCCTGAAGTGGTCATTATCTCTATATAAAATCTCAGTGGGAAGGTTAAGATGGATTCTCCTAGCTATTCCTAATGTTAAAGCCATGTTATCGAGGTGGAAAATGAAAAAGTTATTTATATTTATATCTCTAAGTAGTATCTTGATTTTGTTGGAATGTAATAGTGAAAAAAATCTAAAAAGCACATCTTTAAATTCGATTACGATAAATAATATAAAAATATATGATAATATCGACGATGTAGATCTAAGTGGGTATGTTAAAAGTAATCGATTTTCAGAAGAGAATGCAAAATATTGCTTTGAAAATTTAGTAATCGATATAAATAAAAAAAATCAAGTAAATTATTTATTTGGCTTTTATAGTGAAAACAAGGTAATTATAAATGGTAAATCTAATTTAAAATATATCAGTGATATTACTGAATTACTTAAGAATAATTTCAATGAAGCTTGGGAAGATAGAGGACAAGAACTTAAGTATCATAGTTACTATGATAAAAATCAGAAAATAATCTTCAAAGTAGTATATAGTATTGTATCAAAACAAATAGTTTGGGTTGAAATTAAGTCAACTGATTAAGCTGAAGGATGAAACAAGAGAATAACTATGAATGGTTATTCTCTTGTTTATGATGTAAGACTACCTACTTGTGTGTTTATAATCGGAAATATTAATTTTGAAACTAACTCATTTGGGACATTAATAAAAGAAAATTAGGGAAAAGTTCATTTCACTAATTAACCTGGATTGATAGATTCAGCCCTATTGTTTTATTACTTCGATCTTGTTACCTTTAAAATCAAAGCTTACTTTATCATATCCTTTCCTCCCAATACTCATCTACATAATTAATTGGCGAAGGGTTTATTACATAAGGCTTTGATAGTTCCCCTCCCTTAGAAATCACACTTTCAGAAAAAGTCGCACAGTTATTAGAAGTTAACGCATAGGGCTCTCTATTTTTCTTGTACTCCTTATATTCCGGGTTTGATTCCTTTAATTTGCTCATTGCAAAGTTTTCCATATTATCAAAATTTAAGTTCTTAAAATACGAAGCATCAATTTTTCCGTCTTGACCCGAGTCATGAGATAAAGCTGATTCTGGATAAACAATAAGTAATGCCTCTCCATCATTAATCGACTGCGGTTGATTTAGAGTGTAATTTGTAAGCAACTTTTGAATTTGTTACTTTGCTGCTATTTCCAAGTGCTTTCTTGGTTAAAACCTTTTCTTTGTTATCCATTTGTTACCAGCCTCTCACTTATCTGGAGGCTCTTTATCACTAAAAAAGCAACTAGGATTTGGATAGGGTTGACTAAAATTTTTTTACTAATGTTTCAATAATTATTCAGAAAAAAATTCTCCCCAAATCTCATCTAGATCTGACTCTAAATCACTTATATTATTATCTATTTCTTCAACATGATTATTTAAATAATCAACTTCACTATTTATTTCCTCTACACTAGACTCAATATCACTGATTGAGTCAGATACATCTAAATTGTTAATATTTGTTTCAAGATATTTAATTCTTTCGCTTGTCTTAATGTGAAAATAAAATATATAACCCACTAAACAAATATTCAATGTTAATAATCCAATTAATATTTTATTTTTCATCGTTCAGATCTCCTAAATCCCTTACTCTCAGCTTCTTCTTCAGAACAGAACCAAGCTTCTCCTTTACTTTCATCAATGACTGTTACATCATAAAATTGATCCTCTGTTAGATGATAAATCTTTTCTCCTGTGTTATAACTGATATTCCCTTTTATATTACAATCACTTCGGTCTTCTTTATTAGCTTCTTCACTACTACAAGCTGATGCCCCAATTGTAAAAAATATTGAAAACGGAAGTATATATTTTTTCATAAAATAAAAATTCTCCTTTACTAATTTTATATAGTCTTTTTTATATTTCTATTTTCTTTAAAAGATATTTAACTTAACTTTTTAAAATACCTTCAACGTTAATACGATTTTTTCCAAATTGCTCTATAAAAATGTGTACAGATTTCTCTGTACACATTTCTTAAAAAGTATATTATTTCGTTCTCAATATATAACGTTTTTAATTTAATATTGGAGTTATTGAAGATTAAAGAATACTTGGCCTCCGACTAATTCCTCATATCTTAGTTGTGCTTTTTCACCTTTTTTTACTAATTTTGCGATGTAGCCTTCTTTTTCATTTCCTACATACATTTCGAAGCTGAATTCTGGATTTGTTGTTCCAAAAATATTGCCACTGTATATATCTCCACTTTCACTAACCACGTTAAAATTCATAATTCCATCAATCATGAATGCTAAATCTTCTGTCTTTGATTCTACAAATTTTACTTTTACTTTAGTTAAAATCCATTCATAACCTTCTGGCGCAGGATCATTAAATTCGTTCATACTTTTTAATTTAGCGTATGCAGCATCTCCACGTACCACTTCTTCTACAGTCAAGTCAAACTTAATTGGAAATGAATCTCCATTGTCATTATATAATTCGTCATCGACAGTAGCAGTTTTCTTAAATGGAACTGGATTCGTTCTTGAACCTAATTTTGACTGTTTTGGTTTTACTTCTTTTTTAGTTGTTTTTAATTCTTCTGTTTTTGATGAGTCTTCTTTAACGGTTACATCTTTTGTATCTTGCCCACATGCTGACAATAATGACATTGTTAATACTGTTGTTCCTAATAAACTTACAAGCTTTGAATATTTTCTGTTCATAATTTTAACCTCGCTTTTTAATTTTTTGTTAACCTTACTAATTTCAAAAATCAATTCAGCATTATTTATCCTTTAGTGCATCTGGGTAAACGATTTTATCAAACTCTTTTTGAGTAGCTTGATCCTTTATTAAGATGGTGACTTTATACTCATTTGGATTTACTCCGTTATAAAGTTGATACATCATTCCTGACATTCCAAATGTAAATGCTGCGAGACCATCCATGCTATTTTCATAGGTTAATTTGTCTACAATCATAGTGAACTCTGAAAAATCATTGTTGTAAGTAATATCCTTTAGTGAAGCAAAATCTTTACTTTCTTTTGTTTCATTGACTGTTTTAATAATTTCTTCTCTCATACCTTTCATTATTTTTTTATGTTGAGACTTTGACATTTTGTAGGTTAGAGATCCGTCGGTGTTTTTTGTTACTTTGATTCCTTCTTTTTCTGCATCGGAAATGACTTTGTTGATGTCGTCACCCTCGAACATTGAAGCTGGTAGAGTTAGCTTTACGTTGAATAGGCCTTTATCGACGGCTAATTCTTCTTTTGGTTTTGAATTTTTTGTTGTTTGTTTTGCTTGGTTGTTTGATGAACAGCCTGCTTGTAGAGTAATTAGAAGTGCTAATAATAGGTAAGTGAATTTTTTCATTGGAATTCCTCCTTCAGTTTTTTTAGAATAGGGTTTGATTGATTAATCTTAACTGTTGGGATGGTCAGAAAATTGAGTGGGTGTTTGAAAGTATTGGTTCTATTTGGGGAATTCGTGTTTTTCTTAATTATTTAAACTTGAAAATAAAAAACCTACTCAGAAAATTGAGTAGGTCTCAGTTTAATATTAATTTTTTAAATAGATTTTTTAATTGGTTATAACAATAAATCCAAACTTTATAAGTCAATTTAAAGCTCTTGAAAAAAAGGCAATATTAAATGATTATGTTTAACAGGTTTTAGTTCATTTATTGCTCTAGTCTCAATTCTTGGATCAGGAAAACTACATTCAAGAATATGATAATGTAGCCCTTCACTATTATTAAATACCTTAATATAAACGGGGATAATTTCCATATCTTTTGGTACTTTACTAGCAATTGCTAGTATAGGATAAACTAATTTATGCTTTGCTAATGATTTATAGCTACTATTTGATTTTGCTTCTAAAACAAATACACTTTCTTTACCATTTCTTTTTTCAATAAAGATTGCGTCCACTTCAACCTGCCCATTGTTATGTAAGACTTCATAATTATACTCACTATGTAAATTTAAATTAAAACTGAAAGTTGATTTACCAGTTGAAGGTGCTAATGGTATCTCGTAATTATCTAAGTTAAGTGCAGCACTAATAATACCTGAAGCTAAACCTAAGTTTACTAATGTTGTTTCTGATAACGATGGTAGAAGATTAAAACCAAAAAGTTGTTTGTAACTTGCTGTTGGTAAAAAAGTAGATCCTTTTATATCTGTAAATAATTGCTCATCGCTTAGAAAGTATTCATCAATTATCGGTAAGTTAGGTTTAACTAATGCAAACTGTGTATTATTACTCAATGATACCCCTATCCTCAGTACCATTGTATTATTTTCCCTCAACTCTCTATTAAGAACCTCGTAAGCATCTACAGAAATAAAGGAAGCTGTCCTTTGATTGTTTATATTGTTACTTTTTAAATAATCTTGAAATGAACACGGTCCATAAATACTTTTTGATTCTTGAATCATTTCTTTTATTGCATATTTAAATACTGACATTAATGTTTCCACCTTTTTCAATTTCCAGCTAGTAAAAACAATACTCAAAAAACAAAATTTACTTTTGAACTTACCATTTATTATTTATTTGATAAGGATGCAATAAATATACTTCCCTTGTTATTAACAATATATTGAATTTAATTAATAAAAAAAGACTCCTTAAAAGGAGTCTTCAATAATAAGTACCAATTTGATTATTTAGATGTATTAAATACTTTAAAGTTTAACCTTCAAAATATTTTAAAAGTGCCCTTCGTACTTTTGGAGTTAGATAAGGACTTTTTCCTCTAATTGTTTCACCATACACTTTTGCTAAAAAGTCACCTTTTCCTGCTAATTTCTCTGCACCGTCTTGTCCTAAAATAACGTTTGAAGCATGTACATCAGTCGCCCTTAAAGCTAATCTTGCACCTAAGTTATTTCTAATATTTGTATTTATAATATCTGCTCTAGGATTTTGTGTACAGATAATAAGATGAATTCCAGCAGCTCGAGCCTTTTGCCCAAGTCTTAGGATTGCATTTTCTACTTCTTTTTTAACATCGCCTTCTTGACTCATAAAATCTGCAAATTCATCAAAGACAACTACAATCCTATGCATTTTTTCTCCAACTTCAGTAACATATTCTTCAAGGTTTGTAACTAATTCTTTCTGAAAAAGAGTATATCTCTCTTCCATTTCATCAACTAACCCTTTTAATACTGTAACTGCTTCATTAATATCAGTTATGACACTTTGAGTATGGATTCTATTTTCATAAATTGTAAACTCAACCTTTTTAGGGTCAATAAAAACAAACCTTACTTGTTCCGGAGAATACAAACACATCATGCCAAGGATAATTGAATTAAGAGTAACACTTTTTCCACTACCAGTTGTTCCACCTGTTAGTAAATGAGGTGTTACAGAATTAGAAAAGTCCATTGTAATAACATTATTTAATGGATCAAGTCCTAATGGAGCTATAAGATTTGTTCCATTTATTTTTGATTGATGTTGTTTTCTAACTAATTCCATAAAATTTTCAAAATAAATAGTTTCAGGGTTTTCTCGTACTATATCAATGTTTATACCCTGACTATTAATAAATATGTGTGGTTCATTATTTAAACCTAACCATAATTGAACATCTTTTGAACGACTAGTAACTTTTGATTGAGGTAAATCTGCAGGAATAGTCAAGATTAACCTTATTACACTTGAACCAACGATGGAATCTTTAATTTTTATAAAAACACCATTTTGATTAAAGTTATTTATAAGTTTTCTACTATATTTATCTTTTAATTCTTCAATGGATGAATCATTTGTATCATACTCAAGCTCAAGGTTGATAAGTGCTTTTTTTTCTGGAAAATCATTAGAAACTAATTTATCACCTTTGTTATCAACATCCACGTCATCATTGTCTTTATTGATATCTTCATTCTCTTCATCGTTGGTTTCTTCATCTACTTCTTCTGCATCTTTTTCTGTTTCGTCTTCTATATCATTTTCGTTTGTTACATCTATTACATCTGCATCGTTTGAATCATCATTTTTTATTCCTTCTTCAAAAAACAATTCATTCGAGCCAAATATATTATCTTTATCTTCAGTTTCTTCTAATTCTTCATATGATGGCATTGATTGCTCAGTTGCACCTAACTTCGATAAAATATATGAACGTGTGTAGATATTGTTCTTGTAACCTTCTTCTAAGTAATCTAAGAACACACCATCACTAACCTTATCAAATTGATACTCAGTTAAATTTGAAGTATAACAATATACATCAATCGCTCCTGTTATATTTACATCTAAATTTTCAATTGATACATGCTGTAATTCTTTTATTAACTTAGCACAATCAGGTGAATATGCTTGTCTTTCGATTAAGTAATGGACAAGTTCATTACGCCAAAAATCTGAATCAAGCTTATTTTTATTAAAATTAAATAACTTAGTATAAAGGTTTACACCTGATTTTATCTGTTTAATCGCATCGAATCTTTCTTGGTCGAAAATACGATGATTAATAAACTTGAGTTCAACCAATTCAAAATTTATGCTAATTCTATCATTAACTTTATTGATTGTAGTACGAACCATATCTGGTCTACGTTTATTACTTGCAAACCATGTAAGTTCGTCACAAACAGCCCAATTCTGAAGTGATTTTTCTTCAGTATCTGAACGATTTTCTAATGTAAAATAAGTTGCCATCATTTCATGGGCATATTTTCCTCTACCTATAACTTTTAATACCAATCCACCAGAAATATCTTTAACGATCTGAACTGCATTTACTACTTTATCTCTGTTAATATTTTGATTTTTAAGTATTAAACCTAATTTCTTATATAATCTATCGTAGTATGCGTGGTCACGAGTCTGCTCAGTTAATTTTCTTATATATTTAGATGATGAAGTGATTACTTTAAAATTTTTATTAGACCCCGCTTTAGATTTATATTGTACTATTTCAGCCTTCGAAGATGTTTTCTGCAATAATGTTTTATCAATATATCGATCCATTATCATAGACCAATTAAAGTTATTATGCATATAGTCAATTAAGGAACTGTGGGCTACATTTGAAATAGATATTAAATTCCTTAGCACGTTTATTTCTTCTTTATCAGGCATAACATTACTTTGAATGATATATTGGAGCTGATAGAAGTTTTGAAGTACTTCAGGCATATTTTCACTTACATAGCTAATTCTTTTTACTGCTTCGTCAGCCTTTAAGGGTTCTTTAAACGTTGGTTCAAACCAATTAGAAGATTCATTTACTTTAGTTCGCTCAAAATTATATTTAATCTGATTACCTTGTCCAAAATAATCAACAAGAGCTACTATATCAGAATCACTCATCTTCTTTTCAGCTTGACTAGCAATTTCATTAATATTTTTTCCTGAAATCACATTAATTTCAACCTTAGGAAATCTCTTACCCATCTCTGGTTTATTAAATTCTTCTCTTTGTTCAATCCATTTATTTAATCTATCATGTAATCTTGCAGCATTTTCACTATGAACTGTTAAATTTAATTTCTTTACCTTAGTCTTCTTAAATAATTCATCTATAGATTTAGTAACTAGTTCCGCACTTTGACAATAAAGAAACAAAACCTCTAAACCATCTTTTGCATACGGATATACTTCAAAATAATTCTTTACAACTTTTACTAATTCATCTGAAAACTCTTTAGCTAAATAATCTGCGTTTTCTGATGGGTGAGTATTTAGAATAAATCGACCTTCTCCACCGATTTCCTTTGTTTCAATTAAAAACGAATCGTCTCCATTACTCGAAAAGTAACGAGGGGATAGACTACTTGTTTTTTCAACTACAAATTCTAGATATTCTTCTAGCTTTTCTACTTCAAGATTTCCTTCAGCTGCCTTACATATCCAATCGAATAACTGATCTTGAATATAATAAAAACGTTTTATATATGAAATTAATCTAATTGGGTTAAATAAAGTTACAATTCTTTCATAAGGTATTCCAGTTTCATTCTTTTGATTTTCATACGTATCAATGGTGCCAATTAAATTGATAATTTGATAGATATGTTTACTTACAGGTACAGAAGTATAGATATTTGAAAGGACTTCATTTAAGTCATTTTCAAGTTCATTAACTTTCAATGTGAAAATCCCATCTTTACACATGCATTGTAAAATCTTCATGTACTCTTCTAAGTAATGATTAATCGTTTGCACATTATTTTTTATATCTAAATCATTACTAGATATATAGTACTTTACATTATCATTTAATATATGTTTTATATCTAGGGTTTCTATCTCATTTTCAGCATAAACGTTTATATGAGGTATAGACTCATCATTTTCTAATTGTTGAATAAGAGAGTACAGATATAATTGTTTAAACGAATATACTTTAAATTTTCTTTTATTAATTTCATTTTCATTCAAAATCATCGATAAATTAAATACTATATCATTGTCCTTAGAAGTATCATCTGCTTCCTTTGGTATAGAATTTGATTCAAATGATATTAAAGGAATAACTGATGAAAGATTATTTAGATAAACATATAATAACTTAATAATATTTTCAGGTAATTTAGTATTATTTACTTCAAGTTTAAATTGTACTTCCCTTATATTTTCGTTCTCTCTTTCCTCTTCAATCATACTAAACGCTTCATGAAGTAAAGCAAATGTTAAATCTTCATATTCAGAAGGATTTCTTCGCTTTTCGATTAAACGATTAAGTTTCTTCACCAGACCCGGCTGTGTATCCAATATCTCTTCAAATTCATCAACAAAATCTTGAATCAATTCAACATCTGTTCCATTCTCTATTTCTTCTATACCTTCTTTAAATTTTTCAACTTGATCGTTATTAACATCTGTTTGATTATTCTCTAAGACATTCTCAAGTTGATTAATTAGAGTGGGTTGTTTTATTGTAAATTTAAAAATTTTCTCAGCAAGTTCAATATCATATTTTAGAAACTCTTTGTTCTTTTGGTTAATAAAATCAATAGCTTCTTCTCTAAATTTTTCAGGATCTACCTTTGTCCAAATCTCTTCGCCATCCCAATTAATTTTTTCTTCTTCTTCCAAGAAACTATAGAGATTATTTTGTAGTTTTTCTTGATCTAAACTTCTAGCTCCATCACGCAGATTTGCCAATGAAAAATTCTTTTTCATCCTATTAATATTAGTAGTATTAATTTGTAACTTTGCATCTGAAAATAGATTCACATAAGGTAAATATTTTTGAATCTTTTCAATTATTGATGGAGAAGGATCAGTAACTACATTAACAAGAAAACTTAATACATTTCTAAGCTGTGGTTCAGATATCTTGTTATATAACTCAAGAAAAGTTTTAAGTGTCTTAATTTCCTCAGATGCAACTACTCCGTTTTGTGACAATACTTCATACATTGCATCTAAACCAGGTTTAGACATCAAATAAGCTTCATCAATTGTAAATAAATTTTCTAAGCTTTGACCTTCAGGTGTTGTTTCATTAATTAATAAGATCAAAGCTTGATTAGTCTTTGTATTATTTCGTAACCAAGTACTTGTTTCGTGTTCCTTGTATGAAAAAATTTCTAACCCTTTAATTGGTGTCATCGTTCTTATTATTGGTTCATAATATGCCTTTAGTTCAGTGAAATCTTTTTCTAATTGCGTTAACACATTAATAAAGTTTTCTTTAGTTAGTCCATTAATCTTAATAAAAAGTTTTTCTGTATGATCTTTCTTTTGCTCTATAAAGTGATTTTTTAATAATTGACATAACCATTTCCCTAATAATTGATGTTCATTCATGAAATTACCACACTTTCTGATGCATCATATGGATTTTTTATCATAGCTGTTGCATCTGAATATTCCACTAATAATCCGTTTTTCTTTAGTTTTTCACGAAGTGCTAATTCATTTTTCTGAAAATATCTTATATTTAATCTAGAGTTTTCGTAAATTTCACTTTCACGTGCCTGTTTCACACCAATTACAAAACCATATAACTCATATATTTTTTCTAAGAAATCACTAAACTCAATTGAACAATTTGGCTCAACATTACTAAATACTAGAGTTTGTAAAAATGTGTCTGTCATTGAATATCTGTAATTTGTTCCAGTTTTATAATTACCAATTCCACCATCACGTGCGAGAATTCTAACAATACTTAATTGATGGCGTTTTAACTGATCTGAAACTACTTCCTTAACTGTATTAAACAGCTTTGTCATTACGTCATTATAATCTTTACATTGTTTTAATGTCTTAATAACTGGTTGTTTTCTAGTACGTAATTTACTAAGACCCATAAATTCAAGAAAATTTTCTGGATCCTTTTTCCATATTTCTAGATTGTCATTTATGTTTTCTATTTCACCAATTTTTGACTTGAAAATATCTTTAAAATAATCTTCAAATTTATTCTTTATTAATAATTCATTATTTTTAAATGTGTTAGATGATATATTTAATATTTGATTTACTTGACCATCTAAACAATCAAAGAAAAATAGTATATTTTCGCTCTTTTCATTCTTAGCTCGGTCATAAATATATCTCATTATTTGAAAATTAATTAAACTAGTAAGTAGTCTAAACATTTCGTATATATCAACGTTTATGTCCATTAATTGATTTAATTCTTTTGCAAATGAATAAAAAAGTGGGTTATTATGAGTATCTTTGGGCAAACTTGGTGCAGCTTCAACATCTCCACTGACTTTTAAAGGATATTCATCTTTTTCTTTTTCCTCATCACCTAACACCTTACAAATTGAATCAACTATCTTCTCCAATGACACATTTTTCTTTAATAAGACTTTTAATTTATTTTCAATTGAACTTCTTAATTTAGGATGACCTTCAGTTCCATATGAAAGCATTAAGTAATAAAGCTCCCCTCCTCTAGAAAAGAAGTTTCGCTCATATCCAATTGAATTTCCTTTTTTTCTAACTTCGAAGAAGAGTAAACATTCATGTAATGGGTAAAGTGTCCTTGCAAACCACGATCTATCTGCCTCTTTACCTCTTCCATCCACTAACGGAACTTCTAAGTTTCTAAAAAACTCTCTAATTACTTCAACTTTTTCTGGGTCCTGGATTTTTTCGTATAAATTTTTCTTCTTACTATCGTCTAATTTAACAATATCCCTTTTACTACCTTCTTTTACTCCTTCAAAGATAAATTGTCTCAATCCTATTGCTTTTCTTCTAGAATAAGACGGTGAATCGAGATTATAATTTGCTCCTACAAGTACATTAAGGAACTCTAATACATACTCCGGACCACGTTGTCCATCCGTAAATCGATGTCCCCAAATTTTTGCAGATAATTGTGATGAATATTGCTCCACGTTTGCAACCATTTTCTTCTCCCACTCCTAAGGAATTAATATTTCATCTTCTATAAATAAGCCTTTTGTTTTATCATAACGCAATATGTTTAATGAATATGGATCAGGTTCACTATCCCTAATTAGCTCATTTTTAAAAGTATCTATAAGAATTTCAACATCTTCTCTTAAAACATTGTGAGTGTCTCCACTGTTAAGTCTCATTAAATATTCAAATAAAGTAAGGTCTAGTGATAGTTCTACTTCATCATCGACTAATAGGAAAAACTTTGATGGCAAATGATCTATATCTTCTCTTTTTTTCTCGTCTTCAATTTCAACATCTCTAAGTCTATACGAGGAATGAATCATTAGATTTTCAGTTGTTGCATGCAATTCATTTAATGGTGCTACAAGTTTCTTTGAAAAAGCTCTATTCAAACCGTTTATTAAATCTTTACGAATTAGTGCCTTTTTATGTGCATTATGAATCATTTCTTCATAATCTTGAACATATTGAAATGGTAAAAGAGCAATCCTCTTCAGGTAATTTTCATTTTCTACCTCAAAGAACAACTTTCTTCTTAATTTATATATCCATTCATCAATTAAGTTATCATCACTTTCCTTATTATGATCACGGTATATATTCAGCCTCTTTTTAAAATAACCAAATTGCATATCTAAATCATTGCCAAATAAGTCATTATGCAAATTCTCAACTTCTTCTTGTCCAGAAATATCACCATTCATAATAAAATCATCTATAAATGATATAGATTGATTACCAGGATCTAGTTCTCTAAAAATCCTTAATGCCTTCATTTCAGAAAATGCATCTGTATCAATCTCATGACCGTAAAAATTTTGATAATATGGTTTTTTACTTTGTTCTTCAAGTTTCTTGTAATCTGCATTGTTAATATCTTTACACGTGTATCCCCCTGTAAGAATGTAGCTTATATGAATCAACATTTCCCTCATCGTTATATGTGTTCCTAAATAATCTAATAAACGATATTGTTCAACAAGACGCTTTTGAATATGTTCCCTTGATGTTCTATCGTGATTTAAATGGATAATACACTTTTTTCTAATAGGACAATTAGAACAACTAATCCAGTTTTCTTCTTTATTCCATTCAGTTAATACTTTGTCTACATACACTGAAGACGTTACGTCTAATAGATTAATTATACTAAAATCTGAATTATTTGATTTATTATCATTAAACCTCGCTGTAACCATTTGACGTAAGTATGATAAATCTTCATGTTGAGATAAGAATTTAGTTAATTTACCTTCATTAGCAGCAATAAGATAATATACACGGCTTTCATGATTAGAATTAATATAATTTTGTAAATTACTTAGTTCTTGATGAATTATATCTTCTTTTAACTCAGATAAATCTTTAACTATTCTAATTGTTCCTTTTTCAAATGTGATATCAATGATTCCAGAGTTTGGCCACTGAGTTAATTCTTCCTCTACTAATGAGTCATGAACTAATCGGCAAAGTCTAGTTTTTCCGTCACCAGCGTTACCTGTAAGGATAATACTATGAGGATTATCTCTATACAATTTCAATAAGTGTTCTTCGATTTTTGTATCAATTTTAAACGTGTAAGATTCCTTACCAGGGTCATAAGTATACTCATCATATATTTTTGCATGGTTAGGTGATAAAACGTTATATTGATCTAAATAATCAACAAATGGATTTCCGTACATTTTACTCTCCTCTATTACACTAATATTTTTATTGTTACCTTTTGTTAAAAATAATTAAATATAAATTATAGATTTTACTTAATCCTATTTGATTATAACAAAAAACCCATTCAAAAATATGAATGGGATAAATAAAATTACAGATATTATCTTTTTTAGTAAAAAGCTAACATTCTAAATATAAGATACTTTTACTATTATTTTTATGAGAATGAACATACACATGGTATTTCCACATCTTCTTTAAAAAGGTATTTTTCAACACCTTCTTTTTCTAAAATTTCACGGTATTGTCTCAAAGTATATGGTTTTCCATCTTTTTTCATCATTGATACATCTTTATCAAAATGTTTACGGAAGTTTTCTTCCATTTCTTCCTGTTCTTTATATCGTTCTGGCCATATTGCATATAGCATTGCATAATGTTGAAAACCACCTCGAACACATCGTCCTCCACAGTTTGCATGTGAAAAGCCTTTAAACCCTAATGCTGCTAAATCTGGACGTAACTCCTCAGCAATCGTGTACATTCGTGGTAACTTAATTCCCCAATCATTTTGAATAATTCCTTTTACATCTAAATCTTCTCGGAATGTATGAATCATAGGGAAACGAGTTTGAACAGGTTCTAATGGCCAATGTTCATAAAAACTTGTTAAATTTTCAGCACGATGTTTTTCATGTGGACCAATCCCAAAATATAAAATTGGCTCTAAATTATGCTCGTCCCTTAATTCTTCTAAATAAATTAAAGTTTGACGTACTTTTAATTCCTCTGAACATTTTGCCATACGAGCATTTCCTAAGAAACGATAATCATAAAAAACTTCTTCTGGCGTTCGTCCGTCAATTCTTTCGGTAATATCAATACCAATATATTCGGAAACTTCATTCATAAAACGATAATTGTCTTCATCTTCCCATAATGTATTGGTGAAAAATAATTTACAATTTTCTTTTCCATAAGTATTAACCGTTTGATAAGCAATATAAGCACTAGCAGCACCACCGCTAAACATTATTACATGGACTGGCTTACGTTCCGTCATTTATTCCGTCCCCCTACTCCACAAATTCTTCAATCAATTTATAAACCATATTTTCAATTTCCTCACGAGGAACGTTACGACCTGCATTAGTCATCATTCTTTGCACATTGTTATATATCATTTGTGCTTTTGTCGATAGATTTACACGCTTAATTACTTTTGTTTGGTCCCCTATTTTTAAAGTAACAATAGAAATATCATTTTCAGCCTTTTCATTTAAATGTGTAAAATCATATTTTAATTGTTTCTTAAATAGGTCATGTGTTGAATCAGACCAGTCTCTAATATTAACACCCACGTAGTAATAAGTAAACTTGTTAATCCATTCATCAATTTCTGAAGTTTTCAAAAGTGCGTTAACAAATTTGTTATTTTTTTTATTATAATCTGATTGATTTTCTGCCCATTCTTTTAAAAGCTTTAAATCGCTTATATTCGTTATTTCACTAATATCATTCTCAACTTGTTTTTCAAATTCACTTAAATAATTATCACCATAATCTACTAAGTTACGTAAAGTCTGTATTTTACCTTTAACATAAATTTTTTCAAATAAAGTTTGCATACTTGCTTGTGGAGAAATCTCAGTTTTTCGAACCTCAGTACGTAACCATTTAAAATTACTATTTACAAGTGAGGACAATTGAGTAATTCTTGGCAATTTCTTTAACCAGCTGTTCATCGCAGCACATAGAACTATTAGTCTTGGTTTTCCTTCTAACTTTGGGTTCTTATATTCACTAAATATTTCTTCAATAATATTAAAGAAATCTATATAATTCTCATCTAAATGATAATACACGTAATCATACTCACTTGGAGCTTGTACCATTTGATAAAGTTTATCTCCATCAATTCCTGGAATAAACATATCCTTATTATAAAACATTAAATCATCCCAACGATCCCTTAACAGAGAAACTAATAATATTGGGATTAATGGTTTTCTAATTGAAAATGGTCGATTAGTAAAAATACTGACAATTCCCTGTAATGTACCTTTTGTTTTATTTTCCAATAAGTCAATTAGAGCATCCCTTAATAATTTATAAGGTTCATAAGTAATTTCAGTAAAATTTAAATCATTCACATTTTTATTTAGATTATTATTATTTTTAAATACCGTAGCATAAATAAGATAATCCGGTCCAGTTCCCGAAATTCCAAAATCTTCATCACGGTAATAATTAATAATTGAATCAACTACTTTAATACCAGCGTTCTTTTGTTGATTTGAGATATTTCTTTTATTGAAATTATCATTATTTATTACTGGTGTTTTATTATAAATTTTATCTGCATTTTTAGACAAATGATTACTTAGCTGGTATTCATTTCTTACACTGATTTCTTCACCTTTGTAATACCACTCAATTTCTGAACTGAAATTACTTAAACCTTTTAAGAAATTTTTTATTTGATAACTTATTTCTTGATCAAGAATATCTAACTCTTCTTTCAAATGATTATCTTGTTTAATAAAATCGGTATCATTCATTAAATTTTGATAGATTATCTTTTCAAAAAGAAGCTGTTCTATATCAGTTATTTGTTTGTTAAATAGAGCAATAAAGACACGATCATTTTTTTGTGCATTTAATATTGGCAATAACTCAAACTTTTGATTGTGGTTATCTGTAAATACATAGTAAATAGTAAAATCCGATTCATTTGTAGGTATTAAATCAAGTTTATTTTCTAAAATATCAGATGCAATTACAAATTCAATATTTGCAAACCTAGTCATACTCGTTGCATCATTATACTCATTTGCAAAAATGTATTTTTTACTAAATCCACTCTTCAAAATTTCTAATTTTTTTTCTATATTAAGTACAGTAACTTTTTTTTCTTCATTTACAACATTAGAAATATTAATTGCACTTCCTAAAAATAACTCCCAGTAGCCATTTATTACATTGTATCTTACAACTTTAATATGACTTAATTCACTTAGAACATGATTTAATTCATTTATGTCAATATACATACAATATGACAAAAATTCTGTATTTAACTTTACTTCCTTCTGTAAACCACCTATATTCCAAAGTGTAATTAGTTTAATTAGATTAACTACATTTTGATTACTAAAAAACTCAGGCGGAATCTTATTAATAACTTTTTTATAAATTGTCATATATTCTATAAAAGTTTCTTCCATATCTACGGTCTCTATTTCAGGAAAGAAGTAGTCGAAAAGTTGATGCGGGAAAAACAATGTATCACTTTTTTTCATATGATTATTAAGTCCACCAGTTTCATTACTCTCTAAAAAAGTAAATAGTGTTCGTTCGTTTTGTCCAAACACACTTGATAAGCTAGGAAGCATAAACAATGATACAGGATGAAGAGGATACATACCTTTCGCAATTATTTCTTCCTTTTCTGTCTGGTTCATACTAGGAAATAAAGGGAATTTCCTTAGGCCATTTAATATAAATTCATAAATATTGTCAGTAATTGAAGTTTGTTCACTACGATTATCTAAAACGATTTGTTGTGCAATTCGATTAAATGTCGTAGCATCGCTTTGGATATAATATTGAGAAAAACGCTTTTCAATTCTTTGAAATTCTTTTGCGACTTCTTCGTTGTATAAACCAAAATATTGCCTTAAACTTTTGTGTGTAATTAATAGGACATGAAGGAGATTTGAACGATTGGTAATTTCCGCTAAATCTTGTAAGTCCTGCATCGTTTCATTAATCTTATCTCCATCTAGCCCTTGTAAAAACCTTCCAAATTCATCATATACTAAAAATAGTCCCACGTTTTTCTTTTGTAATTCTTCAATAATTACTTCTAAATTAGCAATAAAGTTTGTATTATAATCAATAACAAAAGTAGCACCAGCTGTTAGTTTCGGATAAGTTTCAGCAAAAAACTGAATAGTACTTTCGTCAAAATATTCTACATTCGCCATAAATTTTTCATAACTAAAATTTTCTGCTTCTAATATTTCGAGAAATTGCTTATAGGCAAATGGAAAATCCACTTTCCACATTTCAATTGTATCTAGAATTTTAGAACTCATCCCTGGTAATTTTACATTGATACCATGTTTAGCTAATTCTCTTAAAATATTAGTTATTACTGTTTGACGGAATCTACCTTCATTGCCTGTGAGAAGAATAGGTATAAATTCACTAGAAAGATGTTTAGAAGTGCTAATTTCATCTGCTATTAAATCATCGACATTTTGAAATTTCTTTATTAGCTTATCTACAGAATCACTACTTGCTTTTTTTGAAACAATCCCTCCAACGACTGTCGCTAGTAAAGATTTTCCTGTTCCATAAGGTCCTACTATGATATGGGCTCTATTTAATTCTTTTGTGAACCCCTGTAGTAGACCCATTAAAGCTGAAGCATGAGAAGGAGTTGGTAAATAGCGATTCAAAAACTCTTCTTTACCAATATCAAACTTTATGTTTACACTTGTCTTAAAACTCATTAACAACCAACTCCATTTCTTCGTACTCCTCTTTTAAAAATTCAATAGGATCTATTTCTAGTAATTTAACGCTATCTAAATTATTCGTACGAACAAATTGAATCGGATATTTTTTGTGCACTGTCAACTGATTTAAAGCTTCAATTATTTCACCTCTTGATAAATTAAAAACCTTTCCCCATAAGTACTCTTTATTTATTATTTCATCAATACTCAATGTATTTATTTCGTGAAGGTTTATATAATTTAATAGGACATAATATAAAGCAGTTAATCCGACATTTTTAACTTCCGGACCACTCTTACGTATAACTTTTTTGTATTCAGATAGAAGATTTAATTTCTTAAATGGACTATAAATCACATCTTCAGGATCAAATTCATTCATATCTTTTGTATATAATTGAATTAAGCAATCAATATCTTTTTTTAATGATTTTACAGATATTTCCTTTGGTTCTACGGAGTGGACATATTCTTCAAAAGCAACTTCTAAATCATCCCTTTTTACGATCGTTTCATTATATATATTAAAAAACCAATCAAATATTGTAGCTCGGTTTTCCGCATTTTTTACTAATTGATAATGTAAAATTGAAGCAGTATCATGAACTAATAATAAACGATCATGTTTTAATACAATTTCACCCAATTTTGTTAAATTATGGATCTTTAGTTTTTTATCTTCTTCAATTAGGTTCATTGCAAGTAACCAAAATTTCAAAGACTGCACCATATTTTTACCTAGGCCAATTTGCTCAAATGCAAATTTTTCATGAAAGAATCTAGGATCTTCCTTTAAAAATTTTAATCCTTTACTCGTCCATTTATCACGCAAGTAAAAACTTTGATGTTGTGCATAAGCCACATTCATACATCCTTTCGAAAATAATTCCTTTGGAAGAACTCTTCCAATGACATTATATACTATTTACTTTTACTAAAACAAAGAAAAAACTCTTCGTGTAAAAATATTTTTCAAACTTCTATGTTGAATTTTCTTCATTTATAAACTATTACATCTTGATATTAGTTAAAATTCTAATTACTTAATCAATAATCTCGGTAAATTAAAGATCAAGTTAATTTAAAATACCTTCAAACAGAACGTAAGTTCTATTTAGATGCAAAGTTATTATATGTAAAAGCACCTAGAAAACTAGATGCTTTTATATCTAAATATTTATAATTAACTTTCAGTTTCTATCCATTCTAGTAGTTTAAGAGGATCATCAAAAAGATCATCATCTGCTTCTTCCATTAGCTCATTCATATACTCGTTGTCTTCAATATCTAATTCGTCTTCTAAGTTAGATTCTTGCTCTATTTCAATTTCAAAATCTAGAAATAAATCTTCCTCAAATTCCAATAGTAAATTCTCTTCTTCATCAATTAATAAAAGTTCAATCGATTCGCTATTATCCACATAGTCATCACCGTATTTTTCTCTATAGTAATTACTATATTCTGATGAGTACTCCTTAATTCTTTTATAAGAATTGACTTCAATAGAAATATTTACATCTAATGATAATGGATTAAATTCATTAACTAAACATCCATAAGTGAAATATTCTTTTGAAAGTGGAAATACATAATACTCCCTTGATATAGAATAAAGAAGATCATAGTAAAAATTATACATTGTGGTCTGAACATGATTACCAAACGATAATTGACTTATTATCTCGAAAATTTTATTATCTTCATTTCTATAATTAAACCAATCCGATAAATAGACATTGTTGCTATATTCTTTACATGAGGATTCATTTACTACTCCTGAGAAAAGTATATTATTATCGCTGTGAAACAAAATAAAAACGGGACATTTAAAAATTTTGTTTATTATCTTAGAAATATTATGTGCATCATAACTTCTATCTCGTAAAGATGAATTTAGTTCTATCGCCATAAATAATATTTGGTTTGTAGACAAATCTATTAATTTCGTTTTCTTCTCTTGTAATTTATTATCTAGAGAAAATAGCATTGAAATAGTTTTAATTTTATATAAAAAGTCGTATTCATTTGGACTGAACAAGATATTCTTGTTTACATATGAGTATATAAAATTTGTTATATCAAGATTTTCACCATGTGCTTTTTGATAAACTGGAAATTCTAAAGCTTTAAAAAGTTTTAAACTACTAGTGAATAAATCAAATTTAGTAAAACTTTGAAGCACATACTCTACATCGTATTTTTCCGAATCTAAGAATGACATAATCTTCACCTAACGATAATTTTCGATTACTTCATTTATTTTATCATGTTTAACTCCCTGAATTTCTTCATTAAAATTTTCTACGACTTCATAAACTCTAGTAATATAATCTTCCTTAGTTGTGCAATCTTCAGTAAATTTTTCATATAAAACTTCTATTCCACCAAGAACATATGAATTAAAAAGCTTTATATTCATTTGATGTGCTTCGTTTTCTTTACCTTTACTATCATCTCTAAAAGCTCTATTAATTCTGTCTTCTACAGTTTTCCCAGGTGTTTCATCAAGAAGCATAATTAACCTATAAATAAAGTCACATCTCAGCCTCTCATTTGCAAATGCATCTGCATAGATTCTTGCTCTGTCGGTAGACCCATTATCTTTCTCGCTTTTACGCCCATATAAAAAACCTAAGATAGCACCATTCATATAAACGTCAATAAAACGCTTAAAAACTGCTGCTTCATTAACTAAGAATTTTGTGTATGTTGCATGTTTTCCATTTATAGTAACATCATTTTCAAACATTAACCCTCACTCTCCTTTAAATAGGTTAGTGTTTCAGATTTTTTATCAAGGTAATATTTCTTACCGACGTTTTTCCCCATTACTGTTTCTGCATATCTCCAATCTTTCTCCATAACGAACATAATAACTTGTTCAGCAACTTGTGGTAATACTTTAGATATGTTGCTTACATGTTTTTCATCTGCATTTGAAAATGGTGCATCCATAACAAGTGGGTAAGGTTCTGAACTTAACGACATAGTGTCATTTCCTGTATTACTTACAATTTTCTCACGTGCCAAATCTACTAAACCTGCAATAAATGCAAAGTTTTTAACTGTTTCTAATCCTTTAGATTCATCCGTTTTCACTTCATCATCTGAATAAGCAGTTAGTAGTGAAACTCGATATTTTTCATCTATAACCACTTTTCGACGTCCATGATACATTTTATTAAATATACTATTTACTTTTTCTTCTAATTTTTCTCTTATGTCAGACTCTTTTTCCTTATAAGTTGATGAGATCCACTTAAAAATCTCTTCGGCATATTTAATATATGTCATGATTTCAATATTCTTTTCAGATACAGAAATAAGACTATCATATATTTTTTGATATCTTTCTATGTCACTAGTACAGGTACCATCTTCCCTGATAAGTCTATCTTTTTTGTCATTTAGATTTTTTAATCGTTGCTTTACATCAGATAACTCCGTCTCGTACTTTTGCATATTTTCTTTACCTTTTATTTGATCACTTATATAGCTGACCTCATCTTGCCAATCTTGAATTCGATCTTTGTATCTGTAAATGTCCTCAAATTTTGATTGTAAGCTTTTAAAGTAAGAAAAATTTGTACTATTATAGGTATTAACCTTATCCTTAAAGTTTCTAATTATTGTTCCGATTGATTGAGGTGGTAAATATTCAAGTTCTTTTTGTAGATGTAAGAAAGCTTCATTACCCTCACAGATTTCAACACCACATATGCACTTGCCACGTTTAATTATTTCAATAATTGATTGGGCAGTCATATCTTTTATACCTTTATCATCCATCTTGGCTTCCTTAAGCATATTTAAAGCTCTCTCCATTAATGGTTGCGCAAAAAAGTTCGTTGTGTTAGTATTAAAATCTTGTATAAAATTAGTATAAGTTGACTCTAATACCCCTTCTTCAATTTTTATATCTTTTTCAATCTTTTCTTTTTTACTTTGCAAGCTTGAAGTTGATTGATTATCTCTTAGTATTGTGTCTAATTGCTCTTTACGGATTTCGTAGTGTTTAATTTCACTTTTCACTGTTTCTATTTGTTCTGCAATACCTTCTTTTTTCTTTTGTTCACTATGAACTCGAGCAAGAGCTTGTGCAGCTCTTTCATTTCCACCGACATCCATACTAGCTGTTAATTTTCCTATAACACTAGACTTAAGGTTTTTGTTACCTAAATGTTTCATTGCGCTGTCAAGAACAGTTAATCCTAATAACCCTTTTACAGAATCTGTTACATCAGCTTTTGAACTAATATTTCCAATTCGCTCTGTATCAAAGAAGAAGTAATTAGATAAATTTTTTGGTAAAATTTCATTAATTGTTTGTTCTACATGGATTTGCTTAATAGGTTCAATTTGTCCATCAGGTTGTTTATAAGATACTTTCACAGGTTTTAACTGAGAAGGGCGTGTTCCTTTTGATTCACATGTATACTCTTGAGTTCTTAGTATAAAATATTCAGTTTTATCATGAATTAAATTAATTTCTACTTCTACAGTTGTTATTTCATTTAGGTTCAAACTACGAGAAACATCTAAGTTAAGTAAGAAATCTTTTGTATCAAAAACTGCAATTCCGTATAAGCACCAGTTAAAGGCTTGAAGCAAAGTTGTTTTTCCACTCGTATTGTTACCTAGGATAACAGTTACATTTCTGTCATTATTGGCTGAGAATTCTACCGTCTGTTCTCCTAGATACTGCCTAAAGTTTTTCATTTTAATAGATTTTAGTAGCATATACGAATCCCCCCTTAATAATTCTTCTTAACCTCATCAGAAATAATTTTTCGTATTATATCCACCATTTCAGCATCAGATTTTTCTCTAGTTTTTAGATTTTTATGTTCTAATCTAATAATGCTAAGTTTCATCTGATTTAATTTTTTCTCATCTATTTTTATTTCTCCATTAGATAAGGTCATTATCTTCTCCTCCTACCTCATTTAATCTATATGAATAGGTAATATCATTAATTAATTGGTCAGCTACAGAAGGATTTTCTGCTATTGATGCAAAGTCTTTCATTCTATCAATCTCTTTAATTGCTAAAGATCTCAGAGAACGTATTTCATCTTCAGACATACTTTCTGCCTCAGCTACAGAAACAGGCAAGGTAATAAAATCATAGATTTTTGCAAAGTTTTTTCCGGGATATTTTCTTAATACTCTACCTCTTCTTTGAACATACTCTTTTGGATTAGTGCTACTTGCTAAAATAAAAGCAGTTTTTATACTAGGAATATTAACCCCTTCATCTAAACACCTAATAGCAATTAATGTTTGGAGCTGTTTGCCAGTTGAAAATGCAGTTTTTAGTTCCTCTCGTTCTTCTGCAGATTCCTCAGATGTAAATTTTGATACGCGCATATTATATTTATTTCCTAAAAGATTTGCTACTATATCAATCTGTCTCTTTTCATCAGCCTGTACTGACCCTTCAATATAATCTGGATCTTGCATTGTTGCTGCTCCACAATAAACTAACATATGAGTATCATTTTTATAATCTTTAACAATCTCAGCTAATTTAAAAATCTTTTCTTGTGCAGCTGCAACTAATCTAGCCCGTTTTATTAAAATCATTTTGGCTTTATCACTTAATTTTAATTTTCCTTTTTTATCTGTAGTACAATATTTAATTACTTGTGCAGTCAATTCCTTATATTCAGCAAGCTCCTCTTCATTAAGACAGACCAGAATTGGATAATAATAATATGGTGTTAACTTATTACTATCAATAGCTTGCTTTAATGTATATTCAATACATTTTTCTCCAAAATAATTAAACAGCTTTTCAGTACCCTCTTCATCACCGTGCCTTTCGAGAGTAGCCGAAAGAGCTAATCTATAAGGTATTTTAGGATTTAACATTTTACTCAAGTGTACCGCACCAAAGTTGTGTGCTTCATCTACTACTAAAACTATGTTTCCTTTTAATTTATCTATTTGATCTTGAACAAATGCAGAAGAAAAAGTTGCATTTGTAGCTATAAAGCAAAAATGTTTTTTTACTCCCAAATTAAAAGATGTTACTGCATTTTTAAGTCTATTTTTCCAGTCTCTTTGTGTAGATGCAGAATAACCAATGATTGGTCTCATTCCGAACTTTTTAATATCTTCTACCCATTGTTCAACCAAATGCTGATAAGGACATACAATAACTACTGCTAAATTATTTTGTAAATTGTCATATAAATTTGCTATAGCTCCTAAACCCGTATAAGTTTTACCTGTACCAGTTGCCATATCGAATATGCCAATAAAGTTGTTTGCCTTCCAATTGTTGATTGCTTCATTTTGATAGTCATGTAATTCTACATTGGTAGGGATTTTGGGTCCTATACTATTCCCTATCTGGGATTCAGTTTCTGTGTTAAAATATTCTAATTCATCTACATTTTCATTGACTTTGTTTACTCTATAACTTTCAAATTTCTCTTTTGCTATTTCTGGAAAGTCTATAATCTGTACATTAGGTTCATTATTATTCCAAATTGAATAGAAATTTCGTTCCTTAGCTATTACACGCTCTTGATCCTGAGTCCATGAACAGAAAACATCGATTGATTCATAGTTATGTGAAAACGCTGTCATCGTTTCATTCATTGACCCAGTAAATGCTATCACGTTTCCTACCTCGTCATACATTAACCCCATTTTTTCATGGAACATTCCAATATGATTATTGTTTTCCATGAATGCAATCTTAATTTCTAACCTACCCTCAGCTATCAAATTTGCAAGCAGATTAAGTCTTTTCTCTTCAAAATTATTAGTCGGTGGAAGGATTGAATTCATCAGCGCCCTTTCAATGACTTTGTTTTTCATTTCATATCCTTTGCCTATAGCAATAAGATCATCTTCAGATAATTTTGGTGAAGCAATTAAGAGTATCTTTCCACCATTATTAACTAATCCAGAAATTCCTTTAGAAATTTCAATTAAAGCTGTTGATGAGAAGAAACCTACAGCACGTTTATATAAAACAGCATCACCTAGTAGAGGAATATAAAAATCTTTTACTACGTTATCCCTTGTAGATCGATACTCAGATTTAATATTTTTATCTAAAAATTTCAATTATTAGTCACCACTTTTTAAATGTAATAAAGATTAAAACATAAAAAATTTTAGTTCTTTGTCCTTACTATTGTAATAATTGTCATCTAATTTATAGTAACATATATAAATGTAACATATCAGAAATATTTTATTAGAAAAACTTGTAAATAAGTACTCTATATACAGTTGCTGGAAAAAATTTTTTAACAAAACTCGAACTTCCATTGTATTCACCTGTTACAAGTAACATCAAAAAAAGCAAAGAGTAATTAAATATTTGCTCAAATGCAATATCTACAATAATTTTATGTCGATAACTTTATATATGTTTAAAATTTACCATTTCTTATTCCTTAATTACTTCGATAAAGATTTTAGCAGCACGCATTTTCCCTTCATTTCCTGTCTTCTGCATCTCTTTTAGAAACTCCTCTGCATCTTCATATGAGTAAAATCTCGTAGCTAGTTCTAGAACCCCATCTAATACTTTTTCATCAAAAATATCATCCTCAACTACATATAAGTCTTCAGATGTTTCAATTACATATACTGTTTCTAGCTCTTTCATTGTTTAGCCCCCTTGAAATTTAAATATCAATATTAAATTACCAGCATTATTCCAAATCAGTGTAATGTATCTTGTAATTAGAATAATCTCGTTTTTTTAAAACTTAACTTTTACATTTTAAATTTATATAGTCGTTAGTAATTTTTTCTACTAATCCTTGAATAAATTAATATTGTTTAATAACTGATTTATTCTGCCTTAATTGTATCGCAAAGGATATTCAAAAAATTGAACAGGTAATTTTAAATTTTAGTTCTAACTTACTGATTAAGTTTTTTATTAAATTTCATATTTCACTATGGCTATCTTGTAATCGATTTGGACCACAAATTTTGTCTGACGCAGAATGCAGTATATTGGTTAGAGAGCCAATGAAAGTTTAGTATTAATTCCACATGAAAGTTATTTGATACCTTGGAGGAGCCAGGATTTTCCATAAAAAAATGCAGCTACATAAGCTGCAAATAAAAACCTTATCCAATTAACTCGGTTACTTTCTGTTTCTTAATCAAATCTTTTATAACATGTTCAATTCTTTCAATTTCACCAGAACGGTTTTTCCACCAATTCCTACTCCAAATACGCTCAATTTTCCATCCTCTATCTTCAAGGAATCTTTGGCGATAAACATCTCTTTCTTTAGCACTTGGTGAGCTATGGTACATAGCTCCATCACATTCAATACCAAGAAGGTATTTAGAAGGATCATTTGGATCAACAATTGCTAAATCAATACGATATCCTGATAAACCTACTTGAGTATGGACTTCGTATCCTAGTTCAACTAACATATCATAAACTTGAACTTCAAATCCTGAATCAAAATGTAATGCTGGTGAGCTAACCATAGTATTGCTTCCTTCTTGAATATCTTTTAGCGTACTTGTAACTAGATCTCTACTGTTTTCAGAAGTAGCCTTAGCATATTCAAGATATGCTTTTAATAATTTCGGACCTCTATTTTTAGAATTTGATACATCAAGTTCATTTGGCTCAATACTTGAAACTACTAGGATTTTTTCTTTTGCACGACTTACTGCTACATTTAATCTATTTTCTCCGCCAGATTGACTTAAAGTACCAAAACGATTATAAACTTTACCATTCTCTCCTTTAGCATACCCAATTGAGAAGATAATTACGTCACGCTCATCACCTTGTACATTTTCGATATTTTTTACAAATATTCTTTCATCCAAATCACGTGATTGTATTTGATTATAGATCACTTCAAATTCTTTATCTGTTTCAGCAAGTTTTTCAATCTCATCTAGTATTTTTTCTTGCTGTTTAGCATTAAAAGTAATGATTCCAACCGATAAATTTGGATAGGTAATTATTTGTTTTTTAAGTTCTGATACAACAAATTGTGCCTCTATAAGATTTGATTGATTTATCCATAATCCATCGATTTTTTTCCAAGTTATTGCAGCAGGTTGTTTTAAAGGTTCAACGTTTGGTGCAATTTGAATATTAGAATTATAAAAAGCATAATTTGAAAAATTAATTAATTCCTCAGACTTAGATCGATAATGCCATTGTAAAATGCTTTCTTGAAAATGACGCTTAGACAAGTTTAGTAAGCTCTTTGATTCCTCAATTTCACCCATTGTTTCATCATCTTCATCTACCTCCATGCTTCCTTGGAATAAATTAGATGGTGGTAATTGCATTTCATCTCCAGCAACAACTACTGTTTTCCCTCTATAGATAGAAGGAAGTCCATTTTCAACTGTACATTGAGACGCTTCATCAAAAATAACAAGATCAAATAAACCTTCAGTTAGAGGTAATATTGATGATACAACCTCAGGTGACAATAACCAAACTGGTAGTAATTCTGTTAGTCCTTTATCTGAAAACTCTCTTACCAATTTTCTTAATGGCCATAATTGCCTCTTTTTAGATGTTTGATGGCTAAGCTCTTTAATCGCTTTACCAAAGTTTAATTTAGTTTCTTCGATTGAACTTAATAATTTATTTTGAAGCATAAGTTTACCAATATTTCGTTTTTGATCGATTAAATTTTTCAATTTATCACGAATTCTATTAAACTGCTCTGAACTAATTGCTTCAATTATCGGATGTTTTCTTTCAATTTCATCAATCCAATGTAAATAAATCGAATCTTGTAGAGAATCAATCCATTCTTTTGCTAGATTATTTTCTACGAAAGGTACTTCTTTAATGGCTAGTTCTATTAATGAAACTACTGTTTCATCCTTATCATGATAGAAACGGTCCATTCTTCTTAGCTCTTCAAAATCTGAGAAAATATATTCATGCATTTTTTCAAGCTCATTTAATGGTATCTTCCCATCATTAACTAGCTTTTCCATACTTGTAATCCATTCTTCAGCTACATATGGAATTAAATTTCTTAACTTCGACATAAACTTTTCTGTTTCTATTGAAAGGTCATAAAGCGTTTTTAACCATTGCTTTAATCTAATCCATTCTTTTGAACTTGTTCCTTTAAACTTATTACCCTCTAATAGCTCTTCAATAATATTTTTTCCTGTAAAAGAAGTCCAAATCCATAATCTAATGTTCTTAAAAGAGCGTTTCTTACTATCATCTAGATCCTCATAAATCTTCTCAATTTTTTCTTGAACTAATTTTGCATATTCAGGAGTAACAAAATTTTGTTCAAACTCGTCTAATTTAGAAACAGTAATTTTTGCGCTTTCAATTAAATCATTTAAAGTATCTGTCATTATCGATTGATCTTTTAACTCTAAATCCTTAAAACTCTTTCTTTGTTTCCATGGATAACTTTCATTTCCAAATCTTGCATAATATTCCCCGTAAGTATAAACCTCCGCAAGAATATCCTCTAAATTGTATCTACTCAATTTATTTAAATAAGGTTTAACATTAACAAGGCGCTTCATTTCATCCTTTGGTTTAGAGATACTATATAAATCATACGCTCTATAACCAAAATCCTGCACTTCAAATAACGCTTTTGAAATATCATTTAACTGGCCTTCACTCATTCTTAATTGGGAACTTACAAACTCAAATTCTTTTTGGTTTGAATCGTTTATTTGAATAGGTATATTTATCAACTGTTGAATCTTTGAATATAGTTTTTGACGGTCGTTCTTCTCATCATGTACTAGAGCTGCAAACTTTGATAAACCCAATCCATCAAGCCTTTGATTTACTACATCCAATGCTGCTCTTTTTTGACAAACAACTAATACCTTTTTCTTCTGATTAATTGCATCTGTAATTAAATTAACAATAACTTGAGATTTTCCCGTCCCTGGAGGACCATGAACTACTAAACCCTTTTGGTTTCTAGCTAGTTGAAGAATTTCTTCTTGTGAACCATCAGTAGGTAATAAAAAAACTTTATCTCGTTCATCAATATTTTTTTCAACTTCTTCTACAATTGGTGATAATAATGAATCATTTATAATATTTTCTTCTTCAAATAATAATTCAGAAATAAACCCTAAATCACCATTCTCTTCTAGGATAGATTTTAATAAATCATAGTCTTTTATTACTGCAGAATTCCCTTGAGGAAAACAACCTAGTACTGCTAAACTCTCAAGTGCAATTTCTCCATCATTTAATTTAGGAATGTCTTTTAATGTATAGTTTTGAAATTTTTGAATTAATGTGTTTTTAATTGGAAAATTATAATCGAATTCTTTAAACCATTCATGAAGTTCTTGAATTGAAGTAACATTAGAAAAATACTCTTCATCTAACATTTTCTCTTCTATATTAAATTCATTTAGTTTTTTTAAGGCTAAGAATAGAGTCCTATTAATTAATTTTTCTCCTTCACCTTTAACTAGATTCCAAGTTAAACCGTTTTTTTCTAACTTGATCGGGTATAAGAAAACAGGTGCTCTAAAAAAAGTACCATCCATCATTTTTCCAGTTAAGAATGGATAGCCTAAATATAAATCATACATTCCAGTTTCTTCTTCAATCCCTTTTAAATTACGGTGTAAGCTAGTTAATTTATGTGATAGAAGCATTTTCTTTTCATCATTTATATCTCTTTTAAATAATAAAATCTCATTTTTCTTGTTCTTTATAATATCATCAAGAAGAGAAGAATTTTGATTCTTATCTTGATAAACAGATTCTAGTTCTGTTAAATCAACCGCCCATTTATCTGCTAACTTCATAAGGCGAATAGAACGGTTACGTTTACTTAAATCACTCAAGCGATCCTTCAAATAGTCCAGTTTTTGTATCATTGCTGTCAACCTTTCAAAGCTTTTTCCTACATTTTATTTTTCACCTAAATTATCTATGTCTTTTCTATATATTAAATTGTTGTTCTATCTTCTATATATAAAATACAAATACAAAACTTAAAAGCATGAGAACGATTCATTATCGAGCCCATGCTTTTAATTCTAACAAAAATTATAATAAAATATTACACTTAAATATTAATTCTCGTTTTTAATTATCAAATTTCAAAATGAAAAGAAATTACAACAAGCCCAAAACGTATAAAAGAGAATTAAAGTGGGAAACTGTTGTCTTTCTTGACAATCCCAAAGAAGTGGATGAATTTGCGGCAAAAGTGCCTTTTAATAAGTCCAATCTGTTTCAGTTGGCTTTGATTGATTTGTAAAGAAGTTTGAATAATTATTAGCCAGGTGCTTATAAATTCCTGTACTAAAGCTTCCTTAATTCTATATTTTTTCTATTTTCCGACCTATTCAAATACAATAGCTGTTCATTTTTGCTTATCCTAAATAATAGAAGATGTTTTCTGGTTATTCCATAAACGATTCTATAACTTTTAGAATTTTTTCGCTTTTAACAATTCCTTATTATTTTATTTTTTCTATTTCAAAAATATTTTCTCGATGAAAATTCATATAATTTGATTGTTCTTCATTCATTTGAATCATATAATTTTCGTTTACATTTAAAAATATTTTAGAATTCTCGTCTAACTCTCGTGAAATTATTATCTCCCCATTTAGGTTAAAACTTATAAACCCTCGATCAAAAAGTTTATCGTGGTTTGGACAAAATAAAAATCCATTATTTGGATCTAACTTTTCTATATCACTCGATTTACTCCATGGTTTTATGTGACTAGCGATTAAGAATTTTTCATTTGAAACTCCACACAATTTACATTTCCTTTCTATTTTTAATAGTAATTTTTTGAATATGGATTGACCTACTCTTTGTTTAATGATCTGTTCACGTTCTGTTTTTTGAATATTATATGGTAAATTACTTTCGACCTCAATG
Source organism: Gottfriedia acidiceleris (assembly GCF_004138285.1). Classification (GTDB taxonomy): domain Bacteria; phylum Bacillota; class Bacilli; order Bacillales; family Bacillaceae_G; genus Gottfriedia; species Gottfriedia acidiceleris_A. The sequence goes on along the minus strand of NZ_SCFN01000001.1, from coordinate 440,734 downwards.
ATAAAGTCCTTCGTATTAATAGAATTAATATTAAAAGAGCCGTTTCTTTGTTCAATAACGTTTAAGAGGAATTCAGCAAGTTGGGTTGAGACTCTAAACAAATACCCCGTATTACCACGCCCCACTTTATTAAATGGGGCATATTTATCGTCTTGTTTATTTAATATTTCTTCCATAAACTCTTTATACACAATAGGATACTTTAAATCGTGATATGTACAATTAACATACCAACCATCTTTCTCCCATAAATCAACTTGATTCAGCTCTTTAGGTTTTTGCATTTCTTTACAATTTTCATTTGCTACAATTATCGATTTCATTTCACCATTATAACTATTAAAGATAATATCACCTTTTTTAATAAGCTTCATATCTTCCCAATGATGAAAAGTTTGACCTTTTCTATTTTTTTGAGGAGCCCATAAGAAGGCACCTTTTCTTTCTTCTAAATAACTTTTATTTTGAAACACAAAAAAATAATTCACAAATATCTCCATTCTTAGCCCTTTAATTTAAAGATTTCTAGTTATGTTTATTTTATCCTTATTGACGAGTATTAATTCTAATTAATTTCATAATAATCAGTCAAGATATAATTTATAAAATATACTGAATATTAAAATTATAATACCTTTAAAAATAGTGAACTAAGGTGGATTACAGTGTTTTATTCACATCCGTTTTTCAATACACAGAATTATTCATATTAAAAATAATATGTTATTTGTAATAAATAAATAAATAAATAATAATAATTTACTCAAATCTTATATAATAACACTCCATACTTATTTAGTATCACACTATCATCAATCTATTGTCGTTGTTAATCTAATAGTTTATCCATTTCTTTACTGTTCATTTGAATTGAATTTATTTATTTGATTTTTTTCTTAGAATGAGTTAGAAGCTCTCAAAAATATGCTTAATAAAATTTAAAAAAGGAAAACCAACATATTGATTTTCCTTTTTATCTTACTTTTTCAATTTTTAAGGTAACAAACGTATTCCAGGTAACTGTTTATCTTCTTCGATCGTTTCTACTACTTCTTTTGGCACCAGCCCATACAAACTATATACTACTCTTTTTAATTTTTCTAAATCATCATTGTATAATGCTTCTCTTCCCATTTGAATAAAATTTTCAGCTGCATTTTGATCTGTATAGGTACCAAAATTACTAATGTAAATAAAAAGGTCCATCCAATAAGCAGGATCTTCTCGTGCAACATGTGATTGTAAATCTTTTAATTGATTAGAATATTTTTCAATTAATCGATCATTTTTAAATTCTGTAGCTTTTATTAGGTTTTGTTTTAAAAAAAGAAAATTATTTGATATGGAAGTATCATCGAATTCGAATACTAAACGTTCAGTTTCTTCTATTAAATTTTCTATTTCTTCATCTTTAATTCCTCCAGAAGAAGAACTGATTCGATTATTATTGTCCATTTTTAATTTATGAAGTGGAATAACAATGCAATCTTTAAAACGTGTTAACTCTGCCATTGCCAAATCAGCACTATTTCTCATTCTTTCTATATTTTTGAAAAATTGATTAGCAAACTGTTCAAGGGTTTCATCGATTTTTGATAATTGTAATGATTCATTTTTTAGATTACTTAACAGAAAATCTTCTTGCAGATTGAAAATATCTTCATAAGCACTTTTTATAGAAGCTTCTATCGAATCTGTAATAGTATTAGCTCGATTTTTTTCTGGGAAATAGATATGTGTTTTCGAGAATACTTCATTAAGCCTTGGTATAAACAATTCCAATCCTATCTCTCTTGATTCTGAAATGCTTATAGTCACTTCAACTTCCTCATTTTTTGGGAGCAATGAAGAAAAACTTCCACCAGTAATTTTCATTGTAAAAATTAGAGTATTGACTGAAGGGTTGTCTAAAGTTTCACCTTCATAAACTCGTATACTAAAAAAAGTATTTTCGTCATTCGGAAGTAAGGTATTCGTTACAAAAAACTTTCGAGTTACACTTAAAGGAAGGACTGAATTCTTTTTAAATATAGGTTCTAATTTCGTTTTCATTCCCCCTTCATCTGTCTCAATTTCAATAGAAATCGTATGAGGTAAAGGCGGATTAGCAGGCTGTAAATAATTATAACTATGTCTTATTTCTATTAAAGGATTGTTAACTGTGGCCAATGTACCTCTATTATCCCTAACTTGAAGAGTAAATATATTATTCTTGTTTTCTTTTACAATCACATCAATCTCAAAATATCCCGTTTCTATATCAATTAACGGTATCCAACCTGAATTCCACGATCCATCAGTCATTGATAACATTACTTCTTTTATGTTTGAGGTGTTTTTGAAAGTACCGTAAACAGTTCCATTCAATGTAGACATAACATTTTCATATTCAAAATTTACATTAATTGCGTCATTATTTGAATAAACAGGTTTATTATCTGATACATTTGATATTTTTGTTACAGATGCATACATTGCAGCCCCTGCAGCAACTACAGTCAACGGATTTTGAGAATAATCAATTTCTGTATTAAATGTTTGTTTTAATACTTCTCGAATATAAGGAATTTGAGTAGGTCCACCGACTAATAAAATCCTATCAATACCACTCCATTGTAAGTCTATATCATCAATAGCTTTATTACATAATCTTATGCATTTAGGAAGAATAACTTCATCTAAAATACCATGTAATTTCTCGTTCTTAATAGTCCCTTGAAGCAGAATTGGTTCTCCATATTCTTCTTCATATTCATCATCGTCAATTTGAATATCATACTCCACTTTAGAATTTGTAGTTAATTGTATTTTTATTTCTTCTGCTTCGTAAATTAATCTACCTAAAATACGATAATGCAATGTAGATCCTTCTTCAATTTTGTAACCAGATTCTATTAAAGCTGGGAACAAAATTGTTTCTACAAGTGCTCTATCAATATCTTTTCCGCCTAAGAAATTATCACCTTCATGGTTTAATACTTGTAGTTGACCATCCATTGATGAAACAATAGCTACATCAAATGTACCTCCACCTAAATCAAAAATTAGCCACGTCTTATCATGTAGTGACTGATCTGTTCCATACGCAATTGCTGCGGCAATTGGTTCTTGTAGCAAATGTACATGTTCAATACCTGCAGATTTTGCTGCTTCAATAGTCGCCTCACACTGGATGGTATTAAAAGCTGCAGGAACAGTAATTACTGCTGAAGTAACATTTTCACCTGTAAGTGTAGTTACATTATTTGAAAGAGATTTCAACACTTCTGCGGATAGCTCTTCAGGAGTAGCAGAATAATCCGCTAACGGAAAATATTTTTTTTCGTGTAATCCCATTAGTCGTTTAAACTCTATTGCTACATTTTCAGGTTCAGTCACTAAAACATTATAAGCTTTATATCCTACGATAGTTCGTTTTCTTTTACCGTAATAAACTGCAGACTTTGTAACAGCCATTTGTTCCTTGTTTAAAAAAACTTTCAACTCTTCGTTTTCCCATGTTACAATACAAGAATTCGTAGTTCCCAAGTCAATTCCATATTTTAAATATTTGGTTTGCATGTTTGCCCCTCGATTCTTTTATTGGAAATGGTTACAACTGCTTGTTTTATTAATTTATTCTTATAAAAGATAGCAGGATATACTGTATCACTAATATAAAGCCTTTCACTTTCTTCGACATTTTCAGTGTGAATAACATTAACAGCTAATCCCGTATCGAATATTTCACCTGTGAGATCTTCAACAACTATATTCTTTATTTTTAAGAACTCTTCCAATTTTCTAATAAATCTGATGCTCAATGCACTACTTTCAGTGTTTGAAACATGTTTTTTTAATCGCCATATCTCAGTTCCTAATTCAATTAACTCAGAAATCGTAATTTCTTCAAATTCATTTTCCATAGCTACATCACCTCAATTTAAAGAATTATAATGATGTACGTATTCATTATATAGATCTTTTGTATCGTTGTAATCTTTAACTAAAGATTTATATTTTTCCACATCTGCATTATATGAATTAATTCTATTTTCGTAATCATTCCTATCAACTTCAATTCCATTATTTATATCTGTTTCTATACTATCAATTTCATCATTTTTCTGTTCCATTAAATAATCTAAATCATCTATTTGTTGATCTATATCGTCTAATTGCTCTTTAGTTTCTTTTAATTTTTTTTTCAAATCCTTTTGAGTTGTTGAATCTTGGATTATTGTAGAATTCTCATCATTTGAGGTTGGATCGTTACTTCCATTATCCGAAAATATGGAAGAGCAAATAATTATTGATAGGATAATTAGAAATATAATGCCACGAATGCCTAATTTATCGTACAATTTAGCAAACATATTTTTATTTTTATGCTTAACTAAACTTAATAGATATTCAATACTATCCAATAATTCATGATTTTGTACATATTTGACTGACTGTATTAGGTAATTTTCGGCTATACCTAATTTATTTAATTCAATAGCTGCACAAGCAATTTCATATAGACATCGTGCTCTGTAATTTTCTATTTTTTTTCTTTTTTCTTGATCACTTTTATATTTTTTCATGCATGATTCATAATGAATTAGAAACTCTTGTTTATACATCTGTTCAATTTTACGAAATAATTGTTCTTTTTCTTTTTTATTTAATGACATATAATTTGATTCAGGTGAATTGTCATATATACTTTTTGCACATTCAAATATCGAATAAAGACTATTTAATAGGTTATCACTTTCAAGTTCATACAGTTCTTCCTGTATTTTATTTAATTTTCCCACAATATTATTTAATTCTAGAGAATTTTCGTTGAAATATTCCTCTTCAACTATATGTTCTAATAATTCTTTATATATTAAGTGTTCATTTGCCCAAGTAAAGTGTATAGCTATACTATTTAAAACGTTTCCAATAGTTTCATTACAACACTCTTGAAAATAATTTAATTTAATACCTTTTAGATTTTGTTTTAGTATTATATATATTGGTTTCAAATTACTTTTATATATTGAAAAAGCGTTTTGACATAAACATAAATTACTTTTAACATCAATTTCGACGTCTTCTCTTTTATCTACATTACTAATTATCTTATATATTTCTTCCGCTGTCTCCTCAATATAATTAATACACTGTTCAACAAACTCCTTAATAATATCCTCCACATCAAACTTTAATGATACTAATACTTTAAGAATTGAAACTAAACTATCTTGATTTATCTTATTGTCTTCTAAAGACATAGAAACCGTAAATGATGATTCAAGTTCTTGCTTTAGTTTGAGAAAGTAATTCTTCGAGCTATTAACAGTCTCTTGCATTTCACTACCATATGTGCTAAAAATTTCTGGAATTTTTTCGGTTAATACCTTGTGATAACTATTCAAAAAATAGATCCACTTTTTCTCATTTTTAGGTGAAATACCTTCTTCACTTAATAGATATAGACCATACAGTACATAGTCATGAAAAGATTCAAAAGAAGTACTACTATTGGAAGATTGAATAAATACTACAACTTCCTCTAAGTTACATTTAGATATTTCTAAGAAATTAAACAAACAAAAAAAACGATGTCTAGTTCTATTATTATTTTGAATCAACATATTTTTTAAGTGATTTAATCTAGGAAGATCAATAACATTCCCATAGGGATCTTTTAGTATACCCAATGAGGCTCGTTTTTGGTACTTGTTTAAAATTCCCTTTAATTCATCTTGAGAAACCCTTGGATCTAATTTTAAGAGGAAAAAAGGATTATCAAACATCGCATTTTTCAAATAATCATGCACTCGATTATTCAATTAACTCACCTCTTTATTAAACAATTTAATTTATTAAAAGGTAATAAAGTCACCTTATCTTTGTTTGTACAAAAATAAGGTGATTTTTTAATCAAATTATTTAACTTGAACTTTTTGACTTCCTATTTGGATATACCATTTACCTTTAGCAAATGCGTCTTTAGAAATCTCATAAACTTCAGTACCAGTTACAGTAATCCCTGGGTTTAAATCTGACAATATTTTTGAATCATCAATTTTTGTTTCTACTGCATATGAGCTACTAGCATCAATATCAGAATCATACTTAGTACCCTTTTCATCTACCAGGTTAAGAGTAGGATAATCGAAGACTCCAACTGGCTCATCAGATACATTCTTCATTGTGTATTGAATTGCCACAAGAACTCCACCTTCAGATGCCTTTTTGCCATAATACTGATCTCCCACTGAATGTTTCTCTTCGACTTTTGATACTTTGATTTCTAATTGATCATCTTTAACAATATCTCCAACTTTGAAGATTTTTTCTTTCTTTTCAACCTCTACTTTTGAACTTCCATTTGTAGTTGTAGCTCCATCTCCGCCACCGCTTAGAGCACTACCAATTATCGATACAACAATTATGGCACCTAAAGCCGACATGATTTTATGTCTTCTAAACCAATTACGTTGATCTTTACCACAATGCACACATTTCTTAACGCCTTTCGCGATTTCCTTACCACAAGTTTTACAGGCTACTAATCCTGCCATTTGAATACCCCCAAATTATTATTGTTCTATATTTTGTTCCACGAATTTCAAATCACATCAACTTGTTACAAGTTAATTAAAACATGTAACCAAGCATTTAACCACTTACTATTCGCTGAATTATTTCTGACAAGATTGTAAGAAAAAAATTATTTTGAAATATCTTTTTTAAACAAAAAACAATCTAATATTTTTCATCAATTTGTAAAAATTAAATTAGAGGTGGAGAATATGCGATTGTTAATTATGGATGATGATCGAGAGATTGGCTCTTTTTTGCAGGAGATGTTACAAGAGGCTTCGTTTGAAGTAGATTTTTTTGATAATGCTAAGGATACATACAATGCAGCATTAGAAAATGAGTACGATCTAATGCTTTTAGATATAACATTAGATCCATTTGCTCAATATGGATTAATGTGCTCAGGTTTTGATGTATCCAGATTGATAAATGAAAAAAAGAATACGCCATATATATATCTTACTGCACGGGCGGATCCAACAGATGTTACTCAAGGGTTATATTCAGGTGCGGAAGATTATATTACAAAGCCCTATTCTTTGCCGATATTAATCGCTAAAATCCAAACCGTGCTACGAAGATTAGGTAAATCTACAATGACTAAGTCGTTGTCATTCAAAGACATAACTATCTTCTTATCTAACCGTAAAGTAACTCTTGGGCAGAAAACTATTTCCCCAAGCCCAATTCTTTACGATATTCTTGTATGTTTACTTAAAAATAAAAACCAGCCTGTATCGCGTGAGGATTTAGCCAAAGAGGTTTGGCAACATGAAAATATTACAGATTCTGATAAAAACAAAATTGACGTAGCAATTAAGAGATTGCGTGAGATTATCCCCTCAAAATATATACAATCGGTACGTGGAATAGGATATATCATTGAAGATTAAAACAAATTCAACATTAAAAGCTACTATCCATGTCGGTACTCGAATATCATTTTTACTTGCTTTGGTAATTTGTATCATGGCCCCTGTTGCATTAATTTCTAGAATCCATCAATTCGTCATAACTGAGGGTGAAAAAAATATGCAACGCATAGAGAGAGTTTCTTGGATACTACAGGCGCCTGACACAAAAATAGGGAAAAACATTTATCTTTCCACATTGACTGTACCCAACTCTGTACTTGTACTTAAGAACTTCAAAACTAATTCGACTTATGCATTCAATCCGCTCTTAAAGAAAAACGAACAAATTCTTCCTGAAGAAGCATTTTCAAAAGTAAATGATGAGAAAATGAGAAGGCTTTATAGAACCGTCATTAATAAAGCTGTCGAGGTAAATACATATTTGGTAAAGAAAGGATACTTTACAGATCGTAAATATGTAAGCGTTAAGAAGGTTGGCCAAAATTATTATGTTGTTTCATTTAAAAATGTTAAAACTGAATCCTATAATTTTAATGGAATAGCTAGTTATTATACGAATATCCCACTAGAATTCCTACCATTATTTCGAATTACTGTTACTACATTTGTTGTTTCTCTGGTTATTCTTAGTATTATTTCATTTTTCGTAGCTTTTTTTGCTATGAGAGATGTATTTGTCCCTTTGGACCGTGCCTTAAAGAAACTGGTAGTTGTAAACAAAGGAATGTTTAATGAGAGGATTTTATTTGAAAAACATAGAAATGACTATGTTGATGAATTGAGTGAGCAAATTAATATAATTTTACACCGTGCTGAACGTGCAATTCTATCTCAAGAACAAAGTGCACGTGAAATTACACATCAAATCCGAACACCACTAACGTCAATTCAACAATCAGTAGATTACTTTCGCATGTTTGGGTTTCATAATATAAAAAAAAGAGAAGAAAGACTAAATATAATCGAATCCCAGGTTGAACGAATTGCTTCAATGATCAATAAAATTATTACTTTATCTAAATTAGAAGAAATCCAAACAGAAAACCAAGAAAGTTATGATTTATCTAGTCATATCAAACAATACATTGCTAGGAATAAGACTTTGTACGAAAACGTAATTTTTGAACAAACGATACAAGTAGGTATCTCTACTTTCATTCCTTATGAGAATATCCTTCAAATAATGGATTCCCTTATTGAAAATGCTGTGAAATATTCATTTGAACCTAAAAAAATTTATATTGAATTATCGTCTTTTGATTCAAAAATCCAAATTTCAGTAAGAAATCGAGGAGTGGAAATACCTAAAGATGAGATTGATAAAATTTTTGAACATTCATATCGAGCAAAAGCTGTCCAAAAAAATTATGTTGGTACAGGTTTAGGCCTTGCAGTTGTAAAAAGGTTTGTCAGTTTATATAATGGTGAGATTTATGTAACAAGCAAAAAGAATATAACTGAGTTCGTCATTATTTTACCGAACAAACTTAAAGGGATCACTTAACTAAAATAGGATTACTCTAATGCTAGTATGCATAGCTTTGGAGTAGTCCTATTTTTTTTGGATAAATTCATTTTTTCACAACAGGCATTAGTTCGTGAAAAAAAGAAGAATTAGGCTGTGACATAGCTGTAAATGGATTAGTTAAGATGTCATTCTTAAGGCACATAGTATTTGGTTTTGATCGTTTCGGATAGCAGCTCCAACTACTTTAATTTATTTTTTACTATTTTTTACTTCTTTTTTATTGTGGAAACGAAAATAAAAAGTCAACTGCCAACAGTTGACTTTTATCTGTAAGTATAATTAAAAAATATATCAACTTTAAATTGTTCTCTTTTTCTATAAATATATATACATAGGTTTGTTTTCGTTCTTAACAATGTCACACAACAAATAAGAGGTTCCTTCATCTATCAATGACAAATCAAACTCTTGTATTATTCATCAAACCCATAAATAATTACTTTGCATTAGCATCAGGTTGATGAATTCCAAAAATATTACCTTCAGTGTCAATGAAGTATCCTTGCCATGCCATTCCAGGCAGTGCATATTTAGGCATTGCTACTTTGCCACCATTTTCAACAATTTTAGCTTCCGTAACGTCGTAATTTTCTACTCCCATGGTACATGCATATCCATTTAATGGTTGGTTTGCTTCAGGAGGAGCACTTTGGCGTTGCATTAAGGCACCATTAATTCCCATTTCGCCCTCATTGCCTGTCACTGCACCAAAGTATGGCATTCCTGCATATTCACTCCAATCTTGAAACGTCCAACCAAATACCTCTCCATAAAACTTCTTAGCACGTTCCATGTTATCAACGTGAATTTCGAAATGAATTAATCTTCCCATATTTTCCTCCTATGTTTTACAAGAATTTTCCTTAACTCATCTAGTATGTACACTTTAGTTGCTTATTTATTATTATATGGGATATGGAAAAAAATTCAAATTTACAAAGAAATATTTCTTGTATCATTTGTTCGACATCATTCTTAATTACTTAGTTTTATCGTTAATCGATCAGCAATAACTTATATACTTTTTATCTGATCAATTTCTCAACGGTAGGAAGGTCAGCTGGTGCCCACTCAAGTTCTTTTAAATCAGAAATTTCTTTCCATTCTATCTTCGCATGCTCATTAGCTACTGGCGCACCGCTTATAATCTTGGCTTCATATGTTATCAAATTTACGATTATATTTGGATACTCATGAACGACGTCTTCAACTAAATCAGCTACAGATATTTCGCAGCCTAATTCTTCTTGTATTTCACGGACCAACGCCTCTTCAGGTTTCTCGTTCTTTTCAATTTTTCCTCCTGGAAATTCCCAGCTATTTGGCATGCTCATTTCAGGTGAACGTAAGGCACATAGTATTTGGTTTTGATCGTTTCGTATAACAGCTCCAACTACTTTAATTTGTTTTTTCATTCTTTTCTAATATCCTTTTTATTCAATTATATGGTTATTATTTGCACCGTGCATTGAAAGTCTATCTAATTAATCATTATTCTATTTCTTTTCTAAAATTCGAATTGCTTTTTCAATTTTAGCTAACGTCTTACCCATTCCAAAATCGATTACTTTTGTATGTGGCTGATTAGATTTTCTTTTATTTTTTCGTTTTAATCCCGTAATGCCCCTCCTTTCTTTATGATTTTTTTATATTTTAACAAAGAAGAACTAAAGATTTATGCAAAATTAAGGAGATATTGGGAACTTTTTAAACATCTCGTGTTTACTTTCAAAAGGTTATACCAAATTACTTACACTGTTTCTTCCATTAAAAAACGCAATCCTCATAACCGGATTGCATCTTTAAAGTTTTACGAACCTGTCGATCGATAATGTCTCACACCAATTTCCCATACTACTAAACAAGGTATGATAAAAATGATTCCCGCTATAGGAGCTAACATATATAAATATGCATTTCCCTCCGTTTTATCTAACAAATACATTAAAGGTAAGTAATTCACGCATCCAAAAGGAATTACAAATGTAAAAAATTTAGTTATCCATTTCTGATAAATATTTAATGGATATTGCGCCATCTCTCTTCCGCCGTCTGTAAAAATATTGACTACTTCGAGACCCTGGATTGTCCAAAAACACATCGTTGCAGCAAGGATAAAGATACCAGTAAAAATAAAGACCCCGCTGATAATCATCAAAATAATGGTTACTACTTTCATACTGCTCCATTCGATGGAGAGATTATTTAATGCCCAAATCAAAACAATTAAACTCTGAAGCAATCTACCAATTCTAGTAAACTCGAATTTGGAACCCATAACTTGAACAATTGTACTTCTTGGACGAACAAGTACTCGATCAAAACTACCGCTAGTTACTAGACTAGAGAAAGAGTCAAATCCACGAGCAAAGCATTCACTTATAGCAAAGGACATATGGATAATGGCAAAACAAAGCGCAACCTCATAAAAAGTCCATCCTTTAATTTGTCCAAATCGTTCAAATAAAAAATAAAGACCTGCAAACATCGAAAAAGGAATTAAAAACTGTCCGGCTGTTAAAAGCCAAAAGGATGTGCGGTATTCCATTTGTGATTTAAAGAGAATCAGAAGATATTTAAAATATAGTCGCATATTATGTCACCCTCCTTGGACCACAACTCTGCGTAAAGCTTTAGTAAAAGCGATTCTTCCTAGCCATACAAGTAAAACTAACCAAAAAATTTGTATGACAATACCAATTAATGCTTCATTTTGAGGTATATTACCAGAGTATACCCGAAACGGAAAATCAGCTGTCCATCTAAATGGAAGGAAATAAGCAAAGGTCTGTAGCCATGCCGGCATTAGTGGAATTGGAATTGTTAATCCAGAGAAAAATTCACCAATTACCCCAAACAGTAGCAAAGAGCCTATAGGTGACATTGTCACAAATACTGAAATATAAATGAACATTGAAATTGAAACAAGAAGAAGTAATCCAAAAATCAGGGCAAGTAAAAATAACACAAAGGTTAAGACACTTGGTGGTAACGTCATTTTATAAGGTTGAGGTAATAAGAATGCAACAAATAGAATCGGGAAACAGCGTAGAATTGCACTCGACAAGCGTTGGGCTAAAAGTTTTGAATACCAAAATCCGTAGATTTCACATGGTCTACAAAGCTCGTATGCGATATTCCCAGTTGTAATTAAATCGAAAAGCTCATTATCACGAAACCACAGCATGATGAAAGCTAAAAAGGATTGTTGTAACCATAAGTATGTAATGATTTCTTTTAAGGAGAGTGGTTGAGATTGTACTGTTTGACTATAAAAAGCTTCAAAGATCATGATGTACATAAATCCCCAGAAAAACTGTGTTGCTACCCCCGCCAATGCTGCTGAACGATATTGCATTCCATTCATTAATCGTAGTTTTAGTACAGATACATATGGCTTCATATTTGAAACTCCTTATATAAATCTACGATAATTTCTTCAATTGGTTGTGCCTCAATCGTGACATCAAGTAGATCAACCTTACTGGATAAACTGGAAATCACATCGGATATTTTAACTTGTTCAATATCTATACTTAAAATTGCCCGTTCAGGAGACCATGTAATCATTTTAGTTCCAGGAATTTTAAATGGATTTTGGTCCTCCTTATAATCTACCGTAATCGTTTTATGAGTCCCAAAATGTTTTCGTAATTCAGTCAAGTTCCCATCGAATAATAGACTTCCTTTACCAATTAAAATAACCCGATCAGCTAAAGCTTCAATATCATTCATATCATGTGTTGTAAGGATAACGGTAACGCCCTTTTCTTTATTGATTGTTTTAATGAACTCACGTACAGCAATTTTTGAAACGGCATCAAGTCCAATTGTGGGTTCATCTAAAAATAAAATTTTAGGACTATGTAGCAATGATGCTGCGATTTCACAACGCATCCTTTGTCCTAAGCTTAATTGCCGTACAGGTGAGTGAATAAGACTTTTTAAATCGAGTGTTTCAACAAGTAGATCAAGATTATCTTGATATTCGTTTTGAGGAATTTTATAAATATCACGGAGAAGCTCAAACGAGTCTATGACGGGTACATCCCACCACAATTGAGAACGTTGCCCAAAAACAACACCAATTTGTTTAACATAGGAAGCTCTTTCCTTCCATGGAGTGTATCCCATTATGTTACACGTCCCTCGATCTGGAACCAATATTCCGCTCATGATTTTTATTGTCGTTGACTTCCCTGCGCCATTCGGACCAATATACCCTACGATTTCCCCCGGTTCAATAGAGAAAGAAATATCATTCAACGCTTCGACAATCGAATACTCTCGATAAAAAAGCCCCTTCACTGCCTGCTTAATTCCTGAAGAACGTTTCGCAACTTTGAAAGATTTACTTAAACCATCTACTGTAATCATTTTTTTCGCCTCCTAACTTTTTGACTGGAAGAAAAATACTATCATCATAATATCGGCACGTCAATATTTTTTTAGTTTATTCTGTATTTTACAAAAAAGTAAAAGCGATAATTATCGCAACTAAAAAAGAATGAAATCAATTGATCTCATCCTTTTTAAGGAAATCACTTATACATCAAATACTCTTTTCGAGCCTTCTTAAATTCATCCAGTTCGCTCTGGTATTTATTCATGATGTCTGTAACGGAAGCTCCTTCATTAATCATTGGTCTGATCCAGTCGTTTCCGATTAATTTATCAAAGAAGTTGTTTGATAGAAATTCGAAGTCACTCGGGTACATGTCATGAATTGTTTTAATGATATGAAGTCCTGTTGACACCGCTTCTAATTTTTCACGATCAGTGACATAGATTTCAACACCATGGCTCAGTATCCCCGCATGTTTTGAGAATGTTGGTATAAAGGATGCCGCTCTGAATTTCACACCTGGAAGTCTTAGTGCGTTCAATTTTGATGCAAGGTCTGTTCCATTTATATAAGGTGCACCGATTATTTCAAACGGCTTGGTCGATCCGCGTCCTTCTGACACATTTGTCCCTTCAATAAGACCAGTTGCTGGATAAATAAATGCTGTTGAAACTGTCGGCATATTAGGTGATGGTAAAACAAAAGGTAGTCCTGTTTCGTCGTAATCCATGAAACGTTTCCAGCCTTTCATTTTGACGACTTTTAAATCTGCTCCAATTTTATATTCTTTATTGAAGAAAGTAGCGAGTTCTCCTACTGTCATTCCATGCTTAGTTGGTATTGGGTACAATCCAATAAAGGTTAAGGAGTCAGGTTCAAGAATAGGACCGTCAACTGAAAGTCCGCCTTGTGGATTTGGACGATCGAGTACTACAAATGGTATGTTGTTTTCTTTAGCCGCTTCCATTGCATATGCCATTGTGTAGATATATGTATAGTGACGTGTACCCACGTCCTGTATATCAAAGAGAAGTACATCTACATTTTTAATCATTTCAGGTGTTGGTTTTTTTGTTTGTCCATAGAGGCTGTAAACAGGTAGTCCTGTTTTATCGTCAATATACGATTCCACATAACTTCCGGCTTGAGCATCACCGCGAACTCCATGCTCGGGACCTAATAAAGCTGTTAGTTCAATATCTGGATCCTCGTACAACAAATCGACAATGCTGTTTAGTTTGGAGTCAATACCCGTTGGATTGGTAATTAAGCCAACTTTTTTTCCTATTAAAAGTTCTTTCTGATCAGCTAAAAGGACTTCAATTCCAGGAGTTACTTTATTCTTTTTCTTCTTTGCAGAAACATCTTTTTCGATAGGCCATGCACAAAGGGCAAGTACTAGAATCATAATCAGCAAAAATACTCGTTTCAATCTCCCCCCTCCTTTACTTATCGGGTAACTGATATAGATTTTGATAAGCTCAAATTTTTACTTATAGCCGTAGCTATCATTCTTCACTATTTTCCCGTCTTTTATGACAAATAGGGCTGCTAAACCAGCAGCCCTTCTTTTTCAAATCTTTTATAATAGTGATAGTTCTCCTGTTTACATGTTAACTTAAATTACTTGAATTCAACAGCCATTTCATCTTTAAATCCGAATAAGTAAGTAAAAATAAAGCCAGCTACATAAGAGATAATAACTCCAGTTAGGTATAATAAAATCTGATTTGTATGAACTAAAAATGATAATGGAAGTCCTGAAACGCCAACTGCAATTGTAGCGATATGGAAATGAGCCTGAAATGCTCCTCCGATTCCGGCACCTAAACATGCCGTTAAGAATGGACGCCCTAGCGGGAGCGTTACACCAAAGATTAATGGTTCACCGATTCCAAGCATTCCTGATGGAAGTCCCCCACCAATTGCACGTTTTAAGCTTTTCTTCTTCGTTTTAAAGTAAATTGCAAATGCTGCACCGACTTGGCCCGCTCCCCCCATCGCAAGGATTGGAAGTAAAGGGTCATCTCCAATGGAGTTAATTAATTCAAGATGAACTGGCGTTAAACCTTGATGAAGTCCAGTAACTACTAATGGAAGGAATGTTGCGCCAAGTACAAAACCAGCTACAACTCCTCCATAATCAAGAACATTTAGCAAGCCTTTTGTGATCGCATCGGATACATAACCACCAACAGGCATAAACACAATATAAGTAACAATACCAGTAATTAATAACGCAATAGTTGGTGTAAGAATGATATCAAGAGATTGCGGCACAAATTTTCTTACTTGCCTTTCAACAATCGCGATGAAGATTGCCGCGAAAAGAACTCCAATTAACCCTCCTCGTCCAGGAAGAAGATTATTTCCAAATAAAGAGATATCTCCAACTGCAGGGTTAATGACAAGAATACCCGCCAATGCCCCAAGCGCTGGTGATCCACCAAATTCCTTTGCTGCATTTGTTCCGACTAAAATTCCAAGATAAGCAAACAGACCAGATCCGATAACAGTTAAAATAATAGCTAATTTTGAATCTGCTGCAAGCCATTCCGCTTGAACAATTGCTTTTGTAATACCGGTTATTAATCCTGAAGCTACAAGGGCAGGAATTAACGGAATGAAAATACTTGCGATCCTACGTAAAAACAATTTAAACGGTTTTGCATTCTTTCTATCAATCTCTGATTTGTTTTTGGAAGCTACTTCCTTCAGATCAAAATCATCAGCAGCTTCTAGCAATTTATCAAACTCTGCTGCGACTTTATTTACAACACCAGGTCCGAGTATGATTTGAATCGTTTCTTCTTCTACAACTCCTAAAACCCCTTCTGTCTTTTTAATCGTCTCTATATCAACTAAAGTACGATCCTTCGATGCTACACGTAATCTTGTCATACAATGAGTGGATGTCGTTATATTATCCACTCCTCCCAAATGCTCTAATAATTGTTCGGCAATTAATAAGTATTTGCTATTCCCCTTTGCCATCTTTACAACTCCTTTTAAAGAGACTATTTTAATAGATATAATCCTACCTCTTGAAATAGATTTGAATTAATTATGACAATAATCGGTGTTGCTAGATTGATAGTTTTACAAATCGTTTATCCTCTCCCTTCTTTAACTATTTAAATGTACATTCAGCAACTACTTAATTTCAGACAGCTCCTGCACAGGAATCCTACTTTAAAAGCTTTTTGTTCTTTACCGAAAGAATCTCGAGTGTATTTGTCCAATTAATGCACCCTAAAAAGTAACATTCATAATTTCTGGTATATTTACCATAAACTAAATTTCAAGTTTAATATTAAAGTTTTTGAAATTTTATTTTAAATTTTACGCTAATGATATCTCTTTTATGACAAGGTATTAATAGGAAAAATTATTAATATGGGAGAATTGATAATTCGGATGAGGATAATTTCCGATGGAGTAAAACCAAGTATGGTTTTATAAAAAAATAGACACATCCCATGTTAGTGGAATGCGTCTATAAGGGAACTATATTTTCCCTATTTTCTTTGAAATTTCTTCCGCTGCTTTTATTACTTCTTCTATCAAGAACGGAATACGATCCTGAGTAAAACGAAATCCTGGTACATTCACGCTTAAAGCAGCAAGTATTTTGTTGTTGTATCCAGTAATTGGTGCCGCAACAGCCGCCGTATCCTCTGTTTTTTCACTTTGACTGATTGCATAACCATTTTGTCTGATATCGACCAGTTGCTGTTTTAAAAGCGATATTGAATTAGGTGAAAGATTTAGCTGATCTAGTACTTGTTGAATTTCATTCTCTTTCATATAAGCAAGAATGGTTTTATTGGGAGCACCAATATGTAGTGGAATTCGAATACCCAGATTTTCAGCAATTCTAATTTTTAAAGGACTGTCAATTTTATCAATAACAATTCCATCTATACCACTTTCAATATTTAAATAGATACTTTCCTCTACATGTTTCGCCAACCGCTCCATTACTGGCCTTGCAACTAATCTGAAATCCATTTTATCCAATTGACGGAGGCCAAGTTCCATCCATTTATACCCCAACTTGTAATGCTTGGTTTCAGGTATTTGTACAACAAGTCCGTGTTTGATTAAAGCGTTTAGTAATCGGTGAAGCGTACCAAGAGATAGTGATGTTTTTTCCGACAATTCGGTGATTTGCCAATTACTTTTGGATTCATCCGAATTTAGAATATCGATAATAAGCATAGCTCGGTCAATAGATTGGACCATGATCATAACTCCTATGACTCTTCACTTCTTATCTTGGGGAGTCTGTTCAAAAAGTCTGGGAATATTCCTCGTTTAGTGGATTCCCCGATCATTACGTACTGGTAGTTTACGTTACGTTTATTAAAGGATGCGTTGACTTGAATATCTCAGCTCTTCTTGTTTCCATTTTGAACTTGCAAATGAATAATTGTGAGAGTAATTTTTTACATATATCTTACAAGTTTATAATCTGTTTTTCCAAGGATTTTTCAATTAATTTACAACTTTATTGATTCTAATGATGCATTAGACTTATTTTTTCTTATTTTTCGTTTTTTATTACGACTCACATCCAAAGAATCTTCAAGCTTTTTAACTCCAAACGTAATAATTAATACAAGTGCAAGATAATATAAACCTACTACAATATATGTATTCATTTGTTCAAAGTTAGAGGCAGCCTCACTTAGTCCTGCTCCCCATAAATCTTGCATTCCTACATAAGCTACAAGTGAAGAGTCTTTTAATCCAATTATAAACTGATTACCAAGAGCAGGAATCGCAATTTTAAATGCTTGAGGTAGCACGATTCTTCTCATTGCTAAAGGTTGGGACATCCCAAGAGAACGGGCAGCTTCCAATTGCCCTCGGTCAATTGATTGAATTGAACCACGAAAGATTTCAGCAATATATGCTCCACTATGTACACCTAACGCCAATGCACCAGCCCAAAACTGCGAAAATGTAATAATACTAGAAAGTCCGAAGTATAAAATTGCGATTTGAACAATAAGCGGTGTCCCACGAATGACCGTAATATAGAGATTAGCAATATAATTAAGCACTTTAATCCGTGAGAGTCTGAAAAATGCAAATATAAGACCTATTCCACTTCCCAAAATAGTAGAGACGATTGTTAATTTTAATGTTAATAAAGTTGCCACTAAAAATACATGAAATGTATTTAAAAATATATGCATGATGAACCTCACCTCTCATCTTGTCCTAAGAAATATTAGGCTTTTATTTTACTCTAGTATTCTATTATTATTTTTCTTCAAGAATATTGCGACCAAACCACTTTTCACTAATTTTTTCGTAAGTTCCATCTTTAATAATTTCGTCTAAAGCCTTATTAATTTTCTTCTGAAGTTCTTTATCATCTTTCCTTACAGCAATTGCTTGATTATCGTGAGTTAGTGGAGTGCCTACATCTTTAATCTTAGCCTTACCTTCTTTAATTACTCTAAAGCCAACCATTTGATCCGTAATTACAGCATCTAGTCTACCAGTTGGAAGATCCATTATAGCCGTAAGATCACTATCATAATCAACTACATTTTCTTTTCCAGTATACTTAATAGCTAAATCTTTATATGGGCTTGCTTTTACAACTCCAATTTTCTTCCCTTTTAAATCCTCAGCAGATTTGATTTCCTTATTATTATCAGCGACAAAAATCTGAGAACCTGAAATATAATATGGATTACTGAAATCAACCACCTTTTCTCGTTCTTCAGTAATCGTCATGCTACCCAAAATCGCATCATACTTATTGGATACTAATCCTTGTACAATAGTTTCCCATGGGTTTGTTACAGGTACAGCTTTCATTCCCATTTTTTCTGAAAGTGCTTTACCGATTTCAACATCAAATCCAGCAAGCTTGCCATCTTCCTTAAAGTTAAATGGTTTATATAACCCACTCATTGCATAATGAAATTCTTTTGAACTCGCTTGATTACTGGTTTTATCTGCCCCACAGCCACTTAGAAACATTGCCCCTGCTATCATTGAAGATAATAAAATACCATGCCAATTCTTTTTCATTACACATACCTCCATCATTTTTTTAAATTATAAAATACTATTAAGAAATTGTTTTGTCCTTTCATTTTGTGGATTTTCAAAAAACTGTTTAGGTGTACCCTCCTCTAAAATTAGACCTTCCTCCATGAATAAAACTCGATCCGCTACACCCCGAGCAAAACCCATTTCGTGAGTAACTACAACCATTGTCATTCCTTCACTTGCTAACTGTTTCATAACTTGAAGAACCTCTCCAACCAGTTCGGGATCTAAGGCTGAAGTAGGCTCATCAAACAGCATTACCCTCGGGTTCATCGCAAGTGCACGTGCAATAGCAACCCTTTGTTTTTGTCCTCCTGATAACATTTCTGGATATTCATCAGCCTTATCCGTCAGTCCAACCTTCTCTAACAAAACATAAGCAATCTCTTTTGCTTCACTTTTTTTCATTCCTTTAACATGAATAGGAGCTTCAATTATATTTTCTAAAACAGTTTTATGCGGAAAGAGATTGAAGTGTTGAAAAACCATACCAACCTCCGACCGAATTTTATTCAAATCTGTTTTACTAGGTTGAACCAATTCACCTTCAAAATAAATTTCTCCCGTATCATTGATTTCTAAAAAGTTTAAACATCTTAAAAGAGTGCTCTTTCCTGATCCGCTTGCTCCTAATAAAACAACCACTTCTTTTTCTTTAATCGTTAAATCAATTCCTTTTAATACTTGTAAAGGCCCAAATGATTTACTTACACTTTTGATCTTAATCATATTCATTCAACCCTCCCATCGAGTAAATAAAAACATCTTTTTCCACAATGCGGAAACCATTTCTATTTTATTAACATTATACACAATTCTGACTATTCCGTCATTAAGTAATTTTCTTTCTTGTATTTGAGTTGACAATGTAGCTAATTTAGGACAATTTTCAGAAATCAATATTACAAATCTTTCAAATCAGCTTAAACTAGGCGAATGCATATATTGTTAATATTGAACCACCCTACAGCAACCAAGAGAAACTTTTAAAATTCCCTGTAACTTGGCCCATTTGGAGTCATGTCCTCATTACTATAGGAATATCTGAAATTAATGTAGCAATTTGAGGTTTATAAAAATGGATTAATATTGGAATTTCAAAAAGATTTAGATGGATCGAAATCAAGTTTTTAGGACAATAAAAAAACACTCATTCATCTGTATTCAGAGATAAACGGAGTGTGTTTTTTATCAAAATTAATTTGCATCTAATCAAGCAATTTATTCTGACTAAATATTGTACCATCGATGATGTGGCAAAGTATGGTTCCATTGTAGACTACCAATCGATTTTTAAAGGATAGGCTTTTCCCTTGTCTACTATTAGAAGATAATTTGTTTTATGAAGTAGAATATTCCCCTTAAAACAAGAATTAAAGAATCTTAGTCTTCCTCTTCCTCATCAATAAATAAAGTGAGGATAGAATCTATTGGTTCTGTTCCATTAGCAACCGCATTTACTTTATTAAGATATTCCTCATTAATTAAATGTTTTAACGGTTGTTCTACCATATTGAAAAACTTAAACGCTTCTATTGCAATCCGATCCCACTCAACATAACAGATTAAATAGTCATTTTCAGTCACTTTTGTTCTTGTTGTTCCTTCTTCAGGGACACATTCAAATTTTTCATTCTGACCGAACGTTCCATAATCACTTGTTAATTGTTCTCCAGGTTTAATGTCTCTCGCAGCCAAAAGAAAATCATAAGCTGTATCTACACAATTTGGATTGAAGCTATGATTCATATATTTTGCGTGATCCCAATTAAGTACATGTATGTCGTCAGTATCTAAATAGGAATATTTATATATATACTCTTTTCGCACATCATCGAGACTTTCAATATATTCCACTGTAAGAACCAAATCCAAATCATCTTTAATCCAGACAATGGTTCCTTTAGGGATTATTTTTGTTGCAAACACTCCAACGCCTACTTGGTCACTTACATATCGAATTTCTGTATCAGGGTGCATCATTTTCGAAATCCTCCTTAAGATATATTAATTATAAAATCTCTTTTTTAAATATCACTGTCTTCATAAGGTTTCATTCTTTGCAGTAGCAACCCATCACTTTTTTCATTCTGTCCATATACAAAATGTGGCATATGAAATTTCAAATACGATCCATACATACTATCCGTATTTACCAATAACTCATCTACATAATAGGTACCTTTTTTAAGCGAATCTAATAATAAACTAGCAACGCCAGCATATATTCCACAAGCAACTTGAAGATAAGTTGCATTTATACCATAGTTTGCATATGCATCTTTATTATTCATTACATTATAAACAAATCGTTCTTTATCTTCATAAACAAGAAGGACACCAACTAAATCCTCACCTATTAAAGGTGCATATGACGGATCTAGTAATATTTGATCAAAATCCCAAATTACATCTACATCGTCTAAATTATCACGAATCAAATTAGTAGTGTTTTCGTTAACACGATAAAGAAATCCACTTTCAACGTTGAATAAACTTCCTAATGTATAAACTTCTTCATGAGGCATTAAAGATCCGTAAAATACTTTTTCACCTAAAGTCACTTTAAATTCAACAGAATACACATCATGATCAAGAAAAATAGGAGTATGTTGTGCCATAAACATAGGATAGCTTGAGATCGCTTCTTCAAGAAAACATTCTGGCGACCATGTTGTATAAACAGTATTTTTTTTTGCCAAATTAGGGTTTTCATAAAATGAGGTATCGTGCTCTACAATATAACATGCAAGAGGTTTTTCGTCAGGGTATTGATTCATTAAATCGATTGCCATCCATTGTACGACACCTGGATTCATGCCTGAACCAATAATCGCTGATGTATTTTTAAAAGAAGGTTTTTTTTCATCAAATACTCTGAAACGTTCCATTAATTGAAATCCAGAAAAAAGATCTTCATTTTCATCTATAAATGTATTTTCTAAAGCTGTGTCTATATACTTTACTCCAAGTTCATTACAGCAACCCAAAATTTCCGCAGTATCAGCCCAAGAAACATCAACAACAATTGATGTTTGTGTTTCTTGAAGATGTTTTTTAAATAAAAGAATATGATTTAAATCTATTTCATGAAGAATCATATTATTTTTTAAATTAGGAGCAATATTTTCATAATAATTTTTATCTTTTTGTTTAATATCAATTAAATGTAGCTTTGAATTTTTTATAAAATAATGTATTGGATCGTTTTCGTTCATGTAGGCTTTATTAAAAATCGAAATTACCGCCTTTGCTACCCCTCCTGAGCTACCTAAAAGTGTAATTACGGTGTCTTCTCCATTCATATACTCAACTCCATCAATCTGTAAAGTTTATACATTAGTCAATTTATGAATGAATAGCCAAAGTGTTTGGACAAGAATCTAGATAAAAAACACTATTTCTTTGATTTTTTTATTCTATGGAGAATATGTTACCAGTCTTATATTTTACTAATTTTCCTTTTTGTACAGCTTTTTATTAACAACACCCATTCACCCCCATCTGGGCGAATGCATATATTGTTATCCAATATATGTAACGAAAGGGGGCTATTCTCATGCATGTCGATTTAACAGCCATACATTGGCTTTATGTAGCATTTATAGGTTTAATTATTTTATTTTTAATTCTTAGACGTGACACTAGCCTAGTCTGCCTCGCAGGAATTTTCCTTCTTGGCTTAGTAGCAACTGAGTCACTTTCAAGTTCCGTAAGTATCCTGTTTTCAAGTTTCATTTATGCCATAACCGAATTACTTTCTACAATTCTAGTAATCTCGATTATCGTTTCTATGAGTAAAGCATTAACTGATAGTGGAGTGCATCAGGCACTCATCAGTCCGTTTACAAAGGTGATGAGAAACGCCACACTTGCTTATTGGACGATTGGTATTGTAATGATGGTTGTATCATGGTTTTTCTGGCCGTCTCCTGCAGTAGCGTTAATTGGTGCGGTTCTACTTCCAGTAGCTTTAAGAGTTGGGTTACCTGCTTTAGGTGTTGCGATGGCAATGAACTTATTCGGTCATGGTATTGCTCTTTCAAGTGATTACGTAATTCAAGGTGCCCCTAAACTAACAGCTGACGCAGCTGGCATTCCTGTTTCAGAAGTACTACATGCAAGTATTCCACTTGTTATCGTAATGGGTGTCGTGACAACTGTAGTTGCTTTCTATTTCTTGAAACGTGATATGAAAAGAGGAATTTTAACAGTAGAATTACCTCAAGAAGATACTAAAGCTGAGGATTATTTACTTTCTTCTACGCAACAAAAATGGATGGCCGCTCTTGTTTTCATTTTATTTGCAGTGGATATTTGGGCGATGCTTCATTTTAATTTACAAGGTGGAGATGCTACAGCATTAATCGGAGGTACTTCACTAATAATCCTTTCGATCCTATCCATGTTGGGACATAACAACAAAGGATTTGAAGAAGTAACGAATTATTTAATTCATGGATTTAAATTCGGTTTTAAAGTGTTTGGTCCGGTTATTCCAATTGCTGCTTTCTTCTATCTTGGGGATAGTGGTTTTACGGCAATTATTGGAGATTACTTGCCAAAAGGGTCAAATGGAATTGTGAATGATTTAGGTTTTGCTTTAGCTCATGCAGTACCGGTAAATCCTGGAGTTGCGGGAGTTACATTGACAACAGTTGGGGCAATTACTGGTTTGGATGGATCTGGATTCTCAGGAATTTCACTTGCTGGTTCGGTTGCTTCGTTATTTGCTACGGCGATTGGTCATGGAATTGCAACACTGACTGCTATGGGGCAAATTGCGGCGATTTGGGTTGGTGGCGGAACATTGATTCCTTGGGCTTTGATTCCTGCGGCGGCTATTTGTAATGTTAGTCCTTTTGAGTTGGCTAGACGGAATTTATTGCCGGTTTTGATTGGGTTGGTGGTTACTACTGTTGTTGCGATATTCTTGATTTAAAAAGTCCAAAGTATAGAGTATTGTTCTCTGAGCACTTAACAATAGCTGTTAAGTGCTTCTTTTTAATTTTCTATCCCCGTTTTTCCAAAAGTAAAAATCTATGTTCCCCCCATTTATTTATGAAAAACACCGAAGTGTCGTCTCTGTCTAGATAAAATGATTGAAGGGTTCTACTACATCTGCACCCTATACGCCTGCCCGTCCACAAAAAGAGCCTAATCCCAACCGGTCAGGCTCTCACAACTGGACTTTAACCAACGATTTCTACCTCTCAAAGTAGATACCTATAACAAATTGAAATATTGTAACCAACTAACAAATAATGGAAATGATTTAAAATAAACAATAAATAAATTTATTATTAAAATAATAATACATATAATTTTATTACTTGTTAAAAATGCTGATATAAAGCCGATTAAAGGTAGGAATATCAATGCAATTTGTAGAGTAATATTTTCTAAATTATGCATCCCCCAAGGACTAACCTGAAGCATTGAGTTTTTAAAATATATAAAATAGTAAACTAACCAAGATATCCAAACGGCTATTATATATATATGAAGATTGTTTTTTTCATAGTGATCACCAAGTTATACTAGCGTGGGTATCCGGATGAAATGAAAACTTTTTAGCCGGTGATACAGAAAAACTAATCCCTGATAAAGCTATTGAAGGTGTTAAAGTATAAGTACTGTTTTGATGTGCATAATTCCCGTATGCATCTAGTCTTCTAGTGTTTGTAAGAGAACCTACAGAATAATACATATAACTTGATAACGTCTTTAAATATTCCGAATCAATACCTTTATCCTTGTTATCAGGAAGGTTTATTTTTAGTGCATAGCCCCCTGCTCCCTTTTTCCATTTATTACTATCTTTGGTATATTTAGCACTTTTACTTTTTGATGGGTTTCCTAGGTTTGGTTGTCCAATTCTGTTGACCATACTGAGTACCTGGATTTGGTGCCCAGAAAGATGAATTAATGCCTATACCTATAACATCTACATATGTTTGACTTGGCAGTTTAGACCAGACTACACTATTTTTTAATCTATATTCCTTTGATGATAACTTGGTAATAGTAGTAGTCATTTTTTTATAAGATGTAGTTGAAAAATCACTACTTGCTCTAGAATTTAGATTGTCGTTTAATTTATTAATTTCATCATAATAGGTTTCTTCGTCTAATTCTATTATAATTGGTTCATTATTTGAAATCGAATATGCAATAGTCACACGAGGCTCGATAATTTTAATATAATTTGTATTTGTGCTAATAACTTCACCTTGTAAGTCTTTATTAATCTCATACTCTTCATTAGACATTGATTAGATTTCTGAATCAGTAAATCCTAAATTTAGTAATCGATTTGTTTGAGCAAAATCTAGATTATTTGAATCAAAATCAACATTTTCGTCTTCTTGGTTATGATCGTAAAACGGAATTACTGTATTTGCTGCAAAAGAAATAGGACTTGCACCATCTTCATGAACTGCCGTTACCCTTACATAATACTCTGAACTATCCGAGTAATTAAGTCCGCCATTAATTTCAAACGCTTTTTTATAAAGTATAGAAGGATCAGCTACAAAATCTATCCCTTTTCCGTCTCTTCTAAAATTAACTTGTCCTACTTCAATTTGTTCAGTGGTAGGAAACATTCCTTTGTCTTTAGTTGTCCATGTTGTTTGGTCGGCAGGAACATCCCAGTAGGAGTGTACAGAACCGTTAAATAATATAATTTGATACTTTGTAACCCCCTCAATAGGCTCCTAAGAAATATCTAAATATCCTGTCCCTGTACCATCTTCATTAGAATATGCTTCAACTGTAGGCATAGGCATCTGAGTATACTTAGTATTTACCGCTCTACCTTGAATAATAGGCGGTGCCGTTAAACTAGATTGTGTACTTACTTGATTAATAGTTTTTTCGTTACTTGGTTTCGAAATCTCTTTAGAATGGGATTTAATAGGAATAATGGAACCTAGTATCGTTGCAGCTATTGTTATTATAGTTACGTTTTTAATTAATTTAATCATAACAGCCTCCTAGTAATATTCAAATTTGGATAATTTATCCATTATAGTCCATAAAGTGTAATTTTTTAGAGTTTCTACTTCAGTCTTCAAATTCTTCCTATCATCTAAAACTATGTTGCATATAAAAAATTGTCACCATCTAACTTTTATTCGAATGCATGCAGGGATCTATTGATAGATTTTATCTTTAATTAATTTCATTATGTGATTGTTATCACTTAATCCTGTAACAAAATTCCAATTAACGTAAAAGTAAATAACTTCATCATTGATTAATGACATCTTTATCGGTTTCGCTGATTTAAGAAGAAAAGTCTAGATTGAGTCATGAATAATTTTGACTAGAGTTCATGTAAAAAACCTTACACTGAACTATATTAGTTAATTATTATACTCAATAGTCTTTTCTATTTGTTCTTCTGTAATTCCCAAGCCATACCATGTTGGTGGTGGAAGTAAAACTCTTTGTTTGTTTACAACTGAATAATGTATTGATGGTCTAATCACGTTGACTGCATAAGGTGATTTTTGAAAATCAAATTTAATGGAAACTTCTTCATCTTTTTGTTTATTTACATCGATAACGAATGGTTTAATATTTAATACTTGTTCACCATTTAGTTCCGAATCAAATTTTTTTATTACAATTTTATTGTTACTGTTATTTTGTAAACTACAGATGTAATTATTTTCTTCACCTATTCTTATAGGATAAAAATTCCCTACTTCTAGAGGCTTATCCGAAGTATCTTCAATTACATTTATTTCTAATGATCCAACATCATATTTTTTTAATCCACTATTAGTTTGTATTGTTAATTCCCTTATTTCTGTTTTACCTTTAGATAGTCCAATTATATGAAGACCTAAAGTTTTCACACGGTACTTTCCAATCTTAGCATTTCCGTTTACTTCAAAACTTTCAATACTTATTGAATCTTCATTACTGAGATTGATTGAATAAATTTCATTAAACAAATCTTTCTTATCATTTGAATAAATATAGGTAAAATTTAGAGGCGTAACTTCTCCTACTCTAAGTTGATATGACCCATTAATAGGAAGAAATGTGTTTGAAATCGGTTTACTTATAACTTCATTAGTTAGATATGATTTACTTTTCTTATTGAACATTAAAGGTCCTGTAAATAATAAAACTAGTAAAAAGATTGGTAAAAAAATAAATAATATTTCTCTGTTATTCATGTCTCGAACTTAATTATCTCCTAGTATTTTTAGTAAACGTTTACTTATTTATCTTAGCATTAATAAAGTAAATTTTATCAAAACCCCTTGTCATCTTTGTGAATATTTTTATAAAAGTTACTTCATGACTAAATGAAATAGAAAAAATAACCATTCCTCCATTATCTGGTATCTTCGTCATTCAAGAAACTCCTTTTTAGAAGAATTATAGTAACGTCTATATTATGGCATTCAATTTTACCGTTAACTTCACATATTGTTCGATTATTCCCATAATATACCTTTTGAAATATGATAAGCTTAAAGAAAATACTTTAAGGAGCTGAATTATGTTTAAATCAGCAGTAATAATTAGTTTTCTTCTAGTAGTTATACTAAGTGCCTATTTTCTAATGCAAAGAGAGTGGCAAAGTGCTATAACAATTTGGGCTTTTTATGGTGGTATTTTATCTATTGCAGTTTACTTTTCTTTTTATCAAAAAAAGAAAAAAGTAAACTAGTATCTATTCACCAATAAACATACCAATACTTGTTGGTACTGTAGATTCACCCATTATAAAATTATATCGACTCAATAGTTTTGACTCTGTAGGTTCTTCTATCACTAGAAGAGCCTTTGTTTTTTCAGGAAATTTATAATTAAAAATATTAGCCCTCTTATCCACTAAACCTTTTAGCAATAAAGGTTTAGAAATAGCTTCCATTTCTTCGTTTAATAAAATAATAGAAACCATTGAATTATTGGAAATGTTATTAATTCCTAATTGTGTAGCTTTGTCAAAGTTAGATGTATATTGATTTTTGGAAGATAATAGAAATACTTTATCCATCTCTTCAGATAACCGATCTATTTTAATTGGATATTTTTTGATAAGGTATGTCTCGTTTTCAATTGGTAAATTTATATCAGGAAAATTCGTTTTTATTGATTTGTTGACTATACTTAAAGTAGTAAAATGAATAAACGATCCAGAATTTTTTAAATCTGAACTGGTCAAAGCTATGAAACTTAAATCTCCATTGTCCATTTTATTTACAAATTTTATGTTCAAAGATACATCAAACTTACCAGTAATATTTGTATTGTTTCTTAATAAAAAATAGTTTGCATTAGAATTATCAATATTAAATTTTAGCAATTTATTACTTACTAAACCTAATATATATATATCCTCTGGTTTTTCCATTTTAAAGTTCACCAAAAAGTGAGTATCTAATTCTTTTATCTGCTTCTTTAATAAATAGTAATTTAAAATTCCATTGTTTTTTGGATTGTGTATAATCTTTGAGTTTAACCCCTGTTTAGGTGACAGGGTCATAGACTGGACCACATATGATTTATCATTTGTTTGAAGCGGTGTTTCTTTTTCAATGCTTACAGATTGTATTGTAGCTACATTATTTGTATTCTCACGTATTCCATAAATATACAAGCTATAAATTAAAAATAAACTAACACATATTGCTATTGTTTTAATCAAAAAAAATTTTTTATTCAACTTAAATACTCCTATTTTCATAAATTTCCTAAAAAAAATACAGTGTTTTTTATACACTGTATTTTTACCTAATAAATTAAGTCGTTGTCTTATAAGAACTTGAACCTCTATAAGTTGAAGTTGGAATTTTTCCATAAGAATTCATTACTTCAACAGTATGATTTGTTTTTGTAGTATAGGTTCCTTTCGCAACAGTGAAATTCTTAGAAGCAGTAGCAGTAGCAGTAGTACTACTTGATGCTTCCTTACTAACTGATGAAATTTTAGTACCATAGTTGTTATATAAACTTGCCGTAGCATAAACAACTACAGGACCTAGTGTATTATTTGAATATGTTTGACCTTTATAAGTAATATTTGTTGATGAATTAACATCAATCCCAGAACGACCATACATTACAGTTTGTGAAATAGATGTTCCGTATGTGTTTTTTAAAGAAACTTTTCCACCATAAGCAGCATTTACATTAGAATGTAGACCAAAACTAGAAAGCAAAAGTGAAGACAAAGCAGCAATACCAACTAACTTTTTCAAAAAAACTCCTCCTTTAATTTAGATTACAACCTTTTAGACTTAACCAATTAGTCAATTTCATAGTAAACTAAAACACTTGGTAAATTATCCTAAAATAAGAAAGTTTTGTGAAGATTAAACAATATCCAAATAAAGTCGTTGATGTTGTAGATGTAATACTAAATGTTTTTGGAATTATATAAGGATGGATTATTTCAAAAATATATAAGTCATAGTATCTTACTCAAAGGAGTTCATTTACAAAATTTTAAGAAAAAGTGATTCCGCCGCCTCTGGAATCACTTTTTCCGTTGTCATATAAGTTAATTTATTACGGGAAGAATTGAACATACATATTAATAAACTCTATGAAAATATTGAAAAACTATTTAATCTTCACAAAGGTACTTTTAAAAGTAAAAATTTGTAACGTTTTACTAAAATTTTCACAAAAATTCCACTAAATTCATTCCGAAGATTACTATAATTAAAAACATTATAGTACATAAAGAGGGGATCGATTTGATAGATAAGGTTTTCTAATCAATTCAAAATATAGTAATGAAAAATTTTATTTTTTTGATAGATTAAACTAAAAATGGAGTAATTGAAGATTATGGATGAGAATGTTTTTCTAAAGGATCAGAAAGCTTTTACTTTATATAGAATACTATCTATATCATCGGGGATGCAGTCTTTATTTCTTATGTTAAATACTCGTTTTATGATGGATAGTATCGTGAATGTAGTTGTAACATATTTATTTTTTTTAAGTTACTTAATTATTTTTATAATAATGCCTAAAACTAAACGAAATTATCAATATATTATTTTAAGTTTTGTATTATTTGTCTGTATATCAATATTTGTTAATAAGTAAATAGCGGAGGTCAGCATTGAATAATTTGATGCTAACCTCCGCTATTTTAAATTGTTTCAGTCTAGTAAGAAGAATATTGTTACATATCTACGTTCAAAAGAAAAAAGTAGCTCTTTTAAGCTACTTTTTTGTTGAACTAAAACTATACTATTATTCGGATAAATATCTAGGCTTAGATTTGCAAATCTTTCAAAATATCCTGCAGTGTTTTTCCATCAATTTGTTGGATAGGTGCCGGTGAATTGTCCACATCACGGTTTTGTTTTAAATAGTTATCGATAACAAATTTCATATCCTTTGCATCCACTATTCCGTCGAAGTTAATATCAGCGTCTCTGTTATTAGTATTCCAAGCCTTTTGGATTGCTAGTGCATCCTGAACATCGATTACATTATCTTGGTTCACATCGCCAGGAACTGCAAACTCATAAAAAGTTCCAGCCATACCAGTATAGTATAGACGAGACTGTCCTAAAATGGTTCCATTCTTCTCGACCCCAATTTGAACTTGGCGTTTCATCATAAAATGCCCCGGCAATTTCATTTCCCAAGTGAATGGTTTATCCGTAATTGGCAGTTTGGAAATACGGTAATCTCCGTTTCTACCAATGGTTGATGTACCATCATATACAGTGCCATTCGCATCGATTAATCGAAGAGATGCACCAAGTTTAGTGTAATCTTTGAGTAATACGGCATATCCTCTTATTGAGCCAGATAGTTCTGAGAAAGTTGACTGAACTTGCCATTCTATTCCCGCAGAAGAGAGGGTTATTTTATTACCTAGCTCATTCGTGTAAGTTATCGTTGGATTTACTGCTGCACTTACTATAAATGCTGCTGTATCTTTCACTTTCAATGTCAGATTGATTGCAGGAGTATTTCCACTCACTGTTTGTGTGCCATCCATAGTTAGCTTCACTTTGGAAGTGTTGCCAGTCGTTTCAACACTCACCACGGATGTACCGTAATTCGCAAGAGCATTATTCGCTTTTGCGTCGACAATTTCAAAGTTATTGCCGATGTTAGTTAGAGTCCATTCTGCTGATTTTAATTTATCTACGTTATTTAGTACGAGAGTAGCATTTACTGTATCTCCCATTTTTACGTTTGTTTTATCAGACTTCATATATCCGTACGGAGTACCTGCTTTAACAAAGTAGAAATTTTTCTTTGGAGTCTGATTTTTCGCTCCGTCAAATCCGCTTACTGTAAATTTATTCATTGCGATCGTTTCAGTTATCGGTACATCAAAATTGATTGTGCCATCTGAGCCAACAGGAAGGACTGGCTTTGTGCTTCCGTTAATAGCATAATTGACTGAGTTGATCGACTGTTTTACATCGATTCCGGATGCTACCATTTTTCCTACTTCTTCATCTGTAACCTTTACTTGAAGAGGAAACGTTTTTTGTCCTGGCTGATACTCATAGACTGGTGATTCATTTCCATCTAAAGATGTTGTCATCGTTGGTAAGTTGGTATCAACATACACATCATTATACGTTGTAAAAGTATGATCACGTTCACTTGTACCAATAACTTTAATTTTGTAATATCCAGGTTTTACATAACTTTGTTGAGAGGAGATTGGGTTTTCTGGATTTCCAGTAAACGCATTGTATTTACCTTCAAATATCCTTTCAACATAATAATTCGTACTATCATATAATCCATCTGTATAAATCGTCTCGATTAACCCAAGATCCTTCCCAGTTTGTCCATCTTGCAATACTACATCAAGCCATTTCATAGGTGATTTTAATCTAAAAGTCAATCTTTGATTCCAAGTAGAAGCACTAAATGGGAGCACTTGTAAATGGTAAGGTGCAATTGCAGTTGTAGAAAGGGAAGTAGATTCAATTCCTTCTTCCATTGTTCTAACGCTAAACGGAATTCGATATTGTTCGTTTTTGTCAGCTTGATTTGTTAAGGTTACATAGCCTTCATAAATGCCTGCTTTGGCAGTTGCTGGAACTAATATTGTAACTGGCACCTTTTTTGTTTTTAAGGATTGAACAGGGATAACTTTTGGTATATCTAACGTCACTCCATTAGATTTAGCATCTAGTGATCCATTGACATCTGTTTGAAATTGAACATCTACATCAAATTTTTTCATTTTATCTTCTAGATTTGTCATATTTACAGTCTTTTTAATATAAGTCTCTTCGTTTGCATAATGATTACCGAAACTAAGTCCGCCTGTATCATCTTTTATTACGTAGTTTTCATTATTGACGTTAACTGGAGTTTCATCTTGAACTTGAAGTTCCATTCCTGTATGGACGGCACGATATGGATCGACACGACCTGCTCCAACGTCAAATACACTATTCTTGCCTGATAATGGTTTAGCTGTATTCATCAAAATCGTCTTGATATCACTTGGTTGAAGATTAGGCATTACCTGTAGTAACAAAGCAGAAATTCCAGTTACATGAGGAGCAGCCATTGATGTACCGGACATGCGATTATAAGCAAATTGATAATTTGATGGATCATTTTTATAAATGCTGTAAGCTGGAACGCTTGATAAGACACTTACTCCTGGTGCAGTGATTTCCGGTTTTATATCATAATTAGTACGTGAAGGTCCACGAGAACTGAACCAAGCTAGCTCGTCTCCTCCTCTGGAAACTTCTTTAAAATCTCCGAAAGTCATTTTTTTATAGCCTGCAGCCAGTTGTGTTTTTAAATCCATACCTTGTTCATTAGTCATTGTAAATGTAGGAATAAAATTTTGATCTTCTCTTACAAAGTTTGTAGGAGCAGCACCTGGTGTGTTATTGTAGTTTAATACTGCAACCGCTCCATGTTCTTTTGCATAAACAACTTTTGTTTGCGTTCCAATACCTCCCGTGTTAACTAAGACAATTTTCCCATTAACATCTTTATTCGTGTAATCTGATGCAGTCCCTACACCTAAATCAACAATTTCTAAAGACTGCTTTTCAAATGATTTAAGATTTGAAGTAAAGTTTGAATAGAGTTCGCTTAAATCAAACGTTTTGTTTGAAACACCATCTAGTGTTCCTGTATATTTTGCTACAGGGATCGGTGTACTGCTTGCCCCAACTGTCAATGCCAATGCAGCAGCACCAGGCGAACCAAGTGTATATGAATTAGAGCCACTGTTACCTGCCGAAACAACTGTCGTTACACCACTAAGTACAGCATAATTAACTGCCATACTCGTAGGATAATTAGGATCATTTACATCAATCCCTAACGATAGATTGATCACATCCATTCCGTCCTTAACTGCTCGATCAATTCCTGCCAAGATATCTTGCACTTGGCCCTGTCCATATGGTCCCATAACACGATATCCATAAAGATCAGCATCAGGAGCAATTCCCTCTACAGCTACACCGCTCGTATTTTTTGCTCGACCTGCAATCGTACCGGATACATGGGTGCCATGATCGGTATAATAGGTTGACCCACCTTCGTTAGACTCTGGTTTCCCAGACTTTTTCCAATCATCATATGACGTTTCCATTGGATCAGAATCGTTATCCACAAAATCATATCCACCTTTAAAGGCATCTTTTAAATCAGGATGATGATAATCAATACCTGTATCGATGACACCGACCTTCACGCCTTTTCCTGTAATTCCTTCCTTATGTAACTTGTCTACACCTAGAAATGGAATACTTTCTATTCGTTTAGTAGATTCTTCAACACTAGAATCTGAGCTGATTGGCGGTTCGATACTAAATGTAGTATTTTTATAAACGGCTTTAACAGAGTCTGATTGAAGAAGTATCTCTACTTCGTTCGCTGGTAGAGTCATAGTAACACCATTGAAAGCTGACTTAAATGAACGTGTTATTTCATAAGACCTTTTGCCGCTTTTTTCTACAGTGGATGGCATAATTCTAGTTAAATCATCGCTAAAAGTAGCATGCTCATGGTCAATCTTGTTTTTCGCTTGTTCGGCTGTCAGGTTCTTTCCTTTAATAGCAGCATCCAAAACAGCAACTTTCTCAGGCATGGTCTTAAACTCAACAATTACAGGGATTTCTTCATCTCCCTTTAAGTCTTCGTCATTAAATCCTTGCAGCCCATGTTTGTCTGTAAATTGAATGTTTGCAAATGCGTCTCGCTGCTCTTTAGTCAGAGAAGCCAAGATTTGTTCAGAATTTGAAATAGTTTCAGCATGTGCTTTGGCTGGGAAACTTATGTATGGATTTGATAGACTGCTAGAAACTAACCCTACCCCTAAAGCTAGGGTTGTCGCTTTTTTAACAAGCTTTTTCTTCATTGTCTTTTATCTCTCCTCTTATTTTAAAAATATTTCGAAAATTAGTACCTTCTACTAAATTACATACATCTTTGAAAATAGTAAATTGGGGGATTTTACATGAAATGTTACACTTTTTATCCAAAGATTAAATATTCTAAAATTTATCATATTCTATTAATAAGGAATTTCATTTTTGGGAAAATGCGGGAAATGTAGGGAATACAGGAAATATAGTAAATACTGTCGAAATTATCATTATTTATAAGGTTTTTACTTGGGGGAATTTTGACGATTTTCATAAAATATTATTTATTAGTCATATCAAAGATAGACAAACAGTAAAAATATACTATACATTAATAGGTCTTTAGACTTGTGTTAATGGTGAAAATAAAAATGAACCTTGTCAAAAAACAACTCCATTTTTATTACTTTTCTTTTTGAAAAAAGCGTTAAGCATCAGGATTATAATAAATTCTTGTTTTTTCACCCGTAATTAAATTTCTCATTATATAAAAAAAATCCCCTATAGTGAACTTTTTCAAGTGCACTAAATAGGGGAATTTTTTTTTTTTTGCAGTAAGCCTTATTGTTTCGCAATTAGGTTAGATTAATATTTCTACCTAATCCTAAAATCAGTTTAATCCACCAATAATTTCCTCAAGCGTTTGACCATGTGAATTCTCTTTTGGCGTTTTGTCTGCCTTCACCGTTGGATTTTTTTCTAAATAATTTTTCTTGATAAATTCCATATCTTTCATATCTACTATTCCGTCAAAGTTGAGATCAGCTTTGCGATCGGATGACTTCCAGTGATCTTTCAGGTAAACTGCGTCATCAATATCAATCAAGTTGTCTTTATTTATGTCACCGGCTAAAGCAGCTTTGAAGTTAAGTTTTTGTAGTTCTCCAATAGCTCCTTCACGACCGATCGTGAACGTTTTTTGAATTGTAAAGTGACCTGGTACATCGAACAAAAATGTTAGAGGTTTACGGTCTGTAGGTAATCCTTCTACAATGAATTTAGCGTCATTTATTACTTTGCCCTCATAGTTGTTGCCGTTTTCGTCCTTCACTTTAATTGTCGCACCTAGTGCAAAATAGTTGACATAAGTAGTTTTCAACTGGCCATAGCCATCTCTGAAATAAACAGCTTCACCATTCATATCTCCTTGAAGTTTTGAATATTTCGGCCATACTCTTACAGACGGATGTGCAACAGCCGGTTGTGTTTTTATACCATTCGCATCTGTATAAGTTGGGCTTGTCACCGCCAATGCTAAATAAGTATCAATGAATTTATCATCTTTTACTTTAGCTTTCACATTCAGCAATGGAAGCTTTTCACTTGCAGAAATGGATCCTTGTAGAGCCTTTAAAGTGACAGAAATTCCGTTACTTGTTTCTGTCGTTTCTAATGAAACCTTATCTTTCAGTTCATCAGATACTTGAATTGACTCTAGTGCTAAATAATCTTTATTGAACTGGTAGTTCCATTTTGCTTCCTTCCAGCTAGTGCTATTGTTTGCTTTTGAGATAAAGTTGATGACATCTCCTGTTTTAACTTCTTTTTGATCAGCAACTGTAGAGATATAGTTCGTCCCCTTTCTAACAAAAAAGAATTCTTTTTGCACAGAAGGAAGACCGGCTTTGTCAGTACTATATAAACTGATTGGCAGAACCTTTTGACCGCTTGAGAAGTTTGTAGTGTAATTGAAGTTGCCCATTTCATCAACTGCGTATTGTTGTCCAAAAGGATTATTGTTATAGCGATAGTTTAAAATGTTATTTCCTTGCTTCGCCTGTACTCCTAATGCAACCAGATCATCAATTTGTTTATCATGAATCTTACCCTTGACTGAAATGACAGTTGAAGCTGGGTCCATTTCGACAATTCCAGGATCCATCTCTGTTTCGATTGTTGGCGTTTCATTATCAATAATGAAAGGTTTCTCAATTGTTGTTTCATTACCTTGATCGTCTGTAAAAACAAATTTTAATTGATAAGAACCTGGCTCAGCCATTTGTGATTCATACGAAACCGGATTTTCTTTATCGTTTGTCAATGGATAATAGCTTCCACTAAAACCAGCTGTGACAGATTGATTTTCATTGATCCATGTACCATCAAAATTGCCGACAAACCCCATATCTTCTCCAGTTACAGCATTTTTTAAGAATAAATCAACCGTTTTCATATGAGAGCTCAATATAAATGAACCTTGTATAGAATTAGCAGCTCTAGTTATCCCGTTTTCTTGGATTGTGGTTAATGAAGATGTCATATTGACAGAAGCGATACCATACTTCTTTTTTCGAATTGCAAACGGAATTTGATAAGTATCTTCCGAATTTGCTTTATTAACAAATGTGACATATCCTTCGTATGTGCCATTATTAGCAGTTGAAGGTATTTTAATCTTAGTAGATAGTGTTTCTTTCCCTCCAGCCTTTACAGTTACAGAAGAAGCCGTTTCCAAAGCAACACCATTGTCAACAGCGCTAAGAGAACCTTTAACAGCTTGATAGTTCACTTTGATATCATACTGCTGATCTTCATTACTTCTATTTTGAATGTCTATTTCTTTCGATTCTTCGAGATCATTATCTGATGCAAAAACAGTTCCAAAGCTGAGTGAGCCTGTAATTTCCTTAATCGTTTTTTCTTTTTCATTTTTAAATAATGTCAGGGTATCATCTGCAACATTGAAGGATGAGACAGCATGAACTGCTTCATATGCATCTACTCGTCCTGCACCAACTTCATAAACGCTATCCTTGGATTGAATTGAGTCTGCCGTATTCATTAGGCTGCTTTTTATTTCTCCCGGTGAAAGCTTTGGATTAGCTTGAAGTAATAATGCTGCTACACCAGCCACTTGTGGCGATGCCATGGATGTTCCAGAAAACTTGTCGTATGCATAGTTATAATTCCCAGGATAATCCGTTCGATAATGACCAGATACAGTTGACATAATTGAAGCACCTGGTGCAACAATCTCCGGCTTAATATCATATGTACTTCGTGCAGGTCCGCGTGAACTGAAGAAGGATAAAGTATCATCTAACGCCGTTACCTTTTCTTTTATTTCATTGAATGTAAATGTAACCGGTCCTGTTTTTAATAACTCTTTCATTGCTTTCCCTTGCTCTGTCGTGATAATTTGAGTCGGAATAAATCCTGGAAGCTCTTGTAGCGTATCCGATATATAACCTGGTCCCCACTTATCATAAATGAGTACAGCCTTAGCACCTTTTGCCTTTGCAATGGCCACTTTTTGAGTAATTGTTAAATCACCTGTTGAGATAAGAGCAATTTTATCTTTGACATTAATACTATCGTAATCAGATTCTTTTCCTGTATTAGCATCTACCACTTCAATCGTTTGACCTTTAAGCAATCTTGATTCAATTCCAAATCCCGTTGTGCAATAGCGAGTTTCAACTGTTACTTGTTTGGTAGCAGAATTGAATGTTCCCATAAAACCAGGAAGAGATACCTGTGTATTAGTCGATCCTACAGTGATGGCCAATGGAGAAGCCGCAGGTGAACCGACAGTATAGAAAGCTGGCCCATTATTCCCGGCAGCTAACACTGCTGTGACACCATCTAAAACCGCATTATTGATTGCAACAGCAGATGGCTCAAAAGGACTGTTAATACTATTTCCAAGCGAAAGATTGATGACATCCATTTTATCTTTTACGGATTGCTCGATTCCTGCGATGATATTTTCTTCCGTTCCACTTCCATAAGGTCCTAGCGCACGATACACATATAAGTCGGCATCTGGCGCTACTCCTTTCATAGCATATACCGAGTTATTTTTCTGACGACCAGCTATAATCCCAGATACATGCGTTCCATGGTCCGTCCAATAAGTGCGGCCATTGTTTGCAGGCATACCTGACTTTAGCCAATCATCATACGTCGTTTCCATCGGATCGTCATCATTATCTACAAAATCGTATCCACCTTTGAACGCATCCTTTAAATCTGGGTGATTATAGTCGATTCCCGAATCTATTACTCCGATTTTAATTCCTTTTCCTGTTATTCCTTCTTTCTGAAGTTTGTCCACCCCCATAGTTTCATGAGGATCACTTCCTGTATAAGCAGATGTTTCTGCTGTCCCCTGAGCTTCTGAATTAGAAGGATCATCTAATTGAACCACTTGATTTTCCCAAACATTTTTTACCGCTTTCGATTTCAATAAATTCTTCACTTCGTTCGCAGGCAGAGTCATAGCAACCCCATTATACACCTGTTTATATGATCTCGAGATTTTCCCTCTAATCCCTAGTCTACTTAAGTCTTCCTTAAAGACTGCATGGTCATTTTCCACCAATTTCTCTGCATCCTCTAAAGCTAGTTCTCCACCATTTGATTTTTCTATTAAACTAGCTGTTTTAGCAGGTTTGTTCTTAAACTCTATGATGACAGAAATCTCTTCTTCACTTGTTAAATCCGTTTCAGGCGCTAACTGAAGACCTTCTGTGGATGTTTGTGACAAATCTTGAATGGCTCTTCTTTGTTCTGCCGTTAATGATTGTAGCACTTGGTCGATTTGGGATTGGCTACTTGCTTGCACAACTGGAGTGTTTTTTGCTGCTGGAGCAATCAATTCAGCAACCAAAGCTGTAGCTAAAACCGCTGTTGTAACTTGCTTTTTCAATTTACTTCCTCCTCTAAAAATGGAATATTCCACTATGTACATTTGTACAAGTGAATTTTTTGCTAGTTCGTAGTACTACCAAAAATTCTAATACTTACGCTCTTTCTACTTTGAATAAAATGGAAATTAACACATTTCAGATTCTACTAATAACTTATCGATTAGTAAATTGGGGGATTTTCATGTATTTATAAACCATTTAAATATGACATTTTTACTAAACTTTCTCTGAATTTAGTAATCCCTTAAAATTAAAGTTGTTAGATTATGTTTGCTTCAATTAAATAGACAAATTAGCAAATAATTTATTGGGGGAATATGGTAAATTATTAACTATTTTTAAAATTTACATTAAAATTTTGTAAGAAAAACAGGAAATTAGTTCTATTAGAGAGGTTTGATTCTTGGCAAAAATATGAAAGGATCGATTACTTGTTAAACTTGGTGAGAGTTTTCATAGGTTCAATACTCATAGAAACAAAAAAAGCCAAGGAATCTCCCCTGGCTTTAATCATATTATTAAACTATTATCCTCTAATTAAACTCCAATTCTAATTAATCCCAAGACTCTTCTTCACAGACTCAATCGTTTTTCCATTAAACTCCTTTACAGCAGTAGGAGTATCCAATACATAATCGTTTTCTTTTAAATAATTTGCTTCAAGCAATTTGAAGTCCAATGCATCAACTTTACCATCAAAGTTTATATCAGTATTTCGGTTATTCGTACCCCAATATTGTTCTAGAAAAATCACATCATAAATATCGATTACATTATCTTTATTTAGATCCCCTGCATTCTCTCTTACTGTAGGATAGGAAATACTCTCTCCTATATTAATATCCCAATCTTTTCTTCCAACTTCCATCGGTGTGTAAGTCGTAAAATGACCCGGAACATCGATGATGACGGTATATACTTGTTCAGTAATTGGTAGATTACTAAATACGATGTTTCCATTTTTTTGAATTTCACCATTGTATAGTTGACCTTTGAAGTCTTTTGCTTTAGCTTGTGCACCAATGGTAGTGTAGTCGATGGCAAAATTAAAACTTCCATTTGCATTTAATAAACCTGCCGGATTGATCTTTGCTGTTGCGGTTGAATAAGCTGGATAGCTTGGAATTAATCCGAATTGAGTATATGGGCTTATTGTTTTACCGCTAATATCTTTATAAGTAGATGAAGTGACATAGAAAAAGAACGTATTTACATTTACAAATTCATTTGCGTTTGTTTCTACTTTCATATCAAATAACGGTAGGTCGCCAGTTAGTCCGTTTCCTGGTGCTTTTATGTTAATTGTATTCGTTTTGCTTGTAGTTCCAGTTGATGTAGCTGTAAACTCTGTATCATCGGATAAAGCGATATTTTTATTAAATACGACTGAATTAAAGAATCTTGATGTATAGTCAAATTTAATCGTTAAATCTTTTGCATTTTGTAAACCATGGGAATAAAATGTGTACGTTAATTGATCTCCCATTGTAAAGGATTCTTTATTAGGTTTCGCGTAAATGTATTGTGTACCTGATTTCATATAATAGATTACTTTCGGATTCATTGAGTTACCAGCTCTGTCCGCTCCAGTAAATTGAAGCATGTTGACTGCATTTGAAGAATCCACTGATATTTCTTTCGAAAATCTGCCATTAGAATCGACAGCAATACTATAAGCCGGAGAGTTCGGACCGTACCAAACCTTATTATTGGCTTGAGTTACACTCATACCACTAGCTTCCATTTCCTTTGCCTCATTATCGACAACAGTTCCAGATAATGTGACTGTTTTTTGGCCAGGTGCTAATTCAACAAATGGTAAATCGCCTTTCGGTAGAGCATTTGTATCATCTAACGTGAAACTTGGACGACTATTATCAATATATATTTGGTCAGTCTTTGTAAACTGTTTACCATCCAAATTAGTACCGATCACTTTCATTTTGTATAATCCATTCGTTGCTAAAACAGACGTATAGCCAATTGGCTTTTTAGCATTACCTGTAAATGGAAAATACCTACCCATAAAGCCTTTTTGAATGTAATAATCAGCATCGATTCCTACATTAGAACTATCAATTGACGCGATTAGACCTAAATCTTTATTTGTTTTCGAATCAACTAAAATAAAATCTAATGTTTTCATTGGTGAATTTAGTTTAAAATCTAAATCCGTGCCCTTTACACTATAAGGGTTAATTGCACGATTAGTCGAAATGCTTGGTGAATGAGCCTTGAAATATTCCAATCCTTCTTCTACTAGACGGAAACCAAACGGAATTTGATAGTTATCTTCTGGGTCCTTATCATTCACTACATGAATATAGCCTTCATAAGTTCCCTTTTTAGCAGTAGATGGAATGAAAAGTGACGCAGGAATTGTTTCCTGACTATTCTTTTTCATTTTAAGCTCTTCAGGCAATGTGACTTTTACACCATTTTCCAAGGCATCTAAGGATCCACGTGCTCCAACATTATACTCAACCGAAATTGTATATTTTTGCATTTTTTCAGTATGATTCGTGATGACTAGATTCGTAGATTTTGTGATGTCGTTTTGATCGATTGGAATAAAACCATAGCTAAGGCCACCTGTTTGTTCGTTGATGATCTCCATTTGGTTATTTTTTATATATGGTGTTTCATCTTGAACTGCTAACTCGGTACGTGAATAAATTGCTTCGTAAGGATCTACTCTTCCTGCCCCCACTTCAAACACACTATTTTGACCTCTTAGAGGATCCGCTGTATTCATTAAAACTGTTTTAATATCTTCTGGAGTATAATCTGGGTGTGCCTGTAAAAGTAATGCTGCAATACCAGCAACGTGAGGAGTTGCCATCGATGTCCCGGACATTCTTAAGTAGGCAGAGGAATAATCAGTTACGTCGTTTTTGTTACTAATATACGAAGGCACCGTTGATAGTACATCTACACCTGGTGCTGTAATTTCTGGTTTGATATCATATAATGTTCCAGATGGCCCTCTTGAGCTAAAGCTCGCTAGTTCATCCCCAGGAATTTCAGCCTGTCCTATTGTTCCTAACGTAACTGTCGGTGTTCCATTAGCAAATAAGTTATTGACAGCTAATCCGTCTTTATTTGTCATTGAAAATACTGGAATATTATCATTGCTTTCTCCCAAATAATAAGGGATTTGTCCTTCAGTAGCATTGTTGTTGTAAATAATCACTCCAACTGCTCCATTTTGTTTTGCGTATTTCATTTTATCAACCAAAGCATACGTACCACGAGCGACAAATGCAATTTTATTTTGAACGTTCTTTCCAGTGTAATCCGTTGCTCCACCTTCACCTACATTAACGATATCGAATGTTTTTCCAGACAAACTACTAAAATCATCTGTCCATTTTTTTGTCATCAATTGTAAAGTGCTTTCACTGTCATTACCATTTGACACAAATTTACTCGTAAATGTAGTTACCTTTGTTGCCGTGGAACTCGCTCCAACCGTTAATGCAAGAGCTGCTGCACCTGGTGAGCCTAATGTGTACATCCCACTTTCTCCAGCGTTTCCTGCTGCAACGACAGCAGTAACTCCACTTAATACGGCATTATCGACCGCTAAGCTTGTCGCTTCTAAAGGATTGTTTAATGTTGCGCCTAACGAAAGGTTTATTACATTCATTCCATCTGCTACAGATCGATCAATTCCAGCAATAACGGCTGAATTTGAACCTGAACCATATGGACCTAGTACACGGTATACATATAAATCCGCATCAGGTGCCACGCCCGTTACCCTATAATCAGAGTTATTTTTTGCTTGACCCGCAATTGTACCAGAAACATGTGTACCATGTTCCGTATAATACGAACTGCCATTTACAAATTCTGATTTTTTGGATGCTTTCCACTGAGCATATGTAGTTTCCATAGGGTCATTATCGTTATCTACAAAATCGAAACCACCTTTATATGCATCTTTTAAATCAGGATGATTATAATCAATACCCGTGTCGATTACGCCAATTTTTATATTTTCTCCGGTATAGCCTTCCTTATGTAATTGATCAATTTT
Organism: Gottfriedia acidiceleris; assembly: GCF_004138285.1. GTDB lineage: Bacteria > Bacillota > Bacilli > Bacillales > Bacillaceae_G > Gottfriedia > Gottfriedia acidiceleris_A. The sequence continues at coordinate 397,285 of NZ_SCFN01000001.1, read as the reverse complement.
TAAAAATGGTATACTATCAACTTTTGTTTGCTTTTGTTCTTCTACCTCTTCTTTTGGAGGTTTTATTTGGATTGTTGTATCACTATAAACAGCCTTGACCATATCAAAATCAATTAATTTCTTAATTTGATTTGCAGGAAGAGACATTGTCACACCATTAAATGCATTTTGATATGTATATTTAATATGAAAGTTCTCTTTACTCGATTTCTCTTTTGAACCTAGTTTTTCTTGTAACTCCTTTTTAAACTGAGTATGTGACTTTTCTACATTATCCTTCGCTTTTTCAAACGAAATCGATTCTCCTTTTGTCGCTTTTTCTAATTGTGCCACTTTAGCTGGAAGTTCTTTGAACTCAACAATTACCGTTACCTCTTCATCACTAGATAAATCGATATCCTCGTCTAATCGTAAGCCAGTCTTTATCTCTGAAGAATCTAATCGCTGCAAAGCCGCTCGTTGTTCATCTGAAAGCGTTCGAAGTATATTCTCAGCTTCATTTGAACTTGCATACGCTGGCCTCTCTTTAACAACTGAATACCCGAGAATACTACTGCTAGCTAGAGCAAATACGGCTGTAGCTTGAAAAAACTTTCCCCTCATCTTTTTCATCTTATAACCTCCAAATACTCTTAATTTTAATTTTCAGAATAATCAATTAGAATTATAGCTAAAGATATTCTTAAAGTATATTGGGGGAATTGCACGCAAGAAGGTGTCCAGCGTTTCATCCCCAACAGTTCAAAATTTAAATTTAAAGTCTATTTTCGATAGATTTAAATGAAAAATAAAAAAAGATCTTTTAATCAAGTGTAAATTTTCAGAAATTTTCGACATATATATTGGGGGAATCTAGTAACGGAGAGTATCATTTTATCTTGAAAAACCATTACCAAAATACAAGAGTCTAACAATATTAAATATAGAAGAAATGAAAAATTACTTGATTAATATAATTGATCACATACATAAATTATTTGTTAGATAAAACTAGATTTAGTGTATGAGATATCGAATTTGCGAAAATAAAAAAACCAAGGAATAATCCTTGGTTTTCAAAAATATAAATGCTTGCAAATTAATGTTTCACTGTAAACGACTTAGGTTTCGTAGTAACTTTGAATCCATCTAAAGATGTAACCTCTGCTGAAACATAATACGTACCATCTGGAATATCTGAATCAGGTAAAAAGCTTACACGTAATGAATGCTCATTTTCCACATCAAATGTATCAATTAGATTTCCATTTGCATCTTTCATAATTAGTTTCCAATTAACGCGGTTATTAGCAAAACTTACTATTCTTGCTGGAGTAGTTTCATTTACATTTGTACCCGAAACACTGAAAGTGATTAGCATCATACTTTCTTTAATGTATGATGGATCTCCCCATAAAGAATAGCTAATATTTCCAGCTTTATCATAAGCTTGTACCACTATACTTTTTGGCTCATTAGAAACAATAATTGATTTTGAACCATTTTTTGCTTCAAAGTATTGGCCGTTTACATAAACAACTGCATTGTTATAGCCACTACCATTTTCACTATCAACAGCATCCCAAGTTACTTCAAATTTTCCATTAGTGGTTGGTTTGTATTGAATATTAGAAATTTTCACTAGGGTTGAATCTACTTTTACTGGTAGTTTTACATATTGTGGCTTTGCAGTTGGATAGTCCATTGTTGTCTTAATCACGTAATAATACGTACCATCTGGAACAATTTCACCTTTTTCATTTCTTTCATTCCATGTATAATTTGGTGCATCAAATTCATCAAATCGATAGAAGAAGTCACCGTTGAACATCATATTTTTTCTAAATTTATATGGTGTACCGTCTGGCGTGTACTCACTCCAGTTACCTAACCATTTCACTTTATTCCCCTCTGCATCTTCAACATACATTTCCGTTTCTTTTAAATTACGTAATGCAGTAAATGATGAGAAAACACCTGGTGCAATTGTGTTTGGAGAAATAGTTGATTCATTCATATTAAATTTTCCTGTCTTTTGATTGTATCCCATTGGATAGTCGCTCATATCATCCCAAAGAGCAGTATAGCCTAAGAATGCCTTATCACTCCAAGCAACTGGATCCAAGTTATTTGGCTCAGTCCAATCACCGAAAAAGCCCATGTAAGGAACAGTTAACGGAACTGCTTGATCCTTATTCACACCAGTTGGAACAAGGCGCACAAAGCCTTCTAAAAATTGTTTATCCTTCATTTCTGATGGTAGACTAATTTGGACCTCAATTTCTCTCTTTTGTCCTGGTTTTACAGATACAACCGCACCATTAGACGCAGTAACTGTTTGATTATTTACAACGATTTTTGCTCCTTCCACACGCTTACTCTTTAATGTTAAATAGTCGTGTGATTCATCTGCAACTCCATCTTTGTTATAGTCAAAAGATTTGTTTTCTGTGCCATCAGTTAAAAGATCTACATAAACTGAATACTCTAAATCATTTTTATTACTAGTTTTATTAGCTTCTAATGATTCTAAACTTAAATTGAACGTTACGAAATTTTTATTTTTAATTTCTTTTAATGCTACTGCACCTGCTTCTTCAAGTGGTACATTCGTTCTTCTTAGAATTGCAGGCGTTTTAATTGCATTTTCAATTTGCATTAAACCAGAGCCTTGTCTACGAGGAGAATATGGTATTGTATAATCCGTAGACGGATCCATGATTACTTTCGATGTATTCATTAAGGCAAGTTTTGTTTTTAAAGCTGTATCTTCTGAATGGGCGTTTCCTTTTTGATAAAGTGATTGTAGTACTAATGCAGAACCACCTGCTACATGTGGTGTTGCCATTGATGTACCACTAAAAACGCCGTATTTGTTACCTGGTAATGTAGAATAAATACTACCACCTGGAGCTGAAATTTCAGGTTTAAACTCTAATGTAGACGGAGTACCATAAGATGAAAAAAATGACATATTATCTTTAGTTGCATTATCAACATAAGTACCAATAGACGACATTTGCATACTTACATTTTGTCCGCTTGTCAGTTTTGCAATTAAATCATTTCCAACCGCTTTACTTGTCGTCATAGCTGTTAGGTAATAAGGAGAGAAATCCATAGCAGGATAATCCGGCATTTTAGCACCTGGTACTTGCAGGATTGCTACTGCTTTTCTTTTCTGAGCTTCATTTTGGAAAACAACATTTGCAGAATATCCAGTTTCACTATCTGGTTTCATTACAACGATTTTACCTTCGACATTTTTATTCGCATAATCTGCCGCTCTACCTGCTCCTACATAAACTAAATCATAATTCTTCCCTGAAGTTAATACATCAGAAAGCTTTTTACCAGCTTGATCTTTATATGGAAGAATATCACCAGTTGTAGATTTTAAGCTATTCATATGTATTTTCGAATTTTCATATGATGCTACCGATAAAGCAAATGGGCTTACCCCTGGTGCGCCTACTGTACCAATATCTGGATTATCTGCATATGGCTTCAACGACCTTGAAAGTTTAATATTATTTGTACTATAAGAAGAATTACCTCCCGCAACAACAACTAAGGTCCCCTCTTCAGTTGCCTCTCTAATAGCTTTTTGGATTGGATCATAGTCCTCTCCAACATATCCTGAGTCGACTCCTAAGCTCATATTAATAACATCTGCACCCATCGTTACTGCGTGCTGTATACCTGCAATAATATCATCCTCGTAAGCCCCACCACCATTATCAGAAAAAACCTTTTCTGCTAGTAGCTGAACACCTGGAGCAATTCCCTTTACACCATCAGTCGCTTCATCCCCATTTGCACCAACTGTACCTGCAACGTGTGTACCATGAGGACTTCCATATAATCCATGAGGGACAACATCTGTATCATTATCTGCCCAGTCATAGCCAGTAGGGACTTTGTCGCTATACCATATTTCATTTACATCAGTACCATCAAGTTTTCCTTGAATATTATTTTTTGTCAATTTTTCTTGCTGTTTACCTTTGTCGGTTATTGTCATATCCTTATGTAACCAATCAACACCTGAATCAACTACACCTACGACAAGACCCTCACCTTGATATCCGTATGATTCCCAAACCTTTTGAGCTTGTACTAATTCTTTACTAGCCGCCATAGAAGGTTCGAATTCTCTAGCAATATGAACATGTACTACACCTTTTGTAGATTGAATATCTTTTAGATTTTTATATTCAGTTTCAGTACTAAATCCATTAAGGCCTTTAAAGAAACGGTGCTTCACTTTTAAATCAAGATCTTTTGATTTTTTGATTTTATCAATCACTCCATCTTGATTTTCCTTAAATTTATTTTCTTTTGCTGTTTCAGAAGTAGATGAATCTACTGAACTATCAACTTCAACAATGATTCGAACTTTATCATTTGGCTTAAACTGATTTTCCATTTTATTACTATTTTCACCATATAAATTAGAAAGACCATTTTGATCGTTATCGGTATTTTGATTTTCTTCATTCGAAAATCCACTTTTAAAAAATTCTGCTCGCTCTCTAATTGATGAGTGGTCAATCGAATTATCATTTGCGCTAAATCCCGCTGGACTTTCTGCAAAAGCTGTTGATGATATGAGCAATGCTGCAAGACCTACAGTTGTTAATACTTTGTACGGCAATACCTTACTGTTTTTCAAGTTGTTCCCCTCTTCCAATCTATTAGTCTATAAATGGGCGAATAAAAAGCTAGTAGTCGATAACCTTTTAAGACATACCCTATTCAAGAATTAAAATTAATCTATTTAGAATTATCTGTCTATTTAACATTACTTCATATCCTGTTAAGTAATTTTTATTTGAAATAAAGAGGAAGTTTATTGAAATAACATTAGATTTCACCATTTGAAATATAAAAAAATATGAAAACTTTAGTAAAATCAAATTCTCCCCCTATCAATATCCTAATTTACTTTAGTCTTAAGGATCGATTTGTTAAAATAAATTATTTTTTTAATAATACATATCAAACAGAAAATTTTCCCATTATTATTCTACAATTTATTTTTTCATTCTTGTTTTACTTTATATTTTTAGAAATTGGCATCTATTTATTTATCTAATTATGAAAATATCCTGTATGGTTTAAATCTTATATAGATAGACATACAAAAAAACACCAGCAAAAGCTGGTGTCAATTACTAATAATTTTACTAGTTTAATAACTGTATTTTTCTATATCAGTTTCGGGTGTAACCGTAATGTTATTTATTATATTTAGTGCATCTGTATTCAAAACTGCTTTAGCATTTTCACTGCTATAACTTTCTAATGCTTTATTATTGAGTGCGCCTAAAAAGTCTTGTAAATGCTTAGCTGCCTGATCAGGCATCCCTTTGTCTAGTTGATGCTCTACTTGATCAAGTTTATTCGTCAGTTGTGCGATAATTGGTCCGTTGAGTTCATCAGAATTTATATATCTACTTACTAACTTCTTCATTGAATTAGTATTAGTAGTGACATTAACATTAATTGAAGTTTCTAGGTGGTTACCTGCAACATCCCCTAGTATAACTAGTGCTGTAAAACTTCCTGGTTTACCTGCCATGTCAATGTCTATATTTTGTTGTGATTTAGTGTCAATACTATAGACCTCTCCGGCTATTTGAATTTTAGCTGAAGCAATTCCAGATAAATCATCTGAAGCATTAAAGGAAAGTGGTAAATAGTCATCGAATGAAGCTCCATCATTTATGGGTTGACCATTTACAGTAAGGTTAAAATGCGCCATCGTTTTATCAATTTTTATAGTTTGCTTATTTGTCTCTTCCTTATTACCAACTTTGTCAATTGAGCGAAATTCCAGTGTATACACTCCCTCTTGATCAAAGTTAACTGGCTTCATATATGGAATCCAATCTCCGCTACCGTTTATTCTATATTCGGTCCTTTCACTGCCACTCAAATTATCATTTGAATTTAACGTAACAGATACATTCGAATGATACCAACCATTCGCCCCGCTTCCATTTACGATTGCGGTAGTAACAGGTGCTGTATTATCTACTACAATTGGGATATTATTCGATTCAATCATTGTTCCAAATAGATTAACGCTTGCTGTAATAACTGCGTTTCCTTCTTTATTAGGTATTATGTTTCCGCTATCATCTACAGTTACTACTTCTGAATTACTACTTTTATATAGTATGGTAGCTTTTGTTAAATCTGCATCCAAACCACTGTCAAGTTTCCCTGATATACTAATCGTCCCTTTATTTGACTTGCTTAGCACTGTTTGGTCAGCAGTAATCGTTACAGCATTCAATTGATCGATCGAGAAATGAATATTGTATAACTTTGTTGTCGTTCCGTCCTCTGAAGTTACATTAATACTTGTATTACCAGGCAATGCGATTGGATTTGTCACTTCTACTTTTGCATTACTATCTGATGCCGTAGCAGCGACTGTTGGAACTTCTGTTGTTCCTGCAGGTAACATTACATTGTAATCGGTTGTTTGTGTTGCAAATCCATTTAAAGGTTTACCATTTAATGTAATCGAACTTAAAGTTGCTATTGGTGATTTTGTCAATGCTACAATCTCACTAGCACTTAAAGCCCGATCGACAATTGTTAATTGGTCTATGCTGCCTTCAAAGAAGGAAGTTTTTGAACCAGTTCCAGGTTGTATTTCAGCTCCCACATACGACATTGGACAATTCAATTTATCTGGGAGGGTTTGTTGAAGTACACCATTTACATAAAGTGATGTCCCTGCACTAGTGCCAACAAAGGTTAGGTGAACCCATGTGTTTGTAGTCGGAAGCTTATAATTGAATGAACTGTCTTTCACCCCAAATACAGAAAATCCAACTTTACCTGTTTTATTCCATTGGTTAGCTTTAATACTAGAGGTTGGTCCACTAACAAGTGCCTCTGCACTTTTGGTAGTATTGGACCTGCCATTAACCCACATTCCTAATGTCCAGTCTCCGGTAATCTCTGTACCTCCTAAACTTAAATATTGAGAAGTCCCATTAAGACTAACAGCACTTCCAAATTTACCAATTGTCCATGTTGGAAGAGATGTTGTCGTACTTAATAATGTTGCATTAAATCTACCTGAACTATCAGCCGCAGTAATTCCTGTACCCTCATCCATTTTCCATTTTGAATTAATTGGTGGTGCTGGCGGAGTAAAGGCAATCGGATCTGCAAAATACTTGATTCCCTTATTCTCCAAACTTGGGGCATGGTTATAAAGTCTAGTCTTGAAATCGTTCCAGTTTCTAAGATTTTTAGGTGTCCATCCAACCTCAGCATTCGCTATTAATCTAGGATAAATCAAGTAATCCATATTGTCCCCTGTAACAACGGTTTCTGTCCATAATGTGCTTTCGATTCCATAAATTGATGCAGCAGGAGCAAAATCTGTTGGGTCCCACGTATATGCTTTATTTGTATTTATAAATCCTCTCCAACTTAAACCTAAAGGAGAATTAGAATAGTATTTCTGATCGATATAAGCATTTGCTGGAGATAATATCATCTTCATTCCTTTTGAAATGGCAGAAGTGCCTGTTGTAGGAGTACAATGCCAGTTTTGAAGAATAGAATCATTCGATGTAATACCTGTAGAAGTATCATATGGGTCCCATCCTACAACTTTCTTTCCGTATTTATTTGCTATACTTGCGACTCTTCCAATAAAATAATCGTAATCTGCAGCTGTTGTTGAATTCGATTCATCTCCACCAATATGTATATACGGTGATGGTGAAATAGCAGCCAGTTCACTTATGACATCATCAACAAAAGCATACGTTGCTTCAGATCGAGCCATTAGTGAACTATAACCTACAGCTGTATCGTATCTAGGCTGCGCTCTGACTCCGGAAGGATTTAATTCTGGGATCGATGATAATGCTGCATTCGTATGACCAGGCATATCAATTTCAGGAATCACTTCGATATATCTAGCATTAGCATAGCTTATGATATCTTTCAATTGTTCTTGCGTATAATATCCACCTTGATCATGATTTACTGCAGAAATACTTCCATATGTGATAAGATCCGGTCTAGATTTAATTTCAATTCGCCATCCTTGATCATCTGTCAGGTGCAAATGGAGTTTATTAATTTTGTACTGTGACGCTAGATCAATCTGACGCTTAACTTGATTTACTGTAAAAAAATGTCTAGCTACATCAAGCATGAGACCTCGATAACTATAAGAAGGCTTGTCATTAATCCTTGAGTTAGGTATAACCCAAGGTATGCCAATAACAGCTGTACTCTTTAAAATGTCTGCTGGTAAGAGCTGTATTAAGGTTTGTTCACCTCTAAAAATACCTTCAGGTTTATATGCTGAAAGTGTAACTTTATCCGTTTCTGTAACTAAACTATATCCCTCATTTCCTTGCTCTGAATTTCCATTTATTGTTGTAAAATACATACTACCTACTTGAGGGTTATTTGATTTTATAATGTTAATATTAAATCCTGTAGAAGAATTCAACTTTTCTACTAGTAATTTAGCAATATTGTATATTTCGTCTGTCTCATCTTGTGAATTACCAGCTACGTATATAGAAGTGTTTGAGGTTAAAGTAAATTGACCAGTGCCTTGTTCATAACTTACAGGTTTAGGCAATAATGAAGGGATAATAGGAGCAGCAGCTTTCACTTTATTAGGTAAAATTAAGCCAAAACCAAATAAATTAATTAGTAAAATCATTACTAACGTTAAAGAGAGCGTTTTATTTCGAACTAATTTTTTCACCTTATTTTCTCCTTTATTTAAGTTTTTAAGAATCCATTATTTAAAGCATCTTTTCACATTTTTCTCATCAATTTTCCCCTTTACATTAGTGTTTAGTAGTTTTATCTATTTTGTAAAAATGCAATCTCAATTACTGAACTTCACATAACATACACTCTTACGATTAATCTTTTTTTACTAACCCCAAATGAGTTTAAAAAATTCAATTCATTTTTTAAAAGGTTAATAATCCCTTATTTACTCCCATAAAAAATTCTGAATATTCAGTAATAACTATTAATCCAAATTATAAGTAGCTAAAGTTTTTAAGTAAATTGGGGGAATTCCAGATAAAGCTTAGCGCCTTTTTTTGACATAAAATTACAAACAAATACCTTTATTGATTCTAAACGTAAAATTATACAAAAAATAAAGTATTATATCCTCAAATAGTGTCATTATTTGTATTTTTCTTATCATCCGATTTTCGGGAATATAAGAATTTCGTTCGAAATTAGCATCTTTTCAGCACATCTAACCAAGAAGGAAAATGATAGTTGGTGTAGAAAGTTTTTCTATATTAAGAACACTGTTTTCCGTGTAGAGATTGTTTGAATGAATTGGAAAGTCTCAGTCATTTTTCTTTTATGATAGAGACAGAAACAAGGAGTGTATTGTGTTGAAAATCAAAAAAATCCTAAACAATAACGCTGTAGTTGTGACAGATCAAAATAAAGAAAAAATAGCGGTCGGTAATGGAATCGCCTTCAATAAAAAGAGAAATGACATTATTAGTCCACACAACATTGAAAAGCTTTTTATAATGAAAGAAAATGAAAAGCTCCAACATTTACTGCACCAAATACCCGAGGAACATTTTGACATCTCAGAGGAAATTATTACTTATGCTGAAGAATACCTTGGCGTAAAATTAAATGAGCATATTCATATTGGACTAACAGACCATTTATCTTTTGCCATTGAACGTATAAAAGAAGGGATTTATCTTCAAAACAAGCTTTTGCATGAAATAAAGATTCTCTATAAAAAAGAATTTGAAATTGGAATGTGGGCAATTAGGTATATTGAAAAACGAACTAAATTGAAAATGCAGGTTGATGAAGCAGCCTATATCGCTCTTCATATTCATACAGCTAAATTAAATAGTGGTGACTTGAAGCAAACACTTAGACAAACAGCCATGATTAGTCATGTAATACAAAAAATAAAGGAGTTCTTAAACATTGAAATAGACGAAGATGAGCTATCTTACCAAAGATTAATGACCCATCTTCGCTATGCTGTTTCTAGGATTAGCAACCATCAAAATCAGTCGATTGATGATGAGATGCTAAAGATGTTCATAGCTAAATTTCCTACTGCTTACAATTGTGCAAAAATAGTGGCCTTGGACCTTTTCAAAACTTATTCTATTCAACTTCCAGAACATGAACTCGGGTATTTAACATTACATATTGAAAGATTACGAAAATAGTAAGTTATCATATAACGCTATGACGTGAACTGTACTTCCATAGGTTTTTTTAATTAGTGGAAGCAGTACAACGTCAAGCGTTTATTTGTTTATTTTTTACGAAGTTTTAAGATTTCGTCTGCTACAAATTGTACATTTGTTCCTACTATGACTTGTATACTTTGTGGACCAACGATCTTAATTCCTGGCACTCCGGTTGCTTTAATTTTCTTTTGGTCTACTGCGTCCATGTCTTTTACTTCCATTCTTAAACGTGTTACACAATTGTCAACAGAAGTAACATTTGAATCTCCACCTAATCCTTCATAAATTTGTGCTGCCATTACGGAAAATTTGCTTCCACCTTCTGAAACGATTGTAACTGAAGACTCTTCTTCATCTTCTTCACGACCAGGTGTCATTAAGTTAAACTTTGTAATCATAAATCGGAAAATGAAATAATAAATAACTCCAAATACTACACCTTGAACTAATAACATATAAGGATGGTTCGCTAACGGCAATCTTGAGCTTAAAATAAAGTCAACTAAACCGGCGCTAAAGCCAAATCCTGCTGTCCAGTGGAACATTGCAGCAATGGCTAATGAAATTCCTGTTAAGATCGCATGGACTAAATAAAGCACTGGTGCAACGAACATGAAAGCAAATTCAACTGGCTCTGTCACCCCCGTAAAGAAAGAAGCAAAACCTGCTGCTAGCATCAATGATGCAACTTGCTTTTTCTTTTTTGTTTTTGCTGTATGATACATCGCAAGTCCAGCTGCAGGCAATCCAAACATCATAACTGGGAAGAAGCCAGCTTGGTACATACCCGTGATTCCCTTTGTACCTTTTCCAGACCAGAAATTACCAATATCATTTATTCCTGCAACATCGAACCAGAATACAGAGTTTAATGCATGATGTAGTCCTGTTGGAATTAATAAGCGATTGAAGAATCCATAAAGTCCTGCACCAGCCGGACCTAAATCACTAATACCTTTACCAAATGAAACTAAACCAGTATAAATAATTGGCCATACGAAAAATAAAATTGCAGAAACCACTAACATTGAAATTGCTGTCATAATTGGAACTAAACGTTTCCCACTAAAGAAGGCTAAGGCATCCGGTAACTTTACTTGACTAAAACGATTATACATTGTTGAAGCTACAATCCCGGACAGAATTCCAACAAATGCATTTTCTATTTTCCCAAAAGCCGGGTCAACCTTTACTACATCAATCCCTTGCAGCAACGAGACTGTACCTGGTGAAAGCAATGTCTTCACCACTAGAAAAGCGACCAAACCACTTAATGCCGCTGAACCATCTTTTTCTTTAGCCATTCCTAAAGCGACTCCAACCGCAAAAAGAATTGGGATATTATCAATAATTGAAGCTCCAGCTTTAATTAAAAAAGCAGCTAAAGCACTATCAGCACCCCAGCCAGTAGGATCGATCCAATAACCAATCCCCATCAAAATTGCAGCAGCAGGTAGAACAGCTACTGGTAACATCAATGAACGACCAATTCTCTGTAAATATTTCTTCATTACTATTACCCCCTTTGAAATTTAATTAAATAAGATAAATAAAAGATGAATAATTCCTAAAAAATAAAACGTAATAATAAGTTCAAGATCTTGTAACTTTGACGATCACCTCCTAAATACAGTAACGGTAATACAAAATAAAAAAGGCATGGAGGTATACGAAAGGATAAAGTTATCCTCTCATTTACCACCATGCCTGATCGTATCAGTAACATGTGATTAATATTCTAAATATTAAGAAAATATTATCATAAATACACAAAAATGTAAACGCTTTTTTTAATAGTTTCGAGTTTCAAAGACTTTAAATTCATATAAAGAATAGCCCCAGCTTGTCGCACGTTTTATGCCCTGCATTTTTACATATCTTGCATCTGTTGAATTAAACTTAATTTCGTCGACTCCACCATTACTATTTAATTCTGTATACAGATCTGTCCATAGAACGCCATCCTTTGACACTTGGATTTTATATTGTTTTCCATAGGCAGCTTCCCAGTTTAAGATTACTTTATTAATAGAATAAATCTTTCCTAGGTCTACACTAATCCATTCATTATTTGTATATAAAGAGGCCCATCTTGTATTACTATTACCATCTACTGCTAAATCAGGTGTCAGCCAGCTGACCTCAGATGAAGAGGCTTTCGCTGTTTTTCCTTCAGCTATATTTACACCATTTATTGCTTGGTCAAGGAAGTTTGGAATAACACCTAAGCTTAGTTTTTGTGGTATTTTACCGATTTCTGTCATTGTGTTTTGAAGAAGGGCTCTTTTCTCTGCTGCAACTTGAACATTATTTTCTTGTTCTGCTAAAAGCATTCTTACCGCTGCTTCACCTGCGACACCGTATAGCTCCATTTTATCTAGATAAGGACTGACCTCAAACAAGAACTTTTGATTACTTAAATTTTCGCGAAGCTTGTATGGGGTATTTTTTAGTTTAGTAAATTCTTGCAAAAGTACATTCGCTTCTTCTTGGTCAGAATTGGTTACAATTGAAAGCCAGAACTGATCCATTAGCATTTTTAATTTTTCTGAATAAGGTTCTTGGTTGTTATTTAAACTTGAAGAATAAGAGGATTGTACAAATAGCTTTAAATCTTCAGAATCATCTCCAGCAAACTCCTTTAAACTGAGTTCTAATGAGGTATTAGGATCATAGGCCTCTGGATTCCATGTATAATCTGCCACTGTAAACAATGAAATTTTTGATGCCTCAGCTTCGTTCATCGGATTTGCTGTTAATCCTAAAATACCATGTTCAATAGAAAGATTTGCATCCCTTCCAACTAATGGTCCAAGGAACAAACGATTCCGATCAAAATCATTTACTGGATAGTTATCCCAAATTAGTAAGTCGTGTTTGAAAATACCGTTTATTTTATCAGCATCTGCAATAGTAATTGAAGGTGCAACGACACCAATTCCCGTCCATTGAACAATTATATCTGATTGGACCAAATCAGCAAATCTTTTTCGGTATGGTGAAGTATTAGCTTGATAATATTCTGTAGGCACTGTAATTAATCGTTCTGCACCTTCATGAGTTTTAATAAATTGATCATTAAATCGATTTAATAGATAAGCTTGTGCGGCTGCAGATGGATTTATATCTTTTCCAAACATCGCTCGATCCTGAGGAGAACTGAGGGTAGGGTTAATATCATCAAGGTAAACCGCAAATGATCTCACTCCGATATCCCACATCGCTTGGGCCTTGTTTATTAAAGCTTGTAAATCATCATTACTGGAAAATACAACCGTATTACCCGGCGAAATAGCAAACGTAAAGTCAACATGGTTGTTTTGTGCAGTTTCAACAAGCTTTTTAATTTCATTTATTTTTTCCTGTGGATATGGATCTCTCCACTTTTCCCGATGATATGGATCATCTTTTGGGGCATAAATATAACTATTCATTTTATGTTCTCCATAAAATTCCAATTGACTTAGTCGATCTTCATGAGACCATGGTTCACCATAAAACCCTTCAATCGTTCCTCTTCTTTGCATCGTTGGCCAATCCCTAATTTCTACTTCAGGTACCCAGCCGCTTCCAATCCGTTTACTAATCATTTGTTTGAACGTTTCAGCACCATAGAATGTTCCTGCTGCATCATTTCCGAGAATGACAATTTCATTAATATTTCCATTACTTATTCCTGAAGACACTATATAGCCCTCTTTGTGGTCAATCTCAACCTTTTCAATTCCAGTGTTTTCTTTCAATCTATTTAAGTCTAACTCATCCTTAAATTCTCCTAGCCATATTATCACAGTTGCATCAGGTATTGGATCATTTATATCACTCTCAATTATTTTTGTAACCCCAGCTTTTGTTAGAGTCTCTTTCACCTCATTAATTGCCATTTTATCAGTATCATTTTCAGTAATAATCCCAACCTTTGTAGTAAGAGGGAATCCATCACCTGTTTTTTCAATTGATTTTGGAGTTGGTGAAATTGTAAAACCAAAATCCTCATTAATAAATTGAATTTGTGCTTTCGTTTCATGAATATTCATAGGAAAATACAAACCTGTTATCAAACAAATTGAAAGTACTTTTGTAAATAACTTCTTTTTTGACAACTTTCCACCTCGATTTCTTTGTTTTTTATTTTTATAATCTACTTCCACCTACTTCCCCTCCTCGCCTATACAATAATTTTGATCTACATTACTACTGAATTTTATATTTAAAATAAAAAAAGGCAGCGTGGTATTGAGTGAAAGAATAAATTCTTTCACCATACCACGCTGCCTGATCATATCAGTAACATGTGATCAATATGTAATACTAAATATAATATGACGATTGAAGAAGAATATACCATACGGATGAATAGTTTAATTCTTAATACAGATTTTTTTGCTATGTTTTTGTAAACTAGTCTTGAAAAAAGCAATAGTGGATTTACGACAAGAACCGGTACTGATCTACGGGAATAATAAATTTATATAAAAAAACCACCAGCATAAGCTGGCGGAAAGTTAAAGCTTAAATTAATTGATTCCTAATTGTTTAAGAATATCTTCTAATACGAGTCCTTTATATTTTTCTATGGGTTTTTTATAGTCATTATTGTTAGGGTTTACCATTAGATAATATTTTTTTATGAACTCCATATCTTTTGCATCTACAACTCCATCAAAATTGATATCAGCTTCACGCTTATTAGTTCCCCAGTTTTTTTGTAAATAGATTGCATCAAGTACATCGATCACATTGTCATTATTAGCGTCTCCAGCTCTTGTAGTTCCATAAAAGATATATTTTAGTTTTCCTACTGCCTGACCTTCATAGCTATCTACCAATTCATCAATCTTTGTATGTCTTTCAAAATGTCCCGGTACTTTTACAACAAGCTCATATGATTGATTAATTAAAGGTAGATTCTTAATTGAGAGTCTTGCAGACCTGTTAATCGTCGCATCATATCGTTTTCCATCTTCGCCGATCAAATACGCCTCTGCCCCTACTTTTGAGTAGTCCTTAGTATAATCATGCCATAATGTGCCTGGAGCAATAAAGGCGTCACACAAGAATCCAGCTTCTAGTATTGAAGTAGTTGGAAGTATATTAATACCTCGACCAAATTTGTTAATAAACGTTGGAGATTGACCTAACATATATGCTTTTGCTGTTGAGATCGTAAATTGTTGAATCCATTTTGTGTACATTTCTGGATTATCTTTCACTTTAAAAGTTAGAGTTACTACTGGTATATTTTCATTAATTCCAGCAGTTGGGTTGGTTCCAGTTAATTGTGGAATTAATTTAATACTATTCATTTCGCTAGATGTTGTTTCTACCTTTGTTAAATTAGCAGTAAGTCCTTTAGCCTGCGCAGCGTTAATCAATTCACTGGTTAATTCAACATTTTTAAGTTCAAATACTTGATTTAAATAAGAAAGAGAATATTCTCCTCCCATAAAATCTTTAATATTGTGCTCGCTTAAAGTTACTTTAAATGTATCACCATATTTTGCATTATTTTTATCCATCGTTAATTTTACGTAAGGAGTTCCCTTTTTCACTAATGTATAGGTAAAGTCAGGATGATCTTGCATACCATTTATTGCATTATCAAAGGTTTGAAGTGTAAACGTTGAAGTATTACCTTGTTGAATTTTTCTTTGGTATTCAAAATTACCATTATTGTCTATTTTGAGTGGAATGGTTTCACTTGGGAAATTACCTAATGCGTTTACTTTGTTTGAAGATTGGTCAAATTTAAAACCATATTTATTCATTACATCAACGTTTGAATCAGTAATATTACCACTTACCTTTAATCCATTTTCATCGACTTCATAAACGCCACCAGGCATATTCATTTTAACTTCTGGAAGTGTATTATCTATGAATACTTGCTGAGACTTTTTAAATACCTCACCAAATTCGTCTTGTGCAACTAATTCAACTTCATATCTGCCTGGTGATGCAAGTGACTTTGTATAATTTACTGGTTGATCGGCATTTCCTGTAAATGGAAGATACAGTCCATTAAATCCACCTTCTATTCCCCAATTAAAATCTTCATTAAAATATCCTCCATGGAAGGAATCTATAATGCCAAGTGCTTCTCCAGTATCAGCATTTTTTAATACGACATCAACATCTTCCATTCGACTACTAAAAGTAAACCATACTGGCGTATTTCCTATATAGTTAGTATTTAAATCTCTTCTTGTTGCAAAAGATTTAAATGGAAGTTCAAGTTCTTGTATGCCCTTTTTTAACAGCTTAAATCCAAAAGGAACCTTGTAAACTTCTTTAGGATCATTCGTATTCGTAAAGTAAATATAGCCACCGTATAAACCTAGTTTAGCATCCTTTGGAACTGTAAGGTCTGCCTTAATAGGAAATGAAGAATTTGAATTTACAGTTACATAAGAAGGGATGTCCAATTTTACACCATTTTTTACAGAATCTTGAGTCATTGAACCTTCCTTATTGTAAATAACCTTAATGTCAAATCCTTTTCGAGTATTTGAATCGTTTGATATCTCAATTTTTCTTTTGCTTGTATAATCCTTATTTGATTGTGCAACTCGTCCAAAAGCTAAATCACCAGCTATCTCAGGAATAAGAACCTTTTTATCATTTTCTAAAGTAAGAACTTTTCCCTCTACACCTATTTTAATAGAAGAATGTACAGCTTCATACGTATCAATTCTTCCTGATCCAACTTCAAATACACTATAGGAATCACTTAATTCATGAGCAGTATTCATAAGCGCTAATTTGACGTCTTCAGGAGTATATTCCGGATGACTTTGTAAAATCAAAGCTACAGATCCTGCAACATGAGGAGATGCCATCGAAGTTCCGGAAAATCTTGCATAAGCATGTTGATAGTCTTCTTTATGACCTGGTCCGTTTGCATATGCTGGTATTGATGAGAACACTCCTACACCTGGAGCAGTAACTTCTGGCTTAATATCATAGGTTCTTCTTGATGGTCCTCTTGAGCTAAAATCTGCCAGTTTGTCTCCTTCTAACGTCATTTTCCCAAAATCATTAACCGTTAAATTAACTTCACCATTTTTTAACATGTCTACAATTTTGGTACCTTGTTCATTTAAGATACTGAAGGTAGGGATGAACTCAAAAGAGTAGCCAAAATAGAATGGCATATAGTCTTCATTTGGAACATTATTGTACATCATAACTGCTTTTGCACCATTTGCCTTTGCTAATGAAATTTTAGCATTTAATGTTGTTGTACCACGTTCAATCAGTACAACTTTATCTCTGACATTTTTACCAAAATAATCTTTAATATCTCCCTTTCCAACATATACGATTGGAAGAGACGTTCCTTTTAATGATTTAATATCAGTTTGAAAGTCTAGTGCCATAACCCTCATATTGTTAAGATTAAGCGTTTCATTTGATGATTGAATCACACCATTACTCGTTTCGGCTGTAACTGGAGAACTAGTAGCTCCAACTGAAATACCTAATGGTGATGCCGCTGGATTTCCAACCGAGTATGGAGCTCCAAAATTTCCAGCCGCGAGAACACATACTGTTCCTGCTAGGGTTGCATTGTTTATTGCAACTGACATTGGATTTAGTGGATCTGTAATATCATTTCCAAGTGATAAATTAATTACGTCCATCTTATCTTTTACAGCCTGCTCGATTCCTGCCAAAATGCTGTCAGTGAACCCAGCACCATACGGACCAAGTACTTTATATCCAAAAAGTTCTACTTCTGGAGCAACACCTGTTATTGCGAATTCAGAATTATTCTTTCCAGTACCAGCAATTATTCCAGAAACGTGAGTTCCATGTTCCGTCCAGTATGATCCGCCTGTTAATTTACTAAACTGAGGCAATCCTGAATTCAAGAAATCCTGATAGGTTGTTTCCATAGGATCTGAATCGTTATTTACGAAGTCATATCCTCCTTTAAAAACACCTTTTAGGTCGGGGTGAGTATAATCGATCCCTGTATCAATGACACCAACCTTTATTCCTTTTCCAGTTATTCCTTCTTTATGTAATTTATTTGCACCAATTTGCTCTATATTGTCTTGTGTCAAGGTTGAGCTATTAGTAGATTCGACTTCCTTTTCCACAGCTTGCTCTGGATCGATAGAAACTTCTTTATTTTCCCAAACTGCTTGTACCGTATCTAAATTTAATAAATCTTTTACCTGACTTGCAGGTAAGGTCATTGATACCCCATTAAACGCATGCTTAAATTCTCTTTTGATTTTAAAGGAATTGATTATTTTCGAATCTTTATTAAGCTCGTCTTTAAAATTTTTATGGGATTCATTTACTATTTTCAATGACTCATCAAGTGAGGCGTTAATTCCTTTTGATCTCTTTGCATTTAAATCAGCCTCTGTTGGATCCTGCTTAAACTGGACAATGACATTTAAAGGAGTGTCCACGTTTAGGTTTACATCGGGTGAGATCTTGAGCCCTTCGAAGTTCATCTCCTGCATACTGTGGATTGTATCTCTGTCAGTGTCTGAAATATTTTTTAAATAACTGTCTAAATCATCAATTTTGTTTGAATTCAATTCAAAGGAATTTGTTGCAGCAAAGGACTTGTTAGTAGCTATTAAATAAGGTGAAAAGATACTTGTGGTTAATACCCCGGCTGACAGTACTTTTAATATTTTTTTGTTACTATTCTTCTTCATTTAACCTCTCCTATTAATAGTTTATTATATTTGTAAAAATGTGAGGCGTAGTTTTATTTCTAAACTTCACATTTAATACACGCTATCCATTTTAGAATAAGTGCTTTTAGATAGATTTGAATAAAACATACTACTTAAAGAAGCTTATTTTTACTACATCAAGAAAATAGTCACAGATTTTCAGCAGTGCATTTGTTGGGTTAACCCAACAAGATAATGAATACCGTAAAACTATACCTCAAACTGTATCTACTTTTTAATCTAGCATATTAATACTGGAGACATATTGGGGTAATTTCGCGAGAGAATTCGACTTGTTTTTCTACAAAAAGGACCAAAAAGCTTAATATTTTTATGTTAGAATTTGACATATTTTATTGTAATTTATATAAAAATTTTTTTATTAATAAATTATTAGATTAATATTAAGGTTTGATTTGGGGGAAATTAGAAAATTTTTCTATTTTTTAATTATTTTAAAGTTAAAATTTTTTTTGCATTTTTGGTTTTAGTTGTTCATTTAGTCTGGTAAATTAAATTAAACCTACTACCTTTGAACTGCTCGGTATCGTGCGTAATACTACGAAAGTAAGCCTAAATTAAGTAAATGGTTCTATACTTGGTACCTCTTACTAGCTTTACGAGGATACCGAGCATTTACCACAATGGACCCAGTATACATCACTTTAACAACTTTATTTGCAGTTTTAATTGTTTCATATCAAATCTATAAAACCAAACTATTAAAAAATAAAATCGAAATCGTCGGCAATGTTGTCCGATATACCGAAAAGGATGCTCACTCTCAAATTTTACTAGAAGACATAAAAAAAATAACAATTCAAAAGTCTAACATGAAAACAAGACTTCTTGACCGCCGTTCTAAAGTTGTAGCCATTTACAACAAACAAAACAAAGTTACACTAGAATTCCCATTGGAATGTGTATCTTACGATGAATTCGCATTCGTAATAGATGAACTGACGGATCATTTAAAAGAACAACCACATATTCAACCACAATGATTTAATAAACAAAAAATAGCCTGTATCCACGATTACCAAGTAATCAATGATAAAGGTTTTTTATTTTATATCTTAGTTTACGATTTACCGCTCTTTTAGGCTCCTAAGTTTAATTGGCGCAAGTTCCTATCACCATTTTTATTTGATGTCATTCATCGTTTTCAAAAATTTTTTCTACTATTGAAGTTTTAATGATACTGATTCAACGATTAGAATGTTGCAATTCATGAATTAATTGAACTTTTAGTGTCTAAACAGAATACGGAAAAATTGGTAATTATTTCATGCTATACTTTAAATAGGATTAGTAAAGATTTCAGTAAATCATACAGATTTCACAAAATAATATGCGAGGTGAATTATATATTGAAAGAATCTCTTGCAACGTCAAGATTTGGATAGTCACAAATTAAATGTAGTAAAGTATTCTAGCCAATGTAGTAATATCTGCTTTTTTAGTAGGCATTTAGTTTTCTTCCCTTTCAAAGATTGCTTCCATAATTATATCATTGCCTAAAATAAAACAGGGGAAATCTCTAATGAGACTCCTTCAGTAGATTTTTGATAAATAAAAAAGGATTGAGTTCTGTTTGTTCAGAATCCAATCCTTGCTACGTTATATGTACAAAATGCAGAAGTTGCTTAACTTAAACGAAACTCCATTTTTCTATTTTTTGTCGTCATTCCAATAGACTCATAAAAATAGATTGCATTTTGATTACTCTCCGAAACTCCCAACTCAATACTATCAACGTCTAATTCTTTCGCGAAATCAATAACAGATTGCATGAGTTTTCTTCCTATACCCTTTTTTCTACTTGCATCATCAACACATAAACTATTTACCAGTAAGATCTTCCTTGCATTAACAAAAGAGTTCTCAGGTATTTCTTCTTCCATCAAAACTGCAGCGCCTACTATTTCAGTACCTAGAGTAGCCACTAGAATATGTTGTTTATCATCTTTTAGTTGGTTATTGAACTCCTCTTCACCTACTGGAGTTGGGTTTTCTTTGTATAGATCTGGTCGTTCAAAAACGTGCAAATCGTGAACTTGTCTAAATAATGGTATTAATGACTCGTAGTCTTCTTGATTGGCAATTCGGATCGAAATCTCCACGTTTCTCCACCTCTTAGTTGTTTAAATATTTATACCTTGATACTTGTTCAACATCAGTTTTAAAAAACATTTTGTATTGGTAAATTTTTAGATTCAAACATCTCGTTAATTGACTTAGTTGAAACAGACTTAGGAATATTAAATTTAAGATTTTTTCCGTTGTTTAATGTCATTTTAACACTTCCATTATCATCCCAGCCTGAATGAAATGTTGGATGTTTGTTGACCTGAATAGACTTTAAACTATTTAGATCAATTTTAAAATTAGATTTTTTAGCTAATAAGGAATCTGGATTAACTTCTATTTCTTTATCCATATTGGCTTCAAATACTGAACGTTTTTTTGCAAAAACTTTCTTCCTAAAAAAGGAAAATACCAGCCCTAATATAAAGTACTGTTCTTCAACTGCATTTTCTACATAAAATTGTCCACCTAATTTTACAAAAATAAAACTAGATCCTTTTACATATACCTTATAATACTTATCTGAGGTAAATATACTAGGCTTAATTAAATAAATCGGTTTTTCTAGCATAATCTTTCCCCTAATCTTGTATGAATTAATGTGCTTTTCACTTCAGTTGGTATTAAAATTTACAAAAGTAGTGTAATAGAAACAACAACTGCTAGAATTACCTTTTTCATAAATATAACACCCTTTCCAATCTTTATTATAAAGATTTTATAAATGAAAGGGTGCTTAAAATTAATTATCTTCAATTATTTCCAATATATTAGCTGCCAACTTTTCTCTTATTGGTCTAATAAAACTTTTCCCTGCTCCCCAACCAAAATCAAATAGTCCTTCTCCATTACCTGAGGAAATGCACTTAACATAAGTCACACCACTAAAGCTATCTATTGTAACTGTCAATGTTGCTGTGCTATTGTTTCTAAAAAAGAATTTTTCAAACACTAGAATAGTAATTTCTTTTTCATCAGCAACTTTATAATCCTGAAAAATCAAATTAGATTTTAATTCTGCATCCTCTAAAATAAGTTGAGTTGCTTGAACTGGCTTTATATTTACAGTAAATTCTAAGTAATGTTTCATTTATCTACTTATCCTACTTTATATGAAATAAATAAGACGAATTAATTTATTTCGTGACCGCTACTAATTCATCCATTGTAAGTAATGAGTGCAAAACTAGTCCGGCTTCGTATAGGTTTTCCTTACCATTTTGTTGACGATCAATTACACATAAAACATCTTTTACGTTGGCTCCAACTTGTATTAAATCTTCAGCACTAAGTTTAATCTGTCCGCCGGCCGTCACTACGTCCTCAATAATACAGACATTCTTATTTTGAATATCGATTCCTTCTGCAAGTTTGCAAGTTCCATAGGCTTTCGCTTCTTTTCGAACAAATACTACTGGTATTCCTGTTTTCAATGATAAAGCTGTGGCAATCGGGATGCCTCCCATTTCTAGACCTGCTAATACTTCAGTTTCTTTTGGTATAAACTTTGATAGTTGCTCAGCTATTTCTCTTAAAAGTGTTGGATTTGATTCAAACAAATATTTATCGAAATACTCATTTGATACTAATTCCGATCTTAATGTAAACTTACCTGTTAGATGGGTAATATTATAAATTTCTTGTGCTAATTGAGCTTTATTCACTATTAAGTCCCCCTAAAAGTTATCTAGTTTCCAACTAATTTTAACAATAATTTCCTTTAAGTTTCCAAAGCAAATTATCCTATTTAATTGTATTAAATTCCATTTTACGTAATAAAAAAAGTTGACTAAACAGTCAATCAATACAACTGCGTAGCCAACCATTATTAAGAGATTCACTTCATTTATTTCCATTTTCGCTGAAGGGTTTTCTCATTATATCTATTCTTATGATAAATTTCCAATAAGCCACATCGTTTCATTTTCTCTTGCTTTAAAATTGCAATGATAGCCCTTTACTTCTAAGTAAGGTGGAACATTTATTTGCCATTCTCTTTGTAAGTAATTAGGGTCAACAATTGGAATCATTTCTTTTTTGAATCTACCATTATAATAAAGTCCTCGATAGAAATCATCTAACCCTGCTTTGGTATAACCAATGGATACAACAATATACTCCATATGAGGAAGAAAGAAGAAACACTTTACTCGATATTCACTTTCTTTTGCTGTTTTCAGATTATGTAAATTACTAACTAAGTTAATAATCTCTTGTAAAAAATCTCTTTTTTTACGTCTAGGAATTAAATCAAACTCACCAATCAATTCGAACATTCGAAAATGAAAAGCATCGTATCCCTTATAAGTACTACTTGTTGAACGAGGGGTTGGTAGTTTTTTAGAAAGTTCAGCTATTTCCCTTTTGAGGTTACGAATTCGTCTTCGTTCACCTCGAAGTTTCTTTTGTCTTGTCATAAATAAATACCTCGTTTTTTCATCATTTTATAATTCTTCAATATACTCCTTTAATTTTACCCTTTCTTCTAAGGAATCATCAAAGTTAAATATGAAACGTTTACCCTGTATAGAACTAGCAGAATTTGCCCCAAACTAACAATACTCGCTTATAAAATCAAATCAGATAATGGGGTATTATTTTGGAAAGATATTTTCAATTTCATTCAAAATTGGGGCCGTTTCGCCTTTTTTCATTAGATCACCTATTAACGATCGGAATCATTTTGATTCTCGGTGTACTTCTATTTGTCTTTAGAAAGCAGATTCAAAAGTCGGGAAAAGAAAGGCTTTTTCGTTTTTCTTTAGCATTTCTATTATTGGCTTCTGAGTCTTTTTATCATATATGGCTTGTGTATGAGAATTCTTGGTCACTTAAATCGGCTTTACCACTTGAACTAAGTGATATTGCTGTTATTCTGGCTATTGTAATGTTACTGACAAATAGCTACAGATTATTTCAATTCATGTATTTTGCTGGGTTAGGCAGTTCTATTCAAGCCATCGTGACACCTGATCTTGACCATTTTTCGTTTCCACATTTTCGATATTTCGAGTTTTTTGTATCTCATGGAGGAGTGGTGCTTGCCTGTTTATTTATGGTGTTTGCCAGCAAATATCGACCAACCATACGTTCCATGTGGGTGACCATACTTATTGTTAACCTTTATGCAGCTTGCATATTTTTCATTAATAAGACGTTGGGAGCAAACTATATGTACCTCATGAAAAAGCCCAAAACTGCTTCTCTATTAGATTATCTTGGACCATGGCCATGGTATCTTCTCTCGTCGGAATTGGTGATGATTGTGAGTTTTTATCTTCTGTACAGTCCGTTTTGGCTAAAAAGAAAAATAGAAAGAAATTAAACGATATTATTTTCATTTGCCCTTAGAAGATTTAGGGGGAAGGGGAGCCCTTTTTAGATAAGCTATCTATACTGTACCAGTTCCTTTCCCCTTTTAATTGGACCATTATGAGCAATACTCCATTCTACAATTCGGTCAGTTAAACTATCATATAAATCGGCCTTAAGATAGGGATTCTCTTAATCAAGCAATCTATTTATATCAAATTTAATTTCTTCTAAAGAATTGCTTTCGAATGTTTTACTATCATTCTAAATATCCGAAATATATTTGCAAAATGATCCAAACCTCATCCCAATTACCATTCCCATTATACTTTTCTCGCTATTTTTATTCCGATTTTACTTTTCAACGAATGCATGGATTAGTTCTAAAACAATCAAAGAACTTTCACTATAAAGATAGATTTGTTAAAAAATAATGTAAAAAATTACCAAAATTTAAAATAGGTTTTAGACATAGACAAGCTTATCCTATTAAGCATATTTATAAAATATGATAGTCCTGTTAGGGAGATCATTTAATTCATATTTCGATAAAAGGGGGAAAAGAAATGTCATTCAATCTTGCAACTTTTCTTGTTGTAGTAGTGCTTTTGGTTGCATTACTTTTAGCATCATTACTAGGAATTGACCAAGCACCAATTTTAGCTGCTATCTGTGCAACACTTGGATGCAGTTAATCAATTGTACAAAAAGTAAGGACAAGCCCCTCTAAATGAGGGCAAACACCTAGAAGATTTTTATAAATTTTAATAATCTTCTAGGTTATTTTTTGGAAAATCAAATTTTTTCAAATTTATATAAAGGTGGGCTTTTTAAATGAATAATAATAAAGCGAATAATGAGCAAAAACTCGCTCAATCAAGTAATATTAATGATTTAAATAAAGAAAGTATTATGAAACTAGCAAATAATCTTAAGGCGAATGAAACTACTATAGATATGAGTTCAATTATGAGGATGGCACAAAACCTTTTTAAAGATGATTCGCTAATGAAATCTGTACAGGATCTTGGAAAGACCAATCAGGCTAATTCAATTTCATTTCCAAAATCCGCTCCAAAAAAAGAAAATATAGAGTTGCCACTGACCAGTGAGCTATTAGATAAAATATACAATGAGCTTAACCAAATAAAATCTGAACTGGTTGAGATTAATAAAAATAATAAGAATTTAGTTATAAATTTTCAAAGAAATGAAAAAAATAATAAGAAAAAATAGATTTTCTGAAAGTGTATTCTGTTAATTAATTACACTCTAAATAACTCCTCTGAAAAGTTATTTTTCTTACCCCAAGTATAGTAATTAAGCCTTTCTCAAGCTTTAAAACTAAGCCCCTAGTGTTCAATTGTTTTGGAAACTAGGGGCTCATTCATTTTATCTAGGAATAATTTTAAAATCTAATATCCAAACTCCACCTCACATTTTAATTGGTCTCATTTAATTTAATAAATTTTTGTATCCATCCATGAATACATGACCTGCAAAGTAAAGAAAAATAATAGCTGCAATAAAAGAAAAAATATTAAGTATTTTTGGACCTACTAGATGTTCTGCTTTCTTAACAACGATCGGTAGTAAAAGTGACCAAAAATAATTAAATATATTTATTGAAAATAACTAAAATAGCTCAAAAAAAAATCGACTTCTCAGCCGATTTAGTTACGATTTTACAATATTATACGTAAGGCCAATTACACCAGAATTAAATGTTTTGTTTTCAACAAGTGAGAGGTTGCGTTTATATTCCGAGACCTTAAATAAAGGTAGACCACTTCCAATAATAACTGGTGAAATAGTAATTTTAATTACATCAATTAAATCGAGTTCCATAAGACAATGTGCAAACCTTGGGCTACCTAAAATAATAATATCTTTACCTGGCTGTTTTTTTATGTTTTTAATTTCTTCTTCAATATTTTCTTTTATTAATTTTGAATTATTCCATTCAGCTTTTTCAAGTGTCGTAGAAAAAACAACCTTTGATGTCTCTTCTATCCATTTAGCATGTTCAATTTCATATTCTGATGCTGCAGGGTTAGAAGGTACTGAAGTCCAATAATTTTCCATCATTTGATATGTTCCTCTTCCCCATAACACTGTGTCTACAGTACTTAAAATTTCTTTAGCATGCTTTTCTAATTCTTCATTGTAAGATACCCATCCAATATCCATTTCACCCTTTGGTCCTTCTACAAAGCCATCTAAAGAAGAATGTAAAAATAAAATAACATTTCTCATAAAATCCTCCTATTTACTAAGTTATAGTTGTTTTCTTATATTTATATAAACAAGGAATTACTAACTGTTTTATGGTTTATTGAGTTAGTTAAATAGTAAGTTTGCAGTTACTTTTTTTCATTTGAAGGCATTTAGCTGAACCTGTAAGGATTAATTTCATAAGTTAGATCTCTGCCAGCCTCTTTTTCTTCTTGGTGAATTCTTTTTCCTAAAGATGCATAATACCAAATCCATGCACCCAACGCTAAAATACCACCGACTGTTGAAATCCAAAAAGACATTTAAATTCCCTCCAAAAAGTTCCAAATGAGAAACACGAATATGTTTATTCTCTTAAAACAATATTCTTTTTATGCTTTAAAAAATCCCTTCCCTTGTTCAACTATTCTGTCAGTTGGTTGTATAAGAAAATCAACAATCTACATTAACAAAGCTATTTAAGTAAAAGTAGAGCCACAAATGTGACTCATGATCTTCAACTACAGAGTAATAATTTGTTGAATCTGTGATGTAATTATTTTAATTTGTTGTGTAAAAATTTTTTCATTAACTCATTTGAAATGATTAAAGCTTCACTTTTGGTATTCGCTGGACCTGTAACCATCCATCCTTCAGTTACCTGTCCAACCTTTCCCATTATCATCTTTTCTAAGTTCTGCGATCGTCATTTTGGTAAAATCCTTGTTGGCAAAGAGAATACCATAGCTATCGGTTTTTGGTTTTCCATTTTTAAATTAACCATATACTATTGTCCCCATGCCATTTTGATCAAATGCTATTTCTAATTTACGATCTTTATTTGGATTAGGATAACTAGCACCTTTTACATCAATTGACCCTATAAACCTTCTTTTCCCTAATAAAGAGTGATGAAGTTTGCCCTTTATTTTTATCATCACAGAATTTACCTGATCATGACCTGAACCCAATTGATATTCAACACCCTTTATTGACTCATTTAAAATTTTTGGAATGAAATAATGAACACCAAATCCAATAGCGACTAAAAAGACAAGAAGTATGCAAGAAACAATGACCTTTTTCAAAAAAATCACCTACAAATATTGTTAATTAATTTTTAGTAACAGGCTTCTCTTCCCCTATTTCTTTACTCTCATCAATATTAAAAGAATCGATAAATGAAATAAAATTTTTATAGAAATTAGGAAATAATTGATAAAGCACACCTACACTAAATAAACCCCATCCTAAAACCCTAAAAAAATGAGGACCAATAAAAGTATTAAAATATGTCATATAGACAAATAAAAGTCCAACTAAAATATACAAAGCACACACAAGATTCCTCAAATTCATTCCACCTTTTTACGGTTTCTCAAATTACTCAATATAGACTTTTTTGAAAGCAATTCATTAATACATTTCGATATGCATTAATTTATTCCTTTTTATTCCAAAACAAGTTTAACAATAAAAAATGGTCTGCCGAAACAGACCTAATTGCAGTTGAACTAATGGATGAAGAGTATTTTAAAATACCTTTGGATTATCTATAATTAACCACATATTTTCTTCATCATACCCATTAACTTTTCCTGTTATTTTGTGATGGGGATAAAGATTTTCGGGTTGCGTACTTTCTTTACATTTAATATAGTCAACGACACCAATTACATTTTCGGCAAAATTAACTATTACACCTTGTGGATAAAAGACTTCGATTTTACCTTCAACCTCTAATCCAATTGGATATTTTTCTTTTGTAATGTTCCAAGTATTTATTAGAACCTCACTATGTTTATTCCATATTACATAAAATTCTTTCTCGCTAATCTCACTACCACCATCATCGATTATTTCATTTACATCTAATAATCCTTCAGCTAAAAAATAATGATGTTCTTTGTCTTTACGGTTTGACGCTATGTACTTGTTTTGTGTAACTGCAATTTGTTTGATTGCATAGCCATTTTCTACTTCAATATATGTAGTGCCTTTAGTATATTCATCTTCCCAGCTGAAATAACGCTTCATAAAGCTCATCCCTTCGGAGTATCTTCTCCTAATAATACCATTGCCAATGGATCATTTCTAAGACTTAAAGAGTTGAAAATCCATATTATCCTATCATTCTCTTTTATACGAAAATCCAATTCGTATTTGAGACTATGTAACTAGCCTAGTGATGCAATAATAAGCATATAATCAAAACGGCGATTCTGATGGATACAAAGTTAAAAAGGAGAAGGCTGTTTATTCTTGAGGAAATTATCTTGGCATTTATAAGCTATTCTTTTGTTTGAATTTATAAATTCAATGAAAGGGTGAGTGCAATAAAATCATTTTTAAAACTAATCTTAATATTAACTTTTGGCCTGGTTTTAGGCGGATGTAGCTCTTTGGCAGTTTATTACAATAATAAAGGCTATAAAGAAGAACAACAAGGGAAGTATGACGCGGCGATTTCTCATTTAAACAAGGCAATAAAAAATGATCCTAATTTATGGGAAGCTTATAACAATCGGGGGCTATCGTATAATCATAAGAAAATGTACGATAAAGCCATTGCCGATTTCAACAAGGCCATTGATTTGAATTCAAAAGATTACATTTTATATTACAACCGGGGGCTTGCCTACTACAATAAGCAGATGTATGATCAGGCTATTTCTGATTACAACAAGGCTATTGAATTAAATCCGAAAGATTATTTGTCATATAACAATCGCGGATATACCTATTACGATAAGCAGATGTATGATCAAGCCATTTCTGACTTAAACGAGTCTATAAAATTAAAACCTGATTATGCAACATCATATAGTAACCGCGGGCTTGTCTATCTGGAAGAACAAATGTACGATGTGGCTATTTCTGATTTTGACAAAGCAATTGAATTAGATCCGAAACATTATAAGGCATATAACAACCGTGGGCTTGCCTATTACTATAAGCAGATGTATGATCAAGCCATTGCCGATTATAACAAGGCTATTGATTTGAATTCAAAATTTTACCTGGCCTATAACAACCGCGGACTTATCTTTTACGAAAAGCAAAAGTATAAAGAGGCCATATCTGATTACAACAAGGCCATTGATTTATATCAAAATGATTACCAGGCATATGACAACCGGGGGCTTGCCTATTATTATATGCAGATGTTCGACCAGGCCATTGCCGATTACAATAAGGCCATCGATTTGAATCAAAAAGATTATCTTGTATATAACGACCGCGGGCTTGCCTATTACTATAAGCAGATGTATGACCTGGCCATTTCTGATTATAACAAAGCCATTGATTTGAACTCAAAAGATTATCTAGTATATGACAACCGTGGGCTTGCCTATCACAGCAAGCAGATGTATGACCAGGCCATTGCCGATTACAACAAGGCCATTGATTTGAATTCAAAAGATTACCTCGTATATGACGACCGAGGGCTTGCCTATTACTATAAGCAGATGTATGATCAAGCCATTGCCGATTTCAGCAAGTCAATTGAATTGAATCCCCAATTTAAACTTGCTTACAGTGATCGCGGAAATGCTTACCTTAAAAAAGGCATGAACAAAGAAGCGACACAGGATTTTAACAAAGCAAAGTAATCTTTATTTATTCAATAAAAAAGGAGTGGGAATTTGACCTACTCCTTTACTTTGTTCTCAGTTTTTTTGTACTTTTTATTAAATAAACCAAAATCAATAATGTAAAGAAATTATCAATCTATAAAAATAAATTGTTCAATTCTCCTGTTTTTCATTTTCCTTTCATTATTATGTGTGAATATACAAATGTACTATAAATCGATGAAAGGAATTAATTTATGGAGACAAAACAAATGAAAATAAATGGTCTACTTAACAAGGTACCAGAAGTTACAATCTATTTTTGGATTATTAAAGTTCTATGTACAACTGTTGGTGAAACATTTGCTGATTTCTTGAATTTTAACCTTGGTTTGGGTTTAGGACTTACAACGGTCCTTATGGGTGTTGCTTTTTTTATCTCATTATTTTTTCAATTCAAGGCAAAGAAATATGTTCCAAGTATTTATTGGATCACTGTTGTACTAATAAGTGTATTCGGAACATTGGTAACTGATAATTTGACTGACGCAATTGGAGTACCTCTTGAAACAAGTACGATTGTATTCTCAGTGCTACTAGCATTAACGTTTCTTTTTTGGTTTCTTAGTGAAAAAACACTTTCTATTCATTCAATTTTCACAAGAAAAAGAGAAATATTTTATTGGTTAGCGATTCTTTTCACTTTTGCACTAGGTACTGCTGTTGGGGATTTATATTCTGAACAACTTGGACTAGGGTATTTTAAAACTGGTGTAACAGTTATTGTTATCATACTTTGTGTATTTTTAGCGTGGAAGTTTTTAAAACTAGATGGAATGTTAGGGTTCTGGATTGTGTACATTCTTACACGTCCACTTGGGGCATCACTAGGAGATTACTTATCTCAACCAAAAGTGAATGGTGGTTTAGGTTTAGGAACAACAAGTACAAGTATTATTTTTCTAGTCGCAATTTTAGTCATTATTGTTTTCCTTGCTGTTACAAAAATTGATATTTCATTATATATTGAAAGAATAGATGAAAATAGAAATAAGAATAACATAATGACACAAACTATTTTAGCACTGTGTATTTTCTTAGCAGTTAGTATTGGCGGTTATATTAAATTATCATCAAATGCAACTTCTACTGAAACAACATTATCTGGTCAATTAACAGATTTTGTAACAATAGAAAATAAAATGTTGTCAGATGTGAACTCGAAGAACTTTATTTTAGCTAAAAAAGATGCTGACAGTTTGGAACATCAATGGGATACATCAGAGGCTAAACTTAGAAAAATAGATAGTACTTCATGGACTAAAATTGATGGTACGATTGACGTCGTTTTAGCAGCAGCTCGTACATCAACCCCAGATGCAAATAAATGTAAATCAGCAATTAATCATTCTCTTAATGTAATAAACGCTGTGAATAAATAAAAAAACTTAAAAGAATGGGTTTGTTAACCTTTTTAAAGTAAGCATTTCTTGTAATGAGAAATGCTTTTTATTTTTGTCAAAAAGGATATTTCTTTAACAATAATAATATAATAAAAAACAATACAATTTTATTGTAAAACGATAAATAATATGTTAAATTCATATTGTCATTAAATAAGTGAGGTACTTAATATGAATGGTAAAAGAGGTTCAACTACTTTCTTAAAGGCAATTATTTTTCTCGCTGGAATTGCAGTGCTTGCTTTATGTATATTTTTGGTACCAAATATAGGTAATTTTGCATCAAAATTGTATCCAAATATTGCTTCAATGAAATATCTCGTTTTCATCGTGTTGTATGGAGCTGCTGTGCCTTTTTATATTGCTCTCTATCAGGCTTTCAATCTTTTACGGTATATTGACAATAACACAGCGTTCTCGGAATTATCTGTAAAGGCGTTAAAGAACATAAAGTACTGTGCGATTACAATCAGTGCTTTGTATGTATTAGGTATGCCACTCTTTCATTTTATAGCGAAGAAAGTTGATCCTCCTATTGGATTTTTGGGACTGATCATCATTTTTGCTTCGTTGGTTATCGCCGTTTTTGCTGCTATCCTCCAACAGCTTCTACAAGAAGCGATTAACATAAAATCAGAAAATGATTTAACGGTCTGAGGTGGATGGTATGGCAATAATTATTAATATTGATGTGATGTTAGCAAAACGAAAAATGAGCGTAACGGAGCTTTCAGAAAGAGTTGGAATTACGATGGCGAACCTTTCCATTCTGAAAAACGGTAAAGCAAAAGCGGTTCGCTTTTCAACATTAGAAGCAATCTGTAAGACATTGGATTGTCAGCCAGGTGATATTTTGGAGTACAAAATCGACGAAGACACTCAATAATAACAGTCAACGAGAGTCAATCGAAAATTTAAGGGGTAGCTTAATTGCTATCCCTTCTTTACGTTTATTGAACTTGATATTAGTGGCAAAAAAATAACCTCTCATCATTGAGTGGCTATTTCTTTAACGATTTCGATAAATTTTTTACTTATATTAGAAAGCTTTTTGTTTTTTGGATAGATTACCCATAAATCCTTAACAACGTACTCATTATTTTCTTTGTAAGGAATTGATCTTAAGTTTCCACTTAGAATGTACGGGTGAAATTTAGCGCCTGACTCATGAGAATATACAAATACATTATGCTCTCTAACTGCCTCTGTAAGAATATTCATACTGTTTGTAGTTACTCTTATTTTATTTTTATTTTCTTTAATTAACTTAGAATAATAATAATCAGAATAGATTGAATAGCACGCTGTATCCATATCTAATACATCAGCTTTTGTTACGTAGTCTAGATGATATAAAGGGGAGTTTTTTCCTACAATAACGTGAACACGATCAGTCCGAATTAATTCATAGCTAATATTTTTTTCACTCTTTAGTATCTCTAAATCTTGAGGGAAAAAGCAAAAATCATATTCAGTGTGTTTAATTGTTTCCATAATTAGTGGTGGATCTTTTTCCTCGATTTCAATCGTTACATTCGGATGTTCATCTTTAAATCTGTTCAATGCTCGTAAAAGTAC
This sequence comes from Gottfriedia acidiceleris, assembly GCF_004138285.1. Lineage (GTDB taxonomy): Bacteria > Bacillota > Bacilli > Bacillales > Bacillaceae_G > Gottfriedia > Gottfriedia acidiceleris_A. Next base: position 364,112 of record NZ_SCFN01000001.1, on the reverse strand, counting down.
AGCTGCGAAAGTAGGAGCAGCTACTATTTTCAAATGAACCTTTTTATTATTTTTATAATCAAACAGCTCTTCATTTAACTTACTAATAATTTCTAATACTTCACTAGCTCTATTTATTAAAATCTTTCCTTCTTCTGTTGGAAATGTTCCTTTTCTTGAACGGTTAAAAATACTTATTCCCATTTCATGCTCTAATTGGGAGATCGATTGACTTAGACCTGAACTTGTAATATGCAATTTTTCTGCAGCCTTAATGATTGATTTCTCGCTTGCAACTTTTACGATATATTCCATTTGCTCGAAATTCATAAATTCTCCTCGACTAAGAGTATACACACTTATATTTTCTTTCAATTGAAGTTGTATACATTCTAGCACGAAAAAGTGGTACAATTCAAAATCGAATCATTTGTGTGCGCCTAGAGGGAATTTAGACTACTAAAATGCGAATTCGTTATTGAACTATCCTGCCATTTACTTCATCTATCTTAATAAGAAAACAGGCCAAGATTATTCATTTAATTAAAGTCTAAATTCCTAAAATTGTGATAAACTCATGCTTCTTGCATTGATCGCTAATCCATAATTGAAATTCAGAGATTAGGTTTATTAAGTTAATAATATTTTGATTAATATTTTCTTGAAATTTTGATTCTGTATCTTCCCACAAAAAACCGACCATAGTTTTTATCTCTTCTACTTTTGGATCGTCCTTTAAAAAGAGCTTCACATTTTCTAATTGTTTTAAAATTAAACTCCAAGTAGATTTATCTATTTCACAAACTCCCCATAATCCCCAATTGCTATAATCTTTAAATTCCTTTTCAATGGCACGAGTCAAATAGGTAAAAGTTTCATCTGTAAAATAAATAGAGTCTTTATTCCAATGCCTACCTGTATCTTTTCCAGGTTTAATTTCTACATAACATGTACCTTTTAGTGTCTCTACATCATAAATAATTTTAATTGGAGATAATTTTAATGCTTCTATCTCAGCTTGAATAATATCTAAAAGAAAATCACCAAAATCCTCAGCAATCAATTCTTGCTCACCAAATTCTTCACCTATATTAAAGTTTACAACTGCTGGCTCACTTTTGTCATTGAGCTTATTAAAATCCAAACAATATAAGATGTCATAATCATAATCAATAATAGAAATGAAGTTTTTAGGTAAATTATTCTCTTTTCTTTTTAATAATGTGAACTTAATGGCATCTGGATAATCTGGATTGTATGATTCGTAAATGTTTTCATTAGTAATACCTAATATATCCCACGTTGCAAAAACACCTGCACCATATTTTCTAATAAAATGACGATAGATGTTTGGAAATTTTAAACCTAAAGCTATTTCTGCTTTCTCAATTAATAGGTCTGAACATTCACCAATATAATCACAATTAACTTTATTTTCTTCTAAGAGCGCTAAAGCTTTTTCATAATTTGACCAACTCATTAATTCTCCCCTTAAATACTATTTATTATTAAGATATAAAATATTTCTGCATTTATCCGATCATTATTATAGTAGGTGGTTTTCTTGATAAAATATTTATTTTTCCATGAGGTATACTATATGATAATAGACAATCAAATTAAACAATTAAGAGTCACAAAGGTTTTATTATTTCTTACAATTATTCTACAATTAGTAACAATCATTTCAAAGTTCCTTTAAAAATGGGAACTTAATGGCCAAAAATGATATAATGACACTACCATGTATTTGAGGTTATTTATATTGTTTGAGTTATCGAAAGCTGAAAAAGCATTTTCTTGAAGAACAATTTAGAAATTATCCCCAATTAAATAAACGCATGAAAAGAGCATTACAGTAAAATAATGTATATTTTATTTGTTGAATAGACTCTCTTTAAAGACAAGAAAAGTAGGTGAACAAAGTGGGAAAATATCAATTGGATACCAAAGGTCAGCAAGCTGTGACAAAGTTTCATGAAAAACAGACGCCTGCCAAATTTGATAAAAAACAGCAACTTGAAAAACTGCGTGCGGAGTATTTAAAAAAGAAGCAAAAACCAACAGATAAATAATATGAACGAAAACATAGGTAGACTAAAATCTCCCTATGTTTTTCTTATTCGAAGTTGTTTTTTCAATTGATGATAGTGTTTATTATTCAAGAAAATAGGTTCATTATTTTTCGTTTAAATATATACAGGCTATTTTTTTAAACTTCTTAATTAATCAAACAAAGCCATATTAGAATTAAGACCCATATAAATACGATAATTGAACCTACAATCCAGTTCTTTGGCTTACCGTTATTCATCATTTCTTCTGCTTTCATTTCGCAGTCAGTTATTACATTCTTTGGTATCATCTTTAATGCAAGCATTATCCCTAATGGAATGAGCATTACATCATCTAAGTAGCCCAAAATGGGTATAAAATCAGGAATGAGATCAATCAGACTTAAATTCATACGCTACAACACAAGCTGTAAATCCTTTCACATACCAAGGTACTCTTTCATCTTTACAAGCAAGGTAATGAACAAAAATCTGTCGTTTTAAATCCCTCGCCCAATCCTTCATTTTTTTAACATTTCATTCTACTCAAACAATAATGATTTTATCACCATTATATCATTCCTTATTCATCAATCCTGCCAGTTTGTGCAATAATTCTTTTTATTGAAACAATAGACTTATCATTACTTGTATAAAATTGGGTAATATCACAGTTTGTCTATCCGTAACCTACTATCCACTAATGAATATGATGAAAAGAGACTAGTTACTTAGTTACTCCTCACATCAGTTATAAGAACTAGATAAAACTTCAAAAAAGGTCGTGGATATATGAATGAAGAAGAAATTTTCGAAATAGGTGCCAATTGTCTTCTAAGAGTAGGGAACCGTTTTTTTGCAGTTGTTGAAATAGAATCAGAAGTTCCTGGAATAGATTTAGAGGTATTTGTTATCATTCGTATTAATATGGAAACAGCAAAAAGACTTAAAAATGCAGGACTTGATTTTTGTGAAATAAGAAACACTGCTCCTAGAAATGAAGATGGCGTAACGGCAGAATTCAAGTGTATCTTTATAACGAACCGTCAGGCTTTTGCTCTTTTTGATGTGGAAAATGATATAGATCAAGCTGTTTTTGTAAGAATTTCATTAGAAGAAGCAGAACGTGCAATAAGAAGAGGTGCAATGCGTTGTACTGTTATTGATGCAAGAGATTAATAAAATAAAAACCATATTTTGACTAATTAAAAGACTATGTTAATTATATAAAGAAAGATTAGTTAAGTAGATAGTAAATAAAAAGGTATTTATTAAGCAGCCTTAGCCCTGTATTTTAAAGGGTTAAGGCTATTAATTTCTTTTGGAATCGTTTGTTTTGTACCGCAATTTAAGTAAGAGTGTTTTTATCGATATATGTTTACAAAACAGAAATACAAAAATAAAATATGTAAAAAACCTTGAAAGGCTAAAAAAACAAACAAGGTTACCTATTGTAAATTCAAATAACTAAAATTTTAGATTTCCCGCTCTCCACTGTCTCAGAGTCATTTTAGCTGAAAAAGGCAATGTCCCTTTTTTCTCAGTTAATTTCTCTAATGTGTTGACTGCTTTATCAATGTTTATTGTTAATAATTTGGAGGCAGCCTCAAATCGGACTCCATCATTTTCGTCTTCCAAAAGTACACATAGTTCGTGAAGTTGGTTTTCATTACGTAATTCTATCGCAATAGATAGAAGTTCATCGTAACATTTATTTCCCGTTTTGCTATCATCCTTTTTAAGGTATTCCCACCTTTTCTTAGCGATTTCTTTAAACTTATTCACCCTTTCATCCATACTTATATCTCATCCTTTATTAGTTAAATTTACTTACGACTTTAGGTTTTCTTTATTCTTAATACTTTTTTCATCTTTAAATTTCCAAACATACTAAATGACCCATGCAATAATAACGAGTATGTACAAGAGATACCTATATTGATTATCTATTATAAAAAACAAACCAAAAACAATTAAAAATGTCGGAAACATTACTATTACGTACTTTTTAATATCCATTTGATATCACCCCTCGTCCACTAAATGAGAATGATCAATTATTATTCAATTCCTCATAACCGTTTCGAATCATAATTCGTGCAACCTTCTATCACCTGTACCCTAACATTAGTTTGATGAGTATTGCTTTTATATTTGTTACAATATTTATACATAAAAAAAGATACCCAATATGGCATCTAAAATTAAAAGCGAACAAGTATCCCAGTCTTATCATCACAATGAACCCTACTTTTCAACTCTTCCCTTTCTAACCATTTTGAATATTCGTCCAATCCAATCTCTTTAATTACTTTGAAAGAATGTTTCAAATCAAACTTCGGATGAAACAAACCATCACTGATTAATAAAATTGATTTTAAATTTTTTGTATTTATAGATCCCGATTGAATATATTTCCCGACAGCTTCCGTTCCGTTTGCAACCGAATAACCATCAACTGTATTAGCCATGCTTCGATTATAAATTAGTTGATTTTTAAAAGAATGGTAGTAGGATTCATCTGGTAAAATCACTCCTTGCTTCCGCTCCTTTTCCCGTCGCATTTTTGCCCTAATACTAATATCCTTTACTGTATCTTTAGTCAGGATTTTAATTTCTCCATTATGATATTCTGCTAAAATCATACAATCCCCCAGTTGAGCAAATGACACTTTAAGTTTATCGATTTTTATAATGGCAACGCATGTTGACCACAGTTCTTCTGAACGGTTTATATCTATATTATTTAACTTCATTTCTTCCATCAGTCTTCTATTTGCTAAAATAATTCCTTCTGATAAAGTCATGTCAGCCATAAAATGATTTTTAAAAAACTTTCTAAATAAATTTGAAGCAATATATGCACCATTCATGCCATCAGCATTCTTAAATGGAGTAATAGGTGTTGCTCCATCAAAAACCCCGTATACATTTATTTCGTTGTTTACTACCATTGCATCCTCGGACAGTTTTTTTGAAAGGGATACTCTAGCACTAGTACTAATCTCCATATTTTTATCACCACCGAAAAGATTCATGAATGAATTTGCAGGTCTTTAAATTAATATGGAACACAAGCAGGATTATGTACTTTTTCTATTTTAATTCTTAAAATTTGGCTCTGTTAAAAAAACTATGTAGTACTAAGTACTTCCATGATTGGTAAATAGTTTCCAAAATTTAACAAATTTTCACATAACAGAAACATCTCGTTAACAAAAACTTATTATACTTAAGCATTGTTGCTTGTAAGACAACAAAAAACAAAAAAGAAGGTGTATCATGAAAAAACGTATTCAATCAAAAAAGCTATTATCATTAGTTGCTGGAAGTGCACTTGCAATTACATCGTTATTCAGCAATGATCAGAAGGCATTCGCATGGTCTGACGAGGATGTTCATAATCAAGATCATAGTACACATCATTTTATCGTAAATGGCAGTGTCAAACTTATAGCCGATAATACAAATCCTGCAATAAACAAGCCTACAACTCTACTTAACCAGTTTCGCGATCGTTGGGAGCAGGGCTTATACGATGCAGATCACATTAATCCTTTCTATGATACGGGCACATTTATGTCTCACTTTTATGATCCAGACACACAAACAAATTATACAGGGGCTTCTTATCCAACAGCTCGTCAATCAGGAGCGAAGTATTTTAATCTAGCATCGGATTACTATAAAAAAGGTGATTTTAACAATGCATTCTACTACTTAGGAGTATCTTTGCACTATTTTACAGATGTAACACAGCCTCTACATGCTTCAAATATTTCCAATCTAGATCATCACGCACCTGGCTATCATTCGAAGTTTGAAACTTATGCCGAAAGTATTCAAAATGAAATGACAGTGCCAGATTCAGGCTTATATAATTGGATCGGTTCAACTGATCCTGAAGCATGGATTCATCAAGCTGCGGTACAAGCAAAATCTGTTTTACCTCAAGTTTGGAATGATACGATCATTAATTGGTTCTGGCAAGCAGCTTACAGTAATTATTATTCTGCCATGTGGAAAAACGAGGTTAAAAATCCGACTCTTGCTCAGTTGAATCAAGCAGAACGAGAGACTGCTGGATTCATAGATATGTTTTTTCGCGTAAACGGAGTAGAAATGCCTGTGACGGTATACAAGGAAAATGCTTTTGGCGGTGCATCAGAATTACTAGGATCAGGTAATTATGATTATGACCAGCTTGTAAAAGGTATTGGCAATGATACCATTTCTTCTATTCATATTGCACCAGGTTATCAAGTCACTTTATTTTCCGATGCAAATTATAAAGGAACGTCGATTGTACTTACAAATGATGTAAATGAATTAGGTAACTTTAGTCATCAAGTATCAAGCTTAAAAATCATGAAGAGTTCAGCACTAAAATAGACTAAAATCTTATGCAACTAACACACATTAGTTCAACAAATTCCCTAATCGTAGATACGGCTTTTTTTATGGAATATGAATTATACATAAGATTATATAAAGGAAAATAATAAATTATTTGAAAAATAGTATAGTCCTATCGGATAAGTCATCATATAATAGTAAAGATATTATTTATACGAAAAAAGTGAGGTGGAACATTTTTATGGGTAGTCCCAGTATAGGTGAGTCGGATAATTTACCGACATCAGAGGAAGTCATACAATTGAATATCCGAGGAGGATTACATCATAAAAATGTAGTCCAACTTTAATAAGCTTTTGAAGGCTTCCTCTAGAAAAGAGGAGGTTGGAAATATGGTACACAACATTTGGAAGCAAATTAATTTTAAAAAACAAATTGAGAAACCCCAAAAAATTCAGGGGTTTGATATTGATTTAAACCAAGAAAACTTATCACGAATTGACCGACTTGTGGATCGTTATGAGTCAGAAATTCTACATCACTTAGATAGTGATTACACTCAAAAAACAAAATTGTCTGATAGAATCGCAGATATAATTGCGCAATTTGGTGGTAGTTGGAAATTTATTATTTGGTTTAGTTGTACACTTGCTGCCTGGATGATTTGGAATAGCTTATCATTCACGAAAGCTTTTCATTTTGACTCTGCTCCTTTTATCTTGTTGAACTTATGTCTATCTTTTATTGCGGCATTTCAAGCACCAGTTATTATGATGAGTCAAAACCGTCAAGCAGTACGCGATAAGCATGAATCCGTTATTGATTTTGCAATTAATTATAAAGCCGAACAAGAGATTGGTGACATGCAAAGCCGTCTAACTAATATAGAAAATCAATTATCAGAAATTAGAGATTTACTTAAGCAAAAAAAATAACGATATAAAAGAATATTTATAGTGTGAATCCCCTTATAGGAGACAGTCTAAAGAAAAGATTGTTCTTTTCTATGGAGGGGATTTTTTTATGGGGAAAATTGGTTTCCTTATGCAACAGTTCAAAAATTTAGCTAAAAAATAAAAAGAACAAGCAGCCACAATGTATTGGCTGCTTGTTCAATAAACTAGCTAACTTTTATATATTTGCATGATATTTTGGGCATTGTTAGAAAATGTTGTTTATTATTAAGGGTGAAAACCTATTATTTTATATAGTATGCGCTTTAAAACCAGCAAGCCCGTCATCCAACATGACAGTACTACCATTGACAACATTGGCTTCTTCCATCGCTAATAAGCAAACCATTCCTGCAATTTCATCTGGTTCAATAAATTCTTTTCTCATTTGGAAATTACGATATAGCTCTTCCAATCCTCGATCTTTTAGTCCATCAATTATTGGTGTTCTTACAAAACCGGGTGCTACACCAACAACACGAATTCCATAAGGAGCAAGATCAAGAGCTGCAGTTTTCGTCATCATGACAACTGCACCTTTTGAAGCATTATAAGCAAATGTACCAACGTTTGCTAAGTAACCATATACAGAAGCAGTGTTGATAATCACACCTTTTACTCCAAGCTCAATCATTTTTTTGCTTGCACTAGCAATTCCATAAGCAACTCCATGTTGATTGACGGCAATTACTTTTTGGTAAATTTCTTCATTAAATTCATTAATTCGATTTGTTCCGCCGATACCTGCATTATTAAACATTACGTCAATTGTTCCGTAAGTTTGTACTGCAAATTCTACTAATGATTCAACTTCTGCAAACTTTGAAGCATCTACTTTAAAAACTACGCTTTCGCCACCAAATACCTTAATTTGTTCAACTGTTTCAGTAGCACCAGCCTCGTTAAAATCCGCTACTACTACTTTTGCTCCTTCTTTTGCATATTTCAATGCAGTGGCTCTACCAATACCTGAAGCTCCACCTGTAATAATTGCAACTTTATCTTTTAATAACATGGTAAATACCTCCTAATATTTTTACTAAAATAGAAGCATCCTATTATGCAGTCATTCCGCCATCTGCGACCATTTCAGTTCCAGTTATAAAACTAGATTCATCAGATGCTAAGAATACAACAAGGTTCGCGATTTCTTCTGGTTTACCTAATCTTTTTAATGGAATTGACATGGCTAATTGTTCTTTCGAAGCCTTTACGCTTGTACCAACTTCAGCCCCCATCGCTGTTTCAATGATACCTGGATGAATTGAATTGACACGGATTTGATCAGCAGCAACTTCTTTTGCTAAATCCTTTGTCATAATACGAACAGCACCTTTACTTGCACCGTAAAGAGTTGCATTTGGAGAACCTTTTAACCCTGCTACTGAAGAAGTATTAATAATTGAACCACCTTTTTGTTCACGCATAAAAGGCACTGTGTGCTTCATTCCTAGGAAAACACCAGTTACATTTATACTTAGTAAGCGATTCCATTCTTCTGTTTCATATTCAGTTACCGGCTTTGAACTAAAAATACCAGCATTATTGAATAAAATATCAATTGTGCCGAATTGCTTCTTTGTTTCGTTTACTACTTTAATCCAATCTGCTTCCAGCTGAACATTATGCTGAATGAAGACAACAGTATCAGAAATCACTTTCATTTCATCTAATGTTTTTTGGCCAGCTTCTTCATTAATATCAGTAAATACGACTTTAGCACCTTGTTCTAAAAATTTTTGAACTGTAGCTTTACCAATACCGTTCGCTCCACCAGTTACAATTGCTGTTTTATTTAATAACCTCATTTAATGCATCCCCCTTCATTCTTATTTCGTTTTTATTTTATCAATAATTTTTGTTAAGATATATTTAAACATTCTTATGTATCCATTAGCTATACTAATGGAAAGGAGACAAAATGAATATCGAACAAATCCAATATGTAGTAGAAGTTGCAAAAACAAAATCAATTACTACAGCTTCAAATAATCTTCATGTAACCCAGTCTGCTATTAGCCAAGCGATTTCTAATTTAGAATCTGAATTAAAGATAAAACTATTTACAAGATCAAGACACGGTGCAATTCCAACATCGGAAGGGCAAAATATCATATTAAAGATGTTGGACGTAGTTTCAAAACTAGATGAAATTAAAGAAGAAGCCAATAGTCAAAATGATGTAATTGTCGGTGAACTAAGTATTGCTTCAATACCCATTGGAATGGACATTTTAATCAATACAATCTCAAAGTTTAAAAAAGATTATCCAAATGTTCAATTTCAAATTTCTGAAAAAGGTTCAGGAGATATTTTAAATGATATAAGTGCCAAAAAAGTTGATATAGGATTAATTGGATTAAATGATAATCTGTTGAAAAAAAATTCAGGCCTTATTTTCACTAAAATATTTGAAGGCCGCATTGTAGTTTTTGTTGGAAAAAACTCTCCTTTATCATCATTTAAAAAGGTTTCTGCAAAGGAGTTATTAAAGTATCCATTTGTGCTGTATAACGAGGATTATGTTCATGAATTCGTTAATCATTTTAATCAATCAATCGGTAAAATTGATGTTTGGTTTAAAACGAATAATACTAGAGCTTTAGTAAGAGCATTGAAAAATGATTTAGCAATCTCAGCAGGATATGACCTTTCTTTCCTTGGATTAACTAACGATGAAAATCACGATCTAGCCATCCTTGAAATAGAAGATTTTGTTCAAGAGTCCAAATCCGTTGGTTGGATTCAAACTGAAAATAAGAGCCATTCTTTAATTACTAAGGAATTTATTAAGCGATATTTGAACGAATTTCGTGAAAGGTATTCTTGAAACATAGAGGTGGGTATCTCGGAGACACTTCTCATTTGTAGAGTTTGGCCGTTCTGCATCAATTCTGATATCTACTTAGAAAAATTAGGGCAATTTTGCAGTTCACCTCTTACTTGCACAGTTGGGCTTCTTATTCGCATAACCATAAGACGTACATTCCTCAAGATGCTAAAAAGGCACCTCCAATAAGGAAAGTGCCTCATTCTTTAAACTAATTCATTATCTTCAACCTGCGCCAAATTCCCAGCAGCTTTTACTCCTACACGAGTCGCATTACCTGGCAAATAAGCTAATGGCACATCCTCAATATCAACAATGATAAGATTATTAGGATCTGCCCCCGCTTTAATTAATCGTTTGTTTCTAATTTAGATGCTTGCTTATTCTTGCCTACCCATGAGTTGATTGATTTACCTATTTTTTGTAAATTTTGTGTAATCGTGCTCCTTTCACAATGAAATTTGATTTATTTTTCCATATTAGTGATATACTTAAATTATTAAATCCCTATTATAGGAGGAATGCAAAATGAACGAACAAGAATTAAAAGAATATCGTACAAATGTCATTTCATCATTAGAGGAAGAAATTGCTCACTATCAAAACCTAATTAAACTAACAAGACATAGTAGACTTAAAGAAAGCCATACATATAATCTTAAATTCATGCAAGAATTATTGGACGCTGAAAAAGCTGAACAAAATAGTTAATAATTGAGAGGCATCTTCTAAATGGAAGATGCCTTTTTTGACGCTAAGAATTGATTATTCTCAATTTTGATCTTTAGGATAGTTTGATCATTTCGTACATACATAAAAAAGCCCTTATAAACTTATTTAAATAAATAAGTTATAAGGACTAAAAATAGTTTATTTATCGCTCACTAGCGTAATTATCATGATCTCTATCCATTTTCGCTTGATATGCTGGATGGCTCTTTGGCACACCAGACGGATACTTTTTACGTAACTCTGTGCAGTTTGCAAAGAATTCAGTTCCACTTGCAGCAGGTTTTGACATATTTGTATCGACCATTACAACCCGATACTTTTTTCCTATTTTTTTAGAAAATCATTATTAAAGACTTCCTTTTTTAACCAAAGGCACTAAAATTGGCACATAAAGAGGCACCTCCCAAAAGGAAGGTGCCCTCTCAATCTTTATTTATTTCAAACCAAAAGCCTTAATAATGTCTTGATTAATACTATTACCCGCATCATCCCAAGCACTTGCTCTTAATGATACAGAAGATGCTTTCTTACGGTTTTCAATTCTAGCTTTCCAGCCATCTTTTTCACGATTTAAATCGACTAGTTCCCAAGACTTGCCTTCATCATATGAAACTTCTAATGTTGCACCTTTCATTTTACCGTTTCCTGGTGCACCAGCTACTTGGATAGCTTTCATTTCTAAGTCGATCCAACGGCCTGATTTGGCATTACCATTCATGTCAGTTTCTACATTATAATCAAGCGAGATTAATGGAAGTTCTGTTTTATATTCTTCTTGTTCTTTAGACCAGAATGTCCACTCTGTATGTGTTTTTACAGAATTATCGAAGCGTTGTGGGTCGCGCCAAGCATCACTAACTACTTTATACTGCGTATTTGCAGTTGGGTATTCGTTAAATGAGTAGATTGCTTGTCCTTGCGCTTCTTTTACTAGTTTAGATCCTTGGTATAGTTTTAATGTTTGTGAACCTGGATAATTAGATTCTGAACCTGTGCTTCCTACTCCAGAATCAGCCCATGCAGGTATGTTTATCACTAAGTTGTTTCCTGTACGATAAGGTTTCCAGAAGCCCTCACCTAAACGAGGACGAGCAACTGGTGAGAACCACTCTTCATCTAATGTTTGTCCTGGTTTGTATGTTGCTTTTGGTTGGCGTACTTCCCAAGCAGCATCTAGCACACTAGCTTGATGATACCATGAAGTGCCTTTTTGAGCAGAAACCCATTCAGTTCGAACTGATGGAAGATTTAATTTAAATTGGAAACCTACTCCATTTGGTCGATATGAAGGAATATCCCAACGGAATTCACCACCTGCTGTAGGCTGATCTGATTTGTATTCAGCATTAATTTTTACAAGGTCGTTCGCTTTAGGTGAGTAAGTTACATCTTTTGGAATTGCATTATCATGGTTATCAACAAGATCATAAACGTATTTCGTATTAGGAGTACCTTTTACGTCAAGTGTTGTCTTTTTAGACTTCGCAGCATCAATCAGTTTTTTACCTTCTGTTTGACTGATTGCTACAACCGCGATTGGAGAATCTGAAAGTGTATAATCATCATTCTCAACTCCAACATATTCACTAATCTCTTCTGGTCCATCGTTTACAGTAATAACTAGTTTTGCACCTGCTGCATATGCTGCTGCAGAGCGCTCCATACCTGTTACTTCATCACTTCGATCAACAATAACTGCCTTACCTTTAACATTTAATCCTTTATAGTCTGCTTGCGCCCCTTTACCTACATAAACTGCGTCTAAGTTGTATTTTCCATCTAGTAACGTACTTCCAGCTTGTGGAATATCATCTAATTCTTTACCTTTGAAATTAATTGACATGAATGGTTCAATCAATCTCCAACGAGTGTTAAATGTAAACTTTCCATTTTTAACTTTCTTAGTTGGCTCAGCATACATCTTATCAACAGTAACCGGCATCACATAGATGTCACCAACATTGTTGCCATCAATTTCACGGTAATATTCCATTTTTCTAAAACTTGCTTCTGTTTTATTCGGTACGTTTGCTGTAATTTCATTCGCTTTACGTGCATCCAATGTAACAGTTTGTGGACCATTTAAATTGATTTCAGGATTTCCTACAAGTGCAACGCCAGCGTGGTCAGTATCAGTATCAACATCCATCATAGACATTGCAGAATAAGTTCCTGGTTTTAGACGTAATTCTGTTGTACCGTTAATTGCAATAAACTCTGGAACACCATCTGGACCAAGTAAATTGATATACGCTAAAGTAGGGTTACCGTCGCGTCCAATTGCTTTTAAAGTTAATGGATATCTTTCCTCTTCTTTAATCATAGCTAATGCAGTATGCACAACTGTTTTACCATCAACATTTGCAGAAATCTGACCTTGGTAACGTTGTCCATTAGCACCTGCGTTCGGATCAAGTGTAACAGTAACTTTTGCACTACCTTTTGCCGGTACAGTTACCTTATTCGTTGAAAGTTTAAACAAACCAGCAGGTGCATCTGCATTGCTATTATCAGTAATTTTCGCTGATAGATCTAATGTCACAGGCTTATCACTGTCGTTAGTGTACGTAATTGTTTTCTCTTTCAATACATCATTATCATGAGGCCAATCATAGAAACCAAAATCAAGTGAACCTGTCGCACGCAAATCACCAAGAGTCGCTGCTGCAACATCAAGTCGTCCAGTACCACCTTCTAACGGCTTAATATCATCTAATTTTTTAGTCGTACTCATTAATGCATCTTTCAGCTGTGCGCCTGACCAATCAGGATGGCGTTGTGAAAGAATCGCAGCCGCTCCTGCCACGTGTGGCGTAGCCATCGACGTACCACTCATTGAAAGATAAGATCCACTACCTTGAGTTGAATATTGAGATCGTGCAGCAGTTATATTTGCACCTGGTGCTGTCAAATCCGGTTTTAACCCTTCGCTTCCAAAACGTGGGCCTTTGGAAGAGAAATAAGCAAGATTATCAGCTTTGTCAACTGCACCAACTGTAAGTGCCGCATCTGCTGCTCCAGGAGAACCGATTCCTTCACGCCCTGTATTACCAGCTGCAATAACGAACAGAGAGCCTGTCTCAGCACTTAAATTATTAACCGCTTGTGACATTGGATCCGTACCATCACTTGACTCATCGCTTCCTAAACTCATGCTTACAATCTTGGCATTATGTGCAGCCCATTCCATACCATCAATAATCCATGAATCAAGTCCAAAGCCTTCATTGCTTAGCACTTTTCCTACTAGTAGACTTGCTCCCGGTGCTACACCTTTATATTTTCCACCTGATGCTGCCCCTGTTCCTAGTACAGTAGATGCAACATGAGTACCATGTGCATGTAAATCGCGTACATCTTGATCTGGAACAAAGCTTTTTGTTTCTTTTATTTGACCAGCAACATCTGGATGTTGTGCATCGATACCTGTGTCAAGAACCGCTACTTTTACGCCACTTCCGTTATAGCCAGCATTCCAAGCAGTAGGTGCACCAATTTGTGGAACACTTTGCTCAAGCGTAGCTTTAACACGTCCATCTAACCAAATCTTTTCAATTCCAGGTGAAACTAATGATTTTGTAGATTTTGTAGTATCCGCAGATTGTATATTTTTCTTAATATCTTGCCAAAACTCTTTCGAATCCTTCTTATCTGCAGAAAGCGCTGCCCCATTTATACTTTCAAGTTCATGTGTTTTCTTTGAAGCTTTTAATGTAGGCTTCACGCTTGAACGAGTTTTTGACTCTGAATATTGTACGATAACAGGTAACGTCTTTTGAGAAGCATCATCATATCCATCCGCTATAAGTGCAGTGATATTGAATAGATCTCGATCTAATGCACCAGAAGCTAAGTAAGGCATCGCTTGTTTTGGAATAACATATGTATCCTTATTGACAGTCATGATATGTGAACCGCCTTCAGCTTTATCCGCTGGCTCTACACTGATCACACTTTGTCCATCTGCAAACTCTGTTACAGTAACAACATCACCTGTAATAAGAGTAATCACATGCTTCCCTGTACTTGCTTTTGCGTTAATTCCTTGAAGATTCGTTTCTACAGCATTGCTATTTGTTAAATTTGAAACATTATTGCTTGTCCCTGCAGCTAACGCTTGAAAAGTAGGAACAGCAATAAGAGCTGTCGTCATCATCGCAGTAACATACTTATTTAACCTAGGCTTCCCTGTCATCTTACACTCTCCAATTCTGATAAAATAAAAAAAAGCGACTTCTCATATGAATCTATTAAAATCGATTTTTAATAATCATATTTAAACCACTTCATTAAACGCTCTATACATTATCAAAATATAAAGAATATTCATTTTTTGGTCAATTGGGTTAATTAACCTCTGATATATTAATGGTTTTTCATTAGCCTTCAAATTTCCCTTGCAAATTAAGTTGAAAATAACCCAACTTGATAATAAATAGTGGTCATGACAAAATAACCACCCAAAAAAGAGTGGTTACCTTATCAATTAAATGTTTTTGAAACTTTCCAAACCCTAAAGTGTTTATTTTTAGCCCTAAAAAACGAGTCTTTTTTATCTTGTGTGTACTTGTTATACTAACAATCGACCTAAAGAAGTCTAGTTAATAAATTTTAAAATGATTTAACTTCCACGATATGTACTGTATCCCCATGGCGTAATCAAAAGCGGTACATGGTAGTTCATATTAGTATTTGCAATACTAAAGCGCAACGGTACTTGATCCAAAAAAGGTGGTTCAGCCAGTTCTACTCCTTGCGTTCGAAAGTAACTAGCAACAAAAAAAACTAATTCATATACTCCTGAATGAAACTCTTCACCAGAAATAATAGGAGAGTCAACCCGGCCGTTACTATTAGTATGCATTGTTTGAATTAAGATACGAGTGTCTCCAGGTCCTAAACGCCACAGCTCAAGCTTCATACCAATTGCTGGCAGTCCACAACTTATGTCCAAAACATGCGTAGTGAGAGCTCCCATTATAATTTATCAGAACATTTCATACCGTTCCATCCCCTTCTAAGTCTTTACGAGTTATAACAATACATTGAAAGCCATAGGGTGGTCGTGGCTCTGTGAACACTGATCCTTTTGAGTTTGGAATCGACTGTACTACTGTTTCCCAAGTACGGTTGTTAGACTCAAATTGAATTTCAGACAATTGAGGAAATCGCTGTAAAACACGGAGTCCTATTTCCCATACTAAATGTTGAATTGATCTGTTTTCTAATTCATGAAATACTGTTTGTGCAATGTCTCTTACTTGTTCTGCTGCTACATAACGAGACCCATCCGTTCCAATGAAATCATCTTTTTCATTGTATCGCCAACTTAGATTTAGATAGATAAATAAAGGACGGTCATGTGCTTCAGGTAATGTAGTATACTCGTCACGAATAAACCCATAGAAAGAATTTCCACGTACCTTAATCAATTGTATATCGTTCATTCCGCTACTATGTTTTACTAAAGAATTTTCATTATTTATACGGGCTACTTCAATTGTAGCTGTTGCATATTCATTACGAGAGCGTCGGAAAACAAGTCTACTCTCATCTATTCCATTTTGTGTAGGAACAAGTGAAGAATCAAACGGAATCTCATTGCCTGTAATCTCTACAGCACTTATATGAGAATATTTTTCTAGAAAACTATTACAAACATATTCAAGAAATCCTTCCATCGTCGCACCTTCATATTTTGCCAAAAGTTGTTGGATAAAATTTTTCATAGAGTCTGTAGCAATTACAAGGCTATTGTCACCTTCACTAAAAGAAGTTAAGAATGCTTCACCTTTAAGAGCAATTTTAGCATTCATTCCGAAAATGATGTTGTCTCGTCCTTTAAATCCAGACTCTGGAATTATTTTAACTCCAGTAAGAGGTTTTACGTAAGTACGGTAAACATATACATCTCCTTTACCGTAAAACAAGATTCTATCTCCGCTCATAACAATTACCTCCTCAAGCATTCCTAATTAAATCACTTAATCGGAAAAGAGCAATTTTATACACCTGACACAAAGCTTCTTCCAGCTCTTGATTATAGGAGTATTCAACTCGTTCTAACATTGCATTCCGAATACTATCTTTACTATGACCACGTATGGCGATAATAAAAGGAAATCCGAATTTCAGTGTATAGGTTCGATTTAGCAATAAAAAAACCTCATACTCTTCTTGAGAAAGTCTGTTCAATCCAATATCAGCCTGCTCCTTAATAGAAGCATTAGCCATCTTAACTCTAGCAGCTAAATCTGGATGCTTCCGTAACAAATCTAGTTTTGCTTCCATAGATGATTTCTCGACTTCTGTCTTCATTTTTTCATGGAGTTCAACTAAAGAAGAAAATGGTCGCTCGATCCAGGCTTGTTCAGCCACCCAAGGTGAGTGCTCAAAAACCCAGCCAACAGTTTCAGTAAAAGTAGCTTTATCCGTTTGATTTAGAAACTCGAGTGTTACTTGTTGGATAGAAATCAATCCTTTCTTTAAGTCCAACAGATTCAATATTAATTAGCTTAAGTAGCTCATGCTATTCTTTAACAGGAAATTATACTTTAGTAATCTAAAAAAAATTGTAAAAACTCGTTATGGTGTTTCATAAAAAAAGTCATTAAACTACGAGACCTTCTCTAATATATGTATTCTGGAAATGTTTTAGTCTTTGTTATTTAAATAAGCAATTGTTTAAAAATATCAAAAGAGCTTTCCTTATATCAACTTATCGGACGTAAGGACAGCCCAAATTTCTCCATGGCTTATTAGACTTATATATAAATTCTAAATCTCAACTAGACTACTTATTTTAACTTTCTTTTATAATACCTGTTATTAAACGTGAAATAAGTGCAACTATAGAAACTATTGACCCAAACTTAAATCCTATTGAACTCATCATCTTATCTTCACTTTGATAAAGGCACAAAAAAGGAATGCAAGATAATCCAGTACTCCTTGTTTTATCTTCATTCCTATAATTTTAATATTTTTATCCTTTTCTTAACCACTATCACTCAATATTACTTACCTCCAAAACAATCTCAATCTTCCGCTTCTTCTTCTCAATCATTCTGGCAATAAATTCACTAAAATCATCTTTATGGCTCTTTTGGTTTTTATTAGTATCACCACTAATTGCAGCTATTCGATAAAGGATCTTTAATTGTTCCATATGCTCATTTAGACTCATATTTGATAAGTCCTCATATTGTTCAATGAGCCTTTTTCTAAAAATAATTTCTAAGTCATCGTTTGTGGCGGTTTCATTTGAAGTATTTTTTCTAATATAAATTTTATCTGTAAATAATTTATCGGAGCCTCTTTTAGCAATAAAAGGGATATATCGATTTTGCTCGGGGATATAAATGATGAAGAAGGTTTTACCACTGAAATATCCGTACATTTCATTCTCATCGTAATCAATTTGTTGAAGATGATAAATTAGAATAGAAGGTAAATAGCCATTTAATTTTCTTTGAAAATCGGTTGGATCCTTTAGCTCTTCTTTGAGGATTCCTACTGGGTGATTATCATCATTTACGCCAAAAATAATTGATCCTCCACCAGAATTTGCCATTGCAATTATTAATTTTGCAATTTGATCCTCTCTAACGAATGTTTCCTTAAAATCCAATGCATTATTTTCTCCAAAAGATTGTTCAATTAGATTCTTAAGCGAAGCAATATCAAAATTCTTGTCTGCATAATTAAATGTGTTTAGAAATTCCTGCTTATAAATCGGCCTTTTAACCATGATTCCACCTAGTTTCATATTTTTTAAAATCTAAACTAGATCTGTTATTACATTTAATGTTAGGAAAAAAGAAATGGCACCTATAAAATCAGGAAATTTTTTTGGAAAAAAATACAAAAAAAACCAAAGCATATAGCCTTGGCCTCTAATAACAATTATTTAAAAATCGCTAGGAAATATTCTTCTTTTAAAGTGATATTCAACTGATCGATTATTAAACAGATTACTATAATTTACTTTAATCTTTTTAACTTCTAATTGCTTAATTTTTTCTTCTAATGACTTCTTATCCGCTAAGGTTAATTTTCCATCCTCTGACAAACTAGAAATTTCATCTAATAATTCCTGAATTCTTTCATCACGAAATTCTTTTTCTTCGTTTTGTTGATAAATCGTCATCTTAGTATGAAGGATTGAATTGACCAATTCGTCTGCCCCACCCGAAAGCCTATTTAAGATTAAAAGCTGTTCATTTAATATCTCATTATCTAAATCATAAGGATACCTTAGTTGATGATCTATTTCGCTCCAGCCTTCCTCAAATATCGTTCTTACTTGAATTTCAGCTAAATAATTAACTTTTGTCATTTGCGACTTAATCACATAATGCCATGATCGATATCCAGCATCATGAACTAAAAATTGGAACTTTTCTTCTTCAATATGCTGTTCACTTGTCATATCTCCTAAGCGATGGTAAATAGTCGCTTTTTCATGTAAATTCCAATTTTGTCTAATTGTTTTGTCTATATCTGCAGCTTGGTATTTATATAAATGTAATGCTCTTATACCAATTAGATCTGTGATTTCTGATTTATAATTCGAAACATTGATTTCATATGATGAGTCTGATTTTTTGCCTTTTATTGTCTTTCGAATAATCTTTTCAATTAAATGGTCAGGATATTTTATTCGCGATTTCACTGTATGAATTTCAGGATTTTTACGTAGTATTTCCGAAATAAAAGTGGCTACCGTTTCAAGATTCGGTATTTCTGATATGTATTCATTATAAATTTCAATATATTTCGACCAGTCTAAACAGTATTTTTCAAAATCCTGTTCATCTATTTTATATTTTTCAAAGAAGTGCTTTTGATTCTCTATTAGGCCCATACGATTTCTCCTTCTAACATTTCCATAACCATATCCTACCATATTTATGGAAGAAACATACTTTTTCAATTCAGAAATGAGCACAAAAAATCACTAGTTATTTTGCATTAAAGGAGTATTTTTGGGGTTTATCCTAAGCTATCTGCTAAAGTAGATTGTCACTGATACGAACAAACGACCTACTCTGATTATACGTTCGCAAAAAAATCTTTATAATTTCTAAAAAAACTACTTACATTAGAATAAGTGTTCGTGTATAATAAAAATATCCAAACAAAACAGAACATACAATCTTAATATTTAATAGTTAAAAACTTAGAAAGCTAAAAAAGTAGAACGAAAGTAGAACAAATATAAGGAGATGTGAAAAATGGAAATTATCATTTTATGTAGTGTCTTATTATCTTGGTGTATTTTAGAGGGTTTTAACAAATTTGTAGTAAATCGTTGAGAACACAAAAAAGAGATTCTTTATATTACTCTAGAAATGATAAACTCTTATTCCTTAAAACTAAATTCAAACAAAAAAGTGCTCTTCTACTTTGTTTAAAAATAAAAGAGCACTTTTAGAGATTTTTTATTTAGCTATGTATTCCTGTAATTCCTTAATAAGAATTTCAGCACCGTTTTTACTTACTACAATCTTTCCATCAAACGAGAAATTATTTTCATCAATAACTCCTGTTACCATACAAGCATTACTCGAAACAAATTGTTTAAGGATAATTCTTTGCTCCTCAATAAATACTTCAAATGGTTCATATTTATTTAGATTTAACATTTTTCTTAATTCCTTTGGTAAAACAATTCTTCCTAAGTCATCTAGTCTTCTGACAATTCCACTTAGACCGGAATTTTCATCATATTTTGTAAGAATAATCATACCTTCTTCAAAATGAATTTCAAATGGAGCATTGTTCTCTAAATTCATTGTATTTCTTAGCTCTTTCGGTAGAACAATTCTTCCAAGATCGTCTAGTTTTCTAATAATTCCAGTTGATTTCATACTTGCAACTCCCCATTTATTTCTATCTCTTTATATACTCAATATAATTCTCTCTATAGCTATATTGAGTTTAGTTTAATAATACCAAATTATTTTAATTTTCTCTCTACTTATATCGACTCATTTTTACTTATATTAATACAAATTAAAAAAATTCTATTGATATTTTTTAGTTAACATCCTTTTTACCCTATCTTTTGTTTTAGTGTTAGTTAAATTATATAAAATTTTTTAAAAGATTCAAAAAGAGATGAGTTAATCAATCGGTAACGAATTACCTTTAATTAACTCATCTCTCTACTTAAACCTTTTATCTTGAATAGCCACCGAGACTTTGTTCAGCCATTTGAACTAAACGCTTTGTAATCTCTCCACCTACAGAACCATTTGCACGAGCTGTTGAATCTGGACCTAAATGTACTCCAAATTCTGTTGCAATTTCATACTTCATCTGATCGATTGCAGATTCAGCATTTGGTGAAACATATTGATTTGAAGATCTGTTTGCCATGATATGTAGCCCCTTTTAATAAAATTTTCTGATATAAACTATCAGATTGCTGTTAGTATTTCATATTGAATTTAAAATATTCATCATATAAATATTTCTACAACTTTTTGAATGTTTCATCCGTAATTTTATATCAAATGAAGTTTCCTTAGCTATTTGAAATATTAATTCATCTGCAAAGATTGTCAGATTATTTCCCAAAAAATAAATTAATTGATAAATATGACTGCATCAATAGCTAATCACACTTAAACAGAACTCCCATATATTATATTAGTATAATTCATTTTCCTGAAAGGTAGGTGTAACAAAATGAAAGTAGATGGTATTTTTGAAGGAGGAGGAGTTCGAGGAATTGGGCATGTTGGTGCTATTTGTGCTTTAGAAGAAGAAGGTTATGAATGGGCACGTTTGGCAGGTACTTCAGCTGGGGCTATTGTTGCTACTCTTCTAGCATGTGGCTATACAGGGAAAGAATTAAAGGAAATTATGGATCATCTAGATTATAAGAAATTTATTACAAAAACATGGTTGCACTTTATTCCTTTAATCGGATTAGGATTAAATATCTTATTTAAAAATGGGTTATATAAAAATGACTTTGAGGAAAAATGGTTAGAAGCTTTATTATCCAAAAAAGGAATTCGCTATTTCGATGATTTAGAAGAAGGAAAATTAAAAATCATTATTTCAGATATTAGTAATGGTAAAATGGTCGTTTTACCTGACGATTTACCTGATTACGGCTTATCAGCAAAAGATATAACAATTTCCCAAGCAGTTAGAATGAGCGGTACAATTCCCTTTTTCTTTCAACCAATTAAACTAAAATCTCCTATTTATGATAATCCAATATTAATTGTTGATGGTGGAATTCTAAGTAATTTTCCAATATGGATTTTCGATGACCATCAAGAATGGCCGACTTTTGGTTTTCGATTAATAGATGAAGAAATAATTGGGAAACCGCTGGATGGTCATAACCCAATTTCATTTTACAAATCAATATTTATAACGATGAGACAAGCACACGACATCCGACATCTAACTAAAGAAGTAAATGAACGAACAATAAAAATCCCAACTGTTGAAATATCAAGTACAGATTTCAATTTAACTAAAAAAGAAAAAGAAGCACTTTTCACAAATGGATACCAAGCCGCAAAAAAATTCCTTGGAACTTGGGATTTTGAAAAGTTTAAACATAACTATCCACCTGAACCGTACTGTAAGGTGAATAGTCTGTAGTAACTTAAAAACGCAATCTTTTCTAAATATTCATAGAAAAGATTGCGTTTTTGTTTTTCCTATATCGGTCTGTTAAGTTAAATCATTTAACCTTTATTTTAGCATCTCCTTCGATATATGAAGGAAAAGATACAAGATTAATTTTTATCGGATTCATATACTTTTGACGAGATGAAATCTTGAAACCTATTCTTTGCTTATTACTAACATTGCCTTCCATATAGGATTCATTAATTTCAATCTCTTTTCCGTTTGCATCAAAGATTGATCCAATCATGTCGTAATTAAATTCCTTTTTTGTATTCAAAGTAAAAAATATAGTATCTCCTTCTTTTTTTAGGTCAGATAAATAATTACCCTTTGGCTGTTTCAGAATTTTTTGTTTCTCTGTATCAACTATAAGGTATTCATCTTCCTTATCAATTGCCTGAAGTTTATTTATGACAAAATATAATTCTTTTGGATCCTTAAAGTAATTACTCTGTAAAAAGACAATTCTTTCATTATCGCTAATAATTTTAGCAGTAGTACCATTTGTTATTTTAGACCATACCTCACCATTTTGATCAACAAGTTTTATATCAGTGAAATCTAGTATTTTCTTTGAATTACTTGGATCCATTTCAACTTGCACTGCTACACGAAGAGGATAGATTGTAACTTTTTTAATTTTAATCCTTTGATTTTCAATCATTACCGTTTTATTAAGTTCATATATTTGATTCGTTTTTTCATGCTTTTTTATTGAAAGTGGAATCGAAAATTGTGCTGATTGCTTTTCATTCTTAATATTTAAAACTAAATTAAAATCTTGTTGTTCATATGGTTTATTAAAATCGTATTCAACTGTGCTTGTATATTGTCCTCTAACTTTATCGACAGTACCTCCAAAAGATAATGAGTGTTCTGGTAATTTTTCTCCATTACTCGGTTTAAGATATGCTGCATTTATTACGAAATTTTTCTGCTTTGACTTACTATCAATCGTATAAAATAAAACGATGTCTTGTTCATCAGCAATTACAGAATCGATTGTAACTTTAATACCATTCTTTTCTTGTGATGTGCCAATCTTTTGGATATATTTATTTTCTACTGCTGAAATTAATCCCTTATCTTGACGCACACGAACCATTTCAACAATTTTCTCCATTCCCGGTACTTTTGTTAAATAATCAGCAAACGTAGGAGATACACGTATACTGGCTAGAATTCCAAAAAGAAAAATGGCTGCTGCAACTATTGACCAAATTCTAAATTTCTGTTTCGGTTCTGTGATCATCTTAACTTCTTTCGCATTTTGAAAACCAATTTGTATAGCCTCGTCAATTTCATCAAAAGGTATATCGACGTTTTCGTATTTTTCTTTCAAATTTTTTAATTCTCTTTCTTCTTTTTCAAACATTGCCATTTTCTCCTTTCTCTTCAAGAATTCCTCGTAATGATCTCAATGCTTTATTTAACCAAGTCTTTACCGTACCTTCCGGGCGATTCCACATAATTGCAATATCTTTGATTTTGACATCGTGAAAATATTTTAAATGTAATAACTGCCGCTGTGTATCATCAAGCTGTGACATTGCTTCTTCTATTTCAATATAGTTATAGTCTTCATTCGTACCTAGCTGTGAAATATATTCATCGTCGAAGGTTACTCTATTATTCTTCTTTATATAATCCTGACAGTAATTAATCATAATCCGAATAAGCCATGTTTTTACATAATTTGGTTCTCTCAATGTTTTTATGTTTTGATAAGCTCTAAAGGTTACTTCTTGAATTGCTTCAATTGCCTCATCTTTATTCTTCAAGTAAGCTAATGCAGTTTTATATAATGACAATTTATGCTCATGCATAATTGCCAAAAATGCTTGCTCATCTCCTTTGATAGCCCTTTTCACTAGACTATGATTCTGCAATTTCAATCCCTCCATCTCGATGTTCTATACATTAGACTCCTGAGAGCTAAAAAAGTTTTAATAATTTTAATTTTTTTGAATCGATTTCATAATGCATTTTTTACTAAGCTTACATCTCCAGAATGACTGCTGAAAAATGTGAAAAAGTTAACAAAAATGACAATGAGTATTGGTGAATTTTACCTTTTTAGATGTTAACATATTTTCGTAAACGTTTACTAAAAAAATTAGGAGATAGTTTTGAAAAAGATTAATTCAATTTTAACTTCTACGGTAACTGGTGTAGGGAGTGTCATAGCAACAACCAATTTGAAACAGGAGGATAATATTATGAAATTAGCAAAAAAATAGTAATTATAATTTCTTACATAATGTTTACGGTATTGATTATAGTTGGACCGGAGTTTCATAAGTATAAATTGTATGTTCTTTTGTTACAGGTATTATTTTTTTGTACAGGTCCATTATTATTAGTATTTATAGATTGGAAGAAAAAAAGAAATAAAGATAGGGCAAAAATCAACAGTAAATCGGAGTAAAATGGAATGGTTTTACGTTTGTAGAGCCATGGAGTTGAATGAGAATTTAAATATCATCTCTTTTCCTACCAAAAGAGCCAAATTAAAAAGACATGAGCAACAAACTCATGTCCTTCTTTACATCTATAAATCTATCTATTTCTGTTTTTTCGATTACGTAAGAAAGCCGGAATATATGAAGTTGAATCTTCCTTCTCATTGTATCGACCATATTCTTGTTGCTCATTATAGCGGCCGTAATCCTGTTGTTCTGTGTAACGATTATTATCTTGTCGCTCTGTGTAACGGTTATAATCTTGCTGTTCATTATAGCGGCCGTAATCAGTTTGATCATTATATCGCCCATAATCTTGTTGATCATTATATCGATTAGGATCTTTTTGTTCATTGTAACGTCCATAATTTTGCTGTTCTGTGTATCGACCGGAGTCTTGTTGATCATTATAGCGGCCGTAATCTTGCTGTTGGTCTACACGATACCTCTGATCTTGTTGGAATCGTTGCTCTCTATTGTATAAGCTAGGTGCTTCTTCGATTGGTCTAGAAGGAGTTCTTACCATTTTCTCTTCTTTATCCGCAAATCCTGTAGCAATTACTGTTACAATAATTTCATCTTTTAAGTTTTCGTCGATTACCGAACCGAAAATCATATTTAATTCTTCATGAGATGCAGAAGCAACTATATCTGCAGCTTCTTGTACTTCAAACAGACTTAAGTTACGTCCACCTGTAATATTCATAATTACACCATGAGCTCCATTAATTGAAGTTTCAAGTAAAGGAGAATTTAATGCCTTCTGAGCAGCAATCGTAGCGCGATCTTTACCTTTTGCAATACCGATTCCCATTAGGGCTGTCCCTTTATGAGACATGACGGTTTTAACATCAGCAAAGTCAAGATTGATTAATCCAGGTACTGCTATTAAGTCGGAAATCCCTTGAACCCCTTGTCGAAGTACATTATCCGCTTCACGGAATGCTTCGAGCATCGGTGTTTTTTTGTCAACTAGCTCCAATAACCGATCGTTTGGAATGATAATTAATGTATCAACCGCTTCTCTAAGTTCCTTAATTCCACCTTCAGCATTTGTTGCACGCTTTTTCCCTTCAAATTTGAAAGGGCGAGTTACTACTCCAATTGTTAAAGCACCTAGCTTTCGAGCAATTTTTGCGACTTCAGGTGCTGCCCCTGTACCTGTTCCGCCGCCCATTCCAGCTGTAACGAAAACCATGTCTGCTCCTTTTAGTACTTCCTCAATTTGCGACTTACTTTCTTCTACAGCTCTTTTTCCAATTTCAGGATTTGCACCTGCTCCTAAACCACGCGTCAACGTTGCACCGATTTGCATTGTAATTTCAGCTTTTGATTGTTTTAGTGCTTGTGCATCTGTATTAAAAGCAATGAATTCAACGCCTTCTACTCCGTCTTCAATCATTCGGTTGACGGCGTTATTTCCTCCACCACCAACACCAATAACTTTTATTCTTGCAAACTGTTCTATATTCTCAAATTCAAACATGATCATTCCTCCTCGTCATACCGATTACATAATTTCACGTTTTTCAAAGAACCCTTCATTTTCATTCTAAGATTTATCTTTTTATGTACGTTTTAGTAGATTAGAATTATCCAATTCACTTTAAGACATAGAATTGTCCTAATTCCCCTAACACTACTATACAAGAAAACTACTTATTATCTTTTTGATAATTTTTCCTTAATATACCTTTAACTAAAACATGTATTTTAACATCTTAATGTAATATCTCTATCAACTTCGTAACAAACTTTCATCAAAAAAGTTTGTTCAATTAATATAATTCTTTCCTTTTTGATTGAATCCTTTAAGAATCTATTGATTTATGAGAAAACAAACACTACACATTTTTTTGTTAAAACATTCACAAACAATTCATTTATTCGCACGATGCTACAAGTATGATTTGGTAATATATATATGTACAGTAAATAAATTCCACATCTATTTTGAAAATAAATTTATAAAGTGGAGAGAGTATGAAAAAATTATTTACAAGTTTAATTGTTATAGTTTGTATATTAACAAGTTTCTCTATCCCGATCAAAACGTCGTATGCCTATAATACTTATGGCCACAAACTAGTTAATGGTGTAGGTCATTATGGACAAAATAGACAATATTATTTTCTAGATAGTTCATTAGGTTCAGAAAAACAAAAATTTAAAGATGCTATGAATAAATGGATCTATGGAACTATTACAACACCTATTTCTTTTAGAGAAACAACTACTCAATCGTCTTCCGTTATAGATGTATATAAAAAAACATCAGTAAATAATACAGTAGCTGCCTACACATATTTTATGTATGGCAATAAAAACGTGGATGCTTCAAAAACTGATTGATACTGGGTAAAAATTGATATTCAATCTCTGACCTATAATAAATTAAGCGATTGGCAAAAAAGACTCGTTCATGCCCATGAAATTGGACATGCATTCGGTTTAGATCACACAAATATCTCCGGTAATTTAATGCACGCTAATGGTAACTCTTCAACTACGAATATTCCCCTAAATGATCAATTCAATGGAATAAATTATATTTATCGATAAGGAGGAAAATAATTTGTTTAAGAAAAAAATAATTTTTAAGATTTTTGTTATGTTTTCAATATGCTTGATAATTTTCTATTTTTATCAAAATCAGAAGTCTAATAAAGTAGTTGAGTCAACTCAGGGTTTAGTAGAAAATAATGATATAAAAAAAGATTTTGATAATAAAAATACTACAATATCGAGTAAGGATACAAAACTACAATCAAATAACATATCTATTAACAAAAATGATAATAATAAAAGTAATAATAAAGTAATTTCAAGTGCATTACTTTTTGGTGATTTTGATAGTACTAATGCATTAATGAAAGATTCTAATTTAGTCGTTAAAGGTACTGTTATCGCAACGGAACCATATGTGCATATGGATGAGGAGAGCCATGGTACACCGTATACAAAATTAACATTTAAAATAAGGAATGTTCTATCTGGTGACAAAAAAATGAAAGGAAAAACAATAACAATATTAGAATATGGTGGAGAAATCTCAAAAAAAGATTTTGGCCTAGATAAAAAGTTTAATAATTTAACAGAATTAGAATTACAAGAAAAACTTGAAATATCAATTGAAGGTATATCAAATTCAAAAGCTGGACAAAGTATTGTCGCTTTTTTAACAGATGATAAGGACTCTATGGGTACAGGTTTCAAGTTTTATTCATTTATAGGAGAGTATAAAGGTCGATTTACTTATGATCAAAGAACCAAAAAATACAAAAGAGGCGAACCTTACCAGGTAACTAATAAGGAGAGAGAAAAAGAATTAGAAATAAATAACGATGTTTCTGATTTAAGTGATGATCTAGAAGGGTAACTTTAGAGTCTAGTTATTCTAGAATGAAAAGGACTTTGAAATTACAGGTCCTTTTCATTCTATATAAATCTCACTTCAAAAGGATCTACAAATATGATTTTATCCTATGTATATCTGTAACCAAATTAGGATTCCTTCCTCATATAAACTTCATCGATTGCTTCCCATCCCAGTGCCCAATCATCTTCTTCTAACGAACGCTTTTTGAATTCTTCTAAATTCATTATGTTTTATCCCCTTAGACAATTTTTCAATAGATTTAAACAAGCATCTCCAATTAACAAAAGAAACGACAAAAAAGATATTTGCCGTTTCAAACTTTACTATTTTTCGATTAATTCTGTTTTATTATCTTCAGTCCAATTCTGAATTCCGTCATCTTCGTCTAATTCAATAATTACGTCAGTTACACCTTTTTCTTTCATAATTTTTTCTTCTAATCGGTCTTTTATGTCATCTGCTTGAGCTACTGTTAAATTAGGGTCAAGTTCAATTTCTAATTCAACATGTAAATCCTCACCCTCTTTAACAACCGTAAGAGCTTGAATATCTTTGACATCTGGATCTTCCATTACTATCTCACCGATTTTGTCTTCCATTTCTTCATCTGATTCACCAATTACCCCTGCAGCATTATCAAGAAATACTTTTCCAACAACAAGGAACATCAAAATACCGATGATGACAGAAGCAATACCTTCCGCTTGATGAAGTGGTGTAAAGTAAGCAATGATTACAGCAATCATCGCTAATAATCCACCTAGAGTTGCTACTGTATCTTCTAAGAAAACTAATTTTGTAGCTGGTTTCGCTTTTCCTAAATTAGAAATTGCCTCGGTAACCACTCCAAAACCACTTGTTGTTATTCCTAATTCATGACTAATTTCTTTCATTGCTTTGTAAAGGACAAATGCTTCAAGCACTACTGAAGCACCTAAAATAGCAAGGGTAATAGCCAGTCCTGAAGAGTGAGTTGGATGTATGATATGCTGGATTCCTTCGACAATCGTTTCATACGCCATTATTCCTACTATTAATACTGCTCCTAGCAAAACTAAATTAACAAGTCTACCAAATCCATTTGGAAACCGATCTGTTGGTGCCTTTTTACTTAAAGCTGAACCGCTAAATACAAAGAGTTGGTTTGCAGTATCGGCGGCGCTATGCATCATCTCAGCAAAAAGTGCAACGCTTCCCGTCATACTAAACCCTATTCCTTTTATTATCGCTATTACAGCGTTAACAATTGCTGCTAATAATGCAGATTTATTACCTTTTTTTAAAAGCTGTAAAAATTCTTTCATTCTATACTCCTCTTCACTAGTATTTTTATATTATGTATTTTTATATTTTTTATTAGCTACCTCAAGAAAGTTCATTAGATCCGAAGTAAAAACAGTTCATTTTTTACTTATTTGGAAAGATATGTAATTTAATATTACCATAGGTTCTATTTCTGTTCGTCTAAAATAATTTGAGGAGTTGAATAGAAACTCATTTTCTTAAACAAAACGAAGGTCCCACTAAAGGCGAAAAAACAAATAGAAATCTAATAGATAAATCGCGATAATTACCAGTGTTATTCCTAATAAGAAATAAATTATCCTTTTTAAAAGCTTTTTTTTATTGAAAATGGAAACCCATAAACAAAATAATCCTAATAAAATGATTGGTATCGTAAATAACAAAATCAACATCTACTTTCACATCCCTTATATGATAATTCTTTGTCATACCTAATTGTTTTTGAAGCAAAAAAAGCTATCTAAAAAGACAGCTTTTAATAATTTATATGCAGTTAATGAAATGTACTAGTTCAATTTCATTTTTTAAAACCATATTTTATTGCTTCTTGCTTTCCTTTAAAGATAAGTGCTCTAATCTCTTTCCTAGTTCAAGAATAAATCAACAAAGCATTCCAAATTTACTTAATCAATGCTTCATATACAGCAGTCGCCACAGCTTTATATTGTCCCGTAGCAAAGTCATCACCTTCAAATTTGTTTGGATTTGTTAGTGGATCAATTACAGGTGAATGCTTTTTATTGGTCAATAAGACAATCCCTAAATTATTATCTGGATCTATAATGGTCAGCGTGCCTACCCAACCGGTATGTCCAATCGCATTTGGACTTGCGTACAATCCAAACGTAGACGACATACTTGGGGAGCCATTTCTTCTCCACCCTAAGCCGTATGTTGGGTTTAAATCGGAAGGTGCTGAAAACTGATTGACCGTCTTTTGATCAAATAGTTTTACTTTGCCATATCCACCTCCGTTTAACATTACTTGCAATAGAACCGCCAAATCGCTTGTCGTAGAGAAAAGCCCCGCATGACCAGATACGCCACCCATAGAGTAGTAAGCCTTCTCATCGTGCACTTCTCCCTGTATTGTGTATGTACGAATATTTGGGAAGGTGATGACACCGTCACGTGAATTCCCCATTAACTCGGTTGCCGCGAAATCTTTCGGTTTGAATCCTTTTTGCAAAGGGTTAAACATTGTGTGTTTTAGACCTAACGGCTTATAAATCGTATTTTCTACATAGTCGTCTAGCCGCTTTCCAGTTACTTTCTCAATAATAAAACCAAGGATCATATAGTCTACGTCACTATAAATGTTTTTCGTACCAGGTACGTATTCTAAAGGTGTTTCAGCGATTTTCTCAAATGTTTCATTACGGTCTTGTGTATACAAGGAACCTGCTACAGTAGGATTGTGATATTGCGGATCAGCTGGAAAACCAGCAGTGTGGTGTAAAATGTCAATTAAGCGTAGGGTATCCTTCCCTTTAATCATATCAGTTGTTTTGTCTTTAAAATTTGGAAAGTATGATTGTACAGTTGAATTCAAGTCTATTTTTCCTATACTAACAAGATGTTGCAAAGCGAAGTTAACTGCATACATTTTAGTATTTGATGCCAAATCAAACATTGTATTAGTCTTCATTTTCTGAGGATGTTTCAGTGGTGACAGCCCATCGTATTTTTTCGAGTATCCATAAGCAGTGTTTTTTACAATTTTCCCATCTTTGATAATTATTAGAACTGCACCCGGAAAACCATTGTTTACATCCTGCTGGATCAATTCATCTACTTGTTTTAATTTCTCAGATGAAAATCCAACTTCCTCAGGACATTTTACTTTGTTCAACACGGGAAAGTTATCACTATGTTTGATTTGTTTCATTCCATTCACCTCTGCCTGGATTGAGGTTTTCTCTACATTTGTTTGAGCATAGCTGACAGAATCTGTTGTAATAACCAAAGCAAGTGATAGTGTTGACGTTACAATACTACGAGTCATTCGAGCCAATTTAAATCTCCTCCCATTAAGATAAAATATCCAAACTTGCTTAGGCCTAATCGTTTCGTTTTTTGAAAATTAAATTCAAAATTACATTACTTATAATTGAAAGAAAATTCCAATTACTTTAAGTATAAAGGTAAGATTCGTAGTTTGTAAAGTTTGATATTCTTCTACTATGGCTAGGATACTTCTTTCAATCTTCTTTTATTTTCTTAAATTGGTCTCAAATTTAAATCTTGGCTTATTCAAAAAAAAATGGATAGCCAATTCGGGCTATCCATTTTAACTAATTAACTTTATGCTTCTACAACATCTACAACATTAGCTTGCTGATAAACTTCTTTTTCGAATTCTCCTGTAGCCTTACTTGTCAGAATACCTGATGTCATTGCTCCACTAACGTTTAGAGCTGTACGGCCCATGTCAATTAGAGGTTCAACTGAGATTAGTAGTCCAACGATTGCAATTGGAAGATTCATAACTGATAGTACGATAAGAGCTGCAAAAGTTGCTCCTCCACCGACACCAGCTACACCGAATGAACTGATTGCTACTACTAATATTAGAGAGATAATAAATGATGCACTTGTAGGATCAACACCAGCTGTTGGCGCTACCATAACCGCTAACATTGCTGGATAAATACCAGCACATCCATTTTGACCGATTGAAAGTCCAAACGAACCAGCGAAGTTTGCAATCCCTTCTGAAACACCAAAATCCTTTGTTTGTGTTTTGATTGTCATTGGTAATGTTCCAGCACTTGTACGTGAGGTAAATGCAAATGATAAAGTTGGTAAGGCTTTTTTCACATATCTTACTGGGCTTAGTTTTGCAAATGATAATAATAATAAATGCACAATAAACATTACGATTAAAGCGACATAAGACGCTATTACGAACTTACCTAATTTTACAATTGCATCATAATCACTTGTTGCTGCTACTTTTGTAATGATTGCTAAGATTCCATAAGGTGTTAAACGAAGAATTAACGATACGACTCTCATCGTTACTGTATAAAGCGTATCAATTATTTTAGCAAAAAACTCTGCAGTCTCGGGCTCTTTACGTTTTACGCCAAGGTAGGCAATTCCCACAATTGCTGCAAAAATTACAACTGCAATTGTAGATGTTTCACGAGCACCAGTTAAATCTAAAAATGGATTACTTGGAATTAACTCAAGAATTTGTTTTGGAATTGTCATCGCTTCTACAGTTGGTACACGTCCTTGCAATTCTGTGATTCTAGCAGTCTCTGCGGCACCAGCAGATAGCTTTACGCCATCAAGTCCGAAACCTAACGCAGAACCAATTCCTATTGCCGCCGAGATAGCAGTCGTGCCTAGCAGAATTCCAATAACTAAGAAACTAATTTTACCGATATTTTTAGTTAATTTTAATTTTGTAAACGCTCCGACAATTGAAACGAATACTAGTGGCATGACAATCATTTGTAATAGTTTTACATAGCCACTACCAACAATGCTAAACCAGTCAATTGTTCCAACTGTAACGTCATGTTCAGTTCCATAAATTAAATGAATAATATAACCAAAAATAAGACCTAAACCTAAACCTGTGAATACACGTTTTGAAAAAGATACATGCTTCTTTTGCATAAAATACAAGCCATACATAAGTACTAATAATATAGCGACATTTACGCAGATCAGAAAGTTATTCATTTTTCTCCCCCTTTTCTTTTAATAATATAATTTACGAAAATACTAATACAAGTATTCCTATAAATCAAGTAGGAATTGTTATATTTTTGTAAAATTCCTACTTTTTTATCATTAAGATACAATTTATCTAGCAATCTATTACTACTTAATTATTAGCGCTTCACCATATTGATCAAATGCATGCTTAAAATCAAATGCAGTAGGAGTTGCTCCATTTTGAATGTAATAGTCATATCTTTTAAAGGCCTCTTCCCACGAAACATCACTTTGCTTCTCGGTCCACCACACAACATATGAAAGGTGCTTCTCTTCATAAGGTTCCATCCATTTGCTTCGCTCTCTCAACGCTTGCTTATGGTGACCTGTGTACGTAAAACGATATAAGGATTCTAGGTTCCTCCATATCGTTAGTGTAAGTATAGGATAACCGTCCCCCTCACTAGCTTCTTTTGGGAGAGAGATTCCATCAGATGAAAACGCATCAATCATGTGTCCTGATTTCGTAGCCTGACGAAATATATCATTTCCTACAGAAAAAAATTGACGAGAGGCAGAGTGGTCATATGGGTGTTTTAGCCTACCAACTGTATAGATTGCAACGTAAGCCATGATTAGTCCTCCATAGACAGGTTTTATTAAATTTATATTCATGCAAGCTCTCATCTCATAACTAATTCTTTTTTTCAATTTTTTTATTTTTTGTAGAGAATTGGATTAAGTCGAACACTTTGTGGACTTTAGTGAATATCGAATTCAGTGTTCTGTATACAAAAAAAGACAATCAACTAGGATTTCTCCCATTTGATTGTCTTTTAAAAATATGATTCTAGTTAATTCCTAATTGAGTTTTAACAAGATCAATTGTTGTACCTTGATACTTCTTAACTGGTTTTGGAGCATCTGTTACGGTTGGATTTTTCATCATATAGTTTTGCTCAATGAAGGCAAAATCTTTTTCA
Organism: Gottfriedia acidiceleris; assembly: GCF_004138285.1. Taxonomy (GTDB): domain Bacteria; phylum Bacillota; class Bacilli; order Bacillales; family Bacillaceae_G; genus Gottfriedia; species Gottfriedia acidiceleris_A. The sequence continues at coordinate 329,746 of NZ_SCFN01000001.1, read as the reverse complement.
TCCGTCGTACCGTCGAAATTAAGATCAGTTGCTCGATTTGTTGTACCCCAGTTTGATTTCATCATGATTACATCCTTTACATCAATAACGTCATCATTATTGACGTCTCCTGCGATGATACTAATTCCACCAATTAATTTTGCTTCTCCAAGTACACCATTCCCGGTTGACTTTCCAATTGTGAATGTACCTTTCGTTGTGAAGTGACCTGGTACAGCTACTTCAAATGTAAATGGTTTATCAGTTAATGGAAGATTGAATACTTCAAAGAAACCCTCGGGATGAACTGTTACATTCGTATAAACATTGTTTTGATCATCCATTACTTTAATTTTAGCACCGATTTTCGAGTAATCGTAAGGAGCAATCTGCACTCCTTGTGGTGTAAAGTAAGCTTCTGGATTCATTTTGGCAGCCATTTGTGAATAAGTCGGTATGACGTTGAATGACTTCATAAATCCAGGCGCACTTTCTGTTGTACCAGATTTATTTGTAACACTAGCCTTTAAGTCCTGTAGTTCATACCAGCCTTTATTATAATTATCACTTTTAGCTTTTACTTGAATATCAAGAAGTGGTACTTCACCAGATACAGGCTTTGTTAACTCAACTGTCACTTTCATATGTTTTCCACTCGTTGAATTTGATTCTTCAGTTGTTACCGCGCTAATTTGACTTTTCGTTTGTGAATTTTTCAATATATCCACGATTTCAAAATTATATGGTGCATAATCAAACTCGAATACGACTTTATTTGTTTTATTTAAGTTATGACCAGATAGAGTAGCTGAAACAGTTTCTCCCATCTTAATTTGTTCTTTATTTAAGCTTCCTGTTACATAAGGACTTCCCTTTTTAACAAAAAGTGTTTCATTCATTCTACCGAAATCACCATTCGACGCCGAATCCATTGCGAATGAGTAATAACGAGTAAAGTTAGCGTCTGGATTTAACTTAACTTCACCTTTATACTGTCCATTTTGATCAACAGTTAGCTCTTCTGAAGGTGATGCTAACCATCCATAAGGCCCCATAAATGTATCATAATAACCTACAACTGAGTTAAATGATTGATCGATGTCAAATCCCATTGTTTTCATATCCTCGATATCTTTATCGAATACTCTTCCAGAAAACGGAATTGATTGCTGAGCATCTTCATATTCGTAAACGCCAAACGGTAAACTATGCTGAACGGTAGGATTATTGTCTTCAATATAGACTTTTGTTTCAGAACTGAAAGTTTTACCTTGATCGTTTCGTCCGATAAATTTAATTTTATATAAGCCTGGTTTTGCTTGTACATACTTGTAAACTAGTGGACTATTTGGATCAGCAGAAAATGGAATATAAGTTCCTCTAAATCCATTTGCCACTCGATACAATACATTTTCATCGGCTTGAATTCCATCTAATGTTCCAATAATCCCAAGGTCTTCATTCGTTTTCGCATCCGTAAGTACTACGTCGATATAACGCATATGAGATTTTAACTGGAAGTATAAATCCGTATTTAATCTCGTAAAAGGATGATTGTCGTAACTATTACTTGTCATTGCATATGGAAATGCCCCTAGCTCTTCAATACCTTCTTCAACGAAACGTGCTGCAAACGGAATTTGATAAGTTTCATCAGGATTTTTTTTATTTGTGTAAATAATATACCCCTCATATGTCCCTTTTTCAGCATTTGCTGGAATATCAATAAATACTGCATGTTTCTTTTGTTGACCTGGTTTTACCTTCAACTCTGAATCTACTGTTATCTTTACATTATTCGCAACGGCATCTTTTGAGATTCTAGAAGTTTGGTAAACTACTTTTACATCAAAAGTTTTCGTTTCTTTACTATCGTTTCTTAATACTAAATTACGATAATCTTCTCTATTTACTCCTGTTGAAGTAAATGTACCGAAGCTAATTGCGCCTGTAGTTTCTTTAATCGTTTTCATTTTATTGCCAATCATTGTGTCAGTAGTATCAAGCACCTCTAAATTTGCTCCTGCATGTACTGCTTCATATGCATCTACACGCCCTGCTCCTACTTCATAAACACTATATTTATCACTTAGTGGGTCTGCAGTATTCATTAAGGTAGCCTTCACATCTAATGGGGTGTAATCCGGATGAGCCTGTAATAATAATGCCGCAATACCAGCTACATGCGGACTTGCCATTGATGTACCAGACAAGCGTGCATATGCGTGTTTATAGTCACCAAGTGATGCACTACCAGCGAAGTCCGTAGGCACAGTAGAAAGAATATCTACACCAGGTGCTGTAACTTCAGGTTTAATATCATATGTTACACGTGCAGGACCACGTGAACTAAACGGAGCAAGCTTGTCACCTTCTGTTTTTACTTCTCCTAATTTTTCAAATGAGTAGGATGTATCGCCTGCATTAACTTTTTGTAATAAATCCAATCCTTGAGCATTAGTTAAAGAGAAGGTTGGAATATTGGCAACTCCTTCTCCAAAATAATTCGGCACATACCCTTCTTTTGGATCAGAATTGTAGATGAATAAAGCCGCTGCTCCTTTTTGTTTAGCAAACTTAATTTTATCGTTTAAAGTAATGCTACCACGTTGAACTAAAGCGATTTTGCCTTTAACGTCCTTACCACTGTAGTCTGCAAAAGCTCCATAGCCTACATTTACTACCGGTAAATTTTGACCAACAAAGTTTTGAATCTGATCTGTAAAGCTCTTAGCCATTAGGCGAATATCCGTAGCGGTTTTGCCGCTACCAGATTGAACTGATCCCTTTAACTCTGCGATTGTAGTCGGTACACTGCTCGCTCCAACTGCTAGTCCTAATGGTGCATTTCCCGGAGTTCCAACCGTATACATACCATTTCCAGCATTTCCTGCAGCTAGTACCGCTGTTACGCCTGATAGCACAGCATTGTTAATTGCAAAAGCAAGTGGATTCATCGGGTCATTGTAATCCGATCCAAGTGATAGATTAATAACGTCCATTCCGTCACTTACAGCCTTGTCAATTCCAGCGATGATTGCATCTGATGAACCTCTACCGTATGGACCAAGTACGCGATACACATATAAATCAGCATCTGGAGCTATACCTGTCACCGAGTATTCAGAGTCAGCTGTGCCCTGTCCAACTATTGTCCCAGAAACGTGAGTTCCGTGTACAGTATAATATGATGCGCCTGAAACAAACTCTAATTGTTTGGATTTTTTCCAATCATCATACGTTGCTTCCATCGGATCATTATCATTATCGACGAAATCATAGCCACCTTTATATGCTGCTTTAATATCAGGATGATTGTAGTCAACACCTGTATCAATTACCCCTACTTTGATTCCTTTACCTGTATAACCTTCTTCATGAAGCTTGTCCACTCCTAAAAATGGATTCACATCTCCTTCGGGTAAGTCTGCACCAGTTTCAGTACTTTCTTGTTCAACCGGAGGATCAACTGTTATTTCTTTACTTTCCCACACCGCTTTAACAGCTTTTGATTGCATTAAAGCTTCAACTTTATTAGCTGGAATTTGCATAGATACGCCATTAAAAGCATGCTTGTACTTTCGCTTAATTGTGTAAGGCGTTTTATCTTTATCATTTTTAAAAATTGATGTTAAATCCTTTTGAAAATTTGTATGAGAATCTTCAACTTGTTGATCAGCCTGTGACACGCTTAAAGTCTTTCCTTCAGCCTTTGCAGACAGGACTGCAGTTTTAGAAGGTAAAGTTTTAAATTGAACGATTACCGTGATGTTTTCATCACTGTTCAAATTCACGTCAGGACTAATTTGCAGACCAGATTGATCGCTCATTTTTAATTGGGTTAAAGCTTTTCTTTGCTCTGGTGTAAGCTTTGCTAAAATCGATTCTGTATTCATGGCAGCTTGTACATTTACTGGCTTAATTCCAGATGATGATACAAAGCCCCCAGCAAGTAAACTTGTTCCTATAGCAAGCGCAGTAACTGATTTCGTAATGTTTTTTCTCATTCTCTTTCTCCCTTTCCATTTAAGTAAGTAAATTTGCTACGAATTATCTTCTATAGATTGCTAATTTATTACTGAATATTAAGCGAGTCTAGTACACTCTCTAATGTTTGACCTTTATAAGTCTTTTTAGGTTTAGGAGCATTTGTAGCTGTCGGATTTTGCATTAAATAATTTTTCTTTACAAATCCCATGTCCGCAGCATCCACTTTTCCATCAAAGTTAATGTCTGCTTCACGCTTACTTGTACCCCAATAAGTTTGGATGTAAAGTGCATCAAGAACATCGATTGCATCATCTTTATTTACATCTCCAGCAATAGCAGGATTATAGTTAAGCTTCATGCGTTGCCCTATTAAACTTCCATTATCGTTATCACTAATCAAAAATGGTTTTCTTACTGTAAAATGTCCAGGAATATCCATAACGAATGTTAAAGGCTTATTCGTGATTGATAGTTTCGTTAAAGTAAAAGATGGCTGTTTTGAAATTACCCCATTATAAGAAATTCCATTCACATCAACTGCTTTAATTGTTCCACCAACTGCAGTATGGTCAATTCCAAAGTACGCTGCGCCATTTCTCATTAACCCTTCTGCTAATACATCGCCAAACGTTTCAGAATAAGTTGGAATCATCGATACATAAAAATCTGCAGACTTTACTTGTACTACATTATTTGCAGTATTTGTATAAGATGTACTTGTACTAATAAGCGCAGTAGGTTCTTTCATGAATTTGTCATCACGAACTTTTAAAGTGATATCCACTAATGGAATATTACCCGACACGTTTGCTTGTTCAGGTATAGTTGCTGTGATTTTCATATTTCTCAATGTACCACTATCTGCTATTTCTTGATTAATGTTAACTTCCCCGTACTTACTTGCTTCTGGGTTTGGTTTAACATCAATTAAATCAAAATAAGTTTTTAAATATTTAATAGCAAAGTCAGCCTTGCGAAGATCTTTTACATTATTTAAAGATAATGTGTATTTAAATGTTTCACCCATTTTGACATCTTGTTTATCCGGTTTCGATATTGCATATGATGTACCTTTTTTCGCAAAGAAGAATTGCTTAACGCTACGGAAATCCTTATTTGTAGCTGCATCTAGTCCGTACATTTGCACCGCTAAAAGAGGATTCGATTCAATCATAGGAACATCAACTGAGAAGGTTCCATCTTCTGCTACTGGCTTAGACTGATTAGTTCCTCCATTGTAGCTGTACATCAGCTTGTTAGAAGATTGAGTAAGATTAATACCATTTGCATTCATATCAGCATACTCTCCATCAACTATTGACCCTTTTAACTGAACTGTCTGCTGGCCAGGTTCGTATTCGTAAACTCCATCTGGCTTATCCAATTTGACTGTTGGCTTTTCATTATCGATATAGACTGGGCTTTCAGTTACGTACGTTGTTCCATCATCTTCAGTTGCTATTAACTTAATTTTATATGCTCCTTGAGGTGCCACTACTTTTTCATCTGCAATTGGATTTTTCTCGTCACCAGTAAGCGGGTAGTACGATCCATCAAATGCTTTTTGTAAATAATAAGTTACATTATCCATTAAAGGGATACCGTCAATTTGACCAATATATCCTATTTCTTTATTTGTTTTAGAATCCTCTAAAACTAAATCGACATATCTCATATGAGATTTAAATTCGAACATCACGCTCGCATTATTAATTTGTGCTAAGTGGAAGCTATCAGTTTCTGTTGTAAAGACATTAGGTGATACAATCATCCCATATACTCCTTTTTCAACAAGACGCACTGCGAAAGGTACTTGATAGACTTCCTCTGGATTCGATTGATTCGTGTAAGTAATATAGCCTTCATATGTTCCTAATGAGGCGCTTTTTGGGATAAAAATAGAAACGACAGATTGCTTTTTGGAAGCTGCATTTACTTTAATCGTTTTATCAGTTACAATTCCTACTCCATTTGCATCAGCATCCTTTGAACCTAATCGATCCTTTTGAAACGTTACTTTTACATCAAATGTTTTAGCTTGTTTGCTATTGTTATAGATTGTAAGTGTTCGCTTATCCCCTACATTTTGTCCACTAGGTGCCACTGTTCCAAAGCTAATTGCCCCGGTCTTTTCTTTAATTTGCTTTTCCTTACCGCTTCGAATCATTGGTGTTTCATCTGAAACTTGAACTTCAACATCAGAATGAATTGCTTCATAAGGATCCACTCGACCAGAACCAACTTCATAAACACTGTATGGATCTTTTAATGGATCTGCTGTATTCATTAAAATTGTTTTGATATCAGCTGGTGTATAGTCAGGATTTTTTTGAAGTAATAAAGCAGCAATACCTGAGACATGCGGTGTTGCCATTGATGTTCCTGATAGTTGTTGGTATGCGTAATTATAGTTTCCAATATAATTTGGGCCATTAATATACGATGGTACTGTGGAAAGAATTTGTACTCCTGGTGCAGTTATTTCTGGCTTAATATCATATGTTACTTTCGTTGGGCCTTTTGAGCTGAAAGATGCTAAATGATCTCCTTCTGAAGAAACCACTTCCTTTACATCATCAAAAGTAAATGATGCCTCTCCACTTTGTTTTAATTGATTATAAATTGCATTCCCTTCCTGTTTTGGTATGAAAAATGTAGGTAGATAATTAGGACTTTTCCCTAAAGAACCTAAAGAAGTATAAGTTTTATCAGGATCATAAAGAATAACAGCTTTTGCACCGTATTTTTTTGCGGTAGCGATTTTTGTACTTACATTTGCATAATAAATATTCGTCAAGACGATCTTTCCAGCAACACTTTTGTTAGCAAAATCTGCTTCAAGGCCTTTACCAACATCAACAATTGGTAGGGATTGTCCTTTAAAACCAGATATAGGATTGTCAAAGTTCTCTGCGTTTATTTCCATCTGAGATGCAGGCAAATCACCTGTACTAGTATGAAATGTTCCTTTAGGTTGCAATACTGTTGTACGAACATCACTTGCTCCAACTGTCAAGGCAAGAGCTGCCGCTCCTGGAGAACCGACTGTATATGAATTTGGACCTGCATTTCCTGCAGCAACTACTGCTGTCACACCTTGAAGAACTGCATTATTAATTGCAACACTTGTCACAAAAAGAGGATCGTTGTAATTTGTTCCTAGCGATAGATTAATGACATCCATTCCATCTTGAACCGCTTTGTCAATCCCTGCCATAATGGCATCCAAAGTTCCTGAACCATATGGACCTAAAGCACGATACATATATAAATCTGCATCAGGTGCTACTCCTACGAGCGCATTCGGCGAGTTATTTTTCCCTCTTGCCGCAATTGTCCCAGAAACATGCGTACCATGTTCAGTGTAAAAAGTATTACCACCTGATGCCGGTTTCCCTGCTTTAACCCAATCATCGTACGTAGTTTCCATTGGATCTGAATCGTTATCTACAAAATCATAGCCGCCTTTATAAGCATCTTTTAAGTCAGGGTGATTATAATCGATACCTGTATCAATTATTCCTACCTTAACTCCTTTACCTGTGTAGCCTTCTTCATGAAGCTTATCAATTCCTAAAAATGGCATACTACTTGGCATATTTGAAGAATCATTAGAAACATTAGTAGCATTAGCTTTCATTTCTACAGGTGGATCTATATGTACTTCACTGTCGCTCCAAACTGCTTTTACAGTATTTGATTTCAGCAATGATTTAACTTGATTTGCTGGGAGAGTCATCGAAACACCGTTAAAGGCTGTTTTGTATGTACGCTTAATTTTATATTGCTTTTGTTTTAAGATCTTACTTGCATCATTTCTAAAGTTTTCATGTGAGGCTTCAACTAAATGATTAGCACTAGATGAAGATAAGCTTTCACCTTGAAGCTGAGACTCAAGCATCGCAATCTTGGATGGTTTTGTTTTAAATTCAACGATGACTGAGATTGGTTTATCAATTTCTAGATTGACATCCGATGAAATTTGCAATCCAGTTTGATCACTTGTTTGAAGTTGCTTTAATGCTTGTCTCTGAGCTGGAGTAAGCTTTGATAGTACTTGCTCAACTGATGAATTAGTTTGAGCATGTACATTTGATACAGTAGATATTGGTGCAAATGTACTACAAATTAGCCCCATACTTAGCGTCAATGGAGTGATATGATTTTTAATCTTTCTCATCCTTCTCTTCCCTTCAATTAAATAGTCCTACGCGTTTTATTATAAAAAGACTTTATGGAATTTTACTATTTCGAAAATTCTGTCAAATTTATTTTTTTATAAAAAAAGAACGATAACAAAAATTGTCATCGTTCTCATTTCATTGAAATAAGTTACCTATCTAGAATTTTTAAATATTTTCGTTCATGCTCCGAATCAATTTTATGTCTATAATTCCAGTACATCAAGAGACATTTTTTATATCCTTTAGCAATACCAAGTTCTATTGCTGTAATTGCAACATCTAAAATTTCATGTATGCCCTCAGTAATTTTATTTCTAGTACACTGGTATAAAGCATGTGAATAACGGAATTGTAAATATATTTGTTGCTTGAAAGGCTCTTTACTAAGAGCCATTTCCTCAAAAAGATGAAAATTTCGATTTAACAATATTTCAACATCATTTAAACGACCAAGTTTTATATATACTTCTAAAATTCTGGGTAAACCAACTAACATGTCATCTCTATCTTCCAGCCAATTAAGGTATGCATCTACATGTTCAAAATGTCCAAATTCTAAGTACGCAACAAATCTGTTCCCAACAGCTAAGTCACTATAGTAATCATTTACTTTTGAGTAACGGTCTATTATACATAAAACTTCTTCCAATGAACCACCTAATCGAAGCAATGCGAAACCTTGATAAAGAAGTGCTCTACCATAATATTCTCCTTCTTTAGCTAATTTCTCTAAAATCTTTGCATAATCCATTACCTTTTGCCAATCCTGACGAATATAACAAGTAGCCATAATCCACAAATATGTAGATAATTGCATTTCCCGTGGCAAATTATGTAAGTGCCTTAAAAGATGTACTTCAGTATCAAGTCCCTGCTCAGTCAACCGAACTATGAAATATTTCCTATAGATACTTTTTGCTAATTGACTGGAATGATAATCGGGCATACTCTCAATTACGCACTCATATAGAGGTAATGCAAGCAACTCTTTTTTCTCCTCAAAAAGCCTTTCTGCAACTAAAAAAATATAATGTAAATTTTTCTTAAGAATTTGTTTCGACCTTTCATCTAAAACTCTATTAAACATATTTTGAAGCAAGTCTTCGTATCCAAGTGATGCGCATTTATATAAAAATTCCATACTTCTTCGTTTATCCATATACTTGTTTTCATTAAAACATTCTTCAATATAATCTGAATAAAAAGTACCTTCCTCCAGATTGAGGCCTTCAGTAATAGCATCCAAATTACGTAATGAAAGGGATTGTTTATGATTTAGAATTCGGCTTATTTCAGTCAAATGAATATTAGAATTTTTAGCGAGCTGAGTTATATTCCAGTCTTTTTCGTGCATATGATCCATAATCCTGTGAAACAATTTTAAATTCAACTTACTTACCCTCCTTCCATCATTTATTTTGAAAATCTATTTAAAGTTGCCGTAAATTTCATATTATTAAATTTCTTCTCTATTAATTAGAAAGCTCTAATGAAAAACTGTCAAGGTGGCTTATGGACTAATGTGATTTATACGAGTGACATTAATCACAGAAGCCTAAAGTCAATTAATTTTTTTGAAACATACCTTAAAAAAACTAAAACGACTGCCTTCCCAACAGGACAGTCGTTTTAGTAAAATAACTTTTTCCATTTAAACTAAATCTCATATTAATTTTAACTATATAATTGATAAACCTTTAAAATGACCCAAATAAAAATCACTACCCAAACCAACAATATGAATGATCCGACTATCCAGTTTTTTGGTTTCCCATTTTTCATCATTTCTTCCGCTTTTATTTCACAGTCCACTTTTACATTTTTCGGAATCAACTTTAAAGAAATAATAATACCTAAAGGAACAAGTATAACATCATCTAAATATCCCAAAATTGGAATAAAATCTGGGATCAAATCAATTGGACTAAAAGCATAAGCAACTACACTAGCAATGAAAACTTTTGCATACCATGGAACACGTTCATCCTTGCATGCATAATAAAGTGTGAAGACTTGTCGCTTTAATTTCTTCGCCCATAATTTTAGTTTTTTAAGCATTTTTTCTCCTTTAATTACAACTTATTTTAATTAAAACTTATTTATGAAGTTTTGATTTAAGTCGCAAAAGTGTCTCTTAATTAAAACAAATGTTTTACGACTAAGTCTTGGGCAAAAATATAAACAAGCCATCCTATAATACCAAGTCCGATTGAAGCAACTAAATGCAATGAGTGCTGAAGCGCTACTCCGATAATTAATAACATAACCACCGTACCCGGAATGCCAAATACAACTCCATATGCAAATTTACTTAATGTTTGCACTTGTTCACCTTGAACATTAAGCCATATTAGACTTAATAGACTAACAATAGGTAATGCCGCAATTAATCCACCTTGTGTAGGGAATCGACGTGCGATTTCGGTAATAACTCCGATTATAATTGCTGAAATTAATATTTTAATAATCGCGTACATTTTGAGCCCTCTCTTTCATTAAATTAAAGGCTATTAAAATCGTTTCTCTTTCTTGTTCTGTCATCTGTTCAAAAAGAAGCTGTTGAAGTTTTTCTTCATTTAAACTTGAATTTTGTAACAAAACTTGTTTCCCTAAATCAGTAAGCATTAGGATTACTTTTCGTTGATCCATCTCACCACGGGTTTTATAAACATATTCTTTTTCTAGTAAACGTTTAACATGTTCTGATGCTGTATTGTGAGAGACTTTAATCCCTTCAGCAATATCCTTTATCCCGACCTCATCTTCTTTATCAATCATTTGTAAAATCCGAACGCTTTGGTGCGTAATATTTTCTTTATGCTTATATCGTAAAAGATAGTAAATATCGGTCCATAGTTGATTCAATTGTTTAATTTCTTTATCCATGTTGATTCTCCTTATATCGTATAATACGATTATATCTTATATATAGAATATATCTTATAATAAGATATATGTAAATTGAATTGATTAAAAAGTTATCGCTGTCTTTAGATGGGTGCTATTCCCAATCAAACGAACACTTTTGAACAGTATTGATAAAATTATGAACTACTTTGAAATAATACAGAAATTGGTTGAGATATTAATTAAACTCGTTGATAAAATACGGCTTTTCGTTGATATATCGATAAAGCCCAGAACTCATTAAATAAAGACAAAAAACCACAAGGCATTTTATTCCTCGTGGTACTGATCGCTTATGGGTCACTGATATTTAATTAAATAGAAATAGGTGGCAGTGTTTCCCCTGTTTCAAGCAAGCTTTTTAAGTTACTTAAAATTGCTGGCCAGCCATTGTTTAATCCTTCAAATGTGTCATCACGATCTACTAAATCAGTCGGTTCTAGATTTTCATGTTTTAGCGTTAATCTAACTGTGGACTCTAATTCTTTTAAAGTAAATGTGACGATTGAAGGTTCTGTACGGTTCGTCGGATCATCTGTGTGATTCCAAGTAAAAGAAAGTAAACGATTTGGTTCACATTTTAATATCGTTCCGTAATCTGTAACCTCTCCATTTCGTAAATAGGAAACAGTTGACCCTACTTTCCAATCAGATTCAATTGCAGTTCCGAAAAAGTATTTTTCAGTAAATTTGGTATTTGTTAATGCTTCCCAAAGTTTTTCAGGTGTAGTTGCAATGTATGTAACATAAACAAATTGTGGTCTATTCATTTCTTATTGCCCTCCTCAAGTTCATTTTTTAATTCACTCAGTGCTTCTAATTGACTTTTTTCGTACTTGTTAATCCATCGTTTAGAAATTTCATTAATTGGTACCGAATTAAGATAATGAAGTTTATTTCGCCCGTGCCACTGTACTACAACAAGATTCGCTTCTTCTAGTATCACTAGGTGTTTTGTAACTGCTTGTCTACTCATTTCAAGATGTTGACATAATTCACTTAATGTTTGGCCGTTATTCATAAAAAGCTCGTCAAGGAGTTTTCTACGACTTGAATCGGCAAGTGCTTTAAAAACCTGATCGATCTCATTCAACCTCCTCATTATTTATATATTATGCAACAAATAAGTTGCATGTCAAGTATACCAGGATATTAACTCGATTTTTATAAGTAAAGGTTTTAGCTTTTTAAAAATCCTAATTAAATAGTAAAAAGGGTAAATTCATATATTTTGAATTTACCCTTTTTGTTAAGACTCAACTCTTCATACTTTTACTGAAATTAGAACTAGACTATTCGGCCTAGTTTTCTAGCTTCAGATTTTAAGGTTGTAACTCTTTTAAAATCTTTTCTAATGTAATGCCTTTATACTTTTTCTTAGGTGTCGGTGGATTATTCACACTTACATTTTGACGTAAAAAGTTTTTTTGCACAAATGCTAGATCTTTTGTATCTACAGTTCCGTCAAAGTTAATATCTGCGCTACGTTTATTTGTTCCCCAATAAGTTTGAATATAGATTGCATCTAGGATATCTATCACGTTGTCCTTGTTTACATCCCCTGCAACAATAGGTCGAACAAAACCAGGACGGTTGGTACCCACGTACTTATCGTCGATAGATCTTCCTGCTTTGATTTGTTTGGTTACTGTAAAGTGCCCTGGAATGTCTTCTACAAAGGTGAATGGTTTCTCAGTTAATGGCAGATAATTGAATGTAACATTTCTTTGAGCTCCATTCGCATCGAATGAACCTCGATACTCTTTACCAAAAGCATCAATTAATTTAACGTTTGCTCCAATCGTATTGTAGTTTTCTACCCCTGGAACTAACCCTTCTGGAACTAGGTTATAAAACGTCTGCTTGGAGTAGCTTAGGTGTACAAGAAACTGTGCGGCACCTGCAGCACCTAAATCTCTAGTTACCGGTACTTTCTTCCCATCGCTATCTAATCCGTACGCCGCTGTCACATTGACTACGAATGGTCTTGAAAGATTACTCATAGGTATGTCAGTAGGAACCTTCACCTTTAAGTCCACTAAAGGAAGCTCATCATCAGACATCATTTGACTTCCATCACGCTTGACCGTAATTGTTATATAGTTATAGCTACTGTCACTTGTTTGTGATGTTACGTTCACTTGTCCCTTATCGGCAAAAGCAGTATTTACTTTTATGTCTTCCACGTTCAATTGTTTTGGAACACGAACTGTAAACTCACTACCAGTAAAATTTTTCATATGTTTTGAAGTAAGCGTGACTATTGTAGAATCATTTGTATTAATAGTTTGCTTGTCAGTAGATGCTTTGATATAAGAAGTACCCTTTGGAATAAAGGTGAATGAATTGAACCAATAGTCCCCAGTCCCTACATAATCACCTAAATATAAGGAAACTCGTTTAATAGTTTTTCCATCAATCGGCGTTTCGTATTGAAAATATCCATTATCATCTGCATAAATAAATGCACCCGGTATCCAAGGATAAACATCGTTTGAAGCTATTGTATTTTCTTGTATATTATACAAATACTGCCTTTTTGTTCCTAGTAAGCCAGCTGCGAACATCTCTTCCGTCTCTTTGTCAAATACCTTGCCAGAGAATGTATAACTGGTTTGTTCCGGATCCACTTCAATGATGCCAGGTTTTTGATTTAGATTGTATTGAACAGGTGTATTATCAATTAAAAAATTTCTGTTAGCAGTGTACGTTTTGCCACTTTCACTAGTTGCGATGAATTTCAGGTAATACTGTCCTGATTCTGCCAATGTTGGTTCCGATAAGATTGGTTCATCTGGATTATTTGTAAATGGATAATAGTACCCTTTACCATACTGCCCTGGAACAGCACCCATGAAAGGACCTATTCCATGGACTACATTCTCCTCAATCTTTGTGCCATCCAAAGTACCTACATATCCAATCTCTTTATTTGTTTTGGCATCAACAAGTACCAAATCAATGGATTTCATAGGTGATTTAAGTATTACCGATGCTCCAGTTCCATTAAAGGTTATTGGTGCAAAAGATTCCGTTATACCATCAAGGGTTCTAAACATTGGATTGATTGGATCACTATTATCAATTTCGATACCTTCTTCCACATAACGAACTGCAAAAGGAACTTGGTATGTTTCAGCTGGGTTGTTTTGGTTGGTATACACAATATATCCTTCATATGGACCTTTTTCAGCTGATTTAGGAATGAAGAGTGATAACGTCGCTTTCTTTTGGCTATTTCCTTTCACTTTAACAGTAGAATCTGTCAAGATTTTCACACCATTCTTCACAGCATCCTTTGATCCTCTTTCATTAGTTTGGAAATGCACATCTACATTAAAAGTTTTTTGCTGTTTTCCATTATTTTGCAAGGTCACGGAACGAGAATCTAGTATGTCCTCTCCATTGTATGTAAGCAGCCCAAAACTGATCTCGCCTGTTTCTTCTTTGATTTTCTTATATTTTCCATCGATCAATGTTGTGGTTTTATCTTCCACCTGGATTTGTGTATCAGCGTGTACCGCTTCGTAAGCATCTACTCGGCCTGCACCCTCTTCATACACACTATATGACTGTGCTAATGGGTCCGCAGTATTCATAAGTGTTGTTTTTACATCTTCTGGCTGTAAGTTGGGATTCGCTTGCAACATGAGCGCGGCAACCCCGGTTACATTAGGCGTTGCCATTGATGTTCCAGAGAGTCTTGCATAGGAATATTGGTAATCGCCAATATGGGACGGACCATTGTTATATGATGGGACTGTTGACATGATTGCTACACCTGGAGCAGTGACTTCCGGTTTTATATCGAATGATGGACGGGCTGGACCACGAGAGCTGAAATCAGCAAGAAGATCACCTATAGACTTAACGCTTCCCATTTCATTAAAGGAAAATACCGCATTGTTGCTTGCTGCTTTTTCTTTAAGTTGCAGACCTTGTTCATTGTTCACTGAAAAGACAGGAACAAGATCGTAGCTATCTGGTAAAAGGATAGGAATTTGTCCTTCTGTTGGATTATCGTTCCAAATGAAAATAGCGGCTGCTCCTTTTGCAATCGCAATTTTAATGTTCTGGGTAAGAGTCCCATCATTACGACGCATCAGAACGATTTTCCCCGTTACATCTTGATTAATATAGTCTTGCTCAAATCCATAGTTTACGTCCATAATTGGAAGGGATTTCCCTTTCAAACTTTCGATGTGATCTGGGAATCCTTTTCCCATAAAACGTAAATCAGCTGGTGTAGACTCATTTCCTACTTGCAACGAACCTTTAAAGGTAGGGAATGTAATAGGTGCGCTACTTGCCCCTACGGTTAAAGCTAGTGCTGCCGAACCAGGAGTTCCGAGAGTATAAAGACCATTTCCGCTATTGCCAGCTGCAACTACTGCCACGACCCCAGCTAATACAGAGTTGTTAATAGCGATACTCGCGGGATCTAATGAATCGTTAATTGAACTACCAAGAGATAAATTAATGACATCCATTCCGTCAGTTACTGCCTTATCAATTGCGGCGATAATGTTATCTGTCGTCCCTCTTCCATAGGCACCTAGAACCCGGTACGAATAGAGATCTGCCTCAGGCGCAATTCCGGTTACGGCATAATCAGATTTATTCGTTCCTTGTCCTGCAATGATACCTGCTACGTGAGTGCCATGCACTGTATAGTACTTGCTGCCGTTAGAATCTTCTGGTTGCCCTGATTTATTCCAATCATCATATGTGGTTTCCATTGGGTCATTATCATTATCCACAAAATCATATCCGCCTTTATAAGCAGCCTTTAAATCAGGGTGATTATAGTCGATCCCTGTATCAATCACACCTACTTTGATTCCTTTGCCGGTATATCCTTCCTGATGAAGCTTGTCCACACCCATTACTGCGCTGCTTTCGGATACTTTTGTTGTGAATGTACCGTTAGTTACTTGATCTTCGATTGGCGGCTCTGCTTGCATTTGCGCATTACTCCAAACTGCTTTTACTGCATCTGATTGAAGTAATTCTTTTACCTTATTGGCAGGTAGCGTCATCGCAACCCCATTAAATACTCGTTTGTAAGATTTCGTGATTTTGAATGGGGATTTCTTTTGAGCCAGTTCTTTTTTAAACACATTTTGTAAATCCGTTTGAAATTTTTTATGCTCATTTTCCACATTCGTTTGTGCTTCAGAAGAAGAGAGGGTTTTCCCTTTCAGTTCTTCCATTACAACCGCAGTTTTAGCAGGCTCAGACTTGAATTGGACAATGACGGATAGCTCTGCATCACTGTCTAAATTTGTGTCTTGTGACAACATGAGCCCACTTTCTTCCATTGTTTGCAGTTTGTTGATTGCTTGTTTTTGTTCAAGAGTCATTTTGGCTAAAATGGACTCTGCGGAAGTAGGTCCAACAGCTTTTGCTGGTATTGTACTATTTGGGATATACAAACTGCTAGTTAGTAATCCTGCTCCGAGCGTAAGTGTAGAGACTTTCATTACAATATATTTTTTCAATTTCCCTCTCCCTTTCGTGTAAAACTGCTAAGATGATGTTCCCTTGTTTCAAATTTGCTTTTTGTTTTGTACGTCTTTCTATTAGCTCACCATTACGAAAATTTGTTTAATCATTTATCACAACCTGTCATTTTCAATACTACATTTTTAGTATATTTGCAGTTTATGTATTTTTAATATTCCGAAAATTACGTCAAGTTTTTTCTTTTTAAAATTAACATTGATAAAGTAATATTGTGTACTCAGATTTATAGGACCTTGTCTCCACACTAAAAACCCTTTCATCAATAGAAAAAAGGGTTTATCATTTATGGTGGTTTAATTATCCTTAATATAGAAAAAAGAGAAATTGCCGAAACAATTTCTCTTTTTAAAAGTTATTAACCAGCAAGATCATTCGAAGGTCTAGCTGTATTTTCTCGTTTACCTGGTTTAACAAATATCATTGCAACCATTCCTAATGTTACTGCGATTGATGCTGCGATAAACATTGCACTATATCCGTGTTTTGCTACTAGGCTCCCTGTTAAGGTTGGTGCAATAATTGTAGCAAGATTTGCGATGAAATGTGTTACTCCACCAAATGTTCCAGCTTTTTTAGGTTCTGTATCTAATACTACTGTCCAATAAATCGAGTTTGGTAAATAGTTAAATGCATTACCAATACACATTAAGATTAAGACTGCTGTAGCACTGTGAACTGTTGGAATTAGCATGAAACAAATTGCTGTAAAGAATAATGAAATAACTGTGAACCAAGATCTAGCAATACGTAAATTTCCTGTTTTTCTAAGAAGTGAATCTGATATTTTTCCGCCTAGTAAACCTGTAAAAATAGCTCCAATCCATGGAATCATTCCAACGAATCCGAGTGATGCTAATGAAAAACCGAATTCATCTTGTAAATATTTTGGCGTCCAAGTAAGTAATAATATATTTACATATAAAAAGGCGAAATAACCAATTGCATTCATTACTAGAGTAGGATTTTTGAAAAAATAGTACCATGGTGTAGATTCTTGTTCACTTTTTCCACTAACCGGATTATTCAAACGGATTAACTCAAGTTCTTGTTTTGTGACGTTTGGATTTTCTTCTGGTAGGTTTGTAAATACTTTAGACCAAATAAATGCCCAAATTAAACCAACTACCCCAAGAATAATAAATGTCACTTTCCAATTTGCAACTGATAATAGAGCAACTACGATTGGTGCAGTAATAAGTGCTCCTACCGGTGTACCTACTAAACCAAGCGCAACTGCAAACCCTCTTTCTTTCGGAGAAACCCAGTTGGCCATAGTTTTATTCATTGTTGAGAGGGTAGGACCTTCTGCAAATCCAAATAATACTCGGAAAACTGCAAATCCAGCTAAAGCTGATCCACCAAATAAAGTTGCACCTAAATTACCAGCAAATACAGTGCCTAATTCAAAAATTGACCAGGCAGTTGCGGCAAGTATCCACATAAATTTAGGTCCTTTTTTATCGGCGAAAGCTCCACCAAATAATGCTCCAAATATATAGCCATATCCGAAGTAACCTAGGATTTTACCCCAACTTATAGGACTTAAACCAAACTCTTTAATTATCTCTGCCTGTGCATATGCAATTGCACCTCGGTCGATATAATTAACAATTGTGATCATAATGATCATAAAAATGATAAAGAATCTATAATTATTTTTCATTAAAGCTAGTTCCTCCTATTTAATTTTTATCAGAAGGGACCCCCATTGTTTTATCATTTTCTGCGACTAATTACACAATCTTAATACCTTTTTTCCAAACAGATTTCACATGGTTAACACCAAATAAATATTGTAATTCTTGATAGTTTTTTACATTCCATAATACAATGTCTGCTTGCTTTCCAACTTCAAGAGAACCAATTTTATCCTCGCGATTAATAGCACACGCAGCGTTATATGTTGCTGCCGTTAAGCTTTCAGCAGGAGTAAGTCTCATTGAAATACAAGCTAAATTCATTACAAGTGGCATCGAAGTTGTTGGTGAAGAACCTGGATTACAGTCAGTTGAAATTGCCACAGCTACTCCTTCATCAATCATTTTTCTACCTTTTGCAGCATCTTCACGTAAATAAAGCGCAGTTGCAGGTAGAAGACAAGCAATTGTACCTGATTTAGCCATTGCAGAAATACCCTCATCAGAAGCTTTTAATAAATGCTCGGCTGAAATAGCACCAACTTTTGCAGCTAATTCCGCTCCGCCATATGGTTCAATTTCATCAGCATGAATTTTTGGAATTAGATCATATTTTTTTCCTGCTTCTAAAATTCGCTCTGATTGTTCTGGCGTAAATACACCTTTTTCGCAGAATACGTCATTAAATTCAGCTAATTTTTCTTCTGCTATGATTGGTAGCATGTCGTTAATTAGGTGATCAACAAATTCATCTTCTCGTCCTTTAAATTCTTTCGGTACTGCATGAGCACCCATAAAAGTAGGAACTAATTCAACTGCATGCTTTTCTTTTAATTTTTTCATCACTCTTAACTGTTTCAACTCGGTTTCTAAATCCATTCCATAACCGCTTTTACTTTCTACAGTTGTCACACCGTGTGCAATGAATGAATCTAGACGACGCATAGTTTGTTCCATTAATTCTTCTTCAGTCGCTTCACGAGTCATACGGGCAGTCGCATGAATTCCGCCACCCGAATTCATAATATCCATATATGTTGCACCTTCAAGACGCATTTCAAATTCACGTTCTCGGCTTCCACCATACACTACATGTGTATGTGGATCCACTAGTCCAGGAGTTACTAAATGGTTTGTTGCATCAACTACTTCTACTTCATGAATTTCTTCTGCATAGCGATCTTGAATTTCTTTTGTTGTACCAACGGCTTTGATTACTCCATCTTCAATCCATAAGCTTCCGTCTTCAATTAAACCAAGAACTGACATTGCTTCCTTTGAGCGTGGGCCTTTAACTTCAGAATCAAGCGTTGCTAATTGAGCTGCATTTTTAATCCAAATTGGTTTTGTCATTACTTATCAGTCCCTTTATCAAGCATTGGAATATTTACTCCTCTTTCACGAGCAGTTTGTTTAGCTAGCTCATAACCCGCATCAGCGTGACGAACTACACCCATTCCAGGATCCGTTGTTAATACGCGCTCAATACGTGCTTCCGCTTCTTTTGTTCCATCTGCAACAATTACGACACCAGCATGTAATGAATAACCCATTCCTACTCCACCACCGTGGTGAACTGATACCCAAGTAGCTCCACCAACTGCATTAATCATTGCATTTAAGATCGGCCAGTCTGCTACTGCATCTGATCCATCCATCATGCTTTCTGTTTCACGATTTGGAGATGCTACAGAACCTGAATCTAAATGGTCTCGTCCAATCACAATTGGAGCTTTTAATTCGCCACTTGCAACCATGTCATTTAAGATTTTACCGAAACGAGCGCGCTCGCCATAACCTAACCAGCAAATACGAGAAGGTAAGCCTTGGAATTCAACTTTTTCCTGAGCCATGCGAATCCAGTTACATAAATGCTCATTATCAGCAAATTCACGTAAAATAGCTTGGTCAGTTTTGTAAATATCCTCAGGATCACCTGATAATGCTACCCAACGGAAAGGACCTTTACCTTCACAGAATTGTGGACGGATATATGCTGGAACGAATCCTGGGAAGTCAAATGCATTTTCTACACCTTCATCCTTCGCAACTTGACGGATATTATTACCGTAATCAAATGTCACAGATCCTTTTTCCATCATTTCAAGCATTGCTTTTACGTGAGTTGCCATTGAAGCTTTAGAACGAGCAACATATAATTCTGGGTTTGAGGCTCTTAATTCTGCAGCTTCTTCTAAAGACATTCCCGATGGAGTATAACCGTTTAATGGATCGTGCGCTGATGTTTGGTCAGTTAATACTTCTGGAATAAAGTTTCTAGCAATCATTTCTGGTAAAATATCAGATGCATTTCCGATTAGACCGATTGATAATGCTTTTCCTTCTTTTTTCGCTTCTTCAGCAAGACGAATTGCTTCATCTAATGAATCTGTTTTTACATCCGTATATCTAGTTTCGATACGACGATCGATTCTAGTTTCATCTACATCGATCCCGATACAAACTCCGCCATTCATTGTAACAGCAAGTGGTTGAGCCCCACCCATTCCACCAAGACCAGCAGTAACAGTAATTGTACCAGCAAGCGTGCCATTGAAATGTTGTTTTGCTAATTCAGCAAATGTTTCGTAAGTTCCTTGAACAATACCTTGAGAACCGATATAAATCCAGCTACCAGCTGTCATTTGACCGTACATCATTAAACCTTTTTTATCTAATTCGTGGAAAGTATCCCAATTAGCAAAAGCAGGTACTAGATTTGAGTTAGCAATTAAAACACGTGGTGCATCCGTATGAGATTTAAAAATTGCTACTGGTTTACCAGATTGAACTAATAATGTTTCATCGTTTTCTAAATTCTTTAATGAATCAACAATCGCATCGAAGCACTCCCAGTTACGAGCTGCTTTACCAATTCCACCATATACAACAAGATCCTCTGGACGCTCTGCTACATCTGGATCTAAATTATTCATTAACATACGAAGAACTGCTTCTTGTTGCCAACCTTTTGTATTTAATTCCGTACCTCTATATCTAACTACTTTATCAACTGTAACCGTATTCATAATTTAATACCCCCTTGATGTGATATTTTCAGTCTAACACGAATTTTCCGATATTTTATTATAAAATAATGATTATTTTATATTTTATTTCACATTACTTAACTTTAATTTGTATTTTTATAAACTATCTCATTTTCTATTAATTAATTAGTCTATCTTAAAAGAAAACTATGAATATAAAAGAGGTTTAAAATATGTGATGTTGAATTCATTAATTGATTAAATCGAAAGGTGGAATCGTCATGAAATCAACTGTTTCTCCAATTGTTAATAAAGTTAACTATGTTTTTATCCATGTTAAGGATCTAAAAAAATCAGTTAATTGGTATTGTAAACTCCTTGGTATTACGTTCGATAGTAGCCAGATTAAATCCCCAGTTTTCAACATCCCAGTAACAGGTACTACTGGACTTACATTAGATGACCATACTTTTGATCCTAATTTTAAGTTCGAACCTTCAAAAAATGTGTTATTTAATTTCTACACTGAAGATATAGACGCTGCTTATAACTTTATGAAAAAAAATAATATTACAATCGTAAAAGAAATTGAACGCATTGGTGAATTTGCATATTTTAACTTTGAAGATTTGGATGGGAATGTATTAATGATCTGTACTAGTTAATATGAGAGAATAGTCGAGGAAAATCTAAATTATAAGCCTGTATCATCGATTTATATAATTCGATGATACAGGCTATTTTTAAGCATTTTTAAATAATTTACGGATCATTCTGATTTGTCCACGGTGATTGATTTCGTCCTCAAATACATGAAACCATTTAAAGTAATTTGTAGCTTTTGCTCTACCAAACTCTGTCTGCTCATACAACCACTCATCTGAAAGTGTATTAAATTTTGCATAAGTTTCTTCTCGAACCGAGTTTAAAAGATTAATATAATAGTCTGCATCATTACCTTTAATTGTCTTTCTAGCATGATCATCTAAATCTAAACCAGGTAACCATTTCTCTTCTTCTTCTGAATTTAAATCTCGATTTTCAAATGTATTAAGTTGATACCAATACTCAACTCCTGCCATATGGGTTAACAACATCCCAATTGTATTACCTGTTGGGGTGTGCAAATAATCTAACTCCTCCACTGTAATATCTTTAATAGCTTCCAAAGTTGTATATCTTACATAATTCATCATAGAAATTAATGTATTAAAATCTCCTTTTACGCCATCTTGTTCTCCAACTAATAGTAATTTGTTCCATTCGTACATAGTTGCAACCCCTTTCATTTTTTTCTACATAAAATTTAATTTTATAATAATTAATTAATTAATAGAAAAAAGTTAATTATGATACATCAGCATGAAGACGATGCTTTTTACAGCAATTACACTAAAAATTGGTAGTTTCACTAATTTTTACCGCCTATTCTCTGTTATTTATCGATCTTAATTTTATTACGGTTACAATATACTAATATGACAAAAAAAGACTACTATAGCAATAGCAGTCAATTTGGGGAATATTAAAGTGCTTTAAACTACTTCCTACAATCCAGATCGATAAACTAAAGGAGTACACCCCTCAAGCTGTTTAAACTTTGCATTAAAATATGATTGGTGAGAATAGCCAATTAATCTTGAAATTTCATCTAGTGGTAAGTCTGTTTCATCTAATAATCGTTTTGCTTCTCTAATTCGCACTTCATGAAGCGTCTCTCTAAACGAATGATTTGATTCGGCTGCAAAGCGACGGCTAAGTGTACTTTTATTAATCCGTAGTGCATCAGCGCAATCCGTTAAGCTCCATCCGGCATCCCAATAATTCGATTCAATTAACTCCCTTGTTTTCTCAACTAATGTACGATGGCCTTCTTGGGAAGAATCATATCCTTGTAGCAATAAACTTGTTGTAAAATCAAGCAATTCTTGAACAATTTGATAGATGATCGGTCCATGTACAATTTTTTGGAAAATATCATAATAGGTACCTTCCCATGATGCATTCTGAAGATTATTTGATTTCATATATCTTCTTATTTGTGCAAGTACACTCGTTAATCGGATTCGAACAATTTCTGGATCTGGGTAAGGCTGCTGAAAGGTTAAAAATTCTTGTTCCATCCAGTCTCGAATCGCTTTTGCATCTCTTCTTTCTAGCATTTCAATCCAGTGACGTTGCTCTAGAGGTGTAAGGAATGGATCCTTCTCTTGATATGGCATTGGTTCGTTTTCTGCCAAAATAATATCATAACCTTCAAAGAAGATTCTCCGTGTTAACTGAAGTGTTTGTTCGAAAATATCTTTTAATGTTTCTTCCTCGGCTCCGAATTTCATTACGATTGCAAGAGGCTCATCCATCATTTCTTTCCAACGAGCAAGAAATGCATTATATTCGTCCTGCAATAACACTTCATCAACTTCATGGACACATAAAATAAAGTCAGATCCTACGAATAAACGATTTTTCCCGGTAAAGGGATTTCGTTCTAATGCTTTATAGACAAGAGGAAGTGTCCCTGAATTTGGTGTCAAAAATGCAACCATCGTAATCGGACCATCATACATTCGTTCATTCAAAAAAAGGTCAGGATAATCTATATTAAATGAGCTTATTTCTTCATTAATGTTTCTAGTAAAGTATCGTTCTTTATTACGAATTTGATAGCGTAATTGTTGAATATGCTTAATTAAATCAGTAGGAGAAAATGGGCGAAACAATACATCCTCCGCTCGATATTGTAATGCTAGATAGGCAGTTTGAAAAATTCGCTCGGATGAAATACCTAACCAACGAATTGAAAATTTTTGGATTAAATCACCAAATCTTTCACTCTCATTTTTCCAATGGTCCATATCAAATATTACAAGGTCGGGCTGCTGCTTTTGAATAGCCTTTTCAAATTCTCCCATCGTTTCCCAAGAAACAAGGTTAATACCAGTAAAGTGCGATTCCACGACCCACCGAATTCCTGAAGCTTCTAACTCATCTTTTGCAACTAAATGAATTTCCATCGTGTTGTTTCACCTTCACTTCTAGCTTTTTTATATCATAATAGCAAATTTATTTTGTTTTTGTAGACTAAAAACGCTTAATAACCAAATTTTAATAAAAGAATCACTGAATAGTTTTTGGAGTTTTATACAAAAAAATAGACTATACAAAAGTAATAGTCTAAAAAAGAGAATAATATTTTTAAAAAAACCACTTTTTACGCGGGACAGCATAATATTCCCCGGCGACAAACTCTTGTGGTACAGCTTTTTCAATTCGTCCTAGATCCTCGGCACTCAAATTTAGATTAGTCACACCCAATGTTTCTTTAAGCTGAGTTCTTTTTCTAGCTCCTACTAAAGGAATTACGTTTTCATGTTTGGAGAGTACCCAACCAATAGCAAGATTAGAAACAGGTACTTGTTTCTCAAGTGCAATTTCTCGCAAAGCTTCTACGAGCATTAAATTCCTTCCAAGATTTTCGTTCGTAAATCTTGGAGCCTTCATTCTCTTATCATTTGGACTTAATATTCGCTCTTTAGTCCAAGACCCACTCAATAATCCTCTTGAGAGTACTCCGTATGCTGATAATGTTATTCCCAATTCTTGTAAAGTCGGTAAAATTTCTAGCTCGATTTCTCGATTAAATAGTGAGTATTCAGACTGTACCCAACTTAGCGGATGAGTCGCGTGTGCACGACGGATTGTTTTAGCTCCTACTTCAGAAAGACCAACATGTCGTACATAGCCTTCCTTAATTAAATCACTAATTGCTCCAATCGTTTCTTCAACCGGTATTTTTGGATCGATCCTGGCTGGTTGATATAAATCAATATATTCTACACCGAGACGTTGCAAAGTATATTTAAGAAAATCTCTAATAGCCTCAGGTTTATTATCTTCTACTCCATATTTGTCATCCGGTGAGCGATGTATACCATCGAATTTTACTGATATAAACATATTTTCTCTACGAAACCCTTGAAGAGCTTCTCTAATTAACGATTCATTATGACCATCACCGTAAAAATCTCCTGTATCAAGAAGTGTAATTCCACTTTCAAGTGCTTCTTGAATTGTCGCTATACTCTCCTTACGATCTACTTCCCCGTAGAGCCAAGACATTCCCATACACCCAAGACCTATCTCAGAAACGAATGGACCATTTTGACCAATTACTCTTTTTTTAATAAATCTCCCTCCAAGTCCTTTTTTTCTCTACCTTGTTTTGATTTACTTTTGATTATACGGTGTAACAGGAGGCATAATATGTACTTTTTTATTTGGATAGATTCTTGCAATCACTGTTGATTGTGATAATCGTTTAATATCCTTCCCAGGTATTTCCATCGATACGCCATTCAGTGCAGTCTTATAAACATGCCTAATCTTATACGGTACATGTTGATCCTCTAGCAGAGTTTTTAATTCTTCTTGAAATTTTGCATGACTTTCTTCTACTTGCTTAGTCGCTTCTTCCAAAGTAAGTTGTTTTCCCGCTGCCTCTGCTTCCTTTACGGCTACCACAGCAGGCTTCGTTTTAAATTCAATAATAATCGAAGTCATTTGATTAGTTGAAAAATCAATTGATGGATCTACATAAAAAGAAGGGTTCATTGTAATCTTCGCCACCTTTGTCTCATCTGAATTTTTAGTTGTATTAAGTGTATTTCCATTACATCCGGTCATGATAAAAATCATTAAAATAAATAAAATACTTCCTCTATAAAAATTCTTCAAATTTACTCTCATCCCCTTCAAGAACTGTTTAATAAAAAAAGACAATCTATCAGGATTTTATCCTTTAGAGTGTCCTTTCAAACATTATTTTGCATAGATAAACAAAGTATTGAAGTAATGTACATTTGTTACATCCTATAATGATCATTCAAAAATTCAATATGATAATTAATAGTCCTTAAATATTGCTTTGTTGTATCTTTGGAAAGACTTTTAATCCTCTTTAGCATATGAACACTTAAAACTTTTTCATTGTTATAAATTCTATATTTTTTTAAAGTTGAAAGTCTATGATTATATTGACTCGCTTTTACTTCATTTAGTTTTTTTACATTTATTAGATAATCTGTAAAGTTCATAATTGCCCCTCCTACTTGTATAGAACAACGATTTTTAGTAAAAAGAACTAGTCCTATTATTAAAACCTACTTAGGACTAGTTCTTTGTATCATTCTATTTAGCATGTTTACTAATTATACCTCTAAAGTTTTATTTATTTGATCCTTCAAGATTCATTGGTACTATGAGAAAAAAGTAAAGTACAATGCACTAAAGGCCGCGACAGCAACTACTTTAGGAAGTGCACCTGAATATCCGATTGTGTTGGCTAACTCTATCTGTTCCTAATCATTTACGCTTGAGACATACTTACTTATTTTAATTAGATAAATTTCGGTATTTTTTACTTAAAACTAAAATTAAATTTCATAAATTTTTAGGACAAAACAAAAGACCTTATCTATATGGATAGGTCTTTGGAAAATACTTTAATTTATTTGATTCATCGTCACAGAAAAGATATAGCTTTGATATTTATCGCAGCCTTCATACCTAAATCTCTTTCCGTCTTTTTTAAATTCTCTACCATCTTCTTGAAAACCTAAATCGTGTAAAACGTCTTTAATTGAACCATTTTCGTAATCTTTTCCGACTTGGAATTCGATACTCAAATTAATCACCCTTTTACTAGCTTTTTCTATTTATTTTGGTAATTTTAGGGTGATCTTATACTCGGTATGAATGATCACTTAATTTAACTCTATATTATTTTTCAAACAAATCTTTTTATTCCTTAATAAAAACGTATTTTAAATGCCTTCCATTAACGATATTGATTAAAATATCATCAATTGTTCTTAATTGTTTTGGTAGTGGCAGTCTTTTGGATGCGGCTAAATCCATTTCATTCACTTTGACGTGCATACGAAAAGGCTCAGTTTCAGTTTGGTATTTTGAATCATAGTGTGGTTCAGAATGATACTTGATAATAATATTTCCGTTAGCATCATAATAATCATATTGAAAAAATTCAATAATTCCTAATTTGATAAATTCACGACATTTTAACCGAGAGTAATCATCTAATATTACTACTTTTTCTACAAAACCAGGTTCAGAGTTCAGTGAACCTCTTATTTCTAGAATAATATCATCATAATCTCTTTCGATACGAGCCCAGCTAGTCGGTTTATAACCCGTACTCATCTTGCAACCTCTTTATAAAATACCTCCAAACAGAAGCATCTGATTCTTCCATTGATGTCATTTCTGAAAGTGGCTTTGATCCTAATGTTTCTCGATATGGACCCTTATATTTAATTTCAAAAGCTGCGTTTTGGTTTATCAAGAATACTTTTTCATCATTGGCCATATTATTCGATTCTGGATTGTCTTTTACCCATTCATCCACAATTTCTTGAACTGGATAGACTTTACCAGTCCTTGATTTCCAAAGAGTATTTCCTTTTATCCTAGCTTGTTCGTTTGTTTCTTTTCTCTTATAGCCAATAAATCGTCCGTCATTAATCCAGTTATTTATAGTAGTAATACTTACACCAAAATAAGTAGATAATTGTCCTGTAGTATATTCACTTACGGACTCATCTTGATTTGAAGCTACATCTGCTAATAAATTTAATATTTCTCGGTAATAAGTTTTTAACAACTCTGAGTCAGATAAAATTTGTTCACTAAGCTTACTATACTGCAGCTTGTTTCCTTCTCTTTTATCCAAATAGTTTACCAGCACTTTAAAAAACAAAATCTTATCTTCATCGTCCAAAAAAATATGATTGGTTAAGGATTCGATACTTTTCCCTACAAATTTATTTTTTTCATATGTAGTAAACAAAATCATCACCTCTTACCTCCATCTTATAATTAACTGCAACTAAACTGCAAGTTTTATACACAAAACTACAACTTATTATCTAAATAATACAATTAGTAATAGTACTTTCCTGTATTACTTATATATAAACTGAAACTAATTAAAAAGATTATAACAAAAGTATTTAATTGAAGTTTGTAGTTTATTGTAAGCTTGTAAATTCTATTTTTGTCGAAATTCAATCTATTTTTAGCCTTCAAAACTACTGCCTTCTCTTTTTAGATTGTTATTTTTTTAAACAGTAATTAGTTTGAAATACGAACAAAATATGTACTTTGTTTTAAAAATTACTTATTTTTCCTCATAAACACTCCATGTTAGCTTCAATATGTTGAAATAGCTATGGTTTATTACTATAAACTTCCAAATTAGAATAGTATCCACGTATAAAGTGCACATTAAGACTAGTAAAAAATGTAAATTGGAAAGAGGTGAGAAACATTGAATAAAACATCAAAACCATCATTCGTTATTCATCAGGAAGGCGACTTAGATTCGAATATTCAATTATTACTTACATTGTTTCCAACCTCAGATTTAGTAATAAAAAAGGTGTTATTTAGTGAGAAAAAAGGTGTCATCGTATATTTTAATAGCTTAGTAAATGAGGATAAAATAGATCAGTTTACGACGAATATTCTCGAATATAAAGATGGATTATTTCAATTTCTTTATAACCATACAACAGCAACAAAGAAAATTGAGGATATAGAACAATCAATCCTCGAAGGGAAATGTGTGTGTTTAATCGACGGAGAACCAAATGCATTTCTTTACTCAGTTGCAGATTATCCGAAGCGGGCCTATTCTCCACCAAGTATCGATAATTCAATCAAAGGTTCAAGAATTTCATTTGTCGAGACGGTACAAGCCAATTTGTCTTTACTTCGTCGCTATATTCAAAGTAAAGATTTACTTTTCAAAGAAACTAAAATAGGAAAAGAAAATAAAACCAATGTAACGCTAGCTTACTTAGAAGGTGTTGCTAAACCTGAGATAGTTGAAGAGATCGAGTCAAAGCTTAATGCTATTACGATTGACTCTTTACTCAACGCTAATCAATTAGCTCACATTTTGGAAAAATACCCTTTTTCTCTCTTTCCACAAATTGTCACAACTGAACGACCTGATCTTGCATCACAGTCTATTGAAAAAGGAAAAGTTGTAATTTTGTTAGACCGTTCATCAGAAGTCGTTATTATGCCTGGATCTTTTGTTTCTTTTTTTAAAAGTATTGATGACTCATCTACAAGACCTGTCATCGCATTTTTTAATATATTTTTACGTACAATCGCTCTATTCATTACTCTGTATTTACCTGGGTTATATATTTCTGTTGTCTCGTTTAATTATGATGTTGTCCCATTAAAATTAATTATATCAATCGGTGAATCACGGGCAAAAGTTCCCTTCGATCCGCTTGTTGAAGCAGTTATTATGGAGTTAACACTTGAAATGTTGAGGGAGGCAGCTATACGCCTTCCAACTCCAATTAGTACAACCGTAGGAGTTGTAGGTGGGATTGTTATTGGTCAAGCTGCAGTTTCCGCTGGTATCGTAAGCAACATTATGGTAATTGTCGTAGCTCTAACTGCCATTTCTTCTTTTATTATTCCAAATTACGACATGGCTTCAAGTTTACGTATATTACGATTTCCCATTATGATAATGGCTTCAATTTTCGGGATTATAGGAATTATTGCGAGTACTATGATTATCATTGCCCACGGTTTAAAATTATCTAGCTATAATGAATCTTATAGTCAGCCATTTTCTCCTTTAAACTTAAAAAAATTAAAACAAAAATATCAAAATAGTGCTCTATCCATTCTTTGGAATCATCATATAACGAGTCAAAAGAAGAGGAAATGATATGAGACAAATTTCACCTAAAATTACATATGTTCAATTTGTATTATTAATATTTGGTGTACAAGTTGGAATCGGTGTCATTTCTTTGCCAAGAATATTAGAAGATAAAGCTGGAACGAGTGGTTGGGTTTCTCTTTTGTTTGGAGGATTACTTTCTTTTCTAATTAGTGTTGCAATTGTGAAACTAAGGGAAAAAGATCCTTCTTGTTCATTTAACATGTATTTTACACATTGCTTTGGCAAAGTGCTTGGGACATTTTTTTCACTGTTCTTTACCCTTTACTGTCTTGGAACCGGCTTCGCAATTATATTACGTTCCATTTTATTTATTCAATCTTACATTCTACCTGATGCTTCCCTTTTTATTTTGTTAGTATTGTTTTTAATTCCAACTTATCAATTCGTGACAGGTGGTATTCAAGTGCTTGGAAAGTATATTGAAATTATTTTTCCAATCATTATCTTTATGTTAATTATGCTACTCTTCACATTAAAACAAAGTAATATTCATTTTATTTTACCTTTAATAAAGGATGGATGGTTACCGATTTTTAAAGCCATTCCTACTACCACTAGTTCCTTTTTAGGAATTGAAATAATCTTTATTATTTATCCATATTTAGATCAAAAAGAAAAAGCTTTAAAAGGCGTTTTAGTTGCAAATAGTCTAACAACATTTGTTTATGTATACGTGTCAATTATCTGTTTTGTTATTTATAGTCCTGATGAAATCGGCGTAATCTTTGAACCAGTTTTAGATATTTTAAGCGTGATTGAATTCCAATATGTTGAAAGGTTAGATTTCATTCTTTTTTCATTGTTTCTAATAGTCATTTCTAAAACATGGATTATGTACTTATGGATTGGTGTAACAAATTTAGCAGAAATGTTTCGGCTTAAACGAGTTGATTATTTATTTATCGGATTTTCCTGTGTTTTTCTATTTCTTACAAGCTTTTTCATACCAACATTCAAGCAAAATGATCAACAAATACAATTTCTAACTATGTATGGCGTAATCGTCATTTTTATTTTATTAGTTTTCATTTGGTTTCGCTCAATTGGAAATAAGGTGATAAGATGAAAAGTTTAAAAATTGCTACCATTAGTTTTTTTATTATAATTCTTTTATCAGGCTGTAAAAAAACAATCAATATTGAAGATATTACAATGGGATTAGTATTGGGAATTGACACAAATAATCCAAAACAAAAAAAGCTCCAAGTTTTCATGTCTAGTCCCGTTTTCAGTGAAGAGGCAAAAGAAAAAAATGAACAAAGTATGGTTGATGCTTCAACCATTCGAGAAGCTCGTACTTTATTTGATTCGAAGCTAAGCGGTGTTACAACTGCAGGAAAGTTACAAACTTTATTAGTCGGTAGTAAATTAGCTGAACAAAAGAACTGGGCGTCTCTCTTAGATTTTTTATATCGAGAACCGAAACTACGGCAAAATGCAGATCTTGTTTTTTTTTGATGGCAATATTTCTGAGCTACTCGAACTAAAAGAAGAAGATAAACCAAGATTATCAATTTTTATTCCGCAACTAATAGAAACAGCTGATTTTCGAAATGTAACGCTTCGTACATCGATTAGAACGTTTCATCTAATGACATATGAAAAAGGAGTGACACCCTATTTACCTAAAATGTCGATCAATAATGAAGAACTTGAAGTTAGCGGAATTGTCTTATTAGACAAAAATTTTTCCGTTAAACAAATACTCTCTATAAAAGAAACGCAGTTATTTAGCCTGCTTCAAGGAAAATTAAAAGGTCAATTAGGTTTGACAGCTTCTATAAAAGGAATAAAAGATAATAACCAATTGTTTAACATTCAAACATCTAGCTATTCTATAAGAAATATTAAAAGAAAAGTAGACTGTAAATTCAATCATAACCAATTCGATTTTGAAATTTCTTTAAAAGTCCCTGTAACGATTTCACAATCACCGATTAAATTAGATAACAAAACAGTCGGCCTATTAAGAAAAGAAATCGAATCATCTTTAGAGAAGGAACTAAATGGCTTAGTCCATAAATTTCAAACGAACGAAATCGATCCATTAGGTTTAGGAATTTTAGCGAGTTCTTACCAACATGAACATTGGAAAAAGGTAAAATCCAACTGGCCCAAAGATTTTAAAAACTCAAAAATACATGTGAAAGCAAAAGTAATAATTGTCGATAAAGGATTATCAATGTAAGGGTTAAGAGAAAAAAGTAGGCCAAGAATTAAGAACAGTATTTAAGAAAGGGCAGGTTCTAGGTCACTCCTGCCTTTCTTACTCCATAGTTTCTCCCATTGTAATTCATATCTTTTGCATTGAAGACTTTGTCGAAGTTAAAATTTCCTGAAGTTTGTGCGTACCTCTTATTTTAAAACGATATAAATGATTTACTAAAATAATATATTCATTACTTTTCCTCTCATTAATCTCCAGTTATTTGAGTTAAAATTAACCAAAAACATAAATATTCTTAATAAAATTCGATTGTTTATTTACCATTTTTTAACTAAAATTAATACTTTTTAACTATTTCAAAAATTCTAAATCTATTTTTCTTCGATATTTCTGCTTATTTTTTCTTCACAAAATGCAAAAATTGCCGAATTTTGTAGTTTGATAAACTAGTTTTTTAGATGATACGATGAATTCCTCAATACCACATTGTTAACCAAGGGGAGGAATTTTTAATGAACAAAAAAGTTTTAGCGGTTGGATTATCTGTAGGTTTGGCGGCAAGTAGTTTATCAGTAACTAATACATATGCTGCACCAAAAAATGTATTGTCTAAATACAAGTACAACAAATCGGTGGGATCACCTGAGTTCGTTTCAGGACAGCTGACAAAACCATCAGCTAAGAGTGCAAAGAGCGTTGTATATTCTTATGTAAATGCTAACAAGGATAAGTTCAAACTCGGTTCGAAGTCTTCAGAAGAATCATTCACAGTTCAGTCAAGCAAAAAAGATACTTATGGTACCGCACTTCATCTACAACAAGTTTATAACGGTGTTCCTGTATGGGGATCAACTCAAACGGCAGTAGTTGGAGATAATGGTGTTCTATCAGTTTTCTCTGGTACTGTAATTCCAAACTTAGAAACTAAAAAAGGGTTAAAATCTACTAAAAAAGTTAACGCTAATAAATCTATCAAAATCGCAGAAGCAGACCTCGGATATACTCCTAACTATGAAAAAGACCCTACAGCTCAACTAGTAGTTTATACAAATGGTGATGATGCAACGTATGCTTATCTAGTAAACTTAAACTTCCTATCTCCAAAACCTGGAAACTATAATTATTTCATTGAAGCTTCAACAGGAAAAATTTTAAATAAATACAATAGTATTGATACAATGGACAGTATCCATGCTGCTAGTAAATCTGTTGGAGCATCAGTTGCTAAACCAACAGTTACTGGTACAAATGTTACTGCAACAGGAAAAGGTGTACTTGGTGATACAAAAACAATAAATATGACTCAATCTGGTTCAACATATTATTTACAAGACAATACTAGAGGAAACGGTATTTTCACATATAATGGGGCTAATCGTACTACTCTTCCTGGTACGCTTTGGACAAGCTCTGACACACTACTAAATAGCACAAGTGAAGCTGCAGCAGTTGATGCTCATTATTATGCTGGAAAAACATTTGACTATTATAAAACTGTTTTTGGACGTAATTCATATGATGGTAATGGTGCTGCTTTAAAATCAACTGTCCATTATAGCCGTAGTTATAACAACGCATTTTGGAACGGTTCTCAAATGGTTTATGGTGATGGTGATGGATCAACATTCACTTACTTATCAGGTGGACTTGACGTAGTAGCGCATGAGCTAACTCACGCTGTTACAGAAAGAAGTTCGAACTTAATTTATCAAAATGAATCTGGTGCATTAAACGAAGCTATTTCGGATATTTTTGGAACTGTTATTGAGTTCTATAATAATAACAATCCAGATTACGAGATTGGTGAGGATATCTACACACCAGGTATTGCTGGTGACTCACTTCGTTCAATGAGTGATCCAACTAAATATGGTGATCCAGATCACTACTCAAAACGTTACACTGGAACTTCTGATAATGGAGGCGTTCATACAAATAGCAGTATTATCAATAAAGCTGCTTACTTAATTGCAGTAGGTGGAACACATTACGGTGTATCTGTAACAGGCATCGGTAATGATAAACTAGCTAAAATTTTCTATCGAGCAAATACAGTTTACTTAACTTCTTCAGCAACATTTAGTCAAGCTCGTGCAGCACTTGTACAATCTGCTGCTGACCTATATGGTGCAAGTTCTGCTGAAGTAACAACTGTTAATAATGCATTTGATGCAGTTGGTGTAAAATAAAATTACATTGCCTCATAAGTATAAGTACTTATGAGGCTTTTCTTTGTGATTTTAATGGAAGCAGCAACCCCCTCGTTCTTCCTAGTTGATAATGATCCTAGAAATACACAGAACATAAAAAAAAGAGACTTAAAAAAATTAAAATCTCTTTTACTTTAAACTTTATAAATTCCATCGCTTATTTATTGAGAAACTTTCGTACCATTCAAGAAGTTGAGTAATTCATTAAATGTATTTTGAGCAGCCTTCGTATTCATCTGGAACTGGTATTCATGACCTAATTTCCCTTCTGATTTACTATAAAAGACTTGTTTAACACCTGTTCTTTTTTCTAGTATTGTTGCAAATTTTTTACCTTGTGATTCAAAGGAACCTGTATTTCCGTCAGTTATAAATGTTGAAACAAATTTTTCTGGTACGTTTCTTAAGAGGGATGATTCCTTTGTCATCTTTTCATCTTCCCACTTGTATTTTCCAAAATAGGCCCAACCAACACGCTTAAATACAAATTTATTCAACCTTGATGAAGCGTGTGTCTGAACTTCTTTCATATCATAAGGACCACAAAAAAGAATCGCACCACGAATTGTATTTGGATCGATACTTTGACCTAATTTAGCTGTATTTGAATAGTTTTTATTCATTTGAATACTGACGTATTGAGCCGTAAGCTGAGCTCCAGCTGAATCTCCAGCTATATATATATTATTTAAATCCAGTCCATATTTACTAGCATTTTTTTTTGACAAATCGGTATGCTTGATCAATTTGTTGTAAAGGTATTGGATAAGCAACACTCGGAGATAAAGGGTAATTTATATTCACTACATTATACCCATGACTCGCTATATATGTAGCATATTTCCGAACATCATTTTTATCTCCCGCTACAAAAGCACCACCATGTATCCAAAAAATGGTGGGGACATATTTCAAGTCACCTTTATATTTAATCAAATCAAACGTACTGCTTTTATATTTTGATGAATACTCAATATCAGTATCCATTGTTGTTTTTTGTTTTGCTATACCATAATTAGCTGCCTCTACTTCCATACCACCGGCAAAAGACTTTTTCAAAATCCACGTTACAGGTCTTGGGGATAGAAATATCGATCCAATACCAACTATGATCATTAAAAGTAAACATATTCCAATTACTTTAAAAGTGCGCTTCATATTTGTCCTCCAGATAAAGAGCTAACTGAAGCTTATTATTCGATTATCCAAAATTATCATACATTAAGACATTATAAATTTGAGTATTATCAATATTAAAGTCGAGTTCACAAAGTGGTCCCTATTTTCAACGTTGATTTAATTCTTTCAAGTATTAGATTAATAACATTTTCTTAAGAGCATTATAAATTCCATGTTCATTGCAACTATCTGTGATTAGATTGGCTTTCTCTTTAACCGCAGTTTCAGCATTTCCCATTGCAACGCCAATTCCTGAAAGTTCCATTAGTTCTATGTCATTCATTCCATCTCCGAAAAAGACGATATCTTCTTGCTTAAATCCGTTTTCTTTAGCAATTTTCAATATAGTTTTTGCTTTCGAACCTTCTTTAGGGATGACATCTGAGCCAAATTGGTGCCAACTCACATATCGGAATTCGTTGATATCATATTTGTGAAGATCTTCAGTCTTGCAAAAAAGCATAGCTTGAATAATGGAATTTTCTTTCCAATACATTTCATCATAGTCAGGGATAATCAATCCTAGACTTTCATAGGCATTAGTTAATGACTCTCCTGGTTCTTCAAAATGTCTTTTTACCCCTTTCAATGTCTGGAACACAATCTGGTCATTGTTTTCCATCGCAATTTTAATTAGTTTCATAATAGATTCTTTTGAAAATATTTCCTCATGAGCTATTTCATGAAGGACATACCCTACTGACCCATTGCATAAAACATACGTATCAATTTCGAGTTCGTCGACAATGGATATTGCAGAAGTGTAGTCTCTTCCTGTCGCGATTACGATTTCATGTCCATTTTCTTTAAGAGAAGCCAAAGCTTGTTTCGTACTATCTAAAAACTTCATTTCTGTCGTTAGTAATGTACCATCAATGTCAAAAACAATAAATTTTTTACTCATTTTCTTTCCCCACATTTTTCTCTATTTTTTTTATCTTTGATTATGCTTTAAATAGAATCTCTTTCCACAATGCGATAAGATATTTTTACTTTTTCTCTAGATTTCTTTATTACAAGGCTACAAGCCTGTTCACCGACTTTCGTTAATTGGTGATCCACTGTAGAAATTCCCATGCCGATACCAATTGGTTGATTTTCTTGACCAATGATTGCTAAATCAGTAGGGATTTTCAATTGTTGCGACTTTGCGTATAAATACATTCCACCAGCCACTTCATCCCCATTTGCATAGATAGCGGTTGGCTTTTTTTGTAAATGCAGGAATTTCTTTGCTGCTTCATATCCGTCTTCTAAGCAATGACATTCTGATAGATGGTATTCAGGTTGAAGTTCACCAAATATTTCAGTATAAGCATCAATCATTTGATTCGTGCTATTGCTTTCTAGCCTAGCAGTTGTGAAGGCTACCACATCATGCCCTTTGTTTTTTAATAGTTGGAAGGTATCTAGATACGAAGAATAGCGGTCCATATAGGAACAGCCAATTTCCTTGTGTTGTGTATATTCACAAGCAACGATTGAACCATATTCGCTAAACGGAATAATTGTTTCCCAATCATTTGCTCGTGAAGTGATAATGATGCCATCATACAGCTTGCTTTTTAATTTTTGCAAATACTCCACTTCTTTTTCTTTACTATAATTTGAAGGAAGTACCGTTATCAAAAAATCTTTCTCTAATGCCTTGTTCAGTATACCGTTTAATATTTGATCAAATGCTGGATTGTTGTTATATGGAAGAATAACACCTATTGCCCTTGTTTCTCCTCGTATTAAATCAATTGCATTTTTATTAGGTGTGTAGTTCATTTCTTCAATGACTTTAAGAACAGCCTCTCGTTTATCACTAGCAACATATTTATAATTATTAAGTACTCTAGAAACAGTAGAGACGGATACACCTGCTAATCTTGCAATATCGTTAATATTTGTCATCTTACACCTCCAACCTAGATTAAAATTTTCAAGGAATTTTACCCATTTACATTAAAATTTCTTAAAAACCGTTTATAGAGTAAAGTTTGCTTCCACTGCATGGCCATCTTATCGTAATCCTGTGTTCTCCTACAAAGAGTTCAATATCTTTCTTTTCCCCTTCAAACCAAAAAGATTTTTCCATATTTAATAGTTTATTGTATCTTTTATAAGTTAAAAACAAATCTTTAAAGATTTCCAACAATGGATGTTCATCGTGTTGAAAATAATTTTTTTAGTTCATCTTTTTCACATTTCGTTGAAAGTCCGCTTACTTTCAATCTAATTTATGAAATGGATTTCAAGTCAAGAGAAAAATCAAAATAAATTTCTACATGCTACAATTAGCAGAATAAGGTTTTCTTCACTCGGTATGTTGAACAAATGGTAATAAGAAATATAGAGCAATGACAATCAAAAAAAGTTGGGATCATCGTTTTAATTGATTCCAACTTTTTTTGTTTATACTGACTATTTTTGGCTGCGTTGCTTTGCCTGTTTCTCCAAATACTTGTACATCTTTTTCATATTTTCTGGTGCGTCCAATGGGTCTTCGGAAATCATTTCGATAATACAGAGTCTTTCGGAACATTCAATATCAGCTTGGTTTATTGCCTGTTCAAGCTCTCCATAGGTACGAACAATAGCAGTAAACGCATTGCCTCCAAAGGCTTCAGCTAATTTAGTGTAAGACCACCTAGGAATTTTGTTGTATTTTTGATTTTTGGTTTTAACATTTAAATATTTTTCGATGGTATAACCATCATTGTTTAAGACGAAAATTATTGGTTTACAGCCATAATAGAGCATAGAGCTGATTTCTTGTGCAGTTAGCTGTAGTGAGCCATCTCCGGTAAACAGCAACACCCGACGTTCTGGGGCTGCGATACAGGCACCGAACGTCGAGGGGGTTGCATATCCGATGGACCCCCAACCTCCTTGTCCAATATATGTAACATTACTAGGCAGTTTCACCTCTGCCATGCCATTGTAGAGTGTACCAATCTCGACGATCAAAATGTCGTTCTTTTCCAGCATACGTTGAAAAAGTGGATAATAGCCGACCGCCTTAATTGGTTCATCAGTACTTTCAATGTATTGATTGTATGGAAATGAAACTTGTTTGAGCAATTCTTGGCCTTTATAATCCACACTTTGTACTGCTTGAAGCATGTCCGTAGCAAAAACGTTCGGATATACCGCCTCAGCAATCTTGACTAGGTCATATTGGATATTGATGGTCACCATTGAATTCAGTTTTGCGGTAAAATTCGCTGTGTTGGTGTCCGCCAATACCAAGCCAATTGCAATGATACAGTCTGCATTTTCTACCGTACTTTGGACTTCAGAACATCCAAACGAGCCTAAGTACATTCCGATATAATTAGGATGGGTTTCATCGAATGCCCCTTTACCGAACATCATGGACGCAACAGGAATATTCATAGCATCTGCCAGTTGGAGAACTGCAGCCTGAAGGCCAAAACGTATGGTTTTTACATCCACTAGGATAACCGGCCGCTTTGCACCTTCTAGCAGCTGACGGACATGATCTGCCGCAGCCCGAAGAGATTTTAAGTTTGACGTTTTTAGTTGTGGTATTGGCTCTATCCGCTCCATAATCGGCTGATCCACTAAATCATCAGCCACAACGAGGTAAACAGGCTGTTTCTTTTCTTTTGCAATGCGAATAGCAGCTGGAATTTCAATCATGGCGTTTTCAGGTGTGAGTACCGCACTATAAGCAGTTATCTGTTTATACATATTACGAAATCTATTAAAATCCCCATCCATTAGAGTGTGGTGCATCAGCTTGTGCTCTTTTTGATCTTTTTCTTTCGGCGAACCAACAATGTGGATTATCGGAACGTGTTCACTATAGGCTCCAGCTATCGGATTACATGCATTCAACTCCCCAACTCCAAACGTAGTAATAAGAGCAGAAATCCCCTTGATTCTTGCGTAACCATCTGAAGCATAACCCGCGTTTAGTTCGTTCCGTCCTTCTATAAACTGGATTCCGTTATATCGCTCCAACGTATCAAGTAGTGAAAAATTATAGTCCCCTGCGACGCCGAAAATTTCTGTAATGCCCTCTAGCTTCAAGCAATCAAACAAAAACTGCCCAACTGTTTTTTGGGCCATTCCAGCATGTGTATCGAAACCGACTGAATTCTTCATTTTATCCATTACACACTCACTCCTTTTCCAAAGTCTATAGCTTGTTCAATTTTCCAGTACCCTTTTTATTCGTACCCTTTCATTGAACAGGCTATACTGTTGTTTGGAATAAGGAATAATGTAAAGCCAATACAAAGCAACAAAAGGACAAATTCGAATTAACGAATTTGCCCATTTTTTATTTTCATCAATTATACTGTTGAAATAGATGGTCTTCTACCTGCTTTATCACGCTCAATCAATGGTAATAATCCTTTTTTTTCATTATAACGTAACGTTGATTCAGAAATATTGAACTTTGCTGCAGCTTCACTAATTGAGCAATATTTCATTGGAATACCCCCAAAATATATCATTTATTGCCGACAAAAATATAATACGACTTAAACTATGGTTTAAGTCAACAATAGAAAAAAAATAAGGAAAAACAAGAAGCCTAATTAAACCTCTTGCTTTTCCCTACCTTAATCAATGTATCATTATTACTATTTGAGTTAATGACCGAGAGTTCTCCAATAGTTTAATCTAATTCTCTACTAATCGCTCTTCCTGCTTGTCTACCCGAAAATAAACAACCACCTAAAAATGTTCCTTCCATTGCACGATAACCGTGTACACCGCCGCCTCCGAATCCAGCAACTTCACCTGCTGCATATAGTCCAGGAATTGCATCACCCGAAGAATTTAATACATTACCATCTAAATTTGTTTGAAGTCCACCAAGTGTTTTACGACTTACAATATTTAAACGAACAGCAATTAACGGACCGTTTTTTGGGTCTAAAATTTTATGAGGAGATGCAACACGAATTAATTTATCACCAATATAATTTCGCGCTCCTCTTAAGGCAGTGATTTGTAAATCTTTCGTAAATTTATTATCCATCTCTCGATCACGGGCGATCAGTTGACGTTCGATTTTATCATAGTTTAGTAAATTTTCCCCGGTTATCTTATTCATGCCTTCAACAAGCTCTTCTAACGTGTCTGCAACGACAAAGTCCTCTCCTTTTTCCATAAAAGCTTTTACAGGTGCTGGTATTCCTGAAGTTGCCCTTTTCATCACTTGTTTTATGCTTTTTCCAGTTAAATCAGGATTTTGTTCCGATCCAGAAAGTGCAAACTCTTTTTGAATAATTTTTTTCGTTAAAATAAACCAAGAGTAATCATAACCAGTTTGTTGAATGGCTTGTAATGTACCTAAAGTATCAAAACCAGGAAAATTTGGTGCAGAAAAGCGTTGTCCACGTGCATCTAACCAAATTGATGAAGGTCCAGGAAGAATACGGATTCCATGATTGCTCCATACCGGATTCCAATTTTTTATCCCTTCAGTATAGTGCCACATTCGATCACGATTAACAATTCGACCACCGGCATTTTCAGTAATGGCAAGCATTCGACCATCAACATGTGCTGGTACTCCAGATATCATCCTTTTCGGCGGGGTACCTAGTCGACTTGGCCAATTTTGGCGTATTAAATCAAAGTTCGCTCCAATACCTCCACTTGATACTAAAACAGCCTTTGCCCCATATTGAAAGTCACCAATTACTTCACGAGAGCTATCCTCTCCTCGCTCTGATTTACTTGGTTCTAATAAAGAACCACTTACTCCAACTACAGCTCCATCTTGTGTTAATAGTTGATCTACACGATGACGGGACCTGAATTCAACTAAACCTTTTTTCATATGCTCGCGAACTCTCCGCTCGAAAGGAGCAACAATTCCAGGACCTGTACCCCATACTACGTGAAATCGAGGCACTGAATTCCCATGTCCTTCGGCAAGATAACCTCCACGTTCAGCCCAACCGACGATTGGAAAAAATCTCACCCCCATGTCATAAAGCCATTGCCTCTTCTCGCCTGATGCAAACTCGACATATGCTTCTGCCCATTTCTTTCCCCAATAATCCTCATCATCTTCTCGATCAAATCCTGCTGTTCCAAGCCAATCCTGCCAAGCTAATTCCCTCGAATCCTTAATTCCTAACCTACGTTGCTCAGGAGAATCTACTAAAAATAACCCACCAAATGACCACCAAGCCTGACCACCTATTGATGCTTTTGGTTCCTGGTCTAATAACAATACACTTTTCCCAGCATCAGCCATCTCAGCAGTTGCAACTAAACCAGCCAATCCTGCTCCAACAACAATCACATCGAACTTCTCCATCTAACTTCTCCCTCCTTTTAAGACTTCTAATCTATCAAATTATCTACAAAAAAATAGTTTTCTAAATTTTCAGTTATCAATTAAATAATACAGCAAATAGCAAGAGAATAAAAGGAAAGAAGGTCCAACATTCCTGAACCTTCCTCCATATTTCAATGCTTTTGTTGACCATAATCCTAATGTACATTTTTCTTTTTAAATCTTCCACCACGTACTTCTGCAATATCTGAAATTGCTAAAAAGGCAGTTGGGTCAATGTCATCAACAATTGTTTTTAATTCTGCTTCTTCTAATCGAGTGATAACACAATAGATAACTTTTGTAGTTTCACCTGAGTATGCTCCAGTACCATTTATATATGTAACACCACGACCCATTCTAAAAAGAATTGCTTCCCCAATATCATCACTTTTGTCACTAATGATCCATGCTGATTTTGATTGTTCTAATCCTTCAACTACGATATCAATTGTTTTAAATGCGACTAAATATGCAATAATTGAGTACATTGCACGATCCCAAGAAAAAATGAATCCAGCAGCTCCTAAAATAAATAAGTTGAAAACCATAATGATTTCACCAACGGAAAAAGGAATCTTACTATTAATAATGATAGCTAGAATTTCAATCCCGTCTAGTGCTCCACCAAATCGAATGGCTAATCCTACTCCGACCCCTAAAACCATTCCTCCAAATATCGTTGCAAGTAATATATCTTCTGTAAAAGCAGGGATATGATGAAACATACTTGTTAAATAGGAAAGAACAGTGATACCAAGTATCGTCGAAATGGCGAAAGTTTTCCCTATTTGCTTATAGCCTAAATAAAAAAATGGTAGGTTTAATATAAAAAGAAATACGCCAAGAGGAAGCCCTGTAAGATGGGAAACCATAATCGAAATACCTGTTATTCCGCCATCGATAACATCATTTGGAACTAAAAATATTTCAAGACCTGTCGCTACAAGTAAGGAACCTACTAGCATAGCGATTGTTCTTTGTAAAATCTTCATTTTATGAGATTTTACATTTGTTGAATGTATTGCTTCTGCCATCTCAAATACCGTCCTAACTGTTTTGTAAAATTTTTCTATATTTAATATTTGCTCTTATGCTCAATTTATACTAAATTAAGTTCATTCACTGGACATTCACAATTTGTTCAAATATAATTAGCTAGACAACTATTTTAATTAGCTAGCTAACTAATTTTTTGAGGAGACTTTTTTTATGCGCAAAAAGCAGCCTTTCTTT
The DNA here is from genome assembly GCF_004138285.1 of Gottfriedia acidiceleris. Taxonomy (GTDB): domain Bacteria; phylum Bacillota; class Bacilli; order Bacillales; family Bacillaceae_G; genus Gottfriedia; species Gottfriedia acidiceleris_A. The sequence continues at coordinate 286,631 of NZ_SCFN01000001.1, read as the reverse complement.
TTTTTATTAAATCAAACTACACGTCAGTTTTCGAAATCATTTAATGAGCATCTCGTTCCTACTGGATTGTACTTGGCACAATGGTCCGTGATTCATTATATCCATTTACATGGACCGTGTACTCAACGAACAATTTGTTCAAATTTGAATATTGAGCCACCTACACTGACACGTACACTACGTAGAATGGAAACTTTAGACTTAATTGTTCGTAAAGAAGGAACGGACAAAAGAGAAAAAATGATTCATCTAACTGATAAAGCTATAAATCAATTTGATAGTTGGAAAGAGCAAATCATCTCATTTGAGAATGATGTTATTAAAGATATACCCGATGAAGAGCTTGATATTGCACTTCAAGTTTTTCAAAAAATGATGAACAATATGAAAGCGTCGGAGGTTACTAAACAGGGGGAATAAGTTTGAAAAACGAGCGTTTATGGACAAAGGATTTTCTAAGTGTAAGCTTAAGTGGATTTTTTGTGTTTTTAGTATTTTATACGTTGATGGCGACATTGCCGATTTTTGTGATTGATAATTTAGGCCAAGAGGATAGTAAAGTTGGTCTTGTAGTAACATCGTTTCTAATCGCCTCAGTTGCAATTCGTCCTTTTGCAGGCATCTGGCTTGATACAATTGGTCGCAGAAAAATACTAATCATTTCATTAGTTTTCTTTACATTAACAACATTTTTATATCCTTTTATAAATAATTTTGCATTATTACTATTATTGCGTTTTGCACAAGGGATTGTTTTCGGTCTAGGAACAACTGCAACCGGTACTATAGTTGCTGAAATAGTTCCTGTAACACGTAGGGGCGAAGGTATGAGTTATTATAGTTCATCCATGATCCTTGCAATGGTTTTTGGTCCTTATCTTGGTATTAATTTAATGAATCATTTCACCTTCCATATTTTGTTTTTTGTTTGTGGTTTCTTCGCAATTCTATCACTTATTTTCGGTCTATTCATTGCGATTCCTAAACAAACATTAAAAGCAAAAACTCGAATTAAACCATCACAATTAATTGAGCGTTCAGCATTACCAATCTCAATTACTTCAGCAATTATCTCTTTTGGTTACAGTGGTATCATTTCATTTATCACATTATACGCAAAGAATTTAGGTTTTGTAGATGTTGCTAGTTTCTTTTTTATTGTTTATGCAGTTTTCATTTTAGGATCAAGACCTTTCACTGGTAAACTATTTGATCGTAAAGGAGCAAACATAATCGTTTACCCTGGGATCATTTTATTTACGATTGGTCTAGTTGTATTGAGTTTTTCAACTGTACCAACAATCTTTTTATTTTCCGCTGCATTAATCGGTCTAGGCTATGGCTCAATCGTACCTAGTTTTCAAACATTAGCGATTAACACTGCTGCTCCTGCTAAAAAGGGAATGGCGACAGCGACATTTTTTATGTTTTTTGATGTCGGTATGGGGATTGGCTCTTACATTCTTGGAATTGTATCTGCGAAAACATCTTTCCATATTATGTACGTAATAACTGCAATTGCTGTATTGTCAACGACTGTCATTTACTATTTATTGCATGACCGTAAACAAAGAAAAGCTATAGATTTTGAAAATGCTGCCGCTTAAAATAGAAAACCCACCAATAAAAATTTGGTGGGTTTTCTATTTTACATCTTTACATCGTGATTCCTTTATCTATAATAATAATTTTAACTTTTACCTTTATATTTGATTTTTGATATGTATCAAGCCAATGATTCTCATTTTTTTCCCAATCAGAATATTGAAATGAATGAGCAAGTATGCCAAATCCAATTGGATCAACTTTATCTTTTTGAAAAGATTGGACTAAAACATTTAAATCTTTTTGTAACTTTTTTTGTATTGCATTTTTTAATACTTTTTCTGTTGCATTCGTCAATCCTATTGGGGATTCTGTTATCATAATCGGCATTGTCAAATTTACATTAAAGGTATAGCGACCATTTGAATATATTTTATCGATTTTACGCTTTACATCTTTAATGTAAAAACTAGTTTCTTCTTGAGTAAAAACATCATCTTGATCTCTTTTAAATTTTTTAAGATCCAATGCAATAACTAATTGCCCTTCTAAATGATCTTTTAAAATTTTAAACATTTGTGTTTCATTCATTGATAGGGTTCGATTATACATATTATTTTTTGTTAATAATGTCGTTCCATTAACTACTAAATGATCACCTTGTACTGTTAGTTCAGGTGCAAAAGGTGTAATTCCCTTCTCATAATACATTTGATGAAACATTCGTAAAGTCGTTCTGAAAGCAACATTTCGAAAATCAGCAGTTTGTAATAATTGAGGAATATAGATTGGCAACTCTGGCTTATCCTTTGGTTTTAAATTAAAAACATCTGAAAGTGGACCATCTACAAAAATAAGATCGGCATTTAATCGAAACTTTGGATCTCGATAAAACATATCCATTATTGAAAACCAATTTTTATGTTCAAGAACCTTTGATCCTATTACGATTGCTTGAATTTTACCACCACCAGTAACACCATTAGCTCGAGTATCAAAATAATTTCTTGATTCCTTAATTGAAAGGGTTTGTACACTAAAATGTTCAGTTTTCTCTTTTGTTTGTTCACTAAAGACTGGGCTTGCCATATATACTTCTACTTTATTTTCATCATTTACATCGATTCCTAAAATCATCGATAATGTGACATCTTCTATATTAATTTTCCCTCTGCAACCTGAAACGCCGATTACTAAAAAAATACTAAGCAAACATACTTGAAAATATTTCAATTGATTTTCACCTTACTTAATCTATTTTTTATTAAACCGCCCACCAATAAGAGGATTGGAATACCGATTATTATGCATGTTCCAGAAACCATTATATAATGTAAATGAATAGAGGTATTTGTAAACGTGGGTACTTGAATAAACGTAAGTATGAGAATTACGATAAAAAGAATTATAAGGATAAGAGGTTTTAGTTTAAATTTAAATACCTCTGATAATCCATTCATGCCGGCCCAAATATACGTAACCCATGTTTTCGATATAATCATTAAAAATAATGAGAATAAAATGAAATCTAATCTCTCAACATATTGGAATTCCATTATACTTAAAATATCGATTACAGGCTCAAACGTCTTTTTGATTTCATAAGGACTATAAATGACAAAACAAATGATTGTTACAAAAATATATGTAAAAGTTGTTAATGCATTTCCAATAATAACGCCTTTTATTGCCTTTTCCTTCGACTTTAAATAAGGATAAAAAACTAGAATTAACTCAATGCCTAGAAATGAAGTTGTCGTTAATGGAATTGTCTTAAAAATCGGTATCCAGCCATTCTTAATAATTGGTAAAATAAAATTTAGATCAGCATCTTTAAGTGTGAAAAGTAGCATGAATAAAGTAAAAAAAGCAATTGGAAAAATTGCTTCTATATATTTCGCAATTAAATGAATTCCACCTCTTAACAGCTGGTAAGTTGGAAAAAGAAATAACACTAATAAAACATACACTTTTGTTTCTTGAAGAATGTAGGATTGAATATATAAGATGGCTCTACTTAATACGAGATACCCAGCATAAAGGAAATAGATAGCTTGTAAAAGGACTACAATTGATCCAATTATTTTTCCTAGATAAAAAGTAAAAAAACTTATGTAATTTAAATTAGGAGCCTTCTCTCTTAATTTAACAAATAAAATGCTAATAAAAGTAGAAATTATCCCCCCAAAAAGAATTGCAATCCAACTACTTGTACCTCCTTTTAGAGCTAGTTCTCTAGGAAGTGACAACATTCCAATCCCTACTTGAATACCAAAAATCATTAAAATAAATTGAAATTGTGTAATTTTTGACTTCGTAATAACCATGGAAGAATCCCTTCTAACATTCATTCTTCATTACGTTTATTTTGTTTTTTCCAAAGATAGTTTAAAGGTACTCTTATGAATGTATCTTTAAATGCATCACGATTGATTGGGGAAAATGGTAAAGTATAGGGTTTGTTATAGCTAGATAAGCTCAAACCATGAATCATGAGAATCATTGTACTTACAATCAAACCGATTAAACCAAATAATGAAGCCATAATCATAATTGGAAATCGAATGACTCGTAAACTAGATGCCATTTCATAGTTTGGAATAATAAATGATGAAATAGCAGTTAGAGCTACAACGATTACCATAATATTACTAACGATTCCTGCTTGTACGGCTGCTTGACCGATTACAATCCCACCTACAATGCCAACTGTTGTACTAATAGGAGCTGGAAGTCTAATAGCTGCTTCTCTTAACATTTCTAAAGTTATCTCCATAACAATGGCTTCAAATAACGGGTCAAATGGAACCTTTGCCCTAGATTCCCCGATGGATAGAAGTAATTTTAAAGGAACGATCTCATAATTAAATGAAATAATTGCAATATAGATTCCTGGCAAAAAGATTGTTAAAAAAAATGCAACTACTCTAAGTATACGGTTAAATGAAGCCACCATCGATCTTGCTGCATAATCATCAATCGTTTTAAAAAATATTGCAAAATTAATCGGTAATATAATAACTTCAGAGGATCGGTCTACGATTAAAACTACTTTTCCTTCAAGTAATGTCGTAGCTGCAACATCCGGTCTTTCAGTTGTAAAATATTGAGGAAAAGGCGAAAATGGGTTCCTTTCCATTAATTGCCCTAAATGGTTTGCATTTAAAACAGAATCAAGTTTTATCTTTGAAATATTTTGTTCTACACCAGATAGTAAATCTTCATCTACTAATCCATCGATATACGCAATTGATACTGTACTTTTATTCTCATTCCCGATTTCAACTTGCTTAATTTGAAAATCTCGACTTTTAATAAATCTGCGAAGTAAAGCAATATTAGCTTGATCAGTTTCAACAAAGGATATTTTTGAACCTCTTAAAGAATTATCAATACTTGGAGGTGTATATGCTCTTTGTGGCAATTTTCCAGTTGAATAAACAAATGCGACTGGATCGCCTTCTACTAGTAGAATACTTTTACCATCCAATATTGCTGTTTCAATTTCTAAGATTTGATTAGTACGAACCGTATTATTCGTTATGAATAATTCTATTTCTTCTGTATTCGAACTTATTGTATTAATAAATTGAGATATTTTTTGTTCATCGACTATACTAGACAAATAGCAAAGCACAGCTTGCTTATCTAGAATTATCAAGTCTTTTGTTACTAAATCAGAGGTAGGAAAGATTCTTTTAATAATGTTAAGGTTTTCTATTAAATTTCCTTCAGTATGAAGAACGGAAGAACGTAAATTAAATTTTCTTAAACGCTTCTTTTGTTCATTAGAATAATCCACTTAATCTTCCAGCCTTTCATAAATTTCCTGCTTACTATCAGCTATCCAGTTTTATCATAAATGACTTATTTTATACTTAAAAAGCAAGTTCCTGGATCGTTGGATTTAATGGCAAACATTCGTTACAATGAACAATAAATAGTTGTGATGGAGGAAAAAATATGGCGATTTTAGCCAATTCAAAATTTACCAAGTATAAAAAGTTAATATCTTCTTTATCTCCTTCACTTGAAACTAATACATTAAAAAGTGAAAAATTTCTAGTAGATAAAGATGAAAAGAAAAATTTAGAAATTTATTATGCTCCTTTTGAGTACATTAATGAGCGAGCTAAAGTCATCATAGTAGGGATTACACCCGGCTTACATCAAATGAAGCAATCTTATTCTACTGTGATCAGGCTTAAGGATACAGAGATGAATGACGAAGAAATTTTACTTGAAGTTAAAAAGAATTCTAGCTTTGAAGGACCGATGCGAAAAAATTTAATTGCTATGTTAGATGAATTAGAATTACATCATTATCTTGGATTAAATTCAACTAGCGAACTTTTTAGTACAGCAAGTCATTTAGTCCAAACTACATCCGTTATTAAATACCCTGTTTTTTATAAAGGAAAAAACTATAATGGTTCAATTCCGAATATTTTAAGAACCGACCTACTTAAAAAGTATATTGTTAATACCTTTGCGGAAGAAATCATAAGACTAGAACATCCCCTCATTATCCCGTTAGGAGTTAATGTTTCAAAAGTTTTAACCTATCTAACAACAAATGATTATTTAAACTCGGACTCAATTTTATACGGTTTTCCCCATACATCTGGCGGGAATGGGCATCGACACAAACAATTTGCGGAAAATAAAGAAGACATGAAAAGAAAAATTAAATTATACTTTGAGTAATTATTTAATTATTAAAGGAGAACCAAAATGATTTTACATATTATTGGAAACAAAGACTGGCAAAATGCAAATAATTCAGGTGAATATTCACCTGATAGTTTAAACAACGAGGGCTTTATCCATTGTTCAACCCTCAAACAAACTGTTGAAATCGCAAACCTATTCTTTAAAGGTGCAACTGATTTAAAAATACTGTGTATCAATGAAGAAATAACAAAATCAAAAATCGTCTATGAAGATACTGAAAACTTCGGACAATTATTTCCTCATATATATGGCCCATTAAATTTAGATGCCGTTTTTAAAGTTGTTGATCTTAACTCTGACGAAAATGGGCAATTTATATTACCTGATGAATTAGTAGAGCAAGAATAACAAAAAACTCAGTTTCACTTAGTTGAACTGAGTTTTTTTGCTTCACTCATCATCACGTAACAAATCACTTAAAAACTTTTCTCTGTTTTGTAAAAAATATTTAGTAATTTGATAGTGATCCGTATTTTCATAATCAATTCTAGAAATTTCACCATGATCAAAGCTTAAAATATCTGCATTTGGATAACCAAGGAGAATTGGAGAATGCGTAGCAATAATGAACTGCGAATTTTCATTTTCAACTAAATCATGAATTATTTTTAAAAATGATAATTGCCTAGCTGGAGACAACGCTGCTTCAGGCTCATCTAACAAATAGATTGCCGTTTCATTAAATCGATTTAAAAACAGGGACAAAAATGATTCCCCATGTGATTGATTATGGAGAGACTGTCCGCCATAGCTGTCATATTTTTCATTTCCTGGATCCTCTAATTCATCTAAGTAAGTAGCAAAATTGTAAAATGATTCCGCTCGCAAGAAAAATCCATTCGAAATTTTCGGCAACCAAGAAAGTCTTATGTAATTTCCAAGCTGTGACTCCGATGCAAAAACTTCATAATTATTATTACGTCCCCCACCTGCTGTATTAAAATCACATTTATCAGCAATTGCTTCCAATAAAGTAGACTTTCCAGAACCATTTTCACCTACAAAAAAGGTTACATTACTTCTTAGGTTCAATTCATCTAAAGATTTAATCGAAGGAATTGAAAACGGATATTGGCTAAAGGAATTAATATCATCACGCAAAAGTGTAATTTTTTTTAAAAACATTTTCATCACCTATGAAGATTATACAGTAACTATGCTCCTTATCTAAGTACAACATATTATGTACATTATTGATAAGTTTGTGGACTTCGTTGAAATATGGGTAATTTTTGGAAGTACGTTTATAGATCTTTAAAAATGGGATGAATTCCTGTCATGAACAGTAGTTGGCATATTTCAGGCGCGTTTTTTTATTGTAGTTGGTATAATCGATCCATAATTAGCGGATTTTATGAATTTTTTATTCAAAATCTTTTATACGTTTAATATAAAAAAAGAGGGTTCTCCTAAGTAGTTTGACTGTTAGGATTCCCTCATTTTTTTATGGATGTCATTAAAATTGAATCAAAATACGCTACCAAGAGCATCTTTATAAATCACAATCGCTCTTACTACATGAAAAATAGCTACTAGAATAATAGTTACTTCATAAGCAGATACATTAACTAAATCGAATTTTTTGCGGAGTACAAATTTCCGAAAAAGTGCTGGGAATCCTTCATTCAGTTTTAAACAAATAATATAGAAAACTAGAATGACAAAGTATAGAAAGAATCCCATGTCAGCATACTTCCAGTTAACTAAATCAGCAAATAAACTACATAACCAAATTATTAATACATTAACAATACAAGCTAGAATCCAATTGGAGAAAGAGGATGTCGTATAGATCGTTTTCATCAAAATCACTTCTCCTTTAAATCTTCTGTAGTCAATTTTTACGCGTTTAGTCGATATTTTATGCGTGTATTAAAGACTTTAAATTATGTTTTTTATATAAAGTTTTGTTAAAGCTATTCCACATAATTGTTCTGACTTTTAATTCCTTTCTCATGTTAAAATGAGATTATACTTACAAGAAAAGGGATGAACTACTATTAATCTACAAGAAAAAGTAAAAAATCTGCCGTTATCCCCTGGCGTTTATTTAATGAAGGATTCAAAAGGTCAAATCCTTTATGTAGGAAAAGCAAAAAGCTTAAAAAAACGAGTTCAATCTTATTTTCAAAACTCAAAAGGACATTCACCAAAAGTGAAAAAACTGGTAACTCATTTAAAGGATTTTGATTATTTATTGACTGATACTGAATTCGATGCTTTCATGCTTGAGTGTCATTTAATTAAAGAAATTAAACCAATGTATAATCGTATGATGAAAAGTCCGCAATCATTTATTTACTTAGTCATCAACTTAAATAAAAAAGTTCCTTCATTTGAAATCAGCTATGAGCCAATTGAAAGCGAAAATGTATTAATATTTGGTCCTTTTACAAGTAGAAGTACTGTTGAAAGAGCAGTTACTGGCATTAAGGAATGCTTTAAAATAAATTGTGGCCATCTAGCAGTTAAAAATAGCGCATGTTTAAATTATTCGTTAGGGACATGTAATGGAGTTTGTCTAGGTGGATCAGCGCTTGAAGAGTACAATATAATCATTGATAAAGTTATTCGATTTCTTAATCGTACTGACATGAGTCTGCTTGAAGAAATGGAAAAGCTTATGTTAACAGCTTCTGAACAATTTGATTTTGAAGCTGCAGCTAAATACAGAGATTGGATTGAAATGGTTAAGTCTTTAACTAATAAAGAAAAACTAATCGAATTTACTGAACAAAATCATAATATTATTACAATTGAACAATTAGAAAACAACAGATTTAAGTATTTTCTTATCCATCGGACACAAATATTGCATTGTGAATTGATAAATATAGAAGACGATTCATTTAATCAGTTGATTGAACAAATATATTCAAATTCACTTGATTACTTCAAAAATAATAATGATCAATCTTCTAAAGATGTAATCCGAGATGAAATCGATGAAGCTCAAATTATTTATAGTTACTTAAATAGTAATAATTGCAAGCATCTAATTGTTCCAAGAAGATGGCTTAGTCATCCAAGTACTAAATTAACAAAAGAACTTCAAAAATTAGTTAATTTCTTTGTATAAAGGCTCTATAAAAATAATATGTTAATATTTTGAATGTAAAATATGGCTGTCAATATTGACAGCCATTTTACATTCTTATTAAACTAGCACATGCATTAATTATTTATAATCAATTCTTCATGTTTTGATTCAACTTTCTCTTTCTTTCCAATTTTAAAAATGAAGAATGAAGAAATTACTAAAACTGTAATTAAAGATGTTAAATAGAACTGTGAGCGAAGTCCACTCATAAAGAACATCGAGAAATAAATTACGACCATCGCGATGATGGAAATATAAGTTATATATGGGAAACCCCACATTTTTAATCGTAACACTGTACCTTTTTTCTCAGCTTCTCTTCTCTTTATTACATGCGATACTGCAATTACAATATACACTAGAAGAGCAATTGAACCTGATGCATTCAGGAGAAATGAAAAAAGTTTATCTGGTGAAATAAAGTTAAAAATTGCAGCTAGGAAGGCGAAAGCTGAACTTGCCCAGACCGCCCAATATGGTGATCCACCTTTGTTTACTTTTGTAAAAATTCTCGGAGCATTTCCTTGCTTCGCTAAGGAATATAGCATGCGAGAATTCGTGTAAAGTGCTGAATTCAAACAAGAAAGTACTGAAAATAGTACAACGATCTTCATGATTGTTGCAGCCCCAGGTATCCCTAAATTTGTAAGCAACGTTACATATGGGCTACTTAACGATTTCGCGTCATTCCATGGCATTAATAATACTAAAATAGTAACTGATCCGATGTAGAACAATGCTACACGCCAAACAACAGAATTAATAGCAGTAACAACAGACTTTTGAGGGTCTTTTGATTCACCAGCAGCAATTGCAGCAATTTCAGATCCAAAAAATGCAAACATAACCGTCATAAACCCACCTAATATTGCACTCACACCTTTAGGGAAAAATCCGCCATGTTGTGTCAAATTTGATAATCCCGGAGATTGAATTGTAGGGATAAATTTAAATAAAATCGCTAGACCTAATAACATAAATGCTGAAATCGCCACTACCTTTGTAATAGCAAACCAATATTCAAACTCTCCAAATGTTTTCACTGATAAAATATTAGTGAGTGTAAGAACAAATGTAAGAATTAAAGCCCATCCCCATAATGGAATACTCGGGAACCATGAATTCATAATATTTGCACCTGCAATCGCCTCGATTGCGATTGTAATCAACCAGAAAAACCAATACAACCAGCCAATCGTGTAACCTGCCCAAGGGCCAATCGACTCTTTTGCATACGTTGAAAATGATCCACTATCTGGGTTCTCTGCAGCCATTTCTCCTAACATTCTCATAAGAAGTGCAACTAATACTCCCGCTATTACATATGCAACAATTGCTGATGGACCTGCACTATGAATAACATTCCCGCTACCTACGAATAAACCAGCCCCAATGATTCCCCCAATTGAAATCATCTGAATATGGCGGTTCTTTAAATTTTGTTGTAAACCTTTGTTTTGTTTCTCCATATTCACCCTATCCTTTTTTTGTGTTAATATAAAACTCTTTATAAAAACCTTTCTTTAAAAGACTCGAGCATGTCCTATTCAACTCCACATTCGGAAGTTACTCTTAAAAAGTTTGAACATATGAAAATAATTGAACGTTTAAGATTCAACAAAATTTTAACAATAAACTAATACGTTTTCTAAAACGTTTTCTAATATGGCAAGACCTTCGCTAAGCTCCTCTTCTGTTATCACTAATGGGCTTAAAAAACGAATGATATTTCCATCTAGACCTGCAGTAAGTAATAGAAGTCCAGCTTCATTTGCTGCTTTTGCAATTTTTGTAGTAAGTTCTTTATTCGGTGTTTTTGATTTTTGATCTGTTATAATCTCTACTGCACACATGGCTCCAAGACCGCGAAATTCTCCAATGAAGTTGTACTTTTCTTGCCATTTTTTCACTTGGTTCTCAAGTACTTCTCCAATCCATTGTGCTTTTTCACATAATTGTTCTTCTTCAATAACTTCTAATACTGCTAATGCTGCTTCACAAGCAAGTGGATTTCCACAGTATGTTCCACCTAATTCACCTGGATCTGCCATATCCATTATTTCTGCCTTACCGATAACAGCACTTAGTGGCATACCGCCTGCGATAGATTTAGAAGCAGTCATAAGATCAGCTGCAATTTCAAAATGCTCCATCGCAAACAATTTTCCAGTTCTTGCGAAACCTGTTTGAATTTCATCTGCAACCATCAAAATACCATGTTTTGAACAAAATTCACGCACATGTTTTACAAATGATTTTGGCGGTATAACAAATCCACCTTCTCCTTGAATCGGCTCCATGACAATACACGCCACAGTCTCTGGTGCAACTGTTGCCACAAAAAATTGATCAAACTGTGCAATCATATCTGCTTCGTATTGTTCATCAGTCATGCCCTCTGGCTTACGATACATATATGGATATGGTGCTTGATATACTTCTGGTGCAAATGGACCAAAACCAAGTTTATATGGTTTTACTTTACTCGTCATTGTCATCGTCATTAATGTACGGCCGTGGAATCCGCGAGTAAATGTGACAACTGCTTGGCGTTTTGTATATTTTCTTGCGATTTTCACAGCGTTCTCAACTGCTTCAGCACCACTGTTTAGTAAAATTGCTTTTTTCGCAAAATTTCCTGGTGATACTTCACACAATTTTTCACAAACTTCAATGTATGACGGGTACATAATGACATTGAAACCAGGATGAATGACCTTTTCTGCTTGTTCTTTTATAGCTGCTACTACTTTTGGATGTGAATGTCCCACGTTAATTGTTCCTATCGCCGCACCGAAGTCAATAAACTTCTTTCCTTCCAAATCGTATAGTGTCGCTCCTTTGCCTTTTACAGCGATTGCTCGATTTCCATTACTAACTCCTTTTACTACATATTTATCACGTTTTTCTTGCCATTCTTTTGAGGTTAATTGCTTACCCATCTTTTGATTCCTCCATTTTTATAATAATTTTTTCTTTGATAGTTGCATTTCAAATACTAAGTCTTTTTTAAATAGGGCTTAAGCATGACTATTATTTATAACTCCCCATACCTTCATTTCAAATTTTAGTTTGAGAGCCGATAAATAAATCCAAAAACGTGTACCGTCTAAAAAAACAATAAAGCTAGACGATACACTTGAAAATTAAAATCATTTTAGTCGTTGCAAGTAATTTATCCCTTATGCCAAATAACCAGTTTCATTTCAGTCATCTCTTCAATTGCATATTTCAATCCTTCACGTCCTGTTCCACTTTCTTTTACGCCGCCATAAGGCATTTGATCAACACGGAACGTTGGGACATCATTAATAACTACTCCACCAACGTGCAATTCATCTGCTGCTTTCAGTGCATTGGAAACATTATTTGTGTATATTCCAGCTTGCAGCCCATATCGGGAATCATTCACAGCATCTATTGCTTCGTTAACTGATGATACTTTACAAATTGAAACAATTGGAGCAAAAACTTCATTACATGATACCTTCATGTTACTCGTTACATCTAAAATAACTGTTGGTTCAAGGATATTACCTTGCGCTTTACCACCTGAAGCAATAGTCGCACCCTGTGCTTTTGCTTCTTCGATCCAGCTTAAAGCACGATCCAAATCATTCGATGAAATAAGAGATGAAACATATGTTTCAGGATCTAGAGGGTCTCCTAGTTTAAGTTTGCTAGCCGCTTCTGCAAACTGCGAAACAAACTCATCATAGATTTTTTCGTGTACGTATATACGCTGTAAAGAGATGCATACTTGCCCTTGGTTCGAAAATGCACCCATTAAGCAACGATCAATTGTCTTTTTTACATCAATGCCCTCATCAATGATTAATGCTGCATTTGAACCTAGTTCAAGAGTTGTTTTCTTAAGCCCTGCCTTCGCCCGAAGTGCAATTCCAACTGAAGAGCTTCCTGTAAAAGTCACCATACTAACCAGATCACTTTCTACAATTACGTCACCTACCACTTTGCCTGGTCCCGTAACAATATTTAACGCACCGTCCGGGAGACCTGCCTTTTTGAACAAGTCAGCTATATAAAATGCAGAGAGTGGCGTTTGTGAAGCTGGCTTTAATACTACGGTATTCCCTGAAGCTATAGCAGGTCCCACTTTATGTGCAACTAGATTCATAGGAAAATTAAATGGAGTAATCGCTCCAATAACACCAATTGGATTTCGAACGGTGTATCCTATTTTTCCGACACCACTTACTGCCGCATCAAAGGGGATTGTTTCTCCATGAATTCGTTTAGCTTCTTCTGATGCAAATTTATAAGTTTCAATGGTTCTTATTACTTCTGCTTTAGCGAAGATAAGCGGTTTAGCTGATTCGAGAGCAATTACTTTCGCCGCTTCTTCTAAATTTTCTTCAAGAAGTTGCGAAACCTTCTCTAAAATGGCTGCTCGTTGATTAGAAGCCATTTTAGCCATTACTTCTTTAGCATCATAAGCTGCTTGTATTGCTTTTTGAGTTTGCTCTTTATTCGCTATTGAAATGTCTGAAATCTTTTCACTTGAATAGGGAGAAAGTAATTCTGAATAATGTTCTGTTTCCATATGTAGTCCGTTAATCCAAAGATTCTGTTTCATGTTTCCCTCCTAATTTATGAATACGTATTAATAATAAACTTCATGATAAATAAGTGTCAAACAATTTTTACTATTTAGCATTTTTTAAATATTTATTTTTCGACAAAAAATATAACCAATTTCCCTGATTATCAAAGTATGATTACAAATTATGATGATTTCGGTATGAACACCTTTGATCCAATCCTTTTTTATCAATATATTTGGCGATTTAATCTAAATAATAATTCCGTATTCATCCTTACTTCATGAATACGTATTCAAAAATCTCGTTTATTTCCATAAAAGTCCTAATCAAATTCTATTTTATTTGCTATAATGAGGAATAGTCTCTGAAAACTTACACAGTTTATGTTGGTTTTGGCAGTAAAAGGAATTCGTATATCAGATGTATTCATTGCCTTTTTCAAATTAATTTACTATTATTTCAATTTTTATTCTATGAGCTTGGAGTGATTTATTTGGTTTCGTCCCACGATGTTGCGAGGTTAGCTGGAGTCTCTCAATCTACTGTTTCTCGCGTATTAAATGGATCTAAAAATATCAAACAATCTACAGTAGCGAAAGTAGAGAGAGCAATTAAGGAATTAAACTACCATCCTAATATGATTGCTAGAAATCTCGTGAAAAAAAAAACCAACATGATTGCGTTAATCACAGGACATATTCACGATCCATTTTATGAAGAATCTACTCGCGGAATTGTATCTATTGCAGCAAAAAACGGATATAACGTGCTCGTTTATTTCCATAAAATGGATAACGATAAAATGCTTTATAACCAAGTTTTAAGTGCCCCTGTTGATGGAATTATAATGTCCTCTATTTTATTGAATGATTCTATTTTTCCCATTTTAGAAAGTTTGGAAGGCAAACCGTATGTGACGTTCAATCGGAAGCATTCGTGTGGGACAAACTATTTTGAGATTGATAACGTAAAAGCTGGAGAATTAATTACAGATCATATGATAGAATTAGGACATAAGAATCTAGCCTATATAGGTGGGCCACTACAAGCTTCTACTTTTTACGGTCGCTTAGAAGGATTTAAAATGGAGACTAGTAGACATAAATTAGCGGTTCGTGAAGACTGGATAAAAACAACCGATACAAGTGTAGAATCCATCGTACAAGCCTGCAAAGAGTTATTTTCAGATATAGAATATCCAACAGCCATTGTCGCTGCCACAGATGCTATCGCTTTAACATGTATGGATTTCCTACTTAGTAAAGGATTTAAAATACCGGAAGATATCAGCATTGGTGCAATTGACAATATCGAGTTTTCTGCCCATGCATCTATTCAATTAACAACAGTGGGAACTCATTTAAGTCAATCTCTAGGTAATCTGGCTATGGAACATCTAATTAATTTGATTGAAAATAAAGAGAAACAAATTAATTCTGTATCAACTACAATCAAACCTCATTTAATTGTTAGACGTTCAACTGGAAAACCTAGAATAAAATAGATTCTAGAAGTGAAACTATTTTAACAAGAAATAGGGACGTGAATAACTAACGTCTTCGATTTTCTATCCATTTAAAATCAGCCTATCATTTGTTCAACTATCAAATGGGTTAGTTGCATAAGGGTATATATTTTAAAAGTTTAATCTAATTGCGATTAGAAGTAAGAACCGCATTTAAATAGGCTCGGGTATATTTTCCCCGAGCCATTTTTTATCCTTTTACCTTCTCAAACTGATTCCAGTTAATCGATTTCTCTAATAAAATTGAAAGAATTACACCCATAATTAGTCCATTTGTTAAAAATGGTTGAACAATCATTGGTAGATTTCCAAATGTTCCAGGAGCAATATTCATTAAGCTTACCCCAACTAAAACAGGAGCTGCCAGTCTAAAAATTGTATCTGATGTAAATACTTTTCCATTTGTACTACTAAATGCTGTTCCAAACAATTGAAGATATGCAACAAATAATACTGCATTTCCAACTGTCACAGGCATAGTTGCTAAAAATGAAATTAATGGTGGAAGTACGCCAATTATTGCTAGCAGTGCTCCCCCATATATAAATGGTTTTCTTTCATATATTTGTGTACTTTGCAAAAATCCAAGTGATGATGTAAATGGAGTGTATGGAACAATTCCAAATAATGCAGCAATAATTGTGAAGCTACCTGTGAAAAATAGTGAAAAACGATATTGTTTTGTATTTGCTTCTTCTTTTAATAAATCAGACGCAGCTTTAATTGATGCAAATGTATTACTTAAATTCATAATTCCTGCAAAAAATGAGATCGCGATTATACCTATTTCTAAATTAGGTGCTCCTAAAGGGAATAAAGAAAATTGAGCACTTGCTGCCCCTACTTCTTTTGCATCTGATCCAAATAAAATCGAGTAGAATAACCACCCTACGATAATGCCAATTAATATTGAAAAATTGCTAATAATACGAGAACCTTTTAATTTTAAAATACTAACAAATAATACGATGCATAAAGAAAGTATACTGGTTGATATACTGATTTCACCTTTACTCGTAATTCCAAGCATTCCTTTAAAGAATACAAATATAAGCTGAAATGAAAGTAAAAATAAATAAACTGTCATAACCATTGGGGTAAAGATTTTTTGAAGAAATGAAATCATATTAAATGCAGATAAAAGTAATGTGACAATACCTGCTGCAATAAATCCTGTTGCCATTCCTCCTCCAATTTCTGTATAACTTAACCCAAAAGCAGAGGCTGATAACCCTAGATTCAGCATAACTCCCCATAATAAACCAGAATGACCCTCCATGACAGGATATTTATGACCAATCCATCCTTGTAAAACGGATGCAATACCAGTGAAGATCAGTGAACTTCTGATGGTACTTTCAATAACATCTGAAGGCAAATGAAATGCAGCTCCTATTGATATGGGGACTACAATCGTATTCGCAAAAATAAAAAATAGCCATTGAACCGATGAAAAAAGAGTAGTAGAAACTCTCACGTTTTTCATAGTTTCCTCCTCCTCTTACTTAAAAATTCTTTGTGTCTTCTATATAGACTTGGTCTTTAATCGCCTTTTTCCATTTTAATGAAGTTGAAAGAAAAACACCAATAATAATGAGTGCTCCACCTAAAAACTGAGATGAAGTAATATGATTTTTTAAAACAATCAATCCAACTAGCATTGCAACAAAGGGTTCTAAGTTAAGAAACATAGCCGCTTTTGATGCTCCGACAATTTGAATTTGATGATTCCAAATTAAAGTACAAATCCCATGCATAACAATCGCTGTTACAATTAATAGTATCCAAGGCATCACATCCTTACTCAATGCCCTAGTTGTTTCTGAAAAAAGCACAATCGGTAATAAACCTCCAAAACCAATAAAATTCGAGTAAAGCGTAATTGTGGTGGATTCATAGCTTTCCGTTAGCTTTTTAATCATAATAATTGAGATTGAAAACGTGAGCATTGTTAGAAAAATCCAAATCAAGCCAATTGTAATTTGAAGTTTTTGTCCGTTTGTAATTACAAAAAAGACACCTATAAAAGCTATAATTGAACCTAATACAAAACCTTTTGTTAGTCTTTCTTTTAAAAATATTGAAGCTAAAAAAGATGTAGTAAGAGGAGCAAGCGCAAGTATTAATGCAGAAGTTGTAGGATGGGTTGTTTCTAAAGCGGAATAAAATGACCATTGATTAATACAAGTACCAATTAACCCTAGTAAAATAATCATAAACCAATCTTTTGTTTTAATCTTTTTCCACTTTTTCTTCATTAATCCATAGAAAGCCATAAATAGTAATATAAAGCACAATCTTAACGCTGACAAAAAAACTGGTGGAAATTCTTTTACTAGGATTGAACCAAAAATAAAATTACTTCCCCAACAGATTACACAAAAAAGTAATAATAGATAAGAACGAACCATTTTACAGCCTGCTTTCTCGAATTATTTTAAAGAAAACTCGTCGACTGACGAGCCTTTAGGCGAAGACAGAGGCGTAGTTGCATTTATACTTAATTCCTAAAATTGGCTACGACGTCGAATAATCTTCCTAATTCCCAATTTATCCTTTCTTTAAAGTGAATAAATGAAAAAGGAAATCTAGAAAATTCTAGAGATCCTTTTTCTTCTATTATTTAGGCTTTTTACAAAGCTTTGTTCCTATTTTTCCGGACAGGATAGGTAGTTTAAAGTCCATTGTTTGGATGTTTATTTTCCTTGGGGAGGCTTTTGGCATCCATTTTTAATCTAAGCTAAGTGGGCTTAGCTAAAAGCCCACTTAACTTTTCCCTATCCCATTCTTTCTAATTGTTCTATTATTTACGAATCAATCTTTCTTCACTTAAGGAACCACTAACGACCTTCCCGTTATAAATTACTGCTTTACGATTTGCGCGCCTAGCAACAGCCTCGGCTGAACAGCTTGCATCTACCAATACTAGATTTGCCAAATCTCCTATTTTTGGCCATACTTGGTTTCCATTAATATCTAATGGAGTTTTTCCACCTGTAATATATTTTAATGTTTGCGCTAAAGATACTTCATCAATCCATCTAAAGCGTTCAGCTAGTCTTCCCGCTCTTTCAAGAATATCGCCTGTTCCGAGTGGAGACCAAACATCAAAAATATTATCATTACCTACAGCTACCTCTACTCCGCGTTCATTTAGTAAATCCACTGGAGGCATTTGTCTATTAATAGGTACACTTGTGACAATCGAAATTCCTGCATCTCTAAAGCTATTTGCCAGGTCAAATGCCTCTTCCCTTGGGACATCTCCTATACCAAATGCATGACTGATTGCTACTCTTCCTTCCCAGCCTGCTTGCTTAGTAAATTCTACTATGCGTTTCATCGTAAAAGTGCCGAGATGACCTGGATCATGTAAATGAATATCAATATCTGCATCAGCTTCAACTGCTAAATTATAAAGTTGATATAGTGATTCTTCAATATTTTGGTCTACAATAGCAGGATCAACTGAGCCAACAATTCCTGCTCCATTTCTTAAAGCTTCTCTCACATAATTGAAAGCATTTGACCTTAATAATCCATGCTGAGCAAATGCAACAACTTCGGAACTAAGTTGGTTCGAATAATTAGTTAATGCTTGTTCGACTTGCTCTAAATTTCTTATTCCAACCTCTGGGTAAATATCAACATGTGTTCTCACATGTGTAGAGCCTGAAGCTAAAAGGATTTCAAGTAAAGCTTCTGCACGCTCCTTCGTACTTGAAGCAATTGTCGGTAAAACCATTTTTTCATTTTCAAATCGATCAATCACACTAGAAGTTGGAGTACAAGCTCTCCAAACATCTCCCATTAACGTTTTATCAAGATGTACATGCTTTTCAATAAAAGAAGGTAAAACGAGTAATCCGTCTGCATCTTGAACTGTAAATTCACTAGTAATAGCTGTTTCATCTTTTGTTATTCGAGTGATTTTTCCATTTTCAATTAATAGATGAAATAATTCAGTAGCAGTACCAATCACTTTTCCGTCTTCTTTTTCAAACCCAATTTCTAATCGAGCATTTTTTAACCAATAGCTAGATTTCATGAATTTCACCTCTTCTTGTAATCTATTGTTACTTTATTTCAAAGCTGCTTCGTAATCCAGTCCACCATAAACAATATTTCCATTAGCAATTACAGCAGCACGTTTTGCTCGTCTTGCTACAGCCTCAGCAGAACATGATGCATCTACTAAAACCACGCTTGCTTCATCTCCAACCTTTGGCCATAACTGGTTACCTTTTTCATCAAGAGTCTTTATACCACCAGTTATAAATTGCAACGTTTGAGATAGCCCGTATTCATCTTTCCAATTGTATCTCTCAGCTAATCTTCCAGCTTTTTCTAACATATCTCCTGTTCCATGTGGAGACCAAGAATCATAGAAACCATCACAACCTAAAGCAACTTGTACACCTTTTGAATGTAGTAAATCAACAGGAGGCATTACTCTGTTAATCGGAACAGTCGACATAATCGATACGTTTAAGCTTGCTAGTTTACTAGCCATTTCAACTGATTCATTTTTCGGTACGTCACCTAGCGCAAATGCATGACTTATTGCTACGCGATTATACCAACCAGCTTGTTCAATAAATGAAACTAGTTTTTGTATTGTATAAAAACCAAGATGGCCCGGGTCATGAATATGAATATCTATATCAGCATCAAATTGTACTGCTAGATCAACCATTTCAAATAATGAAAGTTCAATATTTTGATCAATACCACCAGGATCTAATCCTCCGACAATCGTTGCTCCCTCTCTCATCGCTGTTTTCATAAATGATTTGCTATTTGTTCGAAGTAATCCATGCTGAGGAAAAGCAACAATTTCGTGGGTCATTTTATCTTTATACGTATAAAGTGCTTTTTGAATTTCTTCTAAATTTTTCAAGCCAATATACGGATCAATATTAACATGTGTTCGAACATGGGTTGCGCCACCTTTTAATAATAGATGTAGCATTTGTTCAGCACGATGTTGACCTGTTTCAGCTAGTTCAACAAGTTCGGCCGCTTCTAAATTTAATCTCTCTACTAAATTTGCAGCAGGAATACAAGCCTTCCATGGAAGTCCAAGATAAGTCTTATCTAAATGATTATGCATTTCTTTAAAAGTAGGTAAAGCAAGTAAATTTTTTGCGTCCTGGACTGGTAAATCTGTTTGTAATGGAAAATTAGCCAATTGTAATTGTTCAATTTTCCCATCATTAATTAGTAAATTGTAAAGAGTAGTCTCAGTACGATCAATTTTTCCATTTTCAAATACAAATCCGCTATCAAGTTTTACATTCTTAAGCCAATATGATTGATTCATCTCATCACTCTCTTTAATAAAACTTAAACTGTTGTTGATTCAAGATTAGAAATTGAACCACTTACAACATTACCTTTAAAAATAACTGCAGCTCGTTTTGCTCGTCTCGCAACTGCTTCAGCTGTGCAAGTAGCTTCTACAAGTACGATATTTGCTTCATCGCCTACATTTGGCCATGCTCTTTCACCCTCATTATTTAAAGGAGTTACTCCGCCTGTAATAAATCCAAGACTATTAGCAAGTGTTTTTTCTTCAATATATCTAAATCTTTCAGCAAGTCGTCCAACTTTTTCAAGATTATCGCCAATTCCAAATGGAGTCCAATGATCTGTAATGCTGTCATTGCCTAGTTCGACTTTTACGCCTTTTTCACTTAGTAAAGGAATTGGAATTGTTCTAAAAATTGGAACCGTAGAAGTAATCGAAATTCCTAAATCAGCAAATCTCTCAGCAATTGCAGTCGCATCTGGAACAGAAAGATCTGCTAAACCACTTGCATGACTTACTGTAACTCTTCCTTGCCATCCTGCTTTTTCAGTTAATGTTGCTAATCTTTGCATTGTAAATAATCCAAGATGATCTGGGTCATGTAAATGAACATCGATATCAGAATTTGATTCAACTGCTATCTCCATAATCGTCTCAAGTGAACGTTCGATGTTTTCATCGATTGAAGCTGGATCAACTCCACCTACTAGATTTGCTCCATATTTCATTGCTTCTCTTACTAGTTCGACAGAATGACTTCTTAAAAGTCCATGTTGTGGAAATGCAACAATTTCATGTGTTAATTTATCTTTATATCCTTCTAAAGCTTGTAAAGTTGCTTCTAAGTTTTTTAATCCGATAACTGGATCAATATTACAATGTGTACGAATGTGAGTAGTACCGTAACTTAATAATAGATCTAGCATCTTTTCTGCTCTTTCTTTAGCCGTTGGTAATAATTTTGGTAATAAAATTTGTTCTTCTTCAATACGTGTTTTTACACCATTTGTTGCTGGCATACACGCCTTCCATGGTCCACCATAATAAGTTTTATCAATATGAATATGCATTTCTTTAAATGAAGGAACCATTAGAAGGCCTTGCACATCATATTGAGGCAATTGATCTGTAATTAAATCACTAACTAATTGAATAGAAGCAATTTTTCCATTTTCAATTTTAACATTGTACTTTCCAGTTGCAGTTCCGTTGATAACTTCATTGTCATTATAAGTAAAACCATTTTCCAGACTCACATTTGTTAACCAATACGATTTTGACAATATACTCACCCTTCCATCCCACATTAAATTTTGATTCTATTTAATTATAAGTCTGTTTGAAATATTTTGATTTTAGTATGTTTACATATTTTTAAGTTATTTTTACTAATTGTCTAAGTCAATCAATGTAAAGTAAACCTTTTTTAAATAAGTTTGCGTTGGTTGATTTCCACTACAGGATGCTCGCTTTCCATGGGGCGAGACCTGAGACTCCTCGGCGCGCGCCTGTGGGGTCTCAGGCCTCCCGCATATCCCATAGGAGTCGAGCATCCTTCCGTTCCAATCAACTTATTCATAAAAAAAACAGTTAATCTTTAAAGTACTTTAGTATAAGCTTTCAAAGGAAGTTCTAGTAAAAAAGCCCATCTTCAATACAAATCAAGAAAGCTGCAATTATGTCATGAATCAGAAAAAATATAGTAAAAGATCAAAAAAATAGATTAAATTATTTTAAAAATCTAAAAACAAAAATTAAAATTCTATAATCGTGTTTAAGAATAGTCTAAACTTTTTATCAAAAAATTTTTAACCGCTACATTAACCAAAATAAACTCTATATCAAAAGATAAATTTCTACATGCAAGAAAGTTCACCCCTAAATAAGGATGAACTTTCACTTGCAGAAAAATCAGATTATTTAATTGTCACATCATTAATCTCTAAATAGCCTGAAGGGCTGATTGAGAAGCCTTTTACATTTTTCGAGATTGCAGCGACATTTTCAATTACTCTTACAGGAATATAAGGTGAATCATCCATTTCAATTTCTTGTGCTTTTGCGTAAATTTCTTTACGTTTTGCTTCGTCTTTTTCTTTTCTTCCAGAGTTAATTAATTCATCAACTTTTGGATTGCTATAGAAGAATGTGTTTCCGGCAGCGCCGCGTGAGTCTGAGTGGAATAGGTTGTACTGATTGTAATCAGCATCTCCTGTTGCGTTTCTCCAGCTAATAATAAACATTTCTGATTGACCGTTATTAACTTTTTCAACGAACGAACCGTATTCCATCACTTGTACTTTTAAATTAATGCCAATTCCTTTTAATTGTGATTGAATAACTTCTGCTAAATTTACTCGTTCTTTACTATCCATCGTTAGGATCGTTGCATCAAATCCATC
This sequence comes from Gottfriedia acidiceleris, assembly GCF_004138285.1. GTDB lineage: Bacteria > Bacillota > Bacilli > Bacillales > Bacillaceae_G > Gottfriedia > Gottfriedia acidiceleris_A. Next base: position 263,449 of record NZ_SCFN01000001.1, on the reverse strand, counting down.
AGGATAACCAGCTTCTGTTAATAGTTTCTTAGCTTCTTTTAAATTGTAATTGTATGCTTTTAATTGCTCATCGTATCCGAATACTTTTGAGCCCATTGCTGAATTCGCTTTTTTACCGACATTGTTAAATACACCTTTAATAATCGAATCCATTTCAACTGCATGAGCGATTGCTTTACGTACACGTACGTCATTAAACGGCTTTTTTGTTACATTGAATCCAATATACTCTGTTCCGTAGCCTTCACTTCGGTACACTTCCATAGCCGAGGATGATTCAACTTGATTCATAACTGCTATTGGGAGTGGTTCTGCAATTTGAGCTTCTCCTGTTTCAATCATTGAAATTCTTGTTAAGTCTTCTGGAACAACCTTGAACTCAACCTTGTCAATCTTTGGTTTTTTCCCCCAGTAATCTTCATTTTTAACTAATGTAATTTCCTGACCTGGGGACCATGATTTAAATTTAAAAGGACCTGTTCCATTTGGTTCTTGAATAATATTCTTACCATATTTATCGATTGTTTTAGGGCTAATAATTCCACCTTCATGGTTTGCTAAAATTGAAAGTAGAGGCGCGAAAGGCTCACTTAAAATAAATTGAACTGTATATTCATCTACTACTTTTACTTCTTTGACCATTTTAAATACAACAGCTCTTGGTGAAGCAACTTTAGGATCTAATAAACGATCAAATGTTTTCTTTACAGCCTCTGCATTAAATGGTGTACCATCGTGAAACTTCACATCATGTCGTAGTTTAAATTCCCAATTTGTATCATTGATTTGATTCCATGACTCTGCTAGCATTGGTTGAATTTCGTTATTACTATCTCGCTGGACTAGACCTTCATAAATTTTATGATGGGTAACGCTTGCTGCATTTATTGTAGACATAAATTGCTGATCTAAATTTTCGGCATCTGATAACCGAGCAATTACTAGCGTGCTTCCTCCTTTTGAATCATTTGCTTGTCCATTTGCTTTCGTACCTACGTCTTGATTAGATGAACATCCTGTAATTGTGACCGCAGAAAATAGTACTAGAAAAAATTTACCTATTCCCGATTTTAGTTTCAATGGCACTGCCTCCCTGTTTAAAGTTTGTCTTACAAATATTTATCTAATTATATAAAATATTCTGATAATTATTTTTGAATATCTTTACCTGTTTTTTCAGTTTCTTTACTTATTTTTCAATTATTTGACTTTGCTTCTAGTTCTTTAATTGATTCAAGCCTTTTAAAAGATGGTGGAAATAGATCATTTTCAGGAAGTTGTTCGTAATCTCTTTCCATATACCCTCTTCTCATCTTATTAAAATACACTTGGCCTTTTTGTTTTAATACCTCCATATCAAGATTAGGAATTACTTGATCTTGCATCACAATTCTTCCATTTATAATTGATAGTTTTACATCTCTACCTGAACCACTTACAAACATTGTGCGAATTGGATCATCAATAACGCCCATATGGAATCCATCTAAATCAATCGCAATGATATCCGCCTTTGCTCCTATAGCAATTCGACCTATATCTTCACGATTAAGAAATGCCGCTGCTCCTAGAGTGATAGAATTGAAGAAATCAGCGTATGTAGAACCTTCAACTTCTTTTTCTACAAATCTTGAAAGCATACTACCAGTACGTACATTTTGAAAAATATCTGGAGGGAAAGTATCGGTACCTAATGCAATATTGATTCCCTCCTTCCTATATTTTGCATACGATTCAAGACCTTCTCCGTGTCTTCCTATAATAAGTGGACAATGGATAACAGTAGTATTTGTTTCTTTCAGGAGTGAAATGTCATTATCAATATTGTAATTCGCTCCACTATAACCTGATACAAAATGAGCGTGTGGTATTCCTGTATTTGGACCTAAGAATCCAAGATTATATAAATATTTAATTGGTGTAACTCCGTGTTCTTTTAAGATTGTATTAAATTCAAAACTTCCTTGCGCAGCATGGAGCTTGATTGGAACGTTCAATTTGTCACTGTAATATTTTGTTTTTATCAAAATTTCTTCAGTCTGTGATTCTATTCTTTCTGGAGCTAACATCCCTCTGACTAATCCATCAAATGCACCATCGAAGGTTTTAATAAACTTTATTGCTCTTTCTAATCCTTCCTCGCCAGCTTTTTCATCCCAATGAATTTTAACCTTTCCATCTGGTTCGACTACTCTGATTCCAGCTTGATAGCTTGGTCCAAGGTAAATTCTCAACCCTAGTTTTCCCGCATGATTCGCTGCAGCTTCTAACTCTTCAAAAGTTTCAGCCCAATTTTTGTAAAAAACGGATGTAATCGGCATAGCAGTAGTAATTCCATTTAAAATAAGTTGAGAATATGCATATAAAGATTTAAATGCTTCTTCCTCCTCACTCATTAGCTCATGATGCCCACTCTTTACAAACTCCTCAGACCAAAGGAGGTTTTTTTGTCTATTTGAATTAGCTTCTAAATGCAAAATATCATGGTCAATGTCACCTAGCGCATTTAAATCAATAAAACCAGGACTAAGGATCGCATTTCCAACGTCAATTACTTGTTCTACTACTTCCGTATAGTTTTTTCCAACAAACAAAATTGTATCTTTTTCATATACAATCTCTGCATTTTCCAATATGACATGTTCTCTTCCGTCAAAACCAATTACATATCTTCCCTTTAGCTTCGTTTTCATTTTTTCTCCCTTCGATTTTGAAAAATTTATTTTAGTTTTCAACATATCTCATCTCGTCAACGTAGGCACGGGCATGACCCCAGAAATACTTTGTAGGTTGCATATATTTTTCTAATCCAGCTCGTTTAATCGTTGCAAAAGCTTCTTCATTTGCTTCATTTAATACAGTGCTTTCATGAACGGTATGTACATTTCTGCCTTCCATAATAAGTTTTCCATCAACAATCACGTGGTCTACATCATTTGCCACTGCTTGAAATACTAAACGATGAACATGCATATACTCTGGAGTCAAATGTGGTTGATGAAGATTAACTGTGATAACATCTGCTTTTTTTCCAATCTCAAGTGAACCAATTTCATCATCCCAGCCAATACATTTTGCTGCATCAATCGTGATCATTTCTAAAAGTTTGCCAGGTGGTAAATAGTAATAGTCTCTGAGCGCTGCTTGATGTACAAACTGTGTTTTCCTCATTGCTTGGAATAAATCAAAGCTCGTAGATGGTGAGGTACCATCCGTAGAAATCGCAACAGTTGCTCCCATTTCAATTAATTCCGTGATTGGTGTACGTGCATTAACTTGTCCAAAACCTGGAGAAGCACTAATATTTGTACCAGTTTCAGCTAATATTTTGGCTTCGTCGAATGAAATTCCTCGACAATGCTGAAGATGGACATCAGGACCTAATAGCGCATTTTCTTTATCTTGAATTGCTAAATGAATCATTCCACCAAATGCATCTGAGTGAATTCTTGTATTATATTTCCTAGCAATCTCTCTTATTTTTTTAGCTTGATAAAGATCATGTTTTGTTAAACCGTATAGTCGATCTGGAGATGTTGGATTTGATGGGTCAACAGACGTGACGATAACAAATGGCGTAATAAAGGCTCTCGTTCTGTCTTCATTCGCATGATTCAAAGCTTCAATAACCGCTTCTGCTCCTTTTAACACTTCTTCATAAGTAACTTCTTTTTCAATTCTTTTCCCATCAACCCATCTACTAAATGAATGTGGCCAAGGTGGGTTACACGGACCTGTACAAACTACTTCACGAACTCCTACTTCGTTGTAAGCTCTCGCATGGTTTATAGCAAATATTGGATCATCAGATCTTGGCACTGATCCTAACACACTAACTCCTGTTGTAATTCCCGCTTTTAATCTTTCAAGTGCAGATAGCTTTCCTTCGTAATACCAAAAATCATCCGTCACATAATGCTTATATGTGTTTGTCATAATCGGCATCCAAAAATCGATATTCTCCATCGCAATTGTTTTAAACATCGAATGACCACCATGACCATGAACATCTATTAATCCAGGTAAAATACATTGATGACTACAATCAATTACTTTTTTAGCCTCATACTTAGTTTTCAAGTTTTCAGTCAAATCAACATCTACAATTCTCCCATTATGAATTGCAACGGAGCCATTTTCGATAATTCTTCTTTCTGTGTCCATTGTGATAACGGTTCCATTTACTAATAACAAATCAATCATTTTTTTTCCTCCTATTGCAAACTTCTCCTTAAAAGCTGAAACAGCATAATTTAATTATGCTGTTTCATTGAATTACTTATTTCACTGTTACATCATCAAGCATTAAATAACTTGCTGGGTTTAACCAAAGTCCTTTAACTGATGAGCCAGTAACTGCTAAATGCTCATAGTTGCGAATAGGTACATATGGTACATCTTTGTTTTCCATTTCCTGTGCCTGAGCATAAAGTTCTTTACGTTTTTCAGAATCCGCTTCTTGACGAGCTGATTCAATTAATTTATCAACTTCTGGGTTACTATAGAATGAACTATTTCCTGCTGCGCCTTGGGATTTACTATCAAATAAGTTAAATTGGTTATAGTCCCCATCACCAGTAGCATTTCCCCATCCACCAATCGCAACTTGATGTTCACCTTTCGCGATTGTATCAATATAAGCTCCGTATTCAAGAACTTGGATTTTTACATTAATACCAATACCTTTTAATTGTGATTGAATTACTTCAGCCATATTTATTCTTTCTTTACGGTCACTAGTGGTAAGTGTAAATGTTAGGCCATCTTTAATTCCTGCTTCTTTTAATAGCTTCTTAGATTCATTAATATCGTAATCATAACCTTTAATATTCGGATCATATCCAAATACTTTTGGACTCATTGTTGAATTCGCTTTTGTTCCTACATCGTTATATACGCCTTTAATAATTGAATCTACTTCAATTGCATGTGCAATTGCTTTACGAACACGAACATCATCAAATGGTTTTTTCTTTGTATTGAAGCTTAAATACTCGACAGCTAGTCCATCTGTACGGTATAAATCCATTGTGTCAGAAGCTTCAATACGATCGATTTCTGTTACAGGCACTTGGTCAGTTACATGCGCTTCACCAGTTTCAATCATCGCTAGTCTTGTAGCATCTTCAGGAACTACTTTAAAGACTACACCATCAATTTTAGGTTTATTTCCCCAGTAATCTTTATTTTTTTCAATTTTAATTTCTTCACCTGATTTCCAAGATTTAAATACATATGGACCAGTTCCAACTGGATTTTGTCCAATTTTATCACTGTTTTCTTTAATTGATTTTGGACTAATAATACTTCCTTCATTACTCATTAAAATTGATAAAAGTGGAGCATATGGGTATTTCAAAATAAATTGAACAGTTGAATCGTCTACCACTTTAACTTCTTTTATCATTTCAAATTTACCAGCCTGAGGTGATGCAGTTTTTGGGTCAAGTACTCGATCAAAATTTGTTTTAACTGCATCTGCATTAAATGGTGATCCATCCTGGAACTTAACGCCTTGTCGTAATTTGAACTCCCAAGTCACGTTATCTACTTGCTTCCATTCTGTTGCTAAAAGAGGTTGTGGCTCCATATTTTTATCTGGTTCAACTAATGTTTCATATACTTTTTCATAAACAACGTTTGCTGATGGTATATCAGTAATAAAATGTGGATCTAGTGTAGTCGCATCAGATAGTCTAGCTACGACTAAAGTTCCCCCTGCTTTTGCTTTTGTACCTGTTGTACTACTGCTTGTTTGGTCAGATGTACAACCTGCAAGCGCAGTAGAAATTGTTAATAATGATGCAAATAATACTCCAGCTGTCTTTTTCTTCATTGTTTTTCTTCCTCCTCTTTATACTTGCCCTATGATTCTCTTATTCACCATTTTTTTTGAGTACGTTAGGCTTATTCAAATTATAAAAAAAAATAAAATTTTATATTTTCAGAATCTTTACTCGTTTTTTAATTATCTTTACTGCTTTTCCGCATTATATTTACTTCAATTCCAATTTTGAATAAATTTAAACAAAGAAAAGGGGGAAAATTAATGAAACCAGAGGTTGTATTGAATAACAATGACATCAAATTAGAAAAAAAAGAATCTCAAAAACTAAAAAGATGGAAAGTATTTTATAAGAAGTTTAAAAAAAATAAATTGGCACTTGTTGGAGGATATATAGTACTTTTTTATATTTTAGTAGCTATTTTTGCACCACTCATTTCGCCGAAGGATCCTTTTGCAATTGATTTAATGAACAAGCTGCAAACTCCTTCACTAGAACATTGGATGGGAACAGATGATAAAGGAAGAGATATTTTAAGCAGAATCATTTATGGAAGTCGTCTATCAATTTCTGTCGGCTTCATATCTGTCTTATTTGGAGCAATTTTCGGAATCACTCTCGGGTTATTAGCAGGTTATTACGGAAAATGGGTCGACACAATTATTATGAGGGTTGTTGATGTTTTACTAGCGTTCCCTGGAATTTTATTAGCACTTGCGATTATTAGTGCACTTGGTCCTAGTCTTATTAATGTAATGGTTGCTGTTGGAATCTTTTCAATACCAACGTTTGCACGAATCGTTAGAGGATCTACATTATCCGTTAGAAAGCTTGAGTATATAGATGCAATTCGTTCATTAGGTGCAACTGATGCAACAATCATTTTCAAACATATTTTTCCGAATATTCTTTCACCAATAATTGTCCAAGCTACGTTAAAACTTGCAACAGCGATTTTATCAGCAGCTGGCTTATCATACCTCGGATTAGGTGCCCAGCCTCCATCTCCAGAATGGGGAGCAATGCTAAGTAGTGGACGTGATTATTTATTCACTGCACCCCACATTGCCTTATTTCCGGGTATTGCCATTTCAACATTAGTTTTAGGATTTAATATTTTCGGGGATGGACTAAGAGATGCTCTTGATCCAAGGATGAAAAAATAAGGAGGAAAGTAAATGTTTCTATTTATTGTCAGAAGAATTATACAAACTATTCCAGTTTTACTTGGTGTAAGCTTAGTCGTTTTCCTTATCATGCAGATGGTTCCTGGAGATCCAGCAACTCTACTTGCTGGTGAAGGTGCTACGAAACAAACAATCGAAATGATTCGTCATCAACTTGGACTTGATCGTCCTGTCGTTATTCAGTATTTCGATTATGTATACCATGTACTTCAAGGTGATTTTGGCGAATCGCTTCGAAATAATCGTCCAGTATTAGATGAGATTATGATTCGTTTGCCAATTACAATTGAACTTGCACTGGCTAGTATCTTCATTACAGTCGTACTTGGTATGCTAGCAGGTATTATATCAGCGACGAAACAGTACTCCGCAGCTGATATTACAATTATGATTGTCGCTTTACTAGGAATCTCTTTACCAAGTTTCTGGTTTGGTTTAATGCTGATCTACTTCTTTTCAGTTAATCTTCATATATTTCCAGTTGCTGGTTGGGGAACGTTTAAACATATGGTACTACCAGCATTAACATTAGGTGCAGGTGGCGCTGCAATTGTAGCTAGAATGACTAGATCAAGTATGTTAGAAGTTGTTCGTCAAGACTATATGCGTACAGCAAGAGCAAAAGGTTTAAAGGAACATATCATTATTTACAAACATGGTCTTAAAAATGCACTAATCCCTGTTATTACAGTTGTCGGTCTACAGTTTGGTGCATTACTAGGTGGAACCGTTTTAACAGAGTCAGTTTTTGCAATTAATGGACTTGGTAGATTAATAGTTGATGCAATTAGAACAAGAGATTTACCTATGGTTCAAGGTGGCGTATTAATCGCTTCAGTCATCTTTGTATTTATGAATCTAGCTGTTGATATTCTATACCGATACTTTAATAAACGAGTTGACTTGAATTAGGGAGGTACAATCATGAAAAAAATTGATGAAACAATTCTTGAGGTTAATAATCTGCAGACCTACTTTTATACAGAAGATGGAATTAGCAAAGCAGTTAATGGAATTAGCTTTAAATTAAAAAAAGGTGAAACACTTGGAATAGTAGGTGAATCTGGAAGTGGGAAAAGTATTACATCATTATCCCTTTTACGATTAATCCCCTCTCCTCCAGGTAAAATAACTGGTGGTAGTATTCTTTTTAAAGGTGAAGACTTACTAGCAAAAACTGAAAAACAGATGCGTTCCATTCGAGGAAATGAAATTTCAATGATCTTTCAAGAGCCAATGACATCTTTAAACCCTGTTTATTCAGCTGGCGAACAAATTGCAGAAGCGATTCGTCTTCACCAAAAATTAAGTAAAAAGGAAGCCTGGGATAAAGCAGTAGAAATGCTGCGACTTGTAGGGATCCCTTCTCCTGAAAAACGTGCAAAGCAAGAACCACATGAGCTTAGTGGTGGAATGAGACAAAGAGTTATGATCGCAATGGCACTTGCCTGTCATCCAGAAGTGCTAATCGCAGATGAACCGACTACCGCTCTTGATGTGACAATTCAAGCTCAAATTCTAGAATTAATTAAATCACTTCAAAAGGAACTCGGTACAGCAGTTATATTAATTACACATGATTTAGGCGTAGTTTATGAGACTTGCGATCGAGTGGCTGTCATGTACGCTGGAAGAATCGTTGAATATACTTCAGCAAAAGAACTTTTTAATAGCCCTAAACATCCATACACAATCGGGTTGTTAAACTCTCTTCCACGTCTCGATATGGATCAAGATGAATTAACAACAATTCCTGGTACTGTACCAAGTCCATTCAATATGCCTAAAGGCTGTAGTTTTGCACTCCGCTGCGCACATGCAAAGGCAATTTGTCATCAATCAGTGCCGGATTTACAAACAATTGATAAAAATACTGAAGTCAGCTGTTGGATGTACACTTCACAATGGGAAACAGAGCATACCATCAAAGAGAAAGTAGGGATTGAATAATGGCATTACAACTAGTGGATAAAAAAATACTACTTAATGTAGATCATTTAAAACAATACTTTCCAATTAAAGGTGGCATATTAGGAAGAACGGTTAATCACGTAAAAGCAGTAGACGATATTAGCTTCCACATTTATGAGGGAGAAACTTTAAGTATTGTTGGAGAATCCGGTTGTGGTAAGTCTACTACTGGTAGAGCCATTCTAAGATTAGACGAGCCTACAAGTGGAAGCATTCATTTTAAGGAAAAAGATTTATTAAGCTTAGGAAAAAAAGAAATGCGTAAAATAAGAAAGGATCTACAAGTAATCTTCCAAGATCCGTTTGCCTCACTTAATCCTAGACAAACAATTGGACAAATTTTAGGTGAAGCATTAGCAATTCAAAATGTCGTTCCAAAAGAAGAACGTAAAGTTAGAATTGAAGAATTATTAGGGCATGTTGGGTTAAGACCAGAAGCAATGGAGCGTTATCCTCATGAATTTAGTGGTGGTCAACGTCAGCGTGTCGGAATTGCACGTGCACTTGCAGTTGATCCAAAACTAATCATTTGTGATGAAGCAGTATCTGCTCTAGATGTTTCAATCCAAGCTCAAGTATTAAACTTATTAAAATCGTTACAGAAAAAATTCTCACTTACATTTCTTTTTATCTCACATGATTTAGGTGTAGTAAGACATATTTCTGACCGAGTAATGGTCATGTATTTAGGAAAAATTGTTGAGATTGCCGATAAAAAATCTATATTCGAAAATCCGCAGCATCCTTATACACGTGCTCTATTATCTGCGATTCCAGTGCCAAATCCAGTGCATCAAAGAGAACGAATCATCTTAACAGGAGATGTACCTTCTCCAATCGATCCTCCAAGCGGCTGTCGTTTCCACACAAGATGCCCTTTCGCGATCGATATTTGCAAAACAAAAGTACCTGAATTAAAATTATCTGAGCAAAATCATCAAGTTGCTTGTCACATAATAAATTAAATAGTATTCTTATAGGCGTGAAGTGAAGGAAATGAAGAGAATTGATCCTGCAATGTGGAAATTCCTATCTTCTACTTCTATTAAAAATATTAAATGCTTATAAAATTGGATAATAAATCGAATGTTGATTGGCACAACATGTTCTAAGGCTCTTATGGAAAATGCGAGTAGGCTAGAGACTCCTCTAAAAGCGAAATTGGGAAGCTCAGCTCTCGTTCCATAGCATGCCAGCAACTGTAGTTGAAATCAACATTCTTCTTCATTCAGCTCTTTATAAACAAAGTTTTCGAAAAAATTAAAAATATTATTAAAAAAACTATTTGAGGTTCTTCATGCTTAGTTACGAGGGATTTACTTTACTAATTATGCTATTTATTTTAGCTCCTATTATGGGAGCTATTGCTTTATTATTTTTGTTTATCTTTGAAAAAAGAATAGACTTACTTGAAAATAAAAATAGAGAAATTCGGTTAGAGCATGCATTACAAGAAGCTCAATACAATAAATTAAACCAGCAAATTCAACCGCACTTTTTATTTAATACACTTAATGTCATATTAAGCTTAGCGCGTTTAAATCGAACCTCGGAATTAATCCGAGCTCTAGAAACTTTCTCTCAATTTTTAAAATTTAAATATAAATCATCAGAGCCATTAATTCCGTTAGATCAAGAAATACAATATACTCAATATTATTTAGACATTCAAACTCTACGGTTTGGAGAGCGGCTTAAAACTCAGTTAGATTGTCCAAAAGATTTATATAAAGCGCTTGTCCCCCCTTTTATTTTGCAAACCTTAGTAGAAAATTCATTTAAACACGGTTTAGAAAAAAAGATTGGAGAGGCCTTACTACACATTCGATTTTATCAAGATTCCGAGCTAGTCTGTTTAGAGGTAATTGATAATGGTTTAATGGGAATGACTAATTCTTTTTCTAATCAAGAAGGCCATGGATTAGACAATATAAAAAAGAGATTACAACTATATTTTGGAAACAGTGGACATGTACTGATTACTTCAAATGAATCAGGAACAAATGTTAAGGTCGTTTGGCCACTTATATATGACTCTTTAGAGTAAAGGAGGGAAAATGAAGTGAATGTATTATTAGTAGATGATGAACCATTAGAGCTTGAACAAATGGAATATTTAATAAAAAATATGTTTCCATTATGGAAGTTTTATAAAGCAGCTGATGCATGCCAAGCTATAACAATTAATCAAAATCATAAAATTAACATTGCATTTCTAGATATTAATCTACCTGGACGTTCTGGACTAGAGTTTGGCGAAGAGCTTAAAGCACAAAATAAAGAAGTAGATATTATTATGGTTACAGCATATCAAAGTTTTGATTATGCTCAACAATCAATCCGAATTGGCGTTCTAGATTATTTAACAAAACCAATCATAGAAAGTGAGTTATATAAAGTTTTATCTAAATATAGTGATACCGATACGTCAAACCAATATTCTAGTTTAATACATCAAACTCTTCTATATATTCATGATCATTTCGCTGAAAAACTTTCTCTTTCTGACGTAGCTCGAGAAGTTCACACGAATCATACTTATTTAAGTAGAAAATTTCACGAAGAAGTCGGTGTATCGTTTTCAGAATATTTAATAGACTATAGAATACAAGCAGCTAAGCGATATTTAACAAATAATCCAAATTGGAACATATCCGATGTAGCAGAAAACTCAGGCTTTAATAGTCAGCATTACTTTAGTACTTTATTCCGCAAAGTTGAGGGCATTACTCCAAAAGAGTATCGTGAGAAAGGAAAATAAACAGTGAATTCACGTTCATTTAGAGAATACGTACAAGGTCCTATTCAAATTGGAATGGGAATGGGAATTATTTCTCTCTTGGCACGTTGGGTAACAGGAACTACAATATTATCTTCGCCAGAATCAATGATTAAATATGGGGTATTTGGTGGAATCGGATATGCATTTTTAGGTGCTATTGCTTTATTTGTATTTAGTTTTATTGGAAAAAAGGTTCGACAGGAGTACCCTGATGGTTTAACAATTGGAGATTATTTGAAGAAGAAACTACATCCACTTGGTTATTGGATTATGATTTGTATTTTAATATTAACTAGTTTACACATATTATATATACAGTCGATGACTGCATCTACGTTATTTCATTTTCTTTTTAATTTACCGTTGTACATAGAAATAATCATTTTTATATGCTTTTGTGTACTTTTTGCAGGTTTTGGTGGATTAAAGATGATACATGGATTAGCAGGATTCCAAGTCATTACAATGTTTGCAGCGGCAATTTTAATTCCGTTGTATTTTTTCGTAAAAGAGGGCGTTCAACCAGTATATGATGGGATTAAATTGTACCATCCTTACATGCTAGTCATTGATCATTACGATTTATGGGGTTTTTTATTTTCAGGCTTATTAGTTGGTTTTGGTCAGTTTTTCTTTGACATTACTTCATGGCACCGATTATTTATGATCGAATCGAAAAAGCTTCCTTTAACATTCTCAATATCCGGGTTAATATGGGGTATTTTCCCACTTTCATTTTCATGTCTTTTTATTATCGTTATATTCACAGGTGGATTTACAGATATTCAATCAATATTAATTGGTTTAGCAAATAAAATTACAACACCATTTTTTTTCATACTTTTTGTTTTATGTGCTTTTAATGCGATTACATCTACATTTGGTGCGGTTCTACATTCCCTTGCTAGCTTAATCATTATCAATATAATAGAATCATTTCACAAGATAAAAAATGATCAAAAAAAAATAAAACTTGCTTATCTTCTATCTGTGATTATTGGAGCAATCATCTTTTTTGCAACAATTATTCAATCAAAAAAAATTATTGAACTATTATTTTACTCAGGAAATGTATATTCCGCATTGCTATTTCCAATTTTGGTTATTGTCTTTAGTAAGGGTAAAGTCGGTAATTACATTCCAATTAGTATTGTAATTAGTATTATACTTTCTTATATTGTTCAGCCGTATGTAGGTGAATTTCAAAGCATTTGGTTGAGTTTATTATTTTCTATTGTAATTATTATTTTTTGTTTTACAATCCAGTTTTTTAGTAAGAAAGAGTCTGTAAATATGTCATAAAGATGAGCTAATCAACGACTTGATTAGCTCATCTTGTTGTTAAAAAAAATGTTTGTCAATTAGCTAACAATATTTATAATTATTAATTAAGTAGGTTGAGGTTGGTTTCCACTACAAGATGCTATTAGCCTTATTTGTTTTATAAATAAACGTTTACTATAAAATCATTTAATTAGTTTGGAGGTTAGTCAATGAAGGTTTTACTTTTTGGAGCAACTGGAATGGTTGGTCAAAGTGTATTAAGAGAATGCTTACAAGATCCTTCTGTTAGCTCGATTTACTCAATTGGTCGCAGTATTACAGGGATCCAACATGAAAAATCCTATGAAATTCAGCATTCTAATCTGCTTGATTTATCTACAATTGAAAGTCAATTATCTGGATTTGATGCATGTTTTTTTTGTTTAGGTGTTTCATCATTTAGAATGACAGAGGAAGATTATCGTAAGATTACATATGACCTTACATTATCCATCGCACGTACATTATCAATATTGAATCCTCAAATGACTTTCATTTATGTCACTGGATCAGGTACCGATAGTACTGAGAAAGGTCGTACAATGTGGGCTAGAGTGAAGGGAAAAACAGAAAATGACTTGTTAAAGTTACCGTTTAAAGCTGCATACATGTTTCGACCAGGTGCAATTATTCCACATAAAGATATAAAATCAAAAACTAAACTATATCAATTGGGTTATGACATAACAAAACCATTATTTCCAATCCTAAAAAAGGCCTTTCCGAACTCAATTACTTCATCAGAGCAACTCGGTCGAGCAATGATTAATATAGCAAGAAATGGTTATTCATCACCAATTATCGAGAGTAAAGATATTAATAGAGCAGGATCACGGGATTTGAAATGGTAAGGATTTGAAAAAACATTTCTTATTTATTCTTTTCCCTTTTTCAACCTGCAATTTTAGGGCAGGGTTAGGAAAAACTCTTCCTATTCCCTGCTTTATTACTTACTTTTACCTTCTTACCTTCTTACCTTCTTCTCTTTAGTTTAATGCCTTACCTATTTAAATATGGACTACCAGCATTATAATTTGTTTGTAATGTAGGGTCCTCACTCGTATCTAAATAAGGACTACCACCTTGGTCAAAATTAACTTTGTTAGAATGGTCTTTACTTGTATCTAAATAAGAATTAGTTGCAACATGTATATGATTGTTATCAGTTCCCTTAGGTAGCCTATGACCTTTTTCCGCCAATCCAATCACCCCCATAATCATAGTGTGTATGTATGTGAAAGATAAAATAACAGGTAGTTTGAGGGAATTTTTGGGTAAATATAAAATGTAATTTACGCAAATTGTCTATGTTTTTAGTTGTCGAAATATTCAGTATTTTACACCTCAAATTTCGACAAACTTAATTAGTCAGTTTTATTAAAATTTGATTAGATACGTATTTTACGTAAATATTACATATTGGAGAGATTTTATGAAGAAAAAAATTGCTGCGCTTTCGATTTGTTCTGTTCTTTCATTTTCATTACTTATTGGTACACAAACTAAACAAGTGAAAGCTGCCCCTGAGGAGCTTCATTATGTTTTAGCCTATAAAGGGAATTTACCAAGTAATTTCTCAGATACAATTTCAAAAGCTGGAGGTTCTGTTGAACGAGTTATTTCAGAAATAGGAATTGTTGAGGTTTCATCATCTAATGCTGAATTTCTAACTAATATTAAAAATGATACAAGCATTCAATCAGCTGGTAAAGAACTTCAAGCATACTTGGAAGCTGACCCAGATGATAAGATTGAGTTTACTCCTGGAACTCCAAATGGTCAAAAGGTAAATCTTGATACAAATGCTAGCTCTTATTGGGATAAACAATGGGACATGCAGCATTTAACTCATAATGGAGATTCTTATAATATAAATAAAGGAAACCATAAAACGGTCGTAGCAGTTATCGATACTGGAATTGACTTTAGTCATCCAGATTTAAAGGCTAACGCTGATCTTGCTGGATCAAAAACATTTGTACCTGGAACAACTGATGCTTGGGATAAAAATGGTCATGGAACACACGTTGCTGGTTCAATTGCTGCAAATGGAAAAGTTAAGGGTGTTGGACCAGAATTAACAGTTCGTGCTTATCGCGTTTTTGGTGCAACTGGCGGAGCTGAACAATCATGGATAACAGATGCGATTGTTTCAGCTGCAAACGATGGAGTTGAAGTAATCAATATGTCAATCGGTGGTTGGCGCTGGATGGCACATAACTTAGACGAAAAAGGTGAATCAGCTTCAATGGTGGCATATCACCGAGCGATTCAATATGCGATTAAAAAAGGTGTAACTGTTGTAGTATCTGCGGGTAATGACTCAAAAGATTTAAACAATATACACGATATGCAAGATTATTGGAAAACTACTTACGGATTAGATATTAAAGGTCCTTCACGTGTTGCGCCTGCGCAAATCCCTGGTGTCATTACCGTTTCTTCATCTAATCAGTGGTCGAACGATAGTATTGCTTTCTACTCAAATTATGGAAGTGTAATCGACGTAGCTGCACCAGGTGGAGATAATGGACCTGTATACGATGGTTTATATCGTCAAAATCCAACAGGTAATTATTTAAATAAACGTGATTATACGTATCGTACTTTGTCTACTTATCCTACATATCCAGTAGGTGTAAACGCTGCAAATCCAAATGGTACAAATGCAACAACTCAGTTTAGTGACGGAAAATGGCATGGTTATTCATATCTTCATGGAACATCAATGGCAGCACCAAAAGTTGCAGGTATTGCAGGCGTAATTAAAGCTGCTCATCCAGAATATTCTCCTGCTCAGGTAGCAGCAGCGATCAGACAAAGTGCGTTTGATTATGGCAAAAAAGGATCAGATCCGCTTTATGGTTCTGGAGAAGCAAACATTTATAATTTCTTATCAAATGACAAATAACAGCAAATAGAACAAAAAAGGATAGATAATCTAGATGAACTCAAGATTATCTATCCTTTTATTTATATTATCCTTAGTTAACAGCTACATCTTCTAATACTCGGACAAATTCACCTTTATTTACTGGATAACCAGCTTCAGCAATTTTAACTTTTACAATTTTACCGATCATGTCTTCAGTTCCTTCGAACACGACTTTTAGATAATTGTCTGTGTAACCTATTAATAGCCCTTCTGCGCCATCTTCAGTATACTTTTCTTCCGGAATAACTTCTAAAACATCACCATCAAACATTGATGCGTATTCTTTTGCAAGCTGATTTGATAATTCAATTAAACGGTGTACACGTTCATTTTTAATTTCTTCGTCAACTTGATCTTCCATACGTGCAGCTGGTGTACCTGTACGTTTAGAGTATGGGAATACGTGTAATTCAGAGAATTTATTATCTCGAATGAAATTGTACGTTTCCATAAACTCTTCTTCAGATTCACCTGGAAAACCTACGATTACATCAGATGTAATTGAACAGTTTGGTAATACTTCGCGTAATTTCTCAATTCTTTCAGCAAATTCAGCCATTGTATATTTACGACGCATACGTTTTAGGACAGTATCTGATCCCGATTGTAATGGTACGTGTAAGTGACGAACTACAATATTTGAATGACGAAGAACTTCAATTACTTCATCTGTAATTTGACTAGCTTCAATTGAAGAAATACGAACACGTTTTAATCCTTCAACTGTTTCTAAATCTTTTAATAACATTGCTAAGTTGTAATCTTTCATGTCTTGACCGTATCCACCTGTGTGAATACCAGTTAAAACAATTTCCTTATAGCCTGATTCAACTAATTGTGTAGCTTGTTTTACAACTTCTTTTGGATCACGAGAACGCATTAAACCACGTGCCCATGGAATAATACAAAACGTACAGAAGTTATTACAACCTTCTTGAATTTTTAATGAAGCACGTGTACGGTCAGTAAAAGCAGGTACGTCTAGCTCTTCATAAACTCGTGCTTTCATAATATTTCCTACGCCATTTATTGGTTGACGTTCTACACGAAATTGCTCGATATAATCAAGCATTTTAGTACGGTCCTGTGTACCAACAACGATATCCACCCCAGGAATTGCCATGATTTCGGCTGGAGATGTTTGTGCATAACATCCAGTTACGCAAATTACTGCATCTGGATTTTTACGCACGGCACGACGGATTACTTGTCTACTTTTTTTGTCACCTGTATTTGTAACTGTACAAGTATTAATTACATAAACATCAGCTTTCGTCTCGTATTCTGTACGTTCATAGCCTGCTGCTTTAAACAGTTGCCAAATTGCTTCTGTTTCGTAATGGTTAACTTTACAACCTAATGTATGAAAAGCTACTTGTGGCATTTCTTCACCCCATTAATTCAAAATGAAAGGAGGCAGCAGCTAAAACATAAAATGGTGCTGTTTCTGTTCGCAAAATTCTTGGTCCAAGTCCACATAGCTTAGCACCTTTTTCTTCTAGCTGATCAACTTCTTTATCTGACAAACCACCTTCTGGTCCGAAAACTACTAATAATCGTGAGCCTTCCTTTAATGACTGGAATGTCTGAACAAGTCCTGCTGATTCTCCTGTTTTTGCACTTTCTTCATATGCAACAATACACGCATCATAATACTGTATTGAGTTAAGTAATTGTTGAAAAGATGCTGGCTGTTCCACAGTTGGTACAATAAATCGATATGATTGTTCAGCCGCTTCTTTTGCAATTTTTTGCCATCTATCAACCTTTTTACCAGCTTTTTTATCATCTAGTTTAACAATTGATCTAGCTGCAGCAAAAGGTAAAAAACCAAAAGCTCCAAGCTCCGTACCTTTTTGTATGATTAACTCTAATTTATCACCTTTTGGTAGTCCACTAGCAATTGTAATTGATATTGGCAGTTCATTTGTATTCTCAACATATTCTACAACAGCTGCAGTTATTTGTTCACTAGAAATATTTGTAAGTGTACAACGAACAGTTGATGAACCTGGAACTGTACAAATGATTTCTTGATCTAGCTTCATTCGCATAACATTTGCGATATGATGAGCATCATCACCAATTATTGTAACAAGATCATTTTGAAGCTGCGTTTCTTCTATAAAATATCTTTGCATATTACATTCCTTGTTCTGGCTTTTTTGCAATAATTGCAACCCAGTCCTCTAAATGTAATACTTCTTTCACTACAAAGCCAACTCGTTTAAGCTCACTTTCGATGTCTTCTTGTTTAGCACCAATAATTCCTGAAGAAATAAATGTTCCACCTGGTTCTAAAACATTAAAAACATCATCTACGAAACGAAGAATAATTTCAGCAAGTAAGTTCGCAACAACTACTTGGAACGGACCTTCAATTCCTTGTAGTAAGTTACCTTGTCCAACTTTTATAACATCGTCAACTTTGTTTAATACAACGTTTTCTCTTGCACTTCGAACTGCTACATCGTCTAAGTCATAAGCTTCTATATTTGTAGAACCAAGTTTAGCAGCTGCAATACTTAATACTCCTGAACCAGTACCTACATCGATTACACGGTCAGTTGGTTTTACAACTTTCTCAAGTGCTCGAATACACATAACAGTTGTAGGATGAGTACCAGTACCAAACGCCATTCCTGGATCTAATTCGATAATTAATTCGTCTGATGATTTGACTTCATACTCTTCCCAAGAAGGTACAATTGTAAATCGATCTGAGATTGAAATTGGATGATAATATTTTTTCCATGCAGTAGCCCAATCTTCTTCGTTTACTTCATGCACAGCAAATGTATTTTTACCTAAATCAATATCATAAGAAATTAAATTATTTATTGCTTCTTTTATTCCGTCGATCGTATCGTTTAAAAAACTATTCACAGGAAGGTATGCTTTAACGATTACACCTTCCTCTGGATAATCTTTTGGGTTAAGTTGGTAGATTTCACCGTAAACCTGTGCTCGCTCCTTCGTCAAATCAAACACATCCTCTATGACAACACCACTTGCACCAGCTTCGTGTAAAATGTTAGAAATCGGTTCAACCGCATCCTGTGTAGTGTGAATACTTAATTCTGACCATTTCATAAACTACCAACTCCATTCATACTCTCTTCTTTACTTGGCAATACCCTCTAATCATAGTCAGATTTAGAGGGTGCCATTTACATTACTTCTTCTATTTAGTGTTTCCACTTTTTACCTTAACTAACGTACTGAATTAATAACTTCCTTATTGTTCGCCAAAATTCTTAACTGCACGCTTTAACTTTGTAAAGAAAGAATCGTGTTTATCGTCTTTTTGACCTTTGCCAATATTGTAAAACTCTTCAAGCAATTCTTTTTGACGGCTTGTTAGTTTTGTTGGTGTGATAACTTTTACGATTACGTGCTGATCACCTTGACCATATCCACGTACATCTTTAATTCCTTTACCTTTTAAACGCATTCTAGTGCCAGTTTGCGTTCCAGCAGGAATTTTCGTTTTTACTTTACCATGTAAAGTAGGAACTTCAACTTCATCACCTAATGCAGCTTGTGCAAATGTTAATGGAAGTTCGCAGTAAACGTCATTTCCGTCACGTTCAAAGAATTCATGCTCACGAACATGGAATGCAATATATAAATCTCCAGCAGGACCACCATTTTTACCTGGTTCTCCTTGGCCTGAAAGTCGAATTTGTTGTCCATCATCAATACCAGCTGGTACTTTAACCATGATTTTCTTACGAGTTTTCACTCGGCCAGCACCATGACATGTATTACATTTATCTTTAATAATCTGACCAGTACCTTGACAGTGTGAACATGTCGTACGGTTTACAATACGTCCAAATGGGGTATTTTGTTCAACACTCATTTGTCCTGAGCCATGACAATGATTACATGTTTCTTTTGATGTACCAGGTTTTGCACCTGAACCACTACATGTATTACATGTTTCTTCTGTTGGAATTTCAATTTCTCTTTCCATTCCAAATGCTGCTTCTTCAAACTGGATCGTCATTGTATATTGTAAATCAGCTCCAGCTCTTGGTGCGTTCGGGTCACGACGACGTCCACCGCCCCCGCCAAAAAACTGACTGAAAATATCTTCAAATCCACCGAATCCGCCGCCTCCGAATCCGCCACCGCCGAATCCTTGGTTTGGATCTGTATGACCAAATTGATCATAATGAGCTCGTTTCTGATCATCTGATAAATTTTCGTATGCTTCTTGCACCTCTTTAAACTTTTCAGCTGCATCAGGATCTTTATTAACGTCCGGATGATATGTTTTTGCTAATTTACGAAACGATTTTTTTATTTCATCTTGTGATGCACTTTTACTCACACCAAGCACATCATAGTAATCACGTTTACTCATAGTGTTACAATCCGCTCCTTTCACATAAAGAATATTTTAACATATCCTTTGCTTTTCTAAAAGAAAATAAAGTAAACTCGTCGACTGACGAGCCTTTTAGGCGAAGTCAGAGGCGTAGTTGCACTTATACTTTATTCCTAAAATTGGGAACTACGTCAAGTACTCATCATCGCTGCCAATTTATCCTTGCTTAAAGTGAGAAAAAGAAAAAGTCAAAGCCAAGGCTTCCCTGACTTTGACTTCCCTTAATGTTTTAGATATATATATTGTCTAGTTCCAGGCGTTAGCCCCTCGAGGTCATAAGCCCAAGTATGGTAAAAGTTAAAAACCAAACTTTTTCCATACTCGTTCTTATGCTTGTCGGGGCTGAACAAACGCCTTCCACTTTTCGTTATTGTCTAGTTCCAGGCGTTACTGACCAAACGCCTTCCACTTTTCGTTATTATTTATCTTCTTTAACTTCAGTAAACTCAGCGTCTACTACATCGTCTTGTTTCGCTCCGCCTTCAGCTCCACCTGCAGCTTGCTGAGCAGCAGCAGCTTGCTCATAAAGCTTCATTGATAAAGCTTGAACGATTTCAGAAAGAGCATCTTTCTTCGTACGGATGTCATCTAAGTTACCAGCTTCTAATGCAGCTTTTAATGCGTCTTTAGCTTCGTTAGCTTTCGTAACCTCTGCTTCTTCAACTTTTCCTTCAAGATCTTTTAAAGTTTTCTCTACTTGGAATACTAATTGATCCGCTTCGTTTTTAAGATCTACTTCTTCTTTACGTTTTGCATCTGCATCAGCATTTAATTCTGCTTCTTTTACCATGCGTTCTACTTCTTCATCACTTAAACCTGAAGAAGATTGAATTACGATGTTTTGTTCTTTTTGAGTACCTAGGTCTTTTGCACGTACTGTTACGATACCATTTTTGTCGATATCAAACGATACTTCAATTTGAGGAATTCCACGTGGTGCTGGTGGGATATCCGATAATTGGAAGCGACCTAATGTTTTATTGTCATTAGCCATTGGACGCTCACCTTGTAGTACGTGAATGTCTACAGCAGGTTGATTGTCAGCAGCTGTTGAGAAAACTTGTGATTTACTTGTTGGGATTGTTGTATTACGCTCGATTAACTTTGTAAATACTCCACCCATTGTTTCAATACCTAATGATAATGGTGTTACGTCTAGTAATACTACATCTTTTACATCACCAGTTAATACTCCACCTTGAATTGCAGCACCTAATGCTACTACTTCATCAGGGTTTACACCTTTATGTGGTTCTTTTCCTGTTTCTTTTTTGATTGCTTCTTGAACAGCAGGAATACGAGTTGAACCACCTACTAAAATTACTTTATCAATTTGACTAGCAGTTAAGCCAGAATCCTTCATCGCTTGACGAGTTGGGCCTAAAGTTCTTTCTACTAAGTTGTGAGAAAGCTCTTCGAATTTTGCACGAGTTAAGTTTAACTCTAAGTGTAATGGACCAGCTGCACCCATGCTAATGAATGGTAATGAAATTTGAGTTGAAGTAATACCTGATAAATCTTTTTTCGCTTTTTCAGCAGCATCTTTTAAACGTTGTAATGCCATTTTATCTTGGCTTAAATCAACACCGTTTTCTTTTTTGAATTCAGCTACTAAGTAATCAATGATAACTTGGTCGAAGTCGTCTCCACCTAAACGGTTGTCACCAGCTGTAGCTTTAACTTCAAAAATTCCATCTCCTAATTCAAGGATTGAAACGTCGAATGTACCGCCACCTAAGTCATAAACTAAGATTGTTTGGTCTTCATCCATTTTATCTAAACCGTATGCTAGTGCAGCCGCAGTTGGCTCATTGATGATACGTTCTACTTCTAAACCTGCGATTTTACCAGCATCTTTAGTTGCTTGACGCTCAGCATCATTGAAGTATGCAGGTACTGTAATAACTGCTTTCGTTACAGTTTCACCTAAATAAGCTTCAGCAGATGCCTTTAAGTTTTGAAGAATAATTGCAGAAATCTCTTGTGGAGAAAAATCTTTACCTTCAATGTTTTCTTTGTGTGTAGTACCCATATGACGTTTAATTGACATGATTGTGTTAGGGTTTGTAATTGCTTGACGCTTTGCTACTTCCCCAACTTGACGCTCACCATTTTTGAACGCAACAACTGACGGAGTTGTACGTCCACCCTCTGGGTTCGGAATTACTTTTGGCTCTCCACCTTCTAATACTGCGACACAAGAGTTAGTTGTACCTAAGTCAATACCAATAATTTTACTCATTGCATGTTCCTCCTAAAATCTACATAAGTTATATTTTAGTTTTTTAATAAAAATTTTATATTTATGTTAGCGATTAAAATAGACGCTTAACTAATTACTCGTTAACTTTAACCATTGATGGACGAATTACTCTGTCCTTTAGTTTATAGCCTTTTTGAAATTCTTGTAGAACTTCATTAGATGGTTTAGAATCATCACTTTCTTGCATTACAGCTTGATGGACATTCGGATCGAATTGTTCACCAAGTGCTGGGATTTCTTCTACTCCTTCTTTTTTTACAGCTTCAACAAGCAAACGGTAAACCATTTCCATACCTTGTTTTAAAGAAGCAGTTTGCTCATCTGTTGCTTCAACTTGTAGTGCGCGTTCGAAATTATCTAGTACTGGTAATAAATCAGTTACTAAGCTTTGAGCACGATAAGTCATTAAAGATTGTTGGTCTAAAAGTGCACGACGTTTATAATTTTCGAAATCAGCATGTAGACGTAAGTACTTATTTTCCTTCTCATCTACTTCAGCGCGAAGTTTTTGAAGCTCTTCTTCAGAA
This sequence comes from Gottfriedia acidiceleris, assembly GCF_004138285.1. GTDB lineage: Bacteria > Bacillota > Bacilli > Bacillales > Bacillaceae_G > Gottfriedia > Gottfriedia acidiceleris_A. Next base: position 240,279 of record NZ_SCFN01000001.1, on the reverse strand, counting down.
GAATTTACATTGTCAGTTTTCTCTTCTGTATTTTCTTCTGTAAAGATTGAAGGCTCTTCAACAGTAGTTTCTTCATTCACTACTTCTTCATTTAAAAGTTCTTCCTGACGTTCTGTCATGTCACCTTCACCTCCTATTTTTTTATATGTAATCCATTGTTTCTTTTCACAATGGATTTATTCAACATCCTTAGATGAAAATAATAAATTCAATTGTCCTGTAATTAAATGCATTAATGAGATTACTCGGGAATATTCCATTCGAGTTGGTCCTAATACTGCGATTGTACCAATTTGATCTTCACCCAATGAATAGGTTGCGCTAATGATACTTACATTTTCTAATCCAGACTTTTCATTTTCCTTACCAATTTTGACACTTAAACCCATCTGTTCAAAAGGAATAATACTTTTTAGTTCATCTTGCTTTTCAATCATGTTTAACAATACCTTCATTGTTTCAACGTTATGAAATTCTGGTTGAGCTAAAATATTCGTTTTTCCACTTAAAATCAGTTTTTGTTCAATCGGTACGTCAATAGTGCCACCAATCATCTTAATAACACTTTCATAATTCGAAATATGCGTACGTAAAATCATTGCAATTTCTTTATAAAGCTTGTCATTTATTTGATGAATCGGTACATTTACTAGTCGCTCATTTAATATATTTACCATTTTCTCAATATCACTCATAGACACGCCAGGTGGTATAGTTACTGTTCGATTTTTAACAATACCTGTGTCAGTCACAATAATTGATACTGCTGTATTAGATCCTATTGGAATAAGCTGAATATTTTTAAGCTTATTTTCAGAAACTTTTGGTCCTAGTGCAATTGTTGTGTAATTTGTTAAATCAGATAGTATATCAGCTGAATTTTTCACAAGCTTTTCTATTTCAAAAATACGCTCGGCAAAAATACCTTTTATCGAACGAACATCATCGTCATTAACAATTTGTGGTGATAACAGATGGTCTACATAAAAACGATACCCTTTTTCAGAAGGGATTCGACCTGCAGAGCTATGAGGCTTTTCAATATAACCAAGTTCTTCTAAATCAGCCATCTCATTTCGTATCGTTGCTGAACTAAATGAAATACCTTCCTTTTTAGATAAACTCCTTGAACCAACAGGTTGTGCCATGCGAATAAAGTCATCGATAATAATTTGTAGTATCAATAACTGTCTTTCAGTCAACATGTTTATCACCTCTATTAGCACTCTTATCTAGCGAGTGCTAAATATATTATTAACTTAACAAATCCTTTATACGATGTCAAGAAGTTAAAGGCAGGAATAAAGAAGTGCATGATTAATGGATTAGGAAATTTTAAATACATCATATCTATTCTATTGTCCCTTATCTCATCCGCTTTTCTTGCTCTTCACCCTTACAGATTTTAAAGTAAAAATGCTTGAAATACTTCGTTTCCTAGTAACTTCCCTTTGTGGGTTAATCGAAGAAATACCCCATTCATCTCGACTAATCCATCTTTCATTAGTTTTTCAATTACGTTCGGAAATACTTCATTAAAGTTTGAACCAAATTTTTCTTGGAACTTTCTTTCCGAAACTCCCTGCATTTTACGTAGCCCTAAAAACATTTCTTCTTCCATTTTTTCTTGCTTCGTTACCGTATGCTCATGAACAATTGGGACACCAGTATCATCAATCAACTGAAAATATTTCTTTAACGGTCCAGCATTTGAATATCGAATTCCATTAATATAGCCATGAGCACCTGCACCAAATCCAAAATACTCTTCATTATTCCAATAAACAAGATTATGCTTACTTTCTAAGCCATTTTTTTCAAAATTGCTGATTTCATATTGATGAAAACCCTTTTTCTCTAAATAGTTCATTAAAAAGTCATACATAGCCGCTTCATCTTCTTCTGGGGCTGGTTTAAGCTTGCCCCTATTCATTTCTATGTAAAAAACCGTTTTTGGTTCAATAATTAATGAATATGCTGAGATATGCTGAATTGGTAACTTCATTGCTTTATCTAAAGAATCAACGAATTGTTCCATTGTTTGACCAGGTAATGCATACATTAAATCAAGATTAATATTATCAATTCCAACTTCTTTGGCGGTTTGAATTGCTTCTTCTATTTCATTTGGTGAATGTGTTCTTCCAATCTTTTTAAGTAAACCTTCATCAAATGTTTGCGCTCCAAAACTAATTCGATTCACACCACCATCTTTTAAAATCTGTAGCTTCTCTTTTGAAATTTCATTTGGATTACTTTCAAAAGTCATTTCGATTTCTTTTTTCCCTTTAATAATATGTTTATTAATTATTTCTATTAACCGCTCTGTTTGAGGTAATGTTAATGCAGTTGGAGTTCCTCCGCCTACAAAAACTGTCTTCAAATCTATAATCGGATTTCTTTTTAAACTTTCAACAATTTCTTTCTCTAGATATTCTAAATATTGATCAACCGGCTGACGGTCCATCATAAATTTATTAAAATCGCAGTAGTAACAAATCTGCTGACAAAATGGTATATGAATATAAACGGAAGATGCCATACCTTCTCCTCTTTTCTATGTGAAAAGCCCCTGATCCAATACCATCTAAGGTGCAGATTCAGGGACTTTTGTTGATTTCAACTTTATGATTGTATATTTTCTTATGATATTTGTCTAATTAATCGCTTTTCTATTATTAATCATTATTTACATCTTACTTTTTATTAATAACAATTTGAGTAAAAAATTAATGTAACAAAAATTAAAAATGCCACCGCAAATAAATTACGGTGGCATTTTTAGATAATCATCAATTCTATAATCGATGAATTCTTATTAATTATTAATCATCCATACGTAAAACAGCCATGAACGCCTCTTGTGGAACCTCTACAGATCCAACAGCTTTCATTCGCTTTTTACCTTCTTTTTGCTTATCTAATAGCTTACGTTTACGAGAGATATCCCCACCGTAACATTTAGCTAATACGTTTTTACCCATTGACTTAATTGTTGAACGAGCAACGATTTTTTGTCCGATTGCCGCTTGAACTGGTACTTCGAACTGTTGTCTTGGAATAAGTTCTTTTAATTTTTCAACGATAATTTTTCCACGATCATAAGCTGCGTCTCTATGAACGATAAATGATAGAGCATCTACTTGTTCACCATTTAATAAAATATCCATTTTCACAAGTTTAGATGCTTTGTAGCCAATTAACTCATAGTCAAATGAAGCATAGCCTTTTGTACTTGATTTTAATTGGTCAAAGAAATCATAAACAATTTCAGATAATGGAATTTCGTAAGTTAACGTCACGCGGTTTGCATCTAAATATTGCATATCGATAAAGTTACCGCGTTTCTTTTGACAAAGCTCCATGATGGCTCCTACAAAATCATTTGGAACCATAATTTTTGCTTTTACATAAGGCTCTTCTACTCGATCAATTGATTGAGGGTCAGGCATATGGGCTGGATTATCAACTGTAATCATTTCACCTTTTGTTGTGTAAACACTATAAATAACACTTGGTGCTGTTGTAATTAAATCAATTTTGAATTCACGTTCAATACGCTCTTGAATGATTTCCATGTGTAATAATCCTAAAAATCCACAACGGAAACCAAATCCTAAAGCTTGAGATGTTTCTGCTTCGAATTGTAAAGCTGCATCATTTAATTGAAGCTTTTCAAGTGCATCACGTAAATCATTATATTTAGAAGTATCAATTGGATATAATCCACAGAATACCATAGGATTTAATTTACGATAACCTGGTAGCGGCTCAGTTGCTGGATTCTCAGCAAGGGTAATTGTATCCCCAACGCGAGTATCTCCAACATTCTTAATAGAAGCTGTTAAGAAACCTACGTCACCTACAGTTAATTCGTCTCGTTGTGTAGTGCGAGGAGTGAATACTCCAGCTTCAACTACTTCGAATTCTTTACCAGTAGCCATCATTCTAATTTTTTGCCCTACTTTTACAGTACCATCTACGATACGAATATAAGCTACAACACCACGATATGGATCGAATAATGAATCAAAAATAAGTGCTTTTAAAGGCGCATCTGGATCACCTGTTGGAGCTGGTACTTTTTCTACGATTTGTTCTAGAATTTCTTCTATTCCGATTCCTGCTTTAGCAGATGCTAATACCGCTTCAGAAGCATCTAGTCCAATTACATCTTCAACTTCTTGTCTTACACGTTCAGGCTCTGCACTCGGTAAGTCAATCTTATTAATAACTGGTAAGATTTCTAAATCATTGTCTAAAGCTAAATATACGTTCGCCAATGTTTGTGCTTCGATACCTTGTGCAGCATCAACTACAAGAATTGCGCCTTCACAAGCTGCTAAACTACGTGAAACTTCATAAGTGAAGTCGACATGTCCAGGTGTATCAATTAAATGAAGAATATATTCTTCTCCATTTTTAGCCTTATATTGTAACTGCACAGCATTTAATTTAATGGTAATTCCACGTTCACGCTCTAAATCCATTGAGTCTAATAGCTGAGACTTCATCTCACGCTGAGTTAATGCATTTGTTTTCTCAAGAATTCTATCTGCTAATGTAGATTTTCCATGGTCAATGTGTGCGATGATTGAAAAGTTTCTAATTCTCTTTTGTCTTTCTGATCTTGACTCTTTATTCATTTCATCACTCCTAAATTTCTCGACAGCATAGATAGTTTTGATTATATCAAAAAAACAGGGCAATATTCAATCTCTATTAGCAGTATATGTCGAATGAAGTTTAGAAGGTCTAATTAAAGCTATCAATAATAGAAGGAATTTTTTCAACAATCTTAACTCCTTTTTCAGTTACATACGTAACAAAACGGGATAGTCCTTTACCAACAACTGTAAAATAATTAAATGCCCCTAATCTTTCTAGATGATCTTCTCTAATTGCTAGTCCTTCTTTCGTATAATCTTTTCCAAAAAGTACTGGACCAGCTTTCCCATCTTCTTTTGAGATTTTTACTACATCTTCTACATGATAGTAATCAGTCGAAGTAACTTTACTTATTCCGTCTTTCGCAACTTGCATACAAGTAATGATTGTTATCGAAAAAATGATGATTAGCGTAAAGTACCGAACCATATATTTCATTTGTTTCTCCTCACTTACGAAATATTAATGAGTATATGAGCCAATATTGTCTTGATTAATTTTAGAATGCAGAGCTGCGTTCATACCACCAGCAATAATATTTGCCATATCTTCAATAAATGTATCCACTTCTTTTGGTGTAACCATTAAGTTATGACCTAATGGTGACAGTACTTCATGAATCAGTTTCCGTTTTTCATTCTCTTCAAGTGTTCCAACAATCCCCATAAATGCCATTCGTTCCTTTTCACTAGGCATATCTTCGTCGGTATACTTTTTCTTTTCTCCAAATGCCATTCCAGAAGGGATTAGCGCTTTAGCAGGCTTGTCTCCCTCTTTTATTTCTCGTCCAAAATGTTTTAAAATGAAGTCAATTGTATCACTTGTAATAGCAACAGCATCAACAACAGTTGGAACTCCTATAGCAATTACCGGAATACCTAGTGTTTCTTTACTTAATTCCTTACGTTTATTCCCTATTCCAGAACCTGGATGAATGCCATTATCAGTAATTTGGATTGTTGTATTAACTCGCTCAATAGACCTAGCTGCAAGTGCATCGATCGCAATGACAAAATCTGGTTTTACTTTATCAATGACACCTGAAATAATATCGCTAGTTTCAATACCAGTTATCCCCATTACACCAGGGGACAAAGCACAAACTGGACGATAACCATCTTGTACACTTTCAGGCTGTAATTCAAAAAGATGCTTCGTAACAACTAAATTTTCAACAACCATTGGACCAAGCGCATCAGGAGTCACATTCCAATTTCCTAATCCGACAACTAAACAAGTTTGATCTTCCGTAATTCCTAAATTTTTTAAGAAAGCAGAAAACTCGTTAGCAAAAACCTTTTCAACCTTTTCTTGAAGTTCAGTGTCTTGTTCACGAATACCTTGAACTTGAAGGGTTAAATAATTCCCTGGCTTTTTACCTATTCTTTCAGATGCGGATTCTTTAATATGAACATGAGAAATACTTACACCATCTGCTTCTCGCTCTTTAACGATTACGCCGGTAATTTCTTCCTTTGTCTGTTCACGCTCCTCGAGCATCTCTTTTGCCTCTACTGCTAAATCTGTTCGAACACTATATTGACTTAAATCTAACTCACTCATTTATCTAGCCTCCACAATACTCATCGAAATTTAACAATTCTCTTCTTAACTAGTTTAGCTAGATGTTACCAATTCTAAACGAGTTGTTTATTTTTCTTTTGAAAAGGCGAAAATAGCTTTATGAATTCTATTGCCAAATGGGACTTGTTTTGATAAAATAAGTTTTGTTCTATTTGTATTCGAGGCAAATTTCTCGACTGCATTCGGGAGGTGAAAGGTATGCCAAATATTAAATCAGCTATTAAACGTGTAAAAACAGCTGAAGCTCATCGTGCTCACAACGCATCTCTAAAATCAGAAATGCGTACTGCAGTGAAAAATGTTGAAGCTTTAGTTACTAATAACGAAACTGAAAAAGCGCAAGAAGCTTTATTAACTGCTTCTAAAAAATTAGATAAAGCTGTTAACAGCAATCTAATCCACAAAAACGCTGCTTCACGTCAAAAGTCTCGTTTAGCTAAAAAAGTTAACGCTATGAACGCGTAATGAATTAAATGGTGTCTCATCTGAGACACCATTTTTTCGTGCAATAAAATTATTCAACTAGACGTTTTTTTTAAACATATTTGTAATCGAATCATATAGACTGAAAATTGTAGCCATTTTATTCAGAAAAATGGCAGTCCAATTTAACGCATTGGACTGCCATGTGATTTGTAATTTGATTTTTTAAACTAATCATCATTTAAGACGGATTTTCTTACAATTATTTATTTAATTGAAGAATTAACATTTCAAGGATCATAACTTTATCTCCTTGACCAGTCTTCATTTTATAATCAACTTCAGCAATTAATCGTATTGCTTCTTTCAATTCACTTGCTTGAAAGTTATTCGCTTGCTTTTGTCCATAAAACACTCTTCCTGGTGATACACCAACTGAAGAGGCAATTTGATTATTTGAATATCCATTACTTGATAATTGTTTTATTCCGTACAATAATCTAAACTGACTAGCTAACAAAGCAACTATTTTTATCGGTTCTTCACCTATAAATAATAATTCATGAAGAATTTTAAGTGCCTCAGTTGTCTGTCTTACTGCTGTTTTTTCTATAAGAGAAAAAACGTTTTGTTCAATGGTTTTTGCTACCATCAATTCTACTAAATCTGCATCAACTTCGCCTTCATTCCCAATAAACAATTGTAGCTTCTCACATTCAAGTTTTAATATTGATAAATTATTTCCAACGAGTAATTTTAATTTTTCAATTGCCTCTTTAGTAATCTTTACATTCCCAGTAAACCGCTCTTTAATCCAGCCGTCTAAATTACTCGTTTCAACAGGATGACATTCAACTAGCTCTACTTGTTTTTTTAACGCTTTTGTTACTTTTTTCCGCTCGTCCAATTTTTCAAAAGGAGCAACAAAAACAACAGTAGTAAAAGGCGCAGGATTTTCAATATAATCAAATAGTGGTTCTATATCTTGTACAATTTTTTCTTTTTGAGCTGTTAAAAACAAACATGATTTTATGATGATGACTTTGTTTCCGCCAAAAAAGGACGGTGTTTGAGCATCCTCAAGAGCTTCACTTAAATAAGACTCTTTTAAATCATATGTTTGATAGTTAAAATCATCAATTTCTCCTTGTAAAGCTGCTTTCACGATTAAGTTTTCCGCTTCTTGAAGTAAAAAATCTTCAGTACCTACCAATAAATACATTGGCGACACATTCTTTTTCAATTTTTTATGTAAATCATTAATCATGTTTTGCACCTCTACACTAATTTTCTTAGTATAGTATAACATGTCCTACATGAGAAGGAAGAGATTAGTAAATACTAATCTCTAATTTATATTAACGTTTTAAATAAAGACCCGGTTTCTTCATTTAAAACGGTATAACTAAAACAAACATACTATGGATTTTTTAGTTATATTGATTTATACTAAAATTGAATTAGGAGGGGTTATTTGTGAATACTTTTGAAAAAAATGTTCAAAGCAAACGTAATGATTCAACAGATTCTGGCGTTGGCTTTGCTGTTTCATTTGGTTTCTTCGCAACTCTATTTATCATCGCAACAATTGTGGAGTATGTTGCACGATAATACATAGAATCAAATGATGGGACTGCCTCGGCAGTCTTTTTAATTTCCTTCTTGGTTTCTCTTATTTGTTTTACGATATGCTTTAAATGTATAAAAGGTACCTTGTCCTCTTTTAAATTCATAAGTTATTGCACCAAGTTCATCGGTACGTAAGATTTTAACATTGTACTTTTTTAATCGATTAAGTACTTCTTTTGTTGGATGACCATATCGATTTTTTTCCCCAACTGAAATAATGCCAATTTTAGGCATAATTACTTTAATAAATTTTTCGGAAGTAGATGTTTTGCTACCATGATGTCCTATTTTCAAGACATCTGCCTTTAAATCATGATATTTAGTGATCAATCGATTTTCACCAATTTCATCTAAATCACCAGAAAATAACCAATTCTTCCCACCTATATATGCCGTTAAAACAATTGACCCCTGGTTTTCCTCACCTACATAGTCTTTAATTGGGGAAATAACTTGAAAATAATTCTGTCCGATTTTCCAACTCATACCTTCGCTAATTTTTTTAATCTCGGCTCCTTTTTTTATGGCTATATTAATTCTTTCTTTTTCTGCTGAAGTAAATTTCGCCTTGTCACCTACGATTAATTGTTTTACGTGATATGATTGTAATACTTCTTTTCCACCACCAATATGATCAATGTCACCATGTGTAAATATTAATTTATCTATTTTACTAATTCCTTCTCCTTTTAATATAGGAATCAATAGATCACTGCCGGTTGAAAATGGTTTTTTACGCTTCATCCAAGTTTCTTCTTTGCCAGTTAACCTACCTCCCGTATCAATTACATAATTCCCTTTATTAAAAGGCAATTTTATAAGTATACAGTCACCTTGACCTACATCTATAAACATAATCTTTCCAACTGGGTTCATAAAGGGATAAAATAAATGCCCGCTAATAAGAATAAAAAATCCAATCAGACAATTAATAAATAATTTCTTCTCTTTCTCACTTTCCATAAAGTATAAAATTAAAAATATAAGCACTATATATATAAACAGAATTCCTTTTGAAGGATGTATAAAAATCACCTTAATAAACGGTAATTGCATGCATATACTCAGTAATTTATCTGATATTTTAATAAAGAATGTTAATAGTAATGTGAACTGTTCGCTGATTTCTAAATTAATAAAACTTAAACTAAAACAAAACATACATAGTGGCATAATAATAAAACTAATATAAGGAATGAAAAGTAAGTTAATCATTATACTGTATGGTGAAAATTCATGAAAATTAAAAAGTAATATAGGGATTGATGCTAATTGAGTAATACTCGATGTATAAAGTGCCCTTGTATACCAAGATTTGTAATTTAAAATTTGACCAGAAGTTAAAACAAGTACAAAACTTGTTACAAAGGAAAATTGAAATCCAATATCATCAATATAATTTGGTTTTGCAAATAACATGATTATACAAGATGAGAATAATAGCGAAGTAATATCAACTTTCATTTTTGCTAACTTGTAGAAGCAAACTAGAACACCAATAATAACTGCCCTGACAACTGATGCTGTAGCACCTGCTAGAAATCCATACGACATAATACATAAAATCGTTATAAATAAGCTGGTTTCTTTTGTTACTTCAATTCTAATTAGTAGAAAATAGATGCCAAGACTCAATAAACTAATATGAGAACCACTAATCGCAAGTAAATGCACTATTCCCACTATTTGATATTGAGATTCTGTAGTTGCATTCATTTTTGATCGTTCCCCAAATAGGAGTGCATTAATATAACCTTCTGTATTGGAATTAAAATTCATCTCTACATATTTAGTTAAAGCATGTCGACTATAATTTATTGATTGAATGATGGTTCGTTTCCCATTTTCGCAATCCCCTAAACTATTTGGATTAGCAGTAATAATCCAGTGAATCCCTTGATTTAATAAGTACTTCTTATAATTAAATAAGTATGGGTTCGAGCTTTCTAAAGGCAATGTAACCTCACCTTTTACTTCACATATTTCACCTATTTTTCTTTTTTGAAAAGCTTTTAATTGTTCTTTGGTATTAGCAAAACTATTTAGTAAGATTTCTTGATTATGGAGTTTAAATGTAAACGAAACCTTATTACCATCTATAATTGGAGTAGAAGTGATCTCACCACGAACATTTTGAGAGGGCTTTGGTTTAGGGGAATTCATTTTATTGTTTTGTAGGTAACATATACTAGACGTAATACATAGCGAAATAATACAAATTAATAAAAGGAGCCATTTTTTCTTTCTGACTAAAAAAATCATTAAAATGAGTAATATTAATATAAAGAATAAATTATAGCTTTTAAAAAAGACGATTATTATTATTTGTACAAAAACAATATAAGCCAGATAAATACTCATAATAATTTAATTTATCGAATGACAATAAATGGAGTCATTTTTTCAAGGGATTTTTTGCCGATTCCATTTACAGATTCTAATTGTTCTACTGAAGTAAATGGTCCGTTTGTATCAATATAATCTAAAATATTTTTTGCTTTTGCTGGACCCACACCCGGAATTTTTTCCAATTCTGATTGTGATGCATGGTTTATATCAATCGTCTCATTTTGTTTGGTTTCATCCCCCCTATTAGTAATTATAGTTTGATCAGTTTCTTCTCCAATAAACGGTACATAAATGACCATCTCGTCAAAAATTTTTTCAGCTAAATTAACCTTATTAACATCAGCTTTTTCTTTAAATCCTCCAGCCAATCTAATCACGTCAAAAACACGTTCTCCTTCGTTACATTGGATTACACCTGGTTTTTGTATTGCTCCTTTTACATCAACCATAAATACTTTCGAATTCACTGGCATACTAACTTCTTTTTTCTGATCATCGCTCTTCTTTACTATTTCTTCTTCAAGTGATTGCTTTGCAAAAACCACTTCATTTTTACGCTCAGTTTGATAAAAATTTACGACTAAAATACCACAATTACGAGACCGATCCAAACCAGTTTATTATGAATTAACTTTTTCATTATTAGTCCTCCATTTTAACTTATATCATTATTTTCGACCTTGCTTCATATAGTGTAGGAGAGAATGTATGCAAAGGAAGGGATGTACTAATGAACGTAGGAATCATAGGTACAGGAAATATGGGCACCATCTTGCTCAATGGATTTATAAAATCAAATGCCGTGAAGCCCTCCAAATTAACTGTTACAAACCGTTCAATGTATAAAGCTTATGAGCTAAAAAATATATATCCTGATTTAAAAGTTGTTGAGACAGCCAAAGAAGTAATTACCGCTTCAGAAATTGTATTAGTATGTGTAAAACCTTTAGAAATTCAGCCACTTTTATCATCTTTACAAAAACATTTCACTAAAAAACATTGCGTTATATCGATCACTAGTCCGATTAATGTTGAACAATTAGAAGCGATATTACCTTGTCAAGTTGCACGCGTTATTCCAAGTATTACGAATCAAGCATTGAGTGGTGTAACTTTAGTTAATTTTGGGAATAGTTGTACGGCCAAAAGTAAGGAGCAAATTATCGAACTTTTTTCGAATATATCTAAACCAGTTATGATAACAGAAGATATCACAAGAGTTTCATCGGATATCGCAAGCTGTGGACCCGCATTTTTTAGTTACTTGCTTCAAAAATTTATCGATGCGGCTGTTTGTCAAACTTCAATTTCAAAAGAACAAGCAACGATTTTAGCAGAAGAAATGATTATTGGTTTTGGAAAACTAATTGAACAAAAACATTTTACGCTTGAAACACTTCAAGAAAAGGTATGTGTAAAAGGCGGAATTACTGGAGAGGGTATTAAAGTATTAGAAGCACGAGTAGGAGATTTATTCGAAGAAATTTTTGAAAAAACACATGATAAGTTTGAAAAGGAAATTGAGCGTGTAAAGGAACAATTTTAATTTACTTAAAAATGATTATACCGCTTGACTCCATTCTTAACAAAAATATAAAATTCAATTTTGTACGACTAATAAAGTAAAAAACCCTTTAAGAAAAGGAATTTTCTTTAAAGGGTTTTTTATTTCTTCATTGCTATAAAAAAGATTCGTTCAGAAGTATCATCTACAGCTTCATCGAAATCTGCTATGATTTCTTTCACTTCAAATCCAGTTTGATTTAACAATGATTTATACGTATTTATTGGAAATGTTCTTTGATTGTGATACTCTTCGAAGCGTTCATATAAATCACGATTTTCCTCTTTCATAAAGAAAACTAAATCATGTTCAACACTGAATGGATGTTCCCCTTGCGTACAAGACCAAACTAAGCTTAACTCTGCATCATCAATAAAAAATGTCTCTTCACCAAAGATTTCTTCAATTTTATAAGGAGAATGTACATCAAATAAAAATAAACCATTATCTTTTAAGCTTTCATTTACTTTTTTAAAGGTTTGTTTTACTTGAGCTTCTGTTTCTAAATAATTAAGTGAATCACAGAAAATTGTTACACAATCTAATTGATCAAACCCATCTAATTCCACCATATTTTGTTGAAAAAAAGGGATATTAACTTTTTCTAGTTCTGCTTTAGCCATTGCGACACTTAACATTTCCTCAGATAAATCAACCCCGCTAATTGAATAGTTCAATTTTGCCAATAAGATGGGTAATGTACCTGTTCCACATCCTATATCTAAAATTGAAGGCTGAAGCATTTCATATTTTTGAAATACATTTTTTAGGAATTGAACCCATCTTTCATAAGGAACATCATTCATTAATTGATCATACAAATACGCGAAGCGATTGTATGTCATGAAAGAAGCTCTCCATAAACATCAAGAGAAGGTGCATCTCCCCAAAGTTTTTCTAAGTTGTAATAGTTTCTTTCGTCACGATGGAAAATATGAACGACAACGTCACCGATGTCTACTAAAACCCAACGAGCTTCGTCAAATCCTTCTAATCGCTTAACATCTTTACCATTTTGTTGAGCTTGATCTTTCACTTCTCTTGCAATTGCCTGAACTTGCTTATCTGAATTACCGTGACAAATAATGAAATAATCTGCAATCGCAGAGATTCCTTTCATATCTAGTACGACTAAATCCTCAGCTTTTTTATCATCAGCAGCATTTACAGCTAGCATCATTAATTCTTTTTCACTCATTCTTTTTATTCCCCCTGGCTTTTAACTTGCTTTAATATTGAGTTATATGTTTTAACCGTTAATGGGTAGACTGTTTGTTCTTTACCAATCAAAAATGTAATTGTATTTTTTAATGCAAATAATAAAGCTCGATCTAAATCTTGATCCGCTAATTCACGAGCTTCCTCTACACCTGGAAAACTACGATTAGGTTCAATATAATCTGCTACATATATTATTTTATCTAATAAATTCATCTCTTTATGACCACTTGTATGATATGTGATAGCTTGTAATATCTCTTGATCATCAATTCCATATTCATGTTCAGTAAGAAATGCACCAACAGGAGCATGCCATAATTCTTTATTGTACTTTAAAAGCTTTAATGAAAGTTTATTTTCTTCCATAATTGATTTTAATTCTTTTATCGGCATACATTTTGCGACATCATGGAAAATTGCAGCTAGTTCTGCTTTTTTTACATCCGCACCGTACTTTTCGGCTAGTCTAACTGCAGTTTCCATCACACCAATAGTATGTGTAAAACGCCCGTTCGTTAGTTTTTCTTTTACAAATGTAAGTGCTTTTTGTTTATCCATTAATCCGCTTCTCCTCTAATTAACGGTATTTAACATATTAAGGTAGTACGATTGTTTTATTTTCTTCAGACTCTTTATATAAAACAATTGTATGTCCAATTACTTGTACTAGTTCAGCGTCTGTTCCTTCAACTAGCTGATCCGCTACATCGTAACGATCATCATCACAGTTTTGAAGTATACTTACTTTTAAAAGTTCCCTTACTTCAAGCGCTTCTGAAATTTGCTTAACCATATTTTCATTAACTCCACCTTTACCTACTTGAAAAATAGGGTTTAAGTGATGAGCTTTCGAACGTAAAAATCTTTTTTGTTTACCTGTTAACATTTTGTTCCTCCAAGTTTTCTTTCTAATAATGAGTATGCATCAATCGTATTTGGAAAAATTCCCGTCCACTCTTGAAATGCTAATGCTCCTTGATAAATAAACATCGGTAATCCGTTTTGGATAGTCGCATTTCTTTCTTCAGCTTCTTTTAAGAATACTGTTTTAAATGGGCTATATATTAGGTCCGACACAATTGCATCTGGTGATAAATTTGTTAGTGCTAACGGCGTGCTATTTTCATTTGGCTTCATTCCAACAGAAGTTGTTTGAATGATAAGAGAAAAGTGACCTAAATGTTCTTCAGCATCTGAAATAGACATAATATTAACCTCACTCATCAGCTTACCATCTAGTAGATCCTCTGCTTTTTCTAACGTTCGGTTGGTGACTGTAATATGCTTAACACCCAAGTGCAGTAAACTATAAAGGATCGCCCTAGCAGCACCGCCTGCACCGATAATCAAAATCTTTTCTTCTTCAATCGGATTTTTCAAAACATAGGATAAGCCTCTACAATACCCCATACCGTCAGTATTTTTACCATATAGTTTTCCATTTTTATTGATAACTGTATTAACAGCTCCAATTGCTTTTGCCAATGGATCAATTTCATCTAAGTACTGCATAATTTCTACTTTTAATGGTGCTGTTACATTAAATCCTTTTACAGTTGAACGAAATTCTGTCATAACTGATTTTAATTCTGTTATCCCAACTTCTTTTGCAGAATAGTGACCCGAAATATCATTAGAGCCAAACCATTCATTATGCATAGTTGGAGACATTGAATGACCAATCGGTTGACCGATTACATAGTATTGGTCTTTCATTTCTCTTTTCGCCCCCAAAATTATTCTTATATAATAGAATTACGAAGAGTTATAGCTACACCTTTTGGTACATAAGCAACAATTTTAGCACCTGGTTCATTCACTGTGATCCAACCTAACCCTGAATAAACTATATCAGTTTTAGCATCTTTTATCATAAATTCATGCTTCACTAATTTAGGAAGTTCATTTATTTGTTCACCATATGGTGGAACTAATATTTCCCCAGCTTGTCTTTCATATAAATCATCAGCATTTTCTTGTTTAGTACGATGAATTAATAATTCGTTTGAGAAGTGACAAGTAAAAGAACGTCTTCCACCCTCTAAATAATCAAAACGAGCTAACCCACCAAAGAATAAAGTTTGTCCCTCATTTAATTGATAAACCATAGGCTTAATTTCTTTTTTCGGAGTAATAATCTTCAAACCTTTTTTATCAACGAAATGAGCCATTTGATGATGATTAATAATACCTGGAGTATCAATTAGATCACTCTGATCATCAAGTGGTATTTGAATCATATCAAGTGTTGTGCCCGGAAAATGCGATGTTGTAATGATATTACTATTTTCTTCACTATAACGTTTAATCATCGTATTGATAAACGTTGATTTTCCAACATTTGTACAACCTACTACGTATACATCCTTACCCTCACGGTGCTTCTCAATACTTTCAGCTAATTCGTCTATACCAGTGCCTTTTACTGCACTAATTAAATGAACACCTACAGGTTTAAGTCCCCAACGTTTTGCAGTTCCGCTCATCCATTGCGTAAGCTTATTTTTCTTTACTGACTTAGGAATTAAATCTGCCTTATTTCCAACTAATAATATTTTGTTGTTTCCAACGAATCGATTAATTCCATTTAACCAGCTGCCAGAAAAATCAAAAACATCAACTACTTTTATAACAAGACAGTCCTTAGAACCTATCCCATTTAAGATACGAATAAAGTCAGAATCAGTCAACTCTACATCTTGAATCTCATTATAGTTTTTTAAACGGAAACAACGTTGGCAAATAATCTCTTCTTTTTCTAATGAAGATGGAGGTGCATATCCAAGCTTGTCTTTATCCTCTGTTTGAATTTCAACTCCACAACCAATACATCTTACTTCTGTATTACTCACTTTTTATCCTCCCATTGTAGCAATCCTTGCTTCCTTAAAGATGATAGAATTCTACGTTCTACCATTCGATTAAATCTTGTCCAAATTCCATCTGTACTTGCAACCGGAACAACTAAAATAGTATGAATTCCTTGACGATTGCCTCCAAATACGTCTGTAAGCAATTGATCTCCAATCATCACGACTTCATTTGGTTTTAAATTCATTTGTTTATATGCCTTTTTATATGATGTAGCGAGTGGCTTACGTGCACGATGAATGAATGGAATTCCTAAAGGATCACAAAACTTTCCAACACGCTCAGCATTGTTATTCGATACAACTGTAATTTTAATCCCTGCATCATCCATGCTTTTGAACCATTTCGTTAGCTCTGGAGTAGCTAATGGACGGTCCCATTCTACTAACGTATTATCTAAATCAGTAATGATCCCCTTTATTCCTAAGCCTTTTAAATGCTCAGGCGTAATTGCATAAACATTATTAACAGTTTCACTCGGTAAAAATTTATTAAACATTATTACACCTCGATATATTCTTAAAATCGTTCGACAAATAACTACAATCATTCTAACTGTGGATAAATCTATACACATTATCCTTAGTCCAAGAACCTACCTTTTCAGAATATATAAACAAATTACCCACAACTTATCCACCTATTTCTGTGGATAAACGAACGATTGTTCTATTTTTAAAAATTTGATACATTAAGTTTACGAAGAAATTCAAAAAACTTTTCTCACTCGGAGGTGAATGCCCAACCGGGCAAAACATATGTACAAATTAAATGATGAGTTGTTACTTGAGTCGTACAAAAAAGCTCTAGGTTTACAGCTTGATCCTGCCTTCATTTATTTAATTGAAAAAGAAATTAAACGAAGAGGTCTAGATTACTATATAAAAAAAACATCTTAAACATTTTTATTATTTTCAATATATGCAAATAATACAAGTGAAATTAAAATACAAGCACTCTTTACAATAACAGAAAAAGAACCATCTTTCTATATGATGGCTCTCATTTCGTGAAAAAAAGTGCATACTTAGTGTAATTTACCAAGATTTTGACCAACTCTTATCGCTTGTCCAGATTGAAGCTTCATATTTGGTGAAAAACTATTAGCTTCAAAAAGTAAAACAACTGTAGAACCGAAAGAAAAATACCCTACTTCTTCACCTTTTTTCAAACGCTTTTCTTTTTTGGTTACTACGATTGTATTAACAAACATAGCACCAACTTTAATCATCGCAACATGTTTATTATTTTCAGTGCATAATACTTCTGAAATAACTCGATAATTTTTTGAAAGTGGATCTTTACCATATGTTAATCCTGCTTTATTCACGGGATAAGATTTAGCACCCAACTCGAATTGTGATACAATTTCGCCTTCGATTGGGCTATGTATACGATGATAATGGCTAGGACTTAAATACAATACCATATAATAACCCTCATCATATTTATCTGCCATTTCCTTTGAACCTAACATCTCAATAATGCTATATGTCTTTCCTTTAACGACAAATTTAATATCCATTTCAATTTTTCCACAAGACTCTAACACACCATCTACCGGACAAGCTAATTCACTTTCACCAGCATGAATCGGTCTAGCATTTTGCTTTAATTCTCTAGTAAATAAGGCATGTAAAGTAGGAAAAACAGTCTCTTTACTCTCATCCATATTTAAATTAAACGCTTTAATATAAGGATTAATAAACACCCTACTAAATCTAGAAGTAGCAAGCCTACGCAAAAGACCAGAAGTAAAACGATTATTCGTTAACTCTATAAACAAACGATAAAAACTCTGTTTCATCAATGTACTCCTAACTAAAATTATATATATAAATTTATAACATATTATTCCAAAACTAACAAAACCCTAAATAATCTTACTGTCGCTACTATAAATTGTTTATTCTTCTAATATAACTCTCTACATCTTGGTCCTTGTCTAATGACCTGCCATTGCTGCCATTGCTACCCTTTACTATTCCCTTTTCCTAATACCCTAAAAAATCCCTGTATTTTACTTGTCACTAACTGTTCACCAAGATTTCACACTGAGTTCACATTAAGCTGGTAGAATACTGATGTAATATACATTAGGAGGTTGCCTATGTTGAAAGATCAAAGCTTAGGTGAATGGACTAACACACTTTTAATATATAAATTTGCGTTAGATGAAATCAATACTAAAATTAGAATTTTAAATGAAGAATTTACTTTAACTCATAATCATAATCCAATTGAACACGTAAAATCACGCTTAAAAAAACCTGACAGTATAATAGAAAAACTTGAGCGAAAAGGTTTAGAACTAACACAATATAATCTGGAAAATTATATGAGTGATATAGCTGGAGTTCGTATTAGTTGTTCATTTATTAGTGATATTTATATGATCTATGAACTATTAAAACAACAAGACGATATTTATATAATAGAAATAAAAGATTATATAAAAAACCCAAAACCAAATGGCTATAAAAGCTTTCATATGATTATTGAAATTCCAATTTTCCTTGCTTCTGAAACGAAAAGAGTAAAAGTGGAAATCCAAATTAGAACGGTTGCGATGGATTTTTGGGCAAGCCTTGAACACAAGATTTTTTATAAATACAATAAAAAGGTTCCAAAAGCAATTATCGAAAGTTTGAATGAAGCTTCTGCAACTGTAAATTCATTAGACTATAAAATGGAGATGATTAGAGATCAAGTTGAACAGCTTAATTGAATAAAGTAAAACTAAGGCTAGGCTCTCTTTTCTTTCCTAGTATTCGTAAAATCAAACTTTAGTAATAAAAAACGAGGTATATTAACATACCTTGTTTTTTATTTGAAGCAAAACTGAAAAATGAAATACCTTATTATATATGATGACACGAACAACTATTGTACAAAGATAAATACGATTATTAGAGCATTTTGTGTACTTTTGTTCATATTATAAGGACAACTTTTCAACTATCATATAATGCACTCAATCTTTCATATATTAAATAACAAAGGTTTTAAAATAATTAGACTCATTTATTCTATTTCTAGTTCTTTCAGCTTTAAATTTAAGATAAAATAGGATATGTTAGTATAAATGTAAATTAGAAAGTTTGTGGACATAGATCAAAAAATTGGAGGAGCCGATTTGGATAATGAATTAAACTATAAAACACTCATTCCAGAAAATATTCCGAATGAACGTAAGTCCGCCTTAAAAACCCTTGGCTACTATTTTTTAATATTTATTGTTGGTTTAAACTTACTAATCTTGATTGCTTCAATATGGGGTATGATTTTTGTTAGTGTTGCGGATATAAATCTTACTGAAAAACAATTTGATAATCTTGTAAATACCGTATCAATTTATTCGGATTCAATTTTTGGTGTCCTCAGCTTATTATGGCTTTATTATTATACGAAGAAAAAAGGACTTCTAACTTTAAGACGAATAAATATAAATGTGATTGACGTTGTAATCGTTTTAGGAGCATATGTTGTGCTTATGGCTTCTTCACATCTTCTTGATGTTATTTTTCAACATTTCAATTATTCAATTGCTACTCCAGATAATCAAAAAGCAGTGGAAGGCTTATTGCGGACTAATCCAGTCCTTATGATTATATCTGCGGTAATTCTTGCACCAATTAAAGAAGAATGGATTACACGTAAGTTAATTATTGGTTCTATTTTTAAAAACGCTCCGATCATTGGATTAATTGTAAGTTCTTTTGGGTTTGGTTTATTGCATATGCTTGCTGGTTTTTCAATCTATGCATTACTATCTTATTCTTTAGCTGGTCTAATTTTTGGTATTATCTATATCAAAACAAAAAAAATCGAAGTTACGATTTTTGCCCATTTTTTAAATAACTTAGTTTCAATTATCGCTTTTTTTATTGTAAACTAACAAAAAAAACGCTCCTATGGGCGTTTTTATATTGTATTTATGAGGTGTATTATGAATTATTTATTTATACTAATCGGAGGATTTTTTGGCGCAATTCTTCGTTACATAATAAGTCTATCAATCCATCCACTTTCAAATGGATTTCCAATTCAAACATTTTTAATTAATATCATTGGATGCTTCTTTTTAGGTTTCTTTTTACCGATGGCTAAAGTTAAATTAAAACCTGAATATACTTTACTAATCGGAACAGGATTTACTGGAGCATTCACTACATTCTCTACTTTTTCACTTGAAAATGTAGCTCTGATAGATGAAAAAAAATTACTAGTAAGTTTAGTCTATATCATCTCAAGTTTAGTTATAGGAATAGGTTTGGCGTATCTTGGTTTTAAAGTGGCTGAGAAATTCAATAAAGTAAAAGGAGAAACCTCATCATGATTGTTATTGTTGGAATAGGTGGGGGAATCGGAGCAATTTTTCGCTATGCCCTTGGAAACTATGTTAATAAAAGAATTAAAACAAATTTTCCTTTTGGAACCTTCGTTATAAACATACTCGGATCGTTTATTTTAGGTTTAATAAACCATTTATATCTCGATAAATCCATTTCTACTACAATGTGGCTGTTTGTTGGAGTAGGAATATTAGGTGGGTTTACAACCTTTTCTACATTTGGTTACGAATCGATTCAATTATTACTTGCAAAAAAGTATAAAACTGCGTTATCTTATATCATTTTATCTACTATTATTAGTATTTGTAGTGCATATGTCGGTTTTCATATTTTTAGATAAACGGATAAAATGGAATGTAAAAAACCTCTGATCCCAGAGGTTTTTTTATTTTTTTCAATTTTACCAACCAAAATCTAATGTTTTACCGGTCTCTGCATATGTTTTTACATTACTTAAAATCATTGGCCAGGTAGATTTCGTATTTTCATATGAAGGGTGATTTTCTGGCCATTCGTCGTTAACTAGTGTTAATTTTGTGCATTCACCAATCTCTTCAAGTGTAAGTGTAATTCTAGTTTCTAATTCAGCATGATTTTCGCGGTAAACTGGGCCAGGATGTTCTGTATAACTCATCATTTTGTGAGGCTCAAATGCTAGGATTTCACCATAAACATGCACTGTATGGTCTCCTGCTTCTCCTGGTCCAATATATTCATATTGTGCTCCAACTTCAAATGTTGATTTTAAAATGCAACCAAAAAAGATAGCCTTAGTTCCTTCTGGCGAAACAAATATGTTCCACACTTTTTCTGGTTTTGCTCCAATAAAAAACTCATACTTAAGATTTTCCATTTTCTCATCCTCCATTTGTTTTATGTGTAGAATGATGAATTGATTCTGGATGACACTTCCATTATATACCAAAAACGGTTCAACTTATTATTTTCATTTGTTTTCAAGAACTTATATATTAAAATTAAATCGTACGAAATTTATTTAAAGCTAAAAAATCAATTATAATGAGGGGTGACAAGATGAATTTAACTTATGAAGTGATTGACGAGGATCAAATTGAACTATGTAGAGATTTATGTAATGAATTAATGACTTTTCAGAAGGCAAAAGCGAAGATAAAACCAGAGTTGTTTGATAGTATGAATTTCGATACACGTATGGTTCCTTCAGTAAAAAAAGCTATACATAATTATATTGTTATCGTGAAAGATGAAGATCAAATCGTTGGTTACGTTTATTCAAATATTTCTCCAAAAGAAGTATACTCAAGTGAATTTGCAACTTTTTTTGACCTTTCATCAGTCCATAAAAAGAATGTTGGATGTTTATCTCAATTTTACATAAAAGAAGAATATAGAAAATACGGAGTAGGCTCTGTACTATTTAAAATGTCAATGAACTGGCTTAAACAATTTGATGATGTAGAGGATTATTTTATCTATGTTTCAAATGGAAATGAAGACGCTCTAGAATTTTATAAACGTAAGGGATTCTCTGTTAGTCATGCAATATTAGATGGTTTTATAACGGTTTTAAGAAGTAACGATCAATTTCAAACAATTTAAAAAAAAGTATAAAATAAAGGGGTGTCTGGAAAATATCTTTCCGAGACACCCCTTCTATTTTATTTACTATTAAAATGCCCAGTTACCATTTCTCATGATTGGTTCAACTGTACCATCTTCTTTAATTCCATCGATGTTTAATTCCGCTGATCCGATCATGAAATCAACGTGAGTTAAACTTTGGTTGATTCCTAATTTCTCTTGCTCTTCTGAAGGTAATTTTTCTCCATCCTTCATATTGTTTGGATATGCTTTACCTAATGCTAAGTGGCAAGAAGCATTTTCATCATATAATGTGTTGAAGAAAATTAAACCTGTATTTGAAATTGGTGAATCATGTGGTACTAATGCTACTTCACCTAAACGGCGTGCGCCTTCATCAGTATCTAATAAGTGTTGTAAAGTATCATAGCCTTTTTCAGCTGTGAAATCGACAACTTTACCATCTTTAAATGTTAATGAGAAGTTCTCAATTAAATTTCCACCGTAATTTAATGGTAAAGTCGCTTTAACAGTACCATTTACACCATGGCTATGTGGCATAGAGAAAACTTCTTCAGTTGGAATATTAGGATTAAACCATTTTCCATCTTCACTGTTCGCTCCGCCACCTTTCCATACATGATTATCTACTAAATCTAGTTTCAAATCAGTACCAGGTGCTGTGTAGTGTAATGTTTTGTAACGTTTGTCATTTAATTGAACAACTTTTTCTTGTAAGAAATCGTTATGTTTAACCCAAGCTTCAACTGGATTTTCATTGTCTACTCGGCAAATTTTAAATACTGAGTCCCAAAGTAATTCCATCGCTTTATCAATAGATTCATTTGGATAAACTTTTTCAGCCCATTCAACACATGGAATAGCAACGATTGACCAACGAATTCGGTCAGCCATCATGTATTCACGATAATTATGTAGTGCTTTGCTAGCTGTTTTATTAAAAGTTGCAATACGTTTTGGATCAATACCTTTTAATAATTCTGGATTTGGTGAGATTACTGATAAAACAGCACCCCCATTTTCAGCTAATTCTTCCATAGCTGTTACTTTCCAGCCTGGGAATTCTCCAAAAACTTCTTCAGGAGCTAGTTCATATTTAGTACGAGTAATTACATCATCATTCCAATCGATGTTTACATTTTTAGCTCCAGCTTCGTAAGCGAATTTTACAACTTTACGAACGAATTCTACAGCTCCGATTGGTGCATTTATTTGTAATGTTTGTCCTGGTACGATATTAATACCACTTTTTACCGCAAGTTCAGCATATTTTTCTAATGATTTTTCAAACTGAGACATTGATATCCCTCCATGTTTAACGATTTAAAAACCTAACCTACTAAATTATAATATAAAGTTCAGAAAATTGGTACATAAAAGAGACTGACTATTCATTTTTATTTGAAATGTCAGAGAGGCTTGGCAAACTAGCGGAGAACTTGATCTCGTTGCTCTATTTAACTCAAAAAAAGCACCATCAAAAGTGCTTTTAATGTGTAAATAAGTCTGAAATTTTTTATGAAACAATATACGTCTCATAACCATTAACATTTAAGAATTTTTCAGCTTTCTCTCTGTCATTTTCTGTTTGAAGGCTTATTCTTAGTACACCTGGTAATCCTTCACGTGATTCAATTATCCGTAGATTCGTAATGCTTACTTGGTGAATCGATAAGATTGTCGTGATGTTAGCAAGCTCACCGACTCGATCTAAAACGTCTACATACAAATCAAAATAACTTGGGATGGCACCATTAGCTTTTGCTGGCATATTGTCTCTAAAATCTTTTGATTCCTTGAAATAATGAAAGATATCTTCTTTATCCTGGCTTTCAACAAGCTGATACATTTGTTTCATATCATCAATCCAATTCGAAATTAATGAAAGTAATGTATCCTTATTTTGAATCACAATGTCAGTCCACATTTTTGGGCTGCTTGATGCAATCCTAGTAATATCTCTAAACCCTCCGGCAGCTAGGGCTGTTACTAAAGGCTCATTCTTCGAGTAAGATTTAACTTGCTTAACAAGATTAGAAGCAATTAGGTGTGGAAAATGGCTTACCACTCCAGTGATTTGATCATGTGTTTCTTCATCAATTACAACAAAATGTGAACCTGTTCCTTTAAGCCATTCTTTTAATTCATCAATTTGATCAATTTGAGTATTTTCACTTGGTGTCAAAATAAAATATGCATTTTCAAATAAATGAACTTTTGCACTCTCGATGCCAGTTTTATGCGAGCCTGCCATTGGATGACCTCCAATAAAGCAATATCCTTTATCTGTAAGAGTCTTCGAATGCCTCATAATTTCACTTTTCGTACTACCTACATCAGTTAATATGACATCATTCTTTAGTTCATATTCACTTAAAATATGTATATATTTTATTGACTCCTCTACAGGACAAGAAAAAATGATTAGATGAGCTTTCTCGGCACAGTCTTTAAGCTGTACCGAGATTTCATCTAAAACTTGAATTCTTTTACCAATTTCAAGTTGTTTTTCATTTATATCATATCCAATTATATTTACATCATGAACTTTTTTTATTGCCAAGGCAATTGAGCCTCCGATTAATCCTGTTCCAATTAAAAGGACGTTCTTTTTCAAGGCATTCACCGCCTATCCTTCATTAAGTAATATTATTTATGATTGAAGTTTTGCACGGAAGTCTTTTAACTCAAACATAAATTCTTCAAATTGTGGGATATTCATTTGTTGAGCTGAATCTGATAAAGCAACTGCTGGATCAGGATGTACTTCAGCCATTACTGCATCCGCTCCAATTGCTAGAGCTGCTTTTGCTGCCGGTAATAGTAAGTCTTTGCGGCCGGTAGAGTGTGTAACATCGACTACAACTGGTAAATGTGTTTCTTTCTTTAGAATGGGTACAGCTGAGATATCTAATGTATTTCGTGTAGCTTTCTCATACGTACGAATTCCTCTTTCACATAGGATAATTTGGTCATTCCCTTGCGAAATAATGTACTCTGCTGCATTAATAAATTCTTCAATTGTTGCTGAAAGTCCACGTTTTAATAAAACAGGTTTATTTACTTGACCAACTGTTTTAAGTAAATCAAAGTTTTGCATATTACGTGCACCGATTTGAATAACATCAACATATTCTAAAGCTCTTTCAACATCATTTGGATTTAGTATTTCACTAATAACAGCTAAATCAAACTCATTTGCAACTTCTCTTAAAATTTGTAGTCCTTCGTATCCAAGTCCTTGGAAATCATATGGAGAAGTTCTAGGTTTAAATGCACCGCCTCGCATCATTGATAAACCTTGTTGTTTCATTGCTTGTGCTACTGCACGTACTTGTTCATAGCTTTCAACTGCACATGGCCCCATAATAAATGATTGAGAGCCGTCACCAAGGATTTCATTTTTTACTCTTACGATTGTGTTGTCAGGCTTTTTCTTTCTTGATACTAAAAGAGCTTTTCTATGATCATCCTCTTGTAACTCTAGGCTCGCTTGGAAGATCGTCTTGAAAATATGTTGTAAAGTTGAAGTTTCAAAAGGGCCCTCATTCACATTTGCAATCATATCTAAAACTTCACGCTCACGAACTGGATCAAAACGCTTGATACCGTGTTTAATCTTTTGTTGACCAATTTCTTGAACAACTTTTCCACGCTCGTTTAATAATTCAACGATTTTTAAATTAATCTCATCAACCTTATCACGTAATTGCGCTAACTCATTGTTTGTACTCATTTCTTTTTCCTCCTCAAAATTTAAAATTAATATTCCAATACTACTTCTTTCATCAAAAAGTAAGTATGTAAAAAATGAAAACAAAAAGTCCCTACTGAATAAACAGTAGGGACGAATTAATTAATCGCGGTACCACCCTAGTTGTGAACAAAAAATCTGTTCACCACCTTCATTTTGTTAACGATCAAAATGACCGTTTCTATTTTCATTAAATGAAATAGAAATTGCTCCAAGAATGTAATTCAGCATACCTTATGTACTGACTCGCAGCCTTCGTCAGCTCTCTTAAACAGGGAAGTTATGCCTACTGTGCCCTTATCAACACAATATATTTAATTGTCAAAAGATTCATTAAAAAAGTTATTAATGAGGATTATAAAGCACTTTTAAATAGGCTGTCAATGCATTTTTTTCTAGAATATGTAACGATTTTAAAAAAGATACATCATTATTGGAATGGTAGCGCTTACTATTTTCAACATTTTTTTTACATTGCTTACATTTTTTTTATGGTACAGACACACAGAATTTGTACATTACATAAATATATAAATAACAACTAACCTTACCTTCCTTAGGAGTGATTATATGCCTGGTTTATTTACCGCCTTAAGTCTTTTCTTAAAAGAAGTGTTTGTGTTTGTTTCATATGTTAAAAATAATGCCTTCCCTCAACCTCTTTCACAAGCCGAAGAAACGCTCTATTTAAATCGTATGGCAAATGGAGATGGTGAAGCACGTAATTTATTAATTGAACATAATTTAAGACTCGTTGCTCACATCGTCAAAAAATTTGAAAATACCGGAGAAGATGCTGAAGATTTAATTTCGATTGGAACAATAGGTTTAATAAAGGCAATTGAGAGCTTTGTTCAAGGTAAAGGAACAAAATTAGCCACATATGCTGCTAGATGTATTGAAAACGAAATACTTATGCATTTACGTGCTCTAAAGAAAACAAAAAAAGATGTCTCCCTTCATGATCCGATAGGCCAAGATAAAGAAGGCAATGAAATTTCACTATTAGACATATTAAAAACTGAGACAGAAGATGTAGTTGATCAAATTCAACTTAATATGGAATTAGAAAAAATCAAGCAATATATTAAGATTCTAGACGACCGAGAAAAGGATGTAATTATTCAACGGTTTGGTATTGATATGGATAAAGAACTAACTCAACGTGAAATCGCAAAGAAATTAGGAATCTCAAGAAGTTATGTTTCGAGAATTGAAAAACGTGCTTTAATGAAAATGTACCACGAGTTTTTAAGAGCTGAAAAAGAAAAGAAAAAAGATAAAAAATAAACCACTAAAGATGAATATGACCTCCAATTGTTAGTCAGATCTAACAATTGGAGTGAATTCATTTTTAGTGGTTTTATGCTTGCTCTTCTTTTTGCATTTTGCGTTTAAAATGATTGGATGTCAAAAAGAAACCTAATGCAAAAATTAGCATAGTAAAAACGATACTCTCGACTATTAATATTTTATGTTGGGTTAATCCGTCCTTTGGAAGGAGAGTCCCGATATAGAAAAAAGTAGCCAATGCTGTTGTTATTGCTCCAAATGTTTTAAAATCATTAACCTTCGCCTGTAGCTTTTTTAAATTCACGAATACTACACCTTCCCTTCTTGTTGACTTAATAACTTTAACATACTTTATACAAAAAAAGTGAAGGTAATTAAAGGCAGTATATGTAGAGATTAGTAAGTATAATTTGTCAATAAAATAAGTATTGTCTTGTTGATTTCCACTTTTTGCTTTATTACTAAAACTATATTGCTAAAATATTAACAGTATATATTTCAACACAAAAAAAGAAAGAGATTATTTAAAATCCCTTTCTTCTTTGAACGTTTTCACTATGTCAGCTATTAGTTATTTTAGACCATTTTTAATAAACTCAATCGTACGTTCAATTTCCTGCTCTTCGTTCCAAAAAGGCGTATTTTCTAGTACGATTGAAGAGATAACTAGACCAATTACAGTTGAGATAATTAATCTTAGTACTGTCGGAATCGGTAGTTCTTTTATTTGCCCTTTATCGATAAACGATTGTAATACAATAGCTACTTTAGGGTACATTTTATCTTTAAAGAGTCTTTTTAGCTCTTCTTGCATATCGTCTTGGAATGGAATTTCTTGTATGATTATTTTTACAGCTGCCTTATTTTTCTTTGCAAATTCCATACGATTTTTAATAAGCGCATTAAGAAAATCTTCAAATGTTTCGTATTCTAAATGAAATACTGCTTTAGAAAAACGATCCATTTCAAAAGGAGCAATTGTTTTTACTAATGTCGGCTTGATAATACTTTTTAATAAATCCTTTTTTGTTTTAAAGTAACGAAAAATAGTACCTTCAGCAACATTTGCTTTTTTTGCAATTTCATTGGTAGATGTACTAACAAAACCTTTTTCTGCAAATATTTCAATTGCAGCTTCAAGAATTTTTATTTCTTTTTCATTCATTTCTTGTAATTTTTCTTCTGGAAAAAACTCTTCTAATTTAATTGGTAACACTCCTTAAATTGAACGCTGTTTCTTTAAAGCAACTATATTTAAAGAAATAAATAATATTGAAAATCCAAGTAGGATCAATAATTGATATACAACATCATAAAGTGACTGCCCTTTTATCATAATACCTCTAAGAGCTTCTGCTCCATATGTCAGTGGTAAAATACCCCCGATAAATTTGAACCAATTTGGTAAAAACGCCGTTGAGAAAATACCTGAAAAAAGTATTTGAGG
This sequence comes from Gottfriedia acidiceleris, assembly GCF_004138285.1. Classification (GTDB taxonomy): domain Bacteria; phylum Bacillota; class Bacilli; order Bacillales; family Bacillaceae_G; genus Gottfriedia; species Gottfriedia acidiceleris_A. Next base: position 211,537 of record NZ_SCFN01000001.1, on the reverse strand, counting down.
GACAGCAATAACTGGAATAAATTGTACAACTTGAAATTCATTATTTGCATATGCAGATAACAGCATTCCAAGTGTAAGAGCAGTAAGAGATAATAGAATATTAACTACGCAGACTTCCCATGCACTTCCTACATTATACATATCTAATACATTGATTGAAAAGACTGTTATAATGATCGATTGGATTAAAGCAAAAAATCCAAATCCTAAAATATAACCAACTACTATTTCCCATCTTTTGACTGGCGTGACAAGTAATCTTTCAAGTGTTGTTGTTAATCTTTCCCTTACAAATGAAATACCTGATAAGATAAATACAAATAAGAACGAGAAAAATCCAATAAAAATTGGTCCAATTGAATCAAATGATTCCATATTTTTACTACCATAAATTGGGTCCATTACAATTTTAAGATTAGAAGGTGTATTTTCCTTAACTGCAGATTGAATAGCATCCATTACTGCAGTTGTTCTTGCTTTATCTGTCCCTTCAAACTGTACAACTATTTCTCCTGATTTAAACAAGACAGCACCATCAAGATCCATATTTTTCAATTTATTTTCAATGTCTGAAGGATTTACATTTTTTACTTTCGCATAATCTTTCACAATTTGCTCAAATGCTGGAGGGGCATCTACTAGAGCTAAAGTTGGTTTCGTATCATCCTGTTTTAAGATATAAGAAAATAAAAACAATAAAACGATAGGAGCAACAAAAATCATTGCAAGAGATCTTCTATCTTTTAAAAATTGTTTTATTATTCGTTTAGAAATAGCAAAGACTCTCATGAGCTCACCTCGGTATTAAAATATAGGTCTTCGATTTTGCCTGTTTTTGATAGCGAGATTAAATTTTCAGTAGTATCTAAAGCAATTAATTCTCCTTCTCTAATTAATCCGATTCGTTCACATTTTTCAGCTTCTTCCATGATATGGGTAGTAATTATTATCGTAGTACCTTGTTTTTTCATTTCAAAAAATTGATTCCAAATTTGCTTTCTTAGTACTGGATCAATTCCAACTGTTGGTTCATCAAGGATTAGTAATGTAGGTTTATGGAGGATTGAAATTGCAAGAGAAAGTCGTTTTTTCATTCCCCCAGAGTATTGATTAACTTGCTTGTTTAATGAATCCTCTAAACCAACGATTTGAGCTACTTCTTGAATTCTCGACTTAAGTTCTTTACCTTTTAGATTATATAGCGCACCAAAGAAACTTAAATTATCAGCTCCCGTTAAATCGCTATATAAAGCGTCAGATTGTCCCATATAGCCTATTGACGGAAGGACTGTGAAATTAGGCATTTCATTATTGTAAACTAACACTTCTCCTTTTGAGCTTTTATCTATCCCAGCAATCAATTTTATTAAAGTTGTTTTACCAGAACCTGATGGGCCTAAAATACCAAAAATCTCTCCTTCTTGAATGTTCATTGAAATATTTTTTAGCACAGCTCTTTTTCCAAATAAACGGTCAACATTTTGGATTTGAACAACATTGCTCATCTTATTCCTCCGTTCAAGTCTATTTCTTTTATAGTACCCACAATGAGTGAGTACTCACTTTACATCTTTATCTTAATCCACTTTTTATTGCCAGTCAACAAAAAGTGAGTACTCACTCAATTGTATTTGAATAAAAAAAGAAAGATGCCTATAAGACATCTTTCTTTAAAAGATTTATAACGCTTTAATCATTTCCTCAACCATTAATGTTGAATTAACAGCTGCAGTATGAAGGAATTGATCAAATGAAATATTTGATTCCTTACCTGCAATATCTGACAATGCACGTGTTACAACAAATGGTACTTTAAAAGCATAACAAACTTGAGCGATTGCAGCTGCTTCCATCTCTACAGCATACAGATCACCAAATTTCTCTTTTACGAAGTCAACTCTTACTGGATCGTTCATAAATGAATCACCAGTTACGATTAATCCTTCAACAACTTGGATACCATTAATTTTTTCAGCGCATTTTTTAGCGATAGACTTTAATTTGTCATCAGAAGGGAATGCTGCTGGCATACCAGGAACTTGACCATATTCATAATTGAATGCGGTAACGTCTACGTCATGATGACGCACTTCGGTTGAGATAACAACGTCGCCAACATTTAAGTCAGTATGAAGTCCGCCTGCAGATCCTGTGTTAATAACAACATCTGGCTGATATTTTTCTAAAAGAATTGCTGTTGCCATTGCTGCATTAACTTTACCAATTCCAGACTTTAATAAAATTACTTCTTTTCCTTCGTATGTACCTATGTTATATTCTGAACCTGCAACTTCTTCTTTTCTCAGGTTGTCTAATTTATCACGTAATACATGTACTTCTTCTTCCATTGCTCCAATAATAGCTATTTTCATTCTTTAAATTCCCTACTTTCTCTTTCAAACTTTAATCATTTTACCATATAGAGACATATCATTCATCTTTAAGAATGCGTACATCAAAAAACACTTTAAATCTTAAAAAGGAGTATATTGATTTCCCCTACTGTAGCTCGCTTTCAATGTGGTGTAAGCTTACCGTTAGCTCCTGTAGAAACCTAAACTTTTTAGCAATTCCCTGTCGTTTTAATACTTTAACTCTTTTACTTCTTGTACCAAAATAGGGAGCCAGCCTTCTTTTACAACCCAGTGTAAGTATACGACATATTTATAGCTTAGGTCGTTTGTGGCAACGTATACTTTTATACTTTGATGATCGTATGCTTGAGCAATATGCCAAACTGAATAATCTTCTTTTGTTAAAGAAATCGCATTTGATACTGCTTCTTCCATTTCATAAAAGTCCTGAGACTGATGACTATAATGAACTGTGTGAGGCTCAACTTGTCTAGTTTTGTTAGGTGTCCATTCTTTTACAGTCGATTCTATAATATTTTCATTATTTATTGAATCTTTAATAATCTCATTTACTTTTTCACGATATTTCGCTTGATACAAATTCGGTATATCTGTCATTTGCTTTGGTTCTTGAGCTATCGTAGTAATCTTAGCTTTTGCAGTATTAGGCTCTATCTTTTGTTGGTTGATGATTGGTAAAGTTATTTTTATTCCTAAATAAATGATTCCAAAAAGAAGTGGAATAAGTAGTATTCGGTAAAAATAATTTCCTCTTCGTACTCGTCTTAATTTTTGGACCCTTTTGTTTGGTTCAATTGATGACATTGACAAAATCCTCCAAAAACAACTAATTTTTCCCTATTTTAACATAGAGTTAATTAATTAAAAATAGCTATTTTGTGTGGCTTTTATCAAAGTTATATATAGATTTTATTAAACTTGTAACAGTGTCAGAAGTAGATGTAACTTCGTTTGAAACATTTAAACTAACTACTGCGAATGCATATCTTGGCTTATCATATGGAAAATAACCTGCAAACCATTTGTTTTGTTCAACTATTTTACCATCTACTACTTTTGTTTCCGCTGTACCACTTTTCCCTGCTAAAGCGTAAGGCAAACTAGTATATCGATTTCCCGTTCCTTTCGCATCCGTAACTACACCTCGAAGTAACTCTCTTAATTGTTGCATTGAATCTGGAGCTAGGTAATCATCAGCTAATGTCTGTTCTGGGAATTTAAACATTTCTGTACCATTTTTATATACTACAGAATCTACTACTTTTACTTGTTTCGGGCTTCCACCTCTTGCAATGGTAGCCATCATATTAGCTACTGCTAAAGGGGATACTTTCACATCCTGCTGCCCAATGGATGTATTTAAGAGCTTATCGCTTAAATAGTTTCCTACAAAATAAGTTGGTTTCCCTTCATTTTGAAATTGACTAAAATTAGACTCATGATAGACAGGTCCCGTCCATCCTACTGGGCCATCTAAACCTAGCTTTTTAGAATATGTTTGAAACATATCTTTATTTTTTAAAGTTAATTGCTTACCTAATTGGCCAAATGTGTAATTACAACTTTCATAGAAACTTTGTTGAAAAGTTAAATTACCTTTTCGCTTTTTCTCTTCATCTTCGTATTTACCGACTAGATTATTATTACAATTATACATTTGATTTTCTTTAAGAATTCCTTGATCTATTGCGGCAGCCGCTACAACTGTTTTAAAGACGGAACCAGGTGTACTAGCTAATAGTGCATAATTAGTCGCCGTATTATCATTTGAAGAAAATAAATTTTGGAAATTCATATTTGGTCGGCTAACCATTGCTAATAAATTGTTAGTCTTTACGTCAATTAGCACTGCCGCACCTTTTTGAAGTTTAGCTTGGTCAACAGCTTGTTCTAAAATTTGTTGTAAATCTTTATCTAGTGTAGTAGAAAGGGAAACTGGATAAAATGGATTACTAGGTTTCGCATATTTTACTTCATTTCCAAACATCGGTTTACCTAAATTATCTACGTGAAGCATTAAATTAGATGTGCCATCAGATTTTAAGAAATCTTCAAACTGAGCTTCTAAACCAATTACCCCAAATTCTTTAGGCTTATAATCTCGATCACTTTCATACTGTTTTTCATATTGTTCTTTATTTTCTCTAGCTATTCCAATTAGGTGTTCTGCCAATTGCTTATCGTCTTTGTCTTGAGACAACATTGAAATTAATCCAGAAACATGTAAATTATTTATTTCATCAATTTTTTCAGATGTTAGTGTTTTTGTCATTCCTTCTAATGTAAAAGGTTCTTTTTTACCATTAAACTGATTTTTAATTTTAGCAACCGGTACTCCTGTAATCGACGATAATTTTTCAATCGGCCAATCGATTGTTTTTAAAAATGGAAATAAAATAACTTTTGGAGTATAAGCTGCACTTAATAATTTTCCATTTCGGTCAAGTATTTTTCCACGTCCATTATCAATCCGAAACTGAAATGTTCTTTGAGCAACACTGCGTTCGATTAAATTTACCTTTTGTGGGCCAAAATTCTTTTGATGAAGTACACTAATATCTAAACATCTGTATACGATTAAAGAAAATAGTAACGAAATTATAATTAATATGGCTTTTATCCGTCTATGCATATAAAAAACACCTCATCTACAGTGTAGACGGGGTGTTCTTTTTTCAAACAATTAAATTGTTAAACAAATCAAATTATTTAACAGCAATAATTCTTACTTGCATATCTCCACCTGGAGTATTAACTGTTACTTCTTCACCAACAGTTTTGCCTAATAAGCTTTTTGCGATTGGAGAATCATTTGAAATTTTACCTTCAAATGGATCAGCCTCAGCACTACCTACAATTGTGTAAGTTTCTTCGTCACCAGCTGGTAATTCTAAGAAAGTTACAGATTTACCTAAAGTTACTGTATCTGATGCATCATTATTTTCAGTAATAATTTCAGCATTACGGATCATATTTTCTAAAGTTGTAATACGACCTTCAACAAATGCTTGTTCATCTTTTGCCGCATCGTATTCAGAGTTCTCTGAAAGGTCACCAAAGCTACGAGCAATTTTAATACGCTCTACTACTTCAGCACGCTTTACTGTTTTTAAATTTTCTAATTCTTGTTCTAATTTTTGTTTCCCAGCTAAAGTCATAGGGAATTTTTTTTCGTTAGCCATTTTGTACACTCCTTTTAGTATCCACCGTTTCTTTTATGTAGAACTTCTAAATATATGTTTATACAATGTAGTTGTACAAACAGTGTATGAGAATAATTAATGAAACATTCAACTTATGAAAACGCATTCTTTTATATAGAAAGATGAAGAAGTGGGTGCTTCTCCATCTTTCCAAAATTATTTTTAGGAATTATTCTCTCATATGAACGTATTATAATACACTTACTCTTTCAAGTATAGTCTGAATTTTTGTAGCCATTAAATCAATAGCCACAAAGTTCTGACCGCCTTCTGGTATGATAATATCTGCGAATTTCTTAGATGGTTCACAGAATTGATTATGCATAGGGCGTACAACATTTACATATTGATCTACCACAGAATCGACTGTTCTTCCACGTTCTTTTATATCTCGTTGTATTCGACGAAGTATTCGTAAGTCAGCATCCGTATCTACAAATATCTTTATATCCATTAAGTCACGTAAACGCTCGTCTTCTAACACTAGAATACCTTCTAAAATAATTACTTCTTTTGGCTCTACAGGGATTGTTTCTGAAGATCTTGTATGAATTGTATAGTCATATACAGGTTTTTCAATTGCTTTATATTGCAATAAATCGTTTATATGCTCAATAAACAAATCATTATCAAATGCTAATGGATGGTCATAATTTGTTTTCAATCTTTCTTCCATTGGTAAATGCGTTTGATCTCTATAATAAGAATCTTGCTGAATCATTAAAATTGAATGACCTTTAAATTGATCATAAATTGCTTTTGTTACAGAAGTTTTACCAGAGCCAGTCCCTCCAGCAATTCCAATTACAATGGGCTTATTCCCCATACTTCAATCCCTCTTTCTTATCAAACTAACTTTTTTCTCATCATGTTGTAAGGATAAACTTTTTGATCCACTTTAATTTTTACAATTTCTAATGGATGTCTTGCAGCGTCTACTTCTGTTCCATCTTCATTAACAATTACACCAACTGTTTGTTTGAAGTTTTCAATTTCAGGTCCAAAGAATTCAATTTGGTCACCTGGTTTGAAGTAGTTACGCTGTTGGATTGTTGCGATACCTGTTTGCTCATCATAGTCTAATACAAGACCTGCAAAATCATACGTTGTTTTTTTGCTATGATTTCCATACATTTGCTCTTTCATTCCTGGGAATCCTTCAAAGAACGAAGAAGCAGTGTCACGATTAGCACATTTATCTAGTTCTTCAACCCATTCTTCTTTAAATTCAAAGTTTTCTGGGTCAGCACAATATGCATCAATTAATTTACGGTAAACAGATACAACTGTTGCTACGTAATGAATTGATTTCATACGTCCTTCAATTTTTAAACTATCTACACCCATTTCAATAAATTTAGGAATTGAACGTAATAAATTTAAATCTTTAGGGCTCATTGCAAATGGTGCATCTTCTTCCGCAAATAAAGCATTTTCTGAAGCATCCGGATTTTGTGACTCAGTTTGAACTAAATCGTAATCCCAACGACATGATTGACAGCATCCACCACGGTTTGAATCACGTGCAGTCATATGATTACTCAAAGTACAACGGCCAGAATAAGCAATACACATTGCTCCATGAATAAATGTTTCAATTTCAACGTCTACTTTTTCTTTGATTTCTTTAATTTCTTCATAGCTCGTCTCACGTGCTAATACTAATCGATGTAATCCTTCTTCTTTCCAGTACTGTGCAGCACGATAATTTGATAAAGATTGTTGTGTACTTAAATGTACCTCTAATTTAGGAGCAGCCTCTTTACATGTTTCAATAATATATGGGTCAGCTACAATAATACCCGTAACTCCTGCAGCTTCAATTCCTTGTAAATACTCAACTAATCCGTCCATGTTTTCGTTATGAGCAAATATATTTGTTGTTACATAAATTTTTGCATTAAATTTGTTTGCAAATTCTACACCTTCAGCCATTTCTTCTAAAGAGAAGTTATCTGCATTCGAACGTAAACCAAACTCTCTACCACCAATAAATACAGCATCTGCGCCATATCTTACTGCAATTTTTAATTTTTCTAAATTACCAGCCGGTGCTAATAGTTCAGGTTTCTTCACGATTACACGTTTGCCATCAACTATTTTATCTAATTGTCCAATTGCCATTATTAATCCTCCTCTTTAATACAGGACTAAGGTCCAGGGCTCTATCATACTGCTTTTTTCCTGCACTAGAATTCCCTGGCTTCCCTGCTTTTCCATCATTAATCTTACATCTATTAATACACCGTTTCTTTAAAGAAGAATCCTGTGTCCAGTGGTCTATTTACAGGCTGGATTGCTTCGATTTTGTCGAAAAGTTCGTCTTTGATTTCTTCGTAAGCTTCACGGTCTTCTACACATAGATCAATAGCTTGTCTGTATAGTTTTGTTACTTCAATGATATATTCTGAAGATTTTAAGACTCCGTCAATTTTGAATGAATCAATACCTGCATCAACTAATTCTTCTAACTCGTTAACAATACAAATATCATTAGGACTCATAATATGCGTTCCATTTTGATCTTCAAAAATTGGATATTTATTATTACGCTCGTGGTCAACTAAGAACATATTTTCTTCATATTTCTTTTGTTGAATGATTTCTAAATTCTTTCCTTGGTATTCAAAATAGTTACCGACAAGTGAACGTTTTGATTGGAACATAGCAGTCATCCCATGTACTTGTACTTCGATTTCTACTTTAGCGTTCTCTTTAATTTCAGCGACAGCTTCAAAGCTTAATTCTCTAGCTAATACCGCACGTTTAGATCCACGTTTACCCCAGTAATTACATGTAAACCAGTTTGTAGCCGTTGTTTCTGTATTCCAATGTAATTGCATACTAGGTGCAATCGCACGTACTGACATAAGAACTGCAGGATCTCCGAATACAATTGCATCCACATTTGCATCTCTTAAAAAAGCAATATAATCTTCAATTTCATCAAGAATTTCATTATGGTAAACGCCATTCATCGCTACATATACTTTTACATTTTTTTTATGTGCAATTTCTACTGCTTTTTTTACAGCTTCACGATTAAATTCGCCCGCTAAGCGTAATCCAAAACGTTGTTCACCAATAATAACTGCGTCTGCACCAGCATCAGCTAATTTATCTATGTCATTTAGGTTAGTTGGCGTAACTAATAACTCAGGCTTAATCATTATTAACTCCCCTTTTCTTACTAATAGCAACTCCATCACCAATTGGTATAATTGTCGAATCATACTTAGGGTGATTCATTAGCCATTCATTGTAATTTTGAATCTTTTTTATTAAAGCTTTCTTTCGTCGATCATCAACAAGATCCGCACTTTCAGCAACTTGGCCTTTAAATAAAACATTATCTGAAATGATAACACCTCTGTCTGATAACAAAGGCTCATATAATTCAAAAAATCGTTTATATTGAGCTTTAGCTGCGTCGATAAAAATAACATCAAATTGTCTGTTTTCAGGCAACTTTTCTTTTAAAAGTAAAGCATCACCTTCTAAAAGTAGAATTCGATTACTATAATCACTTCGCTCAATAAACTCTTTTGCTTTTCGAATTCTCTCTGCATTTCGCTCCATTGTAACAATCTTCACATTTGGAAACTCTTTTGCCATTCGAATACTTGAATAGCCTATTGCACTACCAATTTCAAGAATGGAAGTTGGCTGTATTAAATAAAGTAAACCAAGCATAAATTCCATGCCAGCTTTATCCATTATCGGTACATGATGCTCAAATGCATAAGTTTCCATTTCTTCTATAAAAGGTTCTCTATGTTTATAAAAATTCGCCAAGTATTGACGAACTAAAACGTCATTCATTGCTTATAAAGCCTCCAATAGAAATACAACCTTGTCTTAAAACAAGGTGTAAGTAAAATTTCTGTGTATCTGAATTTTTTTAGACCCGTAATATTCTAACATAAAAAAAAGACCCTTGGCTAGTACCAAGAATGGTTGCAACGCTTTCACTATTTTTTAATTTACAAAATTCCTCAGTAGACTATTTATACTACTGAGGAATTTAATATTTTGTATACAAGTATTTCCAACTTTTTATTTTATATGCTTTTCTTTTTCAGTATTGTGCTCTTCTAACGATTTTGTAAAGATTACTTTACCTGTTTTATCTGCAAGGAAATATAAATAATCTGATTTAGCAGGCTCAAGAGCAGCTACTATACTATCAACCCCAGCACTTGCGATTGGTCCTACTGGTAACCCTTTAACATAGTAAGTATTATAAGGAGATTTAACTTCTAAATCTTTATATAATACGCGTTCTTTATGTTTACCCAGTGCATACAAGACTGTTGGATCCGTTTGTAATGGCATTCCTATTTTTAGTCGATTATAAAATACACTTGAAATTAACTTTCGATCTGTCGTACCAGTGGCTTCTTCCTCAATTAACGAGGCCATTGTTAATGTCTGATGAGGAGTAAGCTTTTGGTTACTCATTTCTTCTTTATATTGGTCTAATATTTTCACTGTTTCAGTTAACATTGGTGTAATAATTTCCTCTAAGCTAGGAGTATAATCCCCGTACATATAAGTTGAAGGATATAAGTACCCTTCTAATGGATAGCGAATTCCAGGTTTAAAAATATCATTCGTTATTAATTGAGGAAACTTTTTTTGTATTCCTTGTATAAATGCTTTATCATTCAACTGTTTTAGTACAGCTGCTTGATCTAATTTAAATTCTTTTGCAATAAGTGCTGCAATTTCGTTTAATTGAGAACCTTCAGGAACCATTAAATCCTTAACAGCAACTTGATATTTACCGCCTACTTGTAAGTGGTTTACAATCGTTGCAACTCCTTGATTTTCGCTAAAATGATAATTCCCTGATTTTAGACTAGCCTTGTTATGCAACTTCACATATAGTTTAAAAATTGATGTATTTTTTATTAAGTTTTTCTTTTTAAAAATTGCTGCAATATTATCAACAGAGCTTCCTTCAGGTATTGTTACTAATTTAATTTGTTTATTTGCTGAATTAACAGGTTTTAACATATATTTATAAGTTGCAAAACCCGCTCCAACTACGACAATACAAGCAATAATTAAATATGTAAAAATAAGCATACCTCTGCTTTTTTTATTTGTATTCTTGTATCCATTTTTATCAAAATCGTTTAATGACAAACTTATCTACCTCCTTTTCCACGTTATAGTATACTACAAATAAGTGCTAAATCGGCAATTTTCTACATAAAAAAATGCTAAACACTTTTATAAGCGCTTAGCATTTTTAAATCCAGAGATATTATTCTCCTTCTTCTTCGTCAAAGAAAGTGTTTAATACTTCTTCAACCATTTCCCACTCTTCGTCAGATTCGATTGGATATAACTCTCCATCTTCACCATCTTCTGCAGGGATGAAGCTAGATGCATGGTAGATTGGGTCTCCATCTTCATCAAACTCTTGTCCAACTGGACTATAAATTACATATGATTTACCATAATCATCTGATTCGAAAGTCATGATAATATTACAAAGAATCTCATTACCTTCCTCATCGATGATTGTAATTTGTCTGTCTTCACCGTGTTCCATTTATATCACCTCTATTATTTTAATCCTTTTATGTATTAGTATAAAAGTGAATAGGTGGAGGGGCCGCCAGGTAAGTTGTACTGTAAATACACTTGTTGTCGGCCAGTCTCCATTCTTCTTTATCACTTTATACTATCTAAGTAGTTTTGTAAAATAACTACTGCTGCCATTTTATCGATTACTTGTTTTCTTTTCTTACGACTTACGTCAGCAGAAATTAGAAAACGTTCGGCAGCCATTGTTGAAAGTCTTTCATCCCATAGTATAACCGGAAGATTGAATTCTTCTTCAATCATTTTTCCAAAACGCGTACAAGCTTCACCGCGTTCTCCAATACTTCCGTTCATATTTTTAGGTAAGCCTACAACTATTCTTTCGATTTCGTAGCTATCGATGATTTCTTTTAGTCGGTCTAGTCCAAATTTCTGACGTTCTTCATCAATTTTGACTGTCTCAATACCTTGAGCTGTCCAACCAAGAGCATCACTTACAGCTACACCAATTGTTTTAGTACCTACATCTAGCCCAAGTGCTCTCATTAATTATTCTCCACGATGTTGTTGTAAGTAAGATTTAACTAATTCCTCAATGATTTCATCACGTTCTAATTTTTTCATCATACTTCTTGCGTCATTGTGACGAGGAATGTATGCAGGATCACCTGATAATAAGTATCCTACTATTTGATTGATTGGATTATAGCCTTTTTCTTGTAACGCGTCATGAACCTTCAACAATACTTCATTAACTCGTATATCTTGACCTTCATCTTGCAAACTAAACTTCATCGTTTTATCAAATGAATCCATACAAAGCACCCCACTTATCCGTTTATTTTTAGCTAATTACATTGTACCATTTTTATTACGCAGTTACGAATCAGCTAAAAATTTTTATATCTGTTATTGTACACGATTTTTGAATTATTTTGAAATCGTGTTCATCCATTTTTCAACAAAAGCAACAGCCTCGTCTAATTTCGAAGGATCCTTACCGCCAGCCTGAGCCATATCTGGACGGCCACCGCCTCCTCCGCCACAAATTGAAGCAGCTTCTTTTATTAGATTTCCTGCATGATATCCTTGACCTACTAAATCTTTTGTGACACCAGCAATTAAGTTTACTTTACCTTCATTAGCAGAACCAAGTAATACAACAACAGAGCCAATTTTATTTTTAAGGTCATCAACCATTGTGCGAAGACTATTCATATCTGCTCCATTTACTTTAGCAGCAACGAATTTTACTCCATTTACTTCTTTCACGTTATTACTAATATTTCCTGCTTCAATATTGCTTAATTTTGAAGAAAGTGACTCATTCTCTTTTTGTACTTGTTTTAAATCTGATTGTAAAGTTTCAATACGAGCAACAACGTCTTTCGTATTTGATTTTAATAGGCTAGCTGCCTCTTTTAGTTGACCAATTTGTTCTTGCATATATTCGTAAGCTGATTTGCCGGTAACTGCTTCAATACGGCGCGTACCAGCTCCAATTCCTGACTCAGAAATTATTTTAAATGTACCGATCGATGCTGTGTTATCAACATGACATCCACCACATAGCTCAAGACTATAATCTCCAACTTGAACTACTCGTACTACATCACCATATTTTTCACCGAATAATGCCATTGCTCCCATTGCTTTTGCTTCAGCAATTGCTTTTTCAGAAATTTGAACTGGTATGCTTTCCCAAATTTTTTCATTCACAATTTTTTCAATTATTTCAAGTTCTTCAGACGTTACTTGACCGAAATGCGAGAAGTCAAAACGTAAGCGTTCTTGGTTTACTAATGAACCAGCTTGATTTACATGAATTCCAAGTACATCCTTTAATGCTTGGTGTAATAAGTGAGTAGCTGTGTGGTTCTTTACAATACTTGAACGGTTAGCTTTATTAATTGTTGATTCAACTTTAGCACCAACTGATAAAGCACCTTCAACAACCTTCACTCGATGTAAATTTTGTCCGTTTGGAGCTTTTTGAACATCAAGCACTTCCACTTTTAAACCAGGAGCCGTTAAAGTTCCACGGTCTGCAATTTGACCTCCACTTTCAGCGTAGAAAGGAGTTACATCAAGAATTAAATGAGCTTCTTCGCCATTTGCTACATCTTCAACTTTTTCTCCGTCTTGTACTAGAACAAGAACTGTCGATTCAACCGAACCTTCGCTATAACCTACAAAAGCTGAGGTTTCCTTGATTTCACGAAGTGCTTCACTTTGTACCTGCATTGAATCAACATCTTGTCTTGCAGAACGAGCACGCTCACGTTGTTTTTCCATTTCAATTTCGAAACCGTCATGATCAACTGTTAATCCTTCTTCTTCTGCATATTCTTCTGTTAATTCAATCGGGAATCCATATGTGTCATAAAGACGGAAAACATCTTCACCTTTAATTACAGTACTTCCTTTAGCTTTTGCATCCTTCATTACATTTGTAAGAAGTGATAATCCTTCATGTAATGTTTCATGGAAACGCTCTTCCTCATTTTTAATTACTTTTTGAATGAACGGTACTTTTTCTTTCACATTTGGATAGTAGCTTTCCATGATTTCTGCAACAACTGGAACAAGTTCAAACATAAATGGACGTTCAATACCTAATTTTTTAGCAAAACGAACAGCACGACGGATTAATCGACGTAATACATATCCGCGACCTTCATTTGAAGGCAGAGCGCCATCTGCAACAGCAAAAGATACCGTACGTATATGGTCAGCAATTACTTTAAAAGCAGTATCTTGATCTAATTGTCCATTTCGATATTTTTGACCAGAAATTGTTTCAACCACATTGATAATTGGCATAAATAAATCAGTGTCAAAGTTTGTGTCTACTTCTTGTAGTACACTTGCCATACGTTCTAAGCCCATTCCAGTATCAATGTTTTTGTTTGGTAATTCAGGGTATTCTTTGCGATCTAAACCATCTTTTGAATTAAATTGAGAGAATACAATATTCCAAATTTCTAAATATCGATCATTTTCTAAATCCTCTTTTAATAATTTAATTCCAATGTTTTCTGGATCATATTTTGTTCCACGATCATAGAAAATCTCTGTACATGGTCCACATGGTCCTTCACCAATTTCCCAGAAGTTACCTTCTAACAAGATAATATGCTCAGGATCTAATCCTAATTTAATCCATAAATCATACGTTTCTTTATCCTCAGGATAGACAGTAACGTATAATTTTTCTTTTTCAAAACCAAACCATTCAGATGAAGTTAAAAGCTCCCAACCCCATGTTACAGCTTCTTCACGGAAATAATCTCCAATTGAGAAATTACCTAACATTTCAAAAAATGTATGGTGACGAGCTGTTTTCCCAACGTTCTCAATATCATTTGTTCGAATTGATTTTTGTGAATTTGTTATCCTTGGATTCTCTGGAATTACTCGACCATCAAAATATTTCTTTAATGTCGCTACACCACTATTAATCCATAATAAAGTTGGATCTTCTACTGGTACTAAAGATGCACTTGGCTCAATAGAGTGTCCTTTTTCTTTAAAGAAGTCTAAGTACATTTGGCGTATTTGAGCAGCAGTTAGCTTTTTCATTATATTAACCTCCATTTAGTAAATTTATAATGTAATAAAAACAAAAAAATCCCGTCCCTAAAACAGGGACGAGATGTACTCGCGATACCACCCTGATTATGAATAGAAAGCCTGTTGCTTAGGCAAAAATGCCTCGAAGTCTATTCATCACCTCAAGAGACCGTAACGTGGTCTGACGCGTCAGTGATTAGCTGCATTCAGGAGTAGCTTTTCTGTCACCCTTCATTAAAGTTTCTTTCAGCCTAGGAAACTTCTCTCTTTTGCATAAGCTTAAATGGTTTAGTGACATACTTGTTCCTTCAAAATTTTGCAAATATAAATTGTATGAAAAAATAGTATCATTGTCAAAAATGAAAGTCAAGTTGAGAGACGTTCTTTTCTATTACTGTAATAGCGAATAACAGAAATGATGACAACTAATACTGGAACGGCAATTAACAAACCTATAAAACCAGCTATTTCACCTGCAACTAATAATGAAAACATTATAATAACTGGATGAGTATGAATTGATTTTCCAATTATAAGCGGAGAAAGGACGTTACCCTCGATCAATTGTAAAATAATTAATGTAATACCTACTCTAATTAATAAACTTGTCCCTTCCGAAGCAGCTAGAAACAGAGTTGGTACAGCTCCAATAACCGGTCCGAAATAAGGAATGATATCTGTTATTCCTATGACCACTCCTAATACTAGAGCATATTTCATTCGAACAATCCATAGAAATATTGTTGCTAATACAAACAGTAAAAAACAAACTAATATTTGACCACGAATATATTTTCCAAATGTATTATTAAGTTCTTTTGCTAAACCTTTTGCTTCATATCGCCATTTGTAAGGGATAATTTTCCAAAACATATTCGATAAGACCTTATAGTCTTTTAAAAAGTAAAAAACGATAAACGGAATGATAAAGAGTGAAATAATATTATTTACTAATTGCTTCATCCATTCACCAGATTTATTCAATAATGATAATCCTGATTTTTCTGCACCATTAATCATTAAATCAATACGATTATGAAGAAAAATTGGCATCCTCGAAGTCTTTCGTTCGATTTTTGATAAAAAATTATCATATAATGCCATAACTTTAGGAAAAGCTCTTAAAATATCTTGCCACTGTTGTTTAAAAATGGGGAGTAGTAAATAAAGCCCTAGTACACACCCTCCAAAAAATAATAAATAGATCAATAAAATCGCAATTACTCGTTTTATCCCTTTTTTATGAATGTATTCAATTGCTGGATGTAACAAATAGGCAATTATTAACCCAATCAAAAATGGAACCATCGATTTTAAAACACCAATTACAATATGTAAATAAACCGGTTTTAAATAATAAAAAACTATTCCAACTAATCCAATTAGCAAAATTAAACATAATCGATATATCCACTTTAACTTTAAACCGTCCATAAAAAAACCTCCATACTGATAATAGTATGGAGAATTTCAATTAAATTATGTGACTTGTTAAATATTTTGCGAAGTCTTCTCTCTTCACAACATTCAATACACATTTGGTTTTTGCCTCTTTTTCAACGATTTTTAGTTCTTTTGGAAATTCCTTCTCTACACCAATTGTCATATAAGCTAATTTCTCTTGTGCACGCCTTGATCTAGTATTTGACTCTTTTGCTCCAGCAAAAACATAGTCCATTTTCAACTCGTTAAAAGCAATTTTTAAAATTTCAATTTTTGAAGCCTCATTATACCCTTGCCCCCAAAATGGAACCCCTATCCAAGTGCCGATATGACAAATTCCATCTCCTCGGTCAATGTGCTTTAAACTAGTTATACCGACAACCTCATCTT
This sequence comes from Gottfriedia acidiceleris, assembly GCF_004138285.1. Lineage (GTDB taxonomy): Bacteria > Bacillota > Bacilli > Bacillales > Bacillaceae_G > Gottfriedia > Gottfriedia acidiceleris_A. The sequence continues at coordinate 194,997 of NZ_SCFN01000001.1, read as the reverse complement.
GCTCATTCAAAATTATCCGGTTTATTACTTTACCTTCTAATTCCTGCTGAACAATATAGCTAATAAAACCAATTGTATCATCAATATGATCTACTTTTATTCCTAATATATCTTTCACACCTGGATCTGATGATAACCTAAACACCTGCTCTGCATACTTTAAATCATTCTTAACAAGTTTAACTCCCACTCCCATATTTACCATCTCTTTTCCATGTTTTTATAAATGATAAAAGAGCATGGTTATTTTTTCAATGAAAAGTTTTTAGATTTGAAAGCAAGTTGAGAATTGGCAGAAACATTGAACAGCAAAAAAATCCAGGAAAAAACAAAGCACGTGCCTCTGTCATTCTTATTGATAAACAAGTATTTTGGTTTATATATAAATTTTTAACTAACTTGCAAAAATTAAAAATCTCTTCTTTTTTGACGATCTGTAAAGATTTGTAAGTCGTCATCATAAGCTACAATTTGATTAATAAAAGGTCATTCATTAGTTCAATTGACTATTATATTGTTTTTAAGATTATTATTTTTTTATTAAGAAGTTGATTGGAACGAAAGGGTGCTCGACTCCTATGGGATAAGCGGGAAGGCTGAGACCCTACAGGCGACGCCGAGGAGGCTCAGGTCTCGCCCCATGGAAAGCGAGCACCCTGTAGTGGAAATCAATATGACACAACTTTTTTATCAAAGATCAATCCAACAATTTAATTGATTAACTTTTTTTCGACAGTAAAAAAGCACATGCCTTAAAGGCATGTGCGCTTAAAAAATTAAAACATTTTTTTCAATGACTTTCTCATACGCTTCATGTTCTTTGAAGTAAGCCATTTGTTATCGTACATTAACTTCATCGCAAGTGCACCTGCACCTAAACCTAAACCTAATAAAGAGCTTTTTCTAGCCATCAATTACCCACTCCTACATACTAAGTTTTCGATCCTCTTCGTCAAATAAATCATCTAACGAACTTAACGTACCATCTTCTTCAACTTGGTGGGTATAAATTATGCCTTTATTAATTGTTAGTTCAATATAACATCCCCAACAATAATATTGATTTACACCTATTTTCCCTAAGTCTTTACTATGACAATTTGGACAAATCACAACGCTCGCTCCCTTAGCCTAAAAAAGGCAATGTTTCTAAGCATTGTGACCAAATTTTCATAAAAATATACGTTAGTACAGGAATCGTCTTGCACTATATATTGTTAGTCAATTACATGAAATCATAAGGTGAAAGATTTGGTAATTCATCTGAAAGCTGAAATGGTAAATCTTCGTTTAGTTGTGCTTCACCATTTTCAATCCCTTTTAGTTTCATACATAGTGTAGTTTGTCTTTGACCATCATCTGTTCTTCCTATGCCTTGAATAAACGCATCTTGTTCACCGCACATGATTAAGAACTTCTTACTTCTAGTCACTGCAGTGTAAATTAAATTTCTTCGAAGCATTCGATAATAACTTTTGACAATTGGAAGCACAATAATATCAAATTCACTACCTTGCGACTTATGTATTGAACAACAGTAAGCAAGAGTTAATTGAGAAAAATCTGGTCTAGTATAGGTCACTTCATTTCCATCAAATGAAACGATAATTATATCTTGTTGTTCTACATTTTCTTTGGCGAAAAAAATGTTTACAATTTCACCCATATCTCCATTAAAAACATTATTTTCAGGAACGTTTACGAGTTGGAGAACTTTATCACCTGTACGAAAAGTTGTATCACCAAAATTCATTTCACGTTGCTTTTCTTTTTTAGGGTTAAACACCTCTTGTAGCCCTTCATTTAGGGCATCAATTCCTGCTGGACCACGATACATCGGTGCTAATACTTGGATATCTCTAACTGGAAAACCTTTTTTATTGGCGTTTTCACACACCTTTTTGACGACTTCAACAACTTGTTGACTTGAACAGCCGATAAATGAACGATCTTTCCTTTGTTCAAATAAATCCTCGGATATTGTTCCATCTTTTATATAATGTGCAAGTGTAATAATCGAAGAATCTTCTGATTGACGGTAAATGTCTTTTAATCGTACTGTTGGAACTGTACCAGAGTTTAGTAAATCCTTTAGGACTTGACCTGGGCCAACAGAAGGTAATTGATCCTCATCTCCTACAAAAATGACTTGGCAGCCTTCTGGAATGCTTTTGAGTAATTGATTCCCTAACCAAACATCGACCATTGAAAACTCATCAATGATCAGTAATTTTCCATTTAAAGGATTTTCCTCATGATGACTAAACTCCCCTTCTCTTGTCCAACCGAGTAAACGATGGATTGTTACTGCCGGTAATCCAGTTGCTTCACTCATTCGTTTTGCCGCTCTACCTGTAGGTGCAGCAAGCAAATAAGGGAAAGGATCATCTTTTGGATAAGAATGCTGATCTAATGATAATTCATGGATTGTTGAAAATAGATTAACGATTCCTTTAATAACTGTCGTTTTACCTGTCCCTGGTCCACCTGTAAGGACCATCATAGCTGACTCCATAGCCTTTTTGATTGCTTGCGCTTGAGAAGGTGCATATTTTACATTCATTTTTGATTCAAGATCTTCTAGCTCTTTTGCAAATCTGGTTTCAGTCATTTCTCCTAAATCTGGAGCACTGCTTAATAATTTTTGAATAGCATTTACAATGCCTTTCTCAGCGTAATAAAGAGCAGCCAAATAGATTCTCTCGTCTTCCATTACTAGATTCCCGTCTGCTACCAATCGTTTCATTTCCCGAGAAATGTCGACTGCTTCGACAAGCTCTTTATCCTGTTTCATTAATAATTGTCTAGTTTCATCAATAAACTGATCTTGCGTTATGTAAACATGTCCTTCTTGCATCGATAAATGTTCTAAAATATAAATACATCCCGCACGTATCCGATCTGGATGATTTCCTGTAATACCGATTGCTCGACCAATTTCATCTGCCCTTCCAAACCCAATCCCATCCACATCTTCAATTAACTTAAATGGATTCGTTCGGATAACATCTAGAGTTGATTCATTATAAGTCTTATAAATTTTAATCGATAGGCCCGTTCCAATGCCGTAGCTACTTAAAAAGCTGATTACTTTTTCAAGACCTTGATGAGATAGAATTGTTTCATAAATTTCTTTAGCTTTTGATTTTGCCAGCCCGGGAACACCTTCTAAGCTATCAGCATTATCTAAAATTTTATTAATTGCACCTTCACCTAAATGATCAACGATTTTCTCAGCTGTTTTCTTTCCTATTCCTTTAAACAAATCTGAGGATAAATATTGAATAACACCTTTTTTGGTAGATGGAAGCTCTTTTTCAAATGAAGAAATTTGAAATTGTTTACCATACCTCGGATGGTCTTTTACAATCCCCTTAAATGTATATGTTTCATCTTCATTCATCCTTGGAATATTCCCAGTAATGGTCATTTCCTGTTCACAATTTGATAAATTTGTATCAACCACTTTTACCTTTGCAACTGTATAAAAATTTTCTGCATTATAAAAGATGATTGTTGTGATATGCCCTTTAATATATGGTGTCTCATCAACAAACAATTCCATTTCACTTTGGGTTTGCATTTCTCCACCTCCCCGATCTTACATAACTAAACTGGCTTCATTCTACTTCTTTATTTTCAATTACTTTTAAAGCATGCATAGCAAGCATATGATCATCTTGACTTTCAATCGCTTTATTAAAATGGTCTTTCGCAGTTGTAATTTGATCATTAAACATCGCAATAATGCCTAGATTATAATGGGCATCAGCATGAAGTTCATCTAATTGTAAAACCTTTTCTAAATTAATTTTTGCTTCATCTAACATTTCTAATTTAGCTAAAGTAAGGCCATATTGGAATAATGCGTCTACATCTTTATCATCTAACTCAATCGCTCGTTGAAAAAATGGAAGTGCAAAACGATCTTCTCCACTATTAACACAGCATAGACCAATCATAAAATGGACATCACTATCATTCATTCCAAGTTTCACACAATGTTGAAAATGATTTTTAGCTAATTCAAACTTTCCATCTTCAAAATACACAGTTCCAACTGCATAATGCGCTGCTGCCAATTCCGGATCAATTTCTAAAGCTTTTTCAAAAAAACGACAAGCTCGTTCTACATCTCCCATCGATAGTAAAAGCTGACCAAAATTAACATATGCTAATGAATTAGTAGGATTTTCTTCAATTTCTTTTGTTAAAAAATTAGCTGCTTCCTCTAAGTTTCCTTCTTGTAGGGCTGCTACTCCACGTTCAAAATTATTCATGTATGACACCTCTATGTATTTTCTTTCAATTATTTTGGATAGACTCCATTTTCTATAACACTATCACACCATAGTATACATTTCAAAGGAACGTTTCTTCAAAATTTTCTACGATAAATTAAGTATTTCCATTCAAAAAAAACAACCCCAACCATTACGATTGGGGTAAATAGATTTATCTTAAATATGTTAATTCATTACCATCGATAAATGCTCGATCAATTGTACCTCCACCTAGGCAGTCTGTTCCGTCGTAAAATACAACGGCTTGTCCTGGAGTGATTGCACGAATTTTTTCGTGGCAAAGAATTCTTACTGAGTTATCATCTAAAATGTGGACCGTTACTTCGTTATCTTCAGAACGATAACGGAATTTAGCAGTACAAGTAAATGAACCTTCTTTTGGTTTATTTGATGTCCAACTAATATCAGAAGCAAGTACTTCATTACTATAAAGTAACTCATTATGAAAACCTTGTTCAACTAATAAAACATTATTTTCTAAGTCTTTTCCTACAACGAACCAAGGATCTCCATTTCCACCGATTCCAAGTCCATGACGTTGACCAATTGTATAATACATAAGTCCATCATGTTTACCTTTAACTTCCCCGTTCATTGTTCTCATTTCACCAGGTTGTGCAGGTAAATAATTACTTAGAAATTCTTTAAAGTTACGTTCGCCAATGAAGCAAATTCCTGTACTGTCTTTTTTCTTAGCTGTTGCTAAATCTGCCTCTTCAGCAATTTTACGGATTTCAGGCTTTAAATAGCCTCCAAGTGGAAACATAACTTTCGATAGTTGTTCTTGGCCAAGTTGATTTAGGAAATAAGTTTGGTCTTTATTGCTGTCAATGCCTCGTAACATTTTATATTCTCCGTCACGAAACTCAACTCCAGCATAATGACCTGTCGCTACATAATCAGCCCCAAGCTCCATTGCATGCTCAAGAAATGCTTTAAACTTAATTTCTTTGTTACACATTACATCTGGGTTTGGTGTTCTCCCTTTTTTATATTCATCTAAGAAATAGGTAAACACTTTATCCCAATATTGCTTTTCAAAATTCACTGCATAATACGGAATTCCTATTTGATTACAAACTGCAATTACATCTTCATAATCTTCAGTTGCTGTACATACGCCAAATTCATCTGTGTCATCCCAGTTTTTCATAAAAATACCGATGACATCATATCCTTGTTGTTTCAATAAATATGCTGTTACAGATGAATCTACACCACCTGACATTCCTACTACTACGCGAGTGTCTTTTGGATCTTTTTTATTCATAAATAATATCCCCTCGCACTTTTAAAATTTATATTTTAACTAATCGTTTTACAATTGAAGATACACGTTCTCCAAGTATCCGGATTTGTTCGTCTGTATTTCCATAACCAAAGCTAAATCGAACCGAAGAGCGTATTTTAGGTGAATCTATTCCAAACATTTCAACTAAAACATGTGATGGATCTATACTACCAGCTGTACAAGCAGACCCGCTTGAAGCTGCTATGCCTGATAAATCAAGGTTTACCAAAAATGATTCAATTGAAATATCTTCAAATGATAAGTTTAACACATGTGGTGCAAAAAACGAGTCGTTTCCATTTTTTTCAAAACGAATTCCATTTTCTTTTAGGACGCTCAGTAAGATTTCATGGAAACGCAAATAGCTTTTTACACGATCATCTCTTTCGATGTGAATTACTTCAACCGCTTTAGCTAATCCAACAATACCAGGAACATTTTCTGTACCTGCACGACGTTTACGCTCTTGCTGTCCACCATATTGCAATTGTGTAAAAATTGCATTTTCACTTACATAAAGAAAACCTACACCTTTAGGTCCATTAATTTTATGTGAGGAAATGGATAAAAAGTCGACACCAAGTTCTTCAACATTAATTGGAATTAAGCCGTAAGCTTGTACTGCATCTGTATGGAAATGAGCTTTATGGTCACTAAGAAGTTCACCAATTTCTTTAATTGGTTGAACTGTTCCGATTTCATTATTAACCATCATAATTGATACTAAAATCGTATCATCACGCAGTGCAGCTTTTACATCCTCTACATTCACACGACCTGTATGATCAACAGGTAAATACGTAACCTCAAACCCTTCCTTTTCAAGAGCCTGGCATGTATGTAATATAGCATGATGCTCGATGCTAGAGGTAATAATGTGCTTACCATATTTTTGATTCGCATAAGCAGCGCCTAAAACAGCAAGGTTATCACTTTCCGTTCCACCGCTTGTAAAAATAATTTCGTTAACTTTTGATCCTATACTATTAGCACAAACCATGCGTGCAGTATCAATCTTTTGGCGAGCTTGTCGGCCAAATGAATGAATACTAGATGGATTTCCAAAAGTCTCTTGCATTTCTACAACCATCTTTTCAATTACTTCTGGATGCATTGGAGAAGTCGCAGCATGATCTACATAAATACGTTCCATTTTTATTAAACCCTTTCTTTATGAAGCGTTCAACTAACTTTGAACGCACTAAAATTAAATATAAAACATATATCCGTTTAAATCATCAGATTCTAATTTTGCTAAATCCTCAAGATTCGTATGGTCTAACACTTCATTAATCGCTTTTTGAACACGAGTCCATAACTCTCTTTGAGCAGGATTTTCATCTTCAAGATTTTCGATTGGAGATAGCGAACCTTCAAGTGCAGTTATCACTTCACCTGCAGAAATTTCATTTGGTTCCTTTGTTAAAATATACCCACCATATGCTCCACGAATACTCTTAACTAATCCTGCATTACGTAATAATGAAATAATTTGTTCTAAATAATGCTCAGAAAGATTTTGTGCTTTCGCAATACTCTTGAGTGAAATTGGTTTATCACAATATCTTTTAGCTAATTCAATCATAACTGTCAGTCCGTATCTTCCCTTAGTTGAAATCTTCATTAATTCACTCCGTTCAATAAACTGTATCTCTTATTTTTATCAGATTTATCCTATTTTTAAACTGTAGTAATACAATTATTGTACACTATTTATCCTATAAATTCACATGCCAGGAAAAAAATGCACTAAACCAATTGGAAAAGTGCAATATCTATCTATGTAATCAACTAGTCAGGTCAGTATACTAACTTGAACTTCAACGCTTTATAAATTCTAAAATTATTTCTCCATCATTCTCGCTAATTAACTAGTAATCTAAAAAAAACATAGGACAAAGATTTCTCTAATCTACAAAAAAAACACCCCTAATGTTATATAGTTTAACTATACGACATTATAGGTGTTTTCTATTTTAGTCTGATTGCTTTCATTATTTTGATTGCTTAACTTTTCAATTTACCAGCTCGTACGAATTGAGCGGCTGCCGCTTTTTCATCGAAATCTTCAACATTTTTTCTAGATTCTTTTATGTTATTCAAAAAGCTTATGACTTGAAATTCGATACTTTTTATTTCGTATTCGGTATCAGCATTTAATAAATCCTCTAATAAATCTAAATAAATGGCTTTCTCTTCAGGTGTTAGCACTAGCCTCATTACATGCCTCCTTCATCTTTTGCTAAGTAAATTATTGAAAATACTACACAATTTGCTTAGAAATATTATGCAGTGAACTTACCCTTTCCCGTTCAGTGTTAAGTGCCCTACTTAAAAGAAAGCTTTGAGATGAGAGACCAGCTAATATACAGTATCCGATTACCATACGCATATCTTTTAACATGTTTTCTGGTATAAATAATGAAACAAATAATGTCGCGGCTGTTGCTCCAAATAAAATATCTGCAAGAAAACCTAAATAAAAGCCTTTCTTTCGTCTCACCGGGAGCATAATCGTACCTTTGTTAAACAGGATGTGAAAAATAAATCCGGTCACTCCACCAATGACAACCGCCAGGACATAGAGCTTAACCATGTTCATCCTCCATTCTTAATTTTAGGTACAAAAAAAATTCCTACTTTCGTTTCGAGAATAAGTTAATCGAAATGATCGCTAGGATTGGACAAGTTCCTTATTAAAATATGAACTGCTTGTTCTTATTATTATAATAAATTTTCAAAACAATTTGTAAAATTTATCCAATTGTGACAAAAAACAAGTTAAAAGTCCTGAATTTTTATTTAAACAAGCATACTACAAGACTATTTAACTATTTCCCATTACCCTTATTATGATATATTGGAATTAAAAAGAAGCTAGAGGAGGTTTTAAGTTGGCTGTACAAAGAAAATTCAAGAAAATAGTAAATCAATTACGCCACCAAGATCTATATCAGCGCGCAAAAGGCATAGACCAACTTAGAAAGTCTCTTCGATCAGGTGCTTCTATTGAATCATTAATTTATTTATTAGAAGAAGCGGGAACCAATTTCCCGAAATCAATAGAAGATTGGGATGATGGAAGCTATCACTTAGTTGGATTTTGTTCAGAGTTCGAGCTCCAAGAATTAATAACTCCAATCGAAAAGAATTTTGAAGCATATAGTGAACGCGCAAAACTTCAAGCCCTCTATTTATTAATAAGTCTTAAATCAGAGTTAGCTAGAGATGCTTATATACGAATCATTGAAAAAAATAGTAATCGATACTCACTTGATATCGATGTTCAATTCATTTTCGAAGAGACAAATTGGGCTCCAGAACTTGTAAAAAAACTATTACGTTTAATCGAAAATGAAGAAACTGCCGTTTCAATTTTCCATCTGATTCTATTATGTAAAAGGAATTCAATTTCTCTACCTTTTTCATCTGCTGAGAACGATTATATAATCGAACAAATTAAAGTTTTATATAAGCTTAAACGAGATTCATATTTAAATTATGATCAAGATTACAACTTAAAATATGTGTACCAGGCTTGGAAGGAATCTTACCTCATCGTTCGAACAGAGATGGGTATTTGCCTTCAATTAATGCAATATTATTTTGACGATAGCATTCATGAATATTTAAAAGAAGCACTTGAGTATAAAGATCCTTACTTAAAAGTGGATGCTGTTATATCACTGATGGAACATGGCGTACAAATTGAAAAAGAAATCCTTGATTATTGTGCTCATAATATTGAATCTGCTGTATGGTTTTATACAAAATTAAATGAATTTTCAAAGAAAGATATTTACTCATTTACGGAAGAACATCAACATAGTTTTGTGAAAAACAGACTGTTTCTTTATTTAATTGCTCATGAGGATTTTGGTGTGATCCCCGACGAGATAGAAATTATAAAGCGATATGATACTTCGAACTATTATGAACAAGAAGTAACTTATTATTTAACTAAATTTCGCAGTCAGCAAGAAAATTGGGAAGAAAAAGATTGGATGGCTGCATATGTAGGGGCTTATATCACTGAACAAATTCCTAGTCCACGATTTTATGATGAAACAATTTCCGCATTTACAAAATGGGACAAATACGCTGAGGATGAACATAAAACTCAACTTGAATTATTGAATAAGGTAGAAAACGATAAACTAGGTCAAGAAGTCATTTTGGAATCAAAACCAAGCTGGCATTTTGGTACTTATTTCCTTGGGTTTCTAACAGCTGTTAGAACAGGTACTGCTTTTGGAAATCACGATCCTATTTATTTTTTATTACTAGCTTTACTATGGATAATTTTCTTATATAAAGTGTATGCAACAATTCAACTTCGAAAAGAATCTAAATTAATTTTAACAAGTAGACAGTTAACCTTAAAAAAAGGTAATGAATTGAAGTCAATTGAGCTTCATAAGATAAACCGGATGACGATCGAACTCAGAAAATGGGGTAAAAACGAAGGTAAAATGGCAGCATATCAACGAAAAGTAAATTATATTGTTTTCTATGATAAAGACGACGAAGAGATTTTATCAATCCCTTCTACTTTTATTAAACCCGATCTACTTTTCCTCGAGATCAAAATATTAACTAGTCATTTAGTTGATTCACCAACTATTGAAGTTTTTGAAAATGATGTTAGTGCTTAAAAGTCGAGACTCAAGTCTCGACTTTTTTTATTCATGTTCCGTTCATATTAGGTTGTTATGATATTACTTATAGATTTTATACTAAATTACATATTAAATATCAAACTAAATAACGGGGGTCAAGTTAATTTATGAATTCTAAAAAAAGTTGGTGGATTTTATTTATTATTTCACTTTGTGTCATTGTTCCATTTATGGCACCTTATTTCCTAATAGATCCTGAGAAAAGTCGTATTCAAATTAGTTCAACTTCAATTCAATATCCTGCTTTAATTACACATATCTTTTTTGCATTTATTGCTTTAATTACTGGGTTCTTACAGTTTGTAAAAAGGATTAGATCTCGTAATCCAAGAATCCATCGAATGATCGGAAAGATTTACTGTACTAGCGTTTTTATAAGTGCAATTTTGTCATTAATTGTAATTTTTTATATCGAAAATTTTTCAAAGGTAATGTCTTTTCTTGTTTTAGCTATACTTTGGATTTTCACTACATTTAAAGGTATGCATAGCGCTAAGAAGAAAAATTACATAGCTCACCAAATCTGGATGACTCGAAGTTTTGGAATCACATTAGTAGCAGTTAGTGGTAGAGTTTTAGTTCCATTTATATTATTAGCCTACTTTTTGCTAAATGGATTACATATACCTGGTGGGAGAGAACGAATGGTTGAGGAAGCCCTAAACGTTAATATATGGGTAGGTATATTAATAAATTTTATCATAATTGAATGGATCATATTAAAAAGGAAGGTAGATTAAGCGACCAATTTCGCTTTATATCTACCTTCTCGTTAATTATTGACCTAATTACGATTTTTCTTAAACTGCTGTAGTTTATCAAAAATAGCCCCGTAACGTTTTTCGTTACCTGCTTCTTTTGGTTTATAGTAAACTTGATTTACAAGTCGATCTGGAAGATATTGTTGATAAACCCAACCGCCAAAATTACCTAAAGGATGATCATGCGGATAAATATAACCAATCCCATGCCCCATATCCTTGGCTCCAGCATAATGACTATCTTTTAAATGTGCTGGGATATCATCATGTAGCCCACTTCTCACATCATTCAATGCTCGATCAATTGATGTAACACTAGAATTAGATTTGGATGACAAACAAAGTTCAATTACCGCATTTGAAAGAATAATTCTTGCTTCAGGAAATCCAACTTGCTTTGCGGCTTCACAAGCAAGAACAACCTTCCATGGATCGCCAGCTAATCCGATATCCTCGTAAGCAATAACTAATAATCTTCGAATTATGCTAGTTAAATCACCAGCTTCAATGAGCCTCGCCAAATAATAAAGTGCTGCATTTACATCACTTCCACGAATACTCTTTTGGAAACCAGACAATGTGTCATAATGAAAGTCTCCATTTTTATCATGATTAAAACCTTTTGAACGAAGAAATTCATCAATAATTTCATCTTGTACTACAATCGTTCCGTCTGACTCTTTTGTTGAACCGTATACAATTGATTCCAAAATATTTAATGATGATCTTGCATCACCATTCACTCCATTAGCAATTTTTAAAATTTGTTCCTCTGAAATTTGGATTTGCAAATTTCCTAATCCTCTATCCTCATCTCTTAAGGCTTTATCTAATAATTTATAAATATGTTTTGGTAAAAGCGGTTCTAATTTTAAAATGTGGTTACAGCGAGATCGTATTGCACTGTTAACATCGTGGTATGGATTCTCAGTTGTTGCCCCAATTAACGTGATAAACCCGCTTTCTACATATGATAATAAATAATCCTGTTGCAGCTTTGACCAACGATGAATTTCATCTGCAAAAAGAATGATCTCACCGAACATTTTCGCCTCATGAACGATATCCTCAAGTTCTTTTTTACCAGAAGTAGTCGCATTTACAGTTACAAAACGTTTATCTACAGTACCAGCAATTGCATGGGCAAACGATGTCTTACCTATTCCAGGTTCCCCGTGTATTAACATTGAAGGAACTCGTCCGTTATGTATTAATCGATATAACGCTGATTCTTTTCCGATAATTTTTTCTTGACCAACTAATTCATCAATCGTTCTTGGTCTCATACGGTATGCTAGAGGTTCATGACTCATTTTTCTCCCTCCTTTATAACTCTTTTTACTATTGTAATTGAATTGGAAACATTTTTCATCTGCACTCGAAAATATTTCTTTTTACTAACAGTTTATTTGGTGAAGATAATAATAGATGAAATAAAGAAGGTGAAAAAATGAATGCCCCGAAAACAAAATGGTCATTTGAAGATGAAAACACATTAATCGAACTAGTTGAAAAATATGAAAGTAAAGGTAAATCGAAGCAAGAAGCATTTGAAATGGTAGCAAATATTATTAATCGGACAAAGACAGCATGTGCTTCTAGATACCGAAAATTATCAAAAGATCAATTTAAAGAAATAAAACAGTCTAATTTAGTTACAGAATTAAATACATCTTTAATTCAACCTTCACTGAATATAGAAATGATCATCCAATTTTTAATGAATTTTGAAAAACAGCATCAAGCTTCGGAGGAAAATATACGGTTAAAAGAAATAGTAGATAAATTAAAAATTGACAATGAAAATTTAAACAAAAAAATCGTTAATCTAAAAACATTAATTCAGAAGAAACAAAATGTATTAATCAATCTAACAGAGTAAATTTGGACAAAATAATGTAAAACATTCACAGTATATTATCACTCGTACTATTGTATAATGAAGTAACAAAATGCATGCAATAGTAAGGAGTATAATGAAATGAATTGGAAAAAAGGCGGTTTATGGATTATTATATTTTTTATTATTAAAGGTACGTTATCTACACTTTTAATTGTTACTGGTGCTAAATACTTTAACTTATCATATATTCAAATTCTACTTCTTGTTGTTGGACTATTAGTTATTTCTATCATTGGACGTCAATTTGTGAGAAGACGTAAAAATAGAGCTAAAAATGCGAAGGATTTAAATATGTAATCCCCTCTTACTATACAGTAATGTGTCCGAGCAGACTGAAACCCCCAATTAATTGGGGGTCTGTTTTATTTACTAGGCTTACGTTTATTCATTTCAATCGATTCCATATCGTTAACAACGCCATCTTTGCCAACCTTACCATTTTTCTCGACTACATTATTTTTCTTTTTATACTTAACATTAATCCGATTGGATAAATTATCTACACTATGCTGTTTTGGATCTTTTTCCATGTCACTAGTACTACTACAAGCAGTTAATATTGTTAAAGATAATCCGAAAGTACAAAATACTTTCAAGGCTCTATTCAACATCAAACACCTCCTATTGAAGGTAGTTTTTACATTAATAAATAAAAAAACTGTAGGAAATTAATTCCTACAGTCAGCTTGTTAAGAGCATTAGTTATTCTTTACCTACACGCTTAATTTCAATATCCTTTATTAATTCACGTACTGCATGACTAGCTGCGATTAAGCCAGCAACTGATGGTACAAAGGCGTTTGAAGATGGTGGCATTTTCGCTTTACGAATTTTTGTATTTTCATCTGGTACGATTTCTTTACGTACATCTTCACGTATAACAATAGGACTTTCGTCTGAATAAACAACTGTAACACCTTTTTGAATACCTTCTTTGCGAAGTTTAGTTCGAATAACCTTTGCAATAGGATCGTGAGTTGTTTTTGATATATCAGCTATTTTAAATCGAGTTGGATCCATCTTATTAGCGGCACCCATACTTGAAATAATTGGAATTCCTCGACGACGACACTCTTTAATTAAGTGAATTTTATATGTAATTGTATCAGAGGCATCAATTACATAATCTAATGGAATTTCGAAAAACTTTTCAAATGTTTCTTCTGTATAAAACATTCTATGTGTAATTACTTCGCATTCAGGATTAATCTCAAGAATACGTTGTTTCATCATCTCTACTTTAGGCTCACCAACTGTTGATAATAAAGCATGAATTTGTCTATTCACGTTTGTTATATCAATAACATCTTTATCCACTAGTATTAAACGCCCGACTCCAGAACGCGCTAAAGCCTCTGCAGAAAATGAGCCAACGCCTCCAATACCTAAAATAGCTACCGTACTGTTTTGTAATCGCTCTAAACCTGCCTTACCAAAAGCAAGCTCATTACGAGAAAATTGGTGTAACATTTATTCAACTCCCACTATCTTAATCAGATTACAATGATTTAAATATACATGATACAAGCTATTTACATCAAGCTTGAATTAAAGAAAAGCAGCATTTTTCTTAATCTTTCAACAAGAAAAAGGAAAGGATTAAGAAAATTAATTCCTTCACCCTTCCTTTTTATTTTACTCTTCTACAGTTGTTTTTAACGCTAATTCTTCTAATTGTGCAGAAGAAACTGGACTTGGTGCATTTGTTAATAAGCAACTTGCTGATGCTGTTTTAGGGAATGCAATTGTGTCACGTAAATTTGAGCGACCTGCAAGTAACATTACAATACGGTCTAGACCTAGCGCAATTCCGCCGTGTGGTGGAGTACCATATTCAAATGCTTCCATTAAGAAACCGAATTGCTCTTGTGCTTCTTCTTCAGAAAATCCTAAGCATTTGAACATTTTTTCTTGTATGTCTCTTTCGTAAATTCGAACTGAACCTCCACCAAGCTCGTAACCATTTAATACTAAGTCATAAGCTTGTGCTTTTACACTACCTGGGTCAGTATCAAGTTTCGCAATATCTTCACGAACAGGCGAAGTGAATGGATGATGAGCCGCAAAATATCGATCTAATTCTGCATCATATTCAAGTAATGGCCAGTCAGTAACCCATAGGAAATTGAATTTAGATTGATCAATTAAATCTAAGTCTTTACCTAGTTTTAATCGAAGTGCACCTAAGCTATTTGCAACTACTGAAGCATCTGAAGCTACGAATAAAATCAAGTCACCTGCTTGGGCTTCTACAGCTAATTTTAATGTAGCAAACTCTTCTTCACTAAAGAATTTATTGATAGGACCTTTGAACCCATCTTCTTCAAGTTTTAACCAAGCAAGACCTTTTGCTCCATAACGACCAGCATATTCTTGAAGACCATCGATGTCTTTACGAGAATAATTTGCTGCCTGACCTTTTACATTTAAACATTTTACTTGGCCACCGTTTTCAACAGCTGAAGTAAATACTTTAAATCCACTTTCTTTAGCGAAAGAAGAAACATCAATTAACTCTAATCCAAAACGAGTATCAGGTTTATCAGAACCATAGCGATTCATCGCTTCATCATAGCTCATACGAGGAAGTGGTGTAACTAGTTCAACACCTTTTGTTTCCTTCATCATTTTAACCATCATTCTTTCAGACATTTCCATAATTTCCTCTTGAGAAAGGAAGCTAGTTTCAATGTCTATTTGAGTAAATTCTGGTTGACGGTCAGCACGTAAATCTTCGTCACGGAAGCATCGTGCAATTTGGAAATAGCGCTCAAATCCTGAAACCATTAATAATTGTTTAAAAATTTGAGGTGATTGTGGTAATGCATAAAACTCACCCGGATGCACACGGCTAGGTACTAAATAGTCACGAGCTCCTTCTGGTGTACTCTTCGTTAAAATTGGCGTTTCAACTTCTAAGAAGTCTTCACCATCTAAGAAATCACGAATTGATTTTGTAATTTTTGAACGTAATTTAAATGTGTCATACATAACTGGACGACGTAGATCTAAATAACGATATTTTAAACGAAGGTCTTCTGCTACCTCCGTTTTATTTTCAATTGCAAATGGAGGATTCTTAGCTTTATTAATAATCTCAAGCTTTTCAACAGAAACTTCAATTGCTCCCGTTTCAAGATTTGTATTAACTGTACCTTCACCACGAGATACTACTTTCCCGTGAACGTGAAGAATAAATTCATTACGTACAGTTTCAGCTAGAGATAAAGCTTCACCTGAAGTTTCAGGATTAAAAACGATTTGTACAAGTCCAGAACGGTCACGTAAATCAATAAAAATTAATCCACCTAAATCACGTCTTTTTTGTACCCATCCTTTAAGTGTTACACTTTGACCGATATGTGATTCTCTTAGTTCTCCACATAAATGCGTTCGTTGTTCCATTTTCAATTCCCCCATTTGTTTATTTAGAGCTTACGTATTTTACAAAGATGTCTAATGCAACTTCTTCTTGTACACCAGTCTCTTGGTCTTTTAAATTAATGACTCCGCGAGATAATTCTTCTTCACCTAGAACCGCTACATATTTTGCTTTATAACGTTCCGCTGCTTTGAATTGAGCTTTTATTTTACGATCTTGGTAATCTTTTTCACAAACCAGACCAGCTTTACGCAATTGATATAAAATAGCAGTCGCTTCTTTTTTCACTTCTTCTCCAAGTCCGATTAGGAATACATCCATTTCTTGTTGGATTGGAAGTTCAATTCCTTCTGTTTCAAGAGCTAATATTAAACGCTCTATACTTAATGCGAAACCAATACCAGGAGTATTAGGACCACCGATTTCTTCAACTAATCCGTTATAGCGACCACCACCACTTAAAGTTGAAATTGTACCAAATCCTTTACCTTCTAACATGATTTCAAATACAGTGTGATTATAATAATCTAAACCACGAACTAAATTCGCATCGATCTCAAACGGAATTTTCATAGCTGTTAAGTAAGATTGAACAGCTTCGAAATAGTTCATAGATTCTTCGTTTAAATATTCTAAAATCGATGGCGCTGTCTTCATCGAAGGGTGATCGTGATCCTTTTTACAATCTAAAACACGTAATGGATTAGTTTCTAAACGATTATTACAATCACTACATAGTTCATGTGCTACCGGTTTAAAATGATTCACAAGCGCTTCACGGTGTGCTTTACGGCTTTCTAAGTCACCTAAACTATTAAGAACTAACTTAACGTTTTTCAATCCAAGACCACGATATAATTCCATTGATAGAGCTAATACTTCTGCATCGATAGAAGGATCATTACTACCTAAAGCTTCGATACCGAATTGTACGAACTGACGGTAGCGACCAGCCTGTGGACGTTCATAACGGAACATAGGACCGATATAATACAACTTAGTAGGTTGATTGCTATTGCCGTACATTTTATTTTCAACATAAGAACGAGCGATTGAAGCAGTTCCTTCTGGACGTAATGTTAATTGACGATCTCCACGATCAGTAAATGTGTACATTTCTTTTTGAACAATATCTGTTGTATCTCCAACACCACGTTGGAATAATTCAGTATGTTCAAAGATTGGTGTACGAATTTCGTTATAGTTATATCGTTTGCATAAATCTCGTGCAAACTTTTCAATATACTGCCATTTTTCAATCGTACCAGGTAAAAGATCCTGAGTACCTCTTGGGATATTAATCGACATTGTAAATCCTCCTAAATAATAAACCTTTATAAATACAAAAAACCCTCGTGCCTACTGAAATAAAAACAGTAGGGACGAGAGTTATAAGCCCGTGGTGCCACCCTAATTGAAGAACAATAAACTGTTCTCCCACTTTCATCGTTAACGCCGATTACGTTTATCCTTACTAGAAATCGTTCAGAATAAAGCCTCGGGAGTGTCTTTCAAATAGTCTACTTGTGGAAATGCTCTCAGCCACGGCACTTCCTCTCTCTACAAGAGATCCTATCCTACTTTTCTCCGTCTATGGAATATTACTATGTATCAATATGTTATTTAATATCTTACGTTCGGATACACCAAATGTCAAGAACAGTTAAAAAATTTTTACGAACGCTCCAACTGTCTTTTTAAATCACGCACTTCTCTTAAAGTTAAACCAAACTCACTTGCCATCTCTAATGAATTGGATTCTTGTCCCCTATTTTGAAACTCATGAAAATCCATATTCAAGACACCTTTTCTACCTGATCCTAGACTATTACGATTATTTATTCTCATGTTGCAGTCTCCTTCCAAGTATGTTGTTATATAGGATGTCCAAATAATTAATGGATTAAACAATTAAAATATAGTTGAAAACTTGGCAAGTTTTTTAGGGAATTAAGCAGTATAAATTAGTTCTATGGATTCAGAAAAAATGAGGTGGAATTTGATTAAATTTAAGTGTTTTTAACGTAGATATTATTTAGAAGTAGAAAATAATTAGTTAAATTTAACGATATTATTTGCGATTAGATGTTTATTTGCAGTTTTTGGTTGTCTTATTTGTAGATTGGGCAATTTTATTGGCAGTTTTGAAAATTTATTTGCAGTTTTAATAATTTACTGCATCCAACTATTTATGATTAAAACTAAAAAAACCATGGTACACACCATGGTCTAATGAAATATTCTTAAAGTAGATTGAATACTTTCAACTGATCCGTCTATGAAATACATTAATCCGTAATAAACTAGGATGATTAAAATAACAAATAAAAGTGCTTTAAAGAAACTTTTGAGGATTGTAAACAAAATTACACCAGCGATCAGGATTAACACGATTGTAATTATGTCCATATAGTGACCTCCTCTGAATTCTTTGTAGGAAACCGTATACTTCAGTATATTCGCTATATGAAGTTATTATTTTAATAATTAATTCTTTCAAAAAAAATGCCTCCTTTTTGGAAAAGGAGGTTAAGGATTGGCTTATTTACTTTCAATCATAATTGTAATTGGTCCCCAGTTTGTAAATGTTACATCCATATCTGCACCAAAAATGCCGGTTTGTACTTCGTATCCTTGTTCGCGTAAATATGAATTAAAATATTCGTATAATTCATTTGCGATTTCTGGCTTGGCTGCATCTGTGAAACTTGGACGTCTACCTTTTCTCGTATCGCCATATAAAGTGAATTGAGAAACGGATAGAATCTGGCCTCCAACATCATTTAAAGATAAATTCATTTTTCCGAGTTCATCTTCAAAAATTCTTAGGTTAACTGCTTTGTCCGCACAATATTTAACATCTTCTATAGTGTCTTCATGCGTTATTCCGACTAACAATAATAACCCTTTAGGTATTTGACCTACTACTTGTCCGTCCACTACGACTTTTGCTTCTTTTGTGCGCTGTAATAATACTTTCACAAGTGGCACCTCCTATTAGTGGAAAATACGTCTCACAGAGTAAATGTCTGGAATTTGTTTAACCTTATCCACTACTTTTTGCAGGTGGTTTATATTACGAATAGACAAACTCATTGTAATAGTTGCCATTTTATTTCGGTCATTTTTTCCTGTTACTGAAGAGATATTTGTTTTTGTTTCATTTACTACTGAAAGAACTTCATTTAAAAGCCCACGACGATCATAACCGAAAATTTCTATATCAACGTTATAATCACGTTCAAACGTAGGACTTTCCTCCCAATCAACTTCAATAAAGCGATCTTCTTCACTATCATTTAACATGTTTACGCAATCGCTTCTATGAACTGAGATTCCTCTGCCTTTTGTGATATAGCCAACAATATCATCACCTGGTACAGGATTACAGCATTTTGATAAACGGATTAATAAATTATCTACACCTTTTACTGAAATACCAGCATCTTTACGACGTGATGGAGCTTTTTTAAGGTCCGAAGAAAGTTCTTTTAATCGGTCTTCTAACTCAATTTCAGTACGTTTACGGAATTTATCTGTTAAACGGTGAGCAATCTGTGTTGCAGTAATTCCATTGTATCCAACGGCTGCATACATATCTTCTGCATTAGAGAAATTAAATTTCTCTGCGACGCGTTTTAAATTTTCAGACGTTAATACTTCTTTTAAATCACATTCTAAAGCTTTAATTTCTTTTTCAACTAATTCCTTGCCTTTTTCAACATTCTCTTCTCTTCTTTGCTTTTTAAAATATTGACGTATTTTATTTTTAGCATGTGAAGACTGAGCGACCTTTAACCAGTCTTGGCTAGGTCCATACGAATGCTTCGATGTCATAATCTCAACGATATCACCGGTTTTAAGTTTATAATCAAGTGGTACCATTTTTCCATTTACTTTTGAACCAATTGTTTTATTACCGATTTCAGAGTGAATTCGGTAAGCAAAATCGATTGGAACAGATCCTAGTGGTAATTCAAAAACATCACCTTTTGGAGTAAATACAAAAACCATATCAGAGAATAAGTCCATTTTTACTGATTCCATGAACTCTTCTGCATTTGTAGAATTATCTTGCCATTCGATAATTTCACGGAACCAACTTAATTTATTTTCTAAAGTTTTTTGTGAAGGAAGATTTGCATTATCTTCTTTGTATGCCCAGTGTGCTGCAACACCATATTCAGCAATTTGGTGCATTTCTTGTGTACGAATTTGCACTTCTAGTGGTTCACCTTTTGGACCGATTACAGTCGTATGAAGAGATTGATACAGATTTGCCTTAGGCATTGCAATATAATCTTTAAAACGACCAGGCATTGGTTTCCAGCATGTATGAATAACGCCTAAAACTGCGTAGCAATCTTTAATACTATTAACTATCACACGTACAGCTAATAAGTCATATATCTCGTTAAATTGTTTATTTTGCTTAGCCATTTTATGATAAATGCTATAGATATGCTTAGGACGTCCAGAAATTTCTGTTTTAATTTCGACATCTTCAAGTTGAGTTGTGATTTCGTTAATAACCTCTTCTAAATATTGCTCGCGCTCTGCTCTTTTTCGCTTCATTAAGTTAACTATTCGATAGTATTGCTGTGGATTTAAATAACGTAACGCTGTATCTTCAAGCTCCCACTTTACTTTACTAATCCCTAGTCGATGAGCTAGCGGTGCAAATATTTCTAACGTTTCATTCGCAATTCGCATACGTTTTTCTTGAGGTAAGTGTTTTAACGTTCTCATATTGTGAAGGCGATCGGCTAATTTAATTAATATTACTCTCAAGTCCTGTGCCATCGCTACAAACATTTTGCGATGATTTTCAGCTTGCTGTTCTTCCTTCGATTTAAACTTGATTTTACCTAACTTTGTTACACCATCTACAAGCATAGATACTTCTTTACCAAAATGGTTCTCTAAGTCCTCTTTAGATACTTCAGTATCCTCTACTACATCATGAAGAAACCCAGCACTAATGGTTGTAGCATCCATCTCTAAGCCAACAAGGATACCTGCTACTTGAACCGGGTGTATAATATATGGTTCACCTGACTTACGAAATTGCTCACTATGTGCGTCACGAGCATATTCATAAGCACGTTTAATAAACGCCACATCATCTTCTTTTAAATAATGGGACGCTTGCTCTAAAACCTGTTCTGCTGTCAAAACTTGCTCAGTAGCCATCTAATCACCTTAAATCATTATTTCCTTTATTATCATGAAAATTTCGTTTTTTGTAAAGCAGGAGTCGTCAAATTTCATTTTTTTTTGCAGATCTTTGATAGAAAAAGAGCACTCTGATTATTCAGAGTACCCTGTCTAGATAACATTATCATATGTTAAAAATTAATATGTCATTAGTGTAAATATATCATAGCCATCTAATTTTTTACGACCTTCTAAGTAAGAAAGCTCAATTAAGAAAGCAATCCCTACTACAATTCCACCTAATTCTTCAACTAGTTTGATTGTAGCTTCAATCGTACCACCAGTAGCTAATAAATCATCAGTGATCAGTATACGTTGACCTGGTTTAATAGCATCTTTATGCATTGTTAACGTATTTGTACCATATTCTAAATCGTAGTTGTAGCTAATAACTTCACGAGGTAATTTACCTGGTTTACGAACAGGTGCAAAACCTATTTCTAAAGCGTAAGAAATTGGACAACCAACGATAAATCCACGAGCTTCTGGTCCAACTACTAAATCAACATCTTTTTCTTTCGCATAAGCTACAATTTGATCAGTTGCTTCTTTATAAGCTTTTCCATCATTCATTAATGATGAAATATCTTTAAACTGAACGCCTTCTTTTGGCCAGTCCGGTACGATCGTTATATAATCTTTTAAATTCATTAAATAAGTGCCTCCCCATTTTCGGAAAAATGACTTTTCATATTTTGAAAAAATGTAGTTAATTCATCACATTTTGAGTACAGAAACAAACGTTCTAGTTCAATACTAGCTAATTTTTTTGCATACGTATTAGATAAAGAGAGATCTTTCTTCTCAGTTTGTGGCAACAAACGAATTTTTCCATCCTCTATTGTAACAAATTCTAAATCAAAAAACACCTTTGTCATAAAATCGACTTGTTCTTTTTTCCATCCCATCTTACGACATAATGCCACTTCATACATGTTCATGTCAAATGGATTGGTATTTGCTAAGATTGAATAGAATTTTTTAAAACTTTCTCTACTTGGAATTGGTGAGAAGAAATGTAATTCTTCTTGATTAAAAATTAAGTAAATGCGTTCTGATAACCCGTTACGAAAAACTTCTTTCAAAACATTTTCTGAACTAGGTAAATCAAGTAGGATCACATAATTATTTTGTATATTAATATCTAAGTTTAGTACATCTTCATATGCAACAAACGTAGAAATAGGATATTTAGTTTTTAAATTTTCATATTCATTTGATGATTGATGTAAAAATATGAATTTTTCTTCGGTAATAGGTAAAGTTAATCGATGTGGCTCTTGACCTCTTAAGTCAAATAACTGCCAATGATTTACTTTAATATCATGAATCATTAACTGTGGCTTTCGTTTACCATTCCATTCGTTAATAGAAGCCATTCCTAAGCAAGATACTTTTGATCCACTTGCAATTTCATTAGCGACATGTCCAAATCCAAATCCAACAGCATCAAGGAATGTAACGTCATCTTTTAGTTGTACTTTAAGATGTGCACCTTCATTACCGATTTGTTTAATATTTAGAGCATCAACCTCGTTTATTTCTAAAACAGGTTTTGGATTATGCATCCCAAAAGGTGCCAGCATATTTAATTCATTAATAAATGAGATTGAAACTTCACTAGCCTGACATTTTAAATCGACTTCTTTTAATGGGATAAAATCTTCATCTGTCATAATTTGATCTGCGTATTCATTTAAACGATGTCTTAATAACTCGACATCTTCAATTGCCAACGTCATACCAGCAGCAAGTGTATGACCTCCAAAATGAGGTAAAATATCTTTACATTTTGTTAAGTTTTCAAATAGAGAAAAACCTTCAATGCTTCTTGCTGAACCTTTTGCTATTCCTTTTTCATGATCAATACTTAAAACAATTACTGGCTTATAAAAGCGATCAACTAGTTTCGAAGCAACGATCCCTACTACTCCTGCATTCCAGCCTTCTTTTGCGACAATAATCACTTTATTAGAACAAGATGAATCCAGCTCGTTTACTTGCTTAATTGCCTCTTCTGTCATACGTGAAACTAATTCTTGTCGTTCCTTATTCAAGATTTCAATTTGCTCGGCTCTTTTTTTAGCAAGTGCTCTATCATTTTCTAAAACTAAATCTACTGCAGGTTTAGCATCACCAAGTCTACCAACTGCATTAATTCTAGGACCAATTGCAAATCCAATTGTTTCTTCGGTGATTGAATCTGTTGTAGTTCCACTAATTTCTAAAAGAGCTCTTAGTCCTTCACGCTTAGTTTGCTTCAGTTGCCTTACACCTTTTTTTACGATTAAACGATTTTCATCAACTAAAGGTACTAAATCAGCAACCGTACCAATTGAAACTAGTTCCAAATATTCCTCTGGCTCCCTACCTAATAATGCGGAAGCGAATTTAAACACAACTCCTACACCTGCTAATTCTTTAAAAGGATAGCTAGGGCTTAGCTTTGGATGAATAATAGCAATAGCGTTTGGTAATTCCTCTGGTGGTTCATGATGATCCGTAATAATTACATCCATACCTAGTTCATTTGCAAATTTGACTTCCTCAGCTGCAGAAATACCTGTATCTACAGTAATAATTAATGAATAACCTTGTTCGTTCGCCCATTTAAATGCATTCTTATTTGGACCATACCCTTCAGTAAAACGATTTGGTATATAAAAATCTACTTTTGCTTCTAGTTCGATTAATGTTAAATACAATACTGAAGTACTGCTAACTCCATCTGCATCATAATCGCCAAAAATTAATATTTTTTCATTTTCTTCAATCGCTTGAAATACTCTGTCAATTGCAATATCCATACCCTCTAATAAAAACGGGTCATGAAAGCTCATTTGATCTTCATATAAAAACTTACTTGCTGCATCTACTGTATTAAATCCGCGAGTAACAAGTAGTTTAGCCAATAGAGGGGAAATCTGTAATTCTTTACTTAATAATTGCTCTTCTTGGTGATTCGATAATTTCGGTTTCCAACGTGCTTTTGACTTTAACAATACTCTCACCCCTAACTGTACTATTATACTAAAGTAAACTTATTGGATGAAAGAGTTATTTTTATCATTATATGGATTAATATGGACAAAAACATTTTCCACATCATTGTGCTCCATCAACTTTGTTTTAACATTTTTACCGATCTTATGCCCTTCTTCAACTGTTATATATGGGTCTACGGAGACTTTTATATCAATTATGACGTAATATCCGTGCTCTCTCGCATAAAGAGTATTTATTTCCTTAACTCCTTCTATGTTTCTAACGATTTCTTTATATGGTTCAATATCTTCTTCATGAAGGACATGATCCAATGTCGTATGTATTGATTCTGCTCCAATATCCCAAGCCATTTTTAAAATCATTATTGCTACAATAAGACCAGCCGCAGGGTCTGCATATAAAAGTACTGGCATATTAAATTTAGTACCTAGAATTGCAATTCCAATACCAACCATAGCTGCAGCAGATGAGTATACATCAGAACGATGTTCATATGCATTCGCGATGATTGCATCACTATTTAACCTTTTCCCTAAAGCATATTTATAGCGAAACATCCATTCTTTTAAAAATATAGATATAAAAGCTGCTAATAAAGCGATTAACTCTGGTGGATGTACAGGCTTAAAAAATGCGGTTATTGAGGATTTAGTTATTTCAATTCCAACGATAAATAAAAGGACGGCAACAATAATTGCTGCGATTGATTCAGCTTTACCATGACCATAAGGGTGATCCTCATCTGGAGGCATTTTCGCAGCTCTTAAACCAAATAAGACCGCTATGGAACCAACCACATCTGACGCAGAATGTACTGCATCTGCCATTAACGCTTTACTATTTCCAATGTATCCGATAATCGCTTTAACAATTGCTAGAAGTAAATTTCCATATATTCCGATATAAGCCCCTTTCTTGGCTTCCTTATAACGCTCTTCCTGTTCCATATACTTTACCTACTTCCCTTTTACTAACTCTAAAAAAATACACTTATCATTATTAACACATTATATTATTATCTTCAAATGATAATGAATTTAATACAAAAAAGAGTATAAGCATGAGCCTATACTCTTTTAAATTTATTTAGCTTCTTCAACATCGATTATTTGGTTTTTATCAAGTTGGCGACCTTTAATAAATAACCAAATTTGTGAAGCGATAAAGATTGAAGAATATGTTCCAACAACTAATCCTACTAATAATGCGATTGAGAAGTTAAGAATTGCGTGACTTCCGAATAAAAGCAATGCAAGTACTGCTAATACTACTGTTAGAACTGTTTTAACAGATCGTCCTAAAGTTTGACGAATTGATTCATTTACAATTTCTTTCAATTCTTCTCTAGTACGAATTTTCTTCTTAAGCTTCATATTTTCGCGAACTCGGTCAAATGTAACAATCGAGTCATTAATTGAATAACCAACAATCGTTAGAACCGCTGCGATGAATGTTATATCTACTTCTAATCTAAAAATACTAAATACTACAACAATGAAGAAAGCATCATGTAGTAAGGCAATTACAGAAGCAATTGCGTATGAAAATTGGAAACGTAATGATACATAAAGAATAATACCTGCTGACGCAATAATTAATGCTTTAATTGCATTAGCTGCTAATTCTCTTCCAACAACTGGATCAACAGTACTTACGTTTGGTTCTACCCCAAATTTAGCTGTAAAATCCTTTTTCAAATCATTAATCTGATCTTTTGTTAATACACCTTTAAATACGATTGAACCTGTTTTTGCATCATTTGTAGAAACAGTAATACTTTCAGGTTTTAGGTCCATTTTTGATAATTCATTATTAACAACTTGTTTTGTAACAGCTGATTTTGATTCATATGTTACACGTGTACCACTTGCAAAATCAATTCCTAAATTAAGTCGGAATACTGAAAGTAGAATTACGCCGACAACTAAAGTTACAATTGAAAAATAAACAAATTTACGACCAATACTTACAAAATCAACCTTGTCATATTTTGTAGGTGGATGTGCTAAATTATGATTTAATCCAAGAATTTCACTTTGTTTAATACCAAACCAAGTTTTCTTATTATTTAAGTAACGACTTTGAACTAATAAAGAAAGTAATAAACGAGTTCCGAAAACTGCAGTTAAAAAGCTTACTAAAATACTTACAATTAAACTTGTTGCAAATCCTTTTACTGAGCTTGTTCCAAATATGAACAATACCACCGCAGCAAGTAAAGTTGTGATATTAGCATCAAAAATAGTTCCAAATGAACGCTGATTACCTGCACGATACGCAGACGCAACTGATTTTCCTAGTTTAAGCTCGTCCTTCAATCTCTCAAAAGTAATAATGTTGTTATCAACCGCAATACCAACACCAAGTATTAATGCAGCAATACCTGGAAGTGTTAATACTGCATTCATGCCGTCAAATACAAGTAATGTTACGTAAGTATAAGCCATTAACATGATGCTTGCGATTAAACCTGGTAAGCGATAGAAATAAAGCATAAATAAGAAAATAACTGATACACCAATAATTCCAGCAAATATTGTTTCATGCAGAGCATCTGTACCGAATTTGGCACCGATTGATGTTGAATACATTTCTTCAAGGTGCACTGGAAGAGCCCCTGCATTTAATAAGTCTGAAAGTTCTTTTGCACTTTCAACTGTAAATGTAGAACCAACAATAGAAAGTGAATCGTCAGTAAATACTTGATTTA
Organism: Gottfriedia acidiceleris; assembly: GCF_004138285.1. Classification (GTDB taxonomy): domain Bacteria; phylum Bacillota; class Bacilli; order Bacillales; family Bacillaceae_G; genus Gottfriedia; species Gottfriedia acidiceleris_A. The sequence goes on along the minus strand of NZ_SCFN01000001.1, from coordinate 167,744 downwards.
CACTAGCTGCAGATAAAAATTTAGGCTTTGCTTTTGCAGATTCCTTTTTGAAAGAGTCTTCCCCTTCTTTGAAATCTAACCAAATAACCATCATATTATTTGGAGCACCCATTTTTAACACTTTACTTGTTACATCTTTAACCTTAGAAGCATCCTTAAATGTGATTGATACACTAGGTTTACCCATTTGGTCAAATGTTTGCTTTGAAGCGCCTTCTTTTAAATCCGCTCCAGTCATTAGAACCTTATCATTTACGTCACGAATTGTTAAGTTCGCTTCCGTAGAAAGAATATCACGTGCTTTAGCTTGATCTTTTATACCAGCTAATTGTACACGAATACGATCTTTCCCTTCGATTTGAATGTTTGGTTCACTTACACCTAATACGTTTACACGTTTTTCAAGAGCTTTTGCTGTACTTACTAAAACATTTTTGTTAATTTTGTCACCTTTCTTAATCGGCTTAACTTTGTAAAGCACCTCAAACCCGCCCTGTAAATCCAGACCAAGCTTAATATTTTTAGCGGTACCAAATACAGTTGTGCCGATTACTGCTGCTAATACAGCAATAATTAAGAAGAAGGCAACAATTCTGTTACGCTTCACCATGTTGTGAATTTCCTCCTCTAACTAGTTCAAGTTCTAGTACGAAAATGGTATGTTTTCATTCTTATATTATACAAATGCAATTTTTTTATTGTCAATTAATGGTCAAACTGACTCCCCAAACTGCCAAGTAGGTGATTTAAATGCTTCGATTCGAATATAATTCATATAATCGTTTACAGTTAATGAGAGTATGTCTTCTACCAGTTGAAAAAGCTTTGGTTCGTCCTCTTTCTTTCGCCATAATGTTCTTTCGAGACATTCCCATAAGTCATCCTCACTGACAGTATCGAATCCAAGCATTCTAAATTCATCCAGTTTACTTTCAATTACTACCTGTAGCTTAGGTTTAAATTCTGCAGCTTGTTGATGAAAAGTCGACATACTCTTCCCCCCTAATTTTCTGTATTTTTAGAAAAATGATTTTAGACCTTCATATTTCATTTCCTAGATGTTGAACTAACTTGTCATGCTTGCCTACATTTCTAGCATATATATAATTGTAAATCATTCTAGGCTGTTTGAGAAGGTGGTAAAAGTAATGACAAAGCAAACGTTTTTAAGAGGAACGTTTTTTTTACTTATTGCAGGGCTCATCACAAGAATATTAGGATTTTTTAATCGTATTGTTGTAGCAAGAATAATGGGTGAAGAAGGCGTAGGCTTATTTATGATGGCAGTCCCGACACTATTTTTGGTCATGACGCTTACACAGCTCGGCCTACCAATTGCCATCTCAAAATTAATTGCAGAAGCAGTTGCTCAAAATAGACAAGATCGGATAAAAAAGATTTTAGCTGTTTCTATGTCAATAACTGGCATATTAAGTATTATTTTTACAACAGCAATGATATTTTTATCCCCTTTTATTGCTAAAAACTTATTAACAGATGAAAGGACTATGTACCCACTAATTGCCATCGCACCAGTTGTTCCAATTATTGCAATCTCATCAGTTTTACGCGGATATTTTCAAGGCGTACAGAATATGCGCCCTTCATCCTTTTCCCAAGTTATTGAACAAGTTGTTCGTATAGTACTAGTTGCAGTTTGTACTAAAACTTTTTTACCATATGGAGTTGAATTTGCCGCTAGTGGCGCCATTATTTCTTCTGTATTAGGAGAATTAGCTTCATTAATTTATATGCTTTATGTTTTTAAGAAAGAAAAAAATGCAAAGTTCATTTCTGGATTTAAGAACAATATTAAAGATGGAAGAAAAACTCTTAGCGACCTATTAAGTATTGCATTACCAACAACTGGAAGTCGCTTAATTGGTTCAATTTCAATGTTTTTAGAACCAATAGTTGTTTCACAAAGTTTAGCGATTGCAGGGGTAACCGCAGCAGTTGCAACTAAGCAATATGGTTTACTTGCAGGATACGCATTACCTCTATTACTTTTACCAGCGTTTATTACTTATGCACTATCTACTTCACTTGTGCCAGCGATTAGTGAAGCAATGGCCAAAAAAGATCGTGTAACTGTTGAAAGAAGATTGCAGCAAGCACTTCGCTACTCAATGATTGCTGGTGGTTGGTCTGTTGTCATTTTATACGTCTTTGCCTCACCGATTTTAACACTAATGTACAAAAGTGACCAAGCTACAAATTTTATATTACTTTTAGCACCTTGCTTTATTTTTTACTATTTCCAAGGACCACTACAAGCTGTATTGCAGGCGCTTAACCTTGCAAATTCAGCAATGATCAATAGCTTTGTCGGTTCGGTCGTTAAAATTGCTAGTATTTTATTACTAGCTACAAATCCAAAGTTCGGGATTAACGGTGTTGCCTTAGCTATGAATATTAGTATTGTAACAATAACAGTTCTTCACTATTTCACCGTATTAAAGGCCATCAACTTTTCAATTTTCGTAAAGGACTATGTTTATTGTCTAATCATTTTAGGAATTTGTATTTATGTCGGAAAATTCATCAAGGAATACGTAGTTTTTTCATCCTCATTATTAGTACAAACTTTAACTAGTATTTCTGTTGTCACATTAATGTATATCTTATTAATACTATTATTTAACCTAGTTAAGAAAGATGAGATCATCCGAATCCCATTCTTTAAAAAGCTAATTACAAGATAATTGACAATAGAATAGATCATAACAAAACCACAAAGTAATTTAAGTACTTTGTGGTTTTACGCTGTTGAAAAACAATCTTGTCAACTATTTACCAAATTTTCGTAAAGGTTGTTTAATGTTGTTGATTTCCACTACGGGATGCTCGCTGTCCATGGGGCGAGACCTGAGCCTCCTCGGCAAGCCTGCGGGGTCTCAGCCTTCCCGCTTATCCCATAGGAGTCGAGCACCGTTTCAATCAACTTATTCATCAAAAAAAGTCTGCGATTTAAAACCTAATCAAATAGCCTTTACTTAGAGTAAACTATCAGTTGTTTTTATTAATCAGTTTGTAGGTCCATTAATATCGAACATTAATTAATAAACTAATCAATTGAATTTGTTTTTTCTAAAAATTAGCTCATAATATTTTTCACTTCTGAAAAAACCAGTAATAGATCATCCAAAAATGATAATTTAATCATTAATAAATGTTCACTTAATATACGTCTTCTTTATTGACCGTTTTATATTTCAAAACTCTGAAACCACAAGGTAATTAATGTACTTTGTGGTTTATTAATTTTATTTTATGTATATGTTAGTTAATTTCCACTGCATGATACTGTTTTCTCTAGATCCTTCATTATTCGTCTTTCTTATCAAAAAATATTTCTCCGCCTCGTAAGCTACAATAAGATACTTGTTTAAATTCATCATAACCATGTTTTTTTAACTCTTCTAATAACCATTGTTTATCTTTATGATACTGATTTAAATTATCTTCTTGAACGACACCGTCTAATATTAATGGAAATGTAAGTGAACTATAATTTATATCACCATTTATTTCCTTTTTAAATATTGATAATTTTCCTGTAGGCTCTAGTAATGCATAATCAACATCCCTTACATCTCCAATATCCTTCTCTCTTAGTTGTAGTAATAGATCATCAAATGTGTATCTCTGTTTTTTCATCTCTTTCTCTAGTACTTTTCCCTTACTAATAATTAATACTGGATGTCCATCTAATATTTTTCTAAACATAACACTTTTTAATGAGATAAGAGAAAAAATTATTTGTATAACCACAATTAAAAACATTGGATAAATCACTTTTATAATCGGTTCATTGTGGGTTTCAATTCCGATAGCTGCTATTTCAGTTAACAAAATATAAACTACCAAATCTAACAAACTTAACTCCCCAATTTCTCTTTTACCCATTAATCGAAAGAAAAGTGCAATGATTAAATAGATTGAAATCGTCCGAATCGTCATAGAACCTAATTCCATTTTACTTACCCTCACATCCAAAACTTGTTGATTGTAAAAAAACATGTTCTTAAGCTAGCACTTAACACCTGTAAATATAAGTCCAAATACAACTAATTTTCCATAAAGAAAATAATAGTAGAATTTTGTTCATAATTTTACTATTTGTAATTGCCCTATAAGTATTCTAAAAATTCATCTCATGAATATGCTTGTATTAAAAGAGTGTACAAGGGGGAATATGAATGAAAAAAACAGCTGTAGCTGTCTCTTTTGGCTTTTTAACTATTCTATTATTAGTATTGTCAATTAGTTTGATTTTATCATTATTACTTAAACTAACTTCACTTACAGAAGCAAGTGTCACAACAACAACTCTTATCCTATCATTTATCGTTATGTTAATTGGTGGTTTTGTTACAGGAGCGAAAGGGAAAGAAAAGGGTTGGATTCTTGGATTATTAACGAGTGGAGCGTATTCTATTTTTGTATTTTTTGTACAGTTTCTTGGTTATGACCGAACTTTTTCACAGGAACAAATAATGTATCATGGTATTTTCTTAGGTGTTTGTATGTTAGGTTCAATTTTTGGAGTGAATGCAGCAAGTAATAAATCTTATAATAAATAATTAGTCTGATCATCAACTTTTTTTGAATTTTGTCTAAATCACTTGAGACTTAATTTAAATTTCTTAAAAAAACAAAACGCTAGTTTCCAAAATGGAACTAGCGTTTCTTACGATACAATTAATTAAAATTAAGCTTGTGTTCTTGTTTCACGAATTGCGCTTTTTTCAAATACCATACGTGATCCATCAGTAGTTTTTAATGTAATTGTATTATTTTCTTCGTTAACAGCATCAACTAAACCGTGTAATCCACCGATTGTTACAACCATATCGCCTTTGCTAATTCCAGCTTGCATAGTAGCTGTTTGCTTTTGACGCTTTTGTTGTGGACGGATTAGTAAGAAGTAGAAAACTATGAACATTAATATTAGAGGTAAAATCCCCATTAAACCATTACCCATCTTAATCTTCCTTTCAATATGTAAATTTTAGAAGTTCCTAGCGTTCGGCTTATTAAAACCGTATTGTTCAAAAAACTCTTCTCGGAAATCACCTAAACGGTCTTCGCGGATTGCTTGGCGAACTTGTTCCATTAATTGTAACAGAAAATGTAAGTTATGGTAAGTAGTCAATCGCATTCCAAACGTCTCTTCGCATCGGATTAAATGACGGATATATGCTCTTGTATAGTTTTTACATGCATAACAATCACAATTAGGATCAAGTGGAGAATAGTCCTCTGCATATTTTGCATTCTTAATTACTAATCGCCCTTCACTTGTCATACATGTACCATTTCGAGCGATACGAGTTGGAAGTACGCAGTCAAACATATCGACTCCTCGAATTGCGCCATCAATTAATGAATCAGGAGAACCTACACCCATTAAATATCTTGGTTTATCCGTAGGTAGTAAAGGAGTCGTAAATTCTAAAACTCTATTCATTACATCCTTTGGTTCACCAACTGATAATCCACCAATTGCATATCCTGGGAAATCTAAAGAAACTAAGTCTCTTGCGGATTGTTTACGAAGTTCTTCGTATTCTCCACCTTGTACAATACCAAATAATCCTTGATCCTCTGGTCTTTGGTGTGAATTTAAACAACGCTCTGCCCATCTGCTAGTTCTCTCAACTGAACGTTTCATGTAATCATACTCAGCAGGGTATGGTGGACATTCATCAAACGCCATCATTATATCAGAACCTAATGCATTTTGAATTTCCATCGCCTTTTCTGGTGAAAGAAATAGTTTATCGCCATTTAAGTGATTTCTGAAATGTACGCCTTCTTCTTCGATTTTTCGGAATTGACTTAAGCTAAATACTTGGAATCCTCCTGAATCTGTTAAGATTGCACGATCCCAGTTCATAAATTTATGTAAGCCACCAGCTTTTTTAATAATCTCATGACCAGGTCTTAACCATAAATGGTAAGTATTACTTAAAATAATACCTGATCCCATTGCTTTTAAATCTTCAGGAGCCATTGTTTTAACAGTGGCTAAAGTTCCAACAGGCATAAATGCTGGAGTTTCAAATGAACCATGTGGAGTATGGACAATACCTAATCTCGCACCTGTTTGCTTACAAGTTTTAATATGTTCATAACGAATTGCTGTCATTTTTCGATTCCTTTCAATTCTTAAAGTATTAACATTGCATCGCCAAAGCTAAAAAAGCGATATTTTTGATCTACTGCTTCTTTATAAGCAGATAAAACTGGTTCTCTTCCAGCTAAAGCACTAATCAGCATAATTAGAGTTGATTTTGGTAAATGAAAGTTCGTAATCATCCCGTCAATTCCCATAAATTTATATCCTGGGAAAATGAAGATAGACGTCCAACCACTAGACCCTTCAAACTTACCATTATTAGCTGTAGCTATCGTTTCAACTGTACGAGTAGAAGTTGTTCCAACAGTAATGATTCTACCACCGTTTGCTTTCGTTTCATTTAACTGTTTAGCCGTTTCATCAGACATATAGTAGTATTCCGAGTGCATATCATGTTCTTCAATAGATTCTACACTTACTGGTCTAAATGTACCTAAACCTACATGCAATGTAATAAATGCTAACTTTACACCTTTTTCTTGAACTTTAGCTAAGAGTTCTTTTGTAAAATGTAAACCTGCCGTAGGCGCAGCCGCCGAACCAATTTCTTTTGCAAATACTGTCTGATAACGATCTTTATCTTCTAATTTTTCTTTAATATATGGAGGAAGTGGCATTTCACCTAGTTGGTCTAGGATCTCATAAAAAATCCCATCGTATTGGAATTTTAATTTTCTTCCACCTTGATCACTAGAGCCTACACATTCTGCCTTTAATCTGCCATCTCCAAATAAAATGATTGTACCTTCTTTTACTCTTTTAGCAGGCTTAACTAATGTTTCCCATACATCCTGCTCTTCTTGTTGAAGTAATAATACTTCAATTTGAGCACCTGTATCTTCTTTTACACCAAATAATCTAGCAGGCATGACTTTTGTTTCATTTAAAACTAAACAGTCGCCCTCTTGTAAATAATCTAACACATCTGGAAATTGTTTATGCTCTACATTTCCAGATTCTTTATTTAATACCATAAGTCTCGATGCTTCTCGGTCCAACAAAGGAGTCTGCGCAATCAATTCTTCAGGTAAATCAAAATCAAATAAATTTACATCCATTTCTATACACCTCATAAATTTCAGAAGTAAGGAGAAAGGGAGGTTATCCACAATTCCCTTTTCCAAACTTTATTTATTCCTACTCATTTATTTTCTCCCAAATAGTGAAAAAATAAGTGAGAGTAAAATACTTATGATAATACATGTCACAATCGGAAAGTAAAACGATACATTTCCTTTTTTTATAAAAATATCGCCTGGAAGTTTCCCAACAAATCGAATAAACAATCCAACAACTAGTAAGATAATTCCTAACGTAATTAAAATTTTTGACAAATCAATCATTGCTCCGGCACCTGCAACCCGAAATGTTTATATGTTAAATCAGTAACAATTCGTCCCCTAGGAGTCCGCTGAAGAAATCCAATTTGTAGTAAATATGGCTCATATACATCTTCAATCGTTTGTGACTCTTCCCCGATCGAAGCTGCAATCGTATCAACCCCAACAGGACCACCTCGAAATCGCTCTATAATAGCTAGTAACAATTTATGATCGATATGGTCTAGACCCGCTTCATCTACCTGCATTTGAATTAAAGAGTCTTTAGCAATGGCAAAGGTAATGATTCCACTCCCTTGAACTTGAGCAAAATCTCTAACCCTTCGTAATAAACGGTTTGCAATTCGAGGTGTACCTCGAGACCTTCTAGCTACCTCTAAAGCAGCGTCATTTTCAATTTCCATTCCAAATAACTCTGCTGTTCTTTTAACGATCAATGCAATCTGTTCGACTGTATAAAATTCTAATCGATTTAATACTCCAAAACGATCTCTAAGTGGTGAAGAAAGGAGACCTGCTCTAGTTGTTGCACCTATTAATGTAAATGGTGGCAAATCAATTCTTACCGACCTAGCAGTTGCATCCTTTCCAATTACGATATCAAAGAAAAAGTCTTCCATTGCTGGATAAAGTACTTCTTCTACTGTTCGGGGCAATCGGTGAATTTCATCGATAAATAATACATCTCCTGGTTGAAGTGAAGTCAAAATAGCTGCTAAATCTCCAGGACGTTCAATCGCTGGTCCTGAAGTCGTTTTGAATCCAACACCTAGTTCATTCGCAATAATCGCTGCTAAAGTGGTTTTACCTAATCCAGGAGGACCGTATAATAGAACATGATCTAAAGACTCATTTCGCATTTTTGCAGCTTCAATAAAAACTTGCAAATTCTTTTTAACTTTATCTTGCCCTATATATTCCCTTAATGATTGAGGCCTTAGTGAAAGCTCTTGATCAAATTCCTCGCCACTACTTTCACTTGATAAAATTCGGTCATCCATTTTCATCACCTCTTAGCTTGCAATAGTAATTGAAGTGCTTTTTTAATATATTCATCAGTTGAAAGTTTCTCATTCTTTAATAACGGTACGATCTTTTTAACTTCTTTTTCTGCATAGCCTAATGCTTTTAAAGCTTCAATTGCATCATCTAATGAAGATGCTGCACTTTCTTTCTCCTCAATAGCATCTAGGTCAGTAAATAAATCGACTTGAACTGCTCCAAAAACTTTTTCAAGTTTTCCTTTTAAATCAAGGATCATTTGTCTTGCTGTCTTTTTACCAACACCAGGAAATTTTGTTAAAAATACCTCGTCCTCTTCTTCTATTGCATGAACAATTTGATTTGGCTCACCAGTCGCAACAATTGCCAAGGCACCTTTAGGACCGATTCCTGACACACTTAACAATTTTTGAAATAAAGTACGTTCATCTAGTGTTTTAAAACCATATAACATCATAACATCTTCTCTTACATAATGATGAGTATAAACTTTTAAGATTTCATTTGAAGGTCTAAAAACATATGGATTAGGTGTAAATAATTGATAGCCCATTCCATTATGATCAATTACAATATATTCTGGTCCAACCCATTCTATCTTTCCAATTATGTATTCGTACATGGTTTTCTCCCCTTTTTACATGTATTCCATTGTACCATAGATAGAAGAAGGAAAAAAATAGTCGGCTGTCGAAAATAAAAATTTTATACATATGATTTAACTAAAAAAGTTTAATATAAAAATGACTAATAATATTTAGCAAAAGCTCGATACTTAAGAAAATCTATAGGGAGGCCATTCGATTTGAACATGTTTCCAATTCTAACTACAGAGCGACTTTATTTAAGAGAAATAAAAGTCACTGATCTTAATCGAATGTTCAATATTTTATCAAGAGAAGATGTCACAAAATATTATGGACTAGATGCACTAAAAAATAGTAGTGAAGTATTGGACGTAATTCATTATTTTAGAGAAATGTATGAAACGCGCAATGGCATCCGTTGGGGGATGATTGATAATGAAACAAACAAATTAATCGGAACATGTGGATTTACTGCCTACAATGAACGAAACAAAAGGGCTGAAGTTGGCTATGAGCTACACCCAGACTATTGGAGAAAAGGTTTTGCGACAGAGGCTTTAAAAGCATTATTATCATATGGATTTGATCATCTTAAACTAAATCGAATTGGTGCGATCGTTTATCCAGAAAATCTACCTTCCCAAAAACTTCTTGAAAAGATAGGATTTACGAATGAGGGCCTACTACGCGAGTATTTAATACAAGGTAGCACAGTGCATGATACTTATGTTTATTCAATTTTGCGAAGTGAATGGGAACGAAATAAGGAAAAGGAAGTTCGAAACAGAAAAAATGACTTGAACCATACAAATACAAAAAATCCACAAGGAAAATGAATTACCTGGTGGATTCTTTTTAATTTTTAAATAGTCGTTACCGATTGACCACAGTTGAATTCCTAAATTTAATTTACGATTCTTTCATACTCTTTTAAGTAATGTAATAGATAATCGTAATGATTTTTGGTCGAAATTTTAATCCCTTTCTCAAGCTGCTTTTGTTTATTTACTTCTAATTTATTCGTATCTATTTGAAAAAAAGATTCAATAATATTATTACCACTTGGCACTCCAATATATAAATTCAAAACTCCATTTGAATTTATTCCTAAATAACCTTTCGACTTTAAAGTAGGTGAAAGATCATTTATTTTTTTCATTAGTACGATTTGATCATCATTTTCTTCTATAACTTTCCATCCCTTAAATTCTTTTTTTACTTGAACCAGCGTTTTGTGTTGATTAATATAAATTTCCTCAATCACTTCACCGTTTATATATACTTTATGTAAAATGATTGTAATCCCCTTTTTGTTAGAACTATGATGAATATCATTATGAGCTGCCAATGTTTCAGTTTGTGCCGGTATTAATAAAGCTAGTAAACAAACAAATATTAAAATGAACTTTTTCACAAACATCCACTCCTTTAGACAAAATCATACAAGCTTTTTTAGTTTGACCATTCCTTTTATCTTTATCCAAGATGTTAATAAATTTTTATTTGCAAATGGCCATTAATCTTCTAAACAAAAAAACCTAAAGAGTTGTCTTTAGGAAAGGGAGACGAAATAAACATAAATGAAATTTACTAACAGCTTTAATGTTAATGAATTTCAGTCTAATTTTAGCATTTAATTTCCAAATGTAATTTCAAATAGAGATATAAAAAAATTAGGTGCCACTTCAATTTTCTTATGAAATTTAAAACCAGAAGTTTTATATAAGTTAATGGCTGGTAGATTATCTGATCCTGTTGAAACAATTACCTTTTTCTTTTTGGCAATTTCATTTAAAAAATAATTAACTAATTTTCTTGCAATGCCCCGCTTAAAGCAACTAGGATGTACTACTAATCTACATATTTGATATTCGTTATCGCCTTCTGAATAGGCCAAAAATCCTTTTAAATCATTCTCAATCACATAACCGATAAAGATTTCTTTGGAATCTCTAATACTTTCGACATTGTCCTTTAATTGTGGTATTCCTTCAAAATTGATTAACTTTGCCTCTACCTTATATGCAGGTAACTGTACATTTAAAATTAAATTTGCCATTTTTTTATCTTTATTATCTAATTTTAAAATCAAAATTTTCTCCTCCTAGTCACCTGACCCTTAATCCTGCCCTTTTGATAAACCATTTAGTATATAAAAGTTAAACAACTCAGTAATTTTTTTAGGACTTAGTGCTTCGTGCTCTTTCTCCCAGTCTATTTTAAGTGTTGTATAAAGTCGAAACATTACCAAAGCAGTTATTTCGGGATCACATTCAACAATTTCTTTCTTTGCTATTGCTTCTTCAATTTTTTTCTGTATGTATTGAATGATTGAATGATTCAATCGTTTTAAAGCGTCATGTACTATAGTCGTTCCAATTTCTTTTTGTTCCTGAAGTAACTTTATTGTTAATTCATGTTCATTATGAAAAGCAATAAAAACTTCAATTCCTTTATGAGCTTTTTCAATGAATGAATCTTCATCATGAATGGATTGTTCTGCTAAAAATTTCATTTCTGTAATCAAATTATTGATGATTTCATCAAACAATTCTTCTTTATTTTTGAAGAAAGTATAGATTGTTCCCTTTCCAACATTTGCTTGTTTTGCGATTTGACTCATTGTAGTTGCTTTATAGCCAAAAATGGTAAATGACTTTGCGGCAGCTTGTAAAATATTTTGCTTTTTCAAAAAACTCACCTCAAATTCTCTTATTAACCAATTGACCACTTCGAACTTTTGGTCAATATAAAAATCACTTTACCATATTGTTTAACCCTCATCAAACGAATTATTTAATTATTCTAAGAACTAAAAGGAACTTATTTTTCATCATTAAATTAAGAAAAGTTATGTAATTAGAAAAGAAACAAGAAATTAATGTAACTATAGCTTGGTGAAATCCCATCCCTCACAATTTACTCTATTTGAACACTCTAAAAAAGGAAGAAGCAGAGCTTCTTCCTTTTCAGTGTAAAAATTGATTTTTATCGGTTTGGATTAGTTGCATCCTTAACATCATTTTTTACATTTCGATACATATGTTTAACATTTTCTTTTGTATCGTATAATACATTTTTAGTGGCATTTGGAACGTTATTTAAATTATTTCTAATTGTTCCATCGAATGTTACATAAACTTTTTTACCACTCGTGTATGGTGATAAAGCGTCTTTAATTTTTGATCGAAATGCGCTTTCATCAACATTTTCATTTACCAAATCTACTGCAACAAGAACCTGATCACCAACAGCAACCGTGTTTGCTTTGTCTACATTTGACATTTGTTCTACTCGTTTAGAAATTTGGTCCGCAAACTTTCGTTCACCCGCGTTCATATTAGTGTTTGTACTAATATTTGTATATGGTACAAGTGGAGCTGTGTTTAAATCGTTATTATAACGAACTTGATCCATCGTGTAGTTTCTATTCATATTATTGACATTTCTTCCATATGTTCCATCATGGATTACGCCATCATTAGAATACTCACTACTTAAACCTTCATTTATACGATCATTTCCGTAGTGATTATTTTTCTTTGTGAAATAATCTTGGTTATTAGGATAGTTTACGTTTTCATAACGGTAATTAACCGCATAAGGGTTTGTCGGTCTATTGAAGTTTACTTTTTCATAACCAACATTTCTTTTATGGTCATTCATGGCATTATTGTTTGTTCCACAAGCAGATAATGTTAAAGCTGTTAGCACTGTACCTGTAGCAACGATAAGACCTTTTTTATTCAATATAAAACCCTCCCTTTAATTACAGTCAATTGTAATACTAAAGTTGTATTACAGAGTTAGGTTGACCTTTTTAGGTGGTTTTTAAATTGTTAATTGATGGTTTGAAACTCATTTTAAGTAAAATAAGTAGTCTTTAAAGGCTGTTACATGAGAAATTAATTTCTAAACCAATTAATTCCTGTATGAAATAGTTAAAATAAAAAAAAGACGATTAGAAATTAATCGCCTTTTTATATAAAATTCTTTATTGTTCATCTTCCTCAAAATATGGCACTCCGTATGAAGACTGATTTTGTGCATAAGGAGTAAATAATTGCGAATTTGGATCAAAATAAGGTTCTGATGCATCACGATACATTGGAGTATTCGGTCCAGTAGCATACGGTGAAATAACTGGTCCGCCTTGGAACTTTGGATAGTCCATAGCTGGCATTGTTTGTGGGAAGTTTTCATTTGGTCCCATATATGCTGGTAATGTTTGCGGGAAATTTGCGTTTGGTCCCATATATGCTGGTAATGTTTGTGGGAAATTTGCGTTTGGTCCCATATATGCTGGTAATGTTGCTGGGAAGTTTTCATTTGGTCCCATATATGCCGGCATTGTTGCTGGGAAATTTTCATTTGGTCCCATATATGCTGGTAATGTTGCTGGGAAGTTTTCATTTGGTCCCATATATGCTGGTAATGTTTGTGGGAAGTTTCCGTTCGGTCCCATGTATGCCGGTAATGTTTGGGCTGCATTTGGATTCGGTCCCATATATGCTGGTAGTGTTTGCGCATTATTTCCTGGCATTGGTGCTGGTAAAGGTGTAGGCATTGGTGCTGGTAATGGCGTTGGCATCGCAGTTGGCGGAACTGGTGCTACTGGCACTCCTCCAGTCGGTGGTGCTTCTCCAGTTAATCCTGGCAGCATCGGCATAGCTCCAAAACTCGGTAATGTTGGTAATGCCCCTCCTTCTCCTCGTGGATAATATGGGTAGTTTGCGTTTGGTCCCATATATGCTGGTAATGTTTGTGGGAAGTTTTCATTCGGTCCCATATATGCTGGTAATGTTTGTGGGAAATTTGCGTTTGGCCCCATATATGCTGGCATTGTTTGCGGGAAGTTTGCGTTTGGTCCCATATATGCCGGCATTGTTTGTGGGAAGTTTTCATTTGGTCCCATATATGCTGGTAATGTTTGGGCTGCATTAGGGTTTGGTCCTACATATGCTGGTAGCGTTTGGGCTGCGTTTGGATTTGGTCCTACATATGCTGGTAGCGTTTGAGCTGCGTTTGGATTTGGTCCTACATATGCTGGTAGTGTTTGTGGTGCATTTGGTCCCATATATGCTGGCATTGTTTGTGGTGCATTCGGTCCCATATATGCTGGCATTGTTTGTGGTGCATTCGGTCCCATATATGCTGGCATTGTTTGTGGTGCATTCGGTCCCATATATGCTGGCATTGTTTGTGGTGCATTCGGTCCCATATATGCTGGCATTGTTTGTGGTGCATTCGGTCCCATATATGCTGGCATTGTTTGTGGTGCATTCGGTCCCATATATGCTGGCATTGTTTGTGGTGCATTCGGTCCCATATATGCTGGCATTGTTTGTGGTGCATTCGGTCCCATATATGCTGGCATTGTTTGTGGTGCATTCGGTCCCATATATGCTGGCATTGTTTGTGGTGCATTCGGTCCCATATATGCTGGCATTGTTTGTGGTGCATTCGGTCCCATATATGCTGGCATTGTTTGTGGTGCATTCGGTCCCATATATGCTGGCATTGTTTGTGGTGCATTCGGTCCCATATATGCTGGCATTGTTTGTGGTGCATTCGGTCCCATATATGCTGGCATTGTTTGTGGTGCATTCGGTCCCATATATGCTGGCATTGTTTGTGGTGCATTCGGTCCCATATATGCTGGCATTGTTTGTGGTGCATTCGGTCCCATATATGCTGGCATTGTTTGTGGTGCATTCGGTCCCATATATGCTGGCATTGTTTGTGGTGCATTCGGTCCCATATATGCTGGCATTGTTTGTGGTGCATTATTTGGCCCCATATAAGCTGGTAAAGTTTGGGCTTTATTAGTAGCTACTGGTGATACTTGCGCATTTGGTTTTCCTGTTGCCACTGGCGATACTTGCGTATTTGGTTTTCCTGTTGCTGCCGGTGATACTTGCATATTTGGTTTCCCTGTTGATACTGGTGATACTTGCATATTCGGTTTTCCTGTTGCTGCTGGAGATACTTGCATATTCGGCTTTCCTGTTGATACTGGTGATACTTGCATATTCGGTTTTCCTGTTGCTGCCGGTGATACTTGCATATTCGGTTTTCCTGTTGCTACTGGTAATACTTGCTCTTTCGCTTTTCCTGTTGATACCGGTGATACTTGCACATTGGGTTTTCCTGTTGCTACTGGTGATACTTGCATATTTGGTTTTCCTGTTGATACCGGTGATACTTGTTGATTTGGTTTTCCTGTTGATACTGGTGATACTTGTTGATTTGGTTTTCCTGTTTCCACAGGAGATACTTGCGGATTTGGTGTTGACGGAGAAACCAATGATCCTGGGAAGTAGTTCTTTTTCTCTGACATGCTTTGTCCTCCCTTGGTGTTCACATTTGATTTATTATCATTTATCGGAATTTTAACTGCCACTGGCGAAACAACTTGCGGTATGTTCGCATTTGGTTTTCCAGTTTGAACAGGAGATACTTGTTGATTCGCATTATTTGTCGCAGGTGATACAGTCGGTTTTGCAGGTGGAATAGGTACCTGAATTACAGGTTTTACTGTCGGTGTAACCTCTACATTAATATTCAAATTATTCTCAGGCTTAGTAGTCGGTTGGACAGCAGGTTTTGGTTGTTCAGCTGTAGGTTGGACAACAGGCTGTGGCTGAGCTACAGGTTGAACATTTCCTTCTTCTACCTCTAAAGCAACACTTGGCTTAGGTTCTTTAGGTAGCTGTACCTCCTTTTTAGAACCTAATGGGGCTGGTTTTTCTCCCCTTTCTGGCACTTTAATTTTCATGCCAGGATAGATCATATCTGGATTACTTAGTTGGGCATTTAATTTAACTATCTCTTCATAGTCGATGTTATATTTTTGAGCAATGCTCTTAAGGGTATCGCCCTTTATTACTATGTGAATTCTCACCTTTTCCCCTCCTGACCAATTGCCTCTACGTTGGATTGTACATTAGTACCTCACAACAATGTATGTCTGAATATTTGTATTTATGATAGAAGGTATTTTAATTTATGACGAGTAAGCTTGTATAAGTATTTACTTTATTCTTGTTTTTTCTATAAAAAAATCATCTAGCTCAGGTTGAACTAAATGATTTTAATTTTTTATGATATTTATTTTTAAGCAAGCTCAAGCATTTTATCTAATGCCTTAATTGCATCTTTTGCAGTTTGTTTATCAACTGTAATAATATTTTGGATGTTACCTTTTTCAATATTTTCTAAAGACCATAATAAATGTGGTAAATCGATACGATTCATTGTTAAGCATGGACACATAAATGGATTTAATGAAATGATCTCCTTATCAGGATGATTTTTAATAATTCTTTGAACTAAATTCATTTCAGTTCCAATTGCCCACTTACTTCCTGCAGGAGCAGCTTCAATTTGGTCAATAATATATTTAGTAGATCCATTGTCATCACTTGCTGCTACAACTTCTCTAGAACATTCTGGATGCACAATAATCCTCATATCCGGATGATTTTTTCTTACATTCTCAATATTTTTTACTGTAAAATTCTCATGAACAGAGCAGTGACCTTTCCATAATATTACTTTGATGTTATTTAGATCGCCCTCATATTCTAAAGTATCCGTTATTGGATTCCAAATCGCCATATGCTCTAAAGGTACACCTAATTCAAATGCTGTGTTTCTACCTAGATGTTGATCAGGTAAGAACAATATACGTTCTTTTTGTGTGAAAGCCCACGAAACAACCTTTTTAGCATTAGATGATGTTACGGTTGCACCATCATTTCTACCGACAAACGCTTTAATAGCAGCAGTTGAATTAACATATGTTAACGGTAAAATCGTGTCTCCGAAAAGCTTCTGTAACTCTATCCATGCACGATCAGTTTGATGGTGATCTGCCATATCTGCCATTGAACAGCCTGCTCTCATATCAGGTAAAATAACAATCTGTTCATCTTCTGTTAAAATATCTGCCGTCTCTGCCATAAAATGTACACCACAGAATACAATATATTTTGCTTTTTTATTATTAGCAGCAACTTGAGCAAGTTGTAGAGAATCTCCTGTCGAATCTGAGAAAACTACAACTTCTTCCTTTTGATAATGATGACCTGGAATGAAAAGAGCATCACCTAATCTCTCTTTTATATCTTTTACTCTTTTTTCCATTTCCTCAGTTGATAATTTATAGTACTCATCAGGAATTTGATATCCTTCATTTTTTTGTATCATATCTAAAACGTTCATTTTCCCCACTCCAATCCCTACTATATTACAAGTAGAAGCTTATATCTAATGCTTTTGCTGAATGTGTTAAACAGCCTAAAGAAATAACATTTACACCACAGTTTTGAAAACTTGCTAAATTATCTAATGTAATTCCACCAGAAGCTTCAGTTACAATCGTTTCTGGTACAAGCTTAACGAATTCTTTGATTTCATCTGGAGTACGATTATCAAACATAATGACATCTGCACCAGCTTCAATAGCTTGAAGAACTTGATCTTTGTTTTCAGTCTCGATTTCAATTTTTACCATATGACCTAATTTATTTCGTAATGAATCAACTGCATTTTTTATTGAACCTGCGTAAGCAATATGATTATCTTTAAGCATCACTGCATCATATAAACCAAAACGATGGTTCGCTCCACCACCACAAGTAACTGCATACTTATCAAATAAACGTAAACCTGGCATCGTTTTTCTTGTATCGACAAGTTTGATTTTCTCGTCGTTTAATGTTTCAACTGCTTTTGAAGTAAGCGTTGCAATCCCACTCATTCGTTGTAAAAGATTAAGCATAACTCTTTCACCTGATAATAATACTTGAACTGGTCCTTCTACTTCTGCAAGTAGTTGTCCTGCCTGAACAGATTCACCATCTTTAACGTGCAGTGTTACTTTTATATCTTCATGAAGTAATTTATAAGTTATTTCGATTAATTCAGTACCAGCAATTACTCCATCTGCTTTTGCAAGTACTTTTCCAGTCGTTCTTTCATGTATTGGAAAAATATGAATTGAGGATAGATCCCCTTCTCCAATATCCTCTAGTAAAAATTGCTCAATCATTTTTTTAGCTTTTAATGTATTCATGAAATTCTCTCCTCAAATTTTAGCTGGTTGGTCTATATATTCTATAAAATGTGAGCCGATGCTTTCTTTTCTTCTTATAGCAGCTTCTGCAATTAGTTTTCCAGTAATTAGCATATTGTATCTTTCTAGTTCCTCTTTGTTCATCGGGCGTGAATCTATTGTTTTAGATTCTAAGAAGTAAGAAAAATATGTGATTGCTTTATTTAAATCTGCTTCCTTTCTTACAATACCGATATACTTCATCATTATTTCTTTTATTTCATCTTTCGTAGGTAACGTTCTAAATCTTGGTATCATGTATTTCGGTTGATTCTCATTTATTTTAGCTAAAGGAAGGTCAGCAATAAATCTCGCAACCTTTTTACCAAACACAATCCCTTCCAATAAAGAATTACTAGCAAGTCGGTTTGCACCGTGCACACCTGTACAAGCAACCTCACCTACTGCATACAATCCTGGAATTGTCGTTTCTCCGTTTGCTGATGTCTTTACCCCACCCATGTGGAAATGTGCGCCGGGAACAACAGGAATCAATCCTTTTTGTAGATCAATTCCATTATTAATAAGATTGGCAGTAATTGTTGGGAAACGTTGTTCAAATCCATCAATCATTTCGATCGATAAATAGATTTCTTCCCCGTTTTGCATTTCATTAAAGATCGCCCTACTAACAACATCTCTTGGTGCTAAATCTTCAAAGGGATGAATTCCTTTCATAATGCGACGACCAGTTTTCGTTACTAAGTAAGCTCCTTCACCTCGAACCGCTTCTGATACCAGACCTTTACATGCCCCATTAATATAAAGCATGGTAGGATGAAATTGAATAAATTCCAAATCAGCCATCTCACAACCTGCTCGATATGCCATAGCAATTCCATCTCCAGTTATGGCCTTATTATTAGAACTAAATTGATACATTGCCCCAATACCGCCTGTTGCCAGAAGTGTTGTATTAGCAAAACAAGATTCTAATTCACCATTTTCATTAAGTATATAAACGCCTTTACATTTACCATCTTGTATGATTAAATCAATTACCATTTCATGTTCAATAATGGTTATTTTATCTTTTATCCGAGCATAAACAGTTTCCACTAAATGCTTTCCAGTGGCATCTCCGCCAGAATGTAAAATTCTATTTTTCCGATGCGCTCCTTCTCTACCAAGATGGAACTGACCTGATTCATCTTTATCAAATTCCATGCCAATAGAAACAAGATCCTTCATAGACGTTGTTCCGTTCTTTACTAGCTCTTCTACCGCTTCTATATTATTTACATTACAACCCGCTTCGAGTGTATCTTGTTTATGAAGTTCCCAAGAATCATCCTCAGACATTACAGCTGCAATCCCACCTTGTGCTAGCATCGAATTGCTGTCCCAAATTTTTTTCTTTGTGAATAGAATCACATTTTTAGACTGACAAATTTCCTCAGCAGCCATTAAAGCAGCAATCCCACTGCCAATAATGACAACGTCTGCAGTTCGCATAGTTGCCCCCTCCATTTACAGTACATCTATTTAAATTTTATCTTATAGATAAAAAAGCTGTCTTGACACCTATATTTACATATATTTAAACTAATGACAAGAAATTTTTTTTTTAATGAGTAAAAAAGGAGGCTTTAAATTGATTTATTTAGACTATGCTGCTACAACTCCAATGAGTGAAGAAGCAATTGAGACATTTGTCACTGCCTCTAAAAATTACTTTGGAAATGAGCGAAGTTTACACGATATTGGCTCAAAGGCTTCACTGCTACTTGAAGCATGCCGCAAACAATTAGCAGGATTTATAAGTGCTAGCCCCGCTTCAATATACTTTACAAGTGGAGGAACTGAATCAAATTTAATTGCTATTCAAACCCTCTTGAAGAGTACAAAAAAAGTCGGAAAACATATATTAACAACAACTTTAGAGCATTCTTCAATTAGTAATTATTTAAAAGTACTGGAAGAACAAGGATATGAAGTATCTTATTTGCCGGTAACAAATAGCGGGATTATCTCATTAGAAGTGATTGAAAATGCAATTCGTGAGGATACTGTATTAGGCATTTTTCAACATGTAAATTCTGAGATTGGAGCAATTCAACCGATTAACGAGATCGCAAATTTATTTAATTCATCAAATATTTTACTTCATTGCGATTGTGTACAATCATTTGGAAAAATAGCAATAGATGTCTCAAAATATGAAATTTCTAGTATTAGTATTTCAGGTCATAAATTATATGGACCAAAAGGGATCGGAGCACTTTATTTAAATCCTAAATTATCTTGTCAACCAATCTATCCCGGTACATCTCATGAAAGTGGGATTCGTCCCGGTACAGTTAACGTTCCAGCAATTGCATCATTCGTAACTGCAGCTGGACATATAATAAATAATCTAGACGAAGAGCAAAAGAGATGTCACTATTTAAAAAATGTTTTAAAATCACAATTACAAGATGTTCACCATCTTATAAAATTTGAAGGTTCTGATGGAGAGTGTATTCCAAATATAATTGGAATGAGGATCATTGGACTTGAAGGTCAGTTTGTCATGCTTGAATGTAATCGACATCAATTTGCCATTTCAACGGGAAGTGCTTGTGCAATTGGCATGCAGAAACCTTCAGAAACGATGTTAGCAATTGGAAAAGACCCTCATGAAGCAAAACAATTCTTCAGAGTTTCAGTCGGGAAACATACAACAGAAGAAGACTTAATCAAATTTTCGTCTGTGTTAAAATTAATCATAAATCAAAATTTTTAATCGAGGAAATTAAAATGAATAAAAAACTTTTAGGGGAAGAAAGAAGAAAGAAAGTTTTACAATGGTTAAAGGAGTCTGAGTCACCCTTATCAGGCAATTCCTTAGCTAAAAGAGCAAATGTTAGTCGACAAGTTGTTGTAGGTGATATTACACTTTTAAAAGCGAAAAATGAACCTATACTAGCAACTGCTCAAGGTTATATTTATATACATCCAAATAAGGAAACTGACAAAATTAGAAAAGTAATTATTTGTCACCATACAGCTGAAGAAACTCAAAAAGAACTAGAAATATTAGTCGATCATGGTGTTACAGTTAAGGATGTAATGGTTGAACATCCCGTCTATGGATATATCACAGCCCAATTACAAATTGCGAACCGTTATGATATAAGCTTATTTCTTCAAAAAATGGGAGAAACAAGCTCTGTCCCACTGTCAAATTTAACAAATGGAACACATCTTCATACGATTGAAGCAGATAGTGAACAGCAGCTAGAAAGTGCAATCTTACAATTAAAAAATGAAGGTTTTATAGTAGACATGCCTTAAATTGTAGGTTTAAGTGGATTGAAAAGGTATTGGTAGATTTCTTTGATCATAAAGGGGCTGTCTCATATGTCAGAGTATACACATGGACATCCCTTTTTTTATTGTAGAGCAGGGGTATCTAAGTCAGACTTTAATTTGTAGTTGATGTTTTCGATCTTGTTACTGATCATTCTTGCAAGTTTTAATGATTTTTTAGTCGAAATAGGAAAAAGTAGAGTAAATTTGCTCCTTTCCCATTTATTTGGCCCAATTTTTTCTACAATGTTAAGTCAAAATACCTTTACTAGTATGGGTAAAACTTTATCATATTTGCGATTCTCGAAATTTATTTGCAGTTCACTATTCATTTGCAGATATAAACTTGTGATTCCCAAGTCTTATTTGTAGTATTTTATTTATTCATAAATAAAAAAGAGGGTGCCCAGCACCCTCTTTTTATATAGGAATTTTTAATCAATAAATTCGAATTCGTATTCAGAAATTTTAACGATATCTCCGTTTTTCGCGCCACGTTGACGTAGTGCTTCATCGATCCCCATTCCACGCATTTGACGTGCAAATCGACGAATTGACTCTTCACGTTCAAAATTAGTCATTTTGAATAGTTTTTCAAGTTCTTCACCTTTTACGACGAACGTTCCATCACTTTCACGAGTAATCTCAAAAGTAGGTTCTTCTTTTTGATATTTATATAGAACTCGTAATGGTTTGTCTTCCTCTTCGTCATGAAGTGGGAATTCTGGAGTTGTTTCAACTAAATCTGCAACTGTAAATAGTAATTCACGTAAACCTTGACGTGTTACCGCAGAAATTGGGAAAATTTGAACTTCATCTCCAACTTGTTCTTTAAACTTAATTAAGTTTTCTTCAGCTTCTGGAATATCCATTTTATTTGCAACGACTACTTGAGGTCGTTCAGTTAAACGTAAATTATATTCTTTTAGCTCTTGATTAATTGTTAAGTAATCATCATATGGGTCTCTACCTTCAAGACCTGACATATCAATTACATGAACAATTACACGAGTTCTTTCAATATGACGTAGGAATTGATGCCCAAGTCCAACACCTTGATGTGCCCCTTCAATTAACCCTGGTAAATCGGCCATTACAAAACTACGATTATCTTCAGTTTCTACAACACCTAAATTAGGAACAATTGTTGTAAAATGATATTCAGCGATTTTTGGTCTAGCAGAACTTACAACAGATAATAATGTTGATTTACCTACACTTGGGAAACCAACTAATCCAACATCAGCTAAAACTTTAAGTTCTAATTTAATGTTTCTTTCCTTACCTGGCTCACCATTTTCAGCTATTTCTGGAGCTGGATTTGCAGGAGATGCAAATCGACTATTTCCACGGCCTCCACGGCCTCCTCTTGCAATAATAGCTGTTTGACCATCCATTGTAAGGTCAGCTATTAATTCACCTGAATCAGCATCTGTTACGATAGTCCCAGGTGGTACTTTTACAATCATATCTTCTGCATTTTTACCATGTTGATTTTTAGACATACCATGTTGACCACGATCTGCTTTAAAATGACGTTTATAACGGAAATCCATTAATGTTCTTAAACCTTCATCTACTATAAATACAACATTAGCTCCTTTACCACCGTCTCCACCAGCAGGGCCACCTTTTGGAACATATTTTTCACGACGGAAGGCTACCATACCGTTTCCACCGTCTCCACCTTTTACATATATCTTGACTTGATCAATAAACATAAATCCACCACTCTTTTATTTTTCCATTTTAAATTCGATACTGCACTCTTCTGTCTCACAAAAATATGACATCATTCTAATTTTTGAGCTGTCATTTGATGATGAAACAATCCACTTCAACATATCTTCTTTCTTTGTTAGTTTACCTCTGAAGTCAAAAAAGAAACTAACTGTTTTATCATTTATTTCAATTGTTAAACTAACAAAATTTTCCTCATAAATATGTACCCAAGATTCTAGTTTTTCTAAAAAATTTTGAATCCATCCTGTCATCACTTCGTCTAAATTTTTAAGCGAACATGGTTCCCCTAAAATTTCATAATCTAGTACAATTGTACGAGGCTTCCAGTTATAGGTAATGATAAATTCTGCAAACTCTGGAATTTGTAACGAACAAATTTTAGCTTCATTTAAAGAATCAGCAACAATTTTCGTAATCGTTTCTTCTAGTTGGTCAGATTGACCTGTGGCCATGTATCCTTTTATTAATTGAATTCGATTTAACCAATCATGACGTGAATGTCTTAATACCTCTAGAACGTCCCATTTCTCCTGCATTGTATTCTCCTATAGGTTTACATTTTTGGCATTTATGAAGGTAATAAAAAAGTTAGACTCGGCATTTTGATTGATCATTTTGAAAGTCTCAAACTAGTGTGTAGCTTGTAAAAACGCCGAGTCTCGGAGCATATTGTTTGAGAGGTTGCTATTACAACACCTTTTTCTATGTTGAAAAGCAATTATTAAAAATAAAAATGTCTTAAGTACAGAAAAACTCTAACCTAAAAGGTTAGAGTCTCTAAGTTAGTTTCTTAAGCTTCTTGAGCTACAGGGTATACACTTACTTGTTTGCGGTCACGGCCTAAACGTTCGAATTTAACTACGCCATCAACCTTCGCAAATAATGTGTCATCTCCACCACGACCAACGTTTACACCTGGATAAATCTTAGTGCCGCGTTGACGGTAAAGAATTGAACCACCAGTTACGAATTGTCCATCAGCACGTTTAGCGCCAAGACGTTTTGACATTGAGTCACGACCGTTTTTTGTAGAACCTACTCCCTTTTTAGAAGCAAATAACTGAAGATTTAATTTTAACATGGTTACACCTCCTGTTTTACTCGTTTATAGTGACATAGTCACCGTAACTTGCAGCGATAGTTTGTAAAGATACGATCATCGCTTCAAGGATAAGTTGCGCTTTTTGCATATTATCTTCATTTAAATCAATCGGTAATTGATACTTCAAGAAACCTTTCTTTTCATCAATCACTGTATTTAATTCAGAATCTATACGACAAATTGCTTCCAAAGCATTTACAGTTCCTACTGAAACTGCTGATATACCGGCACAAACAATGTCAGTCCCAGCATCAGAAAAAAATGCATGTCCACTTATTTTAAAGGAACCTATACGTCCATCTTTTAAACGTTCAATTGTTATTTTAGTCATTACTTAAAATTAAGCGTTGATTTTTTCGATAACAACTTTAGTGTAAGGTTGACGATGACCTTGCTTACGACGGTAGTTCTTTTTAGATTTGTATTTGAATACAAGAATCTTTTTAGCTTTACCGTTCTTTTCAACTTTTGCAGTTACAGTAGCTCCTTCAACAGTTGGGCTACCAACTTTGATGTTTTCGCCACCTACGAATAAAACTTTGTCGAATGTTACAGTTTCACCTGCGTTAGTATCAAGTTTTTCGATGTAGATTGCTTGACCTTCTTCAACTTTGATTTGTTTACCACCAGTTTCAATAATTGCGTACATAATTGCACCTCCTCAATAGTCTAAGACTCGCCACCAATAGGCATGCTAAAAATAGCAATTTAATACCTATTATGCGCGGTTGTAGCACGGGTGCGCTACAAACAATAACATTATGATGTTACCACGACGCATGTCGAATGTCAACAACTACTTCAGTTAATGACAGTTTCTAAATAGCTTGTTATTTCCTTGATCGTACCAGTTCTAACTATATTATAAAATGGTGTTTTTGAAGATATAATTTTTAAACAGATTTTTATAAACATTGCTTTTTCTAGTCTTTGAACATGATTATTTTGATCTCCATTTAACGCTTTTGCAACATCTTCACTACATTCAACAAGTAAAGCCTCAATATCACGACTTGTTGAGAGTTCCCAAAGCGCTCTTTCTAGCTCAAAAACTGTCTGAACTGTGTTTTTTACAAGCCCACTACCATTGCACTCAGGGCACTTTTGATGTGTTGCTTCGATATGTGAATGAGCTGTTCTTTTGCGTGTAAGTTCAAATAAACCAAGGTCTGTAAATCCAAATAGCTTTGTATATGCTCGGTCATTTTTAAACGCTTCCTTTAATAGATCACCTATACTTTTTTGCTGTTCAATGGACTTCATATTTATAAAATCAATAATAATCATTCCACCAATATCACGAAGTCTTAATTGGCGAACAATCTCAATTGCAGCTAATTGATTTGTATGATATACAGTTTCTTCACGATTATTTTTCCCGCTAAATTTACCTGTATTTACATCGATTACTGTCATAGCTTCAGTTTGCTCGATTAATAGAAATGAACCATTTTTTAACCATACAATTTGTTTAAAGGATTTTTCTATTTGTTCTTCAATTTTAAAAGCCACAAAAATATTTTCATTTCCTCTATAACTAATTATTTGAAGATCTTCCGGCAAATAATTTTTATAAGCAGCTAAATCATCAAT
Organism: Gottfriedia acidiceleris; assembly: GCF_004138285.1. GTDB lineage: Bacteria > Bacillota > Bacilli > Bacillales > Bacillaceae_G > Gottfriedia > Gottfriedia acidiceleris_A. Next base: position 141,823 of record NZ_SCFN01000001.1, on the reverse strand, counting down.
GATTAACTCACTGATTGTATCTTTAGGATGTAATTTAAAAAACTTAGTAAACAAGGAATTCGCTTCCCATACACAAGTGATTTTTTTAAAACTTTGATTTTTTAATGACTCATAAAATGTTTGAAAGCCTTTTAACTCATTTAAAATCTCATCCGTTTCGGCATTTTCACATGAGGATCTAAAAATTAGCCCCTCACTATCACTAGTGTAATCTCGACCTAATGAATATAATTTATTTCGTTTCGATTCTTTTTTTATTTTATTTGATACAGCAACTTGTTTTGTAAGAGGGAAATATACTACGTAATCACCAGAGAACTCAAGATTATTTGTTAGTTTAGGACCTTTCTCATCAAACGCATCCTTTATTACTTGAACCAAAATATATTGTCCTTTTTGGAACTTTTTTCTTATTAATTCGTCTTTATTGATTTCAAATTCTTTACCCTCGATTGTATCTTCCAATCTCATGAAGCCATTTTTATTTAAACCAATATTTACAAAAATGGCATTCAATTTCGGCATTACTTCTTGGATTTGTCCTACATATATATTTCCCACATATGTATTTTTGTCTGCAGAAGAAAACCATTCTACTAGCTGGTCATTTTCAGTTACAGCAATTCTTTTCTCTGAATGTTTTACATTCATAATAACTTTCTTCAAATTCATCTTCCTAACTATGTATAGTATCTATCATTTTATTCATTTAAATAGAAAAAAGCTAGTTAATATCTAGTTAGTTAGTCTACTCACATGAATATTAGAATTTGAATATTATATTAAGATTTCTCTTACATTCTTCCTTAAAGAAACGTTATTTTCCCCTTTTCTTTTCCTGTATTACCCTTTCTTTTACTTAATCCTGATTTAGATAGGAGCGATTATATGGATATAATTCTATCAATTCTTATTCCAACCGTCCCCGAAAGAATGGGGTATTTAAATCGTATTATTAATGAATTAGATAAACAGAGTAAAACATATCCTGTTGAAATATTAGTACTTTTGGAAAATAAAAAAAGAAGCATTGGTGAAAAAAGAAATGTTCTAATTGAGCAAGCAAAAGGAGATTATGTAGTATTTATAGATGACGATGATCGGATAGAACCAAATTATATCGAATTATTGTGCTCAGCAATAAATGAAACGCCAAATGTTGACTGTATTGTATTTGACGTTTTAGTAAATTTTAATAACCAATATTCTAAAGTTTGTAAATACGGGAAAGAGTTTGCACATGGGGAAGATGAAAATTATTATTATCGAAAACCAAACCATTTAATGTGCTATTCAAAAAAGATTGCCTCGACACATAAATTTCTTAACATCAGTTTTGGAGAAGACGATGAATGGGGCAGACGAGTTTCAAACGATATAAAAATTCAAAAGAGGATTCCTTCTATATTGTATTACTATGACTATATTCCAAAAGACTCTTCGTGGTATGTATAGGAATAATTGAATAAAACAAATTTAAAAAATGGCCTCACATTGAGACCATTTTTTTGTGCAAACTATATCATTTTCCAGGGATTTAACCCCATAAACGATAAAATTTTGAAAGCAAGTATTTAACTAACTAATTAGTTCTTCAAGCGAATAGGTTGCTTTCTTCTCAGTAAAGTATGCATGTAATAATTCATTTTCATCTAACATTTGTTGATTTTTTTTATCAAGAGAAAAGACTACGTTGTATTTATATCCTTTTTGAAAGTTAGAAAAAACTTGAAATAATTTTGTTTCTTTATTCAAGGAGATCGATTTGATTTTTTGGATATATTGTTTGTTTCCATAAAACCGTTCCATTAAAAATCGTATAACAACAAAATGCCTATTTTTCCATTCTCCCCATAAAGAAACGATTAAAAATAATAGACAAACCCAAATTGTAATATTCATAGGCTGTATTATGATCGTAAGTAATGAGGATAATAATAAAAATACAAATGATGAGTACAAGCTATATATATGAGCTCTAACGAACGGAAAGATCAATGAAAATAACTGATATATTAATTTCCCACCGTCTAATGGCCATATTGGTAATAAATTAAAACAAAGAATACTAAGATTGTAATTGATAAATAGTGTATAAAGGTTTTCAGGCATTATATTCATTTGAAATAGGAAGTTAGCGATTATATATAAAGTTAAATGTTGAATGGGGCCAGAGATTGTAACAATAAACTCCTCATAAGTTGGTCGATTTCCATGTTCATCAAGATCTACAACTCCCCCAAACGGAAGTAGCGTAATTTTATTAATTCTCCAATTAAATGAAGTAGCAGCAATGGCGTGACCTAATTCGTGGAAAAAAATAATAATTGATACAAACAATACTGACCAAAAATTAGCTGTCATAATACCAATACATGCAATTAATAAATATAGTGGATGAACAGAAATTTTGGAAGGAAGAATTAGCCATTTATTCAAATGAAATCACCTTTTTCGGATCAATAAATTTTTCCCCCATTTTAATTGCAAAATAATACGTACCTAGATTCCCTTCATCATTGGATGATACCGTTCCGATAACCTTTTTACTATCCACTTCGTCATAAACTTTTACGTTAGTTGTTCCTAATTTTCCGTACCAAGATTCTGAACCATCGGCGTGTTGAATAATGACCGTATTTCCTAAATTATCTTTCTTTCCTACAAAAAGTACTCGACCTTTTTTGATTGACTCTACTTTTTGGTTAGCTTCAGTTTGAATCAATATTCCTTGGCCGTCCGTTTTAAAACTTTGCAGTACTTTACCACTTGCAGGAACAGCATAATTATCATTTCCAACATTCTCTTTTTGATCATTTAATTGCGGTAAAAAAGCAATTGGACTTCCAAACCGATCTTCATACCATTTTTGTAATGAAGCAAATTGAAATTCACTTTCATAAACTTGTGATAGACCATGCCGAACTTGAGATGCCATAGGTGAGTTACTTTTTAAGATGATAGCTAAAGCTAGTACAATAATCGCGCATAATAAACTTCTAAACATAAAGTTAGAGTTATTCATTATTTTCTTACCTTGCTCTTCTACCAAATCATCATAAGTATAAGTGTATCCGCCCTCAGTGTTTTGCACTTCTTTTACCGGAAATTTGCTCATCAATTGATTCGGATTTCCCCATTTTTCTTCTTGTTCACGCCGTTTAGCGATCCGCTTTCTTATATCATCTACGCGCTTACTCAAAGTGTCACCTCTCCTCGCAAACTAGTTAATTAATTTATATGATTGGGTAGGACAACTTATGTGTAGATAATTTGAAAAGTGGACAAAGGTATTAGGGTTTTGGAAGTGATTAAAGAGGACATTTGAAAGATCGAAAAAAAGAAAAACACTTCGTTTTTTACGAAGTGTTATCGGATACCAAATAATTTTTTCACTTTAAAGAAAATACTCTTTTCAGTTTCTAATGATTGTAATGGTACAGATTCCCCTAGCACTCTTCTTGCAATATTTCTATATGCAATAGAAGCTTTTGAATTTGGATTCATTGCTACAGGTTCTCCACTATTAGTTGCCTTAATAACGTTTTCATCATCTTGGACAATACCAATTAAATCTACAGCTAACATTGAAGTAATTTCATCAACATCTAAGCTATCTCTATTTTCCATCATATGACTTCTAATACGATTGATTACTAGTTTAGGAGGTTCAATATCCTCTTGATCTAATAATCCAATAATACGATCTGCATCACGAATTGAAGAAACTTCAGGAGTTGTGACAACGATCGCTTTATCTGCACCTGCTACTGCATTTTTATATCCTTGCTCAATACCAGCAGGGCAGTCTATTAATATATAATCATAGTCTTTTTTTAATTCATCAACAAGCTCTCTCATTTGTTCAGGAGAAACAGCAGTTTTATCGCTTGTTTGTGCAGCAGGTAATAAATATAAGCATTCAAAACGCTTATCCTTTATTAGTGCCTGATGCGTTTTACAGCGACCTTCAACAACGTCCACTAAATCATAGACGATGCGATTTTCTAATCCCATGACAACGTCTAAGTTACGTAGGCCGATATCCGTGTCAATTAAGCACACTTTTTTTCCAAACATCGCTAATGCTGTTCCTAAATTTGCTGATGTAGTTGTTTTACCAACTCCACCTTTACCAGATGTAATTACTATAGCCTCTCCCACAGTTACATCATGCCCCTTTCTAACCTTGTCAAACTAGGTCTAAGATGAGTCAGAAATTGTATGCGATCGACAATGATTTGGCTGTCTTCGTTTATATACGCACATTCCATCTCATTGCCTTCATCACCATAATGATCCGGTGCTCTGTTCATTATGCTGCAAATTCTCAACTGCATTGGTCTCATTATTGATGCCGCAATGACTGCCTCCTTATTACCATTAAAACCGGCATGAGCAGTACCTCTTAGTGCACCCATAATAAAGATATTTCCACCCGCAATAACAGTTCCACCTGGGTTAACATCACCGATTAACAGTAAATCACCTTTCACTTGGAGAATCTGACCGGATCTTACCATTCTACAAATAGGTACAATTTCCTCCCTTTTCATCCATTCAATAGCTTCTTGCTTCGAAATCACATTACTTTCGATTGTTTCAACCACAAGATTATTCTTTTTACGAACAATTGAACGAATAATTTCATCTTGTTCGGGAGATAAAAAACGATTTCCTATTTTTAAACGAACTGCAAGTAAGGGACGATCATTGCTCTCAAACAAGTGGGTAGACAGTCTTTCTTCAATTTCATCTACTAAAATTTGAAAAGAACATGTATCATCGAGGTGCAGTGTTAGACCATCTTTCGTTCCTTTTATTGTAACATATTGTTGCCTCTGTTCCATGATAAGTGTTCACCCCGATTGTATAATTCGACATGCACCCGAAAAATCCTTTATTTTTCCTCATTATTTTCACTAATCGTTCTTAATAATGATGAGAAAGGATATGCAAAAATTAATATAAATAGTGCATTCAGTAATAATGTCGGAAATAATCGATGATTCAAAAAGTATGTATTATTCATATTAGTAAATCCGAATAACGCATTTAATCCGTATACTAAATATTCTAAGGCTGCTGTCCATATTAAAACAAGAATACTTCGAACGAATAAATTCGCGTAAAGTATTTTAATTGCTTGACTTATTAAAAAGATAAATAACGGAAAAGCAGCTAAATATATACCTATAATCTCTGTATAAACAATATCATAAATGAACCCAAAAATAACACCATAAATAAGCGCCTTCTTCGGATTGTAATATAAAGTAATAAATAATAAACCAAAAAATAGAAAATGAGGAACAATTATCGCATCGTGACCAAGAATGTTTGGCGAAACAGTTGATACATAAATATTTTCTAAGATAAACAGAAATGTTAAAAGGAGAGGTAAACCATACTTACTCATTTACTAATTACTCTCCTTTCTGTGGCTGATCAATTGAACGCTTAACAGCTAGTACATGATTTATGTCATTAAAATCTGCTTGCGGTTTAATATAAGCTGTTTGTGTTAGTCCATGTTCATCAGGAACAACTTCCTCAACTTTTCCTATCACTAGATTAGCTGGAAAAACACCACCAAGACCTGAAGTCACGACTGTTTGTCCTTTTTTTACTTTTGCATTTGATGGAATTCGTTTGAATAATAAAGCTTGTTTCTCAACATCATAACCTTCTATCAAACCAAAAACCGTATCCTTTTGCTGAATTTTAGCAGAAATTCGATTTGTTCGATCTGAAGAACTTAATAATTGTACAGTTGATGAAAATTTAGAAACATTTTTAACTTTACCAATTAATCCTTTAGAAGTGATAACTGCCATTTCTTTTTCAATTCCACTTATCGATCCTTTATCAATGGTAATGATTTGTTGCCATTTATCCGGATCTCTTATTGTAACTGTAGCTTGAAATGTATCATAATCACTTAAACTTTTTTTGATTCCAATCATGTCTTTTAATTCTTTGTTTTCTTTTTCTAATGCTTTCTCACGTACAGATAATTCAACATATTTATCTAGCTTACTTTTCAAAACTTGATTTTCATCATATGTATCTTTTAAGTCCGCCATATTATTAAATAAACCCGCAATAAGTTGTGCGGGCTTATTAAATACTTTTTCAGTCAAACTTACTGTATCTTTAATAAACTGCTCAGGAATTGAAAGGTTTCTATTACTTCTTAAAGAATAACCTAGAAGTGCCACTAGTAAGATAATAGCAGCTAAGACAATCATTAAACGTTTATTTTGAAAAAATTGTGGCATTCTTACACCCTCTTATAACAATTCAACTTTTTGTTCTAACGATTTCATGAATGTAATCCTCACTAATTGTAGTGAGGATTACAAATTTGAACTAATCTTCTTATTAAAGAACTTATTTAGTAGTTCATCTTTTTAGAAAACTAGCCTAATTTTTATATTACCAATCAACTTTATCGATATGAAGAGCTTGAAGAAGAATAATTCTTTTTGAAAATATCGATATTATCTAATGCTTTACCTGTACCCATTGCAACACAGTCAAGAGGGTCTTCCGCAACTATTACAGGCATATTTGTTTCTTGAGCAATTACTTTGTCAATATTACGAAGAAGTGCTCCACCACCAGTAAGAACGATTCCACGATCAATAATGTCTGCTGCTAATTCAGGTGGCGTTTTCTCTAAGGTATTTTTTACAGATTCAACAATTGCCGCAACTGTATCACTTAATGCTGCTGCAATTTCTTCTCCATGGATTGTAATTGTTTTAGGTAAACCTGAAATTAAATCACGACCACGAATATCCATTTGTTCATCTGATTCCGTTTTAATAGCTGAACCAATTTCGAGCTTTAACTGTTCGGCAGTACGTTCACCAATTGATAAGTTATAGTTCTTTTTAATATATTGAATAATCGCATCGTCCATATCATCACCAGCAGTACGAATCGATTGGCTAGTAACGATTCCACCTAATGAGATAATTGCAACTTCAGTTGTTCCTCCACCAATATCAACAACCATACTACCAGTTGGTTCCATAACCGGTAAATTAGCACCAATTGCTGCGGCAAAAGGTTCTTCAATTAGGAATGCATCACGTGCACCCGCTTGTCTTGTTGCATCAATAACAGCTCTTTTTTCAACAGCAGTAATGCCTGATGGCACACATACCATTACATAAGGTTTACGTGAGAAAAATCCGTTGCTCTTTTGAGCTTGATCAATGTAGTGTTTCATCATTGTTGCTGTTGTTTCAAAGTCAGCAATAACCCCATCCTTCATTGGTCTAGTTGCAACAACATTCCCTGGAGTACGACCAATCATAAGTTTTGCTGAATTCCCTACAGCAACAATTTGTTTCGTATCTGTTTTTAAAGCAACAACAGAAGGTTCTCTAACTACTATTCCTTTTCCTTTTACAAAGACTAAAGTATTCGCAGTACCTAAGTCTATTCCTAAATCACGAGTAAATCCACCTAATCCAAACATATGTATCTTCCTTTCTAAAACGTACAACTTAAATTCATATTTAAAGTATCTATACTATATTCTCTTATCGTTAGTAAATAACAGGTTTTTATCCATAACTTACATTATAAAACAATTAGCTACTAATGAACACCCTTAAACGTAACCTTTTTCTTTTAAACTGACATACTTATGTTCACCAATAATGATATGGTCTAGTAATTCAATTCCAATTATTTTTCCACATTCAACTAATCGTTTTGTTACTTCGATATCTTCTCGACTTGGAGTTGGATCCCCACTCGGATGATTGTGTAAACAAATAATCGAGCTTGCAGATCTACGAAAAGCTTCTTTAAAAACTTCACGAGGATGGACAATCGAAGCATTTAAACTACCTTTAAAAATAGTTTCGCGGGCAATAACTTGATTTTTCGTATTTAAGTATAAACATACAAAATGCTCTTGTTCAAGAAATCGCATTTCATCCATCATAAATTTAGCACAATCATCTGGACTTTTAATAATAAATCTTTCGTCATATTGAAGTCGGTTAATCCTTTTTCCTAATTCAAAGGCAGCAATTAGCTGTACAGCTTTTGCTTCACCGATCCCTTTAATATTTGATATTTCTTCAACAGACGCATTCATTAATAATCTTAGTCCATCAAATTTCAATAAAAGTTCGTTTGAAACTTTTAAAACCGATTCATTTTTTGTCCCAGTCCTTAATAATATCGCAAGTAAATCCTGGTTAGACAAACTACCGGGACCAAATTTTAACAATCGCTCTCTAGGTCTTTCATCTTTCGGAAAATCTTTAATGAGAAGCGAATTTGACAAAATACCACCTCAAATCAAAAGTTAAAAATTTAGTTCACTTAGTTTTTTCTTAACTTTATTGATCGGAAGTCCAACAACAGAATAATAGTCACCGTCTATTTTCTCTACAAATGTACCACCATATCCTTGTATGCCGTAAGAACCGGCTTTATCCATCGGTTCATTAGTATTGATATAATCAATTATTTCTTGATCACTTAGTTCACTAAAGGTAATCTTTGTACATTGATAAAAGCTACTACTTTTACCTTCATTAATAATTGAAACTCCAGTAAAAACCTCGTGTGTTTTTCCAGATAGCATTTTTAACATTGCAAATGCATCTTCTTTTGAGGTAGGCTTACCTAGTTTTTTATCATTATAAGTAACGATCGTATCAGCACCGATTACTACTGCATTTGGAAATTTATTTGATACATCTATTGCTTTTTCTTCCGCCAATTTCATTACAATCTCAGAAGACTGCAAGTTCTGCTCCATTACTTCTTCAACATCACTAGTTTCAATGATAAAAGGGATATTTAACATGCTAAGAAGTTCTTTTCTTCGAGGAGATGCAGAGGCTAATATAAGTTTTTTCATTTCATTCACCTATTATTTTTTTTTAAAAGGAAGGATACATGACTATCCTACCCAGATAATCACTATAACACAAATTAGTAAAAAACACTTTTCGTTGCATATTCGTTATTAAAATGTAATAAAAATGAAAGTTTTGTTAAGTATTAAAATACCCTAATAATAAAATTTCATTTTTATATATTTTATGTCCAAATCAAGTCTTTTCAAAATAAAATTAGGTTAAAATTTGAATAGATGTAAATTACAATAAGAAATTTCTAATGATAAATATTAATTTCTTTCATTCAATTTGTAATATAAAATACACAAACAAAAATTAATTTGCCAGTGTATTCAGGTTGTAAAAAGTCAATTAAGTTAGTACTGTTATTTATATCGGTTTTAACACATTTAAAATTCAACAAACTGAAATACACTAACAAAATTTAATTTGTCAGTGTATTTTTTTGTTCTTTTAATATTTTAAATAAGGATAACAAATCATATTGGACTGATTGGGTTACCTTATTTAGATTTTGCTTACTACTTGAGGACATAACTTTTTCGATGTTTTGTAAATGCTTAAGCCCACTTAGTAATTGCTTATTTTTAATATAATCTTTTTGGTTACTCAAAATTAACATCGTTGAGCTTATTTGTTCAAGTTGTTTCTCATTATTAAAATTTTGATCTGTTAAATACGATAACATAAAATTAAATGTTTCCACTTCAGCTTTATACATATCTACTGATTGTTTTGGGCCTTTGTAAACTTGCCCACCAACTGTTTCTTCTTTTAAATAAGTACTTTTAAATTTTTTCTTAACTTCATCTGCTAAAAACGTGCTATCTTTCCCACTCAAAGCAATAACGACAAAAAAATTATTATTTTTTTCATAAATGACAGGGGTAAAGCCATTTGTAGATACTTCTTTTTCATTTTTCTTCGCTGATTCCATACTTTTATACATTCCAACTTGTGCCAAATCAAACTTCACTGCTGGAATCTTCATTTGTACTTGAGTCGTTGCTGTACCAGAAACCGATACACTATTTTTAGTTGGGTTAAGTGCATCTGGCTTTGATTGTTTAAATATCCCTAAAAATACAAACCCAAAACATAGTCCTATTAAACTTGCACCTATGATCGAAATAATAATACTTTTCGAAGGTGACTTTTTTGTGAAAAAAGAAATCTTATTTTTCTTTTTCTCCTTCACCTTTTGCTCTGGCTTAATCTTTTTCTTCTTTTTAACATCATCTAAAACGATTACTTTTTTTCCTAACCCATCAGGAGTTGGTAAAACCCAACCAAATTCCCCGTCCTTCTCTACCTGTTCTTTCGATGTCACAGCACCTTCTTCAAACGCTTTTTCCTCGCCATTAATTTTTATTGATATCTTTGAGGACTTGTCCATATGAATCCTCCTACTACTTTATTTTAAAACGTAAAAAAATACTAACATATAATTTCAGAAAAACACGCCGACATTTGTCGAGGACAAACAGGTATCGTGCAACAAAAAATTACAAAAACTTGCCTATATCTTATCTATATAAATAACCACCGTAGGATTCACGGTGGTTATTTGCTATACATTGCCACTTTATTTCTTCCAGCATTTTTTGCTTTTGAATACATAGCTCTGTCTGCACATCGAATTAAGTCTGACGGTTCTCTCGCCACAAATGGTGCAACTGCTGCACCTATACTTGCTGTTACTGTTAATTTAATCTGTTGATCTTCGTTAGTCATATGATTTGTAATGTAAAATGGAATAGTTTCAAGTGATTTTCTAATTTCTTCTGCTAAATCATATGTTTCTTTTTCACTATGATTTACAAGTAGTACTGAAAATTCTTCTCCTCCAAAACGAGCAACTAAACCACATTGATTCACTACCATTTTAATCCGTCTAGCAACTTTAAATAATACTTCATTACCTGCTTGATGACCGTATTGATCATTCACTCTTTTAAAATGATCTAAATCAATTAGAAGTAATGAAATTGACTTTACCTTGAATGTCTTCAAACGTTCAAATTCATCTTTAATATTAGATTCGAGATATTCAAAATTAAATAAGCCGGTTAAAGAATCAGTTTCACTTCTGATTTTTGTTTGTAAGTAAAACCTTGCATTTTCAATCGCAATTGCCAGATATAAAGCAAGGATTTCGATCAGAACTACTTGGTATTTTTTATAAGCATTTTTTTGTTCTGATGCTATTGTGAGTACACCAACTACTTCTTGATTTTTTATAATTGGGATTGATACTAAACTTTCTGCCTCTAAAAATTTTAAATGATCATTTGTGCACCATTGTGATCGTCTGTTAAAGCTATATCTTCTTTTTTCCAAAAATACTTTTTCAGATATTGAGCCTTCAACCGTATCAAAGTAAGGACAACTAAATATTTTTTCATCACATTTATTTTGAAAATATCTTTTTAATTTAAGCGATTTATCTTCAACTATAAATAAATTTCCATATGAAACTGGAATTAAAGTAGTTAATTGCTCAAAAAACTCATCGATTACTTTCTCTTCTTCCATTCTTTGAGACAGTTTTTGACTTATTTTCATCGTTTTCTTTAAATATTTGTTCATATTTAAAGCAGAGGATAAAGAGTTTAAAATAATCATTAAAATAATATAGTAAATTGTTATGTAAATTATTGTAATATATCCTTTTGTCTCTAACATTAAATAAAGACTTATTCCGATTGGATACATTAAAAGATAGATAAACAAATCCCATTTAAATTCCCTATTAATCAAATTCATTTCTCTTTTATACAAGAAAATTGTAATAAAATAAATAACGATTTGATTAATCCAAAAAGATGCAAGTGTGTAAATTAGGATTGGAATTAAGCTGCTCAATATTTCTTTAGTCCCAGTAGGCTCAATCTTTCCCCCAACTAAATAATAAAGTAGCGCACTACCAATAGAACATAGTGCAAACATCATCGAATTAAGTGGCATTCGGTACAGAGTTTTTTTGGTAATACTCAATCTTATATACAGAATCGAATAGGCTAATTGACTTATTAAAAGTTCTGCAACTAAACCATACGATAAAAATACTAATATTGAGATTCCGAAAATAAAAGAAAATGTAGCATCATTAATTTTAATCGGCATATTCGCTACAATTAGAAATAACGCAATTATAATCAAAAAATTTGAACGATCTATATGTCTAAGAGGGGTAACCATATTAGCATAATAAAATATGATAGGCATTAGAACAATCCATGCGATCCAAATCAACCTATTACTATGCTTACTAATCAAGATTATGGGCCCTCCTTTACAATCCTAAGCGAATTTTTTTAGCAAATATCTTCTTACTACAGAGATAAAATATAAAGAACCGGTTATTAACAATATCTCGTTTTCCTGCATATCCTTTATATCCTTATCTATTGCAATAGAAAAATCACTTTCATATTTTATATTGAGTGTAGTAGCCTTCGAAATTAATTCGTCTTTATTCATCGCTCTAGGAAAATCAAAAGTTGTCATTACAATATTATTTGTTATTTCTCGTAATTCTTCTAACATCTCTCGGGCATTTTTATCTTTTAAGGCGGAGAACAGAATTTTTATGTCCTTATCATGAAAACGGTTATTCATCGTCTCCACTAAACTTTTAATTCCTTCAACATTATGTGCGCCATCAATATAAATGACAGGATTAGAAGCTATTTGTTCTAATCTACCTGCTTTTTTAGCTATTTTTAATCCCCTTTTTATATTATCCTCACTAAACTTCATTCCATATTTATTATGTAATAATTGAACAACACAAATTGCGCAAGAAGCATTCCTAACTTGATGGTGCCCAAGCATTGATAACTCAACATTTTCAATTAGCCTGTCAATTCCTTGGTAATTAAATTTTTCATAAGCTGAATCTATCAAAGGAGAAGCAAAAAAATGCTTCCCATATTCAAAATAATCAGCTTCATTTTTAATTGCGGCATTTTGAATAATCGTTAAAGCTTTTTCTTTCAATTCTGCTGTAACAATTGGAATTCCCTTTTTAATAATTCCTGCCTTATGCTTAGTGATTTCTTCTATTGTTTCACCAAGAATTTGTTGATGATCATGGCCAATACTCGTAATGATACTAATTAAGGGTGTCATTACATTTGTGCAATCCTCTAACCCACCTAAACCAGCTTCTACTAAAAATATGTCATGCTCTTTTATTTTACCGAAAAAGTAAAAAGCCATTGTTGTAATGATTTCAAATTCAGTTGGAGCACCACAAGGCAACTGTTCAACTTCTTCAACAACTGGAATCATACAGTTTACTAGTTGAATAAATTCTTGTTCACTAATCATTTCACCGCAGAACATGATTTGTTCACGATAATCTAATATATATGGTGATGTAAAAGTTCCAACAGTATACCCTGCATCTAATAAAATACTTTGAAGAAAAGTAATTGTAGAGCCTTTCCCATTCGTACCTGCGACATGAATTGCTTTGACACTTAGCTGGGGGTTTCCTAGTCTAACTAGCATTTCTTCCATTCTTTGTAGTCCAGGTACAATGCCAAATTTAGTTCTGTTATACATCCATTTCAGTGCTTCCTCATATGTATTAACCATCTTAACCCTACCTTTATAGTAAAAAACGACGAATCATTAACTCAATTCGTCGTTTTTATCTTACTAACTTTTATTACAGTCAATTAGAACGACTGCTTTAACTACTTATTTACTTAGTTCTGCAATTCGAGCTCTTACAGATTCTTGTTTTTCAAGATAATCTTTTTCTTTACGACGCTCTTCTTCAATAACTGCTGCAGGAGCTTTCGCTACAAATCCTTGGTTACTTAATTTCTTTTGAACTCGTTCAACTTCACTAGTCCATTTTTCTAATTCTTTCTCTAAACGTTTTTTCTCTTCGTCAAGATTTATTAAACCTTCTAGAGGAAGATAAAGCTCAGCCCCACTAATTACTGCTGACATCGATTTTTCTGGTGCAGTTAAGTTAGTAGAAATTGTTAATTCTTCTGGATTACAGAAGCGCTCAATATAAGAACGGTTTTCTTCTAATGCAGCTGCAATCGTTTCATCCTTTGCAGAGATCATTAATTGAACTTTTTTGCTCATTGGCGTGTTTACTTCTGCACGAATATTACGAACTGAACGAATTAACTCAACTAATATTTTCATCGTTTCAGAAGCTTCTTTATTCGTTAATTCCTCTCTAACTGTTGGCCAAGCAGAAACTGTAATAGACTCCCCTTGGTGAGGTAGAGATTGCCAAATTTCTTCAGTAACGAAAGGCATAAATGGATGTAAAAGCTTCATTGTACTTTCTAATACATGTGCTAGAACTGAACGAGTCATATTTTTTGCATCTTCATTGTCACCGTATAAAGGAATCTTAGCCATTTCAATATACCAGTCACAAACATCGTCCCAAATGAAGTTATAAAGTACACGGCCAACTTCACCAAATTCATAACGATCAATTAAGGCTGTTACACTTTCAATTGTTTCATTTAAGCGAGTTAAAATCCATTCATCAGCAACAGATTTTTCTTTCGTTAAATCGATATTTTCATATGTGAAGCCTTCCATATTCATTAAAGCAAAACGAGATGCGTTCCAAATTTTGTTTACAAAGTTCCAAGTAGCTTCAACTTTCTCAATACTGAAGCGTAAATCTTGGCCTGGTGAGCTTCCTGTTGTTAAGAAGTAACGTAATGAATCTGCTCCATATTTCTCAATAACATCCATTGGGTCAACACCGTTACCAAGTGATTTACTCATTTTACGTCCTTGCTCGTCACGTACTAAGCCATGAATTAAAACATCATTAAATGGACGTTTACCAGTAAATTCAATTCCTTGGAAAATCATTCGTGATACCCAGAAGAAAATAATATCATAACCAGTTACTAATACATTTGTTGGGAAGTAAGCTTGGAAATCCTTACTTTCTTCATTTGGCCAACCTAAAGTTGAGAATGGCCATAATGCTGAACTGAACCAAGTATCTAAAACATCGTTATCTTGATTCCAATTTTCAATATCAGCTGGTGGCTCTTGATTTACATAAATCTCACCAGTTTCTTTATGGTACCAAGCAGGAATACGATGTCCCCACCATAATTGGCGTGAAATACACCAGTCACGGATATTTTCCATCCAACGTAGATACGTTTTTTCAAAACGATCAGGTACAAATTTTACGCTATCATCTGAATTTTGTAATGCAACTGCAGCATCAGCTAGTGGTTGCATTTTAACAAACCATTGAGTAGATAAATATGGCTCAACAACTGCTCCGCTACGTTCACTATGACCTACAGAATGCATATGTTCTTCGATTTCAACAAGAACACCCATCTCTTGTAAATCTTTAACGATTTGTTTACGGCATTCAAAGCGATCCATACCATTGTATTTTCCTGCTTTTTCATTCATCGTACCATCTTCATTCATTACAAGAATGCGAGGTAAGTCATGACGGTTTCCAACTTCAAAATCATTAGGGTCATGGGCAGGAGTAATTTTTACAACTCCAGTACCAAATTCCATATCAACATAATCGTCAGCAATAATTGGAATTTCACGATTAACGATAGGAAGTGTAACTGTTTTACCAACCATTGCTTTATATCTTTCGTCCTCTGGGTGAACCGCAATTGCAGTATCCCCAAGCATTGTTTCAGGACGAGTAGTTGCAATTTGAATTTTTCCAGTTCCGTCTGTTAAAGGATATTGCATATGGTAGAATGCACCTTGAACATCCTTATAAATAACTTCGATATCTGATAAAGCTGTTTTGGTTGCTGGATCCCAGTTGATGATATATTCACCACGATAGATTAATCCTTTGTTGTATAGCTTAACGAAAACTTCTTTTACTGCATCAGATAGACCCTCATCTAATGTGAAGCGTTCACGAGAGTAATCTAAACCTAAACCAATTTTTTCCCATTGAGAACGAATGTGAGAAGCATATTCTTCTTTCCACTCCCAAGCTTTTTCTAGGAATTTTTCACGTCCTAAATCATATCTTGATAAGCCTTCTTCTCGTAGTTTCGCTTCAACCTTTGCTTGTGTAGCAATACCAGCGTGGTCCATACCAGGTAGATAAAGTACGTCATAACCTTGCATTCGTTTAGTACGAGTTAAGATATCTTGTAATGTTGTATCCCAAGCATGACCTAAGTGTAATTTTCCAGTTACGTTTGGTGGAGGAATTACGATTGTATATTTCGGCTTTTCTGATTCCACTTGCGCTTCAAAGAATTTCCCATCTAACCAAAATTGGTAACGATCTTTTTCAACTAAATTCGGATCATATTTTGTTGGTAATGATTTTTTTGTAGTTTCCATTCGGATTCATCTCCTCTAATAATTATTGAAAAATAAAAAAACTCCATTCATCCTTGAAAAGGACGAATGGAGTTGAATTCGCGGTACCACCTTTTTTTGCCAGAAAAAACTTGTGTTTAACTGACACACTTAAAAAAGATAACGGATCATCCGGTAACTTCTAATCACAAAAAGCTTTCGAAGTCACTGCTCAAGGGCGACATTCCAACTCTATTTTCTAGAAACCTCCCACCAAATGGTTTCCTCTCTGAAGAACTAGTTCGTTGTACTCTTCCCTATCATTGCATTTCATTATGAATATATGTAATAGTCTACAAAATTTACTTAAGCTTAGTCAACAGTATTTCTTATTTCTTTCTAGATTATTCAATATGTGTCAATATCGTACCACATTTTTTAATACATAAAAAAAATACGAAAAATAATTGTAATGATTATTTAACATTCTGGTATACTAGTACTTATTTAATTATGCGATAATTATATAGTATGTAGATATAATTTTTAGGGGGATATTCATGGGTTTATTTAAAAATACATTAGCTCGTGTTCTCGGAATCGGTGGAACGAGAATCGATACAAAGCTTGAAAAAAAAGAATATCAAGCTGGTGAACGAGTAAAAGGTGAATTATATATAAAAGGTGGTCGAGTTAAACAAGAACTAGATTCCGTCTTTTTACATGTAATGACTGAATATCAAGTTGAATCAAATGATAAGATTATTAATAAGAATGGTACTTTACAAAAATTTATCGTATCAGTTGATCGTATAATAAATGCAAATGAAGAAGTTGTTATTCCTTTCTTTTTCACCTTATCTGAAAATACACCAGTATCACTTCATAAATCCCATATTTGGATTAAAACACATTTAGAAATAGAAAAAGCTGTTGACCAATATGATGCTGATGGCGTTCAAGTAGTTCCTTCAGTTGGCTTAAAAACGGTAATCCAGGCACTTCAAGAAGAAGGATTTGTATTAAGAGATAGTGAAAACAAAAAGAAATATGGAAAAATTATTCAAGAATTTGAATTTTACCCAATGAATGGCGAATTCCGTGGAAAATTAGAGGAGGTTGAAGTTAACTATTTAAGCTTTGACAAAACAGTCGACTTAATTCTCCAACTTAATCAAAAACAAAAAGAAACAACAGGTAAGTTTTCTAAGTTATTTGGTACTGATGAAAATAATGTTCGAATCTCTTTTTCAAAGGATCATATTACGGACAAGGATTTTGTACGTAAAAGTGTAGTAAACGCTATTAAACGTCATGTAAAATAATAAACATAAAAAACATCTATCCATGTACTCTCCAGCACCATTAATATTAATGCGGTGATACATTTTCGGATAGATGTTTTTATTTTCTCTTAATTATGCAGTCTGAATTCATAAACCATCTATAGATTTTGCTGCTTCAATATCCTCTTGTATTTTAGAGACAAAATATTCAATATTAATCATATGCCAGTATGCATTTAATAAATCTCTTACATTGTCTTTTTCATTATTAACCCCTGATCGCTTTAAATATTTAGAAATTTTGGAAGAAAACTGAGTTGGATATGCCATATAGCTTAAAAATAACATTCTTTCCTCTTCTCTTAATGAAAAATTCTTTTCATACAAATTAAGCCAATTATTACGATCAGGTTGCTGAATAGGATATGTTTTAAAAGAATTCTTATAATAGTTAGTTAAATCTTGAATTGGTGTAGTTTCTTGTGCATTTTCTAGATTGATAAAGACACCTTCACCTCTTTTATTTACAAGAAAGTGAGAAATAGATAAATTTCCATGGTTCATGACAACTCTAGTATTTTCAGTTTCCTTCATTTTTTTAAACCATTCATCTAACTGTCCCTTAGCAAATTGATGTGCACTTAATATTTTATGAAAATACGTACAATAACTTAGTTCATAAGGTGACATATACCAATTATCTTCTGCAACTTCAATAAAATTTTCCAATACATCTTTATCTTTACTCCACCTTTTTGTTAACGTATCATAATGGATTTGTAATTGATCTTTATCTACCTTTTTCTCTTTTTGTGTACTGTTGTGCATTTTCCCCAGTGAAGTAAACATTCGTTGAAAATGTAAATTCTCATCTGACTTTTCATCAACACTTTCAATCCATGGCATTAAATAGTAATGCTTTGTATTAAATTCAACAATATAATCTCCACTCTGGGTATGATATATTGGTACAACATTTCGAAAGCCTTTATCTTGTAAAGAACGAACATTTTCAATCAAATTATTTCTATAAACTCGATTCACATTGGCTTCTTTTAGTGCGAATACACCTTGATTCGTATAGATCTTAACTACCTTACCAACAGTTTCAAAATAATTTGGGACAATATGATACTGTGCTAAAATGACGCTTATTTCATCTTTAGGTTTTCTATACAAGATGCGTCACTCTCACTTTCTAAATGCGTAAAAGCCTTGTATTAGTAGACAAGTGTCTTAACTAATACAAAGCTCTCACCATATTGTTATTGTTTTATAGCAGATACAGGAATATAAATGATTTGCCCTTCCGATAAAAATTCATCATTCAAGTTATTAACACGATTTAACTGTTGAGTTTGTAAGTTATATTTTTTAGCTACAGATTCAATTGTATCTCCATTTTGAGCTAAATATAATTTTAATTTAGTATAAGAATCTTCTCGTCCTTCGCCAGTAAACAAACTTGAAAGTAGATTGTCACTTTTAACACTTCTTGCTTCACTTACTTCTTCTTTTACTTCCTTGTTTACAACTGGTTCAGCATTTATTTCTACTTTTGGTAATTCAGGTGGTGCTTCTTGCTGCTCTACTTGAGCTTGATAATAATCCGCATAATAAGGTGGTGTTTGACGAACATCATTTGGATTCGCGAAAGTATTTTCTTGATTTACTTGAGGGAATGGATTTTGATAGAATTGTTGCTGATTTTGATTATATGCAAATGGTGCTTGCTGATATTGTTGGTTAACATACGGTTGATAGTTTTGCTCTAAAGTTCGATTATATAGTTCTTCATATTTTTCTATTTCTTTTTGCGCATTGCTTTCGTTATTAGCATTTTGCAAAGTGCTAAAATCATTATCTAAGAAGCTAGGTCTACTATTTAATGAATTGTCTAAATAACTGTGTACATTAAAATCATTATTCAAGAAACTAGGTCGCTCATTATACGTACTATTTACATCGTTAGATGCCTGTGAATCATTTTCATTTTGACTAGCTTCTGCATCATTATTATTCATTAAGAAGCTCGGGGTTGTATCAACTACTTGTGGTTCCACTGCTTGTGGTTCTACTTCTCGTGTTTCAATTGCTTCAGCTGATATATTAAAGCCTCTAAATACTTCTTCATATTCTTCTTCCTCTTGAGCTTCTGATTGTTCTTCTAACTGTTCTGACTGCTCTGACTGGGCCATAAATTCAACAGTAGAATGATGTTCTTCAACTTGTTGTTCCTCTTCAAAACTTTGTTCATTGCTTTCTTCTAACTCATAATAATGTTCCACTTCATTTTCAACTGCTTCGACTCGTTCTTCAACTACTTCTTCAGGCTGAAAAACCTCTAAGTAAGTAGGTTGCCCAGGATATGTGTCTTGTTCTTCTTGTTCATCATTCTCTTCAAGGGATTGAATCCAATCACTTCCGTAAAGATTATCTTGTTCACTTGTTTCCTGTTCCGAAGTTGGTTGATGAAAGAACTGGAATTGTTCTTCTTGTTCTCTTTCTTCTTGATACACATATCCTTCATTTCCTACATTACTTGAGCGATATTCATTTTCGTATGAGTAGCTATTATATTGCTCATACCCTCTTTGTTCTTGATAAGTTTCTACTGCTCTATTATGGTCATGTAGACCAGATATACATAGATCAGCAGCAATTTGAATACTTCCTTTTTCAGCTAATTGATAATCAAATGTCTCTACAGAAACACATAGATTTTCAAGATCAGTAATTCTAGTTAATGGTATTGAAATATCTACAGGGAACTGATGATTCAATTCACAACTTCCATCTTCAAGAACGATTACATTTTCAATCATTCTTGAAGGTGCTAATTCTCTTAATGAGTAATAATCACCTTGATTCGCCAAATCAGGTGTGTAATTACCTTCTAAGGTTAAGACACCCTTCACTTGAACATATTCTTCAAATTGCTGTATAGTAATGTCTGGATTTAACGAGAGTGACCTTACCTCTTTAACTTCCTGTCCTTTTTGGAACCAGACAGTTTCTTTCAATGAAAAGCGAATGTTTGTTTGATTTTCTGAAGACACCTTAATGTCCTCCTCTCATCGTCCAATTTGGTCTATGACATTACATTTTTATGAAAGAAACGAATAATTTATGAAGAAAAGATTGTTATTTTATATTAAGAAAGGTTTAATACTCGCAGGATTAAAGAAAAACAGTGATAAGGGAATAGGAAAAAGAAAAAACAAGAGCAGGATTTAGGAAGCACTGGACGAATAGTCTCAGAAAAAACTAAAGAGAAAAATGGCCAACTATGTCATTGAAATTAATTGTCACTATACCTCAACTGGTATGGGTAATTTTTATATGTTAATTGCGATTCTTGGGATTTTAATTGCAGTTTTTCTAATAATATTTGCGATTCTCTGATTTTATTTGCGTTTGTTCGATTTTTAATTGCGATTTCCCGATTTTATTTGCATTTTACACTTCTTCGTAGTTTCTCCTCATCTATTTTGCATAAATCGTCATCTTATTTGCGATTCTCTATATCTACTTGTAGCTTGAACTTCTCTATTTTTCTCTACAGTCGTTCTACTGAAGTTTTACCAACTCTATTTTCTATAACAAAAAATGGTGCCCTAAAAATAGGACACCACCTTAAATTAAACTAATTGCGAAAATGCGTATTCAGCGGCTGCAATCGTTTTTTGAATATCTTCGTCTGTATGTGAAGTTGATAAGAATAGACCTTCAAATTGTGATGGTGGTAAGAAGACACCTTGTTCAGCCATTAGTTGATAGTATTTAGCAAACATTTCTAAATTAGAAGTTTTTGCTGTTTCGTAATTTTCAACTTTTTCGTTTGTGAAGAAGAATCCAACCATTGAACCTGCACGATTAATACAATGTGGAATATTGTATTTTTCAGCTGCAGCTTTATAACCAGCTTCTAGCAGATCAGCTTTACGGCTAAATTCTACATAATCTTCTTTAGATAGCTGACTTAATGTTTCGTAACCAGCCGTCATCGCTAAAGGATTTCCTGAAAGAGTTCCAGCTTGATAAATTGGGCCACTTGGAGCAATTTGATTCATGATTTCAGCTTTACCACCATATGCACCTACTGGTAAACCTCCACCGATAACTTTTCCTAAGCAAGTGATATCAGGTGTTACACCAAAATGACCTTGTGCACAATTATAACCTACACGGAAGCCAGTCATAACTTCATCAAATATCAATAATGTACCATATTGGGTCGTAATTTCTCTTAAGCCTTCTAAAAAACCTTCAACTGGTGGAACAACACCCATATTACCTGCAACAGGCTCAACAATAACCGCTGCTAGGTCATCTCCATATTGTTCAAAAGCATATCTTATACTTTCTAAATCATTATAAGGAACAGTGATTGTATTAGACGCAACACCTTCAGGTACACCAGGGCTATCTGGTAATCCAAGTGTAGCTACACCAGAACCAGCTTTAATTAATAAGGAATCACCATGTCCGTGGTAGCATCCTTCAAATTTTAAAATTTTGTTTCGACCAGTAAATCCGCGAGCAAGACGTAAAGCACTCATTGTCGCTTCTGTTCCTGAGTTAACCATTCGAACAACTTCAATCGAAGGCACTCTTTCGATAACAAGTTTAGCTAATTCTGTTTCTTTTAATGTTGGTGCCCCAAAGCTAGTTCCAGTTTCTGCTGTTCGCTTTAAGCCTTCAACTACACGCTCATTTGAGTGACCTAAAATTAGAGGCCCCCATGATAGTACATAATCAATATACTCATTTCCGTCAATATCATATATTTTAGAACCTTTTCCATGACTCATAAAAATTGGTGACATATTAACACTTTTAAATGCACGTACAGGACTATTTACTCCACCAGGAAGTACTTGTTTTGCCTCTTCAAACGCTTCAATTGACTTGTTATATGATCTCATTTATTATTACTTCCCTTCTGATAACCATCTGCAAGCATCTTTAGCATGATAAGTCATAATCATATCTGCACCAGCACGTTTCATACTAATTA
The DNA here is from genome assembly GCF_004138285.1 of Gottfriedia acidiceleris. Classification (GTDB taxonomy): domain Bacteria; phylum Bacillota; class Bacilli; order Bacillales; family Bacillaceae_G; genus Gottfriedia; species Gottfriedia acidiceleris_A. Next base: position 119,309 of record NZ_SCFN01000001.1, on the reverse strand, counting down.
ATTTTTCCATAACTACCTTTTCTTCTTCAATCCAACCATTCAAAGCTGCAGCTTTAACCATTGCATATTCTCCACTAACATTATAAGCAACGATTGGTTGGTGATAGTTATTTCTGATATCACGAATGATATCTAAATATGAAAGAGCTGGTTTAATGATTAAGAAATCTGCACCCTCAACTGTATCTGATTCTGCTTCACGGAACGCTTCTAAACGATTTGCAGGGTCCATTTGATAAGCCTTACGATCACCTTGTCCTGGAGCACTTTGAGCTGCCTCACGGAATGGCCCATAAAATGCTGAAGCATATTTTACTGCATATGACATAATTGGAATATTATCAAATCCAGCTTCATCTAAAGCATGACGAATTGTTGCTACGAATCCATCCATCATATTTGAAGGGGCAATAATATCTGCGCCAGCCTGTGCTTGACTTACTGCTGTTTTTGCTAATAGTATTAACGATTCATCATTATTAACATACCCATCTTCTAAAACTCCACAATGTCCATGATCTGTATACTCACATAAACATGTATCTGCAATAACAATCATTTCAGGATATTGTTCCTTCGTTTGTGAAATTGCTCGTTGAACGATTCCAGTTGCACAGTAAGCTTCTGAACCTACTGCGTCTTTTACATCAGGAATACCAAAGAATATGACAGATTTTATACCTAATGATACAATTTCATCCATTTCTTTTTTTAATTCATCTAACGAAAATTGAAATACACCTGGCATTGAACTAATAGGATTTTTTACCCCTTGTCCTTCAACAACAAAAAGAGGATAAATAAAATCTTCTTTATGTAAATGAGTCTCTCTAACCATAGAGCGTAATGCTTGTGTGCTTCTTAAACGACGGTGACGATCAAACGGAATAGAATAAGTCATTTTTTTCTCCTTCTTTTTAAAGACGATCTGATTAATCAATATCATCTACTATTTTTTTAATTAAAGCCTCTGTTGTAAATTTACTAGGAACAATAATATTATTCAAACCTTTTTCTCTAGCTTTTTGTGCGGTTACTTCGCCAATACAAGCAATTTGAATGTTTTTTAAATCTACCATACTAATTGCATTTCCAATCAAAAAACAAAACTGTTCTACACTAAATGGATTCAAAAAAGTAATCACATCCAGTTTTTTATTTTTTAATAAATTTAACAGTTCATTTTTAATACCTAGATTTGTAATAGTCTCATAAACAGTTAATAAATTAACTACATGACCATTTTCTTCTAGTATTTTTGGAACGTTATCACTCGCTAAAGAGCCACGTAAAAATAAAAATTTTGTTCCTTTTTCTACTATGTAACTTAACTCAGAAGCAAATGTTTTACCAGTAAATTGACTTGGAAGGAAAGCTACTTCAAATCCTTCTTCAATTAATCGATTCTTTGTTTTTTCTCCGACAGCACCAATTTTTTTTTGAAGAATTTTTTCTTTTAGATCCTTTGTAATATTTTGCACAAAGTAATTTACTGAATTAACACTTGTGAATAAAATCCATTCTGTATCAAGAACTAATTTTTCCAATTCATTAATTGAAATATTACTTTTAACTATTTTTTGAAGTGGAAGATTAATAGGACAACCACCAAACTGATGAATTAAATGATTAAATTCATCAGCTTGTTGCTCTGCCCTTGTCACTAATATTTTCATTCCATTTAAGGAATTATTCATCCGCTGCCTCTTTTACAGAATCAATGATATCCTTTGCTCCACGTTCAATTAATAGATTTGCAGCTTTTTCACCAATTTCAGTTGGATCAGTACCTTTAACAGTTTCTTTTAAGATGATTGTTCCATCTGGTTTAGCTACTAACGCTGTTAACGAGATTTCATCTTTGTCATCAATCGTTGCAAATCCAGCAATAGGAACTTGGCAACCACCTTCCATTTTATGAAGAAATACACGTTCAGCTTCTACTGTTGTATATGTTAATTCATCATTCAGTCTATTTAGTAAATCACGGATTTCTGTATCATTTTCACGACATTCGATAGCAAGTGAACCTTGACCTACTGCTGGTACACAGACTGTTTCGTCAATGTATTCGGTTATACTTTCTTCAGCCCAGCCCATTCTTGTTAAACCAGCTGCTGCAAGAATAATCGCATCGTATTCATTATCCTTTAGCTTTTGAATACGTGTATCGATATTTCCACGAATCCATTTGATTTGTAGATCTGGACGAACTGCTTTAATTTGAGCACTTCTCCTTAAACTACTTGTACCGACAATTGATCCTTCTTCAAGTTCCATTAATCCTTTTCCACTATTTGAAAGTAGGGCATCTCTAGGATCAACGCGTTTTGGAGTACATCCAATCATCAAGCCTTCAGGTAAAATAGCCGGCATATCCTTCATACTATGTACAGCTAAATCAATTTCACTCGTTAGCATTGCATGTTCAATTTCTTTAACGAATAAACCTTTTCCTCCAACCTTTGAAAGCGTTACATCAAGTATTACATCACCTTTTGTAACGATTTCCTTTAACTCAAATTCATAATCGGGTGCTACTTCTTTTAGTTTCTCTACAAACCATTTCGTTTGTGTTAATGCTAGTTTACTTCTTCGTGTACCAACTATTATTTTACGCATCGTTATATCTCCTTACGTACTCCATAAATGAAACTTTGAATATAGATTTGAAACAACATAATTTCCGAACAAAACTAAGAAGCAACAGATGTTAAATATGCAAAGAGATTTGCCATAGAAACGGTTGCTTACCTTTAAATACATAAATGTACTATACATGATTAAAACGAAAAATGAGCCTATTACTTTCATATCATACCAAACAAATGTGTGTAATCGAATACTTGCCCAAATAACACCTAAAATAAGAGAAGTTAGCATTAGTGGAACTCCAAATAAGTTAAATGTAATAAACATTTTTTCCAACTTACCTAAACTCCCCAATTTCTTTAAATGTGTAGACCATTTCTTCTTTTTTAATAAAACATATTGGAAAATGTACATAACGGAAAAAATAAAGGACAGGGTAAAAGCACCGTATGCTAAGAAAGCAAGTCCAATATGGATATATAATAACTCCGATTTTAACTGATCAACTAATGTAGCTGTTTTACCCGCCTTCGGAATTAAAATTGATAATGAAAATACTAAAAAAGAAACAACATTTGTAAAGAAAACTAAGTACTCTAGTTTTACTACCCAATTAATAACCATTGATAGTGATATTATGATCCATACATAAATATATAGCCCTTCCCTGGAAGTAATAAAGGAATATAAACTGTATTGGCTAATGGTGTAAATCATTAAAACTGAAGAAAACACCCAAACAATTGCTAGCAAATAAAATGCTACTCGACTTGCCATCCTATTTGTATCTACAAAATCTATAAAAGAAAAAACGATACTCCATGCAAACAATAAGATTAATAAGTGATAGATAAAACTACTTTCCAAAAGCGCCACTAACTAAACCTCATAAAAAACCTAAGTTTTGTTTTAAAGAAATAGTCTCTTTTTCTTGGTTGGTTTGCATGTGTTTTTCATCTTTAGATTCTTGTAAAATTTCATCTAGACTAAATATTTCTTTAAAAAGGGCAATTTGTGCTTCTGAGTGTTTAGATGTACCCATTTCTTTTGCTTTCATAATTGGATCTCGTAAAAGTTGATTTACGATACTTTTTGTGTGCTTTTGAATAATTTTTAAATCTCTTTCAGATAAATGAGGAAGTTTTCTCTCTAGACTACTCATTGTATCTGCCTGAATATCTAACGCCTTTTCACGTAATGCAGAGATTACTGGAACAACACCTAGCATTGATAACCAAGATTGAAAATTTTCAATTTCTTCAGTTATTGCCTTCTTAATTTTTACTGCCTCACGTTCACGTTCTGCTAAATTCTCTGCAACAATTCCTTGAAGATCATCAATATCATATAAGAATGCACTATCAATATTATGAATTGATGGTTCAATATCTCTTGGAACAGCGATATCGACTAAGAATAGTGGGTTACCTTTTCTTGATTTTTCAATTCGACGAATCATTTTTTCTGTAATCACGTATTCTTTTGATCCCGTTGAACTAATAACGATATCTGCTTCTTTTAAAGCATTTTCAAGTGATTCTAACCCTTTTCCGATTCCATTAAATTGGTCTGCAAGTCTAACAGCATTTTCAACAGTTCGGTTTATAACTGTAACTTTTCCTACACCTTGAGAATACAAGTTTTGTAAAGCTAAGTTACTCATTTTTCCTGCTCCAACAATCAGTACATTGCAGCCTTTTAAATTGCTAAAAATCTTTTTTGATAGCTCTACAGCAGCATAACTTACAGAAACAGCATTTTCACCGATTCCAGTTTCTGAGTGAACTTTTTTTGCAAATGTAATTGCTTGCTTAAATAATTGATTAAAAATCGTACCAATTACATTATTCTCTTGAGCAAGTAAATAACTATCTTTTACTTGTCCAAGAATCTGAGTCTCACCAATTACCATTGAATCTAAACCACTTGCTACAGTAAATAAATGGTTGATTGCATCATTTCCAGTTTTAATGATTAAATATGGTGATAATTCCTCGTCTTTTAAGTCAAAACGTTGTAATAAAAAGCGTTTCATATAATATTGACCAGTATGAACTTGATCGACAACTGCATAAATCTCCGTACGATTACAAGTAGAAACAATAATGTTTTCCAAAATGCTTTTTTCATTTTTTAATGAGTTCATTGCGTCCTGTAGTTCATTTGGAGCAAATGCTACCCTTTCTCGCACTTCAACTGGGGCAGTTTTATAATTAATCCCTATTGTAACGATGTGCATGCCCTAAAGCCCCCCTAAAAACTTTGTACAAACTTGTGGTTTATATCTATCTTTACTTAGCAAAATATTATATCTATGTTCTACATCATTATGCTATCATAAATGTAATATTTTGTAGAATTTTTAATCCGATTTATACTATTAAATGTACACAAATTTTATTATACAATAATTTTAAAATAAAAGTGATTACAAATAATGTTAAACAGGAGTTGTTATGAAAAAAAATCGATTATTTATTGGAATCCTATTAATTGGCTTTGGCATTTATTATCTTATTTCAAAATGGCAAGTCCCAGCTTTACACATTTTTACATTTTGGACGACTCCGATCTTGATTAGTGGTATTGCACTTCTAGTTCAAGCTTTTAAAGGAAGAGAAACCCATTATGTATTTCCGGGAATTGTCGTCCTTGGATTTGGAATTCATTTTTATGCCATCGAGCACTTTCAAAATTGGCCAAACCATTGGTCCGTTCTTACACTCATCATTTCAATCGGAATGTTACTACAATCTCGAAAAGGAAAAGGTGAGCTATTACCTGGTTTACTATTATTTATTATGTCTTTATTTTTCCTTTTTAATGAAAAGCTTGCAACAATGCTTAGTTCGCTCCAATCACAAGTCTCTTATTTCCAGCAATATTGGCCAATATTGATTGCTGTTATCGGTTTATATCTTCTATTTTCTAAAAAATAAACATACTTTTTTATACATAACTAGCAGTTTTAAAAGGAGGAACATCTTTGTTATACTTCCTTGCATTATGGAAAAAATTTGTCTCTTTTAATTATGTTTCAATTTTAATTCTATCTATTCTAATTGTTTCTTTTGGTTCAATAACTATACATATTTTAGAACCACAGACCTTTCCAACTTTATTTGATGGCTTGTGGTGGACAATGACTACTTTGACGACAGTAGGCTATGGAGATTTCTTTCCAAAAACTGTTGCAGGAAAATGCTTAGGAATGTTTTTATTTATATTCGGGGTCGGTATTATAGGCTTACTAGTATCTAAAACTGTTGATTCCTTTTCTAAATATCATCGTTTAAAGTTGGAGGGAAGAATTGTGTATAAGGATCATGATCACTTTATTTATATTGGTTGGTCTAAAAAAACAAGAGATGCAATTGAGGAACTTTTCGATTCTTCACCGAATGCAAAAATTGTATTAATTGAAAATCTAGAAACATCACCTTACGAGCATCCTCAAGTTCATTTTATTCAAGGAGACCCTTCAATCGAAAATACCTTACTAAATGCAAATATATTCGGGGCAAAACGGGTATGTATATTTGCAGATTCTACAATAGAAGACAGTGTTTTAAAAGATGGAAAAACGCTATTAATCGCTTCTGCCGTCGAATCACTATCATCTACGAAAAAAATGCCTATTCATACAATTGTCGAAATATAAAAAGAAAGCCATATCGTTAATTTTAAGCACGTAAATGTAGATGATTTTGTATTATCATATGAATCTGTTTCACGTCTAATCGCTAAGACAACTTTACATCCTGGAACTTCAACGATATTTAGGCATTTTTTAAATACAAAGTTTGATGGAAGCAATATACATGTAATAGAGCCTAATAAAGAATGGAAAACTTATGAAGATGCCTTTCTACAATTATTTGAAAAAGGAGCAACTTTGTTAGCGATAAATGAACAGTTAAATATTCCTAAGCTAAAAGAGTGTAAATTGAATTCTACTGATCGTTTGTATATTTATTGCGAAGAGGATTTATTAAAAGCGATAAGAAAATAGTATAGAGCAGTGTTAAGGGAATAGACTTAAAACATTTAAAAGCTGGCGGATTATAAATACCCTATATAGTAGACTTTTATTAAGTGTCTATTATATAGGGTATTTTATTTGCTCCAATGGTCTTATAGGTAAGTACTTAATTTAATGGAATAAGTTTTAAGAGGATATTGAATCGATTAAAATTAATAAAGGACCGCTATGAGCGATAGCGGTCCACAGTCTATAATGCATGTGTTCCAGTTCAAATTTCACAATTTCCATTTCTTTATTCACTAGTGTATCAATCATTTATCACTTAATAAGTTGATCCTCCATAAAACGCATCCTTTTATTTATCTGACCTTCCTTATTTTTATCATATACATTATATTCTTTTTGTGGTTTCGCATCTGACCAAACTATATATGCAATTAGATCATTCTTATGATGTTCTAGTCGATCTGTATTCATGTAACTTTCATCAGGCTTCCAGTCTCTTGGCAAATCCTTACTTTCCCTATAGAAGGACATATCAAAGATCCTATTTTTGCCCTCTATATCTTTCTTTTCTTCATCAACAGGATGTTCCTTGCTGTATTTTTCAATTATTTCTTTCAATTTATTTAGATCTTTTGGTGGATTTAGAATCATAAAATGCTTTTTAACCAGCACATCTTCTTCATTCTTTTTACCAAGGATTTCTTCTGTGTTGTTAATTTCAAAAATCTTTATTTCACCACTTGATTCCTCATTTTTATTACATCCAATTAAGTATAATAAAACTATGAATATAACAAACATTAAAACTATCATTTTATAATTAAACTTAGTCACTTAAATTCCCCTCAAATGGTACATCCATTTCCATTACAGTAACAAATGGCTTATATTTACCATCATAATCATCATAATGCTGTAAGACAAACCAAGAACGGAATCCTGCTAGGTTGACATACACCTTCTCAACATCTGGCTGATCCAGCCCGAAATGATCATATAAACGAACACGCATAACTCCTTTAAAGTGATTATTCTCTACAGAATAGTTTTTTACGGTGATGGTATTTCCCCAAGTATCATTTACTGTAATTGTAAGTCCACCTACTCGATCACCCCATGTGCTAAACGTCGGATAACTAGCATTTCTCTGTACAAAATTATAAAATTCATTTGTATTCTTTGTACTTTTATCAAACTTAAGTGCGGTCAAATTACCTCCATTATTCTTTAGCTCATCAACTAAGGCATTTTTGACAAATTCAATATAGGATTTCGTTGTTTCATGCTCACTCGCTTCATTAGTTAAAGTCTGGTTTCTATATTCTTTTCCAGTTCCATCTTTAAAATGATCAATCATATCTAAAACAACATCTTCCATATCTCCCGTTGAAAATAAGCTTGTCGACATATCTTTGAACTCAGAAAAGAGTATATTTGGGAAATAAGATTCAAGTAATTGAAGTCTGAACATCCAGTTAATGTCTTTTATTTCATCTTCTGTATAATCATTTGTTGTCATATCGTTCGCTACATTTCCATTTTCATCATAACCTTCTGGTCTATCTGACTGAAACACTACTGTATCGGAATAATCAGCGTATAACGGTTTCAAATCCTCTTTATCAAACTTTCCATCTCCGTCACTATCTTTTCGGTCTGGGAAACTCGTTGGAAAGAAACCTTCAAAATGAATTTCAATGCCAAAAATTACTATCGTAAATGATTTTAATTGCCCCATTTCTTGCCCATCAGTTAATCCATCTCCGTCACTGTCTTTCTTATTAGGGTCTGAGTAAATTATACCGTACGGTGTTTTCATTCCTTCAATTTCATAGATGTCGTATAAGCCATCCCCATCAGAATCTTTTGGATCTGTCCCTCCATCGTCTGAATCATCACTAGTAACAATGTCATTTGACTTCTCGTTACTTGCAGCTTGATAATTTTCTACGCCTGTATTCTTTGTACTATTTTGAAACAGCATTTCATTTATAACATCAGATTTTGAGTAGTCGATTTCTCTACTCCAAAGTTCCAGCCATTTTTTCTTATCAACCACCATAAATTCCCCAAAATGAGTAGTTTCCACACTTATTGTATTTTCACTTGTATTTAACACAGCTTGAGGGCTTTCAAACATTTCTTCATCTGGATTGTACCAAATAACAGCTAGATCATCTTCCAACGTGTCTCCTAGTTTCGCTTCATCGTACGTAAACTTAATACTTGCTTTTTCAAATTCCGAGTGCGTATTGATGCTTACAGGAGAACCAATAATACCTTGTAAATTAGTAGTTTTAATATTTACATTGTTTGTGCTACTAATTCTGGTCGTTCTATTAATATTATCTTTTGTTCTAAACTCAACTTCTACGCTTTTAATTTCTGATTTATCAGGCTGAATCAATGATTTACTAATTGATTGTGAATAGAGTTCTTGTGAATCCTCGATTCCGTTATTGTTGCTGTCTTTAGCATTTGGATTTGTCTTAAGTGCATATTCATCTCCATCACTTAACCCATCGTTTTCTGTATCAATTGTATTAGGTAATGAATCGAACTGATGTACTTCAAATCCATCAGTTAGACCATCTTGGTCTGAATCTCCCTTAATTAAATTAGAATGAAAAGCTTGCTCATCTTTATTAATTAGATCGTCTTCATCGATATCTTCATCTGCATCACTTATACCATTTTGATCTGAATCATATTTTGTCGGGGAAAGAAATGATCTAACCTCATATTCGATATTATCCTGCAATCCATCACCATCTGTATCTTTTTTAAATGGATTCATTCCCTCTAGGAATTCTATTCCATCTGTTATAGAGTCGCCATCCGTGTCAGAAGTAGATTCAAAGAATTTTGCGTTGACTGGATAGCCAGCTTTTTCAAGTCCGAATAAAACTTGTTTATATGCATTTTGATAAGATTTTGCTGCAGGGATTGCAAGATCTTTTTCTAGAAATCCATTAGCTTTTTCAGACATTTTCACAGCGTTATTCAAATGAGCTTTTAGTTTATTTCCATTGTGTTCTACTTGATCCGAAATATCTTTTAAGATGCCGATAGCATTTTTATTGACAATTTTATCAGATAAATAAAAATTAAAGAGTATATCTGAAAGTAATACTTCAGTTGGTACATTAAAATCGTTTTTTGTTACATACCCCCATAGACATATGGTTAGCTTATGTTTGATTTCCAAAAGCCGGTCACTTTTAACAATCTCCTCTTGTATGTATTCCTCTTGAACAGCTTGTTCAAATTCGTTAATCAATTGTTGAAGTGTATCAAGTTCATTTATATCCCTTTGTTTAAAGTCTCCGGTTTCACCAATTTGCGCTATCAGTTTGGAATCAAACTTAGCATTAGTTTCTTTTATGACTGGTACGAGGCGCTTTAATTCATTTATTGCAGTCTGATCATAGATTTTTGCTATTCTAGTGTCCTCATAGAATTCATATTCACTTAACCACTGCTTCACATTTCGCTCACTAGAATTTGTATTTCCCCCTTGATTAGCATCGTTTTTACTCTGGGCATACACCGCTTGCCCCGATCCGCTAAGAATCATTGCAAAGATCAATAAAAAACTTACTAGTATTCTGACTTTATTTGCCAACATAATATTCTCCTCTATTAAAATAGTAATTTAACCTAAATACGATATCGTAGTTCTATTCCAAAGAAATATTGTCTAAATTCTACAGATAACTTATTAAATCAACTCCATATAAGTGTTATTTTGTAATGCAACTAGTTGGTACCTAACAAAAGTATGTGATGGTTGTGTTATATATACCAAACAATAAGAATGCAGAAATTTCTGTAAATTAAAAGGTAAGATGACACGAATATTTAAGATTCATTACTTTTTAAACTTACTAGACATGTATTTCTTTTTACAAACTAATGTATCTTGTTTGGCTCCCAAGTGTTTATTTGACATGTTAAGGGATGATGGTTTTGGTGGTCCTTAGAATGCGGAATAATGTAAAAAACATTGTAGAGGATTAAAAAAACAGTAATAGCTCTTATCGTCCTAGAGGGAAAAACTCAATTTTCTCCTTTCCTCCCTAAAAAATAACTAAGTACTAGTTTACAGATTAAAAACTCGGAATTAAAGGTAAATATTTCCTAAAATGTTATTATCTGTCATATGAATAATGAACTTTCTTTTGAGATTGAACCTATATATTGTTAAAATTCTTTAAAACTTTTGTTCAATCAAATGGAAAAAAACGGAAAAACATTATAATTCTTTGAGCCTGCTTTTTCTTTCTCTAGTCCAGTCTCAGATGAGAATTGAATTAAAGGCAAAAAGGGAAAGGTTTAAAACATAAAAAACTGGTGGATTGTTCTCCACCAGTTTTTTTATTTACACATACGATCAATTACTGACCATGCTTTTTCTTTACCCATACCAGTTTCAGATGAGAATAAAATTAATTCATCTCCTTCTTCAATCTGTAACTTTTCACGAACTACTTTTGCATGTTTATCCCATTTTCCTTTAGGGATTTTATCTGCTTTTGTTGCTACTATAATGACTGGGATTCCGTAATGCTTTAAGAAATCATACATCATTACATCATCTTCTGTTGGTGAATGACGTAGATCAACTAATAAAATAACAGCTCTTAATTGCTCACGAGATGTAATATATGTTTCAATCATTTTACCCCATGCTTCTCGTTCCTTTTTGGAAACTTTAGCATAGCCATAACCAGGTACGTCAACGTAGAAAAGCTGTTCATTAATTAGAAAGAAATTTAATGTTTGAGTTTTTCCAGGTTTTGATGATGTTCGGGCTAATGCCTTACGATTTAACATTTTATTTATAAATGAAGATTTCCCAACATTTGAACGACCTGCCAAAGCGATTTCAGGAAATTGTGTATCTGGATATTGATTTGGTCGGACTGCACTAATGACAATATCCGCTGTTGTTACTTTCATTTTTTCACTCCTACTATTGCATGCGCAAGCACTTCATCTAAATGGGAAACAGGTATAACAGTTAAACCTTCTTTCACCATTGGTGGTACATCTTCTAAATCTTTTTCGTTTTCTTTTGGTATGATAACAGTCGTTAAACCTGCACGATGCGCACTAAGCATTTTTTCTTTTAATCCACCAATTGGTAATACGCGACCACGTAATGTGATTTCACCAGTCATTCCAACTTCTTTACGGATTGGTTTATTTGTTAATGCCGAAATCAATGCTGTTGCCATTGTTATACCTGCTGAAGGGCCATCTTTTGGAACCGCACCTTCTGGAACATGAATATGAATATCATATTTCTCATGGAAATTTTGGTCAATATTCAGCTCTTCTGCTTTTGAGCGTATATAGCTAAACGCAGCCTGTGCTGACTCCTTCATTACATCCCCTAGCTTACCAGTTAAAGTTAGCTTACCCTTTCCAGGATATAGTGATACTTCAATAGAAAGTGTGTCTCCACCAAATGCAGTATACGCTAAACCTGTAGCAACACCAATTTGGTCTTCGCTTTCCATTTGACCATAAGAGAATGTTTTCTTACCTAAAAATTCTTCAATATTTTTATCGGTAAATATTATTTTTTGTTTTTCGTTTGAAACAATCAACTTAGCAGCTTTTCTACATAGTGTCGCTAGAACTCGCTCTAATGATCTTACTCCTGCTTCACGTGTATAATGACGAATAATTGCAGATAGTGCACTTTCACGAATTTGTACAGTAGATTTATTTAAGCCATGCTCCGCTAATTTTTTAGGGAATAAATGTTTTTTAGCTATATTAACTTTTTCAAGTTCAGTATATCCAGATAAAGTAATTATCTCCATTCGATCACGTAATGGACCTGGAATAGTTGATAAATCATTTGCAGTAGCTACAAATAAAACTTGAGATAAATCAAATGGCTCTTCGATGTAATGATCACTAAAAGTATGATTTTGTTCAGGGTCCAAAACTTCTAACATTGCTGATGCTGGATCCCCTCTAAAATCGCTCGACATTTTATCAATTTCATCAAGTAAGAATACAGGGTTATTTGTTGCTGCTTTCTTCATACCCTGGATAATTCGACCTGGCATAGCTCCGATATATGTTCTTCTATGTCCTCTTATTTCTGATTCATCTCTTACGCCACCTAGAGAAACACGTACAAAGTTTCTAGACAAAGCGTTTGCGATTGATTTGGCTAAAGATGTTTTACCAACTCCAGGAGGACCAGCTAAACATAAAATTGGACCACGTAATGAATTCGTAAGTTGTTGAACAGCTAGATATTCTAATATTCTTTCTTTTACTTTTTCAAGACCTTCATGTTCATTATTCAATATCTTTTCAGAACGATGTATATCCAGTGTGTCTTCTGTTTGCTTAGACCATGGTAGAGCTACCATCCAATCTAAATATGTACGAACTACACCTGCTTCTGCAGCATTGGGAGGTAGTTTCTCATATCTAGCTAACTCTTTTAATACTACTTCCTTTGTTTCTTCAGGCATATTTGCCTCTTCAATTTTTGTTAAAAACTTATCAACTTCTTCAGTTTTACCTTCACGATCACCTAGTTCGCGTTGAATAACCTTTAATTGTTCTCTTAAGAAATATTCTTTTTGAGTTTTATCAATATTTTTCTTAACTTGTAGGCCAATCTTTTCCTCAAGCTTTAGTAATTCTTTTTCATCTTGAAGGAAATTTAAGATAATATGTATTCGTTCAGTAACATCAATTGTTGCTAATATTTTTTGTTTCTCTTCTTCCCTTAATGGAATTGAATCGATCATTGCATCTGCAAGTTTACCTGGACGGTCTTGCTTAACAATTGAAGCAATTGTCTCTGGCAAAATTCGCTTTGATAATTTACTGTATTGTTTAAAATGCTGCAATAAAGTTCTCATTAAAGCACGAAGCTCTTTAGATTCGTCTTCTACATCTGGATATTCTTCTACCTTTGCAGTTAAGAATTCATTTTGATCAATAATTGAATTGATTTTCCCTCTGTGTAGTCCCTCGACAGTAATACGAACAGTGCCATTTGGAAGTGTAATTTTTTGTGTTAATTTAGCTAAAGTCCCAAATTGGTACAATTCGTCTATCTTTGGATTTTCAGTATCTGCATCTATTTGAGTAACAACAAAAATTAACTGATCTAACTCATCAGCTTCTTGTATTGCTTTTATCGATTTCGTTCTTCCTACATCTAGATGTGCAATAGTGGCAGGAAATACACTAATTCCTCTTAAAGGTAGGAGGGGTACAACTTTTTCTTTTGTAACATTCATTACGTTACACCTCCATGTTTTTCATTCTATCTAGTTATTTTACCTTAACATATATATTATTTACAATGTTATGCTTTAAAAGAAATGTAGAAGCGATTTCTTGAACAACAAATAAAAAAATAGATTACTTATAAATTGAACTTGATATGAAGAAACATATGATGCGGTTGTATTAGTCTATTCTTTTATTAATGCGAAAAATACCGTTCAATTATTATGTAGTAAATTATTTTCTATAAATATATCCATACGAAAAAGCAAATTATCATTTTGATCTGATTGTTTATTAATTTAAGGATAGAAACACTGCAACATGATGTATTTTATGTAATTAACTAAAATCTAATTGCCTTTATGTATATTTGATATCCCTTAAAATACAAAAGAATCCCATTCCAAACTGTCTATTATAAAGACAATTCTAGAACGGGAAGTTTAAATGATCATAATCCAAGATTTTTAGCAATAATATTTTTCATTATTTCCGTTGTACCTGCATAAACCGGCATGACCGCAACATCTCGATAACGACGGGCAATTGGGTATTCTTCCATATAACCGTACCCACCATAAAGCTGTAGACAACGTACAGACATGTTTCTTGCCATTTCGGTTATAAACCATTTAGCCATCGAAGTCTCTGTAACGATATTTTCACCTTTTAAATGTTTGGTAGCTAAATCATCAATGAAGGTTTGCGCCATTGTCAATTCGGTTGCCATTTCTGCAATCTCGAACTGAGTGTTTTGGAATGAACTGATTGGCTTTCCAAAGGCCTGCCTTTCTTTTACATAAGCCATTGTTGACTTAAGCATTTCTTCAGCTACAGCTATTGCACCAATTGATACGATAAGGCGTTCCTGCTGCAATTTATCCATCATATAATAGAAGCCTTGTCCTTCTTCCCCAAGTAAATTAGCTATAGGTACTCGAGCATCTTCGAAAATTAGTTCACTCGTATCTGCAGAATGTTGACCCAGTTTTTTTAACTTTTTCCCACGTGAAAAACCTGGAGTGTTTTCATCAACTAATAGGATACTAATGCCTTTCCTAGCAGGGTTCGCTTTTGGATCAGTTTTCACTGCTACAAATAATAATCCTGCATTTTGGCCATTCGAAATGAAGGTTTTCTCTCCATTCACAATATAATGTTCACCATCTCTTACCGCGGTTGTGCTCATTTTTGCCAGATCTGAACCAATTCCTGGTTCCGTCATAGCTATGGCCGTTGTGATTTCCCCACTTACACATTTTGGTAAATATTTTTTCTTTTGATACTCTGTTCCATATCGTTCTAAATAAGGGACAACTATTGAACTACTTAAACTCGCAATTGTACCGACACCAATGCGATTTAACTCTTCAGCTAGAACCATATTAAATCCAAAATCAAGTCCTAAACCACCGTATTCAGGAGCAACTTGTGGACAAAGAAATCCTTGAGCTCCTAACTTTTCGTAAAATTCACTTGGAGTATAACTTTCTTCATCCCATTTCTCTATATATGGAACTGCCTCTTTCTCAAGGAATTTTTGCAAAGAAATTCGAAACATCTCATGCTCTTGAGTCAAATAAGATCTTTTTCTTTTAAATAGGTCAAATGTTCCTGGTTTAGTTGAAGTAGCTGTATCTGCCAAAATCTATCCCTCCAATTTATGGTTAAATCAATATAACTAATATCGATCAACCTATTTTAAAAGCTTTGTATATTAATCTCAAAAAATCTAAAAAATTCGTTCTACTATAAAATCTTTATTTAGGTACATCATGCTTTTATCGCTTACGAATAGGTACTGTCATTAAGCGATTTTTTTAAAGTAGAACTACAAGCTAAGATTTTTTGCAATGATATTTTTCATAATTTCCGTTGTTCCACCATAAATCGGTAATACTGCAACATCACGATAACGACGGGCAATTGGATATTCTTCCATATAACCGTATCCCCCATAAAGCTGTAAGCATCTAGAAGACATTTTCCTTGCCATATCGGTAATGTACCACTTCGCCATAGAGATTTGTGTAACGATATTTTCTCCTTGCATGTGCTTATTTATTAAATCGTCAAGGAAAGTTTGAGCCATTGTCAATTCAGTTGCCATTTCTGCAATTTCGAACTGTGTATTCTGAAAGGAACTAATCGTTTTTCCAAATGCTTGTCTCTCTTTTACATAGCTAATGGTTGATTTAATCATTTCCTCCGCTACTGCTAATGCACTGCAAGCAATTATCAGTCGTTCTTGTTGCAATCTATCCATTAGATAATAAAAGCCTTGTCCCTCTTCACCAAGTAAGTTTGTTACAGGAACTCGTGCATCCTCAAAGATTAGTTCAACAACATCAGCAGTTTTTTGACCCAATTTTTTTAACTGTCGTCCACGTGAGAAACCTGGTGTATTCTCATCTACTAAAAGTATACTAATTCCTTTACGAGCCGGGTTTGCTTTTAAATCAGTTTTAACTGCAACAAAAAATACTCCTGCATTAAGTCCATTCGATATAAAGGTTTTCTGTCCATTTACTATATAGTAATCACCATCTCGAACTGCTGATGTACTCAAATTGGCTAAGTCAGAGCCAATTCCTGGTTCAGTCATGGCAATGGCAGTTGTTATTTCTCCACTTACAAATTTCGGTAAATATTTTTTCTTTTGCTCCTCAGTACCGTATGTTTCCAAATAAGGGACGATAATAGAACTACTAGTGCTTGCTAAAGTCCCAACTCCTACACGGAATAACTCTTCAGCCAATATCACATTAAAGCCAAAATCGAGTTCGAGCCCCCCATATTCGGATTTAATTTGTGGACAAAGAAATCCTTTAGCGCCTAGTTTTTCATAAAATTCCCTAGGCGTACATTGATTTTCTTCCCATTTCTCAATATAAGGAACTGCTTCTTTTTCAAGGAATTTTTGCAATGATATTCTAAACATCTCATGCTCATGAGTAAAAAAAGGTCTTTTCCTTTTAAATAAATCGAATGATAATTGTTTTGATGAAGTAGTTGTAGTTGAATTTGACATTTAATAGCCCCCTGTTATTAGTTTGATAAAACGGATTCATTATTCAACAGCTCATATAATAGTTGTCACGATGAATATCATTATTGGTGCTGATCTCTTTAAATTTTGGTTCAAGTATAGGAACCACCGTTTACACTTACTACTTGTCCATTTACATAGTTGGATAGTGGAGATGCTAGGTATAGAATACTTGCAGCAGCTTCCTCAGCAGTGCCGATTCTTTTTTGAGGAATTGTGCTAATCTTTAAATTACGAACTTTTTCAGGAATACCTACAACTTCACCATTGATGACAGTTCCTTCTTCTTTTGGGCGTGTTAGACGTGTATCGATGAAACCAAACGCTACAGCATTACTGTTAATGTTGAATTGTCCCCATTCCTGTGCAACAACCTTTGAAAGTCCAATGACACCTGCTTTAGCAGAAGAATAGTTGGCTTGTCCCATAGTCCCTCTTTGTCCTGATATAGAGGAAACATTAATAATTTTTCGATGATGAACGATTCCTTGTTCAATTTCTTGTTTTGCAACCTCACGCATATATGGAGATGCCGCGCGAATAAGGCGGAATGGAGCGACTAGATGAATCTCCAAAATTTCTTGAAACTGCTTATCTGTCATCTTATGAAGTAAACCATCTAGACAATATCCAGCATTATTCACTAGGATATCTAACTTACCGAATGTCGAAATAGTGGCTTCAACAATTTGTTTTGGAAAATCAGGGTCTAAAAGATTACCGCATATCAAAGCGGCATCGCTCCCTATTTTTTTGATTTCAGCCACAGTTTCAGCCGCAAGTTTTTCATCTAAATCAGCAACCATAACACTTGCGCCGTGTTTCGCAAACAATAGTGCGGTTTCTTTTCCAATGCCCGCCCCTGATCCTGTAACGATTGCTACTTGATTTTCTAATAATTGAACCATTCAACTCTTCCTCTCTATCAATTTATATTTTTTTGATAATATTTTTCTTTCGAATCAATATTAGCTAACTCAAATATTGAATTTTTTTAAGAGGATTCTCTATACCTTCCTAAAGAATATTCTAAATTTTTAAACTCCTTATACTAATAATAAATTTCTATTATAGTGATTTAAAAGTTAACAATTTAAAAGGCATGTTAAGCAAAATTAAAGTCACATTTTTTCTATAAAAAAAAGAGCCCTTTGGACTCTCCTAATTGATCGCAATTATAATAATTTCTTTCAAACGGTACTTATCCAAACCTTCCTCCAGAAACGTGTAGAACATCTCCAGAGATATATGCTGAATCCTCGGAGGCGAAAAATAAAACAGCGTTCGCCACATCTTCAGGTAATCCAATTCTCTGAATTGGTGTATCTTTCTTTTGTCGCTCTTTAATTTTTTCATATTTCGGATGACTTCTTAATGCATCAGTCTCAATTAAACCTGGTGCAACAGCATTGACATTTATATTGTTTTTTCCTAATTCTTTTGCAAGAGATCGTGTCAAGCCAACAATTCCTGCCTTTGCAGAGGAGTAGTTAGACTGACCAGGATTTCCTAGATAAGCTCTCGAGGAAATATTAATAATTTTGCCGTAATTTTGTTCCACCATATGTACAGAAACATATTTTGAGCACAGAAAAGCACCTTTTAGGCAAACATCGATCACTTTATCCCAGTCATCTTCTTCCATGTCTTTAATTAATACATCTTTAAGAATTCCTGCATTGTTCACAAGGATATCAACCCTACCATAAGCCTCCATTGTCTTTTCAACTATATATCTAGCATCCTCTGCTTTAGATACATCTCCTTCCACTGCGATAGCCTTCCCACCACTTTGAATGATCTCATTAGCGGTCTCCTCACATGTTTGCTTATTCAAATCTGTTACAGTTACAAACGCTCCTTCTTGTACAAATTTTTGTACAATTTCCTTGCCAATCCCTTTGCCGGAACCAGTTACAATGGCAACCTTTCCTTGTAATTTCATATTTTATCCTCCTATACTTTGACCGATAAACTAAAGCGTTCTTCAATTTCTTGGACTCATTTACTCTTTTTGGCTTTCAGTCCTTTTTCAATTAATCTATTAAGTTATCAAAAACTGTTAAATTCCCTAAAGATGCATTATTGTTCAAACAAGTTTAATCTCTTATTTCATAGCATCAGGGTTATTTGTATATAGCGTGTTTTCTTCAATGTAATCATAAAGTTTTTGAGCCATACTATCTTTTCTTCCTGCTTCTATTTCTTCTACAATATGGGCAATTAATCCGACTGCTCGTGATGCTACAGCAAAAGATTTTACAACGCTAAAGTGTAAATTCATATCTGATAGAATTGCACCAATTGCTCCCGCTGCATTTAAAGTCATTTGTCTTCCTTTTTGATTACTCATTTGGCGATGAACTTCATTCATTAATGCGATATGTTTTCCGTTTAAACCTAGCTCTTTTGCTAGTGCAAATAACTTTTTTGTACGTGGATCTACTGGCTTATGGATTGGATGTCCAAATCCCGCCACTTGTAATTTCCTTGCTTTCCGTTCTTCGATAATACTTGCAGCAACAATTCCAACATCTTGTTTATTACCATACGTTTCCCAGCCTTCTTGAAGCATTTGTGCAGTATTTTCCATAGCTCCAAGGTAAACGGAACCTGCTCCCAAAAGACCTGCTGCAACTGCGGCTTGTACAGCTTCAGGTGCCCCTAAATAGGTAAGACGTGCAGAAATGGAACTAGGAGTAAAACCATGTTCACAAACTGCAACCATGCATGCATTGAGCATTTTAGATTCCTCAAAGGTAGGCAGTCGATGCGTTGCACCTATGAACGCCATATCAACCAATGTGATATTTCCTATTAAATCTTCCGTCAAATTATAACCATGTACATAGATTGCTTCAGGTTTAGACATCCCGACTTTTGTTTGAAATTTCATTCTCAGTCTCCTTTTTTAAATTTAAAATTTCAAAATAGTATGAATCTTTATTTTCATCATAATTTTATTGGATAGCTTTTAAAATTTTAGATATTTAAAGGTAAGTTAAATAAAAAGTAATAGTCTGTTCGTTAAACAATCATTTTCGACATAAAAAAGGAATACCGAATAAATTTTCGATACTCCTTTATTTTTAAAGTCCCTCAAACAGACTGATGAAACCCTTTACATTTTGAATATTCTTATAATATACTTTTTTTAATGTTTTGAAATTAAAAGGTACGTTAAGAAATTTGTAATAAGAGATTATTAGAATGATTGAGAATCTAAAAATTTACTTTATTAAAGTCAGTTGACAGGGGTGGCACTTTGCGAATCGAACAATTTTTATACATTACTGAAATAGCGAAAACTGGCTCTATAGCGACAACTGCTCAAAGACTTTACGTATCTTCACCAAGTATAAGCCTTGCAATCAGCAGCTTAGAGGAAGAACTTGGCGTTAAAATATTTGAACGTTCCAGAACAGGATTAGAGCCCACTGAAACTGGAAAAAAACTAATAATTAAAGCACAGAAGATTTTAAATAATATAGAGGAATTAAGACAAGAATCACAGGTTAATTCTTCTCAAATTACAGGTTCTCTAACTATCTCTGCTGATCCTGCCATTAGCAGGAGCCTTATCCCTAAAACATTTGCTGAAGTTAAAGCAAAATTTCCAGGAATAAATCCCGAAATTAAAAATGCATCTTCCTCACAAGTTCGAAAAGACGTTTTGAATGGTGATGCGGATATAGGTTTAATCTGTTATCCTTCCGGTCTACGAGAAGAAAATCAACTCTTAATTACAACACATATTATTGATAATCCATGGATGCTTTGTTTTAGAAAAGATTCTGAATTAGCAAGTAAAGACAATCTTACAATAGAAGATATACAGCAATACCCATTAGCCGCAAATTTAAATGATTTTGATAGAAGAAAGCTTCACTCTATGGTATTCAGAGAAAATAGCAAGCTTAACTTTAATGTTCTGGTTCAATCACAACAAACTGAAATAAAAAAGCATTTTATTTCACAGGGATTGGCAATTGGATTCGAATGTTCACTATCAATTAAATCCGATCCCTTTTATCAAAGTGAAGATATTATCGTAAAGCCTGTATTAGGAATAAATAATAACTTTTCTTATTATTGTATTCGATTAAAAAGTAAATTTTTTTCTGCTGCAGCTAAAGAATTTTTGAAAGAACTTAAACTTCAGGCTGAAAATTTCAAAGAATAATTTAAGACAATTTAATAAACAGTTTACTTATAAAACCCATAAAGAAGGTAAATCACTAAAGGTGAATTTTCTTCTTTTATTTTTGTTAAAAATTTAGTTAAGCCACCCTATAATAGTGGCTTAACTTTTTGTAGTTCTTAAAATATCACTTATAAATTAATACACTCAAAACTTACACCCTTAAATTTTCAACAATTGTGGCTATTCCCTGTCCACCACCAATACAAGCAGTAATTAATCCGTAGCGTCCACCTCGTCGCTCAAGTTCGTTCATTATTTTTATTGTTAAAATAGCTCCCGTACCACCAATTGGGTGTCCTAATGCAATCGCTCCACCATTCACATTTAATTTTTTAGCATCGATTTTCAACTCTTTTACAACTGCTATTGTTTGCGCGGCAAAAGCCTCGTTCAATTCAATTAAGTCGATATCATCCATGGTCAATCCTGCAAGCTTAAGTGCTTTAATTGTCGCTGGAACGGGACCAATTCCCATAATCTCTGGTGACACACCCACTGCTGCTTGAGATAAGATGCGGAGACGCGGTGCTAGCTCTCGCTTTTTTGCTTCTTCTTCCGACATCATGACTAGTGCGGCTGCACCATCATTTCTCCCGCTCGAGTTACCTGCTGTAACCGTACCGCCCTTTTTGAAAACGGGCTTTAATCCAGAAAGTTTTTCAAAGCTAGTTAATCGAGGATGTTCGTCTGAATCAAAAAGAATATTCCCTTTTCTCATTTTAATTTCATATGGAACAATCTCATTTTTAAATTTTCCAGCCTCAATCGCATCAAAAGCCTTTTGCTGACTCTCCATTGAAAAGTGATCCTGCTCCTGCCGACTAATACTATATTTGTCTGCAAGATTTTCAGCAGTTAATCCCATCGTCAAATGCCCATAAACTTCAATTGGCTGTGACCTCGGCTGACTTTCCGTATTGGAATCCACAAGTTCCGCATTACCAGCCTCGTATCCATAACGAGCTTTTCTTAAATAATACGGTGCATTGCTCATACTCTCTGCTCCGCCCGCCAAAACGATGTCTGAAAGTCCGCAGATTATTTGCTGGGCTGCGTTATTGATTGCTTGGAGACCTGATCCGCATTGACGGTGAACCGTATACCCAGGAACTTCAATTGGAAGTTCCGCTCTAAGTGAGGCTAGTCGAGCAAGATTAGGGACATCAGAAGTTTGTTTAGAGTGCCCCCAAACTACCTCTTCAACATCTGCTCCTTGGATTTTACTTCTCTTAATTGCCTCCCGCATTACTTTTTCTGATAGGAAATCTACCTCAATATCTTTAAGTGTCCCTCCCATTTTGCCGATTGCTGTGCGGGCACCGTCTATAATAACCGCATTCCTCATCCTTACACCCCTCCTTTATAAATACTCACGCTTTAGTTCACCCGCAATGATGTTTTTCTGTATTTGGCTTGTTCCTTCATATATTTTTGTAATACGTGCATCCCGATAGAATCTTTCAATTGGATAGTCCTTCATATAACCAATTCCCGCATGAATTTGGACAGCCAAATCTGCCACCCGATTATATACTTCTGACCCGTAAAGCTTAGCCATAGCCGCCTCTTTTACAACACGCATGCCTTGGTCTGTCATCCACGCAACTCGATAAGTCATCGACCTTAGAAGCTCTATTTCCATTGCCATATCTGCTAACATATGCTGAATAGCTTGTTGTTCAAAGATGGACTTATTAAACTGGATCCTCTGAGTTGCATAATCCATACTTAACTCGAGTAGTTTCTCACAAGACCCCAAGTTTCGAGCCGCTAGTCCTGCACGTCCGTTCGCCAAGATTTTCAAAGCATTAATATACCCTTGTCCTTCCTCACCAAGGACATTTTCTGCAGGAACCTCACAATTTTCGAAGAAAAGTTCAGCTGAATGCGAGCCACGTAGACCCATTTTTTTCTCAACAGAACCGACATAAAATCCAGGAAAATCTTTTTCCACAATAAACGAAGTTATTCCTTTTGCCCCTTTACTTGGATCAGTAACCGCCATAACCGTAAAAATATGACCTTCAACCGCATTGGTAATATAGTGCTTTGAACCATTTAAAATATATTTGTCTCCCTTTTTTTCGGCCTTTGTTTTTAAATTAGCAGCATTGGACCCCGCGCTTGGTTCTGTTAAAGCAAAGGCGCCAATCCAATCACCACTTGCCATATTTGGTAAATATCTCTTTTTTTGTTCATGTGTTCCTAGCTCCACAATTCCAACCGATCCAATTCCTGTATGTGCACCAATTAAAGTTGTATAGCCATTATGGGTTTTCCCAAGTTCTTCATAAATCGCACATTTCCCTACCATATTAAGACCAAGGCCGCCATACTCTTCAGGAATACTTAAACCGAATAAACCCATTTCTTTTGATGAAGCTAAAATATGGCCAGGAATTTTATCTTTTTCCTCTATTTCCATTGCAACCTTTTCAACTTCACCTTGAACAAAATTATGTACTGCTTTCTTTAAAAGTTGAATATCTTCAGGTAATGTAAAATCCATTGTCGTCCCTCCTTAGTTTCTCTGAAATTGTGGCTGCTTTTTTCAAAAAAGGGTTGTCAGTTCCTTCTAGCTTATCCTCAGAGGCTATTAAAATGAACTGTGAAATCTTCACTAAGCCACTCTGAGTAAACTAGCAGGGAATGAAAAAAGTTAACTATTATATTTATAAAATCCCTGTCCAGTCTTTCGGCCTAAACGTCCCGCTTTCACGTATTTAATTAACAATGGACATGGTCGGTATTTTTCTCCTAAATTTTTGTAAAGGTATTCCATATTTCGAAGTCTGGTATCGAGTCCAACCAAGTCAGCAAGTTCTAACGGACCCATTGGATGATTAAGTCCAAGCTTCATTGCACGATCAATGTCCACGGCAGAGGCTACCCCCTCCATTAGTAGATTCATAGCTTCATTTCCTATTAAGCAGTTCATCCGACTTGTAACAAATCCTGGGAATTCATTTACTTCTACTGCTTCCTTATCTAATTTTGCTCCTATTAGTTTTGCTTTTTCCATCGTCTCATCGGATGTCTCCAGCCCTCTAATAATTTCAATCAGCTTCATTTTATGAACGGGATTAAAAAAATGCATAGCAATGCAGTTTTCTGGTCTTGACGTTTGTGCCGCAATTTCAGTCGGGCTCATAGTTGAAGTATTCGTTGCAAAAATCGTATGCTTTGGACAAATTTTGTCTAATTTTTTAAAGATATCTACTTTCAACTCCATCAATTCAAAGACAGCTTCAATTACAACATCAGCATCCCCGACAGCAGATTCCAAATCTGTAGTATAATCAATACTTTGTAGTGCTCTAGAGACCTGTTCTCTACTCAGAAAACCTTTTTCTACACTCTTCGTCATTTCAGTCTCAATATATAATTTGGCTTTATTCAAATTTTCTTGGCTGACATCATTTAAGCTTACTCGAAAGCCCCCAAGTGCAGATGCAAATGATATACCTCTCCCCATAACCCCAGACCCTATTACTGCCATTTTCTCCATATTTACGCTCCTTTCTTTTCCATTCTCCTTGCATTTAGTCTCCTTTTCTTTTAATGATATATTCGCATTTTTACATTTCAGATTAAATCTTAGAGTAGAACTGATACCTATACCTTTTGTATCCTTCAAAACTATTACTCTAGTTCATTTAATAAATTGAATATTTAAATTTATCATAAATCCCTAAATACCAATAATAAAGTTTAGAATTTATAACGTACGTTAAGTAAATTTAAAGTACATTTAATACCTCATTCAACAAAAAAAAGCAACTCAATCATTCCATTTGAAGTTGCTTCTTTTTGTATATTTTTTATCTTTGAATAACTTTAAAACAATTATTCGTCATTGAATTTCAGGCAACTTATACCTATATAATCTCCCTTAATCAATTTGACCTTATTATGCCACTTTTTAACTGGGCACATACAGCGCTCCCCGGTTGCAACATTTTTCAACTCTATGAATACATCCATACCACATCCTAAAGCACTATACCCAATTACCTCCAAAGGCTGCCCTGAAAGCCCTCCAAAACTATCTACTAAAGAAACTAATTCAGACCCAATTGAAGGTACAAAACTTCGTATAAATCGATTATGCTCTTCAAATACGTTTGGATGTTTTTCTTTAACATAATCCTCTATGTTCATATTGACACCACACTTTACAAAATCATTATTAAAAATATAAAAAGAGAAAAAGTAACTTAAGTATTAAATTGAGTACCGATCAGAATTTAGAATTAGCGAATGTGAAAACAGCTTAAAACATACAACCCTCAAAAATAAAAAATTATCTCTTGCTATTACTTTTAATTATGCATTTGGGAACTTAATATTTAACTTCATTTAGATCATTATTAGTTCGATTTAAAGAAACATCAGATTTATTATTCCTCCCTACTAATACAGCTAGAACAATGGATAGCACAACACAGCAAAGAGAAACAAACAGAGCTATTGTTATGGGTTCTCCTAGTGCTAGAACGGCAGTTACCGTCGTTAAAATTGGAAGAAGCGCTGAAAAAATACCAACCGTACTTGCGGGTACTCTTCTAATAGCATAGAAATAAAGGATTAGAGGGAGTGCAGTTCCTGGTATTCCATATATGATATCAATCCACCAGTTAGATGCTAAAACTGAATCCCATTTAAAATTATGTGCATCCATGATACTTAAAGGGATAAAAAATATTACTCCTACAAGCATTATAAAAGTAGCAGTTGTAATTGGCGGTACATCTGCTGCAAATTTTTTTGAAAAAATAACAAAAAAGGATTGAGTAAGTATGGCTAAAATGACAAAGAAATCCCCTAGTAAAGAAGTCTTTGGACTTTCTCCTAAACTTATAAAAGATTGGAGAACAACACCTGTTATTGCTAAAAAAATAGCAAGGATGGAAAGCAACTTTATACGTTCACGAAGTAAAAAATATGAAAGGATTAGTATAAGTGCAGGTGATGTACCTGTAATGATTCCTGTATCCGTTGCACTTGTATGACTTATTCCTAATAACAAAAAGATATTAAAAACAACATTAAATAATAGCCCCTGTAATAACAATTTTCCGATATTTTTTTTACCTAGATTTGTCCAATTTACTTTTTCCTTCATCAAAGCAAGTGGAAGTAAGAAAACAAAAGCGGCGATAAAGCTTATTTCTAAAAATAAAAATATTGGAATTTGTTCAAGTGCAACCTGACTTATTACCAACGGAATTGCATATAAAAATTGTACAAATAAAAGAAATAAATAAGCTAATGTCATTCAAATCACCTCTTAGAATCAAGCATAAGTTTTAAGTTAATTTGAGTCATTCTCTCCTTGTTGAACAATTCCATAAAAATAGAGGTGTTTGTTTAAACACTTCTATTTTATTGTGTTAGTTTCTAACTATTATTTCATTTACTTTGTAAGGTAGCAGCTTCTACATTTAAGTATCTCTCAACTTTTTTACTTACAACTAGTGCGCTTTCAATAGCTCCATCGATCATACCTGGCCATCCACTTGCATAGTCACAGCCTGATAGGAACACACCTTGTTCTTGACGTTGGAATTCATCGAGATAACGAACTAGTTGATTCTTTTTTTGCATATTCCAGGTTTGACCAGATAATTCGTCTGCTGTCCAGTTATGACCTGTACATGCTACGACTTCAGCTTTTGGGTGCCATTTGCGAATTTCTCTTTGAATGGCTGGCAAGTCATTAACATCGATTTTAGTAGCGTCAGGACCAAATCCGACAACAATAGTGTCACCATCAACTTCATATTCATTGTAGCAACTACTTAAAATACTGCCTGAAGGAGCATAGCAAGCAAATTTCTCATACTTGCCACGTAATCTTGCAAAATATTTAACTCCTCGACTAGTTTGTCCTTCAATTGATGCCATATGCTTAAGTTCTGATAGAGCAGGTTTAAATTTAATATTTTTCAATACATTTTGTGGGGCTGTAATTATAACTGCTTTTGCAGTGAATTGTCCCCCATCTTTAGTTTTCACCATATACAAGTCATCCACTTTTTCAACAAGAGAAACAATTGTAGAAATTTGAAGGTCAGCATTAGAATCTTTAGCTATTGCTTCGATAAGGGACTTAGTACCATGTTTCAATTTGTATTTCCCAAGTATTTCAAGCATTAGTTTAATATCATGAAAAGCGAGAGAATGCCAATGAAGAAGTGTTGCATAACCGCCTAATTCAGGTGAGCCTTGATATGCTGTTTCTAAGAAAACCTTTAAAAGGTCGTTTGAAATTGGATCTAAATTTAGTTCATTTAATCGATCCATCGCCGATTTTTTATCAATTTCTTCAATAGTAGGAGAATTTAGTGGGTCGTAAGGAAAAGGGATGTGTAACTCACTTTCCTCTAAAAATTTAGCAAGAGCTGGTCCTAGAATGGCAAAAAATTCTTCTCTAGTTCCTTTAGTCAACTTTCCTTCTTCAAACCAATAGGCAGCCTCTTTATCTGGAGACGGTGTAAGCTTTAATCCATAACGTGTAATCTCTGTCCATACATGAGGCTGTCCCCAGTGAACCCATGTTCCGCCTAATTCAAGATCTACCCCTAGACGAGTATCTGTCCAAGTCCGACCGCCAATACGATCTCTTCCTTCTAGTATCAACGTTTTAAAGCCGCGATAACTTAATTCACGTGAAGCTGTGATACCTGCAAAACCTGCACCGACAATAATTACATCATAGCTTCCATTAGGATTGTTTATGATTTTCACCATGCTCATTATCCTCTCTGTGTAAGAAATGTATTGGATTTAATATTTTAAATCTTTTTCTTTCTTCACAAACTAGTTTTAATTTTTTACAAAATCAATGTAATTAGCTTCTAGAGATTGAATTTTTCAGCCTGAAATAATTCAATTTAAATAAACAACTCCTTCTCCAACTATTTTTCCAATTTTTGAAGGAACAGGGACAGTCTAGAAATCTACTTGACTGCTTCTGCTCCTTCAACAGTCTGGTGAGTAAGCTGAAGAAGGAGTTAGATTAAATAACTAATAAAGTAGTAACTTTAAATAAAAATTTCGAGCAAGCAATAAAATGATAGTGAAGTGACAATTTTAATACTTGGAAGGTAAAGTAGCTTCAAAAGTTCCTGCCACTTTCACTTCCCCCTCCTCATTCGTTGCAAGCACTTCAGCTAGTACAGTATTATCATCCTTTTTCTCCAGCACTTTCCCTACTATATGAATTGTTTCTCCTGGAAACGTCATTTTGCTAAAACGGACTGATAATTTTTTTATGTTTTTTCTAGAAACCCATGAGGTAACTCCTTGCGATAGCATCCCCATAACTAACATACCGTGCGCAATAATCTTCATGCCGGCTTTCTCTGCGACTTCCTCAACTAAATGAAGTGGATGGAAATCTCCAGAAGCACCTGCAAATCGTACAAGTTGAACGCGAGTGACAGGCTCCTTGATCAATACCGGGAATTCATACCCTTCTTGAATATCTTCATAAAACATCCTTCATTTCTCCTTTCTGTAATGGCGATCTTATAAACGATGCACGATTGTGCTTCTTGCTTTGGCTACCAGCTCGCCTCTTTGGTTTCTATATTGATTTTCCGAAGTGATGAACTCCATTACTCCAGTTCTGCCTGTTTTTGTTTCTACATCTACAACTTCACTCGTAACTGAAAGCACATCTCCAGCTACAATATCCCCAAGATATTCATATTCCTGCTTTCCATGTAACACACGAACGAGGTTTAATTTCATCTTCTCCATTTTTTCTGTTGAGCCTAACCCGCCCCACAAATCAATTACTTGAAAAAATGTAGGTGGAATCGGAATTCCTTCATACCCTTCTTTTTTTGCTACTTCTAAATCATAGTAAATAGGGTTATCATCCCCAATAGCACGTGCTAATTCACGTATTTTTCCTTGTTCTACCGCCAATGTATATGGTTCAAATTTTAGCCCAACTAATTCTTCTACTTTAGACAATTTCATTCACCTCTTTTAATAATGAATAACTTTTTAAAATCACTTAATTTTACTTGTAGAAAATTAAGTAATTGAACCACCATTTACACCAAGCACTTGACCATTAACATAATTAGATAGTGGTGATGCTAGGAATAGAATACTTGCAGCAGCCTCTTCTGCAGTGCCAATTCGTTTTTGTGGAATTTTGTTAATCAACAAATTACGCACCTTGTCAGGAATTCCTACGACCTCACCATTAATGACAGTTCCTTCCTCTTTTGGACGTGTCAGACGCGTATCAATGAAACCGAATGCTACTGCGTTGCTGTTAATATTAAATTGGCCCCACTCCTGTGCAACAACCTTCGAAAGTCCAATGACACCTGCTTTGGCAGAAGAATAGTTGGCTTGTCCCATATTTCCTCTTGTTCCTGAACCGGAAGAAACGTTAATAATTTTTCTGTGATGGACGATTCCCTGCTCAATCTCCTGCTTCGCTACGTCTCGCATATAAGGGGATGCAGCACGAATAAGGCGAAATGGAGCAACTAAATGAATGTTCACAATTTCTAAAA
This sequence comes from Gottfriedia acidiceleris, assembly GCF_004138285.1. Lineage (GTDB taxonomy): Bacteria > Bacillota > Bacilli > Bacillales > Bacillaceae_G > Gottfriedia > Gottfriedia acidiceleris_A. The sequence goes on along the minus strand of NZ_SCFN01000001.1, from coordinate 89,655 downwards.
ACTGTTCGTCAGTCATTTTATGAAGTAAACCGTCTAGGCAATAACCAGCGTTATTTACTAGGATGTCAAGTTTACCAAATGTCGCTATAGTAGCCTCCACAATTTGCTTTGGAAATTCTGGATCTAAAAGATTTCCACAAATCGAAGCAGCATCGCTTCCTAATTTTTTGATTTCAGCAACCGTTTCAGCTGCTAGCTTTTCATCAAGGTCTGCAACCATAACACGAGCTCCATGTTCCGCAAACAATAAGGCAGTTGCCTTCCCAATTCCGGCTCCTGAACCAGTAACGATTGCAACTTGATTTTCTAATAATTTAACCATTCAAATCTTCCTCTCTATAAATTTATATTTATATAAAATAAATAGCTTACTAAACAAGATCATCTATTAGCCCAAGCGATACATTGTGACAACACAAGCACCACCAAGACCTAAGTTATGTTGTAGGGCAACTCTAGCATTTTCAACTTGTCGTTTTTGAGCTTGACCACGAAGCTGCCACACTAGTTCGGTACATTGGGCAAGTCCAGTTGCTCCGATTGGGTGACCTTTTGACATGAGCCCACCAGAAGGATTGACCACTACTTTTCCACCATATGTGTTATTTCCCTCATTAATAAATTTCTCCGCGCCACCTAATTCACAAAGTCCTAGCCCTTCATATGTAATGACTTCACTTGGAGTGAAACAGTCATGCAATTCGATCACATCGATCTCGTCCGGACCAATACCAGCTGCCTCATAAACCTGATTGGCAGCGCGACGGGTCATATCTGCACCAACTAAGTTGATGAGATTGTCATTCGTATCGTTCGTATCTGTCGTAAGAGCTTGTCCAACGATTTCCACCGCAGTTGTAATCCCATGTTTTTTTGCAAATGATTCACTACACACTATAGCAGCAGCAGCTCCGCAGGTAGGAGGACATGCCATCAGTCGTGTCATATTAGGTATTAGTGTCGGAGAACTTAGCACTTCTTCAACTGTTAGTGGCTTGTTGAAAAGTGAATAGGGATTCTGAGTCGCATGATTCCTTGTTTTAACTGCTACCTTTGCAAAAATATCTGGATTGGCATTATACTTTTCAATGTACTCATTACACGCTGCTCCAAATAACCTGATCGCTCTAGGTGCTTCTGGGGCCTCGGGCCATAGCTCTGTCAATCGATTGTCGACCCAACCAAGTGCTGGAGTTCGGTCATTCCAGTGAGATTTCAAAGCTCCAGGTTTCATTTCTTCAAATCCAAAAGCTAATGCACACTCGACTGCTCCTGACTCAACAGCTTGTCTTGCCATGTAAAGAGCAGTTGAACCAGAAGCACAGTTGTTATTGACATTAATTACTGGAATACCTATCATCCCAACATTATATAAAGCTCTCTGACCACAAGTACTATCACCATAAACATAACCTGCATAAGCCTGTTGAATGTCAGAAAAATCAATTCCCGCATCTTCCAATGCCCCGATTACAGCTTTTGAAGCCATTATTTCATAAGGTTCATTCATACCAGGTTTTGTGAACGGTACCATATTTACGCCAATTACTTTTGCTTTTTTACTCAACTTTCTCCACTCCTTTATAAACAATTTATTTTGAACATTCAGAATTTTTTAGATCCTTTATATTAATAATAGTTTTCTACTTTAGTATTTTAAAGTTTACAATTTAAAAGGTATGTTAAATAAAAAGTAATATATTAGCAAAACTTTATAAGGCAGTTATTATTTGCTTGTCTGTTTTTTTAGTTCGGTATAGGTGAGGATTTTTCTATATCAAACTTTTACAATTTAATAAAATTAATTTATTAGGTGAGAAGAAGTTTTTTTCAAATGATCCTCTCTTAATTTATACTTAAGGATTTTTCCTGTTGCGTTTCTCGGCAACTCATCCATGAAAAAAATTTTACGTGGAAGCTTGTACCCAGCTAGATGCTTGCGACAAAATTCAATTAATTTTTCTGTTTCAATTACATACCCAGGCTTAGGGACAATAATAGCTGATACTGTTTCACCCCAGTTTTCATCTGGAAGTCCAATAACAGCTGCTTCATGTACCCCCTCAAATGAATACAACACGTTTTCTACTTCTATAGAATAAACATTGGCTCCACCGGAAATAATCATATCCTTTTTGCGATCGACTAGAGTAATAAATTTGTCCTCATCAATCGTACACATATCTCCTGTATATAACCAGCCATTACGAAGTGCTTCTGCAGTTGCTTCTGGATTTCTATAATAGCCCTTCATAACCATATCACCCCGAAGAATTAATTCTCCGATCCCTCCAGGTTCAATATCTTTACCCTCTAGGTCCACCACCCTAGCTTCCATTAAAAATCTTGCTTTTCCACTAGTACCAAATTTTTCCTTATGATCCTCCGGAAATAAAACGATTCCATTAGGTCCACCTTCAGTTAATCCACATCTGTTAACAAACTGAGCTGAGTTAAAACGCTCCATACATAACCTAAGCAGCTCAGAAGGCATGGATGCTCCACCATAGACTAGAGTTTTAAGAGAAGAAATATCATATTGTTCAATATTAGGAACCTGTAGAATCATGTTATACATTGTAGGTACTGCAAGCATATAACTTACTTTATATTTTTCAATTGCTTTTAAAACCTCAACTGGATTAAAAATTTGTTGAATAACAATTGTTTGACCTAAGAAAAGACTTTTATATAGCGAGCTAAATCCTCCACCATGATAAAATGGCATAAATTGTATAACGCAATGTTCTATATTTTCACCTTTTAGACCTAAACTATTAAAAGCGAGCATGACGGCACCATAATGATCGAATAAAGCTCCTTTTGGTTTTCCAGTTGTCCCGGAAGTGTAAAGTATGTGAGAATCATCATGTTGTTCTACTACAACATCAGGTTCCTTTTCATTTTCCGTTAATACAAAATCAAAAGACAAATGACCATTAACTGTTGCTTGTTGAACAGAAATACAATGTACCACTTTACTGGAACGTGCAAGTTCAACTAGATCCCCAAATTCAATATCATAGATGATTAATCTTGCGTCAGAATGATCAACAATGTATGCAACTTCTGCTTTTGTTAATCGAATGTTTATCGGTACAGTTACTGCTCCAATTTTTGATGCGGCAAACATAGCAATTGGAAAGTACTCGGTGTTTTTCATCATCAAACAGATTTTGTCACCTTTTTTAATTCCTAGTGATATTAATCCATGCGCTAGCCGATTAACAATACGATTCAATTGATCGAATGTGTATGTTTTATCTTGAGAATAAATTGCAACTTTATCTGGTATTATTCTTGCGTTCCTACCAATAGAACTTCCAATATTCATAGTAAAACCTCCAAATCAAAAAGTTGTCTATTAATTGAGTATGTCTAATCCAGCTTTTCTAATTTTCAGTAATGAGTAGATCAATAGATATGACCAAAATTTTATCTTAAATATAGTCTTTAATAGCAATTCATTATCATCGTGCTATTTAATAAATAACTATTTTTATAGGTTAAGTTATTTCCCTTTAAAAATAGGCGTGCGTTTTTCAATGAATGCAGAAACACCTTCTTTAAAATCTTCTGTTTGGAAACAGGCACCTTGTCCAAAAGCTTCTAATTCCAATAAGTCTTCTAAACTTAAATTTTCGCTTTGATTGACTAATTGTTTAATCATTCCAATTGCCAAACTAGGACCAGCTACGATTTGATTCGCAATCGAATATGCCACACCTAATAAATCGTCGTCATTTACTACTTCATTAATCAGTCCAATTTGGTGAGCTTTTTCAGCTGAAATACGATCCCCCAACATCATTAGTTCTTTAGCACGATGAGGTCCAAGCAATTTTGTCAAAAAATAAATTTCGCCCATGTCAGGAAGTGCACCAACTTTAACAAAGCTTTGAATAAAGGAAGCAGAACGTGAAGCAATAACCATATCGCATGCTAAAGCTAAACTGGAACCCGCTCCAGCAGCAACTCCATTCACCGCAGCTATAATAGGCTTAGTTAAATTTCTCATCATAAATAGAAGTTTATGAAACGTTTTCACTCTTTTTTGAGTAGCAAAGAAGTTAGATACATCTCTTTTTGCTTTTAAATTTCCGCCCGCACTAAATACACGTTCTGCTCCAGTTAAAATGATTGCTTTTACTTTGTCATCATCTCGAATCTTTTCTAAAGTATCCATTAAACCATCGAACATGTCATGTATTGGATTGCGGATATCGGGTCTATTCATTTTTATTAAACACACATTGTTCTTAATGATCGTTATCGTGTTGCCTTCAACTTTTGAATTATTAATACTCATATTTCCACCCCATTTTAAATAAAAACTATTTATTAAATTTTAGGTATTTAGGGAAACTATCACCTTATTGAACAGATGAATTACTAAAGGTTCCGGAAATTACTCCTTCGTTTTCTAAAATCTCGATTTGTTCATTGGTAAAGCCCATTTCATTCAAGATTTCCGCAGTATGTTCCCCAGATTTAGGGGCTAATGTTCTTATAGAGCCAGGAGTTTTAGACATTTTAATTGGAGGAGCAATAAGTTTAACATTGCCAACCTCAGGGTCATGATGAGTTTGAATCATTTCTCTTTCGATTAAATGTGGATCTTTCTCTAAATCCTCAAATCTATTTAATGGAGTCACACATGTATCAACGTAATCAAATATCTCCATCCACTCTTGAAGAGTTTTTTGTATAATAATAGATTGAATGACAGCTTTCATTTGATCTTGTTCCTCTATTGATGAGTTAATTTTTTTGCAAAAATCTTCCCTACCTATCGTTTTGCAAAATTCATTCCAAAATTTTTGTTCAGTTGATCCAACTGATAAGTATCGATTATCCTTTGTCTCATATACTGCGTAATTAGCGTTCCTACCGAATAATTTATGCTCGCCTCGTTTTGGTTGTATGTTGGAAGCTAGAAAATCTGGTAAGGTAAGTTGCAGCCATGACAGTGCCCCATCCAGCATCGAAACATCAATGAACTGGCCATTGCCAGAGCGCTCTCTTTCAACAATCGCCATTAATATACCTATCGTTCCCATAAGAGCTCCACCGCCAAGATCTGCGACTTGTATAGAAGGAATAACCGGTTTACTACCACGTTCTCCCATATATTCAAGAATTCCGGCATAGCTTATATAATTTAAATCATGTCCTGGCTTATTGGCATAAGGGCCAGTTTGTCCATATCCAGAAATTGCGCAATAAATAAGTCTTGGGTTAATTGTTTTTAGCACGTCGTATCCAACACCAAGACGGTCCATTACTCCTGGTCTAAATGATTCAACAAGGACATCCGCATGCTCAACGAGCTTCTTAAGGATTTCTTTACCCTGTACTGTTTTTAAATTTAGACAAATACTTTTTTTGTTTCGATTTACTGAATGAAATACTGCACTATTTTCTCCAATTTTCGGCTCTCTATTTCTTATGTAATCACCTAGTCCTGTATCTTCTACTTTAATAACTTCCGCACCATAATCCGCGAGTAGCATAGTACAAAAAGGTCCTGGTAATAATCTTGTAAGATCTAGAACACGTAAAGATTCTAAAGCTAATGACATCGGAATCTTCCTTTCCATATGTTTTTTAAAGACATGCCATGACAGAGTCTTTATAAAGTATTTTTTAAAAATTCATAATAGTGAGAATCATTACATTAATGATAGTTTCATTTATTCATATTTAAAAGTTTGAGATTTAAAAGGTATGTTAAGTAAAGTTAAACTAAGTGGATACCCAAAATCCTTAATAGAATTTAAATAGCAGATACTTGCAATGGATTAGAATTCAAAAATGAAGATCAAACACAAATTGTTTGATCTTCATTTTTCTTTTTTAAATTGGATATTTCCGTTGTCCCTTTTGGATTGAAATCCATTTGACATTTGTAAACTCTTCCAGATTATATCGACCACCATAACGGCCCATACCAGATAATTTAACACCTCCAAAAGGCATGGTCGGATCCATATTAGCCGAAATGTCATTTATATGGCACATTCCACTTTCTATTTTTTCAGCAAATCTAAGACCTCTTTCTTCGTCTTTTGTGAATACCGCACTCGATAACCCATATTCAGTATGATTTGCATATGTAAGTGCTTCTTCCTCAGTATCAAAAGGAATAATTGATGCAATTGGACCGAAAACCTCGGTTTGTGCTAATGTAGAATCATTTTTTACATCTCCAAAAATATAGGGAGTAACAATATTTCCAATTCGTTTTCCTTCTAACAGACACGTTGCACCTTCTCTTTTAGCCGTTTCTGCAAGCTGTAATACTTTTTGAATCTGTCTTTCATTGACAAGAGGTCCTAAAAAGACAGTTGGGTCGGTTGGGTCACCGTATTTTACTGCCTTAACACGTTCAACATACTTTTCGATAAAAGTTGAATATAACTTGCGATGCACCAAGATACGGTTCGCAATCACACAAATTTGACCTTGGTGATAGAATTTACCAAATACCATCGCATTCACAGCACATTCCAAATCGGCATCTTCTAAAATAATGACAGGATTATTACCACCCAATTCAAGACAGGCTCTCTTCATATTTTTTGTACATAATGATCCAATATGACGCCCAACATTTGTAGAACCTGTGAATGAAATAATATTTGGAATTGGATGTTCAACGAAATAGTCACCTACCTCTGCAACATCAAAATTCACCATATTTAATACACCTTTTGGAAGTCCTGCTTGTTCAAACACTTCCGCAATAAGTGTCCCTCCTGTGATTTGAGTTTGCAAATCAGCTTTCAAAACAACTGCATTTCCAACTGCAATCGCAGGGGCTATTGCTCGTAGCGCTATAATGATAGGAAAATTGAATGGGCAAATAATTCCTACGACTCCTGCAGGTTGATGGATTACTCGATTAACTTTCCCACCCGGATTAACTGGCAAATCAATCGGGACATTCACTTGATCCGCACAGGAAAGGATACTTGAAAGGAATGGAACACTTCCTAACACTTCAGCCATAGCTTTAGTATACGAACATCCTGTTTCTTGAATTAATAATGTAATAATTTCATTTTTTCTCTCTTGAATAATTTGTGCCACATTTAAAAGAACTTGTTTGCGCGTTTCCGGAGATGTTTTAGCCCATTCTAATTGAGCTTTTTTTGCAGCTTCATACGCTTCTTCTATATCATCTTTATTACCTAATTTGAAACGAACGATTACTTCATCATTATACGGATTCGTATTATTATAATAGGACGTACTAGAACCTTCACGCCAAACTCCATTTATATATTGTTTTGTGAACTTATTTTCCATTCTTTACACTCCTCTTTTTTAGATAAAGCTAAAAACAATCAAAATCTATGTGTGACCATTCCCTCATCCTTAAAAGTTTAGAATTTAGTGATTACCGTCATTCCTGCTCCGGCAAAACTATTCATGTCTTCAAAAGCTTGATTAACTTCCTCTAATTCGATTTCCTTTGTGACTAACTTACCAGGTTGTAATTGTCCCATCTCAACCATGCGTATTAAAGTTGAATATTCAGGCATAGGCATACCAGCAGAACCAATGATTTCAAGTTCATATCCCAATATTAAATTTAATGGCAGTGGAGTCATGCCTCCTCCCGCATTTGGACTTAGACCAAGTTGAACATGCCTACCACCTTTTTTCAGACTCATAATGGATCCGATTACAGTGTCTTGAATGCCTAATGCGTCAATCGAGAGGTTACTACCTCCTTTGGTGATTTCCTTTATTGCTTGGGGCGCATCGTCACGTTTGCTATTAATTGAAGCGACTGCACCAAATTTTTTTGCCAGATCTAATTTATCGTCCCCTATATCTACAGCAATTACATTCGCACCTGCTGACACAGCAATTTGGATGGCCGACAATCCAACTCCTCCTGCACCATAAATGGAAACCCAATCGCCCGCTTTAATTTTCCCTTGTGACATAACACCATGATAAGCAGTCATAAAACGACAACCCATCGCACTTGCGTCTATGAAACTAACATTTTCTGGTAGATGAAATAAATTTAAGTCAGCATTAGGAATATGGATATGTGATGCAAATCCTCCATAAAAGTCAAACCCTACTAATTTTCGATTATCACAAATATTGTGACGTCCGGCTACACAATAAGGGCACACTCCATCTCCTTGATTAAACGGAACAATTACACGGTCACCTTTTTTAAATTTTTTAATGTTTTTTCCCGTTTCTTCAATCACACCGCTCATTTCATGCCCTAAAATATGAGGAAGCTTATCGGATGTAGGTGCAATTAAATGTCCTTGCCAAGCATGCCAATCAGAACGGCAAACACCTGTAGCTTCTAGTCTTAAAATAACCCCATCTGCAGAAAGAACCGGATCTGCCACGTTTTTTATTACTAACGGTTTATTAAATTCTTCTAAGACAGCTGCTTTCATTAAAATCACTCCTAATAAATATTTAAATATTCAAATTATTCATTTTATCTATCATATTTTTATTTCTCATTTTTTTAAATTTTAAAAAATAAATGGTACCTTTAAGAATCTTTAATTCATTAACTATTTTTTAAGGTTAAAATATAAGTAGATTAAATTATTCAATATGATATCTATATTCTATGGAGGAATCTATGCGTATCGAGCAACTATTATATATCACTGAGATAGCAAAAACCGGCTCCATTGCAAATACGTCTGAACGGCTTTATGTATCTTCTCCTGGTATAAGTCTAGCAATTAGTGGTCTTGAGGAAGAACTTGGTGTAAAGATATTTGAACGTTATAGAACTGGCTTAGAGCCAACCGAAATTGGAAAAAAGCTAATAATAAAGGCGCAACGGATTTTAAATAGTATAGAAGAATTTAAAGTAGAGGCTAAAAGTGACTCTTCGGAAATTGAGGGACATATATCAATTTCAGCAGTTACTAGTTTATGTAAAGGTATTATTCCGAAAGCTTCCGCAAAACTAAAATCAAAATTCCCAGGAATAACTCTTGAGATTAAAGAAACTGGTCCTAGTCAAGTTCGTAAGGACGTTTTAAATGGCAAAGCTGATATAGGTTTAACCTTTAACCCATTTCCATCTGGGAAAGAAAATCAGATGCTTATTTCAACACATCTATTAGATAGCCGAATGATGATCTGTTTTAGAAAAGATTCTAATTTGGCTAAATTAAATCAGATTAGCATTGAAGATATTTTAAAAGAACCACTTGCATTATCTTTTAAAAACAGTAACGGTAAAGATAAATATTTTTCTCAATTATTTGGAGAATATGATAAATTCAATATACAAATTCAATCGCAAAATTCTGATACAAGGAAGTATTTTATTGCAGAGGGATTAGCTGTCTCTTTTGAGCCTGAATTAACAGCTAAATTCGATCCATTTTACAGACGCGAAGATATTATTGTAAAGCCTGTTCTAGGATTAGATTCTAAAATGTCCTATTACTGCATCCGCTTAAAAAATCAACATTATCCTGCTGCTTCCCAGGCGTTTATGAAAGAACTCAATCTTCAAGTCAATAGTTTAAAAAAGGAACAATAAAATTTTAATAAGAGATCAACACAGCACCTATTAAAAAAGACGACTTTAAAGTCAAAATTCAAACTTAAAGTCGTCTTTTTTAGGAGTCTTAAAATATCTACATAATTTAAGAGTTAACTGTTTCTACTTTAACATCATCAAATGGCCATGAAGGAAGCATTTCTCTTAATATTTTGTCTTCTCTATAGCCAAGCTCATACTCAGCTTGCATAATTGTATGAATCTCTCTTGTTCCTTCATAAATTACCGGCGCTTTTGAGTTTCTTAAATAACGTTCTACTGGGAATTCATTAGAAAATCCATATGCACCATGAATTTGAACAGCGTCGTTTGCTGCTTCGTTTGCAGCATTACAAGAAATCCATTTTGCTAATGAAGTTTCTCTTGTATTTCTCTTACCGTTATTTTTTAACCAGCCAGCTTTATATACTAATAGACGTGAGATTTCAAGGTTTGAAGACATATTAGCAATCATTTGTTGTACTAGTTGATGTTTACCGATTTCTTTACCAAATGTTTTTCGCTCATGACAATATTTTACGCTTGCTTCAAGTGATGCCTGAATTAATCCACAAGCACCAGCTGCTACTGTGAACCGTCCGTTATCTAGTGCTGACATGGCAATTTTAAAGCCTTCTCCTTCAATACCTAATAAGTTTTCAGCAGGTATTCTTACATCATCTAAAAATACTTCACCAGTATTCCCTGCTCTAATACCCATCTTTCCTTTGATTGCTTTTGTGGAAACGCCTTCAAATGCACGTTCTACAATAAAACAGGATATACCTTGATGCATTAAGTCATGGTTTGTTTTAGCAAAAATTAAGAAATGGTCAGCCACATCACATAAAGAGATCCATGTTTTAGATCCATTTAAAATATAGCTATCGCCATCTTTAACAGCTGTAGTCGTCATTGCTACTACATCAGATCCTGCATTTGGTTCTGTTAATCCAAATGCACCAATTTTCTTACCTTGCGCTTGAGGTACTAGATATTTTTGTTTTTGTCCTTCATTTCCCCACTGCAATAAGGTCATACTATTTAAACCGGTATGTACAGAAACAGCAGTACGGAAGGCTGTATCTCCTCGTTCTAACTCCTCACAGACAATCGCTAAAGTATTATAGTCCATCCCAACTCCACCATATCGTTCCGGAATACATACTCCCATTAAATCTAATTCAGCAAGGCGTGTTAGAATGCTTGATTCAAAGTGTCCCTTTTCATCCCACTCCTTAATAAATGGAATAATTTCACGGTCTACAAAAGATCTTACTACCTTTCTTACAGTTTTTTGTTCTGCTGTTAATGAAAAATCCATCATAATATCCTCCTCATTTATATTATTTTTTTCACTACAACTTAATCTGATTCGCAACAACCTAGTTTACTCATTACTTCTTCAGTATTCACACTTAAACGTAATTCCTTTTATTGTTTACTTTCCATTTTTTAGATTTGAATTATTTCTACTTTTATAATTCTTTTTTATCAACTTACTAATGGTAGGATAATCTCAATAAGTGTTCCCTCGTTTACTTTACTAGAGTAGGTGATTTTACCATTGTGTTGCTCTATAATTTTATGGCAGACCATCAATCCTAGTCCGGTGCCTTTGTCCTTTAAAGAGTAAAAGGGCTCGCCTAAACGTGGAAGTAGGTCTTCCGGAATGCCACACCCCTGATCTCGAATTGAAATAATACACTCGCCACATGAAGGTTGACTTATATTAATATTAATTTCACCACCATCTTCCATCGATTCTACCGCATTTTTAAGGACATTAAGAAACACTTGTCTTAATTGGTTCTTTTCACAGGAAATCAAAATGGAAGAGTGTTCCACATTCAGTTTAAATTGTATAGCATTATTGCCAAGCTGAGGGGTTAATAATTTAAGTGTATTTTCCATTAATTCTTGTACATTAATAATGTGACGTTTAAATGATTGGGGTTTACCTAAAGTAAGAAGTTCGCTGGTGATTTCTTCAATTCGGTCTAGTTCATTTAGTAGCAAGTCACTATATACAACAGATTTATTTTCTTTCTTATAAAGTTGAACAAACCCCTTTATAGTCGTGAGAGGATTTCGTATTTCATGTGCTACTCCGGCTGCTAATTCACTGACAATTGATAATTTTTCAGATTGTAACAGGATCTCTTCAGCTTTTCTTCGTTCCGAGATATCTCTGCTATTAACGACAATATGTTCAATTGATTCGTCTTCCCTCTTAACGGGCATTAAACTGGACTCTAATTCAATCCATGCCCCTTTTTTATTTTGGATTCGAAAAATGACCGATTGAAATTTTTTATTTTGAAAAATGAGATTTAACTTATCTCGAAAATTACAATAATCGTCTGGATGAATAAGAGTTTGAAACTTAATACCTTCCAGTTCTGATTCTTCATATCCTAATACCAACAGGTGAGAAGGAGAATAATAAAGTAAAGACATACTTTTATTAAGCACCACCGTCATGTCCAACGTATTCTCTGCTATTAATCGGTACTTTGATTCACTTTCTCCAACTTTCTTATACATATATTCAAGTTTACTATTTAATTCATACAGTCTAAGATATGACTCAATTATTAATATAGCAATAATAACTCCTAAACAAACAAATAATAGATATTCAAAATGAATGAAAGGATGCTCTTTTATGTTGTAAAAAATAGAACCAATAACCAAATAGCTACACGCATAAGTACAAAGTAAAATTAGGACTCTTTTTATCATTGTGAGTTTTGAAAAATAAAAGTTAATAGCTAAAAATCCAACCATTAGAAGTGTCCAAGCATAAATAGAACCAAACCAAATACCATTTTCATAAAGTCTCCCAACTAAAGCAACGTATCCAGTAATTAATCCAGTTACTGGTCCAAGATAAGAAAATGCAACAATGACTATTGCAATTCGTAAATCAAAAGAATAACCAAGTTGGTTAATGGACAACAAAACGAGTATAACTATAAAAAGAACAGCATATAAACCAGCCCAACGTTGAACCTTTTTAACTGGTATATAATTGAAAAAAGAATGGATAACTAATGGAATGATAACAAATATTGAAAAAACCGAGAGATTAACGATGTATTTTAAAATGATCAACCAACATCCCGCCTAAACATTAACGATTACTATTCATATGTTTATTGATCGGCTTACTTCCGAAATATCGAATACAAAGATTATCTAGTTGATTTTGATACTCGCTTACATGATCAGAATGTTCTCCATATAGCTTTTGGGCTTTTTTCAAATTTCCTTTTATCGTTTCATATTCTTCCACTATTTTTTTCAACATCATAAAGTTTCCATCTCCTATTCAGATTCGTTTTTCCAAAAAGCTCGTAAACTATTTCAAACGGCACTTCCCTTATTACTCGGAGAAATGCCTGACGAATGATTTTTATTATTTATGCGTTTACTAATATTTTTTTGAATTCTTCCGTAAGCATTGGAACTACTTCGAATAAATCACCGACGATGCCATAATCAGCAACCTGAAAAATTGGTGCTTCAGGGTCTTTATTTATCGCTACAACAACCTTTGAGTTCGACATACCAGCCAAATGCTGTATCGCGCCTGAAATCCCACAAGCAATATACAAGTCTGGTGTTACGACTTTACCTGTTTGGCCAATCTGTAAAGAGTAATCACAGTAATCGGCATCACATGCACCACGAGATGCACCTACTGCACCACCAAGAACCTCCGCAAGCTCTTTGAGAGGCTGAAATCCTTCTACTGATTTTACTCCCCTTCCTCCAGAGATAATGATTTTCGCTTCTGAGAGATCTACGCCACCAGTGGTCTTACGTACAACATCTTTGACGACTGTTCGAATGTCATTAATTTCAACATTAAACCACACAACCTCAATAGTACCTCCAGCTTTCTCTACTGCAATATTATTCGGTCGGACTGTTGCAAAAGGTATACTAGAAACTGCTTTCTTTTTCTCAAACGCTTTCCCTGAATAAATTGGACGCGTAAAAATTACATCATCATCTTCAATCTGTACGTCAATGACATCTGACACAAGACCAATACCAAAACGGGCAGCAATGCGTGGTGCAAGATCTTTCCCAATAGCTGTATGGGGAAATAAAATTGCATCTGGCTCTACATCTTCAATGACTTGACGCATCGCTTGAGAGTATGCATCAGTTGTATACACATCCAATTTTTCGTTGCTAATGATATATACTTTATTTGCTCCATGTTTACCTAAAATATTGGCATAATGAGTAGAGTTACTACCAATCGCAACAGCAATAATTTCTCCTCCTTCTGCAATACGCCTTGCTGCAGTCAATGCTTCAAGTGATACGCTTCTTAAATTACCAGCCTTAGCTTCTGTTAGTACAAGTACTTTTCTCATATTCTTTCTTCCCCCTAGATTATTAGATTACTTTTGCTTCCCTACGAAGTAATAATGCTAGTTCCATTACTTGATTATTGATATCACCAGTTAGAATACGACCTGCTCCCTTTTTCGTTGGAAAAAAGGTTTCCATTACCGCCGTTTTTACTTCTGCTTCAACTTCTATATCTAAATCATCTAATTCTATACGCTCTATTGGCTTTTTCTTCGCTTTCATAATTCCAGGCAGCGATGGGTAACGTGGTTCATTTAATCCTTGTTGGGCAGTAATTAGTACAGGGAGAGAAACTTGAATGATCTCTTTATCCCCTTCTACATCCCGCTCGATCGTAGCTTCATTATTGCTGATCTCGAGCTTAGTAATCGTTGTAACTTGTGCAATATTAAGTTCTTCAGCCAGACGTGGCCCTATTTGTCCAGAACCATAGTCAACTGCTACATTTCCACCTAAAATAATATCAAATTCACGTTCTTTAATAACGGCCGCAAGAATTTTAGCAGTAATGTATTCATCAAGTTCAAAATCTTCGCTCTCCACAATTACTGCATTATCTGCTCCCATAGCAAGCGCCGTACGCAGTGCACTTTCTGAGCGTTCTGTTCCTACTGTGATAACGGTTACAATTCCACCATGCTTATCCCGCAGTTTAATCGCTTCTTCAATTGCATATTCGTCATAAGGATTAATAATGAAGTTTACCCCCTCTTCACTAACTGCATTATTCTGAATCACAATTTTCTCTTCCGTATCGAAGGTTTGCTTCATCAAGACTAAGATGTTCATATTACTATCCCCTATCCTTTTTTTATTTCAAACGTAAATCTCTTTTAACACGTCCCCACAATCAATACTCTCCCAAAAGGTAAATACTAAATGCTCTATAATACTAAATTCTTCCTATTACCCACTTGCTGGAAAATAAGAGGGAATATTCAGAATAAAAAAACTTCTAATTAGATAATAAATTCAAATAATTGTTTTTCAAAGTTCATAATCTAAAAGGTACGTTAAATAAAACTTAATCTATTTAGACTTTAGTAAACAACAAAAGAGCAACGACTAATAGTCGTTGCTCCTTTGTTGTTTACTAGACTAAATATTAATTTTAATACCTTTTGCAAATTTACTATCGTACACTTATTTTTATCTACATAGATTGCGATTGATTCTCCTCAAACAATGTTAATTGCTGGAAATCAGTTTTTGTTTGAGTTGGTAGTTCAAATTTCCAATTATCTTTAAAGACTTCATGGAGAACTTTTTCAATACGATCTACTGCTAATATTTCTACATCTTTATATTGATGTAATGTAGCTTGATCGTTCTCTTTTGGTACAATAATTTTAGTTGCTCCTGCTTTAACGGCTGCCTTTACTTTTTCTGGAACACCGCCAACTGGTTTTACATCACCTTGAATGCTCATTTCGCCAGTCAAAGCAATTGTATTTAATACCGGAACATTATTAACCGCTGAAAAAATACCTACTACCATGGCAATCCCTGCAGATGGGCCGTCAATTAATGCGCCACTTGGAAAATTAATGTGAATCGTAAAGTCATCGATTGGTACACCAATTTTTCGTAAGATTGTCGTAACATTTTCTAAAGAGCCTTTTGCCATACTTTTTCTACGAATGGATTTAGCTTGATTACCTAAGCTTTCTTCTTCAACAATTCCAGTAATAGTAATTGAACCCTTACCGATTTCTTTTGCCTTCATTGCACTTACTTCAATCGGTAGTAACGCACCAATATTTGCTCCATAAACAGCTAAACCGTTTACCAATCCTACTGTTGGAGCTTCTGGAATTTTGTTAACAAGTCTTGGTGATAAACGACTTACAGAAACAACCCACCCAATATCATCTTCTATTAATTCTTTTCGTCCAGAAGTTAAAACCATTCCGCCAGCTAACTGAATTAGGTTAATCGCTTCACGACCATTTTTTGCATATGTACCTACTAATTCTAAAGCTTTTTCTGAGAGGCTTAATTCAATTTTTTCAGCAGATCGTTTAGCTACTGCTTGAATTTCATCCTGTTCTAATTCTCTAAAAAATATTTCTAAACAACGAGAACGAATTGCCGGTGGGATATCTTCTGGTGATCTTGTAGTTGCACCAACTAATCTGAAATCTGCTGGTAAACCGTGTTTGAAAATTTCATGAATATGTGCAGGTATAGAAGGATTTTCTTCTTGGTAGTATGCACTCTCAAATTTTACTTTACGGTCTTCAAGGACCTTAAGCATTTTATTCATTTGAATTGGATGAAGCTCGCCAATTTCATCAATAAATAAAATCCCTCCATGCGCGTCGGTTACTGCTCCTTTTTTAGGTTGAGGAACGCCTGCTTGCCCCATTGCACCTGCACCTTGATAGATTGGATCGTGAACTGAACCAATTAAAGGATCAGCAATTCCTCTTTCATCAAATCGAGCAGTTGTAGCATCTAATTCTATAAATACTGCATCTTGTTTAAAAGGTGTATTCGGGCTCTTTTTCGCTTCTTCTAATACAAGTCTAGCCGCTGCCGTTTTCCCGACACCAGGCGGCCCATAAATGATAACATGTTGAGGATTAGCACTACAAAGTGAAGCTTTCAACGCTTTTATTCCATCCTCTTGACCAACTATATCATCAAAAGTGGCTGGTCTAACTCTCTCTGCTAACGGAACAGTTAAAGAAATAGACTTTAATTTACGTAACTGCTCCATTTCTTTTTTAGATTCTCTGTCAATCGAAACCTTCGTTGTTCTTTGTCCCTTTAATAAATGAATAAAATACAATGCAACGATTGTACCTAATGCTAATTGAGCTAATAATATAATAGTTGTTAAACTCATTCTTTACCCCTCCACTGAAGTAGAAATTACTTTTAGTATCGCCCTCTAAATGGAAGGATAAACCAAATTTAAAAAATTAAAGGCAAGGTGTACCGAGTAAAGTTCTTATGCATTTAAGAAAGATTAAAAAAACTCACCTAAAAAAGTCAAAATAAAAAACCAAATGCAAATGCATTTGGTTTTTTACTTAAGCTAATTTATTTGCTTTTTTCTTTAACTCTAATTCTGTTCCATCTTCTAATACAAGCTTAGGCGCTGCACCAGTTTTAACAGTTTCTGCTGAGATAATACATTTTTGAATATCCTCACGTGAAGGTAATTCAAACATAATATCTAACATAAGCCCTTCTATGATCGAACGTAGTCCACGAGCTCCAGTTTTACGCTCAATTGCTTTTTTAGCAATTTCAGTTAATGCGTTATCCTCAAACTCAAGTTCAACTTGGTCAAGCTCTAGTAATTTTTGATATTGCTTAATTAAAGCATTTTTTGGCTTAGTTAAAATTTCAACTAATGATGCTTCATCAAGTTGCTCTAAATTAGCTAAAACTGGTAAACGGCCGATGAACTCCGGAATTAAACCAAAACGTAATAGGTCTTCTGGTAATACGTGGTTTAAGATTTCTTTTGAGCTTAAATCGCTCTTTTCAGAATCACCACTGAAACCAATTACCTTTTTACCTAAACGACGCTTGATAATTTGTTCGATGCCATCAAATGCTCCACCACAAATAAATAAAATATTTGTCGTATCAATTTGAATGAATTCTTGATGTGGATGCTTACGACCACCTTGTGGAGGTACACTTGCAACTGTTCCTTCAAGAATTTTTAAAAGTGCTTGCTGAACACCTTCACCCGACACATCACGTGTAATTGAAGGGTTTTCAGACTTACGTGCAACTTTATCAATTTCATCGATATAAATAATACCTTTTTCAGCGCGCTCTACATCATAATCAGCTGCTTGGATTAATTTTAAAAGAATGTTTTCAACATCTTCCCCAACATATCCAGCTTCTGTTAATGAAGTTGCATCTGCAATCGCAAATGGTACATTTAAAATTCGTGCTAAAGTTTGAGCTAATAATGTTTTACCACTACCAGTTGGCCCAATCATTGCAATATTACTTTTTGATAATTCAACCTCATCAATTTTGCTATTTGAATTAATACGTTTGTAGTGATTATATACAGCAACAGATAAGGCTTTTTTCGCATTGTCTTGACCAATAACGTATTCATCAAGAATTTCGCAAATTTCTTTCGGTTTCGGAACGTCTTTAAACTCTACTTCCTCTTCTTTTGCTAGTTCTTCTTGAACAATTTCAGTACAAAGCTCAATACACTCGTCACAAATATATACACCAGGTCCTGCAACTAATTTTCTAACCTGAGACTGTGACTTCCCACAGAACGAACATTTTAGCTGTCCTTTTTCTTCGTTAAATTTGAACATATGTTCACTCCCTCTAAAAATTTCTAAAAACCCTCAATATGTATGTAATCCAAAAAATATGTATCTTGTAGCTATATGATAGCATACAAAATAAACAAAGCAATTAATTACTACTCTAAAATTGTTTAAATTTTTAGAATATATATATTCTAATCTAAAGCTAATAATCCTTCTTTTGAAGAATTATTTTTAGTATAGCCACAATAATTTTTTAAAATCTGTATAACAGATTCTAACATATGTATATGTGTATTTTAAAGGAAACAGTTCTCTTTACCAAATATTTCATTATTTAAAAACAAGGCACGAAAAATCTCGCGCCTTGTTTAAGTCAATATATGTTTATTTAACGCTTATTTTTTTCTGCTATCTACTAATAACTCAACAGCTTTACGGATTTGAATATCGTCACGTACAGCGTCAGTTCCACCTAGCATAGTTACTAATTGCTCAGAAGGAATGTTGTACATTGCAGATAAACGAGCTAATTCTTCGTTCATTTCTTCTTCAGTTGCATCGATTTTTTCAGCTTCGATGATCGCATCGATTGTTAAGTCGATTCTTACACGAGCTTCAGCATCTTGACGCATTTGAGTACGAAGATCTTCTTCTTTAGTACCAGTGAATTGGTAGTAAAGCTCTAAGTTTAATCCTTGTTGTGCAATACGTTGTTCAAAGTCTTTAACCATACGGTCAACTTGGCTTTCGAACATTACGTCTGGGATTTCGATTTCAGCATTTTCAGCTGCTTTTTGAACTAAAGCATCACGTAAGCTACCTTCAGCTTGAGATTTTTTAGATTCAACTAAGTCATTTTTGATTTTAGCTTTAAGATCTTCTAAAGTTTCTACTTCGTCATTTACGTCTTTAGCAAACTCGTCGTTTAACTCAGGAAGTTCTTTAGCTTTAATTTCATGAACAGTTACTTTGAATGTAGCAGCTTTTCCTGCTAATTCAGCACTGTGGTATTCTTCTGGGAATGTTACATTAACATCAGTTTCTACACCAGATTTTGCGCCGATTAAAGCTTCTTCAAATCCAGGAATGAAAGAACCTGAACCGATTTCTAGTGGATAGTTTTCACCTTTACCACCTTCGAAAGCTACGCCATCAACGAAACCTTCGAAATCAATTACAGCTGTATTACCGTTTTCAACAGTACCATCTTCTTTAACTACTAACTCAGCTTGACGCTCTTGTAATGTAGTTAATTCTGCTTGTACGTCTTCGTCAGTTACAGTTGCATCCATTTCTTCAACTTCTAAGCCTTTGTATTCGCCTAATTTTACTTCAGGTTTTACAGTAACTTTTGCTTTGAAGATTAAAGTTTTACCTTTTTCCATTTGCTCAACGTCAACTTCTGGACGATCAACTGGCTCAATACCAACCTCTTCAACAGCTTTGCTGTAAGCTTCTGGTAAAATTACATCTAAAGCATCATTGTAAAGTGCTTCAATGCCAAATTTTTGTTCGAAAATTGGGCGAGGTAATTTACCTTTACGGAATCCCGGTACATTGATAGTTTTTACAACTTTTTTGAAAGCTGCATCTAAACCTTTATCTACTTCAGAAGCTTCAACTTCTACAGTTAATAGACCAACGTTAGCTTCTAATTTTTCCCATTTAGCAGTCATTGTTAGTTCCCTCCAAAATTATCTAAAAAAATATATGTGTTTACGTATTTTCGTACTATACATACCTGTCCATTTTTAAAAAAGAAAATGCATGTATAATTAAGTAAATAGTCGTTACAACCATTCTATTATAACACATTCCTTTTTTGTTTCAATATTTCCTATTTTTATAAGGAGAAAATATTAGGATTTTTTAATTTTGAATTTTAAATCAGTTTAATTTCCTATAAAAAGAATCACGATGATTTCCTTTCCTGTTGATAGCTTTCCGTAGGGCGAGAACTGAGTTCCTCGTCGCATTCACTCCTATTAGAACTCGGATTTCTCGCCGCTTCTATCACTTTAAAATACCTTTATTTACATAAAAAAACAAAAACATAGAAGCCCAAATGGAACATCTATGTTTTTTCCAACTATTTCATTTTATGTTAAAGTATCCTTCATCTTCAAAGCGTTTTACTAAGGCAATTGCACTTTTTACTGGAAAATATTCTACATTAAATAAGTCTTTTAGTTCATCTTCATCTACACTACGATCAAAAAATTGCTGAACGATGCAATAAAAACAGGCTGCCCAAGTATTTATATCCGCTGGTATTGGGATAAACGGGAAGTAAATTGTTATAAAGTGTTGGAAGTGTGTTTTTGCGATTTCGAAAGCAGAAGGGTCTTCACTTTCTAATACGTCACTTAATTTTTTTAATATAGCATCTACAAAAGTTTTATGTTCATCGACTGAAACAGATGTATTCCAAATCATTCTTTGATTTACTTTGTTAAGTTCAAAATCTTTATCGATTGATTGTTCTTGTAAAATAAACAAAATAAAACTTTGAATTAACGGATTTGCTTTGGGGCTTTTTAATATTTCGCTAATTTGGTCGATAACAAGGTTACAATCTAAACCCCTTAATTCATTAATTAATTCAAGCTGCTTATCAATCGGATCAGAATTTTCAACGATCATATGTAAATTAAGAACTTCACCCTTAATGCCTTCACGATCTGAAATTACTTTCTTTGATAATGAGAGCATCGCCTGAAACTTATCCATCTGATTTTCATCAATCCGTTTTTGGGTGAGTAATCTTTTTATATTTTTTTGTAATTCTTCATATTCTTTTAATTGAAATAAAATGCTTATGTATACTTCAATTGCTTCATCACTCTCAAATGGCCCAAAAACTAAATCCTCACATCTTTCCTTAGCTTCCCTAGCCTGATTCCCTTCTAAAAGACACGCGACTGCAGCAAGCTCTGTCTGTGAATTATGCTCATTCATTTCTTTTAATTGATTACATAACATTAAAGCTTTACTAAAATTTTTCTCTTCTAATGCTTTTTTACCTAAATTTATTATCCGATCCTTCAGTTTAGGAAAAAAGACAATATTGTCTTCCATGTTACTCTCCCCTAACATTTGTTATTTCCTGCACAAACTAGTTATGAAAAAGTGTATCATGAATTAAAATTATTTAAAATATTAAAGATACGAATAAGGATGAATCGGTTTTTTAAGTTAACATTTATTCCTACTACTGCATCCAACTATTTTTTAGTACCCTAATGGTTTATTGCCAAATCTTTTCCATAGCTTTGGAAACTTAGCTTTTAATTCGTCTTTCGATTTCCAATCGATCCTTAATTGTTGTTCAGGATAATCGTAGCCTTTGCTTTCAATTAGTGAATTGAACTCATTCCATAATTGATCATCCCAATCATCATCGCCTTTACGCTTGATTGTATATGCTTGTAAAGCTAGATCTAACATATCTTCTAATTCTGGCGTAAGTCCCTCTTCTTCATAAATAGGAAAGATGTATTCTGCTAAATAATCCGGGTCATTTAACGTTTTCTTGTAAACTTGTTCTCCTTGACCGATTAACCACGCTCTAAAATGTGCAAATGAATCCTCAGAACAGCCATCCATGATGATCCATGCAGCTCCTAAAAGATTTGCGGTATACGCTTTTGAAAAATGAGTTTCAAATTGAATTTCAAAACTAGCTATCTCTTCCTCTGATTGTTTAGCTAATTGATTTATTACCCATTCATATGGTTCTTCAACAATATGCATTTTGGATATTAAGCTCCAAAATTCTTTTTCGTTCATTTATATCACTCCACTTTTTTATTTATACTAGAATAACATATCTAGTATAAATTTATGATGATCTACGTTTTCTATTAATTGATAGGAAACCATACTAACTTATATAGTAAACGTAATTCATCATTTTATTTCTAAGGTTCTTAATTTAAAATTAGTTAAAATACAAAAAAAGACACTTATTTTACATTAAGTAAAACAAGTGTCTTTTGGACGTCCTGAGAGGGATTCGAACCCCCGACCGACGGCTTAGAAGGCCGTTGCTCTATCCTGCTGAGCTACCAGGACATATGGAGCGGGTGATGGGAATCGAACCCACGACCGAAGCTTGGAAGGCTTCTATTTTACCATTAAACTACACCCGCATATTTTTTATTTATTTTTTATTCCTTCGCGACATCACCCTGTCGACATAATTCATTATAGTCACTATGCAAATTAAAGTCAACACTATTTTAAAACTTTTTTTCCAAAATAAAGGAAAAAATTTTAAAGGTATATAATTACCTTAGTTTATTAGGGTTTTCCGGCTTTTAGTACTCCGAATTTTTTTGTTATTAGATAAGGTTAGTAGCATCATAAGCTACTAACCTCCTTTTATTCATTATAATTCAAATGAAGTTGTTATAAGCTCCGTTCCATCTGTATTATAAAAAGTAACACTAGCTTTCTTGTCAATTGTTTCAAGAATAGCATAAGTCTTTTCTTTTCTCATTCTCGGTAATAAAATGCTGCCAGGGTTAATAAACAGCACACCATCAATTACCTCGGCTCCTAATACATGTGAGTGACCGAAACAAGCAATTGTTGCTCCAACTTCATTACAACGATAATACAGCTTTTGTAATGATTGTTTTATTCCATGTAAATGACCATGTGCTGCATAGATTGTATATTCATTCCCACGGTGAATAAATTCTTCAGGGAATTCTCCTCTGAAATCACAATTTCCTCTTACAACATTATAATCCTTTAGTTCCTTAGCATTTACTTCTAATTCCGAATCTCCACAGTGTATCATTAAATCTACACTGTCACGATATCTGTCGGCGATTTCTTGCAATGGTTTTGTCAATCCATGGCTATCACTTACAATTAGTACTTTCATTAATTTGACCCTCTAAATAAAAAGTCTTTATCTTCTTTATTAATAACATTCATTAATGATTTAATTGCATTTGCGCGATGACTTAAACCACCTTTTTCATCAGTTGTTAATTCAGCCATAGTTTTATCTAATTCTGGCAAAAAGAATATTGGATCGTAGCCAAAACCGTTTGTTCCTCTTTTTTCATTGGCAATATACCCTTCAACTGTACCATGAACAGTGATTGTTTCTTTACCAGGAACTGCTAAAGCTAAAGCACAATAAAATCGCGCAGTTCTTTTGCCAGGAAAAACACCTTCTAGTTCACTTAATACTTTTTGTAAATTATCTAAGTCACTTTTATGTAATCCAGCATACCTGGCAGAATAAACGCCTGGTCTACCTTCAAGTGCATCCACTATTAAACCAGAGTCATCTGCAATTACAGGCGTATTTAACTCACTTGCTAGGTACTCAGCTTTTAAAATCGCATTTTCTTCAAATGTAGTTCCTGTTTCTTCAACTTCTTGAATTTCAGGAAAGTCTTTTAAAGATTTAATTTGAAATCCCATTGGTTTAAAAAGTGCTTCAAAATCCTTCACTTTGCCTTGATTATTTGTCGCAATAATGATTGTTTCCATCCTTAAAGTCTCTCCTTGAAATGATTATTGAAATTTAATACCTTCTTGTAATAACACTTCTTTTTGTTTTTCAATTAGAGATTTAATTCCTAATTCACCTAAAGATAATAACTCATTTAATTCTTCTCTAGAAAATGTTGCTTCTTCACCAGTTCCTTGAAGTTCAACAAACTGTCCTTTTCCAGTCATAATAATATTCATATCAACACTTGCAGCCGAATCTTCTACATAATATAAATCTAAAACTGGTCCAAGCTCATCTAAAATACCAACTGAAGTTGCTGCTAAATAATCTTTTACAGGATACGATTTCAATTTATCCATTTTAATTAATTTATCAAAAGCAAGCATCATTGCAACAAATGCACCAGTAATTGAAGTAGTTCGTGTTCCTCCATCTGCTTGAATTACATCACAGTCGATCCAAATTGTCTTTTCACCAAGTGCTTCTAAATCAACAACTGCTCGTAATGCTCTTCCTATTAATCGTTGAATTTCCATTGTTCGACCAGTTACTTTTCCTTTAGATGATTCACGGATTGTACGCTCTTGAGTAGCCCTAGGTAACATAGAATATTCTGCTGAAATCCAACCTTTTCCACTATTTCTCAAAAATGGTGGTACACGGTCCTCAACTGTTGCATTACAAATTACCTTCGTATCACCAATACTTATAAGCACCGAACCTTCTGCATGCTTTGTATAGTGAGTAATTATCTCTATAGGTCTAAGTTCATTATTTAATCTTCCATCTGTTCTTGTCATGTTTGTACCTCCTACAAAATCTTCCAAATACTAGTATAGACAAAAATGCGATTTCATTTCTACTTATTAAGTGTAATTTAAAGATAAAATTAAAAACCTTGTACAAAAATCATCACAATTTTTGTACAAGGTTGATATTTAAAACATTTTTTTAAAAGGCAAATATTATCTTTTCCTAACCACCGGGTTATAATTTTTTTGTATTTACATCCTTAGGTCTAGAAACAGGTTGGCTTAAAGGCTTTCCTTGTTGGTCTAGCGCAGTTAATTTACCATTGATTTGAATTTCAATGGACTTAACACCTTTTTGCTCAGTTAAAGAAAGAACAAGCGGCTGTAATACATCATTATTGATCATATTTTTTGCAATATTTCCATAGATACCATCGTTAAAATTAAGTACTAGCTTACCGCCTTTGAAAACAGGTTGACTAACTAGTTTCGTATCAGTTCCAAAATCGGAAACTAAATTTGAATATTCAGATGGACCTTTTACAAGTTCATTTACGATTGCTGAATATGAATCTTTTTCAGCATTTGAAATCCTAGTCGTTACAGGTACATAATAAGTGTCTCCCATTTCCCCTTGAGAAACATAATATAGCGTAACTGGTCTGGAATTCATAATATCTACAATGTCACCTTTATCAAAGTTAATTCCATCATCTCTAGTTAATCCATCACCAATCTGAGCCTTATTTACTGGCATCGATACAAGCTCTTTTCCGTTTATTCGAATTTTCACCTTTGTCACATTATCAAATTGAGTCAAAGTCCAAGTAACAGCTTGAAACACTTTTAATTCATCTTCAGCACGGTATTGCTTAAATTCTGGTGAAAAATCAGCAATAATCGTACCATCCTTTTGAGTTTGAACACCTAAAACTTCTGTATTCGGAGGTAAAACTGCTTGGAAACCATTCGGTAATTCATCTGTAACAGGTCCATCTTTTACTAAGTACTCTAACGCTTGTTTAGCCAAGCTGGTAGACTTGGGTAATTGGAATGTTTGTGGTACAACATACCCGTTACGGTCAATTAAATATAATTCCCTTTTTACTGTTTCCTCCTTCTTTGCTACTTCTTTTGAAGGTTGATCACTTTTATAAACTACAGTTTTAGGTGGATCAATGTCAGTTGAAGATTTCGTTGGAAGTAAACTACATCCACTCATTGTTGCGATTCCACATACTGCTACCGCCGTTAATAACAATCTTTTTTTCATCACCATACTCCCCCCACGCTTTTTTACTATTTATACGAGCCTGTACATTTTTTAGAACAAGCTAAATAGAAAAAAATAAATAATTTAAATCTAGCTCTAAATTTACTGGAAATATTCACCTAAAAGACCTATCGTTCATATGATAAAAAGACTAAATGAATACCCATCCGAAGAACAGCTCGGTCAAGCAAGGAGGGTTAGCACAGTTGAAGGATAGAGACTATCAAACAAAGCACACACTCACAAAGCGTGAAAAAGAAGTATTCGAACTTCTTGTTCAAGATAAGACTACAAGAGAAATTGCTGAAGAACTTTTTATAAGTGAAAAAACTGTGAGAAATCATATTTCAAATGCAATGCAGAAGCTTGGGGTTAAGGGGCGATCACAAGCAGTTATTGAGCTTCTTCGTATGGGAGAGCTTGAACTGTAGTTATTTTGTAGAAACACTTCTACAAACCAACATACTGCCGGCATTCTAAACGATATGCCGGTTTTGGTATTTACATTGAAAAACTAAGCTTTACATTTCTCTATTTTCTTGCTTGTAAAGAATCTGATTATCTAAATTGAAAGTTTTAATTTATATCCTACTTATAGTAGATAAAAAAGCCTATCTGTAAATTAGGATAGCTGCTCTGCTATAGGGGGATTTTATTTTAGCTCTTTTTACCTATCTAAAACTAAAATAATTAAATTTTATAAATAAAAAAATCGTTTCCAGTTAGAAAACGATTTTCTTATTTTATATACTATAAAACTTCTTAGTATTTTCATATAAAGTTTTATATACACTTGAAAGATCTTTGTCTTTTAACTCAGCTATCTTCGCAACCGATTGATGCATAAATCTAGGATGTGTCCACTCATTTTCAAAAGGCCCTTCAAATGGCCAAGGACCGTCTGTTTCTACCATCATTAATTCTAAAGGGTACTTTTTTACTAAGTCTTGAATCTCATTTTCATATAATACATCTGGTGTAATTGAGATAAAATACTCATTTTTTATCATCCGTTTAATTGTAAGATCGTCTCCTTTAAACCAATGAAAATGAGCTTTTTTAATAAAATATTTTTCTAATAGGTTACAAACAGTTTCGGCGTCCTCATACACTGCATGTAATATGATCGGTTTATTTAACTCTTTTGCAAGTGAGATAAATTTTTCTAGTAATTGAATATAAGGTACGTAATCAATCTGCTCTTCCAAATTCTTATAATATGGTAATCCAACTTCACCGATTGCGACCATTTCATCCTGATGGGTCTTAATCCATTCAATTAATTTAACAACCTCTTCATCAGAAGGGATTTGCTGTTCAGGATGAAATCCGAATGCTGGATATACACAATTTTTTTGTTTTTTTAACTCTAAATTTTTCTTACTAGATTTTAAATCCATCGAAACCGAAATGATTGCCTCGATTTCGTGTCTTTCTATTTTAGTTAATATTTCTTCTCTTTGACTAGTATCATAAGAATCTAAATGAATATGAGCATCTATCATTTTCATCGTATTACTCCTTCTCTAAAGCCAAATAGATTTTTCTTTTATATTCCGTAAATTCGTCACTTAATAATAATTCTTTCTTTCGTGGTCTTGGAAATGGCACAATGATTTCTTCTTTGATTTTGGCAGGTTTGTCAGAAAATATATATATTCGATCGGACATTAACAACGCTTCATCAATATTATGCGTAACTAATAAAATTGATCGTCGTTGCTCCTCCCAAATTGATAAAAGCCATTGTTGCATTTCAAGCCTAGTGAACTCATCTAAAGCTGAAAAAGGCTCATCCATACACATAAACGACTGCGGTGCTAGTAAAGACCTTAAAAATGAAACTCTTTGTTTCATACCACCAGATAATTCATGAGGGTAAGCATTCTCATAGTTTTCTAAACCAGTTCTTTTAAGCAAGTCTCTTGCCAATTTTTCATCAGGTTTATGTTTTAATTCCTGTGACAATACAATATTTTTTAACACTGTTCTCCAAGGCAATAATGAATGATCCTGAGGCATAAAACTAATATGACCAAGTTCTCCATTTATTATCGACCCATTTAACTTTACTTCTCCAGAATCAGGTTTTAGTAAGCCACCAATAAGATGAAACAACGTACTCTTCCCACTACCAGATGGCCCTAGAATCGATACAAATTCACCCTCTTTTACATAAAGAGAAATATTATCTAACACTTGATTCCCGCTATAACTCTTTGATAATTGTTCCACTTGTAATGTCATTTCCGTTTCTCCCCTTTAACTTTCCATTTAACAGTAACACGTTCAATTACGACTATTAGGAAGAAGAAAAGCATACTTAAAAACATAATGATAAAAATTGAAACAAATACTCGATCTGTTCTAAATGAAGATGAAGCTAAAGTCATATACACCCCAATTCCAGATTTCGCTCCTAGCCATTCAGATATAACCGCCCCCATAACACTATAAGTTGCTGAAATCTTTAAGCCTGAAAAAATGGAAGGTAGAGAAAAAGGTAACTCAACTTTCCAAAAAATTTGTGATTTGGATGCTCCTGCCATTTTCATATAATTTATTAGTTCACTTGGTGTTTGTCGAAAACCATCCAACGCTGACACTGTAACAGGGAAAAAACAAACAAGAGAAATAATAATTAATTTAGGTAATACCCCAAATCCAAACCAAATAATTAAAAGCGGTGCCAACACGATAATTGGTACATTTTGCGAAAGAATTAATAATGGATAAAAAGCTTCCCTAACACCTGGAATTAAATGCAATAGAAATGCTATTAACAATCCTAATAAACTACCAATTAACAAGCCAATAATCGTTAATTGAATTGTAGAAGTAATATGAGGAAGTAGTGAATCAGATGATTTCATTCCTTCTTTAAAGATTGAGATCGGTCCTGGCAATAACCAAGATTCGATTTTCCAAATTTTAATACTTAGCTGCCAACAGATTAAAAAAAGCAGGATGACAACAATTGGCTGCCATCCTTTCATATTTTTAGATTTCATTAACGGTACTTCTCCGTTAACACATCCATCGTAATACCTTGTGGTTGATAAAGTATTTTCATTTGAGTAATAACATTATGGCAACCTATTTCAATCATTCTTTCATTCATTTTTTGAACAACGTTTAATAATTGATTCAAGTCGCCTTCCATAGTTGTTTCCAATGGTTGAACTTGATATTTTACACCTGATTCATCAATAATTTTAATTGCTTCATCAACTGCAGGAATAACATCCTCAATATTATTTGTTTTCGGTATAATTTGGACACTCATTAAAGTAGTTTGCATTTTTGCTCCTCCTTATTTCGCTGGTAAGAAATCATTCGTAAATGCTTCTTTTGGCTTAAAGTTTCCTTCTAATAATTTGTTTTCAGCTAAGAAATCTGCATAGTTTTTCCAAACTGATAACTTTTGCTCACCCCAACGGTCTGCATCATCTTTATATTTAGATGCTAACCATTCTTGGCTTTTTTCCACTAATTTTTTATCTAAATCCGGATTATCCTTTAGTAAAATCGATGCAGCTTCTTTAGGGTTATCAATCGCAAAATTATATCCTTTTGATGCTGCAGCCATAAACGCTTTTACTATTTTAGGATTTTTACTAATCATTTTTTCGTTAGTAGCTAAAACTGGAGTATAGTAATCTAGCTTTTTACTATAATCAGTTAAATAAATCATGTTTAATTTTTCTCCACGAAGCTCTGCTTCAATCCCTGTCCATCCTTGATAAATCCACGCAAAATCGATATCTCTTTTTACCGCTGTAAAGAAATCAGCATCACCCATATTAACGATATTTAACTTATTAACATTAGCATTTTCTTCTGACATAAGCGATTTTAAAATAGCCTTTTCAACTGGTGAACCCCATCCACCATATGTTTTTCCAACGAAATCTTTTGGAGACTTAATTTCTTTTTTCACTGGTGATGCAAACCCAGAAGTATTATGTTGAATAATTGCTGCAATTGAAACAATCTGTACATTTTGAACTCTTGCTTGTGTAATTGACTCTTGATAAGAAACCCCAAAATCTGCTTTACCTGATGCCACCAATTGGTCTGCCCCTGTTTCTCCCGGACTGATTATATCTACATCAAGTCCTTGTTCCTTAAAGTAACCTTTTTCCTTAGCAACAAATAGCCCAGTATGATTTGTATTTGGCGTCCAGTCTAATACGACAGTCACCTTTTTTAATTGCTTTGTCTTTTTAGTAGTGGCAGTTTTGTTTTGACCACATCCGGTTAACATTAAACAAATAGCTACTAAAAATATTACTAGTTTTTTCATTATCTATATCTCCTTTTTGTTTTTTGTTTATACAAAAAGAAAACGTCCGGATACTAACCCGGACGTAAATGCGCTGTAAAAAACATATCTAAAAAGAGATACTGTTCCCTACGCTGGCATCACCCAGATCAGGTTCTAAGAGTCAACATCTTAAGGACGCTATCTCAGCCAGCAACACTGGCTCCTCCACATTTTTCTCATATATAAACTTTTCCTCATTAATATAACAGATAATGATCGAATTTACGAATTATTTTTAACTTGTGTTTAAATGTTTCAATACTCTGTTAATAGGCGCATTGAACTACTCACCACTTAACACCCATACAGATTGTTTGAAGTGGGAGATTCTTGGGAACAGAGCATACGTGCTAGTGTATTTCTTTGCCAGCAGAGGTTTCTCTTATTTGCCAAGCTATCCCCTTAGATTCCTACGGTTCTATGATTATTTATGCCAAAGCCAATGCTCGTAAGCCTTCAGCTAGAATATTATTACTAGCATTTATGTCTCGATCGTGATGTTCGTGGCAAAAAGGACAGGTCCATCCCCTTATTTCAAGAGGTTTTTTACCATCTGTGTGCCCACAATCGGAACATATTTGACTGGATGGAAACCATTTACTCACTTTCATGATTGTTTTACCGTACCACTTAGCTTTGTATTCTAATTTCGTTACAAAAGCAGACCATGATACATCAGAGATCAATTTGGCTAATTTGTGATTACGTAGCATTCCCTTAGTATTCAAGGTTTCAATACAGATTATATCGTGGTTTTTGATGATTTCTGTACTCAACTTGTTAAGGAAATCGTCACGTTGATTCAATACTCTTTCGTGTAATCTAGCGACTTTTCGTTTTTGTTTCTGATAGTTTTTTGCATCAAGAAGGTTAATCCCATTCTTTTTAGCATGTAACGCACGTCTTGAAAGTTTTCGCTGTTCACGTTTTAGTTTCTTTTCCATTTTGGCAGTAAATTTATTGTTGTCAATTTTGCTTCCGTCAGAAAAAATGGCAAAATCAGTGATGCCTAAGTCGATACCAATCGATGATTCAGCTTTCTCCAGTGGTAGTACGTCTACTTCTGCAAGAATGGATACAAAGTATTTTCCACTTGGATTTCTTCTAACGGTAGCATTCAGAAGACTACCATGTAATTCGCGACTTTTAGAAAAGCGAACAAGACCAAGTTTAGGAAGTTTCATTTTGTTTCCGACAACGGCAATATTTCCGTTTGTTTCTTTTGTTGTATAGGATTGAACTCGATTCTTTTTAGATTTAAAGCGTGGTGCGTTATTCTGCTTTTTGAAGAATCGTGAATACGAATCAGCGAGGTTTTTCAGTGAGGATTGAAGAGCAATACTGTCAACTTCTTTGAGCCATACTAATTCTTTTTTCAACTTTGTTAATTCAGCAGAACAAGAATTGTACGTTAATCCTTTGCCAGTTTCTTTGTATGTGTCGTTCCATTGTCCTAAAAAGTGATTGAATACAAAACGACTACATCCAATAGTTTTTGCGATTAGTATTTCCTGTTCCTTGGTTGGATAGATACGGAATTTATATGCTTTATTGACTAGCATTGTTTTCACCTCACTTCATTCCTTGCTTTTTAATCTATTTCTTAACTACATTGATGGGAGAACCACCAGTAGTTAGTAAGCAAAAACTTCTTGGATATAATGTTTCTTCCCATAGCTTTTTTCAAAATTGTGGAAAGGCATGTTTGATCATGATTATTGCTATCTAATTTCACTTTAATATCAGTCTTTCTTTTACTTAAGACGGAGCATATCATTGAGTTATGAAGCAGACAACAAAAAAGCCTTTAGACATACGCACGCCTAACCGACATTCATCTCCCACCTATTACTGGTGTTATCACACCTTCACGTAATTAAGGAAGGAGTCTTCTGTCTGATAATATTAAAACTATGAAACTTTAACATTTTTAAAAAGAGAATGATAAACAAAAATATCATTTCTTATAGTAAAATCTTAAATGAATAAAGAATATACTACATCAACAAATTATTAAGTAAAATGAGGGGATTTTTTGAATAAACCAATCGGAGTCATTGACTCAGGTGTTGGGGGCTTAACAGTTGCCAAACAAATAATAAGACAATTACCTAAAGAGGACATTTTATACTTAGGCGATACTGCAAGATGTCCATACGGATCACGACCATATACGGAAATCAGAGAATTCACTTGGGAAATGACTAATTTTCTATTGGAGAAAGATATAAAAATGTTAGTCATCGCCTGTAATACAGCAACTTCAGTAGTCTTAAATGAAATGCGAGAAAAACTTCAAATCCCAGTCATTGGTGTTGTCCGCCCAGGTGCCAGAGCAGCAATAAAATTAACACAAAATGACCAAATTGGTGTCATAGGAACGAATGCTACTATTAATAGTAAAGCATATCATTCTGCACTAAAGCGGATTAATGACAAAGTTATAATTGAAGGTTTGGCATGTCCAGAGTTTGCTGGAATTGTGGAAAATGGGGACTACAATAAACCTGAAATATTTGAGATTGTTAAACACACTCTTGCACCGCTTATTGATTCAAATATTGATACCCTAATACTTGGTTGCACGCATTACCCATTATTGAGTCCAATCATTCAAAAAGTAATGGGACCATCAATCCAACTTATTAGCTCTGGCGATGAAACAGCTTTAGAAGTAAGTGCAATACTGGATCAACAAAATATATTATCAAACTCTGAAATCACTTCACATGAATTTTTTACAACTGGGGATCCAACCATTTTTAGTAAAATAGCTTCATCTTTATTCCAAGAACCGATGGAAAGCGTAAAATATATTAAACTATAAAAGTCTATAGACTACATTAAATGAAAAAACCAACAAAGTAAGCCTTTGTTGGTTTTTTTGTTTTTTTAATTGCGAGCACTCTTCAATGTCACTTTATTCCTTTTTATTAATGGAAAGGTAATCTTTAAGCATGGCATTGTTTTTTACAATATCATCTAATGTATATTGATCTAATACTTGTAAAAATTGTTCTAACGCTTTATTAAATACATGTTTTAATGAGCAAACAGGTGTAATAACACAAGTATTGCCGTGCTCAAAACATTCTACAATATTAAAGTCTTCTTCAGTTTTACGAATTATTTCACCGATATTTAATTCTGATGGCAATTTAGCTAAACGGATTCCACCGTTTCTGCCACGTATCGTTTCAATATAGCCCATTTTTCCTAAATTATAAATTATTTTCATTAAATGGTTTTTAGAAATATCATAAGCTTCAGCGATGTCCTTAATATTAACTAATTTTTCATGTGGCTCAGAGCTTAGAAATATTAGTACACGAAGAGAGTAATCCGAATAATTTGTTAAACGCATAACTTGTCCTCACTGTTTTATTTAAGATTAATCATAGCATAATTGTGAACATTTTTTAAACTTTTATGTATTTTTGCGAAAAATTTCACAATAGATGTATTTTACATATTGCTTTAAACAAATTCTAGGTCTAAGATAAAGATGTATTTATAATATTACTTTAAAACGTACTTAGGGGGATTTTTCATGCTTTCTCAAAAAACAATTGATATTATTAAGTCAACAGTTCCAGTCTTAGAAGTAAAGGGTACAGAGATCACTAAAGTATTCTATAAAAATTTATTTACTAATCATCCTGAACTATTAAATGTATTTAATCATACAAATCAACAACAAGGTAGACAACAAACTGCTCTTGCAAATACTGTTTTAGCTGCAGCACAGAACATTGATAAGCTAGCAACAATTATTCCTGTTGTAAAACAAATTGCGCAAAAGCACCGCAGCCTTCAAGTTAAACCAGAGCACTATCCAATCGTAGGGCAACATTTACTAGGGGCTATTAAAGAAGTACTTGGTGATGCTGCAACTGATGAAATACTAGGTGCTTGGGCGGAAGCATATGGAATTATTGCTCAAGTATTTATCGATATCGAAAAAGAAATGTATGATGAAGCTTCTTCTCAAGAAGGCGGATGGTCTGAATTTAAAGAGTTTAAAGTCATCGAAAAAGTTGAAGAAAGTGATGTAATAACATCATTCTACTTAGTTCCTAAAGATGGTACTTCAGTTCCTACCTTCTTACCTGGTCAATATATAACTGTTCGTTCACAAATTCCTGGTGAAGAATATTTATCAAACAGACAATATAGTTTATCTGATGTACCAGGTAAAAATCACTTTAGAATTTCAGTAAAAAGAGAAGCTGAAGAAAACCAACCACTAGGTAAATTCTCAAACTACCTACACAATCAAGTAAATGTTGGTGATACACTGGAAATTACTGCTCCAGCAGGTGAATTTACTTTAAATACTGAAATTGATTCAGATGTTGTATTCTTAAGTGGTGGTGTTGGAATTACACCATTAATCAGTATGGCTAAGTCAATTGCAAGCAATCAACCAAAACGTCAAGTCAACTTCATAAGTGCTTCAAGAAACGGTAAATTACAAGCATTTGAAAATGAACTAAACCAATTAAAAGAGCAATTAACAAATTACAATTTATCATTTGTTTATGAAAATCCTTCTGAGGAAGATCTTCAAAATAACAACTTTAAAAAGCAAGGATATATTGATGCAGAATGGTTAAATAACAATATTAAATCAGACAATGCAGATTATTACGTATGTGGTCCAGTACCGTTTTTAAAAGCGATCATAACAAGCTTAAAAGAATTAGGAATTAAAGATACACAAATTCATTACGAATTCTTCGGACCAGCAATGAATTTAGACACTGAACCTAAAAGCTCTGTACATCAAGGCTAATATTTAAAAAGGATGCTCAATTATGAGCATCTTTATTTATTTCCTCTCTAATAATATAGCCACCCTTTTTAAAACTGTCGGTATTGTAAAACTACCAAAAATTGCGATTAGGTCACTTGAGTAGTATTTTTTTAGAGAGCCAT
Source organism: Gottfriedia acidiceleris (assembly GCF_004138285.1). Taxonomy (GTDB): domain Bacteria; phylum Bacillota; class Bacilli; order Bacillales; family Bacillaceae_G; genus Gottfriedia; species Gottfriedia acidiceleris_A. Next base: position 54,673 of record NZ_SCFN01000001.1, on the reverse strand, counting down.
ATACTAAGCTGCTTATCATAAGATCGTACAAAAAGAATCGACCAAATTCACGTTTAGTTATGACCATAAAGATGATAGATGCATTTCTTGTTGTAAGAATAAGCCCACCTTCTTCTAGAAAAATTAATCATTCTAATAAACTGAAAATCACTTATTTTTTTTATCTAACATCCAATAATATTTTTCAATTTCTTCTTTTACTTTTATCATTCCAATTTTCTCTAAAACTCTAATAGAGGCATGATTATAAATGGAACAAATAGCAGTTATTCTTGTAACATGATTTTGCTGCAATCCCCACTCACAAAAAGCCTTACCCATTTCAGTTGCATATCCTTTACCTTGATAACTAGGTGCAATACTATAACCTAATTCCATAACCCCATTTTCATCCGGACCACCTTTAAATCCCATGTCCCCTATAATTACTCGATCTTTTTTATGAATAATAATTCCTTCATATTTTTCTTCAGTAGGATGCGTTTGAAAACGGGAGATCTTATAAGGGAAAAGATTTTTATATACTAAAATTGGCCACCCATTAGCAAATCTATAAAATTTATTTTCAAATTCTAACTCGTTATTTCCACTTAAAACAGAAACCATCGCTTCTTTCGTAAAAGTCATTAATATTAAGTTTTTAGTTTCATTGATTAGCATTAACTGACTCCTGTATACTAAATTTTATTGATTTTTTGACTACTGCTTCCCTTAAAAAATATTCTAGAAATTACTAATCCAATCAAGCCAAGCAGTATAAATAAACCAGCTCTAACCAACAACGTAATATTTGGTAAATCTATTAATACAAGTTTTCCTAGTGTCAGTAATAATAAACCTATTCCAGTATATGTCCAAACTTTAAACTTCTTAATGTTACCAAGTATCATGGCTAATATTGAAAGCAAGATCCAACTTATATTAATTAATAATCGAATCATATTGTCAGACTGATCTACTGCAAGTATTTGAACAATTTGTGTTATAAAAGCAATCAATATAACTGTAATTAATAAAGAACTACTTAATAAGATAAATTGCTTTTCATCTTCATTTTTATATGCCAAAATTGCAATCATAATTAGAGCTACAACTAACACAAGCCAATTCATCGTTTCAAAAGACCAAAAAGAATCTATTCCAACTGATAAAATGGAAATCCCTACAGGAATGAATGTAAGGGCCGCTATAATTATTTTCAGTAGATCTCGATATCTTAAATAAAATAAATAACTTGATAAAGCTTGAATTATTAATACAGTACATAGTAAGTTTTCTGAAACACTGTCCAAACATAGGAATGAAATAGCTAGTATAAAATTAGTCGAAAATCCAAAGAAAAAATCCGATTTCTTTTTATAATAAAAAGTCAGGAATAAATATCCTACACATAAAAAGATTAAAATCATTGTTCTAGTCTGATCTTCAAATGCACTAAAGATCCAACCAATTGTTAAAATAAAACTGGTGTGAAGAATTAATACTTGCTTTTTAATAGGAAGCTTAGATTTTATCAATATAGCTAGCAAACTAATATGTTGAACGATAATACTTAGTGCGAAATATTCAATTCCATTCGTATTAAAATTAACTAAAGCAACAATTAAATAAGATAAATGCAATAATACTGCAGACGAAAGATAGATGAATTTATATTTCTTAAATGTTGCATAAAACATAAAGCATAAGTAAATCACTGTTTCATAGATAGAGAAAAATAAATAGTTTGGCGAATCACTTTTAACTAGGAATGGTACAAAAACGGCTCCTACTATACTTATTAATCCAATTACTTCTGATTTGTATCTATTCATAGAATAGAAACCAATACATACCCAAATAATTAAAAGGGAAAATGCAATCGTTGGACCAACCATGTGATATAAATGATGCATGGCAAACGTAGTTAAAAATAATACGGGTAACACACCACCAATTAGAGATTGGCCAAGTGTTGATCGTTTAGCTTTCATTTGACGATTACCGTACCAGAATAAAGCAATGGCTATAACAAATCCAATCCCTACTTTTGCATACTTGTTTAAAACCCCATAATCTGATGCCGCTTTAAATCCCCACATTACTCCAAGAATAAAAATAAATATAAAAAATCTAGGTAACCACTTTTGGAAAATAAGCGCTTCATAGTCAACCTTTTCATTTTCAACTGTTACTTTAACCTGTCTACTAACCGTTTTTTGTGGTTTAGGATTATTTGCTTTAGTTTGAGTTATTTGTTTAATCTCGTTTGAAGTTTCCTTCATAATTAAGAGAAATTCAATTTGTTTCTTCATTTCACTTACTTCTTCTTCAAGCTTTTTTACCTTTTTTTGAAGATCTTGATTCTGATTATCCAACTGCATCACCTCTTAACATAACTATGTATTTTATTAAGACTAAATAACTGAAAAGACATCCTTCATATAAGTTCGATATTTCCTGAGATTTATCCTATATAAAAAAAATGTTTATGAAGTATGTTTTTGCAAATTTCGTCATATTTCCCAGAAAATATAGACAATCAATTCTACTGGAAAACAATCGTTTTTAATTATATCGGTCAAATAAAAAAATCCTCTATTATAAAAATAGAGGATTTTTAAAATTAAGATAGAACTTTTTCTAATTTTTGTTGTTTGATCATTTCTAAGAAGCTCTCGAATGGTTGAGTACCAATGTCACCCTCGCCACGTTTACGAATAGCTACAGTATTATTTTCAACCTCTTGATCACCAACTACTAACATATAAGGTAATTTTTGAAGTTGTGCTTCACGAATTTTATATCCAATTTTTTCGCCACGTAAATCAGCTTCAACACGGATTCCTGCAGCTTTTAATTGATCAGCAAGTTTTTGTGCGTATTCATTGTGAACACTTGAAATTGGTAATACTGCTACTTGAACTGGTGCTAACCATAATGGGAATGCTCCAGCAAAATGTTCAGTTAAGATTCCTAAGAAACGGTCAATTGAACCATAAATTGCACGGTGGATAACAACTGGACGTTCTTTTTGGTTATCTTCATTAACATAAGTTAAATCAAATTTCTCAGGCATTTGGAAATCTAATTGAATTGTAGCACATTGCCAGCTACGTTTTAATGCATCTTGAATATGGAAATCGATTTTCGGACCATAGAATGCACCATCGCCTGGGTTTAATTTAAAGTCTAAGTTCTCAGATTTTAGAACATTTTCTAACGCCTGCTCTGCTGAGTTCCATAACTCTTCTGAACCCATTGAATCTTCTGGACGAGTTGATAATTCTACTTTGTAAGTGAATCCGAATACGCCGTAAATTTCTTTAATTAAGTTAATTACTTCAATAATTTCGCCTTCAATTTGATCTGGACGACAGAAGATATGTGCATCATCTTGAGTAAAAGTACGAACACGCATCATACCATTCAAAGCACCAGAATATTCATGACGGTGAACTTGACCATTTTCACACATACGAACCGGTAGATCACGGTATGAATGTAATTTATTTTTATAAACTAACATATGACCTGGACAGTTCATCGGTTTTAATGCGAATTTTGTTTCATCAACCTCAGTAAAGTACATGTTTTCATGGTAGTGATGCCAGTGACCTGATTGCTCCCATAATCTTTGATTCATAATGAATGGTGTACGAACTTCTTTATAATCTTTTGAAGTTTGTAATCCGCGCTCATATTGTTCTAATTCATTACGGATAATAGTACCTTTTGGTAAGAAGAATGGCATACCAGGTGCTTCTTCAGAGAACATGAATAATTCAAGCTCTTTACCTAATTTACGGTGATCACGTTTTTTAGCTTCTTCTAATAAGTGTAAATGCTCTTCTAATTCTTTCTTACTTGGGAAAGCAGTACCATAAACTCGTTGAAGCATTTTATTATTCGCATCACCTCTCCAATATGCACCAGCAACTGATAATAATTTAATCGCTTTTACACGGCCAGTTGTAGGAACATGTGGTCCACGGCAAAGGTCTACGAATTCACCTTGAGTATACATTGAAATAACTGCATCTTCTGGTAAATCACGAATTAATTCTAGTTTAAACTCATCGTCTAATTCAGTGAAGAATTTAATTGCCTCTTCACGACTTACCTCTGAACGAGTAATCGGTAAGTTTTCTTTAATAATTTTCTCCATTTCTTTTTCAATTTTCGGTAGGTCTTCTACTTTAATTGAAACAGGAAGATCAATATCATAATAGAATCCGTCTGCAGTTACTGGTCCAACCCCAAATGCAGCTTTTTCGCCTTTATATAGACGTTTTACTGCTTGAGCTAAAATATGCGCTGAACTATGACGCATCATTTCTAAACCATCTTGATCATCTTGAGTAATTATTTGAACTTCACAATCTTCAGTAATAGGTGTATTTAAATCAACTAATTTTCCATTAATTTTTCCACCAAGCGCTTTTTTCTTTAAGCTAATGGAGATTGAACCCGCGAAATCTTCAACTGTTGTATTTTGTTCCACCTCGCGAATTGATCCATCTGGTAATTTAATTGAAATCATTTAAGTTCACTCCTTTTTCAAATTAATTTTGACAATAAAAAAAGAGCACACTCGTAGGGACGAATGTGCTCGTGGTTCCACCCTAATTTAATGTACACAAAAATAAGTATACAAAATCTCAACGTTTTAACGGTCTACACCGATAGTAGTTACTTGTAAAAAAATTACGTTCCCCACTATAGCTACAAGGTGGTAAGTCATTCAACGTATAGAGAATTCTCGCACCAAATGAATTCCTCTCTTACTATCGTCTTGAACGCTCGTGTCCTTGATCTTTGCTTTTCCTTATTCGTATAAAAGTATTATATAGAATGTCATTGAATTCTTCAAGTACTCATCTTAAGATAAATTTAATTGTTTATCATTCTATTCAATCTTTATTCAGTATGTGACAATATTACTTATTTTAAACACTAACTACTGTATTCTTTATTTCATTTAATAATTTTTCTTTCCATTCATTTTTCCATTGTTCACTTCGTCCTGTATGACGATTTATATTTACTAAAGAATTTCTTCCAGTAAAGCAAATTTCACTTTGAGGATTAATTCCCATATAGTGTAAATCAATCGATGAATTGCCTACTTTTGCAATTTTTACGTACACATCGATGATTTCATTAAAAAATACTTGTCGTAAGTAATCACATTGTAAATCAGCAACAACTGGAATAAATTCACTATGATTTGCCGTCCATTCTTGCATAAGCCCTAAATATTTTAAATACTCAATACGTGCTTCTTCAAAATAGACGAATGGAACAGTATTATTCATATGCCCAAACATGTCTGTTTCACTAAATCGAACTTTAATTGTAATCTTAAATGAAAACTCAGATTGCCACTCCTGTATATTAGATACATAATTCATTTTCCCCATCAAATTTGCCCCCTTACTATCTATATTATATCATTAATTTCTTTAAAAGAATGAATATTCATTCAGTTTTCAAGGGGGGCAGGATGAAGGAAATAAGGGACTTATAGATAGTAAAAGACGTCATTAAGAGTCTTGATTTATATCTTCTCTACTAGTCTTTTCTATCTACTGCTCTGCCTTTCTTTACCCTAACCCTATTAAGTCAAAAAAAAAAACAACCTAACAATCAATAATTTTGATGAATATAACTTCCATGTTTGAATGTGATTCTTTTAAAATGGTTATTTCGCATCCAAGCATCTACACGTTTTTCAAAAAGTTCTCCCCCATATATTGGATATCTTTCTGATATAGGATTTTTTTCATTATATATCTTATTTTTAAAATCATTTGTCCTAATTAAGTAACATTGATCTGAAAATCCATAACCAATATAAAAGTTTTCATCTTCATCTATTGATTCTTGTTTTGCCTCAAAAATATTTCCATTCCATACCGGATTTGCTACTTTGATTCTTTCATCATCTTGAAGTTTTAGTATTGATAAATCAATCCAATTAAAAGGCTTTTCTAAAATTGAATCACTTGAAAAATGAAGTAAATACTCTGTATTGCAAAGATAAATACTAACAAGCTCTGAGATTGAATAGTAATAACCACCTTTGAAGCTCTCCTTAGTAACCTCAAAATAATTAAGGGCTTCCTTTGAATAATCATCAACTATAACATATGAAGATAAAACATCCCTTGCGACAAGTTTGTCTGCATGACGACTGACTTCCCTTACATCTTGTACGTTATTAATATATAAAATTTTTTCTTTAAAATGAAATAGATTAAACTCAATCATTTTTTCTATCCGATCTGTCTTTAAAAGTATTTCCCAATCTTTTTCATAGCATTTCGTCTCAAATGTCACTTCAAACTGTTGCATTCAAGTCAACCTCCGTTCGAAAGCAGTGAGTGTGGTAAGACACCGCACCTGCCTTTACTATTGATATGATTTAAAAGTGGAGTTTATTAGAAGATATTTATTTAAAAATGCAAAAAAAAGCATGTCCCTTAGGAACATGCTCTTATGTTTATTAAATTTCGTCGCTTCCAAAGAAGTCTTTGAAAGATTGAATTGTAGTTGCACGGTTTAACGCTGCAATTGAAGTTGTTAAAGGAATACCTTTTGGACAAGATTGTACGCAGTTTTGTGAGTTACCACAGTTTGATAGTCCACCGTCTCCCATAATTGCATGTAGACGTTCTTCCTTATTCATTTCTCCAGTTGGATGAGCATTAAATAAACGTACTTGAGAAAGTGGTGCTGGCCCAATAAAGTTAGATTTACTATTAACGTTTGGACAAGCTTCTAAACATACACCACAAGTCATACATTTTGATAATTCATAAGCCCATTGACGTTTTCTTTCAGGCATTCTTGGTCCAGGACCTAAGTCATGTGTTCCATCAATTGGAATCCATGCTTTAACGCGTTTTAAAGAATCGAACATACGGCTACGATCAACTTGTAAGTCACGTACTACAGGGAATGTACTCATTGGCTCAAGACGAATTGGTTGTTCCAATTTATCAATAAGCGCAGAACATGATTGTCTTGGTTTTCCATTGATAACCATCGAACATGCTCCACAAACTTCTTCAAGACAGTTCATGTCCCAAGAAATTGCAGTCGTTTCTTTTCCATTTGAATTAACTGGATTTTTACGAATTTCCATTAACGCCGAGATTACGTTCATATTCGGACGATAAGGGACAGTAAATGTTTCTTCATATGGCGCAGTATTTGGTGAATCTTGACGTTTAACAATTACAGTAATTGTCTTTTCAGCAGTCATTGTTCCATTATGCATTTTCTTTGTCCTCCTTCTTCTTAGAATAATCTCGTTTTCTTGGTTCAATTAATGATGTATCAACATCTTCGTAATGGAATAATGGTGAATTTGATTTCTCATCAAATTTAGCCATTGTAGTTTTTAAGAATTCCTCATCATTACGGTCTGGGAATTCAGGTTTATAGTGAGCTCCACGGCTTTCATTACGGTTATATGCACCTAATGTGATAACACGTGATAAGTGAAGCATGTTTTCAAGTTGACGAGTAAATGAAGCGCCTTGGTTACTCCATTTAGCTGTATCATTAATATTAATGTTTTGATAGCGCTCATAAAGCTCTTGAATTTTTTCATCAGTTTTTAATAAGCGATCATTGAATCGAACTACAGTAACGTTGTCTGTCATCCACTCTCCAAGCTCTTTATGAAGAAGGTATGCATTTTCTTTACCGTCCATTTTATAAATACGATTCATTTTTTCTTTTTCTTCATTAGCATTTGATTCAAATACAGAAGTTGAAACATCATCTGAAGATTTAGCTAAACCATTTACGTATCTTACAGCATTTGGTCCAGCAACCATTCCACCATAAATAGCAGAAAGTAATGAGTTAGCTCCTAAACGGTTAGCTCCGTGCATTGAGTAATCACACTCACCAGCAGCAAATAAACCAGGAATTGTAGTCATTTGGTCATAGTCAACCCATAATCCACCCATTGAGTAGTGAACTGCTGGGAAAATCTTCATTGGAACTTTTTTCGGGTCATCACCTGTGAATTTTTCATAAATCTCGATGATTCCACCTAGTTTTACATCAAGTTCATGTGGATCTTTATGTGATAGATCTAAATAAACCATGTTTTCACCATTGATACCAAGCTTGTGGTCAACACATACAGAGAAAATCTCACGTGTAGCAATATCCCTTGGTACAAGGTTTCCATATGCAGGATATTTCTCTTCTAAGAAATACCATGGCTTACCATCTTTATACGTCCAAACTCGTCCACCTTCACCACGAGCACTTTCACTCATTAAACGGTTTTTATCATCTCCAGGAATTGCAGTTGGATGGATTTGAATAAATTCACCATTTGAATAAACTGCACCTTGACGATATACAGCTGCTGCAGCTGAACCAGTGTTGATAATTGAATTTGTAGTTTTACCAAAGATAATTCCAGGGCCACCAGATGCCATAATTACAGCATCAGCAGGGAAGCTTACGATTTCCATTGATGTTAAGTTCTGTCCAACGATACCACGACATACTCCTTCATCATCAACAACAACTCTTAAAAATTCCCAGCCTTCATACTTTTGAACAAGACCTTCAGATTCGTAACGACGAACTTGCTCATCTAATGCATATAATAATTGTTGTCCAGTCGTAGCACCAGCAAATGCTGTACGGTGATGTTGCGTTCCACCGAAACGACGGAAGTCTAAAAGTCCTTCAGGCGTACGGTTGAACATTACACCCATACGGTCCATCATGTGAATGATGCCAGGTGCTGCTTCTGCCATTGCCTTTACTGGTGGTTGGTTTGCTAAGAAATCTCCACCATAAATTGTATCATCAAAGTGCTCCCAAGGAGAGTCACCTTCACCTTTTGTATTAACCGCACCATTAATTCCACCTTGAGCACATACTGAATGTGATCGTTTTACAGGAACTAATGAAAATAAATCTACTTTTGTGCCAGCTTCAGCAGCTTTAATTGTTGCCATAAGACCAGCTAATCCGCCACCGACGATAATTATTTTCCCACTCATGATTCTCTCTCCTTACTTGTACGCTAGTTGTGGATCAATGAATGCAAAGATAGCAGTTAATCCAACGAATGATAATACAACGAAAACACCTAATGTTACATATGTTGAAATACGTTGTGATCTAGGTGTTACAGTAATTCCCCATGATACGAAGAATGACCATAATCCATTAGCAAAGTGGAAAATTGTTGAAATAACACCTACTATATAGAAAACTAACATAAATTTCGATTGGAAAATATCAGCCATCATATTATAATCAACCGTTGCTCCTAATTGAGCAGCAATACGTGTCTGCCATACGTGCCAAGTAATAAAAATTAAAGTAATTACTCCAGAAATACGTTGGAATAAATACAACCAGTTACGTAAGAATCCATAATTTTTAACATTGCTAGTACCTGTGAACGCAATGTATAGTCCATAAATTGCATGGTATAAAATTGGTAAGAAAATGACAAAAACTTCTAAAAAATAGCGGAATGGTAAATTCGCCATAAATTCAGCAGCTTTGTTGAACGATTGTGCTCCATTTGTCGCAAAATGATTGACAACTAAGTGCTGTGTTAAAAAGATTCCAACTGGAATAACTCCTAGCAATGAATGAAGTTTTCTTAAGAAAAACTCCCTTCCATTCTTGTTGCTCATGTAAACCCCTGCCCCCTTTAGTTTGTGCACATGAAAATTTAATCCTTCTATTATTCTAAAAAAATAGAATAAATAAGTAATACGCATAAAAAGTCGAAATTTTTATGACATTTATCTACAAACCATTTTACTCCTGATAATATAGGAGGTCAAGAAAACGCGTACATTTTTCTTTACTGAAAAAACTTCTCATTTAGATTGGTAATCCTTGTAATCTACAAGTGTCGAATTATTGTTTTTACTATTAAATATTGTATATAATAAAAACATGTTTTTTAGGAAAGGGAGAGTTATCCGACCATGACGAACGGCATTGAAAATTTAAATATTCCGGGAAATATTTCTGGTTTTGGCTATGAGCTAATACGTAACGATCTATTGAATGATTTATTAGGAAAAGAGCAAAATGATATTTTATATTGGGCGGGTAAAATGATTGCCAGAAAATATCCTTTAGCAACCTTTGAAGAAATTATAGAATTTTTTGATCAAGCTGGTTGGGGTACCCTTACTGTTGAAGAAGAAAAGAAGCAAGAAGTTCATTTAACACTATCTTCTGAATTAATTACATACAGAAATCAACAAAAAAAGAACGTATCTTACCAATTAGAAGCTGGATTTCTAGCGATGCAAATTCAACAGCAAATCGATGTTATAGCTGAAACGTATGAAGAGCAAAGCAAAAGAGGCGACAAAGTAAAGTTCCAAGTAAAATGGGATTTAAAGGATCCAATTACAAGAAAATAAAATGAAAAACACCACAAGGAATTTAGGTCCCTTGTGGTATTTTCATTTGAATGATTTTTTCTTGAAATATTGAAATATAAGTTCAAATACAGGTACAACAATTTTATTTACTGAGTATTTACAAAAAACTCATCAAGTTGAAATTTTTACTTTAATTTAAGAAAACGATCGGTTAAGGACATTATATTATTTTTTAACTTCCTTACCCCTTCTCTTTCCTTTCCTTACTTTGATCCTGCTTTCTAATTCCCTCAACATTCTTGTTTCTTTTAACTCCTTTAATAATGGAATTTAACAAGAATAAACAAATAGAAACAAAAAACAAAATGGCGAGTATTAATAGAACGAATTGTAGCACAATTTCTCCATATCCGTACGCAAGTAAACTATGCCTCATTATTAATACCTCCTTCTTTTATTTACCATTTAGCCGTTCGCCTTACTTATTTTAAATTTACAGAATCTTTATATAATTTATTCGCTTAACGAATAAAAAACCCTTTTAAGCTCCTTCTCTATACTATACGGCTCGGTATATCTGAACGTGATGAATATTGATAAAATCAATATTTCAAAGCCTATATATATAAGAATTTGTATGCCTAAAAGGGTTTATTTAATATTTAGTTTTCTACTACTACTTCTTCATTAATACGATCTAATTCATATCCTTTATGAAGAGCATGAACTGCTTCTTGTAATTTTGATTTTGGTACAACTGTTGATACTTTAATTTCAGAAGTGCTTACCATTTTTACAGGGATTTCACTTTCAGCTAAAAATTTAAACATTTTTGCAGCAACACCTGGATTTGAAACCATTCCACTGCCTACAATTGAAACTTTAGCAAGTTCACTTTCAAAATCAAATGAGCGGTAACCTAAAAATTCTTTCTTCGATTCTAGAACCGTTATTGTTTCCATCATATTTTCAGATTTAATCGAGAATGAAAGATTTACTAAGTTATCTGATGTTACGCTTTGGATAATAATATCAACATCAATACCTTCACTTGCTAGTAAAGTAAAGATTTTAGGTAATAAATCTACATGGTTATTTAAACCATTTAAAGTCATCCTTGTTACATTAGATTCGAATGCGATTCCTCTTACGACTGATTGTTGTTCCATTTGTGTTTCCTCCCCAATAAATGTACCGATTTCATCATGTTGACTTGAACGAACTTGAATAATTAAATTATAATTTTTTGCGAATTCTACTGCTCTTGGATGCAAAACTGCTGCCCCTAAAGCTGCAAGCTCTAGCATTTCATCATAAGAGACGTGGCTTAATTTAGATGCACTTGGTTCAACTCTTGGATCCGTAGTATAAACCCCTAATACGTCCGTATAAATATCACAACGTTCTGCATTTAAGCTCGCAGCTAATGCTACTGCTGTTGTATCTGAACCACCACGACCTAATGTCGTAATTTCATTGTTGTCACTTAAACCTTGGAACCCAGCAACAATTACGATATATCCTTCATCAAGTAATTGTTGAATTCGTTCTGTATGAATTGTTTCTATACGCGCATTTCCATGGACAGATTCAGTTTGAATTCCTGCTTGCCAACCAGTTAGTGAAATAGCTTTAAAACCTTTTGCTTGGATTGCCATTGCTAGTAAGGAAATCGAAACTTGTTCCCCCGTAGTAAGTAACATATCTAATTCACGTTTACTGTTTTGTGGACTAATTTGAGCTGCTAAACTAACTAGTTCGTCTGTATGATGTCCCATCGCAGATACTACTGTAACTACTTGGTTTCCTTCTTTATATGATTTGGTTACTGTTTCAGCAACATGCTGAATTCGTTCAATTGAGCCTACTGAAGTACCACCGAATTTCTGAACAATAATTCCCATTTTTCTCATCCTCACTTTTTACTTAAAAAAGAATACAAAAAAGCGCGTGAAGCAATGTTCACGCGCCTAATTTACAAATAAAATAAAATAGACAAATCATCAACATCTCTTCAATAGCTCCCCGCATAATTATTATGCGACAGTACTACATTTCTTAAATGCAGTCCCAACAAAATGAATTGTGGATTCATTTTATTTCGGCAAAACTTCCTTTCAACTGTCCATCACAACGCCACACGTCTATGACAGCATACTCTTAAGTTTTGCACCTCTATTACGAGAGAAAATCATTTAATTTTAACTAAAATATAAATTATTTTGAAAATAGTGTCAAGATAAAAATTTTGGTAACCTTGTCACTCTTTATGAAAATGCTGATAAATTTCTTCTGCCACATTTTTTGGCATTTTAGCTTCTATTAATTCATCGATTGATGCCTCTTTTATTTTTTTGACTGATCCAAAATGTTTAAGAAGTGATTTCTTTCTAATACCACCAACACCTGCTATGCCATCTAAAGCAGATTGAACCATTGATTTACTATGAAGCTGACGATAAAATTCAATCGCAAATCTGTGTACCTCGTCTTGAATTCTTTGTAATAAAAAGAATTCTTGGCTTTGTCTACCTAATTGAACAATTTGAGGTGGTTGTCCTATTAATAACTCTGAAGTGCGGTGCTTCTCATCTTTTACAAGTCCAGCTGTTGGGATGAATAAACCTAACTCATTTTGAAGTACATCTTCAACTGCAGCTAGATGTCCTTTCCCACCATCCACAATTATTAAGTTTGGTAAAGGTAAATTCTCTTTTAATGCTCTTGAATATCTTCTGCGTACTACCTCACGCATTGAATCATAGTCATCAGGTCCTACTACAGTTTTGATTTTATATTTGCGATAATCTTTTTTTGAAGGTTTTCCGTCTATAAAGACAACCATAGCTGAAACAGGATTTGTTCCTTGAATATTCGAATTATCAAATGCTTCAATTCGATACGGAGTTTCAATATTTAAAATATCCCCTAGTTTTTCTATTGCTTTAACTGTTCTTTCTTCATCTCGCTCGATTAATTTAAATTTCTCACCGAGTCCAATTTTGGCATTTTTATTTGCTAATACAACTAGTTCCTTTTTTTGACCCCTTTTTGGTTGGAATACAGGAATTTTTAGTAAACCTTTTAAAATTTCAGTATCAACTTTATCTGGTACAAAAATTTCTTTTGGTTTTATATTATGTGGTTTTTCATAAAATTGCCCAATAAATGATAGGAACTCTTCCTCTGGTTCATCGTAAATTGGAAAATATGATACATCTCGCTCAATTAATTTTCCCCTTCGAACAAAGAATACTTGAACGCACATCCATCCCTTGTCAACCGCATAGCCAAATACATCACGATCAACTAAATCGCTACTCATCATTTTCTGCTTTTCCATAGTCGCTTCAATTGATACAATTTGGTCTCGATACTCTTTCGCGCGCTCGAAATCTAATTGTTCAGATGCAGCAAGCATTTTTGCCTCTAACTCTTTTCGTATTTGGTCTTCCCCACCGTTTAGAAAACGGGCAATTTCATTAACTATTTCCTGATTTTGATGATCAGTTACTACTTTTACACAAGGCGCAAGACACTGACCAATATGATAATATAAACAAACTTTATCTGGTAATGATGAACATTTTCGTAATGGATATAAACGATCTAATAATTTTTTTGTTTCATTAGCGGCAGTAGCATTAGGGAATGGTCCAAAATATTTTCCTTTATCTTTTTTTACATTTCGCGTAATCAATAAGCGAGGATGTTTTTCAGCAGTTATTTTAATAAAGGGGTATGATTTATCATCCTTCAACATGATGTTATATTTCGGATCATATTTCTTAATTAAATTCATCTCAAGAATTAAAGCTTCCATATTTGAAGAAGTAACAATATATTCAAAATCAGTTATCTCTTGAACTAATCGATATGTCTTACCATCATGGGATCCCGTGAAATAAGATCTAACCCTATTTTTTAACACTTTAGCTTTTCCTACGTAAATGATCGTCCCTTGAATATCTTTCATCAAATAGCAACCAGGCTGATCTGGTAGAAGCGCTAATTTTTCTTTTAAGTGATTGTCCATTTCCTCTCACCTCTTTCGTGCAATTGTACACTTAATATTATAATCTCCACATTTAAAAACTGAAAATACTTTAATGATATTAAGTAAAAATTAAGCTTTCTATTGTAATTTTAATTTCATCAAAAGAAAAAAGGAGAAATGTCAAAATGAAAAAAGTAAGAGTAGTTCATTTTTGGATTGGTGTTATTGTTTCTGTTTTCCTACTAATCGAATCTGCAACAGGAATTATCCTGTATTTCAATAAAGGTGGCGAAGAAAAAGAAAGATTTTCTATGCAAAGTCAGTTTCCATCGGGTGGACAGTTTAATGGAAACCAACAATCTCAAAATAGCGATCAAAACACTGGCCTACAAAATGGACAAAGTGGAGATAATACTCAAACGCCATTTCAAAATTTTGGAAAAAGACCTGAACAGTCTGCATTTTCAGTGAAAAGCTTACATACCGGCATAATTGGTCTAATTAGTGGTATTGGTCTTTTTATACTTACCGGGACAGGATTAGCCTTATCTTGGATCTTGTGGAGTAATAAACGTAAAATGAAAAAAAGAAAAGAAAAAGTATCCATGGCAATTTAATATGAATTTATCCCCCTTTACTTTAAAGGGGATTTATTTTGTCCTCATTCTAATAAAAAACCATCTAGATAAAATCTAGATGGCTCACTTTTATTTTAAGCTCGAGAAATTATGAAGTCGCAGTTTCTACTTCCACTTGTTCTTTCTCTTTCCCTTCATTGTCCCCAGCTTTTCTATTTGTTAATTTAATTGGTTTTAAGAATAGTGTTACAACAGCACCTACAAGAATGAATCCTAATCCAACAAAGAATACTTGGTGTAATGAATCCATTAATGATGTTTTAATGATCGGTAACATACCCTCTAAAATTGGCTTAGGAATTAACTTCTTAGCATCTTCATTAAATAACATTGTAAATACAGATTGAGGAGTTGTATTAATCATGTCTTTAAATTTGTCAACTAATGGTGCAGCTTGTGCTGGTAATTTATTCAAGAAAGGTACTAAATCATGATTTAGAAGTGATCCTGATTTACTATTCATTACAGCACCTAAAACAGTTGCGCCAAATGTACCACCGATTGAACGGAAGAATTGGCTAGAAGATGTAACAATCCCTAATTCTTTTTTATCAAATACTTCTTGAAGAGCTAATGTAATTGTAGGCATTACTAAACCAATACCTAGACCCATAACTCCCATAAAAATTGTTGCAATAGTTTTACTTGAATCCATATCTAAAGTCGTTAAGAAAAATAAGCCTAATGCGATTACGAACATACCTGTAATAATTTGTGGTTTAATACCTACTTTGAATACAAGCTGACCACCGATAATACTTGCAATAATCATTGTAATCATCATTGGAGTCATGATTGTACCAGATTCTGTTGCACTTACACCAACAATACCTTGCATGAAGAATGGTACAAACATAATTGCGCCAAACATTGCAATTGTCATAAAGAATCCAATTAAATTTAACGTAACGAAAGTTCTATTTTTGAATAAATGCATTGGTAGAATCGGCTCTTTAGCTTTATTTTCCACAATCACGAAGCCAACAATTCCCACTACTGCTAATACAAATAGTCCAATGATTTGCCAAGAATTCCAATCATATTCAACCCCACCTAAACTTAAAGCAAGGAGTAAGCTAACAACACCAACAATCATAGTAACCATACCGGCGATATCGAAATTGATAGGTCCAGTATTTTTTCGTCCTTTTAAACCTAATGCAATAAATATAGTTGCGATAATACCTACAGGAAGGTTAATATAGAATACCCATTTCCAGTTTAAAGAGTCTACAATCCATCCACCAATTTGTGGCCCGATTACTGAAGCTAAACCGTAAATACCACCAAAAACCCCTTGGAATTTCGCACGTTCTTTACCAGTAAACATATCCCCAATAACAATCATCGCCATTGGCATCATTACACCGCCACCAATACCTTGGATACCACGGTAGATAATTAATTCTGTCATATTATGTGCAATACCACATAAAGCAGATGCTGCCATAAATATAACTAAACCAGCGATGTATACACTTCTACGACCTAAAAGGTCAGCTAATTTACCTGCGATTGGAACAACAGTAGTTGAAGTTAATAAGTATGCTGTTGTAAGCCAAGTCATCATACTTAAACCGCCAAGGTCCCCAACAATTTTAGGCATTGCAGTACCAACTATCGTGCCATCTAATGCCGAGAAAAACATTGCTATAATCAGTCCGATTAGCAATAGTTTACGATTACCTTCTTTTTGAATTACTGTATTTGTAGTCAAAATATATTTTCTCCCTTCTCTCCCATATCTTTTTTCTTTTTATAATTACTGATACAAAAAAGTATTTTGTAAAAATTTCTATAAATCAGCTGCTGCATTTGCAAGCTTGTCGGCAATATTTGCAAATTGTAAAAGCTCTTCGTCAGAAAGAGTAAACAGGAAGCCTTCAAAAATTTCTTTACGGTCTTTTATCACTGCATTTAATTTTTTTATACCTTCCTCTGTTAACAGTATATTTACAACCCGACGGTCTTTTTTATCATGTTCTCTATAAACAAAGTTATTATGTTCAAGACGATCAATCATAAATGATACAGCACTTGGTTTTACACCCATCATTTCTGCAATTTCAGATATTTTACAGCTTTCATTTTTTTTCAAGTACATTAAAACAAAAAATTGAGTAGCTGTTACACCATGACTATTCATACTTTCTGTCACTCTTGGTTGCATTTTATGAATAGCACTATGAAGTGAAGTCTGAATCCGTTCAATGTACTCATTTTTGTTTCCCAAAACTTAACCTCCTTTAAAAATTAATACAAGTAAATATTTAATGCATGTTAAATATTAATGCTTATTAAATATAAAACGTGACAGAAAAATAGTCAATCATATTTACATTAGAAATTTTTAACATTAATCTAATAGATAAATCTACTATTTATAATGAAAACCATTACATTGGCTTCAGGAGTTGGTTTCATAAATCCTGAGGCCAGTTGAGCTAAAAAATACAAAAAAAAAGAAATGCACTCATATTATGAGTGCATTTCTTACAAATTATTATTAACCAATGTGTGGAGTAATTAATTCTTCTAAAGCTTCTTTTGGTTTGAAACCTAAAGTTTTTTCTACTACTTCACCGTCTTTAAGAACGAATAATGATGGAATGCTCATAACTTCAAATTTAGCAGCTGTTTCTTGATTTTCATCAACATCAACTTTAACAATTTTAACTTTATCTCCATATTCAGAAGCTAATTCTTCTAATACAGGAGCAATCATTTTACAAGGACCACACCAAGTTGCCCAAAAATCAACTAATACTACACCTTCTTTTGTTTCCTCTGCAAACGTTGCGTTTGTTGCATTAACAATTGCCATTTATATTTCCTCCTATCGCCTCACTACATAAGTAAAATATGTAGATTGACATAATTTGTTATAATTTTAAAGAAAGTATACCATATGAGAATTAGCATTTTCTATTTATTTGCTCAAACTTACTATTTCCAAACAAATAGTTGATATACCAATGAAAGGACTAAAAAAGTGATAACATTTGAAAGAATTACAACAGACTTAATTGAAGTAATTGAAGAAATTACAAATTCGAATCAAAATTACAATTTAATGGAGAATGGTCGTTTAACACGAACAAAGGAAGAACTAATGAAGGAATATTTTGTTTCTTCACACCAAACGGAAACTTATTTTATTAAACTAGATGATACATATATAGGATTAATTGATTTTTTAGCTTTAAATCCTAAAGATGGTTTTCCATGGCTAGGTCTTTTAATGATTCATCATGATTACCATGGATATGGGTTTGGAACAAACGCATTTATTTTATTTGAAGAGCTACTTATTAAAAGAAATATCCACGGTTTACGATTAGGTGTGCTAATTAATAACCAACAAGCAAAATCTTTTTGGAAATCTCAAGGATTTAAATATATTGAAAATAAAACGAATGCAGATGGTATTGAAGTAGAGGTTTATGAAAAGATTTATTCATAATATTTTCAGCTTTAACTGTTTTATTAGTAAATATCTGCTACTTGGGACATCAAGTTTATCGTTCTAGTCCATGAGTAATGATTCAATTCACTACTTTTGTCACAAATTCGTAATATCTTGCTCAATTAATGTCAGATTTTTATGTTAATATATTATTGAATATAATAAAAATATTCAAAAATTTAACACGATAGGAGTGGCATTTATGAGAAAACCTTTACGTAAATCGTTTAATCAATTAGTTCATGAGAATAAACAATCTTTATTACGAAACAAAGAAGAGATCGAAAAAATTGAAAGAAAAATTGAAAAGCGCCACGAATTATTATCTGAAAAAAACAAACTAAATAAAGCTATATCTTAAATTTTAAGTAATCCTATAGAGGGATTACTTTTTTTGTGTTGTTATAAAAATATTTGATCCTTTCCCTTGAACCTACCTATTAGTTAATGTTCAACGTCCCCATACAAGCAAACACCAGGTGTAAAAACCAGCTTCCTTCTTTCTTATATATATGGTGCAATGTTCTTCTGAACCAACTAAAATAGGCGAACTCTTACAATAATATAGACGTACTATATAGTACATTGGTCTAGAAATTGGAGGTAAAAGTATGCATCATCCATTTTGGAATTCACATCCACATCATCCACAATATCCTATGAGAAACGGTGTTCAAGGTCATGTACAAACTGATCATCAATCAATCATGCAAATGTTCATGAATCTTGAAAATCAAATTACAAACCTTGTAAAAGCAATCGAAGCAAATAATGAATTACTTAGACAACTTGAACAAAAACAAAATCAAGTTGTAACAAGTGGCGGTGGATCAGTCATTGTTAGGATGTAATGACAATGGCTTGTAAACGAATAGAAGAACTATAAAGGAGGTGTCACAAAAGTTAAAGTACTTTTGAGCCCCTCTTTTTTATATAAATTATTTTTTCAGGTCATTTGGTTGACGAACACTTGAAAAAACACAATAAACCCACAAGATACTAATGCTCTTGTGGGATATCATTTAAGCTTCTATATTAAGAGTTAACTAATACAGCTTTAAATTCTTCTGTTAATAAAGGTAATACTTCGAATAAGTCACCAACGATGCCATAATCAGCTACTTTGAAGATATTAGCTTCTGGATCTTTGTTAATTGCAACGATTACTTTAGAGTTTGACATACCAGCTAAATGTTGAATAGCTCCTGAAATACCACATGCAATATATAAATCAGGCGTTACAACTTTACCAGTTTGACCAATTTGTAAAGAGTAGTCACAATAGTTAGCGTCACATGCACCACGAGATGCACCTACAGCAGCACCTAATACTGAAGCTAATTCTTTTAATGGATTAAAGCCTTCTTCACTCTTAACTCCACGGCCACCAGCAACGATCACTTTCGCTTCTGAAAGGTCTACACCTTCACTCGCTTTACGCACAACATCTTTGACGATTGAACGTAAGTCTTTAATTTCAACTGAAACAGTTGCCACATCACCAGTGCGAGTAGCATCTTTTTCTAATGCTGCAATGTTATTTGGACGGATTGTCGCAAAAATAAATGGATCTACCATAACTTTTTTCTCGAATGCTTTACCTGAGTAAATCGGACGAGTGAAAACAATATTTCCACCAGCTACTTCGATTGCAGTAACATCTGAAATTAGACCACTTTGCAGACGAGCAGCAAGTTTTGGAGATAAATCCTTACCTAAAGCTGTATGACCGAATACTAGACCTTCTGGTTTTTCTTGGTCAATAACTGCTAAAAGTGCTTGAGAATATCCATCAGAAGTATATGATGCTAATTTTTCATCTTCAACAACGATTGCACGGTCTGCACCGTATTGAATCATTTCAGTAGCTAATGCACTAACTGATTTACCTACTAATACAGCAACTACTTCTCCGCCCTCAGCAACTGTTTTAGCCGTACTTACTGCCTCAAATGAAACATTTCGTAGTGATCCTTCACGAACTTCGCCTAATACTAATACTTTACGTGACATGTTATTTCCCTCCAAAATTTTCTATTACAATATTAATCTATTATTCTGTTCTAATATTCAATAAAATTAGATTACTTTTGCTTCAGAACGTAGTAACGAAACTAATTCTTTTACTTGATCTTTTAATTCACCAGATAAAACTTTGCCCGCTTCTTTCTTAGCAGGTAGGTAAATTTCAATTGTTTTCGTTTTTGCTTGAACTTCATCTTCTTCTAAATCTAGATCATCTAATTCTAATTCATCTAGAGGCTTTTTCTTAGCTTTCATAATACCAGGTAAAGATGGATATCTTGGTTCATTTAAGCCTTGTTGAGCAGTGATTAATAATGGTAAAGATGTTTCGATGATTTCTGTGTCACCCTCTACATCACGTTCGATTGTAGCTGTTGTACCATTAATGTCAATTTTAGTAATTGTTGTCACATAAGGAATATTTAATAATTCAGCAACGCGTGGACCTACTTGACCAGTACCTCCATCAATTGCAACATTACCTGCTAAAATAATTGAAGGATCTTTATCTTCTAAGTATTTAGCAATAAGTTTAGAAGTTGTATATTGGTCAGCATTTGAAACGTCATCTTCAACGTTAATTAATACAGCTTTATCAGCACCCATAGCTAGTGCTGTACGAAGTTCTTTTTCACTATCTTCGTTACCAATTGTAATCACAGTTACTTCGCCACCATGAGCGTCGCGAATTTGAATCGCTTCTTCAACTGCATACTCATCGTATGGATTTATAATAAATTCAGCGCCATCCTCTTGGATTGCACCATTTGAAATTGTAATTTTCTCTTCAGTGTCAAATGTTCTTTTTAATAGTACATAAATGTTCATTGTTATACCCTCCCAGGAAATTTAACTACATCTATTTTTTTAAAATATTAAACTACTTATTTATTAAACACTGGTTTTCTTTTTTCTAAAAATGCCGAAATACCCTCTTTTGCATTTTCAGTTGTAAAAATTTCTCCAAATAATTTAGACTCTTCTTCCACAGCTTCATGATATGAAGAAGTTCTAGTAGAAGATAGTAGTTGTAGAATATATTGTATTGATTGCATACTTTTATTAGCAATTTTAGCTGCTAATGCATTTGCTTCATCTAATAAAGTTTCTTCTGGCACTACAATTGTAGCTAATCCAATTTTCCCAGCTTCAACACCAGAGATTGGTTCAGAAGTAGCAAGCATAACTAACGCTTTATCTTTACCTACATAACGTGGTAATCGTTGTGTCCCAGCAAAACCTGGAATAATTCCTAAGTTTAATTCAGGTAAACCAAGTTTTGCGTTTTCTGCAACAACTCGAATATGACAGCTCATTGCAAATTCTAGTCCGCCACCTAATGCAGCTCCATGGATTGCTGCGATTATCGGCTTAGAATAATTTTCAACACGATCAAATACTAGTTGACCTCTTCTTGCAACAGTTGCTGCATCTTCAGCATTTTTGAAAGAAGTAAATTCCTTAATATCTGCACCTGCAGAGAAAAATCTACCTTCTCCATGGACAACTAAAACGCTTACATCATCGTTATTTTCTAATTCATCTAAACGCTTAACTAAATCAGCAAATACAACCGAAGACATTGCATTTGCTGGTGGATTTTGAATTGTTAATAATGCAATACCATCGGATATTTTACATTGAATT
The DNA here is from genome assembly GCF_004138285.1 of Gottfriedia acidiceleris. Taxonomy (GTDB): domain Bacteria; phylum Bacillota; class Bacilli; order Bacillales; family Bacillaceae_G; genus Gottfriedia; species Gottfriedia acidiceleris_A. The sequence continues at coordinate 32,521 of NZ_SCFN01000001.1, read as the reverse complement.
AAACTCACAACTATTCCTCCCTATTTTTCAAAATGTACTAGAACGTCAATTTTGGTACCCGCATCCTCTTATTAATAGTTGGTGAACTTTATCGGCTTTTGACTCTAAATCTTGATTTTGTCCTGTCATTACCCAATGGGTCATCACTTCATCAATTGTGCCGAAGATCATTTGTCTAGCTGTACGAATATCCAATTGTTTGTCGAACAAACCACTATTGATCCCTTCATTTAAAATTGAATCAATGATATGTAGATACTCTTTTAGTACCTCATTTATTCTTAATCTAAGGTCAATATTTGTTTGTCTTACTTCTAATTGCATAACGATTGCTAAATGCGAATCTTTAGACATTTCATAAAAGTGAGTTTTCACCAACATTAATAATTTCGATATCGGGTCCGGTTTACCTTCAATTTTTTCACGAATTTTTTCAGTAAAATTTCCCATCTTCTCTTCAAACAGTGAAATTAAGATGGATTCTTTATTTTTAAAATACAAATAGATTGTTCCGTCAGCTACACCAGCCTGTTTTGCAATTTTAGAAACCTGCGCTTGATGGTAACCATTTTCAGCAATTACAACAACTGCAGCATCAATTATTTGTTTATATTTTGGTTTATCTCTTTTCATTTTTATTTACCCCTTCTTACAGTGAATGAATAATCATTCATATTCTCATAATACAAATTTATCAGAAAATTGTCAATTGTCCTGTAATATTTTTTTATGTATAAAGTTTCTTTTACAAAAGCTTTTAATATTCTTTTTAATTTTTGTACTTTCATTAACTATTATCAGGTTTTTTTACTAATCAATCTTTAAATTTATTTTAACATAATAACTTAATATCAATTCGTAAAATAAAGGGGGATGCTTATGTCATCATCCCCCTTATATTATTATATTAAATTTTCATCAGAATCCTCAGGTTTCGTATTCTTTTGTTTTTCTTCTTCAAGTAATGTTCTTCTTAATATTTTACCGATCATTGTCTTTGGTAACTCATTCCTAAATTCATACAATCTCGGAACTTTATAAGCTGCTAAATATTTCCGACAAAAATCATCTAGTTCAGCCTCAGATACCGATTTTCCTTCTTTTAATACAATGTAAGCTTTAACTGTTTCTCCACGATAAGCATCAGGAATACCAACAATAACTGCTTCTTTAATAGCCTCGTGTTCATATAATACTTCCTCAATATCTCTAGGGTAAACGTTAAACCCTCCTGCGTTGATCATATCTTTCTTACGGTCAACGATATAAAAGAAACCTTCTTCATCCATATAGCCTAAATCACCTGTAAATAACCAGCCATCTTTTAACGTGGTTGCGGTTTCCTCTGGTCGATTCCAATACCCCTTCATTACTTGTGGTCCTGAAACGATTAATTCACCAATTTCACGATAAGGTAACTCTTCGCCAGTTTCTAGTGATACTATTTTAGCATCTGTACTTGGCCAAGGAACACCAATGCTGCCCGTTACTCGCTTATCCCATAAGAAATTACTATGTGTAACTGGAGAAGCTTCTGATAAACCATAGCCCTCTACTAATTTTCCACCAGTCACCTTTTCAAATTGATCTTGAACTTCAACAGGTAAAGCTGCGGAACCACTTAAGCAAGCATGAATACATGAGATATCGTTATTCTTTAAATCAGGATGATTTAATAATGCAATATACATTGTTGGTGCACCTGGAAACAATGTAGGTCGATATTTATTTATCGCCTTAAGCATTTGAGTTGCATCAAATCTCGGAACGATAATCATTTCATACGCACACATGATTGATAAATTCATACATGTCGTCATTCCATATACATGAAAAAATGGTAAGACAGTCAAAATCTTTTCTTGGCCCTTCTTACTTTTATATAACCATTTTTCTGCCATTAACGTATTTGATGCTAAATTTTTATGTGTAAGCATTACACCTTTAGGAAATCCGGTAGTTCCTCCAGTATACTGAAGTATTGCTACATCTTCTACACTGCTACTTGAGAGATCCTGTTCCATCGGCGCAGATATTTGCATAATAAAACTAAATTGATGAATCGAATGATCATTAGGAATCTCAGGTGCCTTAGGCTGTTTTGAATAAGGATATAACAGCCTTTTAAAAAATGGTAAATAGTCCTTAATCGCAGTAACAAAAATATGTTGAAGATTAGTAGTTTTTTTTACTTCGTAAACTCTATTAATTAATAAATCTAAACAAATAATAGCTGTTGCACCACTATCATTCATTTGATATTCAAGCTCACGTTCAGTATATAGCGGGTTTGTTTGGACGATAATTGCTTCTGCAAAAAGAATCCCATAATAAGCAATCACTGCTTGAGGGCAATTAGGAAGCATAATTGCCACTCGATCGCCTTTTTTAATTCCTAAATTCCTTAAAAAATTGGCAAATCTTAAAGACTGAATATAAATTTCATTAAAGGTCATCGATTTTCCAAGAAAATTAAGCGCTTTCTTAGCTGGATATTTTGAAGCTGTTTGCTTTAAATATGTTGGTAATAAATCAAAATGTTCGTCTAATGTAGCTGGTATTTGCTCTGGATACTGACTCACCCAAGGCTTTACTCTTGGTTCCTCCATACCATTCACCACCAGTATTTTAAAAGTATGTTCATACTAAAATTAGTATATGTTACATATTTCAGCTATACAATCAAAATATTAAGAATATTTAATCACTAGTGGATTTCGAATTTGTTTTGGAATTTAATGAACTAATTGATCAATTACTTCATCGTTATCATAGTAAAAATTAGGTGTCAAATCGGTGCGATTAGTCAATAATCCAAAATTGTATTCATCAAAGTTTTCTAAAGTGAGAGACTTGACTTTCCCCTCATTTGATAATCTTTTTATCAGTTTAAAAATAAATGAGTATTGCGAGTCTATATCGGTTGTTGCAAGGTGAAATATTCCTTTTAAATCATTTTCAACAATTTGTCTTACTTGCTTAGCAATACCTGAATCAATTGCATGATTTAAGAAAATATTATCATACGCGTCTATTTCTTGACCCTTTTCTATTTTATCCTTTATTTCATTTAGTCTTGGTGATTGTTTCCCCCAAACCATTGGTAACCTTAATATGATCCCGTTATCGCCAATCTCATTTTTAATTAATTCTTCACATTTTATTTTAAATTGTCCATAATCTGATTCGGCAACAGGAAGATCGTTTTCAGAGTGATGCTTTGAAACTTCTCCATCAAAAACATTTGTTGTGGAACAAAATAAAAATTTCGTTGAAGTTGATTTTATTTTTTCTACTATTTTAGAATGCGCCTCAAATTGAACATTAAAATCACCACGTAAACAAGAAACAATTACATTTGGACAAATACGATCAATCCAGGTCAAAATTTTCTCTAAATCATTAATATCCCATTGTAATTGATGATCATTTTTCAAATCTAATTTTGTTTGATTAAACGTTCCATACACGTCATGATCGGGAGAAAATTCTTTTATTAAAGCCTTCCCAACTAGCCCGCTAGCACCTAAAATTAATAATTTCATTGTCTCTCTCCTTTTTACAAAATATTTAATAAACTTGTGATATATTGAATGTATCATAATTAACAGTGTGTATACAAAGGTCATAAATTTAAAGTCAAGACTATTTGAAAGCTTTTTGTCAAACAGACTTAAAATGATAACAGGAAAGAGGGATCATATGAAAACAAAGGTTCTTTTAAACAACCGAATTGTCGATTTAAAATCTGCAAATGTAAATATTTTAGATCGAGGTTATCAATTTGGAGATGGCGTTTATGAGGTTATTCGTTTTTTCAATAAGTCTTATTTTGAGCTCGATGCACATTTAATTCGCTTGAAGGAAAGCTGTGAAAAAATATTAATACCTTTTAAAATGCATCTCAAAAAACTTGAAAGTGATTTAGTTTATTTAATGAATACTTGTGATTACGATAATGGTTATGTTTATATCCAAATTAGTAGAGGTGTAATGAACCGTAATCATATTTACCAAGACGAAGTTAATTTAAAGCCACAACTGATTGCCTACACAGTAAGAGAAGATCATAGACCATTACAGCAAATGGAAAAAGGAATAACTGCTTATGTAACGAATGATATTCGATGGCTCCGTTGTGATATAAAAAGTTTAAACTTATTAGGTAGTGTTTTAGTAAAAAATGAGGCTTACGCTAAAGGAGCGAAAGAAGCAATTTTGCATAGAGATGGGATCATTACAGAAGGCTCAGCGACAAACGTCTTTATCGTAAAAAACTCTACTCTATTCACTCATCCCGCTAATCACTTAATTCTAAATGGCATTACCCGAAAAGTGGTACTTGAAATTGCAAAAAAAGAAAGACTCGAAGTAAAAGAGATTCCATTCTCAATTGATGAACTTTTAAATGCAGACGAAGCTTTTACAACAGCATCCGTTTCTGACATTCTACCTGTTACTTCAGTTTTAATTGATGAAAAGTCCTATACTATTGGTTTAGGAAAGCGCGGAGAAATAACAAAGAGAATTCAAGATTCATACACTAATTTAATTGATAAAATTCCGCAGGATCAGTCAACTAACTAGACTACACTATTAGCATTATGCATCAAAATATGTTGGTTTACCTTAGTGAGGAGTGACTTGATTTGGCAATTTTTATAGCAATTTTGATAGCCTTAATTGGCGCAGCTCTTGCTCACATTTTTACTAAAGGGCAATCTAGACAACGAAAATACATCATATGGGGTATCGCGAATATGATAGCCATTGGGCCATTTTTGTCATTTGCCATTGGAATTACGTACGCTATTATCGAAGGAAATGGCTGGGCGGGGATGTTGATGTGGGTATTATATCCAATCATATTTGTTATTGGTCTCATTCAGTTAATTATTGGGATTTTTATGAAAAAAAGCTCCGATAAAAATATTTATAAGTACCATTAGTTACCTAAAAGTATGGCCTGTATCTTAGACTCTATTAATTGCACCTCTTTTGTTGTTTTGGCTAACAATCGAAGTGCAATTTTTTTTTATTATTTGTATAAATGTAATATAGAATAATTTTTATAGATAAAATGTTACATACTGCAAAATTCTGTACTGTCATTGTAATTTCATTTTTAGAAAAGCGCTTTACATGTTTATAAAGTAAATATGTAAAAAGGGTGATTTCTATGGTTAGATTAACATCGTATGTAAAACGTATTTTTAATTCATTGTTAACAAATATAGCTGAGGCAAAAGGAAAAAAAATTACCGATTACAAATCAAAAAAATGGATTAGTTATGGAGATAGTATCACTTCGTCTAACGGATGGCAGCCGGCTGTAGCGGAAAAGTTAGGCTTGACTCATGTGAATAGAGGGATTGGCGGAACAACTATAGCTGAAAATGGTTCGATTGCCTGGATTGATAAAAATGGAAATTACAAAGGTCAACCACCTCAACCACAGCCAAATGGAACGACAGAAATTTTATCAAGTATGTGTAACAGTCAAAGGATCAATGCTACGATTCCACTTAATACTCAAGTTTTAACAATAATGGGTGGAACAAATGACTTTGGTAGAGGTATTCCTTTAGGAAAAGGATTCCCAACAAATGAACGACCCAATTTAGACGAAACTACATTTATCGGTGCTTTGTGTTCAATGATTGAAAAAATACAAACAAGGTTACCAAATTGTAGGATTATTCTTATGACGCCTGTACCTAGATATCACAACGGAAAATATGAGGATAAAAATAAAGCCGGTTATTTAACATCTGATTATGCTAGAGCTGTAAAAGATGTAGCTGCATTTTACGCATTGCCATGCATCGACCTATACTCAAATGTTGGATGGAACAGAATGAACGGTGAATATTATTTAATTGATAGTATGCACCCAAATAAAACTAGAGGATATAAACGTGTTTCGGAGATTGTAATTGGAGAGTTAGAGGTTCTACAGCAGGATGTTAAAAGTAGTATAGAACAAGAAGTTAATGATCATAAAACAGAAACTTAGTAGTTGCTATTTCACTTCCTTAGCACAATAAAATACAGCTAAAAAAATAGATCTCAAAAGTCAGCAATTTGACTTATGAGATCTACTTTTTTATTGTCTTTTTAATAATCTAGCTACATCTTTCCATTTTACCTTTTCACTGTAATACATTACCCCATTAACATAAATACGGCTAGCAACACGAGTTAAAATCATAATTGAAACGATTAAAATTAATATACTAGCACTTATTTCTATAAAATTCATTTCTCCGCTTACAAATCTAGAAAATGCTACAAGTGGGGCAAAAAATGGAATATATGAGCTAATTTGGACTAATGTACCACCTGGATTTACTAGTGCATTAATACTAATAAAGAATGCTGCTACGACTAAAATAGTAATTGGCATCAGAACCATTTGAAGCTCTTCTGTTCTTGAAACTACTGATCCAATTGCAGCGTAAAGTAATCCATAAAGTAAATAACCTAATAAGAAATAAACTACAAATGCAATAATCGTTGTAATATCTAATGCCTCTAAATCTATTTTCATTCCAAAAAAAGATATCGCATTAGTATTAACCCAGCCTAATAAATTGGCAAAAAGAAATCCTAATCCTAATACAACTAATTGTGCACAAGCTACAAAAAACACTGCAATGACTCTTCCATATAGAGTCACGACAGGACTTACTTTTGGTAGTAATACTTCCATTACCCTAGAAGACTTTTCAGCAACAATTCCTGTTGCGATTGAGTTTCCATAAATTAATAGAAACATATATAGTAAAAACCCAAAAAAGTAAGCTATTCCGAATGTAGCCATAGGATCTTTTAGAAATTTCTCATTTACTTCTACTTTTTGCAATAATTTTGTTGCTGATTCAGGCGATAGCTTTAAATCTTGGGCAGTTTTATTTAAGTAATTTTGCTGCAAAGTCATATTTACGACTGAAAGCAATTCACTATTTGAAAATTTTTTATACGTATATTGAATTGACGGGACATTGTTCTTTTCGGAAAGAATAATCAGTCCATCTTTTGATCCATCTTCAACTTGATTTTTTAAATCTTTTTCTTTCGATGCATCGCTCTGCTCGATCTTTGCGGATTTAATCGTTTTGTTTAAACTAGCGATATCAACTGAATAATTTTTCGAATTATTTATCAAGACAATTTTATCTTTATCCTTATTACTCTTTTCTGTACCAGCAAAATATTTTTGCACCCCAAATATTCCAACGACTAATACGAATAAAATAACACTCATAATCATCGTTGCTCTCGCCAAAAGACCTTCACGTAAATGAAATAAAAAGACAGTACTAAACTTCTTCATTTATTTCGCCCTCTCTATAAAGATATCATTTAGTGTAGGTTCTAATAATTGAAATTTCCTTATAGAACCTAGGTCTTTCTTAATACGATTTAAAATCGTAAAAGCTTCCTCATCACTTTTTACCTTTACGTAAATTCCCAATTGCTTTTGTTCATAACTTACATTATTGGAATCTAGTATTTGCTTATTCGATGCTATATCTTCTAAAATTAAATTTCTATACCCATAGTCTTCTTTTAATCTACTTAAACTACCTTCTGCGACTACATTACCGTTCTTAAGTATACAAACATGTTCGCAAAAAGCCTCCACTTGATCCATACGGTGGCTTGATAATATAACCGTTTTCCCTTTCTGAATTTGTTCGGTAATAATTGCAGCCATTAACTCCGCATTAACTGGATCTAGTCCACTAAATGGTTCATCTAAAATAATCAACTCAGGGTTATGTAATAAAGTTACAATTAGTTGAATTTTTTGTTGGTTACCTTTTGAAAGCTCTCCTGCCTTTTTATTTCGATAATGTGGTATTTCTAAACGATCTAGCCAATATGTTATTGCTACATCAACCTCTTTATTAGACATACCTTCTAATTTCCCGAAATATTTAAGCTGATCAACAACCTTGCTTTTGGTAAATAATCCTCTTTCTTCTGGTAAATACCCTATCTTAACTTTATCGGTTTTAAAAGGGCTCCCTTTCCAAGTAATTTCTCCTTTTGTAGGTGTAAGAAGACCTAATAACATTTTAATGGTGGTCGTTTTACCTGCTCCATTTCTACCTAATAAACCTAGTACTCTACCTGTAGGCAAAGTCAATGACAATTCGTTAACGGCAATAGTATCTCCAAAATTTTTAGAAAGCTGTTTTATTTCTAAAGTCAACGCTCTTCCCCCTTTTTGAAGTTTAAGTAAAAGTATACTTAAATTAATTCCTATACATTAAGCATACATTTAAAAGAATTTTAATAAAAGGTAAAAATCGTTATTAGTTTGTCAGTTTATCTAACTTCATTATCCTAAGGACAGAAATGAAAAAATGAGAATGTCGCTCTAACATTCTCATTTTTATATTAATATGAAATACTACCTGAAATTAATAAACCTACTGTTACACTTAAAGTAAATAATAAAGCAGCTACTGCAATATTTCCTTCTTCAACCTTTTTAGCAAACGAAATTTTTGGAAATAATACAAATTCTGCAATCCAATAAGTAAGCATTTGAGCTATAATACCAACTAAGCTCCAAATAATGAAATCACCATAGTTAACTGAATACTTTGCTGCTGACATAATAACAATTGCTAACCCTACTAATTTTCCTGCTAATTTCAGAGCAACGGCAATATTCCCATCCTCTAAAATTAATTTTTGTTCACTCATCTTAGTGGTAAAAGTAAAAGCTAAAAATCCTATAAATAAAAGAATAAGTCCCGATCCTAAATACATCAAAGTACTAACAATACTATCCATTTATCTTTTCATCCCCTCACTAATTAATTTTTTTCTTCAACGATCCCTACTGGTAAAAAACAACTTTCGTTTCCTGTAATAATATTCCCGGCACGTACACCAATTGCGCCATATTCTTCTTTAATCAAAAAACTACCTATTAATACATGTAAATCTAGCATTCCATCAGGAGTCATAACCTTCCTCTTAGGTAAAGGTGAATATTGTTGAAATACTATAACTTGATCATGATAGTTATTTTGTTTGCTTTGTTCACGGTTTTCCCCGTTAATAATCTTAATTGAATCTCCTTCACGGCCAAATGCAGGTTTTTCAACATATGAAAGTTTGTGTTCGATAAAGAAATCTGGCTCTAAAAATGTTGGTAGAAAATGTTTTCTAATTACATCATGTTCTTCAACAGTAAAAACATCTGATTGATCTATATGTAAATTCCAAATTAATGCTTGAACAGCCTTGGACTGTAGTAAAAATGAAGATAATGGATTGAAAATAATCAATTTACCGTCTTTTACAAGTTCTAATAGTGCCAGGCCAATTTTTGTTCCATCTGAAGATTGATCAAGCTCTAGATGTTCAATTGGATAAGTTTGTCGGTAAAGAATGTGTATTCTTTCCCCTTTAGGTGTATAAAGTCCCTCGTTTTCAATAATCTGTAAATCTTCTAGTGATATTAATTGACTCTTACCATTGTATAGAGATTGAATATATTTAACTGTCTTCCAATCTTCTTCATGATCACCATGAGCTGTAAAAACAATAATTGGTTGATCTAACCCTTTTATGCTTTTATTGACAACATGATTTATCACGTTAGAAAGTTTCATTTCACTATCAGCATTAGGATTCTTCAAGTTAAAATAATCCGTAATGTAGCTATTGACATGATGGGTCTCCATAATAAAGGTTGGGGTGTCACTATTGCATTCATAATGTTTCCAACCATCTACTGTACGAACAAGGTCAATTCTTCTAATGATTCCTTCACTTTCAATCGTTTTATGACGTAAAAAAGGTACGATTTCCTTTGAATATCCGAGCATATAAAAAATATCATCTGGTAATTGTCTCATTAACCGAGCAGTCTTATCATAGATTTTTCCAATTTGTTCCGTAATTGAATGAATTTCATCAACTTCAGTTTTAGTTAATGGATAATAGTCTAATAAAGCATAATATGAATCTTGTAAATCCGCCCAAAAATCAGGAAGTTTTTGATAAACTTCTTTACGTTTTCGCCTGTGATTCTGTAAATTCGGATTATCCATTATTAACCACCAAATCCCCCAGATGAACCTTTTCCAAAACCACTTTTACTTGAAGACGAAGTATGCCCTGCATATTTACTAGAAGATTTATAGCTCTTATAGGAACTACTTGCATGAAGTGCCGTTCTTGTTGGATAAAATATTCCGCCATGATAATAACTATGGTAGTAATGACTAGTGCTATCATCACAAACCCAAACACCTTCGTCATCATCAAACTCCCAATCACGACAATCGTCATTTTTCGGTTTATCTGGTCGGTCAGCATTTTGAGCACCACAGCCAGCTAATGTACTTACTGCTAAGCCACTCGTTAATGCGATACTAACTTTTTTCATTAATAATGATGTTTTTGACATTGGGATCTCCTTTCGAATATTGAAAATTATTCTATTCTATACTAAACTAATCCCTCTCATAAAGTATATAGAAATTAGCTTTAACTATCCCTCTTACTCTCGTTATCTTTTAAATTAACCTCCGAATCCTCCAGAAACTCCACTACCAAATCCACTTTTTTTAACCGAGGAATTTGTTCCTTTAATAATGCCTGAGGATTTATATTGATTAAAATCATTGTTGCTATATAACATATTTTTTGTTGCAAAGAATGAGCCTAAAAAGAAGAAATTTCGGTAAAATGAGCTTGAACTATCATCACAAATCCAAATATTATCTTCATAATCAAATTCCCAATCACTACAATTTTCGTCATCAGGCATTTCAGTATCTGTATACGCAAACTCTGTTTCGTCACTATCAGTATAATCAGTCTCATCTAAACTATCTTCCGTCGTCGTCCCCTCATCAACCTCATTTACTTGCTTTGTATTTTCATAGACCGGTTGATTTGATTCATAATAATCTTGGGAATTATCCGTTGTCTCAATCGACTCTAGTTCAGATCCACACCCGGTTAATGAACTTATTACAATACCACTTGTTAAGGCAATACTCACTTTTTTCATTAATTTTGATGTTTTTGACATTGTATTCTCCTAATTCAATATATAAATACATACATTTCTATCCTAAACTGTGTTATATACTAATGTATATACAATTATTAAAGGAGTTTGAACAATGTTTAATACAGACAGCATCTTTGTTCTTGAATATCGATTAATTGATGGAGAATTTACACGACCTATTTACCATTTTCCATTTTTATCGAAGGTCCAAATCTTTACAAGAAGATATTGCGATTACTTTATTTTAAATGGTTTCGTTTACGAGAATAGAGGCTCTTATATCGAAGAAGATCGGTATGTAATTGAAGTAATTGAATCAGATTTGGAAAATACTCCTTTTTACCATTTAAACAGACCGTTAGGCATTGAAATTAGAGATGTCGATACTTTTGATGAAATTCATTTCTATGAGAGCGGAGATGAATTAAATTTACTTTCCTGGCTTCAATCAACTTATATAACAATAAATCATCAAATTTATGAGCAAACTTCAAATGAAGTTGATCAAGATCGCAATACTTACGTGATGTATGTCAAACCGTATATTGAATAAAAACTAAGCTACCTAAGTCCTCTTAGGTAGCTTCATGCTATGTAAAAAAGAATTTGGCAATTATATTGTTGGATTGACCATGGATAAGTAAGTTGTGTCATATGATTTCCACTACAGGGTGCTCGCTTTCCATGGGGCGAGACCTGAGCCTCCTCGGCTCCGCCTGTGGGGTCTCAGCCTTCCCGCTTCTCCCATAGGAGTCGAGCACCCTTTCGTTCCAATCAAGCTCTTTATAAAAAAATAATAATCTTAAAAACAATAAAATAGTCAATTGAACGAATAAATTACCCTTTATTAATCAAATTGTAACTTATGAATACGACTTACACATCTTTACGGGCGAAGGTACTGACTGTGATATAAAGGGGAATATTAGCTATAATACAGGTGAGAAAATCTATCATGAACCAGGTGATCAATTCTATGATGTGACAAAGATCGATGAGAGCTATGGTGAGAAATGGTTCTGTTCAGAGGAAGAAGCTGAGAAAGCTGGGTTTAGAAGAACGCTTAGATAATCGGGTAAAAGACTTTGTTTATCAATAAGATGACAGATAGACCAATAATAACTAGACCCTTTTTTCAAAGAAATTCATTTAATCTTTCTATTTTTCAATATTGACTACAATATATTTCAACACACAGAAGCTACCTAAATCTTCTTAGGTAGCTTCTGTGTATACTATAGATTTTGTTCTAGCTTGATTAAATCCTTACACTGTATGCCATTTTCCCAAATTTCTTCATCATAATTATCAATAAAGTAATCGTAAAAAACAGTACTGATTTGAAATCCGCAATTTTTATATAATGCTAATTGGTATGTACTTGAGTTACCGGTACAGATCGAAATTTTAGAATAACCAAGTTTTTTAGATTCATTAATTCCATAGTGGATTAAATTTTTTCCAAATCCTTGTCCTTGGAAGGCCGAATCAATTGCAATATTTTTAATTTCAACCTCATCACTTGAATTCTCCATTAATACTAATACACCGACGAGTAAATTTTGGTCTAGTATTTCATAAATATTACTCTTTTGAATATATTTATCTACCATTTCTTTTGATGGATCAGCTAGTAACAATAGATTCCAATGCTCTTTTGTTAGAAATTGAATTTTATTAATATGATTCATTGATACTCCTTACTTTTTTAATCTTGCCTTTAAATAATTTATTGTATCATTGGTGGATTTTTGTATCGAAAGATTTGTAAATCCATGGTTTCCATTTTTAAGTGCAATCAAAGTAACCATTTTTGGATTTTTTTTAGCAAATCTCTTAGATTGACTGAACGGAACAAGCTTATCTCCTGTGCCATGTACTATAAAGATTGGGACTTTTGTCTTTTCTACATATTGAATAGGGCTCATTCGATTATACTCATCTGTCATTTGATCTACAGTACTATTCATATATTTATCTACAATTTCTGAACTTCTTGAAGAAGGAGATTGATTCATAGTCGTTAAGTCTGAAATTGGATACCAAGCAATAATATATTTTATTTTGTTTTGTATATCAGGTTGAAGTCCAGTTAATAAAGCTAAGTGTCCACCGGCAGAAGCACCAGCTATCCCAATTTGATTTCGATCAATTCCTAATTCAGTTGAATTTGTGTAAATAAAGTCGATTGCTGTTTTCACGTCACGAACTGGAAAGTTATATGAATAATTTTCTTTTGAATAAAGTGTGTAGTCTATACTAATTGCTGTATATCCATCTTTTACTATTTCATTAAAAATTGTACTCCAACGTTTATTTAACGCTTTACTTCCATATCTCCAAGAACCGCCATGAACAAATATCAACGTTGGTGATGGACCATGTGAATTTTTAGATCGGTATATATCAAAGGTTTGTGGAACTTGGGCAGGATTTGTGTAACGTACATCCCTTTGTACAATAATATCTTTACTTACATCATTTATCTTCTTTTGGTGTTTATGTTGAAAACCATTAAATCCAACAAAGACAATAACAAAGATGACTAATGCTAAAATGATTTTCTTCAAGCCAATTCACCTTTCTAATAAAAAAGAGACTAACTCAGGTTATGTCTTCTAGGTTCATTGTTATGTAAGGTTTTAACGTCTACATAAATAAATAGAAATACAATAATGATGCTAGCCTCAATTACTTTATTTAATAACTGTTACGTACAAAATTCCCCAAATTAAAAATACTGCACAAACCGCAAATAATATTTTTGCCAACTTTTCCATCTTAGAACCCCTATTACCTTATTTTAAATCGACAACAGTTACACCTATTCCACCCTCGGAGGCTGCTCCATATCGATAGGATTTAACTGATCTGTGTTTTTTTAAGTATTCCTGTACCCCTTGTCTCAGTGCGCCAGTTCCTTTTCCATGAATGATATTAATTCGAGGATAACCGGCTAATAATGCATCATCGATATATTTTTCAACACGAATTAACGCATCTTCATATCTTTCACCTCTAAGATCTAGCTCAAGATTAACATGGAAGTCCTTACCTTTTACAGATGTAACAGTTCGTTCTTTTACTTCTTTAGGTGAACTCATATATTCGATATCTTTTTCTTTAACTTTCATTTTAATAATTCCGAGCTGAACTTGCCATTCACCTTCACTAACTTGATCAAGTAGTGTCCCTTTTTGGTTAAAACTAATCACTTTTACCTCGTCACCTTCACGAAGCTTTCTTTGTTTCTTCGGAGCGGCCTGAGGAATTGTTTTCTTTGGAGCATAAGGAATTGCCCCCTCCAAACGAGTTCTTGCCTCAATTAATTCATGATCTTTAATTGAAGCTAATTGGCTATTCTTTAACTCTCTTAACTCTTTAATAATTTCTTCAGCTTCTTGTTGTGCTACTCTGACACGTTTTTTCGCTTCTTCCTGTGCTCCACGATATAATTCATCACGATGCTCATAAAATTCCATCATTTGCTTTTGTAAATCTTTGAAAACACGCTCTGATTCTTTACGGAAATCTTCTGCTTCTTTCCATTCTGTTTCTGCACCTTTTCTACTCGTTTCTAAAGATGCAATCATATTTTCAACTTCATTACTTTCTTCACTTACATGATTTTTTGCTTTTTCAATTACACGATTTGAAAGTCCAAGTCTTCTAGAAATCTCAAATGCATTACTTTTACCTGGAACACCAATTAATAGTCGATAAGTCGGACTTAGTGTTTCTACATCAAATTCAACACTAGCATTCATAACGTGCTCTCGATTGTAACTATATGCTTTTAATTCAGGATAATGCGTTGTCGCTACTACTCTTGCACCGTATTCCCTTACCTCATCTAAAATTGAGATTGCTAAAGCCGCACCTTCCTGAGGGTCAGTTCCAGCTCCTAATTCATCAAATAATACAAGACTACTATGATTAACATGTTTTAAAATATCTACAATATTCACCATATGAGAAGAGAATGTACTTAAGCTCTGTTCGATTGATTGCTCATCACCAATATCGGCGAAAATTTGCTCGAACACACAGATTTCTGAACCGTCTAGTGCAGGAATTTGTAGACCAGATTGTGCCATTAAAACACATATACCAATCGTTTTTAAAGTAACCGTCTTACCACCTGTATTTGGACCAGTAATGACAATCGTAGTAAACTCCTTACCTAATTCAATATCATTAGCTACTACCACATCCCTTGGAATTAGAGGATGACGTGCTTTTTTTAATTTAAAATATCGATCGTTATTTAAAATTGGTTTACTTGCCTTAATTGAATGCGAATAGTTAGCTTTTGCAAATAAGAAATCCATTTCAGCTAAAATTTCAACATTTTGCAATAAATCCGCTGAAGCTTCCGCTACTTGACCTGTTAAAGCCATTAAAATTTTCTCAATTTCTTGCTCTTCTTTAACTTTAGCTTCTTGTAAACTATTGTTTAATGTAACGACAGCTTGTGGCTCAATAAATAATGTTTGACCAGAAGAAGATTGATCATGAACAATACCACCATAAACATGTCGATATTCTTGTTTTACTGGAATAACGAAGCGATCATTACGAATCGTTACGATTGAATCTGATAACATTTTTTGTGCATTTGCACCTCTAGTTAGACTCTCTAATTTTTCACGAATTCGAGCTTCAGCTGTTCGAACTTGTCCACGAATCGTTCGAAGTGTCACACTAGCATCATCTAAAACTTCGCCATTATCACCAATAGCCGCTTTTATATTTTTATCTAGTTCTAATAAAGGAATAATTTGCTCACTTAATGACTCTAAATATGGAATCTCTACTTCACTTTCTAGTAAAGTTTCAATAAATCGAATCATTTGACGTCCAGCATACGTAACACCTGAAATCGCGATTAACTCAGAAGGTGAAAGCATTCCACCAATATCGGCTCTTTTAACTTGCATTCTTATATCAGATAAACCACCAAGTGGAACATTTCCGCGTAGACGAATAACTTTTACTGCTTCGTCAGTTGATTCATGTAATTCTACTACTTCATCATAGTCAGTACTTGGTAAAAGATTTTTAATACGTTCCTTACCTAGTGAAGATGAAGCATGTTTAAGCAATTGTTCTTTTATTTTATCGTACTCTAAAACTCTTAATGTACGTTTCATGTGCCCCGTAACCTCCTTACACTCGATTACGTTTCCTTTCAATCAAACTTAAAAGTTCGTGTAATTCAAATGTATTTACAATATTTTCTCTTTTTAACCAAGCCTTCTTGGCCGCACTAACCCCAACAGTCATATGCTCTAGCATATCAATATTATGTGCATCAGTATTAATTGATAGCATCACACCAGCTTCTTTGGCCATCATTAACATTTCTTTATTTAAATCTAATCGATTTGGATTTGCATTTAATTCTAAAATTGTACCTGTTTCTTTTGCTACAGAAATTAATTCTTCAGCATTTACTTTGTACCCAGCTCTTCTGCCAATTTTGCGCCCTGTTGGATGCCCAATCATGCTAACATAAGGATTTCTCATTGCATTTTTTAAACGCATCATGATTGTCTCTTCATCTTGACTAAAGCTAGAATGGATTGATGCAATAACAAAATCAAGTGAACGTAAAACATCATCTTCATAATCTAATGAACCATCAGGTAAAATATCCATTTCTACCCCATGTAGAATTGTAAAATCAGTGTATTTTTCATTTACACGCTGAATTTCTTCTTTTTGTTTCCATAAGCGCTCAGGAGTTAAACCGTTCGCAACCTTTAAATATTGTGAATGATCTGTGATGACAATATATTTATATCCCTTAGCACGACATGCATCAGCCATTTCTTCAATTGAGTAGCCACCATCACTCCAAGTAGAGTGCATATGCAAATCAGATTTCATATCTTCTAAACGAATTAATGGGTAATCATTTGTAAAAGTTGAAACTTCCTTTCCATCCTCTCGAATTTCAGGTGGAAAACAAGGTAAATTAAAGTGAGCATAAAAATCTTCTTCATTTTCAAATGTTAAAACCTCTCCAGTATTAACATCCTCAACACCATACTCACTAATTTTTTCATCACGCTCTTTAGCCAATTGGCGCATAGCTACATTATGATCCTTAGAGCCTGTAAAATGATGCAGTGTTGTAGCAAACTCCTTTGGTTGAATAATTCGGAAGTCAACTGAAATCTCATATTCAACACCTTTTAAAACAAGAGACACTTTTGTATCCCCTTGTGCAATTATTCGAACGATTTCCGGCATCGAAAGTAATTGTTCTTTAATACTTTCTGGTTTATTTGATGCAACAATGAAGTCTAAATCTTTAACAGTTTCACGTACTCTTCGTAAGCTTCCTGCTCTTGAATATTTTTCAACATCCTTTATCTCTGCTAAATAAGCTTCAATTTTATCAGCAATCGGTAATACATCTGCAAGTGGCAAGCGTTCAGGCTGCTTACCAAACTCTTCGATTGATTCTAAAATATTTTTCTCTGTCTTTTTACCGAATCCAGCTAACCCTTGTAGCTTACCATTTAAGCATGCTTCTTTTAACTGCTCCATGCTCTCAATTTGTAATGCTTGATAAAGCTTAGCTACTTTTTTCCCACCTAATCCTGGTAGTCTGAGTAAAGGAAGTAAAGTTTTAGGCAATGATTCTTGTAGTTCTTCCAATACCGTACTTTTGCCAGTTTCAATATATTCTAAAATGACTGCAGAAGTCCCTTTTCCGATTCCTTTTATGGCAGTAAAGTCGTCGATTTGTTCAAGACTTCTTTCATCAGTTTCTAATGCATTTGCCGCTTTACGAAATGCTGATATTTTAAAAGCATTCTCACCTTTTAGTTCTAAATAAGTAGCAATTTGTTCTAACAGTTTTATTAACTCTTTTTTGTGCATTTTAAGTCACCTACTTAACATAGAAATTGTTTTTCACTTAAACTCGATTAAAGTATTTCAGAACTAGAAAATGGTTTCCATAATTCCATTAATTGATTTGATATAAATGGTGTATGTTGAACCATAAAATAAGCGATATTTGATTTATGTAATAAAACATGAAGCGTATCAATAGGTACGATTAAAGCTATAAATAGCGCCAAAACCGAAAATAAATAAACCTCTATAAAACCAAAAATACCACCTAAGAAGGAGTTCATCTGCTTTAGAACAGGTAATTGGAAAACTCCATTTAATAACGAACCAATAAATGAAATAACTAGCCTTGTCCCAATAAATAACAAAGCAAAAGCTATAATTTCATATACAAACTGCTCTGCGTTTACAACCTGGCCTCCGCTTATATGTATTGGAAATATTTTTTTAAGCGAAGTAGCGGTCTGCTCATAATAATGATAAGCTAGGAATAAGGAAAGTAAAAAACCTAGTAATCGTACAAGGCTGCTAATAAATCCTCTTTTCCATCCTGTTAAAATTCCTAAAATAAAAATAATAAGTATTATTAAATCAATCATTGTTTTTCTGCTCACTTTTCGTTTGTTTTTCTAATAATTTTTCGAGCATTTCAGCTCTTTCTTTTAACTTTACATAATCACTTACAATATTTATTGCTGTCAATACAGCTAATTTATTAGTATCTAATAATGGATTTTTTTTATTTATTTCTTTCATTTTATCATCTACAATTGAGGCAACATGGCGAATATGATCTGTTGACTCGTCACCAGTAATTGCATAATGTTGCCCATAAATAGTTACATTTAGTTTTTGTTTCGATGAAGAATTGGACAACTTCATACCTCCATTCAGCTTTTAAACATTCTAACCTTAACTATAACACGAAATTCAATACAAACAAAAGTATTGGTAAATATCCATTTATAAAGGAGAAATTTATGTCAAACACTGTATTAACAGTTTCTGAGGATACTCTCTTAAAGATGAAAGTACACTACCAAAGTAGCCTGCAATCAAAAGTACCACAAGGTGGAGTATTTATGGCCAAACCAAATGGCTGTACGATTACTGCATATAAATCTGGTAAGGTAATGTTTCAAGGGTCAAATTGTGATGCTGAAGTAAGTAAATGGCAAGGTAAATTGGCTAGCCAAACTCCTAAAAAAGCAAACCCTACAAATACGAATTCAACTTTACCAAAAAACTTTTCAAGTCTTGCAGTTATAGGTAGTGATGAAGTAGGTACAGGTGACTACTTTGGACCGATGACAGTAGTAGCTTCCTTTGTAGAACCAAGCCAATTCGAATTACTAAAAGAATTAGGCGTAAAAGATTCCAAAGAACTAACTGACGATGCCATATGCAGCATAGCAAAAAAAATTATTCATGTCGTAACCTACAGCCTCTTAGTACTAAACAATGAGAAATACAATGCTATGCAAGAAAAAGGCAATAATATGAATAAACTAAAGGCACTATTACATAATCAAGCAATTCGAAATACTATTTCAAAATTGGAAGATAAAAAATATGATGCAATCTTAATTGATCAATTTACTCCTCCAAATCTGTACTACGGATATTTAAAAGGAACAAAAGAAGTAATTCGTGATAAAGTTCAATTTGCTACAAAAGCAGAAGGTTTGCATCTCTCAGTTGCAGTTTCTTCTATCTTAGCCCGCTATGCTTTCCTACAACAAATGGATCAATTAAGTGAAAAAGCAGGCATGACCTTACCAAAAGGTGCAGGAGCAAAAGTTGATCAAGCCGCTGCAAAACTAATTAAATCAAAAGGTTTTGAAGCTTTACGAAGTCTAACGAAATTACATTTTGCTAATACCGAAAAGGCATTAAAGATTGCTAAAAAATGATATTCCTTACTGCATACTAAAGGATAAGTTGGATCACTCAATAAGAGTTACGGATTGAGACGAAAACATCAAAAAAGCTGTATTCTAAACATACATTTAGAATACAGCATCTACTATAAATACAATGAAACCTAATAGGCTAGCAACTTGTTTTTGTTTTTTATATCGAAGCATCGGTTTAGATAATAAAAATAAACAAATCAAAAATCCAAAAGGGATCGGTAACCAAAATAACCTAAATGGTAAAGAAGCTAGTACATAATAACCGATCATTTGAAACCCAAGATTACTAACATCCCGCTTAATGGCATCTTTATAAACAGCTAACACTCCAACTAACAATCCGACATAAAGTAAAAAGATTAACATCAAGCCACCTCCAAGATTGTCCTACTAATAACCTATTCACCTATGGCTTGTCTAAAGACTCATAAAGAAAAATGTTTAAACATATCCATAACATGTAGAAACGAAGGAGGAATATTTAGATGAATAATTTAATGAACGAATTTAGTAGTCTAATCCAATCCGTTCCAAAAATCATCAGAGCCTTATCGAATACAGATTTTAAACCAAGTCCTACAAAATGGTCTAAAAAAGAAATCCTTGGACATCTTTGCGATTCTGCGACTATGAATCATAAAAGATTTATAGATAGATTGTCCTCTAATGAAGAACTAGTTTTGGAGCTTTATAAACAAAATTCTTGGGTAGAATTAAATGATTATCAAAATAGCTATACAATTGAAGAAATTCTTACGTTATGGACTGCTCTAAATTCACGTTTCATGAATGTGCTCTCAAACATTTCAGAAGACCAATGGAAACTACAATATAATAGTCAAAATGAAGAATCTGTTACACTAAGTTGGTTATTTACTGACTACATTGATCATATGAAGCACCATTTAAATCAAATTTTAGGATAGGATCAAGGTGTCCCCATGAAATTTAAAGTGAAGAAAAATCCTCTATTAGTCGTCCTAATTCTGAGCTTAATTCCCATCATTATTTCAGTTCCCATCATCAGCTTTATTGAAGCTGATAGCACAGGAATCATCATAAGTTTAGTAGTCTTTGTCTTTTTATTACCAATATTGATTGTTCTAGTTTGGGCATTATTCAACACATACCATGAATTAACCAAAACTGAATTCAAATCAAAATTTGGATTTATAACAATTATCATTCCATATAGTGAAATCAGAACAGTTAATTTCTCGAATAATCCAGTTTCATCACCTGCATGGACCTTCAAACGTTTAAAAATCGAATACAAAAAGTACGGATTTGCCTTACTTTCACTTCCTAAAGATGAAGAAAGTTTTTTACAAGAAATAAAAAAACGATGTCCAAATGCTACTATTTTAAATCGTCAAAGCGTAGAAGTTTTAATTAATTAGGTTTTAAAAAAAGAAAACTCGCATGGTACTATGTTCCTTGCGAGTTTTCTTTTTTTATTATTGTTTTGTAGTCTTATTTCTCCAAATAAATAAGAGATTTCACACATGAACCCTTTATGATTAACCATATTTCTTCTTTTTCCTTTTTTTACTTACTCATCCTTTTATTCGTATTTCTCTAATCTAAAGAGGTTCACCAACAAAAAAAGTCTCATAAGTACTTTGACTTAC
The DNA here is from genome assembly GCF_004138285.1 of Gottfriedia acidiceleris. GTDB lineage: Bacteria > Bacillota > Bacilli > Bacillales > Bacillaceae_G > Gottfriedia > Gottfriedia acidiceleris_A. The sequence continues at coordinate 11,054 of NZ_SCFN01000001.1, read as the reverse complement.
GAGACATCTCTTACATAATTAATTATTAATATACTTCTCAAATACAGATCCGAAATCTTTAACTTTGTATTGCTCTCTAGACTTCATTAACCATTCAAAAGTAGCTTCATTAATTTCTTTAAAACTGTTCACTAAATTATTTTCATTTGAAGTTACGCGGCCTAATGTTGTAGAAGCAATTTCAATACTTTCTTTCGCATATCCAAGTGCTTTTTCATTTTCATGACTAATTTCAGCAATCATTAATAAAGCTTTATATAAATCCTTAACTTGTTCAATATGTTTTTTATGAACATCAATCGAAAACTCTCTACCACCAATGTTGAACTTAATTTCAACATCTAAATCAATTGTACCAGCTGTTTCAAGTAAAACATGTGTGATTTTATGAGTGTGATAATTATAACGATGAAGTGTACGCTTCTTACTTATTGCACTTGTACCGTCTAAATGAATTAAAGCCTTATTCGTAAAGCAATACTCATCTGATTTTGATTTAATTAAGAAATAAATTTTTTCATTATCTTCATGCATTACATAATCGTCAGAATCAACTTTGTCATAATTTTTCGGTTCAATAACACTACCTACATCACTTAAACCAAGCATATCTGCAGCAACTTTACCAAACATTAAACTTCCTCCTCCGAATAGTAGGTATGGCTATTTCTGTACTTACACGCCTTTAAAACCCACTTTTTTGACTATTACACTTCTGAATTATACATTAAATACGAAAATATGGGGATAGGAATAGTAGGGCTATATGGATTTTTTTTCCTTTTTTCAAAAGTCCCCTATTTTATTTCGGTTCTAACCTGACCCCTAAAGTTATAACTTAATTTACTGTTGAACACATACCCAGTTGCAGACTATAATTAGATGGTGACTGTTTAAATTACGTTCTTTTATAAAGAACATTATTATATGAAAAATAAAGAAAAGGTGTCGATCAATGAGTATTTTAACTGTAAAAAACTTAAGCCATGGATTCGGTGATCGTGCAATTTTTAATGATGTATCATTCCGTCTATTAAAAGGTGAACATATCGGTCTTATTGGTGCAAATGGTGAAGGTAAATCAACTTTCATGAATATCGTTACTGGAAAATTACAGCCTGATGAAGGTAAGGTTGAATGGTCTAAAAAAGTACGTGTAGGTTATTTAGATCAGCATGCTGTATTACAGCCAGGTATGACAATTCGTGACGTATTAAAAAGTGCTTTCCAATACATGTTTGATATGGAAAATGAAATTAATGATTTATATGTAAAAATGGCTGATGCAACTCCAGAAGAAATGGAGAAAATGCTAGAAGATGTAGGTGTTCTTCAAGATACTTTAACAAATAATGATTTCTACATTATCGATGCTAAAGTTGAAGAAATTGGTCGTGGTTTAGGTTTAGAAGATATCGGACTTGATCGAGATGTAACTGAACTTTCTGGTGGTCAACGTTCAAAAGTTCTTCTATCAAAACTTCTTTTAGAAAAACCAGATATCTTATTACTAGATGAGCCTACTAACTATTTAGATGAACAGCATATTGAATGGTTAAAGCGTTATTTACAAGAGTATGAGAATGCATTTATTTTAATTTCACATGATATTCCGTTTTTAAATAGTGTTATTAACTTAATTTATCATATGGAAAATCAAGAATTAAATCGTTATGTTGGTGATTATGATAATTTCAAAGGAATTCATGAAATGAAAAAATCACAATTAGAATCAGCATATAAACGTCAACAACAAGAAATCTCTGAACTAAAAGATTTCGTTGCTCGTAATAAAGCTCGTGTTTCTACTCGTAATATGGCAATGTCTCGCCAAAAGAAACTTGATAAAATGGATGTAATTGAGCTTGCACGTGAAAAGCCAAAACCAGAATTCCACTTTAAACCAGCTCGTACTTCAGGTAAATTAATATTTGAAGCAAAAGATTTAGTGATTGGTTACGATGAGCCTCTATCAAAACCTTTAAATCTACGTATGGAACGTGGACAGAAAATTGCTTTAGTTGGTGCGAACGGTATCGGTAAAACGACGTTAATGCGTAGTTTACTTGGTGATATTAAACCAATTTCTGGTGAAGTTGAGCGCGGTGAATTCCTTCATATTGGATATTTCGAACAAGAAGTAAAAAGTGATAATAATAAAACATGTATCGATGAAGTTTGGGATGAATTTCCATCATTTACACAATATGAAGTTCGTTCTGCACTTGCAAAATGTGGTTTAACGACTAAGCATATTGAGAGTAAAGTTGCAGTTTTAAGTGGTGGAGAAAAGGCGAAAGTTCGTTTATGTAAGTTAATTAATCAAGAAACAAACTTACTTGTTCTCGATGAGCCTACTAACCATTTAGATGTTGATGCTAAAGAAGAACTACAACGCGCACTAAAAGAGTACAAAGGAAGTCTTTTAATTATCTGTCACGAACCTGAATTCTACCAAGGATTAGTTACAGATGTATGGAATGGCGAAAACTGGACTACTAAAGTGTTTTAAAATGATATTTAATAGAGAGTGTCAAAAAGAAATCTTTTTTGAACACTCTCTTTTTTTACAATATCAATCTAAATTTAATGCTGCTTCACCAATTTCAGCTAACTTTTTTTGCCCTTCAATTGTTGGGTGAATGTCATTCTGTCTAACATATGTACTTTGATGATTATAGAAAGTTGAAAATGCGTCTGCTATTACTAAGTTAGAGACTCCATTTGCTTTAAGAGTATTCACTGAATTATTAATATTTTTGTTAATAATGTTACTCAATAGGAAATTGCCTTGTCCATACATAGGATCTGTAGTTTGGAATGGATTATAAATGTTATATACTACAATCGGTGCATCAGTAAGTGATCTAATTTCTAAAATTGTATCAGATAAATTCTTTAATAACACTGGTAGCATCGCACCAACTGCTTGCTGTAATTTTGTAGCATCTCCATTACTCGCTTTGAGAGCTTGTAGAAGGTCATTGTTTCCAATATCTAAAGTTACATAATCAGCATGTCTAACAGCATCTCGATATGTATCATCATTCTTGATTGAGAACAACAGTTGATCAGTTCTCCACCCTGGAACACCTAAGTCTCGAATCCTTAGATTAGCATCTTGTCCAATAATAAATGGAAAAGCAAACTTAGAAGGTTGTTCATTATTTACTCCTAAATTGTAACCAAACGTAATCGAATCTCCTAAAGCTACGAGTGATTTCTTTGCATTTTCACTCTTTGCCATAGCAGCAGTTGAAAACATAGTACTTACTAAAGTTAAAGCAGAAATTGTTGTTAAAAATTTTTTCATCAATAAATCCTCCCTTAAAATAATGCCTTTCAAGGAGGATTATAATTAAAAAAAATTATAAAATGTGTCGAATTAAGTGAAGAATTTTTTGGTAATTTTTAGGTAATTAATAAGAAAAGAGTAATGCATTTATTTTACATACATCACTCTACATGTCATATTATTTGTTTAAGAAAGTGTAATATTTTGACTTAACTTAGTAGTCCATTCACTTGGATGTTTTCTTTTCTTTGTTCCTTTTGGCATTGAATTTATATAACCGATATGAAGTGCCCCTAAAATTTTTCGATTTTCAGGAATGCCCATCTCTTTGTAAAATTGTTTATCAAAAATATAAGGATTTGTTCGCCATACCATTCCAATATTTTTTTCCCAAGCTGCTAATTGTAAATTTTGAACAAATGCACAGGTTGCTCCAATCGCTTCTAAATTTTTCTTTTCATTTTTTGAGTGGTCTGTCGTTATAATTAAATGCATAGGTGTGTCAACGATATATGTTTTAAAGAATTCCGTTGATTTTTTAATTTTCTCAACTGTATATGTTTCAGTTAATTCCATTCTTTCGTAACTATCGACAATTTTTGAAGCATAATATTCTTTTTCTTTTTCCTCTGAAACCATAATGAATTGCCAAGGCTCTTCTTTGCTGTGGAAAGGAGCATAAGATGCTGCTTCAAGTAGCTCCATTAAATCTTCCATCTTAATTGGATCCTTTTTTGTATCTCTAATAGTTCTTCTATTTTTAATAAAATTTAATATCGACATTGAACGTTTCCCCTTATTCTCTAAATATCTTAAATTTATTATAAATGTAAATGATAATCATTTTCAATAAAACTTTTAATTTTTTAATTCTTTTCTTAGACTTCGTTAATCTTTTTTCATTTGGATACACTGTTTTCACTAATCGTAATTACATAACTATATATATGTAATAAAAATTAGAAAGATTGTGTTTTTGAGTTCTACGATCAAATCAAAAAGAAAACAGGTATTGAAGATCAAAATTTCTTCAATACCTGTTACTTTACATTTCTTTTGGAGCACGAATTCCTAATAATCTTAGTCCTTCTTCTAAAACAATGGAAACAACTTTAATTAATGCTAATCTACTCTCTAATTGATCATCATTTGTTAGAATATGAGTATTTCCATAATATTTATTGAAGCTTTGTGCCAAATCTATTGTATATTTAGCAATGACAGATGGTTCAAATTGTTCAAAACTACGCGCTACTTTGTTAGGGAACTCGAGTATATGTTTTATGATGTCCCAACTATATGGATCTTCCAGCCCATCTTGTTTATTTAAATCCTGTGATGCAGCTTTATCTAAAATTGAATTTGTTCTCGCAATTGAGTATTGTACATATGGCCCTGTTTCACCTTCAAATTTTAGCATCTGCTCAAGTGAAAATTCGATGTTATTCATACGGTCATTTTTTAAATCTTGGAAAATGATTGCACCGACTCCAACCATATTAGCAACTTCTTCTTTATTTTTTAATGTAGGATTTTTTTCTGCAATATTTTGACTAGCTAAACTAATCGCTTCCTCAATTACCTCTTCTAAAAGAACAATTTTCCCTTTTCGCGTAGACATTTTTTTACCATTTTGTAAGATTAAGCCGAATGGAACATGTACCATTTCATTCGCCCATTCGTAACCCATTTTCTTCAAAACTGTAAATACTTGCTCAAAATGCAATGCTTGTTCTCCACCTACAACATACACTGCTTTATCAAAATCGTATGTTTCTTTACGATAAAGTGCAGCTGCCAGATCTCTTGTTGCATACAGTGTAGCTCCATCAGATTTTCTAATTAAGCATGGTGGTAATTCCTTTTCAATTAATTCAACAACATCGGCACCCTCAGATTCGACTAAAAGGTTTTTTTGCTCTAGAAGTTCAATAACTCGTTCCATTTTATCATTGTAAAACGCTTCTCCGTTAAAGCTATCAAAGTTAACACCTAATAAATCATATACTAACATGAATTCTTTAAGAGACTCATCACGGAACCACTTCCATAAGTGTAAAGCTTCTTCATTTTTCTCCTCTAATTGTTTAAACCAGCTTCTAGCTTCATCCTCAAGTTGAGGCTCTTTTTCAACTTCTTCATGAAACTTAACATATAATTTTAAAAGTTCTTTGATTGGATTTTCTTTTACTGCGTCTTGATTACCCCAAAGTTTATAAGCAACAATTAATTTCCCAAACTGTGTTCCCCAATCACCAAGATGATTAATTTTTATTGATTTATATCCATTTTTTTCAGCTATTTTAGCAATTGAATTTCCGATCATTGTTGAACGCAAGTGCCCCATCGAAAATGGCTTTGCAATATTTGGAGAGGAACAATCAATCGCAACCGTTTTGTCTTCTCCTATTACTTGGTTTCCGTATTCCTTCCCTTGACCAAGAACTAATTCAATTACTTGCTTACTTACTAGCTTTTTATTCAAAAAGCAGTTTACGTACGGGCCGTTCGCTTCTACTTTTTCAATTAAATCATGATTAATCTGTGGTGCAATTTCCTTTGCAATTATTACTGGAGATTTTTTTAATGCTTTTGCTAATTGAAAACAAGGAAATGCTAAATCACCTTGATCTGCATAATTCGGTTTTTCGATAAGTGAGTTAATTTCAGTTAAAGTTAGTGATCCATTTAAAGCTTTTTCAATTTGTTCACTATACATGTTTACATAATTCATTATGATCAATCCTCTCCAAAATATAAAAAACCCGTCTCTATCATAAGAGACGGGTTTAACTAATCCGCGGTACCACTCTAATTGTTCAAATATATTGAACCAACTTTAAAATTTGTTAACGAGGTCTTCCCCGGCAAAGTCCTACTATTAATTCAGACTGCTTCTCCGAAGTGCGCTTCATCTTATTCGTTCTGTTAGGCTTCCACCATCCCCAACTCTCTACAAGAATCAAAATAAGATTACTCTCTTCATCTAAAAATTTTCATTATTCATTTTTTCCATTTAATCATATCTATTGTAGAAATTCAACATTAATCTTTTTTTGAACTTTATGAATTGCACCATTTGTTGACAACCTTAATAACATAGAAATTGAGGTGGAATTCATGAAAAAAAAACCAATAACTTTAAGCCTTTGTATGATTGTTAAAAACGAAGAAGCTGTACTTTCCAGATGTTTATCATCTGTATCTAATATAGTAGACGAAATTGTCATTATTGATACTGGTTCAACAGACAAAACAAAGGAAATAGCTAAAAAGTTTACAAATTCAATATATGATTTTACTTGGATCAATGATTTCTCAGCCGCAAGAAATTTTGCGTTTTCTAAGGCAACGAAGGATTATATTATGTGGCTAGATGCTGATGATATTATCACTGATGAAAATGAGAAAAAATTACTTAAATTAAAAAAGTCATTAACTAAAAACGTCGACGCTGTCGGAATGAAATATCATCTAGCTTTCGATGAAAATGGTAATCCGAGCTTTAGTTCTGTACGGAATCGAATCGTTAAGCGAGAAAGAAACTTTAAATGGATTGGTTTCGTTCATGAATATTTAGAGGTTTATGGCGAAATTATTCAATCGGATGCCGCAATTATTCATCAAAAAGACAAAGAATATTCTGATCGTAATTTAAAGATTTATGAAAATGCGATTTCTTCAGGAAATGAATTAAGTCCACGTGACAAATACTATTATGCAAATGAATGCGTAGATCATCAGCTATTCGAAAAGGCAATTGAATGGTATGAATTGTTTCTTGATGAAGGAAAAGGCTGGTACGAGGATAATATTCAAGCCTGCGGAAAAATGGCAGACTGCTATTTAAATATAAACGAATGGGAAAAAGCAATTAGTAGTTGTCTAAGATCATTTTCTTATGATGGACCCCGTGGAGAAAACTGCTGTCGATTAGGATTTGTTTATCTTCAACAAGGTGATTACACACGTGCAATTTCGTGGTATAAACTCGCTACTCTTGTTGATGTTCCTAAAAGTAGTCCTTTTATAAATCAGGCTTGTTACACTTGGTTACCTAATCTACAGTTATGTCTTTGCTATAGTCGATTAGGTGATCAACTAACTGCTAGAAAATATAATGATATAGCTGCAAGTTATGTTCCCAATAATCCATCAGTTCTACACAACCAAGAGTATTTCCGCTCATATTTTAAAGACCAATAACTCACCCTTACTATCTTCTAACGTTATATTTCCTGGATCCTATCTGTTTAGTAGGCACAAAAGATGATTTGGAAACTACTAATTAAGTAAATCAACATTAATATATCATCAATCATTTAATACAAAATCAAAATTATAGAAAAGGGTGATAGCTTGATCACAGTCAGTTTATGCATGGTTGTACAAAATAATGAAGCCACAATTGAAAGATGTCTTAGTTCAGTTAGTAGCCTAGTTGATGAAATTATCATCGTTGATATGAATTCCCACGATCGAACGATTGAGCTAGCAAGACAGTTTACAGAGCAAATACATGTTTTTGATGGTGTGGATGAAATAGCTGCATTAAATTTTTCAAAATCATTGGCAACAAAAGACTTTATACTTTTACTAAACCATAGTGAAGTTTTACTAGAAAATGACCGTTTAAAATTGTCTAAGCTAAAACAGTCAATAAACAATGAAGTTTATTATGTAGCTGTCGATTATCAGATCGGTTGGAATGTAAAAAGTAAACAAAAAATCAGTAGATTATTTAAAAAATTAGATTCAAATAGTCATTCAACGAATATGAAAAATGAACAAACCTCTGAATCATTTTCTACTAATCTTGTTATTACAGATCTTCCTTTTACACAAAATACAAAAGAAAATATTCGAATATATGAACAAATGTTAAGTAATGACATCAATCTTTCAACAATGGATTTATTTTATTATGCAAAAGAGTTAAGTTCAGATCATCAACATGATAAATCAATTAAGTATTTTTTAAAATTTTTGCGATTAAATCAGCAATTTGAAGAGCTTAATATCCTCGCATGTAATTATATTGCTAATAGTTATCATGAGCTTAATCTAAGAGAGTTAGAAACTACTTGGTTATTAAAAGCTCTTAAATTTGGCAATACTCATCCTGAAACATGTTGTAGATTAGCTTATACATTTCTTGAGAAAAATAATTTCGATTCGGCAATTTTTTGGTATAAAGAAGCGACTTTAAATAAAATTAACGATCGATTGATTCATCTCAATCCATCTTGTACTACTTGGCTACCACATTTACAACTAGCGGTATGTTATGACAGAATTGGTGAGTATCACCTTGCAAATGAGCACAACGAATTAGCATATCAATTTTATCCAACACATCCTAGTATCCTTTCTAATAGGGAATATTTTTCAAACAGATTAAACAATAAAGGCAGCTGATCTACTTCAGCTGCCTTTTATCATTTTTTCCTTACTATCAAGAGCATATTATATATTTCAAGATTTTTAGTTAATTCATTAAGATTTATTCCAAAGCTATGAGCTAAATGAACTACTTCCTCAAAAAATAATTTTATATTTAAATCAACCTTTATGCTTTCATTTTTTTTCCACATCATTTCAAATTGCTCTATTGGAAAAAGAGTATTAATTGTTTGAGGTGTAAAAAATCTAATATGCTCCTTTTTCAATATTCCAGCGTGTATATAATTCCATTGGCCTTGTAATAATTGAAAGAGTACTTCGCCATGCGAAACATTTGGAACTCTGCAAATAATTGAGCCAGATGGTTTTAACAGACTAGTGATCTCTTTTACATAACCCCAAGGATCTACAAGATGATTTATAATATTATCTACTATGATTAGATCAAAAAACTCCTCAGGATAGCTATGTGGTACTTCCGTAATACTGATTTCATCAATTCGATTATAAAATCGTGATGCAATTGAAGATAATTCTGAATCAATTTCTGTTCCAAATAAGTCGCATTGGTACAGATTTTTAATTTCTAAACCTGTCGCACCCGCAGAACAACCGATTTCTAATACATTATTAACGTCGTTTGGTACCATTCCAATTATTTCAGACTTCGGATACCCGATATCGATTAAATTGTGTCCCCATTTTTCAATATATTTCATTCTGTTTTCTATATATAAGTGATTTATGTTAATATCACTATTTCCATTAAATGTCATGTGCCCATAATGATGAACAAATGAATCTAATGCAATATGCAATTCATATCCTTCTAAAATAGTTCTTAAGCAAATATCATCATCTTCAAATGAACCTAGTTTGAACCTTTCATCAAATCCTATTAAACGATCAATTAATTCCCGTCTTACTAATAAACAAAATCCTACTAATCTTAATACTTGCTTAGACTTTCCTTTTACCCTTGCACAATATCTTAATGAAAATTCATTAATTTCTTGATCATTTTGATAATCAACATTAATTCGCTGCAATCCACTCACATAATTACTTACAGGCCCAACCATGCCAATTTTATCATTACTATATAAAAGAGTAAGCATTGCATCTAACCAATTTTCTGTAACGATTGTATCATTATTTAAAAATAACAAATTATCACCTGTAGCGACTTCAATTCCTTGATTACAACCTTTAGCAAACCCCATATTCATCTCATTAAAGATTGTAATAAAGGAAGGATTACTTTTTAAATATTCTCGTGTTCCATCAGTTGATCCATTATCAATAACAATAATTTCTACTTCATCTTCCTTTGTATATTTCGCAAGACTTTCAAAGCATTTTTTTGATACCTCAAGCTGATTATAAGTCAAAATAATAATACTAGTTTTCATCATTAAAACACCTTCTTAAATTCGCTTTAAAAGTAGACTCTCCATTCTCTATCAACATTTTATCGATACTTTTAATATAGTAATATGACTACTAATCTATTTTGTATTTCCCTGAAAATTCAAATGCTTATTCATCTTAAATCGGTTGAATGATAAATACCAGAAGACTTGCATCAAACATGGAAAGTAGATAATAAAATCAAAGGCTTATTATAAATGGATTATAGATGCTTAGAATTAACTTTTGTTAATGATAAAGATTGGTTCCTTTTCAATCAGCAAATATAATATTCTTTTCACAAAAAACATATACCTAAAAAATTACTTTATATCTGTCAATCACCTTAATTAACATATTCAACTTAAGGATATTTTGTCAGTATTAAATGTTTAGTAAAAAATTTTTTATCCTTATCTTTCTAAAAAAAGAATCCGTTGTTTTTACAACGGACTCCAAAACTTTAATTAGCTCAGCTCAATTATAACAATACTAATATTTGGATGATTAGCATCCTGAGCCGGGAAAGTGATGTCTGTAGTACTGTCAACAACCATATTTAAATCAGTTGGTGCAACTTGTCCAACAGTACTAATAATAAATTTACCTGAACCTTGAGAAGCAGTTACTAAAGCTACGGAACTTGGATCAGTAAATCCACTTCCTGGAATATCTGTACCTGCTAACGTAAAGTGAACCGAAACATCTGAAACAGAAGCATCACCAACAAAAGTATATATAACCTGATAAATGTGGTTTTGAGCAAGTGCAATATCTGGTGAGCCTGCTGCATGAGTAATATCCGTTCCTGAAATGGTTCCATTCGTATCAAAAGAAACAGGATTACCCGTTGTTATTGTTTGAGTACCTACGTTAAAGATGTGTGCAAATGCTGCAATAGTTCCTGTTGCTCCTGTTGCTCCTGCTGGACCTGTTGCTCCCGCTG